>OZ244980.1:0-5232500 GCA_965223035.1 Hyphomicrobiaceae bacterium | reverse complement strand
CCAAAGACGACGTATATGGCCTGACGCCTGCCCGGTGCCGGAAGGTTAAGAGGAGAAGTGCAAGCTTTGAATCGAAGCCCCGGTAAACGGCGGCCGTAACTATAACGGTCCTAAGGTAGCGAAATTCCTTGTCGGGTAAGTTCCGACCTGCACGAATGGCGTAACGATTTCCCCACTGTCTCCAGCACATGCTCAGTGAAATTGAACTCCCCGTGAAGATGCGGGGTTCCTGCGGTTAGACGGAAAGACCCCGTGCACCTTTACTGTACGTTTGCACTGGCAATCGTGTTTGCATGTGTAGGATAGGCGGTAGGCTTTGAAGTGGGGGCGCCAGCTCCCATGGAGCCGCAAGATGAAATACCGCCCTTGTGGATATGGTTGTCTAACCGCGGACCGTTATCCGGTTCCGGGACAGTGCATGCTGGGCAGTTTGACTGGGGCGGTCGCCTCCCAAAGAGTAACGGAGGCGTGCGAAGGTGGGCTCAGGTTGGTCGGAAATCAACCGTCGAGTGCAATGGCATAAGCCTGCCTGACTGCGAGACTGACGGGTCGAGCAGAGACGAAAGTCGGTCATAGTGATCCGGTGGTCCCGAGTGGAAGGGCCATCGCTCAACGGATAAAAGGTACGCCGGGGATAACAGGCTGATGATTCCCAAGAGTCCATATCGACGGAATCGTTTGGCACCTCGATGTCGGCTCATCACATCCTGGGGCTGGAGCAGGTCCCAAGGGTACGGCTGTTCGCCGTTTAAAGTGGTACGTGAGCTGGGTTCAGAACGTCGCAAGACAGTTCGGTCCCTATCTGCCGTGGGTGTAGGAGTATTGAGAGGATCTAACTCTAGTACGAGAGGACCGTGTTGGACGCACCTCTGGTGGACCTGTTGTCGCGCCAGCGGCACAGCAGGGTAGCTATGTGCGGACGGGATAACCGCTGAAGGCATCTAAGCGGGAAACCCACCTCGAAACCAGTACTCCCCGAGAGCCGTGGAAGACCACCACGTTGATAGGCCGGGTGTGTAAGCGCAGCAATGCGTTGAGCTGACCGGTACTAATAGCTCGATCGGCTTGAACGCTCTCATTAAGCTATGCCGATCTCGGTCGCGAAAAGTTTCACGCGAAGGCTTTCAAAAAAGCTGGTGAAGCCGACCGACCAACTTGATCGAAACGTGTGATCGAAAAGCTCGATCATCGACCAAAATTGAAAGACCGGACCTGAAGTTCCAACCCCTTCGTCGACCTGGTGATTATGGCGGGGTGGCTGCACCCGATCCCATTCCGAACTCGGCCGTGAAACGCCCCAGCGCCGATGGTACTTCGTCTTAAGACGCGGGAGAGTAGGTCGTTGCCAGGTCTACCAAGGGGTTGAGCGCTTCAAGCGGCACCGCCGCGCCGCGTGTCACATGATGCGTGTGACATGACGCCTGTGACATGACGCGTGACGCGCAATCAGAGCGCGAACCAAGCGGCATGGTACAGGCTCAAGCGAGTTCAAGGCGCGTGCATTTCATTCGAGACACCCTCTCACGATGGTCAAACGACAAAAACGCCGCACGGCTCCGCTGTGCGGCGTTTTTTGGTTTTTTTGGGTGCGGACCACAGACTTGTTTGCGTTGCACCGCCCGGGTCCGGCGAACCACTCCTGTCATCGCTGCTCGGCTTGCGAAAACCCTTTCGGAGGTAGCGTCCAGAGTTTTTCGCACTTTCGATTTTGGCTGAGCGGCTGCCGGCCTAGAGCAACCTGCCTTTGATCGGAATCGGAACGATCCCGATCAAAGGCAGGTTGCTCACCACTTTAAGAGCGATCATCTTTGCGCCTTAAATCGGAACCGGCGCAATTGGAATCGGCGTTGCGGTTCCGATTTAAGGCGCGATGATCTAGGCGACACGTCGGATTTGCCAAGTTCTCAAGCTCACCGTTGAGATGGAGCGCGTGGTGACGGGCGAATTGTATGACGCGTTTCTGAGCGTTCTCAGATCTGAAAGCGTCTCGCGTCCGCGATTTCGCGGTCCGACACTCGATGCCAGTGGCCTCGATTCGGTGGAACTTGGGCTGCTGCTTCCCGAAGCGTGGCGGGTCGTCCTGCTGGCCAGGGAGCGAGCCCCCGACGCTGCGTGGGACGCCGCCAATCAGGTGATGCGCCAGGCGGATGAGCACAGACCTACCTTTACGGACGGCGCGGCCTTGCCAGCCCTCAAGGTTTTGGTCAGTGCGCATGAACACCCAGGCGAGCCCTTGCCGTTTTATGACAAGGGTTGGCTTTTGCAGCGCGCCGTCGAGATTGTACGCTGGACGGAAGATCCGCTTTCAGAAAAGTGTCGGGAGCTGCTTTCGCGATTGCCATTGCGCGCTGATGACGTGAACCAGAAAACTGCAACTCACGAAGTGCCGTTTCTGCGTCTCGCCCTGGCGCTCATCGCCGGTGGGGCAATCGCTGAGCGGGTGCTCGCAGAAACCCGAGATGCGCATGCAGACGCGCCGTTGCTTCATCAAGAGCTCGATGTCGTACAAAAAATGCCCGGTCGCCAGCCTCTGAAGTTTGCTGAAACCGTGCGGTCCTATCAGGTCGACGTCACAGACGGCGAAATCGATCCACCGGGAGGTTACCCGCTCGCCGATCTTGAGGGGTACATGGCGTTCGCCGAGGCCGCTTGGGCCGAAGGACTTCGCCGGCTTGCCGCGATTCACCGCGGTGATGTCGCCTACCAACCTCACAAGGCCTTCGATATCTGGGAGACGCGCGTGCTCGGCCGGGTGGCGCGGGTTGGTTTGGACCGCGACTGCCAGTGGCTCGATCAGGGGCTGCGCCAGATGTGGTTTCAGGCGAGTCTCGCACCGGATCAAAAGGCCAAGACCACACCGTCCCAGGCGCTCTCCTTCGAGCTCGGCCACGCTGTCCAACAACGGCCAACGCCACATTCGGTGACAGTCATGCGCGAGGTAGCCAATGCCGCCCGCCATGCCGGTGTGAAAAAGAAACTTGCCAGGTTCCAGAGAACCGCCGAGCGGCGCCTTGCAGCCCGCCCGGATCTCATATTGTTGCTGCCCCGCGGCGAACCGGTCCCCAAACCGTTGGTGACGACGGTGAAACGATCCTACGAGCAACTCTATCGCCACAACCAGCCTTTAAGGTTCGAAGACTGGCACCAACGCTTTTTCGATTTGAAGCCGCTAAGGTCGATGACGGAAAAACTGATTTGGCAAATCTGCGACGACAACGGAACTGCTGCGACGGCCCGCCCGGCGCTTAAGCGAGGTGCGTTTCAATGGCAGCGCGCGGATGGCTCCGTCCTGGCCAAGGCGCTAGATCAGCAGATTACGCTTTGGCACCCGCTATTAAGTGACGTCGATGAGCGCGAGGCTTGGCGCGATGTCATCGTCTCATCGAAAATCAAACAGCCGTTTGCGCAAGCGTTTCGGGAAAACTATCGGCCTGATGACGACGACCTCACAACCTCGTCGACAGATTTGTTTGCCGGTTACAGTTTGGACGTCAGACGCCTTTTGGGCGTGGCTCAGGCACAGGGCTGGGCGATTGATCACGTCGACGGGCTCATTCTGTGGCTTGGTGATCAGAAGTTTCTGTTCGACGTTGGGCATGGCCTGTACCCTGGCGCGTTAGGCCACGTTAAGAGCGGTGCTGTTACTGTCTCGCGTCGCACGGATCTGGGAGACCTACAGCCGGCCCGGCTTGGTGATGTCAATCCGATCGTGTTATCTGAGGTGCTGCGCAGTGTGGACTTGCTGACCAGCGTGGCGGCGTTTGCTTACGATCCCGTTGAACACTACGCAGCGCTGCACGCCGCCTGCTCCGAGACGATGGTCTGTGGTGAGCACATGATGTGGCGGCAGAATTTGCCAGGTGGGCAGAGTGCCAACATGCGTTGCTCTGCGCTGCGTAGGCTCTATCAAGATGGTGGGTCAAATTGTGACGTGGGTATTGAGGCGCGTCACGTCCGCATTCGCGACTACAAGATCCACATTGCAACGGCACGGGTGACACGACATGGCGACCCGGTCGAGTTCGCGTTACCCGCGATGAAAGCAGGCGCGGTCTGGATGCCCTATGACGACGAGATCATGGCGCGCATTATCCGTTCAATTGATTTTCTTGCGCACAACGAACCCAAATAGGCATTGCGTTTGTGCGCCGTACGGTTGGGTGTTGGGCGCGCTGTCGATCGGGTCCGGGCGCTGATTTGCGGGCCGCCCGCGCGGCAAATTGGGCAGGTCACGGGGCTGAGTTTGCGATCCGAGCCTCTTGCAACGTGCCGCGTGCCCGCATATTCCGTCGACAAACGATATGCGGAGGAGGGGGAAGTTGTGACGACAATGTCCGTGGTTTTGCGTCTGCTAACCGGAGCACTAGATCATCGCGCCTTTAATCGGAACCGCAAAGCCGGTTCCGATTAAAGGCAGATTGCTCTAGTCGTACTCGCGCCGATCGTTGCCGGATACCTGCATCGCTCCCCCTGGATCGTTCTCCCGTTGGGGGCCGTATTCACCGTTCTCTATATGCTCGGCAAGCTTGAGCAATGGCAACTGCTATGGCGTTCGGGCGGGCCATTGCCGCAGTCGCTCGCGGTGACGGTCTCGATGCAATGTGCTATTGTGTCGGTCCTCTTCCTGATCGGATTTGGCGCCGGATGGTTCATAAGCGATCGGCCACTAGCGCTGACACTTACCCGTTTTGATGCGGCGATCGCAGGCGCTCAAACGGGCGCGCCAGAGCTTGTCGGCCATCGAGACGCGGCCATAGGGCATGGGCGGCGTGCGCGCAATGGGTTGTGGCCATGGATCTGAGGGAAATCGATTGGGCACCGCGTACGAGAATGGGGCGGATGCATTTGTTGATCCAGCTCGGAGAGTTGTTTCTCGATCAGACCTCGAAATCGGACTGGGGCTACCGGCGAGCGGATCTCGAAAAACCGCACAGCATCAGTCCGTCAAGGTTCGTCGCCCCGGAGGCGCGTGGCGCATCTTCGGTATCCGTCCACCTGCCGGCCGCTCTTATTGATTGGTACGCGGCGGTTGGTCGACTGCCGGCTCTAACGGCGGTGCAGAACTCGCTGCTTCGACCGGATGAGCTCCAGGTCGTGCAAGGCCATGTTGTATTTTACGTGGAGTGCCAAGGCTGCACGTACTTTGGTATCCGCATTGACGACCTTGGCCAGGCTGATCCGCCTGTCTACTACCGCCATTCCCACGAAGCCGACTGGCACAAACAAGATGAAAGCCTGTCCTCGTTTTCAATCACGGTCGCGCTAACGGAGCTTTGCGTCGCGGGCGCAGTTTGCCTTGAGGTTGGCGAACTGACGGACCTCGGAATAAGTACCCTTCGGAAAAATACTATGGCGCTGCCAGTAACGCAGCTCAGCTTTTTTGCACCGGAGATGGACGCCCGTTTCTTAGTCGGCGCGAGTTTCCTTGCACATCTCCATGCTGGCTCAGGTCTGATCTACGTTGCGGGCCTCAAGCGAACCGATTTTCGCGCACAAGTCGCAGCAATGGTGCATCCCGGCAGCATCGAATGGCACGACCGCGATTGCGCTTGAGTCTCTGGGCGCGTCATCCAGTGCGCCCAAGGCAAGTTTTGGGTAGCCGCCGCATGCTCGCAATTGTGCGCGCCGCCGAACCTCGAACCCGTTAGAGGCTGTTGGTCCATGTCTCGAGCAAGCGTCCGGCGGTATCTTTGCCGCCCCAGCCGATCGCAATCGCCGCAACCAGCGCGACGGCGCCGATCAATCGCCTGAAGCCCGTGTTGATGATCTCGTTGGCAAAACCCATCTAACGCAAGCTTATCGCAACTGCGAACACGGAAACACCTGGCAATAGAGCAACCTGCCTTTAATCGGAATCGGAACGATCCCGATTAAAGGCAGAAAGTTGCTCACCACTTTAAGAGCGATCATCTTTGCGCCTTAAATCGGAACCGGCGCAATTGGAATCGGCGTTGCGGTTCCGATTAAAGGCGCGATGATCTAGCCTGCGTGCGCAGGCAAGCGTCAAGGGTTGCACCCTTAACCATCCCGCCAAAGGGCCAGCCCTTTGGAAACCCGATGTGTGGTCGCGGGCGCGTCGGGGCCACCATCCATCAGTAATTCTGAAACCACGGCGACAGGCACAGCCAGCTTGGCTGCATCGTCTGCGTGCCAATCCACCGGCCCAACCCTCACTCCGCCGGGGTGCTGGCTGCCCGGCCTGGGCCGGTCCACTTGCCGCGCCAAATCATCTGAATGTTGCGGGCGTAGATGAACAGGCCCATGCCCTGGCCCAACATGAACACCGGGTCGAAACGATAGACCGCGTAGCTGAACAGCAAGATGCCGCCCGCAAAGCTAAAATACCAAAACATCTCCGGCACGATCGATTGGCGGGCGCGCTCACTGGCGATCCATTGCACAATGAAGCGCATGGAAAACATCAGCTGCGCCGTCAAGCCGAGCGCCACCCAGATCTTCTCGGTGTCGGAGGTGCTCGTCCACCACATGGCGAGCTTTTCCAGCATATCCCTCTGTGTCCCCTGTTATCCGTGCTCGCGCACCCCAACGCTACGCACGCCAAACTCGCCGCTTGCCAAACCAACCCTCTGTGGCGCCCCCACTCGTCGGGTGCGAGCCTCTCTCCCCACCCGGCTCCGGGCCAGCCAACCCGATTCGCAGCCGCCCCATCTCGACCGTGACTCTTGGGCCACGTCAATGGGATACGGCGTCATCCACCACTTTGGGTGGTAGCATCAGGTCAATTCAGCATCAGCTGGCATAACGGCGCGCCGCGCGGCACACGGTTTCTCTCCATGTCAGCCGTTGTTGGCGGCACTGAGGCGTGGTGCCTCGCCCTCGACCCGTAAGCGTTCACGGGGGGAATTGTGGTGGACGTGTGGCCATCCCTCCACAATGTCAGGGACCCGTGTGCGCCGCCGCAGCCAACTGACGCCGAACAAATCGTACAGGCCGACGATGGCGCGCACCAAATTGGAGTATTTCGATTGTCCCGCCACCCGCGGCCGGTCGTTGACCGGCTCGTAGGCCACTTGGTAGCCATAGGTCAGAAACAGCGCCGGCAGATAGCGATGCATGCTGGTGAAGAACGGCAGCCGCTGGTAGGCCTCGCGCCAGTACACCTTGATGCCACAGCCGGTATCCGGGCAGCTGTCCCGCAGCACGGCATCGCGGATCCAGTTGGCCGCGCGCGAGGCCAGGCGCTTGGAGCCTTCCGCCTTGCGATTGACGCGCACGCCACCCACCAGCGCCGGACCCTGGCCGCCGGGGGCTGCGAGTTTTTCCAGCAGTTTCGCAATATCGCGCGGATCGTTCTGCCCGTCGCCATCCATGGTGGCGATCACGGGATGGGAGGCCGCAGCGATCCCGGTGCGCATCGCCGCGCTCTGGCCGCTGCGCGCGCCATGCCGCAAATAGCGCAGACCCGGCGTCTTGCCGGTGTCGAACAGGGCGCGCAGCTCATCAGGTGTTGCATCATCGCTGCCGTCATCCACGACGATCACCTCGCCGAGCTGGTTGGCCGGCACCACGGCATAGGTCTCTTCCACCAGCCGCGCGATGTTGCCAGCCTCGTTAAGGGCTGGAATCACGATCGAAACGCGCATCAATGGCCCCCACGGCTGATTTCCCCGACTCGGTAACAGTCGGGACGCTATCAGGCTTTTCGCCGGGCACTCAACCATGTAAATGAGCCCAAATCGGGCCCGCCAACACACGTACGGTCCGGGCATTGCGAGGGGCAAACCTTGAACGATGCGACGACGACGCGCAGCGCCTGGCATCTGCGGCAAGGCCTGACATGGCTTGCCGTGGGACTTTGCGTCCTCCTTGCCGTTCGCCTTGCAGCACTCGCTTTCAACCGAACCGACCTATTTTTTGACGAGGCGCAATACTGGAGCTGGAGTCGCGAGCCCGCATTTGGCTATTACTCCAAGCCGCCCCTGATCGCCTGGCTGATCTCGCTGTCGACATCGCTGTGTGGGCAAAGCGAGTTTTGTGTCAGGTTGCCTTCTCCCATCATCCACAGCCTCACCGCCATCGCCGTATTCGCGCTTGCCACGCGGCTTTACTGCTGGCGCATCGGCGTGTTGGCCGCGCTGGCGTTCGCGACGCTGCCGGGGGTGTCGCTGTCCGCCGGCATCATGTCCACAGACGTGCCGTTGCTGTTGTGTTGGGCGGTCGCCTTGTTCGCGTTCACCGCGCTGCTGGACGATCGGGAGGCGTGGTGGCCGGCGCTGCTGCTCGGCGTGGCGCTCGGTCTCGGTCTCAACGCCAAGTACGCCATGGCCTATTTTGTGCTGTGCGCCGGTCTTTATATAGCTGTTACGCCACCGGCGCGCGTCGTGGTGCGGGACCCGAGGCTTTGGCTCGCCTTGGTGCTTGGCGTGGCCATGATCGTGCCGAACCTGGCGTGGAACGCGGCCAACGGCTTTGCCACCTTTTCCCATACCGCCGATAACGCCAACTGGTCCGGGCCCTTGTTCAGGCCGCACAAGGCGCTCGAATTTCTGGCCGCGCAGTTTGGTGTGTTTGGACCGATCTTGTTTGCCGTTTTGCTGATCGCGATCTGGCGCTGGTGGCGGGGCCGTCTCGATGCGCGGGATCGCCTGCTGCTCGCGTTTGCTCTGCCGATCATCGTGATCGTTACGGCGCAGGCATTCATTTCGCGGGCGCATGCCAACTGGGCCGCACCGGCCTATGTGTCGGCCACCGTGCTCGTCGTCGCCATGCTGGTACGCGAAGGCCGACACTGGCTGACGGCGTCCTACGGAATCAGCGCTACGGTCATCGTGGCGCTGGCCATCGCCGTCGCCTTCGCCGGACAATTTGCACTCCCAGGTGGCCGTGATCCGTTCGCGCGGACGCTGGGTTGGCAGGCCTTGGCTGAGGCCACCCAAGCCCGGCTTGATCGCGCGCGTCGCGAAGGCCACCCGTTCGCTGCTGTTATCACCGACGAGCGGGCGACAACGGCGGAGCTGCTCTACTATTTGCGCAAGGAGCCGACCCCGGTGCTGGCCTGGACCGGCGGGCGGGCGCGCGCGCGGGACCACTACGAACTGACCCGACCGTTCAAGCCGAGCACGAAGGAGCCGGTCTTGCTGGTCGCCTTGCATGCCGCTAGCAAGCAAATTACCCGCCACTTCACATCCGTCGAACCGCTCAACACAGTGAACGTGCCGGCCGGAACGACGGCGCGGCGTGTGCGGTATTACCGCCTTGCCGGCTTCAAAGGCTTTTAGATCATGTCCGCCTGAGGCGGAAACGGCTTGCCGGCCTGACCCACCCGGCCTGCCAATGGCGCGATCGTGTGCGCAGCCGGGTGGGGGGAGCGGGACGGTGCCAGCTAACCCCGCGGTGCTCCAGATCGCGGTCGAGTTCGCCGCCAGCAGCCGATCGCGGCTGTTGTGCGATAAACATCTGATTTACACCGCGAGCCACGTTTGGGATGGATTGCGGAAAGGAGCCGGCTGGAACGATGATGCCGAGCTGTTGTAGATCGGCTTCTGGATCACAGGCTCGGCCTGGAGCGCAGGCGCCCATAGCGTCTGCCAATCCAGCACACACTTGATCACTCGACCGGGGTTCCAGCGGAGCTGATGGGAGCCAAACGTCGCAAGCGCAGCGCGCATCGCGCTCCGGCCATCGGAACCATTTGCTGCGGGAGTTGAAGGCATGGAATTGACAGGGAAGACCGCCATCGTTACCGGCTCGACGTCGGGCATCGGACTCGCCATTGCGTGCGAACTTGCTGCTAACGGCGCGCATGTCGTGGTCAATGGCCTCGGCACCGAAAGCGAAAACAAATCGGCGATCGATCAGGTGGCAGCCCACGGCACACGCGTCGTGTTCGATCCTGCCAACATGCTCCGCCACATTCAGATTGCCGATATGGTGAGCAATGCCGAACGCGAGTTCGGCCAGGTCGACATTCTTGTCAACAATGCCGGCATTCAACATGTCAGCCCGATCGAAGAGTTCCCGATTGAAAAATGGGATGCGGTGATCGCCATCAATCTGAGTGCGGCGTTTCACACCATCCGCGCCGTGGTTCCCGGTATGCGGCGGCGGCGTTCCGGTCGAATCTTAAATATCTGCTCGGCTCATTCGTTGACCGCCTCGCCGTTCAAGGCCGCCTATGTCGCCGCCAAACATGGGCTCGCCGGTCTCACCAAGACCGTTGCCTTGGAGCTGGCCGAGCATGGGGTGACATGCAATGCCGTATCGCCGGGGTACGTGTGGACGCCGCTGGTCGAGCAGCAACTGCCGTCGATCGCAAGCACGGACAACATCAGCCTCGAGGCGGCGATGGCCAAGGTTTTGGCCCGACAGCCGACACGGGAGTTCGTCACGGTCGAACAGGTGGCCGCGTTGGCTGCCTTCCTGGCCTCGGATGCGGCGGCCTCGATCACCGGCGCGAACTATGCGATCGATGGCGGTTGGACAGCGGAATGACCAGCGCGCGGGCCAGGTCAACTCCGCCTTATCATTTCCGTCTTGGCGAGGCCGACGAAGACTGAAACGCCCAAGCCGAAGGCGCGACGATGCTTTGCGGGCCTCGGTTTAGCGGCGCAGCAACGTGTTGGCGCCGCATGACGTTCGCATTAAACTGCCCGCTGCAGCGCGCACGGCTGCAAGACGTATGATCACCAAGGAGGAGGACCATGGCGATCGGCGGTCGCAATCGCAATTCGGTTCTATTTCTGGCTCCTGATGAGCTGAAGGGGCTCATCCGGATGGACGAAGCGATCAAGGTCGTCGATCAGGGTTATGGCGAGGCGGCGCGCTACCCCATCGTCAATGCCCCGCGCCGGCGCGTGCACTCTCCCGATGGCGTCAGGATCTCTTCGTTTCCAGGTGGCATTCCCGGTCTCGGCGTGATCGGTTCGATGACCCGGGCAGAATCGGTGATCCAGGATGGCGGCGACAACCAGGAGTATGGTTATCGCGAGCACCCGGTCTATCTGTTGTGGGACAGCAGCAACGGTCGATTGCAGTCGGTGATGATGGGGGAGATCTTTGACGACCGTATCGGCTTTTCCAGCATCATGGCGTTGCGCACCGCCGCCACCACGGCCGTGGGCGTTGATCGCTTGGCCCGGGCCGACGCCAAGGTGTTGGGGTTGTTTGGAACCGGCGGGCAGGCACTTAACACCGTATTGGCCGTTGCATGCGTGCGCGAGATCGAGCGCGTGCAGGTCTACAGCCGCAACCCCGATAATCGGCGCAATTTTGTCGATCGAGCAGCCAAGTTGGTCAGTGCCGAGATCGTCCCGGCCGATGGACCCGAACAGGTGATCGCCGGCGCGGATGTGGTGGTCTCGGCGACCAATTCCAACGTGCCGGTTTTCGACGGCAGTTTGCTGATGCCCGGCCAGCACGTGGCGACCATCGTCGGGTCCAATCAGCAGCTGGTCGAGGGCGGTTTTGTGAAACGGGCGCGCCGAGAAAACGACGACGAGACCGTGTGCCGCGCCGATGTAATCGTCACCAACTGGGTGGAATCGGTGTTTGCTGACCGGCAGGCCGGCTTGATGGAGCCGTTGCAGGCCGGCCTGATCAGCAAGGAACAGATCATCGGTTTAGGTGATGTTGTTTCCGGTCAACATCCCGGCCGCACCGCCGACACAAATATTACCTACCACTTCAACAACAATGGGACGGCGGCCGCCGATCTCGCCATCGCCAAGGCGGTGTACGATCGCGCGGTCAAGGACGGGCGAGGCTCAGAGCTGGTGATCGCCGCGCCGGGTCAACAATAGGCCATTTCATGCAACATGTTCCGATGCGGTCGACTGAGCGATAATTGGGCTTCGCTGACGGATTCAGCGCGATGTGTGCGGAGTGGTTGGATGACTGATGTGAGGTCAAGACCTATGTGTGAGCGCGTGCACACGCGTGCTGCGTTGATGGACCAAGTCATGGGTGGGCTGGGGATCAACCCGGCCTCGGCGGCCCGGCTCGATCAAGGCTCTGCGTTCTATATAGCCCGTAGCCGATGTGTGTGTTGCGTGTGGGCCCTGCGCTGTGCGGACTGGCTCAAGCAGCGGCCCGACGGCGAGATCAGCCCTTTTTACGGTTGCCCGAATCGGCCGTTCTTTGAGCGTTGCCAGACCGACAGAGCAGAGCTTTGCTCGAAGCCTAACAAGCGCTCATCTTAGATCATTTCCGCTATCTTAGATCATTTCCGCTTCAGAGCGGGTCTGCCTTCTGGCGGATCGGCCGTGCCGGCCCGCTCCCTCAGCCCTTCACTCTGAAACGCTCCAAGCTGCCGGTCTTGTCGGTTTCCGCCAGGGCGCTGGTCGCAGCGTCACGCTCTGCGGCTCCACAAGGCCTGGCTGGCGCGTTCTGCGCCGACCACCAATGCCTCAAGTTTGGCCCATACGATGCTGGGGTGGATCTCGTCTGAGCCGGCAAACGTGGCAAATCCACAGTCGGTACCGGCCAGCACGTTTTCTCGCCCGACCAGCTCTGCGTAACGCACAATCCGGTCGGCCACCAGTTCAGGATGCTCCACCACAAGCGATGAATGGGTAATGACGCCCGGCATCAACATGGCACCATCGGGTAACTTGACGGTTTTCCAGATCTTCCATTCGTGCTCGTGCCTTGGATTGGCGGCCTCGAAGGAGAAGACACCGGCCTTGATGGTCAGGATGATATCGACGATGTCTTTCAGCTCCATCTCGTGCACCCGCGGCCCCATATTGATGCCGTAGCAGGTGTGGTAGCGCACCCGGTCGGCCGGGATGTCGCGCAGCGCGTGATTGAGCACGTCCACCCGCATCCGCGCCCAGTCGCGGCATTGCCCGATCGATAGATCCGGGTTGAGCAAGTAGTGGCACACCAGGCGCGGGTCGTCGATTTGCAGCATGAACCCAGCGTCGATGATGGCGCGATATTCCTCGTGCATGGCATCGGCGATGGCGTACAGGTAGGCCTCATCTGAGTCGTAGTAGGCGTTGGTGTTCCACTCCTCGAGATTGGACGGCGAGATCGAGGGAACGAACGCGCCGGTCACATTGACATCGGCGAGCGCGTCTCTCAGCGTGTCGAGATCGGATTTGAGCTGCGCCTGGCCAATGTAGTTGACCGGTCCGGTGCACACCATGTCCATTTGGCGCCGATTAACGGCGCCGAGCGTCGAGGCGTAGAACTCGGGAAAGGCCAGCGCCTCGCGGGAGCCGGCCCATGCGCTTCTGATCCGCTCCTTCGGCGTCAGCCCGGACAACCGCTCGCGGGCGTAGGTGACGAAACTCGGTTTGGAGTATTCCCCGTCATTGACGATGTCGATGCCGATGTCCGCTTGCCGCGCCACGACCTCATGGACGCCCGTGCGCACGGCCTCCGCCAAGGCTGCCTCGTCCACCGTTGCCCGGGCAGCCTTGGCTTGAACCAGGTCGGTCAACGCTGGCGGACGCGGTAGGCTGCCGGTGTGGGTGGTGAGAATGCGGTCGACGCTGCGATACATGGCGGAACTCCGAAGTGGGCGCTGAACAGCCGGTGCGAAGATCTGTAATCAAATGCCATCAACTGCCGGCTTTCGCCGCTTGAATCGCCCGCCAAACCCGCTCGGGCGTGGCTGGCATGTCCAGATGCTTGATGCCGTATACCGCCAAAGCGTCGACGACGGCGTTGATCACGGCGCCGAGCGCTGGTGTCGTGCCGCCTTCTCCGCCGGCCCGCACGCCGAGCGGATTGGAGGGTGAGGGCACCTCGCTCAGCCCGGTCGCGAACGACGGCAAATTGTCGGCGCGCGGCATCGCATAGTCCATGAAAGACGCCGATAACAGCTGGCCCGACGGCGCTTCGTAATGACAATTCTCCCACAGCGCCTGGCCCACGCCCTGGGCGATGCCGCCGTGGGTCTGGCCGTGCAGGATCAGCGGATTGATGGCGCGGCCGACGTCGTCCACTGCACTGTAGCCCACCAGCTCGACCGCCCCGGTCTCCGGATCGATTTCCACCTCGCACACCGCAGTGCCGTAAGGAAAACCGGCGTGTTTGAACAATTCCTCATACGCGGCTTTCAGCTCGCCTTTGAGGTCGTCGGGCAAGTCGGCGTTGCTGCGCGCAGCCGCCGCGGCTTCGAACAGGCTGATCGATCGGTTGCTGCCATCCACGGTCAACAGCCCGCCCGCGAACGAAATGGTGTCAGGGGCCGCGTCGAGCAACTGCGCCGCGATGCGCCGCGCCTTGTTGATCACCGCGTCCGAAGCCCGGCCCATCACATAGCCGGCCATGCGCATCGACCGACCGGAGTGGGAGCCTCCACCGACAGGCACCACATCGGTGTCGTTCTCGAACACGTGAATGTCCTCGAACGGAACGCCGAGCCAGTCCGACACGCATTGGGCATAGCTGGTTTCGTGCCCTTGCCCGGAGGCCAACGTTCCCACATTCACGTCGATGCGGCCTTCCGGCCTGACGCAGACCTCGGACCACTCGCGCGGCGCTCCCATCGTCACCTCGATGTAATTGGCGATGCCGATGCCGCGCAGTCGACCGCGGGCCTCTGCCTCGGCCTTGCGCCGCGCGAACCCCGGCCAGTCGGCCAGCGCCAAAGCTTCGTCCATCACCCGCTCGTAGTCTCCGTTGTCGTAAACGCAGCCGACGGGGTTTCGATAGGGCAGCTCGGCGGGGGCGATCAGGTTGCGTCGGCGGATTTCGACGCGGTCGAGGCCAAGCTCGTCGGCCGCCAGATCCATCAGACGCTCGATGATGAACATCGCTTCTGGCCGGCCGGCGCTACGGTAGGGAATGGTCGGCGGCGTGTTGGACAACACCGTGCGGCCGCGCACGTGACCGACGGGGACGCGGTAGACGCCGCTGATGATCGTCATCCCCTTGCGCACTGGTACCATCGACGCCGCGTAGGATCCAACGTTGGAGAGATTGTCCAGACGCAGTCCAATGATGCGTCCGTCGGCGTCAAGCGCCATTTCCGCCGTCGATCGCAAATCACGGCCTTGATGATCCGACAAAAACGCTTCGCTACGTTCCGCGGTCCACTTGATCGGTCGCCCGACGCGTCGGGCCGCCCACAGGCACAGCGGGAACTCCGGAAACAGCGAGTTCTTGGTGCCGAAATTACCGCCGATGTCGTCGGCGGTGACGCGCACGTGCTCAAACGGCACCCCAAGGATCGCGGCCATTTCCCGCTTTTGCCGCACGATGCCGCCAGAGCCAGCATGGATGATGTAGCGGCCGCTATTGGGCTCATAGCGGCCGACGCAACAGCGCGCCTCCATTGGAACCCCGGTCACGCGCTGGATTTTGGTCGCAAGCGTCACCACGTGGGCGGCCCGCGCGAAGCTGTCGTGGTTTGCGCGCTCATCACCCAGTTTGGCGTCGACGACGAGGTTTGACCGCAGATGGGGATAAAGTTTCGGCGCTTCCGACAGCATCGCGGTGGCAGCATCGATCACGGCCGGCAGCGGCTCGTAGCTGATGTCGATCGCCTCGGCGCCATCCTTGGCGGCGGCAATCGTTTCCGCGATGACCATGCAGACCGCCTGCCCGACAAATCGCACCACGTCGTGAGGCATGATCGAGCAGGGCGTATCGGGGATCGGCGAGCCATCGAAGTTGGCGAGCTCAGGCTCGGGGCCCGGTGGAGCGTTTGGCGGCGGCGTCAACGTCAGGTGATCGAGCGGCAGCGGACCGAGGCCGTCGGCGTGCACATCGGCCCCCGTCAACACCGCGATAACGCCGGGCACGTCGTGCGCGGCGGTGGTATCGACCCGCACGATTCTGGCGTGGGCGTGGGGCGCGCGCAGCATGTGGGCGTAGGCTTGGCCGGGCATGTTGACGTCATCACTAAAACGACCCCGGCCGGTGAGCAGCCGCGCATCTTCTTTGCGGGGCACCGGCTGCCCGATCGCCGGCGCGCCGGTCTTGGTTCCGGTCTTGGTTGAGGCTGTTGCTGCCCTCATACTGTCCTTCCCAACCGTCATGACAAGGTATCGACATCATAGTTGAGCCAGCGCATTGTTCGGTCAAGCCGCGGCCGCTTGCCGGTTTCCACTGAAGCCAGCCGTGACGGCCGTTGCAGTGCCCTGGGTGGTCCGCAGATGGCCTTTATTGTTCCGCCCGTAGGTATCAGCAGACGTGTCCACCACCCCCCGATCCCACCGTCACCGAACACCGCCGGCTTGGGCGCGCGATGGCTCGCCGTCCACCGCTTATCTGCGCGGGCTGCAGGTCCTGTTTCAGACGCCCGGCATATTGTTGGTCCTCAATTCGATCGGCTTTGGGGCGTTGACCAAGGACCTCGGGCTGGGCCCGGAGTTCGGGGTTTGGACGTCGGTGGTGCTTTATGCGCTGCCGGCGCAACTCGTGTTGGCCGACCAATTGGGTCGAGGTGCCCCGATCTTGGCTTCGGCTTTCGCCGTGACCTTGACGGCGGTGCGCTTACTGCCCATGACGGTGTCGCTGTCGCCGTTTCTCAAGGATGTTAAGGGGCGGCGCTGGCGCGAGGTTCTGGCGGTGCATTTCGTCGCCTCGACTGCGTGGGTGGAAGGACAACAGCGACTGGGGCCGCTACCGCCGGCGCTCCGCTTGCCGCACTTTTTCGGCTTCGGGACGGCGTTGATGATCGCCACCGGCGTCGGCGCTGCGGTCGGCTATGTCCTCTCGGGACTGGTACCGACCGTCGTCGGTGCGGCGCTGTTGTTCTCGCTGCCGATTTACATGATGCTGACGATGGTGGCCGGGGCGCGGCTCGCCGTCGACAAGCTGGCGATCGGGTTGGGGGTTGTCATTGGACCGGCGGTCTACAGTCAGGCGCCTCAATTCGATCTAGTTGTTGCGGGATTGGTGGGGGGGACCATGGCCTATGTCGCCGGGCGCGGCCGGTGAGCGAGCTTGGCGGCATATTCGGTCCAATGCTGTTGATGTTGGTGTTGGCCGTGGTGGCGCATGAGCCATGGCGCTGGGCCGGCTATCTGCTGGGTCGCAACCTCAATCCGGATGGTGAGGTGTTTCGCTGGGTGAGGGCGGTGTCGACATCGCTGGTCGCGGCGCTGATCGCCCGACTGGTGTTGTTTCCGGGCGGCGCGCTGGCATCGATTCCGCTGTCGGTCCGGGTGGGCAGTTTCGTCCTCGGCGGGGTGGCGTTCTACCTCGCCGGGCGCAAACCCTGGATCGGGGTCGGCGTGGGCGCTGGCATGGTCGTGCTCGGCGGGGTCGTGATGGCGGCGAGTACAACCTGACGGGGAAAGGTCTCCCGAGGCGGTTGCATGCCTCCGGCAAACGTGACAAGGGCAAGCGCACACGGGGGCGGCTGACAGGGGGAAGCTGCAATGGCAACCGGCATTCCAACGCAGAGCCAACCTGCCACCAAGCCAGGCGCTGTGTGGCGCGCCATCAGGCTTGCGGTGTTACAAATTGGTGCGGTGGTTTTGGTGATCTGCCTGGTCGGCGAAGCCTGGTCCCGCCTGTCACCGCCGAAAGATGAGATGGTCTGGCCGCTGGTGCAAAACGATGCGGTCGGCACCACGTTTCGGCCCAACGCCCGCGTCATGCACACCAACGGCCTGGATTTCCGTGTCGAGGCCTATGCCAACGAGGTTGGTTTCCTCGATCGTCCGTTGCCACCGCTCGCCAAGCCACCGGCATCCTGCCGGGTTGCTCTGATCGGTGATTCGTTTGTCGAGGCGGCTCAGGTGCCGGTCGAGGAGAAGGTGCAGGTCAAGCTGCAACGGCTGCTGGAGCAGCGCGCACCCGACCTCAAGGTCGAGACCATGGCCGTTGGCTATTCCGGCACCGGCCAGCTCAATCAGCTGGGCTATTTGGAAGCGTTCGTGCGGCCTCGGAAGCCCGATGTGATCGTGTTGGTGTTCGTCTCCAACGACTTCGCCAATAACTCCGCGCTGCTGGAAGCCATTCGCGTCGGTTGGCATCCGGCTCACACCCCGCGCATCTTCGCGCGGGAAACCGGCGCTGTGGGCGAGCCCGGCAGTATCGAGCTGCAGCCGATTGATCCGGATTGGATGCGCCATCGGTTGCCCAAGGCGGACGACGAGCGTCCGTGGCTGCATCGCAAGCTCCACCGGATCAGCCGGTTCTATCGATGGTTTTATAAGAAACTGACGCTGCAATATCCCGCCATCGCTCGGGCCATCGGCGGTGAGCCGACCGCCGGCGATCGCACCATGGCCCGCATCCAAGCCCTGAAGCAGCGGGTGTCACCGGAGCTGCGACCTCTGCTCGATGGTTGGGACCCGAGGACATCACCGTCGATCGACGCCATGTTCGGTGAGCCTGACCCGCTTCCGGGGGCTTTCCAGCAGGCGCTGAGGTTCACCGGATTTGCCTTTGACACCTTTAAGCAGCGCGCTGAGGCGGACGGCGCGCGACTGATTGTGATCAGCACGCACGGGGTGGTCGGACGACTGGCGGGGCGCTTGGCCGCTATGCTGTCTGAGCGCGACATCGCGTACGTGTCGCTGCATGACCATATCCAGCGCTCTGGCGGCAAGATTTCGCAGGCACACTGGAAGCATGATGGGCACTGGTCGCCCCAGGGCCACGTCTGGGCGGCGGAGGCTCTCGCCCAAGAGATCGCCAAAAATGGTCCCTGCTAGCGCCGGCGATCAGCGGCGACGGCAGGTTGAAGGGCCGGCGGCCAGGGTTGATCCCGCGCCGGCACCGAGGTTGGAGCCGAGGCGCCTCGGCTTGGTGGGAACGCTGACGAGCGTCGGGAGGGGGTGATGATCGTGATCGGTTTGGCAAGTGTCGTGACGGTCGCTTTGATGGTGTGGGCGGTCACCGGTCGTGCCGAATCGGTGCAGATGGCCTACGTGCATATGGCGTTGGCGGGGCTCATGGCGGTCGTTTTCGTGCTCGCCTATCTGCTGCAAAATCGCGCCCTGGTGACCAACGGCGCGAGCAGTAGCCGGGTCGCAGCGAACACCTCGCGCTCGATCGGCATGGTCTGGCTGTGGGGCGCACTGGGGCTGGCGGCAACCTACGCGACGGGCATTCTCAGCTGGCGTGAATGGCCTGTCTTCTTGGCCGCGTGCATCGTTATCGCTGGCCTATGTTTATTGTTTGCGGCCATGTTGGATAAGGATGCCCGACAAGGTCGCGAGGACGCAACCATGCTGCGGCTCGGCCGGATCTTGGCCTTGGTGCTGCTGATCGGCATGCTCATTGCGATCGTCGGGTTGATCATCGACGGTAAGATGACCCGCTTCCTGGTCCCGCGCTATACGGACTGGCCCGCCAATAACATCTTCTTTTTCGGAGCCGTGGCAATGGCGCTGATAAGTGGCCGCGCGCTGCTCAACAAGCCGCAAGCAGCCGACGCCACCAGCTAGATCAACGCCGCCTAAGGCGAAGGCGCTTAGCCGGCCCCTCCCCCCGCCCGGCCATCCATTGGCGCGATGTTGTGGGTGCCCGGGAGCTGGATGGTTCCAGTCAACTCTCAATCCCTATAAGGGATTGATGGCGACCGCGTTGGTTGCCGAAATTGGCCGCGACACCCAAGACTTCGTTGGGGTCCATTTTTGACAGTGCTGGCAAGGCGCCCCGGTCGTGACAGGATTGCATATTAGAAGCGCCTCGGGCCGAGGCCATGGTCCAGCGGCGCCTGCCTTTTCGTTCGTATTTCTGTGGGCGCATGCGCCCATGGGCGTATCATCGCTTACGATGGCGTCGGTTCGCCAACCACCTCGCTTCTGGCGCAAGCTCCAGATCCAACGTTCTGGGCGCCTTAACTTGAACCGTGCAGGCCGTCCGCATTTACTTCGCAAACATGGTCAACGCTAAGGACGACGGCAGCTGTGTGCACTCATTGGGAACCGAGCCGACAGCCATCGATCGCTGGTTGTTCTCGATCGGCTGGTTTGACTGAGGGCGTGCCCGTGTTCGCTGGAACTATCCCGCTCCCCCGCCCGGCCGCCCAATGGCGTGCTCGTGTGGGTGGCCGCGTGGGTGGCCGTGCGGGTGGCCGGGTAGGGGAGCGGGCCGGCGTGGCTGATCCGCCAAACGCGGACAGGATCTAGAAGGCTTAGGTCGATCGGTTCCCATGGCGTTCAGCATCATGAAACCCCCCCGTCGCGAAACGGTTTCAATGCCACCGGTGAACGTGCACGCCTGGATCGTGACGGCGATGGTTGCCAGCATCGCCGCCGTCGTGTCAGGGGTGCATGCCGGTCAAGCTTGGCTCTCGTGGGCCTCCGTTCTGATGTTCGGGCTGGTGTTGGTGGCGACCGCGGTTGATCTCAATGACGTTTGGATCAGCGCACCGGCCGAGGCGGTGGTCGGCGACGCACCGATGGTTGCCGCACGGCAGAATGCCGAGTTGATCTCGCTTGCCTATCTATGGGGAACGATGGCCATGGGGGCGATTTATCAGCTGACCGACTTGCGCTGGCAACATGGCCTTCAGTACGCCACCGGCATGGCAGTGATCGGCTTAGTGTTCCATGTCTACGCTTATCTGATCAGCCAACCGGGCCACGCCTTGCGTAGCCCGAAGGCGCTCGGGTTGGCGGCGTTGCTGGTGCTGTTACACGGTGTGGCGGCGCTTGTCGGGGTCGGATTTTTGCTGCTGTCCGGCAAGCTGGTGAGCGTCAAGGGCGATTGGGCCGCCAACCAGATCTTTTTAGCGGGTGGATTGTCCGTAGCAGTTCTGAGCGCCCTGGCCTGGCGCAGCCAGGTCAAGCTAAATGGCGCGCTACGCCCGCCATCCGGCCCTTGGTCAGACTGCGCTTGACCGCGACTGGCACGGTCATCGCGCGGGCCTCGTGGCGCGACCGGCGATGAAAGGTCCTTGAGCGAGACCGGTTTCGGGGCGGGCTGCTCTGGTCGGGGGGCGATCGTCCTGATGCGAACATCCTGCCAGACCGGGTCCGCCTTGGGCGGATCAGCCGTGCCGGTCCGCCCCTGCGGCCGGCCGCCCACAACATGATGACATTGGGTGTCATGGCATTGGGTGTCATGGCATTGGGTGCCATGGCATTGGGTGTGTGGGCGGGGCAGCGGGATGGTTCGAGTTAACTCTGAAATGCTGTTCCAAGCGCATGTCCCGCGAGCTGGAGCGCGCAACCTGCTGAAGTCAAACCGTTAGAGAAACCTGCCTTTAATCGGAATCGGAACGATCCCGATTTAAGGCGCGATGATCTCGTCGGCCAGCAGCGCGCCTCGATTGGGCGCGTGTTACACGCCGATGCCGGCTGGGAAGGGTTACGCATCGACCGACGCGTTCAGCGCATTTTCCTGAATGAACTCACGGCGCGGCTCCACCACGTCGCCCATCAGCTTGGAAAAAATCTCATCGGCTTCGTCGAGCTCGCCGAGCTTGACCTGCAGCAGCGTGCGATTGTCGCGGTTGAGCGTGGTCTCCCAAAGCTGCTCGGCGTTCATTTCGCCCAGACCCTTATAGCGTTGCAGCGCTAGGCCCTTACGGCCTTGGTCGAGCACGGATTTGAACAGCGAGGTCGGCCCGAAGATGTGGTGCTCTTGCTCCCTGCGGCGAAGCACCGCCGGCTGCCCATAAACATCGATCAACTGGGTTTGCCGCTGGTGCAGCCGCCGGGCCTCCGCAGAGCCCAAAAATGCCCGATCGAGAACGTGTGCTTCTTTGACGCTGCGCACCTCACGCGTGAATACGAGCCCTTCATTGTCGGACAGCTTGCCGACCCAGCCGCGCTCGGTCTCGTCGGAGATCATATCCAGGCGCATGGCGACGTGGTCGGCGATCTCCTGGGCGCGCTCGCGATCCTGCAGCAACCTGACGTCGAGCGCCCCGGCAATCGCTGCCTGCTCCACAATGGAATGTGTGTATCTCGAATGCAGGCCGTTCAAAATACGCTGGACGCTTCGCGCTTCCAGGACCACCTCATACAGATCCTGTCCGGCCCGCTGCTCGCCATCACCCAGCTGCAGCACCGAATCCTCAAGGCCGCTGGCGATCAAGTAGTCTTCCAGCGCCGTCTCGTCTTTGAGGTAGGTTTCCGACTTGCCCTTGGCCACCTTGTAAAGTGGCGGCTGCGCGATGAACAGATGGCCGCGCTCCACCAATTCGGGCATCTGGCGATAGAAGAACGTCAGCAGCAACGTGCGGATGTGGGCGCCGTCGACGTCGGCGTCCGTCATGATGATGATTTTGTGGTAACGCAGCTTGTCGATGTCGAAGCCGCCGTCCTCGCCGCGGCCGATGCCGGTACCGAGGGCGGTGATCAGCGTGCCGATCTCTTGCGACGACAGCATTTTGTCCATGCGGGCGCGTTCGACGTTCAGGATCTTCCCGCGCAGCGGCAGCACGGCTTGGAATTCTCGATTGCGACCCTGCTTGGCCGAGCCTCCGGCACTTTCGCCCTCGACGATGAAGATCTCGGTGTTGGCGGCGTTGCGGTCCTGACATTCGGCCAGCTTGCCCGGCAGGTTCGCCATATCGAGCGCGCCCTTGCGCCGGGTCAGCTCGCGCGCCTTTCGAGCGGCCTCGCGCGCCAACGCCGCTTCGATGATCTTGCCGACGATGATCCTGGCTTCTTTCGGGTGCTCCTCAAACCAGCCGCTGAGGTGCTCGCCGACCATCGTTTCGACCAACGGCTTGACCTCGGATGAGACCAGTTTGTCCTTGGTCTGGCTAGAGAACTTGGGATCAGGCACTTTCACCGACAACACGCAGGTCAAGCCTTCCCGCGCATCATCGCCGGACAACGAGACCTTCTCTTTTTTCGACAGCCCCGACTCGTCCGCGTACTTGTTGATGACGCGGGTAAGCGCACCACGAAATCCGGCCAAATGGGTGCCGCCATCGCGCTGCGGGATGTTGTTGGTGAAGCACAGCGTATTTTCATGATAGCTGTCATTCCACCACATCGCCGCGTCGACGGTGAGCCCGTCTTTCTCCCCGCGGATCGTGATCGGCTCGGGGATCAGTCCGTGTTTGGAGCGGTCGAGATAGCGCACGAACGCGGCGGTGCCACCGTCGTACACCAACTCGACGCGTTTGGCATCGGCGCCGCGCGCGTCCGTCAGCACGATTTTGGCGCCTGAGTTCAGGAAAGCCAGCTCGCGGAGGCGGTGCTCAAGCGTGCCGAAATCGAATTCCGTTTGGGTGAACGTCGCCGGGCTCGGCAGGAAGCTGACCTCGGTTCCGCGGCGACCTTCGGCCGGCCCCACCACCGTCAGCGGCGCCACGGCGACGCCGTCGCGAAACTCAATGAAATGCTGGTTTTCGTCGCGCCAGATGCGGCAGGTGAGCCACGTCGACAACGCGTTGACAACTGACACGCCCACGCCGTGCAGGCCGCCGGAGACCTTGTACGAGTTCTGGTCGAATTTGCCGCCGGCGTGCAGCTCGGTGAACACGATTTCAGCCGCTGAGCGTGGTGGATCCTGATCGTCGTCCAGCTTGATGCCGGTCGGAATGCCGCGGCCGTCGTCGCGCACGACACAGGAGCCGTCGGGTTGCAATGTCACGCTGCATTCGGTGGCAAATCCCGCCAGCACCTCGTCGATCGCGTTATCAACGACCTCGTAAATCATGTGATGCAGACCGGAGCCATCGTCGGTATCGCCGATATACATGCCAGGGCGCTTGCGCACCGCCTCCAAGCCCTTCAACATCTTGATGGACTCGGCACCGTAGTCGCTCGCCATGTCGTTCAGTCTGGCTGCATCAGCGCTCATCTGGGTGAGGCCTCCCACCGATTGATCCACGTCATGAAATGTATAGCATGTGGTGTCGGATTTTGCGCGCCAAATCGCCGATTTTCGAGCCGCTCGACACAGCTTTTTTATCTGATATTTCAAAAGATTACGAGTCAGATGGAGATCTGTCGACGCGGCCGCCTGTGGCGCCGGTCAGGTCGCCTCATGCGGCGCTGATTTGCCCGTCATCGATGCGGACGTACACGGCCCTGACGCCAAGCGGCGCGAACGCCTCCAGGTCGGTGCCGGTCATCCAAGCCTGGGCCTTGAGTGCAAGGATTTCCTCGAATAAGGCGGCACGCCGTTCTGGATCGAAGTGGGCTGCGATCTCGTCCAACAGGAGGATCGGTGCGGCATTTTGACGGCGCTCGGACAACAGGCGCGCATGCGACAGGACGAGGCCGGTCAACAGCGCTTTTTGCTCGCCGGTCGAGCACAACCGGGCCGGCATCGCCTTCGGACCGTGGGTGAGGTGAAGGTCCGTGCGGTGCGGACCTTGCAAGGTCCGTCCAGCAGCGCCGTCGCGATCGCGCTGGTGCCGCAAGCGCTCGCGGTACCCATCTTCGACGTCCAGCGCCGGCCGTATCCGCAGCTCAGCCTCCAGTGTCCCCACCAGCTCAAGGCCGAACCAGGGAAACGGAGACGCCGGCGCGACGTTCTGACGCGCCTCGCACAACGTGGTCAGCGCCGTCATCGCTTGCTGCCGCGCAGCGGCAATGGCCACGCCGTGCTCGGCCATCTGCATTTCCAAAGCGTCCAGCAGCACCCGATCGTAGGGCGGATCGGTCAGCAGCCGATTGCGCTGTCGCATGGCGCGTTCGAAGCGGGCCGCGCGGGCCGCATGGGCCGGATCGATGCACAGCACCAGTCGATCGAGGAACGCGCGACGGTCAGCGGCGGGACCCGAGAACAGTCCATCCATGGCCGGAGTCAGCCAGACGATTTCGATGTGCGCCGCCAGCTGGGTCGCACCGACCGTTTCGCCGTCGATCCTGACGATGCGGCCAGTACGTCGATGGCCGTCCTGGGCCGCGCTGGCGATCGGCCGGCGGCCGGTACCGATTTCGATCGCTCCATGGGTGCCGTGCACGTGCGCGGCGACCGCCCAGGCACCATCGCCCGCCGCGCGGGCCAACTCATCGAGGCTTGCTCGCCGTAAGCCGTTGCCCGGCACCAACAGCGAGATTGCCTCGATCAGGTTGGTCTTGCCGGCCCCGTTGGCGCCGGTCAGCACGACGGGACATGGCCCAGCTTGCAGCTCGGCCGCGCGATAGTTCCTGAAATTGGTCACCGCGAGCCGTTCGATCCACAGGCCGACGCCAGGCGGCGCCTCGCCACCGGTGCCGCCGTTCTGTCGATCCGTTGCCGCGGGCGCAGCCTGAGCCATTACACGCGCATTGGCATCAGCACGTACAGCGCGCTGTCGTCCGATCCGTCACGCACCATCGTCGGCGAGCCCGGATCGGCGAGTTTGAACAACGCGTCGTCACTTTCGAGCTGGTTGGCGATGTCGAGCAGGTAGCGAGCGTTAAATCCGATTTCGATCGGTTCGGCATGGTAGTCGACGCCGATTTCCTCGGTCGCGCTGCCACCTTCCGGATTGGAGACGGACAGCACCAATTTATCACTGGTTATGTTGAGCTTGACGGCCCTGCCCCGTTCGCTGGCGATTGTGGACACGCGGTCGACCGCGCTCATGAATTCAGCATTGGAAACGCGCATCTCCTTGTCGTTGGCCTGCGGAATGACGCGACCGTAGTCCGGGAAGGTGCCATCGATCAGCTTCGAGGTCAGGGTGACCGTGCCCGCTTCGAAGCGCACCTTGGAGGTCGATACGCCGACCTGCACGAGCGTGTCGGAATCCTCGATTAGCCGGTGCAGCTCGTGCACAGTTTTGCGCGGGATAATCACGCCCGGCATGCCATCTGCGCTTTGCGGTAGCTGCAAATCGACTTGCGCCAACCGGTGGCCGTCGGTGGCGACGGCGCGCAACATCGGCGTATTTCCGGACATCGCGGCGTGAAAGTAGATGCCGTTGAGATAGTAGCGGGTCTCCTCGGTGGAGATCGCAAACCTGGTCTTGTCGATCAATCGCCGCAGGTCTCCGGCGGCGAGCTCGAAATTGTGGGTCAGCTCGCCGACAGCCAAATCCGGAAAATCGTCGGGTGCCAGCGTCTGCACGGCAAAGCGCGCGTGCCCGGATGTGAGCATCAGACGCTCGCGTTCGGCATCGCGCCGCAGTTCGATCTGGGCGCCATCGGGCAGTTTGCGCACGATATCGTGCAACATATGAGCGGGCACGGTGGTCGCGCCAGGGTCCTCCACCTGGGCCGGCGCCTGCTCAACGACCTCGCGCTCCATGTCGGTGGCCTTGAAGTCCAGCGCCGCGTCATGGGCACGCAGCAGCACGTTGGACAGAAGCGGTATTGTCGTTCGACGTTCAACAACGCTGGTGGTATGGCCCAACGCCCGCAGCAGGTCTCCGCGTTCGATCACGATCCTCATAGATGCGCCCTTCGAGCTAAACTCCCTGCCGCCTGACGCGATGCCGGCACAACTCGGCCGAGCGGAGACACCGACCCACAGCCCGAAGACGGGCCCGCGACGGGCAGGCATGTCTGAGATTGATTCGCGCTTGAGCAACTTGAGGCTTACCGGTTCATTTTGCAAGGCCACGGTCTCGTGCCGGTCGACGGCGGCATGGCAACTTGGCCACAGCTCGCCCCGGACCGCCGTGAGTCGACGGAAACAACCAGTCAACGGTGTGCGAGGAGCGGCCATCTCAGGTGAAGGACGCCAACAACCTCGATGCTGTTGGGCGGCTGCTGCAACCGGCCCCATGCCGATCGCTGCCGGCCCACGGCCGCGTGCCGTCGACGCCATGCTTAGGCCGGCTTCAGCGGTAGCCGTCGGCCCGCGCCACCCGAGATCGATAGCGCCATACATCATGCTGTCTGGCCATCAGCTGATCGTGCCACACTCTGGGTCGAAGCCGTTGCAGTTCCCGCGGTCACGTGCTGTGTTGCGCTTAAAGGACCCGGAATGAAGCCGACGCTCAGCTCCACAACGCTACTTGATCGACAAAGCCAGCGACGCGGCGACGAAACCTATATAGCCGGGTTGCTGGCCCGTTCTGACGCGCGCTTTCTGGTGCTTGTCGAGCATCGTCCGGTGATCATCACCAATGGCGAGCGCACCGAGGCGGCTTTGCGTTGGTTCAGCGCCGCAGAGCTGGAGCGTACCGGCCTAATATGGCCCGAACCGTTGTTTTTAGGGGTGGATCGACGCTCGGGCGCCGGCCACTTCGCGGTGACGATGTCCGAGCATCGCGTAAGGGCCTCGCCGGTGGCGGCGGTCGAGATGCGACCTGCGGTCGACCTGCGGACGCTTGCCATGCAAGGCGTGATGTCGGGCGAGGAGTTATCGCTGTGTGGGCAGGCCAAGGCCCTGGCCCATTGGCACGATGCGGCCCGCTGCTGTGGCAAGTGCGGCGCGGTGATGCGCTTCAAAGATGGCGGTTGGCGGCGCAAATGCTGGGCCTGTGGCAATCAACAGTTTCCCCGCACCGATCCCGTGGTGATCATGCTGGTGGAGCACCCTGACCGCAGCGGCTGTCTGCTCGGGCGTTCGCCGCGGTTCGCCGAGAAGATGTTTTCGACTTTGGCCGGGTTCATCGAGCCGGGCGAGGACATCGAGGATGCTGTGCGCCGGGAGGTGTTTGAGGAAGCTGGGATCGAGATCGATGCGGTGCGGTTTCACTCCGCCCAGCCATGGCCGTTTCCGCATTCGCTGATGATCGGCTGCATGGCTGAAGCCACGACCAGCGAGCTGACCATCGATCCGCAGGAGCTGGTCGAGGCCCGCTGGTTCTCACGGCGAGAGTGCCGCCACATGCTTGACGGCACCCATCCGGACGGCCTGTTCGGGCCCGGACGGCAGGCGATTGCGCGGGCGCTCATCACAAGCTTCTTGGAGCAAAGCTGGTGAGGCCGGGCGGGGCTAATCCCGGACTTGGTATTTCCTACAAGATCGCGTCCGTGTTCACCTTCACGCTGATGTCCGTTTGTGTAAAGGCGGCATCTGCCGTCGTGCCGACTGGCCAGGTCTGCTTTTTCCGGGCGTTCTTCGCCCTGTTGACCATCATCGCCTTTTTGGCGTGGCGCCATGAGCTGCCGTCTGCCCTTTACACGCCGAATTTCAAGGGACACGCGCTGCGCGGCATCTTGGGCTTGGCCGCCATGTTCTTGAATTTTGCTGCACTCGGCCTGCTGCCGCTGCCCGATGCGATCGCCATCAACTTTGCCACCCCGCTGTTCGTGGCAATCTTTGCCGCGCTGTTGCTGGGCGAGGTGGTGCGATCGTTCCGTTGGGCCGCCATCTTGATCGGCCTATGCGGTGTGTTGATCATCCTTTGGCCGCGGCTTGGCTTTCTCAGGGGCGAAATTGGCGCCACCGACGACGTGATCGGTGCCGGCTTTGCGTTGGCGGGCGCCGTCGTGATTGCGCTGTGCACGGTGATAGTCAGCAAGCTGGTGACGGTCGAGAAGACATCCACTGTCGTGTTCTACTTTTCCGCGATCTGCTCGGTGGGGTCCTTGTTCACCCTTCCATTCGGTTGGACCGTCCCCGATCCGGCCACGCTGGCCATGCTCGTCGCCAGCGGCGTTCTGGGCGGCGTGGCACAACTGTTGGTGACACAAAGCTATGTCTACGCCGAGACCTCCACGGTGGCGCCGTTCCAATATGTCTCCATGCTGTTCGGTGTGGCGCTCGGCTATGTTCTGTTCAGCGAAGTGCCCACCGTGACCATGCTGGTTGGCGCAACGGTGGTGATTGCGGCGGGTCTGTTAATTTTGTGGCGCGAGCATCGACCGGGTGACCCTAGAGCAACCTGCCTTTAATCGGAATCGGAACGATCCCGATTAAAGGCAGAAAGTTGCTCTACAATTTAAGGCGCGATGATCTAGCCGCGGCTGACGAAGCGGGTCGGCTCTTTAGTTGTCCTATCGGCTCTTTAGTTGTCCTATCGGCTATCGCCTGCTTGAGGACGCTTTGCTTGTCCTATCGGCTATCGGCTGCTTGAGGACGCGGCGCGCCCGCCTTAGAGCATGTCTGCCCTTGGCGGAAGCGCCGTGCCAGCCCCGGGATGGTTCCAGCTCACTGTGAAACGCTTTAGGCGGACTTGATTTAATGGCGCAGCTCGCCGCCGGTCACCCGTTTGACCTCGGCGACAATTTTTGTGGCCACGGCCTCGATGTCCGCGTCGGTGAGCGTCTTGTCCCGCGGTTGCAACGTGACCTCGACGGCCAGAGACTTTTTGCCCTCGCCCAGGTTCTCGCCGCGGAACTGGTCAAACACCGTGACCTCGGTGATCAACGCCTTGTCGGCGTTGCCGGCGGCTCGGATAACATCGGCCGCGGGCACCTCGTCCGCCAGCACGAAGGCGAAGTCGCGGTGCACCGGCAAAAGATCCGCGGCGACCAGCGCCGGGCGTGCCCGCGATCTGCGCTTCTCCGCCGGCAGTGCGTTGAGGAAGATTTCGAAGGCGGCCACCGGTCCTTCAATGTCCAATGCCTTCAGCATGTTGGGATGGATCTCGCCGAAATGGGCAAGCGCCAATTTGGGTCCCAGCCGCAACACGCCGGATCGCCCAGGATGAAACCAGGGCGGTGCATCTGTCGTGATCGGGGCCCGAGAAGCGTCGATTCCGAGCGCGGCGAGCGTTGCCATCACATCGGCCTTGACGTCGAACACGTCGGCTGGCTCGGCAAATCCGCTCCAATGTCGGCCCTGCGCATGCAGCTTGAAGCGTCCGGCGCGGACACCGCTGGCGAGCTGCAGCTGTTGGTTGGCTTTCGTCCCGGCGTAGGCTTGGCCGATCTCGAATAGCCCGAGGTCCATGAACCCACGATTGTGGTTGGCCTGTGCCGCCGCCAATAGGCCGGGCAACAAGCTCGGCCGCATCGATGACATTTCACTGGAGATCGGATTGGCCAGCTCCAACGCGGCCGCGCCGCCGCCGAATAATTCGGCCCGTTGATGCGGAATGAACGACCAGGTTACCGCTTCCACCAACCCGCGCGCGGCCAACAGTCGTCTGGCCCGGCGCGATCTGCGCTGGCGGTCGGTCAACACCGCGCCGGCCACGCCTCGCGGTCGCGGCATCGGGGTCGACGGCACCTGATCGAGACCGACGATGCGCACCACCTCTTCGACCAGGTCCGTCGCGCCGTGGATATCGGGGCGCCACGATGGAACCTTGACCTTCACGCGCTGGCCGGTGCCGCTCACCGCAAACCCCAGTCGCGTGAGGATGTCGCAGGCCTGCTTCCGGTCCACGCTGAGCCCGGACAGCTTGTTGATCCGCGCCAGCTCGAAATCGATCTCCGTGTCGGCGTGGGGCGGCGTGCCAGCCACCTTGGCTTTCGACGGTGCGCCGCCGACCAGCTTGAGCACCATCGCCGTCGCCAGGTCGAGCCCGGGCACCACGAAATCCGGATCGACACCGCGCTCGAACCGATAGCGCGCATCCGACACGATGCCGGTGCGACGTCCTGTGGCTGCGGTGCGGATCGGGTCGAAGTACGCGCACTCGATCAACACGTTGGTTGTCGTCTCGGTGCAGCCGGAGGCCAGGCCGCCCATGATGCCGCCCAAACCGAGCGGACCGGCGTCATCCGCGATCACGCACATCGCCGCATCGATGTCATAGTGCTTGCCGTCCAAGGCGGCGAACGATTCACCGTCTTTGCCGAGGCGTGCGCGGATATCGCCTGTCAGTTTGTCGGCATCGTAGACGTGCAGCGGCCGCCCACGGTCCAGCGAGATATAGTTGGTGACGTCGACCAGCGCACTGATCGGGCGTAATCCGACAGCCTTCAGACGCTTGCTGATCCACGCCGGCGAGGGACCGTTCTTGACACCCTTGATATACCGCCCGGCGAACACCGGACAGGCATCCGCCGTCGCTTCATCGAATTCCAGACGGATATCGATCGGTGAGGCGAAGTCGCCTTCGACGTCGCCCAATTGTGGTACCGGCTTCAACGTCCCCAGTCCGGCTGCAGCCAGATCCCGGGCGATGCCACGCACCCCGGTGCAGTCGGGCCGATTGGGTGTCAGCTTGACCTCGAACACGGGATCGGCCAGTCCGAACACGTCGATGTAGGGCTTGCCGATGTCGACAGCGTGGGCTTGATCCAGCTCGATGATACCGACATGGTCGTCCGAGATCTCCATCTCCCGCTCGGAGCACAGCATGCCGTTGGAGTTGACGCCGCGCACCGGCCGCTTCTCCAGCGTGATGCCGGTACCGGGAATAACGGTTCCGATCGGGGCGAACACGCCGATCATGCCGGTTCGGCAATTGGGGGCGCCGCAAACCACCTCCACCGGCGGTTGGCCGGGCACGATTTCCACCTGTGCAACCCGCAGACGATCCGCGTTGGGATGTGGTTTGGCTTCGATCACACGGGCCAGCGTGAAGGCCGCAAGCTTCTGTGCCGGATCTTCGACGTGCTCGACTTCCAAGCCGATCGTCGACAGCGTCGTCGCCAACTGTTCGAGCGAGGCATCGGTATCGAGGTGATCCTTGAGCCAGGACAAAGTAAATTTCATCTGCGGTGTCTCGGGTTAGCAAGCGGGCGGGACGATCCAGCCGACATGGTTTACAGCGCCGCTGCGGCCGGCGCACTCAATCATTTCCACCTTAGGCGGAGCAACGGGATGGTTCCAGCTGACCGCAACGCGCTCGGCGATCAGCGGATCGTCGCGACCAAGTCACTTGAACAGGTTGAGTTGGGTGGAATTGCCCCGCTGCAGGCGTTGCGTCGCCTTGCGATTGATCCGGATCTTGCCGTAGATCCATAGGAACGAGAACAGGATACGGAATATTGTCAGCCCGTAAAACAGGCGGAACATGAACGCGTACCAGACGAAGAAGCGCAGATCCCTGTTCATCTCGACATGGCTCAGCCGAAGGTCGAAGTGCTGCATGAAGTCGAAAAAGCCGCCCCGCAGAACCAGGTCCAGCGAGAACATCGCTACGCCGATCGGTGTCGCGATGACCGGCACGCCCTCATAGTAGAAGATGTGGTAGCCATCTGCTTGCAGCCAAACCAGGCTCAATGTGAACAGCACGTAAGTGAACAACATCGAGACGGCGATCAATCGGTAGTATCCCAGGGCGCGGCGCAGGCTGTCGCTGGAGAACGAAAAATCCACCCACTCTTCGAACTTTTCGTGATTGCGATCATGCGCCAACAGCACGAACGCAACGAAGCTGACCATCACGCCTGCGGTGACCAGCGCAAACAGGACCGAAAGGCTGAATCCTGAGATCATAACGTCGCGTCGTCTCAATGCGCATCAGCGCGACCCAACCGGACAGACCAGTCTCGCCACCGGTTTGCCAGCCGGTTTACCAGCCGGTTTGCCCTGCCAGCCAATGACGGCGCTAAGATGACATGCCCCCGGCGATGGTCGGCACGTCCCAAGGCAAGAAACCATAGTGCCGCATCCACCGCAGATCCGCCGAGAACATGTCCCGCAGATCCGGAATACCGTACTTCAGCATGGCGATTCGATCGAGCCCCATTCCGAAGGCGAAGCCCTGATAGATCTCCGGGTCAAGCCCACAATTTCGGATCACACTGGGGTGCACCATGCCCGAGCCCAGGATTTCCAGCCATCGCCCCGGTTTGCCGATCGCCGCCGCGTCGATGTCGACTTCCATCGAGGGCTCCGTGAACGGGAAGTGCGAGGCACGAAACCTCATTTTAACGTCGCTGACTTCGAAGAACGCCTTGCAGAACTCTTCCAAACACCATTTTAGATGGCCAAGATGGGTCTCCTGATCGATCACCAACGCCTCGATTTGGTGGAACATCGGCGTATGGGTCTGATCGCTGTCGCAGCGGTAAACGCGACCGGGCGCGATGATCCGGATCGGCGGCTTCTGCGCCAACATGGTGCGGATCTGCACCGGGCTCGTATGGGTGCGCAGCAGCAGGCGCTCGCCGTCGCCGGTTTGGCGCAAGTAGAATGTATCGTGCTCTTGCCGGGCGGGGTGCTCCGGCGGGATGTTCAGTTTGGTGAAGTTGAAGTCGTCGCTTTCGATGTCCGGCCCCTCGGCGACGGCGAAGCCCATGTCCGCAAAGATTTCGCTGACCTCGTCGAACACCTGGCTGACCGGATGAATGCGTCCCTCCGCCAGCGGGCCAAGCCTGACCGGCAGGCTGACATCGGCCCGTTCGGTGGCGAGGCGTGCCTCCACCGCAGCCGTTTCCAGCACCGCTTTCTGGGCATCAAGGGCGCTGGCGACCTTGGCTTTGACCGCGTTGACCGCCGCGCCGAACGCCTTGCGTTGGTCCGGTGCTAGGCTGGCGATCTTGTGCATCTGTACCGACACACGCCCCTTTTTGCCGAGCGTGGCAATGCGCACGTCTTCGAGCGCGGCAAGCGAGTCCGCCGCGGAAATCGCCTGCAGGATTTCTGCTTCCAAGGCACTGAGATCGCCCGCCGTCTCCATTGCCGATCTCCAACATTATCACGGTTGAATAACCCTGCCCCGCACGCGGGTCACCCGGTTCAATGATCAATGCCGACACCGCGTGCTGGCGGAATCCCACGCGGCCTGCCACTGCTTGAGCGACGGCCAAGCCGACTTGCGATCGCTGCGGCCCCGTCGCGGCTGATGATGATGGCACCGATCATCGCCTGCTCCGTGGCCCACGCGCCTCGCTGGACCCCAGCCACGCGTTACAGACGGGTCGGCATTGCGTCGATCGCCACCCGACCACGCACTAGCCGGTCGCCGCTGCCTGGGCCTGGGAGGCCTGGGCCTGGGAGGCTTGGGCCTGGGAGGCCAGCGCCTTGAACGCCGCAGCGTCCTTCACCGCCAAATCGGCCAGCACCTTACGATCGACCTCGATCCCGGCCTTGTTCAAGCCGTGGATGAACGCGCCGTAGGTCATTCCACACTCGCGTGCCGCCGCGTTGATCCGTTGAATCCACAAGGCGCGGAACGTGCGTTTGCGACGCTTGCGGTCACGATACGCATACTGTTGCGCCTTTTCGACCGCTTGCTTGGCAACGCGGATCGTGTTCTTGCGACGACCGTAGTAGCCCTTGGCGGCCTTCAGCACCTTTTTGTGTTTGGCATGCGCGGTAACACCACGCTTGACGCGGGACATGTCTCGCCTCCGAGATTGCGACTTCGATCAATGATGGGGCTGGGTTGATGCGACCGCTCATCAGCGGTGATAGGGCATATATTTCTTTACCAGCCCGGCATCGCTGTCGCACAGCACCATGGTGCCGCGCGCGTTGCGAATGAATTTGGTCGACCGCTTGATCATGCCATGGCGTTTGCCCTGCTGGGCGACCTTGATCTTACCTGTCGCTGTGCGCTTGAAGCGCTTCTTGGCGCCGCTCTTGGTCTTCAACTTGGGCATTTTGCTCGTCCTTTCTGGTGTCGGCCCGGGCGATTGAGCGATCGCCGACCTCCAATGCGAATGCGAACCCAAGCGTAGCGGCGGAATTGCGCCAGCTGGATGCCCGTTCCTCGCTTGCATGGGAGGGGACCGTCTGGGTCAAAGCCTCAAGGCCGCCACGGCATGCCCCGCCGGGCGGCCCGACCCGCGTTAGATAGTCCGAAAGCGCCGCGCGCGCAACGGCTATCGCGCCCTACGGCGTTTCAGAGTGTGCTGAAACCATCCCGCTCCGCCGCCGCCTTCCTCCACGCGCCACCCAGAACATCATGCCATTGGGTGCGAGAGGAGGAAGGGGTGGAAGAGCCTGATGGTTCCAGCCGATACTGAATGTTCTAGATCATCGCGCCTTTGATCGGGATCGTTCCGATTCCGATCAAAGGCAGGTTGCTCTAGGCCAACAACCGCTCTTTGGTTTTCGGCCCGACTCTACCGTCGACCGGCAGGCCCTGCTGCTTTTGGAACTCACGCACCGCGCGCATCGTCGACCAACCGTAGTCGCCGTCAACCTTGACGTTGAAACCGGCATCTTTCAGCAGCTTCTGCAGCGTGCGAACATATTCGCCTTTCGAGCCGGGCTTCAATGTTTCATCGCCGAGGGTGACTCGGCCGCCGGCCAGGCCGTCGGCCATGCAGGGCCTGGCGGTGCGCACGCAGACCCATTTGCTGTTGCCCTCGATCAACCGTTGCTTGCAGTCAATTTGGCGATCGGCGGCGTTGCGCCAGGCACGGTAGGACGCGCCATATTTCGCGTTGACAGCCCGGCGCCAGGCCCACAGCGAACTCGGAAACGCGATCAGGCTGCGTGACACCGATGGCTCACCTTCCGCCGTCAGTACCGACTTGCACTCTAGCGCCACTGCGTTGCCGGATGCTGACCACAGCACTGTACCTGTCAGCAGCAACAGACTGATAAATTTGCGCATATTGACATCACCTCCATAGTAACCACTAATCACGACCGTTCAGCGACCCGCGCCGCTTGCTTGACCGGCCGGGCCGAGACCTGAGCATTTGAGAGACCGGCGAGACCCTTCGTCGATGGCTCACTGAACTCCGCGCCCGCGTCACCCCCACGCGGCAGCCTTGCCACCAGATTCGGCCACGTACGAGTTGGGTTGCCGGGTAATCCCCTGCTTTAGTGGCTCTTGTTCACAAGAGAGTCCGACCAACGGAACCTGCCAGCGGAACTTGCCTGCGAAACCTGGCCAACGGCGGTGGGGACTCGAACCCGCCCACGGACGGAATCATCGTGGGCGGGCGAGCAACCCAATCCAGCGCGTGTGCGCGTCATCTCAGGTTTGGTGGGGCATACCCTGGGGCCCCCGGTCCATTGCCGATCCCCGCCCCTGGTCCATTGCCGACCCACGCCCCGCCTACGCCAGGGCGCTTCGATTGAGCTGGAACCAGTCCGCTCTACCTGCCTTTCCACCCACCACATCGTGCCATTGGCCGGGTGGGGGTGCGGGGCGGCGAGGCTCATCCGCCTCAGGCGGACAGGATCCAGGTCGGGTTGCAAGCGCAGGACAGCGTTGGGCGCAACCCGTTCGGTCGACTATTCAGCCGGCGCCAGTCTGGATGCCCGCATGCGCTCAGTGGGGCGATCGTCCATTAACAATTGAGCGCAGCCGGCGATCAGACCAATGATGACGCCGAATTGAACCGCGCGATCGTAGGAGCCAAGCATGTCGTAAATGAGACCGCCGCCCCAGGCGCCGAGGAACGAGCCCGCTTGATGGCTGAGGAAGGCGATACCGGTCAGTGTGGTGAGGAAGCGGACGCCGAAGATGTCGACCAGCAGGCCGTTCACCAACGGAATCACGCTGAGCCATAACAGCCCCATCAGCGCGGCGAAAATCAGCGTCGACGTCGGCGTTACCGGGCTCAAGAAGTACACCGAGATAATGAGGGCGCGCACGATATACAGTAGGCCCAACAACGTGCGCTTGCGAAAGTGGTCACCGAGCCAGCCGAACAGCCATGATCCAAACACGTTGAACAGCCCGATCACCGCGATCGCCTGGGCGCCAAGCATCGGCTCCATCCCGCACAGGGCGAGATAGCTCGGCAGGTGGGTGGTCAAGAAGGTGAGATTGAGGCCGCAAACGAAGTAGGCCAGGCTCATCGTCACGTAGCCCTTGTGGCGTGCCGCCTCGGTCAATGCCGCGCCGAGCGTTTGGTCCTTGGTGGCGCTGGTGCTTTGGCGCAGGCGGTCGACCCGGCCGCCGACGAACGCCGCCGGCACCATCAGCAAAGCCAACACGATGAAAGCGACAAATCCGTAGCGCCAACCGGCTTCGGCAATTACCAGCTGACCGATCGGAGCGGCAAAGAAGGTGCCGAGAGACCCGGCCGCCGAGACCACGCCGAACGCGAAGCTGCGCCGCGCTGGCACGACCACTTGGGCGGCGATTTTGGCCGCGATCGCCACCGTCGTGCAGGCCTGCGAGATGCCGATCAGGAGGCCGGCTCCCAACATGATCGTCAGCGGGTCGTTGGCTGCTGCGGAGATCGCCAACCCGGCAATCAAGATCATCGTGCCAAAAAAGGCGACCCAGCGTGTGCCGTAGCGGTCGACAAGTGCGCCGACGACCGGACCGGACAAGCCCCACATCAGGTTCTGGACCGCAAGGGCCAGCGCAAATTCCGCGGTAGCAATGCCGAGATCGCCCACAATCGGGGTTTGGAACAGACCGAGGCTTTGGCGAATGCCCAACGCGATCGAGACCGTCAAAGAGGCCGCCCCCAGGATCATCAGGGCCTGCGGACCGGTCAGCTGTTGGGTATGAAACGGCCCACTTGATCCTGTCGGCGCGGACGACACCATTCTCTCTCTCGGGTTGGAGGGCTCTCAGGTCGGACGGGCTGCGGCCCGCGGCGGCGCGACCGGCAACGGCGCACGCGTCGCTATCCAGCTGTTCTACAGCGGTCGCAACGGTATTTGGTTTGCATTCAACGCATAGGTGATGTGTCCGTTAGGATGGGCGGCATCGAAGCCAGCGCCGCGGGTAACAGTTGCTGCCGCACGCCCGGATTTGCTCTTGTGATTGGCATAACTTTGGGCTGTAGGATGCGCTCAGGCTCCGTCAGCGGTGTACTCTGCCATGGCTCTCTGGCACGCCCCGAAGGTTAGCGTCATCATCCCATCCTACAACGGCGCGCGCTACGTGGCGGAGGCGGCCGGCTCCATCCTCGACCAGAGCTACCGGGATTTGGAGCTGGTGGTGGTGGACGACGGTAGCGGCGATGAAACGCGGCAGATCCTGCGGGCGTTGGCCGCCGGTGACCGGCGCATGCGATTGATCGAAAAAGACAACGAAGGCCTGATCCCCACGCTCAATCGCGGCATCGCCGAGGCCCGCGGCCGCTATATCGCCCGCCTCGATCACGATGATGTCTCGCGGCCGGAGCGCATCGCCCGCCAAGCGGCGTTTCTCGACTCTCATCGCGATCACGTCGGTGTCGGATGTCTGTTGCAAAACATGCAGGCCGACGGAACCTTGATGCGGCCGCAGCGCCGACGGTATGAACGGCTGCGGCACGATCCGGCCGCATTTCCGCCGCGCCAGCAGTGGCTCTACGGGCCGACGCCGATGTTCAAGACCGATGTGTTGCGCCGGGTCGGCGGTTATCGTGCCCAGTTTCTCGCCGCCGAGGACCGTGATCTGTGCTGGCGAATGGGCGCTGAGGGTCCGATGGAGCGATTGCCCGAGGTGCTGGTGAATCATCGTCATCATACCGACAACATGAGTCGCACGAGGCAGCGCACGCAGATTTATTCGGCGTTGCTCAGCGACCTCTCAGCCATCGCCGCGCACTATCGATTGGATGACCGCTCGATCGTCGATGGCATCGATGTCGGGGGCGACTATGCGCCGACGCTCAGCGCCTATCGCGCGCTGTTGCGGGACCACTATCCGATCGACAGCTATGTTCTATTTTATCAGATGCGATCCGAGATCTGGAATCTACCGGATCATCCTCCGCGCGCTGACGTTATGGCGGCGGTGCTGCGCCACGTTCGCGAGCGGCCGATCGATCCGGTGCGTATCCGCCTGTTTCGGCGCTGGTTGGTGTATCAGACCCGCAAGCCGCGTGGCGCAGGCGGCCACCGCGTCGCCGATCGTTAATCGCCCGGATTGAGGCCGAAAACAGCCGAAAGCAACAGCGGCGACGTGAGTCTCAGAGCCCAGACGCATTGTGATTGTCGGTGCAGGCCGTGACGCCGGTCCGCGCGTCGATCTTGCGCGCTGCGTGCCCGCGCGGCCGGTCATCGATTGATCGCATAATTCATTGAAATAACTAGATAGAGCCAATGCCGCTTCGGCCGTTGCCAGGCTCATCTGCCGCATCGGCCCGCCGTGGGGGTGTTACGACACTCTAATCAGTTGCGATGTTGCACGCACAATTACAACCATAAGTATGTTGTACACGGATTTAATCGGTTGAAATTAAAATCACCGAGGGAACAAGGTGGACCGTCGCTTGCGGCTAACGGCTTGACGGCTTGCATGCGGTTTGGATGGAGAAGCCGACCCAGCTCGTGGATCGATCGGTCGCGTCAATGCAAGAAGTCGCGTCAATGCAAGAAGCCGCGTCATTGCAAGAAGAGGCAAGAATGCATCGTTTCGCGTGTCCGCTTTCAAGTCTGTTGTTGTCGTTTGCGGCGTGCGTTGCGGCGCAGTCTGCGCTGGCGCAGGGCAATGCGTTGTTCATGCCCGATCAGCCGGCCGCGCAGGCGAAGGTCGTCACCAGCAGCCATGCGATCACGACACCGCCCGAGGACAGTGCAGTTTCCAAGATGCGCGAGCGAATCAATGCTGGAACCGTCTACCTATTGACCGACGGATTAGCATATTCATCTCACACATACGCGGAGATGGTGGGCGATATAGCGGATGTTCTCAATGTCGAGGGGCAATTTCGTCTGCTGCCGGTTCTGGGCTATGGCGGCCTCAGAGGTATCAGTGAACTGATGCACATGTCGAAGATGGATGTCGGAGTCGTTCGCTCAGATGCCCTGACGCACCTCAAATTGGTGGGAAGAGATCGGCTGGCGCGTGCCAAGTTGCGGTTGATCACCAGGCTGTTCGATGAGCAATTTCACGTACTGGCGCGCAAACAGATCAAGGCGATGGCCGATCTCGATGGCAAGCCGGTGGCGATCGGCCCCGCCGGCTCCGGGGCCGACGTCAGTGCGCGAACAGTGTTGCAGCTGCTCGGCATCAAGCCGCGGATCATCAATTTGCACCTGTTCGAAGCCGAGGCTCAGTTGAAGGCGGGCAAACTGGCCGCGATCATTCATACGGCACGGGCACCATCGCGATTTATCAAAAGCTTCGCCGGTGATTCCGATCTGCAGCTGCTCCCGGTGATCGGCAACCGCGCCGTCTTGGAGACCTACACGCGGAGCTATTTGACCAGCGCCGACTACCCCGGCCTGGTGCCTGTCGATCAAGCGCGGCAGACCGTTAAGCTGAGCGTGGTGCTGGCGACGCTCAAGGGCACCGACACCAAAGCTCAACCGCGCGCGGTGCGTCAGCTGATCACCGGTCTGTTCAGCAATATCGCGCAGCTGCGTCAACCGGGGCGGCACCCGGCTTGGCGCACACTCGACCTGCGAGCCGGCGTCAAGGGTTGGCGACGCTTCAATGTCGCTGCGGAGGTGCTGCAACGAACGCCGAAGGACGCGTTGGTCAAGGGCGCCAGCTACCCGCATAACGCCGTGGCCCCGATGACGTCCTTGAAGGGCCAATTCGAAGACAGCCTGTTGAAGCAGGGCGGGCCACCTCGGCTGCGCATGTCGCGTCAAGAAACGACGAAGCAATTCAAGGCCTTTTTGACATCACCGCATAACGGGGCGAAGGCGGAAATTGCGGTCCGGCTCATATCGAAAACGGGTGTTGGCGAAACCATTGGCACGATCGTTGCGCGAAACGGCCAGATCATGGTCGGCAACAAGAAGGAGACGGCCTTGTTTCTCAAGGCGAGTTTGCAGGGATTGCGGCCGGGCGCCTATCCGTTCTGCATCCATCAGTTTCCGCGTTGCGGCCCAGGTCAGAAAGATGGGAGGCCGGTTGCCGGGCAAGCCGCCGGTGATCATGTGCGGCTGGTCGGAACCGGGCGTCGCAAGGGCGTGATTTTTCGTGGCCATCTTGGCGCTGCGCTACCTAGGTTGACCGTCAGTGCAGATGGCCGATCCGAGCAAGAGGTCGTCGTGCCGCGCCTGACGCTGGCGGATATCGCCAATCGGTCGTTGATGCTTCATGCCGGCACCGGCAGCGGCAGCGGGCTGATGGCCTGTGCGCCGCTGCCGTAGTGCTGCGTCATCGCGTTTGACGGACCTGCTGCCCGCCGCCCAGAGCGAGCGGCCGAATGCGCCTTCGCTCTCCACCTGAAGCTGACCGCCCACAACACCGTGCCATTCGGTGGCCGGTGACGCAGGGGACGGCTGACGACGGGTGATCCGGCACACTGCGATGAACGATGTATCGAAATCCTTGACCTTCTCTCGGCGTCCTCCACTATGGTCCGGACCCCCTACGGCCAGTGGGACAGCACGCAGTCGGCATCGGCTCAGGATCGAGAGCAGCGAGGGAGCGGTACAATGAAGCTGTTATGTGTGGCAGACTGGCGGGACCGTACGACCCTAAGCGAGGTCGGCGGCAGGTTCTTGGAGGGTGGAGATCTACAGCCACCAGCGGGCCTAACGCTGATTGGGCGCTGGCACGACATTTCGGCGAAGAAGTCTTGGTTGGTGGTTGACGTCTCCGATGGTGTGGCGTTCGAAACCTGGATGGCCAAATGGTCAGATCACATCGACATTAGTGTTTACCCTGTTCTCGATGATGATGAATGTGGCGTGGTATTGTCACGGGTCCTGTGCCGAGGGTGATGGTGACCGTTGCCTGACCAACCCAGCGGAGGACCGACGCAACGATTGCGACCGGCCGCGGCGGCGGCAGCGCTGGCTTAACGTCTAGAGCAACCTGCCTTTAATCGGAATCGGAACGATCCCGATTAAAGGCGCAAAGATGATCTAGCCCGCGTGTTGACCCGGCACGCCTGGTGTTCATCGACAAAACCTGGATCAAGACAAACATGGCGCCGTTTCGCGGATCGGCGCCGAAAGGCGAACGGCTGATCGCGCATGCGCTGCAGGGCGATGGCGCACACCACTGCGTGTCAGAGTTCGCTGAAACCCTCCCGCTCCCCGCCCGTTCCTCCACTGGGCCAGCCGTGGCACGCTTGTGGAGGTGGCCCACCTCGTCAGCCGCGGCGGCGGAGGACGATGGTTCCAGCAAAAGCTGAACGCTATCGCCTTCGGTCGCAGCCAGCCGGCGTCGTTCATACCAGGTTGATGTTGTCGCCAGGCTGCGCGCAACGCGCCTCCGATCGGACTGTCAGGCGGCGCGGCGGACCAGCACCTCAAGCGCGACCAACTCTCATGCGATTGAATTTTTTGGGAAAAATGGTGGGCGGTACTGGGATTGAACCAGTGACCCCACGCGTGTGAAGCGTGTGCTCTACCGCTGAGCTAACCGCCCGCCTTACCTCCCCATATGCTGGCCGGCGCAGCCGGGTGTCAAGCACCTCGGCAGCCCCGGACCACGCCCTTGCGTTGGGCGGCAGGTTCCGCGTCGGCGACCCTGGCCGCTTTCGAGCCAGCAGCGCCTGCGGACGCTCGATCATCGCGCCTTAAATCGGAACCGCAAAGCCGGTTCCGATTTAAGGCAGGTTGCTCTAGCCGGGACGCTCGGCTTTGACGGCGTATACGGTGTTGGACTGTTGGGCGAAATCGGGACCGGTAGCGGCGATGTAGCCGTCCCATCGCAAATTCGGCACGCCACGGATCAGCTCGCGCAGCTCATCGAGGCCATAGTAGCTGAAGCGCCGACCGAGCTTGTCGCGGCCTTCCCCTTTGCCGGCCTTGAACGAGGCCAGCAGGCGCCCCCCTGGCTTGAGGGCGCGCGCAACGATCTCCAGCACGGACGGGAGATCGGCCTTGCGGACATGCAGCAGCGCACCCGACGCCCAAATACCATCGAACACCGCCTCGTCGTCGAGCTGTTCGAATGACATGATCCGGACCGGCCTTTTCAGTTTGGCTTGGGCGATCGCGGCAAACTCGGGCGAGGCGTCAAGCGCGTGCACGTCAAACCCGCGCGCTTGCATGATCTGCGCGGCCCAGCCAGCACCGCAGCCCAAATCCAGCACGCTGCCACCGGGTGGTAGCTCGGCCATGAACGGCTGCAAAAAGCCAGCCACACGTTTGGTGCGATCACGATCGGCATAGGCACGTGCCCGTTCGGCATAGACCTGCAACGTTTGTTGATCGGCGATTTCACTCATGCCGTCCCCCATACGTTCAGTGTGACCGAACACGCATTGGCGCCGTGGCCGAGCGATCAGCCTTCCTCCAGAAAGGTGATCAAGGCCGTGTCCTCGATCACGCGCCTGGCGTAGTGGGCGTCGCTGACCGATAGCTTTTTTGCCGGAGTGTGCGGGTCAGCCGCGCTGTAATTGGCGCCCAACGCCCGGGCCCGCTCGATGATCCGATGCCCGACGGCCAGCCGCTCTGCCTCGAAGCGCTTGAGCGCGTCGGCGATGCTTGGCTCGGCTTCGAGCGCCAGCGCCAACGTCTTGGCATCGTCCACGGCCTTGAACACGCCGGCCGCCACATGTGGTCGGGCGACGAACGCGGCATCGCCAATGATGGCGACCGCGCGGGCTGCCATGTGACGCGATTGCAGGTCGTAGATGGGTTGCAGAAACGGTTCGGCCAGCAGTGAAAGCACAGACTGAAATTGCGGTGGCAGCAGATCGCCGGCGGCGGCGTGAAGCTCGTCCCGGACCGCGGCGCGGATTAACGGCGGCGGGATCGACAGCGCATGCACGTGTCCATGGTCATCGGTTAAAAGGCGCTGCAGTTCGGTGTGCTCCAGCGCCGGTCGGTACCAAACAACATTATAGCGCAGGCTGCCGGGTCGCATGCTGTCATTCGGCCCGGTCACCGGATAGCCGATGAATTGCTCCCCCGGCGGCAGAGCGAAGGTCATGCTCCAGAAAATGTCGCGATGCACGTCCGGCGGCAGTGCCGGCTCGTCGATCATGCCGCGCCAGGCCACGTATCCGGAGTACTCCAATCTGGCATCGGCGAACAGTTGCGCGCGGACGGTTGAGCGAACGCCGTCGGCGCCAATGATCAGATCGGCCGTGATGCGGCTGCCGTCCGTGAATTGTGCCGTCGGCCGATCACCCGTGGTGTCGAGGGCTGCCAGCTCTTTGCCGCGGTGATACCCCGCGCTGCCCAAGCGCGCGCACAACAGGCCATAGATCCGCTCCCAAGAGACTGCGTACTGCGGGCAATGCGCCGTCAGCACCGGCGCGCCCGCGCCATCCAGCACCAAGCGCCTGTCGACCGTAATGCCGACGGTACCGAGATCCGCCATATCGTGCAGACCAGCCGCCGCAAAGGCTGACGTCGCCTGCGGCTGGATAACGATGCCGGCGCCGCGCCCGATCAGCGGCTCATAGCTTCGCTCGAACACGTCGACCTGCCAGCCGTGATGTCGCAAGATCAGTGCCGCGAACACGCCGCTGATGGAGCCGCCGATGATCGCGGCCGTGCGTTTGCCGTTACCGGTCTTGTTCACTGCAGCCATCCTCACCCACTGACGTATGATGGCCGGTACTATAGCCTTGCCGCTGGTCAGGGAGGAACGCACAATGTCGGACGAAGTGGCGCGGCTGGTCAGCGCACGGGGGGGCAGGGCATTTCAAGCATGATCGGCGCACTGTTCTGCTTGCTGGGCGTGATCGGGTTGCTGGCGGGGCCCGCGGTCGCCGAAGCACGCTCCGGCGCAAACTGCGATCTCGCCGGCGGCCACCTGCGCACTGTGATCGACGTGATCGACGGCGACACGTTGACCATTGTCGGTGGCCAACAGGTTAAGTTGGTCGGCGCGTTGGCCCCTCGTGCGTTCGATGCAGCCGGGGCGGTGACGGAATGGCCGCTGGCCAAGCGGGCGAAAACCGCACTTGCGGCGCTGGTCAAGGGCCGCGACGTTCGGCTGGTCCAACTCGGGCGGGCAACGGATCGGTATCGGCGACTGCTGGCACAGGTTCTGGTCGACGTGGATGGCGCCGGTCTCGGCTGGGTTCAGGGCCAGATGATCCAGCGCGGCTGGGCGCGCGCCTATGCTTTGGAGGGCAACGCGCAGTGCTTTTCGCGCCTGTTGCGGCGAGAGGGCCAGGCGCGCGCAGCCGGCCTCGGCATCTGGGGACAGGCCGCCTATGCTGTTCGTAACGCCTCCCACGTCCACCTGCTGCGGCGGCTGTCGGGAACCTTTCAGCTGGTCACCGGAACGGTCAGGACCGCGTCCGTGGTTGGCTCTCGCGCCTATCTCAACTTCGGGCCAGATTGGCGGCGCGATTTCACGATCCGCGTCGACCGGCGCGGCCTGCGGCGCGCGCGCCGCGCCGGCATCGATCTCGGGTCGTTGAAAGGACGCGTCGTGCGGGTACGGGGTTGGTTGACCAACCGCGGTGGACCGTTGATCGCGGTGAGCCACCTGCAAGTCATCGAGCTGGCGACGCCGCGGGCCGACCCGGCGGTGTCAGGTCAAGCGGCAGATTTGGCCACCTCTGCGCCGCTTCATTGAGCCGCCGGCCCCTCCCATCGGCCGGGCAGGGGAGCGGGCGGGCCAGGCCAACCCGCCTGTAACGGAACAGATCCAGAGATTGATCCCGTTAAGCCAAGCCGAGGCCCGGTTTCAGCTCGATGATCGGTGTCTTTGCACACGACCACGCCTTAAAAAACCGGAGCCCGACGGGCTATCGCACGTCGGGCTCATGCATGTCCAATCAAGCGGGTCTTACCAGGCGGGTCTTACCAGGCGGCTCGCCGTTGTGATGCGTACGGTTTGTCCGAGCGCCGTCTAGGTCCGCCTCATGCTGGCGGCATCAAGCCGCCTTGAAATCGGCACCTTCGCCGGCCTCTTCGGCTTCGGCCGCGATCCGTCGACCTTTCGCGCTCTTTGACAACACGTCGGTGATGCGTTGTACCGCGCCGCGCTCATCTAGACGAGCGACGACCGCAATCTCCCTGGCCATCCGATCCAGCGCCGCTTCGTAGAGCTGCCGCTCCGAGTACGACTGTTCCGGCTGGCTCTCGGAGCGGTAAAGGTCCCGCACCACCTCGGCGATCGCCACCAGGTCGCCGGAATTGATCTTGGCCTCATATTCCTGCGCGCGTCGGCTCCACATGGTGCGCTTGATGCGCGCGCGACCCTTGAGCGTCTCCATCGCCTTGGTGACCATCGCGTCGTCAGCAAGCTTGCGCATGCCGACGCTGTCGAGCTTGCCGGTGGGCAGCCGCAACGTCATTTTGTCCTTTTCGAACTGGATGACGAACAGCTCCAACGACAGGCCGGCAATCTCCTGCTCTTCGATCCCGACGATGCGTCCAACGCCGTGCGCCGGATAGACGACGAACTCGTTGGTTTTGAAGCCGTGACGCTGGTTCACCGGTTTCTTCGGGCCGATGGCGGCCTGTTGACTGCGCGCTTCGGCCGTCTTGGCGGCGATATCGCGCGGGGTTTGCGGGGCCGACGGAGGCGTTGGCACCTCTCCCGTCACCATCGCGCCGGCCGGAGCCGGACCGGTCTTAACGGCCTGCTTCGGCGCCGAGGTCGGCACGGTCCGGGTACTATTATGCGCGGCCGCCGGTGTCTTACCCAACGCCTTGGCGGTGATCGTCGCGACCGTTGCCGATGTCTTGGCCGTGCTGGCACGCGCCAATTTGATATCCGTCGCTTTGCTCTTCAATTTCGAGCCATGTTCCGCGGTCTTACCGTTTGACTTCGCCGACTTCGCCGTCGCTGACGGCTGGGTTGCTGCGGTTGCCGCGATCGCGGCCTTCTTGCTATTGAGCCGCGGCTTCGTCACTTGCTCGGCTGTGGTTTTGCTTGTGCCAGCCTTCGGCGCTTTCGACCGAGCTGCTGCAGACTTGGAAACGCTCACCTGAGTTGCCGCCTTTGCTTTTTTGGGTTTTACCGTCAACTTTCCGGCAGAATTGCTCGATTTGGTCGCCTTGTTCGACGCAGACGCCTTGGCCAAAACGCGTCCAGCATTGGATTTCCTGCCAGCAGTGCTGGTGGGGGTTTGACCCTTGCCGGAGGGTTTGGTGGGGACCGTTTTGGATTTAGCCATCGTTCGTCTCACTCGTTGGCAAATGGTGCCGATTATGATCGCAGTTCATAGCGCACATTGTATCGCGCACTTAGGTCTCAGATCCGGCGTCAGCACAGCAGAGCCGCGACTTGCCAAGCGAGCCCGGGACAAGTCGATGTCGGTGCGCCGCACAATGATCAGCGCTCAAACCCGTTCTCAAAAAATCTCCCTCTCACGGAGGTGGGGGCCCTCCGAGTCAATGTCAACATCGTTTGAATCGTTAGAGAATCAGCGGGCAAACCTGGCTGCAAGCTCACTCGTTCTCAACGCGGGCGGTTCGCCAGCCTTGGTTTCTGGTTTCTTATTATTGCGGAACTATAACACAAAATTCACCCGAGTTGAAGGGGGGAGCCATCAACGTTCTGACTATGAGCTTACTTTGGCAGCTAGATTTGCCCGGAATTGTGCATCTCGGGCGGGATATCTTCTATTAAGCTGAATTGGAATGGTTGCTCTACCTAATCTGAGCACAACCCAGGCCAGTGCATGCCTCTGGCTTGCTTAGCAACCGCAATCTAAGATTGAGTTACAATAGGTTGCTCGCGGCAGAAGAAGTTGCCGCCGCGGCGATGCTTAATCCCCGCTACCCGGCTTATCCGAAAAAAGGGTCGCGAACTTGCCCTTGGAGTCCTTGTAGTCGTCGGCGTCAGGTGGCGGATCTTTTTTGGCGGTGATATTGGGCCACTTGTCGGCGTACTCGCGGTTGAGTTCGAGCCATTGCTCTAACCCGGGCTCCGTGTCGGGCTTGATCGCTTCGACCGGGCATTCCGGCTCGCACACACCACAGTCGATGCATTCATCCGGATGAATAACCAGCATGTTCTCGCCCTCGTAGAAGCAATCTACGGGGCATACCTCAACGCAATCGGTGTACTTGCACTTGATGCAGTTCTCGTTGACTATGTAGGTCATACACTGTGCCGCCGTATGAGTCGTGCTCGCCGGCCCCCTTATTATGTTGGCGATCTCTGCGCTGCACGGGGTCAGGTTGTCGCAAGCTGAGACGTGACGACCCGCAAGTCAAGCTCGGACAAAACCGCGGCTGCACATTCACGGCTCAGTGTCGCGTAATCGATCAATTTGCCGGCGTTCACGCTTGGTCGGGCGCCCTTGTCCTCTGTCTCGCCGAGCCGACGGGACATCGTTGCCGGACGCGGGCGGTCCCGGTTGCGCGCTGGTCTGCGTTGGCTGCTCCGATGGCGGGGTGCCCGGCGCGAGCGGCGCGTCCGCCGCGCCGGTCGACGCCAGCAGATCTTCAAACAGCGCGCGCGCCTCAGCCGGTGGCCCGCGCCGCGCCCCTGGCGCCAGCACCTTGAGCACCCGAACGTGGCCGCGCACCGTGACCGTCACCACATCGCCCTGGCGCAGCACCTGACTGGGTTTGTCGACCCGGATGCGGTTAATTCTGACCTTTCCTGTTGTCACCAGGTTGGCCGCCTGCGTGCGAGTCTTGATGACCCGCGCAAACCAAAGCCACTTATCCAATCGCTGACCGGCGTTGGCCACCCCATCTTCGCTCGGCTCGCGCGCACAGGTCATGCCATTCTCCCGCGTCGACTACGAGGACGACTGCTCTTGCGCACGCTTCTCCAGCTCGAGTTTGAGGGCGCTCAGCTTGGCAAACGGCGAGTCGGGGTCCACCGTCTGGCGCTGAGGCTTGCCAGATTTGGTATGGTGGCGCGGTGATCCATGGTGATCGCGTCGGCCGTGCTCATCCTTGCGCCCGCCCGAGCGCCCACCACCACCGCCGTGATGCTTGGCGCCGTCCGGGTAACCCTCACGCCCGGAACGCGCCTCGCCCGCGGTCGATGGGTCCGCCGCCCGACGATGGCGATGCTTGCGATCCTGGTTATGTGGTCTGCGGCCGTCTGCCGGCGCTGGCCGGTCCCCATCGTGCGCGCTGTTCGCCGCCGGCGCCTCCGCCGATGGGTTGGCGGGCGTTGTGCTGAGCTCCTGGCCGCGTTGACCGCCGCCAGCGCGGCGTCCGCCATGACCCTGATGACGCGGGCGATGCGGTCGTCGTTCGTCCCCGCGCTCGCGTCGCCGGCGTGGACGCCAAATTTCTTCATACTCGAGATCCGGCGCCGCTGAGGCCGGCGGCGATCGGTCCGCAGGCGCGTCCGGGTGCTCAGGCACTACCCCCTGCGCTGCGGGTGCGTCGGTCGCCATCGTCGGACCGTCGCCCTGCTCCCCGGTCTGTTCGGACGGCGGCGCGGTGGCGACGGTGGTGTCGGGTCCGGCCGGCGCTGCCGCGGCATCCTCCGCCACGGTCGTCGGTTGCACCTGTTCCGCCTGCGCCGTAGCGGCCTCATCGGTGGGTCCGTTGGAGACCAGCGTCGGCGTCGGCGGATCGCTGGCCGGCTCGCGCGGATCCGGCGCCGCCATCGTGGCTGCAGCGTCAGAAGGACACTCCGCGCCGTCCAACGCAGCAGCTTCGCCAGAGGCTGCCGCATCGCCTGGTTGCTGTCCAAAACCACCGACGATCCCTTCCGCCTCGGCGACCTCGCCGCCCGGCGCATCGACTTCGGCGTTTGGCTCCGCTGCCGCCGCTGCCGCCGCCGGCTTGGGCCGACGCTCAAGCCGGAAGCCGAGCGTTTTGAGGACCTCGCCGAGCTCGTCTGAGGAGCACCCCAGGATCGACAGCATTTCCGGCAGAACCACGAAGCCGCCGTCGCCGGTGGCGCCACGCGGCGGCACGGCGTCGGCTTCGGCAGGCTTGCGCCAAGCGACCAGCGGGCGGATCTGATCGGCCAATCGCTCCAGAATATCCATCCGGATGGCGCGCGGTCCGCAGCGATGATAGCCGCACGCGCGATAGTACGCCTCCGGCACCTCTGCATTGGCCAACACCGAAGTCAAACCGGCGCGCGGCGGCTCGGGCAGGTTCTCCCCGTCCAGCCCGTGAGCGGCGGCATGCTTGAGCGTCCAGAGCAGCAGTGTCAGCTCAGATGCGGCAGGCTTCATCAGTTGCGGGAAATAGATGTTAAAGGCGCCAAACCGCACCCCATACTTGCGCAGTTGAGACCGCGCTGATTGATCGAGTGACTTGATCTCTTCCGCGACCGCTTCGCGCTTCAACGAGCCCAAGTTTTCGGTCAGCCGGAACGCGATCCCCTTGGCCAGGCCGGACACATCAACCGCGCTGGCGGTCTGCACCAACGGCGCGAGCCGGTCAGCGATGGTTTCGCTCAGCCACCGCTCCAGTCGCTCCGTCACCTTGGCCTTGTCGGCAGCCTGCAAATGTTCGTCGGCGATCACGACTATTTGTGGTTTGAGCGCATCCTCTCCGGGTTCGATGCGGGCGATGTCCTGCTCCAGCCATGTCACGCGCCCATTGCGTTGCAGCTTGAACGCGTTGTTCTTGGCCGCCACCACGCGGCGGACCCGCATCGACAGCTCTTTGCCCAGAATCTGTGCTGCAGCATGTCGCGCCGCCTTCCCGTGAATGCCGTCGCTGCGGCTATCGGGTATGAAATGAAACCCCTTCAGCCGGCCGACATAGTGCGACTCCACATGGATGGCTCCATCGTCGCCGACGTCGGCCGTCAGCTCCTCTTTTGCGCGCAGCCCTTTCATCAGCGCGCTGGTGCGGCGGTCGACGAAGCGTTGCGTCAGTTGCTCGTGTAGCGCATCCGACAGCGCGTCCTCGACCTGTCGCGTTCGCCCTTGCCAATGTGCGGGATCCTTCAGCCAATCCGGCCGGTTGGACACGAAAGTCCAGGTGCGGATGTGGGCGATACGGGTCGCCAACGTGTCGATATCGCCGTCGGTACGATCCGATTGCTCCACTTGGTGGGCAAACCAATCCTCAGGAATCCGCTGCTCCGGGCCCATCAGGAATTTGTAGACGGTTGCAACCATCTCGGCGTGGCTTTGCGAGGAGATCTTTCGATAGTCGGGGATTTGGCAGACCTCCCACAGCACCTTGACGGCGGCCGGCGTGCAGGCCATCGCCACCACTTCGCGGTCATGGCCGACCGCGTCCAAGGCATCGACGTCTTCCGCCGTGCGCGCCCGCACCAAACGCGGCGTGCTCGGCAGTTCGCGCAGGCTGTCCTGCAGCGCGGCGAGCGATGAAAAATTGAGGGCCCGGTTGCGCCATTGCAGCACTTTGACGGGGTCAAACGAATGGCTTTCCAGACGCTCGACGGTATCTTGCTCGAAGGGCTCGACGTCACCCGTGACACCAAAAGTGCCGTCATTCATATGGCGTCCGGCACGTCCGGCGATCTGGGCCAGCTCCGCCGGCGTCAGCTGTCGAAAGCTGAAGCCGTCGAATTTGCGGGTGGAGGCGAACGAGACGTGATTGACGTCGAGGTTCAGCCCCATACCGATCGCATCGGTGGCGACGATGAAGTCCACGTCGCCGGACTGGTAGAGCTCGACCTGAGCATTGCGGGTCCGCGGCGACAAGGCGCCGAGCACGACGGCCGCGCCGCCTTGTTGGCGACGAATAAGCTCGGCGATCGAGTAGACTTCACTCGCCGAGAACGCCACCACCGCGGTTCGTCCAGGCAGCCGCGTAATTTTCCTTTGACCGGAATAGGTCAGTTTCGATAGGCGCGGCCGGGTGATGAAGTTCGCCCCATCGACCACGTCGCCGATCGCATCGCGAATGGTTTGTGCACCTAGCAGCAGTGTTTCCAGCCGTCCGCGCGCATGCAGCAAACGGTCGGTGAACACGTGGCCGCGCTCGGGATCGGCCGCCAGCTGAATTTCATCGATGGCGAGGAAGTCGACGTCGATCTCGCGCGGCATCGCTTCCACGGTGGATACCCAGAACCTGGCGTTGTCCGGCCGGATCTTCTCCTCGCCGGTGATCAGCGCCACCTTATCCGGGCCGATCCGCGCGCAGATCCGGTCGTAGACCTCGCGAGCCAGCAGGCGCAGTGGCAGGCCGATCATGCCGGTCTCGTGGCCCAGCATGCGTTCGATCGCCAAATGCGTCTTGCCCGTGTTGGTGGGACCAAGCACGGCGGTCACGTTTCTGATGCGCGTTTCTACGTCAAAGCCCATAAAGCTTCGTCCTCCAGGTCTGCCGGGGTTCGGCTTCGCAGACCATGCCGATGAGTTCAAGCCCTATCGCGCCTGCGCGATACCCGCCATCCTACGCTTTTAGCCGATCGACGCGACAGCGGTATACGCGAGCATCGATGCGTGTGAACATCTCGCCGCGCTGGAGATAGGGGCTCACGCTCAATGAACCAAGGCGATGTGCCTATTGGCCGGAGTCACGATGGTGACGCGCCGCGCATAGATCTGAATTCGCCCGATCCTGCTGGGAATCGTCACCCGGTAGGGCAGCAGCAGCTTGGCGGAGGGAATCGGCCGCATCGCCACTTCCATATTGGAATTGCCAGCCATCTCCCGCGTCGTCCTGTTGTTCTTGTATCCGGCAATCGGGCGGTACCGCACGCGGCAAACATAGGCGAAGCGGGGTTGGCCGCTCGGCCTAGCTTCTGAGATGCGTTCCCGACGCCGATAGCTGAATTCCAAGTCAAACCGTTGTTTTCCGTCGAATATTCCGATTCGTCGCTGGCACGGATTGCCCGATTGCACGCGCGATAGAACGATCAGCGCGGACATCGGGTCGAACACGCCTTTGAGGTGGGCCGGCTTCAGCGGCACAATTTTTGGCGAGGGGCCACGTGGTGGCACCAGTTTGACCGACTTGACATTACCCTTCAGAAAGCGGACGTCGACGCTGCCGGTTTTGCGCTTGGTTCGGAAATTATACTTGTAGGATCCGGGCACGGCCCGGTCGAACAGCAGCGCACCGCGGCTATTGATCGAGCCCTTCCACTTGTAAGCGCCAAAACCGAAGCTGAATTTGGCATGGCCATCGAGCGCATAGTTGCCCTCAACCATCTTCGAAAAAAAATTGAAAAAGCCTAAATCGATGCCGGCGACGTTGATTTTGTAGTTGGCGTTGACTTGCGGAGCCCAGCGTTCCCCGGCCTGGCTTGGCCCGCACCAGGCCATGTTAACAACCGTGTAAACAACCGCGGCCCACACGCCGACGCTAGCAATCGGTCCTAGGTCCATCGAGTCGTCTCCCCAGCCAGCGACGTCCGCTAGCTTTACCTCGCCTGTCACACCGTATCCGTGCGCGTAAGCCTCATTTTCGACGATACTATGTCCCCGGGGAATTCGGCATGTGTCGCTCCCGTGTGGCGGTGGCTAGATCATCGCGCCTTAAATCGGAACCGCAACGCCGATTCCAATTGCGCCGGTTCCGATTTAAGGCGCAAAGATGATCGCTCTTAAAGTGGTGAGCAACTTTCTGCCTTTGATCGGGATCGTTCCGATTCCGATTAAAGGCAGGTTGCCCTAGACGCTGCGAAAGAGCGGGACGGCGTCGGCTTGGTCGCGTTGGTAGGTGGCTGGCGCCTTGGCAGGCTGACCGCAGGCAGCTGCAGCGCTTCGGTGCGGTGATCGGCAAGCTGGCCCCCTGATGCAATGTCCCCGCGCGAATAAATCATTCGCCCAATTGGAGACGTTCGTCACTTCGCTCCCATCAGCAGCAACCTTGGGCCGCCCGGCGGCCAGAGCGTTTCAGTGTGGGCAGAACCGTCCCGCTTCCCATCTGGCCATCCTATGCTGCGATGTTGTGGACAACCGGGTGGCGGCGGGACCGGCAAGGGGCTTTGGCCTAACGCCGCGAGGCTCTGGTCCGTCGACGCCGCTCGCCTGGCCCCGGCAACGATCCGGCGCTGTGTTGCGGCTCCTGCTTCGCGTCGTCGAGGCCCTGCGGCGTTTCAGTGACCGTTGGCTCCGCCGATGACCGATTACGCGATCGAACCCAGCGGCCGCGCCTATCAGCATCTGCGGCGCTCATCACCGCAAGCGTCATTCGAACTGCAAAATGATGGCGTCGACGGCCAAACTGTCGCCCGGCGTCGCTCGCACAGCTTTGACTACGCCGTCTCGTTCCGCACGCAGGACATTTTCCATCTTCATGGCCTCAACGACGGCCAACTTGTCGCCGGCTTTGACCGCCGCGCCAGGCTCGACGTACACCGACTTGACCAGTCCAGGCATCGGGCACAGGAGATATTTTGAGGTGTCGGCCGCGGTTTTCTCCGGCATCAGGTCAGCCAGTTCCGCCTCTCGGCCGGTATAAACGAAGGCGGGTGCGGCATATTCGCGCCAAGCCAGCGCCCATCCGTTCAGCAGCGGTCGCACCTGCACCGCCAGTTGGCAGTCTTGTTGGTTAGCGCCGCAGGGTCCGACCCGCCCGCGCCAGACCAGGTCTCCAGGCCACCATTGCGAGTCGACGATCATGCTGTGCTCGGGCGCACCACCAGCGTCGATGAAGGTCACGTTGAAATGGTGCAGATCACCCCCCGCGATGTCGAGACGACGTTCGGCCGAGCCCAGCCGCACGATGCGCCGCTGCGCAAATTGTACGACGTCGCCCGACATCTGCTGCGATATGGCGCGCCGGCGCGTATTTGACAGGTGATCGATCGAGGCGGCCACCGCCGCCAGCAGATCGAGGGCGTCGCCCGTGGGCTCGAGGATCTTAAAGCCATCGGGAAACTCTTCGGCGATGAACCCGGTCGACAGCTGGCCGGCGCGCCAGCGCGGGTGCTGCATGATGGCCGACAAGAACCGGATATTGTGCGCGATGCCGTCGATCACGAAGGCGTCGAGGGCGTCGGCCTGGGCTTCGATTGCACCAAGCCGGGTCGGCGCATGGGTCACCAATTTGGCGATCATCGGATCATAGTACATCGAGATCTCGGTGCCCTCGGTTACACCGGTATCGTTGCGCACGCTCACGCCGGCGCGTAGCCCTTCTTGCGGTGGCTGGTAGCGCACCAAGCGGCCGATTGAGGGCAAGAAATTGCGCAGCGGATCTTCCGCATAAATCCGGCTTTCCACGGCCCAGCCATTGATGCGGACGTCGGATTGGTTATGGCGCAACGCTTCGCCGGCGGCGATCCGGATCATCTCTTCGACGAGGTCGAAGCCCGTGACAAGCTCCGTCACCGGATGTTCGACCTGGAGCCGGGTGTTCATCTCCAAAAAGTAGAACGAGCGATCCTGGCCGGCGACGAACTCAACGGTGCCGGCCGAATCGTACCGCACCGCCTTGGCCAGCTCGACCGCTTGCCTTCCCATCGCTGCCCGCGTCTCCTCATCGATGAGCGGCGACGGCGCCTCCTCGATGACTTTCTGATTGCGCCGCTGGATCGAGCACTCGCGCTCGCCCAGGTAGATGACGTTGCCGTGCTTGTCACCGAGCACCTGGATCTCGATGTGCCGGGGATCGACGATGTATTTCTCGATGAACACCCGATCATCGCCGAAGCTGGATTTGGCCTCGGAACGCGCCAGCTCAAAGCCTTCGGCACACGCGGCATCGTCATGGGCGATGCGCATGCCCTTGCCGCCGCCACCGGCCGACGCCTTGATCATCACCGGATATCCGATTTCGCCGGCGATCGAGACCGCTTGGTGCGCGTCGGCAATCACGCCCAAGTGGCCCGGCACCGTTGAAACGTGGGCGCGCGCCGCCGCCTTTTTGCTTTCGATCTTGTCGCCCATGGCGGCAATGGCGTCGGCATTCGGGCCGATGAAGGTCAGGCCTGCGCGCTCCAGCGCTACGACAAATGCTTCCCGCTCGGACAGGAAACCGTAGCCTGGATGCACGGCCTCGGCCCCGGTTGAGCGAGCGGCTTCGATGATCCGTTCGATCACCAGATAGGACTGGGCAGCCGCTGCCGGGCCAATCGGCACCGCCTCGTCGGCCATCTCAACGTGCAGCGCGTCTCGATCCGCATCGGAATAGACCGCCACGGCTTGAATGCCCATGCGCCGTACGGTGGTGATGATCCGGCAGGCAATCTCCCCCCGATTGGCGATCAAAATCTTTTTGAACATTGCACACTGCACCGCTGTAAACCTGACGACTAAGCTGCTTTTATAGCGTTTCAGACTCGGCTGGAACCATCCCATTCCCCGCCCAGCAATTATTGGCCCGCTTGTGTGGGTGGTCGGGCTAGAGCAACCTGCCTTTAATCGGAGTCGGAACGATCCCGATTAAAGGCAGAAAGTTGCTCTACACTTTAAGAGCGATGATCTAGGTTGCCCATCTGAAAGGCCCATCCCATCCGCCTTAGGCGGACATGAATTAAACCATCAGCACGCCCAGCGTCCGGCTGCGCCGAGGTTGCTCGGACGGCGTACAATTCCAACGGGGACACGACCGCTGACCGGCCGTTACACCAACCGCATCGCCTTCAAGCTGGCGTAGCCCTTGCGGCCGATAATGATGTGATCGTGAATCACGATGCCGAGCGGTTTCGCCGCCTCGACGATCAGCCGCGTCATTTCGATGTCGGCACGCGAGGGCGTCGGATCGCCGGAGGGATGATTGTGAACGAGGATGATGGCGGATGCCGACAGTTCCAGCGCGCGTTTCATCACCTCCCGTACGTACACCGGCGCATGATCCACGGTCCCTCGACCTTGCACTTCGTCCGCAATCAGCTGGTTCTTTTTGTCCAAGAACAAGATCCGGAACACTTCGCGGGCCTCATAGGCCATGGCGGCATGACAATAGTCGAGCACTTGGCTCCACGATCCCAGGATCGGCCTTTGAATGACGGTTCCTTGCATCAAACGCAATGCCGCGGCGCGGACGATGCGCAACTCTTCGATGACGCGGGGACCCGCCCCTGGCTGTTCCTTGATCAAATGGACCGGGGCATTGATCACTTCGGCAAAGGACCCGAACCTGGCGATCAACTGCTTTGCCAGCGCCTTGGTGTCACGTCGTTGCAGGGCGCGAAAAAGCACCAGCTCCAGCAGCTCGTAGTCGGGTAGCGCATCTTCGCCGCCCTTCATGAAACGGGCCCGCAGGCGTTCCCGATGCCCGTCCGATGTCAGCGGCTTGCTGCGACCCTTCGTCTTGAACAGTTCGCGCTGGTCGTTCAGCTGTCGATGTCCGCGTTTGATTGCAGCGTCCGGTGTTGGGCTTCGCGCAACCCGCGTACGTTTGGGTGGCGACGATCTCGGCTGCGTGCCGCGAGGAGCCCTACGACCGCCTTCAGACACGCCGACCCCCATCGCTATCCGGTCGCGTACGGCGGCTTGTGGAGACCGCCGGGCGAGACGGTGAAGATCTCGCAGCCCTCCTCGGTAACCCCAACCGTATGCTCAAATTGTGCCGACAATTCACGGTCACGGGTCACCGCCGTCCAGCCATCGTTCAGCAGCTTCACCGCTGGCTTGCCGAGGTTGATCATCGGCTCGATGGTAAACAGCATGCCAGGCCGCAGCTGCGGTCCGGTGCCGGCCTTGCCGTAATGCAGAATGTTGGGGCGATCGTGGAACCGTTCGCCCAGACCATGGCCACAGAAATCGCGCACCACACTGCACCGCTCAGCCTCAGCATAGGTCTGAATCGCAGCACCGATATGCCCGGTCGTGTGTCCCGGCTCGACCGCCCTGATACCCCGCTCCAGCGCTTGGTAGGTGACTTCGATCAGCCGCTCAGCCCGGCGGTTCACCTGACCGACCGTGTACATGCGACTGGTGTCGCCATGCCAGCCATTCACGATCAAGGTGACATCGATGTTCAGGATATCCCCTTCGCGCAGCGGTTTCGGGCCGGGAATGCCGTGGCACACCACATGGTTGATCGAGGTGCAGATTGATTTGGGAAAGCCGCGATAGTGCAACGGTGCGGGTATGGCCTTGTGATCGAGCGCGAACTCCAACGCGAGGGCATCGAGCTTCTCGGTGGACACGCCCGGCTTAACCCACGGTGTCAGCATGTCCAGCGCCTCTGCCGCCAGACGGCCGGCCTGCCGCATGCCTTCGAACGCCTCCGGCCCGTGTAGCCGGATCTGACCCTCGCCCGGTTGCGCCGTCGTTTGTGAAATCTGAATGTTTGACATCGCTGACGTGTGATTGAGAGACGTTCTCCCGGTACCTCCGTGCTTGCTCCCGGTACCTCCGCGCTGGTTGCTCGATCCGCTCAGCTGCACCCTGGACTACCAATCAGCCTGCAAATGCGCTGCCCGATCAAGCCGGCGGCACTGCGTCAGTGCGCGCAGGCGCCGTCGCACGATCTGCGCCGCACACCGGCGGTCCTGGCGACCGGCGATCGAGGCGCCCCTACTCCTCCGCTTTGGTGTCCTCGTCCTCTGCCGGCACTTCCGCGGCCGCGGCCTCGGCCATCAAGCGTTGGGCTTGGCCGACCCAGTCTTCGCGCTCCGCTCGGCCTTCGAGCTTCAGCACCTCGTCGAGGTTAGCCAGATCCTCGTCCGAGAATGCGGCGATCTGATCATAGCGTAACACATTGATCTTCTTGAGCTGTGCTTCAAGGTCCCCACCGATGGTGTTGATTGCTTTGAGGTCATCGGGCTGACCCTTGGGCCGCTTGAAGGCCTTGAATGCTGCGGCCAAGCGCTTGGCGCGTGCGTCCGAGCGCTCCTTGATGCGCGCTGCCTTGCCACGCAGTCCGCGCAGATAATAGAGCTTGGCCCGTCGCACCCTGCCGCGCCGCACCACCTCAATGTCGGCGATGAACGGTGAGAAGATCGGGAACACCCGCTCCACCCCCTCGCCATAGGAGATCTTGCGGACTGTGAAGCTCTCATGCAGGCCTTTGCCGGCCCTGGCGATCACCACGCCCTCGTAGGCTTGCAGCCGAACCGATGGCCGATCATCGCGCTTGGCGCCCTTGCTGCGACCTTTGGCGGCCGAGTCGCCTTCCTCGCTGACCTTGACCATCACCCGCACGGTATCGCCGGGCGCAAAGTCCGGCACCACCCGCTTGGCGGTGATCGCCGCCATCTGTTCCTTTTCGATGGTTTCGATGATGTTCATTGTTAACTCGTCGACCATTTGTTGCATCGAAGCAGAGGAGCCCGCACCGCCGCTGTTAAGACCGGCGGGCTCTTGCACCCACGAACGGGAAGATTGAAGCGCACCAGATACCGCATTCAGCGGCTGATGTCGATGGCGCAACCGATTTGCTGCCGCCTCGGCGCCACCGGGCAGCAGGCCCGCCTTGCAAGCGGTCAATTCAATCGCGCAGGCGCACGATGGCCGAGATTTCCAGAACGAATTCCGGACGGGCCAAGCCTTCGATGATCAACAGCGTGTTGGGCGGAAACTTTCCGTCCGGGTAAATCCGCTGGTAAAGTTCGGCCCGGCCCTTCTGCCAAGCCTCACGCTGCGCGCTGCCGACCAGATAGGTGGTGTATTGCAGCACATCGCCGTAGTCGCAGCCCAGGTCCTTGAGAATCCGCCCAATGTTGTCGAACACGACCGGGATTTGGCCGGCCATGTCGCCGGCACTGAGCGGTTCGCCGTCCATGCCGACCGAGGTCTGGCCGGCGATATAGGCGGTGCGCCCTGGCGCTGCGACGGCAACGTGCGAATACATGCCCGGCTTCGGGGCGGCAGACGGATTGTGATAGGTGACACCGGCTGACATTGTGCTTTCTCCGCAATTAGCGTGAACATTCCCACCCGCCGAACCCCATCCTGGCAGCACTTAGGCGGGCTCGGCTAGAGCAACCTGCCTTAAATCGGAATCGGAACGATCCCGATTTAAGGCGCGATGATCTAGATCATTTTTGCCCAAGGCGGCATCGTCTGGCAGGCCCGCTCCCCGCCCAAAACCAGACAAGCACGCCATTGGCGGTGGCCGGGCTGGGGAGCAAGATGGTTCCGGCCAGCTCTGAACCGCGCCATGGCGTACCGGCCGGCGCCCTGGCTTTGCAACCATGATATTTTGCAGCCCAATTTTTTGCATCCCACGGCGGCGGCTCGCATCGTCGATCAGCTACGCCGGCGCGATCCACACATGAGCGTCGTGAAACGCCGCGCCGCCATAAGGAGCCGGCGAGACGGCGCTGGTTAACGTATTGATACCGGCTTCATTGGCAAATGCCGCATTGGGTTGCAGCCCCTCCACGATCACCACACCGGGTTGCACGCCGTCAAAGCTGGTCGCGGACAGCCTGATCTCGCCGCGTTCGTTGCCCATGCGGATCGGCGCACCCTCCTTGAGCCCCAGCCTGGCGAGATCCAGCGGATGGATCTTGGCCGCGGGCCGACCCTCGCGCTGCCGGCTCGTAGGCGTCTCGTTGAATGAGGAGTTGAGAAACCCGCGGGCCGGGCTGGTTGCCAGTTTGAACGGGTGGGCAACATTCGCCGTTTCATTGATGTCCCAGAAATCAGGAAGGGTTGGGATCGTGTGGGCGATGCCGTAATCATGGCGGCGTGGCGCCGGTACGTTGGCCCAATCCGGCTTGAACCGAAACTTCCCATCGGGCCAGTTGAAGCCATCGATAAAGTGCGACGCCGCGAACGGGGGCTGGCAGTCGAGCCACCGTTGCTGCTCCAATTGGGCCAATGTCCCGCGATCCGACAGCCGCAACGTCTGATCGATCAGTTCGCGCGGCGTCATTTCAAAACCGGGGTGCGACGCCCCCACGCGCTGAGCCAAGGCGCAGATCACCTCGTGATTGTTGCGGCACGCGCCGGGAGGTTCGATCAACTTGAGCCCGAGTTGGATGTGTTGATGCCCGCTGCCTTGATAGATGTCGTCATGCTCAAGGAACATGGTCGCCGGCAACACCACGTCGGCCATGCGCGCGGTCTCGGTCATGAACTGCTCGTGCACGCACACGAACAAATCGTCACGCTGGAAGCCCTGTTTCACGAGCGATTGATCCGGCGCGACGACCAGCGGGTTGGTATTTTGGATGAACAGGGCCTTGACCGGCGGCCCCCCGGCCAGGTCCCGCTGATCCCCGGTCAGGACCGGTCCGATCCGGGATTGATCGAGGAGTCGCACGTCGGGATCGGCCGCATCGAGCCCCTCGATCAAAGTCTTTTTGATGCCGTATATCCCGCTGTTGGAGTGGAACGCGCCGCCACCTTCGTGCAGCCAAGCGCCGGTGATGGCAGGGATGCTCAGCACGGCGTGCATGTTGTGGGAGCCGTTGCGCTGCCGGGCGAAGCCGTAGCCGAGCCGGAAGTAGGTTCGCGGCGTTTGTCCGATCATATGCGCGAAGGCTTCGATCTGCTCCACCGGCAGGCCGGTGATCGCGCTGGCCCAGGTCGGCGTGCGGGTGGCCAGATGCGCCTGCAGCTCGTTCGGGCAGTCGGTGTATTGCTGTAGGTAGGGCCAGTTGGCCATGCCGTCGCGAAACAACACGTGCATGACCGCGCAGGCCAGCGCGCCATCGCTGCCCGGCCGTACGATCAGGCCCACATCCGCCTGTTCGATGGTCGTGTTGCGATAGATGTCGACGGCAACGATCTTTGTGCCGCGTTCCTTGCGGGCCCGGGTCGCGTGCGTCATCACGTTGACCTGGGTGCTGACCGCATTGCTGCCCCAGATGACGATCAGGTCGGACTTGGCCATCTCGCGCGGGTCGCTGCCGGTGAGCAGACCGGTACCTGCGATGTAGCCGGTTTGGGACAACGTCGTGCAGATCGTGGAATACTGTTGGGCATAGCCCTTGACGTGGCGGAGCCGATTGATCCCATCGCGCATCACCAGTCCCATGGTGCCGCCATAAAAGTAGGGCCAGACGCTTTGCGCACCGTGAACGCGCTCTGCCGCCAACATCGCTTCGGCGGTCAAGTCAAGCGCGTCCTCCCACGAGACCCGCTCAAACTGGCCGCTGCCCTTTGGCCCCGTCCGGCGCAGCGGATAAAGCAGCCTGTCCGCGTGGTGCACCCGCTCGGCATAGCGGGCGACCTTCTCGCAGATCACCCCCGACGTATACGAATGCTGTTTGGCGCCGCGCACCCGGCCGATCTGGGTCGGCGACAGGACCTCCACCTCCAAGGCGCAGGTCGACGGGCAGTCGTGCGGACAGGTCGACGAGCCGATGCTGATCGGCGGTTCGGTTTGCTGAAGCGCCATTTCCTGAGCTGCCTTGTGCTCGGCACGCCGGCATTGGCCAGCAGGCCGGATGATGCGAGATGAAGATGCCCCGGAGGTCGCAGGCTGTGGCTGATCCGGAAGCCACCGCAGTCTAGCCCATTTCCGTCCGAGCTGAAAACGCCGTGCCGGTCGGCTGCCCCACCCGACGGCTGGGGGGCGAGAGGGTTCCAGCTGATTCCGAAACGCTGGAGTTCGGGCGAACGTTGCTCAACCGGCGCTTGCGGGGTCGCCCGATCGCGGCGCCCCGCTGCCCGCCATCACGGGTTGCCTCGGATGGGGTTAGGGTTGTGTGAGGGCTGTTGATCAGACGCCTGATCACATGCTGTTCAACTCCCGCTGACGCGCTGTTGCGTTGCAGTTGAGCCGCGCATCCTGCACTGTACCCTCTGGTTGAGATCGCCGGTGACACCACGGGCGCGGAGCGGACGATGCGGATCTTATTCATCATATGCACCATTTTGGCTGTGCTGATCGCCAGCGCCATCGGCGTTCAGGCGCGCGGTCAAGGTGCACCAGCAACGCAAACTGTCAGTCTCGATCAGCTGGTTTGACCGCGCATCACCCGATCGTTTTGACGGCGGGTCCCGCGTTCCGGTGCTGTCGACGAGCTTCGACTTTTGTCTATCATATCCGCCTTGGGCAGACCCATTCATGGTGCCACCCGGTGGCCAGGTGGGGCGCCGGTTGCTTCCAGCCATCAAGGCAACGGCCTGGATCCTGAGCGCCAACCAACCGATCATCCGGGTTGCGCGCGCGCTTTCTCAAACGAAGTTAACGTGGCCCTAGTCAGGCATGAACGCGAGGTCGGTATCGTCCGGTTTGCGGCCGAGCTGGGTGAGCATGCAGTGCACTTGCCCGCGGTGATGGGTCTGATGATTGAACAAGTGGGCGACCAAGCGCGCCTTAGGTTGGGTCAGCGTCTTGTTGAGCGCGGCCGATGTCCAGGTGAGATCGCCGGTCAGCCATTCAGGATCCATGGCGTCGGCCCAACTGATGATCACCTCGTCGAACGCCTCCCGCGCTTGCTTGAGCTGGTCCCACTCCGGATAGGCGGATACGCTGTCCTTGATCGACTTGGCGCGCGGCTCATTCTGGCCGGTGAACCGGTACAACCAGATTTCATCGCCGAACAGGAGATGGTTGAGCGTGGCATGGATCGAGCCGAAGAACGCGCCGCGCGGCGCGCGTCGCTCAGCGTCACGCAACTGATCGGCCTCGCGGTACAGCGACCGGTTTTGCCAGCGGTTGTAGCGGGCCATCACCTTCGCAAACTCGACCGTAATCATCCGCCGATTCCCTTCGTGACCAGACGCCAGATGCTTGACCAGATGTCGGCCCGCGAGCCTCCGGCTTGGAGCGGCTCAGCCAACGATTTCGTCGGCTGTGAAATTGAGCGCGATCTCGCGCTCGGCAGACGCTGGGCTATCGGAGCCGTGCACCGAATTCTCCCCAACGCTTTGCGCAAACCTTTTGCGGATGGTGCCCGGCTCGGCCTTGGCGGGATCCGTCGCCCCCATCACCTGCCGATATTTGGCGATCGCACCCTCGCCCTCCAACACCTGCACCACGATCGGGCCGGAGCTCATGAACGCGGTCAGCTCACCGTAGAACGGGCGCTCAGCGTGCTCCTCATAGAACTTCTGGGCTTGTTGCAAGCTCCATCGCACGCGCTTTTGCGCAATAATTCTCAGCCCCGCTTGTTCGATGGCGGCGTTGATCTCGCCGGTTAGATTGCGCGCGGTCGCATCGGGTTTGATCATCGAAAAAGTGCGCTCTACGGCCATCGGATCTTCCTGATTGTTGCGCTGCAAAAGCCTCGCGCGGACTTATAGCCGGGCCGCCGACGGCCTTCAACCCGTCGATAGAGCGCTGCAAAGTTGGCTGCAACCTTCCCGCTCTCCGGCTGCGGCTGACGAGGTGGGCAGCGGGATGGCAAGGTGCTTCCGCCTAAGGCGGAAATCAGCTCGTGAACAATAAGCCGCCGCCACTGGCGCTTGTCACGGCGTTGCGGCAATGTGATCGGCATGGACCAGCCGGCAAGACGTATCGCACGGGAACTGCTTGCGTGGTATCGGCAGCTCGGCGTCGACGAGGCGATCGAAGCCGATGCCATCGACTGGCTGGCGCGCGGTGAGCAGCCTCCTGGCGGCATCTTCAAACTCGACGCGAAAGTGGCGGCAACCGATGGCCGGCCGGCCACCGGCCCGGCGCCGGTCGCGGCGGCGAGCGCGCGCCAGGCGCCGTCACCAATCTCCCGACCGAACGCAGATGCCGGCGTCGCGCCCAACGCCGACGCCGCTCGGCCGATGCGCCAATTCCCCACCGCCAGGCCTGAGGCCGCCCTGACCGCAGCCCAGGCCGCGGCCCGTCAGGCTATGGATCTGGCGGCGCTCAGTGCAGCGATCGACGGGTTCGAAGGCTGCGCTTTGAAAGCGACCGCCAAGAACACCTGCGTCTATCGCGGCGCGGACCACGCGCGGCTGATGCTGATTGGGGAAGCACCGGGCCGCGACGAGGACCTGGCCGGTCAGCCGTTCGTGGGGCCGGCCGGCCGGCTGCTGGACAAGATGCTGGCAGCGATCGGGTTGGGCGAGGACGACGTGCACATCACCAACGCCGTCTACTGGCGCCCGCCCGGCAACCGCACGCCGAGCCCGCAAGAAACGCAGATCTGCCGGCCGTTTCTGGAGCGTCAGGTGGAATTGGTCGAACCGATGATCATCGTGCCGCTAGGAGGGGCTGCGGCCAAGCTGGTGTTAGGCGCCGAGGAGGGCATCATGCGGTTGCGTGGCAAATGGCGGGACACCGACTTTGCCGGTCGCACGCGGCGCGTGTTGCCGACCTTGCACCCGGCCTATCTGCTGCGCACCCCGGCGCAGAAGCGGCTCGCCTGGCGCGATCTGTTGGCGATTGAAGCGGCGCTGGAGCAGCTGTAGCCGGCGGTACGGTCGATCGGTGCGCGCACCGCCACGGCGCCCAGGTTGGACCGTCGCAGCTACACACACCGGTCGACGCTTGACCCGCGACAGGGCGACATCACAAAGTTGCTCACCACTTTAACAGCGATCATCTTTGCGCCTTAAATCGGAACCGGCGCAATTGGAATCGGCGTTGCAGTTCCGATTTAAGGCGCGATGATCTAGGCCTAATTGATGTCCGCCTTTGGCGGATCAGCCATGCCGGCCCGCGCCTGCGCTTGGCCGCCCAGAACTTCTTGCCACTTGGTGGCCAGTGAGGAACGGGGTGGGGGCGCGGGATGGTTCAAGCGCACTTTGCAACGCCATAGCTCATCCGTGGGAGACACCAAGATGGCCCAAGCCGCCAACCTGACCGCCACCGCGCCCTCGCCCATCAGCGTCAAGCGTGTCGGTGCCTTCCTCGGCGCCCAAGTCACCGGCGTCGATCTGACCGCGCCGCTCGATCCGGCCACCATCGCCGCCATCGCGCAGGCCCATGCGGAGCACGGTGTGTTGGTGTTTCCCGACCAGATCATCTCGTCAGACGATCTCAAACGCTTCGGTCGCCACTTCGGCGCGCTGACGGTGCATCCGTTCTCGACCAGTGAGAAAGAAACGCCCGAACTGATCGTGTATGACAACAAGGAGGGCAACCCACCGCCGCCGACCGATATTTGGCACAGCGATGAGACGTTCCGTGCCGAGCCGCCGATGGGCACCATCTTGTGCTCCAAGATCGTGCCGGAGATCGGCGGCGACACCTGTTTCTGCTCGATGAATGCCGCCTATGACGGCCTGTCAGACCGGATGCAGCACTTCATCTCCGGGTTGGAAGCGGTGCATGACTTCAAGCCGTTCAAGACGCTGTTTCCGGATACCGAGCAGGGTTGGCGCAAGCTGCGGCAGTTCGAGGAGCTGTATCGGCCAGCGACCCATCCGGTGGTGCGGGTGCACCCGGTCACCGGCAAAAAAGCGTTGTTCGTCAATCCGCAGTTCACGATCTATATCAAGGGCATGGAGGAGACCGAGAGCCGCACGCTGCTCGACAGCTTGTTCCGCACCATCACGACGCTGGAATATCACTACCGTCATCGCTGGCAGCCCAACACCGTGGTGTTCTGGGACAACCGCTGGACCCAGCATGCGGCGGTCCACGACTATTACCCGCAGCGCCGGCTGATGGAGCGGGTGACGATCAAGGGCGATCGCCCCTTCGGCACCGGCGAGGTCGCCGATCCCTCCGCAATTCGCCGGTTGAAGGCGCCGTCGGTGATGTCGTTTGCCAATCGACCCAAGCGCCAACACGAGCTCGATTGAGCCTTGCCGATCGCGGCGGCTCCAGCGGTGATCAGCGGCCCGCTTGAATGGCAGGACCGGAGGGCTCACCGCCACCAGCCAAGCTTCGCCCGCCAACCCCGGGTCGGCGCCGCGGCATGTCCGTCGTCGTACCGCTGCTGTTCAACGCCGGATCGCCCGCTCGCCGCCTGGCCCGCTCCCCGCCTGGCCCGCGCCGGTGTCACGGACCCGGCTCGAGCGGCATGAAGTGTCCGCCGCTCCACACCCCCAACCGGTCCGGCTGATCCTCCCCGCCCGGTTGCGCCAGCGCGACCAGGTCGTAGTACACCGCACGCGTCACCAGCGCTTCCAGCCGCCCGCGCACCAGCAGGTAGGGCTTCAGTCCACCGCTATGGCGTTGCTGTGCGAAGCGCAGTGGATGATCGCGACCGCAGCTGACAACATCGTCGACGTTGGTACGGAAAATCAGCTGTTGGTCAGGTCCGCCTTCGCCCTCAACCTGCATTTCAACGGCCAGGAACGGCGCATCCTCCACCGCAACATCGACCATCTCTGTCGGCGTGACCAGATAGTGCCGACCGTCCTCATTGCGCCGCAATACGCTGGCAAACACCTTGACCAAAGCCATGCGGCCGATCGGTGAGCCTTGGTAGGTCCAAACTGCGTCGGCGCGGATCGCGAGCCCAATGTCTCCGCAGTAGGGTGGATTCCAGCTGTCGACCGGCGGCCGCGCCGTGCTGGCCGCGGACTGGAGCAGGCTTTCGAGCCCATGGATCGTCGTTCGGGCGGTCGTCATTGTGGCACCACGCGCAGCTGTGTCATAGTGTCCGCACTGGCCGGTGCGGCGAAGCTCATGCGCTATATGGCCTGATCGGAGGCGTACCTGGAAGCGCTCACACGAAACCGTCGCCTTTAACCGTCGGCTTTAACCGTCGCCTCAGCGCAAATACACTGTTTTGCTTCAACCGCAACGTCCGCTAAAGTGTTGACATGAGCACCCTGACACAAACAGACGACGACATCGTTGCCCGCATCGAAGCCACCGGGGATCGACTGAAGCGCGTTCATGAATCGGCCGCCACCGTCATCTTCGGTCAGGATCTGGTGATTGAGCGCACGTTAATCACGCTGCTCGCGGGCGGCCATGCCCTGCTGATCGGCGTGCCTGGCTTGGCCAAGACCTTGTTGGTCGACACCTTGGGCACAGTGCTGGGCCTGGCGGCCAAGCGCATCCAGTTCACGCCGGACCTGATGCCCTCCGACATCATTGGTTCTGAGGTGCTGGAGGACAATCCCGGCGAGCGTCGCAGCTTCCGCTTCATTGCCGGGCCGATCTTTACCCAGCTCTTGATGGCCGACGAAATCAACCGGGCCAGCCCGAAGACTCAGTCGGCGCTGCTGCAGGCCATGCAAGAGCATCACGTCACCGTGGCCGGACAGCGCCATGATGTGCCGATGCCGTTTCACGTGCTGGCCACGCAAAATCCGCTGGAGCAGGAAGGCACCTACCCGCTGCCCGAGGCACAGCTCGATCGGTTTTTGCTGCAAATCGACGTGTCCTACCCCGACTTGGTTGCGGAACGCCGCATGCTGTTTGCCACCACGGGCACCGAGGAGCGCAAGCTGGACGCGATCTTATCGGCGCAGGAGTTGATGGCGGCGCAGCGACTGGTGCGCCAGATTCCGGTGCCCGACAAGGTGGTGGAAGCCGTGCTTGCCATGGTGCGCGCCGCCCGCCCCGGGCCGGATGCGTTGGAGCAGACCAATCGGTTCGTGGCTTGGGGGCCGGGTCCACGGGCCAGTCAGGCGCTGATGCTGGCGGTTCGCGCCAAGGCCTTGGTCGACGGCCGGCTGGCTCCATCGATCGATGACGTGGTGGCGCTGGCCGAACCGGTGTTGAAACACCGCATGGCGCTGTCGTTCGCCGCGCGCACCGAGGGCCAGGAAATCAGTCAAGTGATCGCCCGGCTCGCTGAGCGATTGGGATGAGCCGACCTGCCCATGGCGCAACCTTCAAAGGTATCACCAGTTTCGCCGACCCAAACCGGGGTGTTCGCGCTCGAAGGCGAGGCCCACGCGATCGCCGAACGGCTGCCGGATCTGTTGATTGAGGCGATGCGCATATCGACCACCGTCGCGCATGGAATCCATGGCCGGCGACGGGCTGGACCGGGCGAGACGTTCTGGCAGTTTCGCCAATTCGAGGCCACCGACTCGGCAACCCAAATCGATTGGCGCCGTTCCGCCAGCTCCGACTATCTGTTCGTGCGCGAGCGTGAGTGGGAGGCGGCCCATACCATCTGGCTATGGCCCGACCTGTCGCCGTCGATGGCCTTCAACAGTCATTTGGCGTCGGTCACCAAGCGGGACCGCGCCATCGTATTGATGCTGGCGCTCTCCGAGCTGCTGGTGCGTGGCGGTGAACGGGTGGCGTTGCTCGGCGTGACGCGCCCCTCGGCCAGCCGCGGCACCACCACCAGGCTGGCGGAGGCGATCGCCGCCAACGCCGCGACGCCACAGCTGGCTTCGAGTTTGCCGCCGCCCGAGCGGCTGTCGCGGTTTTCAGGCGTCATCCTGTTTTCCGATTTCCTAGACCCGGCCGATCAGATTGTCGAACGGCTCGTGGCGCTTGCCGGCAGCGGGGTCAATGGCCATATCGTGCAGGTGCTCGACCCTGCCGAGGAGAGCCTGCCATACAGCGGGCGCACCGAATTCGTTGGCATCGAGGACACCGAGCGCTGGTTGGCGGACCGGGCCGAGACGCTGCGAGCGGATTACCGTGAGGCGCTGGCAGCGCATCGCGCCAAGATCGAGGCGACGGTGCGGCGGTTAGGATGGTCGTTTTTGGTGCATCATACGGATCGACCTGCGTCTGAGCCGTTGTTGGCGTTAACCATGCGGCTCGGTGCCAACGAGCGGGATTATCGCTGGGCGGCGGCCGAGCCATCTGCTGCTGGAACGGCGCAGGGAGCATACCGTTCATGACGCTCGGCGCACTCGCTTTTCTCAGTCCGTGGCTGCTGACCGGCCTGTTGGCGCTGCCGATCATCTATTGGTTGTTGCGCACCGTGCCACCGCGCCCGCGCCAGGTGGCTTTTCCAGCTACGCGCATTCTGGTCGGCTTGCGCAATCAAGAGCGTACGCCGTCGAAGACGCCATGGTGGCTGATGTTGATTCGGCTGCTGGCCGCCGCGCTGATCATCCTTGCGTTGGCAGATCCGGTGCTCAACCCCAACCGGCGCGAAGCGTTGACGGGGACGGGGCCGGTGGTGATCATCGTCGACAACACGTGGGCGGCGGCCACGCACTGGGCCGAGCGCAGGCGCATGGTGGAGCGGCTGATCGCGGAAGCGGAGAGCAACAGCCGGGCTGTGGTGATCGTGCCGACCGCGATCTCCGGCCAGGCACCGCGACTGCGCATCGAGACGCCGAAGGCCTCGCGCTCGACCGCTGCGGCTCTGCAACCGCTGCCGTTTCCGCCGGTCCGGGAGGCCGTCGGTAAGGCACTGGAGGCGCTGATCGGGACCGAGCAGCAGGCCAGCATCGTGTGGTTGACGGACACGGTCGATCATCAAGCGAAGGCCGGCGCGTTCTCGGCATTGCTTGCGCGCTTGGGCGGCGCCGGCTTCGCCGTCTATCAACCGGGATCCGGCCGCGAGCCCCTCGCCATCACGACGTCGGTCGGCAAGGGTGGGCGGCTGGAGGCAGTGGCGTTGCGACCACAAGGCGGCGGTCGAGACGGCGTGGTCTATGCGTATTCGCAGCGCGCGCAGCGGCTCGGCGAGGCCACCTTCAGGTTCGCGCCGGGCGAGACGAGCTCAACGGCGACGTTCGATCTGCCGCTGGAGCTGCGCAATCAGGTGGTCCGCCTCGAGATTGCCGGCGAACGCTCCGCCGGGGCTGTGCATTTGCTCGACGCCAGTTCGCGCTGGCACCGGGTGGGGCTGATCTCCGGCGAGACGCGCGAGCAGGCGCAGCCGTTGCTGGCGCCGCTCTATTACATCGCCCGTGCTCTGCGGCCGTACGCCGAGCTGGTGGAACCCCGTGAAACCAACATCGCCACCGCCTTAGACAAGATCCTGACGCAAAACGCGTCGGTGGTGGTGATGGCAGATATTGGCACGCTGACCGGAAGTCTGAGAGACAAGATCCGCGACTGGATCGAGCGCGGTGGCGTTCTGGTCCGGTTTGCCGGCCCGCGCCTCGAGAAGGGCGGGGACGATCTGTTGCCGGTGGCGCTTCGGCTCGGCGGTCGCGCGCTTGGCGGGGCGCTATCCTGGTCGACACCGCAGCCGTTGAGTGGGTTTGGCGAGGACAGTTTGTTCGCCGGCTTGACGGTTCCCTCCGATGTGATGGTCAATCGTCAGGTGTTGGCCGATCCCGCCAAGCTTGGTGCGGATGTCAAGGTGTGGGCGCGGCTGAAGGATGGGACGCCGTTGGTCACGGCGGTGGAACGCGAACGCGGCCAAATCGTGCTGTTCCATGTCACTGCCAACACCGACTGGTCGAATCTTCCGCTGTCGGGACTGTTCGTTGAAATGTTAAGGCGAATCTCAACGTTGGGCCGGTTCGGCACGACCGGGGACGCGGGGGAGACGACGAACACCGAGGCCAATGCGGCTGCGAGCAACGTGTCGATTGACGCGCAACGGGTGTTGGCGCCTCGGCAAATCCTCGATGGCTTCGGCGCGCTCAAGGCTCCACCGCCGACCGCGCAGGCGATCCCAGCCGGCAAGTTTGCCAGCACCAAGCCTTCGGCTGTGCATCCGCCCGGCTATTATGGCGCCCAAGACAACCCGACCGCGCTCAACTTGCTCGATGCCCAGGCGACGCTTAAGCCGCTACCGCCGTTACCGTCCAGCGCCCAGCTTCGCGCCTACGAGGGGCAAGTGGCGACCCCGTTGAAGCCCAGCTTGTTGGCGGCGGCGCTGGCGCTGCTGTTCGCCGACGTGATTGCCGTGCTGTTGCTGCAAATGGGCGGATCGGGCTTGACCGGCTGGCGGCAGGGACGCGCCGCGGCGGCCAGTCGAGGCAGCGCTGGCGCGATCGTGGTGACCGCATTGAGCGCCGGCCTGTTGGCCACCGTGGTGCGGCCGGAGCCGGCTGCGGCGCAATTCGAGTGGCGTCCGCAGCCGTTTCAATTTCCAAGGGGCTTTCCACCGAGCTTGCGCCAGCAGCTGGAGCCACTGGAGCCGCTTCAGATTATCCGGCCCAGCCGTCCGCCAAGCGCCGACGAGACCAAGGCGTTGACGGCGACTGCCCGGGTCACCTTCGGCTACGTCACGACCGGCGAGGCGCGGGTCGACGAGATCAGCCAACAGGGCCTCAGCGGGCTGGTGCGCATGTTGAGCTATCGCACTGCGGTGGAGCCGGCCGAGCCGGTCGCGGTCGATATCGACACCGATGACATTGCCTTCTTCCCGCTGCTCTACTGGCCGGTGCTGGCCAGTGCGGGCCCGCTCAGTGCCAAAACGCTCGCCAAGATCGATGCCTACATGAAGGAGGGCGGGCTGATCATATTCGATACGAAGGATTACGGGCAGGGCCTACCCTCCGGTATCAACTTGCAGCGCGGTGGACAGGACGGCACGCCCTTGCAACGCCTGCTCGGCCGGCTTGACATCCCGCGGCTGGAACCGGTTCCGGCATCCCACGTTCTGACCAAAGCCTTCTACCTGTTGCGCAGCTTTCCCGGCCGCTGGGACGGTGGGCGCCTGTGGGTCGAGGCCAACAGCGGCGATGATGCCAGCTTGGGCCGACAGGCGCGGCGCGCAGACGGTGTGACATCGATTCTGGTCACCTCCAATGACTTTGCCGCCGCCTGGGCGCTCGATGATGGCAATCGACCGCTGTATCCCGTGGTACCAGGCGGCGAGCGGCAGCGGGAGATGGCATTCCGCACCGGCATCAACATTGTCATGCATGCGCTGACCGGCAACTACAAGGCCGATCAGGTCCACGTGCCAGCGCTGCTCGACAGGCTCGGTCAATGACGACCGACCGGTGGTGCGCGATCGGGGGTCGGGCGCGCTGCGGCCAGCGACGTCCGAGCGTTCGCCACGTGGGAAATGGCACAACACGAGCTGAGCCGCGAGTTAAGCGATGAGCAACTGGACGATCGACTTCTCGCCGATGGTGCACCCGACATTGTTCTGGGTCGGCGTTGCCCTGGCGGTCCTGTTGGTGGCGGTTTTGATGTTCCGCCGCTCGCCCGGTGCGCCGCTTCGTGCGTTGGCGCTCGGCCTGGTCGTGCTGGCCCTGGCCAATCCGACCCTGAAGGAGGAAGAGCGCGAGAACCTGGGCAACATTGCCATCGTGGTGATGGATGAGAGCACCAGCCAGACCCTCGCAGATCGACCGCAACAGGCGGCGGCAATCCGCGCCGACGTCGAAGCCAAGCTCGACAAGATCAAGGGTCTGCAAGTCAAATGGGTCGCGGCCGGCCGGCCTGACGGGTCACGCGGCGGCACCAACCTTTTCTCCGATCTCAATCAGGCGCTGGCCACCACGCCCCCGGATCGGTTGGCCGGCGTCATTATGGTCACCGACGGACAGGTCCACGACGTGCCGAAATCGGCCGCCGCGCTCGGCTTCGACGCACCGGTGCACGCGCTGCTCACCGGCAAGCCCAACGAGTTCGACCGTCGCATCGAGATCATCAGTGCACCAAAGTTCGGAATCGTCGGTCAAAAGCGCAAGATCGAATTGGCCGTGCGCGAGACCGGGCGATCTTCGAGCGCCCCACGGACGGTTACCTTGCGGGTCCGCCGAGAAGGCAGGGCCGATGAGCTGCGGCGCGCCGAGATCGACCGCAAGGTCGCCATTGAGATGGACTTTCCGCACGCCGGCCAGAACATTTTGGAGATTGAGCTGCCGACCGTTGCCGGTGAGTTGACGGCGGCCAACAATCGCGTGGTGGTGACCGCGGAAGGCGTGCGCGAGAACCTGCGCGTGCTGTTGGTCTCCGGTGAGCCACACGCCGGTGAGCGCACCTGGCGCAATCTATTGAAGTCGGACGCCGCCGTCGATCTGGTCCATTTTACCATTCTGAGGCCGCCCGAGAAGCAGGATGGGACGCCAATCAATCAGCTTTCGTTGATCGCGTTTCCCACCCGCGAGCTGTTCCAACAAAAGATCCGCGACTTCGATCTGATCATTTTCGATCGTTACCGCCATCGCCGCATCCTGTTGGAGATCTATTACGACAACATCGCCCAGTATGTGAGCGAGCACGGCGGTGCGTTGTTGGTGGCGGCCGGCGACGATTATGCCGGCACCACGAGCTTGGTGCGCACCATGTTGCGGCCGGTGTTGCCCGCGCTGCCCACCGGCCAGGTCTACGCCATGCCGTTCAAGGCAAAGCTGACGCCCGACGGCATCAAGCATCCGGTGACGCGGGGGTTGCCGGGGGCATCGGCCGATAAGCCGACCTGGGGCCATTGGTACCGCCAAGTCGATGTGCGCGGCGAGCGCGGCCGCGTGATCATGAAGGGCGCGCAGGACAAGCCGCTGTTGGTGCTCGATCGTCGCGGCAAGGGGCGGGTGGCGCTGCTCACCTCCGACCATGCTTGGCTGTGGGCGCGTGGCCATGACGGCGGCGGGCCGCACACCCCGTTGCTGCGCCGTTTGTCGCATTGGTTGATGAAGGAACCGGACTTGGAAGAAGAACGGCTGATCGCGACCGCGAAAGGCCTGAAGGTCACCGTCGAGCGCCGATCGATGGAGGACCGGATCGAGCCCGTCTCCATGCAAGCGCCCGGCGGAGCCGTCTCGCAGCTGACCTTGGACCCCGCCGGTGACGGCCTGTGGCGCTCGACATTCGATGTCAAGGTGCCCGGCCTTTACAAGCTGCAGACGGCGAGCGTCTCTGGCGACATTACCGCCGTGACCATTGCCGGCGTCGAGGATCCGCGCGAAATGTCGGAGGTGACGGCGACCGACGCGCCCTTGCAACCACTATCGGAAGCCACCGGTGGCGGTGTGTTTTGGACCCGCGGTGGTGGGCTGCTGACCTCGCTTTCTTCGAGCAGCGTCTCAGTGCCACGGGTGACCATGCTGTCCGGCGCGCGGGTGTTGGCCGGCAGCGGCTGGATGGGTCTGAAGGATCGCAACGCCTACGTCACCCGCGGGGTCAAGTTGACACCGATGTTTGCCGGCATTTTGGCCTTGGCTGCGCTGTTGTTCTTCATCACGCTGGCTTGGTGGCGGGAAGGCAAGTAGCCGGGTCGGCCGGCAACGCTAACCCGCCGAGATCATCGTGTCCTAAATCCGATCTAACGCACGGTGATCGCTGTTCATGATGATCGCTGTTAAAGTGTAGAGCGACTTTCTGCCTTTAATCGGGATCGTTCCGATTCCGATTAAAGGCAGAAAGTCGCTCTAGGCGCCAGCGCGATCGGGCTCCTGCAACGCGCCATCAGGTCATGGCGCTATCAATCCGGCGCCAGCGCGGCCCGGATGGCCGGCAGCAACCTTTGTGCGACCTTCCGGTGCCCGATCGGACGCCAATGACCATCATACTTCCAGTAGTCTATGGCCAATGAAAGCTGTTTGGTGGGGTCCACCAGCGTGACGTTGCTGAGACCTTTGAGCGATTGCCGCAGCAGCTTGAGCGTGACCATGGGATCGCTCTTCAGCTCAGGAAAACACACGCCAAATTCACACCCCGTCGGAATTGCCAACACCACTACCCGAATGCCCCGGGCGCCATAGGCATCGGCCATCGCCTTCATCAATGCCGCGTTGATCGCCACCGCCTTTTGCACCTCGGGATCGTCGGGGGTTGCGTAGAACTCCCTTTGGCGCCCGCTCAAGGACAGCCCCTTTTGTCCGAAATTCTCCAGGCGGCCAATCAACCCCAATGTATGGCGATCGAGCAATCTGAACACGTACGAGTTCTGGTGCAACGTCTGCAGGACGCCGCCGTCATAGCGGCTGGGGAAGCGCTTGACGTTGGGAATCGGGTAACCTTCGATTCCCAGCCCACCTCTTTCATCGAGCGTGGCATAAGGCTTGTAGTAGCGATAACGCTGCCACAAAACATTGTCGATGAAGTCATTGCCCAGACAAAAACCGATCACCACCACGTCCGGTGCGAAGGACAGCACTTTCTCGGTCAACAGATGATACTGGACAGGTCCGTAGCCAGAAATGCCGAAATTGAGCACCTCAGTGCCGGGCAGTGCCTGTTCGAGCTGAGCCGTGTAGAGCTGGTTGTCGTTGGCACCGATGCCCCAGGTGAAGCTATCGCCGAGCACCGCGATGCGCTTGACGTGGGCCGGCTTCTCGCGCGTGGTCTCGCGCCCGCGCAGACCGAAGCGGTTGATCTTCACGTCGTAGGAGAACTCGCGCCGCTTGAAGACGCCGGTGGCACCGGGACGGTTCGACCAGCCCAGCACGGGATCATAGCGATAGAACAGATATTGGTTGCTGGTGATCGGCTCGCCGGCCAGATCGCGTCCGAACAGCCGCAGCGCCGTCTCCGCGATCGCCAGCCCGATCAAGGTCGACACGACCACCAAAGCGATCTTTCCAAAGCTCATGCCCATCGGTCTCCCAAGCGCGGTTTAGCCGGACGGTGGAAATCTTCTCTGTGACATCTTGGTCGGCCGACAGGCCTGAGCACATTCCGGCTCGGGATCCCGTCGGTTCGCTCCGGTGAGCCGCACTGGCGCCAGCATCTGGCGCGGCGTCGATCTAACCCAGAACAGGGCGCGAGTCTTTAGGACGTCGATCATCTTTGCACCGTTTGTTGCCACCTCTCCGGGCTGCGCCCGCCAGGGGTTTGCGTGTTGGCTGGAACCACCCCGCTTCCCACCCGGCCATCGACGACATCGTGCCATGGGTTGGCCGGGCGGGGGAGCGGGCCGGCACAGCGATTCCACCTAAGGCGGAACTGATGTAAGGGCGCGACCGACGCCGATCGGTGCAATCAGGATTGCAAATCGCGCTCAGCTTTGGATGGGAGCAGACATCACACTGGCTAGATCATCGCGCCTTAAATCGGAACCGCAACGCCGGTTCCAATTGCGCCGGTTCCGATTTTAGGCAGGTTGCTCTAAGCCTGGTGAAACCGCACCAATTCAGGCGATCGGGCTTTAGAAGATCGTGTAGACGAAGGGTGCCACGGCCGAGCCTTGCGCTAGCAGCAGGATGCCCCCGACGACCACCAGAATGGTGATAATCGGCAACAGCCACCATTTCTTGCGGGCGCTCATGTAGGCGGCGAGTTCGCGAGCTAGACTCAGCATTAATCCCCCAATCACTCTGGCATGCCGTCGCACCCGGTTTCATTGGCGCGTAGGTTGGGACGCCGCTGCGCTGCCGCCTCGCCCCGTTTGGTCCTCGTGCCGAAAACGCCGCGACAGCCACCCGCGCACGCAGGCCAATGGATGCCAGGTTGAGCAGGATGGCCAGGTGGAGGGGCGGGCCGGCAAGGCTAAACCGCCTTTGGCGGCTACAGCCTAAAACGTACAGAGCTGTGGCGAAAGGGGGGCCGGCGGCCCATCCCTGCCCGAAATCCCGTTGAAAAATTCCCTATGCGCTACACACTATCACCGCGCTAGCCGGCCTGCGCGCGACGCAAGCCGGATGCCGGCTGTCATCGCCCTACCCAACCGGATCGGCATGGCCATCGACAGCGTCCTCCGATGCGCGATCGGGGCCGATCTCGACCCGGGCTCCGGCTCCGACATTTGGCGTCCAGCGCCCGGTCACGGGCGTTCGCTCCCGAACGCGAGCCACACCTACGAAAGGCGGAATGGCTTTGCCGGCCCGCTCCAGCGCCGTCCACGCCACGGCAAGATAATCTCGCCGGCGCTGGTTGGCAGCGCCCAACATCGCTCGCACGGACACGTTTGACCGCCCAACCAGCAAAGCGGCGACGCGGCCAGCGTGCTCTGGTTCGGCCTGGCAGTTCAACACAAGTTTCTGGTGGGAGGACCAATGTCAAGCACAACACTCAAGGTGGCCGCGGTTCAGGCCGCGCCAGCGTTTCTGGATCTTAAGGGCGGCGTGGACAAGGCCATCGAGCTGATCGACAAGGCCGGCAGCCAGGGCGTGAACCTGCTGGCATTTCCGGAGACATGGCTGCCGGGTTACCCGTGGTGGATCTGGCTGGGCTCACCGGCTTGGGGCATGCAATTCGTCGGCCGCTATCACGCTAATTCGATCGTCGCCGACAGCCCGGACGACATGGCGATTCGACAAGCGGTGAAGCGCAACAACATGCATGTGGTGCTCGGTGCCTCGGAGCGGGACGGCGGTAGCCTATATATGGCGCAATGGCTTTATGGACCAAACGGTCAGGTCATTGCCCGCCGCCGCAAGCTGAAGCCAACGCACGTGGAACGCACGGTGTTCGGTGAGGGCGATGGCAGCCACATCAAGGTTTATGAGACCGACATCGGGCGGCTCGGGGCGCTGAATTGCTGGGAGCATGTGCAGCCGCTGGTGAAATACGCGATGTATTCCCAGCACGAGCAGATCCATGTCGCCTCCTGGCCAAGCTTCAGCTTGTACCGCGGCGCCGCCTATGCGCTGGGGCCGGAGGTGAACTCCGCGGCAAGTCGGATGTATGCCGTTGAAGGCCAATGCTTCGTGATCGCGGCGTGTGCGACGGTGTCCGACGCGATGGTCGAAATGCTGTGTGACACGCCCGACAAGCAGGCGCTTTTGTTGGCCGGCGGTGGCTTTGCGGAGATCTTCGGTCCCGATGGGTCACCGCTGGCGGAGCCGCTCGGCGAAAAACAGGAGGGGCTTCTCACCGCCGACATCGACCTGGCGATGATCTCCTATGCGAAATCGGCGGCCGATCCGGTCGGCCATTACTCCAGGCCCGATGTCTTCAGGCTGATGTTCAACGATCGGCCGACCCCGGTCGTCAGCGTTTTACATAGTGAGAAAGTGGACCTCTCGGCGGAGGCTGCCGATGCCAAGGCTCACGAACCGGCCCCCCGACTGACCGGTACGTGAAAGGGCAACGTCAGAGGTTTTCTGAGTTCCCTTTTGACGTTCAAGATCGGTCCGTGACCTCCGGTCGCCGCCGGATGACCGATCGATCGTTGTCGCTGCGCAAAACCCGAGCCGACGTGGTCTGCAAGTTCCGGCCAGCACCGCCGCAATGCGCGCTTCGAGCGATGCAGATTGGCGCTGAATGCGTTTGCCGATTCTGGCCGGCGAAGCTCCCGTGGCCAGTACCAGGAGTGTCAAGATGACCGAGCACAACCAAGCCCGAACCTTCCCCCTGCGCATGCCGCCGGGTTGGCAGCCGCCCTACCCCGCTTTCGAGTCGATCCTCGATGCCAACGCCACCAAGACCGCCATGGCGGTGATCGGTTGCCAATTCGAACCGGCTTCGCGTGCCGCCGCCTTTGACTTCATCTCGGGGCTGGCGCAGCTCATGCGCAGCCAAGGAGCCGCCGATCACGTCGACCTTTCTCAATGTGGACAAGACCGCACTGGGCGCATGCAGTTGGCCGCCACCGGGTATTGGCTGGACCCGGCCGCGCTGCAGGCGTTTTTCGCCACCGAGCCCTTCAAGGCCTATTGGGCGAGGAACAGCGCCGATGGTTTGGGCTATGGCATATTTAGGGAGGTCTTCAACATTCCGCTCGCGCGGTTCGAGACCCTCCACTCCGGGCCGGACCACATTGTGGGGATTGCCAATGCGCGCACTGGCATCTCCGAGCCGATCGACACCCATGCTTATTGGGGCAGCATGCGCGATCGCATTCCGAATTCAGCCGCCGACGCGTTTGAGCCGGTGGGGGCCATTGAGGTGATCGAGCAGGGAGCCAATCGAATTGTCGTGCGCCCCAATCAGAACCTGGCGATCATTCGCTCCGGCCAGGATCTCAGCGCAGTCCAAGGAATTGAGCGCGAGGAATATTTTTCCGATGTGGAACCTGCACTGAGGGCGGGCATGAACTTTCTCCGCGATCAAGGACGACGTGAGGTGAACTGTTACGATTGTCGTTTCATGGCTCTGCTGGATGAGCGCGGCGCCCCGAGTGATCACACGTTTGGGCTGGCTTATTTCGAATCGCTCAAGGATCTGGAAAACTGGGCGGAGCACCATCCCACGCACCTGGCGATTTTCAATGCGTTCTTGAATTTCGCACCGCGCTATGGTCCGGCCATGAAATCGCGCTACTGGCACGAGGTTGCGGTCGTTCCTGCCGAAGGCCAGGTGGCCGAGTACATCAATTGTGCTGAAGGAACCGGCATGTCGCCGGCATCGTGACGACCGTTTGGCGTGCGCCGGCGTCGGACATGGCCTTGAATTTGATCGAATGGGCGGCATTTCGGCCCGCACCCAACGCTTGCTTTACTGAACGCGGGTCGCTCATTATGCTGTGCATTCCGTGCTGCGCGCAGGGAGGGACGGCCATGCGTGAGTTGGCGAAGACGTACTCCACCGAGGACGTACGGGAACGGGATCGCTTGGCGTACTGGCGCGAGGCCATCTGTGAGGCCTACGTCAACCTTGGATGCGAGGCGCCACGGCAAGCGCGTTTCGACGGGTCAATTTCTCTGACGGAGGTTTCCTCCGTGCGCCTGTCGTTCGTCAATAGCGGCCAGCAGCACGTCTTTCGCCGCCAGCAGGACATCGCGCGGGGGACCGATGAATACTTCCTCCTGAGCCTTCAGCTGGAAGGTGTTGGCCGCGTCTGCCAGGATCGACGTGAAGCGGTATTGAGGCCGGGAGATTTTTCGCTTTATTCCAGCACCGACCCCTATCAACTGGTTTTCCAACGGCCGTTTAGCCAGCTCGTGATCCAAATCCCAAAGCGGGCTATTTTAGATCGCATACCGATTGCCGACATGCTGACGGGAATTGCGATCGGGGGCCGCGCGGGGTCCGGAAAACTTATTTCTGACTGCCTGACCAACATCGCCCAGGGCGTACACCTGGTCGAACCGGAAGCCGAAGCCCACGTGTCTGCCGCAGTGGTCGATCTCATCTGCAGCAGCCTCGCGCAATTGAACGGTCAGATCCCAAGCGATGTGGGCCGACAGGATCGGTTGACCACGCTTCGAATCGAATCGTTCATCGCCTCCCATCTCAAGAATCCCGATTTGACCCGCGACGACGTGGCCGCCGGAATGAATATGTCGGTCAGGCGGATCAATGAGCTGCTCGCCAAATCCGGCACCTCGATCATGCGGCGCATTCGATCGGCGAGATTGGAGCGCATCCGGCACGAATTGGCCGATCCCGCTTCGCGCCAAACGCAGATCAGCACGATCGCCCTGAAATGGGGGTTCACCAATCTCCAGCACTTCTCGCGCGCGTTCGGTAAAGCTTATGGCCAGTCGGCTAGGAGTTACCGCATGGCTCAGCTATCCTGTGAACGGGTCGACCCCCACAGCCAGCACAACGACCAAGGTTGTTTGCCGGCTCCGATCCATCGGGCTGGCCGTGGCGGTTGGCGATCGGCGGACGCCATGGTTCAAGGTCGGGCAGACGGGTCTTAAGATATCGCAGAGCGTTTCAGTGTGCGCTGGCCCGATCCCACGCCCCGCCGGGCCACCTGATGGCATGCTGGTGTGGATGGCCGGGCGGGGGAGCGGGCCGGCATGGCGCTGCTGGCTGATGCGGACATGATCTAGATCATCGCGCCTTAAATCGGAATCGCAAAGCCGGTGCCGATTTAAGGCAGGTTGCTCTGGGCGCGCCCGACGACGCCCCCCATGAGCGCACCAGCGTCTGCCGGCGCCGCGTTGCCGGTCCAGGCAATGAACTGGTCCGGCCGCACCAGGATCAGTCGCGCGCCGTACGCCTCACGCCCACCGTGATAGCTGTCGCGCACAATTTTGAGCGGAATGTTGCGGTCGCTGGCGGCAGCCCCGATCGCGGCGACCGCATCGTCGTCGGCGTCACAGGCGATGAGCGTGAACCCGTCACCCAACGCCTCGAACACGTTGTGGCCTGTGCTCAGCGGCAGCGGCGGCAAATGGTGACCGGCCCGCGCTTCGAAGCTGTGCGTGCCGTGGGCGCTGGTGACGCCGCCCGGCGGGCCGAACACGATTGGAGATCCCTCGTAGTTGGGCTCATAGTCGTGGGTGCGTTGCGAGTACTCGCTCTCCCGCGCCTGCCAAGCCGCTTCGAAGGCGGCGCGATCGCGATCCGGATCGTACTGCTCGTAGAACGCGCGATCTTCCTGGATGCGCGCCGCGATGAAATTTTCGCCGACGTCCTTGAACACCGGCCGGCGCTCCGCATCGTAGCTGTCGAGCAGCGCCTCGCCGCCCCAACCCGTTAGCTTTGCAGCGAGCTTCCAGCTCAGATTGCGGATGTCCTCCAGGCCGTTGTTGAGACCATAACCGCCGTAGGGCGGGTGGCTGTGCGCCGCGTCACCGGCGATGAAAATGCGACCGGCGCGGTAGCGTTCCGCGACAGCGACGCGCAAGTCCCAAAAACCGACGTGGTCGAAGGTGCAGGCAAAGTCGAAACCCGCTATTCGCTGCAGCATGGCGTGAAAATCAAAGTTATCCTTGGTGGTGTCGGGCGGAACGGGCGCGTGGAAGAACCAGCCTTCGCCCACATCGATGCGGCCGAAGAATTGCCAGTAGCCCTTGAGGTCCGGATGCATGACCCGATAGGTCGACCGCTCGGGATAGCGTTTCAGCGCCTCATGCAATTCGCGTGAGCGAAATACGGCGAGCACCATCAATTGGTCAAAGGCGGTCCCCTCGCGCTCGATCCCGGCCAACTCCCGCACCAAGGAGTGCGCGCCATCGCATCCGATGAGATATTCGGCTTCGATCACCTGCTCTTCGGTGCCGTCCTCGCGCGAAATCTTAACGCGCACGCCATCGGCAGTCTCGTCAAGGCCGGTCGCGGACCAGCCAAAGCGGGACTCAACATTGGGCAGCTTCGCCATTTTCGCCCGCAAGACTTTTTCCATCTGGTATTGCGGCATCCGGTCATTGGCCTGGAAATAATATTTGCCGACCACCGATCGTCCTTCGGTGGCGTGCCAATATGGGCTCAGCAAATTGCGGTAGGCGACGAACTCACCGATCGGGGATTGTGGTGGCATGATGCGCGCGGCTCTAATCTCGTCGATCAGGCCCCAGAAGTAGAAGTGCTCCAGCGTCCGCTGCGTCAGGTTCTGTCCCTTGGGGATGTTGGGCAAATCGACGCGCCGCTCCACCAGCGCGCAAGCGATGCCACGGGTGCCGAGATCGACGGCGAGCGCGACGCCGACCGGGCCGCCGCCGACGATGGCGACCTGACATTGGTGACCCATTTTGCTCACCCCTTGGCGTCCTGAAGGGCCGACCAGACCCGATCCGGCGTGTAAGGCATCTCCAGGTGATCGACCCCGGCCGGCGCCAACGCATCGTGGACGGCATTGGCCAGCGTCGGCACCGCGCCCGTCGTGCCGGCCTCGCCGGCACCTTTGGCACCCAGCGGATTGGCGGGCGAGGGCATCGGACGGTCGAAGGTTGCAAGCCGCCGCAGCGCATCGACGCGCGGCATGACGTAATCCATGAACGATCCGGTCAACAGCTGCCCGGTCTCACGATCGTAGACGCACTGCTCGCCCATCACCTGACCGAGACCCTGCACCAACCCGCCTTGCAGCTGGCCCTCGACAATCTGATGATTGTAGATCACGCCGCAATCGTCCACGGCCGTGTAGTTGACGATTTCGATCTCACCGGTCTGGGGGTCGATTTCCACCTCGGCCACATGGGCGCCGCTCGGGAACGCGGAGCCGACGGGGATCTTGGTGGTGGTGTCCAACGGATGCGGGCCGCTGCCGACGTGCTTGGCGATCAGATCGGCCATGCCGATCGCCACGTCGGTGCCCTTAACCACATAGCGGCCGGCCTCGAACGTGACATCGGCTGCGGCCACCTCCAGCTGCCGGGCCGCCAGCTCGCGACCTTTGGCGATGACCTGTTCGGCCCCCTTAAGCAGGGCGGAGCCGTGTGAGATCAATGAGCGCGAGCCGTAAGAGCCGGTGCCCACCAAGGCCGGACCGTCCGGATCGCTGGAGCGCAGCAGCATGGTGTCGGCGTCAAGCCCAAGCGTCTTGGCGACAATGTCTTGGTAGACCGTCTCGTAGCCTTGGCCGGATGGACCGGCGAGCGTGTACAACACCGGCCGCCCGTCAGTGTCGAAACGGATCGCGATCTCCTCTTGGCCGACGGCACCGGACGGCTCAATGAAGGTCGCGCAACCGATGCCACGCAGCCGACCTCGACCGGCCGCTTCCGCCCGTCGGGCCTCGAACCCGCTCCAGTCCGCCTCCGCCAGCACCTTGTCCAACAGCCCCTCCGGATCGGCGCTATCGTAGACCGAGCCGGCCGGCGTCGTGTAGGGGAACGCTGCTTTCGGGATCAAGTTGCGGCGACGCAGGCTGATGCGGTCGATGCCCGTCGCGCGTGCCGCCTCGTCGATCAAGCGTTCCCATAAATAGGCGACGTTGGGCCGGCCGGCCCCGCGGTAGGCCGTCGCTGGCGTCAGATTGGTCAGCACCAGCCGATTGCGGACGTAGAGCGTGGGAACCTTATAGATGCTGCTCGACATGCTGCGCGGCGCAGCCACGGTGTTGATCAATGCGCCGGCCAACGACAGATAGGCACCCATGTTGACCAGCCATTCCACCCGTAACCCGACGAACGTGCCGTCGCGGTCGAGCGCCAATTGACCGGTCATTTCGGCGCCGCGGCCATGGTGATCACTGAGGAACGTCTCGCTTCTCGAGCCGACCCATTTGACCGGCCGCCCCACCAGCTTGGCCGCAAGCACGATCGCGGCGTTCTCCGGGTAGACCTCGCCGCGCACCCCGAAAGCGCCGCCGACGTCGTGAGCGTGGATCCTGAATGATTGGGTCGGCTGGCCCGTGATGTGCGCAAACGCTTTGACGATGTCGGCCATGCCCTGGGTCTGCATGTAGACGTCGAAGCTGTCCGCAGCGGCATCGTAGACGGCGGCACAGGCCTTGGGTTCCATCGGCGTGCCGGAGATGCGATGGGCGTTGAGCGACAGGCCGACGATGTGGTCGGCGTTGGCGAAGGCCGCGTCCGTCTCGGCTTCGTCACCGACCTCGAAATCGAACGCCAGGTTGCCCGCGATGTCATCATGCAACAACGGAGCGCCCGGACGGGCCGCATCGGCGGCCTCGACCACGATCGGCAGCTCGTCATAGTCGACGCTGATCAGTTCCGCTGCGTCTTGTGCGATCGCCTCCGACTGGGCCACCACCAAGGCGACGGGCTCACCGACGTAGCGCACACGTTGATGGGCCAGCGCCGGACGCAAGGTCTGACTGAGCGCCGATTGGTCCTTGCCGGGCCCGGGGTTCATCGGTTGCGGTGAGCCGAAGCCGGCTGCCGAAACGTCGTCGCCGGTCAGCACCGCCAGCACGCCCGACATCGCGCGCGCCGACGCGACGTCGATCGACTTGATGCGGGCATGGGCTTGGTCGGATCGCACAAAGGTCGCGTAGACCTGTCCCGGCAAGTGCCAGTCCGCGGTGAACCGCCCCTGCCCTGTCACCAGCCGCCGATCTTCACGCCGTCCCATCGATCGATCACTCATCATCTGCATCCGTCGATTGCCGCCGCCTACCGGCTGCGGGCCTCAGTGAGTTGGCGCCGGGTCAGGTCGGTTGTCAACTCAGCTTGAATGTCGCGCGCCTTGCCCGATAATGCTGCCGTTCTGATAGGGAGCCCAGCATGAGCCAAGCTGCGATCACATCGACGCAATCGTCGCCTTCGCCGAGCGCGTCATCGCCGTTGCGGATCAAACCTCATGGACGCCATCTGGGGGCGGAGTTGAGCGGTGTCGATCTTCGCCAACCGCTCGATGAGGAGACGTTTGCGGCGCTGGAGGCGGCAATTATCCGGCACAAAGTCTTGTTCGCGCGCGAGCAGCATTTGTCGACGCAACAGCATGTGCGCCTGTCGCGGCGGTTCGGCGAGCTGGAAGTGCACCCGTTCCGGCCCCAAGGCGCATTCCCAGAGATCATGGTGCTCGACAACCACAAGGATAATCCGGTGTTGTCCACCGACGTCTGGCACTCCGACACCACGTTCCGGGAAAGACCGACCAAGTATACGATTTTGCGCTGTCAAATCATGCCGGAGACTGGCGGCGATACGCTGTGGGCCGACATGAGCGCCGCCTATAATGGCCTGTCACCGAGGTTCCGCACCATGATCGACGGTCTGAGGGCAGTGCATGATTTCAAGAATTTTCGCGCGCTGTTCACCACATCTGAGGCCGATCAAGCAAGACTAAGGCGGATGGAGCAGCAATTCCCCAACCCGTCGCATCCGGTGGTGCGCACGCATCCGGTGACCGGCGACAAAATCCTTTACGTAAATCCACAGTTCACGGTGTGCATCGAGGGTGTGCGGGCGGAGGAAAGCCACGCGCTACTGGAGCTGCTGTTCCGCCAGGCTCACGTGCCTGAGTATCAATTTCGTTTGACCTGGCGGCCCGGTGACATCGTGTTTTGGGACAACGCGTCGACCCAGCACTATGCGGCCAATGACTATTTTCCTCAGCGTCGCCGCATGGAACGCACCGCGGTTGTCGGCGACGTACCGGTTTGAGCGCGCAGATTGGCTTTGCAGCGCGGGCCTCCGCGTCCGCGATGGCCACCAAAGCGTGGCAGAGTGAGCTGGCAGCATGCCGCACTTCGGCCCGGCCACCCAATGGCGCGATGATCTAAGCGCGGCTGTAGGGGTAGCAGCGCTCGCGGTCGAGCTTCAACTTAAAGTGCTTGGCCAGCGCGTCGATCGCCGTACCGTGCTCGGGATAGGGATCCGAGTTGCCAGGTCCGACAACGATGGGCCTCAACGCGCGCTCGCTTTCACCTTCTGGCGGCAACATCGCCGTGACCAGTGCCTTGCCCTCACCGTCCCTGAGCGTGACGAATAACGGCATGACGCGCTGCACGTGGTCGCGTTTGCCGATGCCTTGCTCAAAGATGCGTCCGGTTTTCGGCGGCACGTAGCTTTGTGCTGCCTCGTCTTGGGCTTGCCGGAAATAGCGCTCGACCGCGTGGTCCATGGTCTGCGACTCCAGCGCAGCTTCGCCCTCGGTCTCGATGCGGAACCAGGTCTTGTCGCCAGCATCGCAAATGTACTGCATTCTTCACTCCTGCCCGTGACAGCTGCTCAAATGATTTGGCGCACCTGGCCGATCGTTGGCCCGGCTGAAAGCCATGCACCTTGTGAGCATAATTTAGTATGCCACAGATCGTCGTGCGAAGCGATGGCTCGCCAAGCCGCAGGCGAACACTTTTGGCCAACGGGCCCATGAAGCGGGCCCATGAAGCGGGCCCATGAAGCGGGCCCATGAAGCGGGCCCATGAAGCGGGCCCATGAAGCGGGCCCATGAAGCGGGCCCATGAAGCGGGCCCATGAAGCGGGCCCATGAAGCGGGCCCATGAAGCGGGCCCATGAAGCGGGCCGATGACCAGCGGCTTGAGGGCCAAGACACAACGCGCGCGAGCGATTGAGATCCGCGCGCCGCGCCGGCTCCGCCGACGCGCGCGGGCTGTAGGGCGCAACCAGGTCGCCACCGACGGCGCGGCCGGCCGATCACCGGTGTTCAAGCCCAACCGCCCTAACCTGTTGGATCGGCATCGGTACGCCCGGTCAACGGTCGTTTGCCGCGCCTTCAAGCTGGTGCCGGGACCCCGATCGAACGCGCGATGCGAACGAGCGGCCCAAACATGTCTCCTAAATTGAGGTTCTTGGTCAACCACAACCGCCTTGCAAGCCGTCAACCATAACACGGGCCCGCGCGGCGCTTGGTGTGCGACCCGCTGGCCGACCGGACCAGCTGCTGCCCGCCCGATCGGCACGCGTCGTGATCGCTGCCATGGCGGCGCTTCGGGCCGCCCGCAAACGCCCGCCGGTGTCAGTCGTTTCTGCTCAACGCGTTCATATATATGCCTTTTCCGGGTCACTTTCACGGTTTAAGGAGACTTGACTCGAGTCTCCGGCGCGGCCAAACGTCGGGCATTCGTCTGGGGGATTAACCGTCTGTTTACGCTTTAGGATCAAACGCTTTTGCTCAGAAGGCATGGCGTATGAAATTGGTGAGCCCAAGTAATATGGTAAAGCGTTTGACGACCGTGGCGCTCGTCACGGCCAGCGTTGGCTTGCTCGTGGGCTGCGCGAAGACGGAAATCCCCGCCTATATGCGCCCGTTGCCGAAGGACACGATGATGCTGCTCGGCAAGAAGGGCATGAAATCGGGTAGTCCGATATTTGTCCGGATTTTCAAAGAAGAATCCGAATTGGAGCTTTGGAAGCAGCGCGAGGACGGCCGCTTCTACCATCTCAAGACCTATCCCATCTGCAACTGGTCGGGCGCGCTTGGACCGAAACGCCGGCAAGGCGACAGGCAGGCGCCGGAAGGGTTCTATCAGGTCGATCATCGGCAGATGAATCCGCACTCCAAGTATCATTTGGCGATGAATCTCGGCTATCCAAACGCCTTCGATCGCGCCAATGAGCGGACCGGCGACTTCCTGATGGTTCACGGCAAGTGTAAGTCTGCGGGCTGCTATGCCATGACCGACGCGTTGATGGAGGAGATCTATGCGTTGGCCCGGGAGGCTTTTACCGGCGGCCAACCCATCATTCACGTTCACGCCTTCCCGTTCCGCATGACGCCGGAGAACTTGAAGCGGCACAAGAACAACCCCAACCGGCGGTTTTGGCGCACGCTGAAAAAGGGGTACGACCACTTCGAGCGCACACGACTGGTGCCGAATGTGGTGGTGTGCGAACGCCGCTATTGGGTCAACGTGTTCCATCGCGCGAGCGCGCCGATCGAACCCGAGGCCTATTGCCCCACGCTTTATCGGCGCGAGTTCGAGCCGTTCGTGCCGCTCGACGGCGTGCGTACGGCCGAACGCGTGGTTGTCAGAGGCCACAAGAAGCGCACGGCCTCGAGCTATAGCCGGCCTTCGGCGCAGGCTCACAGGAGCAGTTTCGGCAACTCCTATGGGCTCGGCCGGGGCCTCAGCTCAGCGTTGGGGTTTGGACAATAGCGCAGCTGGACCGCCTCCTGCGAAGCAGGTGGCGCCGACGTGGCTGGTGGCTCATCAGGGGTGCACGGCGAGCCAGCTGCACAGACGGCGCCCGAGCTCGGTGCCGGGCCGCAGGTGCGACACCGATGTGGCTTGAGGTCAGCCCGAGCGTGCGCGCTGCAGTATCGGTGCAAGCGGCATTCGACAGCGTTTCAGGGTTGGCTGGAACCATCCCGCCTGCCGCCCGTTCGCCCGATGGCCTGATGTTGTAGGCCTGATGTTGTAGGCCTGATGTTGTAAGGAAGGGCCGGTGCAGCGGGCCGGTCAGGCACATCCGCCTCAGGCGGACAGGATCGGGGTGGTTGATCAGCGCGGCCCCAACGCGGTGCTGCGAAGCGAGGATGGCGCGGTTGGTCAAGCGAGCAAACGCATCTGCTGGGATCAGAACGTTGGCCGGGCTCGGGCTGCTCTTGGCCTTGGTCGCGCTGTGGTGGTGGGCACCCTATCTGAGCTTGGATGCCGACCAACGTGCCGTTCGGTTCGAGCGTGCCGAGCGACTGCGGTTGGCGAAGCGCGGCGAACTGCTCCCTGGAACGCCAGAGCTGGGCAACTTGTCGGCGCGGTTGAAGGCGCAAGGTTTGAGGCTGGGCGCGCCAATTTTCATCCGGGTCTTCAAGCGCGAGTTCGAGCTGGAGCTTTGGGTCGAGAACGGTGGCCGCTACCAACGCTTCGCGACCTATCCCATCTGCCGCTGGTCTGGCGAGTTGGGCCCCAAGCTGATCGAGGGGGATGGGCAGTCACCGGAGGGGTTTTACACCGTCGATCAACGTGCGCTTAATCCCAACAGCCGGTGGCACCGCTCCTTCAACCTTGGCTTCCCAAACGCGTTCGACCGAGCCCACGGCCGCACCGGCTCCTTTTTGATGGTGCACGGCGGCTGCTCGTCGATCGGTTGTTACGCGATGACCAATGCGGTGATGGACGAGATTTGGCGCCTGATCGGCGCGGCGCTGGGCGGTGGACAGCGCCAGGTTCATGTCCATGCCTTCCCGTTCCGCATGACTGCGGACAATCTTGCTGCGCGACAAGGCAGTCCGTGGCGTGCCTTCTGGCAAGACTTGAAGGCCGGCTACGACGCCTTCGAAACCACCAAAATCCCGCCCCGTGTGATGGTGTGCAATGGGAGCTACCAGGTCACGCCGATCGACCGCAAACGCCGCGCCAACCGGCCGATCCATCATGCGTGCCTCCGGCAATCCGCCAATCACAAAGATTTGAGCGAAAAATTGTAGGCGGAAGACACGGCGAGATGGCAACAGTCTGTTGCGCCGCTCACCTTGTCTGCAGGACCTTTCCATACAACTGGAACAGAACCGTATATGCATGTTTAGCATACCGGCATTGCGATAGTTGCTGTGCTTGGCGAAGCGCGCGAGGATCGGGGCTGTGGCTTCCGGCTGCTTGGGAGGGCGGCGCGCGCATGAGACGATCGACGACCCTGCGATGTATGGCGATGGCTGCGTTTGCCGTTGCGACGGCGTTGATCGTTGCGGCCCCGCCTGGCTTTGCCGTGACGATCGAGCTCGATGACGTGGCGCCAGATCGGATCGAGCGGCAACGGGCCTTCGCGGACGGCGCCCTGCCGCTGCCTGGCACCCCACGCCTGGGACACCTCGATCAGCGCCTCGCCAACCTTGGCGTTAAAATGGGTGTACGGATCTTCCTGCGGATCTTCAAGGCCGAGTCGGAACTCGAAGTGTGGGTGCACACGGGCAAACACTACAAGGCGTTCGCAACCTATCCGATCTGTCATTGGGCGGGGACCTTAGGCCCAAAGTTGAGGGAAGGCGACAAGCAGAACCCGGAGGGATTTTACTCGGTCGGCCGCAGGCAACTGCGGCGGCAAGGGCGTTGGCCGCACTCGCTCAATATCGGCTTTCCCAACCAGTTCGACCGGGCCCACAAGCGAACCGGCTCGTACATTCTGCTGCATGGCGGCTGTTCGTCGATCGGTTGTTTTGCCATGACCAATGCGGTGATGGCGGAGATTTTCACCTTGGTGCGCGCGGCGATCCGGCGCGGCCAGCCGCGGGTGCCGATCCATGTCTTCCCGTTTCGGATGACGGCGGCCAACCTGCGCAAGCAGGAGGGTCAACCGTGGTTCGCCTTCTGGGCCAACCTCAAGCAAGCTTATGACGCATTCGAAGCGACCAAGGTGCCGCCGCGCATTGGCCTGTGCGACAAGCGCTATGTCATCGAGCCGATGGGTCCGGGGGATATCGGTGCGCTGGGCCGCAACAGCCCATTACGGCGGGTGTCACGTCGCGGCGGCCTGAAACGGGCCTGCGCCGCCGCGCGGCAACTGGCCGATCCCAGCCGTCAGTATGGTCCCACCAGCGCGCGACAAGGGCTGGCAACGCAGAACGTGGTTTCGGCGACCCCGGTCAAGCCGCGGCCTGACCCGGCGGGGCGTGTTTCGCCGGCGGTGTCCACACCTGATCTCGGTCCCGAGCCAGACGGTCGCTCGCCCGCGCCAGGGGGCCTGCGCGGTGCGCTGGAAGCGTCCGCCGGTGCAGACGCACAGCGGGTCGTGGCCAATCGGGCAAGTAAGTGAGCGGCGCCGCGTCAACCGGCAGCGATCGTCAGGCCGGGCGGCGACGTCAACTTCCCGCCCCACCGGTGAAGGCCCAGCTCATTGCGCCACCCGCGTTCGGCAAACACGCAACAAGACACAGCGGCGCAGGTGGGTTCGAGATCATGTCCGCCTGTGGCGGATGAGCCCGTCCAGGCCCGCGCGCGACCCGGCCAGCTATATCAACGTGTCATTCGGTGGCCAGGCGAGGCAGCGGCAGGATTTCAGCCAACTCTGATACGCTATAGTCGTCATCCAATATGTCTAGATCATCGCGCCTTAAATCGGAACCGCAACGCCGATTCCAATTGCGCCGGTTCCGATTTAAGGCGCGAAGATGATCGCTCTTAAAGTGGTGAGCAACTTTCTGCCTTTCATCGGGATCGTTCCGATTCCGATGAAAGGCAGGTTGCTCTAGGTTTGTTGCCTGTGCGAGGTTTGCGATGAAGATGCGACGTTTGTTGGTTTGGCTCGTCGTTTTCGTTGGCCTTGGTGCGCCGGTTCGGGCGCAAGAACAAGTGGACGTCGAGCTGGTGTTCCTTGCCGATGCTTCCGGCTCGATCGATGAGGCCGAGATCATTTTTCAGCGTCGCGGTTACGCGGAAGCTATCCAGCATCCTGCCGTGTTAAAGGCGATCGCCCGTGGCCTGAGCGGCAAGATCGCCGTGACGTTTGTCGAGTGGGGCGATGAGACCTCGCAGGACACGGTCGTGCCGTGGACCCGCATCGACGGCGCAGCTTCCGCCCGCACGTTTGCGGAGACGTTGGTGGCCGCGCCCCGACGGGCCTTCGGTCGCAACGCGATCGGCGCGGCGATCGCGGCGGCCCAAGCCCGGATCGAGTCCAATCGATTTGAAGGCTTGCGCAAGGTGATCGACCTGTCCGCGGACAGCGCCAACAACTGGGGCGGAATGTCCATTGCCGAGGCGCGGTCCGAGGCCCTGGCGGCCGGCATGATCATCAATGGCCTGGCCGTGTTGTGCCGCGACGAAGCTTGCGGGGGCCGACCGGTCGCCTATGATCTGGAGCAGGCATTCGCCGCCACCATCATCGGCGGACCCGGCAGCTTCGTGGTCACCGTCGACAGCAAGGCGAGCTTTGCAGAGGCCGTTCGGCGCAAACTGATCCTGGAACTGGCCGACAACGCGGCCACCGTCGGCGGTCGATTGCGGTGATCGAAGCTCCGGTCTCCGCGATGTCCCCACTGCAAGGTGCGCGCACCAAATCATGTCCGCGTTTAGCGGAAGCGCGGGATGGTGCCAGCACACGCTGACACGCGCTAGAGCAACCTGCCTTTAATCGGAATCGGAACGATCCCGATTAAAGGCGCGATGATCTAAGCCCACCACGGTTGTGGCGTGAAGCGACCGGCCGCGTCCTCGATCACCTGCCCGGCACGGAACAGCGTGGCTTCATCGAATGGTTTGCCGATCAGTTGCAAGGCCAGCGGCAGCCCCTCCTGCGACAGGCCGGCCGGTATCGATAGGCCCGGCAACCCTGACATATTGACGGTCACCGTGAAGATGTCCTCCAGATACATGGCGATCGGGTCGTTGATCTTTTCGCCGATGCCGAACGCAGGCGACGGCGTGGTCGGCGTCAGCACAACGTCGACGCTGCCGAACGCTTGTTCGAAGTCGCGCTTGATCAAGGTCCGCACTTTTTGCGCCTTCAAGTAGTAGGCGTCGTAATAGCCGGCAGACAACACGTAAGTGCCGATCAACACGCGGCGCTTCACCTCCGGGCCAAACCCGGCCGCGCGCGTCTTCTCGTAGGTGGCGATCAGGTCCTCGCCGGTGACCCGTTGCCCGTAACGCATGCCATCATAGCGGGCTAGGTTCGAGGAGGCTTCGGCTGGCGCCACAATGTAATAGGCAGGTAGCGCATACTTTGTATGCGGCAGCGAGATGTCGTGAATCGTTGCGCCGGCGGACTTCAGCCACGCGATGCCGCTGCGCCACAAACCCTCCACGACGTCGGACATGCCCTCGATGCGATACTCCCTTGGGATGCCGACGCGCAGGCCCTTGATTCCATCAGCCAAGGCCGCCTCGTAGTCCGGCACCGGCAGGTCGACACTGGTGGAATCCTTGGGGTCATGGCTCGCCATGTGCTGCAACAGGATCGCGCTGTCGCGCACCGTCTTGCTGATTGGTCCAGCCTGATCCAGCGAGGAGGCGAACGCCACGATGCCCCATCGCGAGCAACGTCCATAGGTCGGTTTCAATCCGACCGTACCGGTCAGCGCAGCCGGCTGCCGGATCGAGCCGCCGGTGTCGGTCGCCGTTGCTGCGATGCAAAGGTCGGCGGCGACCGCAGCGGCGGACCCACCTGACGATCCGCCCGGGACCAACCGATCCGACAACGGCGCCCCGTCCGGGCCGTTGCGGCGCCATGGATTGACGACCGGACCGAACGCGCTGGTCTCGTTCGAGGAGCCCATGGCGAACTCGTCGTTGTTGAGCTTGCCCAGCATGACGGCGCCAGCCTGCCAAAGGTTCTGCGTCACCGTGGATTCGTAGGTCGGCGTGAAGTCGTCCAGGATCTTCGAGCACGCCGTGGTTCTCACGTCCTTGGTGCAGAACAGATCCTTGACCCCCAGGGGCACGCCTTCCAGCGGTCGTGCTTCGCCCCGGGCAATCCTCGCATCGCTTTGTCTCGCCCGCGCCCGCGCATGCTCTGGGGTCGGCAGAATGTATGCGTTGAGCGCGGCGTTGCCGGCATCGATCGCTGACACGAAAGCCTCCGTCAGCTCCAACGCGGAAAACCGCTTGCTGGCGAGCCCGTCGCGCACGTCTGCGATCGTCAACTTGGTCAGGGACATGCGGTGTTCGCTTTCGTCATCTCGAGCACGATATGATTGGCGCACGTGGCTGGCCCGCGCCGCGGCGACAGGTGTCAGCGCCAAGTCAAGATCATTCGACGACCTTGGGCACGACGAAGTAATGGTCTTCGGTGAACGGGGCGTTGTGCGTGACCTGGTCGGCGATTTGGCCGTCAGTCACCTGATCGCTTCGCATCTTCAGGCGCATGTCGGCGACGCGGGTCATCGGCGCGACGTCGCTGGTATCGACCTGCTCGAGCTGCTCGACCCAATCGAGGATGCTTGAGAGTTCCCCCTCGAGGTTGCTGGCCTCCTCGTCGGTGATCTTGATGCGCGCCAGCCGCGCGATCCGCTTGACGGTCGCTTGATCGACCTGCATGGGGGTGTCCGTCCGTTCGCTGGTGTCTTGAAGCCGCTGTCATATCGCGACGAAGGTGGACCGCGCAATCACCGCCGTTTGTCCCGTCACGCGTGGGCAGCCGGCCCAGCCGTATTGCCCGGATCACAATCGCCGTCCGGCGCTCAGCCCGCGTCGGCCCCGGCATGGTCGCCGCAATGTTGTTGAAGGATCCGCCGCCGCGGTTGTCGGCGCGGGCGATCGCCCTTGCCCGCCGCGCGCCGCGGCTGGCCATTTGACCCGAACACTGGCGGGCGCGATAGTGCCACTCGGGATTGGATTGAGGAGCCCGCATGTGAGCAGCAAAGTCTATGAGCTTGCGCTCCTGTTCACCGGCCACATGGTCGATCTGCCAGGTCGGCCGGAGCCGCGGTTTCCGGCCAAGGCGGAGCGCGCCGTCGGCAAGGCTGTTTCAACTGCGGTCAGAGCCGCCAAGTCCGCTATCAAGGGGCGCACCATCGGCGTGGCAAGTGCGGCCCGCGGCGGGGACATCTTGTTTTTGGAGGCGTGCGGGCTATTCGGCATCGAGACCCGGATCGTGCTGCCGTTCCCGCCGCAGGAGTTCGTGGTCACCTCGGTCGCCGGCGTTCCGTCCGGGCGTTGGGAGCGGCGGTTCTGGGCCTGTTGGGACGCCCATCAGACCGGTCAACGCGAGGTCGTGCTGGATCGCGCCGAGAGCTCTGGCTATGCCCTGGCGAACGATCGCATGCTGGCGATGGCCAAGGCGCTCGCCGACACGCTGGAGTTGATCGCGCTATGGGACGGCCAGGATGGCGACGGAGCAGGCGGTACCGGGGCCTTCGTCGCTCTGGTGCAAGCCGCGGGCGGCCGGGTCCGCGTGATCAATCCGCTCACGCCGGCCACCTCCGCTTGAGCGGTCTGGCGCTGGTCCATTTCCGCCATAAGCAAAATCGCCGTGCCGGCGCGCTTCCGTGACACGAATGCTCATCGGTCTTGCTCCTGCGGATGATGACGCGATCGGATCGGAGTCAATCGGCCGGCAGGGTGATCGCTTCCGCTCTGGATCAGGAGCGCCCCGCGCCGTCCATCAGCCAACCGAACTTCTCATGTGCTTTTTTGAGGAGCTGCGGGCTGGGCGTGTTGGCGGGAGGAAATTTGTCCCGCCACGCGAACGGCCGGCAGGCATTGATCACCGCGACCGTATGGGTCATGTCGCCGATCGCGCGCTTTTCAGGCGGCAGTCGCGGGTCGGCCGGCGAGTCCCAGGAGCCTTCGATGAACTGAATGGACTCTTTGGGATCGGTGCGCGTGCACATCGCCCAGATGAGTTCCTCCAGGTTGGTCACGTCGACGTCGTCATCCACCACGATAATATACTTCGAGGCGTAGGCCGACGCCCCGCATTGCGCCGCGACCATCCCGGTCTGTACCGCGTGTCCGGGATAGCCCTGGCGGATCGAAATGCCGTGCAGCATGCGCGAGCCGCCGGTTTCGTGGCACCACACGCGCTTGACGTCCGGCACGCCGGCGTTGGTGATGTTTTGTTTGATCATCGCTGAGCGCAACACCGCGCGATAGCGGGCAAGCTCGTCCGGACCGGCCCCCATCGGCGGCACCCCCAACAGGATCGGGTCGTTGCGATGATAGATCGCCGCGATGTCCAATACTGGGACCTGTGAGGCACCGCCCGCATAGTGCCCGGTCCACTCCCCGAACGGCCCTTCAAGCAACGTGTTATCCGGGCGCACCCAGCCTTCAAGCACGATTTCCGCGTTGGCCGGGAACGGCAGGCCGGTCACCTGGCCGCGTACCATCTTGACCGGTCGCCCCCGCAAGCCACCAACGATATCGAGCTCGAACACCCCGTAGGCAGCCTCCGTCCCACCGTAGAAGAACGCCAGTGGGTCGCCGCCGACCACCATCACGACCGGCATCGGCTCACCGCGTTTAAAATATTTTTCGCGATGCAACCAGCCATGGTGCCCGCGCGCGGTCAGAAACCCGACCTTGTTCTTATCATGTACCTGGGCCCGATAGGCCCCGGCATTGAGCCACCCTTCCTCGGGGTCCCGCGTGATCGAATAGGTGCCGGTGCCGATGTAGCGGCCACCGTCCTGTTCGTGCCAAATCGGCGCTGGAAACTTTGTGACGTCGACCTCGTCTCCGGTCATGATGTTGTCCAACACCGGCCCGTGATCCACGATTTCATGGGGAAGGATCTTTTGCTCGCGCAGGTAGGCGTCCCGATAGGCGTCGGACAGCTCCCATTTGTTCAGGTGATCCGGCAGTCCGACCGTCATGTTCCGGCGTTTTCCCGCGAACATGTTGAGCAGCAGCCGGAAGCCCTTGGGGCAGCCCGGCACCTCGTCGAACACCAGGCATGGGCCATGATCGGAGCGCAGGATCACCTCGGCCGCGAGCCCGATATCCTCCTGCCAGCTGGCGCCCTTGATGTGCTGGACCTCGCCCATGTGCTCGGCGAGCTGCAACCACTCGCGCAGGTCGTCATAGGCGATATGGGCTGAATTCAGCGGTGTGTCCTGCATTGATTTGACCTCGACTAGCAGCTCAACGTGATCAGGTTATCCCGCAGCACCAGGCTCTTTATCCTGGCCGCGGACCGGTGAGTTTGGGGCGACATCAGCGCGGCGGCGCTGCCGGTAGATCTCCGCGCGATGCATCCACTCGCTGCGGGTTGCCTGCATCGCGGTGGCGTCCCACGCTTCGTTCCAGTCGCCCAGCGAATAGCCGTGCCACGGCGACTGCGGCCTGAGCGTCGGCAGGCCGATCCGCTCCCAAAGTGCCTTGGCGTTTTCCATGAACTCACGTTTGGGCAACGCCAGTGGCGGCATGTCGGCCTTCATCGTGGCATCGATCAGCATCGCGCTATCGGGTTTCGGGTCGAGTTCGGTGCGCGGGCCGTGACCAGGCAAGCGATAGGGGATGATCAGCGTGTCATCGATCGGATTGCAGCGGTAGGCCATCGCCCAGAACACCGCATCGGCGTTGTCCACATCGATGTCATCATCAACCGCGATCACGAACTTTCCGACATAGGCCTGCAGCGTCAGCGTTCCTTGCAAGGCGCGCCAAACCTCCGTCTGTGGCGTGCCCCGTTCAAACTGCAAGAACACGAACTTGCGCAAGTTGGTCAGGGGCTCGTGCAACGCGACGCGCTTGAGCTGTTTGACCCCCAATTCTTCGCGCAGATGACGGGTGAATAACGGCTCGTAGGCCAGGCGTTTGATCACGCTCGATTCTGACGGTGTGACCTGGGAGATGATCGAGCTTATGATCGGGTTATTGCGGTGCGTGATGGCGGTGACCTCCATCACGCAATTGTAGTCCTCCAGCGCCACGTAGCCGTGGCTTTCGCCGAACGGTCCCTCCGGCTCCAGGTACGCGCAGTCCACCAGCCCCTCGATCACCATCTCGGCTTCAGCCGGCACCACCAGATCGACCGTCTTGGCCTTGACCACATTGATCGGTCCGCCGGCCAATCCACCCGCGACCGCCAGTTCGTCCACGCCGATTTTGAGCTTTTGCGGCCCAAGGAAGCCCACCACCGGCGGCGCACCGAGCACGATCGCCATCGGCATCGGTACCCCCGTTTGCTTGTACGCCATCCAATGCTCGATCCCACCGGCCCGATTGGAGACCAACATCATCATCCCGATGCGGTCGGATGATTTCAACATCGCCCGATAGGTGCCCATGTTTTGCACTTCGGTGTCCGGGTCCTTGGTGATCACACAGGTCGCCGTTAAGTAGGGCGCGGCGTCAAAGCCCGGGGTGGAGACCGGTACCGGCAGCGCTTCCAGGCCGCGACCATGACCTTTGAGGTCCGCCCCTGTTATGATGACGTCATGGACGGGTCCGGCGGCGACCAGCCGTGGTGGGATAGGATCGGCCAGGGCCTGTTCCCAGGCCGGCCCAATGTCGTCGACGTGCGCAACGTTCATACCGATCCGATAGATCTCGGGGTTGCTCGCCATCGCGCCGACGACGACCTGCATCGGTTGGAACGGGTGCCCTTTGCTGTCGACTACGTTGCTGAACAAAAACGCCTTGCGCTCTTGCTCCGCTATGCCGCCGCGAAACTGCCAGCGCACCAGCGGGTGCATCTCGGTGTCTTTGTTGATCGGCACCTCGATCCGATACAGCAATCCGGCCCGGTCAAGCCGATCCAGATGCTCCGGCAAATCTGCATAGCTGCGGCTTAGCATCATGCACACTCTCAAGTTGAGTTCCACATTACAGTGCGGGCCGCTCCAGGGTGCTGACGCGGTACTGCGGCTCCGCCACGGCTTGTTGGCCGGCCGCGCGATCGGCATTGACAACACCCATCAACGACATCCCCCGCCCTGCCGTCTGAAGACGTGCTTGGGTCACCTTCTCCTCGGCACATGATATGCCACCTCGAACCGGTGGCGCTGGATCATTTCCACGCTGGCAGATCAGCCTTGCCGGTCTGCGCTCCCAGCCCTTCCACCCAATGGCACGATGCTGTGGGTGGCCTGCAGGGCGAGGGTTCCAGCCGATGCTGAAACGCCTGGAGCCTCGCGCCACACGCTGGCACCGCGTTGGCTTCGACGTCTTGACGTCTGCTCGAAGCCGACAGGCAACCCGACGCGGTTGGCCGCGAGCATCGACCGCTTGGATCGGGCCAATCTAGAGCAACCTGCCTTTAATCGGAATCGGAACGATCCCGATTAAAGGCGCAAAGATGATCTAGCACGTCACTGCGCGACGGCCAGGTCAAGCGCGGCCGCGTCCCACCGTCGGCGCACGCCAGTGTTTGGGCCATCGGTAGGTTTGGGCCATCGGTAGGTTTGGGCCATCCGAACCGGCCGTCCTCCCGCCAGGTGCTGGCTGCCATTGGTGATCGGACGAATTTGGGCCGATGAGGCGAGTCGCGTCTTGACAGCGGTCGCCCGGCGCAATACATGTCTGGCGCCTGTTAGCACTCATCATTAGCGAGTGCTAATCCGGCCCATCAAGAGCGAATTGACGATCAGCATCAAATTAACCGGGAGCACAATCCGCATGAAATTTCGTCCCCTCCACGACCGCGTCGTTGTGCGCCGCCTCGAGCAGGAAGCCAAGAGTGCTGGCGGCATCATCATTCCCGACACCGCTGCCGAAAAACCGCAACAAGGTGAAATCATCGCTGCTGGACCCGGTGCGCGGGATGAAAATGGCACCATTGTCAAGCTCGATGTCAAGAAGGGCGATCGCGTCCTATTTGGCAAGTGGTCCGGTACCGAGGTCAAGATCGACGGCGAGGAGCTGTTGATCATGAAGGAAAGCGACATCATGGGCGTGCTGGACTGATGGTCCGCAGACGACCCAACGTCGCCCTGAATTAAACAACCGCCAAACATTCATGCCCAACCAACGGAGCAACTTCCAATGGCTGCCAAGGACGTAAGATTTTCCACCGATGCGCGTGAACGGATGCTGCACGGCGTCGACGTGCTCGCCAACGCCGTCAAGGTCACGCTTGGGCCCAAGGGCCGCAACGTGGTGATCGAGAAGAGCTTCGGCGCGCCGCGCACCACCAAGGACGGCGTCACCGTCGCCAAGGAGATCGAGCTTGAGGACAAGTTCGAGAACATGGGTGCGCAACTGGTTCGCGAAGCGGCGCAAAAGACTAACGACATGGCCGGCGACGGCACCACGACGGCGTGCGTGCTAACCCAATCTATCGTGCGTGAAGGCATGAAGGCCGTGGCCGCCGGCATGAATCCGATGGATTTGAAGCGCGGCATCGACAAGGCGGTGGCGCAAGTGGTCGAGGAGATCGGCCGTCGGTCGAAGAAGGTCAAGAATTCTGACGAGATCGCCCAAGTCGGCACCATATCGTCGAATGGCGAGACCGCGATCGGCGCGATGATCTCTGATGCCATGCAAAAGGTCGGCAACGAGGGCGTGATCACCGTCGAAGAGGCCAAGAGCCTGGAGACCGAGCTGAGCGTGGTCGAAGGCATGCAGTTCGATCGGGGCTATCTCTCGCCGTATTTCATCACCAACGCGGACAAGATGATCGCCGAGCTCGAGGATCCCTACATTCTGATCCACGAGAAGAAGCTGACCGGTCTGCAGGCTATGCTGCCGGTGTTGGAAGCGGTGGTACAGACCGGCAAGCCGCTGTTGATCATCTCCGAGGACGTCGAGGGTGAGGCGCTGGCGACCTTGGTCGTGAACCGTCTGCGCGGTGGTCTAAAGGTCTGTGCGGTCAAGGCGCCCGGCTTCGGCGACCGCCGCAAGGCGATGTTGGAGGACATTGCGGTGCTTACCAACGGCCAGGTGATCTCCGAGGATCTCGGTATCAAGCTGGAGAACGTGACGGTCGACATGTTGGGCCGCGCCAAGCGCATCACCGTTGAGAAGGAGAACACCACCATCGTCGATGGTGCCGGCAAGAAGAAGGACATCGAGGCCCGGGTCAATCAGATCAAGACGCAGATCGAGGAGACCACCTCCGACTATGATCGCGAAAAACTGCAAGAGCGCTTGGCCAAGTTGGCCGGCGGCGTGGCCGTGATCAAGGTCGGTGGCGCCACCGAGGTGGAGGTGAAGGAGCGCAAGGACCGGGTTGACGACGCCCTCAACGCCACCCGCGCCGCGGTCGAAGAAGGTGTGGTGCCAGGTGGCGGCGTCGCCCTGATCAAGGCGGTGTCCGCGATCAACGTCGCTGGCGAGAACGATGATCAGGATGCCGGCATCCAGATCGTCAGAAAGGCCTTGCAGGCTCCGATCCGCCAAATCGCCGAGAATGCTGGCGTTGAAGGCTCGATCGTCGCGGGCAAGGTGCAGGAATCGCGCGCTCAGTCGTTCGGCTATGACGCTCAAAACGACGAGTACGGCGACCTGATCGAGAAGGGCATCATCGATCCTGCCAAGGTCGTGAGAACCGCTCTCCAAGACGCGGCCTCGATCGCCGGCCTGCTGATCACCACCGAAGCCGGCGTCGCCGATTCTCCGAAGAAGGAGGCGGCGGGCGGTCACGACCATGCGGCCGGCATGGGCGGCATGGGCGGCATGATGTAATCGCGCCGGCGGCGGAGCGCCCGCAACGTTCCGCTCGCCCGGTGGACTGGATCCGCAATCTCGGCCGTCCGCGTCCAGCGGGCGGCCTTTTTTAGGTCCGATGCCCTAAGCCAGTTCGGCCTTAGAGCATGATCACTTTAGATGGAAGCATAACCTGAGTTTGCGAAGTAGTTTGCGAGCTCGTCGCGGGTGAATTGGCTCAGCAAATCGCCGATCCGGTGCCAAAGGTCGTCGACTGTGCGTTCGCGCGCCTTGCCGATCAGATGCTTGAGCTTTGAAAAAACTTGCTCGATCGGATTGAGATCCGGCGAGTAAGGCGGCAGGAACAGGCGATGAGCACGTGCATTCTTGATGGCGCGGCGGACGGCCTTGCCTTTGTGCGAGCCGAGATTGTCCATGATGACGATGTCGCCAGGTGATAGCGTCGGCACCAGGAACTGCTCGACATAGGCCAGGAAACTGATGCCGTTGATCGGACCATCGAGCACGCAGGGTGCATCGATCCTGTCGATCCGCAGAGCAGCAAGGAATGTCAGTGTGCGCCAGCGTCCGTGAGGGACCTTGTCGATCAGGCGTTGGCCGCGCGGCGCCCAGCCTCTGAGCGGCGCCATGTTCGTTTTCGTCCAGGTCTCGTCAAGGAAAACCAGCCGGTGCGGGTCGATGTGCGCTTGATATTTGATCCAGCGTGCCCGTCGACGTGCGACGTCAGGCCGGTCTCGTTCGGCTGCGACCACGGTTTTTTTTATGGCTCAAGCCTTCGCGATGGACGAAATTCCAGACCGCACCATAGCTCACGATGATGCCGCGTTCGGCAAGTTCAGATTGCAGGCCACGCAGAGAAACATCTGTCTCAGCGTTGATGCGATCGAGCAACCAATCGCGTTCAGCTGCCAGCGCGAATGGACGGTGCCCGCCCATCCGCCGCGCAGAAACGCTGCCCGTCGCACGGAAGCGTTGCGACCACTTGACAACCGCTGAAACGCTGACACCGAAGCGATCGGCCACGGCGCGGCAGCTCAACCCTGAATTCAAGGCATCAATCACACGTTCGCGCAGATCATCGGAATAAGGTCGTGCCATGCATGCCGGCCTCCACCTCCGGCATGCAGTGTGAATCATATTCGCACGCCCTTGGGAATCCCCCGCGAAGATTCCAACAAGAATGATAATGCTCTAGGCGGATCAACCGTGCCGGCCCGCTCCCCCGCCCGAGCGGCCAATGCCTCGATGTTGTGGGCGGCTGTGGCGGGGAGCGGGATGGTCCGCGTTCACGCCGAATTGCAATCAGCGAAAGCCTCCCCAGACCGATGAAACGCAGGTTGGCCTACCGTCGCTCAAGCGTGGTGCGCCACACCTGGCGGGGCGCGGCGCCGACGCGGCGGCTGCGCAACAACTGGCTGCGCCGACGCAGGTCATCGTTCCAAATCAGTTGCGCGATTTCGTCGTTGGGCCGGATCCGCAAGGCCGGTGCCGTCGTCGGGGCGGCGAACAGCGTGCCGGTGCGGGCTAGGTCGGGGTGGACCAGGCGCACCAGCGCTGGATCATCGACGGATCTGGTTTCGGTCAAAAACGGTGCCAGCGGAAACGGCCGATAGGCCGACTCCTCCGGGTGGTCGGCATCGTGCCGGGGCGCGGCGGCCCAGCCGCTGTTCCAGCCGCGCCAGCGCTCGGCGCCGACCGACCCGACAAAGGCCAGCCGCGGCCGCTTTCGCCGGTCGATGCTCAGATCGGCTGAGGACGACACGGCCTCGGTGTGGGGCCGAGGCGCCGGTTTGGGACCAGCGACCAGCACCGGCATCGACGCCATCATCGCCAGCTGCGTGAGCTTACGGCGATCGGCGTTAGAAGGTCGTGCCGCCAACCGCATCGCCGGGTCGATCGGGGGAACCGAGGGAAGCGTCGACACCGTACTCCACGGCTTGAGGCTTGCGACCGTGCGCGACGGGACGGCCGGCGTGGCTCCCGACGAGGGAGCCGGACGCAGGCGTGCGCTGAAGGGCCGAACAGCCAATACCGGTTTGGGAACCTTGAGCCGGGGGAGGCGGTCTAGGCTCGCCACAGCCAACGGCGCTCTGCGGGCTGCCCGACGCATGTTGTGAAACGCGCCGATGCGGGTGGCCACCTGCTGGTGGCGTGCTTTGGCGACTCGGACATCGCGCCTGGTGATTGGTCCGCCGCGCTTCGGCCGGTGCAACGTGCGGCCACGCGGAAACAGCAGCGCCAACTCATAGCGCGGCAGGCGCGGCCAAGCACGGACGCGACCGGTGTCGACGTGGACGAAAGGTGTCGTGGAGGTCGGATAATAGCCAACGCCGCCGCGCTCGCGGATCAAGGCCGCATATCTCAGTTGACGCACGGGAATGTCCGGGAATTGCACGTCAGCGGCCTTGCCAAGAATGTGCCGGCTGGCACGTGCCTGGCCACCGCGGGTCCGCCGCAACATCGTGTTGGTCTTGGCCGAGCGATAGCCCGAGATCAGATTGATCGGGCGCTTGGAGCCAAGGTCGGAGTGCAGCCGCCACAGCAGGTCGATCAACCTTGGATCCATCCGGGTCGCCTCGTTGCGGCGCCAGTCGCGCATGACCCAGTTGATCTTTTTCATCGCCTCTGGGATGAAGCGCCCGTTGCGCTTATACGCAACGCTCAACACCTCACCGGTGTGGATGTTGCGGATCGACAGCGTGCGGGTACCGCCCGATTGGGCCGCGACTGCGCTGCACGCAGCACAGGTGATCATCGCCGAAAGGACCAGCATCCCGCCGGCGCGCTTGCCGAAAATCACAGTAACAACCCCATTGACGTGGTTCCGGCGTTCAGCCGGCGCACACCGTCGCGTGCGCCACTCCCTGCGTCCAGCTTCCATATCGAGGCTGTTGAATTATCAGCCTTAATTGTTGGTAGTAGCTGATTCGGGGGCGAGCGGGGCCGGCCAGCGGCAAAATCGAGGCAGCCGTCGCCGGGGCGGCGGCCGCGCGCAGTGCGTGACCTGTTTGCAGCGGGCTGTCGCATTTCACGATGAACTGGAGCCATCCCGCTCCCCGCCCCGTTCCTCCACGGGGCCACCCGATGGCCGACTTGTGTGGATGGCCGGGCGGGAGCGGGCCGACACGGCGATGCTGCCTGAGATCATCGTGCCTTAAATCGGAACCGCAAAGCCGGTTCCGATTTAAGGCGCAAAGATGATCGCTCTTAAAGCGTAGAGCAGCCTGTCTTTAATCGGGATCGATGCGAATCCGATTAAAGACAGGCTGCACTAGGCGGACATGATCTGGCTGGCGTGGATCGCGGCGCGCCGGCGGTCAACTGGCACGGTGACCAGGCGCGGCCTGCTCCAGCACGGCGGGTAGATCGGCCAATGTGTCGATCATGTGCTGGGGTTCCCCGCCCTCGGCAGTCTGGGCGCCGGCGTGAATGCGGTTCTCGCGATCGACCTGGACGGTAATCCAGCCCATCTGATTGGGCGCCACGAAGTCCTTGGCCGGATTGTCACCGACGTAGACGAATTGGTCGCCGGGACGGCCCAGGCTGTGCTCCATCACTTGGAAGGCCTTTGGATTTGGCTTGGAAAACGCGCGCCCACCGAGCGCATGGGTATAGATTATGTGAGCGAAGTACGCCTCGACACCCAGCGCCCGCACCTTAGAGGACTGCACATCGTCCTGGCCGTCGGTGATCAGCCCCATCGTGCAGCCGTCGGCGCGATACCGCGCCAAGATCTGATCGGCGTCATCGTACAATTGTATGTTGGGCTGGTGCAGGCGGTAGATCTCAATGAAGCTGCTAAGCTGCTCGGGCGTGCGATCGGGCAGATGCCTGTATAGCGCCGCGTCGAACAGATGACGCATCAAACCGTCGTCCAATGCGCGCAGCATCTCCTGGGCAATGTCTTGGCCGACACCATGTTGATGGATGAGCCAGCGCTCGCACGCCTGAAAGCCGGAGATGGCGAATTGCCGCTCCGGATAGAGCGTGTCGTCAAGGTCAAACACCAGCCTGAGCGCGCGCATGGGGGCTCCGATCGATCACCTGCGGCGCTGCTTATTGCCGAGACGGCGCGCGAGGGCAACCCCGACGCAGATTGCAGGGCCGTCGTGGCGCGAACAGCCAAACCGGCCGCCTGCGACCCGACCGTTTGGGCGCCGCTATCGGCGCGCCAGCCCTATTCCGCGGCCTTTGGCACCAAGGGACGCTTGCGCTCCGGCACGCCCATCGCCTCCATGTAGGCGTTGAAGACATGATCGGGCTGGCCCGCCACCCAACGGTTGCCATTGAGCCGGCCCTTGAGCAGCGGATGCTGCTTGCTCTCTTCCAAGGTGAGGCCGTCGCGGTGCAAGCGGGGCTCGGCAATCGGCAACCGCACGCAGCGCGCGCGCTCGGGGTCGCGGATCAGGCCTGAGGGATCCTCGCCGCGGGCAACGCTGTCAAGATCGTCGAAAAACCGCTTGCGCATCATCGTAATGCCGACGTCGGAGGCGCCCAATTTCTCCTGGGTGCGATCGGAGATGATGCCTTGGCCGACCCAACTGACGATATCCTGATTGATGATGTGAGAGGTGATCCAGCGCCCGTTCGGCTCCTTGATCGGCCCGTACCAGGTCGGAATCCGCGTCTGCTGGTAGGGGCCGAGATCGTTCGGCACCCGCGAGAAGAACCAGCACACGCACAGCGAATTCTCGTTGTCGACCGGCACGCGCCATTCGAAATGGCCACCCAGGAAGAAGCCGTTGGGCCACAACGCGACGCGTCCCACGGTCCACATCGGATGCTGCTCGTCCATGCCCTCGCGGATCCGGCGATACTGGAAGCCGAACTCGAACTCATCGAAGGCCAGCCGCAGGTGTTTTGACGCATAGGGGCCAAGCTCACCCTTCATGCGCACGATCCAGTTGTCGTGCATCCATTCGAAATGCACCGGATCAATCGAATTCTCCTGGCACTGCAGCCAGTTGCACGGGATGTCGCAGAACACCACCTCGACGAAGCCGTTGTCCCAGGTGAACGGCTCCCAAACCGGCAACTCCGGCGCCGGATCGGGACCCATATAGGCCCACAGCAGCCCGGCCAGCGGCCGCACCGGGTAGGCCTTGACCGCACATCGCTCCTTCAGCCGGGTGCCCGGGTTGGCGATGTCGTCGAACGGCTGCTCGGTGCACTGACCGGCCGCGTTGAACAGCCAGCCATGATAGCTGCAGCGAATGCCACCATCCTCGACCCAGCCGTAGGACAGATCCGCCCGGCGATGGGCGCAGTGGCGGTCGACGAGGCCGAACTGACCGGACAAGTCTTTGTAAAGAACTAGATTTTCGCCGAACAGCCGCATCGGCTTGATCGGCTTGTCGTCGAACTCGCTGACCCCGGCGATCGGCTGCCAGTAGCGCCGCAACAGATCGCCCATAGGCTGTCCCCGCTCGATCTCCGTCAGCAGCCTGTTTTTTTCGGCTGTCAGCATCGTCTGTCCTCCCACTGCCGGCGGCCGGGTTTTGGCCACCTGGGTCTGTGATGTTTAGAGCGAGCCAGTGCTAGCTTGAACCATCCCGCTCCCTTGCCCCGCTCCCCTGCCCCGTTCGTCCACTGGGCCACCCCATGGCACGGCGCTTCCGCCTAAGGCAGAAAGGGTCTAGGGCCCGAGCCGTCGTGCCGCTCAGGCCACGCCGACCACCAACGGCAACGACGTTCTCCACTCCTTAATCTAGAGCAAACCGCGCCGTCGCCTCGCCGTCAATCGTTGCCGGCTTCTCCGGGCGGGAGAGCGGGATCGGTCCAGCTCACGGTCAAACGCACTTGAAGCCAGCTTCAGCCGAACCGGCGGCGCAATTGCGGCATCACCTCACCGGCAAACAGCCCCAGCGAGTGCAGCGTTTCCGCCTTGGTCATGTCGCCAAACTGATGCTGACCGACGAGGTAGTTGGCGCCGATCTGCTCAATGTGTTTGGCCAGCCAGTCGATCACCGTGGCAGGGCAGCCAGCGATGCCTTTTTCCTCTTCATCACGCAAAGCGTCAAACGAGACCGAGCGCTGCCAATGCGCGGGCCTCGCGCCATGCAGATCGAACAGGTAGATGAAGCTCGCCAACCAGGCCCGGTAGGCGCGGCGGGCGATGGCCAGCGCCGCGGCGTCGGTGTCGGCGACCACGATGTGCCGCACCAGACCCATCATCGGCAGCGCCACCGCCGCACCATGCACCTCGTGCCACACCTGTCGGAAGCGCTGGAACACGCCGGCGGCGTTGGCCGGTCGCTCGTTGGTGACCACGTTCCAACCCTGGCGCGCCACGCGCTCCGCGCTGGCCGTTGAATGCAGCCCGTACCACAACGGCGGATGCGGGGTCTGCAACGGCCTGAGCATGATCGGCACGTCGTCGAAGTGGTAGCGGGCGCCATGGTGGGTCAGCCGCTCCGAAGTCAGCGCCGCCAGGATCACCTCGAGCCCCTCTTGGAAGGTTTCGTTGGCGCTGGTCTGGTGGTGGCCGACATAGCCCAGCTCGATCGGCGAGGCGCCCCGGCCGAAGCCCATCTCCATGCGCCCGCCGCTCATGTGGTCGAGCATGGCGATCTCCTCGGCGAGCCGGATCGGATGGGAGAACGGCACCGCATAGATCAGCGGCCCAAATCGCAGACGTCGGGTCCGCTGCGCGACGGCGGCCAGAAACACCGACGGCGCGGCGGCCATGCCGAGTGGGGTAAAGTGGTGCTCGGCCACGTGGTAGCTGCGAAAGCCCAGCCGATCATAGGCCTCGATCACCTTGAGCCGCGTCTCGTAGGTGTCTTGCAGCGGCTGTCCGTCCGCATCCAGATGGTCGAAGATCCCGAAGTCCATGATGGGGTGGTCGCACCTTGTTGGCCGGGCACGGCGCCCGCGGTGCATGGCGATCACCCGACCATTGCACGCCTTTGAACCGCAGCCTAGATCATCGCGCCTTAAATCGGAACCGCACAGCCGGTTCCGATTCAAGTCGCAAAGATGATCGCTCTTAAAGTGTAGAGCAACTTTCTGCCTTTAATCGGAATCGGAACGATCCCGATTAAAGGCAGGTTGCTCGAGCTGGACCCGAACGATGGTGCTGTGGACCAAGATCGTTTTAGCTGTCGACGCGGCCGGCATGCCCTGGATAGGAGCCGAACGGTTTTCACCTGACGGACGCAACTGCCCATTGAGCCATGCAGTGCCGCGTCGACCCAATATGAACACCGGCTAATGCGGCTCGCTCGGCAGCGGCTTATAAAGGCTGGCCAGCTGCGCGTGATGGGTGAGCCAGGCCGACGGCGACTGGGCGACCATGCGCAGCGCCTCTTTGAACACGATGAGCCCGGCTGGACGCCCGAACACGTGGGCGTGCGCTGTGAGATCGAGGCAGGCCACCGGGCTGCCGATCTCTGCCCAGCCATCGAGAATGCTGGCGAGCACGCGGGTGAATGCGGCCGGCGCGTTGCCGTAGCGCACACACAGCGGAAAGTCGTTGACCTCCATGGTGAACGGGATGGTGAGGATATCGCCGCTGGCGGTTTTTTGCATGTAGGGCGTGTCCTGATCGAACGCGTCGGCATGCCAGACGACGCCCTCCCGGACCAGCAGCTCCGGCGTATCGCGGCTCGGCGTGGCGCGGGGGCTGACCCAGCCGCGCGGCCGCACGCCTGCATGGGTGGTGAGCGCTTCGATGCACCGCTTGAGGTCGGCGTGCTCCTCCTCGCGGGTTTGGGTGGCCGGGATGATGTGTTGCGACCAGGCGTGCAGGCCGATCGCATGGCCGGCCGCGACGATGGCGCGCATCAGGTCGGGATGGCGCGCCGCCAGTACGCCGCTGACATAGAACGTGGCCGTCACGTTGCAGCTGTCGAGCAGGTCGAGCAGATGCCAGGCGCCGGTCTTGGCGCCGTATTCGCCCCAGGACCGGGCCTGGGTGTCGAACACGCCGGCTTTGAGTGGGTTGCCCATCGGCCCGATGCCCGGTACCGCGCCCTCCGCCCAACCTTCCAGCATGATCGACACCGACACCGCCAACGGCCGCTGCTCGGGCCAGCCGGGGGGACGGATGGGACGTGGTCTGGGGCTGGGCATCGGGGCGCTCCGGGGTGGGGATTGGGGGGTAGCGTCCAGAGATTTTCGCACATTTGATTTTGTCTGAGCGGCTGCTGACCGGCAACATCTGCTGTAGCCAGGAGCGGACTTCCATTGTGCGCCGCACAAGTTCAACTACAACCCACTTTGATTGTTTGGCCGAGACCAACTTTGAAGCTTTTGCGATCACGACGTCATAAAACAATGATGTAGCCGACACGTGGCAAATGCTTTAGTTCGTCAAAAGGTCGCTGGCGCTGAGGGTTGCCGGCAGTGTGCTGCGAAATAGTGTATAGATGGCGCTGCCGTCCGCCAAATCACCAATACCTGCATCGTCGTAAAGACAGGCAAGGACGGAAGCCGTCTTACCGATTGAGTCGATGTTAGACACCGTCTCAGGCGCAAGGCGATTGCGCAGGCGATTGAGGAAAGAATTTGCTGTCTCTTCGCCTCGCCGCTTAAACGTTACTAAATGTTCGCCGTCACGCAGGTGCACGTGCTGACAGCGCGCTGCGGCGTGCAGCAATGCCAGGTCAAACATGCTGGCTCTCTGACCACTTGAGAAATAGGTCATCAAACTCGGGCAGACGAATTGGATCGCTTTGTTTGAAGTATCAACATTGTTGAACGCGAATTGGCCTTTGGCGTAGATGTCGAGCCAATGCATGCGATCCGTTTCAAGGTCGAACACTAAGGGTACAAAAATTCCGTTGAGGCCCCTTAGCTCGAACTTGGTTTTGATGGTGCGTGGGTCGAACTGTCTCCCGCTTACGTCGTTGCGAATCATCAAGCCAGCGAATGCGCGTTCAAGCTCATTGAAAGGCAGCCCTGAGTAGGCGGTGACGACCATGACCACATATCGAATCCTCTGAGCGGCGGCGCGTGACCGATGGACGTCGACGAATTCCGTTGCACCGTCAGGGAAAGGGGCGCTTGTGAAGTCACCAGAGCTAAGCGCAATAACGGCGTCGCCACGCTCACCCTGCGGATGCGTTAGCTCATAGTAAGAACAGACCCCCTTGTAGTTCCACGCGCCGTCGTAAAGGCCGATAGAAAGATCAAGATCGCAGCGGGGTCCTTTTTTGGGTTGGCACCAGTGAAGGAAAAGCCGAACTACAGGGCCGGGATCGATTGGCACAACTGAGCCGCGCGGCAGTTCAACAGCACTTTTGGCAGCCGTGCGCTCATTGAACGGCACAACAATTTGCTGCAAGGCCTCGTCGACTATGGCGTGGCTGTAGAACGGCAGGCGCACGAACCTTTCGAGAAGCTCCGCCTCGAGTGGTCCAACGAGCTTGTCGATCACCGTCGTTGACAACGGCTGTCTCTTGTCTGGTTCGATGACACCAGACGCGACACCTCCTTTGGGCCAGAACACACGGACGGGCACCGGCTCGGATCGAGTCGCGAGCAGTGTGCGCAAAGAAAGCAGCATCGGCGTTGTGAGCTGATTGATACCTTCGATGAAGCGATCGGTGGCAGCCGCTGTGGTGAAACTGTCATCTCGGGCAATGCGCAGTAAATGATCGAGCCGACGCGCAAACTCGCCGGGACGCTCGCTTAGAACGTCGAGCATGGCGGCGGCGTCGCCGGCATTCACCGCACATTCCAGTCGGCTGTAAAACGATTGAAACAGAGGCGCCAAGGAGCCATCGGGACCACGTTTGCGCACAACGCGAAAGGCGCGAGCGGTGTTCGGAAATCGCTTGGCGTATTCGTGCGGATGAAGGAACTCGCCGATCCAGACCCAATATGATCGATGCCGGAGCATATCTTCAACGAGGCGGTCAGCATCAAAATTTTCAAGAATGGACAGAAGTGCACGTCGGACGGGTCGCCGCAGCTTGGCGACTTTGAAGCGATGGTTCTGAACCAGACTAAAGGTCTCGTAGGTGTTCACCGCATTGGAAGGCCTCAATCCGGCTTGTTTTTCCAGGCGTCGCCAATAGCCGTCTTTCAGAACCACCGTCACAGGTTTAGCGTGTAGCTCCCCTTGAAGCGAGGCATCAGCACCGGACATTACGGCAATCGTGCGAAGAACGTCGGTCGCTGTTCGCAGGCGCGCCTTGGCCTGCCCTAAGGCAGCATCGATGTGTCCGAGCTTGAGCAAGGTGCCGACGAGCAGGGCGCTTGTTTCTTTGACGGGTATATGATCTGGCAGAAAATTGGTCGCGGCTGGCCCTAATTCCCGAATTACGGTTTCAAGGTCGCCTCTATCCGTCGGACTGAGAGGCTGTGCGCGGCTGGTAACAGCGTGTACGAAATTCGCAACAGCCGCATTAAAGTTGCCAAGCTCCAGACGCTTGAAATGAACGACTTCGCGCGCCAGTCGCGTGCGATCCTTGGCCGGCGGTTTGAAAAACGGTGAACTCGAGTCGACCTTGGCATTGCAGATCGGGCATCCTGAATAATTCGAACCATCAAAACACGTGTCGCAGACAACATGCTCGCATGGGCTAAGGACATGGACGTTGCCGTGGGCATCGCAGAATAGGCAGGGCTGATCGGGTGACTGCAGGAAATGCGACAGCACGCGCTGGACCCAGAGCGCGTGGGTATCTGCGGGTATGTCCTCAGGAAAGTTCCGAAACTGCGGTACGTGATTGCGATCGGCACCAAGTTGGCGGGCCAGTGTGTCACGCAGCCAAATGGTGGTCTCGCAGAACGCGTTCGGCGACAGTCTTGCAAGGCTAGACTGCAAGGCCGACGACATTACATATCCGAGTTTGGCAAATTCGATTTCAGCTGCCTGTAGCAGATTGTCGGCCAGCGTCGGCAACCCACCGCCGACGACACAAACAAGGTTGTAACGCCTCAGGAGAACCGCATGAGATTGAGGATGCCGCATGGCGATGTCTAACGGCGATGTCCAAAAAATGGAGGGCCGGAATAAACCCGGCCCCGACGCAATAGAAGGTAATCGCGAGAGCTATAGCCGTTTTGGAGACGAAGAAGGAAGCCCTGGCTCAGCCTTCAAACAAGTTAAAACATAGGAGTGCGTCGGATTCAAGCGGCCTTAAGATAGAACTCCGACGCACCCGTCGAAATGCGTTCGCAGCGGCAGCGCAGATGCCTTTCACCAGCAGCGATCCTGAGAACTTGACGCTGTCGAAGTCGGAAATTTTTAAGAGGATCCTTGCTGAGTGCCAAAGACATGCAGGGCTCGAGCTAGATTGCTACGCCGCGATAGGTTATGGCGCTTCGCAACAAGCACCCAAGCTGCGGCGCAATGGCAGCTATCGCAAACCGCGGACATCGCACACCCGTCGAGCCCCGACGGGTCAACGCCCCCTCCTGCGCTGCCATCAACGGCAGCACATACCAGAACGGTCATCACCCGCCGCACACCCCACACACCCCGCCGCAGCCCGCCAACCCGCACCCCACCCCGCTAATTCTCGTCCATCTTCAGCGCGGCGATGAACGCCTCCTGCGGGATTTCGACGTTGCCGAACTCGCGCATCTTTTTCTTGCCCTTCTTCTGCTTCTCTAAAAGCTTGCGCTTTCTGGTGATATCGCCGCCGTAGCACTTGGCGAGCACGTCCTTGCGCAGCGCGGATATGGTCTCGCGGGCGATCACCTTGGCGCCGATCGCAGCCTGGATCGGGATCTTGAAAAGGTGCTGCGGGATCAGCCCTTTCAGCTTTTCGCACATCACCCTGCCGCGGCTTTCCGCGCGGGTGCGATGCACGATGATCGACAGCGCGTCGACCGGCTCGCCGTTGACCAGGATCGACAGCTTGACCAGGTCGCCCCGCTCGTAGCCCTTGATCTGGTAGTCGAACGAGGCATAGCCGCGCGAGACGCTCTTCAGCCGGTCATAAAAGTCGAACACCACCTCGTTGAGCGGCAGTTGATAGACCAGCATGGCGCGGGTGCCGGCGTAGGTCAGCGTCTTTTGCCGGCCGCGCCGGTCCTGGCACAGTTTGAGGACGGCGCCGAGGTGGTCGTCCGGCACCAAGATGGTGGCCTCGATCCACGGCTCCTCGATGCGGTCGGTCTTGACCGGATCGGGCATGTCGGCGGGGTTGTGCAGCTCCACCAGCGTGCCATCGCTCAAATGCACGTGATAGATCACGCTCGGCGCGGTGGTGATCAGGTCGAGGTTGAACTCGCGCTCCAGCCGCTCGGTGATGATCTCCAGGTGCAACAGCCCCAAGAAGCCGCAGCGGAAGCCGAAGCCGAGCGCGGCCGACGATTCCGCCTCGTAGCTGAAGCTGGCATCGTTCAAGCGCAGCCTGGCCATCGCCTCGCGCAGGTCCTCAAAGTCGGCGGCGTCGACCGGGAACAGCCCGCAGAACACCACCGGCTGCACCGGCTTGAAGCCCGGCAACGGCTGGTCGGTGGGCCGCTTCTCGTCGGTGATGGTGTCGCCCACCCGGGTGTCGGCCACCTGCTTGATGGCGGCGGTGAAAAAGCCGATGTCGCCGGGACCGAGCTGGTCCAGCATCTCCTGCTTGGGGCGGAACACGCCGACCCGCTCGGTCTGGTAGACGGCGTCCGACGACATCAGCTTGATGCGCTGGCCCTTTTTCAAGGCGCCGTCGATCACCCGCACCAGCACGATGACGCCGAGGTAGGTGTCATACCAGCTGTCGACCAACAGCGCCTTGAGCGGCGCCTTGGCGTCGCCGGTGGGCGCGGGCAGCTGGGCGACGATCGCCTCCAGCACCGCGGCCATGTTCTCCCCGGTCTTGGCCGACACCGCAATCGCCCCCGATGCGTCGAGCCCGATCACGTCCTCGATCTGGGCCTTGACCCGGTCCGGGTCGGCGGCCGGCAGGTCGACCTTGTTGAGCACGGGGAGGATTTCCAGGTCGTTGTCGAGCGCCTGGTATACGTTGGCCAGCGTCTGCGCCTCCACCCCTTGCGAGGCGTCGACCACCAAGATCGCGCCCTCGCAGGCGGCCAGCGAGCGCGACACCTCGTAGGCGAAGTCGACGTGGCCAGGGGTGTCCATCAGGTTGAGCTCGTAGACCTGACCGTCGCGTGCCCGATAATCGAGCCGCACGGTCTGCGCCTTGATGGTGATGCCACGCTCCCGCTCCAGGTCCATAGAGTCGAGCAACTGTTCCTTCATCTCCCGATCGCTGACGTTGCCGCACAGCTGGATCAACCGGTCCGACAAGGTCGACTTGCCGTGGTCGATGTGGGCAATGATCGAGAAATTGCGGATGTGGTGGGTGTCTGTCATCGGCGATCCTTGCTGCCGGGCGGGCACGAGGGGTCGGTGGTTTGCGGGCGCCACCGGCCTCCCGTTGGCCGGTCCGGCCGGCGCCCGGCAAACGCGCCGCCGCCAGGGCGACGCAGGGTCGGATCGCGCGCGTCGCCCTGGCGCGGGACCGGTTCTCGCCGCCGCCGGAGCTTCGGCCGTTCAGCGAATGCGTTGCCGTGTTGGCTTGCAACCACCTCGGTTCTTGCCCGGCCCCCTTGGCGCGATCAGATTGATCGTCGGGGAGAAGTGCGGGCAGGCCGGGCGATGCCGCCAGAGGCGGAACTGATCTAGCACTTGCCGTAGCTTGGCAAAAGGGGCGATCGCCGTCGCCGGCCGGTGTCCTCGACGGCCGCCTGGTTGCCGGCGCCGGGATGCCCGGGCCCAGGACGGCCGCCGGCGGGGGCGTCGTCGTGGTCGACCGGGCGGGCGGATCGCCCCTTGGCGGCGGCCACGGCATCGAGATGTGGCGCGGCACCTACTGCTGTACGTCGCGCGAATGGTCGCGCAACAACCTGCTCCCCAGCCTCCGGCGGCGGTCGAGTATGTCTCGTAAACACAGCCCGACACACGATGGGAGGATAACCGAATATCTGCTTGCACCTCTTCTGAACATTCGTTAATGCCAAGCTACTATGAAATCGTACATTCAATGTGATCAGTTAATTTGTGGACTGCGGCACGTGAAAGCCCCAGCGATTGCAGGTCGGGGATAGCGATTGCACGTCGGGGATGAACGTGTCGCAAGCCGAAAGTGGGACACAACGGAGACACAACGCAGCATCGAGAGATCTGCATCATCAGCTGGGACTTCATCAGCAGCGACATCATCAGCAGGGAGACGTGCGGTGTTGGGGAGACAAGCGATGACGGATCGAACGAAAATGGCAGATTGGGGGCTGCGGCGGCAGTCTCTGCGCTGGCCCTGATCGCCGTGGAGGGTGCATCAGGCGCGGCCTGAGGGCAAGGCATTGAATTGGGTACGGGAGCGCAAGCCGCCTCAAGCTCTTCAAGCAATATCGCAATCGGCGAGGGCGCGGTGTCATTAGGGGTGAACTCCGGCAATGTCTCGGTCGGCGCCGAAACAGAGGCCGAAGGAATTTTGTCAGCAAATTGCGCGGTCGGCGCCCGTTCAAACGCCCAGGGAGACGAGTCGTCGAATAGCGCGGTCGGCTATCGGGCGGAAGCGAGTGGTGGCTTTGCCCGGAAGGTCGCGCTCGGCAGCGGTGCCAACGACATTCACATTGTAACGTCCGACAATGACGGTAATCTCGCCACGGACGGCGGTCGGATCCACGGCAAGATCACCGAGCTGCAGTCGGACATCGATCGGCTGAACAAGCGCGATGGCAAGCTGGCCGATGGCATCGCCATCGCGATGGCGATGGCCAACCCGGTGATCCAACCCAACCAGAACTTTGCAATGCGCGTTGGCTGGGGCACCTACGACGGACGTCATGCCGGCAGCGTCAGTGCCGTCGGTGTGGTCTCCCGCGGTGCTTTTGGATCGGGTAGCACCGTCGCGATCGATGGCGGCGTCGGCTTTACCGATGGTGAAGTGGCCGGGCGCGCCGGGCTCAGCTTCGGCTTCTGACGCGTCCGTCATCCAAGATGCCGGCAGCGCGGCAGCCCATTGGGTTGCTCCACGAAAGAAGGTGCCGGCGGCAATACGATGCCGCCGGATTTGGTTTCAGCAGCTTCCACGGCAGGGTCGAAGACAGTGACACCGTCCGACAGTGATATCGTCGCTGGGGCCCCGAACAGCTGCCACACCTCCAAAACAAAACCTACGGCCATACCTCCGGCATGACGAACGTCTGGCGCAACGAACGCCTGACGCGACAAGCAAACAGTCGCAACCAGCAGCACGCACGACAAGCGTCACACACAACAGTCGTCCCACGTCGCGAACACCGTCCTGGCGAACGGCGGACGCAAGGCGCGAGCGAAACAGAATGCGGCCGTTTCACCGGGATGTTCGCGAGCCAAAACCAGACCGGGGTCAATCCCGACCTTCGCAACCCCGGCCTTCGCAACCCCGGCCTTCGCAACCCCGGCCTTCGCAACCCCGGCCTTCGCAACCCCGTTCTTCGCAACCCCGGCCCCGGGCCCAACCCCCAGGCTGGGGCGCAATCCCGGCCCGTGCCGGCAATCAACAATCAGTTAAGGCGCGCGCTGCCGGCCGGTGCGGACCGTCGGCGGCTGTTCGCGGCGGGACCGGCTGGGCGCGACGGCGAAGCCCAGCACTTTGAACGGCTTGCCCTTTGCGGGGGCGACTGCGACAACATTCAAGGTTCGACGATGGCGGACTGGACACTCACGGCAACGCGCGCGGTGCCTACAAAAACCGGCGATCGGCGGGAGCGAGCGCACGGATCCCAGGATGGCGTCGGCGCCGTTGGCAAGCGTACGGCCAGGCCGGCACGAGGACGGTGGCGGCGCGTCGGCGCGGGCGTCGTGGCGTGCAGCGCCCTCGCAGTCGCCGCCGCGCTTGTCAGCATCGGTCTCGCTACCGCATGGCCGACGCCGACGCTGGCGCAAAAGTCCAAGGCGGGGGCCAACGCCGGCCGACCCAAGCCGACGCGCTTCAAGGTGCCCCGGGCCGAGGCCCTCATCCTGCTCGCGCGCACCTCGCTGGTGACGCTCGGCAACGCCGTTGCCACCGGCAACTTCACCGTCTTGCGCGACGTCGCAGCGCCGTCGTTTCAGCGAACCAACTCGGCTGCAACTCTGGCCAGAATCTTTGCCAACCCCCTGCGTCATGGCGGCGACTTCAGAACGGTCGCCGTGTTGAGCCCGAAGCTGACAAAAGCGCCCTATGTCGATGTCAACAACCGGCTGCATCTGGAGGGCTATTTTCGGTCAGGTGGGCTGCAGTATAACTTCCGGCTGATCTTCGAGGTTTGGGCCGGGCATTGGCGTCTGTTCGGCATCTCGGCCAACTCAAGCCCCGCCGCCAAGGGCGGGAAAAAAAACGACCCCATGCGCTTCAATTTCAGCGATCGTAAACAGCAAAGATCGAGCAAACACAAGAACAAGGGCCAACGATAATCCTGGCGTGGCGCCCCGCTCGCGTGAAGCGGCACAAGATGGGTGAAGCAATTCGCTGATGTCCCACCTGGACTAGCTCATCGCGCCTTAAATCGGAACCGTAAAGCCGGTTCCGATTTAAGGCGCAAAGATGATCGCTCTTAAAGTGTCGAGCAACCTGCCTTTAATCGGGATCGTTCCGATTCCGATTAACGGCAGGTTGCTCTAGGCTACGACGTGTCAGAGTGAGCTGGAACCCTCCCGCACCCCCGCCCGTTCCTCCACTCGCCACCGATGGCAGGCTTGTGGGGTCGGCCCGCCTCGTCAGTCGCGGCAGAGGAGCGGGCCGGCGCGGCCAATCCGCCAAAGGCGGACATGATCTAAGGCGGAGGCACGGAAGCGGCACCTGGGGGGGCCGATCATAGCTGCGTTGCGGGAAGCCGAGGTAAGGCTGCGCCATGGCGAGACGATTGGGGTGACCTGCCGCCGGTTAGGGTCGCGCTTGTTACCACCGAGATCTTTACAACGCCACGCGAAGCGCGTGTGCTGATTGACGGATGGCGCCGCCATCGCCAAACAATCCGTCTGCAATCACAGCTTGGCTGTCGTCCGCTTACACCGGAAACGGTCTTGACCCCAACCTCCGCACCGCCCTACATCATGTCCGCCTTGGGCGGAACCGCTGTGCCGGCCCGCTCCTCCGCCCGATTCCTGCGCTCGCCACCCAATGGCATGAGGTTCTGGGTGGCCCACCTCGTCAGCCGCGGCGGGGGAGCGGGATGGTTCCAGCTAAGACTGAAACGCTGTAGGCTGCGTTGTGATTAGACCATCCGTGCAAACCAGATGCTGGCTAATGCCGGTCGGTGTCCACCTGGGCGACCGAACCGATTTCGCGGGCAAGCCCTTGGGGCTGCGCGGAAGCCGGGTCGGTTGTGGGATCGGGCAGGTGCGCATGATCCGTCGGCGGAGCCTGATCGCTGGCGGCTTCGCGGTGCCGGGCCGCTCAACGACCAACGATCGCCGGGATCCAAGCCCCGCAAGCCGCCCCCAACGCTGCGCACGCTCCGCCACATCTGTATCGCTGATCAGCCGCATCCGGCGGCTGCCTGGTCACCATATGATCGCACGCCCACAGCAGATTAAGAGTTGTGCAAATGAAACAGAGCATTGCTGAATTTATTGGGACCTTCACATTGGTTTTGTTCGGCTGCGGTGCCGCTGTCATCGCCGCCGACGAGGTTGGCGTGGTTGGCATTGCCATGGCCTTCGGCTTGGCCCTGGTCGCCATGGCCTATGGCATCGGCCCGATATCCGGTTGCCACATCAACCCCGCCGTTAGTCTCGGGGCGCTGATCGCCGGTCGCCTGTCGCCATCGGCGTTTGCCAGCTATGTGATCGCGCAATGCCTTGGCGCCATCGCCGGCGCGCTCGTGCTGTATTTGATCGCGAGCGGAAATCTCACCGGCTATAGTCTGGCGAAAGACGGTCTTGGTCAAAACGGCTGGGGCCAGGGCTACTTGGGCGAATTCGGTTTATCCGCCGCATTTTTGTTCGAGTTCGTCGCAACGTTCTTGTTCGTTGTCGTGATCTTGGGGGCGACCCAGGCTACGGCACCGACGGCGATGGCCGGCCTGGCGATCGGGCTAACTTTGATCGCTATTCATATATTCGGCATACAGATTACCGGCGTCTCGGTCAATCCGGCGCGCAGCTTGGGCCCGGCGCTGTTGGCCGGCCCAACCGCGCTGTCGCAGCTGTGGCTGTTTATCGTCGCGCCGTGCTTGGGCGCGGCTGCCGCCGGCCTACTGTTTAAGACCGGCGCGCTGGACGCGGCCGACTGATTCGACACGACCAGCGGCGAACGGCGCCTGCGGCCGGGTGCGGCCCTGTCGCGCCGGCACCCGTGCGACCGCCCATTTTAGGGCGTATCAGGGTGGGCTGGACCCATCCCGCTCCCGGCCACTGTCAACGTTGAGCCATCGGGTCGCTGAGCGCGGGAACGGACCGGCAAGGCTATCCGCCTTCGGCGCAGATCAGCACGGCGAAACGGGGGCCGGGCGCCGGGCCGATAGGCATCACTGACGGTGCCGACGCGCAGCACGGAATTGCCGGGCGCGACAACACGAGCAGCCGCCTTGCCACCGGTGCCCTTCGACCGTCGGCGGCGGCGCCCATCGCCGCACCGCGCGGCCCCGTTGTGTCGCGACGTCGCCGCCCCAGCCGAGACCATGATGAAAGCCGACTTGACCGGTTGGTCTACGCCGCGTCGGTGGTTGAGCTTTGGGCGTTGGAGTTTGGGCCAGGTTTCCGACGGCGACATGCAATCCAAGGCCACCCCCCGTAAAAAACTTAACATCCCGTTGACGACCATTGAAAACCATGTCATCCCATGATTGCCCACCCGCACAGTGGGCGACGGGATGATGGCGCGGCGGTGGCCCGATGCGTGGCGGCGGGGCCCGTCTGCGCCGCACCCGCAACGCATGTGCAGCGCAAGCCGGCCGGCGGGGCCGCCTGTGGGGCAAGGCGGGGCCGGCGTGAGCGCTGCGCGGCGTTGACGTGACTGGGACGGTCGGTTGCGCGCGGGTCACAGCTGGTCGCGTTCGGCATCCGTGATCCGCGTGCGATCGCTGGCAGCGTGAGTGGAGGTGGGCGTCAGGAGGGGCTGACAAGAGAGGAATGGACCGCTTTGTCTCGACATACACCAACAAGATCGACGCGAAAGGACGGGTTTCTATTCCGGCGCCGTTTCGAGCAGTGCTCGAGCGCGACGTCTATAGCCAGGGCGGCGGCAGCGGGGTCTACTGCTACCCCTCGCTGGACGCTCCAGCGCTCGATGCGGGCGGCGAGAGGCTTGCGCAGAAGATCGACAGGCTTCTCCAGGGCTTGCCGGACTATTCGGACGAGCGGGACGAGTTGTCTGTCGCGTTGTACGGCGACGTTCAGATCCTTACCATCGACGCCGACGGACGCATCGTGCTTCCTGAGCCGCTTCGCGCCCACGCCGGCGTCTCCCATCAGGTCACTTTTGTCGGATTGGGTGACAAATTTCAGATCTGGGAGCCGGCGCAATTCGCCCAGCGGCGCGAGCAGGCGCGCCGCAAGGTCCAGGACCATCGCCGGCTTTTCGACTCCGGCCGGCGTGGTGATCCAGGGAGCAGCCAGGACGGCGGTGGCTGAACACGGGTATGACGAACAGCAGGCATGGCGCGCGTTCGCCGCCGCACTTCCGCGGGGCCGGCGATGCTGAAGCGCGGCGGCACATCCCGGTGCTGCTTGACCAAGTTCTGCACGCTCTCAAGCCCGTTGACGGTGGCGTGTTTCTCGATGCCACCTTCGGCGCCGGCGGCTACAGCAGTGCGCTCCTGGATGCGGCGGCCACCACCGTGTTGGCCATCGACCAAGATCCCACGGCCATCATCAACGGAGCGCACTTGGTCGACCGCTATGCGCCGCGCCTGACGCTGAGGCCGCAGGCCTTCGGCGATCTGTTGGCGACCGCCGAGCCCATGCAGGCTCAGTTCGATGGCGTCGTGTTCGATCTCGGCGTCTCCTCCATGCAGCTCGACGATGCGGCGCGCGGGTTCTCGTTTCAGGCCGATGGTCCCCTCGACATGCGCATGTTTGCCGCGCTGGGTGATGGCGAGGCGGGCACGGTCGCGCCGACACGCGCTGGGCCTTCGGCGGCGGACGTCGTCAATTTTGCGCCAGAGGCTCAGATCGCCGACATCCTGTTTCAGCTGGGTGAAGAACGCCGGTCGCGGGCGATTGCCGCAGCGATCGTGCGTCAGCGTGCGCGGCGCCCGTTCACAGAAACGCTGTCGTTGGCGGACTTGGTCGCCAAGGTGGTGGGCAAGGCTGAACCGGGCCGGCACCCGGCGACCCGGACGTTTCAGGCGCTCAGGATTTACGTCAATGACGAGCTGGGTCAACTCGCGCGCGGATTGAGCGCGGCCGAGGTGTTCCTGAAACCGGGCGGACGCCTGGCCGTCGTCAGCTTCCACTCGTTGGAGGACAGAATCGTCAAGCGGTTCTTGGCACGGCGCTGTGGGCGGGCCGCCGGCGCGTCACGGCATCGCCCGCCGGCGGTTGCAAATCGTGACGCGAGTTTCCGATCCGTTAACACAAAGGCGATACGTCCATCTGAACAGGAGATCGCCGCCAACCCACGTGCGCGTTCTGCACGGCTCAGGGTCGGCGTCCGCACAGAAGCCTCCGCCTGGGCGTTCGCGCCTGCGGAGCTCGGGCTACCACAGGTCTGCGACGGGTAGGGCGCAAGCAACAGGAAAGGCCGCTGGCTATGCGCTTTGGATCGATCGTGTTTGCTGTCGTTCTCACGCTCGCCGCGGCCTACGTGCTCTACGCGCAAAGCGTCGAGACCCGCCGCCAGGCGCACTACCTCGTCAAGCTGGAAAAGCAGCACAAGCTGCTGGCGGAGGAGATCGCCGTGTTGCGCGCTGAACGCGCCTTCCTGGTGCGGCCGAAGCGGATCGAGGCGGCCGCGCGTCAACTCGGCATGCGCCCGGCCCGGCGATCGGATTACCTCAACATCGACCAGCTCAACGCGCCGCCGCCGTCCGCCTCGTCCGCGCTCAGGCCGAATCGGCGGTGAGGCGATGGCATGAACCTGGCCACGCCGATCGACTTAGCGAGCGTCTCGTGGCGTCGTGACTGGGCGGGACCGACAAGACTGTTCGCGGCTTTGTTCGCGTTAGCCTTTGGCATTGTCGCATCGCAGGTGATGCGCTTGGCTTGGATCGGCCAAGGCCAGTTGCGGCTCAACACCGCCGCGCCGATCGTCCAGACCTTCGCCAGGCCCGACATCGTCGATCGAAACGGACGGTTGTTGGCGACCGATCTGACATTCCAATCGCTGTTTGCCGATCCATCACTGGTGGTCGATCCCGACGAGGCCGCAGAATTGCTGGCCGCTCAGTTACCAGAACTGGATCAGCGGCGCTTGCGCAGCAAGCTCGCCGACAAGAAGCGCCGCTTCGTTTGGATCGAGCGCGGCTTGTCGCCGGCTGTCGCTCAACGGATTCACGAATTGGGTCAACCCGGCCTGGCCTTTCGCGCCGAGCCCAAGCGCACCTACCCGCAGGGACGTTTGGCCGGCCACATCCTCGGTCACGTCAATGTCGACAACAAGGGCATGGCTGGGGTGGAGCGCCGCATCGATCGATTGTACGGTCTGCAATCCGGCTTGGCTGGAGATTATGAGCAACCTCCGGTCGCCTTGACCATTGACCTGGGCGCGCAGCATAGCCTCGAGCAGGAATTGGCGGCCGCCACCCAGCGCTATTCGGCCAGCGCGGCGGCCGGCCTGATCATGGACGTGAACACGGGTGACGTGTTGGCCGCAGCCTCACGCCCGGACGTCGACCCAAACAAACCGATCGAGGTCCTCGAAGCGGATCGCATCGATCGCCTTCAGGTCGCCACCTACGAACTCGGCTCGGTGTTTAAGATATTCACCGTGGCGATGACGCTGGACGCCGGGATCGTCTCGATTGATACGACGGTCAACGCGCACCAGCCCTTGCGCCTCAGTGGTTGGAAGCTGAGGGACGCTCGTCACACCCAGCGCCCGCTGAGCGTACGAGACGTCTTCGTTCAATCCTCGAACGTGGGCGCAGCGCGGCTCGCCCTGTTGGCCGGCGTCGACCGGCAACGGGCGTTTCTAAGGCGCATCGGGCTCACCGACCGCCGACGCTCCGACATCAAGGCACTGGCCCCGCCCCAGCTGCCAAAACGCTGGGGTGATGTGCAGGCCGCAACCATCGCCTATGGGCATGGGATCGCGGTCACCCCACTGCAGTTCGCTGCTGCCGCCGCCGCGATGGTGAACGGCGGGCTCACCGTCACGCCAACCTTCCTCAGCTCGCTGGTAAGCGCTTTACCGGCGTCGACTGCAGGCCAGCAAGTGATCTCGGCCAAGACCAGCGCAACCATCCGGCGTTTGATGCGCGAGGTGGTCGCCCGCGGTACCGGACGTCGCGCCTCGGTGCCCGGAATCGAGATCGGTGGAAAGACCGGCACCGCTGAACGGGTGGGACGCAGGGGCTATCTGTCCACCTCGGTCAACGCGTCGTTTGTCGGCGTGTTTCCGATCGCGACCCCCAAGTATCTGGTTCTGGTCACCTTGATCGATGCCAAATCAAACGACGGGCGGATCACCGCCGGCACCACCGCTGCACCCGTGGTGGCGCGCATCATCGCCCGAACCGGACCGCTGTTGGGGGTGGTGCCCCACTAGAGCAACCTGCCTTTAATCGGGATCGTTCCGATTCCGATTTAAGGCGCGATGATCTAGGAAACGCACCGTGATCATACCCGCCTTATAGCGTTTCAATATAAGCTGGAACCATCCCGCTCCCCGCCCCGTTCCTCCACCCGCCGGCCAATGGCTGGATGTCATGGGTGGCCGATCGTTCAGTTGGCTCCAGCTCACGCTGAAACGCAGATGGGAACGCGACGATAGCAGGAACGACCCCGCCCATGGTCGACTGTTGGCCAATGCGGCAGCATGCGCTGAAGGACCCAAACACGCCTCAGCGATAAGAAAAGAGGGCCGTCGAGGACGGCCCAAGTCTAGGGAGGAAACGCCCAAGTGGGCAATGGCGTTGGCTCAGCAAGCCAACCAACCATAATCTCGCTATGTAGGCATTCGTGGCATAAAGCAAGCGAAAATGATCGGGCCGAGTGCGATGTTCACAAGTGTGGGTTGTTAATATGCAACAATCTAGCGGCAGAGCCGCAGCGCCTTTCCCTGTGCTAGTGTGGATTAATACTTGGATTTCGAGCAACGGAGGCCGGCCGTCGTGACCCGAACGCAGCCGTCAGTGACATCGCAGCTGCTACCATTTGCCCACCGCCTCGCCGACGAGGCCGGCGCCGCCATCCTTCCGCATTTCAGGCGCAAGTTGACCATTGACAACAAGGCAGTAGACGGCGGCTATGATCCGGTCACGGCGGCGGACCGTGCGGCCGAGCGCGTCATTCGCCGGTTGGTGAAGACACAGTTTCCCGAGCACGGCCTCCTGGGCGAAGAATATGGCAGCGAACGCCAGGATGCGAGCTGGCAATGGATCGTCGACCCGATCGATGGCACGCGCGCGTTTGTGCTTGGTTTGCCGCTATGGGGAACGCTGATCGGACTGACGCACGATGGGCAAGCCGTGCTAGGCATCATGGACCAGCCCTACACCCGTGAGCGCTTTTGGTCGGCCGGCCGCAACAGCTATTTTCGCGGCCCGGAAGGCCGGCAGCGACGGGTCCGGGTTCGCCCCTGCGCGGCCTTGGCTGATGCCATGCTCACCACCACCCACCCGGACTTGTTCGCCGCCGGCACCGAGCAACGGGGCTTTCGGCGGGTCAAGGAGCGGGTGCGCGCGTGCCGCTACGGCGGCGACTGCTACGCCTATTGTCTGTTGGCGGCCGGCCACATCGACGTCATTGTCGAGGCCGGCCTGAAGCCGTTTGACATTGCGGCGCTGATCCCGATCATCGAGCAGGCCGGCGGACAGGTCACCAGCTGGGACGGCGGACCGGCTGGACGGGGCGGGCGCATCGTGGCGACCGGGGACCCCCGTGTCCACGACGAGGTGTTGCGGACGTTGGCATAACCGTAACGGCGACGGCCAGAACGCTTGCCGGCCTTGGGCGGGATTCGCCTTGCCGGTCGTTCAGATGGTTCCAACGAACCCTGGAACGCTCCCCCGGCGGGACTGCCAGATACCGTCAAGCCGATCGCCAATCGCTGCCTTCGCCGGCAGCCGGGCTGCGGTCAGGGTCGACGACAAACGCTGGGCCGGCACGGCGAGTCCGGCTATGTCATCGCGCCTTAAATCGGAACCGCAAAGCCGGTTCCGATTCAAGGCAGGTTGCTCTAACGCGGAACTGATGTAAGGCTCAGTCCTCGTTGAAGACATTCTGCGTCCAACTGGTACTGCGGCTGGCATAGCTGCCGTAATACGAGCCGGCGGCGCGCTTGAGCACCTCGGCGCGAACCTTGGACAGGTTGACCCTTTTTTTGACGATCAGGTGCGCCTTGCCAGCCAGGCCCAGACGAATTTTCCGCTCGTGGCCATAACCGTCCGAGAACACCTGCGGTTTACCGTCCCCGCCGACCGTGACGGTGAAGTAGGTGACATGGACCGGGACCGGCTGCTTGAGCATCACCTTATTGTCCTTCGGACCGCTCCGGATCAGACTGGCCACACGCCGCGGCCGCCAGCCTCCGGTTTCGGCCAAAATGATCTCGGCCAATCGCACCGGCTTGTTGATCCGCATGCAGCCATGGCTGAACATTCTGACTTTGGACTTGAACAGATTTTTGCTCGGCGTGTCGTGCATGTAGATCGCATGCTTGTTAGGGAATTGGAACTTGACGACGCCGAGCACGTTGCGCCCACCAGGTGGCTGGATGACGGTCAAATGGCGGATATCGGTGACCGTCCAATCGATCTCCATCGGCTCAATCGGCCGGCCGCGATAGGTGGCTCTGAGGCCGTTGCGTGCGAACGTATCGCGGCCACGCAGCAGCCCGGGGAGCAGCTCTTGCACCTTGATGCTGTTGGGCACACCCCAGCCCGGATGAAAGACGATCGACTGCATATCCTTGGAAAAGATCGGCGTCTGCTTGTCCACCTTGCCGACGATCATGCGCTCGTTATAGATCGCGCGCCCGTTCTTCATGATCCGGATCCGAAATTCCGGAATGTTGTTCCAGACGTGGAGGCTGCCCAATTCGCGCGGCATCCACCGCCACTGCTCCATGTTGAGGAGCACCCTTTCAGCGGTCAGGCGCTGTTTGGGCCGCCGCCGCTGTTTCCGGTCCGAGGCTGTGCGGGCAGCACCATCGCGTCGTGCCTCAGCCCCGGTTTCAAGATCGGCTCCGGGATCGGCGGACCGGCCGTCGGTCCGGCCATCGCGCAAGGCCAGGTAGAGCTGTCGCAGCTTCTTGAATTGAGCATGTTGTGGGTGATGCTGCAGCAAATATGCATCCGGTGCATCGCTGGCGGCAATCTCCGTCAAAACCTGTTTGGGGTCCGGCAGCGGCGGTTGGCGATCCAGATTGTCGGACAGCCGCAGCGGGTCGATCCGTCCGCCGCGGGCGTGCCGCGCATACTTCAGCACGGCAAGCGACAACGTTGCCTCGAACCGAGCCAGCGCTTGCAGGCTTGCATCCGACGGCGGATCGGGCCGCTTGAAATCCGACGCCCTGAGCCCCCAATCATCAGCGCCGCCGATGGCAGCGATCACGCGTCGTGCGCCGGCGGTGACCTCGCCCGCGCTGAGCCAAATCCATCGGTCGGGGTTGGCAGTGTAGAACGCCTCAAGACCGGCAACATCCACCTTGTCGGTCGACGTCGTCCCGATCTGCTTCGCCTCGGCGATGACGACCGGGCCTATCGGATCGGGTTTGGGTGCCTGCACGTTGGCGGTGGCGCTGGCGTCACCCGCATCGGATGCAGCAGCGGCAGCGGCTTGGGGCGCCACCGCTGGACCGGGATCGGTTGCGTCGGGGTGTGCGGATGGTTGGGCCAGCTCAGAATCGGCGGCCCGTTTGGCCGGTTCTAGCTGCGTTGAATTGGACAACGCCATGTCGGCGCCCGACGCCACCTCAGGGTGGGCAGCAGGGTGGGCAGCGGTATCCGCGTTTGCCGCGGCGGGTCGGCCATCTTCATCGGAACGTGTCGGGGGGTTGCCTAGAGCTGGCGGGTGGTCGATCACGCCGCGCGCGTCTTGCCGCGTGTCGGCGGCGCCGATGGCCGGGCTCGCAGATCTATCAGGCTCGCGCTGCCCGGCCGGCTGAGCCGTTGGTGCGACGCCCGGCGTCGCGACCGGCGGGGCGTCCTGGGCGCGCGCCGATGGTGCAATAATAGGCACACCCGTTACGACAAGCAGCGTGCTGAGCAACAACGATGCAAAAGATCGCTCCGCAAGTGGGCCCGCCGATTGGGCAAAAAGTCCGGGCATGCGCAAAAATCCTCCGCAAATCTGGCGGGACGCTAGCTTATTCGCCGGCGTTTGCACACCGATCAGCCGAGTGCCCCGCCCCCTGCTTTGTTTGCTCACGCGATCTGTGGCGTGGATAACACACGTAGCAGCACTACTTGAGCAACCTGTGATAGGCGTACGAATGGACGCGCTCTATCGCGGCCGCGCCACCGCCAGATCATCGTCCATAAAGTGGTGAGCAACTTTCTGCTTGTCATCGGGATCGTTCCGATTCCGATGACAAGCAGGTTGCCCTAACATGCGTACACAAACTTGTTCGCAGTTAGGCGCGTGGCTCCAAGCCGTATTCCTGCATTTTGCGGTAGAGCGTCGAACGACCGATGCCGAGGCGTTTGGCGACTTCCGTCATGCGACCGCGGTAGCGGCCGAGCGCCAGACGAATCATGTCGGCCTCGATCTCGGTCAGCGGTCGCACATCGCCGTCATCCGTCATCGCCATGATGCCGAGGGCGCCGTCGGTATGCTCTTTCATCTCCACGGTGGCAGGAACCGTTGCCTCGGCTCCGAGCAAGGCCGGCCCGGTATAGATTTGACGGTTCTCGGTAGGATTGGGTGCGGCCGGGATCTGGGGTGCAAAACCGTCGACATGCGCGGCGATCTGCGGGAACTCTGCGACGGTAAGCTCGGGCCCGTCCGCCAAAACAACGGCCCTGAACACCGCGTTCTCGAGTTGGCGCACATTTCCGGGCCAGGGGTAGCTCTTAAGTAACCGCTGAGCGTCGTCAGCGATGCCGGTCACGCGCTTGTTTTCCTCCGCGGCAAAGCGCGCCAAGAAGTGATCGGCCAGCTCCGGCACATCGTCGAGACGATCGCGCAATGGTGGAACCCAGACCGGGAACACGTTGAGGCGATAAAACAGATCCTCGCGAAACTTGCCGTCCTTGACCAGCTCGATCATGTCCCGATTGGTCGCCGAAATCAGCCGGAAATTGACCTTAACAGCGCATTTGGAACCGATCGGATCGACCTCACCTTCCTGCAGCGCGCGCAGCAGTTTCACCTGGGCGTCCAATGGCAACTCACCAACCTCATCGAGGAACAGAGTTCCGCCGTCGGCTTCCTGGAACTTGCCGATGCGCTTTTCCGAAGCACCGGTAAAAGAACCCTTTTCGTGGCCGAACAGGATCGATTCGATCAAGTTTTCCGGAATCGCCCCACAATTGACGGTGACGAACGGTCTGGCCCGCCGATCGCTTTCACCTTGGATCGCCCGGGCGACCAATTCCTTGCCGACACCGGATTGACCTTCGATGAGGACAGGGATGTTGGAGGCGGCAGCACGTTGACCGAGTTCGACGACACGCTGCATGGCCCGGCCGCGAATGATAAGATCGGCAAACGTCAGGGTGCCTTCAGATCGCCGCTTGATGCGGGCAATCTCACCGGAAAGCGCTTCAATTTTCAGCGCGGAACGGATGGAAACTTCCAAGCGTTCCGGGGCGGCCGGCTTGATCACGAAATCCACAGCACCGTCGCGCATGGCGGAAATGGCGGTTTCGATCGAGCCGTTGGCCGTCAACACGATGATCGGCGGCGTGGACGGTTTGTTGGCCACGGCCTTTAGCACCTGGGTCCCGTCGGTGCCGGGCATGACCAGATCCAGAAGCACCAAGCTGAGCGCATTTCTGTCGGTGGTTTGGAGGATGCCGAGCGCCTGGTCACCGGAAGTTGCCGACTGAGCCTCAAAACCCAATCGCTTGACGGTTTCTTCCAGGATGCGACGCTGGGCGGGATCGTCATCGACGATCAGAACGCGCTGGGGCATGGGTTACTCTACCTAACGCAATAACACGGACTGGCCGACTTAGGCTCGCGTCGTCAAACATGGCCCGAGCGGAACTGGCGCGCTGCCTGATCGACAGGCAGAATGTGCACGACAAGGGTAAATGCTCGGTTGATGGGCGAACCGTGCTGGGGCTGGCACGCCACAATCTGACCATCGCCTGCTTTGACGTAGGACTGAAAATCGGCGAATTAGCTCTAGGCCAGGACAACTGGTCGGAATCGCTTGGTCGCGAGCAACGACCGCCTTCGCGGCCGTCACGAACTAAGGATGGGTGATCATGAACACTGCGCACGCGTCGCCGCAGACCACCGACACCGTTGAGCTGGGCCCGATGCCAGAGTGGAATCTTGCCGATCTTTATCAGGCGACAGATGATCCGGAGGTTGCGGGTGACCTCGAGGCGGCGACCCGCAAGGCCCAGCAAATTAAAACTGATTATCAAGGCCAGCTGCTCGCACTCGCACATGATGGCGGCAAACTGGCCGAGGCCGTGATCGCCTATGAAGACCTGTCCGACCTGCTCGGCCGGCTCGGCTCCTATGCCGGGTTGCTCTACGCCGCCGACCAGGCGGATCCGGAGCGCGCCAAGTTCTACGGCGATATGTCGGAAAAGCTGACGGCGATTACCTCGGATCTGATTTTTTTCGAGCTGGAGCTTAACACGATCCCGGACGACATCCTGGCCAAAGCGCTGGAGGCGCCCAAGCTCGCCCGCTACAAGCCCTGGCTCGACGATCTGCGCATGGAAAAGCCATACCAGCTCGAAGAAAGAATAGAACAACTGTTCCATGAAAAGTCGCAAACCGCGCGTGGCGCTTGGAACCGACTGTTCAACGAGACGATGACGGCGCTCAAGTTTCCGGTCGAGGGTGAAACCCAGCCGTTGGCGCTTGAGCCGACGCTCAACCTTTTATCGAACGGCGCGGAACCGAAGCGTCGCGCGGCCGCAGAGGCCCTTGCCACCGTCTTCACCGAGAACGTGCGACTGTTCACACTGATTACCAACACGTTGGCCAAGGACAAGGAGATCTCGGACCGTTGGCGCGGTTTTCGCGATGTGGCGGATGCGCGGCATCTGTCGAACAAGGTCGAGGCCCCGGTGGTCGACGCGCTGGTCAGCGCCGTGCGGGACAGCTACCCCCGATTGTCGCATCGCTACTATCGCATGAAAGCCCGCTGGCTTGGCATGGAGCAGTTGTCGCACTGGGACCGCAATGCGCCGCTGCCGGAAAAGTCGGAGCGCTTGATCACCTGGTCGCAGGCGCAGACGATCGTGCTCGACGCCTACGGTGGTTTCGCCCAGGAGATGTCGGACATCGCCGCGAAATTCTTCAAGCAAGGGTGGATCGACGCACCGGTCAGGCCGGGCAAGGCGCCCGGCGCATTCGCGCATCCGACGGTGCCTTCTGCGCACCCCTACGTGCTGTTGAACTATCAGGGCAAGACGCGCGATGTCATGACCTTAGCGCATGAATTGGGGCATGGCGTGCATCAGGTGCTGGCCGCGCAACAAGGGCCGCTGCTGGCGCAAACCCCGTTGACCTTGGCCGAAACGGCGTCGGTGTTCGGCGAGATGTTGACCTTTCGCGCATTGCTCGAAGCAACCACCGACCCGCGCGAACGCAAGGCCATGATCGCGGGCAAAGTCGAGGACATGATCAACACCGTGGTACGCCAAATTGCGTTCTATACATTCGAGCGCAAGGTTCACCAGGCGCGTCGGGACGGTGAATTGACCAGCGACGATCTCAACCGCTTCTGGATGGACGTGCAACACGAGAGCCTCGGCGACAGCGTGGCCTGCAAGCCGGGCTACGAGGTGTTCTGGTGCTACATCCCACACTTCGTGCACTCGCCGTTCTACGTCTATGCTTATGCGTTCGGCGATTGCTTGGTGAACTCGCTTTATGCACTTTATGAACAGGCGCATGCTGGCTTCGTGCAGAAGTATTTTGCAATGTTGATGGCCGGCGGCTCCAAACACCATTCGGAGCTGCTGAAGCCGTTCGGGCTCGATGCCTCGCAGCCGGCGTTCTGGCGGATGGGGCTGGGATTATTGGAGCGTATGATCGATGAATTGGAAGCGATGGAGGCGATCGCCTGAGCCGGCTGCAGGTGCGGAGCTTCCGCCGCGAAGCGATCACCGCCTCGACGCGACGCCGGCGCTGCCCGACCTTAGTTCATGTCCGCCTCACGCAGAAGGGCCTTGCCGGTCCGCTCTATCGCCGCGCCAACCATTGGCACGATCTGATCAGCCGCCGGGTGGGCAAGCGGGATGGTTCCAGCTAACACTGAAACGCTATAAACCTCCTTGCACAGCTGAGTATGCATCATGCCTATGAAGTTCGGTTTGTTCGGTGGAGCCAAGTCAAAAGGTGACGGCGTCGCCGGCGATAGCCTGGGATATCGAAACTATATCGACTACATCCTGACCGCCGATGCGCTGGGCTTTCACAGCACGTTCGTCGTCGAGCACCACTTCACCGGTGTGGGTCAGGTTTCCGCCTCGCTCAATTTGTTGAGCTACCTGGCCGGACGCACCAGCCGCATCAGGCTGGGTACAGCGGTGGTGGTGTTACCGTGGCACAATCCGGTGCTGCTTGCCGAGCAGATCGCCACGCTGGATTTGTTGTCAGGCGGCCGAGTCGACTTGGGTGTTGGCAAAGGCTATCGTGACTACGAATTTCAGGGCTTCCGGATTCCGATTGATGAGGCCGGTACCCGGTTCGATGAAACCATGGCGTTCCTGCGCCAAGCCTGGGGGCCGGAGCGCGGCGCTGACGGACGGTTCTCGTTTTCCGGGCCGAATTGGGCCTTTGACAATATCGTGATCGAGCCACGTCCGATCCAGCAGCCGCATCCGCCATTTTGGATGGGCGCCGGCAGCTTCGAATCGATCAAGCGTGCCGCACAGGGCGGTTACAACCTGCTGCTCGATCAGATCGCAACAGTCGATCTTATCATCGAGCGGGTCGCGACCTATCACGCGGAACGTAAGGCCGCGGCGGGAGCGGGTACACAAGGCGGACAAGTTGCCGTAGCCCGCGCGCTGCAGATCGCGCACACGCAAGCCGAGCGCGAGGCCGCCCGAGAAGTCCGTTTGCGCACCTTGAAAGCGGTTGGCGGCTTGGCGCGCGGCCCCGGTGCGGAGCGCTATCAAAACATCGGATCGCACGCTGACCCGGGTCTGGCGGACGAGGATTCCGCGCTGTTAGGCACGGTTGATGAAATCATCGCTCGCCTGAAGCGGCTGCAGGCGGGCGGCGTCGATTATGTTTTGCTGGTCGATCCCTCCGGTTCGATCGACAATCTGCGTATCGTCGCAGACGTCATCATGCCGGCGCTCAACTCTGACCAAGCGGCTGGGTGACGTCGCGGGTGATAGAGCAACCTGCCTTTAATCGGAATCGGAACGATCCCGATTAAAGGCAGAAAGTTGCTCACCACTTTAAGAGCGATCATCTTTGCGCCTTAAATCGGAACCGGCGCAATTGGAATCGGCGTTGCGGTTCCGATTTAAGGCGCAAAGATGATCTGGCGTCTCGGAGTTAGCTGGAACCGAACCGCCCCTCGCCGACCGGCCAATGGCATGTTTGTGTGGGTGTCCGGTTGGAGGTGGAGCGGGCCGGCAAGGTGCTTCCGCCTTGGGCGGACATGATCGTGGGCACACACCATGCATCTTGGGCACACACCAGGCGCCAAGGCCGCTGCCCGGGACGAAGCCGCCCGCCCGATCGCGTCAGCGTGCGCCGCCCGGGCCGCCGCCCGCGGCTGGTTGGCAGGGAATCATGGTGCCGTCGGCGATCAACAAGAAGCTGCGTTTGCCAACATCCAGAAAGGCAACGGTCTTGTCGCCATAGATCTGCCCCGGCCCGCCCTTCAATTTCGGCAGCTTCTCTCCGGGTCCGGAAGGATAACCGGTGAGCCCGACGCCATCGCCCATGTCGTAAATGAACTCTCCGAGCCGATAGCCTTCGCGCTGCAGCTGGGGGTGCTTGGATTGCTCGCACTTGAATTTGGGTGGCGGCGAGGCATCTGCGCAGCCGGCTGTGAAGGCCATCGAAATAACCGCGCCCAGGAGCAGTGGCCGATACAGTGTCCCTACCATCAGTAACCTCTCGAACATTGTTGACTTGTCGCCGCGCCCTCAACAGCAGTATAGACCCTTGTCCAGTGTCGGTCGCTCTAAAACGTGTCAGAGTGTGCTGGAACCACCCCACTTCCCCCGGGCCCGGCGGTTCTGTCTGAGGCGGACACGCCCTTGAGTGGTGGTCGGCTCGCGGCAGCCTCTATCGCTGGTCACGGTCGTGGCAAAAACTGAGCGACCGGGCGGCAGACCTCGCCTTTGCACGGCATTGCAGCGGTGGGCCGGCCGGCACAGGAGCGGCAAGGCCTATGGCCTACGGGCGGCTGCCCCGGCGGGGGCCACGCCCGTCGCTGGCTATGCCTCGGGGGGGCGCATCATTTCAGCCCGTCGTCGCTGGCGCGTTGCAACGGCAAGCGCAAATTGACGCCGCCGCCATAGGACTGATAGCCGCCGGCGCCCAGACCATCGTAGAATCCTTCGCCCTGCAGCGACCACCCATTCGTCATCTGCACGGTCAGTGCCGCTTCGACCCGCGCGCGCAGATCGCCGCCCTCGCCGGTCGCCAGACCGGTGGTCAGATCAAACCGGTCCGCCTTGTCGAAGTCCCAAATCCCCTTGACCCCGAACTCCGGCACGATCACCGTGCCGTCGGCCAAGCTCATGTTGTACTTGAAGCGCGGGCCGAACGTCAGCCGGCCCAGCGAAACGGTCTGGCCGGGAATCGCGATGCCGAGGCTATCGCGATAGGCTTTTTGTGTCTCACTGAAGTAGATCACGCCGACATGGGGCATGAAGCTCACCTCGCCCCACTGAAAATCACCGGTCAGCCGCGCCCGCGCCAACCAACGCTCGGTGTTGAACGTGTCTTCGTAGCTGCCCAGCGGATTGACCTTGTTGCGCGACTGGCCCCACGCCACCCGACCATCGAAGATCGCGTTGCGGCCGAGCCGCGCCACCACGTAGGGACCGGCCAGCCAGCCGCGACCCTTGACCGCGAACTGCTCCCGGTCGTCCTTTTCGTCGGCCCAGTCATGCTGCGCCATCACACCCACCAGTAAGCCCGGCGTGAACCGATAATCCAAGCCCAGATAAACCAGACCGATGCTGTGACCGGTCTCATCGGTCTCGCTGCTCGCCCAGCGCCCGGCCGCCCACACATCCAGCTTGGAGTCGGCGAACGACGGCCGCCCCGGCACCACAGCTTGCACGCCGCCAAGATTGGCGATCCGTTTGGCCTGGTTGGCCCGCTGCGCGGCCCGGATCTGGTTGAGCCCGATGCCGAAGCTCATCTGGTGGCTCTTGCGCGTGCCGCTTGCCGTGAAGTCGAACGGGCTCGCGTTGCCACCAGAGACGGTGCCCCGCAATCGGTCAACCAGGTCCGGATCGTTGGCCGTCAACTGATCGGCGCGACGGCTCATGAAGTTGCCGATCACCGCCTTGGTGCGTGCCCGCACGTACGCCTCGTCGCGCACGTTGAGGAAGGTGCACACGATGCTCTCGGAGGAATCGAGATCGATCGTCACCTGCCGGTTGGCTAGGTCGACGCGCGAGCCGTCGTCGAGATCCCCGCCGCAGCTGACCGATTTCAGCCGCCAACCAGTGAGCTCCGCCTGTTGCACCCGATAGCGCCCCGCCGCCTTGAGGATATTGTCGGACTGGCCGCGGTTGTTGACGGTGGTGATCGACAGCCCGTGCAGGCCGGGGTCCGAGGCCGCGTATCTGAATGTCGCGTTGCCCGCCGGACGCGGACTGGTGCTGACCGCGATCGCGATCGTGCCGGCCCCGGCGCCGACCTCGTGTGGCTCGCGGGCGAAACTCGCAGCAAACGCCCGGTCGCCAGGATAGTCCGCCCGCAACTCGTGAAGGCCGGGCGGGGTGCCAGTCAGCGTGCAGCTGCCGGCGCCGTTGGCCAGCTTCGCCCGGCAGCTGTTGGACTGACCGTCGCTGATCACCACCTCACCACCGGGGGTGCCGGTCAAGCCGGCCGCCGCCGCCACCGCGACGCTGACCTGGTAGCTACCGCCGATCGGGCTGGGATCGGGCGTGTCGGCGGTGATGGTGGTGGTCGACCCTGCCTTCACGCCTTCGCCGCCGATCACGAACGTGTAGGGGTTCTCGTCGGAGTCGTTGTTGGCGATTTTGAGCTTTGCCGTGCGCGCACCCACGGCCGTCGGCGCGAACCGGACGGTAAAGCTCGCGTGGTCTCCGGGCTGCACCGTGCTCGGCAGTTGCTGCACAATCGAGAAGTCTCGACCATTCGCAAGCCTCCCAAGCGTGAGGGGCGCTGCCCCCGTGTTCTCGACTGTGAACGTTCTGGTCGCCGTGCCGCCGTTAACCTGGACGGTGCCGAAGTCGGTGTGATTGTCGGTCGAGGAAGACGTTGAGCCGCTCCTGATCTCCTGGCCGTTGCCGGTGATCTTGATCTCGGGTTCCGGCGGCGGAATGACTGGGGCCCTGCGGGCCTCGCCCTTCAGGTTGACGCGAAATTCACGCGTATGAGGGTCATTGCTCGAAATCAACAGCACGGCGGCGTGGTCGCCAGGTGTCGTCGGGTTAAAGGCGATTTGAAAGGGTATCGACTTTGTCGGATCGTTACTCGGTAGCGACCTTGTCCTTGGCTGAACGATGGTGAAGTCAGCGGAGCCACCCTGAGCGATGCTCAGCTGTCCTATCAAATTGAGCGGCCCGCCACCGTAATTGAGGATGTGGAATGTCCGAGTTTGCGGACCCTGGCCAATGGTCACCTCACCAAAGTCCTGATGATTGGCAAGGCTAGCAGGTTCGCCGCTGACTATAGTAGGCAGAACGCCCGATGCCCCAACCACAATCATCGACTGCAGACTTGCGGGCGCCCGCCCATTGACCCGATGCTGCACCGTCCCGGTGCTCGGCGCAAATGTGCCGTCACCCGAATAGGTTGCGGTCAGCGTCACGGTGTCAGGATTTTGGGTGGTGAGCTGGCAGCTGCCACGCCCGCGAGATTGAGCATTGAGCGTAACCTCACAGGTCCCGCTGGCTCCATCGCTGACGGTGACGGTGCCGGTCGGCGTGCCGGTACCGCGTTGCGGCTCCACCTTGACGGAAACCGTGTAGGGCTGGTTGGCCCGGCTTGGCGCCGGAGGCTTATCGATGGTGGTTTTGGTTGCGGCTTTGACGCCCGTGACCACGACGTCGAATTCAAAGACGCGATTGTTTGTTGGATCGTTGCTGTGGATCTTGAAGGTGGTCGTATGCTTGCCTGCAGTCGTCGGATTGACTTTAACAGATACGAAACCGTAGCTCCCTTTTTCCAACCGGTTCAGCCAAGGCGGCGCAAGACGAAGAGCGGCGGACCCCGTTTCCTCGATTTTTTGTATTCGCAGGGGTCCAGGACCTCCGTTCTCTACTAGAAATACAGGTTCCGTGCGATTGGAACCGATATTCCTTTCGCCAATATCGATGACGCTGGTCTGCCCACCGCCGCCGTTGCTCTTATTTGTGAGAACCTTCCGGGTGGTGTCCATGACGATGATCTGGGGGTCACCAGAGTCGTCGATGCCTGACCCACCGACATTCAGAATGAACGTACCTGTGGCAGGCACCGGACGTTGCGCCTGGTGGGCCTTTGGGACCACACCGTTACTTTCAATCGTGATTGTCGCAGTCTTGCGGCCCGGCGTGACCGGATCGAACGTCACATCAAAACAATATTCGGGAAAGGCCAGTGCCTTTAGAGCGAAGGTTCCTGCCGGAATGCGTGTTGCGGTCGGTCCAGAGACGGTGAAATCCGCAACGTCCCCACTCACCACGAAACTCGAAATTTGAAGGTGGGCATCGCCGGGGTTCGCAATGCAATAGCTTTTCGTTTCAGATCCCATGCTGACGTCGATGGCATCGAATTTGGTATCGTAAAATCGTGGAACGGGCGGTGAGTTGTTGCGAATTTCGTTGTGTGTCGACACTGACAACACGACAATCTGGGCGGTGGGCGGTTGACCCTGCGCGGCCGCTTCACCGAACGTCGCACCCACGCCGACGACCGCCAGCAACGCAACGACCATCCGTCGCAGCGTCAGGCCCAACGTCGATCGCCGTGCCGAAACCCCATCACCCGCGCGCACCCATCGCGCCGCGCCCTCCATCCAGCCTGATCTGCGAGCCATGTCGTCCCGATCCCATCGTTCCGTTGTGCCGTTCCGCACAGCAGCCGGCCAAGCGTGCCGGCGATGCTTTGCCTCAGGTGCGTCCATGCTTGGGTGATGGCGCACACCCGTTGCTCCAGCGCAAAATGTCGGCGGCCAACCGCCCAGCAACGTCTGCAAGTCGGTTGCCCTCGGCAGGCAACAAACACCCCGCCGCTGCCCGCGCGACGCGTCAGAAGTCCTACTGTCGGCTCGTCCACCGCTGACACCGGCCGGCTTGATCGGGCCGGCTGCATCGACACCGAGTCACGAGTGAGACTACATGTTAGTTTTGCACGTTTGCCTGACAATCGGTATTCATATTATTTGTGCACAATGTACAAATGAGGAGTTCGCGGCGGTCTGTCTCAGATTTGTCACGCGGGCGTGGCGTCGCCTGCTGCTTGAGGCTTTAACGGCAGCTCTTGACACGTAACGTTATGCGCTGAATTTCAACCAAAGATGCGATCGCGCGCGATATGCAATTCCCGGATGCTGCCGATGGACCTCGTGCCGATGACCCAACAGTTCGCTTCCGACAACAATGCCGGCATGTGTCCGGTGGCACGCGATGCGGTGCTGGCCGCCAACGCAGCCGGGCACAGTCCCGGCTATGGCGACGACGCCTGGACCGGGCGGGCGAAACACCTCATTCAAGAGCTGTTGGAGGCGCCGGCGGCGGCCGTCGCGTTCGTGTTCAACGGCACCGCCGCCAACGCGCTGGCGCTGGCCCATGTGTGCCGGCCCTACCACGCGGTGATCGCCCACGCCGCCTCCCATATCGCCACCGATGAAGCCGGCGCGCCCGGTTTCTTCACCGGGGGCAGTCAAGTGCTGACGGCGGATGGTCCGGACGCCAAGCTCACACCGGCCGCGCTCGAAGCGTTGGCCCGCGGCGGTCGCGGCGTCCACCACGTCAAGCCGCGCGTGGTCTCGCTGACCCAAGCGACCGAGCTCGGGACGGTGTACACGATCGAGCAGCTGCGGTGCTTGAGCACGCGCGCGCATGATCTCGGCCTGGCGGTGCACATGGACGGCGCGCGGCTCGCCAACGCGGTGGTCTCGCTGGGGTGCGCGCCGGCCGATATCACGTGGCGCGCGGGGGTGGATCTGTTGTCGCTGGGCGGCGTGAAGAACGGGCTGGCGGTGGGTGAGGCGATCGTCGTGTTCGATCCAGCGCAAGCCGATGAGTTGGCCTGGCGGATCAAGCAGTCGGGTCATCTGAACGCGAAGATGCGGTTCGTCACCGCACCGTGGGTGGCGCTGATCGAGCGTGGCGCCTGGCTCGCCAACGCGGCGCACGCCAACGCCATGGCCAAACGGCTCGCCGACCAGATCCAAGATCGGACCGATCTAACACTGCTTTATCCGGTCGAAGCCAACGCCGTGTTCGTCGACATACCGGTCGAGTTACAAGCCAGGCTGCGCGACAAGGGCTGGCGGTTTTACACGTTTTTGGGCGCGACGGACTGCCGGCTGATGTGCGCCTGGGATACCGAGCCGGCCACCGTCGATCGGTTCGTGGCGGCGCTGGTGGATGCGCTGGCGGGCCGCTAGAGCAACCTGCCTTTAATCGGAATCGGAACGATCCCGATTAAAGGCGCGATGATCTAGATCATCGTGCCTTAGAGGATAGAGCAACGATCTGCTCCTGATCGGGATCGTTCCGATTCCGATCAAGAGCAGGTTGCTCTAGCCTGAGGCCCTTTCACACGTGATGGGCAAGGAGCCGCCATGAAGGTCGTCGATCTGTCGCACGCGATGAGCGTGCATACCCCGGGCTGGGTCGGTTATGCCGGCAACAAGATGTACTATGCGCAGACGCTGCAGACCCACATGATCGTCGCACAACGGATTGAGACGGCGCTGCACGTGGGAACCCATTTTGACGGCGGCATGCACGCCACCGACGGCCGCCAGGGCGATATGGCGTCGTTGCCGCTGGACTATCTGCTCAATCGCGGACTGGTGCTGGACCTGTCACCAGACTGCACCGACTGGACGGTTATCACGCCGGAGCTGATCGATCAGGCGCAGGAGCGCGCTGGCGCGCAGATCCGCGCGGGCGATATCGTCATCATGCATACGGGCTGGCACCGGTACTATGAGGGCCAGGCCCAGCAGGACCTGGTGCGCTACTTCTGCTATCACCCCGGACCTAACCTCGATACGCTGCATTACCTGTTGTCGAAAAAGGTGCGCTGGTTCGGCATGGACACCGGTTCCTGCGATCACCCGATGAACACATCGATCCGCACCATGCGCGTGGACTTGGCGGAGGAGTTCGCGGCGAAGACGGGTCGGACGCCGGCAGACTATTTCGGCACCTTCGAATACACCCACAAGCTGTCCAAACGTGTGGTGCGGGCCAACATGTTTCCATTCCACAATTGGGCGTTTCAAGAGGGGCTGTTGCACGCGGAGAACGTCGGCGGCGACGTTGAATTGGTGCTGGGCCAACGCTGTCTGATCGGCGCGTTTCCCTGGCGCTACGAGGGACTGGAGGCCTGTCCCTGCCGGATCTTGGTGTTTCCCGACGCAGCCGAGGCGATGATCGAGGCCGTGGGCGAGGTCGCCACTGCGACGCGCGCGCCGTGACCGGTTGCGCAATGATCGAGCGAGCGCGGATCAGGGCCGTGCGTGGCGGCCACGCTGCTCGCAAAACAGCCGATCATCGCCGACATCCTCGGCCCAGATGCGGCGATGGGCCTCCTCCAGATAGGGCCGCATGCGCTCAACCCTGGCTTGGATGGCGGCATAGTCGCTTTGAAACTGTGGGATCACCGCCGCGATCTCTTGCAACAACGCGGCCTCGTTCATGGTCGTCAGCCGACCCTCGTCGATCACCACCTGGCCGTCGACGATCACGGTCCTCACCGCGCGGCCGCCTTCGGTGTAGACCAGCTGCCGCAGCGCGCTGTTGAGCGGCAGATACGAGGGATCCGTCAGGTCGAGCAAAACCAGATCGGCGCGCATGCCGGGTGCAATCTGGCCGAGCTCATCGCCGCGGCCGATGGCACGGGCGCCGCCTTCGGTGGCCGCGGCGAACGCCGCCGGGGCCTGCGGCGGGCCGGCGTCGCGGTCGGAGATGGCGGTCATCAGGCAAAACAGCTTCATGGCCTGGAACATGTTTTGAGCGTCCGAACAGGAGCAGTTGTCGCAACCCAAGCCCAAGCTGACGCCGGCCTGCTGCAGCGGGCGGATCGGCGGGATACCGCTCTTGAGCTTGAGATTGCTCAACGGATTGATCACCACCTTGGTGCCGGTGCGCCCGAGCGCTTCGATCTCGTCGTCGAGCAACCACACGCTGTGCGCCAGGTTGAGCCGCGGCCCCAGCAGGCCTTCACGCGCCAACCGTCGGATCAGCGACCCGCCGTGCTGCGGGTAGTCGCGCCGCGCCTGCAGCGCCATGCCTTTCGATTCGTAGATGTGGGTGAATATCGGCAGATCGTAGCGCTTCGATAGGTCGACCGTGCGCTCGATCAGCTGCGTCGAGCAGCGCTCCGGCGCCGAGGGTCCCAATGCCCAACCGATGCGTGAGGTGCCGGCGCCGGCATCGCCGTCCAAGTAGGTTCCGACAAAATGTCCGAGTTGGTCGTAGCGCTGGTCCGGCTCGGCGGCGGTTGAGAGATGGGGGTGTAGCTCCGGCGGGAACACCTCGCGCCAGAACGGAATGGTGTCGATGCCGCGGCGGTCGGCATACTGCAGGGCGATCACCGCGCGAATGCCGATCTCGCGATAGGCCTCGACCACCGCTGCGAGGTGGTCGGGATCGAACGGATAAAGCGTCACCATGTCTTGCACCGTGGTCATGCCGGAGCGCAGGCACTCCAGCGCGCCGAGCAACGTACGCGCCCTGATCTCAGCCCGCGATCGCTTCGGATAGGCCGGCGGCAGCGCCAACAGCCGCCAGGTCTCCAGCGGGGTTTCCTCCATCACGCCTTTGGCCAAGGTGTCGTGGGAATGATAATGCGCGTTGATGAAGCCAGGGATCACCAGCCGCTGGCTGGCATCAAGCCGTGTCGCAGCACCGGCGTCGTCGATGGCTGGGGCAATGCGCTTGATCACGCCGTCCTCGATCAGGATGTCGCGGGTCGGTGGTCGATGGGGGTCATCGCCAGCCACCATGACGCGCCCGGCCTTGATCAATAGCGATGCGTGCCCTGGGGTGGTCGTCATCCGGCGCTCCTGCTTGCTCGCGTGATCGATCACGGCAGGCTAGCCCAATCGCCGGCCAGGCGCGATGATGAAGCGCGGCGACGACCGGACCCGGCGACCGGACCCGGCGACCGGCCGCAGGTCGAAACTGTCCGCACGGCCCTGAAACTTGGGAGACAGGCCATCGCGCAGGCCATGCGAGATCCGTCCACTGACGACGTCCCGTGGCGTATTCAATTGGCCGTCTACGGCGTCGGCATGTTCTCCACGGCGCTCTTTTTTATCGGCGCAGTGATCATTCCGCTGTATGCGGCCAGCCTCAACCCCTCGCCGCTGATGTTCGGCTTGGTGTTTAGCGTGCCGCACCTGTTGCCCCTGTTGTTCTCGATCCACTCCGGCGCACTGATGGACCGGCTCGGCGCCCGACGCGTCATGCTGGCGTTCACGACGCTAGGCGCCGTCATTCCGCTGCTTTATCCACTGGCGCCGACCATATGGGTGCTGATCGTCTTGCAGATGTTTCTCGGATTGGCCGAGTCGATGGGATGGCTGGGTGCGCAAACCATGATCGGTCAATACATGCGCGGGCGCACCAGCTACGCCGGGCGCCTGAGCGCCATCGTGCGCGTTGGCCAACTGGTGGCGCCACCGATGGTCGGCGTGGCGTGGGACCTCACCGGGCCGCCGGGCGCGTTTGCCATCATGTCGCTTTGGGCGTTTGGCGCGGTGCTCTGCACCTTAATGCTGCCGGCCGGACCGGTCGGTGCCGATAGATCTCAAGTCGGCCTAGCCAGCGTCGGCGGCATGCGCACCTTACTGCCCAAATGGTCCGACTACGTCACCGCCTTCCGCTTGCTGCGCGCGCCAGCGGTCGTGCTGATCGTGCTGTTGGGCGCGCTGATGCATGTCGGCAATGTGGTGCAGAACTCTTTTTATGTCGCTTGGCTCAACGAGATCGGCATCACCGGCACGGCGATCGGGCTGTTGGGTCCGGCGAGTGCGATCGGCGCCGCAGCATTTTCGCTGATGACGGCGCGGCTGACCCGCTATGTCGGTGGGTTGTGGATCGCGCTTGTTTCGCTGTGGGTTGGCGTCATTCTGATCTGCCTGACGCCGCTGCTGGCGAGCTACGTGTTGCTGCAGGTCGCGATGTTCTTGCGCTCGGGCGCCAACGGTCTGGCGCAGCCGCTGATCATCACGCTGGTGCTGCGCGGAGCTGGCCCCACCCATCAGGGCAAGGCCATCGGCCTGCGTGGAACGGCCAATCGGATCGCCTCGATCGTTTCACCGTTGGCGATGGGTGGCATTGCCGAAGCGGTCGGACTGGAGGCATCGTTTTATCTGATCGGGATGGTGGTCAGCGTGGTGATGGCCGGCATCGCCGGCTATTTGTGGCGTCGGCCTGAATTGGCGAAAGCTGGCGAGGATTAGAGCAACCTGCATTTCATCGGAGCGTCCTCAAGCAGGCGTTAGCCGATAGGACGACGAAAGCGTCCTCAAGCAGGCGTTAGCCGATAGGACGACGAAAGCGTCCACAAGCAGGCGTTAGCCGATAGGACGACGAAAACAAAAGCCAGACGATCCCGATTAAGAGCAGAAGGTTGCTTGACGCTTTGCCTGTCCTACCGGCTAGCGTCTGCTTGAGGACTCGTTCAGCGCGATCAAGTCGGCCTTTGATCATGTCCGCCTTGGGCGGATCAGCCGTTCTTGCCCGCTCACTCTGAAACGCTTTGGGCAGACATGATCTAACGCAGGTCTCAGGTCGCAGGTCTCAGGTCGCCTGCGTCGCGCAGGCTCCGCTATGCCTTGCCGTCGCAATCGGCCAAGTTTCACGCCGTGACGACACCATTTGGATCGGCCGTTATCTGACTCCCGGGTCTCGATAGGGGCTGATCTTAAATGGTCCCGTCGATCCTCTTCCCTTCGACCTAGATCATCGCCCCTTAGATCGGAACCGCAAAGCCGGTTCCGATTTAAGGCAGGTTGCTCTAGGGCCTGTTGGGAATCAGGATTCACTTTGGACCTGGTTTGTGATTCAAGCTCCCAAAACAGGGGGCTGCAAATGATTCGTTACTGTTTGACAGATCGTCAGTGGGAAAAGATTGAGCCGCTTTGTCTGGGCAAGAAGACCGATGCCGGTCGCACCGGTGGTGATGGTCGGGTGTTCATCGAAGCCGTTCTGTGGATCGTTCGCACGGGCAGTCCATGGCGCGACCTGCCATCGGAATTCGGCAATTGGAATACGGTGTTTCAGCGCTTTCGTTATTGGGCTGCGCGTGATGTTTTTGCGAAAATTTTCAACGCTCTATCCGATGATCCGGACATGGAGTACGCGATGATCGATGCCACCATCGTCCATGTCCATCGCCACGGACACGGCGCAAAAGGGGGACTCAAAGTCAGGCCATCGGCAAGTCGAAGGGCGGGTGGACAACGAAGATTGTCGCACTGACCGACGCCCTCGGCAGTCTCGTGCGCTTCGTTCTGCTGCCCGGAAATCGCTACGATACGGTCGGCGTCGCACCGCTGATCGAGAAGGTCGAGTTCGCAGCGCTGATCGCTGACAAGGCCTACGATTGCAACTGGATCATTGATGAACTGAACGCGCGGGGTGCCGGCATCGTCATCTCGCAAAGACCAAAACGAAAACGGCGTCTCCAAATCGACGAGGAGATCTACAAATGGCGCCACCTCATCGAGAACTTCTTCTGCAAACTCAAGGAGTTCAAGCGTATCGCCACACGCAGCGAGAAGACTGACAGCAGCTACCGTGCAATGATCTATGCGGCAGCAACTGTGATACACTCGCGCTGAATCACAACAGGCCCTAGAAGATCACGAGGGTATTGGGTCGATCACCGGCTTCCTTCAATCTGCAGACAATAGCGTCCGGCGCGACCAAAGATCCCGGTCGACACCGCAGGCATGGCGCACAGCAAACCGACAACACACACGACACAATTGCGGGTTATCAACATCCGGCGCCAACATTCGCTCACGCACCGATGCTCAACACCAACTGTCCTTAACGCATTTTAGCCCGCCTCTTTGACGCTCGCCAATCCGGTTGCGGACTCGGTGACCGAATTGCGGGCAAACCATACTGCGTCAGCGATTCTCGATAAATTCACCGGCCTGCCCGTATTTCGCTTCAGCAAAATAGGGATCAACAAAGTTGGCTAAGGCACCATTTTTTTGATTTCCGGCCACGCGATTGCACCATACTTTTGGTGCTGAGGCTGTTCCGGATTGGGCGTCGGTCCGAGGCACGCCGCGTAGGACGCGCGAGATCGCACACGCTCCCACCAACCCGACAGGCGATGCCGACGCTGGCGCCACATGTCAGCGCATTGCAGCTCATCTAACCGCTCAACCAGGGGCGTCATGGCCGTATCGGCCAGGCCGTAATCGGGCGCGGCCAACCAATCCTTGTCGGCCAACGCCTGTTCCATGTCGGCGAGCATGGTATCGAGGCTTTGTAACGCGGTCGGAAAGTCCGGGCTTGAAAACCCCATTTCGATGATGCGACGGCGGCGTTCGCGCACGCCGGCCTGCGGTATGCCGACAATATATTGCTCGATGTCATCGGGCGTCATTTCCAGGATTTTCGGTCGCATCGAGATGGTATAGGTTAGAACACCGATCGACGCCAAGCAGTCGTCCGCGCGCTTCATCCACCACCACGTGCGGGCGATGCCGATTGCCGATGCCGGTTTGAGCGGCGGGCCCTCAAACGCGTCGTCGATATAATTGATGATCACTGAACTCTCGTTGAGCACCTCACCATCGTGGACGAGGGTCGGCACCACGCCATTGCGGTTGAGCTTGAGATACGCCGGCTTGCGCAAGTCAGCCCGGGTTAGCGCGCGGCTGACAAATTCGACTCCCTTTTCGGCCAGCGCCAAGCGCGCCTTGAGCCCACAGGTGGCACCATGGAAATGGTAGAGCTCCAGCATGTCGTCTCTCCCGCAAGGCTAAGGCTGTCGTTTTTGACCTCGTGCCGTGTCGGACGCAGGCCGGCCAATCGGGGCCGATCTCTCGGCCCAATCCATCACACCACGACGCAACAGCATACCGCGAACGCTCAAGTCCTGATAGCTTGGCTGTGCTCACGGGGCGGCGGACCGGTATGCGGCGGGCGACCCGGTTCAGCCCTCGCACGCCCAACAAGCCCGCGCCCCGCAATGGGAGGTATCGTGAACGATGGAACGCCAAGCCTATGAGACCATAACGGTTGAGACCCACGACGGCATCACCTGGGTAACACTCAACCGACCGGAAAAGCGCAACGCCATGAGCCCGAAGCTGCACGCGGAGATGGACCGGGCGTTGGCCGATTTGGAAGACGCGCCCGACACCAGGGTCGTCATCATCTCCGGTGCCGGACACCATTTCTCGGCCGGGCAGGATCTCAAGCAATACTTTCGCGCGAATGAGAGGGATCCCAGAGCACGACGCAGGGCCAGCGAGGATAGCCACTGGCGGTGGCGACGCCTCTACATGTATGACAAGCCGACGATCTCCATGGTCGAGGGCTATTGCGTCGGCGGCGCCTTCACGCAAATGCTGGCCACCGACTTCGCCATCGCGGCTGAGGACGCCACGTTTTCGCTATCCGAGGTCAATTGGGGCATCCTTCCGGGCGGCATCGTCAGCAAGGCCGTCGCTGACGCCGTGCTGTATCGTCACGCCTTGTGGTACGCCTGTCTCGGTGAACCGTTCGACGGGAAAGAGGCGGCCCGCGTCGGTTTCGTCAACATGGCGGTGCCGAAGGAAACGATCGTCGAGCAGACCGAGATACTCGCCAGGAAATTGATGGCGAAAAGTCCGCGGGTGTTGCGCGCGACCAAGCAGGCGATCCGCCAGGTCCGGACCATGGACTTCGGTCAGGCCTACGATTATCTGGCGGAGAAAGGTAAGGCGATCCGGATCGGCGACGAGGAAAAGTCCTATGAGACGGGCCTGTCGCAGTTTCTCGACCAGAAAAGCTACAAGCCGGTGTATGCGCCGTTCAAGCTGGGCACGTTGATCCGCGACGAGCGCAACGACAAGTGACGCGCGCGCGCGATCGGTGAGCGCCAGAACCCGGCTTAATCGTCGCACGGCGGAGCCGGTCGCGGGTTCGGCAGCCGCCGTCGAGACCGCCACGCGCAGCTGGTGCCGTGTCATACCGGCGGCGATGGCCAGCTGCGATCAACCGTTGGCATGGATCGTCACGAGTGTATTGGGCCTAAGCCCGCAAGCATCGCTTGAGCGGTTCGGTCCCGTTGCATGACGTTCGAGCGCTGGATCGAGGGCGGTTGGACGAAGCCTTGGCGGGTGGCCGGCAAGCCGCGCACGACCCCGGCCCTTTACAGCGGTATCGCGCGCTGCAAATGTGCGGCTTCCATCGCGCTTGAGAACACGCCGCCATAAGATGTGCCGGCCGGGGGACGGTGTGAATGATCATTGAAAATGCGCTGCAGGCACTGATGGTCCTGATGGACCTCAAGCGCTTTGGCTTTGTTTGCCTCGGCGTTGCAATCGGGCTGTTCGTCGGTGTGATCCCTGGCGTGGGTGGTTTGGTCGGGCTGGCGCTGGTGCTACCGTTTACGATCACCATGGACAGCTACACCGCATTGGCCTTTTTGGTTGGCCTGTCTTCGGTAACGGTGACGTCGGATACCATCCCCGCCGTGTTGTTCGGGGTCCCCGGGACGGTCGGTTCGGCAGCGACGACGCTTGACGGCCATCCGATGGCGCGGCGCGGCGAAGCGGGCCGGGCGTTCGGTGCGGCCTTCAGCGCATCGGTGCTCGGCGGACTGTTCGGCGCCCTGCTGCTCGGTGTCTCGATTCCTGTCCTGCGCCCTTTCATGCTGAGCATCGGCTCGCCTGAGCTATTGGCCGTCTGCGCGCTCGGGCTGACGCTCGTGGCGTCGCTGAGTGGTCGGAATATCCTGAAGGGGTTGGCGGCGGCGTGCATCGGCATGGTTTTGGCGCAAATCGGCGATGAGGGGCAAACCGGTATTGCGCGGTGGTCCGGCGAGTCGCTGTATTTGATCGATGGCTTCCCGCTCGTGCCGGTGGCGCTCGCCATGTTCGCGGTACCGGAGCTGATCGATCTGGCGATCTCCCGCAAAAGCGTATCGTCCGATCTGACTAAGAGCCAGAGATGGCAACAGCTGGAAGGGATCAAGGACACGCTGAGAAACTGGTGGCTGGTGATCCGTTGCTCTTGGATCGGCAGCTTCCTCGGGTCGATTCCGGGTATCGGCGCATCGATCATCGACTGGATCGCCTACGGCTACGCGGCGCGCTCGCTGAAAGGCGCGTCCGATAGCTTCGGGACCGGGGATGTGCGCGGCGTGATCGCCTCGGAGAGCTCCAACAATGCGAAGGAAGGCGGCGCGCTGGTTCCAACGCTGGCGTTCGGCGTGCCCGGCTCCGCCTCGATGGCACTGTTGTTGGGCGCGTTTCTTATTCATGGCATCGATCCCGGTCCGAAAATGCTGACCGAGAAACTCGATATCACCTATACCATGGTGTGGAGCGTAGCCCTTGCCAATCTGATCGGCGCCGGACTGTGCTTTGCATTCGCCGATCAGTTCGCGAAGATCGCCATGGTGCGCGCGGGCATCTTGGTGCCGATCATCATGGCGGTCACATTCATCGGCGCCTACCAGGGCTCGCGCGATCTCAACGACTTCTACGTCTTGGTCGCGATCGGCCTCGTCGCATGGTTGATGAAACGCCAGGGCTGGCCGCGACCGCCCGTCATCCTGGGCTTCGTGCTCGGTGACCTGATCGAAGACTATATGTTCATTTCCTACAGCTCGTATCGGTTCGACTTTTTGTTATTTCCCGGCGTTATTTTTCTAGCATCGATATTGGTGCTGGTGCTCTTGCGCCCCATCATCACCGCCGCACTGGGCCGTGGTGAACCGATCCGGTCACCGCCCAAGCCCCGCAGCACCGGCGCCCACGCCGTCGGCCTGTTGCTCTGGGGCCTGGTGTCGGCGGCCCTCGCCTATGTGCTGTTGTCGAGCTGGGATTGGCCGTTCGCAGCCCGACTGTTGCCGCAGGTTGTGGCCGTCATCGGCCTGATTGTGATCGGATTGCGTGTGATCAAGTGGTTGATCGACATTCAGCCGGCGCCGGCCCGTGCCGAATCCGCGACCACCGCAGGCGAGCCGCGCGACCACATGCAAGAGGAAGATTCGCTCGCCTTCCTGTCCAATCCGGAATTGATCAGACGCTCACTCATTCAATTGTTCTGGCTGTTGTTGCTGTTGGCGCTGGTGCAGACGGTCGGCATGTTGATCGCGACGGCCATTTATGTGCCCGCCTTCATGATCATCGAGGGTCGTATCCCGGTGTTGAAGGCGCTCACGATCTCAGCCTGTGTGGTGGTCGGCATGTATGCCCTGTTCGACGTGCTGCTCAACATGCCATGGCCCGACGCATTGCTCGGCGATCTGTTCCCCGAATGGCGCAACTATATGGGCCTACGCTTGTTTTAAACCTCATCGATCGAGATCGTGAACCACGTTAACCGCTTCACCCCTTCGCTTGACATGCGGGCCAACCGGCGCGAAACGGCCCGCAAGCGATCGATCGATGACCCGATTAAGATGCGCGCGTGCCTGAAAGCATGCTTGTTCTTCACATCCTGCGCCAGACATGGCAATGTCCCCCGCTCGGCAGACGGCTCCCCAACGTGCAGCCGTAATCACGGCGCACGGGCTCGGCGATCGCTCGGGTGGCCAGGGTCTGAAATGATCCCGACATGAAGGGACAATGTTCGCGTCGGCCTTGGGCAGTGCAGTCGAAAAATGTTAGGCACCCCAGGCAGCAATAAGGGAGAGTGTAAATGATCGAACTTTCACGCGGGATGGTGCTTGGCCTTGGTGCCGCAACGCTCGGAGCCGGCGCGTTGGCGCTTGCGGCGCAGACCCCGGCGAGCGCAGCGGATTTTTATGCCGGCAAGACCCTCACCATCCTGATCGGCCACAATCCAGGCGGGTCGTATGATGGCTACTCACAGCTGACCGCACTGCATTACGGTAAACATATCGCCGGCAATCCGAAAGTTATCGTGCAACACCGCCCCGGCGGCGGCGGCCGCAAAGCCGGCGCCTATTTCTTCTCCAAGGCGCCAAGGGACGGCACGATGATCGCCCTGTTGCCCGACTCGATGACCCACAGCCAGCTGCTGGAACCGAAGCGTTCGCGCTGGGATATGCGCAAGGTGAGCTATATCGGCCGTATCGCAACGGCGCATACGGTGTTTGGCGTGCGCGCGGATACCGGTGTCAAAGACATCAAGGGGCTGTTGTCCACGCCGCTCAAGGCGGGCTGCACGGGTAAAACGTCACCGAGCGCCTGGGGACCATTGTTGGTCAAAAACCTCGATGGCGCCAAGTTCCAGATGGTGTGCGGCTATCGCGGATCGGGGCCGTTTATGCTGGCCATGGAGCGCAACGAGGTCAACATGATGGCGCTCAATTGGGGTACATGGGAGGCCAAGCTCAAGGACAAGGTGAAGTCGGGCGAATACATCCCGCTGATGCAATTTGGGCTTAAGCGGAACAAGTTGATCCCCAACATTCCGCTCGTGCAAGAAGCGATCGGCACCGAGCAAACCAAGAAGATCTACCGGTGGATCGGGCTGAGCTCGGACATTGGCCGGTCACTGTTCACTGCGCCCGACACGCCGAAAGAGCGGACCGCCGAGCTGCGCAAGGCGTTCAACGCGTTGATGAAGGACGAGGCTTATATTGCCGACGTCAAAAAGCGCGGCTTCCCCTATGACCCGCTGCCGGGCGAGGCCATCGACGAGATGCGCGCTGAGGTGCTGGCGATCGATGATGAGGCACGCAAAATTGCGCATACGGCCATGACGACCGGTTACAAGACGGGCTGCCTGAACTGCGGGAAAAAGAAAAAGAAGTAAGCCATCCAACGACGCCCCATCGTGCCAATCAGAGCCCCATGCGCGGCCCTGCCTTTGCGGGCAGGGCCGCGCGCTTTTGGTCTGTGCGCAGCCGATGCCCGGCAGCGCGATGCCGGCCTGCCGATCTGCGCGGCCTGCGGCTGCCAACTTGACGACTTCGTCCTAGAAGCGTTTCAGTGTGAGCTGGAACCGTCCCGCTGCCCAGCCGGCCCCACCACACCATTGTGCCATCGGGTTGCGGCTGGGGGGTGGGCCGGCCAGGCGATTTCGCCTCAGGCGAACGTGGTCTAGAAATCACCTTGACCAGGGCCGTCTGAAGGACGGTGTCGCGCGAGGCTTCCGGCTTGGGAGGAACCAGATGTTCTTGATGAATCATTGGTATGTCGCGGCCTGGAGCAAAGAACTGTCGCGCACGCCGCTGTCGCGCAAATTTCTCGGCAAGCGCGCGTGCCTGTTCCGCAAGGTAAACGGTGAGCCCGTCGCACTTGAGGATCGATGCCCGCACCGGAACCTTCCGTTGTCGTGCGGCAGGATCGTCGGCGATGACATTCAGTGCGGCTATCACGGCCTCCAGTTCAATGCCGACGGCGCGTGTGTCCACGTCCCCGGAGAGCAGGCCATTCCCAACTGGTGCCGCGTCAGGTCATATCCGATCGCGGAAAGGTTCGGATGGACCTTCATTTGGCTGGGCGATCCAGCGCTCGCGCGCGAACAGGACGTGCCGGAGTTCCATGCGCTATTGGCTGATCCCGACTGGGGCCACGCCTCAGGTCGGTTGTTGGTTGCATGCGGCTACCGGATGATGGTCGATAACTTATTGGATCTATCGCATCTCGCCTATGTCCACGATTCCACCACCGGCAACGTCGACGTCGGCGAAGCGGCGCATGTTGCCGTCAGCTCGGACGGACAAAATCATGTGCGCCAGACCCGCATCATGCGCGGCGTCGCCGCCGCCCCAGCGTTCGACTTTTACGGCAAGTACAACGGGGCGCGCATGGATCGATGGCAGTGCACCAACTTTTTCGCCCCAAGCTATATCTCCATCAACAATGGCTCTCGCCTCGCTGAGGACAACGACGCGTTCGATCCCAATGCGGACTTGGGACGGTGGGGGTTTCGGGTGTTTCATGCGCTAACGCCGGAAACGGAGATCTCGACCCATCAGTTCTGGGCGGTCCCGCGTCGCAATGACTTGGTCGATGCCGAGCACCATGAGCTTTGGCAACGGCAGATGGACAACGTGCTGGACGAAGACCACCAGGTCTACGTCGCACAGCAACGCGCCATTTTGGAGGATCCGCTGGCCAAGGATGGGGATGTGCGGCCGGACGGCGCATTGCAGGCCGATAAAGGCCTATATCGAGCCCGCATGGTCTTGCGGCGGCTGGCCGAGGAGGAGCGCGCGCTGTCGGGCGTCGTCTAAAGCGTTTCAGATTTAGCTGGTATCATCCCGCTCCCTGAAAGAAGCTGGACCCGACCGGCGCTAGAGCAACCTGCCTTTAATCGGAATCGGAACGATCCCGATTAAAGGCAGAAAGTTGCTCACCACTTTAAGAGCGATCATCTTTGCGCCTTAAATCGGAACCGGCTTTGCGGTTTCGATTTAAGGCGCGATGATCTAGAGCAACCTGCCTTTAATCGGAATCGGAACGATCCCGATTAAAGGCGCGATGATCTAGGTCGACGGCCGCGCCCGCATAGGTGCCGCCATCGCCGCGCCAATCTGGGGCACGATCCAGCGCTTGATGGATCCCGCCGATGCCGACGTCGCTTCAACTGGGGCGGATGGCGTATTCGAGGCTGCGGGCAATGGAGAGCAGGCGGCGGTCGCCGTTCGTCCGCCCCATCAGCATCAAGCCGACTGGAGCTTCGCCCGGCGTATGGCACGGTACCGAGATCGCCGGTCGATCGAGAAAATTCCCGATCGACGTGTTGCGTAAACAGAGCAGATTTACGGCATTGGAATGGTCTTGATCCGACAAAGAGTCGATGGTCGGGGCGATGATTTGCACGGTCGGCAAGACCAAGGCGTCGAACACGTATGTTTTGCTTTCGAAGGCGGTCTGGATGCGACGGCGGTGGTTCAGGACGTCGATGTAATCTGCCGCGGTTTGGGCCTTTCCAGCCTCGAATCGCGCGCGAACCCAGGGGTCATAGTACTCGCCTCGCGTTTCCAGAAATCGGCGATGCCAGGCGTAGGCCTCAGCACCGACCAGTCCGCCGCTGCGGTTAACGGCGGGCAGCTCCGACAGTTCGTCGATCTTGATCGGCGTAAGATTGGCACCGCGGCGCGACAGCCTGGTCAACGCCTCCTCGTAACATCGTCCAACGTGACGATCCACGTGATCGGTCACATATCCGTCAATAACGCCCAAGCGGACGCTGGCGATACGAAACGAGTCCTCATCCTCGCCCCAACCGCCGGCAAGGATTGAATCGAGTACAGCACAGCATGACACGGAATGGGCCAGCGGCCCCACCGAGTCGAGGCTGGTGGACAGCGGTATAACACCGCGTTGCGAGATCCGGGTCGATGTCGGCTTAAACCCGACGATCCCGCACAGCGCAGCGGGAATGCGGCAGGAGCCGCCGGTATCGGTGCCAATCGTCGCCTGCGCCATCCGGTCACCGACGGACACCGCACCGCCGGAGGTGGAGCCGCCCGGAATGCGCTGCTGGTCGCGCTCGAAGGGATTGAGCGGCGTGCCGAAATGTCCATTGATGCCCAACCCCGAGTAGGCAAACTCGGTCATGTTGGTCTTGCCCAGCACGATCAAGCCGGCCCGGCGCAAAAATTCGACCACGGTCGCGTCCGCCCTCGCCGGCGGTTCCCGATCCAGCACGTGGGAGCCGGCCCTGGTGGTCTCACCGGCGACATCGAACAGGTCCTTGATGGAGATCGCGATGCCCGCGTAGGGCGGCAGGTTCCAACCCTTCGCCCGGGCCTGATCGACGCGCTCCGCTTCCGCCAGTGCACGCTCACGGTAAAGCGTCAGAAAGGCTCTGGCCCCTTCTCCATTGGGATCGGCAATGCGATCGAGACACGCTTCGGTGAGCGCGCGGCTGCTCAGTGTACCACTGGCGAGCTTGCGTGATAGATCGACGAGCGTATGCATGTGCGTTGACCGCTTGCCTCGCTTCCACCCATTTCCACCCGAGATCCGATCGTCGGTTGGGGGCAGATCGTGGCCGGGCGTTCGATCTATTGTGGATCGTAATAGTGTTGCTCCAGCAGCAGGCAGCCGTGCTCACTGCGGAACGGCCCGTGGTGCACGTGAGGGGGGCGGCAGCAGTAGGTGTTGGCGGTGAATTTTTCGCCGCCCTGGCCATTTTCATCATTGCCGACCCACATATCGCCGGAGATGACGAAAACCTCCTCCCAATAGTCGTGCACGAACGGCTCCGTCGTATAGGTCCCGGGCTCGAATTTCAACAGGCGCGTGTGGCCGCCGCACTTGTTCTGCATGTCGAGCTTTCCCGACAGAATCTTCTGCTTGATCCCCGCGGGATAGCCAGGCGGCGTCTCCCAACCCGACTCCAGATCCACCTGATAGAATTCGCGATGCTGCTTATTGACCGCCATGGTCTCGCTCCCACTGGTTATTCCGCCGGCTCGGCCTCGAATTTTGGACTGTCGCGCCGAATCGTGTCCATGTTGTTGCGATTGGTAAGGAACTTATCCTTCTCATAAACCCCCGTCGGAATATCGAAATACCCGCTTGCGAATTGCTCAGGCTGCGTCACATCCATTCTGATCGAATCGAACGGACAGATGTCCAAACACAACTCGCAGCCGATGCAGTTGTCGGTATGGACCTCAATGGTTCCGTTGCGGTTCTGGGACAACGCTTCATAAAAGCAGACTTGGATGCACACGTTGCATGTCGGGTTCTTGCAGGTCTCGTGGATCACGCGCGCGTGCATACGTTGCTTGGCAAACTGTTCAGAGTAATCTTTCGCGGACTTACCCGAGGCAATACCGATCATTTCATCGACCGTTCGATACCCGTGCTCGTCCATGAATGCTTCAAAGCCGGAAACGATCTTTGGCAACCATTTCATTCCCTTGACCATCAGCACAGAGCCAACTTGCACGATGCCGGCACCGGACATAATGAATTCAACCACATCACGATGGTCGAATATTCCGTTCGATCCTGAAATGGGAATGCCGATCTCATTGTGAATATTGTGGACCCAGCGCAACGACAGCGGCTTGACCCAGGTACCACCGATCCCGGCTGGGCCACCGATCCTGGGCTCACCGGTCTCGATGTCGACGGCAAAGCCGGTATGGCGGTTGGTGGCGGTGACCGCCGCCGCGCCGGCCGCCTGCACGGCCTTGGCAACTTCCAGCGGGCGCGACTGGTCCGGTGTTAGCTTCACCATGACCGGGATGTCGATGGAGGCACAGACGGCTTCGGTCACTTTGAAAGCGATCTCAGGCTCCTGGCCGATCATCGAGCCGCCGTGCACACCGGGCATCATCGCCGGGTGGGGGCAGCCGAAGTTCAGCTCCACCATCGGCAAGCCGCAATCCTCGATGGTTCGGCAGATGTCCTTCCAGCCGTTGATGTCCTTGGCGCCGGCGCTACCGATCAAATGCGCGCCGTGATCGGCTGCATATTTTTGCGTTTCTATCAGATCAGGGATCCAGTCCTTGTAATAGGTGCTGGAGTAGCCGGAACGGCTGTAGAACACGAAATCGCGCGGCACCTTGCCGTTGATCACCTCCCCCCGGTCGTTCATGATGCAGTATTTCGAATTCTGCGTCAGGCGCGCCATATCATCGATGTCGGTGAGCGTCTTGATAATCGCGCCGGAGGCGCCGGCATCGAAACATTGACGCATCAAGTCGGGGCTGTTGGTGGTTTCCAACGATGCCACGACAACTGGATTCTTGAACGGCAATCCGCAGAATTCCACCTTGGTATCGGCCATGCGAGCCTCCGTCAGTCACGCCTCTAGCGTCGGTGCATCGTGTCGCGCAATGGTGCCACAGTTGGCGAGCCGGTGAAACATCATATGCCTCTGACCGTTAGTGAGCCACATGTTTCGTGTCAATCAAGGCGACCGCGGCGAGCGGCGTTCGGCTGATCGCGCTTGGACGGGCGATGAGGACGGTTGACGTCGCGCGGATGCGGCACCACCATTGCGGGCCAACGGCGGGTCGGACGGGCTCAAAGGTCGCCGAAACATGGGGTCTGGACTGCCGGATTGCATGCTCGGCCGCAGTCGGCAATTGGCTCCAAGCCCGCAGCGCTAACTGCTGTCGGTTGAGGATTAGCCCGAGAGAATCGCTGGTCACAGTGAGAAACTGAGAAAACAGGTGTAAGGGAGTTATGCCAATGACGAGAATGCTTACGATGTCTTTGATCGCAGCCGTGACGGCCGCCGCCGCGAGTTCGGCGCTCGCCCAACATACGTTGCGAATTGGCATGGTGACGGTTAACGACGCGCAGCATACGTTCGCCAACAGATATGCCGAAGAACTCGGCAAGCGGACAAAAGGTGCGCTGACCGTCAAGGTTTTCCCAGCCGCGCAGCTCGGCAGCATTCCCCGCCAAATTGAAAACCTGAAGATTGGCGCGCAGGGTGGCTTCCTCGGGCCGGCCGGTTTTCTGTCCGGAATTACCAAAGCGTTCCAGGTGACCGACGCGCCCGGCATCTACAAAAGTTACTGGCATGCACAAAACGCGGTGACCGATCCCAAATTCCGTGACACGTTCCTCAACCTCGCCAAGGATAATGGAATCGTGGGGGTATCGATCTTCAATTACGGACCGCAAGCGATCGCCACCCACAAACCGATCAAGCGACTCGCGGACCTGAAGGGTCTGAAGATCCGGGTGCTGGCGACCAAGATGGAAAGCAGGGTCGCCGGTGTGCTCGGCGCAACCGGGGTCCCCATGCCGTTCACCGAGGTGCTCCCAGCCCTTCAACAAAGGACCATCGACGGCTGTCGGAGCTCCGCCGCGGTGATGGCCGCCTCCAAATTCTACACGGCGACGAAAAATATCGCGCTGACCCAACAGGGCATGATCATCAGTGCGCTTTGGATCAGCACCAAGTGGCTCGCCAAAATGCCGAAGGATGTCCAAGACGCAATCAAGACCGTCGGCCGTGAGCTGGAGACATGGGCCGGTCACAATGCGGCGGGGTTCGAGGCGCGTGCGACCAAAATCTGGAAAGACAATGGTGCGCAGGTGGTGCAGCTTCCGGCCGAAGATGTTGCCGAGATGAAACGGCGCTTGGCGCCATTGGGCGATGAATTCCTGGGTCAGGATCCGGTGACGAAAGACGTATTCGCTCTGTTGAAAGGTGCCGTTGCGCGCGCGTCTGACAAGGCACCGCCCCAATAGGCCTGACCGGGCATCAGCGCGACCGTATCAGATTTGGCTGGAACCGGCCCGCACCACCACCAGGCCACCCAATCGCCGTGCCATTATTGGAAGGCCGGGCGGGCAAGCGGAACGGCTCCAGCTAACGCTGAGCAGCCCTGGATCATCGTGCTTTAAAGTGTCGAGCAACTTTCTGCATTTCATCGGGATCGTTCCGATTTCGATGAAATGCAGAAAGTTGCTCTAGAAAGTTGAGTTTGCCCATCAGGGCCTTTCAATCTTGGTCCGTCACAGCCGCCACTTTATCACCCGCACGTCATCAATTCATGTGGCCTTGGGTTCAAGCGAGCACGTCGAAAAGTGCCGCTGCGCGATCAAACCTCGCTTGGTCCGGCGCGCGCGTTCTACCACCTGTTGTAATAACGGACGCGAGGGAAGTAGGGCCGGTAATAGGGAACCACCCGGCGGTGACCGTAGGTGACGCCGTAATAGGGACCCACGGCCGGAGCGCGGTAGACGATGACCGGCGGCGGATAATAAACCACCGGCGGCGGATAATACACGACGGGTGGCGGAGCCGGACGGTATCGTTCGCGAATGTAGTAACGCCGGTAGCCTCGGGAATATCGTCTGTAGCCAACGTGCGTGACGTGGGACTGGGCGACATCAATATCCGCACGGAGCACAGCCGATCCGAGCGAGGCCGCATTGGCCCCGGCTGTATTGACTCCTAATGCCATAGAGGCGGCGGCACTCAACCATAAACCTTTCAGCAATTTCGACACGCTCGCCTCCTTACTCACAGATAAACTAAGCTTATCGCGTGACGGGCTCAACGGCTACCAAAATCTCGATTTGTCTGCGGCGTTGGTTAGGGCACCGCTTACGGTGGGCAAACGGCCATCGAAATGATGATGAGAAAATCACCGATCTTTGCCATCTTTCCAGCGGAAATGGGCACGCATTTTTTTAATTTGGCAACGATTTCATCACCGGCCGATCGGTGCCGAACAGTCGGCGTTTTTGTGCTTGGTCCAATCGGAGCAGCTGCGGAAATTTAGTTATGCTCAATCATATTATAAGTGATTTGCAAGTTGCCCGCCCGATATCCGATCACGTCAGACGGACGCCCCTGGCTTTGCAGCTCCCCGAACCGTCATGAGTGTTCGGGGCCCGGAACACTGAATTGAGCGGTCCGATCGTCTAGATCATCGCGCCATAAATCGGAACCGCAAAGCCGATTCCGATTAAAGGCAGGTTGCTCTAGGTTTGCGCCGACCCGGCCTGCGATCAGATCGAGCCGTTGCGCGGCCAGGTGCGGAGCGCGACGGTTGCTGCCGAGACTGCAACGGCTTACAGCGCGTTCACGAGCAGTATGGTAACCGTCCGCTCGATCCTGACTGACCGCCGGGGTTGGAGCTGGCTCGGCCCGCGCCTAATCCCCGTCCGGCGAACCGGCCTTATATTCGTGGAGCCACCAACGTGAGTGCGTAGTCCGCAGAATGGTCGATAGAGCGCTATTTTCCAGCCGCAGCGAAGAATGGGAGACACCCCAAGACCTGTTTGATCGGCTGAATCACATCTTCGCCTTTGCCCTCGACGCATGCGCCACGCCCAAGAACGCAAAATGTCGGCACTATTTCACCAAAGCCGATGATGCCCTATCGCGCGACTGGCACGTCTATGGGCGGATCTGGCTCAATCCGCCCTATGGCAGAGCCATCGGATCCTGGCTCAGCAAGGCATGTAGCGAAGCGCGCAAAGGTGCTGTGATCGTCGCACTGGTCCCAGCGCGAACCGATGCCAGGTGGTGGCACACCTATGTGCGAGAAAAATCCAATGTCTTTTTCCTCAAAGGCCGGCTAAAATATCGGCATGCGTCTGATTGTAAGCGGCATTCAGCACCGTTCCCCTCGGCGTTGTTGGTGTTCTCGCCTGACCTCGATGCTGTGTGCAATGCTGAGCGCGGCAAGCCAGGCCAACGCTGAGCAGGCCGCCGCGTCCGGCAGGCGCCTCGAAACGGTCGTGGCCGGTATCTTTCATCAAGCCGAAATACCAATGCTGGCAGGCTCCAACGACCGCAGTCTCAACTGCGGTAAACAGCATTCACCAATCGTCTATCGCAACGCCCGCTACCGCTCGATTTATCGGCATGGAGCGCGTATTGAGTTCAAGTTGGTTCTCGGCGGCCACTGCTATCTGATTGAGACCAAACGCCAACGCGTGTCCGGCTCGACGGACGAAAAACTACCGTTCGTTTATCTCAATGCCAAGCTTAACCTGGCCCATCACCGCTTCATCCTCGTTATCGACGGCCATGGCTGGAAACCGGAGGCGCGGCGTTGGATTGAGCGACAGGCGCGCCAGCTTGACGGCTTCGACGTCCTGACCGTCGAAGGCTTCAAAATCTGGCTGTCTTTCAAAATGCGGGGGGACTAGATCGTCGCGCCTTCAATCGGAACCGCAAAGCCGATTCCGATTGAAGGCAGGTTGCTCTAGGGCGCTCCACCTTTGGTGGAATTCTCTTGCCCAACTACACGACCTGGCCACCCATGAACGCGGTAGGCGAGATGCCGAGCGAGCGACGCGCTGGTGGCACATTCTGCGGCACAACAAAATCGAATTTACCACGATCAAGCCGCCACATCTCCACTGCAACCACATTGTATTGTGGGCATTTTTTCTTATGAGCTGGGATTGGGGTTGGCTCCGCGGGTAGGATTCGAACCTACGACCAACCGGTTAACAGCCGGTTGCTCTACCGCTGAGCTACCGCGGATCAGCTGCACAGCGCGACAAGCTCGTGTGTGTATCAGAAAGCGGTGAGGCGATAAAGCCCCCCTTGCGCCAACCGAACGCGCTGGCCGGTGCTAGATCATCGCGCCTTAAATCGGATCCGCAAAGCCGGTTCCGATTGAAGGCAGGTTGCTCTAAATCCCATCGATCCGACCGCGCGCCACAGCATGGGGCTGCGGGCGCTTCTGTGTGTGCTCAACCATCCCGCTCCCCGCCACAGCCGCCCACGACATCGAGGCATTGGTCGCCCGGGCGGGGCCGGGATGGTTCCAGCTAACACTGAAACGCTACAAGGCGGAATTGATCCAATGCTCAGGCCGCAGCATACGGCGGCGGCAGTCCGCGCCGCAGGCACGCCGCTTCAACCGTATTGCGCAACAGGCAAGCGATCGTCATCGGTCCAACGCCACCGGGTACCGGCGTGATGGCGCGCGCGCGCGCTGCTGCTTCGTGGAACGCGACGTCGCCCACCAGGCGGCTCTGGCCACCTCCCGTGCCGGGGATCCGGTTGATGCCCACATCGATCACGATGGCGCCGGGCTTGATCCAGTCGCCCCTGACCAGCTCCGCCCGCCCGACAGCCGCGATCAACAGATCGGCGCGCCGCGCAACGCCGGGCAGGTCGCGCGTTCGTGAGTGCGCGATGGTGACGGTACAGTTCTCGGCCAGCAGCAATTGGGCCATCGGCTTGCCCACGATGTTCGAGCGCCCGATGATCGTCGCGTCCATCCCGGTCAGGTCTGGCGTGATCCGCTTGGCCAGCAGCACACATCCTTGTGGCGTACACGGCACCAACGTTGTCGCACCGGTCGAAAGCCGGCCGACGTTGATCGGATGAAAACCGTCCACATCCTTGCTCGGATCAATGGCCTTGATCACGTGATCCTCGTCGATGTGGAACGGCAGCGGCAATTGAACAAGAATGCCGTCGACCGTTTCGTCCGTGTTGAGTTGATCGACCAGCGCCAGCAGGTCGGCTTCGGCGGTGTCCGCCGGCAACCGGTGCTCGAATGAGACCATGCCGGTGGCGCCGATCTGCTTGGCCTTGTTGCGCACATAGACCTGACTGGCCGGGTCCTCACCCACCAACACCACCGCCAGGCCAGGCACCAGATCATGCCTCGCCTTCAGGGCCGCGACGGCTTGGCTCACCGCGCTGCGCACCTCTTGGGCGACGGCCTTGCCGTCGATCAACGTCGCCTGCGTCATTGCCTCATCTTCCAACTTGCGGCCGATTACGCTGCAAAAGCCCGTCGATGGTGTCCGCCAGCCGTGCCGGATCGCCGATCACCATCACGGTTTTGACCCGGGACCGATGACCGGCCGTCACCGCGACGGCGCGCCTGCCGAGACCAAGCCAGCCCGCTACCAATCGCTCCAACGCCGCATTGGCCGCACCCTGTTCCGGCACCGCGCGCACCCGTGCCGCGATGGCTGGCCCATCGCCGGTCATCGTGATGCCGTCGACCTGATCAAAAGACGCCTTCGGCGTCAGCCTGAACCGAAGCCTTAAGCCGTTGCCGTCGGGCTGCCATGGGCGCACATCAGCATCGGTCATGGCGATCGCCAAATCGCTCAATAGATCGGCTCCGGACCCAACGGACGAAAGCTCGAATGCTCATGCCAGGGTCCCATGGGCGTGACGCGCGTCAAATAATCCGGGCCGAGCCCCGCCAGCGTCGTCACGCCGAGTAGGCCCATCGTATTGGTGATTTCCTCTTCGAGATTTTGCAGCACCTGGGCGACGACCGGCGCGCCACCGGCGCAGACGGCCCAAGCTTGCAGGCGCGCAATGCCGACGGCGTGGGCACCGAGGCACAGCGCCTTGACGATATCCGTGCCGCGCACGAACCCGCCATCGATCCACACTTCGGCTTTGCCGTCGACCGCCGCGACGATGCCCGGCAGCATGTCCAGCGTGCCAAGCCCATGATCGAGCTCACGCCCGCCGTGGTTGGAGATGTAGACCACCTCTACGCCGTGCTCGACCGCCATGCGCGCGTCCGCTTCGGTCGCGATTCCCTTGAGGATCATCGGCCCGCCCCAGAACGCCTTGACCCGGGCCATGTCCGCCCACGTCATCGCCGCCTGATGGTTGCGGTCCTCGTCCACCAGGTCGGCCGAGGGCCGATTGAATTTGTTGACCAGCTGCCGGTCCCTGATGCCGTAGTGGGCGGCGTCGACGGTCATCACCAGGGCCGCGAACCCAGCTGACTTTGCCGCCTCCAGCCGGCGCTTGATCCAATCGAAGTCGCCGCGAATATACAGCTGATAGATTTTGAAGCCTGTGTTGGCCGCGGCAACCTCCTCGACGCCATGCCGCGCCACCGAGCTCAACGCATGCGGCACGCCAAACGCGCCCGCGGCCCTGGCAGACGCGCACGCACCTTCTGTATGCATGAGGTGCATCGAGCCCATCGGCGCCAGCACCAGCGGCAGACGGGTGGCGCGGCCGAGCAAGCTGGTGGTGGCATCGACCCGCGATACGTCGCGCAACACCCGCGGCAGAAACGCATAGCTGTCGAGCGCGTACCGATTGCGCCGCATCGTCGTTTCCGAACCGGCGGCGCCGTTGATGTAGTCCCACGTCAACTTCGACACGGTCTTGCGTGCAGCCTCCAACACCTGTTGGCTGCACGTGAACTGTGCGGCTGGCTCACCGGTCAATGCTGTCTCCTGTCGCCGCGCCCGACCAGCGCCGGACCGCCCGTTGCAACAATCGCAGGCCTCCTGGATGGTGTAAAGCCGCGTGGGTGTGAAGGCTGGGTGTGAAGACTGGACGTGAAGGCTGGACGTGAAGGCTGGGCGTAAAGGTTGTGTGGCGCCGGCCCGCCCAGCCATCGTCGCAGGTTCGCCGATGGGGCCGACGGCTGACGCGGTTGGGCGACGGTCGCGGCGCGGCGCGGCGCTGGTAGCGCGCAACAACGGCGCGATCGGGTGCGCCCGGCGGTTCCGCCGACCAGTGGCCCATGCCCCGGACGGATCCGGTGTTCAGATCAGCTTGCCCATCGCGACGGCGGTATCGATCATGCGGTTCGAGAAACCCCATTCGTTATCGTACCAGGACAGCACCCTCACCAGCTTGCCGTCGATCACCTTGGTCTGGTCGAGGTGAAACACTGACGAGTGGCTGTCGTGGTTGAAGTCCATCGACACATTCGGTTCATCGGTGGTGCCAAGGATACCCTTGAGTTGTTGGGAAGCGGCTTGTTTAACCGCCGCGTTGACGTCGTCCTTGCTGGTCTCGCGATTGGACACGAACTTGAAATCAACCACCGAGACGTTCGGTGTCGGCACGCGGATCGCGGTGCCGTCGAGCTTGCCGTTGAGCTCCGGCAGCACCAGGCCGACCGCCTTGGCCGCCCCGGTCGAGGTCGGAATCATCGATAGCGCGGCGGCCCGCGATCGATAGAGGTCCTTGTGCATTGTGTCGAGCGTCGGCTGGTCGCCGGTATACGAATGGATCGTCGTCATGAAGCCCCGCTCGATGCCGATCGCGTCGTTCAAGACCTTGGCGATCGGCGCCAGGCAGTTGGTGGTGCAGGACGCGTTGGACACCACCACGTGGCTGCTCGCCAACTTGTCGTGATTGACGCCATAGACCACCGTGAGATCGGCATTCTCCGCCGGCGCGGAGACCAGGACGCGCTTGGCGCCGGCCTTGAGATGCAAAGAGGCTTTCTCCTTGGCGGTGAAGATCCCGGTGCACTCCAGGACGACGTCGACGCCCATCGCGCCGTGCGGCAGCTCAGCGGGGTCCTTGATCGCGGTCACCTTGATGGGGCCGGTCCCAACATCGATCACGTCGCCGTTGACGCTCACCGTGCCGGGGAAGCGACCGTGCACGCTGTCGTAGCGCAACAGGTGGGCGTTGGTCTCCACCGGTCCGAGATCGTTGATGGCGATCACTTGCGCGTCGGTGCGGCCAGCTTCAACGATCGCGCGCAACACATTGCGCCCAATGCGGCCGAAGCCGTTGATTGCTACCTTGACTGCCATGGTATTGGGCTCCTTGGTTTGAACAACCGCTGGTCTGGCACAAGGACCTCGGGTCTTTGAGAGGTGCAGCTTATCGACTGCTGATCAGTCAGATCATCTGTAACCATAAGACGATCAACCCACGAGGATCACTTGCCGCTGGATTGCGCGCTGGATTGGTGGCGCATAGATGTTCTGCTGCGGGTCACCTGTCAATCGGTCCGAGTTCATACCAGGAACACGAAATGCTCGTGGTGTCTGTGCGGTTTCTTTTTCACGCTGCTGTGTTGACGCCCCAATCCGGCTGTAATTATGGTCTCCAGTTCCGATCTGCGGCGAGGGAGATCGCGCGCAAACTGGGTGAGGGCGGCGGGTGATGGCACAGCAGCGGAGAAGCCAGCGAACACGGCAGCCGCAGTTACCGACGCGAGATCGCAGCAAGGGTACTGTCAGACGGCGTGCGGACCCATCCAGCACCGATGATTTGCGCAGGGAATGCGATCGCCTTCGAACCGAGCTGGAATCGGCGCGCGCTGAGATCGACGAATTGCGCAAAAAGCAGGCCAAGGTGCTTGATCGAATCGATTGGGTCCTTGACTCGCTGAGGAGCCTGCCGGGGATCGAGACCTAACAGCGTCTCAGTGGTGCTGGAACCATCCCGCTGCCTGACCGGGCCACCCAATGGCATGATGTCGCGGGAAGGCGGGGAGCAGAGCGGGCCATTAAGGCTCGTCCGCCGCAGCCGGGCATGATCTCGTGCACGGCCTTGTTCGCAGCCTGGTCCGTCGTCAGCCGGTTCGGGTCGGGCAGCCGTCGTGGCCTGGGTGCCTGCCGCACGCCTTGGTCAGCCGGGAACTCTCCGTCAGCAATTGCGCAGGCTGACACCCCGTTCTAACGGGCGTGAGGCTATGGTCGGCGGCAGCCCTTGATCCTACGGCCCTTGTCGTTGCCGGAAGAACCTCTATCAACGCACTGCGAGAGCTTTTTTGCTCGGCGTCAGCACGCCAGAGCGTGGAGGCGCGCTGGCGGATCGGCTTATGCTGTGCGATGAGCGCGCTGAAGCAGCGAGCATTTGCCAGCGTCGAAGCGGATGCAGCACGAGCCCGATTTCATGTCGGTTGCTTTGCAGGTCACGCGGCCAGGAGCCGTGATCATAAGCCATCGTGTTCATAGGACATCGTGATCAGAGGAGATCGAGGCGGCATGTCTGAAGCTGCAACCGCCGGGCTGGAGCGGGCCCGCTGCATCGTCAATGCCGCAGAGCCCCTGCTGGCTGCGGCCAAGGCCGGTGTTGAACGCCGGGTCGCCGCGACCGGCAGCCTGGACGCAAGCCAGCATGCCGCCCATGGCCTGGCCTGGTTTGCGACCTACATCGAGGCCTTGCGGCAACTGACCGGGTGGGCCCAACGGCTCGAAGCCGAGCGCCGGCTCGGCGAGCTCGAGCGGTTGCTTCTGTCGATCGGCACGATCGCCTATGCCCATCAGCTGGTCGGCGGGATCGCCATGAGCCCCGGCGAGATCGTGCGCCCGATCGAACTGGGGATCGAACCAACCGACCTCCGCCATTTTGAGGATGTCGTGCGGCACGCCGAGGCCGCCGACCCAGCCGAAGCGTGCAGGCAGCGCCTAGCGTCTGTGATCGCCGACGACGCCAGCGCAGCCTCCCATGGCGACGCTTGCGACGACCCAACCCTCGCACAAATGCGCGATCTGATTCAGCGGTTCGTGCGCGCTGAAGTGGCGCCTTATGCTCATCAATGGCATTTAGCCAACGCCTATGTCCCCGATCACGTGATGGTTAAGCTCGGCGAGCTTGGCGTATTCGGCGTATCGATACCAGAGCCATGGGGCGGACTCGGCCTGGGCAAGGTCGCCATGTGTGTGGTCTCCGAGGAATTGTCGCGCGGCTACATTGGCGTCGGCTCGCTCGGCACCCGCTCCGAGATCGCCGCCGAGCTGATCCTGAATAACGGCACATCGGCGCAGCAGCACCGCTATCTCGATCGGATCGCCTCAGGCGAGGTGATTCCGACCGCTGTGTTTACCGAGCCGGACACCGGCTCCGATCTTGCCGCGCTGAAGACGCGTGCCGAGCGGGTTGGCGACAGCTACCGGGTGACCGGCCAGAAAACCTGGATCACGCATCCGGTGCGGGCCGATCTGATGACGCTATTGGTCAGAACACGACCCGATCAGCCGGGCTATCGCGGTTTATCGATGTTGCTCGCCGAGAAGCCACGCGGCAGTGATGCGCAGCCATTCCCCGTCGCCGGTCTGACCGGCGGGGAGATCGAAGTGCTGGGTTATCGCGGATTGAAGGAGTACGAACTCGCCTTCGACGGCTTTGAAGTGCCGGCCTCGCAGCTGCTGGGCGAAGTCGAAGGACAAGGTTTCAAGCAGCTGATGACGACGTTCGAGGCGGCGCGCATTCAAACCGCTGCGCGCGCGGTGGGCGTCGCCCAATCGGCGATGGATCTGGCGCTCGACTATGCCCTTCACCGCCGCCAGTTCGGCCAGCCGATCATGGCGTTTCCACGCGTGGCCAACAAGATCGTGATGATGGCCGTCGAGATCATGATCGCCCGGCAACTTACCTATTTCGCGGCGCGCGAGAAGGATGCCGGGCGGCGCTGCGATCTGGAGGCCGGCATGGCCAAGCTGCTGGCCGCACGGGTCGCTTGGGCCGCCGCCGACAATGCGGTGCAGATCCACGGCGGGAACGGGTTTGCGCTCGAATACCCGGTGAGCCGCATCTTATGCGATGCTCGTATCCTCAGCATTTTTGAAGGCGCAGCCGAGATCCAGGCGCACGTGATCGCGCGGCGCCTGCTTGAGCACGGAAATTGAATGGCGGCGGCGCGCTCGAGATCAGGGTGTTTGAGGCCAGGGTGTTTGAGGCCAGGGTGTTTGAGGCCTGGGTGTTTGTGGCGAGGGTGCTCGAGAGCAGGCCGCTCAAGGTTAGGCCGCGGATCGGCCGGCCATGGATTTTTTCTTAGCCAGGAACGTCACCATGTCGCGGTGCAGCGCTAGCAGATGATCCGCCACCTTCTTCTTACTGCTGCGGGCCGGCAGCGTGGAGCCCATCTCGTTGGCGATCGCCACTAGGTCCGGCTGGCGTAGGCGCCGATCGGCGAGGACCCGGGCAAGCTCGTCCTCGAAGCCTTCGGCGCCGAAGCAGGCCTTCAACCGCTCGGCTGTCTGCGTGATCGATTGCCCGCCGGGCTTGCGCGTTCGACTGGCGTTGAGCAGGTCGACCAAAGACATCGTCTCATGCCTTCCAAGAAACGATTTCAAGCGACCAAGATCCGCCAAAACCTGTCTCTTGGCAGCCGGCTCAAGCACGGCGGTCAGATCCTCCAGGAGGATCAAGGCGCGTTCAATCGAGCCGTCCGAAGCAGAAACATGGGGGAGTTCGATTTGTTTGTCCACAGCAAAAATATCGCCCTTCGCGGTGAACACCCCGTCCAACCGCTTGAGCAGATCGGCGTCCTGTTCGGCACCCACACGATGCAACGCCGCTGCGTGCGCCTTGATTACGATTTTTAGATCGGTCCGCGCCATATCGAATGGTCCTCAAGCTTCAGCCATGTTACATGCTGTCAATGCAACCCGCGCCGCGGGTGGACAGCGCAATCGTCCATACAACCTGAGGCGCGACCAACGCGTTGCGTCACGACAGGGTCTAGAGCAACCTGTATGTGATCGGAAGCGGGAGGCTTGCGATCACATACAGCATGTTACTCCACGCTACAGGCGATCATCTTTGTGCCTTTGGTTGGCACCGTCTCAGCGGTGTCGACCAAAGGCACGATGATCTAGATGCGACGCGAAACCTCTTCGCCGATCGCGTCGAACACGTCTCGCACTTTCCTGACCTGAGCGTTGTTGGCGTTGGTGGCGTAGGCAATGCGGCTGCCCGCCAACTCCGAGACGAGCGCGAGGCTCGGAATCTCGCACGGCTCGTCCCACAATTCGACTCCCGTATCGGTCCTCGACAAGGCGTTCCTGATCGAATCCCGCGCGAGAATCTTGTAGTTTTGGCCTGGTGAGGGCGCGTAGGCCAACACGCCCAAGATTTTCAAGCTTGGGCATACACCCTTTTTGCGCAGCAATTCGACCTGTTCCACAAAGGTTGCCACCGCCTCGCCCGATAGGCGGTCCAGAACGGTCGGTATCAGCAAATGGGTCGCCGCGCAGAACGATTGAACGCAGGCGCTGGTGAGGCGCGGCGGCGCGTCGATGATCACGCGATCGAAATTGCGCATCACACCACCTTCATGATGCAATAACTCTGTCAGAAAATAGCGAATGTCGCGGTCGCCGACGTGCGAGACCCCTTCGTTTGAATTTTCCGCCCTGATCACCCATTCGACCAGCACGCGGTTCTCGGCCACGGCCAGGTCATAATAGGCCGGAATGCCCCAGATGCTCAGACCCGCGATCATGTCGGGTTGATCGGCGCGTCGCGGCAATTCCTTGAAGCGAGCCGGATCGCAGATGCCGCCGAATGCCAAGGTTGCCGGGCTGTCCTGGTCCTGCGTGGGAATGCGTGACGCGGCCGAGAATAGCATGGATGATGCCGATCCTTGATAATCAGCGTCGATCAATAATACGCGCTCGTCCTGCTTAATGGCATAGTGCGCGGCCAAGTTCGTGGCCACCGTCGTTTTGCCGACGCCGCCCTTCAGATTGCCAACCACGATGACCGGCTTGCTGCCGCGCAACATCGTCGCGTAGTGTGGTGGCGTCTCGATCGGTTCCGAGATCCAGATGCCGCGACCTTCCCGCTCGCCGTTGCGGTCGCTGATCCGCGCTACACGCCGTTCAGCCGCGCGCACGCGGTTGAGCGCGCGTCGATAGGTCATGGTCCAACCGGTGATCGCGGCCCCCACGACCGCCAGCAGCCCGAGCATCACCTCGGCGGCAAAATTTGCAATGAACTCCTGAAACAACAATCTGAATGTCATTCCGCTGCCGATGCTTCAAGCGTCGGTCCTCAATCACTGAAGTAACTGTGCCCCCTCAGCGCGCGCCGTTAAGCGTCTCGAGCCGGTGAACAATCAGGGCTGCGAGCGACGTATCGACGGCTTCAGCCGCCATCGCGCACGTCCCGCATCCCATCTGAGATGGTTCGTCATTACACAACACAACATAAAGTCATCGCTGCACAACGTAAATAAGTGCGGCAGGTTAAGCCAGCCGGTCGCCGCGCTCCAGCGCAAAATCCGGATCGGCGAGGGTGTGCAAGCGCAGCGCCGCGGCCCGGGCGATCCGCAGCGTCACCGCCTTTCGGCGCTGAGCCGCGAGGGCCAGTTGCGGTGCCGGCCGCAGCACTTCAGCGCCGTACGGATCAGCCACGATCAGCCCGGTTTGCTGCGGCAGAATCTCGAGCGGGAAGTCTTTGTCGACCGCGAACAGCAGTCGATCGCAGAACTCCGCGTACTCCGGCCATTTGCTGTCGCTTCGGAAATCGGTCACGCTGGACTTGATCTCGATGATCCAAATGTCACCGCTCTGCGACAGCGCGATGATGTCGGCCCGGCGTCCATTGGCCAGCGAAAACTCGGTCAGCGTGGCGTAGCCCAGCGACGCCATCAGGCGCCGCACCCCGCGCGCGATCGCTGCGGCCGCCGCCGATTGGCGACCATCTTCCAGCTGGCTGGGCTGAGCGACGGGCTTCGTCATCTGTTCCCCTGATCTGTCGCCCTGATCTGTCGCCCTGATCTGTCGCCTTGTTGTGGGATCATCACGGCTGACCGCCAGGTCACACCTGAGCCCGCATCGCTTTGCCGACGCCACCGGCCTTACGCCGGCGACCAGCAGACCACGGCAGACCCTTTCCTCAAACCAACGCCTAGCCTAATGTGGCCACCACAAGGTGCAATCTGAAATCGGCCTGGCACAGCGCGATGCCAGCATCCGGGCCAAGATTGCAGATCCGCAACACGCGTGTTCGTGCGGATGTTGTCGCGCTCGGTGGCTCAACGCAGGCGCGCGATGCGGCCGGGCCGCGGGCCACGGCGCGGGTCATGACCGATGAATTGGATGGCGAGGGACGATGTTTTTCAAGCGCGAACGCCCCGACGAGTCGCAGCGCAGCGCGACCGATGCACTGCCGGCGACCGACGTCGCGTTGCTAACGGCGGTCGACCACGTTGCGTTGGCGGCGGAGGAGTTGCGCCGGCCGGTCGATCCGGCCCAGCTGGGGTTTACCACCACCGCGGACATCGAGCCGATCTCCGGTCTGATCGGCCAGGACCGAGCGTTACGCGCGATCGAATTCGGCGCCAACATGAAGGCGCACGATTTCAACGTGTTCGTGCTGGGTCCACCAGCGGCGGGTAAGGCGACGGCGGTGCGCGCCTATCTGACCGACAAAGCGCGCCAGATGCCGGCGCCATCGGACTGGGTCTACGTCAATAATTTCGGCAATGCCAACCGACCCCGCGCCTTGAAGCTGCCGGTGGGCCGCGCCAAGCTGCTTGAGAAGGATTTGGTCGCCGCCATCGATGAATTGCGCGCCACGCTGCCGGAGATGTTTGAAGGTGAGGATTATCAAACCCGCCGCCGTGCGATCGAGCAGGAGTTCCGCTCCGGACAGGAAGAAGCGTTTGAAGCGTTGACCCGCAAGGCGCAGAGCCAGAACATCGCCATCATGCGCACGCCTACCGGCTTCGGCATGGCGCCCATGCACGAAGGCCGGGTGGTCAAACCGGAAACCTTCAACAGCCTCCCGGAGGACATGCGCAAGGCTGTGGAAGGCAAGATCGAGGCGCTGCAAAAGGACTTGGAGGCGATCCTCGAGCACGTTCCCAAGGCCGACAAGCAACGCCGGACGCGCGTGTCGGAGCTCAACGAGGAAATCGCCTCGATCGCGGTGCGCGAAGCGCTCGGCGACCTCAAGGCCCGCTTCTCCGATCTGCCGGAGGTCGTCGACCACCTTAACGCCGCCCATAAGGACTTGGTGCGCAACGTCGGCATCTTCCTGGCCACCAGCGATGAGGAGAGCCAGATCGTCAAGCAGCCCGTGGACACCTCGCGCGATCCCCGGTTTCGCCGCTACATGGTTAACGTCATCGTCAGCGACGGCGAGGGGCGGGAGCACGCGCCGATCGTGGAGGAAATCAACCCGAACTATTCAAACCTGATCGGACGGGTGGAGCATATCGCGCAGATGGGCGCGCTGCTGACCGACTTTTTGCTGATCAAGCCCGGCGCTTTGCATCGCGCCAATGGCGGCTATCTATTGTTGGATGCGCGCAAGCTGCTGCTTTCGCCATTCGCCTACGAGGCCCTGAAGCGCGCGATGCAGGCGCGCGAGATCAAGATCGAGCAGCCCTCCGAGGCGGTCGGCATGATCTCCGGCCAAACACTCGATCCCGAGCCGATTCCCCATGACGTCAAGGTGGTGCTGTTCGGCGATCGTCAGCTGTACTATCTGCTCAGTCAGGCCGATCCCGACTTCTTCGGATTGTTCAAGGTGCAGGCCGATTTCGACGATACGATCGAGCGAAACCAAGAGAATTACCGCGAATACGCCCGCGTGATCGCGTCGGTGGTACGCCGCCACGACATCAAACCGGTCGCTGCCGACGGTGTCGCTCGCGTTCTGGAGGAGGCGGCGCGGCTCGCCAGCGACCGGGAGAAATTCTCGATCGAGATCGGGCGCATCTCCGACATCGTGCGTGAGGCTGACTATTGGGCGGGCCAAGCCGGGCGCGAGGTGGTCGGTCGGGAAGATGTCGACCGCGCGATCGAGGAGTTCGTGCAACGCTCCGATCGGGTGCGCGACCGGTCACAGGAATCGATTGGTCGCGACATCGTCATGATCGACACGGACGGCACCAAGGTGGGGCAGATCAACGGGCTGTCGGTCTTGCAGCTCGGCTCCTTCGCGTTCGGCAAGCCAAGTCGCATCACCGCCCGGGTGCGCATGGGCCAGGGCCGGGTCACCGATATCGAACGCGAGGTCAATCTCGGCGGACCGCTGCACTCCAAGGGCGTCATGATCCTGTGGGGTTTTCTGGCCGGCCGTTTTGCGCAGGACACGCCGCTGGCGCTGGCCGCATCGCTGGTGTTCGAGCAGTCCTATGGCGGCGTCGACGGCGACAGTGCCTCATCCACGGAGCTTTACGCCCTGTTGTCGGCGCTTTCGGAGGTGCCGATCAAGCAGGGCCTGGCCGTCACCGGTTCGGTCAATCAGTGGGGGGAGGTGCAGCCGATCGGCGGCGCCAACGAGAAGATCGAAGGATATTTCGATATTTGCCGCGAGCGCGGGTTGACGGGTCGCCAGGGCGTTCTAATCCCGAAGGCCAACGTGCAGCATCTGATGTTGCGCGAGGACGTGGTGGCGGCGGCTCGCGACGGTCAGTTCGCCATCCACGCGGTCGCGGATATTGACGAGGGCATCGAGATCTTGACCGGAATCAAAGCCGGCCAGGTTGGCGACGATGGACAATTCGAGCCCGGCACAATCAATCGCCTGGTGGAGGAGAAGCTGCGGCTGTTCGCACGTCGCGCTAAGGCTTATGCGCGGCGGACCGATGCGAACAATGACGATCATCGAGATGGGAAGTCGGTGTCATGATGCACGTTGCGGAGGCCGGCGAGGCCAAGGGCCGCGTGGTATTGGAGTTGTGCTCGGGACAAGCGAGCCCGGCGGCGCTGGAAGCGGCGATCTGGGTCGCCCGCGCCTTCCAATCGGAAATCGAGGCGCTGTTCGTCGAAAACGTGCAGCTCATCGAGCTGGCGAACTATCCGTTTGCGCGGGAGATCTCGTTGTCCGGGCGCAGCCGCGCGATCTCGGCGCAAGACATCGAGCGGCACTTCCGCTTCGCCAGCAGGTCGTTTTGCAGCCAGGTCGAGCAGCGCGCACGTGCCGCGGAGGTCCCGTTATTGCCGCGCATCGTTCGTGACGATCCGATCCATGCGATCGAGGCGGCGTGCTCCGAAAAAGGGCCTTGGAACCTGGTGGCCTTGGCCGCGCCGTTCACCTCCGGCGCGTTTCCCTCGCTCAACCGGCTGTTTGATACCGTAAGCGGAACCACCGGGTTGATGGTGGTGGGGCCGTTCTGCAAGCCCACCCCTGGACCGATCGTGTTGGCCGTCGAGCAGATCGAACAGTTAACGGCGCTGCTTGCAACGGCTGAGCGATTGGCTGCGGTGGCCGCCTGCGACATTGCCATCTGCCTGGTTGCCAGTCACGAGGCCGACTTGCACGAGATCGAGCCGTCGGCGCGGCTGGCACTGGCCGACCAACCCCGCGTCAGCACGGTGATCGCCGAGCTGACGAGCGGCTCGCCGACGGCCCTGGCGCAGCGCTTGAGGCGGCTGAAGCCGCAGTTGATCCTGGGCCAATTCGGCGGTCTGTTGGTACCCGATGAGGCCGAGCTCAAATGTTTGGCGGGCTGGATCGAGTGCCCGCTGATCTTGGCGCGCCGGCGGACCGCTGCCGCGAGCGATGAGGACGATGTCAGCATAGACGATTGCGACAACGACCCGCGTTAGGTCATGTCCGCCTTAGGCGGAATCGCTCCCGCGGCCCGCTCCCCTGGCCCGCTCCCCTGGCCCGCTCCCCACCCGGCGGCATGGTGATGGCCCGATCAGGGCAGCGGCGTGTCAAAGATCCGCGTGCCGTCTAAGCGCTCCAAAGTGCGGCCGAAGCGAAACTTGACCTCCGGTCCGTCGAGCGGTGGCGATGGCAGGTGGTGCGGCAGCGGCTCGACATTGAGCACGCTAAAGGTATGACCCGAGACACCGATGATCGCGTCGAGCTGGCCCAGCAAATCCTGCAGGTTGGAGAATTCATAAACGCGTGCGATGCCCGCAGCCCGTGCCATGGCGGCATAATCGGCATGTTGGCGAAAAGGCAGCGCCAGGTTGTGTGTCGAGCCGTAGGTCCGGTTCGATACCACGAAATGCTTGAGGTTCGGCAGATCGAGCGCGCGTTCCACAAACAACATGCCGGGGTTCATGCAGAACGCGCCGTCGCCGGAGAAAACCACGACGGTGCGCGCGGGGTGTCCGACCGCGATGCCGGCCGCAAACAGCGAGGCGAGGCTCATGGAGGCCTCCAGGTAGAACACCCGTTCGGTCTCTTGGGTGATCTGCCACCACAGTTCCGAGGTGTTGCCCGCCGAGGTGACGATGATTTCGTGATCGAGCCGCGCCGCCAGCGCCTTAAAGCACGCCTGAAAATCCATCATCACGCGTCCCCCCGCAAAAGATCGCGCGAAAATCCGACCACCACGGGGCGGGACAGCACGCGGGAGTGCTGAAAGGCGATCGGAATCTTGTCGATCTCCGCGCTGCGCTCGATCGTCATGTAGGGCATGTCGATCGATCGGATCACCTCGTCGAGATAAAGACCGTTGGACTGGTGGAACTTGGCTTTGTCGCCGGGCCGACCGCGCAGGGTGATGCCGATCAACAGCGGGATCTGATAGGTATAATTGATCTTGGTGATGGCATAGATACAGGTCATGAAGCCTGAAGCGCCCATCAGAGCCAGCGCACCGATTCCGCTGAAGTAGGCGCCGGAACACAAACCGATCGCCGATTCCTCGCGGTTGACGGCGACATGTCGAAAGCGTGAGTCGGCCGCATACCCCTCAATCAGGGATGCGATCCAACCGTCTGGAAGGCTTGCCACCAGCGTGATGCCGCTGCTGGCGGTCTGGTCGACGATCTTTTGGGTGATCTGCCGCGCACGATCCGACATTGAGCGTCAGCCTTTCCAGCCAGTTTTTCCGGCCGGCACTGTGCGCAACATCAAGCCCGGCGGCAAGCGGCAATGGCCCTTTGCAGCATGTCCGCCTTCGGCGGAAGCGCGGGCTGGCTCGAGTTGGTGCTGACACGCTCTCGACGACGGGCCGTCCGCGAACCAGCTTACTTCGGGGCGCCTGAGCGCTTGCGCACGGGCGGAGAGCACAGCCGCGGGAATTGGCCTTGGCTTGACGCCTCGTAAGACGCAGATGCACAGTATCTGCAACGGCGCAACCGGCTGACCGCCCGGCAGGGTTCGGCAGCCAGTTCTCCGCGCCGGTGCCGTGGTCGTCACGCGGCGTTCATCGACCTGCCGTAAGAGGCGTGAAAGTCGGGCGAGCCGTCAACGGTCAAACAACGCAATAAATCTGGGAGAAGCGCACATGGGTCCCTTCAAGTTCTCGGCAGTGGTGTCCAGCGTCGTGATGCTATTCGGCGCCAGCGGACAGGCGCTCGCCGCCTTTCCGGAAAAACCCATCAAGCTCGTGATTCCGTATCGCGCCGGTGGTGGCAGCGACGCTCTGGCGCGACGGATCCAAGCCGCGATCGAGAAACACAACCTGATGACGCAAAAGTTGGTCGTGACCAATGTCACGGGTGCCGGTGGCGCGGTCGCCGCCCGCCGCGTGAAGGACACCAAGCCGGACGGCTACACCTTCCTGCAAATGCACAACGGTTTGTTGGCCCTGGCCGCGACCGGCCGCATCAATTTCGGTCCGGAGGCGTTCACCCCGGTGGCGCAGACCACCCAGTCCTGTCTTTACCTGGCGGTGCCCGCGGCCTCGGATGTGAACACCTTCGATGATCTCGTCGCGGCGGGTAAGGCCAATCCCAACAAACTCAAGGCGGCCGATACGATCGGCGGCGTGTCCCATTTCCCTTGGGTGCAGTTGATGAATGCGACCGGGGCGAAATTTGGCATCGTGCAGACCGGTGGCACGTCCAAGCGGTTTGCCTCCATGAAAGGCGGCCACACCCAAATGGCGCTGATGTCGCCGGGCTGGATCAAGCGCGGCGGTGATCAACTCAGAGGCCTGTTGTGGCTGGGCCCCAAGCCGCCCGCCTCGGTCAACCTGCCAACCGCCAAGGACAAGGGCATCGACGTCACAGCCTGCCTGAATCGCAGGTTTTGGGCGCCCAAGGGCACACCTGCTGACCGGGTGGCCTATTTCGCTGGTGTGCTGAGCCAAGTGATGCAGACCGAGGAGCTCAAGGCGTACCACCAAAAGCGGCTGGGTAGCATTGTGGTGCGCACGGGCGATGACCTAGCGCGGGATATCGCGGCCGAGTACGCCGGCTACAAGAAGGTGGCGCCGGTGGTGAAGGCCGCGATGGGGCAGAAGTAACCTTGAGCGCTCCGGTTTGACCGCTGACGTTTTCGGCGTCCGGCCGGAACTGGCACCTGGCACGCGGCGCCTGGCACGTAGCAGCGAACACCATCGGCGGCCGCAATGCCCCACACCCGCAAATTTGTGATCGCTGATGTTGCGCTGGCCGTAGTGATGATCCTCATGGCCGGCGCGGTGTTCGTTCACAGCTTCACTCTCCCAGAACCGGCCCTGGAGCCCGTCGGACCGGCCGCTTTTCCGTTCGCTGTCTCGATCCTCTTGATGGCCCTGTCCGGGCAGGTGCTGTGGCGCGCGTTCACGGGACAGCCGGCCAACGACCGGCCCGCCCCACACCGCAAGCGTTACGATCTGGCCGCGCTGACGCTGGGTTTGACCGTCGCGTATCTGGCCTCACTGCAATGGGAGCTAGCGACGTTCCGTCAGGCGACGATGGTGTATGCGTTTGTCCTGACCGCCGCATTGTTCCGCTGGCGGCCGCGTCGCTTGCCGATCGCCGTGATCATCGCGCTCGTGCTTGGGGTCGGGCTGAAGTTTGTCTTCACCCAGGTGCTGTACCTGGATCTGCCTTAGATGATGTCCGCGTTGGGCGGATGAGCAGCGTCCTCAAGTAGCCGCTAGGTGGTAGGACAGGTAACAAGCAAAGCGTCCTCAAGTAGCCGCTAGGCGGTAGGACAGGTAACAAGCAAAGCGTCCTCATGTAGCCGGTAGGCGGTAGGACAGGTAACAAGCAAAGCGTCCTCAAGCAGCCGCTAGGCGGTAGGACAAGCAAAGCGTCCTCACGCAGCCGGTAGGCGATAGGACAAATAAAGCGTCCTCATGTAGCCGGTAGGCGATAGGACAAATAAGATTCCATCCCGCTCCCCGCCCGGCCACTCACACAAGCGTGCCATCGGGTGGCCGGGCGGGGGAGCGGGATGGTTTCAGCCAACTGTGAAACGCTATAGACGCAGCGCCATGGACCATCTGCTCGCGGCCTTTGCCAACATATTTACGCCGCTCCCGTTGCTGTTCTTAGTGATCGGGGTGGTGGTCGGCGTGGTGGTCGGCGCCATCCCGGGGCTGTCCGGCGGCATGGTCATCGCCTTGACCCTGCCGCTGACGTTTTTGATGAACAGCACAGATGCCCTGATTCTACTGGTGGCCATGTACGTCGGTTCAACCAGTGGTGGATTGATTTCGGCGACACTGATGCGCATGCCGGGGACACCGGCGGCCTTGATGACCATTCTCGATGGATTTCCGATGGCCAAGGCCGGCCGACCGGGTCGGGCGCTGGGGCTGGGCATCCACGCCTCGCTGATCGGCGGTTTAATCTCCTGGGTATTTTTGGTCACGCTGTCACCGCCACTGGCGGAGGTCGCGGTGCGGTTCGGGCCCTACGAAATTTTCTCGATGACGTTGGTGGCGCTGATGCTGATCTCTGCGGTCAGCAGCGGCTCGATGATCAAGGGCCTGTTGTCCGGCATGCTTGGCATCATGGTATCGATGGTCGGCGTGGATCAGGCCTCCGGCGCCCTGCGGCTGACGTTCGGCTTGGCCGATCTCGAAACCGGCTTCCGCCTGTTGCCCGTGATCCTTGGGATGCTGGTGATGAGCCAAGTCATCGCCGATGTGATCGACATCGATGCCCCGATCGAGAAGGTCAGCACCGGGGTGCGCAGCATGTTCATGTCGATCGACGCTCTGCGGCGGCATTGGTTCAACCTGCTCCGCTCCTCCCTGATCGGCACCTGGATCGGAATCTTGCCGGGGATCGGCGGAACAACGGCGGCGATCGCCTCCTATACGACGGCCCGTGGCTTTTCGAAGACGCCAGAAAAATTCGGCACCGGCACGGAGGATGGCATCGTTGCCGCGGAGACCGCCAACAACGCCGCCGTCAATGGGGCGCTGGTGCCATTGATCACGCTCGGCATCCCAGGCAGCGTCATCGATGTGTTGTTGCTCGGCGCATTGATCATTCACGACCTCACGCCCGGACCGCTGTTGTTTCGCGATTCGCCCGACGTGGTGTACGCGATCATCGCCGCGGCCCTGATCGCCAACATTGTGATGTTCATCTTCATGCTGATCGCAACGCCGATGATCTCGAAGCTGATGTATGTGTCCCGCGCCTATCTGGTGCCGGCCATCATCATCTTTTGCGTGATGGGGGCGTTTTCGCAGGGCAACCGGCTGTTTGACGTGTGGGTGATGCTGGGCTTCGGTATCCTGGGCTTCATGATGTCGACAGCGAAGGTACCGACCGGCCCATTTGTGATCGGTTATATCCTGGCGCCGATTGCCGAGGTGCAGCTGCGTTCCGGCCTGCAGCTCTATGATGGCAGCTTTGTGCCGCTGCTGACGCGCCCGGTATCACTGGCGTTCTTGGCCATTGCCGTGCTCACTTTGTTCTGGCCAGCGCTGCAATCGCGCCGTCGACAACCGACCTCCAGCGAAGGTGAATCATGAAAATAGTCCGTGTCGAGGCGACGCCGGTCAACGTGCCGATTAACATCGATCTGCTCGGGATCAGCCAGCGCACCAATCTCAGCGTATGTCTGGTCGAGATCGAGGCTGACAGCGGTCAGATCGGTTGGGGGCTGACCGGCATCACCGAGGAGGAGGTGATCGCTACCGCCATCAATCGGGTGGCCGGTCCCGCCATCGTCGGCAAAGATCCGATCAACATCGAGCGGATCTGGCAGGAGCTTTACTGGTTGCTGTGCCCGCGCGGACAGACCGGCTATGCCTGTCACGCCATTGCCGCCATCGATGTCGCGCTGTGGGACCTTAAGGGCCAGGCCTTGGGCGAGCCGGTTTGGCGCCTGTTGGGCGGCGCGCGCGATCACGTCCCGGTCTACGCGACCTTCGGTTATCGTTTTTTTGAGCGCGACCAACTGGGCGAGGCGGCCAAGCTGTGGGTCGGTCAAGGCTTCACCGGGCTGAAAATGACCGTGGGGGACGGCGCGACCAGGCGCCGCGATGCCCCGCGGCCGATCGCCGATGTCATCAAGGAGGATGTGGCACGTGTGCGCACCGTGCGCGAGGCGGTAGGCGATGGCATCAAGTTGTTCGTTGACGGCAACTGCAACCTGGATCCGTTCCATGCCAGCAAGCTCGCGCGGGATATCGAGCCCTTTGACATCGAATTTTTCGAGGAGCCGATCACCCAGAATGATGTGCGCCAAATGGCCGATTTGCGGTCCCGCACCTCGATACCGCTGGCCTGCGGTCAAAACGAAGGTCTCGGTTTCCGGTTCCGGGATCTCATGCTGGCTCAGGCCGTTGATATCGTTCAACCCAACGTGGTAATCACCGGCGGCTTCAGCCAATGCGCCAAGATCGCTGGCATGGCACAGGCCTTCAACGTCGGCATCGACAACGGCGGCGCCTGGCCCCATTTCAACATGCACTTGCATGCCGGGTTAGCCAACGGCGGTTTGGTTGAGATGCATTATCTTGCGATCGAGACGTGCAAGGCGATATTTGACGACCTGCCGGAGCCGCGCGATGGCTACTTGCGGTTGCCGCTGCGGCCTGGCCTCGGCTTCGCCCCCAATCGCGACCGTCTGCGGTCGCTGGCGGCCAGGCCGCTCTCTGGCGGTGGTGGAAAACAGTAACGGAAGACTGTGCGCGGGCGGCGGCCGCTCAGCCCTTGGCTTTGCGTCTTAGCGCGCGCAACACCGTCGTGCGCACCAACTCGGCCGCCCAGCCAGCAATCAGTCCCCAGAACGGATCGGCCCACACCGTGATCCCCGCCGTCAGCGCGATCACCGGCCAGCACGAGGGTTTGCAATCGAACAGGCGCTTGGTCAGCGCCAGCTCGCCCGCCGACATCAGCAACAATGCGCCCAAGCCGGCCGCGGGGATCGCGGCCAGCGCCGCTAAACCGACACCACCTGGTAGCAACGCCAGCAGTAGCAGTGCGAGACCGAGCACCAGTGGGGCCGTGCCGGTGCGGGCCCCGAACCGGTAATGCGCAGCCAGACCGCCGGCGCCGTGACACATCGGTAGGGCGCCGAAGGGCGTCAGCAGCAGATTGGCCAGACCGCTGCCCAGCGACAGCCGCGACGGCGTCACATGCGCCGCCCGATCACCAAAATAATCGTTTGCAAGCAACGCGGTCAGCAGTACCGCGTTGGTTAACGTGAGCGCCATCTGCGGCACCACCAGCTGCGAGAACGATCGCTCAAATTCGGTGAGCGTGGGCCATGGTGGGAGCGCGATGATCCCTGTTGCGGTGCGTTCGAAGCTTAGCCCGGGGACGTTGAGGACGCTGGCCAGCGCGGTCGCCACCACCAGCGCGATCAATGCGGCCGGAAGGCGCGGCGTTATCATCAGCACCGTGAGCAAGCCAAAAGCGAGCGCGGCGATCGCCGGTGCCGTCGCCATCAGGTCAAGGCTCAACAGCGCCAAAGCCAAGCCGAGCCCCAATTGCAGCCCGGCCAGAACCGACTGCGGAACAAGTCGAGCCAGGCCGCTGATCCACCCGGTGGCAGCTAGCACCATTAACGCCACCCCGATCATGACGCCGCTGGCGGCCAGTTCGGCGGGCGTAATCCCGGCCGTCAGCAGCACTGCGGCGATCGCCTTCATGGGCTGCACCGGGATCGGCAGACGGTAATACACCGCCGTTGCGACGTAGAAGATACCGAAGCCCAGCAGCGCCGGCGCCGGCGCCAACCCGACCACCGCGATGGTGCCCAACAGCAGTGGCAGCAGCGTGCCGAGGTCGCCGAGCGCGCCGCCAAATTCCCGCAAACTGTAGCTATAGGGCTCACCCCTTGGCGGAGACATCGTTGGTGTTAATCCCGGTCCCAGTCGGTCGCGACATATCACAATTGAACGCAATTTTCACGTTGCTCGCCATGGCGTAATCGGTACGGATGCACGTGCTACATTTGCTCAGACCTCGCCTAAGTGATGCGTTGCGATAATGTCTATTGTCAAATAAAACAACGTGCAGCAATGTTCTGCTCGAATATTCGTATTCGTACTATATGATGTAGTTGCATTTATTTGCTTGTTGGTGCCATCGCGCACGGCGGGCGCATTTAAAGGAGGAGCATGACTGTGGAACTTCAAACATATTGGAACACTGCATATGGTGCGGTCATAGCGTATGGTCCCAAGATTCTTGCCGCAGCCGCAATTATGCTGCTGGCGTATTTCATCGGACGCGCCCTATCCTCGGCTGTGAAATACCTGATCAACCGGACCGCGTTGGCCAAACACTCAACCGAGGCGGGGCAAGATCTCGGTGATGCCATTGGCCGGGCCTTGTTCTGGATCACCATACTCGTGGCTTTGCCGGCCGCGTTGGGTGCGCTGGGCATGGACGGTTTGCTGAAGCCGATGCAAGTCATGGTCGAGAAGCTGCTGGCTTTTCTGCCAAATCTTGTTGGCGCCGGCCTGATCCTCGGTCTCGGGTGGATCCTTGCGACGGTCGCGCAGCGCGCGGTCACCAGTACGCTGAAGGCGCTGCAAACGGACCGGCTAGCCGAGCGGCTTGGTCTGGCCCAAGTGACCGGGGAAACTGGCATTGCAAGTTTTGCAGGTATACTTGTATTCACTCTGCTGATCATACCGGTTGCCATCGCCGCGTTGGATGCGCTGGACATCAGCTCGATCTCGCAGCCGGCTCAACAGATGCTGAGGAGTTTCCTGGAAGCGATACCCAATATTTTTGCCGCCGCGATCGTGTTGCTGTTGGCCTTCATCATCGCGCGTTTCGCCTCCGCCACGCTGGCGAGTTTGTTGCCGCCGCTGGGCTTTGATCGGGTGGGCGAGCGCCTCGGGCTGACCCAAGAGGTGTTTGCCGATCAACCCCTGTCGAAGATTGCGGGCTATATTGCGTTTTTCGCGATTGTGGTGTTCGGGCTGATTGAGGCGGCGAAATTGCTGAACTTCGCTGTGATCTCGGACATGCTGTCGACCATCTTGGCGCTGGGTGGTCAGATCCTGCTCGGCAGCATCATCATCGTGTTTGGCATCGTCGCTGCGGACTTCGTGGCCGGTATCGTCGAGCGGTCAAAGGACGCAAAGCCGGCCGCCGGATTCCTGCGCGTGGCCATCATCGTTTTGTCGGTCGCCATGGGCTTGCGGCAGATGGGCATCGCCAATGAGATCATCACCTTGGGATTCGGCCTGTTTTTGGGCGCTCTGGCGCTCGGTGCCGCCATCGCCATCGGCTGGGGCGGCAAGGAGACGGCTTCGCGGCTCCTGGAGAAATGGACCCGAAACCTCTGACGTCGATCGGAACCATCCCGCTTCCCCACCCGGCCACCCATAAATCGTATCCTTGGGCGGAAGGGCAGGAGTAGCGGGTTGGTTCCAGCTAAGACTGAAACGCTAGATCATCGCGCCTTAAATCGGAACCGCAAAGCCGGCTCCGATTTAAGGCAGGTTGCTCTATAGACGCTCACGACCGATACAGATAACGGTGGTAGCCGAGTTCGGTTGCGAACGCGCGGGCTTGGATCGCGCGCAGGGCCGGCTCCACCCGATCGGCTTGTTGCGCGAGTCGATCGAGGTCGTGCTGCACCGCGGGCATGATGGCGTCGATCTGCTCGGCCAGTCGCGCCTCATCGACGTCGACACAAAATCCCTCGCGCACCACCGGCCTACCACCGACCCACACATGGCGCAGCCCGCGACCGGTCTCCCCATAAACCAATTGTCGCGCGGCGCTGTTGAGCGGTCGCCATGCCGGATCCGACAGATCGTAGGCGACCAGATCGGCGGCCATGCCGGGTTCGATCGCACCGAGCTGGCCGGACAATAAGGCGGCCTCGGCGCCCCCCAAGGTCGCCAGTCGAATGGCTTCAGCCGCCGGCGCGGGGTCCATGGCTGGGTCGTCGACGCCGCTCAACAGGCAGTAGAGCTTCATCACCTGGTGCATGCTTTGCACGTCGCTGCAGCTGCAATTATCGCAGCCCAGCGACAGCGCAAGCCCCGCCCGCCGGTAGGCGGACAACGGCGCCACACCGCTGCGTAACCGCAGATTGGACAACATGTTGAGCACCACCCGGGTGCCGGTGTCGGCCAGCTGGTCGATTTCTTGCGGGCAAGGCCACACGCCATGCGCAATCGTCACGCGCTCGCCGATCAGCCCGGCTGCCGTCATGTAGGTGATGGCCGAGCCGCCATGGTTGGCCAGTTTTTCGCGCGCATAAAGCCGTTGCAAGCGCGTCTCGTAGACGTGGGTGTAGACCGGCAGTTGGCGCTCTTCTGAGAACTGTGCGACGCGCTGCAACAAGGAGAACGAGCAGCGTTGCGGCGCCGACGGCGAGATCGCCCACACCACGCGGCCGCCGCGGCTGCCGATCCGATCGATCTGTTGGCCGACGAACGCGACTTGGGCCTGTCCGTCGCCCGCAGACGTTCCGATGATGGCGTGGTGCTCGGCCGGCACCATCTCGTCGGCCCACAAGATGGTGTCCAGCTGCGACTTATCACGCACCGTAATCGACAGGATGACGCGAATGCCGACCCGCTCATAGGCCTCGATCATGGCGTCGATGTAGTCGGGATCGAATTTGGATAGATTGGCGAAATCTTGCACCGTTGTGATGCCGTTTCGCGCGCATTCGACGGCCCCCTGCAGGGTGCGCAATCTGACTTCTTCCAACGATCGATCGTTGCCGATGGCGCCCGCGATGATGCCCCATCGCTCTAACGCGATGCCCTCGAAGCGACCTTTCGCCAAGACGTCATGCGAGTGGTAGTGGCCGTTGACGAAGCCCGGCACCAGCACATGGCCAGCAAGGTCGATCGTCTGATAATTGGGACCGGCCAGACCAGGCTCGACCGCGACGATCCTGCCAGCTTCAATCAACACATCGCTCACCGGCGGCAGATCCGTGTCGCCCGCGTGGCGATAGACCCGGGCGCCGGTCAACACAAAGCTGTTGCTCATGATCAGCTCCTTTCAACGGCGCCGGCCTACCCGTCAGCGGCAGCGCATGGCGTGGCAGCTGGCACGATAGGCCTCAACCGCCTTGGCTGACCATCCTTGTCGGGCGTGACATTGCAGACATGCGCGGAGGGTGGTCGCGCTGTTCGCCACACTTGAGACCGCACCGTAGGCTGGTATCCTGTCGATCGTGCGCTCGCCGATCGCGGCGCTGTACGCCAACTGAACGCTGCAGTGCTGGCCGGAACCCTCTGGCTCCCCCCACCTGGCGGCCCAAGGGTACGATGGTGGTTGTGGCCGGGTGGGAGAGCGGGCCGGTAACACTCATCCGCCTGCGGCGGACATGACCTAGAGCAACCTGCCTTTAATCGGAATCGGAACGATCCCGATTAAAGGCGCAAAGATGATCTAGAACATCTCACCGTTTCCGTAGGGATGCCGAAGCCGATGGACCTAACAATCGCCCTGGACCGTTATGATCGCCATTTTCCCCTGTTCGACGGCAGCGTGAAGGCACCGCCCGGGGTCAAGCTGCAGGCGCTTCAGGTGGGCCAGTCCTCACCGCTGAAGGATGGCATCGATCGTCACGGTGGCATGCTCCACGCCAAGCGCTATGACGTTGCCGAATTCTCGATGTCGACCTTCCTGATGGCGATCGATCGCAAGGTGCCGATCGTCGGCGTACCGGTGTTCCCGCGTCGGCTGTTCGGCTGCGGCTTGATCTTCGTGCGCGAGGACTCCCCGCTCTCCCAGCCCAGCGACCTCAAGGGTAAACGGGTTGCGATCCGATCGTTTCAGACCACGTTGTCATTGTTGGCGAAGGGCGACCTAAAATTCGAGTACGATGTGCCTTGGGAAGAGATCCACTGGTTGTTAGAGGATGAGGAGAAAGTGGCGTTCGAGCCGCCTGCGGCCGCAATCATCGAGCGATTGCCGACCGGGGTGGATGTCGGGCACATGCTCCGAGACGGCCTGTGCGATGCGGTTATCCAGCCCCATCCGCCCGCCTCCATCATGGAGGGAGAGGTCAAAGTGCGTCGCTTGTTCGCGGATCCAGACGCCGAAGAGCTGCGCTACTTCAAAAAGCTCGGATATTGGCCGATCATGCATATCCTCGCGATCTGGCAGAGCTTCGCCGATCAGCACCCGTGGTTGCCGGCAACCCTGATGGACATGTTCGGACAGGCACGCGCGATGGCACGCGATTATTATTCCGATCCCAATTGGTCGCAGCTGGCGTTTGGTCGCCGCCATTTTGAGCGCGAAGCGGCCTTGTTCGGGGTAGCCGATCTATGGCCGAACGGGGTCGCCGCCAATCGCGCCAATCTGGAGCGCTTCATCATGTATTCGAAGGACCAGGGCCTGATCCAGGGCGGTTTCTCGGTCGATGACTTGTTTCACCCCTCAGTGCGCGACACCTGAGGTGGCCGTCCCTTCGTAGATCGCGATCGCTGCGGCCAGGTCCTCAATGGAGGCTCCGACGGATTTGAACATCGTGATGTCGTCGGGGTGGCGGCGGTGCGTCGATGGCTCGCTCACCAGCTCGAACAAATCGCCCTCGATCTTGTCCTTGCCGATCACGCCGGCGGCGAGCGGTAGCACGATGTCACCCGCTTCACTGAACGCACCGGCCCGCGTATCAACCCAGATGCGCGCGCGGCGAACCAGCTCATCGTCCGTCTCCCGCATATCTGGACGAAACGCGCCGACGCAATCGACATGGGTGCCGAGCGACAACCAGGCGCCCTTGATCAAAGGCGTGGCTGATAGGGTGGCCGCCGAGACGATATCGGCCGCCCGCACTGCGGTTTCGAGATCCTCCGTCGTCGTGACCTTAAGCCCGGACTGGCCGAGCGATGCGGCCACCTGATCCGCATGCGATTTGGTCCGATTCCATATTGTCACATTGCGGATCGGACGCACACTGGCGTGGGCGCGAATGAGATAGGCGCTGAGCGCTCCTGCACCGACCATCAGCAGATGGCTGGCGTCGTGGCGCGCAAGGTAGCGCGCGGCCAGTGCCGACGCCGCTGCGGTGCGCCACACGGTCAGCTTCGCTGCGTCGATCAGCGCCAGCGGCTCACCCGTCTCGCCGGACAGCAACAGATAGGCGCCGTGAATCGCCGGAAGGCTGCGCGCACTGTTGCTCGGGAAAACCGTCACCGATTTGACGCCGAGATAGGTGCCGGCGGTGTCCGCTCCAGGCTGCGATGCGCTCCACGCCGGCATCAACAGCAAGGTGGCGTCTGGCTTGCCATCCGGCAGCTTAATCGTGTGGTGATGGCGCGGCGGCGCAAGTGCGCCGGTTTGGAAGGCGGCCTGCAAAACGTCGACCAACGCTGGATAGCCGAGCCGGGCTTCGACCTCTTGGGCGGAGATAACACGCATCGAGGGTCTCCCACCGTGCCGCGCGCCGGGCCGATCGCATCACGCGCGCCATCCTAAAGTGATTCAGCGTTAACTGGAACCAGCCCGCTGCCTCATGCGGCCACTCACAACATCGTGCCATAGGCTGGCCGGGTGGGACGCGGGCCGGCACGGCTGCTCCGGCTAAGGCGGACACGATCGAGGCCTCGCTGCAGCGCCGGAAGCCCGCCGAGCATACTGCGGTCCTGGCCGCGACGCGCTGATACAACCTGTCAGCCGCGGGCGATCGCCAACCGTTTCTTGGTTTCCACGACGTTGGCGTCGCGCTCGCGCATCAATCGTTCCGCCTCGCCCTTCCAGCGTGCCGCCTCCTGCGTGCGGGTGCGCGCCAGCTTGCGCCACTTACCTTGGCTCACCCACATGGCAAAGCCGCCCAGCAGCACACCAACGATCAAATGAAACGCAAGCAGAACAAATAGCGTCACTTCAAGCGCCACGACGGGCTCGGTCGGATTGAACGGGTCCAACACCACTGTGACCTGATGGCTGTTGGCGACCCAAAGCGTCCCCAGCAGCAGCGTAGCGGCAACGCCGATCATCAACCCCAAAAACCTGGCGATCACGTGCGGGCACCCTTCTTGGTTCGGGCCACGGACGGCGTACTGCGCGCCGGCGTGTGTCCGTTGAGGCGCTCACGGAGCTCCTTGCCGGTCTTGAAGAAGGGCACATATTTTTCGTCGACCGCCACCGTCGTCCCTGTGCGCGGGTTGCGCCCCTGCCTGGCGGCGCGATGCTTGACGGTGAACGCGCCGAACCCTCTCAGTTCCACGCGATCACCCCGTGCCAACGCGTCGACGATTTCATCGAACACCACATTGACGATACGTTCCACGTCACGGTGAAACAGATGCGGATTGGCGCCCGCAATCCTGGTAATCAACTCGGACTTAAGCACCTGACGCCCCTCTTGTTAAAGTCCTTGGAATTCCTCAATTTTTGCGAGGTTGCCAAACCGAGACGAGACCGTCAAGGCGCAATGCCGAAAGGCCGGCCCGATCCAGCGCGGCTGCCACGCCACCACGCACGGCTTCGGACAGATCGTCCCTGAAGCCGCCCATCACGCCTAGGCCGAACGGCCAGCTGGAAGTCGGCTGCGGTCGCCAATCGACGACCCGGGTCCCTTTTTTGACGTTGTGCTCGGTTTCCAGCCAGCGCACCGCCTCCGCTTCTCCGCCCAAGGCATCGATCAGCTTATACTTCAAGGCTTCACGACCGCTAAACACGCGGCCTTCTTCGAGCCCCGGTACATTGGCCGTATCGATTTTGCGTCGCGCCTTAACCAACCCTAAGAACCATTGCTGGCTTTCGGTGATCATCTGCTGGGTCACCTCGCGCCCGGCCTCATCCAATGGCTGGAATGGCGAGGGTGTGGCCTTCAGCGGCCCGCTCTTCAGCTCATTGATCTTGACGCCGATCTTTTCCATCAGCCCGCTCACCTCGGGCCATTGCACCAACACGCCGACGGAGCCGGTAATCGAGTTGCCGCGGGCGACGATGTAGTCTGTGCCCATGCCGGCAATATAGGCGGCCGAAGCGGCGACGGTGCCGAATTGGGCCACGACGGGCTTGGTCTCAGCGACGCGCCGCAATGCTTGAAACAGCGCCTCCCCACCGGTCGTGGTGCCGCCCGGGCTATTAACGAACAAGATCACGCCGGCGACCTGCTCGGACTTCGCGATCTTCTTCAACATCCGAAGTTGGTCGCGATTCTCCGTGATCATGCCTTGCAGCGTGACGCGTGCTATATGCTTGTTGCCCAAAAGTCCGGCGCCTCCGGCGCTTGTCAGCGCCCACGCAGCCAGTGCGGCGACCACCGCCAAGATGGCGAGGGACCGCCACAATGCCGTTCTGCGCCTTAACCTACGACGATCGAGCACGACCTCGGTTTCAAGTGCCATGACCTCATCCCCTTGTGTTCGTCAGCCGGCCTCCTCGGCAGTCTGCACAATGCTTCAAGTTCAAACATTCGATCCGTAAGCCAACAGCAGGTGGGGCGGGCGCGGCATGCTCCCGAACTGCTCCGCGCGAAACTGCCGCAGGCCGCCAACGCATGCTCCCGCTCAATGCGCTCTGCGCCGCAACTGTAACCCACACATCAGTGCCGTGATAGCACGACTTTATCATCCGAGCCGGGCGCAGAAGCGTTGGCCCTGGTGTAGATCGGCCATCTCCACAGCGCGCCGGACTTGCCCGCGCGACTAGATCATCTCCGCCATAAGCGGATTGGACTTGCCGGCCCGCTCTGCCGCCCGGTCACCCACAACATCGTGCCTTTGATCGGCCGGGTGACGGAGCGGGAAGGCTCCAGCGAACACTAACATGGCTTAGCCCTGCTGGTTGATCGCCTGTGCGATCAGCTGAGCAGCGTCGTGTCGCAGTGCCGCGCGCGAGGCGTCCCGACTGTAAAACATGTGCCCGCCGCGGTAGACGCGGAACTGCAAGCGGCGGCCGATCGTCTTTTGCGGCAACCCTTCAAGCAGGGTGACGGTCTCGAAGTAGGGCGTAACGAGATCGGAGTAGCCATGCGTGATCAGCGCATGCGATGGGCGCGCAGATGTCAGCCCATCGATCAGCGCCGAAGTGGTTTCAACCGGTGCCGACCCCCAATTCCATGACTGGATGACATAGCGGGACTGCAGCTTGTAGTCGCGCGCCACACGCCATCCCAGCCGACCGACCTTGATCTCGGTCATCGCCTTTTCCAATGGACCGATCAGCCCGGTAATGAACGGGTCGGGGGCATTGGCTGCCCCGGGTTTGCCGCGCATCGGGTAGCCGACCGCGGCCGCGTCGTAGGCGCTGCCGACGCGGTGGCCAAGCTGCGTGGCGGCCCTGAGGTAGGCCTTTGCGCCCAACCGTCCGCCGTTGTGGCGCACGATTTCGATGGGCAGGCGGGTCAGCTCGGCCACCTTCGTTTCCATTCGCTCGGCGGTCGCCTGGTCGTGTCGGGCCAACCGCAGTTTTTCTGGGTAGGCGCTGCGCGCATACGTCTCCACGGCCGCCAACGCGGAACGGGTGGGCGCTTGTGCAGCGAGTTCCATCTGGGTTGCCGCAATCGAGGGCAGCAAAGCGGGAAAATAGAAGGCCGCGCGACGACGCCAACGCCGGCGGCGGTCGAAGTCCAGCACCGGTGAGACCAGGACCAGCGCGGCGACGCGCATCTTCTCACGTTGCCACAGGCGCCTAGCGATCCGTGGCACCCGGAAGCCACCGTAGCTTTCGCCGACGAGGATCTTCGGTGAGCTGCGCCGGTCGTGGCGATCGAGCCATGCGATGATGGCGTCGGTCAATGAGTCGATGTCGCCTGTCACAGACCAGAACCACTGGGGACCGCCGTCCTCGCGCCGACCCGGCCGTTGCCGCTTCCGGTGCCCACGGCCTGTGGTGCGGGCATGTTGGTTGGCTCGTCGCGGCTCCGGCTCAGCGCTGATCATGCGGCTAAAGCCGGTTCCAACTGGGTCCAGAAACACCAGATCGGCGAAATCAAGCCAGGTCTCGTCATTGCCGACCAGCCGAGCCGATTGCGGATGTTCGGCCGTTTGCGGCGTTAGCGGCAGCCGCCACGGCCCCATCGCACCAATATTGAGCCAGCTCGAAGCCGCGCCTGGGCCACCATTGAAGGCGAAGGCAACCGGGCGGCGGCGCGGTTCCTGCCCGTCGCGTTCGAAGGCGACATACGCGATCTCACCGATCAGGCGACCTTGGCCGTTGGCGATTGGGATCGACCCGGCCGTCGCGATAAACTTCAAGTCGCGGTCCTTGAGCTGGATCTGATGCGTTGAGCTGACCGGTGCCGGCAGTCGGTGGGGCGTGCTCTGTGTTGGTGCCGGCAGCGTCGCTGGCGCTGGCGGCTCCTGCGCCAACGTACGCGACGGCGCCAGCCAGCCGGTCGCGAGGCACAACACGAGCACCAACGCCACGCGTTTCCGGCACCGTGGGGCCGTGCTGATGCAAGACCGAACAATCATGTGCTACCGTTCTTAAGGTGTGTTCGCGCCGGCGCGCTGCCCGCTCGCCCCTATGATGGCGAGCGTTGGGCAACATTTCCAGTGGGGCATGGCGCGTGGGATGGACGGTGGGGAGTGCGCGACCAAGGTCGTCCGACATTGGCTGGGTTCCAGCGATATCCCCTGCGTGACCCACGATCTAACGCATGCATTTGGGGCAGCTTTGCAGCAATCATGGAGGCGATCCCAGCCGATCGCGCAAGGCTTTGACAGAACCCGCACGGCAAGCGACGGTTACGCACCAATGCCGCCGGAGGAATCATGCCATGACACCGCTCGCCAGACTTCAGGGCCAGAACGCCGAATTCCGCAAACAAATCGTCCAGCTCGGACCGGATAGCTACCATGCGGTGGGATACGCAGCCTCAAATGTCTCGATGATTGTCGGCGATGGCGGCCTCATCATCATTGATACCACCGAGACGACCAAGGCCGCACAGGACATCCTCGCCGAGTTTCGAAAGATATCCTCGCTGCCCGTGCGCATCATCGTCTACACCCATGGCCACCGCGATCACATTTCAGGCGCTGCCGTGTTTGCTGAGGGCGGCTCGCCGGAGATCATCGCCTCTGCGCGCTTCACCAATGATCTACGCGAGGGCTCCGAACGTCCGACGCCGCTCGGCGCGCTGATGGCGCGCACCAAGCGTCAGTTTGGCATCGGCTTGGCGTATCCCAACGAGCGGATCAACATCGGCGTCGGGCCAGGCGATCGGCCAACTGAAGGCATGGGCGCAGGCTACCTGGCGCCGACCACGCTGATCGACGGCGACCGCACAACGATCAGCCGTCTCGGTGTCGCGCTCGACCTGATCCAGGCGCCGGGCGAGACACCCGACCACATGGTGGTATGGCGGCCGGATCAGCGCATCCTGCATTGCGGCGACAACTACTACCGCTCGTTTCCAAATCTTTATGCGATCCGCGGCACCCGCTATCGCGACTTTGACGCTTGGGCCGACTCCGTCGACCTCATGCTTGGTTTGGGGGCCGAGGCCCTGGCGCCGGGTCACACCCGGCCGCTGTTTGGCGCCGATCTCATTCGCGCAACGCTGACCGGCTACCGCGACGCTATCCGGCACATCATCACGGCGACGATTGAGGGCATGAACCAGGGCTTAACGCCCGACGAGTTGGTCGAAGTGGTCACGTTGCCGCCTCACTTGGCCGACCAACCGTACTTGCAGGAATTTTACGGCTGCGTGGCGTATGCGGTCCGCGCCTATTGCGCCGGAACGCTTGGATGGTTCGACGGTAATCCGACCAGCCTGAAGCCGCTCTCGCCGGAACAAGAGGCGCAGCGGATCGCCCAACTTGCCGGGGGTGCGGACAAGCTGGCGGTGGCGATGGCTGAGGCAGCCGCGGCCGGCGACCACCAATGGACGCTGGAGCTGGCGGATCGCTTGCTGCGGCTCAAGCAGCATGTAACGGCGGCCAAGTCCGCCAAGCGCGACGCGCTGTTAGCGCTCGCTGATCAACAGATGAACGCGCCGACCCGCAACTACTACCTTCTCTGCGCCAAGGAGATCGATTTGGGCTAATCGCCATCCGCCTTGCGCTGATCAGCCTTTGCCGGCCCGCTCCCACCCGGCCGCCCCCAACACAATGGCGTTGGGTGGCCCGGGTGGGAAGCGGGCTGTTTCCAGCTCACATTGACCTGCGCTGGGTTGCCGCGTCGCTTGTCGTGTTGGGATCTCAGCCCCAGATCTCCATCCGCAGTCCCTTGGCATCGATCGGCGGATCGGCCGGGAAGCGATGCGCCTCGCCGCGCATGATGCGCGCCGCACTGTTGGCGCAAACCGCAGCGTCCAACAGATCGTCGGGGCCGACCTGCCGCCGCTTGAACGCGCCGATATCAGCCAACAAGCCTTGATCGTAGCCGGCCTCGACCAACAGCCGCCGACGCGCGGCCAACCCTGGTTCGTAGGGCTGGGACTTGAGCTTTTTCGGCAGCTCCAACGCACGTTCGCCATTCAGTGCCCAAAAGCCGACTTCGGGATGACACTCGAACACCCGACGTTGGAGGCCCGGGTCCATCAGCGCATCGACCTCACGAATCTTGGCAAACAGGTTGAAGCATTGTTTCGACACTTTGCGCGGCGGTTGCGACGTGCGTAGCGCGACGGCGCAGGCTTGCCGATAGTTGGTCTCCATTACCGCTGCGCGTGACGGCACCGCAAACACTGCCGATTGCCGGGCGCCCAAGTTGGCGCGGGCTGCCACATCCGCCGGCCGGCCGCCGATGCCGGAGAGTTGCGGCAGGCCAATCGGCATGTCGACGCCAATCGCCTCCGCATAGGGCTCGAGCGCGAGCGCCGCGGCAAATGTGTCGACCAGCACCACGCGAGCCGCCATCGGCTGGTCAAGAGGCCGCTGCACCACGATCCAGCCGGCGGGGCAGCCGTCGATTCCAGCAACCCAAGGCTGGGAGTTTTGCCTGGCGGAAGACTTGGACTGCATCGGGCCACCGCGGCTTTGATCGCAGACAACGAACCCGCTACCGCGGGTTCATGTTGTGCCATAGCAGGACGGCACGGGTATGCTCGCGCTCGTTCAACGGCGGGTCCGCCTCAGGCGGACATGCGCTAGATCATCGCGCCTTAAATCGGAACCGCAAAGCCGGTTCCGATTTAAGGCAGGTTGCTCTAGCACGCGGTCGCCGATGACCGCGGTGGTGTGACCAGAATAGGGCGGCGACCGAACCGATTGACCGGACCCACGATCCCCGCTTGCTCCATGCGCGCGATCAAGGTGCTCGCCAAGCTTTCGTCGATACCCAGACGGGTGACCAAGTGCCGAATGGAAACCTTGCGATCGCGAAGAACGACGCCCACCGCCGCATTGTAAGCCTGAAGGCTGCTGTCATCCTGGCCGGCCTCGGGCGGGTGAGGCGGCGCGGCGTAGTTCGCCACGTCTGCATGGGACTGCATGCCGAGCAGCGCCGTGATCTCGGTAGAGTCAATCGGCTGATCTTGCGCCCGCAGGCCCTCAACCACCCGATCAACCTCTTCCTCGCCCACCAGTGCCCCATGGGCGCGCATCAGTTGCCCTCGGCCGATCGACAACAGCATGTCGCCGAGCCCGAGCAGCTGCTCGGCGCCCGGTTCGCCGAGCACGGCGCGACTTTCAATCTTAGAGGCCACCCGGTAGCACAATCGGGTCGGGACGTGCGCCTTGATCCGACCGGTGACAATGTCAGCAGAGGGGCGCTGTGTCGACATGATCAGGTGGATACCGGCCGCTTGCGCCATCGGTGACAAGCGTTCGATCACAGCTTCCACCCGCCGGCCCGTCGTGGTCATCAGTTGGGCGAATTCATCGATGATGATCACCAGGTAGGGCATGGGCTCGCTGTTCAGAGCTTGCTGTTCGTAGACTGCGCGATCACCGTCATATCCGGTTTGGACCTTGCGCACGAGTTGCTCGCCGCGCGTTCTCGCCTCGTCAATCCGGGCATTGAAGGCGGCGATCGAGCTGACCTGGAGCTTGGCCATTCGCTTATGGCGTTCTTCCATCTCGTCGGCGGCCCATTCCAGCGCCGATATGGCCTGTTGTGGATCCGTGGCGACGGGGGCCAGCAGATGCGGCAGACCATTATATTGGGTCAGATCCAACGTCTTCGGGCCAAGCAGCAAAAGCCGGCAGTGGGTCGGGTCGTGACGGAAGATCAGTGAAAGAACCAGGCCATTGATGCCGACCGATTTGCCCGAACCTGCGGCGCCGGCAATCAGCAAGTGCGGCATCTCCGCCAAATCAATCACGATCGGTTCACCGTCGAGGCCGACCCCGATGGCCAACGGCAACGCAGCCTGATTGGCGGTGAAGGCGTCTGACTCCAACACCTCGCGCAGCCGCACCTCGGCACGGGTATCGTTAGCGACTTCAATGCCGATCATCGTGCGGCCGGCGCTCGGTGCAATCCGGACTGAGTGGGTGCTCAACGCACGAGCAAAGTCGTCTGCAAGCCCGATGATGCGCGAAATGTTGGTGCCCTGCTCGGGTTCAAAATCGAAGCGGGTGACGACGGGTCCCGGTTCGACGGCCTGAATCTTGCCCATGATGCCGAAATCGACCAACACGTCGTCGAGCGCCTCGGCTTTGCGATAAGCCGCTTTCTCGATCGACTTGAGCTTTTGGCGTTGATACGGGGATGTTGGCCGCAACAGGCTCGCGCTTGGAGCGCGATAGGCGGTCTCGCGGCGCGGCGCTGCACGTTTTGCCTCAAGGCGCGGCAGCCTGCCCAGCGAGCGGGGTCCCGAGGTCTTCTTCGTGCCGGTTTTGCCACGCTTTTTGGCTGAGGCCGGAGCAAATCGCTCCGCCACCGCGCGGGCATCATCATCGTCATCACCGTCATCGAGATGATCATCTTCGACAGGTGCCGTCGGCTCGCCAAGTGCGCGCCTGGGGTCGAGCTCCAACGCCAAAGCTTGAGCGCTGCGATCAGCCGTGTGTGCGCCGGTGGACTTGGCAATGCCGTTGTCGGCGGCTGCGCGGCGCGGCGCGTGCTTCTCGGCCATGGGCAGTTCAATGCCGAACGCGCCGGCCATCGTGGACAGCCGTGCCCTCAGCGTTGGCAACCCATGATCATTGCGCGAGCTGGGGCCCGGCGGTTGGCCAGCCGTCGAGGCTGCAGACCTTCGGACCGAGCTAGGCTCGGTTTTGGCTGCACGATCGAGCACCATGCCGGGGAGCGCCGACCAGCTTCCAGCGCCGCTGGCGTGGCGGGCGGTTTCCAGCCAGCTGCCGACGTCGTCGAGCGTGGTCTTCGCCGTCGTGGTCGCTACGCCAAGCACGTGGCGCGGGCTGATGCCCAGCGTAACGAACAGCATGCAAACGCCAATTACTCCCAACACCAGTCCGGCCAACGGTTCCGCCAGCGGCATGCCCAGTGCGTGGGCTGCCACCGCCGCCAAATTATGGGAGATATCGCCCAGCATGCCGCCGACGCCGCTGCGCAACGGCCAGGCCGGCAGCGACGGCAGGCTGGAGGCCATGCCCGCGAGCGTCAACACGGCAATCGGGAACGTGGCCACCTTGAGGCGCAGGTGACGCAGTTGTTGGCCGCCTGACAGCAGCTCAAGTCCCCAAACCATCGGGCAAATCAAAACCACCACCACGGTGAGCCCGAGGGTCTGGATCATCATGTCGGAGACCAACGCACCGTAGGTGCCGAGCAGGTTGTTGCCGGCACCGATGTCGAGCGGCGGGCGGTCGATCAGCTGCCAAGACAGCAGGGCCAACCAGCTGGTGACGGCAAACACCACGAGCGTGCAACCGATCGCCCGGCCGAGCCAGCTTTCCATAGCTCGCTCAACCGCCTCGGGTAACAGGCGCGGATTTTCTTGTTGTGCGTGTTGAACTGACATAAGCCTGAACGGAACCTACGCGGTCACGGAAACAATTCGTTCAAGCGCTTGCCTGATCACCGCCGGCGGATGGACCAGGGCGACCCTGATATAAGGTTCGCCCGGATTCTGGCCGGTTTCGCTCGACTGTGCGAGGAAAGCGCCTGGCAGGACTTTGACACCGTAGCGTTTCCAAAGGATTACGGCACTGTTCTCGCTTGTGCCGAAAGCTGACATGTCGAGCCACAAAAAGAAGCCGCCGGGCGGCCTCTGGTAGCCGAACCGCGCGCCCAGGATCTCATCGCAAACATCGTATTTGACGCGGTAGGCCTGCCGGATCACCGCAACGTGTTGCTCATCGGACCACAGCGCCGCCGAGGTATGCTGCAGCGGGCCGGGCATCTGCGGCCCAATGACATTGCGGATCTCCGCCAAGCGCTCAAGGAATGCCGGGTCGCCGGCGCAAAAGCCGGACCTGAGGCCGGGCACATTGGAGCGCTTCGACAGCGAGTTGAACACGATGACGTTCTTGAACCGCTCAGCCGTGGCAGCGGCAACCTGAAGCCCTCCCAGGGGTGGCTCGCCGGCATAGATCTCCGAATAGCATTCATCGACGAACAGCATAAAATCGTGTTGTCGGGCCAAGTCGATCGCCCGGTGCAAATAGGCCTGGCTGGCGACGGCACCCTGCGGATTGGCGGGGGTGCACAGGATGAACGCCGCGGTGCGGTGCAACAGCTCGACATCGGCGGCCAACGCTTCAAGGTCGGGCAGATGCCCGGTCTCAGCGGTGGCGTCGAGATAGACCGGCTCGGCGTTGGCGGCGTAGGCGGCGCCAACATAGGCGGCATAGTAAGGGTTCGGCAGCAACAACGCCGGCTGGCGGGTAAACGTCTTGCGGCCGACGGCTGGGAGTGCGGCGAAGAACAAGCCATCGCGCGAGCCGTTCAAGGGGTGCACCTCGCGCACGGCGTCCACGCTCGCGCTCAGCGCGTAGCGCCGGTCAAGCCAACTGGCGATCGCCTGGCGCAGGGCATCCGATCCGCGGATCGGCGGATATTTTGTGAACAGCGCTTCGGTCTCGCGGATCTTGTCGATCACAAAGCCGGGCATCGCCTCGCGCGGCTCGCCCAACGTCAGGTCGACCGGCTCCATGCCGGGCTCGATGTCTGCGAGCAACTGCCGCAGCCGCGTAAACGGGGAGATGATGGGACCTTGGGTGAGGTGTGCCAAACCCTGATGGAAATGGGGTTGCATGTCGGCAGCTCGTCAGATTGAAGTGACGGTCTCATTACAGGCGGGCGGCGTCGCTGGCCAGTGGGTGCATCATGTCGAGGCGCCAGGTAGGGTGGCGAGAGGCCCGTCGGCACCGCGGCTTCGATCGGGCGATGGTCCGGTTTAAGCAGGACCGGCGTCGCAAGATGGCATCACACCATGCGTGAAGAGGCGCAGCGGTCGGCTGATCTCGGCGCAGTTTTGCCGGTGGTTGATCGGATGGCGATGGGATAAGGCCGGAGAGCGGATATGTCGAGACGGGTCGTGATCGCTGGCTATGGGGCGATCGGCAAGGTGCTGGCGCGGCGGCTGATCGACGATATGCCGGGCTTTGAGCTGGTGGCGATCGGGGCGCGGGTGCCCGAGCGAACGGCGGACGTGGTGGCGGACACCCTGGGCCGGCCGATTCCGGTGGTGCCGTCGACGGCGCTTTCCGGCCACGCCGATGTGATGCTGGAGTGCGTCCCGACCGAAGCGTTTCGCGGCGTTGTCGAGCCGGCGCTGGCGGCCGGCATGACGGTGATCTCGGTCAGCGGCGCGGCGCTCTTGGAACACATGGATCTGGTGGACGTGGCGCGCGCGGGCGGCGGCCGTTTGCTGCTTGCCACCGGTGCCATCGTCGGCCTCGATGCGATCCGCGCTGCCCGGCTGGGCCGGATCAACAGCGTGAGCATGGTGACGCGCAAGCCGCCAAAATCGTTGGCGACCGCCAAGGACGTGGTGGAGCAACGCAAGGACTTGATGGCGCTGGCGGCGCCCGAATGTCTGTTCAAGGGGACGGCCCGCGAGGGTGCCCGGCGCTTTCCGGCCAACGTCAATGTCGCCGCAGCCATCGCGCTTGCCGGTGCCGGGCCCGATCGCACCAGCTTGGAGATCTGGACCGATCCGGCGGTGGAGCGCAACACCCATCGGGTGGTGGTCGACGCCGACACGGCCCGCATCGAAGTTTCGATCGCCAATGTGCCGTCCGATGATAATCCCGGAACCGGGCAAATAACGGCGCTCAGCATGCTGGCGGCGTTGGAGCGGCTGGAAAGCCCGTTGGTCGTAGGCAGTTGAGGTGGGGTGTCGCCGGTCAATCTGTGCTATCAGTAGATCATGTCCGCCTAAGGCGGAATACCGTCCTCAAGCAGCCGCTAGGCGGTAGGACAAGTAACATAGCGTCCTCAAGCAGCCGCTAGGCGATAGGACAAGGCAAGAGCGTCCTCAAGCAGCCGCTAGGCGGTAGGACAAGCAACATAGCGTCCTCATGTAGCCGCTAGGCGATAGGACGAGGCAAGAGTGTCCTCAAGCAGCCGCTAGGCGATAGGACGAGGCAAGAGCGTCCTCAAGCAGCCGCTAGGCGATAGGACGAGGCAAGAGCGTCCTCATGTAGCCGCTAGGCGATAGGACAAGTAACATAGCGTCCTCATGTAGCCGCTAGGCGATAGGACAAGGCAAGAGCGTCCTCATGTAGCCGCTAGGCGGTAGGACAAGCAACATAGCGTCCTCATGTAGCCGCTAGGCGATAGGACAAGCAAAAAACCGAGAGCGGGATGGTTCCAGCCAACTTTGAATAGCTGTAGCGCAAATTCACGTGAGACGGCCATGCCGTGCGAGGCAGCCGACATGATGTATGCTCTGTCGCGAAAGTTCACAGTGTGCTTCAACGCTGCAGTTGTCTCCACCAGGGTCGATCGCGCGCTCGCGCCTGTCACGGGCGATCTTGCCTAGCCCTAAACACAACGTCACGGATTCATGACCGGTCAATCCCGCTCGCTTCCACCCTGCCCAGAACTCCGCCCGGGCGAGGTTTGGTTGGTTGGGGCCGGGCCCGGTGATCCGCGGCTGTTGACGCTGATGGCGATGCACGCGATCGGCGCAGCCGACGTCATTGTTCACGACGCCTTGGTCGACACACGGGTGTTGGCGCTGGCGCGTGAGGATGCGATGATCCGCTTCGTCGGCAAGCGCGGTGGCCGACCCTCGGCGCGGCAAGCCGATATCAACGCCAGTCTGGTTGCGCTGGCCAGAGCCGGCCATCGGGTGGTGCGGCTGAAGGGTGGCGATCCTTACGTGTTTGGTCGTGGTGGCGAGGAGGCGGCGGCGCTGGCCGAAGCGGGCGTGCCGTTTCGGGTGGTGCCCGGCATCACCGCCGGGCTCGCGGCCCCCGCGTTGGCGGGCATCCCCACCACCACCCGCCGGACCAACCATGCCGTGATCTTGGCCACCGGGCATATCGCGGCGCAGGCGCCGGAGATCTGTCGGCACTGGGCGGCGCTGGCGCAGACCGGCCAGCCGATCGTGCTCTACATGGCGATGGCCAAGCTGGATGGCATCCTGGCGTCGTTGCGCGCCGGCGGGCTTGACGCGCAGACCCCGGTCGCCATCATCTGCGAGGCCTCGACCCGCTCGCAACGCGTGTTGGAGACCGATCTTGAGCAGGCCGGCAGCGCGGTGCGGGACCACGACATCGGCTCGCCGGCGATCGTCATCATCGGCCGCAATGTCGCGCTGCGCCAATCCCTGCTGGGGTGTTTGGTCGACGATTGATGAGCACAGTTGCTGACACCGCCGCTGCCGGCCTGATCATCGCCGCCCCGCGCTCGGGCGCCGGCAAGACCACCGTGGCGCTGGGGTTGATGCGGCTGCTCACCCGGCAGGGGGTGCCGGTGCAGCCGTTCAAGTGCGGGCCGGACTACATCGATCCGGGCTTTCATCGGGCGGCGACCGGACGTGCGAGCTACAACCTCGATACCTGGGCGATGCGGTCGGGCTTGATCGCCGCGCTGATCGCGCGGGCGGCATGCGGCGCGCAGATGGTGCTGGTGGAAGGCGTGATGGGGCTGTTCGACGGCGCGGCCGGACCGGGGCAGACCGGCAACGGTGCCACGGCTGACTTGGCCGCACTCACCGGCTGGCCGGTGGTGCTGGTGCTCGACGTCTCGGGGCAGACCGAGACGGCGGCGGCGGTGGCGCTCGGCTGCCGGGCCTATCGTCCGGATCTGGAGCTGGCCGGCGTGATCCTCAATCGCGTTGCCAGCCCGCGCCAGGCCGCGCTGATCGCACCGGCGTTCGCGCGCTGTGGCATCGCCGTTTTGGGAGCGATCGGCCGCGATCCGGTGCTGGCCTTGCCGGAGCGGCACCTGGGCCTGGTGCAGGCCGACGAGCAGGTGGATGTTGCGGCCCGGCTTGATCTCTTCGCCGACCGCATGCAAGGGCAGGTGCGGCTGGACGCCCTGGTGGCCCACGCCAAGCCGCCGCGGTTTCGGGCGCCGGCGGTCCACGGCGCCGGCGATGACCGGGCCGTGCCGATGCCGCCGCCCGGCCAGCGCATCGCGTTGGCGTTAGATGTCGCTTTCTCCTTCACCTATCCGCACGTGCTGCAGGGATGGCGACGGGCGGGCGCGGAGATCCTGCCGTTTTCACCGTTGGCGGACGAGCCCCCCGACGCGGGGGCAGACGCGGTGTGGCTGCCGGGCGGCTATCCGGAGCTGCATGCTGGTCGGTTGGCGGCGGCGGCGCGGTTCAAGCGTGGGGTCAGCGAGCTGGCCCGGCGCGGCGTGCCGGTGCATGGTGAGTGCGGCGGCTACATGGTGCTCGGCGCCGGCTTAACGGACGCCGCGGGACAGCGCCATGCGATGCTCGGCCTGCTCGGGCTGGAGACCTCGTTCGCCGCGCGCCGGCTGCAGCTGGGTTATCGCCGCGCGCGGCTGTTGGCGGCCGGTGCCCTGGGGGCGGCGGGCGATCAGCTTTATGGCCACGAGTTTCATTATGCCAGCGTGCTGGCGGCGCCGGACCAAGCGCTGCTGCAGGTGACCGACGCGGCGGGGTTGTCCTGCGCCGAAGGCGGTGGCCGGCGCGGCGCGGTCACCGGCTCGTTCTTCCACCTGATCGACGCGGCCGGCGCGGGGGTGTCGTGAGCGGCAGACGGCCCGCGACGCGATTGCCAAGATCCCGGCCGTCTGCTACTCACAGCGGCCTTGGCGAGGCGCTCTCAAAGCCGTTGCCGAGGCTGGCCGGCGGGCTCTGGTTGGGGTCGCGGGCAATGGGCGGTCGTGGCGGAACTGGTAGACGCACTACCTTGAGGTGGTAGCGGGCAACGCTCGTGGAGGTTCGAGTCCTCTCGACCGCACCAACGCTATTTTGGCGGCTTGCGCCCATTTCAGACAAACCGAGACAAAACAAGAGGTTAGACCCCTCGCGGCGACGCTGAAATCCGCCAGGTCTTGCCATTGTGAAGCCCATTCTGCCAACATTTGCGCCAGAATTGCGCCGCGGCGCTGTCGGGCTAGATCATCGCGCCTTAAATCGGAACCGCAAAGCCGGTTCCGATTTAAGGCAGGTTGCTCTAGGGAGGGCAGAGGGTGGCGACGATCCGCAAGGTGGGCTCCGGAAAATCGGCACGCTGGCGCGCTGAGGTCAGACGCAAGGGCGTCAACCAATCGAAGCGCTTCGACACCAAGCTCGACGCGCAGCGATGAGCGATCGAGCAGGAGCACCGCATTGGCGCGCGCACCTCGGTGATTGGCGGGTACCGGCTCGGCGATGTGTTCGAGCGCTACGCGCGGGAGGTGAGCCCGAACAAGAATGGCGCGCGTTGGGAGCAGATCCGGCTGGCCAAATTCGCGCGCGATCCCATCGCCGGCATCCAGCTCGGCCAGCTCACCGTCAACGACATCTGCGCGTGGCGGGATCGGCGGCTGCGCGAGGTCGCCGATGCATCCGTCCACCGCGAGATGACGCTGCTATCGGCCGCCGTCTTGGTGGCGGCGCGCTTGGCGTTGGATCGATCGCAACCTCGTGCGCGAGGTCAGCTTTCCGTCCAAGGCGCGTGCGCGCGATCGGCGCATCTGCGAGGCCGAGATCGCTCGGATCTTGGAGACGCTGGGCCACTGCGAGCTACTGGTCGATCCGTATACCGCGCGAGACCGGCGCGCCACCTGCTCGATCAGGCTGGAGATCGCCATCGCGTTTTTGTTGGCGATCGAGACGGCCATGCGGCAAGGCGAGATCTGGGGCTTGACCTGGGACGACGTGCATCTTACCGCGCGCTACTGCTAATTGCCCGAGACCAAGAACGGTGATCCGCGCGATGTGCCGCTGTCGCAGCGCGCGGTCGCCTTGCTGCGGCTCGTGCGGGCATTCGAGCGGCCGGGTCCGCGTTTTTCACTCCAGCCAAGCCAGCGCCGGCACCCTGTTTCGCCGCGCCGTGGAACTCGCCGGCATCCAAGACCTGCGCTTCCACGACACGCGCCACGAGGCGTGCTCGCGCACCGGCCTCAAGGTGCCCGACGCGCTGCACCTGTCCCGCATCACCGGCCACCGCGATCCACGCATGCTGCGCCGCTATTTCAACCCCACGGTGACCGAGATGGCGGCGTGGCTGGATTGAGGTTGGGGTGGGGGCGGCGGACGGTGAAGCTGGAGAATCGCCGAAATTGCCGATTGCAGCGAGACCGGTGGAGAGCCCTGGGCGCCACAACAGTCACCATCGATCAGCCAATCGCAATTGACGTGAGATGCCAGGAGGGGACATTGACCAGCTCGCCATTGACGTTGTATTCATCTAACCGACAATGTCGGCTGCTGAACGCACATCGACGGAAAAATCGCGAACCCTACTGACGAAGCAGCCGGGCGTTCTGAGTTGCCCAAGGGGATGAGCTGAGCGACCACGACGGTGAAAGCAAGGGGGTCAATCATATCGCCCGGGCGGCGGGTGGCGATGATCGCGTCAAGTACCAGAGCCGGGACAGATAGATCCCGGTAGCCGTCAGAGATCTAACGAGAGGGTGTTTCCAATGAGCCAGTTCGACAAGCTCATAGAGCGTTATCAGGGGCGGATCAAAGAAATCGATGAGCGTCTCGAAAAGATCGAGAAGGGATAATCTCCGAAGGATTCAGGGACGCGCCGTTACAAGATGTAACCGAAGACGTGAAGCAGAAAGCTCTCAAGGATCGCGAGATGTTTGAAGGGCTTATAGAGGATCTGAAGCGCATTGATGCGCAGAAATAGGGGTAACTTTGGATGCTTGGCAAAGAGATGTTGGATGAATGCGTTCGCAATCTGCCTGTGCGCGTGCAGCTGTTCGTTCCCGCTGACGTAGCGGAAGCAATTTACGGGATCGGTGACGCCGGGAAGGCGGTCAACAAACTCGCTGCAAAGCACAACTGCCATTTGTGTGTTAAGCAGGCGTTCGAATCAACTCCTGGTGAGGAGGGCTATCTGCTGACCAAGAAGACCGCCGACGACGAATAGGCCTGACGTAAAAAAGGAGCTGCGCAGTTAAGGTCGAAAGGGAATGCCAGAGATTTTGAGAAGGTTTGCAAAGTTTCCTTTTTCGACGCGGTCCAGCATGAAGCGAAAGCCTGCGATGCTCAGTGGATCATTCTGGCCGGGGCCGAGAATCGCTCCATGCACGATCTTATCACAGCTGAAAGAGCTATCAATAACACCGGGAATCGGCTGCACCTTGAGTTTTAGCTTGGGTTCTGTCCTTCCTCGCATAACCGTATACTCGATGAAGGGATCGAGCGTCTGTTTAGTATCGCGGTCTGGAAGATAAACAAGCCTCCACTCGTTCTCTTCGGAGAAGCCAATGTGCTTTGTTGATAGTGCGTACAATAGAGCAAGCCGGAAGAATTCGTAAACGGCGAGATACAAGAGACAATCAGCAATGTTGGCTCTTTCAATGATTCTGCACCAGTCATTGAAAAGGTTAACTATTTGCTGCAATCGCACCTCATCGTTGCCGTAAGAGACTTTCAATAGAAGTAGAGGGCTTGTATCGATGGGCTGTATCTGCGCAGTATTCACCTCTATCGCAACGCCCTGGCCATTGCCGCCGTAACCTCTCCACATCGACAAGATACCGTCATTCTCATCATGATCATGCTGGGTCCAACATGACGCGAATATCTTTAGGACGAAATCTTGGTCGTAGTGCCTGACATAGTGATCAAAGGTGGATTGGATAATGTCCCTTCTGCCAACATCACCCGCAGGGATCGTCGCGCACGACGCGTGCCACTTCACTAATGCCCCAACGAAGCTCCTCATAGTCATTCATGTAGAGCGGGTTAGAGAACCAAAGAGTCTCGGTAGCTATTATTCTTTCCGCAACTTCTACTGAAGTGTAATGAGCCAGAATTGGTTTCTCTCGCACCCAGGCATCATCCATCAATGCGAAAAGTGGCATGAAATAACCACGAGTTAACTCAACTTTTTCAGGTTCAGCCTGAATCATAGCGTATAGTCCTGACTTCAATAGTTAGCTGACGACAATCGATGATATTACGCAAGAACGGCGCACTTTTGACGAGTGCGGTTGCCAGGTCAAGAGGGACGATTTGCTAGCTCTCGGTGTCCGCAAAATTCAATGCGCAACTTCTATCAACTGGGCAAAACCGGAAAACCAAGTCTGCATTGGCGCTACCGAGACAAGACTTCCGCAATCTCTGCACCCCTGCATTCAGGCCGAAGAGTTGGCGCAATCTTTCGGCGTTCCCGCTTGCCTACCTTAGACCGTCGCCCGACCGCCCCCTAACCATCCCGCTGCCGGTCCACCCATTGGCGCACTTCGCGGCTCGCCCACAGGCGGTGGGTGGCGGTGGCGGTGCCGGTGGCCAGGCGGATCGCGCGCGGGAAGGTTTTGTTGGCGGCGACGATGCGGGCGGCGGTGCGGCGTGAGACGCCGAGCAGGGCGGCGCTTTGGATCGCCTTTGCGGTCGATCAGGTGGTTGTGACACCGTCCGGTGAGATCGGCTCGCTTGGCGTTTTTTCCTATCACGAGGATCTCTCCAAGGCTTTGCAGGCGGTTGGTGTCAATCCAACACTGGTGACGGCCGAGATTTCACCGCACAAGGCCGAAACCCATCCTGCCTTTCCCTTGCGCGATGCAGCCGTCGGCGACATCAAGGCCAGCGTCGATCGTTATGGCGAGATGTTCGTTGCCTCGGTGGCGCGTTCGCGCGGGCCGTCAGCCGAGCACGTCACGTCGCATTTTGGTGGCGGTCGAATGCTCGGTGCCGAGCAAGCGCTCGCCGCCGGCATGGTCGATCGCATCGCCACGCTCGATGACGAGATCGCGCGCATGACAAACACCATCAGCAAACCGGTCGAGCCAAAACATTCATCATCGCTCGCCCAGCGGCGGCGGCGGGCTGCGATGTGGTGATCGCCACACCCTGAGCTCCATCAAGTTCACAGTTGGCGGCCTGCCGTCCTCGCCGGGACGACGGGGAGCGCCGTCACGCACCCAAGTCCCGGCGACATGGCAACAAGGACCCAACCGATGAGAAAAACCTTGAGGGCGCTTCGGTCCCGAGTGCAAGAGCTAAAGTCCGACGGCAAGTCGCTGCTGGATGCCGCCGATCAGGCGGAACGCGAGCTGACCGCCGACGAAGACGCGCGGTTTCAGGCGATCGAGGCCGAACTCGACGCGCTTCAAGCCGAGATCGGTCTGGCCGAACGGGAGGAGAGCGTCGTCGTCGGATCGAGGGCACGACGATGCCGACGACGGGTCGTATCGAGGTCGGTCCCGAACGCGCCATGCTTAACCCGCGCGCCGGGTTTTCGTCGCTGGCGGAGTTTGCCTGTGCCGCGCACGGCGCCCATCCGCAAACACCTGGCGGCGCCGTCGATGAACGTCTGGCCAGCATGTACCAGGGCGCAGCGGGGAGCTACCGCGAGGGCGGATCGAACGACGGCTACATGGTGCCGCCGGAGTTCCGCGACCGCATCTGGGAGTTGGTCTGCGAGGGTGACAACTTGCTCTCCGAAGTCGATGGCGAGCCGACCAACTCAAACCAGGTCAATGATCTGACCGATGAGTCCACGCCATGGGGCGGCACCGGGATCGACGTGCGGTGGCGGAGCGCGGCCACCCAAATGACGGCATCCCGCGATGCCGGCGTGCAGCCGCGCTCGGTGATCCTGCATGAGCTTTACGCCATTGCAGACATCGGCAGTTGATTGAACTCAATGGCAATGTCGATCAAAGAGCAAATCGGTCATCAGTTCTCAATTGCTTCCGCTACAATCATGCTGTCGTCAACCACTGTGCGCAATCGTGTTGGCAGTTCCGTCTTTTTTTCGTCCTGCCTGCTGGGCGCTGCAAACACCTGACCGGCCTGGGTGTAGCCTGACATCAGGCTGCGCCCATTACTTCCGAAAGTTGGCCACAGCAAAGGACTGAACCGCCCCTGGTTTCTCGGAGGCTCCGAATCTTGAGAGATTGGAGCCATGACAAAGCACACTAAGACATCACCAAGATTTGCGCCTGAGGTGCCTGAGCGCACCGTGCGGATGGTTTTCGAACACGTTGAAGACTATCCGTCGCAATGAGCGGCGATGGTGTCGATCGCGGCCAAGTTCGGCTGCAAGGCGGAGACGCTCAGAAAATGGATGCGCCAGGCCGAGCGCGAGCAGGGGCGCAAGCCCGGGCCAACGACAGATGAGCGTGAGCGCATCAAGGCACTTGAGCGTGAGGTTCGTGAACTGCGCCAGGCCAACGAGATCCTGCGCAACGCATCAGCCTATGTTGCGCAAGCGGCGCTCGACCGCCGGTCCAAGACATGATTGCGTTCATTGATAAGTACCGGTCTGCGTTCGGGGTCGAGTCGATCTGCCGTTGTCTCAAGATCGCCCCGTCGACTTATCACGCCCATGTTGCCCGGCGCGCGAAGCCGCATACGTCGCCACCGCGGGTACAACGCGACGCGCTGTTACGCCGGGAGATCCAGCGCGTTTACGATGAGAACTTTTGCGTCTGTGGCGCGCAAGGTGTGGCTTCAGCTCAAACGCGAGGGCTTTGACGTTGCCCGTTGCACAGTCGAAAGGTTGATGCGTGAGATGGGTTTACAGAGGGGCATTCGTGGCAATACCAAACGCACGACGCTTGCCGACAAGGCGCAGCCATGTCCGCTCGATCACGTTAACCGCCAGTTCAAGGCACCGCGCCCGAACGCCTTGTGGGTCTCGGATCTCAGCTATGTGTCGATATGGACCGGCTTCGTTTAAGTGGCTTTGTGATTGATGCTGATGCGCGTCGCATCGTCGGCTGGCGGGTGAGCCGATCGGCCGAGACGGGCCTTGTACTCGATGCGCTTGAGCAGGCGTTGCATGATCGAAAACCGATTGGCGATGCCGGCCTCGTCCACCATTCGGACGGCGGTGTGCAATACGTTTCGATCAAGTACACCGAATGGTTGGGCGAGGCCGGCATCGAGCCGTCGGTCGGCAGCGTCGGCGACAGTTATGACATCGCACTGGCCGAGACGATCAACAGGCTTTACAAAGCACAGGTGATCTGGCGACGCGGACCATGGCGATCGTTCGAAGCGGTCGAATATGCCACGCTCGAATGGGTCGACTGGTTCACCAACCGCCGCCGGCTCTCATCGATCGGCCACAGACCGCCGGCCGAAGCTGAAGAGCCTATTGGACTGGCCCGGAGCACCAAGCCATCGCCGCATGACTCACACTTGCCAGCCTCCGGGAAACCCGGGGCGGTTCAGACATCCGTTCACAGGCCAGGCAAGTCAATCCCGTTTTCTACGCTGTCAAACCCGTATGACAGCACCCAATTCGTCAGCACATCTGGAGACGGCTCAAGACGGTCAGCGTAGCCAGCCGAGAAGTTGGTGAAGGCACCGAGATTGAGCGGGCTTATCTTGAGCAAAACCGGCACTCCATGGAACAATGCCTCCCCGATCACAGATCGGAAGCCGCGACCTTCAGCTTCATGCTTACCGAACTTGTTGAGAATGAAGACACTTGTGTCTTTGCCAAGTCGCGAACTCGTGGTTGCAGCCGCGCGTTCCAGCGCGTCAGTGTCAAGCCGGCAACCTCTCGCAGCTGGGCCGAGCGATTGCGATATTCCGAGGTCAGGGCCATTCGGCAGTATCCGCACAGTCATATCGCAATGCCTTGCGCCCGGAACCCGCTCATTGATTTGGACCACTCCGCAAAGGCGCAGGTGGCATGCCGTCAACCTCTCCGCCACTTGCCGCAGAAGGGCGTCATCATCGTCACCGGCTGGTTCGCTGACATAGAGCAACCCGCCTTTGATCGGGACCGTTCCGATCCCGATCAAAGGCAGAAAGTTGCTCACCACTTTAAGAGCGATCATCTTTGCGCCTTAAATCGGAACCGGCGCAATTGGAATCGGCGCAATTGGAATCGGCGTTGCGGTTCCGATTTAAGGCGCGATGATCTTGCATCCGATACGCATCCTAAGACCCCGAGCGTCAGGCATCCGGCGGGCGAACGAGCAGAGAGCCACGATCGCCAGCCGCAATGAAGCCACCCTCAGGTGTCGTCGCTACGGCGCGTAGCCCGCACGCTGTTCCTGAACGCTCGGGCGCCCAGCCTCGGCCGTCATGACGATAAATCGCTCCTGCCGCGCCGACTGCAATCACCTGAGTCGCGTCGCCCGTGACGGACAGCAGGTCGGACCGCGCGCGCACCGGCGTGATGTTCCACCGTCGGCCATTAAAGTGTCCGATTGTGCCCGACAGGCCGACAACGTAGATGTCGTTCAGCCCGCGCCCCCACACACCGAACAGGTAGTATTCGGTGCCTGCGTTGAACTCGTCCCAACGTTCACCGTTCCATCTTTGGACAAGCCCGAAATCCCCGACTGCAAGAAGATGACGGTCATCTGGCCCCCACAGATCATAAAGCGCGCTCTTGGTGCCGCTCGCCATCCGGATCCAACCAGTTGTGCCCGGGTTCTTCTGCAGAACCAGACCTTCGTCGCCAGCGGCAAAAAAGGTCTTCCCGTCCGACCAAAGAGACAGGATGGTGACATCCATGTGCAGATCAAACTCTTTGCGCCAAGCGGAGCCGTCGAAATGGTGAACCTCTCCCATCTGACCAGCTGCAAACAGACCACCGTCCGGCGCACGGTTCAAAACGTGGATACCAAGATCGTTGACCGGAGGCAGCTGTTCCCAACGTCCTCTGTCGCGAACAAGTACAGTGCCCTCTTCGCCGCAGGCGTAGAGTTCTCCCTGCTCCGTGTCGTGCCACACCCCCCAAAGCTGCCGGTCAGTACCGCTTTCCAGTGCCTGCCAGGCGGACACACCGTCGCTTGCCGCGATGTATGGCGCAAAGTTTTCGAGTGCGGTGGAACTGGCAGCAAGTACGGTTCCGAAGTCTCCAACCGTCAGGATCTCACCGAACGGCAGGTTCACAATCCCCAAGAGATCGTGCGCCGTACCACTGTCCAGGCGAGCCAACTCATCATTGCGCAGAAGGTGGACTTGCCCCGCATCGCCAACGAGGATCGCGCCGTTCTTATAGGCCGAGACGGCTCGAAACCGGGCAAAGGCAGCATTAGCGAACAACTTGTGAAAGTCGGTTCCGTCCCAAAGCACCAGATCGCCACGAAAACCGTTCGCATCGACAAAATACCGTCCACCCGCAAGCAGCACGGTATCGTCCTGCAACGGCTGAGTTGAAACGAAATTCGAGTGAATGGGGCAGGACTGCTTCTCCCATTGCCCAGCCTGCGATCGTATCAAGACCGTGCCGTCGCCACCTGCGCACAACATACGTCCGTCCGGCAGTGCAGTAACGCAACGCAGATGCGAGCGCACGCCGGAAGTCTCTGCCTGCCAGTTCTTCCCGTCGAAATGCAGGATCGTGCCTCGATCGCCAACCGCCCATGCTCGCCCATCAGCAAGCCCGGAGATCGCAAAGAGCGGCTCATTAAGTGGGTCAGCACTATATTTGCCGGCCTTATCGGTTTCGCAGCCTCGCACTTTGCGCCAGGTCTTGCCGTCGTAGTGCAGGATCAGACCCATCCATCCGACGGCCCAAAGGTCACTCCTCGACAGGCCCCACAGCGCGTGGATGGGTACCGGTGCGGGCGACTTATCGCGGGTCCAGTCGGCGCCGTCGTAATGAAAGATCGCGCCATCATCGCCGACGATAAACACGCCGAATTCGTCGGCCCAGCCGTCCCAGAACACATCGCCTGAACCTGCAGACAGCTCTTCGACCCGCTGCCAACCACTCGTCTCGTTGCGCCGCTTGAGGAACCCGCCGCGAAACAAATCGCGGCGCGATAGTTCTTCCGATAGACCGTGCATCATTCGTGTCCTTGCTGTGGAGCAATGCTGTCACGGCCGTCACGCAACCGCCCGATCTCGCCGTTCATTATGGCTGCGATTTCGTCGCTCAATTCCTCTCGCTCAGATTCGGGTAATGTTGCCAACGCATCCTGCAGGGCAGGATCGTCAAGGTTTTCCTGGAACAATTGCCCCAGAGTGTGTCCAACGGCAGTATCGAAGTCTTCACGCCCTTGTGCACAGACCGCTTCAATCAACGGCTTGAAGGCCACCGCTGCGGCACTGTCAGGCTGGCCAGAAACGATCGGTTGGCCGCTGTCCGACCCGATCGCCAGTTCCGGCGCAAGCGGGATTGATGCGATGATATCGATGCCCATCTCACCAAGCGCCTCATCGAGCCCAGCATCGGGAAAGACGTGAAATTCTCCTTGGCAGTGCGGACAAACGATACCGGCCATGTTGGCCACAGCGCCGATCAACGGCAGGCCACGCTCCTTGCAGTAGCGGCCTGCCTTGAGGCTATCCATCTGGGCGACCGCTTGGGGCGTGGTGACCACAATTGCCGAAACGTTAGAACCTTCGAGCATGTCACAAAGCGTTATCAGCTCGTTGCCCGTCCCTGGCGGCATATCGACGACCAGGTAGTCGAGCGAACCCCAGTTGAAGCTGCCAATGAGATGATGAATAAAATCGTGCTTATAGGCATCGCGCCAGACGACAGGCGTGGTATCGTCTTCGAGCATGAAGGCCAGCGAACCGATCTTGACCCCATAGTCGATGCCGTCTGCTTGAAATTCCTGGGTTCTCAAGCCGTAATGCGTCGTGCGCGTCCTGGCGCCGGACAAGCCGAAAAAGCGGCTCTGGTTGGGTCCGTGTATATCGGCATCGGCGACACCGACGCGAAAGCCACGCTTGGCAAGCCCAGCCGCAAGGTTGGCGCTCACCGTACTCTTGCCAACTCCGCCCTTGTTGGCAAGCACCACAATGATCTGGTCAATTTCTTCGAGCCTGGCCTCGATAAGGCGCTTGTTATGGTGCGGCTTGTCGAGACCGCATGTGGCTTCGTCGGGGCAGAATTGGCATGCATGGCCAAGGCTGCAGTCGAACTTGGCAAGCTTTTCCGTAAAGTCCATGTCCTCATTTGCCCTTGAAATCGATCAGTATCCATCCGTCGGAGACATTCTTCAATCCGTCGCGCTGGTTCTTCGCCCCCTGCCAGAGAGCAAATGCTATCGGGACTTTACCGCGTTCGAACGACACCTGATGTTTGCCCTTGATCGCAATGTCGCGCGACATCACGAGTGTCCACTCGTTGGCCTTCGTATTGCTCTTGTTCAAATACTTTGCGGCCCCTGTCACAGGTTGCTTGTCCAGCATGGTGGTACTACCGGGGCCACCGGCAGCTAAGTTCTGCACGTCACCACTGCCTGAACGCCAGTACCAGATGTTGACCGGAAACTCTGGACCATCGCCCATGACATAGGATGTTTCGTCATTACCAAGCGAGAACTGGACAGCTGCTCCGTCGCGAAACCGGTTGACCTTTGTCACAGTATCTCTTGTCGCGTCGCGCCATCGCATGCGCACGTAGAACCGTTTCGAGGTTCGGGCAAAAGTCAAATAGACATCCTGCCCGGTGTCATCGTCTTTGATGCGCAGTTCAACCGACTCATGCACGGGCGGTGCCGGATTGAGGCGGACGCGATATTCAGGTAGTCGCTCCCAGATGATATCATCCGGATCGTTTACGGTGCGCAGATAGACGCCATCAGGAATCTTGGAAACCGACACCGTGTCGCCGGCGTTCAATTCCTTCACATTCGCTTCCACGATTGACACACCCTGTTGTGCAGAAGCGGAAGCAGCAAGCGAAAGCGCTGCTATTGCCAGCAGAACACGAGATAAATGCCTCATGGTGTTGATCTCCCTATTCCCAAAGGTTTTGTGCAGCAGGTTCGCTGGCCAAGCTCGCAACATGGGCCGGTTTCGGCGCATCTGGATCGCGAAATGGGCCGACTCGCGCTTCGAGTTCACCGGCTTGCTGTTGCGACCATTCTGCGATGTCCTGCAGCAATTGGAATATTGTCGGATCGAGCTCCGATGAGGGGATGCGGCGCAACTGCCCCGCAACGACATTGAGTGTTGGAACGAGATATCGGCAGAGGAAATCTCGTTGCGCACAGCGATAGGGTGTCGCATCGCGGTCATTGCTGAGCGCCTGGGCCTCCAAATGGCAGAGCACGGCCATAAACTCCAGCATGCAGACCAGATGGTCGGGTTCGTCTTGACGCCCCTCATCACCAGTGGCGGCCTCCAGTCCGAAATGCTTATAGAATGCCGTCAGGTTCAGCATGAATACCGGACGGGTCAGACCGGCCAACAGTTCCTCGTGGTCTCCCGCCAACAGGGCTGCAAGCGGTTTGCCGCTACGTCCATGGAGGAAGGCGGCGATGAAGCCGGCTTCGAAACTTGTGAAGTCCGCTGACGTCTCGGGGCGAGGCCACGGGCGACCTGCGACCTGCACCCAAGCATCGCAGAAAGCCTCGTGGAACTTGCCTGAGACCAGGGTATCAAAGAATTCCCGTGCCGGGTGCGCGAGCGCCAGCGCCGAGAGACGCCAGAGCGTTTCCTTGGCTCTTGCCCGCGCCGGCGAGTTTCCCATCGGCAAGCGCTCTGGTACTTGGAAAGCCATGCACGCCTCAGCTCAACTTGAACATTTCGGCATGACGATAGCCAATCAACGTATCCATCAATTCGCTCTTGTTGCCGTCCGCCTTCTTCTGGCGCTCGGCCGTCAGCGTATCGAGTGCGGCCTTGACCCCGTCGCCAAACAAGCTCTCCAGATAATCCATCGGCACCCGGCTTTCCGCCATGGCGCCACCCTTTTCGTCAATCTTTGGCGGTGACATGGGTGGAACGTAGAACACGTTGGGTTTCGTTCCCCATTCAGGATGCAGCGGCAGCGCCACTTTGTATTTCTCGACAAGCAGATGGATCGGTCCAGCCGTATCATCGCGGTAACCTATCCAACGAATGCGCCCAACGCATTGCTTGGCACACGCCGTCGGCAACCCTTTTTCAATCCGCGGATAGCAGAAGATGCACTTCTCGGATTTGGAGATTTCCTCGTTGAAATAAACTTTCTTGTAAGGGCAGCTTGAAACGCAGTAGCGGTAGCCGCGACAACGCTCCTGGTCGATAAGAACAATGCCGTCTTCCTGGCGCTTGTAGATGGCGTTACGTGAACATGCGGCTAGACAAGCCGGATTCTCACAATGATTGCAGAGGCGCGGGAGATAGAAGTAGTAGGAGTTGGGATATTCGCCCTCACCCTCGTCCTCGTCCCAATTGGCCCCCCAGGTCGGTTTCACATTGGGGCGCAGCCACGGGTCCGTGCCTGTCATCAACGCCTCTTCGTAGTTGTACTCCCACGGCACGCCGTAGTCTTCGGGACCGGGTTCTTGTCCGAGACGGAGCGCTCCGTCCTTGTCGAACCCACCGCCCATATCCGCATAATTCTTCGGATATCCGGTACCGGGCATTGTCTCGACGTTGTTCCAGTACATGTACTCCCGGCCGTTCCGGTTGGTCCATTGCAGCTTACACGCGGATGTACATGTGTGGCACCCAATGCACTTGTTCAGGTCCAAAACCATGCTTAGCTGACGTTTTACAGCCATAACTTAATCCTCCCCAACGGCGGCGCTTACGCCGGCTCCACGTCGACGCCGCTTTCGTGAGCGAGCTGATTGGCATTCCATTTGTAGAGCTTGAAGCCCAGGTGCCCCCAGCCGCCGGCCAGTTCAAGCGGCTGGATGAGGCTAGCCATTGTGTTGTTCATTGTTTTCCATTGATCATACTGATGCGGCTCCCAACCATGCTCCATCATGATCGATGTCTCAGGCAGGCTGGGATAGAATTTGGCCTGGGCGTAGAACTCTCCGATGCCATTGAAAATTCGCACCTTGGACCCGTCGGCAATGTTCTTCTTCGCGGCTAGCTTCGGGCTGATGTAAATGTTGGGTTCACCGCGTTGGAGGCGCATCATGAATTTGTTCGAGCGCCAGTTCGAGTGGATACCCCAGCGGGTGTGTGGCGAGTAGAAACTCAGCGGATAGTTGGATGCCTCACGCCCGGCGTGATGGCGTGCTGTGGGAACGACGGCGCCCATCTTGATGAAATTCGGATGGTCACAGTAGAACGTGATACGGCCGGTAAGGGTATCGTACGGCTTCTTGTTTTCTGTCTGCGCCACGAAGGGGTTATAGGGCTCGTTCGCCGGGATTGGCTGATTGTTGCCGCCCTCCGCGTTCATCACGATGAAGCCTTGCTCGGCCGCTTTTTCGATAGATATGCCGCCCATTTCGGGGCTGTTGTCGACCAGCCATTTAGTGGCGTCGTAATCGGTTTTCAGCTTACCCTTCATGGTGAAGTCGTCGTAAATCGTATTCAGGTCGCGGCTTACTTTCCCGTCTTTGAAACCGGCGACGCCGCGGGCGACGGCCCGCTCCTGGATCTTCTTGCTCAGAAGCGCCATGATGTCCCAATCAGGCTTGGCTTCGCCGATCGGATCAACTGGCTTGGAGAAAACGTTCACGAAACGATGATAGCCGACCGTACGCAGATCCCAGGCTTCGTAGTGACTTGCAGCGGGCAAGAGGTAATCCGCCCATTGCGCTGTCGAGTCCATTCGCACGTTGATGTCGACGAACAGTTCCTCGACCTCGTGCAAGATGCGTTCGCGGTATTTGTCTGCAAACTTGTTACGACGGAACTTATTGTCTGCTATTGAAATCAGCCCCTTCATGTCGCCGTGGTAGGGCATCCAGTTTTTGGAGATGCTCTCGTTGATCATCTCTTCCATGTCATCGAGATCAAAACCCGTGCGCTTTTTCAGCTTCTTGTTGTCGAAATGTTTGCGGGCATGTTCAATCATCCCGCCTCGCTGAAACTCACCCAACCCGCCAGCTTCGAGTCGCGGGAACTTCTTGAAACCGAACAGCGCCAAACTGAGAAACGACGGCGTCTTCCAATCAATCCACGACGTGTCGAGCCCGCCGGTTTTGCCGCCATGCCCGGTCAAAGCCAGCATAAGTGACTGTGCCCAACCGGTGTAGATGCCGTTTGAATAGCGCCCGATGTTGAAGCCGGTCATCAAGATGGCCTTCTTCGCCTTGGCAAACAAACGCGCTTCTTTTCGAACGGTATCGGCAGCGACTCCCGTCTCGGCCTCTGTGGCCTCGGGTGTAAATTTTGCCGCTTCGGCTTTCACCTTCTCAAAGACCGTAGTGACCTCAATCCCCTCGACCTTGAAAGTTCCTTCCAAAGCAGGATCGATATTCTTGAGCGCGATGGTCTTTTCTTTCGAACCCATCGTGCCTTTCAGCATAACTGCAGATTTAGTCTTGAGATCCCAGTGATAGAAATTCTGCTCGGAACCGCCTTCTTTAAGATCCTTTTCGCGCAACATCATGCCGTTGTCGGTGCGCACCAGAACAGGAAGGTCCGTTTGCTCCTTCATGAATGCGGTTTTGTAGAGCTTCTCCTCGATAATGACCTGCACGAAGGACATCGAAAGAAACGGATCAGCCCCTTGCTTGATCGGCAACCACAGATCGGCATGGATCGAGGATGGGTTGTAGTCAGGTGCAACAGAAACCACCCGCGCGCCATTATATTTGGCCTCCCAGATGTAGTGCGCGTCTGGAATACGTGTCGCGTTGGGATTGAATAGCGACATCATAATATAATCGGCGTCGAACCAGGCATCTGACGTGAAACTTTCCAGCGGATTGCCGTACGCCAGATGCGCGCCGGTATTTAAGTCACCAACGTCGGTAAAAATGTCGAGCTGTACGCCGCCAACCAATGAAGCAAAGCGATAAGGCGCCGCGAAGCGAACCATCGAAAGGTTGCCCGAGCCGGTGTGGGTCATCAGCTTGCCAGGGCCGTGCTTGACGAAGATGTCGATCACCTTGTCGGCAATCTCTTGTGTGATCTCATCCCACTCCATGCGTTTCCACTTGCCTTCGCCGCGTTTGCCGACCCGCTTCATCGGGTACCGGAGGCGGTCGCCTTCATACATGGCCGCGGAGTGGATCGACCCCTTCTGGCAACCGCGCGGATTGGCATCGGGAACGTTCGGATTGATCTGCGGATACTTGGCGAGCTGTTCTTCACGCAGGACGATCCCGTCCTTGACGTAGACGTCGAAGGCGCAGTTGCCGACACAGTTGATGCAATGCGCTGCCTTGCCGATCTTGTCCCAGGTAAACTCGCGCCGGTACAGATCTTCCCAGTCACGATAGGGGTATTCACTGCCCAGCGTGTCTTCGATGGGCTTCAAGCGGTTCAGAGCCCAGCTTTTGTCTGCGGCGAGAACGCCTGCACCTACAAGTGTTGCACTCTTCAGAAAAGCCCGGCGTTTCATTTGCAGCATGCCAATCCTCCCCATGAGCTACTTTTTGGATGAGCCGCATTCTCACCTGGGCATGGCGAGCAGTCTCAACATTCATCAGCAACCAACTAGCATGGTGGTTTGGTTCATAGGTTGCGAAGTTGTAAACAGATGTAAACGAGATGTAGCAGGGCCAGTGATGGGTTCCGTACTGAACCGAGATCTGTTGTAATCCGTTCGACAAGTGGAGGAGGGGCCTCGGGGGCCGTTAGATTGATGACACCAGTTGATGCCAGTTCCGGCGTCGCTCGCGCTGGCACGAGCGATGCAGTCGGGCGAGTAGTTCCGTTCCTCGAAACGCGCCTTGAAACGCTGGTCGACCGTTCCATCGAGATCGCCAAACGCAACGGTTATGCGCCGTTCACAACGACCATTAGGGCGGCCTGGGTCGAGGCAATCGTCAGCGTTACTGAGAGTCTGGGAAACTATTTGACCATTTGCGAGATGGCCGCCACCGGGCCGCGAGCTGCACTGGAGTATAGAACCGATCCGCGTTTCGCCCGAATGCGGGAACTCGCTCGTCAACACCGTTCATTCGGCGTTACGTTGACGATGTATGTCGGGTTATTCAAACATTTCCGCAATCTGTACATAGACGAACTTACCGGGGCCGAGGACTGTTTCCCAACATTGATAATTGACCAGGTTCGCGATTTTTTTGACGAAACGGAACTCAGCATTTCCGATGATTGGCGCGGATCTGACGATACGGTGCGGTTGCGCGAATTGCAGGAGCAGGCGCGGTCGTTATCCTTAAACAAGGATCGCTACCATGCAATCTTCGAAAGCCTGCGAAACCCGGCATTTCTGCTCGACAAGGCACAGCAAATCGTGGACGCCAATCAGGCTGCGGCGGAAATGTTTCTTGGTGATGCCAAGGCCGGGGAGATCATTTATTTGCGCTCGATGCGCTCGCGAAAGAAATTGTTGCAGGAGGTGGTCGACCATATCAACGAGGCGACGCATGAACCAGATCATTTGATGTGGTTGGAGACGCATCGCGGCAGCCGATGTTTCGACGTGCGAAGGCGCATCCTGCACGATGCAGTGGAAAACATCGCCATAGGACATGTCGTCATTTTGAATGACGTCACGGAACACCGTCGCGCTGCCGAACGTGCCCTCAAATCTGAACGCGCTATGTCGCGGTTCCTGGCAACGATGAGCCATGAGATCCGAACACCTTTGCATGGCGTTCTCGGAGCGACGGAATTGTTGCGTACGGCCGACAGTGGTGGCAGCACTGACGACTATCTCGACCTGATCGAAGCCGCTGGACAGACGCTTCTCCAGACCCTCAACAATGTCTTGGATTACTCCAAACTAAGAAACGAGTTGCCCAAACCAAGACCTGTCTCGGTCAATTTGGCACAGAACATCGCCGCCTTTGACCGGGTCGCTGCGGCCGGGCGCAAACTCGACAATGCTTGTCTATGTTTCGAGATCTCTCCTGAGCTGCCGTTCTGGATCGAGATCGACTGGGCCATGACGCAACAGGTGCTGAGCAATCTGGTATCAAACGCGATCAGGGTCGACGATGGTCGAGGGGTCCGGGTCAGCCTGAGCGAGGCGACCAAGGATATGGCGTGCAGATATCTCCGCTTCGAGGTCCGGGATCACGGACCGGGCATCAGCGCCGACGAGGCCAAGTCACTGTTCAGACCATTCGAAAGGGCGAGCGCACGTGAGACTGGGAGCGGCGGTGCCGGGCTTGGCTTGGCCATTTCGCATCATCTGGTTGAGGCGATGAGCGGCACAATCGGCTACCGGAACCTAAAGCGCGGCGCGCTGGTTTGGTTTGAGGTACCGTTTGTCGCCTGTTCCGCACCTGCGCCGAGCAAGCGCGATGTGCTTATGCCGGTCACGACCGACCCGCAAACCACGCCTTGTTGCCTTCTGGTGGATGACGATCCCATCGGCAGCAAGGTCACGAAACTACTTTTGGAACGGCTGGGATTTCATGTCGATCATGCCATGACGATTGCCGCCGCATCCCGTGCTTCGCAAAGCACAAATTATGACGTTTTCGTCGTCGACTACATCCTTCCGGACGGAGACGGCCCATCTCTGGTCCGTAATCTACGCCGGAGCGCGCCGAGATCATCGTTCTATGTTGCTCTGACCGCAAATGTCGAAGCCCTTGCGAGCGACAATGAACTGAGCCAGCTGTTCAGCCACATCCTGGCCAAACCGGTCGATCAAAAAACTCTCTCCACTGTACTGTCAGTTCCGCACAGCTCTGTTCGCTCGGCCGTTGCCTCAGACGCCCTGGTGGCAGATGACAGGCTGGATGGGTTGGCTCCTGGAACTATTCTTGCCATGATCGAAACCTTTCAAGAAGCCTGGAACAGTTTTCGACGCGATATCGGTGCGTTGACAGACAAGCGAGAGCTCGCTTTTCAAGCCCATCGATTGGCTGGCAGCACCGCAATTCTTGGACTTACAGAGCTTGAAATTCCGCTTAGAGAGTTTGAAAAATGCTGCGAGAGCCATAGTGACAATGCCAAGATTCTTCGCCTCCTCACCCAGCTGGATTGCGATCTGACTGAGATCGGTTCGTGGAACCATCTCTGTGAAAGGTCGGGCCTATTATGAAGCCGGCAACTACAGATGCGGCGATCGGCAGCAACATGCAATACCTTGGCGCAGTCCTTTCCGTCGATGACGATCCCGTCGTGCAACTGATGCTGGATGACATTGTTCGCTCAGTAGGTGCAGAACACTGTGTCGCCGGCTCAGCCCGAGAGGCAGAAGAGATGCTGGAGCACAGTCAATTCGACTTGGTTCTACTGGACCGCAAATTACCGGACAGTGACGGCTTGCTCCTCCTGCAGGCTGTCAAAAAGAGTAGCAATTGCCCCGTTATTGTTCTCAGTACCTTGGATGAAACCCGTGACAAGATTCTTGGTCTGGGTCTCGGCGCGGCCGAATATGTCACAAAGCCTTTCAACGCGACTGAACTCGGCGACCGGATCAGGTCACTGTTGATCCGGCGCAACCAAGAGCGTAGCGCATCGCGAGCAGGGCCGATCACTGCGGGCAAGCTGTTTTTTGAGCCTAATACTCGCTCGATGCGCATCGAAGACAAAGAATTCTATTTGCCGCCGGCGGAGGCGCGCCTCTTACACGCGCTTCTGCTCGGAATTGGCAAACCGCAAAGCCGCGATGATCTTTCTCGATCTACAAGCGGTCGCGACTGGTCGCCGGGCGACCGAACCGTTGATGTTCTTGTTGCTAGGCTGCGGCGTCGAATACCGCCCGACGTTGCCGAGATCGTGACAGTTCACCGGCTTGGCTACGTGCTGACCTTGAGCAAATGATTGGCAGTTCCTACCGTGAAGATTGCATGAGCTATCGCCAAATCTTGGTGACGGCCTGAGGGCTCAGGCGGCAGCTTGACGCGGGTTTTCAGCGAGGTGGGCCTGGCCGATGCCATGCGTTGCGACAACGGACCACCGTTCGGCTCGGCGGCTGCGGGCGGGTTGTGCAGGCTGTCGGTGTGGTTGTTGAAACTTGGCATCGAGCCGCGCTTTATTTCACCGGCCTCGCCACAAAACAATGGCCGGCATGAGCGCAGGCACCGCACACTGCAAGATGAGACCACGCGGCCGCCGGCCCGACCGCGGATTGAGCAGCAGCGCTTCGATGCGTTCCGCCGCTGCTACCATGAGCAACGCCCACATGCGGCGCTGGGGCAAACGACACCGGCGAGCCACTGGACACCGCCACGGCGCCAGCTGCCGACGCCCATCATCCCTGCTACGATGCCGACCATCAGCTATGACGGTGCGCACCGACGGGACCATCACATGGCGCGGCGAACATGGCGCGGCGAACCGGCGGTCATTGGCCAGGCCTTAACGGGCGACGTCGTGGCGATCGCGGAGGTTGAAGGCGGCGGGTACCTGGTGCACTGTTGCGATCGTCGGCTGGGATTGATTGACGCAGAAGGCCTGTTCCACCGCTTCGCTCCGCCGGGTTGGCGGCGGCGCTCACCGGTCAGACAGGCCGGGGGGACCGGGATGGTTCCAGCTCACTGCGACACGTTTTCGCGTTTCCAACTCAAGGCACGATGATCCAGGTGCCGCCAATTCCCATTGACGCGCGTCAGCTTCACTGTTGTAGTTGCGACAGAATGGTCTGTCTATTTGGCGTGCGCCCCGGCAAGCTGGCGTGCGCTGATCCAACCAGCAACAGTGGAGGAAACTGTGATGCCGATCCCAACCGAACCCGTAGGCTCGCTGCCCCGACCCATGAAGCTGCAGGAGGCCTATGCCGCCTATGACGCCGGCCAAATCAGCAAACAGGATTTAGAGCGCGAACAGGATGCAGCCTGCTTGGATTCGATTAAGCGGATGGAGGCGACGGGCTCGCCGATCGTCTCGGATGGCGAGCAGCGGATGTCGAGTTTCGCCACCTATCCCTTGACCGATACCTTGGCCGGAACCGGCCTAGCCGATCATCTCGCGGGCGATGGCCAATTCTTTGCCATTTTCACCGACGGCCATCATCGCCAGCTGCCCCGGCTCACCGGCGGTCCGTTTCGCTACAAGACCTACGCGGCGGAATTCACCGAGAAGGCCGTCAAGATGGCAACCAAGCCGATCAAGCAGGCGGTCATTGCGCCATCGATGCTGGCGCTGCTCTATCCGCTCGATGGGGAGGTCCCAGGCTATACCCGCGCGCAATTTGAAGCCGATCTGTGCGACGAGTGCGAAAAGGACATCCGCAAGGCGTTCGCAGCCGGCGCCAAGCGCGTCTCGATCGATTTCACCGAAGGTCGGCTGGCTTGCCGCAATGACCCCAACAACCCCTGGACCGGGCGCGGCATGCTCGGCCATTTCATCGAGCTGAACAATCGCGTGCTCGATCGCTTCTCGGCCGCGGAGCGGGTCAACATTGGCCTTCACACCTGTCCGGGCGGCGACTGTGATTCCACGCACAGTGCTGACGTCGACTACGCCGACCTACTGCCGAGCATGTTCCAGATCAACGCCGGCTACTTCCTGATCCAATTGGCCAGCGAGAAGGACAAGCCACGGGTCTACCAACTGATCGGCCAACACAGTCGAGAGGATGCCAACGGCGTCGCCCAGGTCGCGTTCATCGGGGTCATCAACCCGCAAAACCCGCGCGTGGAGTCGCCCGAGGAGGTCTGCGACGACATCGTGACCGCCGCCAACTACATCGACAAACAACGGCTGGGTGCCACCGATGACTGCGGCTTCTCGCCGTTTAGTATCGATGTGAAGCCAAAGCACGGCTCACCCGACGTGGCGCGCGACATCGCCTTTGAGAAGATCACATCGCGCATGAAAGGTGCCCAGATTGCCGCCGACAAGCTCGGCCTCGCCTGAGCGCGGTGGAATCGCTCGAGGTGTCGGCGCGGCCGCCCGCTGGCCGCGCCGATGGCGCGAACGGTCGTGATCTCCACGACCGGCGGATCGGACGCTATGGTTCCAGCTCGGTGTCCCAATACAAGTAGTCGAGCCAACTGTCGTGCAAATAGTTCGGCGGAAACAGCCGACCATTGCGGTGCAGCTCAAAAACGGTCGGACGATACGGCATCTGCGTCGGCCACATGCCGCCAACCTTCGGCAGTTCACCACCTTTACGCAAATTGCATGGCGCGCACGCTGCGACCACGTTGTCCCAACGGGTTTGCCCGCCACGCGAGCGCGGTATCAGATGGTCGAACGTTAGATCGCTTTTTGCGCCGCAATATTGACAGCTGAAGCGGTCACGCAAGAAGACATTGAACCGGGTGAAAGCAGGATAAAGCGCTGGCCGGACGTAAGTTTTTAGAGCCACAACACTCGGCAGCCGCATCTCGAACGTGGGGCTGCGGACCGACTTCTCGTACTCTGAGACAATGTTGACGCGATCTAAGAAGACCGCCTTGACTGTTTCTTGCCAGTTCCAAAGTGACAGCGGATAATAGCTCAGCGGCCTGAAATCCGCATTCAGAACCAGAGCCGGAAACGCCTCCGGGTGGGCTGATTGAGCATTCACGTGCGCGGTTCCCCGTCGGTTGCCCGAGCGATTCAGGATCGCACCCTGATGACGCCTGATATACTAACCGTGTGTGTCGTGTCTGTGAAGGCATGCATTTACTGATTAAAAACAATCACTAAGGTTGCTCCCTCCTCAGGTTGAGCAAACCGACCGATTCGAAACTTGAGTGCGAATTGCCAACCCCACGTTGGTCCGCCGCTCATCAGCCCGTCGCCACCAGCCGCTCAAGCGTGGCCAGCCAATCCGCCTCCTCTGCAGGCTTATCCCAACGGATGCGATGGATGCGAGGGAAGCGCAGGGCCACACCAGAGCGGTGGCGGCGCGAGTGTTGCACCGCATCAAACGCCACCTCCAGCACCAAGGCTGGCTCGACCCGGCGCACCGGTCCAAACCGCTCCACCGTATGGTTGCGGACCCAGCGGTCGAGTTCAAGCAACTCCGCGTCGGTGAAGCCGAAATAGGCTTTACCCACCGGCACCAGCTCGCGGCTTCCCGACGCTCCCGTGGTCCAAGCACCGAAGGTGAAATCCGAATGGTAGCTCGAGCGCTTGCCGGAGCCGCGCTGGGCGTAAAGCAACACGCAATCGAGCGTCAGCGCGGCGCGCTTCCACTTGAACCAGTGCCCCTTGGGCCGCCCGGCATGATAGGGACCCGAGCGCAGCTTCAGCATCAAGCCTTCGATCGCCGCCGCGCGGGTCGCCGTCCAGATGCGCTTAAGCTCGTCCTTGTCGGACACCTCCAACAGGTCCGACACATCTGCTCGCCGTGGCAGGTGCTGCGCATGCCAAGCCTCCAGGCGGGCGCGGCGATCGGTGAACGACAGGCCGCGCAGATCGTCCTGGCCAACCAACAGCGCATCGTACAGCCGCACGTGGGCCGGATGCGTGCTCAACAGCCGGCGCGACACGGTCTTCCGGTTAAGCCGCTTCTGCAGGTCGGAAAACGGCGCTATCACTCCGTCACGCATGATCAGCAACTCGCCGTCAAACACCCCGTCCGCCCGCCATGGCTCGGCAATATCGGGAAACGCCGCCGTAATGTCTTCGCCGGAGCGTGAAAACAAGCGCGTCATGCCGCCGTTGGACGCGATTTGCACGCGGATCCCGTCCCATTTCCATTCGACGGCGAACGCAGCCAAGTCGAGGGCATCGAGGTCCGCGTCCTCCAGCGCATGGGCCAGCATCAATGGGCGAAACAGCGGCACGCCGGTCACGTCCGGCCGCGGCCCCTCCCCCGACAGCCAAGCGAACAGATCCTCGTAGGGCGGCGACAACCCATGCCACACCTCCTCGATATCGCCGACGCTGATCGGCGTTGCGCCTCGCGCAGGTGCCAAGTCCGCCGCCATCTCGGCCAGCGCGGTTTTGGCCAGCCGGGCGGAAACCCCCACCCGCGGCGCACCGGTCAACAGTTTGAGCAGGGCCCAGCGCCCGGTGGCATCCAGCCCGTCAAGCCAAGCCGCGAGCTGGTCGACCAATGCGCTGCGGCCGAGAAGCGACAGCGCGCCGACGATCTCCGACAGCCGCGGCGGATCAGGCGCTTGCGCCGCCGCGTTCGACGGCTCCGGCCACAACAGCGCGACGGTCTCCGCCGTATCACCGACATAGTCGCGCGACAGCCGAAACAGCTCCGGATCGATCAACGGCTCGATCAGCTCGGCGAGCGTCCGCCGGATCGGGAACGCGACGGGCAAACCGTCGGTCAGCGCAGCCAGCGCCCAACCGCGGTCGGGATCGGGCGCGTCGCGGAAATAGGCCGCCATCAAACGCAGCTTACCATTGCGTTGCGGCGTATAGGCCAGCCGATCCAGCAATTCGGCAAACCGTTTCATTCCGCCTCGTCCTCCCGCCCGAGCAAAGCCAGTGCCCGCGCGCGCCGCCCCATCTTGGTGGCCGCATGTACCAAGGCCTCCTCACGGCCATGCGTGACCCACACCTGTTCGGCTTCGGTTTGCTCGATGGTGGCCAACAGATCCGGCCAATCGGCGTGGTCAGAGATCACCAGCGGCAGCTCGACCCCGCGCTGGCGCGCCCGCGCTCTGACCCGCATCCATCCGGACGCGAAAACGGTGACCGGCTCCGCCAACCGCCGCGACCAGCGGTCGTTGAGCGCCGACGGCGGGGCCAACACGATTTCGCCGGCCAACTTATCGCTGGCCTGTGCCACCAACTCCAGCCGCCCCAGCGCGACGCCGAACTCTTGGTAAAGCTCGCACATGGCCGCCAGCGCACCATGTAGGTAGATCGTGCGGTCGTAGCCCGCGCGACGCAACAGCGCGATCAACCGCTGCGCCTTGCCAAGCCCGTAGGCGCCCACCAAGTGCGCGCGCTCAGGAAACGTCGTGACGGACCGCAGCAGCCGACCGACTTCGCGATCATCGGGCTCATGGCGAAACACCGGCAGCCCGAACGTCGCCTCGGTCACGAACAGATCGCAGGTCACCAGTTGAAATTCCGCCGCGGTGGGGTCCGGGCGACGCTTGTAATCGCCGGAGATGACGGCCCGTTTCCCACGATAGTCAAGCTGCACCTGGGCGCTGCCGAGCACGTGTCCGGCCGGCACCAACGTGACCGTGACGTCGCCGACCGTCAGCGCCGCGCCGTACGCCAGCGGCTGCATGACGCGCCCGGCAGCGGCGCCGAGCCGTCGCTTCATTATTTCCAGGGTTTCCGGCGTGGCCAGCACCTTGTCGTGGCCCGGCCGAGCATGATCGGCGTGCCCATGGGTCACGACGGCACGATCCACTGCGCCGTTAGGGTCAACGTAGAACCCGCCGGGCGCGCAATAAAGCCCCTTGTCGGTGGGGCGCAGCCACGCGGCAAAGCGCTGGTGCTGAGCGCAGGCAGTCATCACACCATTCCCTCCAAGGCCAGATGTCGCCGTCGCGCCATCGCGGAGGCGGTCCAAGTCGCCGGTCGATTGGCACCTCACCTGATGGCCGCCTGGCAGCGACTTAGATCAACGACCGGCCTCGTCTCAAGCCCCGGCGGCCGGGCGGCAGAGCGCATGGTCGCGGTTTGCCCCCGCCGACGAGCGCATGTCGCGGCAGCTTGCCGCGTCCGATCGGGCTGGCTAGGCTGGTACCAAAGCCGCGCACGCTGGAGCAATGTCGATGTTCGTTCGAAATGGTTGGTATGCCGCACTATGGTCGAAGGACCTGACCGATCGCCCCGTGGCCCGCACCTTTATGAACGAGAAGGTCGTGATGTTTCGCGGCCAGGACGGAACCGTTGCCGCGCTTGAGGACAGGTGCTGTCATCGCGCCGCGCCCTTGTCGATCGGCGAGGTGGTCGGCGATACCCTGATGTGCGGCTATCACGGGCTCAAGTTTGCCGCCGACGGAAGCTGCGTCGAGGTTCCGGGCCAAACCGAGATTCCCGATACCGCGCGCGTGCGCAGCTATCCTCTGGTCGAACGCTGGAACGTGCTATGGATTTGGATGGGAGATCCGGCCAAGGCCGATCCCGCAACGATCGAGCCATTGACCTGGCTTGACGATCCGCAATGGACCTCCACCCCGGGCTACATTCACCTCAATGCTAACTATCAGCTGCTGATCGACAATCTGCTTGACCTCACGCACGTCTCCTACGTGCACAAGAAGACCATTGCCGGCGACCCGCGTGAGGCCACCACGCCGACCAAAACCGAACGGCTTGATGACGGCGTGCGCAACGGCCGGTTCATGATCGATTTTCAGCCGCCACCGCTGTTCGCCAAGGCCGGCAACTTCGACGGCAACGTTGATCGCTGGCAATTTGTGACGTGGAAGGCTCCGGCCACCGTGTACCTCGATGTGGGTTGTGCGAAAACCGGCACCGGCGCCGCCTCCGGCGACCGCAGCCAGGGCATATCGATCTGGTCGAGCCATCTCATCGCACCGGAGACGGAGACCTCCAGCCACTACATGTTTTGCTTTTCCCGCAATTTTCATCTGGGCGACGAGGCGATGTCGAAACTGCTGTACGAGGGCTCCAAAGCCACTTTCATGGAAGACGTCGAGGTGCTGCAGCTCCAACAGGCGAACGTCGAAGGTGGCTCCATCGAAGGCCTTGTCGATATCCGCAACGACGCCGCTCAGCTGCAGGCCCGCCGGATCATGCGTCAGCTGGCGACGCAAGAGCTGGCCGCTTGATGCCCTTTGACTCCAACGAACTTTCGAGAATACTATAATTTAGTCCACACAAACCATCTGTATTAACATGTTGAGGACATCGCAACCCGCAACCGGTCGAATGACGGCCGTTCACTGGAGCACAGGCCATGACGACAGGGCGTGATCAGTTCTATCCTGGTACCGAACCGCTCGCTGCGGACGAGATGCGGGTGACGGCGCTGGGCACCGGACGCCCGTTTTTGCGCCGCTCGCAGGCCAACACGTCGTGGTTGGTCGAGCTTGGGAACGGTGACATTTTTATGATCGACTTCGGCTCTGGCAGCCAAATGAACTTCACCGCGCTCGAGATCCCGTATCAGGACGTTACCGCCTATTTCGTCACGCATTTACATACCGATCATGTCGGGGACTTCCCCAATGTTTGGGTCGGTGGCTGGGCTGGAGGCCGCTTGCGCCCGCTGGAGATCTGGGGACCGTCCGGCCGCGAGCCGCGGCACGGCATCAAGCATTTCGTGCAAACCCAAGTGGACAGCTATGCCTGGGACACGATCACCCGGGTTGGGCTGCTGCCTGCTGCTGGCGAGCACATTGAGGTGCATGAATTCGATTATGCAACGCCGGGCGTCGTCTATGAACGTAACGGCGTCGTGATGAAAGCGTTTCCGGCCGTTCACATCGTCGACGGCCCGATCAGCTACCGGCTAGAATGGAACGGTCTGACGTTCGTGTTCTCCGGCGATACGACGCCCAGCCAGTTCATGATTGACCATGGCAAAGGCGCGGATCTGCTGGTGCACGAAGCGTTCAATACCGTCAGCCAGCTGATGGCGCGCTCAGGCTACGACGAGCGCACCGCGCGCGGCATCGGCACCAAGGCCCATACGGCGCCGGAGGAGGTCGGGCATGTTCTGGCGGCGGTCGCGCCGCGGCATGCCGTTCTCTATCATCACTTCAATGATTTCGACACCGGCCCGGAAATCGAGCAGCACGTGCGCAAGGCCTATAGCGGGCCGCTCACCTTGGCCCGCGACTTTATGGTGTTTAACGTCACCAAGCAGAAGATCGGCGTACGCATGGCCGTGGTGTCGGACCACGTTTGGCCGAACACCACTCAACACGATGCGTTTCGCGCCGCACACCGCGCCGAGCAACCGACCATGTCGGACTGGCTGGCCAAGGCCATCCTGTTCCCCAAGACGTGATGCGGTGATCGCTTGCGCCAACGCCCGGCCACCCAATGGCACGGACGTGTGGGTCGCCCGGCGGGGGGAGCGGGCCGGCATGGCTGATCCGCCCACGGCGGACATGCTCTCAGCCGCCGTCGGGTGAGGGACCGGCGTGAAATGTCGATGTCACGGCGGTCATTGCAGCGCGATCTCCACCGGCACGGCGCGGTTCAGCGTATGCCCGACCGGTGAGGTGCGAATGACCTTTTCGTGCAAGGCCTGCAGCGCCTCCGATGAGGCGTCGCTGTCGAGCTTGACCTTCGCGGAAATTTGGCTGAAGCCAGCGTTGCCGTCGGCTAGCCCGAGAAACGTATGCAGATCGAGTTCGCCGTCCACCGTGATCGTCAAATCGCGAATGGTGATGCCGGCAGCGCTCGCATTGGCCGCATAGCCGACGGCAAGGCAATTGCCGAGCGCGGCGAGCACCTGTTCGACCGGATTGGGTCCGGTGTTGGTGCCGCCCAGTTGATCGGGCTCATCGGACTTGGCGGACGCAAAGTTCCTGATTCCGGCTTCTGATCGAAACCCACCTTTCCATCGCACCTCAGCGGACCAACGGGTTGCCGCAACATCAGGCTGTTGCTTGATTTTTTCGATGAGGCTAACGACGCTGTTCAAATCAACATCGTTTAGTTTGATCGTCGCGGATTGGGTCATGGGCGTTTTCCTCAGTGCTGCAGCGGGCAAGCATCAACGCGATGGCGACGCGCGATGACGACGACGGATCAGCCACTGGCTTGACACCCGCCGACAGTGCCACACGCATAGGGTTTGTCAAAACATTCTTCGGCCGGATCGAGCGTTCAAAGCGCCCGCTGCGACGTGGCTTCGGCGCTGACGACGCCTGCCGCGACCGGCAGTGTCAAATCGGCGATCACCGCCATCGCGGATGGATGGCGATGGCGGCCTATCCGGCGGCCTCGACCAACAGGGCCGCCAGCCGGTCCGGGGCATCGATCATCACGTCATGGCCGCAGCCGTCCAACGAATGCGTGCGCCAGCCCGCGGTCTGCTCGCAACGCTTGAGCGCGGCATCGAAGGCCGCGTTGGCAAACGCCGGCGTGCGGATATAACACTTGCGCGCAATGACCTCGCGGGCGTCGGTCAACACGATCGGTTGGTCTGAAACCCCCAGCGGCTGAGCCGTCATCTTCCGATCGACCCATGCCTCGTCCTGCGGATCCATGATGCGGAACCAAGCGGCCGGCGGCGGCGCCCGCCCGATATCGCCACGCGCCCGCGCTGCATCGTAGCCAGTACGTGCCTCCGGCGGCATCAAGTCGAGCCCACATTGTCCGTTGTCGGGCAGAAAAGCGTCCACGTACACCAACGAGCGAACCCGCGATCGCAGGCGCTCGACCGCGCCGGAGATCACCCACCCGGCGTAGGAATGGCCGACTAAGCAGGCGCCCTCGATGTCCTCCCACTGGAACACGTTGGCCACATCGAGCACGTGCGTATCGAGCGTGATGTCGGCCCGCAGCAGATGCGATCGTTCCGCCAGCCCGGTCAGGGTCGGCGTGAACACGCGATGGCCCGCAGCCAGCAGACGATCGGCGAGCCGACGCCAGCACCACGCCCCATGCCAGGCGCCATGAACGAGAACAAACGTGTGACGGGACCCGGCTGCCATCGGCGCACCCTCCTTCGAACTCAACCCGCACAAGATTGCTACCGCCTTAGGCAGATCAGCGTTAGACCGATGAGCCTTGCCGACCCGCGCCATAACCCGGCCATCCAATGGCCCGACGGTGTTGGGGCTGGCCGGTCTGGCAGCGCACTGGTTCCAGCCAGCACTGAAACAAGCGAACGCACAGAAGGCGGTCAGGCGCCGCCCATTCGCGACCGGCCCCGGTGTCGATGATCCGACGACACGTTACTCCGCCGCGTCCGCCGGCGTCGGCACCCACTTCTCCATTTTCGGCACGACGTTATTCTTTTTCATCTCCTGAAGCCAGATGCGATGGATACGCGGATCCTGCTCTTCGTATTCGATCTGATCGCCGCCATCCTTGATGCTGGTCGAAACGGCACCTTTTTCGCCCGGCTTCATCCCCATCAGCGAGCGCCGATTTTCGGTCGTGAACGGATAGCGCAAGCCGCCGGTGCCGGTCGCCAGATAGCGTGCTGGCTGGCCGGACGTGTTAAAATGTTGGTGGAACTGGCGGTTGGCCGGTGGGAACACGACGCCGTGCTGCCAATCGATGCGCGTAAAATCCTGTTCGCCGTCAAACCACAGCAGCGAGAAGCCGTGCCCCGTCACGCACATCACGTGAAACCCCGGGCCGTGGCGATGGCCCTTCTTATAGGTGCCAACCGGCATCTCGGAGATGTGGGCGTGCATGGTGCCATCGGCCAACACGAACATGATATTGGTTCCACCGGCACCGCGATCCCCCCAGCTTCTGAGCTCGATGGTCGCCAAATCGGGGACGAAGTTGGTCTCCCACATATGGTTGCCCGGGCGTACGGAGATCAAGTCGCCCTCACCGGAGTAATAGGAGTCCTTGCCTGCGCGCTCGGTGAAATCGAAATCGGTCTCGAACACGAACCGTTCGTTGTGAAACGCATTCATCACCAACGGCAAATCGGTGGTTGAGACCATCAGCGCGCGGTCGCGGCCGGAGCCGTTGAAGTGGCGGTGCTTGGCATTGAGCGGAATGGCGAACAGGCTACGCGGCCCCCATTCGAAACTGCGCTTGCTGCCGTCGCTCATCTCCACTTGGGTGTTACCGCTGCCCTCCAGCACATAGATCACCTCTTCATAAAGGTGGCGTTGCGGCGACGTCGACTTGCCGGGCTCCAGTTCATAAAGAAACATGTTGGCGAAGTCGCCGCGCCCACGAAGATGCACCGCTGCACCCTTGGCATCGATGCGCGGCCAAAACCGCGTCTCCACCTGAAACAGATCGATGCCGTAATCCTCGCTGACCGGCAACCCCTCGCGGGCGACCCACTCCAGATAGGGATCGACGCCGTAGTTGGGAGTGTCGGTGGTCGTCATGGACTGGTCCTCCGTGGTTTGCTGATGGGGCTCACGTTTGGGATGCCGAGTTCGAAGGTACGACCATCGGTGTTGCTCATGGCAAGGGCTCCCTCGAAAAAAGTGGAATGCCGGAGATCCGCGTCGGGGAAGCGAAAATTGCATCCCAATCAAGCCGAGTGTACCTAGTGATCTCATTGCTGTGCAACATGCTCGCGAGGCGCGCGGCCCCGACCGTCCCTGCGGCGTGATGCGGCTGAAGAATGTCGGGGCAGGCAGGGTTCGGCTCGTTACCACGGCGCGGGACAGGGCATAGCGCCCGAACGATAGCTGACAATGGGCGCCAGTTGGTCACTCTGCTCAAGCGTGTTAATGTTAACTGGAACCAACCCGCGCTCCCAGCCGATCGTCCAATGGCAAGCTCCAACCAATGGCAAGCTCCAACCAATGGCAAGCTTGTGAGGATGGCCCGCAGCGTCAACCGCGGCGGGGGAGCGGGCCGGCAAGGCTAATCCGCCTAAGGCGGATATAGTCTAGATCCGCTTCACACGTGGCTCGACCTAGCGGATCCGACTGCGATTGACAAAACACCCAACCTTGCACGCTGTTGCGGCTCTACCCGCCCTTGACACCGCCCGAACACGGATCATATCTGTGACACTAACAAACATGATTGGATTTGTTCATCAGTCGCCAGATCTCCTGGGGTCGCGTTGGCGATGGAAATGGCGCAATCTAGAGCAACCTGCCTTTGATCGGAATCGGAACGATCCCGATCAAAGGCAGAAAGTTGCTCTGCACTTTAACAGCGATCATCTTTGCGCCTTAAATCGGAACCGGCGCAATTGGAATCGGCGTTGCGGCTCCGATTTCAGGCGCGATGATCTAGCCGCAGCATCTGACCCCGAGCGGACGTCCCTCAACGAGGCGGTCCGGGTCGTGCTCGATAACTCAACGTCATGGCAGCAAAAACCAAGCTGGGAAGACGAGAATTTCGAACTGCCTTGATCAGGCGGCTCCGCAATATCGTGCCTGATTACGGGATCGAGTTTTTTGGTGTCGATGGCCAGACCATATTCCGGCTTGTCGACCGTCATGGGCGGCCACGATCAAGAAAAATAACGATCAATGGCTGCACGCCGGATAGTTTGAAATCAAGCCACCTCGAATGGCTGCTGGAACAAGCGGGTTTCCCTGGCAAGTTTTCTCAAAAGTGACGCCGGTCGCCGTGCCGATGCCGCACCGCAAAAACAGCCGCTCACCCTGGTGGGCGGGGCCGTCGTCAATTCCATCACAGGCCGCCCCAAACATTCGTCAAGAGAACAACAACGACTTGATAACGATGGGAACCACACCCGGCGGCTCCATCAGCTCGCCGACGTCGACGAAATCAAGCTCTTTCAGCTGCACGCCATCGATCGAAACCAGCGGGCGCTTCAAGTCCAATTCATAGGTTAGAATTCGACCGATGGTCTTGCCGATATCGCCATCGATCATCAACAGCAGCAATTCATCGTTATCAGCGGCCGTGCCCAGCGCGGCCATGATCGCGCGCGCCATCGCCTCGAGCCGAAAGAATTCCGGGTCGCCTGCCCACGTGAAGGCGATCGCCAATCGCGAATGAGGTAGTACATCCAACTTGTCCATCGCCGCACGCAGCGCCTGCGCACAGCGCTCGACGTCAATCTCGCCGGACAGATCGATGCCGGCTTGGACCACGGGAATGTTATGGACCGGCAGAACGGAGGGATCGGGCAGAAAGATCGTCTTGCCGGAGACCTGAACCGTGAACTGCGAGGCACCGATGACCGTGGCACGGATGCGCTGACCCGGATCGATCAGCTTCATGTCGCCCGAGTTAGCCAAGATCTTGATCAGGTCGGCCGCCAACATCCGGGCGATGTCGCCATAATCCCCGCTTTCGGTCGAAAAGATGTACTCGGAGACACCGCCTGAGAAGGTGAGCGCCGTCGGCTTCAGCTCGCGCGGCAACGGCTCGGTCAACAACAGGCTGTGTCCAAGCGCGTCGCGCGGTTCGTCAAGCACGTAGTCCGCCGCGATCCGCGCCAAACGGCCGGCGATGCGTCGGCGCACGGCCGGATCGGCCAACGCCTCGGGCGAGGTGTCGATGCCCAAATCACCAGCCACCGCCACGGCGGTATCGTCGACCCGGGTATAGCGGCCGTCATTCCCCATGGCGATGCAGCGGCCGCCGACCGCGAAGGCGCACGTCGCCACCACCTGTCCTTGATCGATCAGCGCCAACTTGGTGGTGCCACCCCCAATATCGACATGCAGTACGCAGGTTTCCCGTTGCTTGGAGAGCTGAACGGCGCCCGAGCCGTGGGCCGCCAGCAGGCATTCGAGCTTGTGGCCTGCCGTGGCACAGACGAATTTGCCCGCCTCGGCCGCAAACAGCTCATCGATCGCGCGTGCATTCTTTCGTTTGATGGCCTCGCCGGTCAGAATCACGGCTCCGCTGTCGATATCGGAGCTGGCCAATCCGGCCTCATCGTAAGCCGTCTCGATAAAGCGGCCGAGCGCAGCGGCATCGATCGTGCTGTCGTCGAGAAACGGCGTCAGCATGATCGGTGAGCGCCAAATGACCTGACGCTCGACCACCAGAAACCGGCTGGACAACCCCTGCGCCTGGCGCTGCAAGACGACCCTGGCAAATAACAGGTGCGACGTGGACGAACCGATATCGATGCCGACCGTTTTCAGCTCGACCGTCTCCTGCGCCCAGATATACCGGGCAATTTCGGCCTTGGCTTCTTCGCTCAGGTGCTCGTGGTCGAAATCTAAATCGTGCATCGAGTCTGGTTCCGATTGCTATGCCGTCATGGTCAAGCAACGCTCTCGCGCTTGCGCCTGGGCGCGGGCGCCCGATCACCGGCTTCCGCGACGATGCGGGCCAACTCACGGGTCGACGGAATGCGATGGTCCTGCTCCAGCTGGGCCAGTTCGTCCTGGGCGAGATTCTCAATCATCACCAGCAGCGCCCGCCGGGTGGCGGCGATCTCATCAGCCGACAGTCCGCGCACGGCGATCTCGTTGACCTCCTCCGCCAGCGGCACCAGCAGCGGTCGTAGGCTGCGTCCTTTGTCGGTTAGGAAGACGTAGACCTTTTTGCGGCTGTCCGGCAGATGCGTTCGGGTCACGTAGCCAAGCTTCTCCATGGCTTTTAGGGCGGCGTAGGTGGTCGGCTCCTGCAGGCCCGCGCGCTCTGACAGTTCGCGCTGGGTCAGCCCGTCCGTCTCCCACAAGATGCGAAGAAATGTCCAATGGCCGAAGGAGACCGCATGCCGGGCCTGCCGCGTTTGCAAGGCCCGCATCAGTCCGCGCATCGCGTCTTTGACGAGATGGGCCATGCGATCGTTGGGCACGGCCTCGCGCCAGTGCCGCAGGATCGCCTCGGTGGCTGGCGCCGTCGACGCCAAATTGACATCCCTGTCCGCTTTGACGGCGACCCGTCTTGATTTGCCGTGCTTCGTCATGGGTGTCTCGACGTCTCCAAACCGACTTGGTGCTGAAGCTTGATCTCGCGCGCCTCACGATGGGATTGCAGCATGGCGAGACAAACCTCCATTGTGGCCAAGCTCCAGCGCCCGCTGTGCACAACCGGCGCGCCATCGACGACGGCCTGATAGAACTCGTCGACCACCTCGTCACGGAACACTTTGGGCGCCGGCAATGGGTCAAAGCGACGTTCGGTGTCCGCGTAGATATGAATGCCTTTCGACGTCGGACGCAGATCCGCATGCGTGCACGAGGCCAAAATCAGCCCGAAATGTTGATGGGCCCGGTCACCGCGTGGCCCCGCCCGCTCCGGTGTCGGACCCGAATAACCGGCACCGCCGTAGTTAACGCGGTGCTTGAGCTGCTCCTCATCGTCGCGCGTACTGATGCCGGTCAGGGCCGCGCGGGCCACGCCGTAGCGCTTCGGGTCCTTGGGCAGGCCACTCTCAGCAATCCAAGCGTTGAACTCATCGCCATCGAAATGCGCATAACCGGAGTAGGTGAGCGATGCGCTGGCCCCATTCTCAAAGCTCAACAGCGCCTGGTAGGCCCCCTCCGTCGACCGCGCCGGGTCCCAATCACCGACGTGGGCACGGACGCTCGTCACCTTGCCGCCGCCGATCATGCGGACCACGTCGACCTGGTGCGGGGCCTGGTTGAACATGACGCCGCCACCCGACGCCGTATTCAACTCCTCAGCGCGCCGCGGTCGATAGAGAAAATCGGTGTAATAGGCGGCGGTGATCATTCGGAGCTGACCAAACCCGCCGTCATCGATCAAAGCGCGCACGCGCCGGATCGGGAGGTCAAAGCTGTGGGAATGGCCGACCACCATCACGATCTTCGCCGCGTCCGCCGCCGCAATCATCGCTTGGCAGTCCGCGATCGTCAGCGCCAGTGGCTTTTCCACCAAAACATGCTTGCCGTGGCTGGCCGCCGTCAGCACGTTGTCCTTGTGATGTTGGTGAGGCGTAGCCACGTAAATCGCCTCAACGGCCGGGTCACCACACATCTCCTCGACGGTTGGGTAAGTCGCTGCGCTGAAGTCCGCGCCAAAGCGCCGCCGCGCTTCCGGACGCGGGTCTGCGGCCGCCACGATCTTGAGCTTAGGATTGGCGAATGCAGGCATCATGATGGTAAATGCCCGCCCAAGACCGGCGACGCCTAACCGCAGCGGTGTTTCGGTCATGGTCCGCCGTCCCCCTTAAATCTCGATCTCAAGATTGCCCGCGCGCGCGCGCGACACGCAGACCATGATGTGACCGGCTCGCTCCCCCTCCCACAGCACCAAATCGCGATGCTCGACGTCGCCGGACAACAGTCGGGTCTTGCAGGAGCCGCACGTCCCGCTTTCGCAGGAGGACGGGACATCGAACCCGGCCGCTCGCAAGGCCTCGAGGACGGTGACACCGACCGGCACGTCGACCACCTGATCGCTGCCCCTGACCCGGACCTGAAAGGCACGATCGTCAGGCGCCGTTCTGACCGCCTCTTGAAACGCCTCGAAGTGCACCGCCCCACTCGACCAGTGTCCGGTCATGTCGCGCACATCCGTCATCAACGGACGTGGACCGCAGCAGTACACATGGCCGCGCGGTCGCTCCAACAGTGGCCAGAGGTCGTAGGCCTTGTCGGGATCGCCATCATCATGATGGATCGTGACGCTGCCGCGAAAGGTGGGACCGGACAGCTCCTCGTAGAACGCCGTGTGTTGCCGGGAGCGCGTGAGATAGATCAGCTTGAACCGACCACCGGTCGCCTTCAGGTGCCGCGCCATCGACAGGATCGGCGTGATACCGATGCCACCGGCGATCAAGGTATAGCCGGCTGGACTGGCCACCAACGGAAAGTCATTGACCGGCCAGCCGACGTTGACCGTGTCGCCATCCCGGACCTCGTCCACCAACGCGGTCGATCCGCCCCGCCCCTCCGCCTCGCGCTTCACCGCAATATGATAGTGGTCGCGCTCGGCAGGATCGTTACACAACGAATATTTGCGCCGCAGGCCGCCGGGCACCTCGACGTCGATGTGGGCTCCCGGCGTGAATTCTGGTAGATCTCCGCCATTGGGATCGCGCAGCTCGAACAACTGAATATCGGCCGCAATCCGCTCCGCGCGCGCGACGGCAAGCGGCCTTAACCGCGGCTCAGTCGTCTCGACAGTCATTGGGGATAAAGCCCTCCTCTTGGCAGCGGTCTACCCGGCGGCCATGCACGGGGCCGGGCGCTCGGTACTTAGCGCTCTAATCAATGATCGGCAAGGGCAGTGGACCACAAGGACGAGTTGAGCCCGACAACCGGCTGCTGCCTGACCACTCCCGGACACCGTCCGCTGCCAGCAATGTCCGCATTCGGCAAGGTTGATCCCTCGACAAGCCCGCCAAAATTGGATAGACAACATCTTAGACGTCTAACAAAATGTGCACCCGCATGTGCAATCAGCTTGCTGAGCAGACAAAGAGCGAAGGAGACCAGCATGATCACACCGGAGGAAAATGAGCTTCTGTGTCGCGTCGAAGGCAGCGCACCGATGGGCCAGGTTTTCCGGCGGCATTGGTTGCCGGCGGGGTTGGCCGAAGAGGTCGCCGAGCCCGACCGCGACCCGGTGCGGGTGCGGCTGCTCGGCGAAGATCTCGTGATGTTTCGCGATTCGGATGGCAAACTCGGCATGATTGACGAGTACTGCCCGCACCGCCGCGCCTCACTGTTTTATGGACGCAACGAGGAGTGTGGACTGCGCTGCCTTTATCACGGCTGGAAGTTTGACGTCGACGGCAATTGCGTCGAGATGGCCTCGGAGCCGGGCGAGTCGAACTTCGCCGACAAGGTCAAGATCAAATCCTATCCGGTCCGCGAATATGCCGGCTTTGTGTGGACCTATATGGGCCCGCCTGACACTGTGCCGGAATTCGAACCTCCGGTGTTCTGCCCGACGCCCGATACCCGCGTCGCCACCACCAAGGTGATCGTCGATGCGAATTGGGCACAAATGCTTGAAGGATCGATCGATAGCGCCCACTCCTCATCGTTGCATTCCTCAGACATGATACCGGCCCGCGTCGGCGGTGCGGAATCGACGATCACCCAATGGCAACGGCCCTCCACCGATAAGGCGCCGCGCCTGGCCATCAACCTCACGTCCTTCGGCTTCCGCTACTCGGCGATAAGGCGTCCGATCAAGGATGCGACCACCCACGATTATGTGCGCACCACCTTGTTCATCGCGCCCTACACCGTGCACATCCCGCCCAACAACCTGCATCGCAGCGCCACCGTCCACGTCCCCCGCGATGATCACTCCACGACGTTTTATTTCGTCGCATTCGGCGGTGAGGCCACACCGTCCAAGGAGGATTGGCGGAAATTCCATGCCGGCCGCATCGGCATTGATCTCGATCAGACCTACCGCAACCTGCGCAACCGGGCCAACAACTACAAGCAGGACCGTCAAGCAATGCGGCTTGGCAACTTCTCCGGCGTCGAAGGGGTGACCAACCAGGACATCGTGATGTGGGAGTCGATGGGCCCGATCGTAGAGCGTCACCTCGATCGGCTCGGTGCCTCCGACATCGCGATTGTCGAATTCCGAAAGCAGATGGTCGAGGCAGCACGCACCATGGCCGCGGGCGGCCCGGCAATCGGAACCACGCAACCGCGCATTCCGCATCGTGCCTTGCAATCCTATCAAGGCATCGTGGCGAAGGGCTACGATTTCAAGACGCTGGGCTGCACCGAGGAGGAGCTTGAAATCGTTGCCAAACAAGCCGCACAAGCAGCAACCCAGGCGGCGGAATAGGCGACATAGGTCTCCATTGATCCCAGACGCAGGCGGGCTTCTTGGCCCGCCAATTTTATTCGATTGGACCCTCCATTCGCTCCCCGCTCCCGTCGCATCCCGCGGCCGTAGACGTTCGCCGGGCGCCCCTCAACGCCGCTGCACGTCGACCCGATCAGTCGTCTAAAGCCTTACGTTGTGAACTTCAACCCGCTCGCTCACCCGCCCAACCGCCCACACCAGCGTACCATTGGGTAGCCGGGGGGTAGCCGGGGGTGGCCGGGCGGGGAGCGGGCGGGGAGCGGGCGGGGAGCGGGCGGGGAGCGGGCGGGGAGCGGGCGGGGAGCGGGCCAGTTCTAGAGCAACCTGCCTTTGATCGGAATCGGAACGATCCCGATCAAAGGCGCGATGATCTGGTACGCTCCGACACGCATGAGCCGGTTCCGCGGTGCGCGGCGGACGGCATCGATGGCGGCCCCCAGAGCGACCGCGAGCCGGCACAATTTGAAGCCTTGTCGGGCGAGGCCGGCCCGCCATAAGGTGCAGGTCACCGGCGATGACAGCCGACGCCCGAAATGCCACGGTCAGAAGGACATAGTATGTCGACTCGCCAGCAGGGAGCGCCGAGCCCGACGATCGGCTCGCGCGATGAACTTGTGGCTTGGCTGGCGGCCGGCTCGAAGCCCAAGCCGCAGTGGCTGATCGGCACTGAGCACGAGAAGTTTGTGTTCAAGCGCGCCGACCATCGGCCCGCCGGCTATGATGAACCCGACGGCATTCGCGCGCTGATGGATGAGTTGGTGCGCCGCTACGGCTGGCTTCCGATCATCGAGAGCGGAAAAACGATCGCGTTGCGACGCCCGCCCGGGGAACCGTCAGAGACCATCTCCCTGGAGCCGGGTGGCCAGTTCGAGCTGTCCGGTGCGCCCCTGGCCAACCTACATGAGACCGCATCGGAAACGCGACGGCACCTGACCCAGGTACGCGAGGCCGGTCGCGTTCTGGGTGTCGGCTTTCTGGGGCTCGGCTTCACGCCGACAGCGCGGCTGCAGGATATGCCGCGCATGCCCAAGGCCCGCTATGCCGTCATGAGCGACTATATGCCGACCGTCGGCACTCGCGGTCTGGACATGATGTACCGCACGGCCACCATTCAAGTTAATCTCGATTTCGCCGATGAGGCGGACATGGTCCGCAAGCTGCGGGTTTCGCTGGCCTTGCAGCCGATCGCCACCGCCATGTTTGCGGCCTCGCCGTTCACCGAGGGCCAGCTCAACGGCTTCAAATCGATGCGCGCGGAGGTATGGCGCCACACCGATCCCAATCGCACCGGCGTGTTGCCGTTCGCATTCGAGAGCGGGATGGGATTTGAGCGCTACGTCGAGTACGCGCTCGATGTACCCATGTACTTCGTCTATCGCGGCGGTTCTTATATCGATGCCGCCGGCGCCTCGTTTCGGGATTTCATGGCCGGACGTCTGCCCCAGCTACCCGGGGAGCACCCGACCGCGGACGACTGGTCCGATCACTTGACCACGCTGTTTCCAGACGTTCGGCTCAAACGTTTTCTTGAAATGCGCGGCGCCGACGGCGGTGGGGAGAGCCGGATTCTGGCGCTGCCCGCGTTCTGGGTCGGCGTGCTGTATGACGACAGCGCCCTGGCCGCGGCCTGGGATTTGGTGAAGGACTGGACAAGCGAGGAACGGCTGGATTTGCGTGACAGCGTGCCGAAGGCGGGTCTCGCCGCCCGCATCCGAAACCTAACCGTGCTGGATATTGCGCGCGAGGCCGTCGCCATCGCCCGCACCGGCCTTAGCGCGCGCGCACGGCTAGATGAGAGTGGTGCTGATGAGACACAGTACCTCGAATTCGTCGAAACGACGATCGAGCGAGGCCTGGCGCCTGCCGACGATCTGATCGCGCGGTTTTCGACCGAATGGCGCGAGTCAGTGGAAAATGTATACGAAGATCAAGCAATTTAGTTGCAGCACCGGCGTTGGCGAGATGATGGTTGGGAACTCCGGTTCAGGCGCCATTCATCGCCTGAAGGTTATTGGTTTGAGTACGACAGAGGCCGAAGCGCGGCACAGGCTGGGGACGACCGTGCGCGACGACGATGCGTGAGGGAACAACAGGGTGGTGACAGCAAAACACGGTTGGCTTGCTGCGGCAGCGGTGGTTCTGGCCGTCGTCGCGACCGGCTTGGCGGCGGACAGCAGCTGTGTTCTCGCGCAAGGATCCTGTCGTAGCGCCTGCTTGGCCCAGTACAATCAATGTCGAATCGCGACCAAGGGATCGCCATCCTGCGATGCGCAGTACCGGGCGTGCCTGCAGCGTTGCGTGCGTCGCTAGATCATCGCGCCTTAAATCGGAACCGCAACGCCGATTCCAATTGCGCCGGTTCCGATTAAAGGCGCACAGATGATCGCTCTTAAAGTGGTGAGCAACTTTCTGCGTTTAATCGGGATCGTTCCGATTCCGATTAAACGCAGGTTGCTCTAGATATTCCCACCTGAAGCGGATGAGCCTTGCCAGTGTGCTACCCCGCCCGGCAACCCACCGCGTCGGGTCATTGGGTGGCCGGTTGGGGGGCGGGAGGGTTCCAGCTCACTCTGACACGCTTCAATCATCAGAGGTGATGATCCGGCCAGCTCACCTGCTCCTTCACCCAAGGTTGTCCGGCTTGCGAACGCAGCCGCTCAATCGCCGCGACCGATCGGCGGGTCGGCCAACTCCCCGGCCAGCACCTCCGCAACATGTCGGACGGCGATGTCGGAGCCTCGACGCGAAAGTCGGCCCGCCATGTTCATCAAGCATCCAAGATCGCCCGCCAGCACCAGATCTGGCGTGACCGCCAACGCGTGCGCCAATTTTGCATCAAGCATCGCAGCGGAGATGTCGGGAAATTTCACGGAGAATGTGCCCCCAAAGCCACAACATCGTTCGCATTCGGCCATGTCGACCAGTTCGAGGCCTTCGACCGTGGCCAACAGCTTGCGGGGTTGCTCGCGCACCCCCAATTCGCGCAGACCGGTACAACTATCGTGATAGGTGGCACGTGCGGTCAACGCCGTGTTGACGGCTTCCAGTCCCCGCACATCGACCAGGAACGCCGTCAACTCGTAGACGCGTTCGCTGAAGGACAGTGCACGGCCGGACCAGTCCGCGTCATCGGCGAGCAAGCTCGGATAGTGGTGTTTGAGCATGCCGGCACACGAGCCGGACGGCGCCACGATATAGTCATCATCGGCAAAGGCTTGGATGGTTTGCTTGGCCAGGCTGATGGCATCGGACCGATCACCGGCGTTGTAAGCGGGCTGACCGCAGCAGGTCTGACCGGTCGGCACCCTGACCCGGCAACCGGCCAGCTCCAACAGCCGCAAGGCCGCAAAGCCCACACTCGGCCTGAACAAGTCGACCAGGCAGGTCACAAACAGACCGACCTGGGGCTGAACGCGTTGCGACTCGGACATGGGGCTGGCCGTCGGCAGCGTAGACTCTGCCGCCTCAATGGATGTTGGGCGAAAAGGGCGAAGCTGGCAGCTTCATCTCAAGGTCAATCACCGGACAATACAGCAACACATCAAGGTCAAATCGCAAGGCGGTCAAGTTCGCTGCGAGAAACGAGCCCACGGCGAGCCACTTGCTCGATCATGTCCGCCTTTGGCGGATTGGCGCGCCGGCCCCGCTTCTTCCGACACGCTGCAGGATCGCCGGCACGGCCTGTCATGGTAAGCCTCGCCGGCGCTACCGATCGCACGCATGGATCCCCCCCGGACCGCAGCCGGGTCACCACAGCCGGGTCAAGGTCGCGCGACGGCCCGTACCTGCCCGGCTTCATCACTTACCCGCGGGCTCGGATGCCTGCTTGATGTACGCGATCAAGTCCCTGCGATCGTCCTCGTTTCGCAAGCCGGCAAAGGCCATTTTGGTGCCGGGCATGAAACTGCGCGGCTTTTTCAAGTACTCGAGCAACACGTCCTCGGTCCAAACCAGGCCTTTTTTGCCGGCCGCCCGGTTGGCCCGTGAATAATTGTAGCCTTCGACCGAGCCGGCCTTGCGCCCGACGATGCCGGTGAGGATCGGCCCGACCTTGTTGCGCGCGCGCGGCCCGATGTCGTGGCAAGCGCGACAACGCCGCCACACGCGTTTGCCGTTGTCCGCGTCCTGCGCCATCGCTGGGAAGCTCAGCAAAACCGGGGCGACCGCATTCACGGCCCCCATCATCAAGGCACCGCACGCTAAGGCAGCAAGTCTGGTGATCAGTTTCTCGGTCACATCCATCCTCCCGGGTCTCGATCTCTGCCGTCGTAGAGCGTTTGAGCGTTGGCTGGAACCATTCCGCTCCCTCCCGGCCACCCACAACATCTTGTCGTTGGGTGGAAGGGCTGGGGATCGGGCCGGCAGGGCTCATCCGCCTCAGGCAAGCATGATCTAGCCCAAGTCATCGCGGAACCGGTGCGCGACAAAACTACCCAACCCTGCACCTGTTCGGAACCCCAGATGCTCAAAAGCTGAGGACATGGGCCGGCTTGGCTCGGCCTGCACAAGCGCAAACGCGACCACGGGCATTGGGATCGACCACTGGCAACCACGAGCCGCTTTGCTGCGGCGGCGGCATGCCGTCGGCGGCTCCGTCAACCCGCTTGCGCGCCGCACGCGCACGCGTTGCTGCGCCTTGGTCATGTTTGCCTGAGGCGAATGAGCCCTGCCGGCACGCTTCCCCACCAGGCGACCCACACAACGCTCCGATAGGGTGGCCTGGAGGGGGAGCGTGCCGGGTCCGGTATGAACCGGGGACATCCTTGACATTTCAGGCCGGGAGCAGCCCTGCCAGGTGAGGTGAGCGCGAAGCCACGGGAGGTTCGAGCGATGCCCTTCAAGGGGACCTGTCGGCTGGAACGGCGTATAGAGTTGTTTGGGGCGTACGCGAGCGGGGCGTTCACGGTCGTCGGCTTGTGGCAGCGATAGGACATCCGTCGAGCCACCTTTTAGAGCAACTTTCTGCCTTTAATCGGGATCGGAACGATCCCGATTAAAGGCGCGATGATCTAGGTGTGGCAGCGCCGTCGGGCGGATGGTGGCGAACGCTGGTTTGATGACCTGAGCCGCGCGCTAGGACGGTGTCCGCATGCGACGTCCGCTGAGATGATTGTGGCGATCGTTGGCGTGCGCCGGCGTTTTCCGCGCTTTGGTCCGAACAAGATCCGGGCGCGCTTGGCGCTCGACGAGCCCGGCATCGAGCTGCCGACCATCAGCTACGACGGTGCGCACCGACGGGACCATCACATGGCGCGGCGAACATGGCGCGGCGAACCGGCGGTCATTGGCCAGGCCTTAACGGGCGACGTCGTGGCGATCGCGGAAGTTGAAGGCGGCGGGTACCTGGAGCGCTTTTGCGATCGTCGGCTGGGATTGATTGACGCGGAAGGCCTGTTCCACCGCTTCGCTCCGCCGCGTTGGCGGCGGCGCTCACCGGTCAGACAGGCCGAAGTCGACGAGCAATCGTGTCAGGGATGTTCCCGGTTCAAAACGTCAGGTATGCTCTGGGTCGTTCAGCGGCGGTTTCGCCCAAGGCGGACATGATCGCGTTGGAGCCGCCCGATGCAACTTACCGCCATTGCGATCCAAAACTACCGCTCGGTGCGCCGGCTGTCGCTGCCGGTCGAGCCGTTGAGTGTGTTCGTCGGCGCCAACGGCGTCGGTAAGACCAACCTTTACAAAGCATTGGCGCTGCTGCGGTGCGCCGCCGACGCGACGATCACGCGCGCGATCGCCGCAGAAGGCGGACTTGAATCGGTGCTGTGGGCCGGTCCACGTTCTGGACGCGGGCCGGTCAGGCTGGTCCTCAAGGCGCAATTCGAAGATTTGGCATACGGCATCGAGGTTGGCCTGCCGCACGCCTACGAGGTCGAAATCGGCCTGCGCCAACCGGCCGAGGCGGCGTTCACGCTGGAGCCGCTGATCAAGGAAGAGCGTTTGATTGTCCGCCAGGGCCGCCGCGACGTGGTGATGATGGAGCGTAAGGGGCCGTTGGTGACACTGCGAAACGACCAGGGCGCGCGGGAGAGCCATAAGAACGCGGTGCTGCCTTCGGAGACGGCGCTTGCCGCCTTTCGCGACGGCGCCCGCTATCCGGAGCTCGAGGCGGTTCGCCGCGAAATGCTGGAATGGCGGCTCTATCATGATTTTCGCACCGACGCCGGCTCGCCGATACGTCACCCATGCCACGCGATCACAACGCCGACGCTGGCGCCCGATGGTCGCGATCTGGCGGCGGTGCTGGCCACGCTGTCGGTGATTCGCGAGGATACGGCGGAGCTGGACGCCGCCATCGAAGACGCGTTTCCCGGTGCGTGCCTTGAAGCTGATGACGCGGGCAGCTGGTGCCGGATCAGCATGGCCTTCCCGGATATGCCACGCCCGTTCTCCGCCCTTGAGCTGTCGGATGGCACGCTCAAGTATCTGTGCCTGCTCGGCGCGCTGCTGGGCTACCGATCGCCGCCGCTGATCGCGCTCAATGAGCCGGAGGCGAGCCTGCATCCCTCGCTGCTGGCACCGCTGGCGCGTCTGATCGCTGGCGCCGCGCGGCACACCCGGATCTGGATCGTCACCCACTCGGACGCTTTGGCGCACCACCTGCGCGAGCAAACCGGCCGGCCGGCGCGGCGGGTGCTCAAGTCCGCCGGCGCGACCGGAATCGAGGGGCTGAAAGTGTCGGGCGCCTACGCTGACGATGACGAGCCGTAATGCAGCGGTGATGCAAAATGCAGCGGTGATGCACGCGGACGCCAACATTATGGCGTTTGGGAGTTGGCTGGGACCGTTGCGCTCCTCAACCGGCCATCCGATCGCACGCTTATGCGGCAGGTCGGGCGGCGAGCGGACGGGTTAGGCCGGTCCGCCAAGGGCAGGAGTGATCGAATTGCCGCACGCGCTTGTGGGCGGTTCAACAGCTCCCCTCCGATCTGGATCGCGATGCTTTGGCGGAAACCATGATTCGGCGGTGCCGGGCGGCACCGATAGCGCCGTTGCCGCCGCCGGCAGTCGGTCATCAGGCCGCCATGGTCCGGGAGGACATGGGGCGCGCGGCGGGGCTTAGGCTAGATCATCGCGCCTTAAATCGGAACCGCAACGCCGATTCCAATTGCGCCGGTTCCGATTTAAGGCGCAAAGATGATCGCTCTTAAAGTGTAGAGCAACTTTCTGCCTTTAATCGGGATCGTTCCGATTCCGATTAAAGGCAGGTTGCTCTAGGGTGGCCTCATCAAAGCGCGCGAACCGTGCTATGTAGGGGTCCAAATATTTTCCGTTTCCGACTGAGCTGCGCCGTCGGCCATGGCTGGCTCTGGCTAGGCCGAGGCCGCGGTTGGCACGGGCGCGTTGGCTGTCGATCCTGGCGTCGTCGCGGCGTTCGGCCCGGCCGACGCCCGGGTTTGTGCGCGGTCGCAACGGTTTTGGCACACGATGCTGCAGGCAAGAGGACCATTGTGGACGAACTCGAATTGGAGGCCAACGGGGCCATCGCGGAAACCACCGCAGCCGCGCCGGGCAAGGCGGATGACCGCATTGCCCGCGAGATCACGCGCCGCCGCACGTTCGCGATCATCTCCCACCCTGACGCGGGCAAGACGACGCTGACCGAAAAGCTGTTGTTATTCGGCGGCGCGATCCAGCTGGCCGGCCAGGTCAAGGCGAAAAAGGATAAGCGCAATACGCGCTCCGATTGGATGGCGATCGAGCGCGAGCGCGGCATCTCGGTGGTCACGTCGGTGATGACGTTCGAGTATGACAATACGGTCTTCAACCTGTTGGATACGCCCGGCCACGAGGATTTTTCCGACCATACCTATCGGACGCTGACCGCGGTCGATTCGGCGATCATGGTGATCGACGCGGCCAAGGGGATCGAGCCGCGCACGCTGAAACTGTTCGAGATCTGCCGGCTGCGCGATATCCCGATCGTCACTTTCGTCAACAAGATGGACCGGGAAAGCCGCGAGCCGCTCGAGTTGATCGATGAGGTCGCCAGCCAACTGGCGCTGGATACCACGCCGATGGTGTGGCCGATCGGTCAAGGTCGGTCGTTTCGCGGCACCTATGATCTGTTGAGCGGTTGTGTGCGACAGCCGGATATGGACGCAGACGGCGTGCCCGTCACCGGCGCCGACGATCCGGCGCTGATGGCACTCGTTGAGGAAGGCCGGCGCGAGCACTGGCGGGAGGAATTGGCGCTGGTGCGTGATGCCTGCCCGCCGTTCGACGTGAACGCGTTCCGGGCGGGCACGTTGACGCCGGTCTATTTCGGCAGTGCACTCAAAAATTTTGGGGTGCGCGACTTGCTCGACGCGCTGGTGGCCTATGCGCCGTCTCCGCGCAGCCAGCAGGCCGCCACCCGAATGGTCGACGCGGCCGAGCCGGCGATGAGCGGTATCGTGTTTAAAATCCAGGCCAACATGGACCCGAACCACCGCGACCGCATCGCCTTCATGCGGGTCTGCTCCGGTCGCTTGACGCGCGGCATGAAGGTCAAGCTGGTGCGCACCGGCAAGACCATGGCGTTGGTGGCGCCGCAGTTCTTTTTCGCCCAGGATCGCGCGTTGGCGGAGGAGGCCTACGCCGGTGACGTGGTCGGCATTCCCAACAAGGGGCAGCTGCGGATCGGCGACGCGCTGAGCGAGGGTGAGGACCTGGTGTTTCTCGGCATTCCATGCTTCGCCCCGGAGATCCTGCGCCGCATTCGGCTCGACGATGCGATCCGCGCCAAAAAGCTGAAAGACGCCCTGCGCGAAATGGCCGAGGAGGGGGTCGTGCAGCTGTTCTCGCCGCTCGACGGAACGCAGCCGGTGGTCGGTGTGATCGGTGCCTTGCAGCTCGACGTGCTGGCCGATCGGCTGGGCAATGAGTACGGCCTGCCCACCGGCTTCGAGGCGGCACCGTGCGAGGCGGTGCGTTGGATTTCCGCCGCGGACCCGGCCGAACTGCAGCGCTTCATCGCCAAGAACCGGGCATCGATCGCAACCGATATCGATGGTGATCACGTCTATCTGGCGAGCTCCACCTTCAATTTGAAATGGACCATGGAGCGCAGCCCAGAAATTCAATTCGCCGATACCAAGGACATCAATCAGGCCGTCCGCGACTAGAGCAACCTGCCTTTGATCGGAATCGGAACGATCCCGATTAAAGGCAGAAAGTTGCTCACCACTTTAAGAGCGATCATCTTTGCGCCTTAAATCGGAACCGGCGCAATTGGAATCGGCGTTGCGGTTCCGATTTAAGGCGCGATGATCTAGATCATGTCCGCCTCAGGCGGACATGATCCGTAATTTTCGGTCATTCTCCAGTCGGTGTCCCGGCCACGTGCTTTGCTTGCATTTCGCAGACGGCTATAGGCGAGCCACGGAGGTGACCCGCCTACAGATCTGATGTTAGGCGAATTGATGATCGATGCGCGTTAATTGAAGCGGTAGCTCACCACAGCCCGCACCGAGTGCGTCTCCATGTCCATCGACGAATTCAGCTGATCTTGAATGCGGCGGGCCTGGCCTGCTGGAACCCCGCCGGGCGCATACTCGTTGAACCTGTTGAGCGCCGCGCTTGCCTTTTGGTCGTCAAAGTTCGTGTAGCGGTACTCAAACTTGGCCGACCAATTCCGTGCCAGCTTGGTCTCTATGCCGCCGCCGATCGTGATGCCGTGCAGCTGATCTGTCATCTTGGCCGACAAAGACGTCGGACGGTTCACTCCCGCAACGATGCCATTCAACGGATCATTGGCCGCGTATGCCACAGTGGCATCGATATCCATCATCGTGTAAGCGGCCAAGCCGTAGATCAGCGTTCGCGGCGTTGCCAAGAAGCCCAGTCGACCGCCGACGGAGAAGCTGTAGTCGCTTTTTACCGAACCGGTGAGCGTATGACTGGAAATCGGGGCATTCAGCACGCCTCCCCCGAAGGTGAGGCTGCCGTTGCTTGAGTTGCTGAATTTGGATTTGTAATCCGCATTCCAATCGACGTCGACAAACAGGCCGCCCACGAAGGCATTGCTCATTTGAAAGTCATAACCGAGTTGGATGGTGCCGAGCCCACCGGCATCGCCAAGTCCGTCGATACTACCATTCTGAGATCGCCGCAATCCAACCTGCGGCGTAAAGGTTGAGCAGTTGCCAGGAGCTGCGCAATTTCCAATGTCGCCCTGCCGGCTGCCATGCGCCGTCATATTGGGATCCATAAAACCAACGCCGATGCCGAGCCCAAAGTATGCGCCGGTCCAGGTTTCGACGATGGGAGGTGGGATCGGGTCTTTGAGGCCGGGCGGCTGATAGATGCCGTCGGCCAGTGCAGAGGATACGCCCATGCAGGTTGCACCAGCTGCGACTACGACTGATTTGGTCAACTTTTGCATTGATTGAGACTCCACTTCACTTCACCCCACGCTACAGCCCGACATTCGTAAAGACGGGATGAGCAACGAAAAAAACTGACTGAACGAACGCTCGACAGAAGATCATCACGGTCGGATCTCAATTAGCCGCTGCCAGCTGGACGGTCTAGTGCAGCAAAGACACGCAAATGAATTGCGCTCAGAATTGTGCTTTAACCGCTACAGTTTTTTTGACGAACGGCAAAATGGGCGCAAATTGCAAACGCGTGAAGTTGCCCTTTTGACCGTAAGAATTCGGGTCCTTAGTGCAAATTGGTCAAAAAATTGCCGGCTAACGCCGCTTATTCCAATTCGTAGCAAAAGCGGGGCCGCTGGATTGTGGAAAACGTCAAAAGATGTCGATTAAGGCATCCGCCGACGTCGATAGACCCATCAGCCAGCGCCAGGATGTCCTTAACGCTGCGGCGTGCGCGGCGGTCTCATCGCCCCATGGGCGGTCGCGTCATCCGTTTTCAAGCCGCGGAATCCTGTCGGTCGCGGCCTGGTGCGGCGGCAGCGATTCTTCTTAAACTGAGCTCGCATCGCCTGATTTTGTGCGCGTGGTGTGCGTTGGGCGCTTCGATGGCGCTGGCTCATGCAAATCCGAATGGCCAGCTTTGAATGGCCAGCGCGTGCCACTTTCAAAACAGCGACAGGTGCGTGACGGTGGCGAGACCCAGTGCCGAACCCCGGGTGATCGCCGATTGGCGCTAGCGGCGGGTGTGGCGCCGACGCGGAAACTGAGGGTCGAGCCCCCGAAAATGGTGGATATGTCTCCCACAGGACATAATCGGCGCATTGTTGACCAGCACCACCGTGTCGTTGCGCCACTCTGGCGCCAGTTAGGATGTTCAGACTTTGTCGACAGCAGCTGCTATACGCTTTGCGGCCAAATAATTTATAGAAGGTGCGGCCATGACCACCGATCCAACCAACGCCATCGGCACAATCGACCCGTCCACGCAGGCTGTGATGCCCGAGCCGGATCCGGCCACCGCCGGTAAACCGCCGTCTCACGTCAAGGCCACCTCAATGGGATTGGATCCGGATGCCGGCGTTGCGGCCTTCTCGAAGGTTCTCGGCGAAATCGTTTGGCTGATGGGCCAGTCCACGGCGCACCGGCAAATGTTCATTTCTGATTTGGAATGGCTGATGATGACGCCGTTGATGAACAAACAGTTCCGGATGTTCTACCAGGAGCTACCTGGTCAACGCGCCAGCCAGCGGCCTGTCGGGGTGGCGTTTTGGGCCTTTGCATCCCAAGAGGTTGAGGATCGATTGCTCTCCGGCAATTCGCGGCTGCAACCCCAGGACTGGACGTCCGGCGATCGCGCTTGGTTAACCGAGGTGATCGCACCGTTCGGCGGCGGCCACGCCATCGTGCAGGATATCAAAGCAAAGGTTTTTCCCGATCGCGATTTTCGTGTGCTGACAATTAAAGATGGCAAGCGCGAAGCCCGATTGGTTCCCGCACCCAAAACAGACTAGATCCCGTGGGTCAAATTAGAACCGCAAAACCGGTTCCCATTTAAGGCACAAAGATGATCGCTGTTAAAGTGTCGAGCAACGTTCTGCTTTTCATCGGAAGCGCACCCAGTCCGATGAAAAGCAGGATGCTCTAGATCAACTCCGCCCGTGGCGGATCAGCCGTGCCGGCTCCGGAGCGGGATGGTTTCCAGCACACTCTGAACCGCGATAACCCATGCGCGCGATGACCGAGCGCGCTTGTGGCGTTGTTTTGATGCTTGTGGGCTTTCCGTTTCGTTGAGTTTTGCCGCCTGACGGCCCGGCCTGGCGCGTTGCGTCCGACCGAGCGATGGTGTTGGGCGCGGTCGGCGTTCTCCGCCGGTGATCGAAGCCGGCTTGGCCGCGGGTGCGGCCACGATGGTCAGTACACGTCCAATGCTTGGTGGTCGTCAAACTGCGTTACCCGGTGCACCGCTTGGTGCGGCGACAGCTCGACGCCTCGCGCCATTCACGGCATATCCGTATGCGCTTTGATTGCCGCGATGCGCCGCGCCGTCAGCGGTTGACCGAACGGGGTAAAATTGATAAACATATTTTCCGTACAAAGAGTTTTGCAAACTGATACTTTTACAGGCCTGCGTATACGGTAAACACCTAAATTCTAACCTACCTGCCGTCGGGACTCTTGGACCTCACCAGTGTGTGCCGCTGATCAGGTAAGACCCGGGCAGGAGGCGTTCCCCGATCCCCGACTGTCAGTCGTTGTTACGGCTGGCCGGGGGTCCACTGCGCAGCCAACATCACCAGCTCGGGAGACATCACAAACTCGGGAGAGATCACAAGCTCGAGAGGTCGAGTAACATCTCATGTTTAGATTGATGGGTAGCCCCTCGGCGCCATGGTACCGATGGATCATGTTGTTTGGGCTGGCGTTTACGTTCAGCCTGCTTGGCGTGCTGCCGCTTCTAGCGAAGCCTGTTACCTTGCGATCGAAAGATGGAACGGTCACAATTTCCGGTTCGCTCCTGCGGTTCAACGGCGGCACCTACACCGTTATCAGCGATCTGCTCGGCAGGCTGAATCTGTCGGCGGCCAATTTTACGTGCATTCGCGGCAGCTGTCCGGCACCGGGGGGAGACACGCTGGGTCTGTTCGGATCGCCGGCGCTCGGACGCGAGCTGATGCCGGCGTTGATCCGTGCCCATGCTCAGGCGTTGGGCGGACGCGTCGAGAAGGCGCGAGGCAATGGCGCCGACGAGCAATTGATAAAGGTTTTCAACGCCAGCGGCGAGCAGCTGTCGACGATCAAGCTGATGTCGTCGGGGGGCAACGCCGTGCCGATCGGTCTTGCCAAGGGCAAGGGCTTGATCGGACTGATGTCGCGGGAAATCTCGGCTGCTGAAGCGGAGCTGCTCGAGGCGGCGGGCCTGGATGACATGCGCGGCCCTGAACACCAACACATCTTGGCTGCCGACGGCATCATCCTTGCCGTATCGAACAACAACCCGGTGACGATGCTATCACTGGACAAGATCGCCCGCATCTTCGCGGGACAGATCACGCAATGGCGGGAGGTCGGCGGTAAGGGTGGGAAAATCAATATCTATACGGAAGGGCCGAAGTCGGCATCGTTCATGGCCTTCCAGTCAATGGTGCTGGCGCCCAGGGGGTTGCGGGCAGCTGCCAGCGTGCAGCATGCGACGCAAGGGGCAGCGAAAGCGACCGCCGGCGACGCCGATGGAATCGGCCTCCTTCTCTTCAAGGACAAGGGCGAGTTGAGGCCGGTGGCGATCACCAATCATTGCGGTCTGCTGTATCAGCCGGATCTGTTCAGCCTCAAGACCAAGGAGTACCCCTTGTCGCGCCAGTTGGTGCTTTATTCGGCGCGTATACCGAGCGGATCCTTCGCGGAAAAGTTTCTCAAGTTTGCCGTCTCCGACGAAGCGCAGAAGGTGGTGAAGACCGCCGGTTATGTCGACCGTGACGTCGGCATACTGCCAAAGACGGCGCAAATCACCCGCCTCGTCAACGTCACCACCAGTGAGCTTCCGGTGAAGGCAGCACCGGCGTTGAATAGTTTGGCGCGGGAGCTGAGAAACAGCGCCAGACTATCGCTGACGTTCCGCTTCCGTACCGGTTCATCACAGATCGACGGCCGCGCCAGTCAAGATCTCCGCGTGCTTGCCGACTTTCTCAGATACATGCGCCTTAACGACCTTTCCAACAAGCTTCTCCTGGTCGGATTTTCAGACGCGGTCGGAAGTTTTGCCGCCAATCATGCGTTATCGATCGCGCGAGCGCAATCGGTCAGAAACCAGCTGTTGGCGGCTGTCCAGGATGAAAACATGAAAAATGCCGTTTTCGCGCGTGGTTACGGGCCGCTGCTACCGGTGGCGTGCAACGACTCGCTGACCGGGCGTCAGCGAAACCGCCGGGTGGAGGTTTGGCTGCAATGATTTTGCAAAGACCCCTCGTGGCGATCCACGGGCGCTAGGTTTTCGGGTTCTGCCAGCATCGCATTGCAAATCGACCCAGCCCTTCCCGTAGCAGCGTGATGTCGCCGAGGCAAACCTCGGACGGCGGCGGATGGATCGATGCCGTTAACAGGCAGCTTGGGAACAATTCGTCGCGGGCCAGTCTATGGTCGGCGCCTCGGGTCAAGGGGGTCATGACATGAGTTTGCCGATTCCGATCGGAGTATGGGTGGCTGTCGCTTTGCTGTCCGGCGTCGAAACCGTCGCCCTGGCTCAGAACAAAACTGCGCCGACCAAGACGATCTCGGCGCATGAAGATGCGAAACGTCGGATCAACCTAGCCGGCCGACAGCGCATGCTGATCAAGAAGATTTCCAAGTCAATCTGCTTTTTCGCCATCGGTGTCGACAAAGAGCGCAGCAAGCGGGCGATCAGCCAAGCCCGATGGCTGTTTGAAAGAACGATGAAAAATCTGCGAGACGGCAGTAAATCACAGGGTCTGCTGCCAGAATCGCACGCGGACCTGATTGAAGAGCTGCGGCGGGAAAGCCGACTGTGGGTCCCCTATCAGGCGGCCGTCAGCTCCTGGACGCTCGGATTTGAGTCGGGCAATGAAGGCCTATACAAAATCTACCAACTCACATTGCCGTTGATGGCCGAAATCGGTCGCACCGTCGCCCTCGTGGAAAAGCATTATGCGCGTAACCTTAAGCTGAGCGAGAAGGTCGCGCGGGCACTTTATGTGTCGGACCGGCAGCGCATGCTATCTCAGAAAATGAGCAAGGAGTTCTGCCTGGTCTACAAATCCTATCAACGCGACATTAGCCTCAAACGCCTTGCCGGAACAATTGCGCTGTTTGAAAAGTCGCACAAGGCATTGCACGACGGCTCGGCGGAATTCGGCTTGCCGGCGCCACCGGGCGCCATCAAGGATCAACTAGACCGCGTGTTTGATGTCTACAGCCGCATGCGGGGGCCATTGAAGACAGTCGCCGCCGGCGCCAAGCCCACGCGCGCCCAAGCAGAGCTGGTTGCGCAGACGAACATCAAACTGCTGAAGGAAATGGACAAGGTCGTCTATCTTTACGAGTGGCTCAATTAGCGCCAGTTTGATCGGATTCGGCGGCCAGGACGTTAGCTCATGTCCGCCTGAGGCGGATCGGCCGCACCATCCCGCTCCCCGCGCGGCCACCCAAAACCTCATGCCGATTCATGGCCGAGCGAGGGAGCGGGATGGTTCCAGCTAAGACTGAAACGCTATAGATAAAAGAACCGGCGAGGCTAGGCGATTCTAGAGCAACCTGCCTTAAATCGGAATCGGAACGATCCCGATTTAAGGCGCAAAGATGATCTAGTCGTGCGGGCCCTCGCAACCGCGCCGATCTTGATTTGGTGCTGATCGTTGCGCGATCGACCAAGATCGTGAGCTGCTGTGCGAAGCGACAACGCTGCGCAGCGCGCCTTCATTCCGCGCTCACCACCAGCACCGTCCCCTTTACGTCGGTGACTTTGACACGTGCTCCACTCGGCGTGTCTGGACCCTCCGCGGTCCATAGCGTGTCACCGACCCGAACCCGGCCACGGCCCGATGTGATCGCTTGCTCAACGGTGACCGTCCGCCCGACATATTGATGACCACGGACATTCAAATGGGGAACGTCTGTCAGCTTGGATTGTGGCGCGAGAAACCGGCGCGCGAACAGGATGATGCTGACGGCCAAAACGGCGTAGATCGTCAACTGAATCTCGATGGCCATCGGCAGCGCCAACGTCAGGGCGCCCATCAGGACGGCTGCGACCCCGAACCACATGAAATGAATGCCGGGAACCACCGTCTCCAACAGCACCAGTATGACGGCCAATATGAACCAGTTCCAACCGCCGAGGTTCCATAGAAAGTCGATCAATGGCTGCATGTCGTGTTCTCCCACAGCGCCATGGGACAATGGTGTCGGCTGCCACAGGGGACAAATCTTCCGCCCCCTGTCAATAGTATGTCGCGTGGGCGCGCCCATAGCGTGTCAGAGTTGGCTGGCCCCATTCCGCTTCCTCGCTCGGCCACCCCCTGGCCCGCTTGAGTGGGCGGCCGGGCGGTGGAGTGGGTCGGCATTTTATTTGTCCTATCGCCTACCGGCTGCTTGAGGACGCTTTGCCTGTTACCTGTCCTATCGCCTACCGGCTGCTTGAGGACGCTTTGCCTGTTACCTGTCCTATCGCCTACCGGCTGCTTGAGGACGCTTTGCCTGTTACCTGTCCTATCGCCTACCGGCTGCTTGAGGACGCTTTGCCTGTTACCTGTCCTATCGCCTATCGGCTGCTTGAGGACGCTTTGCTTGTCCTACCGCCTAGCGGCTGCTTGAGGACGCTGCTCATCCGTCTAAGGCGGATGAATTAGACTCGCGGCACGCTGCCTGACGGTGCACCGCGACGTGGGGTTGCGCCGTTGCCGCCAGCGCCGTCGGCGCTGCCGAAGGCTTCGCCGGTAATCTGCGCCAAGCCGGCCAGCGATCCGATCACCGCGGTCGCTTCCAATGGCATCATGATGACTTTCTGGTTGGGCGCCTTGGCCAGTTCCTGAAGAGCGGCAACGTAGTTGTTGGCGACAAAATAGTTGATGGCTTGGGCGTTGCCTTGGGCGATCGCTTCGGACACCAGGCGCGTCGCGGTGGCCTCCGCCTCAGCTTGCCGCTCGCGCGCTTCGGCGTCGCGATAGGCCGCCTCTCTGCGGCCCTCGGCCTCCAAGACCACCGCCTGCTTCTCGCCTTCCGCTTTCAGAATGGCGGCCTGGCGCTCGCCTTCCGATTCAAGGATTTGCGCGCGTTTTTCGCGCTCGGCCTTCATCTGGCGGGCCATGCTATCGACCAAGTCGCGCGGCGGATTGATATCCTTGATCTCGATCCGTGTGACCTTGACCCCCCATGCCTCGGTGGCGTTGTCGACCACGGTCAAAAGCTGGGCGTTGATGGTGTCGCGGTTGGACAGCAACTCATCCAGGTCCATCGAGCCCATCACGGTTCTAATGTTGGTCATGACCAGATTGACAATCGAGTTTTCCAGATGCTCAACTTCATAGGCGGCCTTTGCCGCGTTCAGCACCTGGTAGAAGGTGACGCCGTCCGCCGCCACCATCGCATTATCACGGGTGATCACATCCTGGGTCGGAATATCGAGCACCTGCTCCTTGACGTTGATGCGGTGTCCGATGCGCTGAATGACCGGCGTGAGCAGATGCAAGCCAGGTTGCAACGTACGCTCGTACCGACCGAAGTTCTCCACCGTATAATTGAAACCCTGGGGTATGATCTTAACGCAAGACCAAGCCACCCAGACCGCGAACACGATCAAAATCAGGCTAAAAATTCCAAAGCCGCTGAGCGTTACCATGATCGGTCTCCATTGCAGACTACTGCATTCATCTAGGAATTTTCCGTGGGATTTTTAGGGGATATCGATGCACACGAGGTTAAGGTATCGATAAAGATACGAATTTTTCCATATAGCTGATAAACTGAATGGAAAGTCGAAATCGATCATGATTGAATGCATCTGATCTCAAATTAAACAATAGTCTGACAATTGCATGCTTCGCCGCACCGCTGATGTGCGGTGTGTGCTGTCGGCAGGTGGCAGCCGGAGAAGACTGCGTGCGGGCCTGCGCATTGAACGGGTGAGCTGCGGCGACCCGGCCCAGAAGTGATGGTGGGCGACAGCTTCAGCTGTGTGCGTGAGCGAGCGGCATCAGCCGGCGGTGAACTGTTTCAGCATATCCGACCACCGATCGGCGGTAGTGGTTACCCCTGGCGCCTGCGGGATTGACTTGGCGTCAGCCAGCACGTCTTCGCCGGCCAACCACTTCGCCTCCGCGTCCGGCCGTGTCAGCGCCAAAGCCAACGCGCTGGTCAATTCATAGGTGTCGTTGGCCAAACCGAGCGATCGCGCCGAGGCCAGCATGAGACTGCGGATCATGGCCCCGATCGTCATGGCGCCCTTGACGAACGGGAATTGCTCGCTGCGGCCCTCCTGCGCGTCGCGGCAGCCTTCGGCGCTGGTTGAGAAATACTGACGGCAGGCCAATGGGCGCACCTGATAGACACTACAGGCATGATCCGACAACAGCGGGCAAGCCTCGGTCTTGGTGAGCAATTCTTCAGTGGAGAGGTTCGACCAGTCGTTGGCTTGCTCCGCCACCCGCGCCGCATCAAGTCCAGCCTCCGTGCCGGCCTGGCTGCTGATGTAGCGGGCGATGCGGAACGCTTCTTGCGCCGTCACCGGTGTCGCTGAATGGCAGCAATAGCTACAGCCGCGCTGACAGGCGACGGAAGCGACCTGAGACATTTTCGATGTAGTTTGGTCCAGCATCTTGGCGGCAATCTCGGCGGCACGTGACGCGCTCGACGGATCGGACTTGATTTGCAGCTGATCGCGGATCACGAGCCCCATGCCGATCACGTTCGCCTCGGATGCGGGATTGGGCAGGCCCCACGTCAGCACCGAATGTCCATGTTGACGCAACTCGCGCAAGACCCTTTGCTGGTCCTTGTCGCTCGACGGGGCTGAGACAGGCTGTTGGACCATTTGGGCACCCTTTGCAACAGGATCCGAATCGGTTGGCCAGATGTGACCTGGCAATGACCCATTATGTTCGCTGAAGCAAGTGGCCGCAGCCCGCCCGCATCGCCCAGTAGTCGATGGCGCGATCCAAGGCCTGTCCGGCCGGACCACCAGCTTCGCGCCGCGCGATCTCGGCCGCCGTCAACGGCTTGACGGCGCCACCGAGGCTGACCGCCTGCAAGTGTACGCGGGCATTGATGGGCAGATAAATCGACAGTTTAAGCACCTGTGCCAGCGATTCGGCGGCGGCGGCAAAGCCGTGCCCGCGCATCAAGACAACGCGGTTAGTGGTAAACTGGCGCGCCAGGTCGCGGCCTTGGGCCAACGTCGTCACCAGCAGATTGGTGGCGCCGAACGTGTCGGCAATGTCCCACACGGGCATGTGCAAGCCGCATGCGCTGGCGGTGTGAATTACGGGGATGAGCGGCACCGAGCTGATCGTAAAGGGCAACACCTCCGGTGCATGGGAATGTACGACTGCCATGATCTGCGGGTTGGCCTCATAGATGCCGGCGTGGATGAACCGCTCCAGATAGGGCTGGTCCGTGCGGCCGTCGACCGGCTCGCCGTTGAGGTCGAACTGCATGATGTCATGCGGCTCCACCAGCTCCGGGCTGCGTGAGCGCGACAACAAAAACCGCTTTGGATCGTCCGGGTGCCGCCGGCTGACGTGACCGTAGGCGTCGACGACGCCTTGGTGGGCCAGGATGCGATTGGCCGCCGCCAACTCACGCATGCAGTCGTCGAGGTGTGTCATGCTGTTTCGTGCCTTGTAGAGGGGGTTGCTCTAGGACCGACGTCGCCGACGACGGCACGGGCGCCAGCGATCGGCGCGGTCGCCGATCAAGGGTTGGCGTGCGCGAGGCATCAATGTGCCGCCGGAGCCACACGTTCCATCGCACGACCGCGGAGCGGAACAATGACCTGGTGATTGATTTCCTCCACGCGCTCAACGGTTGGCGGGAATTTGAACAGAAACAGCTCGATACCGATGTCCGCATAGCGGCGTAGCTGCGCGCGAACCTGATCGGGATGGCCAATGCAGCCCGACTTCATGGCGGGTCCGATACGCTCTTCCATCTTGCGGACATCGCGATCCGGCTCGTCCGGCGTCAGCATGCGCTGCGCGTCGGCGATCGCCGCCGCCTTGGTGGGACCGAACGAGATGAATGGATTGAAGGCGAAGCGCACCCGCCGACCGAGCCGCGCTGCGCGGGTGCTCACCGCAGCGATGGAGCGGCGCAAACTTTCCTCCACGTCGGCGACAGTTTGCGCGGTCTTATCGTAGTCGAGAAACCACCAGTCGGCGATGCGTGCGACCATATCGAGGCCGCGCGGCGAGCGGCTGGCAGTGAAAATTTCCGGCGGCGTCGGCGTGGCGGGCTTGAGCAAAAGCTGGCCGGCGTCGACACGAAAGAAGCGGCCGTTGAAGGAATATGGCGTATGCGCCCACAGCCCACGCACCACTTCGATGAACTCCTCGGCGCGCACATAGCGATCGTCGTCATAGGTCAGCGCGCCACCGCCATACATCTCGTGTTCCTCAGCATTCCAACCGGTCACCAAGTTGATGGCGGTGCGGCCCTTGCAAATTCGGTCGAGCGAGGCGGACATCTTGGCAATGATTTGCGGGTGCCACAGTGTCGGGTGAACGGCCACCATCGCGCGCATGTGTTCACTCAACATGGGCGCGATCGCCGCCGCCAGCATCCACGCTTCAAGGTCGGTACCCAAATGCCGCTCGGCAAACAAGATGATGTCGAAGCCGTTGGCGTCGGCCGCGGTCAGCACCTGCCGGGATAGCTCGAACTGGCCATCGCGCGTGCCCGGCGGTAAAGCGTGTGCTGCCTCACGCACGGCTTGGGCCATTTGCGGCGAGCCGACCGTTACGTGTGGTACGGGTGCATAAAGACCGAAGTGCATGGTCGCTCTCCGTCAGGGGCTCGGTCAGGTCTGCCATGAGTTTGCAGCCGGCTGGGAGCGCGGACAAGTTACCGAAAAGCGCATCTGCGTGGCTGGTCGCATCCGGCATCGTGGGCGCGGCATGTTGGGTTGGACCTGCGCCAACAAACTGTATGTTCGTGCGGTCAGCGGGGCAACGCCGGTCGATATCGGGTCGCGCAGGCGCGGACCCTGACCTGTTCGTCGGCCGCGACCGCGACCCCTCGCAGACCAAATCGGTGCATGACCCACCAGCCAGCATGACCCACCAGCCAGCATGACCCACCAGCGGGCATGACAGGCCCCGAGCGACCGCCGCCATCGGCCGGCACCGCGCCAACCCGATATGTCGATCTGATGCGGGCAGAGCCGGTGTTGGTCGTGATCACGGCTACGGTTGCCGGCCATGATGGTGATGGGCATTAAACTGCCGGTGCTGCCGCTCTATGCCAAGCCCTTCGGCGTCGGTGAGGCCGCGCTTGGGCTTATGATCACCGCGTTCGGCATCGGACGCTTGCTGATCGACATCCCAGCCGGGCGGTTGGCCGATAAACTTGGCCGCCATGTGCTGTTGGTTGGCGGCCCGGCGATGCTGGGCACGCTGATCGACCAAACTGGCGGGAGGTATGGCCAAGCGCTGCCGGCTGCCGCAGGCCTCTTAGTCTTGATTGCAATCACGTTTCTGCCGTTACCCCGCGAGCACCGCCCGCGTGCCGCCCGGACCCCGCACTGATCTCCCAAACCACTAAACCTGTTAGGCCTGTCGCCGCGGTGAGCCGAAACATCTGCCCCAGATCGGCAGCGCAAAAATTCAACTTCAGATAGAAAACGGCGGACACTTGCGACAACGAAATCGCGGATTGTGATCGCGATCGCGATCTTTCAACGAGAGAAGAAAACACAATTTTCACCCGTTAAAATTGTAATTGAACATAAAGTATTCCTAGGCTGATCGCCTGCCGTTTTGCACGCATTGATTGAAGAAAATCCGATGGCACACCTGACGTTATTCCGGTTCGGCCGAACTTATCGACGCCGGGCTCGTGGGCACAGCCATCTACGCGAAGAGAGTTCTTGATCCGGTCACGATTGGCGCCCATTGTGGGCCAACGGTGCCGAGATCTGCGCCGATCATTACCTTGGACGGCTACGATATATGACCATGCGCAATACAATCGCCGTAATGAACACCAAGGGCGGGGTCGGTAAGTCGACCATTGTCCTCGCTATTGCCGAAACTCTATCAGCTTACCACGGCAAGAACGTCCTCATCATCGATTCTGATTCCCAGGCCAGCGCCAGCGCCATGCTGATGGAGACCCGTAGCCTGTTCCAATTGCAGCAGGGCGGCACTACGATCGTCGACTACCTGGTCAAAACCGTGCTCAATGATGAGGTCGCTGAGCTGGCCAAGTTCGTTGTGCGGGATGTGTCCGATATCGACGATGCGCGCTCCGTCTACCTGATCCCCAGCGACATGGAATTGACGTTGCTGGAACGGGAGGTTTCGAAGGCCGGCCATCACGCCCGTTTACGCAGCACGATCGCCAATTTATTGAGCGAAGTGCGCACGGTGTTCGACGTGGTGTTGATCGATTGTCCGCCGGGGTTGTCGGTGTTGACAGAATGCTGGCTGAGAGAGGCGGATTTTCACCTGTCGCCGACCAAGCCCGACTATGTCTCCGTGTGCGGGCTGGAAGTGTTTCGCCGCTTCAAGGCGCTCAATCCGGAGATGGGTTTTGCGCAGAACGTCGGCATTCTGGTCAATATGAAGGATCGCATGTCAGCAGCCGATGAGGAATACACGCGTTGGTTGCGGCAGAACGCGGACAACTGGTGTTTTGAGCAGACTATCCCACGAATCAACGCCTTACAGGATGCCGCTCGGTATTCGTCACAGCCGCGCTCGTACCATGCGAAATATCCAGGTGAGGCTGGCCGCTCCATTCAAGCGCTGACGAACGAGCTGTTGGCCAGGTTGGAGGCGGCGGGCCAAACCGGCGAGATGGCGGAGCATCAGCAAGCTCGGGTCGGCTGAGCCACGGCTGGCGGTGCGCTGAACGGGACGCGGTCAGCATCCGCGCTCTCGATCATCATGCCTTGGGTTGGAACCGCGAAAGCCGCGCAATTGGACGCACCGAGATGATCGCTTTTATGGATAACACCGACTTAGCGCTCGTCATCGGGATCGGGGCGCTTCCGAGCAACAGCGGTTTGCCGTAGCCCACAGCCGCGGCCGCAAGCGATGATCTAATGGTAACATTACGATCTTCGCAAATGGCATGAACAATCTTCACCGGCCGCTGCATTCAAAGGCAATCGAATTGAATCCAGAAAGCAGCGAGGTTGTCTGGGAATATATCGATCCGCAACGTTGGACCTTTTTTAGCCCAGTCATGGGTGGTGTGCAGCGATTGGCAAATGGCAACACGTTGATCTGCGAAGCCCTGAATGGCCGGGTCTTTGAATTTACCCCGGAACGGGAAATTGTTTGGCACTACATATGCCCGAAATTCCATCCAATTCCAGTCTTGCACGGTCCCGGGAATGCCCTGTTCCCAGCCTACCGATACGCGGCGAACTCGCCAGAAATCGGCAACAGAGTTTGACACGATCGCGCGTGGATTGCAGCCCGGACATTGCCGATCCGGATCCGGACAAGCGAAATGCTTCAGTTGGCCCCAGGCCGAAAAGCTCGATCCAAGCTTATTGTTTGCTTGTTGAGGGATCGCGACTGCGGCATGGACAGACCGGAGCGGCGCTCAAGGCTGGACGGTGGAACTCTGGCGGTTCAGTGTCACGACCGATGCTCTGGCCCGATGCTCTGGCCCGATGCTCTGGCCCGATGCTCTGTGAAGATTGCCTCGGAGCCGACAACACGGCAACCGATCAGCAACCCGTTCGGCACAAGGTTGTCACCCGTGTCTTAGGTACGGCCTGTCACCCGTGTGCCCGGATTAGCTGTGTGCCCGGATTAGCTGTGTGCCCGGATTAGCTATGTGCCCGGTTTGCTACGTGCCCGGAACGGACCCCGCTTGCAATGGAGCGGGCGAAGGGATTTGAACCCTCGACCCTCACGTTGGCAACGTGATGCTCTACCCCTGAGCTACACCCGCTTAGGCCGGGCTGTATCGCACACTTAAACCGCACAGTCAAAATCTTCCGCACCCGAAAACGCGCGGTGACCGGCCGGTGCCATGGTGGCCAGAAGCTTACCATCACCGATGCCGGTTTCAGCCGCCGCACGATCCCGCCGGCCTCGGCTCCCAGATCGCCGCAGTCGCGGCATCAATGGACGATCGGTCCCTTCAGCATGGACGTGCGATCAACGGACTTCACCTTGATCTCGAAGCTCGCCTGATCGCGATGCAGGATCATCGGTATTTCCACGCCCGCCGGTCCAACCTCCCATATGCTGCGGAAGAAATCGGCCAATGACGTGACCTCTTTGCCGGCGATACCGAGAACGATGTCGCCCGGGCGGACGTCGGCCTTGCCGGCGGGGCCGCGTCCCGAGACGCCGGCAATGACAATGCGGTTTCCGACCTCGGTCGCATATACGCCGATCCAGGGTCGCGCCGGGCCACGCCGCCGCCCCAACGTCTTAAGGTCGTTGAGGACCGGCTTTAGGAGGTCGATCGGCACCATCATGTTGACGTCGATGTCGTCGCGCCCACCGCCCTGCTGCTGCTGCAGTTGGAGCGAGCCGATGCCGATCAGGTTGCCGTCTTGGCTGATCAGGGCCGTACCGCTCCAGGTGGGATGGGCCGGCGCGGTAAAGATCGCGTCATCAACGACATATTCCCAATAGCCAGCAAACTCCTGCTTGGCTTTGATCTTTGCCACCAAGGCCCGCTGGCGACCACCGGCGGCGCCAACGACGACCTGGTCACCGGGCCGCGCGAGCTCTGAGCTGCCGAGCGTCAAGTACGGAACATCGAGCCGGGCCAGCGCTTGCAGCAGGCCGTACCCCGTTTGATGATCGTAGCCCAGCGCGTGGCCCTGAACCACCCGGCCACCGTCCAACGTGACCCATACGGTTTCGGCTTCGGTGATGAGATAACCGATTGTCAGGATCAGTCCGCTCTTGTCGATCAGCACCCCGTTGCCCACGCGCTCGGTGCCGAGCGTCTCGGCCGTGAAGGCGTCGACGGGAACAATCGACTTGATGCCGACAACCGCCGCCAGCACCTGGTCAAGTTCGTAATCGTAATCCTCGGGTGTAGGTTGCACGTCGCTTCGCCATTTTGAGGTTAGCGCCACACGGTGTTCGCCAGTCGGAGGATGCCCAACGCGCCTGTCACGCAGCATCAACAACGATGTATCGTCCGTCTCCCCTACATATCACTGTTCGGCACGCACGACAAAACCGGCATTGCGTCCCGGCTGAGCATAGCGGTGTGAGCGACGCCGACATTGCCGATGGTCAAGCCGGAAGCCCTCGATAACCGCCGTTCACCAGGCCAAGCCGGGCATCGCGGCGACCGGCGTCGCTGGATGGTCCGCGAACAGCTCCCGGAGCGTCAGCTTTTCCAACGGGCGGTGCAGGTGAATTGGACTGGCCACGAACACCGACCGCAGACCTGAGTTGGCGGCGCCGAGCATGTCGGTGTGGAGCCCGTCACCGATGGCCAAAACCGTGTCGGCAGTGATCGCGCGTCCCATCGTCCGGCCCAAAACATCGAATGCCTTTTGATAGACCGGCAGGTGCGGTTTTCCTGCATAGGTAACGCGCCCGCCAAGGTGCTCGTAGACGGCGGCCACCGCGCCTGCGCACTCAATCAGGCGATCCCCGCGGGCGACCTGCAAATCAGGGTTGGCGCAGATCATCGGAACATTGCGGTCGGCGCACTGACGGAGCGGACCCCGATAATCCTCCGCCCGATCAGCCTCGTCATCGAACAGGCCCGAGCACACGACAGTCTCCGCCTCGGCAAAGTCGACAAACGTGACTTCCAGACCGTCGAACAACCCGGCATCGCGCGCCGGGCCCAGATGCAGCAGCGGCCGATGGCTGCGCTCGGAGATCAGGCTGAGGGTGAGATCGCCGGAGGTCAGCACATGATCGTAGGCCTCACGTGGCACGCCCAGCTGATCGAGCTGTTTGATAATGGCGTCGGCCGGTCGCGGAGCGTTGGTCAAAAACACCACCGCACCGCCGCCTTGCCGGAACCGTAGGCAGGCGTCGATGGCCGGGCGGAACACGTCGACGCCGTTGTGCACGACGCCCCAAAGATCACAGATCCAGGCGTCAACGCCGTCGAGCAGCGGTTCAACGCTGGTCACGATTGGAATGGTAGATCGCTCGTCGGTCATTGGCAACTGCGTCCACCTCCGTTGGCCTCAACACAATGAACCGCTCAACATGGCGAAGCGCCGCACGGTCCAACGCGACGACGCTTCAGGTGTTCTGGAGGTAAGCGACAGCACGCGTCCAATCAAGCCGGCCCCGAACAGGTGGCCCCGAACAGGTGGCCGCGACAGGTCAACGCGCCGTCACGCTGCCGCCTTGTCGTCCGAAGCTGCGACCGGGATCACGTGGGGTTCGCCGAACAGAGCGCCCTTACCCAATACTGCGCCGCACTCGAATACCTGCGCGCGGATGCTTTCGTCATCGATGTGGTCAACGATCATCGTCAACCCCAGGGCTTGGAAATGATGATACAGATCGCTGGCCGGCACATGCGCCTCGCCCAGGGCCATGCCGTCGATGAACACGTGCGCATCGAGCTTGATGAAGTCGAAGCCGGTGGCCTTCAACACCTCAAAATCCATGTCGAGATCGACCACCTCATCGAGCGCGAAACGGAAGCCGATGTCCTTGAGCTTGGTTAGCGACATGTACTGGGTTGGACCGAGCATGCGCAGCTCGGACTGGGCCAAAGTCAGCACCAGCCGGTTGGCGAGCCCTTGGGCGTGGCGCTGCAACACCTGATCGACGAAGGCGCCACTCTCCAGTGATTCGCCAGCGACGCTGGAAAACACCGATCCTTCGCGCCCACGCCGTTCCAATCTCATGGCGAAGCCAGCAGAGTGCTGCACGCTCATCGCATCGAGCAATGGCAGCAGCCCAGCACCGCGGCCGCCGTCCTCCAACGCCACCATTTCCAACGGCTTTCCAGCCTCGTCTTTCAAGCGCACGGACACCTCGAAGTGGCAGGCTTTTTGATCGGACAAAGCCAGAATAGGCTCCAACAGGACGTCAGCGCGCTCCGCAGCCAAAGCTTTGGCCACCGCAGCCAGTCGGATTGTCGCCGAGTCGGCGATGGTGGCGCCCATTGTGGTGCCGGCTTCACGGGGATCGGTGGCCGCAGCGGCGACTGGCGCCGATGGAGCCGGGTCCAGCGATCGCATCACCTCCAGGGTCGACCGCAGCGCATCAACGGCTGTCGACAATTTGGCATCCGTGGCCTGCTCCACCTGCGACGCGGCCGCGGGGCCGGCCGCCTCCGCCGCACCACCCGCGCGCTGATCGGCCTGCGGCGGCGGATTGGCGAGCGCCGCTGCGGCTTGCCCGGCGCGAATCTGGGCCGCCAGTCTTCTGAGGATGTCATCGACCCGCTTGGCCTCGGCGTTCGGAGCGGCGGCCTGTGATTCGCTGGCGATCTCGGGCAGGTCGACCGTTGGCTGCTGTTGATGGCCCGTGTCGGGGCGCTCGGGAGCCGGCTGCTCGTCCACCGCATTCGGACGCCGTAGCTCAAGCGGGCGAAACGACCAACCCGAAGCCGCGGCGATCGCGTCTTTGTCGGGTGCGGTCGCGGCGGCATCGAACGTGTGCGTGTGATCGAGCTTCGCGTCGGGCGCCGCATCCGGAGCCGCAACCACAGTGAGCCCGGGATCCACCGGCAAGGGCGGCGGTTCGGCGGCTTCGGCAACGACTGACGGCCGCAACGAGGGGGTGGCCACTGCTTCGGACGCAGCCGGGTCAACCGGTTGTTGGGCGTGCAGATGCGGCGCGATGTCGAGCGTTTCGGCCTCGGTTTGGGCTGGGCGCTGCGGCTGAGTGTCGGCGGTCGCACGCTGGCGCGATGACCGCGCATCGCGGCGCTCGGCCGCGTCGGCGGCACGCAACAGAATGTGGCCAACCAAAAACAAGCTGAACAGGGTCAGCGTTACCGCGATCGCCAATTCCATGGCGAGCCCGAGATGAAGATAGCTGGCAACCCCTACAGCCGTCGCGACCGCCAACATCGACGCTGGCACCACTAAGTCGACAACGGCCGAACGGGCGTTGCTCCTAGCTTCGAGGGTCATGTCGATGGACTGAAGGGTCATGGTGCCCCGCTATCTGGTGATGCCATTTTCCGAATCATTATTGAAAGCATCAGGCCGGGTTCGGTTGGTTTCAACAGTTTACGCACTGCTTTCCCCAGGACTCGGAAGCAGGCAGCCGCGCATTGCACAGGCAAGTCGAACATCGGCGAGCGACCGCGCATCCATGCGGGTTCTCGCCGGATCAATAGATCGCACTTGACGACGACGGTCGGAGCTTTTCAAGTGCCGCCGCAAGCTGACTTGGACCGCACGCGGCGTCCAGGGCTCGGCCACCGTCATCTCACCGGCATCTGCCGAGGTCGGCCGAGTGGTTGCGTTCCAGCCAGCTGCAGCGGCGGATACAGGGGCAAAGGATCGCGGTGTGCCCACGGCCGCGTTGCCCGGACATGCGTTGCCCGGACATGCGTTGCCCGGACATGCGCCGCCCACCGCGATCGGACAGTCAATGTTTCGGCTTCTGGCGTCGTGAGCCGGCGGGAGCCTCGCATCGCAGACATGAGGTCGGAGAGAAGTACGATGAGCCAGAAGCGCAAGTTCGAGGAGCGGATCACCATCGACGGTAAGAACGTGGTCCTCAGCCGCGACTCGAACCCGACACAGACCAACGACGGCGTCCTGGAGCGCGCCGAGATCTTCAAGCTGATCAATGTGTTCGCCGAGACGTTCACGCCCTCCAATTTGGATCAGGCCGACGGGACACCGCTACGACTGTTTGAATCGAACCATGTCAGGATCGAAGTCTCGAAACGGCGCAAGCTTGATATGTCGTTCTGGCATCGCAATATCGATGCGCACGAGATCATCTTTTGCGTGAAGGGTGCCTTGAAGTGGGAGACCGAGATGGGCACGCGGGTGATGAAGCCGGGCGACATGATGATGATCCCGCGCGGTATCGCCCACCGCTCGATGCTGGCCGAAGAGTCCACCGATGACAACGTGCTGATCGAGCTCAAGGTGTTCGAGCAACTGACCTATGTGGGCCCGGCAGAGTGAGGTCGGCGGCGGTGTGCCCGGCGATGGGCGGTTGTTCGCCGCCGGCTGAGACGGATGCAACGGCTTGAAGGGCCTCAACATGAGCAACGACAGCGCCGTACTTGATGGCGTCACCTATCCTTGGTCGGATTACCCCGCGCGCGCCACGGCCCGGCAAGTGGCAGACGGCATTTTCTGGATCTCCACGGCGGTGCCCTTCGTCGGGCTGCGCCAGGTCAACCTTTGGCTGCTGCGCGATGGGCCGGGCTGGACGATGATCGATTGCGGTTATGGCTGGACCGAGAGCAGGGAGGATTTGCGTGCGGTCTGGGCCGATCTGTTGGGCGGGCGTCCGATCACGCGCTTGATCGTCACTCATTTTCATCCCGATCATGCCGGCAACATGGCTTGGATCACCCGGCAATGGGGAAATCTGTTACCTTTGATGAGCCTTGGCGAATGGTTTGCCGCGAACATCGCGTTTACGGCCGGGTATTCCGACAACATTCGCCAGCGCAGCGTTTTCCACGCCCAACACGGCCTGGACCAGGCGCGCTGCAAGCTGTTTGAGGATGAGGTCATTCCCTATGACGTCGGCGTCCAATTGCCCGATGCGTTCAAGCGATTGCGCGAGAACGACGTCGTTCGGATCGGCACCGATGACTGGCGCGTGATAACCGGACAGGGCCATTGTCCGGAGCACGTATCGCTTTATTGCGCCGCGCGCAAAATCCTCATTGCCGGCGATCAGATCCTGCCCCAGATCACCACCAACGTGTCGACTTGGCCGATGGAGCCGGAGGCGGACACGTTGCTGTCGTTCCTGCAGACGTGCCAAAAATATCTCGAGCAACTGGATGCGGACACGCTTGTTCTGCCCTCCCATCGCAAGCCGTTTTACAACGTCCAGTTCCGCCTGCGAGAGTTGGCGCGCCACCACGCGACGCGGCTCAACGTGATGCTGGATGCGATCGATGGCGACATCACCGCGGGTGACTTGATCGATGTTTTGTTCTCTGGTGGGCTAGATGGTCATCAGATTGGGTTTGCGATGGGGGAAGTGATCGCCCACCTCAATTATCTGGTCGACATGGGATGGCTGACGCGGACCGTCACCGCCGATGGTCACATGCGATACGCCAAGGTGGGCAAGCTCGGCCCGATCGAGCCTTATTTCACGTGAGGTTAGCTCTGGGCGAGATCGATTATTGTGTCTGCCTAGACCGGCAAGTTTTTGAGTAACCGAGGAGCCCGCGCCATGGACGGTACCAAGCCAAACCCAAGCTCACCTGCAAAAGCAGCCACGCATGTGCGGGATTTAAGGTCCTCGCTGGAATGGCTCAAGGCGCGCGGCGACTTGGTGGAGACTGACAAAGAGGTCAATCCCGATCTGGAAATCACCGGCCTGCAAAAGCTGATGGATGGCGGATGTCCAGTGTTGTTCAACAACGTCAAGGACAAGCCCAACCACCGTGTCGTCACCAATCTGTTCGGCGACATGCAAGCCATCAATCGGTTGTTTGGGTGGGACACCGACAAGCTGAGGACGATTGCGCTCGCCAACGCCCTTAATCGGCCGTTGCCGCCACAGGAAATCCCACAGGATCAGGCGCCGTGCCAACAAGTGGTCATCACCGATCCCAAGGATGTCAACGAGTTCTTGGTTCCGATCCGGCATACCGCGCTGGAAAGCGAGTTGACGATCGGCTCAGGCATCCGGGTGGTCTCCGGCGCGGCCTTCGGCGAGGGAACCGACCTCGGCTACAACCGGATGAACTTCCGCTGGGGCAACGTCGGCACCTTCCAGATCTCGCCCGGCTCGCACATGTGGCAGGTGGTCAGCGCGGCGTTCCGGCGTCAGGAGAAGGTGCCGTTGACGTTCTGCTTCGGCGTGCCCCCAGCATGCACCCTGCTGGCGGGCGGGGCCTTCGGGTATGCGATCATGCCCTACGGCTGCGATGAGATCGGCATTGCCGGCGCGGCGCAAGGTTTCCCGGTCCGGGTGGTCAAGGCGCGCACCGTCGATGCGTTGGCGCTGGCCGATGCCGAGATCGTGATCGAGGGGTACATCGACCCGCGTGACCGTCGCTTCGAGACCGCCGAGGCTGAGGCCGACCAAACCCAGGGCCGGCATCACTTCCATCCGGAATGGGCCGGCTATATGGGCAAGGCCTACCGGGCGCCGACCTTCCACGTCACCGCTGTCACCATGCGTAAGCCGGAGAGCAAGCCGATCATTTTCGCGCTCGGGGCCCATACCATGGACGAGCACAACATTGACACGTCGATCCGCGAAGCTTGCATGTATGAACTGTGCAATCGCCTGCAGCCGGGCATCGTGCAGGACGTGAATGTGCCCTACTGCATGACCGATTGGGGCGGCGTGATCATCCAGGTGAAGAAGCGCAATCGCATCGAGGAGGGTTGGCAGCGCAACTTCCTCTCGGCGCTGCTCGCCACCTCGCAGGGGATGCGGATCGCGATTGCGGTGTCAGAGGATTGCGATATCTACTCGATGGACGACATCATGTGGGCGCTCACCACCCGCGTCAATCCGAGGACGGATATTCTCAATCCGACGCCTGGCGGGCGCGGTCAGACCTTCATGCCGGCCGAGCGCATGACCGCCGGCGACAAGGAGTGGACCGCGACCAACACCACCTACGAAGGCGGTATGGGGATCGATGCCACCGTCCCGTACGGCTTCGAGGAGGACTTCATGCGGCCGGTCTATCCGGTTGATCGGGTCAAGCTGGAGGACTTTTTCAGCGCCGACCAAATTGCCAACGTGAAAGGGCGCATGAAGGGTTGGCTGGAGGTTCTGGCCAAGACCGGCATGTAACGGGCGCCGGCAGCCGGCGAACGTTCCGCGATAAGGCGGGGGCAGGACGAGGCCGCCATGGATCGGGCCGGTCACTCGACGGCGTCGGGCGGCCGCTCGACCTGTCGCCAACAGGGAGGACCACATGAGCGTGTTCGGCAATCATCAGCTGGCGTTGCCTTATCGTCCGATCGCTGACTTGCTGGCCGACTATGCCGCGCGCGATGCTGCCAAGACTGCGCTGGTCGATCTCGACCAACACGATCGATCGATCACCTTCGGCGAACTCGATCAAATCGTCACCGACATCGCCATCGATCTCAAGCGGCGCGGCTTGGCAAAGGGCGACCGCGTTCTTTTGTTGTCCGACGAGACGCTGGAAAAGCTGCTGATTTGGCTTGGCGTCTGGCGTCTGGGAGCGGTGGTCTGCCCGCTCAATATCGAACTCAACCAAGCGCACCTGGCCGAGTTGGCGCGGACGATCGCGCCAAAGCTCACGTTTTATCACGAGGAGCTTGACGGGCCGACGCTGACCGAGGGCATCAGCGCACCCTTGTTGCAGTTCGGCGCGTGGCGGCCGTCAGCGGCTGGAGACGCAGGCGACAGCTATTTTCAAGGGCTCGCCCGAGGCGGCACGTCGGCCGAGGTGCCGGAGCGCAACGAGGCGGCTGACGTGTCGTGCATGTTTTGCACCTCGGGCACCACCTCCAAGCCGAAGATTGTCGTCTACGATCATGCCGCCTACTGGCTATCCGGTCTCGACACGCTCGATATTCTCGGGCTGGAGGCCGACGACAAGACGCTTGAGTATCGGTCATTCGGCTGGAACTCCGCGCAGATCCTGTCGCTGCTGCCGTTCCTACAAAAGGGCCTGACGATGCATATCGCCCGGCGCTTTTCGCACAGTCGTTTTTTCGAGTGGATTCAGCGACACGGCATCACGTTCGCAGCCGGAGTGCCGACGGTGGTCAACATGCTGCTCAATAAGCCGATGGGCTATACCGCCAAAGACCTACCGTCGTTGCGGCTGATGACGTGTTCGACAGCCCCGTTGACGGCCGAGCAGTGGGCCCGGTTCGAACAGATGTATGGCGTGCGGTTGCTGCAGCTTTACGGTATGTCGGAGGCCGGATGGATCTGCGGCAATCGCCATTATCGCCATCGCATGGGAACGGTCGGACCGCCGGCGTTGCATCAGGAGTTCGAGATCGTCGACGGCGAGGGCAAGGCCTGTCCGCCAGACACCGAAGGCGAAGTGACGGCTGGCGGCCCGCAGGTGGCGATCGGTTATCTGACTGAGACCGGCAGCATCGACCCGGTGCGCGGCAACCGCATCAAAACCGGCGATCTGGCGATGATGGACTCCGATGGCTTTGTACGGGTCACCGGGCGTACCAAGGACTTGATCATCCGTGGCGGCATGAACATTGCACCGCTCGAGGTCGATGCCGTCATGTTGAAACACCCCGGCGTGTTCGATGCGGCCGCGGTCGGCGTGCCGGACAAGATCTACGGCGAGGAAGTGGTGGCCTATGTGATCGCCAAGCCGGGCGTGACGCTGACCGAGGCCGCTGTGGTCGATCACTGTCAACAACATCTTGCGCAGGCCAAGGTCCCAAAACAGGTCATGATCGTCACTGAGCTGCCGAAATCCGACCGCGGCAAGGTTTTGCGCGACAAACTCAAATCCGACTGGGTGGCGCGCCAAGCGGAGGGCTAGAACTTTAACAGCGATCATCGTGTGTTGAATTGGAACCGGCTTTGCGGTTCCGATTTAAGCCGCGATGATCTAGCGCAGTGCCGGCGCGGGTGGTCATCTATCACGCGGTCATTGTTTCCCTTATCCCATCGTTTGAAAGCGAGGTCGCCGTCCATGGCCAAATCCCCATCGGTCACGCCTGAGCGCGCCTACCCTGACCTGCACGATCACATCGATGCGTTGCGCCGCGCTGGCGTGTTGGTGGAGGTTGACCGGCCGATCTGCAAGGACACCGAGATGCACCCCTTGGTGCGCTGGCAGTTCCGCGGTGGCTTTCCAGAGCATGAGCGAAAGGCGTTTTTGTTCACCAACGTGACCGATCCCAAGGGAAAGGTGTACGATATTCCGGTCGTCGTCGGTTGCCTCGCTGCCAGTCGGGAAATCTATCGGATTGGTCTGGGCTGTCCGTTGGACAAGATCGCCGAGACCTGGAACCGGGCGGAGGCCAACCCGATAGCACCCAATCTGGTCGAGGCGGCGCCGTGCCAGGAAATCGTGATCGAGGGGGCTGATCTCGACAAGGACGGCAACGGTCTGGACCAAATCCCGGTCCCGATCTCGACGCCGGGCTGGGACAACGCGCCCTATACGACGTTATCGCAATACATCACCAAGGATCCCGAGACCGGCGTTCAAAACCTCGGCAACTATCGCGGGCAGATCAAGACGCGGCGGCGGATCGGGATGAACCCGTCGCTGGAGCTGCGACCCGGGATCTACACGCACTGGCTCAAATATAAGAAGATGGGCAAGAAGATGCCGGCAGCGGTGGTGCTCGGCGCGCCGCCGGCCATCACCTTCACCTCCAACCAAAAGTTACCAGAACACGTCGACGAACTGTCGGTCGCCGGTGGTTTGGTGGGGGCGCCGATCAACGTGGTCAAGGCCAAAACCGTCGACCTTCTGGTGCCGGCGGAGGCGGAGATCGTGATCGAGGGCTACATCGACACCGAATGGCTCGAGCCGGAAGCGCCGTTCGGCGAAAGTCACGGCCACGTCAACCTGCAAGAATACAACGCGTTGATGGACGTGACCTGCATCACGCGCAAGAACAACGCCATCCTCACCTCGATCATCTCGCAGGTGACACCGTCCGAATCGAGCCTGATCAAGAAGGTCGGCATGGAGCCGATGCTCCTCAATGCCTTGCGCAATGGGCTTGGGCTGAGGTGTGTTCAACGCGTGTTCCTGCACGAGCCGCTGACCAACCTGCGCAAGGTCGTGGTGTTGGTGATCGAGCGCGATACGCCCTCGGTGGAGGTGTGGCGGGCGATCTATGGGCTGGTTGGTCAGAACCGCGCCTTGGGCAAGTTCGTTATCGCCATCAATGACGACATCGACCCCGCCAACATGGATGCGGTGTGGTGGGCGATGGCCTACCGCTGCAACCCCGTGCTGGATGTGCAGATTCTCAAGCATCGCGATCAGGGGCATGGCCCACGCAGTCGACGTAACGACGGCATCGACGCCTCGGTGTGCTTTGACGCCACGCTGAAGGAGGACTTTCCGCCGATCTCGTTGCCGAAGCAGGAATACATGGAACGCGCGAAGGCGATCTGGGAAGAGCTGGGTTTGCCCGAGCTAAAACCGCAGACGCCATGGTACGGTTATTCGCTGGGCGACTGGACCGAGGAGTTCGAGGTGCAGGCGGCGCGCGCGGTCAAAGGCGACTACTGGACCACCGGCGACATCATCGCTCAGCAGCGCCGCAACGACGTGGAGATGAATACCGAGATCGGCCGGCTCAAGAAAATGCGCGAGAGCGGAGACGGCGGCTGATCCAGATCCAGATCCAGATCCAGATCCAGATCCAGATCCAGATCCAGATCCAGATCCAGATCCAGATCATGTCCGCCTAAGGCGGATGTGCTTTGCCGGCCCGCTCCCTCGCTCGGCTACCCACGCAAGCGTGCATAGATCATCGCGCCTGAAATCGGAACCGCAACGCCGGTTCCAATTGCGCCGGTTCGGATTTGAGGCGCAAAGATGATCGCTCTGAAAGAGTCCTCAATCAGGCGCTAGCCGGTAGGACAGGCAAAGTGTAGAGCAACTTTCTGCCGTTAATCGGGATCGTTCCGATTCCGATCAAAGGCAGGTTGCTCTAGCGTGGCCGGGTGGGTAGCGGGATGGTTCCAGCGCACACCCAAGCGCACGCGCTCAGGGGTCGTGCCAGGACACCTCAGCCCCATAGGGCGCCACCGATCATACTGGTGCCGCCGATGATGATCAGCGCTTCGATCGCCAGCGTGTGGATGCGCACGTCGGTCCGCTGTATGATGAACCGTGCACACCAAGTCCCGGGTATCGTCATCAGGCCCATCGCTGCGGCCAGCGCGAACAGCGGCACGGTGAGCGCTTCGAGCCTGCCGAACGAGATGGCGCGGGCCAGGCTGACAATCATCGCCGCGGCCGCGTCGGTTCCAAGCAGCGCGCCACCGGTGAGACCGGTTCCAAGCAGCACCGGGATCATCAGCATGCCGGTGCCGACCATCAGGCAGGAGACGAAGCCGAACGTGAAGCCAAACGCCATCAAAAACAGCGGCCCCGGCTTGACCTGGCGGCCCTCCAGCCAGCGGCGCGCAGGGATCGCCAAAATCAGGATCAGACCCAGGAGCACTTGGAACCGAGCGGCATCGATGGCGACGTGCAGCTGGGTGCCAAACACCGTCGCCGGCAGCGCCGGCAGCGTCATCAACGCCACGGCTCGCCAGTCGAGGCCCTGGCGAAAGAACCAAACGCGGCTGGCGTTGGTGAACGCCATGAGCACCGACAGCACGGGGATCACCGCCTTGGCGCCGACGATCGGGGTGATGCAGATCGCCAGGATCAGGCCCGATCCGAACCCGCTCATCCCCCCCACCAGGGCGGCGACAAATGCCGCGACGAGCAACAAAATGGCGGCAAGGGGCTGGACGTCGCCAAGCATTGACTGGACCATAAACGCCTCGAGGCTCTGGAAAGATGGTGCGTTGGATTGACGGGCTGGTGGTTGCCGCCCAAAGCAGATCCAGGCACCTCATCAATGTCAACCGCTCGTGGGAGGATCGACCCATGTCCGACGCTTCCGACGCTTCCGACGCGCCGCTTGCCGGCAAGGTCGCATTCATCACCGGGGCCTCGCGGCGCATCGGCCGAGCCACGGCGCTCGGTCTGGCTCGGGACGGCGCGGCCGTGGTGATCACGGCCCGCACCGCCCGCGATGAGATCGCTGCGGTGGCCGGCGAGATCCACGCGGAAGGCGGTCGCGCCTTGGCATTGTTGATGGACATCACCGAGGAGACCGCCGTCGAGGCCGCGGTCAAAGAGGCGGCGCGTCAGTTCGGCGGCATCGACATCCTGGTCAACAATGCCGCGATCAGGAAGCAGTCGCCGTTTCTCAAGGTCGGTTTGGAGGATTGGCGCCGGGTGATGGGCGTCAACCTCGACGGCGTGTTCCTGATCACGCGCGCGGTTCTGCCATCAATGCTGGCGCGCGGCGGGGGCACGATCGTCAACATCGGCGGTTCGACCGCGCATACAGGAACGCGCAACCGGGCCCATGTCGCTGCGTCCAAGGCCGCCCTGGTGGGGCTGACCAAGGCGCTCGCCGTCGAGTTCGCCGACCGCAATATCACGGTCAATTGCGTTGCACCCGGTAAGATCGGCGGCAAGCGTTCGGCCACTGCCGGGGCCTCGCCGATCCGAACCAAGGACGTGTTGCTCGGTCGCGACGGGGCGATCGAGGAAGCGGCGTTCGTGGTGCGCATGATGTGTCAACCGCGCGCGCGCTTCATGACCGGGCAGACCGTGCATGTCAGCGGCGGACTTTATTTTCCTTGAGCGGTCTTCGACAGGTGGTTGATCGCATTGAGGTCGTCCGCCAGGCCGTCGATCGCGGCTTGCACGCCACCGCTACCGTGGGCGATGCCGAGCGCGGCCAGGCCAACCTCCACCACGCTCAAAGTGCCAAGTACCATCGGCGCGTTGATATGGCCCATGTGCGCGATGCGGAACGCGTTGCCGTGCAATTCGCCGATCGCGATGCCGAGCACGACGCCGCAGGTGTCGCGGGCGAACTCTAACAACGGCTGGGGATCGCGCCCGTCACGCATCACGATGGTGGTGACCGTGTCGGAACGCTCCGCCGGTGCCGCGATGTTGAAGTCCAACACGCCGCCTTCGGCCCAGACGGCGACGGCGCGACGCACGGCTGCGCCCAGCAAACGGTGCCGGCGATGGACATTGTCGAGCCCTTCGGCCAGCAACAGATCGAGCGCTTGGCGCAGGCCGAACATCAGGTGCTCCGGCGGCGTGCCGGCGTACTTGCGGTAATGCTCCTGCCCGTCTCGGGCGGTCCAATCCCAATAAGGCGTACGCAGATCGGCGCGGGCATGGGCCTGCCGCGCGCGCGGGCCGACGGCAACGAAAGCTAGGCCCGGCGGCGTCATCAAGCCCTTCTGCGCGGCTGACATCGCAAGATCGATCCCCCAGGCGTCCATCCGGAACGGGACACAGCCCAGCGAGGCCACCGCGTCGACCATAAAGAGAGCATCATGACCCGTCGACCTGATGGCCCGCCCGATCGCCTCGATGTCGTTGATAACGCCTGAAGCGGTATCGATGTGCGCCACTAAGATCGCCTTGATCGTGCGTTCGCGGTCCGCCGCCAACCGCTCGGCAACCTCTGCCGGGCGCACCGCGCGCGTCAGGTGACCCGGCAGCACCTCGACCTCCGCGCCCAGGCGCTTGGCCTGGTCACCCCAGCCGACGGCGAAGCGACCGCTCTCCAGCACCAACACCTTGTCGCCCTTCGACAACACATTGGTGAGCGCCGCCTCCCAAGCGCCATGTCCGTTGGCGATGTAGATGTAGGATTGACCCTTAGTCTGAAACACGCGGCTGAGGTCGGCGAGTAAGCTGTCGGTGGTGCGCAGCAGGTCGCCGGCATAGATGTCGATCGCCGGCCGGTGCATGGCGCGCAGCACCTCGTCCGGCATCGTCGTTGGGCCGGGGATGGCCAAGAACTCGCGGCCAGCTTTGACGACCATGCGCACTGTCCTTCCTGTTCGCAGCTATCAAGAGCCTAGAGCAACCTGCCTTTAATCGGAACCGGCTTTGCGGTTCCGATTCAAGGCGCAAAGATGATCTAGCAGAGTTCGCTGGAACACTCCCGCACCCCGCCCGGCCACCCACACAAGCGTGCCATTGGATGGCCGGTTGACGGAGCAGTCCGGCAAGGCATCCGCCTGAGGCGGACACGGATTAGACGACGCCGGGATCTAAACCACACCGGGTCTCGGCGCACAGACCCGGCCCCCGGGCGACGGTGTCGCACCCGGTATTACGCTTTGCCGAAACGAGCACCAGGTGCTTCTCTCAGTTTCGGCGCACTGGCTTGGTGCGTTGGTGAACGGACCCTTCGCGCCGGTTCGGCCCGCGGATCTGGCGCAAGACAATAGCGCGGTGCACAGCGGGGTCCAAAATGCGGTCAGACGGTTCGCTCCGGCTCGGCATCGATCGCGGACGGCTTCCATCGGCGACGATGTTGTTCTAGCAACGGCCGCGATGCGTTTTCAATCGATCAGGAGATGGACCATGGCCTACGTGTTCGACCCCCACCCCACCGTCACCATGCCGATTGTCGGCAGCGACGCGCTGTTCCCGGTCCATCGCGTCTACTGCGTCGGGCGCAATTATGCGGAGCATGCCCGCGAGATGGGCAGCAATCCCGACAAGGAGCCGCCCTTCTTCTTCTCCAAGAGCCCGGACAACATCGTGCTGGACGGTCAGTTTCCGTATCCGTCGGCGACCAGTAACGTGCACTACGAAATGGAGCTGGTCGTCGTTCTGAAGTCGGGCGGCACCGATATCCGACCCGAGGACGCCTTGTCCCACGTGTTCGGCTACGCGGTTGGCCTCGACATGACGCGGCGGGATTTGCAGGGCCAGGCCCGCAACACCGGCCGCCCGTGGGAGGTGGGCAAGATGGTGGAGAAGTCCGCACCCTGCACGGCGATCCAGCCAGCCGCGAAGATCGGTCACCCGGCGACCGGCAAGATCTGGCTCGATCTCAACGGCGAGCGCAAGCAGGAGGCCGATATCGCGCAGATGATTTGGGATGTTCCCAATCAGATCGCGTTCCTGTCGAAGCTCTGGAACGTCGCCGCCGGTGACGTGATCATGACTGGAACCCCGGCGGGCGTCGGGCCTTGCAACAAGGGCGACGTGATCAAAGGCGGCGTCGAGGGCGTCGGGGAGATCGAGGTGCACGTCATATAACGCGCGATCGAGGATCTGGGTTGGAGCCGGTCGTCACTGGGTCAGGAGGGCATCGTGTCGTCTCGCGCGTGCCGATGTCCATCCGGTGGAGGCAGGCCGAGCCGGGTCGGTCAGGCGCATTGCGGCCGGGTCCTGCCTGGTCAACCGGCCGAGTTCAGCGCGCCGGGCGCTCGGCCAACATGAACCACTCCGGTCCCTGTGCGCGGTTTTGCACGACGCTGCGCCAACGGAATCCCGCTTTTTCATACGCGCGAACCGCGCGCTCGTTGCTGATGGATGCGAAGATGCAGACGGCCGGCGCCAGCGTAGAGGCAAACACCTGATCACGGAGCATGGCGAGCGCGCGACTGCCGATGCCACGGTTTCGGTGGGGCCTGGATGCGATGAACAAATCGATGTCCCAAGTTCCCGGAATGAGGCCATCGGGTAGCGCTTCGCCCCACAGCGTGGCGTCTACGGCTTGGCCGTAGCCGACGGCATGCCGCTCGACCTCGATCATGCAGCAGATCGCTTGGGTGGCGCCCATCGCGAGCAACACCGCGGCTTCCGAGGACGCCCTGGGCCCCCACCATTGCTCGATGTCGGGGCGAGCGAGCCAGCTGCGCAATTGTGGCCAGTCGTCGTCATGCATCGGCCGCAACTGAACATCGGGCGCGTCGCGTCGGTGAATTGCGTCGTGGTCAAGCATGGCGCTCGCGACGCCACATATAGTGATGGACACGGCCGACCGCGTGCGATTTCGATACGTGTGCTAACACATTGGTAATCTGCTCAGGACACACTCCAATTCGATTGGGCCGCCGTTGGCGAGCCAGTGTTGGTTGGAGCGGAAGTGATGTGTTTGTTGTGGCGCGGCGTTGCGCGAGCGTCCCCCGGGACAGTGGTTTCGATCGGCTGTCTGACAAGCCTTATGCTGACGGGCTGCGCCACGAGCCAGGCCGAGCGTGAAGAGGCCGAGGCCGCCACCGCCGTCGTCTCTCACGTCGTCGTCTATCACAAGCCGCTCCCGCCCGACCATCACCCTGCCGCGATCGAGGACGACGGTCTTCCCAGTCAATCGCCGCCGCTCAGGGTGCGCCGCCCACAGCCCGACGATCCTACCGAGCCATTCAGTCCCAATTACGGCAGGCCCGATCGCGTCCGCCTAAGGCGAATTGGCCTTGCCGGCCAACTCACCGGCCCGGCCACCCCATGGCATGGTGTTGTGAGTGGCCAGATGGCGAAGCGGGATGGTTCCAGCTAAAAAGAAAAACGGTGTTAGCTAAAGCCTCACCACCGACCGCCGTAGCTCAGCTGAGGCCGACGGATCGAGCGGCGGCGGGTCAGCCGTTGCCGGGCTGACACGGTCGCGCCATGTTGCCGACGTGGGATTGCGCACGGTTGGCGCCGGTGCCAGCGTGCGCGATAAAAAACCATGTTCGCCTTCTTGCACCGCGGTGGCGGCCATGCCGGCCCCGGCGTGGCATCTGGTCGGCGTCCAAGGTCCACAGTTGAGCTAACGTCCACAGCTGAGCTAAAGCGTTGTGACAGCTGGCGAAACGCGCCTGTCGCGCGTGCGCCGCGCCTGCTGCTTGGTGCCCAAGCGTCAGTCCGGAGACCTGGCCTAACCTTTTGTCTCGGTCCCGGAAGCACGAACCCTTGGCGATCTGTGCCCGCAACCAAGCGTGCGACCCAGACTACGCGCGGTCCGGTGCGGGTGCTCCGTGATCATCTTCCCAGGCCAAGGCGGCTTGATTATAGTTTGGTGCAAATGCATCCGAAAGCTGATAGTTCTCCGACTTGATCCGCGTGGGGATGGTTGTTGCGGTCGTCGGAGGGAAGCGAAAACGAGATCTATCGGCCGCGGCCAACGGCAACGGGCTTGCCGCCGCGGAGGCAGTTGAGGGGCGAATATGCGGATCAATTTCTGGTATTGGCTGTTGGGGCTCGTGCTGCTCGCCGTCGTCTGGTGGTTCGGCTTGAAGGCTGAGCGGACGCGCATCGAGACTGACCTGAAGGCACGCTCGGCTGCCGCTTTGTCTCAGGCCGGGTATGGCTGGGCATCCGCCCGTTTCGATGCCCGTGAAGGCAAAGTCAGGGGCCGCGCCGGCGATGAAAGCGCTCAGGCGCGGGCGCGCGAGGTGGTGCTCAAGGTTTGGGGCGTTCGCACGGTCGAGGACAACACCGACGTGTTGGCCTATATCGAGCACTACGCTTGGGCGGCCGAATTGCGGCCGGGTCAGATCCGGTTGTTGGGATATGTCCCCGATGACGCGATGCGCAAGGCCGTGATCGGCACGGCGACCGCGAGTTTTCCCGGCCGCAAGGTGGTGGCCAAGGACCTGCAGTTGGCCCGCGGCGCGCCCGACACAACGCAGTGGTTTGGTGGTATCAGCTATGCTCTGGGCCAGTTGGTTCATCTGGAGAATGATGGCCGCGTCAGCGTCGAGGAAGATGGCTTCACCATCGATGGCCGGGCGGTCAGTATCACCAGCTATGGCGAGCTTAAGGTTGCAACGTCGAGCGGTTTACCCAGCGGCGTTGCCGTCAAACGCGCCAACATTAGGCCGCCGCTGATCCAACCCTATACCTGGGCCGTCCGCTATGATGGTGATCGCGCCGAGCTATCGGGCCACGTCCCGAGCGAGCCGGTGCGTCAGCAAGTTCTGAACGCTGCGCAGAAAGCTTTTCCGGCGACCCGCATCGTTGACCGCCAGGTGATTGGCGCCGGCGCTCCGGATAACTGGTTAGGCTTGGTAGCCAACGTCTTGCCCGAGCTCGCGGGGCTGACCGAAGCGCGGGCCCAGTTGCGTGATCGGCAACTGGTGATCACGGGCTACGCGCGGCGCGAGCAGGACAAGCAGACGATCAAGCAGGCATTGGACCGCCAATTGCCCGCCGGATATCGGTTGATCGAGCATCTTCAGGTTGATCCGCGCATCATCGAGCAGCAGCGTCAACGCCTGGCTGCAGAGCAGCGAGCGCGTGAGGCAGCAGAGCGTGCGGCTCGTAAGGCCGAAGCGCAGCGTGCGCGCGAGGCCGCGGAGCGCGCGGCTCGTGAGGCCGAAGCGCGGCGAGCGCGTGAGGCAGCAGAGCGTGCGGCTCGTGAGGCCGAAGCGCAGCGTGCGCGCGAGGCCGCGGAGCGCGCGGCTCGTGAGGCCGAAGCGCGGCGAGCGCGTGAGGCAGCAGAGCGTGCGGCTCGTGAGGCCGAAGCGCAGCGTGCGCGCGAGGCCGCGGAGCGCGCGGCCCGGGAGGCCGAAGCGCAGCGAGCGCGTGAGGCTGCGGCTCGTGAGGCCGAAGCGCAGCGAGCGCGTGAGGCTGCGGCTCGTGAGGCCGAGGCGCAGCGTGCGCGTGAAGCTGCGGCGCGCGCGGCCCGTGAGGCCGAAGCGCAACGAGCGCGTGAGGCTGCGGCGCGTACGGCCCGTGAGGCCGAAGCGCAACGAGCGCGTGAAGCTGCGGCGCGTGCGGCGCGTGAGGTCGAAGCGCAGCGAGCGCGTGAGGCTGCGGCGCGTGAGGCCGAGGCGCAACGAGCGCGTGAAGCTGCGGCGCGTGCGGCGCGTGAGGCCGAAGCGCAACGAGCGCGTGAAGCTGCGGAGCGTGCGGCTCGTGAGGCCGAAGCGCAGCGTGCGCGTGCGGCTGCGGCGCGTGCGGCGCGTGAGGCCGAAGCGCAGCGAGTGCGTGCGGCTGCGGCGCGTGCGGCCCGTGAGGCCGAGGCGCAGCGAGTGCGTGAGGCTGCGGCGCGTACGGCTCGTGAGGCCGAAGCGCAGCGAGCGCGTGCGGCTGCGGCGCGTGCGGCCCGTGAGGCCGAAGCGCAGCGTGTGCGGGAGGCTGCAGAGCGTACGGCTCGGGAGGCGCAGGCGCGTCGGCGGTTGGCTCTGCTTGCTGAAAAGCGCGAACGGGAGGCGGCCGAGCGTCGTCGCAAGCAAGAGCGACAACAACGGCTTGCGGCGGCCGAGGAAGCGCGCCGCGCGGCAGCCGAGGCGGCCCGGCTCGCAGCTGAACATGATGCGGCGCGGCGGGCCGCAGAGCAAGAGACGGCGCGCCATCGCGCCGAACAGCAACAGGCCCTGCGTCAGGCCGCTGAGGAGGAGGCCGGCCGCCGACGCGCCGAGGCGGAGGCTGCCAGACTGCGCGCGGAGGCGGAGCAAGCACGGGCCGAGCGCTTGGCGGCGGAAACAGCGCGGCGGGAAGCCGAGTTGGCGGCAGCGCGAGCACAGGCTGAGGTTGCAGCTGCGCGGCGCGCCGGCGCACAGGGCCAAGCCGCCGCGGTCAACGTCGAGCTGGACCGATGTCAGCAAGCCCTGCGCACAGCAACACGCTCGGGCATGATCAATTTTGCACGTGCCAGCGCCGACCTCGGTCCGGATAGTCACGCGACGCTCCGCGAGCTAGCGAAGGTGATCAAGACCTGCCCTGATATCAAGGTCGAGATCGCCGGTCACACCGACAGCGAAGGTCAAGAGGAGCGCAATCAGAGGCTCTCAGAACGACGGGCCAAGGCGGTTGCCAGGTTTTTGGTGCAGCAAGGTGTGCCGAAATCGAAAGTCGAGATGGTCGGCTATGGGGAGACGCAACCGTTGGTCGACAATGAATCGACGGAAAACCGCGCCAAGAACCGGCGCATCGAGTTTAGCATAGTGCCGCGTTAGCGCGCGTTGTCGTATTTGCCAAGAGGATTGCGGCATGGATTATCTCGCCTATCAGCTACTCTGGTACCTGGTGTTCGCCTTTGTCGTCGGCGCATGTGTCGGTTGGTTCTCCTGTGTCAGCAGACAGGAAAAGAAGGAGTGACGATCGCTTCGGTGGCAGATCGGGCCAGAGGGGGGAGGACTTTATGAGCACACTGATCTGGCAATCGGCAGTTCTGCTGTTCGGCGCCTACTTTGTCGGTGTCTTCTTCGGTTGTGTGGTCAAGCGCATCTTGTTTGCCGGTGCCGCCAGGCCGGCGCATCGCGACCAGCCGGCGGCGGGTGCGACTGCGACCGGTCCCGTCGCACAGGCCACCGCGGCCGCCACCACCGCGGCAGCTGCGGCCGCGACGGTCACGCGGTACCGCGATAAGCCTGCCGAAACACCCATTCCGGCCGAAACACCGCCGCCCGTTTTGCCCCGCGCCGCCGGGTCGAGCGCGGTCGCAACCGCGACGGCGCCGATCGCCCACACCCCACCCCGCGCCGTTACGGCGGCCTCGGCGTCGCCACCACCGCAGGATTTGACACTGATCCGCAACATCGACACCGCGCTGCGGCAACGTCTGCATGCCGAGGGCGTTGTCGGGTTTGCCGACATGGCGGCGTGGACGCCCGCCGACGTGGCGCGCCTATCGAAGGCGCTCGGCCTTAGCGGGCGGATCGCGCAAGAAAACTGGATCGAGCAGGCGCAAATTCTCGCCAACGGTGGCCAGACCTATTATTCTCGCCGGAAAGCACGCGGTGAGCTGGCGACGGCGCAACCAACGGCAGGTGCAGGTCAGCCCATCGCCATGCCAGCGGCCAGGCCGCCAACCGATCCGGCGCAGGCGCCCGTTACCGGCCGAGCGGCGGCAGTGGCGGCGGCCGCGGCAACCGGCGCCATGCCCGCGCGTATTGGGCCGGCGTCGCAAGACATAGCGGTCGGAACCGCCGGAGATCGGTTGCAGCTGATCGGCGGCATCAACGCCGAGGTCGAGCGGCTGCTCAACGAGCATGGCGTGATGCGCTTCGCACACATCGCCAACTGGACGGCGGACGACACCAGCCGTTTCGATCAGCTGTTGGGTTCACCGGGCCGAATTGCGCGCGAAAACTGGATCGAGCAGGCGCGGGTGTTGGCGAGCGGTGGTGACACCGCCTATTCCCGTGCCATGGCTCGGCGGCTGGTGGATTCCTACGGCGCGGCTGCTTCGGGTTCAGCTCAGCCGGCCGCTGCCACCGGTACGGCGACGCCCGCTCCAAAGTCCGGCGGTGGCAACCTGGCTGGTCTGCGCTCTGTCCGCTCCGAGGCCTATCTCGCGCCGGCGGCCCAGGTCGCGGCCGAAGCTGCGGGCAGCGACGACCTGAAGCGGATTCGCGGGGTCGGTGTGCTGATCGAACGAAAGCTCAACGCGTTCGGCGTGACGCGTTATGAGCAAATCGCGAATTGGACGGTGGCAGATATCGAGCGCTTCAGCGAGCGGCTTGACTTTAAAGGCCGCATCGAGCGGGAGAATTGGGTGGAGCAAGCGCGGATTCTGTCTGCCGGCGGCCAAACAGAATTCTCCAGACGCATCGACCGGGGTGAGGTTGATGGCGGCGGCGGGCGATCGTGAGGTGTCATCGGGCCAGATGGTTTGAGGCGGTCCGGCTGCACGCAGCGCGCGGGGTGGTCTTGGCGCGCGATGATCTGATTTGGCGACGAGCCCGGGCGGTTCACGCTTTCGCGAGCCGACCGATCCGCACGGCGGATCTCAGCTGCCGATACCGATCGCGCTCGCCCCTCGAACGCGGCAGCCAGCTGTGATCGGCCGGCCGCAAGGACCCGCTTTAGCGCTTTGATTTTATTGAACGTTTATCCGGCTGGCAATGCACGTCCACGAGTCCGTCCGGTCTGAGGATGCCAGAGCATATTCGGGCAGCGTTCGCGCCGAGCACGTTCAGCACCATGCCGCGAACGATCGCGCGCCATGGTGCAGGCCTGGCCCGACTCCCATATAAGCGGCAAGAAAAGTGGGGGCAGCGGCCGCATGCGGCATTCGCTGCGCACGAGAAGGCAAACGGCGGCGCTACAGTCGATGGCTGAGATCTATATCTATTTCGGCGTTTTGCTGGCCGGGCTGGTCAGCTTTTTGTCGCCGTGCGTGCTGCCGTTGGTCCCGCCTTATCTGGGCTACCTTGGCGGTACCACGGTAGCGCAGATTTCCGGTCGCGATCATATCGATACCGCCGCCTGGCGGCGCATCGTCAAGGGCTCGGTTGCATTCGTTCTCGGCTTTACCACCGTTTTCGTCGGTCTCGGCGCCAGCGCATCGGCATTCGGACAGCTGATTCACTCCTACAAAACCGAGCTATCGATCGTCGCCGGCGTCATCATCACGTTGTTCGGTCTGCATTTTCTTGGTGTCGTTCGCATCCCCATTCTGTATCGCGAAGCCCGCTACTATGCGCACGTGGAGGGCGCCAGCCTGGTCGGGGCCTATGTCATCGGCCTTGCGTTCGCGTTCGGATGGACCCCTTGCATAGGCCCGATCCTTGCGACGGTGTTGGCCTTGGCGGCCCAAGAAGCCAGCCTTGGCACCGGCGTTAGCCTGCTGTTCGTCTATTCGCTGGGCTTGGGGATCCCGTTCATCCTGGCCGCGATAGCGATCGGGCCGTTCTTATCGTTCCTGCAGCGCTTTAAGCGCCATCTCGGCATGGTGGAGAAAGTGATGGGTGCCTTGTTGATCGTCACCGGCTTGTTGTTCATGACCGGATCGATGAATTGGATCGGTCAGTGGATGCTCGACACGTTCCCAGGCCTCGCCACCATCGAGGAGCGTCTGACGCCGGATTCGCTCAAGGGTGAAATCATCAAGAAGGGTCTCGGCAACTGATGAGCGATGGCGCGCGCGATGATGCGGGGCGGCCGCCGATAGCCCTAACCATCGCGGGTTCGGACAGCTGCGGCGGCGCAGGCATCCAAGCGGACCTTAAGACGTTCGCCATCAACGGCGTCTATGGCGCCAGCGTGGTGACCGCGTTGACCGCCCAAAACACGCGTGGTGTCCAACAGGTTCATGTTCCGCCGGCCGCCTTTGTTGGCGCGCAAATCACCGCCGTCTTGGAGGATCTGCCGGTCGACGCCATCAAGACCGGAATGTTGGCCACCGCCGATATCGTGCAAACGGTCGCCGGAGCGGTGAGGCAGCGGCCCGAAGTCCCGCTCGTCGTTGACCCGGTCATGGTCGCGACCAGCGGCGATCGGTTGCTCCAACCCGATGCCATCTCGGCACTGGTCGACGGCCTCATTCCCCATGCCTGGCTGTTGACACCGAACCGACCCGAGGCCGCGGTCTTGCTCGACACGGCGCCAGCGCAATCGATTGGCGAAGCCGAGCGCCAGGCCTGGGATCTGCTGCGGTTGGGTTGTGCCGCGGTGCTGCTTAAGGGCGGTCACCCGGCCGGGGCGGCTGCCGCAGAGGCGGTCGATGTGTTGGTGAGCGCAGAAGGCGCCTGTGCACAGTTTGCGGCGCCATGGGTGACGACCAACAATACACACGGTACCGGATGCACGCTGTCAGCGGCCATCACCGCTGCGCTGGCGCGCAAAGAGCCGTTGGAACAGGCCGTTCGGGTTGCCAAGACCTATCTCACCGCAGCCTTGCGCGCGGCTCAGGACCAAGCGATCGGCCGAGGGTGCGGCCCCGTCGACCATCTGTTTCCCTTGAAAAGCGGTTAGCATCTGGTCGGAACGGGCCAAATTACGACAGATGCCCGCCTGATCGCGCGGCTGTGACCAGATGCCAAGCGCCGTTGCTCTGTCAGCAGGTCGGTATGGCGGCACCGGTTGCCAATCAGGGTGATAGATTGAAGGTGCGCTTGTTGACACAGCGCTGGCATTCACTTCCAGATTGCAGGTTGCCAGCCACAACGTCGGACGGCGGCTGGCCTTGCTGAAGCCCGCATGGGGGTCCACGTATCAACTCGAGGCAGTCACCGATGATGTCGCCTGAACGTATCCCCAGCTTCGACGATGTGACGGCCGCGCGCGAGCGCCTGTCCGGTCTTGTGGTCAAGACCCCGCTGCTCACGCATCCCGCGCTCGATCAGCGGGTCGGCGGGCGCGTCTTGTTGAAGGCGGAAAGCCTGCAGCGGATAGGGGCGTTCAAGTTTCGGGGCGCCTACAACGCTATCGCGCAACTCGATCCGAATGTCTGCCGCGGCGGCGTTGTCGCTTGTTCGTCCGGCAATCATGCCCAAGGTGTTGCCGCCGCCGCAACCATCGCCGGGCTGCGATCGCTGATCGTGATGCCGGCCGATGCGCCGCCGGTGAAGATCGAGCGGACGCGCGCGTTCGGTGCCGGGGTTCACCTCTATGACCGCGTTGCTGAGGATCGGGACGCGCTGGCCGCAGAGCTGGCGGAACGGCGGGGTGCGGCGATCATCCATCCGTTCGATGATGCCCACGTGATCGCCGGTCAGGGGACTGCCGGCCTGGAACTGATGGAGCAGGCGGCGATGCTCGACGCCGTTCCCGACCAGGTGCTGGTGCCGTGCTCCGGCGGCGGGCTGATCGGCGGCACCGGGCTCGCGGTCAAGGCGGTGCGGGCGCGGGCGCGGATTTACAGCGTCGAGCCGGCGGGGTTCGACGATATGGCGCGCTCTTTGATCAGCGGCCGGCGTGAGCGCAATCAGGCGCTAGCGGGCTCCATCTGTGATGCCTTGCTGTCGCCGACGCCGGGACAGATCACGTTTGAGCTGGCGCGGCGACAGCTCGCCGGCGGGCTCACCGTGACGGACGCCGAGGTCAAAGACGCGATACGGTTCGCCTTCCACGAGCTCAAGCTCGTGCTTGAACCGGGCGGGGCGATCGCGTTGGCAGCCGTGCTGACCGGACGCGTCGAGCTGCGGGGGCTGACCACGGCGGTCGTGCTGTCGGGCGGAAACATCGATCCCGCTCTGTTTGCCGACATTGTTGCGGCGGCGCCTACAGCGAATTCGTCACCGCCGACCACGGCATCTTGACCGCAACGCCAGGCCACACGCCCGTGCGACCTTCATCCTTCGCTTGGCGCCTTTCGCTGCTCTACGCGGCGCTGTTCATGCTGCTCGGCGCCCAGCTGACGTATCTGCCGGTTTGGCTCGATGCGCGCGGTCTATCCGCGGATCAGATTGCCCTCGCCTTGTCGGCGCCGATGATCGTTCGGATCGGGGTGACGCCGGCGCTGGCGGTGATGGCGGATTGGTCGCAGGCCTACCGCGCCATGATCCTCGCCTTGTGCGCGACGGTGCTCGGGTTGTTATTGGTGTTGTCGCAAGCGCAGACCGCTTGGGTCGTGCTCACCCTCGTGATCGGCATGTCGATTGCGTCAGGCTCATTGATGCCATTCACGGAAACCGTGACGTTGGCTGCGGTTCGGCACGCCGGCGTCGATTACGGCCGGACGCGGTTGTGGGGGTCGATCACGTTCATCCTGGCCAGCTATCTTGCCGGCTATGCCGTCACCGCCTTCGGACCCGATGCGATCATCTGGCTGATGGTTGCCGGCATCTCGATGACGGCGATGGCCGCGCTCGTGCTGCAAACGGTTCCGCCCGATGAGGGTCCCCGGCGATCGAAGCGAGGGCTTGGCGACGTCCGGGCCTTGCTGGTCGAGCGGCCATTCTGTTTGTTCATCGTGTGCTGCGGGCTGGTGCAAGCTTCGCACGCGCTGTTCTACGGCTTCGGGGTCTTGCATTGGCGCAGTCAGGGCTACTCCGCCGGCTTCATCGGCAGCCTATGGGCGCTGGCCGTTATCGCCGAAATCATCCTGTTTTGGGCGGCACGCCACGTGGCGGTGGTGAGTGCGGTGGGCCTGATTGGGGTGGGGGCTTTGGCGGCTGTGTTGCGCTGGGGGATGATGGCGTTCGATCCGCCCAGCGTGGTGCTGGTGGCGTTGCAGATCCTGCATGCCGGGTCCTTCGCGGCCACCCATCTCGGGGCCATGCGATGGATTGGCCAACATGTGCCCGCGCATCAGGTGGGCACGGCACAAGCCTTGCTGGCGACGGTTACGTCAGGATTCGCGATGAGCGTGGCGCTGATGGCGTCCGGCCCGCTTTACGCCAGCGTTGGTGCCGGCGGGTATTTGGCCATGGCGGCGGTGGCCGGCGTTGGGCTGGCGATGGCCTTGGGGTTGTGGCGGTCGGCGGCGCGATAACGGCCTTCGGCGAAGTGATCTGGAGCATGTCCGGGTTCGCCGGAACCATCCCGCGCCCCACCCGGCCAGCCACACCTGCGCGCCATGCAGCCCCTTGTGCGGCGCGCCGGACGGGGGAGCGGCCCGGACGGGGGAGCGGCCCGGACGGGGGTTGAACCGGTGCGGGGGTCGAAGCGGGCGAGGGTTGAACCGGGGACGGCCGTGACCGGTTGGACCGGGAGCATGCCTAACAGGTGGCGTTGGCGCCAAGCGCTGCGACGTCGGGCGATGCCGTTCGATGCCGTTCCAGATGGCGGATGCTGGTTTGATCAATTAAGCCGCGCGCCTGGACGGTGCCCGCGGGCGGCGTCGGCTGGAACATCGCGGCGATCGACGGCCGCGCTGACCGGTGGAACCGGCCGCAGCGGAGGCGCCAGCGCATCCGCGATGTTCCCGCTCGTGCACCGGTAATTCCGCATCCGGAGAAGAACATTAGATGACGCTGCGCTCGACCAGCGGCGTACCCTGCGTCAGACGCTCATATCCGAGCCGGCTGAGATCCAAGCTGTGATACCCACCCTCGCTCACCAACTCCGCGATCGCACGACCCACGGCAGGGCCCTGTTGTAATCCGTGTCCGGAAAACCCGTTGGCCATGAGAAAGTTCTCGATGTCCGGGTGCGCACCGATGATGCCGTTCTGGTCGAACGTATTGAAATCATAATATCCCGCCCACGCCCGCACAACTTTGATCGCCTCGAACGCCGGCACGCGCGTGGCCAGCTCCGGCCAGATGGCGGCGTCGAAGTAGTCGAAGTCGATCCGCTCCAGATCGAGATCCGTGGGCTCCTGATCAGGGTCGGGCGAGCGCCCGGCCAGGAACATGCGGCCTTCCGGCCGGAACCAAACACCGCTGGGATCGACCGTCAGCGGAGCGGCAGACAGACTATCGGGCGGGTGCCGGCAGTCGATCACGTAGATGTAGCGCTTGCGCGGTTCGACCGGCAACGCGACGCCGGCCATTGCCGCCAGCTGTCCCGCCCAAGGTCCGGCCGCATTGATCAGGAACCGGCATTCAAACCGCTCGCCGCTGGCCAACCGAACCGCCGCGGCGCGCCCGTGAACCACGTCGACAGCGCACACCTCGCCGGCAACGAATGCCGCACCTGCCGCCTGCGCCCGGCGTTTGAGCGCCCAAGTCAGGCTGATCGGATCGATCCAGCCTTCGCCCGTTCGGCCGAACGCGCCGGCTTTTATGCCGACGGCGGACAGCCAGTCGAAGCGACGTCGCAGCTGCGCGGCGTCCTCCACCACGACGTCGACGCCTTCGCTGGTTTGCAAGGCAACATTGGCCTGCAAGACGGGCATGCCGTCGCTCGAGGCCAGGATCAGATAACCGCGCTCGTGGAATCCGACCTCGTTTTCGATGTTGAGGTCACGGATGATCTCCAGCGAGGCTTGCGATAACCAAATGTTCTCCTTGGTGGAAAATTGCCGGCGAATCCCGCCGGCCGAGCGTGCCGTCGCGGCGTTGGCGAGTTGCGGCTCGCGCTCGATCACAACCACCCGACCCTGCGGACCCAGCACGGTGAGGAAGTAGGCGATCGAGCTGCCCACCACGCCACCGCCGACGACCACTGCCTGTATCGGGCCAATCATGTTTGTATTCTCTCACGTTGAACTGATCACTTCATCTGTTCCGTGACCGGTGAAATGAGTTTTTTGCAAATCTGGATTAGAGTCGATCGGTGGCATCAGGAGTGCACCATGGCCGTCCGTCGACGCAAAGATAAATCCGACGCCGCTCAACCAGCCGGACAACCCGAGCGCGAAGCGCGCGAGGCGGTGCTTGACACCGCGTTGGCGATCAGCCGCCGTGGCCTGTCGCCTGGGCGCTCGGGCAACGTGTCCTGCCGTTGGGGCGACGGCATGCTGATCACCCCGTCGGGCATGGCCTATGACGCGATCCGGCCGGCTGACATCGTGCATGTCTCCGATCAGGGCGATTGGGCGCAGACGGCCCGCAAGCCCTCCAGCGAATGGCAATTCCACCTGTCGGCCTACAACACCCGCACCGACATGCACGCGGTGGTGCATACCCATTCCATGCACGCCGTGGTCCTCGCCTGCAGCAAACGCGCCATTCCGGCCTTCCACTATATGGTTGCCATAGCCGGCTCCGGCACCATTCCGTGCGTGCCCTACGCGACCTTTGGCACCAACAAATTGGCGCGCTACGTGGCCAAGGGGCTGCAGTCGTCTGATGCCTGTTTGATGGCCAACCATGGTCAGATCGCGATGGGCCAAACGCTGGCGGCCGCGCTTGAGCTGGCCAGCGAAATTGAGGTGCTGGCCGAGCAATACTACAAGGTGCTGACAATCGGACGACCGCGCCTGTTGAGCGAACGGGAGATGGCGAGGGTCCTCAAGCGCTTCCAATCCTATGGTCAGAAGGCCGGTGATGCGGCGCGGCGGTGATCCGCAGACGATGAGACGATGGATGACGCATCGGGTGAGGACGACGGCGGACCGTGACGAGCCCGACCTGCCGGGACGTCATTGCCGATTGCGCACCGGCTTGGCATGGGCATCGCGAATGTGGCGGATAAACGCTTCGGCCATCGTTGTCGGTTCGCTGGCTTCGGTGATCGGCCGGCCGACGACCAGGTAGTTGGCGCCCGAAGCGATGGCGGATTCGGGCGATGCCACCCGTGCCTGATCGTCGATCGAGGCGCCCAGCAGTCGGATGCCCGGCGTGACGATCAGGAACTCCGGCGAGGTGGCTTCGCGGATCCGTTCGGCTTCCTGACCGGAGGCGATGACCCCATCAAATCCCGCTTCGTAGGCGAGCCTCGCCCGATGCAGCGCCAAATCCTCCGGCGCCAGGGACGAGCCCTGTTGCTTCAGGTCGTCGGCCGTCAGGTTGGTGAGGACCGTTACGGCCAGCAGCTTCATCGCCCGCGAACCTCGTCCCGATACAGCCGCACGCATGGTTTTGAGATCGGTTCCATGCACGGTCAGGAAGGTGACGCCGAGCTCGGCCGCGTTGGCGACGGCACGTTCCACCGTATTACCGATGTCGAGCAACTTCATGTCGAGAAAAACGCGTTTCTTTTGGTGGCGCAATTCCTGTGCAAACGGCAGACCGCCAACGAACAAAAGCTCCAGCCCGACCTTGTAAAACGTCACCGTTTCATTGAGCTCATCGACCAGCTTGCGGGCATCTTCCAAGGTGGGCATGTCCAGCGCGACGATCAGGCGGTCACGGGCCGCGGTGTGAGCCATAGGCGCATCCTCTTCGTGATGGGCTCATCATGACGGGGCGGCGAGCTTGCCAGGAAAATTCCGTTAGAAACACGTCGGCCCAACCTCGACTTCAGGTCTTGCATCTATATCATGTCGCCTGGATTCGTTTATTGTTATCATAGAAAACACTGCATGAACCGTCTGTCACGCGCCTCAAATCAGCTTCGTCCACGCTATGACGTCATCGTTGTCGGCTCGGGATACGGAGGCGGCGTTGCGGCGGCGCGCTTGGCGCGGGCCGGCAAAAAGGTGGCGGTGCTGGAGCGCGGGCGAGAATTCGTCACCGGTGAGTTTCCAACCCGGTTTCCCGATGTTCGCAAGCAATTTCAAGTCAGCGGCAAATCGGCGCGATCCGGCTCGCAGACAGCGCTGTACGACGTGCGGTTCGGCGCCGACATGCACGTTTTGGTCGGTTGTGGGCTGGGCGGCGGCTCATTGGTCAATGCAGGTGTGGCGTTGCGGCCGGATGCGCGTGTGTTTTCCGATCCGGTGTGGCCGGGCCAAGTGGCGCAGGACGGCCAGCTGGAGCAGGGGTATCGGCGTGCGCGCCATTGGCTGCGGCCGTCGGTCGACCCGGCAGCCGGCGATCTAAAGCGGTTCGCGGCGCTGGCTCGAGCCGGAGCCGCCATCGACGAAGCGCCCGTTGCCCCGCCCATCGTGGTGAGCTTTGAAGACGTCGTCAATCCGGCCGGCGTGGCACAACCGGCCTGCACGCGCTGCGGCGATTGTTGTGCTGGCTGCAACGTCGGCGCCAAGAACACCGTCGCGCTGACCTATCTGCCGGAAGCCGTGCGGCATGGCGCCGAACTTTATACCCACGTCAAAGTCCAATATGTCGAGCCCGCCAAGGAAGGTGGCTGGCGGGTCGCGGTCCAGCGCCTTGAACAGCCGACCACCGACGCGCAACACGTCGTTGTCAGTGCCGATATTGTTGTGCTGGCCGCGGGCACCTTGGGATCGACCGAGATCTTGCTACGCTCGCGGTCGCGCGGGTTGGACCTATCGGATCGCCTGGGGCAACGCTTTTCCGCCAACGGCGATATTATCGCCTTCGCCTATGGCTCGACCGACCCGATCAATGCGATCGGCGTCGGGCATCCGCCCAAGGTCGACGCGGGTCCGGTCGGTGCAGCCGTCTCCGGTCAGCTCGAGGTTCACGATCAAGCCGACTTGGCACAGGAACTGATCGTTCAAGAGGGCGCGCTGCCGTCCGCGTTCGCGCCGGCCCTTCCGCTGCTGTTCGTGCCCAACGGCCGGCTGCTGGGGGCCCTACAAAGTCTGGTGTCCGGGGTCTACAAGGGGCCGTTCGCCAGTCTGCGCACCTATTTCGCGGTGTCCCACGATACCGCCGACGGACGGCTGGTGCTGGAGGATGACGGGCTCCATTTGATCTGGCCCAATGCCAAGGACGAGCCGGTCTATCAGCGGTTGGACGCCACCCTCGAGCAGTTGGCCGCCCAGGCCGGCGCCTGCTATGTGAAGAATCCCTTGGCGGGCACCGTGATGGGGCATCAGCCGGCAACCGCTCACCCGCTCGGAGGCTGCGCCATGGCGGCGGCCGCTGACACCGGCGTGGTCGACCACAAAGGCCGGGTGTTTCGCCGCGTGCCGGATTGCACGTCCCATCAGGTTCACGATGGCCTTTATGTTGTCGATGGCTCGATCGTGCCGCGCTCGCTCGGTGTCAATCCGCTGTTGACCATCACGGCGCTGGCCGAGCGGGCGTTGCTCCACATGGGTGACGATTTTGGATTTAATATATCTGAGTAAGATGTGAGCGATCCGGTCTTCGGTCCGCGCCGGCGCGACGGAGCGCTGGATAACCTTGCTTGCGCTGACACCTTGGCGGCGTTTTCTTGTATAGAGGCGATTCGCATTGGACCTTAGGATTGAGCCGTGGCTGATCGCGCCATGACATCGCGCCCCGCCGAACCCCGCCCCGCCGAGCCCCGCGCCGTCGAGCCCCGCGCCGACGGCCCCACCAACACCCCGGAGTTCTCAGTCTCCGAGCTGTCGGCCGCCATCAAGCGCGCGCTCGAATCGGGCTTTGGTCACGTGCGCCTGCGCGGAGAGATATCGGGCTATCGCGGACCGCACGCTTCCGGCCACTGCTACTTCGCTTTGAAGGACGAGCGCGCCAAGATCGACGCGGTGGTCTGGAAAAGCACGTTCGGCCGGCTGCGCTTCAAACCCGAGGAAGGTATGGAAGTGATCGCCCACGGGCGCATCACCACCTACCCGGGGTCATCGAAGTACCAAATCGTTGTCGAAGCGCTCGAGCCGGCCGGCGCTGGCGCGCTGATGGCCATCTTAGAAGAACGCAAGCGCAAGCTCACCGCCGAAGGGCTGTTCGCGCAGGAGCGCAAGCGAGCGCTGCCGTTTTTGCCGCGCGTGATTGGCCTCATCACCTCACCGACCGGCGCCGTCATTCGCGACATGCTGCACGGCTTCGACGAACGGTTTCCGGCCCACGTCGTGGTCTGGCCGGTCCGGGTTCAAGGAGATGGCTGCGCCGTCGAAGTGGCCGCCGCGATCGAGGGCTTCAACGCGATTCCCGACGGCTCCGATATGCCGCGTCCCGAGCTATTGATCGTGGCGCGCGGTGGCGGCAGTCTTGAGGATCTTTGGGGCTTTAACGAGGAGATTGCCGTCCGCGCCGCCGCCAACAGCGGTATTCCGCTGATTGCCGCGGTCGGTCATGAAACCGACTGGACCTTGATCGATCTGGCCGCCGACGCGCGGGCACCGACGCCAACCAAAGCAGCCGAATGGGCGGTGCCGAAGTTTTCGGAGTTGGTCGAGGACACGGGTCAATGCGGCCTGCGTCTGCGGGCCTCCATGCGGCGGGTGTTGGAGACCGCGCGCACCGAATTGCGCGCCGCCCAACGCGGTTTGCCGCGGCCGGAGGATTTGGTGGCCCTGCCGCGGCAGCGTTTCGACGCCGTCGATCGGCGATTGGGTCGGGGCTTGCTGGCGAACACGCGCGCCCACACCATGCGCCACGCCAAGCTGGCCGCGCGCCTTCAAGCGCGTCTGCTCACCGCGCGTTTGTCGCAGTTGCGGGACCGGCTGGCGGCGTTGACGCAATGGAGCGCGGCGGCCATGGAACGGTCGTCAGGCACCAGACGAACGCGCTTGGAACGCTTGTCGGGTCGGCTGGCGCCTGAACTCGTGCGCGGGCGATTGGGGCGTGCCGATGAGCGGTTGGCGATGATGCGGGATCGCGCCGACCGGGCGCTGCGGCATCGCGTCTGTGAACAGCGTCGCCGTTTGCAAGCGGGCGCCGGTCTATTGCGCTCACTGAGCTATCAAGGCGTGCTCAAGCGTGGTTTTGCACTGCTTCGCGACGATGCCGGCGTCACCGTACGCTCCATCGCCCAGGTCGATCCCGGCCAGCTGTTGGCGGTGGAGGTGGCCGACGGCCGCTTCAATGCGCAGGCCCTCGATGCCGGGCAGCGCGCCGCGCGAACGGCTCCGGCTCGGCCCAAGACGACCGCCAAGTTGCCGGCAAAGCGGTCGCGCTCCGGTGACGGCTCCCAGGGTTCGTTGTTTTGAGCAGCATCGGGCATGGTAGCCGACGCCGCGTGTCCTGCGCGACTGGTCAGCACCGGTCGATCACCCAGGACCTGAGCCTGATGCGACCGGACGCAAGCGTTCCTGCGCCAGACGGGTGCAGCAGATCTGCCTTGGACCATCTGCTCGGGACCAAGCGTGATCGCGCAGCTCCGTTCGCTCGCTCGGCATGGGCGATCGCCTCCACCTGATATGACCCGATCGCGGCCCCGGCCTGCGCAGAAACCGGCCGTGGTCACACGCCCAACCGGCGTGAAGTGGATCGACTTTTGCTGCGATTTCGCGGATGATCGCTCTGCAGGACGAGAACAGGTATTCTAGATCATCGCGCCTTAAAGTGTAGAGCAACTTTCTGCCTTTGATCGGGATCGTTCCGATTCCGATCAAAGGCAGGTGGCTCTAAGGCGTTCCAATGTTGGCTGGGGCCATCTCGTTGCCCCGGCCGGCCGCCTCACATGCGTGCCAAAGGGGGTCGGCGGAGAGCGGGCCGGCTAGGCTCATCATGATAAGGCGGACATGATCGAGCCCATGGCCAGCGCGGCGGGTGGCACTTGGAAGACCGACCATCGTGATGCGCGGGCGGCGGCGCGATCGGGGCTTGCGCCAGCCCGCATAGGCAGCACCAATCTGAAGCAGCAATCTGAGGTAGGAGGAAACCGATGGCCGCGACTGGAGCCAACGTTCTCGTGGAAAGCGGCAAGCCGCTGTTTTTCAGGGTCGCCAATGCCAACGAGGTGGGCATCGAAGCACCGGCCAACCGCAAGGGCGACGCGCTGCGGACTTGGGTGCGCTCGCTATCTGTATTCCAGAAAGAGGCGCTGGTCGTGTCCAGCCGCAGCGGGACGGTTTGGCGGCTGGCCAGCGATGAAGGCCCCTATCTCAATGGCCACGATGCTGCCCCTTGTCCGTTGGCCTTTCTCACCGCCGGGATGATCGCGTCCTACATGAACGAGATCACGGCGCTGGCGCGCCAGCGCAACGTCACCATTCGTAAGTTGCGGTTGGTGCAGGACAATTACTACACCATGCAAGGCTCGATGCCGAAGCGGACGATGGTCGGCGGCGCGCTGCCGGTGGAGCTTACCGTCGAGATCGACTGCGATCTAAACGGCGCCGCGCTCAATCAGATGATCATGGACGCGGTCCATGCCTCGCCGATCAACGGGCTGATGCGCGGCCGGCTCGAAAGCCTGTTTGCGCTGGCCAAAAACGGTCACCAGCTGGCTCCGGCCAAGGTTGCAGCGCTATCGGGCGCCATTCATCCCGACCCGGGCGATCATTTCGAGACGGCGCGACCGGCACCGGGCTTGGCGGGCGCCGATCTGGTTTGGCCCAACGGCACCACGCCGAAAAAGGAGGTCGCCGGCGGCACGGCCGGGGCCGCATCGAGCTTGGCGGCGGAGCAGAACCGAACGCTCAACATTGGCGGCATCTGCACGCTGCGGGAGGATGGTCTGAAGGAAATCGTGCAGCTCCAATACAGCCCCCACGGCACCTCCTTCAGCTTTCTGTCCGATGAAGCACCACACAACGGTGGACAAGGCCGCGCCCCGGACGCCAACAGCCTGATCTCCGCCGGCGTTGGCTTTTGTTTTATGACGCAGTTCGGTCGCTTCGTGTCGATGTTGAAGCTCGACCTCAAGGATTATCGCCTCGTCCAAGATACCCATTTCTCGCTTGGTGGTGCCTCCGGCGCGACCGGCAAGCCGGGCGAGGCCGATCCGGTCGAAACCCACGTCTATCTGACCACCGGTGAAAGCGACGAGGTGGCCTGCGAAATGCTCGATATCTCCGAGCAGACCTGTTTTCTGCACGCCTTTTGCCGCACCGATCTCAAGCCGAAGGTCAAGGTCAGCGAATTTGCCAGCGGTTAAATCTTCGCCGTAAATCACCATAAAGCGTGCATCGGCCCATGCCGGCGCTGGGCACGGCGCCGCATGAGGATGACAGCCGCCCGGGTTGTGCCGGCCTCCCAACTCCCGCTATTTCCGGTGATTTATGGGGTTGGAGCCTCCACCGGGGGCCGGTTGTCGCGCTTGGCGCCGCGCGCGTGATTTTGTTCAAGGTTGCCTACGGCGTCATGAATGCGCGCAAAACCCGCATTCTCGCAGCCAACGCGATGGGAGCCTCACCGCTGCGCGAAAGACCGATGTCGTGGTGTTGGAAGCGCAAGCCGTAGACCTTTGTGGGCCTGCGCTACGGCGTGTCGCCTGCCTTGGTGATCGTGGTCGTGCCGGAGATGTCCGTCGGATCGACGGAGGCCTCGGCTGTCGGGTGGTCGAGGCCCAGCAGCTGTTTGAGATGCCGGAGGCGCATGCCGCCATGCTTGCCGTCGGCGCGCTCAGAGGCGGGCTCAATCTGTTGTTTGTGCTGATCGAGAAACGGTTTGCGCACTGGACAGGACAATGACATGGCTGGCGCAGACACTGCGCTGACGGGCCTTTGCGCGTGCGACCTGGTTGCCGAGATCAAAGCCGGCCGGGGATGCAGTCAAGGTCGCCGACGCTCACATCTCGGCGATCGGGCGGCTGCACGGGTTGCCGCTGGTCGTCAAAGACGTCACCGAGACCGCGGGCTTGCGTACCACCTACGGCTACGGGCTATATCGCAAACACGTGCTCATGTTCGAGGCGGAGGGCGTGGCCAGATCGCACGCCGCTGGAGCCATCAGTCTCGGCAACGCCGATACGCCGGCATTGGCGACCGGCGCGAATGTGGTCAGCGAGCTGTTCTGCGCCACCCTCAATCCATGCAATACGGCGTTATCACCGGCAGGTGCACGGACCGTCGGCGCGCACCGCCGAGGGTGCGGCGCTGCTGCTTGGTGCCCTGCGTGGTTTGACCGGATCATCGCCGATTTCGATTGCACCAGCGGTGCCGAACACGCGCGCCTGTCGCCAGCGCCAAGGACTTGGTCGGACTGAACCTCGCCTACGTCGCCGACATCGCAGCGATCGAAAGCGATGACGAATTAGCTGAGCTAACGCGGGAGGCCGCCAGGGCCCTCACCGACGCAAGTGCGCGCGTGCACGAGATTGATCTTGATCTGTCGCTGGGACGGGACGCCCACCAAATACTGTGCCGCCTGTAGATGGTCGCTCAACAGCTCAAGCGACTCGATATGATCGACCAGTTCGAGGCCAACCTCAAAGGCAATACCGAGGACGGCCTCAAGGTCACGACCCCGCAGATCGCCGCGGCGGAGCACGTGCGCCAATCGATTTCTGCCGATGTCGGTGAGCTCGTCTCGGGCTTCGACGCAGCTCTAACGCCGATCTCGCCGGTTCCACCTAATCCGGTAGCTGCGAACGATCCAGAGTATGTAGGTGGAAAGCGCCTGGAAAATGATGTCGACTGGATTGCTCCAGCGATTGTGGTCATCATGAGAGGATATCCGGCCGCATCGGCCCCTGCCGGTTGGCCCAACAGCAAGCTGCCCGTCGGCCTGCAAATCAGTGCGCTTCGGTTCAAGGAGATTGGATTTGATCCAATGCCCAGCTCCAACTGCCTCCCATCGGCAGGCCGCCACTTGACGCTTGAATGGGTCGGCTCCGAACCATCCAAGCCGGGCGGTCCTTTCCGCTCAAGCTATCCAGATCAGCCTGGCCAGACCGGCAGTGCAGCTTCAGGATGCAACGATCTTTATCGAGATTGTCACACGCGCTGTTTTCGCGCGAGCGCAGCCCGCCGGCCCGCAGTGCACGCCGAGCCTCGATTAGCGGCGATCGATCAGCGGTGCGCCGCTTGCGTTCGTCGGGTCTGACCGATAGGTTTTCAATACGTGTTCCGCTGCAATCCGAACGCTTGAAACAGTCAGACCACGTCGCAGTGAAGTGCGCTGCGTGGTGTCACAGCAGAGTTTTGGTTGATGGCCGCCTACATCGAAGCAAAAGACGTGAACCTGACTTTCACCCCACCCAATCGGGCGCCGGTAACCGCGCTACAGGATTTCAACGTATCCGTTGGGGAAGGCGAGTTCGTCTCCATTGTTGGGCCATCCGGCTGCGGCAAGAGCACCTTTCTCAACGTGCTTCTCGGTCTGATCCCGCCGCGCTCAGGCGAGATGGCGATCAACGGGAGGAAGGTGGAGGGGCCGGGCCAGGACCGGGCCATGGTGTTCCAGGAATTCGGCCTGCTTCCCTGGCGAACGGTGCTCAGCAACGTCGAACTCGGTCTGGAACTGCGCGGCGTATCGTCCTCCAAGCGTCGGCCGGTGTGCCAGAAATTCATCGACATGGTCGGGCTCAGCGGGTTTGAGGGCCATTATCCGCATGAGTTGTCCGGCGGCATGAAGCAACGGGTTGGCATCGCGCGCGCGCTGGCGAGCGACCCGGAAGTGCTGTTGATGGACGAGCCGTTTGCCGCGCTCGATGCACAGACGCGGGACATCATGCAGGCCGAGCTTTTGCGCATTTGGAACGAGGCCAAAAAGACCGTGCTGTTCGTCACGCATCAGATCGAGGAGGCGGTCTATCTGTCGGACCGGGTGATCGTGATGACCAAGCGGCCGGGTCGGACGAAGCGGATCGTCAAAATTCCCCTGTCGCGGCCACGCCACTACGAGATGCGGGTCACGCAGGAGTTCAACGACCTTAAGTTGGCGCTATGGAACGAGCTGAAAGACGAGCTCAACCCGCACGGCGACGCTTGATGGTGCGATGGAAAGGCCCAATACAACATGAGTTTCGGAGCGTTCTGGTTTAAATTCGGCCGGTTCACGACGGGGCTGCTGGCCGTCATCGGCTTTTTCGTGATCTGGCAGATCCTGTTAACCTGGATCATCCCCCTCAATCCGTTCGTGATGAGCAAGCCGTCGTTGATCTTTGCGGCGCTATGGCAGGATGTGCTCAGCGGGCAGCTCGCCAGCGACCTCTACGTCAGCGCCCAGCCCCTGTTTTTCGGGTTTGCCGCGGCGATCGTGGTTGGCATCTTCATCGGGACCATGATGGGCTGGCGGCTCCGGGTCGGCTATGCGCTCGATCCCTTCATGACCGCGCTCTATGCCAGCCCGCTGGTCGCGATCGCCCCGCTGGTCATCATTTTTTTCGGGGTCGGCATATCGGGTAAGGCGATTCTGGTCTTTCTGCTGTGCGTCTTTCCGTTCGTGTTCAACACCTATGCGGGTGTAAAGGCCGTCGATCCGCTGTTGGTCAACGTCGTCCGCTCGCTGGGGGGCAACAGCCGCGACATCTATTTGAAGGTCCTGGTGCCGAGCGTGCTGCCCTATATCGTGGCGGGCGCCCGCTACGCCATCGGCCGCGGATTGGTCGCCATTCTGGTCGGCGAGTTTTACGCCGCGACCGCGGGTATCGGTTACCGCATTGCCTGGTACAGCGACATGTTCGAGCTGAGCCGCATGTTCGGCTACATTCTGGTGATGATGGTGGTTGCCGTTGTGTTCACCGAAGGCATCCGCTGGGCTGAGCGCACGGCGTTCCCCTGGCGGGTAGGCATGTGAGGCGATCGATGGTCGAAACCAACGCTGCGCCGGCGCAGGCGATGCCCGCCAATAAGGATCTTGGCGCCATCACCCGCAAGACCGCGTGGGAAGCAAGCGAACCCTACGTTCTGGGGATCGGCTTCATCATCGTGGTGCTGCTGGTGTGGGAGGTGACCCCCCGGATTGTGACGCTGTCCAAGGGAATGAGCCTGTTCTTCACGACGCCGTCGGCCATTGCGGCCAAGCTCTACCAGTTGTTCTCAACCGGGGTGATCTGGCCGGCGCTGAGATTCAGTGCAACGGCCTTCACGATCGGATTGTTGGCCTCGATCGTGGTCGCCTTGCCGCTTGGCGTCATCCTGGGGCGTTCGCAGACGATGAATGCGATTTTCGATCCTTTCATCACCGCGTTTAACGCCACGCCGAGACTGGTGTTTCTGCCGATTTTCTTGGTCTGGTTCGGCATCGGCATGAACACGGTGGTGCTGATCGTGTTCATCGGAGCGGTGTTTCCACTCCTGATCAACACCTACGCGGGCGTGCGCAACGCAGACCAGTTGCTGATTAACGTGGTCAAATCGTTCGGGGCCAACGAATGGGAGATCAACAAGCTGGTCGTGGTGCCGAATTCCATTCCGTTTATTGTGGCCGGGCTTCGCCTCGCCATTGGCCGCGCCATTCTCGGTATCGTGGTGGCGGAATTCTTTGGCGGCTCGACGGAGGGCGTTGGCGTGATGATGGTCGACGCGGCCGGTAAGTTTCAGGTCGATACCGTTTTCGCCGGGCTGATCATTTTCATGACGATGTCGCTGATCATGACCAGCGGCGTCAAGGTGCTCGAGAACCGGCTCAGCCGTTGGCGTCCACAAACCGTCAAGACATTCTGAACGCCACCGACAGCGCACATCTACCACCCACGGCAGTGCTTGTGTCGGGCTTTGCAGCTTGGCAAACGTCGAACGGGTTCCTCTGGCGTTTGAGATCATGTCTGCATTAGATCATGTCTGCCTTAGAAGGGATCGGCCTTGCCGGCCCGCTCGCCACCGGGCCACCCAGACCATCATGCCATCGGGTGGCCCGGTGGAGGAACCGGGAGAGGGAGCGGGATGGTTCCCGCCAACTCCGACATGCCTTGCCGAGGCGATCTGCGGCTCAGTTCATCTTGCCCTGCACCTGCGGCGGCGCCGTGAGATAGTAGCCCATGCCGCGCAGGGTGGTGGTCAGCAAATCGCGCGCCACGAACTGCTCGACGTCCGGCAGCGGCTTACCCTTCGGCCACAGCCCTTTCGACTCCATGCGCCGCTTACGGCCCTCAAACACGGCCCGGAACAACTTGTTAGGAATGTCCGGCCCGTAGGAGGCATGCACCGTATCCCATACATAGCCGGCTTCATCGTTTTTCAAGCCGAAATACTTGGCGATGACGGGCACCGAGCCTTCCTTGTTGTTGGCGAGGTAATGGGTTGCCTTGGCGATCGCCCGAATGAACTTTTGCGCCGTTTCTTGGTTGTTCTTCAGGTAGCTCTCGGTGGTCCAGAAGGTGCCGCCGATGCGGGGCAGATAATCGCCGGTCTTGAGCAGGATCTTGAAGCCCGCGACCTGCGCCTTTGCCGCGTGTGGGAAGCTTACCAGCGCGCCCTGGATCGAACCATTGATCAGCGCCGCCAGCCGCTCCGGCTCGCCCTGGAAGCTGATGACTTTGTAATCCCGGCCGACATTCATTTTAAAGAATTCGCCGAGCACGATCTCGCCCTCGTCGTAATCGGCGCTGCCGGCCCGTCCATAGCCCAATGTCTTGCCCTTAAGCTCAGCAACCGATTTGATCTTGGGGTCGACGACGATGGCCCATTGCGAGATCAACGACTGGCCGACGAGGTATCGTATCGGGGCGCCTTTGAGCGTGGCCTGCGAACCGCCACCGGGAATCGGCACGAAGTTGATGGCGCCACCGATCCCTGCGGTCACCAGTGCTTTTCCGGTCATCGCCACGAATTGAGCGTCGAGCCCCTCCTTTTTGAAGAAGCCGTGGTCCATGGCGATATAGGAGGGGATATGGAATCCGCTGGCACCCGTCGTCCGGCCAATTTTGATCGCCGTTTGGGCAACCGCGGACGTGCTCAACCCCGCGGCGAGTGCACTGGCAACGACCATCGTTTTAATGGCCGCCGCAACATATCTTGATTTGGGCGTCCTCATTTTTTCGCTCCCTAAAGACGTATTGTGGTGGGTGTTGTTGGACCATGCAGCTTGGGTCATTGGTCCAACCCCGGCGAAAGCTTATGGGCCGGCTTCATGCGAAGTCAAGAAATGGGAAGCTGCCGGCCAGATCGTGGCGACGGGTGAGTGCCGCGCCATCGTCATCGTCATCGTCATCGTCATCGTCATCGTCATCGCTTGCTTTTTGCTCGTGCGCGCCGATCTGATCGCCACCGCCTCATGCTGCGATCAGCTGCCACCGGACCGACGCCGGCTGCGCTCACCGCGGCCCCGGCGCTTTATGACAGCAACCCGTCGCGCGATATCTGTCAGCTGCCGGCGACGGAAAGCCGTCCCTCTACGCCATGTCGTTTGATGCGTTGCGCAACAAAACCGCTGCTTTTGGCGTCCTCCACGAAGTCCGCCAGGAATTGCGCGCCGGCGGCCTTACCCTTTTGTGTACCGATGGCCTGCTGCACGGCCGTGAACCGACCCGCCAAGATGCGGGTTCCAGGCAGCTTCGCGGCTTCCTCCAACAACGCCGGCCTCAGCCCGGCCAACGCGTCGAGCTTATCATCGAGGAACAGTTTGATGGCTCCGCCAAGTCCTCGACCGCGCACCAGCTGTGCATGCTTGATGTTACGAGACAGGTAGAGATCATAAGCGCTGCGCCCTGAAACGGCGATGCGCACACCATCGCTGTCGACCTGTTGGATGGACGTGATCGGTGAGCTGGCAGGCACCAGGTAGGTCGCCTCGATCTCCGCGTAGGCGGCCGAAAAATCAATGGTTTCGGCGCGCGCCGGCTCCGCACCGATCAAGGCGATGTCCCACACGCCACTCGGCCCGGCATCGGCCACCTCGCCCGGCGATGAGAACGGCACCAGGGAAATCCCAACACCCAAGCGCCGAGCGATTTCGCGTGCCATGTCGGGTGCAACGCCATCTGGCTCACCCTGCGGGGTCTGGCCGGTGATGAGCAGCGTGTTGGCCATGTTGAGGCCTGCGCGGAGTGTGCCGGTCGAAGCCAGATCGGAGCGTACTTTGGGGTCCATGAAGCTTAACCTCTAACGTGGTTGCGGTCGGTATCGTGTCGATCGGTGCGCCCGAGCGGGAGAGCTGCGCAACACGTCAGGCACGATGATCCTGCGATGGTGCGACGTCGTAAACTTCAAGCTGGCAGCGCAGCGGATCCGGGATCGGGCATCACCTCAGCATTGATCGCCCGTGTACGCCGCTGTTATCGTGTGCCTTCGTACTGCGCTTAAGCCCGATGGAGCGAAGCCTCCGTCTGCAGCGTTGCCGCCTGATAGGCTATGGTGCGGCGTTCACGCCCCATCAGCATAGCGACTTTTGGGTGCCTTCAAGCCGAGATGCGCGCGTAACGTCGTGCCCTGGTAGCCGATCCGGAACAGGCCGCGCCGCTGCAACTCAGGCACAACCAAATCGACGAAAGCCTCCAACTCGACAGGAAAAACCGGCGGCAGCACGTTGAAACCATCGCAAGCCCCGTTCTCGAACCATTCCTGCATATGATCGACGATCGTCTGCGGTGTGCCGACCAGGTGAAAATGTCCACGCGCGGCCGCAAACAGCTGGTAGAGCTGCCGCAGCGTGAGCTGTTCGCGCCGCGCCAACGTGATCATCTGCTCGGATCGGCTGCCCACGCTATCGTTCGGCGGCAGGTCCGGCAACGGCGCGTCGGGATCCAAGCTCGTCAGATCATGACCAATGCGGCGCGACAACAGCGCCAACCCGACGTCCGGGTGGATCAGCGCCTGCAACTCTTCATGCTTGTCCTTCGCCTCCTGCAGCGTGGGCGCAACCATGACCGACAGCCCTGGGAGGATTTTGCAATCGTCGGGGTCGCGGCGATAGCGCGCCATCCGCCCTTTTAGGTCGACATAGAAGGCTTTGGCGGCGGCCATGTTCTGGCTTGCGCCGAACACGACCTCGGCCGTCTGGGCAGCCAATTCGATGCCGTCATTGGAGGCACCGGCCTGTACGACCACCGGTCGGCCCTGCGGTGACCGCGCCACGTTGAGTGGTCCGCGAACCTTGAAATATGTGCCTTCGTGATCCAACCGGTGCATGCGGTCCCATTGGAAGAACGTGCTGGTCTCGCGATCGCGGATGAAGGCATCCGCATCCCAGCTATCCCAAAGCGCCGTCACCACGTCGACAAATTCGCGCGCACGCCTATAGCGTTCCGCCTTGGGCGCATGTTGGTCCTGGCTGAAATTCAGCGCCTCCGTCTCATTGCCCGACGTCACCACGTTCCAACCTGCCCGCCCACCGCTGATGAGATCCAAAGTGGCGAAACGGCGGGCGACCAGGTATGGCTCCTCAAAACTGGTGGATTGCGTGCACACAAGACCGATGTTCGTCGTGTAACGGGACAACGCACAAAGCAGCGAATAGGGCTCGAGCCAAGCGACGTAGTGCTGCCGGTTGAGCGCGGTTTCCACCGTGGTCCAGGCGGAGTTGGTGTCGGCGGAAAACAGCATGTCGAACAGCCCGCGTTCGGCGATCTGAGCCATCTCCACGAACCGCTCGAAGTTGACGCCGGCGTCGGCATGCGAACGGGGATGGCGCCAGGACGCGATGTGATGACCGCATGGCCGAATAAACAGTCCAAGTCTCATCGTGGGCATTGCGCTCGCCCCTCGTCACCACCTAGCCCCTCGTCACCACCTACGTGATAAGCTCAAACGCGGGTTCCAGCGGAGTTGATGGATGACCAAGCATCGGTGTTAGTACACTAGATCATTTCCGCGTTAGGCGGTATCGCCTTGCCGGCCAGCACCTCAAGCCTTGCCACCCAAAGGCACGCTCGTGTGGGTTGCTCGTGTGGGTTGCTCGTGTGGGTTGCTTGTGTGGGTGGCCGTGCGGGGGAGCGGGATGGTTTGAGCTGACACTGACGCAATCTAGATCATCATGCCTTAAATTGGAACCGCAAAGCCGGTTCCAATCAAAGCCGGTTCCAATCAAAGTCGGTTCCAATCAAAGTCGGTTCCAATTTAAGGCACAAAGATGATCGCTCTTAAATGTAGAGCTACTTTCTGCTCTTTATCGGGATCGTTCCAATTCCGATTAAGAGCAGGTTACTCTACCGGCCGTGACATCGAGGCGTCAGACCGCGATCACGCAGGGAAGTGATGATGGACATGACTGGGAACGAGCTGGCCGGCAAGGTTGCGATCGTCACGGGCAGCGCGCGCAACATTGGACGGGCGACGGCCGAGGAGCTGGCGCGTGCAGGTGCATCGGTGGTGATCAACGCCCTGCAGTCGGAGGATTTGTGCCGCTCAGTCGCTGGCGGCATTCGGGCCGACGGCGGCCAGGCGTTGCCGTTCGTGGCGGACGTCTGCGATCAGGGCGCGGTGCAATCCATGATCGAGGCTGCGATCGCCGCATTCGGTGGGATTGACATCATTGTCCACAATGCCGCGACGCGCGGTCGGGTGCCGATCGAGGACATGGATCTGGAAACGTTTCGTAAGCCGCTCGAGACGTCGATTGTCGGCTTGTTCCACCTCGTCAAGGCCGCCTTGCCGTCGATGAAGCAGCGCGGCGGCGGATCGATCATTGGTGTAGGCGGTCTGGGCTCCACCACGGGAGCGCCGGGCCGCGCGCATGTCAGCGCCGGGAAGATGGGACAGGCCGCCTTCGTGCGCGGACTTGCCCATGATCTCGGGCGTTACGGTATCCGCGCCAATGTGGTTGTCGTCGGTGCCTTCGAAACGGATCGCGTGGGCGGCTCCACCTCGATCATATCGGCGGTTGAAGGCGTCCACATTCCGATCGGGCGCAAAGGCGTGCCACAGGATATTGCCGACCTGGTTCGGTTTCTTGCTGGTCCCAGAGCGACCTATATCTCGGGACAGAGCCTCCACTGCAATGGCGGGGCCTACATGCCCGCCTGAATGCGCAGTGGCCGTAGCGTTCACCGTGCCGCCGGCCGCCTGGAGCCGATCGCCAACCCGTTCGGCCGCAACGTGTTACCCATGTCTCTCGATCATCGTGCCTTAAATTGGAACCGCAAAGCCGGTTCCCCTTTCGCTGGCACAAAGATGATCGCTCTTGAAGCAGAAGGTTGCCCTAGAATAAATGTCCCAGGACTAAGCCGTAACCCATCAGTCCGGAACGGACCGAGGATGCTTGGTGGAGCCGAGGGGAATCGAACCCCTGACCTCTGCAGTGCGATTGCAGCGCTCTCCCATCTGAGCTACGGCCCCGCCCGAGCCGCCATGTAGATGCCGGGCCCTCGCCTTGTCAAGAACAGCGACATGCCTTAACCACCCGCGCGCATGCACCCGCATGCGCGACCGATGGCCGATTCGGCACCGGGGCGGGATCCGGCCGGCAATGCGCCTGTCAGCAGGCCCGGGCAGCCGGCATCAAGGTGCCGATCCGATCCTCGCGAGAAAATCAGTGGTCGCCGTCAGTGCACGAGCTGCCCGTGCGCTCGCCGGCAAATGCGCATCGCGGGCGTTGGGCGCCTCGATGCTGATGGCAATCTCAGCGGGCAGCGCGGCGATCAACGGCGCCAGCCACAAGCTGCCCTCGCCGGGCAGCCGCCGCGCCATGCGCGATTCTTCGCGCAACGCCTCCAGCGAGCGCGCGCCACGCGGCGGCGGGGCGGCATCGCACAGATGCAGCAGTGCCAGCAGGTGCGGGTCGACGGTGGCCAGGTCGCTCGGGTTGCCGCCGGAGCGTGATAGATGTAGGGCATCGATCACCAGGCCGGGGTCGCTGAGCGGCTCGATGGCGCGCGCCCGCTCAACCAACGCGACGGCGTCGGCCAGCGTCGGACACGCGCTGTAGGGATTGAATTCGACCAACGCCCGCAGGTCCTCCTGCCGGCTGCGCCGGCCTAATGCGGCCAGCGTGGCCGCAGCCCTCTCGCCGTCAGGGTCCTCCACCGGGCACACGATAAACCGAGCACCGATGCCGCCGCTGTAGGCGAGCACGGCGGAAACTGCATCCCAATCGATCTCCGCCGCGATCCGAAACACGCCGACCTCGAGCACGGTCATGGCGTTATCGATCAACAACTGCTCGATCTCGGCTTCAGCCGCCGGATCACCGACGATAGGGGCATCGCTGGGTAACAGCGGCATCAGTCGGAGCCCGACCGAGCGAAAGCCGGCCGCCGCGCCGGCACGGATCTGGCCGGCCGGACCGGCATCGAGGATGGTGAGCGCCGCCAGAGAGAGGGGAAATGCCATCATATCAACGCCGACGTCAGTACAACAAATGCGAGGCCGACAGCGCACGGAACCGGTCGACCTCCGGCTGCCAACGCGCAATGATGTCGTCCGCATCGGCTCCGGATGCCAGCATGCGTGCCAATTGGGCGGTGCCGCTGAGCTTCGCCAAAAACCCGGGGCGGGCAATGAAATCTATGCCACGCGCGCGGGCTTGACGGTTAAAGCCGTGCAGCAGGTGGATGCCGGTCTCGGCCGGTTGGTAGCGGTCATGATCGGACACGTCGATGCGAACGCCGCGGACCGTCTTGCCTTTATGGCGCGGCCTGCTGGCCATCGATTTGATCGCGCGCGGCGTAAATGTAACGGGCGTGAAACGAACGCCGGGCAGTTGTCGCGCAGCCAGCTCCTCGGCCAAGCGTGACGCGTCGACCCACGGCGCGCCAAGCAGCGTAAACGGGGTCCGGGTGCCACGCCCGTCGCTGGCCGAGGTCGCCTCGAACAGTCCGACACCGGCATAGACCAATGCCGTCTCGAACGACACGATGTTGGGGCTGGTGTTGATCCAGGACCGTCCTGTCTCAGGCCAACGCATGCCGCGCTGCCAATGCTCGGCAAGCATCACCCGCAGCTCCAGCCGCTCAAGGCCCGGCAGCAATGCCGCGCCCTTAATCAAACTGGCCAGCTCCGCAATGGTCAGTCCGTGCACCATCGGAATCCGATATTGGCCGACGAACGATTGCTGGCGGGTCCGCAGCACGAAGCCGGCGACATCGGTTCCGCCCAACGGGTTGGGCCGGTCGAGCACCAGGAACGGGATGCCGGCCTTGGCAGCCGCCTGCATGGCAAGGCCCATGGTCGAGATGTAGGTGTAGTAGCGCACGCCGATATCCTGGATGTCGAACACCAGCAGATCAAGGCCACGCAGCATGGCCGGCGTCGGCTTCCTGGTGGCACCGTACAGGCTGAACACGCGCACACCGGTTTTGCCGTCGACCCCGCCTTTGACCCGATGACCGGCTTCGGCGACGCCGCGAAAGCCGTGCTCGGGCGCCAGGATCGCCCTGAGCTTGACCGCACTGGACCGGTGCATCAAGTCGGCGAGGTGCGCCCGACCGACCAGGCCGGTATGATTGGTGATCAGCCCGATGCGGAGGTTGGCGATGGCGGCGAAGTCGCTCGCGGCCAGGATAGCGGCCCCACTGTTCACGCGCTGCCCGGCGTTCATCACGCCCCGGCTTTGTCGCGGCAGCGGCGTGGACCCGCCCACACCGCCGGCGCCGACCGCGGCAAGCAATGACAAAACCAGCTTGCGACGCGAAATGGGCGGACCGTTGGGCCGCGGGCAAGCATTATCGGACAATGGTTGGCCCCTCGTCTGATCGGCATCATGGCACGCCACGGCTTATCACAACGCTCATCCGAGATGTTGTCCAAGATGTTGGCGAAGAAATCGGCCGGCCAAGCTGAGACCAACCTCGTCGATCCCGTGGCCCAGGCCTTCCCGGATATGCCATTCGACGCTGAGGCCGTGCGTTGCCAAGGCCTCCCGGGTCAAGTCGATGGCGCCGACCGGTATCACCTCGTCTTCGGCGCCGTGCACCAGCATCACCGGTGGCCGACAGTGAAGCTCATCGCCGAGGCGCGCCGCACCCGCCAGCACACCGGAAAACCCGACGATCGCGGCCGGGGCGACCGGGCGTCGCAGACCGACATGAAGCGACATCATGGTGCCCTGGCTAAAGCCGACCAGAGCCAACCGCTCAGGTGGCAGGTGATGGCGGGCGAGCTCGTCGTCGAGAAACGAATTGAGCAGTGGCTGCGCGGCTGCGGTGCCACGGGCATATTCCTCCGGATCGCGCAGCTCCAGCGCAAACCATTGGAACGCCGGCATGCCTGGATAGGGCAGGCGCTCCGGCGCGTTCGGCGCTGCAAAAGCGGTGTTTGGCAGCAGCGCCGACCAAGCGTCGGCCAACCCGATCAGGTCGTCACCATTGGCGCCGTAACCGTGCACGAGCACGACCAGGCTTTCGACCGTACCGTCTCGGGCCGATCTGCGCGGGCCATCCAATGTTGGCATGGCTGGGGCTCCCGTTGACGCTCGGCGGTCAGCAACCATGATTTGCCGCGACGGCCAGCACTGTCAAATAGGTTCGGCGGCGGTGTCCTTGGCTTGGCGCCGCGCGGACGGTTTCTTGATGTGGGGATAGTACGTCCACAACAGCCGCGCGGCTACGCCCCGCCACGGCCGCCAAACTTGGGCCATCTCGATCAGCTGGTCCGGGGTTGGCCGCTGCTCCAAGCCGGCCGCGTGTTGAGCAGCGACCTGCAGAGCTAAGTCGCCGGCCGCGAATGCATCCGCGCGGCCGAGGCAGAACATGATGAAGATGTCGGCTGTCCAAGGACCGATTCCCGAAATCGCGGTCAACGCGCGGTGCACGTCCGCGTCACTCGACTGGCTCAGCTGCTCGATCTGCAACTGCCGACCTTCAATGGCGACGGTGATCGCGCGCAAGGTGCGGATTTTGGCACCGGAGAGGCCGGCGGCGCGCAGCTGCGCGTCGCTTGCCGACGACATAGTGGCGGCCGAGAAAGGGTCGATGGCAACCGTCAGTCGGTTCCAGATCGCACCGGCGCTGGCCACCGACAATTGCTGACCGATCACGATCCGCGCCAACCCTTCGAATCCCGCTGGCCGTCGCCGCAACGGCGGGTCGCCGGCGATCGTGTGGACATGGCGCATCACCGGGCAGGCCCGTCGCAATGCTCTGACGCCGCTGCGAATATCGCGGGCTGCATCGATAATCCGCGCCGGGGCCGGGGCTGCGGCTGGCTTGGGCTGGCCGCGGTTTCCAGCGCTGGCACTGCCGTACGACATGGGGTGAACATCCAGTATGTGTCCGGGCCTTCTTTGCAAGGCCGGTGTTGGGGCACTAAATAACCGAAAAGGTGCTGCCAGTCAGTCGCTTGCTGTTGCCGAATGCGCCGGGCGGGTAATCCAGGGTGTGAGCATTGGCTAGGCGCAGAGTTGACCCGGGGTCGGTGGCGGTCCGCCACCCGAGCCTCGTCCTGGAGTAAACACAGATGAGCAACTTTGTGCAGTATTGCCACAACCTCGCGGTGGCCGCGTTGGCCACGGCCGCGGCCCTTTTGGCCGTCGTCGGCGCCGTGGCCCAGCCTGGCCCCCAGCCTGGCCCCCAGCCTGGCCCCCAGCCTGGCCCCCAGCCTGGCCGCAACGCCGAGACCTTCCGTGACGCGACCTATGGGTTCAGGCTAGCGGTACCCAGCGATATCTTTGCCCCGACCCGTTCTCCGGTCGAGCGCGGTGGGCTGATGTGGATCTCGCATGACGGCGCGGCGCGTTTGATCGCCGTCGCGCTGCCCAACGACACCGGTGAGACGCTGCGGTCGTATCGTGATTTCGTGATCGAGCGGTCCTACCAAGCCGCCCGCTTTGATTACACACCGGTACGTCGCAATTGGTTCGTTCTCTCGGGAACCAAAGGGGACCAGATGTTCTATGAACGGATCAACTTTGTCTGCGACGGACGCTACATTTACGGCTGGCTGATGATTTACCCGATCGCGGAGCGCGGCGTTTACGATCGCGTCGTCGAAGCGGTGCACAAGAGCTATCGCACCGGTCGTGGCCTAGATGGCAACTGCGGCTAGCTCATGTCTGCCTCAGGCGGATCCGCCTTGCCGGCTCGTTCTGCCATCCAGCCTGCCATTGGCGCGGTGGTAGCGGTGGCCGGAGGGGAGTGGGAGGGGTGCAGTTCACACGCAAACGGATTAGGCTTCGGTGGCCCTACACCCTGACCGCGAGCGACGAACGGCAATCGGCCGAGCGCGCGCGCCGCCGGCAGGCGCACCCAGGCAGCCCGTGCTCCGCTTTGCCCCCAGTCCCAACGGCGAGTTGCATCTCGGCCATGCCTACGCCGCGCTCATTGCGCAGGATTGGGCAGACCGGCTTGGGGGGCGCCTGCTGGTGCGCATCGAGGACATCGACACCGTCCGTTGTCGTCCTCGTTATATCGATGCGGCCCTGCGCGACCTGGCTTGGCTAGGCCTGCGCTGGGAGCAGCCGGTATTGCGTCAGTCGGAGCATTTTGCCGTTTACGCCACCTATGTGGAACGGCTGCGTTCGATGGGCCTCATTTACCCCTGCTTCGCAACGCGTGCTGAACTACGCCGCAGCGCCGGTGTCCGCGCTGGCGCGCTCGACCCCGACGGCGTGCCCCTCTATCCAGGCATTGACAAACACCTACCGCCGGAAGAGGCCGATCAGCGGATCGCCCGGGGTGAGCCACATGCTTGGCGGCTCGATATGGATCGCGCCATTGAGTGGGTCCGGGAACAGCGCTCCGGGAAGCCGCTAACCTTCACCGAATGGGACGCCGATGGCCGCGCAACGGTGATCGAGGCCCGACCCCAACGCTGGGGTGACGCGATCCTTGTGCGCAAGGATACGCCGACCAGCTATCATCTGTCGGTGGTGATTGATGATGCGCGTCAGGGCGTGACACATGTGACGCGGGGTCGAGACCTGTTCGCCGCGACCGATTTGCACCGATTGCTGCAGCTGCTGTTGTCGCTGCCGGAACCGGATTATCACCACCACCCCCTGCTGACCGATAACGCTGGTCGCAAGCTGTCAAAGAGTGACGGTGACACCGCGCTGCGCATCTTGCGGGATCGGGGGCTCAAGCCGGAGCACCTCCGCCAACGGCTGGCACAGTGCAGATGGTCCACCTGAACGCTGGCGCCCATCGTGCATCTGGCCGACCGTGGACCGATCCCGTGGTCTGTTCAAAACCCCTTTTACATTCCGCGTTATCGCCGTTAGCAATGCGGTGCTGAAAGGGATCGCCGTTCGATGGGTGGTGTGTCGTGCGGCTGCGCCGGAGGCCCCGATCTCTGCTTGGGTGTTGCCTCTGCTTGGGTGTTGTCTCTGCTTGGGAGTTGCGATTGAAGAAGCCCGCCAAGCGCAAGCCGAAGCCTAAGCGACGGCGCCATGGCGCAAGCCGCGACCAAACAGATCCGCGCCAGCCTCGCCGCGCCGCCCTCGCGGTCTATGCGGTCGACGATCGGGCGACACTGGCGCTGCTTTTAATGCCATTCATAATCGTGTGCACGGCACTGATCGGCAGTCAGGCGACGCGCTCAGCCCTGTCTTTGCTGCCGAGCCAGCCGGTTTGGTCGGTGGCAGCCTACCGGCCCGTTGCCAGCGCGCTGCGTGACCGGACGGTCCAGACGGTCGCCCTACCCGGCGCGCAGCCAGCCTACCCACCGCTGCCGCCGACGATCGCCGTCAGGCCGACGACAGCGACTGTCGCAGCTCAGAACTTGCGTGGTCAGAGCCTCGTGCCGCGCTATCCACCGTCCGCTCCGTGGTTGCGGTCCGTCACCAGCCGCCGGCGCGCAGCGGCCGTGCCGATACCGGTCGCCGCGTATCCGCCGCCGCGACCGACGTGGGACAGCCGGAGCCGCAGCGTGCACGGACCGGCTTTGCGCGCACGGCGCGTTGGGCCGGCGCCCGTCGACCCGCCGACCGCGCCACTGACCGGGAGCACCGGGCGCGAGCGGCGGTCTTGGTCCACACACGCCGCCCTCGATGTGCTCGCGCCGGCGGTGCCGCCCGTCGGCCCTCACCGCGCTGTTGAGCAAACATCCGTGCTGGTGCCGGCCTGGGCAACGCTGTCTTATCCTCCACCGACGCTCGGTGGCGTCGCGCCAACGGCCGGTGGCGCCGTTCCCTGGACCGCCCCGGCGACCCCCTGGGGCAAGCTGCAAGCGGGGCCACCCCCGATCGATCCCGGCCGGCTGACGGCGCCGCATCAGGCTGGCGGTGTGTGCCGGCCGGTGTTGAGCGTACGTGCAGCGTACGCCAGCCTTGGCCGGCGCCCTCGCGGCTTTCTCGGTCCCCGCTTCGCGCCCGCCGATCCGGCCCTATTCGGTCGACGCCTGGCCGCAGTGGCGCGGGCGCAAACCGGTCGGCTGGTCATCTATTCGGCACGCTATCAAAGCTTGGCCTATCCGATGGGTGACATCGACCCCTTGTTTGGAGCGTGTACGGATCTCGTCATCCGGGCCTATCGCACGCTCGGAATCGATCTGCAGGAATTGGTGCATCGCGCCGGTGTCGGCAGCGGAGACCGCAGCATCGATCATCGGCGCACCGAAACGTTGCGGCGGTTCTTTGCCAAATACGGCACCAGCTTGCCCGTGACGGACTATCCGGAGGCCTTCAAACCCGGTGACATCGTGACCTATCGCCGACCCTACGGCCGCATGACGAACGCGCACATCGCGATTGTTTCCGACGTGTTGGCACCGAGCGGGCGACCGATGGTCGTGCACAATCGCGGTTGGGGGCCGCAACTGGAGGACGCGTTATTTGCGGACCCGATTACTGGTCATTACCGCTACGCTGGTCCAGCCGTCGCCTCGGCCAAGCTCAGGCGGGCGGCCGCTATAGCGGCGGGGCGCGCCGGCGCAGCAATCTTGGCGGTCCTCCATCAGGAGCCGATCGATCCTGAAGCGTAGAGCGATCTTCTGCGTTGCAACGGAAGCTTGCCGCTTCCGATTAAGGTTAGGTTGCTGACCACTTTGCGGGCGATCATCTTCGTGCCTTAAATGGGAACCGGGCGGGGGAGCGGGCCGGCACAGCGTTCCACCTTTAGCGGACATGCTGGAGGCTTGGTCTCGCGCGGCACCAGGGCCGGTCAGGGCCGCCGATTGCTATGCTGAGCGCATGAGTTGAACTGTCGCGCGTCACCTAGCGGACTATCGGTGAACGGGCCGGGCTGCCAATGTCGTGCCTGTGATCCGCGCCAGCGCGTTCCAGTGTTGGCCGGAGCCATCCCGCTCCCCTACCCACCCGCCCGCAACATTGTGCCATTGGCTCGCCGGGTGGGACATGGGCCGGCAAGGCAACTCCGCATGAGGCGGAAAGGATCTAGCGTCCGACTGACCATGCACAACACGCGTCGAAGCACCATCGGCGAGAGACTACAGCGCAATGGACGCCAAGTGGTGCTCGCGCTGGTGCTGACCTTGGTCGCCTTCGCCCTCCTGATCGTTCACTTCTCGACTTAAGCGGCCTTAGCGCGTTTCAGAGTTGGTTGGAGCCATCCCGCTTCCTCACCCGGTCGGCCAATGGCACGTTGTTGTGGCCGGGCGGGAGAGCGGGTTGGCAACTCGGTTCCGCCCGGGCGCATAGGCGCTAGATCATCGTGCCTTAAATTGGAACCGTAACGCCGGTTTCAATTAACGCACGATGATGATCGCTGTTAAAGTGGAGAGCAACTTTCTGCTTTTCATCGGGACCGGAAGGACTCCGATGAAAAGCAGGTTGATCTAGCTGGCGTCATCGTCCAAGCGAAGAAAGGCTTCGATCGATGACGCCAGCACCACCGGGGTCTCGTCCATCGGATAATGGCCGGAGTTGTTGATGACTTCGAGCTCGGCGTTCGGATACCAGGCGAGAAAGGTCGCGTTCATGACGTCGGCGGTTAGCGCTGCGTCGAACTCCCCGATCATCACTTTGACGGGATGCGGCTTGCCTTTGATCTCCTCGCTGAAGTCGCCGAGCGCCCAGGCTTCGAAGTAGCCGGCAAACGCCTCCGTCGCGCCCGGCAATCGGGGCACGCCGGCGGTCTTGTCGAGCCAGGTTTTTGACAGCGGCCGATTGCCGACGGAGAAAGAGACGATACCACGACGCGCATCAGCATCGGTCGGCGCCGCTCGAAAGGTCGCCAGCATATCCTCGTCGAGCGGCACACCGGAAGCTGGTACCGGCGTGACAGCGACCAGACGACGTATCCGATCGGGGACGTCGGCCAGCACCCGCTGGATCGCCTTGCCGCCCATCGAATGTCCAATCAAGCTGAAGCGATTGAACCCCAAGTAATCGGCAAGCGCGATAACGTCGCGTGCGATTTCCTCCATCGTGTAGTCGCCGGTCATGCGGCGCGACAATCCGTAGCCGCGGTAGGCTGGGAAGACGTAGGTGAACTGTTCAGGCGACAACGCATCCCAAACCGGATCGAATGACGATTGACTGCCAAACCAACCATGCAATGCGATCACCCGATGCGGGCCTGTTCCGAACGTCTGAAAGCCGATTGTCATCGGGGATTGTCTCCGTATCTGAATGCCTTGATTGCTGGCTAGATCTTTTTGCCTAAAATTGGAACCGCAAAAAATCGAAACCGCAACGCCGGTTCCAATCTTAGGCACAAAGATGATCGCCCTTAAAGTGTAGCGCAACTTTCTGCATTTCATCGGGATCGTTGCGATCGCGATTAAGAGCAGGCTGCCCTAGACCACGCGTGGCCGATCGGGAACTTGTGCCATCAGAGCATATTTCCCGTCTTCCAATCGGGTCAGCTCGTTGGCGCATCGCAGTGCATCGAGTTCAATTGCGACCTCGCGTCCGTCGTCGCTGCCAACCGCGGCCATAAGATCGACGAAGAACTTCGGTCCGGCTTCCAAGGCTTGGCGTACGCTGGCGTTGGTCTTGGATCGCACGATCGCCGGTGGCCGTGGCCGTTGATAACGGATCTCGGACGATTTTGCCGACCCGTGGGTCAAGTCGAAACCGAGCTTGGTTGCTCGCCCGTCCGGGTCAGCGAGCGGATCAGCATAAAATGCCGCCATTTTTTGTTCCGAGGTCACCAGATCGTGCGCCGGGTCGAACCGGGTGCTCATCGCCCAGGTGACCTGATCATCATCGAACACGTCGATGTCGTCATCGACCACGACGATGTGTTTCATTCCACGGATCGCAAACACGGCGTTGATAGCTGCGCGTGCCGCCTCCGGCGTGGCGTCGCTGAGCGCGATGCGCAAGCGATGGAACAGTGGAGCGTTGGGTGGCGAATGGATCGCGTGGGGCTCGATCCCAGCCTTGCGCAAGGCCAGCGTCGCGACCATCTCGGCGGCCACCGACGCAGTATGGCTCGCCTCCTGGCGGGCGAGTTGCTGCGGGCCGTGGACCACCGTTTGGTGCAACGCGTCGCGGCGCATGGTGATCGCCGTCACCTCGATTACCGGATCAATGTGCATCGCTCCGTAGTAGCCCCAAAACTCACCATAGGGTCCGTCCATTTCGCGATAACCGTGCTCGTCGATGTAGCCCTCTATCACCAATTCGCAATCGGCCGGCACGCAAATGTCGTTGCTGACGCATTTGACGATCGGCGTCGGGCCGGCGCGGACGTTGGCGAGCAGCTGGAGTTCGTCGCCGGGGATCTTTAGGCCGGACGCGAAGAAGTCACAGGGATGGTGGCCGATGACGAAGGCGACGGGCAGACGCTCGCCGCGCGCAACCTGGGCTTTGTAGATGCGCTTGAGGTCAGAATTATCCGTCAGATTGGTCCGCATCTGCCGGCGGCCCCGCAGCATCAGCCGGCGCGCACCGACATTTCGTGTGCCGCTGTCCGGGTCCACCGTAAAGTCGAGGCCGGCGGAGATATAGCAACCGCCATCGCGCTCGTGCTGGAGGTGAAACGGCAATGTCGTCAGGTCGATTTGATCACCGGTCTGGACCAGCTCGTGGATCGGCGCCTCGGCCGAAGTAACCTCGACCAGCGGCTGCGGATCTGCCAGGCGGGCCAACACCTGTGCGGCCAACTGCCGCTCGTCCGCCTCGAATGCCAAGCCGAGCCGACGGCGGCTGCCCGAAACGCCACCGACCACCTCCAGATGCTCCGGACCGGCGTCGCGAAACAACACCGCCTTGCCCGAGCGCTCCAACATCGCGCTCATGTCGACGAGCGCCACCGGTTCGTGATGGACCTCAAGCTCACTGTCGTGCTGCAGTTGTTCCACGAACGTGCGCAGGCGATGCCGGTCATAGTCGCATTTGGGGTGAGCCATTTTGGGGTCAACCATGGGCTTGGTTCCGAGCTTTGCTTGGCGATGGCGCATTTGAGCATCATGCCCGCACGCGCGCTAGAGCAACCTGCCTTTGATCGGAATCGGAACGATCCCGATCAAAGGCAGGTTGCTCACCACTTCAAGGCGCGATGATCTAGCCTGCTGCGGGCCGCGTGAACCAACCGCAATAGGTCGGCGGCACTCAGCTGCGACGCTCGATCGCGAACTGCAGCGCCGCCTTGAGCGCTTCGGCCCGCCCCGTGAACTGCTCAAGATCCTCCAGCGCGGCGGCCGCGATGTCCTTAAGCCGTGCCTTGGCGGTCTCGACGCCCAGTACCCAGATCAGCGTTGCCTTTCCGGCCGCGGCATCTTTGCCGGTGGCCTTGCCGACCACCGCCACCTCGCCCTCGACGTCGAGCAGATCGTCGGCCAATTGGAACGCGGCTCCGAGGCGCTCGCCGAAGCGCGTGAGCGCGTTCAGCTGGTGGTCGTCGGCTGCACCGAGCAAGCCCCCGGCGCGGCAGGCGAACCGGAACAGGGCGCCGGTTTTCATCGCTTGCAGCCGCTCAACTGAGCCTGCCGTCGGCGGCAGTCCGGCGCCAAGTTTGTCCGCCTCCAGATCGCGGCATTGCCCGCCGACCATTCCCGCTCGACCTGCTGCCTGCGCCAGCTCGGCCGTTAGTTTGCAGGCCGTCTCAGGTGCCACCGATCGACCTTGTTGGGCGATGTGCTCGAACGCCAACGTCAGCAGCGCGTCGCCGGCCAGAATCGCGGTCCAGTCGTCGAACGCCCTCCACACGGTGGGCTGGCCGCGCCGCAAACTGTCGTTGTCCATCGCCGGCAAGTCATCGTGCACCAGCGAGTAGCAATGGATCAGCTCCAGCGCCGTCGCGGTCGGCATGGCTGTTTGGGCGTCAATACCGAACAAGCCGGCCGTCTCCAGCACCAGGAATGGCCGGATCCGTTTGCCGCCTGACATCACGGCATAGCGCATAGCCGAGGCAAGGCGTTCCGGCGTTGCCTGGCCGGTTGCGGCCGATACGGCCAAGATCTCTGCGAGCTGAGCTTCGACGTCACGCGCCCGAAGACGCAGCCTTTGTTCGAACGACATTGTGGTTCAACGTCCACCTTGGTGACCGGCCAACTCACGCGACGTTGCCATATCGGCGCGGCGCTGGCCAACGTGGCTGCCGACGAAGGCCGCTTGATGACCCGATCGAAGCGGGGAGTGGCGTTGCGGTCGATGATACAACCTGGCGCGGGGGCATTCACAATCGATGACGGAGCTGATGCCTCACGGGCCCTGGTCGATCAAGCCGCGCACGCGACGACCCGGGGTCGCAACTAAGTTCGCCGCCCAAGCGCTGCCCTGCCTGTGGATCGCGGTGCGCGCTGGAACCATGTTCCTGGTCGTGGCGGGGCTGGTCGTCGCCGTGCTGATGGTCTCGGTTTTGGCGCTTTATCGGGACGTTAATCCGCCGCGCTCGATGTTGATGTGGACCCGAATGATCACCGGCCAGCCGGTAGCCCAGCACTGGTTGCCACTGCGGCAGATTTCGCCGCACCTGGTGCATGCCGTCGTATTGGCCGAGGACAACCAGTTTTGTCGGCACCGTGGCCTTGACCTCAAGGAACTGCGCACGGCCATCAAGCGGTTGCAGCAGGTGGGGGTAGACGCGGCCCGAGGTGGCAGCACCATCACCATGCAGGTGGTCAAGAACATGTTTCTATGGAGCCACAAGAGCTATCTGCGCAAGGCGATTGAACTGCCGATGGCGCTAGCCATGGAGCAGATCTGGACCAAGCGCCGGATTCTGGAGGTGTACCTCAACGTCGCCGAATGGGGACCAGGCATCTTTGGCGCCGGCGCGGCCGCCCGGCATCATTTCCGCACCACAGCGCGCCATCTGTCGCCGCTTCAGGCGGCGCTGCTGGCGGCGTCGCTTCCCAATCCAAAGGTGCGCATTGCGGGACGGCCGAGTGCTCAATTGCGCCGCGTGGCGCGGGTCATCAAGCGCCGAGCGCGGCAGTTTCGGTCCCGCGCGCACTGCGCGTTCGCAAGCTAGATCATGTCCGCCTAAGGCGGATGTGCCAAGCCGGCCCGCTCCCCACCCGGCCACCAGAGAAGCGGGCCATTGGGTAGCCCAGTGGAGGACCTAAGCGGTGGAGCGGCGTGGTTCGGGCTCACTCTCAATCGCTCGCGTGCAGCGTCGCCGAGCGCGGGTTCCGGGCGCTTTGGTCAGCACCCGCGATCACCTGCTATCTGTGTTGGTGGTTGACGGAGGCTTGAGGACCCGCGTCCAAATCCAAGTGCACGATGCGCAATGCCGGGCGAGACCGGTGCCCGCGCGCGGCAACCGCCGGCCCGCCATCGATCCGTTCGCCTTCCGTCGGGCTTGACCGGGCGTGGCGATGGGCTCAGGGTTGGCGCCAACGTGATCGACCTGGAAAGTTGCTACTGATGAGCCAGATCCCGGATTTCGCCGAGATTCCGCTTCAGACTGCAGCGGCGTCGACCGCGCTATCCGACGCGGCTGCCGCCGATGGCGAGTGTGCCCGCCGGCCCACACCGGAAGGCATCGCCCTGCAGCGTGCCTATACCGCCGCCGATGTCGCCGGGCTTGATTTTCTCGACGGCTACCCCGGCATCGCTCCCTACGTCCGCGGTCCCTATCCCACGATGTACGTGACCCGACCTTGGACCGTTCGGCAGTATGCCGGCTTTTCGACCGCGGAAGAATCGAACGCGTTTTACCGGCGCAACCTCGCGGGCGGGCAGAAGGGACTGTCGGTGGCTTTCGACCTCGCCACCCATCGCGGCTACGATTCTGATCATCCGCGCGTCGCCGGCGATGTCGGCATGGCTGGGGTAGCGATCGACTCGATCCTCGATATGCGCACCTTGTTCGACGGCATTCCGCTCGATCAAATGAGCGTGTCGATGACCATGAACGGCGCGGTGCTCCCGGTGCTGGCGCTGTTCATCGTCGCCGGCGAGCAACAAGGGGTCACGCCCGACAAGCTGTCCGGGACCATCCAAAACGACATCCTCAAAGAATTCATGGTGCGCAACACCTACATCTATCCGCCTGCGGCCTCCATGCGCATCATTTCTGATATTTTCGCTTACACCTCGCAGGCCATGCCCCGCTTCAATTCGATTTCGATCTCGGGCTATCACATGCAGGAGGCGGGGGCGACCGCCGACTTGGAATTGGCCTACACGTTGGCTGACGGTGTCGAGTATGCCCGTGCCGGCGTCGGCGTCGGCCTCGACATCGATGCCTTTGCGCCCCGCCTGTCGTTCTTCTTCGGCATCGGCATGAACTACCTGATGGAGGTCGCCAAGCTGCGCGCGGCGCGCCTGCTGTGGGCGTGCTTGCTGCAGCGTTCGTTTGCGCCCAAAGATCCCAAGTCGCTGGCGCTGCGCACGCATTGTCAGACCAGCGGCTGGAGCCTGGCCGCCCAGGACGTATTCAACAACGTCACCCGCACGGCGATCGAGGCGATGGCGGCAACCCACGGCCAGACGCAATCTCTGCATACCAATGCATTGGACGAGGCGATTGCGCTGCCGACTGATTTCTCCGCGCGGATCGCGCGCAATACCCAGCTGTTCATCCAATTGGAAACGGGGACCTGCCGGGTGATCGATCCCTGGGGTGGCAGCTACGCGGTGGAGCGCTTCACCCATGACCTCGCCCGTCGGGCGCTCACTCATATCGATGAGGTGGAGCAATTGGGCGGCATGGCTGCCGCGATCGCCGCCGGCATCCCCAAGACACGGATCGAAGAGGCGGCGGCGCGTGCGCAGGCCCGCATCGACAGCGGTGATCAGACCATCGTCGGCGTGAACGCCTACCCGGTCGAAGGCGATGCCGAGATCGATATCCTCAAGGTGGACAACAATGCGGTGCGCGCGCGCCAGCTTGACAAGCTCGCACGGCTGCGCGCCGAGCGCGACGGCGGCGCGGTCGAGCGTGCGCTGGCGGCGCTCACCGCCGGCGCGGCCGGCGACGGCAACTTGCTCGATCTCAGCATTCAAGCTGCGCGCGCTGGCGCCACGGTCGGCGAGATCTCCAATGCGATGGAGGCGGTGTTCGGCCGCTATCAGGCGACGGTTCGAACTATTTCCGGTGTCTACAGATCGGAGGTGGGCAACATGAACGAGGCGGCGCGCCATGTGATCGCCTTGGCGGCCGAGTTCGAGCGCCGCGACGGCCGGCGACCCCGCATCCTCGTGGCCAAGATCGGACAGGATGGTCACGACCGGGGGCAAAAGGTCATCGCCACGGCCTTTGCCGACCTGGGATTTGATGTCGATATCGGGCCGTTGTTTGCGACGCCGGCTGAAGTGGCGCGGCAAGCCGTGGAGAACGATGTGCACATCGTCGGCATGTCGTCGCTAGCCGGTGGTCACCTCACGTTGCTGCCGGAACTCAAGGCCGCGTTGGCGGCGGAGGGGGGTGACGACATCATGGTCGTGGTCGGCGGCGTAGTCCCGCCCTCGGATGTCCAAACCCTGCTGTCGGCCGGCGCCACGGCGGTGTTCGGGCCGGGTACCAACATACCGGCAGCGGCGGCAAATTTGATCGGCATGCTCAATGTCCGTCTGGGCTACGTCGACCAAAAAGCTGCGGAGTAGCCGACGGCCGCGAGCCCGTGCGCCCGCCCGCAACGTCAATCGGGCTGTGATACCGTGATGCGACGCAGGTGGCGTTGCTCGTCGGCTGGAAAATCATTGCGGGCGTGATTGACGCTGCGATTGTCCCAGATCAAGAGATCCCCGACCTGCCATTGATGTTCGTAGATGTATCGGCGCTGCTCGCAGTGGGTGATCAGCTGGTCAAGCAATGCGTCGCTTTCCGCTCTCGGTAGACCGATGATATTGCGGGTCATCAGGCGACTGAGGTAGAGCGCGGGTCGACCGCTTTCAGGGTGCCAGGCAACCAGCGGGTGGACGGCGCGGGACAGGCTTGGATCGGTCTCATCGGTCTGCTCTCGGAACATGGCACGCACGTCGTAGACAAATTGCGCCGACAGGTCATCGATCCGGTCCTTAATCGCCTCCGGCAGATCGTCGTAGGCGGCATGCATGCTGGCAAACCGCGTTTCGCCGCCGCGCGAAGGAAGTTTCAACGCATACAGCGTGGTGGCGATGTAAGGTGAGTCGCGATGCGCACCGTCGGAATGAAAATGCATCTCGCCATCGGGGTGGGAGCCGATCTGCCGGCCGTCTTCTTTAAGGTTCGAAACGAACATAACCCCCGGCCGCGGACGTTTCATGCCGTCTTCGAATTGGCGTTGGCCGCCCGACTCCCAGCCGTCGGCCTTGCCGAACACGGCGGCCAAGCGGATTTGGTCGTCGGTGCTCAGACCCGGCGCATGAATGCACAGCACGCTGTAACGGTAGAGCGCCTGACGCAGCACGCGCGCCGTTTCAGGCCCAATCTCAGCTGAAACATCGATATTCCTGACGTGAGCGCCGAGCACCGGATTGAGCGGCTCGACGGTGACGTGCTGAGCGACGGTTGACGACATGGGATTCACCCCGATCAATGCACATTCGCGCCGCCATCGATGTTGATGGTCCGGCCGGTTACGAAGCCGCTGGCATCCGACAGCAAACACGAGACCGTTCCCACCAGATCATCCGGCACACGTGGCCGCTTAAAGGCACGGCTATCATCCCGATGCGTCAAATAATTGTCCGAGGACAAGAGGATGCATACAAACCTTGCCGATGCTGCCGCCGGTCACGATCACGATCACGGCCACGATTACGATCACGATCTCGTCCGCCAGGCTCAAAGCTATGCTGACAGCGAACCCAGTAATCGGCGCTCCTCGGGTTGCCGCTGTGCAGCGAGCGTTATGGTGCTGAACGTTGGAACGAAAATCAACAGCATGATCCGAACCGTCGGGATTGCTGATCCAACTGGCGTCAGGCGCGCTGCAATTATGCGGACTGCGGCGTGTGCTGCAAGGGCCGGCACGAACGCGTGCGCGCGAAGCCGAACAGCACGCACAGCGCCAGGGCGATCGGCACGAACGTGGTCAGCGAGCCGATGATCGCCAGTACGATGGCCAGCGCCCACAACAGCGCCAATGCGTGCTCGACGATGGCGACGACCTTCGACTGCGCGTGACGCCGCAACATGCCACGCCGCTTTCCGGGCATCGGGTGCCAGAAGTTTAAGAAAGCGCCCATCGACGCGCCGGCGGCGGCGTAAAGGGCGGTGAGCACGGCCACCAACGGCGAGAACAACATGAGACCCAAGATCGGTCCACCGATGATCGCTGCGACCGGCAGCGCGACGGCCGACAGTTTGGCGCAATCGACGTCGCCCGATCGAACCGGAGCTGCGGCGATCAACTCAGGCGCATCCTCTGCCGACACCACGATCCATGACAGCGACGCGGCCACCTGCAGGGCAATCACGACGATGACCGGCGCCAGCCCCACCGCGGCCGGAATCGACTCCCCGCTGCGCAGCAGAATGACCGCCACCGGCAGCGTGTAGATGATCTGCAGCGATAGCTGCGCAAACAGGCCCGGGTCGCGGACCAACAGCCGCCATTCCTTCCGGCGTAGCGCCGGCCCCAGCCCGGCGCCGAACCGACACGCGCGCAGTGCGGCTTCTGGTGTCGATCGGTGACCGGCGGGCGGTGCCTCAGCGGACCGCGCACTGGCCATGGCAAAACGACGGCCGAGGGCCACGGCGAGCGTGGCGTACACCACCAGCGCTAGCGCCAGCAGGCCGATCAGCGCCCACAACTGCCCGCGCAGCGCTGCCGCGGTAAATTCAGCTACCGGCCCGAAGCCAAGGTTCGGCATCCCTTCGCGCACCGTCGCGCGGACGGCATCCGGCAGCAACGCCACGATCTGGATCGACAACACGAATGCGCCTGCGACCAAGGCGGCGGTCAGTTGCGAGATCAGCCGCGCGCGCCGTGGCCCCACCAAGAAGAACAATCCCATCGCCAGGCCGGATCCCAACGCCGTTCCAATCAGCGCCAGCGCGGTCAGCACGGGATAGATCGCCAACCAGGAGAGCCCATCGAGGACCGCGCCGGCATTGGCGATTGGAAAGATCAGCAGGCCGGCAGAGCCCAGCGAACTCACCGCCAAGGCAATCATGCGCGCGGCGAAGATCCGGCTGGCCGGCAACGGGGAGCCGATCAGCAAATCGAGATCGCCGCGATCCCAAAGCATCCTTGCGGTACCGAGCAGCCCCTGCGAGACCATCCATGCCAGCACACAGGCTTGCGCAACCGCGATCTGCGTCACACCGAACCCAGAATTGGCAGCCAGATAGGGCTTGATCGGATCCACCGCCATCGCGGCCAACGCATGCAAGCCAAATAGGCCACCGAGCACAATGCCCCAGCTGGTCGCGCGTCCGCCTTTGACGAACATCGCCGTGAACTGGCGCCAGTTGAGGCGCAGGTCATGCGCCAGCAACCAGGTGAAGGAACCGCCGTTCAGCATGGCGCGGTCTGCAATCGCGGGTTCAAGGTTGCGCCCGCGATCGGCGCGGCGGGCGTGCTGGTCAAGCTGAGGAACACGTCTTCCAGGCTGCTGTGCCGACCGCCGGATGCCGAATGCAGCTGATCCAGGGTTCCTTCGGTCAACAGTCGTCCGTTGGCCAGGATGCCGATACGATCGGCAAGCCGCTCGGCCACCTCAAGGATGTGGGTCGTCAAAATGACGGTGGCGCCGGATCGGGCACGCTCAGTCAACAGGTCCTTGACCTGACGCGCGATCGCGGCGTCGAGCCCGGTCAATGGCTCGTCCAACATGATCAGTCGCGGCTCGTGGATCAGCGCGCCCGCCAGCGCCACTTTCTGCTTCATGCCGCGCGAGAAGCCCTCGCAGCGCTGATTGGCGTGCGGCCACAACTCGAGGATCTCCAGCAGCCGGGCGGCGCTGCGGTTGGCGTGGGCACGATCGACATCCCACAGCCCGGCGACGAACTCCAAGTACTCCAGCGGCGTCAGCTTGTCGTACAGCATCGGTTCGTCGGGTAACCATGCGGTGATCCGCTTGGCGGCCACCGGGTCCGCCCGCGCGTCGATGCCAAACACGGAAATATTGCCCGCATCCGGCTCTAGTAGCCCCGCGACCATGCGCAACGTGGTGGTTTTGCCGGCACCGTTCGGACCCAGCAGTGCATAGAACTGCCCGGCTTCGATGGCCAGATCGAGGTGGTCGACGGCGACCTTGGTAAATGCCTTGGTGACGCCCTGCAGCTGCAAGGCTGGTTGACGGGGGGTGCGATCGCAGCGCGGGTCGGTCTCGTCGATGCCGCAATCAAAGTCCACAACCGTATTAGACACACAACACCTTCACGCATAACTCAAAGCGGCCGTCCACATGATGGCGGGAACCTAAAGCATCGCCGTTTCCCGGCCGTTAACGCTAGAGCAACCTGCCTTTCATCGGAATCGGAACGATCCCGATGAAAGGCAGAAAAGTTGCGCTAGAAGGCCGGACCGAATTTGTTGGAGCGCGGAAAGCCTTTGGGGGCCAGCTTGCCAGCTTGCGCCCGCGTGCCGACCCAGTCCTTGAGTTCGGACCAACTCAAGCAAAACGTGCGACCAGCGGCATCGAGCCAGGTTAACCCGTCGGCTTTGGCAAATGCCCGCACATCTGAGAGCGCACCTTCGCGCAGGCGCTGTAAGATCACACCCTTGCCGCGCGTCATCTCGTTGATCTCATCGAGTTTGAACACCAGCATTTTCCGGTTTTCGCCGATCGTGGCGACGCGGTCGGCGCCTTCGGGCACACCGACGCAGATGCAGGCCTCGGCGCCGACGTCGACGTTCAGCACCTGTTTGCCTTTCCTTGTGGCCGCCACCACCTCGTCCTCAGGCACGATGAACCCGTGACCGGAGGTCGACGCCACCACCAGTTTGCGCCCAGGCTGATGCACGAACATGGTCACGAAGGCGGCGGTCTCATCCAGATCCACCATCAGTCGGACCGGTTCGCCGTGACCGCGCCCGCCCGGCAACTGACTGCCCTCCAAGGTGAAAAAGCGCCCGTTGGTGGCAAACAGGATCAGTTTGTCGGTGGTGTGGGCATGCAAAACCGACCACAGCTCGTCACCTTGCTTAAAATCCAGCTTGCCGGTGTCTTCCACGTGGCCGCGCATGGCGCGGATCCAACCCTTTTCGGACATAATGACGGTGATCGGCTCGCGCTCCACCAGCGCTTGTTCGAGCTCGACTTCGATGTCCGGTGCATCGGCAATCTCGGTACGGCGACCGCCGATCTCGGTTTTTTTGGAGTATCGCTCCCTGGTCTGTTTGATCTCGCGAGAGATATGCTCCCATTGCAGAGCTTCCGAGGCCAGCAATGACTCCACATCGAGTTTTTCCTGACTGAGCCGCTCATGCTCGGCGCGGATCTCCATCTCCTCAAGCTTCGACAGCGACCGCAGACGCAAATTGAGGATCGCATCGGCCTGCACGTCACTCAGCTTGAACCTCTTCATCAAGACGGCCTTCGGCTCGTCCTCGAAGCGGACGATCCGGATCACCTCATCGAGATTGAGGTAAGCAATCAAATAGCCGTCGAGCACCTCCAATCGGTGCTCAATCTTCTTCAATCGGAACTGGCTGCGGCGAACTAACACCTCGACCCGGTGCTCCAACCACTGCTTGAGGACGTCGCGCAGCGACAGCACATTGGGTATTTGGCCGGACGAGAGGACGTTCATGTTCAAGCCGAACCGGATCTCAAGCTCGGTCAACCTAAACAGGCTCTCCATCATCAACACCGGATCGACGCTGCGGCTTTTGGGTTCGATCACCAGCCGAATCGCCTCGGCCGATTCATCGCGCACGTCCCCGACCAGCGGCAGCTTCTTCTCCGAGATGAGATCGGCGATCTTTTCGTAAACCTTCGCCTTTTGCACCTGATAGGGGATCTCGGTGATCACCACTTGCCAGGTTCCCCGGCCGGTATCCTGCTTGGTCCATTTCGCCCGCAATCGAAACCCGCCGCGTCCGGTACGATAGGCTTCCAGCACCGTTTCGCGCGGCTCAACCATAACGCCGCCACCGGGAAAGTCCGGACCGGGGATGAACTCCACCAGCTTCTCGATGGTGGCGTTGGGGTGCTTGATCAGATGCAGCGTGGCGTTGCACAGCTCATCCACATTGTGCGGCGGAATGTTGGTGGCCATGCCCACAGCGATGCCCGACGAGCCGTTGGCCAGCAGGTTGGGGAACGCGGCCGGCAGCACCAGCGGTTCCTCCCGCTTGCCGTCATAGGTCGGCCCGAAGGCGACGGTCTCGTCATCGATGTCGGCTAGCAGCGCCAGTGCGACATCGGTCATGCGGCTTTCGGTGTAGCGCATGGCCGCGGCATTATCGCCGTCCACGTTGCCGAAATTGCCTTGGCCATCGACCAGCGGAAATCGGGTGGAAAAGTCCTGTGCTAAGCGGACCAGCGCATCGTAGATGGCCTGATCGCCGTGCGGGTGAAAGTTGCCCATCACCTCGCCCACGATCTTGGCGCATTTGGCATAGGCCGCCGTCGGGTTGAGGCCCAGTTCGCGCATGGCAAACAGGATGCGCCGATGCACCGGCTTCAAGCCGTCACGGACGTCCGGGAGCGCGCGGCCCATGATGGTGGACAGCGCATACGACAGGTAGCGCTCTTCCAGCGCATCCCTGAGATTGATCGGCTCGATGGGGCCGCCGGCCGCCGGCAGAATCGGTTTATCGGTCATGCGACCGAGTTAGCTCGCGAAGGCGCCCAACTCAAGGGCCTGGGTAGCATAACCCACCGATCGGGCGGTGCGATGCCGTGGCGTCGGCTGGCGCGGCCCGGCGGGAGTGGGTTTGCGGCGACAATATTGTCGATTTGAGCGGCCCGTTGCGGGCAGCACAGGGAGGGTGGCACAGGGAGGGTGGCACAGGGCAGCGGCATGTCTTGACCAGCAGGTTGTGGTCGTCAGGTTGTGGACGGCGCCGTGGCCGACTCAGGCGCCGCGCACCAGATCGATCAGCGCGCCGGCGTCGGCCGGCTCGGCATCCGCCCGCCAGGCGACGTGACCGTCCGGTCGAACCAGCGCCAGTCGCCGCCCGTAGAGCGCCCGGGCCTCCGCTTCAGCCAGCGTCACCGTCTTCAATGGGACGCCGCGCGCCGCCGCCGCCGCCTGCAGACCTGCACCAGGTGGCGCGTCGGTGCCAAGCCGCAGCAGCACGAACGTGCGGCCGAACAGATCCAGCGTGGAACGACCGCCATCCAGCCACAGGTGCGGCGCCCGACTGCCCGGGCGGGCCGTGGCGTGATACACCTCTGGCTCGTCCGGCCCCTCCGGCGTGCCGTCCGGTTGGATGATGGGCGAGCCCTCATAACGGTAGCCGATCTGCAGGCCGATGGTCCTGAATTCACCGCCCAGATCCGCCAACAATTTGGACCCCAAGGCCGCGCGGCGCCGGCGACCTTCCGCGCTGTCCTCCTCCAGGTTGGCACCGGCGTCAAACGAGATGTTGTTCTTGTAAAACCGCGTTGCCATGCGAACGGCGCGTTCGCCCACCGGCCGGCGCTCAGCGTGATAGCTTGGCAACAGGCGAGGACCACCCCAGCCGGCCAACACCGCTTCCAGCTTCCACGACAGGTCGACGGCGTCGGCCAGGCCGGTATTCATGCCCATCGCGCCGGTGGGTGAAAGCTGATGCACCGAATCGCCGGCCAGCCAAACCCGCCCTTCGCCATAGCTGGGCGCCAGCGCGCTGCGCCGACGCCAGATGTTCATGTCCAACCATTGCACGTCATAGGGCCGGCCCAAGGCACGGACCAAATAGCCCTCTCGATCGACCCGATCCTCGGTCACCTCGGCGGGCACATTGTCGATCATCATGCGCCACAGGCCGCGTTCCGGATCGATGATCCGCAAGCTGCACCAGGCGCCGCCATCATCGACGCACAGATAGAACGTCGCCCGCTGCTTACCGCACGCCTTAAGCAAATCTGGCGCTAGGAAGAACAGGTTGATCGAGTTGCCGATCGTGCCTTCCCCACCCAACGTGATGCCCAGTTGGCGCCGCACCGGGCTGGTGGCGCCATCGCAACCGACCAAATATTGCGCGGTTATCGTGCTGGATTGACCGGTCTTGATGTCGGTTAGCTGCGCGGCAACCCCGTTAGCGGTCGCCTCGAAGCGCTCAAACCGGGTGTGGTAACCAAGCTTCACGTGCGGGAACGTGCGGGCGAAGGTCTGGAGGATCGGATCAAACCAAATCTGCGAGCACACCTGCATCCGCATCGGACCGTAGGGCTCGGGGCGCTCGTTGGCGCGGGCGGGCCGCTCAACGCGACTCAGCTCGTAGCCGAACAACGACGTGACGAAAGCGGAATCGAGCGGATAGTCAGCCGGAAACGGACAGGCGTCGACGTGCTCGGTGATCCCCCACCGGCGACAGAACTCCATCGACCGGATGTTGACCTCGTTCATCTTCGGGGTCGCCACCTGTCCGTCGGTTTGCTCGATCAACGTGCACGCAATGCCGCGCCATCCCAGATCACAGGCCAACGCCAAGCCGACGGGACCGCCGCCGACGATCAATACGGGGGTGTCGGTCATAGTTCGCTGTTCCTTGACGCCCTACATCATGTCCGCCTGAGGCGGGCTCGGCTTGCCGCCCCACTTGCCCGCCCTGCCAACCATAGCATCCAGCCATTGGGTGGCCGGGGAAGTGAGCGGGATGGTTCTAGATCATCGCGCCATAAATCGGAACCGCAAAGCCGGTTCCGATTTAAGGCAGGTTGCTCTAGCCCACGCTGAAACGCCCCAGCACCTTGGGTTGGGCACTATCGTTGCACAGCGCCGCGAGATCAAATAACCCAAACCCGCTGCGTCCGCCGACCCGCCAGAGCCGTTGCGCGCCACACGTTCGGCGGTGGCGCCAAATTGAGCTACAGCATTTCCTTGATGGCGCGGATCACGCTGTGATCAACGCTGATCAATGCTGCATCGCGTGGCAGGTTCAGTTGCTCGCGCTCGGCTTGCGATACGGCGCTACCCTGCAGCACCACCCGACCGTCCTTGGTGAGAAAGATCGACGTCGCCTGCTCGCCTGTTTCGTCGGTCCATACCAACTCGACCCGGAAGTTGATGGCCATGATCAGGTCCTTCTACCAGTGTCCCCACGGCGATCAGCGCCCGACCGCTGCCCATGGTCCTGTGAAAATCGCGCGGCGCCAGCCAGCTCAAGTCCGCCTGCGGCGGATCAGCCCTGCCAGCACGCTCCCCCGCCCGGCCAACCACACAAGCATGCCATTGGGTGGACCATTGGGGGAACCGGGCGTGGGCACGGGCCGGTTCCAGCTCACTCTGAAAAGCTATAGCGCGCACGCTTGCCGGTCGCCCGGGAAGGCTCGTCACCGGCAAGCCCCGTCCCGCGCGTCATGGGAGCTGGCCATCAATCTCCCGGTCGAGCCGCCAGATCTCCTCGTTGACGCGAATGTCCGCGACCATGCGATCGATCAGCAAGCAAGTCCGCTTAAACAGCTCGGAATCGCTGCGATAGTCGGCCGGGGCAAAGAAGTCGCAGCGGCCGGCCTTGAACAGGCTCACGCACTTGGCCCGTGATGTGCCCGGCGGATAGACGGCGATCGCATGTCCGCCGTTATTGCGCATCACCGCCATCGACGGCACGTCGGTGTCGCCGTCGCCGAAATAGATCATGTTGCGGAATGGGATCGGGCGTTCACCTTCCGGCATATGCTGATTGATCGATTGGGCCAGATCCTCAATGCCCTTGTTGATGCGGAACAGATACTGCGTCTTGCCGGTATCGGAGATCACGCGTTTTGGAAACGGCAGGTCGTAGGCTTCAAACCAATAGGCGGAGGCGAACACGTTATGGAACCGATCGAAAATCGGCGTGCCCTCGATGATCTCGGTCAGCCCAGATGACACTAGATAATGGCGCAGCGTGATCGTCTGGCCTTGGCTGCTGGTTGCGACATAGTTCGCTATCGCGTCGAACCACGTTTCAACGCCGGCGAACAACGCCACCTGACGGCCCTGCGCGACGAGCTTGTCCCGGTCGATGTGGACGCCCGCCTCCTTCGCCTTCTTATAGAGCAAATGCATGTAGGTGATCAGCGGGTCGGCGCCCTGCTCGCCGGCGATGCGATTGGTCTCGGCCCAGAACGCCTCGGCGTCCACGCCGATCTGGGGAAGGAACGCATACTCTTGCATCGGCCGCGGCGACAGCGTGCCATCGAAATCGTAAACGAGGGCAATGGTCTTCTTCTCGTACTGGACCGGCTCTTTGGCACTTCGGCGTTTTGCGCGCGCGCGATTGCGGGTTGCGGTCCGCCGACCCGGTTTGGCGGTATCGGACGTCGGCTGCGGGCCAACCTCAGCACCCCGGACTGTCCGCTCCATGGGGATCGCTCTCCGTCTTCGCTGTAGCCGCACCAAACCAGCCATGGGTCAATCCGTCGGAGGTGCAGCTTGACCTCTTACGATCGCAGCAGTGACCTGATTCGCGCGTCGAAAGGAAGGCTATGGGCCACCGCCAGCGCCGTCCGCGGCGCCAGCACCGTGCCGGTTTCGGCTTTGTCCGACGCTGCATATTGTGGCATGTCGCTGGTCGTTTTGTGCCAACCGCACGCGCCAATGGGCGGAACAGGGGGAACCGACCTTGCTGCTGACGATCGGCCTCATCGGCTATGTGCTGCTGCAATTCGCGATCGGCGTTTGGGTGTCACGCCGCATCGCCAGCGATACCGATTACATCTTGGCCGGTCGCACGCTGGGGCCGACGTTGGTGGCGTTCTCCGTGTTCGCCACGTGGTTTGGTGCCGAGGCGATCGTCGCCACCACCAGCGAGGTTTACACAAAGGGCCTGGCCGGCGCGCTGGTGGACCCCTTTGCCTACGGTCTGGCGGTGGTGATGTCTGGATTGGTGTTGGCGGCGCTGTTGTGGCGTTGCGGCCTGACCACGTTTGCCGATCTGTTCGAGCGTCGCTATTCGCCTGTCGTGGCCAAGTTGGTTGTGATCATCCTGCTGCCCGGGTCGCTGTTCTGGGCGGCCGCGCAGATCCGCGCCTTCGGGCAGGTGTTGGGCGCCAGCTCCGGGCTTGATGTGAGGTTGGCGATCGCCATCGCCGCCGTGCTGGTCGGCGCCTATACGACGATCGGCGGCCTGCTGGCTGACTCGGTGACCGACTTGTTACAGGGGCTCGTCGTCATCATCGGTCTCATTGTGCTCAGCGTCGTGATAGCAGGCGTGACGGGTGGGCTCGGAGCGGTGCTGGCCGCGACGCCGGCGACGAAACTGCAGCTGTTGGGGGGCGAGGAAGGCGCCTTGGACAAGCTGGAGCGGGTGGTGATCGCGGTGTGCGGTTCGTTGGTCGCCATCGAATTGATCTCACGCTATCTCGGGTCGCGGTCGGCCGAGGTGGCACGCGTGGGGACGATGGCCGGTGGTGTCCTGTATTTGACCATGGGATTGTTGCCGGTGTTTCTCGGCCTAGCCGCTGCCACGTTGGCGACCAGCGATCCCGGACTGGAACGTCAGCTCGGCGCCAGCGAGCAGATCGTGGCGACGCTGGCCCGCTACTACATGCCGACCATCGGCTATGTGATTTTCGCCGGCGCGATTGTGTCAGCCATCTTGTCCAACGTTCACGCCACGCTGCACGCTCCGGCGGCGCAGGTGTCCAACAACATTGTGGTTCGATGGCTGCCGCGGCTCGATGCGGGCGGCCGCCTGTGGGCGGCGCGCTTGACGGTGTTGGTGTTGTCGGCGATCGCGTTCGCGCTGGCGCTGACCTCCGACCGCATCAAGGACCTGGTGGAGACCGCCTCGGCGTTTGGCAGCGCGGGGGTCTTGGTCACCACCGTGTTCGCCCTCTTCACCCGCATCGGTGGTCCGCTCAGTGCGATCGCCGCGGTCAGTTGCGGCATGGCGGTCTGGGGCATCGGCGGCGCCGTGCTCGAATGGCGGGCGCCCTACATCATCGCGTTGGCGAGCTCGACCTTGGCCTATCTGGCGGCGGCGTGGTGGGAGCATGGGGCCTATGCCGCGGCTGCACGGCGTCAGCGACCCTAGATCATCGTGCCTTAAATTGGAGCCGCAAAACCGGTTCCAATTTAAGGCGCAAAGATGATCGCTCTTAAAGCGTAGGGCAGCCGGTCTTTAATCGGGATCGATGCGAATCCGATTAAAGACAGGCTGCCCTAGACCATGCTGTGCAATGATCTGGCGGCTACGGCTTCTGCGACGCGGACGGCGCTTCGAAGCGGACCAGCACCTGGCCGTCCTCGACCAGATCGCCGGCCGCGACCAGCACCTGCGCGATCTGGCCAGCATGCGGTGCGGTCAGCGTGTGCTCCATCTTCATCGCCTCGACAATGATCAGGGCATCACCCTTGGCGACCGTGTCGCCGGACCGCACGGCGACCGCCTTGACCTGCCCCGGCAGCGGGGCGGTAACGCGGTCTTCGCTCGCCGCCTCGTCGCCGTCGACGTTCAGGCGGTCCGGCAGATCGAACGTCCAGGATGTGTCGTGATCCCAGACGAACACGCGCGCATCGATCTGCACGACGGCAAACTCCCGCATCATCCCATCGATCGTTGTGCGAATGAGATGCTCGCCGGACACGGCGGCGACCAGCGAGACCGCGCCTGCCGGCGTGACCACGTCATGGCTTTGGCCGTCGCCGGAACTGACGCTGATATCGAGCGTCTCACCACGCCAGGTCAGATGGACGTGCTGCGTCGCGGTCCCCCACTGACGCCAGGCGACCAGCGTATCCCACGGGTCGGTGGAGGCCGATAAGGATCGATCGATCAGTCCGAGCGCGGCCAGCGCGGCCACGGCCAACACCGGCGCGGTCGGGCGCTGTTGCGACACCAGCGCACCGATATCCTGCTCGATCAGGCCGGTATCGACATCGCCGGCGACGACCCGGGGATGTCGCGCAAGGGCGTTGAGGAACGCGACATTGGTGGTGCAACCCGCCACGCGCGTGGCCGCCAGCGCGCGCGCCAACCGCTTAAGGGCGCTGTGCCGGGTGGGACCATGCACGATCAGCTTTGCGATCATCGGGTCATAATAGGGGGAGATCTCATCACCCTCCCTGACGCCGGTATCCACCCGCACCTGTCGTTCAGGAAGCCGCAGATGGCGCAGGCGGCCGGTCGCCGGTACAAAGTCCCGCTCCGCATCCTCCGCGTACAGGCGCGCCTCGAAGGCGTGCCCACGGATCATCAGGTCAGACTGTTTGAGCTCGAACAGTTCGCCGGCGGCGACGCGGAACTGCCAATCGACCAGATCGTGTCCCGTGATCGCCTCCGTCACCGGGTGCTCGACTTGGAGGCGTGTATTCATCTCCATGAAGTAAAAGCGATCGAGCGACAGGCCGGCCGAGGCGTCGACGATGAACTCCACGGTGCCTGCGCCCTGATAGCCGACCGCCCGCGCCGCCTTAACGGCGGCTTCGCCCATCACGGCGCGCATGTCTTGGCTGATGCCGGGCGCCGGCGCCTCCTCGATCACCTTTTGATGGCGGCGCTGCAGCGAGCAATCGCGCTCGAACACATGCAAGGCGTTGCCGTGAGCGTCGGCGAACACTTGCACCTCGATGTGGCGCGGCTTGCTGACGAAGCGTTCGATGATGACGTGGTCGTCGGCGAAGGACGCAAGCGCTTCACGCTGCGCAGCGGCCAGCGCGGCGGCGAATTCGGAGGCCGTGGCGACCCGGCGCATGCCCTTGCCGCCGCCGCCGGCGCGCGCCTTGATCAGAATTGGGTAGCCGATCCGCTCGGCCTCGCGGGCCAGCCCGTCCGGCGTCTGATCACCGCCGTGGTAGCCGGGCACGATCGGCACGCCGGCCGCTTCCATCACCCGCTTGGCGGCATCTTTCAATCCCATGGTGCGGATGGCTGCGGCGGGTGGGCCGACGAAGGTCAGACCGGCGGCCTCACATGCCTCGACGAAGGTCGGGTTCTCGGCCAGGAATCCGTACCCGGGGTGAACCGCGTCCGCCTTGGCGCGCACGGCAGCATCGATGATAGCCTCGATGTTGAGATAGCTCTCAGCCGCGGGCGCGGGACCGATCCGATAGGCTTCATCGGCACTGGCCACGTGCAAGCCATCGCGGTCCACGTCCGAATAGACCGCAATGATCCGCATCCCCAAGCGCCGCGCGGTGCGTGCGATGCGGACGGCGATCTCACCGCGATTGGCGATCAGGACGGAGTTGAACATGGTTGCGTGTCAGCTGATGGGTTGCGTCGGAGGCGTTGCACGACAGGCGGGTTGATCGGTTGCAGGAGCGTGGCGAGGTGGCATCGGCTTGGTCCTGCTTCACATTCTGAAGACGCCAAACCGGGTGTTGGGTATCGGCGCGTTGAGCGCGGCTGACAGGGACAGCGCCACCACGTCGCGGGTTTGGCGTGGATCGATGATGCCATCATCCCATAGCCGGGCCGAGGCGTACAGCGGATGGCCCTGGTGCTCGAACTGGTCGATGATCGGTTGCTTGAAGGCGGCCTCCGCCGCATCGCTCCAGCTTTCGCCGCGGCGTTCAAGCCCTTCTCGCCGCACCGTGGCCAACACGCCGGCCGCCTGCTCGCCGCCCATCACCGAGATCCGCGCATTGGGCCAGATCCACAAGAACCGCGGCGCATAGGCGCGTCCGCACATGCCATAGTTGCCGGCGCCGAACGAGCCGCCGATGATCACGGTGACCTTCGGCACCTGCGCCGTCGCCACCGCGGTGACCAGCTTGGCCCCGTCCTTGGCGATCCCGCCGGCCTCGTATTTGCGCCCGACCATAAAGCCGGTGATGTTCTGCAAAAACAGCAACGGGATCCGCCGCTGGCAGCACAGCTCGATGAAGTGCGCGCCCTTGAGCGCACTTTCAGAGAACAGAATACCATTGTTGGCCAGAATGCCGACCGGAATGCCATGGATATGCGCAAATCCGGTCACCAACGTCGCGCCATAGCGCGCTTTGAATTCGTCCAGGCGCGAACCGTCGACGATGCGGGCGATCACGTCGCGCACGTCATAGGGCGTGCGCACATCGGCCGGAATCAGGCCGGGCAACTCGTCGGGATCGCAGCTCGGCGGTTCGGGGTCCGCCGTCTGGAGGTCATGCTGCTTCGTCGCATTGAGATTGGCCACGGCGCGGCGGGCCAGCGCCAGCGCATGCGCGTCGTCGCGGGCCAAGTGGTCGGCGACACCCGATAGACGGGTGTGCACGTCGCCGCCACCCAGGTCCTCCGCCGACACCACCTCGCCGGTGGCCGCTTTAACCAGCGGCGGGCCGCCCAAAAAGATCGTGCCCTGGTGTTTGACGATGATCGCTTCATCGGCCATCGCCGGCACGTAAGCGCCGCCGGCCGTGCACGAGCCCATCACCACCGCGATCTGCGCGATGTCTTTGGCCGACATGTTGGCCTGGTTGAAAAAGATACGCCCGAAATGGTCGCGGTCTGGAAACACCTCATCTTGATTGGGAAGATTGGCGCCGCCCGAATCCACCAAATAGACGCAAGGCAGCCGGTTGGCCTCCGCGATCTCTTGCGCCCGCAGGTGCTTTTTGACGGTCATCGGGTAATAGGTGCCACCTTTGACCGTCGCATCGTTGGCCACGATCATGCATTCGCGACCAGCGATGCGGCCGACGCCGGTGACCAGCCCCGCCGATGGTGCCTCGCCATCGTACATGTCGTGGGCCGCGAACAATCCCACCTCGAGGAACGGCGAGCCCGGATCGATCAAGCGGTCGATGCGTTCGCGCGGTAGCATTTTGCCGCGGGCGATGTGGCGCTTAACGGCGCCGTCGCCACCGCCGGCGATGGCCATCGCCGCCGCGGCCTCGACCTGCACCATCGCAGCCTCGAGCGCGGCCTTATTGGTTTTGAACGTCTCCGATCGCGGTTGCACGCTCGATGAGATCACCGCCATCTCAGCCGGTCTCCGCGAACAGCTCTCGCCCGATCAGCATGCGGCGGATCTCGCTGGTTCCGGCTCCGATTTCATAGAGCTTGGCATCGCGCAGCAGCCGGCCCGTCGGATAGTCGTTGACATAGCCGTTGCCGCCCAGAATCTGAATCGCGTCGAGCGCAATCTGTGTTGCTTTCTCTGCCGCATAAAGGATACAGCCCGCCGCATCTTTGCGCGTCGTCTCGTCGCGATCACAGGCAGCGGCGACGGCATAGACATAGGAGCGGCAAGCACTGGTCGTCGTGTACATGTCGGCGAGCTTGCCCTGGATCAGTTGGAACTCGCCGATCGCCTGGCCAAATTGCCGCCGTTCGTGCACGTACGGCAGAACGACATCGAGCGCCGCGGCCATGATGCCGAGCGGTCCGCCCGCCAGCACGACCCGCTCATAGTCGAGACCCGACATCAAGACGTTGACGCCTTTGCCCTCTTCGCCCAGCACGTTCTCAAACGGCACCTCGCAGTCCTCGAATATCAGCTCGCACGTGTTGGAGCCACGCATGCCGAGCTTGTCGAGCTTCTGCGCTGTCGAAAACCCGCTGAACGATCGCTCGATTACGAACGCGGTGATGCCGCGCGGGCCGGCATCGGGGTCGGTTTTGGCATAGACCACCAGCGTGTCGGCGTCCGGACCATTGGTGATCCACATTTTGGTGCCATTTAGCAGATAGCGGTCGTTGCGCTTTTCGGCGCGAAGTGTCATGGAGACGACGTCGGATCCGGCACCGGCTTCCGACATGGCCAGCGCGCCGACATGCTCGCCGGAGCACAGTTTCGGCAAATAGCGAACCTTCTGCGAACTGGTTCCATGCCGATTGATCTGATTGACGCATAGGTTTGAATGGGCGCCGTAGGACAGGCCGACGGCGGCCGATGCGCGGCTCAGTTCCTCCATCGCCACGCAGTGCGCCAGATAGCTCATGCCGCTGCCGCCGTAGTCCGGCGATGCGGTGATGCCCAACAGCCCCAGCCCGCCGAGCTTGGCCCAAAGATCGGCCGGGAACGTATTGCTGTCATCGATCTCGCGCGCCCGAGGTGCGATCTCGTTGCGGGCGAACCGAAAAATGGTGTCCCGCAGCGTCTCAACATCATCCCCCAGCGCGAAGCGTAAGCCCGCGTTGAACATGTGCCAGCCTCCTGCCATCGAACTGCTGCCACCGCCGGAGCGGATCCGGCAACTATGCCCGGTTGGCAACCGTGGTCAATCGGGCCAAATGGCTTGCATCTGGCATCAAGCGGCCGACGCTAGCGGGGCTGTCCGGTTAATTAGGCAACGCTCATCGGCGCATGGCTGGCATGTTGATCAGTACGTGCCAGTCGCGATGGAAAGTGCTATCCACGTGGGCGGCCGCCTTGCCCCGCCTGTCGCTGCGCCGCGGTCTACAACCCTGATACGGCAAGCTTGGCCACCCCATGATGTCCCCACAGCATCACGACATGTCGCGCGCGACGATCATTGCGTTCGCCGCCGGCTTGGCCGGTTTGATGCCGTTTGCCATGGACGTTTATCTGATCATGATGCCGCGCGTTGCCGATTTTTTCGGCGCGTCGCTGCCGGCGGTCCATCGCACGATGGCCGGCTTCTCCATCGGCTTCGGCATCGCTCACCTATTCGTCGGTGTGTTGGCGGATCGTTATGGCCGGCGCCCGATCGCGCTGGCCGGCGTGCTGCTGTTCATACTTGCCTCGTTCGCTGTGACCTTCGCGACCAACCTCGAAATGCTCGGCATTGCCAGATTTTTTCAGGGGCTCGCGGTTGCCAGCGGTCCGATCCTGGCGCGTGCGATTATCCGTGACGTGTTTCCGGCCGCGCGGGCGGCCAGCGCCTTTGCCATCACCAATGGCCTCACCGGCGTTGCGCCGCTGGTCGCACCATTTATCGCTGCGGCCATTGCCGGTTGGGCAGGCTGGCGCGGGGCGATGGGTCTTTTGTTGATCTACGCCTTGGTGCTCTGGGTCGCGCTTCTCGCACGGCTGCCGGAAACGTTGGTGGCCCCACGCGAAGATGGCGCGGGTGAACCCCGTCACCGGGTCGCTTCATCTCCGTTCGCCGCCATCGGCAAGATCCTCACCAATCGGGCCTTCCTGCTGGGCAGCGGAGCGGCGACGATCCATTTCAGTGCCCTGTTCACCTTTCTTACCACATCGCCGTTCTTGATGATCAGCACATTGGGCTTCTCGGAAGCTGGCACCGCCACCGTTCTGGGCCTGGCCTCAGGCGGGTACATCGTAGGCAGTTTCCTGGCCGCGCGGCTCGCCCGCCGCCATGCGCCGGAGGTGGTGCTTGGCTGGGGCACCTGGCTGATGGTGCTAGGCTCGTTTGCCGTGTTGGTGGCCTTGACGCGATCCGCGCCACATCCGCTGATCGTGCTTGCCTGCGTCTGGCCGTTCTACATTGGGCTGGGCTTTTCTCACGCTAACGCGATCCAAATCGCCATGCGTCCGTTTGGCCAGCTGGCGGGTCAGGCATCGGCCTGGCTTGGATTGTTCCAGCAGATCGGTGGGGTGGTGATCGCCACCATCGCCGTCGAACTCGGTGCTGGCTACGCCGCGATCGGTGTCATGATCGGCTGTAGCGTGATCTTGATGATTCTGGCGATGACGCTCCTGCCGCGGATCAGCGACGCCGATCAGCGCGCCTGAGTGCCGCTCCCCCCAACCGAGCTGCACTTCTCACGGCGATGACAAGCACCGGCACGGCGCGATAAGATCGCGTTGTGATTGGCGTTGTGAGGAGGTCGTCATGCAGCGCTCGGCGAGATCCATTAGCTGTCTTCAGTATTTGTTGATCCAATCCCTGGCGCTGCTGGCGGCTGGTCTCGTGGCGGCGTCATCGGCGCTGGCGCAGCACTGCGTTGGGATGGCGAGCGCCCCAACCGGGCAATTCTTCGAGCGCGTCGGTCTGCGTCTCGCGCAGCTGCAACCCGGGCAAGCGCGCATTACCTTCATCGGCCATTCGACGTTTCAAATCGACAGCCCGCAAGGCGTCAGTATCAACACCGATTACAACGACTATGTCCGGGCACCGGAGGTTCCCGACATTGCGACGATGAATATTGCGCACGACACCCATTATTCCGAAATGCCCGATCCAAGCATCAAGCATGTCTTGCGCGGCTGGAACCCGAACGGCGGCCCGGCCCATCATCAATTGCGTGTAGCCGATGTTTTGGTGCGCAACGTGCCGACCAATATCCGCACGTTTGCCGGGGAGACGCAGGAGTATGGCAATTCGATTTTCATTTTCGAGGTGGCGGGGCTCTGCATTGCTCACCTCGGCCATCTGCACCACACGCTCACCACCCAACAGATCGGTCAGATCGGTCAGATGGATGTCGTCATGGTGCCGGTGGACGGCGGCTTTACGCTTGATCTCGACGGGCTGTTCGAGGTTCTCAAAGCCTTGAAGGCACAACTCGTGATCCCGATGCATATGTTTAGTGAATTTGGGCTGGAGCGTTTTCTCCAGCGGGCGCGGGCCAGCTATGAGGTGGTTGAGAATCCGGTCCCGACCATCGTCGTGTCCCGGGCGACACTACCGACCAAGCCAAAAGTGATGGTCTTGCCCGGCCGTTAACTTGGCATTGACCATGTTACCTGCAGGTTTATGGTCAGCCTGACCGCTATCGGGGGTTTTAGCGTGTAACGATCGCGGGTTGGCTATTAGGGTTTCCAGGTTGAGATGGTCGACACGCTGTGCGCTTAAAGGCTTCGTTTGGTGCGTTGAGTTTGCTTTCTTTGCTGGCTCTAACGAATGGTAGCTGGTCTCGGTTGACGGATGACGGTTGGTACCTGCCGGATCGTTTTCGCGCCAACACGGATATCGTCAATCGCTGCGCGTCGCCCACGAAGTTGGTCGAGCAAATCAAGCACTATGAATTCGTCGGGGCGGACGCCCGGGAGGCCGACCGCGCGTTTCGTCGGGCGCTGCTGTTCAGCGTCGATTATTCCGGCCAACGCCGCCGTTTTGCTGGCCGCACCGATTGGCACATCGAATGGCAGCCATGCCATGAGCCGATCGGCACCGGCTGCCGCATCACCGGTGTCGCGTTGACGGCCCATGCGACCTATACGCTGCCGCGCTGGGCCAACCGAGATTTGACGAATAAGCGTTTGAGCGCGCGCTGGGACCGCTACATCAAGAGCCTTTACGAGCATGAGCGCGGGCATGGCCGCATCGCGCTGCGCGTCGCCAACCACATCGAGCGCGATTTGGTCGGGCTTGCGAATTTTTCAGACTGTTCGGCCTTGCAGATCGAGGCGGCGCAGCGGGTGGCAACGGTTATGCGCCAGGGCGAAGCTATGCAAAACGCCTATGATCGCACGACGGGACACGGTACCAAGCAAGGCGCAGTGTTTCCCTTTTAGGGCGTTTCAGCGTGCGCTGGCACCATCGCGCGCTCGCCAGGCCACCCAATGGTACGATGTTGTCATTAGCCGGGCGGGGCGGTAGGCGGGCAAGCACGGCGCCGCCACGAATGCCAGCTGTCTGCCGCATTGATCACATGTACAACACGCTCGGCAACCACAGTGCAATCTGCGGGGCCAACAGCAACAGCGCGATCAGCGCGAAGTGGGCGAATAGGAATGGAAACACACCGCGATAGACGTCCAACAGCGACACGTCCGGCACCTGCGAGCGAATGACAAAAATGTTGAGCCCCACCGGCGGCGTAATCATGCCGACCTCGACGGATACCAACACCAAGATGCCGAACCAGATCCCGCTGTAGCCGACGGCCTCGGCCAACGGCAAGAACACGGGCACGGTAATCAGGATCATGCTGATCGCATCGAGAAAAAAACCAAGCAGCACATAAAACGCGACGATCAGCAAAATGATCGCGAACGGCGGCAAATCGAGGCCTTCAAAGAAATTGGTGATCGCATTGGGTAATTGTGTCAGCGCAATGAAATAGGAGAAAAAGAACGCGCCGACCACGATCACGAACAGCATGGCCGCGGTCCATACGGTTTCCACCAAGGCATCGCGCAACCCACAAAAGTTGAGTGTTCCGGTGAGGAGCGCGATCAGGATGGCTGCCAGCGCGGCGATGGCGGCGGCCTCCGTCGGGCTCATGAAGCCGGAGTAGATGCCGCCCACCGCGATCACGAACAGCAACGCCATCTTCCAGAATTTGTAGAATTCGCGCAGCCGCTGCATCAAATTCATGCTCGGCGTTACCGGCACGCTCGACGGCTTAAACCAGGCCACAGCCGAGATCACCACCAGATGAAGCAGTGCGCCCAGCAGACCCGGAAACAGCGCCGCTGCGAACAGTTGGGGTACGCCTTGCTCGGCGATGATGGCGTACACCACAAGCACGACCGAGGGCGGGATCAAAACGCCCAGGATGCCGGCCGAGGCGACCACGCCGGTCGCCAACTGCTCCGCATAGCCGTGTTGACGCATCTCCGGGATCGCCACCCGCGCCATGGTGGCTGCGGTCGCGATCGAGGAGCCACAAATCGCGCCGAAGCCTGCGCACGCGCCCACCGTTCCCATCGCCAACGCACCGCGAACGCCGCTGAATATCGCGTTGGCGGCCTGGTACAGCTCGCGTGACATACCGGCCTTGGAGGCCACGACGCCCATCAGGATGAACAGTGGGACCACGGTCAACGCGTAGCGCTGGTGCAGATCATAGGGCGTCGAGGCCGCCGTCGCGATCGCCGTTTCCCAGCCATCGATCGCCGCGTAACCCAACAAGCCGACCACCCCCATGGCGATCGCCACCGGGACCCGCAGCATGATGAGCGCGAACAATCCGGCCATTGCGGTCAGGCCGATAATCTCAGGACTCATGGGAAACTCTGCCGTGAGCGAGGGCGTTGCAGCATCGGTCAGCCGCCAGTCGTTTTGCCTGTGTCATCGACGCCATCTGTCGCCGCCGGGTCGCGCACCGGCCCCTTGAAGATCACCCAGACGGTTGCCAACAACGCGCCGGCGAAGCCGAATAAGATTGGCACCCAATGAATGAACTTATGAATTCCGATCGTCATGGTGACTTCGTAGGACTCATACTTGTCCATCGCTGCGGGGATCATCGCGTAAAGCGAGATCCCGAGAAACGCCAAGGCGATCAGCCACGCGACATAACGCAACACCGTGACGGTCGCGGCGGGAACCACGCTGTCCACCACATCGACCGTCACATTTTCGTCTCGCAAGAACACCCCGGGCATCGCCACGAAGATGAACGTGACGAGCGCCAGTTCCATGATGTCGATCACGCCAAGCAAGGGGGCGTCGAAGAATTGACGACTGGCTACGGCGTAGGTGGTGTAGAGCATCATGAACAGCAGAATGGCCGCGGCTGCCAGTCCGAGCAGCCGCTCCACGGCGCGCGCCGAAACCACGCGCATCGGACTACTTCTCGTTCCAGAAGTTGCGCGATGTGGCGTTGTGCTGGTCGGCATATTTCTTGATTACGGCGTAAACCTGCTTGGCGGGAAGCCCACGTTTTGCCAAGCGAGCGACCTGCTCTTCCGCCACCTGCGCACCCACGGCACGGAAGCGCTTGTCCTCAGCGGCGCTGAGCCGGATCGGAGTCATGCCGGCCTTCATCATCAATTTTTTGCCGAGTGGATCGAGCTTGTCCCAGGCATGCCCGACCTCTTTTTCCACGCCCTTCATGGACTCGCGGATCATGGTTTGCAGGTTTTTCGGCAGTGATTTGAACTTGCGCTCATTCATGCAAATGCAGAACGAAGAGGAAAAGGCATAGATTTCGGTCGTGTACTTTGTAACCGGCCCCATCTTGAAGGCGATTCCGGCGCCGCCGTAGTCGATGAAGGCGCCGTCGAGCGTACCCTTTTGTAGCGAATCGGCAATCTGGGTCGGCGGCATGCCGACCGGTGTGGCGCCGAGTTTTGCGATCAGTTCTTTGATGGTGGCCGAGGAAAAGCGCATGCGCGTGCCCTTAAGGTCCTCGATGGTGCGCACGGGTTTGCGCGCCGTATGGATCACGCCGGGTTGGTGGGCCATCAACAAGAGCGGCACCACCGACTTGTGCTCCTTATCGAGGTAGCTGCGCACCTCCGGTTCATTGAGCGTTTTCACGCCGGCCTCGGCGCTGGCGAACATGTACGGCAGGTTCGACAATTCGGTCAGAGGGAACAGCCCCGGAGAGAAGCCGTGCACCAACCAAACGATGTCGGCCTGGCCGCGCTTCGCCAGATCATAGTATTTGGGAGGCGGACCCATCTGCCCACCGGGAAAAATCTTGAACTTGAGCTCGCCGTTCGAGTTTTTCTCAAGGCCCCTGGCCCATTGCTCCAGCCAGATGGACACCGAATGCTTGGGCGTCACAAAATGCGCAAGCTTGAGTTCGACGGCCAGCGCGCTAGGGCTGACCGCGCCGGCGGCCAGCAGGCCGCCGGCAACGGCCGCCATCGACATTTGTTTGAACACGGAATAATCCTCCCATTTGCTTGGCTTCAAGCACGCCGATCGACTGATCCGTGGGTCCGCCAACGCGGTCTAGCGCGCTCGGTTGCAGACTATATGAAGCCGCGCAGCGTTCCTAGAGCAACCTGCCTTTGATCGGAATCGGAACGATCCCGATCAAAGGCAGAAAGTTGCTCTACACTTTAACAGCGATCATCTTTGTGCCCTAAATCGGAACCGGCGCAATTGGAATCGGCGTTGCGGTTCCGATTTAAGGCGCGATGATCTAGCCGGCTCCGACGCGCTTGCGCATGCGCCGGCCTCGGTGTTGGGGCCGGACGCCGCCGCCCATTGGCGGTCGAACCGATCGTGACCGATCATTCAGCGCGTGCAAGCTGTGGCACCTGACGGCACGATCGCGCGCTCATAGCGCGATCGCTACGTCGGTCGCCGGCATGTCCGACCGCTGCGCCCGGTGGCGGTCGACCTCAGCGCTTCAGCACCATGCGCGCGGCGGCCGATCCAGCGTTGAGCGTCGCGCTCAGCCGGCGCCCATGTACGGTGATCACGATCGACCCCGAGATACCAAATTCCGCGTTGTAGAATTGGCCCTGGTAACGATTGCCGGAGACCAGCCCGACGCGCGCGGATTGTTGAACCCGCGCCGACGCCGTCGCGCAGACGGCGCTCAAGCCGTAAGAGCGGGCCGAGGTCCGCCGAAACCGGGCGAGGCAGTTGGCGCGCTCGCTATTGCCGGACGGGAGATAAAGGATGCCGTTGCCGCGCCAGGTGCCGGCCAGATTGGTTGCGCCGACACTGGCTTTGTTGGTGAGCCGTTGGCTGTGCGCTGGCCCAGCCGCCACCAGGAGCCCAAGACCTACGCAGCCGGCCATGGCCAGCATCAGTTGAGTCCATCCGCGCTGTGCCCGCATCGCTCTTGTCCTTAATCGAATATCTGTATTTTGCACCAAATCTCTCTTGATCGGACCGCGCCAGTCAATCAGCGAGCGACATTGTCCGCCCGCTGAACTCGCGTTCTCAGTTAAGATGTGTGGAGCTAGAGCCACAGTCACCATGCTTCGTTCGATTGCAGCGACCACACTGCACGCGGCACCGCAGTCTACGGCCCAACGGCGTTGCCAGAACCGATCCCGTATCACTCCGGGAGCGCCCACCAACACCGGGATACGACAAAGAGATGATAATATTTTGAACGACGGTAGAAAAGAGCCGAGATAACGATCCGCGCCGGACGGCGCCGCGGCTGGTTTTGCGCGAGCCGATCCCCACCGAAAAGGGCTGCATCGCTTGGCGACCATCCGACCGCAGGAAAACATCCCATCGCCGCTGTGAACCGCAGGTGGGATTGAAATGCACTGAATCCAGAGGTTGAGCGCAGATCCATCGAAGCGTGCGATCGCCGGGTGCGCCGTGTTCCCGGTTGCGCAGGTCCCATTTCGCACAGGTCCCATGTCGCACAGGTCCCATGTCGCGCAGGTCCCCTGTCGCGCAGGTCCCCTGTCGCGCAGGTCCCCTGTCGCGCAGGTCCCCTGTCGCGCAGGTCCCCTGTCGCGCGGCGCTCGGTGCCGTCAATCACCGCTCAATCGGGTCGATGGTATCGGCAAGTCAGACCACTTGCTATCGGCACGTACGGGGCTAGAGCAACCTGCCTTTGATCGGAATCGGAACGATCCCGATCAAAGGCAGAAAGTTGCTCTACACCTTAAGAGCGATCATCTTTGCGGTTCCGATTTAAGGCGCGATGATCTAGGCTGGCAAAGCGCAACCGATCTATGCCACTGAGGGAGCTGGACCCATGGCCAACCTTCGCCTGTCGCTGGCCTGCGGCCCTTATGATCGAACACAGGCCTTGATCGATGGCAGCATCCGGCCGGAGGGGGTCGATCTGACCTACCTCGCCATCCAGCCGGCAGAGATCTTCTGGCGGCAATTGCAGTACGGCGAATTCGATGTTTGTGAGATGTCGTTGTCCAACTACACGACCTTGGTCGCACGGGCGCTGGCGCGATCGCAGACGCCGCCCTACATCGCCATCCCGGTGTTTCCATCCCGGGTCTTTCGTCACGGCTACTTTTTTGTCAATCCGGATAAGGGTATCGCAACGCCAAAAGATCTTGAAGGCAAGCGTGGTGGCGTGCCGGAGTACTCGATGACCGCGGCCGTGTTCATGCGCGGCTTATTGCAACATGACTATGGGGTCGATCTCAAATCCATCCGCTGGCTGCAGGGCCGGACGGACCGGCTTCAGCATCGCTTGCCGCCCGATGTGCAGCTGGAGCAGGGCGATCCCAGTCTGGAGCTCGGCGACTTGTTGGAGCAAGGGGAGATCGATTTCCTGGTGACCGCCAACAATCCGTTGGCATTCCGGCGCGGCAGCCCCAAGGTCAGGCGCCTGTTTCCGGACTATGTGGATCTCGAAAAAGCGTATTATCGGCGCACCCGAATCTATCCGATCATGCACACCGTGGTCATCAAGCGGACCATATTCGACCGCGACCCTTGGGTGGCGATGTCATTGTACAAGGCGTTCTGCGCGGCCAAAGACCGGTGCTATCGCCTATTGCGAGAGACCGGCAGCCCGAAGGCGTCGTTTGCTTGGCTGCAGCCCATGATCGAACAGGAGCAGGCTATTTTCGGCCAGGATTGGTACGCCTACGGCGTCGAGGCCAGCCGGCCGACGCTGGAGGCCCTGTTGCTGTACACCCATGAGCATGGTTTGACGGAGCAACGGCTGAATATTGAGGATCTGTTCGCGCCCGCAACACTGAAGGACATTCCGCTCGGCGAAGGCCAACACGTGTGATCAAACATGACTAGGCCATGACGCCTCGACAGGCGGGATTGGCTGTTTGGGTCTGCGCCGCAACAGCTGTTGCCGGCTGAGCCAGACTGTTGGATCGGTTCCGCCTCAGGCGGATTAGCCTTGCCGGGCGGCCCCCACCCGGCCACCCCCACGCGGCCAGCCGATGGCACGCTTGTGCGGGTGGCCAGCCGGGCCAGCGGGATCGTTCCAGCATGCCCTGAAACGCGATCGTTTGGAGGGACCACTCTTGACCGCAGTTGCTGCCGCCGTGTCCGTTGCGCCGCGCCACACCGAAGTGCAAGCGTTGGCGATGCCAGCGATCGATGCCGACGCCGGTCTCCTCAAAGTCGAGCTGACCGGGGTGTGTGGTAGCGACTGGCCTTATTATCTGCGCTATCCGCGCGCCAAGGGCCCGCTGATCCTTGGGCACGAGACGGTCGGTCGGATCGATCGGCTCGGCGCGGTTGCCGCGCGCCGATTTGGTGTCAAGGAGGGGGATCGGGTGGCGCTTGAGGAATATTTGCCGTGTGGGCATTGTCGTTGGTGCCGAGCCGGCGATTTTCGGCTGTGCGATGCAACAGACACGCTGAACCGGCCCGATTCGATCCGCTTTGGCTCAACGCCGATCAGTGTGCCGCCGGCGCTGTGGGGCGGCTATGCACAGTATCAGTATCTGCACCCGAACTCGGTGTTCCATGTGGTGCCGGACCATGTTCCGGCCAAGTTGGCCACACTGGCGTTGCCATTGGGTAACGGCGTCGAATGGGCCGTGCTTCAGGGCGGAGTTCGCGTCGGCGAGGTGGTGGTGATCCAGGGACCAGGGCAGCAAGGCCTGGCCTGCACCGTGATGGCCAAGGAGGCCGGCGCCGGCTTGGTTATCGTCACCGGGCGCGGCCATCCAACCGATGCCAAGCGGCTAGCGCTGGCCCGTCGCCTGGGTGCCGATCATACCATCGACATCGACGCCCACGATCTGTTGGAGGCGGTGGCGGATCTGACGGGCGGCGACATGGCGGATCTGGTGTTGGATTGCTCATCCGGTGGCGCACCGGCGGTAATGGCTGCCCTGCAGCTCGCGCGCAAACGCGGCCGGGTCATCTTGGGCGGGCGCAGCAATCAGACGATTCCGGATTTTGACAGCGATATCTTGGTGAAGAAGGTGCTGACGGTTCAAGGTGTGCGTGGCCACTCCTACCAGGCCGTGGAGCTGGCCCTGCACGTGATCTCCGCCGGTCGACATCCGTTGGAGGCGATGTGCACCCACGTGTTCGGCCTGGCCGATACCGACCGTGCGCTGCGGACCGTCGGCGGCGAGGGCGAACCGGATGCCATCCACTGCGCGGTTGACCCCTGGCGCGAAGCTGCAATGCGCTAGAGCAACGTTCTATTTTATCATAGGGATCGTTCCGAGCCCGATGAAACGCCGGTTGCTCGAGATCATTCGCGCCATGGGCGGGCCGGCCCAGCAATTTCGCCTAAGAGCAATTTCGCCTAAGAGCGATTTCGCCTAAGGCGGAAATGATGCAGGCCTGAAACGCGCTCGGCGGCGCCGGCTGAGCCGGTGAACGCTCAACGATTGCGACGCGTGATGACCACCGCAAACTCCGGCGATCGGCCGGGCTGGGCCTGCCGTTGGTGCCGGGCGCGCGCCGTCGCTGTGCATCTGCTGCCGATCGATGCTGCAGCACCCGCGCCCACGAGCGACGACAACCGAAGCCTGCTTCGGCAACGCGAGCCATGCGTCTAGTGCATGCTTCGGGCGTTCATTTATGCATAAATTTAGTATTGAAACTTGTGCGCCGCACCTCTATTTGTGCGTTGCGGCATCGACGATCCGATCGTCTGCCGTAGCCCTCCTTGGGCGTTTCCTCCCTAGACTTGGGCCGTTTGGCAGCTCCGAACGGCCCTTTTTTTGTGCGGTGGCGGTCGCCGCGGGGATCGCCGACAGGGCGGCCCTTTCTGGTGCGTCGCACAAATCCCGTGGCTGATCATGCTGCGGTCGTCGTTAATCGGACCCGCTGATCGGCGGCTCGACCAGATCGGCTTGGCACGATATCGCGCCGCGAAGGCGGTCCAACGCGAGGCGCGCGATCATGTCCGCCTGAGGCGCATGTCCGCCTGAGGCGAATGTGCCGTTTCGGCTGCCCACCCACACGGCCACCCGCCACACCTCACCATTGGGTTGCTATTCCGCTGCCGCGCGCCACGCCGACGACGACGGCACCTCATCGAAAATTCGGCTACACAAGCTCATCAGGTCGTCTCTCAGCGAGCTGAACCCTAGGGTGTGCGTGAGGTGGTTCTCGTCAAGGTACAAGCTACGATTGATTTCGATCTGCAAGGCGTGCGTGTCGAGGCGCGGCCTTCCGTAGTGCTCGGTGATAAAGCCACCCGCGTACGGCCGATTGAGCAACGTGCGATAGCCCAGGCGGCTGATGTGGTCACGGAACAAGCGGCTCAACCGCTGATCACAGGCGGCGCCGAACCGATCACCGATAACAAAATCGGGTCGGGCATGCGGTTCGCTGCTCATCGCCGCGGAGGGCATCGAATGGCAATCGATCAACACGGCAAAGTCGAAGCGCTGTCGGGTTTGCTCCAACTGGTCAGCGACGGCCTGGTGAAACGGCCGATAGAGCCGCTCGATGCGCTCCAGTGCGGCCTCCAGACTGGGAGGCTCGCGATAAATGTGCTCTCCATCGGCGACGATGCGCGCAATCGTCCCCAGGCCGCCGGCCACGCGCACCGATTGAGAGTTGGCAAATGAGGGAAGCCGGGGACCGAACAACTCCGGATCGAGTTCGAACGGCTCGCGATTGACATCGAGATAGGCGCGCGGGAAATGCGCAACGATCAGCGGCGCTCCAAGTTCTGTGACACCGGCAAACAACTGATCGACATAGCAGTCTTCGGATTTTCGCAGCGCGTGTGGGTCGAGCCGCGAGGCCGAGAGCAGCACGCTCGGGTACCTACGGCCGGAGTGGGGTGAGCAGAAAACAAAAGGGGCAAGCTGCTCCGCAGGTTCGATCACCTCGAATGCGGGGGTGAGCTCCGACAGGATGGCGGCGCGTTCAGCGAGTGGCATCAGGCTGGCGATCTCTGTTGATAAGGTCGCGGTTGGCGCATGTTCAAGAACATACCTGTAAACAAAACCAAACCCTTGTTACAGGCCGAGACGATTGCCGATTGCGCCGAGTCCCGCCTGGTGCGCGCCGTTTCCGGCCCAACGAGACAGTCTGACCGACGGTGACGCGGAGCGCTAGGCCACAACGACGTTCGGTGGAATGCGGCAACGAGACGCTCAACGGGTAACCCCACTGTGCCAAGCAGGACACGCACTGTCCATGGCAGACGTGTGTCAAGCATAAATTTCGCGCGTAGCGTGACGACATCAACCCGCCGCAAAGGGCATATGTGCTGCGGCCGGCCTAACACCGGCCGTTCCGAGCCGGCTGCAACGCGGTCGTCGACCAGGGGTGCGCAGCATGGCTTGACGGAGCGACGAATCCAGTGTTGCGATCAGGAATTGACACACGATTCATTCGACATTTACCAAACTTGCGCCAGATTGAGATGACATTCGGCTGCGTTGTCGGGTGTCGTGCAGCGTGTCATCGTCACTTTGGGCCGCACTTGATAATTTACCATGTCGCTCGATACGTCATCCAATGTCATGCAGCGCATCATCTTAGCCGAGGATGATGATTCCATGCGCGGCTTTCTCGAACGCGCCTTATCGCGGGCCGGCTATGATGTAGCATCTTTCGCCAATGGCGCGGAAGCCTATCAGCAGCTGCGTCGCGAGCCCTACGCCTTGTTGTTGACCGATATCGTGATGCCGCAGATGGACGGCATCGAGCTGGCGCGTCGGGCGAGCGAATTGGATCCCGACCTCAAGATCATGTTCATCACGGGCTTCGCCGCGGTGACGTTGAACAATGATGCTCCCAAAGAAGCGCGGGTGTTGTCCAAACCTTTCCACTTGAGAGAACTGGTGCGCGAGGTCGACCGACTTTTGGCCGCTTGAAGCCGACCATCGATCGTTCGGTCATGTCCGGTCATGACCCAGGCGCGTTTGCCTGGCAGCTGGAACCATACCGCGCCCCGCCCGCCCACGAATCGTGCCATTGGCTGGCCAGCTGGGGCAGCGAGCCGGCCCGGCTGATCCGCCTCAGGCGCAACCGATCCAGTGGCTGGATGCATGCGCGCGGCTGGCGTTGGCGTCCATCCTCAGCGCAATCGGGGCTGGCGTTACCACCTCACCAGCACCGCCCCCCACGTGAAGCCACCACCCATCGCCTCCATCAGGATCAAGCTCCCGTGCTTGATCAGCCCCAATTGACAGGCGTGGTCGAGCGCGAGCGGAATTGAGGCGGCCGACGTATTGCCGTGTTGAGAGAGCGTCTTGACGACTTTTTCCGGCGGCACTTTCAGCTTTTTGGCAACTCCGTCTAGGATGCGGGCGTTGGCCTGGTGTGGCACGAATAAATCAATTTCCCCCGCGCCGATGCCGGCTTCCACCAGCGTCTCTTCGATCACGCTCGAGATCTTGTTGACGGCGTGACGGAACACCTCTCGACCATTCATCCGCAGATGGCCGGTGGTCCGCGTCGACCCTGGACCTCCGTCGACATAGAGCAATTCCTCGTAGCGGCCGTCCGAGCGTAGCCGAGACGCCAACACGCCGCGATCCTCACGCGTGCCGGATTGCACCTCAGCTTCAAGCACGACGGCGCCCGCCCCGTCACCGAACAGCACGCACGTTGTCCGATCGTGCCAATCGAGAATTCTTGAGAAAGTTTCCGCGCCCACCACAATCGCGCGCTTGAACTGGCCGGCTTTGAGAAAGTTGTCGGCCGTCGCCAGCCCGTAAACGAAACCGGAACACACCGCTTGCAGGTCGAAGGCGGCGCCGTGCGAGATGCCCAGTTCGCGCTGAATGCGTACCGCGGTCGCTGGAAACGTGCGGTCCGGCGTGGCCGTCGCGCAGATCACGAGATCGATATCGGCCGGATCGAGGCCGGCTCGTCTCAGCGCTTGCTCTGCGGCCTTGACACCGAGGTCTGAGGTCAGCTCCCCCTCAGCGGCGATATGCCGGGACTTGATGCCGGTGCGTTCCGTGATCCATTCGTCCGATGTGTCGACGATCTTCGTCAGGTCGGCATTGGTGAGCCGACGCCGCGGGAGGTAGGCACCGACGCCTAGGATGACGGAGCGTATCACGGCCACGCTTTCTCTTTTGCCTCCCATACAATTCCAAGGTCATGTGCGCCAAAGTCATGTGAATTGCCACCGCAGCCGGCTAACGGGATCGCCATGGGCCGGCGGTTCAACGGACCCGACAGGCCTTCCGTGCGCTAAGTCCCCGCAATACGCTAAGTCCTCGCAATACGCTAAGTCCTCGCAACACGCTGAGTCCCCGCAGCAGGCTGGGTCCCAGCATCATTACGAGGCCGTTTTGGCACTGAGCTTGCCGTGAAACGCCTCCAAATCCTTGGCCAATCGCGCAACCAAGCCACTTTCGGCCATATCGTAGCCGATGTCGATGGCGCTAGCGAATCCAAGCGCATCGGTACCGCCATGACTTTTTATTGCAAGGCCATTGTGACCGAGGAATGTTCCGCCGTTGGAACGCCGGGGATCCATTTTTCGCTTTAGGACCCGGAACCCGCCTTGCGCCAAGTAGGCGCCCAACCTTGACATGACGGAGCGCGACATCGCGTCTTTGAGATAGCTGCCAATCTGCCGGGCCGTCCCTTCGGCCGTCTTAAGCGCGATATTGCCTGCAAATCCCTCGACCACGACGACATCGACCACGCCTTTGCCAATGTCATCGCCTTCGATGTAGCCGCGGTAGTCGATCGGCAGGCCCAACGTTTCCTTCAGCCACAGATGCGCTTGCTTCACCTCCTCAGCGCCCTTGATTTCCTCAACTCCAACATTAAGCAGTCCCACGCTCGGGCACTCGATATGAAACAAGGCGCGCGCCATCCCGGCCCCCATCAGCGCGAAATCGGCAAGCTGTCGCGATGAGGCGCCAATGTTCGCGCCGACGTCGAGAACGATCGATTCCGCTTTGACGGTGGGCCACAAGGCGGCGATGGCGGGTCGCTCGATGTCCGCCAGCGGCTGCAGCATCATGCGATAAAGCGCCATCAACGCGCCGGTATTTCCGGCTGAGACCGCGACGGAAGCATCCCCACTGCTGACGGCCTCCAGCGCCATCCACATGCTCGAGCCTTTGCCCCGCCGCAGCGCCTGACTGGGTTTGTCGTGCATGCCGATCACGGCCGAGGTGTGCACGATCGTAACGCGCCCATTGAGGGCCGGGTGATTGGATACGATCGGCCTGATGCGGTCCTCGTCGCCGAATGCCAGGAAGGTCAGGCCCGGATGGCGAACGGCCGATATGGCAGCGCCGGGTAGCACCACGTCCGGGCCAAAATCCCCGCCCATAGCATCGAGGGCTATCGTCAACCGGTTCGGCATACGCTTGCTCTCTCAAGACGCCCCTGACGAGATGGATGTTGATCCGTTCATGGTTCGGATCGCACCGTGCCGCAGAATATCGAACTTAATGCAACGCCAGGTTGGCGCTCTACCCGAGCGTGGTGCAAATCTATGGGCGCAACGCTATCAAGAAGTCCGACCTCCAACGCTGCAAGCACGGGGCAGCGAAAGCCCGTATGAAGCAAGGCATCAGGTAAAGCCCAGACCGCCTTAGGCCAAACCCCGGGCTCGGCAGTGACCAAGCCTGGTTGCCGTCAAGCTTGCTAAACGGTACCGACGTTGCGTACCGGCCGCACCATAACGGTTTGCCCGCCACTGACAACCGGATTCTCGGGGCTGTGAACCGTGACCATCGGGTGTGGCTTCGCGGTTTCAACCCGACCTGGATCTCCACGCGGCGAGGGCCGCGAACGGACCTTGTTGGGGGTCGTCGTCGCCTTCGGGCTCGGTCGGTTCCAGCCTGGCCCCGACGGCACGCGGGTAAGGGTCCAAGGCGGTGAGCAACACGTCGATCACGACGCCGCCGACGTTGATCTGGTCGTGGTCGATCGGTTCAACATCCTCCAGCGCGAGAATCGCTTGTTCGCCTTGATCGGCTGCAACCACCTGTTCTTGATCGCGAAACTGGGTATCGATGTCCTCGACCAGGGTACTGGTCACAGGGTCCAACGTGACAACGCAACTTTGCACCACGCGCGCGGTGAGCGCGCCTGACAGCTGATAGCTGCGCTTGCCGCAAACCTCGATCCGATAGCTGACCTTGAGTTCATCCACCTGAAGGATGCCCAGCCGTTGCGCCAGTTCTGCACGCTGCGCTTCATCAGCCTGGCGCGTCGCCTCCAAACCCTGGGACGGAATCGCCAAGATCGGGTGCACCCAGTCACGCGCGATCGTCATTGGCCACCTGCCGGCTGCAACAGTGTCGACTGCGGAAACTCAAGCTTATCGCCCGGCTCCGTACCGCTTGGGATGTTGGCCAGCCGGTCCTCCATATCCAAGATATACTGCGCCAATTGCAAAGCGTCGTCGGCGCGATGCTCACCGTCATCAGCGTAGACGTGCACCACCAGAGGTTGCGCTAACTGCTGGGGGTCCTGGGCCTGCAGGGCGGAACCATAATCCCGCGTGCGGTCATAAAGGGCGGCAGCGGCCTGCTTGACCTTCTGCGGCACCTTGATGTCGCTGACGCCCATCTCCCGCAGGCAATCGTCGACATCGGTCACAAAGCGTTCCGCCAACGCGCGCGCCAGCTTGGCTCCGGCCGCTCCATCACGCTGCAAGCGACGCAACACCAAGACAAGATGAATCAGGATCATTTCCAACCGACCCTCGGCCGTGTCGGGGACCTGCAGATCCCTGTAAAAGCGGGCGTCGCGGGCCTGCGCCACGACCCGGCCATAAAGCTCGGTTGAGCTATGCAAGAGCGCACGCTGGCCGGACGTCAGAGCCAATCGAGAGATGCGCGAGAAAACCATCGGCAGCGGGTGCGGTGTTACAGGTTGATATCCGGTGGCGGCACAACTGACGGCGGTCGACGTGCTGCCGCTGAAGCAAGCTCACACTACGCACATAGAACGACCGGGGTGTCGTTGCAATTGCGCAAGGTGAGCGCTAAGCGAATGACAGATGCGGAATTGATTCGGCTGCCGGGTGGCGACAAGGGGGCTATCGTCGCACCTGGATGCAATGCGGCTGTGGTTTTAGGCCGAGACGCGGCAGGGGGTGAGGGGACGTGACATTATGCAATCAAGGTCCGGCAAGATCTGCTCTCGCTTTTTTCCGCCTATGGCGGGATCGCCTTGCCGGCCCGCTCCCTCACCCGGCCACCCGTATCAGCATGCCATGGGATGGCCCGGTCGGGGAGCGGGATGGTTCCAGCCAAGTCTGAAAAGCTATAACAGCATGCGGAGACGATCACAGGCCTTCCGATTGCTCGAACGCGGGCAGTTGGACGTGGCGCGCAGCCGGACTTCGCCGAAGGCCAAAGTGCGGGCGCTGCTGTTCGCGGGCTGTGCGGCCCTGTTGCTCGGCGCTTGCAGCACTTCGATCTCTCAACATGGCGCACTGCTGGAGGATCGGCACATCACACAGGTGACGGCCGGCATGACCCAGGATCAAGTCCGGCAAGTGCTCGGCAGCCCATCGACGGTCGCCGCCGCCGGTCGCGGCAACGCCTATTACTATATCTCCAGCAAGATGGCGCAGACCGCATTCTACAAACCCAAGGAGATCGACCGCAGGGTCGTTGCGGTTTACTTCTCCCAGATGGGGCTCGTGGACAGGGTCGCCAACTATGGGATGCAGGACGGCCGGGTTGTTGACTTCGTCAGTCGCCGGACGCCGTCGGCGAACACCAATGACGAAACGATCATCAAACAACTGTTCCGCAATCTGGGTCAGAACAAGGTATTTGGGGGCTAGAGCAACCTGCTTTTGATCGGACTCGGAACGGTTGCGATGAAAAGCAGCAGGTTGCTCACCACGGTAAGGGCGATCCTTTTTACTTTAAGTTGAAACCGACTTTGCAGTTCCAACTTAAGATACGATGATCTGGGGCGTTTCCGCCTGAGCCGCAAGCGCCCTGCCGTCCCGCTCACCCTGAAACGCCCTGATCCTGTGAAGCGTGAAATCGCCCGGTGTCGGCAACCAAGCGGAGCGATGTGATGGTCGCTGTGACGGTACCAGGGTCCGCGAGCCACCATGATTCATCGTAACGCCTCTCCTGCCCGCGTGCAGCTGTCGGCGCGCAGCTGTCGGCGTACAGCGCCGAACCACGACACTTTGCGCTCGTGGACGACATCATCGTGCGCCGAATGAGATGTGGTCGTAAGCCGGGTCAGCAGCGGCGATGGCAGTCAAATCCACTCGAAGGCGATCTTCTCCAACGGGGCGCCGCCGATCAATTCGGTCGTGGATTTCACCGGTCGTCCGCCCCGACGCCAATAAAACTCGATCGCGCCCGTGTTCTGAGCCAGCACCCAGACGATTAAGCCGCAATGCCCGCGCATTTCCAGCGTGTGGCGGCAGGCTTCGAACAACCGCTCGCCCAGACCAATGCCTTGGTGGATGGGTGACAGGTAGATCTCGTATATCTCGCCTTCGGCTGGGCTGACGCGTCCCCGTGTACGTGACAAACCGAGCGTCGCATACCCCACCGTGTCGCCGGACAGTGACAGCACCAGCATACAGTCGCGCGAGCGCGTTGCACTGACCCACCACTTCTTGGTGCGCTTGGAGATCATCCATTCGAGGTGATGTGACGGAATGATCCCGCCGTATGCGCAGCGCCAACTCTCTTTAAACAGATGCTGAAGCGCTGCCGCATCACTTGGCTTGCCCGACCGAACGACAATTTCCACACTCGAACCAAGCATAACGCTAACCTTGATCGTCAACTTCCGGTCGCTCCCGCCCTGCGCACAGGTTCGCGGAGCACCGAAGGCGGAAATGCAACTTAGCACCCCGAATCTGGTGCGCCCGGATCGGAGCCCAGCTGCACTCTAGCTCGGCAACTCTGCGCGTGCAGCAAAAAGCTCGCGCATGGTGAGTTCACGACGCCCGGCGGTGGACCAACGCAACGCGGCCCCGCTGCATTGGGCAGGCGGGGCCGAAACTGGGTTCGCTCAGTTGGCAAGCATGAAAACGCGAGCGACCATGGCCGCAATCGTCGCCGCAACGCTTGCCCTCAACTTTTCGCGTGATCAGTTTTACACGTGACCAGCTTTACACGTGACCAGTGCTTCGCGTTTGAGTTGGCTGCAAAAGCGGATCCACCTCAATCGCCGTTGCGCTCGATCATCGTGCCTTAAAGTGTGGAGCAACCTTTCTGCCTTTCATCGGGATCGTTCCGAGTCCGACAAAAGGCAGGTTGCTCTAGCGCTTCAACGGGCTGAACGACTTGCTGGCCGCGACGTTCATGCTCTCCAGCGTTTGCTGGGTGACCCGCGTTGACAGTTCGAGCAGCTCTTTGCTTTGTGCGCCCGCAACCGCCAACTGCTGCTGGACGAAATCGGCTTGCAGCCGCGCCGCCTCCGGCAGCGTCCGTGCCCGAGCGATGGCCTGCGCGGCATCGAAGGCAGCTTCAGCGTTGGCCGACGTATTTTGCATCATTTTATCGCCGATCGCCTTGGCCCCAGCCTGGGCCGCGATCACGACCTCCTCGAACGCCTTGGCGTTATCCTTGGCAACGGTCGAGAATTGCTCGAAGGCCTCACGCGTTTTGGCGACGCTGTCTTCAGCCATAGATTGCAAATTCTCTGGGATGCGGGCGTCCTGAGCGGCCTTGAACATGTCTTGGGCCTGACGATTGAATTGCTCGTTCATTGCGTCTCTCCTGTCTGCGGGGTTGGGGTGTGGACCTGGATAGCGGTTGACACGGCTTTGCTGTTTTAATGCGGGCGAAGCCTCGGTGACTGCGGTTGGTGCGCGGTGCGTCGCGGGCTTGACACCGCCGGACGCACGCTTCCACGGAAGCTGCGTGCGCTTTGGCGGCCCGCGCCGTTGGCCGTACAAACGTTCTTGACATGACGATCTACGCTGTGGGGACAGCTATAACGCAGTTTATTGTGCGGCGCAATATGTTTGCTGCAATGCCAATCGCCGCCTGTGCACTTTCGGCTTTGCTGTGCCGTCGAAGCGACATTGTGCAGTGCAGCAATTTATGCCGTTTTGGCAACGGTTTGCTAACTAGGCCCGACACATTTCACCTCAAATCAGCGACGGGAACAGGCTGCGGTATTCCGTCGCAGACGCATCGAAGAGAAAGTCGTTTTGCCTCAGCGGCCTCGCGAGCGCCAATCCGTCCAGTGTTGTGCAGCGCGACAAAGCGACATAGGCTTGCCCATGCGCGAAAGTTCCGCGGGCGAGGTCGACGTAAACATGGTCCAGCGTGAGGCCCTGGCTCTTGTGGATGGTCAGCGCCCAGGCCAGTCGCAGCGGGAACTGCTTGAACGACCCGGTGACGGTTTCGACGATCTTTCCGGCGGCTTGATCGTATGCATAGCGTCGGCTTTCCCACGATACCGGCTCGACCTCGTGCTCGCGGCCGTCGATTTCGATCCAAACGCGCCGCTCATCGAGGCGCGACACCCGCGCAATCGAGCCGTTCACCCATCGCCGTTCCGGATCGTTGCGTAGCAGGATCACCTTCGCCTGCGGCTTGAGCACCAGCGTCTGCTCGGTGGGCTGGGCGGCGGCGGCGAAGTCACCGACGACGCTGGCCTCCAGGGCATTGGACGTACCGGGTAAGGCGTTCAGGTAGGCCAAATTGATCCGACTGGCCGCTGCGTTCGTCGGCGTCAGGATCACGTATTGGTCGCCATCCCTGAGGGTTCGGATCGGATTGACGCGTTGGTTGAGAATCGCCAGGTCCTCGGCAGTGACGGTGCCTTCTCGGATCTGGTTCAGCACCGCCACCAACTGATCATCCTGCTGACGGAACACGTGGTGTAACTCCAAAAGCAGCGTCCCCTCGCCTTCGCCCAGCGTTGACACGTTAAAAAAGAATGAACCGCCAAACGTGTCGTCGAGATGCTGAGCGACGTCGCTGTCCTGAACGACGGGCGGGAGTTGATGGGGATCGCCGAACAACAACAGTCGCGCGCCGCCGAATGGGACCCGTGGCCGACCCCGGTTGAGGCGTAGGCTTTGGTCGATGGCCCACATGAGATCCGAGCGCACCATCGAAACCTCGTCGATGATGACGAAGTCCAACCGCCGCATGACCCGACCGTTGCGGCTTTTGCGGATATCATCCGGCCGGATCAACCGCGGTGGCAGACCAAAAAACGAGTGAATCGTCTGGCCCCCCACATTGACCGCCGCCAGACCGGTGGGCGCCAGCACCACCCCGCGCTCGGCGACCACCTCAGCAACACGACGTAGTAACGTCGATTTTCCGGTTCCCGCCCGCCCCGTCACGAACAGGTGGCCCGAACCTTGTTTTATAAAGTCGAGGGTGGCCTCGCTAGGCAGCGTCGGCGCGGCAAGGTCCAGCCCATGCGCGCCGGCCCCCTCACGTTCCCTGGCATCAGCTGGACTAGTCAAGGCGCAGCCCACTGCATGTGGCACCGACACGGCACCGCGACTCATAAAGACGACCGCTGGAGTAGCCGATGTGAGTGCGGGCGGAAAGCCCCTCAATGGCGGTTGCCGGCCGCCCGCTGAAACCCGCCTGCCGGCGTGCCGCGCAAGACACATCCGATGGGCAAACCAGCCGAAACCTTCGGGCGGGTAGGTCCCATCACATTGGCGCATTGCCGTGTTCGCTCGAACCCTCCCGCGCCCCGCCCGGTCGCCGCATGGCCCGCTCGTGCGGGTGGCAGGTTGGCGGGAGCCGACCGCCAAGGCTCATTCGTCTCAGGCGGCAACAATCTAAAAAGCAAAACCCTGTCGCCGGCAAGCCGGAACCCATCAAACATCGATTTTGTGCAGCGCATTCCAATTCGAAATGCCCAACGGTAGATCGAACTTTATCGGTTTAGATGCCGCACCTTTACCGTTGATGGGTTGAATCACCGGCCAGCGCGATCCGCCGATAGCCCATCGAGCAGTCAATAATACGTGTAATGATAGATTTCCAATCACTGCCTTAACACTTGCTTATCCGTTCCTGCCTACGTTGTTTGAAGGCGGATGAACTTAGGGGCCAAAAACCCGGACAAGCATTAATCAAGCCATGCTGAACAATCGCACATTTGGCGGCGCAAACTCGCTGATCAGCGAATATTCGACCATTTTGGGCGATGCCGTTTTGCGGCACCGCACGCGCGTGGCCGAGCATTCCGCCCGCATCGAGGCGGAGCTGGCCAGCAAGGTTAAGTCAGAGTTTATCTCCAACATGAGCCACGAGTTGAGGACACCCCTCAACACCATTATCGGCTTTTCCAAGCTGCTGTCCGAGCACGAGCGCCGAAAGCTGCAAGACGACGAAATCATCCAATATTCCCAGCTCATTCATGATGCAGCGGGGCACTTGCTAGCGATCGTTAACGACATTCTGGACATTTCCAAGATCCAGAGCGGCAAGTATACGCTCGATGCGCGCGAGATTGCCTTGGACGAGTTGATTGACACGGTGATTCGCACATTTCGCATTCCGGCTAAGGAGGCCGGTTTAACGCTGCGGCGGCAACTCGATGCGGCTCTTCCGCCGATCCGTGGCGATAGCGTCAAGCTGGCACAGGTCTTGAGCCATTTGGTTTCCAATGCGCTCAAATTCACGCATCCCGGCGGAACCGTCATCATCGCTGCCACCCCGGTAGCCGGCGGCGGTGCAATGGTTCAGGTGAGCGACACCGGGGTCGGCATGAGCGAAGAGGAAATTGCGATCGCACTCACGCCGTTTGGTCAAGTCGACGGCGGTCGCGCGCGGCACCGGGAGGGGGCCGGCCTGGGCCTTCCCATCGCCAAGTCCATGGTCGAGCTGCACAGCGGCAAGCTTTTGATCGAGAGCGAAAAGAACGTGGGGACCACGGTGTCCCTGATATTGCCTTCACGCGATGCCGTTGAAGCCATACGTGAAGAGTCTTGGAACACGCAACTGGTAGGTGACTAACCTATGCAGCTCTCGCTCAGCGCCGCCGGCGCGACCAAGGATCAGTCAATCGGACGCATTGTATCCGTAACTGGCTCCAAAGCCATTGCGTTGCTGGATGGGGCGCACGATCCGCAGCCGCGCGCCTCGCGTTGTCGGCCAGAGATGGGCAACCTGCTTGCGATCGATCAAGCCGACACCGTCGTGCTTGCCATCGTTTCGGCGCTGAGCGTGCCGGTGCCGGCACAACGCGACGGCGACAGCGAGATCTGGATCGCGGAACTCGGTTTGGTGGGCGAGTTGTGGCGCGATGATCAACACAAGGTCGGCAAATTCAACCGCGGCGTCACTGTCTATCCATCGCTTGGCGACCGCGTGCGCGTGGCAATGAACGGCGAGCTTGAGCAGGCCTTTTGCGGCGACGGCAAATCCGCGGTGAGCGTCGGGCGCTTGCGGCAAGATTCCTCGATCCGCGCTATGGTCAACGTCGACGACATGCTGGGCAAGCATTTCGCCGTGTTGGGGACCACCGGTACCGGCAAGTCTTGCACCACGGCATTGATCCTCCGATCGATCCTTCAGGCCAATCCTGCCGCGCATATCGTGTTGCTCGATGCCCATAACGAATATGCCACCGCGTTCCATGATCTTGGAGAGGTGATCAGTCCTCGAAACATGCAGTTGCCGTTCTGGTTGCTGACCTTTGAGGAAGCCGCCCAGGTCTTGATCGGAGATACGGCGACCCGCCGCGCCGAGGCGGAAATCCTGCAAGAGCTGATCCCGGTGTGTAAAGCGCGCTATGCGTCCGGCATGACGGGACGAAAGGAAGCCGGCGGACGACGCGGTCAGTCCGAAGCTGGCCGCTATACGGTCGACACGCCGGTGCCCTATAGGATTTCCGATCTGACCCGTTTGATCAATGAGCGCATGGGCAGGCTGGAGAATAAAAGAGATCTTCAGCCCTATCGTTTGCTCAAATCGCGGATCGATTCCATCAGCCACGATGCACGCTATGCGTTTATGTTCGGCTCGCTGACCGTGTACGATGGTATGGCGCAGATTTTGGGGCGGGTATTCCGCGTTCCTGTCAACAACAAGCCGATCAGCATTATCGAATTGACTGGCATCCCCACCGAGATCGTCAATGTGGTCGTTTCAGTCTTGAGCCGGATGACCTTCGATTTTGCGATGTGGAGCGAAGGCAAGGTCCCCGTTACCTTGGTGTGCGAAGAGGCTCACCGTTACGTGCCGGCTGTTGCCGACCAAGCGTTTGAACCCTGTAAGCGGGCGATTGCCAAAATCGCCAAAGAAGGTCGTAAATACGGCGCATCGCTTTGCGTCGTCACGCAGCGGCCAGCTGAAATCGATTCGACGATCCTGTCCCAATGCAATACGGTTTTTGCCCTGCGCATGTCGAATGATCGGGATCAGGAGATCGTCTATGCGGCGGTGTCAGACACCGGATCGGGGCTGCTGGAGTTCCTGCCGGCCCTTGGCCAGCGCGAGGCGATTGCCTTCGGGGACGGCGTATCGCTTCCCGTGCGCATCAGATTTGATGAACTGCAACGGGAGTTCCTGCCACGCAGTTCTACGGCACGCTTCTCTGAGCGCTGGCAAGCCTCGGAGGGTGATGAGAATTTCCTCGATGAGATCGTCGATCGTTGGCGGACCTCGGGCATCTGCGGCCAATATGACATTGATCAAACCGCGATGTTGGCCGATGCCATGGGCCTCTCCGAGCCCGAGTCGGATCCCACTGCGCAGCCAGCCAGTTCCGACGGGGTGCACGGCGAAGCAACCGTTGGCCAAGCCCACGGCCAGGCGACAGCACGTGTGACCTCGGTTGCACCGCACGAAGCCGCGGCCGGCAACGGATCGGCTAAGGGCGGCGATGGCGGCGTGGCGCAACTCGCCCGCCCGCTATCATCGCTGCAAGTCGCGCGCGCTGGTGAAGGTTCCTCGTTGCGGCGCAAGCCGGTCGCCCCACCGGCAAGCGCGCCGTTGGAGGAAACCGAGGCGCGGGGCAGCGTCACCGATTCATTGCGTAATCTGCGTGAACGGCTGCAGCAACGTAGATAACGGCCGTTGGACGTCTGGCGGTCGTTCCGCTTCGCTTCACGGCGCTGGCGGCTGGGCTGCGCGGCGGAACCGGCTAAGGCTGACGATGAAGCGGGTCTGGAATGCGGCCGGTGGCGCGCCGGCAAAGGCGCCGAACCGTTGACCGGGATCAGGCACCAGACGATGCAGCGGTGCCACAGGCTGCCAAGCAAACTGCTCAACGAGGTTCGGGCGCCTGACACGAGTTTGGCAGAGGCCGGCGCCGTCGGGCGCCTGCACCCACGCGCCTCCGCCGACGCCATCCGTCGGATCCAAAGCGTCAAGTGGTTGGGGATGCTTGGCGTCATCAACATGCGGACTCATGCGGCAACTTGAGCTGCAACGCGGCTGCTGATAGACGGTATTCAGTTATGGGCTGAACCGACCCATGGCCGGCCCAAGCTTGAACGATTTTGCGATTTCGGTTGGGGCAGACCGAGATCGATCGACTGATCCCTTCCAAGACGGCAACAACGCTGGGTGGTCCGCTTTGCCGATCCGGTCGGGCGCACAGCGGCCAATGCCCCTGGCGCAGGCTCCCCATGATCGCTTGCTCATGATCGCTTGCTCATGATCGCTTGCTCATGATCGGGGTGGTCGCTGTGGGTATCATGCAGGAACTTCCAGACGGGTCGGATGGCCACGTTTGCGGTACCACGACCGGTGACGGTTGCGATCGAGGGCTTGCTGCTGCCACATTCGCGTCCGACCGAAGCAGAGCATCACTCTGACGAACAGCATTTGGTGATTGAACCCGCACTGTACGTGGCGCCACAGCGTCAGGACATCAGACCGAGGCTATACATGACGGCTATTCATCCAGTGATTTTGTCAGGCGGTTCCGGTACGCGCCTTTGGCCTCTGTCCCGTGCGATGTATCCCAAGCAGTTCATCAGTTTTTTTAATGGTCATGGTCGGCAGCAAGGCAGTTTCCTCGGTGCCACCTTGGGGCGCCTACCGGCACAGGACGGATTCGCGGCACCGCTCGTGATGTGCAACAACGACCATCGATTTCTGGTCCAAGAGCAGCTGGACCGCGCCGGCATCACCGCGCAGGCGATTATATTGGAGCCGATCGCCCGCAACACCGCCGCAGCCGTTGCGGTCGCCGCCCTGGCTTTGGCCAAGGATGATCCCGATGGCGTCATGGTTGTGATGCCGTCCGATCATGTTTTGGAGCACGCCGCGCCGTTCGTTGCTGCGGTCAAGCGGGCAGCGGCAGTCGCGGTGACGGGACGCTTGGTGTTATTCGGCGTCAAGCCCCACGAGCCGCACACGGGCTATGGATACATTCGACAAGGCCAACCGTTGGACGGCTTCAACGGCACCGCGTTCGATGTGCGCGCGTTCGTTGAAAAGCCTGACGCCAAGACCGCCGAGGCCTACCTGGCCCAGGGCGGATATTGCTGGAACAGCGGTATTTTCGTTCTACATCTGCGCACGTTCATTGACGAGCTCGCGCGACTGGAGCCGCAAATCCTCGAAGCCGCCCGGGCTGCGTTGGATGCGGCAGTTGCCGACCTAGGGTTCGTCCGCCTGGATCGGGCCAGCTTCGCAGCGGCCCCGTCGATCTCCATCGATTTCGCGGTGATGGAGAAAACCAAGGCGGCGGCAATGCTGCCGATCGATGTTGGCTGGAATGATGTCGGCTCGTGGTCATCGCTGTGGGATGTCGCCCCACACGACGACAGTGGCAACTTCGTCAATTGCGCTTCGGTGCTCGAAGACACGCACGGTTGCTACATCCACAGTGAGAAGGGGTTGGTGTCGACCATCGGCGTTCGCGACCTGGTGATCGTCGATACCCCCGATGCCCTGTTGGTGGCCGACAAATCGCGCAGCCAAGAGGTCTCGACCATCGTTCGGCGCTTGCGCGACTCAAATCGCAAGGAGCAGGAACAGCACCTGCGCAATTATCGGCCCTGGGGGTTCTTTGAGACGCTCTCGATCGGTCAGCGCTTCCAGGTCAAGCTCCTGCACGTCAAGCCGGGTGGCAAACTGTCGATGCAGATGCATCATCACCGCTCGGAGCATTGGGTCGTGGTGCAAGGCACGGCACGGGTCGTCGTCGGCGACTCCGAAAAGCTGGTGCGCGAAAACGAAAGCGTCTACATCATCGCCACGGATTGGCATCGCTTGGAGAACCCTGGCAAAGTACCGCTTGAGCTGATCGAGGTTCAGATCGGAACTTATCTCGGCGAGGACGACATTGTCAGGTCCGAAGACGTCTATCACCGAGCGCCCGACGAAACGCGCTAGAGCAACCTGCCTTTGATCGGAATCGGAACGATCCCGATCAAAGCCAGAAAGTTGCTCTACACTTTAAGAGCGATGATCTTTGCGCCTTGAATCGGAACTGGCTTTGCAGTTCCAATTCAAGGCACGATGATCTCGATCCTGTCGGCCTGACATCATGTCCGCTAAAGGCGGAATCGCTCGAGCCGGCCCGCTGCCCCGCCCGATTGCTCCACTCGCCACCCAGAACATCATGCCATTTCATGGCCGGGCAGACAGCGGGATGGCTCCAGCCAACCTTGCAACGCTATGACGTGCGACCGCCAGCGTCCGTGCGGCCCGAGGCGGGATCGTGTTGGCGGTCCCCGACCTGCCGGCCAAGCGCGGTCTTCTGGCAGCGCCCACGCTCGTCCAAGATTGATGTGATCTGGGATCCGACCCGCGGCTGGCGCGGGCCATCAAGCCATCACGATCGAGCCGCGGTGGTCGCAGCCCGGCGAGCGCCCACCGCCGTCGTGCGGTAGGGCCGCTGGCGGGTGGGCCAGCCGCGGTTCAACGGGGCGGAGTGCCCCACGTCAATCCAGTTCGAACCTGTCCTTGTAGTCGACGGCGAGCGCAGGGTCCTGCTCGGCCTTATCGAGCACGCAGTTGCCGACGACCAGCGTTTCCATCTCGCAACCCATGAAGCATCGGAACGCGTCTTCCGGCGTGCGTACGATCGGTTCGCCGCGCACATTGAAGCTGGTGTTGACCACGACCGGGCAGCCGGTGCGGGCCTTGAAGCCGGAGATCAGCGCGTGGTAGCGCGGGTTGGTCTCCTTGTGCACGGTCTGGATGCGGGCCGAGTAATCGACATGGGTGACCGCGGGAATGTCAGAGCGCGGCACGTTCAGCTTGTCGATGCCGAACAACGCCTGTTCCCGGGCGGTCATCGACCGTCGCCGATTATCCAGCACGTCGGCCACCATCAGCATGTAGGGGCTGGCCACGTCCAGCTTGAAGTACTCCTGCACGTCTTCGGCCAACACCGAAGGCGCAAACGGCCGGAAGCTCTCGCGATACTTGATTTTGAGATTGAGGGTCTTTTGCATCTGCGGGTTGCGGGGATCGCCGAGGATCGAGCGGGCGCCCAGCGCGCGTGGCCCGTACTCCATCCGGCCTTGGAACCACCCGACCGCATGTCCATCGATGAGGGCGTTTACGGTGCGTTCAATGCTGGCCGCATCGTCGTGCAACGTGAACCGAGCACCGGCACCGGCCAGTCGCCGTTCGATCTCCTCCTGATCGAAGGCCGGGCCCAAGTAGCTCCCCTGCATGCCGTCCAACGCCCCATTGAGGCGGCGCGGTTGCCTAGCGTGCAGATGGTAGGCGGCATAGGCTGCGCCCAACGCGCCGCCGGCGTCGCCCGCCGCCGGCTGCACCCAGACCCTGTCAAAGGCGCGATCGCGCAGGATATGGCCGTTTGCGACACAGTTCAGTGCAACGCCGCCAGCCATGCACAGGTTCGGAATACCGTAGGTTTTCGCAAGATCGCGCGTCATCCGTAGCATCACCTCCTCGGTGACCTTCTGCACCGAGGCCGCCAAATCCATGTGGCGCTGCTCGAGTCGGGCCTCGCTGGCCCGCGGTGGCGCGCCGAACAGCGCGTCGAACTTCTTCGACGTCATGGTCAACCCGGTGGCATAATTGAAATAGCTTTGGTCGAGCCAGAAGCTACCGTCCGGTTTGAGGTCCATCAGGTTGTCGAGAATGAGATCGACATACTTGGGTTCGCCATAGGGCGCCAAGCCCATCACCTTGTATTCGCCGGAATTGACGCGAAAGCCGGTGTAATAGGTGAAGGCCGAATAGAGCAGTCCGAGGCTATGCGGCCAATGGATCTCCCGCACCGTTTCAAGGTCCGAACCGCGGCCGATGGCGACTGATGTGGTCGCCCACTCGCCAACCCCATCCATGGTCAGCACCACGGCCTCGTCGAACGGTGAGGCGAAAAACGCGGAGGCTGCGTGGCTCTGGTGGTGCTCAGCGAACAGCAGCTTCTCCTCGATCCCACGGCCGGAACTGGAGAACGCCTTGAGCGCCTTAACCATCCCGGCCTTCTGGAACAGCTTCTCTTTGAGCCAGACCGGCAGCGCCATCCGAAACGATTGGTAGCCACGCGGCGCGTTCGCTAGGTAGGTCTCCAGCAAGCGCTCGAATTTGAGCAACGGTTTTTCAAAGAACGCAATATGGTCAAGGTCGTCGAAGGCCAGACCCGCTTCTTCGAGGCAGTAGGCGATTGCGTGCGCAGGAAAGCCAGCGTCATGTTTTTTGCGCGTGAAGCGTTCCTCTTGCGCAGCTGCCACGATCTTGCCGTCGCCCAACAGCGCGGCGGCACTGTCGTGGTAAAAGGCAGATATCCCGAGAATCCACATGGTCAGTCCCTGCTTTGCCGAGGTCACACAGGCGCCATGGCTGCGCGACTGATACGGCGAGAATATGGGCTGGATAAAACCCGTCGCGCCCAAACTCTCACGCAGCCCTGCAGCGTTGAGCCGGGGCTTTCATTCATGTCCACCTCAGGCCGCTCAAGCTGACCGGCCCGAACCCCAGCCAGCCCCCAATGGCACGCTGGTGCAAGGGGCCGGCTGGCGGACCGGGAGGGTTCCAGCTCACGCTGAAACGCTTTAGAAGACGGTGTATATAAACGGCGCAACGGCCGAGCCTTGGGCCAACACCAACAATCCGCCAACGATCACAAGAACGGCGATCACCGGCAGCAACCACCATTTTTTCCTGGCGCTCATATACGCGGCCAACTCCTTGATCAGCGACAGCATTTCCCCGTCTCCAAATAATATCAAACCACGTTCAGGTGGCGCCTCGACACCGCCTCTGTTGTCGGTCGCGGCTGGCAAGCCGCAGCGCGGGCCGCTCCTCAATTGACGTTGACGCGGGCGCAGACACGGCCAGTCAGAATTGGTTGGCCATATTGGCGGACATGTCGCGTTCGCGCTCGATCCAATAGCTGTTTGCATCGGGCTGACGCCGCCGCCGCAGGGGATCGGCCCGCAATTGCATCAAAAGCCCAGCCGGCACGATGGCGACGGCAAACAGCACCAACATGATGATCGGGCTCATCACTTTATTGATGATGAGGGCGAACTTCATCCAGCCGACATTGAGTGGATGCAGCAGCCGCGGCACCAGCAGGCTGACGGCGGCCAACACCCCCGCCGCTATGCCAGCGGCGTACAGAACCGTCTCGTTGCTGCGCCACAGGTAGGCGACAACCAGCGCAACGACCGTAAACACCAACCCGGTGGATCGATCCGAAGGTAAAGGAACGGCGTCTTGTTCTAAGCGCTCGTGAAAGTTTGACGACATGATGCCCCCCGGCGCTAACGCCGTCCATCAGCCTCGCTCAAGCTGTCTATTCGCCGGCAGTCGAGCGCGCGCGGCCGCAGCGATCGTTGACCTGACGCGCCAACAAGGTTATGAACCGTGGCCGTGCACCGTCCGAGGTCTTAACCCTCTGGCGATAACCCCCTTTTACGCGAACGCTCGACTTCGCGCGAACGCTCGACGATGATCTCGCTCCGATGCCGTTCGCGACCAACGTCAGAGCATAAATCTGCCCTGAGCGCAACAAGTTGCAGGAACGATCAACATGGCAAATACCCGATCGGCGAAAAAGGCCACCCGCAAAATTGCGCGGCGTACCGAGGTCAACAAGGCACGTCGCTCGCGGCTGAAGACCGAGGTGAGAAAAGTGAATGAGGCGATTGCGTCTGGCGATAAAGGCGCGGCACTGGCGGCGCTGAAGACCGCCGAACCGACGCTAGCGCGGACCGCCCAGAAAGGCGTGATCCATCGGCGCGCCGCCAGCCGCAAAATTTCGCGACTCACTGCCCGTGTCAACGCATTGGAAGCCTAGCGCTGGCGACGCGTGGCGGAAACGAGTTGTCCAATGCCTTGTAGGCCGCTTGGCTCGCCGCAGAGATTGTTTCCAAATGTGACAGTTCTACAACATTTGGCGGCGCGCCAGACCCCTTCGTCGTTGTAGAAATCTCCATTGTTTCAAGTGCCGTGTTGCCGACGGGGACGATCTAATTTGATCTCACTGAAGCGCGCAAAACGTAAAAACAATTTTCATTTTTCGGTCAGGATCGGGCGCGGCGAGCGCGGTTCCAAAATTGCAAAAAAATCCACAGAGTCAGCGGGATATCCCCTAAAATCGCGTGCGAATCGTGAGTTGTCCCCAGAGTAATCGGCGCACTGAACGCATGTGTGGCCATTCAAACCGTGCCTTGCAAGACCTTCGCCAGTGTGGTTAATAAACCGTTACCTACAAGTGCACGGTTAAGCAAAGATTGCCAGGCCGAAAGGCGCAAGTGCTGTTGCTTGAGTTAAGTGGTGCGTTCTCAAGGGTGACTATCAGATCTACGTTCTGCGTGAAGCATTTGGCGCTGAGCGAGCGGGTTAACTGTATGTGTGCGTGTCACGCTTGTGACCTCAGGGGGCTCTAAGTCCGAACTCAGGGCGGTTCGCAGAGGTGTAGCGCGCACAAGGAGGTTGCTTTGGGTACATCAGGCGCGGGGGCGCCGCACGTCGCAAACATTGACGATGTGTCGGTCACTGATGTGTGGGAGCTGTTGAAATCGGATTCCGGCGCGGTTTTGGTGGATGTCAGGACACGCGCGGAATGGAACTTCGTCGGCATTCCAGAACTCAACGAAATTGGCAAAAAGCCGATTTTTATTGAATGGCAGTCTTTTCCTGAAAGCAGGGTCGACTCCCAATTTGCTCAGCGCCTACATGGGTTGTTGAGCGAGGCTGGGGTCAGCAAGGACAGCGAGATCTTTTTCATTTGCAGGTCCGGGGGCCGCAGCAAGTCGGCCGCCCAGGTCATGGCAGCAGAGGGCTATTTGCGCTGCCACAACGTCGCGGATGGGTTTGAGGGGCCACTCGATCCCGACCGTCATCGAGGCCGGTTAGGAGGTTGGAAGTCCGCCGGTCTGCCCTGGGCGCAGGGCTAGTCAAGCGCCTCAAACCACCGAGGAGACGAAATGTCGTTCGCGTGCGGGCGGGCGACTTGGCGACGTCCTTCTTCGGTCGTGATCTTGGTAAACTGCGGGGACAATATCATGGGTGACACGAACGACACGGCCGTTCGGCCGTTGTACGACAGCTTGACGGAAACAGCCGCCACGGCCCCGTCGAAAGAAACAGGGGGACATACGGCCAGAAGCTCAGCCGGCAGCTCGGGATGGGCGGAGGAGCGCCTGATTGCGGTCCCGTTGCGTGCCTCTGATTTTGGACGCCCAGCCAATGGTGCGGCCAGTGGTCCTGACGCGCGGTGTGAGGAGGCGGCACAAGGTGAGGCGGTGATCACCGGCGAGCCGCAATGCATCAAGGGTCGAGGCCAAAAAGCCCGTGCCATGCTGCGCCACGAGCTCGGCGAGGAGGTCTACTCGAGTTGGTTCAACGCCATGGAGTTCCAAGCCTTCGACGGCGAGACGTTGAGCGTCTCGTTCCCCACCAAGTTTCTCAGAAATTGGGTGCAATCGCACTACAACGAGGTTTTGCTGCGGTGCTGCGCCAACGAGTTCGTCGGCGCGCGCCGGGTCGAGATCAACTTGCGCCAGCCGGGTGTCGTCGCCAGCCGGCCGGCGATGGAAGAGCAGCCCCGTGAACCGAGGGCTGACAAGGCCCCACCGCCGTCAGCAGCGGCATCGATCACCATCGGCAACGCACCATCGCGTCAGTTCGGACGAACCAGCGTGGGCGGGTTTGAGGGCTCGCCGCTCGACCCGCGCTATACGCTTGAAAGCTACGTGGTTGGCGCATCGAACCGAATCGCCCACGCTGGTGCCCAGCAGGTGGCCGAGACGGTGCAGGCCGGCTCAACCTCCGCCATCAATCCTCTGTTTATTCACGCCGCCGTCGGGTTGGGAAAAACCCACCTGCTGCATGCGATCGCCTGGGAGGTGCAGCGGCGTTCGCCGGCCGCGCAGGTGCTGTATCTGACGGCCGAGCGATTTCGCTATCAGTTCGTCGAGGCGCTGCGCAGCTCAGATCCGCTCGCCTTCAAGGATAAGTTCCGTTCCATCGACATTTTGCTGATCGACGATCTCGAGTTCTTGCAAGGCACGCAGACCGAGCAGGAGTTCGATCACATCATCAATGCGCTGTTGGATGGCGGCCGGCAGGTCGTGGTCGCGTCGGCGCGCCCGCCCAGCCAGATGGAAAAGCTCAACGATCGCATGCGCTCCCGCCTCCAGCGCGGGTTGGTCACGGAGATCGGTCCGCTCGACCAAGACCTGCGGTTGAAAGTGCTCGAGCGGCGGATCCAGGAAAAGCGGGTCGGCGACCCATCCTTCGAGATCGGTCGCGATGTACTCAATCTGTTGGCTGAGCAGATCACCGAGAGCGGTCGCGACTTGGAAGGTGTGGTCACACGCCTGCATTCGACGTGGCAGTATACCCGCGTGCCGATCACGATCGAGGTTGCGCAGCATGCGATCCGCGATTTGGTGCATGGTCTGGAGCCTAGGCGCATTAAGATTGAGGAAATCGTCAAGGCGGTTTCGCGTCACTATGCCGTCTCAAAAAGCGACATTCTTTCGGAACGTCGCCACCGCTCGGTGGTATGGCCACGGCAGATCGGCATGTACCTTGCCAAGCAGCTGACATCGCGTTCCCTGCCGGAGATCGGTCGTCGATTTGGAGGGCGCGATCACACCACCGTGCTGCACGCTATAAAGAAGATTGAAGGACAGTTGCCCGGCAATCCCCGGCTGCGAGAAGAAATCGAGGATCTCAAGAAGATGCTGGGGAATTAGTCGCGATTGTAGGGGTTGTGCGGTTCAGCCGGTCGGTTGCCAATCCATCTAATTCAACCGTAATTGACGAAACGCTCGCGCGCAGGTTCAGGGTCCTTAGCGGATGCCTGGACTTGCGCGCTATTTCATGTATAACTCATCAGTCATCTGAAATCATGGATCGCCGACCTGGAGTCGTGTGGCCCTCCGCGAGCGCGTGAGTGTCGCAGGCTGGAATTGATGTCCAATTTGCGGTTGTGGACGGGGCAGCTGCGCCGGGCCGAAATCGTGTCCGCCCTGGGCCGATGGGCCTTGCCGGTCCGCTCCCCACCTGGCCACCCACACCATCGTGCCAGTGGGCGGAAGCGCTGGGGCAGGGAGATGGTTCCAGTTCGCACTGAAACGTTCTCGCGGCCAACCAGACGCATACTGATCGCCGCGTTGGCCGGTGGATCAAGGGCGATCAGCGAAGCAGGGTGCTCCGGCGTTACCGAGTTGGAGCTTGTGTTCTGGATCGAACGCTTGGTTTCGGGCGCAGGTCGCCAAACCTTCGTGAATGCAGAACACGAACAGATTTTCAGCTACGGCTCCGGGCCGACGCTTCGGTGCCAAACGTTCGAGCGGCAGCTCAAGCTGCGTTGAAGTTTGAGATAGTGATTGGTTTGAGGAGCATTCGTTTGGTTCAATGACTTACCTTGTTACGTTATCCAGTAAGCCGAAATTCTCTATCGGCTATAGATTTGATAGGAGAATTCCCCCCGATGCTGATCTGATGGCGACCAAAGGCGAGCGCATTCCTCAGGCGCTGCTCGCTGAGATGCCAACCCGGCTCACGCTGGAACCCCATAAGACGGATCCCCCACACATCAGCGGGCAGGCTGCGTATTGGTTGGTCGTTGAGCCGTTCGTCGAATTGTTGGATCGCTTTGAGCCCGGTCTCCATCAAACCAGCCGGGTGAACGTTTACACATCGCGAGGGCAATTGCACCTCGGCAAATTCTACCTGGTTTTTCCCGGCGCCCGAATTGACGCTGTGATCACCGACAGCTCCAACCTTTTGGTAAAGCCCGGCAGAGTTCTAAATGTAGACGGGCAAACTCATGTGATCAAGCCAACCTACGTCGTCGACTTGGCGAATTTTAATGTGACGATCGATTTTGATCAGATTCGTCATCATCATTTTTGGTTCGGTGGCCCCCGTTTTCGGACATATGCATTTTTTTCTGAGGCTTTTGCCGCAGCGGTTCGGCAGCGGGGCATCGAGGGAATTGAGATGTACCAGTGTAAGGAAGTAATACGGAACGGATAGTCGGCAACGCGACTGCTGGGGGTCGTCTGCCGTGACCTATTGCCGTCCAGTTTCGATCGCGGCGCTTTTTGGGATTTTAGAGCAACCTGCCTTTGATCGGAATCGGAACGATCCCGATCAAAGGCAGAAGGTTGCTCGACACGTTAAGATCGATCATCCTTGTGCCTTAAATGCGAACCGGCTGTGCGGTTCCAATATAAAACACGATGATCTAGGGCTTTGAGCTGCATCGGATGCAGGGAGGCAACATCATGAAGCGAATTGGCTTAACCACTATCATTGCCGCCGGCATGTCGTACGTGATGGCGTTCGTCGGCGCCGCGACGGCGGCGGACTATTTTGCCGGAAAGACCATTACCGTGACCGTGCCGTCCGGCTCCGGCGGCACCTATCACATCTATTGCCAGATCATGGCCAAGCACCTTGCGCGCCACGTCCCGGGCAAGCCGACGATGATCGTGAAGAACCGGCCGGGCGCCGGCGGCGCCGTTGCCGCGGCCTATATGATGAATGTCGCGCCCAAGGACGGAACGACGATTGCGATGATAGCACCCGGCTCGCTGACCGTGCCGCTCTACCGCAAGGTGGACTACGATGTACGAAAGTTTAAGTGGCTGGGCTCAATTGCCGCCCGGTCCTCCGGCATCTGGGTGTGGCACACCGCACCGGTGAAGACCCTGGAGGAGTTGAAAAAAAACAGTCTGAAGATGGCCTCGACCGGTTTCGCCGCCGGCGGATCGGTGATGTATCGCTTCACCAATAAGACGCTCGGCACCAAGATGGACGTGGTCTATGGCTATAAGGGCGGCGGCGCGCTGAATATCGCGGTTGAGCGCGGCGAGGCGCACGGCCGGTGGAATTACCGATCTGGCTTCATGGGCGTGCGGCCGAATTGGATCCCGGAAAAGAAGATCGTGCCGCTGATTGCGATGGGTCCGCGCGATCCCTTGATGAAAGGGGTTCCGCACATTCGCGATCTGTTGCAGGACGGCTCCGTTGAGCAAAAGGTCCACGATCTCATCAATGTCAACTTTCTCGTCGGGCAAGGTTTTTATGCGCCGCCAGGGACGCCGGACGATGTCGTCAAGATCCTCAGAGGCGCCTTTGACCGCATGATCGCCGACCCGCAGACCAAGGACGATATCATCAAGCGGCGCATCGAATATTCACCGCTTTCCGCCGATCAGATCGATGCGCATCTGGAACACGGCTTTGCGTTGGCTAAGGGCGAGGTGTTGGCTGCGTTCAAACAGATGTACGTGAAGCAATAGATCATCGCGCCTTAAATCGGAACCGCAAAGCCGGTTCCGATTTAAGGCAGGTTGCTCTAGCCTCGCGGACGATCACTCAGGCTGATGCGACCGCCCGGAGCGGTGCCCGCTCGCCTGATGGTGGGCCAAGCCGGTTCATGCCAGCTGGCCGCGCAGCAGTTTGGGCAGATCGCCGGTGAGGCCGGCCGCCTCACCGGCCAGCGCCTGCTTGACGCCATCTAGCCGGTTAACAGTTTGCAGGCCGACCTCTCGCGCCGACCGAAACAGCTTCACGTTGCCCGAGAACAGCCGATTGAGGGCGTCGAAGGTGGCCGCCGCCATGGTCGCATCAAACCGGCGCCAGCGCGCGTAGCGCTCCAGCGCGATACCATCGCCCACATCCAATCCGGCGCGGGCGGCGTCGGCCACCACCTCCGTCAGCGCTGCGACATCGCGTAATGCCAAGTTGAGTCCTTGTCCGGCGATCGGGTGAACGGCGTGAGCCGCATCTCCGATCAGGGCCAGCCGGGGCGCGACATACTCGCGTGACAACTGCAACATCAACGGCCAGGCCCGGCGGCCGCCATCGAGCCGCAATTGACCGAGTTTGCCGCCGACCCGAATATCGATCTGATCGAGGAAACCGTCATCGTCCATCGCCATGATGCGGCGCGCTTCGGCCTCGCCTTCGGTCCAAGTCACGCAGCACCGTTGCCCGTGGAGCGGCAGCAACGCGAACGGGCCGCCCGGCAGGAAATGTTGCACCGCCACGCCCTCGTGGGGCCGGTCGTGGGCGATCGTGGTGGCGATGCCCAGCTGCCGATACGACCAGCCGATCACTTTGATTGCGGCCGCTCGACGCAGGGCGGATCGTGGGCCATCCGCGGCAATCGCAAGCCGGGCGCGCAATCGGCCGCCGTCGGCCAAGACCAGCGACGTGTCGAACGGGCCAGGTTCCAGGCCGGTCGCTTCGGCGCCGCACATCACCTTGATCGAAGCGGTCTCGGCGACCAGACGCGCCAGCGCCGCGCCGAGCACGGGTAGCGGCACGATCCAGGCGGTTGGCGCGGTTGGTGCGTCGGCTTGGCTTGGCGTACCGATCAAGCCGCCGTCCCAGCTCAGCAGGACCGGTCGCAGGCCTGCGTCGAGCGCCGAATCGGTGATCTCGATACGCCGCACTGGCTGCGCCTGTGCCGCAAGCGCGGGCCACACGCCCAGTGCCTGCAGCAGCTGGTGTGACGAGGCGGAGAGGGCGACCGCCCGCGGATCATCATCCGCTGGCTGGGTCGGGCGCGTGCCCCGATCAATGGCTAAGATCGAGATCTCAGGCCCCAGGCATCGCGCCAGCGCCAGCGCCATCGACAGGCCGGCGTAACCGGTACCGGCGATGACGATGTCTGCGGTCTCATGGGTCGACATGGGGACCATCCTTACACCCCGACTCTCGCCCGGCTTGACAGCGAGGTCCAGCCCGACCTTATTGCCGCGGCCGGCCGGCGCCGCGCTGTCACAACGTCGCGCGTCGGCTCAGCGCGAGCCCGGAGGGTCATCGAAGTGACGCAACAGAGCGCAGACACGGCGAACCCGATCGCGTCGTTGCTCGACGTGCTCGACCTGGAGCAGCTCGAGGTCAACCTGTTTCGCGGTTACTCGCCGCAAGTGGGCCGCAAGCGGGTCTACGGGGGCCAGGTGCTGGCGCAGGCCTTGGTCGCGGCAGCCCGGACCGTGGCGGAGCAACGACCGATGCACTCGATGCATGCCTACTTTCTTTTGGGCGGCGATCCGCGGGCCCCGATCATTTACGACGTCGAGCGGGTGCGTGATGGTGGCAGTTTCACGACGCGGCGGGTGAAGGCCATTCAGCATGGCCGCGCCATCTTCGTGATGAGCACCTCCTTTCATAAACAGGAGGTCGCCTTCGATCACCAACAGGCGATGCCCGACGTTCCAGGGCCGGAACAGCTGCCCACCCTCGCCGAGGTCCTGCAGCGACTGGGCGACCGGCTGGACGGCTCCGTCAGGGCGTACTTGAGCCGCGAGCGGCCGTTCGATATGCGCCTGGTTGAGTTCGAGCGCTATATGAACCCGACGCCGGCGCCGCCGCGCCAACACGTTTGGCTGCGGTCGACTGGACCCCTGCCGGATCAGCCGCACCTGCATCAATGCGTGCTGGCCTATGCCTCCGACATGACCATCCTCGACACCGCCTTGGTCGCGCATGGTCGGCTGCTGGTGGATCCGGAGCTGCAGCTCGCCAGCCTCGATCACGCGATGTGGTTTCATCGCGACTTTCGGGCCGACGCGTGGCTGCTTTATGCGCAGGACAGCCCGTCGAGCTCCGGCGCCAGAGGGCTAGGTCGGGGATCTCTGTTTCGCCGCGACGGATCGCTGGTCGCCTCGGTCGCGCAGGAAGGGTTGATGCGGATCAGAACGCAGCGGTCTACCGCCTAAAAATTGATCAAACAAGCTGAACTGCCTTTCTGTTCGGCATTGGTCATGGCGCGAAACGCGCCGCCGTGCCCAGCCTGTGACTATAAATCTATAAATATCAGAAGCTTAATAAGAATCTGCCGAGATGGCACAGCTCTTGAGTCCTCGAGCGTGGGTTGAGCGGATCTGGCGATGGCGCCGTTTCGGGTCAGCGTGTCGCCCGTGTGCCCATCACGGGTCCCACCACTGCAGCGAGGACCTCAAAGATGAAACTCGTGACCGCTGTGATTAAGCCGTTCAAGCTGGAAGAGGTGCGCGCGGCGCTCACCGCAATCGGCCAGCAAGGCATGACCGTCAGCGAGGTGAAGGGATATGGCCGGCAGAAAGGGCATACGGAAATCTATCGCGGCGCCGAGTACGCCGTGAGCTTCTTGCCCAAGATCAAAATCGAAATCGTCGTGCCGTCAGCGCAAGTCGACCAGGCGGTCGAAGCCATCTCCAACGCGGCCAAAACCGGCCAGATCGGCGACGGCAAGATTTTCGTCTCACCGATCGAGCAAACGGTGCGCATCCGCACCGGCGAGACCGACGACAACGCACTTTGACTGCGGCCAGGGGTTGACTGATGAGTATTAAGAAATGCGGCACGCGCAGCCACCTGACCGGCGGTTTTAAACCGTAGCGCATCGCCCTGTCGATGTCGGCGACCGTGCTACCGGCGATGGCGCTGCTGATGACATCGGCACGCGCGCAGGAGGCGGGGACGACCGCGACATCAAGCCCCGCTGTCAAGTCCAGCCTCAACACCGTGCTGTTCTTGAGGGGCGGCTTCGTGGTGGTGTGGCTGGCCGCGGGCTTCGCCATGCCCGAGGCCGGCATGGTGCGGACCAACGACGTCGCCATGGCCGTGCCGCCGACCAACAGCCGCGCCAGCTGCGCCGTGCAGGCATTGGGCGTTGTTGCCATCGGCGCCTTCGTCTTCGTGGTCGGTGGCGTGATCTGGATGGCGATGTCGCCGGCGTTTGGTCTGCGACCGACGGTGGAGGAAGAGGCGATAGCCATAGATCGGGCCGAGATCGGCGGCGAGGCCTATCCGGCGTTCGGCCGCAGCCTTCGAGCTGATCCCCCACGAGCTGATCCCCCAGCGAAAGCTCGCCGTCGAGGTCGTGGTCGGCCCGTAGCCGTGAGCGGCCCCCCCTGCCGGACACGCCCCTGCCGGACACGCCACTGCCGGACACGCCCAAGCCGGACACGCCCAAGCCGGTCACGCCCATTCCGGTCACGTCATGGCGAGCAGGCGCCCGTGGCCTTCGATGCGGCTGTCGTGGCCGACCATACGCACCGCCTGGCGCAGCGCCGCCGGCATCGAGGAGACAACTGGAACATCGTATTGCTCCTCGAACGGGCGGGCGACGCCCAACGTCCGCAGCCCGCCGCAAGACACCAACAGCGCGTCCGCCTGCCCGGCTGCCGTGTAGGCGGCAAAACCCAATGCGAGAATCTCGTCTTCGCTCTTGCGGCTGGGCCCCATGAACTCGGAGATGCCGAAGCCTCTCAGCGCGCCCACGTCGAAGCCCTCATCGTCCAAAAAGCCGCATAAGCGTTGGTTGACGTCCTCGTTGTAGGCGGTGGCCACCGCGAGTCGGTGACCACCGACGCTGCGCAAGCCGTCGACGATCGCTTGGCTCATGCTGCTGACCGGCAAGCCGGTGGCGGTGGCGACATCGTCCAGCAGCCGCCGATGCGCCTCAGCGCCCTTATAAAACGTCAGTGACGTGCCGATGATCATCACCGCGGCCACGCCCGCTTGGGCGAGCGCCTCCGCCGTCGGCAGTATCGCCTCCCGAGCCGGCGCATAGCCTTCCGGCGTCAGCGATCCGACACCGACGCCGCGGGCGACGAATGAGGCATCGGGATACATCGTCGCCGCCTCATCCGGCACCCGGTCCTCGGCAAACGGTACGATGAGGCCGATAGTCTGCTGCGAGGACGTGGCAGTCTGGTGGTCCGATCTCGGCATATGGTAGCGCGCTCCCAGACGCGATCGAATGTGCGGATGGCGTCGGAGTGCTGAGATCGCCAAACGCGGTTTTTATCGTCAGCTTAAACCTGGGGCCAGGCTCTGTCCAACGACGGCGAACGCAGTCCGGTTCTGGTCCATCGTCGAAGCCGGGCCCAGCCACTGCATCAGTGGTTCGCCCGAGCCAAAGCGGCACGCCCCGTTGGCAAAGCAAATCACCATGCGACGTCCAATTACGAACGTCCGGCCGCTCCGCAATAAGAAATCGAGTGACGAATTTGCGTCGTGAGCGTAAATGTTCCGACTGAATTGAACGAAGTTCTATTGAAATTCGATCGGCGCACTTAGATCATCGCGCCTTAAAGTGGTGAGCAACTTTCTGCCTTTGATCGGGATCGTTCCGATCCCGATCAAAGGCAGGTTGCCCTAGGTTGCGTTTCTCGAAAACCATGCGGCGGAATCAATGTCCGTAGACGAGGAACTTCCCGGCATTTTAGTCTGTGACGTTGGTGCCAATTTCCCGATGGAAATCGCTGAGTGCGTCGGCGAGCAAGGTTATGAGCTGTTGAGCACGGCCACCGAGAAAGTGCCGTCAGCGGTCTTACGCTTACTCGATCGCGTGTCTCGCCACTGGCTGGTGCGCAACAATTCGTTGTATCTCGAGGAGATCGAAGCGCTCGCGAACCTATCAAGGTCACCGGGCCTTTACTATTTGAATCTCGACTACGAGTGGGGTTGCACGACCGCGGCCAGACCCGGCAGGAATGGACACGGCGCGGTGTTGCAGCGGACATTGGATTGGAACGTGAACGGCATTGGTCGGCACATCGTGGCGGCCCGGATCGCCAATCCCCTCGGCAACTGGGTGTCGCTCACGTGGCCGGCTTTTACCGGGGTCATTCAGGCGTTTGCACCGGGTCGCTTTGCAGCCGCCATCAATCAACCGACGCCGGCGCGACGATTTGGCGTTCGGCCGTTGGACCGATTGCTCGCAAAAACCCGGGTGTGGGGATCGAGGAGCATCCAGCCGATCCACTTACTGCGGCGGGTGTTTGAAACTGCGCCAGACTACGCCACCGCCCGTGCGGTGCTGGAGACGACGCCGATTACCACGCCGGTAATCTTCACGCTGGCGGGGATCCACGCCGATCAGACCATCGTGATCGAGCGGCGCCCAGCGCAGGCACGCATCATCGACGATGCGTTCGCTGCCAATGAGTGGCGGGCCAACGAGTGGCGTTCCGGTCAACATGCCGCCTTTCAAAACGCGGCGCGCCTGGCGGCTATGCGCAGAACGTCGGCGGACTGGGATCTTAGTCTCGGTTGGGTCGGGTGGCCCTTGCTCAACGATGAAACGCGGTTGGCGATGATGGCCGATCCCGCTAACGGTCATCTGCTGGCGCGCGGTTACGAGGCGGGCAAAGCGGCGACCAAGATCCTGAGCTGGTGACGCCGGTGTCAGCGCCGTGGGTGTGGCGGGCACGTGTGTTGGGAGTGCACGGCTTCAGTCCGACCGGGCACCGGCCGTCCCCGGTGCCGATCCGCGGATCAAGACCAAGCACCCCATGCATGCCCCGCCATTATGCTCTATAATTCGACCAGATTTATGCGGATCTGTTCCACGGAGTAGCGGCGATGGATGAACGGCAGAAGATTGAGCGTGCCAAAAGGCAGGTGGAGGCCTTAACCGGCCTTTACATCCACCTCACCATATTCGTCCTGGTTATGTTGCTCTTGCTGGTGATCAACATTGCGACGGGCACACCGTGGTGGGTGCAATGGCCATTCCTAGGGTGGGGCGTTGGCGTGTTGGGACATGCCGCCGCGGTGCACGGCCAGACGCCGAATTTTATCCGAGATTGGCAAATCAAGAAGATGAAAGAGCTGAAAGATAAGATGTAGTGCCGCGTTGCACCCGATTTGCTGTGCTTCGGCCATAGCGTTTCAATGTGAGCAGAATCCATCTTGCTCGCCGCCCGGCCACCCACAACACCGTGCCATGGTGTGGCCGGGCGGGGAAGCGGGCAGGCGCGGCCGTTCCGCCCAACGCGGACATGCTCTAGATTCCGATGACAAGCAGGTTGCTTTAGTCCTGCCGTGTGCGAGTTGGGTTGAGTGTGGAGGGTCTGATGAGCGAAGAGGTATCGGTGACGGCACGTTACGACAGTCTCAAGGATCGCGTGGCAATTATCACCGGCGCGGGCCAAGCGATCGGGCGCGGCTACGCCCATCATTTCGCCAGGCAAGGGGCGATCCCGGTGATTGCCGAAATCAACGGCGATAACGGCTTGAGCGTCAAGCGTGAGATCGAGCAGGCCGGTGGCACGGCGCATGCGTTTCAGACCGATGTGTCCTCGTACGCGTCGGTGAACGCGATGGTCGAGGCGACGCTGACGGCGACCGGTCGCATCGACATTCTGATCAACAACGCGGCGGTTTTCTCCCGCATCACGATGGCGCCATTCTGGCAACTGCCGCTCGATGAGTGGGATCGCGCAATGCAGGTCAACATCACCGGATCATTTTATTGCGCGCGCGCCGTCGTGCCGGCGATGCAAGCGAAACGGTGGGGTCGGATCGTCAATGTCACCTCGGGCACGGTGGCCACCGGCCCACCCAATTATCTGCATTACATCACGTCCAAGTCGGCCATGATCGGAATGACGCGGTCGATGTCCCGTGAGCTGGGGCCGTGGAACATCACCGTCAACACGTTTTGGCCGGGCGTGACCAAGACCGAGATTGACCGACCCTCGGTCAGCGACGAGCAATTCGAGCGATTTGCGCAACAGCAGTGCCTGCAGCGGCCGACCACCATTGAGGACTTGGCCAAGCCGATGTTGTTCTTGTGTTCGGACGAGGCGGCCTACATCACCGGCCAGATTCTGGAGGCGGATGGCGGATTGAATTTCAACTAGATCCGTTGCGCCTAAACCCTGTCCGCCTGAGGCCAAATCGCTGAGGCCAAATCGCTGCGGCCAATCGCACTGGCTCGCACAGGATCGCCGATGTTGCGGTGATCGTGGGCTCATTTTGCTGGCCCCAGGCGCTGAGCGAGGGCTGCCTTGGTCGCCAACAGGCGCGCCGTGATGGTGGCTTCTTGCGAGGCGAAGCGCTGGGCCGGGGTCGGCACCGAGACCGCCAGGTAATGGCCGAGGCTGTCCTGGAAGGCCACGCCGGCGGCGCTGATGCCGAGCGTATGTTCCTCTCGATCGAACGCCACGCCAAGCCTACGCACCGCATCGAGTTCGCGCAGCAGCGCCTTGATCTGGGTGAGCGTGTGGGGTGTGCGGGCGGCAAGACCATCCTCCACGAGCCAGGCCACCTGTTGATCGTCAAGCTCGGCCAGGTAGGCCTTGCCGTTGGCGGTACAGTAGAGCGGGAACGCCTCACCAACGGCGGACACCGCGCGCAAGCGTTGCGGCCCCACCACCTGGTCGATGAACACCAGGCGCTTGCCGCGGGCGGTGGCGAGGTCGACGGTCTCCTGCAGCTCAGCGGACAGGGCGAGCAGAAACGGGCGGGCCAGCGCCACGATATCGGTATCGACCGATGCCGCCAGCCGGGCCAAGGTCGGCCCGAGCCTGACCCGACCCTGCAGCGAGGCGGCAATCACAAGGTTTTCCGCCTCCAGCGCGGCGACGATGCGTTGCACGGTCGAGCGGGCGAGCCCGACCCGCTCTGCAATTTGCCCCAAGCTCAGCCCGGACGGCTCCGCCTCCAGCGCGCGCAGAATGCTGGCGGCGCGCGCAATCACTTTGACCTGCGACCGCTGTCGGGCTGGGTTGGGTGGTTGGGGCCTCATGAGAAGTGCTCGCCTTGCCGACTGAATTGCAGAATGATACTCACGGCCCGACATGCGATACAGCCCCCGCGTCGCATCGGGCTCGTGCCGCGCCTGGTTGGCAATGGAGATGGCCATGGTCGTCAAGATCGCCCTGGAAGAGCATTGCCTGACGCCTGGATTGATCGGGTATTGGCGCCCAACCATGACAGACGTACCGCCCGCGGCCGTCGAGACGCTGTTGGGGCGGCTCACCGACCTTGGCGAAGAACGCCTCGAGCTGATGCAGCGCGCAGGCATCGAGCGCGCGGTTCTATCCATTGCCGGGCCGGGCGTTCAAGCTGAGCGTGATGCCGCGCTGGCCACGCGGCTTGCGCGCGAATCAAACGATCAGCTAGCGCTGGCCATCGCCCGGCACCCCGACCGCTATGCCGGGCTGGCCCACTTGGCGGTGCAGGATGCGGCGGCGGCGGCCGACGAGTTGGAGCGTTGCGTGCGCGATCTCAAGTTCTGCGGTGCGATGATCAACGGTCACACCAACGGACTTTATCTTGATCATCCCGCCGTAGACCCGTTGTGGGAGCGCGCCGAGGCGCTGGATGTGCCGCTTTATCTGCATCCGGCCGATCCGGTCACCCTGGCCCCGGTGCTCGACGGCACCAAAGGACTGCGGCGGGCGACCTGGGAGTGGGGATTTGAGACCGGCAGCCATGCGTTGCGGCTGGTGTTCGGCGGGACCTTCGACCGATTCCCGCGCGCCAAGCTAATCCTTGGCCATCTCGGCGAGACGCTGCCCTACCTGCTGTGGCGGTTCGATAGTCGCGCCGCGCTTTACGGCGTCGCAATGAAAAGGCCACCATCGCATTACATCCGGGAAAATATCTGGCTGACGCTTTCCGGCATGTACGCGGCCGAGCCTTTGGCCTGTGCGATCGCCGCTATGGGTTGCGACCGCGTGATGTTTTCGGCCGACCATCCCTTTGAGTCGATGGCGGAGGCGGCGCACTTCATGGATACGACGCCGCTCGACCAACGCTTACGCCAGGAGATTGCCGCGGCCAATGCTGCCCGGCTGTTGCGCCTAGAGCAACCTGCCTTTAATCGGAATCGGAACGATCCCGATTAAAGGCACAAAGTTGCTCTACACTTTAAGAGCGATCATCTTTGCGCCTTAAATCGGAACCGGCGCAATTGGAATCGGCGTTGCGGTTCCGATTTAAGGCGCGATGATCTAGAAGGCCCGTGAGCGTGCGCTGAGCGCCGATGTCACGCGTGATCCGGGCCAGCCGCGGGCCGATGCCGGTTCAATTCATCAAATTCTGCAACAACCGTGCGATCTCGCCCTCCAGCGGAAACGACAGCATGCCCATCACCGAGTAACCCAACAACCATGGCATCACATAGAAGCGGAACATGTAGAAGAACCAGGCGACGTAGAGCGGCACCATCGATGGAATGAGAAAGCCCGGCGTGATCGGCTTGAACAGGCGGAGCAGCGGGTTGGTGGCCCGCACGAACACCTTCATGAAAAAGAACTCGGATGTCTCGGGCAGGAACAGGTTCATGGCCGAACGACCGATCAGCGTCCACATGACGGCGCCGAGGACATAGTCCAGCACGATCACCCAGATGGGGAACGCTGTGGTCATGGCATGACGGGTCCTCTTGGCAGGGTCCACGACGTGGCAGCGGCCACTACGGCAGAGGGCGGAACACATGTTCCGCCCTCTAGGGTTTTGTCACACGTCGGCGCTTCACGCCAGGGACCCAAACGGGCTCGACGCTCGACGCCTGGAGTTGCAACCGTGGCCGCGGCTCCCACTCCAGGCGCGATGATCTAGAGCAACCTGCCTTTGATCGGAATCGGAACGATCCCGATCAAAGGCAGAAAGTTGCTCTACACTTTAAGGCGCGATGATCTAGTGGGCCTGCGCCAGGATCTCGTCGCCGGACGGGATCCGAACTTGGTCCACCATCGCCTGCGTTTCTGCGTCAGGCTCCGCAGTCATCAGCGAGACCACCACCATCGCAATCAGGCTGATTGGCATACCGATAATCGCGAAGCGCAGGTGATCGATATACAGGATGGGATCGATGATATTGTTATAGACCAGGTAGAGGTAGATCGTGCCGGCGCCGAAGCCGAACACCATACCGGCCAAGGCGCCAGCGGCATTCGCCCGCTTCCACCACACGCCGAGCACCAACGGGAAGAACAGCCCGGACGCCGCGAAGCAGAAGGCCCAAGCCACCGCTCCCAGAATACCGGTCAGCTTCATGCTGGCCACCACCGCGCCAGCGGCACCGATCAAGATCAACAACACGCGCGCCACGATGAGACGCACGCGCGTATCCGCCTTCGGGTCGATGATCTTGTAGTACAGGTCATGGCTCAACGCATTGGCGATCGCCAGCAACAACCCGTCCGCCGTCGACATCGCAGCCGCCATGCCGCCCGCCGCCACCAGGCCGGAGATCACGTACGGGAGGCCGGCGATTTCAGGCGTTGCCAAAACCACGATATCTGGCCGCATGAAGAACTCATTGAGCTGCAGGATGCCGTCGCCATTGCTATCGACAATTTTTAGCATGCCGACATTGGACCAGTTCTTGATCCAGTCGAGATTGGCGACCTCCGCGAACGACTTGCCGATAATGGCGGTCGGCAGGTTGGGATCCAACAGCTGCAACTTGGTGAACGTGGCCAGTGCCGGCGCCGTGAAGTACAGCAAGAAGATGAAGAACAGCGACCAGGCTACCGACCAACGCGCAGCGCGCACCGATGGTGTCGTAAAGTAGCGCATCAAGATGTGCGGCAGCGAGGCGGTGCCCGCCATCATGCAAAAGGCGAGCGTGACAAATTTCCAGCTGTGTGTCCAATCGCCCGGCGCATTGACGGGGGTCGTCAGCACTCTGAGACCCGCGAACGTTTCGGTGGGTTTGGCGCCAAGCCCAACCAACGGTTCCAATTCGGTGATGCGCTGCACGGCTTCGCCGTAGGAGAATTGCGGGATGAGACCGAACCCTTGCTTGTTGGACATCCAGATCACCGGCACCAGATAGGCGATGATCAGCACGATGTACTGGGCCACCTGCGTCCAGGTCACGGCGCGCATACCGCCCAGCATCGAGCACAACAAGATGCCGAGCAAACCGAACCAGACGCCGTACTCGAACGGAATTTGCAGGGCGCGCGCCGCGATCGTTCCGGTCGCGTTGATTTGCGCCGTCACGTAGGTGAACGAGGCCACCACCAGGATCACGACGGCGACGAAGCGTGCCCAATTTCCTCCGTATCGGGTGCCGATGAAGTCGGGCACGGTATAGCAACCGAATTTGCGCAGGTAGGGCGCCATCAGTGAGTTGACCAACACATAGCCGCCGGTCCAGCCCACCACGAACGCGAGATAGCCGTGCCCGCCAAAGTACACGCCCCCGGCCAAGGCCACGAACGAGGCACCCGACATCCAGTCGGCGGCCGTGGCCATGCCGTTGAACACGGGCGGGACCTCACGGCCAGCCACGTAGTAGGCGTCGACTTGCATGGTGCGCGACAACCAGCCGATCGCCGCGTAAATGAAGATCGTGAAGGCCACGAACAGGATGCCGATCGTTGCCGCACTCACCCCCATCTGTTCCAGCACGGCCATCAGGCCGATAAAGACGATGAAACCGCCCGTATAAAGACCATAGATCTTGGGCAGATTTTGAATAAAGCCGCCTTGCATTGCCGCACCCCCCTATTCGCCGTTGAGCCCGGCGTCGCGATCAATCGCATCCTGCGCGAAGTTCTGGAAGAAAATCAGCAGCACGAATATGATCAGCGAGCCTTGCGCAGCCATGTAGTAGCCGAGCGGGAAGCCGATGAAGGTGTAGGCGTTGAGGTCCTTGGCGAACCAATTGACGACAAACGACACGATGAACCAAATCACCAACACGAGTATGTTGAGATTCGATGTTCGGCTCCAATGGCGACGTTGCTTGTCCGATAGTTGGGTACTCATTGCCTTCTCCCCACGCCGGAAGCCCAAACCCGGGCGATGCGCTCCTCTCCCACGTATTGGCTCCTCTCCCACGTATTGACCGGGCCAATCCGCGCGCACCGCAGACCACCGGCAGGGTCAGGGTGTTAAAAACAATCATCAAGTGTAAATTAGCCATAGGTCTAGGTCGGATGACGTGCCGGCGAGTGTGGTCGCGCCACCCGCGCACGCTGCAGCTGCCGCGCGGCGCCGATGAAATGGCGACTTTCTTTTGTGGAATCAGATGGTAGTGCGGATTCCCAAAGCCTGAATGTATGGATTTGGACTTTGTCCAACTTCGTTTGATCAGCGTGAGCGACCGCCGATGCTCTCCGTGCGAATGTTGGGTCGGGCCGGAAAACACGTGATCGAGGCGTTGCGCCGACGGTTTGATCGTGGCCCAATTGCATCAATCGCAGATTTGCAGAGCTTCATCAGGACGCGATCGGCCTACATCGCGCAGACGTCGCTGTTCGGCTATTTGAAGACGCGCATGGGCACCAGCTATCCGCAGCTGTTCGAGGACGACGTGTTTTCTAAAGCGATCAGCCAAGCCAGCCGGCGGGTGTTTGTTGCCTGCGCGTCCGATTTGACCGTATTCGCTGTCGCCAGCGTTACGCAGCACAGCGAGCTGTCGCGGCAACAAGCCGATGCGTTGGCGCGCAGCTGCTTTGCAGGGGCGCTCGGCGAGATTGACGCCGACACGGCCGATCGAGACCGGCGGGCCAGTCTCAACGCGTTCGCGCATCGCATCCGGGCGATCGATTGGGACCACGCCGCCGAGGGCGAGCAGGCTTTCACGCTCAGTCCGAAGGAATTGTTGGCCGCGGCGCCGGTGACGGACGAGATGAAGGCCGCCGACGCGGAGATTGTCACCAATTCCATTCGATTTCGCTGGCATGAGGTGCGCACCCAGCTTCGCACGCGTTTGGATGGCGCGGCTATAGGCGCCGAGCTGCGCCGTTCTCCGCCGTCCGACACCGATGCCTGATGATACGTCCCGGCGGCCTAGATCATCGCGCCTTTAATCGGGATCGTTCCGATTCCGATTAAAGGCAGGTTGCTCTAGCGCAGACCGAGGCTGAACGCTCGCGGGCGCGACACATCGATGCTTGACCACGCTTGCCAGCCTCCCCGCCCCAAGGCAATCTGTTGAGCTTCTGCTCACTGAGAACCCAGGGAGGCCCACATGTATGCCCGCGTGACGACGCTGACGGCGAAGCCGGATCGCATCAATCAGCTGGCCGGCCAACTCGGTGCGCTGAAGGCGCAAATGAAATCCGTCGCCGGTTTGAAGTCAAATACCTTGGCGTGGCGTGCCGACGGTCGCTGTGTGGTGATGGCGGTCTATGAGTCCCAGGCCGCCGCGGAGGCCGCGGCACCTCAGATCCGAAGCGTGCTGGCGAGCTTGGCCGACGCGCTCGTCGGCGCGCCGCAGGTCGAGGTGTTCGACAATGCCGACGACCTTCTGTCCTAAAGGTTGGGTCTGTTGGGACCGTTACGCTCGTGCCGCCGATCTCTCATTTTTACATTGGATCAGGTTTGAAAATAATCGCCAGGCAAGACTGTCTCAAACGATTGTGCGCGAGGTCAAACGGCGCTGACGCGCCGGCGCGCATGGCAGCTGCGGAGGCCACATGATTACCGGACAGGGCGATAACCGCGATGGCATGCGGATCGACTGGGATGTCCCGATCACCATGGAAGACGGCATCGTTCTGAGGGCCGACGTGTTTCGCCCGCTCGATGACGGCGCCTATCCGGCGATCATGAGCCTGGGACCTTACGGCAAGGGTTTGCATTTTGAGGATGGCTATACCGACCAATGGCAGCGCATGGTCCGCGAGCATCCCGACGTCACCGCCGGCACCACCAGCAAGTACCAGAACTGGGAGGTCGTCGATCCGGAGCGGTGGGTTCCGGACGGCTACGCGGTCGTGCGCGTGGATTCGCGCGGCGCCGGCCGTTCACAGGGTGTTATGGACCTGTGGTCGCTGGAGGAGGCGGAGGATTTATATGCCTGCATCGAGTGGGCCGCCGAGCAACCCTGGTGCAATGGCAAGGTCGGCCTCAACGGCATCTCCTACTACGGTATGAACCAATGGCAGGCGGCGGCTTTGCAGCCGCCGCACTTGAGCGCGATCTGCGTGTGGGAGGGCGCGGCCGACTACTATCGCGATATGAGTCACCATGGCGGCATTTATTGCACGTTTGCCGACACCTGGTTCCCGTCTCAGGTGCTGTCGGTCCAGCACGGCAAGGGCCGAGACGGCTATCGCAGCCGCATGACAGGAGATTGGGTGGCCGGGCCCGAGACGCTGACGCCGGAACAGTTGGGCGCGCGGCGTCGCGAGTTCCCCGTCGACTGCCGGGCCAATCGCCTGGCCAGCGATGCTTATTGGCGATCCCGGATGCCGGATTGGTCGAGCGTCACCGTGCCGCTCCTTTCAGCGGCCAACTGGGGCGGGCAGGGTCTGCATCCGCGCGGCAATTTCGAAGGCTTCGTGCGCGCGGCGTCCGAGCACAAATGGCTCGAGGTTCACGGCATCGAACATTGGACGGAGTTTTATACAGACTATGGTGTCGCGCTGCAGAAGCGGTTCTTCGGCCATTTCCTGAAAGGCGAGCACGCGGGCTGGGCTGAGCAGCCGAAAGTGTCGCTGCTGATCCGCCATCCAGGCGAGCGCTTCGAGCCGCGCGGTGAGAACGAATGGCCGTTGGCGCGCACGCGCTGGACCCAATTTTATCTGGATCCCGACGGCCATCGCTTGTCTGTTGATCCGCCGACCGAGGGCGGCAGCGTCACCTATGCCGGGCTGGGTGACGGTGTGACGTTCGTCTCCGATCCGTTGACGGTTGCCACCGAGATCACCGGACCGGCCGCCGCCAAGCTGTGGGTCTCGTCAGCCACCCGGGACGCCGATCTGTTCTTGGTCCTGCGGGTGTTCGCGCCGGATTTCAAAGAGGTCACGTTCATGGGCGCGCTCGATCCCAACACGCCGATCGCGCAGGGTTGGCTGCGTGCGTCCCATCGCAAGCTCGACGACGACCTGACCCAGCCCTACCGGCCGTATCATGCCCACGACGAGATCCAGCCGCTGACGCCCGGTCAGGTCTATCCGCTCGACGTCGAGATCTGGCCAACCTGCATCGTCGTGCCGAAGGGCTATCGGATCGCGCTGTCGGTGCGTGGACGCGATTATGAGTACCCTGGTGGCAAGGCTGAAGGATTGGCGACGCTCGGCAAGGTGTTCACCGGCGTGGGCCCGTTCCGCCATGATCACCCGCAGGACCGTCCGGCCGACATTTTTGGCGGCGACGTCACCTTGCACATCGGGCCGGAGCAGCCCGCGCACCTGCTGCTGCCGGTGATTCCACCGACGTGAGGCGGTCCGCGAGCAGCTGCGCGCCAGCCTTGATGAGCCTAGATCATCGCGCCTTAAATCGGAACCGCAAAGCCGGTTCCGATTTAAGGCAGCTTGCTCTAGCTGCGCTCACAGGCTGATCTCGAGCGCGCTATGCCCGTCCTGCAGCCCGGGTCCTGCAGCCCGGCGTCCTGCTCGCCGGCTGCTCGCCCTAGACGACGCGTCAAAGGCCGCGAAGGTGAAGTCTTGGCTGTCCTTGATGATGGCAGAAGAGCCGGTGGGCAGCATGTTGAGCGTCAGCTCGCGGGCGATCGCCGGGTGATTGGTCAACGACCTCCAGGTCAACGGCGTTGCAGTCTCGCCGTCCTCCCATCGATGCACGCATGGCGGCGGCTGGCCGCACGGACCTCGATCAATGCGGGCAGGAGGTGGAGCCGCAAGCTGGCATCGTCAAGACATGCGGTGCTAACAGACCTTGACGTCGGGCAAGTGATTTCCAATGCTTTGCGCCATACTGCCAAGGTCGATCGATCGAAGACTGGACAAGGAGCAGAACATGGTAGCCCGACTTCGCCACATTGCGCTCAACGTGCCCGATCCCGAGCAGGCGGCGCAATTCTTCGAGCAGGCCTTCGGCATGACCCGGGCTGGGCCGGCCGGCCTTGGCATTTACATGACGGACGGCACCATCAATGTGGCGCTGTTGAAGTTTCCCGGTGACGTCCCCGGTTTCCCGCCCGGCGACAAGGCCCAAGGCCTGGTGCATTTCGGCATGTGGGTCGACGATCTCGACGAAGCCGCCGAGAAGGTGAAAAAGGCAGGTGGCAGCTATTTGATGGGTCGCGTCGACGACAATCCAAACACCTATTATGAGGTCAAATACACCGACCCCAACGGCGTGGTGTTCGATTTGACCCACTCCGGGTGGAAAGGTGCGGTCAAGGAGGTGGTCCCGGCGGAGCCGACCGGTAAGGCCGCCGCCGAATAGACCGAAACCGACCAAAATCATCGATCAACGACGGGCCAGAAATGCCTCCTGTCATTATCGCCGGCGGTGGTCCCGTCGGCCTTATCGTCGCTTTGGTGCTCGGCCGTGCGGGCTTCGAGGTCTTGCTGTTCGACCAGGGAGACATCGTTCACTCGGAGCCGAGAGCGGCGACCATCCATCCCGCATCGCTCGATATCCTGGATGATCTAGGGATCTATCGGCTGATCGAGCCGCAGGGCATCGTTTGCCCGATCGTCAACTATTACGACGGCAAGGAGCTGTTGGCGTCGTTCGATCACGCGCTGATCAAGGATGAGACCCGTCATCCGTGGGTGCTGCAGTGCGAGCAGGATAAGCTTGCGCGGACCACCTATCGGATGCTGGATGAGGTCAAGACCGTTCGCTGTCACACCGAGAGCAAGGTGGTCGATGCATCGCAAACGGCCGCGGGCGTCGAGGTCACGGTCGAAGCAGCCGATGGCCAAAGGCATCGGCACCAGGGCAGCTATTTGATCGGTGCCGACGGCGCCAAAAGCACGGTGCGCGACCTGGCCGGCATTAGCTTTGAAGGATTCACCTATCCCGAGCGGTTCGCCATCATCGGCACCTCCTACGATTTCGCGCAGGATGGCTACGCCTATCGCAACTACATCGCGGACCCGCAGGAGTGGTACAATCTGTTCAAGATCTCTTGGACCGGGCCTCCCGGCGTCTATCGTCTGGTGACACCGGTGTTCCCCGACGAGCCCTACCGTGGCGAGGCGGCACTGAAGATGGCGCAACGCAAACTTCAGCGCTTCCATCCGCGCTCCGAGCCCTATGACATCGTCATCTACGATTCGTACGTCGTGAACCAGCGCGTCGCGACCAGCTTCCGCAACGGTCGCATGCTGTTGGTGGGCGATTCGGCGCATCTGAACAGCCCGATTGGGGCGATGGGAATGAACAGCGGCATCCATGACGCCGTCAACTTGGCGGACAACATGATCCGGGTGCTGCAGGGCGAGGAGGGCGAGGGAGCGCTTGATCGCTATGCCAAGCAACGTCGGCATGTGGCCACCGAGCATGTGCAGATCGCAACGATCGCCAACAAGCAAGCGATGGAACAGAAGGACCCGGTCAAGCGCGCCGAATATCGCGACGCGATGCGCCGACGTGCGCAGGACCCGCAACTCGCCAAAGCGTTTTTGCTGAAAACGGCACTGATTGAAAGCCTTAAGGACGCGGCGAACATCCACTAGAGCAACCTGCCTTTAATCGGAATCGGAACGATCCCGATTAAAGGCGCGATGATCTAGTGTGCTGAACTTCGTATGATTTCGCAGCCGGCCGCGCGCGAACTCTCGGTTCAAGAAGGACACTGGAGCAACCTGCATTGATCGGAAACGGCAGGCTTCCGATCAATGCGGAAAGTTGCTCTACGCTTCAGGAGCAATGATCTAGCAAGTTTATGTTGCTCGTGAGGTTTTCAGATCAGGCATCCGTTACGGAGCAAGCCGCGCACACGGAACGAACGCCTCATCCCCATAACAGTGCGCCTGCCACCTTGCTCATATGGGGATGAGAGGCGTGCGCGATGCGCATCTGCGTCCCGAACGCGTCGCCCCTGGCCATAGACAGCTCGACGGGTCCTGTCTAGGTTGGTGGGAAAAATGGAAGAAATAGCCGAGCTACTGGATAGTCGATGCAACACAAGGTGCGCCAGAGATGAGCGATGGAGGTGTCGCCGTACCTGGCCCAGTCGTTTCCGAAATTCCCGCCACCCAAGCCGCTGCAACCGGTCCGCACGTCAAGATTGCCAGAGCGCTTGCTGTGTTGATGATCCTGGCCTGCCTGGTCTGGAATCTGGACCTTCTAGGCCGCTTCGGCATCGCGCCGATCGAGGAGACGTTCCAAGCGTTTGTCTTGGGCCTGTCGCTGGCCATCGTGTTCTTGACCATTTCGATTGGGCGCGGGACGACCGGGCGTCTGACCTGGTACGATGGGTTGCTCGCCGTTGCCTCGATGGGTGTGCTGTTTTACGTCAGCGCCAACTATTTGCGGTTGAAAGAAGAGGGCTACGCAAACAGCACCGACGAAGTCATCGTTCTCGGTGCCATCATCACGGTGTTGGTGGTCGAAGGGTTGCGGCGGTCGGCCGGCTATGTGCTGCTCGCGGTGGTCGGCGTGTTTCTGATCTACGCGCCGTTGGCCTATTTGGTGCCCGGCGCCCTGGTTGGGCTGAAGCTGCCGTTGTGGCAGGTGACCGTGAACCTCGGCTTCAATCCGAACGCCGTGTTTGGACTGCCGATGGTGGTGTCGAGCACGATCGTCACGATGTACATTTTGATGGGTCAGCTGCTGTTCAAGGCGGGCGGCGGCGAATTCTTCACCGATCTGGCGATGGCGACGATGGGCCGCCGCCGGGGCGGGGCGGCGAAAATCTCGGTCGTCGCCTCCGGCTTGTTCGGCACCATCTCGGGCACCGCCGTGTCCAACGTGGTGACCACCGGCATCATCACCATTCCCTTGATGCAGCGCGCGGGCTATCGCGCCACGCATGCCGGCGCCATCGAGGCGATCGCTTCGACCGGCGGCCAATTCATGCCGCCGATCATGGGTGCGGCTGCCTTCTTGATGGCGGAGTTCCTGGAGATCCCTTACGCGGACATCGTCGTCGCCGCGCTGATTCCGGCGCTGCTTTACTACTTCGCGGTGTTTGTGCAAGTCGATTTGATCGCTGCGCGGGACAACATTTCGGTGGTCGATCAGGAGATCCCCAAGGTCTGGAAAGTGCTCGCGCAGGGGTGGCATTTCATCCTGCCGTTCGCGGTGCTGATTTATATGCTGTTTTGGATGAATCAGCCGGCCGCCGTGGCCGCGATTTACTCCAGTGCCGTGCTGCTCGTCGTGAGTTTGTTTCTCAGTTATCGAGGTCGGCGCATCCGGCTCGGGGACCTTTACACTGTGCTGGCCGATAGCGGCATCGTGATGGTCGGGCTGTTCATGATCGTGGCGGCGGCTGGGCTGGTGATCGGCGTGCTCAACATGACGGGGTTGGGATTGGCCCTGCCGACGGTGTTGGTTGACATCGCCGGCAACGAGCTATCGATCGTGCTCGCCATTGCCGCAGTCATCTGCATCATCCTCGGCATGGGCATGCCGACGACGGCCGTCTATATCTTGCTCGCTGCCCTCGTCGCGCCGGCGGTGATCGAGGCGGGTGCCGATGAGATCCCGGCCCACATGTTCATCTTGTACTTCGGCATGATGTCGATGATCACGCCGCCGATCGCGCTCGCCGCCTTTGCCGCCTCGACCCTGACCAAAGCCGATCCGATGGCAACAGGCTTCGTGGCGATGCGGCTGGGTTGGGTCGCCTACGTCGTGCCATTCCTGTTCATCCTATCGCCAACCTTGTTGATGTTGGGCGACCCCTGGCAGATCGCCATCGACGTGGCGACAGCAACCGTAGGTGTTTATCTGATCTCGGTCGCCTTTGTCGGCTTTCTGACGCGCCCGCTCGGCTGGATATCGCGTATAGTTCTTACCTTGGCCGGCATTGCTGCTATGGTTCCCGACGCTGCGTTGGGCTTAGGCGGTATGGCCGATCTCGCCGGGGTCGCTGTCGGGGCGCTGCTCGTCGTGCGCGAGTATGTCAGCGTTCGAAAAACAGGCGTGCCAGCACACAGCGGTTGACGGTGGGAGCAATGAGCCGTGGCAATGCCGCGCTCAAACACAGTACAAAGGAAACCCAAAAGCAAGAAAGGGAGAATGCCATGACATCAATCCATGGACTGACGGTTTTCGCCGCGACGATGGCGTTGGGCGGCGCCGCTGCGGCTCAAGTCGTCGGTGTGGCCACCAATCCGCAAGGAACATTGGGCTACCGCACCGGCATCGCCGTCGCCAAGGTGGTGACCGCCAAGACCGAAATCACCGCGCGCACCCAGCCGATGGCCGGCTCAACCACCTACATCCCGATGCTCAATCGCGGTGAGATCCCGTTCGGCTTCACCAACGGTGGCGAGCTGCAGCACGCGATGGACGGCGTCGGCACGTTCAAGGGAAGAAAACAGGCGAACTTGCGCATGGTTGGCGCCATGTTCCCGTTGCGCTCCGGCCCCGCCGTGGTCGCCGACTCTGGCCTTCAGAAGATCGGCGACCTGAAGAAATACAAGGGCAAGCGGATCGGCACGCAGTACACCTCGCTGGCGATCATCCAGGACTTCCTTGGTGCGACCCTGGCCAATGGCGGCGTCAGTTACGCGGACTTTACCGCAGTGCCGGTGTCCGGCATCGCCAAAGGCGCACTCGCGCTCGGCGAAGGCAAAACCGACATCGCCTGGGTACCGGTCGGATCTGGACTGGCGCGCAAGATCAACAACCAGCTGCGCAACCGCGGCGGGATCCGCTATCTGGATCTTGATCGGTCAAAAGACGCCCTTGCGCGATTTAAGGAGCTTGCGCCGGCGTTGGATATCGTCAAGGAAGCCAACACCAAGATGCCGGGCATCCCGCAGCCGACCCACGTCGTGCAGATGGCCTATGTGATGCTGACCGGCAAAGACACCAACCCAGACGTCGTCTACAAGGTGACCAAGGCGCTGGTGCAGAACCAGGAGATGCTGGCCAAGAGCATGCCGACCTTCAAGCGCAACAAGCGGGAAGAGATGGGCATGATCAAACTGGCGCCCTATCACCCCGGTGCGATCAAGGCCTATAAGGAACTTGGGATGAAGGTCGCCGAATAGCGGCGCGGGGTTTCGCCTCAGGTGACAGCCATTGACGGCACCATGGGTTGGATCCGGATGTTCGCGTCCGACCCATGGTGTCATTTTGCGGGGCGCTCGGGTTGCCCGACGTCCCGTATCAGTTTGCGGCCGCGTTGGCTCGCAGCGACCGCCGGCGGAAATGCGATCACAATGCTGTCGGTCTGGGATCGGACCATTGCGGGGTCTGTTACGGAATCGGCAGCTCGGTTCGGTAGGCCACCTGCTTCAACGCAAAGCTCGACTTGATGTTGGCGATGCCCGGCACGCGGGTCAGGTGTTCAATCAGAAATCGCTGATAGGCGTCCAGATCGCACATCACGACGCGCAACAGATAGTCTGCTTCCCCCGTCATCAAATAGCATTCCATCACTTCCGGCCGGCGCAATATGGCATTTTCGAACGTTTCCAGCGCCCCTTCCACCTGGCGCTCCAAGGTGACGGATACGAACACGCTGACCGGCAGGCCGACCGCCTTTTGATTGATGACGGTGGCATACCGCGTGATGATTCCGTCCGCTTCCAGCCGCGCGATCCGCCGCGCGCACGGCGAGGGCGATAGGCCCACATGCTCGGACAGCTCGACGTTGGCGACACGGGCATTGGTCTGCAGCAATTTCAGGATTTCGCGGTCGATCTGGTCGAGGCGCGCCGAAGGCATAATTGGTCTTCCTTATTGAGAAGTTTGCGAGATTCAGCTAAAACTATCAGGAATTATGATAAAAATCGCTAGGATTCGCCCCGGCAAATTGCGCTAAGGTCGGGCTGGTCGGATGCCTTGCTCCGTCGCTGCCCGGTCGAATCCGGCGCGGTCGATGCGTCGGCAGCGCAACCGGGATAACGGCAGATGTGTCCGCCCCACGCGGACCGATGTTTTGGTGAGACGTTGGTATGAGCGCCACTGAGCCTGGGCCAGGTTCGCGCCCTGGAATGCGGTATTTCGCGCGGCTCAATCGCGCGGCCTTGGACGACACCGACCCGGTTTTGGGCGCCGAACAGGTTGGGTCCAGGGACGTTCGCGACCTCGACATCCTATCCCAGCTGGAGCGCAAGGTGTTGTGGCTGTCCAGCTGGATGATCCACCATGCCAATCATCTGCGGCCCAACCGCGATGGATTGAAGGTCGGTGGCCATCAGGCATCGTGTGCATCGGCGGCGACGCTGATGACCGCGCTATTTTTCAATGCGCTCAGGGCCCAGGACCGTGTCGCCGTCAAGCCGCATGCGTCGCCCGTCCTGCACGCGATCAATTATCTGTTGGGCCGCCAATCGCTCGAGAGTTTACAACGATTTCGCGCGTTGGGAGGGGCCCAGGCCTATCCGTCGCGCACCAAGGACGACGGCGGCATTGATTTTTCGACCGGCTCGGTCGGTCTGGGTGTCGGCACGACGTTGTTTGCATCGATTGTACAGGACTACCTGCAAGCGCGCCTGCCGGATCTTGAGACCGGCCGCATGATCGCGATCATGGGCGATGCCGAGCTGGATGAGGGCAACGTGTTCGAGGCGCTGCTCGAGGGCTGGAAACACGACGTTCGCAATTTGTGGTGGATCATCGACTACAACCGCCACAGCCTCGATGGCACGGTCAACGACAATCTGTTTCAGAAAATCACCGAGTTTTTCGACACCGTCGGCTGGCGGGTCTTGAACTTGAAGTATGGCAAGGCGCTGACGGCCGCGTTCCAAGGGCCGGCTGGAGGCGCCCTCAAGCAATGGATCGATGCCTGTCCGAACTCGCTTTACTCAGCTCTGGTGTTCAAGGGCGGCGCGGCCTGGCGCGAGCGGCTGAGCCAAGACTTGGCCGGCACCAGCGGTCTCGGCGAGCTGCTGGATACCTATGATGATGCCGGCCTCGCCCGGCTAATGACCAACCTCGGTGGGCACGATCTCGAGACGCTGTTGGATGCCTTCGCGGCGGCCGACGACGAGATCCCGCACTGTTTCATCGCCTACACCATCAAGGGCTATGGGACGCCGCTTGCCGGTCACCGTGACAATCACGCCGGCCTGATGACGCCCACCCAGATCGATGGACTGCGTCAGGCCTGGGGCATTGCCGAGGGCGAGGAGTGGGCGCCCTACGCCGGCCTTGAGCTGCCGGCCGCGGATCTTGAAGCGTTCCTGGCGCGCGTTGGTTGGCGCGCCCGCCCCACCAAGCAGGCGCGCAGCCCGACCGTGATCAAGGGAGGATTACCCCCGCCCGGCGACAACAGGACGTCGACCCAAGCGGCATTCGGCGCGATCATGGCCGAGCTCGGCAAGGCCGACAGCGCGCTTGCCCACCGTCTGGTGACCACCTCGCCGGATGTGGCCGTGTCGACCAATCTGGCAGGCTTCATCAATCGGCGTGGCGTGTTTCATCGCGCACAGCGCGCCGACGTGTTTCGCGACGAGCAGGTGGCTTCGCCGCTGAAGTGGCTGCAGCATCCCAAGGGTCAGCACGTCGAGTTGGGCATTGCCGAAAACAACCTGTTCTTGATGCTGGCGGCCATGGGTCTGTCCGAGCCGCTGTTCGGCGAGCGATTGCTTCCGGTGGGCACGGTCTATGATCCGTTCGTGTACCGTGGGCTCGATGCCCTCATCTACGCCTGTTATCAAGATGCCCGCTTCATGCTGGTCGGGACGCCATCCGGGATTACCCTGGCGCCGGAAGGGGGCGCGCACCAGTCTGTCGGTACACCGCTAACGGGCATGGCCATTCCCGGGTTGGACGCCTTCGAGCCGGCCTATGCCGATGAGCTGGCGCGGATCATGGCTTGGGGCTTCCAGCATATGCAACGACGCGACGGCGGCTCCGTTTATCTGCGTCTGTCGACCCGGGCCATCGAGCAGCCGGCGCGGTCGATGACCGACGCGCTTTATGCGGAGATCATCGCCGGCGGCTATTGGGTCAATCCGCCCGCCGGCGCGGCCGACATGGCCATCGTCTATTGTGGTGCCGTCGCGCCTGAGGCGATCGACGCCCACCAGCGTTTGACGGTCGATCACCCCGGCGCGGGTCTATTGGCGGTGACCTCGCCGGCGCGGCTCCACGCCGATTGGCTGGACCATGGCCCCGATTCGCACATAGCGCTGCTGTTGGGCCAGCTGGATCAGGCGGCGCGGGTGGTGTGCGTGATGGATGCGCATCCGGCGACGTTGTCTTGGATCGGCGCCGTTGCCGGCCATCCCAGCCGGTCGCTGGGAGTGCGCCAATTCGGCCAATCCGCGGACATCGTCGATCTTTATCGGGCGCATGGTCTTGACGCGGACGCGATCGTCGCCGCCGCCATTGGAGCTAACCAACAGCAGGCCGCCCTCAATCCGGAATGACGGCGGTCGCCTCGATTTCCACCTTGGCCCTGTCTTCAAGCAGGTCGGCCACCACGATCAAGGTCATCGCCGGGAAGTGACGGCCGATCGTTCGTCGATAGGCTTCGCCCACCTCCCGCTGGCGCGCTTGGTATTCACGCTTGTCTGTCACGTACCAGGTGAGCCGCACAAGATGGGCGGGATGGCCGCCGGCCTCGGCCAGGACCGCAACGATATTCAAAAGCGCCTGCTCGACCTGCGCCACGAAATCGTCGGTCTCGAACACGCACTGGCCATTCCAACCGATTTGACCCGCGATAAAGACCTGCCGGCCGCGGGCTTCGATACCGTTGGCATAGCCCTTCGGTGTTGCCCAGTCGCTCGGCTGCAACTGTTTTGCAGTGTGTTCACCCATGATCATTGCCAATCGCTTCACTCGGGATCCCAATCGCTTCACTCGGGATCGTTGACTGCGTGTCGATGCTAGAGCAACCTGCCTTTAATCGGGAACGTTCCGATCCCGATTAAAGGCAGGTTGCTCTCGGCGCGACGCGCGCGATGATGCGCTACACCTGCTTCAGGCGAAAGCGCTGAATCTTGCCCGTCGAGGTCTTCGGTAGCGCATCGACGAATTTGATCGACCTGGGGTATTTGTAAGGCGCAATCGTCGCCTTAACGTGGTCCTGCAGCCGATGCACGCACGCTTCATCGCCCGCGACGCCGGCGTGCAAGACCACGTGCGCCTGGACGATCTGACCCCGCTCCTCGTCCGGCGCACCGATAACGGCGCACTCGACCACGTCGGCGTGGGCCAGCAACGCCGCCTCAACTTCAGGACCGGCGATGTTGTAGCCGGAGGAGATGATCATATCATCAGTACGGGCCGCAAAGTGGAACCGGCCCTCGCGGTCGCGCCGGAAGGCGTCGCCGGTCAAATTCCAACCGTCTCGCACGTAGCTGGCCTGGCGCGCATCGGCCAGATAGCGGCAGCCCGTCGGCCCCCGCACGGCCAGTTTGCCGATCTCCTCGTCTGCCACCTCCTGCATATTTTCATCGACGATCTTGGCCTCGTAGCCGGTCACCGGCCGGCCGGTCGATGCGGGGTAGGCGTCGCCAATGCGATTGGTGATAAAGATGTGCAACATCTCGGTGGAGCCAATGCCATCCAGGATCGGCTTGCCGGTCTTTCGGGTCCAATCCTCAAACACCGGTGCCGGCAGTGTCTCCCCGGCCGAAACCGCCAGCCGCAGCGAGGAGAGATCGGCGCCTTGTTCCATCGCGGCCAACATGGCGCGATAGGCGGTTGGCGCGGTGAAGCAAACGGTGGCCTTGTAGGTTTCGATGATCTCGATCATGTTGGCCGGCGAGGCGTTCTCCAAAAGCGTCGCGGTGGCCCCGAACCGCAACGGGAAGATGGCCAAGCCACCCAACCCGAATGTGAAGGCCAGCGGCGGCGAGCCGACGAACACATCGTCTGGCGTCACGCCCAGCACCTCGCGTGCATAGCCATCTGCGATGATCAGCAGATCGCGATGGAAATGCATTGTCCCTTTCGGCTCGCCGGTGGTTCCGGACGTGAAGCCCAGCAGCGCGACATCATCGCGCCCGGTGCGCACCGTTTCATATTGGACCGGCTTATCGAGCGCGACCCGGTCAAGTTCTGCGTCGTGGTTCTGCGTGCCATCGAAGCCCACCACGTGCTTCAAGAAGCGACTGTGTTTGGCGCAGGCAACCAGCTCGTCCGAAATGCGGCTGTCGCACAGCGCCAACGCGACCTCTGCTTTGTCGACGATTTTCGCCAGCTCGGCCGCGCGCAACATCGGCATGGTGTTGACCACCACTGCGCCGGCCTTGGTCGCCGCCAGCCAAGCCGCGACCAAGGCCGGACTATTGCCTGAGCGGATCAGTACGCGCTGGCCGGGCTTGACGCCGTAAGTGTCGGTCAGGGCATTGGCGAGACGGTTGGACCAGTCCGTCAACTCCTTGTAGGTTCTGCGCCGGCCGTTGCCGATCAAGGCGATGCGATCGCCGTGGCCCTGCTCCACCATCCGGTCGGTCAATTCATAGCCGGCGTTGATGTAGTCTGGATACTGAAATTCCGGCCGGTCGAGCATGAATTCCGGCCACTGATCGGCGGGCGGCAGGTTGTCGCGCGCAAAGCTATCGATGTGCCCGCTCGGTCCCAAATCGGCGCGGCCGCCAACCTGCCCAGACGACCTGGCTGTTGCCTCATCTGCCGCCCGTTGGGGGCAGGACGGATCGCGCGATAACCACTTTTTGAACATCGGAGGCTCCTTCATAAATTCGCAACGCGCGGATTTCTCGGTAAAGCCGTTCCGCAATGTGGCCTGATCGTACGCCATCACCGCCGTGCAATTGGACGCTCGCGTCGATCACCCGCTGCGCAGCCTCGGTCGCGTAAAGCTTTGCCATCGCCGCCTCACGGGTGACGCGCGGTGCGCCCTGGTCCTTAGTCCACGCCGCCCGGTAGACCAACAGCGCGCTGGCATCGACTTGAAGCGCCATATCGGCGATGTGGCCCTGAACCATTTGCAGCTCACCGAGCGGGGCGCCAAAAAGCTCACGCGTGCTCGCGCGTTCCACCGCCGCGTCAAACGCGCGCCGGGCAAAGCCGAGCGCGGCGGCGCCGACCGTGGCGCGAAACACATCGAGCGTCGCCATGGCGATGCGAAAGCCCTGCCCTGGGGCGCCGATCATAGCGCTGATCGGTACTCTGCAGCCAGCAAATTTCAGCCGCGCTAGCGGATGCGGTGCGATCACCTCGAGCCGCTCGGCGATCTCCAGCCCCGGCGTATCCCCCGGAACGATGAACGCAGATAGACCTCGTGCGCCAGGTGCCTCGCCGGTGCGAGCGAATACCACCAGGAGATCGGCGATGGGACCATTCGAGATCCAGGTCTTCTCCCCCTCGATCACGTAACCATCGCCGTCCCGCCGGGCGCAGGTGGTGATGTTGGCGACGTCGGATCCGGAAGCCGGCTCGGTGAGGGCAAAAGCCGCGATCGCGTCACCATCCCGCGTCCGTGATAACCAGGTCCAGCGCTGATCGGTGGTGCCAAACAGCGAGATCGGTCCAGCCCCCAGCCCCTGCATCGCAAACGCAAAGTCGGCAAGGCCGTCATGGCGCGCCAGCGTTTCCCGGATCAGCGCCAACGATCGCACATCGAGGCCGGCGGTCGCTTGGCCGGGTTCGGGCGCGCTGTACTTCAGCCAGCCGTCGCGACCGAGCAGGGCGACCAGTTTGCGGCAGGCTTGCTCTGCGTTGGCGTGATCGACAGTGTTAAGATTGCGCGTTGCCCACGCATCCAGATTGGCAGCCAGTTCCCGGTGATGCGCCGCGAACATGGGCCAGGATAAGAAAGACGTATCCGCCACCGCGAGAACCTCCTTCAGTTGCCCTCGAAGCGAGGGGTTTGCTTGGCGGCGAAGGCGTCATATGCACGCTTGAAATCCACCGTTTTCATGCAAATGGCTTGCGCCTGAGCTTCCGCTTCAATGGCCTGGTCCAGCGACATCGACCATTCTTGATTGAGCATCGTCTTGGTGATGCCGTGCGCAAAGGTCGGCCCATCCCCCAGACGTTCGGCCAGTGCGATGCCTTCCACCTCGAGCTGGGCACTGTCGACCAGGCGATTGAAGAACCCCCAGCGCTCCCCTTCCTGCGCGGTCATCGAGCGGCCGGTAAACAACAATTCAGAGGCGCGGCCTTGTCCGATCACGCGCGGCAACATCGCACACGCCCCCATATCGCAACCAGCCAGCCCGACGCGCGAGAATAAGAACGCGGTCTTGGCCTCGGCCGTTCCAAGCCTGATATCTGCGGCCAGCGCGATCATCGCACCGGCGCCCACGCACACGCCGTCGACGGCGGCTACGATCGGCTGCGGACACGCGCGCATGGCCTTCACCAGGTCACCGGTCATGCGCGTGAAAGCCAACAGCCCTTTCATATCCCTGTCGAGTAGCGGCTTGATGATGTCATGGACGTCGCCGCCGGAACAGAAGTTGCCACCATTAGGTGCCACCAAGACGGCTTTGACGTCTTCGGTGTCGACCAGAGCGCGGAACGTGTCGCGCAATTCAGCATAGGACTCGAAGGTCAACGGATTCTTGCGTTCGGGTCGATTGAGCTGAATGATCGCGATTTTGCCCTCGCGCCGCCAATTGAAGTGGCGCGGTTGCCAATCTGCAGGTAGTGCTCGTGAGGTCATCTGCCATCTCCTCCCTGTCGCGTCCGCCGGGCCAGGCGTTTGAGACGGTCCGTCATCTGACTGGCTTCGGCGTTATTGACGTCAAACAGCAACTCATTGATCCAGGCTTGGTGCGTACCGGCCATCACCTCGAAGCTGGCCGCGCCCTCCCGCGTCAGGCTGATCATCACCGTGCGCCGATCGTTGGCGGTCGCGGCGCGCGAGACCAGGCCCTCACTGACCAATCGATCGATGATGCCGGTGACGTTGCCGTTCGACACCATTAACGCGCGTGAGAGTTTTGTCATGGTGGCCGTGCCGCCGTTACGGGCAAGCACTGCCAGCACGTCGAACTGGGGAAGTGTGCGATTGAACGTCACGCGCATGCGCTTGCGCAGTTCCGCCTCGACGGCGCGCGTTGACCGCAGCATTGCTAACCACAAGCGCAGCCGCTGCTTGCACGCCGGCTCCCGGTTCGATGCGGTCGCACGCGCGGTTGGCGGTGACGGCGACGACGACGACGACGTCATATCTCGCCTCCTGACACCGATATCGCTTGCCCATTGATGGCGCTCGCGCCGGGCGTGCACAACCAGGCGACGGTGGCGGCCACCTCCTGCGGCGTGACGAACCGACCTTGAGGATTGGCCTTGGTCAAATCCTGGCGCGCCGCCTGTTCGCTGCGCCCGGTCGCCTTGACGATGTTGGCCACCGCCGTTTCGAGCAGCGGCGTTTCCGTAAATCCCGGGCACACCGCATTCACCGTCACGCCACGCGCGGCGAATTCCATGGCCAGCGCTTTGGCCAAGCCGACGACGCCATGTTTGGCGGCACAATAGGCGCTGACATAGGCATAGCCCTTGAGCCCAGCGGTCGAGGCGACAAAGATCAGTCGACGCACGGTGTCCGGCTCGGCCCGCGGGCGGCACAGATCCGCGATGGCGGCCTGCGCAGTTGCGAACGCGCCGGTCAGGTTGACATCGATCATGCGCTGCCAATGCGCCATGTCGAGACGCTCGAACGGTGCGCTTTCGGCGCCTCCGGCGTTGGCGATAACCACGTCGATCGGCCCATGTGCGGCGCGCGCGGCCGAAACCATGGCATTGCAATCGGCGGGGCGAGTGATATCGGCCACCACCGTTGCCGCATGCGCCAGGTCGGTGGCGGTGCGATCCAGCGCGGCCTGGTTACGGCCCGCTAGCGTAAGTTTAGCGCCTGCTACGCTCAGCGTGCGTGCTATAGTTGCGCCGATGCCGGAACCGGCTCCAGTGATCAGAGCATGATGGTGTTTCAATGCGGCCATGGCTTCACACTCGTCGCGACGTTGCCTGCTGAACCAAGGATGCGGGCAGCAGTGAATTAGTTCAAGCTTAAAATAATCAACCTTAAAGCACTTGTGCGCTGGCCGGGGGGACCGGGCCATCGGTTTCATCGTACCGATTGAGGTTGTCGCGCCAGCGATAAACCTCTGATTGAGTTTTGGCTTTAATTCTGTGACGGACGCTAATGCGCTGCCTTATGCGCCGATCTCACCTTGTTCATGACGCCGAGGGTTGGAGCCACAAAAAGCGGTCCCGCTGTGCGGCAGGTATGAACGAGGCGGAGGGAACGACTCAGCTTGGCAACAATTATGTGCGCATCTTATACAATTCAAGGCTGTAATTTTGCAATAATCAACCTCGTGGTGGCAACACATTGCCGCGGCGCCAACCGGCGGCAGTCTGCTATCGCGGCGGTTGCAAGCACACGGAGGTTGCGGACGATGTGATCTGAAGGGGCTGGCTCGGGTAGGCTCAGGCTGGTTGAGGACCGGCCGTTTGCCGCGCCAGACCACGCCCACGGGCTCAGCTAGCCGCGGCTCGCGGCGCAGGAAATTCTACGTAAAGCTGATCTTGCGCCACCCGAACGTTGAGCTTTTTCAGCCGGTAGCGTTTGTCGTAGGGATGCTGCCCGGTCCGGATGTCGAACTCCATGCCATGCCAGGGGCACGTGATGTTAATGATCGACTTGCTGAACACCCGACCGTCACTGGTTTTGTCGTCTTTTACGTCCTCGACGACACGCGGCAAGATCTTGCCTTGGCACACCGGCCCGTCGATATGTGGGCAGATGTTCAAATATGCGTGAAACTCATCACCCAAGCGAAACACGCCAAACTCGACACCTTCGACGTCATAAACTTTGCGGCCGGGGTCAGGGAAATCGGAGACCTTGCCGATGTACATTTCCGTCATTCTAAGTCCTTTCGCTTCGTTGCCGCGATCACCGGCTTTGCCGCTCGTGCCACATTGACAAATCGAACATGTTGACGTCGATGGTGCGGATCATTTCCGAAATCGTTATCAGCGTCTCCGTCGGTGTCACCTTGGCGGGGTCGATCGGCGGCGGAAATCGCTCCAGCGTCTCGGCCCGAGCCGCGTAGAGGCTGACCAGCGACGACAGCATCGCGCCGAGCTCGGCATCGCTGATCAAACTCTGTGCGCCGGGTTCCGCACGCGCTTGTTCCGCCAGCGCCAAAACCTGTAGGATCGCTTTATTGGCGGCGCGTCGGGCGTCACCCTGATCGCAGGTCAAGTCGCCAACTCCCTGGCCTGACGCTCCAACACGTCCTTGGCCCGCGGACGCAGGCGTTTGGTCGGCAGCCCGAACAAACGCGCTGCATTAAGGCCCAGAATGTTGTGCTTGGCCTTTTCCGAAAGGAACGGTAGCCGCGAGATTGCGCTGGGCGGATCGAAGTCCCAATGCGGCCAGTCTGAAGCGTAGAGCAGTTGCGTCTCCGCCTTCATCGCCTTCATCGTCGCTTCCAAGAGATCGGGATGCGTCGCCTCCAACGGCTGGCTGGTGTAGTACATTTCGCGCATATATTCGCTCGGCCGCCGCTTCAACGCCGGCGCCTCGTTCTGGCGTAGCATCGCCTCGTGATCCAAGCGCTGCATCAAGAACGGGATCCATGCCAAGCCGCTTTCCACCCAGACGGTATTGAGTTTCGGGAACCGCTCCGGCAGCCCGTTGATGATCCAGTTGGTCATGTGGATCAAATTATAGTGCACGAAAGACAACGCGTGCATCGAGATGAACCGGTTCAGCTGCTTGAAGGATTCATCCTGCCAGTAGGGACCGGCGTGAAAGATCAGCGGTTTGCCAGTCTCCTCGATCATCCGGTAGAGCCGCATGTACTTATTGTGATGGACCGGGCTGTGCCGTACCGCACAAACCGAAAATCCGACCATGCGCGGATGATCGGCGTAGCGCTCGACGATTTTCTCCGATTCCTCAGGCGTGTGGAACGGCAAGTAGGCGAGCCCGATGATCCGTTCATCCTCGGGCAGCACGACCTCAGCCAGCCACCTGGAGTAGGCGCGCGCCAAGTGGATCTCATGGTCTTCGGCCGCGTTCATCCCCAACGACAGCATCATGGTCGGAAAGATCACTTGATAGTCGATCCCCATCGCGTCGATCGAACGCCGCACGATTTGCACGAATGGATGACCGGCGGTCTCCGGGTCTTCCACCTTTTCGCGGGGACCGGCCTGATGCGGAACCCGACCGGCCATCGCCTGCATGATCATGCCTGGCGTATGATTGCTCAGCGCCGACCTGTTGCCGAGGCTGATCATTTCTTCGCCGGTTTGGCGCAACACGTCGTTTTCGACCAGAGCGATGATCTCGTGCCAAAACCGCCCTTCCTGCAGGTGGGCATCGACGTCGACCAACAACGGATAGTCGTCGTAACTCGCCAACGCCTGCTGCGTGGCGTGGGCCAGATAAGCAGCCGAGTTGGTTTCTACCGTGATCTCATCAAGCTCGCGAAGCTGCGGGCCGGGTGCGGGCGTGGTCTCCAGCGGCATGTGTTTTCCTCCAATTCGGACCGCCAGGCCGTTCACAGCCAACGGCGATGCCTAGGGCGTCGGCTTCGGGCATCTACACCCTAACCGCCCGACGGAGCTTGTCAGCTCCGCAGGGCCTGTTCGGTCATCGAAACCGTGCCAACAAGACGGTCTGTGCGACGCGCTCGTTGACAAGTCTAACCGAAGATTTGGGCTCGGCACCAGCAGAATTGGGATTTGTACCGCCGGCCAAAATGGATGTGATCCCCGTTTTCGATCTGGTCGGTGATAAAGGGTGAATGCCCGGTGGCGGCGCGGCGACGGCTGCACATCCGCCCCCGGCGATCGATGCTCCTCAAACACCGTGGTTCTCAACCAAGATCGGCGATGGCCTCGGCCTGCCTACGTTGCGGCCCAGACGAATTATAGCGCTTTGAAGTTAGCTGGGACCCTCCCGCTCGCCGCCGCTGCAATCTGCCGACACCTAGCCGACCGCGCCGCCGGCGCGACACCCTGTCATCGGTCCATCATCGGCGGTGAAATCCTGTCCCGCAACCGGCTGACCGGCTTCACAGGCGCGCAAAAACGCGGCGATCGCCTGGATCGAACGCTGATCGCGCAAGAACGGCGCATGGCCCTGGCGCGGCACCTCAAATCCAGTGCAGCGCGGGTGGCGCCGCAGCATGTCTTCATAGGTCGCCGCGCTCAGAATATCCGACAGCGCACCGCGGATCACGAGGACCGGCACGCGCGCCAGCGCAGTGAATTGTGGCCACAGAGGTGGCACCGGCCCATCCTTGATCGCGAACGTCCGCATGATGTTGGGGTCGAACCCGACGACGGGCTGACCATTTTCTTCATTGTACCAGGCATGCGCCACCTCCTCCCAGTCGTCAGCGGTGAGATCGGGGAACATACCGCGGCTGGTGTCCGCCACCGTCTCGGTCGCCTCTAGCCAGGACTTGGGATGCGACATGCGTCCGATATAGCCGGCGATTCGGGCCAATCCTTCGAACTCGATGACCGGTCCGATGTCGTTGAGCACGACGGCGCCGAGCAGGCCGGGCTGCACGGTCGCGAGCGCCATCGCCAGCAACCCTCCGCGCGAGGTCCCGATAATGCTGGCACCGTGCAGCCCGAGCATGGCAGCCAAATCCACCACATCATGCATCTCGCTGGCGATCGTGTAGTTTCGCCAATTGGAATCACATTCGGACAGGCCGCGGCCGCGGCTATCCAGGGCGTAAACGATGCGGGCGTCGGCCCCGGAGGCCAAGGCGGTTGCCAGTTCGTGAAAATCGCGGCTGTTACGGGTCAGCCCGGCTAGACACAGCACCGGCGGTCGTTGTGAGCTGGGTGGACCATAGCGACGCATATGCAGGCGCAAACCATCCCGCACCGTGAACATGAAGGACGACATGTTCGGATCGACCTGTTCGTTCATCAACTGCGCCCTCGTTCTGAGTGACGAATGATCTTTGAGCTTAGGTGGCATGCCGTGGGGGCTTGGGGCAAGGTGCTGCGGAGGTTTGCCCGTCGCTCACCGCGCGCAGCTCAGCACGGCCGGCGCACGAACGTAGCCTTACCGCACCGGCGCGCAAAGGCCGCTGGCTGGCGGCCGACCAGCAGAAAGGAGCCACACCGCCATGCCGCGCTGGCTTGCCATGCTGATGCTGGTTGCCGCCATGGCCCTCACCGGCCTCAACGTGCCGTTCGGCAAAGCCATCGTGGCGGTCATCTCAGTGGAAGCCTTCCTACTCGTTCGTTTCGGGCTGGCCAGCCTAGTCCTAACCAGTTTGGTGCATATGGAGCCCGGTGTTCGGTTGCTTGACCTGGGCATCAAGCAGTGGTTGGCGGTGCTCGCGCTGGCCGTCATCGGTTCGGTGCTCTATACCATCTTCATGCTGGAAGGCCTGCGCCGGACTTCCGCGGCCGATGCCGGCGTCATCGCCGCTTCGCTGCCGGCCGTGGTCGCCGTGATCGCATGGTCGCTGGGCGCCCGGCTGCGGCTCGGGCAAGCAGTGATGGTCGCGTTGGCGGTGATCGGCGTCGCGATCATCCACTGGCCGCACCAAGGGTTTGCGCCGGCCGCAGGCGCCGTTGTTGGTAACCTGCTGGTCGGGGGTGCGGTGCTGTGCGAGGCCACGTTCGTGCTGGTGTCGCGCAGCATCAGCCGCGTGCTACGACCCTTCCGCCTGTCGCTGGCCGTGTCGCTGGTCAGCCTGATGGTGTGCCTGGGGCTGGCCGTGCTGGTTCCCGGCCGCTTCGTCCTTGGTCAACTTGGTTCGGGCATCATCATGCTGATGATTTGGTATGCTTTGACATCCAGCGTGGTGTGCACCGCCCTATGGTACCGGGGCGCCCCTCACGTCGAGCCGTGGGCAGCCGGGATGGCGACAGCGGCCCTGCCGGTTGCCGCGTTGCTGGGCTCAGCCGCCTTTATCGGCGAGACCATCAGTTGGGCGCAGCTCGCGGGCGGCTTGATGGTGGTGCTGGCGATCGCGGCGGGCACCATCACGCTGCCCAGGCTGCGCAGTTGGTCATCGTGAGCCTTTTGCGAATGTGGGCAGAGTTCGGTTGGGGAGCACTCGATCATGTCCGCCTGAGGAGGAGCGGGCGGGTTCCAAGCCAAGTCTGAAACGCCAAAGGACGCGAAGGAGTAGCATGCGACATCGTCCGGTCTTGTTGGTGACTGGGTTCGGGCCGTTCCCAGGTCAGCCGGAAAACGCATCGGCCGCCCTGGCCGCAGCGATCGCCGACCGGGCAAAGCCGCTGTTGCCGGGATTCTCGGTCGTGTCGGCGACGCTGCCGACCGAATGGCAAGCCGGTCCAACCCTGTTGAACGGCCTGCTGGACGACCTGCAACCCCGTGTTGCCATACATTTCGGCGTCTCCTCGAAGGCCTCCGGATTTGTCATCGAGACCTTGGCCCGCAATCAGGTGGTGGCGAAGGCGGATGCGGTGGGCGAGCTGCCGAGCTCAGACCTGATCCGGGCCCATGGGCCGGAAGCGCTGCCGCCGACCTGGCCGGCGGGGCTTGTATTGCAGCGCTTGCGGCGGCTGCAGCTGCCAGCGCTGCCTTCGCGCGATGCCGGTGGTTATCTATGCAACGCGGTGCTGTATCACTCGCTCGCCCATGCCGCCGCGACCGGCGCTGGGGCTGCCACCCATTCCCGTCGCGGCTTCGTCCACATTCCGGATCGGTTGGTTGATGGTGCGCGTGCTTCCGCGCGCTCAGCTGGTGTCAGTCGGCTGGACTGGCATGGTGCCGTCAAGGGCGGGCTATCGATCCTGCGGCTGTGTGCAACGCTTCCGGGGCGATCGGGCTGACGACGGACAGCTGGGCTGCGCTGGTGGCTGCGTCAGGGCCCATAAAAAGGAGCTGAAACAGGCGGCGTTTCAGCTCCTCTCAGTTCTAGTGGTGACGTACCGTGACTAGACAAGGGTGCTCAATCCGTGTCCAAATCGGCACGCTTGATCGAGAACGCGATGGCGTGGCGCTGGCGGTCAGGGTCCGCAGACCAAAGACACGCCGCCCGACGCATCGGACCCGATCCCGTTCGTCAGTTTTTTAGACGCACACAGACGCGACAACCCAGATCTCGGATCCGGGCCGGTTGGCTAAGGCGCCCGACGGTCATCGGCCGTAGGCGCGTTGTGCCGCCCGTGATCGACAACGCGCGACGCTGGGCGCGTCACGAAGCTGTTGAAAACGCGCTTGTGCTCTTCATCTGAGGCACAGTTGCGCTGGCTGATGTCAGAATCAACACCAGCATAGCAGTGATACGCGGTTAGCCGGCGGCTTGCTATCTCGAATTGGGTGCCGGCCATGCCAATCGGGCGTTTCGTCGGCCTCGGTGGGCGTTTTGAGCCAAAAGGGTGGCAGCTTCGCTACGGTTCTCGGTTTAATTTAAACAATGTTTGTTCATTCCCGGCCAAGCGCGCTTTTGCCACGTCAACGCAGATTCTTTAAATACAACTTATAGCATGTCCGCCTGAAGCGGATCGGCCGCGCCGGCCCGCGCGCCACCCGGCCACCCACCCAAGTGTGCCTTGGGGTGGTTGGGTGGCGCGCGGGAGCGTTCCAGCCAACTCTGATACGTTATCACCACGCCAGGCGGGAAACGGGTGCCACCCGGTGCGCAAAGCGATCTCGCTGGACAGTGGCCATGCCGGATGCGACATCTGCGATACATGCGGCGGCGCACGGCCGTCCGGTCGCAACCCCAACCCCAACCCCAACCCACAGACTGATCTCGCCAAGCCCATGTCGCACAACACGTTCGGTCAGCTATTTCGGGTCACCACCTGGGGGGAAAGCCACGGGCCCGCGATCGGTTGTGTGGTGGATGGCTGCCCGCCCGGGGTTCCCCTGATCGCGGCCGACATTCAGACTTTTCTGGACCGGCGCCGGCCGGGACAATCGCGCTACACGACGCAGCGCAGGGAACCAGATGAGGTCCGCATCCTGTCCGGTGTGTTCACCGATGATGCGGGCCAAAGCGTCACCACCGGCACGCCGATTGCGCTCCAGATCGATAATGTCGATCAGCGATCGAAGGATTACGGCGAGATCAAAGACAAGTTTCGGCCTGGGCACGCCGACCTGACCTATTGGGCCAAATACGGCATCCGCGACTATCGAGGCGGCGGCCGGTCATCGGCCCGCGAGACAGCGGTCCGCGTCGCCGCCGGCGCGGTCGCCCGCAAACTGTTGGCCGGCATCCGTGTTCGCGCCGCCTTGATCCAGATTGGCCCGCACGCCATCGATCGCCAGCGGTGGGACTGGTCGGCGATCGACGCCAATCCGTTGTTCTGTCCGGATCCTGCCATGGTGGAAACCTGGGCGGCATTCCTCGACGCCAAGCGCAAGGCGGGCTCCTCGGCGGGCGCGATCATAGAGGTGGCCGCATCCGGCGTTCCAGCGGGATGGGGTGCGCCGATCTACGGCAAGCTTGACCAAGATCTGGCAGCGGCGATGATGAGCATCAACGCGGTCAAAGGCGTTGAGATCGGTGCGGGCTTCGGCGCCGTTCAGCTGGACGGCGAACAGAATGCGGATGAGATCCGCATCGGCCAGGGCGGGGTTCCGGTATTTCTGTCCAACCAGGCCGGCGGCGTGTTGGGCGGCATATCGACCGGTCAGGACGTGGTCGTCCGCTTTGCCGTCAAGCCCACCTCGTCGATCCTGACGCCGCGGCGCACCATCGACCGCTTTGGCCAGGAGACCGAGATCGTGACCAAAGGCCGCCATGATCCGTGCGTCGGCATTCGTGCGGTGCCGGTCGGAGAGGCTATGATGGCGTTGGTGCTGGCCGATCATATGTTGCGCCATCGGGCACAATGCGGTGGCTAGAGCAACCTGCCTTTAATCGGAATCGGAACGATCCCGATTAAAGGCGCGATGATTTAGTGGGTGCATGCTGGCAGGGTCGCTTGCGGCGACGAAGCCGCCGTCGGACCGGCCAAACCGCTCGCGTAACGCCGCCGGAGATCGCTCGTCGTGTTCAAGCCAAGCCGCCTCAAAGCCCTGGTGTTCGATGTGTTCGGCACCGTCGTCGATTGGCGGGGCAGCATCGCCCGCGACCTAACCGCGATCGGCGATGAACGAGGCTTAACCATCGACTGGTCCCGCTTTGCCGATGATTGGCGGGCGCTATACCATCCTGCCATGGACCGGGTGCGCTCAGGCGCCCGCCCGTGGACGCGCCTTGATGCTTTGCATCGGGAGAACCTGCTTAGCGTGCTGGACCAACATCGACTTGAGGGCTTTTCCGAGCTTGAGATCGATCACATCAATCGGGCTTGGGAACGTCTCGACCCGTGGCCCGAAGCGATTGCGGGTCTTGACCGGTTGAAGCAGCGCTTCATCATTGGCACTTTGTCAAATGGCAACATCGGACTGCTGACGCGGATGGCCAAACGCGCCGGCCTCCCTTGGGACGTGGTGTTGTCGGCGGAGCTGGCCCAGGCCTACAAACCGGACGCCGCCAGCTATCTCACCGCGGCCAAATTGCTGGATTGCGCGCCGAACGAGGTGATGTTGGTGGCAGCCCATAACCGCGACCTGCACGGTGCTGCCGCGGCCGGATTGGCAACCGGCTTCGTGCTGCGGCCCAACGAGCACGGCCCGGGTCAGACCACGGACCTGGCGCCCGACGGTGCCTGGGATGTGGTCGCTGAGAGCTTGACCGATCTCGCCGATCACTTGGGTTGCCCGCCGTGAGCGACCATCATTGCAAGTCCGACGGAGGTGCTCGTGATTGAACTGTCGGTGCTCGACCAATCCGTTGCCCGGCAAGGTCAGCCGCACGGCCAGTCGATCAGGGACACCGTGGCGTTGGCCAAGCTGTGCGAGGAACTCGGCTATCGGCGGTTCTGGGTCTCGGAGCATCACAATCACGGCACCATCGTGGGAACGGCGCCTGAAATCCTGGTCGCCGCCATCGCCGCCACCACGGGCTCGATCCGCGTTGGCAGTGCTGGCGTCATGCTACCGCACTATGCGCCGTTGAAGGTCGCCGAACAATTCCGGGTCCTGGACGCCCTGGCGCCGGGCCGCATCGATCTGGGCTTGGGCCGTGCGCCGGGCTCCGACGGCCGGACGGCTTTGGCGCTGCATCCGCTGGCCAGCGAGCGTCCCGCACAGTTTCCCAGCGACGTGCACGATGTTCTGGACTGGGTGTCGGGCGCGCCGCTGCGTGATGGCCATCCATTCGGCCGGATTGCCGCCTATCCACATGGTGACACCACGCCTGAAGTCTGGATTCTGGGAAGTTCGGACTATGGGGCGCAGGTCGCCGCTCATTTCGGTGTACCCTATGCCTTCGCCTGGTTTTTCACCGACGGGCGCGGTGGGCAGGAGGCGATCGAGCTTTATCGGGCCAGCTACAAGCCGAGCGCGCGTCATCCCGAGCCGCGTGCCGCTATTTGCGTGTGGGCGCTGGCGGCGAACACGCGCGAGGAAGCCGAGTATCACTACGGTCCCCGTGCCCATACCCGCCTGCTGCGCGATCGGGGCATCTTTGCCGCACTGGAACCGCCCGACGTCATCGCACAACTTGACTACTCCGAGGCTGAGAAGGCACGCTTGGCGCAACAGCGGGCCAGCGCCCTGATCGGCCCGCCGGACGAGGTTGCCGACGGCATGCGCGCGTTGGCCGGCAGGCTTGGCATCGGCGAGATGGCCGTCGTCACCTGGACCTATGACGAAGCGGCGCGGCGGCAGAGCTATCGGCTTTTGGCGCAAGCGTTCGGCCTGGCCGCGCCAACCGCCGCGAAGGCCGAGGGGTGCCACGCGCATCCATCGAAATCCATCGAACAGTGAGCCGAACAGGGGGCCAGGCATGGCGCACCATCATCTCGAAGCGGGAGCTCAGACCTGTCACTGGGGCTACTTCGATGCGGCGCTGCCGCCGGTCCTGACCATCAACAGCGGCGATGAGGTGACCATCGATACCGTCAGCGGCGCCCCCGAGGTCGTGCCCAGCGGTGACTTCATCGTGCCGGCTGAGCTGCGCGAGGTCCACGCGGCGCTGCCCCGCCCGCCGGCCGGCCATATTCTGACCGGTCCGGTGGCGGTCGCCGAAGCCGTGCCGGGCGATGTGCTCGAGGTGGACATCCTCGACGTCACGCTGCGTCAGGATTGGGGCTACAACATCATCCGACCGTTGGCCGGCACGTTGCCGGACGATTTCCACCAAACCCGGATCCTGAATATCCCGATCGATCTGGAGCGCCAGCTTGGCAAGTTGCCCTGGGGCGTGGACTTGCCGTTAAGGCCGTTTTTCGGCGTGATGGGCGTCGCGCCGCCGCCGGCGTGGGGACGGATCACGTCGCTGATCCCACGCGCGATGGGTGGGAACCTGGACAACAAGGAGCTGATCCCCGGCACGCGGCTGTTGCTGCCGGTGTTCGTTGCCGGTGCCAACTTTTCCTGCGGCGACGGTCACGGCGTGCAAGGCGACGGTGAGGTCTGCGTCACGGCGATCGAAACCGCCCTGCAGGGTCGTTTCAGATTGACTCTGCGCCAGGATCTCAAACTAACCGGGCCGCGCGGCGAGACACCGACCCATTACATGACGATGGCGATGGACCCGGATCTCGATCAGTGCGTGGTCCGTGCGCTGCGCGATATGATCGGTCTGGTGACGGACAAGGCCAATATTTCGCGTGAGGACGCTTACACCTTGTGCAGCCTGGCCGCCGACCTGCGCGTGACGCAGACCGTCAATGGCTCAAAAGGCATTCACATCATGCTGGCCAAATCCGCCGTGCACGGGACCGCATGAGCGGGTAGCGAGCGCGCAACCAACCCGCCGAGCACCAGGGCTGGGCGCGCGACCGACCCGGTTTCTGTGCGCGTTGGGGTAGCTTGTTTGCGCCTTTGGCGGCATGGCCTGGCCGGACCGCTCCACCAACCAGCCACGCCCACAAGCGTGCGGTCGATTGGCCGGGCCGGGGAGCGGGATGGTTCCAGCTCACACTGAAACGCTCTAAAACTTCGCGCCTTTAATCGGAACCGCAAAGCCGGTTCCGATTAAAGGCAGGTTGCTCTATCAGGCGGCAATGTCGAGCAGGGCGGTGACCTCGGGCCAGCTCTTGGCACCGTTCTCCTTCAGGTCATTGCGCAGGCTGTCCGGCACCCAGTCGACGAAGCTTGGCTTGAACGCCGGCCTTTGCTGCACGGCCTCAAACCAGCGTTCCACGTTCGGCATCCGACCGTTCTCCCACATCCCCGACATGCTCATTGCGGCCAGCCGATTGACGTACGGCGTCATGGAGACGTCGGCGATCGAGAAGTCGTCGCCCAACAACCAAGCCTTGCCGTCAAGGGCGCTCTCCATCTTAGCCAGGTACGCGTCGTAGCGCTTGACCGTTTCCGCCGCGCCGGGCGCGTTGAAGCCCTGCTCCACCAGCCGACGCTTTTGCGCCTTCCAATCCGAGGTGACCGATTGGTCCGGCGTTGCACCGAGGAATTTCTCCAATCCGTCCTTGCCAAGCTTGGCCACGGTGTGCCGGTGTGAGGCCATGAACGTCAGCGCACCGCAGGCCGGGTGCAGATCCTCATCGACGGCCTTCGTCCAATAGCGTGCCTCGGCGTAGGTCAGGGGATCGGCCGGATGCAGCGAGCTTTCTGGAGCCACCCGGTCGAGGTATTCGCAGATGACGGTCGATTCGCGGATCACCTTGCCATCATGCACCAGGGTGGGCACAACGGCCTTTGGGTTCAGCGCCAAATACTCCGGCGCGAATTGGTCGCCCTTCAAGATGTCAATGTAGACGCCCTCCCATTCCAGCCCCTTTTCCGCCATCGCGAACCGGACCTTGGCAGCGCAGACCGAAGAACCGTGGTGGTAGAGTTTGAACATGGGTGATCTCCTGAAGGCATCGGGCGGCGGACCCGGCTGGCCCATTTGATTGTGCGCTGATGACCCGTAGCGCAACGCGATCGGGTCCCCGGACGGCGCGTCGCCTGATAGCTTAAGTCATCGTCGTGGTCGCTGAAAGGGTGTCGTCGACGATCGCGACGGCCCGAGAGGATCGCTCTTAAAGTTGCTCTAGCGCATCCCTGTGAACCAGCACAGCGCGATCGCGACAGCCGAGGCTAACAGCGGCAGGATGGCCGATGACAACAGGCGGATGGTGGGGAACTGCCAGCCGAGCAGTACCAGCTCATAGGCGAACACGCGGTGCCAGGAAAACACCGACCATGCGGCAACAAAACTGACGATCTGAGGAATCCCTGCGCCCGCGTGGCGCAACACCACGACCAGCGGAAATGCGATCATCGGGCCGGACGGCATCAGTGCACCGATTAGGCACGCGATCACGATCCCGCGCCAGCCGCTGTCGAAGCCGATGGTGGCGCCGATCAGCTGGGTCGGCAGCATGCGGCCAACGGCCCCCGCCAACAGCAAGGCCCGGCGATCCTCGGAACGACGAAACACAGCTGTTTGAGGCCGGACCGAATGGCCGGCAGCAATTGATCGCAGTCTTGCCGCACGACCATGACGCCCAGCGCAAGCGCGATCGCCCAGATCACGATCGTGCTGCTATCGACCATCTCGCGCCTCCGCCTTCGAACGATCCGCGGGCCACCATCTGGACAGCACACCGACGATGATCGGTAGCGGCAATGAACTGGCCAGGCGCATGAGCGCCACCTCTGGTCCGAGCAGTGGCAATTCCCAATTGATCACGCGTTGAAAGCCCAGCGTCGACCAGGCCGTGACATAGCCGATCAGCACGCTGCGACCGGTGCCGGCATCGCGCACGGCGCGCACCAGGGGAAACGAAGTCATCGGCCCACCAGGCGTGAGCGCGCCGGCGGCTGTGCCGATCATCAGGGCGCGCAGTCCGCCGCGATCGCTCACATAGCGCGCCACCCGATCACGCGGCAGAAACCCGGCGACGAACGCGGCGATCAACATTGCGGCGACAAACCGGGGCAACAGGAAAAGCAAGAGGTATACGTCGGATTTCAGTCCGTCTCGGAGCGCCGAGGCGCCGAGCAACCGATAATTCGCGCCCACCGCTACTAGATCATCGCGCCTTAAATCGGAACCGCAACGCCGGTTCCAATTGCGCCGGTTCCGATTTAAGGCGCAAAGATGATCGCTGTTAAAGTGTAGAGCAACTTTCTGCCTTTAATCGGGATCGTTCCGATCCCGATTAAAGGCAGGTTGCTCTAGAGCATTATCATTCTTGTTGGAATCTTCGCGGGGGATTCCCAAGGGCGTGCGAATATGATTCACACTGCATGCCGGAGGTGGAGGCCGGCATGCATGGCACGACCTTATTCCGATGATCTGCGCGAACGTGTGATTGATGCCTTGAATTCAGGGTTGAGCTGCCGCGCCGTGGCCGATCGCTTCGGTGTCAGCGTTTCAGCGGTTGTCAAGTGGTCGCAACGCTTCCGTGCGACGGGCAGCGTTTCTGCGCGGCGGATGGGCGGGCACCGTCCATTCGCGCTGGCAGCTGAACGCGATTGGTTGCTCGATCGCATCAACGCTGAGACAGATGTTTCTCTGCGTGGCCTGCAATCTGAACTTGCCGAACGCGGCATCATCGTGAGCTATGGTGCGGTCTGGAATTTCGTCCATCGCGAAGGCTTGAGCCATAAAAAAAACCGTGGTCGCAGCCGAACGAGACCGGCCTGACGTCGCACGTCGACGGGCACGCTGGATCAAATATCAAGCGCACATCGACCCGCACCGGCTGGTTTTCCTTGACGAGACCTGGACGAAAACGAACATGGCGCCGCTCAGAGGCTGGGCGCCGCGCGGCCAACGCCTGATCGACAAGGTCCCTCACGGACGCTGGCGCACACTGACATTCCTTGCTGCTCTGCGGATCGACAGGATCGATGCACCCTGCGTGCTCGATGGTCCGATCAACGGCATCAGTTTCCTGGCCTATGTCGAGCAGTTCCTGGTGCCGACGCTATCACCTGGCGACATCGTCATCATGGACAATCTCGGCTCGCACAAAGGCAAGGCCGTCCGCCGCGCCATCAAGAATGCACGTGCTCATCGCCTGTTCCTGCCGCCTTACTCGCCGGATCTCAATCCGATCGAGCAAGTTTTTTCAAAGCTCAAGCATCTGATCCGCAAGGCGCGCGAACGCACAGTCGACGACCTTTGGCACCGGATCGGCGATTTGCTGAGCCAATTCACCCGCGACGAGCTCGCAAACTACTTCGCAAACTCAGGTTATGCTTCCATCTAAAGTGATCATGCTCTAGGGCGGCCGCCGCGAAGATCCAGAACGACGGACCAAAGATGACGGAAAGCGCCAGCTGGGGAGATTGTCGCTGATGGTCGGCCAGTTCGGGCCTGCCGCTTGGTGGCGAAGCCGGCGCCGCTGGCGGATCTTTCTGGTCCGTCGGGGGCGCGCGCGAGGGCGCTGGTCGATCGCGCTGACCGCGCCACCGCGTCCGCCAATTTGCGATCAAGCTCGCCCACCAAGCCATCATGCGCGCATCGCGGTCAGCATCTCCTCCACGTACTCCGGCCCATTGGCGACCACCAGCATGGTGGCTAGCGGCCGCATCCCCAACAGCGTCCGCGACAGCGCCTCGTCGCTGACACCAGCGCCGGAGAGAATGAGCGCAATCATGCTCTTGTGGCGTTGCCGACACGCTGCACCAATGATCGATGCGGCGTGCGCATCGGTGTCGGGGCTGGCCACCACGACAATGATGTCGGCGCGTTCAATCTCCGCCACCAAGTCGTCGGCATGTCCGGCAACGGCGCCCAGCCAGGCATCGAGCTTGTCCTGCGAGCTGCCGGCATCGGGAGCGTTTGATGGGGCCGGAAACCTCAGCGAATCGAGAAAAACCGCCTTGTTCCAGCTTTTTTGGGCGAGCTCGGCCACCACCCGGCCGGCGTTCCCATCAAGCGCGATCACGGTGATCGCGCGCGGTGACGAGTTGGCATACTGCACGCGGAAACTGGCCTCGCGGGCGGTGGTCACACGCGCGGACTCGCTCAGCCTCATGCAGCACCTCCCGACGGGGACCTGGTATCAGTTCAACACGCGCGGCAAGCGGATGCCTCGTCAAGCGCGGTTGACGCTTCAAACGGTCGCGTGCTTCTTTCCTGGCGCCGCCTTGAAGTGCTCGGCCGCCGCATCCTTGTAGGCGGCGTCCTTGGCCAGCACCACCGCGATCGAGCGGATGCGCTGATGCTCCGGGTCCCGACCGGGCGGCAACTGCCCTTTTTCGGCCAGCGCCTTGGCCGCCCGCATCAAGCGGTGCCGCGCCATGATGATACCGTTGTCCGTCGACACCAGGTTTTCTTTGCCGCGGTCGACAATCGGCCCCATGCTTTCTTGCAGCGACTGATCCTGCATGGCGATGCCGGCCACTCCGGAATAGGTCGTACCGGCCTTCTGCGCGTCGCGATCGATCAGATAATCGTTATCCTTGTTGGCGATCGGTCGCAGCGTGCCCGGAATGGTTTTCACGAACGTTCCCTTGCCGGTCTTCGCAGCCTCCAATTCATAATCGTGCAGCGGCCGGGTCGGGTGGTAAAGATAGCTCCAGGCCCAACACGTTTCGTCGTCGATCGGCACCCAGAAATGGCCGTGCAACGGATGATCGGCACGCGGCGGAACCATGGTGAAGGCCGGCATCACCCAAGGCGTGATGCGCCAATAATATTGGTCGTTCTCTGCGTTGCGGCGGGCGCCGACGAACAGCCCGCCGGGCTGCTCGACGACCTCGAACACCGGCTTCAGGTCTTTCATGTTGTAGGCGTTGGCCCGGTCCGCACCTTTGAACAGCGGATCGGCCTTGAGGTCGCCACGATGCAGAAACGAGACGTGGCTGGAATCGATGCCGCCTTCGAGCGCCTGCAACCAGTTGCACTCCGACAACCGGCGGCCAGAGTACCGTTGATTTTCTGCAAGCTCGATGAACTCCCAGGCCGGTTCCGGCGGCTGCAGATCCGGGGGACCCATGTAGGTCCAGATAATGCCCCCCTTTTCGATGCAGGGATACGAGGTCAGCTTGATCTTTTGGCAATAGCCGCTTTCGACCGGCTCGGACGGGACTTCCAGGCATTGTCCGTCATAGCCGAATTTCCACCCATGATAGGGGCAGCGCAGGCCACCCTCCTCGTTGCGGCCGAACCAAAGCGAGACCCCGCGATGGGCGCAGAATTCGTCGATCAAGCCGATCCGGCCTTCGCTGTCGCGAAACGCCAACAACCGCTCGCTCAGGATCTTCACCCGCACCGGCGGACAGTCATTCTCCGGCAATTCCGATGCACTGAGGATCGGTTGCCAGTAACAGCGAAACAGCTGGCCCATGGGCGTGCCCGGACCGGTCTGCGTGACGAGGTCGTTCTGCTCTTTTCTCAGCATAGGCCTGTCTCCTCTTGGTTGTGTCCGGCTGGCACGATCACGTCGGCACGATCACGTTGGTGGGCTGGTGTTGCGGTCTTGCGCCAGCATTGACGGCATCGCGCCTCTGACCCGGCGGCGCCAATGCCACCCCACACCTCTCCCCGGCCCACCCGAAGCACCCTCAGCCCTTCACCTCATTGCCAAGCAAGTCTGTCATATGGTGTTGTCATAGAATATGCGTTCTGCTATGCGGGACAACGTTCCGCAATGATTTGAACCATCGCACATTGCCGCCACGCCCGTCAACGAGGAGCCTGATCGATGTCCCGACGCATTGCGCTGTGTAAGGTCGAGGAGGTGGACCCGGGCACCGCGCTGAAGGTGGAAACCGACGACCTAACGCTGGCCGTGTTCAATCTGGAAGGCAACTTCTATGTCATGGATGATGCGTGCAGCCACGGGCCTGGCTCACTGTCGGAGGGCTATGTCGAAGGCGACGAGATCGAGTGCGATTTTCACGCTGGCCGGTTCAACATCAAAACTGGCGAGGTCACGGCCCCGCCTTGCATGATCCCTCAGAAGGTCTACCCGGTGTCGCTAGATGACGGCACCGTGTTCATTGAAGTCGACGTGTAATGAACCTGCTGTTCAACGGTAGCGGGCGGCTTTTGCTGAAAAGTGGAAACTCTACAGTCAAGGAGCGATCATCTTGGTGTCTTTCATGCGAACCGCTTTAGCAGTTCCACGTCAAGGCACCAGATCTGGTCGCTGGATTGGCGGGCCTTGTGCTGGAGGTGACTGTGCCGAAGATTGAGCCTATTCCAATCATCCTGCTGACAGGGTTCCTTGGCGCCGGCAAGACGACGTTGCTTGCGCACTGGATCAAGGCGCCAGAATTTGACGGGGCGATGGTGATCGTCAACGAGCTGGGCGAGGTCGGTCTCGACCATCAGCTGCTGACGACGTCGATCGACGTGCCGGTGTTGCTGGACAATGGGTGCGCCTGTTGTGCCGCCCAAGAGGATTTGGTGGCGACGCTGGAGCGCTTGTTCTGGGACCGCCTGCATCGCCGCATTCCTCGCTATCGCTGGGTGCTGGTCGAGACCACCGGCATCGCGGATCCCAAGCCGATCATCGCCGCACTTTATCGCCACACCCTGTTAAAGGAGCGCTACCGGGTCGCGGCCGTGGTGACGGCGCTTGATGCCACGACCGGCCTGTCGCGCTGCCAGGACTTCCCCGAATGCCGCAGCCAGCTTCGATGCGCCGACGCGGTCGTCATCACGAAGTCGGATATCGCCGATGCGGGCGCCGTTGAACGTCTGCACCAAGAGCTCGCGACCGCGGCACCCCGCGCGCAGGTGTTGCGCAGCGCGCAGGCGGATCTCGCCGCCGGCTCGCTGTTGGCCGCGCTGCCGGCCGTTGCCGACGACGGTGCGCGCACCGATGCTGATCACCATCACCTTGCCGACGCTGATGTGCACGCCGCGCATGCCGACGGTGTCACCAGCGCATTTCTGCCGTTGCCGGGTCCGTTGCCTTGGCCCGCGCTGATATCAGCGCTCGACACATTGCTGGAGGGGCATGGTACCACACTGCTGCGGCTCAAAGGGATGGTGAGGCTCGCAGGTGCGCCCGGCTATCACGCGGTGCAAGCCACCCCGGGTCAGGGCATCACGCGCCAGGAAATCCCGATTGAGCCAGGCGATGAACCGCCGCGGCTCGGCTTCACGGTGATCGCAACCCAGGCGCCGGCCGCCAGCATCGCCAGCTCTTTCCAGGCTTTGATCGCGATCCGAGCCGCACGGCTGCCCGCCGCCGGGGGTCCGGTCGCGCAGCCGCCCACGCCGCTGCGGTGAGGTTGCTGTCATGATCGAGGACGCCCATCCACCGCGTGCATCGAAGCCGACAGCGGCCGCAAAAAAAAAGCTGATCGCGCCTGAGGGCGAGCGCGAGCTGGACCATCCAATACCCATCTCGCACCCGCGGCCCCACAAGCGGCTGTCGTCGGTGGCAACCGCGATTGCCTTGCTGAAGTGTTTTTCGGCCGACGAGATCGAGATCGGGGTCAGCGATCTGGCCCGCAAGCTCGGGATTGCCAAGAGTACCGTGCATCGCCTGGCTCAAACGCTGTTGGCGGACGGCATGCTCGAGCAGAATGCGGAGAATGGCAAATACCGGCTTGGCATTGCGTTGTTTGGTCTGGGGGCATTGGTCCGTCGGCGTATGAACCTGTCCAGCGAGGCGCGCCAAGACCTGTTCGCGCTGCGTCAAGCCACCGGCGAGACCGTTCAGCTCGCGATCCTGGATGGCGCCGATATCATGTTTATTTATAACCTGGAGAGCACCCAGGCGATCCGCGTCAATTCCGATATCGGGGTGCGCAAGCCGGCCATTTGCACGGCCAACGGCCGCGCCATCCTCGCCTTTCAACCGCCGGAGCGGGTTGAGGAGATCCTTGCCGCCGGCGTCGCCGTCCGCGCCCCCAAAACCAATACCGATCCGGAGCGCCTGCGCCAGGCGCTGGCCCATGTGCGCAGCTGTGGTTACGCGCTGGAGGACGAGGAGAGCGAGGCCGGCATGCGCGCGGTGGCCGCTCCGATCCGTGCGGCCGGTGGGATCATCGCTGGCTCGGTGGGGGTTGCAGGACCCGTGCAGCGGCTAACCAACGAGGTGCTGGCAGGGTTCGCGCCGCAGGTGATCAACACCGCCGAGGCCATCTCGGTCAGACTGGGCTTCCATTTCCGCAGCGAGTATTGAGCATGTTGGTGCATCCGAATTCGCCCGAGGCTTCAGCGGCAGGACCTCAGCAGCTCGCCCCAGCCTGTGGATCGGGCGAAAGCCAGGCGTGGGTCGGTCCCGATGTCCCGTCGCATTTGGTAGTGGGAGCTTGGGAGAAAGAACGCCAGCCCGGTCGCAAGACCAACCCTATCCCCCATCGCACAGAAGGCGACGCGGGCCGCATCATAGGCCATGATGATGTCGTTGGCGGCCGTCCGGACCGCCGGCTTGGCTGATGCGGCATCTGCCAGTTGCCTCGCGAGATCTCTCAGGTCGTAGGCATCGCGTCTGGCAAATCCCTGGGTTTGCGAGCCTGCATAGTCGAGAACCTCGATCATCCCGTTGAGGCACATGTCGGAAAAAATCAGATCGACTTGTGCGTCGGGCATGCCGGCATCGCGCAATGCAGCGTTGAACAAGGCGCCGGCTTCGAGGTTTGTCAGCGCACCCACGTTGGTGTCGTCATCCAGCATGCCGCGGGTTTCGTTGTTGCCTTATAGCGTTGCAGTATTAGCTGGACCCATCCCGCTCACACTGCAACGCCCTAAATTTCGGGATTGGTCCCGAGCCGGACCGGTTCTTCCTCCCCGAAACCGAACGCCCCGGCCGGGTGCTCGCGATGAGCCGTGATCGATCGTGTCGCATCACCGGCCGCCGCCGGCTCGTCCTCGACCTGCCAATGCGGTTGCGGTCGGGCCGCCAACCAAAATGACAGGCCCATGACGAACACCAACCCGGCGAAGAACAACGGCAGCCATACCGCGGCGTTGCCGGCCGCCGGTTGGGTCAATGAGAAAATGAAACTGGCGGCAAAGACGAGCGCCAATAGCACCAAGCCGAGGGCCCACGATCGCAGCTCCGCCAACCGGCGCACAATGGGTTCGTTTTGCTGCTTCGTGCTCTGTCGGCGCTCGGGCGCGGACCGCGTCAGGCGACGGCCTGGCATGCCGTGCTCCAAGGCATGCTCCATCGCCGCCCAAGTTTCAGCGCCGACCACCCCGGTTGAGGTGAGGCCCACCTGCTCCTGAAACGAGCGCACGGCCCGATAGGTCGAGTAGTTGAAGACATGTTGCGGCGGCCGTGAGGTAATCCCGTCGAACAGGCGCAGTTCTTCGAAACGCGCGTTGAGCTCCTCAACCTTGTTCGTGCGATCGCCGCGATCGAGCACCTCGCTTTCCAGCACCCGCCGCGGCGGCACCCCGCTGCTCCAGATCGCCCAGGCTTGCTCGAACGCATCGCGCCGGTCACCGATGTTGGTGTAGCCGCCGTTGATGCGGTAGGTGATCGCATCGAGCTTATTGAGGTCGGCCAGCCGGTTCATGTCGCGCTCGCCTGGCAGCCCCTTGCCGGCCCAGGTTTCACACGCGATCACCAACGCATACCGCGGATCGAAGGCCAGGTCCGGTTGATCCTCCAACGGAATGCCCAGCTTCTTACCCATCGACCGATAGTTGGCGCGCCCGGTGATCTGCATCAGGCCACGTCCGCGATAGCGCCACCCGTCGCCAGGTCGGTTATCGAACCGCCCCCCGTAGACCTTTTCCGCCAGCGCCTGCGGGTTGTTGACGTAAGGGCGGGCCGCGGCCAGCGTCCTGAACCGTGTCGGCCAGACCGCGCGCAACCGCGCCGCTGAGCGATAGTTCAGGTTCTCCTCCAAAATCCTGAGCCGGCCGCACTCGTTGCCGATCTGGCCGAGGAAATGGCACAGCCGCATCGGCGTCTGATTGATGCCATACTGCGCAAGAATCTCGTTTCCATCGAGAAACGCGTTGCGATATTGTTCGCGCGCCCGTGGTGCAAATCTGCGCACGGTGTCTGCGGTGAGAACAAGGCCCGTGCCCGGGATCAGGGCCGGCGTGGCTGGATCGGGGGGTGGCGCAGGCGGTGGGGCGAGCGTCGGCTCTGGTGCGATGGCCGGTGGTTCACGCATGATGTTCCATCCAAGCTCCGCATCGCGGGCCGGCGACCACACGCCGTCTGATCGCATGCCCTTGCTGCGCTGAAACGCCACCAGCTTCCATTTCGTGTAAGGCCCAAAATAGCCGCTCGCGCGAAGCCCCAGTTTTTCTTGCAGTTGGACAACCGCATCACCTTGGGATCCGACCCGCAGCCGGCCCAGCAGGCGGGCGACCAACGCCGCATCGCTGGCTGGGTCTGTGCGGCTGAGCCAGGCGGCGATCGAAGCTTCACGGCCGGTCAGCAGCAGGTAATCGATCCGGGTATTCGCCTTCCACCGCCTGAGCATGGCCTGAAACGCCCCCCATGGTCCCTTGCCGTCCGGCCCCTGGATGGTTTGGCATCCGGCCGAAGAAAAGCTGTCCCAGGCGTAGGCGCAGTGGATGTTGTCGTAAGGTGTACACAGATCGTATAGGTCATCATGCTGATAGGTCAGGTCATTGAAGGTCCGGGATACGCAGGCGGCGCCGTCTTCGGCCAGCTTGGAGGGGTTGGTGAGGCGCAGCGCTGGGTAAATTCGCCCGCCGCCGTGCGCGCCGACACGGAAAACGTAGCAACCCGTCGGCATCATGTTGCAACCGATGCGGCGGCCGCCGTGGCCATTTTTCCAACGGTAGTAGTTGGTCATATAGCGCCGGTTGGGGACCGTTGAGGCGCGGAACGCGTGGAGCTTGCCCGTCTCCCGATTGTAATAGCCGATGGTACAGCAGAAGGCGACGTGGTCGGGTCGCGTGTCCTCTAGCGTGATGGTGTCGACACCGGCCACCAGCCCGTCATTGCGGAGCGCGTCATCGTCGACCAACCGCGCGCCGCGGAACCCGAAGACGATCATGCCGTCCGGACCCTTGGGATCGAAGCGATTGGCCGCGATCAGCAGCTCGATTTGTGATGCGCCGATCTGGAACGTTGTGTCACCGACCGCTGGCTCGCCCTCGTTGGGCAATAAATGGGCATAGTCGGGAGCCTCGTCGTCGCGCGCCGGCCAGACCGCCGGCGGCTCTTGCGCCCGCTTTAGCTCCTCCTCGTCGAGCTCCAGGTCTTCGGGGGCGTCGAGCTCCTCAGGATTTGGCGCCGTATCAGGTGGTGCGCGCTTGATCTCCTCCGGATTGGGCAGCAGTGCATCCCGTGGCGGGGCATCGAATTCCTCGGTCAGCTCGTTGCCATCCATGACCGGCTCTCCCTCCATCTATGGTCGGGCGTCATTGCGCGTCCTGCCGGCCCATTGACAGGCCCGGCGCGGCAGGCCGTGCGCCTTCGACAATCGCAACGCCCGACCCGCGATCGCCACCTTGCGTGCGCTGTTCCGGCCTTCGGCCTCGGCCGGTACCGGATCGTATGGCGACATCGGCTTCATGCGGCGCGTGGCTCCTCATCGCCGCGATAAACCACGGGAGCCAGCGCCGTCCACGCCATCAGCGCTACGCTCGATAGGACATGCTTGAGCTCACCCAAATTGTAACCTTCGGCTCCAGGCGACGCCGGGGCTGGCACCGCGCCATCGGGGCTGCGAAAAATCCGCTCCGCCCCCAAGGCCGGGGGGTTATCCGTCGTCATATACTCAGACAAAAGTTCAAATCCAAAATCCCCATTCATGACGTGCACCCAAATAAAGAAGGCTACCGCGGATATCATCACTGCGCCCCACTGTGCCCCACGTGGTGGGCGATGCGGGCCGCCAGGGTCCATCGTCGAGCGCCACCTGACCACGACCACGATCACCAGCAGGATCCAGGCGACGAAGTAGACCGCCCAGCGCTCCGACGCGCCGCTTGGCGTGATATTGTTCGCGGCCTCCAGCAGCAACGGAAACGGTCCGATCGCCTCGGCCGGCACCAGTTTCACCAGCCGGCTCAGATAGGCGTCTTCGATGAATGTGGCACCGCCACTGCGCCGCACATCCCCAGCTGGTATCGGCGCGCGCACCCTCAGACTCATACGCCATCCCTCCTCACGCACACGCCGGTTTTCGCAGATCCCTGAGCGGCGCAAATGCTGATCGCCGTGTTAGGCGATCTGGCCACCAAGCTGCAGGTTGCGAATGCCCGCGCCGTCACATCCCATGCGCTTGTTGTGCCAATGCCTCAACTGCCGCGGACAGCGGCTTGGGACCGTTTATGCATCGGCACGTAGTAGGCGAAGCAGTAGCCGACTTGCGCACCGAGCAATCCGAGCCACAGGCCGGCGAGGGCAATCAACACCGCGTGGCCTGCGAGCGCCAACGTCTCACCGTGAAGGCCGGCGTCCGGCAGCACCTCATTTACAACGAATAGATAAAGCGCGGCGAAGACGGCAGCGATCAGGCCGATTGAAACGGCTCCGGTGACCGGCCCGAACTGGCGGAACAGCCCTCGTTGCGGCAGGCAGCCAACTTGCACGCTGACGGCAAAAACCGTGCCGGCCAACGACGCCTGAAGCGCCAATGCGGTGTGCATGGGCCGTTGCACCGACAGGATGAATTGCAAGCTGATGAGGCCGCAAGCGATCAAAAACGGTAACGACCAGGTCGTATACTTTGTAATGTTGTGAAGCGAGGAGCGGTCGCGATAACGTTCGCCAAGGCGCACCCATGCCGTGCCGATCAGCAACGAGACGCCAGACGCCAGGGCAAGCCACCAGAACACCTGGTCGCAGAATAAGCGGGCCTGCGCGCGCGTGGCGTCCAGTGTCGGAGGATTGAGGCCCTGCAAATGGTCCGGCGGCTGCAGCATGCAAACGGCCAGCGCGAAGCCGACCACGGCGGCAACGAAGGCCAGGCTGGCGTGGATCGTCCGACCAGATCCCCACCACATGGTGCCGATGGCTGGCACCCCACCGAACAGGGCACCCAAGCCAACCACCAACGGCGCATCGATCAGCAGGGGCATTTCGCCGCCGCTGAACCATAGGTAGCTTGTCAACAGGCCCAGCACGAGGCCGGCCAATCCCAAAACCCAGACCGGCTTTACGCTGCGCGGGTTGAAATAGAACGCTCGGTTGAGGGTGGTTTCACTCCATGGATCCTGCACCAGGCCCATGCGTTCGGCCTCGTCCATCACGTCGACGGCAACCCGATCATAAAATCCTTCAATGTCCAGCCCGCGAACGTCGATGTGTCGGGCAAGGGCGGCGGCGAATGGGCTATTGCGTCCCAGGTCAGGGTCGCCGTCGTAGGCAACGTCGCCGGGCGCGGTCGCAAAGCCAATAAAGGTGCGAGCGTAGCGCGCGTCCTTGGGCAATTTGAGCGTCGCCAAGCCGCCGCGCGTCGTGCCGACCACCAGCGGATGATCCGGATCGAAATGCCCGCTCTCGCGCGCCAGGCCGCGTGCCACCTTGTCGGCGATTTCGCGCAGCTTGTGACCCGAGAACGGGTTATCGCGGCACGCATCGAGGAAGGCGATGACAGTGCCGGCCTCCCCGACCTTGGCGGCTGCGCGTTCGACGATGGGGCGCAGCTCGACCAGCTCCATCAGCGGATGGTCACCGTTGAGCTCCGCTGCGATCGGTAAAAGATAATTGCGATCGGCGATCTGCAACCCGTGACCGGCAAAGTAGATCACAGCATCGCAGCCGGTCGTCAATCTCTGCTCGAACGCCTCGATCAGGTCGTACATGCGGCTACGCGTAGCATTTTCACCGTCCTGAGTTTGGCCGGCGTCCTCATCCTCCGCCGCACCGCCGACGACATCGAAGTCCAGCTGCGTGAGCCTTCGCGTGATCAGCGCGGCGTCATAAATCGGGGTGCGCAGCGGCGGATCGTAATCGGAATTCCCGATCACCAGCGCAACGCGCCCGCCCGCGAGCATCGGCTTGCCCCGTGCCATTGGTATTCTCCTGCACCCTTGCGCTGACCGGCGCCAACACCGTCCATCGACGCTGGTGTGGCCCTCGATGGCAGCGTGCCTCTGTCACAACGGCAATTGGCGCGTCAGCAAAAGTGACGTCGGAGCATCTCTCAGCATTTCTCGGAAAAATTAAGGCTTGAAAGGCAGTGGCGCCGCCTCGGCCGCGCGACAACCGCGTCGGCCTGGTGGACGGCCGATGTCGTGCCGGGCCCGATGGTGCCAGCTTAAAAGCTGCGCGTGGGTCGGCCTTGCTCGCCGCGCACGCCGGCCCACCAGCCGGCAAATCCGGCCCGAAGCGCCAACCAGCTGGCGCCCACGTCCGCACGGGACAGATAGCTCCGCGCCAACCCGATCAGGCAGGCCAGGGCGACCAACGGGTAGCCGACCAGGAAGTAGCGCCGGGTCAGCATCAGCTTGTTGCGTTCCGCCAGATAGATCGAGAGTGGTGCGCGCTGGGCGGGAGTCGGCGATGGGCCCTTGATCGCTGCGTGCGCATGATAGACCAGGGCGTCATGGGCGTAGCCCAAACGAAAGCGACCGCGGCGCAGCGACCAGTCGACGTCCTCGCAATGCAGAAAGTAGCGCTCGTCGAGCGGCCCGACGGTTTCGATGAAGGCCCGCGTCGCGTACATCGCAGCGCCCGCGACCCAATCAAGCTGCGCCTCGATCGCCGCGACGCGCACCGGAGCTTCGACGGGTTGGCCGATACCGAGCGCCAGTCCGCAGCCCGTCCACCAGCGCCAGATGCCGCCGCGCGTTTCAACGGTCCGGCTATCCTTGGAGGCGACCCTGCAACCGGTTAGGCCGTAATCGCCCGCCGCGACGTGGGCCAACAGGTTGTGCAGCGCGTCAGGGGTCGGCTCGGTATCGGAATTAAGGATCCACGCCCCGTGCCAGCCGGGCTGGTTGGCCAGGGTCGCGAGCGCCAGATTGATGCCGCCGGCATAGCCCAGATTGGCCGGCGCCTCGATTATCGACACCGCTTGGCCACCCCCGACCAACCGCAGCGTGAGATGTCGCGGGCTGGGTTCGGCGAGGCCTGTCACATCGGCGAACCTCGGCGGATCGTTGGCCGCCGCCGGCCGGAACAGCTCACTATCTGAAAGCTGCCTCTCCAGCTCGCCAAATGCGGCTGGACCACCGTTTTCCACCACGACGACCTCATATGCATCGTGTGTGGACCGCGACACCGCCGCTAGGCACCGAGCGAGAGTCTGGGGCGGTCCGTAGGACACGATCGCCACCGCCACGCGTTGCGGTGCATCCAGGTCTTTGTTGGCCCGGCGATAAATGGCCGCCCGCACGGCGAGGTCGTTGAGATCCATTGTGAGTTGTCGCTCAAGCTGAGCCGAAACCAACGCACGACCCGATCCAATCCGGACAGCAATTTAGCCGATTCGCGGCTGCGGGTCGCTAGACCATATCCGCCTTTGGCCGATGAGCCGGGCCAGCGCACACTGAACCGCCCTGGCGCGAGGCTTGCAGCCCGGGCGGGTTCGGCTAGATTGGTGCCTGCCCTGCGATGCAGCCGTCCACGGCCTCCGCCATGCAGGCCATCGTCGACCGTTCCGTCAAATGCCATCCACGGGGACTGACCATGCTGGAGAACGTCACGTTCAAATCCGACGGCCTCACCCTGTCCGGCTTCTTGAGTCTGCCGGAGGATGCCGCGACCGATCGGCCGTTGCCGGCGTTCATGGTGCTGCACGGCTTCGGCTCCAACAAGACGTCCGACAACGTGACCGGACCGACCAAAATGTTGAACGCCTGGGGCTATGCCGTGCTCGGTTTCGACATGCGTGGCTGTGGAGAAAGTGAAGGAGTTCGCGCCAACTTGATCTGCCTGGAACAGGTGGCCGACACGCGCGCCGCGGTGAGCTACCTGCAAAGCCGGCCCGAGATCGATCGCGGCCGGATCGGCGTGCTCGGGTCCAGCTTCGGCGGCGCCGTCGCCGTTTACGCCGGCGGTGTCGATGACCGGATCGGGGCGGTGGTGTCGTCCGGCGGATGGGGAAATGGCGAGATCAAGTTTCGCGGCCAACATCCAACGCCGGAGGCCTGGGCAAAGTTCACCAAAATGCTCAGCGATGGCAAGGCCCATCGCGAGCGCACCGGCCAGTCGATGATGGTCGACCGCTACGACATTGTGCCGATTCCGCCGAACCTGCGCCATAACCTGGCCGCCAAGAGCCACGAGCAATTCACCGCCGAGACCGCGCAGAGCATGTTCGATTTCACCGCCGACGATGTGGTGGGCCAAATCGCACCGCGACCGCTGTTGTTGCTGCACTCCTCGGTCGATACGGTGACGCCGACCGAGCAATCCGTGCGCATGTTCGAGAAGGCCGGCCAGCCTAAGGACCTGCACCTGTTCAATGAGACGACGCACTTCATGTTCTCCGACACCGGCACACGCGTGCGCGCGGTGTTGAAGGACTGGCTTGATCGGTACTTCCCGGCGCAGCTGGCGAGCGCCTAGAGCATTATCATTCTTGTTGGAATCTTCGCGGGGGATTCCCAAGGGCGTGCGAATATGATTCACACTGCATGCCGGAGGTGGAGGCCGGCATGCATGGCACGACCTTATTCCGATGATCTGCGCGAACGTGTGATTGATGCCTTGAATTCAGGGTTGAGCTGCCGCGCCGTGGCCGATCGCTTCGGTGTCAGCGTTTCAGCGGTTGTCAAGTGGTCGCAACGCTTCCGTGCGACGGGCAGCGTTTCTGCGCGGCGGATGGGCGGGCACCGTCCATTCGCGCTGGCAGCTGAACGCGATTGGTTGCTCGATCGCATCAACGCTGAGACAGATGTTTCTCTGCGTGGCCTGCAATCTGAACTTGCCGAACGCGGCATCATCGTGAGCTATGGTGCGGTCTGGAATTTCGTCCATCGCGAAGGCTTGAGCCATAAAAAAAACCGTGGTCGCAGCCGAACGAGACCGGCCTGACGTCGCACGTCGACGGGCACGCTGGATCAAATATCAAGCGCACATCGACCCGCACCGGCTGGTTTTCCTTGACGAGACCTGGACGAAAACGAACATGGCGCCGCTCAGAGGCTGGGCGCCGCGCGGCCAACGCCTGATCGACAAGGTCCCTCACGGACGCTGGCGCACACTGACATTCCTTGCTGCTCTGCGGATCGACAGGATCGATGCACCCTGCGTGCTCGATGGTCCGATCAACGGCATCAGTTTCCTGGCCTATGTCGAGCAGTTCCTGGTGCCGACGCTATCACCTGGCGACATCGTCATCATGGACAATCTCGGCTCGCACAAAGGCAAGGCCGTCCGCCGCGCCATCAAGAATGCACGTGCTCATCGCCTGTTCCTGCCGCCTTACTCGCCGGATCTCAATCCGATCGAGCAAGTTTTTTCAAAGCTCAAGCATCTGATCGGCAAGGCGCGCGAACGCACAGTCGACGACCTTTGGCACCGGATCGGCGATTTGCTGAGCCAATTCACCCGCGACGAGCTCGCAAACTACTTCGCAAACTCAGGTTATGCTTCCATCTAAAGTGATCATGCTCTAGAGCAACCTGCCTTTAATCGGAATCGGAACGATCCAGATTAAAGGCGCAAAGATGATCTAGATCATGTCCGCCTCAGGCGCATGCGCCGTGCCGAGCCGCTCGCGACCTGGCTACCCACACAAGCGTGCATTGGTTGACCGGGCGGGGTGGTGGCATGGTTCCAGCTCACTGTGAAACGCTATCGATAGCCTCACACCACGCTGAGTTCGACCGGCTCCAGTCCCTTGATCGTGAAGCGCATGTGCTGCCCCGCTTCGGGGAAGCGGATGGTCGCGATGCTTCCCGTCGACACCCATTGTCCGGGCAATAACGACTGGCCGCGCCGGTGCAAATGGGCTGCGAGCCAAGCCACGGCGTCGAACGGGTGACCCAGCACGTCGGCGGTCGTGCCGCGATCGGCTGACACACCATCGATCTCAAGCACGCATTCCAAATCACCGATGTCGGCCGCGGGCATCGCCGGGCCGAGCACCAGGCCAGCATTCCAGCTGTTGTCGGCGGCCATCCACAGCCAGTTGAGGGTCGCGTAGTCAGCGCCACGATCATCGATCAGCTCAAAGGCGGCGGCGACCCGGTCGACCGCTGCGGACACATCTGTCCGGGTCACATTGGTCGCATCGCCTGGCAGGGGCCGCCCGATGCGCACCGCCAATTCGCTCTCCACCCCGAGATGCACGTAGGCCGCCCGCTCGATGCGCGCAGGCGAGGACTGGATGCCGCGCTGCAGCACGACGCCCGAGATCGGCCGGTCACCGCCGCAGAACGCCTGCATGCGCGGTGTCGTCAGGCCGATCTTGTAGCCGCCGAGTGCGCCATCGGCAGCGGCGCGCCGCAGCGCAACGTAGGCGTCCTGAACCTCATAGGCGAAGGCTTCGTCTGCCGCGTCCGGCCACGGCGCGATGCCGTCGAACGGCGCACCGGCGCCGTGCTGGGCCATCAATCTTGCCGCGGCGGCGGCGGCTTCAGGGTGGGGCATCGATGTCTCCCAGCGTGGCGGCGGAGCGTGGCAGCGGCAGGCGGCCGTCGTCAAGCCGCCTCATGGCGGTAATAGCGGCACATGCGCATCAGGGGCTCGTCCGACAGACAAAACAATTGGCAGTCGGTGTCGGCGGCATGATGATACCAAACCCACGCCGGGACGGCGATCACATCGCCGAGCTGCCAGTCGAAGCGCTGGCCGCCGACGGTTGAATGGCCGCGGCCCGCCATCACCGCAAAGCAGCGGCTGGCCGTCGACCGCTGCGCTCGGGTCTGCAATCCACCCGCCAAGCGCTCGACGCTGAGCCCGATTGGCGCCATCTCCGGTGCCGGCAGCTCAATCCGCGCGCCGCTGAGGCCGTCAGCTGAAGCCGTGGCCCGGTCCAGGCCGCGCGCGATGTCGTGCGCCTGGAACCGGTACGGCGACGTCTGCGTCACCGTGTGCGCAGGCTGGAACCGGTCGGGATGCGGCTCGAAATACATCGGCTCCAGAAGATGCGTAAGCGGAATATCGAGCCCATCGAGCCAACACGCCGGCGCCGCGCCGTCATGGCCGTGACCATGCCAACAGCCACCCGGCGTCAACACGACATCGCCGGTTTCCATCGGCATCCTGACGCCATCGACGATCGAATAGGTACCGCGCGCGTCGAGGATGACGCGCAGGGCATGGGAGGCGTGACGATGCGTCTTGGCCCGCTCGCCCGGCAGCATCAGCTGATAGGAGCACGACAGGGTGCGCGTGGTCGCGAAGTTGTTGCCTGGAAACGGGTTGCGCAAGGCGAGAATGCGCCGCTCCGCCAACGACATATCGACCAATTTGGCCGCCTGCTCCAGGGCCGATCGCGCCTGCCGATAGGCCCAATGGGCCGGTTGGAACACCGACACGGGCTCAGGCCAGAAGATCGGCTGGTCGCGCGTGATCCATCCCGGCGAGAAGTCGAGCCGCTCGGCCGCGTGCTCCAGGTCGGCGAGGTTGGTTGAATCGCTCGTGGCCGCGGGCTGAGGCGGCGGTGGTGCGGCGGTGGTCATTGTCGAGCTCGCGCTACGTCAACTGCGTGGTGCAAATGTTATGACGTCTGCCCAGCCGCTGCCAAGCGTTACCGGCGGACGGCGAATTCGCAGCAGGCGCTGGACAACCTCGCCCAGCAATGGCAAGGGCCACCCATCAATTGGACGAAACGAGGACATTATGATCATCGACAAGAGCCGCGACAGTGTCGGCGTCATCGGGCTAGGCATCATGGGTGGCGCGTTTGCCCGCAACATGTTGCGGGACGGCTGGCGCGTCGCGGGAACCGATATCGACCAGACGCGATGTGCCGAGCTGGCTCGGGACGGCGTCACCATTTGCCCCAGTGCCACGGCGGTCGCGCAAGCCTGTCCGGTGGTGCTGACCAGCCTGCCGACGCCGCAGGCGCTCGCGACGGTTGCCGCGGAACTGGTATCCGCCGACCTGCCGGCACGGGTGTTCGTGGAGTTGAGCACCTTCACCCTCGACGACAAGCAAGCCTATGAGCGCACGTTGGCCGCCAAAGGCCACACCGTGCTGGACTGCCCAGTGAGCGGGACCGGCGCGCAGGCGGCGGGGAGGGACCTGATCATTTATGCCAGTGGTGATGCCGGCGTGATCGATGGCTTGGCCGAGCTGTTCGCCAGCTTCTCCCGTGGCCTTTATAGCGTCGGCGGCTATGGCAACGGCAGCCGCATGAAATACGTCGCCAATCATCTGGTGGCGATCCATAACGTCGCCTCGGCCGAGGCTCTGTTGCTGGCGGAGAAAGCCGGCCTTGACCTCGACATCGTGTTGGACTGCATCGGCAACGGCGCTGGCACCTCGCGCATGTTCGAGATGCGCGGGCCGATGATGGCGGCCGATAGCTATAAGCCGGCCAGCATGAAAATGGTGAACTGGATGAAGGACATGAGCGTGATCGGTGCGTATGCCCGCCAGCTGGGCAGCCCGACGCCTTTGTTTGATGCCACCGTTCCGATCTATGAAAAAGCGATGGCGCAGGGGCGCAGGGAGGAGGATACTGCGTCGGTGTTCGGCGTAATGGCCGGGCGTCCGGTCAAACCGAGCTAGATCATCGCGCCTTAAATCGGAACCGGCTGTGCGGTTCCCATTTCAGGTGCGATGATCTGGCGGATGTCCGCCTTAGGTGGATCAGGCGGCCAATTCGCTCTCCTGCCCGGCCACCCACACAAGCGTGCCATGTCATGGCCGGGCGGTAGAGCGGGGTGGTGCCGGCACACGCTGAAACGCCAGAGGTCCCCACTTTACCGTTGGAAGCCCATCGATGCGCCCACGCCAGTTCGGCTTAATTGTTCACGATCAACCGCGCGCCACCCCCGGTTTCACGCTGTACGCGCCGATGTGGCGTAACAAGGTATTGCTGCTCAACATGCGGGGCGATGAGGTGCATGAGTGGACACTGCCCGGCAATCCGGCCGGCTATGCCTATCTGCTCCCAAACGGCAATCTTCTGGCGGCAACCACCACCGATGGCGGACCCCCGTTTAAGGGCGGCGCCAAGGGCGGTCTGATCCAAGAGCTCGACTGGCACGGCAACGTCGTCTGCGAAGTGCGCGATGATTGGCAGCACCACGACTTCCGCAAGTTGAGAAACGGCAACATCATCTACCCGGCGTGGGAGAAGATGCCGCCGGACGCGATCGCCAAGGTCAGCGGCGGCGTGCCCGACTCGATACCCGAATTCGGCGTCTACAGTGATCTCCTTCGCGAGGTCACCCCTGCCGGCGAGACGGTATGGGAATGGCGGATCGGTGAGCACATGGACATCGCCGCCTTCCCCATGCACCCGTTATGCACCTGGCGCGTGTACTGTTGGATCAACGCGTGCAGTGAAACCACAGACGGCAATATCTTGATCAGCATGCGGCAGATCAACACGGTGGCGATCATCGATCGCCAGACCAAACAGTTCGTGTGGTGGAAGCGTGACGACGCGTGGGGCCACCAGCATGACGTACAACAATTATCTAACGGCAATTTCCTGTTGTTCGCAAATGGTCAAAACACGCTTTATCCGCACAACCATTCCTTTGTGACCGAGTTCACCGCTGACGGCGAGGTCGTGTGGGAGTACCGCGATAACCCGCGCACATTTTTCTATTCACCGCATATCAGCGGTTGCCAGCGGTTGTGGTCGGGTAACACCTTGATCTGTGAGGGCGTGAACGGCCGACTGTTCGAGGTGACGCCGACCGGCGAGATCGTCTGGGAGTTCCTCAATCCCTACTTCGATCGCATGTTCCTGGGTGACGACGTCAACTGGGTGTTCCGCGCCTATCGTTATGCGGAGGACTCACCTGAGATCGCCGGCCGCCTCAAGCTTTGAGCCGCGATCGCAGCCTGGCCACCCATAACAGCGTGCCATTGGCTGGCCTGGCTGGCGAGCGGGATGGTTCCAGCTAGAGCAACCTGCCTTAAATCGGAACCGCAACGCCGATTCCAATTGCGCCGGTTCCGATTTAAGGCGCAAAGATGATCGCTCTTAAAGGTAGAGCAACTTTCTGCCTTTGATCGGGATCGTTCCGATGCCGATTAAAGGCAGGTTGCTCTAGTTCTGAAACGCTATGGCCCAGCTCCGCGCCTGACCCGCAACCGTCGAGGCCTTTGTTCGAAGCGCTATTTCACGACGTCCGAGGGCTTTGCTTGGGGCGCTTTATCCAAGGCGATCAAGCGATAGACCGTTTGGCCCTTATAGAACGTCGATGGCTTGATTTTGATCTGATACTCGCGGTCCAGCGATCGACCCAGAGTTTCGTTGTGTTTGAGAATATCGCCTTTCTGCACAAGGTAGTGTGCGATGTTCATTAGCAGATTGACGATGCTGCTTGGCGCGCCGGCAAAGCCGCGGATCTCGAGCTCTTTGATGCCGAATGCCTTGAGTCCATAGGTCACTCCCAGCCAGTTCGGTCGACCATCTTTGTGCGGAAATTGGGTATCCCGTCCCAACTTGACCGAGACCAGTACCGAGACGGGAAATTCGACATTTGGCTGATCGATCTGCTTCAAGAATACCTGAGCCGGCCATACAGCGTCTGCGGCATCCCAGATCACGCCGATCGCATTGGTGGCCGCTATCACGGCGGCCGTCAGCTTGGCGAGCTGGAGCAGATCAACGCGCGGGTCGCCGGTCCCCGATAGCTGTATGATGACATGCGCCTTGCGTCGAGCCACATCGGCCTCGACGTTCGGCCACCACCACGCGCTACGAATAAACGACTCATTGGGGGACAGTGGATTTGGTTTCGCGATGAAGACAGTGATTGCCAACCGTCCATCGACCTCACCAATGGCCATTCCCTTTTGAGTTTGGGTCCCGCGTCTCCGATAGTTTGGTAGCCTTTTTTGGATCTGCTCTTCTAAAGCCGGTGCCGACGGCCATTTGTGATCTGCCAGCATAACAAACGATAAGACCGATCCTGGCTTCTTTGATGCGTTTTGCGCCTCGGCCGGGGGCACGCGCAGAACACTGGAGGCCATGCCAAGCAGGGTGAGGCCTAGTGCAACAAGCGTGATGGTGGCCGGTGAGCGGGATCTCAAATTTGCCAGTCGAAATGCGGTCATGACCAAATTTCCAGCGTTATGTCGCAGCCTCGCACGGTTCACACCGTGGCCCTCAAGTGCCGAATTTCAGAGCTTCCGCGGCCACGCAGCAGACGGAATGATAGCATATAATCAGTTAAATGATCATCGGCCAACTGAATAATGGGGGGGGTCTGGGCTAGATCATCGCGCCTTAAATCGGAACCGCAAAGCCGATTCCAATTGCGCCGGTTCCGATTTAAGGCGCAAAGATGATCGCTCATAATGTGTAGAGCAACTTTCTGCCTTTAATCGGTATCGTTCCGATTCCGATTAAAGGCAGGTTGCTCTAGCCACCAGGGCGAACCGTGAACATCAGTCGGCCGCCGTGTCATTCAGCTCAGCTGCGGCCGATGTGGCCGAGCAAGGCCGGTGCCGCGGGCGCAAGCATGCGGGTCGTCAACGTTGCTTTAGGGTTGGGCGCGCTCGGCTTCAATCAGCTTGTCCAGCAGCTGATGGGCCGCCATGATGCCGCGGTCGTGCGGCCATGCAGCCGGCCTAACGTCGGCGGACAGTCGGTCGATCATCTTTTGCTGCATCTCGATGATCGCCTTGTCCTCGTCGAACGCGCTCCGATTGGCATTGAACTGATAGTCATCCAGCGCCCGATCGTCGAGCCGGACATTGCGCGACAGATGCCAAAAATAATGCGTGGTCGAGGACGTTTCCGGGGTGAGCGCGTTGATCACCCGCAATTCGTGCGCCTTGTTCTCGCGCGCGCCGGGTGCCGACTTGACGCCGACCCTGATCAAGATCTTGTCCGGGACCTCGTATTGGATTTCCTGCCAGTGGGTCACGTTGTCCGTGAAATCGGTGATCGTATGATGAAACGGCGAGGACCGCTTGATGTTGTCCATCGTGCGCCGCGCGACCACCATGCGATCGTGACTGTCCGTCTTCACGGGGTATTCGGTGACATCATCGGTCGCCAACGTCGCGCCGTGGACGTACTTGGCGTGCGTTAGATCCAACAAGTTGTCGCGAATGAGCGTATAGTTGGCCTCGACATGGAGCGTTTCACCACTGCCCCGCCAATGCGGATCGTCCATGTAGTGGAACTCCGGCAACAGCGCATCATCGGCTTGATCCGGGTCCCCCATCCAGACGTAGATCCAACCCCATCTCTCGATCGCGGGGTAGCTGCGCACACAGATCGGCGGCACGGCTTTGAGGCCGGGGATGGACACGCAGGCACCGTCGGCGGCGAACGTGAAGCCGTGGTAGCCGCATTGGATGGCGTCACCGACGATCTTGCCCGATGACAATGGCGCAAAGCGGTGCGGACAGATGTCGGTCAGCACCGCGATGGTGCCCGACCTGGTGCGGTACATCACCAAGGGCTCATTGAGCAGGGTGCGCGGCAGCGGGTGTGATCCGACCTCGTGCGCCCACGCGCCCACATACCAGGCGTTTCTCAAATAGTAGCCGGCATCGGCAATCATATGAGGCATCATTGACGCTACTCTTGCACAACATCGCTGGCCGAACCGCACCACGGCATCCGTCGCGGCGTTGCCATCAATGCGCCGCCGCGACATCCGATCGCGAGCTGCTCAGTGCCCAACGATCGCCGGCGTGATCGAATAAAGATCGGATGGCGTCGCAATTAAACTGTAGGCCATGCGCAGGGCCATTGCCAACACCAAAGCGGCCAACAAAAAGCGTAGCTCCTCGCCCTTGAGCTTGGCGCCGGCTACGGTGCCGAGCTGAGCGCCAATCACGCCGCCCACCATTAGCAACAAGGCCAGCACGATATCCACCGCGTAGTTCTGCGTCGCCTGCAAGACGGTGGTCGCGGCCGTAACGAATGTGATCTGGAACAACGATGTGCCGACCACGACGTTGGTGGGCATGCGCAAAAGATAGATCATCGCCGGGACCAGGATGAAGCCACCTCCGACGCCCATGATGCCGGATAAAAATCCGATGATGAGGCCCAGTGCGAACGGCGGGACGATGCTGATGTAAAGCTTGGAGCGGTGGAAGCGGGTTTTCAGCGGCAACCCGTGCAGCCAATTGTGCTGGCCGGAGCGTCGGGCCGGCGTCGCTTTGCCTCCACGCGACTTGGCGATCGTCGAGAGGCTTTCCAGCAACATCAAGCTGCCCACGCTGCCGAGCAGGGTGACGTAGCACAGCGTGATGACCAGCTCGAATTGGCCGGTCTGGCGCAGAACCTTGACCGCCTGGACGCCGAACACCGATCCGATCAGGCCGCCGACCAGCAACACCGTGCCCATCTTGACATCCAGCGTTCGCCGTCGCCAATGGGCGAGCGCCCCGGATACCGAGGACGCGACGATCTGCGCCGCCTCGGTCCCCACCGCGATCGGCGCCGGGATGCCGGAAAAGATCAACAGTGGCGTCATCAGAAAACCGCCACCCACGCCGAACATGCCGGACAGAAAACCGACCGCGGCGCCCATGCCGACGAAAAGCCAGATCGGCACCGACATTTCGGCGATGGGCAAGTAGACGTTCATGGCGTGGCCGCTATCCTGGTTCGCGCGCGGTTCGTTGAAGTGTCATTGGGTACACCGATCGCCGCAATATTTGAATGCAATTTGACTCGCTGACTGCATCATGGGGAGTCGGCTCCATAGTAGGTCGACACGATGTGCTGGGCCTGCGCGAAGAACAGCCAGCGCTCGACCACGACACCGAAGCCAAGCGCCATCACCGCGATCAGGGACAGCATTGCCGCCAGCAGTCCGCCGGTCAACGCGACCAACACCGTCGCCACCAGCGCCACGCCGAAGCCGAACGTCTGAACCAGATCGCGCAGCCGCTTGGCGTGCTTGCGGGCGACGGTATAGCCCATCTCCCGCATGACGAAGTTGCGGCCAGTATGGGGTGGCTCCAACGGCCGCACCGATCCGAACGCCTCCAGCCCGATCGCGCGAGCCGGCGTGATGCAACGTTTGGCTGCATCGATCTGCGACCAGTAACACCGCTTCAGCACCCACCCGATCAAAATCAGCGCGGCCGTGATCAGCGCCAAGCGCGGCGAGGTGCGGCCAAAGCCGTTCATTATCAGAACGGTCAGCGCCGCACCCGTCGCCAGCGCGAGCACGACATAGATCGGCGCCACCAGCGGGTGCGACCAAGCCGTTATCGTAGGAAGCGACTGATAAATCATGCCGGTGCACCACACCGTGAGCATCGCCAGCAAGGCTGCGATGAGGCCGGTCAAGCCGACCCAGCCGTCTGCCGTCTCCAACATCACCCATCCCAACCCGAACAGGCCGGCTGGAACGTAGGTCAACACCGCCAGCACACCTTCTCTCGACAGCCAGGACGTGCGCCATTGGGAAAATGCGCGCCACGCGCGTTCTGGATGGCCCAGGTGGAACGTCGAAGCCAGCAAGCCGGCGGTGATCAGCAACACGGCGAGCCCGAGGCCCATCACCCCAAGCCATCGATCTGCCGGCAGCGCCCCCGCGAAGGCCATCACGGCAAGCCAAAACAACAGGCCGTAACCGGCCCCAGAGGCCGTTGTGAACAAGATGACGGAATAGGCTGGGTGCATCGCAACAGGCCTGTCGGCGGTGGCGGGACGGTTTCGATCAACGGGACAACATTCTGTCGGCCCACACGAACAACTGCCTCAGGGCGCCGGCATGGTCGACAACACCGAGTTCAGTGTCGGCCCGCTCGGCCGCAGACGCTTCCGAGGCCGTCGTGCCGTCGCGCCTTGGGCGCGGGGGAAGGTAGCGGTTGACGGGCCGATAGCCGAGCTCGGGCATCAATTGATACCCGCCGCGCGCAGCGACCAACTTCGACACCGCGCTGTCGGCATCGCCGAGGTCGCCGAAGTGACGTGCGCCGGTGGGACAGGCCCGCACACAGGCCGGCACTCTGTCCTGCGACGGCAATTCCTCGTTGTAGATACGGTCGACGCACAGGGTGCATTTTTTCATCACACCGTCGACGTAGTCGTATTCCCGAGCGCCGTAGGGGCAGGCCCAGGAGCACAGCTTGCAGCCGATGCACAGCTGCGGATCGACGAGAACGATCCCGTCCTCGCCGCGCTTGTAGCTGGCTCCCGTTGGACAGACTGTCACGCAGGCGGGGGTCTCACAGTGCAGGCACGAGCGCGGAAAGTGCACGGTGCGGCCGGTGACGCCGGTGCCCACATCGTAGGTGTGGACGCGATTGAGCCACGCACCATCCGGATCGGCACCATAGGGATCGGTGTCGGCCAGAGGTGCGGCGTACCCGCCGGTATTCCACTCCTTGCAACTCGTCGCGCACGCCTGGCAGCCGACGCAGGTATCAAGATCGATGACGAGCCCGAGTTTTTTCTCCGTGGCTGGCGGCAGTGAGGTCATTTCACATGTGTCCGGTTGGTCAATCGACTGGAACAAATCATGGTTTGCTCGGTTTGAAGGCTTCGCCAAAGCGTGAGACGGCGGGCGCTCGGACGCCCGGCGGCGAGGTCAGCGGCGCGAATTGTGGCGCGGTTTGCTGCGCATCGTCGGGTTCGGCCTTGGTGATGTTGACGCGCAGGTCATACCAGGCCGCCTGACCGGTGACCGGGTCGGCATTGGCGTAGCGATAGCCACCCTCGCGCGGCGGTAACAACTCTGCGATCAGGTGGTTCAGCAAAAAGCCCTGCTTCGCCTCCGGCGCGTCGTGGCTGAGGGCCCAGGCTCCCGCCCGCTTGCCGATCGCATTCCAGGTCCACACCGTGTCCTCATTGACCCCTTCCATCAGTCTGACCTGGGCCTTGACTCGACCGATGTGACTGCTGATCCAAACCCAATCGTCATCGACGATGCCAAGTGCGTGAGCCCGCGCCCGATTGACGAACAGCCGGTTGGCGGTGTGGATTTGGCGCAACCAGGCATTTTGGGAGCCCCATGAATGATACATCGCCATCGGCCGCTGGGTGATGGCGTGCATCGGAAATGTCCGTTCGTCGATCCTTGAGCCCTCGAACGGCGGATACCAGAACGGCAGCGGATCGAAGTAGCAGTCGACGCGATCGCGTTGATCATTCGGCGGCTGAACTTCGCCATGGCCGCGCGCGGCCAAGCGGAAGCGCTGCATCGGCTCGCTGTAAAGCTGGAAAGTGATTGGATCGGCTGTGCCAATGAAGCCGACGGACTGGGCGAACGCCAGATAGTCTCGGTTCGCGTGCTTCATAAAGCGCTGGTTGGGGGCCAGCTGGTGAACATGAAACGAACCGTTGGCGATATAGCGCTCGAGTTGCTGGGGGTTGGGCCGTCCCATCCCATAGCTCGTGCCGTCATCGCCGCGCCAGCCGGCCAACGGGCCAACGCCCGGCGTCCGCTGATGATTGACGATGTAGTCGGGATAGCCACCCGGATATTGCGGCTTTCCAGTTTCATCGACAAACCCGGGCAGGGCGAGCCGCGCCCCAAGATCGATCAGCACGTCCTGGAAGCCGCGAACGTCGCGATCTGGCTCGACCACCGGATGTCGAATGGCGTCGGCCGGCCCATCGGGCTCCGAGATCGGCCGGTCGAGCAGCGAGATGCAGTCCCAGCGCTCCAGGTAAGTGGTATCCGGCAAGATCAGATCGGCGAACGCCACCATTTCCGAGGCATAGGCGTCCGAGTAGATGATCTTGGGAATCTTGTAGCTGCCGTCGGCGTGCTTCGCGGTCAGAGCTTCCATCGTCGCCGGAATATTCATCGACGAGTTCCAGCTCATGTTGGCCATGTACAAGAACAGCACGTCGATCGGGTAGGGATCAGCCGCGGCGGCATTGGCGATCAGCATGTGCATCAGCCCGTGGGCGGCGATCGGGGCGTCCCAACTAAAAGCTTTGTCGATGCGTTGCGGCCGCCCCGCCGCGTCGACCAACAGATCCTCTGGAGCGGTCGGGAAACCGAGATGCGCGCCTGGCAGCGGCATGTCGGGCTTAACCTGGCCGGGCTTACCTGCCGGCTTCAGCGGCGGCGGCGCCGGCTTGGGGAACGGCGGCTTGTAGCGGAAGCCGCCCGGCACATCGATGGTGCCCAAGAGAATTTGCAGCAGATGCAGTAGCCGGCAGGTGTGAAAGCCATTGGAGTGGGCGGAGATGCCGCGCATGGCGTGCATCGCCACCGGCCGACCCGTGACGTGATCGTGCACGCGACCGGCCCAGTCCGTCCACTGGATCGGTAGCGTCACGGTTTCCCGGAAGGCGATGTGCGCGACTTCAGCGGCGATGCGTCGAATGGTGTCGGACGCAACGCCGATTTGCGCCGCCACGTTGTCCGGCGCGAAGCCGGCGGCCAGGTACCGTTGGGCGATCAATTGGAACACCGGCACGGCCTTGCGCCCATCACTGAGCGCGAACTCACCGACCAGCGCCGGCGAGATGTCAATCTTATCGGCAGCGGTCAGCGCGTTGCCGCCCTTGTCGAACACCAGCGGCTTGGCCTCCGCGTCGCGGGCAAACAGCCCGTCGTCGGCCGCATCGCGGTCCTGGATCACCAGCCACGCAGCGTTGGTATAGCGCACCAAATAGTCGAGATCGATGTTGTGGGTCCGCAGCAGTTCATGGATCAGCGCACCGACAAACAGCCCGTCCGTGCCGGGCTTTAATCCGATCCATTCGTCCGCGATCGCATTGTAGCCGGTGCGTACCGGATTGACCGCGACGATCTTGGCGCCCCGCTCCTTGAGCTTGCCGAGTCCGATTTTGATGGGGTTCGAGCCATGGTCCTCGGCCACGCCAAACAGCAGGAAATACTTGGCGTGCTCCCAATCCGGCTCACCGAACTCCCAAAACGATCCACCGAACGTGTAGATCCCTGCCGCCGCCATGTTGACCGAGCAAAATCCCCCGTGGGCGGCAAAGTTCGGTGTGCCGTATTGCATCGCCCACCAGCCGGTGAGCGATTGCGACTGGTCCCGGCCGGTAAAGAACGCGAGTTTGGCTGGGTCCTTGGCTCTCACCTCGCCGAGCCACTGGGTTGCCAGCTTGAGCGCCTCGTCCCAGCTGATCTCCTTGAACGCACCACGGCCGCGCTCACCGGTGCGCAACAGCGGTGCGCGCAGCCGCGCCGGGGAATAATGCTGCATGATCCCGGCCGAGCCCTTGCCGCAGATCACGCCTTTGTTGACTGGATGGTCCCGATTGCCGTCGATGTAGCGAACTTGGCCATCCTTCAAATGCACTTGGATGCCGCAGCGACACGCGCACATGTAGCATGTCGTGGTCTTGATCTCGTCGGCGGGCTTGGCGGACAGGTCGATCCGGTGCTGCGGCTGAAAACTGTCCATGTCGCCCTTGCCCTGTTCACCATCCGCCCGGTCCCGGCCGCAACATCGAGGAGCTAGCCTCAGCCTCAATGCGTCGGATGGGGAGTACCGATGGGGCGGCGCGATCCAACATTGCATACCCGGCGATCAACACGACGTCCGCCGCGTGAGGCGCCACAGTTTGTCGCAGAGACCGAGCAGGCCCCACCCGCGCGTCACCAGCCTCGTCCCAGCCGTTATTGCGCGAAACATGCCGCCAGGGATCGACGCCGACGGTCTGATCGGCGGCCGGGCCGAGGATCCCGCACCGATCCGCGCACGGCTCACGCCCGCGCGCGATCGAGAAACGCCAGGGTGTTGCGCCAAGCATCTTCCGCCGCGCGCGCATCGTGGGTTGGCTGGTCGGGGTTAAAGAACGCGTGTCCAGCACCGGGATAAACGTGGACCAGCAGCGCCGGGTGCGCGGCCTTGATCGCGTCGATGTCGGTCAGCGGCACGATGTGGTCCGAATCGCCGTAATGCATCACCGTCGCGCAGCGGGGAGCCAGGTCCAGCCGATTGGCGACGTGGCTTCCGTAAAAGTTCACCTGCAGATCGAAGTCGCATTTGGCGGCCGCCACCCAGGCCCAAGTGCCGCCGGTGCAAAAGCCCGACACGATCCGTGGTCCAGCCGTGCCGATCGCCTCAGCACAAGCAGCGATATCGGCCAGGATCTCACCTTCACTGAGGCTGGCATAGCAGTCGCGTCCGGCCGCGGCGCCAGCCGCCGAATAGGGATGGACGAGGCCCTTGGCGCGCCGATCAAATAGGGCGGGGGCGATCGCGCGATAGCCGGCGCCAGCCCAGCGTTGGCAGACATCCGCGATGTGGGGTGTCAGACCATAGATGGCATGCAGGATCACCACGCCACCTTTGGCTGCGGTCTGATGGGGCAGGCCAGCTGGCCATGCCTGAAACGCCTCAAAGCGATGCTGGTCGGCGGATTGAAGGTCGATTTTGTCGTGCGTCATTGATGGTTTCACCGCTTCAGAAACGTCGCCGCTCGGCGGATGACCGCGGCATGAGGGCGGTCCTAGCCGATCCAACCTCACCCATGAAACAGCAAAGCGCAAAGGCTAATGTCGCGGGCCGGACGCCGCCGTTTTGGCGGTGCCGCCGTTGTATCGGTGCAACGCCGGTGATGAGGTCATAGCGGGTGTCATCATGACATCGGCATGCGCGGGCTAGAACATCGCGCCTTAAATCGGAACCGCAAAGCCGGTTCCGATTTAAGGCAGGTTGCTCTAGCACGCATGCGTGAACACGGCCGCGACCTCACGATCTTGGTGGCCGCCGCCGGCCGAGGTGATCTGGTTGTTTCAGCCCGGTCTCACGTCCGCGCTAAACCTCAATCGGTCTCATCTCGCTCGCCGATCCAGCCTGCGCGGTGCGCATCGGCGTGGGCAGTCAAATTGCCGGTCCTGTGCAAAATCAGAGACGGCCTGCCAAGTGGTTAAGATGTTAATGATCCCGACGAGCAAATTGTTGTTAGGTCGCGCTCGACCAAGTGCAGGCCTACTATCTCATGTCGGATTGCAACCTTCAGTTCATCGGTTTCTGGCTCGAGATGCCGGCGCGGTTATCGACACCTCGGCTTCGAGCCGCGCATGCGACCACCTGCTTTGCGGTCCCCTGGTGGAGCAAGCGGTGTTGCAAGCGGTTGCGCTGCCATCGCATCAAACCTAGTCTAGCGGCTGGCAGCGCGGGATCGTCTTCGAAGCAGTCGAGTTGGACCGTGCGGCGCGCACGAACCCATTGATGTTGACGTGGAGCGCGGGAAGATTGGCTCGCCCGATGATCCCGCTGCACATGTTCGGGTTCGCGGTCGCGTGATCTTCGCCCCGGCCGTTCGCCAATGCAGACGTCGTGGTGTCGGTCGGACATGCCGCGCGACATGGTGCGGGCAGCAGCGGTCCATGAGCCGACCTTTAAGCAGGGTGGGCGGTTCGTCGATCGGTTAGGGAGAGCGAATGGCGAAGACTTCGGACCATGTCGATGCGGTGTCGGCCCCACCGGATACGGTTCAGACTGCCGTGCCGGGCCTCAATGACGATATCGGCGAGGCCATGCGGCTGCGCCTTTATCGAGTCCAAATGGAAATCCGACAGGCTGAGCAGCGCGCGTTTGACCTGTTTTTGCAGAATTTGGTGAAGGGCACCTCGCATCTCTCGCTCGGCCAAGAGGCGATTGCAGCCGGATTTGCCTGCGCGATGCGGCCCACCGACCTGTCGTTTTGCACCTATCGCGGCCATGCCCATACGCTGGCGCGCGGGGTCTCGATCGAGAAGGTTCTGGGTGAGCTGATGCAGCGCGATAACGGGCTGATGCGCGGCAAGGGCGGCTCGATGCATTTGACGTCGGCCGAGCACGGCGTGATGGGTTCTTACGCGATCATCGGTGCGCATCTGCCGATTGCGTGTGGGGCCGCGCTCACCGCCCAATACAAGGGTCTCGATACCGTGGCCGTTTGCTTTTTCGGCGACGGCACCACCAATATCGGGGCGTTCCACGAGGCCTTGAACTTCGCCGCCGTATGGCGGTTGCCGGTCGTGTTCGTTTGCGAAAACAATTTATACATGGAGTACACGCCCATTGGGGACGTGACGGCCGTCGAGCATCCGGCTGCGGACCGGGCTTCGGCCTATGGGCTCGAACCGATCTTGATCGATGGCAATGACGCCGACATCGTTTACCGCTCGGCCCAGGCCGCGATTTCAAGGGCGCGAGCGGGCGGCGGGCCATCGCTGATCGAGTGCAAGACCTACCGGCACAGCGGCCATAGCCGTGCCGACCCGGCCAAATATCGGCCGGAAGGGGAGCTGGAACGCTGGCTTGAGAAGGACCCGGTCAACATCTACCGCGCCCGGCTCGAGCAGTTTGGCGTCTCCCCTTCGACCATCGCGGCGATCGACGCGGAGGTCACACACGCGGTCGAGGCGGCGACCCAATCCTGCAAGGCCGCGCCAGCTCCAAGCGCGGATATCCTGTTCAGCGACGTCTATGCCGATGGAGGCTGGGCATGGCGGAACTGACCTACCGTGAGGCGGTCGCCCGCGGCATTGCGCAAGAGATGGAGCGCGACGACGACGTGATTTTTTTCGGCGAGGACGTTGCCAAGCCGGGGGGTGTGTTCAAGGCGACGGTTGGCCTTTACGAGCAGTTTGGACCGCGCCGGGTCCGCGACACGCCGATTTCCGAGCAGGCGATTCTGGGCGCGGCGATGGGCGCGGCGATGACCGGGCTGAAGCCGATTGCGGAGATCATGTTCTCTGATTTCCTTGCCGTCTGCTTTGATTTCGTCGCCAACGAGTTCCCGAAGAGCCGGTATATGTCGAACGGGCAGCTGAAATGCCCGCTCGTGGTGCGCACCGGCAATGGCGCTGGCTCGCGGTTCGGCGCTCAGCACAGTCAGTCGGTTGAAAACTGGTGCATGATGATTCCCGGCCTGAAGGTCGTCGCGCCGTCCACCCCCCAAGATGTCGTTGGGCTGTTGGCCGCCGCCGTGCGCGATCCCGATCCGGTGATCTTCTTCGAGCACAAGTCGCTTTATCCGATCAAGGGTCATGTCGCCGATGGCGAGATCGTCGATCAGCTGGGATCGGCGAAGATCGTGCGGCCCGGCACGGATGCGACCATCTTGGCGTTGGCGCTGATGGTGCCCAGAGCGTTGGAAGCGGCGGAGCGGTTGGCCGCGCAGCACGGCTTGAACTGCGAGGTGATCGACGTCCGCAGTTTGGTTCCGCTCGACACCCAGACCATCCTTGGATCGGTCGGCCGCACCCACCGGGTGTTCACGGTCGAAGAAAACCCGCGCCTGTGTGGCTGGGGCGCCGAGCTGGTTTCGATCATCGCCGACGAAGCGTTCTATGATCTCGACGGACCACCGGTGCGCATCACCACCCCGCACGTGCCGTTGCCGGCCGCCGATGTGCTGGAAGATATGATCCTACCCAACGTCGATCGCATCGCCGACACCGTTCGGCGCGCCATGTCAGCTTGAGGATACGCCCGATGCCTACCTCCCCGGCCAGCCCGAACAATGCCAGCTATGCCAACCTGCTCGCCAACGTGCCGACGGATTTGTGGATCGGCGGTCAGTGGCGCCCGGCTTCCGACGGCAGCCGCTTCGAGATCACCGACCCAGCCACCGAGGACACGATCTGCGATGTGGCCAGCGCGACCGTGGACGACGCCAAGGCCGCAATCGACGCGGCCGATAGCGCATTCGCCGGTTGGGCGGCGCAGACCCCACGCGCACGTGGTGAGATCTTGCGCAAGGCCTACGAGCTGATCATGGCCGAGCAAGAGCGATTGGCAAAGCTGATCACCCTGGAAAATGGCAAGGCGCTGTCCGACAGCCGCGGCGAGGTCGCCTATGCGGCTGAGTTTTTCCGCTGGTATGCGGAGGAGGGGGTCCGCAACATCGGGCAGATGTCGATCGCACCTGCCACCGGTGCACGGATTATGGTGCAGCACAAACCGGCGGGAATTGCCGTCCTCGTCACGCCGTGGAACTTTCCCGCGGCAATGGCGACGCGCAAGATCGGACCGGCGCTCGCGGCCGGCTGTCCTGTGGTGCTGAAGCCGGCCTCGGAGACGCCACTGACCATGTTGGCGTTGATGCCGATCTTAGCGGCGGCCGGGGTCCCGGCGGGCGTCGTCAACGTCATCCCCTCGCGGCGCTCCGGCGCCGTGGTGTCGGCCATGCTGCACGACCCGCGGGTCAGGGTCGTCTCCTTTACCGGCTCCACCGAAGTCGGTCGCAAGCTGCTGCACGAGGCGGCCGACAACGTGGTCAAACCGGCGATGGAGCTGGGTGGCAACGCGCCGTTCATCGTGTTCGAGGACGCCGACATCGATGCTGCCATCGAAGGCGCGATGATCGCCAAGATGCGCAACATGGGCGAGGCGTGCACGGCGGCCAACCGCTTTTACGTGCACCGGGCGGTTGCCGATACCTTCTCGCGCAAGCTCAGCGCGCGGATGGGTGATTTGCGGCTGGGCAACGGATTGACCGACGGCGTGGCGGTCGGTCCGCTGGTCAACGCCGAGACGCGCGACAAGGTCAAACAACTGGTCGACGATGCCGTGGCCAAGGGAGCCGAGGTGCTGATCGGCGGCAAGCAGCCCGAGACCAAGGGCTACTTTTATCCCGCCACGGTGCTCACCAATGTCTCGGACACCGCAGACATGATACACGAAGAGATCTTTGGTCCCGTAGCCGCGATCCAAGCCTTCGACGATGAGGCCGAGGTGATCCGCAAGGCCAACGACACGGAGTATGGTCTGGTCGCCTATCTCTACACACAAGATCTTGCACGCGGGTTGCGGGTCAGTGAAAAACTGGACTTCGGCATGGTCGGGCTCAATCGCGGCCTGGTCTCCGATCCGGCGGCCCCATTCGGTGGCACCAAGCAGTCGGGTCTTGGACGTGAAGGCGCCCACGAAGGACTGATGGAGTTCATGGAAACTCAGTACATCTCGGTGACTTGGTAGAGATCGCGATGGCCGGCATGGACGTTTTGATGCCGCAGCTCGGCGAGACCGTGACCGAGGGCACCATCATCAAGTGGTTCAAGGCCCCCGGTGATCGGGTGGGGCCTGGAGACACCCTGTTCGAGATTGAGACGGACAAGACCACCATGGAGGTGCCGGCGATCTCACCCGGCGTGCTTGGCGAGATCCGGGTACGGGAGGGGGGCGTCGCCGCGGTCGGTGCCGTCGTTGCGGTGATTGCGGACGACGCTACCGGCCCCAACGCTGTGCCGGTCGAGCAACCGCGACCGGCGATAGCCTCCGCCGGCGCAGACTGCACCGTCACGTCGCCGCCTGCGGCCACCGCCCCGATCGCCGCGGCTTCGCCGGCCCAAACGCCACCGCCGCTCGCTCCGTTCCAGGAGGTCCGGACGCCGGCCCGCAACTACGGGCCGGCTCGGCTGGCCAATGGCGCCGCCATCACACCTTTGGCGCGCCGGCTCGCCGCCGAGGCCGGCATCGAGCCGTCAGGCCTGACGGCCAGCGGCCCCGGTGGCCGCATCATGGCGCGCGATGTCGGCGCTGCGATCGCGGCGCAACGTATAGGTGCTGCCCGCGCGGCCGCGCTTCCCGCCAGCCCGACCGCCGAAGCAGAGAAGATCAAGGCGCAGTACCGACCGGGCAGCTATCGTGAGGTGTCGGTCGACGGCCTGCGTCGCACCATCGCCAATCGGCTGGTCAAGGCCAAGCAGACGATCCCGCATTTCTACCTGACCACGGACGTGGACCTCGATGCGCTGATAGCGGTTCGCAATCAGGCCAACGACAATTTTGCCGCCGGCCGCTCAGGCGAGCCGACGGCGCGCTTGACCATCAATGACGTCCTCATCAAGGCTTTGGCCGCGGCGCTGCAGCGGGTCCCAGCGGCCAACGCGGCATGGGCCGGCGACCGCATCCTGTATTTCGATACCAGCGACATCGCCGTCGCTGTCGCCATCGAGGGCGGGCTGATCACGCCGATTATCCGCGATGCGCAAGCCAAATCCGTGCTGGCGATCTCCGCCGAGATGCGGGAACTGGCGGCACGCGCGCGTGAGCGCAAGCTCAGCCCCGAGGCCTATCAAGGGGGTGCCACCACGATCTCCAACCTCGGCATGCACGGCGTGCGCGCCTTTTCCGCCATCATCAACCCGCCACAGGCCACCACGCTTGCGATTGGCGCGGCCGAGCGACGGCCCGTGGAAGCGCCCAACGGCGGCATCATCTTCGCCACCCGCATGACGGTGACACTGTCGTGCGATCATCGCTTGGTCGATGGTGCGCTTGGCGCCGAATTGCTGGCCGCGTTCAAGAGCTTCGTTGAACAGCCCGTCACCGCGCTGGTTTGAGCTGGCGATAGTGACGCAGGAAGTCATGCCCGGCCGGCGTGACGACGACCAGGTCGCCGTTGCCGTTCGAACCTGGCGTACGTGTCACAAGACCCCGGTCGACGGCGTCCTCCCATACGGTCAGCCTTGGACACGACGTGCGCCAGGCGTCCATGACCTGCGCGTGCGGTCGAGGTTCCCGGGCAATCCACGCGACCATGTCGAAGATGAGCGGGTCGAGATCGGCGGCCATCGGTCGCTCCGGTGTGAGATGGGCTGAGCAGTTGGCTTTGAGCATGGCACAGGTTCCGGATCGATCGCGTGGTCCGCCGCCAGCTCCAGCGCGTCTGCTCAGTCATGGTGTTAGACCGTTTGCGGGTTCGCTGGAACCCTCCCGCTCCCCCCATTGGCCGGGTTGAGCGGGTGGCCGGGCGGGGAGCGGGCCAGCACAGCGATTCCGCCTAAGGCGGACATGATGTAAAGCGTCGAGCACCTTTCTGCCTTTAATCGGGATCGTTCCGATTCCGATTAAAGGCGCGATGATCTAGGTCGGGCCACCTCAATCGGTTCAGCCCGGCTGCAACACACGGGCGATCAGTCCCATCGCGAGCGTCAGTGCCGAGGCCACAGACAGGGTCAGCACCAGCGGCACGACGGTTCCGTCCGCCACGAAGCCGTACACCTGGCTGACCAACGATGCGACCAGAAACTGAATGAAAACGCCCAAGCCGGACGCCGTGCCGGCCCGCTTCGGCATCATCGCGATGGCCGTGGCCTGGGTGCACGGCAACGCTATGCCTTGCGCGAACGTCACGATCAATCCCGGCAGAATCAGCGTCAGCGGCGACACCCATCCGGCCAGCAGCAGCCCCCCTTGTGCTGCCACAGCGCCGGCCTGAAACAACGATCCGGCCAGGATCAGGCTGGGTCCGGAGAACCGACCGGTCAGCCGACTGGTGACATAGTTGCCGATCGTGAACCCAATTGGCAACAGCAGGAAGTAAAGCCCGTACTGGGCCGCCGAAAGGCCGAGCTGATCCTGCATGATGACCGCTGAAGCCGTGGTCAGCGTGTAGAACACGCCGGTGCTGAACCCGGTCTGAAACAGGCAAGCGGCAAACAGCAATTGGCCGAACGGCGCGACATGGCTGCGAACGATGTCCCGCAGGTTCTCTGGCGCGGGGGCATCGACCAAGGTCTCCTGAGTGAACAGCACCGCGCAGGCGATGATCACGGTACCGGCGACGCCGCCGAGCACAAACACGCCGCGCCATCCAAACTGATCGATCAACAGCCCGCCCGCGAGCGGTGCGAACATCGGTCCCAGCGTGTAGAACATCGTGAGATACGCGATCGCCTTGACCAGGTTTTGCTGCCCGTAGGCATCGCGCGCGATGGTTCGAACCAGCGTAATGCCGCACCCGGCGCCCGCAGCCTGGATCAAGCGTCCAACCATCAAGGCGTGGAACGAGGTTGCCAGCGCGGCAATCAAGCTGCCGATCAGGAACAAGCCGAGACCGGCGAGCAGCACCGGCCGTCGCCCCAGCCGGTCCGATAGCGAGCCATACACCAGCGTCGTGCACGCCAGCGTCACGCCGCCGGCGGTGAACACCAATTGCGCCATCGCATCGGAAACGGCGAACGCCGCTTTGACCGCCGGGATCGCGGGCATGAACAAATGCACCACCAGCGGCGCGACCAGCGTCACCAGGCCCAGCGTCAGCGCAAACATGACCGTCGGCCTGACCGGGCCGTGCGCTCCCGGCTGCCGATCCGCTTGCCACACCGGTCGCGGTGCCGGTCTTTGGTCGGTCACCGGGCGCAGCGCCCGTTGGGGTTCGCAAAGCGGGCGAGCGCAAGGGCTGGTTCGCTTGCGCCCCAATGCGTCAACACGTGCCTTAGGTCATCTCTGTTTTTCATCCGCATACGTTGTTTTGCTCCAGGCGAACCGCTGGGTGGTGTTTTAGAGCATGATCACTTTAGATGGAAGCATAACCTGAGTTTGCGAAGTAGTTTGCGAGCTCGTCGCGGGTGAATTGGCTCAGCAAATCGCCGATCCGGTGCCAAAGGTCGTCGACTGTGCGTTCGCGCGCCTTGCCGATCAGATGCTTGAGCTTTGAAAAAACTTGCTCGATCGGATTGAGATCCGGCGAGTAAGGCGGCAGGAACAGGCGATGAGCACGTGCATTCTTGATGGCGCGGCGGACGGCCTTGCCTTTGTGCGAGCCGAGATTGTCCATGATGACGATGTCGCCAGGTGATAGCGTCGGCACCAGGAACTGCTCGACATAGGCCAGGAAACTGATGCCGTTGATCGGACCATCGAGCACGCAGGGTGCATCGATCCTGTCGATCCGCAGAGCAGCAAGGAATGTCAGTGTGCGCCAGCGTCCGTGAGGGACCTTGTCGATCAGGCGTTGGCCGCGCGGCGCCCAGCCTCTGAGCGGCGCCATGTTCGTTTTCGTCCAGGTCTCGTCAAGGAAAACCAGCCGGTGCGGGTCGATGTGCGCTTGATATTTGATCCAGCGTGCCCGTCGACGTGCGACGTCAGGCCGGTCTCGTTCGGCTGCGACCACGGTTTTTTTTATGGCTCAAGCCTTCGCGATGGACGAAATTCCAGACCGCACCATAGCTCACGATGATGCCGCGTTCGGCAAGTTCAGATTGCAGGCCACGCAGAGAAACATCTGTCTCAGCGTTGATGCGATCGAGCAACCAATCGCGTTCAGCTGCCAGCGCGAATGGACGGTGCCCGCCCATCCGCCGCGCAGAAACGCTGCCCGTCGCACGGAAGCGTTGCGACCACTTGACAACCGCTGAAACGCTGACACCGAAGCGATCGGCCACGGCGCGGCAGCTCAACCCTGAATTCAAGGCATCAATCACACGTTCGCGCAGATCATCGGAATAAGGTCGTGCCATGCATGCCGGCCTCCACCTCCGGCATGCAGTGTGAATCATATTCGCACGCCCTTGGGAATCCCCCGCGAAGATTCCAACAAGAATGATAATGCTCTAGAGCGTTTCACAGTGAGCTGGAACCATCCCGCTTCCCCGCCGGCGATCCCTAACATCGTGCCATGGGGTGTAAGGGCTGGGCGAGCAGGCCGGCATGGTCAATCCGCCCAAGGCGGACATCAATGAGGCCGGTGCTTCGCCCCAGCACCAAGCGATGGGACGCCGGCCTGGCATGATGATCCGGCCGCAACCGGAGGCTCTGGTCCGGCTCCTGGGCGCGATGGATCCGGTGTCCGGAAGCGGCGCTTGCACCACGATCGACCCTGGGTCCCGACGGGCGCCCGTCGGCGGCGGCGGGCAGGGCAAGGGCTTAACGATCTACCGTGCTCCGGTTGATGGCTTCATGTGTCGTCTGCAGCTTCTGGACCAAATCCACGCCGATGATGGTTTGCATCAGCGAGCGCAAATCCGCATTGCGGTCCAGAAAGGCTGTCAGCTTGTCGCGTGGCCACGCGACGAAGCGCAGCGGTTCCGTGGCGACGACGCTTGCCGTCGTCACCGAGTTGGTCAAATAGCTCATCTCGCCGAAGAATTGACCTGGCCGCAACGTAGCGACCTCGCGCCCATCGACATGGACGGAACAATAACCCGAAAAGACCACCATGATGTCTTTCAACATTTCACCTTGTCGGCAAACCTCCTCGCCGGCGCGAGCTTCGCGCCATTCGGCGAATTTGAGCAGCTTGGCCATTTCTCTGGGCGTCAATGAGCGGAAAATCATGGCGTAAAGCTGTTGCTCGTCGTCCGTTAGATGCACCGGCCGCCGTTCCAGCAACAACACCGCGATCTGGACCACATTGATCGCTGCAAATAGCCCATTCCATATGATGGGGCCGACCATCGGCTCCGGTCGATAATAGAAGTATGGGATCAGGCACATGATCGCGATCACCGTCAGCACGCGCAACCAAAGGATATCCCGCACCAGATAGGCGGAAAGGTAAAGAACATTTGCGATGTGCAGATAAAGTTGCATGTGTTTGATGTCTCCACGTCGGGAACGTGTGCCGCGTCGCGCAGAAAGTTCGAAATCAGCCGCCAGGTCGGCCCGGCGCAATTGGGGGGTTTTACGCTACATTTTCCTAGGCAGGAAAGGTTGACGCAAGCATCGCGCGGCCATTCGGTCGGCGACAATTTTTTGGCAGGCTGCGAAAATACGACCGGCATTTCGGCCGTAACGGCAAGGCCAAATGATTTCCGCCTAGGCGGGTGAGCAGCGTCCTCATATAGCCGCTAGGTGATAGGACGTCTTAAAGCTGCGACCACGATTCACGCTCGAGCTCGCGCCGCTGCGCGGCCGATCACTCACGATCGTGGTCGCGTGGATACGGCAACACCGTCCCGAGCCCGTCCTCAAGCAGCCAATAGGCGGTAGGACAAGCAAGGAGTCCTCAAGCAGCCGCTAGCCGGTAGGACAAGCAAAGCGTCCTCAAGCAGCCGATAGGCGGTAGGACAAGGCAAGAGCGTCCTCAAGTAGGCGCTAGCCGGTAGGACACGGCAAGAGCGTCCTCAAGTAGGCGCTAGCCGGTAGGACAGGTAACAAGCAAAGCGTCCTCAAGTAGGCGCTAGCCGGTAGGACAGGTAACAAGCAAAGCGTCCTCAAGTAGGCGCTAGCCGGTAGGACAAATAAAGCGTCCTCATATAGCCGCTAGGCGATAGGACAGGTCAAATGCCGGCCCGCTCCGGACCCGGAACTCAATGGCACGACGTTGCGGGTGGCCGGATGAAGCAGCACAATGGTTTCAGCTCACACCGAAATGCTATAGGCGAGCCGGCAGCGTGGTGTGGGCCACCTTACTGTGCGCGATCGCCTACTCGGAGGTCTGTCCTTCCTCTTTGTAGACGGCAGTTTGATCGTCGCTGTCAAACGCGCTGACCGGCGGCGTCTGGCCGGGTAGCCCCAACTCTTGCCAGCGCCCTTGCACGCGGTCGTAGATCGATTTGCGCACCGTGGTGCGAACCGAAAACGACGGCAGGTAGCGGTGGTCTTTGCAGGCGTTGATCAGCGCTTTCGAGCCGTAGGGCCGTTTCTCCGGCGGATTTTGCGAGGGATCGAGCGGGGTCGACCACGTGTTTCGCAAGATGTCGATATCATCGATTGGGCTGCATCGTCCGGCCATTGCCCAGATCACTTGATCCATGTCGGTGGGGTCGACATCGTGGTCGACAGCGATGATCCACTTCGTGAAGTAGGCCCCGCCGGGCACCTGTCCTGCCAATGAAAGAACTTGAGACACATGACCGGCATGTTTTTGCTCGACCGCGACCACGGTCATGCCGAAACCGCCGGCCGCGGCGGGATGGCAATAGATGCCGTGAATGCCGGGCACGCCCAGCTTGTCGAAGTCGTCCCAGATCTTGGCCGAGCGTATGATGGAGAAAAATCCGCTTTGCTCGCAAGACGGATAGTCGGCCATCAACGCGTTGGTGAGGATCGGCTGGGAGCGGTAATGCAGCGCCTTGACCTGCACCAACGGGCACTTGTCCTCCGGTTTGCCGTAATAGCCCGTGAACTCGCCGAATGGGCCTTCCGCTTTCATCGCACCGGGATCGATCACGCCTTCAATCACGATCTCGGCGCTGGCTGGAATTAAAAGATCCGTCTCGGTGCCGCGCACCACAGGGATCGCCTCGCCCTTGATGCCGCCTGCAAATTCGTATTCCGACACGTTTTTCGGGAACGATTGGGAGCCGACCAGCATGAACAGCGGATCGACGCCCCAGCAGGCGGCGACCTCTAGCGGCTGGCCACGTTCCCACGCTTTGGCGATCTGCAGTCGTGCGTCCTTGCCCGGCGACAGATAAAGGCCGACGGTATCTTTGCCTTGCACCATCATGCGGTAGGTGCCGATGTTAAGATAGCCGGTCTCCGGGTCCTTGGTGATCACGCAATCGGCGGTACCGGCGTATCGGCCTCCATCGCGCGGCCAATGGCGCGGGATCGGCAGCAGTGTCAGATCGATCTCCTCCCCGCGCTGGGTGTTCTCGAAAAAGCGTGCCTGCGTGCGCGCCACCTCGTTGGGTGGGGTCCGGCGTTTGAGTTTCTCCTTGGTCCGGCGGATCAGGTCGACGGTCGGTGTGTCGGGGTCCTCTTCGAGCGTTACCGCAATCCGCCGAACCGAAGGACCCAGCACATTCCACAAATGGCGCATGCCGATCGGGCTCGCCTCGAAGCCGACGGTGTTGGAAAACAGCACCGCGGGCGACGGCTTCTGTTTGGCCACCAGGTAGGAGATCGCGCTCATCTCCTCATCGCGCTGCACCGGCTTATCGACGGACACCAATTCGCCGATCTGCTCGACGCGCTCCAACCATTCGCGCAGGTCTTGGATCGGCCGATTGCGGATCGGGGGTGGCGTAGCCATGGTGGACGCTCCTTGGTTGCAATGGTTATGTCGCCTCAGTCCGGTGGGTCAGTGCTGCGCGTCAGCTTGGCCAGCGCCGATCAGCCCACGCAGGTCCTCCAGCCGCTGCTCGCGGTCGATCGTCGCGTCGCCGGGATCCGACAACTGGGTGCCCAGCTCGCCGGCCCAATGCTGGCGGGCCACCGTCGCCGTCGCCATCGTCGGCGCGACGCCGGCGTCGGCCACCGTCTTCGCCACCTCTTCCATCTCCTCGGCCCGGCGTCGGCCGTGCTGCAACGTGCGCGAGAGCATGTAGCGTGCCGTCCGGTCCCAGTCCTGACCGGGAAACAAGTCTTGCAGGGACGCCAGCACGTCGTTCGTCACGCCGTAGTGATGGCTTGCCAACAGGCATTCAGTGATCAGCGCCTCGATCCCCTTGATCATCACGGAGCGGCACATCTTGACCGAGGAGGCGACGCCGACGCGGTCGGCATAGGCGCGCGCATCGAAGCCGAGCGGCGCGGCAATATCCAGGAACCCACCCGTGTGGCCACCGCCGAGCAGCATCGGCGTGGCGATGCCCTTGGGATGGATCGGCGACATCACCACCGCTTCGACGTAACGCCCGCCGGCCTCCTCCACACAGCGCGCCGCCTCCTGCTTGGTGCGCGGAGCCACGGAGTTGACGTCGAGAAAAAAGCGGCCACCGGCAAGACCCGGCGCCGTGGCTTCGGCGGCCGCCAACGCAGCCGCCGCCGTCACTGCACTGATCGTCAGTGTAGCCTCATGTGCTGCCTGCGCAGCTGAGCCGGCGACCGTCAAGCCGAGCTCCTGCGCGGCTTGTGCTGGCCCGCTCCGCTGATCGGAAAAGGCGATGTCGTAGCAGCTGATCGCCTGTACGCCGGTTGCCATGAGATCGCGCGCCAGCGTCTGTCCGACCTCGCCCAGGCCGATCAGCGCGATGCTGAGGTTGGCTGCTGCACTCATGCCGTGGTCTCCCCGGTGGATGGATCTCTTGGCGACGACACTGGCAGTCCTCAGTCCAACAGGCAATCGCAGGCTCGATTCGACGCCGGGCCGCGCTTGGTCCGGTCCAGCCAGCGCGATGGGGGACCATCGTCACGCGGACGGATCAGGTGCCGGCGTCGGCAAACGGCGGCGTTGGCAAACTGTCGAACCTGATTGATCGGCCACTGTGCCGCGATGCTACAATCCGAGCCCTTTGCGCCCGATCCTGTAGGCGCCGTCGATAAAGCCGTTGAGGCCGGTCGGCACGTCATCGAGCGCGAGAATGGCCTCGGCCATTGCCACCGCACCGAGGAAACCTTCGGTGTGCCAATGACTAGAGCAACCTGCCTTTAATCGGGATGGTTCCGGTTCCGATTTAAGGCAGGTTGCTCTATCGTCCGCGGCCGGCGTGATGTTGGCGCGAGCCGCCTTGGTCACCACTTGCACCGCTTGGTGCGCGATGGCGCGCGCCGTACCCAGGTGACGCGGCGCTACGGACCGAATCGCCTGCAAGTTGTCCATGATCGCTGGCTCCGCGCGGACGCCATCCTCACACCAGTTCCACGTCGGTCATCACCTCGACCAAGGACGGCCCTTTGTGCGCGAGGGCTTCGGCGATGGCCTCCTCCAGCCTGTCAGTGCTGCTGACCTTAACGCCGTGACCGCCGCACAAGCGTGCGAACGCCGCGAATGACGGGTTGTGCAAACCCGTCTCCCACACCGGCCATTCGCCGGAACGCTGCTCTTTGGAGATCTTTCCCAGCTCGTCGTTGTTGAGCAAAATGTGCGTGATGCCCATGCCGTACTTCACCGCCGTTGTGAACTCCATGGCGTACTGACCGAAGCCGCCGTCACCGGAGATCGAGATCACGCGGCGGCCGGCGTAGGCTGGAACATCCTGCGTCGCCGACCAGGCGCCAATGGCGGCGGGTAAAGCAAAGCCGATCGAGCCCAGATAGCCCGACATTAGTATGCGCTGGCCCTTGGTCTCGAAGTAGCGCCCGAAGGAATAGGTGTTGTTGCCGACGTCCACGGCGATGATGGCGTCGGCGGGGCACAGCCGCGCCAGCACATCGAACAGCGCTGCCGAGTGAATGCCGCGACCGCGATCCTCGGTTAATCGCGTTTGCTTTTCTGCGCGCCAGATGCGCCAGCGCTCGACCAGTTCGCCCAGTTGATCCGGCCCCTCCCGCGGCGTGGCGAGGCGCGGCGTCAGCGCCCGACAGAACGCGCCGATCTCACCCCAGATCGGCAGCCGAACCGGGTGGAATTTTCCCAGCTGCATGCGTTCGAAGTCCACCTGAATGATCGGCTTGGACGGTTCGATGCCGGTATGGTTGGCGAACGACGACCCCAACGCGATGATGAGGTCAGCTTCGTTCATGCACCAGCTGGCGATCGGGGTTCCGGATCGACCCAACACGCCGGCCGCGTTGGGATGGTTGTCGGCGATCAGCCCTTTGCCCTTGAACGTGGTCAGCACCGGCGCGCCGATAACTTCGGCCAGCCCCACGACCGCCTCACGCGCGTCGAGCGCACCATATCCCATCACCACGACCGGCCGCTTGGCGGCATTGACCAATTGCGCCGCCGCGCTGATATCGCCATCGGCCGGGACCACCGAGGCGCCGCCGACCCTTCCGGTCGGCCCGCCTGCTTTGGCGTCACTGTTGAGGGTTTGCACGTCGTCGGGGAAGATCAGGTGGGCGACGTCGCGCTCGACCACCGCCGTCTTGCAAGCCAGCGACATCAGCTCGGCATGATGGGATGTGCTCAATACCGGTTGGGAGAAGCGCGACACGGCCTCGAACGCTGACTTCAGATCGATGTCCTGGAACGCACCGGGACCGAACACTTGGGTCTGCACCTGCCCGGTCAAGGCCAACACCGGCGACCTGTCGACCTTGGCGTCCCACAAGCCGGTCAGCAGATTGGTTGCACCGGGTCCAGCGATGGTGAGGCAGGCGGCTGGCTTGCCGGTCAATTTGCCATAGGCCGAGGCAGCAAACGCCGCGCCGCCCTCGTGCCGGACACCGACGTAGGACAGCTCGCCGGTTTGGGTGTTCATGCGCAGCGCGTCAGCCAGGCCGAGATTGGAATGGCCCACCATGCCAAACACGCGTTTGACGCCCCAGTTCACCATCGTCTCGGCCATCACGTCGCTTACCGTCCGCGCGCGCTGCGGCTCTGCTGCTAGGCCGACATAGATCTCCCCGTCTCGCACCTCGACCGGAAACAGCTGTTGGCCGGCATCCTCATGGCCGCCCGGGGGAGCGCCCGTCAGCGGATCGAAGTCCCATCCATGCCACGGGCACCGGATCCAACATTTGCCGTCGACGCCTCGCTCGATCGAGCCTTCCCCCAACGGACCACCTTGGTGCGGACAACGGTTGTCCATCGCCGCCCATTGGCCGTTGAAATGAGACAAACAAATGGAGACGTTGCGCGCCGTCACTGATTTCACGCGGCCTTCGGGGAGGTCATCGGTATGCGCCACTTTGATCCACTCGCGGCGGGGCTCGCTCATCGCTCTCCTCACTGAGCTGGCTCGATACGACTTGGCTTTTGCCGATCCGGTCGACCAAGGCTGGGTATCGCTGGGATGGCGGTGACCGGGGCAGGCTTATCTGACACCGCCATAGGCCACACCGGACAGATCCGCCATCTCCTTTTTCCATGTCGTCACGTCCTCAATCGAGAACTTCGACAGATGATCATGGCCGCAGGCGCGCGCCATCACTTGCATCAGCTCCACCGATGCGGCGAAAAAATTCGCCAGTTGGCGCGCTGATTTTTCGACCACCAGGCGGGAGACCAGATGTGGCTTTTGGGTGGCGATGCCCACCGGGCAATTGTTGGTGTGGCAGGCCCGCATAGCAATGCAACCGATCGCCTGCATGGCGGCGTTGGACAGGGCTACGGCATCGGCGCCAAGGGCCAGCGCCTTGATGAAGTCCGCCGGCTTGCGAAGCCCGCCGGTGATGATCAGCGTCACGTCTTGGCGGCCCAGACCATCCAAATGCCGCCGGGCGCGGGCCAGCGCGGGAATGGTCGGCACCGAGATGTTGTCGCGGAAGATGATGGGTGCAGCGCCCGTGCCGCCGCCGCGCCCGTCGAGGATGATGTAATCGACCCCGACCTCCAGCGCGGCATCAATGTCCTTCTCAATGTGTTGGGCGGACAGCTTGTAGCCGATCGGGATGCCGCCGGTCCGGCTGCGCACCTCATCGGCGAAGGCGCGAATCTGACCGACTTCGGTCCAATCGGGAAAGCGTGCCGGGGAGATCGCGGGCTCGCCCTCATTGAGGTTGCGCACCTGGGCGATCTTGCCTTTCACCTTGGCGCCCGGCAGATGACCGCCGGTCCCAGTCTTGGCGCCCTGACCGCCCTTGAAGTGAAACGCTTGCACGTTGCTCAGCTTATCCCAGCTAAAGCCGAACCGGGCCGAGGCCAGCTCGTAAAAATAACTCGAATTGGCGGCCTGCTCTTCCGGCAACATGCCGCCTTCCCCAGAGCAAATGCCGGTGCCCGCCAGCTCCGCGCCCCGCGCCAGTGCAACTTTGGCCGGCTCCGATAGCGCGCCGAAGCTCATATCGGAGACCATCAGCGGGATGGCCAGGCGCAGCGGCTTTTGCGCATTGGGTCCGATCACCACGTCCGTTTCGACCGCGGCGTCGTCGAGCAAGGGCGGTCGATGCAGCTGCGCGGTGAGCAGCTGAATATCGTCCCAATCCGGCAGATGCGTGCGCGGCACCCCCATCGCGTCGACCATGCCGTGATGCCCGGTTTTGGTCAGGCCGTTGCGGGCGTAGTTCTGTATGAGCGCGTTATGGGGCTCTTCCGCGGTTCCGTGGCTGGTATCGGCGTAAAGTCCGAGATAGGTGGTACGGTCGAACGGTTGCGGATGGGCCTTGGCCCACGCCGCAATCTCATGTTCATCGACCAGCACCTGACCCGCTTCGACCCAACTCGCAAAGCGCGGCAACGCCTCCTCATTGCTGTATTCCGAGACGCCCGTATCGAGCCGATAGTCCCAGTCGTGCACGCCGCAGATCAGGTTGTTACCGCGCACGTGACCATCCGCCATCAGCGCGCCACGATGCAGGCAACGCCCATAGAGCACCGATACGTTATCATCATAGCGCACGACCACGAGGTCGACCTCGCCGACCAGCGCATAGGCCGGCTGTCTGTCCTTCAGTTCATCGTGCGCCGCGATCGGTATTTTTTTCATTGCTATTCAACACTCCACGTTTTCAGTTGTGCAGCACGCCGGGTCATGTCAGCCGGTTGAGCTGCGCATCGTCATCAGCGGTTTGGCCGATGTTTCAATCGGCTGCATCTCTGGGCACTGCCCCATGGCTTCAACCTTGTTGGCGTACCAGCGGGCGCCGGGCGCGGCACTGATGCCGTGCAGCAGCGCGCTAATCCAGACCGTATTGATCGCGATCGCCAACACGGGGCCGGCCATGTCATGGTCGATTTGACCGACGACGAGCAAGGCGAACAACGCCGTGGCCAGCCCGCGCGGGCCAAACCAACCGAAGAACAGCTTTGTAACGGAAGAGGCGTCCGTGCCAATCAGTGCGATCCAGATCGCCAACGGTCTGACGACGAACAGGCTCAAAAGGATCAGCGTCAGCGTCGCCCATGTCAGTTGATCGAGCGCTGCCGGCAACAGCGCCAGCCCGATCAGAAAGAACGCGCCCCATGTCAGCAACTGGCCCTCGCTTTCGGTAAACTGGTAGACGAACTTACAGCGCCCCTTGACCACATTGCCAAAGCAAAGGCCGGCTGCGAAGACGGCGATGAACCCGTTGCCGCCGATCGCCGCGGCGGCCAAATAGGTGGCGCCGGCCATCGCAATGGCGCCAACACCCTCGAAGGTGTCCGACGTGGTTTTGTGCGCCTTCGCCAGCAGCAGAACGGCGCCGCCCGTCAAACCGGCGACGATCCCGACAAGGGGGCCGAGGATCAGCTGCTTGGCACCGAATGTCAGCCAATTGGTATCGCCGGGCGACCCGCTTTCGGCGGTGAGGCAAGCCAACAGCAAGATTGCGGGCAGCACCAGTCCGTCATTCAATCCGCTCTCGACCGTCAGCGCCCGTCGGGCTCTTGCCGGCACCGCCGGATGGGTGACGACCGCCTGACCCAGGGCCGCGTCCGTTGGGGCCAAGACTGCCGCGATCAGGGCCACCGCCGCCAACGGCCAGCCGGGCAGCAGCGGCCAGGCGAGCAGAGTGCCCAGCACGATGGCCAGCGGCAGGCCAATGATCAACATACGAATTGGCCAAACATGCTGGCGGCGCAGCGCCGCTAGATTGATCTGAGCGGCATCGAGAAACAACAACACGAGCAATGCAATCTCGGCGACGACGTGAAGCATCGCCTCCGTCTGGGTAGGCGGCACCACGTGCGCCTCGGACAGCACATAGCCGAGGGCGAGAAACAACATGGGCGCGGTGACGATGGTCGATGACAAGCGGCGTGCAACCATCGTGAACATCACGGTAAAGAGCGCCAATGCGAGAAGTCCGGTTGTCATCTGCACGTGTGCCCAACAATGGTTCAAAGTGCCTTAGGACTGATCACCGATCGATCCGCAACTTGCGCCGGCTTCGCTCAGTTGCACGAAGTTCGCACAGAAACGTGCTTCTAAGGATTTGAACCCAGCGAGCGCTTGTATCCCGCCTTGCGGCTTGTTAGCGTCAAATCTTAACAAGAATTCGTGTGCAGACGCCAAACCGGTCACGGTAAGCGTTTTTTCTCAAACCACAACAGTAGGGGATTGCTGATGCAGTTGAGAGTTTTGAGTGGTGCCGTCCTGGCAGGTCTCGCGGCAATCCATGTCGCTCCGGCAAACGCCGCTGACTTAAAAGTTCTGGCGAGCTGGAACAAGAGCAATTGGCCGACCTACGCGGTCCTGGACCAATACGTGAAGAATGTCGAGAAGGTCGGTGCCGGTGCGGTCAAGCTGAATATCAGCGGGCCTGAGGTTGTGCCACCGTTCGAGCAGCTGCAACCGGTCAAGACCGGGGTCTTTGATCTGCTGTTCACGCACGGTGTCTATCACGTCGGCTCCAAGGGGCTGGCGGCGACCCTCGATGCGGTCAAGGCCGACCCGGCTGGCCTGCGCAAATCCGGTGGCTGGAAGCACGTCGACGACTTCTATCAAAAGACCCACGGGCTGAAGGTGCTGGCCTTGGTGCCGAGCAGCAACCAGGGCTACCACATCTTTCTGAAAGAGCCGCTGTCCGCCAACGGAGATCTCAAGGGCCGGAAGATCCGCGGCACACAAACCTACCACGGCGTGATCCGCCTGTTGGGCGCCGAGCCGGTGGTTCTGCCTGGCTCGCAGATCTATTCGGCGCTGGAGAAGGGCGTGGTCGACGGTGCAGCCTGGCCGGCCGCGGGCATGCTGACGATGAAACATTTCGAGGTGGCCAAATATAAGATCCGCCCGACGTTTGGCACCAGTTGGCTGCCGATTCTGGCCAACCTCAACAGCTGGAAGAAGCTGTCCGACAAGGAGAAGCAGGTGCTGCTCGATGCCGGCCAGAAGACCGAGAACGAGATGGGCGCCGTCGGCGACAAAATCCTTGCTGACGAGAGTGCTCAGCTGGAGAAGCTCGGCGTCAAGGTGTCCCCGCTGCCCGCCGATAAAGTCGAGGCCGTACGCAAGACCTTTGCTGAAAGCCTTTGGGATCTGGGCAACAAGTGTTGCGGCGATTCTTCGGCCCAACTGCGTGCGCTGGCCAAGAAGGCGAACCTGACGTTTTAATGCGAAACCGTGCTGCCGCGAGGCGCGCGATTGTGCACCGCAGATCGGCAATCTCTGCGGTGCCAACCCATCACTGAACAGGCCGCCTTATGCTGAGAGCTCTTGCCCGCGCGCACGACGGGCTCACCCAGGTCGGCTATTATGCGTCGTGCCTGGCGTTGGCCATCATGCTGGGTGCTTATTCGATCGAAGTCTTCGCCCGCTATTTCTTCAACGCTCCGCAATGGTGGGCGAGCGAGGCCGTCTCCTACTCGCTATGCATCGGCGCGTTCTTGATGATGCCCTACGTCACCTGGAAGCACGGTCACGTGGCGGTGACGTTAATCCACGACGTGTTGCCGAAGCCGGCGATCGGGGTGGTGAAAGGGCTGACGGCGCTGATGAGCTTCATCGTTTGTGCGCTGGCGACCTGGATCACGTTCGGTGAGACCCATCGGCAATTCATCGAGGACGTGCACATCATGGCGGTCGAGCCGGTGCCAAAGTACTTGATCTCCGTGTTCATTCCCTATGGCTTTGCAAGCTCGACCTTGTACTTCCTTCGCCAGCTCGACGGGCGTGGCGGTCTGGCGGGCCCGGCCGGCGGCGGGATCGGGGGCTAGGTCATGGGCTGGGAAGCCACGCTGCTAACGGCCGTTCTTCTGCTCTTGGCCGCTTTTCTGACAGGCGCGCCGCTGTTCGTCGGGTTCCTTCTGATCAATATCGTCGGCGTTTTGATCGTGATCGGGCCTGCGGCCTTCGGCATGGTGGCGAATTCCGTATTCGATACCACCACCAACGCCGATCTGTCGGCGATTCCATTGTTCATTCTGATGGCGGAACTATTATTCCGCTCCGGCTCCGTCGATATTTTGTTCGATTCGGTCGACAAGCTGATCGGCCGCATGAAGGGCCGACAGTACGTGCTGACCATTGCGCTTTCCACCGTATTCGGGGCGTTGTCCGGCATGGCCATGGCGGTTGCCGCGATGATGGCGCGCACGCTCTATCCCAGCATGATCCAGCGCGGTTACGATTCCAAGCTCGCCATCGGCAACATCCTGGCCGGCGCCTCGCTGGCGCCGATCATACCTCCCAGCGTGCTCGCCATTATTATCGGTACACTGGCTAACGTTTCGATCGCTGGCTTGTTGATCGGCGGAATTATTCCCGGGTTGCTGTTGGCCGGGTTGTTCCTGGCCTATACGGTGTTGCGGGTGAAGATCAATCCGCGTCTGGCACCGGAACTGCAAAGCGATGCGGCCCGCGATGCGACATTGGCGGAAAAGATGCGCGGGATCGCGGCCTGCGCTCCGTTTGCGCTGATCATCTTTTGCGTGATGGGTTTCATCATGCTGGGCATCGCAACGCCGTCCGAATCGGCGGCGACCGGCGTGATCGGCGCGTTGATCGCGGCTGCCTACTATCGCAAGCTCAACGGGTCGATGCTGCTTCAGTCACTGGGCAGTGCCGCGTTCATCACCAGCATGATCATCATCATCATGGCATCTTCACGGATGTTCAGCCAGCTGTTGGCCTTCACCGGCGCGACGCGGGAGCTGACCCTGTTCATCGTGGAGCTTGATTGGTCGCCCTATCTGATGTTGTTCGTGATGATGGCGATACCGTTCGTGCTGTGCATGTTCGTCGATCAAATCGCTTTGATGCTGGTTGTCATCCCGATTTACCAGCCGCTACTGGCGACGCTCGGCTTTGATCCGCTCTGGTTCTGGTTGATCATGCTGCTCAACGTGACAGTCGGCGGCATCTCGCCGCCGTTCGGCTACGTGATTTTCGCGTTCCAGGGGGCTGCGGAAAAGGTCAGCATTGCGGACGTGTTCAGCGCGGCTTGGCCGTTCGTGGCCTTGTTTTTGATCGGCATGGTGGCGCTGGCGGCTTATCCGCCCTTGGTGACATTTCTGCCGTCGCTGCGGTGAACGCGATGGCGAGCCGTCAGGCTTGATGCGGCGCCAAGGCGAACGGTCGCGACCTCCATCAGCAGCTGGGTGAATTCTTCCATCAGCTGTGCGCGGACCGGACCTTGTGCGCGTCGTGACCAATGGTTGGCGAGCTGTTCACGGGTTGCCTTCAGATCGTACAATTCGCCCCTTTCTGGGGCAAGCTGCCTTCCATCGGCATCGTTCCGGTTCCGATGGAAGGCAGCAAGTTGCTCACCACTTTCAGGCACGATGATCTAGAACGGCGTCGCGACTGCGGCATCCGGATCGGCCCAAAGCGATGGTACCTCCTGATCGTAACCACCATCCGCATAACTGTCGGTGGCGGCCTCAGCGAGCGCTGCTGGCGCCGGCTGATAACAGCCGCTTGGCGGCGGGTTAGGCTGGGTGCGCGGTGGGGGCCCGGAATGCGTTTGCAAGTGGCATTTGCCCACACGTGCGGTGCGATATCCGGCCGCGCGCAGCGATGCCACGAACGTCACCGTACGTCGCGACGACGGAATTGCGTTGTGCGCACGCCGTGGTTGGAGGGCATCCGGCCTGTCATCAAGCTTGGCCGGTCGGGCATGTAAACCGGCGCCGTCACGTAAAAGCGCCCAATGCAAACGCGCCCTCCGCCAGGCCGTCGATGTGTCGGGTGCGTAGCACCGGGGCCTGTGCAGCCCAGATGATCGGCCCTGTGCTGGTCCGTGTTGATCAGCAGGACGTTGGCGCGCGCGGTCATCAAGACCATTCTCGCTGTCGGGTCACAGCGCCGCTCCCCGGGGGGGCCGTCGCATTTGACCGCCCGGTGTTTGATCACCGCAGGTCCCTTGGCTCACCTCAACGGCTGACGTCGGCCCGCGCGAAGCGTCCGGCATCGAGGCCGAGCACCGACAGCGCGTTGGTGCCGGCAATGGCCTGTTTGTCCACCGCCGACAATCCTGCGGTCTGCTCGATCAACTCGAGCGGATCGTACTCGGCCATGTCGAACGGATAGTCAGTACCCATCAATAGCTTGTCGGTACCGAATTTGGTGGCGAGAAAAGCCAGCTGGTCCGTCGCGAAAACGATGGTGTCCATGTAGAACTGTTTCAGGTAATGGGTCGGCGGCTTGGCGATGTGCAGGCAGCAGTCGGCCCTGGCCCCCCAGGCGTGATCCATGCGGGCTGCATAGTGCGTGGCGAACGCTCCGCCGTGCGCCAGCACGAACTTGAGCTTGGGATGGCGCTCCATCACCCCGTCGAAGATCAGGTAGTGCACGGCGAGTGTCGTCTCCAACGGGTTGCCAATCACGTTGGTCAGATAGTGCGCGCCAAACCGGTCGCTGGCGAACGCGGTCGGGTGCAGCAGAATGGTCGCGCCAAGCTCCGCGGCGCGCGCCCAGAAGGGCTCCAGCCGCTCGGCCGAGAGCTCGTCGTGCCCTGCATTGGCGCCGATCTCGATGCCCGGCATGGCGAGTTCGCCCATACACCGGTTCATTTCGGTGATCGCCAAATCTGTGTCCTGCAGGGGGACGGTGCCGAGCGCGGCAAGCCGCGTGGGCTGCTGCTTGACGACCGAGGACAGCCGGTCATTGATCAGTTGACTGGCCTCGTGGCAGAGCGTGGCGTCGGCTTGGTAGTTGAACTGCGGCGGCGCCGGCGACAGCACCATCACGTCGACGCCCATCTTGTCCATATCGATGAAGCGCTGCGCGACGCCGACCAGTTGCTCGTGCCGATCGTCGTTCTGTTCGGCATTTAGTTTGCGGCTGAAGGCGGAGGCGTATTTTACGGCGTCGAGTTCCGAGGCGGGAAGATGCGGGCGCACCAAATGATCGGCCTCCGGCACCAACATGTGGCCGTGAATGTCGACAACCAGCGTGTCAGGCCGCGGATAATTGGGTGTCAAATGCGCGCGTGCGGCCGTTGACTGGTAGGGCTTGATGGCGATTTTCGGCGAATGCGACATGACTTGCCTTTCCTCGGCGAAGCAACCTAAGTCCGATACGTCCGCAGCTTGTCCTCCAGCGGCGTCACGCCGAGGCCGGGCGCATCACTGGGGCGCACCCGACCGAATGCGATTTGCAGGGGATCTGACACGACGTCGTCCGCCAGGTATTGATTGGTGATACTCGTATCCCAATCGAGCTGCGGCACGACGAGGGCCAAATGCGCGATGGCGGCGCTGGCGATACTGGTTTCGGCGACTTTGCCGGCCAGATTGATGTGCAGGCCAAGTTCACGCATCAAGTGCGCCGCCTGCAAGACCGGTTGCAGGCCACCGAGCTTGATGGTTTTTAGGCTACCGCCACTGGCCGCCCCATGCTCGTGATGACGGGTAATATCGGCAATCGAATGCAGACCCTCGTCGGCGCCGAGCGGTACGCTGGAGGCCGCAGCGCACGCGGCCATGCCGTCAAGGTCCTCGCCGGCGACCAACTGTTCCATGAAATCGAGACCCGCCGCACCCGCGCCGCGCGCGAACACAAGCGCCTGTTCCCGCGTATAGCCCTGATTGGCATCCGCCGAGATTCGCGCGGTGCGTCCCAACGCTTCGCGCACCAACCGCGCGCGCTCCAGATCCCGCTGTGGATCGAGCGCGCCCGCCTTGACCTTGAATGCCGAAAACCCGGCCTCGGCCTGAGCTTTGGCATTGGCGACCTCAAGCTCGGGGCGGCCGCCGGCGATCATGGTCAGAATGCGCGCATCGTCGCGGACCTTGCCGCCGAGCAACTGGTAGATCGGCGCGCCCTGTCGCTTGCCGGCGATATCGAGTAGGGCGATCTCGATCGCGGCCTTGGCCCCGTCGTTGCCGTACATCAGGCCGGCCAGCGCGTGCTGGGTCGTCGCGACGTCGATCACCTCTTGGCCGACGAGGCGCGAGGCCATGAAGCGGGCCGCCGCGACCATGCCCTCAGGCGTCTCCCCGGTCATGGTCGGCGCCGATGCCGCCTCGCCCCAACCGATCGTGCCGTCTTGATCCGTCACCCGTACGATCAGGTTTTCTGCTGTTGACACCTCGATTCCGGCCATTTTCACCGGCGCGCGCAGTGGCACGGCGATCGCGAAGGCATCGACTGTGGCAATCTTGAACATGACCCGATCATCCTTCTTGGAGGCCCTGGCAGGCATAGCCAATGCTACCGCATCTCTCAGTTAGCTCGAACCAGCTCGCGCCCCGCCCCGTTGTTCCACTGGGCCCGGTTCCACCTCGCCATGATGGGCTTAGCATCAGCTGCCACCATCGCCGATTGCGCCATCTGCCCCACAACCATCAAATTACGCCGTCGGACCTGAGCGCGGCAATCTCCGCGGCCGACACATCGGCAAGCTCCATGAGCACGTCCTCGGTATCCGCGCCGAGCACCGGCGGCGTGCGGTCAATGCCGGCCGGCGTATCCGACAGGCGATAGGGAATACCGACCATCCTGATCTGCCCCGCGGTCGGGTGCTGCGCTGCGACGACCATGTCATTGGCGAGCGTATGCGGGTCGGCTAGCGCGCCTTCGACCGAGTTGATTTTGCTGCACGGAATCCCGGCGGCTTGAAACAGCGCCAACCATGCGTCGGCCGACTTGGCCTTGAGGGCTTGCGCCAGCATGGCATCCACCTGATCGCGATGTTCGACACGTTGGGCCATGGTTTCGAACCGCGGGTCGGCGGCCCATTCATGGTGACCCAGGCACCCGCACAGCCGGGCGAATTGTGCATCGTTACCGATCGGCAGGGCGATCTCACCGTCTGCACAGACAAACTCGCGATAGGGCACGGCGTTGGGGTGACCGTTTCCGTAGCGCTGAGCCGGCCGTTCGGACATCAGGTGGGACGCTGCGACGTTGACCAGCATGCTCAAGCCGGTGGCGTACAGGCTCGCCTCGATGTGCTGGCCGCGTCCGGTGCGTCCGCGCGCGACCAGCGCCGCCAGGATCGAGGAGGTGGCGAACTGACCGGTGCAAAAATCGACGACCGATACGCCAAATTTGACCGGCGGCCCATCGGCGGCGCCGGTGATGCTCATCAGCCCGCATTCGGCCTGCGCGAGAAAGTCGTAACCGGGCAGCTGCGCTTTCGGCCCGCGCGCGCCATATCCGGTGATCGAGCAGGTGATGACCTGCGGCGCGTTGCTCGCAAACCAGTCCGCCGTCAGCCCCCAACGCGCGAGGGTTCCCACCTTGAAGTTCTCAATCACCACATCGGCCTTGACCACCAGTGCCCGCAAGATATCGAGCCCACGAGGCCGGGCCAGATCCAACGTGATGGAGCGCTTGTTGCGGTTCGCGCACAGGAAATACGCCGATTCACCGGCGGTGAAGGGTGGCCCCCATCCACGCGTGTCATCGCCGGTTCCTGGACGCTCCACCTTGATCACGTCGGCACCCATGTCGCCCAGGTTCATGGCGCACAATGGCCCGGCCAGGACGCGGGACAGATCCAACACGCGAATGCCGGTCAGCGGCCGCTCAATCGATGTCATTTGCGCGGTGCCTGGTTGCCGTCGTTGGCAATGACGTCGAGATAGGCCTCGACCTTGGCCTTGCGCTGCTCCCGGAACTTCATGAAATCGGGTTTGCGCTTTTGCAGGAAGGCGTTCATGCCCTCCAAGCTCTCCTCCGAGCCCCAGATCTCGGCCAGCAACTCCATGCCGTGTTGCCACGACGGATAAAGCATGTCGGATTCGTAGTTCAGCGACTTCTTGGTCGCGCGCAACGTCTGACCGGAAAAGCCCTTGATCTTCTCGCACCACGCCTCGGTCTCGGCGCGCAGGCGGTGTTTGGGCACGCAGCGATTGATCAGCCCGACCCGCTCCGCCTCTTCCGCCGAGAACGTCCGGCATAAGAAGATCATCTCCCGCGCCAGCCGTTCTCCGATTAAGCGCGGGATGTACTGCGTCGCGCCAACGGTGGGACATGCGCCGACCCTGGCGCCGGTCTGGCCGAAGTGAGCGTTGTCTGACGCGATCACCAGGTCGCACCACAAGGCCAGCTCGTGTCCGCCGCCCATGCACCAGCCGTTGACCATCGCGATGACCGGAACCGGGAGGCCCCGAATGGTCATGGCAAGGCCGAGCATTCGGTCGTTCCAGTGCGCGGCATTGGCGCGGTTGAGCTTCATCATGGCGTGGAAGTCGCCGCCGGCGGAGAACGCCTCATCGCCTGCCCCGGTGATGACCACGACGGCGATCGAAGGGTCATCGCGGGTGGATTTGCAGGCATCGATCATCTCGTCCAGCGTCTGCTCTCGGAACGCGTTGCGCACCTCTGGCCGGTTGATGGTGATCCAAGCCACATGATCCTTCACCTCGAATAGGATTTCCCGGTAGGCGGTCGATTTTGAAGCGTCGGACGTCGGCATGGCTGGTTGGCGCTCCCGATTTAATGTAGACTGCTGGCGTCGTCGTCGTGGTCACTGGGCCGGGCGAGCGGGATTGCACGGCGATTCCGCCTTAGGCGGATATGATCTGGTGCCCGCGCGCGGCCGGCTTGCGGTGGGGACGGATACGGTGGAGGGGGTGGGCGTTGCTTCGCATTCACCACGATACGTCAAGCTTTCTTCAGGTGTTGACCCGCGCTGGCGCGCATGCGCGGTGGCCGACCCCATATTGATGCGCACCCACGCGATCATGTCCAGACAATTCGGGCGACCACGGGCCGCATAGCCGCTTGCGTCCGCGGTAAACTGACCCAATACTGCCGATAAGTCCGGACCTTGCCACTGCCGCCGTAGGCGCCGCAGTGTTGGCGTCGGTTGCTTGGCGGCCTGTAACGTGCGCAAATGGGTAACGTGCGCAAATGGGTAACGTGCGTAAAAGAGTGACGTGCGTAAAAGAGTGACGTGCGTAAAAGAGTGACGGGCGCAAATGAGTGACGGGCGCAAATGAGTGACGTGCGTAAAGTGTTACCGACCATCGATGACCGACGACTTTGAGGGCAGAGCTAAGCGTGACATCGGGCAGGAGCCGACGAGCGCCACCGGTGGTATTCCGCGCTATCGCCAAATCGCAACTGCGGTGATGGCCGACATCTCTGACGGTCATTATTCGGTCGGCTCGATGTTGCCGGCGGAGACCGAGCTGTGCGAACGCTTCAACGCCAGTCGGTTCACCGTGCGCGAGGCGTTGCGGTGGCTGTCCGAGCGCGGCGTCATCGACCGTCGTCGTGGTGCTGGCACGGTTGTCAAGGCGGTGAAAACGGACAGCGCGTTTGTCCATCGCATGTCCTCGGTTGCGGAATTGTTGAAATATCCCGCCGACACCTATCGATCCAACCTGTTTCAAGGGCCGGTCCACGCCGACCCGAGCCTGGCCAGCCTGATCGACTGTCCGGTCGGACAGCAGTGGTTCCGCATCAGCGGTCTGCGGCTGTTTGATGAAAGTCGGGTGCCGATCTCCTGGTCCGATATTTATATCTTACCGTCGTTTGCCGACGTCGTGACGGCCGAGGACACCGGCCACGAGCCGATCTACGAGATTATTGAGCGCAAGTTAGGGGTGATCATCCAAGACGCCGAGATCCGAATCTTTGCCAGCTCCATCGATAGCAAGCTGGCCCGCTTGATGGAGGTCGCGGACGGCACCCCGGCGCTGTCGATTGTGCGTCGGTACACCGACGACACCGGCCGCAACTTCGAGACGACCGTGACCATCCATCCCGAGAAGCGTTTCGTTTACTCTATGCATCTGCAACGCGACAGGGTTCAGCGCGGCTGACGCAACTCAGCACCGATCGGCTGGTGCAGATCGTGGCTGCAAACGCAACATAGCCGATTTCCTCAATCAACTCCCTCAAGGGGAAGAGATCGTCGTTGTGCGGCTCCCGGGGGGCGCCAGCGCTCGCCGGTTGGGTCCCAGGCCACACCAAGCAGCCAGCCCTTCACGCGAGCGTCGAGAAACGGTCGAGCGATCCGCCGCAGTGAGCCGCGGCGGGCCGACATTGCAATGCGGATGCGAAGCTCCTAGCCTGCCCGCCTCCCGCCCCTTCCCGTGATGCAAGCTCTGAAGAAACGCATGCCGAACATCAAGCTGGCCAAACCCGACCTGGACTTCGATTGCCCCGGCGACGACACCGTTCTTCGTGCAGCGCTGCGCGCCGGCCTCGGCTTCCCCTACGAATGCAACGTCGGGTCGTGTGGCAACTGCCTGTTCGAGCTGCTCGACGGTGAGGTTGAACATTTGCGTGTCGATGCGCCGGCCTGGACCGAGCGCCACAAGAGCCGCAACCGATTTCTCGGCTGTCAGGCCCGCCCACTGTCAGACCTGTCGATCAAGGTCAATCTGCGAGACCATTACCAGCCGCATCATCGTCCGGCCCAGGTCAGCGCCAAGCTCGCGGAGGTGGAGGACATCACGCACGATATCCGCGAGTTTCGTTTCAAGCTCGATCGAGCAGCGCCTTTTCTGCCGGGACAGTATGCCTTGCTCGACGTGCCCGGCGTCCCCGGCGCGCGGGCCTACTCGATGTCCAACATCGCGATCGACGACCCGACCCAATGGCATTTCCAGATCAAGCGGGTTCCACGTGGAGCCTGTACCGGAAAACTGTTTGAAGGGCTTACCGTCGACCAGGAGATCACGGCGGACGGTCCGTTTGGTATGGCCTATCTGCGCGAGGATGCCCCCCGCGATGTCCTGTGCTTGGCCGGCGGATCCGGGCTATCGCCGATGATCTCGATCGCGCGCGGGTTTGTGCGCTGCTCAAAACTGGCCGGCCGGTCGCTGCATTTCATCTACGGCGGGCGGCAGGTGCGCGACGTGGCTGGCGAGTCGATCCTGAGCTGCCTGCCCGGGTATGGTGACCGCATCCACTATGTGCCGGTGCTGTCGGAGCTGGATGACGATGCGGACCGGGCCGCGTGGAACGGGCGAACCGGCCTGATCACCGATGCCGCCCAACAGCTGTTCGCGGATCGTTTGCAGCAGTTCGAGGTCTACTTCGCCGGCCCGCCGGCGATGGCCACGGCTGTGGTCCAGTTGATGCATCACGCCAAGGTGCCGCCCTCGCAAGTGCACTACGACCAATTCTATTGAGCTTATCCTTGTCCACGCCAGGGAGTTGCATAGACATGAGCCGACTCAATTTGACGTTCGGATGTTGGGGCTATGACCGGATGCGACCGATCGCCGACGGCAGCGTTCGGCCCGACGGTATCGACATCAATTTCCTCGACATGGCCGTCGAGGAGACGTTTTTCCGACAAGCCCGCTTTCGCGAGTTCGACGTTTCCGAAATGTCGATGTCGTCCTACACCGTGTCGCTGTTCAAAGACCCCCAGCCGTTCATCGCGATCCCGGTGTGGCCGTCACGCTTCTTTCGCCATTCTTGCATCTTCGTGAACGCGAACGCTGGCATCAAGCAGCCCAAGGATCTCATTGGCAAGCGGGTTGGTGTGCCGGAGTTTCAAATGACCGCGCCGGTCTGGATCCGTGGCATTCTCGACGAGCACTACGGTGTCCCCGTCGATTCGGTGACTTATTTCACCGGCGGCGAGGAACAACCCGGCCGCCCGGAAAAAATTGCGCTCGATCTGCCCGACAACATCAAAGTTGAGGCGATTCCCGCAGACAAGACCCTGGCGCAGATGTTGGCGGACGGCGAGGTCGACGCCTTGCACACCGCCCGTGCGCCGTCGACGTTCGACGGTGAGCGGGTCGTTCGTCTGTTTCCCAATTACGAAGCGGAGGAAAAGGCCTATTACCAACGCACCGGGATCTTTCCAATTATGCATGTTGTGGCGATCCGGCGCGAGCTTTATGACCGACACCGGTGGATCGCTCAGTCGCTGATGAAAGCGTGCGTCGAGGCGCAACGGCGCGTGTATGCGCTGCAGCGGCAGACGGCGGCACATATGGCGATGCTGCCCTGGCACAACGCCCATGTTGAGGAGGCGTGCCGGTTGATGGGTGATGATTATTGGCCTTACGGGTTCGAAAAGAACGTCGAGACGCTATCGACATTCCTCAAGTATCATCACGCTTGCGGCCTTTCAAAACGGCGGCTCGAGCCGGCGGATCTCTTTGCGCCAGAGGTGCTGGAATCGTTCAAGATCTAGAGCAACCTGCCTTTGATCGGAATCGGAACGATCCCGATCAAAGGCGCGATGATCTAGATCATTTGCGCCCCAGGCGGATCTGGCTCGTGAACGACCGCGAGCAAGCAGTGGCGTCAGTCGTTCTCACGTACGGGCGAAGCGGAGCACCGGCGCGTCAGGACCGGCAGGGGGTGGCGGTCACGGTGCAAATGATGCTGCCCGAATTGTTGATGCAGCGCTCCAGCGGCTCCTTGCCTTTTCGCCAATCATCGTAAGCTGCGCCCAACTCCGGCAGATGCCTGACCTTACTGCGCCAGTTGCCGATCGCCTTGATCCGCGCCAGCCATTGGAAGCTTGCTGCCTCGCCCTGGGCGCTGACGCTTTGTTTGGCGCAGCCCGCCATTTCTGCGGCCGAAGCGGCCACCGACAAGCCGGCCAAATTGAACGCTCCGGAGCAAACCGCTGAGCCGACCAATAACGCAACCGAGGGCCGCTTGCGCAATCGTGCGCACCTCACTGCCAACCACCGCATGCTGATCACCTCCCGCCCCTTGCCGAGATGGCGATTGCTCAGTGTGAAAGGATCACAGGGATGTGGGACGACTGCAAGATATGCTGTGTCGCACCTCCAAAAATCATTTGCTTGAGCCGACTTTGTGTGTAGGCGCCCTTGAGCAACAGGTCCGCGCCCAGGCGCCTGGCTTCAGCCAGAATGGTCTCGCCGGCATGAGCGCGACTTGGCGGGCGCACGAACGCCTCGTTAGCTTGGACACCGTGCGTCGCCAGATATGCCACCATATCGGCCGCCTCCGGACCCGGCGCCATGTTGCCTTCAACCGTGAGTAGGGTGACGGTGTCGGCGGCCCGCAATAGCTCCAGCGCATCGTAGATGACCCGGGCCGTCTCGGTGCTGGCGTTCCAGTGAATGAGGATGTTGGTGCCCAAGTCATCCGGTGGCATTGGTGGCGCCATCAGCACCGGCCGACCGCTTTCGAACAGCGCCGCTTCCAACGTCGTCATGCGCGGCTCCGACCGGCCGACGCCGGGCCTGCCGACGATGGTGATGTCGTAAACGCGACTGAGCGCGGCCAGGCCGGTATCGTCGATCGCCGGTCGGCCGCTCCATCGGAACACTGAGCGCGAACCGCGCTCGGTGGTGAAGGCGTCGAAGCGGCGGCGGGCTTCATTGACGATATCTTCTTCACTGTAGTTCGGTTGCGGCAGCACCACGACCACTGGGTCGGGCGCAATAAAATCGACGATGCTGGGCTTCAGCGTGATCGCCTCGACCTGGGCCGCGAACCGGCTGGCCAGGATATCGGCGATGGCGAACGCCGAATCGATGGTGGTGTTCGATTCGACAGGTAACAGGATCGATTTCATTGTCGGCTCGCTTGGTCTTGCTGGACGGATGCAATTTTTCGGGCGAGTATTGGCATTATAGCATAGTCCAGCCGATGACCGCGCCCCATTTTCGAGCGGCATTGCCAAGCGTGTTGGATTAAAACTTGCTGACCAGCGTGAGCGAGGCGAACGGCGTTGGCGTGCGCGCTTGCGCATGGGTCTGCCCCAGCGACAGCACGGCTTCGCCGGCCGACCATTGATAGCGGATCAGGGGACCGCCGTGCAGGTAGCGGCCGCTGGCGTCGTTGAACACGCCCGCCTCAAGGCCGACGGAAAATGCGGGAACCAAGCGAAATCCGAGCCGCACGTGCGCGCGCCGGTTGCGGTGGGCGTTGGTGGCATATGCACTGAACTGAGCCCAGGTCCGGGGTGTGATGTTGAGCCAGGCGTCGAAATGACCAGCAACTCCGCGCTCGAGGCCACGTTTTGGATTGCGACGATCGTTCACGGTCAGCGCGTAGTCCGCGAACGCCGCACCGATGAAGCCCTTGAGCGTGAGTGGGCCGTGGCTGATCTGATAGCCAACCTGCAGCTCGGACAGCATCGATCCGCCTTCGGGCAAGCGTGACGCCCTATAGACCTCGGTGCGATAGCGGTAGAAGTTGCCGCCGAGCGTCGCCCGCAGCCGCAGTCCATCGCGGTTGAGGGCTCCAAATGGCGCCCAGGTCAGCCCCATCGAGAGCGACGGCGATTGCGAGATGTAATGGCCACTGAGCCAGACTTCCAGCGACTTGGGGCCAGGCTTGAGAGCCAGGCCACCCAAGATCGGCAGACTGCTCAACTGCGCTTGCGCCTGACCGCACAGGGCCAGCCCGAGCATCACGATTTGCCAGATCACGAAAATATGACGCTTGCCAAACCGCACCCGAGCTGAACCTATGACAAACAAAAACGGAATAGAATACGAACAATTTAGTTTGTTTACAGATAGTTAAGCTTGTTGGGTGAGCACCTACTTGTCAATGGCAAACTGCACCGGGGGGCGCAAACTTGACGTCACGCGCCGTCCTCGGTTATGCAACAGAGCATCGTCGTGGTGATTTGGCCGGCCGGCTTGCAGCCACGTAAAACAACTCGCTAAACAGGCCGCGCGCGAGCCCAGAAGCGGTCGCCTCGGCCCAGGAGGCGAAAAGGGCATCGGCATCTCTTCATCTTTGCGAATGTCGACTGGCCCAAGCTGCGGAGCGCCTATGGGAAGTTTCAATCGAATTGGTTTTGAGCGGCAGCGGCCCGCGAAGGTCTTGCCCTCACGGCAACCGCGCGAGGACGAGCGGGCGCCGAGCGATCCAGCGACGGTTCGGGCGCAACAGTTGGCGCAGCCGTCCAGCGAGGTGGTGGCGTTTCCCTGCGAGCAACCCCTCAGTTTGGATTGCGATCAAGCGCTGGCGCCATTTTCGATCGCCTACAAGACCTACGGCGAACTCAATGCCGATCGCTCGAACGCGATCCTGGTTTGCCACGCACTCACCGGCGACCAACACGTGGCCAGCCCGCACCCGGTGACGGGTAAGCCGGGCTGGTGGGAATCCGCGGTCGGACCTGGACGTCCGATCGACACCGATCGTTTCTTTGTCATTTGCCCCAATATCCTGAGCGGCTGCATGGGATCGACGGGCCCAGCCTCGATCAATCCCGAAACCGGATCTGCCTTCGGCTTGGATTTTCCGGTCATCACGATCCGCGACATGGTCAACGCGCAAGCGCGATTGCTTGATCACTTAGGGATTGATCAATTGTTCTCGGTGATCGGCGGCTCGATGGGTGGCATGCAGGTGCTGCAGTGGGCGGCCGCCCACAAGGACCGTTCGTTCTCGTTTGTACCGATTGCCACCGCCGCCCATCATTCGGCGCAAAACATCGCGTTTCACGAGGTTGGGCGCCAAGCGGTCATGGCCGATCCCGACTGGTGCAATGGCCGCTACATGGACGTCGGCAAGACGCCCCATCGGGGGCTGGCCGTCGCGCGCATGGCGGCGCATATCACCTATCTGTCGGAAGAGACGCTACAACTTAAGTTCGGGCGAAGTTTGCAGGATCGTGCCGAGCGAACGTTTTCGTTCGACGCGGATTTTCAGATCGAAAGTTACCTTCGCCACCAGGGGTCGACCTTCGTGGATCGGTTCGACGCCAACAGTTATCTCTACATTACACGGGCGATGGACTACTTCGATTTGGCCGCCGAGCACGGCGGCGTGCTGGCCAATGCCTTCCGCGGTACCCAGGCCCGGTTCTGCGTGGTGTCATTTACCTCGGACTGGCTGTATCCGACCCGGGAATCGCGGCGCATTGTGCAAGCACTCAATGCGGTCGCGGCCAACGTCAGCTTCGTGGAAATCGAAAGTGGTAAGGGGCACGACGCCTTCTTGCTGAATGAACCGCAATTTCACGCCACCATTTCCGGCTTCCTTAATGCTGCAGCCGCCAAACGAGGTCTGCCAGCCGCCAGGGCAGCCGCCGACCCCGCGCGCGTCGCCGTCCCGGCCTGATGCGGCTCGAAACCGATACGGCGTTGAGCTCCGCGGCCGGCACCCCGCGCATCGACCATCTGCTGATCGCCGATATGGTCAACGATGCGGCCCGTGTGCTCGACGTCGGCTGTGGAGACGGCGCGCTTTTGCAGCTGCTTGCGGACACCAAGCACGTGGACGGGCGCGGCATGGAGGTGTCGCGGGAGCGGGTCAATGCCTGCGTGGCCCGCGGGTTGTCGGTCGTGCAAGGAAATGCCGACGAGGACTTGAGGGATTACCCGGCCGGCGCATTTGATTATGCGATTTTGAGCCTGACGATCCAGGCGACGCTGAAACCGAAAGTGGTTCTCGAGCAACTCTTGCGCGTCGGCAGCTACGCGATCGTCTCGTTTCCCAACTTTGGTCATTGGCGGATCAGGGCGCAGCTGTTGTTCACCGGCCGTATGCCGATGACGCCAAATTTGCCGGAGCCTTGGTACGACAGTCCGGACGCGCACCTGTGCACGATCATCGATTTCGTCGAATTGTGCGATAGGATCGGTGCCAAGGTGGAGCGTTCCGCCGCCTTCAGCGCAGCCGGAAAGCTGTTGTCCTCGGCATTGCCTCTCGACTTGCAGAACCTTTTGGGGGAAAAGGCGGTGTTTTTGTTGCGGCGCGAGGCATGACGTTACACCGGTGGGCGACCTAGATCATCGCGCCTTAAATCGGAACCGCAAAGCCGGTTCCGATTTAAGGCAGGTTGCTCTAGCGGTCACTGGGATCGGGGATTGATGAGGAATAATGGCGCTTGAGATCGAGCGAAAATTCCTGGTGCACAGTGACGCGTGGGCCCGCGATGCGGCGCGGTCACGAAGACTGCGGCAGGGCTACATCACACAAAGCGACCGCGTTTCCATCCGTGTCAGGATTGCCGGGAACTCTGCCGACTGGGCGACCTTCACGATCAAGACGGCGCGGGCGGGGATCGAACGCGAGGAATATGAATGGCCGATCCCCATCGCCGATGCGGAAGCGCTGCTCGGGCACTGCGAAGGTGCGCTGATCGAGAAGGTCCGATATGACGTCGAAGTCGGTGACCTCACCTGGGAGGTTGACGTGTTCGAGGGAAACAACCACGGCCTCGTGATCGCCGAGGTCGAACTCGCCAGCGCGGACCAGGCGATCGCGATGCCGTCCTGGGTCGGCCGCGAGGTGTCGAATGACAGGCGGTATTACAACGCGGAACTCACCCGGTACCCGTTCAGCAGCTGGCCGGCCGACGCGCGGACCGATTGAGCCAGCCGACAGGCCTTGCGCGTCGGCAAGGTCGACAGCCCAGGTTTAACGGCGGACGCGGATCGCGAGCTTGCGCAAGTCCGTCTGTGGCGGACATGCTCTACACTTTAAGAGCGATCATCTTTGCGCCTTAAATCGGAACCGGCGCAATTGGAATCGGCGTTGCGGTTCCGATTTAAGGCGCGATGATCTAAGGCAACCGCGGCGAGGTCACGCGCGCGCGATAGCGGTCGTACATGACGATCGCCGCCGCGATCGAGACGTTGACGCAAAACCGGGCCGGAATTTTCACCACGTGATCGCAGCGCGCCAAAAGCGCTGGGGAAAGCGAGCCGCGCTCCGGTCCAAACACGTAGGCCGCGCGCGGAGGATGGCGGAAGCGCGGCAGCTCGATCGCCTCTTCGATCAGCTCGACGCCGACCAACACGCAGCCGGTTGGCAGCGCGATAGCCTCATGGTTCGGCCAGTTGTAGTGCGGCAGGTGCCAGTGTCCCTTCGACGTGTCGGCGCGGGCTTCGAGCGCCTGATAGGTGGCGCCGATCGTGAATGTGAAACTTGCGCCGAATGCATGCGCTGAGCGCATGATGTTGCCCAGGTTCAGGGCCTTGGAGATCCGCTCGGCCCCGATAGCGTAGTAGCCGCGCGGTGCGGCCGGGTTATCCGATGGGCGACGTGTTGACATGCACTGATCCTTGCGCAGGTGCGCTCTATTGGGCGGCCACTGTCGGGGTCACATTGCGCATCATCCGACCGGTCGGAAGCGTTGCTGCGCTTCAAGCGTCGGACATGATCTCGAACCAGAGCAGGCGGTCAAGTCCAACTGATCGGCCGATCGCTGACGGCGACCGCGACCAACCGGGAGACGGCTTTCGCCGACAACGGTGGTCCGGGCCTTGGCGGCGCCGTGTCAAGGCCAACATCATGCAGCCGGCACCGCTAACACCAATACGGTCTGTGAGCGATCAGTAGGTCGCGCCGTGACCGTCACAGCCACCCCATCGCGCCGGGCAGCCACAGACTGATCACAGGTAGGAAGGTCAGCAGCATCAACCGAACGATGTCAGCCAGAAAAAATGGAATGATGCCCTTAAAGATGGTCTTAAGCGGCACCGTCTTGGCGACGCCATGCAACACGAACACGTTGATGCCGATCGGCGGTGTGATCATGCCGATCTCCATCACGACGATGTTGATCACGCCCCACCAGATCGGATCAAATCCCATGCTGATGATCAACGGGTAGACGAACGGTAAGGTCAGCACCATGGCGGCCACCGTGTCGAAGATCGACCCCAGCAACAGATACATGATCTGCAGTAAAATGATGACCAGGTAAGGCGGCAAATCGAGCGATTCGATCCCGGCAACGATTGCCGCCGGCAACCCGGACAGTGTCGCGAAATAGCTGAAGATCGAGGCGCCGATGATGATCACGAAGATCAACCCGGTGTTGGCGGCGGTTTCCCCGAAGCAGCCGAGCAGTGACGACCAGTCAAGCCGGCGCCGAAGCAGAGCAATAAAAAAAGCCATGACGGCGCCCACCGATGCCGCTTCGGTCACGGTGAATATGCCGGAATAGATTCCGCCCGACACGCTGAACGCAAGAGCGATGACCGCCCAGCTTTCTTTGATCGTCCCAAACCGCTCGGTCCAACCTGCACGCGGTCCGATCGGCGCCGCGCCCGGAGCGATTAAGGTGGTGATCCGGATCGCTGCAAAATAGGTGATGACCGCCAACAGCCCGGGGACGATACCGGCCAGAAACAGCGCGATGATCGAATTCTCGGTGAGGATGCCATAAAGGATCATCAACACCGACGGCGGTATGATCATGCCCAGCGTGCCTCCCGCGGCAATTGTGCCGGACGCCAACGCCGGTGAGTAGTCGCGCTTCACCATCTCCGGCAGGGCGACTCGGGCCATCGTCGCTGCGGTCGCAACCGATGAGCCGCACACCGCCCCGAACCCGGCGCATGCGCCCACCGTCGCCATCGCCAGACCGCCCCGCAGATGACCTAAGAAGGCATAGGCCAATCGGTACAGCTCCGCGGACAGCCCCCCGACGTGGGCGAAATTGCCCATCAGCAGGAACATGGCGATGACGGCCAGACCCTCACTTGAGATCGCCGACGACGGTTCCGTGGCCACCAAAGTGACCGCCGGTGCCCAGCCGATGATGAGCCCGCAACCGACCACGCCGACAACCCCCATGGCGATGCCGATCGGCACATGGAGCGCGATCAACATAAACATTGCCGCCAGCCCCAGCAGACCCGTCGTCAAAGAATCCATTGCGTGTCGTCCATTTGCCGTTCGTCAATGCGATCACATCGAGACCGGTGGGCCTGTGTGCGCTTCAGTATGAGCTGGGACCAGTACGCTCCCCCACCCGGCCAACCACAACATCGTGCATTGGCTGGCAGGGCTGGAGGATCGAACCGGCAAGGCACATCAGCCTGAGATGGACGTGATCTAGGCGTCCGACGTCATCTGCTCATGCACCGGAACCCGGCGACCCGTGACCGACAGCCAAAAATTGCGACCGAAGATATAGGCTTGCACCGGGACGCACAGCGCGATGATCGACGTCGTTACCCACCACCATGGGGCCAATGGCATTTCTATCGTCTGGGTTGTGCGCCCAGCCTGCTGATAATCCAGCGTCAGCCGGAAGAACTGCCAAACGATGAGGCTGAAAAAGATCAGCGTAATCACCGAGCCGAAGGTTTCCAGCCAGTTGCCCGCCCGGGTCCCGAGCCAGCGGCCGAGAAAGCGGATCGTGATGTTGTTGCAGCGCAGCAGGACCGCGGGGAAGCAGCTGGCGATCACGATGGCATAGGCCACCTGCGCATAGTCGGAAAATCCGTTGATCCGCGGCAGGCCAATATAGCGGGCGCCGCCATCGTAGAACGTCAATAGCGCGATCAACCCGAGCCCGCCAAAGCCGGTCAGAGCTATGAATTGGGTGATCCGATCCAGCCCGGCGTCGATCGCGGCGCTCTCGCCGGGGTGGTCGGCAAGCTCGGGATCAGCCACGGAGCTGTTTGAGTTCGTCTACGACGGCGTCGTGCACCTGCTTGCCGCGTTCGGTCTTGCCGATCCACCAGTCATAAATCGGTTGGGCTTGCTGGCGGTGTTGCTGGAGTTCGGCCGGGGAGGGTTCGGTGATCGCCGGTTTGCCATCGGAGCGCGCTTTGCTGCGGATCGACTCACCGATCGTGGTGTAGGCTTTGCCGCCCATGCGCGCCATTTTAAGGCCGCCATGTTCCATCACCGCCGCTTGCACGTCCTTGGGCAGCCCATTCCACGTTTTTTTATTCATGATCAAAAGGAACGGGATCACGCCGACCGGCACATTGTAGGCCTGTTGCACCAGCGGCATGGTCTTGAACGTCCGCATCCCGGTCCAACCCTGCACGACGCCGTCGATCGTTCCCCGGTTCAAGGCCTCGTTCATTTGCGCCGATGATAACGTTTGCGGGCTGGCATTCAGCGCATTCAGCCACTTGGCGTGGATCGAGCCGGCGGAACGGATTTTCTTGTTGCCGAGCTCAGCCAATGACTTGATCGGTTGGCGCATGAACAATGCATTGGGTTCGGAGGCGAAAAAGCCGATCAAATGTACGTCCTGAAGGCCCTTGTACAGGCCGCGTTGGTGCAGCTTCCAGCCGACCACCGACGCTTCCGTCGCATTACGGAATAAGAAGGGCAGCTCGAAAATGCCCATCTGAGGGAATTGTCCCGCGGTATAGCCGGGTAGCACCCAGGTCACATCGGCGACGCCATTCTTGACCAGCTCGAATTGCTTAAACGGGCTTTTGCCGAGCGTTCCGCCCCAGAACCCCTGCAGCTTGACCTTGTTGCCGGTTTGCGCCTCAACCGCTGCCATCCATGGTTTGATCACCCGCGATACACCGACGCTCTTGGCCGGGACGAAGGTGCCGACCTTGATCCGGATTTGTGCGGTGGCGTTGGTCGAAAATCCGATCCCTGCGACGGCTGCGGTCAGTGCGAACGCTATCAGCTTCATCGTTGGTATCACCCCTTGCCCTGATTGGATTCGTTGACGATCAGCCTGCGTCCGCGGCATCTGCGCTGGACGGGCGCGCGTCGGACTATGTCACGCGGCCGTCACGCGGGGCAATCGAGAATCTGCGCGGCCGTATGTGATGGCCGGACGGTCGGCGTCCGCATTGACACCGTTGGCCTCGCCGATCTGCCAAAAGATCGATCAGTCTGCAGATGTTAACCTTTTTGCGACCATAAGTTGCATTGGCTCTCGATGCTGCTTAACGGTGATGTTAGACGGGTTAAAGCGACGACAGACTCAAGTTTGGATTAAGACATGCTTGCGTATGGCGCACGGCCGCCTCCCGGGAACCGACGCGACGTAGGACTAAGGCGAGCTGTCAGCCCCACCACGACCCTGTATGGCTGGACCGGTGCGCTCATCAAGCCACGACGGGTTGGGCTGATGGTCGCCACCGCGATGGCAGGCGCGATAATCACCGTCAATTGGCACTCGCGCGGGTCTGACCCTGGCGACCAAACCTGTGTTTTGGCCCGTGCTGCAACCGCCCAAGACGCTGTGGTTCGAGGCGCGGTGTTGGATGATGAATGGCTGCAAAATATCACCTCAGAACGGTTTTGGCGGTCCTCGCGCCCGAAGCCTCGCTCCGTCAAAAGAACCATCAAACGATCCTCGCCGCGTCGCCGGCAGCGTCCGGCACCGGTCGTGCTGACCGGCTATCGCACGGTCTGCGTGCGGCTCTGCGATGGCGCCTTTTTTCCGATCAGCCAGAATGCGTCGTCGCGTGACTTTGCGCGGGATGCGGCACAATGCCAGCGTCGCTGTCCGACGGGGCGCCTGTTCGTCCAACGCGGTGCGGATCCCGACATCAACCTTTATTCGGATCTAAAGGGTCAACCCTATAGCGGACTTGGCACCGCCAATCTGTTTCGAACAACCTACGACTTGAACTGCAAATGCAAGCCGCACCCGTGGGAGCAGGTGTCACGATTGCGACATCACATCTACGCGCTGGCCGAACGGATTCGGAATGGCGATAAGGCCGCTTCTTTAGAACTGGCTCGGCTCAAGAATTCAGCCCGAACAGCGACCGTGTCCGAGCCTCGTGCCGGCAGTGTGCAGGCGGCCGCCAACGCGCCGAGGGCGCTCACTTTGGGGGCTGTCTCGGGCGCCATTGAAGCGCCGAGCCTGCGGCCCCAACCACCCGCGATCTTGGCACCGAAGCCGACCGCGACGCCCGACGCCACGACACGGGCACAGACCGCTGCTGCGCCGGCATTGGGCGCCGAGGCCTTGCGGGTCACGGTGCCGAACAGCGCGACGCAAGCCGTTCCCGCCAAGCGGAGGTACCGTCGTCAATCCTCTGCGGCGCGTGGCTCGGGCAAAGCGGCTAAGTCGTACCGCAACACCCGCCGCCGCAACAAGCGATGAACCCGTCGCTCGCGCCGGCCGATGCCCTGGTTCCGCTCTCGCGTTGCAAAGCGTGCTGGCACCATCCCACTCACCATACGGCCGTCCCAGCGCCCGGTTGTGGGCGGCCGGGCGGGAGAACGGGCCGGCACAGCGATTTCGCCTAAGGCGGAACTGATTTAGTCATAATTTATCGATGTTCAGAACTCATTTGCGAAGCTCGGCTAAAGTTGGCCGGGTCGGGCGGAGCGCCGTTCGGTCCTTGACCATCGAATCGGTTTGAGGTTCGCGCGCACCCAATCCGCACCGTGGGTGAGTAGCGTGGGTTGGCGTGTAGATTTGGATTTGATGTTGGTTGGGCGGGTCGGCGGCCGGATAAATGGGCTGGCGCGGACCGGATGTGTGGCCGCCGTGTTATCCTCGGCAGTCTGTGTGACGTTTCTTGAGACCGCGTTGGCCCAGACTGAAACCAGGCCATCGACCAGCGGGTGGATGGTGACGCCGCAGCCGCTGCCGAGCGCGCGCGCTCCCTTGTCTGCCACGACCCAGCCGAGCTGGATCATCGATGGCGATGGCCGTTGGGCCGACGGCGATCTCGCGAGCGCCATCTTCGATCTTTATGGCGGCTATAGCACCTATTGCGTCCGCTTGTGCGACGGCTTCTATTTCCCCATCAGCCACGGTGTGACGAGCGGCCAGTTCCCGCGCGATGCCGAGGCCTGCCGCCGGCGATGCGCGTTCGCGGATGCGCGGCTATTTTATCGCCCGCGCCATAGCCGCAGCATAACGGCGGCGGTCGATTTGTCGGGACGGGCCTACAGGAGCCTGGCCAATGCATTCCGATATCGCAGGACGATGGTTAACGGGTGCGCGTGTCAGCCGGAGCCGTGGAGCGAGCATGCGCGGTGGCGCCACCGCCAGTATCGCCTGGCTCAACCCAGAACGCTGCCCGCGTCGCCCAGTCCGGCGGGCGGGGACGAGCATGCCGGAACCGCGCAGCCGATGGTGGCGATCGCCGGCGCCTATCCCGACGACTCGGCGGCCTCCGCTAACGGCTCGGTGCAACCGGCGCCGACCCCCCAACCACGGCCGCAACCACTGGCAGGGGCCAGGCCGTTCCGGGCCACCGCCACCCAACCGCAGCCGGGGCCGGCAATGGGCCGATGATCAGCCTTGCGGCATGACCATCTGTATTCGGAGCCGGTTTGCGTGTGCCCTCGCAGGCGAAGCCGTGTGCAGTTAACGCTGCTGATCGGCGTCAAAGCCAACCCGATCCGGGCGCAGGCGGCCGTGCAACGTGCCCTCGGCGCATTCATGCCGCCGCGGGGAGCCGGTTGCAGCGCGATGCCATCGCGCATGGCCTAGATCATCGCGCCTTAAATCGGAACCGCAACGCCGATTCCACTTGCGCCGGTTCCGATTTAAGGCGCAAAGATGATCGCTCTTAAAGTTGCTCTAGGTCAGCGTCCCTTGAGGTGGTGCTGCAAAAGCGTCCAACCCAAGCACTTGTTGGTTTCCCCTGCGGCGAACTGGCTTTGTCTGCCCGCCTCCCACCGAGCCGCCCAAAGGCCCAATGGCGTGGGCGGTTGGGAGGGGGAACGGGATGGTTCCGGCTCACACTGAAACGCACGGAGATGATCGCTGTGAAGGGTGAGAGCAACGCTTCCATCCTTCATCGGGTTCGTCTTAAGACCGATCAAGTGCAGGTCGTTCCAGCGTTGGAAAGGTGCAAGCGGTATGCCGCCCTATCATCGCCGACCGACGGATGTGCGCGTCCCAAAAACGGCGAGCTTTGTGCGGTACCGACCGCAACACGGGGTCAAATTGAGATAAATTGCAATGTTAGCTTTGTATTAAGAAGACTGGCCAGGCCTCAATATTCGTGTGATGAATGAATACAGATATATTAAAGTAACCCTAAACAGCATTCTACTATTTACATCAGGGAAGTTGAGAGCCTATTTAGCAATTCGCGTTTGGGCCAATTCACCCGAACTGCGGTAGCTTGGCCGGATCGATTGAGCAGAGTCCGTCTTTGCGCAACGTTCAAATCTTTATGGATCCCGGTGTGCCGTTTAAGAAGCGTCTGCTTGATGTCGTAGTTGCATCCGTTGGGATTGTGGTTGCACTGCCGGTTTTGGTGTTGGTCGCTCTGGCCATATGGCTCGAGGACGGAGGGCCGGTTCTATTTCGTCAAAAGCGTGTTGGCCGCCTCGGCCGCATTTTTCAGATCTACAAGTTTCGGAAATTCATCAATCGCAACTGTGGTGCAGGACCGAAGGTGACGTTAACCAACGACCATCGCTACAGCCGCGTCGGCAAGGTGCTCGACAAAACCAAGCTTAACGAATTACCGCAGCTGTTCAATGTCCTTCGCGGCGACATGTCGATCGTCGGGCCTCGGCCGGAGATACCCGAGTTTCGGCACTGTTATGTCGGACCATATGAAAAGCTGCTGAAGATCACTCCCGGCATATTTGGTCCCAGTCAGACCACGTTCCGCAATGAGGCGGACTTGTATCCCACCGACCAGGATGCCGACGCGTTCTATCAGCGCTATCTGTTCCCTGCCAAAGCAGGGCTCGATCTGAGCTACTACGAACAAGCCGGCAACATGTCGGACGTCTGCTGGATTGTTCGATCGGTTGCGGCCGTCGTCGCCGGCGGTCGAGAGCCACAGCAAGACCAATCTCTCATCCCCGGTAAGGAAAACGGGGAGTTTCCAGCGACGTGATACGAGCCGGCGCAGATTGGCCGCTCGGCAGCGCGGTTGAATGCGCTCCAGACCGTTGTGGTTCAACAATTATCAATAAGTGGGCGTAGCGGAGTATTATCATGCGAGCGATCATCCTAGCCGGCGGGAGGGGCCGTCGATTGGCTCCTTATACCGTGACCTTTCCAAAACCCATGGTCCCGGTGGGCGACATGCCGATCCTAGAGATCGTTATTCGACAATTGAAAAATGCCGGCTTCACTCATATCACGCTTGCGGTCGGGCATCTCGCCGAGCTGCTCATGGCCTATTTCCAAGATGGCTCGCGCTGGGGAATTAAGATCGACTATTCGCGCGAGGAACAACCACTTGGGACCACTGGCCCACTGCTGTTGATCGACGACCTGCCGGAAAACTTTCTGGTCATGAACGGCGACGTGCTGACAACTTTGAATTATGGGGAACTCTACCGCAGCCACCTCCGATCGCGGGCGACTTTGACGATCGCCTGCCATCGGTGCAACACGAAGATCGATCTCGGCGTGATCGAATTCGATGGCCGCATGCAGGTGACAGGATACCGTGAGAAGCCGACGATTCCTTACGATGTATCGATGGGCGTCTATGTCTTCAACCGGCGCGCCCTCAGTGCTTACCGACCAAACTCATACGTCGATCTGCCGGATGTGGTGCAACGGCTTGTTGACGCGGGAGACCGGGTCAAAGTCTACCTGAGCGATAACGAATGGCTCGATATAGGACGGCCGAGTGACTACGAGGTTGCGTCGCAGCGGTTTCAACTGATGCAAGATCAATTCCTATGCTCAGATCCGATGATCGAGCCGATGGTTGATGCCGCCGAATAAGTGCGGTTCGCGCTCGGTTGCCGACCGAACGGCAACGCCCGCTCTGGGCTCGATTGCATATCGCGCCAATGCGGCAGGCGCATTAGCTCACGCCGGGCCTTGCCGCGCGCATTTGCTCTTAATTTGCATTTTTTGTCGATTGATCGTGTTGCCACCGGGCGGCGTCAGAAAATCTGTTCACGCCGAATTGAATCGACGTGATCAACTGGCCTTGAGGTGACCAGCAAAGCCAATGGGCGCGGTTCTGGTAAAACCATAAGCATGGGAGTAGCGATTGGCGTCAACATCGAGATTGGTCAGCGTGAAACGTCCGCGCGCGGTCTGTGCGTCGCGCTAGATCATCGTGCCTTCAATGAGCACCGCAAAGCCGGTTCCCGTTTAAGGCACAAAGATGATCGCAGTTAAACTGGTATGCAGCTTTCTGTTCTTCATCGGGATCGTTCCATCCCGATGAAAAGCAGGTTGCTCTAGGGCGTTTCAGTGTGTGCTGGAACCATCTCATGCCCCCACCCGGCCACCCAGAATATCGTGGCATTGGGTGACCCGGTTGGGGAGCGGGCTGACATTGTGCTTCTGCCTGCAGCGGAATTGATCTGGGTATCGCGTCTGCGCGCACCGGGGTCGTTCAAGCCGAGGCAAGCTGGTCGGAAATAAAACTTCTATTGGGAGGCAGCCGCACCAATGAGGGAAACCATGTCAGGCGCACAAACCCGATGGTACGCTGTCCACACGCGAGCGCGATGCGAGACCAAGGCGGAACATCACTTGATGTTCCAAGGCTTTCGCGTTTTTGCACCAGTCATCGTCAAGACCGCACGTCACGCACGCAAAGTCAGCCGCGTCCGAGTCCCGATGTTTCCCCGCTATATTTTCGTCGCGCTCGATGTCGACCGGGATCGCTGGCGCTGCATCAACGGCACGATCGGGGTGGTGTCGCTTTTGACGGCCGATAACCGGCCACTGCCATTGCCGCCCGGTTTTGTCGAGGCGTTGATCGAGACTGAAGCCGAGCATCTTCATATGGATGAGGACAGTCCATTCAAGCTCGATACCTCTGTCCATCTGCGCGATGGTCCGTTCTCTGATTTGGTCGGTCGCATCCGTGAGATTGACGACAAAGGTCGCGTTCAAATCCTGCTGGATGTGATGGGGCGAATGGTGCCGCTTCGCACAACGATCGGCATGTTGGTGGCGATCACAGCTTAATGCCATCCAAACCCAGCTTCCAGCCGCCGACAGCGCGGTGGCGACCATCTTTGGCCCGCAATAGGACCGGTTGACCGCTGTCCTTTGAATACAAGGCTCGCCCCGAGGTTAATATGAAATATCTGCTCTCCGACGTCGATATGGGTGAGGAGGAGGCGCTGGCCGTTGCTGATGTCGTGCGTGGCAAGTGGCTCTCGCTCGGGCCCCGTACCGCCGAATTCGAGGCGCGGTTCGCCGAGGCCTTCGGGGTCCAACATGCGGTCGCCGTCTCAAGTTGCACAGCCGCGCTGCATTTGGCGCTCAAGGGCTGCGGCATCGGACCTGGTGACGAGGTATTGGTGCCCAGCTATACGTTCGTCGCATCGGCCAATGCCATTCTCTATCAGGGTGCCACGCCAATCTTCGTCGATATCGCTGGCCCTGACGATCTCAATTTGTGTATCGCTGACCTGGAGGCCCGCATCACGCCCCGCACTGCGGCGATCGTCGTCGTCCACCTCGCCGGATACGCGGCCCAGATGGATCGCATTATGGCGCTGGCCGAGCGCCATGGGCTCGCCGTCATCGAGGACGCCTGCCACGCCATCGGTGCCGACTACGAGCCGCCGACGCCCGGCGCGATGTCCGGGCGCAAGATCGGAACGATCGGCGCAGCAGGTTGTTTCAGCTTTTTTGCAAATAAGAACTTGGTGACGGGCGAAGGCGGCATGATCGTTACCAACGACAGCAGGCTCGCCGAGATCGCCCGCCGTGCCCGCGCCCATGGCATGACAAAAACCAGCTGGGACCGGGCCTCAGGTCGGGCCGTCGATTATGACGTTGTTGATCTCGGCTACAATTATCGCAGCACGGAAATCACCGCCGCGCTCGGTCTCGTCCAACTCGGCAAGCTCGCCGGTTCCAATCAGCGCCGAAAAGCCTTGACCCAACGTTACCGTCTGCGGCTGGCGGGTCATCGCTCGATCACGGTTCCGTTCGCGGCGCGCGGCGACGATAGCGGTCATCACATTATGCCAATTCTGCTGCGTGATGCTGGAGCACGGTCGGGCTTTCGCCGCTTGCTGCAGGAGCGAGGAATCCAAACCAGCATCCATTATCCGCCGGTCCACCTCTTTACCCATTACGCCCAGCGCTGGCCCAGTTCGAATCCGCTTTCGATGACCATCGATGTCTCGACGCGCGAGGTGACGCTGCCGCTACATCCGCTTTTGAGCGATTGCGACGTCGATTTTATTTGCGATCAAGTCTTGGACGTTGCTGAGCACGAATTGGCGCCGCAGATGGTGTGAGGACTGCGGGCGGGTCAGGGCGTGGCCCGCCGACGAGATGGAGTGGAAAGTGGCGTTGGTGCGGCGCATTGGGCTGGCTGCCCTCCTGGTAGTGGCAATCGTATTCGCCATTGCTGCAAGTTATTCGCTGGAAGCGGGGAGTTTGCGAGCCACAGCTGCGCTACCGCTGCCCCAATATCTTGTGCCGATGCGTGACCCAACGTTTGGCACCGAGTTTATGCGCATCACGCGGCCGGGCCACGCTTGGTTCATCGGGACCAAATGCCATCCAAAGCATTGCCGCCATCGTTACTCGAGTATCCAGGCTTGGAATGCGGACCAGTCGCTCCTGCTGATCACGGAAGGTTGTGCGGGATTTTGCTTTCTCGACGGGCGAACCTTCGAACCACGCTTTCGGCGCTCCGTTTCCGGCCGACAGGATTGCAAGTGGCATCCGCGCGATCCCGAGCAGATGGTCTGTGTGCACCCGGACGGTATTGCGCTGTGGCAACCGCGGACCAATACGTGGCGCAGTGTATATCGACCGAGCGCATATGGGTCGATCGCCTTTGGACCCTACAAGGGCAATCTTTCGTTTGACGGCACCATGATCGCGCTTCGGGCGCGCAAGGCGCGGATCGGACTGGTTGCCTTTGCCTACAATCTGCGCACAGGACAAAAGCATCCCGATATTTCGCTCGATGCCTTGGAGGGCGAAAACCAGTACGCATCGATCTCCCCGTCCGGGCGTTACGTCTATGTCGCGCAGATGACCACGGCAGGTCGTGAGCCAAGTTACATATTTCAAGTTGACGGCAAGCTCATTCAGCACTGGCCCGAGCATCATCGGCCCGGACACGGCGACATGACCGTCGACGCAGACGGTGCCGACGTCTACGTCGGCATCAGCAAGGCGGACCCGGACAAGTATCACGTTATCAAACGGCGTCTGGTCGACGGCGCTGTTACCGATCTATTGCCCTACGGCAACGCCACCCACGTGTCGGCCCGCAACATTCAGTGGCGCGGATGGGTTTTTGTCACCTACCAGGGCTCGTATTTGAAAACGATGACGTACGCTTATCCCTCTCCCTACTACCAAGAGGTCATCGCGGTTCGCATCGACGGGAGTGGAGCGCTTAGGCGCCTGGCACATACCTACGGCGTCGATCACGAATATCTAAGTGAATCTCATGCCTCGCCGTCGCCCGACGGCTCGCAGGTGGTTTGGGCAAGCAATTGGGGCAGCGCGGGCGGACCGATTTCGGACTTCGTCACGAAATGGACCCCGCCAACGGACAAGTGAGCGACCGCGGAGGTGAAATGCGCCAGTTGGGTAAACGCCGTAGGCTTGGCCTTGGCTGGATTTGCGCCGCGATCATATGGTCCGGCGCCAGTGGCCTTGCGCAGGCCGAGTATAGGGCCGGTCCGGGTGACGTTATCGAGATCGCCGTGTTTGGGATTCCGGAGCTGCAAAGGAAGGCTTCGATTGAGCTAGACGGGATGATCGCGGTTCCGCTGGCCGGGCCGGTGCAGGTGCGAGGTCTGACTTTGGCCGAGCTCAGGGCACGCATTCAATCCGCACTTAGCGGCCGGGTGGTGAACCTAAGAGGCGAGAGGCTCGTCGAGACCGCCGTCGAGATCAAGAACAGCGATATTCTGGTAAGCGTCGCTACGTATCGACCGATCTACGTTAAGGGGCATGTGACGAAGCCTGGCGAATATCCATACCGTGGTCCGATGACGATCCGTGAAGCGGTGGCACTTGCCGGCGGTTATCCGCTGCCCCGCAATCAAGGCGCGGAGCTTGCGCTCACGGCGATGGATCTCGGGGCCAAGTTGGAATCCCTGTGGCGGGAGTTCGTGCGAGAGCGGGCCCGGATTTGGCGCATCAAGGTGGAGCTCGGCGATGTGCCGGCCGATCCAGGCAAAATCGGCAGCAGTATTCCACCCAATGCGCTGATTGCGCGCTCTGAGCTTGACAGCATCGTGCAGCTTGCGGTCTCCCAACTCAAAGGTCACCAGGCCAGCTACCGACGGGCCCGGGCGGCGATCGAGGAAATCATCGCGCAGCTCCAACAGGAGATCGCGATCACCGAAAAGCAGGTTGCAGCCGAGGAATTGGGTTACGCCGCGGATTATTCGGAGCTCAAGTCGCTTAGAAAGCTGAAAGCAAGGGGGGTGGTAACGTCGCAAAGGTTTACCGATGCTCGCCGCGCGGTGTTGTTCTCGTCGACTCGAAGATTGCAGGCTAGCGTGAGACTGAACAATTCGAAGCGGCAGTTGTCCGAGCGCAAACTTCAGCTGCATAAGCTAGCCGCCGACCGCAGGACCGCCTTGTATCAGGAGCTTGAAACCGCCGTTGCCAAAAAGAGCGCGGCGGAGGTCAATCTTCGTAGCACTGCCGCGAAGCTGCAAATTTTTGCCGGTGGACGCCTGATTGGAGGCCCGCAGCGGACACTCGGAGGCGTTTCGCCGGTGCAGCCCGTCTTCATGTTGCACCGACGCACGGCCGGCGGCTTAGAGCGGCGCAAAGTACTTGAGGATGCCGAACTGCAGCCCGGTGATGCCGTCGACGTGGTGATTCACGGTGATGGGACTGTCGGCGGGCGTCTGGTAGCACCGTCACACTAGATCATCGCGCCTTAAATCGGAACCGCGCCGCCGATTCCAATTGCGCCGGTTCCGATTTAAGGCGCAAAGATGATCGCTCTTAAAGTGTAGAGCAACTTTCTGCCCTTAATCGGGATCGTTCCGATTCCGATTAAAGGCAGGTTGCTCTAGACCATGTCCACGCTATACCAATTAGCCTTGCCGGCCCGCACGCCCTCCGATGGCACGATGGCCCGATGTTGCGGGTGGATAGGTTGGAGCGCGGGATAGTTCCAGCCACACAGAAGCACACGACTACCAACCCGAACGAACCAACGTTGCATTCATCGTAAATGGGTAACAATTTCGAATGTTCTCGGATTCACGTGTCGACGCAAAGGTCTTAGCAACTATTTGTGGCCGATGAGTTGATGCACGGACACGGCAAATTTCTCGGCTCGAATGCGCCTGACTCGATCTGGAATTAACCGCCTCAGCCAACGTGCCGCACGCGTCGCCCAGATATCCGAGAAGTTAAATTGAACATATGTATCAGTAGAGCCAAGTGCCGAGCATGATTGAGCAAGATTCTACTCATCTCCGCCTGGAAGTTGTTGAGGGCACCGGTCACGAGAGTCGCGCTACCGATAGGCGGCGCAGGCTTTCGCAGGCTGAATCATCGCATTCCGATTCCGGCTATAACGGCGAGGCAGTGACCGAGCCTAGTCTGAGCCAATTGCTTTCGATACTTGCACGGCGTCGAAATCTGATCGCCGGGTTGGCGATTTTCGGTACACTGCTGCTGACGCTGGCGGCGATGTTGATCCCGCCCAAATACACGGCCATGTCCCAGATCGAGGTGCTGCCGCCATGGGGTGACCGGGACCGGCGGGCCGCGGAGATCAATCCCCAGTCAAATCAAATGCGCGTGGACACTCACCTCGTGATGCTGAAGGATCGCGATTTCCTGCGCAAAGTATTGGCTGCCTCGCCCGGCCTGAAAACCGACGATGCGGAACTCGCCATCGACAACCTTGAAAGACGGATCACGGTCAGCCAGTCCTTGCGTTCAAGTATCATCGCGGTCCGGGTCACCTTGCCGGATGCGCAACAGGCAGCCGATGTCGCCAATCTCATGGCCAACTTATATCGCGAGGCGCAACTCGCCAGAAAGGTCGCGTACCGACGCAGGGAGCTTAAAAGATTAAACGATAAGATTGCCCAGGTTCGTGACTTGATGCGTGCCGAGCCAGCCGTCATCCGCGGCGAAATCAGCGGGTCGCGGTCGGTCGATCCCAAAACAGGCGTGGCCGCCGCAAACATTGGGCGCGCTGAACGGGCTGAAGCCGCAAAAGTCAACGCGCAGCTGATGATCGAACTGTTGCGCCAACGGAAAGAATTGCACCGGCAGGCGGAGGCCGTTAGCCCCGACGTCCGCATCGTTTCTCTTGCGACGCCGCCAGTGCGGCCCAGTTCTCTACACCCCGCGCTGTTTATTGTTCCCGGCGCGATCTTCTTGCTGATGGCAAGTTGCTTTCTTGCAATTGCTTTTGAATATAGCGACCAGGGACTTCGCAGTACGCAACAAGTTCATCGCGCGCTGTCGATCCCCTGCCTTGGGTTGGTGCCACGGATCGGCGGCTTCGGCTTCACGCGCCCCTACAAGTACCTCAAAAAGCAACCATTCTCTCCCTATGCTGAGGCGATTCGTGCAGTTGCCGCCCGACTGGGCTTCGCCCATGAGGCCCGCGAGCCAGAAGTTATTCTGGTCAGTTGTAGTCATCCCGGTGAAGGAAAAACCACCCTCGCGGTCAGCCTTGCCCAATATGCGGCGAGCATCGGCCGACGGGTCTTGCTTGTTGATCTCGATGTGATGACTCCTGAGGTCGGCCAGGAGTTAAAGCTGGTGCCCGGCCATTCCGTCGTTGATCTCGTGATCGGCAACGTCGCGACGGTAGACGCTATCCAGTCAATCCCGTCGCTGGGTTTCGATGTGCTCCCCATGACCTCGGAGTTGATCGATCCCGTCAGTCTGATTTCTAGCAGCAAGTTGAAGGCGGCGCTGCGCGGCTTTCAGGCGCGTTACGACATCGTATTGATTGACGGGCCGCCTGCCTTGGGTCGGGCCGAGACCGGGCTGATCGCCGGCTTGGCTGATCGGGTGCTGTTCGTTGTGAAATGGGGCGCAACACGGCGACTGATCGCCCAAAATGCCGTTAGGTCGCTGCGTGCGGCGCGTGCCGAGGACGAGGGGAGTTCGCAGAAACTCTTTGCGGTCGTAACCCAAGTACCACTACAGCAGCATGCGGAGTATCGGTTCGGCGACGCCATCGAGGTCACCACGCGATATGGTCCTCGATTGCTTCCGCCACGTCGCCTGGCACGGCTGGCCGATACGCTGGCCTCCGACGCCCGCATCCTCAAACACCTGGTGACCGACTGCAGCGATTGGGTCCGCATGCGGCTCGCAGGTCTGGCGGGATGGTTTGCAGGATTACGACATCGCGTTACCGGAGCCACAAAGGGGCTAGCCGCGCTCGTCACTGCCCCCGTTCGCCAAACCGTAGGTGGCTGGTCGTTGGCCTACAAGCGCTCGCGGCAGCGCGGCGAAAGCTAGGTCGGCACATGATGAGGTGGCTTTCGGATCTTGTCACGCGCGCCGCCCGAGGCGCGGGCGGAGGATCACTCGGTGCGCGTGTTGCTTCGGGCGGGGCGGCGGCCTTTGTGGTGTTCCTGATTGGGCACGGCTTAGCGTTTTTGACACAGCTGCTTGTCGCCCGCGTGATCGGAGCTCAGTCATTCGGCATCTATGCCTATGTGCTGGCTTGGATGACGGTGTTGGCCTACTTGGCCATGCTTGGCTTCCACATAGCTCTGCTGAGGTTCATACCGACCTATTTGGCCAGCCAGTCCTGGCCGCTTTTGGCCGGCGTTGTCCGCTACGCCGAGCACCGTGTGATGGCGGTGGGCGGCGCGCTGGTGGTGGCTTGCGCCATCACGATCTGGCTGTTCGGACAGACGCTCGAGCGGGAAGTGCGGCTCACTTTTTTGATCGCGCTGGCGCTGGTGCCGCTGTTGTCACTGATGGTCGTGCGCTCGTCCATGGTCAGGGCCTATGGCGGTGTGGTCACGGCCATTCTGCCCGAGCGGCTGGTGCGCGACGGCATCGTGTTGGTCATCGTGGGTTTCATTTGGTTGGTCGACTTGGGGTCGCAGGGCGCCCCTTTGATCATAGCGGCAACCGTTGCTGCCTCGATGCTGGCGCTCGCCGTTGCAACTGCCGTGAAGCACTGGCTGCAGCCACGCGAACTGATCGGGGTCAAGCCGGTCAGCGATGCCCCCGTTTGGCGGCGGGCCATATTGCCGTTGCTGGTCGTCACCGCTGTTGAGGCGTTGTTTGACAAGACCGGTGTGCTCGTCCTCGGTCTCGCCGGGTTACACAAAGAGGCCGGGGTGTTTGCATTGGTTTTCGGTATGTCGATGCTGGTTGTGTTGCCGCGCACTGCGATCGATACCATTTTCGCGCCAACCATTGCCAAGCTGCATGCCGAGCGGCGCACGGATGAGGTGCAGACGCTGATCTTGCGGTCCGCCCTCCTATCGCTATTCACCGGTGCGCTCATTGCGCTGTCGCTGGCTGCAGCCGCCAGTTGGATCCTCGCTTGGTTCGGGCCGGAATTCGCCGCCGGAGAGGCCCCGCTTCGCATTCTCTTGTTAGCACAGCTGTTCGTCGCCGGGGCGGGTTCACAGCTCATCGTTCAAGCGATGACGGGCAATGAGGCAGCGGCCGCAAGGCTCCTGGTGATCAGCGCCGTCATCAATGGGGTCTTGTGCACCATATTCACCAGCTGGTTCGGTCTAACTGGCGCGGCCGTTGCAACTGCCATGGCGCTGATTGGCTGGAACGTCCTGATGGCGTGCGATACCTGGCGCAGACTGCAGATTTGGCCCGGCGTGCTTGGCGTGCTGCGTCCAACGACGGTTTGAACGATGCCAATGCGAAACGGTCGCTTGATCGGCACCGGCTGCCGTCCGGTGCGCCTAGATCATCGCGCCTTAAATCGGAACCGCAAAGCCGATTCCGATTAAAGGCAGGTTGCACTAGCCGGTGGCGTTGCTGTCCGGGTCATACGGGGCGTCGTGGGATTTGGCGAGAGGTCGCAAGCGGCTTTAGCGCATCGAGGGGACTGAGGCCGGCGCGATGACCGAGCGAGCAGGGTGCGACGGCAACCGCCATCACCAGAACAGCTCAGAGCCGATGCTTTTCCGCAATTAAAGGAGGTACCAATGCTGATCGATGCGATTGACATCGCCGCGCTTTCCGCGGGCGACAGGACTGCACTTGAGCAGGAACAAGCGCGCTTTAGAGCTCGCCACGATGGCGATGCCGAGAGGCGAATTCTCATAGTCGGCGGCGCGGGCTACATTGGCTGTCCCGTTACGGCTCATCTCTTGGCGGCGGGCGCCCACGTCCGACATCTGGATTGCCTGGTCTATAATCATGGCGCGTCCGTCATGGGCTTTCTTTCGCATCCGCGTTACGAGCTGATGCTGGGCAACATGGGTGACCCTGCGACGATGGCACGGGCTCTCGATCGAATAACCGACGTCATCGTTCTGGCCGGATTGGTCGGCGACCCCATTACCAAGGCGTTTCCAAATGAAGCGGGCCGGATCAACGATCGGGCCATTCGCACATGCCTGGATTCGCTTAATGGGAGGGGTCTTAACAAGGTTATCTTCGTATCGACCTGTTCGAACTATGGCATGATCGGTGAACACGAGATTGCAAGCGAGGATTTTCCACTCAATCCGCTTTCGCTGTATGCCAAGTCCAAAGTTGCGGCCGAACACTTGATCCTGTCGCGCCGCGCGCAGGTTGACTACGCGCCGACAGTCCTGCGGTTTGCAACGGCGTTCGGGCTCGCTCCCCGCATGCGCTTCGATCTCACCGTCAACGAATTTACTCGCGAGCTGTTTCACGACAACGGGCTGGTTGTGTTTGACGCGCACACCTGGCGCCCCTATTGCCATGTGCGCGATTTCGCCAGGCTGATGGCGCGGGTGCTCGAGTATCCCATCGAGACGGTCGCCTTTGAGGTCTTTAATGCCGGCGCCGACGCCAACAACCACACTAAGCAAAGCATTGTTGATCTAATTTTGCGGCGTCTGCCAGATCGCGCCGTGAGCTACCGCGCCAACAGTGGCGACCCGCGCAACTACCGGGTCAGCTTTGAAAAGGTGAAGCGCAAGCTTCATTTTGTGCCGAGGATTTCGGTGGCCGAAGGCATCGACGAGATCATCTGGGCGCTATCCGCTCACATGTTGGACGACGTCGCGACGCGCAAGAACTACTACGGGAACTACGAGCTGCCAGGACTGCCGGCCACCACCGCGGTGCCTTCAAGCGAAAAGCGGCACTTGGTGCAACAAGCGGAGGTGCTTACCGTCTAGATCATCGCGCCTTAAATCGGAACCGCAAAGCCGATTCCGATTTAAGGCGCAAAGATGATCGCTCTTAAAGTGTAGAGCAACCTGCCTGAGGCGGATCAGCCGCGCCATCCCGCTCCCCCACCCCGTTTCTCCACTGGACCACCTCCTGGCACGCGTGTGTGGGTGGCCCGGCAGAGCAATGGGCCAGAGGAATGGGGCGGAGGAACGGGGCGGAGGAATGGGGCGGGGGAGCGGGATGGTTCCAGCCCATTCTGACACGCATTAAATCGTGGAAAGGGGAAGGTGTTAAGAGACGCAATTCTCGCGGTCGGCTTGGTTTTTTCGACCTTCAGCCAGTTGCGGTTTTTCAATAGCCCAATTGGACCGGGAGAATTGTGTCTGCTTGCTTGGCTCGGGCTGACTTTGTGCAGCAGCGCTAGTCGCATCGATGCGCCGCTTTCGAAGGCCTCCCTGCGGCTCATCACCTTTTGGGCGATTTTTCTCTCCGGCCTCAGCGTTGGCATGATGAATGCCTACGTCGTCGGCGAGCGGAACGTTCAGAGCCTGCTGATCCACGATCTGTTGGCATATGCGCTCGTCGCGTCAACGAGCTTGGTTGCTGCATTTCAGCATCGCGCCGCCAGCCGACTGCGCCGAACGGCATGGTTGGCGGTGATTTTCGGCTCCTCGTGCTTTTTTGTACTGATCGCACAAACGGTTTCACTGCTGCCCACGTTCGGACTGAAGCTGTGGTATTTTGACCGGCTGATGGGCTGGTCGACCAATCCAAATCAACTCGCGTTACAGTGCTTGATCCTGACTCTGCTGGCAGCGCATCTGGCTGAAACTGCCAACAGTCGTCCGCCGGTGGCCTTGGCTTGCCTGCTGGTTCTCCCACCGTTGCTCACCGGCTTCCTGACCAAGAGCGACGGCTTTGTACTTGGCATCGTGTTCACCGTCTTGGGCTCGATCGGCTGGAAAATCTGGCGCATGCTCCGCGTTGCCCATTCCGGCGGTGACCTGCGCGGCCCGACGGCGCTGCTCGCGGCGGCGACCAGCCTCGCACTGTTGATTGCGACCGGGCCGCTGGCCTACACGTTAATCGCCGAGAATGCCGCAAGCAGCAGATCGGCTGCCGGCGTTGAATCCAATTTCAGCCACGATGTCGATGATCGCACCACGCTGTGGGCGAAGGCCCTCGACCGCAGCATCGATAGCGGCTTTCTAGGTCTGGGCCCCGGTCCACATCTGCGGCGCCCGACCGATCTCCGCCAACCTCAAGATCACGTCCTGCCGGACTTCGAAGCGCATAACACGTTTGCAGACCTGGCGCTTCAAGGTGGTTTCCTAGCGGTTCTGGCTTTAATTTGGATTGGCGCCACGGCCTTCATGACCGCGCAGTCGGCAAATCTGATGTTTTTGCCGCTTTTGCTGTTGAGCCTCATAGGGTTCAGCCTGCCTCATTTCATTTTTCGCCATCCCATTATTTGGTTCATATTGACTTTGTGCTTGGTCGGCGGGCACATGGTAGGCGTCAGGCCACTGCACGCGCGCCGCTGACAGCGCTTTCCAATTGTGCCCACGCGCGCGGTCGTGTTGACGGCCAGGGATGAAAGCACTTCCCGTCCTCCCGTCTGCCCGTCCTCCCGTCTGCCCGTCCATCGATGATGAGCAGGCCCCCTTGAAAATCGTTTCGTGACGGTGGACCACCCATTAGGGCGGTGTTGAGCGATTGTGGGCGATGAGCGCGTTTCAGCGTCAGCTGGACCCATCCCGCTGCATCCGGCCACTCACAACATCGAGCCGATCGGTGATGGAAAGAGTGACAGAGCGGCCGACCGAACAGGAGTGCGGTCCGGCAAGGCTCATCCGTCTCAGCGGGAACTGGACTGCCGGCGTTTGCGATCTTCTGCGACAACGTCGCCTGGCCGCCGAGGCAGGTTGCGCGCAGCGTTGATCAAGCCGATCGGCTCGTCTACAAGGCGTCTCAAGTTGCTTCTGATGACCCACTTTTTTGTCAAATTGAGGCGCAGCAATGTCGTTCTGGATCAGCCGTGTTGTGAGCGCGTGGATGGTTGCGATCTCGCTCGCCGGCTCGACCCCATCGACATATGCCGCCGAGGTGTTGGAGGGCAGGTTGATCGCCGATCAAGTTGGCAACATCTCAAGCCAGATGACCGGTGAGCGTACCATCAGAATTGATACCGTCCGCGTTCGTAAAGGAGATCGGGTAAAAAAAGGCGACCTTTTGGCCCAACTCAATACGCAGCAACTGGTCGCTGATCGCTTGGTCGTGCAAAGAGCTTTGGAGGAGGCCGAGGCGCAGGTGGGTGTAGCTCAGTCGACGTTTGCCAGAGCCCGGCTGGAATATGCGCGGCAATCTGGCTTGAAGGGGTCACCCTCATTTAATCGTGCCGTTTTCGAGAATTCAGAGGTCGCATTGAAGGCGGCGGAAAGCGCGCTAAACAGCGCACGGATCAATGTAAAGCGCCGCCAGGCCGAAATCGCTCGCATTGATCTTGAAATCAACTTTGCGCGGATTCTCGCGCCCTACGATGGTATCGTCCTTGAGGTGTTCACCAACGTTGGCGCCGCCGTCACACAGAAAAATCCGGATCTGATGAAGATGCTTGATCTCAGCCAAGTGGAGATTGAGATCGACGTCTCGACCGTTGATGTCGCTCGCTTTCGACCCGGTCAGCGCGTCGCCTATAGCATCGATGGGGGGCCAAAACGCAGTGCGCAGGTGAGGGCCATTCTGCCCCGGTTGGCCGATCGCGATGGGAGATTGACGCTGAGGCTGAGCCTGGACAGCGATACACTGCCGGCCGATGTTCGCCATCAAATGCCCGTCGAGGTCTACGCTCCGCAATAGGGGCTCGGGATGCGGCGAAGCACAGCGCGGGCAAGGCGCCGGCCGGTGCCGAAAATCATGTTTGGTGGTGTCGTCCGATTTCGCGGTAACGACGTCAGCTCGTTTCTGTGTTAGCTGGACCCATCCCGCTCCCTTACCCGGCACCCGATGGTACGATGCCGCGGGTGGCCGGCTGGGACAGCGGGCCAGCGAGGCGATTGCGCCTTGAGCCGTAGCGAGCTGGGGCTGCGGGCGGACGCTTTATGACTAGCGTTAGAAGCGGAGCACCGGCCCGGTCGCCCGCGTCGTCCGATCGGCTGGCTCGGGCCGATCAACGGCCGCTGCATCCGGCCTATGTGGTCCCCGCCTTGGTTGCGTTGAAAGGCCGTCGTTTCGGTTCACGAGGCGACATTGCCTCAGCCCCTGCCGGTGGCCTGGAAGTGGCCTGGAAAATGGCGTGCAACGTGGTCCGGTAAGCATCGAAGACGAGGCGTTGATCGTATTCCCGCTCCATCTTTTGCCGCCCTGCCGCGCCCATCGAGCGACGCTGGCCTGGATCCATGTCGACCATCGCGATCATTTTTTCTGCGAGGTCTTGGGGATCCTTGACGGCACACAGAAGGCCGGTGCGGCCTTCGTCGATGACGGCGCGGCAGCCGGGCACATCCGTGCCAATCACGGGTCTTGCCATGGCCGCCGCTTCGAGCAACACACGCGGAGCACCCTCGCGATAGGACGGCAGCACGATGCAATCTGCCTCGGCGATGTGCTGGCGCACATCATCGGCTGATCCCCGATATCTTATGAGACCGGCTTGCTGCCAGCGTTCAACGTCATCCCTGCTGACCGCGGTCGGGTTATCCGACTGGACAAAGCCGAGCAATCCGCATTCGGCCGAAGGGCGCGTCGCCTTCAAAAGACGGGCCGCTTCCACGAATTCACTCACCCCCTTGTCGTAGATCAGTCGTCCGATCAGCAAGAACTGAAATCCGCTCGTTTGCTGCTGCGGCGCCGGTCGAAAATACTCCAAATCGACACCGGAACCCGGCAAGATAACCGATTGCGCGTCGACAACCAGCTTATGTTGCAAGAACAGATGTCGATCATCCGCGTTGTGAAAAAAAACCTTTATTGACCTTGCAAAGGCCAGACGATAGAGCTGACATGCGACCCGCTTTAACCAGCCATCGCGGATAAACACCGTACCAAGACCGTTGACGTTATTGATCACCGGAATGCCGAGCGCGTGGGCCGCAAGTGAACCATAGACGTTTGGTTTGATAGAGAAACCAAGATAGGCGTCAGGACGCTCACGTTTGAAGATCTTGCGATATTGAAGGAAAAGCTGGACATCTCGCGCCGGATTTTTCCCCTTTTTGTCCATCGGCAGCGGGATATACCGACAATCCAATTGGGCAAGCTCATCGGCATATTCATCCGGCGGCGCAACGGCGATAACTTCGTGGCCATCCGCGATCAGAGCGGAAATTAGGCCGCCTCGATACTTGACCATGCTCCAGGCGGAGTTCGTTGAAATGATCAGTCGCGCGCCCGAGCGCGGCAGTTCAGGACGAATTTGCGGACGGTCGACCTGCTTCTGATCGGCTGCCAAGAGCGAGGTCGTCATGCTAATTTCCCCAAACTTGCGCAATAGCTCTGCTGGGTCATGATGGCGAGACCCTTGGTTTCTCTGAGTTTGGCGGCAATCCGAAGCACGCCACGGAACGTCTCAAGTGTGCCGGGGCCGTCGATCAGGTTGTGGGGATGCAGGTATAGTCCCGCCACCTTGTCATTCTCCGCCGCATCTCGAAGGATCGATTTCCAGCGCATCAACGAGATGGATTGCGGCAGCGCCCGCCTCAAGCCATGCTGCCAGTTCAGAAAATACCCACCGGGAATGCTCACCAGACCTTGCACCGGGTCTTCCGGTTTTTGACCGGTTTCCCAAATACAGCATTCGCGCAGGAAGTTGCCGACCCTGCCATGACGGCTAAGATCCGGATGCGCATTCCTAAATCCAAGATAGCCATGCTCGGCCAGCAAACCGAGGTGGCCCACGCGATTTCTCGGAAACACGAAGGTTCTCAGACGAACGTTCTTTTGGCTCGCCAGCTCTGCGGCGCTGCCCAATTCGTATCGCGCGTCGGCTTGCGCCACTTCGCCATCCCCTAACGGAATGTGGCGAAAACCATGGCAGCCAATTTCATGTGTGCCGGCTTCACGCACGAGATCAAAAGCCTCCGGGCAAAACCAGCCGGAAAAGTCGTGAACGTCCTTTGCCCGCTGGAAATTTCGCATCCAGTCCTCGCCATTCACTTGGACGCTGGTTAAGCGCGGAAGCCAGTCGGCAAGTTCGTCCTTGTTAAGTATGAACGCCATGACAAAGGCAAAGGTTGCCGATATTTCGAACCGGGCAAGTTCACGCGTCAGCGCCTCATAGGCTTGGACCAGGGCCTTCTTCGTGATGAAACCCTGATCAATGCGTCGTTGGCGATCTGCTATGCCCCAATTTCCTTCGCAATCGAATGAGACAATAAATGTGCCAGCCACCGCACGGCTCCTGCTATGGATTGGAGATGGAGAAATGAGATGACAAACTGATCTTAAGAAAGCTGCTCGTGCCCATGGGTTGTTGACTTATTTTCCCCAATCGTCGCCGACGAAGTCAGCGGTTTCACGCCGATGCAATCACGGTGCCAACTATGACCGGGTTGCTACGCCGGTGCATTCTCAATCGGCAATCACAGTAAACGTTTTTGATATGGTAGTATTTTGGGACTAGATCATCTTTGCGCCTTAAATCGGAACCGCAACGCCAGTTCCGATTGCGCCGGTTCCGATTTAAGGCGCAAAGATGATCGCTGTTAAAGTGTAGAACAACCTGCCTTTAATCGGGATCGTTCCGATTCCGATTAAAGGCAGGTTGCTCTAGCGCGCGTGCAGGCAGTCGCGCTGTGTATCGGAAATTCGTCATTGACTGATGTATCAACAAAAGCTTAGCAATTTCATCAATCTTACGGGGCCGCTTCGGGCGCCGATGTCATGGCCTAGGTCGTTCACCGCATCGGCGTCGGTTCGTCCAAAAAGCGATCAAATTTTATACTGCGTTTCGAATTATGCCGACCTGCGCTTTCGATCTGTGCGGTACTATGCTAGATCATGGCCTGCCAAATGCACGCGCGTGATTGTGGTGGAGCGGTAAGGATTAATGGATTGCAAGCAGGCGTCGCAGGGGGCGCGGCGTTGTCGATGAAAAACTTCATGTCTCGCTGTTCGGTGAAAGGCGCCGCCAGCATTGGATGCACGAGCTTTACCCTTTCGAAGGTGATGCCTGCCATAACAGGCCGGTTTGCCTTTGGGGTTTGTGGGATCGGGTCATGTGCGGCTTAGTCGGAGTTTGGTGGCCCGGGGGACAACGAGAGGCCGAGGCCCGCACGATCGTCACGACGATGGCAAGCGCCATCCATCACCGTGGACCCGACGCCGCCGGCGTTTGGACCGACGCACGCTCGGGCATCGCGATCGGCCATCGAAGGCTTTCAATCCTCGACGTTAGCGACGCCGGCGCGCAACCCATGACGTCGGCCTCTGGTCGATATGTCATCGCTTATAATGGCGAAGTCTATAATCACCTCGAGTTGCGCCAGCGGCTCGAGGCGGAAGGCCGGGTGCAGATGTGGCGCGGTCATTCGGATACAGAGACGATACTTGCCGCCGTCGAGGCTTGGGGCTTCGAGCAAGCTCTAACACGCTTATTCGGAATGTTCGCCATCGCGTTATGGGACAGCAAACGCGGGATGCTGAGCCTTGCCCGCGATCGGATGGGCGAAAAGCCGCTCTATTATGGCACAGCTGGAAACAAATTCGTCTTTGGTTCGGAGCTCAAGGCGCTGTTGGCCGCGCCGGGCTTTAAGGCGGACATTGATCCAGGCTCCGTTGCGGCGTATTTGCGCTACTTGTACGTGCCCGATCCGATGTCTGTGTTTCGCGGCATTGGCAAAGTTCCGGCAGGCCATTGGATCGACGTCGCGGCGGGTGTCGCCAGTGAGCCCCGTCCCTATTGGTCGCTGGAAACCGTGATAGCGAATGGCCAAACCGCGCACCGTGATCGGGATTATGAGGCGTTGTGCGAACAACTCGAAGCATGTTTGAGCTCAGTCGTTCACGCGCAAATGCTGAGTGACGTCCCGATCGGAAGCTTTTTGTCCGGCGGCGTCGACTCTTCGCTGATCACCGCGTTAATGCAGGCTGGATCGCGCAAAAGCATAAAGACCTTCTCTATCGGCTTCGAAGACGAGCGCTTCAACGAAGCGCCCCATGCGCGTCGCGTTGCCGAACACCTGGGCACCAACCACACCGAATTCATTGTGACTGAGGCGGACGCCCTCGCCTTAGTTCCCGATCTGTCGTCCATCTACGACGAGCCATTTGCCGACCCCTCCAAGATCCCGACAATTCTCCTTTCCCGGCTCGCCCGGCGGGATGTAACCGTCGCCTTGACCGGCGATGGCGGTGATGAACTGTTCGGTGGGTACAACAGGTACACGATCGCTCCCTGGGCATGGGGTCAATTATCGGTCCTGCCAACATACGGTCGGTCGTTGGTCGGTGGGGCGGCGGCACTGCTCGCACGCTGGATCAGTCCGGAGGATGGCAGGCAGCAGGCGCTTGCACGGCGGATGGGGCTCCCGATCAGCACGCTGGACCGCCTGGCGCGGCTGGGCGGCAGCATTACCCGCTCCCAAACCCTCGCCGAACTCTACCGAGAGCTGACCAGCGTGTCGCATTCTCCCGCTGATTATTTGCGCGAGACCACGTACGAGCAAATAAGCCATCGACCGATGGCGAAACCCTTGGAACAGCTATCGCCCGCTGAATGGATGATGCTGAAGGATGCACAGACCTATCTTCCAGGCGACATTTTGGTGAAGGTTGATCGCGCCGCCATGAGCGCCTCGCTGGAAACGCGCGCGCCGTTCCTTGATCCGCGGGTCGTCGAAGTCGCTTGGCAGCTGCCCTTGTCGGCGAAAATTCATGGGCGCTTGGGCAAGCGCATATTGCGGGATCTGTTGTACCGCCACGTGCCCAAGCCGCTGATCGAGCGGCCCAAGCAAGGCTTCGATATCCCGCTCGATCGCTGGCTCAGAGGCGAGCTGCGGGATTGGGCAGGAGATCTGCTCTCGCCTTCATTGATTGAGAGATACGGCATATTCGATGCAGCCGCAGTCGCCAAGTTGTGGGACGGCCATCAACAGCTCAGAGATAACGCGGGTAAGCAACTTTGGTCGATCCTCATGATGCAGCTCTGGAAGGGCACCCTGGATAAGGCATCGGCTGCTCACCTTGAGCATCGGGTCAGTGCCTAGAGCAACCTGCCTTTGGCCGGGTCCTGCTTACTGCAGCTGGCCTGTGCTGCGGACGCTCCCCGATTCGCCCAGCGATCGCCGTCAGGGCACGGCGGCAGGCCGGCGTTGGCAAACCATTTGCATCACCGGGTTGCAGAGCGGGTGTTTGATGAGCAAAATGGTGCGCCCATGGGATTGGATTTAGCCGACAAGCCTATCGCGATCATCGGTCTTGGCTATGTGGGCCTGCCCCTTGCCGTTGCGTTTGGCAACAATCGGCCGGTTGTTGGGTTCGATGTCAGCAGGTCTCGGATCGCCGAGTTGCGAGAGGGGCACGACAGCACGCGCGAGGTGGAGCCGCAGGATCTTAAAGCTGCAGAGCAGTTAACGTATACGGACGCGCTCGACGACCTCAGATCGTGCGGCATCTTTATCATCGCGGTGCCAACGCCGATCGACCGTGCCAACCGGCCTGATCTCAACCTTCTCGTCAAAGCATCGCGGAGCGTCGGCCAAGTGATGAGGCACGGCGCGATCGTTATTTACGAGTCGACGGTCTATCCAGGCTGCACGCGCGAGGTTTGCGTGCCGGTCTTGGAGCAGGCGTCTGGACTGAAATTTAACGACGAATTTTTTGTTGGTTATAGCCCCGAGCGGATCAATCCTGGCGACAAGGCGCATCGCTTGACCACGATCACCAAGGTGACCAGCGGTTCTACGCCCGAAGCTGCCGAGGCCGTTGACGCACTTTATGCGTCGATTGTTGAGGCGGGCACCCATAGGGCCCCGTCGATCGAGGTGGCGGAAGCTGCCAAGGTGATCGAAAACACGCAGCGCGATCTGAACATTGCGCTCATGAACGAGCTGGCGATCATCTTTGCTAAGCTCGACTTGGATACCAGTGAAGTGCTGGCGGCGGCCGGATCGAAGTGGAACTTCTTGCCCTTCAAGCCCGGGCTTGTCGGCGGTCACTGCATCGGCGTCGATCCCTACTACCTGACCCATCGCGCGCAGGAGATCGGCTATCACCCCGAGGTCATCCTTGCCGGCCGCCGCATCAACGACGGCATGGGACGACAGGTGGCTGATCGGGTGGCGCGACTGATGATGCGCCGAGGTTTCCCGGTCGTGGGCAGTCGCATTCTGGTGATGGGATTGACCTTCAAGGAAAACTGTCCGGATCTGCGCAATTCCAAAGTGATCGACGTTATTCGGGGCTTGCAGGAATATCGCGCCCAGATCGAGGTTTGGGATCCCTGGGCCAACCGTGGCGATGCCCGTCACGAGTTTGACCTTGAGCTCGAAACAGGGGAGCCGGCGTCGGGTCGCTACGATGCCATCATTTTGGCCGTCGGGCACAGCGCGTTCACCGCGATGGGGGCGAAAAAAGTTCGCGACTTCGGTCGGCCGAATGCCGTATTGTTCGACGTCAAGGGCGTGTTCGACAAGCACGAAAGCGAAGGGCGCCTCTAGCATGAAAATCCTTGTCACGGGTTCGGCGGGCTTCATCGGCTTTCACACGGTCAAGCGCCTATTGCAGCGCGGTGACGACGTCGTCGGCTTCGACGTCGTCAATGCCTACTATGATCCGGCACTGAAGGAAGCACGGCTGCGCGTACTGGAGGAGACCAGTGGGCGAGCGCCTGGTAGATGGACCTTTGTGCGTGGTGATCTGGCCGATCGGTCAGCCGTCGCTGCCGCCTTTGGCGAACACCGTTTCGATCGCGTCGTTCATCTCGCGGCGCAGGCAGGCGTGCGTCACAGTTTGACGCACCCGCACGATTATGTGACTTCGAACATCGTCGCCTTTACCAACATTCTCGAAGCCTGCCGACATGCTAAGACCCCGCATTTGACCTACGCCTCGACCTCGTCGGTCTATGGCGCCAACACCAAGATGCCGTTCTCCGAGCGCGATGGCGTCGATCACCCGCTACAGTTTTATGCCGCCACCAAGCGCGCGAACGAGCTGATGGCCCATGCCTACAGCCATTTGTTTCGGCTGCCGACCACGGGTTTGCGATTCTTTACGGTGTACGGTCCCTGGGGGCGACCGGACATGGCGCTATTTTTGTTCACCCAGGCGATCCTTGCCGGAGAGCCGATCAAGGTGTTCAATCACGGCGATCACACGCGCGACTTTACCTATGTGGATGATATCGTCGAAGGTGTGATCCGCTCGTCAGACCAAATTGCGACGCCCAACCCGGATTGGGACGCCGCGCGTCCAGATCCGGCATCGTCGAATGCGCCATTCCGCATCTTTAACATCGGCAACAACACGCCGATCAAGTTGAATGACTACATTTCAGCGCTGGAAGAGGCACTCGGCAAAAAGGCGGCGCGCGAGCTGCTACCCCTGCAATCGGGCGACGTTCCTGACACCTTCGCGGATGTCCGGGCACTGGAGACCGCCGTGGGATATAGACCGACCACATCCGTGCAGGCGGGTGTGCGCGCCTTCGTTGATTGGTACCGCGAGCATTATCGGGTCTGATGCGCCCATAAGATGTCTTCGATTGTCAGGATTTGATGTATGCGGCCACCAGGGGTGCCATTGCCTGTCCATGAATGATAACGCCGCGCGGGGGCCGTCCGCAATGATCAACGGCCAAACCACATCGTCGTTGGTGCCCGTCTGGTTGCTGACATGCCTTCTCGCCGTGGCGACGATCGGCGCGGCATCCGCTCAGAAGGGCTCCGCTGCCGGGGGGCAAACCTCCACGTCGGCCGCGCAAGCCAAGCTGAAGCGCATGCAGGACTACCTGCGCCGCAGTTCAGACCTCAGCTTCACGACGACGGTGACCTCCTCCAGCGCGCTGGGGAACGTGAGACGTCGCGCGACGGCGGTGTTCCTGACCCGTCAACCCAACCAATTCCGCGTCGAGTTGAAGCAGCACAACGGCAAAACCATCTTTGTCTCCGATGGAAAGACGCTTACGATTTATAGTCCCAGTAAGCGCAGGTACGCGCAGTATCCGGCCGGCCGTTCTTTGCTGGCAACGATGTATTCCGCCGTAGGCCTGATGAATTTGGCGGGCCGGATGCTCGACTTTTTCTGGGCTGTCGACCGCAAGAGCATCGGTGATACCGAAATCAGCGCCACCCAAATCCCATCGATCCGACAGGGCGGCCGAGACTGCCAAGGGATCTCCGTTCAGCGCTTCGAAGAGCAGTTCGATGTCTGGCTCCCAGCGCAGGGCACGCCGTTACCGTGCAAGTTGATAACGCGTCGAAGCGATGGCTCGTCGATGACGACGCATACCCATGTTTTCACGTGGACCAAGACCCCAAGCTTCGATGACGGCGCATTCTCGTTCGTGCCGCCGCAAGGCAGCCGACCGGGTCGCGCCCTCGACATCCAGTGAACGGCAAATTTTCGCAGTTACTTCATTTCCGCCATATAGCGTTGCAGTATAAGCTGGCACCATCCCGCTCCCTCGCCCGACCACCCGCACAAGTGTGCCATGGGTTGGCCGGGCGTCAGACCGCTATTGCGGCCGATCTCGAGCAATCCGGGTTCGAGCCGATCATACATCCAGGCCGGTCGGCCTACGCCATATGCTGTCCGCCGTTGATGGCGATGTTGGCGCCCGTGACAAACGCGGCTTCTTCGGAGCACAGGTAGATGATCAGCCCCGCCACCTCCTCCGGTTTGCCCAGGCGCGAGACCGGGATCTGCGGCAGGATCTTGCTGTCCAGCACATCCTTGGGGATCGCCATCACCATCTTGGTGCCGATGTAGCCCGGCGAGATGGTGTTTACGGTAACGCCCTTGCGTGCCGATTCAAGCGCCAGGGATTTGGTGAAACCATGCATCCCGGCCTTGGCCGCGGCGTAGTTGGTCTGACCGAACGCGCCTTTCGAACCGTTGACCGAGGAGACGTTGATGATCCGGCCCCAGCCGCGCTCCATCATGCTGTCATAGACCTGCTTGGTCATGTTGAACACGGAATCGAGATTGGTCCGGATCACCGCATCCCACTGCTCCTTGCTCATTTTGCGGAACGTCGTATCCTTGGTGATGCCGGCGTTATTGACGAGGATGTCGACGGGTCCAACGTCAGCAACAACCTGGTCCACGCAGGACTTGGCGGAGTCGAAATCGGCCACATCGCACGGGTAGGCATGGAAGTCGTAGCCCTTGCCTTGCATCTCCTGCAGCCACTGAGCATGGGTCTTGTTGGACGGCGAATGGGTGACGGCGACCCGGTAACCCGCATCCGCCATCTTAGTCGAGATCGTCTCGCCCAGGCCACCCATGCCACCGGTGATAAGTGCTACCCGCTTCGTCATGTCCAGTCTCCTTCATCGAGGCTCCGAGCCTAGTTCACTTGAACCCGCTTCACGTCAAAGCGCAAGTCTACTCTCGACCAAGTCCGGGCCAGCCGGCGACATTACCGGCCCGCAGCGACCGAGCGTGGACCAATCATCAGTGCGCTCGTGACCCGCTATTTCTGTCCGATCGTGAAAAATCTCGTCGAACACCTTGCCAGGACTGCTTTGCCAATCCATCGTTGCGTGTCGCCAGTGTCGGGCGTCGATGACCAGGGGATCTGCGATGGATACGCCCATGCCCACCGAAACCATCAATGCCGAAGTCTATCTCGCCCAATTAGCGCGGCGCGGCGTGGAGTACGTATTTGCCAATGCAGGTACCGATTTCGCCCCGATCATCGAAGCCCTGTCGCGGCAGTCGAGCGGCGTGAAATATCCCCGCTTCGTGATCGTTCCCCATGAGAATCTAGCGATGGCCATGGCCTACGGCTATTACCGCGCGACCGGCAAAATCGCCGCGGTGATGGTTCACGTCTCGGTCGGCACCGCCAATTCCGTATGCGGCTTGATGAATGCTGCGCGCGACAATGTGCCGATCCTGCTCGCCGCCGGCCGCACGCCGTTGACCGAGACCGGACATATCGCCAGCCGCGAGCGGCAGATCCATTGGGGCCAAGAGTGCTTCGATCAAGCGACGATGGTGCGTGAGTTCGTCAAATGGGATTACGAGCTCAAGGGCGGCCAACCCGCCGATGCGCTGGTCGATCGCGCGCTCGACATTGCGATGAGCGAGCCACGCGGCCCGGTCTACTTGACACTCCCGCGCGAGGTGCTGGCCGATGGGGCGGCGGCCGGCTCACGCTCGCTCGAACGTCCGGCGGACGGCGTCGCGCCAGCTGCGCCGTCGCCAGCCAAGATTGAGGAGATTGCCGAACTGATCGGCAATGCGTCCTTCCCACTGATCCTCACATCCTCCGCGGGACTGACCAGCTTCGGGTTCAAGGCGCTGGCCTCGCTGGCGGCGAATGCCACGATCCCGGTGGTGCAACCCAATGCCTACACCAACAACCTGCCGTCCAGCCACGATATGCATCTTGGTTACGACACGACGTCTGCGCTGCTGAACAAGGCCGACGTGATCGTCGTGATCAACACCAAGGTGCCCTGGTCGCCGCAGCACATGAGCCCGCGGCCGGATGCCAAGGTTGTCCATATCGCGCCGGACCCGTTGATGTCGGATTTGCCATTCCATGGCTTCTCATTCGATCTCACCTGCGCCGGCAACACCGATCTGGCCCTACCGCTATTGGAGGCGGCCGTTATCAAGGCGCAAACCGGCAAGAGCAAGGCCGTCGAGGCGCGCAAGGCGGAGATTGCCGGGTTGCGTGCGGCCTATTTGGCGGCCAACGCGGAGGCGCTGCAGGCGGCGCGGACGCGCAAGCCATTGCTGGGTGCGTTCGTTGCCGACTGCGTCAACCAGCTCAAGGCCCGCGATGCCATTGTCGTGACCGAACTCGGTCTGCCCATTCGGTTTTTGGAGCTGGAAGAGGCCAATACCACGATGGGCAACACACTGGCGGGCGGCCTGGGCCTCGGCCTAGGGTGCGCGCTTGGCGCAAAGCTAGGCGCGCCGCATCGCGAAGTGATCGCCAGCGTCGGCGACGGCTCCTACATGTTCGGCAACCCGCTGCCCTACCACTTTGTGCAGCGCGCCGAACAGCTGCCGATCTTGACCATCGTCGCGAACAATCTGCAATGGTACGCGGTGAACCGCGCGACACTCTCCGTCTATCCCAAGGGTAAAGCGGCGGCGGCCAACCTGATGCCGTTGACCTCGCTCGACCCGTCGCCGGCGTTCGAGAAGATGGTGGAGACCTGCGGCGGCTTCGGCGCCAAGGTCGAAAGCCCCGATGAGGTGATGCCCGCGCTCAAAACCGCATTCGAGGCCATTCGTTCCGGCACGCCGGCCCTGCTCAATGTGATCACCGAGGGACGGTAAAACAGCGCACGTTCCGACCAGCCAGCTTGGCGCCGGGTACGATGATCTAGATCATCGCGCCTTAAATCGGAACCGCAAAGCCGGTTCCGATTTAAGGCAGGTTGCTCTAGCCCTCCACCAGCCGGGTCAGGCGCAGGTAGAGCGAGAACACGATGATCACGGTGGAGGAGACCACCGCGATCCGCATGACATGGAAGGCCGTGACGAATTCCGCCTCCAGCTGCATCGCTTTGGCCGTCAACACCATTTCGGTGATGCCGGCGGGCGCCAGCGCCAGGAAGCTGGTGGTGATCGGCAGCCCGGTCGCGCGCGATAACATGAGCGCGCCGGCGCCGGCCAGAGCAATCAGCAGAAGGGCGACCACCATGCCGCTGGCGGCAACCCTCGGGAGGGCGGCAAAAACCTCGCGCTTGAGCTGACAACCGAGCCATGTGCCCATCGCGATCTGCGCCAAGATGATCGCCAGCTCCGGCACTTTGATGCTCGCCAGGTCGCCGAGCGCGACCACGAAACCAAGCAGCATGCCGCCGATGATCCACGGGTTGGGCAGCCGGGCGCGGTTGCAGGCCCAGGCCGTGGCGAACGCCGCGATAAGCGCCGGTGCGAACAACGCCGCGGAAGCCCCGGCGACCTCGGCCGCGGTGTCGGCGGCACCTCGCTCGCCGAAGCCGACGATTAAGAACGGCACGATCGCGACCGTGCACGACAATCGCAAAGCGTGCACGATGGCGACTGACGCAGCCGTACCCCCGCGACTGGCCGCGACGATGGCCATGTCGGCGACACCGCCGGCCGCTGTCGCGAAAAATGCTGTGGTGTGATCAACCCCGGCCAGGCGTCGAAACAAAACGGCCGCCGCTGTGGTGCAGGTGACCATGTACAACGTTGCGATCACCATCGCCGGGAACAGCGTGGCCGTCGCCAGCAAGACGTCGAGCGTGAAGCGCAGTCCGACGGCCAAGCCGACCGCGACCTGACCGTAAATTCGGCTGCCCGGCAGCACGCCAAAGCTGCAGCCGACGATGGTCAAGAAGCCACAAAGGAAGAACGGGCCCAGCATCCACGGCAGTGGGATGCCAGCCCACACGGCCAGCCAGCCGCCGAGCGTCGCGGTCGCATAGGTCACCACCACACGCCGCCAAAAGCGCGGCTCGCGCAGGCGTCGCCAACCCGTTGTCGGGGTGCTGGCCGCGGCTTCTGCCGGGGGTTTGGCGCCGGGACTGGCTTGCGGTGCCATCACCGTTAACCGACGCGTCCGTCGGCACCCCGCCGCAGCACCTTGCCCGGCAACGCGCCGGTATGCGTGGCGTTCTCGACCACCAGCGCGCCGTTGACGATCACGGTGGTCCGCGCTCCGGACGGATATTGATGCGGATCGGCGTAGCTGGCCCGATCCTTGAAGTCGGCGGGATCGAACAAGGTGACGTCGGCCCGGTAGCCCTCGCGCAACAAGCCGCGGTCGGACAGTTTGAGTGCTTTTGCGGTTGCCCCTGTCATCTTGTTGATCGCGCGCTCCAGCGGCAGCAGTCGTTGTTGGCGCACATAGCGGTCGATGATGCGTGGAAAGGTCCCATAAAACCGGGGATGCGGCCGCCCTTGTGCGACGATACCGTAGGTCGCCACGCAATTGCCGTCCGAGCCCACCAGCGGTTCGGGCGCCCGGATGATCTCGCGGATATCATCCTCCGAGATCGATGTGACCAGCACCCTTGTGCTGGTTTTGTCATCGATCAGATAATCGCAAACGGTGTCGATCGGGTGTTGGCCGCGTTCCTTTGCCAGCTCGGCGATGGTGCGGCCGGCGAATTGCGGTAGGTTGGGCGAGATTGAGATTTGCACGCAATCCCATGACGGGATACGGCCCCAGTTGTTGAGCCCATCGCGTGCGATATCGGCGCTGATCTGGGCCCGCGTCTCGGGTTTTGCGAGACGCTCAAGCATGGCGTCGACGCCGCCGGCCTGCACCCATTGGGGCATCAAGTTCTTCAGCGGATTCGAGCCGGCCGCATAGGGGTAGGCGTCGCAATCGACGTCAAGGCCGCGCGCGCGGGCGGCCGCGATCATCTCCAAGGCGGTTTTGGCCTTGCCCCAGTTATCGGTCCCAGAGCACTTGAAATGCACGATCTGCACGTGCACGCCACAGGCCTCGGCAACGGAAATCGCCTCCTCCACGGCCTCCAGCACTTTGCCCGACTCGTCGCGCAGATGGGTGAAATAACCTGCATTGTATCGCTTCAGCACATGGCCCAGAGCAATGATCTCGTCTGCCGCCGCGTAACAGCCAGGTGCGGTGAACAACCCGGTCGATAGGCCGAGCGCACCGGCTTGCAGGCCCTCTTCGAGCAGCCCGATCATCGCCGCAAGCTCTGCCGGCTGCGGCGCGCGCTGATCCATCCCCATCACCATCAGCCGCAGCGTATTGTGACCGACCAGCATACCGGCATTGACCGCCGTGGCCGGGAATGTCTCGAGGTAGTCCGGAAAGCTTAACGCGCGAAACGGCAGCCACGGCGCGCTGGGTGCAAGATAGTCCCTCAACAACGTGACCTTTCCGGCCAGGGCCGGCGCCACCGAGAATCCGCAGTGGCCGATGATCTCCGTCGTGACCCCTTGGCGCACCTTGCTCTCCGCCTTCGGATTGATCGGCAAGGTGAAGTCGGAATGCGTCTTGATGTCGATGAAGCCAGGGCAGACGACGAGCCCTTCAGCGTCGATCACCTGCCGCGCGCTGCCCGGCACATTGACGCCGATGGCTGCGATCTGATCGGCTCGGATGGCCAGATCGCCAATCTCGCCAGCAACGCCGCTGCCGTCGTAGATCACGCCGTTCCGGATCAGGAGGTCGAAATCCATGCTGCTTGTCCCGTCGCCGCTTCATCGACGGAAGTGTCGCCGCAGACTGTGCGGACGGTCAACAGCGGGACCGGCCTAGATCAGCGTGCGTTAAATGGCAACCGCAAAGCCGGTTGCCATTTAAGGCACCAAGTTGATCGCTGTTAGACTGGTGAGCAACGCTCTGCTCTTAAGCGGGATCGTCTGGCTTTTGTTGTCCTATTGGCTAACGCCGACTTGAGGACGGCGTTCCGATTAACAGCAGGTTGCTCTAGCGGCATCAGCTGATGGAGTGCCGCGGCCGTGGCCGGCTGCTTACGCTGCCAGCAATGCGGTCGCGGGCTGCGCCTCGGTAGCGTTTTTGTGGTCGCCAGCTTGCACCGCCTTCAAGGCCCAGGCCAAGCGCACCGGGTTGAACCCCCAACCGGCATTGAGCCTCAAGTCGGCCGCCGCGGCGGCCAGATCGGCGATGGCGTCCGTATCGTGGGTCGGCGCGATGGCGGCAAACCGACGGCTGGACAGGGCCACGACCAGGCAACGCACCCGCAACAACACCGCCAGGCTGCGGGCCGGCTGGTCCTCGAACATCGCGATGATATCACCCTCAATGTCCTCCAAGCGCTCGGTCGGCTGCGCCACCGTCGGATTGGACAGGGAGCGGTCGCGCCTGAGCCACAAACGGGCGGCGGCGGCGAGGTCGGCGGCGGCGACGCGTGGTACGTCGGTCTCGTCCCAGGGGCAGGGCGCAAGGGCGCTGGGCGTTTCGCGGGGGTCCACCGTGGCGCCGTCCAAGGCGATCGCGTCAGGGCTCACTGCATGGGTCAGCATGATACCGCCTCAGTCCTGTTCAATGCCGCCAAATGCGGTCCATGGGGTGCCGTCAAGGGGAATGATCTGGGTGGGACGACCGGCGCTGAGCAGAAAATCCACCTCGACCCCGCTGACGGCCGTCGACCTATTGGTCAGCTCATTGGCGGTGAAGCGGAACTTGCGGCCGTCTTCAGCGGCAATCACGCCGATGCCATGCGCAGTTAAGAATTTTGTTACGCGACCCATCATGGCGCTCTCCATCCTTGAACGTTGGCGGCCGTCTCGCCTCAGCGAGCGGTGACGTTCTCATGGACACACAATGACGCGCATAGGCCGATGGCGCTGTTTCGCGCGAAACAGAGAAGCGATTGTCTCACGGACGACCAGCTCAGCGACGCCACGGGGCGTGTGACGCCCCCGACCGGTGCCAGCCGCGTGGACCATCGCGAGTGTTTGCCGCCCAGTCAGCGCGTTTCGGTGTTGGCTGGAACCAACCCGCTGCCCGACCCGGCCAACCCCAACATCGTGCCATTGGGTGGCCAGACGGGGGAGCGTGCCGGCAAGCCAATTCCACCTAACGAGGAAATGACCTGGCGCAGACTAAACGGCGATTCGCTCAATTTGTCGCGCGTGGTGTCGGCTTGTTCAACGCACAGCGTTAGGGTCTCGGCCCGATCCGACTCGACTCGACTCGACTCGACCCGACTCAACCCGAGCCGACCCGCCGACGGAACAGATTGGCCGCCATGCGCGTGTCAGAGGCAGCACCGGCTGAAGGGCAACTGCTTGCGCGCGCGGGATCGTCAGGGCCCGGCTGAGGGAGAGCCATCTACAACCCAGCTGGCGCGCGTCGTCATCAGCCGGTCTCAACCCGCGACGATCACACCCCAGCTGCTCGGCGCGTCAGATCAGCGTGTCGGCGTGATCCAGCCGATCGCCGCCCCGGTTGGATCGGACAGGATCGCGATGCGGCCGACCATCGGGACGTCGAACGGTTCACGGATCACCGTTGCACCGGCCGATTTGGCCGTCGCCAGCCGGGCATCGACGTCGTCAACCTCCAAGTAGCCCATCCAGTGCGCCGGCACGCCCTCCGGCACAATGCCCTGCATGGCCATTATGCCTGCAACCGGATTGCCATCCTGCTTGGCGACGTAATAGGTGCCCTCCGGCATCGGCATGGCATCGAACGACCAGCCGATTGTCTGTGTGAAGAATTTTTTTGCAGCATCAACGTCGTCAGTCAGCAACTCGTTCCAATGAAATGTTCCGTGGCCCGCCATCATTCGCTCCTCGAATACGCGCATCGCCCCACCTGTTGGGAGACCAAGCTTCCCCAACCGGCCGCCCACCATGTGGCAGTCTGCCGCCCGTCCAGTCAATCGCCGTCGTTGCTAAGTAACACGCCGTTGCAGGTAGCACGCGCGGTCGTGCCGAGGCGGTGCCGTCGCGGCAGGTGAGGTGCGCGGTATCCAGGTGCGCGAATTCGCCTCGAGCGCGGCCGGCAGGCTGCGCAGGAACGGAGGTCGCGGAGCCGAAGGATAACAGGAGGTCCGCCGTCGCCGTGTTATCGCGCTCACGTGGGGTGACAGCATATATACGTCTACTTTACCGCTCTGAGCCTGCACCGAGCTGGGCCGAGACCGCGCCTGCGCCAAGCAAACCATCGCGGTTGACCCCCGAAAACGCGCGCGCTCGCGCGACATTGACGACGGACAAAGACTTTCCAAGGATTCATGATCCTTGTATAGGGGATAGGTCGGATAACTGCACAACTCGATAGGTGAGATGATGGTTGGCGCCAGCGGCCTTCGGGTTGCCGGCGCAAAAATGGTGATCGGAGTCCAGCCCAACCACAAAGATGGATGAATGGATGCCTTCCAAGGCGGTTCAAACGGTCCTCAGGTGCACAGTCATCTGCCCGCGCTCAAGCTTCAACTTTGGAGAGTACCATGGATGGAAATGATATGACGTCAGCGGGGAAATGCCCGGTTTTGCACGGTGGGAATACGGCGCTAGGAAGCAATGTCATGGAGTGGTGGCCGAAAGCCCTCAACCTCGACATTCTGCATCAGCACGACACCAAGACCAATCCGTTGGGCAAGGACTTTAGTTACCGCGACGAGCTCAAGAAGCTCGATGTTGAGGCCCTCAAGCAAGACCTCCATGCCCTGATGACCGACAGCCAAGTGTGGTGGCCCGCCGACTGGGGCCACTATGGCGGCCTGATGATCCGCATGGCTTGGCACGTCGCGGGAACCTATCGTATCGCCGACGGCCGAGGCGGTGGCAGCACCGGCAACCAGCGCTTCGCGCCACTGGACTCCTGGCCGGATAACGTCAGCCTCGATAAGGCGCGGCGCCTGCTGTGGCCGATCAAAAAAAAGTACGGCAACAAGATCAGTTGGGCCGACCTGCTGATCCTGGCCGGCAACATCGCCTACGAGTCCATGGGCCTGAAAACCTTCGGCTTCGGCTTCGGTCGCGACGACATTTGGCATCCCGAAAAGGACATCTACTGGGGATCGGAAAAAGAATGGCTTGGGCGAGGTCGTTACGAAGATGATGACAACGCGCAATCGTTGGAGAACCCGCTGGCGGCCGTGCAGATGGGTCTCATCTATGTCAATCCCCAAGGCGTTGGCGGCAAGCCGGACCCGCTGAAAACCGCGCTTGAGGTGCGCGAAACCTTCTCCCGCATGGCGATGAACGACGAAGAGACCGTCGCGCTGACCGCGGGTGGGCACACCGTCGGCAAGTGCCACGGCAACGGTGACGCGAGCCTGTTGGGCCCCGATCCCGAGGCGGCCGGCGTCGATCAGCAGGGACTTGGCTGGCATAACCCATCCCGCACGGGCGTCGGCAGGGATGCCATCACCAGCGGCCTGGAAGGCGCCTGGACCACCCATCCGACCAAGTTCGACGACGGCTACTTCGACATGCTCCTCAACCATGAGTGGGAGTTAAAGAAGAGCCCGGCTGGCGCCTGGCAATGGGAGCCCGTTGAAATCAAGGAAGAAGACAAACCCGTCGATGTCGAGGACCCCTCGATCCGCCACAATCCAATCATGACCGATGCCGATATGGCCATGAAGATGGATCCGATCTATCGGCAGATCTCGGACAAGTTTCACAAGAACCCCGACTACTTCAGGGACACCTTCGCGCGGGCCTGGTTCAAGCTCACCCACCGCGACATGGGGCCGAAGGTCCGCTATCTCGGTCCCGACGTTCCCAAGGAGGACCTGATCTGGCAGGATCCGGTTCCCGTCGGCAGCACGAACTATGATGTGAGTGCGGTCAAGGCGAAGATCGCGGCAAGCGGCCTGTCGGTCGGCGATATGGTCGCCACCGCCTGGGACAGCGCCCGCACCTTCCGTGGATCGGACATGCGCGGCGGCGCCAACGGTGCGCGCATCCGTCTGGCCCCGCAGAAGGACTGGGAGGGCAACGAGCCGGCGCGCCTGGCCAAAGTGCTGGCCGTGCTGGAACCGATCGCGGCCGAGGCCGGCGCCAGCGTGGCAGACGTGATCGTCCTTGCGGGCAATGTTGGCGTCGAGCAGGCGGCCAAGGCCGCGGGCGTCGCCGTCACGGTGCCGTTCGCGCCAGGTCGCGGGGATGCCACCGATGAGATGACGGATGCCGACTCCTTTGCCGTGCTCGAACCGCTCGCCGACGGTTATCGCAATTGGCTGAAGCAGGACTACGCCGTCACCACAGAAGAGCTGATGCTCGACCGCACGCAGCTGATGGGGCTCACCGCCCCTGAGATGACGGTGCTTGTTGGTGGAATGCGGGTGTTGGGTACCAACTACGGCGGGTCCAAGCACGGCGTCTTCACGGATCGAGAAGGCGCGCTCACGACCGACTTCTTCGTCAATCTGACGGACATGAACTATGCCTGGAAGGCGACCGGCAAGGACCACTACGACGTCTGCGATAGAAAGACGGACAAGGTCAAATGGACGGCGTCTCGCGTTGATCTCGTGTTCGGGTCCAATTCGATCCTGCGCGCCTATGCCGAGGTCTATGCCCAGGACGATAGCAAAGTGAAGTTCGTGCACGACTTCGTGGCGGCGTGGACAAAGGTGATGAACGCAGATCGTTTCGATCTGGCTTAACCTGCGCTGCGCGCGGTGGTCCACGATGGGCCTGGATCATTTCCGCTCAAGGCGGAAATGATCCATCACGTGCTCGTCAAAGCCGCCGGTTGCTCAAACGCATGTCAAGGCGAGCTGGACGGCACGGCGCTTCCGCCCAAGGCGGACAGGGTCTGGTTCATCGTGCCTTAGAGTGGTGAGCAACGTAACGTTCTGCTCTTCATCGGGATCGTTGCGGTTCCGATGAAGAGCAGAAAGCTGCTCACCACTTTAAGAGCGATCATCTTTGCGCCTTAAATCGGAACCGGCGCAATTGGAATCGGCGTTGCGGTTCCGGTTTAAGGCGCGCTGATCTAGCCCAGCGTTTTATTGGCCGTCTTCACCTTATCCGCGTCGACGTAGACCTGACCACCCAGCTCCCGAAATTTCCGGCTCATCTCCGCCATGCCTTCGGCGGCCAGCTTCCCGTCCGGGTCATTGAGCGTCGCGGCATAATCGCGAACGTCTTGGGTGATCTTCATCGAGCAGAACTTGGGCCCGCACATCGAGCAGAAATGGGCCACCTTGTGCGCTTCCTTCGGCAGCGTCTCATCGTGGAATTGGCGGGCCGTGTCGGGATCGAGACCGAGGTTGAATTGGTCCTGCCAGCGGAACTCGAAGCGGGCCCGGGAGACGGCGTCGTCCCTCAACTGCGCAGCCGGATGGCCCTTGGCGAGGTCGGCGGCGTGCGCGGCCAGACGATAGGTGATCACCCCGACTTTGACGTCGTCGCGGTTCGGCAGGCCCAAATGCTCTTTGGGCGTCACGTAACATAACATCGCGGTGCCGAACCAACCGATCATCGCCGCACCGATACCGGAGGTTATGTGGTCATAGCCCGGCGCGATATCGGTGGTGAGCGGCCCCAGCGTATAAAACGGTGCTTGCCCACACTCGCTCAGCTGCTTGTCCATATTGATCTTGATTTTGTGCATCGGCACGTGGCCGGGGCCCTCGATCATCACCTGGCAGCCCTTGTCCCAGGCGATTTTCGTCAGCTCACCCAGCGTCTCCAATTCGGCGAATTGCGCCCGATCATTGGCGTCAGCGATCGAGCCCGGGCGCAGCCCGTCGCCGAGCGAGAAGGAGACGTCATAGCTGCGCATGATGTCGCAGATCTCGTCGAACCGCTCGTAAAGGAAGCTCTCCTTGTGATGAGCCAGGCACCACTTCGCCATGATCGAGCCGCCGCGTGAGACGATGCCAGTGACCCGATCGGCCGTCAGATGCACGTAGCCCAATCTCACGCCGGCGTGGATCGTGAAGTAATCGACGCCTTGCTCGCACTGCTCAATCAGCGTGTCGCGATAAAGCTCCCAACTGAGCTTGATGGGATCGCCGCCGCACTTCTCCAACGCCTGGTAGATCGGCACTGTCCCGATCGGGACCGGGCTGTTGCGCAAGATCCATTCCCGCGTGTTGTGAATGTTGCGTCCGGTCGACAGGTCCATCACGGTATCGGCGCCCCAGCGGATCGCCCACACCATTTTTTCCACCTCTTCCTCGACCGAGGATGTCACCGCCGAGTTGCCGATATTGGCGTTGACCTTCACCAGGAAGTTGCGGCCGATGATCATCGGCTCCAGTTCGGCATGGTTGATGTTGGCGGGAATGATGGCGCGGCCGCGCGCGATCTCATCACGCACGAACTCCGGCGTAATGTGTTCGGGGATCGCTGCGCCGAAGCTTTCGCCGTCGTGCAAAGCCTGCTTGGCACCGGCAACAGCGGCCTTGCGGCCAAGGTTCTCCCGGTGGGCGACATAACGCATCTCTTTGGTGACGATGCCGGCCCGTGCAAATTCAAGCTGGGTGACAGGCTGGCCCGATTGGCCCCGATATGGCGGGGTCTTGTTGGGGAAGTCGCGGGCCAGCTGCGTGCCCGCCACGTTGCCGTTGTCTTCCGGCTTGATCGCCCGCCCGTCATATTGCCGGACCCCGCCACGTTCCTTGACCCAAGCTTCGCGCAGCCGTGGCAATCCGGTTTCGACGTCGATGTCAGCGTTCGACTGGGTATAGGGGCCCGATGGGTCGTAAACGCGGAACGTCGGCTGAGCGGGATCGCTCAGCGCGATCTCGCGCAGCGGCACGCGCACATCGGGGAAGCCGTCCGGCGCATCATAAACCTTGGTGCTGGCCGGCAGCGGACCCGTCGTCACCTTCGGTACCATCAAGTCCTGCGCACGGGTGATCCTGTTCATCGTTCTACCTCCCAGCGCGATCTGCGCATGTGTGCCCCGGCCTTGGCGCGCTTAACGGGCGGTGCCAAGGGCGCGTGAGAAGCAGCGGGGAGGCGGTAGCGCTCACCCGATGCTCGCGTGGTCCCAGCCCGGCCGGGCAAGGACGGCGGCAGCTCCGCGGCCGTTGGCTGCCAAGCTGCCATACCAGGGTCGTCGGACGAGGGAGGAAGTCGCAAGAACGGCACCGTCCCTTCGCCGGCATGACCCGGATCAGGTTCTAAGGGTCGTTCGCACGTGGCCTCAGTGCGATCTCAGCCGGTTGCCACCGGCGCCCCTCGGATGCCTCCAATGTGCGCTGTTCTCGTCACCGATGCAAGCGCTGGATGCAGATCGGCTCGACCGCTTAAACGAGGCCATAGCCCTTGGCCCCGACAAACGTGCCCAACGCCAATAAGATGAAACCGCCGACCATCCCGACTGCCGGGCGTTGCAGCCAAGGCCCGGCGATCGCGGCAAGTCGATCTGGAAGCAGCATGCGGGCAATGCCAGCGGGCACCGCGATCCAGCCGAAAATGGTGATGATCACCCGCCAGTCCGCGACCCAGAGATTGTGGCTGCGCACGATTGCGAGGCCGGCCAGCAAGGTCAGAATGCCGCTCAGGTAGATCAGACCGGTGAGCCCCGCGGTGTCCTTGACAAGCGACCCAAACATCGATGGCCGCAGCAGCAAGGACAACGCCTGCACGACCAGCAGCGGCCCCAACAGCCCGGCGATATAGTGAGATGTCGACATACGCTCCTCGGCTGCTCGATGCGCGTGATCGATCGCTGTGGATACCATCAGTGAAGCTCGATCATCATTGTGCCTTAAATTGGAACCGCAAAGACGGCTCCCAATTAAGGCACAATGATGATCGCCCTTAAAGTCGCTCAAGCCGGCGTGTGTGGCGTGAGCGTCGTGGATTGTGAGGGCGGCGATCTGCGGTCCAAACGCTGGCACCGGATCAAAGACCTGCATCGATTCCGCCGACATCATGTCCGCTAAAGGCGGAACGCCTGTGCCGGCCCGCTCCCCCGCCCGATTCCTCCACTCCGTTCCTCCACCCGATTCCTCAACTGGGCCACCCAATGGCATGATGTTGTGGGTGGCGAGCGGAGGAACCGGGCCGGGGAGCGGGATGGTTCCAGCTCACTCTGACACGCTATCGATTGCGCCGCGATGATCTCTGATGCAGTGCAACGCGAAGCGGGCAGACCAATGTTCGCAGTAAAACTGTGATCAGGCGGCGACCGTGCGACCCGATACGCCGACGGCAGGCTGCATTCGACCGCGGCTCGCAGGCAGCAAAACCAGTGCGGTGGTGCCGACCCCCACCTTGCTCGACAGGATGAAGCGGCCGTCATGCAACTCGACCAGCCGCTTCACGATGGGCAATCCGAGGCCGGTGCCGCGGGTTTGCTCATGCGCGTCCTGATGATGCTCGATCCGTTGGAACGGTTGCATGACCCGTTCGAGATCCTCGGCGGCGATGCCCCTGCCGTCGTCGGCGACGGCAATCGAGATCGTTCCGTCGCCGTGGATTACGACGCGCACGTTGACATGGCCGCCGGTCCGGCCATAGCGCACCGCATTGGCTACCAAATTCAGCATCACCTGATACATCGCGCGCTCATCGGCGAGGATAGCAGGCGGCGTCCGACCATAGTTTGCATTGAGTGATATGCCGCGATGGGCCGCCGCTGGCTCCAGCAGCCGAAAACAGCGGTTGATGATTTCATCGATGCCAAGCGTCGTTTCCGTCAGCTGATAGTGGCCCGCCTCAATGCGGCCGAGGTCCAACAGGTCGTTGACCAACGACAGCAGGTGGTGGCTGGTCTCGCGGATCAGCTGCGCCTGCTCGACGTGCCGCGCGGGCACCCGACTTTCATCAAGCGCTTGGCCCAAGGCCTGCGACAAGCCGATGATCGACGTAACCGGAGAGCGCAGCTCGTGAACGGTATGGTGAAAGAATTCGCTTTTTTGTCGGTCGGCAGTTTCGGCACGCCGCCGCGCTTCGGCTTCGTCGGTTTGGGCTTTCGCGATTTTGCGGGCCAAGCCGTTGACGAACGACGACAAGGCTTGGATTTCGCGCGGCAGAAGCTGCTGCGGCGTGCTGACCCCGGGATCGCGTTCACCGTTGACCAAGCGTCGGGCGACCGCCATGAGGCCATCGAGGGGGGTGCAGATCAGGCGGCTGACGGCAACGGCGATCAGCACGGCGGCGACCAAGCTGAAAACGACGATCAAGACCACCCCAATTGTCAAACTGTTCGTCTGAGGTATCGGATCGGCGCCGGGTTGCCAGACCAGTACGCCCCATCCCAGAGCAGGCACCGTCGCAAAGCTGGCGACGCCTTCGGTTAGCGCTGCCGGCGGGTGCGACGATTGAACCTCGCCGCCGGCCTGCATCATCAATTTGATCGGCGGGAGCGCGGACACATCTGGTGCGTTCGCGACCGGGGCTTGCTTCGATGACGCCAACAGGCGCCGGGACGAATCGACGATCGCAACGTGTAAATTGCTGCCGAGCGCGTTCGAATTGGCGAGATCTTCGATCGGACCCGGGTCCAACGCGGCGGCGACCGCCCGATCGCCTTTCCGGCGGACCAAATGAACCGATGCGGTGCCGTTCCGTGACGGTCTGATGTCGGTGACGGGGCCTGACTGATTTCTGGTCGACTTGACCAAGCGATCGATGCTGGCGCGGGACAGCACCTTCCTGGCGCCTGATGGCCCGCCCGGCGCGGCGTTGAGCGTCCGGCCGGAGTTGACATCCACCAGCACCAAGGCGCGCAGGCCCAACCCCTGCAACAGGCTCGGCGTTAGGGTAGCCGGCCGGTCGGCCAGGAGGTCGTCGGCCAATTGATTGAATGCCAAGGTGCGGCTGTGCACATACTGGGCCAAAAAGGACCCGATGGTACGCGCCAACGGCAGATGCCGCTCCTGGGCCGAGTCCGTCGGCGAGGTCTGATCCGGGTTATGGGGCAATGCCCACATCAACACCAACGGGAGTGAGGCACTGATCAGAGCAACGAGAACGAACGCTCTTCCAATCGAAAACATAACCCGTCGGTACGCAGCGCACCGCTCCTCAGCCCACCGTGTGAGCGGATCATAGTGTGCAGGTCGTCAGGTTAGGTTAATGGACTCCAAAACCCGTGTGTTTGGTTGCTGCAGCATGAATACTCGCCTTCGAGTTTATTCCTAATTCAACGAGAATTTATCTCAACCGCCCGACGCGCCTTAGCGCGCGCGACCCAGCCGAGGATTTGTTCCAGATCCGGCGGGGCGCTATCCCGGAGCACCCTTTCGCCCTCGCGAGTGCGCGCAAACGCCAACACCGCGACTAAGAGGTCGTTTGGGTCGACCGCCGCCAGCTTTTCTGGCCCCCGCAAGCCTGCCCCCACCAGCAATTGAGCGTGTCCACCGCGCAGACCGGGCACCGACATCACGAGCACCGCCTGGTCACGCCAATCGCGGACGGTGTCACGCGAGATGTGGCGCACGTCGAGACGGGCGGCGATGTCGGCCGGGTCACCGGCCAGCAGGTCGGACACAGTGTGGATTCCGATCGCGTAAAGCTGCTCGGCCGTGTTCGGTCCGATCGATGGGCCGCAGCTGACGTCGTCTGAAGCGGTCAAGTAAACGCGATCGCTGCGCGTGCGTCGGTCCGCGAGCGCTATTGGTGAAGCCGGAGATGGCGACGAAGAGGTCGGGACCGGCTCAACAACCGCGGCCTCCGACTGCAGTGCGGCGCCCGCGGATGTGGGCCTTCGCTCCGGATCGATGGCCTTGGCTGGAGCCGGCGGGATCGACGGCGGCGCCGTGCGCCGTCGCGCCGCCGCCAGGGCCGCCTGGCGGCGCGCTCTGGCCGGTGGCATGCTGACCAGTCGCTGCCGTTGCGCGCCGCGCTGGGACATCTGTGGCTCCAGCACCTCCTTGCGGTAGGCTTCACGCACCGCACGATCGTCGGCTGGAAGGTTCTGCTCGACCCGGCCGGTGGTCGTGAGTTCGTCATAGATGCGCTCGATCAGGCGCCGCTCCTCGGCGTCGGCAAGCCGCGCCCCGATTCGCTTGATCGGCACCTTGAGCGCTGCCAGCACCGCGTCCAAGGCCACGGACACTCGGGGCGGCTCGACCTTGGCCTGCGCGAACGCGGCATCCAACAAAGCGGCATGACCTTTGGCGGCATAGATCAGCAGCCCCGCCACGCAACGCCGGCCCAATTGATCAAGCCCGGCCGGAGGATCGACCATGCCTCTGTGAATGTCGTAGTGTGCCATCAACCGTTCGTAATGTTGATTGCTCAACTCCGCGCCTTGCACGACGAACGCCCGCAACCAACCGGGCTGAGCGCCAGGCGCGACGGTGATCTGGTCGCTGTCGGCCAGACCCAGCTTGCGCAATGAGTCGTAGGACCTTGAGATCGACCATTCGACCGCGCGGTGGATGTTATTTTCCGCCTCCGACTGGGCGGTGTGAAACGGATGGAGCGGGTCGGTGTAATAGTGACTGAGCACGCCCGCCGCCCACACTGCGTCCTCCCATCGGCCGTCCCGCAAGCCATGGACCACCTGCTCGAACCAGCCCTCCACTTTGTCGACGGCGCCACCCCAATAGTCATCGCGGACGTGCAACACGTGATTTCTGAAATCTTTGAATTCGGTATCGGGGGCCGTCGAGCCCTGCACGTAAAGCGCGGCATGTTTGAGAAACAGCCGGCGCCACAGCTCGGCGTTCGGGCCCTTAAGATGGTTCAACGCGTCAAGCGCGAGCTTATGATGCGTCCCACGCGCGCTGGCGGCGTAGATCACGTTGAAAATCAGGCTCATTTCGGACCGGCTCGACGATGGACGCGCGCACCACGACGCCATCGCCATAGCCGAGTCGGCGCCCGCAGGGAACGCACCTGTCACAAGCCACTGGGCCAATTGTTAAGGTTAGGTGTTATGCGCTGCAGCACAGCCTACTCGGCCGCGACGGAATGCGCCTGCTCCTGCACCAAAGCGTTGATCAAGTCGGTCTCGTTTTCCGTTCGGGCCAACATGCCCCAGCTCTTGATCCAGTCGTAAGTGCGCTTCAGCTCATCGGCAGGGATTGGCGCCGGATCGACGACCACGATGTGGGCCGGATTGATGTCGCCGGCGCTCAGCGCGGCGATTTCCGGGTCCTTCTTGGCATGGTAGTCGATGAAGATCTGCAGGTATTTTGATTTGTCTTGATTGATCAAGCGAACAGCCGCTCGCACCGCCCGGTTGAACGCGGCATAGGTCTGGGCATCGACGCGATCGGACGCCACCTCCGTGCCGTGGTAAAAGGCCGAGCAGATGATGCGGCAGCCCTTCTTTTCCGCCAGCGTCAGATAGGGCTCGGTCAGGGTGACGGCCTCCACCTCGCCGTTGAGCATCGCGTTGAGCCTGCTGCGGGAGCCCGACGCCGCCGGCACCACCTTGATGGCGTCGCGCGGCAAAAACCCCTCCAACAGGTGCAGTGCCAGGTAGTGGGTGCCGGCATAAAACGGCACGCCGACCGCGCGGTTCGCCAGCTGCTGGGCCGTGAACACCGGCGAATCAGACCGCACAGCGATGCCCGCATAGGTGACGATCGCACGCCGGCCGAGCTGGCGGCTGCCCACCTGGGTATCTTCAACGCGGCAGTAGTTGCCCCATTCGCAGGCGTTGTACATGTCCGCCCGGCCTGCTTCCAACAGTTTGCCATGGCTGCCAAATGGATCGATGCCCAACGGATTGCCGGCGTCTTTCACCACCGACTTAAGCGCCGTTTCGTCGCGATCGGCCCACTCGATCGTCAGCCCTTCCTTGGCAAATAGGCCCTCCTGGTAGGCGACCAGCTCTGGAAAGCCTTGGAATGGCGCAGTTGACTCAAGGACCAGCTTGTTCATGACGTGTCTCCGAGATCAGCGACGTGTGGGCGATCGGGGCTGCGGTCCGGCAGCATGGCCAGCTAGGCTCGGCCGAGCCGGTCGGCGCGACTTGACCTGTTCGCTCATCCACTATCCTGCCGCAGATCATGAGGGTCAAGACTAAGCCGAGGCTGCCGGCCGCGCCTGCCCCAGCGGAAGCGATCTTTGATCAAGCCCAGGCAAGCATTGCGCCACAATCCGATGCGGGCTTGCCTCAAGTCGAGCGGTTGGCATAGAGCGTTCCAGCGTCGGCTGGAACGACCCCGCTCGCCCAGTTCTTCCATCCGCAACATCATGCCATTGGATGGGCGGCTGAGCCGGCGGGCCGGCAAGGCACATCCGTCTGAGGCCGAAATGAACTTGGGCCGCACAGCCACCGCCAGGCCAGTAACAGGATCGAACACCAACGATGGAGCATGTCTGGATCCTGCTGACCATCTTTGCCGCCTTTTTGCAGGCGGTGAGGACGGCGGCACAGCGCGATCTCAACCGGCATCTCTCGGCATTGGTGACGACCTACGTGCGCTCCGTGTTCGGGCTTCCGGTGCTGGCGGCGTATCTGCTGATCGTGCTGATGTTGACCGGCGAGGGCATGCCCGACTTCAACGGTTCATGGCTGTTTCACACGTTGGCGGGCGCCATGACACAAGTCGTCGCCACGGTATTCCTGATCATGATGTTTCGGCTGAAGAGCTTCGGAGTCGGCACCATGCTGACCAAGTTCGACATCGTGATCACCGCCATCCTCGGTGCCGTGCTGTTCGCGGAAGCGCCCTCGGGCGGCGGCCTGGCGGCACTCAGCATCGTGGTGATCGGCGTGATTTTGATGTCGCTGGAGCGGACCGGCGTGCTCCGGGCCGATGCGTTCGATGCCCGTGTTCGCCAACCCGCGGTAGCTCCGCTCAGCGCCGTGGCCCAGCTGGTCTGGGATCCAGCCATTCGCGTGGCCTTTGCATGCGCCTTCTTCTTTTCGTTGTCGTACTTGACCTACCGCGAGGCGACGCAGGTCATCGGCGACGGCAGCTTCGTTTGGCGCGGTGCCTGGACGGTGTTGCTGGCCATCCTCATGCAGACCGTCATCGTTGGCGGCTGGCTGGTGTGGCATCAGCCGGGCGTGGTGGGCCAGATCCGGCCGCATTGGCGCCTATCGGGCTGGATTGGCGCCATGAGCGCGGTCGGATCGATCTGCTGGTTGACCGCATTTGCGCTGCAAAATGCCTCGTATGTTCGCGCCGTCGGTCAGATCGAGGTGGTGTTCACGCTGTTGGTGTCATGGCTCTACTATCGGGAGCGCATCACGGGATTGGAGTTTGCCGGGATCATACTGACGGTGGTGGGCGTGTTGATGTTCCGCCTCGTCGTTTAATCCTCTCGTCTAATCCTCTTCTGTCCTGGCTGGAACCATCCCGCTCCTCGCCTGACCACCCGATGCCACGATGATGTCGGTAGCCGCACGTCACGCTTTCAGTTGGTCCAGCGTCGCCGCGATCTCTGGCGCCAGCGCGATCTGCCCGGTGACCAGGCCGTTCCAATTGCGTTGCTCCGTGTTCGGGATTAGATCGGCCGCCGCCGGCTCGAGCCGCGCCAACACCTGCATCACCATCGGTTCGACCGCGCGCTTGGCGCCGTCGTCAATCTTGAGCGCGATGCCCAAGCCACGCTGCGGCAGACCGGCGCAATAAACGCCTTCGGCGCCGCCTTTGAGGAACACGTCGCCGGGCAAGCAGCGCATCACGGTGGTGTCGAGCCGGCCCTCGCCCGCCACCAATTCGGGTTGCGACCAGCAAGCGCGCATGATCCGCTCGGCGGCCGCACGACATGGAGCGGCATCCCCCGGGGCGACGAATGCGGCGAATGCTCGCGCCAAGCAGGCGATCGGCATCGGCCAATTGGGGATCGAGCAGCCATCGATCCCACACGCTACACCGCTGAGGCTGATACCGGAAAGACGTTCAAGGACATCGCGAACCCGTACCTGCACCGGGTGCTGTGGGTGCCAATAATCAGTGAGCGGCTCGTTTGCATGCACCGCCGTCGCCAGCATGCCCGCATGCTTCCCGGAGCAGTTGTTGTGCAGCGGCGTCGGCTCCTGATCGCGTCGATCCAAGTCACGTGCGGCCGCCGCAGACAATGGGCGGTGGGCCCCACAGGCCAGATGTCGAGCCGACAGCCCGATCCGATCCAACATGGCCTGAGCGACATCGACGTGGCGCTTGGTTCCGGCATGGGAGGCGGCGGCCAGGGCGATCGCCGCGTCGTCGAAGCCAAAGCGGTCCGACGCGCCGGACTCGATCAATGGCACGGCCTGGAGTGCTTTGATCGCCGATCGCGGGAACACCGGCGTGTCAACGTCGCCGATCGTCAGCAGCGTCCGACCGGCGTGATCGGCCACGGCCAGGGCGCCGCGGTGCCGGCTTTCGATCAGGCCACCGCGCGTTACCTCGATCAAAACAGGATTCATTAGAGTTCATCATGTGTGTTGTCATGGCTCGCACATCGGCGGCCGCAACGATCCGCCAGTCGCTCGGTGGCCGATCTGGACCCGATGCGAGCAAATGTCTATCACATTTGCTACGCACCCGCTCAGCGTGGCTCAAACGGAGTGATCAACGATGCGCCAGGCCTATATCGTCAATGGTATCAGAACGCCGATCGGCCGCTATGGCGGTAGCCTGTCCCAGGTGCGTGCCGACGATCTGGGGGCACATGTTATTGGCCAGCTGATGGCGATGAACCCGAGCGTGCCGGCCGAGGCCATCGATGACGTGATGTTCGGTTGCGCCAATCAGGCCGGCGACGATAACCGCAACGTGGCGCGCATGTCGGCGCTGCTGGCCGGGCTGTCGACCGAGGTCCCTGGCGTCACGGTCAATCGACTGTGCGGCTCGGGGCTCGACGCGGTGGGGCAAGCTGCGCGGGCAATCAAGGTTGGTGACGCCGAGCTGATGATCGCGGGCGGCGTAGAAAGCATGTCCCGGGCACCGTTTGTGATGGCCAAGGCGACTTCGGCGTTTTCGCGTACGCAGGCGGAGATGTTCGACACCACCATCGGCTGGCGCTTCGTCAATCCCAAGATGAAGGCCCAATATGGCATCGATTCCATGCCGGAGACGGCCGAGAACGTGGCGCAGGAATTTCAGGTCTCGCGCGCCGACCAGGACAAGTTCGCCCTCGCCTCGCAGCAGCGCGCCGCCCGTGCGCAAGGCAACGGGCGCCTGGCCAAGGAGATCACGCCGGTGCCTGTTCCCCAGCGCAAGGGTGACCCCAACGTCGTCGATCATGATGAGCACCCGCGTCAGACGACGTTGGACAAGCTCGCCGCTCTACCGACCCTGTTCAAATCGGAGCGCGCCAGCGTGACCGCCGGCAACGCCTCGGGCGTCAATGACGGCGCAGCGGCCTTGTTGATCGCATCGGAGGACGCCGTTGAGCGCTACGGATTGGAGCCGCTCGCCCGGGTGTTGGCAAGCACCTGTGCCGGCGTGCCGCCGCGGATCATGGGCATCGGTCCGGCGCCGGCGTCGCGCAAGCTGGCTGAAAGGCTGGGGCTGACGGTCAAGGCGTTCGACGTCATCGAGTTGAACGAGGCGTTCGCCTCACAGGGATTGGCGGTTTTGCGGCAATTGGGCCTGCCGGACGACGCTGAGCACGTCAACCCGAATGGCGGTGCGATCGCGCTGGGTCACCCGCTCGGCATGTCCGGCGCGCGGCTGGCGTTGACGGCGGCGCTGGAACTGCGGGAGCGCGATGCGAAGCTGGGACTGTGCACGATGTGCATCGGCGTCGGGCAGGGGATCGCCCTGGCCATGGAGGCCGTCTGACGGCGCCGGCGGCAGATCCGCACCTTTTCAAGCCGCAACGGACGTCCTCATCACAGCTCGATGCTGTCGGCTTCGGCGAACCGGTGCAGCTCGGCGCGAACGTCGGGATGGTTCTCCGTCATCAATTGGTTGATGCGCGCGCTCAGGCGCCCGGCATCGAGCGAGCGGATCATCTGCTTGATCGGGCCGATCGCGGCCGGCGCCAACGACAGCGACCGATAGCCCAGCCCGATCAGCGCCATGCCTTCGATCGGCCGGCCCGCCATCTCGCCACACAGCGTGACTGGAACACCCATCCGCTGCCCGGCGTCGACCACCGCCTTGAGGGCACGCAGGTTGGCGACCGACAGATTATCGTAGCGCCCGGCCACCTTCGGGTTGCCCCGATCGGCGGCGAACAGGAACTGCGTCAGATCGTTGCTGCCGACGGACACGAAGTCGACCTTCGCCAACAGCGCATCGAGTTGAAACAACACCGCCGGTACTTCGATCATGGCTCCCAAGCGGACCGCCTCGGGCAATCGGCCGCCGTGGCGCTCGACGCGATGGAGCTCCAAGTGCAGCAGCGTATGCACCCGATCGATCTCTTCAGGTGCGGTGATCATCGGCATCATCAACGACAGCTCACGGCCGTCGGCGCCACCGATCAGGGCGCGCATTTGCAGCCGCAGTAGCGCCGACCTGTCCAGCAGCAGGCGAGAGGCGCGCCATCCCAGCGCCGGGTTCTCCTCTGCCGGATGGCGTATGTAGGGCAGGGCTTTGTCACCACCGATGTCCAATGCGCGGAACACAACGCGTTTTGGGCCGGCCGCCTTGAAGATCTGGCGGTACATGTCAAGCTGGGTTTCAACCCCGGGCAGCGTGTGCGAGACCATGAACTGCAGCTCGGTTCGAAACAAGCCGATGCCGTCCGCGCCCGATTCAGTGAGATGCGGCAAGTCAACGAGCAGTCCGGCATTGATATTGAGTTCGATGCGGGCGCCATCGGTGGTTTGCGCCGGCTTGTCGCGCAGGCTTTCGTAGCGCCGCTGCCTGCTAGCGCGAAACCGCAGTTTGTCGGAATAGGCGTGCACGATATCCGGCGAGGGCCGCAGATGGATGTCACCGGTCTCACCGTCGATGATCGCCTGATCACCGGTCGATACGCGCTCGATGATGCGGCGCGCCTGACCGACCGTGGCCAGATCCAAGGCGCGAGCGACGATCCCGACGTGGCTTTGTCCGCTGCCCTCTTCGATGATCAGGCCACGCAGCTTGGTCCGATCGTAATCGAGCAGCTCCGCCGGTCCCATCGTGCGCGCGACAAGGATCACGTCGTCGGGGAGATCGCCGATCTCCTTGGCCGCCGAAGTGCGTCCGGCGAGGATCCGCAGCAACCGATCCGACAGGTCATCCAGGTCGCGCAGGCGCTCGTGCCAGAACGGATCGCTTTGCCGCAACATCCGCGTGCGCGTTGCATTATGTACGCGCTCGACAGCGGCCTCTGCCGTCAGGCCCTCGGCGACGGCGTCGCGCATGCGCCTGACCCAGCCGGCGTCGTGGGCGAACATGCGATAGGTCTCGAGCACCTCGCGGTGGGCGCCGGCTTTGGCCAGGATCTCGTGGCGCAACATTTCGTCGAGCATCTCGCGCAACTGCCTGTGGGCATGGTCCAGCCGCACCAGCTCCGCGGTCGGATCATCGCTCACCAGGTTGGTCACGACCACCCGAGGCTCATGCAACACGATGTGGCCTAGGGCAATGCCCTCGCTGATCGGCTCGCCCTTGATGTGGCTTGCCAGCCCCCGATCCGCCTCGATCGCCGCTCCAACACTGACAACCGCGCCGGCGGCGATTTGCTCGGCGATGACCATGGTGGTCGCTTGCAGGACCTCCACGTCTTCTTCCGAATAGACCCGGCGTGTCTGATTTTGCACGACCAGCGCACCATGCACGACGCCGCTGCGGACGATCGGCACGGCAAGGAACGAGTGATAGATCTCTTCACCAGTCTCCGGTCGAAAGGCAAACGCGGGATGTTGTTGGGCATCCGGCTCATTGACCGGCACCGCCAGCTCCACGCAATGCCCGACCAACCCTTCGCCGCGCTTCAGCAAGGTATCGTGCACCGCCTTCGGATTCAGGCCTTCCGTGGCAAACAGCTCCAGCGAACCGTCTTGACGCTTGAAATAGATCGAGCAGACTTCCGCGACCATCAGGCTGGCGATTTGGCGCACGATCTTGTCGAGCCGGGATTGTCCATCCCCCGGTTCGGCCATGATTTCACCCAGGCGCCGCATGATCACGCGCAGCGCCGGCTCCTTCGGCATCGAGCGAGGATCCTCCCCGCGTCCGGTCTTCATTACGACCGCCGTTCCACTGATCTTCAGGTTCGCGCCACCTCGCTCAAGAGCTAAGCGGTTCCCTGGCCAATGCCACATCCCGGGCTTGCCCGCAATCGTCGCGGTTCCGCCGTTGCGATGCGTTCAGCGACACGGCCGAGCCTTGACGTCGATGGCGCGAGGTTGAAACCCGGGCGGTCCTGAGGCCAGATTGTCCGGCTGCCGGGATAGCGCTTGCGCCCCAGGGGCGAAAAGTGACACCGCCGGCCACATCGCCCACGGCGAGCAGCGTTCGGCCAGCGGCGGATCAGTCTTGGTCGAGACCATAGGCCGTGTGCAACAGGCGTACGGCCAGTTCGGTATAATCCGCGTCAATCAAAACGCTGATCTTGATTTCCGAGGTGCTGATGGCGTGAATGTTGATGCCTTTTTCCGCCAGCGCCGCGAACATGCGGGCGGCGGCTCCCGCATGGCTGCGCATGCCGATGCCGATGACCGACACCTTGACCACGTCCGCCGATGACTTGATGTCGGCAAAGCCGATGTCGGATCGGGCCGCTTCCAGCACCTCCAACGCCTTCGGTAAATCGATCGCCGCCACGCTGAATGTCATGTCGGTGAAGGCGCCGTCCGGAGTCACACTCTGCACGATCATGTCGACATTGATGTTGGTATCGGCCAGCGGCCCAAAAATGCTGGCGGCGATACCGGGCTTGTCAGGCACCTTCAGTACGGTGACTTTCGCCTCGTCCTTGGCGTAAGCGATGCCGCTGACGACCTGGCTCTCCAACATCTCATCCTCATCGCAAACGATGGTTCCAATATCTTGCCAGGTCCCCTCGGAGCGTACCGGCTCGATCGCGTCGGGTGGGGTGAAACTCGACAGCACCCGGGTGCGCATGCGGTGCACCATGGCCAGTTCAACCGACCGGGTCTGCAGCACCTTCGACCCCAGCGAGGCCATCTCCAGCATCTCCTCATAGGAGATGCGCGGCAGCCGGCGCGCCTTCGACGTGATCCGAGGATCGGTCGTATAAACGCCGTCAACGTCGGTATAGATATCGCAGACGTCGGCCTTCAGCGCGATCGCGAGCGCCACCGCGCTGGTATCCGAGCCGCCCCGGCCGAGCGTCGCTATCCGGTTGTGGTCCCGCTCCAGTCCCTGAAAGCCAGTAACCACAGCAACCTCACCGGACTCAATCCGTCGCCGCACGATGTCGGCCTCGATGCCGATGATCCGCGCCGCGCCGTGGGCGGCGCTAGTCAGAATCGGAATTTGCCATCCCTGCCAGGATCGGGCCTGTAAACCCATCGACTGCAGGACGATGGCGGTCAGTCCCGCGGTCACTTGTTCGCCCGAGGCGACCACCGCGTCGTACTCTCGGGCATCGTGCAGCCCGGCTGCCTGCCGCACCCAATCGACCAACTGATTGGTGACACCAGCCATCGCCGACACCACGACGGCAACTTTGTTGCCAGCATCGCGTTCGCGCTTGATGTGATGGGCGACATTGCGGATCCGGTCGATGTCCGCCACCGAGGTGCCACCAAATTTCATGACGACGACGGGCACTTGCTTCGTTCCGCTATTCCAAGAGGCCAGGCTGATGTGCGGCCGGCCGCACGGCCGGCCGGTCGCGGCTACTCTTAGAGCAAGTTCATCTTGATTGGAAACGGCATCGTGCCGACATGGCCATGGAGGAGGCCAGCCGGTCGCCAGCGCAACGAGATGGGGTAACACCGATGACGGGACAGCAAGCGCCGCCTGACGTGGCCGGGCACGCGGCGGCGGCCGGCGGGCCTACGCTGGATGCCTCGGAGGTCGCCCGCTTCTCCGCGATCGCCGATGAGTGGTGGGATCCCAACGGCAAGTTCCGACCGCTGCATCAAATCGGACCGGCGCGGCTCGGCTTCATCCGTGAGCGGGTGGGGAGTCATTTCGATCGCGATCCGCGGCGTTTGAAGCCGTACACCGGGCTCGACATCCTCGATATCGGCTGCGGCGGCGGCCTGATCGCCGAACCGTTGGCCCGGCTTGGTGCAACCGTGCTGGGAATCGATCCGTCCCCTGTGAACATTGAGGTCGCCAAGGCGCACGCTGCGCCACAAGCGCTCAGTGTCAGCTACCGACCGGCACAGGTCGAGGACGTGGTCGCCGAGGGAGCTGCGTTTGACGTCGTCGTTTGTCTTGAAGTGGTCGAGCACGTGCCCGACGTGGCTGCCTTCATCGCCGCCTGTGCCAGCTTGGTTCGACCCGGCGGGATCATGGTGGCATCGACCATCAATCGAACGCTGAAGGCCTTCGCCTTGGCCATCGTCGGTGCGGAGTACGTGTTGCGCTGGCTGCCGGCGGGGACCCATCGGTGGGACAAATTTGTGACACCCGGCGAATTGGAGGCCGCGTTCGCCGCCGCTGGGCTGGTTATGGGTCGCGTCGAAGGCCTCGTCTACAATCCGCTGGCCGATCGCTGGAGTCGCGCGGCAAACACTGATGTGAACTATCTCGTAACCGCTTTGCGGCCATCAGGCTGCTAGCGCGCGGGCACCGATGTGTGGGACGTTGTGCGCTTTACCTACCCGGCGGAGCTGCTACACTCTGACCAAGTCAGCTGATGAGGACGCCCGTTGAGGCGTGTCAGATGGGCGGCGCGCCGTGGTTGTGACCCTGGTGCATGACACGCAGGCCGGGCACCGGAGATCAACTTTGGAGGGTCGGGAAAACGATCGTCACCGATATGCGGTGCGCAACACGAAGTCGGGCCGTGTCAAGCCCGGCCCCGGCGCGACTGCCGATCCGGCCGGCGCGCGGAAAAGGGCGTCGAACCAGCCCCACTCCACCGCAGGGACCAACGAAGCGCAACCATCTGCGGCGCCCGTGCCTGCAACGCCCCTGTCCGCAACGCCCCTGTCCGCAACGCCCCTGTCCGCAACGTCCGGCGGCGCAAATCGCTTGCCGCGCAACCCGCCTGGCGGCCACCGGCCGACCGGTTCTGGATTGGTGACTGCGATCCATTACGCCGCGTTGGACCTCGGCACCAATAACTGCCGGCTGCTGGTGGCGCGACCGACCCGACGCGGCTTTCAGGTGGTCGATGCGTTTTCGCGCATCGTTCGACTGGGGGAGGGGGTTTCGGCGCGGCGCGAGATCAGCGAGCGGGCGATTGACCGCGCGCTGGACGCACTGCGTGTGTGCCATGGCAAGATCGTCCGGCATCGTGTCGCGCGCTCCAAGCTGGTTGCGACCGAGGCCTGCCGCGTCGCGCAGAATGGATCCGCTTTCGTCGAGCGCGTCCGCGATGAACTGGGGATGGAACTGGAGGTTTTGTCGCCGCGGGAAGAGGCGATGCTGGCCGTCAGTGGCTGCGCCTCGTTGATCGATCCGCAGGCCGAGCATGCCTTGGTGTTCGATATTGGCGGCGGCTCCTCGGAGCTGATTTGGCTGGATCTGACGCGACGTCGCGGCCACTGGTGCAGATCCTTGGCCGACCGACTGCAGGCCCGCAACTGTATTGTGGCGTGGACGTCCTTGCCGGTCGGCGTGGTGTCGCTTTCGGAGGGCTTCGACGGCCGCGACGTAACCGAGCCCGGCTTTGAAGCGATGGTCGAGCATGTCACCCGACTGTTGGAGCCGTTCGAGGCCCACCATGGTCTGCGCCGACACGTCGACGGTGGCCGTGTGCATCTGTTGGGAACATCGGGCACGGTGACCACCATTGCCGGCATCCTGTTGGGGCTTAGGCGCTATGACCGCAACCGCGTTGACGGCTGCTGGCTGTCGACCGAGGATGTCCGAGCGGTGACCTACGATCTGTTGCGGCGCAGCTACGAGCAGCGCGTGTCCGAACCGTGCATCGGGCGCGAGCGGGCCGATTTGGTGCTGGCCGGTTGTGCGGTGTTGGAGGCCTTGCTTCGCATGTGGCCGGTAGCCAGCCTGCGCGTGGCCGATCGCGGGCTGCGCGAAGGGATCTTGGCGACGCTGATGGCGGAGGACGGTCACTATCGCAAGGCTCGGGCTCGGCCGGGCCGAAGGCGTTAACTCCCGTTGGGCCGCTCCGTTGCGTTGGGCGGAAGCCCATGATGAGGCTGAGCGCACGATCATGGCCAAAAGGCCGATAGATAAACGCAGCGGCAAATCAGTTGGGCAAAGCCGCGGCGGCGCGCGGCAGCTGAAAGTCAAACTCAAAACGGCGCGTCAGCGTACGCCTTCCCAGCAGCGCTGGCTTCAACGTCAGCTCAATGATCCTTACGTGGCCGCTGCGAAGCGGGCGGGCTGGCGCTCCCGGGCAGCCTTCAAGCTGATTGAAATCGACGATCGCTATCACCTCCTGAAACCCGGCCTTCGGGTGGTGGATCTGGGCGCCGCACCCGGTGGTTGGACGCAAGTTGCCGTCGAGCGCACTAACGCCTTGCGCGGGCGCGGGCAGGTGATCGCAATCGACCTTCTGCAGATGGACGACGTGGCCGGGGCGACGGTGATCCAACTCGATTTTCTGGATGAGGACGCGCCGGCCAGGGTGCGTGCGCAGCTGCGCGATCAGCAAGCCGATGTGGTGTTGTCCGATATGGCTGCACCGTCCACCGGCCACGCCCACACCGATCATTTGCGCATCATGGGTTTGGCCGAGGCGGCAGCGTGGTTCGCGCAGGACGTGCTCGCGCCCGGCGGGGTCCTGTTGTGCAAGGTCTTCCAAGGCGGGACGGAGCGCTCCTTGCTGACAAGTTTAAAGCAGCACTTCGCCGCCGTGCGCCACGTCAAGCCGCCATCGAGCCGCAAGCAGTCCTCGGAGCTTTACGTGTTGGCCACCGGGTTTCGCGGCGGCGATTGATGAGATGGCTCATTTCCGCTTCAGGTGTGTCAGAAATAGCCGGCCGGCACGGCTGATCCGCCTAAGGCGCAAAGATGATCGCTCTTAAAGTTGCTCTAGAAGAACGCCAACACCTCGATCCCCGATCCGCCGTCGTAGGCGGCGGTGGGTCGGCCCGTCGCCAATTCGACACGTGTGAGCAGTCCGCTGTCGTGGCTGCTGACGATCACGCTGGCACCATCGGCGGGGAAGGCCATGCCCATTGGACCCTTGGCGACAGGCACGTGGATCTGCCGGGCCAGGTCGGTGGGGTCGATCACCCATGCGTTTCCACCGGTGTAGCCGGTGACAACCAGATGCCGGCCTTGCGGCGAGAACATCAGTTTGCCCAGTCGCGAGCGCTTGGGGTTGGTCAACGGTTGCCGGCTCATGGCGACGCGCTGGCTTTCGCGCCGCGTATTGATTTCGATCACATGCAAGTCGCCACGGTCATTGTCGATCGCGATGATGTGCCTGTCGTCCGGGGTCGGGGCGATGCCTTCGCTGCCGCTGCCGTTGCCAATGGTTACGCCGGGGCGACCGATGCCGATGCTGCCCACGAAGCACCGCTCGCGGGTATCGAACACGGCAACCTCGCCCTCCTTGGCGGAGATGAACAAATGGCTCCCGCTTGCGTTTGCGCACAGAATGTGAGGTCCCTTGGCGGGGCAGTCATAGGCCGCATCGACGCGACGGTCGGCCGTATTCACGGCCAACAGCTTGCCGGGAATATCGCAGACGACCCACAGCGTGTGCTCGCTGGTTGCCACCATGCCATGCGGCGCGACGAACGCGCCCAGCTCGATCATGTCGACGATCTTGCGGGCGGCCAAATCCACCACGACAATCTTGTTGTTGGGGTGTTGGTTGTTGCCGTAGACCCCGGCACCATACAGCGGCACATAGGCCAAGGCATGATCCGGGCTGACGGCAAGCTCGTGGACGCACGGCTCCGGTCCGTCGAGCGCCACCATCAGCTCGATCGTTTCAGGATCGTAGAAGCGGATCTTGTTGCCCACCTTGTCGATGGCGATCAGGCCGTTTTGACCGGTGGTGTTGCTGCCCGTGGTGACGATCGGCATAGCTGGCTCCCTTCGACAGCTGCGGATCATCCCGCGGCGTATCGTGTGCATGCGTTCCACACCGGTCTGCGCAATGAGGTCCTGTCTCCCGGATGGACACCGGCGCAATGCTCAGGTGTGATGACTTTGGACCGGATCACTGCCACCATAACCGTGCAACATTTCATCATCGGTCGCAAACCTGCGCTGCTGGAAAGCGACCTTGCAGCTCCTCATCGGGGGCTTGGCTCTCCCACCGAGACGGCAATATGCTAGTGTTTTGGATCGAACGCTTGGTGCCGGGCGAAGGTCGCCAGACGTCCGTCAATCCAGTGTCCAAACGAATGGTCAGGCTCGGGCTTCGGGCCGGCGGTTGGGTGCCGAGCGTAAGGGTCGGAGCGCTCGGCGCCGAAGGTTGGGTCGGCGCAGGAGAACAGCAAATGCTATGCCTGATGACATGCATCCCGGTGAGGCCAGCCTCCTCGACGGCGCGAAAGGTTGTTGGCTTGGGTGGGAGGAGGTCGTGGTGAGCACAGCACAGCAGCGGCATCAGCTCACGGTCAACGGTGCGACGGTGGTGGTCGACGCCGACCCGGACACACCGCTATTGCACGTTCTGCGCACCCCGCTCGGCCTCAGCTCGGCGCATTTCGGCTGTGGATCCAACCAATGTGGCGCCTGCCATGTGATCATCGACCGGCACGCCGTCGCTGCTTGTGATACGCCGCTGTGGGCGGCCGTCGGCAAGCCGATCACAACCGCCGAGGGGCTCGGGACCCGCGCTGCGCCGCATCCCTTGCAGCAAGCGTTGATCGAAGAGCAGGCCATGCAGTGCGGTTATTGCATCACCGGCATCATGATGTCGGCCGCCGCGTTGCTCGATCAAAATCCGAACCCGAGCGAAACACAGGTGCGCACCGCATTGGACCGCAATTTATGCCGCTGCGGCGCGCACAATCGCATTGTCCGGGCCGTATTGCGCGCAGCTAAGGAGATCGCCGCCCGATGAGCACGCCAACGTCGCAGTCGCCGCGCGAACGCCTGCCCGGCAATCTTGAGACCAATCGTCGGCTGAGCATGTGGATCAACATCGATCCGGCAGGGCACGTCGAGATTACGCCCGGCAAGGTCGAGATCGGCCAAGGCATCCTCACCGCGCTGACACAGATCGCAGCCGACGAGCTCGACGTCGAGCCCTCACGCATCCGCATCATCCCAGCCAATACCGGTTTCAGCCCCAACGAGGGGGTGACGTCGGGCAGCATGTCGGTTCAGGACAGCGGCACGGCCTTGCGCTATGCGTGTGCGGAAGCGCGCTCAATCTATCTTAAGGCCGCCGCGGATCGGCTCGGCGTGGCCGCGGCGACCCTCAGCGTTGATGACGGCGCCATCTTGGGGGAAGGCAACGCTGCCACCAGCTATTGGGAGTTGGCGGACCCGGCGTTGCTGGATCGCGACGCGTCGGCCGACGTGCCGCCCAAGGCCGTTGGTGCGCGGCGGTTGGCTGGGCGTCCGTTCCCCCGCGTGGACATTGCCGATAAGGTGTTCGGTGCGCGTCGCTTCATTCAAGATCTCAGCCTTCCCGACCTGTTGCACGGTCGAATTCTGCGGCCGCCGCGGCAAGGCGCCAAGCTGCGATCGCTTGACGATGGGGCCGTTGCTGCCCAGCCAGGGGTGGTTGCCATCGCCCGCGACGGCGATTTCGTGGGCGTCGTTGCCGACGATGAGTTGGCGGCGACCGACGCGGTCCGGCAGTTATCGAAGGCGGCGGTATGGGAAGGCGGAACTGAGCCGCCCGACGGCGAAGCGATCGGCGATTGGCTGCGGCGCCAACCGGTCGAAACCAGCGTTTCAGCCGAGCACACGGCTGAGCAGCCGGTGGTGAAAGCCCGCACCGTGCGTCGGACCTACACCAAGCCCTACCTGGCCCATGCGTCGATCGGGCCGTCTTGCGCCTTGGCCCAATGGTCCGGTGACGGCCTGAGGGTTTGGACCCACAGCCAGGGCATCTTCAATCTGCGCTCCGACCTGGCGCTCGTGTTGGGGCTGCCGGCCGAGAAAATCCTGGTCGAGCATGTGGAGGGGGCTGGCTGCTATGGGCATAACGGGGCCGATGACGTTGCGCTGGACGCAGTGTTGTTGGCGCGCGCCGCCGAAGGCCGACCGGTACGCGTGCAATGGACCCGCGAGGAGGAACTCGCGTGGGGACCGCTCACCCCGGCGATGGCGGTGACGATCGAGGCCGATCTCGACGCCGGTGGTGAGGTGGTGGCGTGGCGCCACGAGATCTGGAGTAACGGGCACACCTCGCGGCCGGGACGCGCCGATTATCCCACGTTGCTCGCCGCACCCTACCTGGCGCGCCCGTTCGCATTGCAGCCCTCGGTCGATCCGCCGTTGGCAGGCGGCGGCGGCGCCGACCGCAATGCCATTCCGGCTTACGATTTTCCCAACTGGCGGGTCACGAAGAATCGGCTGTTGGTGATGCCGGTTCGAACCTCAGCCATGCGCTCGCTGGGCGGATATGCCAATGTGTTCGCGATCGAATCATTGGTCGATGAGTTGGCCGCCGAGGCGGGTGAAGATCCTGTCGCGTGGCGACTGCGGCATCTGAGCGATCCGCGCGCGCGCGACTGCGTCGCGGCGGCGGCGCGGCGAGCGGGCTGGTCGGACTGGGACCGGCGCGAGGGCTTCGGCCACGGCGTCGGCTACGCCCGCTACAAGCATCGAGCCGCCTACTGTGCCGTGGTCGCCGAAGTTGAGGTCGAGCGCGCCGTAAGGGTGCATCGGCTCGTGGCCGCCGTCGACGTCGGCGAGGCGATCAATCCGGACGGTATCGTCAACCAAACCGAGGGCGGATGCATTCAGGCCGCGAGCTGGACGCTACTGGAAGCGGTCAAGTTCGAAGGCGGACGCATCGCTTCTGACAGTTGGGAAACCTATCCGATCCTGACTTTTTCGCAGGTGCCGCAGGTGGAGGTGGAACTCGTCAATCGGCCGGAGGAGCGGCCGCTGGGCGGCGGCGAGCACGCCATGGGACCGGTGGCGGCGGCGATCGCCAATGCGGTGTGCGATGCGTTAGGCGTACGCGTGCGGGATTTGCCGATCACGCCGGAGCGGGTGATCGCGGCGATGGAACTTGGTGGCAGCGCCTGAGCGGCGGCCCCGGTGGCCGCATCGATGCCAAGCGAAGGGAGGCCGCCGATGGTGAACTTGCATATCTTGAGTGGTGGCGCCGCGCAGGGGGTGGTCCGGGCGCTGCAATGCGGGTTCGAGCGTCAGGCGCCGTGTCGGTTGATCTGCACGTTCAACGCGGTCGGCGCTTTACGCGATAGGCTGCGGGAGGGGGCGCCGGCGGACGTGCTGATCTTGACCCGGCAGATGATCGGCGCCCTGCAGCGCGACGGTGACGTCGTCGTCGGCACCGCGGCCGATCTGGGGGGCGTTGAGACCGCCATTGCCGTCCGCGACGGTGACCCGCTCCCCGATGTCGGGCATGCGACGGCGCTCCGCTCGGCCCTGCGGGCAGCAGAAGCCATCTATCTCCCGGATCCGGAGCGCGCCACGGCAGGCATTCATTTTGCCAAGGTGTTGCAGCGGCTGGGTGTCGCTGACGAGCTGGTCGGCCGGCTCAAGCCATTCCCCAACGGCGCGACTGCGATGGCGGCGCTGGCCGCACACACCATCGGGCTCCCGATCGGCTGCACGCAAGTGACGGAAATTCTTGGCACCCCGGGCGCCGCCGTCGTCGGCCCTCTGCCGCACCCGTTTGAGTTGGCGACGGTGTATACGGCCGCTGTGGCAACGCGGTCAACGGCGCCGGCCTTGGCCGAGCGTCTGGTTGGCGCCTTAACCGATAGCCAGGCCGCCGAGCTGCGCACACGCGCCGGCTTCACGCCTGCACGTTAGGAGGCATGAGGTGAGCGAGGTGGATGCCGGTGCAGCAACGCACCCCGTCACATTGGTCGAGCAGGTTGACGGGATCAGGCCGACGGGCACCTGGAGTGTTGCGGCCAAAGCCGGTGATTTTCTGTTTGTCGCTGGCATGCGCGGCATCGACCCGGCCACCAATACCCTGGTTGAGGGTGAGGAGGCACGCATTCGCCAGGCCTTCGCCAACATGGCCGCGATTGCAGCCGCGCAAGGTGCAACGCTCGCCGATTGCGTGAGGGTCGTCGTCTATGTCACCGACATGGCAGCTCTGCGACCGATCGTCAATCGCGTGCAGCGTGAGCTTTGGCCGGGCGGCCAACTGCCGCCGCGCACCATCGTGCAGGTCGCCCGCCTCAATCAGCAGGATTGTTTCGAGGTCGAGGGCACATTTTATGCACCGCGGCGTTAATGTATGTGCCGTGGCGTTTAAGCGGGAGCCAAACGGCGACGATCGGCGTGTGCGTGAGACTGACTGTGTCGACCCGCTGGTGCTGGCTGCGAGTTGAGTAGTTTAATCAGACCCGTGCAGCGCAACACAGCGTCCACGGGGTCTGGCGATGCCTTGCTGGCAAGCTGTGCCGGCTGGGGATCGGCACAACCCTGATCAGGGGCACGAAATCAACTCCGCCTGAGGCGGATGAGCCTTGCCGGCCCGCTCTCCCACCTGGCCATCCACATGATCGTACAATTGGGAGGCCTGGTGGGGAGCGGAATGATTCCAGCTGACACTGGAACGCCCTAGAGCAACCTGCCTTTAATCGGAAGCGAAACGATCCCGATTAAAGGCAGGTTGCTCTACACTTTAAGGCGCGATGATCTAGGTCACGCGGTCTTGAACCGGCCAGCGCCTTTGCAGCGTAAGTTGGGGCCGTCGTTGCGGTTCTCACCGAAGCTGCCATGATCTAGGCTCGAATGTGGATTTGTCGGTGCCGGATCCGTGGGGTGCGGCGGCCGCAGGGTGTGGCGCTGGCAGTAAGACCTCCACGCCTGGCAACACGATGAGCCGAATGAAATGTCTACACTGCTCCTGACCCATCAAGCGTTTGTCGATCACGACACCGGACCTGGCCATCCGGAACGTCCTGAACGTATGTCCGCCATCACCCGAGCACTGGAGCGCAAGGAATTCACCTTCCTGCTGCGGGAGGAGGCGCCGTTGCGCGACGACATCGCCGCGCGTATCGGCTTGGCGCATCCAAGCGCCTATATCGCCGCGGTGGAGCGGGCGCGGCCGGCGTCGGACGACACCGTACATCTAGACCCTGATACGGTGATGTCGTCCGGCTCCTGGGAGGCAGCGTTGCGAGCTGTGGGTGCCGGGTTGCGTGCGGTCGATGTGGTGTTTGACGAAACCTCGGGCGTGCGCAATGTGTTCGCGCAGGTGCGGCCGCCGGGACATCACGCCGAAACCGACCGCGCCATGGGCTTCTGCCTTTTCAACAACATTGCGATCGCCGGGCTCTACGCGCGGGAACGGTACCGAGCAGAGCGCATAGCCGTCGTCGATTTCGACGTTCATCACGGCAACGGGACACAGGATATTTTCTGGTCTGACAAAGACTTGTTTTACGCCTCCACGCACCAGATGCCGCTTTATCCGGGCACCGGAGAGACCGGCGAGCGCGGCGTCGGCAACATCTGCAACGCGCCGCTGCGGGCCAACGACGCCGGCCGACAGTTCCGCGACGCCTTCGAATCGCGCATCTTGCCGGCCCTGCACGACTTCGGCCCCGATATCGTGCTGATCTCAGCCGGGTTTGATGCGCACGAGGCTGACCCCTTGGCGAACATAAGGCTTACCGAACCTGACTTCGTCTGGGTAACGGAAGCCTTGATGCAGCTGGCGGAACGTCATGCGGACGGGCGCATCGTCTCCATGCTTGAGGGCGGCTACGATCTCGATGCGCTGGGTCGGTCGGCCGCGGCCCACGTCACCACGTTGATGGGCGCGTGACAACGCGCAAGGAAAACGGCAGGATGAATGACATGAGCACACCCAGAGCCGGTTCGCGTCACGCGGACATCAAGGAGATGACGTTTGAGCGCTCCCTGAAGGAGCTGGAGGCGATCGTCGGCCGGCTGGAGCGCGGCGACGTCGAGCTCGAGGAATCGATTTCGATCTACGAGCGGGGCGAGGCTTTGCGCGACCACTGCGATCGCCTCTTAAAGCAGGCCGAAGCCAAGGTGGAGAAGCTGACGTTCAATGCCGAGGGCGCACCCCAGGCGACCGAGCCGCTAGATCCAAAAATCTGATCAGGAGCCGCCTTTGAGGCGGTAGCAAGCGCGTCGCGAAGGAGTTGCAAGATGAGTTATACGCTGGATAATTTGGCCGCCGACATTCATGCCGCGCTGAAAGCGGAGCCCGGCCGCGACGGCAAGCTGAAGGCGTGCGGGTACGTTGAGCGCGCGCTCAAGGACGACGAGTTTGTCAGCAAACACTTGCTCAATCGTCCGGCCGACGCTGATCAGCGGGAGATTCTTTACGAAGATCCCGAACTCGGTTTTTGCATTTGCGGTCACGCCTACGGTGACAAGGCCTATGGTTCGCCGCATGACCACGGCACCAGTTGGGCGATCTATGGCCAGGCGCGCGGCGTTACGGAGATGACCGACTGGCGGATTGTCGACAAGGGCGATGGCGACCGGCCGACAGTGGTGGTGCCGGAGCGGACCTATGATCTAGAGCCGGGTATGGCGCACTTCTACGATGTCGGGGATGTGCACTCGCCGAAGCGCGAGAAACCAACTATGCTGATCCGGATCGAAGGTGCCAACCTCGATAACGTCAAGCGCTCCAACATCAAGGCGAAGTCTTAAACCGACGCCGAGGCAGATTGTCAGGGGTGGATGCGGACCGGGCAACCGGGCGAGCCCTACATCATGTCCGCTAAGGGCGGAATCGCTGTGCCGGCCCGCTCCCCCCGCCTCAGTCCTCCACTCGCCACCCGATGGCCTGATGTTCTGGGTGGCCAGTTGAGGAACAAGTGGAGCAACCGGGCGGGGGAGCGGGATGGTTCCAGCCAAGACTGCAACGCTATAGGCCTGTGGGCCCGCCCAGAGAGCGTGCGGTGACGCTGGTCGGGCGGCCGTTGGGCGGTGGCTGACGGTGGTCCCAACCTGAGCCGTTGGCCGGCGACGGTGGCCGTAGCTGGATGTGGTCACTGGACGGCCAGAGGTACCTGAGCGTCCGACCAAGGGAGCCATCAGCCATGACCCAAGTCGTCGGTTTTATTGGCCTTGGCAACATGGGCCGTCCGATGGCGGCCAACCTGACATCGGCCGGCTATTCCGTTCTGGGATTCGACACCGCGCCCGCAGCGCTCGGGGCGGCCGCGCAGGCGGGCGTGGCCCAGGCCATCGATATCGTCGGGGCGGTCCAAAACGCCGACGTCGTGATCACGATGTTGCCGGATGGTCCGATCGTGAAGTCGGTCTATGAGCACGTTGTCAAAGCGGCACGCCAAGGCGCCCTCCTGATCGACTGCTCGACCATCGACGTGACGCTTGCCCGTGAGGCGCACGCCATGGCGGCGGCAGCGCAGCTCAACAGCATCGATGCGCCGGTGTCGGGCGGCGTAGCAGGCGCCGCGGCGGGAACCCTGACGTTCATGGCCGGAGGTGCAGCGGCAGCGTTCGACGCCGCAAAGCCGCTGTTTGAGGTGATGGGACAGCGCGCCGTCCATTGCGGTCCCGCCGGTGCCGGTCAGGCTGCGAAAATCTGCAACAACATGATCTTGGGCGTATCCATGATCGGTGTCTGCGAAGCGTTTGCGCTCGCCGACGGGCTTGGGCTCGATCGGGCGGCGATGTTTGATGTGGTGAGCAGCTCCTCGGGCTCCTGCTGGTCGATCAGCAGCTACTGTCCCGCTCCAGGAATCGGACCAGACAGCCCCGCCGATCATGGCTACCAGCCCGGTTTTGCAGCGGCGTTAATGTTGAAGGATCTGGCGCTCAGCCAATCCGCGGCGCACGCGGCCGGCATACCAACTCCTTTAGGCGCCAAAGGCATGGAGCTCTATCAACGTTTCGTAGAAGAAGGTTATGCACACTTGGATTTCTCAGCAATCTTGCCATGGCTGCAAAAAACTGGAAGAGGTAACTGAACATATTTTACGTGTTCTGTCGTGCGAGCGACAAGCTCCTACGACAGGGTTTTGCGACCCAAACGTATCAATTGATTTCAAAGTGATGTTTTGATGGTCGCATCGTCTGTTAGGGACTGCGGCTAAGGACTGCGGCGCTGAGCGGATCGCTCAAAGGAGATTAAACCATAGATTTTTGGTGGTTGAAGGGGCGCAGGTGTGACCTCGGTCTGCCACACGCGGGAGGCGCAGCCCGTGCTTATATCGACGTCCTTGCTTCCAGTAACTGATCATTGCTCGCACTTTGTCAAACGTGTGATTGTGTTAAAGCCCAGGTTGCCGAATGCTGTACAGCAGACACGGTGTGGGCGGATTTTATGACTGACTGCCGCGTGTCGTCGTTCGGTCTTCAGCACAGTGTTGTTGGTTTAGCCTTTTGAGATTTATGCAAGTTTTGTCTCGTCGGCGCCGAACGGAAACGGCGCAGTGCTTCATCGTCGGGCTGCAGGAACCTCGCGCGAGTGGCATCCTGTGTTGGTGGTACGCTTCATCCCGCCGCGGCGGATCGGGGCGACAATCGGTTTAAATAAAAACACATTGTATAATTTTTAATTATTCGGAGTTCAATTATGGCTAAACAAGCGATTTTTTGCTTCTCGGCAAAAGTGTTCGATTGAAAAGGAGATCGACAGCATCGCCGTGTGCTCGCGAGGTTGCCATGTGCACAACGCGAAAAGGCGCGGTGAGATATAAATTATCGGAACGTGAATTGTACACTAGCAATTCTGGTTAATTAGGTTTAAAGGTTATCGTGCATTGCAATCTGTAAGTGGAGCCAGGTCGAACCTAATGATCCGCTGGATTGCTTGCCGTGGGCACTACAAACTGATCCGTAGTCTGGTATTTTAACCTAAATAGAATTACCAATTGATACATGCGAAAAAACAGCGGCACATTGAACCAACTCATCCAAGTGAGATGTGACCAGGCATTCCTGGAACTGCTCGACTCGTGGCGTCGGGAGCAGTCTGATCTTCCGAGTCGCGCCGAAGCGATACGTCGCTTGGTGATCGAGCAGCTCGAACCGAATGCCTCCAGGTCCCCAAAATAGCGCAGGGGCTACAAATGAGACGTTTTAAGACGATATTTGCACTGTTGGGACGTTGACGTCGGGAGCGGGCTGACCTTCGCGCGCGTCGGTGCGATGGATCACGTGATCGAGAGTTCGCTCGGCGCGCGAGCGGTTCGTGGCGAAAGCCGCACAGGTCCGCAAAACACAGGCCCGTAATACACAGGCTGGCGCCAGCGGCGATGTTGGCTCGGCTGGCGGCGTCTGGCATGACCTTGACAGGCAACCCTGACTCGCCGGGCAAAAAGCCTTCTGCACGCGGAGCCAGCTTGTGCGTTAGATCATGTCCGCCTTAGGCGGACATGATCTATGGCGTTGGTGAAGCGAGCTGGAACCCTCCCGCTCCCCTGCCCAGCCACCCACACAAGCGTGTTATGGGGGGCGTGCAGGAGCGTGGGCCGGCTACGCGCTTGCGCCTTCAGCGGACCTGATCTAGCTGCGAGAGTGTTGCTCTTTCGCGTCCATGCGGCGCGATCCCACATCACGACGCCGTCGGCCACAAAACAGTGATCACGCACCATCGCGGTGCGGCGCGATGATCTAGGTCTGGCGCGCAGCCGGGGAAGACCAGCACGCGTGTGGCCTTCGGTTCCGGGCGGCGTTGGGCTGCCGCGCGATGTCGCGTTTGACCGAAGGCAGTAGAATGACAATCGTTAGGCGGAGCAGATGCTACCTAAGGTGCTTTGAATGTCCCGAAAGCCCACCATCGGACGGGAGGGCCCGGGCGCCAGCCCCAATCAGCCGTCAAGGTCGCCGCCATGCCGCCGATAGGCGCGCGCCAGTCATGGCGCCGGATCTGGCGCGGTCCGACTCGTCGGAGCCAGGTCTGACTAAAACGGCATAGCGACCTTGAAGGCGGCGCCGATGTCTCTGTTGCCGGTGGCGTCGTGGCCGGGATTGAAGCGCACGAAGCTGCCGACATTGAGCCAGGCCTGGCCGATGAGCGGCGTTTGATAGCCCAATTGCACCATCAGCTCGCGGTTCTTGGGCGCCAGCGCCACCTTGCGCTGGGAGATGATCACGTTGCCGTCCTCGGTCTCGCCGGTCGGCACGCTGAGCGTGGCGGTGCCCGACCTCACTCGGAGCGGTTGGCCCAGCGTCACAGTCAGCGTGTCGGCCGAGGCCAGCAGGCCGCGATAGCTGGCGCCCACGGTGAAGGCGTCGAAACGTAGATCCTCGACGCCGGTCCACAGGCTGTTGGCGCTGGCCTGGGCCTTGGCCCAGCCATGGGTGTAGCTGGCCAACAGATCGAGCCGGCCGATGATGGGTCGGCGCAGGCCGAGCTGGACGAAGCCCGATTGGCCGGTGTCGGCGAACGACAGGGCGTCGGTGCCGAAGCTGCCGAGCAGGCCACCCTTTTCTGCCAGCATCCCGGCTTGCAGCATCAGCCCGCCCCAGGCGCCGTCGTAAGTGAGGCCCAATTGGCCGAGCGTCTTGTGGGTGCGGGTGCGAGATTGGGCGAAGTCGGTCATCGGGTCCCAGGCGCCGCCGTCGTCGGGTTCGACATCGTCGGTGGCGGCGCTGAACGACAGCTTGACGGTGTCGGTCAGCGCAAAGCCCAGGCCGAGGCTCGAGCGGTGCGTCATCATCGCCTGCATGGGGGCCGTGGTGGTGGCCAGCGCGACCGGCATATCGGCACCGTTGAACAGGCTGGCGATGTCGTGATCGCGGCCGAGGCCTTGGCGGTCCGACTGGGCGAAGCCGAACGCCACATCGAAGCCGAGTCCCGAATTGTCGTCGTCGCTAGTGGTGTGGCGGTTGGTGGGTGCTCCCAACCCATCGAGGAAGCGGGCGAGGTAGCGCGGCGCCGGGGCGGCGGCCACCCGGTGTTGCAGGTTGGCGTAGAACGGCGCGCGGTCCTCGTCATAGATCATGATACCGGCGAACGCGGCCAGCGTTTGAAAGTTGAGCATACCCTGGCCATTGCGCAGGGTGCCGATGGCGTGGGTCGACACGGTGGCGTAATGCTGCGGTAACATCGCCAGCGTGATCTGGCCGACCGGGCTCAAGGCCGCGCCCAGATCGAGCGCGCCGACGCCGTAAACGTCATCGGTGCCGGGCGCCCCCAAATCTTTTGCGGTGGTCAAAATGCGAGCCACGTACCAATTGGCCCCAGCATAATCGCCTTTGATCCATTTCGCCCCTTTGCGCGAGGGAAACGCCGAGATCAGATTGGCAAGGGCGCCGGAGACCACGGGCGCGGCCGCGGAGGTGCCGCTGAAATTCCGGTAATTGTCGTCGGCACCATGGGGGTCATAGGTGTTGCTTTTTTTTGTCGTCCACAGCCAGATTCCAGGAGCAAAAATACAGTATTTCTTGGCATCACCGCAGGCGTGACTAGACTCGTAGCGCCGCGGTCCACCGAGCCGTCGCGGAACCAGATTGCCGACGGCGATGGCCTGGCCGGCAATGTCGGGATCAGTGACAAATTTGGCCGGATTCCATGGCTGGCTTAGAGCAGGACTTCCTACATCCCCATTACCGGCTGATATGACCATGATCAGACCGGCCTTTGCGGCAGCCTGCATGGGGGCTAGAAAGTCGGTGCTAGTGGCGGGTGCGCCGATGCTCATATTCACGATGTCGGCCTTGGCCCAAATGCGGTTTAAATCAAGGCCTGCGGCGGCACGAAGTAGCAACAGATCTGTGATCAATTCCTTTGGCTTTGGATCCGGCTGTGGAATCGATAGATCGACCAATTTCGCATCCGGTGCCACGCCATGCATGCCTTTGTCATCTTTGCGTGCGGCGATGATGCCGGCAATGGGTGTGCCGTGCTCTTGGACGGCGGAGGATGTGGGGTTGATGGCGGCCATGGCGCCCTTCAAGTCAGGGTGGTTGAAGTCGATGCCATCATCCATGACGCCGACAACGACGCCCTTGCCGCCCTCGGTGCCCGCGACGCGCACGGACGCGTAGCCTTGAGCGGCATTGATGTCGGCCAGGAATCTCGATTTCTTGTATTCCGGCGTTTGCCAGCGGGCTGGGTTGGGTGGAGGCTGCCTGGGCGCAGGTGTCTTGGGTGGTTGTGTCTTGGGTGGCTGTGTGTTGGGTGGCTGTGTGTTGGGTGCGGGCGTACCAGCCTCTGGCGGCAACTCGGCGATGATGTCCTCGAGCTTGCGGTCTTTACATGCGCTCAACGTCGAAACGAAAGCCGCAGCCGTCAAGAGACTCGTCGACCGCGCCAAGAAAGTGCGAAACGTCATGCCCCCCTCCAGCAACCGATAGACCGACCACGTCGCGCAGGCTCACTCCCGTCGATCGCCTTGTGCAGCACGGTCCGCCAGTTGTATACTAAGCTCTATACGGAGAATCACACAACGGAGCAAGTCTAGCATAACAAAGCTACAGCATCACGCTCTTAATCCTCCGCCGCTCCGGCATGCGTGAGGAAGTGCCAGCCCTCGTGTGGCTCGAAGCGTGAGCAGATGTCACCGGCGGCGATGTGTCGACAACGGCGCGCTCCGCCATGGCAAGGCGGCGCGCCGCAACAACCAGGATGGTCGTTGAAGCGCGTGGCGCGCGCCATCGATCTTGAGGGGCATCACAATGTTTAGGAGCCCGCCCTGCGACTGTCGGCGGTTGGGTCGCGCTTGAGATGTTCCGCCAATCGATCCCCTCACGAGTGATGCTGCCCTAATACAACCTGCTTTTGATCGGAACCCTGTCCTCAAGCAGGCGTTAGCCGATAGGACAACAAAAGCGTCCTCAAGCAGGCGTTAGCCGATAGGACGACGAAAGCGTCCTCAAGCAGGCGTTAGCCGGTAGGACAACGAAAGCGTCCTCAAGTAGGCGTTAGCCGGTAGGACAACAAAAGCGTCCTCAAGTAGGCGTTAGCCGGTAGGACAACAAAAGCGTCCTCAAGCAGGCGTTAGCCGGTAGGACAACAAAAGCGTCCTCAAGCAGGCGTTAGCCGGTAGGACAACAAAAGCGTCCTCAAGCAGGCGTTAGCCGGTAGGACAACAAAAGCGTCCTCAAGCAGGCGTTAGCCGGTAGGACAACAAAAGCGTCCTCAAGCAGGCGTTAGCCGGTAGGACAACAAAAGCGTCCTCAAGCAGGCGTTAGCCGGTAGGACAACAAAAGCGTCCTCAAGCAGGCGTTAGCCGGTAGGACAACAAAAGCGTCCTCAAGCAGGCGTTAGCCGGTAGGACAACAAAAGCGTCCTCAAGCAGGCGCTAGCCGGTAGGACGACGAAAGCGTCCTCAAGCAGGCGTTAGCCGATAGGACGACCAAAGCGTCCTCAAGCAGGCGTTAGCCGATAGGACAACAAAAGCGTCCTCAAGCAGGCGTTAGCCGATAGGACAACAAAAGCGTCCTCAAGCAGGCGTTAGCCGGTAGGACGACTAAAACAAAAGCCAGACGATCCCGATCAAAAGCCGGTAGTTGCTCACCGCTTTAAGGCACGATGATCTTGGCTGGCGGACCCCCTGACGTCATGCCGCCACCTTGAGGCGCACCTCGTCTGGCACGTCCAGCGGCGGGTTGGCGCTTTGCTTGAATTCCACGGTCGTGAACAGCAAGTCGGAATCGCCGATATTTTCAACACTGTGCACGAGGTGTTCGCTGGTCGCGTAGGTGAGGTGCCTGGTATCACCGGGAAAATGGGTGGTCTCGGTGATGCTGCCATCTTCATAATAGCCGCGCGCCTTGCCGTCGCTGTGGCAGGTCCAAAAGTAGTCCAACACATGGCGGTGGAAGGTACAGCGTTGCCCGGCCGGAATCAGCAGGTGCCAGACGCGCAGCTTTTCGGTCTCCGATACCAAAGTGCTGCCGACCACCGGATTGAAGCGATTGGCCTCCATCTCCTGCTTGAGGCCGGCAGGCCATTGATCGAATGATCCAGGCGGGGCGATCGTGATATACTCACTCATCTGACGAACTCCTTCGGTTGTTGCTGGTGGTGAAGCCCACCCGCTAGATCATCTTGGCTTGAATGGGAACCGCAAAGCCGGCTCCATTCTAGGGCACCAAGATGATCGCAGTTAAAGTATAGAGCAACGTTCTGCCTTTAATCGGGATCGTTCCGATTCCGATCAATTGCAGGTTGCTCTAGCACGTCATTGCGAAACGCTGCGAAGGCTCGGGCGCGATGGCTGATCGCTTGCTTGGCGGTGCTGCTCATCTCTGCGAACGTTTGGCACGCGCCGTCGGGACGGAACATCGGATCATAGCCGAACCCTTTCGATCCGCGTGGCGGCCAGATCAAGCGACCGTGCGTCTCGCCCGTGTACTCTTGGCTGGAACCGTCGGGCCATGCCAACGAAAGCACGCAAATGAAGCTGGCGGCTGATCCGCCTTCGGGCCAGCCGGTCTTCGCGACAACCGCGTCGTGGATGCGCCGCATCGCTCCATCAAAATCCTTGTTCGGTCCGGCCCAACGGGCCGAGTGGATGCCCGGCCGGCCATCGAGCGACGCGACCGCGAGACCACTGTCGTCGGCGAGCGCGGGCAACCCGGCTGCCGTCGCCGCGGCTAGCGCCTTAATCCGAGCGTTGCCCGCAAACGTTTCGGCCGTTTCCTCTGGCTCCGCCAAGCCGATGTCGCCGGCCGGTATAGTGTCGATGTGGTAGGATGCGAACAGCTCAGCGAACTCGGCCACCTTACCCCGATTGAGACTGGCCAGCACCAGTCGATCGCCGGCCCTCAGTTGTCGCCTAGACACGCTATAGACCCCAAATTCTTGCCTCGGCGAACTCGATGCTGTTGCCGGCCGGATCGCGAAAATAGATCGATCGCCCGCCCTGAGGCCATTCGAAATCAGCCTCGATGGCGACCCCGGCCGCCGTCAGCCGCTGGCGCCACGCCTCAAGCTCGGGCGCGGTCGCCCTGAAGCAGAGATGACCCGGACCTCGCGCACCATGCGCCGGCACAGGAACAGCGGGCGGGGACGGGGATGTCTGCGTCGCATCGGGGTTGAATAGCAGCAACATCTGGCCGTCGATCTTGTAGAAGACGTGGCGGCCGGGCAGCACCGTGGACGGCGTGAGACCGAGCACATCGCGGTAAAAGACCTGCTCAGCGTCCAGGTCGGTGGCGTACAGGATGGTCTCCAAGATTGCCGTAGGTGTCATCGCAGATCCCCGACAGTGAAGGAACGTGGGGCGCTCAAGCGTGCCGCACGCCCGTGCTGCCAACCATCAAGCGACCGTTAGCTTTTGCAATGAGATCAATTCCTTAATACCTTTACGGGCCAGCTCCATCAAGGCGTCGAACTGTTGCTGGGCAAACGGCTCACCTTCTGCCGTGCCCTGCACTTCGACCAGACCGCCGCTTCCCGTCATCACGAAATTGGCGTCGGCATCCGCCTCGGAGTCCTCCGCATAGTCGAGATCCAGCACCGGCGAACCAGCATAAAGCCCCGCTGAAATGGCAGCCACCTGATCCTTGAGCACGCCGTCGCGCACCATCGATCGCGCTTCCATCCACCTGACGCAGTCGTGCAGCGCCACCCACGCGCCGGTGATCGCGGCCGTCCGCGTGCCGCCGTCGGCTTGGATGACGTCGCAGTCGATCGCGATTTGCTTTTCGCCGAGTTTCGTCAAGTCGACAACGGCGCGCAAAGCCCGGCCAATCAGGCGTTGGATCTCTTGTGTGCGTCCGGACGGATGACCGGTGGTCGCCTCGCGCCGTGTCCGTTCGGTGGTCGCTCGCGGAAGCATGCCGTATTCAGCGGTCACCCAGCCCTTTCCTTGCCCCTTGAGCCATGGAGGAACGCGCTCTTCCAAGCTCGCCGTGCACAGAACGTGCGTGTTACCGAACTTGATCAAGCAGGAGCCCTCGGCGTGCATTGACACACCGCGCTCGATGGAGACCCGGCGAATCTCGTCTGGCTGACGTTTGGAAGGTCGCATGCGATCCGTTCGAAGCTGAAACTGACGACGACTAACACTGGCAAGCCATGCCAAATCATCGTGCCTTAAAGTTGCTCAAGGTGACCCTAGGGCCGGCGACACGGGCAGCCTTGCACTGTAGTTCGATAACGCGCTCGATGGAAGCATCGCCCGCGCACGGAACAGGCGCCCTCAGCAGGCTTGGTTCGGCCCGCTGCAACCGCGTTCATGGGCGGCGCCAAGCACCGGCCGGGCGGGCGCGGCCGGGCCGGCGCCAGCGCTCAGGGCGCGGCCCGCAGAAAACCGAAGTCGCAGCCCGCGTCGGCGCCGAGGATCTCGTCCGCGAACAACTTCGCATAGCCCCGTTTTGGAGTCGCCCGGCGCGCGCGCGGCTCGGCTTGCCGCCGCGCCAGCTCCGCCTCGTCGACCAACAGGTCGACACTGCGACTTTCCAGCGACAGGCGGATGCGGTCGCCAGAGCGGACCAGACCCAACGGTCCGCCGGACGCCGAGTCGGGGGTGACATGCAATACGATAGTGCCGAACGCGGTGCCGCTCATGCGCGCATCGGAGATCCGAATCATGTCCTTGACGCCGGCTGCGGCGAGCTTTTTGGGAATCGGCAGATAGCCGGCCTCCGGCATGCAGTCCGGTGCATGGGGCCCGGCATTTTGCAGCACCAAGATGTCGTCTGCCGTCACATCCAGTGCCGGATCGTCGATCCGCCGGGCCAGATCGGCCAACGAGGAGAACACGACGGCGCGACCCTCATGCTCGAACAACCGGCTGTCGGCGGCGGAACGCTTCAAGATGGCACCTTGTGGCGCCAGATTGCCGAACAACGCGACCAAGCCGCCTTCGGGTTCGAGCGGCGCGGACCGTTGGGCGATGATGCTGCGATCTGACCAGGGGGTGGGGTCTGCTGCAAGGCGCGCGCCCAGGGTTTCGCCGCTGACGGTGAGGCAATCCAGATGCAGAAGGTCCTTCAATTCGCGCAACAGCAGGCCCATGCCGCCGGCCGCGTGGAAATCTTCCATGTAGCCATTGCCAACCGGTTTCAGATTGACCAGGACCGGGGTGGTCCGCGACAGCGCATTGAGCCGCTCCAGCCAAACCGGGATCCCCGCGCGCCCGGCGATGGCGGTTAGATGGATAACGGCATTGGTCGAGCCCCCGAGCGCCAACAGCACGCGCAACGCGTTCTCGACCGCCTGTGGCGTGACAATCTGATCGGGTGTCAGGCCCTCGGTCGCCAGGCGCACTGCTGCCTGTCCGGTCGCTTCGGCCGCGCGCAGCCGATCTGCATGAACCGCCGGGATGGCGGCTGTCCCAGGCAGCGTCAGACCAAGCGCCTCCGCGATGCAGGCCATCGTCGAGGCGGTGCCCATTACGGCGCAGCTGCCGGCCGTGACGGCAAGCTGGCCTTCGACCTGGTCGATTTCGACCGCGTCGATTTCGCCGGCGCGGTAGCGCGCCCAAAATCGACGACAGTCGGTGCACGCGCCGAGCCGTTCGCCATTGTGACGGCCGGTCATCATCGGACCGCCGATCAGCTGGATCATTGGTCGATTGGCCGAAATCGCGCCCATCAGCTGCGCCGGCACGGTCTTGTCGCAGCCACCCATCAACACCACGGCGTCCATCGGCTGGGCCCGGATCATCTCCTCGGTATCCATGGCCATCAAGTTGCGGAACTTGAGGCTGGTGGGCGCCAGAAACACCTCACCCAACGAGATCGTCGGAAACTCAATGGGCAGCGCACCCGCGGCAAGCACGCCCCGCTTCACCGCTTCCAACAATTCAGGAAAGTGGCGATGGCAATTGTTGAAGCCTGAGGGGGTGTAGGCGATCCCGATCACCGGCTTGGACAACATCTGGCGGGAGTAGCCCATTGACAGCGCAAATGAGCGGCGCAGATAAAGTGAGAAGTCGCGATCTCCATAGTTGGTGAGGCCGTGTGACAGTCCGGTCGATTTTTGGGTCATCCGTCTATTGCCTTTGTCGACCGCATTCAGCACCGTGCGCATCGGTTCGATGGTGCGCGGCGAGGCCCAAGCGATCTGGTTGGTTTGCAGGCCCGGTTGTGTACGTGCCGCCGGCTACAAATCCTGCTCGATCCAGGCGCGTTGTACCTCGGCGCACCAATTGCCGACATTCCATTGACCCCAGGCACCGAGTCCGCCGCGCTGATCCTCGCCCCAATAGACTGGCACGTGCACAACCGAAAGTCCCTTATACTGGTGGGCCGCCTGCAGTGCTTGCCGCAAGCGCTCGGCCGTATGTCCAGCGCTCACGGCATAGACGCCGTTGATCGCACCGGCCAGCCGGACATAGTCGACCGCCACGCCGTCATGGGTGCGGAAACCCGCGCCATATTGCGCCCGCTGCAGTCCAGTGATGGCAGCCATGCGTCGATTGTCGAAAATGACGATCATGCCGTTGAGGCCATGTTCGACCCCATCGATCAGAACCTGCGGGTTCATCGTGAAGCTGCCGTCGCCGCAAAAAGCGATCGTATAGCGAGGATTGTCCGCCAGCGCCGAAGCCAACAGTGCACTTGCCGCAAAGCCCATGTAGGAGGCGCCGGCCTCGCTGAAGGTGTCACCCGTGCAGTCGTCCTCGACAATCTGAAAGCCGTTGGCTTGCACATCGCCGGCGTCGAACAGTTTTGCTGCACCGATCGACTTGGCGAAGTCAGCCACGATCTTGATCGCAGCCGGTTGCGGCAAGGTCGGCCGCTGCCAGGTCCCATCCGGGATCGGGGCCGCGTCGAAGCGCGCTGATTTGTAGGCTGACCACGCGGCTTTTTTCGCAGCGCAAGCCTCGAGCCAGCCCCGCTTGTTGACCAACACGCCCTCCCCGATCGCCTCCAGCCGCGCGGCGATCCGGTCGGCCACCGCTGAGATGTCGCCGGTCAAGGCCAATGTGCGATTGTAATGGGTGGCGTCGGCCAGATCCCCATTGATGTTGATCACCTGCCGCGCGCTCTTGTAGCCGATGCCCGAGCAATCAGCCTGGCACACGGCGCGCGATCCCATCACGATCAATAGCTCGGCTTCGGCGGCGGCGAAATTGCCGCTGATCGAGCCCTTCGAGCCGCCCACGTGCATGTTCTGCGCGTGGGCGTCCGGTAAGACGCCGGTGGAGCCTGGCGATAACACGACGCCGGCGCCTGCCGCCTCGGCCAACCGACGCACCGCTGCATCATGGCCGCGGGTGCCGCCGCCGGCTTTGATCACCACACTCTTTGCGCGTTGGATGTGCTCGACGGCTTGGGAGATGGCGCGATCATCGGCCGGTGCCATCGTCGGCAGCTGCGGCCGATCGGGCAGCGTGGCGAGATTGAGCGTCAATCGCGCGGGCTGCGTGTTGAGCGGCAACAATAAGAAAAAGGGGCCGGCCCGATAGGGATGGTTCACGGTCATGGCGCCGCGCCGAAGCGCTTCGCGGATGCCTTGGGGCGTGTGCAGCGTGTAGGATCGGCCAAGCACGGCGGTCATCTGAGCGAACAGTCCCTGCTCCTCCTTCGGGATTTGCTGCATGTTGTAGCCTTCGCCGAAGGTCGTTTCATCGCCGTAGATGTGGTAGACGCCGATGCCGTTCGATGCTGCTGCCAGCGCACCGGCGTAGGCCTGCATGGCGCCAGGCCCAATCGACGTGACGACGGCGGGGATCTCACCGTATTGCCAGCGCAGCGCCGTCGCCGCATGCGCCATCGCCACCTCATTGCGACAGTTGAACGTGCTGGTGACGCCCTCCTCCTCATAGATGCGTAGGACTTCGGCAAGATCCGTGGAGCCGTGGCCGAAGATCGCCAGATACTTCGAAACGCCCTGCTTCAGCAGGCCCAGCACCAGCGCCTCCGACAGCGTGGTGTCGATCAGTTTGGCCAGATGCCCCGCTGCAATCGCCGCCTCGATGCTGCCCGCCTCGCCGATCGCACGGGCACGTTCGCGGACCGCCTTGGCTGCGTCAGCCGTCTCGTTGATCATCAGTTCGTCCTCACCCGTCATGCGCCATCCAACGCGTAGGCACCGGGACCGGCCAGCGCTACGACTGCTGGTACAAGTGTATAAAGCACGCCGATCGACCAGCTGTGCCTGGAAGGGGCAACGAACGGCTGATGCGCCAAGTTGATCAGCTTCCAGGTGGCGACAGCGTGGATCACAACCAGAGCGAGCACGAAGGGCACGGTCAACGCACCGAGGATCAACGCGACGGCACCAGCCAACTGAATGACCGTTACGCTCCACGCCAGCGGGCGTGGCACACGCCATAGGGTGACCAGGTCGTCGATTTGGCTCAACTTACCCCAGCCATGGGCGAACAAGCATACCCCGTAAACGACCCGGAGCAACAACAGCGCAAGGTCGGGATCGGCCAGCGGCGAGATCAACGGCGGCAACATCCGTATCCATCGTCCCCATCGGCGCGACGCGCCGTCCGCTGTCGCTCGGCGCTCGCCCGGCGACCGGCATCGACCGTCGCGCCGACCGGCAGGTTGCATCCATACCTCATGTCGGCCGTGGGCGGATCGGCCTTTCCGGCCGGCTTGCCCGTCCGGCCATCCCCAATCCGGCCATCCCCAATCCGGCCATCCCCAATATCGTGCCATTGGATGACCGGCTGGGGCAGCGGGAGGGTTCCAGCACACACTGAAGCGCTCACCTATTCCGCCGCCGGCCGTTGAGCGCAGTGCTGCCGCTCCCTCAAGGCGGCCAGCACCTTCTCCGGTGTTGCGGGCAGCGATTTCAGTCGGATGCCGACCGCATCGTAAATCGCATTGATGATGGCCGGGATCGTCGGCACCATCGCCGGCTCGCCGATGCCCTTGACGCCGAGTGGTCCGATCGGATCCGGGTCCTCGACGATCACCGAGGTGATGTGCGGCACATCAAGCGAGGTGGGCAGAATGTATTTGGCGAAGCCCGGCGTCGATGTGAAGCCGTTCTCGATTCTGTAGTCCTCCATCAGCGCCTGTCCGAGGGCCTGCACCACGCCGCCTTCGATCTGACCCTCGACGCCGCGCGGATTGACGGCCCGCCCGACATCGTGCGCGGCCCAGATGCCCAGCACCTGGACCTCCCCGGTCACCGTATCGACTTCCACCTCCGCGACCTGGGCACCGAACACGTAGGCCTGCCAGGGTCTGCCGGCGCCGTCATCGGGCGCCAGCCCGGTGGTATCGGTCCCGAAGCTGCCAGAGCCAACCGGCACGACGCCCCGCGCTTTCGCAAGGTGCACCGCATCCCCCAGGCTCATGCGATGGTTGGTGTCTTCCGCCCAGGCTTGTCCGGCCACCGTGCGGATGCTGTCAGGGTCGACGCTCCATTCCTTGGCCAACACGTCAACCAGTCGGCTGCGTGCCTCACGGGCGGCGATGGCGACCACATTGCCGATCATATAGGTCTGCCGGGTGGCGCCGGCGTGGGCAGCTTCCGGCGCACGGGCGGTATCGTTGTCACCGATCGTGACGTCTTCGGGCCTGACCCCGAGTTCATCGGCGGCGATCTGGGCCAAAACCGTCAGGATACCCTCGCCGATCTCGGTGACGCCGGTGACCACCTTCGCCGTGCCGCCGTCATCGATCTCCACCCAGGCCGCCGCGCGATCAACCGTTGCCGTTCGCGCGATGCCATACCATGCGGCGGCCATGCCCCGCCCGCGCTGCTTGCTCATGTCAGGCCACCTCGGTGTCGGGCTTGATCGGCTGCGCATCGGCGTCGAAGCGCGCACCCAGGGTGCAGGGCTGGCGGACGCCGTCGCCATTGAGGTCGCCGCGGGTCGGCCCGCGCGAGACCGGCGCCCCCGGCTCCCAACCGCAGGCCACTTCCAGGGCATCCAAGACCCGAGCCAGACTGACCGCGCCCAGCTGCTGCTTGGTGTGGGTGATGGCGCCGTCACGCATCATGTTCCGTCGGCGGATCTCGAAGGGATCGAGGTCAAGGCGCTCCGCGGCGATGTCCAGCATCGATTCGGTGGCGAATTGGGTTTGCAGTGCGCCGAACGAACGAAATGCGCCCGACGGCGTATTGTTCGTGTAGACGCCGAAGGTGTCGACTGCGACGTTCTCGATCGCATAGGGCCCCGCACCGAGAATGGCGGCTTTGCGCATCACCCCTTCCGTCGACAGCCCATAGGCACCGCCGTCGCTGATCATGGTGAGGCGCGACGCCATGATCCGCCCGCTGGTGTCGAAGCCCATCCGGTAGGTGATGCGCGCGGGGTGTCGCTTGGCGGTCGACACAATCGATTCTTCGCGCGTGAAGATGAGGCGCACGGGCAAGCCCGTTTTGATCGCAAGCAGCGCCAACATCCCTTGGTAGATCATATCCTCCTTGCCGCCGAAGCCACCCCCGACCGGGCTCATGATGAACCGCACCTTGTTGATCGGCTTGGCGATGATCCGCGCCAGCATGTGACGATGGTGGGTGATGTTCTGGCTCGGCGAGACGACGGTCACCACGCCGTCGTGGTCGACGTAGGCCAACCCCGCCTCAGGTTCGAGGTAGGCGTGCTCGATCGGCTGGGTCTCGAAGCTTTCCTCGATCACTAACGCGGCGGTCGCCATGGCGGCGGCAACGTCGCCTTTGCGGATCGGAATGTGCTTGGTGATGTTGTCGGGCGCGTATTCATGGATCACCGGTGCGTCCGGGAGCAGCGCCGCTTCGGGATCGAACACGGCGGGCAAATCCTCAAACGTCACCTCGATCAGGGCCGCCGCCCGCCGCGCCGTTTGTTCGTCGACCGCCGCCACCGCCGCAATCGCTTCGCCCACGTAGCGGACCTTGTCGCGCGCCATGATCGGCTGGTCGGCCACAAACACGCCAAAACCGTCGGTGCCCGGCACGTCGGCACTGGTGATCACCGCTTCGACGCCTGCAACGGCTTCAGCAGCGCTGGTATCGATCGCGATGATGCGGGCGTGCGGCCGCGCTGAGCGCAGCACCGCAGCATGTAACATGCCAGGCATCACCATGTCGCCCGCGTAGCGCAGCGCACCCGTGACCTTGCTCGGCGCATCCAGGCGCCGCACGTTAGCGCCGATGAACTGACCGTCCACCGGTAGCGCTTCCGCCAACGCGGTCGCCGGCTGGGCACCGCTCATCACGTCGCGGGCGAGCGCCACCGCATCGAAGATCTTTTGATATCCCGTACACCGACAAATGTTGCCGCCCAGCCGCTCCTTGATCTCCTCGTCCCCGATCAACGGATTGGCACGGATGGCGGCGGTGGCTGCCATCACCATGCCCGGGATGCAATAGCCACACTGGCTGGCCCCGGTTTTGTGAAACGCCTGCTGCAGCACCGTCAGCTCGCCAGATTTGGCCAAGCCCTCGATCGTTTCGATTTGCGTGCCGCGCGCCTTGGCGGCCGGCACCAGGCAGGATTTGACCAGCACGCCGTCGACGAACACCGAGCAAGTCCCGCATTCGCCGGCGCCGCAGCCTTCCTTGGTGCCGGTCAGATAAAGCTCGTCGCGGATCACATCGAGCAGCCGCGCAAACGGTTTGACGGCTTTGACGACGCGACGACCGTTGACGGTGGCGTCAAGCGTGATCTCGGACATGGCTGGCCTCAAGCTGCGGTGAGAGAATTTTTGGATCGAAGCCGGCTCGCTGTGCTGCGGTTGACAGACCGCGCCGGACGAAGCCGCGAACCACATCGCGCCGATAGTCGCGACGCGTGCGTGAGGCTACCAGAGCGACCGGCATCTCGGCGGCCTCAGCCAAAACCTCCGCGCTGATCTCGCGTGCCGTCAAGAACGCCTCGACGGCGTGCAACCGTTGCGGGATCGGGCCGGTGCCGGCCAGCGCCAGCCGCACATCTCCAAAGCGGCTACCGGTGCCGTCAAGTTTCACCATGGCGGCGAGACAAACGGTGGAGATCACCAGCGATCGACGATGCCCGACCTTTTCAAAGGCGGCGCCGTATCCCGCGAGATGATCGCAGTGGATTTTGACCAGGATCTCGTCGGCCGCGATCGCGGTCATGCTGGGCCCGGTGACAAACGCGCTCAACGGCAGCCTGCGTCGTTCGATGCGACCGTTGCGGCGATGGGCCAGCTCGACGTCGGCGTTCGCGGCCAGCAGCGCCGGTGTACCGTCCGCGGCCGGCGACGCGTTGATCAGATTGCCGCCGATGGTGGCCGTCTCCCGGATCTGGTCGTCGGCGAACCAAACCGCACAGCGCGGCATCACCGGCAAGCTATCGACAAGAACCGGATCGTCGAGACATCGCTGATAGGCCGTAGCCGCGCCAAGCTGGACGCGACCGTCCACCACCTGGCGACGTCTAAGCTCCTCGATGCCCGACACGTCGATCAGAACCGGGATGTGCACGTCGCCGGCTCGGCCCTCGCGTGCCCAAGGCAACAGATCGGTGGCACCGGCGACAAGGCGAAACCGACCGGCGTGCGCCTCCATCGCGTCGAAGGCGTCATCAAGCGTGCCCGGGCTTAGGTAGTCGTCGCAGCTCAACATGGCGTCATTCAACGATCTGCGGCTTTCACCGGCGGCGGCTCCGGTTCGATCCGCTGCTCACCCCGCCGCACCTCAACCTTTTCCCGGCGACCTATTCAGCCGCGATCTTGCCGGCCTGGGCGCCGCGCATTTTCACCACCACCTTGATCGCGTCATCGATCCGTTCTTTGGCGTACCTGATGGCGGTCGGCAGGTCTTCAAGCGCAAACGTATGGGTGTGAATGAGGCGGGCGTCGAACCGCTTCTGTCGCATGAACGCCTCCGCCCGGTGGGTGGCGCTCCTGCCCTCCCCCCTTATGCCATAGACATAGATGTTGTTGCGGACCAGATGGGCGACGTCGACCGGCACCTCGCCATGCGGGAAGGCGGCCAGGCAGACCTTGCCACCACGGTTGACCATGCGCATCGCATCATTGAGGCCGCCCGGCGCGGCCGAGCATTCCAACACGTAGTCGGCGCCCCTGCCGCCCAACAGACGGTGGACCGCCGCCACCGGCTCCTCCTGGCGCACGTTGATCACATGATCGGCGCCAAGCTTTTTGCCGATCTCGAGCCGGTTGTCGCGGGTGCCGGTGAGGATCACCGGCTGCGCGCCGAGCGCCTTGGCCACCGCGACGCCAAGCAGTCCGATCGGTCCGGGACCGGTGACCACCACGCTCTCCCCTGACACCAGTCCGCCGAGCTCGGTGAGCCCGTACATGGCGGTGCCGGCGGTGACCACCAAGGTGGCCTCTTCATCGCTCATCTCAGCGGGGATCTTGACCAGCGTGTTGATGTTGTTGACCTGATATTCGCAAAACCCGCCGTCGGTCGTGAAGCCATTGGCCCGATGACCTTTATTGACCTCGCCGTAATTCAGTCCGTAGTTCAGGCAGGACGTATACATGCCTTCGCGACACCGCTTGCACTGTCCGCAGCCGGCGTGAATCTCGACGGCGATGCGATCCCCGATCGCATATTCATCGACGCCGGGGCCAAGCGCGACGACGGTGCCCATGTACTCGTGGCCAGGCGTCCAATTCTTGTTGAACGGGAGCCCACCTTCGATCAACGCTGGAGGCCCGTGCGAGATCACCTCAAGATCGGTCGCGCAGATCGCCACCGCATCGATCCTGACCAGCACCTCGGCCCGGCCGGGCACGGGTACGGCTTTATCGGTCAACGTGAGTTGGTCCGGGTCGCCCAGCACCCAAGCTTTCATCGTGTCCGGAATCGGGAAGCTCTGCGAGGTCTTCACACCTTGCGCTCCATACATTGCCGATCTCCTTGTGCAAGATCCCGTTGCGATCTGGTGACAGGTCCATGCCGCCGCGTCAGTCGGATTGACCGGCGGCTTGCATCGTCCCCGACCGAGCTGACGCTTCGGCGGTGGCAGGCTTCTCGGGCAGCGGCTTGAGGGGTGGTGCACCGAAATCAGATGACACGTCGCGTGCCACCGCAACCACGGCGTTGCGCATGGCGGTCAGGTGCGCCTCGTCAGCGCGAAACGTCGGGGCCGAAGCGCTGACGGCGCCGATCACCGCACCGGAATAATCGCGCACGGCGGCGCCCACACAGACCACGCCGGGGACGTATTCCTCGCGATCGATGGCATAGCCATTGCGGCGCACATGTCTGAATTCATTCAGCAATTGATCGAAATCGGTGACCGTCTTGGGGGTGAAGCGCTGCAGCCCGTAGGCCGTCAGCACACGCATAATCTGGTCCTCCGGCAGCCAAGCCAGCATCGCCTTGCCCGTGGCGGTCGCGTGGGGCGCTTCGCAAGCTCCGATCGCGCCGGTCTCCACCCGCACCGGGTGGCGCGCGTCTTGCTTGGCGACGGTGACCACCGAGTCGCCCTGCAAAACCGCCAGATGCACCGCCTCACCGGTGGATTGATTGAGCCGCTCAAGCGCAGGCTGGGCGCGACGGGGCAAATCCACTTGCCGCAAGAACGCCTGCCCCAGATGCAGCACGCGCGCGCCCAGGGCATAGGTGCGGCGGCCCGGAATTTTGGCAACGTACCCGCGACGCAGCATGGTGGCGAGCAGGTGGTGACACGTCGAGATGTTGAGTTGAGACCGCGCCGCCAACTCCGTGAGCGATGTTCCACGGCCGGCTTCAGCGAGGGACTCCAATAGCGCGATGGCGCGTTCCACCGATTGCACGGTGCCCGACTCGGGCCGAGCCTCGCGTCGGCTGCTGGACGTGGTCGCACCAGATGAGCGGGGCGATGGCGTCGGCTGCTTGGGGGGCTGTAAAGACGCCGGCTTCATCGGCTACTCCAACCGGTAAGACTTCAGGTTATCTCGCAGTCCCCGGGTGCGGCGTCAACAAATTTCGTCGATTTGACATCTCTTTCATCATTTGAAATTTCAGAACTTTCTGTGCTGCTCAGCAAAGGATTGGTGGTTGAGGCCCTGGCGCTCCATGTCGGCTGATGCGCTGGAGAAGAGCCACGAAAATCGATCAACGCAGTTTACTGATGATCATTTATTTATTTCGTGAAAACTGTTCGAATAGAATCTCGGCACCCGCACCTCATCGGTGCCGGATTCACCGTTCACTAACGATTCTGGTTGAGCGCAATTGGCTGCATGGGGCAATTGGCCCGAGGGGAACGGCAGCTGCCGGCAAAGGGCCAGCAGCCAAGCGATCGTCAGCGTATCGACGTTATGCTTAAGGTCGAAGTTGCGTTCGGCGTTCAACAGCGGACTGGGGGGAGCTGACGAACTCGGCAGTCGGCTGGCCGCGAAGGTCCTGGCAAATCTCGCCAGGACCTTCCTTTTTTGCGCCGCACCGTCGCGCCAGCGACGGCCGCCATGCGATCGGCGGACGGACCGCTCAGGACTTCGGTTCGCGATCGCCGCCCACCTCACTGCCAGCAGTTGCGGCCGCCGCCGCTTGCGCGCATGGTGCCATATCGGCACCGTACGGGAGCGTTGGCATGGCAGGCTTTTATTTCGACGAATTTGAGATCGGACAGGTGTTTGAGCATAGCATCCGGCGCACGGTCACGGAGATGGACAACACGCTGTTTTCCTGCCTGACCCACAATCCCCAGCCGCTTCACATCGACCGCGAGTTCTGCAAGACCACCGAGTGGGGTGAGCCGATCATGAACTCGCTGTTCACGCTTGGCTTGATGATCGGGGTTGCGGTCAACGATACCACGGTCGGCACCATCATCGCCAACCTGGGCATGAGCGAGGTCAAGTTCCCCAATCCCGTGTTTCACGGCGACACCATCAACTGCACCACCGAGGTTCTCGGCAAAAGAGACAGTTCGTCGCGGCCGACCGCCGGGATCATCGAGTTTTCCCACAAGGCATACAAACAGGATGGCAAGCTGGTCGCCGAGTGTCGCCGTCACGTGTTTGTCCACAAAAAAAGTGTGGCATCGAACCCGAGGGGTGCCTGACCATGCGATCGCTGCTGTTCGTACCGGCCGATAGCGAGCGCAAGTTTGCCAAGGCGATGGCGGCTGGCGCCGATTGCGTCATCCTCGATTTGGAAGATTCGATCGCCTCGGACGACAAGGCCCGTGCGCGTGAGATGGCGCGCGAGCTGTTGCGCGGCGTGGTCGGAACCGGGGCGGCGCCAGCCGCGGATGATGCACCGCGACCACCAAGTGGTGAGCCTGGTGGTGAGCCTGGTGGTGAGTCTGGCGGTGAGTCTGGTGGTGAGTCTGGCAGGCCGCAGCTGTTCGTCCGTATCAACGATCTAGCGACGCCGTTCTGGCAGGATGACGTAGCCGCGCTCACCTCCAATTTGCCCGATGGCATCATGCTGCCCAAGGCTCGGTCCGGAGAGGACGTACACCAGCTTTCGGTCGTGTTGGACCACGCCGAGGAGGCGCAGTCGATCGCCGCGGGATCGACCAAGCTTGTGGCGATCGCCACGGAGGTCGCGCAGTCGGTGTTACAGCTTCCAACTTACATCGGCGCCAGCAACCGTTTGGTGGGGCTAACCTGGGGGGCGGAGGACCTATCGGTTGAGCTTGGGGCCTCCACCAACCGCGAGCCCGACGGAAGCTTCACTTCGCCCTATCTGCTGGTGCGCAATCTGACATTGATCACCGCGGCGGCCGCGGAGGTTGCGCCGATCGATACGGTCTATGTCGATTTTCGCAATGCAGATGGTCTGGCGGCAGAGGCGGCGACGGCGGCACGCGACGGCTTTGTCGGGAAAATGGCGATCCACCCCGAGCAAGTCGACATCATCAATGCGGCTTTCACGCCCTCCGCCGCCGACGTCGAGCGCGCCGAAGCGACCGTTGCCGCCTTTGCGGCCAGCAGCAGCGCCGGCGTGGCATCGCTCGACGGCCAAATGCTCGACCGCCCGCACTTGGTGCGCGCGAAGTCAATTCTGGCACGGGTCGGCCGGCCGGTCGGCTGATCGGAGGGCTGCCCCGCTCCCCGCCTGGCCTTGTACACAGGCGTGCCATGGAGCGGCCTGGCGGGGAGCACGATGGTTTCAGCCAGCTTTGCAACGCCATCGGTCGATGCCGCGCCGGCGACGTAAGACAAAGCCCGACCACGATCGTCCTGCGCGTGCTGATCGTCCGTCATCACCGTGTTGCTCGACAATCTGCGCCGGCACCGCCTGGCCGATGGTGAGCGCTACTGACCAACCCGCCCCTGTTCCAAGCTATGGCCGTAGAGCCATTGCACGACCGCGAACACGAGCGCGGTGGACCAGCCAAACAGGAACAGCCCGTTGGCCGCTTCGAATGACGAAAGCAGGCGCCAAGATTGATCAAGCACGATATCACCGAATCCCAAGGTGGTCATCGTGACGGCCGAGAAATAGACCGCTTCCTCTGCTGACTCGAGTGCTCCGCCGAACAGATAAATCATGCTCCAAAGCCAAATCTCGATCACCGTTGCCAAAAACATCCAGAGCACGAAGAGCGACACCAACAAGGTGCGATGGTGTTGGGGTGCGGGTTCGGGCCGGCCGCGGAGATGGCGCGTGAGGAGGTTCAAGCCAGCGGTCGTGAAGATCCCGTGGATGGTCGTCGTAGCGAGAATTAGAACGGCTCCAATACCCATCTGGGTCAACATCAGCGCTCTCCATGTCGATACGAGCGGGTTGCATTCGCCAACACCCGCCACAAAAGCGGCACAGCGCTTGCGCGCACGCTGTGCGGTAGAGCGAACAGCAGGCGACGGACGGAGTTTGAAAGATGTCGGAGTTGGCACCCAAAGGGAAGTCGCGCGCGTGATCCAGCACGGTTCAACAAGTCTAGATCATGTCTGCCGGAGAGCATTTCCGCCTACGGCGGAAGCGCGGGACGGTTCCAGCTAGAGCAACCTGCCTTTAATCGGAATCGGAACGATCCCGATTAAAGGCGCAAAGATGATCTAGTATTGACAGGTCAGATCTTGTTCAGGCCGGCGCGATAAATGCCATCCATAAAGTGTTCGACCATATCGTCATCGAAGATAAACATGCTGGCGACCGATCTTGCATCGTGCAGGAGGCGCGGATTGAGCTTGACGGCCAGGTTAAGTTCTTTGCGGGCAGACTGAGCCAGACCGAGCTGGGCCATCGCGGCCGCGCGGTCCAGCACCGCATAGACCAAGTTCGGCATGCCGAACGCGAAAGCCTCGCTCAGGGCGCGCTCATAGTCCTGCTGATGGTAGGCCGCCAGGAACCTGGGATGGCGCAACCAGCCCGGCCCATCACCGTCAGTCTCGCCGGCGCAAAGGCTGGCCTCGTGTGCGCTCGATGTCGGTGCGGTCAGCATCTCCAACCACTTGCCAAGCGACTCAAAATGCGGCTGGCCGCCTGCATGGCGTTGCAGCAGTTGGCCACAGTCGTGGCCGCCCTTGGCATCTTTTAGCAGCAGGCGCAGATACCCGTCGACGAAAATGACCCGTGGATTGAGGGGGGCGACCCGTCGAGCCGCTTCGATAGGGTCCCAGGCCGTATCGAGGACGGCGCGGGAAGCATCAGGGTCCAACACATAACAATCGGCCTGCAGCTCGGCATATGTTGCGAGCAAGTCGGGGTTTTCAGGGTGGGCTTGCAGGCCATTCTCAATGTCGATGAGCGCCCAACGCCGCGTGTCCGCCGATAGTATTGTTTGATTGAGATACGCAACTTGCAGCATGTCTTCGATTGGGCAGCGGGCGTGTGCTGGCGCCGAAGTCGTCAGCACGGGCAGCCATTGTCCGGGCGGCAGCTCAATGCTGACGCCCGACTTCGTCCCCTGTTCGATTCGGAACAGCCTGAGCGCCCGGTCCAATTGAACTTTCATGGCCCGGAGCAGTTTGCCGACGGCTTCAGTGTCGGTTGCATCGCGGTCGAAGACATGCCGCGCAATTTCATCGTGGTGCAACCGATCGGTGCGGTCCGCCAGTCTCATTTCGACGCAATATTGCAACAGCTTTCGCAGGTTGGGATCGTCACGAAAAAACCGACTATCGAGGATCATGTCAACGTGACGGATGACGTCGTCAGGACTTGGTTGGTTAGTTTGGTCGAGCACGGTCTCCATGCGTGGCAAGCCTCTCTATCCAGTTCCGTGCCGCGGTGGCACCAGTAGTCCCGCCTAACGGCGCTAACCCTTGAGTTGGCGTAAACCGGCACGCTGAAGCCCATCGATCACGTGCTCTAGATCGTCGTCGCGAGTGATAAAGTCCTTGAGCAGTCGTTTCGGCTGCCGGAGCAGGCGTGGAGTGAGTGCGACGGCGGATTTGAGTTCAGAATGAGCGGCCTGCATGAGCCCGAGCTGGGCCAGCGCCGCTGCGCGGCTGACCAGTGCTAGATAATATTGAGGCATAGCCATCAGAATCGCTTCGCTCAGCGCGCTTTCATACTCCCGGCGACGATAATGGCCAAGAAAATAGGGGAAGTGGAGCCATCCAGGCAGATCGGCCAAAGTGTGTTCAGCCGGCGCCGAGAAGGTCGCGTCCGCCACGTTGGGATAGGCGAGTTCAATCAGGAAACTGCCAAAAGCCGGCGAGGAGTTTTTGTGCACCATTTGCAACGCGCGGCCAAGTTCAGCGGCGCCCGCCAAATCCGACTCAACCACACTCAGGAGCCCACCAACCACCAGAACCCGTGGATTGCTGGGCGCCAACCGATAAGCCTTGTCAAATAGTTTTCTGGCCTCCTCGATCTGTCGCCAGCCTCCACCGAAGAAATGATAACCATCCGTTGTGATTTCGGCCAGCCCAGCGATCAATTCGGGATCCTCCGGATGCTCGGTAAGACCCTCGGTGATCTTGTGCTTGGCCAAGTCGTATGCATGCCCGGACACAGAATAGTGATAAGCGTCAACAAACTTGAGATACTGCTCGGCCGGGCTGGGCGCTAGCGGGTGGAGCCGATAGTCGATTACAGGGATATAGCTGCCCGGTTTCATGCTGATTTGGATGTTGGCTTGGGCACCTTCGTTGGCGTTGTACAGCTCCAGCGCCTGCCGGAGCCGATGGGCGTTGACACGCACGACCGAGTCGTAGGAATTGTCGAAATCCTCCCGCCGCCCGAACACGTCTCGTGCGATGTTGCCGATTTTCAGACGATCTCCGCGCCCCTGAAGCGTTTCCTCCACGCAGTGACTTAAGAATTTTCGCAGCAGCACCGCACCACGAAAGCGTGGACTGTCGAGGATGGCGCCGAGCTGACGAAGCACGTCGGCGGCGTTCGGTCCGACTTCGGCCGTATCAATCTCGCCGCCATCGGCGCCAATGCTTGAAAAACGACGCGCTTGCATTCCCCAAAGCCCTTCGCAGCAGCGCCTCATCTACCCGGTGGGAGTGAAGTGTTACCGGTAAAGCGAACTTACGACAAGCCTAAAGACTCGTCACCCTGCATAACATGGCTGGAGTTGAATCGAATTGGCAATGAATGCGCCGTTGCCGATATTTTGTGGCGCCCGGCGAAGCGATAAATGGCGGGGCGACCGATCAATCGGGGAATTTCATTTAGCAGAGCAGGTCGTGCGTTTTCTCGATGCGATTTGAGATTTTCAGTCTGATCTCGGTCCCAGCCCGGCATTCAAGTTAAATTGACATCGATCTCTGGCTCGAGGTCGGCTCGCGACCGAGCTGGACCGGCAGTCGAGGTTTCAATCGGTGGCGTTAGGCATCCGCGGCGCTGGACGCCAGGGCCTATTCAAGCGGCGACGACTGGTGCAGAGTATGCATCGCAGATCGATACCTGAAATAAGAGGCCCTGATGCAGCCGTTCACCTATGCCACTGCGCCGGTGCGCGTCATCTTCGGTCGCGCAACGTTGGGCGGCGTCGCCGACGAGATCGCGCGGCTCGGCGCATCGCGGGCGCTGGTGTTGTCAACCAAGCAGCAACGCGCGCAGGCTGAGGCGCTCGCGCAGCGTTTGGGCGCAGTGTGTGTTGGCCTGTTCGCCGAGGCGGCGATGCATACGCCGGTCGAGATCACCGAGCGTGCGATGGCGGTCGTGCGTGAGCTCAAGGCCGATTGCACCGTGGCATTGGGCGGCGGCTCGACCACTGGGCTCGGTAAGGCGATCGCGCTGCGGACCGACCTACCGCAAATCGTCGTGCCAACCACCTACGCCGGGTCCGAAGCCACCGATATCGTGGGCGAGACCCAGGACGGGGTTAAGCTGACCCAACGCTCCGCCAAGGTGCTACCGGAGGTCATCGTCTATGATGTCGACTTGAACCTGTCGCTGCCAGCGGGTTTGACCGCGACCTCGGGCATCAACGCCATCGCCCACGCCGTCGAGGCGCTCTACGCGCGCGATGCCAATCCGGTGACGTCGTTGATGGCCGAAGAAGGCATCAGAGCGCTGGCCAGCGCGCTTCCCGCCATCATTGAAAATCCCGCTGACATCGAAGCCCGCTCCGACGCGCTTTACGGCGCCTGGCTGTGCGGGACCTGCCTCAACGCGGTCGGCATGGCGCTGCATCACAAGCTGTGTCACACGCTGGGCGGTTCGTTCAATCTGCCCCACGCGGAGACACATACGGTGGTGTTGCCACATGCCACCGCGTTCAACGCTGCCGCTGCCCCCGAAGCGATGGCCCGGATCGCCCGAGCGCTCGGTTGTCAGGCAGCCGCGCCCGGGCTGTTCGATCTTGCCGAACGGCTCGGCGCCCCGCTTTCATTGGCCGAACTGGGCCTCAAGTCTGATGAGCTTGATCACGCCGCAGAGCTGGCCGTGAAGAACCCATACTGGAATCCGTGTCCGATCGATCGGGAGGCCATTCGAGGCTTGATCGACGATGCCTACAACGGTCGGCGACCCAACAGCTGCTGAAGCGCGACCCTTTGAGCATCGGCGCTTGACCCCCAGCATGCGAGATGTTGGGGTTCACGGGCGTCGGCTGGGAGATGATAGGGTGGCGGTGGCGACAAGTGCGGTGACAGGACGCGCGGCATCGTGTTCAGCGGGCCACGGCGGGGCAGCCCTGGCGGTGATTGCCTTCGGTTTATGCTGCCTGTTGCTGGGGGCGTCATCCCCGGTTGCTAGGTTGGCCGGCAGCGCTTGGGCACAGCCGGCGAGCGCGCCGCCCAGCGTCACCGTCCATGCCATCCAGGAAAAGGACGTCACCCCGCAACTGAGCTACGTCGGCCGGGTGGTCGCCAAAGACACCGTCGACATCCGCGCCCGCATTCAGGGGATTCTTGAGAGCAAGCATTTCTTAGAAGGCGGGCGGGTCGAGAAGGGGCAGCTGCTGTTCACCATCGAGAAGGAGCCCTACGAGATCGTTGTTGCGCAACGCCAGGCCGAGCTGGCCGGCGCGGAAGCGCGGCTGGTCAAGGCCAAAGCGGATTTTAAGCGCAAGTCCGATTTGGTGGGCCGCGATGTGGTCTCGCAGGCGGTGCTGGAGGACTCCAGAGCCAACATGCTGACGGGTGAGGCCGACGTGCAAAAGGCCAAGGCTGCGCTGCGGGCGGCGCAGCTCGACCTCAGTTATACCGATATTCAAAGCCCGGTCGACGGCCGCATCAATATCGCCACCTACAGCGTGGGTAGCTTGGTAGACCCGTCCAGCGAGCCGTTGGCCACGGTGGTGCGCACCGATCCGATCCACGTCAAGATCGGCGTCAGCGAAAAGCAGTTGATCGCGGTGCGACGCCGCGGCGTCGATCTGAAGAACCCGCCGGTTGCGCCCAAAATTCAACTTTCCGACGGCTCGCAATATGATCACGCCGGTCGGTTTGATTACTTAGCGCCCAACGTCGATCGCGGGACCGACACCATCGTGGCGCGCGCGATCTTCCCCAATCCGAAGGAGGTGCTGCTGCCGGGCCAATTCGTCAGCGTGATCATCCGACCAAAGCAGAAGCAGCGCTCGATCGTGGTGCCGCAGGTCGCCGTGCAGCGTGACAGCAAGGGTTATTTCGTCCTCGTCATCGATCGCCAGAACAGGGTCGAGGTTCGTCGCATCGAGACCAAGCGTCAGGACGAAACGGACTGGGTCGTAGCAAGTGGCTTGGTGACCGGCGAGCGCGTGATCGTCGACGGCATTCAGAAGGTGCGACCGGCGATGGTCGTCAATCCCGTACAGGCGATGTGACGGGGCACGTCAATGTTCTCCGCCTTCTTCATTGATCGGCCCAAATTTGCGCTGGTGATATCAATCGTCATCACACTGGCGGGTCTGCTTGCGCTCACTGCGTTGCCGATCGAAGAGTTTCCGGACATCGCACCGCCGCAGGTGCAGGTCACCACCAAATATTCCGGGGCCAATGCCTCGGCGGTCCTGCAATCGGTGGCGGCCCCCATCGAGGACAAGGTCAACGGTGTCGACGACATGCTCTATATGTCGTCGAAAAGCAATGCCGACGGCAGTTACGAGCTGACCGTGACGTTCACAGTCGGTAGCGATCCCGACATCGCCGCGGTCAACGTGCAAAACCGGGTGGCGACGGCCACGGCGCAGCTGCCGCCGGAGGTCAACCGCGACGGTGTGTTGACCAAAAAGCAGTCGTCCAGCCTGCTGATGGTCATTGCCTTGTTGTCGCCCAAGGGTTCGCGCGATGCGCTGTTTTTAAGCAACTTCGCCTCGATCAACCTGGAGGACAGCCTGGCCCGGATCAACGGCGTCGGCAACGTCTCCCAGTTCGGTCCGCTCGACTATGGCATGCGGGTTTGGCTCGATCCGGACCGCATGACGTCGCTCAATCTGACCACGTCCGACGTCGCCAAAGCGATCGAATCGCAGAATATCCAGGCGACCGCCGGGCAACTCGGCGCGCCCCCCTATCAAGTGGCTCCGCAATTTCAGTTGAGCATTCAGGCCAAAGGCCGGCTACTCTCGGTCGCGGAATTCAGCAACATCGTGCTGCGCGCCAATCCCAACGGCTCGTTCGTGCGCCTTAAGGATGTCGCTCGCGTCGAGCTTGGCTCGCAAAGCTACAGCGCCCGCACCACCCTCAACAATCGGCCGGCGGCCGGGATTGGCATATACCAGTCGCCTGGCGCCAACGCCCTGCAGGTCGCCGATAAGATCTACGCCGAGTTGGAGCGTCTCAAGGTCCGCTTCCCGCCCGACGTCGACTACAAGATCGTCTACGACACGACGCTGGCGGTCCGTGCCTCGGTCAATGAGGTGATCGTGACCTTGTTCATGACTTTCGCGCTGGTGGTGGCCGTCACTTTTCTGTTTTTGGCTGATTGGCGCTCGACATTGATCCCGACGCTGGCGATCCCGGTGTCTTTGATCGGGACCTTTGCGTTTCTTTACGCGTTCGGCTTCACCATCAACACCATCACGCTGTTTGCCCTGATCTTGGCGATCGGCGTGGTGGTCGACGATAGCATCGTCGTCGTGGAAAACGTGCAGCGGTTGATGCGGGACGAGGGGCTCGATAGCGTTGCGGCAACGCGAAAATCCATGGTCCAAGTCACGGGACCCGTGCTTGCGACGACGCTGGTGCTGTTGGCGGTGTTCGTGCCGGTGACGTTCATGCCCGGCATCACCGGCGTGCTTTACAAGCAGTTCGCGCTGACCATCAGCATTGCCGTTTGCATCTCCTCGCTGAACGCGTTGACCCTGTCGCCGGCCTTGTGCGCGTTAATCTTGCGGCCGGGGACCGGTGCCCCACGCGGCCCACTACGTCTCTTCTCGGCCATGGTCGACGCCGGGCGCGATCGATTTTCGTGGCTGGCCGGTGTCATGGTCCGGCGCATGGCGATCTCGTTGATCGTGTTTGTGGCGTTTGTCGTGGCGACCGCTGTCTTGTTTGCGCGAACGCCGAGCGGCTTCTTGCCGTTCGAGGACAAGGGCGCGCTGATGTCCAATGTGCAATTGCCGGACGGTGCATCGCTGGCGCGCACCCAGGACGTCGCGCGGCGTGCCACCGACATGCTGCGTGACATCGACGGCGTCCGCGATGTGTTGGCGGTGCCGGGCTTTAGCCTGCTGTCGGGTTCAGCGCCCAACGCCGCCCTGATGATCCTGATCATGGATCCATGGGATCAACGCACCGCGTTCGACAAAAAGTGGTTCAGCATCCTGCGCAAAGCCAATCGGCAGTTCGCCACGATCGCCTCCGCCAATGCCTTCGCCTTTCCAGTGCCGCCGATCATGGGATTGGGAACCGGCGGCGCTTTGGAGGCAGAGCTGCAGGATTTGCAGAGCGGGACACCGCAGGAGCTGGCTGCTGCCACCCGCAGCTTGGTGTTTGCCGCCAATCAGCGGCCAGAGCTGATGCGGGTGTTCAGCACCTATTCGGCCAATGTGCCTCAGCTGTTCATGGAGGTTGACCGCGACAAGGCCCAGGTGCTCGGCATTCCGATCTCCGAGATATTCAACACGCTGCAGGCGCAATTCGGCGCGGCCTACATCAACGATTTCAATCTCTACGGCAGGGTCTACCGGGTCATGATCCAAGCCGAGGCGCCGTTTCGCAACAAGATCGACGACATCAATCGGCTCTACGTCAGGAATGGTTCTGGAGAGATGGTGCCGTTGCGGGCGTTAGTCCAGATCAGGCCGACGCTCGGTCCCTTGTCGATCAGGCGCTATAACCAGTTCCAAAGCGCCCCGATCAATGCGTCGGCCGCCCCCGGCTATAGTACCGGCCAGGCCATCGCGGCGATCGAGCAAGCCGCCGCTCAGGCCTTGCCACCGGGCTATGCCCTCAGCTGGACCGGAACCGCGCAACAGCAGCTGGAGGCCGGAAACCTGGTGGTCTACATTTTCGTGTTGGCGCTGGTATTCGCGTACCTCTTCCTGGTCGCCCAGTACGAAAGCTGGTCCACGCCGGTCGCGGTCGTTCTCTCGGTGGTGCTGGCCGCCTTTGGCGCGCTGCTGCCGCTTTGGTTGCTGCCGTTTCTCAGCAACAATCTTTATGCGCAAATCGGCCTCGTTATGCTGATCGGGTTGGCCTCCAAGAGCGCGATTTTAATTGTCGAGTTTGCCAAGGAACGCCGCGCCGCCGGGGCCGGCATTGCAGAAGCGGCGGTCGAAGCGGCACGTCTGCGCTTTCGCGCGGTGATGATGACGGCGCTTTCCTTCATTCTCGGGGTCTCTCCGTTGTTGTTCGCGTCCGGAGCAGGCGCGGCCAGCCGCGTCTCGGTGGGCTATGTGGTGTTTTTCGGGATGCTGGCGGCGACGGCGATCGGCATACTGTTCGTGCCGGTGCTTTTTGCGGCCATCCAACAGCTGCGCGAGCGGAACAAGCGAACGGTGATGGCCGCCAAGCCGGCGCCAACTGAGCCAACCGCCTAGGGTGCTTCGGTGGGAGCTAAAGCATTCTACTCCCCGCCATTATCGGGCATTTGGGTGGCCGGGTTGCGGATGCGGAGCGAGCCGGCAAGGCTGATCGGTTCTAGAGCAACCTGCCTTAAATCGGAACCGGCTTTGCGGTTCCGATTTAAGGCGCGATGGTCTAGACCGGACATGCACGAGATCAACGGCGCATGAGGTGCGTTCGGACGGGTGCGGCAATTTGGGGCTCGCTTCAGGCTTGGCTGATCAGTGCCGGCAGGCCGGCAAGTGCTTGGCGCCCAACCGCGATGACCGCGCGGGCTGGCGCCGCGCCCATCTCGTGTCGCACCGTCAGCCGACCGCGCGTCGAAACAGATCATTGTCCAATTGGCAGAAACTGTCATACTCTATGCAGATAGTCCGTCTTGCCACCACGACACAGGACGATCTGGGAGGTGCAACATGGCTGAATGGCTCGATCTTGAGGGCTTCCGTGCCATGCTCGAACAGCGCCGCGCAGAGATCGAGGAACTGCAGAACATCAGCGCGGAAAGTCGGGGCACGGTGGCGTTGGATCAGAGCAGCGTCGGGCGGTTGTCTCGGATTGATGCCATGCAGGCCCAACAGCTGGCGTTAGCCACAGAGCGCCAGCGCCGCGACGAGCTCAACCGCATCGAAGCTGCGTTGCGGCGCATCGAACAGGGCGGCTATGGTTATTGCCTGGTCTGTGACGAGGCCATCGCGCCCGGCCGGCTGGCATTCGACCCGGCCATCACCACCTGCATCGTCTGTGCCCAGGCCCGCACCGCCTAAGCCGTGTCAGCGTGGGCTCAAACCATCCCGCTCCCCGCCCGGCCATGAAAGCCAGGTTGCTCTAGTCGCTGCGTGCGCGGGCATCTCGCGACCAAGGTGCGATCGGCAGGAACTCGGTCAGCCGCGTGCCGGGATAAAACGCCGCCTTGAAAGCCGGTCGTGATTGCAAGCGGGTGTACCAATCGGCAACGCGCGGGCTGCGGTGCTGCCAAAGGTGTGCAAACCCGAGATCGGCCATGCGGTCGAACAGCGGCGCGGCAACGACATCCGCCAAGGTGAATTGATCGCCCACCAGCCAAGCGCCGTTGGCCAAGGCCTGATCGATACGGGCTGCCGTCTGGGAGATCTTCTCGAACGCTTCGGTCATCTCCTCATCGGAGAAGCCCTGCCGGCCCATGCGGCGGAAAAAGCCTTTTCGCAACGGCCGCACGTCGGCTTGCTGGTCCAGGAATTGTTGGTCGTTGAGACCGTCGAAACGCGGTAGGAAGGCCATGTTGAAGGAGGGATAGCGCACCGCCGGTGTGGCCACTTCCTCAAGATAGCGCATCCAGCCGCGCATCACGGCCCGCCCGCCGGGCGTGTCGGGGGAGAGTGCCGGATTGGGAAACACCTCATCCAGATATTCGCAGATCACACTTGAATCGATCACCACGGTCTTATCGTGCACCAGGGTCGGCACGACGCCGTTGGGGTTGATGGCAAGATAGTCCGGCGCCAGCTGGTCCTTGGCCGCCAGATCGATCAACCTACCGGTCCACGCCAGGTGTTTTTCCGCCAGGCAGATGCGGACCTTTTGACTGCAGGTGGAATGGTCAGCGTGATAAAGCGTGATCATCTCTCAATCCTTCGCCAGCTCTTGTGCAACCTGCCCTTCATCGCAATCGGACCGATCCCGATCAAAGGCAGAAAGTTGCTCTACACTTTAAGGCGCGATGATCTAGAGGCTGCGCAAGAGCCAGAAATCTGCGAGCGCGCGCGGCCCATCACGGCGACGCGCCCCCTCGGCCTCGTTTAACGGTAGGACGCGACTTGGGCGTCGGTCGATCTGTGTCATTTTGCGTCGGCGGGCGAAGCTCTCCGACGCCGGTTGACAAAGATCAACGCTTGCCGGAACGAACTCAATACATTCAGAAAGAAGAATGTATTTAACGGAGGCCAACATGATCCTTTCTTGGAAATCCGGCGGGCTCTTGCTCGGCGCGATCTTCTTTGCCGCCGTGCTGTTGGTCAAGCCGATCGGCGTTTCGACTCAGTTCGTCATTCTCGATGGCATTATTTGGGATGCCATCGACAGCACGGTCGTGACGACATCAACCGACGCCAAAAGCGGCTATGCCAGCCCCAACGCCTACCTCAACAAAAGCGGCGGCAAATACGCCAAGTCCATCGCCAATCCTGGGAACTACAGTTTCATCTTCGTGCTGGCGATGGTCGGCGGCGCCCTGCTATCGGCGCTGGCGCGCGGTGGCGTATCTGCGCCCGAGCGGGTGATGCCGCCGGTTTGGCGTGCCAATTTTGGTGGCTCGCCGTGGACTCGGTATCTGGCGACCTTTATTGCCGGCGTCCTCGTCCTTTATGGCGCGCGGCTGGCCGGCGGCTGCACGTCGGGTCACATGATGAGCGGCATGATGCAGACCGCGCTATCCGGCTACATCTTTTCTGCCGGCGCCTTCCTCGCCGCCATTCCAATTGCGCTGTTCTTATTCCGCAAGGAGGCCTGACCATGTTGGAGATCATGCTCGCCATCGCGATCGGTGGTGCCTTTGGCTTTGCGCTCGATCGCATCGGGGCGACCAATCCGGGCTACATCATTCGCATGCTGAACCTCACCGATCTGCACCTCATGAAGACCATTCTGAGTGGCATCGGCGTGGCCTCGGTGCTGTTGTTCTCAGCCCTGTTGCTCGGACTGGTCGATCCGGGTCATCTGTCGGTCAAGACCGCCTTTATCGGCGTGTTTGTCGGCGGACTGCTGCTGGGTGCGGGATTTGCTGTCGCCGGCTATTGCCCCGGCACCGGGCTCACCGCGTTGGCCACCGGACGGCTTGACGCGCTGGCCTTCGTGATCGGCGGGCTGGTCGGCGCCTTCGCCTATATGCTGAGCTACGCCTGGGTGAAATCGACCGGCATCCTGGACCAGGTGCTCGGCGGCAAAGCCACGTTGGGCGCGATTTCGGGCACATCTTATCCAGCACTGGTCTCCGGCGTTGCCGGCGAATGGATCGGCCTCGGACTCGGCATCGCCTTTGTGGTGATCGCGGCGTTGCTGCCCGACCGATTGGTGAGCGGCCGAAAACCCGCCGATCTACCCGCCGAGTAGCTGGCACGGACCAAATGCCGGCTGGGCCAAGCCGGATCATCGTGCCCTTAAAGTGTCGAGCAAGGTTCTGCTATTCATCGGGATCGCTCCGATGCCGATGAATAGCAGGTTGCCCTAGTGGCCGGTCGCGTATCAGCTCCGATGATCAGCCGCGCTGCTTGACCACCGCATCGATCGCCATCAGCTCGCCGATCAGCGCCGCGAAGTCACGCAATGGCACCATGTTGGGGCCGTCAGAGGGCGCGTTGTCGGGATCTTGATGGGTTTCGATAAACAGGCCCGCAACGCCGACGGCAACGGCTGCGCGGGCCAGCACCGGCACGAAGCGCCGGTCGCCGCCCGAGGACGTTCCCTGGCCGCCGGGCTGTTGCACAGAATGCGTGGCATCGAAGATCACCGGAGCTCCGATCTCGGCCATGATCGGCAAAGCGCGCATATCCGACACCAGCGTATTGTAGCCGAAGCTGGCACCACGCTCGGTGACGAGCACGTTCGGATTGCCGGACTCGGTCACCTTGGCGACCACATTCTTCATATCCCAGGGGGCGAGAAACTGGCCCTTCTTGATCTTCACCGCGCGACCCGTGCGCGCCGCAGCGACCAACAGATCGGTCTGGCGGCACAGGAAGGCGGGGATCTGCAACACGTCGACCACCTCGGCGACGCGCGCGCACTGCACCGCCTCGTGTACGTCGGTGAGGACGGCAAGCCCCAGCCGCTCGCGGATTTCGGCGAACACGTCCAACGATTGGGTAAGCCCGAGGCCGCGCCGCCCGGACAGGCTGGTGCGATTGGCCTTGTCGAATGACGATTTGTAAATGAGACCGAGGCCGAGCCGGTCAGTGATCTCCTTGAGTGCCGCTGCCATTTCAAGCGCATGTTCACGGCTTTCCATTTGGCAGGGGCCGGCGAACAGGGCGATCGGCGCATCGTTGGCGAACGCCACCTGACCGATTTGCACGCGGTGGTTCGGGGGCATGGTCGGTTGTCCCATCTGAATGCGGGTTATCGGCGACTTATAGCTGGGCAGGTGGCTGGAAACGAGGCCTCAATTGGCGTCGTCCACCGGCCGAGCTGGTGCGCGTTCGGTAGCGGCGCTATAGAGCGTTGCAGCCCGTGCTGGCGCCTTCCGCTCCCCGGCCGACCATTGAAACATCATGCCATTGGGTGGCCCAGTGGAGGATTGGAGTGGAGGAATGGGGTGGAGGAGTGGGACGGGGGAGCGGGCCGGCACGGCGATTCCGCATCAGGCAGAAATGATCTAGTACTGGGGAAAGCGGCCGCGGCGCCGGCGGGGCAGCCCTAGCGCGATGGAACCGAACTGATGGCCAACGTAGTGGTGATCGGCGCCCAATGGGGCGACGAAGGTAAGGGTAAGATTGTCGACTGGCTGTCGGAGCGCGCCGATGTCGTCGTGCGGTTTCAAGGCGGGCACAACGCCGGCCATACGCTGGTGGTCGGCGGGGTGACCTACAAGCTGTCGCTGATGCCTTCCGGCGTCGTTCGCCCCGGGAAACTTGGCGTAATCGGCAACGGTGTCGTCATCGATCCGTGGGCCCTGGCCGAGGAGATCGAGCGTCTGAGCCAACAGGGCGTCGCGGTAACGCGTGATAACCTACGCATCGCCGAGAACGCCACCTTGATCCTGCCCCTGCATCGAGAGCTCGATCAACTGCGCGAAATGGCGGCCGGTGCGGGAAAGATCGGTACGACGGGACGTGGGATTGGCCCGGCCTACGAGGATAAAGTTGGTCGTCGTGCGATCCGTGTGCAGGATCTGCGCAATCAGGAGACGCTCGGTCCCAAGCTCGATCGCATCCTGGTGCATCACAACGCCTTGCGCCGTGGGCTGTCCCAGCCCGAGGTCGGGCGCGACGAATTGCTGGGCCAGCTTGCCGACATCGCGCCCAAGATCCTGCCCTTTATGGACGTTACCTGGGATTTGCTCGATCGCATGCGTCGGCGCGGTCGGCGGATCTTGTTCGAGGGGGCGCAGGGCGTGCTGCTCGACATCGATCACGGCACCTACCCCTATGTCACCTCGTCCAACACTGTGGCCGCGCAGGCGGCGATCGGCGCGGGCGTCGGTCCTGGTCAGGTCGGTTACGTGTTGGGGATCGCCAAGGCCTATACGACGCGCGTTGGCGCCGGCCCGTTTCCGACCGAACTCACTGACGCCATCGGCGAACGGTTGGGTGAGCGCGGCCATGAATTTGGCACCGTGACTGGCCGCCGGCGCCGGTGCGGCTGGTTCGATGCGTGTCTGGTCCGGCAGGTCGCAAAGGTGGCCGGCATCGATGGCATCGCGCTGACCAAGCTCGACGTGCTCGACGGTCTCGACGAACTCAATGTCTGCGTCGGTTACTTGCTGGACGGCGCGCGCATCAACCGGCTGCCCGCGGGGCACAATTCGCAAGCGCGGGTGCGGCCGATCTACGAGACGTTGCGCGGTTGGCGACAATCCACCGCCGGCGCACGCTCTTGGGCGGAATTGCCGGCCGAAGCGGTCAAATATGTGCGCCGCGTCGAGGAGCTGATCGAGCGACCGGTAACCCTGCTGTCGACCAGTCCGGAGCGCGACGACACGATCTTGATGCGCGATCCGTTCGAGGATTGAGCCGGCCTTGGCGAAGCCCTCTGGTTCATGCGCGCGATGATCTAGCCGCTGCGACCCTGCGACCCACCACCACCGTTGAGCCGCAGCAGGTCGTCGGCTGTGGCATGCGTCAGCTTGGCCAGGTCGGCCTGCGATAACGAAAGCGAGTCCAGGAACGCGCGGCCGTTTGCGTTCGACGTGTAAGGATAATCGACCGAGAACATGATGCGGTCGAGCCCGAACGTCATCAGGGCGGCGATGAAGGGCGGCTGGGTGAAGATCCCGCTGGTGGTAATCCAGACCTGATCGAGAATGGTTTGGCTGATCGAGCGCTGCAGGTGCCTGACGTGCGGCGCAGACACCTGATCGCATCGCGCCAGCATCACGGGCAGGGCTTCACCCATATGTCCGATGATCAACTTGAGCTTCGGGTGACGGTCGAGCGTACCTGCCAGCACCATCCGCAATAGATGGATCGCGGTTTCCGAATGCCAGCCCCAAATCGCCGCTTCCAACCCGCCGCCGGCGCTGCCGGGCAGGTTGGAATAGTAGGTGTCGCGCACCGCCTGTGGCGCCAAGCTTGGGTGGATGTAGATCGGCACGTCGAGCGCCACCGCGGTCGCCAAGATGGGATCGAACCTGGCATCGTCGAGAAACAGATCCTTGGTCGTGCCGTTGATCAGCGCGCCGTGGAAGCCATGGGAGGTGACGGCGCGCTCGAATTCCTGAGCGGCGGCCTCCGGTGAGCGCATCGGCAGGTGGGCAAACCCGGCATAGCGATCGGGGCGGCCGGCCACGGTCTCGGCCAGCGCATCGTTTAAATCGCGCGCCAGTGCCACACCGTCGGCGCCGTCGACCAGCTCCGCGCCCGGACCCGACATCGAAAGCACCTGCATGGTGATGTTGGCTTCGTCCATCGCCGCCAGCCGGGTTTCACCGAGTTCTCCGAGCAAGTCCAAGGGGTTGGTTTGGCCGGGGGCGAGCGCGCGGGGTCTGAAGCCGCGTTTGGCCTTGGCCTCTTCGCTGATCCGGCTGACCAGTGACGGCACCGTGAAATGTTCCTCAAGCGCAATCGTTCGCATGCGGCATCCTCCCTGCAGGTTGTTCGAACTCTGGCATCGGCGACACGAGATGACTCATGCCGGTCCACTCGTTGCCGCGCAAGATGCCGCTTGAACCGGTCGGGCGGCAAGTTCGTCGGCCCGGTTTCCGCTGGCAGCAAGATTCCGGATTCACGCAGCTGTCGAACGCGTCGCGCCAACCGGCGACGCCAGCGGCCCGCTCAGCCGTGGCCGAGGTCCGGCACGTCCCAAGCGGATCAACAAGAACACGGCGATCGACAAGTTGAGCGCATTCCACGCGATCCCATTCAAGAACGCCCAATCGTACGATCCCGTCAGATCAAAGATCTGGCCGGACAACCAGCCGCCCAAAGCCATCCCGATCAAGGTCGCGAACAAAACGATGCCGACCCTGATCCCGGCTTGCGCGGCCGGGAAATATTCGCGCACGATGATCGTATAGCTCGGCACGATGCCACCTTGGAACAGGCCGAACAGCGCCGAGACGACGTAAAGCGAGACCAGCCCGTCGGCGGGCAAATACAGCAGCAGCGCGACGGCCTGCAGCGTCGAACCGACGAGTAAGGTCAGCAATCCCCCGATCCGGTCGCAGATGTAGCCGGAGGCCAGCCGGCTGATCACCCCCATTCCCATCATCAAGGCCAGCATTTCCGCGCCGCGTGCCGGTCCGAAGCCGAGATCGCCGCACAGTGCGACAATGTGGACCTGTGGCATCGCCATGGCCATGCAGCAGGCCAAGCCGGCAATCGTCAACAGCACCATCAGGGTAGCGTGCGACAGCGGGGCCCGGCGCTCCCGACGGCCGTAGCCACCGGTTGCCGTCGGCGTTGCGGGTAGCCGGCCAAGGTCCGGCTGCCGTGGCGGCGGGCGGCGCAGCATCAAGGCCAATGGCAGCATCGTGGCCAGGCAGACGATGCCGACCCCGACATGCGCCATGCGCCAGCCGAACGCCTCGATCGCATACTGCATCACTGGCGGCCAGACGGTTCCAGCCAGGTAGTTGCCGCTGGCACAGATCGCCACGGCCAGCCCGCGACGGCGCACGAACCACCGCGAGATATCGGCCAACATCGGGCCGAACACCGCCGCGGAGCCCAGCAGTCCGATCAGCAGACCGTGCGCCAAGGTCAGTTGCCACAGGTCCTGCGACAGCGCGGCGGCGTTGAAGCCTAGGCACAGCGCGAAGGCGCTGATGATCACCGGCAGAAAGATTCCGTAACGGTCGGAGATGCGGCCCATTAGAATGCCGCCCAAGCCAAAGCCGAGCATGGTTGCGGTGTAGGGCACGGAGGCTAGCGCGCGGGGGATACCGAACTCCGCCTGGACGGTCGGCAGCGCCACCACGTATGACCACATGCCGATGCCGCCGATGGTGCTGACAGCCAGCGCCGCGGACAGCCGCACCCAGGCGTGGGCGCTGTCGGTGTCGCTGGCGCTCACGCGCGCAGGGCTCACTTCGTCGGCCAATGGGAAGCTCCTCAGCACCGGCAACCGGTGCAAGGCCAACTCTAATTCAAGATCGCGTCGTTAGGAAACGCTTCCCGATCTCGCCGACGCCAACGTTCCCTCAGCAGCCCGGCGGGGGGAACGGGCCGGCACATAGCTTGTCCTACCGCCTATCGGCTGCATGAGGACGCTCTTTGCTTGTCCTACCGCCTATCGGCTGCTTGAGGACGCTCTTTGCTTGTCCTATCGCCTATCGGCTACTTGAGGATGCTTTGTTTGTCCTACCGCCTATCGGCTACTTGAGGACGCTATTTTACTTGTCCTATCGCCTATCGGCTGCTTGAGGACTCCTTGCTTGTCCTACCGCCTATTGGCTGCTTGAGGACGGGCTCGGAACGGTGTTGCCGTATCCACGCGACCACGATCGTGAGTGATCGGCCGCGCAGTGGCGCGAGCTCGAGCGTGAATCGTGGTCGCAGCTTTAAGACGTCCTATCGCCTAGCGGCTGCTTGAGGACGCCGCTGATCCGCCCAAGGCGGCCATGATCTGGTGTTCTGGATCGAACGCTTGGGTCCGGGCGCAGGCCGCCGAGCATCCGTAACGCTAGAATACCGACAAGCAGGCTGGGCAGAAGGTTCGGCGAGGGCTCCGGGCTGATGCTTGGGTCCCAGGCCTTGCAGACGGAGCACTAAAGAATGAACTTGGACAGATCGGTATTGCGGGCCAGGTCGCCGATGTTGGATTCGACGAACGCGCGGTCGATCACGACGGCTTCCCCGCTGCGGTCCGAGGCGTCAAAGGAAAGCTCATCCAGCACCCGCTCCATCACTGTTTGCAAGCGGCGCGCACCGATGTTCTCGACGCTCGAGTTCACTTGCACGGCAACGTCGGCCAACGCGTCAATGGCGTCGTCGGCAAACTGCAGGGTCAGACCCTCGGTCGCCATCAGCGCCACGTACTGCTTGATGAGGCTAGCTTCGGGCTCGGTCAAAATGCGGCGGAAATCATCTCGCGTGAGAGGTTGCAACTCCACACGGATCGGCAGGCGTCCCTGCAATTCCGGTAGCAAATCCGACGGCTTGGAGACGTGAAAGGCTCCAGACGCGATAAACAGGATATGGTCGGTCTTCACCGGCCCGTATTTGGTGGTGACCGTCGTGCCTTCGATCAGGGGCAACAGGTCGCGCTGCACGCCCTCCCGCGAGACGTCGCCGCGGATCCGGCCTTCCTCGCTCCGCGAACAAATTTTGTCGATCTCGTCGAGAAACACGATGCCATTGTTTTCCACGCTGGCCAGCGCGTCGTGGGTGAGCTGATCCTGATCCAACAGCTTGTCGCTTTCCTCGCTGATCAGCAGTTCGTAGCTGTCGGCAACGTTGACCCGCCGGCTCTTGGTGCGCTGGCCGAACGCCTTGCCGAGCATGTCCTGCAAATTGATCATACCCATCGAGGTGCCGGGTTGGCCGGGGATCTCGAACATCGGAAGTCCGCCGGCATCGGCCAGCTGGATCTCGATCTCCTTGTCGTTCAGCTCGTTGGAGCGCAGCTTGCGGCGGAAGCTTTCACGGGTGGTGGGTGAGGCGCCGGCACCAACCAGGGCATCGAGCACGCGCTCCTCGGCGGCCTTCTCAGCGCGCGCGCGCACCTCTTTGCGTTTGGTCTCGCGGACCTGCGCCAGACCGACCTCCACCAGATCGCGAACGATGCTCTCAACATCGCGGCCAACGTAACCGACTTCGGTGAACTTGGTGGCCTCCACCTTGAGGAAGGGCGCACCGGCCAGCCGGGCCAGTCGCCGCGAGATCTCGGTTTTGCCGACGCCGGTGGGGCCGATCATCAAGATGTTTTTGGGGAGCACCTCGTCCTTCAATTCATCGGCCAGCTGCTGACGACGCCAACGATTGCGCAGCGCAATCGCCACCGCGCGCTTAGCGTCAGTCTGGCCAACGATGTAGCGGTCAAGCTCGGAGACGATTTCGCGGGGGGAGAAATTGGTCATGTGACGATAAGCTGTTGTGGGTTGATCAAGCGGGTCGGCTTAGCGCGCTCACGGCGCGAACGCGCGGTGGGCAATTGGGTCCGATGACCAGGATCGGGCCGGCGCCGGCGGTGGAGAACGAGCTTTGTCATCGGTTCGAATGGAGACTCTCAATCACCAAACTGGTGTTGGTGTAAACGCAGATCTCCGCCGCGATCTTCATCGCCTTGCGTGCGATCGCTTCGGCGTCCTCAGCACCGTCGATCAGAGCCCGCGCCGCGGCCATCGCATACATGCCGCCCGAGCCGATGCCCATCACGTGGTGTTCCGGTTCCAGCACGTCGCCAGTTCCGGTCAACACCAACGTGACGTCCTGGTCGGCGACCAGCATCATCGCTTCCAGTCGTCTCAGGTAGCGGTCGGTGCGCCAATCTTTGGCGAGCTCGACGCTGGCGCGCATCAGCTGCGAAGGATATTGCTCGAGCTTGGCTTCCAGCCGTTGGAATAAGGTAAAGGCATCGGCGGTGGCACCGGCAAATCCCGCGATCACATCGCCGCGTCCGATCGAGCGCACCTTGCGGGCGTTGGCCTTCAAGACCGTCGCCCCCAGGCTGACCTGCCCATCGCCGGCGATCACGACGTTGCCGGCTTTGCGCACAGCCAAGATTGTCGTGCCGTGCCAAACGGCAGCAGCGGACGTTGGAGGTTGATCGTAGTTCATTGTATTCATTCGGGTTTTGGGAGATGTTGACGGGAGGATCGGCGCGATTACTCGGTGTACATGGGGCGTTTCAGCCAGAATTGTTAGGGGTCCGACCCTATCGTCGCGACCGGCGAACTGATAAAGGCAATGGCCTTGGCGCCCCCTGACAAGGAGCTTCACGCCGTGACGCGGCAAGCAACCATAGCGCGCAAAACTCAAGAAACCGAGATCACCGTCAGCGTCAATCTCGATGGCACTGGCAGCTATGATATCCAAACCGGGATCGGATTTCTTGATCATATGCTGGCGCAGCTGGCGCGACACGCGCTGATCGACATCACGCTGATGGCAAAGGGCGACCTGCACATCGACTGCCATCACACCGCGGAAGACTGCGGTATCGTGCTGGGCCAAGCCATCGCCAAGGCGCTGGGCGATAAGGCCGGCATCAGCCGCTATGCCAGCGTGGCGTTGCCGATGGATGAGACCTTGACGCGGGTGTCGGTCGACGTATCGGGCCGTCCCTATCTGGTGTGGCGCGTGGCGTTCTCACAACCCAAGCTTGGTGAAATGGACACCGAGCTGTTCCGAGAATGGTTTCAAGCCTTCGCCCAGCACGCCGGCATCACCCTGCACGTCGAGTGCCTTTATGGTGACAACAATCACCATATCGCCGAAACTTGTTATAAGGGTCTGGCGCGTGCTCTCAGCGAAGCGATGGCGCGCGACCCGCGTCAGCTGGATCGCGTGCCGTCCACCAAGGGCAGTCTATGACACTGGCACCGTCCGTGCTGGGGCCACGGTCTGAGCGCACGGGCCGGGCAGCGTTGCCTGTGACCGTGACCGCGATACCGGCCGGTTGCTGGGGATAGCGTCGCGAAGCCGGCTTGTCGGCCGGCATTGGCAGGGCCTGCTTGGCCGAGCCCAGCATCCGACCGGACCGAACCGGGCCTGCGCGCTTTGGGTCGGATCAAGTTGCGGTTGGATCAAGTTGCGCTCGCCGGCAAGGGACCAATGCCGGTCCGGCGGGCTGATGCGAACGTTCGGTCGCCGACGGCGATCGCGTCCGATGGGAGGCCGCGTCGGCGGGTGGTGTTGAGCGGGAGGTTAAAGATGCGCGTCTATACCGTCTATGAGCCGCCAAACGCGGTGGAGAATTGCATCGAGCGCGCCACCAAGCTGGTCTTCATCCGCGACCGGTTTTCGCTGATCGCCGCGCTATTTCCTCCGATTTGGATGATCGTCAACCGCCTGTGGCTGGTGTTGCTCGGCTATCTTGTCGCGACCGGCGCCATCGGTGCGGCCGCAGGCTTCGCCAACCTGGCGCCGAATTGGATGCTGTTGATATCGGTTGCGATCCACCTTTGGATTGGCTTCGAGGCGGCCAGTCTTCGGCGCTGGACCCTGGAACGTCGCGGCTGGCGGATGGTCGGCGTCGCCTCCGGGGGGAGCCTGCAGGACTGCGAGCGCCGGTTTTTCGACAATTGGCTGAGCAAACGGCCGGCGCCGGCCTCCAAGGTCGCAGCGGAAGGTGCGGTGCCAGCGGCCGCGCAAAGCACCAGCGAGGCTGTCCCGGACGCCGCGGCCATCCTGCCCACACAGCTCCCCAGCGGGTCGTCGTGAACGATGCCGGCTCGGCGAGCCCCGGTCGGCCGACCCCGTCAATCGGATGACAGCCGATAGGATGACAACCAGTATGGCGCAGAACGTCGTGATCATCGATTACGGGTCAGGCAACCTGCACTCCGCTCACAAGGCCTTCGAGCGCGCAGCCCGCGATGGTGCGGTGTCCGCCAAGATCATCGTCAGCTCTGATCCCAATGACGTCACAAGTGCTGATCGCATCGTGCTGCCAGGTGTCGGCGCATTTGCCGACTGCCGACGGGGATTGGCGGCGGTGCCCGGCATGCTTGCGGCCCTCCACCGGTCGGTGCGCGAGTGCGGTCGTCCATTCTTGGGGATTTGTGTCGGCATGCAGTTGATGGCCACGCGTGGTCTGGAATTCGAGACGGCGCCCGGCTTGGATTGGATCTCAGGCGACGTGGAGGCGATCGCGCCGTCCGATCCCGCCCTCAAGATTCCCCACATGGGCTGGAACACCCTGGCGGTTCATCGGCCGCATGCTGTGCTGTCAGGCCTGCCAACCGGACCCGAGGGGCTGCACGCCTACTTTGTGCATTCGTATCATCTTGCCGCTGCCGACCGCGCCGCGGTGGTGGCCGAGACGGACTATGGTGGGGCGGTCACCGCCATGGTCGGCGCGGACAATATGGTGGGCACTCAATTTCATCCCGAGAAGAGTCAGCGGTTGGGTCTCGGGCTCATCGCCAATTTCTTGCGCTGGCGGCCCTGACGCGCGGTTGGGTGCGTAGCGCCGGAACTGCTCGGTCCTTTGCCTGGTTCATCGATCGGTTTTCGCCAAGCTCGCGCGGCGATGGCGCCATGACGTCGCGAACTGGCGGCGCCGCCGCAAGCGCCTTGCACACAGTTGTGCATGGTTGCGCGGACACCGGATGAAATGCGGACATCGATCTGTATACTGCGATTCTATTGCACCACCGATCGTGGGACGACGCTGTGGCTGTTCATTCGAAGAGGACGGGCAATGGGCAAGCTCAAATGTGGCCTCGGATTGATACTGATGATATCACTGACGGCCTGTGCAACCTCAGTAAATCTATTGACCGAAGAAGAGGTTGGGAGCATCCGCATTGCACGGATTGACGTTGCCTATGCCCCCAACGCCGCGATCTGGTGGGGCAAAGCGGAACGCGAATATGCCGAAAAAGAGCTGGCGGTCGTAGAGGCGATGGGCGGCAAGCAGCGCAAGCGGCTCAAGGTCGCCGTCTCCTTCGAAGAAGGTGCACCGCCGGAGCAGGACACCGACAGCCGCTACTTGGAGCTGGTGGATAGCCCGGCGGCCAAGGCCTACGCGCGTGCCGGCTTAACAAAATTGATCAAGGACAGCCTGGCCAAGTCTGTGCTGCCGAAGTTTAAGGGTCAACGCGCGGCGGTGCTGGAGATTACCGTCCACAACTTCTTCATTCCCTCGGCGGTTCAACGGGTCGTCCTAGGCGGAAGCCCCACACTGAGCGCTTTGCGGGTGCTCAAGGATGCCAAGTCAGGAAAGGTGCTGGCGAAGCTCGATCAAGGCGCAGCCGCGATTGCTGGCCAGGGTGTTCTCGGCGTCGCCTTGGACCAGGCCTTTTCGGACCTCGAAAACCGCGTCATGGCCATTTTTGCCGAACAGACGCTGGCGTGGTTGCTCAAAAAGTAGCCCGCTAGGGCAACCAGCTATTCATCGTAAGCGCAACGGTCCCGATGAAAAGCAGAAAGTTGCTGACCACTCCAAGGGCGATCATCATTGTGCGTTAAATTGGAACCAGCTTTGCGGTTCCGATTTAACGCACAATGATCTAGGGGCTGCGCCGACCGGCACCTGGAGCTGAGGCCGTCTCGCCCCTTGAACAACTGGGCCGGTGGGCGTATGCACGGGATTTGGCAGGGATCGCGTCCCGTGCCCACTGGATAATTGTACGCCAAACCACCCTTGAGTTTGCAGGAACAGGACGATGGGCAAACAGAAGTTCGAGCGTAGCAAGCCGCATTGCAACGTTGGCACGATTGGTCACGTTGACCACGGCAAGACGACCTTGACGGCGGCGCTGACGCGAGTGTCTGCGGACCGAGGTTGGACGAGCGAGGCGATTGACTACGACGAGGTTGCGAAGGCGTCTGAGAGCCAGGGCCGTCGCGACCCGACGAAGATATTGACGATAGCGACCAGCCACGTTGAGTACGCGACGGAGAACCGTCACTATGCGCATGTGGACTGCCCTGGGCACGCGGACTACGTGAAGAACATGATCACCGGCGCGGCGCAGATGGACGGCGCGATATTGGTGGTATCTGCGGTGGACGGTCCGATGCCGCAGACGCGTGAGCACATTTTGTTGGCGCGTCAGGTGGGGGTTCCCTACATCGTGGTGTTTTTGAACAAGTGCGACGTTGTCGACGACGAGGAGCTGTTGGACCTAGTTGAGATGGAGGTTCGGGAGCTATTGGCGAAGTACCAGTTTCCCGGCGATGATGTTCCGGTTGTGCGCGGGGCGGCGATCAAGGCGCTGAACGGCGAGAAGGGTCCGCTGGCGGATGAGGCGATCCTTCAGCTTTATGAGGCGCTGGACACCTATATTCCGCTGCCTGAGCGTCCGCTGGACCAGCCGTTTTTGATGCCGATCGAGGATGTGTTCTCGATATCGGGGCGCGGCACGGTTGTGACCGGGCGCATTGAGCGTGGCAAGATCAAGGTTGGCGAGGAGGCTGAGATTGTCGGATTGCGGGACACGACGAAGACGACGGTGACCGGGGTTGAGATGTTCCGCAAGCTGCTCGATGAGGGGGTTGCCGGCGACAACGTGGGCTGCCTGTTGCGCGGGGTGGACAAGAACGCGGTGGAGCGGGGTCAGGTGTTGTGCAAGCCGGGCTCGGTCAAGCCGCATAAGAAGTTTTCGGCGGAGGCCTACATTTTGACCAAGGAGGAAGGCGGCCGTCACACGCCGTTTTTCAAGAACTACCGTCCGCAGTTTTACTTCCGGACGACGGACGTGACGGGGGTTGTGACGTTGCCGGAGGGCACCGAGATGGTGATGCCGGGCGACAACTGCTCGATGAACGTTGAGCTGATCACGCCGATCGCGATGGAGGAAAAGCAGCGCTTCGCGATCCGCGAGGGCGGGCGCACGGTGGGCGCCGGCGTGGTGGTGAAGATCGAGGAATAACCGGCCCGACCGTCCGGCCGCGCTGGCCCGGGCGGCCGGCGGCGAGCCAGCGATCAGTTGGACAAGGGTCAGTTTGACAAGGGTGAGTTGGACAAGGTTGGGGTGCGCGTGAGGGCAGCCCACGATTGATGACCGCAAGTCTCGGATGGGCGTTTTGATCGTCACCACGGCCAATGACCTACCGGGCCACCGGATCGTGCGCCACATCGGACTGGTGCGCGGCATTTCCGTGCGCTCGCGCAGTATCGTGGGCAACGTCGGCGCCGCCATTCAGATTCTGTTTGGAGGAAACATCAGCGTTTACACGAAGTTGGCGGAGCAGGCGCGGCTCGAGGCCTATGATTTGATGATCCAGCATGCAGCCGAACAGGGGGCCAACGCCATCATTGCCATGCGCTACGACGCGAACGAAATGGCGTCGGCTGTCACCGAGGTGCTGGCGTACGGGACGGCCGTCGTGATCGATTAACCACGATTCAAGCCCGCCGAGCTCATGCCCGCCTTGGGCGGGGAAGCGGAAGCGTCCGAGCACACTGTCAAATGCTATCGAGTCAAATGCTATCTAGGGCCTGTTGGGAATCAGGATTCACTTTGGACCTGGTTTGTGATTCAAGCTCCCAAAACAGGGGGCTGCAAATGATTCGTTACTGTTTGACAGATCGTCAGTGGGAAAAGATTGAGCCGCTTTGTCTGGGCAAGAAGACCGATGCCGGTCGCACCGGTGGTGATGGTCGGGTGTTCATCGAAGCCGTTCTGTGGATCGTTCGCACGGGCAGTCCATGGCGCGACCTGCCATCGGAATTCGGCAATTGGAATACGGTGTTTCAGCGCTTTCGTTATTGGGCTGCGCGTGATGTTTTTGCGAAAATTTTCAACGCTCTATCCGATGATCCGGACATGGAGTACGCGATGATCGATGCCACCATCGTCCATGTCCATCGCCACGGACACGGCGCAAAAGGGGGACTCAAAGTCAGGCCATCGGCAAGTCGAAGGGCGGGTGGACAACGAAGATTGTCGCACTGACCGACGCCCTCGGCAGTCTCGTGCGCTTCGTTCTGCTGCCCGGACATCGCTACGATACGGTCGGCGTCGCACCGCTGATCGAGAAGGTCGAGTTCGCAGCGCTGATCGCTGACAAGGCCTACGATTGCAACTGGATCATTGATGAACTGAACGCGCGGGGTGCCGGCATCGTCATCTCGCAAAGACCAAAACGAAAACGGCGTCTCCAAATCGACGAGGAGATCTACAAATGGCGCCACCTCATCGAGAACTTCTTCTGCAAACTCAAGGAGTTCAAGCGTATCGCCACACGCAGCGAGAAGACTGACAGCAGCTACCGTGCAATGATCTATGCGGCAGCAACTGTGATACACTCGCGCTGAATCACAACAGGCCCTAGAGCAACCTGCCTTTGATCGGAATCGGAATGATCCCGATCAAAGGCAGAAAGTTGCTCTACACTTTGAGAGCGATCATCTTTGCGCCTTAAATCGGAACCGGCGCAATTGGAATCGGCGTTGCGGTTCCGATTTAAGGCGCGATGATCGAGCCGATCCCCGCTGGGGTGACGACTCACCTGTCAAGAAAAAATTGAAGGGTGGGCTTGTGCGATGCAAGGTCCGCCACTATAAGGTCTGTTCCATTACAGAGAAGATTGGGTGCTGGCGGCAGCGATGCGGACCGCGCGGCGTGAATGCGCGTTGCGCGGATGACAGCCCAATTCAATCTTCCTCGATGGGCTGGAGCGTGGCGTTCACGATTGATGAATTGACCGATCGGTAAGCAGTAACCGGTTGGAAATCAAGGCAAATCGATAGGAACTCGGATCGATTGAGACTCAAATCTGGGACTCAAGTCTGGGACTCAAGTCTGGGACTCTAGGGGTGTAGCTCAATTGGTAGAGCGTCGGTCTCCAAAACCGAAGGCTGGGGGTTCGAGACCCTCCGCCCCTGCCAGATCGTTGTCGTATCGGCCACAGCTTGAGCGAGCTGGTGGCCTTGGCGTGCGGACTGGAACGATGAGGCTGAGCGGGCGCGGTCCGGTCATACTGTCGGAGCCATTGATCGGAACCATAGTTGATCGGGACCAAAATTGATCGGGACCAAATTTGATCGGAACCAAGGGAGTGAGCGGCGACTTGGGGGATTGCGAAGTCAACCGACGACGCCCAACCCGGGCCGTTGCGGCCGGACCGGATCACAGAGGTTTGGCTGGCGCGAGCGCGATGCCGTTTGCTCTGCGCCGTCGCTGGCCAGCCGCGGTGGCGGCAAGGCATTGCGGCCGAGGCCGTCGCGCGGCGGACTGGAGCGTGGCTTAAGGCTCAGTTGAGCGCAGCTGAGCGAAACCGAGATGACGTCGGTTGGCGGGACAAGTCGGCGCGGCGAGGGTCGGCGGAGCGCAGTCGGCAAGGTGAGGATGAGCGACGGATGGCGCGACTAAATCCGATTCAGTTTGTTCAGGAGGTGCGGCGTGAGGTCTCGCGCGTCACGTGGCCGTCGCGCAAGGAAGTTTGGCTGATGACTGTGATGGTGTTGATCATGGTCGCACTGGCGGCGGTGTTCTTCATGGTGGCGGACCAGGTGATCGCTGTGATCGTCAGCTACATACTCGGACTGGGAGGCTAGTCCGGCATCGGTGGTTGTGCACGCACGGCGACGACGGTGGCGACGGCGCCTGTGCCCAAGACGATGGCGGGATGAGCGAGGCTTCACATGGACCAGGGCGTCAAGGAGAGGGCAAAGCGATGGTACATCGTGCATGCCTACACGAATTTCGAGCGCAAGGTCGCCGATGCCATCCGTGAGCGGGCCAAGCAGGCGAACCTCGAGCACTTGTTTGAAGAGATTGTAGTGCCGACGGAGGAGGTGGTTGAAGTGCGTCGCGGCCGCAAGGTGCAGGCGGAGCGCAAATTCCTTCCCGGCTACGTTCTGGTCAAGATGCACATGACCGACGCCGCGTTCTTGTTGATCAAGAACACGCCCAAGGTCACCGGCTTCCTCGGATCGGAGAACAAAGCGACTCCGATCTCCGACGACGAAGCGATGCGCATGCTGCATCACGTCAAGGAAGGTGCCGAACGGCCGCGCCCCACCTTCACCTTCGAGGTGGGCGAAACTGTACGGGTCGCCGACGGCCCGTTCGCCACCTTCTCAGGCAAGGTCGAGGAGGTCGATGAGGAGCGCGCGCGCTTGAAGGTGGCCGTGTCGATCTTCGGTCGGGAAACACCGGTCGATCTCGAATTCAACCAAGTGGAGAAAGTGCCCGCTTGATCGAGCGCGTCGGCCAGGCGGCCGCTGCTGGGTTGGCGGGAGATGAGGTCGGCGCGAGGCAAAGGTGGAGTTCTGCGGCCTCATTTGGGCTGCAGGTGAGTGAGGACCGCAGGTGGCTGGGCGGGCCTCTTTGAGCAGGCGCGGGAGGGCTTTTGCCGGTCCGATCACCGCTAACCCAACGCCGGTGCTTGTGGCTGAGGCACACCTTAACACTGTGGGGATCACGCGAGTCCATGGCAAAGAAAATAGACGGTTACATCAATCTTCAGGTTCCTGCCCAAAAGGCCAATCCCTCGCCGCCGATCGGTCCGGCGCTCGGCCAACGCGGCGTTAACATCATGGAGTTTTGCAAAGCGTTCAATGCCAAGAGCAAAGACATCGAGGCCGACACGCCGGTTCCGGTGAAGATCACGGTCTACACCGACCGCTCGTTTACGTTCGAGATGAAGACGCCGCCAGCGACTTTTTTCATTAAGCAGGCTGCGGGGCTGGCGACTTCGGGCAAGCCGGGCTCGGGTGCCAAGGAGCCGGGGCGATCCTCGGTCGGTCAAGTCACCATGGACCAGTTGCGCGACATTGCAAAGCTCAAGCTGCAAGATCTCAACACCGATGACGTCGAGGCTGGGGCGCGCATACTTGCCGGCTCGGCACGCTCGATGGGCATCAGGATCGCGGAGTAGGGGGATGGCAAAACTGGGAAAGCGGATCAAGGCCGCCCGCCAGGGCATTGATCGATCGAAGAGCTATGCGGTCGAAGACGCGTTGAAGTTGGTCAAGCAGCGGTCGAACGCGAAGTTTGACGAAACCATCGATATCGCCATGAATCTCGGCGTCGACCCCAAGCATGCGGATCAGATGGTGCGCGGCGTTTGCAATTTGCCCAACGGTTCTGGCCGGACCGTACGCGTGGCGGTCTTCGCGCGCGGCCCGAAAGCCGACGAAGCGCGTGAGGCGGGGGCCGACATCGTCGGGGCCGAAGAGCTGGTCGAGCAGATCCAACAGGGCAACTTCAACTTCGACCGCTGCATTGCCACGCCTGACATGATGGGATTGGTGGGGCGGCTCGGCAAGGTGCTCGGTCCGCGCGGACTGATGCCCAATCCGCGTGTCGGCACCGTGACGATGGATGTTGCCAATGCGGTCCAGGCGGCCAAGGGCGGCGCGGTCGAATTCCGGGTTGAGAAGGCCGGGATCGTCCATGCAGGCGTCGGCAAAGTCAGCTTTTCCGACGACAAGCTGGCGGAAAACATCAGGGCATTCGTCGACGCGGTGAACCGGGCCAAGCCGACCGGAGCGAAAGGGACCTACATCAGGAAGGTGGCGATCAAGTCCACCATGGGCCCGGGTGTCAAGATCGACAACGCCTCGTTGATGACATCCGCTGGGGGCTGAGATTTGGCCGCCATCCAACATCTCGCCGTCGATGGCACGCGGACGGCACGTCACATGGTGCGTCACGGATGATCGGTGAGGGGAGCGTAGAAGGAAATCGTATTCGGAACTTCCGCGCGGAAACGCTCGGAACTCCAGGTTGGGCAGCGAACGCATGCGCTGCTCGGCACAACCTGTCCTAGACTGCGGGTGCCGCTGCTGGTTGAGCAAGGCGGCTTAATCATCCAACCCGCATGAGACGGGCGTAGACGGGTCTAACGTTGGCGCGGCGTTTGCCGTGTCGGTGTAGGTCTTTCGGGTCTCTTGGGTTGCACCCTGACGCGGTGTGTCTGCCGGCCAAGGGAGCAGGACAGGTCAACTCGCGCCGCACGATCCCGCAAATGGACCTCGGGTCCGGTGCGGTTCTGGCGGCAGGTGCAACACGCGGCGCGCAACGGGTTCCAACCGTTGCCGCAACCAGGAGAGGACTTGTGGACAGAGCTGCAAAACGCGAGCTCGTGACGACACTTAACGGTGTGCTGAGCGCTTCCGAGATTGTGATCGTCGCCCACTATGCCGGTCTGACGGTCGCTCAAATGAGCGATTATCGCCGACGCATCAAAGCGATGGGCGGCAACGTGAAGGTGGCCAAGAACCGGTTGGTGAAGCTGGCATTGGTTGGCACGGACGCAGAAGGCATTGGTGATCTGTTTAAGGGTCCGACGTGCATCGCCGTCACCCCGGATCCAATTGCCGCGGCGAAGGTGGCCGTTGGTTACGCCAGGGAGAACGACAAGCTCGTGATCCTCGGCGGGGCGATGGGCAGCACCATCCTTGATGCCCAAGGGGTCAAGGCGCTCGCCGAGCTGCCATCGTTGGACGAGCTGAGAGCCAAGCTGATCGGTTTGCTCTCGGCACCGGCGGCCAAGATCGCCCGCACGATCAGCGAGCCGGGTGCCAAGCTTGCGCGCGTCGTTCAAGCCAAAGCCAGCGAGGAGCAGACCGCCTGACGTAGTGGCGCAGGTGCCAAAACTCAATCCGATCGATCGCCGGCGGTCGGCGACCCAGTGTCGACCCAGCGATCACCAAGACTGACCAGTTTCGAACAAAAAGGACCAAATGCCATGACGGATCTCAGCAAGATCGTAGACGAGCTTTCCAATCTGACGGTGCTGGAGGCCGCTGAGCTGGCCAAGCTGTTGGAGGACAAATGGGGGGTATCGGCCTCTGCCGCCGTCGCGGTTGCCGCGGCTCCGGGCGCTGCTCCCGGCGCTGCTGCACCGGCGGCCGAAGAGCAGACCGAATTCACCGTCGTTCTGAAGGCCGCCGGCGACAAGAAGATCAATGTCATCAAAGAGGTGCGGGCGATCACCGGGCTCGGACTGAAGGAGGCCAAGGACCTTGTCGAGGCCGGCGGCAAGCCGGTCAAGGAAGGCGTCGACAAGGAAGAGGCCGAAAAGGTCAAAAAGCAGCTTGAGGACGCTGGTGCCACCGTCGAGCTGCAGTGAGGCTTCCGCCGCTGTCCGATGACGTTGCGCGCCAATCGGGCCAATCCAGGAGCGTGCCCGTGTACGCGGGCACGGAACCTTGCTCGAGTTTCGGTCGCCGCATGCAGAAGATTTGACTGAAAGGCCCATGGATCGCGGTCCACCGGGCCTTTCGGCGAGCTGTTTCAAGGCCCGTCGATGACGGGCCCATCGGCGACGACCACCCCGGGTCGGCGCTGGTGTTCACATCTACCCACGAGGAGCGAACATGGCTGAAATGTTCAACGGCCGCAGGCGCATCCGCAGGAAGTTCGGTGCCATCGCAGAAGTGGCTGAGATGCCGAACCTCATCGAGGTGCAGAAGAGCTCCTACGACGATTTTCTGATGGTCAAGGAGCCGCCCGGTGGACGGTCCGACGACGTTGGCCTGCAGGCCGTGTTCAAGTCTGTATTTCCGATTTCGGATTTCTCTGGCAAGTCGATGCTGGAGTTCGTGCGCTACGATTTCGAGCCGCCAAAATACGACGTCGACGAATGCATGCAGCGCGACATGACCTATTCCGCACCGCTCAAAGTGCGGCTGCGCCTGATCGTGTTCGACATCAATGAGGATACCGGATCGAAGTCGGTCAAGGAGTTCAAGGAGCAGGACGTATACATGGGCGACATGCCGTTGATGACGCCCAACGGCACCTTTGTGATCAACGGCACCGAACGGGTGATCGTCTCGCAGATGCATCGCTCTCCTGGCGTTTTCTTCGATCACGACCGGGGCCGCACGCACGCATCCGGCAAGCTGCTGTTTGCTGCCCGCATCATCCCCTATCGCGGCAGCTGGTTGGACTTTGAGTTCGATGCCAAGGACCTGGTGCACGTGCGCATCGACCGCCGTCGCAAGCTCTACGTCACGACGTTGCTCTATGCCTTGGGGTTGGACGACGAGGAGATCCTCGCCACCTTCTACAAATCGATCCTGATCAAGGATTCCAAGCGTGGCTGGCGAATGCCGTTTGTCGCCGAGAAAATGCGCGGCACGGCGCCGGTCTCCGATCTGGCCGACGCCAAGACCGGTGAGGTTGTGATCAAGGCAGGCGAGAAGATTTCGGCCCGCAAGGCGCGCGAGCTGAGCGAGGGCGGATTGACCGAGGTGCTGGTCTCCGCGGAGGACCTCACCGGGCGCTATATCGCCGAGGACGTGGTCGATCTCGGCACCGGCCGGATCTACGCTGAAGCCGGCGATGAGCTCGACGACAAACTGCTGGCCGAGATCAAGGACCAAAAGGTCAAGGAATTCCATGTGCTCGACGTCGATCACGTGTCAGTCGGGCCGTTCATCCGCAATACGTTGCACGTCGATAAGAACGCCAACCAGCAAGAAGCGTTGATGGACATTTACCGCATCTTGCGCCCTGGCGAACCGCCGACGATTGAGGCTGCGACCTCATTGTTCGAGGGATTGTTCTTCGATCCGGAGCGCTATGACCTGTCCGCCGTCGGCCGGGTCAAGATGAACATGCGTCTTAGCGACCTCGATGGCTTTGAGATGGCGGAGGACACGGTTCGCGTGCTGCGCCCGGAGGACATCGTTGCCGTGGTGCGGACGCTGGTCGGCCTGCGTGACGGACGAGGCCAAATCGACGATATCGACCACCTCGGGAATCGCCGGGTGCGTTCGGTTGGCGAACTGATGGAGAACCAATACCGCGTCGGCTTGTTGCGGATGGAGCGTGCAATCAAGGAGCGGATGAGCTCGGTCGACGTTGACACCGTGATGCCGCAGGACCTGATCAACGCCAAGCCAGCCGCGGCCGCGGTGCGCGAGTTCTTCGGCTCATCGCAGCTCTCCCAATTCATGGACCAGACCAATCCGCTGTCGGAGATCACCCACAAACGTCGCCTCTCGGCGCTGGGTCCGGGCGGCTTGACCCGCGAGCGGGCGGGCTTCGAGGTACGCGACGTGCACCCGACCCATTACGGCCGGATCTGCCCGATCGAGACGCCGGAAGGTCCTAACATTGGGCTGATCAATTCGCTGGCCACGTTCGCGCGCGTCAACAAGTACGGGTTCATCGAGAGTCCCTACCGCAAGGTCTCGCGCGGCCAAGTCACCGATGAGGTGGTCTACCTCTCCGCGATGGAGGAAATGCGTCATCACGTTGCGCAGGCCAATGCGCAGCTGGATGCCTCCGCACGGCTGGTGGAGGAGTTGATCACCTGCCGTTACCAGGGTGATGTGTTGTTGGTGCCGCGTGAGCGCGTCGACTACATCGACGTGAGCCCGAAGCAGTTGGTGTCGGTGGCGGCCGCCTTGATCCCGTTTCTGGAGAACGATGACGCCAACCGCGCCCTGATGGGCTCCAACATGCAGCGCCAAGCGGTGCCGTTGTTGCGGGCGGAGGCGCCGCTGGTCGGAACCGGGATGGAAGAGGTGGTGGCGCGCGATTCCGGGGCCGCGATCGCTGCCCGGCGCGCCGGCATCGTCGACCAGATGGACGCGACCCGCATCGTGATCCGTGCCACCGAGGAAACCGACCCCTCTAAGCCGGGCGTCGACATCTATCGGCTGCGCAAATTCCAGCGCTCCAACCAGAACACCTGCATCAACCAGCGCCCGCTGGTGGTGGTCGGTGATCGGGTTCGGGCCGGCGAGATCATCGCCGACGGGCCCTCCACCGATCTCGGCGATTTGGCGCTCGGCAAGAACGTGTTGGTCGCGTTCATGCCTTGGATGGGATACAATTTCGAAGATTCCATCCTGCTGTCAGAGCGGCTGGTTGCCGAGGACGTGTTCACCTCGATTCACATCGAGGAGTTCGAGGTGATGGCGCGGGACACCAAGCTCGGTCCCGAGGAGATCACGCGCGACATCCCCAATGTCTCGGAGGAGGCGTTGAAGAACCTGGACGAGGCCGGCATCGTCTACATCGGCGCTGAGGTCAATCCGGGCGATATCCTGGTCGGCAAGATCACGCCGAAGGGCGAAAGCCCGATGACGCCGGAAGAGAAGCTGTTAAGGGCGATCTTCGGCGAAAAGGCCTCCGATGTGCGCGATACCTCGCTGAGGCTGCCGCCGGGGGTGGCCGGCACGGTGGTTGAGGTGCGTGTTTTCAATCGCCACGGCGTCGACAAGGACGAGCGCGCCATGGCGATCGAGCGCGAGGAAATCGAGCGGCTCGCCAAGGACCGTGACGACGAGCTGCAGATCCTCGATCGCAACACCTATGGCCGACTGCGCGAGCTGCTGTTGGGCCAAGAGGTCGCCAAGGGACCGAAGGGGGCGCGTAAGGGGACCGAGATCGACGATACTATCCTCGACGACATTCCGCGCAGCCAATGGTGGGAGATCGGGCTCAAGGACGAGGCTGGTCAGAGCGGCCTGGAGGCCATCCAGAAGCAGTACGAGGAGGCCAAACGGAGCTTGGAACGGCGGTTTGTCGACAAAGTCGACAAGTTGCAGCGCGGTGACGAGATGCCCCCGGGCGTGATGAAGATGGTCAAGGTGTTCGTCGCCGTGAAGCGCAAGATCCAGCCGGGCGACAAGATGGCTGGCCGGCACGGCAACAAGGGCGTCGTCTCGATGATCGTTCCGATTGAGGACATGCCATTCTTGGAGGACGGGACCTCAGTCGACGTCGTGTTGAATCCGCTCGGCGTGCCGAGCCGGATGAACGTCGGACAAATCCTGGAGACCCATCTGGGCTGGGCCTGTCGCGGTCTGGGCCGGATCATCGACGAGGCACTGGCCAAATTTCGCGCCGACAGCACCTCGCTACCGCAGCTGCAGGACACCGTCGGGCGGGTTTATGGCGGCGCGGAGTCGGTCGGCGACTTCAACCAGGAAGAGCTGTTGACGCTGGCCCATCAGCTGACCTCGGGCGTTCCGATCGCAACGCCGGTGTTCGATGGCGCGCGCGAGGCCGACATCAACGCGATGCTCAATCTTGCCGGGTTCGACAGCACGGGCCAAGTCACCTTGTTCGACGGGCGCACGGGCGAACAGTTCGACCGCAAGGTGACGGTGGGCTACAAGTATGTGCTCAAGCTCCACCATCTGGTCGACGACAAGATCCACGCGCGGTCGATCGGTCCGTACAGTCTGGTCACCCAGCAGCCCTTGGGTGGCAAGGCCCAGTTCGGCGGCCAGCGCTTTGGCGAGATGGAGGTGTGGGCGCTCGAAGCCTATGGCGCCGCCTACACCTTGCAGGAAATGCTGACGGTGAAGTCCGACGACGTGGCCGGACGCACCAAGGTGTATGAGGCGATCGTGCGCGGCGACGACGCGTTCGAGGCCGGCATTCCAGAGAGCTTCAACGTGCTGGTCAAGGAGATGCGTGCACTGGGACTGAACGTCGGGCTGATCAATTCGGAGTTGCCTTCTGGCGAGGCGGAGCAACCGCTGGACGTGCAGGAGCAGCCGCGGTTGCCGCCTGCGGCGGCTGAATGAACCGTGGATCACCCATTGCGCCGAACGATCACGTGTCGGTTGGCGACCAATTCCAAGCGGATCGGAACGGCGGTTCCGATCCGCGACAACACTAGCGGGGCCATTGAGGCCGATGGCTTCGACCCGCATCGTGGAGACAGCCGATGAATGAAATTGCGAGCATCTTTAAGCAGCAGCAGGCGCCGCTTCCGACCTTCGACCAGATCAGAATTTCGATCGCCAGCCCGGACGACATCATGTCCTGGTCGTTCGGCGAGATCAAAAAGCCGGAAACCATCAACTATCGGACCTTCAAGCCGGAGCGTGACGGGCTGTTCTGCGCCCGCATCTTCGGTCCGATCAAGGACTATGAATGCTTGTGCGGCAAGTACAAGCGCATGAAGTACAAGGGCCTGATTTGTGAGAAGTGCGGTGTCGAGGTGACGCTGGCCAAGGTGCGCCGCGAACGCATGGGCCATATCGAGCTGGCCGCACCAGTGGCGCACATTTGGTTCTTGAAGTCGCTACCCTCCCGCATCGGCCTGTTGCTGGACATGACCTTGAAGGACTTGGAGCGGGTCCTCTACTTTGAGCAGTACATTGTCATCGAGCCTGGCATCACCACCTTCAACGAAAAGCAACTGCTGACGGAAGAGCAATACAACCAAGCGCTGGACGAGTTCGGCCCCGACAGCTTTACCGCCGGTATCGGCGCGGAGGCGATTCGCGATCTGCTGTCCGCACTAGATTTGCCGCAGCTACGTGAGCAGATCCGCCAGGAGATCGCCGAGGCAACCACCGAGCTCAAGCCCAAGAAGCTGGCCAAGCGGCTGAAGGTGATCGAGGCGTTTCTCGATTCGGGCAATCGACCGGAGTGGATGATCCTCACCGTGGTACCGGTGATCCCGCCCGAGTTGCGGCCATTGGTTCCGCTCGATGGCGGTCGGTTTGCCACCTCAGACCTCAATGATCTGTACCGCCGGGTGATCAACCGCAACAATCGGTTGAAACGACTGATGGAGCTGCGGGCGCCCGACATCATCATCCGCAACGAGAAGCGGATGCTGCAGGAATCGGTCGATGCCCTGTTCGACAACGGCAGGCGCGGTCGCGTGATCACCGGTGCCAACAAGCGGCCGCTGAAGTCGCTGGCCGACATGCTCAAGGGCAAGCAGGGCCGGTTTCGGCAAAACCTGCTTGGCAAGCGCGTTGATTACTCGGGCCGCTCGGTGATCGTGGTCGGGCCGGAGCTCAAGCTGCATCAATGCGGCCTGCCCAAGAAGATGGCGCTGGAGTTGTTTAAGCCGTTCATCTACGCGCGCCTGCAAACGCTCGGCCAAGCCGCGACCGTCAAGCAGGCCAAAAAGCTGGTGGAGAAAGAAAAGCCGGAGGTCTGGGACGTCCTGGATGAGGTGATCCGCGAGCATCCGGTGCTCTTGAACCGCGCGCCGACGCTGCACAGACTCGGGATCCAAGCGTTCGAGCCAACCCTGATCGAGGGCAAGGCGATTCAGCTCCACCCGTTGGTGTGCTCCGCATTCAATGCCGACTTCGACGGCGACCAGATGGCCGTGCATGTGCCGCTCAGCCTGGAAGCGCAGCTCGAGGCGCGGGTGCTGATGATGTCGACCAACAACATTCTGCACCCTGCCAACGGAGCGCCGATCATCGTGCCGTCCCAAGACATCGTGCTTGGTCTTTATTACCTGTCGTTGGTGCGTGAAAAGGAGCCGGGCGAAGGCACGGTGCTGGGTTCCGTGGCCGAGGCAGTGCAGGCGTTGCAAGGTGGCAGCGTCTCCCTGCACGCCAAGGTGAAAGGCCGCTTCAAAACAGTGGACGAAGAGGGCAATCAGGTCAGCGAGGTCCACGATACGACGCCTGGTCGCATGATCCTGGGCGACGTACTGCCCAAACGCCCCGGCGTGGGCTTCAGCCTCGTCAACCAGCTGCTGACCAAAAAAGCGATCTCCAACCTGATCGACTGCGTCTACCGCAATTGTGGACAAAAGGAGACCGTGATCTTTTGCGACCAGGTGATGGCGCTCGGGTTCCATCACGCCTTCAAGGCCGGTATCTCGTTCGGCAAGGACGATATGGTGGTGCCGAGCGCAAAGTCGGAGATCGTCGACAAGACCGACACGATGGTGGCCGAGTTCGAGCAGCAGTACAATGATGGCTTGATCACCCAGCTCGAAAAGTACAACAAGGTGGTCGATGCCTGGTCGAAGTGCACCGACCAGATTGCCAAGGAGATGATGGACCGGATTTCGGCGGTCGAGGTCGACCAACAGACCGGCCGCACCAGGCCGATCAACTCGATCTACATGATGAGCCATTCCGGTGCGCGCGGTTCGCCAACCCAAATGCGGCAGCTGGCGGCGATGCGGGGCTTGATGACCAAGCCCTCCGGCGAGATCATTGAGACGCCGATCAAGTCCAACTTCAAAGAGGGGCTGTCGGTTCTTGAGTACTTCAACTCGACGCATGGCGCCCGAAAGGGGTTGGCCGATACCGCGTTGAAGACTGCGAACTCGGGCTATCTCACCCGGCGTCTGGTCGATGTTGCCCAGGACTGCATCATTCATATCGAGGATTGCGGGACCGATGCGGGCATCAATGTGCAGGCTGTGGTGGACGCCGGCAACGTCATCGTGCCGCTTGGCGCGCGGGTGTTGGGCCGGACCACTGCGGAAGATCTGATCGACCCGGTGAGCGGGGAGGTGATTGTCAATTCCGGTGCGTTGATCGAGGAACGTGAGGCAGAGGCGATCGAGCGGGCGCAGCTACAGGAGGTTCGCATAAGATCCGTGCTGATTTGCGAGGCCGAGGTTGGCGTATGCGCCAAGTGTTATGGCCGCGATCTAGCACGCGGAACGCCGGTCAACATCGGCGAGGCTGTGGGCGTGATTGCAGCTCAGTCGATCGGGGAGCCGGGCACGCAGCTGACGATGCGGACGTTCCATATCGGCGGCGCCGCCAACGTTGTCGACACATCGTTTATCGAGTCCAACTTCAATGGCACGGTGAGGATCAAGGCGCGCAATGTGGTGAAGGACAGTCAGGGCCGGCTGATCTCGATGGGGCGTTCGATGACCGTCACCATTGTTGACCAATCCGGGAAGGAATTGGCCGCTCACAAGATCGCCTATGGCGCCCGGCTGCTGGTCGATGAGGGTGACACCGTCAAACGGGGAACGCGGTTGGCGCAATGGGATCCGTTCACCCGACCGATCCTGACCGAGGTCGATGGTGTGGCCGAGTTCGAGGACTTGGTGGAAGGGGCTTCGATCCGCGAGCAGACCGACGAGGTGAAGGGGACCACCAACCGGGTGGTGCTGGATTGGCGGGCCTCACCGCGTGGTTCGGAGCTCAAGCCGGCGGTGGTCGTGAACGATGCGAACGGCAAACCGATCAAGGTGGCCCGTGGCGGTGACGCGCGCTATCTGTTGCCGGTCGACGCTCTGCTGTCGGTGGATCGCGGTGCGGCGGTCAAGGCCGGAGACGTGCTGGCCCGGATCCCGATGGCCTCGGCCAGGCAAAGCGACATCACCGGTGGTTTGCCGCGTGTCGCCGAGCTGTTCGAAGCCAGAAAGCCGAAAGACCAAGCGATCATCGCGGAGGTTTCCGGTACCGTCGAATTCGGCAAGGACTACAAGAACAAGCAGCGCATCGTCATCAAGCCCGACGATGAAAGTGTGCCGCCGGTCGAGTATCTCATTCCGCGCGGTAAGAACCTGGCCGTCCAGCATGGCGACCATATCGAGCGCGGCGAGTACGTCTACGACGGGCATCCAGCGCCGCAAGACATTCTGGCCATCAAGGGCGTGGAGGAACTCGCGGTTTACCTTATCAACGAGATCCAAGACGTCTACCGGCTGCAGGGTGTGACGATCAACGACAAGCACATTGAGGTGATCGTTCGCCAAATGCTGCAAAAGGTGGAGATCACCGATCCGGGCGATAGCGGCTTGATCAAGAGTGAACAGCTTGATCGCACGGAGCTTGATGAGCTCAACCTGCAATTGGACAAGGCCGGCAAACGGTTGGCGACCGGCCAGCCGGTGCTGCTCGGGATCACCAAGGCCAGCTTGCAGACCCGGTCGTTCATCTCGGCCGCGTCGTTCCAGGAGACGACCCGCGTGCTGACCGATGCGGCCGTCAATGGCAAGGTCGATACCTTGGAGGGCCTGAAGGAGAACGTGATCGTCGGTCGGCTGATCCCGGCCGGCACCGGCGGGATGCTGCGGCGCCTGCGCAAGGTTGCTGCCAAGCGCGATGAGCTGATCGCCAGGGAACAGGCCAGGGCGGATGCGGAGCGGATGTTGAGCGGTCCCGCCGATCAGGGCCCCAGCCGGCTGGAGCAACGCCGGCGGCGGCGTCCCGCTGAAGAAGCCGCCGAGTAGCGCCGGCGGTCGGGCCTGCAAAAAACGCAACCGGTCGCATGTCGCGGCAGGTTGCGGCAGGTTTGCACGACAGCCGGCCGGGGGCGGCGACAGCGTTTGCTGGGGTCTCAACTCTGTTGGCGCCGCCCCGACTTCAGGTGTTGACCGGCAATGGCATCGTGTATAAGTTCCCGTATCTCTCACGGCAGGTCGTAGGTTGATTTCCGCGCGCGACGATTGCGCTGTGCCCTAAACACTGTCGTAGCGAAGCAGAGCACATATTTGGTCCAAGACCTGTGGCAGGAGCCGTCAGGTCCTCTGGTTTTGACCGGACCGCTCGGTTTGGCGGGTCCGGTCACTGGTTTTGGCCGGATTCGCGCGCAGGCGGGTCCGGTTTGCGGGTATTTTGGGCTGGCTTGGTCTGTGTGCGGATGCCCTGACCGGAGCTGGCTTAAGTCGAAGAGGCGCCCTACATGCCGACGATACAGCAATTGATCCGCAAGCCGCGGACACCGAAGACCTATCGCGAGAAATCGCGACACATGAATGCTTGTCCGCAAAAGCGCGGCGTGTGCACACGCGTCTATACGACGACGCCGAAGAAACCGAACTCCGCCTTGCGCAAGGTCGCCAAGATCCGGCTGACCAACGGCTATGAGGTGATCGGCTACATCCCCGGCGAGGGCCACAATCTGCAGGAGCATTCGGTGGTGCTGATCCGCGGTGGCCGGGTCAAGGACCTGCCTGGCGTGCGATACCACATCGTGCGCGGCGTGCTCGACACCCAGGGGGTGGGCGCGCGCAAGCAACGTCGGTCCAAGTACGGAGCGAAGCGGCCCAAGTAGCGCCAACGACATCGTTGGGTGCCTAGCCATTATCGACCGGTTTGACACCCATCATACCCGTAAAGCCATCGCAGTGTTCGGCGGCAACGTGGGCAACATCTTTGAAGACGAGAACGAAGGACACCAGCCATGTCCCGTAGACACCGCGCCGAAAAGCGTGAAGTCAACCCGGATCCCAAGTTTAATGACATCGTCATCACGAAGTTCATGAACGCGGTGATGGAACAGGGCAAGAAATCGGTTGCCGAGCGCATCGTGTATGGTGCGCTCGATCGGATTCAGGATCGCGCTAAGCAGGACCCGTTGCAGACCTTTCACCAGGCCCTTGAAAATGTGATGCCTGCCGTCGAGGTGCGCTCGCGCCGCGTCGGCGGTGCGACGTACCAGGTTCCAGTTGAAGTGCGTCCCGATCGGCGACAGGCGTTGGCGATCCGCTGGATCATTTCGGCGGCGCGCTCACGCAACGAGAATACCATGATCGACCGGCTATTCGGGGAGTTGCAGGACGCGGCCAACAATCGCGGTTCTTCAGTCAAAAAGCGCGAGGACACGCATAAGATGGCTGAGGCCAATCGTGCGTTCTCGCACTACCGCTGGTAAGACTTATTTGGAGAGCGAGACTATGGCACGCGAGTACGCCATCGAGGATTATCGAAACTTCGGGATCATGGCTCATATTGATGCCGGCAAGACCACGACGACCGAGCGCATTTTGTTTTATACGGGCATTTCGCACAAAATCGGCGAGGTGCACGATGGCGCTGCCACCATGGACTTCATGGATCAGGAGGCCGAGCGCGGAATCACGATTACGTCGGCCGCGACCACCTGTTTCTGGCCCGGCCGCGATGGTCGTAAGCGGCGTCTCAACATTATCGACACACCGGGCCACGTCGATTTCACGATCGAGGTGGAGCGCTCGTTGCGGGTGCTCGACGGCGCCGTGTGCGTGCTCGATTCCAACCAGGGTGTAGAGCCACAGACCGAGACGGTCTGGCGGCAGGGCGACAAGTACAACGTACCGCGCATTATCTTCGCCAATAAAATGGATAAGACCGGCGCCGATTTTTACATGTGCGTCGACGACATCAAGGACAAGCTCGGCGCCCGACCGGTGCCGATTCAGTTGCCGATCGGCGCGGAAAGCGCATTTGCCGGCGTCGTCGACCTGATCGCGATGAAAGGCTACGTCTGGGATGGCGAGGATAAGGGCGCGACCTTCCGCGAGGTCGAGATTCCCGCCGATCTCGTCGACCGGGCCAATGCGTATCGCGCTGCCATGATCGAGACCATCGTTGAGATGGACGACGCAGCGATGGAAGCCTATCTGGATGGCAAAGAGCCAGATGTCGACACCATCCGCAGGCTCCTGCGCAAGGGTACGATTGCCGGCGCCTTCTACCCAATGATGTGCGGCTCGGCCTTCAAGAATAAGGGCGTACAGCCCCTATTGGACGCCGTGGTGGACCTGTTGCCGTCGCCGGCCGATCGCGAAGCCTACCGAGGCAGCGATCCCAAGACCGGCGAGGTGGTGCTGCGCAAGCCGTCGGACACCGAGCCGTTGGCGATGATCGCCTTCAAGATCATGAACTTCGAGCACGTCGGATCGATCACGTTCTGCCGCATCTATTCCGGGCGGTTGGAGCAAGGCGCTGCGTTGGCCAACTCGTCACGTGGCAAGAAGGAGCGCGCGGGCCGCATGTATCTGATGCATGCCGACGACCGCCAGGAGATCAAGGAGGCCTTTGCCGGCGACATCGTGGCGCTGCAGGGGCTCAAGGACACCCGCACCGGCGAGACGCTGTGCGATCCCAACCGCCAGGTGCTGCTCGAGAAGATGGATTTTCCGGATCCGGTCATCAATCGCAAGATTGAGCCACGCACCAAGGCCGACCAGGAAAAGATGGCGATCGCGCTCAACACCATGTCGCTGGAGGATCCCTCGTTCCGCGTATCGGTCGATCAGGAATCCGGCGAGACCATCATCAAGGGAATGGGCGAGCTGCATCTCGACATCAAGGTCGACATTCTGAAGCGGACCTACAACGTGGATGCCGACGTCGGTGCGCCGCAGGTTGCCTATCGGGAGGCGTTGGCGCGGCCATCGCAGATTGATTACACGCACAAAAAGCAGACTGGCGGCTCAGGTCAATTCGCCCGTATCAAGCTGGAATTGGAGCCCAACGAGACCGGCAAGGGCAATGAGTTTGAAGCCAAGGTCGTCGGTGGCGTGGTGCCCAAGGAGTTCATCCCGGCCGTCGAGAAGGGGGTGCAATCGATTTGGGACACCGGTGTGCTGATCGGCTTCCCGCTGGTGGACATGAAGGTGCGGCTGGTGGACGGCGCCTATCACGAGGTCGATTCGTCAGCCATCGCCTTTGAGATTGCCGCGCGCTCGGCGATGAAGCAGGGCTGCGAAAAAGGCGGTGTGAAGATCCTCGAGCCGATCATGGACGTCGAGGTGGTCACGCCCGGCGATTTCGTCGGCAACGTGATCGGCGACATCAACAGCCGTCGCGGTCAGGTTCGCAGCCAGGAGATGCGGGGCAATGCGACGGTGATCCGCTGTTTGGTGCCGCTTGCCAACATGTTTGGCTACGTTAGTCAGCTGCGGTCGATGAGCACCGGTCGGGCCTCCTACACGATGCAGTTTGCGCATTATGCGGAGGTGCCGCGCAACGTCGCCGACGAGGTGAAGGCCAAGTATGCTTGATCGAAGACGCCCGAAACATCGGCCCTGATTGCGCGGGCGAACGCTTCGTGTGGTCTAACGGAGCAACGCAGGAACACGGAGAACACTGTGCGGATGGAGGCCGGCAACGCAGACCGGCTCCACGGCGCAGGATAAAGGAAAGACAGAGGAGAGCCGACGATGGGCAAACAGAAGTTCGAGCGTAGCAAGCCGCATTGCAACGTTGGCACGATTGGTCACGTTGACCACGGCAAGACGACCTTGACGGCGGCGCTGACGCGAGTGTCTGCGGACCGAGGTTGGACGAGCGAGGCGATTGACTACGACGAGGTTGCGAAGGCGTCTGAGAGCCAGGGCCGTCGCGACCCGACGAAGATATTGACGATAGCGACCAGCCACGTTGAGTACGCGACGGAGAACCGTCACTATGCGCATGTGGACTGCCCTGGGCACGCGGACTACGTGAAGAACATGATCACCGGCGCGGCGCAGATGGACGGCGCGATATTGGTGGTATCTGCGGTGGACGGTCCGATGCCGCAGACGCGTGAGCACATTTTGTTGGCGCGTCAGGTGGGGGTTCCCTACATCGTGGTGTTTTTGAACAAGTGCGACGTTGTCGACGACGAGGAGCTGTTGGACCTAGTTGAGATGGAGGTTCGGGAGCTATTGGCGAAGTACCAGTTTCCCGGCGATGATGTTCCGGTTGTGCGCGGGGCGGCGATCAAGGCGCTGAACGGCGAGAAGGGTCCGCTGGCGGATGAGGCGATCCTTCAGCTTTATGAGGCGCTGGACACCTATATTCCGCTGCCTGAGCGTCCGCTGGACCAGCCGTTTTTGATGCCGATCGAGGATGTGTTCTCGATATCGGGGCGCGGCACGGTTGTGACCGGGCGCATTGAGCGTGGCAAGATCAAGGTTGGCGAGGAGGCTGAGATTGTCGGATTGCGGGACACGACGAAGACGACGGTGACCGGGGTTGAGATGTTCCGCAAGCTGCTCGATGAGGGGGTTGCCGGCGACAACGTGGGCTGCCTGTTGCGCGGGGTGGACAAGAACGCGGTGGAGCGGGGTCAGGTGTTGTGCAAGCCGGGCTCGGTCAAGCCGCATAAGAAGTTTTCGGCGGAGGCCTACATTTTGACCAAGGAGGAAGGCGGCCGTCACACGCCGTTTTTCAAGAACTACCGTCCGCAGTTTTACTTCCGGACGACGGACGTGACGGGGGTTGTGACGTTGCCGGAGGGCACCGAGATGGTGATGCCGGGCGACAACTGCTCGATGAACGTTGAGCTGATCACGCCGATCGCGATGGAGGAAAAGCAGCGCTTCGCGATCCGCGAGGGCGGGCGCACGGTGGGCGCCGGCGTGGTGGTGAAGATCGAGGAATAACCGGCCCGACCGTCCGGCCGCGCTGGCCCGGGCGGCCGGCGGCGGGCCAGCGATCAGTTGGACAAGGGTCAGTTGGACAAGGGTCAGTTTGACAAGGGTGAGTTGGACAAGCCAATGAACGGCCAGAATATCCGTATCCGCCTCAAGGCGTTCGATCATCGCGTGCTGGACGCTTCCACGCGCGAGATCGTCAATACGGCAAAACGCACCGGCGCGGAGGTGAAGGGGCCGATCCCCCTGCCGACACGCATCGAGAAATTCTGCGTCAACCGCTCGCCGCACATCGACAAGAAGAGTCGCGAGCAATTCGAGATGCGCACCCACAAGCGGGTGCTCGACATCGTCGATCCGACGCCGCAGACCGTCGATGCCTTGATGAAGCTTGATCTGGCCGCCGGTGTCGACGTCGAGATCAAACTGTGATGGTGGATCCGACACGGTTGCTCAGACGAAACCGCATTGAGCCGTGATAACGGCCATAAATGGAAGGGGCCTAGCGCAATGCGCTCAGGACTGATCGCACAAAAGATCGGCATGACCCGCATTTTCACCGAGGCGGGAGAACATGTGCCGGTAACCGTGCTGAAGATAGAGAATTGCCAGGTGGTGGCGCAGCGCACCGAGGCCGATAACGGCTACACGGCCGTTCAGCTCGGCGTGGGCCGACGCAAGCCGAAGCACACCTCGAAGCCGGAGCGGCAGCGCTTCGCCAAGGCAGAGATCGAGCCAAAGCGTAAGCTCGCCGAGTTTCGCGTCAGCGCCGACAATCTGATCGACGTCGGCGCGGAGATCACCGTCGATCATTTCGTGCCCGGCCAGTTCGTCGATGTCACCGGCACCAGCAAGGGCAAAGGCTTCCAAGGCGTTATGAAGCGTTGGAACTTCAGTGGGATGCGTGCCTCGCACGGCGTGTCCATCGTTCACCGGGCGCACGGTTCGACTGGCCAGCGCCAGGACCCGGGCAAGGTGTTCAAGGGCAAGAAGATGGCCGGACACCTGGGTGATGAGCGGGTCACCACGCAAAACCTGGTGGTTGTCAGCACCGACGTCGAGCGGGGCCTGTTGATGATCCGTGGCGCCGTCCCCGGCGCCAAGGGCGGATGGGTGCTGGTGCGCGACGCGGTCAAAAAGGCGCGGCCGGACGAGGCGCCGACGCCGGGCGCGGTGATTCAACGTGCGGCGGCGGCTGATCCCGGCTCCGCGCCAGATGCGGCCGACGCGGCCGGTGCGTCGGGCGACGCGGAAACCAAGGAGTGAGCGTCGTGCAAGCCAACGTAACATCATTGGACGCGAGTGCGGCGGGCACGATCGAGCTTGACGAGGCGGTGTTTGGGCTCGAGCCGCGTAAGGACCTGATCCAGCGCATGGTCCGTTATCAGACGCTCAAGCGGATGGCGGGGACGCATCACACGCAGGATCGCTCCGAAGTCAACGTGACCGGCAAGAAGATGAACCGGCAGAAGGGCTCGGGCAACGCCCGCCACGGCGACCGGGCCGTGCCGCAATGGCGCGGCGGCGGCAAGGCGTTCGGGCCGAAGCCGCGCAGCCATGCGATCGACCTACCGAAAAAGGTGCGGGCGTTGGCGCTCCGCCATGCGTTGTCGGCCAAGGCCAAGTCGGGCGAAATCGTGGTGATCGACCGGGCCGTGGTCGCGGATGGCAAGACCAAGGGTTTAAGGGCGAGCCTCGATCAGCTGGATCTGGCCAACGCGTTGATCATCGATGACCAGCAGTTGGACCCCGGTTTTGCGCGGGCGGCCCGCAACATCCCGAACATCGACGTGCTGCCGGTACAAGGCATCAACGTCTACGACATTCTGCGGCGCAAGAAATTGGTGCTCACCAAGGCCGCCGTCGCAGCGCTGGAGGCGCGCTTCAAATGAACATCGCCGATGCCTATGACGTGATCATATCGCCGGTGATCACCGAAAAATCGACGCGGTCCTCGGCCAACAACCAGGTCGTGTTCAAGGTCCGTAAGACGGCGACCAAACCGCAGATCAAGCAAGCGGTCGAGCAGTTGTTCTCGGTCAAGGTCAAGTCGGTCAATACCGCCGTGCGCAAGGGCAAGCTCAAGACGTTTCGTGGGATCAAGGGCCGCCAAAGCGATTCCAAGAAGGCGGTGGTGACCTTGGAGCCCGGGCAGATGATCGACGTGATGACGGGCTTGTAACAGGGAACCAACGCTGATGGCACTCAAGACATTCCGCCCGACGTCACCAGGACTACGCCATTTGGTACTGGTCAACCGTCGCCACCTTTGGAAAGGACCTCCGGTCAAGCAGCTGACGGAGGGTAAGTCGCGTACCGGCGGACGTAACAATTTTGGGCGGATCACCACGCGCCACATCGGTGGCGGGCATAAACAGTCCTACCGGCGGATCGATTTTCGTCGTCGCAAGTTTGACGTGCCGGCCAAAGTTGAGCGGCTGGAGTATGATCCGAACCGGACCGCCTTTATTGCGTTGCTCAACTATGAGGATGGGGAACAGGCCTACATCCTGGCGCCGCAGCGGTTGGCGCCGGGTGACACCGTACTCGCTGGCGAGCGGGTCGACGTGAAGCCGGGCAATGCGATGCCGTTGTCAGCGATGCCGATCGGCACCATCGTCCACAATGTGGAGATGAAGCCGGGGCGCGGCGGGCAGCTCGCGCGGGCCGCCGGGGCCTACATCCAATTGGTGGGCCGCGACGCCGGCTGGGCTATTTTGCGCATGGGCTCCGGCGAGACCCGTCGGGTGCGCGCGGAGTGCATGGCCAGCATCGGCGCCGTTTCAAATCCTGATAACTCCAATCAGGTGATCGGCAAGGCTGGCCGCGCACGCTGGCGCGGGCGCCGGCCGACGGTGCGCTCGATCGCCATGAACCCGGTCGATCACCCCAATGGTGGTCGGACCAACGGCGGCAAGCATTGGGCCACGCCCTGGGGTAAGCCGACCAAGGGGCACAAGACCAGAAAGAACAAGTCGACAGACAAATATATCGTGCGCAGCCGCGCGAAGAAGAAGTAGCGCCAGGGGCGCAGGAGAGGTTCCGTGTCACGTTCAGTTTGGAAAGGTCCGTTCGTGGATGGTTATCTGCTCAAAAAGGCAGATGCCGTGCGCGCGTCCGGCCGCAACGAAATCATCAAGACCTGGAGCCGCCGCTCCACCATACTGCCGCAGTTCGTCGGGCTCACGTTTGGCGTCTACAACGGCAAAAAGCACATCCCGGTCTCGGTCAACGAGGACATGATCGGCCACAAGCTCGGCGAGTTCGCCCCGACCCGGACGTTCACCGGCCACTCGGGCGACAAGAAGGCCGGCCGGCGATGAGGGGAGCGGGCTGATGGGCAAGAACAAACGAGAGCGTAGCCTGGCCGACAACGAGGCGCGCGCGGTGGTCCGCAATCTGAGGGTGTCGCCGCAGAAGCTGAACCTGGTAGCCGGCATGATCCGCGGCAAGAAGGTCAACGCCGCGATCGCCGATTTGGAGTTTTCCAAGAAGCGCATCGCCACGGACGTCCGCAAATGCGTGATGAGTGCGGTGGCCAATGCCGAGAACAACCATGGGCTGGATGTGGACGACCTGGTGGTCGCCCAGGCCTGGGTCGGCAAGAATTTGGTGATGAAACGTTTCGAGGCCCGCGGGCGCGGTCGCTCGGGCCGGATCACCAAGCCGTTTTCACAGCTCACCGTCGTGGTCCGCGAATCCAAGCTGGACGACGTTGCCGCGGCGCAGGAGGACTGAGCAATGGGACAGAAGGTCAATCCGGTCGGCATGCGCCTTGGCATCAACCGCACGTGGGACAGCCGCTGGTTCGCCAATCGCGGTGAGTACGGCAAGCTGTTGCACGAGGACATGGCGATCCGGGAGCACATCCTCAAGATGCAGCGGCCCGCCGGCATCTCAAAGGTTGTGATCGAACGTCCTCACCGCAAATGTCGGGTCACCGTGCATTCCGCGCGGCCCGGCGTGCTGATCGGCAAAAAGGGGACCGACATCGAGAAGCTGAAGGGCGATATCGGCAAGCTGACGACCTCCGAGGTCCATCTCAACATCGTCGAGGTGCGCAAGCCGGAGATCGACGCCCGGCTGATCGCGGAAGGCATCGCCCAGCAGCTGGAGCGGCGCGTGGCATTCCGGCGGGCGATGAAGCGTGCGGTGCAATCGGCTTTGCGGCTCGGCGCCTTGGGCATTCGCATTAATGTTGCCGGGCGTTTGGGTGGCGCGGAGATCGCCCGGACCGAGTGGTATCGCGAAGGCCGTGTGCCGCTGCATACGCTGCGGGCGGACATCGATTTCGGCTACGGCGTGGCGAAGACCGCTTACGGGCTGATCGGCGTGAAGGTGTGGGTGTTCAAGGGCGAGATCATGGATCACGACCCGATGGCCTCGGAACGCCGCGCCAGCGAGATGAATGAAGGCGGCGGCCCCCGTCGACGCGATGACGGCGACCGGCGGCGCGATCGGGCCGACCGGGGCGCTCCGGGGCCGAGCTGACGGTGGAGATAGGGTCAGCCGACGGCTGACGATGAGGTACTCACATGCTGCAACCCAAACGCATGAAATTTCGCAAGGCGCACAAGGGCCGGATCCATGGATCGGCCAAAGGCGGGACCTTGCTCAATTTTGGCTCGCACGGCCTCAAGGCGGTGGAGCCGGAGCGCATCACTGCGCGCCAGATCGAGGCGGCGCGGCGCGCCATCACTCGGCACATGAGGCGGGCCGGGCGGGTCTGGATCCGGGTGTTTCCGGATCTGCCAGTGTCGAAAAAGCCGGCCGAAGTCCGCATGGGCTCCGGCAAGGGCTCGCCGGAATTATGGGTGGCCCGGGTCAAGCCCGGCCGCATCATGTTCGAGCTCGACGGGGTCCCGGATGCGACGGCGCGCGAGGCCTTGATGCTGGGCGCGGCGAAGCTGCCGATCAAGACCCGGATCGTGACGCGATTGACGTAGACCTGAGGCCGGCGGTCGGTGGTGCGGGACCTAAACGGACCGGCGGTCGGATCGGCAACACCAGGACACAGGCGACCAGGACACAGGCGACCAGGACACAGGCGACTAGGGACATTCGTGAATAAGGACATGGGCGATGAAGGCCGCGGACTTGAGGGATAAATCGCTGGACCAACTGGAGGACGAGCTGCTCAACCTGAAAAAGGAACAGTTCAACCTGCGCTTCCAGAAGGCCTCCGGGCAGTTGGAGAACGTCGCACGCGTGCGCCAGGTTCGCCGTGACATTGCGCGGGTCAAGACCATTACGCGCCAAAAGCAGCTTGGCGGCGCGACGCAATAGCAAAGAAGGAAAGTCGTAAATGCCGAAGCGCATCCTCAATGGCGTGGTGGTGTCCGACAAGAACGACAAAACCGTTGTTGTCGAGGTCGAGCGCCGCTACACGCACCCGCTATTCAAGAAGACTGTCCGACGGTCGAAGAAGTATCACGCCCACGACGAGGAAAACACGTTCAAGATCGGCGATCGGGTGAGCATCGAAGAAGGCCGACCGTTATCGCGCAGCAAGCGTTGGGTCGTGTTAGGGCAGGTGAAGCATTGACGGATCGGATACCTGGCGCGGGCCAGTGGGCAGGAGCGCGGTGGCGCGGGGTCATGGCGGCGGCGTTGAGCGTGAACACATAAAGCAATGGGCTGGCCGGGATGGGCTGCCCGGCAAAGGGACTGAGCAAATGATTCAGATGGAAAGCAGCCTCGATGTCGCCGACAATTCCGGCGCGCGACGGGTGCAGTGCATCAAGGTGCTGGGCGGTTCAAAGCGCAAGTATGCGACCATCGGCGATACCATCGTGGTGTCGGTGAAAGAGGCCATTCCGCGCGGCCGCGTGAAAAAAGGGCAGGTGATGAAGGCGGTGATCGTGCGCACGGCGCATGGGGTGCGCCGCCCCGACGGCTCGCTGATCCGGTTCGATCGCAATGCCGCGGTGTTGGTCAACCAGCAAGGCGAGCCGATCGGCAGCCGCATCTTCGGCCCGGTCACGCGCGAACTCAGGGCCAAGAACCACATGAAGATCGTCTCGTTGGCGCCGGAGGTGCTGTGATGGCGTCGTCAAAGATCAAGAAGGGCGACCGGGTGATCGTGTTGGGTGGTCGCGATCGGGGCAAGCAGGGCGAAGTTTTGAAGGTCATGCCCAAGGAGAACCGCGCGCTGGTGCGGGGCGTCAATATGGTGCGGCGTCATCAGCGCCAAACCGCGGCGCAGGAAGGCGGCATCATCTCCAAGGAGGGCCCCATCGCGATTTCCAACTTGGCGTTGGAGGACCCGCGCGACGGCAAGCCCACCCGGGTCGGGTTCAGGTTTCTCGAAGACGGTAAGAAGGTTCGCTACGCCAAGCGTTCCGGCGAAGTGCTTCCGGATAGGAAATAACGGTTATGGCCAAAGGCAAACAAACCAAGCCGGCTCAGCAGCAGGCCGCTAAGGGCGGTGGCAAGGCCAACGCCGCGTCGCGGGACAAGAAGGCCAAGAAGGCGAGCGGCGAGGCGGGCGAGCGGCGCTCCTTCGCGCGACCGGACGATTATCGGCCGCGCATGAAGCAGCATTATCAGGTCGTGGTTCGCGAGGCGATGTCGGAGGCGTTCGCCTACAAGAACGCGATGCAGATCCCGCGCCTGGAAAAGGTGGTGATCAACATGGGAGTCGGCGAGGCCGTGGCGGATCGCAAAAAGGTGGAGAACGCCGCCAGTGATCTCGCGTTGATCAGCGGGCAGAAGCCGATTGTCACCTATGCGCGCAAATCGATCGCCACCTACAAGGTGCGCGAGGGCATGCCCTTGGGCGCGAAAGTGACGCTGCGCGGCGACCGCATGTACGAGTTTCTCGACCGCCTGGTAACGATCGCACTGCCGCGGGTCAAAGACTTTCGGGGTCTCAATCCCAAGAGCTTCGATGGTCGTGGCAATTTCGCGATGGGCCTGAAAGAGCACATCGTCTTTCCAGAGATCGATTATGACAAGGTCGATGAGATCTGGGGGATGGACGTGATTGTGTGCACCAACGCCAAATCCGACGACGAGGCGCGGGAGCTGCTGCGCCAGTTCAATTTTCCGTTCCGAAAGTAATGCGTAGGCCTCGGCACGCTGCGACGGCTGGTCCGTGCCAAGGTTTCAGGAGACCACGATGGCCAAGACAGGCAAAAAAGAGATGAACCAGCGCCGGCGTGCGTTGGTCAACCGCTTCAAAGACAAGCGCGAGGCGCTGAAGGCGATCGCTCAGGATCGTTCCAAGGCGATGGACGAACGTTTTGAGGCTCAGATCAAGCTCGCCGAGCTGCCGCGTAACTCGTCTAAGGTGCGCATCCGCAACCGCTGCGAAATGACCGGTCGGCCACGCGGCTATTACCGAAAATTGAAGTTGTGCCGCAATCAGCTGCGCGAACTGGCGAGCCAAGGAATGATCCCCGGCATGGTCAAGTCGAGCTGGTAGGGAGGGCCCTTGTAGATGGCGATCAATGATCCATTGGGCGACATGCTCACGCGCATCCGCAACGCGCAAATGCGCCGTCGTGCTCGCGTCCTGAGCCCGGCCTCGAACTTACGCCAAAACGTTCTGGATGTGCTGGCCGAGGAAGGTTTCATACGCGGCTACACACGGGTGGAAAAGAGCGATGGCCATGCCGAGCTCGACATCGAGCTCAAGTATGCCAACGGACTGCCTGCCATTCGCGAGATCGCGCGGGTCTCCACGCCGGGCCGACGCGTGTACACCCCGGTCCGCGACGTGCGCGCGGTCGCCAACGGCTTGGGCGTCGCCATCCTGTCGACGTCGAAGGGCGTGATGGCGGATTGGCGCGCGCGCGAGGAGAATGTGGGTGGCGAGGTGCTGTGCAACGTGTTCTAGGCGCTGCTCGGGATGGGCGGCGATGATGTCGGCTGGGATTGGGCGCGACCTGCGCTGGATCACCGACCGGTCGGCCAACTGGATAGGGAAGTGAAGCGATGTCTCGTATCGGTAAGCAACCGGTTTCAGTGCCGGCCAACGTGACGGCGACGCTGGCCGGACAGGAGGTCGCTGTGAAGGGACCGAAGGGCGAATTGTCCTTCACCTTGCCGGACCTGTTGCAAGTCGAGCAGTCCGATGGTGCGCTGACGATATCTATGCGTGAGGACACCAAGCGAGCGCGTGCGTTGTGGGGGATGTCGCGGACCATGGTTGAAAACATGGTCACCGGCGTGACCCAAGGCTACTCGAAGGTGCTGGAGATCCATGGCATCGGCTTCCGCGCGGCGTTGGTCGGTCAGGACAAGGTGCAGATGCAGCTGGGCTACAGTCATGACGTCATTCACCCGATCCCATCGGGGGTGAAGGTCACGGTTGGCGGCGCCAAGCAGGACATGGTGACCGTCGAAGGCATCGACAAACAACTGGTCGGCCAGGTCGCTGCGGAGCTGCGCGCCTATCGCAAGCCTGAGCCCTACCAAGGCAAAGGTGTCCGGTATCAGGGCGAGTACATCTTCCGCAAGGAAGGCAAGAAGAAATAGGGACGGCCGGTGATGGCAGAGTTAAGCCAAGAGCAGCGTCGCAAACAGCGGGTGCGACGGCAAATCAAGAAGGCGGCCAACGGCCGCCCCCGACTGTCGGTGCATCGCACGGGCAAGAACATGTATGCCCAAGTGATCGATGATCTGGCCGCGCACACGCTGGTGTCCGCCTCTACGCTTGATGTTGAGCTCAAGGGCACCATCAAGTCCGGCGCCAACAAGGAAGCTGCGGTTGCGGTGGGCAAGTTGTTGGCGGATCGCGCGATCAAGGCCGGTGTGACCAAGGTCGTTTTTGATCGCGGCCGTTATCTTTATCATGGCCGAGTGAAAGCTTTGGCCGATGCCGCCCGCGAAGGCGGGCTCAGCTTTTAACGGAGAAGATGGTGGCACGTTCCCCTGGACGAGAGCGCGGTCGCGACCGCGAAGAGCGCGACAGCGAGTTTTCTGACAAGCTCGTTCACATCAACCGGGTGGCCAAGGTGGTCAAGGGCGGCAAGCGTTTTGGCTTTGCCGCGCTGGTTGTCGTCGGCGATCTCAAAGGCCGCGTCGCATTCGGCCACGGCAAGGCGCGCGAGGTGCCCGAGGCGATCCGCAAAGCCACCGACTCAGCGCGCCGCAGCCTCGTTCGGGTTCCACTGCGCGAGGGTCGAACCATCCATCATGATTCCACCGGCCGGCACGGCGCCGGCAAGGTGATCATCCGCGCCGCGCCACCCGGCACCGGGATCATCGCCGGTGGTGCGATGCGCGCCGTGTTTGAGATGCTGGGGGTTCAGGACGTGGTCGCCAAGTCGATGGGCACCAGCAACCCCTATAACGTGGTGCGCGCGACGTTCGACGCGCTGAAGGCGCAGGAAAATCCGCGTGCGGTCGCGGCCCGTCGCGGCAAGAAGTACGGCGAGATCGCCGCACGGCGGCGCGATAGCGCGGCCGAAACAGAGGCCGCACAGGCGGCCGAGGCTCAACCCTAGGCCGGCCCGGGCGCCGGCGGCGCGGGGTGCGCAACGAGACAAGGCAAATGGACATGGCAGCAGCGAGCGGCAAGACGATTACGATCGAGCAGATCGCGAGCCCGATCCGTCGACCAGAGCGACAAACCCAGACGCTGATCGGGCTGGGTCTCAACAAGCTGCATCGTCGCAGGACGCTGGAGGATACACCGGCGGTGCGCGGCATGATTCGCAAAGTGAGCCACTTGGTGCGCATCCTTGACGACAGTGCGGCGTGACAACATCTGTGGCGCTCGCCAAGAGCGCCACGTCCGGGATCACCGATTGCGGTCATCGAGCGCGACGACACGGCAGCAACGACACGGCCCTCTGGTCGACCTGTGTACGCAAACCACGACAAGATAACGCGGAAGTAGACCAACACCATGCGCCTTAATGAAATCAGCGATAACGCCGGCGCCCGCAAGCGGCGGGTCAGGATCGGCCGTGGCATCGGCTCAGGCGTCGGCAAAACGGGCGGTCGCGGCGGCAAAGGGCAAACCGCCCGTTCCGGAGTCGCGATCGGCGGCTTCGAAGGTGGCCAAATGCCGCTGCACCGCCGGCTGCCCAAGCGCGGCTTCAACCAGTACCGACGGCGCGACTTCAATGAGGTCAATGTTGGCGCGCTGCAGAGCGCCGTCGACCGGGGCAAGCTGGACGCCGGTGCGCCGGTTGACGTGGCTGCTCTGGTGGCGGCCGGAGTGGTGCGGCGGCCCAAGCATGGCGTGCGCGTGCTGGGGACCGGCGAGCTCACGTCGGCGCTCAAGTTGACCGTCAATCATGTCAGCAAGTCGGCCCGTGGCGCGGTCGAGCGGGCTGGCGGCTCGATCGACCTGATTGAGCGCAAGCTATTGCCTGCCGACGAAGCCAAGCGGAAGAAGACCGCTGACAAAAAGACGAAAGCGGCGAAGAAGTAGTATGGCATGACGGCCGGTGGCTGCCGCCGTGAACGTTCGGCTGTGGCCGGCTTGCACCGGATATCGACGCCTCGTGTTGAAACCGGGGTGCCAACACAGCGAACAGCACCTATGTTCGTACAACGTTGTGTTTGATACAAAACGGGCCTCAAGGCGGTCCTCAAGGCGGTCCTGGGCCACAATCGATGAGGATGGTCTTGTTTGGTGATGCATCGCAAGCGTGATGTGTTCTCCAGCAGAGAACATTGAAGGCGCGATCGACATTGACCTTTGCTGGCAAAGTCCTCAATCGCGCGCCATAACGAGGCCATCGGGGAGGCCATCGGGCGAGCGTTGGAGGTCCCGATCAGGCCGTCAACGGACCGGCGGCCAAAAGACTGGAGCTGGCCGCCGCGTGAAAGCGGTTTCGATCGACGGTGAGATTGCGGCGGCGTCTCAAGGTGGAACACACGCCAACGATGGCGAGGAGACCTCGACATGGCATCGGCAGCTGAGCAGCTCGCGGCTAACCTCAATCTGAGCGCGCTGGGCAAAGCGGAGGAGCTCAAAAAGCGAATTTGGTTCACGCTGGGCGCGCTGCTGGTCTATCGGTTTGGCACCTTCGTGCCGATCCCAGGCATCGACCCCGCCGCATTCGCCGAGACCTTCAAGAATGCGTCCAGCGGCATCATCGGCATGTTCAATGTGTTCGCCGGTGGCGCGATTGAGCGGATGGCGATATTCGCGCTCAACATCATGCCCTACATCTCAGCCTCGATCATCATGCAGCTGATGAGTTCGGCCGATAAGCGGCTCGCGGCGCTGAAAAAAGAAGGCGAGCAGGGCCGCAAGCAGATCAACCAGTACACCCGCTACCTGACGGTGTTGATCGCAACTTTCCAAGCCTATGGCATTGCAGTCAGCCTGGAGGCGTCGCAGTCCTCCGTCGGGCCCGTCGTAATCGATCCCGGTTGGTTCTTCCGGCTGTCGACCGTGATCACGCTGGTGGGCGGGACGATGTTTCTGATGTGGCTGGGCGAGCAGGTCACCGCGCGCGGGGTCGGCAACGGCGCGTCCCTCATCATCTTCGCGGGCATCGTGGCCGGCATGCCCACCGCGATCATGCAATTGTTCGAGATGGGTCGGACGCAAGCGCTGTCGCCGATGGTCATCGTTGCGCTGTTGGTGATGATGATTGCGACGGTCGCGTTCATCGTGTTCATGGAGCGGGCCCAGCGGCGCTTGCCGATCGTTTATCCAAAGCGTCAAGTCGGTAATCGCATGTACCAGGGCTCATCGTCGCATTTGCCCCTGAAACTCAATTCAGCAGGCGTGATCCCGCCGATCTTCGCGTCCTCGCTGTTGTTGATGCCGGTCACGCTGGCTGGCCTATCGTCGGGAGCGGGACCCGAGTGGGTCAACTCGATCGTTGCCGCGCTCGGACGGGGTCAGCCGCTCAACATACTGCTTTACGTGAGCATGATCATCTTCTTCGCGTTCTTCTACACGGCGGTGGTTTTCAACCCCCAGGAGACCGCGGACAACTTGCGCAAATACGGTGGCTATATTCAAGACCGTCGCCCGGGTCCCCAGACTGCACAGTATATCGACTACGTGCTCACCAGGATCACAGTGGTCGGCGCGCTTTATTTGGCAGCTGTTTGTATTCTACCGGAGCTGCTTACCGTTTATTGGGCGGTGCCATTCTACTTCGGCGGCACATCACTGCTGATCGCCGTCAGTGTGACGATGGATACGGTCAGCCAAGTGCAGAGCCATCTGCTAGCGCACCAGTACGAGGGCTTGATCAAGAAAGCCAAGCTGCGCGGTGCAACACCCAGGGGGCGCAGATGAACCTGATCCTACTCGGCCCCCCCGGGGCGGGCAAAGGTACGCAGGCCGCGTTATTGGCTGACCAACATGGACTGGTGCAGCTGTCGACCGGAGATATGCTGCGCGCCGCCGTCAGCGCCGGCACGCCGGTGGGGCTCAAGGCCAAGGAGATCATGGCGCGCGGCGAATTGGTGCCTGACGACGTGGTCGTGCAGATCATCAAGGACCGTATCGGCCAGCCGGATTGCGCCAACGGCTTCATCCTCGACGGCTTTCCGCGCACTTTGGCCCAAGCCTCGGCGCTAGAGGGCATGTTGAAGGCCGGGCAGCGCAGCCTTGATGCGGTCATTGAGCTCAAGGTCGATGATGAGATTTTGGTGGAGCGGATCTCCGGCCGCTTCGCCTGCGCCAGCTGCGGCGCCGGCTATCACGATCAGCACAAAAAGCCGGCCAAGGACGGCGTTTGTGATCAATGCGGATCGACGGACTTCAAGCGTCGACCGGACGATAACGCCGAGACGGTGAGGACCCGATTGATGGCCTATTATCGGGAAACTGCGCCGCTGATCGGCTTTTACTATGCCAAGCAGCAATTGCATTCGGTCGACGGTATGGGATCAATCGACGAGGTGTCCGCCCAGATTGGCTCGGTGGTGCGTGCCCTGCCGACCTCCTTCGTTTAGGCGGTCATGGCACCCGGCCTGGGAACAACGCGCAATGTCGGCCCACAGCCAAGCCCCAGCCGAGCAAGCGTCGTCGCGCTGCGCGCCGACAGCTCCTGTGTCGACCCACTTTCGCCGCAATTTAAAGGTTTTGCCAACCAACGGGCTGTGAGAACGGGACTGGGTGGAGTGCGCGCGGGTCACGATCGATCTTAAGTCGGCAACACTGGCGTAATGCGGATTGGCGATATGGCGTCGTGCTAAAGCCGGTTCCAATTATAGGCATGATGATCTAGAGCGTTGCGGTGTGAGCTGGAACCAACCCGCTGCTACCGCCTACACCATCATGCCATTGGGTGGCCAGCGGGGAGAGCGGGTCGGCAAGGCGCTTCCGCCTAAGGCGGACATGATCTAGAGCAACCTGCCTTTAATCGGAACCGGCTTTGCGATCCCGATTTAAGGCGCGATGATCTGGGCAACGGTGCGACCCGTTGGTCGATTGGGACCAAGAGGATGTATGATATGCGACGTCTTCCAGTCTTGCTTTGCGCCGGCATCGCGCTCGCGGTTAGCTTGTCCGACCCCGTCAGCGTCAGCGCGACGGAGGCAGCGCACGACTGCGATCATCCGGGCAGCGCCCGCCGCGTTGCGGCTTGCACCGCGCTGATTGAATCGGCTGACATAACTGAGTCGCGCCGCGCCACGGCCTATGCCAATCGCGCGCTCGCCTATTCGCTACGCGGCGAGTACGAGACGGCGATCCGCGATTATGACCAGGCGATCCGACTGTTTCCCGATTATGCGATCGCGCTCAACAATCGGGCGTGGGCCTATTTCAAATGGGGTCGCGCCGCCCAGGGCATGCCGGATGTTCAGCGGTCCTTGCAGCTCGATCCGTTGAGCCCGCATTCCCTCGATACGCGCGCTCACATCTACCAATCGCTGGGTGACGCCTCCAAGTCGATGCGCGATTATGAAGCCGCGATGATGTTTGGAGGCGCGCGCATGGTCACGCTTTATCAGTGCGGGCTCAAAATGCATCGGCTCTATGATGGGCCGAACGACGGTGTTGTCTCGGGTAAGCTGCTGGCCGCCTTGAAGGTCTGCATTGAACGGGGCCCGCGCTGTGACCCGCTGCCGCCCTCGGAGGAATGTGTCGAGGCCATCTCCTGATGCAACAGTCGCCGGGGGAGGGCGGACGCCCGGCGCCGGCTCCTGCCATTTTATCCCTCCAGCCTGGACGCGCGGCCGCGGAGTTCTACCGGCGTGGCCTATGGCAACATAGCACCATCTACCAGCTCGCGGCCGCCCATGCCGCAATTCGCCCTTGCGCAGCCGCGGTCCGCTCGCGCACCCATCGCTTGACGTGGCACGCTCTTTTGATGGCCGTCGATCGGCTGGCAGCGCAGTTTGCCGCGCTTGGGTTGAAACCCGGACAGCGCGTGAGCTGGTGGATGCCGGATCGGGTCGAGGCCGTGGTCTTGTTATTGGCCTGCTCCCGCGCTGGATTGGTCTGCTCGCCGTCACCGCATCGCAATCACACGGTGCGCGATGTTGTCGGGATGGTTGCACAGATGCGGGCCCAGGTGCTGTTCCACCAGACCGGCTATGGCGCGGATGCCGATCAGGCCGATCTGGCGGCGGCGATGGCGGAGCTCGCCGCACCGTGCCGCTTGGTTGGGCTGGCCGCGGCGGAATTGAGCCATCAGGTTGGTGCTCCGTTCGCGGATATCATCGGCGACACCGGCGGTGAAGGCAGCCTGCCGGCGCCCATCTGCGACCCCGATCGGGTATCCTACTTGGCGTTTACGTCCGGCTCGACCGGGCGTCCCAAGGCGGTGATGCATTCTGACAATACGCTGCTCGTTGCGGCGCGGGCGATCAGCCGCGATTGGAACATCGGTGCGGGCGACGTCGTGTGCTCGATGAGCCCGTTCTGTCACAATCTCGGCATCGGCGCTTTGCTGACGGCGTTGGTCGCCGGTGCCGAATTCGTGATCCACGACCTGCCGCGCGGGCACAGCGTGCTCGATCGGCTGGTCGAGACGGACACCAGCTACCTGGTCGGTGTGCCGACCCATGCGCTCGACCTGGTGGGCGAGATGCGCCGCCGCGGGATCCGCAATCCCGGCCGCTTGCGGGCTATGCGCATATCTGGCGCCGCCTCGCCGCCCCACCTGATGCATGATCTGTTGGCCTACGGCATCGAGCCGCAAAGCGGTTATGGCATGACTGAGAACAACGCCCATCAGTACACGCGGCCCGGAGACCCGGCCGAGCTGATCGCCGGCAGCGTCGGGCACGCGTGTGAGGGCTACGAGATCGGCATTTTTGATCCCGACAACCCCGACATCGCACGACCAGTGGGGACTGAAGGCATCGTTGCCGGACGCGGCGCCTGCTTGATGCTGGGCTACTTCAATGATCAGCTGGCGACCGAGGACAGTTTCAACGCCCACGGCTGGTTTTTGACCGGCGACTTGGGTCGCCTCGACAACCACGGGTATCTGACGATCACCGGGCGTCGCAAGGAGGTGATCATCCGCGGTGGGCACAACGCCTATCCAGCGCGCATCGAGGGGCTCGCGATGCAGGCGCCCGAGGTCGCCCGCGCGGCCGTGGTCCCGGTGGCGGACGCGCGACTGGGCGAGCGCATCTGTTTGGTGATCACGTGCCGACCGGACTATCGCGGCGAGCGACCGCCGATGGGCGTGTTAAGCCATTTGATCAAGGCCGGGCTCTCCAGATACGAGATGCCCGAGTTTCTGCTTGAGCTCGATCCGATGCCGTTGATGACCAACGGTAAGATCGATAAGCCCCTGATCATGTCCTGGATACGGGATGCATCGGTGACGCCAGTCGAGGTCAAGCGTCCGCGCGGTGATTAGAGCAACCTGCCTTTAATCGGAATCGGAACGATCCCGATTAAAGGCGCGATGAGCTAGTGCGTTGCAGAGTGTCTGGAACCATCCCGCTCCCCGCCCGGATGCTCACAACATTGGGCCATGGGTGGCCGGCTGCGGGAGCGGGCCAGCAAGACCGATCCGCCTCAGGCGGACCTGATCTTGCAGCGCAACCGTGATGGGCTGGGCCGGACCGCCTCACCTCCCATTACCGCGGTGGCAGCGTTTGCGAATAGGCCAGCACGTCGGCAGCCTCATTCAGGCCAAGGGCACGCAGCGATGCCATGTTGTGACCGGGATTGCCGTTGATGATCTTGTGCAGCACCTCCCAGGGATTGGCGACAGCCTCGGTACCCACGAATGCGGGCGAGCCCTTATCCCCCCAATCGAGGGTCTTACCGTCGTAGCCGTGACAGGCCGCGCAGATCGTTTGAAACAGCACCTTACCGCGCTTCAGGTTGCCGACAACTAAGCCGTCGCTGCGGATCACCGCTGCCGTGTCATGTTGGCCTTGGCTCAAGAACAGCGCCAATCTCAGTTTGGCGGCGGGCGGGATCATGGCGTCGGTAATGCCGTGCCTGCGGTCCGAAAACAGTTTGACGATCGTCTCCGGGCTCTTGCCGATCACGCCACGCACGCCCTTGATCCCCGTGGCATACGACCCCTTGCCTTGGGCGCCTTGGGCGCCGAGATAATCCCATCCATGGCAGGATTTACAGCGCCACGTGGTTGGTCCCGTGTGCTGCGTGTTGGTCGCCGGCCAGGCGGGATGGGTGGCGGTTGGCGGCGAGATGGTGCCCAGTGCCGCCATCCAATTGTCGTACAATCGACCGCCTGCCGACAGCTCCCAGGTCCTCGACGGCTGCGCCGGCACCCCGAACACGTAGGCCTCATTGACGGAGCGATCGGCGGTCTGCGGGAGTGCTGCAGGTGCGGCCACAACCAGGCCAAGGGCCAACAGTCCGAGTAATTTGAACGGCATTGAAACACCCACCCGTTGCCTCAATCTCGTAATAGATCGGGTCGATCTTACCCCCTGTGCGCCATCAGCCTGCGTGGCTGCGGTGGCACATTTTGAGCGCGCCGCGAAGAGGTCAGATTTGGCTGGTCGAACGGTTGACCCGCCGAACCAACCGCCTCTCGCGCTCGACCTCGCCCCGGAGCATGACAGAATGTTGTACCTTGCGAAAGCACAACGCCGACGGCCAAGTGCGTCAAATTTAGCCTCATTCCAGCTTGGTGCAGAGCATTGTAGAGCTGCGAGTTGAGTGTGAAATCAACAGCTTCAGGCGACGAGGCAATTGCAATGGCAACCGATCGGCGATAAGCGATCATAAATGCAAATCATCACCAAGACGTCTGACCTCGCTGCGGCGTGTGACGGCATCGCCGCGCAACCGTTCGTGGCCGTCGACACGGAATTCCTGCGCGAGGACACCTATTGGCCTGAGCTGTGCCTGGTGCAGATGGCCAGTCCCGAAGAGGCCTTCATCATCGACCCTTTGGTCAACGGTATCGATCTGACGCCGTTGTTTGAATTGATGGCGGATACTGGCGTTGTCAAAGTGTTCCATGCCGGTCGTCAAGACATTGAAATCGTTTGGACCCGAGCTCGCCTTATTCCTCAGCCGGTGTTCGACACCCAGGTGGCGGCCATGGTGTGCGGTTTCGGTGAGTCGGTGGGCTACGGCAACCTCGTCAAACGGATCACCAACGCAGATGTCGATAAGTCATCGCGGTTTACCGATTGGAGCCGCCGACCGCTGTCGGACAAACAACTGCGCTATGCCTTAGGAGACGTGACTCACCTTCGCGACGTCTACGTGCACTTGCGCGAGCAGATCGAAGCCAGTGGCCGAGAGGATTGGTTGGCGGAGGAAATCGCGTCGTTGACGGACCCCAACACCTACCAGGTTGCCCCCGACGACGCCTGGCGCCGCATGAAATTGCGGGTGAAGAGCCGCAAATCCCTGGCGGTAATGATGGAGCTTGCAGCTTGGCGCGAGGCGCAGGCGCAGGCCCAGAACGTTCCGCGTGCACGCATTCTGCGCGATGAGGCGCTCTACGACATCGCCAACCGTATGCCAACCGACGCTAAGCAGCTCGGCCAGCTGAGAACGCTGAGCGAAGGCTTCGCCCGATCCGCGAAAGCGCGCGATATCTTGGCGACCGTCAAGCGCGGAATCGGCCGGGACCCCAAAACGATTCCGTCGGTCAACAGTGGCAAGGCGTTATCGAGCGGCGCGCAGGCTCTGGTGGAGCTGCTGCGGGTGCAGCTGAAGGCGGCTGCCGCAAACAGCGGGGTGGCGGCCAAGCTGATCGCCGATGCCGAGGAATTGGAGCGCATCGCCGCCGAGACGGAGCCGGACGTGCCGGCTCTTAGGGGCTGGCGTCGCGAGCTGTTCGGCGAGGATGCATTGCGCCTGAAGCGCGGTGAGATTGCGTTGTCGGTGCGCGATGGAGCGGTCGTTTCGGTGCCGGTGGCGAAGCGCTCCTCGCACGGCACGTCCCGCAAAAACCCAAGCCGGTTGGCGTCTTAGAAGATGGCATCGCAGCGGCAGACATCGGCATCGACGCCAGGTGCCGTCTACAAGATCCTGCAGCGGACCAAATGGCAAGCGGCCTTGCGCGACGGCATCTTTCATGGTTCCTGCGATGATCTGCGCGATGGCTTCATTCATCTGTCGACCGCCGACCAGCTCGCCGGCACGATCGCCAAGCATTTCCACGGCCGGACGGACTTGGTTTTGGTGGCCCTGGACAGCGGCCGGCTGGGTTCCGGCCTCGTCTGGGAGCGATCGCGCGGCGGCGAGCTGTTTCCGCATCTATACGGCGCGCTAGACCCCTCCACCGCGATCGGTGCGGTGCAGCTTGAACTGGATCAGGATGGTGTTGTGAAGCTGCCAGAGGATCCGGCTTAATGTTGAGCAATTTGTCACGCCTTACGCAGCTGGCCCAGCCGATGTTGCTGGCGTTGCCGCCGGAGCGGGCCCATGAGGCGACGCTGCGGGCGCTCGCGGCCGGTCTCCATCCGCGGCCGGAGCAGTCGGATGACGCTCGGTTGGCGGCTTGCGTTTGGGGGCTGAAGTTTCCCAATCCGGTTGGTATTTCGGCCGGCTTCGACAAGGACGGGCGCGTGCCGGATGCGTTGTTGGCGTTGGGCTGCGGATTTGCCGAGGTTGGCACCGTCACCCCGCAGCCGCAACCAGGCAACCCGGCGCCACGTGTGTTTCGGTTGATCAGGGATCGGGCCGTGATCAATCGTCTGGGGTTCAACAGCGCCGGTCACGCGGCGGTGTTGGCGCGGCTGCAGCGGCGCGGCCGGCACGGCATCGTCGGCGTCAATATCGGTGCCAATCGTGACTCGGTCGATCGACGAGCCGACTTCGTCGCCGGCATATCAACGTTTGCCGCCAATGCCAGCTATTTCATGGTTAACATTTCCTCGCCTAACACGCCCGGACTGCGGGATCTGCAGGCGCCGGATGCGCTGGACCGTTTGTTGGGCTCGATCATGGATGCGCGCGAAGCAGCCGCCGCGCGGTCCGGCCACCGCCCTCCGGTTTTGGTCAAGATCGCACCGGACATCGCAGAAGCCGATCTGGAGCCGATGGTCAGGCGGATGCTGGCCCACCGGGTCGACGGGATCGCGGTATGCAACACCACGACCGCGCGCACCGGCTTGATCGATGCCGAAACCGCACGCGAGGCGGGTGGCTTGTCGGGGCGGCCGCTGTTTCACCGCGCTACTGTGCTGCTGGCGCGCGTCGCCTTGATCACCGAGGGCCGGGTGCCGCTGATCGGTAACGGCGGGATCGATTCCGGCGAGGCAGCGCTGGCCAAGATCGAAGCCGGTGCCAGTGTGATCCAGCTTTACACCGGGCTCATCTACGAAGGGATCGGTCTGATCGATCGGATCAAGGCCCATCTGGTCGGCGCGGTGGCGGCGGCCGGCGAAGGCTCGATTGCCGCGTTGGTCGGCCGGCGCACGCGGGAATGGGCGGCACGGCCATCGGTGGCTGCGTAACGAGCCCGTCGCCGGTGGCGGGATGTGGTTCCAGCCAACTCGGAAACGCCCTGGCGCTGATCGCTGCGAGCGCATAGTGTGCCGTGACATGGGCCAGCGCCCCTGGCCCGGTCATCGGTTTCGCGCGGTCCACCGCTGACAGCGATAGCGACGGAGACACAGCATGCGCAGCCTTGCAGAGATCCCGTGCCTTTACATGCGTGGCGGCACGTCGAAAGGACCCTACTTCAAGGCCGAGGACCTGCCGAGCACCAGCGCTGCGCGCGACCGCTTTTTGCTGGCGGCGATGGGTTCGCCGGACGTTCGCCAGATCGACGGCTTGGGCGGCGCGGACACATTGACCAGCAAGGTTGCGATCGTATCGCGCTCGCAGCGGCCGGGCGTGGACGTCGATTACCTGTTTGCGCAGGTCGACATCAACCGCCCGCTGGTGGACACCAACCCCTCCTGCGGCAACATGCTGGCCGGGGTGGGGCCGTTCGCGATCGAAACCGGCATGGTCGCCGCCAATCATGGCACCACACGGATCGTGATCTATGACGTCAACACCTCGAGCAAGATTGAAGCGGTGATCGAGACCCCTGGTGGTGTGGTTAACTACCTGGATGGTGCAGCACGGATCGATGGCGTGCCCGGCAGCGGAGCGCCGGTGTTGTTGAACTTTATGGAAATAGTCGGCGCCAAGACCGGTAAGATGTTTCCCACCGACAAGGTTCGCGAGCAGATCGACGGCATCGACGTCAGCTTGGTCGACGTGCTGATGCCGATGATGTTGCTGCGCGCGCGGGATCTCGGGTTGACTGGCTACGAGGGCCGCGCCGAGATCAACGGCAACACAGAGCTGTTGGCTCGGATCGAGCGGCTACGCATGGAGGCCGGTCGGCGCATGGGCTTTGGCGATGTCAGCGAGAAGGTGATCCCAAAGGTTGGCTTATTGGCGCCTCCACGGGAAGGCGGTGCCATCGCTTCGCGCTACCTCACGCCGCACACCTTACACGCCGCCCACGCACTGACGGGCGGGAGCTGTGTGATCACGGCCTGCACGGTCGACGGCACCATCGCCAATGAGGTGTCGCAGCTGCCCGACGGCAATCCGCGCACGGTGCGGATTGAGCACCCCAGCGGCGTGTTGGACCTGCGATTGGAAACCAGCGGCAGCGGTGCGGAGCTTGCGGTCGTGGTCGGCGTCGTGCGGACCGCACGGCCAATTATGCGTGGCAGCGTGATCGTGCCGGCAGACGTTCTGGAACCGGCCAAGGCAATGAGTTCCGCTGCCTAGATCATCGCGCCTTTAATCGGGATCGTTCCGGTTCCGATCAAAGGCAGGTTGCTCTAGATCGGTGGTCTGGCTGGTTGGGTCGGCGGCGCCCGGTAGGGCGCTCGCGGGCATCAAACGAGGGCCGGCACCTTCCCCACAGCCGATCTCTCTAACGGGTGGCTTGGGGCAAAGTCGAGCCAGTCCAATCGAGGCCGGCAGGTGTCGGATCAAGCTGATCTTGGCCACATCCTGCCAAGCCCCTTCAAGCCCAATAAAGTCATGGGGTGCGCCTCGATCGTGACCCTGCAGCTACAAGATCCAGTCGCCAGCGCCAAGGCGGTGATCGACGCCGTCGGGCGCCAGATCCGGCTCGGCGTCCCGAATGGTATCGGTAAGCCGAACTCGTTCATCAACGCCCTATACGGGCTCGCCGAGGCCGACCGTCGGCTGCATCTGAAAATCTTCACGGGGCTGACATTGGTGCGGCCCAGCTATCGTAGCGACTTGGAACGCCGCTTTGTGGCACCGCTGCTCGATCGCCTGTTTCCCACCTGGCCGGACCTTAGCTACGCGGAGGCCATCCGCGCCGGCGCCCTGCCGCCCAACATCGAGGTCCACGAATTCTTTCTGCAGGCCGGGCAGTGGCTCAACAACACAACCATGCAGCAATGTTACGCGAGCCTTGGCTATAGCCACGTTGCCGACAATATGCGTCGGCAAGGCGCCAATGTGATGGCCCAGCTGGTGGCGCCGCAGTCCGGTGGCGATACCACTCACGTGAGCATGTCGTCCAACACCGATATCGCACTTGATATGCGCGATTACATCGCAGAGCGGCGACGTAACGGACCACCGATCGTCACGTTATGTGAGGTCAACGCCAATTTGCCCTACATGCCCGGTCGGGCCGAGGTGCTCCGCGGCGAGTTCGACATAATTCTTCATCCCGATGAACCGCACTATGATCTGTTCGCGCCGCCCAAAGAGCCGGTTCCGCTGACCGATTACGCCATGGGCTTGCACGCGGCCACGCTGATCAAGGATGGCGGCACGCTGCAGATCGGTATCGGTTCGCTGGCCGACGCCGTGGTTCACGCATTGATCTTGCGTCACCGACACAACCACGTGTTTCGTGACTTGATCGCCAAACTTGCGGTGCCGCCGGGTCCCGACGCGGAATTGGGGCCATTCACCGAGGGGCTTTATGGCTGCAGCGAGATGTTGGTCGACGGCTTTCTGGCGCTGCGACGTGCCGGCATCCTGCGCCGCAAGGTGAGCTTGACCGCGAATGCCGATCTTAAGTCTGACCAGACTGCGCCCGTCGGTGATCCCAACGTAATCATGCACGCTGGATTTTTTTTGGGCTGTCGCGCCTTTTACGACGAGCTGAGGTCGATGCCGCGCGACGAGCTCGAGCAGATCGCGATGACCGCGATCTCGTTCACCAATTCGCTGTTAGGGGATACCGCCGGCAAGATCGCACAGCGTCGCCACGCGCGCTTCATCAACACGGCGATGGTCGCGACGTTGTTGGGCGCTACCTCGGCCGATCAGCTGGAGGATGGCCGGGTTGTCAGTGGTATTGGAGGGCAGGCGGAGTTCGTGGCCATGGCCCACGACCTGCCCGGTGCTCGTGCCATCACAGCGGTGCGCAGCGTGCATCAGGCCAGGGGCGGACGGACCGCCTCGAATCTGGTTTGGCGCTATGCCAATGCCAGTGTGCCGCGGCATCTGCGTGATATTTTCATCAGCGAGTACGGTATCGCCGACGTGCGGGGGCGCAGCGACCACGAGGTCGTCGCGGCGATGCTGGCGATCGCCGACAGTGCCTTCCAACCCGATTTGGAACGGCAAGCCAAGCGGGTCGGTAAGCTGCCAGCCGACTTCACGTTACCCGGCCACGCCACGGCCAACCGCCGAGACCGGATCGCCGCCGCCCTATCCGGCGCCCGCGAAGCCGGTTATCTGCCGCGTTTTCCGCTCGGCACCGAAATGACCGAGACCGAGCAGGCGCTGCTGACGCCATTGGTCACCTTGCGCAGCGCAAAGCCCGCCGCCCTGGCCGCCATGCTGGTGCGGGGGATGACCAAAGGGCCGCGCAGCGAAGGCGAACGCGCCCCGCTGGCGCGCATGGGCTTGACCCCACCCGCCACAGCACGCGAGCGCGCCCTGGCCGCCTTGGTGCTCGGCGCCATCAGGACGACCACTCAAGCGAGGATCGCCTGATCGCGCGGCCGGATCCGAATGACGCTGCCGTTCCCGCGCCAGCCCACGTTGTGAACGTGTACCTCACACAAGCGGGGGGTCGTCGCCCTTGCCCAAGCGCAGTGTCTGGTATGAAGGGCAGCGCAGATCGGTGCCATGGCAGACGAAGATGGCGGCGTTTACGAGCGCCGTCCCTCGACCTCCCGTGCGAGCTCCTGGATCGCGGCCTTGACGCCCGGCAGGTGCGGATGCACCTCCTCCAGTCGGCGAAACACTTTCAGGGCCGCTTTCTTCTCGCCGATCTCCTTGAGGATCTGCCCCAGACCTTGCAGCGCCTTAAAGTGATTGGGATCAAGCGCCAGGGCTCTGCGCAGATCGCCGAGCGCCTGATTGATGTGCTGCTCTCCGAACCGGATAATGGCGCGTTCATTAAACAACTGCGGGTTGTCCGGCGCCAGCTTGATGGCGCGATCGAGCAACTCCAGCGCCAACTCAGGGTTATCCCGCCCCTTGGCGAGCTGCGATCGTCGGAGCAGCAAAGTGATGGTGTCGCTGCCGACGCTGGTCCAGACCCGTTCGATCGCCGCCGCGATCCGATTGGCCACCTGCGCGTCTTGTGCGGTCGCCAAGTGGGCGTAAAGCTCACGCAGCAGCTGCGCACGTAGGCTGGCTTGCTCCGGCACGGATGAGGCGCCGGGCCTGCGCAGCGACTTTGGGATCGGCTGGGGCGCCTTGGCTGGGTCGGCGCCCGACTTCGCCTCGGAACCGGGCGCACCGTTGGCGCCGCGGTCACGGTCCTCGCTGTCGGGCGATTGCCGATCTTGCACCGGCCGGGCCCGCCGCTCCGGGTCTGTGACCTCGGCCAGCGGGCGGTTGGCTTGCACCTGCTGCTGACGGGCGCCAATGCCAAGCCAAAGGAGAGCCAGGACCGGCACCAAAGCGCATAAGGTCAGCTGCCTTACGGTCAAAGCACAGCAGCGACGTAGGCCGGACATCACGATTGTGCGCATCATCTCCATTCGCAACACGGGCGCGTGCTCGCTTGCCCACGCGCAAACGGCCGCACCAGGTGGCTCAACCTTGGCGGGCTTTGAACTTCTTCTGGGTTTTGTTGATGACGTAGACACGGCCGCGACGGCGCACAATACGGCAGCTCCGGTGGCGGTCGCGCAGCGACTTCAGGGAATTCTTGACTTTCATGCTACGTCCGTTTCACACTTTACCTGTTTGTATCAACGACTTGCACCCGCCAACCGACCAGACCATTGGCGCTTGAGCGATGATCGGCCCGCCGAGTGCGTGGGTGACGCTCCAGCGAATGCCACGGCACGCCGGCGCCAGACCCGACCCGCCGCCCCAGATCGATCCACCCTCCTGGCGAAGCGGATGGTGGGCGCGACAGGGATCGAACCTGTGACCCCTACGATGTCAACGTAGTGCTCTACCGCTGAGCTACGCGCCCGCACGCCGGTGCTTCCTAGGCTTTTTCGTTGTTGCGCGCAACCCTGGCCTGCATTGATGGGGCGCGACGACGACGCCGATTGGCGGCCGTCGAAGCTTGCATTGGGCGCTCAAGCGCGCGCCACGCGCGGCGTCGTTCCGCTGGCTGCAACCGCGGTCGAGGCGGGGTGAGGCACACGGGAGTGCCGCAGACCTTAAGCTTCGGCTTGAACTGGAGAAAGTTCGCAGGCCAACTCATCGGCAGTCGGGAACGACACCCAAGCGCAAGCGACTCGACCGCACCTTCTGTCCCAGGTCGATGGGATGGCAAGCGTGCCGCGCAACACGTTGACAGCAGGGCAGGCCAATGACGCGGATCCCCATTCTCAAACGTGAACATATGGACGCCGCACAGGCCGAGGTGTTCGACAACGTGAAAGCAGCGGGAGGGCCGCTGGGTGGACCCTATTGGGCCTACATCCGGCTACCCAAACTGATGCGTCTGGCGCAGGATCTCAGCAGCTATCTGGGACAAACGGGACTGAGCAAGCGGGAGCGTCAGATTGCGATCCTGGCGATCGCGCGCTTTTGGGGGGCGGCATATCCATGGGCGGTGCAGACCCGCAACGCGCTGGGCATTGGCCTTGAGCAGGCGGTCATCGACACCATCAATTCCGGCGGTGTGCCGCAGCTGGACAATCCCCGCGAGCAGGCGGCTTTTGACGTGGCGACGGAGCTTCTTAAACAGCACAGGCTGAGCGACGAGACATACGCCTCGGTCAGCCAGCTTTTCAGCGAGCAGGAGTTGGTGAGCTTGATCGCGACGGTTGGACAATTCTCTATGACCTGTCTGACCACGCTTGCCTACGACTGCACGCCACCCGATGACGTTCCGCACCGCCTGCGGTCGACGCGCACCTAAAGCGTTTCAGAATGAGCTGAAACCATCCCGCTCGCCTGCCTAAGGCGGACATGATGCAGCTCATCCTTGGGTTGCGAGTTGGAACCGTGTTCGCGATTCTAGCGTAGTTCAGAGTGTGCTCGCACCAGCCCGGTGTGTCGTTGTCCACCTGTTTTGATTGCGATTTGATCAGCTCGTCTTTGACTTGTGGAGATTTGAGCGCAGCTTCAGCGGACACAAAGGTTTCAAGATATGATCAAAACGTGAACATACAAGCCGTCGCTAAGTATCTGAAATAATGAAGTACATTTGCGGGGGCAACCAAAGCAGCCCAGGATGCGCCACACTTCCGCCCTGATTCGATCATGCTTCAGTGTTGCATAATCACAACATCTGCTGCAATTGCGAAGGCGTTTGTTGCATTGCGCCGGTGAGGTGCACGAATCCGGCCTTAATGTAACGCCAGGAACAACATATATCCTGTACAGCTAAGGCATTTACTCGTTAACGTTGTTGTCAATCAGCGTTCGCGAAAAAGCCTGTTGCAGTGCGAAGGAATGGCGCGGTACTGTTTCCTGCGGCACATCGGCATCATCCCAAGGTGCGGTACGGAAACAGGCAGGCACAGTGCCCGCAGGTCGGCTTGAGGGATCGCTTGGAGAGCGGCAGGGTCAACGGTACAGGCGCAAGGAACGCCCATGACGATTATGCAGCGAAAGAACTATTTTTTTGAGGATCTGGAGCTCGGCATGGAAGCCGATTTCCAGCGCACGGTGACCGAGGCCGACATCGTTTCATTTGCGTCCCTTTCAGGCGATAAAAATCCTGTCCATCTCGATGCCGACTACGCAACTAAGACAATGTTCAAAGAGCGTATCGCGCACGGCATGCTGACGGCCAGTTACATCTCCGCCGTGTTCGGCATGGAGATGCCGGGTCCCGGCGCGATCTACGTCTCGCAGACGCTGAACTTTCGTGCGCCTGTGATGATCGGCGACGTTGTCCTGGCCAGAGTCAGGCTCGTGGAATTGATGGAGAATAAGCGGCGCGCGCGGTTTGACTGCCAATGTCTGGTTGACGGCAAGCCGGTGCTTGAGGGGGAGGCCGTGCTGATGGTCCCGGCCAGAGCTCAAGCCGCCGCTGCTTGAGCCGGCCCAGGCACTGCCAACGGCTGACATCCGACGTAAGACCTGGTCATGCTGTCGCTCGGCGATGGCCATATCGACAGCGCGTTTGCGACATGGGCTCGCATTGGTCTTGCGCCAAGCGCCGCACCCTGCCACACCGGTGCGGCGTCGTCTGGGCGCTCTGCGGCGATGGTGAGGGCGGATTGCTGCGACCCGCGACAAGCTGCGACCCGTGACAAGCTGCGACCCGCGACAATGAGACAGCACCGTCTGCCGCTGTGGCCCAACACCGATCGAGGCGAACAACTCTTCACGATGCAGGTTCACCACGGCTTCAACGATGTGCCGAACGAGCTGCGTGGTGGCGCGCTTGCGATCGGCAACTTCGACGGCGTCCACCGAGGGCATCAATCGCTGTTGATTGAAACCGCCAAGCGCGCCAAAGAGCTCGGTACGGCGGCCGGCGCTATGGTGTTTGAGCCCCATCCGCGCGTCTACTTTCGACCCGATGAGCCGATGTTCGCGCTGACCTCGCTCACCGAGAAGTTGCGCTTGTTCGAACAGCTTCATTTGGACTTCGCCGTCGTCCTCAAGTTCGACGCCGCTCTCGCCAACCTCACGCCGCAAGCCTTCGCCCGCGATGTGTTGGCTGGCGGCTTCAACGTCCGCCACGTCGTCGTCGGTTACGACTTCTATTTTGGCAAGGATCGGGCTGGCACGCCGCAGATGATGGGTCAGCTGGGCCAACAGTTGGACTTCGGCGTCACCGTGATCCCGCCGATCGCGGAGGCCGGCGAGGTGTTCTCGTCGTCCGCCGTTCGCGCCAGGTTATCAACCGGCGATGTGAGGGGCGCTGCGATCGAGCTGGGGCATTGGTGGCGCGTCCGCGGGGTCGTTACCGGAGGGGCCAAACGCGGCACCGGTCTGGGCTTTCCCACGGCCAACATCACCTTGCCGCCGGGCACCGCGCTCGGTCACGGGATTTTCGCGACGCTGGTCGGCGTCGATGGCGTATGGCACGAGGGCGCCGCCTATTTCGGCCAACGACCGACCTTTGATCACGGGGCGCCGGTCCTGGAGGTGTTTTTGTTCGATTTTGACGAAAACCTCTACGGTCGCGAAATTGTCGTCGATTTCATTGGCTTTGTTCGGCCGGACCAGCGGTTCACCGACCTCGAAGCGCTGAAGGAGCAGATGCGCAAGGATTGCGAACAGGCCCGCGAGATGCTGGCCGCGGCGCGGCGGGAGCAGTTGTTCGCGTCGTATCCATTGGGTGCAGCCTAGATCATCGCGCCATCGGGAGGCTGGGGGGCGGAACAGGTGATTCCAGTCAAGGCGGGGATCTCCAGGCCCGGAGCCAGCGCAGCGCCCACATGGTCGGTTGAAACCACCGCTGCAGCCCGCTAAGAGTGCCGGCGACAGCGTGTCCGTCGCGCCTCCTGATCAGTGCTTCGTTGTGCCCGTCGCTCACCGAGCCGCGCGCCAGCAGGTTTGAGCCGCAGGCGGACTCCGATGCGATCGATGTTTGCACCAATTTGGCTTCACGATGAGCAGCATGAAGACGGCAGCCCAGCAGGTGCCCGGCAAACCGGACGGCGCCAAACCATCACCGGCTGGTCAAACCAGCGCCACGCGGGACTGGGGTAAGACGCTTTTCTTGCCCAAGACCGATTTCCCGATGAAGGCTGGGCTGCCCAAGCTTGAGCCCCGGCTGCTGGAGCGTTGGGCCAACATCGGACTTTATCGGCGGTTACGTGAGGCCGGAGCGGGGCGGCCGAAATTCGTGCTGCATGACGGCCCGCCCTATGCCAACGGCAACATCCACATCGGCCATGCGCTCAACAAAATCCTGAAGGACCTGGTTGTGAAGTCCCAGACGATGCTGGGGCACGATTCCAACTACGTGCCGGGTTGGGATTGTCACGGCTTGCCGATCGAATGGGAGATCGAAAAACAGTACCGCGCCAAGGGTCAGTCCAAGGACACTGTGCCGGTCAACGCGTTCCGCCGCCAATGTCGTGCCTTTGCGACGCACTGGTTGGATGTTCAGCGCGAGGAGTTCAAGCGGCTCGGCGTCATCGGCGATTGGGAGCATCCCTATACAACGATGACATTTCCAGCCGAGGCGACCATCGCCAATGAGCTGATGAAGTTCGCCATGAACGGGCTGTTATATCGCGGCTCCAAGCCGGTGATGTGGTCGGTGGTGGAGCAGACGGCGCTGGCTGAGGCCGAGGTTGAATACCTGGACTATCAATCCGATCAGATCTGGGTGGCGTTTCCCGTCGTCGATGGGCCTGCGGGCGCCAAGGTGGTGATCTGGACCACGACGCCGTGGACGATCCCCGGCAACCGGGCGATCTGTTACTCGTCGAAGATCACCTATGGCATCTACGAGGTGCTGGCCGCGCCTGAGGGCAACTGGGCGGCGGTGGGGGACACCTTCGTCCTTGCCGATGCGTTGGCGGAGACGGTGATGGCCGCCGCCAAGGTTGAGAAACATCGCAAGGCGGCCACGTTGGAGCCGCATCAGTTGCGCGGCATGCGCTGCGCGCACCCGTTACGCGGTCAAGGCTACGACTTCGATGTTCCCTTGTTGGACGGCGAGCACGTGTCCGACGATACCGGCACCGGCTTTGTCCATACCGCGCCGGGTCATGGCACTGACGACTTCCAAATCTGGATGGAAAGCGCAGGGGCGTTGGCCGCGCAGGGGATCGACACCACGATCCCGTTCACGGTCGACGCTGACGGTGCGTTGACCGCCGCCGCCCCCGGCTTTGAAGGCAAGCGCGTGTTAAAGGCCAACGGTGACAAAGGCGACGCCAATGAAGCGGTGATCAAGGCGTTGATCGCGGCCGGGAGATTGGTTGGGCGCGCACGCCTGACCCATCAGTATCCGCATTCATGGCGCTCGAAAAAGCCGGTGATCTTCCGCAGTACGCCGCAGTGGTTCATCGCCATGGACCAGCCTTTGGGGGACCCGTCCGGCAATCAGACGCTGCGGCAGCTCGCGCTCGCCGCCATCAAGCAGACCGAGTGGGTACCGGCGGCCGGCGAGAACCGCATCACCGGCATGATTGAGGCCAAGCCCGACTGGGTGATCTCGCGCCATCGGGCCTGGGGTGTGCCGATCACGGTGTTCGTGCACAAGGACACGGCCGAGGTGATCCCTTCGGCCGGCTTTACGCATTCCGCTGAGCTGATCCGGCGGATCACCGAGGCGATGCTCGCCAAAGGTGCCGACGGCTGGTTTGAGACCGGCGCCGCCACGCGCTTGCTCGGCGGCTTGGTGGAAGAGCCGTCGGCGTGGCATCAGGTCACCGACATTCTCGACGTGTGGTTCGATTCCGGCTCCACCCACGCCTATACGTTGGAGGATCCCGAGCAGTTCCCGGGCTTGTCCGGCATCAAGCGCGCATTCGACGGCGGCCAAGACCGGATCATGTACCTGGAGGGCTCCGACCAGCACCGCGGCTGGTTCAATTCTTCCCTGATCGAGAGCTGCGGCACGCGCGGTCGCGCCCCGTTTGATGTCGTGCTCACGCATGGTTTCGTGCTCGACGAGAAGGGGCAGAAGATGTCGAAGTCACTGGGCAACGTGGTTGCTCCGCAGGATGTGATGAAGACGTCGGGCGCAGATATCCTGCGGCTGTGGGTGGCGGCCTCCGATTATGCCGATGACCTGCGGATCGGACCGGAGATCCTCAAGTCGTTCATCGACACCTATCGCAAGCTCCGCAACACCACGCGCTGGATGCTCGGCGCCCTATCGCATTGCCGAGCCGAGGACCGGGTCAGGCACCAAGACATGCCGGAGCTGGAGCAGTTCATGCTGCACCGGTTGGCCGAGCTCGATAGCGAGATCCAAGAGGCCTACCAGCGTTACGACTATCGTCGGGTGGTGGCGGCGCTGACGCACTTCTTGAACGCAGATCTTTCGGCCTTCTACTTCGATGTCCGCAAGGACGCGCTTTATTGCGAGCCACCTTCCAGCCAAACGCGCAAGGCGGCGCTGACGGCGATCGATGAGCTGTTCCGGGCAACCACAATCTGGCTCGCACCGATCTTGAGCTTCACGGCGGAGGAGGCGTGGATCAGCCGTTACCCAAGCGCGGACGGGTCCGTTCACCTGCAGACCTTTCCCAACCTGCCGGCCGCATGGCGCAACCCGGAGCTGGCGCACAGATGGGACAGGATCAGGCGCGTGCGCCGGGTGGTGACGGGGGCGTTGGAGTTGGAGCGGGCGGCCAAACGGGTCGGCTCGAGCCTTGAAGCGGCGCCTGTCGTCTATGTTACCGACCCGGCACTGCTGGCAGCTTTGGACGGGATTGACTTCGCCCAGGTCTGCATCACGTCGGACATCGAGTTGAGCGCCGCCGCGATCCCGGAAGCTGCGTTCGTGTTGCCGGACGTGGCAGGCGTCGGCGTGGTGCCGATCCGCGCTAAAGGTCGCAAATGCGCGAGAAGCTGGCGCTACACTGAGGACGTGGGGTCGGATCAGGCCTATCCGGACCTATCGGCGCGCGACGCGGCGGCGATGCGCGAAATCGATGCCGTCGGTGCCGTCTGATCTCAAGCCTGATCTCAATGGCCGCGCTTCAGGCGGCGCTTGCGCCCAATGTTCGGCGAACGAGCGGTTCCCATCACTCCAGCATGGCGCCACATTGTGAGCTTAGAGTCATGGCTGGTTGGCGCCTGACTTGATCGGTAGCCGGCCATGATCGCGCCCGGTGGGCCGAGCCCGCAACCGAAGCTTGCGCGGGACGCACGATGTGATGGGCGGCACGCGATGTGACACGGTGTCGGGCCAGGGGTGAGCGGCTTTTGGCGAGCGAAATCGGTGGCGGGCTTGGGAACGCGCAGCGCGCGCGGCCCACTGGCCGGTTGCCAGCTAGATCATCTTTGCGCCTTAAATCGGAACCGCAAAGCCGGTTCCGATTAAAGGCAGGTTGCTCTAGGGTGGCGCACGGACACGCAAGAGCGTGGATGTGCCAGCCGGGTCGGGACGTCGCGGTCTGCGATATCCCTGCGCTGCGGCCGACGTTGCGCTGGTAGGAATTCCGTGAATCGGCCACAATGAGGACCGGTGGTTTGGGGACTCGAGCGGCAACAACGACGTGACGGGGGGGACCGGAGGGTGCCCTCGGGCAAGGTGCATGAGCAACCTTTCGGCGCTACCAGTGGGAACCGAGCTCAGTGGTGCTTATCGGATCGAGCGGGTGCTCGGTGCCGGGGGGTTTGGTATAACCTATCTGGCAGAAGCGATCGCGCTCGCGCGCATGGTCACCATCAAGGAATATTTTCCGACCGACTTCGCCATGCGCGACGCGCAGCTGTCGGCGATCCCCGCGGGCGAGGAGGCGCGGGCGGATTTCGAGTGGGGGCTGAGCCGCTTTATCGATGAAGCCAAGACCCTCGCCCGCTTCGATCACGCCAATATTGTGCGCGTTCACCATTACTTCGAGGCCAACGGCACGGCCTACATGGTGCTGCAATTCGAACAAGGCCATAGCCTGAAAGGTTGGGCGAAAAACCTTGGTCGGGCGCCCCGCCAGCACGAGCTTGATACCATCGTAAAGCCGTTGCTGGATGCGCTGGAGGAAATTCATCGAGATGATTTTCTACACCGCGATATCGCGCCGGATAACATTATCATCCGTCCCGATGGTTCGCCGGTCTTGATCGATTTTGGTTCCGCCCGCGGCGATATCGCCAAGCACAATCGAACCATGAGCGTGCTCGTAAAGCCTGGCTATAGCCCTTATGAGCAATACTCCGAGGTCGGTGAACGCCAAGGTCCCTGGACCGACATTTATGCCCTGGCCGCCACGTTGTACCATGTGGTGACGGGCAAACGCCCACCGGATGCGCCGACCCGCTGGATGCGCGATGACCTGCTGCCGGCGGCGGAGGCGGCGCTCGCCGCCTATCGGCAGGGTTTTCTTGCGGCGATCACCAGCGCCTTGGCGTTGGAGCCGGGACGGCGGCCGCAATCGATTTCCGCTTGGCGTGGCGCTCTGCTCGCGCCGGATCCGCCGCGCGCCAGTTGGCTAAAGCGCGTCGCGACGGTGCGCTCGTTAGGCCGGTCGGCAGGCCAGACGACGACCAAGACCAAGCCGCTCACCCATCAGCCCGGCGTGGCGCCGCCACCGCCCGATTTGCCGATCGCTGAGCAGGGCGGCCTGTTGGACTACATCGACGGCCTCAAAGATAAGCCCGCAGCCGCTGACAGCGCGGCGGTGGCAGCCACGGCGCCAAGCTCACGCGAGGCCGAGGCATCGCTCCGATCTGCCGCAAAGCCGGCCGTGGCCGCTTCAGCACCGCCTGCGCGCGTGACGAACAAGCCAGCGCGCGGCGAACTCGTGCCCCTTGCGCCGATGCCCAAGCCGCCGCGTCCCAAGCGGACCCCCGTCGGCCCGCCCGTGCAGTGGCGCTCGTTCGTGTTCAAGTTTCTGATCGGTGCGGTGATCGCCAGCGCCGCCGTGCTGTTTCGCGATCAGATGCCGGACATCGCCCGTCGGCTGGTGGGGACACCGCAATCGCCCGCCACGGTCACCAGTTCCAACATCGTCACCAGCGCACTTCGCGAACGACCGCGCCTGCGGATGCTCGCTGGTCATCCAGGAGGCACCAATGCGGTGCGTTACAGCCAGGACGGGCGGTCACTGGTGACAGCCGGGCGCGATGGTACGTTAAAGGTGTGGAGCCCGGCCACCGGCGCGCTGCGCATGACGCACCGGCTGGGACGCGGGCCCGCGACATCGCTGGACGTGAGCGGGGCACGGGCGCTAACCGGTCACAGCGACGGCCATATCGATCTGCTCGACATCGCAAGCGGCGCCCCGCTCGGGCGCTACAAGCGCAACGAGGCGCGGATTTGGGCCGTGCGCTTCCTCGGCCGCGGGCGCTTCGCCGCCTCCAGCCATGATTGGACCGCCGCCATCTGGGACTTGCGCCAGGTGACCGCGCCGATCGCCGTGCTCGATGCGCATGGCAGCGCCGTGCAGACCGTCGCCTTCGCGCCCGGCGCCGGTCTGATGGCGACCGGCAGCGCCGATAAAACCGTGAAGCTGTGGCGCGCGGCGGACGCCAGCTTGATCAGAACCTATCGTGGTCATCGCGATTTCGTCACCGCTGTGGCGCTGTCCGTTGGAGGAAATTTTATCGCAGCCGGTGCACTGGACGGTCGCATACGCATTTGGACCACCAATTCGCGCCGCCTGCGACGGGTGCGTCGGCTGCATAATGGCCAAGTGACGGCGCTCGCCTTCTCGCCCGATGGTCGGGACCTGGCGTCGACCGGTTCTGATGGCCGTGTGCGACTGTGGTCATTCAGGCGCTCGCGCTCGGCGCGGTCCTTGCTATCGATCAGCGCCCCCGCGTTGGCCTTGGCGTTTTCGCCGGACGGCAGCCAACTGGCGGTCGCCAGCGCCTCAGGGCCGGTGCGGCTATGGCCGATGCGCAGGCGATAGATGGTTGAGCCTTAAAGTGTAGAGCAAGTTTCCGCTCTTCATCGGGATCGTCTGGCTTTTGTTGTCCTATCGGCTAACGCCTGCTTGAGGAGTCTTTGTATGTCCTATCGGCTAACGCCTGCTTGAGGAGTCTTTGTATGCCCTATCGGCTAACGCCTACTTGAGGAGTCTTTGTATGTCCTATCGGCTAACGCCTGCTTGAGGAGTCTTTGTATGTCCTATCGGCTAACGCCTACTTGAGGAGTCTTTGTATGTCCTATCGGCTAACGCCTGCTTGAGGAGTCTTTGTATGTCCTATCGGCTAACGCCTGCTTGAGGAGTCTTTGTATGTCCTATCGGCTAACGCCTACTTGAGGACGGGGCTCCGATCAAAAGCAGCTTGCCCTTGGCCGGTTGCCGCTCGGCTTCGACCATCACATCGAACGCTCGCCGCCGTAGCACTGACACAATTTGCCGGCCCTTCAGCCGCGCAAGGCACGCACACTTGGATCCGCTTCGCTGACACGTCGGGCTTCGTCAGGCAATCGAGCAAGTGCGCCATCGACGAAGTCGCGCAACTGCTGGTCATCGCTAAACACCCGACGCGGAAGATAATAAGTCGTGACACCGGACAAGAAGCACACGGCAACGCGGGTCAAAAAGAGGCGTTGAATCGCCGACCAACTGACCCACAGTCCTGAATCAGCGCCTTCCCAACGCAACTGCTCCCCGTCGACAGTGAAGGTCAGGGGCGTTGGGGCTCGCTTCTGCGTCAGCCATCTTGCGCTAAGCCTGTATGTCAGTGGAACAATCGAGATCACAAAAGCCGCTAAGACAATGAAAAGAGCCACATCCAGAACGCCCTTGGCCCATGCTGACCCGACAAGCGGCTCAAACCAACGTGCAATGTCATGGCCCCACAAGATAAACGGGGCAATCAAACCCGCAATAATGGCAAGCGGGAGCCAGCAGATCGACCGCTGAAGCCACGAGTACTGAACGCGGCGCGACACCCGTTGCACGGCAAACATCTCGCCGTAATCAGGCGTATAGGTTATTTCAAAGTTCGGCGTGTCTGGCGTCGTTGACATCACGTTCTCAAATTGGTGGCGATGACGGCGTTGCCCGTGCTTCAGCCGCGCAGGACACGCGCACTTGGATCCGCTTCGCTGACACGTCCGGCCTCGTCAGGCAATCGAGCAAGTGCGCCATCGACGAAGTCGGGCAACTGCTGATCATCGGTGAACAGACGCCGCGGAAGATAATAAGTGGTTACGCCGGATCATAAGCACACGGCATCGCGAGTCAAAAAGTGCTGTTCAATCGCCCGGCACCAAAGCTCATAGTTTCGCCGTCGTTGCTTCGAGCCAGCGGCGTTCCTGCGTCGTCAGGTGGCTGCCGAGTTCGCGGCGGACGCGCGCATGGTAGGCATTCAACCAGGCGCGTTCGTTGGCGGTCAGCGCATCGACCTCGATCAGCCGCCGATCGTAAGGTGCGAGCGTCAGTGTCTCGAAACTCAGCATCGGGCGCTCACCGCCGGCAGGCAAGGTCGGCTCCTCCACCAGCACCAGATTTTCTATGCGGATGCCATAGCTGCCGTTTTGGTAGTTGCCGGGTTCGTTCGACAAGATCATGCCTGGCTCCAGCGCCACCATCCCCCGCTTGGAGATCGAGGCTGGCCCTTCGTGCACGGACAGATAGCTGCCGACGCCGTGTCCGGTGCCGTGGTCGTAATCCAAGCCCAAATTCCACAACGCCCGGCGCGCCAGCGCGTCCAAGTCGACGCCGCGCGTGCCGACCGGAAACCGCGCCATCGAGATCGCCAAGTGCCCCTTCAAAACCGCGGTGTATCTGATCCGCATCGCGCGGCTGGGCTTGCCGATCGCGATCGTGCGGGTGATGTCGGTGGTACCGTCCGGGTATTGCGCGCCCGAATCGACCAAGAACAGCTCGCCTTTGCGCAGCCGACGGTTGGTGTTCTCTGTCACGCGATAGTGCACGATGGCGCCATTGGGGCCACTGCCGGCGATGGTGTCGAAGCTGATGTCGCGCAGCTGACCGGTTTCGCGGCGAAGTTCCTCCAACCGCCGGGTCGCCAAGATCTCGTCCACATCGCCGTCCTCGGCGTGGGCTGAGAGCCACACCAGAAAGCGCGTGACCGCCACGCCGTCGCGCAGGTGGGCGGCACGGGCCCCCTTGATCTCAGCTGCGCACTTGCGCGCCTTCGGCAGCAGACACGGATCGCGGCCGGCGACCGCGCTTGTCGGCCCCAGCGCGTGGACGATCGCGTAGGCTGCCGAATCGTGGTCGACCCTGACCCGGTGTCCCGCGCGGCGTAGCGCCTGCACGCGTTGACGCAGCGCATCGGGCGACAAGAGCCGGGCAACGGGCGCCAAGTACGCTTGCAGTTCGTCGTCGACCTTGCGGGCATCGATGAACAGCTCAAGCTTGCCCCGCACCGGAACGATCGCGAAGGCCAACACAACCGGGTTGTGCGCGACGTCTTGACCGCGGATATTGAGCAGCCAACATATCGAATCGGGCAGCGTCAGGACCACGGCATCCTGAGCATCTGCTTTGAGCTGCGATTGCACGCGGGCTATCTTGTCCGCCGCTCCCACGCCGGCCAACGCGAGCGGCTGCACGTGCACTGGCCCGAGCGGATCGTGCGGCCGTTCTTTGCCCCAGACACGATCGACCAGGTTGGCGGTCGTCCGCTTCAGCGTCAACTGCCGCGCGGCCACCACTTTTCGCATGTGCTCGATCTGGGCCATCGTGTGCAGCCACGGATCGAAGCCGACGTTGGCTCCGACCGGTAAGCGCTCGACCAACCACTGCGCGGGGGTTTGTTCTGGCAGCTGATGAAACGAGAAGATCGACGGGTCGGCCTGGGTGCGCACCTGCACCGTATAGCGGCCATCGACGAACAGTGCCGCCTCGCGGCGACCGATCACCGCGCTCCCCGCGGAGCCCGAGAACCCCGTCAGCCAGCGCAGTCGCTCCGCAGAAGCTGACACGTACTCGCCCTGGTGGCAATCCGCGCGCGGAACCAACAGCGCGTCCAATTGGCGCTTTGCCAGTTCAGCGCGGAGCCGTGCGATCCGATCTGCCACGCCTACGCCAGCGTCGGTTTCGGTATCGAAGTGCTGAAACATGCGCCGTTCTTATGACGCACCGGTGTTGAAGGCAATCGGCTTACCCGCAATTGCGCTCGGTGTGGTGTGCCCGGCGGTCTTGCGCGGCCGGCGCGCGACCGGCGCAATGTCAGCGTCGACCATCCGGCCATGCGCTCGCGCTTTAACAGGGCGAAGCCGCGCGGCAGATAGGCGCCGAGCACCTCGCGGGCCTGCCGGTCGAGCACCCCCGACAGCACGACGACACCGCGGGCAGAGACCGCCCGGGCAATGGCCGGTGCCAGCGCCACCAGCGCACTGGCCAAGATGTTGGCGAAGATCAGATCGTAGTGGCGGGGCCCCGCCGGATGGGTTGTGGGGACGCCATCAGCGAGCATCAATCGGATGCTGCGCGCGCCATTGCGGCGTACGTTCCCGCCTGCAACGGCGATCGCCACGGCATCGACATCGCTCGCCACCACGCGCGCACGCGGCAATGCCCGCACAGCCGCAATCGCCAGCACGCCGCTACCGCATCCCAAGTCGAGCACGGATCGGATGCGCGAAGTGCGCCGGCTAAGCCGCTCAAGTGCCGCCACGCAGCCGCTGGTCGTGGCATGATGGGCGGTGCCGAAGGCCTCGCCGGCATCGATCAAGATGGTGTTGGGGCCACGGCTCACGCGTGCGCGATCGTGGCTGCCATGAATGGTGAAACGCCCGATTCTGACCGGCGGCAATGCGGCTTGAGACACCGTCACCCAGTTCTGCAGTGGCACGCTCTCCACGCTCACCTGCGGGATCTCGATCGCCAGCAAGCGGGCCAGCTGGTTCGTCAAGGCGATCGGTTCTGGCACGGCGGCATAATAGGCCTCGACTCGCCAGCGCTCGTGCCGGCGGTCTTGCCAGCGGTCGTGCCGTGCGTGGGCGGTATCCCCGTCATCAACCTGGAAGGTCGAGACCGCCGCGGCGGCGGGCTCGATCAGCTCGACCAGCGCCGCGGCAATCTGTTGGCCCGCCCGATAGCCGACGGGAGCCAGCACCAGCTTGTGGCGCAGCGCATCGTTGTCGCGATCGCCGCCCGGGCTCAGCTGGCTTGCTCCACCGCCGGCTCCTCAATTTCGCGACCCGGATCGGCTTCGAACGCGGGCAGCCGGTCCAGGATCTGATCCCAGTGCGCGTCGATATGTTGGGCCGCCTCGCTTGGCGGCAGACAGTCGAGGTAACCGTCCGGCTGCTGCGTGACGATGCCGTCGTGGATCAGGCGCTCCAGAGCGTCACTGAGGTCGAAGTCGATCTCAAGGTTGAACGTCTGAGCAAGAAAGGCCTCGATCGCGGCGTCCACGTCGGCCAGGTCGTTGAGGTGAACACGCTCTTTCGCCAACACGCTGTAAAGCAGGATTTCCTCTTTAAAATCCTCCTCCGCCGCCCGCTGCGACATGGTCGTCAGGGCGCCCAGATTATCCGCCATTGCGTGAAAGTAGAGGTTCTGAGCCATGACGCGCATATAGCGTTGTTTTTGGTTCATGAAGTTCGAGACCTGGCGAAAGGCCACCATGCCGATACCGCCGACTGCTCCGGCTGCGGCGATCGGGCTGGAGACGGCCAGCGCCAGTTTGCCGGCCGCGCCGAACAGACCAGCCCCCAGCGCACCGCCGCTGGTGAAGCCGAGCCACAGCTTGTCCAGCAACCTGAACCGGATCTGCGTGTTGGGAAACGCCATTTCCAGCTCGGAGCGCGGCAGGTTCTTGAATATTTTTAAGTAAACATTGTCGGTCGACTGTCCTTGCAATTGCGCGGGCAAATGCCGGCGTGCCTTGCGGGCGATTTTCTCCGCCTCTTGTTCGGAGATCTTCATCTCGCGCGAAATATCTGTGATGTGTTGGTCCAGCGCCTTGATCTTGAACAGCACGAACACCCGTCGATAAATGGGGATGTCGAACTCTGTGTTGCGAAAGAACTTGGAGATCCTGCGCCGGTATTCTTTTTTCACCGAGGCACCGCGATAGTACAACAGCAGCTCTTCGAACACCTGGAAGTCGACCTTGAGATCGAGGCCGTAGGTGCTTTCCGCCGTGCTGATGAACTCGTTGACCTTTTCGCGCGGAACCTCGACGAAGTTGGCCTGCTTCAACAGGTTTCTGGTTCCAGCAACGACGGCTGCTTGCAGCTCGGCGCGTTCTTGCGGGCTGTAGTCCCGCGTGACGAACAGATCGCTGTCGGGATTGAACGGCTCATAGGCCTGTAACAGGCGCATCAACCGGGTCGCGTGCTGCTGCTGGCGCCAATAATCCAGGTACCGAAAAAACCGCCGGGCTTCGACCTGCATCCCTGCGGCCCAGACCTGTGGCCGCACCAGGCGATCGACCAGCGCCGATCGTGTGACTGGGATAAAGGTTTCATTCGCCCGCACCGCATCGTCGGCAATGATATCGTCGGCCGGTGAGGGCGGCGCGCGTGGCGGCGCCTCTGCGGCAACGGCGTTTGCAGAACGGTGTGTCAGTCGTCGGGGCACATCAGTTTGCATCGATTCGAAAGCCAGCGCCATGAACCCAGGCCTCCCTGCCCAGCTTTTTGAGCCGAATGCTGATAAACGTCAATCGCACAGGCCATTGCACATTTACTGCGAACGTACGGCGAACGGTCGGCAGCAGCCCAACCGCGGCAAGTGCGCCGCTTTAAAGCCACATTTGGGACCGCGGATGGTGGCAACATTACAACTGTGGCGCGTAGATAGTCGCACGCCCACAAGCAATGAAGGGCGGATTGAGAAATTGGCCTGGCGTGGTGAGATAGCGTAAAGGCCTGCCATCCAAGGTCAGGACGGTGCCGCCAGCGGCGCGCAAGATGGCATGGCCAGCCGCCGTGTCCCATGCACTGGTCGGCCCCATACGGGGGTAGAGATCGGCTTCGCCTGCAGCGATTAGGCCGAACTTGAGCGACGAGCTGATTTGCCGGGATTGGGCGACCGGCAGGCGGTTCAGCAGCTCGATGGTTTTTGGGGATAAGTGCGAGCGGCTGGTGAGCGCGCGCAGGGCGCTTCGATCCGGTTCCGCCGTGCTAATCGGCGTCAGGCTGGGAACATCCGCGTTGGCCATCTGACCGCGAGTCAGCCGTACCGTCGCTGCTTGGTTGTGTCCTAGTGTCGCGAACAACCGGCCGTGAGCCGGCGCCAGCAGCAGGCCAAAGATCGGTGTGCCGTTCTCGACCAGGGCGACGTTAACGGTGAAATCGTCACCCCCATCCAGATACTCCCGCGTCCCGTCGAGCGCATCGACGAGAAACGCGCGATCGATGATATTCGGTACATGGCCCTCGGACACCGCTTCTTCGGCGACGATGGGAATGTCTGGCATCAACCGCTCCAAGCCGTCGACGAGGATGGTCTCCGCTTCGCGGTCGGCGGCGCTGACCGGTGTGCCGTCTTGCTTGCGCTCCTCGACCACGCGTTGCGCACGGTAGCGAAGGACCGCCGTACCGGCCGCCAGCAGGCGCGGCAGCAGCGCGTCCACCAGGGTATCGTAATTGAGTGTCGGCATCGGCGTCGCCTTCGGTGCTTTGAGCAAATCTGATTGTTCGGCCGCGCCTAGATCATCGTGTCTTAAATGGAAACCGCAAAACCGGATCCCATTTAAGGCACGATGATGATCGCCCTTAACGTTGCTCTAACGCGGCCTTGGCCGCTGCGAGCGCGAGACTGAAAGCTGTGTAAAAGCAGGCGACTACGGATGTCCTACGCGTTCTGGCTTTGCAACGGTGACGCGGCGCATGTATCAACATCGCTCATCGATTTGCAAGCGGCCCCTGTTCAGGCTCGCGTGGACGCCTAGCTGACGTCCGAGCCGCCGCGCTTGATCGTCCAACGGACACAGGGGAAGACTATGAATCAGCACGTAATGCCGTCGGATCTCGAACTCGCCGCGCTGATTTCGAGCAAGATCTGCCACGACGTGATTGGGCCCGTTGGCGCGATTTATAACGGCTTGGAGATTCTCGACGAAGACGCGGACCTCGACGCCCAAAGCTATGCGCTGGAAGTGATCCGCAAAGTCACCCAACAGGCGTCCGCGCGTTTGCAATTTGCCCGCTTCGCGTTCGGAGCCGCCGGCTCCGCCGGCGCCGTGATCGATCTTGGTACTGCTGAGCAAATCAGCCGCGGTTTTTTCGATGAGGAGAAGCACACCCTGACCTGGCAGGGCCCGGCCGGTCACATGCCGAAGGATCGGGTTAAGCTACTCCTTAACCTGATCGCCTGCGCCCGAACGGCCTTGCCGCGAGGGGGCGTGGTCGCGGTGACGATCGCAGGGGACATGGAGGCGCCCGAGTTTCGCCTCGACTGCACCGGCACGTCGATGCGATCGCCGCAGCACTTGGCCGAGTTTATCGACGGCACGGCCGCGCCGGCCCTCGATCCGATGACGATCCAGGCCTACTATACATGGCGGCTGGCCGAGAACGCGCACATGAGGCTCCGCATCGAGAAGCTCGACGACGCCGTGGTTCTATCCGCGACGCCCCTGGCCTGAGCCAGCCAGCGCGAAGCCGGCGCCCGGCGCCCGGCCCCAGCTGTCACGAGCCGGAGAGCACGGAGGCCGGCACCAACCTCTGCTGTGCCGGAGCCTGGTGGCATCGGCTTGACACCGGAGGACCGCTCACGCAGTAGCTGCCACACACGGTTCTGACCGCCTTGGGCGATCAGACGGTCTAGGAAAGCGTTGCGACATGGGACGGTTCCGGGTCACGGTCGATACCGGCGGGACATTCTCCGATTTTGTCTACCTCGACGGCGCGAGCGGCAAGATCACGATTAGCAAGATACCGTCCACGCCTGATGACCCGTCGCGGGCCATCATCGCCGGTGTTGAACAGCTCCGCGACCGGGGTGTGTCTGGCCGCGACATCAGCTTTTTTTGCCATGGCACGACCGTTGGCACCAATGCGCTGCTGGAGGCGAAAGGGGCGCGCACGGGGCTTCTGATCACGCAGCATTTTCGCGGCATCTATGAGGTGGCGGAGCAGGCCCGGCCGCACGGAGCGGCAATTTTCGATCTGAGCTATCGCAAACCACCGTTACTGGTGCCGCCGTCCCGAACCGGGGAGGTCGTCGAGCGCATCGCGGCCGACGGCGCGATCATCAAGGCCTTGGACGAAACCCAACTGCGCACGAGCCTGCGCGCGCTGGCGGTGGAAGGCGTGCAGTCGATCGCGGTGTGTCTATTGTTCTCATTTCTGGCGCCGGCACACGAGCGCCGGGTGCGCGAGATCATCGCACAAGAGGTGCCCGACGCCGCCGTTTCGCTGTCTTGCGAGATCGTCCCGCAGATCCGCGAGTACCAGCGGCTGTCGACCACCGTCATCAATGCCTATCTGCAACCGATTCTGTCGCACTACATTGCCCAGTTGGCGGAGCGGCTGTCCAGGGCCGACGTGCATGCGCGGCAAACCTACATCATGCAGTCCAACGGCGGCATGGCCGGCTTCGCGGCAACCGCGCGCAAAGCGGTGACCACGGTGTTGTCCGGTCCGGCAGGCGGTGTCACCGCGGCCGCCCATCTCTCAGGAGCTGTCGGCCAACCCAACCTCATCACCTTCGATATGGGCGGCACATCCTGTGACGTTGCGTTGATCAAGGACGGGCAAGCGGCCCTGGCCAATCAAGGTAAGGTTGAGGGCCGGGATCTGTCGGTTCCGATGATGGACATCAACACCGTCAGCGCCGGTGGCGGCACACTGGCTCAGGTCGACCGGTTCGGTGCACTGTTGGTCGGGCCGCAGAGCGCGGGCGCCAGCCCCGGACCGGCCTGCTACAGCCGCGGCGGCACCCTGCCGACGGTGACTGACTGCAACCTGTTGCTGGGCTATCTCGCGCCGGACAATTTCCTCGGTGGAGCCATGCGGCTCGATGCGGACCGGGCGCGGACCGCGGTCGAAGCATCGCTTGCGCGGCCTCTCAATCTCAACCCGGTCGACGCCGCCGAGGGCGTTGTGCGCATCATCAACGTCAAGATGGAGGAGGCGATCAAGGCCGTCTCCACGCTGCGTGGGCACGACCTGCGCCAGTTCATGTTGCTGGCGTTCGGTGGCGCTGGCCCGCTTCATGCGGGCGCGATCGCCGACGATCTCAACATGGCCGGTCTGATCGTTCCGCTGCATCCCGGGGTTTTCTCAGCCATCGGCCTGATGATGTCGGATGTGAAACACGATTATGTTCGCTCTGGCATCAGACCGCTCGATGCCCTAACGCCAGCTGACATCAACCCGGTGTTTGAGGAGCTTGAAGCGCAGGCGGTAGCCGAGCTTGGCGCGGAGGGGTTTGCTCGCGAGGCGATCGGGCTTGAGCGGACGGTTGACTTGCGTTACGCCGGCCAAGGCTACGAACTCAGCGTGCCGTGCATGCCGATCCACAATGCCGACGATCTGGCGCGGTTGCGTCGGCTGTTCGACGACGCCCACGCGCAACGGTTCGGTCATGCCGCGCCAGCAGAGGTGGTCGAGCTGGTGTCCTGGCGGTTGCGGGCGACGGGGTTTATCGCGCCGGTCGAGCTTGAGCGTTTTACCCCCACCGGCGCCAGACTGGAGCGGGCGCTGCGCGCGTCGCGCAAGGCCCGGTTCGCCGGCGCGGACGTCGCGTGTGCCGTTTACGACCGCAATCTTCTGGATGTGGGCCACCGGATTGTCGGGCCTGCCATCATTGAGCAGTACGACTGCACGGCGGTTCTACATCCGCACCAGGTGGCGGTGGTCGACGCGTTCAAGAACATCATCGTGACGCCCGCCGGGCGAACGGCTGGCGCATAAACGGTGGCGTGTGATGGAAATGGTCGAGTATTCCTTTGCTGCGCTGTAATCTGCCGGTTGCGGCCGATCGTGCTCCGACCCGTGCCGGCGCACCAGATTTTCGACGCAAGAACAATCTGGTTTTTATCGGCAGCGGGAGGAGTCCGATCAAGCGCAGAAACTCGACACTTCAGCAGCGATCATCACTGTGCCTTGAGCTGGAACCGTGTTGCTGGTTCTCACTTAAGGCACGATGATCAAGCGGCCTAACCTCGGATGATGCTCAATGGCACAAATCGTTTTTGCGGCAGGGTGCTCCCATAGCCCGTTGCTCGCCAGCCCCCCGGAAGACTACCCCAAGCACGCGGAGATCGATGCCAAGGGGCGGAAGCTGATCGATAAGCTGGGTCGGCCATGCACCTATGGAGACCTGTTGGCGGCGGCGGATCCGGCCATCGCCGATCAGATCAAGCCCGAGGTGCTCGAGCAGCGGGCCGCCCAGTGCAATGACGCGATCCAGCGGCTGCGGTCGGACTTGATCGGTGCACGCCTTGATACCTTGATCGTGATCGGGGATGACCAGCATGAGCAATTCTTCGACGACAACATGCCGGCCATATTGATCTATTGGGGCGAGACCATCGAAAATCGCGAGCTGAGCATGCCGGCCGATGCGCCCGATTTTTGGCGCAAGGCGCGCTCACAATACCATGAGGCGAGCGGCGAGCGGGCCTATCCCGTCGATGCGGAGCTGGGGTTGGGCTTGATCCAACACCTGGTCGCCAACGATTTTGATGTCTCGCATGCGCGCCGGCTAGCGCGGGCGCACGGTGAAGGTCACGCCTTCGGGTTCGTGCATCGGCGCCTGATGGACGACACCATCACACCGATCGTCCCGGTTGCGTTGAACACGTATTTTCCGCCCAACCAGCCGCGTCCACGCCGCTGCTATCGTCTCGGCCAAGCGATCGCGCGTGCCGTCGAACAGATGCCAAGCCAAGCACGCGTCGGCATTCTGGCGTCCGGTGGCCTCAGCCATTTCACCGTCGACGAAGAGTTGGATCGCGGATTTTTGGCGGCTTGCGAGCGTGCCGACAGTCAGTGGTTGTCGTCGCTGCCGGTGGAACAGCTGAACTCCGGCAATTCCGAGATCCGCAATTGGATCACCGTTGCGGGCGCCGCCGAACAGATGTCGCTGGCCTGGCACGCTTATGTGCCCTGCTATCGCTCACCGGCCGGAACCGGCTGCGGCATGGGTTTTGCCGTTTGGCAATGAACATCAATCAGTCGACTTGGCCTGACCGAGGACAACCTGTTGAATCTTGTCAGCTAGAGCAACCTGCCTTTGATCGGAATCGGAACGATCCCGATCAAAGGCAGGAAGTTGCTCTACACTTTAAGAGCGATCATCTTTGCGCCTTAAATCGGAACCGGCGCAATTGGAATCGGCGTTGCTCTACACTTTAAGGCGCGATGATCTAGCCGCCGTCGAGCCAGCGATCGACTGTTGTGCTCGCAGAGAACAGGTCGGCCGGGTCAAACGCAAAATGCTTGTGCTTGAACGCGCCGGAAGCGAGTTGGCTGTACTGGCTTGGATACGCATCCCGGTCGGCGATGATCTGGCGAATGGCAGACGTCAGCGCATCGATGTCCTTGGCGGTGGTGTAAAGACCGAAGCTGGCCCGCACCATGCCGCGTTGCTGTTCCGCCAACGCCTCCAACTGCTCGATCGGCAGCTCGTCGTCCTGCTGCAGCAGGGCATCGGTGATCATTTCGCGGACATAGGGATGGGCGCAGAAGCACTCATTGCGGACGGCGATGTTGAAATAGTCGTTGAGAATGGCCGCGGTTAGGCCATGGTGGAGACCGCGGATGTTGAAGGACAAGGCCCCGGCCCGTTGGCAGCGGCGCAGATCGGTATCGCCATAAACGATCACGTCGTCGATCGCGGTCAGCGCCTCCAGGGCATCGTTGACGAGCCGGCATTCCTCCTGAAAAATCAGATCCATGCCAACCCGATCCAGGGCATACAGCGCCGCTGCCAAGCCGATCGCACCGGCGATGTTGGGGGTGCCGGCTTCTTCGCGATCCGGCAGTCGGGCGGTGGGCGTGTAGCGGTCGACCCAGACCCGCTCAACCATTCCCCCGCCCACCTCGACCGGTTCAATGGCCTGGAACAGAGCCTGGCGGGCGACCACCACCCCGGGCGCTCCCGGCGCGTAGACCTTATGGCCGGAGAAAACGAAGACGTCGATGTCCTGAGCCGGGTCGACGTGACCGCTGAGCCGGACCGGAACATGGGCCACCATCTGCGCGCCGTCGACCACCACCAACGCGCCGTGGCGGTGGGCCAGCTCGGCCACCTGATGGATCGGGTTGATGATGCCGGTGACGTTTGAAACGCCGGTGACGGCGACGTAGTTGACGCGGTTGGCATGCTGTTGGAGCGCCTGCTCCAGCCGTACCAGGTCAATGCAACCGGATTCGCCGGTCCCAGTGCAAGCCGGGATGTGCACCACCTGTCCAAAGTGTTTGCGATGCGGCAGGTCGTTGGAGTGGTGCTCCATCAAAGTGGTGATGACGACGTCGCGATCCGGTCGCGAAGCGCTCAGTGTGCTGGCGACGCGATTGAGGCCGGCGGTGGCGCCACTGCCTAAGAAAAACGCTGTGTAAGCATCCGGATCGGCGTGCAGGAACGTGAGCACCGTATCGTGGGCCCACTGATACTCGCGGGTGGACAGCTCCGCTGCGAAATGCACCACTGAATGGGTGTTGGCGTAATAGGGCTGGTACCGGTCCAGCACGTCCTGCACGACCTGCAGTCGCAGTGTGCTGGCCGTGCTATCCAGATAGATGCGGCGGCTGCGCGCACCCGTCGCGAGCGGGAAGGTGACGTCCAACCCGATCACGTCGCGACTCAATTTGTGCAGCAAGCGTAGTCGGCGCTGTTGGTCAGCGGCGGCGCCGATCGGGTCGGTCGGTGTCATCGCGCGGTGTTGGGCCTGAGCAGCTGCGGCAACCATGGATCACGTCATCCACAAACTACAATAAGCAGGCATATTAGAATACCATTCTCTGTTCCTGGCAACAAGTAGGCAAATCTTCTGTCAACCATCCGACCAAAAGAATTTTTTGTGACACGATTTTGATGGCACAGGCGCTGCGGCGGTCTCGACCGCGCGCTGGCACCGGGCTGGACGGCTCAAGGATCTGCGACGGAATTTGTAGCCGGGCCGTCAATCCATCTCAACTGCTCGGCTCTTGCTGGTCTGCGGCGGCCAACTCATAAGCTTCCGCCGCCTCCAGCCAGGTGGCCTCGGCGGCGCTGAGGGCCCTGGCCAAACGGCCTCGCTCGGCGGCCAGCGCCTGGGCCTTGCCGGGTTCGCGCGCGTAGAGCGCAGCGTCCGCCAGTGCGGCGTCATGGCCAGCGATTGTCGCGCTGATCCGCTCCACCTCAGATTCGGCGGACTGCATCGCCTGTTTCAAGGGGGCCAGCGTCGCGCGCCGGTCGGCCGCTTGGCGCCGCATATCCTGGCGGGACGGCGCTGCGTTCTGTTGACCGGCCTCGGCGCGCGCCTTGGTGCGCTCCGCCGAGCGCTGCGACAGCAGCCAATTGCGATAATCGTCCACATCACCGTCGTAGGGCGCGACGGTCCCACCGGCGACCAACCATAAGCGGTCGGCGCAGGCCTCAACCAGGTGCCGGTCGTGACTGATCACAACCACGGCCCCCTCATAAGCGTTGAGCGCCTGGACCAGCGCCTCCCGCGAATCGACATCGAGATGGTTGGTGGGCTCGTCGAGCAGCAGCAGATGGGGGCCGGCAAAGGTCGCCAGCATCAGCAGCAAGCGCGCCTTTTCACCGCCGGAAAGCTTGTCACACGTGGTGTCGGCCTTGTCGGCGGAAAAGCCGTACGCCCCAAGTCGTGCCCTTTTTTGGGCTTCGGTGGCGTCGGGGAGCAGGCTGACGATGTAATCGTAGGGCGTCCTGCTGGGTTCCAAGTCTTCGAGCTGGTGTTGGGCGAAGTAGCCGACCTGCAGTTTGGCGGCTCGCCTCAAATCTCCGCAGGACGGGGCCAGCCGGCCAGCCAACAGCTTGGCAAATGTCGACTTTCCATTGCCGTTCTGGCCCAAAAGCGCGATTCGGTCATCTTGATCGATGCTGAGATCGAGACTGCGCAAAATCGGTGAGTCCGGTTGGTATCCGGCGCTCACGGCCTGCAGTCGCAACAACGGGCCGGCCAACGGCCTGGCCGGGCTGCTGAGGTTAAACGGCAGCACCCGATCCTCGACGGCGGCGGCGATCGGCTGCATTTTCGCTAAGGCCTTAACCCGACTTTGCGCCTGCGCGGCCTTGCTGGCCTTGGCTTTGAAGCGGGTGATGAACGTCTCAAGTCGGCGGCGTTGTTCGTCCTGCTTCTTTTTGAGCCTGAGATCGAGTTCTTGTTTGGCGCGACGTGCCGCCTCGAACGCATCGTAGCCACCGTGGAACAACGCCAGTCGACCGCGATCCAGATGCAGGATCGACCCGACCGCCCGGTTCAAGAGATCGCGATCGTGGCTCACCATCACCACGGTGTGGGGATAAGCCTTCAAATGGTTTTCCAGCCACAAGCTGCCCTCAAGGTCGAGATAGTTGGTCGGCTCGTCGAGCAACAACAACTCGGGCTCGACGAACAAGATGGCGGCCAGCGCCACGCGCATCCGCCAACCACCGGAAAAATCATGACAGGATTGTTGCTGGGCGGTCTCGTCAAAACCGAGGCCGGCGAGGATTTGCGCGGCGCGTGCGGGTGCGGAATGGGCATTGATATCCGCCAGCCGGACGTGAAGCTCGCCAATCCGATCGGGGTCGGTCGCGCTGCTGGCTTCGGCCAACAGTGCTGCCCGCTCCACGTCGCTCGACAGCACCCAGTCGATCAAGGTCGACGCGCCGCCGGGCGCTTCTTGCTGGAGATAACCGATACGCGTGCCCTTCGGCATCGTGATCTCGCCACCATCAGCTGTCATCAGTCCAGCCACCAGCCGCAACAGCGTGGTTTTGCCCGCACCGTTGCGACCGATCAAGCCGACCTTGTGACCGCTGGGAATTGCCGCCGTCGCGCCCTCAAGGATGGGGCGCCCCTCGATCCGGAAAGAGAGGTCGTTGATATGCAGCATTTCCGGGGAATAGCCCGCAGCGCCGGCATTGTCACGCCCGGCCGTCGTGGGATTTCCCAGTGCGATGTCGCCGCGCCACCGATCTGCGGCGCTACCCTCTAAGAGGCGCGCATGCTGTTTCATGCCCAGAGCTTTGTGCTCGCATTTCTGCCGATGACGGTGGCGCTCTACTATGCGCTAGCGCGCCACATTGCGGCGCGCGAGTGGGTTTTGATCGCTGCCTCGCTGGTGTTTTATGGCTGGTGGGACGTTCGATTTTTGCCGTTGCTGATCGGTCACGCCACGCTGACCTGGCTGCTGGCGCGGGGCTATGACCGGACCGGTTGGCGCTGGTTGTTGATGCTGGGCGTGACGGCAAACCTGATGTCGCTCGCCGTCTTCAAGTACACCAATTTTTTGGTTGAAATCGCCAACGACGTGACCGGGCTGACCCTGCCCACAAGCGATATCATCCTGCCGATCGGCATCTCATTCTTCAGCTTTCAATGCATCTCGTATTTGATTGATTTGGACCGGGGTGAGGCGCCGCAATACCCGTTTCGGCGGTTGTCCGTGTTCGTCATGCTGTTTCCGCAGCTGATCGCCGGCCCGATCGTGCGTCACCACGAGATCATCCCCCAACTCGATCGCGATCCCTTGCGCGCTGGGGTGGCCGAGCGGCTGACGCGCGGCATCACGCTGTTCGTCATCGGCCTTCTATTGAAGGTGCTGGTCGCCGACAAACTGGCGCGCGTGGTTGATCCGGTGTTCGCCACCGCGGCCGGTGCAACCCCGGATCTTTGGTCTGCCTGGCTCGCCGTCGTGGCGTTTGCCTTACAGATATATTTCGATTTTTCCGCGTACTCGGAAATGGCGATCGGCATTGCGCTGATGCTGGGGCTGCATTTCCCGTTGAATTTCAACATGCCTTACCGCGCCGTTTCATTGCGTGATTTCTGGCGCCGGTGGCACATGACGTTGTCGCGTTTCTTGCGTGACTATCTATACATTCCACTCGGCGGCAGCCGGCAGGGTTCCGGACGCTTGGTGCTGGCCACCATGCTGACCATGGGGCTGTGCGGACTTTGGCATGGTGCGGGCTGGACGTTCGTGATCTGGGGTTTGCTGCACGGAGCGGGATTGATCATCTGTCGCATCTGGGCCAACGCGGAATTCGCGATGCCGTCGTGGCTCGGTTGGCTGCTGACCGTGCTGTTCGTCGCATTGACCTTCATGATCTTCCGCGCGCCCGACCTGACGACGGTCGCGCACATGAGCTCTGGCCTACTCGCGGGCGGCGGCATCGGCGTACCGCCACCGCTCGGCGTCTTGGTGCTGGTGATGATCGCGGCTGCGCTGTCGGTCTTGCCGCGCCCCAACCCCGAGGTCGTGCAGCGGTTTGTCTGGCCGCAACCGGCCGCCGCCGCCGGTACCGCCGTGGCGGCCGTGTACGTGATGCTTGAAGTCGGTCGCGGTGCGCCGGCAAGTTTTATATATTTTCAGTTTTAGGTCCGCTGCGCCGATTGCGGTTGCCGCACGTCTGCCAAGGCCGATCCGTGAACGACGCATTGGCCCGCGGGTGCATGTTCGAACCTGATTGCATCTCGATGTGCCACGGAGATCGCGGTTCCAATTTAAGGCGCAAAGATGATCGCTCTTAAAGTGGTGAGCAACTTTCTGCCTTTAATCGGGATCGTTCCGGTTCCGATTAAAGGCAGGTTGCTCCAGGTGCTATGAACCAGGCTGAGATGTGTTTAACGTCATCGTGCCGTGGCGCTAGGGGATCAACAGCGAGTCATGTGATGTTGGCGACGTCGCCGCCTCGCGCAGGCGTGAGCAGATTAACAGAAGTGGCAGATCATGGAGCGGCGGGCAACCAGATGCTGACCTTAAAGAGTGAGCGCCATGTATGAAGCTCTAACACAGGGGATTCGCGTGCGCGTCGTGCCTGAGTACCTGGCCGATCAGTCGGAGCCTGGTGACCACTATTATTTCTGGGCTTACACGGTGGAGATCACCAACTTGAGCGAAGCGCAGGTCCAGCTCAAATCGCGCTCCTGGCAAATCACCGACGCCAACGGACGAACTGAGGAGGTTCGCGGGCCAGGCGTGGTCGGGGAGCAACCGATTTTGGCGCCTGGCGAGAGCTTCACCTACAGCTCGGGCTGCCCGTTGACGACGGCGCAGGGCCTGATGGTTGGCAGCTATCATATGGTCGACCAAGATGGACATATGTTCGATGTCGCGATCCCAGCCTTTTCGCTCGACAGCCCGCATGCCCGGCCGACCATGAATTAAAGCCCTTGGTCGGGGGCCACATGTTTAGCAGCACAGACCGGCCCAGCAGCATAGACCAGCGTTGTCGCCGTCAGCGCTTTGGCGCGCGCCGGGCAATCGCCAGTCAGCCGGTCCGCGGCCGGGCTTATGGCGCCGCATTGGACGGCTCAGGGTGAATTTGAGGCGCCGGGACCGGCGGCGCCGATCGAGAACGCCTGCTTGGCCACGAGCATCGCCGACGGTGCGTGCTCGCTGACCGCCCAGGCGATCGCTGAACCAGCCACCATTTTGCCACGGTGAAACAGCAGAATCGCTCCTCAATGGGGATAGACCGCACGGTAGGTTAACGTACATGCCACCATTGCGTGACCTTCGGCACAGGGTTGAGTTGGCGCGGCCGCGAGCTTGTCAGCGCTGCCATAACCATGGCCGCTCCGCGCCTGGTCCGATGCTGACATGAAAAATTCAATATGCAGAAATCTAACAACCCAGTCGCGGGTCTTCACCAAAAACAGCAAGTCACGCTCAATACGGCGCGCCGAATGCGTAGATCGGCGAACCAAAAAGATGTACACATCTTTTTGGTTCGCTGCGCTCGCGAGCATCACCGCCACGGGCGCTGAGAAGGGAACGATTTATTGAGTAAATGTAGCTATTTGCACTCGTTGCGGTCGTGTCGTGATCGGAACAACGGGTGCCTACTGTTGCAGCTCGGCGCAGCTCAGTCAGCGCCAAGCGGCGGACAGCGGTGACCGCGAGTAGGTGACATGATAGGGATAATCGATGGGTTTAGATGAGGGTCGAGTGTGATTGGTCATGGGGATCAATTAGCCCAAGTCGAAGTACGAGAGATTTCGCGGCGAGCAAATGTACCGCGAACAGGAAACCCTGCCATTGGAGGTAAGCTGGGATGCTCAACATCAGGAAGAGCGATAAAGATCAAGAGAGCGCGGAGCATTCCGCAGTACCGCAGCCGATGGGCAACACGGGTATGCCCGTCCCGACGCCTGGATCGGTTCCCCCGCAACAATCGAATTGGCAAATGGGCACGCGGCCAACGGAGCGTAACGCGCCGTCTGTGATCGGCAGCGATTTGACGATCATGGGCAATTTGGTTTCGCGCGGAGAGGTTCAGGTTGACGGCGATATCCAGGGCGATATCCACGGCACCAACATCGTGATCGGCGAGAAAGCCAAGATCACCGGCGCGATCGTCGGCGACGAGGTCGTCGTTCGCGGTCATGTGATGGGATCGATCCGAGGCAAACGTGTGATGCTCCAGGCATCCAGCCACGTCGAGGGCGATGTTTTCCATCAGGCTCTGTCGATCGAGCAGGGCGCCTTCTTTGAAGGCAAATCACGCCGTTCGGAGGACCCCACCGCAGACGTCGGGCGGCCGGACATTCCCGACATCAGTACGCGCTTCGGCAGCGCTGGTGCCAGCGCGGCGGCTGCCACAGGCGGTTGATCAACAGCGCTTGCCCCGCCGCTACGGCCATCGCAACCGGGCGCTTCAGTAGTGTGTGGAACCATTCTGCACCCGGCCTCCAATGGCACGATGATGCGGGGACCGGGTCGGGGCTCGGCCTTCGGCGATCCGATCCGCGTCGGCAACCTGCCTCGAAGCGGACTGGGCCGGTTGCCAATGTGACGCCCAAAAGCGCGTGCAGCTCACGCGTCGATCAGGCTGGCGCCGTGAGCGCGTCGGCGGGGTTCGGTGGCCTGTTGCTCGACTAGCCAAGGCTTTAGGTCCAATCGGTGCGCGCTCACGGGGGCGAGCGCAGTGTCCATCATCGATTGACGACATGTGAGGACGATCACTTGGTGGTGGCGCGCGGCCTCCGAGAGCAGCTGTGCCATCACGGCCAGTCGTCTTTCGTCGGTAAACACCAGCGCATCGTCGAGCACCACCGGCAGCTCGGTGCCGCGGGCAGCCATCATTTCCGCGTAGGTGAGGCGCACCACCGTCGCAATCTGCTCGCGGGTTCCCGCGCTCAATTGAGCGTACAAGTCCGTTTGTCCGTCCCGCTCGAGCCCGGCCATCCGCAGCGGGCCATCGAAGGCCAGTTTGGCGTCCACCAGCAACCCCCGCAAGCGGACTTCAAGCCGGTCGATCACAGGCGCCATCACTTGGGTCCGGTGCGCCTCGCCGATCTCAACCAGGTGCTCAGCCAGTAACGTCAGGGCTTGCACCTCTTCCTCCAAGTCAGCGACCTTATGCTCCGCGGCGACCAGCTGCTCGCTCAGCTCATCGACCTCCGAGCCGGTGCCTTCAGCGCGATCGCGCTGCAGGGCCCCCTCGATTTCGGCGATCGCGCGGGCCAGTTGTTCGCGCCGCTCCGCAAAGGATCGCACCTCCCGCTCGGCCGCATCCTTGGCTCGCACCAGCGCCTCATGGTCGATCCCCTTCGGCGCCGCGTCAGCCCAAGCGGCGCGGTCGCGCACGGCCTCAGACAACGCCGAGGCGGCGTGCTGATCGGCGGCAGCCAGATCCGCCCGGATCTGTTCCCGTTCGGCCGGCGCCGGTAGCTGCTCGTGCAGCGACTGCAGTTGGCGATCGATCGAGGCCAGCTCCGCTTCAAGGCGCGTCAGCTGCTGGAGGTTGGACCCATTCTCGTCGTCGAGGCCGCGGCATGACGCGTCCAGCGCCTCCGCCTCCCGCGCCATGCTCCGCTCCTGCAGTTCCAGCTCGGCGCGGTCAGGCAGCGGTTGCGGAGGTTCCGGTGCATCGCCGGCACGCGCCAGCACAGCTTGCAATTGATCCTGTAACGGCGTCAGTCCTGCCGGCGCGAGCGAGGTGAATCTGGCCTCCGCTTCGGCCAACGCTCGCTCTGTTTCCAATCGCGCGACGAACGCCGCTTCGGCCCGCTCAACGCTGTCGACGCGGAGGTGCGTGAGGGTGGCGTGGAGCGCCTTTTGCAGTTCGTCGCGCTGAGCCTTCAGCCCTTCCAGCCCAACGTGACCGGGCGAAATGACGATCTTGCCGATCCCGTCGATGGCGATATCGAGTTCTTTATCGACGATCACGACCGTCTGATCGGTGACCGGTTGTCCGCCAATGTGGATGCGACCGGAGCTGGCGGCGTCGGCATCGAGCCGGATCTGGGGGGCAGCGGCGGCAAGCTGAGCTTCTGTCGTGGCCAGATCGCCAGCCAAGCGTCGCGCTTCTCGCACCATCGGTTCGCGCGCCGGTTGGGCTGCGAGCCGCGCTTCGTGCTCGGCGATCTCCACTGCCGTTGTCCGCGCCTGATCGAGCCGTCGGGTCATTGCCTCGGCATCGCGACGCGCTTGGACAGCTTCGGCAAGCGCGCGTTCAAGACGCAATAAGCGCTGCGTCTCGGACAGCGCCGCGGCAACCCGGTCGCGCTCAGTGCTCAGGGCCTTCAGCTGCGCTTCGTGCGCAGCACGCGTCTCAATGCACTGACGCTGCAACAGTGTGAGCCGCTGCCGTTCCGCCGTCAACGCTTCGAGTTTGCTCAAGCCTCGCTCGAAGTCATCGATTGCGGCTTTGGATTGCTTGTGCTTGAGCGCGCACGCCGCCACCCGTTGCTCGGCCGTGCGCTCGCGTTCGATCGCTTGGTCTGCACGCTTTAACGTCGCCCGTGCGGTATGCGCATGCTGCTCCAGCTGAGCGGCAGCGGCGGGTGCGAAATGCTTGCTGTGTTCCGCGCGCAGCGTGGCCAGTCGCGTGACCCGCTCCGCCGCCGCGCCGGCCCGCGTCTGGGCCTCCTGCAGGTGCTCTTGTAAGCGCCGCCGGTCCGCGAGCGCCAACGCCAGCGCCCCGCCCGCGCGCGGCCTTCCATGACTTGCCGTGACCAGCGCGCCCCTCAGTTCCTCCACGCGCTGACGGATCCGTCTGAGCTGACGGGCGCCGGTGCTTTCGGCGACCTCTTGCTCGATCAGCTCCGCCAGCGATCCGCTCAAGCCGGTGTCGGTTTTCTCCGGCAAGGTGAACCCAGCGCCTTGCGCCACCCACAGCAGTGACCGCATCGGCTCGCGGTTCGGGCCACCGATCAGGTCACGAATCTTGTCCTCTGCTTCCACGCCCCGCCAGGTCCCACCGCTATCGAGGTTCAACAGCACCGCCGATTTTTGCGCGAGAAAGCGCTTGCGCAGCCGCCAAAGCTGCCCCCCGATCTCAATATCCGCCTCGATCTGTGGCGCGCCGCCGCGGTTGGGGCGCAACTCCTGCACGGATTTCGCGACGGACGAGTGTTTCTCGCCGATCAGCGTCACCAGCGCCTTGAACAACGTCGATTTACCAAACTCGTTGGGGCCGGTCAGCACGTCCAGCTTGCCTGACAGCCCCTCCAGTGTAACGCCGTCGGCAAATGGACCGACCTCGGCGACCCGCAGGGCTCGCACTTTCATATCGTGTCCTCGGCCTCGATCACGGCAAATAGACGACGCAGGGCCCGCGCAGCCACAGCGTGCTTTGGGTCCATCGGGTCTGCCGCGCTGCGCGCCAGCGACTCGCCCAATCGGCGCAGCGCGGCGTCTTGCAGCGTGGCCAGATCCTCCCCGTCCGGCGCCAAGCGAAGCGTCACCTCCCGCCGCGACAGGTGGAACAGCGCGGCATCGAGCCGCTCAAGGCGAGCGGCAATGGTGCGGTCGCGCTCCAGTGAAACGCGTCCCGATAAGGTGACGTCGAGCAGCACTTGGCCGCTGGCGGCACCCATGCCAGCCAACTCCGCCTCCAACTGGTTCAGGTCACGGTCAGCGCTGACATCGAGGGTACGCTGCATCCAGCGGTAAATGCCGATTGGTCTGCGCTCCACTTTCGGCGGCGCATGGGCCTCGATGCCGACCAACAAAGCGAAGCCGGGCGCATTGTCGAGGTAGCTCTCGGGCTCCGGTGTGCCGGCGTACCAGATGCGCGGGCCCACCTGACGCGCACCATGCCAGTCGCCGAGCGCGAGATAGTCAAGGCCGGCCGTGGCCACCCGTTGCGGCGAGATCTGGATACTTGCCTGCTGGGCCGAGCCGAAGCCCTGGATTGAGCCATGCGCAAGCCCGATCCGTAAAGCACCGTCGGGGGTCTTGGATTGATCGAACCACGCCGTCGGATCTCGCGTCATGGCCTTGGCGTAGAGCGGCGCCGGCAACAGATAGCAGGCCTCGGCGAGTTGGACCGGCGCGGCGTCGAGGTGAAGCCGTACGGCAGCCGGCAGCTCATCCTGCTTAACCCGTGCCCAAACGCTCTCGAACCCAGCCGGATCGTGATTGCCCGGAATGAGATGCCAGGTCAGGTCGGAATGGTGGGCCATGCGTGCAATCGGCTCGCGCAACGCGCGGTCAGCCAGATTAGGGCGGTCGTAAATATCACCGGCCACCAAGATATGCTGCGCACCGCCGGCCCGGGCAGCCTCCGCCAGCCGGTCGATCGCGGTCAGCCGCGCATGCCGAAGCACGCTCGCTTGCTCGGCTGGAAATCGACCAAACGGTTTGCCGATGTGCCAGTCGCCGGTGTGGAGAACGCGAAAGGTCATGCCCTCAATCTGCAATTCTACGCCGAATCGCGCGAAGCCATGAGCTTACGTTCTATTTTTGTTCCAAACAAGACCAACGCCGTCGATTTCAACAGCGATCTGCCAACGCCAACTGACGGCGCCGTCGTGGACCGCGGTCTTAGCTGCGATAATCCGCGTTGATGGAGATATAACCGTGGGTCAGATCGCAGGTCCAAACCGTGGCACCGCCGGCGCCGACACCGACGTCGACCCGAAGCTCGATCTCAGATCTTTGCATGTAGGAGGCGACCGTCTGTTCGACATAACCGGCGGCCCGCTCGCCATCGCAAGCGACCTGATGTGGCCCGAACCATATTGCCAGCCGGTCACGGTCGGCAGCCTCGCCGGCCTTGCCGACCGCCATCACCACGCGCCCCCAGTTGGGGTCCTCACCGGCGATCGCGGTTTTTACGATCGGAGAGTTGGCGATCGCCAAGGCGATGCGACGGGCCGCACGATCGTCCTCCGCCCCGCTGACGTGGATGGCGACGAACTTGCTCAGGCCTTCACCATCGCGCACCACCTGCAACGCAAGGTCGCGCATGACGGCGTGCAGCGCGGTTGCAAAGGCGCCGCAAGCGGCATCGGCCATGTCGTTGATGACCGGCGCGCCACGCCGCCGCGCGGCACCCGTCGCGAAGGCGAGCACGGTATCCGATGTCGACGTATCGCCATCGACGGTGGTGCAGTTGAACGTCCGATCGGCGATCGCGGCCACCAAGCGCTGCAGCACCGGCTGGGCGATCGCCGCATCGGTGAACACGAAGCCCAGCATGGTGGCCATGTCCGGCGCGATCATCCCCGCCCCTTTGCAAAATCCACCGACCGTCACGTCAACCCCTGCCACGTTGGCGCTGGCCTGCGCCAACTTTGGAAAGGTGTCGGTGGTCATGATCGCGCGCGCTGCCGCCTCCCAGCCGCCAGGCGCCGCCGCGGCCGTCAGCTTGTCGACCACGGCGATGATTCGGGCCGCCTCCATTGGCTCGCCGATGACGCCGGTCGAGGCCACGAACACCGCGTCGCGATGGCAGCCCACCGCCTGCGCGACGGCGTTGACCGTTGCGTCGACCGCCGCCGATCCCTTCGCGCCCGTGAAGGCATTGGCGTTGCCGGCGTTAACGATCAACGCGCGCGCGCGCCCGTGCTGCAATTGCTGGCGGCACCACAAGACTGGCGCCGCACACGTCTTGGACCGGGTCGTCACCCCGGCTGCGACCGTGCCCTCCTCGAGCAGCGCCAGCATCACGTCGGTGCGGTCGGCGTAGCGCACGCCGGCCGCGGCGGTGGCCAGCCTGACCCCATCGATCGGCGGCAGCGCCGGCAGCTCGGACGGCGCAAACGGCGACGGCTTGGTGGTAACGGCCATGAGCGACCTCGGGCTGACTGTTGGATGGTGGGTCTCGCCAGTCATGACAGCAAGCAAGGCCCGAAGGCAAGACGGCGCGCTGCGCTGGCGACCGGTGGTGCGACGGGGTTGGATCGGGCCCGTGGCTGCGGCTGGCGGGCGGCGTGCGACCAAGGCGGTCGCAATCAAACAGCGGCTGCGCTCCATGTGCGGCCGTTCAGATGGAGATCGCGCCTGCTAGATCATCGCGCCTTAAATCGGAACCGCAAAGCCGGTTCCGATTTAAGGCAGGTTGCTCTAGGAACGCGAGCATTGCCGCTGGGCGACATCGCCGATGACAGGTGTAGCCGACGCTGCCTTGGGATTGCCGCTGCATTGCCACTCGTCAGCGGTTAGGCTTGCCGCTAACGATTCGCCTGCCTGTCATCCAACCGAAGCGCCAACGCTAAGCCCAGTCCCGTGCCAGCTCTGCTCGATCCGCTGTTGCCAGCCGACCCCGCGACACGCCCGCGTGTTCCGGTGCTGCTGCCAGTTGCGCTCGATCAGACCTACGATTACCTGCTGCCGCCGCAGCTGGCGGTCGCGCCGGGCGATGTGGTGGTGGTGCCGTTTGGTCCGCAAACGCGGCTCGGCATCGTCTGGGATCGGGCGCTTGGTCCCCCATCCAGCGTGTCGCCCGATAAAATGAAGCCGCTGGCCGACAAGCTCGAGGTTCCGCCCCTGCCGCGGTTGTCGCTGCGTTTCGCCGAGTGGATCGCGCGCTACACGTTGGCGCCGGTGGGCATGGTGGTCCGCATGATGATGGGGGCGCAGTCCGCGTTCGAGCCGGTCAAGCAGCGCTCCGGCGTCTGCCTGGCCGACGGGGCCATCAGCCCGCCGAAGATGACGCCCGCCCGACTACGCGTGCTGGAGGTGGCCGGCGACGGACTGGCCCGGACCAAGAGCGGTCTGGCAACCGCCGCCACCTGCTCGACCGGCGTGATCGACGGCTTGATCGCCGCCGGTGTGCTGGTCGAGGTCGCAATTCCCGAGCGCAAGTATCCGCAACCCCGCCATGACCACGCCCCCAGTGTGTTCAACGACGCGCAGGCCGTCGCGGTCCATGGCTTGCGCGCTGCGGTGGCCGCCGACGTCTACTCGGTCACCCTGCTTGATGGCGTCACCGGCTCCGGCAAGACCGAGGTTTATTTCGACGCCGTCGCCGCCATGCTGGCCCGCGGCCGGCAGGCGCTGATCATGTTGCCGGAAATCGCGCTTACGGGCCAATTCATTAACCGCTTCATTGAGCGCTTCGGCGCGCCGCCGGTGGAATGGCACTCGGCGTTGTCCGGGCCTGAGCGCGGGCGGGTATGGCGCGCGGTGGGTAATGGCGAGGCGCGGGTGGTGGTCGGCGCGCGCTCGGCGCTGTTCCTGCCCTATGTTGAGCTGGGATTGATCGTGGTCGACGAGGAACACGACGCCGGCTTTAAGCAGGAGGATCGGGTACACTATCAGGCGCGCGACATGGCGGTGGTGCGCGCCAGTCTCGGCGGCATCCCGGTCATTCTCGCCTCGGCCACGCCCTCCATCGAAAGCCATGTCAACGCGCGCACCGGCCGCTATCGGCATCTGGTGTTGCCCGCCCGCCATTCCGGCGTCCAGATGCCCGATGTCGCGGCCATCGATCTGCGCTGCGATCCGCCCGAGCGCGGCCAATGGCTGTCGCCGGTGCTGGTGTCGGCGGTCGAGGAGACCCTGACCCGCGGCCAGCAGGCGCTGTTGTTCTTGAACCGGCGCGGTTATGCGCCGCTCACGTTGTGCCGCGCCTGCGGCCAGCGCATCGAATGCCCGCAGTGCACCGCCTGGCTGGTGGAGCACCGCTTTCGCAACCGGCTCAACTGCCATCACTGTGGCTTTTCGCTGCCATTGCCCGAGAACTGTCCGAGCTGCGGCGAGCCCGGCAAGCTGGTGGCCTGCGGGCCGGGTGTCGAGCGCATCGCCGAGGAGGTGTCAGCTCGGTTTCCCGACGCCAAGCAGGCGCTGTTGTCCAGCGACCTGATCCCCGGGCTCACCGAGATGCGCCAAATCATTCAGCGTATCGAAGCCGGCGAGGCCAATCTGATCATCGGCACCCAGATCGTCGCCAAGGGCCACAATTTTCCGGACCTGAGCCTGGTCGGCATCGTTGACGGCGACCTCGGGCTGGCGCAAGGGGCCGATCCGCGCGCCGGCGAGCGGACCTTTCAGTTGCTGCATCAGGTCACCGGCCGGGCCGGGCGGGCATCGGTCAAAGGCCGCGGCTTGGTGCAGACCCACAGCCCCGAGCATCCGGTGATGGAAGCCATTATCAACGGCGATCGGGAGGCGTTCCTGGAGCGCGAGATCCGCCAACGCCAAGCCGGCCTGTTGCCGCCCTACGGCCGGCTGGTGGCGCTGATCGTCTCGGCCAAGGACGCCGCGCTCGCCCGCTCCTACGCGCAAGCGATCGCCCGCCGCGCGCCGCCGGCGGATCGCATCACCGTATTGGGCCCGAGCGAGGCGCCGATCGCGGTGGTGCGCGGCCGGCACCGCTGGCGGCTGTTGGTGCGCGCCCCGCGCGAGATCGACGTGCAGGCCTATCTGCGCGCCTGGCTGGCGCTGATGCCCGAGGCCAAGGGCGACCTGCGCCTGCAGGTGGACGTCGACCCCTATAGCTTTTTGTGAGAGGTGGGGACCGGGTCGGGCGTGGCTGCTCCCAGTCCATCCTGACAGGGATCGAACTAGCCGGTTAGCCCTCCAGCAAAGACGGCGACGCTGTCATGAATCGGCTCAAATCAGACGCTTCACCTTTTCAATCTCATCGGCAATGGTCGGCAAGTTGCTTGCCCTCAAGCGCTCGACATACGCGTCAGGGCTGAGCGCTGGGTTGTTCAAATCGGAACGAGCCTCGCGAATGATTTCAATGAAGAGGGTTTCGGCGAGCGTGCGCTGATGGTTCAGGAATTCGTCGGGGTGCTGGCACTCGATCCCGTAAGGCCTCAGTTTGTCGTCTGGGAAGTCTTGCACATTGAAGGTCACGATCACGTCTGCGCGTCCGACGATCGCCGCAGCGAGAACATGACGGTCTTTTCTGTCCGGCAGATCGAGCGTGTCAATGAGTCGTTTGTAGCCGGTCACAAGCGCTCCGGGTACAGCCCGGTCCATGAGGTCACGCCGTCGCTCCGCCGCCGCGGGATCGATGTCGGGGCGATTGCTCAATAGATTTCCGATCCATTCCAGATGGATGTGCTTCGACCAGCGCAGTCGGAACAGATCCTTTCGCGCCAGTCGGATTGAGATGTCGGTGAGGCCGACCGAGTACAGAACATTTGCGTCATAAAGTGCAGTGAAGACCGCCACTAATAGTCCAGGCCCAAGTCTTGTGCCTGCTCCGCCAATTGTTTGCTGATCTCACGGCTCTCGCGCTTGGACTGATCGCGAAAGGCGATCAGTTCCGCCAGCTCGATGCGCCGATGGGTGCCAACCATGCGATGTTTGATCTTGCCCTCATCGAGCAGCTTGATCAGATGAGGACGCGAGACCCTCAGGAACGCAGCGGCCTGGACCGTAGTGAGTTCCGAATTGAGGCGCATGATCTGGATCGCCCGGTTTTGCGACAGGTCGAAGAGAACGCCACGCCACAGGTCATAGACGTCCTCGTTGATTTCGATTGGCTGATCAGCCTGCTTGTCCCAGAGCACAAAGCGTGCTCCGTCCCCGGTTGCATCGAGGCGCTGCAACAGGTCGCGGGCATTGGCTCGCAGATCGGGGCTAGGTAGTAGTGGCCCAATGTGCTCATTGCGGCGTGCCATGCCTTTTTTCTCCTGAGTTCAACGCAAACGTCCTTGCTTCTACCACAACTACCGCAAACGCAACAAGTGCAATAAATGCAAGTTGTGATGAGATTTTGTTAACTTAGCGTTGTTTCAAGCTGGACGCGTTGCGAGATCATGTCCGCCTGAGACGGAATCGCCGTGCCGGCCCGCACCCCCTAACCCTTTAGATTCGGTGGAACACGGTTGGGCAGGCGCTCCTACAGCGTGCTAGCCTAACACGTCATCCAGCCATGCGACGCGGGCGCGGGCGGCGGCGAGCGCCGAGGCTTGGTCGGGGTAGACGGCGTCGGCGAACGCGCCGATCGCAAACCAGCCGCGCCGGTCCTCGACGTCGCGGCGATACTGCTCGAAGCCGAACGTGCCGTCAGGGCGCAGGAAAATGTCGACGCACTGGCCGCCGTCGCCGGCCTCGATCGAGCGGACCACCTTGTTGATGTGGGCCATGGCGCACAACCTCCGCTCAATCTCCGCTCACCGGGATGCTGTCAAATCCGCCGCCCGCTCAGCACGTTCAATTCACCAAGCCTCGGTTTGCCGCGTTGCCACCCGCCCCGTAACCGCTCCCCGATCGCGGACACGAACGCTCCACCGCCAATCCGTGCTCACATGGTCAGGACGATCTTGCCGAAGTGGGCGTTGGCCCGCATGCGCGCCACGGCCTCCCCGACCCGGTCCAGGGCAAATGTGGAATCGATCGGCAACCGCAACCGACCGTCCGCCACCGCCGGCCCCAGCTCATCGCGCACCCGCGCAGTAATCGCGCGCACCTCCGCCACCGAGCGGGTGCGGAACGTGACGCCGATGTAGCTGATGCGGCGCAGCGCGTGCAGATCAAAATCGAACGGGCCGATCGCGCCGCCCAGTCGGCCGACGTTGACGATGCGGCCGAGGATTGCGCAGGCGCGCAGGTTCTCGTTGGCGACGCTGGCCGAGACCTGATCGACGATCACGTTGACGCCATCGCCGTCGGTTGCCGCCAGCACCCGATCGGCCCAGTCGGGTTGGCTGGTATCGACCGTCAGGTCGGCCCCATAATCGCCGAGCCGCGCCCGCCGCGCGGCATTGGTGGAGCTGCCGATTACCAGCCGGGCGCCCTTCAGCTTGGCGATTTGCAGCCCCATCAGCCCGACGCCGGAGCTGGCGCCTTGGATCATCACCGCCTCGCCTGCCACCAGCCGACCGTTGGTGATCAGGGCATCGTGCATGGTCTGCAGCGCCACCGGCAGCGTCGCCGCGGTGGTAAAATCCATGCCCTCCGGTAGCGGTGCGGCCCGCCCCATGTCGGTGACGGCGAATTCGGCATAGCCGCCGCCGCCGGAGCACATCACCCGATCGCCGGGCTTGAGATCGGTGACGCCGGTGCCGACCTCGGCCACCTCGCCGGCCCATTCCAAACCCGGAATCGTGCCCGGCCCGCCGACCCGACCATGCTGTTGACCGGCAACCACGGTGAGGTCGGCACGGTTGAGGCTGGCCGCGCGGACCCGCACCACCACCTGCTCTTGGGCGGGCGTTGGTTGCGCCACCTCGCGCAGCTCAAGCCCGGATTCGCTCACCACGGCTGCCCGCATCGCCCGTGTCCTTTCCTGCTCGGATCGCGCGCCATCGCTGGCCGACAGGGAACAGGACGCCGGGCCCGGCGTCAAATGCGCCGCGCCGACCTGATGTAGCGGCAGCGCGCTTGGGGCGCGCTGACGCTCGCGCGCAGGCGTGTTAAGACGCCGACATCACTGGACAGGAGCCGACGATGACCATCACCCGCCACGAACCCTCCGACATCCTATCGAAAGCCGTCGAAGCCAACGGCTTCGTGTTTTTATCCGGCGTGGTCCCGACCGAGCTGGCCGGCAGCATCAAGCCGCAAACCCAAAGCGTGCTGGCCGAGATTGACCGGCTGCTGGCGCTGGCCGGCAGCGATAAATCCAAGATCGTCAGCGCCGTTATCTGGGTCCCCGATATTGCGCTGCGCGCCGAGATGAACGAGGTCTGGGTCGCATGGACCGGTGGTCAGAACCTTCCTGCCCGCGCCTGCGTGGAAGCCAAGCTTGCCAATCCCAACATCCTGGTCGAGATCATGGTCACGGCGGTCAAGTAGGCAGCCTTGGTCGGCCTGAACCCTGCCGAGGCGCCCCATGGCCACACCGTTCAAGCCAGCCGGCGACGTGATTGCCGATGCGACAGCGGGCAATTGGGTCGATTCTCGCGCACCGGGTTGGCTCAAGCCCTATCTGAAGTTGGCGCGCTTTGATCGGCCGATCGGCGCCTGGTTGCTGCTGTTTCCCTGTTGGTGGTCGCAGGCGCTGGCCGAGCTTTCGCTGGGGCGGAGCTGGCCCGACCCGTGGTTCGTGATGTTGTTTTTCGTCGGCGCCTTCGTCATGCGCGGGGCCGGCTGCACCTGGAACGACATTGTCGATCGTGACTTTGACGGACGGGTGGAGCGGACGGCGCTGCGCCCGATCCCGTCAGGCCAGGTCAGCGTGCGCCAGGCCTTTGCGTTTGCGGTTGGGCTGTCGCTGGTCGGCTTGGTGGTGTTGATCCAGTTCAATCTCTTCACCGTCGTGCTGGGCATCTGTTCGCTCGGCCTGGTGGCGACCTATCCGTTTGCCAAGCGCTACACCTATTGGCCGCAGGTCGTCCTCGGCTTGACCTTCAAATGGGGGGCGCTGGTGGGGTGGGCGGCGGTGACCGGTGCGCTCGCGGCGCCGGCGGTTCTGCTCTATATCGGTGCGGTGCTGTGGACCGTCGGTTATGACACCATCTATGCGCATCAGGACAAGCAGGATGATGCCATGCTTGGCCTCAAGTCGACGGCACTACGGCTGGGCGGGCGCACCCGGCCGTGGCTGGCCGGCCTTTATGCCGGCGCGGTCCTGTTATGGGGCGCGGCGGCGGCGCTGGCCGGCGCGCACATCGTGTTGTTTGTGGTGCTGGCGGTGATCGCGGGGCAACTGGCTTGGCAGGCGGTAACGCTCGACACCGAGGATACCGGCAACTGTCTGGCGCGGTTCAAGTCCAACCAGCTGGTCGGTTGGTTGATGTTCGGCGGCATCAGCCTGGACATGGCGCTTGCCGCGTTCGGGTCGTGAGTAAAACGAACGATGCGCACCGCCAATTGGTTGGTGAATGTCATATGTGCGAACGCGCCTGGATGGCAGGCGTGGCATGTGGCGGTGCTGGGCTGGCTTGCTCGGTGAACCGCTCGCTGAGCGGGTGGTTGCTGGCCCGTCGGGTGTGAATTGCGGTGGCAAATGGGGTCGAGTTCCGGTCCGACCGCACCTGCCGCTTTCTGGTCGAAGGTGGTTGCCACGTTGGGTTCGTGATCGGCCACCGGCGCCGCCGCTTAGCGTGCGGGTCCGCTTCACCGTTGGCGCATGACCTTGCGCTGCGACGCGAATTGAGGCAACTCGCTGACCAAGTCGGATGGCCGCTGCAATCGGTTAGGCGTGACCGTCCTGGAGGCGCTGGCCAGATACGGTGGATTTGGATGATGGTTGATTCAGCTGAGCCGCAGCAACGACAGCTGCTGCATCTGGTGTTCGGCGGCGAGCTCGTATCCCTGGATGAAACCGAGTTTCGCAACGTCGACAAGCTCGATATTGTCGGGATCTATCCCAACTACGCGGAGGCTTACAAAGCCTGGAAGTCCGTTGCGCAGCGCACCGTCGACAACGCGCACATGCGCTACTTCATCGTTCATTTGCACCGGTTGCTGGACCCAGATCTCGATCACGCCAGCGATGACGACAATCACTGAGCGAGCCGGGCCGGGGCGCGCAGATCGCGCAAGGAAGCGCAGATGACGACCGCCGAACTCACTGCCAATCGGCTCGCAGCCCGGCTCGGGCTCGACGAGCGATCCTGGCGCCTGATGGGGCGCTATTTCATGGATTGGATCCGGCCTCGACGCCGGCAGTTGGGTCTGGCGTTGCTGTTGTCGGGGCTTTATGCGGCGATCACACCGCTCTATCCGGCGATCGTGGCCAAGCTGGTAGACACCATCGAAAACGGCGAGGTCAGCTGGCTGCCGCTGCTGATCGGCGCCATCGTTGTCGTCCCGATCGCCAGAAGCATTTTGCTCTATCTTCAAGCGGTTGTTAGCAACGGTCTGGTCACGCGGGTGGTCACCGACATTCAAAAGCGGATCTTCCGACATCTGGTCGACGCCGACTTTGAGCGCCTGTCGCGCGGACGACCCGGCGAGTTCGTGTCCCGCCTCACCAATGACATGGGCTACATTCAGCTCGGCTCGCAGGCCGCGCTCAACTCGGCCATCAAAGAGACGCTGATGATCATTGCGCTGGTGGCCACCATCCTATGGTGGGACTGGCAGCTGACGCTGATCGTTTTGGTGGTTTTCCCGCTGGCGGCCTGGCCGATCTCGGCGATCTCCAAAAAACTGCGGGATGTTTCCAAGCGCACCCAGTTTGGCCTTGAGGACATGACGTCGCTGCTCACCGAGAAGTTGTCGAGCGCCCGGCTGATCAAGACGTTTCGCCTGGAGCGCTATGCCGCCGAGCGCTTGGACAACAGTTTTGAGGATATCCTCAAGCTGCGCATGAAGGCGGTCCGCAGTCGCGCTGCGCTGGATCCGATTCTGGAGGTGCTGGGTGCCTTGGCGGTGGCTGGTGTGATCGGTTTCGCCTACTGGCGGATCACGAACGGTCACTCGACGATCGGCGAGTTCGCCGGTTTCACCACCGTCTTGTTCATGATGGCGCCGGCGATCCGTGGTCTCGGCAACCTGTCAACGCGGGTCAATGAAGGGCTGGCGGCCGTCGAGCGCGTCTATGAGGTGCTGGATGAGCGCCCGCGGGTGGTCGATCGGCCGGGCGCGGGGTCGCTGGTCGTCAAGGCAGGCGAGATCGCATTCGACGCAGTGGAGTTTCGCTATCCCACCGGTCAGGCCTCGTTAGCTGTGCGCAACTTCACCCTCACTGTGCCGGGCGGCGGTACCGTCGCGCTGGTCGGCCGCTCCGGCGCTGGCAAGTCGACAATCATCAATTTGGTCCCGCGCCTGTTCGACGTCACCGCGGGCCAGATCTTGATCGATGGTCAAAATATTTGCGACGTGACGCTGCAGTCCCTGCGCGGTGCGATCTCGATTGTCAGCCAAGACGTCACGCTGTTCGATGACACGATCGCCGTCAATATCGGCCTTGGCCGGCTCGGGGCCAGCGCGGGCGACATCGTCGCCGCCGCCAAAGCCGCGGCCGCCGACGATTTCATCGTGGCCCTGCCGGACGGTTACCACACCAAAATCGGCGATCGCGGCTCGCGCCTGTCCGGCGGTCAGCGCCAACGCTTGGCGCTGGCGCGCGCCATTTTGAAAGATGCTCCAATTCTTTTGTTGGACGAAGCCACCAGCGCCCTTGACACCGAATCGGAACGCTTGGTGCAGGAGGCGTTGGCACGCTTTACCAGAGGGCGCACGACACTGGTGATCGCCCACCGGCTGTCGACCGTTCAGAGCGCCGATCTGATCTGCGTGATGGAGGCTGGCGCCATTGTCGAACTAGGGTCACACGTCGACCTGATGGCCCGCAACGGTGCCTATGCCCGGTTGGCTCAATCGCAGCTGATCGCCGGGGCCGAAGCGGTGGTCGGCGCGGGCGAGCCGGCAGCCAGCACATAGACACCGAACGACCACACGGCAGCGGTGCGCCGATGTTGCGGCGCGATAAAGTGCGTTCCCCCCATTGTCTTACCGCGGCCCTTCGCCGATAATCGGCGTATGGAGCACGATTCGGATGCAGCCCGCCTTACTGCTTGATCGAGACGGCGTGATCAATGTGGACCGTACGTTTGTCCACAGGATCGTTGATTTCGTATGGCAACCCGGCATATTCGAGTTGGTGCGCACCGCCAGCTGTCGTGGCATGGCGACCGTTGTTGTCACCAATCAATCGGGGATCGGTCGCGGCGACTATTCGCTGTCTGACTTTGACGCGGTCAATAGCTACATGTGCGCGGCGTTCGAGGCGCAGGGAACGCCGATCACGGCGGTTTACTATTGTCCCTATCATCCGAACGCCGAGGCTGAGCGGTATCGTGCGGCCGACCACCCGTGGCGCAAGCCGCGCCCTGGCATGATCCTGGCCGCTCAACATGATTTGAAGCTCGACCTGGCGCGGTCCATCCTCTTTGGAGACCGGTGGAGCGACGTTGAGGCCGGCGCTGCGGCTGGGGTCGGCACGCTGGCCATCGTCGGACCGCGCTGCTGGGACCGGGACCACTACGATGCTGCGCCCGTGCTGCGATTTGCCAGCGTTCAACAGGCGTCAGACTGGTTCGCGGTAAGCGCCGAGGTTGCGGCCTAACCACGCCATCTGCAGGCGCCAGCTGAGGGGGACGATTAGCACACCCCTAAATAGCCCGAACGTCACGCTTTGTGGCCGATCAGCAACAATTGATCGTGGTATAATCTGTTGCTTCACCAGATGATCTTCTAGATTGGTGCTGACTTGATCCCCAGTTGCCACATATTTGACCGGGTGTTGGTATCAGTTGTGCCGGATTTGAGTCAGTACGCCGCCTCGGCCAGCCAGATCGCGGTTGATGATGATCGCTGTTAAAGTGGTGAGCAGCTTTGCGCTCTTCACCGGAATCGATCCGATCCCGATGACGAGCGGGTTGCTCTAGCCATATTGCGCGGCGGGTGTGGCTCAACGGACATTCCATCGGGCCCAATTCATGGCTATGGTCCGACGGTGGGCACGGGCACGGAAGGGAAGTATGGCACGATAAGGACGGACGCCGCGTGTGGATGGCTGAGGGATATTAGGGCCGCCTGGCATGAGCGGCCCGCTGAGGATTTGTGACGGGGTTCTAGGTCAATCGCGCGACGGCCCGACGGGCTGGGTTCGCTGATAAGGATTTTGCTGGTGTCCGGCAACGGACGACCGGCGTTGGTGGGTTGGACGGAAAAACGTCGCCTGAGCGACAGAGAGGCGGGTTTGTGACGCGTCGCGGTCAGACACGATGCCGGCCACGATCGGCCGTGTGCCTTGCGGGTGCACGGCGGATGCTGGTTCGCGCGGTCTGGGCCGTGATGGTGTTGAGTTGGACGGCGGCGACCACGCCCGCGGCGTTGGCTCAGTCAAATCCCACCTTCGGACCTCCTGGAGCCGGCATCGTCGGTCCTTTGCCCACCGCCAATCCTGCCACGCCGCTGTACCTCAATGCCGACGAACTCGAATACGACTCGCGGCGCAATCGCGTCATTGCCCGCGGCAATGTCGAGATCAATTATGCTGATAACGTGCTGACCGCGGATCGCGTCATCTATGATCAAAACCAGAACACGCTGACCGCGGAAGGTAACGTCCGCCTGCGCCAGCCGGACGGCGCTGTCATCAACGGCGAGCACATCGTCACGACGGCCGACTTTGCAGAGGCGTTCGTTGAATCGCTCAGCCTGGTTGGCAAGGACGAAACGCGGATCGTGGCACGCCGCGCGATCCGCCGCGATGGCAACATCACGGAGTTTGAGGGTGGCAAGTTCACACCCTGCCGCAATGATCCGGGGCAGCCGCCGCTGTGGTGCATCGCCGCGGAGCGCATTGTGCACGACAAGGACGCTGCGACCATCACCTATCAGGATGCTCAGTTCCAGGTGTTCGGGCAGCCGATTTTCTACCTGCCCTATTTCCAACACGCCGACCCATCGGTCAAAAGAAAGTCGGGCTTCCTGATTCCCAATATCGGCAGCTCTGAGCGCTTCGGTTTCACAGCCGAGGTCCCGTATCTATTCGTCCTGTCTCCAAGCTCCGACGTCCTGTTCAATCCCGTTTACATGGCAAAGCAAGGTGTGCTTTGGCAGGGCGATTGGCGCAAGAAGCTGCGGTTTGGCGATGTCACCGGGCAGCACACCCTGACGCTGGCGGGCATTCGCCAGAACAACGACACAGCAGTGAATCCGGAGTTGCGCGATCGCTGGCGCGGCAGCATCGAATCGGAAGCGAATTTCTCGCTGTCCTCTTGGTGGAGCCTGGGCTGGGATGTCATTGCCGAATCCGACCGTGCGTTTCGACAGTTCTACAGGCTGGACAACGTCCTGCTGACGGATCGCGTCAACACCGCGTACTTGACCGGGATGAGTGAGCGCAACTATTTCAGCGCGCGGCTCTACCAGGTCGGCGGTCTTTTCTTGAATGAACCCTTGGGATTGAGCGCGGCGGCGCTGGCCAATCCGATCACGTCGCCCACCGACTCCCAAGCTGCGGCGAGCCGCGTGTTGCCGGTGGTCGACTACAACTACGTGGCCGCCAATCCGATCTTAGGGGGCGAGCTGCAGCTCAATGGCAATGTCGTCAGCTATTGGCAAAGCTATAATTTCATCGACGGTACCGACAAGACGCGCTTCGCGAACACCAACGTCAATCGCTTCACCGCGAGCGTTAACTGGCGGCGGACGCTGACCGACGGGATCGGCCAAACCTACACGCCGTTCGTGGCGTTGCGGGGCGACTTGATCACCACCAAGGAAACCGTCGACCCCTATACCCGGCTGATCCAGGACGACCAGACAGTTGCGCGCGGCGTCGGCACCGCCGGTTTGCTCTACGCCTATCCGTGGGTGTTCACCCGCCAAAATGCGGTACACACGGTCGAACCGGTAGCCCAGATCGTGGCTCGGCAGAACAGCATCAATCAACGCCGTTTACCCGATCTGGATGCACGCAGCATCGTGTTCGACGATATGAATCTGTTCGAGGACAAGACCTCAGGCTTTGACCGCATCGACGTCGGCGTGCGGGCCAACTACGGTCTGCAATACACCTTCCAGTCTTTCAATGGCGGTTCGGTGCGCGTGCTCGCCGGCCAGAGCTATCATCTGTCCGGAGACAACATCTTCCGCGACCCAGGTGTCGATTCCGACGGCCGGTTTCTGTACTCGCCAGTCAGCGGTCTGCAACGCGCCGCCTCTGACTATGTTCTTGGTCTCTATGTCTCTCCGATCGCCGGTTTCCACGCCGTCTCGCAAGCCCGCTTCGACGGCGACAGCCGAAAGTTGCGCCGGGCTGACAGCTCGATCGGGCTTAATCTTGGGCCGCTTGGTTTTCAGGGCATCCATTCATTCACCGCTGCCAGCTCTGCGCTCGACCTGAAGCAGGACCAGCAAGAGTTGCTCGGCGCGCTCGCGCTACAGCTGACGCAGCGGTGGCAAGTGAGCGGCCAGATCCGCTATTCCATCGATGCTAAAAAGTCGCTGCAGGAGGTGCTGGCGCTGCGTTATGCAGACGAATGTTTTGTGTTGACGGCGTCGTACACGCAGACGCATCTGAAGAACGAGGCGCGTGACTTGGAGCCGGATCGCACGGTGATGCTGCGCTTTGAGCTCAAACACCTCGGCGAATACATCTACAGAACCAACGTGAACCGTCGCGTCTTTGGTGATGTCGACACAGGCACCAACTAAAGCAACCTGCTCTTTATCGAACTGGGAACGATCCCGCTGAAAAGCAGAACGTCGCTCGCCACGTTATGGCACGATGATCTAGCAGGCCGCTGAAGAACCGTCGATCGCATGAGCGGGCTTGCCTTCTGAGGGCCGCTTTGCGTTATCACATCACGCCTCATGTCCTGCCGGCTCTGGCAGCCAATAGCTTTGGTAGCTTGGCTAGAGCACCCTGCGTTTAATCGGAACGATCCCGATTAAAGGCAGGGTGCTCTAGCCACGCCCATTTCGCCCGCTATCTTGGTGTTCAGCCAGTCGAAGGCGATGACCTCAGGGTGCTCGGCGATCACGTCTGCCTCAAGACCCTTGAGGGCTTGCAGCCGGTCGATGGCATCGTCCGCGCTGTCAAGGCCATCAAGGCCGATCGGCTCGAGCTCGATCCTGAGGCTTGCGACGGTGCCATCGGCTGGCTCAAGGCGTGTCGTCAGTCGCCTGCATTGATAGCGAATGCATCGGGCTCCTCAATGATCGAAAAACGCGGTGTTGGCGGTTATCTACCGGCGGTGTGCTGGAAGCTGCTGGGCGAGGAGCGCATTGGGTGGGACGCCCTGCTCCTGCGTGCCGCAGTGTTCTGCAAACTCTGAAAGGCTCAGTCCGTTGCCGACCTGAATCGGATTGCGTGCCACGCTCGCCTTCGCGTCATGTGCGATTCAGCCATTAATCTCGGATTGCTTTACACATTATGATCTCGCGTCAGAGCAACGGCCATAATGTGGAGGAAGTGGGGTAATCGGGGAGCCTTATCGACAAATCAATCGCAAATTGAAGAAAAATCTGCCGACTCGATTGAATGTCACTCAAAGTATTCGCTGTAGGAGCTGATGGAGGCTCAAGATTTTTATGGATTGAACGCGCCATGCTACCCGTTACGATGCTGGACTTGCGGAGAATTTTGGCCGACCCCGGAGGCAATGCAGGCATCATCTTCGGGCTTCTCGCCGTTCCGATCGTTGCTCTGGGCGGAAGTGGATTTGATATCGGCAGGGCGATCATTGCGGAGCACCAGATGCAGAGCAGTGCAGATGCTGCCGTTTTGGCGGGCGCTTCGCTACCCCAATCGGCCACGACCCAACAACGGACCGAAGCCGCGCTCAAAGTATTCAACGCCAATATAGGCGACTCGGAAATCATTCCCAAGATTGTGGTCAACCAATCTACTGTAGCACTGAAAGTGGGTCAGAAGGTGCCAACGAGCTTTCTAAAGCTGGCTCACGTTGATGAAATTGAGGTTTCGGCTGAGTCATCCGCGACCGCGAGATATGCGAACCCGAAAAGTAGCAACAAAGTATGCCTGCTTGCGCTTGACCCGGCCAGCAAGGTTGGAATTCATATACAAGGCGCCAACAAAATATCGTATTTGAAATGTTGGGCGCATACCAATTCCGGTGAAGATAAAGCCATTAATGCCAACGGTTCAAATGCTAAAGCCATCGGGGACGGTCATTGCGCCGTCGGCAATTACAACGTCGACCATGACAACTTCTCGCCAATGCCGACCGCCGGCTGCAGGGAAATCGAGGATCCGTTTGCGACGGTTGGCGCTTATGAGAAGGTGAAGATCTATCAGCCAAAGTTTTCGCCTCCCCCCATCCCCAATCACTGCAAGCACAGGAACCTCGTTTTAAACGGAGGCGTTTTCGTGCTCGAGCCGGGTAAATACTGCGGCGGTATCAACATCCAGGCGCATGCGACGGTAATGTTTAAAGAAGGTATCTTTGTCGTTGATGACGGCCTGTTTAAGGTCCAGTCCGGTTCGCACGTACATGGTACCAATGTCCTGTTCTATTTCCGTGGACCAAATGCCCGAATGACAATCATTGGCGGGGGACTCGTGAACTTGGCGGGTCGGCGGACGGGCTTCAGCCATGAGGGCTTCTTGTTCATATCACATCCTGATGCGTGGCGTGGTGGCGAATGGAATATTCGAGGTGGGGGCGCGTTCAAGCTTGAAGGCATGTTGTATGCGCCGACAAATCGCATTGAGGTTGCGGGCAATGGCCATGTCAACGGCAATTCGAAGTATTTCGGCATGGTCGCCAAGGACTTTTATTTTCGGGGGAATGGCGAATTTCACCTGAAGGTCCATGATGGCGTCAGCCAAGTGCCGGACATCATGCCGCTGATGCCGAGCGATGCCGAGTTGGTGGCGGTTCACCTGGATCATTGAAGATGTTGATTGAGGAAGGCAGCACCGAAACCGGGCCAGCGGCCCCACTTGGAAGCCGGCTCAGGCGGTCTTGGCGTAGGCCCCGGGCATCAGGTCGTCGATGCGCGACACCGGCCATCGATTGACGAGCTTGGTCAGGACATCGGTGGTCCAGGCCAGCGGTCCGCCGGTTCGCGTCGGCGCAGCGAGTTTTTTGTAGACGGCGATCGGTCCACTTGCAGGACGCCGTGGAAGCCATCGAGCAGCCGCACGGCGTGCTCGCCACCACGTCCGGGGGCAGATGAGTACGCAACGGCGGCAGCATCGCTGCCGCCCCATGGCCGGTCATCGCGGGCAATGGCCCACAGGTATCCGGTCTTGGTTTTGCCGCGCCCGTCTTCTCGCAGGTTCGGCAGGCATATTTCGGACGTCGCGTGACGATCACGCGCACCTTGGCTGGCACCTTGTCGGGCCTTTTCGACGTGTCCTCGCCGATCACGTGCCGCTCCCCGCCGCAGCACGGGCACACCGTGCCGCCCTCTGGCTCGATCACCACCGCCTCATGTGACAACTGCTCCAGGCCCGGGTTGCGGCTGGTGCTGAGCTTTTTCGCGCGCTCTGTCGTGAGCGCCGGTTCGTCCTTTTCCCGTTCGGCTTGCGCCTGGGCCAGCGACGTCTCCGGATCATCGAGGGCGAGCGCCAGCTGGTCGTCGGTGATGCGCTCGGATTTGCGGCCGAAGTGCACGCGGCGGATCTCCGCGATGCTGGCTTCGAGCCGTTCGTTGCGCCAGCCAATCTGATCGCGTTCGGCAGCGATCGTGTCCCGCTCGGCCTGCCGGCGCCACGCGAACACCTGCTGCGGCGAGAGCCGGTTGCGCCGCGCCACGTCCGACACGTTTGCGTCGGGCCCGAAACTCTCCATCACGATGCGCGCCTTGTCGTCGCTCGACCACCGCCGGCGCCGGCCGGTTAAGGTGATCAACTCGATGCGGCGCACCTGCGAAGGGACGCGGGCTGTATCGTCCGCGCTGCTTCCAAGCTTACGCTCAAGCGTGATGTCACAATGATCGCTCATGGCCTGGCATTACGCTATCGCCCGAGCCTCCCGGATAGGTGGGATGGTAGCGCCGTTTACGGTTGGTGCCCATTCCGGCGTATCCGGCCAGCCGTTCCGGGAACATCCGGCACTATTCGAAGCAAGACTTAAGACTTTAATGCTGTGAAACCGGCTGAGAGCACTTCCAGTGCCCGCGATTTGATCGTAATGCCTTGTCCGTTTGGAACGCGCGTGGGTTAAGTTCATTGGGTTATAGATTTTGAGGGGCATGACCGTTTAGCTTCACCTAGAGCAACCTGCCTTTAATCGGAATCGGAACGATCCCGATTAAAGGCAGAAAGTTGCTCACCACTTTAAGAGCGATCATCTTTGCGCCTTAAATCGGAACCGGCGCAATTGGAACCGGCGTTGCGGTTCCGATTTAAGGCGCGATGATCTAGTCAATATCTTCCGTAAGGCCAACCTTTGCCTCCTTGTTCGCACCAAAGCCTGCATCGGACTGCCGGTTCTCGCTCCTCGGCTTTTCTCTTAATTATGCTTTTTGCTTTCGCACAACTCATTGTGGTTGCGGCTGTGAATGGAGTACTGTCATAAATCCCAGCCGCAAAATATAACTCATTGCATCCCGCCGCGGATGCAGTGCAGGCATTGTCAACGTCATCGACAAAAGCGTTACAGGCCTGGAGTGCGGCTTGCCTAGCCTCAGCGAGAGTTTTACGACCACCCACAGTTCAACCTGCTCGCATGCCCGTCGAGACACGTAGATAGCGCCTGGTTCGGCGATGCTTTCCAACCCAGCCGCGATGTTGACACCGTCACCATAAATGCGAGCCTCGTCGTAAATCACGTCGCCGAGATTGATGCCGATGTGGAACAGCATGCGTCAGTCCGGCTCTACCTCGGCATTGCGCTCGGTCATCTTGTCTTGGATCGCGACCGCACACTCAACTGCGCTCACGACGCTTGTAAATTCGGCAAGAATGCCGTCCCCGGCGGTATCGATCAAGTGCCCGTGAAACTTGCCGAGCATGGGCAGAATTGCAGCCTGGTGCCATTTGAGATCGCGGACGGTGCGCGCTTCGTCCAATCCCATGAGCGCTGTAGCCGGCTATGTCGGCCGCCAGGATCGCTGCAAGCTTGCGCAGCGACGACCCAGTCATGCACCTGCGGCGCCTCCACAAGGACCAACTCTGTCGAGCACGCCAATTGAACCACACCGTAAGTCCATCCGCAGCATGGCAAAGTTGGGTCAAAACTGTTTGTCCCGCAGCAGCCGTGGCGACGGAAGCTCTACCCCCAAACTGCGGCTTCGACGGCCTGGCCAACGTGGTGATTGATCCGCTGTTTGGCGTGTTCGAATTCAATCCGCTTTATCCGCGCACCCAGTACATTTATGCGCTGTGCGTGCTGTTGTTAGGCTTTCTCGTGATCCGCACGCTCTCCTTTTCTCCATGCGGAAGTTCCGCACCGCGGCGGTCCGTCGAGGAGGGCCATAAGGATGAGATTGAATCGTTGATTGGCTCGAAGCATGTTGGCAACAAGCGCGAAGGCTCATCGCTCCGGAAGCCCCGTTTTGCGAAGGCCGTCGAAGAGAAGTTCCATCGCTGTTTGGTCGGTAACCGGAATGTGGTCGCTCCGAACAACCCCAGCTAGCCGGTATCTCGGGCGGCGACCAGCTTGTCGATCATCAAGCGCCGGAACGGCTGTGACAGCACCATGCCTGGTAGCCGGAAGTCAGGCTTGGTGGCGATCCAACGCGATCCGTCAGGGGACCGGCCGCCGCCCGCCACGATCATGTGCCCATGCGGATGATGGGTCATCGCCGAGCCCTAGGTGTGCAGCACGGACGTGATGCCGACACGCGCGCCCAGATATCTGGGGTCGGCGGCAATCTTCAGCATCATCTCGGCGCTGGCCTTAAACAGCGTGTCATAGATCACCGCATTGTTGTGAAAGGCGATGTCGCCGATGGCAACGGGCAGCGTGAACGGGACGTGGAAATAAGCCACGGGCAGTAGTTCAGCCTCCCAATGTGAGGTGAAGATTTCGCCGATCAGCTCTGCGTCAAGAGGCCCCGTTCTTCCAGTTCAGCCATCAGGTCTTCTGCTAAAGCGTTGGCGCGGAGGGCAGCGCTGTCCAGTCTGAACTCGGCAGATTCTGGTGGCTCATAAGCCGAGTCGATCCCGGTGAAATTCTTCAGTTCACCGGCACGGGCACGCTTGTAGAGGCCCTTGACGTCTCTTTCCTCGCACACGGCCAGCGGGGCATCGATGAAAACCTCAAAAAAATCTCCGTCAAGGAACAGTTCCCGCGCCAAGCGCCGCTCAGCACGGAAGGGCGAGATGAACGAAACGATTGTGATCAGACCAGCATCAACCATCAGCCGGGCAACTTCAGCGACGCGCCGGATATTCTCTACCCGATCCGCATCTGTAAAACCGAGATCGCGGTTAAGACCGTGACGCACGTTATCGCCATCCAGGATGAAGGCATGCCGACCTTGATCGAACAGCTTGCGATCGAGAGCGTTCGCGATGGCCGATTTTCCGGCGCCTGACAATCCCGTAAACCACAGGCAGAACGCCTTCTGTCCTTTTTGCAGGCCCCTCGCCTGTCGATCAATATCGATAGGTTGCCAATGGAGGTTGTCGGCCCGGCGCAAACCGAAGCGGATTAAGCCAGCCCCGACAGTCTGGTTGGTGAGCTTATCGATCAGGATGAATGACCCAAGCGTCTTGTTTTCTTCGTAGGGTGTGAACACGATAGGCTGGCCTGTCGAAATGTTGCAGAAGCCGATGTCATTAAGGTCCAGCTTCCGTCCTGCCGTTTCACTTAAGGTGTCAACGTCGAGCTTGTGTTTCAGGCTCGTGACGCTGGCTGTTACGGTCGTATGGGCAGACTTCAGCAGGTACACCCGGCCGGCGAGAAGCGGTAGTTCGTTGAGCCAGATCACGTGTGCAGCGAACTGGTCTGTAAGCTGCGGGCGATCACGCCTGGCCGCGACGACATCGCCACGGCTGATATCGATTTCATCTGCCAGAACGATGCTGATCGCATCGCCTGAGGTTGCCTGCGTTTTATTGCCGTCGTAGCTGATGATATCTTTTACGCGGCTCGTACGGGCAGATGGCATCACGACGACGTCGTCGCCTATTTGAATATCGCCGCGCGCAACCGTGCCGTCATATCCTCTGAAGTCGGCATTGGGCCGATTGACGCGCTGCACTGGGAACAAGAATCCACCCGCTTTGCACTCTCCTGCAATGTCGGCTGCTTCGAGATGCTCAATTAGTGAGGGCCCGTGATACCAGGGCATGGCGCCGCTTCGATCTGCCAGATTTTCGCCGGACCGCGCAGCCACAGGGATGCAGGCAACTCCGGTAATCCCCAACTGCTCGCAGAATGCAAGGTAGTCTCGGCGAATGGTATTGAAGATGGCTTCATCGTAATCGACGAGGTCCATTTTATTGACGGCAAGCACGAAGTGCTTGAGGCCGAGTAAATGCGCAATGGTGCTGTGTCGGCGTGTTTGCGTAACTATACCTTTTCGTGCGTCGACAAGCACGACAACCGCGTCCGCTACGCTCGCACCTGTAGCCATGTTGCGGGTATATTGCTCGTGCCCAGGCGTATCAGCGATGATGAACTTGCGATGCTCCGTCGCTATGTATCGATAAGCCACGTCGATGGTGATGCCTTGCTCCCGCTCGGCACTCAAACCATCCACAAGCTGTGCATAATCAAGTTGATCGTCCGCCGTTCCGTGTGTTCGGGTGTCTTGACGTAGCTTTTCAACAATATCGTCCGGCACCTGACCGAGATCATAAATCAGGCGGCCAATCAACGTGCTCTTGCCATCGTCGACACTGCCGCAGGTTACAAGACGCAGCAGGTCGGTATCGATGACTGCAACATCTGCTCCGTCAAATTTTACATCAAGCCCGATTTCCGCAGAGTGCAACTCCGGCATTGCCATCAGAAGTAGCCCTCCTTTTTCATATTTTCAATCGAAACGGCTTGAGTGTGATCGATCATGCGCCCTTGCCGCTCCGATGTACGCGCGGCGAGGACTTCCGCAACAACCTTTTCCAGCGTATCTGCTTTTGAGACGATCGCGCCGGTCAGCGGATAACAACCCAACGTGCGAAACCGAACCGTCATCGTCTCAACCCGCTCACTAGACCTGGGCTTCAGTCGATCGTCATCGCGCATGATGAGCATGCCATCGCGCTCGATCACTGGCCGCGGCCGCGCGAGATAGAGCGGAACGATTGGGATTCTCTCAGCCAGGATGTACTTCCAGACATCGGCCTCAGTCCAATTCGACAGCGGAAATACGCGCATACTTTCACGAGGTCCGTGCCGGCCGTTAAAGAGCGACCACAGTTCGGGGCGCTGCTGCTTCGGATCCCAGCGATGATTGGCCGCGCGCATAGAAAAGACGCGCTCTTTCGCGCGCGATCGCTCTTCGTCGCGACGCGCACCACCGATAGCGCAGTCGAACCCCCCGGCGTCCAGCGCCTGCCTGAGCGCCTGGGTTTTCATTATGTCAGTGTGAATTGCACTGCCATGGGTCAGGGGTGAGATGCCCGCATCAACACCTTCCTGATTGACGTGGACGGTCAAATCGAGCCCCAACCGTTGGGCCGTCTGATCGCGAAACGCGATCATGTCTCGGAACTTCCAGGTGGTATCGATATGAAGCAGCGGAAATGGCGGCTTTGACGGGTAGAAGGCCTTCATAGCCAGATGCAGCAGGACGGAAGAGTCCTTGCCAATCGAATAAAGCAGAACCGGATTTTGACACTCTGCCGCCAATTCGCGGAAAATGAAAATCGATTCTGCTTCAAGTTGTTGCAGGTGATGTGACAGAGCATTTTGTCCGATTACGTTAGAACTCGCCATAGCGTGCTGCATGTCCCTCACCTGGCCGCCCCGAACACGCGATAACCAACCGGCGCAACAGCTAAACGGCCAATCCGTTGATCAAGCCGTCGCGGCATGGCGTAAACACCGCACTGCACGCGATGTGATCGACCGGTTCTGACGGTCCCGATGAGACAACACGTATCGCGAGCGCTAACCCGAGACGCGACAATATGGCTTACTGGTTTCTCGCCGGTAAAAGCTGCTTTCATCCCGCCCACGCTTCAATGGCGGCAACAGCGCTCTGAAGGGACTTCCATTGGTGCCATTTCATGTTTGTATTTCGATGACCAAGTGTTATGCATCGAAGTTGGACCTCTACGTATGCTGGTTGGCACATATATCGATTGTTCGTAGATCTTTTATCTGATCGGTGTATGGCTTTTTGGGCAGTCATCGGTTTCTTCAACTGAACGGCCGGCCAACTTCAAGGTTCAAGCTCAATCATTCCGGAATGCGAACCAAACATGTGTCCGCAAAAGTGAATTGGGCAAGGGAGTTGTTCATGGCGACAGTTATTATCTGTGCAACCACGCTCATGTTGCTGGTCGCCATGGAGCGCCTCGGCCTCGTTGAACGATGTCGCCAGATCATTGTCGATAGCCGGGCCGCTATCGTCGTCATGACAAACAAGAGTCTTGGTGAAGAGCAAAAAGAGCAGGCCATTCGGGCGATGGCGACGCGAATGCTGGCATCGACTGCCACGATTGTCGGGCTTATCTTCGTCGCGTTAGCCGGTCCTGCGGTCATCATTGCGGCGGCCGTTCAATTCGCTTTAACGGATCTCAACAGCCTATTGCAGGTTTCGATGTCGCCCTGGTTGATCATGGCGAACTGCCTACTTCTGGCAGCTTTCATTTATCGGAGACGTCGTGCATGACCTGGTCCGCGCAGTATTCCAGTCTGGACAGGTTTTTGCACAAGGCCGCCTTCAGCGGAGTTGGCTTGCAGAAGACATTTGCCGAGATTGAGGACCGCGTGTTCGCGTCCGCATACGCCGAAGTCGAGAACAGGCAGCCGGTTTTCATTTCATCTCTGCCGCGGGCAGGGACCACGGTCCTTCTGCAGATGATGGCGTCGCTTCCACAGTTTGCAACGCACACCTACCGTTATATGCCGTTCCTGCTGTGTCCAATGACCTGGAACGTCTTGTCAAAGAATTTCCAGAGGAGCATGGACCGGCGCGAACGCGCTCACGGCGACGGTGTGCTGATTGATTTTGACAGTCCCGAAGCTTTCGAAGAAGCGCTCTGGCGCGCCTGGTGGCCCAATAACTATACCGGAGGCAGAATCACCTTATGGCAAAGCAATCAAAACAACGCTGCTTTCGAACGCTTCTTTAACAATCACATGAAGAAAGTGATCGCAATCTCGCGGCAAGCAACTGCCGGTGATTCGCGGCGCTACATAACCAAGAACAATGCCAATATTGCCCGCCTGCCTCTCCTCGCCAGGCTCTACCCTGATTGCACGATCATCGTACCTGTGCGCGAACCGTTATCGCATGTCTTTTCGCTTCACAGACAACATATGCGGTTTCTGGAAGCGCATATGGATGACGAATTTTCCAGGACATATATGCGCGAAATCGGCCACCTGGAATTCGGCGCCAACCTTTATCCGATAAAATTTCCCGGATTCGACAGACAGGCTCGCGAAGCGACAAGTATTGATTTTTGGCTTGATTACTGGGTCGCGGCTTATCAATACATGGCCGGATTGGGACTCCCCCAGATTAATTTCATTTCATTCGATCGACTGTGTTTGGAACCTCGCAAGGAAATTGGAAATCTGCTCAAAATACTGGACGAGGAAGCATGCGTTGATATTGAGCGAATGGTCAAGATGATGGGTGCACCATCGTCAGGAGCGGCGGCGCCGCAATTCGACAATAGCGGTCTCGATGCGGGCCGCCTCGACCAAGTCTCGCGTCTTTATCACCAACTGACGAGCTAGGCGGTCGGTCCGAATCTATACGGAAATGCCATCAACGACGGGAGCCGCCACAATCGTGCGCGGTGTGTGCGGAGCGGTTCGTCAAAGCACTTATCAATTCAATCGAAACTTGCGTACTAGAGCAACCTGCCTTTCATCGGAATCGGAACGATCCCGATTAAAGGCAGGTTGCTCTACACTTTAAGGCGCGATCATCTTTGCGCCTTAAATCGGAACCGGCGCAATTGGAACCGGCTTTGTGGTTCCGATTTAAGGCGCGATGATCTAGAATACAGTCGGGGAACATGGTTCCGGCGCAATGTAGTGCAACATGAGCACCAACGAGCAGTTGGTCCAAGGCGCAGCAATTCCGAAACGATTTGTGGCGTAAATTTCCAAAGACGGCGACTGAGTGCGAGGCACGGATCGCGACGGAAGCGGACCGCCGTGCCTACTGGATCGAGGCCCGTTGGGCAGGCAAGTCCGCGTGTGCTCGATGCTACGGCACACGTGTTTGGACCGAGCGTGACGGCTTCCAGTTTGACTGCGCGGACTGCGCGCATCAGACAAGCCTGACGTCCGATGCGCTGTTGGCGAAGACGCGTAAGCCGTTCAAGATGTGGTTTGGCGCCGTAGTCGAGATCAGCACGCGCTGCAACAGGATCTCTGCCAAGGACCTGCAGCGCATTATTTAGCTTCGGCTCCTACAAGACGGCATGGTCGTGGCTGCACGACCTGGGCGCGGCACCCATCGTCGGCTCATCATTTGAGGCTAAATTAGTTTGGTTGACTTGCTTGCGCATCGACAGCGATTTTGTCCGCAGTCTGTGACGTGTCCGAACCCGATTTCGTGAGTTTGGCAAGTAGCCGCTTGATCGGGTACCAAACGAACCCAACGATCGCCAGCATCAGCACGGCAAATACGGCAAGAACCGAGCCAATAGCCGTAATTCCGGCGCCGGGACCGATATAGGCCTGCGCCGCAGTTGGGCTGAGCGCGAGAATCAGAACAACTGCGAAGCGGGCCATTGAGTGCAACTCCGTAAGTTTTTCAATATCAGTCTGGCGATCTCAATTGTTTAGATAACTCATTGAAAAGATCTTAAAGCGGGCTGCTTTATCGGGCAGCCGAACCCCGGTCATCGACGAAAGGTCATGAACATTGTCAAACACCGCGAGCAGTTTGCCGGTCCGGATGTCGATTTCGAATGCGCGGCCTGCATAGCTGAAGCTGGCGAGGACCCTCGTCCGGTCAGGCGAAATTGAAAGGTGTCCAGCCCGATCGGAGAATACTTCGGAAAACTCTTTAGGCGTGTCGGCGTTAGGAAATATCCGTGTCTCGGCTCCCGTCGCCAGGTCATACTGCACAATGCGGGACGCAGCCAGTCCGGCATCGCCGCCGTGGTTGTCAAACAGCAGAACCTTCGGACCCGAAAGGTGCTGAACCGAGTGCTGCTGAATAAAATTGCCGCCGACGAGACGCTTGATGTTTCGCGACTTGCCATCGAGGATGGCGAAACGAGATATGTTGCGAAGTGAGATGATGAGATCTCCCGTAGCCAGCCCTGGTCCGGCATCGGCACCAACCGCATCGACGAAATTGAGGTGTATCGGGTCACAAGGATCGGTGGTCTCGGATAGGACACCGACCCAGTTAGATTTCAGAAAGATCGGCATCAGCTCGATCTCTTCCAGCATATCGCCGGAGCCATTGATGACCTGGATTGTATCGAGATGCGGCCGGCCCGTGCGGCAAGTGAGCGTTATGTTTCGAGGTGAAGGGCCACCGCCCTGCCTGAAGCGGACATTGGCGCTACCAATTTTTAGTGCGGGTACAAATATCCTGTTTTCGCCACGAACCGCTGACCAATGGTGGCTGTAGTCAAACCTCGTCCAAACCGGCGCACCATCCGTTCCTACCCGGGCAACGCCCATGCCGAATGGAAAGACCGGTCCCTTTGATTGGAAGTTGACTAGGATATCACGGTCGGACAGCACTGCTACGCCGATCGGCCTAACATTCCGGATTGGATCAAAACTGATCGCCTCGTGAGGATACGCGCCTGCCGTCTTGTCAGCGTCGTAGATGTCGATTGGTCTGTAGGGCCAGGTCTTGCTGATTTTACCGTCCGCATCAAAAGCGACTGCCAAGCACCCGTGCTTTGGGCAGTGGTGCAAATAGTGGTTCAACCCGCCACCGGCGATAACTGGTAACCGTTTTGCGGTCGTATCGAAAATCGTCCATCGCTGAGCTGAAACATCGGCCGCGTCAGTTTTCGTCGGCCCGATGTATTCACCCATCGGAGTTTTCAAGGAATCCATGGTCGTCTCGACCAGCGCTTCGACCGTTTGCACCGCCGAGCTGATGTGCTGGTAAGGAAATGATCCGCGATGCGCTGTCAAAACCCCAACAAAAAATGAAAGTATGGCGATCGAAACAAAAAACAAACTTCTCTGAACGCCCATCATTCGAAGCCCCCAACAGCCAACCTGGTTCGAATTGTCCAACGTCCAACGGATCGACAATCAAGTTAAAATTTGCCTAACCTCAACAAGGCTCGACCCTTGCTTGCCAATCATGGTCCATTGCGGCTCAACTGACCTCGATGCGACTTGCTTGTTTGAGTTGAACATGGGCGGGCGCAGCTTTGGCGAGGCACCCTTGCTGGGCTGGCCGAAAATACCACGTTCAACCGCATCATCGCACCGCTGCGCCGGATCAAACGGGTTGCGTATTACAAGCCACCGTTTGATGGGCCGGCTCGGGCGATTCCGCCTCGGGCGGACATGATGCAAAGGTCGACGACGACGGCGTGGCCTTCGGCTGGAAACAGTATCGCGCCGGATAACGCGAGCGCTGGAAGACTGTGACGCTCAGCCCGCATAAGTTCATCCACCGCTACCTGATGCACGTACCACCAAGGGGCTTTCGCCGGATTCGCCACGACGGCCGGTACGGACGGACATGGAGCCAGGGGTGGGGCGACGATGAAAAGGGCCACGGTTCGGCCACGGCGACGAAACTATCGAAGTCTCAAGCCGGCTAAGCTTTTGAAATCAATGGTGGGTGTACAAGGATTCGAACCTCGGACCCGCTTATTAAGAGTTTGTGTATCTCAGAATCCAGGCTCGCAGGCACCAATCCTGCCAGATCTGCGGTGATCCACGCAATTTACGTGGGTAGAAACAACGGTTGGATCGCGCTGAAGCAGGATTAAATCAGCTAAATCAGCAGCTTGTTGACGACCCATGGCGGAGAGGGGGGGATTCGAACCCCCGAGGCCAGTCACCCAGCCTGCCGCATTTCGAGTGCGGTGCATTCGACCACTCTGCCACCTCTCCATATTCATCAGATTCTCAACCCCTGAGCCCGCACCGCCGGCCTTGATCCGACCGCTTCTCCTCGCGGGTTCTAAGGCCTTCTCCCGCAGCCTTATCGACCATTGCGGCCTCTCAATAGGACCTCGGCCACCTTACATCATTTCCGCCTTAGGCGGAATCGCTATACCGGCCCGCTCCCCCGCCCGATTCCTCCACTCCAGTCCTCCACTTGCCACCCAGAACATCATGCTGAACCGCCCCGGAAACTCCGGAGGCGCTTTTGATTGGGTCAAGCGGCGGTGGGGCCGCCAGGTCCGTTAGCCGGCAGCAGGGGGAACCGCCAACGAAGGCCGCATTGCGGCGCTGTTTGCGCGGCCGCGGCGGCGCTCGTTTGGACTCAGTTTCGATCGAATCGGGCCGCATTCAGGTAGGGTTCAGGCGGTTTGCGGCAGGGTCCGGCGGGTCAGGGGCGGCAGCAACGGGGTGCAACTGCGCGGTCGGTGCCAAAACAAGGTGGGTGCCCAAACAAGTGGGTGCAAAGGTGGCTCTATGGCGCGACGATCGGTAGGCACATTGATGCGGGCAAGGGTCGTGACGAAGACGTCGTTAGCAACAGTTTCAATGGCGGCGGCCTTGATGGCCGCGGCGGCCGGGCCAGCGCCCGGCTTGCACCTCGGCGGGGCGGCTGCGGCCGCGGAGATCTCACCATCGCACGCTGGGCGGCGGCACGCTGAGCGCGCCTCAACAGGCGATGGCCGGCTGCAGCGCGATGAAATCGACATGCTGGTGCGCGCGCGCGCGGAATGGGCGGCGCAACGCGTGGACGCCGATATCGGTGATCCGTCATCGGATGTTGCACCACATGGCGACGATCCGGCGCAGCATCGGTTTGGCCCCACGCCGGTCGATCGCGGTATCGACCGCGCGCGAGCGGCCGATCGGATCGACTCCGACCCCGAGGTCCGCCGCCGCGCGATCGAGGCGGAGGTGGCCAAACGCATTATGGAGGCGGAGCGCGAGGCCGAGCTTGATCGGCTCTCGGAAAAGATCGGCCGCGCGCGGCGGCGCAGCGTGGACCGGCCGCGACCGGCTGTGGCCGCGAGGTTGCGTTCGGATCTGCGGCCTGATGCAAGTTATCATCGTGAGCTGAAGCCATCACCGCTTGCGCGCCCTGCCACACGGGTGACGATCCTGTTGGTCATGGAACCCGGTCGACGGGGCATCCGCCGCTTCAGTCGAACGGCGGATCCGATCCTGTGCGTGGGCGCGACCTGCTACATCAGCCGTGGCGCCGAGCGTAACGCGCGGGCCATGCCGCGACGGCGCGCGTTCGGCACCATCAACACGCTCGGTGGGCGGGCCGGCGCGTGTCGCAACACCCCGCGGTGTGTGTTCCGCAATGTCGACTTGGGCGTGCCGGAAGCGTTGGTGCAGCCCATCGATTTGCGCTATCTCCGGCACGATCGTCGGGCGCTGGTACGGGTTAAGGCGGACCCGACGTGTCGGGGCCATAGCGGGCGGCTGAACTGCGAGGTGTCGACCCACGGGCCTGACTATCGATTGTGGGTCGTGCCGGAGCGGATGGCCCGCTCGGTCGGCGCGCGCGGCCTACAGCGCGCGCTCGAGACCGGTTTGCGCCGCGGCTATCGCACGGCGCTGCCCGTGCCCTAAGCTAAGATATTGGGCCGGCGCCCCGTTCGCGGTGCGAGCGCTCGCGATCCGACGTAAACGCGCTTCCTGTGGCCTCCTCCAAACGAACCCGCGCGCCTTCACGGATCCAGCCCAGATCGAGCGATCACAGGGACCAGCTTGAGCCTCGAGCTTCCCAGCGCGGCCTGATCCAAGCCGGCGCCGCTCTGCGCCGAGGTTGAGTGCAGGGGCCAAGCCTCGGGTCGGTTTGATCGAAGATGGTCGCGACGGCGCCGCCCCCTGGATCAACGCCTCACGACATCGTCAGCTCATGTCATTTTGCGTGGTCGGCCGCATCGCCTAAGGTGATCTTTTCGGGGGCTTCGGTAAGGCGAGGTGCCAACGGATGGTCGTGATCCGCCTTTTGATGTTCGGCGCTGGACTGCTGTTGGCGGCGTCGACCGCGTTCGCTGATCCCGCGCGATGGAAACGCGAAGGCTGGGACAAGACGGATTTCAGCAAGACCGAGGTCGGCTGGTCGGAGATCATGTCCGGCGGCCCGCCCAAGGATGGCATTCCCTCGATCGACAAACCGCGCTTCAAGGCGGCATCTGACGCCGTCGAGCTGGAACAGAGCTTCGGCAGCCTGGCGGATGTCGAGCCGGTGATCGGGCTGGAGTTGAACGGCGACGCCCGGGCCTATCCGCTGCGCATTCTCATCTGGCACGAGATCGTCAATGACACGGTGGGCGGCGTCCCGGTCGCGGTGACCTACTGTCCGCTGTGCAACTCATCGATCGTGTTCGATCGCCGCTTGGGAGCGCGCGTACTCACGTTCGGCACGACGGGAAAGTTGAGGCGGTCTGACCTTGTGATGTACGATCGCCAGACGCAGTCCTGGTGGCAGCAGTTCACGGGGACTGCGATCGTGGGTGAATTGACAGGCAGCGAGCTCAAGCTGATCCCGGCCAGACTGGAATCCTTCGCCCAATTCAAGGCGCACCATCCCACTGGCAAAGTGCTGGTCCCGACCGTCCCGGGCTTCCGGCCCTACGGGCGAAACCCGTATGTTGGTTATGATCGCGCCGGTCGGCCGTTGCTTTATCGCGGCGACCTGCCAAAGGGCATCCAACCGATGGCGCGGGTGGTGGTGGTTCGTCAGCAGCGCAATACGCCGGTGATCGTCGCGCTCGCGCACCTGCGGCGGCAAACAACGATCAGGCTCGGGACGATCGAGCTCAGCTGGCGGGCGGGGCAGGCTTCAGCCGTCGATCGCGGGTTGATCGCCAAAGGCCGGGATGTGGGCACCGTGGCCGCGGTGGACGTATCCGCCGGCGCGCAGCCGCGCCCGCTGCCCTACGACGTAACGTTTGCGTTTGTCGCGCATGCGTTTCACCCGCACATCCCGATCATCCAAAACTAGAGCAACCTGCCTTTAATCGGAATCGGAACGATCCCGATTAAAGGCGCGATGATCTAGCGCGTTGCAGTACCAGCGGGTCGGCACGGCTCATCCGCACAACGCCCAACGTCGCTCGAGGCGCGCGGCTTCAACTCGTCACGCCGATCAGACCGGCGAGCTTCTCCGGGTCCTGCCGCAGCGCGTTCGACGTGCCATCGTATACGATCTGTCCACGGTCCAAGACGACCGTCCGCTCACTGAACTCAAAGGCCACCCGACTGTTCTGCTCGACCAAAATCATGGTCAAACCGCTTTCAGATCTTAGCCGGCGCATGACATCGCTCAGCGTCTCCACGATCACCGGCGCCAATCCCTCCGTCGGTTCATCCATCAGAAGAACACTGGGGTTGGTCAACAGCGCTCGGGCGATCGAGAGCATCTGCTGCTCGCCGCCGGACAATTGATTGCCCAGATTGCGGCGGCGCTCGTGCAGATTGGGAAACAGCTCAAAGGCGCGCTGTTCCGTCCAAGCTCCGGGTCGGGCCGCAATCCGCAAGTTCTCCTCGACCGTCAGCGAGGGGAAGATCTCACGCTCCTGTGGCACCAGGCCTAGGCCCGCCAGCGCGCGCTGGTAGATCGGCCGATGCTCGATGGCGTTGTCCCCGAGCAGGATCTGGCCGCGATGCAGTGTGGTGTGCCCCATGATCGTCGACAACAGGGTCGTTTTGCCGACGCCGTTGCGACCGATGACGGAAATGCTCTCGCCGGGCGCCAGGTTCAGATCGATGTGCTCGAGCACAACGGTTTCGCCATAGCCGGCCGTCACGCCTGATAGCCGCAACCCGCAAGATCCCGCCGCCATGGTTCGCCCACCACTATCCATGCGCCGCCTGCCCCAAATAGACGGCGCGGACATCTTGGTTCGCGCCGATCTCGGCGGGTGTGCCTTCGGCAAACACAGCGCCGCGCACCAGCACCGTGATGCGTTCGGCAAAGCGGAACACCACGTCCATATCGTGTTCGATGATCAGCACGCCGATGTCTTGCGGCAGCCGATCGATCGCATCCAGTATGATGTGGCCCTCAGCGCTGGGCACGCCGGCCATCGGTTCATCCAACAACAGCACCTGGGGACTGAGCCCGAGCGCGATCGCAATTTCCACCAAGCGCTGGCGCCCATAGGGCAATTCGACAATGCGCGCGTTGGCATCATCGACGAGGTGTAACGTTTCCAACAGCCCGATCGCCTCCTCCATCACATCCCGGCGGGTGCCGACCGGCCGCAACATCGATCGCGCAACGCCGGTCCGCTCGGCGACGGCGATGAACACGTTCTCCAGCACCGAGAGGCCGCGGAACAGCTGATTGATTTGAAAGGTGCGCGCAATGCCAAGCTTAACGCGGTCGGCCTGCGCGGTGCGGGTGATGTCGCGGCCCTTCAAGTAAACGCGGCCGGTCGAGGGGGCTAGCAGCCCGGTCAACAGATTGACAAACGTCGTCTTGCCGGCGCCGTTGGGGCCGATCACGGCGTGTCGGGCGCCCGGATAAAGGCTGAAATCGACGGCGCTGACCGCGGCGAACGCGCCAAAGGTCCGGCTGAGGCCACGCGTCTGGAGCAGCGGCTCGCTCATGACCCGGCCCGCCTCGCGCGCCAGCTCCGGCTCAGCGCCGTGGTGATGCCGATCATGCCGTTGCGAGCAAACAGCGCGATCACCATCAGCATCAGGCCAAGTCCCAATTGCCAGTATTGGGGATACTCTTTCGACAAGGTGTGCTCGAGCACCATGTAGGCGACGGCGCCGACGAAGGCGCCATAAAGCCGACCGTATCCGCCCAAGGCCAAAATGATCAGCACGGTCGCGGCCCGCTCTAGGCTGAACGTGCTCATGTTGACGTAGGCGTTGGCTTGCGCCCAGACCGCGCCGGCGATACCGGCGATCGCCGCGGAAATGGCATAGCAGGTAACAAGGCGCAGGCGCACCGGCGCGCCGACCGAATGCATGCGCAGCGTGTTCTCTCGAATGCCGGTCAAGCATTGTCCGAATGGAGAGAAGGAGAGCGTGCGGATCACGAGAAAGCCTAACAACAGCACGCACAGCGCATAAATGTACTGGGTGCGCGGATAAAGCGGATTGAATTCGAACACGCCAAACAGCGGATCAATCACCACGTTGGCCAGGCCGTCGAAGCCGCCGGTGAACTCCTCGCCCAGGTTGGCCGCTTCCTCCAGCAGCAGCATGGTGCACAGCGTCAGCATCAAGAGCGTCAGCCCCTTGGTGCGCAACAGCACCGCGCCCGAGGCCAACCCGACCAAGCCCGCCGCCACAGCGGCCATCACGAGGCCGCTGATCGGCTCGTTCCAGATCTCATACTCTGCCAGCATTCCCACCGTGTAAGCGCCGACGCCGAAGAACGCCGCGTGGCCGAGCGTAATGATACCGGCATAGCCGAGGGCTAGATCCAGCGACAAGGCGAACAGGATAGTGATCAGCAGCTCCGTCCCGAAGCCCAGATGATTGGGGAATGCAAAAAAGTAACCGATCGCCAGCAGCCACGGGATCAGCTCCCACAGCTGAGGCCGGTGCCGGCCGGCCAACACGTGCGCGGCGGGATGCCCATTGTGCGCGGTGGTTGCGGTGGTTTGCGGCGACGTCACCGGAGCCGTCATCGCGCACCCCTCCCGAACAACCCTTGCGGCCGCCACAGCAACAACAGAATCGTCAAAGCGTAGACGAACGCGGTGCCGCCCTGTGGCAGGTACTTTTTGAAGACGAAGTCCAGCACGCCGATGATCAAGGCGGCATAGAAAACGCCGGTGACACCGCCGAGGCCACCGACTGAAACGACGATCAGAAAGAACACGAGATATTTCAAGCCGTATTGAGGATCGAGCCCGAGAAACTCTGCACCCAATCCGCCACCGACCGCAGCCATGCCGCTGCCGAGGGCGAAGGTGACGGTGAACAGCTTGTCGACATCGACGCCCAACGATTCCGTCATGCGTCGATTGTCGACGGCGGCCCTAATGCGCGCGCCGAACAGCGTGCGCTCGAACGCCAACCATAACAACAGTGCAACCGCCGAGCCGACCACGATCAGCAAAAGACTGTAGGTCCGATACTTGGTGAAACCGAGATCCATCTGCCCTTGCAACGCGGCAGGTAGCACCAGTTGCTGGGTTTCCGGTCCGACCAGCAGCGTCACCGTGGCCCCAAGCGCGAACACCAGGCCGATGGTGAAAAGCACTTGGTCGAGTTCCTCGGCGCGATAAAGCCGACGATAAAGCAGCCGCTCGAGCGGAATGGAGATCAGCGCAACGACGACGAAGCCTAGCACGACGGCGGGCACAAACGGCACGCCCAATCGGTTCATCGACAGCACGATCACGTAGCCGCCCAGCATGGCAAAGCTGCCGTGGGCCATGTTGGCAAAGCCCATCAGACCCATGGTCACGGACAGCCCGACCGAAACAATAAATAGCACCATGCCGGCCGCGACACCGCCAAGCAGCATGCCGACCACGTCTACGCCATAAAGCACGTTCGCTGTCCGACAGGTATGAAGGGCGTTAAGTCCAGATCCTGTCGACGGACCCGCCAGCTGGCACCGGGGGTCCGTCGACGTCCCACATCACGGCTTCGCTTCCATGGGTGACAACACGCGTTACCGCGCTATTTCGGGATCCTGGCGCATTTGCCGAGCTTGAGTTCCTTGCAGCCGTCTTTCACCGCTTCAAGCTTGTCGAGCTGCTTTTGCACGAGGCGGCCATCCTTCTTGACGACTTCGGACAGGTACTCATTCATGACGATGTCGCGGGTGACCGGATCGATCATGATCGGACCGCGCGGGCTCGCGTGCTTCCAGCCCCTCAGCGCCTGCATCGCACTCTTGCCATCGAGCTTGCCACCGGTGGCTTTGGTCGCGCTCACCACCGCGGCCATCGCGTCATAACCGCCGACCGCCACGAAGTCGGGAACAGCATTGGCGCCGTAAGCTGCCTTATAGGCGGCGACAAAGGCTTTGTTCTCGGGATTATCGAGATCGGCGTTATAGTGATGCATGGTGATCATGCCGACCGCCGCATCACCCATCGCCTGCAACTTGTTGTCCTGCGTGATGTCTCCAGGACCGATCAACTTGATGCCGGCGTCACGCATGCCGAGCGCGTTGTAGGTTTTGGCGACGGCGGTTGCGTGATCCCCAGCCGGGACGAACACGAACATCACGTCAGGCTTCTTCTCCTTGGCCCGTTGGAAAAATGGCGTCATGTCCGGAACCTGCGCCGGGCTGCCCATCGGGATCGCGTCGATCACCTTGCCGCCGTTGGCTTCAAAGCTCTTTTTGAAGGCGGCCAAGCTATCCTTGCCGGGTGGGTAGTCGGTATAACCGACCACCGCGGTCTTGGCCTTCATCGTCGTTGCCGCGGTTTTGCCCATAGCATAGGCGGCGTGCCACATGCTGAACGAGACCCGCGCATAATAGGGCGTCAAGTTGGTGATGAAGGCGGTGCCGGCATTGGCGATCACCACCGGCGTTTTGGCGACGTTGATCAGCGGTGCGGAGGCAATGGCGTTGGGCGAATAGATGAAGCCGGTGAGGATGTCGACCTTGTCCTGGGTCAACAGCTCCTGCACGGCAACCTTGGCGGCCGCGCCACCGGGACCCTTGGAATCACGCTTGATCAGCTTGAAGTTATAGGGCTTCAGCTGGTCGGCGTTGACCTTGAGATAGAGTTCCATGCCGCGGATCGACTGTTGTCCCAGCTCGGCGGAGGGGCCGGAGAACGGCAACACGACGCCGACCTTGATATCCTTGGCGTAAGCCGTACCGGCGAGCGCTAAAGCCATGCCGGTGGTCACAGCAGATAACCCGAGTTTCCAATTCAGCATACGTTGGGTCCTCCCATCAAAATCGGATCGCCTGTCGGCCTGAGCCTTGGTCAAACGGCCAAGCCGTAGGGCCAAATGGCGCCCGCCGACCGTTGATCGGCCGCGCGCGCCGCCTGCACCTGCTATATCGCGGCGACGCCCGCCTGGCCAGCCCATGTCCGCGCTTGCGGCCAAACAGACGAGCGGAGCGGGCGCACGCACTCGGCCACTGAATTGACAGTGTCGACCGCGCAAGGCTCCAATCGAGGCCCACCCTTATGAACGGGAGAGCCCAATGGCGCGAGCTGCGGATAGTGAGCGTGCTGACAGCTTTGACGAGACCTTCGATGTGATCGTGGTCGGTTACGGCTTTGCTGGCTCGGTGTCGGCCATCGAGGCCGCCAGGGCGGGCGCCCGTGTGCTGCTGATTGAAAAAACGTCGGTGCCGGGCGGCATCTCGATTTGCTCCTACGGCGCGGTTCGCTGTGCCAGCGATGCCGATGGCGCCTACCAATACCTCACCGCCACCAACGGCGGCCGTACGCCGCCGGACGTGGTGCGGGTCCTGGCCGATGGCATGAGCGAACAGGAGGATTACGTGCGCGATCTGGCACGGGTCAATCACGCAGAGGTGGCGACCACCCGGGAAGAGGGCAAGACCACGGCCAACTATCCGTTTCCCGGGGTCAACGCCTTCTATCAGACGACGGTCCGAGCGGTGCCCAATTTTTTGGCGCGTGCCGTCTATCCGTGGGCGAACGGCGCACCTGGCGGGCCGCTGTTATTCAAGGTGCTGGACGACAATTTGGCGGCGCAAAACATCGAAATCAGACTGGAAACGCAGGCGGTGCGGCTATTGACCGCTGGCCGGGACCGCGAGGTGGTGGGCCTGATCGCTCACGGACCGTCCGGACCACAGCGCCTGCAGGCACGGCGGGGGGTGATCTTGGCCTGCGGCGGGTTTGAAGGAAACCGTCGGATGCAGGAGCAGTTTTGGGAAGGCAGGCCGGTGCTGCCCTGCGCAGCCCGATCCAACACCGGAGATGGCATCGTCATGGCGCAGGACCTCGGCGCCCAGCTCTGGCACATGTGGCACTTCCACGGCGCCTACGGGTTCAAGAGCGCCGATCCGTCCTATCCCTACGCGATCCGGGTCAAGCGGCTGCCGGACTGGGTGCCAGGCGTGGTGGACGGGTTTGTGCCGCGACGCGATGAATCCGGTGTTATCGAGGCCAGCCAGGTCAAGATGGCTTGGATTTTGCTGGATCGCAATGGGCGGCGGTTCATGAACGAGTATCACCCCTATCTGCAGGATACCGGCCATCGGCCACTGCATACGTTCGATCCGACCATTCAAGACTTTCCACGCATCCCGAGCTACCTGATCACCGATGAGCGCGGCCGCCAGCTTTATCCGCTCGGCCGGCCAACCTCCAATGACGTGGGCCTGCGGCACGATTGGAGCGCGGATAATTTGGCCGAGGTCGAAGCGGGCATCCTCGTGCGGGCCGAGACGGTCGAACAGCTCGCATCGCGGCTGGGCATCGATCCAACGGCGACGGCGGCCAGCGTCGCGCGCTGGAACGCCGTTGTCGCTGCCGGCCAAGACGCGGATTTTGGGCGTCCGTCGGGGTCGATGATCCCGATCGCCGAGCCGCCGTTTTATGGGGCGCCGGTGTGGCCGGTGGTGTCCAATACGCAGGGCGGGCCGGTGCACGACGCCCAGCAGCGGGTGATCGACGTCTACGCGCAGCCGATCCCGCGCTTGTTCGCGGCCGGTGAGCTCGGCAGCGCCTATGGCCATCTCTACATCTCCGGCGGCAACATCTCGGAATGCTTCATCACCGGGCGGATCGCGGGGCGCAATGCGGCCGCGCCGGCCAGTTGATGCGGGCGAGATCATCGTCACTTGGGTGTAGACCAACTGCCTGCTACTGATCGGGACCGTTCCGATTCCGATCAAAGGCGCGATGATCTAGCGCCTATCAGCGAGCAGCGACTGCAACGCGCCCTTCAGCGGCCGAAACGTCATCACCACACGGTGCGGGCCAGCCGGTACCTTGACGGCCCTGAACACCACGTTGGCGCGTTGGATTGTGGCCGGGCGGCCGTCGACCTGCGCGAACCACCAGGGATGCCAAACATCGTTGAGCACAACCCAACCGCCACGCGGGCTGTCGACTGCGATTTCAATCTCAGTGTTACGGTAGCGCTCGATGCGCACGTGGCCCGTCGCCTTGATATCGGCAGTGTCACCGCTGGCTGCCGTCGTCACCGTCGATGGAGGCGCGCCATCGGGTGGCCGATCGAGCAGCACGGTTCGGGTCGGATCGAACGCGGGCCAGCGACCATCGCGCAGCAGTTGCTCAAAGTCCGCCAATAGCGCGCGGGTCGCGAACAGGACCCGGGGCAAGGCCTGAGGGTTTTCGTAGACGTAGCCGTGCCGGGTGCGGGCGATCAGGCGCATCGAACCGGGCGGCAGGCGCTTGTCGATGGTCTCGATCGGGACGCCGGTGGCGATAAAGCGCAAGCCGAGCAGATCGGCCATCAGGCTGCGGTAGGACGGAAATAGCGGTGAGAAGGTGCGCTGGCTCGGGAGCCCGACATGATCCTGGGCCCCCGTCGCGCGGCTGTAGTAACCAAGCCGGACCGGGTTATATCCGAGTGTATTGTCCAGGCCATGGGTCAAGCTGGCGTTGGGCCAATGAAAGCCCAACCCGGCCAGCTCCACACGGTCGCGGCGGGTGGCGCTGCGGGTTGCCGCCACCCGGGCTTGGAGCAGGCCAATGGTGGCGTCGTCCGTGTCAGGCTCCAACACGGCGGTCAGCTCGGGCGGCAGGCCCGTTGCCCCATTGGGGCCATTGTTGATGGCGAGATCGGCGGCGGTGGCCAAGCCAATCATCGCCATTGCAGCCATCGGTCGGACCGGCAGCAGCCGGATTGCCAACCCAATGGTCGCCAGGGCTAGGGTCAGCCACAGCGCCGAGGCCGCCAGCGGAAGGGCTGCCTGCGGCAATCTGTCCCGTCCAGCCGCCGTGGCTGCCGCCGTGACAAGGATTAAGGCCACGATGCCGCCGACGGAGGCCAGCAGGTGCCGATCCAGGCGGTCCGGAGCTGGCTGCACCAGTCGATGCGCAGCATAGCCGGCAACCAGCGCCGCCAAGCCGCCGACCAGGAACATCGCGTCAGCCGGGCGCCGGTAATACCCCACCCCGGGCAGCAGCTCGTAGAACACCGCGAACGCCGGTGTGTACCGCCCCAGCGCGTAAAGCAGGGCGAGGACGAGGGCGATACTGAAAAACCGTACCTCGCGCGCCATCAGCTGCCCGCGCACGACGCCGGTGATGAGCAGCACCAATGGGATGGCACCGATGTAGCTGAGACCCATGTTTTGGGCGATGAACAGATCGGTGCCGGGCCAGGCGAAGCTCGGCGGGCCCCAGTAGTCCGCCATCTCGCCGGCGGCACCGAAGAGATGCGGCGCGGCGGCGGTGAGCAGTAGCGCCGGATGCAGCGAGCCCTGGCCGGCCGCTTGGAGATCGATTTCGGGTCGATTCGAGTGTGCCGCCAATAACGCCGTCAAAACCACCGGGATCACGCACACCGCGGCGCCGGCCATGGTGCCAGCAATAAGCGGCTTGGTGGCGCGCTTCAGACGATCCGGCACCTGCGCGAGCCCGGCAGCGAGCAGGTGAGTGACGACCAGGCCGGCCAACAGATAGACCTCCAGCAGGGCGACCTGGTCGCGACCGTTGACGATAAAGCCGGCGAGGATCCCCGCCCCCGCGCCATACCAGGCCGAACCGGTGAGCAGCGCCCGACGCAAGCACACCAAGGCGAACGGCAGGTAGGCGAGGCTCAAGACCTGACCGTAGTGCTGCAGGCGCCAGGCCATCGCCGCCCCCATCGCAAATCCGAGCGCGGCAACCAGGCCTCCGGCGGGATGCCACTTGAGGTCGCGAAACAGCAGCATCACGCCGAGCCCGGCGGCGGCAACGCAGAGCAGCACGGTGACGTCGATCGCATGGTTGCCGGGCGCGCCATTCACCAGCGCCAACGCCAGCATCGGCGGTGAAAACATCTGCGACTGCGGGTCGGCGATCTGCGGGTGGCCGGCGAACACATGCGGCGTCCAAAACGGCCAATCGCCGCGCCACAGGCTGGATGCAAGAAATTGGAGTTGCGGCAAGAAGTGGGCCTTGGCATCCCAAGGGATGGTCACCAGCCCAAGCAGCCAGGGCAGGGCATAAAGCCCCCAGCCGGCCAGAAACAGGGCGGCGGCCAGCAACCAGAGCCAGAGCCGCGGCTCAGCGGCCGCGCTGTCGGGCTCGAAAGCTGCATGTCGCGGCGGCTCACACGGCTGTCGGGGCTTGTCGAAATCGCCGATTTCGGTCATTGCAAGCGAGTCCAATCCCCAGCCTCAAGGTTGCGGCGTCGATGGAATTTGCCCGTCCGGGCTCTCGACACAATCGGGTCCTACACGCCGAATGCGGTTGAACCTAGCTTGTCAACTCAGCGAGATGGGGTCGGATGACCGTTGCCCGTGAATTTGGCACCTCACCAACAGGCAATTCACGAACCGGCAATGGCAGGATTGCGACAAGGAGCATCGACGAGATATGCAAGGCTCACGCACGGATGCTCCCCAACCCTGTGACCGGGGCATCTTCCCGTACGCGCCAGCTGTCGCCGCGCCAACCAACCGCCCGTTCGTGATCGCCCAACTGGGGCAGTCGCTCGACGGCCGGATTGCGACGCCATCAGGCGAGAGCCGGTGGATCAACCGGATTTCGGCCCTGGAGCACGTGCATCGGTTGCGGGCGACGGTCGATGCGGTGCTGGTCGGGGTCGGTACCGTGATCGCCGATGATCCTATGCTCACGGTGCGGCGCGTTGCTGGGCGCAATCCAGCCAGGGTGGTGATTGACCCGACCGGACGCTGCCCGACGCACGCCAAAGTGTTTAAAGACGATGGCGTCCGACGCATCTTGATCCACGCCGCACAGGCCAACGTGTGTGGCCCAATGAGGGCTGAGCAGATCGCGCTCGAGGCGCATGGTCGCACGTTGTTGCCGGGCGACATCGTCAATGCACTGTTTAGCATTGGATTGCGATCCATGCTGGTGGAAGGCGGGGCGTGGACGATATCGCAATTCATTGATGCGGACGCCGTCGATCGGCTACACATTTTGACGTCGCCGCTGATCTTGGGAGGCGGTAAACCGGGCTTGCAACTGCGTCCAGTGGCCAGCTTGGCACAGGCGCGGCGACCGACGGCCAGTGTTCACGTGTTGCCCGACGGCGATGTGTTATTTGATTGTGACATGCGTAACTTGTGCCAGGGAGAGCCGCCGTGACCAACGATAACCGCGCTGCCCCAGCCGGGTCCGGCGCGAGGGATCCGAGCGATCGCCCCCCGCAGCGAAGCGAGGTTGAGCCGCTGGCTTATTCCCGTGCAGCTCGCCGGTTTCATTGGTGGACCGCGCTGATCATCCTGATCTTGGCTCCGTTGGGGTTTGCCATGCGTCGCAGAGGCGTGGAGTTCAACATTTGGGATCAGGTCACGAACAATATGTACAGCACCCATAAGGTGTTGGGCATGGTGCTGCTGCTGATCGTGCTGTGCCGCATCGGCTATCGCCTCACACAGGGTGCACCGGCCGACGAGCCGACGCTGGCGGGGTGGCAGCGGGTGATCAGCAACATCACGCACGTCGCCTTGTACGCGTTATTGCTGCTCGTGCCGTTGCTTGGATGGATCGGTGTGCAGCTGTTTCCGGCACTCAACGTGTTTGGTTTGTTTGACCTACCAGCAGTCGTCGCACCGGACAAATCGATGGCCGATGCGGTCTTGAAGGCGCATGGGGCCGCAGCGATCGCGTTGCTGTTTTTGATCGGCTTGCACGTATTGGCCTCCCTTTACCATTATGTCATCCGCAAGGACGGCGTGGTCAATCGTATGTGGGTTTCGTTGCCCAGGCGTGGCGGCGGCTGAACCGCGTGTGCTACCGCTGGTGGTGTGGCTTCGTCGATCGGTGATCTTGCCAACGCGACGCATCGGTCGCACACTGCTGGCGAACCAATCCGAACAGAATTTTATAAATCTTTTTTTGTACGCTGATTAGTCTATGAAGATCAAATAATTAGCTTTGTAAACGGAGGGCGCTTTGCGGGCACCCTCAACAGCCCATTGGGCGTTCACAAGGCACTGTTTGTGCCACTTGGCGGGCCTATTGTTCGGACTAAAGGCGACAGTCTGGACAGGTCGAAAGATGCCGTCTCCGGCGGCGCGATTTGCAATCAGGGAAGCTTTCGTGTAGCTTGTCGGTATCCGCCCGAGAAAGCGCCTCAAGGATTCTCCACCGACGTGATGAGCGAGTGGTATTGGCGCTAAACGATAATAACAAGTTTGAACGACAAACCTTAGCTGTGTGTCGGTTTTGGGGGTCGCTTGGCTAGTAATAGTGACATAGACTACACCACAGGCCAAGATAATGTTCGCGTGCTGGGTCTTGATCTACACAACCCGGTCTTCTTTATTTCAGGTGTTTGTATTGTCAGTTTTGTGATTATCGCCTTGGTTTTTCAAACCAATGCGGAGCAATTCTTTGGCTGGCTGCGGCCGTGGTTGACGAGCCGTTTCGACTGGCTGCTGATGCTGTCGGGCAATATCTTCGTTTTGTTCTGCCTTCTGATCGTGATGTCGCCGTGGGGTTCGATCAGGCTGGGTGGTCGGGACGCGGTGCCTGAGCATAGCTATGCGTCCTGGTTTGCCATGCTGTTTGCCGCCGGCATGGGCATTGGTCTGATGTTTTTTGGCGTGTTGGAGCCGGTATACCACTTTCAAAACCCGCCTTTAGGAATCTCTGCCACAGACACGCAGGCCGCCCAGGCCGCTGGAATGTCTGCCACCATATTCCACTGGGGACTGCATCCGTGGGCGATTTACGCCGTGGTCGGATTGGCGCTCGCCTTCTTCCATTATAACTACAATCTGCCTTTGACGATCCGCTCCGCGTTCTACCCACTGTTTGGCGAGGCGACGTGGGGATGGCCCGGACACGTCGTCGATACGCTGGCGGTGTTTGCCACGCTGTTCGGGCTCGCGACATCATTGGGTTTCGGCGCGGAGCAGACGTTGGCCGGCCTGAATTACCTGTTCGGCACACCGGCGACCGATGCGTCCAAAGTGCTTTTGATCGTTGGAATTACGGCGGTTGCCATCATGTCAGTCGTGGCCGGCATGGAAGCGGGCATCAAGCGCCTCAGCACCTTGAACATGGTGATCGCATTTTTGTTGTTGGTGTTCGTCATCGCCTTAGGGCCGACGACGGCGATCCTCACCGGCTTTTTTGGAAATGCGATCGAATACGTCAAGCATTTGCCTGCGCTCAGCAATTGGGTGGGCCGATCAGATGCAGAGTTCATGCATGGTTGGACCACTTTTTATTGGGCGTGGTGGATCGCCTGGTCGCCGTTTGTCGGAATGTTTATCGCGCGGGTCTCGAAAGGCAGGACCATTCGTGAGTTTGTTATTTGTGTTCTGATCGTCCCTACGCTGGTGAGCGTATTATGGATGACCGCCTTCGGTGGGACCGCGGTCAACCAATTCGTCGATGGCGGTTATGCCGGCGTCGTCGATACGATTAAGGCGTGGCAGCCGGAGCTTTCGCTGTTCAAGATGTTGGAGCCGCTGCCGCTGACCGGACTGACGTCGCTGATCGCGATTGTCCTCGTGGTCGTGTTTTTCGTGACCTCGTCGGACTCCGGTTCGCTCGTCATCGATACGATCACCGCTGGCGGTAAGATTGATCCGCCCGTGGCACAACGGGTTTTTTGGGCAGCGATTGAGGGTCTGATCGCCATTTGCCTGTTGTTGGGCGGCGGATTGGCCGCCTTGCAGGCGGCGTCCATTTCGATGGGCATCCCGTTTGCGATCGTGCTGGTGGCCATGTGTGCCAGCTTATTGATTGGCCTGAGAGCTGAATATCGAACCACCAACGGTATCGAACCATCAACCGAATGAGGGCAGCGAGGTGTTAACGCACGCCATGACAAACACTGATTTGATCAAGACTCAGCAGGATTACGGCAGTAATCCGCTGGCCGTCCGCGAAACTGGACAGTATCGCGCTGAATACGTGCAGTCGTTCGTGGAGAAATGGGACCAGCTTATCGACTGGCGCGCGCGGGCGAAGAGTGAAGGCCGTTTCTTCATCGACATCCTCAAGTCGCACGGCAAGATGAAGGTGTTGGACGTCGCCACCGGCACCGGCTTCCACTCGGTGCAGCTGATCAAAGCCGGCTTTGACGTCACCAGTGCCGATGGGAGCGCGGCGATGCTGGCCAAGGCCTTTGAAAATGCCAAACAGCAACAGATCATCTTGCGCACCGTGCAAGCGGATTGGCGTTGGCTCAACCGGGATATCCAAGGCAAGTACGATGCCATCATTTGCCTTGGAAATTCTTTCACGCATCTATTCGACGAAGCGGATCGGCGTCGCTCCTTGGCCGAATTCTATGCGGCCCTGAAACACGACGGCCTGTTGATCGTCGATCAACGCAATTACGACGGTATTTTGGACAAGGGCTTTTCCAGCAAACACAAATACTACTATTGCGGCGACCAAGTTACCGCCGAACCCGAACACGTCGATTCGGGCCTGGCGCGTTTCCGCTATGCATTTCCAGATGGCTCGGAATTCAAATTGAACATGTTTCCCTTGCGCAAGAATTACATGCGCAATCTGTTAAAAGAGGCCGGTTTCCAGTCGATCCGCACCTATGGCGATTTCCAGGAGACCCACCAGGATACCGATCCAGACTTTTTCGTCCATATCGCTGAGAAGGCCTATCCGAATGACGAATAGCGCGTCCGATCCGGCCATCGCAGGGGATGTGGTGGCCAAGGCCGAGGCCTATTACGACAGCGGCGATGCCGATAACTTCTACTTTAACATTTGGGGTGGAGAGGACATTCACGTCGGTCTTTACGAACAGACCGATGACATTTCACTCGCGAGCCGACGGACGGTCGAGGAGATGGCGCGGCTCGCCGCGCCGATCGATGCCAACACAACCATCCTGGACGTCGGGGCCGGGTACGGAGGTGCGGCGCGATACTTGGCGAAGACCTTTGGTTGTCAGGTCGTGTGTGTCAATTTGAGCCGCACGCAGAATGCTACCAATGAGCGACTAACCCGGGAGCAAGGCCTCGACCATCTGATCAGGGTGGTCTATGGCAACTTTGAAGAGATCCCTGAGGCCGATGCACAATTCGACCTGGTCTGGTCGCAGGATGCGATCTTGCATTCAGGCCGTCGTGAGACGGTGTTGCGGGAGATCGACCGGGTCTTAAAACCCGGGGGTCGGATCATTTTTACCGATCCAATGCAGTCCGATGACTGCCCGGACAATGTGTTGCAGGCCGTCTACGACCGCATTCACTTGGATAACCTCGGGTCGTTCGCGTTCTACCGGGCGGCGGCAAGAAGCCTTGGCTGGAATGAACTGGCGGTGGTCGATCTGACGGCCAATTTGCGCCGACACTATCAGCGGGTCGGTGAGGAGTTGCGCGCCAACTACGAGCGGATGGCCAAGGTGTCGTCGACGGCGTATCTGGATCGCATGCTGGCGGGTCTCGGTCATTGGGTGGCGGCGGCGGACAAGGGCTACCTGGCCTGGGGCATCATGGTGTTTAAGAAGCCGGCCTGACCGGTGATGGCGAGCGTGCCTTGGCGGAGCGGGTCGGTCACTGCGGCGTGGCGATGACCGTTGCGCCGACCAGATCATATCCGCCTTGGGCGGAATCGCTTTGCCGGTCCGCCCGCCACCCGGCCTCCCACACACGCCTGCCCTTGGGTGGCCGGGCAGGGGAGCGCGATCGTTCCGGCCCACGCTGAAACGCCAAAGCGTTGGCGCCAACTAGATCATCGCGCCTTAAATTGGAACCGCAACGCCGATTCCAATTGCGCCGGTTCCGATTTAAGGCGCAAAGATGATCGCTCTTAAAGTGTAGAGCAACTTTCTGACTTTAATCCGGATCGTTCCGATTCCGATTAAAGGCAGGTTGCTCTAGCCGGGATCGACCGGTAGGACCCCGCAGCGTGTTGCTGCCGACCTGGGAAAGCGCTCTGGCCGATCGTCGCGCAATAGATCGGGTGGCGCCATCATAGCGGCGCTGCCAAAATGTCCTGATGGCCGACCACGGCGGCGTGGCGATGGACGGATCGCCAGTCGGCGATGATGTCGGGGCTGACGCGTCCGGTCGCAGCCACGGCATCGGCGAAGCCGGCGGCCAACGCGGCGATCAGTTCCTGGTCCGCAGCGCCAAGTTGCCAGCGGCTGTCGGCCTCGACCACATGATAGCCGCGGCGGGCGAACGCCGAAGCCAGCGCGGCCGGCGCCCGTGCCCCGGCAGCTGCGCCAAATCCTTTGTCGCGCCGCAGATCGGTGTGAAAAGCCTCACGCATCTGCGCGTCGGCGGGATGCCCTGGCAGCCAGGTCTGCACGCCATCGTAGGTCAGTACGGCATAGAATGGGGCGTTCAGCTTGGTGACGGCGGCAGCACATCGGTCCATGAAGTCTGCGGAGCAGAGGTCAAACAGCGCCGCGGCGGTTATCAGATCACAGCCCCCGCCCAGCGCCCGCTCCAAATCGCCCGCCAGGTCGGCCTGCCGGAAATCGATGGCAACGCGATTGCCGCCGTGCTCGAGCACCAGTTGCTCGCCATCCGCTTCGGCGCGATCGGCCCATGCGGTCAGTTGCGCGCGCGCGCTCGCAAGCAACAACGGGTCGTGATCGACCAGCGTCCAGTGCTGGCGCGGACCTAACAACGGGGCCAGCGCTCGCAGGTTAGAGCCGCTGCCGCAGCCGAGATCAACGATCTGCACCCGGTCAATCCGACACAATCGGTCGGCGAGGGCGCGGGCGAGCGCCGGATCGCGCGAGCGATGGTCGGCGGCCTCCCGCAAGGCCAACCAACGGGTGGAAAAGCCGCTCATCGTTCGACCTCGGCAAGCGTCTCGGCAACCGTTCGCGCGGTATCCGCCCAGCGCGGTAAATGGGCCGCGGCCGCCCACGAGGCATCCGCCAAGCGGCCGCGGATGGAGCGATCGTCGATGGCGCGACCCAGCGCCCACATCAAGGTGCGCCAATCGCCAAGCTCGGCCTTCAACGCGGCGCCCTCCGGCGCCGTCTGATCGGCTGCGCCAGCGGTGGTGCACACGATCGGCAAGCCGTGGGCAACGGCCTCGCTCAGGACCATGCCGTAGCCCTCGAAATGGGAGGCCAGCACAAACAGATCCGCCCGGTCGTAGAAGGTCTGCAGCGCGCTCGGGTCGACCGCACCGACCAGACGCACGCGCGCTGACAGGCCGCGCTCGGCGATCTGACGGGTCAGCGCCGCCGCGGTCTCCGGGCTGCGTGAAAGATCGCCGATGATGTCCAACCGCCAATCAAGTGCGCGTAGCGGCGCCAGGGCGTTGATCAGAACATCGTAGCCCTTGCGCGGGACAATGGCCCCCACGGCCAATAGATTGAGGGTCTTGCTGCCGCTGCCGCGCGCCCGCTCGGCCGCCTCGGTGCCCGGTTCTGCCACGCGGATGCGGGCGCTGGGGACGGCGAAGTCGGCACTCAGCAGCCGAGCCGTCGTCGGACTGCTGGCGATCACGCGGTCGGCCAGCTTGAGGGCATCGACTTCCAACGTCTGCAGCGCGATCCGTTGGTCGGCGGACAGCCCGGTTTCCAGGCACAACGGATGATGCACCAGCGCGACGATAGGTCGTTGCAGGCTGCGGATCAGCTCGGCTGGCATGGCACCGTAGGCCAGACCATCGATCAACAGGACGGTGGTCGGATCGGTCGCGGCCAGCTGGCGGCGCGTGGCATCGAGATCGGCTGCCGCCGGTGTCGGGTAGCTATCCGGCAGCGCGACGTGGTCGACCGTGATGTGATGGCCGGGCAGCAGCGCCATGACGTGGCGGTCATAGGCGTAGCCACCGGTATAGGCGTTGATGTTGCCAGGTATGGCGAACGCGACGTGGGTCATCGGCTCATGGTCTCTGCTCGGTTGTCGGCGCGGCGGGCGCGACCACCGGCCCCTCGAACCAGGCCCGCGCGATGTCGGTCTCCGACACCGTCACCCTGATCTTGGTCAGCCCCTTGCCGTCCTCTCCCAACGCCCCGGAGCCAGCGGCCTCGGCGATGTTCTGGAAGATGTGGTGGCAAAGAAACTCGGTGGTCGTTAGCTGGCCGTCGAATTGCGGCAGCGCGTCCAAATTCTGGTAGGCCAGCGGCTGCAATGTCTCGCTCAACACCCGCAGTGCTGCGCCGATGTCGACCACCACGTTGTGGGGTGTCAGGTGCTGGCGAAAAAAGGCGACATCGACCACGAACGTGGCGCCATGCAGACCTTGAGCCGGCCCGAAAAACGGATCGGGCAGCGAATGGGCGATCATGATACGGTCGCGGACCTCGACGGCGAACATGGGTTGATCTCCACGCATGTAATGAGGGGGAAATCGGCAGGTCTTCCCGACATATCTTTCTGGCGTCAAGGCGACAATCGATGACGCGTCGGCCTTGAGCTTTGCTGAACCTTTACGCCTTAATTTGGATCGCCAATCGCGCCTGACCGCTAGCCTATTCGGGCACGGACTTCGGAAGGTAGCGCAACACCGGTGCAAGGCACGCGGCCGGCCCGTTTAACAGCGCTGGCAGCTGGTGCGGGGCGTCGTCGAAGGCGATCTCTTCGGCGACGAGCGGATCAAGGCTTGGATCGGCCAACAGCGCCAGCGCGGCCTCGATCCGCCGACGATGCGACCAGCGCGGGCGGCGCGATGGGGCGACCTGGCCGACCTGCGATGAGATCAGGCGCAGGCGTTGACTGTGAAACGCAGCCCCGAGCGGAATCGGCACGGATCGCGCGCCATACCAGGACAGCTCGACCACGGCGGCTTCGGTGCCGGCAAGTGCCAACGCGGTGGACAGCCCCGGCGCGGTCGCCGAGCAGTGAAACACCACATCGGCGGCGGGCTGATCGGCTGGGGCTGCGGCGATGTCATCTGCGCCGACAAACCTTGCGCCGAGCTGCTCGACCACCGACCGTCGCGCGGGCAAGGCATCGATCACCAGGACGTCGGCCCCCGGCAGCCTGGCCGCCAGGTAGCTGACCAACAGGCCGACGACACCAGCGCCGACCACCACGATGCGGTCGGCCGGCCCGGCCGCTGAGTCCCACAGCGCGTTAAGGGCAGTTTCCATGTTGGCGGCGAGCGTAGCGCGCTTGAGTGGGACTTCGCCCGGTACCGGGACGGCCATCGCGCTGGGGGCGTTAAATGCATCCTGGTGAGGGTGCAAACAAAAAACCCGGCGGCCAATCAGGTCGCTGGGACCAAGTTCCACAATGCCGGTCGCGCAATAGCCGTATTTGACAGGGAATGGAAACGTCCCCTCTTGCAAGGGGGCGCGCATCCTTTCGCGTTCGCCGTCGGGAATATCGCCGGCCAGCACCAGACGCTCGGTGCCCCGACTGATCGCGCTGAAGTGCGTGCGAACTTGGACCTGGTCGAGTTTTGGCGGAGGTAAGGCGTGAGCGCGCAACTCCACAACACCGGGTTTGACGTACCAGAGCGCGCGCGCCTCGTGCTGTGACCCAGCTGACAGCGGTTGTGTCATGCGTGATGGCCATCCTTCGCAAAGGCCGAGCTGGTCAGCATCGGCCCAACAGGAACAAAGTCGTCCAACTTCACCATCCTAGCCAAGCCATGACAGAGAGTTCCGATCGATTGCGCCCCACCGCCATCAACGCCGCCAGCCTTACGACACCAACTGGCCTGCAGTCCATCGTCGAGCTGCGGCGGCGTCGCGCCGTGATCATCATCCTCAACGTCGCGACCTACGCGCTGATGCTTGGGGTGGCGGCGTCGATCCTGTCCACCGGCGGCTGGACGCTGCTCGACGTGGTGCTGCTGGCTGCCTTCGCGGTCGGCTTGCCGTGGACCGTACTTGGCTTTTGGAATGCCGTGGTCGGCTTGTGGCTGTTGCACATGGCTGACGACCCGATCCACAAGGTCGCCCCGTTCGCGGCCGCCGTCGACGATGGGGCCCCGGTCACCATCGATACGGCGATCCTGATGACGCTCAGAAATGAGGATCCAGAGCGGGCCGTGACGCGCTTGGCCACCGTCAAGCGCAGCATCGACGCGACCGGACACGGGCAGCGTTTCAGTTATTTTATCCTGAGCGACAGCAACGACTTGGCGGTCGCGGCGGCCGAGCGCGCGGCGGTCGAGGCCTGGTCGCGCGCGGTCGGGCCCGGCGATGCTGCGCGGATCCACTACCGCCGGCGCACAGACAATGTCGGCTTCAAGGCGGGCAATGTGCACGACTTTTGCGCGCGATGGGGCGGCGACTACGAGTTGATGCTGCCGCTGGACGCCGACAGCCTGATGTCGGGTGAGGCGATTGTCCGGCTGGTGCTCATGATGCAGGCGCATCCCCGCCTTGGCATCCTGCAAAGCCTGGTCGTCGGCATGCCGTCCGACAGCGCGTTTGCCCGCATATTCCAGTTCGGTATGCGCCATGGCATGCGTCCCTACACAATGGGTCAGGCGTGGTGGACGGCCGATTGCGGCCCGTTTTGGGGCCATAACGCGCTGGTGCGTATCGCCCCGTTCGACGAGCACTGTCGGCTCCCGGTCCTGGCCGGGGCACCGCCCCTGGGCGGACACGTGCTGTCGCACGATCAGGTCGAGGCGACGTTCATGCGGCGGGCCGGTTACGAGGTGCGGGTTTATCCGCACGAGGAGGGCAGCTGGGAGGAAAATCCGCCGACGATGCTGGATTTCGCCAAGCGCGACGTGCGTTGGTGCCAGGGCAACATGCAGTATGTGCGGCTCATTGGAACGCCCGGCCTGTTGCCGATGAGCCGGTTTCAGCTGGCGTGGGCGATCTTGATGTTCGTCGGCATCCCGGCCTGGACCCTGATGATCGCGCTCGCACCCGTCGCTGCCTGGCAAGCCCAAGCCGGACCGGCGTTTCCAGCGGCGCTGGCGGCCGGGCTCTATCTGACCTTTCTGTTCATGTATCTCAGTCCGAAGATCGCTGGGCTGGTCGATACGGCGCTGACCCCCGGTGGCATGGCCGCCTACGGCGGAGCGCTGCGCTATTGTGTGTCGGCGCTGGTCGAGTTCGTGTTTTCTTTCCTGCAGGGTGCCGTGTCGACGATCAGAACGTCGATTTTCATGATCGGCCTGGCGTTCGGCCAATCGGTGAGCTGGGGCGGGCAGTCGCGTGACAGCTACGGCATCAGCTGGGCGACCGCCTGGGCCAATCTGTGGCCGCAGACCGTGTTCGGGGTGATCGTTTGTACGGCCTTAATTTGGGTCGAACCGGTGTTGTTCTGGTGGTTGTTACCGCTGACGCTCGGCTATCTGATTGCCATTCCATTTGCCGTGGTGACGGCCAACCCTGCGGTGGGCCGTTGGCTTCAACGCACCGGTATTGCCGGTATTCCGGAAGATTTCGATCCGCCCGCCGAGGTCGTCGCGGTGTTGCCGGCCGCCAAGCCGGTCGCATGACCCCTCGCACCTGGCCAGCGAGCCGCTAGAGCAACCTGCCTTTAATCGGAATCGGAACGATCCCGATTAAAGGCAGAAAGTTGCTCTACACTTTAAGAGCGATCATCTTTGCGCCTTGAATCGGAACCGGCGCAATTGGAATCGGCGTTGCGGTTCCGATTTAAGGCGCGATGATCTATGATGGGCGGCGTGGCAAGATGTGAGGGCTATTCATGGCAGAGGCAACCTATACCGAGGGCAAAGTGGAGCAGGTCGGGGCGCTACGGGTGGAACTCGACGGCAAAGTGCTGTTGGTCGGCATCGACCGGCAAGACAAGCGCAACGCGCTCGACGACCCTGCCGTTGAGGCCATTGAACAAGTGTTCTCCGGTCTGCCGAGCACGGTTGCTGCCGCCGTCATCCACGGTATCGGCCCGCATTTCTCCGCCGGCCTCGATCTGTCGGAATTGACCGAGCGCAACGTCACTGAGGGCATCTCGCATTCGCGCTCGTGGCACCGCGCGTTTGAGTTCATCGAATTCGGCAAGGTGCCCGTGATCTGTGCGCTTAAGGGGGCGGTGATCGGCGGTGGACTGGAGCTGGCCGCGGCGGGTCACATTCGCGTGGCCGAGCGCGGCGCGTTTTATGCCTTGCCGGAGGGCCAGCGCGGCATTTTCGTCGGTGGCGGTGGCTCGGTGCGGGTGCCCAAGCTGATCGGGGTGACCCGCATGATGGACATGATGCTCACCGGGCGTACCTACAGCGCCGAAGAGGGCCAGGCGATCGGCGTGTCGCACTACCTCGTCGAGCAGGGTGAAGCCTTACCGAAGGCCTTGGAATTGGCCCATCGCGTCGCCACCAATGCGCCGATGACGAACTTTTCGGTGATCCACGCGCTGCCGCGGATTGCTGAGGCCGACCCGGCGACCGGATATCTGGTGGAAGCGTTGACGTCGTCGATCGCGCAGGCGGAGGACGAGGCCAAGCAACGGGTGCGTGCTTTTTTGGAAAAGCGGGCGAGCAAGGTCGTGCCGAACGCTTGAGCGGGAACGCTTGACCGGACACCCGCGAACGAGGGGAGCACGGATGCGCCGGCACGGAGACGGAGCGCAGCCAACCGATACCGCTGAGGATAACCGCCGCCCGCTCTGGTGGCGATCTGCGCCGAGGAGGAGTAAAGCATGGCCAAGGCATCGAAGGCTTTGTTCGCCAGATGGGACGACGTCGTGTTGGTGAACGGGGCCCGCACCCCGTTCGTCGATTACGGTGAGGACCTGGCGCTGGTCTCGCCCATCGATCTCGGCATCAAGGCCGGGCGGGCCGCGCTGGCGGCGTCGAACATCGCGGCCGCGGACGTCGGCGCCGTGATCGTCGGCATGATGGCGCAGGCCAGCTTCGACGCCTACATGACGCCGCGCCATATCGGTCTTTATAGCGGTGTGCCAACCGAGGTGCCGGCGCATCTCGTACAGCGCGTGTGCGGCACCGGCATCGAGGTCGTATCGCAAGCCGCCGATGCGGTTTCGTCAGGCCGCGCCGATGCGGTTTTGTGTGTGGGGACCGAATCGATGAGCCGCAATCCGATCGCGGCCTATACGGTGCGGTCCGGGTTCCGTATGGGCCAGGTCGCGTTCAAAGACTTTCTGTACGAATCGCTGCTTGATCCGGCCGCGGAGATCAGCATGGGCGGTACCGCGGAGAACCTGGCAAAACGCTACGATATCAGTCGGCCGGAGGTGGACGCTTTCGCTGCGCGCAGTTTCGCGCGTGCGGTTGGTGCCCGTGAGGCGGGGTTCTTTGACGGCGAGGTGGTGCCGCTCGGCAATGAGAGCTTTGAGATCGACGGGCTGGTGCCGCGCGGCATTCGCCTCAAGAGCCGCGATCGGACGGTGAGCGCTGACAGCCATGTCAGGCCCTCTCCGATCGAGGCGCTGGCTAAGATCCGCCCGGCCTTTGGCGGGGTGCAAACCGGTGGCAACTCATCGGCGATCGTCGATGGCGCAGCCGGCGTCGTCGCGGCCAGTCGCGGTTTCGCGGCGCAGGCCGGTCTGCACCCGCTCGCGCGGATCGTCGCGGCGGCGGCGGTGGGTGTGCCACCGGAGGTCATGGGCATCGGACCGGTCCCGGCGATTCGCGAGATTTGCGAGCGGACCGGGCTTTCGATCGCGCAGATCGACCGCTTCGAGATCAACGAGGCGTTCGGTGCCCAGGTGATGGCCTGCAGTCGAGAGCTGGGGCTCGACGAAGCGAAACTGAACGTCAACGGCGGCGCGATTGCGATCGGCCATCCGTTGGCCGCGACAGGCGTGCGGTTGTGCTTGACGCTGGCGCGCACGTTGACCCACTCCGGGACCCGCTGGGGAATAGCCTCGGCTTGTATCGGAGGCGGACAGGGCATTGCCATGCTGTTGGAGAATGAAGCGGCCGCCTGAGGCAGAACGTTGCTCACCACTTTAACAGCGATCGACTTTGTGCCTTAAATCGAAACCGGGTTTTCGGTTCCAATTTAAGGCACGATGATCTAGCTGGCAGCCGATCGAGGAGGTGTCGATGAACATTGATGGTAAGGCTGCGATCGTGACCGGCGGTGGTTCCGGCCTCGGCGCGGCGACCGCGGAGCGGCTGGCGGCGGACGGCGCCCGCGTGAGTGTGATCGACCGTAACGCGGATGCGGCGCGCGCGACGGCGGAACGGATCGGGGGACTGGCCCTGAGCGGCGACGTGGCCGACGCGGCAGCAATGGAGACGGCGTTTAACCGGGCCCGTGAGGCACATGGTCCGGTGCGGGTTCTGGTCAATTGTGCCGGGATCGGCGCCGCCAAGAGGGTGGTCGGTCGCGATGGCGTCATGCCATTGACCGAGTTTGAGGACGTGATCCGCGTCAATTTGATCGGCACCTTCAACACCCTGCGGCTCGCAGGTGCCGAAATGGCGTCCGCGCCCGCCCTGGAGGACGGCGAGCGTGGGGTGATCGTGTCGACGGCCTCGATCGCAGCCTTCGATGGGCAGATCGGCCAGGCTGCCTACGCGGCCTCCAAGGGCGGCGTTGCGGCATTGACGCTGCCGGTGGCGCGGGAGTTCGCCAGTTTCGGCGTGCGGGTCCTCACGGTCGCGCCGGGCCTGTTCCATACCCCGCTGTTGGCGATCTTGCCGGAGGAGGCGCAGCAGAGCTTGGCCGCAGCCATCCCCTATCCCAAACGGTTGGGGCACGCCCAGGAGTTCGCCGCACTCGTCGCCCATATGGTGGACAACCGGTTCCTCAATGGCGAGACCATTCGTCTCGACGGGGCGCTGCGGATGGCGCCGCGCTGAGCCATGGCCGTGCGAGATGAACGTGCATATGGTCCATCGTGGGCGTGACGCCCACACCGCATTAACCCTATGGTCAGCAAACGATTCGGGTGATTGAGCGGCGTCGGCGATGATGACTGCGTGGGAGAGCGGTGGCCGTCTCGGGCCGGGACCTGAGCTGCGACGTGGATGCGGCCTAGGGCAACCAGCTTTTCAGCGGTGCTGGAGCGATCCCGATGGAAATCAGAAAGTTGCTCGACGCATTAAGAGCGATCAGAGCGATCAGAGCGATCATCGTGCCTTCAATTTGGCGCCGCCATTGCGATTCCAAGTTAAGGCACGATGATTTAGCGCCGGATCGACAGGATGGGACGCAAGCTATGGTTTTCGCGCCGCGAGATGTTGACCGGGCAAGTTTGCCACATCTTAAGACCAATTGGGTGTTTTAGCGTTAGCGTTCGGTCAGGTCGGATCGGGTCGAGCGCAGGGGCTTACGACATCACGACACTGATCGGTGAGGTGCCAACAGCGTCGAGCGCCATTTGGCATCATGCTTGCGTGAAATCACAGGCGAGAGCGACCATCTGGACCAGGCGTGAATGTCGTCAGCGGCGCCAGTGTGGGCGGTGCCACGAATCCCGGCGTGGCCGAATACGGGCTTGAGGGTTGTTGCGAACAGCAGACGCAGTTTCGGATCGGCGGAGCGGAGTGCAAGAGGCGTGATGACACGACGCAACCTGTTACAAGGTGGAGCCACGTTGGCCTTCGGCGGGCTTGGTTTTGTCGGTTATTCAGCCGTGCAAGATTGGCGGCTTGCCATTACCCGCTATCGCATACGACCCGCGGGCTGGCCGGAGGGACTTCGGCTCAGGCTTGCCTTGATTGCCGATGTTCACGTTTGCGAGCCCTGGATGGGGCTGGCCCACCTCGAACAGATCGTGGCGCGGACCGATGCCCTTGCGCCTGACGCGGTTTTGATGCTCGGTGATTTCCAACCCGGTCGGCACATCTCGCGCTACTCGCGTTCGGTCGTTGATCGCGACTGGACCAGGATTTTGTCGCAGTTCAAAGCGCCGTTGGGTGTCCATGCCGTGCTGGGTAACCACGATTGGTGGGATGAGCCCGAGCTGCAACGGTTGCGGCGCGGACCGACGCGGACCCGGATTGCGCTCGAGGCAGCCGGCGTGCCGGTCTACGAGAACGAGGTGGTGCGCTGCAAAAAGGACGGCCGCGCCTTTTGGATTGCCGGGCTAGGTGACCAATGGGCCTTTCATCAGCCGCGCAGCTTGATCACCACCACCCGCCGGTCGCGTCGCGATGGCTTCGACGATCTGCCGGGCACCATGGCCAAGATCACCGATGATGCGCCGATCATCCTGATGGCGCACGAGCCGGATATCTTTCCGCACGTCCCCAATCGGGTTGCCTTGACCGTGTCCGGTCATACCCACGGCGGCCAGGTCAACGTGTTGGGCTTATCGCCAACCGTTCCATCGGCCTTCGGCGCGCGTTATCGGTATGGCCATATCATCGAGCAGGGCCGACACCTGGTGGTTTCGGCCGGGCTTGGCTACAGTGGTGCACCGATTCGATTAGGGGTCCCGGCCGAAATCGTCATAGTGGACCTGGGCGCCGATCACTATGACACGGCTTGAGGCGCACACATGCCGGAAGCTGAGCGCCACGGCACCGGACCGGCTTCGAATTGGCCGGATCTGTCGGGTCGACTGATCCGACGGGGGTCGGGATGGTCGCACGTCCTGCCGGTGCGGGTGTATTTCGAGGATACCGACTTTTCCGGCCTCGTTTACCACGCTTCTTATCTGCGTTGGTGTGAGCGTGGCCGCTCCGATTTTCTGCGTCTGCTCGGCAACGATCACCGCGTTCTGATTGCCGGCGAAGCCGGTCGGGAGCCGGCGGCCTTCGTGGTGCGACGGATGGCGCTGGAGTATCGGCGTCCAGCCCGTATCGATGAGGTGTTGGAGGTCAACACTCGGGTCGGCGAGATCGGTGCCGCGCATCTGCTCCTCGACCAACGCATTTGCCGTGCCGGCAAAGAGCTGTTCGAAGCGCAGGTGACGGTGGTCTTGATCAGCGTATCGGGCAAGCCGATGCGGCTATCGCAGGCGTTGCGAACGGCGTTTGCCGCGCAGCAGCGCCAAGGGGACGGCCGGTCGTGATGGGTCTGACAAGTCAGCCACCCCGACCGGCCTAAGCTGCTCCATTGCGCTGTGGATGTCCTGAGATCATGTCCGCCATGGGCGGATTGGTTTTGCCATCCAGCTCCCCACCCGGAACCTGATGGCACGATGTTGCAGGTGGCCGGGTGGGACAACGGGATGGTTCCAGCCAACCTTAAGACGTTCTGGTGGATCGCTGGCGGTTCAGGACGCAAGCTGCGATCCAGTGCCGCGTTCGACGGGGCTGATCAATCGTCCAGGCACGCGCTCTGGATGCCCTTGATGCCCCAATTGCCGCCGCGGAATATGTCGGAAAGATAGGCGCTACACGCATCGCTGGAAGCGTCCAAGCTATCGAGCAGCAGGCGGGTGGCTTTTTTGATTGTCGAGTTCTTGCGCTCATTCTGGCTTAAGCCGGTTGCCGGCGCCGGACGACGAGACGTGTCTGCCTGCTGCGACGAGCCTGAACGCTCGTCTGACAACGCATAACGCGCACCGGCGATGGTTGATAAATCAAAGTCGTCGTTGGCGCTGGCGGCGCCGGCAAGCAAAGTCAGGCTCAAGCCGGCGATCAAGGCTGCGGCGAGGGATGTGGTTAGGCGGGTCAAGATGGACCTCCAAGGCTTGGCTTCATTCACCAATTTCAGGCTTGCATCGGCGAAGGGCTGGTTCGCGCCGAACGGTTGGATAGTGGGCGAGCCGGCGGCTCGACGCTGTTTCCAAGGAAACAATACCCCGATCAGTTTGTCGTGAAGGCAGCACGCCTGCCGATCAGTTGCAGCCCGGTGACGCCGCTTTTTACGCGGGCGACGCGGTCCATCGCGGGCGACCGGCATCGCGCACTCTGGCTCGGCGCGGGCCTGACATGATCGGCAAACTGGACGGTGATTGCCGCGTTCGCCGGAGGTGGGTCGTAGTTTCGCCCTAAAGGACCGGCAACAACGTTGGCGGGGGAAGACGGGTCGTTTGCGCTACAAGGTGTGTGGAGCCTGGGCACCGGGCGGGGCGCTGAGCTGGGCCGCTCCTTTTGGCATATCTGCACGGTTGATCTGCGCTGCGCGCTCGATGATCGGAAAAGATGGTTGCCTAGGCGGTATAGGCGGGACGACCCATGATCGACACGTTGTCAAACGCGATTGGACACGCCAACTCGAACCTGTCGTTTTATGCGCTGTTCGCGCAAGCCCATATCGTCGTTCAAGCCGTCATGGTCGGGCTAGTTTTGGCGTCGGTCTGGTCGTGGGCCATCATCTTAGAGAAACTGATCGTGTTCAGTCGCGCCCGCGCCGAGGCCGACCGCTTCGAGCAGATGTTTTGGTCCGGGCAGTCGCTGGAGGAGCTCTATAACGGCTTGTCGCGCGGCCAGACGATCGCTATGGCGGCGCTGTTCGTGGCGGCCATGCGCGAGTGGAAGCGCTCCGTGGAGGGAACGATCCGGGCCCTGGGCGGCATCCAAATGCGGGTGGAAAAGGTGATGGACGTCACCATCTCTCGCGAAATGGAGCGGCTGGATCGGCGTCTGCTGTTTCTGGCAACGGTGGGCTCAACGGCGCCGTTTGTTGGTCTGTTCGGAACGGTGTGGGGTATCATGTCGAGCTTTCAAGCCATCGCCGCTTCCAAGAACACCTCGCTTGCGGTGGTGGCGCCCGGCATTGCCGAAGCCTTATTTGCGACCGCACTTGGCCTGTTTGCAGCCATACCGGCGGTCATTTTCTATAATAAGTTCGCGGCTGATTCGGCCCGCTTGGGGCAGCGCTTGGAACAATTCGCCGATGAGTTTTCCGCCATTGTCTCGCGCCAAATCGATGTGCGGACACCGCAGCAGGTGTGAGCAGAACGGCCAGCTGGAGACCAATCGATGGGGGCCAGTGTCAACACGGGTGAGGGCGGTGGAGGCGGACGTCGGCGGCGACGGGGCGGGCGCCGGCATTTGCCGATGAGTGAGATCAACGTGACGCCGTTTGTGGACGTCATGTTGGTTTTGTTGATCATTTTCATGGTGACGGCGCCGTTGCTGACCGCTGGGGTGCCGCTCGACTTGCCGGAAGCCAAAGGGCAGGCGCTCAGCACCCAGACTCAGGAGCCGGTGGTGGTTTCGGTGACCAAGGATGGCAAGATCTTTATCGGCCAGGAAGATAAGAATGCGCTCGCCATCGAGGAGCTGGTGCCCAAGCTGAAAGCCATCGCGACCGCCCGTGGCGACAAAGCGGATGACACAATCTTTCTGAGGGGTGACACCTCGGCCCAACATGGCGCCGTCACCCAGGTGCTGGCGCGCATGAAGCTGGCGGGTTTCAACAAGGTCTCGATTGTGATTGCGGCCGAGCCGGGAGGGTAAGGGGCAGTGCGTTTCGGCCTGCCAATATCATTTGTGGGGCACGCCCTCATCCTTGGATGGGGGCTGATCGCGTTTGATCACAGCAAACCGAACGAGCCGGCGCAGCCGCTGCCGGTCGAAGTGGCGATGATCACCGAGGACGGCCTGACGCGTTTGACCAAGGGCTCCCGCCGCTCCAAGCTGTTGGAGGCCGCGCCGAAGCCGCCGGCGCCGGACTCCAAGGCGAAGAAGAAGGTGAAATCGCCAAAGCCGCCGCCGCCAGCGACGCCGCCGCCGGAGTTGGCGCCCGAGCCGAAAACGGCCGAGCCGTCTTTGCCCGAGCCCGCTAAGCCCGAGCCCGCTAAGCCCGAGCCCGCTAAGCCCGAGCCCGCTAAGCCCGCGAAACCCGATCCGATCGCGGAAAAGCTGGCGATGTTGCCGGCCAAGCCCAAAGGGCCGACGCCTGAGGCGTTAGCCGCCAAGAAGAAGGCGGAGCAAGCGGCGAAGCAAAAGGCAGAGGCGGCCAAGAAGAAGGCGGAGCAAGCGGCGAAAAAGAAGGCCGCGGCGGAAAAGAAGCGCAAGGCCGAATTGCTTCGCAAAAAGCGGCTTGCAGCCAAGAAAAAGGCCGAGGCCCGCAAGAAAAAACGCGCCGAGGCCAAGCGACGCGCCGCGCAGCGACGCAAGCGTGAACGCGCCAAAAAGCGCGACGACTTCTTCGCTGAGATGCGGGCGCTGCGTGACAACGATCCGACTAAGCGCGCGGCGCCGCCCGGTGGCGCGCGCAATTCTCGGGGCATGACACGTGGGCCGGTTGCGGGCGCGCGCGACGGCAAGGATCAACGGCTGACCGCAAGCCAATTGGGCCTCGTCGGCGCGATGTTTCGGCGGGCGGTGAGCCAGTGTTGGAACATCAATAGCGGCGCCGCCGGCATCGATAAGATCAGAATCGAAGTCGAGGTAAAGCTCAGTCGCCAGGGCCGGTTGATGGGCCGCCCAAGGGTGGTCAGCCGAGGCACCGGCCCACTTTACGCGGATGTGGCGAATTCGGCGATGCGCGCACTGGTGCAGTGCGAGCCCTACGATCTGCCAAAAAATCTGTATAAAGGCGGTTGGGATTTCATGATCGTGGAGTTCGATCCCAGCCAAATGTACTAGATTGGGGAGCGAGAAGCTGAAGGGGGAGCGTAGCGTTTCGCAGCACGACCGGGAACGGACCAATGACACTTGAGAGCCGACACTTTACCAGGCGCAGCGTGATGCGAACAGCGGGTGCCGGCATGGCCATGCTCACCGCGCCTGCCCTTACCTGGGCGCAGACACGGGTCAGAATCAACGAGGCCAATATTCGGCCGCGGCCCATTGCCGTCCCCGATTTTCATTCGGCCGACCCGCAGCTCGGTCGCGAGGTCGCCCAGGTCATGCTGGCCGATCTGGAACGTTCCGGTCTGTTTCGGCCGATCGCTCAGCAGGCGTTCCCGCAACGACTGACCAGCCTCAACCAGACGCCACGGACCCGAGACTGGGCTGCGGCTGGGGTCGAGGCGCTGGTGGTCGGCAAGATTGCCGAGCTCGGCGACGGGCGCATGCAGGTCGAATTCCGCCTGTGGGACGTGGTGCTGTCGCGCAATATCGACGGCAAACGCCTGGCCAACCAAAAGTGGCGCAGGCTCGCCCATATCGCCGCCGATCAAATCTACGAAAAGCTGACACTTGAGAAGGGCTACTTCGATACGCAGATCGTTTTCGTCGACGAAACGGGGCCCAAGGACCAGCGCGTCAAACGCCTGGCCATTATGGATCAGGACGGTGCCAATGTCCGCCTGCTTAGTCGGGGACGGCAGATCGTTCTCACGCCGCGCTTCAATCCGGTGGCGCAAGAGATCGCCTATATGACCTACATTGGCGAGACACCGCGCGTCGAGCTGTTGGACCTGTCGAGCATGCAGCGGCGCTTGGCGGCCAACCTACCCGGCATGACGTTTGCGCCGCGCTTCTCTCCGGACGGCCAGCGATTGCTGATGAGCTATGGCCAAGGGCCGGCAACGCAGATCATCGAGATGGACCTTCGCGCCGGTCGTGCACGCGAGATCACGCCGATGATGTCGATCGATACCGGACCCTGCTACGCGCCCAACGGGCGGCAGATCGTGTTTGAATCGGATCGTGAAGGCAACCAGCAGCTCTATGTTATGGGGTTGGACGGCCAGGGCGCGGTGCGGATCAGCCGCGGCGAGGGCCGCTATTCCACGCCCGTCTGGTCTCCCAGGGGCGACAACATTGCGTTCACCAAGCAGCTCGCCGGCCGCTTCCTGATCGGCGTGATGCGACCAGACGGGAGCGGGGAGCGGATCCTCACGGAAGGGTTTCACAACGAGGGGCCGACCTGGGCGCCGAATGGGCGGGTGCTGATGTTCTTCAGGGACAGCCAAGGCGCCCGCGGCGGACCGCGTCTATATTCGATCGACGTAACCGGATACAACGAACGCCGCGTGCCGACGCCATCTTTTGCGTCGGATCCCGCATGGTCCCCTCTGCTCACATAGAGCACAATGAGCGTGGCGCGGTTGCGTTCGCGCTGTTGCGAAACATCACGTGTCTGATGGCGTCGCGGACGTCAGCGTCGTGGTTGAGACGGGGCCCGCACACGGCACCCTAGAGCAACCTGCCTTTAATCGGAATCGGAACGATCCCGATTAAAGGCGCAAAGATGATCTAGGTTTGCCTGAACCAAGCTCCGCCATCCGCGCCAGCGTTCGAAGATCAATTCGGACGCCGTTTTCTTGAGGGGTTTCCGCACCGTCGTGCCAACCGGGAACGCCGCCTGTCCGCTTCTCGAACGGCCGTTAATCGTCCAGTAAGTCGGCTGTTGCATGTTGAGCGCTGTCAGGCAGCTTGCTGCCTGTTGCGTTGCCAGCCCCGCCGTACCTTGTGGAAAATGTACGGTGTTACGCCAGGTTGATGGGTGCTGGTTCAGCCACGCGTGGCATTCTCGCATCAAGGCGATTGGAAAAGGGCCCCGGCTCCGCCTCCAATCTTGATCTGGAGGCGCCACGCCGGTACCCACTCTATGGCGACTGCCGAAAACTTGGAGAGTCGATGGATGCAGGGGTTGAAGAGTTTTCTGGTGGTTTCGGCTGTGTTTGCGGCCGTTGCACTGGGCGCTTGCCGTCGTGAGGTAGAGCATCAACCACTCAAATTGGGTGCTGTTGTTCCTACCACTGCTGAAATTGCTCGCTAAATCGTTGGTTCGTCAGCTCTAACAGGAGAAAAGGCTATGAAGGGCGCTATCGTTATCGCCGCTGTGATCGCTGCGGTTGCACTGAGTGCTTGCCGTCGCGAGGTCGAGCACAGGCCGCTGAAGCTTGGCATGGAAGTGCCGGCTGCTGCGCAGTTGGCTCGCTAATCAAGCGAAAGACTCGCGGTTTTTGCCGCACAAGTCTAGTGAGTTTAAAGGTCGTGATCTCGGCTGTCGGTCCGAGGCACGACCTTTTAGCTTGTCGGCGGTTCAAGTGTTGAATGTCATGCCGACCCGAGTCCGTGTGCTGTGAGTTGGCGGGCGCCAACGGTGTGATGGGATTGGCGCGATGATGTTTGGCGTGATCATGTTTGGCGTGATCATGTTTGGCCAGGCAAGGCCGCGATCGCATCCGGCAGCTTGCTCGAGCCACGCCAGCCGGTCCTCTTTGCGCGATGCACGCCTCTTTGCGCGATGGACTGAGACGACCATTGCACTCTAGATCATCGCGCCTTCAATCGGAACCGCAAAGCCGGTTCCGATTGAAGGCAGGTTGCTCTGACGTTGGATCACGTCCGCCTGCCGCGGATCAGCCGTGGCGGCCCGCTGCACCACTGGCCACCACTGGCCACCACTGGCCATCACTGGCCCATGGCGGCCCCACTGGACTGGTAGCGTGTGACTCCACCGCTCAATCCGGCGGCGGCAATTGCATATGGCCTGCAGCATCGAGCGGCGCGAAAGGATTATGGGCAACTTCCCAAAGATGCCCGTCGGGGTCTGTGAAATACCCCGAGTAGCCACCCCAAAACACCTTCTGCGCCGGTTTGGTCAGCGTCGCGCCGGCGGCGACGGCTTCAGCCATCACCGCGTCAACCTCACCCTCGCTGCGACAGTTGTGGGCCAGGCTCACACCGGCGAAGCCACCGGGTGCGTCGACCAGATGGGCGTCAGCCGCCAACGCCGATCGTCGATAAAGGCCCAGGACGCAGCCACCGGCAAAAAAGAATGTGACCTGATCATTGCTGGCAGACGACGCGCGGAAGCCAAGGCGTTCGTAGAAGGCACGGGCGCGGCCAAGATCGGCAACGCCGAGCGTCACCATGGTGATTCTAGGCTCCATGGCGCGACTCGCCGGTCCACTGAGGCTCGCGCTTGTCCAAGAACGCCGAGATGCCCTCCCTGGCGTCCTGGGCTAACAGGTTCTCCACCATGACGCGGGCGGCGATCTCATAGGCTTCGGCCAAGGGTCGTTCCTGTTGCTGATAGAAGGTACGCTTACCGATCGCCACCGTGACGGACGACTTAGCGGCAATCTGGCGGGCCATGCGCATGGCCTCGTCAAGCAGTTGTGGCGGCTGAACCACCTTGTTGACCAGGCCCCATTGCGCCGCCGTTTGCGCGTCGATCAACTCGCCCAACAGCAGCATCTCCATCGCCCGCTTTCGGCTGACGTTGCGGGACAAGGCCACCATCGGCGTCGAACAAAACAGTCCGATGTTGACGCCGGGCGTGCAAAACATCGCTCCCGAGGCCGCGACCGCCAGATCGCAGGTGGCGACGAGTTGGCAACCGGCCGCCGTCGCGGTGCCTTGAACCGCAGCGATGACCGGCTTGGGGCAGGCCATGATGGCTTGCATCACAGCGCAGCACGTGGCCATCGCTTCGGCATAGAACGCTCGTCCGCCATCGGCATCGCCGGCGTGCTGTGTGATTTCCTTGAGGTCATGGCCGGAGCTGAAGACCGGCCCGTTGGCGGCCAGAATAGCCACTTTGGCGTGGCGGTCGGCTGAGACCTCCTCAATCGCGCCGTTAAGCGCCTGAAGGGTGGCGAGCGACAGACCGTTGCGAGAGCGGGGCCGGTTGAGGGTGATTAAGACAATGCCAGGCTCGGGCTGGGAACACAGCAGTGGCGGCTCGGCGGATTGAGCGGCGGCGACTGGCCCGCTGGCCGAACGATTATTCGCAACCTTGTCTTTGCCGTCTTGCATGACGCGCGCGCTCCTTATCTCTGGCCGGTCCTTGTCATGCGAAGCCGCTGCGCCTTGCCGCTGATCGTCTAATTGAGCGCATCCTCGATCTGCTTCACGTAGGTTTTGACCAAATCGATGTTCTCGATGTGCTCAAGGGGCTGCAATTGGCTCAAGGCGGCCTCCATCTCCGAGACCTGTGCGGCACGCTCCTGGTCCGTCATCGTCGTGTCGGCCTTGATCTGTTCGATGTCGCGCTCAATCAGCTCGATCGGATTGGAATAGATACCGGTATCCGGGTCGATGCCGGCGAGAACCAGCATGATGGTTGAGCGCACGTCCTCGAAGTCCTCAACGGTCTTGAAGCCATGGGCAACGATGATGCGGTCCAGCTTTTTTTGCAACTCATCGTCTAGCGGGTCACCGCTGGCTTCGAGCTTCGGCGCAATGGCCGCCAGTGCCTTTTGCGCGGCTAGAAACCGCTTGATGTCGCCCGGCTCGAGCCTGACCTGTCGAAAATCCGCCGCTTGATCGCTGTCCTGGCGCTCGCCGCGCGTGAGCTGTTGAGCGTCGATCTGGTGTGCGCACACGAGGACGCCAACTACCAGCATGGAGCATGCCCAAGCCGCAGTGGCCAACGTTGCGCGCCAATCTTGCCGAAACATCTGGTCGCCCCTGAAGTCGCGCTGAACACGTGGACGCCGAAGGTTAGGTTCAACGTCGGCGGGTGTCACGTTGCCGTCGATGCGATCCCCAGTTATTGGTGCGTTCGCCCCATCGCGCGATGGCCCCTGGCCCGCAGGCTTTCGTCCAGCGCCTTAGCAATGGGGCCAATGGGCTGGTTTCAAGCTCTCACCAAGCGTGATGAGGTATCATTATACCTTAATCCTTGCGTGCTGTAATATATAAGGTTTTCTATGCCTCTTGACGTTTTGGGTGGTTATCACCTATCCATGCGGCGCTGATTGGATGGGCGGCGTTTTCGCCACCTTCACTATGGGACACAGGGTTCATGCGCACTTACGTCGCCAAGCCGGGCGAAGTCGAGAAAAAGTGGATCGTGATCGATGGCCAAGGCCTGGTTGTCGGCCGGCTCGCATCGCTTATCGCCATCCGTTTGCGCGGTAAGCACAAGCCGACGTTCACGCCGCACGTCGACACGGGCGACAACGTCATCGTCGTCAACGCCGATAAGGTGGTGTTCACCGGTCAAAAATACCACGACAAGCTTTATCATCACCATACGGGCTACCCTGGCGGCCTCAAGACCCGAACGCCGCGCATGATCATTGAGGGCAAATTTCCCGAACGGGTTGTCGCGTTGGCCGTGTCGCGCATGCTGCGCCGCGGTCCGTTGCAGCGCAAGTTGATGCGCAATTTGAAGATCTACAAGGGGCCGGATCATCCGCATGCGGCGCAGAATCCAGAAAAGCTGGATGTGGCCAGCCTAAACCGTAAGAATGCGAGGGCGTGATCCGATGGCCGAAGAAAGCAAATCGCTGCAAGACTTGGGCGCCCTGACCGGTGCCGACACCACCGCCGCCCAGGTCGCTCCGGTGCACGTGCAGAAGCTCGATCAATATGGCCGGGCGTATGCGACCGGCAAGCGCAAGAATGCGGTCGCGCGCGTCTGGGTGAAGCCGGGGCACGGACGCATCGTCGTCAATGACAAGGACTTCGCGCACTATTTCGCGCGTCCGGTGCTGCAGATGTTGCTTAAGCAGCCGCTCAACGCGGCCAACCGGCTCGATCAGTACGACGTGACCGCAACGGTCAAGGGCGGCGGCTTGTCGGGCCAAGCTGGGGCAGTCCGGCACGGGATCTCAAAGGCGCTGACCTATTACGAGCCGCAGTTGCGCGACCCGTTGAAGAAGGGTGGTTTTCTCACCCGCGACAGCCGCGTGGTCGAGCGCAAGAAGTATGGGCGCGTCAAGGCACGTCGCAGCTTCCAGTTCTCCAAGCGCTGATCGGGCGACGGCGATCCGCTCAGCTCCTCCGCCAAGCGGGGAGGCGCAAAACACAGTGTGTTGCGCTCCTCCTCAAAGCAATCATCGCAGAGCGTTTCAGCTAACCCTGAAACGCTATAAAACCGCGTTGCGTGTCATTTGTCGGCGTGGCGGGCCTTGACGGCATTCCACCACGGGCAGGTGCCGTGGCTGAGCACGTAGTTGCCCGGCATGACCTGGACCGGTGCGCGCTGGCTGTCGGTGGCCGCCTTTGCCCGCAGTGACCTGGCCTCGCGAAGCCCCTCCGGCGACAGCCAGTTGCGCTCGTGCCCCCATAAGCTGGTGCCGTATTGCATCTCGTAGGGTTGCCAGTTGTCCACGTCCAACGTCCGCCCGCCCCAACCGTACTCGACCAAAAAACCTGACGGCGTGTTGGCGTAAAACGATGTCATCAGATCGTTGGTGTGGCGGCCCAGGGTGGTGGCGATCCGGTCCTCCTCCGCCAGCGCAATGTCGTAGGTTTGTCCGACGTCATCCAGGCTGCAGACCTCAAACATGATGTGATGAATGTCGTCGCGCTCGCCACCGATCAGCGCGATGCTGTGGTGACGGGGATTGGCATGAAAAAAGTAGGCGACAAAAGGCTTCAACGCGTAGTCGGACAGGTGCAGGCCGAGCGTGTCCTGGTAAAACGCGATCATTTCCTCGACGCGTGTGGTGTAAAGGACGACGTGGCCCATGCCGAGCGGCCCGGTCCGAAAACCCGAGATCGCTCGGCCGGGTTGGAACGGTTGGCTGGTGACTTCCGCGCCCCAGAACGCTTCGAGCACGTTGCCGGCAGGATCCGCAAATGCGATGGCATCGGCGACGCGGCGCGCGTCAGCGACGGACCGAGGCAGCTTTCTCACGGCAACATCACGCGCCTCCAGCCTCGCGGCCAACTGTTCAAGTGCGGTCGCGTCAGCCACCTCCCAGCCGAAAAACTGGGCGTCGTCACCGGGATCGGACGACACCATCACGCGTTGTTTGCGATCATCCATCCGGAACCTGAGGCTCGCGCCGGAGCGTTCGACCAGTTGGAGGCCAAGCCAATCTGCGCCGAAGTCTGCCCAATCGTCCATCTTGTCGGAGCGAATTCCGATATAGCCCAAAGCTTCGATCATGGTGGCGCTTCCTTACGCGTCGACGATGTCCTGGTGCCAAGGTAGGTCGGTCTTTAGCACGGCACAATCACCGTTGGTTCGCCTTATATCATTTCTGTCCGTGGCGGGATCGCCTTGCCGGTCCGCCCCCCCCCCGCCCGGCCAGCCACAAAAGCGTGCCATTGGGCAATCGGGTTGGGGGAGCGGTTTGGTTGCAGCTGAGCTGAAACACACTGGATGATTGGTTAAGTTGACAGCCCGCCGCTCAGCTGGCCAATCAGGCGCGGCGGGTGATCGCACGCGATGGGGCACCCTCGTCGCCACACTGAGGCCGACCGGCAACATTGTTGGCGACGATCGATGGCGCCGGTCACCGGTTGGTTGCCGGCGCAGTGCGCCGGAGAAATCTCACGCGCCGACCAGATCGAAGTTCGAAGCCTGCGCTTGCCTCGATCCCGCCAGACGGTTACAGCAACGGCTATTGAGTTGGATTTCATATATACCTGATTTCGTGCAGACAGCTGCTGAACGTTTTGAGAGTTGATCACGTTCAGATTCGATTTGAAACGGCCATCGCGGTTTCTCAGAATTGTGGCATAATCGCAGGGTAAGCCAGCGGCTTGCGCGAGGACGTTGTGTGAAGGGATTTGTCTCAATCGTATTTGCATTTGCCCTGGTCGCGATGTCGATGTTGCAGGCACGCGCGCAGACGCGAGCATGCGTCAAATCCGATTTCGAGGCCGCCGTCGAAATGGCGTCGGCCAAACTCCGCGATCTGACGGCGCGCAATAAAGCGCGGTTTCAGCACAAATTGCGCCAGCTGAAAGAAAAGCGCGGTTGGACCACCGATGAGTTTCTCAAACAAGCCGTCATATATGTTCAAGATGAGACGATCGCCGCGCTTGATCAGCGATCGGGGCAGTTGCTGGCCCGCGTGAACACGATGGGGGCAGACGGCGGTGACGGCGGCCAGCCAGATTGTGAGTTGTTGGACGAATTGCGCACAACCATGAAAGCCTTGGTGCAGGCCCAGGTCGACAAGTGGGCGCATATGTTCGCGAAGCTGCAAAGGGCCCTAAAACAACCTGCGCGTCAACGCAACCGGGAGGCTTCCGATTAGGCGCAGAAAGTTGCCCTGCGCTTCAGCAGCGATCATCTGGCCGATTAGGCGGTGCGACCGATCGATCGCCGTGACTGCACCACCCATGATCGCGCCAGCGTGCTTCCGGTTCGGCCGCTCAACGGGTCTGCCTTGCCCGTCGGTCCATGCATCGCTAACGTTTTGCTGGTGGATTGCCGGCGCAGCGGGCGGGAGGTGACCGGTCGTCGGACCAAGCACCCACAGAGCTGGGATGAGCGGCGTGAGTGATGCGTCGCGGAGCGGCTGGAGGACACCCATGAGCGATGAGATTAGGGTTGAGCAAGACGGGCAAATCTTACGGATCACGCTGAATAGACCCGATGCGGGCAACGGTGTCAGCGATGCGATGGCCCTCGAACTTACCGACCTGATCAACGGTGCGGCGGCAACCTCCAGACTGATCGTGTTTGCTGGTGCGGGAGCTGATTTTTGTGTTGGCCGCTGGGCCGGCCCACCGGCCGATCAGACCGCGGAAGCCCTGCAGCGGCGGCGGGACTTCGACGTCGTGTTCAATTGCTACGCCGCATTTCGTCGTTCCCCCATACCCATTGTCAACGCAGTGCAAGGCCGGGCCATCGGGCTCGGCTGTGCGCTGGCGGCGCTCAGCGACATCACGATCGCGGCGGACGATGCAACGTTCCAAGTGCCAGAAATGGGCCACCGAATTCTGCCCGGCATGGTTCTGTCCTCGCTGATCGACCGTGTTCCGCGCAAGGCCATCATGTATCTGGTGCACTCGACGGCGGTGATTGGCGCTGAGCGTGCTGTTTCGTTCGGAATCGTCAGCGAACTGGTCCCCGCTGCCAAGCTGGCCGGCACAGTCGAAGAGGTGTGCGCAGCCATTTTGAAGGCACCCGCGATCGCGACCGAAGGTGTGAAAGAGTATGTCAGCCGGGCGATGGATATGGATATTCACGGCGCCGTCGATTTCGCGCGCAACCTGCATGCCACGATCAATTCGTCCAGTGAAATGCGCAAGTAAGGCTGAGCCAACAGCGACCGATTGACTGGGAACGGGCAGGTCAGCGCCGCGATCATCGTGGCTTGGGTTGGATGTCGTCGCCGTGATGATACGCCGCTATGCGCCAGCGCCCGGTCCGACGCCGCCGACGCCGCCGACGCCGCCGGCGCCACGGCCACCGCAGCGAAAGCGGCACGTCGCCCGGCTTACCCGGGAGCCCTTCAAGCGTACCTGTCGGACCGGTTGTGCAGGTCGGGCGCGCCGCCTATGTGCACCGCTGAGCTGACGTCAAGGCACACGGCCGTGCGCGATGCTGGTCTCCAGCCGACGCCTGCTTGGTGCCGTAACGCCGCAGAGTGTGACCATGCGTAGCATTTTGCTCCTCCTCGCCGGTAGCACATCGGTGGCGCTTGGACTTGTGTTTCTGCCGCTGCCAACCCCGTTTGGCGTGCCGTTGTTTCTCGTCGGCGCCGGACTGATTTTGATGGCGAGCCCGATGGCGCGTGCCCTGTTTAAGCGCTGGCGGACGTCGCACAAGGCGGCCAGCGACACACTGCGGAGAATCGAAGCCTATTTGCCGCGGCCGTTGCGCCGCGCATTGCGGCAAACGCACCCGGAGCCGGGCGACCCCGAGCCGCGACACCCATCGACCGATCCACCGCGTTCAGAAACGGGCTAAATCGTTTCCATATCAGCTGGCACCATCTCGCTCCCCCATCCGGCCACGCACAACATCGTGCGTGCCATCGGGTTGAAAGGCTGGGGGAGCGGGCCTGCGCGGCGCTACCGTCGAGGGCGGCCACGAGCTTGAAGCGAACCAGTGATGCAGCAGATTGATTGAACCCGACTTTGCGACCGGTCCGATCGGCGGATGATTGTTCCGATAGTGGACGAGCGCCGTCGCCCGCTCACACTGCAGCCAGATGTGCCGACGGGGCTCACCAGCGGATGTCGCCGCTGTAATAAGGCACTCTAATCCGCACGCGACCCGCCGAGCATTTACGTCTACGCGTGTATAGGGCGCGCGCACGCGCACCTGCGACGAGCGCGAGCGGACGACCGTAGAGCAACCTGCCTTTAATCGGAATCGGAACGATCCCGATTAAAGGCAGAAAGTTGCTCACCACTTTAAGAGCGATCATCTTTGCGCCTTAAATCGGAACCGGCGCAATTGGAACCGGCGTTGCAGTTCCGATTTAAGGCGCGATGATCTAGTGCTGCGGTGTCTGCGCTTCGATTTGGGCGCGGTCGCGGTCCGTCCCGCGGACCCGGAGTAGCCAGGACTACGGTGATCTTTGGCCTGCGCGATCGGCATCAACAACAGCGCGGCGCTGATCGCGGCGATGGCGCCGCCCGATACGCCCAAACGTCTCGACATCATGAACCTCGCGACTCGTGGCTGATTTGGTCGACCCACCGGCCTCAATAGCCGCCAACGACGATCGATCGCCAGACGCGATTATCCGCAAGCGGCCACAGCGCGGCGCGCCATAACGCCGACCAAGTGGGCACGGTACTCGGCACTGGCATGAATGTCGCTCAACATCGTGTCGGTCGGCACTTTGACCGCCTCGATCGCTGTCGCATCGAACGTTTTGCTCAAGGCCTGCTCCATCTCCGCGACACGGAACACGCCGTTATCCCCCGCGCCGGTGATCGCGACGCGTACCCCTTGCGGCCCCTTCGACACGAAGGCGCCGACGATCGCATAGCGTGAGGCAGGGTTCTTGAACTTCATGTAGGCCGCCTTCTCAGGCACCGGAAAACGCACCGCCGTAACGATCTCATCTTCCTCCAAAGCCGTCGAAAACAGCCCTGTGAAGAATGCGTCGGCGTCCAACTCACGCTTGCTGGTGACGATGGTTGCGCCCAGGCCAACGCAACCGGCGGGATAGTCCGCAGCCGGATCGTTGTTGGCGATGGAGCCGCCAATGGTACCGCGATGGCGGACTTGAACGTCGCCGATGCCGCCGGCCAGGTCGGCGAGCGCCGGTATCGCCTTGGCCACCGCTTCGCTGCGCTCGACGTCGGCATGGCGCGTCATTGCCTTGATCGTAACAGTACCGCCGGCGACCTCGATGCCCCTGAGCTCGTCCAGACGGCCTAAATCGACCAGCGCGGCCGGTTTGGCCAGTCTCAACTTGATCGTCGGCAGCAGGGTCATGCCGCCGGCAAGCAATTTCGAGTCTGGCGTCGCACCGAGCTTTGCACGAGCGTCGTCGAGCGATTGCGCTTTGGAATATTCAAAATTGTACATCGGTCCAACCCTCACCAGGTTACCCGCTGCGCACAACGGGTCAGATCAAAGCTCAGCTCTTGGCGCTCATCAGGTCCGAGGCGTGCAGCACGGATTCGACGATGTTGTGGTAGCCCGTGCAGCGGCACAAGTTGCCTTCCAGCCAATGCCGCACGTCCTGTTCGCTCGGCTTGGGGTTCTTGTGCAGCAGGTCGACCGAGTTCATCACCATGCCTGGCGTGCAAAAGCCGCATTGCAGGCCGTGCTTTTCGTGAAAGGCCTGCTGCACCGGATGCAACTTCTCAGGCGTGCCGATGCCCTCAATGGTGACGACATCGGCACCCTCGGCCTGGGTGGCAAGGATGGTGCAGGATTTGACCGCGTCCCCGTTATATAAGACCGTACAGCACCCGCATTGTGAGGTGTCGCAGCCGACGTGCGTGCCGGTCAGCCGAAGGTCTTCGCGCAAGAGTTGGACCAGCAGTCGCCGATTCTCCACCTCTTTGGTCACCGTCTGGCCGTTCACTGTTAATGTTACGGTCGGCATGTCGCTGTCCTCACCTATTGCGTCTCGAGCCGGGTGCGAAGCGGAGGCCCTCGGCCCACCAGTCCGGGCAACCGTGCTGGGTTCAGCAGTGTTGTCGACCATTGTCGAGGCGGAGGCAAGACCATTGCCGGCGGGGCGGCTGCCGGTCGCCACGTGGCATTGTGCCACCAGCCGCCATCAGCCGCTCGCCAGTGATGGGCACAGACTGCCCCGATGGGGTTCGTGGTAGCGACCGGGAGGTTGCTCGCGGCCGCCCTCCAGGCATCGCCAGGTCCAGGCATCGCCAGGTCCAGGCATTGAAAGGTCCAGGCACCGTCTTGCTTGCAGCAGCTGATGCGGGTCAGCGCCGATCAATGCCGCCCGCTCCGGTTTGGTTCGGGCTCGACATTGCGCACGGGCGTCTCGGGCTTGAGGCCGGCACGTCGGCGGTCGAACGTAGTGCGCCCATTGAGCTCCCACTGCCCGGTGGTGGCGTTATCGGCGAAGCGTTGCCAATCCTGTGCCCAATCACCGAGATCATAGCCATGCCAGGGCGGTTGCGCCGGCGGTAGGTTGGGCAAGTCCAGTTCCATCCAAAGCTGTCGCGCGTGCTCCATGAAGCGCTGCGCCGGCAACGCCAGCGGTGAGGTCGGGTGCTTCAAGGTCGCGTCAATCAACATTGACGATTCGCCGCCCGGGCCGCTCTTGGGTCCATGGCCACCGGCCTTGTAGGGGGTGATCACGGTATCGGCTTGCGGGTTGGTACGGTAAGCCAACGACCAGAACACGGCGTCGGTGTTGTGGGGATCGATGTCCTCGGAGACGGCGATGACGATCTTGCCGCATTGGGCTTGCAGCGTCGCCGCAGCGCTCAGGGCGCGCCAGACCTCGCTTTGCGGTGTGCCGTGCGCGAGCTGCAAGAACAGCACCTTGCGCAAGTTGGTCAGAGGCTCGTGCATCACCACGCGCTTGATGCCCTTGATCTGCACGTGATGGCTCAGGTGGGAAAAGAACAGCGCCTCATAAGCCGACTTTTTCAGGATGCTCGATTCCGATGGTGTCACTTCCGATAGGATCGACGCGAACACCGGTTTGGCTTTTTGCGTGATCGCGGTCACGCGCATCGACATGTTGAAATCCTCAAGCGCAATGTGACCGTGGCTCTCCCCGAACGGTCCCTCCGGCTCCAACAGCTCGGTGTCGATCAGGCCTTCGACCACGATCTCGGCGTCGGCTGGGATCTCCAAATCGATGGTTTTGCATTTTGTTACCCGCATGGGGCGTCCGGCCAGGCCACCGGCCACGGCCATTTCGTCTTGGTCGATCGCCAGCTTTTGCGGGCCGGTGAAGGCCACCACCGGAGCGCAGCCAATGACGATGGCGCAGGGCATCGGTCGGCCGAGCTGCTGATACTTCAGCCAATGAAGGTATCCTCCCGCGCCGGAAAGGCGCGAGGCCATGCGCACGCCGAGCCGATCCGGTGCCTTGAGGCCGGCGCGATAGGTGCCCATGTTGCGGACGCCGGTTTCTGGGTCCTTGGTCACGCACAAGGTTGCCGTCAGGTAGGGTGCCGCATCGAAGCCCGGCGTGGAGATCGGCACCGGCAATCTCGCCAAGCCGCCGCCGGCGCCGGTTAGCTCGTCGCCGGTGATCACCACCTGCTGGCAAGGCGCGGCATCCACGTACTGAGGTTCGATCGGGTCGGCGATCGCTTTGATCCAGACCTCGCCAAGGGCCTCGACCGGCACCCCCATCCCCAGCGCATAGATCCGGTCCGAGGCCGCCAGGGCGCCGACCACGACGGGAATGTCGTAGGTTTCGCCCCGGGCCCCCTTGACATGGGTGAACAGAAACGCGCGGCGCTGATCGGCCGGGAACCCGCCCAGGAACTGCCAGCGCACCAGCGGATGGATCTCGGTGTCTTTGCAGATCGGCCGATCGATACGCGTGAGCAGGCCTTCCGCATCGAGTCGGGCCAAATGCTGTTGCAGGTCCGCAGGTGCGCGCCCGCGCTCGGTGGTGGGCATCTGGCTGTGCTCGGTGTGTGTGTTGGGCTCGGTGTGGATCAGTGCGCAACGGATCACGCATGGCAATCTGGGCGATCTGATAGCGCAGCTTGCTAACGACGGGCAACCTGTGCCAACACAACGCGTCGCCCGAGCTGGCGCAGCGCTCGTCGATTCAAGGTTTTGGCGCAGTGCGCCGCAGCGCGGCTGGCCGTCGGCGCCGGCGTGATCTCACTGTGACGCGGATACACGACTGTCCATGAACAAGCCTGAGACCTTCAACCTCGACGCCGTCGGCCAGCCGCTGCGCCGCAAGGAAGATGTTCGACTGTTGACCGGTCGCGGCAGGTTCAGCGATGATTGCCACATGGAAGGTCAGGCCTACGCGGCCGTTGCCCGCTCACCGCATCCCCACGCGCGGATCGTCGCGATCGACATCGGCCACGCACAACGCCTGCCGGGAGTGCTGAGCATTCTCACTGGCGCCGATGTGGTCGCGGATGGGCTGGCGCCGATCCCGCACAGTCCGCTGCCGAAAACCAAGTTCGACATGAAGCTGACCGGACCGGACGGTCGCCGCGATCCGTTTACTGGACCGCACATGTTGCTGCCGGCCGATAAAGCGCGACATGTCGGCGAGGCGGTCGCCATGGTGGTGGCGGAGACGCCCGAGCAGGCGCTCGATGCGGTCGAGGCGCTCGTCGTCGAGTGGGAGGAGCTGGACTGGGTCAGCAAGACGTTGGCCGCGTTGGAACCGGGCGCCGCGATGGTTTGGGACGAGGTGCCCGATAATTGCGTGATCGATACTTGGTTCGGCGACCCGCAGGCGACGGCACGGGCCTTCGCCGCCGCCGATCACGTGACATGGCTTGATCTCGACATTCCACGGGTGACGGCGGTGACCATGGAGCCGCGCGCGGCGCTGGGCCATTACGACGCCAGTACGCAGCGTTACACGCTCTATGCCGGTTCCGGTGGCGCGGTGCGCCAAAAGGCCGAGGTGGCGACGGTGCTCGGCATCAAACCGGACCAGCTGCGGGTGCTGTCCTTCGATGTGGGCGGCAACTTTGGCGCCCGCAACCGCGCCTATGTGGAGTTCGGCCTGGTGCTGTGGGCCTCGCGTAAGGTCGCGCGGCCGGTGAAGTACACGGCAACGCGGTCTGAAGCTTTCTTGTCGGATTATCAGGGACGTGATCTGGCCACCCGGGTGGAGCTGGCGTTGGCGAAGGACGGCCGGTTTCTCGCCATGCGGGCGGACAATGTCTCCAATGTCGGCGCGCGGGCGGTCTCGCTGTCGCCGTTGGGCAAAGGCGCAGGGCTGATCACTGGCGCCTACGACATCCCCGCGGCCACGCTGCGCGCACGCGCGGTGTTCACCAACACGATGCCGACCAACGCCTACCGCAGCTCGGGCCGGCCGGAAGTCAATTACGCGATCGAGCGGCTGATCGACAAGGCCGCCGACGAGATCGGCTTTGATCGGGTGGAGTTGCGGCGCCGCAACCTGGTTTCGTCATCGGCCATGCCCTACACCAACGCGGTCGGGGCCCAATACGACAGCGGCACCTATGCCGCCAACATGAGCCTGGCCATGCGCATTGCCGATTGGGACGGCTTCCCGGCCCGCCGCGCAGCGGCGATTGCACGCGGCAGACGGCTGGGACGCAGCATCACCCCTTATGTTGAATCCTCGATCGGCTCACCCCGCGAGCGCGCAGATATCGCGGTTGGCGCCGACGGCCGGGTCGGCGTGGTGATCGGCACGCAGCCGTCCGGCCAGGGCCACGAGACGAGCTTTGCCCAGGTGGCCGCCGATTTGCTCGGCGTCGCGTTCGACCACGTCGATATTGTCATTGGCGATACCGATATCGTGGCGGTCGGTGGCGGCTCACACTCCGGCCGCTCCATGCGCCACGCCGCCACCGTGATCTCGCGCGCGGCCGATCGCCTGATCGCAATGGCCCGCGAGCAGGCCGCCATGCTGATGGATTGCGATGCGCAGTCCGTCGAGTTTTCCGAGGGACGACTGACCGCACCGGCGAGCAATCAGAGCTACACGTTGGCGGAGCTGGCACAGGCCGGCGCCGAGCGCGGGTTACCGCCGCTGGCGGTCGAGGTTGACAACGAGATGCACGAACCGGTGTTTCCCAACGGTTGTGCCGTGTGCGAGCTTGAGGTCGATCCGGAAACCGGATGGGTCGAGCTTACCCGCTATGCGGCCGTCGATGATGTTGGCCGCTGCATCAATCCGCTGATCGTGCACGGCCAGACGCATGGGGGCATCGCGCAAGGCGTCGGCCAGGCCATGTGGGAGCTGTGCCAAATCGATCAATCCAGCGGGCAGCCGATCGTTGGCTCACTGATGGATTATGGGATGCCGCGATCCGACAATCTGCCCTCGTTTGCCACGGAGATCGTCGAGGTGTTATCGCCCACCAATCCGCTCGGCATCAAGGCCGGAGGCGAAGGTGGCACGACGCCGGCGTTGTCGGCAGTCGTCAACGCACTGCTGGATGCGCTGGCAGGGTGTGGGGTTCGCGACATTGCGATGCCTGCCACCCCTTACAGGGTGTGGCAGGCCATCCAGGACGCCAAGCGGGCCTAGCTGGCGTTGGTCCAGGCGCTGTGCCGGCAAACGCGTGTTGTCAGCATCGCCGGTCGGTGCGACGGTGATCGGTCAGCGGGGCATCCGTCGAGATCGCTTCGGCCTTGGCCGGAACCGCATTGTCTGCCCGCACACCCACCGCACCACCTCGGGATCGTGGCAATAGGTGGAATGGTCGGGGGCGAAATGGTTCCGGCGTAGACTTATTCGCGCCCATGCCGAGGGAGAACGTGGAGACATGAAAGCCGTATACTTGAACCAGCATGGTGGCCCCGAAGCGTTAACGTTGGGCACGCTGCCCGATCCGGTGGCGAAGGCGGGCGAGGTCATTGTCGACATCCATGCCGCGAGCATCAATGGTGCCGATTGGAAGGTGCGGGAAGGCGGCAGTTACGCGACCATCAGCACGTTTCCCTATGTGCTGGGCCGCGATTTCTCCGGCGTGATCAGCACCGTGGGCGATGGCGTCGCAGACCTGCGGGTGGGCGATGAGGTGTTCGGGGTGTGCGCGGTCGGCCAAGAGGGAACCTACTGCGAAAAGATCGCGATGAAGGCCGACCTGGTGGCGAAGAAACCCGCCCACTTGACCCACGTCGAGGCCGCAGCGGTTGCCTTGATCGGCCTGACGGCGCTGGTGGCGGTCGAGGACACGCTGAAGCTGAAGGCCGGCGAACGAATCTTGATCCAGGGCGGAGCGGGCGGGGTGGCCGGCTTCGCCATCGAATTGGCCAAGCATCTAGGCGCCATCGTGATGACCACGGCCAGCGCGGCCAATCATGACTACGTCAAAAGCTTGGGCGCCGATCAGGTCATCGACTATGCCGCTGAAGATTTCACCCAGGTGGTGTCGGATTGTGATGCCGTGTTCGACACGGTCGGCGGCGACGTGGCCGAACGCTCGTTCGCAGTCTTGAAGTCGGGCGGTCGGGCCGCCTTCATCGCTTCCGGGCGGGAGCCGCCGGCTGCGCCACGTGCCGATGTCGCGTCGCTGCGGCCCAACGTGGAGCGTGATCGCCAGCATCTTGAACGGATCGTTGAGTTGGTCGAGGCCGGAGCCGTGCACGTCCCTCAGGTTCGCGAGTTCCAATTGGATGATGCCGTTGAAGCGCATCGCATCAGCCAGGGGCGCCACCTGCGTGGCAAACTGGTGTTCAAGATTAGATGAGATCATCCCGCGTCGTCGCTGCTGCCAAATGAGCTCAGCCGTTCCGGTCCGCTTCCTGAAGCACCCATCTCAGCAATCGCAGGCGTCATTGCAATCATGCGCATTCGAACTGACCTCAAGCAGCCGCTGATTTGGTTGCACAGAGCGGTGGGTGTCGGCGTTGGTGTAGCCTTGATGCACTATCTCGTCGAATTGGCGCAGGAGCCGCAGGCCCACATCCCGTTCGTGACGTCATTGATGTTGGTGGTCGCCTTGCCACACAACGAGGGCGCGCGACCCTATGCGGTGGTGCTCGGCCACTTTTTGTCCTGCGTGGCTGGTCTGGTCGTCGTCAAAACGATCGGATCCGGGATCAATGCGGCGGAGTTAGCGGTCGGGCTGGCCGCGCTGATGATGCTGGCGGCGCGCGCCGTCCACCCGCCGGCGGCCATCAACCCGTTGTTGATCACGATCTACGATATGCCGCTGTCTTGGGCATTTTCGCCGATTCTGACCGGCGCCATCATGGTGGTCGGGTACGCCGCGCTATGGTCGGGTTTGGAGCGGCTTTTGATCACCAAATTGAAAGTTCGGGAGCCCGCATCTGAGGCGAGTCCGGCTGGGCAGGACGACACCGCCGCGCCACCGCGCGGCGAGCGCTGATCGATCGCGAAGACCTTTCTCGGCCGTTGACGTTGTGCACCTTCGTCTTGGACCAGGCCTCGTGGGCGCAGAACCAGCGCAGCGCTCGCTCGGATCGCTAGATCATCGCGCCTTAATTCGGAACCGCAACGCCGATTCCAATTGCGCCGGTTCCGATTTAACGCGCAAAGATGATCGCTCTTAAAGTGGTGAGCAACTTTCTGTTTTTAATCGGGATCGTTCCGATTCCGATCAAAGGCAGGTTGCTCTATTCTGCCGCCGCCCGCGGCGGGGCCGTCACCCGCGGTGGCGGCCTAATGACAACCAGTAGCAAGCCGACGACGACACTGATCATCATCAACAACAGAAAGTCATTGGCAAACGCACTGACCGCTGCTTGGCGGGTGACCTCATCATTGAGCGCGAGGAGGCCGCGTGGACGGGCGGTACTCCATTTAAAATAGGCACCATGCGTGTGCAGCATGCGGTTGAATGGGGTCACCTCCTCGGCGATGCGGGCGTGCATCAACTGGGTGCCCCGCACCAGGACAAAGGTCACGATGGAGACCCCCATCGCCTGGCCGGTGTAACGGATCAGGTTGAGGAAACCACTGGCCTCGGTGCGAAGATCGGCCGGCAGCGTGGCGAAGGCGACGATGTTGAGGGGGACGAACACCAGGCCGAAGCCGACGCCCTGCATCACCGTCGTGGCCGCCAATGACCAAGGGTCGACGTCGGGTGTCCACCCTGACATCAACCAAAGCGATAACGTCGTCAGCGCGACCCCGATCAGAATCAGCGCTCGCTGATCGACCAGGTTCGCGATCCGACCGACAATCAGCATGCCGATCATGGTGCCAATGCCGCGTGGGGCCATCATCATGCCGGCGTCGAGCACGGGATAACCCATCATCGTCTGCAAATAGAGCGCGATCAGCGCCGTCGTCGACAGCAATAGAACGCCGACCAAGAACAGCATCAAAAAGCTTCCAGCGAAGTTGCGGTCGGTGAAAATGCGCGGGGAAACGAGCGGCCGGTCGGCGGTCACGAGATGGACGATAAACAGGTACAGGCCCAGGCAGCCGATCACCAAACAGGCGATGATCTCGGTGGAGTCGAACCAGTCCTGCTGCTGACCACGATCGAGCATCAGCTGGATCGCACCGATCGCAATGCCCAGCGTGGTGAAGCCAAACCAATCGAAAGGCGCCGCTCGCAGTTTGTCGCGATCGTCGTCCAGCAACAGCCAAAGCCCGCTGATGGCCAGCAGTCCCACCGGAACGTTGAGGTAAAAGATCCAGCGCCAGTGGTACATTTCGGTGATGTAGCCGCCGATCGATGGTCCGATCACGGGCCCGACCATCACCCCGATGCCCCAAGCCGACAGCGCTGCGCCGCGCTGCTCCGCTGGCCAGATGTCGAGCAGCGTCGATTGCGACAGGGGAATTAAGGCGGCGCCGAAAGCGCCTTGGGCCATGCGAAAGATGACGATCTGGGTCAAGTCGGTGGCGGCCCCGCACAGCATCGAGGAGACCGAGAATCCAATCATGGTAGCAACGAAAAAGCGTCGGCGCCCGAAGCGCCGTGCCAGCCAGCCGACCGGCGCGGTCATGATCGCGGCCATCACGACATAGGAGGAGAGCACCCAGGTGATTTGGTCGGGGCCGGCAGCCAGGCTGGCGCGCATATAGGGCAGCGCCATCGTGGCGTTGGTGGTGTCGAGCGTCTGCAGGATCGTGGCGATCATGACGCAGACGGTGATCAACAGGCGCCGTGTTCCTCCGATCGGCCCCTCGACCGCAGAGGACGTCGTCATCGCATCCAACCCGCCGGCACGATATCGGACAGCTCCCTGCGGTGACCGGTATCGACGCTGACGACGGCGCTCATGCCCGCACGCAAGATCGGGTCCTCGGGCTTGGCCTCGATCGCGATCCGCACGGGCACGCGTTGGGTCACCTTGATCCAGTTGCCGCTGGCATTTTGCGCCGGCAGAATCGAGAATTCGGCGCCGGAGGCCGGACTGATGCTGTCCACCGTGCCGCGCCAGATGTGGCCGGGATAACTGTCGATCGTTATGTCGACAGCGTTGCCCGGTCTGACGTGGGTGAGATCGGTTTCCTTGATGTTGGCTTCAATCCAGACCTTGTCGGTCGCCACCAAGGCCACCGCTCCCATGTTGGTGATCGCCGCAGTTGGCGCCACGAGATAGGTGCCCGGCTGTAACGCCTCGACCTTGGTGACGACGCCGTCGAACGGAGCGCGCACCACCGCGGCGTTGAGCTTGCGCTGCGCCTCGTCCACCAACGACCTCGACTGACGATATCGCGGGTGGCGCTCGACCGGGATATCCGGATTGCCGCCGAGCTTGGCCAATTGTACGCCGGCCTCCTGCTCAAGCGCGTTAAGCGTCTTCTGCGAGGCCATCAGCGCAAACCGGGCCTGATCGAAAACCGCCTGGCTGACCGCCTTTTTGGCGACCAACTGCTGGTAACGATCGAACCTGGTTTTGGCCAGATCCACCTGAGCTTGCTGTGCGGCAATCGCATTCAGCAAACGGCGGTAGTCGAGCTTCATCGCGTTGATGCTGAGAACCGTCTGATCGAGCGTGGCCTTGGCATTGTCCAACTCAATCTGAAATTGGCGAGGTCGCAGCCTGAACAGGACGTCGTTACGCTTGACGCGCGAGCCTTCCCTGACATCGACGGATGACACGATGCCCGAAACATCGGTTGACACCATCAGCTTTGCCGCACGCACGTAGGCATCGTCGACAACCACGTAGCGGCCGCCGGAAAGCCACGCCCAGCCCGCGAGCACGGCCACCACCATTACGCCACCGACCATCAGAAGCGAGCGGATCGGCAGACCGCGGCGGCGCCGCGGCGGATAGCGCAAGTCCGGAAGCTCGGGTCGAACCTTGGCCTGGACGTTGATCGGAACTGGTTTGGTCATCAAATAGACTCGGTGGTCGCCACCGAACTTGAGCACAACCATAGGTGCCGGTCCAGCCGCGCTCAATGGGCGCGGATCGACCGGAGGCACATCATCGGAGTATGTGTTAGCATAAACTCACCGCCAAGGTTGTCAGCCCACCTCAGACGCGCACCTGCCCATCCCGAGACGCAGAGGGATTGCGGCTCAATTCCAGCGGGTTAAGGTGATAGGGACAACCAGAGCAGTTGAGACGGAGAGCCAGCGTGATTGGCCGCTTGAACCATGTTGCCATCGCCGTTGCTGAACTGGAGGCGGCGACAGCCATCTATCGGGATGTGCTCGGTGCAGACGTTTCAGAACCCACGGCGCTGCCGGAGCACGGCGTCACCGTGGTATTTGTCGATCTGCCCAACACCCGGATCGAGCTGCTCGAACCATTGGGCGAGCAATCCCCGATCGCGAAATTTCTGCAGCGAAATCCGAACGGTGGGATGCATCATGTCTGCTACGAGGTCGAGGATGTTATCGCGGCGCGAGATCACCTGGTGCGATGCGGGGCTCGCCCGATCGGTGATGGAGAGCCGAAAATAGGTGCCCACGGTAATCTCGTGCTGTTCCTCAATCCCAAGCACATGTTAGGGACCTTGGTGGAATTGGAGCAGGTGGGCTCGGATCAGAGCGCGGGCGGTGTGGGTTTTGCTGACGCGCCGGCTGGCCGGGGGTAAGCTGAACGCGATGGCCCGTCGCCGCTTGGGTAGCGTGGCCTCGGCCCTGGCCTGCGCCGCAACAGGTCGATGGGGCGGCGCCGACCGCGTTCAGCGCCCTGCCGGAGTGCATCGGTCACAAGCGGTGCAGCGGCGTCACAAGCGGTGCAGCGGCGGAAATGGGCGGGTGCAGCGGCATAACGGTGACCGAGCGTCAACAGCGGGGGAGCACGACATGGATCGTCGCAACTTCATCAAGACCGGCGGCGGGGTAGCAGCCGCGGCGGTCGCCGGCACCGCCCTGGCTGACCAGCCAGCCCCAACCGCGCAAACTGCCGCGATGCCAGCCCCGGCGGTTCAATCGAGCGCGCAGCGCTTGGTCATGACCGCCGAACCGGGTTGGGATCAGCATCTGGTTGCCGAGACCGCGGCGCGGCTGGCGGTCAGTCTAGCTGCCGCGAGCGATGGTGAGCTGCAGATCGAATGGATCGAGGGTGATGAGACCGGCTTCGGCGGGGCGCCGCCCGGTGGCGAGGTCGACGTGCAACTCGGCTTCCTCGCTGAACCGGTCGCCGCGCAGCCGGCGCTGGCCTGGTTTGCGGGACTTCCCGGCCGACAAGGGCTTGCGGCTGCAGAGCACGATGCGTGGCTCAGCGTCGGCGGTGGTCAGATGCTGTGGGATGCCGTCGGGGCCGAGTTGGGCTTTAAGCCCTTGTTGATGGGACATGCCACGGCCGGCACGGAACTTTGGGCCAGCAGGGCCCTTGCGGCACCACACGATCTGCGTGGGACCAGCGTGCTCGCGCACGGGTTGGCCGGCGATGTTTTGGCGCGGATCGGCGCCCGGGCGGTGGACGTCGGCCGAACCGGCTGCGCGGAGGCTAAAGCGCTGCTGGCCTCGGGCAGGGTGGTAGCGGTTGAGGTGAGCTGCCCGTTCGCAGCGTTGTGCGCGGACCTACACCAGGTTGCACCTTGGCGCCATCCGATCGCGCTGCATGGCTACGGCAGACCGCTGTCGCTGACGATCCGCTCGGCGCGCTGGGATCGCTTGACACGCTCGCAAAAAACGCTGTTTGACGGGATCGTCGCGCGTGAGCGACAGCTCAGCGAGGCGGCGCTGCGCACCCACAGACGCCTGGCCGTGACATGCTTGCTGCCGGCGAACGGGATTGTCGCGCAAGCCGGCACCGAAGACATCGAGCAAGCGCTTGATGCTGCCGCGGCAGAGCTGGTGGCGAGGGTGGCCGATGCAACGCCCGAGGCACGACGTGTGCATGATAGCTTCACTGCGTTCAAAACCCTGATGGACGCCGGGGGTTCGCTCCAAGACGAACCCAGGGTGGGTTAAACACAAGCCAATTCAATAAAGTTGCCAATCCGTGCTCACCTTATGGTAGGCTCGCCTGGAGTCGGCGCACGCGCGCCCCAATCGCGCCGTCCTCTGAGCAAATCGCACGCGTTCGCTTGAACTGCGTCGATGAACATTCAGCGCTGCGTTGGCAGCGGCAACTGATGGAGGTTTCCCGTGACCGAATACGTTGATGATATAAAAAAGTATACCTCATCGATCAACGACCAGGCGGTCGCCGGCATCGTCAAGCATCTCGGTATTGCGCTGAAAAGTCGGGATGCCTCTGTCGTATCCTGCTCGTCGAAGGATGAATTGGCGCGAGTGCGTGATAGTTGGTTGAAGAAGAAATTGGCATTAACTCAAAGTGATACCGAACTCGATCGTGCCATCGACGAGATTTGTGACAAGATGAAAGACGACAAGATGAAGCATCGCGTCACGTTTTACTACCTCCTTGCTGAGAAATACGGAAAATTGGGCGAGCTGGCATAATGTCATCTACGGCGATGGGATCAAGCCCATTGCCGCGCCCGAGATCGGCAACTAAGTTGCAACACGGCCGCCAAATGTGGGCGCATCGGGCTGAAGTTTGCCCGATTCTCGCGTATATTGGGCTTTGGCGCGGGCATTGGATCCAACTGCGCCAGCCCGATCAGGTGAAGCGAAGTTGCACGCGAGATGGCTGTCAGATCGCCGGCCCTATTCAGTGATTGGTCGCCCAGCGTTGCGCTGTTCGCCGGCGCGCTGATCTGCGTTGTTGTGGTGCTGCATCGCGTGCTCGGCATGCCGACCGCGTTGGCGCTCAATTTGTTCCTGGTTGGTTTCGGCATTGCCGCGCTGGCCATCGTGTTCGCCATCGTCGCACTGATCGACGTCTGGGTACGCGATCGCGACGGGGCATCGTCGGCGTTGTTCGGGATTGTGATTGCCGCCTGCACCTTTGCTTGGCCGCTGTCGTTTGCACAGAAGTTTTTTGACCTGCCGATGATGCATGAGGCGACGACCGATCCGACGTCGCCGCCGTCCTACAAGGTTTTGGCCGCTACGCGCCCACCGGACGCCAATTCCACCATCTATCCGATCGAGAGCTTTGGCCGCCTACAACTGGCCGCTTACCCGGATTTGCGACCGATCTACGTCAATCGTAGTCCATCGGAGACCTATGAAATAGCGCTTGAAACGATCAAGCGCATGCGGCTCAAGATCGTGTCGGAAACGCCGCCGGACAGCGGCCGGCATGGTCTGATCGAAGCGGTTGATCGCACGCTGGTGGTCGGCTTTTACGACGACGTTGTCGTGCGGGTATCACAAGTCGACCATCGCGCGCGGATCGACGTGAGATCCTCATCGCGGTACGGCGCGCATGATCTCGGCCGTAACGCGACGCGGTTGCGCGACATCCTCACCCGCATGCAAGCGCGCATCGCTGCCTCGGTGACCACCCCTAGCCAGCGGTTCGCCCGGATCAAATCGCGGCTGTCCAAGGTCAAGCGTTCGACGAAGCGACGGCGAACCGGGCGTCATCGTCGATCATACCGGCGCAGCTCACGACGCCGCGCTCGATGAGGTGCTCCAGGTGGGCCTGCACCGAAAGCGCGGCGGCGCCCACCAGGCTCTCGTCGAGATGGGGGTAAATCAGCGCGACGATCGATGGAATGGTGTCAGTACCGGCCTTAAGCGCGTCGACGATGGCATCTTCACGCATGCGCCGATGGATTAGGTAGGCCCGTACCATGCGCCCGGGCCGCTCCAGGCGGCCGCCGTGCCCGGGCAGGTACAGCGTGTCGCCGCGACCGATTAAGCGCTCCAACGAGCGCAGATAGTCGCCCATCCGCCCCTCAGGCGGGGCCACGACACTGGTGTTCCAGGCCATCACGTGGTCTCCGGAGAACAGCAGCTGGGTCCCTTCGCGGACGCCTTCCAGCGCGAAACACAAATGGTCCGGCGCATGGCCCGGCGTATGTATGGCGCGTAGGGTCCATCCCTCCCCGGCGACCCGGTCATCGTCGCGCAACACCAGCTCAGGCAGGAATTCTTGATCGCTGACCTCGGTGCCATCGGCCGCAACGCGCCGACCTGGCGCCTGGGCCTGGCGCCCGTATCCGCCCACCTTGGCCGCGGTGGCCGCCTGCAGCCGGCCCAAGCCATCGATGTGGTCATGGTGGGTGTGGGTTAAAATGATGTGGGATATCGCGCGCCCCTTGACCGCCCGCAGGATTGCCTCACAATGCTCCTCATCGTCGGGTCCCGGATCGATCACGGCGACCGAGCCGCTGCCGTTGGCGTCACCGACAATGTAGGTGTTGGTCCCTTTATAGGTGAACGGACCTGGATTGTTGGCGACGATACGGACGACGCCGGGGATGATTTCGCGGGCCTCGCCATAGGCGAAATCCATGTCGGTCCTGAACTCGATGTCGGCCATCACAGCATCTCGCTGACACGTGCGCCTGGGTCGGGCGCGACCGGGAGCGGTTTACATAACGGCCGGGCGTTCATTTGGCAAAGCCTGGCCATCGACGCCGCGCCCGGCCGCGGCATCGAGCGGAATGTTGGCCCCATGCCGATCAGCGATCACCGTCTTGGGTTTCCGTGTCGGCTGCAACCATCCCGCGCTGCTACCCGGCCACCCAATGGTACAATGTTGTGGGCGGACGGCCGGGGCAGCGGGGGCCGGGCGGTTCCGCCGAGGGTGGACATGATCTAATGCTGGGAGTTGGGCCGCTTTCGCAGCGCCAACTCACAGCGAGATGATCTGGACGGCAACGTGAGGTTCGATACGAGGGAGACCGACATCCGATGACGGCCGTGTTTGCGAGCGCCGGGCAGATCGCGGCGGATCTGCGCGCCGGAGCCTATACCTCGCGCGCGCTGGTTGAGGCGTATATCGCACGGATTGAGGCGTGGGCGCAGACGATCAACGCCGTCGTGGTGGAGCGGTTCGCGGCGGCGCGCGCGGAGGCCGACGCCGCCGATGCCGCGCTTCGCGCAGGCGCGGCAACCGGTTCGCTGCACGGTGTGCCGATCACCATCAAGGAGTCGTTCGATTTCGCCGGCCTGCCGAGCACATTCGGCCACCCCGAACGGGCAGGCCACCGCGCTGGCGCGCATGCGCTCGTCGTGTCGCGGTTGCTGGCGGCGGGCGCAATCGTGCTGGGTAAGACCAATGTTCCCAAGGATCTGGCCGATTGGCAAAGCTTCAACGCCATCTACGGCGAGACCAAAAACCCCTGGGATTTGGAGCGATCGCCGGGCGGCTCTTCGGGGGGCTCGGCGGCGGCGTTGGCGAGCGGCTTGAGTGCGCTGGAGCTGGGAAGCGACATCGCCGGTTCGATCCGGGTGCCGGCTGCCTATTGCGGGGTGTGGGGTCACAAACCCACCTTCGGCGTTGTGCCGATGCGCGGCCACGGTCTGGCTGAGCGCTCAGCGCCAGCCGACATCCTGGTCGCCGGGCCGTTAGCACGTTCCGCTTACGATCTGGAGCTGGCGTTGTCGATCGTGGCGGGGGCAGATGTCTGCGAAACGGACTACTGGCGGTTGGCGCTGCCCAGCGAACCACGCCAGGCACTGAGCCAATTCCGGATCGCAGTGGTCGGCACGGACCCGCATTTCCCGGTCGATGCCAGCATCCAAACGGCTCTGGCGCAACTGTCGGAGGCGCTCGCGGACGCCGGGGGGCAGGTGGTGATCGCGCCAAAACTACCGCTGCCCAGCCAGCAGACCTATAGCCTGTTCATCACGCTGCTGCGGGGCGCGACTTCGGCCCGGCTTAACGCCGCGCAGCTGGCCGAGGTGCGCCAGAGGGCAGCCCAATTCGCGCCGGACGACGTCGGCTACGACGCGCTGATGCATCGCGGACTGTCAATTTCGCATTGGGATTGGCTCGCCGCCCATGACCGCCGTCGTGTGCTGCGCGACGCTTGGCGCGCGTTCTTTCAGACCTATGACGCCTTGATCTGTCCGATTACGACGACGCCGGCCTTCCCGCACATGTTCGGTGTGCCGAAGATCGAGCAAATGCTGGTCGTGGACGGATCTCAGAGGCCGGCCTCCGACACGTACTATTGGATCGGGTTACCGTCCGTTGCCTACCTGCCGGCGACGGCGATCCCGATCGGGCAGACGGCCGATGGCTTGCCGGTCGGGGCGCAGATCATCGGCCCAGAGGGCGCCGATCAGCGCTGCCTGCGCCTCGCCCAATTGATCGAGACAGCCTATCGATCGTTCGTGCCGCCGGCAGGGTATCGGGTCTCCTCACACCGTCCAATACTAGAGCAACCTGCCTTCGATCGAAATCGGAACGATCCCGATTAAAGGCAGAAAGCTGCTCTACACTTTAAGAGCGATCATCTTTGCGCCTTAAATCGGAACCGGCGCAATTGGAATCGGCGTTGCGGTTCCGATTTAAGGCGCGATGATCTAACAGGGTGGGCGGTTGGCGCATCGGACGGCTATCGGACCGCTGCCGGGTCAGGCCCGATCAGGCCCGATCGAGAACACCGCGATCGATCTGATCTTGCTCGATCGATTCAAACAGCGCCTTGAAGTTACCTTCGCCAAAGCCTTCGTCGCCCTTGCGCTGGATGAATTCGAAGAAGATCGGCCCGATCAGGGTCTTGGAGAAGATCTGCAAAAGGATCTTGGTGGTGCCGCCGTCGACCACGCCTTCACCGTCGATCAGAATGCCGTGGCGCATCATGCGGTCGATCGGCTCTTGGTGGTTGGTCACCCGTTCGCGCGACTTCTGATAATAGGTGGCCGGCGGCGGCGGCATAAAGTCCAGACCATTGGCGGCGATGGCGTCGGTGGCGCCGTAGATGTCCTTGGTGCCGACGGCGATGTGCTGGATCCCTTCGCCCTTGTATTGCGCCAAATATTCTTCAATCTGACTTTTGTCGTCGGCGCTTTCATTGATCGGAATGCGGATCTTGCCGCAGGGCGAGGTCAACGCGCGGGAATGCAATCCGGTCAGCTTTCCTTCGATGTTGAAAAAGCGAATCTCGCGGAAGCCGAAGATATCGGCATAGAACCGATACCAGGTGTCCATGTTGCCGCGCCTGACGTTGTGGGTGAGGTGGTCGATGTAGAAGAAGCCGACGCCCGCCGGCGACGGATCGGGTTCGGCCAGCCAGCGGAAGTTGCGGGCGTAAGGCGAGCCCTTGGCGCCATAGGTATCGATGAAATACAGCAACGATCCGCCGATGCCGAGGATGGCCGGTGCATCAATCGATCTATCGTCCGCGGTGTAAGGGGTTGCGCCCATTTCGACGGCGCGCTGGAAGGCCAGTTGCGCATCGACGACCCGCCACGCCATGGCCGGCGCACATGGACCATGCGCCGCGACGAAGCGGGCGGCGTGGCTGTTGGGCTGGCGATTGACCAAATAGTTGATGCCACCCTGCCGGAACACGGAGATGTCCTTGGTCGTATGGCGTGCGACCTCGACAAAGCCCATCTGCAAGAATAAGCGTTTGAGCTCGGCTGGCTCGGGGTGGGCGAACTCGACGAACTCGAAGCCATCGGTGCCGGCCGGATTGAGATCGGAGATTCGCGCTGGCGGCGCATCGTGCGGAAATGGACCCATGAATCTCGCCTCCTGCAAATCGGGTTGCCTCAACGGTTACCATCGACGGTTTAAACAATAACGCGTTCTTGCTGAATTTTCTTTGCAAACTTGCTGGCCTATGGCGGCCGATATGCCTATTCTGTGCGTATCATCACAATAAAATGCGAAGAACGTGCATGGATCGATTTGACGTCAAGCTGTTGGAGGCCGTGCAGGCCGATGGTCGGCTGACCAACCAGGACTTAGCTGACCGGGTCGGTCTGTCCGCCTCGCAATGTTCGCGCCGCCGTGCCGCGTTGGAGCACGGCGGGGTGATCGAAAGCTACTATGCCAAGCTGTCGGCGGAGGCCGTAGGGCTACAGGTGACGGCCTTCGTTCAGGTCACGTTGGCGACCCACTCTCCCGACAATGCGCAGCTGTTTCACGCGCTGATCGCCGGTTTGGACGAGGTGCTGGAATGCTTCGCCTTGACCGGCGAGACGGACTACCTGGTCAAGATGGTGGTGTCCGACCTGAAGGCGCTGTCACGCATTCTCAACGAGGTGTTTCTCCCGCACGAAAGCGTTGCGCACGTGCGCTCATCGATCGTGTTGGCGTGTTTGAAGCAGACAACGCGCTTGCCGCTGAGTTATGCTGCTCAGCGCTAAAGCGTATCAGTGTTAGCTGGAACATCCCGCTGTTCCGCCCGCCCGACCAATGGCTTGCTTGGCCGGGTGGCGGGGCAGGGGAGCAGGCAGGACGGCTGATCCGCCAGCGGCGGACCTGCGCTGGCGCGCCATCGCAGCGCGGTCGAGCGAGCCAGCTGTGGGGATGTGGTCGGGGCTGGCGGGGAACACGGCTACCGCCAAGCGGGTGCTGCAATATCTGGATTTCACGATGAACCACGACGCATATTCGGACGACTACATCGCTGAAATCCTCAATGGCGTTCGCACCATCGCCATGGTCGGTGCCTCGGCCAACACCAGCCGGCCCAGCTACTTCGCGATGAAGTATCTGTTGTCCAAAGGCTACGAGGTGGTTCCCATCAATCCGCAGATGGCGGGCCATCAAATCCTCGGTCAGGCCGTGATCTCGAGCCTCGCCGAGGCCGCCAAGCCGGTGCACATGGTCGACATTTTTCGCAAGGCGGAGGTCGCCTTGGAGGTCACCCGCGAAGCCATCCGGTTCAAGCAGCAGTTGGCGATCGAGGTGGTGTGGATGCAGCTCGGCGTCCGCCACCCGCAGGCCGCTGAGGAAGCGGAAGCGGCCGGGCTGAAGGTGGTCATGAACCGGTGTCCGAAGATCGAATACGGGCGGTTGAGCGGTGAGATCGGTTGGGCCGGTGTGAACTCGGGCCGCATCTCCAGTGTGCGTCCGAGATTGGCCGGCGTTGGCGTGCAGAACCACCTCATTGATCGGCGGTGAGCGTTCCGGGCCGGCGCGTGCTTGGTCCGCGGCGGATCGGCGCCAGATCGACCGGTGCGGGTGTGGATGCGCACCAGACGGGCTGGGCCGGGGCAGTATCAACGAGCAGTCAACCGCGCCATCAAGGGCTCGGCTCATCGGCGCGTTCGATCGACCTGCCGCGGAAGCTGGATGGCGGCGGCCATGGCCCGATGACGCAGTGTGATCAGGGACCAGACGATCAGCGTCACCGCCGCCGTCAGCGCAAAGCTGATCGGTAAGCCGATCGCATCGGAGATAGCGCCCAACACCAGCGCTCCGATCGCCGGAAAGCCGCGGAAGATTACCGTGTAAAGGCTCATCACCCGGCCGCGCATGTGGTCGGACACGACGGACTGGGTGATGGTCTGAATGCTGGTCGACATGGTGTTGAGGCCAAACGCCGATACTGCCGCGAACACGATGCCGATCCACAGCTGCTGGGTGGCGACCAAACCCAGCGTTGCGACGATCAGGATCAGGCCGCCGCCAAGGGCCCAATTGGTCAGCCCCTGCAGCCGTCCACGGACGGCGATCGCGGTCGCGCTGACCATCGCGCCAAGCCCCATCGCCGAGGCCAACCAGGCCAGTCCATCGGGACCGGATTGAAACACCTTGCTCGCGAACCCCGGGAGCAGTTCTTGAATGGGTCGCAGCAGGATGGAGGCCGCCGCCAGCAACAAGAACAGCGGCCAGATCGCGCCATGTTGGCGCGCATAGCCCAACCCTTCGGCAATGTCGATCAATAGCCCACGCTTGCGCCGGCCGCGGTGATCGGGTGGCGGGATCGCAAGGAAGAACAGCGAAACGAGGATCACCAGGCTGCCGAAAACGTGGGCCACCAACGTGCTCTCGACGTTCCACCATCTGATCATCAGCGCAGCGAGCGCCGGGCCGACAAAGCGCGAGGCCTGAAACAAGGCTGAATCAAGTGCGATTGCGGTTGCGAATGACGCGCGGGGAACTGATCCGGCAACGATGATCTGGCGGGCCGCCGACGTGAAAGGATTGATGATCCCCGTCACCAGCGACAGGATGAACAGCAGTTCGATGGTCAACTCGCCCGCGATGGCGAGCCATGCCAGCGCGATCGCCTGCACGAGCAACAACGCCTTGCTGACGAACAGCAGTTGCAGTGGTGCGCGCAACCGATCGGCGACGGCGCCGGCGATCGGCGACAACACGATCATCGGCGCCAAATCAGCAGCCGCGACGGCGCCGACCCAGGCGTTTGATCGAGACAGCTCCCAAGCCAGCCAAGCCACGCCCACCCGTTGGATCCACGAGGTGATGTGGTGCGGCACCCAACCGGCCTGAAAGGCCACGTAGTTGGGATATCGCCATACGCTGAGGATCGCCGTCGTTGCCATGCTGTCAGTATATCGGCGGCTGGTGAACCGGTTTCGGCATCCATGCAACGCGCACGATGACCATAGCCGCCGGCTCAAGCCAAAGAGTGGAAAGGATCGGGGCTCACAGATGCGGCGGAATGGCGAGGCTGTCCATCGCAATTACAGCGGGACAGATGGGCAGCAGATGGGCGGCACGAGAGCGATTGGCGACCCGACAACCTGGCTGAGACCCGTTGGCAACCACCACCGGTGGGACCTGATGTCGATCGGGGCTGCCGCAGGGACCGGCTGTGCTTTCCGCCATCATCCTGCACCAATGCGATCCGCCGGCCGCACGACGCTGGCCAAGGCTCGCATCACAGTTGCGGCGCGATGTCATCGGTCCCGTGGCGATCAGCATTGCGTTCGGTTGGATATCGGTCACGGGATGCGGTCACACACCTGCAACGAGAATCTGGTCCTTGGCGGTACCGCTGCACCAATCGAGGGGGGACCCAATATGGGCGGAACCGCAGCGCTTAGGCACCGCGCCCTGTTGTTGTCTGACTTGCCTCTGGCAACGCGGGCCTGCCGGGCCGAGGACATCTTGGCGTTCCCACGCGATTACGATGCTGACACCAGCTACCTGGTTGGCGACGTCGTCGATTTCTGGCGCCTCCAACACGGCGCCTACTGGCCGCAGCAACACCATGACGTGGTACAGAAGCTGTTGCGCAAAGTCCGCAAGGGCAGCCGAATTGTGGTGATCCCGGGCGATCACGACGAAGCCCTCAGGGCCTATTGTGGCGCTCAGTTCGGCGGGATCGGGTTGGTACGCGATGCGATTCATATGACGGCTGATGGCCGACGCATCCCTGTCATCCATAGTGATGACTTCGATGGGGTCGTGCATTGCACCAAATGGATGAGCTTGTTAGGCGGTCGCGCCTACGTGCTGACGTTGTGGACAAACACCGTCGTTAATCGCGCGCGCCGCCTGCTCGGGCTGGGCTACTGGTCGTTGTCGGCGCCCATCAAGCTGCACGCAAAGCGCGCGTTAGCTTCATCGAGCAAATTGAAGCCGCACGGGTTGCCGAGGCACGCCGCCGCGGCGTTGACGGCGTCGTTTGCGGTCACATCCACCATGCCGCCAACAAGCAAGTCGATGGCGTGGCGTATCTGAACTGCGGCGACTGGGTGGCATCTTGCACCGCCTTGGTGGAGGACGCTCAGGGTCAGTTCCATCTGGTGCGGTGGCATCATGGGGTCAACGCACCGCGAATGGGAAAGGTGCAAGTCTCAGCGACGGCCGCCGCTGCGGCATGATCGCGCGCTCAGCGCGAGCTGCGAGGCCAGCGCAACCGGGCATCAGCCGGAAGCGGAAGGGTTTCGATTGGGGGTAGGATGAGCTGGGTCTGACGGCGCGGCTTTGTCGGTCTGGACGCGCGCGTGGTGGTTATGGGAATTGACCGCTAAGCGAATTCGCTGTCGTGTGGATATGCGGTACTGCGTCCACCTGCCCGCGTCCACCTGCCTGCGGCCGGGCTTCTGTCTGGCCCGCTCATCAATGGGTTATGCGTCGAGTAAACTAGCATGGTCGAACAGACCCCGGCGTTGCGGGCACGGTTGACGGAGAGCCTCGAGCAGTCCCTGCTCGCACCGATCCGCGCCTTGCGTCTGAGCTACCTGCCGTTGTTGATGGTGTACTTCGCCTATGGGGCACTCGGTCTGACCGCGGTCGCCGAGGCGTTTTGGGTCAAGTCCAGTTTGCGGATGTCGCCCACCGACTTGGCTGCACTTGCGGTCTGGCTGACGTTGCCTTGGACCGTGAAAATGGTGTTTGGCGAGCTGGTCGATTCGATCAAGCTGATGGGCTCGCGGCGGCGCATCTACGTGTTCATCGGCGCCGGTATGGTGGCCGGCGGCTTATTGCTTCTGTCGGGCGCCGCCAGCGGCGCCTTGCGCTTTGCCTCGCCCGATCAGCTGTATGTGGTCGCCTCTCTGCTCACCGTCACCGGAGTGGTGCTGCAAGACGTCGTGGCCGACGCCATGAGCACCGAGGTGGTGCCCCGCACACAAGCCGATGGCTCGCCGCGGCCGCAGCAAGACATCCAGCGCGACCTCGGCATGGTGCAGGTGCTTGGCCGCATAGCGCTGTCGCTCGGCATCTTCGCTGTGGCCGGGCTGGGCGGCTGGTTGGCGCAGGTGATGCCGTACGATCAGGTGTTTTTGCTGGGCCTGGTGATTCCGCTGATCTCGGTGACCGGCGCGATGCTGGTTCGGCTCGAAAGTCCGGAGGGGCGCGACATTGATTGGCGCATTCTCGGCGGGGGGCTGGCGTTTGGTGCGTTTGTGACCGCCATCGGCGTTGGCGGCCTCCCGTTCGCCCAGGAGTTCGTGTTCGTGGTCTCCATCGTGGTCGTGGTGGCGATGCTGAGGCGGGTGGTTGGCGAGGTCGACGTCCTGACCCAACGCAAGATCTTTTTTGCCGCGCTCATCATATTTTGTTTCAGGGCGGTGCCCAGTTGGGGTGAGGGCTATCGATGGTTCACCATCGACGTGCTCGGCTTCGACGAGGCGTTTCAAGGCACGCTGAACCAAGTTGGTGCAGGACTGGCGCTGCTCGGTGGTTGGCTGCTGGCCGATACCATTACCCGGCGTCCGGTCACGCTCGTGTTGTTCTGGCTCACCGTCATCACCACCGTCACCTCGCTCCCCAACCTGCTGCTGGTGTACGGCGGCTATCAATGGACCGAACGTGTGTTGGGGATCGGCGCCCACGGCATCGCCTTGATCGACACGGCCGCGCAGTCACCCTTTCTCCAGCTCAGCATGATCCCGATGCTGACCCTGATCGCCATTTACGCGCCGCCGAAGCATCGCGCGACATGGTTCGCGCTGATGGCCTCGTTGATGAATTTGGCGCTGGTGGCCGGTCAGCTGCAAACCAAATACCTCACGCAGCTATTCGTGGTGGCGCGCGGGCACTACGAGCAATTGGCGCCGTTAACGGTGACCGTCACCGTGATCGGGTTTGTGCTTCCGGTCGTAGCGATTTTGGTGTTCGGGCGCCAGCTTGACGGATTGCGTGTTGGCGAGCCGAGGACCTCGCAGCCGCCCGCGCCACCGGTCGCCGATGACGTCGCGATCGATGCCCCGCAACCGGGCCCGGAGAAGGGCGAGTGGCGTTAAACGGCAAGATGGCCGAACAGCCGACACGAGGCCGGGTCCTAGAGCAACCTGCCTTTAATCGGAATCGGAACGATCCCGATTAAAGGCAGGTTGCTCTAATGGACGCGGTGGTGGGCGCGCGGGTGCTGGGTTAGCAAGCTGCCCAGGATCACCGCGCCTAAGCCGACGGCAATGCCGACGGCGATCCCGCGCGCGATTTGGCGTTTGCGACGGTGGCGCTCAACATGACGAACCGGGGGATTCTGTCGCGGCGTCCACGCGCGGCCATGCCTGCGGTCGCGATAAGGCCGGATGCGGCGCGGCGGTCCGGCCCGATGGCTGCCGACCCAGGCGCCTGGTCCGGCATGCGCACCCCGGCGCCAATCCCTGGCCTCAGCTGCCGATCCGACCGCAGCGATGCTGGTTGCGGCGATGGTCGCGACGGCGATCACAGTTAAGCGCATGGGTCGGCTGCCTTCGATCTTGCAAGGATGGCTGATGACTTCACGTGCGGTGTCGTTTGTTGCGACGTGATCGGCAACTTAGAGGGGCGGGACTGAACGCGTTCGGAACACCTCTTGCAGGCCGCGTTCATGTTGATCGGGGATGGCCACAGCGCCGAGTTGGCCGCTGACGGCCAGGCAGTGGTCAAACCGGGCCGGGATGGCTAGCCTTGGGCATTCTACCAACAGGCGGATGCCCGCATGCATGCACCAACACCGCGCGCGCCGTCGGGGCCCCCCGGCGCGATTGATATCGGCCTTCTGCTGCTGCTCGGCGCCATCTGGGGCGCCAGCTTCATGTTCATCAAGTTGGCGGTCGAGACCGTGCCGGCGATGCCGACGACCGTCCTGCGCTTATTGATTACCGTCGTCATCATGTTCGGATTGATGTGGTGGTTCAGCGCGCGGCTACCGCCATGGGGCCGCGTGTGGTGGTTCGTCGTGCTGTCGGCGGTGGTCGGCAACGTGGTGCCGTTCTTCCTGATCGCTTGGGGCGAGGAGCATGTCGACGGCGCGTTGGCGGCGATTTTGATGTCGCCCAGCCCGTTGATCGCAGCGGCACTGGCGCACGTCTTTACGTCGGACGAAAAGCTCAACGCTGCGAAATTGTGGGGTATCGCTTTAGGGATTGTCGGTGTGGCGATTTTGATGGGGATCGACACCTTGACCCGGCTCGGAGAGGACGGCGTCCGCCAACTGGCGGTGATCGGGGCCGGTGTGGGCTATGCGATCAACAGTGTCGTGTCGCGCGGGCTGACGGGCGGATCGGCGGTCGGCAACATATCCGCCGTCATGGTGGTCAGCTTGCTAATTTGGGTGCCGCTGTCCCTCACAGCGCCGAGCGCCTGGTCGTTCGATCCTTCGCCGACGTCGCTGATGGCCATCGCCGCGCTTGCCTTGTTTTCCACTGCCATCGGAACCTTGTTGATGCTGAATATTGTGCGCCGGCAAGGGGCGGCATTCACCTCGCAGGTCAATTTCCTGGTGCCGCTGTTCGGCGTGCTCTGGGGTGCGCTGATCCTGGCGGAACGACCGTCCCTGCGTGCCTTCATCGGTTTGGCGCTGATCCTGTTCGGGGTCGCGGTGGCGCGGCGCGGTTCGGGACTGCGACCCGCCGGCAAGGCGATGGCGGCCACCGATCGCGCTCGGCTCTGACCCGCGGCGATTTGGCGCGCCACGGCCCAGGTCAGAAAAATCGTCGAATGCCGCCTTCTGGCTAGGTTGATGGCCTGCCCGCGCCATGTTAGGAGCAAACCCGGACTTTCGGCGGGGCGGCGGGGCTTTTTCCGTCCCCGGTTCGCCACGTCCCGCTCCAGGGGTGTGATCCCGTCAGCATTCGTCCGAATTCCTGAACAGCCGCAAGAGGGTCCGAGGTGGCGACCGAACAACCGATCATGGCCCCGATCACGGCCAGTGTGGCAGGACGATATGCCTCCGCATTGTTTGAGCTTGCTGAGCAACAAGGTCTGGTCCGTGACGTCGAGGATGACTTGACCCGGTTCCAGGCGTTGATGGACGAAAGCCCGGACCTGAAGAGGCTGGTGCGCAGCCCGGTTTTTTCTGCGGAAGCTCAGGAAAAGGCGATCGGCGCTGTTGTCGAACGGGCTGGCATCACCGGTCTCGGCAGTAATTTTTTGCGCCTGATTGCCCGCAATCGACGGTTGTTTGCTGCGCCCGATATGATCCGAGCCTATCGCAGCTTGGCGGCGCAGGCGCGTGGCGAGATTGAAGCCGAGGTCACATCGGCTGTGCCATTGAGCGAGGCTCAATTGGATAGCCTCAAAGACAACCTACAGGCGGCCAGTGGCGGCAAGCAGATTCAGCTCGTTTCGAAGGTCGACCCGGCTTTGCTCGGTGGGCTGATCGTCAAGATGGGTAGCCGTATGGTTGATTCCTCACTCCGTTCCAAGCTCTCATCGCTTAAAGCACGAATGAAAGAGGCCCACTGATGGATATTCGCGCCGCAGAGATCTCCTCGATCCTGAAGCAGCAAATTCAGGATTTCGGCAAGGAGGCCGAAGTCTCCGAGATCGGCCAGGTGTTGTCCGTCGGTGATGGCATCGCCCGTGTGTACGGTCTCGATAACGTTCAGGCTGGTGAAATGGTTGAGTTTCCCGGCGGCGTCCGCGGCATGGCGCTGAATTTGGAGGCCGACAACGTCGGCGTCGTGGTGTTTGGCGATGATCGCCACATTAAGGAAGGGGATACCGTCAAACGGACCGGCGCCATCGTCGAGGTGCCGGTGGGCAAGGGACTGTTGGGCCGGGTGGTGGACGGTCTGGGCAATCCGATCGACGGCAAAGGACCGATCCAAGCGGAGAGGCAGGCCCGGGTCGACGTCAAGGCACCGGGCATTCTGCCACGCAAATCCGTTCACGAGCCGATGGCGACCGGCCTCAAGGCGGTTGATGCTTTGATCCCGATCGGGCGCGGGCAGCGCGAATTGATCATCGGCGATCGCCAGACCGGCAAAACCGCCATCGTGCTCGACACTTTTCTCAATCAAAAGCCGCTGAATGCGAGCAACGATGAGTCGATCAAACTGTATTGCGTCTACGTGGCCGTGGGTCAGAAGCGATCGACGGTCGCGCAATTCGTCAAGGTGTTGGAGGAGCAGGGTGCGCTGGAGTATTCGATCGTGGTTGCGGCAACCGCGTCGGATCCTGCGCCGATGCAGTACCTGGCGCCGTTCACCGGCTGCACGATGGGCGAGTTCTTCCGAGACAACGGCATGCACGCCGTGATCGCCTATGATGACCTGTCAAAACAGGCCGTCGCCTATCGACAAATGTCGCTGTTGCTGCGGCGTCCGCCCGGACGGGAGGCCTATCCGGGGGATGTGTTCTATCTCCACTCCCGGCTGTTGGAGCGGGCCGCCAAACTCAATGAAGAGCATGGCGCCGGATCGCTAACAGCCCTGCCGGTGATCGAAACGCAGGCCAACGACGTGTCGGCCTACATCCCCACCAATGTGATCTCGATCACCGATGGGCAAATCTTCTTGGAAACCGATCTGTTCTATCAGGGTATCCGGCCGGCCGTGAACGTAGGATTGTCGGTGTCGCGGGTGGGGTCTTCGGCCCAGACCAAGGCGATGAAGTCAGTCGCCGGCCGCATTAAGGGTGAGCTGGCCCAATACCGAGAGATGGCCGCGTTCGCCCAATTCGGATCCGATCTCGATGCCGCGACGCAAAGGCTGCTGGCGCGCGGCTCGCGGCTGACGGAACTGCTCAAGCAGCCGCAGTTCGCACCCCTGAAGATGGAAGAGCAGGTGTGCGTGATTTTTGCCGGCACACGCGGCTTTCTCGATCCGCTGCCGGTCGTTTCGGTCGGCAAGTTCGAGCAGGAATTACTGAGGACCTTGCGCGACCAACACGCTGGCATCCTGCAGTCGATCGAATCCAGTCGATCGCTTGAGCCGGATACGGAAAAGCAGTTGAACGACGTGATCGTCCGCTTCGCAAAGGCGTTCACGCCATAGCCAAGCTTCGACGACATAGGATCGCCGGTCGCGCCTCGGCTTGGGCCGGCCATTGCCGCCATATAAGCCGCCGTACAACGCCTCCGCGTGGAGGCGTTCGAAAAGGGATCATTAAGGCGGCGCCGAGCGAAATGATGACACCGGTGTAACCACCAACGAGACGAAGAGCGCGGGATGCCGAGCCTCAAAGACATGCGAAATCGCATCGCCTCCGTGACGGCGACGCGAAAGATCACCAAGGCGATGCAAATGGTCGCCGCGGCCAAACTGCGTCGGGCTCAGGAAGCAGCCACCTCGGCCAGACCCTATGCCGACAGAATGGACCGGATGTTGGGTTCGATCGCGCAGCGCGTGCCAAGCCGGGAAGGTGCGTCGCCGCTGCTGGTGGGAACCGGCAAGGACGAGACGCATCTATTGGTGGTGATGACCGCGGAACGTGGCTTGTGTGGTGGCTTCAACGCAAATATTGCCAAGCTGGCGCGTCAAGACGCGCAACGCCTGATGGCGGCCGGGAAAACTGTCAAGGTGTTATGTGTCGGTCGCAAGGGCGCCGACAACCTGCGCCGCGATCTGGAGCATTTGATCGTTGAGCGCATCGATTTTCGTGGTGTACGTCAGATCGGCTTCGAGCAGGCCGCGCGGGTGTCAAGTTTCGTCATGGACAGCTTGTCCAGGGGCGAATTCGACGTATGCACCGTCTATTTTTCTCATTTCAAGTCGGTTATCGCGCAGGAACCGACAGCGCAGCAGCTGATCCCGGCACGCGTGCCCGATGTGGGTGAGGAGGAGGTGGCAGACGCGCGCGGTGCCAGCGCCGTGCACGAATACGAGCCGTCCGAAGAGGAGATCCTGGGCGAGCTGTTGGAACGCAATATCTCCGTGCAACTCTTCCGAGGTTTGTTGGAGAACGCGGCCTCGGAGCAAGGCGCGCGGATGACCGCAATGGATAATGCGACGCGCAACGCCGGAGACATGATCAACAAACTGACGATCCAATACAACCGGACGCGCCAGGCGCAGATCACCAAGGAGCTGATCGAGATCATCTCCGGCGCCGAAGCGCTTTAACGGCCGAGGGCTGCACCGCATGCCAGGGCGATTGTCGCGCATCAGGCCGGTCGTACGACATTGGCGGCCAGCAGCGACCGGGAACCGGAAGCGGATGAGACGCGATGCGCCGCTGGACCGATCGGTTGTCGCCGGATCTGACAGGCGCAAATGAAGAATTTACGGTAGTACAAGACTGGACATACGAGGCTGAACAGATGGCAACGGCAGCGATAGCAGATGGCAGCAATAAGGTCGGGCGGGTGCGTCAGGTGCTGGGCGCCGTCGTCGACGTACAATTTCAGGACTATTTGCCCGAGATCATGAATTCGCTGGAAACCACCAATCGCGGCCAGCGGCTGGTGCTGGAGGTGGCGCAGCATTTAGGAGAATCCACGGTCAGAACCATCGCCATGGATTCCACAGAGGGTCTGGTGCGCGGGCAGGAGGTGTCCGACACCGGCCAGCCGATCGCCGTGCCGGTGGGCGACGAGACGCTGGGTCGGATCATGAACGTGATTGGTGAGCCCGTCGATGAGGCTGGCCCGATCTCCACCGCGGAAAACCGCGCGATCCATCAGGCGGCGCCGACCTTTGCCGAGCAATCGACGGAAGCGGAGATCCTCATTACCGGCATCAAGGTGGTGGATTTGCTGGCGCCCTACGCCAAGGGCGGCAAGGTTGGTCTGTTCGGCGGCGCCGGTGTTGGCAAGACCGTGCTGATCATGGAGTTGATCAACAACATCGCCAAGGCGCACGGCGGATATTCGGTGTTCGCCGGCGTCGGCGAGCGAACGCGTGAAGGCAACGACCTTTATCACGAGATGATCGAGTCGAACGTCAATCTCGACCCGCGCAAGAATAACGGATCGGCAGCTGGCTCCAAATGCGCGCTGGTCTACGGGCAGATGAACGAGCCGCCGGGCGCCAGGGCGCGCGTCGCGCTGACCGGGCTGACGGTGGCCGAGCACTTCCGCGATCAGGGTCAGGACGTGTTGTTCTTCGTCGACAATATCTTCCGCTTCACGCAGGCGGGCTCGGAGGTGTCGGCGCTGCTCGGACGCATTCCCTCAGCCGTGGGCTATCAGCCGACGTTGGCCACCGACATGGGCACGCTGCAGGAGCGCATCACGACCACACAAAAGGGCTCGATCACCTCGGTGCAGGCGATTTACGTCCCGGCCGACGACCTGACGGACCCGGCCCCGGCGACCTCCTTCGCCCACCTGGATGCCACCACGGTGTTGTCGCGCTCGATCGCTGAAAAGGGCATTTATCCGGCGGTCGACCCGCTCGATTCCACATCGCGGATCTTGGAGCCGCGCGTGGTCGGCGAGGAGCACTATCAGGTGGCGCGCCAGGTGCAATCGATTCTGCAGCGCTATAAGTCGCTGCAGGACATTATCGCGATCCTCGGCATGGACGAGTTGTCGGAGGACGACAAGATGACGGTGGCGCGCGCGCGCAAGATCGAGCGCTTTTTGTCACAGCCCTTCCACGTGGCCGAGGTGTTCACCGGCGCCCCCGGCAAACTGGTTGACGTTAAGGATACCATCAAGGGCTTCAAAGGTTTATGTAGTGGAGACTACGATCATCTGCCGGAGCCCGCCTTCTACATGGTTGGGACGATAGAAGAAGCGATCGAAAAGGCGGAGAAGCTAGCTGAGGAGGCTTGAGCCGCTTCGTCCCGGCGCTCCAACCAGCGGCGGCATTGGAGGGACCAGATGAATGGTAATGGCGGCGGCGAACAGGGCTTCGGCTCTTGCTGCGGCGAGCTGAAAGAAGCGCTGACCAGCGAAGACTTCGAGCCTTTGATCACGGTTGGTGAAGACGATGTGCTCTACATGTCGGTTGGCATCATTGATACCGACGACGAGGAATCCAGCATCGTCGATCACCCCGTGTTCTTCTGCCCGTTTTGCGGTGCGAAGGTGCAATCGCCGGACGAGGTCAAAGCCAAGGTCAAGGCCGAGACCGGCGATGACGATTGACGGCGATCGGCATGGACAGGCGCGGTTGTGTGCGGCCGAGCAGTCAACGCGCGTCAGTGGGCCAGGAGCTTGTGCTGGATCATTTCCGCCTAAGGCGGATTAACCGTGCCGGCCCACTCGCCACCGGGTCACCCACGCAGGCGTGCCGTTGGGTGGCAAGGCGGGGAGCGGGATGGTGCCAGCTTACTGTGAAACACGATAGCGCGCAGGCAACGCGGGAACCGGACGGACGGTCATGGCATTCAGATTCGATTTGGTGAGTCCTGAACGCGTGTTGATGTCGGAAGATGTCGAGCAGGTCGTTCTGCCCGGCGGCGATGGGGATTTCGCCGTCCTTGAGGGACACGCGCCGGTGATCTCGACGCTCCGCGCCGGCGTGCTTGACGTGTCGGCGCCGGCGGGACGCAAGCAGATGTTCGTCAAGGGCGGGTTCGCCGAGGTCGAGCCCGACCGGCTGACGGTGCTTGCAGAGAAGGTGTTCGAACTGGAACACTTCGCGCCGGATCAAATTGCTGCCGAACTGAAAGAGGCTGAGGCGCAATTGGCAAGCGCGCGCTCAGATGCCGATCAGCTGCGGGCTTGGACGCTGGTGGATCGACTGCGAGCGCTGCAATCGGCCAGGCAGTAAGAGCAAGACCCGTAGACGAGGGGCAATCCGGTCGCGCGCTATTCCGCCGCGGTCGCCTCGTTGCTGAACTGAAGGTCCGCCAGGCCGGCATAAAGGCCACCAGCGCGAACCAAGCTGGCATGTGTGCCCTGCTCGACGATGCGCCCCTGGTCCATGACGAGAATGCGATCCGCCGATTGAACTGTCGCCAACCGATGCGCGATGACCAGCGTGGTGCGGCCCGCCATCACCGCTTCCAAGGCGCGCTGCACCTGACCCTCGCTGCCCGCGTCCAGCGCGCTGGTGGCCTCGTCAAGCAGGAGGATTGGGGCATCGCGCAAAATTGCGCGGGCGATGGCGATACGCTGCCGTTGACCGCCCGACAGGGTGACGCCGCGCTCGCCCAACCGCGCGTCATATCCATCCGGTAGAGCACGAATGAAGGTGTCGGCATGGGCCATGGTCGCGGCCCGCTCAATTGCGGTCCGATCGGCGCCGGGTGCGCCATAGGCAATGTTTGCGGCGACGGTATCAGCAAACAGTGCGACATCTTGGGGAACCAAAGCCATCTGGCCGCGCAGATCGTGAAGGTCGGTACGCTTGACATCGACGCCGTCGATGAGGATGCGCCCCTGCGATACGTCGTAAAACCTGAGCAATAGGTTCAAGACCGTGCTCTTGCCCGCGCCCGACGGTCCAACCAAGGCCACCGTTTCGCCGGGAGCGACCTTGAATGACAACTTGGCGATCGCCGGCGTCGCCAGCCTCGATGGATACGCAAAGCTGACATCGTCGAACATAATTTCGCCACGGGCAGGGCGTGGCAGCGGTACCGGATCGGGGCAGGTCCGCACCTCGGGCTCGACATTGAGCAGCTCGGTCAGCCTCTCGGTGGCGCCGGCGGCCTGCTGGACCTCGCCCCACACCTCCGATAGCTCGGCCAAGGCGCCGGCCGCAAATAGCGCATACAGCACAAACTGACCGAGCGTGCCGCCACTCATGCGGGATTCGATCACCGCTGAGGCACCGAACCATAACACGCCGACGATGCTGGTCACGACCAAGAGGATGACGATGGCGGTCAGGCCGGCGCGCGCGACCAGGCGACGGCGCGCCGCGTCGAACGCGGATTCCACGGCGTGCCGATACATCGATGACGCGGTCTGCTCGAAGGTGAAGGCCTGCATGGTCCGGATCGCGGACAGGTTCTCAGCGGCGAACGCCGAGGAATCGGCGAGCCGATCCTGCGCGGTGCGAGACAGCCGCCTGACCACACGGCCGTAGGCCATGATCGGAAACACGATCAACGGGATGGCGATGAGCACCAGCAAAGACAGCTCAAGGCTGGTCACGAACATCATGATCAGTGACCCAAGCAGCATGATGGTGTTGCGCAAGGCTTGGCTGATGGTGGTGCTGGCGGCCGCCTTGATCTGCGTGGTGTCAGCGGTGAGCCGGCTCATGATCTCGGCGGAGTGGGTGCGTTCAAAAAAGGCCGGACCCAAGGTCGACAGATGCTGAAAGACATCTGCGCGCACATCGGCAACGACGCGCTCTCCGAGCCAGTTGACGCAGTAAAATCGTGTGCTGCTGGCGACCGCGAGCACCGCGCCCACGACGATCAGCATCATGAAATAGCGATCGATGAAGCCGCCATCGCTGCCGGTAAAGCCAAAGTCGATCATGCGGCGAATGGCGGTCGGGATCGATAGCATCGCCAGGGCCGAAACCACCAGGGCCACAAAGCCGACGACCAGCATCGCCCGATGCTGCAAAAGATATGGGGCAAGCGCCGCTAACGGCCGGAGCGAGCGGCGTGTGGTCGTGCCGGGCTCGATTCCTTGGCCGGCGGCGTCGGTCGCGGCAACGTCCGCCCGCACCGCTGGCGATGAGCGTGCGGTTGGTTGGTGGGGACTTTGCCGTGAGGTGTGGTTCACGCGGCTGACGCTCCTTTTTTCTCGTGACGGTGACAATGCCCACATCGATGGGTCAAGACAAGACGATGCTGGCCGAACTCTCGCGCGGGCCGGCTTGCGCACTGGACCGATTAGCGCAGTTGACCGGCTAGCGCACTGGACCGGCTAGCACGCTGGGCGGTCTTGGTTGACAGGCCTGCCGCGACTTGTGCCGTGCTGCCGGTTGAGCTAGAAGCAGCCACGACACTGAAGCTGCCGCCTCTTTACTGCCCGAAGCTAACGCGGAGACGCAGGCGCGCGCGGAGAAAGCCGTGAGACCATGAAAAAAGACGCCGACACTCATCCGGATTATCACCAAATCAAGGTGGTGATGACGGATGGTACGGAGTTTGTCACCTATTCCACCTACGGGAAGGAAGGTGACACCCTGACGCTCGATATCGATCCCAAGACCCACCCGGCTTGGACCGGTGGCGACCAGCGGTTGACCGACCGCGGCGGCCGGTTGTCGCGCTTCAACAAGCGCTTTGAGGGCTTGTTCAAGTCCTGACCGGATCCAGCTGGGATCAACAACTCAAATGACGACGAATCCGGCCGGCAGGCGATGTGGCTGTCGCCGAGGCGGGAGGCTGAGCCATCGCTCGTGATGTTGCCTGATGTGGTGAGCGCTGCCGCAGGCTCTACACTGGCGCGTAGATCGGGCCTGCCCGGTCGCGCGGCCGTCGTCACGGCTCCTCTGCGGGTTCCTGTCAGGTGTGTGTCGCACGCACCTGATAAGCGCGCTTGGAATGAAGCCAGGTTGGGTCTTGACTCCGACCCTGGTCCTCGTCGGGTCGCCTGCGGACCGCAGCGGTGAGCGCGGATGCGTCTGTTTGAGGCGCTGCGCTTGCACCGCAGGTGTATGGCGCACGTGGGCCTGCGCATGGCGCTGCAGGCAAATGCCACAGAGCGATGAAAGACGTCGATCGAGCGATTCAAATTACTTAATCCACCGCCCAATTGAGGCGAGGTTGTCACAGTGTTGCACTCTCGTTGGCCATAATCGCTGTTCATTCTGGCGCTGTGCTCGGGGAAATTGGTAACGAATCATTGTCGGCACGCATTGTGCTTCGTCCCCGCTCAGCGCTTACCCGTGTGTGTGTTTTCGAAGCACTGGGCAATGAAGATCGTGAGGGGCCAAGGTCGACACCCCTACGGGTTTGGATCAATTGGCGATTCTAGAGGGCTTACATGGGGCACACCAAGCGGAGCCACCGGTCCAATAAAGAGGCGCTCAATATAACGGGCCTGCCGGCACCGGTTGAAGTTCGGCGGCATCCTACGGCGCGGCGTATGACATTGCGGGTCAGTCGAACGCGGCGTGCCGTCATTATGACCGTGCCCTTGCGGTGTAACTTGGCCGACGCCGGCACGTTCGTCACAACCCACATCGACTGGGTTCGTCAGCATTTGGGTACAGTGCCGCAACCAGTGCCATTTGCCGATGGCGTCCTGATGCCATTCCGTGGCGACGTCCACCAACTGAAATTTATCGACGCGCGGGATGAGGATCACCTGGTGCGTGTCGTTGAACCCGGCGATGGCGAGATGCCTGAGCTGGTGGTCGCCGGTGCCAGGAATGCACCGCGACTTTTGCACAACTGGTTGATCGAGGCGGCGCGGACCGATCTTGACGCCTGCGTGGTACGGCACGCGCGTCGGCTCGGCGCGCGGCCGAAGCGGATCGCGATCCGGGATCAGGCGAGCCGTTGGGGATCATGCTCGACCACCCGCGTGCTGTCGTTCTCGTGGCGGTTGGTGCTCGCACCGCCCTTCGTGCTCGATTACGTGGCTGCCCATGAAGTCGCGCATTTGTTGGAAATGAACCATGGCCCCCGGTTCTGGTCGCTGGTCGATGAGACGATGCCGCAGGTGGAGGAAGCCAAGGTCTGGCTGCGGCATTACGGCATGGACTTGCATCGCTATGGCCAGCAGGGCTGAAGCTGTGACGCCAGCGCGCTGAGCGATTGCCGGTCGGCCGATCGTGGTCGCATCCGTTGCCGCCGACGCCGACGCGATCATGAGCTGCAAGGGGCGCCGTCGCCTGCCGGCTTGCTTATAGCGTTGCAGTCTTCGCTGGATCCAACCCGCTCCCCACCCGGTTCCTCCACCTATTCCTCAACTGGGCCACCTAGAACATCATGCCATTGGGTGGCGGGTCGAGGATTGGGGCGGAGCAGCCTTGCCAGCCCGCCGTCCGACCCGGCCACCCGCACAAGCGGGCCATGGGGTGGCTGGCTCAGGGAGCCGGCTGGTTCCAGCTGGCACTAAAACGTTCGAGGCCTTTGGGCTGGGGACCGCTCACTCGTTTGCCGGCGACGGCTGTTCCGCCGGCTTGTCTGTCGGCGTTGCCGCATCAATCCGCGCCAACCGTTGGGCAGACACCACGCCTGTCAAAAAGATGATCAGCGCGCCGAGTAGGATCGATGGTTCGGCGCCGATCGTATTGATGCCGATCGCATACAGCACCGGACCGATGGCGTTGCCCAAGATGAAACTGGCTGAATGGCAGGCGACGGACATCGCGCGCAAATCAGCAGGCACCACGGTCGCTTGGTTCTGTAGCGAGCCGTGCACCATGAAGAAGCCGAAACCGGTGACCGCAAACTCGGCCATCTGCTGCGGCCAGGGTCCGCCTTGGGACACCGCAACCATACCCAGCGCGCTGATCGCGCCACCAAAACGCAGCAAATTATATGGACCACCGACCAGCGCCAACAATCGCTTGACGCTGAGCGTGTAAATGAAGCCGCCGAGCGCCAGTCCGGCGATCACGAAGCCGGCCTCGCGCAGCCCGCCGCGACCATCCGCCTCCAACAAGATGGCGACGAACGGCATCAGCGAGGGGACGGCCAAGCCGTCAAAAAAGACGCCTAGATAGCAGGTGGTTGCGTGGCGATTGTGCGCCAGGCGCACGAAACTGTCCTGCAGCCGCGCGATGTTGAAGGGCGGCCGGACAATTCCCGGTCGGGGATGCAAATTGCGCTCCAGCAAGACCGTCGCGGCGATTGCGATGACGGCGGCCGCGCCGATCGCGCTGCGCCAGCCGAATGTGGCGGCGATCATACCGGCGGCGATGATGCCGAACAGCTGCGCCGTCTGCGAGGCCATGATCAAGTTGGACAGCGCCACCTGCCGCTGCTCGATGGCGATCCGGTCACCGACCAACGCCAGTGCGATGGAAAACACGCCGCCTGCAAAAATGCCGCCAATCAAGCGTGAGGCGTAGAGGACCTCGATATTGGGCGCGAACGTCATCACCACGAGCATCGCCGCCATCGCGGCTGAGCAGATCTTGATCATCCGAACCTTGCCAAACGAATCGGCAAGACCGCCGACGAAAGGCTGGGCGATCGCATAGCTGAGCAAAAACGCCGTCGACAGCAGCGCCACCGATTCCGGTGACGTCGACAGATCCCGCGCGATCTCCGGCACCAACGGGTCGACCAGGCGCATCGACAGCGAGAACACGAAGCAACAGGTGGCAAGCAGAAAAATAAAGTTCATTGCGGCGCGGGCTCAAGAACAACCGGCGTTGAAGCGGACTCGCGCCCAGTTCGGCTTTGCGCAGAAAGTTGCTCGATCTTTAACTGTCGATCATCTCATCGCCTGGGCCCGGGACGGCCAATCATGATCCCGGGTCAAGCCGCGACGATCTAGGGCGGTTGTCGCCAGCATGCGGGGCCTGCCGGCCGCAGACAAGGCCCTTACGCGCATTGCTGGCCTGCGGCGATCAAGGGGCGCCGGCCGGAGCGATCGGCGCATCAGTCGAGCTTGGCGCGGAAATGATCCCAGGTGCGCTTGAACAATGATGCCGTCCAAAGCTTCTCGCGGCACAACGTCTGCTCTTCGGCGCTGAACAGATACGGTCGGCCGATCTGCAGCGCCATATACTGACGGTGGGCGTTTTCCTCCAAATAATTGGCCAGCACGAATGCTTCGACAATATTGCGGCCGCAGGTGACGGCGCCGTGCGATTTCATCAGCGCGGCTGGACGCCGGCCGAGCTTGGCCGCCAGGCGGTCGGCCATCTCGCGGGTATTGATCGAATTCGGTGTGTCGAGCACCGGGACCGGATGCACCAGCACGCCCTGGGCAAACACCGGCTCGTAGGCGTGGCCGGTCATGGTGAGAAACGTCGACCATTTGGGGTGGGCGTGAACCACCGCGTTGACGTCCTCGCGCGCACGATAAATGCCGGCATGCAGATGAAACTCAAGCGGCGGTTTCACCGTACCCTCAAGTAACCGACCTTCGCTATCGATGATCACGATGTCGTCGGTCGTCAGCGCGCTGCGGGTGCACGCGCCGGAATTGATCAAAATGCGATCGGGTGCGACCCTTATCGAGCAGTGCCCGTTGTAGTCGATGATGTCGGCACGCTCGAGCATGCGAATGCAGTCGACGAGCTGTTGTTTTAGGTCGGTGTCGCTGACGGCTTTATCGATCATCGGGTGCGCCTCACAGCTGGTAGCGTCGATCAAAAGGTGACCTGGCTGCGCCACAGCTCCCAGGCCCGCAGGCCGGCGCCCATGTTGGTCTTGTCGGCGAGGGTGCCTTCCTCGGCGCTGAGGGCTGCTATCGGCAGACCATGTGCCAGCGCCGCCTGCTGCACGCGGGCGCTCACCTCCGTATAGACCGCGCGGAACACCGCCACCGGCAGGCTTGGTCCGCAAGCGACGCTGCCGTGCGCGCGCATTAACGCGACGTGCTTATCGTCGAGCACACGGGCCAACTCGGCCCCCATCTCGTTGTTGGACACCAGCATATTGGTAGCGCCGAATTTCTCTTCGATGCGAAAAACCGGCACGCCGGCGGCCAGAAAGGCGGCGTTATGATACATCGCGCGCATCGGCAGGCCGGTCAAAGAATAGGGGATGACGGAAGGCGAATGGCTGTGCACGACCGACATGACGTCGGGCCTAAGCCGATAGATTTCGCCGTGGATGAAGCGCTCCAGGAAGCTGCTGCGACCAGCGGCGTTAATCGGTGTTGAGCTTAGATCATACTCGATGATGTCGTCCGGTGTCTGCAGTGCCGGGGCGACAGACCGCGACATCAAAAAACGCTCCGGCGACTTGGGATGGCGCATCGAGACGTGGCCGAAGCCGTCGACAACGCCTTGCGCAGCCAAGATGCGGGCGGCCGCGGCGAGGTCCTCAAGCACGAGGCGGTCGACCGGACCGGCCGATCTGGGCTCGGCCCCGCCCGCGCTGCGGCCGTCTGCCGGCGCACATAACGGGGCAACGCAGCTTGATGGCGGCAGTAGGGCTTGGCATACTCTCATGATGGTCTGCACGACTGCCTCCAAGCGATCGGTCCGCCCTCTGCGCGTGACAGGTTATGGCGCGTGACAGGTTATGGCGCGTGACAGGTTATGGCGCGTGACGGGTTAGACGATAGGGCGGACGTGATCGGGTCACGTCCGCCAGGATTCGTCCCAAGCCGGTGCGCGGCGGCCCGTCCTACCCAGCAGTGCGTTCCAGCACAGCCTTGAGTGCGTCTTCGAACGCCTCATCGTCCCAGCCGAACGGCCCCTTTTTGCCGGCAAAGGCAATCTTGCCCTCGGGGTCGACTAAGAACAGGCGCATGGGCAAGCCAACGTATTTCTTGTCGATGTCATTGTCGATGCGGTCGATCAGCATCGGCATGTGCAGATCGAGCCCGAGCTGGCAGGCCGAGGCCACTTCAGTGCGCTCCTGGTCTGTCGTCGGCTCGTCGTAAACAATGTTCTCGATCAGATTGTTGGGGACCCGCCATCCATCGTGGGGATGGGCCTCACGGATGTAGACGATGTAGAACTGCACCCGGTCCTTGTAGGCGTCGTAAAGTTCGTTAAGGCGCACGGCCTTCTTACGAAACGGCGGTCAAGTGTAGGATCCGAAGACGATGCCGACCGGCTTGCCGCGCAGCTTGGACAGCTGCACCTGCTCGCCGGTGCGTTTGCGATCGCGGCCGAGCACGTCGGCCACAAAATCCGGCGCCAGACTGCCGACCGCCGGCACATCGGCCTCGCGCGCCTTCTCCCGGGCCATGTGCGCTTCGAACTGCGCTTCGCTGATGTCAGAAATCTCCAGCCACACCTTGCGCCGCTGGGCCATGTCCATTGCGGCGTATTCCTCAAGGCTGACCGGACTTTGTACCGTGTCCGGCATGCGCGCTCCTCCTCACCTTCGTTCGCGGTTGGCAGCACGATATCGAGGCTTGGGCGTTGCGGCAAGGGTCGCGCAGACGTCGCCCCAAGGCGCGAACCACGCCCGTCGCGCGATGGCTCTTTGCCGAGGAGGTCTGTTCGGCGACGCGTGTACGGTGTAGTCTTTTGCCATGAGTGAACCGACCCAACCCACACCGTTGGCGCGGCTGCCTTCGGTCGATCGGCTGTTGACGTCCGCGGCGGCGGCAAGTTTGATTGAACGTCACGGCCGGCACGCAGTCACGCGCGTGCTGCGAATGACGCTTGATGGACTGCGCGGCGCGATCCGGCGCGGCGAGGACGTGGCGCACGATCCGACCACCATCCTGACCACGGCCGCGGCCGCCTTGGCCCATCAGGCGGCGCCTTCGCTGCGGCCGGTGTTTAACCTGACGGGCACCATCCTGCACTCAAATCTGGGCCGCGCGGCGTTGCCAGAGGCGGCGATCGCGGCCGTGGTCGAGGTCGCGCGGGGTGCCAGCAATCTTGAGTACGATCTCGCCGCCGGCCATCGCGGCGACCGAGATTCCCATCTTGTACAACAGATTTGCGGTCTGACCGGGGCCGAGGCGGCCACCGTCGTCAATAACAATGCGGCCGCGGTGATGTTGGTGCTCAATACGCTGGCAATCGGTCGGGAGGTGCCGGTCTCGCGCGGGGAGTTGGTTGAGATTGGCGGGTCGTTTCGGATTCCGGACATCATGGCACGGTCGGGCGCGCGGCTGGTTGAGGTGGGCACGACGAACCGCACGCACCTGCGCGACTTTGAACGTGCGATCGGGCCGGACACCGCGATGGTGATGAAGGTCCATACCAGCAACTACGTGATCTCCGGCTTCACCGCGGCGGTGCCGGAAGCGGCGTTGGCGCAGCTGTGTCGGGCGCGCGCGGTCCCCTTTGTCAACGATCTGGGCAGCGGCACGTTGGTTGATTTGGAGCGCTACGGCCTACCGCATGAGCCGACGCCCATGGACGCCTTGCGCCATGGCGCGGATGTGGTGACGTTTTCCGGCGACAAGCTGTTGGGGGGGCCACAGGCGGGTATCATCGTTGGCCGCAAGGATTTGATCACGCAGATCAAGGCCAATCCGATGAAGCGGGCCTTACGCTGCGATAAGATGACGATTGCGGCGCTGTCGGCGGTGTTGCGGCTTTATGCCGATCCTGACCGGCTTGGTGAGCGGTTGCCCGGCCTGCGCGCCTTGACGCGGACGCTGCCTGAATTGCGAGAGACGGCGCACCGGCTTCAAGCGGCCTTGCAGGCGCGGTTGGGCACGGCCGCGGTCAAGGTGATCGACTGCGACAGCGTGATCGGCTCCGGCGCGCTGCCCACCCGTCAGCTCAAGAGCGTCGGGCTGGCCATCAGGCTCAGCCGAGGCGGCAATGGCAAAGCCGAAAACGCCGCGCAGAACGGCGGTGCGCTCTGCGCGTTGGCGGCGGCCTTTCGCGGCTTGCCGGTCCCGGTCATCGGCCGCATTCATGACGGTCAACTGGTGCTGGATCTGCGCTGCCTGGATGATGAGGCAGCATTTGTAGCGCAGCTGGCGCAACTTGAGCGGCTCACCTCATGATCATCGCGACGGCCGGCCATGTCGATCACGGCAAAACCCTGCTCGTCAAGGCTTTGACGGGCGTAGATACGGATCGACTTCCGGAGGAGAAAAAACGCAATCTGACGATCGATTTGGGCTTTGCTTATGTGCCGATCGAAGGCCATGAAACGCTTGGCTTTATCGACGTTCCGGGCCATGAGCGGTTCATCCGCAATGCGCTGTGCGGTTTGGCCGGGACCGATTTTGTCTTGTTCATCGTCGCCGCCGACGACGGACCGATGCCGCAGACGGAAGAGCATCTGGCCATCATTGACCTGCTTGCCGTTTCGCAAGGCGCCATCGCCCTGACCAAGACCGATCGCGTCACGCCGGATCGCATCCAGCACGTCAAGCAAGAGATTGCCGCGCTCTTTGCCGCAACGACCATGCAGTCGGCGCCGGTATTCCCGGTGTCCGCGCAAACCGGAGCAGGTATCGCGGAGCTACGGGCGCATCTGATCGAGATGGCGAAAACGCTGCCGCCACGGCCGGTCCGCCATAACTTTCGCCTGGCGATCGATCGGACCTTCGATGTGGTGGGTGCCGGCTTCATCGTCACCGGAACCGTCTTCTCAGGCGGCGTCAACGTCGGCGATCGGGTGAGTGTGTTGGGCGGCGATATGGCGCTGCGGGTGCGCGGCATCCACGCGCAGAACGTGTCCGCAGCGTCGGGGCGCGCCGGCCAGCGTTGCGCGCTCAATCTGGCCGGGGGCGATCTCGACAAGTCGCGGATCGAACGCGGCTGCTGGGTGGCGGACGCGCGGGTGCCGCGGCCGATCCAAAAGGTCGACGTCGATTTGCGTGTGTTGGCGAGCACCGGTCAGCCGCTCGCTCATTGGACGCCGGTCCACGTTCATTTGGGTGCTGCGGAAGTGACGGGCCGTGTCGCGATTTTGGCGGATAAGCGGATCGAAGCCGGTGCTCAGGGCCTGGCGCAGCTGGTTTTGGACCGGCCCATTGGCGCCGTGTTCAGCGACGGCGTGATCATTCGCGATCAATCGGCGCGCTATACGATCGGTGGTGGTCGCGTCATCGACATCCATCCGCCGGCGCGCGGGCGGTCCAGGCCGTCACGGTTGGCCTGGCTTGAGGCGCAGAACAACGATGACGACGTGGCAGCGCTCAGCGCACTGCTGGCGCTGGCACCCACCGGCGTTGATCTCACGCAGTTTGCCGAAAACCGCAATCTGACGGCCGCTGAGATGGCGGTGGTCGAAGCTGCGGTAACGATGCGGGTGGTTGTCGGGGACGGCATTCGGCTGGGCTTTGCGTCCGACGTTTGGAGCGGCCTGGTCGCCGCTACCGTGCGCCGGCTGCAAGACTGGCACGATCGTTCGCCCGGGTCGATGGGGCTGGCAGACCAACAGGCATTGGCAGGGACCGGCCACAAGGTTGCTTCTCACGCGGCCGCCGCCGTCATCGCCGCCATGGTTATGGACGGTGCCTTGCTGCGGACCGAGTTCGGCGTGAGGCTGCCATCGCATCAGGCGCGGCTTGATCCGGTGGACGCGAAGCTGTGGTCGGTGGTCGGCCCGGTGTTGGCCGATGCCGGCTTGCGTCCAATGAGCGTACGGGAGATCGCTGAGGCGACAAGCATCGATTGGAAGCGGATCGACGCATTTCTGGTGCGTGCCGGACGCCTCCGTCTCGTCTACCGCATTTCTAACAACCGCATCTCGACGCCGGCGGCGTTGCAGAGCTTGGGCGAGGTCGCGATGCGGTTGGCGGAGGAGAGTTCGGACGGGCTGGTGTCGGTGGCGCAGTTTCGCGATGCCTCCGGCATCGGCCGCAACATGAGCGTTGAGCTGTTGGAATTCTTCGACAAGCAGCGGTTGACCCAGCGCGTCGGCGATCGCCGCAAGATTTTGCAGCCGATCGGCAAGGTGCTCGGCACCGAGCAAGCGGTTTGAGTTTAGCGGGCGGTATCGGTTAGACTACGTCGGCGGAAAGGAATCGCACCCCGGTGGGGCGCCCGGTCTTCAAAACCGGTGAGGGGCGTCAGACGTCCCTGGTGGGTTCGACTCCCACTCTTTTCCGCCAGCCCGTCTCCGTCGCACCAGCTGATGCGGCCGGCGGCGCGACTGCAAAATCAGTGTTGGATCGATAACGATCGAGGAGTCTTGATGACTGAGAAACTCGGTATCGGTGCGGCGTTTCCCTCGCTGACGGTCAATCTCGTCGGCGGCGGTACGCTCGACCTGCCGGGTGGCCTTGGACCCAAGTACAAGGTCATCCTGTTCTATCGGGGCCATTGGTGACCATACTGCCGCCGGCAGTTGGTCGGCTTTGCCCAAAAATCCGCTGAGCTGGATGCGCTCGGCATCAAGGTCGTCGCATCGAGCGTCGATCCGATCGACAAGGCAAAGGAAGTGGCCGACGAGGTCTCTTTCCCGATCGGTTATGGCGTCACACGCGACATCGCCGACAAGCTCGGGTCCTGGTGGGAAGACCGCAGGCAGATCATCCAGCCGTCGGAATTCCTGCTGAACGAGGACAACAAAGTGATGGCGTCCAGCTATTCCGACGGACCGCTGGGCCGGATGCAAGGCGAGGACGTGATCGCGTTGGTCAAGTTCTACGAGTCGCGTAAGTCCTAACCGGCCCAGGTGGGGCCACCGCCCGCGCTGCCACGTAGCAGGCTTCACCCCGGGTCCTAGATCGTTTCAGTGTTCGCTGGAACGATCCTGCTTCTCCAAGCCCTGCCACCCCGCAGCACGCTTGCGTCGGTGGCCGGGTGGAGGAGCGGGCCGGCACGGCTGATCCGCCTGAAGCCGACATGATCGCTCTTAAAGTTGCTCTACACTTTAAGAGCGATCATCTTTGCGCCTTAAATCGGAACCGGCTTTGCGGTTCCGATTTAAGGCGCGATGATCTAGCGCCGCACTCGATCCGCGCTGGTCGGCGCAACGCGCGGGTGAGCAAGCACCTTGGGATTGACCACATTGGTCGGACGACCTTCGCAATAGGCGCGGATCTGATCGAAGATCTCGGTGAACTGAATTTCATACTCCTCCTTGGTGACGTAGCCGATATGCGGTGTGCACACCACGTTGGGCATAATCAGCAAAGGGTGGGCGGTATCCGTCAACGGCTCTTGTTCATAGACGTCGATCGCCGCCAGGCCAGGACGGCCCGCGCGCAACGCTTCGACCAGCTGATCTTTTTCGATTAGCTGTGCGCGGCTGGTATTGACCAACAGCGCCGTCGGCTTCATGCGCGCCAGGTCCTCGGCCGTGACAATGCCGCGGGTGGCATCGACCAGGCGCATGTGCAGCGAGATGATATCGCAGCTTTCAAAAAAGGCTTGCTTGCTCGGCGCGGTCTGGTAGCCCTGCGCCCGCGCCGCGGCCCGTGAGGCGTCGCGGGCCCAGACCAACACATCGATGCCGAATGCCGTCGCGTAGCCAGCGACGGCACGGGCGATCCGGCCAAATCCGAAAAGGCCGAGCGTCTTGCCGCGCAGCGAATGTCCGACCCCCGTCTGCCATTGGCCGGCCTTGAGCGAGGCCATGTGCTGTGGGATTTGCCGCATCGCCGACAACATCAACCCAAAGGTCAGCTCGGCGGTGGCGTACGACGGCGTGCCCGGGTGCTGACTGGACGACACGATGACACCGATGTTGGAGCAGGTGTCGACATCGATGTGCGGATAGACGCTGCGCTGACTGATCAACCGTAGCCGCGGCAGGCGCTCCAGCAGCGGCTTGCGGATCGCGGTGCGCTCGCGGATCAGCACGAGAATCTCCGCCTCGGCCAGCCGCTCGGCCAGGCGATCGGTGTCCTGCACGTGATCGGTCCAAATCATCACATCGTGGCCGTCCAGCTTACTGAAACACGGCAGCGTCCGGATGGTGTCGAAGTAGTCGTCGAGAATCGTGATGTTCATGGTCCGCCCTCATTCATCGGGGGGCCTGCCGTGGCGCGATCCCGACGGTAGGAACCGGGGCCACCTCCGCACGGCTTGGCAGCGGCGACGACCGGGTCGGGTCACGCAGCGGGCGTCGCTTGCGCCGGTCGAACAGCCGGAACATCAGCAACGCCGTGATGATCGCTGCGTAAATCAGTGGCTCCGGAGGCCAGGCCTTGACCAACAAAACAAAATGGAGCGCGCCGGCAATCGCCGCGAGATAGACCAAGCGGTGCAGCTTGCGCCAAGCCTGGGCACCCATGCGCTTGACCAGTGCGTTGTTGGAGGTGACGGCGAGCGGGATCAACACCAAAAAACCGATCATGCCGACGGTTATGTAAGGCCGCCTGACGATGTCGTTGATGATCACGTTGAGGTCCAGGCCTTGGTCGAGCACCAGATAGACGGTCAGATGCAAGGTTGCGTAAATGAAGGCCAACAGACCTACGGCGCGCCGGTAGGCGGTCAGGTTGGGGCCGCCCAGTCGGCGCAATGGAGTAATGGCGAGGCCGATCACCAGAAAGCGTAGGGCCCACAGGCCGAGGCTGCGCTCCAAGGTGTTGAGCGGATCGGCGCCCAATTGGTCGATCAGTCCGAGCGTGAAGGTCCAGACCGCCGGGATCATGCCGACCACGTAGATCAGCGGGCGGACCATTCGACGCCAGACCCGCTCATAGGGCGGCTGGCCTTGTGCCATCGCGTCTGCCATCAACCGGCCTTCAATAATGTTTTTTCAGGTCCATGCCACGATAAAGGTCGGCGACATGCTCGGCGTAGCCGTTGAACATCAGCGTCGGGCGACGTTTGACGAACAGGCCGCTGCCGTCGCCGATGCGTCGTTCGGTGGCTTGGCTCCAGCGCGGATGATCGACGCTCGGGTTGACGTTGGAATAAAAGCCGTACTCGCGCGGCTGCATGATGTTCCAGGTGGTCGGCGGCTGTTTGTCCACCAGCGAGATGCGCACGATAGACTTGATGCCCTTGAAGCCGTACTTCCACGGCACCACCAATCGCAGCGGCGCGCCGTTTTGATTGGGCAGCGTTTGGCCGTACAGGCCGACGGCCAGGATGGTCAGCGGATGCATCGCCTCGTCCAGTCGCAGCCCCTCGACGTAGGGCCAAGACAACGCCTGAAACACGCCGCGCTGGGCGCGCATCTCGCTCGGCCGCACCAAGGTTTCAAAGGCGACGTAGTTGGCTTGGCCGGTGGGCTCCACCCGCTTTAACAGCTCAGCCAACGGAAAGCCGACCCACGGGATCACCATCGACCAACCTTCAACGCAGCGCATCCTGTAGACGCGCTCTTCCAGCGTTACCGGCTTCAAGATGTCCTCGAGCTGATAGGTCGCCGGCTTGCCGACCAGCCCGTCGACCTTCACGCTCCACGGCGAGGTGGTGAGCGAGTGGGCGTATTTGGCGGGATCGCCTTTGCCCGTGCCGAACTCGTAGAAGTTGTTGTAGCTGATCACGTCCTTGCGGGGGGTGAGCTTTTCATCCGTCGCATATGGGCCCTTGACGGTCTCAAGCCGCTTCGCCTCGGCGGAGATCGGCAACAACGCCGCTGCCCCGGCCGCGGCGGCACCGGTCAGGAGCTCGCGCCGCCTGAGGTAAAGCCGTTGGGGCGTGATCTCGCTGGGTGCGATGTCCAAGGGTTTGCGAATGAGCACGGTCCGATCCTTCCACGTTGATTTCCAAAACGTCCCGCGCCTGTGCCGCGCCGGGCTCACCGACTCGTCGTGGGCGTCATTTATGAGCTGTGTCGGATTTGGATAATATGGCCAAACGGGTCAAAACTCGGTTCTGCGTGTTCAACGATTCGCGAGGGGACGGTGAGGCGTTACGGCTGGCGCCCACCCATGCGGCGACCGCGAGTGTGCATGGCCGTGGTTGGTCGAACGGTGTCTTTGCCGTTACAACCGATCCAGTTTGTCGCTGGCGGCGCCGGCGCTGGCACCTCAGCATGGGGAGCCGTACAACGGCCGCCGTAGACGAGGAAACCCCATGATGAAACGTCCGAATTGCCAGATCATCGCCCTTGAGGAGCACTATTGGGACCGCGAGCTTGCGGCCCAATTCGCCGGCGGCGAGGGTCGGCGCGACGCGGCGATGCTGGAGCGGCTTTATGATGTCGGCGCGTTGCGGTTGGCGGAGATGGATGCCGCGGGCGTCGACGTCCAGCTGTTGTCGCATGGGGCGCCCTCGCTGCAAAAGCTGGGGCCGCAGGCGGTTGACCTCGGCCGACGGGTCAACGATCGCTTGGCCAGCGCGATTGCCGCCCATCCCACACGCTTCGCGGGGCTGGCAGCGTTGCCGACCATCGATCCGGAAGCTGCCGCGGCGGAATTGGAGCGGTGCGTCACCGTGCTTGGTTTAAAGGGCGCGATGATCCACGGTTTGGCCAACGGCGAATTCCTTGACGAGCCGAAGTTTGATCCGATCTGGGCGCGAGCCGAGGCGCTCGACGTTCCGATCTATCTGCATCCATCGGTGCCGCACCCGCAGGTTTCGGATGTCTACTACAAGAAATACCAAACTGACTTCCCGATGGTGATGCGGGCAGCTTGGGGGTACACGGTCGAGACGGCGACCATCGCCATTCGCATGGTCATCGGCGGCGTGTTCGAACGCTTCCCACGGCTCAAGATCGTGCTGGGGCACCTCGGTGAGACCCTGCCGTTCTTGCAGTGGCGGATCGACCAAGCGCTGCAGCGCCCGGGCGCCAAGATCTGTAGTTTCCGCGAGGTCTTCAGCCACAACTTCTACGTCACAACCAGCGGCAACTTTTCCAACCCGGCGCTATTGTGCTGCGTGATGGAATTGGGCATCGACCGGGTCCTGTTCGCCATTGATTATCCCTTCGTCGCCAACGCGCCAGGTGTCGATTGGATCGCAACCATTCCGTTGTGCGATGAGGACAAAAACAAACTGCTGTGCGGCAACGCCAGGCGGCTGTTCCGGATGTAGGCGCCGTTCCAAGGCATTCGATGTTGCGACACGACCGTCGCCTCAGCGCGCGATCGTTGCGGTGATTGCCGGTCGCTCCCCCATCTGGCCATCCGATGGTCCGATGTTATGGGCGGCTGGCGGGGGAGCGGAATGGTTCCAGCCAATGCCGAAACGGCCTAGAGCAACCTGCCTTTGATCGGAATCGGAACGATCCCGATCAAAGGCAGAAAGTTGCTCACCACTTTAAGAGCGATCATCTTTGCGCCTTAAATCGGAACCGGCGCAATTGGAATCGGCGTTGCGGTTCCGATTTAAGGCGCGATGATCTAGGCCGGCAACGCCCGGTCGAGGATCGCCTTCATGTCGGACCACTCGAGCCCCTGCCCATATGTGACCCGTGGCACGCCCGACAGCCGCGCAGCGATGAAGGCGTCGGCAACGAACTGGGGAGCGTGCATCCGCAGGATCGTGCCGGCCGCCAAAAGCGCAAGGCCTTCAACCAACGCGCGGGCGCGCATCTCAAGCAGACGCGGCTCGTGAAAGATCGAGCGGATGCGTTCCAGCGCCGCGGTCAAGTGCCGATCGGAGGCCGCGGTTTGTTCGAGATCCTCAAGTACCTGTTCGACCATGTCGGGCTCGCGCTGCAAAACCCGCATGACGTCCAGCGCCATCACGTTGCCTGAGCCCTCCCAAATGGAGTTGACCGGGGCCTCGCGATAAAGGCGAGGGATCCCACTGTCCTCGACGTAGCCATTGCCGCCGAGACACTCCATCATCTCAGTGATCGCGCCTGGCGCGACTTTGCACACCCAGTATTTCGTGACCGGCGTCATCAGCCGGCGCCAGGCCGCCGCACGTGGATCGGCCGCATGATCGAAGCTGCGCGCCAGGCGGAACGACAAAGCCGTCGCCGCCTCGACCTCCAGTGCCAGATCGGCCAGCACATGGGTCATGATCGGTTGCTCGGTCAGCACACGGCCGAACACGGAGCGCTGTCGGCAATGATGAATGGCGGTGGCGAGCGCATGCCGCATCAAGGCCGCCGACGACACCGCACAATCGAGGCGGGTATGGGTCACCATCTCGATAATCGATGCCACGCCGCGGCCTTCCTCTCCGATCAGCGCCGCGTAGGTGTTATCGAGTTCGATCTCGGCAGACGCGTTGGATCGATTGCCGAGCTTGTCCTTCAGCCGCACCAGCCGCAAGCTGTTCACCGTTTCATCGGGGCTGAAGCGCGGGACCAAAAAACAGGACAGCCCGCCTGGCGCCTGGGCCAACATCAAGAACGCATCGCTCATCGGCGCCGACAGGAACCACTTGTGCCCATTGAGCCGATACGCCTGGCCGGGTCCGCCGCCATCGATCGGCGTCGCCGTCGTGGTGTTGGCGCGCACATCGGTGCCGCCCTGCCGCTCGGTCAGGCCCATGCCAAAGCTCAAGCCCAACTTGGCGCCGGGCGGCAGGAACCTGGGATCGTAGTCTGGGGACAGCAATTTCGGCAGCCACGCCTCGGCGATGTCGGGCGCCAAGGTCAGCACCGGCACCGCGGCGCTGGTCATGGTGATCGGACAGCAGTGGCCGGGCTCCATCTGGACGGTGAGGTAGAAGGCGCCAGCGCGTTCGACATGGGCGCCCGGAGGTTGGCTGCGCGTGCCGATCAGGTGCTCCCAGACGCTGGCGTGCAGGCGCTCCCGGATGCTTGAGGCCATCACCCAATGGTAGGAGGGATGGAATTCCACCACGTCGAGGCGATGGCCGTGGACATCATGGGTCCTCAGCCGTGGCGGGTGCTCGTTGGCCAAACGGCCATGCTCTCGGGCCTCGGCACCACCGGCAACGGCACCCAACGCCGTCAGGCGGCCGGCGGCTGCGGCAGCACCTTCGCGCGTCACGGCATCCTGCAAGGCTTGGTCGAGCGTGAACAGGTTCACGTCCTCCAATGCCGCGCTCTGGTTGAACTGTTTGAGGGTCGCTGGGTTCGTCATCGGCTTGGCTCCTGGCCTCGAGCGGCGATGAATTGGGTGGATGCCAACAAGTGGCCAGAGACGTTCGTGCCTGCCAGCCGCTTAACCATGGATCGCATCGATCGCGGATATAGCCTCACCATCAGATTCGGTCGCGCCGATGACCTGTCAAACCCATGGCTCAGCGGCCGCTTGCAACGACGCATCGCCGGCCGCACCTTGCATCATCCCGCCTGGCGCCCATCGTCCCGCCTGGCGCCCGGGTCGCGTTGGCGGTTCCAACCTCACGCCCCAGGCCGCCTGACTGCTTCGGATCCGGCCGCGCCACGGCTGGCGCAACCGGACCATCCGCCACCCAAAGAAGCCGACGGATCACGAGCTACAAGAACACGACAACTTGACGCGCTTGCAACAGCGGTGGTGGTTGGTCGGCCCAATGACGTGGTCGACGACGACGCCTTAGCCCTTGTCGCCGTAGTAGCCGCTCCACAGTTCAGCCGGGACATCGTCTTCATCCCAAACCCCAACCAAGATCCCGCGGCGCTGCGATTGACCGCGTCGGTCGATGACTTGCCGGTCGGAGACGGCTGTGCGCTGCGAAAGTCTGAGCCCCCATCGGCTCAGCTCCGCGTGCAACCGTTGGCACACCGCTTCGTAGGCCGGGTCGGCGCCAAGATCGGTCAGCTCGTTCGGGTCCGTCTGAAGGTCGAATAGCATCGGTCGATGGCCGACGACGTGCACATATTTCCAGCGTTTGTCGGCGACCATGAACAGGCGCGCATCGGCAGGTGCAACCCGCAAACCCGCTGCCGTCGGCGAGATCGCGTAGTCGTACTCGCTGAACACGTGCGTGCGCCAGGTCTGTGGTGAGCTCCCGCGCAAAAACGGCAGCAAAGATCGGCCCTCCAGGCGATGGGATTGCCCGGTGGGATCGCCGCCCAGCCAGTCGATGAAGGTCGGCAGCAGATCGATCGCCTCGACCAACTCGTCGCACACGGTTCCGCGCGCCGGATCTGCTTGAGCGGTCGGATCGTAGATGATCAGCGGAATCCGCGCGGAAACATCATGGAACAGGTCCTTCTCGCCCATCCAATGATCGCCCAGGTAGTCGCCATGATCCGATGTCAGCACAATCATGGTGTGCTCGGCGATGCCGCGTTGCTCCAGAAAGCGGAACAGCACGCCCAATTGGTCGTCGATTTGCTTGATTAGACCCATGTAGACGGGAATGACGTTTTCACGCACCTCATCGCGCGCAAACGCCTTGCTCACGCGGTGGTTCATGAACCCTGCGTAGATCGGGTGCGGGTTGTCCCGCTCCGCTTCGGATCGCACCACGGGGATCACGTGCTCGGGCCCATACATGTCGTTGTAGGGGGCCGGCGCGATATACGGCCAGTGTGGTTTGATGAATGACAGATGCATGCACCACGGCCGGTCGCCAGCCTGCGCGATATAGTCCATCGCGCGCCGCGTCATGTAAGGGGTTTCCGAATCCTCCTCGCGCACCCGTGCCGGCAGGCGGGCGTTGCGCATCTGCCAGCCGGAGGCCAGCGCATTTCCGGCCCCTTCAGCCGAGTTGGCCCAGTCGTGCCAGGGGTTGTCGCCGGGATAGCCCTTCTCATTCAAATAATCATTGTAGCGCGGCCGCTTGGCATACCAGCCATCCGGTCCCCTGCCGTGTAACCCGTCGTCCCGATCGAATGGATCAAAGCCGCATTCACAGGCGCGTACGCCGATGATCGATTGCGGGTCGATGCCGAGCCGCTGCATGCCTTCTACATCCGCCTTCATGTGCGTCTTGCCGACCAAAACGGCATCAGCACCCAAACCGCGGACGTAGTCTCCGATCGTCAGCTCACCAACTTTGAGCGGGATGCCGTTCCACGAGGCGCCATGCGAGTGAACGTAGCGGCCGGTGTAAAAGGACATCCGGGAGGGGCCGCAAACGGGGCTTTGGACGTAGGCGCGGGTAAAGCGCACGCCGCGGGCGGCCAAGGCATCGATGTTGGGCGTGTGCAGATGCGGATGGCCGTAGCACGAGAGATAGTCCCAGCGCAGCTGATCGGCCATAATAAACAGGATGTTGCGGGGGCTGGCGGGCTGCGGCTCGGCGGCGGAGCCCGTTGGCCTTGCGCTGATGGCGGTGGGTTCGCGCTGTGATTTGACCTTGGCCATCGACCTGGCAGCTTTTTTACCTTTCGCCATCCTATTGCATCCTCCTCCGATGTTGTTGGCCGCGGCTTTGACCCATTCACCGACCACGCTGTCGTGGCGTCTCGTCTCAGCCCGTTGGGTGGGCATACATGGGTGTCGCCCGACTATTGTGGCAGTGGCCGGATCATGTCGCCAGTGTGGTTGCGCCGATGCGGATGGCGGCCATGTTCTCGGCATAGGTTCCACCGGCGAACACCGCGGAGCCGGCCACCAGGACGTCGGCACCTGCGCGCGCGCAGATGCCGGCCGTTTCCGGGTTGATGCCGCCATCGACCTGCAACCGAATTGGCCTGTCCGCGATCATGTCGCGGATCGCAGCGATCTTCTCGGCCATGGCCGGGATGAAGGCCTGGCCGCCGAAGCCGGGATTGACGGTCATCACCAAGACGAGGTCGAGCTGGTCTAAGACGTACTTTAGGCAGCTCTCAGGCGTGGCAGGCGTCAATGCCACGCCGGCCTGCCTGTCGAGGCTGCGGATCAGCTGCAGCGAACGATCCAGATGTGGCCCGGCTTCGGCGTGCACCGTGATGATGTCGGCGCCCGACGCAGCGTACGCCGCGATGTAGGGGTCGGCGGGCGCGATCATCAGGTGCACGTCGAGCGGCTTGCAAGTGTGCGGTCTAATCGCCTTGACCACGTCGGGCCCGATCGTGATGTTCGGCACGAAGTGGCCATCCATGACGTCGATGTGGATCCAATCCGCGCCGCCATGATCGAGCGCGCCAACCTCCTCGCCCAGACGCGCGAAATCAGCCGACAAGATCGACGGTGCCAACAGTATCTCTGCGGGCATGTGAGGCCTCCGTGGCGGCGAGAACATGATCGGTTGAGACGGTCGCGCTGTGCCAGCCTTCTCAAACCTCTTCAACGTCATTATGGCTCAAAATTACACTTTATGGAGCACGGTGGACGAGGCCGGTCGGGTCCTTCACCGACGTCCGCGACTGGGTCTCGGGGATGTCACGCCATTGGCACCCGCCGATGATCCATGCTGGAGAGCATTGGCGGGCTGGCTTGGCAAGTGTTTCACCGGGCGAACCTCATTTTTTCGTTCGCATTTGAGCGCGAGCCGCGTATAAAGGGGCGCATCGCGGGCTCCCAGGCCCGCGTCTTGCGTTAACGACCCGGCTGGACGACATCCCGGCGGTGGCGTGATGGGGCCAAGCAGACCCTATATCTTTATGAAATAGAAAGGAATTCTGATGTCGCAGGTGAACGGGGCCCAGCCCAACCGGCGCGGGTTCAATGAAACCGTCAAGCCCGAGATCATCAAGTCTACCCGGGTCCATGACACGGACACCGGCTCGCCAGAGGTGCAAATTGCGATCCTGACCAACCGCATCAACCGGCTGACAGAGCACTTCAAGGAGCACAAGAAAGACAACCACTCCCGCCGCGGGTTGTTGAGAATGGTCAGTCAGCGTCGGCAGCTGTTGGACTATGTGAAGCGCAAGGACGTCAAGCGCTATCAATCGATTATCGAGAAGCACGGGCTCAGGCGTTGAGGCCACACACAGCTGGCGTATGACAGGGCGACACGTGCGGTTGAGTGCGCGCCGGGCACAGGTCCCGACGGAGATGACGGTGAACCAGTTTGCACTGGAGCGCTTCGGCCGACGTGGACGGGGCAGAGACGACGGTGCCGCAGGGCGCTAGATCGGGCGAGCTGGCGCGCATCGTCTCATCATAAACGGCATCGGCCTGGCGGGCGAATTTCATGCTAAATTGCGTGCGCCCACGAAGGACCGAGCGATCAAGAGACCGAAAGACTGAACATGTTCGACATTCACAGAGTTGAGATTGAGTGGGGCGGACGTAAGCTCAAACTCGAAACCGGGCATTTGGCCCGCCAAGCCGACGGGGCCGTGCTGGCGCAGTATGGAGAGACCAGCGTGCTGGCCACGGCGGTTTATGCCAGAAGCGCTAAGCCCGGCGTCGATTTCTTTCCGCTCACCGTCAACTATCAAGAGAAAACCTATGCAGCGGGCAAGATCCCCGGCGGTTTTTTCAAGCGCGAAGGCCGACCCTCGGAGAAGGAAACGCTGATCAGCCGCCTGATTGACCGGCCGATCCGACCGCTCTTCGCCGATGGGTTCAAGCATGAGGTTCAAGTCATCATCACGGTGCTCTCGTTCGACAACGAGAATGACGCAGACATCGTCTCGATGATCGCGGCCTCGGCGGCCCTGACCTTGTCCGGGGTCCCCTTTCTAGGCCCGATCGCGGCCGCCAAGGTCGGCTATATCGACGGTCAGTTTGTGCTCAACCCATTGTTGGATGAGATGGACACGACCAAGCTCGAACTGATCGTCGCCGGCACCCAAGATGCTGTGATGATGGTCGAGAGCGAAGCCCACGAACTGCCCGAAGCGCAGATGCTTGAGGCTGTGATGTTCGGCCACACCCATTTCCAACCGGTGTTGGAAGCGATCATCAAGTTGGCGGAAACGGCGGCAAAGGAGCCGTTCGATTTCAAGCCGCCCGAATTGGACAAGTTCAGCGCGCAGGTCCGTTCCTTAGCGGAGGCGGAGCTGAAGGAGGCGTTCTCTACGCCTGAGAAGCAGAAGCGCAACGACCTGGTGGAGCAGGCGAGAGAAAAGGTGTTCGCCTCGGTCCAACTGCCCGACGACGAGGAAGAAGCGGCTGCGGACAAGGGCTTATTGGCATCCGCGTTCAAGGCGCTGGAAATGGAGATCATGCGCGGCACCGTCGTCAAATCGGGTCTGCGCATCGACGGGCGCGATCTGTCCACCGTTCGACCGATCCTGTCGGAGGTGCACGTGCTTCCGCGTACGCACGGCTCGGCGTTGTTCACACGGGGTGAAACGCAGGCGCTGGTGGTGGCCACGCTCGGGACCGGTGACGATGAACAGTTCATCGACGGGCTGGAAGGGACCCGCAAGGAGCGGTTCTTGTTGCACTATAACTTCCCGCCGTTCTCGGTTGGTGAGACCGGCCGGGTTGGCTCGCCCGGACGGCGCGAGGTCGGTCACGGCAAGTTGGCCTGGCGGGCGGTTCACCCGCTGATCCCGTCGCCCGACGAGTTTCCGTATGCCATTCGGGTCGTGTCGGAAATCACTGAATCCAACGGCTCCTCGTCGATGGCCTCGGTTTGCGGCGCTTCGTTGGCGATGATGGACGCTGGAATACCGCTGAAACGGCCGGTCGCCGGTATCGCCATGGGGCTGATCAAGGAGGGTAATGACTTTGCCGTGCTGTCCGACATCATCGGCGATGAAGATCACTTGGGCGACATGGACTTCAAGGTGGCTGGCACGGTCCAGGGCGTGACGTCGCTACAGATGGACATCAAGATCAACGGCATCACCGAAGAGATCATGAAAATCGCCCTCGACCAGGCTTATGAGGGTCGGATGCACATCTTGTCTGAGATGGCTAAGGCATTGGGCGAATCGCGCGCCGAATTGGGCGAGTATGCGCCACGCATCGAAACCATTCAGATCCCCACCGACAAGATCCGCGAAGTGATCGGCGCGGGCGGCTCGGTGATCCGAGAGATCGTCGCAGAATCGGGTGCCAAGATCGACATTGACGATGATGGCACCGTGAAAATCGCATCGGCCAACCGGGAATCGATCGACAAAGCGTTGGCCCGCATTCGTGCGATCACGTCGGAACCGGAGGTGGGTGAGATCTACAAGGGCAAGGTGGTCAAACTGATGGATTTTGGTGCCTTCGTGAACTTTTTCGGCACCAAGGATGGGCTCGTTCACGTCTCCCAGCTCAGTTCGACCAAGCGCCCCAACCATCCAAATGAGGTGGTTAAGGAAGGTCAAGAGGTTTGGGTCAAGCTGCTCGGCTTCGATGATCGCGGCAAGGTGCGTCTGTCGATGAAGATCGTTGATCAGGACACCGGCAAGGAGATCCCACGTGCGGAAGGCGAACCGGATGAAGAGCCGCCTCAGCGTCGCGAACGGCCACCGCGTCGCGACCGTGATGGTGATCGCTCCCGGCGCCGTGAGCGCGACTGATCGATAGACGCAGGCATCGGATTGGTTGATTGTGGCCTGCGCTGCCGAGGTCGGCGAATTGCCAGCTATCCGACAACGGGCTACGCTCGACCATCAGGCTACGCTGAACAGATGACAAAGTGGGAGGAGTGCCTATGATCCGATCGATGTTGGTCGCGTGTACCGGATTGCTGGCGATTTCCATGGCGCCCTCGAGCGCTGGCGCGTTTCCAGACAAGGACATCACATTCATCATTCCCTATAGCGCTGGCGGCGGTTTCGACAGGACTGTGCGCGCGATCGCACCGTATCTTGAGAAATACCTGCCAAATAAGGTCAACGTGGTGCCCAGGAATGTTTCCGGCGCCGGTGGCAGCAAGGGCATTTCGCAGCTGTACCGAGCCAAGCCGGACGGGTACACGATCGCGATCTTCAACATGCCGGGCATGGCGATTCCAGCGTTGATCGGCGAAAAGACCGAGTTTGACATCAAAAAGGCCAGCTGGATCGCCCGACTGGCGCGGGGAACCTACGCGCTGATGGTCGGCGCCAACAGCAAGATAACGTCGCTTGACGACATCAAGAACCTTGGCCGGCCGTTTAAGATCACCACGACGGGCTTTGGATCGACCGGCTACACGGCAAGCTCCGTGGCCGCCACGGTGATCGGTTTTCCATTCAAGATGCTCACCGGATACAAGGGGTCCAAGCAGTTCATCTTGGCGGCGGTTCGTGGCGATGGCGATGGCGCGTTCGTGCTGGTGACCTCGGTTCGCAAATACGCTCAATCCGGTGACGCCCGGATGATCGTGACGTTCGAAGATAACAGCAGCTTCAAGGGCGTGCCGACGATCCGTTCAGCCGGTTATCCTGAGCTTGAGAATATGGGTCTGGAGCGCCTGGTTGGTGGGCCTCCGGGGATGCCGGCGGAGCGCGTCAAGATTTTGGAACAAGCGATGCTGAAGGCGATGGCCGATCCTGAATTCAAGGCCAAGACCAAAAAGCGTCCGTTCTTGCCGGCGAATGCCGCCGAGACAGCCGAGCGGGTCGACGGCGTGATGAAGTTTTATCTTAAGTACAAGGCGGCGCTGGGCCGCAAGGGCTGATCGGTCACCCACCAAGACGGAAAGTCTGCGAACCGGCCCGCCTCCAGCCATCTGGACGCGGGCCGTGTCCGATGTGAACAAGGTCTTCCGTGTTTGACGCACTCGCATCCGGCCTAGCACTTCTGTTCACCTGGCAGGGCACGCTTTACCTTTGCCTTGGTGTGATCGTCGGCCTCGTATTTGGCGCCGTGCCAGGCCTGGGTGGCACCACCGCCATCGCTTTGTTGATGCCATTGACTTTCGGCATGGAGCCCTGGCTCGCGATCACCATGATCGGCGGCGTGATGGGTGCCACGTCATTTGGCGGGTCGGTGGCCGCGATCCTGCTCAACACACCGGGAATTGCGCCCAATGCAGCGACCTGTTTTGACGGCTACCCGTTGGCTCAGCAAGGCAAAGCCGGGATGGCGATCGGCGCCGCTGCGGCGGCTTCATCGACCGGTGGCTTAATCGGCATCTTCACACTGGTAGCGATCATCCCCGCCGCCAAGCTGATCGTTTTATCATTCGGGCCGCCCGAGTTCTTCATGCTCGCCATGCTCGGGCTCTCGGCCATTGCCGTATCCACCGGCGGCGCCTTCTTGCGCGGTCTGATCAGCGCCCTGTTCGGATTGATGTTGGCGCTTGTTGGCTACGACACCGTCAGCGGCGGCTACCGGTTCACGGCCGGCCTGGAATATTTGAAGGATGGCATTCCCCTGGTGCCGACCTTGGTCGGCCTGTTTGCGCTGTCCGAGATGATTAATCTCACGGTCAAGGGCGGCACCGTGGCCGCCGAGCGCTCGACCGGCGCCATCAGCGGTGTGTGGTCGGGAATTGCCGCCGTCTACCGACATTGGGGCATCTTGTTGCGCGGATCTGCGATCGGCACCTTCATAGGCGCATTGCCCGGGGTCGGTGGCACGGTGGCCTCGTTTCTGGCCTACACCGCGACGGTACAGACGTCGAAGGACCGCGACACATTCGGCAAAGGCAACATCAAGGGCGTGATCGCGCCGGAATCGGCGAACAATGCGAAAGATGGTGGTTCGCTGATTCCGACGCTGACGTTCGGCATTCCGGGAAGCGCCGAATCGGCGATCTTTCTCGGCGTGCTGATTTTGCACGGGATCGAACCGGGACCGATGCTCTTGCTCGAAGAGGAGGAGGTGGTGATCAGCATCATCCTGGCGCTGACCGCCTCGACCATTCTCGCTTCGTTGTTTGGCTTGATGGTGTCCCGCCAGCTCTCGATGATCACCCTCGTCAACGTCAACCTTCTGGTTCCAGCCGTCGTCGCCGTCGCCCTGGTCGGCGTCTATGCCCTCAAAGGGCAATTCGGCGATGTGGTGTTGGCGGCGATTTTCGGCGTGATCGGCTTTGCCATGATCCGTTTCGAGTTTCCACGCATTACCATGGTCATCGCCTTGGTGTTAGGTGAGCTCGCCGAACGCAGCTTCCATCAATCGATCGCCATGGCAGATGGGCAATGGACGATCTTCTTTTCGCGGCAGATCTCGCTGGTGTTGTTCGTAATGACGGCGCTGTGTCTGTTGTTGCCGGCGCTCCGCTTCATCTTCGCCCGCCGCCACGATGGCTCGAAGGGCACCGCACGATGAGCCGCACCGTACGATTGCTGTCCGCTGGGCTGGGTTTTGCGATCGCCGCGATCTATCTGGTTTGGAGTTACACCTACGAGGGGCGCCAGCAAACCATGCCGGTACTGATTGGCTGGACGGCGGTCGTGCTCACGCTGGTCGACATCGTCGCACAGACCGATACGGTCGTCGGTCGCTTGCTCAACACGGTGTTGTCTGGAAAACCACTCGACAGTTCGACTGTATCCGACGGCACGGCATCCGTTTCGATCGCCACCGTCGCATGCCTCTGGTTGCTGGGCTTCGTGGTCCTTGTCGGCTTGATCGGTTTCATAGCCGCCATTCCGCTTTATACGCTCGGGTTCATGCTGGTTCAGGGTCGCATGCGATGGTCGACCGCCTTCATTTCGGCGGCTGCCATCACCTTGGTGACTTGGCTCGTGTTTGAGAAGTTGCTCAGGTACCAGGTGTTTCAAGGTGTGCTGTTCGGCGGCCAGCTGTAACCTGGATGGACCGCGCGTGGTGCCGGCGGCGCGAGAGGATTCCAGCTCATACTGAAACGCGCTAGATCATCGCGCCTTAAATCGGAACCGAAAAGCCGGTTCCGATTCAAGGCGCAAAGATGATCGCTCTTAAAGTGTAGAGCAACCTGCCTTTAATCGGGATCGTTCCGATTCCGATTAAAGGCAGGTTGCGCTAGGTTCCGCAAAACGTTTGGTGGATGATCTGGTCTGAGCGCGGTGGGTCCGCGAAGCGCTTCGATGCGGGCTGATCGTCAAAGGGTGCGCTGAGGACCTCGTGCAGCCGATGGAAGGGTGCCAGGTCACCGTTGTCGACAGCTGCGCTGATCACCTCCTCGACCAGATGATTGCGGGGGATGTAGCACGGGTTGATCGCATCCATGTCACGGCGGCGCTGGGCGGGGTCGACCGGCTCTTGAGCCAGACGGGCCCGCCAGCGTGGCGCCCAGTCCAGCCAAAGACTCGGGTCGTTGAACAGCTCTTGCAGCGCCGCATCGCCGTTCTGTTCCTGCGCGGCCGCTGCCAGGCTTCGAAATGTCAACGTGAAATCGGCCCGGCCAAGCGCCATCCGACGCAACAAGTCCCGCGCCAGCGCATCATCGTCGGGCTCGGCCGTCATCAGACCCAGCTTCCGTCTCAGCCCAGCGAGATGATGAGATTCGAACGTTTCGGGAAAGCCATCGACCGCCCGTTGGGCTTTGTCGACGGCGGTTTTGGGATCGTCGTCGATCAGCGTGAGGATGGCTTCAGCGAAGCGCCCCAAATTCCAGCGCCCCAATCGGGGTTGATTGGCATAAGCATAGCGTCCGCCCCGGTCGATCGAGCTGAACACGGTGTCGGGATGATAAACGTCCAAAAAGGCGCAGGGGCCGTAGTCGATGGTCTCACCGGCCACAGACGTGTTGTCCGTGTTCATTACACCATGGATGAAGCCGATCGACATCCACTGCGCGATCAGCTTGGCCTGTCGATCGACCACCGTTTCGAGCAGCGCCAGATAGCGATGATCGGCATCGGCCAGCTCGGGGTAGTGGCGTGCGATGGTATGATCGGCCAAAGCCTTGACGGCCGCCAGATCCCTGCGGGCCGCAAAATACTGAAAGCTGCCAACCCGAATGTGGCTGGCCGCCACACGGGTTAACAGGGCACCGGGTAGCGGGCTTTCGCGATAAACCGCTTCACCTGTCGCGACCGCCGCCAGCGCGCGGGTGGTCGGCACGCCGAGCGCGGCCATCGCTTCGCTGAGGAGATACTCGCGCAACACCGGGCCGAGCGCCGCACGACCGTCGCCGTTGCGCGAAAATGGGGTCGGGCCGGAGCCCTTCAATTGAATGTCGCGGCGCCTGCCATCCCGGCCGATCACTTCGCCAAGCAGCACGGCCCGGCCATCTCCGAGCTGCGGTACGAACACGCCGAATTGGTGCCCGGCATAGGCGGTAGCGATCGGCTCCGCGCCCTCCGGCACGTGATTGCCGGCGAGCACCGCCACACCTTCGGGCGCGCTCAGCCGTTCAGGATCGAGCATCAACTCGCGCGCCAGATCCACATTCAGTTTGAGCAAGCGCGGCGCGCCAACGGGGGTGGGATCGAGACGAACAAACATCTGCCGCGGCAGCCGCGCGTAGCTGTTGTCAAAATCAAAAATCCGATCCTGCTCATTTTCCAACGTCATCGGCGGAGCCCTTAATGTCAGCACCGTGATCGGTCGCTGGGAACAGCACGTCGCTGCGCCGGTCCCGCTTATCGTGCGAACAATCCCCTACACTTTGGCACGAGGTCCATGCTACCCGCGCGCGCTGAGATTGGCCCTGTCGTGGGGCTGGCTGTGGTCGACCAGCGGACCGGCCGGGATGATACCGTTCGACCCCACGGGCCCGGCTCGGCTGAACACGCCTTGCTTCATGCCGTCAATGTCGCACACCTCGGCGATCCCGGGCGTTTGGTAGAGATCGCGCAGGTAGTTGGAAAGATGATGATAGTCGCTGAGTCGCCTGAGATTGCACTTGTAGCCGGTGACGTAGCACGGGTCGAAGCGCACTAAGCTCGGGAACAAGCGCCAGTCGGCCTCGGTTTGCACGTCACCACACAGGAAGCGCTGCCCCGCAAGCCGCGCCTCGAGGCTGTCGAGGGTGTCGAAGAGGAGCTTGACGGAGGCGTCGTAGGCCTGTTGCGAGACGGAATATCCGCAGCCGTTGACGGCGTTGTTGATGCCCTTGAGGATCAGCGCGTTGGTCTCGTCGATCCGCGCGCGCAGGGGCAGCGGATAAAAGTCAGACGAAGGCTCCGCGATCTCGCCGAAAGCGGCATTGAACATGCGGATGATCTCGGAGGATTCGTTGGAGACGACGCGCTTGGTCTTGGCGTCCCAGATCATGGGCACGGTCACCCGTGAGGTGCAATCTGGCTGTGCGATGGCGTAGAGTTCGTGCAACCAGCGCGCGTGATGATCGGTGCCCGGCACATCGTGCCCGGCCTCGCCGAACGACCAACCTTGCCCGTCGACCTCTTGCACGGTGTTGGTCAGCGTGATGTGCGGAGCCAGATTTTTAAGTGTGCGCATCAGCGTCGCGCGATGCGCCCACGGACATGCCACGGCGCAATAGAGGTGGTAGCGACCGGTTTCCGCGGGAAACGGTGAGTCTCGGTCCGGATTGATCAAGTCCCGGAACAACGAGGTTCGCTTCACGTAGAGGCCCGTGTCGTCATGCTGCTGCAAAACGTTGTCGTCAGTCCACCTGCCGTCCACCAGCTGACCCATCCACCGCCTCCGCTCCGGTTAGGTTGCGTGTTCCCGCGTTCCCACTCTCACGTCGTTGGCGACCCAAGCCGCGGAAAAAAAGCCCGATGGCAACCCGCGCAACGCAGCGCCGAAAGGGCCCCGATAGCAACCATGGTCGCCCGCGTTCGACGTTCTTGCGTTCGACGTTCCTGCGTTCGACGTCGCGGCCGTCGATGCGCCTTAAGATTGAGTTTAACGAATTATTCTACCAGAAGGCGCTGGGTGGAGGGCGGCAGTATCGCGGGCACGGAATGGTGAGGAGTGCTTGGCTCATCGCGGGAGCGAAACGTTGTTCGCCATCCCGTCTGCAAGCATCGCTCGGCGATCGCGTCCGATGATGCGTGCGTGAACACCGACCAAGCTTAAGGCGTCACCCGGACCGCCACGTGGAGGTCGATTTGCATTTGCGGCAAATGCGTTCGCCGGCCCACGCGCTTTCAAATGACTTCCGGCACATGAGGCAACGTCTGATCTTGACCTCCTCTTCCTTGAGGGGGGCATCGGTCTCGAGCTGATCGGTCATTAGAGCAACTATACTGTTGGTGCCAAGGAACGGCCTCCTCGGGCACGAAAGAGACGCCACGCCCCCCTGTCAGAAGCGTACCGCCGTGGATTATATGCAGCTTCGCATCGATTATATGGTACGGCTCACCTCCTTTACAAGAGGTAAGCCCCTGAAATGGCGGTATGTTCGAGGCCGCCGGCGGAGCGATGATCACTGGTCGGCGGTTAAAAAAACGCCAACGTCCGAATTTCGATGCTTTCGCGCGGGGCGGCATCCGGTGGGCTGGTCGGGTCCGCGAACGCGGTATGTGCCGTGAACCGCACGCGGCCATCGCGTGCCGAATCGTAGACGGTGAACACCACCGTTTCGTCGGGGCGCATGTTCGGGACATAATACCAACGGTGTACTGGATTGTACTTGACGACATAGGTCTGGCCGACGCGGTCCGGATAGCGGCGCTCGGAGATCAGGAAATCGTCGAACGGCACCGAGCCGCCATCGGCAAACGCAAGCGGATCTCGCATCACCGGGTGATTGATCGGGCGCCAGACCTGAATCACCGCGAACCGGCCACCCATCAACGTTTCGGCCTCAGCGCCCATGATGTCGCGCACCCGCTGCGGGCCGGACCACTCGGTGTAATCATTGTGCACGCGCTGAACCGGCTCGCGCACCTGCCGTTCGGTCCTGATCGTCTCATCGCCGTTGCGCACGGTATGGTCGAACACCTCGACGCGGCGGGCGCCGGAGGCCCTTTTGATGAGGGCGACCATCTCCGGATAGTAGATGGTACGCACCTGGGCCTCGTCGTAGAAGTCGGTGACCGCGCTGGTCTGATCGACCAATACGAAACCGTTGCGCTCCAGCGAGAGCGTGGCGCGGATCGGCCGCAGGTCCTCGATCCTGACCTGGTGGGGCGCAATCGATCCAGAGATAAAGCGGGCCGTGGTGTCGTTGGCGAAGGTCTGATTGACCGGGACGGTGCCGTCATCGACGGCATAGTTCAACGTCGCCACAACGCCCGTGGTTCGGTCGTCGCCTGTCTCCATTGGCGCTAGGGTCATGCTGTCGATCCTCCTGGCTTGCCGCCATCTTAGCGCTGTCGGTCCACCATGGAAACTGCGGCGCCCGATCTGACCCCTTGTCCTTGCACCGATCGCGCATCTTCGCCCGACGCGGCTCGACGGGCGCGACAACATCGCCCCAACCGCCCGGGCGAATTCTCAAGCAAACATCTTCACATCGCCGATCCACATGGTATATATGACGGCTTGTTGAACACGAGCGGTGCCTGCTGGTTCGTCGAAGCCATGGCTTCAGGCGGCAGTGCTGGTGTCGTTTTCCGGCATGGCGTTGACGTGGCCGGGTCCGGCGGATGGGCCCCAAAGCCATCGCGACGGCCGTAAGCTGCGGTAAACCTCCGGCGCTGCGACGGCATCGTGGCCGACGGCAACATGGTCGACTGCACCAGGTTGTCGGTGGCCACAAGCCGGCCGGATTAATTGGTGACGCGGGGTGGAGCAGCCCGGTAGCTCGTCAGGCTCATAACCTGAAGGTCGTAGGTTCAAATCCTACCCCCGCAACCAACTATCCAATTACATTCATTGGAGAATATAGCCCGCCATTTCGGCGGGCTTTTTGTGTGTTGGCTGCATGTAACCACCATGAAACCACCGCCAACCGAATTTCGAGCTATAACTGTCCACAGAAACCCTGCGCAAAGCGCTCTGCAAATTAAAAAGGGGAACTTTCCAAGTCCTGTCACGGCTCGGCCATTCGATGTTGGAAAACAGCTTAGAGCAACTTTCTGCCTTTGATCGGAATCGGAACGATCCCGATTAAAGGCAGGTTGCTCTAGCCGGAGAACCACAATCACCGCCTGGGCAAGCCGCCCGCGCAGGCCCCGCTTCGCTCTATGACGGCTGAGCAAAGCCTGCGCTCCCGCTGAATTTACACCACCCGGTGGGAGGTCACTCGCATCAATGACCAGAGTGCGGGGACCGGCCGTGCGCTGCCATGGCGAATAGCTCTGACCGGTTTCCCTAAAGCGGACGTTCACGCGACATAGCCGCTCGGTCGGCAATTCAACGACCACTGAGTGTGATTTGGAAGATCAACGGGCAAACAGATGTAACAACAAACTACGAGGGGCCTGACTCCTAATGAGTGAAGCGAGCGCCAGCCTTCCGAGTTGCGCCGATCGGACGTCTTCGTCTCTAACTTCCGCGTCTGTACGCGAACACCGAGCCGTTCACGCTTGCGGATCGATTGGTTGGGCACAGACGACTATCCAGCAAAGCCAATAGAGCCGGGCCGAGATCATAGATATCTTCTATTGTAGCGGCGTTGCGATAATGTGAGGACACATCGTGCCGGATGCCGATGGCGGCGAGGTCAATCCAGCCCGCATCCGATATTCGCCGGATCACGTGGCGCAGGTGACGATCGAGTATTTGTTTGTCCGAGTTGCGTTCCAGCGTGGCCTGGTCAACCGGTGCACCATCACAGATCACAAAAAGGATTTTCCTAGCCTCGGGCCGAGCCAGCAGGCGGCCAGCAGCCCATTCCAAGGCTTCACCATCGATGTTTTCTTTGAGGAGTTCGGGCGAGAGCATGGCGCAAATCGAGTCGCGGGAACGGCGCAATGGTGTGTCGGCGTCCTTGTATATGATGTGCAGGAGGTCGTTCAGGCGTCCGGGATTGTCGGGGCGACCCGAGCGAGCCCAATCGCGCGCCGACTGACCACCCTTCCATCCGGATGTGGTAAATCCGAGAATCTCACAGCTGAGCGAACATCGCTCAAGTGCAGCAGCAAGAATTTCGGCGACCACACATGCGGTTTCAATTTGCTTGCCACGCATCGAACCGGAATTATCGATCAACAGTGTCACAATGGTATCGCGAAATGCGCTTTGCGCCTCCCGCTTGTAGGCGCTGCCAAAGCCGGGATTGACCACGACCCGATCGAGCTTGGAAGCGTCGATTAGTCCCTCATCGAGATCAAACTCCCATTGCCGCAACTGCTGTGCCAGTAGACGACGTTGCAAGCGCGCGACGAGGCGGGTGAATTCCTGGCGATAGTCGGCCTGTTTTTCGTCGAGCATCTTTCGGGCCTGACGCAGGTCTCCAAGGCCCGGGAGTTCGGCAACTTTGACGATGCGATCATGTGCTGTCGTAAAGGCGCGATACGGGCGAGGAGGGATTACGGGAACGGAAATGATGGAAGCGGGCCGGTCGGCGTCAAGAAAAACCGCCTCACCGGGTTCGAACTGGGTCGAGCTGTCAGCTTCCGCAGCTTCTCGCAATTCGCGCGATTGCCCGCCATTCCCGTCCTCGGCGGGGCTCGGCAGCAAACGGGATCGGTGTACACCTTTCGATGGCAGTTCTTCAAAAAGCTGCTCGAGAAACACCAATGCTGCCGCCGCAAATCTGCGCTGGTCCGTCAGCGCCGCTGCCATTGCATCAAGATTCGCCTGATACCCGGCCCGAAGCCATCTGTCCCACATCCGAAACCCCGCCGTATCGATGCTGGGACGCGCCACATCCAGAAAGGTATCGCGACAGACCATTCGAAGCGCCTCGGCAAGCGGCACCAGCGAAGCGAGATGCGCGTTCAGCAAATCGGCGTTATCAAGCCTGTGGGCTTGGCAGGAAACGAGGTTTCGGGCCATTCCTGGCAAATCGAGTGCGGCAAGACATGCGCAACGCAAATGCTCAAGAAGGCTCAGCAAACGGGCGGATTGCGCATTTTCAGGCGCTAGTTCAACGTGCAGCGCTGCATCGTGAAATCGCAGAACGGCGGCTTTCTCATCTGCTTCACCGCGCACGGAATCCAGATTTGCCGCCTCGGGATTGAGTTTTTGCAGCACAATGCGGTGGTCCGACGCGGGCTGCCTGGGGTCGAAAACAACATCGATATCATCACGCCCTGCCAGTGACCGCGTTGTCGCAACCAAACCGGCCTGCCGCTCCTGCAGCAACAGATCCTGGGCGCGATCCGCCCGTTTTTCGGCATCGGTTTTCAGGCTGTCGGGGTCGGACCAGATCGCCAGCCACTCTCCACCGTGTCGGATGGTTCCCTTTTCATCACGCTTCTGGATCGTGCTGCGGATGCCTTTTGCCGGATCTTTATACAAGGACTTGGCTAATCTGCTGGGCCGCGGCCTGCAGCGCAGGCAGGCAGCGGTTTTCGAGGTCTTCCAACGAAAGGTTGCCGGGATGTCCGCATACATTGACGGCCGCCAGCGTTTCGTTGTGGTAGTTCCTCAGGGGAACGGAGATGGCGACGAGGCTGTCTTCCAACTCCCGATCTATAAGGCAATAGCCTTGCTGGCGAGCAACGCAGATGGCGGCTGTCAGATCGTTAAGGTCGGTCAAGGTGCGTTCGGTATAGGCGTGAAGGTCGCTGGCCAAGAGGATCTCGCGCACCTTCGTATGTGGCAGGTCTCCAAGCAGAGCCCGTCCCATGGCGGTGCAATAGGCCGGCTTGCGCGATCCGATGTCCATAGCCATGGTCATTACTCTATCAACCGGGAAGCGGGCGACGTAGACGACTTCAGTTCGTTCCAGCACCGTCACCGAAACCGGCTCGTCCAATTCGTCCCGCAGATTTTCCAGGATAGGCGATGCGATCGACAGCCAGTTCTGCGAACTGAGATAAGAGAATCCGAGTTCCAGCACCTTGGGCGACAGGCTGAAGTATTTGCCGTTGGTGTTCATGTAACCCAGCGCGTGCAGCGTCAAAAGCAGCCGTCGCACGCCCGCGCGGGGCAATTCCGTTGCCTTTGCCGCGTCCGATACCGTCATCCTGTCAGTGCCATCATTGAAGGCCCGCAACACGCGTAACCCCTTGGCCAAAGATCCGACAAAGTCGCGATTGGTGTGTTCGATAGGTTCCAGAATTGTCATTTCTCGCCTGATTTCCCTTCAAACTGTCGCTAATGTTGGTCGCATACCGAACAAACGCCCGAGATACGAACTTTTTTCCCCTTCGCTTGTTGACGCAAGATAGCGGCAAAGCGCAGTGTACGCAATACGGACGCTCGTTCGTTATGCGAACAATTCGCGATAAGGAGGAAAACCGTGAGCCAGTACACGACGGAATTCGGGTCAATCGACGAATACGCTTCCGGATCGATCACAGTTATCAGCCAGGACAACCCGAAGAACTATGTTTTCTCCAACATGTTCGAGGTTGCAGCAAAATCGGCGCCCTATGACCGGGTCGCCGTCGCCAAGAACTTCGAATACGTCATCGAGTCGGTTCGGGCCGAAGGCACTTCTGCTTGGTATACGGCGGCGCATGACGAATTTGCCATCGCCATGGACCGTCCGGTGACAGTGGAGCTTCTGAAGCTGGACCATCCCAACGCGGTCGTTGATCCCGAAAGCGAGGGTGCCCACAAGATCGAAGGCACTCCCGCCGGACAGAAGATGGGTTGGGCGAAAATCAGCCGCGGCCACATGGTGCTGTTGCCCGTTGGAGCCGCCTACCGTTTCGTCACCGACGAGCCGGCCACGGTGATGATCCAGACAATTGATGGACCCGAGACCCAGCACCGCTGGTCTGAGTTCTGCAAGCAATGAGCGCGACACCGAGGAGAACAGACCAATGGCTATCAAAGAAGACGTGGGCAACGCCGAAATCAACAACCCGCGTGGCTTGCCGATCTCGTCTACATTCAACGTCGACCCAGCCGACAACATTACAGGCTACAAGGCTTTTCACGCCGGCCAGTTCGGGTTCCGCCGGGACGAGTATTTTGTTTATATCGAAACGCCGAAGGGTACGCATACCATTCCCGCCGACGCCTTTTTGCGGGCGCTTATGCGCGATGTCGCGTGGGGCTTTTTTTATGGCACGGTCAACTTCGATCCGGTTTTCGGCACCACAAACTATTACGGTGAAGTCGATATGTTCTATGGGTCGCTGAACGAGGCATACGCCTCGGAAGGCAGGGACCATGTCGAGCGTTTCAAGTCCGACGAACTGATGAGCATCTTCAAGGGCATGATCTCTGATTGGACGAACCAGGGTTTCGACCCCTTCGCCGCGCCGAGGGAAACCGGCACCCCCTGGGGCAGAAAGAACGGTGACAACGACGAGGCGGTCAGCCGCCAGCGCGTCACAGCCCGGCGCATGGTCGGCCTGCCTGGCGATACGCCGGTCCGCACCGACGAAAACGGATTTCCGGTCAATGTGATATTCGACGATATCGAACAGGACCAACCCGAAGTTCATGTCGAGCCGGGGTTTGAGGGGCAGGTCTCGGCCTATAACCTCTTCGGCTATCTGTCGCGTTCGGATGTAACGTGGAATCCCTCGGTCTGCTCGGTTGTCAAGGACAGCCTGTTCTGCCCGACGACGGAGGAGTACATCCTGCCGGTCGAGCACGGCAACGATCGCTGCGAGTGGTTTATTCAGCTCTCCGACCAGATCACCTGGAACATCAAGGACGGTGTGACTGGCCGGCCCAAGGCGGTGGTGAAGATGAAGGCCGGCGATTGCGCTTGCATGCCGGCCGACATCCGTCACCAGGGCTTTTCGCCGAAGCGGTCAATGCTGCTGGTCTGGGAGAACGGCTCGCCAAAGGTTCCGGATCTGATCCGCGAGGGCAAGGCGCCGAACGTAGCAGTGCAGTTCTAGACCTGCCCATCGCCGTTCGCGAGCGAGCGGCGTCGAATCGACAACTCAAGACGTGAGCGACGCGGGCCTGGTGCGGCCCGCGTACAAAGGAGTAATGCCCGATGACGGCCATTGCAGCCTTGAAACAAGCAGGGATGAGCCGCGACATCCAGACCGGGCTCTTTATCGGTGGCGAATTCGTCGATGCTGCAGAAGGCGGCTCTATCGACGTGCTCAATCCCTTCGACAATTCCAAGATTTGTGAAATCTCCGAGGCCAGAGCCGAGGATGTAGATCGCGCGGTCGCGGCTGCCAATGCCGCACAACCGGCCTGGGGCCGTCTGGACGCAGCCGACCGCGGGCAACTGTTGTTGAAGCTGGCGGATGCCATTGAAGCCAATGCTGAAGAACTGATACGGCTTGAGGCGCTCGACACCGGGCACCCGGTCCGCGATACGCGAAAGCTCGACGTACCGCGGACGGCGCAGTGCTTCCGGTATTTTGGCGGAATGGCGGACAAGGTCGAGGGTTTTCTGCCGCCGGTCTATCCTGGTTTTATCAACTACGTGCAGCGGGAACCGATTGGTGTCATCGGACAGATTGTGCCGTGGAATTTCCCGTTGATGTTCACCAGCTGGAAGATGGCTCCGGCACTCGCCGCCGGCAATGCCATTGTCATCAAACCGGCCGAGATCACACCACTCTCGACGCTGCGCATCGCCGAACTGATGCGGGAAGTCGGCATCCCCGATGGTGTTGTCAATGTGGTGCCAGGGTACGGTCACACTGCCGGTCAGCGGCTGGCCGAACATCCCGATGTGAAGAAGATCGCTTTCACCGGTTCGACGGCGACCGGCCGGCGGATCGTTGAAGCCTCGGCGAGCAACCTCAAGAAGGTCCAACTTGAACTTGGCGGCAAAGGGCCGAACATCATATTCGACGATGCGATCCTGCCGGCGGCGATTGGCGGATCGGCTTGGGCGATCTTTCACAATCAGGGGCAAGCATGCATCGCCGGATCGCGGATCATTATCCACGAAAAAGTTGCGGATGAGTTCATCGAGAAATTCTCCGCACTCGCGAAGTCGATCCGGTTGGGCAACCCGCTGGACCCCAACACCGAAATGGGCCCGCTGACGTCCAAGATGCATCAACAGCGTGTTCTCGAATATGCGGGAATAGCGGTCGAGGAAGGCGGAGAAATCATCACCGGTGGCAAGGCGCCCGAGCGGGATGATCTGGCTGGCGGGTGTTTCGTCGAACCAACGATTGTCCGAGCGAAAATTCAGGACAGGGTCTGCCAGGAGGAGGTTTTCGGCCCCTTCGTCACCGTCTCAACTTTCTCAGATGATGACGAAGCACTGGAGATGGCCAACGGCGTGATCTACGGGCTCGGCTCCGGCCTTTGGACGCAGAACCTCAGCCGCGCACACAAATTCGCGCGCGAGATCAATGCCGGCATGGTCTGGATCAATTCCTACAAGGTCGTCCACCCGGCTTCGCCTTTCGGCGGCATCGGCGAGAGTGGCTATGGCCGTGAAATGGGCTTCGAGGTGATGCACGAATACACCCAGCCCAAATCGGTTTGGGTCAACATCGATGCTCAGATCCCGCCGCACTACGAGCGTTGACACAATGCTTTCCGGAAAACCGCCCGATCTTCGCGCGCCGGTCAAGCAGGGCCAAACGACAGCGCATAGCGCAGGTCAGGCAGGCTGCGGCAAATGCGAAAAGGCAGAGTTCGGCACTTGTGGCAAGCTCTACTGGATGCTGGCCGCGTTTACGAGTTCCACCAAGGGAGGGCACGTTGCAGTTCAACTATGACGCCCTTCCGTCACGTGTGATCTTCGGCGCCGGCCGGCGCAAGGAGGTCGGCGAAGAGCTCAACCGACTCGGTATCAAGCGGGCACTGGTTCTGTCGACGGCGGACCAGAGCCATGTTTGCGCGGATTTCGCCCGGATGATCGGCGATCGTGTCGGCGCACTCTACCCGGGAGCCGTAATGCACACACCGGTCGGTGTCACTGAAGCGGCCATGCAGCAGATGCAGCAGATGGACTGTGACGGCGTTCTTGCGGTCGGCGGCGGTTCGACAATCGGTCTGGGCAAGGCCATCGCCTATCGCACCGACCTGCCGCAACTGGTCGTGCCAACGACCTATGCCGGGTCCGAGATGACGCCGATCCTGGGTCAGACCGAAGACGGAGTGAAAACCACTCTGCGATCTCCCAATGTACTGCCTGAAACGGTGGTCTACGACCCTGAGCTGACGGTCACGCTGCCCGATTTCATTTCCGGCCCATCCGGCATGAATGCCATCGCCCACGCCGTGGAAGCGCTTTACGCTGAAGATGCCAATCCGATCATTTCGCTGATGGCTGAGGAAAGCATCCGGGCGCTCGGGGACGCTCTTCCGGCGGTGATGTCGGACGGCAAGGATATGGCCGCGCGCGAGACCGCTCTTTACGGCGCCTGGCTTGCGGGTGCGTGTCTGGGGTCGGTCGGCATGGCGATCCACCACAAGATTTGTCACTCGCTGGGTGGCACATTCGACCTGCCGCATGCCGACGTGCATTGTCTGATGATCGCCTACTCGGCGGCCTACAACCGCGAAGCCGCGCCTGAGGCGATGCAACGTATTGCGCGTGCCTTGAATACGGATGACGGGCCACAAGGTCTCTACGATCTGCTGCAGGCCGTGGGCCGCGTAAAGTCGCTTGCCGATCTTGGCATGACCGAATCCGGGCTCGACAAGGCCGCCGATCTTGCCGTGCAAAACCCCTACTACAACCCCCGCCCCGTCACTCGAGACGGCGTGCGGGAAATGCTTCAAGCCGCGTTTGAAGGACGCCGCCCGTAATTTCTGACGTTCCACCAAGGGAGGACACACCGATGAAATGCAAATCGCTGCTTTTGGATCGCAGAGGAATGATCAAGGGCGGGCTTGCCAGCGCCGCGCTGATCTCATCCTTGTCGTTTACGCGCCGGGCGCATTCCGCCGACGGAACCATCAAGATCGGCTTCGTCAGCCCCAAGACCGGGCCGCTCGCGGGCTTCGCAGAAAGCGATGATTACATCCTCGCCGGCGTCAAAGCGGTCTTCAAAGACGGCCTGACCATCGACGGCACCGCCTACGATGTTGAAGTGATCGTCAAGGACAGCCAGTCGAACCCAAACCGCGCCGCAGATGTGGCAGCCGAGCTGATCCTCAACGACGAGGTCAATCTGATGGTGGTATCTTCCACGCCAGAGACCACCAACCCAGTCTCCGATCAGTGCGAGATCAACGGCGTGCCCTGCATCTCGACGGTGGCGCCTTGGCAGCCCTGGTTCTTCACGCGCGGCGGCAAGCCCGATACAGGTTTCGAGTATACCTACCATTTCTTCTGGGGCCTTGAGGACGTCATCGCGGTGTTCCTTGAGATGTGGAGTAAGCTCGATACCAACAAATCGGTCGGCGGCATGTTTCCGAATGATAGCGACGGAAACGCTTGGGGAGATCCGAAGCTTGGTTTTCCCAAACCGCTTGCGGCGGACGGCTACACGCTGACCGATCCGGGCCGCTACCAGAACCTAACCGATGACTTCACGGCGCAGATTTCAGCATTCAAGAATGCCGGAGCAGAGATCGTGACCGGCGTGATGATTCCGCCCGATTTCACCACGTTCTGGAACCAGGCCGCGCAACAGGGTTTCCGTCCCAAGGCTGCCAGCATGGGCAAGGCGATCCTGTTCCCCGTCACAGTCGAGGCGCTGGGCGATGCCGGTCACAATCTCAGCTCCGAGGTCTGGTGGACACCGAACCATCCGTTCAGTTCGTCACTCTCCGGCCAAAGCGCCGGCGAGGTCGCGGCCAGCTACACCGAAGCGACCGGTCGGCAGTGGACGCAGCCAATCGGTTTCGCTCACGCGCTTTTCGAGGTGGCTGCCGATGCATTGAAACGTTCTGGCGATCCCACCAACCATGACCGCGTGCGCGACGCGCTGGCTGAAACCGAGCTCAATACGCTGGTCGGTCCGGTTAATTTCAAAAACGGTCCGGTGCCCAACGTGTCAAAGACCCCGCTCGTCGGCGGTCAATGGCGGCTTGGTGGCGACTTCAAATACGACATGGTCATCACTGCCAATGGCAACGCCCCAGACGTGCCGACCGGCGGCGAGATGGAGGCCATCTCCTGAAAGCTGAGACTGCGCGCCCGGCCACCGATGGCCGGGCGCGACGCATGTCGGGGGAATATGATGCAGGATATTTTGGCACTTGAAAGCGTTTCCAAGAGCTACGGTTCCCTGAAGGTCACTGACGACCTGAGCTTCACACTCCGCGAGGGCGAGGCGCTCGGTGTGATCGGCCCGAATGGTGCGGGCAAGAGCACAATGTTCAATTTGATCGCGGGCGGTGTGAAGGCCGATGCCGGTACAGTGCGTTATGCGGGTGAAGATATCAGTGACCAGAGTGCCTCCAAGCGCTGCCGGCTCGGCATCGGCCGCAGTTACCAGATCCCGCATCCGTTCGCGGGAATGACGGTTTTCGAAAACCTGCTGGTCGGTGGCGCTTTCGGCGACAGCGTCAACGAAAAGCAGTGCTACGACCGCTGCGTCGACGTGCTCGACAAGACCGGATTGCTGCCGAAAGCCAACATCCGTGCCGGCTCACTAACGCTTCTGGAGCGCAAGCGGCTGGAAATGGCCCGCGCGCTGGCTACCAATCCCAAACTGCTGTTGCTCGACGAGATTGCCGGCGGGTTGACGGAACACGAGTGCCATGAACTCGTGGCCGCCATCAAGGACATCCACGCCTCCGGCGTCTCGATCATCTGGATTGAGCATATTGTGCACGCGCTGGTCGCCGTCGTCGAGCGTCTGATCGTCATCAATTTCGGCGCCAAGATCGCTGAAGGTGAGCCGCATCAGGTGATGGCCTCCCCGCAGGTCAGGGAAATCTACATGGGGATCGAAGGCGATGAGTGAGGCTGTTTTACGAACCAAGGCCCTCACGGCGCACTATGGCGATTTCCAGGCCCTGTTCGGTATCGACCTTGAGATTTTCGAAGGCGAGACGGTTGCCATTATCGGCTCCAATGGCGCCGGCAAAACGACCTTTCTGCGCTCGATCACCGGCATGCTTTCGGCTTCCGGCCAAGACATCACGTTTTTGGGCCAGCCGGTGGGCGGCGTTCCTGCTCATGATCTGGTGGCGCGCGGACTGGCCATGGTGCCGGAAGGACGGCGCCTGTTCCCGTCGCTGACGGTGGAGGAGAATCTGCTGATCGGCGCCTATGGCCGCAGTGGATCGGAATGGACACTGGATACAGTCTATGACCTCTTTCCAATCCTCGCTGAACGGCGCCACCATGGCGGCACCGAACTTTCGGGCGGCCAGCAGCAGATGGTCGCCGTCGGCCGGGCGCTGATGTCGAATCCGAGGCTTTTGCTCTGCGACGAGATCAGCCTCGGCCTCGCGCCCATCGTGATCAAGGACATCTATGAGGCTGTACCGAAGATAAAGGCCCGTGGCGCGTCCATGATCGTGGTCGAGCAGGACGTGAACCAGGCAATGGCGGTGGCCGACCGAGTTTACTGCTTCCAGGAGGGTCATGTGTCGCTGACCGGCAAACCCGGCGAGCTGACGCGCCAGCAGATTTCCGCAGCCTATTTCGGTCTCGACGAAGAGGAGGCCGCCTGATGGATTGGGTCAACGCCATTGTTCAGGGCATCCTGCTCGGCGGGCTTTATGCGCTCTTCGCCGCCGGGCTTTCGCTGATGTTCGGCGTCATGCGCTTTGTGAACATCGCCCATGGCGACTTCATCGTGATGAGCGCTTATGGCGCTCTCGTGGTGGTCGGGCTCACCAGCGTGCATCCGCTTTGGTCGCTGCTTGTGGTGGTGCCGGGTATGGCGTTGCTCGGCTATATCGGTCAGCGCGTTCTGCTGAACCGGACGCTGGGAGGCGATATTCTGCCGCCGCTGCTTGTGACCTTCGGCTTTTCGATCATCATCCAGAATGTATTGCTCGAAGTGTTCAGCGCCGATAGCCAGAAACTTCAGGCCGGATGGCTGGAAACTGCGTCGATCCCACTGTTTGAAGGGCTGAATATCGGCGTCATGCCGCTTCTGATCTTCGCTTCGGCGCTGATCGTCATCAGCGGGCTGCAGGCGTTTTTCTATCGCACCTCGCTGGGCCGGGTGCTGCGGGCCACGTCGGACGATCAGGACACGGTGCGCCTTATGGGCGCAAACAACGCCCTTATATTTGGCTACGCGACCGCGATCGCCTCGGCTGTGGTTGGTATCGCCGGTGTCTATTTGGCCATGCGAACCAACTTCGATCCGTCGGTTGGTCCGGCCAGGCTTCTGTTTGCCTTCGAGGCGGTGATCATTGGTGGTTTGGGCAACCTCTGGGGCACGCTCGCCGGCGGCGTCATCCTCGGCGTCGCACTGGCCATTGGCGCGCAGATCGATCCCGGATTTCAGATTCTCGCGGGGCATATCGCCTTCCTGACGGTCCTTGTGGTTAAGCCGCAGGGCCTGTTCCCGAAGATGAAGGGGTAAGCCGATGACCATCGCCTACTCGGTACAAAGGTCCACCCGCGCCTCGCGCGTCGCGATGAACGTTGGTGCGCTGATCCTTGTCGGTCTGGTCCTGGCGCCATACTGGGCCGGGCGCGGCGATCTGCGGATGATGGTGGAAATCTTCTACTACTTGGCGCTTGCCCAGATGTGGAGTCTGCTCGCCGGCTATGGAGGGCTGGTTTCTGTGGGGCAGCAGGCCTTTGTCGGCCTCGGCGGGTATCTATTGTTTGCCCTGGCGGCATTTGGCGGCGTGCATCCCATTCTGGCGCTGGTGCTGGCCGGTGGTGTCACCGCCATCGTCGCCGCGCCCACGGCTCTGATCGCATTTCGGCTACAAGGGGCCTACTTTGCCATCGGAACCTGGGTGATTGCGGAGGTGTTCCGGCTCGGATTTGCCCAGGTCTCGGCTCTTGGCGGGGGCTCCGGCATGTCGCTGCCAGCAGGCATCGTCAAGACCATCGCCGCCAGCCGGGCGGGGCGCGAGCATCTGGTCTACTGGGTCGCGCTCGCCATCGCGCTTGGCTCGATCCTGATGGTGTTTTTCCTGCTGCGATCGCGCTGGGGACTTGCCATGACGGCGATCCGCGACAGCGAACCGGCCTCCGAATCGCTGGGGGTCGAGACCAATCGCACCAAGTTTCTTGTCTACGTCGCCGCGGCCGGCATGACTGGTCTCGTCGGCGCGCTGATCTTCTTGCAGAAACTGCGCATTTCGCCTGATGCGGCGTTTTCCGTCAATGACTGGACCGCACTCGTGATTTTCATTGTCGTCATCGGCGGTATCGGCACGATTGAGGGGCCGATCCTCGGCGTTGTCGTGTTCTTCATCCTGCGCGGAATCGCCGCCGATTGGGGCAGCTGGTACCTGATTGTCCTTGGTGGGATCGCCGTCTCGGTCATGCTGTTCGCGCCCAAGGGCCTGTGGGGACTGATCACTGCCCGATACGATATACACCTGTTCCCCGTTGGCCGCCGCCTTATTGTCAACCAGGAGAATTCCAGATGAGTTACTTCACCGAACAAACCTCGGAACAAGCCGTTCTCAGCCGATTGGCCGACGATGTCGACCCGCGATTTCGCGAGATCGTGACCAGTTTCATCAAGCATCTCCACGGATTTGTGAAAGAGGTTGAACCGACAACCGAGGAATGGGGTCAGGCGATCGAAATTCTCACGGCGATGGGTCAGATCTCCGACGATAAACGACAGGAATGGGTCCTTTTCTCCGACACCACCGGTGTCTCGATGCTGGTGGATGCGATCAACCACCGCCGTCCTGATGGCACCACCGAGAACACCGTGCTCGGCCCCTTCCACGTCGCCGGCGCGCCCGAGCGAGAACTGGGCGACAGCATCTGCCTCGATGGCAAGGGCGCGTATTGCTACGTCTCGGGTCGGGTGACCGACAAAGCTGGAAACCCCGTCGCTGGCGCCAAAGTCGATGTCTGGCAGACGAACGGCGACGGCTTCTATGACGTTCAGCAACCCGGTGAACAACCCGACATGAACATGCGCGGCCTCTTCACCACCGATGCGGACGGCAGATACAACTACATCACCGTCAAGCCGCTGCCGTATTCGATTCCCACCGACGGACCCGTCGGGCGCTTCCTCGACGCCACCGGGCGACACGCCATGCGCCCTGCGCACATCCACTACATCGTCGAAGCCCCGGGATACGAGCGTCTGGTGACGCATATCTTCGTAAAGGGCGACGAGTATCTGGAAAGCGATGCGGTGTTTGGTGTGAAAGAGTCGCTCGTCGTCGAATTTGAACCGGAAGGGGATGGCTGGCGCGCTGATTTTGATGTTGTGCTAAAGAAGCTCGATTGATGGCCTATTTCGTTGTGCACGCACTGGACAAACCCGGGCGCGCCGAGCTTCGCGAGGAAAACCGCCCAGCGCACCGGGCCCGGCTGCGCAATCCTGATGATCCGGTCAAGGTGCATGTCGGCGGCCCGCTGCTCGATGAGGGTGGAGCGATGATCGGAACGATGCTGGTCGTCGAAGCCGGTGACAAGGCGGTGGTCGAAGCCTTCGTGTCCGGCGACCCCTACACGCAAGCCGGGCTCTATGACACGGTACATATCCACCCCTACCTTTGGGGATTGGGCCAGCCCGAGGCGGAGAAAGATGGCTGACGCGCTTTCAAAACCGGATCCGTGGGTATGGCGCACGCGTCCCCGCGCGCCATTGCCGGGCACCCGGCTTGGATCATTGGACGAAATCCAGCCCGGAAGCGTCAAGGAGTATATCTTTGGACGCGGCACGACCGTGTTTTCGATGTTCGTCGTTCGGCAGGGCGCCAATGTCTATGGTTACCTGAACATTTGCCCGCACTACTCCCAGCCATTGAACTACCGCAGGGGGCAATTCCTCAACGACGACGGAACACGCCTGCGCTGCACGATGCATTTTGCGGAGTTCCGGATTGAAGACGGATTTGGCGTTTCGGGCGCCGCGGAACGGTGCTGGCTCGATCCCGTCCCCGTAATCGTCAAGGGGAATGATCTCTATGTAGCCACGCCCGAGGAGTGGGAATCACGGTGACCAGCATCGATGACCTTCCCTCGGCGCCTGATGCAGAGCTTTCGATCCGCGACGTGTTCGGGGTCGAGACGGACGCCGTGGCGCCTGCGTTCTCGCAGGCCAGTGAACATGTCCCTCCCGTCGATACCGGTTACCTGTTCGACCCGTCGGCGACCATGACCATTCTGGCGGGTTTCTCTGACAATCTACGTGTTCTCGTGCAAGGACCGCACGGCACCGGAAAGTCCAGCCATATCGAACAGGTCGCCGCACGGCTGAATTGGCCCTGCGTACGCATCAATCTCGACAGCCACATCAGCCGGATCGATTTGCTTGGCAAGGACGCCATCGTGCTCAGGGACGGGTTGCAGGTGACAGAATTTCGAGAGGGGATGTTGCCCTGGGCCTATCAGCGTCCCGTGGCCTTGGTTTTCGACGAATATGATGCGGGCCGACCGGATGTCATGTTCGTCATTCAGCGTGTGCTGGAGGCCGAAGGCCGGTTGACCATCCTCGATCAAAACCGGGTGCTCCATCCCCACCAGTCATTCCGGTTGTTTGCCACCGCAAACACGATCGGTCTGGGCGACCTCACCGGGCTGTATCACGGCACCCAGCAGCTCAACCAGGCACAGCTTGACCGGTGGAACGTCACGGTCAGGCTCGACTATCTGACGGAACAGGACGAAATCCGGATGGTGGCGGGCAAGGCGAACTGGATGGCGAAGGATCGGGATTTGCCGCTGATGGTGCGCATGGCCGGCCTGACCCGAAACGGCTTTCGTGCCGGCGACGTCTCCACGGTGATGAGTCCGCGTACGGTTCTTGCCTGGGCCGAGAACAAGCGCGCCTTCGGCGATATCGACTACGCCTTTAGAACGGCGTTTCTCAACCGTTGCGATGAGACCGAGCGCAGCATCTTTTGCGAGTATTATCAGCGGTGTTTCGACAGGGACCTAACCGGCCAAGAGACCAGTCCCTGGCGTAGGACCTCGGCCGAGTGCCCGAAATTGACTGGAAAATAGTCAAATCAATCGAAAGTAATGGAACAGACCTGACATGGACAAGACTGTGAGTGATCTGGCCGCCGCCGTGGCGGAGATTCCCGACGAAGCGGTGCTTATGATCGGCGGTTTCGGCGGATCAGGCGCGCCGATCGAGCTCATTCATGCTCTGGTCGACCGCTACATGGCCACCGGCAGCCCCGGAAATCTGACCGTGGTCAACAACAATGCCGGCAACGGCAAGATCGGCATCGCCGCGATGATCGATGCGGGCATGGTGACCAAGATGATCTGTTCGTTCCCGCGATCCTCCGACCCGCGCGCGTTTACCGAAAAATATCTTGCCGGCGAAATCGGTCTGGAACTTGTGCCGCAGGGCACGCTCGCGGAACGCATCCGGGCCGGCGGTGCCGGCATTCCCGCCTTCTTCACGCCCACGACCTATGGAACTGAACTTGCCGAGGGCAAGCAGATTCAGGAATTCGATGGCAAGCTCTATGTGATGGAGCGCTGGCTGAAGGCCGACTTTGCTATCGTCAAGGGCGAGACCGGCGACACCCACGGCAATCTGACCTACCGGCTCGCCGGCCGCAACTTCAACCCGCTAATGTGCATGGCCGCCGCCAAGACGGTGGCCCAGGTCAGCCGGATCGTAGAGCCCGGCGGCATCGATCCGGAGGCGGTCATCACGCCCGGTATTTTCGTCGATGGCGTTGTTGCGGTGCCCGATCCGCAGCAAGAAGAGATGCTGATCCGCGCGGGGGAGGAATATTCATGAGCTGGACAAAGCTGTCCAACGCCCAGATCGCCTGGCGCGCCGCGCAGGATATCGAGGACGGCGCCTATGTGAATCTCGGCATCGGCTTTCCGGAGATGATTGCCAAGTTCCGGCCCGAGGGGCGGCACATCACGTATCACACTGAAAACGGCGTGCTCGGATTCGGCGAAGCTCCCAAGGAAGGCGAAGAGGACTGGGATCTGATCAACGCCGGCAAGAAGGCGATCACGCTAAAGCCCGGGGCGTCCTTTTTTCACCATGCGGACAGCTTCGCGATGGTACGGGGTGGGCATCTCGATCTGGCAGTTCTCGGTGCCTACCAGGTGGCGCAGAATGGTGATCTGGCCAACTGGCGTGTTGGCAACAAGGGTGTGCCCGCGATCGGCGGGGCGATGGACCTGGTTCACGGTGCCGGCCGCGTCGCGGTGGTGACCGATCACGTCACCAAGGACGGCAAGCCCAAATTGGTGGACCGCTGCACTTTTCCACTCACCGGGGTTGGCTGCGTGACGCGCATCTATACCTCTTTGGCGGTCGTCGATATCGAAGGAGGCCGCTTCCGGCTGCGGGAAAAATTACCCAAGATATCGATGGATGAGTTGCAATCCCTGACCGGCGCACCGCTGCACCGCGACGGCGACGTTGCAGATTTGATCGCACCGGAACTTGAATAATGAATGACGTACATATCTGCGACGACATCCGCACCCCAATTAGCCGCTTTGGCGGGGCGCTCTCGTCGGTGCGCGCCGATGATTTGGGAGTGGTGCCGCTGAAGGCGCTGGCGGGACGCAACTCCGGCATGGAGCTAGCCTGACATTCTCCCACACGTGAGGCGCACCGGGGCTCCGACTCAGTGAAAGTGCTTCTGCGACAAAGACTTCATCTGTGCAGGAGACGATCCCCGATGCGGACAGAGTGTATCCAGACCGAGCTTGATTTGGGAAGGTCCGGCACCCGCAAGCTTGTGGGCGCTTTTGACGGCGGCGCGATCACGTCGAACGGCGGCGTCACCGTGCTCGCCGGTGCCGACCGGAAGCTTAGAGCAACCTGCCTTTAATCGGAATCGGAACGATCCCGATTAAAGGCGCAAAGATGATCTAGATGTAACCGACGATCCGCTCTACGGCGACCAGGAGGGTCGGCACCTTCACGGCGACTACGACTGCTATTGCTATCTGCCGCTGTACGTCTTCTGCGGCCGGCATTTGCTCGCCGCCAAGCTCAGATCCTCGGCGGGCGATGCCGCCGACGGCGCAACGGAAGAGGTCGCCGCGTCACGATCTCAGTCAGGCGCGTCAAGCTCGCATTCGCATCGAGCTGTCCAGCGGCAGAGGTATCCGGCACCGCCGCATGGCGATTATGCACTTGAGGGCAGAAGCCGGCGGAACCCGAGGATCAACGATAAAGCAACAGTGCTGACCGAAGGATCTGCCGCCAGGCGGAACGATCCCGATCGAATCGATATCCGCCTTCACAGCTATCGCCTCAAACTTCATCCAAATCACCGCCACACCCGAGGCCGGGAGAAAGCCGGGCTAGGTCCTGCTTCTTTAATTCGGCGACTGCCTCCTCAACACGATCCGGACGGCGGCCGCAGATGACCATGCGCCCGCCCTCGCGTACCATTTGGCGTGCAAGCGCCTTGCCGATCCCGGTGGCGGAGCCCGTTATGACAACGGTCTGGTCGTAAGATTGTTGCATGACTTGTCCACTACTCGCATGCGGTTCAGTTTGTTTAAAGTTGCTGAGGAACTCGGATCACACCGTGAAAGGATGGGCGGTCATCCGTTCAGACAATGTCCACAGCCGCTTCGCGACCTCCATGTCTTTGGTCATGGGATCGCGCGTGGCTTCACCCACCTCGCCACTCATTTCCTGCGGTCCAATCGGTCCGTAGTAGTCACCGCCCTCAACTTCTGGCGACAAGGCAGCATGCAGAGAGGGTTTTGCCGCCGATTCAGTCGAGTGCAGGAACTGCTCGACCTGTGCTTTCATTTGCGCCAATTGGTCCTTGTCTACGTTGTGGAAAAGCCCGGATTCCGAGCCGCCGGGATGGACCGACAGCGCTTTGATGCTGCGCCTAGCGGCACGGAGGCGGCGATCCAACTCCTCTCCGAAAAGAAGACAAGCGAGTTTCGACTGGCCGTATGCCGCGTCGCCATCGCCATCGCAGGTCAAGTCGTCAAAATGGATGCTGGCGCCTTTGTGGGCCAGGCTCGACACCGCGACAATGCGTGAGGCCGGGTCGTTCGGAACCAGGTCGATCAGCAGGGCGGTCAGCAGGAAATGCCCAAGGTGGTTTGTCGCAAACTGCAGCTCAATGCCGTCGCTGTTGGTTTGCGCCGAATAAAGCAGAATGCCGGCATTGTTGATCAGCACATCGAGCTGCGCGTAGCGCGCACGAAATGCATCGGCAAAAGCCCGAACCGAAGCAAAATCACCAAGATCCAGAAGCATGATGTCGAGCGAGGCTGACGGCACGCGTTTGAGCAGATCGGCGCGTGCTGCCTCGGCCTTTTGCTGGCTCCGACAGGCCATGATGACGTGATAACCAGCATCCGCCATACCCAAGGCCGTCTCATAACCAATGCCGTTGTTGGCCCCGGTGACAACGGCAATCTTGCGTGCTTGTGTGTTCATCGTGGCCTCCGACAATTGGACATTCCATGTATGGATGTAAATATTGACACTCAACGTCTATTTGTCAATATCAAAAGATGACGGAACGCGAGGCGCACATCGTCGAGGCTGCGATGCGGCTGTTCACTCGGTATGGAGTGAAGCGCACAAGCATGAACGATATCGCGGCAGAGGCCGGGATATCGCGGCAAACGCTATACAATGTCTTTGCCAATAAGGACGCGGTGATGCAGGCAACGATCCGGCTGCTCGCCGACAGGGTCATTGCGGATATAGAGGACGGTCTGAAGAACGCAGACGGTCTCGGCGATCAGTTGGAGGTTGTCTTCAGGCACATCGCGATTGAGCACTTCGACATGCTTGCCGCTTCGCCCAATGCCGAAGACATCGTCGCCGGATTCAACGCATCAAGCCAAGAAGAGCTGGAGGCCGGTGCCAAACGGAACATTGAGGCAATCTGCAAGATCCTGGAGCCCTTTAGAAGCGAGATCGAAAAGAACGGTCTTACCATTGAACAGCTTGCAGATTTCGTTCAGCGCTCAGCGACGGCCGCCAAATACAACGCGGCGAACCGAGAGCATTTGCTCAGTCAGCTCACGGCGCTCAGGGTTGCAGTGTTGAAGGTGACTGGAGGCAAGTAAGCTAATTGCCAGGCTCGCTGGTCGGATGAGCACCGCCAACACCGCCGCTCAGGATTCTCCACAAGGATGGGCCAAGCTTCGGCTTTTGGTATACCTGCCATAGGTGCGGCCAACTCTGCGCCCTTGCACCAACGTCGAGGCCGTCCACCAAGTGGTCATCCAGCCTACTTGCTCAGTGTCGCCCGGTGCCAACGACGAACGCCTGTGGCCTGATGCCCAGCATCGAAACTTGGCTGGCTTGAGTGAATGGATGTACAGAATTCAACGTCGAAGAAACCTGAGCTGTCCCATCCTGGCGTGATTTACCGACGCGAGCGGCTCAGAACGTTTAGACCCAGGTTAGTTGTTGATCTGCTATGGCAGCAGGAAAGCACACGACCAGCTTGCAAAACAAACACAAGTGGGAGGGATAGTGGCAAAGCCGAACTGACATCGCGTTCCGGCCTCTACACAAGCGTCTTTGTTCACGATGCTTTGGCATCGTAAGCGTCACGGCACGTCATGACAGCGTCGAAGCTCTTCTCAGCCCACAACACAAGCGGGATCAGATGGCCGACAAGTTCCGCGCCGAGTTCGGTCAGCGCATACGACACGGCGACCGGTGGTCCCTCGTTGACCGTCCGAGTGATAAAGCCATCACGTTCCAGCGAGCGAAGGTTCTCGGTCAACACGCGCTGACTGATGTCGCCCACCAAACGCTTGATTGCGTTGAACCGCTGTGGGCCGTCTTCAAGGCTCAACAAAACCAGCGACGCCCACTTTCCATTGACGTTCGCGAGCACGTTGCGGACGGGGCATAGACCGCTTTCCTCATCAGTCGTGACGGTTATCTGGAGCATACCTAGTAACCTAAAGGTTCGTTATTGACACTAAGTCCGTTTTGCATACTTAGTCGCGCCTGTCCAACACGGAGTCAGTCAACAAGGGCGTTTGATGATCATGAAAAAGGCATTGCAGGTGGCCGTTACAGGGATTTTGACAATTGCAGTCGCCGGACAGGCGCTGGCGGCCGATCCCAAGACGATCGTGCGCGATGCGCTCAAAGCAATCTTCGTCGACTTCGATACCGATGCCACCCGGCGTCTTCTCGCCAAGAACTACATCCAACACAACCCGAACGTACCCACAGGCCGTGCTCCGATTATCGGCTTTGTTCCGAAGCTCAGGGCAAGCGGCATATCGATCAAAACGCACCGCATCATTGCCGAAGGTGGCATCGTCGTAACGCACAACAGTTACAGCAACGCGCAGCTCTTCGGTGCCAAGGACATCGTCACGTTCGACGTGTTTCGGGTCACGGATGGCAAGGTTGTTGAGCATTGGGACAATATCGCGCCGAAAGCACCACCGAACCCATCCGGCCGCACTCACACTGATGGTCCGACCAAGGTTGTCGACCTCGATAAGACGGCGGCGAACAAGCAGCTCGTGACCAAGTTCGTCGAGACGGTGCTTGTGCGGGGCGACACGTCCGGCCTGAAGCTCATCAACCCGAAGTTCTATCACCAGCACAACAGCCAAATCGCCGACGGATTGGACGGGCTTGGCGCAGCACTGAAGGCGATGGCCGAAAAAGGCATCGAGATGAAATACGCGAAGGTTCACATGGTCGTCGCCGAAGGCAACTTCGTCTTCACGATGTCCGAAGGTGTTTTCGGCGGCAAGCCGACAGCGTTCTTCGATTTGTTTCGTGTCGACAACGGCCAAATCGTTGAGCATTGGGACATCATCTCGGAGATTCCTGCGAAGATGGCGCACGACAACGGTAAATTCTGAGGTGCGAAAATGCGTTACGTCATTGCGCTTTTGATGTGCATGCTCGCGCCCGTGAGCCAAGCAGGAGAGAAATCTATGTTGCCGGCAGGTGCGGTCATCGAGGTTGTGACGTTCAAGTTGAAGGCCGGCGTGTCCTACGCGAAATTCGCGCCGATAGACAAGGCTGTCGAGGACCAGCACGTGTCCAAGCAGCCTGGCTTTCTGTCACGACAATCGGCGGCCGGTGACGGTGGCGAGTGGTTGGTCATCGTCCACTGGAAGTCGGCCAAAGACGGGGAAGCCTCGATGTCGACGTTTATGGATGCGCCGGCTGCAAAGACGTTCATGGACCACATCGACGCGTCGACGATGGTGATGAAACGGTACACGCCGCAATGACAATGCCAGGACCGAATTCAATCGGTCGTGGTGTTCGCTGAGGACCAGCATAAGAGGCCAGCATGGATACTGAACGCAACAAGCAGACAGCGTAGGATTTCTACGACCTTATGTTCAACCAATCGAAACCGCGCGAGGCAATCGAGCGGTACGTCGGCGACACCTATATTCAGCATAACCCCGAAGTCGCCGACGGCAAAGAGGCGTTCATCTCGTATTTCGAAAGGATGGCAGCCGAGTTCCCGGGCAAACGTACGCATTTCAAGCGCGTGATCGGCGAAGGCAATTACGTCGTCCTGACCTGCCCCGGCTTTTAGGGCCACGGATTATGAGAACCCGTCAGCCAACATCCTTGCCTGTTTCATGCAACGTGAGCAAGGGCCGGCTGCGCGGGAGCCTCCAGTAGCGGGAGCGCAGCCGGCCCTTGCGGGCGGTGATGCGGACGGGCTGCGGCAAACTCTGCCGGCGTGCGATAGTCCAGCGAAGAGTGCGGCCGGTTCTCGTTGTAATCGACGCCACAGCACGAGTGCCTTATCCGGCGGGTTCATGCACAGCCCAACCACGTCGGTGACTTTTTCCTCCAACTCAGGGTCGTTGGAGATTTTGAACGTCCGCACAAGATGCGGTTCGATCCCCGCCTCTGGCCAAATCCGCTGAACCGAGGTGTGGCTGATGCCCATCTCCTTCGCCATCGAGCGGACCGACCAGTGCGTTGCGTTCGCCGGCGTTTCTGTTGTGGTCTTGGTCAGGACCTTGACTTTGATCTCATCAAATAATGGCAGTGTTCCAGGCCGGCGCGTCTTGTTAGGCGTCGTCCGTCCACGCCCTCTTCGGCAAAGCGCGCCTGCCAGCAACAGATCGTCGTCTTGTCCTTGCCCGTCCCTGCGGCGATGGCTCCGCGCCCGCGCACCGTTGTAAGGACAATCTGCGCCCGCCAAACCACCTTCGCTGGCGGGTTGAAGGGTGCGGGTTGCGATGACGCGATCAAGCGCGATCCGCTCATCGTCCGTCAAAGTGATTATTGGATAGCCATCGGTTATGGATCCATAAAAACTGATTTGCCGAAATAGTACGCGGCATTTGTCTGTGACAGAACAGGAGATGAGTTCTGATTGCACAGGTCGCTGCAAAGAGGCACGAGCATTCGAATTGGGGGCCGTTTTCAAAGGCGGTTTCGTCAACTGGTGCTGTGCTCCTTGACTACCGACGGCTGTGGTCTCCATCAGACCAACCAATGTTGTGGTGGTACGGATTGGTTGATGCCCCCGCTCTTTTGGAGCGAGGCGAAATGAAATCTTCGAAGCCCGATGACCTGTTCTCCCGCGATGCTCCGCCGGTGGCGGTGGCCGCCGACAGGCCGGTCGATATGCGCTTCATGGTGATGGGCGAGGGCACCATGGGCGGTTGGATGCGCCGCAAGGCTCGCCGTGTCGGCATCAAGGATCGCTTGCCCATGCCGGGCACCGGCGGCAGTATTGCGCGGTCTCGCCATGCTCGACGTGCTGCTGCTCACCTCCGCCCAGCAACGCTCGCCTGACATGGTGCTCGAGGCGACATGCCTCGGCGTGTCGGTCGTCGCAACCGAATCCGGCGGCACGGGCGAGGCGGTGTTCGAGGGCCGGACGGGCTATGTCATCAGCGAGCACGGCCGCTCGCGCGTGGCCATTGCTGGCGCGTTAGCCGAGGCAGTCATCCCGACGCCGCCGGCTCGCCGCAGATTGCCGCTCCGTTGCCAGCAGAGTGCTCGACGTTGAGTGGGTGGCAGCCGCCTGGGTTCCTGGAATTGTCAATGGCGGCGGTACGGGTTCGTCCGCGTCCGGTCTAAGCACCCAGTCCTTGATGCTCTGTATGCGCTGCGTCGGCAACATGGGCGCGATGCGGCGGCCGAGCGCCCGCAAAAGGGGCCGGCCGAGCACCTGGCGAAGGGCTGAGCGGGCCGTGCGTGATGCAAGCCACCATCCCGACATCAGTCCGACCTGAGGCCTCGTGGCGATGTTGCGCATGACGACCCCTGCGGCCCTTGCGTAGCGGCCGTCCTCAATGCTGTGGGCCATCTCCGCGTAGGCGCAGCCGGCAGCGAGCGACCGATCGAGGCGGGCGAGATCGGTACTGCTGAGCGTTCCCTTCTCGCGTGTCCAGGCGAGCAGGCTTGCGGCCCGCGCCACCGCTCCGGCTGCCTGCACATCCATGTCCGCGTGCGTGGCGTTGCCACAGTGCTGGCGCCAGACGCCGGCAATGCGGTCGATGACGGCGACGTTGTGCCCCACCCCGATTCGATAGATGGACTCACTGTCGGAATAGAGGCCCGGGTCGCGATAGAAATCCGCGGCCATAGCTGTCTCGCGGTGGAATAGGCAGGCCATGTGGGGCGGTGAAAGGCGCGTCACGGACGGGGAATGCCGCAGCAGCAGCTCCTCGCCTGTCATCACCCTGGGCGGGCCGTGCCAGCGGATGCTCATCGGCGGAGCCGTTGCCGTGCCGTCCCAGGCGACCAGGACGTTACCCCAGACCAGCACGATGTCGGGGGAGCCCGTGGCCAAGGCCATGGCCTCGGCGACAAAGTCGGGGTCGGTGAGAAAGTCGTCGCCGTCGAGGTTGAGGCACCACTCGCCCCGTGCCTTCTCGAAGAGTGTGTGCCGGTAGTTGCCGACCCGGCCGAGGTTACGCTCGTTGCGCGTATAGCGGAGCCGCCGGTCATGCAGCAGCGGCTCGAGCGCAGCCCGCGTGTCATCGGGCGAGCAGTCGTCGGCCACCACCACCTCGAGACAGGGATAGCGCTGGGCGAGGGCGCTCTCGGCCGCTTCCCGGATGTAGCGCGCCTGCCCATAGGTCGGGATCATGATGCTGACGAGAGGGTATTCTGGCATGCTCGGCTGCTCCGTCGGGTTAGGGAGCTCGCATGCCCTATGGCACATCGGAGGCGCCGGCGCCAGATGCCATTTACCGTACACGCCGCAGCTACCTCGCCGGCTGTCCCGTGTCCACCATGCCGAGAGCCTCATTCCGAACTTGACGCGCTTGGCGGCCGGTGCTGGCGACGTGCCCCATTGGGACAAGTGAGGGTTCGCGTCCAGATAGGGCAAATCGCTGCCGATACTCGAAGGAGAGTTGCTCACCCCACAAATCCTCCGGGAGGGCCGCGGCCTTTTTTTTAAGACGTACAATGCCTGCGCCATGTCCGCAGCCGGCACTCCTGATGTTTTCGTGCAGGACAACACCGCTTTGCTCGACCACAGTTCGGCCTCGATGCGACCAGCATCGATGGCGTAGCGCTGATCGTGGCCCGGCCGGTCGGTGACGAACTTTGTCAGCTTCCGATGCGACGAAGCACCTCGGCGATGCTCGTCCATGAGCTCGCAGATGCGCTCGAAAAGCGCTAGGGTCTTCGCTGCGCTTGCACCGAGGAGGCAGCCTCCAGGGTAGGTTTCATAGACTGCGATGCGCGGCGCCAGCTCGGTAATGAGCCCGAACAGTCTGGGTACGGCAAATATCTGCTTGGCATCGCCAACGGGCGGCCCGAAGGAGGCAATCGAAGCGTGTTGCGGCTGCGCCATCAGGTGTTGCCCGAGGATTGAACAGAAGATGGGCCTTAAAGGCGCTGCCACGCGGCTGAAACTCGCCGGCGCTGCGGTCCGTAGCGCGGCCGTCAGGGACAAATACCTGATAAATCATGCCGAACTCGACCGCCGTCTGCCGTTGGCGGAACGCAGGGTTCTCGAGATCGGCTGTTTCAAGCGCTTGCCCACGGTAGCGCTCGCACAGGGCGCCCACCGGGTCATGGCGTTTGACGGGCGCATCGAGAATGTTGCCAATTCCATTGTGCGCTGCAACCCGCTAGATCATCGCGCCTTAAATCGGAACCGGCTTTGCGGTTCCGATTTAAGGCGCGATGATCTAGTCGCGGCACCGGTCGATTTCCGTTGCGACGTTGAGGGGGCGCCACCCGGGTGCATCGCGATCGATGGCGAGGTGCTGCATCACGTCGGTGTGCTCTACCTTTAAGTGTGCTCTACCATCTGACCGACCCGGTTGGACGTCTCGCAATGCTGCTGCCGCGCGTCAGCGATGGGTTGCTGTTTGACACCCACGCCGTCGGGCCGGACGCCGCGACATCAAGAATGAGTCGGCGGCACATACGGTATGATAGGCGGACTTCGCGGTTGCGGGCCGCCTGCAGCCTTGCGTAGGTCTGCGTGATACTGCGCCCCGGCTGCTCCGCGACGATTTCGTTGAACTGGTGCGTGGGTTGGGGTTTCCGATCATCGAGATCACACGGCTGAAAGAAGTACGCCACGGCCTTCACACGATGCGCTATGCGCAGCGCGCATAAGCTGACGCTTCGATGAACTGCTCTATGTGGCCTTGCCGGCTGCGCGGGGTTTTGCGCTACCGCCGAGCGCTTTTTGTACCAGCGGATCGGCTGCCAGCCGTGCACCGAGTTCGCGCGAGAAGCGCTTGGCACCATGGATGCTCAGGTGCCGGAAGTCGGCGAAGTCACCTTCCGCCTCGTAGCTGTCCTTGATGCCAAGGTCGATGAACATAACGTCATCGCGTCGCGCCGCCCACGCCTTGAGAGTTGCGCTGTTACGCGCATATTCGGGCCGCCGCTTCTTCAGGTCGATCAGCACCGGGTTAGTTGGCAGTGCGACGAACACCGGTAAGACGCCGTGAGTGCGGAACAATTCGGCCCAGCGGTCGAAATAACCGCCGGGAGAGACAAGTTCTCTCCACGCCTTCGGGTCCAGCGGGGCGCGCAATTGCGGATTGGCGGCAACGTCGCGCTGACGCGCTGTCCAGGCCTGCTCGAAATTGCGGCGATCCTCACGGATCGGCTTGTGCGGCTGGAAGCCATTCGTTTGATGCGCGAGGGAATTGCTGTTCATGCCGATCGGCTTGCGCGGCTGTTCGAAGCGCTCCAAAAGCCAGCTGCGCAGCGCCTGCCGGTAGCGCAGGACTGCTGAGAGGCTTTCGAGCGGACCAACGACGGCGGTCGTCCAGTGAGGTTTTCGGCACAGCGCTGCGAAGCCGAGGTCCTTGGCCATCGGTGACTCGAAGATCGGCCGCTGCAGGGCGCCGTCGCAGTCGAGATCTCCGTGGCGCGCGATCGGCCGGGGCCGGTGCGTCTCGATAAGCTGCGTGCCGATCACGGCAACCTTGAGCGCAGGAAACCGTTGCTTGAGACCGATATGGCCAAGAATGACCGCACTGAGCGGACCGGAGAAACCGTCGATGCCAAGATTGAAGCCGCGCGACTTGAGCCCGGCGTTTGCAAGCTCGCCGTCTGCGGCGCCCGGGTCGAAACCCCAGCGGACTTCGGAATCGCCGATGTAGAGGACGTTCCAATCGCGTTGCGCGTTGAGGGCCTTCCAGGTCGCATCAAGTGAGCGGCTGTTCGAGTAGGAGACATGTTGGAACAGCTGAGTGCGAACCCACACCTCGAGCGCAAGGAATGGCAGCGCGATCAGCAGCGCGGCGAGCCCCCAACGCTGCCAGCTTGGGAACATTGTGGACACCCGACACAACCCTAGCAGAAGGCCGGCCGTGCCCGTCGTCTTGATGTTGCGGCGATCGACCGGCATGCGCGAAACCCCTCCTCGATCAGAACTGGAAATAGATAAACTCGGCCAACTCGCCCTCACCCAGCACGATGGCCACGAGCGCGATCCAGAAAGCCAGCACGGATCGGGCCGGCGCCCCGAGCATCTTCCAGCGCTGTCCCATCGTGCCAACAACGACTTGGCCGGGCGTCTCTCCCTGCAGCAGCCGGTGGATCGGCACATGCAGAATGAGAAATAGGGCGACAAATGGAAGAATGCTGATCACTTCGGCGGATAGTTTCCACGTTCCTGGCGACACCACGCGGCCGAGCAAGGTAACGGCGCTAGATGCGCTATCAGCACGAAAAAACACCCATCCAATAAAAACGACGATCATCGTGATGGCCCAGCCGAGAAGCTGCATCAGCCAGGGCGCCGCCGACTGCAGTTGTTGGTATGCGGAGTTCTGCCGCGCTTGGCCGAGGATCAGGCGTTCGACGGCGAGCCAGCCGCCATGCAGCGCGCCCCAGATCAGAAACGTATAGTTTGCGCCATGCCAGAGGCCGCCGAGCACCATCACGATGATCAAGTTGCGGTAGGACATCAACGCACCGGCTCGCGATCCCCCGAGTGGCTTATAGAGGTAGTCGCGCAGCCAGTTCGACAGTGTGATATGCCAGCGCCGCCAGAAATCCTGCAGCGTGGTCGCTGCATAGGGCAGATTGAAGTTTTGCGGTATCACGATGCCGAATGTCAGGGCGGCGCCGACAGCGATCGTGGAGTATCCCCAGAAATCGCACAGGATCACAACGCCGAAGACCAATCCGGCAGCGAGGCATTCAACGCCAGTGCGCGCATCCGGCTTGGTGAAAACAAGGTCGACGAAACCTGATAGGTTGTCGGCAATGGCGATCTTGAGAAACAGGCCGCAGGCGATCATCAAAATTCCCTGCACCAGACGCTCGGCCGAGAATGCGTGCACCTGTTTGAGCTGCGGCATCAATTGGTAGGCACGACAGATGGGCCCCGCGACAAGTTGCGGAAAGAACATGACGAACAGTGCCATCAAGGCGGGGTTGCGCTCAGGCTCGACTTCGCCGCGCCTGACGTCGAGCGCGTAGGCGATCATTTGAAATGTGTAAAACGAAATGCCGAGCGGCAGGATGATGTTCCAGCTTGAGAAGGCTTGCGAAGACCCTGTGAGATCGTACGGGATCTGACGCAGAAAGTCGGCGTACTTGATCAAGCCGAGCAGTCCGAGCAACAGCACGACTGCGAGCGGTATGGCCCAGCGGCGCCGTGGTCCATCAAGCAGCACAAGTAGCTGGGTGATCCAGATGGCAGCCAGCAGGAGAATGAGGTAGGGCGGGCTCCAGCTTACGTAGAAGATCACCGACGCGATCACGAGCACCGCCTGGCGGACGACCAAGTTTGCGGTCGACCAATACGCGATGATCGTCCCTGCAAGCAGGATGAAGAACTCGACGGAGTTGAAAAGCACGTTTCCCCCGGTGCCTAGATCATCGCGCCTTAAATCGGAACCGCAACGCCGATTCCAATTGCGCCGGTTCCGATTTAAGGCGCAAAGATGATCGCTCTTAAAGTGTAGAGCAACCTGCCTTTAATCGGAATCGGAACGATCCCGATTAAAGGCAGGTTGCTCTAGCCTGTCAGGCCTTGCGGGCGATTAGCAGCACCCGAATGTTGCGGTTGTCATAGCCGGAAAAGGCGTGCGGTTCGAAGATCTTGGCAATGATGCCAAAGCCCGCGTGTTTGAGACCGATGATCAGGCTCTCCTCAGTCGCCCAGAACGAATACGTGTTGTCGAGCGAGGCGCGAACCTGGCGCTCGCGCTCAGCCGCATCGGCTTCATCGGCGTGTTCCCTGAAAAGATACCCCTCGATGCCCGGCGCCAGTTGCTCCGGACCCTTCAGCCCAAACATCTTGATCGAGGCAGGTGTGGCGACGTGGGTATAGAGCATCATCGTGTCTTCGGTCACTGAACCCATGGTTTTGAGAAAACCAAGGAAATCCCCAGCGCCTAGATGATGCAGTATGCCTGAGCAAAACACGAAATCGAACTTGCCGACCTGGTCCGGCGAAATCTGGCGCACATCGCCTTGCACAAAGCGGACATTGTCGACGCCGAGCGCGCGGGCGGCAAATCGGGCACGCTCGATATACAGCGGTCGGCCTTCGATGCCGACCACCTCACTGGCTCCGGCCTGAGCAAATGCGACTGAGTGGCCGCCTTCGCCGCACGCCACATCGAGAATTCGTGCGCCGTCCAGGCTGGCGCGACGCGTGAAGTAACGGACGTATTCGATACCCAGTTCACCGATCTTCTTGAGACCGACGGCCTTGCGATGGAACTTTTCGTCCTTGGCGGCCGTAATTGTCTCAAGTGCACCGAGATCAAAGTGGTGGGTCCAAGGAATGTCCGGTCGCAGGTTATCGTATGCGTCTCGGATCTCCTCAGGCGACATGCTTACAGGGGTCTCGTTTGCCATTTAGGCCTCAGCAGGGGTGGGAGTGGGTGCTGTGCGCGACTTAGCGAAACGCGAGTGCGGCCTCAAGCGGCTTACTCGGACACGTACCGCTGCCGATAGTCCTTAACGATGTTGAATTAACGATGCGCCGGATGAGCCATCGACTGCGGATCGACCTGATTCTCGGTTGAAAGCGCATTGCGGCCGTAGAAGCTCTGGTGAGACGCTTTAAGGCTGTCGACGAACTAGACTTAGCCAGGATCGAACAAGCAGACACGCTTCGGCGAACCTTCTCGCCCGCTTTCTCAAAGCCCTTGAACAGCGTGAAATTGAGACCGTGGCAGATGTGCCCGGCTGGTCTCAACCATAGGTTTTGGTGAAATTCAGCGACGTGAACGTCTTCACCGCCCGCACATCGGGGTCGAAGTGCAGCGTTGGCAGGAACTCCCGGTCGCACGCGATTTTGATCCCCTTCAGCAATACTGCCCGGCTCGCCTCGTACAAGTGTGTCGCTTCGCGCCCGAGTACCGTAGCGCTTTGGTTGGAGTGGAGAACTTCGAAGTAATCCTCGACCTCGGGATACTTGAAGATTTGCGCCATGCCTCAAAGTCAGTTGATTGGTGCAACGCAGGCAGCGAGGAACCAGCCGGTCAACCTTCGGTTGATCGTCGATCGCCATGCTGTAGGCAAGCACCGATCCATGCAGGTCGTTGAGATAGATATTCTTGTTGAGTTCGGCGTCATTGAGGGCTTCAGGCTCGAACGCGAAAACTCTGCTGCCGCGACATTTGCCGGCGTATATCGTGTACATACCGACGTTGGCGCCAATGTCGTAAAGCATGTCACCAAACTGAATCTGGTCCAGCCATGGCAACGTGGTTGGCTCCTTCGTGGCGAGCGTCTCGATCCGTTTGACCACCAACCTGTTTGCTTCGGCATAGCGCAGCTTCGTGTTGCCAATACCAACCTTGGCATAAGCTATCCTCAACCAAGGATCATCGATGGCGTCGCACTTGATCGGGCCGAGCTTCGGCAGTGTCGTCAAATTGCCATCCTTGCCATCGGCGCCCGCGTCGTGAGTTCTGCGCGGACTTGCTTTGCTTAGGTTTCGAGTATCGCCAGCAACTGGTTCGTGAGCCGGTCAGGATTGTAGTCCGCCGCCAGCCGGGCCTGGGCCCTTTCGATCGCCGCGATGCGCGCAGCCTCGTTGCTAAGCAGTTCCGATATTGCTGCCTCCCAGCCATGCGCCGGCGCCAGTACGCCGGCGCCGCCGGCACATGCGCGATGGTAGACCGGCAGGTCCGATGCGACAACCGCGATACCTGCCGAGGTGTATTCCACCCACTTTGTGTCAGCTTTGCAGCGATTGAAAGGGCTGTCGAGGACCGGCGCAAGGCCTATGTGCCAGCCAACCCCGGCGAGATGGCGCATGAATGACGCGTAGTCAGCCATCCCGTTGTGACGGGTGATGCGGCCCTCGAAGCGGGCGAGGGCTGACGGCATCCTGATGGTCCCGAATGTTTCGAACCGCAGCTGCGGCTCTCGCGCCAGCAGCGCCGCCACGGCCGGCACGACCATCTCAAGATCCTGCGCGTGGCCGCTGGTGCCCATATAGCCGATCGTTCGGCCTGTCCCGCTCCCTGCCGACGGTCCATGATGCACGGCGGCCTGCGCACAGTAGATGTCACCACTGACGATCTTGGTGCCCGGGAGCCGTGCGCCGAGCTGGCGCGCAAGTTCAGGAGTGGACGCATAGATGACATCGGCGGCCCGCATCGCCGCCTCCAGCCGAGCCAGCCGATTGGGCACATTGTAGCGGGCGAACTTGTCGGCGCCGAGTTCTCTGGGCACGGCAAAAAGATTGTCGTCGATATGATAGACGATGTGGACACCACTGCGGCGAGCCAGTTCAACCGCCGCTCGCTCGCCGCCGCCAGCGTAGCGCGAGAGTACAAGCACCGTTGGTTGGATATCGTGCCAAGTCTTGATGAGCGCCTTCCCGCCATCGGCTGCAACCTGGCGCTCGTCGAACGCCTCGACGTAGCAACGCCCGGTGGCAATAAGGTCTGAGAGCGGACGGTGAAAGCTGATGGTCTGTGTGGCCCCGTGCGTATCGTTCAGCAGCAGGACACGCAGCGCGGCCGTATCGCGCCGGCTGGTGGAGCTGCGCCGCGCGGGCACTTTGCTGGGTATTCGCCCAATCAATTGCGACCACAAGTCTGATGTTCGCACGCCTGGCCTCCCGGGGGCAGCAGCTTGGTGGCGATGTTTCAGCCGAGCAGACGGCGCTTGAGGCTCGCAACCGCACCCATCATTCCATCGCGCGCGCCGGCCGCGGTGTGCCGCATCGACACGACGACGCCCGCTTCCCTGGCAAGCTTGGCTTCGTAGGCTTTCACGGCGGCGGCCCGCGCCTGCTTTGCCTCGTAGACCACCTTGTGCTTGATGAAACCCGCCGCCTTGTCGATGGCATCGTAGCGCTCGACCTGCTGCGGCGAGATCGGCTTTACCGGCTCGGCGCCGGCGTCCTTAATCTCTTCGAGCAGCGATGGGCGAAAATATCCGAGGGATACCTCGCCCTCGATTTCGTTCCAAGAGACGGCGCCGTTCTCCAGCATCAATCGAACTTCTTCCAGCCACAGATAGCCGTTCGAATTGTCCGCCCACACCCAGGGCTGGGTGTGCATGTCGGTGTAGTGGATGAGGCCGGTGGTGCCGGCCTCGTAATGTTCGAGGCTGTTCCAGCGAAACGGCACACCGTACTTCACGTAGCGCTCGTCGAGGATACACATGTGGTACATGAGATCCTCATAAGTGTACTGGCCATCGAGACCGGCGATGATCTTGAAGGGATCCCAGTCGAGCGCGGCGCAATCGAGCAGCATTACCGAGCATTGCTTGATACGCTGGGCTGGTGCGCCGACCTTGCTCGCGCCGTGCTGCGCCGCTTCCTCGATATCTTCATGGATGACGATCTTGGCGCCGTCGAACGGGATGTCCCAAAGTTCGCGAAAGTCGCGGAACACCAGCATGTCGGCATCGAGATAGACGGCCTTGCCTTGGTAGTTCATCAACTGGGGGATTGCGAACCGCGTGAACGAAAAGCCGGTGCGCTTGCCTTGGCGAATGTCGTCTGGATCGGGCAGTTCCACATCGTGCATCGAGCGGACACGGACGTCCATGCTGGTGTGGCGGCGGATCGAATGCTCCAGCACCTTGACGGCGAGAAGCTGCGAGCGATCTGAACCGACGAAGACATTGGCTGTTTGAACGTTATTCATCTGGGCATCCCCGTTTGTTCAATGCGCGGGCCGAGCGCGGGGAGTTCCAATTGCCCCGAGGAAAGTTCTCAGCCGCGGGCCAGAATAAAATGAAAGTCTTTGTGGTTGGTGGTGTGCTCAATTTTAAACCAGGCGTAGCCGAGGTTGGCGCAAGCATAGTCGAGCAGTTTGCGCATATTGTGGTTGGTAAAGTAATGCGCGTGGATAGATCGGCGCTGGGCCATGATCGCTTTTGGATCATGTCCCGGCATATTCTTGGTGACGTGGCGTGTGTAGTGGCGCAGCGTCGGCTCCCAGACCTCGTCAGCGTCTTCCTCAAGCCACTCGCTCATCTCGCTCGGTTCGTGCAAAGCGTCCTTGGTCCCGCACAGGTCAGGCACCACCGCAAGCACGAGACCGTTCGGCTTGAGCTTTTGATGCCAGCGGCGCAGGTGGCCAAACGGGTTTGAGAGATGTTCGAATACGTGGCTGGAAAAGATGAAGTCCAGACTCCCATCGTCAACCGGCAGTGCAGCAGCGTCGCCGATTCGGTAGAACTGCCACAGGCCGCTGTCGACCTTGTACTTGCCGTCGGCATTATAGAGCCGGTTCCATGCGTCGGGCGGCATCTGCTCAACGTAGATCATCGTCCTCGTTGCTGAGGGACGCAATTGCGGGTTGGGGCCGGGGCCGATCTCGACGCCGTTGCCACTTGCCGCCTCGATCAAGGTGGCGCGGGACAACACCCGATGTACAGCAACGAAAACCTCCCCAGCCCGGCCTCTGTTGTGCGGCCGATTGCGCAACACGAGATCACACTCCGTCGGTGGTGGGGTGGTGCCGAACGACCAAGGGAGCTCCACGGGCTGCGGTGTTCTGTCTGCCTGCAGACTGGTCGTAGAAATCGGCGTGTCGCAGTCAGTGGCGGTGAGGTCAACTTCGAGATTACTGTCAGCCTTCAAGATGCCGGGAGTGAACGCGAACCAGCCGCAGTAAGTGGGCATCGCTGCGAGGGGGTAGAAGCGCCTAGCGCCCTTAAGACGCAGCTGTGAGCCTGGAGCGAGCCTGATGCCGCGCCATACCTCGCCGAACATCTTGCGCTTATCGGGGATCACCTCACCATCTACCGCAATCGCGCGATCGCCACGACGCAGCATGTCGAACAGATTCATTCCCACTCCACCCAACGAGGAAGCAGCCCGTCCCCCAAGTATGGACGACGCTTATCGCGGCGATAGCGGTTACCACGGACTCTTAGTATTGTCATGGTCGGTCAGTTCTAAACGGCAAGCAATATTTGCGCGTGTTGCTATGGCCACAGCTCGCTTGACAATGGCCAGTTGCGACCCGACAACCGCTTGCTTCAGAGCCCGGTGAAAAACAAGGCGAGAACCGCGATGAACGAGGCGATGCCATCGCCCAAGGCTTGACAAGAGCCGCGAACAGGGGCACCGAGCCCGTTCAGGCGGCACTGCAGGCAGGATCGGTCGCGGGATGCACGGCACCAAAATTGGGGAGTAAAGCAGGTGAGTTGGCATCGCCTGGAGGCACGCCTTCGGCAAGAGGAATATTTGCCTACCGCGCTTACCGCCCGTACCGCATCTGTTCAGCTACGGCCGATGCCGTTGACCCCCGGTACCCAACCGGTACCCAAACAAACAGTCCGCGCTTGTCGCTGCCTGGCCTCTGCCACCGGGAGAATGCCAGTCAATGGTGGACCCAGCCAATGGTGGACTCAGACGATCGTGGACACGGGGCATCAGTTTGACTTCTAGAGCTACTTAAGTCGACACTTGAGGAGATCCGTATACGGCCAGATATCCACAGCAGCGGATTGTGAGGCTCCAAGAGGCTGTTCGGGAGTGGGTCTGCTACTGCCAGGAGAGCGAGCGTGTGGTCACAGCTTAGAACGCCGATTCACATTGTCACCAGTCACGCCGATATGGCCGATGCAGACTCTCCGGTGCATCCCAACGCCAACCTCGAGATCAGTGAATACATTGAGATGATCAGGTGGCTGTACCAGTCGGCGCGCCTGTTTCACCCAAAGGTCACGATGTCGGTGATTACGTCTGCGCACACCAACCTTCGCGGGCTCGATATCCCTTTCAAGAGAGTCGACTGCCCATTCTCGCCCGCCAGCATCATGCAGGATCGCGCCGCGGCCCAGGTCGGTTACCTCGATCAGTTTGACTTTTCTGCCCCTCTGCTGTTTCTCGACCCTGATATTCTGATCAATGGTAGCCTCTCGCAGCTCGCGTCTGAAGACTTCGACATTGCGCTCACCTGGCGCATGAGCGAGGTAATGCCGATCAACGGCGGCGTCATTTTCGTCTCCGGCCGTCGCCCCGAGATCATCCGGTCGTTCTTCCGACGCTATCTTGCTATCTATCAGCAAGAGTATGCGGACCAGAAGCAGTGGTTCGGCGACCAGATGGCGCTGCGCGACGCCGTGGGCCTCAACTGCTCGCAAATCAGCCCGCAGAAGACGCAAACCGTCAAGACGGCTGAGGGCGCAACCTGCCTGTTGCTGCCGGCCCATAGCTTCAATCGCTCGCCGCACAACAGGCTGAACGCGATCGTTGAGCCCATCAAGGATGCCGCCATCCTGCACTTCAAGGGAGAGCGGAAGCGGCTCATGAAGCTTTACTGGCAGGCCCACCTTGAGGGATTGATGAGCCCATTGCCGTTCAAGCTCCCGCTTCCGTGGCGTATGAGCGCCGCCAGGGCGGTTCGGGCAGCCTTGCGGCGGGCGGCAACCGCTGAGGAGATGGCGCTTTCCGGACAAGCGTGTTCGCTGGCGGGCCCGATCGAGAGAAATCACCAATGAGTGAGAGCATTCCCGGCAAAGAATTCAATCCGGCCCCACACACGGGCCGCATATCACTAACGTTGCAGATCTTCATCCGGACGGTTGGGGCGAAGTACCGCCGCTCGTTCCTCGGTTATTTTTGGATGGTCTTTCCGGCGCTGCTTTTTTCGGGCGGCGCCATCTTGGCAGCAAGCTCAGGCGCGACCAATCTGAGCGTTCCGAACGGCGCGCCTGTGTTCCTGTGGGTGTTCATCGCCGTCATTATCTGGCAGGCCTTCAGCGAGATGTTCTCCGTGCCGACGGACGCTATCGAGGGCGCGCGCTCCTTTCTGACCCGCGTCGCATTTCCGCGCGAGACGATCATCATGGCGCAGGCGGCGGAGGTTGCGATCAGCACGCTTGCTCGGCTTGCAATCGTCATTGCGGCGGCCGCGCTGACCGGCTGGCTCGGCTTCTGGGGCACGACGCAGCTTGTGCTCGCGCTACTTGCCGCTTGCTTGCTCGGGATCGGCTTCGGCGCTCTTTTTGCGCCGTTCATGATCCTATTCACAGACCTCCGCGATTTCATGCGCTACATGCTGAACTTTGGCATCTTCCTCACACCGGCTCTCTACCACCCGTCGACCGGGCCGTTTGCCGCCGTCGTAGCAGCAAATCCGATTTCCGCGCTGATGGTGGCGGCGCGAGGCGGTCTGCTATCGAGCGACCAAGCAGCTCCCGGCACTATCGTTATCGCACTCGCAGCAGGCGTGGGCGCCTTACTTGTCGGTGTCGCCGTGTTTCGGCTGGCAACGCCGATCGTGGTCGAGCGCATGCTGCTGGGAGGGCGGTGATGGCTAGCGGCAGGACGCGTGTAGCCGTCGAAGGCGTTTCCAAGAAGTTTGCGCGCTCGCTCAAGAAGTCGTTTGTCTATGGCGCAGAGGAGATCGTCCGCGCCGCGATTGGCCGTCCGCCGAACCAGCAGCTTAGGGACAGCGAATTCTGGGCGCTGCGCGATGTCTCCTTCACTTTGAAGGAGGGCCAATCGATTGGCATTGTCGGGCTCAACGGCAGCGGCAAGACGACACTGCTCAGGATCATCAGTGGCATCCTGCGCTCGACCCGGGGGCAGGTGCGCGTGGACGGCGTTATCGCTCCCATGCTTGCGCTTGGCGCCGGCTTCAAACCCGTCCTGTCGGGCCGGGAGAATGTTTTCCTCAACATGTCCCTGCTTGGCCTCGCGCCGGAGATCATCCGCCGCCGCTTCGATGCGGTCCTCGATTTTGCCGATATCGGAGCGGCCATCGACGCGCCGCTTGGCACCTACAGCACCGGTATGCGCATGCGACTAGGTTTTGCCTGCGCCATCTTCACGGAGCCCGAGATCCTGATCGTCGACGAGGTCCTCTCGGTCGGCGATGCGCGCTTTCGCGTGAAGTGCCGCAACAAGATGAATGAGCAGCGCCGTAATGGCATGTCGATGCTGCTGGTCTCGCACAGCTCGATCAGTATCGAGGCGCTTTGCGACGAGTGTGTCTATCTGAAGAAGGGCCGCGTTGCCAGCATTGGCCCGCCGAAGGAGGTGCTTGCCGCCTATCAGGCGGACATGATCCAGCAGGCAGCCACGGCAAATGAGAAGGCCGTGAACGCAACGCTTGTTCCGGAGGTTTCACAGTCGACGTCGGGAGATTCTGAGCTGGTCGTCGAAAGCATCCAGCTCTACGACGCCAACGGCGTGGCGACGCCGAGTTTGAAGGCTGCTGAAGACGCCGACATCGAAGTCGCGTTGTGCGCGACGGGTCCGATCGACGATGTGAGCATTAACGTGATTCTCGTCGATCAATCGCACAACTTGAACGAGACCGTGCAGTACATAGCGCTTCGGCGGGACGCTGGCGCAATTCGTCTGGCCGAAGGTGTGACGCGCGTCCGACTGGGCTTTCAGCCTCTGGTGCTTCGCCCTGGCACCTATCGCCTGAAGCTCAGCGTATCCAAGGGTTCCTGGGATGATTTGCTTGCAGTCGTTGATCGATTCAAGCTCATCGTGACTGATGCGAGTGGCGATTTACGCGGCCACATGTTCCAGCCACGACGCTGGACGGTCGACGGCATCCCGCTACAACCTCTCAGCTTGGGAAGACCGATCGACGAACTCGAAGAGACCGACTTCTAGACGATTGGGACATCATGTGCGGACTCTTTGGATTCTTTGGTGCTCCGAAGCGCATGCCAAGCCAAGACGAGGCTAGGCGCTCGCTTGGCTCTGTTGATCACAGGGGGCCAGACGCCCGCGGCATGTACCGGAGCGAGGAGTATGGTCTGGTACTGGGCCACACTCGTCTCAGCATCGTCGATCCTCTCGAACGCAGCGATCAGCCCTTCGAGCAGCGGCACGTTGTCCTCGCCTACAACGGAGAGATCTATAATTTCCGACAGCTGCGCAATGAGTTGCTGGCGGCGGGTGTCGAGCTGAAGACGAACGGTGATACAGAGGTGATAGCTGCGGGTTATTGCTTGTGGGGCACCAAAATCTTCGATCGCCTTCGCGGCATGTTTGCTCTGGCTCTCTTCGACCGACGGCAGCAAAGCCTTCACTTAGCTCGAGATGAATTCGGCATCAAGCCCTTGGTTTTTCTCGAGCAAGAGGGCGACTTGCTCTTTGCCTCCGAGCTGAAGGCTCTGGCGCGCCAGGCCAACCTTGCGGTCAACCCGGGCGTGCTCTGCGACCTGCTGACCTGGGGCTTCCAGATGGAGGACGCTTCCTTCTACGAGGGTGTCTGTCATTTGGCGCCAGGCTCGGTTCTTACCGTGAACAAGCTCGGCGACGGTTCGCTGAAGCAAACCCTGCGCCGCCTATGGCGTCCGCAGGACGTATACTCTCAAGAATGCTCCCCGTTGAAGGACGGCGAGTTGCGCGATGTCGTCGACCGATCGGTTCGGGCTCATCTGGTGGCCGACGTGCCGGTTGGCATCGCCTTGAGTGGAGGCCTGGATTCGAGCATCGTTGCCAGTTCGATCGCGCGATATAAACCAGGCGCACAAGCCTATACGTTCACGTTCTCGGAGGGCGAGGACGTCGAAGTGGAGCACGCGGCCCTCCTTTGCCGCAAACTCGGCCTTCGCCATCACATCATGCGCCTCAACCACGAGGTGCCGAATGACTGGTTGTCGAGCGTGGCATGGCACATCGAGGAGCCGATAGCCAATATCAACGCCTTGCCGACGTTCGCCCTATCTCGCTTCATCCGGGAGCAGGGATGTAAGGTAGTGCTGGTCGGGGAAGGGTCCGACGAGGTATTCGGAGGCTATCCCTGGTACGCTTTTGCACTCGATGCTGATCACGATGCGGGTGCCGTCTTCGATGCCTATCGCAAGAGACGGGCGCAATTGCCGGCGCTTCGTCTTCTCAAAGAATCATCGCGCAGGATCGCGGTCGATCGCACGCGAGATCAGCGAGCGGCATTCGTGTCGTCGGTGGAGCGGGCGATCAGTCCTCTGCACGGTTTCATGAGCTTCGATCTTGCGACGCAGTTGCAGTATTCCCAGTTGCTGCGCGTCGATCGCATGTACATGGCGCACGCAGTCGAGGCCCGAGTGCCGTTCCTGTTCCGACCCGTCGCCGAAGCGAGTGCTGCCCTGCCCTGCGAAGGTCTTGTTGGCAAATTGCCACCCGCTGGACGCAGCGAGAAGATTGCTTTGGCGAAGGCATTCGCAAACGACCTGCCAAGTGAGATACTGAACCGCCCCAAGTTCGGCAGCAGGGGCACATTCAACCTGTGGCAGACTGCCATTGCGTCGCACATCGAAAGCGAGTTGGAAAGAATTAGGGCCAGCCAGGAACGCCGTCTTGCCCGAGAAGTGTTAGCTGACTACCTTGACTGGACAGCAATCACGACTGCAGCCTTGTCCAGCAAAACGCGGTTCGCGCTCGCGCTCATGGTCGAGTGCGTACATTCGTTGATCACCAACCGAGGCGCTCCGTGCGGTTATCACTGATGGATATCCCGAAATCAGGCAAAAGGATTGGGCTTGCACCTGTGATGTTTCGTCCCGGCACCTACAGCCTAAAACTGCGTATCTTTAGCGGTCCGAATGACGACATTCTCGATGTGGTTGAGGGCTTCAAATTCATCGTCGAGCGGGCCCCAGGTGCGGACGGCAGTATGCTGCACCAGCCTCGCAACTGGACCTGCAATGGAACCCGCATGTTGGCGTGTGGAGACCAGTTGCTCGAAATGGATGACGCGGCAGAATTCTAACGGACTGAGTGGGCATGAGCAGCGACTTCAATTTGTCTGATCAAACCAACCGTACTTGGCAGGATCGCGCCGAACTGTGTGCCGCGTTGATCGGCCGTATCTGTGAGCCGGGCAAGCGCATTAGTCTGGCTGATGTGGGCTGCGGAGACATGAAGCTGCGAAACGCGTTACGGGCTGAAGGGCTGCAAGTGGATTATTTTGGCTTTGATTTGCTACCTCAAGCTGACGAGGTCAGACCATTCAACCTTGATCGCGATCACCTGCCTTGCGAATTCGACATCGTTACAGTTCTTGGCGTAATCGAGTATCTTCACCATGTCCGATTCGCTTTGCAGATGATAGCCGAGGCAAGTCGACATTTCGTCTTCAGCTACATGCCATCGAACCTGAGCGGATTCATATTGCCCGATGCTGCACGACTTGGTTGGTCCAATTGCATGTGCCAGACCGAGGTGGAGGCGATGCTGCAGGCTATCTGCGTTACTGTAACTGCGAGGGAAATCACACCGGACGGACGCACAATGCTATGGCTGTGCAACAGGCGTTGATCGCCGACAATGCAGCCATGCTTCTCTGCTCCAGGCTGACAGGTCACAATCGAGTAAAAAAATGAGTCCAAACGTCTTCGATGCATTCGCCGAAATCGTGGCGCGCCGGCTGGCGGGAAAACGGCTGACAGCAGCGCTTGAGGTCGGAGCCGCCGCGTGGACGCTCCTGGCGATACCGGAATTTTCCAACGCGCGGCGTGTGGCCTTGAACCTAGCATTCGCGAAGTCGTCACCTGAGCTCGACGCGTTTGAACGTGTCATCGACAACGCGAATGAGATGAGCTTTGCGACCGCGACGTTCGACTGCGTGTTGAGCTCTTCGTGCCTTGAACACGATAAGTACTTTTGGAGGTCGGCCGCGGAGATCCGACGCGTCTTGAAGCCCGACGGCGTTGCGATCATCGGCGTACCAATCTACATGACCTTGCCCACTGACTAAGGATTACACGACGGTGACATACGCCCTGCACGGCCTGGCCTACGGTGCCGACTTCTATCGGTTCAGCGAGCAGGCCGTGCGGGAGGTGATTTTCGAGGGGTATTCCGCGGTCACCGACGAGGTGATCGTGCGAACAAACTCTAATCCCTATCTCGTGGCAGCGGCCAGGAAGTGAACGGATCATGACCGCTCGCTTCGCCTGTTTGTCGCCCTACCTGATGCCGGCATCGCTCACGGGACGCAAGGCGATGAATGTCGGCGACGGCTTCATACTGAGAGCGATCGAGCGTCTGCTGGGCAGGTTCGCACCCTCGGACGTCTTCACGTCCAGGCAGGCCCCGACGGATGCCCAAAGAGCAACGCTTGAGACCAGCCAGGGCGTAATTCTGGCCGGCACCAACCAGCTCCACGATCGGTTCGCCGTGTGGCCGGGCGCCACTGCCGAGGTCCTGCGCAGCACCCGCGTCCGATTTATCCCCATGGGCATCGGCCTACACGGCAGCGAGGGCTACAATGACGCCATGTCGGATGATGCGCGCGCCCAGATCGAGGCCATCCACGAGCGCATCGCATATTCGTCATGGCGCTGTCCGCACACCGTGGCCTACCTTGAGCGCTGGGTGCCTTCCCTGCGTGGCCGTTTTCTCATGACCGGCTGCCCCGCGAGCTATGGCGAGCGACTGCTTGAAGGGCGATCGTTCCACGATGGCGAGGAGGTTGTCGCCGTTACGGTCACCGAGCGTTGCGAGTTCTGGGATCGCGAGACCGCAATCCTGGAATTTGTGGCCAAGCGCCACGATCGGGCGCGCAGGCTTCTCGTGCTGCATCAGGATTTCGTTGCCTTGAGAGCAGCCAAGCGCGGAGCGCCCGGCACGGCCGGAGAAAAAAGCCCCGAAGCCTTACGCAAGCATGCGCGCGCGCTTGGGTACGAATCCGTCGTGCCTTATTCAGCGGATGAGGCAATGACCCTGTATGGGGGCGTCGACCTGCACTACGGCAGCCGCCTGCACGCGCATCTCCTGATGCTGAGCCGCGCCAGACGGAGCTGGCTGGTGCCGGTCGACGGGCGCGCTGCCGGCATCTCCGAAGCTTTGGGGTTTCCGCTCTGCCGGCCTGACGATCTAGCCATGCACGAGTCGTTCGACTTCGAGGTCGTGCGGTCTCGTGCCCGCGAGCATTTCGCGACGATGACAACTTTTCTCCGGAGCCTCCACTGATGAGCATGCTGGGAGCGCTACGTACGCGGCTGTTGGGATCGAAACCGCGGGCAGCACCGGAGGGAAATGCAGTCAAGCTGCCGACCTCGGAGCCTCGCACTCCGGAGATATCCGACGCCGCCTCGGCAATTATTGCTGAGGTGCGCAGAGCAAGCCTGACCTATTGTGGCCCTCCGAAGCTCGAGATGTTGGCGAGGTGTGTCGAGATCTTGAATGAGGAACAGGTGCCGGGGCAGTTTATCGAGGCCGGTGTGGCACTCGGCGGCTCGGCTATCGTCATGGCGCGGCTGAAGGGCAGTCGCAAGCTCACACTCTACGATGTATTCGGCCTCATCCCCCCGCCGTCAGAGCGGGACGGTGACGACGCCCACAGACGCTTCGAGGTCATCGCCAGCGGAGAATCGCCTGGTCTCGGCGGGAACACCTACTACGGCTACGTCGAGGATCTGCAAGGCCAGGTGAAGATTAACCTCGAACGGTTCGGCGTCGACCTGGAGGGCGATGAGGTGAGTCTGGTCGCTGGTGTTTTCGAAAACACTGTGCACCCGAGTGAGCCGGTGGCGTTGGCTCATGTCGACTGCGATTGGTACGATTCGGTGAACGTTTGTATCGATCGCATCGCGCCCAAGCTCACTCCGGGCGGCATCATCGTGTTCGACGATTACTCGTCCTATTCGGGATGTCGCAAGGCCGTCGACCAATGGTTGGAGCGTGATCCGTCGCTATCGATAATCGCCAGGCGCCGGTCTATCGCGGTCCGCAAGGGATGCCTGATTGGGGAATTGTAACGGCCTCCCGGGGGAAGGGGATTAGCTGAACGCGACGCGTGGCGAGCTGCTAGATCATCGCGCCTTAAATCGGAACCGCAAAGCCGGTTCCGATTTAAGGCAGGTTGCTCTAGAGCTGCCGGAACCGCGACCATGGCGCGACGGTTGTGCGGCAGCACTTGCGAAAAGTCGCGAATTTGAATGAGGGCCGTTTTTCATGCGTATCGGATGGGTCGTTCCCAATGTGAGCGCGCGGTTCGCGAGCACGCGCTATCGATGCTATTACGCGGCCCTGGCGCTTGAGGCGCACGGCTATGAGAGCCGGATCTTTTGTCGATCGGCCGAGGCGATCAGCGCGCTCGACGGGCTCGACGCAGTGGTGGTGGTCAAACAGGTCGATCGCAAGGGGGCCGAGCTGGCGAGCCTCGCTAAAGCCCGAGGTAAGCGCGTGTTCATCGACTTGTGCGACAACGTATTGGTGTGGAGTTACGAGAGGGTGGCGGATCAGCGCAACGTGCAGCATCTGGTCACGGCGAGCATCTTTGCCGACGCGGTGATCGTCGCAAGCCCCGCGCTTGCCGATGCGGTGCGCCCGGCACTGCCGGCGAGCACTCGCTTGCTCGTCATCGCCGACCAGGTCGAGACGCGGCAGAGCGTGGCCGCCGCGGAGGGGCTGGCGGTGCGCGCGAGCGGCGGACATTTTGCGATCGACGCAACACCACGCTGGCGGCTCGGGCGGGCGTCGTTCTTGAGACGGGGTTCACCGCTCTGGCGCGCGTCGGCGTTCGCGAAGTTCGCCGTGGAGTCGCCGGCCGAGGCCGCGCAGGTGGCGCGGCGCAAGTTGGGGCTCGCCATCGGTGCGGCCGGGACCGCCGCCAGGGCCGAGCCAACGGCTCCCCACAACGGTACTATCGAGTTGCCGAACCCCCTTGCCGCCATCGTCGCCTCGGCAGCGGAGGGCCGCGAGCCGCAGCGGCGCTCGGTGCTCTGGTTTGGCAACTACGGCGCCCCGCATAGCGATTTCGGGATGCTGGCGCTGCTTAAGACCGTGCCGGCGCTTGAGGCCATTGCGCGCGACATTGACATCGAACTGGTCGTGGTGAGCAACAGTGCAAAGACGTATGCCGCCTATATTGCCCCGATGCCCATCCGATCGCGCTATGTTCCGTGGTCGCCGGATGCGGTGTTTGAGGCGCTCGACTATGCCGATGTATGCCTTCTGCCCTTCGGCGAGGACGACTTCTCGGTCACGAAATCGGCGAACCGCGCAGTTCTGGCGCTCGGCCACGGCGTCCCGGTGGTTGCGAGCCCGCTCGCTTCGCACGAGCCGTTGCGCGATTGTGTCGTGCTCGGCGACTGGGAGGCAGGGCTGCGCCGCTATGTCGGCGCCGACCGGGCGGAGGCACGGGCCGAAGACGTGGCTGCGGCCCGGCCGGTGCTCGAAGCCCACTACTCGCCGGAGGCGACAGCGCGAGCGTGGCTTGAGCTGTTCGCCGTTCCCCCGCGCACACTTCATCTTGGTCGGCCCGCGGACCGTCCCCGGGCGGAGGTGGCGGTACTGATCAGCCTTAGCCAGGACCTCGACTTGCTGCTGCCAGTGATCGACGCGCTGCGCCAGCGCAACGGGGTGCGGCTAAAGGTACTGTTGGCCGAGGGGTCGGTCGCTGGCTCGCAGCGCGTGCTTAGGGCCATGGTCGAGCGCGGCATCGTGCCCTACGCGCTCGAACGGGAGCTGTTGCTCGAGGGCGACGACCGCATCGTGCGCGGGCTCGACGCCCTTATCACTGGCGCGGAAACCTCGCTCAATCCGCATCGGGTCCCGCACGCCCTCACGAGGACCGCCAACGCGCTGGGTGTGCGCACCTATACGCTGCAGCACGGGCTTGAGAACGTGGGCCTGTCCTATTTCGACGACGTGCACGACGCCGGGATCGAGATCGCGGCGCAGCACATTCTGACCTGGGCCGATCCGGCCCGATTGCCGGAAGCAACGCCGGTGACGGTTCGAGCCCGAAGCCGTGCGGTCGGGCGGACCTCGAAGGTGGACGCGCGCTGCATGCCAGTGCCCGCCGAGATCGCCGGCCGCCCGACCATCGGCGTCTTCGAGAACCTGCATTGGCACCGCTACTCGGAGGCCTACCGCAAGACCTTCCTCGCCGACATGATCGGGCTAGCTCGCGCCCGGTCCGAACTCGCGGTGATGGTCAAGCCTCACCATGCGGGCTTATTCCTGATTAAGGACCCAGCGCTCCTTGAAGCGGCGCCGACAAATCTGATCATCGTCGATCCGCGCGATCCGCGGTGGGAGCCCTATACTGCTCCCGCGATGATCCCTCTGTGCAAGGCTGTGATCACGACGCCTTCGACAGTGGCGCTCGACGCAGCCGAGCTCGACGTTCCCGTGGCGGTGGCGGCCTATGACCTGAAGCTACCCGTCTTCGAGGGCTTGCCCGAGCTGCGCAAGGAGAGCGACTGGCGGGAATTCGTGGCCGGCGCGCTCGCCGATCCGGGCGCGGCGCGAGCATCGACGGCGGCGTTCCGCGAGCGCGTCCGCATGCCGGGCGATGCGGCCGAGCGGATCGCGCAGATCGTGCTTGCTGCGGCCAGCCACTGCGGCGGGCAGCCCGATTGTGTTTCGGTCGATGGCGAGAGCCGGCCCGCAAAATGGCCGGCCCCGGTGGCTTATTCGGACTGAGCCCGAGGGGCGACGGGAAGGCGGCGAGGTGCGGCGGTGGCACGTTGTGCAGGCCGCAGACCTTACAGAGATCGTGGCGAGGCCGGCTGGCAAGCACCGCGCGTTTCACGGAGTAATTGAATGTCAGGCGAGGAGTAACGGCAAATGGCGAGCATAACTGGAGTGGGCGACCGCGGGCTGATCCCAGAGATGCCGCGCCAGACGTTCCGCACTGTGCTCGGCAAGGCAGCGATCGAGCATGGCCTCGCTGGCCTGTCGCCCGCCGCCGCCTGGTGCCACTATTTCGATCTCGGTGAGGCTGGCGAGACAGTTGGCGCCGCCGACGGCATCTACTATGACAAGGCCAAATCCCTGAAACTGATCGGTGTGCAGGCGGTCGAGATGGTGCCCTGCATCACGCGGCGCGGGACGTTGGAGGGGCTCAGCGTGCTCGACCTCGCCTGTGCCGAGGGCCAGCACGCGATCGAGTTCGCCATGGCCGGCGCCGGCAAGGTTGTCGGCATCGATGGCCGCCAACTTTATGTCGACCGAGCCGCCTTCATCGCCCGCTGCTTCGGGGCGGAGAGGGCAAGCTTCATCAGGGGCGATGTGAGACGGCTCGCCCCCGAGGAGATCGGCCGCTTCGATCTCGTGCTCTTCTTCGGAATCTTGCACCACCTGGCACCGGACGACTTCTTCCCGATGCTCAGCCTTCTGGCGCGCCTAACGAGCGACACTGTGCTGCTCTACACGCACACGGCCGACGAGGCTGCCAACAAGCGCTTCTCCAACAATCTCGGCCCCGAGATCACGACGGCGCACGGCTACCGCGGCCGCCAGTTCCGCGAGCATCCGGACGAACGCACGCCCGAGGAACGCGAGCAGCGGCTTCGCTCCTCGCTCGACAACACCTTCTCGTTCTGGGCGCAGGAGCCCGAGCTCTTGCGTGCGCTCAGGGATGCGGGCTTTCGCTACGTTGCGCGCCAGCTGGCGCCGAACCCTTATCCCGATCCGGTCAACGAGTTCCGCGTGCTCTACGTTGCACGCGTATGATGCGGATGTCAGCGAAAGGTTGAATGCGGTGCAATTTTGTGAGTCGAGCGATGCCCGGGAGGGCGTCGGGCGCGAGTTGTTGGGTCAGTGCGGTTCGATGGCCTCATGACGCAGAGCTGACCCAGCGCTCGACTTCGACGGCAATGCAAGCACCGTCGATGCTGTTTGCGTGCATTTTTGAGCGGCGTCGCGCCCAGGAGAAGCCCAGATTCGTCCTGCATGGCAGCGTACGGCTAAGACGACGCCGAGGATAAGCGGCATCGCACCTCCCAGGTACACAGGGCCGCAGGGCCATCAGCGGCCCTGCACCTCGCGCGACCAGTCCGCCAGCATCGCGAGGCCTGTCTTGAGCGGGACGGCCGGACGCCAGCCGAGTCGCTCGGATGCGCGGGAAACGTCCGCCACGGCGTGGCGGATGTCGCCGGGGCGGAAGTCGCCGGTGATCTTGAGCCGCGAAGCCGGAGCGCCGAGGTAAAGCAGCAGTGTGCGTGCCACCTCGATGATGGTCGCCGTCTCGCCGCTGCCGATGTTGATCGGATCCGTTCCCAGGGCGTCGGCAGTGCCCGCCTTTTCCAGCGCGTCGACGACATCGTCTACGAACACGAAGTCACGGACGATCTCACCATCCTCGTAGATGTTGAGCGTGCGTCCGGCCAGGATCTGGGTACAGAAGATAGACAGCACGCCCGTATAGGGGTTGCGCAGGCTCTGGCCGGGGCCATAGACGTTCTGGAACCTGAGCAGGATAGGCAGGACGGCCGTGCTGGCGAGCCCCTGCGCGATCACGTGCTCTTGCATCAGCTTGGTCGAGGCATAGATCGAAGCGGGGCGCGGCGGAAGCGTCTCGGGCGTCGGCACAGGCCGGAGGAGATCGCCGTTGCCATCCCGCGGCTCGAAGTCGCCGGCGCGCATCGTCTCTGGCAGGCGGGCGTTGGGCGAGACGAGGCGGCCCTGGCGGTCATGATAGGCGCCCTCGCCATAGACGGCGCGGGAGCCGGCAAGCACGACGCGCTCGAGGCGGGGCGCTCCCCGTTTCAACTCCTCGATGAGGATGGCTGTGCCGGTAACGTTGACGCTGCAATAGCGCGCGATCTCGTCGTAGGACTGGCCGGTGCCGGTCTCGGCGGCGAGATGATAGACGCAGCCTGGATCGGCAGCGGCAATGGCGCCTGCCAGCGCTGCCCGATCCTCGATGCTACCGCGGATGAACCGGACATTTCCCGGCATCGGAGGCAGGGCCGCATCGGGTCCGTGGACCTGCGGGTGTAGATTGTCGAAGACGAGCACACGATGATGGCGTGCCGCCAAGGCGTGGGCGAGGCGCGAACCGATGAAGCCCGCGCCTCCCGTGATGAGAACGCTTCCTGCCACTCTGCCAACCTCGACGCTTGCTTGCGACCGGAGCCAGGGATCAGTCCCACACCCAATTTTGACAGGAGCTCGCTTACCTGTCACTGGACGCTGGCAGTCCAGCCATTGTCTTTGGACCTGGAGCGCTCGGTCCGCGCGACAAGGTGCTCCGGATCTACTACTTCGGCTGCAATCGTCGCCCAATCGCGCCCAGGTTCAAGTATGGCATCCCGCGATCGGAAACTTTACTGGCCGCTCCGCAAACGGACGTTTGCAAGAACAATTTTCTCTCACGAGCGAACTCAGTGATCTCAATCCCGACATTGGCGATTGTCCCACTATACCAGGACTGATCAAACTCGATGTCTGGAAACAGGACCTGCAATCCATCAAAGCTAATTCGCCAATAGTCTTTCGGATAGGGATGGTACCCCCACACCCACGGGCCAATGAAGTAAAGGTGGCCACCGGGTCGCAACATCGCTGTAATGTGCTTTGCGGCAGAGAAAGGGTTTGCGACGTGCTCAAGGAGCGCCCAGCAGATCACAAGCCCAAACCGATCTTTGAGATCGTGGTGCTCTTGCAGGAAGTTGTCGGCGCATAGGTCGGCCATGATGTCCACGTTCGGGCCACTAAACAAATCAATTCCCACAAACTCAGGTTGCTTGAGTTCTGAGAAGGCATTGCGCCAGTTGTTAACGCTGCTTTCAGGGACATCAGGTTTATTTATCAATGATCCAGCATGGCAGATTGGCCCCTCCATGCCATGTTTCACCAGCATGCTGCGGAAGCTGCAATCGATCGTCTTGGCCCACCAGGGGAGCTTTCCATCTTGATCATCACTGTTCTGCCTTGCGGCTTCCGGTTGTTTTTGCATTCGACATCCCCCAACTCGTCCTCGAGTTTACGCTACTTGGGCCCGACAGGGCCAGACAACCACTTGCGGCGCGTTTTTTTTGGCCTCCCCACCCTGGGCACTGAAGTCGCGATTTCGAAGCTGTGGCCACCTGTGGAAACGCCGAACGCTGCGTCCACGTGCCAAGCTCGGCGAACGCCACCTGTGGCCCCGGTCGAGGCTCAATAACCGGCTTCGTGCGCTACCGATCGGCAGTGAGCTTCTGGCGTGTACGCGGCGCATCCTAGAGCAACCTGCTATCAATCGGACTGGGAACGATCCCGATGAATAGCAGAACGTTGCTCACCACTTTAGCGGCGATCATCTTCGTGCCTTAAATGGAAACCGGGTATGCGGGTTCGATTTAAGGCACAAAGACTTAGTGCGCCTGCGGCCAGCCGTGGCAGCCCTTCTCGAGCAGGCGTCGGCGAGCGCGGCGCCGTGCATAGCAGCGCCGAGCCGGGACGGATCGGGCAAGTATATCATGAGCGGTTGTTTGGCAAGTCCCAGTGTCGATCATCTGCAGTCGACGGAACAAATGCCGGGCTTGTGGATAACGAACAGGCTAGTGAGGGTGGTCAGTTCGCAACGGTCGAAGGCCGCAAGAACGATCTAAGCACTCCGAAATTAGCGCTTCAGGAGGATGTGGCAGAATGCAATTAGAATGTGCAGAATGCCGATGACATCAACGAGCGGGACGAGACCGAAGGTGCATGGATCGACAAAAACGGACGCGGCGATCCCCTCCTTGCGAATGGCGGCGGACATCGCTACGGTGATGGCGCCGTATTGATTGGGACGGTTGTGATTCGGAGCATGGATGGGCAGGCAACCACCAATCTTGAGTGTTTACAGAATTATTGCCTTGAGATTGCCTTGCGTGCAGTGCGGACGGCGCGTGATCTTGTCATCGGAATCCTTGTCCGCTCTACGCGCAGAGTCGACGTATTTGGCTGGGATATGGCGGCTGCAGAGATTCTGCCAACCGTTCAGATGACCGCAGGCGGGCTGCGACGTTCGTATCGCTTATGTTGCGAAGCTGTGTGGAGGCACCTATTTCCTTACCTGCGGCGTAGCGAAGCATGATCCACACAAGCACGACATGCGCCTTGACCAATTCGAGTTGCGAATTCGACTAACTCCTAGAGCAACCTGCCTTTAGTCGGAATCGGAACGATCCCGATTAAAGGCGCAAAGATGATCTAGCGTCTTTACCGCGTCCTTGGTTAATCTTAATGCCCGGCTCGTTCCGACAATGGAGCCCGCAGACGGATGAGTACCAACTCCTGGTTCTCCGTCGAATCAACGATGCCCGTCGCGTTCGCCAATCGCATGCAGCACGGTGTCATGGCGTACGCCGACAAGGGGTGTACCGGTACTCAAATGTTCCATGGATGTGGCGCTGTGCGTGGACGTAATGTGGTCGCTGAGACCCACGACAGTGCTGGAGTTCGGTTCCGGCGCGGGCAGCAGCGCCCTGTGGCTGGCCGATGTGCTGCAAACCATGGGGCTCAGTGACAGTCCCCTCGTCTCCGTAGATATCAAGCCGGTGACCGAGATTGGCGACCCGCGCATCGGCTTCGGCTACGGTGAACCCAATGCCATCGCCGAGACCTTCCCCCGTGAGAGGACGAGGGCGTTCGCAAAGCCCTTTCTCGTGATCGACGACGCGAGCCACCGATACCAGCAGATACTGAACGGTTTGCACTTTTTCGACCAGATCTCCGTCGTCGGAGATTTCGAGATTGTTGAGGATTGCTTTGTTTCTCCCGTTGGTGCAGAAGATCTGCATGACTATAATCGGGGCTGTTTCAGGCGATAGATGCCTACGCGGAAGAGCGGGCCAATGTTCATGAAAACGACCGCGTGCGGTGCGATTTCTACGGGCAGAACGTCACCTGGAATGCGGATGGGTAGATTCGACGGGTTGCTTGATGCAACAAGGATGGCAAGACGCTGAAACAACGCAGGGGCTCCGGCATAGATATTGTGCATTCGTAGGATAGACAATGGATCTGCGCGGATTAAGTCTGAGGGCATGAAAACCTACATTGGCCAGCTGTCTGGTATTCGACTAAACAACGGGGCTTGCTATATTGCCGAGCTACCCGAGAATGCGCCTCGTGGTGATACCGAGGACGCACCTGATCAGTCTGACCTTCGCCTGTTCGAGAATGGTGTCGAACTCGGACCTGCTCATTGTAAGCATAATGAGATATGCGAATTCGGTGCCGGCCGCTTTTCCCATTGGGGGTCCGGCATATGGTTCTCTTCATCGGACGGGAGCGATCCTCGCACCAATGGCCGGACTTACCAGGCACTCTTTGTTGGGCGGAACAAACACAATGAGTTAACGCATACGACCACCTCGGTGGCTGCTTCGCCCGCACTCACAACAGAGCAATTGGAGCGCGCTGGCGAACTCGTATTTCCTAAGGACCGTCTTCTGCAATTGCACACTATCAGAGCCGATGCCGGCTTGCGATTTAGCGCATTGCTTCCTCCAAACATCCCGCGTGGCGATGCGATAGACCGGCCTCCTCAGTCGAGCCTCAGGTTATTCGAGGGTGAGATTGAACTCGGCCCCGCACATGCACAGCACGTGGACATCGGTGACCTTGGCGGCGGACGCTACTCACACTGGGGCAATGCGATCATTTTCTCCACGTCGGATGGTAGCGATCCCCGCACGAACGGCCGCACATATACCGTTTTGTACAACGAGCACGACAGCCAAAGCCGTGCAGTGCTGCGGGACTGCCTCAACGTCGACTTTGGGCCGCTTGATATCTCGATGCGCTACGTGTGGGCCGAGCGGGCGTTCAATGCTATCGTGCCCTACGAACGGCTCGCAGATTTCGGCCGCATCATGTTTGGGGACGAGGAGTTTCTTGCGGATTATGAGCGCTTCGACACGCAGAACTACCGGTCCTTCGATCGCAAGTTCGCGCTCAGAGAGCTTCTCAAGCTGGTCCTGCCGCTCAAAGGAGAGCTTGCTGAGTGCGGCGTGTTCCGCGGCGCTAGCGCATTCATGATGGCAAAGGCGATTGCGCGGGATGCGCCGGGAAAGCGACTGCACATTTTCGATTCCTTTTCGGGTCTTTCGGATCCCAGGCCGGAACTCGATGGCACCCATTGGCGGTCTGGATCGATGTCGGCAGGGCTCGCTGAAGTGCAGGGCAACCTGGAAGACTATCACGAACTCCTGGTATTCCATCCCGGCTGGATACCCGAGCGGTTCGCGGACGTTGCCGATAAGAATTTCTGTTTCGTCCATGTCGACGTGGATCTCTTCGAACCCACCCGCGACTCATTTGCTTTTTTTGGTCCGAGGATGGTGCCAGGCGGCATAATTGTCTGTGATGATTATGGCTTCGGTATCTGCCCTGGCGCACGAAAGGCCATGGACGAGTATGCCGCTTCGACTGAATTGCCGATCATCCACCTTCCAACGGGTCAGGGCGTGATGTTCTTTGGTCGACGAGGGGACGGGGAGTAATCAGCGATGTCTGCACCAACGGAGACGCACAGCTTCGAGGTTGCGCGCGGTGACCGCTTCGAGTTCGGCAAGAACTGGGCACGCTTCTTGGCGGTGCTCGACGACCAGCGCATCGCGCTCGCCGAGCGCTCGCTAAAAGACATGCTTGGGCAGGATCGGCTCGACGGCCTGAACCTGATCGACGTGGGCTCGGGAACTGGGCTGTTCAGCCTTTGCGCCCGTCGGCTCGGTGCCGAGGTCTTCTCCTTCGATTACGATCCCCAGTCGGTCGCCTGCACCCGCGAACTCAAGCGTCGCTATTTCGAAGGTGATGGCAGTTGGACGGTCGACCAGGGTTCGGTACTGGACAAGGCGTACCTCGCACGGCTTGGCACAATGATCGCAGCGAATATGCAGGCGTCGGCCAAAAAATGCCGGCTTACGTGGTACTTCACCTCAGTGCGTGAGGCGTGCAATCAACGTCTGATTGAAGTTTTTTCATCGATACAAGACGGTTTAGGAGCGCGTTCCCGGAGTTTCCTAGGTCGTCATTGTATTACGCGTGTCGGAAGCTAGTCGGAAGCCAGGATGAAATATATGATCGAGCAGGGGCTGGAGCATGCCCGCCGCTTAGGCGCCGCACCGGTGGTCGTGATACCCTCCGGCGTCGAGCCGCCGTCGGGTGCCGTCGTCATCATCGATGATCTGAGTGTGGCCGATGTCGCTTCGGATGCTACGCCGGAAGGCGCAGAGCAACGTACACTGTCGCGGTCGGGCGCGGAGACTGTGATCGTGTTTCCCGGGTGCGTCGGGGCGCTGAATGCGGCGGTCGTGCAGGGGCGGCTGCCGCGAACCAGCACAGCCTTTGTTCTGGTCAACGGCCGGTGGCAGCAGTTGCAACGGGTGCAGCCGATCGACCCGGTGGCGAGGGCCGGTCGCAGGAGAGCCCGAGATCACGCCGCGCGCATCTTGAAGCCGATCGTTAGTCGAACGGGACTGCCGGATGACAAGCTGGGGGAGAACCTGCACATCAGACGGTTACAGCCGCTTATCGACGGGCGCGCGGACGCCGTCCTCGGGACGCTTCTCGCTCCCGGTGATTTTCCTCACCGCATGACCTACTTCATCGAGCGTCGCGTGCTCGTCGGCGTAAGCGGGCTTTACTGCGGTGGTGCCGAGCGCCAGGTATTGAACACCATTGATGGACTCAGAAAGAGAGGCATCGACGATGTCCATCTCCTGGTCGAGCAGCTGGATCCAGGAGAGGCCAACGCATTCTACCTTGAGAAGGCCCGCGCCGTTGCCGGGTCGATCCTGCGACCGGTGGAGCAACGCGACGGGCTCCATCCTTGGATCCTGGCCCACCCGAGGTTCCGCCATGTGCTGACCGACTATCTCGTGGAACTTGTCCTAGCCCGAGCTGCAACGATCATGCAAGTCGCACCCGAGATCGTTCACACAAGCCTCGATTGGACGAACATCGCGACCGGGCTGGCCGCCGTGCTCGCCGGGGTGCCGCGCGTTGTCATTTCCGGGCGCAATCTCGGCCCACGCCACTTCGAGTTCTTCCAATGGTTCATGTATCCCTGCTATCGGGCCATGGCCGCGCATCCCAGCGTGCACTTCGTCAACAATAGCGAGGCTGGCCGCGACGATTACGCCGCGTGGCTCGGGCTGCCCAAGGCTAAAATCAGCGTGGTGCGCAACGGTCTACATACCGATGAATTTCGACCTGTCGATGATGCCAGCCGGACCAGGGCGCGCAAGGAACTCGGCCTCGCTGCCGATGCCAAGGTAGTCGTCGGCGCGTTCCGGCTGTCCAGGGAGAAGCGGCCCTTGTTGTGGATCGATACGGCCGCCCGAATCAGGGCCAGGTTCCCCGATGCCATATTCCTTCTGTGCGGAACCGGCAACATGAAGGCAGACGTAGAGGCGCGCGCCCAAAAGCTCAGCTTCGACGACAGCCTGCGGATGCTCGGCGCCCGCAGCGACATCCAGACGATTTTTGCCGCTGCCGACATCGTGATGCAGACATCTTTGTGGGAGGGCACACCGAACACGCTAATCGAGGCCCAAGCGATGGGCGTTCCGGTCGTGACCACCACCGCGTTCGGGGCTGTCGAGGCTGTAGAGCATGGCGTGACAGGCATAGTCGTGCCGCGCGCCCGTGCCGCCAATCTGGCTGCAGCAGCCATTGCCGTTCTCGCCGATGCCGCGTTCGCGATGCAGGCACGCGATGCCGGGCCCCGCTTCATCGAACGGCGCTTTGGCATGCGCCGGATGATCGACGAGACGCTTGCCGTCTACACCGATGCCGGCGCGGGCTGGTCGAAGGAAATGCTACCGATGGATTTGCGCCACAAGTTGGTCATCGATCTGCGCAGTGCTCAGTTCAATAGGGAAGATGGCCAAGCTTGGGTCGCTCATCTCCCCGAGATCACCGCCCTTGCCGATAGCGCTTCCAAGCCATGGCGGTCACCGCTGGTCGTTCTTGAGAATGGCACTCCTCTCGGTCCCGCGCACACATCTCACGGCGTCATCCGAAAAGAAGGGTCCGGTACATTTTCCCACTGGGGTGAGTACCTCTGGTTTTCCAGCTCGGACAACAGCGACATTTCATCGAATGGTCGTCGCTATCTTGCAGTCGTCCCACGCTGGTAGTGCGCGGATACCAACGAGTTCAAACCGAATTTTGAATTCGCAACGGGCGAAACGGCCGGCGAGATTCACGAGTGCATATCTGCGAGTGGTTAGGTTTGAGCACGAACGACATTTCATCCAAGCGCAGATCCACGTGCCCTAGCCGAAAGATTGCTTGTCTCAATCATACGTGCCATGAAAGAGCACAACAGCAACAGCAGAGGAGTGTGATGCATGCTGTCTTTCCTGAACCGTAGAGCTGCTCGAGGTGATTCTCGGGAAGATCGTGTACCTCTAAACGGACCCTATTCGCACGCCCGTGGAAATCTTTGGTTGAAAGACTTGGACGTGCCGGGCGGAGACTCGAACGAAGGCCCGTTGCAATCGCAGTTGTGCCTTTACGAGGACGGGATGCGGCTCACAACCGGCCACGAGAGCCACGACAGCATAGACCGCTTTGGTGGTGGCCGTTACAGTCACTGGGATCGGCAGCTTTACTTCTCGACAACCGACAATTCAGATCCCAACTCAAACGGCAGGCAATACGCGTTCGATCTGTCTTTGACCGATGAGGATTGGCGGGCCGCACGAACTGCCCGCTCGGCGCAACGCTGGCTCTTGCATCCCGAGGGCGCAGACGTTCTTATGCGGGGTGGAGACCGGGCCCCGCCTCCACTGATGACAAACCTTGTGTTGACTAACAGCTGCAATCTGCGCTGCGAGATCTGCGGCAGCCAAAAGCATATCGACAACACGGGCGTGCGCCGGCGTCACATGAGTTTCGCCAAGTTTGAAGCGGTTGCCGAGACGATCTTTCCGTTCCTATTCCAGGTTGAATTGAACAGCCAGGGAGATCCGCTTCTCCACCCAAGGATCGAGGACGTGCTGGCCGCAATCAATCGTCACCGCTGCGAGTTTAAAATCCAGCACAATGGCACCTTGCTTCGTGACAGCATAATCGACACCTTGCTGCCGCACTTTGGATCGCTGATGCTATCACTGGATGCCGTCGGCCCCAAGTTCAACGAGGTTCGCGCCCGAGGCGACTGGTCGAAAGCCGAACCGGGCTTGCTTCGGCTGCTTAAGGAACGCGATCCCAAACGCATGTCGGTGGGCGTCTACCCGACGTGGACGGCCCGTACCATCGGCGAGGCGATCCGGATTGTGGAGTGGTGTGCCGAGCACGGGGTTGATTTGGCTGCCTTCCACGGATATTGGCCGGTCCAAGGCTCGAGCGAGGTCGCGCCATCACAGGACGAGTACCGGCGCGCTTGTGACGAACTGCGCGAATGGTGCGTGGCGCATGGCGATCCACTTCGCGTGATTTTCGAGGGCGAAGTCTTGAATGCCGAGCGGGTTCAAGTTCCCAAGTCGGAATTTATCGATCTGGACAAGCAATACGCCTGCATGGACTTTCCGTACAACGTGTTCCCGATGGCGCGCACCAATGAAGGCGCAGACCCGATCATGACCTGCGTTGCGCCGAACACGTATGTCGAAATCGGGCTCGACGGGCAGATATCGACATGCTGCCGATCGCAGGACATCGCATTAGGTTATGCGACCTCGCTTGCCGAGTTCGCCGATGTCTGGCTCGGCCGCAACTACGAAATTATTCGCGAGTCCCTGCGGCGCGGGGCGACCGGCCCGTATCCCCTTCCCAACTGCGAGAGTTGCATTAAGTTCTATCTGCCCGGTGAAACCGGGGAGCGCCGCGCGGTCGACTATTCCAAAGCTGCCGAGAACGGGGAGCCCCGTCTCTTGGTAGCTGACGGCGGAGAAATCCGGTTTGAGAGTATCCAGAAGGAAATCGGGTTCTGCCACATTGTGACTTTTCCACTCGGGATTGGCTCGGGGTATGCTCTTTACGAGAACGACACGCCTCTCGGCCCGGCGGATTGTCCGCACGACGATATTCGACGGCTCGGCGAAGGGCGCTATCACATCGGTGGGCATTCAGTCCATTTTTCAACCTCTGATGGCACAGATGCGCGGCGCAATCAACGTGTTTATGCGCTCAAGCGTCCTGCCGTCTCACCCATTTAGTGTTGTCGACTGTCCGTAATAAAGTCCGATTGAAAGATCGATGGCGCGTTCAGCTTCACGCTAGAGCAACCTGCCTTTAATCGGAATCGAAACGATCCCGATTAAAGGCAGAAAGTTGCTCTACACTTTAAGAGCGATCATCTTTGCGCGTTAAACTGGAACCGGCTTTGCGGTTCCGATTTAAGGCGCGATGATCTAGGCTGGCAGAGCAACTGGCTCGGAGAGTTTGATTGTTCGGTCGCCTAACGTGATGCTGTACGTGCGGCCGTTGGATCGCGGGTCGCTGCCATCTGAGGTTGAAAACCAGAGATGGCCCGACCAATGGGAGAACCGGCCACCGCCCTCCTCCCTGACGCTATTGTGAATTGCGTGCGGCGGGCCTAGTTCCCGGTCATTCTCGAACAACCGCACCGGGCTTTGTCCACCCGAAATGTCATCGGCCAATTGTGCGGACCCGACATAAACGTGCCAGCACAGACCTTGCTCAGCGACACACGGGAGAGGGATCAGGTGGTGCAACTCCTTCAGTCGGTCCGGCGGCCCGTTCAGTCGGCCGAACCAGGTGCCCCAGCCATAAACGCCATCTTCGATCAAGATGCCCTGTTTCACACCTGCGTCGACAAAATTGGATACGAATTGCGCTTTGTCCGCGGCAATTTCGGACGAATAGTCATCAATCACGATTACCGAGTTCGGTTGCAGGAGTTCAGCATAAAGGCACAACGCCAGTTCAGTGGCCGGATGGATATCGACAAACAGCAGTGCTGCACCTTCGGCTCCGATCTGCTCACGAACCTTATCGAACGAAGCGGTATCTCGAAAATGGCCGGCAACGATGGAGACCTGCTTACGGAGATTGACCTTCCTGAGGTTCATGTCGAGGTCGGCAATGGTATCCGTGGTCGGCAGTGAGTCGTGATGCGGGTTAGGGCCACCGAGTTCGACGGACACGACCGTCGACTGCGCACCGCTGGCAAGCGCGACGGTGCTGCCGCCGATGTAAGGGCCCAATTCGATGACTGGTCCGCCGCAGGATGCAGCTAGAGACCGCAGCCGAAGCAAAGCATCTGCTTTGAGCATCGAAATCTTATCTGCAAATTCGAGAAGTTGCCGCTCATCGTCAACAGATTGCGTCATAGGGCATGTACCTCAGAATGCCCCCGGACGCAGCATATTGGATCTGGCGATGGGAGGGCAGGTTTTACTGACCACTTTGGCTATTCTCAGCTGTGAAAACAGACTCTAGCAGACCTAATCTACGGTAGGCAAGAGTGGCTTAGCAGGAAATCAAGGTAAGGTCGCGGACGCACATCGGAGCCACGCGGATGAATGGCGTAGCGAAAAGAATCGCCATACCAACAGTCATTCTGCTGATCACCGTTTCGCCCACACAGCAAGCTGGCAGTGAACCATTGTCAATTGAAGGTCTCGATTTCACCGAGGATTTCCTCGGAATTGCCCCACCTTCACGTTTTTCCTTCTCGATCACGAAAGGTGGGTCGATCTCTATATCTGCTTCCCCGTCGGTTGGTGGCTGGCTTGAACTCAAGGCGTCCGGACCAGGAGAAGAGGCCACGCGACTTCGACTTGGTGAGGATCAGGACGACAGCCATTATGATGCGCTCAACTTTTCGAACCGCCACGGTGCGTCTGCCGCAACGCGTGTCATGTTGCCTGATACTGAAGGCTTTAAAGCCACAATAGGTTGGATCTCTGTTAATGACCCAGACAACGTTGGTGGCGCGGTCTTATATCGCGACACAAAATACGTCAGTGGATTTTGTGCCACAGGGGCGCTGCGGTATTGCGTAAGTCCAGAGGTTAGGAAAAAAGCTTGCGGCAAACCGACGGGGCAATGGTTCCTCCAAACGGTCGCCAACCGACAAGCCTGTGACACTCCGACGAATTGGCGGCATGAGCCAGGCAAGTCACATGTGATATCAATTACCACAAGTTGCAAGGAGGTCATCGCCTATGCTGACGGGCAACCTATGGCCCGGATCGTACAGAGAATACCCGACAAGCCAATGGCATCTGAGTGGCAAATCTGGAACCACAAAAAGGATCGAGCTCAAATGTTCGTAGATGCGGTTCGTGTTAAGCAGTCACGGCTGCCGGCGAAATGAGCCGGCGCCACGAATCGTAAGGTGTTGATCCGCCATAGCACCTATATTTGGGGGCGTCAGGATCAGGCCGGCCGGGCCGGGTGTGTTCTCAGCCACGTTTCTAAAATGAACAGCGACCAAGCACGGTAGGGCTGAAAGTCCCCGCGCAGATGCTCGACGTAGTGCTGCAGTTGCCTGGGACGTATCCACTCGGCCAGGCGGCAGTTCCTGTCGAGCAGAAGTGTCTCAATCACTGGCATCAGCACGTCCGCACCCCACATATCCATCGGCAGGCCGAAGCCGCGCTTCGGACGACGCATCCAGTCGGGTGGCAAATAGCGCTCGGCGACGCGCTTCAAGACGAGCTTGCCCTGGCCGTCGCCATAGCAGTCATCCGCGGCGAGATGCATGGCAAACCGCGCCACGTCGCGACCTAGGAGCGGTGCGCGCACCTCCAGCGAGTGCTGCATGCTCATGCGGTCGACCTTGGCGAGCACGGCACCGGGCATGTAGGTGCGGGCATCGAGTTCCCGCACCACGTTAAGGAGCGGCCGTGGGTCGGCATCGATCGCCCCTCGCATGGTGGCGAGCTGATCCATGAAGGCCGGTGGAATCCGGCCCATGACGAGCTCGAGTTCGTCGTCGGGAAATACGAGGATGCGATTGGAGAGATACACCGCGCCAGCCGTCCACCAGCCGAGCGCGCTGTCGCCATTGCGCTTGCGGCTCCACTCGTCGACGGTTACGAAATAGCGACCATATCCACCGAACAACTCGTCGCCGCCATCGCCCGAAAGTGCGACCGTCACCGTCTCGCGCGCGAACTTCGACAGAAGGAAGGTCGGCAGGCACGAGGTGTCTCCATTCGGCTCATCAAGAACGCAGCCGATATGCTTGCCGAGCTGGATGGCATCGGCCGTGAGCACCCGGTCAGCATGGCGCGTGCCGAGGTGACGGGAGATTTCGGCGGCCTCGAAATGCTCCGAGTCACTGTGTCCTTCGAAGCCGGTCGAAAAGGTCTGCAGCGGCACTCCCAGTCGCTTGGTCGTGATCGCGGCCACGGTCGATGAATCGACGCCGCCGGACAGGAACGCGCCGAGCGGAACGTCGCTGATGAGCCGCCGGTTCACCGTGGTCACAAGGAGTGCGTCGAGTTCGTCGGCAAGATCGTCCAGCGAGCGCGTGGAAGCTTGCCGTGCGGTTGTCTCGAAGTTGAAATAGGAGTGCACCTCGACGCGACCGGCCGCATCCAGCCGAAGCCAGGAGCCCGGCGGCAGTTTGCGGGCCGTCCTGTAGATCGTCGCTGGCGCAGGCACGTACTGGAAGCTCAAATAGGCTGCGATGGTCGCCGAATCGATCGCGGGATCGAAGTCGGGAAGCGTCGCCAGCACGTTGAGTTCGGAGGCGAACGCGAAGTAGGAAGGCGCATCCACGTAGTAGACTGGCTTCTCGCCGAACATGTCGCGGGCAAGAAGAAGAACTCGCTTGCCGACGTCATATAAGCCGAGCGCAAACATCGCATCGAGTCGGCCAAAAGCACCCACGCCCCAGTGTTCGATGGCCGCCAGGAGAACTTCTGTGTCGCTGCGCGTTACAAACCTTGCGCCAACGTTCTCGAGCTCGACCCTTATCTCGCGAAAGTTGTACAGTTCTCCGTTGTACGTGATCGCCGTTTGGCTATTACGTCCCAGCATCGGCTGGTGCCCGGCTGATGAGGTGTCGATGATCGACAGTCGCCGTTGTGCCAGTGCCACTGTACCGTCCGGCGAGACCCAAATGCCTGCGTCGTCAGGGCCGCGGTGATGCATGCGGTCCGCCATGGCTTGCGCGAGCGCACCAAGGTACGGACCACCAAAGGCCGTCGACTTACTGATGATTCCGGCGATGCCGCACATAATTGGGTCCTATTTGGTTGGGGTCGGCCTGTGCAACAGCGTTCACCGCGAGCGGTCGGGCAACGGCCTGTTGCGGCGCCGAGCCTATTCGTGTCATAGATAAAACAATGCGATGTCGGATGTCTACGCGCTCATGCGACGTGCCGCGAAAATGTAGCCTTCGGCAGGATTTGGTCGAGGCTGGCCTAACTCGTATCGATCACCTAGCCATCGCAAGGGCGGACGTGTTCTCTCTCGACCACCTAAGAACGCTGCGTCTCGCAGAAATCGAGGCGGTAGCGCAAAGCCTGCCACCCAGATGCCGTGTTTTGGAGATCGGAGCCGGCACTGGTGAGCAGGCTGCACAGTTGGCACGGCGCGGCTTTGACGTTGCCGCAATCGACCTCATAACATCGAAGTACCGTGCTCGGCGCGCGTTCAACATCGCGGACTACGATGGCATCAATCTTCCGTTTCCGGATCAGAGCTTCGATGCGGTCTTTTCCTCCAATGTGCTGGAGCACGTAACGGAGCTGGATCGCCTCGAGCAAGAAATCCGACGTGTGTTGCGGCCCGGCGGCAAGTGCATTCATCTCCTGCCCACGCCGGCTTGGCGTCTGTGGAGCGCAGCGACGGTGTTCGTGGCCGCGGGTCAGGCCGGCCTGTGTCTCCCGTTGGTCGCCTTTGGACTAGTCGATTCCGAAGGACACACCTACGCGGAGCGCGTACTTCGGGCAGCCAAGCGGTTTGCCGGACTGGCATACGAATGTATTGCTCAATCCCAACATGGCGAACGCGGAAACCGCATAACCGAATACTACTACTTTTCAAGGGCATGGTGGACGTCTCATTTTGAGAGTTCGGGTTTCAGGATTGTAGAGGCGCGGCCGGCCGGCCTGTTCTATACGGGCTTCATGGCGCTCGGCCCTCTTCTGCCCATTGCAGCACGCCGCCGGCTGGCACCCTGGCTTGGGAGTGCATGCCACTGGTACGAGCTTGCAGCGGCAGACGAAGGCTCCGGTTCAGGCCAAGCTCACATCGCCACAGCCCGCAGTGAGATCATCGGCAAAAAGAAGATTATGGCGAAGCGCAGTCGAGCACCGAGAAGCGCGTAGTATCGGCCGATCGCGCAAGAGGAGCTGCGCAAGTCGGTGATGACGGCAGGCGGACGAAGCTGATGGTTGTCAGATCGTGGCACCGATGACCGAGTCAAGGCGCTTTAATCGTACAGCGGCGCCATCTCATCGACCCTACGTTTCAGTTGGTAATTGTAGCGGACGAACTTCGGGCCGGCACGGATGAGTTGTGCGGTCTCAATAGCGCCATTTAAGACCGCTTCGACGGCCTCCGCTAACCGACCCGCTGTCATCGCCTGGAGCGTCGACTTCGTGCACCAGCAGCCCGGTACGTCCGTCGAGCATCGCCTCGCCCGTGCCCTCCTGGACAAGGGCAGGCACCAGATCGTCGAGAGAAGTGAGCGCCAGCCGCGCAGCGTCCACATTGCCGGGCATCGTCAGCCCGTCGGCAGTTCCCAGCCGCTCAGCCGCCTGTCCGATCTGGGGCCGCATCGTGCCGTCGCCGCAGGTCACGAGGCGAATATTAAGATCCGGCCGGCCAATCTCGCCCGGCATCCATTTGGCTGAAGATGGGTACTCTACCCCATCAGCGCTTCGGCGACGGCCTTCCAGGCCGGCAGCGACACGGGATCGATGTTGATATTGGCGGCCATGGGGTGCGATGCGTAGCGGGCGATCACGACCTCGGCCCTCGGGTTGACGTAGATCGCCTGGCCGTGGATGCCGCGCGCCATAAAGACGCCGTGGGCATCGTGGCTCACCCACCACTGCATGCGGTAGGACCATCCCGGCAGAGTCAGGAAGCCGGCGGGGGCGAACTTGTTCCGGTCGCCGCCCCGGGCGATCTCGTCGATCACGCTTGCCGGCACGATCTGGCGGCCGTTGAAACTGCCACCATTGCGCATCAACTCGCCGAACCGGGCGAGGTCGCGCAGCGTAGTGTTGAGGCCGCCACCGCCGTACTCCGTACCGAGCCGGTCAACGGTGAAATAGGCGTCCTCCTCGGCTCCCATGGGTTGCCAGATGCGCTCCGACATGAGGTCGGCCAGGCCCTTGCCCGAGACCCGCCGCACGATCCAGCCGAGGACGTCTGAGTTAATGGTGCGGTAGGCGAAGACGCGGTCGTGCTCACCCTGTTTCTGGCGCGTTGTAAGGTAGTTTAGAAGCGAGGTAGGTTCGGCGCCCGGCAGTGGAGGTGCGGTACCGTTGGCGCGGCGCATGGCCCAGACGTCAGAGTTGGGGTCGGTATAGACCTCAGTGTAAGCAATGGCCGTGGTCATATCCATCACCTGGCGGACGGTGGCGTCGCCGAAGCCGCTCGCGGCCAGCTCTGGCACGTAGGTCGGCACGGGGGCCTGCGGGTCGAGCCGGCCGTCAGCCGCCATCATGCCGGCTAGCGTGCCGACGAAAGATTTCGTCACGGACATGGCAATGTGCGGGGTGTGCGGCTGGAGGGCGCCGAAATAGCGCTCGTAGACAAGGCGGCCCTTGTGCAACACCGCGATTCCGTCGGCGTAGGTCTCGGTCAGCGCCCCCGAGAGCGTGATGCGCCGGCCGTCGGCCAGCGTTACGGGAAGACCATCGAGATCCTGCTCGGCACGCGTCAAGGTTGAGGTCGGTCCCGGCCCGCGCCAGACCGCCTTGGTCGGCACGAACTGGCGGAAATGGCTGAACGCCCAACGGCTCTGCGGGAACTGGCGGAAGCTGCCGTCGGCGAAGGTGATCGCCACCTCGGGCGCGGGCGGGTAGCCCTGCATCCAGCCGAGGCGTTTTGGGTCGCTCTCGGTCGCATTGAGGGGTGGGGCGGCAGGCTCGGCTGTCATGGCTGGCGGTCCTCGGCGGGTAGGGCAGCGGTACCCTAATCCCGGATACATTACCGCTTGCATGATCGGTTGTGTGCAAGTTTCTCTGAGGTGGCGCGGGGGCGACAAGCCATCAGGGACGGGCCGTAGCGTTCGCCTGAAAACGGGACTACGCAGGCCCTTGGACGACGGTTGAGGCTGAATAGGTATCCTGCTTTTATTCGATAATGGTCTCGGGCATGCAAACAGGTTGCTTGAGCGTGCACGTCAATTTCTTGCCGCCGCGACGTTCCCAGCACCGGACATTCCTAACAGGCACAAAGATGATCGTCCCTAAAGTGTAGAGCAACCTTCTGCTCTTAATCGGAATCGTTCCGGTTCCGATTAAGAGCAGGTTGCTCTAGTATTGGCGCTGTCGGAACAATTTAGCCGTCGGAGACCAACTTCGGCGGTATTTTCTTGCCGACTTCCTTGTAATAGCGGATTGCGCCCGGATGCAGCTGTATGTTGCCCCCCGTAAATGGATCATCCAGTGAAATATCCCGCAACGTCACAGCCGTTTTGTGCATCTCACCGAGATTGTCGAAAATTGCTTTCGTGATCCGATAGACGAGGTCGTCGCTCATATCTTTTCGCACGGCCAACTGATGGCGGAAGCCGTCGGTGAGAACGTCCTTGTCGTTATTGATTTGATTATCATAGGTCCCTGCGGGAATCTTCACGAGCATGCGATCGGCACGCGCCACGAACTTTTTCATACCCGGCGCATTCGGGTTGACGGCGAGGAGCCGAAACGTCCGCTTGGCCCCGAGCTGGTCGATCGAAGCTGCCCCGATGCCAGCCGGGCGGACGAACACGTCCAGCTTGCCGTCCGCCATGGCGCGAATGCCCGCGTTCCAAGGCATACGAATTTCTTTATAATCTTTTTTGTTCACAAGACCGGAGTTCAATTTAATCGACTGAATGGCAACTGGTGACGCGCCGCCCCGCGGTGGCCCAACCAAGACCCGTCTTCCCTTGAGGTCGGCCCATGTCTTGATGCCAGAGTTAGCCCAGACCATGTGGTGGCGGACACCAGACCCATAGGCGACGATCAGACGGATGTTGTCGATCGCCTTCTTTGCGGCCGCTGGATTTTTTTGTAGAAGCGCGTGCCCTTTCTCATCCACGGCACCATGACCGGCGGCACAACCGACACGTCGATCTTGCGCTGGCCAAGTATAAGCGCCGATTTTGTCAGGGTTTGACCCTCGTTCACCTGCTAGTTGACGCCCGCATTTTTTTGCAGAACCGTTGACAGAATGATCATGAACGTGTGGTTCACGCTTCCAACGCCGCCGGTGTCACCCTTCAAAATGCCCTGTGCGGAGGCGGTTGTCGCACCACACAGGAATGCCCCCGATACGAGCCCGGACACGAGGGCTGGCGGGCAATTGCGGATCATGACGTTGACCCTCCCTTTGTTTGGCTTGATAGAATTTCCAAGGACCACGTCGCAATTCAGATACCGCATTGAATGATGTTGACCGATGCAAACTGTACTCCCCCGTCAGCGGCGCGACGAAGAGCCATGGTCGGAATGTCACATAAAATGAGAGCGCGTGCCAAAAATGCGTGATCACACGCTGCAACCATCATCTGGTGACCGTACCCGTGTCATCCGCCCAAAATGCTGCCGTGTAGCGACATCGCGCAATGGCGCTCATCGCCAAGCGCTGGGCGGTCGACTTCTGATAAGTTCGACAATCGAAGAGCGACAGTCGGTTCGGGCCCGCTCCGCCGCTTCCAGCAAGGAGCTTCGGCCTGCCGTGGCTGCTCAGCCGTAAGTTTTCTACCTATACCTACACCTAGAGGCAATGCCGCCGCGATCGATCGGTTAGGGCAACTTGAATTCTCTATTTGACGGAAGCGATCAATGCTGAACCATCTCCGACCCCTGGCTATACTCGCAAAAACCGTCGAGCATGGCTCGTTCCGATCAGCCGCGAGGGCCCTCCATATGTCCCCGTCTGTGGTAAGCCACCACATCGCCCAACTCGAGACGCAACTTGGAGTGGCTTTGCCTTATAGATCTACCAGGAAGCTTTCGCTTACTCGTGAAGGTGAGCGTTTGATCGTGTCAGCCCAAGCTATAATGAATGCGGCGCAAGACGGAATCGCCAATACAACCAACCAAGCGACGACAGGAAGTGGAGAGTTGCGCATTACGGCCCCGACCGTGCTGGCGTCGTCAATGCTGTCGGAATAAATTGTAACATTTGCGACATCGCATCCAAATGTGGAATTGATGGTCGACGACTGAGACTCGCCTTGCGATGTCATCGCGGACAGCTTCGATGTTGCCATTCGGATGGGCCGGCCGCGCGACAACCAGCTCAAGGTCAAAAAGCGCTATGATGTGGAACGCCGCCTTATGGCATCCCGATCTTATCTGAAAGGTCGCCGGCAACCCAAGACGCCCAAAGATGTCGAGGATTGGGATTGGCTGGAACTGTTGCAGGCACCATCGCGGCCAGCGTTCCGACATGGTCCTGTCGAACGGATTACACTTCGCCCATCGGCCAACAATGCTGTGCGCTATACCAGTTGGCACGAAGCGGCGCAGGACTTGTTGTGCTTCCGAGGTTTCTGGTTGAAAAAAGTCATAGATTCCGGTGCAATGGAGATAATACTGCCCACCTGGTAGCTGCCGAGCTTGGGCGTGTTCGCGCTCCGGCCGAACAACGCTCCTCGGAGTGGCATTGCAATGGAATTCGTACGTGCTGTGGCCCAGAATGAGATTTTGCACAGTGCGGCGGCGAATGCGCGGAAATGGAATTCAGGAGGAGATACTGCATGAGCCTTTACGACGATTCGACCTATCCTGTGCGTGAAGACGTGGCGGCGATCCACGCCCGACAATTTAAACAATTGGCATTGCCCGGCACCTGGGGAACCGGCAAGCAGCGTTTGGCAATCGTCGCCGAAGGACGAAGGGCTGGCTTCGAGGCAGGCGTTCTGGAAAAACCCGATGACGAAGGATTTGTTCCCGATCTTGTGTTATCCGAGGTTGCCAGGCGGGTCGTTCATCGTTTGGCCACTGCGCCCAAAGAAATGGATCAAGCGTTTTTCGATGACGCAATGGCGGACGGCTTGAGCGATGCGGAGTATGTCGAGATCGTTGGTCTCATTGCCCGCACGACGTGCTTTGACGTTTTTGCGAGGGGTATCGGCGTTCCGTTGAGACCTCTGCCGGCACCGCAACCTGGTCAACCATCGCGCGAGCGTCCTGCAACGGCGGTGCTAGAAAAAGCATGGGTTCCGACAATACCCAACGGTCCAGCGGGGGGAGAAATCGGCAAGGCTCTCTTTGGTCCCTGGAAGCCCTATATCATGCGTGGTCTGAGCCTCGTCCCGGACGAATTCCAGGCGCACAATGACTTGGAAGAAATTCAGTACATGCCATCGGCTCATTTCCTAAAGTGGGATTACCAGCACCATGAAGGATTGTCGCGTCCGCAGGTGGAAATCGTCGCGGGCCGCGTATCAGCGATCAATGAGTGCTTTTATTGAACGAACGGCCATGCAAAAGCGCTCCGTGAGGGTGCTAAACTGTTGGGACACGAAGTCGATTTGAAGGCATTGGTGGATCGGCGATTGGATATCGGCTTGCCCGGGGGAAGCGAGCTGTTGGCATTTTCTGACGCGGTGCTCGGGCCCGACCCAGCCCAACTTGGGAAAGCCAGAACGGCGCTGGAAACAGCTTTGGGGCCGGCGGCCGTCTCAGCGGCGTCGATTATCGCTGCAACATTCACCAAGAACGACCGTGTCGCGAACGGGACCGGAATACCTGCAGAGCCCAGAATGATGGAGGGTGCGGAGGACATCCGTGAGTTGTTGGGGCTTAAGCAATTCAGGTCGGCCGTGAACACTTACCGGCATTTTCCAAATGGGGAAGCCACATCGGTCTAAGCTTGCTTTGTGGGCAACGGGCTGAACGGTTTCCGTTGTCCACAAATCCGTGTTTGCAGGTCAAAAGCGACCGGCAACGACCCAGGCTCCATCTCGATCGGCTGGAGCGCAGCGACGTTGGTCTTTGACCCTGATTTGACTTAGTGAAAGGCAACACCCAATGTGGCTGTAGCGCTTGGTTATTTCGCATTGCTGGCGTCGTTCGCGCTTGTAAGTCATTCGCGCTTGTAATGAGTGTGACAACTCCCCCTGGGATGCAGCGAGTTTCCAGCTACAGAACAGCCTTCTGTCCGCGCAAGACAGGGCGCACCTATGCCCCCAAAAAAAAAGGAAAAGACAGCCGGTTGCGGGCATGTTAGACCTTGCATTGCGACCGGGTGGCACATTGGACCGTGTCGAGGCTGTCCATGATCCATACGCGCATCTGCGAGTTACTCGAGATTGAAACTCCCATTGCATTGGGTGGCATGGGTGGTGGGCACACGAATGCGGAATTGGTCGCGGCGGTCAGCGAAGCTGGCGGTTTTGGCGCACTGGGATGCGCCTTCTTGTCCGCTCAGCAGATCCGAGAAGCCACGGCCGCGATTAGAAGCCGGACCTCGAAACCATTTGCCCTCAACTTCCTGCTGTTCGTCCTCGACGAGGAGTGCTTCGTTGCTGGTTTAACAGAAAGGCCGGCAGCGATAGCGTTTGCCTGGCCGCGTCCCGATCAAGACCTGAAACACTACATCCAACGCGCGCACGATGCCGGCTGCAAGGTGACCGTCATGGCTGGTGGCGTGCCGGAGGCAGAGCAAGCCGCTGCTGCCGATGCTGACATTATCATTGCCCAAGGAACAGAAGGCGGCGGTCACGTCGCCTGGATGGCAACGATGGTGCTGACGCCCATGATCGTGGATGCGGTTGCACCGAAACCTGTTCTCGCCGCCGGCGGCATTGCCGATGGACGTGGGCTGGCCGCCGCGCTCGCTCTCGGCGCTGATGGAGTATTGCTCGGCACGCGCTTGCTTGCTTCTAAAGAGGCTCCATATCACGACAACTTCAAGCAAGCGATCATTCGCAGCGATGGTCACGACACGTTTCTCACAGACATCCCCGATATCGCGATGAACGTCGTCTGGCCTGGAGCAATGTCGCGCGTGGCAAGGAACAAATTCATCGAGCAATGGGCTGCACGGGAATGGACGCTTCGGCAGCGGCAGTCTGAAGCTGCGGTACGGATTAGAGCTGCCTATGAATTCGGCGACGTTGAGCAGGCTCCGCTATTCTACGGACAGGATGCCGGCTTGATTCATGACATCCCGTCGGCCGGCGAAATCATCCGGCGCATGACGAGTGAGGCGGAACACATTCTGACGGGGCGCCTCAGCGAACTTGTGACGGGTCTTTCGAAGTGTAAAACTCGCGACCTGATCTGACAGTTGCCGGCTTTGCGGTTGTGGCGTCAAATCAAGATCAGTCGAAGCGATTTTCGGCCCAGGCGTTCTTGCCATCTATCAGGGTTTCGGCCGGGGTTCTGCCACAGCACATCTTACCCTGATGTGTCCTTTCAGTGTTGTAGAATTCAATCCATGTGTCGCGTTCACTTTGCAGTTGATCGATGCGGTCGAACACCGTCTTGCGAAATGCCACGTGGTAGAACTCATGCAGAACGGTGCGGTGAAAGCGTTCGCAAATGCCATTCGTTTGCGGCGACTTTGCTTTGGTGTTCGAGTGTTCGATATCGTTGACGGCGAGCTACAACTGATAGTCATGTTGCTCGGGGCGACCACAGTATTCGGTGCCACGTTCGGTGAGAATGCGCAGCATTGGCAGGCCGTGCTTTGCGAACATCGGTAGCACCTCATCGTTCAACACATCGGCCGCCGTGATCGGTGTCTTAGTCGTATAGAGTTTCGCGCAGGCGACCTTCGAATCGGTGTCGACGAAGGTCTGCTGACAGATCCTTCCGACGCCCTTCAAGGGACCGACATACAAAGGTGTCCTGGCTACCAAGATAACCGGGATGTGCGCTCTCGATTTCGCCGGCAGCAACTTCGTCTTCGCGCCTGCGTTCAAGGGCTGCGACCTGGTCCTCGGTGAGCACGGCACCGGTCTCGGCAATCTGGGCCTGTAAAGCGCGCTACCGCAGCTTGAAATTATGCAGCTCGTGCCTCTGCCAGATTGAACGCACGCCACTCGGGTTCACGAACGTGCCGCGTTTGCGCAGCTGATTGCTGACGCGGACCTGGCCATGCGCCGGCGGTTCGATGGCGTAGGCGACAACGGCATCTTCGACGTGTTGTTCGACGCGGTTCTTGTGATTGGGCTTGCGCCGGGTCTTGTCAAACAGGGCTTCGATGCCGCCTTCGTCGATGGCTGCCTTGTAGCGATAACACGTGTCGCCCAACAGTCCCATCACCTTGCAGGCTTTCGAAACGTTGCCGAGTTCTTCAGCGAGATTGAGCAGGCCAAGCTTGTGTTTGATGATCATCTGGTTAGTTTCCAACATGAGGGTTGCCTTTCGCAGCTTTGATGATTCGTTTCGCAACAACCATCAAAGTCGGCAACCCGCGCCCGACAAGGCGATGTGTCAGATCAAATGTGGAGTTCTACAATTTAATGATCCTTGGTCATCTGAACCGGCTTGGAGTAGCCCAGAATATCCTTTCAGAACTTCTTCGTCATCAGCCTGGCATAGCTGTGCTTACGTGCGGGATAGCTCACATTGGCTCGACCCTTATCACCTCGATTCCTACATCGTAGGGCTCCGCAGGGCTGGATTGCCTGACTAACCCGCATCACCTCGACTGTTGCTGTTCCAAGACAGTGGATGGTGGCTGCGCTCATTGAATGCGAAAGGCCTCTAGATTCTTGCCTTTGTCCAGCTCAGCAACCAGCCACGTTGGTTTACTTCCCGCCCCGTCCAGGCCTGAGAGGGGTCTTTTGGGTTGCGATACTTAAGGGCAACCTTGGCGGCCTTACGCTTTCCGCGCCCGCTGCCAATGACGTCTTCCAAGCTGAAGCCGGCCCTTGCCGCCAACTCAGCGGCCATTTCACGCTCCTTGTCTTTCTTCTCTGCCTTGCGCTTTTCGATCATTTCTCTGACGCGAGACTGGAGGTCAACGATTTCGGCATACGATAGTTTTTCAATATTAGGCGTCGCCACAGTTTCACTCCTACGCGCTGTCACAAAACTGATAACTGCGCCATCCGACACAATGCACCTCGGAGATCAATCCACATCGCGCAGCGCGATCCCTCCGCGTTGGACGACGCTTGTCGCAGACGTAGCAAGATGTAATGATGGCTCCAAGACTGATGACTGGGAAATTGATGGCTTCATATCCCTATGCATCACGGCCGGGTCGAACGGTAATGAGAGCACCTTGACTCAACAAGTGGTGCTCGCCACAATTGGTGGTCGCAAATAGGGACGAACCTACAGGGTGCTTGCAGGAAACTGAAACCCCATCGCCAATTGAGAGAGGAAACAAAAATGAAACACGTATTAGTATTTGCATCCGCAGTTTTGGTGCTACAGGCATTGCCACTAGCGGCCCAGGACAAAACCAACATCGCCTGGGGCGGTTCCAATCCCGGAGGCGTGATGTATTACATGGTGGGAGCCGCCGGTACCATTATTTCCGAAAAACTGCCAAAATATAACATCACGCAGGTGACGACCGGCGGTTCAACTGAGAATGCCAAACGTCTCATCAAAGGTGAGCTTGATATGGGCATTGTTTATGGCGCTCATGTCTTCATGGCACAGAAACCAGAAGGGCCATTCGCGAAAGGCGCTAAAGGTACTATGTTGCGCGGTGTCGCAAAAGCCTATAAGGGGCCAACCTATTTCGTGACACTGCCAAACTCAGGTATCAAATCGTTTGCGGATTTGAAGGGCAAAAAGGTGGCGATGGGGCCTCCAGGTTCCGGCACGGTCTTCAATTGCACGAACATTATGAAGGCGGTCGGGCTCCATGGGACGTTTACCGAACGCTACATGACATTCGCGGATGCCGGACGTGCACTAGGTAATGGCCAGATCGATGCGCTCTGCCAATCATCAGCACCCGCTGCGGCTGTGAAAGAACTGGCGGAAACCAAGGGCGCAGTCATTTTGCCCTACTCAGGGAGTGATATGGAAAAGGTGACTAGCAAATATCCTTTCTACGTTCCCGACACCCTAGCAGCTGGCACTTATAAGGGGATCCCGGCAGTCGAGCTTCCGTTCCTTACAGTCTATTGGGTCGCTCACGAACGCGTCCCAGCCCAAGCCGTCAAGGATATTCTGGAGTTGGTCTATCAGGATGGCATCAAGAAGAGACTTGCGGCAGGTCACAAAGCCTGGAAGCAAATGGAACCTGACACCAAGAACTTTCTAGCTCTTGGCGCACCGATGCACCCCGGTGCTGTCCAATACTACAAAGCCAAGGGGCAATGGAAGGAATAGTCATAACTGCGGAATTTTTAAGGACAGGGCCGCCCGCTATCGACGGGCGGCCTTTTAGATGCGTTCATTAATACCCAAAAACTCGCCACGTGCCAACGATGGTTTGGGTATTCTTGAGAAGTGATGTTAATGGTTCGTGGATTTGAATGGATTAAGCCTATTAGGGGTCGTAGCCGTGAATTGACTGGCTTCGCCGCCATTTTTTACTCTCTTGTCGCAGTATTCTTTTCTCTCTGGTATCTTTATACATCGGGGTTTGGCCTGGTTTCCACCGAAACCAACAGAGGCCTTTATTTGATGCTTACGTCAACCCTTGTCTTCCTTCTTTTTCCGGCGACTTCACGATCCCCAAAAGATAGGCCTAGTTTCTTTGATTTATCATGGGTAGCGCTGACCGTCATCTCCGTAGGCTACTGGATCAACGAATATACTGACTATGCCATCAATCGCGTGAGCGATCCCGATCAGTGGGACTTTGCGATGGGGATTATTGGCATTTTTGTCATGTTAGAGACGAGTCGCCGAGTCCTCGGTATTACTATTGTAATCATTGCGCTGCTTTTTCTTCTCCAGCTCTATTTCGGTAATTATTTGCCCGGCAAGCTGGCACACTCAGGCCTTGGCATTGTGCGCATCGTTGAGTTCACATTTTCGACGCAAGAGGCCATCTTCGGGGTGGTCACAGCGACGTTTGCAACGTTCGTCTTCCCATTCATGATTTTTGGCGCCTTTCTTGAGGCTAGTGGAGCTGGTAAGTTTTTTATGGAATTGGGCACAGCATTGACAGGCAAATGGCGAGGTGGACCGGCAAAAATCGCTGTTGTCACTTCTGCATTGTTCGGTTCAATTTCTGGCTCGTCAGTCGCAAATGTTGTTTCGACTGGATCTTTCACCATTCCGTTGATGAAGCGCATTGGATTTAAACCGCATCATGCCGGTGCAATTGAGGCCATCACATCCACTGGTGGACAGTTTATGCCGCCAATTATGGGCGCCGGTGTTTTCATTCTAGCCACGTTAACTCAGACCGAATACCTGAGAATTGCTCTAATGAACGTCATTCCGGCGCTGCTCTTCTTTCTGTTTCTGCTATTTATGGTCGACCTTGAGGCAATAAAGGGCGGTCTCAAGGGGCTACCCAAGGATGAAACCCCCTCAGTTCGCGATGTTCTGAAGCGAGGCTGGCAGTTTTTTATTCCGTTGATCGTGGTTCTTGGACTGCTATTTAAAGGTTATTCGCCGGACTTTGGCGCCTTCTGGGGAACCGTATCCGCCTTTGCTCTATCATGGCTACGGCGGGACACACGCATGGGCCCGAAGAGTATCTTCAATTCTCTCGTGCTGGGCGCCCACAACAATACCTCTGCAGGTGCCGCAATCGGCACGCTGGGGATTATCATCGGGGGAATCGTGCTGTCCGGCCTAGGCCTCAAATTCTCAGCGGTTTTGGTTGAGTGGGCCGGGGGCAATCTGCTTTTCACTGTTGTCTTAGTGACGATTATATCGATCATCATTGGCATGGGGAGTAGTACAACCGGCTCCTACATCATTCTGTCAGTGGTTGCGGCTCCAGCGCTGATTCAGCTTGGCGTCGAACAGATTGCGGCTCATCTCGTCGTCTTTTATGCTGCTTGCTTATCAAATGTTACTCCACCCGTTTGCGTTTCTGCATTTGCGGCTGCGGCTATTGCCGGTGCTAATCCGATGCGGACCGGCTTTGCCGCTCTTAAGTTCGGGGTTACTTTGGTGCTCGTACCGTTTAGCTTCGTCTATGTCCCGGAGTTGCTTCTTTACGGATCAAATTTCGCCATAGCCAAAGCTGCATTTAGCTATCTCTTTGGCTATATCGCATTGGCAATGGCATTGCAGGGAGTTGAACCCTTGAAAGGGTCGATCGCCATGTGGCAACGGGGGGTGTTTGCGGCGGCTGCAGTATGTTTGCTGTTTCCAACGACGATTTGGATCGATTTGATGGCCCTCGGCGCATTGATCGCCGGATGGACGCCAAATATGAATGGCAAAAGAAATAGTGTTAAGGGGTAGTACTTTGTGCTGAAAGACTAACAGCCCGCTGAAAAACCCGCCAGTTGGTTGCTGACAGGGGCTCGCGAATAGGATTGCGTCGTCTCGGCAGGAGGGGGCGGCACATGCGCGGATCGGATCAGCAGACGGGCTCGCTGTTCGGCGACGTGAACCTGGAGGAGCGTATTCCTCCGCGGCCATCCGCTGCGCAAGATCAAGTGCGTCGTGGATTCAGCACTGGTCAGCCTCGACGCGGATTTCGAGCGGCTCTACGCGGGCGAGGGGCGCCCGTCGATCGGTCCGTCGATCGCGCCCGAGCGGTTGTTACGCGCGAGCCTCGTGCAGATCCTGTTCTCGATCCGCTTCGAACGTTAGCTGATGGAGCAGCTGCAGTACAATCTCTTGTTGGGCTAGATCATCGCGCCTTAAATCGGAACCGCAAAGCCGGTTCCGATTGAGGCAGGTTGCTCTGGTTGGTCGGGCTCTCGATCGACGCGGCGGTTTGGGTGCCGACGGTGTTCACCAAGAGCCGCGGCCGGCTTGTCAATACCGCAATGGCGCAGAAGCTGCTGGCTGCGATCCTGGCGCACGAGAAGGTGGCGCCGCTGTTGTCGGACGATCATTTCTCCGTAGCCGGCACGCTGGTCGAGGCGTGGGCCTCGTTCAACAGCTTCCGACCGAAATCACCTGCGCCCGACGCACCGCCAGCTGGCGACGATCCCGCCCGATAGGCAAGGCGGCGCAGGCAACGGCGACAGCGAGGCGAGTGGAGCGAACGAGATGAAGGAGACGGCGAAAACTCAGGATCAGGACGGCGACGCCGCCGCCATCGGCCGCAACGTCGAGCGCAACGTCGAGCGCAACGTCGAGCGCAACGTCGAGCGCAACGTCGAGCGCAACTGGCGCGGCGAGACATGGCCGAATGCGACGCACGCCTCGGTGAGGATCCCGATGCCCGGCTTTATCGCAAGGCCAAAGGCACGCCGGCGCAGCTCGCCTACATGGGGCACGCGCTCACCGAAAACCGGCATGGCTTTGTGGTCGAGGCCGAGCTCACGTACGCGAATGGCACCGCCGAGCGAACCGCCGCGATCACCATCATCAACCGCACCTCGCCCGGATCAACCCGGCGCCTCACGCTCGGTGCCGACAAGGGCTACGATGATCGCGGCTTCGTCGCTACACTAAGACAGATGTGCGTCACACCGCACGTGGCGGCGAACGACAGGCACTCGGCCATCGACGGCCGCACGACGCGACACGTCGGCTACAACGTGAGCCAGAGCAAACGCAAGCTCACCGAGCAGCCATTCGGCTGGGGCAAGCAGATCGGGCCGATCCGAACGACGATGCTGCGCGGATTGCAGCATGTCGGCGCCCAGTTCACACTGACGATGGCCGCCTACAATCTGGCCAAGCTGCCGAGACTGCTGACCGCCTGAGCCGGCGGGCAACGAGCACAGGCGGCGCAGGAAAGGGCGGGCCGATGTGATAAAATCGTCTTCCCCCAACCGGGATAGCCGCCCCTTCGATCGACGGTTTTTCAGCGAGCTGTTAGGTGGGCTTGTCGGAGAGAACTGAAATCATGTCCTGGGCCAACGCGACATAATCCAAGCGCCCCAACGAGCGGTGGGCCCGTGTCGGTTGACTCTCTTCGGCCCAGGACACGATCCTGTTAGCCCAATGGAGGGCGAGATCAGGCCGTTCAGCTATATCCAGCCAAAATTGTGCGATGGCCCATCTACGGTGGGGATGTCTGTCGGCAGCTTCGTCCGCTGATTCGAAATACGAGATGGCACAGTCGATCCGATCAGCAAAAAAATGCACTTCTCCGATGCACTGAAGCAGCATGGCCGTGTCCGCCGCCGATTGCAGCTGTCTAGAGCGTGCCAAAACCCGCTCGAGATGATCAATAGCTTGGTTATAGCGCTTTTGGCTCACGCATCGACCAAATTCCAAGTAATCAGGATCTGTGGACAAGCGCATGACACCGTTGGCTCCCATGGATATTGCAATACTATCCGCTCATCTTCGTTTTCTACTATTTTTTCCGACGCTTGGACTTTTTCGGCCCATACTTCTTCCGCTTTGCCGGATTAGCTTCGGACCACGGTTTCCGATCTTCACCTTTCAGACACCTCCAAAAATTATTTCTAGCCCAATCCTTACAAGCTATATTAATGTAACCATTTGCTCCCCAATACGACCTGTCGCAAAATGCCGTGTTGGCAATCCATTGATCTCGACACGGATTACCGTCTGGTCCCCCACCTCCTTCCGAGAGCAGGTTATAGCAAATTAACGCTATGATCGTACCGACAACAGCCCCGGCGGCGGCGCCTGGCGCACCTCCAATAGCGCCACGTGCCGCCGCGCCTGCAGCTGTATGACGCCCGTCCGGGTCCACCCATGCGTTGGGATTCCCCCGCGCGTAGCCGTACAAACTCGGCCCGTCGGCCAGTCCCAGCGGGTCGGGCGGGAGGGTGCGGCCGAGGGTGGGATCATAGTGGCGGTGCTGATCATCCGGCAAGGCCGTTTCGGCCGAGTCGGCGTGGGGGCGTCGATGCCGACGCAATCGGCCTCAGCGAGCTGGAACCGCTGGCCGGGAAAACGCGCCGGCCGCCGAAGCCGTCAGCTCGACTGAGCAGAGTTGATGGCTGTGCGCTGCAATTTCCTCACGATTTCGATGATCTGTAGGCCGCGAGAATGTCGCTAGCTTTCGGGATGATATTTGCTGGGTCACTCAGCAAATTGGAGCTCGCATGCAGAAATATAACGTAGTGCTCTTCTTCCCCTTCACGCAGCGATACGGTATAGTTTTCCTCCTGCGCGTAGCAAATATAGCCCATGAACGCGGTAGCGGCAAGCGTATCCCAAATTGCAAGAAGTCGGTTACCGCCATCCCAATTCTGCATCCTCTTAATGTCTCGGATGATGCCGGCGCATCGCCAATAGGACCTCGGAATTCGCACGCCAAAGTCCTGCTTTTCCCCAGTTTTCGCGATGACCTGCGCAAGAAGATTGGTATCCTTAATTGAGATCAGCTCAAGCTGTGATTCGATTTTGTCGTTGGTCATTTCGATAAACGCCTCGGTGGGATATTTTTTTTGAAGAGCTGTTTCGTCTCATGAATGAAATTCACTCTAACCAACCCAGCATGCCTGCAAGGCAAGTATATCGGAGTACTATGCAACCGGAAACACAAGCACCCATTAGGGTTGGGGAAGCGATGCAAACAGGCGCCGTCATACATCGTCGCCAGCAAGTTGCACCCAGAGTATTACAGAACAACACCCGATCTGGCTTCTTCGTTGGCGGCTCACGTCTGGGCGGATCCGGCTGCAGTGTCCCCGGCTTGCCTTGAGGAGGCTTTGGAATTCGCGGATACTTCTTACGAGCCAATCCCAAGGGGTCGATAAACTCCAGCGGATTCCCCCGCGCGTAGCCGTACAAACTCGGCCCATCGGCCAGCCCCAGCGGATCGGGCTGGAGGGTGCGGCCGAGGGTGGGATCATAGTGGCGGTGCCAGTTATCATGCAAGCCGTTCGGCCGGGTCGGCACGGGGCCTATCCATGCCGACTTATCCGGCCTCACCCAGTTGGAACCACTGGCCGGGAAAAGGGTTCAACCTCAGATATCTAGAAAAACAGGATGCGACCTAAGGTACAAAGCCGATCGTTCGCATATGTTAACGCAAATTTTTTCTTTCAATCGGCTGCGTCCCGTTTCCGAGTATTTGCAGGTTGCTCTAGCAGGCCGCTGAAGAACCGTCGATCGCATGAGCGGGCTTGCCTTCTGAGGGCCGCTTTGCGTTATCACATCACGCCTCATGTCCTGCCGGCTCAGGCAGCCAATAGCTTTGGTAGCTTGGCTAGAGCAACCTGCCTTTAATCCGAATCGGAACGATCCCGATTAAGGGCAGAAAGTTGCTCTACACTTTAACAGCGATCATCTTTGCGCCTTAAATCGGAACCGGCGCAATTGGAACCGACGTTGCGGTTCCGAGTTAAGGCGCGATGATCAAGATTGGAGACTTGCGGTCGCGTCGTCTCAATCGTTCGAGCGGCGAAAGCCTGTGGATAATGTGGGGGGATCTGTCGGTGCTGTCGGGCGTCCCTGACCCGTTGCGGATTTGCCAAATGCCTGCACGGTCGAGCCAAGTTGCAATTTGCCTTCACTAACGCTTCAAATGGGCAATCGCAGACACATGCTCGGGTCCGAGGCCGCAACACCCGCCAACAATTTGCACGCCGGAGTGCGTCCACTGCTCAGCAAACTCGGCAAATCTCTCTGGCGTTATCGTATCGACGAATTGCCAGTTTGGCATCTCCATATATCCCGAATCTGGATAGGCCATGAGCGTTCGAGCACGCGAGGCTCTGAGCGTTCCTAGCGCCTCATCAATGAGATCAGCAGATGTGTGCATTATACCCCAGACATCGAAGTTGTGGGCCGAAGCGTGTTTGACATTCTCGGCAAACGGTACCCTGGAATCGTGGGTCGCAACCAAGTCGGCGGCTTCGTTACGTTTGACTGATAAACCGCACCAAGCCGGGAGATTGCTTTTCGACAGCGCGCGAAACAATTGCGTCATTCGATTTGGCTTGGACATCATCTCAAGCAGCAATAGATCAGCCCCACTCTGCGTGAGGATTGACGTCAATTCTTCAAAGGCCGCCGCTAAGGCTTTGTCGCCAAGGCTGTCTTCGACCGGCTTTGCTTCACTCCGGATTTGAAGCGGGATTGCATGTGATAGAGATCCGGCGACCAGCACGTCTTTTGCGCCCGACCTTTCACGAGCAGCCAAGGCCGCATCGACGCTGCGCCGGTTGATCTCTTCGACTTTCGAACCAAGACCTACAGGCTTCAGCATTAGCCGAGAAGAGGCATAGGTGTTTGTTGTGATGACATCTGCGCCGGCATCAATATAGGCGCAATGCATATCAACGATTGCATCCCAATGATCCAAAGCTACGCGACCCGACCATATCTCGTCGGACATCGGCACACCGCGACGTTGAAGTTCTGTCGAAACGCCGCCATCAAGTAACAAGACACCGCCGTTGTTCAGCCGTTGCATAGCCTTCTTGTAAACGTCGGAGCTCATGCCATTTCCAGTTGGATGTTTGGATTGCTCACGGGATCCGCACCAACGCTTGCCAACCGAATGCGCTGGGCTCGCCTTACGGCGATAGCGTTACAACTCATCTTAGGATGAGGCATACTAGCAGGCCGGCTTGCAAAGCTCTATAGCTGCGGCGATGGGCTATGCCGCGAAACAACGTCTTGGGTTGGACTATCGATCAGGTGCAACGTCTCAAATGGGTCCTCCTCAACATTTAACTGCATTATAGCATGACCGACCTTCTTCAGCCGATCGCGTTGCCATATCCCGCTTGGTACCCACGACGTCAGAATGGGGTGGAGCCGAGTAGAACCGTTCGTAGTCCTCAAGCCGCGCCTTGTGCGCTGCGATCCTGGCCGCGGCAACCAGTTGCATCATCTAAACCCTCGGCTAAGGTGCTACCCTGAACATATTCGTCGTTGCAGAAGGAAGCCATGTATGGGCGAAATGCAATATTCAAGTTCAAATCCGACAAGCTGACCGAAGCCGAAGCTCGAATGCCAGAGGTACGTGAGAAGTTAAAATCGCGGACGGGATTGCTTGATTACTAGATTGCCTCAGACGAGAACGGCACCGGGTTGACCATGGTCGTGTATGACACACAGGTCTCTGCCGACGCGGCACTGCCAACGATTCAATCAATTTGGGCTGGGCTTGCCGAACACCTGGAGGGACCACCTCACCTTGTAAACCATCCGAATGCGCATAAACTGTTCCGATAATTCGGAGGCGATCCTGTAGAGCAACAAAAATGGCAACATGCGACCTTAGCGCATGCATTGCTGCGGCGTACTGGGGCACTGATCCGATCTTCTGCTCGGCCGCCCTGCCAGTATTGCGCACCAGCAAAATGACTGCAGTCGAGCACTTGCGTTGTTCGCGGTGGGCACCTGCCACGTCGGCATAGCCCCGCATCTCGATTCTCATTTAGAATGCCGCGCGCAAATCGGACGGGCGCCAACAGCAAGGAGCGTTTGAATTTCGATGGCTGACGGATGTGGTTGTCGGGGGCTACGGCTTAGCAGGCGCGGTCGCGGCGATCGCAGCGCGTGATGCTGGGTCAAACGTTATCCTGCTAGAAAAGGCGCCGGATTCCGGTGGGATCTCGCTGCGCAGTCGGGGCGCAATCTGTTGTTCCCACGAGCCCGAACACGCCTTGGCCTACCTCAAGCAGACCAATGCCGGCCGTGTGCCGGACGAGGTGGTGCGCGCATTGGCGCAGGCGATGGCCACGGCTGAGGGTTATGTACGTGAGCTAGGCCCGCTCGCTGATGCGGAGATCACCACACGTCTGAGGGGTGGGAACGACCCTTCCAACACCGCGAGACTTTCTATTACACGCATGCACATGCCATTCCGAATTTCAATGTGCACGCCTTTTATCCGCAGGCGAAAGGGCGCGTTGGGGGGCCGTACTTGTTTCGCGTTTTGCAGATCAACGTAGAAGCGCGCGGAATCGAGGTCCGGCTGTCAAGTCCGGCCAAGCGGTTGATCTACACGCCAAGCAGAGAAGCGATCGGGATCATCGTCGACCCGCCTCGTGGCGAGTGGCTGATCGGTACGCGCCGCAGTGTGGTCCTCGCTGCCGGTGGGTTTGAGGCGCCCGACCCTTTGAGCAGTTCGACCTAGTCACCCCGTCACTCAGTCAACTCCGAGCGTTCCGTGCTGGCTGATCTGCGATGAAGAGGCGCGCAAGCTCTACCCCTTAGGCAATCCAGCCTACAACGATCGAGACGCGAACTTCACTTGGAGCCAGAATAATCTGGCCGAAGTCGAGCTTGGTATCCTTCACCGCGCGAAAAGCATCGATGATCTAGCGCCAATTGTAATGGCTCAATCTGGCAATAGGAATCTGCGATCGACGGGCCGGCTTTACGACGATGATCTTTAGCGCCGAGGTGCCTCAGCGAAGCTTGCCGACCTACACCAGCTTCTTATAAAGACAGCACACCTCGCGCAGCAAAGACGTGCCGCGCGCATAGTCAAAACGGTCTTGATAACGTACGGTTTGTTTCGCACAATTTGATCGCTGCCGGCGGCTGCTTATCGGGCTGAGGTGGTGGTTGGCACACGCCAACCATCAACCTGACCGGAGACCACCGCGAACGAGGATAAGACGAGTCGTGAAGCTGGCAACGTTGCGCCTGGCCATCTGGGTAACGTTATCAAGATTGACGACGAGCGGATCAAGCGACACCTGGACCGTGTCGTACGCGGCACCGCCGAGGAGACATTGAACACGCTGCTCGATGCCGAGGCTGACCGGCTCTGCAAGGCACAGCGCTACGAGCGCACCGAGGACCGTCGCGACGCACGTGCCGGCCACCATGAGCGCAAGCTTCACACCAAGGCCGGCGCGGTCAATCTCAAGTTTCCCAAGCTGCGCCGTCAAACGTTCGAGAGTGAGCGCCAATGCGCCTTTGGTTCGAGCATTGAGCGCGAACAATCATCGAGCGCTACAAGCGGCGCGAGTCCTCCGTCGAGGAGGCGCTGATCGAGATGTCTTTGGCCGGCGTCTCGGTGCGCCGCGTGGAGGACATGACCGAGGCGTTGTGGGGGACGCGGGTGTCGCCGTCGACCGTCTCGGATCTCAACAAGAAGCTCTATGCCAACATCGAGGCCTGGCGCAACCAGCCGATCGAGGGCTGCCATCCCTACGTCTACCTTGACGGCGTCGTGCTCAAACGCACGTGGGCCGGCGCGGTTCGCAACGTATCGCTCTTGGTGGCGATCGGCGTGACTGCAGAAGGCTATCGCAAGATCCTCGGCATTTGCGAGGGCACCAAGCAGGACAAGGCCGGTCGGTCAGGCTTCCTCAGACATTTGAAGGACCGCGGCCTCAGTAATAGTGTTTGGCGACCAAGGTCGCCGTTGCGTTGCAATGTCCTGGCCATCGGGAATAAGAAGGATTGTGCGGACGGCGTATCCGGAGGGCCGGCAGTTGCCGCCACTGGTGCTATGGCCGGTGCGGCGATAACGTATATTTGTTGTTGGCAGCCTCGAATGAAGATGAAGGTGATGACAGTGAAGTCAAGGGCAAAAAGATTGGCGACTGGCATCAAAAACAAGCAAGCATTGATAATGCACATCAGTTCAAAGATGAACACAAGGCGATCCTCGTCGGACAACTCGAGATTTGCGCATGCGAGGATGGCTCAATCAAGATCGCAGCGCGCGGCCAATGCAATCGACGTGGCCCAAAGATCATGACCTATTATACGTGGAAATGAGACACGCCGGTGTTGAATCGAGGAAAGACATGAAGAGCAAGGGCTACGTCTACATCAGCATTTTTGGAGAGTCCTTTGACCCAGACAAATTTCAAAAGCGGATAGGAGGCAAATTGGGGGGAAGCGTGAAAGCGTATAAATCGCCTCCCATTGGATTGTCGCCATTGATAAAAACCTGGTGGGAGTCACGAAATTATGATTTGTCGGACAGTGCGCACCAGTTCCACGAGGAGTTGGCGAGCGACGTCTTGAGCAAGATTGGACCGTCGCTGCCGCGCGGACGTGGAAAGGAGGTGATTGTCTCGGTTGTGATTGTCAGTTATGCGCAAACAATTCGGGAGGCTCACGGTATTTACATCTCGACCGAATTAGTTCGACAACTGAATGAGTTGGGCGCTGATTTAGAGTATGATATTTCTAGGCGCATCAAAACTAAAAAAGCATCGGCATCCAGAGATCATAATTAGCAAACGTTCGAGCCGATCCGCGCTCGCTGCAAACCCGCTACGTGCGCAACGGCTTCGGCGAGATCATACAGCGCGCCAGCCCGGATACCGGCGTCACCATCTTCCGCCGATAGGGTCCAGAGTGTTTCGCACATTTGATTTTGGCTGAGCGACTGCCGGCCGGTGCTCAGGCGGTGGCACTGCCGATCGCGGTGGTGGACGGGGTCGCCACCGCCAGCCCGCTCGTTCATTACGTGCACGCCGATCATCTGTCCCGGCCAGTGCTGATCACCAACGCGGCGCGCGCCGTCGTGTGGCGGGCCACGTGGCTGCCCGCGCGCCGATCGTGCAAGCGACCGCGCGCACGTGAATCGGCCGCACCGTGACAATCGGTGCGCCGCACAGCGTCACCGGCACCCTGGCGCAGCCGGCGCGGTTTCCCGGCCAGTGGTTCCAGCTGGGTGAGGCCGGATAAGTCGGCATGTATCGGACCCGTGCCGACCCGGCCGAACGGCTTGCATTATAACTGGCACCGCCACTATGATCCCACGCTGGGCCGCTACATCCAGCCCGACCCGCTGGGGCTCGTCGACGGGCCGAGTTTGTACGGCTACGCGCGGGGGAATCCGATCAAGAATGTTGATTTTGACGGTCGCTTCGTTTTCATTCCGCTCCTTCGTTGTTCAGCAGGCGCAACGATTGGAGCAATCTCGGCTTTGGGCGGATTTTCGAGGGGTTACATAATAACTTCTGGTATTAGAGAACTACTTGATAAGAAGTCCTGCGCAGACTTTGATGAGCAACAAGCAATTTTACCAAGGATAATACTTTCCGGTGCTGTTTCTGGATGTCTGGTAGGAATCCTTGGGCCTGCGCTAGGTGCAAACCTGATGTCGACATTTTATAGAGCGGCGGTAGTTCCTGGAACGGCCGGATTTACGGCAGGGGCGGGTTATGGAGCTCGTTAAGTTGAAATTCATGTTATTATTAAGCACGGTGGAAGCTGTAGGGGTTAATGCCATGGCCATTTGTAGATAACTTAGGTTGATTAAGAAAACATAGGTCGGAGTATGCCGATTTGGTTTGCCAACCATTCCCATCGAGACTTGCTGTTTCTCCATTCAAAGGCTAGAGAAATAAAACATGGGAAATTATGGACCTGGGTTCGGTATTTTCCTAAGCGCAAGTATGCTGAGTTCCGTTCTTAGCTATCTGAGTGGAGGATTTAGCATACAATCCTATAGCCTACTCCTGGATGGTGTTGTAGGCCTGATTATTTCAATTTTGATAATGGTTGGACTCCGAGGCATTGAATCTGGTTACATTCAACTCCCGATGGGATGGCAACCATCGAATAACGAGTTGAGAGCGTCCTATTGGGTCGGATGTGGAATTATTTGTTTTCATTTGATTCTCTGTGCAGTTGGCTTTGCTGCGCAAAAATGACCGTTGCGTGCGCCGGAGCTGCAAGGGTGTACAAGAACGATAAGCACTAGAAGGATAATCGCCCGCCAGCCGACCTGCGGTAGTCCCTGTCAAACTTCGGCGGATTGAGCAGGCTGGTTGATTATTCGATTGACCTTCTTTCCCGGCATGGCCTGGCTGCCGATGGCCGATCGCATCACCGCCCTGCGCTTTGCCAACGGCATCCAGCAGACCAACACCTTCAACCGCGACTACCTGTTGACCCGCATCCGCCTGCGTCACGGCCCCACCGCGCTTTACGACCGCAGCCTGGCGCGCGATCGCCGGGACCGCGTCAACATCACCGCCATCACCGATCGGTTGGCCGGCGCCAACACGCAGACCTTCGCCTACACCGCGACCAACCGCCTGCGCCAGGCCAACGGGCCGTGGGGGCGCATGACGGTCCACTATGATCGGCTCGGCAACCGCGTGCGCGTGGTCTCCGCGCCGCCGGCCGGCACCCCGCGCACCACCGAGAGCTATCGCTACCCCAGCCGCTCCAACCGGCTTGAGCGCATCCAATCCCACGCCAACGCCCGCGCGACGACGACCCGCGCCTTCAGCTACCTGCCGTCCGGCGCGGTCGCCACCGACACCCGGCTGGGCGTCGCCCACAGCTACACTTATACCGCCCTGGGCCAGCTCAAGACCGTGCGGTTTGAGGGCAACCTGCGCGCCAGCTACACCTACAACGGGCGCCGGCAGCTCGCCATCCGGGTGCTGAGCAACCTCGGCGCCAGCGTCAACGGCACCGTCCACACCATCCACGACATCTTCGGCAACGTGATAGCGGAGGCCGACGGCGCCGGCCGCACCGGGCGCGAATACCTGTGGATCCCCGGCGCCGGGGTGGCCGGCGTGGCGCTGCCGATCGCGGTGGTGGACGGGGTCGCCACCGCCACCCCGCTTCTGCATTACGTGCATGCCGACCATCTGTCCCGGCCAGTGCTGATCACCAACGCCGCGCGCGCCGTCATGTGGCGGGCCGAATGGCTGCCCTGGGGCGCGCCGCACGCCGTCACCGGCACCCTGGCGCAGCCGGCGCGGTTCCCCGGCCAGTGGTTCCAGCTAGAAGCCGGCTTGCATTATAACTGGCACCGCCACTATGATCCCACGCTGGGCCGCTACCTCCAGCCCGACCCGCTGGGGGTCGTACCCGGCCCCAATGTTTTCGCCTACGCGAATAACGATCCATTGTCGCAGGTCGATCCAAAGGGCGAGCACCCGATCTTGATATTGTGCATGCGTGCGCCACGTTTGTGTGCGGAAATTCTGAGATGCATCAAAAACCCAAAGGCATGTGGGCGTAGGTATTGCAGATTTGGCCGTATAATCTATACGAAAATTTGCAGGGTTCCAGGTTGCCGACCTGGCGACCATTTGGCGACACTGCAATTCAAGCGAATGGCCGCTGAGGCATGCCTTCTATTGAGGATCCAGGTTTCAACATTTTGCTATGGCGGACCAGATCAAGGGCATCTGATTCAGATTGAAAAAGCAAGGAAAAAATTAAAAGACTGCAAACAGAGGTGCTACATCAAATCACAATAAACCGCATGCGTTGCGTGTGCGTTTACATATCGATGTCTGAATAGGAATTACTGTAATGTCGTGTCTACCCCCAGAAATGGCCGCAATTGACATCATGGCATCGGAGAGGCGCTGGGACGATATGGATGAGCGTCTAGCGCAACTGGAGCCGCATAGTCCCGATGAATGGTCGCGTCTGTTGGTTGCCCTATGCGATCACGGTGGAACGTCCTGGATCAGCTGCGTCCTTGCGCACGGCGCAGATCCGAGCTTTCAGGACGATGACGGTGAAACGCCGCTCAGTGCATGCATGTCGGGAGGATCAAGGAGGAAACCGGCATTCGCCACGTTCCTACGGCTTCTGGAAGCCGGAGCGGATCCCGATGGCATCTGCCGCGGTGGAGCGCGGCCACTTCAACTGGCGATTTCGGAAGATCTGCCAGAGTATTTCTGTGCATTGCTGAGGGCGGGCGCCGATCCACGTCTCAGTTCTCCCGATCCGGGTGAACCCAATACGTTCGATGAAGTTAGGTATTCTGGCCCCCGATTTTGGGCCAAAGGCGTGCTCGACCGTTGGACCATCGAACAGCAGGCGACAGCGCGGTTGGAGCCGTGAGCCCACCATGAACAGACGATCCCAATCTTACAGAATGCGAATACCTATGGATCGCCGGCGCCGGGGTGGCCGGCGTGGCGCTGCCGATCGCGGTGGTGGACGGGGTCGCGACCGCCACCCCGCTCGTTCATTACGTGCATGCTGATCATCTGGCCCGGCCAGTGCTGATCACCAACGCGGCGCGCGCCATCGTGTGGCGGGCCGCGTGGCTGCCCGCGCGCCGATCGTGCAAGCGACCGCGCGCACATGAATCGGCCGCACCGTGACAATCGGCGCGCCGCACACCGTCACCGGAACGCTAGCACAGCCGGCGCGGTTTCCCGGCCAATGGTTCCAACTTGAAGCCGGCTTGCATGATAACTGGCACCGCCACTATGATCCCACGCTGGGCCGCACCCTCCGGCCCGACCCGCTGGGACTGGCCGACGGGCCGAGCCTTTATGCATATGCGCAGGGGAATCCCAACGCATGGGTGGACCCGGATGGGCGCTATGCCGCTGCCGGACCAACCATCGGGCTATGCGCCGCCAATCCGCTAGCATGCGGCATTGTCGCAGCCGGGGTCACGCTCTACATCTGCTACATGGCGGCCTCGGAAGGAGGTGGAGGCGGAGGACCTGACGATGACGGTTGTGCCAAGGAATGGGAGGAGGCGCGCGCCATATGCAGAGATGAGTTGAATAAGCCCCATCCGAACGCTCGCCTGACAGGGGGGTACCGAACGATCGAGGGTTGTGCAAAAGGTCTTGTGAGCGAACGATGTGGAGGAAATAGAGTTGATTATGGGTCAGGGCCGGGGCCCAAGGGCCCCAGGAGAAAGCGCAAAAAACGTTGAATGCTGCGTTGAACGTTATTAAATCGCCCACTCATCAAAAATAGAGATGAGTCCAGGATTTGGCGTTTTAGGAGATTTGACGAGATGGACCAGAACTATGGTGACGAATTCGACCGCCTCTTCAGTGAAGTACGTAGGCTGAATCGATCAGGTCGGAGCCATGACGCCATTGATCTTTGCAACAACATTTTGAATGGTTCGGATGATCGAATTAAATTTCATAATGACAGCCAAAAAGTCAGGGTGCACTATTTTAAAGCTGTTGCCCAAATATATGGCGGTCAATCTGCCGATGCTATTTCAACCCTCAAGATGGCACTGGAATTGGCCCCGGATGATCGAGCCTGTTTAATTATCCTTGCGGAAGAATTGATTAAGGTTGGGCAATCCGACAAAGCCATAGACATGCTCGATCGGCTACTATCAATAGAGCATTCTCTTCAGTCCATCGCATTCGTCGATGAGGCTCTCTTTTTCAAAATCAATGCGTTGCTACGGCTTGGACGGATCAAGGAAGCAGAACAGCAAGTATCATGTCTTTCGCATGATTGGTCCAGATGGATGCCTGAAGGTGAACTCAATCATGCCAACATAATCGACCGATTGCGGGACTTCATCGCACGAAGTCGAAGGGCATCGTAACGTCGTCTTCATAGCAAGAGGGCCAGACGGTGAAAATTTTGGCCGCGCGAAAGCGGTCATAACCTGCCGCCGGCGCCAGCAACAACGCCTGCGTGACCGACGACCGAGGCGACGACGGTTATTGAACCGGGTTGCGTCGTGGCCCTCGCTGCTCCGGATCCCCCCGCGCCAATGTTTGCCATTCGATCCACGACATCTTCGGCAACGTGATCGCGGAGGCCGACGGCGCCGGGCGCACCGGGCGCGAATACCTGTGGATCCCCGGCGCCGGGGTGGCCGGCGTGGCGCTGCCGATCGCGGTGGTGGACGGGGTCGCCACCGCCAGCCCGCTTCTGCATTACGTGCATGCCGATCATCTGTCCCGGCCAGTGCTGATCACCAACGCCGCGCGCGCCGTCATGTGGCGGGCGGAGTGGCTGCCCGCGCGCCGATCGTGCAAGCGACCGCGCGCACGTGAATCGGCCGCACCGTGACAATCGGCGCGCCGCACAGCGTCACCGGAACGCTAGCACAGCCGGCGCGGTTTCCCGGCCAATGGTTCCAGCTGGGTGAGGCCGGACAAGTCGGCATGGATAGGACCCGAGCCGACCCGGCCGAACGGCTTGCATTATAACTGGCACCGCCACTATGATCCCACCCTCGGCCGCACCCTCCAGCCCGACCCGCTGGGCCTGGCCGACGGGCCGAGCTTGTACGGCTACGCACGGGGGAATCCGCACTCTTACGTGGACCCGGATGGGCGTGTTGCCCAAGTCTACGTTTTGGTCCAAATATGTGCGGCGGGTGTTGCCAGGGTCGTTATTACCACCGCCGCCGTATGCTTAAAAAACGACAAGTGCCGTTGGGTCATCAGAGAACTTAAGGATTTCCTGGACGACGAGTCGGGTGGAAGACGAGGGAAATCACCAGAGAAGCGCCGCAAGGAATGGGAAGAATACAACGATATGGACTGGCCAAAAGATCCGGATACTGGCCGAAACTACGATGCTGACCATGATATTCCACGCGCCGACGGCGGTTCGGATACTGCGGACAACATTACGCCGAGGAAGCGCGATGATCACATAAATCGACACAAGAAGAGGGGTGACTTTTCCCGATGGGGCCGACGCCGTGGGAAAAAATTGCCATGAAGTCGCACGAACATTCCAACGAGCTACCAAAGAACGTCCAGCTAAAAAAATTAGTCCCGACCTCGCTTATGAAGGGCCACGGGGCGAAGGACACAAGATTGCTCCTTACCTATCTTGTCGAGGCTCGCAAATATTTATTGTCTCACCATTGGTGCGGTACAATTGAAAAGGAATACTATGGCTTTGGTATTGGAGGCATAATAGCGATTTTCTTGTTTGCCATTCGGCCGACCCAGCCGCATGTTGATCGATGGCTATGGGTTTTTGTCGGCGATGTGCCGTCAGTATTTTGCGTGACAGATGATGCGCCCACACCGGCAGAGGCCCTTGAAACCTACATTGAACTGATGACCGACTGGGTCAATACTGTTATGACAGGCGGTGACTTGGAGACTGTTTATCCTGTTGAAGCACCTCCAACACTCGAGAACGCAAGGGATCTAGAAAGGAGATTGAGCTTTCTATCAAACAAGATATTGCCCGATATTAGGAGAAAACAGCGTTGCTAAATCCAGTTTAGTTTAAACGGAATCATAACCAACGGTGACGAGGTCGTTTGCGCATTGTATTGATGTAAACAGGCCGAGCAGGCCGGCAATAGCGTGCAGCGCGGCTTTGGCTGTCGTGGCTCTGGACTTGCGGCCAGCTCAAGACCGTGCGGTTTGAGGGCAACCTGCGCGCCAGCTACACCTACAACGGGCGCCGGCAGCTCGCCATCCGGGTGCTGAGCAACCTCGGCGCCACCGTCAACGGCACCGTCCACACCATCCACGACATCTTCGGCAACGTGATCGCGGAGGCCGACGGCGCCGGGCGCACCGGGCGCGAATACCTGTGGATCGCCGGCGCCGGGGTGGCCGGCGTGGCGCTGCCGATCGCGGTGGTGGACGGGGTCGCCACCGCCAGCCCGCTTCTGCATTACGTGCATGCCGATCATCTGTCCCGGCCAGTGCTGATCACCAACGCCGCGCGCGCCGTCATGTGGCGGGCGGAGTGGCTGCCCGCGCGCCGATCGTGCAAGCGACCGCGCGCACGTGAATCGGCCGCACCGTGACAATCGGCGCGCCGCACAGCGTCACCGGAACGCTAGCACAGCCGGCGCGGTTTCCCGGCCAGTGGTTCCAGCTAGAAGCCGGCTTGCATTATAACTGGCACCGCCACTATGATCTCACCCTCGGCCGCACCCTCCAGCCCGACCCGCTGGGGGTCGTCGACGGGCCGAGCTTGTACGGCTACGCGCGGGGGAACCCCAACGCGTGGGTGGATTTGGATGGGAGGTTAGCCCGTCCCCCTGGGCCACCGACTCCGGATGGCGCTCTAAAAAAATGCAGCATCAAGGATTGGTGCAAGAACAATCTTAGAATGCCCAAAGGAGGCAGAGCTTGGGCTCTAATGGCAGTTTTATGTGCACACATTTTGCTTGACAAAAGGGGACCTCGACCTCCCCCACCACCCCGCAGGCCGCCGCAAAACATTGAAACCCGAGCAACCCAAAGGTGGTCCTAAGCCAAAGGGAAAGTGATTCAAACGACCAGAAGGTTATCCTGTTTCGCCGATACCTGTGACCAGTTGAGACTGTTCGCAATATAAGGTGATACTCGACTGCTGAAGAATAAAGTCTCGGGTAGGAACGCATGCGATATCAAACCGAAATAACGCGTGCAGATTGAGAACTCGCAGGACCAAAGGTTAGTAAATGGATAACGAACAACGCGACCAGCAAGCCTATGATCTCAAGCAACAGCGTAAATACGGTGCCGCCCGAGCCATCTACGAGCAGCTTGCAGACGCTGGAGATGACGACGCTCTCTGGCACTTGGCCGATTTCTACGAGCGGGGCCTTGGCGTCGATAAAGACCTTCAAATGGCCCGAAGCCTGCTCCTAGATGCGGCGCGAGGTCAAGACCCAAGAATACGGTTCTATTTGGCACGGTTCGAGGAGCGATATGGTCGACCCGAAGATGCCTTCACAATCATGCACGCGCTACATGCAGAGGGTTTCCTCCCGGCCACGTTTTTCCTAGGCACGTATTACGAAGCTGGTCTTGGGGTTGAAAAACAGGTGGACCGGGGACGGGACCTTATTCGGCAAGCCGCACGTGCCGGCCACATTTTCGCCGCGCGCGATCTCGCCGGGAGGCTTTTGAAGTTCGATGAGGGAGTCGTTGGGTTCTTTAAAGGGATATGGCAGCTTCAGTCGATCATGAGGCGTATGGTGACCATTGCATCTCAAGACATGTGGGATGAAAGATTGCTCACGTAATGGTGCTTGGCGACAGAGGTTGATGGTGCGTAGCAATGTCTATGTCATCGGGAATAAGAAGGCTTTTCCGGACCGTGTATACGGAGGGGCGCCAGGCGCCGCCGCTGGGGCTGTAGTCGGTGCAGCGATAAAGTTAATTAGCTATTTGGATGCCTCGAATGCCGATGAAGGTGATGACACTGAAGTCAGGGGAAAAAAGATTAGCGACTGGCATCTAGAACAAGCAGGCATTGATGATCCACATAGGTTCAAAATTGAGCACGGAGCGGTCCCCCGCGGACATTTCGAGATTTGCGCATGCGAGGATGGTTCAATCAAGATCGCGGCGCGCGGCCAATGCAATCGACGTGGCCCAAAGATCATAACCTATTATGCGTGGAAATGAGACATGCCGGTGTTGAATCGAGTAAAGACATGAAGAGCAAGGGATACGTCTACATCAGCATTTATGGGGAGACCTTTGACCCAGACAAATTTCAAAAGCGGATGGGAGGCAAATTGGGGGGGAGCGTGAAAGCGTATAAATCGCCTCCCATTGGGTTGTCGCCTTCGATAAGAGCTAGGTGGCAATCACAAATTTATGATTTATCGGACAGTACGTATCAGTTCCACGAAGAGTTGGCGAGCGACGTCTTGAGCAAGATTGGACCGTCGCTGCCGCGCGGACGTGGAAAGGAGGTGATCGTCTCGGTTAGGATTGTTATTTTAGCGCAAACAATTCGAGACGTTCACGGCATCTACATATCGCCCGAATTAGTTCGACAACTGTATGAGTTGGGCGCTGAATTGGATTCCGATATTTCTAGGCGCATAAAGACTAAAAAAGCATCAGTATCCAGAGATCCTAATTAACGAGCGTTCGAGCCGATCCGCGCTCGCTGCAAACCCGCTACGTGCGCAACGGCTTCGGCGAGATCATTCAGCGCGCCAGCCCGGATACCGGCGTCACCATCCGGAGGCTTTCCGCAAGCGACCGCCGTCATATTGCAGCAGATAGGCAGGTTACGAAATGGGTCCGATCTTGAACCTGATGGCCAAACGCAAAGCCCTTGATCTCCTCAAGGAATATGCTGAAATATATGATCTGCATTTTGAGGGCAGAGACATGACCGATGTAAACGATGCCACACCTGGCGAAGATCGACCACTGCACTTTGCCGTAATGCGGCGCAGCGTCGAGGAGGTGAACATCTTGCTGGCCGCCGGCGCCGACCCCAATGGGTTGGGGGACTTGGACAGAACACCTCTGCACGCGGCGATAAACTCCGGTTCCGCCGACGATATTGATGTCCTGATGGTCGAGGCCTTGATGGCGGCCGGCGCTGACCCCAACCTCGTGGATAGATTACTTGGCGACACGCCGCTTGGGATTGCCGCCAGACGAAAGCGGGACGATCTTGTGGCTCTCATGACGCGCGCCACGGACGAGGGGCCATGACGCCGATGCGCGTCAAGCGTGATGGGCGGTAACCCGCGCACCATCGTGTGGCGGACCGCGTGGCTGCCCGCGCGCCGATCGTGCAAGCGACCGCGCGCACGTGAATCGGCCGCACCGCGACAATCGGCGCGCCGCACGCCGTCACCGGAACGCTAGCATAGCCGGCGCGGTTCCCCGGCCAATGGTTCCAGCTAGAAGCCGGCTTGCATTATAACTGGCACCGTCACTATGATCCCACGCTGGGCCGCTACATCCAGCCCGACCCGCTGGGGCTCGCCGATGGGCCCAGCCTTTATGCATATGCGCAGGGTCATCCGCAGGCCTACGTTGACCCCGAGGGTCTCTGGAGAGTCGGCCCAACACCAGGCACGATAATACGAATTCCCCAGCCGCCGACCGGTGCACGGACGCCAGTGCCGCGCCCGCCGAGGCCCAATCCGCCGACAAGCGAAACACCTGGCACAACACCGCGTCCACCTGTTCCCAGTGGTAATGAACTTCGACATCCCAAACCGCCTAAAGGCCGCAATTGCCGTTGCCGCTGCCGGGCCGATGACAGGAATTCGCAAAAGTCGTATTTTGCCGAGCGCGAACGACCCTCCTGCCCCGAAGCAGCAAAGGCAGCGTGCGATCAGGCGAAGAAGTACTGTCCGCCAGGCGCCGATGTGCATCATCAACAGGCCAAGTGCACGGATGGAACGATTCGACACGGAGGAGGACGTATAATCGATTACTATAAATACCAAGGTGGGAACGAGCTACCATGACAGACGTCGATAAAATGGACGTGCGGGATCGAGCCGGAGCATTGCTGGCGCCGCTCGACCTGGTTCGAATAGAATCGATTCCAAGCTACAATTACGAAGAGTATATTGGGCTGGAACCACCGGAAGGAGATATACCCGATTATATTAAGGGCTTTGAGGGCAGCTATGGCCTAGTGTGGTATTTTCGCAATAAGCGATATATGGATGACGATCCAAACCAATCGGGATGGTGGAGACGGCACCAGGGCGTACCGATTGATGTTTACGTGCTTACCGCGCGTGTAGCTCCAGCCGATTGGATCGGCAAGCCCTGCATTGCCCATTTGGCATTCTGGATACCGCATCGAGACCTTGTCAAATTGCCGTTTAATGCGTTTGTCATGAGCGTTTTGGCGAGGGACCCTGGGACAATCGAGGATTTCACGACGTGCCCAACCGACCAACCTTACCTCGTCGCCGGCATGGAAAAATTTGATTTGTTCCAACGCATTCTGACGGCGCCGTACGATGTACTGTGCAAGATGCACGACGCCGCGGAGCAATGTTGGACGGATGCTGACCGGTAGGTCAATGCGCATCAATTGGCGACTATAAATACCAAGGTGGGAACGAGCTACCATGACAGACGTCGATAAAATGGACGTGCGGGATCGAGCCGGAGCATTGCTGGCGCCGCTCGACCTGGTTCGAATCGAATCGATTCCAAGCTACAATTACGAAGAGTATATTGGGCTGGAACCACCCGAAGGAAATATACCCGATTATATTAAGGGCTTTGAGGGCAGCTATGGCCTGGTGTGGTATTTTTGCAATGAGCGATATTTCGATGGCAATCCGAACAAATCGGGATGGTGGAGACGGCACCAGGGCGTACCGATTGATGTTTACGTGCTTACCGCGCGTGTAGCCCAACCCGATTGGGTCGGCAAGCCCTGCATTGCCCATTTGGCATTCTGGATACCGCATCGAGACCTTGTCAAATTGCCGTTTAATGCGTTTGTCATGAGCGTTTTGGCGAGGGACCCTGGGACAATCGAGGATTTCACGACGTGCCCAACCGACCAACCTTACCTCGTCGCCGGCATGGAAAAATTTGATGTGTTCCAACGCATTCTGACCACGCCGTACGATGTGCTGTGCAAGATGCACGACGCCGCGGAGCAATGTTGGACGGATGTCGACCGGTAGGTCAATGCGCATCAATTGGCGACCATAAATACCAAGGCGGAAACGAGCTACCATGACAGACGTCGATAAAATGGACGTGCGGGATCGAGCCGGAGCATTGCTGGCGCCGCTCGACCTGGTTCGAATCGAATCGATTCCAAGCTACAATTACGACGAGTATATTGGGCTGGACCCACCCGAAGGAGATATGCCCGACTTTATCAGGGGTTTCGAGGGCGGCTATGGCCTGGTGTGGTATTTTTGCAATGAGCGATATTTCGATGGCAATCCGAACAAATCGGGATGGTGGAGACGGCACCAGGGCGTACCGATTGATGTTTACGTGCTTACCGCGCGTGTAGCTCCAGCCGAATGGGCCGGCAAGCCCTGCATTGCATATCTGGGATTTTGGATCCCCCACTGTGACTTGGTCAAATTGCCGTTTAACGCCTTCATCATGAGCGTTTTGGCAAGGTTTCCCGGCAACATCCGGCTGCCCCCGACCACCCAACCCTATCCGGTGGCCGGCATGGAAAAATTTGATGTGTTCCAACGCATTCTGACCACGCCGTATGATGTGCTGTGCAAGATGCACGACGCCGCGGAGCAATGTTGGACGGATGCTAACCGGTAGGTCAATGCGCATCAATTGGCGACTATAAATACCAAGGTGGGAACGAGCTACCATGACGGACGTCGACAAAATGGACGTGCAAGATCGGGTTGGAGCATTGCTGGCGCCGCTCGACCTGGTTCGAATAGAATCGATTCCAAGCTACAATTACGAAGAGTATATTGGGCTGGAACCACCGGAAGGAGATATGCCCGACTTTATAAAGCGTTTCGAGGGCGGCTATGGCCTGGTGTGGTATTTTCGCGATGAGCGATATTTCAATCGCAATCCGAACAAATCGGGATGGTGGAGACCACGCAAGGGCGGACCGATTGATGTTCACGTGTGCGCTGTTCAGGTGGATCCATCTCAATTGATCGGCAAGCCTTGCATTGCCCGTTCGGAATTCTGGATCCCCCACTGTGACTTGGTCAAATTGCCGTTTAACGCCTTTATCATGAGCGTTTTGGCAAGGGATCCTGGGTCAATCGAAGATCGGATGGAGCGCCCGACCACCCAACCCTATCCGGTGGCCGGCATGGAAGCATTCGACGTATTCCAACGCATTCTGACCACGCCGTACGATGTACTCTGCAAGATGCACGACGCCGCGGAGCAATGTTGGACGGATGTCGACCGGTAGACCAGCTCCGCGTAAACCGCTGCCGTTCGCCAACGGTGCGGCGGCGGGTTGCGAGTTCGCACGATGGCCTACGTGCTTGTCTTTGCGCTCAGACGCATCGCACGCGCCGGCACACAATTCCCCAAAGCCACCTGCGGCACGATCCGGCTCAAGCTCTTAAACATCGGCGCCCGTGTCGGCCTCAGCATGCGCCGGATCGAGCTATCGTTTGCCTCCGCCTGCCCGGCCGCCGACGTCTTCGCTGTCGCGCATGCCTGATTATCCAGCACCGCCGCCTAACCCCGCCCGCCCGACCAATCAACAACGAGGATCAGCGCTGACACGAAAAAGCCGTTCGACCAGCGGCAACCATCGCGCGCGGCCGAAATACTTTCAAATGACCCGCCAATCAAAACCCCATCGGTCACCCGTGAGACGGGCGGGCTGGCATGCCAATCGAGGCGGAGCAGCCACTGAATCAAGGGCAACCGATAAAAACCGCGCGCAAAGCGGACTGCAAAGCGGACTGACAAATGGCTGTGACGCCCACGCCGCCACCACTGAAACCGCTGCAGGTGCGCCGGCACTTGCCGAGGCGATGCGGCTCACGCAAATCCCGCGCTCGACGATCTACCAGATGATTGCCCAGGGGAAGATCCGAACCGTCCAGATTGGCGGCCGCCATGACATGCCGATGGCGGATGTGGAGCGCCTGTGTACCGAGGGCGTGCGAACGGGAGATGATGGGAGTCCACCGGCCATTGCAAGACTCGTTGTGGGACTGGTTGTGGGAACAAATCCTCATCCCGATAAAATCATCAATTGTTTCAATGAGTTAAACGATGGTCATGGCGGAGGGAGAGGGATTCGAACCCTCGATAGAGTTGCCCCTATACACGCGTTCCAGGCGTGCGCCTTAAGCCACTCGGCCACCCCTCCGCTGGATTGAAGGCCGCGACTATACCGCTCGCATGCAGCCGCGCAAGTCCTGTCGCCACGGCCGTGCGCGCCAACGCTTTGGCAAGCGAGGCCGCCCTGCACCTGTTGGCAAGGTCGATGTGCCTTGGTCCTGGCTACATCATGTCCGCCAAAGGCTGAATCGCCCGAGCCGGCCCGCTCCCTCGCCCGATTCCGCCACTCCATTCCTCCACTCGCCTCCCAATGGCATGATGTTCTGGGTGGCCCAGTTGAGGAACAAGCGGAGGGACCGGGCGGGGAGCGGGATGGTTCCAGCTGATACCGACACGCTATAGATCAGTTCCGCCTGAGGCGGATTAGCATTGCCGCACCGCGTGCCACCCGGCGACCCAAGATATCCTGCCAGGAGGCGCTGAGCGGGACAGCGGGCTGGTCCGGCTAACACTGAAGCGCTCTATGATGAGGCCGAACGCGGACGGTGTCGGTTTCCGCAAGCGTCCTTGAGAGAGATCTCAGGTCAGGCCGCCGGGTTGCAAAAAAATCCTCGTGCCGTGCCGCCTCACATGGCGATGTGGTGCGACTGATGGCACGTCATCGATCATCACAACGGGGTGAAGCGCCTTTTTCACCACCGCATTTTCAGAGCAGGCCCGGCAGCCACAGCACCGTCCAAGGGGCGAATAAGATGATCAAGATCCGCACAACGTCGCTGACGACAAACGGCAAAACGCCCTTATAGGTCTGCCCGATCGGGACGTCCTGTGCCATCGCGTTGATCACGAAGATGTTGAGGCCAAAAGGCGGCGTGATCATGCCGACCTCGACCGCCATCAACGCCAAAATGCCGAACCATACCGCGATCTGATCCTCGCTCAGCCCCAACTCCAGCGTCAGAACGATCGGCACGAACACCGGCACCGTCAACAGGATCATGGCCAGCGACTCCATCACGCAGCCAAGCACCAGATAGATCGCCAGCATCGCAATCATGATCACGATGGGCGGGGCATCGAGGTCCTCGACGACGCGCGCCAACTCGACCGGCATTTGGGTCAGCGCCAGAAACGCGTTGAACAGTTCCGCGCCCAACAGAATGAGAAAGATCAGCGCCGTGGTCTCGGCGGTATCGAGCAGGCTTTGCCGCAAGCCCTGCCAGCGCATGCCACCGATCACGACCGCGATCACGCCAACCGCCGCCGCGCCGATGGCCGCTCCCTCCGTGGGTGAAAACCACCCCAGGTAGATGCCGGCGACCACCAGAACGAAGACGAGCGCCACCGGCCAAATATCACGCAAGCTCTCCAGCCGCTCGCGCCACCCGGCCCTTTCGCCGGCCGGCCCAGCAGCCGGCGCGAGCCGCACATAGATCGCAACCACGATCATGTAACCGAGCGTAGCAATCAGCCCCGGGATCACAGCGCCCAAGAACAAGTGGCCGATCGATTGTTCCGTATAGACGGCATAGATCACGAGAATCACCGATGGCGGAATCAAGATCCCAAGCGTTCCCCCGGCCGCCAGCGTCCCAGCCGACAGCGCCGCCGAGTAGCCGTATCGGCGCATCTGCGGCATCGCCACTTGGGACATGGTTGCCGCCGTTGCGAGCGATGAGCCGCAGATCGCTCCAAACATCGCACAGCCACCCACCGTTGAGATGGCGAGACCGCCGCGCCAATGGCCGACCCAAGCGCGGGTCGCCCGGAACAACGTGGTGTTCAAACCCGCCTTGGTGGCGAATTGGCCCATCAGCAGGAACAACGGGACCACCGACAGCGTATAGCTTGAAAAGCGGCCGTAGGTCGACGTCCTCAACGTGTTGAGTAAGGGGTCCCAACCGGCGATCTGTGCAAAGCCGATGCCGCCCATCAACAGCATGGCGAGGCCGACCGGAACACGCAGCATGATCAGCGCGACCGTGACGGCGAAAAAAACCAAGCCAAGCGTGAAGTTATCCATCGGGTGTCAAGACGAGCCGGGTGCGGGAGGGGGTCGCTCAAGCCGATTGCGGCTTAAGGCAGTGAGCGTATCAGTCGCGGTCCAACCTTTGCTGTGTCCGGGGAGCCGGATCGGCGGTGCCGAACAGTGGCAACAGCGCCGTGTAAAGGCACGCCACCGCCCACAGCAGGCAAGAGATGAAGGCGCCCACATAACCCCACCACGTCGGAATTTGGAGAAACATCGAAAAATCGCCGCGCTGATAGGCGTCGATGCCGCCCAGTCCGAGCCGCCAGGTCAGCACCATCACGACGATCGCGAATACCAGATTGCTGATGGTATCCAGACCGTTTCGGAGATAGGCCGGCAGCGGCTTGGTGAAAAAGTCGACGATCACGTTGGCGCCGCGCATTTGACAATAGGCAAGGAACGAGAAGATCGAGAAGGCGACCCCGACCTCGACAATTTCAGAATCGCCCAACACCGGCATGTTGAAGGCTGTCCGCCCGACCACACTCGCCACCGTCAACACAGTGACGACAATCAGCACCAGGCCGCCGGCCAGCGCCAAAGTCTCGCTGAGCTGCAACAGCAAGCGGCCGACCGGTCGTTGGGCGTAGGCCTCGTGCATGTGACCGATGATCGTCTATCCGCCATTGTTTTTGATGATGGCCAGCAGGTCCTCAAACATCTGCTTGCCAGGTAGGCCCTTACCGGTCATTTCAGCGATCCAAGCCTCATGCGCCGTTTTGGCGGCCGAACGCCAACGGCCCTCCTCGGCCGCGTCGACCGTGATGATCTGCTTGCCCTTTTTGATGGCCGCCCGCCGCGCGGCGTCGGCCCCGTCATCCCAGGCCTTGCCGTAGCGTCGACCAAGGTCGACGCCGATATTCTTATTGATCACTGCCTTATGGGCATCGCTCAACTTATTGAAACTGTTCTCGTTCATGACAGTCAGCAGCATCGACGTATAGACCGGCACCTCCGTGTAGTGGTTGGCCACGTCTTGCAGCTTGAAGGGGATCGTGATCACCCAGGGCATCATCATGCCCTGCACTTGTCCGCGCGCCATTGCCTCATACACCGCCGGCAGCGGCATCTGCACGGGCACGCCGCCGAAGGCTTTAACCGCCATGCCGATATAGCGGGAGGCGACCCGGATTTTCAGGCCTCGCATGTCCTCTAGTTTTCGGACTGGTGTTTTCGAGGTTTGTACGAAACCGATATCGATCCCGCTCAAGGTGATCAGCTTCAGCCCCTTGAGCTCGCTCTTGCCGTATTTGTCGACGAATTCCCAGGCGGCGCCGCTCATGGCTGCGCCACCCTTGCCGATGAAAGGCAGCTCTAGACCTTGCATGATCGGGAACCGCCCACCGTGGTAACCCGGCAGCGTATAGACCATGTCGACCACGCCATTCAGCACCTGGTCCAGCAAATCGCGGGGTTTGCCACCGAGCTGCATGCCCGGAAAGATCTGCAATTCCAGCGTGCCGCCGGAATCGCGCTTGAGCGCTTCGGCTAGCGGATTGAGGATGACCCGACTTTCGATGGAGCGGGGTGAACTGAAGTGGTGGAGGCGTAGCGTGACCTTGTCTGCCGCGAAGGTCGGCGACGTGATCATTGCAGCCCACAGCACCGAAGCACCTGCGAGCCCAAGCAGAAATGCGTGCCCACGTCTCATCGAGGCCTCCCTGAAAAGTTCCGCAAAAATAGCTTCAATCGCAAAGTGTGACGGTTGGACCGCGCCATTCCCATGGGGTAACTGTGACCCGGTCAGGAAGGCGTTGTCAAACAGAGGCAATCGCGGGAGATGCGATCGCATGGCCTTCGGTTTGGCGATCCTGTGCCGGTCGTGCCAAGGCTTTGCTCAAGGCGGCAAAGCGATCCCAAGTGGATCGATTGACAGACCAGATCCCAACCGGGGCATACTCGGGTGGGGCATCGAGCTGTGTGCCCGCGAAGGCGCACAGGCCAAGGCCGTCCAAAGGAGAGCGTCATGGACTATAAATGGTCGCCAATGCCACACCGCAAACCGTTGCGGTGGCCGAATGGCAAGCGGCTGGCGGTGATCATCACCATCAACCTAGAGCACTGGGAGATGATCAAGGCTAGCCCGGAGCCGCATTACGCTGGCGGACCACCCATTCTACTCGATCCCGTTCCCAGCAATATCGCCGACTTCCCCAACTTCTCATGGCGTGAGTATGGTCAGCGCGCCGGCGTTTGGCGGTGTTTTGAGGTGTTCCGCGAAGCCGGCGTTCAGGTCGCCGCAACCATGAACGCGTTGGTCGCGCTCAAGCGACCGGAAATCGTCGAGGCGGCGCTGGAGTTGGGATGCGAAATCGTGGCGCACGGCTACGAGCAGGGCGAGCTGCTGCACAAGCTGAGTCCGGACGTCGAGGCCCAACGCAAGTTGATTCGCGAGGTGCTCGCCGTTTACGAGCAAGCTGTCGGACGCAAGGCCCGCGGCTGGCTGTCCTCATCGCTCAGGGGAACGCCGGAGGCGATCGATATTGCCGCCGAGGAGGGCCTGATCTTCTTCTGCGATTTGATGAATGATGATCAACCCTATCTGATCGACACCCCCAGCGGTCCCATCGTCTCGGTCCCCTATTCGATCGAGATCAATGACTTTAGCTTGTTCACCCGTCGTGGGCTGACGACGAGCCAGGGTCTGGCGGAAATCAAGGAGCAGTTTGATGTGCTGTATGCGGAAAGTGCGGCAACGGGAAAGATTATGAATTTGGGGATTCATCCACATGTGATCGGGCAACCGTTCCGGATCCGGGCACTACGCGAATTCATAGAGTACGCAAAGGGTTTTAGTGACGTTTGGTGGGCGAGGCGGGAGGAGATTGCCGAATGGTATCTTGAAAACCATCAAAGCCATATCCCGTCGGAATGAGCGCTTGCCGGTGCGCGAGTGCTGTTGGAGCGGGATCTGACCAGACGGCATCGCCGGCGGGAGATCTTGCGTCGGATTAAGTGGGTCTAGATCGTCGTGCCTTAACTGGGAACCGCAAAGCCGGTTCCCAGTTAAGGCACAAAGATGATCGCCCTTAAGGTGTCGAGCAACGTTCTGCTCTTGATCGGGATCGTTCTGATGCCGATCAAGAGCAGGTTGCTCTAGGCTTATAGGGCGCCAAGTGCTGCGTGTGATCGATCGGCGAAGGCGATCGCGTTGGATGGGATGTCCCGGGCGGGATTGTATCCAGCGGGCATTTTTTGGCCCCCGAAAGCCGCTGGAGCGGAAAGGCCTCTGGGACCACGTCATTGATGAGGGCAGGCGAGGTGACGGAAAATCCACTGTTCAACGATAATCGGATGAAGCTTGGCATTATCGCCATGAACTGCAGTCATGGCTCCACCATTACGACAGCCGAGAACACCTGGGAAATGACCTGGCCGCAGACCCGTGAGGTCGCGGTGATGGCGGACCGCGCCGGCCTTGAGGTATTGCTTCCGGTGGCCCGTTGGAAGGGGTACGGCGGCGCGACCAACTTCAACAACCGCACCTTTGAGACGTTTACCTGGGCATCGGCCGTTGCGGCTGTGACCGACTACAGCTGCATCTTCTCAACCTCTCATGTTCCGCTGATCCACCCTGTGGCCGCAGCCAAGCAGTGCGCGACGATCGATCATATCTCCGGCGGCAGGTTCGCCCTCAACGTGGTGTGCGGCTGGTTCCGGAACGAATTTGAGATGTTCGATGCCGAATGGCGCGAGCACGATGAGCGCTATGCTTATGCGAAGGAATGGCTCGCGTTTGTGCGCCGGATCTGGTGCGAAGAGCGGGCCTTCGACTTCAACGGCCGGTGGTTTAATGCCAAGAATGTCTGGAGCCAGCCCAAACCGATACAACAGCCCTACGTGCCGGTGATGAATGCCGGAGGGTCTCCGGCCGGCCAAGAGTTTGCCGCGACCCAAGCCGACATGAACTTTTTGATCCTGAAGCAGCACGACGTGGAAGCTGGCAAGGCGCAGATCGATGCGCTAAAGGGCAAGGCGCGATCCGCCGGTCGCGAGATCCAAACCTGGATTCACGTCTATGTCGTTTGTCGGCAAACCGAAAAGGAGGCGCAGGATTATCTCAATTACTATGTCCGCGAGAAAGGCGATTATGTAGCCGTCGATAACCTACTCGAGATTTTCGGCATGCACTCGCGCACACTCGATCCCGCCGTGCTCGACGATTTTCGTTTTCATTTCATCGCCGGCCACGGTGGATACCCCCTGGTCGGAACCGCCGAGCAAATCGTCAGCGAGATCGATAAACTGATCAAGATCGGCATCGATGGTATGCTGATCTCTTGGGTCGACTACAAGACCGAACTCAAACAGTGGACCGACGATGTGATGCCGCTGATGGAGCAGGCGGGCCAGCGTCAACCGAAGCCGGCCTCGCCCGAAGGCCATGGCCGGCCGTCAGCTTCCCCCGTGGGCTAGATCATCGCCGACTGACAGTGACCGCTAACTGATCTTCTGAACAGCGCACGATGGTGACGGCATCGTTGATCATTATCAACGGGGCTTGCCTCACAGGACTTGCCTCAGGGGCTTGCGTTGGGCCTCGCGTGAGCGCGATCGCGATTTGTCCCCGATCAAGGCGGCCCTTCTTGGTCCAGCCATTGATGGCGGGCAGCGTCATCAATCGTCCGCAGCCAGGTGCTTGGGGGATATTGTGCAGTGAGCGCCGAAGCATGCCCGAAAATCGTCGTTGAACGCCTCTACAAGATCTTTGGCGACAAGCCCGAGGTCGGAATGCAGGCGTTGCGAGATGGTGCAGACAAGCGGGAGATCCTGGATCGCACCGGCCAGGTCGTGGCCATTCAGGACGCGTCATTCCAAATTCAGCGTGGAGAGATTTTCGTGGTCATGGGCTTGTCGGGCTCCGGCAAGTCCACGTTGGTGCGCATGCTCAACCGACTTATCGAGCCGACGGCGGGCAACATACGGATCGATGGTGTCGACATCACCGCGATGAGCGCGCGTGAATTGGTGGAACTGCGACGCCGTGATATCGCGATGGTGTTTCAATCCTTCGCGCTTATGCCTCATCTTAACGCATTGGAGAATGCAGCGTTCGGATTGGGCGTGGCAGGCGTCGAACGGCAAACGCGGCTTTCGCGGGCACGCAACGCGCTCGATACCGTGGGCTTGGCCGCCTACGCGCATAGCTATCCTGACGAATTGTCGGGCGGAATGCGTCAGCGGGTTGGGTTGGCGCGAGCACTGGCGTTGGAGCCGACCGTGATGTTGATGGACGAGGCATTCTCGGCGTTGGATCCACTGATTCGGTTCGAGATGCAGGACGAGCTGTTGCGGATCCGTGAGGCGCACAATCTCACTGTGATTTTCATCTCCCACGATCTCGACGAAGCGTTACGGATCGCCGACCGCCTGGCGATCATGGACGATGGCACAATCGTCCAAACCGGGACCTTGCAACAGATCGTCGCAAACCCGGCCAACGCGTACATACGATCTTTTTTTGAGAAAGTGGATTTGTCCAAGGTGTTTACCGTTGCCGATCTCGCTCGGATTAATCCCGACGTCGTCATCCGGCGTGGGCCCGATGAAGTGACGACGGCAATTGAGATGCTGAAGGGCGGCGACCAGAAATTCGGCTACGTCGAGGATCAGGCCGGTCGCTTTGCAGGAGTGGTGGAGCTTGCGAGCCTCGAGCTAGCGCAGCGCGCAAAGGCGATAGGCATCGCTGGCGCGTTTCTGTCCGACGTCCCCATTGTTCTAGCTGATCAAACGATCGATGACTGTATTGGTGTGGTTGCTGAATGCCCATTCGATGTACCCGTCACGGACCACACCGGGCGTTTCCTTGGCACCGTTGGAAAAGCACAGGTGCTGAAGGCGCTCGATGGTAGGGTGCCATGAACATTGATATTCCAGTCGGCCAATGGATGGAGGACGCGGTCGAGTTTTGCCTTGTGCATCTGGCCGGCGGGTTTGACGCCATCAGCTATATCGTTGGCGGGCTCGTTCAGTCGATCGAGATGCTGCTGGTCGCCATGTCAGTGCAGGTGGTGATCCCGGTCATCGTGCTGCTGGCGGCCTGGCGCGTGAGTTGGTCGTTCGCGATCGCCGCGCTTGGCGGGCTGATGTTGATCGTGGGCATGGGCCTTTGGGATGAGACCATGGCGACGCTCGCCTTGATACTGGCCGCCACGCTCACCAGCGTCGCCATTGGCCTGCCGCTTGGAATTCTGGCGGCGAAGAACGATGTCGCGGAAGCGATCATTCGACCCATACTGGACCTGATGCAAACGCTGCCGCCGTTCGTTTATCTGATTCCCGCCGCGATGTTTTTTGGGCTCGGAAAGGTTCCAGGCGCCATTGCCACAATCGTTTTCTCGATGCCGCCAGCTGTGCGCCTAACCAATTTGGGCGTGCGGGGCGTTGACAGTGAACTGGTGGAGGCAGGCCTCTCGTTTGGTTGCACGTGGCGACAGCTGTTGTTCAAAGTTCAGCTTCCGTTGGCGCTGCCGTCGATTATGGCCGGTGTCAATCAAACCATCTTATTGTCGCTGTCCATGGTCGTGATCGCATCGATGATCGGAGCGGGCGGACTTGGCAATGAAGTATTGGCCGGAATCCAACGTCTCGATATCGGCCGCGGGTTTGAGGGCGGCTTCAGCGTGGTTATCTTGGCGATCGTTTTGGACCGGATTACCCAGAGCTTCGGAGTGCTGCGCTCGCCGCGCACCTGGGTACAACGCCTCTTCGACAGTCTAACCGGCCGTCAGGTCGATCGCGTCCGCGGAGACAGGCCATGAGCCGACTAATCGGTCATTTTCGGTCGTGTGGGCTGCGTTGGCTGGTGGCGGCCTTTGTGCTGTGCCTTGTCGTACCGCCTGCCTCGGCCAGCGCCAAGTCCAAGGCCATCCGGATCGGTTGGACGGCGTGGTCCGATGCTGAGTTGGTCACCAAGCTCGCCCAACGTTTGATCAACATCCGCCTCGGCCATGACGTCGACCTGATCCTGACCGACATCGCCCTGCAGTATCAGGGAATTGCGCGCGGCGACCTGGACGTGATGTTAATGGCCTGGCTGCCCGATACACACGCCGACTATCACCGCCGGTTCGCTGGCCAATTCGTCGATCTCGGACCGATCTATACCGGCGCCAAGCTGGGGTGGGTGGTTCCCGCCTATGTGCCGATTGAAAAAATATCGAGCATTGCTGATCTGGCACGACCCGAAATCGCCGACCGGCTGAACCGGCAGATCTACGGCATCGACCCGGGCGCCGGCTTGATGCGCCTATCGGAGCGGGCGATCAAGGCCTATAATCTGCCGCGCTATCACCTGATCGCCTCCTCCGGTGCCGCCATGACCGCCATGGTCGAGCGGGCGCATCGCCGCAAGCGTTGGATCGTGGCGACGGCGTGGCGCCCCCATTGGATGTTCCATGTTTGGAAACTGCGGTTCCTGGAGGACCCTAAAGGCGTGCTCGGTGGCCGCGAAGCCATTCATGCGATTGTCCGACAAGGGCTGGGGCGCGCGTTTCCAGACGTGTTTGACCTTTTGGTGCGCATGTATATTCCGCTCAATGAACTGGAAATGGCGATCGCGCGCGCCAAGGCGACGGGCTATGACGCTGTGGTGAGCCGTTATATCGCGGAGCATCCTTCCCGCATCACCTATTGGCTGACGGGCAAAATCGACTGAGTTCAGCTGAAGAGCGCCCGCAAAGCGCACCGGCAACCTGCTGTGTTGTCCTTGGCAGCCAGGAAGATTTTGGTCAATGCTGGATCTGGCCAACCGTACGTGTTTGCTGTCACGCAAGCGTGCACGCCATGTGGCGTGCCGGAGTGAGCCGCCCTGCGATTATGCATGATGACGGTCGCTGCCAGGTCTGGAGCCTAAGTGTCAGCCAGCGACCCGGGTAGGAGGTGGCCTTGCGGCAGGCTGAAGGCGAAACCGGCACAATCGTCGCCATCGAGGGCAGTGTCGTCGATGTCCGGTTGGAGGGCCGGCTGCCAGCAATCAGGACCAACCTTCGCCGTGCATCACAGCCTGAGCTGATAGACGAGGTTTTGGAAAGTGTCAGCTTAGACAGGATCCGTGGCCTGGCGCTCAATCCGGAGCTCAGGGTGGGGCTTGGCATGTCGATGCGGGCGACCGGCGATACCTCAAATGTGCCGGTTGGCGAGCAGATTGCCGTCCTGCTGGCAGTGACCACCGGACTGCTTGGCACCGTGCCCATTGAGCCGATGGCGCCCGCAGAGCAAGCGATCCGGTCGCGGGCCCGCGCCGAGCTGGGCGGTTGACCGGGTGCGATCGGCGCCGGCGCCCCGCTCAAGACGAATGTTCGCAATGCGCTGGTGAGCTTGGCCCGCGTGGCGCTCAGCAGTACCGGGCCTCGTTGAGGTGTGGCGTGGAAAGCTTGGGTCAACTGCGCAACAAGGTCGATCGAACGATGGACCTGCGGTCGATCGTGCGGCTGCTGACGTCGCCGTCGGCTGTTCCGATGGGACGGTTCAGCAGGCCTCGTGCGCCTTGCGCGACGACCAGGCGATTGTCGACCGTAGCCTATAGGTCGGGCTGTGGAATCGCCAAGTTCGTGGCTCGGTGCCGGACGCGCAAGGTGGACCGACGGCAATCGTCGTCATGGGCTCGGACCGGGGCCTGTGCGGCCGCTTCAACGAGGTGATCGCGGCCGCAGCGGCGCGAGCAATCGGCGACCGTCAAGCGCGGGCACCTTGCATCCTTACCGTTGGTGAGCGCGGAGCCGCGCAATGGGACGCTTTGGGCAACACCATCAGTATACGCCTAGAGCAACCTGCCTTTCATCGAAATCGGAACGATCCCGATGAAAGGCAGAAAGTTGCTCACCACTTTAACAGCGATCATCTTTGCGCCTTAAATCGGAACCGGCGCAATTGGAATCGGCTTTGCGGTTCCGATTTAAGGCGCGATGATCTAGCTCAGCCGGGCTCGGTCGATGGTATTGCCAGGACCGCCGAGGCCATCATCCACCACGGCCGAGCTAATCGATATCGTCTCAGCTTACGCTTACAGCGGGGAGCGGGATGGTTCCAGCTCATACTGAAACGCTATAGCACGGCACCGCTCAAATAATAACGCTTACGGAGCAACGCGCATCGGATCGGGACCGAGTTCAGGATCCACGCGCGGTCGGTGCCAGCAGCTGCTTTTGCATCGCCCATGATTGCATTGCCCGTGATTGCAATGGCCATGTGTTCGCGGCACTGTGACCCTTGAGCCCGTGACACAGCAGTCCCAAGCAAAAGGCGCCTAACGATGACGACGTCTTATTTTGTCTTCTATGACGGTCATTCAGACGAGCCGCAGCGTTTTGTCGAACGCTACCGGATGATCCACGTTCCGATATTACGGACTTGGCCAGGCATCAATAGCATTCATTTGCACACGCCCGTGCCGTGGACGGACCCGTCTCCTGTCCGGCCGACCGGGTTAACAATGGCGGCTCAGATGACATTTGAGGACGTAGACGCATTGCAGACCGCACTACAGTCAGACGCGCGTGCGCAGGCCCGAGCGGATTTTCAGCGGTTTCCCCCGTTTCACGGCACTGTTTATCATCAAGCCATGCGAACGGAGCGCCTGTTGTGACGACGCCGACGAGCATGGAGAATTCGCGCACAAGTGGCGAGAACGAGCGTCGCATCCTCAAAAGGGATCCCAATCCGCACTTGTTCCGCCCAATACGATTGAGAGGGGTTGAGGCGCGCAATCGGATCATGCTTTCGCCGATGTGCCAATATTCCGCGCGCGACGGCCTGCCGAATGAGTGGCATTTTGTCCATTTGGGCGCGCGGGCGGTCGGTGGTGCTGGTATCGTTTTCACCGAGGCCGTGCATACGGAGGAGCGCGCCCGCATCACGCCTTACTGCCTCGGGCTGTGGAATGATGCGCAACGCGATGCCTTTGGCCGGATCGCGCACTTCATCGCCGCTCAAGGAGCGATCCCGGCAATCCAGTTGGGGCATGCGGGGCGCAAAGCATCGGTCAGCCGACCATGGGAGGGAAGTCGGCCGATCGCTCGGTCCGACGGCGGTTGGCCGGTGGTCTCCGCCTCCCCGATCCCCTACGCCAAAGGCTGGCCGATGCCGGAGGCGCTCAGTGCCGATCAGATCGCGCAAAGCCTCGAGCAATTGGCCGCAGCGACTCGACGGGCCCGGCAAGCGGGGTTTCAGATCCTTGAGCTCCATGCAGGACACGGTTATCTGGTGCACCAGTTTTACTCGCCGCTCAGCAACCTGCGAACGGATCAATTCGGCGGCGATTTCGACAATCGGATCCGTTTCCTACTCGCATCGATCGCCGCCATTCGCTCGGAATGGAGCAGCAACTTACCGCTGTTCTTGCGGTTGTCTGTGACCGATTGGGTCGAGAACGGTTGGCAGCTCGATGACAGCATCCGGCTCGCCAAGCTGTTGAAGCAGGGGGGAGATGTCGATTTGATCGACTGCTCCTCAGGCGGCAATGATCCGCGCCAGAAGATCCCGATCCATCCCGGCTATCAAGTGCCCCTTGCCCAGGCGGTCAAACAGCAAAGCGGCATGGCAACGGGGGCGGTGGGGCTGTTGGAGTCGCCCGATCTGGCTGAGTGCATTGTCGCCAATGGCCAGGCGGATCTGGTGGTGCTCGGTCGCGCGCTGATGGCCAATCCCATGTGGCCGCTCGCTGCGGCCGCCAGGCTCAAAGCACAAGGCGTCGAATGGCCCGTCCAATATGAGCGCTCCAACATTTATTGACGGCGACCCCGACGTGTCATGCAACGTTCTGCTTTTCATCGGAAACCTCCCGATTCCGATTAACAGCGGGTTGCGTAATGCCCGATGTCAGACGAATTGAGGCGATGATGCGTAGATCGATGGCAGGCGTCGCCGTCGACTTACTTGGTTTTGAGCAAACGCGCCAAACGATCGGCCAGATCGAGGTCGTGCAGTTTGGTTGCGGAATTCTTTGCGGCGCTGGCACCTCGCTCAAGTTTTGATCGCACATCGGGCAGATTGCGTCGCAACCAAGCCGGTAGCACGGTTTGACCCGGATCGGCCGCCATCACCACGCTCAGCGCCCGGTCATATCCGAAGGCGGCCGGTAGACTTTTGGTTTTGTTCGGATCCGGTTTCTTCTCGGCCCATTTTTGCAGAAGCTCCAGGTAGGTGCGGTGGATCGCGCGTTTCCAATGTGGCAGACGGTTGGCTGGGACCGGCGCGCTTGGCAGGTGGTTGGAGCCTGGGCACATGCTCAATTACGCCCCACCCCACGCAGCACCATGCGCCTGCGCCGGCCGCTATATCGCCACACCGTTGGGACAGACCGCCGCCGCCTACTCCTCGTTCACCAACCTGCGGGGCGACGGCGCGACGAACTTCATGCCCAAGGCCTGCAGTTGACAGGGCGACAGATAGCCCGTCTGGTCCACGCCGAGTTCGCCTTGAAACGCCTGGATCGCCCGACGCGTCGCGGGGCCGAACAAGCCGTCGGTTTTTCCAACGCGGTGTCCCCGCTCCTTCAGCAGGTCTTGAATTTCCATCCTGACGCTGCGCACGAGCGTCGCGTCGAGCGACTCCGGTGACAAACGCCCGGCCAGGTTGGCCGTTTGCTGTTCGCACGTTTTGGTCCAGCTGCGCGTGTCGGCGAACCACTGACGTTTCGCCTGCGCAAGCGCGGCGACCCGGATTTCTTCCGCCCTGCGCTTGGCCTCTGCTTCGGCGCGACGCTTGGCCTCTGCTTCGGCGCGACGCTTGGCCTCTGCTTCGGCGCGACGCTTGGCTTCGGCTTCGGCGCGACGCTTGGCTTCGGCCTCGGCGCGACGCTTGGCCTCTGCCTCGGCGCGACGCTTGGCTTCGGCTTCGGCGCGACGCTTGGCCTCTGCTTCGGCGCGACGCTTGGCTTCGGCTTCGGCGCGACGCTTGGCTTCGGCCTCGGCGCGACGCTTGGCTTCGGCCTCGGCGCGACGCTTGGCCTCGGCCTCGGCGCGACGCCTGGCTTCGGCTTCGGCGTGACGCTTGGCCTCTGCTTCGGCGCGACGCTTGGCCTCTGCTTCGGCGCGACGCTTGGCCTCTGCCTCGGCGCGACGCTTGGCCTCTGCTTCGGCGCGACGCTTGGCCTCTGCTTCGGCGCGACGCCTGGCTTCGGCCTCGGCGCGGGCTTTTTCCTCGGCCCTGCGCTGGGCCTCAGCCAGTGCGGCGAGCCGGAGCTTGCGCTCTTCTACCCGTTTTCGTTGCTCTTCCTCTTGCTTCTTACGGGCTTCCTCCGCCGCTTTGAGCGCACGCAATTGCCGCTCCAACTCCGCGATGCTTCCCCTTGTCGGCGGGCCGCCCGGGGCGTTGGAGGCCAGCACGATGCGATCGCCACCGAGGCTGCCATAAACATAGGGCAGTTGCGCGCCGCCGGTGTCTTCCTTCACCGCGTCGCGGACCTTGCCGAACACCTGACGGATATCTGTGTGTCGATCGCCCAGGTGCCGCAACAGCGCTTTGGTAAACGGACTGTGAACCGAGCCAACGCCGTCATCGGCGGTGGTGCCTTCTTTGGTGGCAAAGGCGACCAGCATATTTTCATCGCGCGGCTCGACCCGGGCCAGGCCAACGCTGCGCGATAGCCCGCGTGTCGAGGAATAGTACTGACGCAAGAAGATGTTGTTGCGGCAGGCGTCGAGGATCACCAGCCGCAGGCGACGCACATCGACAAACGCGCTCATCACACGATTGAGCTCAAACGCTTCAAAGTTGATGGACGTGGGGTGATCAAGGCGGGCGTCGACGGGGATCAAATAGTTGGCGCCATTCTTCTCCAGGCCGTGGCCGGCGAAGTAAACGACCGCGATGTCTGAGCCGACCGTCATCCGCGAAAACCGGAAGAAGGCCAGCCGCATCTGTTGAAAATCGAGGTCTTCGAGTAGGGTCACCTTATCGAAGCCGATGCGCTTGAACAGCCGCGCAATCGCCTTCGCGTCGTTGGTCGGGTTACGCAGCACACCCCCGTGCTGGTAATTCGAATTGCCAATGACGAGGGCCACGCGGTGCTGGGCAACGGCATCGCCGGTGCGGACGCACAGCGCCAGGATCAACAACAAGATGCTAGCAACCAAACGCGCCATCGCGCCTCACCGCCTCAATGCCAACCTTTCTGCGCTAACTCCCCACAAACAATCATTTTTATTTTACATGGTCGCGGTGAAAAACATTTCACCGCAAACACCAGCGACCTCTTGCGATCGAACCGCAGCACCAGCCGGCGCCTTTACACCGCACCGTGCAATGACGTTGTATACGTCGGCACCCTGCCAACGCTCGCGGCCGGGCGCTGGGTTCTCCTCGCACAAAAAAGAGAATGGGTCCGCCCGCTCATTGGGTCATGGCCCAAACTCAAGATCTCAACGCCCGTCTAAAGTCGTCTAGAAGCGCCCGACACCGGTCGGCCGAACGAATACGGCAGGGCCAGCGCGACGGTAGGTGCGGCGGCTCGCCGTCTTTCTCTTCGAATAACTGTTCTTGTTGGTCTTCTTGTAGGATTTCTTTGACCTTGTCACCGACCGGCTGCGCGAGGTCGAGCGCTTGCTCGACTTCGAGGTCGCCCTCGGCTTCGCTGCCTTGGTCTTAGGCAGGGCGGCAACGGCCCCCGACGCTTGCTGTCCGGAAAGCGATTTTTTGGCCAGCGGGCTCGTCAAGCCCGCCTTGCCGGGAACCGTACTGGTAGAGGTCACGGGGCCCGGGACGGCGCTGGCCACCTGACCGCCACTGACTGGCTCGCCACAGCGGCGTACCGGTGACGACCGCAGCGCCCGCAGCAGCCCAGAACTGGGCACCAAGCTCGCAGATGTCACGCCTTGTCCGGATGCCAGCAGTGAGGCCGCGGCCGACTGCGTTGCATCGTCCCACTGGCCGCTGATGCGGTCCTTGAAGCAGCCGCGCTCCGCCAGCGTCGCCTGAATGACGACCACCAACCAAGGTTTGTGGACGGTGTCGCGGAAGCTATCACCAAAAGTTGACGCCGCGTTCGGGATTGCCGCGCCGACGCGAGCAGGCGGTGACACCGCCGTCACCTCCATCCGGGCGTCTGCTTCGTCCGTGGCCTGTTGAACTTGGGGCTGTTGTCCTTGGGCCTGTGCGCCCGTCAGGGTCATGGACGTGAGGCCGGCCACCACAACAGCTGCCGAAATCGGCCGCAACGGCCTGGAAAGCCAGTCTATTCTCAGCATATCCAGCATTCCTTTTCGGCTGGGTCCGCCAAGCGCCGGGGCCTACCCCGCCACTTGGCCAAAAAACCCCCACAGTTCCAACAGTATAAAAGCCGCATAGGATTTGGTCAATGGCGCCTGATGAGAGCGAGGCGCCGCGCTCGGCCGGTTTGGGCCACCACGGATTCATCGGCATTAGCCATCATTTTTAGCCATCATTTAACGTGGGCCGCAGTGACGTAGGTAACATCACACCAGAGCAACCTGCCTTTCATCGGAATCGGGACGATCCCGATTAAAGGCAGAAAGTTGCTCTACACTTTAAGAGCGATCATCTTTGCGCCTTAAATCGGAACCGGCGCAATTGGAATCGGCGTTGCGGTTCCGATTTAAGGCGCGATGATCTAGACGTCGCGTCCGCTCACCCGCCTAAAATGGCTAAGCCGGCTCAATCCGAGCCGGCTTAGCCGTCTGTTCAGTTTCTGCTGCTGGAGCTACGGAACCTTGGATAGGTCCGGTTACCGCAACTTGATGATATACTGAGCCTTGCCCACAACCTCACGGCTGTCGCCGGAGCCCTCGTAGTACACTTCGAATGCCCCTTGATGGGTCCCTGCATGGAGCGAAGCGCCAACGCCGCCGCCGATGCGCCAGAACGTGTTGTCGGATTTAAGGTTATACGTGGCTGTGAAATCGCAGGCCGTGGCGCTGACATTGCCGGCAGCGTCCTGGCAGAGACCCGTGGTCGGGTTAAAGACCGTAACACTGCTGTCAAAATCAAACCGATGCTTGACCCCCGCCCTGATGAACGGCGTGATGACGTCGTTGCCATGCAGCATTTCGACGGCGAGCTTCATCTCGATTTTGCCGGAGAACTCGTCGGTCTCCGCGTCGCTATACCGGACGCCGGCCGAGTCGGTAAAGTCGTCGCGACGGTAGCTTGAATAGAGCAGCCCGCCACTTAGATCGAGAAGGAAACGACGACTGTCGCGTTGAGCCAAGGTGAATACGTTGCCGACCACACCAGACACCGAGACATCCCGATAGTCGGTGCTCCCGCGCCCGCCGCCGAAAACAGCGGTTTCAACCCCGGAGTTGGCGCCTGGCGTGCCGATCGGAGCCGTAAAGCGCAACCCGGAAAAGGTCGGATTCGTGACGTCGGAGTCGCCGAAACCGAGTGAAACGGCAGTAATCAAATAGGCCGTATTCCGCGCCAACAGCGAGTAAAGGTCGATTTGCACACCGCTCTCTTCCAGTTTCCCGGAACCCGCGTTGACGCCGATCGTCTGACTGAACGATGACGGTGTGAAAATATTTCCGCTGTATTTGGTGCGCAGCCATTTCCCGCCAATGGCGGCGCCGACCCGAAACAGGTGCGTGGACGGCAGTCCGAATTGCTCGGTTAGATCAAGTTCGCCCAGACCGCTGACGACCACGGTATTGGTTTCGAAAGGCAGCAATTCGTTGATGGGCTGAATTGGCACCTGCGTACAATCCACTTGCTGCACAGGCGTCTTCAGTCGATATCCATCATGTTTGAGGCGGGAGCCGGAAACGCTCACGCCGCCATAGGTTGGAATCGCGCTCAGACCGGCGTTGGCCTTCGCTTTTGCAAGCGTTTCTTCTTGAATTTGGATGGCCAGCTCAACACTGCGGCCGCCGGAATCGCTTGTGGCGTTTTGACCTTGGCAACCGGCGGCAAGCGCGTGTGAGCCGCCGAAGAAGGCCGTTGCGAGGAGCGCGGCCAGCGAGACGGAGACGCCGGCTACTCGGCGATCAAGTCTTGCAGGTGTTGCACGCTCGCATGATAGCTCGCATTCGCTGATCATTGCTCGATCCCCAGTCTCTAATTATCTCCACACGGACAAGGTCGACGTTCCCGACTTTATTCGCCTGTCGTGTTGTGGCAGCGGGCGGGAGCGCCGCACGGTGTTGTCACATGTTCCCCAATCAACTTGGCCATCACGCAACCAGACGTCGCTGGAATTCAGCTAAAACAATGCCGTTTACGAAGGCATTAACCATTCGCTTGACACGTCACCGAAACAGGCATCGCCGCATGGCACGGAACCCGAACGTCTTCATGCGGTGGCAGATCTGCAAAGCACACCCAACTCTGACACGCACCGTTGCGCTTCGAGTTGGTGAGGCCACGCTGTGTCAAGGTGTAAACCGTACAGGTTGCTCATCTGGTGACGCGATTCGCACCGTATTCGCAAGCTGTTGATGCGATGAAAGCATCTGTGTTGGGGTGACACGACGGATATTCGGTTGCGGATGATGTCGCCAGAGCACAAACGCATCGCAACGGTGTGCCTGATAGGCGAGCTCTTGAATCTATTGCCAATTCACAAGCGCGCCGGCGGCGTCAGTCGGCTGGTAGGGGCAACACACGGTGCCGTCCGTGGGCCGAGCCGGTGCAGGAATGGACCTGCACGTCATGGAACCGGTTCACGCGTTCGCCGTAGCGGTGTGTTGACGGCGCTTGGGGCCCTCATCCACCACAGCGGGGACGCCCGCCTGGCGCAGTCCACGCGCGCTTTGTATAGGGGCGAGGATCGGGGTTCCTCAGCCTGGCACGGCCGCCTGGCCTTGTTTCGATGCCGGGCATTGCGGCAGATGGAGATTTTGCATGGGAGCAACAGCGGTAATGCGTGGGCAAGGCCTTGACACCCGATCGCGTCGACTGCGAATCCGTTTACGCGTTCTGCGCGTGTTGCTGGAAAAGGCTCGGGATGCGCGTGTCGCGATCGGGTGGCGATCGTTGACGCGAGGGGCTGGCCCGGGTGCATCGCTACCACCGCAGGGGGCAGCAAACCGTGGCTTGAGATCGATGACAGCTCTAGCGGGTTATTTCGTGCGTCGCCTGTCCGTCGCCGCAGCGTGCGCGGCGTTGCTCTACGATGCGGCACCATCGATGATGGCATCGGCGCAGGGACTCGAGGGCCTTGAGCGCGTCAAATCGTGGTCGGTGTACGTTCATGAGCATGCGCGCGGGCGAACCTGTTTTGCCGCGACGCGGCCGGAGATCATGCATGCCACAACGCCTCCGCGCGTGTTGGTCCGTGCCTACGTGGCCAGCCATCAGGCCAATCCAGCGGGACAGCGGTCCAAGCGGCGCCCCAGATCTGAGCCGGAGGTCAGTTTGTTGCTGGGGCTGCCCCTCAAAACGTCGGAACCTGTCTCCGTTCGGATCAAGGACAAGACCTTCGCCCTGTTTGCTGACGGTGAAACCGCGTTTGTTGAGGATCGCAATCTGGAAAAGAACCTGATCAAGGCCATGCGCAGAGGCCGCGCCATGCTTGTCGAGGCCGTTGCCGAAAATGGCGCGATAACAATGGATGTTTTTTCCCTGATGGGCTTTGCGGCCGCGCTGAGGCAACTGCAAAGGGCCTGCCCATAGGCTCTACCGGCCCGGCGCGATACCGCAGTCAGGTCCTTTAGATCGTGTCCGCCTTTGGCGGATGAGCAGCGTCCTCAGCTTTTGCTGGCGACCACGATTCACGCTCGAGATCTCGCCGCTGCGCAGCTCGTCTCTCACGATCGTGGTCGCGTGAATACGGCCAGACCGTCAGAACCCCGTCCTCTAGTAGGCGCTAGCCGATAGGACAAGCAAAGAGTCCTCAAGTAGGCGCTAGCCGATAGGACAAGCAAAGAGTCCTCAAGTAGGCGCTAGCCGATAGGACAAGCAAAGAGTCCTCAAGCAGGCGCTAGCCGATAGGACAAGCAAAGAGTCCTCAAGTAGGCGCTAGCCGATAGGACAAGCAAAGAGTCCTCAAGTAGGCGCTAGCCGATAGGACAGGTAAGATTCCGGCCCGCTCCTCCAGCCGGCCACCCAATGGCACGGATGTTGCGGGCAGCCGGGTGGCAGAGTGGGATGGTTTGCAACGTATTGGGATTGGGAGAAGCCCTTGCTTGATCGCTCAGCCGCTATGTTCGTGATGTCGAGTCTGGCGTTGGCCGGCGTTGGTGCCACCTCAGCCGTCAGCCGGCCATTGCCGGTGGCTGACTGCTTGCAGCAGTGGACCGCCTATCAGGAGGCGCGTCGCAACGGCGTTGAGGCGCTGCTGGCGAAAGCGCCCGCGGCGGTGGGCAGCGACCTGACGCCACAGCAAATCGAAACTGTCCGCGCTTACATCGCGACGATCGAGAAGCTCAAATTCGGCTGCCGCGATTTCGCTCCGCCGCCACAGCCGCATCCGCGCCGATAGCGGCCGCATATCGCCCATCACCCCGGCCAGATCAATTCCGTCTCAGGCGGAAGCGCTGTGCCGGCCCGCTCTTCTAGCCTCACCAGCAAATGGCACGATGTTGGGGATGGCCGGGTGACGGAGCAGGTTGCTCACCACTTTAACAGCGATCATCTTTTTTAACAGCGATCATCTTTGCGCCTTTAATCGGAATCGGAACGATCCCGATTAAAGGCGCGATGATCTAAGACTGAAACGCTCCCGGCGTTGGCCACACGCGCAAGCTGGCCGCAAGCCTAGCGCGTTGGCGCAGACAGCAGTTGCGCCAGCGGGCTCCGGGCGGTTCGCTCGCACCCTCGATTTGGATTTCGGCTCGCAGGGTCGAGGGGCGCCCGACGTCTCGCGAAGATGGCTCTGGCGAGTGGAAGGGTCGCACGAGAGAAAGGGGCGAGGCAGCGGTCGGTGTGGGGGAAGAACGCTGCCTCGCACGGTAGGTCGGGGGGGGACGACCTACATATCTCTTATATGCTCAATGATGCAGGTTGGATTGTAATCGATGGTAACTTTTTGTCATTTGCGATGTTTGAGCGCATTCAACGTTGCACCGCCGCACGCTGGCATCGCACGGGAGCTGGCATCGCCCGGGAGATGTCGACACCGCGTGGCTACGCCGGGGACCGTCGGAACCAGGGCGGGCGCGGGGGAATACCTGGTCCGCATCGGTGGGCCGTTCGCCTTCGCGGAAGACGCTTTGCGGCGCGCTAACCGGCGATGCAGTGCGGCGTCCGTTATGTCCAGCGCCAGCAGCGCTCCACCGCAAGCCTCCACGCGTTGAGGATGCTGCTGCTGGCGGCTTGGCCTCGCGCGTGCGTCAGCTGGCGTGAGCGCAACGATTTCCACCACCTTGGCCCCGCAGTGGGGCCATTTTTCCATTAGGACGCTTACGTATCGTTACCCGTTTCATTACCCAACAACAAAAGTCGTCAGCCTACGGAATCAGTAACACATTGATTTAGCGTCGATTTGATTGGTCGGAGCGGCGAGATTCGAACTCGCGACCCCTTGCTCCCGAAGCAAGTGCGCTACCAGGCTGCGCTACGCTCCGCCCGACCCATGTCACTGCGCGCCCGGCGCGGCCAGCCGCGCCGCGCAGACTTGGGGTCTATAGCTTGAAAGCCCATATTGGTGCAAGTCGATGTCGCCGACGGTCGCCGCGCGTGGGTGGCGGTAACAGGCCGTGAATTTGCGCCAGAGCGTGGCTGGCGGCGGGTTCACATGTGGTCACGTTTCGCGCGTGATGATCACGAGCGCTTGAGATGAGGTTCCATTCTGCTGCAAACCGATCGATTGTGGTGTCGCGAGGTGGTCGCGTGGTCTTGTCGAACTGGTTGCAGCCGTTAACCGGGTGCCGGTTTGTCGGGCGCGCTCCGCGACCGACCGCAGGCGCTGATGCAGGTTGCCGGTCGGATCCGACGCGGTCGACACAGCGCCTGGCGAGAGCCGTCCGACCGCAGCATGGCTGCAGGCCAACAGGGCCGATCGGAGACTGCTCGGCGGGCGCAGTGGTTGAGGGAGCCCACCTGGCGGCCGGGGGTCCGTCGGCCATCACCGCGTTAGATGACGCCTGACAGGAGCGGAGGGGCTTGGCGGCGCCGAGTGGGTAGCAGTTCTGATTGGCACACCGGTACCGCTGCGAGGCGGGCGAGAAAGGAACGGCAGGTGACCCCCACGGCAGGCGAGAGTGCAGCAGCGAGCGGCGTGATACTGCGCCGCTGGGCGCCGCTGGCCGTCCTGGCGGCGATCATGGCCGGTGTGTTCGCCATGGGCTGGCACCGCTATCTGTCGCTGGAGACCGTTGCCCTCAATTATGAACAATTGCGCGGCCTCATCAGCGCCAACCTCTGGCTGTCGATGTTGATCTATGTGCTGGGCTACGTTGTCTTGGTGGCGCTGTCGCTGCCCGGGGCCTTGGTATTGACCATCTCCGGCGGTCTGCTGTTCGGCTGGCAGATCAGTGCCACCATCACCGTGATCGCCGCCACCCTGGGGGCGGCGATCTTGTTCGTCATCGTCAAGACGTCATTCGGCGCAACGCTGGCCGACAAGGCCGGGCCCTTTGTCGCCAGACTGCGCGACGGGTTCCATGCCAACGCCTTGAGTTATCTTCTGTTTCTTCGGCTGGTCCCGGTCTTCCCGTTTTTTATCGTCAACCTTGTGCCGGCGCTCCTGGGCGTGCCGTTGCGAACCTTCCTGATCGGCACCGGGTTCGGCATCATTCCGGGCACGCTCGCCTACGCGCTGGTCGGCGCTGGATTGGGCAGCGTGATCGAAGCCCAAAATGCGAGTCATGCTGCCTGCCTGGCGGGACAGCCGGCCGACCCCGCGGCGGCTTGCCCCTACACCATCGATATCCAGGCCCTGGTGACGGCGGAACTAATCTATGCTGGCATTGCGCTCGGCATCGTTGCGTTAATCCCCGTCCTCCTCAAGGCCTGGAGCAACCGTCATGCAGCCCCCTAACTCGTCAAAGCCGGACGAAGCTGAGCAAGACGGCCTGACCGCTGGCGAGCCCTTGGATTGCGACATCTGCGTGATCGGCGCTGGATCGGGAGGACTGTCGGTTGCGGCCGCGGCCGCGGCATTCGGCCAGTCCGTCGTCCTGATCGAAAAGCACAAGATGGGTGGGGATTGCCTCAATTACGGCTGCGTGCCCTCCAAGGCGCTGTTGGCGACGGCCAAGCGTGCGCAGATCATGCGATCCAGCGGAGCGTTTGGCATTGGCGCGGTTGACCCGGTGATCGACCGCGCCGCCGTCGCGCGGCACATCAAGGGCGTCATTGAAGCGATCGAGCCCAACGATTCAGTCGAGCGCTTCACCGGCATGGGCGTCAAGGTGATTTTGGCGCCGGCGCGTTTCGTCGACGCGGCGAGCGTTCGCGCCGGCGAATACCTGATCAAGGCGCGCGCATTCGTCATTGCGACGGGATCAACGCCGCTGGTGCCGCCGATTCCCGGCCTCGACCAAGTGCCCTATTTCACCAATGAGACGCTGTTTGAGAACACCCGGCGATTGGAGCATCTAGTGGTGGTTGGGGGTGGCCCGATCGGCATGGAGATGGCGCAAGCCCATCATCGACTGGGCAGCCGTGTGACGGTGTTGGAGGGCGTGAAAGCGCTCGGCAAGGACGACCCGGAACTCAGTAAAGTGGTGCTCGATGCGCTGCGGCGCGAGGGGATCGACGTGCGCGAGCACACGATGGTGGAGCGGATCGATGGCGCTGCCGGCGCGGTTCGGGTGAGCTGCAAGACGGTGGACGGTCATGAGGTGGTCGAGGGCACCGATTTATTGGTGGCGGTCGGGCGGCGGCCGGCGCTGGAGAACCTCAATCTGGAGGCGGCCGGCATCAACCACGAGCAAAGCGGGATTGTCGTCGACGCCGGCCTGCGCACATCGAACCGTCGGGTGTTCGCGATTGGCGATTGCATTGGCGGACCGCAGTTCACCCATGTTGCCAATTATCACGCCGGCATCGTTATCCGGCGAGCGATCATTCGCTTGCCGGCTAAGGTCGATCGCCGGCAGATTCCGTGGGTGACCTTCACGGAGCCGGAACTGGCCCACGTTGGCCTCAGCGAGGAGCAAGCCCGTCAAAGCGATGGCCGGGTTAACGTCTTGCGCTGGCCCTATCAGGAGAACGACCGGGCCCAGGCCGAGCGGAAGACTGAGGGTTTGGTCAAGGTCGTAACTGATAGACGGGGCCGAATTCTCGGTGCAACCATTGTCGGCGCCAGCGCCGGCGAGCTGATCCAGATGTGGTCACTGGCCATTAGCCAGCGCATGAAGATAAGGGCGATGACACAGTGGATCTGCCCTTATCCAACCCTGTCGGAGATCAACAAGCGGGCGGCTTACCGCAATTACGCGACGGCGGCGGCCAATCCTCTGGTGCGCAAGGTGATCGGTTGGCTAAAAGTATTCGGCTGATTGACGCTGCGAGGCCGACGTTGACCGGCGACCGTCCACGGGTTTTTATTGCTATCGCGACGTTTGAATACATGAAGGACGATATGTTTGCTTTTCGACGATTGAAGAGCTGGTAAAATCTGTTGCAAACTTTGTAGAATGGCGCGTCTGTTGTGATCAAGGCGCCGATCCGGCTCTTGCTGATGCGGCCCTCGCTCAATCGTGGCGGAACTTGGCGTCCGATTGCGACAGGATGTCGAGAGGACCAGTCGTTGCAGCTGAGGACGAAACCCAAGGGACCGAGCGTCAGCACTTTCCTCGATCGGGTCTTGCGACGGGATGTCACGCCGGCGCCGGAGGCTGGATCGCAGGAAGGTCCGGCGGCACCGCGCTCCGGCCTCGGTCTTTCGTCAAAGCTGCTGGTGCTGACGATCCTGTTCGTGATGTTGGCGGAGGTGCTGATCTTTTTACCTTCGGTGGCCAACTTCCGCATCATGTGGCTTACAGACCGGCTGACGGCCGCACGGCTGGCCTCCTTGGCGGCCGATGCCGTGCCCGACCACAATATCCCTGAGGAGGTCAGAACGGAGCTTTTGAGCACGGCCAAGGTGCGCTCGGTGGCGATCAAGCATCGCCAGATAAGGCGTATGGTGCTGCCGCCGGTCGGCCCCGTCAGCATCCATCAAAGCTACGATCTGCGGAAGGATCCCGACGCCGGACTGATCGGCAAGTTGTTCCGACGGCTCGGGCTGATTGCGGACGCTTTAACGGTCTTCATCCGAACCGGGGGCCCCACCATCCGCGTGATCGGCCATCCGATGACGCCGATGGGCACTACCAGCTTTGGGCAGAACGATTTCGTCGAGATCTTGTTGCCGGAAAGTTCATTGCGTCAGGCGCTTGTCGATTACGCGCTGAATATCCTGTTGTTGTCGATTATCATCTCCATGATCGCTGCCGCCCTGGTGTATTTTGCCCTCAATCGACTGTTTGTTCAGCCGATGATGCGGATCAAGGACAACATGGTTTCGTTTCGCGGCGATCCCGAAAACGCCAGCTTGATCATGATCCCGTCCGATCGCAGCGACGAGATCGGCGTATGCGAGCGCGAACTCGCCCATCTGCAACACGAGCTGCGTTCGATGCTTAATCAGCGCAGCCACCTGGCCGCGTTGGGGCTGGCGGTCAGCAAGATCAATCACGACTTGCGAAATCTGCTAGCCAGCGCGCAGTTGATGTCGGACCGTCTGACCATGCTGAACGACCCGACGGTACAAAGCTTTGCGCCCAAGCTGATCGCGTCGTTGGATCGGGCGATCAATCTTTGCAACGACACATTGCGCTATGGGAGCGCCGAGGAGGCCGCACCGCGGCGCGTAATCTTCCGTCTTGCCGATCTCGTCGAAGAGGTGGCTGAAGGATTGGGCTTGCCGCGTGCGGGCATCGAACTCAAGATTGATGTCGATCCCGGGCTCGGCGTCGACGCGGACCGCGATCATCTCTACCGCGTGCTCAACAATCTGTTGCGCAACGCCGCCCAAGCGATCGAGTCGCTGCCACCGGGCCCGCACCATGGCATCGAGGTGCGCGCCGTTCGCGAGGGTCGCACCGTGGTGTGCGAGGTCGGTGACACTGGGCCGGGCGTTCCCGAAAAGGCGAAGGCCAATTTGTTCCAGGCGTTCAAGGGCGGTGCGCGGAAGGGTGGGTCTGGCCTCGGGCTGGCGATCGCCGCGGAGCTGATGGCGGCGCACGGTGGCAAGCTGGAACTGATCGAGCGCGAAGGCGGGGCGATGTTTCGTCTAACCATCCCCGATCGTTTGCAGTCCCCATAATACCCGCGTGATGATCAAGGCTGGATCACCTCCGCCTTAGATCACCTCCGCCTTAGATCATGTCTGCCTGAGGCGGAAGCACCGTGCCGGCCCGCTCCTTCTCCGCCCGGCCACCCGCTCAAGCGTGCCCTGGGGCGGCCCAGTGGAGGAACGGGGCGGGGGAGCAGGAGGGTTCCAGCCCATTGTGAAACGCTTTAACGCGCCGGTCGCTTGGATAAATCCGGCACGCGCGAGAACAGGTAAATCGCGGTAGCCAAGGCTATCGCCAAAGCGAACGCTAGATGCAGCGCGGCGAAAACCTGTGGCGCCGGTAACCCCGAGGTTTCCAGCGCGGCCACATATTGCCCGGAGACCCACTGCAACAATCCAGCACCGCCGATCGTCAGGAAATTGGCGAAGGTGATGCCGCGTCCGATCAGATGGTCGGGGTAGAACAGACGTGCGTGGGCCGCCAACAGGGGGTTTGACAAGGCGAAAAAGCCGATGAACGCGATGGTTGCGACCGCCAGCCAAAGCGGTGGCTGGGCGATGCTGCCGAGCAGCAAAAAACCAGCGCAGGCCAAGCAGGAACCGATCATGACCAACTGTTTGCGCCGGCCAGGCGTGCGGTCGAGCCAGCCGAAAAACAATGCACCCAGCGACATTGAGACGGCCATCGCCAATGCCGCATCGCCCAGCGCCTCGGTGCCAAGCCCATGCACCTGCGCGAAGTAGGGTCCGAGCCAGAGCCCGCGCTCGACCACCACGGTCGCGTAACCCAAGATCAGCAACGGAATGAGCGGCCACAGTCCAGCGATCCGTAACACAGCTGCCAGCTCCGACAGCATCGAGCCAGAGGCGGTCGGGTCGGGTCTGTCAACCTTCGGCGGATCGCGCAACACGATGAAGATGATCGCCGCTGACGCCAGCGTGATGCCGGCAATGCCCAAAAACGCATGGCGCCAGCCGAACGCCTCCACCGCCAGTGATAACGGCGTTGCCGCCAACAGATTCCCGGCCGAACCAAACCCCAACATACTGGCAGCCAAGAAGCCAAACCGCTGCGGCGGTTCGGTGCGAGCGAAGACAAACAGCGCGCCCATGTAGATCGGCGAGCAACCCAAGCCAATCAGGCCGTTGGCAATCACGCACTCCAAGCCAGTGCGCGCATTGGCTAGGGTCCACGCCCCGGCCACCGCCGCCAACATCAGTGTCGGCACCGTGCGGCGCGGGCCTAGGCGGTCAAGGGCAACACCAAGTGGGAACTGAGCGAAAGCGAAAACCAAGAAAAACGCCGCCGACATATCGGCCAGGTCATCTGGGCCGAGGTCGAGCTCGGCGCTCAACAATGGCGCGATGACTGCCAGAAATGCGCGGTAGAATTGCGACAGCGTGTAGCCGAGCAGAAAGATCAGGAAGCTGGTCAACGGAAGGTCCCAATGGTGGCCAGGGGTGGGCGAGGCACCTCTGGGGTCAGATGCAGGCTGATGGTTGAAACCTTAGCCCCAACCGACCTGCTCCACCACCGGCGAATGCCGACCCGCCGGCGCCGATCCCGGGCGCGCTATGGCCTCGCGGGAACCCGATTGACGGCCACCGTTGTCGGCCGCGCAACCTGCTCATCGTTGCGCCTTGCGACGATGGCGGACGGTGCGGTTGCAACTGAAGATGGTGATCGAGCGGCAACATGCGATCGCTGCCCGCTCTGCGCGAGGGCGGCGGGCGCTGCCGTCGTGGACCGGTCAGCTCAGATCCAGCGTCGCACGCGTTCCTTATAGGTCAGATATGCGCGGCCGAATTTGCGCTCCAGGTAAGCCTCCTCGCGCGCCACCACGCCATGGCGGATGAGTGCTGCAAACCCGATCAAGGCGACGATCAGCCAGAACGAGTTGACCGCGATGGCAAGGCCGGCCATCAGTAAGAACATGCCGACGTAGATCGGGTTGCGGGAAAATCCGTAGGGACCATGTGTGACGATGGTTATGGTGGGCCGATGGGTCGGCACGTTGGTACCGCCGCGATGAAATGTTGCGGCCGCCCAGCCGGCCAGCGCCAGACCGCTGGCGATCAAGATCGCGCCAAGCCAAAGCCGAGGCCAATCCTCCGGTAGCCATGGCAAGGGCTCGAGCCACCGACCCAACAACCCCGCCGCGATCGCTAACGCGAGGGCCACGGGCGGTGGCACCACCACGTTGGCCGAATCGGTCCGCAGATCCGTTGTGTCATCGTCGGATCTGGCCGGGGGGTCATCCTGTTCAGCGCTCATGATCGAACGTCCTTGCTGCGGCGACACAGATCGCGACCAGTGAGGCGACCAGCACCTCAGCCGCGACGGCATGCTTGAATTGGGCCAGCGGTGCCTGGAACAGCTGCACTGCGAGCGTATTCCACCCCCACAGGATCAAAACGCCGGCGATCAGCCCCAAGCTGAACAATCCGACCGCCCTGACCGCCAGCCGATGCCAGCGCGACGGGGCCTTAGGTTTCGTTTGTGCCGTCATATTCACCTCCCTGAGGTTGATTGTTGCGACAATGGTCCGAGACCGCATTGAGCGTTCTTGATGCATCGATGAGCGCGCTCATCGATAAACCGGTGGCCATGCGGTCGAGCGCGAGCTGCTCGCGCTTGCGAATTTGCGCAAACGCCTTGCGTCCGGCGGGCGTCGGGACGATGTGCGCGGAGCGGGCGTGCGAGGGATTGGCGGTCACAGCAACCAGCGACTGGGCCAACAGCGCGTCGACGTTGACTTGGATATGTTGGCGGGAAACGCCCTTGGCGCGCGCAATCTCCGGCACGGTCTGGCGGGGGGTGTCGCAAACCGCTTCCAACACGGCGCGCATCGAGGCGGTGATGCCGAGATCGGCGTGCATATCATCTGCCATCACCTTCAGAGCCTGGAAGCAGGCCCTGACTTGGCAAATCAATCGGTAGAGCTGTTCAGCCTTGGAGCTCATGCGTGGGTCCGCAACTTGACAACAAGATTGTCATAGCTAGCTTATTGACAACTAGCTTGTCAATAAGTTTTTCCGCGACCACATGCTGTCGATGCCGACCGGCCCTAGGGCGATTGGCGGCGCAGCCCGGCAAAAAAAGCTTTCAAGAGGGCGCTGCTTTCCGTTTCGGCCAAGCCGGAATAGATCTCGGGTCGATGGTGACATGTGGCGTGACTGAACACGCGGGCACCATGCTCGACGCCGCCGCTCTTCGGGTCCTTGGCCCCATAATAAAGGCGACGCAATCGCGCGAAGGAGATGGCCGCGGCACACATCGCGCATGGCTCCAAGGTCACGTAAAGGTCGGCGTTGACCAGGCGCTCGCTGCCCAGGGCTGCGCAGGCGGCGCGGATGGCGAGCACTTCGGCGTGGGCGGTCGGATCTTGGTTGGCGCGCGCGGCGTTACCTGCCGCGGCCAGCAGGCGACCATCGTCAGACACGATTACCGCACCCACCGGCACCTCGCCGGCCTCGCCGGCAGCGCGCGCCAGCTGTAACGCCCGTAGCATCGGGGGAAGATCCGAGCCGGTTTGCTCGGCGACAGCCGAGGGGTGGCAGGTTGGCGCGTCGGATGTCATATACCGGCCTCTCAACACGGAACGAAGACCCATCACATGCGCAAGGATCGAACAGGTCAACCACCGAAACGACCGCGGTCCGCCCGGGCGGCGGCAGGGCAGCGTGCGGCCGGCGGTTCGCAGCTGGCCCGACGCGGCCCGCAGCAAGCACGATCTCGTCCAGCAGCGGCGCACGCACCGAAGGCGACGCACGGACCCCGGTCTCGATCGCAGGGCCGCGGTCAACCAGCGGCCGTCGCCGAGGCCGATCCGGTAGGCAAGCGCTCAGCGCGTGCGCGCCCGGCTATGGCCGACCCGTCGGTGGGTCGGCAGCGGCCGAGCCGGCGGAGTGAGCGATTGTCTAAGTCCGATATCGCCAGGCGACCGGCAACCAAACGTGAGGACCGCCAGATGGCTCGCCCGCGCCCCAAAGCGGCGGCGCGATCCAAAGCGGGGGCGCGACCTGCAGCGGGCGTTGCGCCGTCCGGCACCCCTGCCGCGCGGATGTGGATTGCGAAGGCGATGGCCCGTGCCGGGCTGTGCTCGCGCCGGGACGCCGAGCGGTGGATCGCAGATCGCCGCGTGGTGGTGAACGGACAAACTCTGACGTCGCCGGCAACAGAAGTCGCGCCGGGCGACCGGATCTTGGTTGATGGGGCGCCGCTTCCGGATGCGGAGCCGGTCCGTCTGTGGCGCTATCACAAGCCTCGTGGACAGGTGACCTCGCACAAAGATCCGCAGGGTCGGCCGACCGTGTTCGACCACCTGCCGCCTGAGCTGCCGCGGGTGGTGTCGGTCGGTCGCCTAGATTTTAACACCGAGGGCCTGATACTGCTCACCACGGACGGTGCCCTGGCCCGACATTTGGAACTGCCGGCAACCGGCTGGCTCCGACGCTATCGCGTGCGTGCGCGCGGCCGGACCACGCAAGCCCAGCTCGATACGCTGAAGGACGGCGTGACGCTCGATGGCGTCAATTATGGGCCGATCGAGGCAACGCTGGACAGCACGCAAGGGGCCAACGTTTGGCTAACAATGGGCTTGCGGGAAGGCAAAAATCGCGAGATCCGCAAGATCCTCAACCATCTCGGACTGGATGTAGGCCGGTTGATTCGTGTCTCGTTCGGTCCATTTCAGCTGCAGGATTTGCGGCCAGGCCAAGTCGCACCGATCCGCCGTCGCGTTCTCGCAGATCAGCTCGGCCCCCGCCTGGCTCGCCAGCTCGGCGTCATGGCCGAAAGGCAAGCGCCGACGCGGTCCCCGCCGATCGGAGCCCGACCCAAGCCCAACGACGTTAGCCCAGCCGCCGCGAGAAACAACCGTCAACCAAAACAGCAGCGGTTTGGGCCGACGCGAGGCGAAGAATGACCGGATTGGAGCCGGCATGCGCATCGTAGGCGGATCGTTGCGTGGCAGAGTGCTGGCCGGCCCCGCCCGCGCGCAAGGTGCGCGATCCGAACTGCGCCCGACCTCAGATCGCGTGCGCGAGGCGATCTTCAACATCCTTGCGCACGGCATCGCCGACTTCGACATAACCGGCGTGCATGTGCTTGATCTATTTGCCGGAACCGGCGCGCTTGGGTTGGAGGCGCTGTCTCGCGGCGCTGCCTTTTGTCTGTTCGTCGAAGACGATGCCGAAGCGCGCGGCCTGATCCGCGAGAACATCGAGCGGCTAGGGCTGGGCGGGGTCAGCAGGATTTTTCGCCGCAAGGCCACGCAACTGGGGCCATCTGGCCGCCACGGCGAAGCCGGTCTGGTGTTTTGCGATCCGCCCTATGGTCAGGGGCTCGGTGAACAGGCGCTGGCGGCGGCCCACCGCGATGGCTGGCTGGCAGCGGGGGCCGTGGTCGTGCTAGAGGAACGCAAAGGGGTGGTGATTGATCCGCCGCGACACTTCGACGTCCTCGACGTGCGCGGCTGGGGCAGCACACGCGTGGTATTCATGCGTTATCTATGATCCCCTACATCATGTCCGCCTGCCGCGGACTCGCTGTGCCATCCCGCTCCCCCGCCCCGTTCCTCCAACCCATTCCTCCACCCCGTTCCTCCACTCGCCAGCCAATGGCCTGATGTTCTGGGTGGCGCGTGGAGGAACCGGGTGGGGGAGCGGGATGGTTCCAGCTCATACTGAAAAGCTATAGGGTCATCGGATACGGCACGGTTGGCTATGGTCGCCGCCGTGATCATCGATTCGGCGGCGAGGCCGTAACGACGGCAACCCCGCCCATCGCCGAGTACGATCGGGAGGAGGACGGCGCGGATGTCTGTGCCGCACGCCATGCGTCCGCTTGCGCGCGTTTGGTCGCACTACAACTATGCTTGGTTCATGGGCGGCATGACGCCCAATCTGGTCACGCTGTGGATGCAGCGTGTGGGAACCATTTGGCTGGCCTGGGAACTGACCGGCTCGAACGCTTGGGTCGGCGCCATCGTGGCCGCGGACTACGCGCCGATGATGGTTCTGGCCCCGTTCGTCGGCGCCTTTGTCGACCGGGTCAACCCAGTCACCGTGCAGAAGCTGACGCAGTGGTTGACGCTGGCGATGGCGGCGCTGCTGGCGGTGTTGGTGTTCGCCGGCCTGATGACGATCGCCCTGTTGTTGGTGCTGTCGCTGATCATGGGCTGCCTGCATCCGTTCAACGCCATCGCGCGCCATGCGATCGTGCCCAATACGGTGCCCAAGCCCGACATCCCGACGGCGTTGGCGTGCGATTCGGCGCTGTTCAACGCCGCACGGTTCATCGGTCCAGCGTGTGCGGGGATGCTGATCCCAATCTACGGGGTGGGCATCACCTTCGCCATCAACGCCTTGGGCTGCGTCAGCTATTTGATCGGTCTTTATGCCATGCGACTTGCGGTGCCGGCCCGCCCGCCGCGCGCAGCTGGAGGCTTGATCGCGGAGATCGGCGAGGGGCTCGTTTACGTTCGACGTCATGCTGGCATCGGTCCGGTGTTCTTGTTGTTGGCCGTCGGCGCGGTCTGGATCCGACCGCTGCAGGATCTGCTGCCGGGCTTTTCCGACGACGTGTTTGCGGCCGGCGCGAGCGGGCTTGGATGGTTGACGGCGGCGATGGGCATTGGGGCGATGATCGCGGCGGCCGCGATCGCTGTCTACGGCCGCACCTCTGGCCTGACGCTCGTGGTGATGGGCGGATTTCTTCTCAACGTGGTCACGACCTTCGCCTTTGTCGCCACGTCTAACATCTGGGTCGGCCTGTTGGCGGCCGTGATCTGGGGCGGCTCGCTGACCATCACGACAACCGCCGCGCAGGCGTTGGTGCAGTCTTGCGTCGACGGTGGCCTGCGCGCCCGCGTGATGGCGCTTTACAGCATGATCTATCGCGGCGCGCCGTTTTTGGGCGCTTTGGTGATCGGCGCGGTGGCAGACTTGATTGGCTTGCGGTTGGCGTTCGCGCTGGCGGCGGCGTTATGCATTGTTCCATGGCTGTTGACCATGCGGCGCCTTTCATCGCTGACGGTGGCGCTTGAGGGACATCGCCACGCAGTTGACCAGCGCATGATGGCAGCTGCGCGCAACCTGGCCGGTCGCAGCGTGCAAAACTTGGCAACGTTATGGGGCAAGCAGCGATCCGGTGCCGTTTCCCACCGCGATGCGTCGCAGCCCGATGTCCCTGCGGCGCGGCGCGGACGTGGCTTTCGCCAGCCGTCCGATGAGAGCTGAGACAACGGGTTGCCACCTTCGCCGGCGCGTTTGTAATCTGACCAAGATATGAGCCATCTAAGATGTGGCCGCGTTCGGCCGGGCCATCGCTGGAGCAACCTGCTTTTCATCAAAACCGGAACGATCCCGATGAACAGCAGGTTGCTCACCACTTTGAGGGCGTTCATCTTCGTGGCTTAAGTGGGAACCGGCCTTTCGGTTCCCGTTTGAGGCACGATAATCTAGCGCCGCCGATGATGTAAGAGGACGACGTGGCGATGCGAGAGCATGAACTCGACGTAAAGGGTCAACGGCTGCAGCTGAAAGAGGACGGTGCGGGGCCGCCGCTGCTGTTTTTGCATGGCGCTGGTGGATCAAGCTGGAACCCCATGCTGAAACGTCTGGCCGCTCGCCATCGCGTCATCGCCCCGGAGCATCCCGGTTTTGGTCGCTCGCAGATTCCGGATTGGATGATGAGTGTCAGCGATCTGGCGCTGTTCTATCTCGACACGCTCCAAACGCTGGATCTTGCCGACGTTCATCTCGTCGGCCATTCGCTGGGGGGCTGGACCGCCGCCGAGCTTGCGGTGTTCAATACCGCGCGGCTCAAATCCCTGACGCTGCTGGCGCCGGCCGGCTGCCGCTCGGTTGAGGTGCCGTTCGGCGACATCTTCCTTTGGGATGCCGAAACGGCGACCCGGGCACAGTTTTTCAATCAGGAGTTGGCTGAAGAGCGGGTGGCGCAGCTGCCGAATGCCGACCTCGACGTCGTGCTGCAGAACAAAGCGGCCGTGGCGCGGCTGGCATGGTCGCCGCGCCTGCACAATCCACAGCTGCCCTATTGGTTGCACCGCATCGATGTGCCGACGCTGATCCTTTGGGGACGTGAAGACAAGATCGTTCCGTTCGATTGTCACAAGGCTTTCGTGGCGCACATTCCCGACCACAAGCTCGTGGCTCTGTCCGAGACCAGCCATGCCCTCCATACGGAGCGGGCGGAGGAGTGCGATGAGGCGATCGCGTCGTTTTACCGGGAGCTTGGCTGATGAACGTGTTTTTCTTCCACTTGATGCCCTACGGCGCCGTCGACCTGAAGGAGCTGGACAAACACGACACGGCTTGGCTGACGCTGCCCAACTCAAACTACGACCCGAAGACCGGCTGTGAAACCTATGCCCGTTACATCCGCGAGCTGGAGCTTGCCGATGAGCTGGGCTTCGACGGCATCTGCGTTAACGAGCATCACCAGACGGCCTACGGCCTGATGCCGGCGCCTAACCTGATCGCGGCTTCGTTGGCGCGAACCACCAAGCAGGCAAAAATTGCCGTTTTGGGTCGCGCCTTGCCGCTCGTCAACTATCCCGTCGCCATCGCCGAGGAGTTTGCGATGATCGACAATCTGTCGGGCGGCAGATTGGTGGCCGGTTTTGTGCGTGGCATTGGAACGGAGTATTTCGCCTCGGCCGCCAATCCCAGTTTGTCTCACGCCCGGTTTTATGAGGCGCACGACTTGATTTTGCGGGCTTGGACGGAGACCGGACCGTTTCGCTTCGCCGGTCGTCACTACGAGTTCGATTATGTGAATTGCTGGCCGCGCCCGGTGCAGCAGCCGCATCCGCCGGTCTGGATCCCGTCCCAGGGCAGCAAGGAGACCGTCGATTGGTGCGCTGATCCGGCCCGCAAGTACACCTATTTGCAGACGTTCTCACCCATCGCCACCGCGCAAAAAGTGTTCGATATGTATCGCGACGTGGCCAAGGGTCATGGCTACACAGCAGCCGCCTCGCAGATGGGCTGGGCGCTCCCGATTTATGTGGCCGAGACCGATGCCCAGGCCAGGGCCGAGGTGGCGCCGCATATCGAGAACTTTTTCAATCGTTTTCTGCACTACCCGCTGACCGCCCGATTGCCGCCCGGCTACACCTCGGTGGCCTCGACCAAGGCTTTGATCGAGCAGAAATTCAAGCTCCGCACCAGTTTCCAGTCGGCTGAGACGTTGCTCGATCTTGGCATGGTCATCGCCGGCAGTCCCAGCACTGTCGCGGAAACGATCATCAAGCGTCAGCGCGAGATGGGCTTCGGCCATCTGATCGCGATGCTGCAGATTGCGACGCAACCGGCAGAACAGACCGAGAGCAGTCTGCGCCTGTTCGCCACCGAAGTGGCACCTAAGCTCCGGGATTTGGGCAGGTGAAGCAGCCGGTTCGGTGGCCGGGACGGCTCGAATTGTCTTGCTTGCCGGCGGCGTCGTGGGCGGCGTCGTGGGCGGCGTCATGGGCGTCGGCAAGCGGGTGTGGCGTTGCCGTATTGCGTGCGGCGGTACCGATCTGAGAACCGGCTCATGCCCCCACCCGGCCAGCGGCGGCACCTCGAACGAGCGGCCGCAGGGGGCTTTGCGACCCGTGCCACCGCCGGAGATCGGAGGCCGGATGGGGGTTGCTCTAGGGCGTGGGTGAGCGCAGCTAAAGCTGAGGATGGCGATACCCTCACGCCGGCCTTTCCGATCACCTTGCCTTGAACCGGATCGATAGCCGACGCCCGTCGCCTGGTCTGTTCCATTGGGAACAGCTCTGCTGGACACTGTGCATCAAAGTGCCATCGACGGCTCGCCAAACCTGAGACATCAGGCGGTCGATTGCGTGAGGGGAGGAAGAACGTTGCGAACTGTGCTTTCCATCACAGCGGTTCTGATCTCGACCACGGCGACGTTGGCGGCAACGCCGATGACGGATTGCCGCTCGACGGATTGGACGCGGGCGATCAAGGGCTGCTCAAGGGTCATCGTAAACAGGCGGGCGAGCAAGAAGCGCCGGTCGTTTGCCCATGTGCTGCGCGGTCGAGCCTATGCCAACCGGCGCGAATACGGGCGGGCGGCGCGCGAATTCCAATCTGCCTTGCGGCTCGATCCCCGCAACGCCGACGCCTACGGCTTACGCGCTTCCATGCGCATCAGTCGCGGCCGGCTGAAGGCGGCGTTGGCGGATCTCAATCGGGCGCTCCGGTTGGCGCCCAACTATGTCGGGGCGTTCGTCAACCGCGGTCTGGTTCGGGCCCGACAGCGCGATTATGGCCGGGCGATCACCGACTTTGATCGTGCGCTCCGGCTCCGACCTGCCAACGCACATGCGCTGGCCAGCCGCGGCCACGTACGACGGCTGCAGGGAAAATTTGACCAAGCGATCGAGGATCTCACGAAGGCGATCGCGGCCTCCCCCAGTTACGTTTTTGCCCTCTCGGAGCGCATCGACGCCTATATGGTCAAGGGTGACGTGGAGCGTGCACTTGCTGATTGCGACCGCTTGCTTGAGCTGCGGCCTCAAGATCAGCACACAATCAAGCGCCGTCAGGCCTTGCTGCAAATCAACAGTGACCCGCGCTACTCGGCGCCAGCTCCCCACCCTGAGACATCTGTGGGCGGGCCATCCGAGCGTGGGTCTGATCGGGTCTCAAAGCCGATCAAGCCGTCGCGGCAGGCCGGGAACCATGTGGTGAAGGCCGCGCCCACGCCGCCACCCATGCGCGTGGGCAAAGCAGCCCGCCTTAAAAGTCGGCGGGATACGGTGTCGCAAAACAAGCTTCGCGCGCGGCGGGCGCGGACCACATCGGCTGGACGCGCAAAAAACGTTCGTGAGCTGGTCGCAATCGGTGAGCAACATCTTCAGAACGGAGAGCTGGAAGCTGCTTACAAAACCGGGATGCGGCTGATCGAAGGCGCGCCAACGCTTCCGTTCGGCTTCGTTGTGCGTGGCATCGTTTATGCCAGGCGCGGCGACGTCGGTCGCGCAATGGCCGATTTTGATCGCTCGATCAAGTTGGATCCCGGCTACGTCGTCGCGCATCTGGAGCGCGGGCGCGCCTTGCTGGCAGCCGGTCGTCCCGCCCAGGCCGCTGCGGCGTGCGCCAAGGCGATCTGGATCAATGCGCGCTTGCCGGCCGCCTATAACTGCCGTGGCGTCGCGCACTTGCGGCGCCATCAGCGAGACTCGGCTATGGCGGATTTCGACAAGGCGCTGGCGCTTGACCCCAATTTCGTTCTGGCGTTGCAGAATAAGGGTGTGGTGTTGGCCCTCGCCGGCGACCATTTAACAGCAATCGAGACGTTCAGCTCAGCGCTGGCGATCAAGGCGAATTCGGATAGCTATGCGTTGCGCGGACGCTCCTACGCAGCGCGCGGCGACGCGCTGCGGGCTAAGCGGGACTACGACCGGGCGTTGGCCATCAACCGCAAACACCAGATGGCGCAGGTCGGCCTTCAAGCCCTTCTCGCTGCTGCCGCGATGGCCCGTTCCATGCAGCAGCAGCGCGCCATCTAGGCAGCGCCAAGATTGTTCGAGAAGCATCGACAGGCCTCCACGGAGCGGTCCCGCAACGCTTTAAAAGCAATGTGATTGCACTGGGTTTAACGACTGTATCCTCAGGAACAGCGCGGACGACCCGTTGCCGCCACATTGGGTGACAGGGCGCCGGATCTGGCGTCACACCGCACGCGTCCTCGGGGATCACATATGATGGTCGTTTCGATGCAAAATTTGCACGGTGCAGGGCTTGGCCGCGGCCGACCGGGCGCTCAGCGTCGCGTGGGGGCCGTGCGCTGGGTCGCCGGCCGTTTCGCGCTGGTAATCGGTTGCGCCATCGCCTGTGCCGCTCAGCTCGAGGCCGCCGAGGTTGGCGTGCTGGAGACCGGCCGCAGGGACAGCCTGATGCTATTGATGAACGGCCCGATCATGGGCGGAGAGCTCACCAAAGTCAGAAGGTTGGTGCAGCGTCACGCTCGCGGGCGGCCGGTGACGATTATGCTCAACTCACCCGGCGGCAAGCTCTCCGAGGGATTGCGGCTTGGCACCTATTTCTTCGAGCGTGGCATCGCAACCCTGGTCAAGGGCGGCGGCGGCAGCTGCTCGAGCGCATGCGCCCTGGCGTTTCTCGGCGGCCGCGACCAGCGCAGCAAAGCTGCCATGCGCATCAAGCCGACAGGCGGCAAGCTGGGCTTTCACCAGTTTCGTAACGAATCCTACGATCCATCGCGGATCTACACCAAGGCTGATTACAACAGGCAGGTCTTGCAGGCCCAGGCCGTTACGCGCGAAATCGTCGCCTACCTGCGGCGGATCGGCGAGGGGTTAGACAAGCTCAAATTGATGCTGCGGAATCCGACGGAGAGCATGTACTTCGTCTCGGACCAAGAAAGCCTGGAGATGGGGATCCATGTGCTCGATGAAGCGCAAGCCCGGCTGATTGCTGCTGAGCGCTCGCCGCGCAAGAGGCCGGGCTCATGAACCCACCTGCGTCATCCCTCCTCCCAGTTTCATCAGCGACAATTGCGGCAACTCTGACCATGCTCGATCACCTTCTCATTCATCTGCGCGCTGTCCGGGGGGCGATGCGTCCCGCTGTCACCTGCTTGTCATGGCTTTTGGTGACCTGGCTTGGAGGTATCACGATGGCGACGTCGGCGGGCGCCCTCGAAATCAAGCTGCGTCAGGCCAGCGCGCATGTCAGTGTGGTGAACATCACCGGCATCATCGAGCCTGGCGATGGCAAAAGGGTTGAGGAATTCCTCGCTCGCCTGCCGGCCGATCAGCCGGTTACGGTGTGGCTCAACTCGCCGGGTGGCGCGATTGTCGACGCGTTGCGCATGGGTCGATATTTTCATCGCAATCGGGTCCGCACCTATGTCGCTGGGCGCCGCGCTCGCTGCATCAGTGCTTGTGCGCTGGCCTTTCTCGGTGGCCGGGACCCGATCAACGGTCGCAGCTATCGGGTCAAAGGTTCGCGTGCCAAGTTGGTGTTCCACAGCTTTCAATTGGCGGCTGGTCAGCGGCGACTCAAGATGGCCGACATGCAAAGAGCGGTGGCGGATACCCAAGACATGATTTTGCTGATCGCTGAGTATATGACCGATATCGGAGCTGACATGGCGTTCATGTCGGCGGCCTTATCGCCGCCCGGCACGAAACAGGCTGAAATCAGCAACCGCGAGGCGCTCCGGCTTGGCATCCAAGTGATCGACGCCGACACCGGACGCTCGCTGATCTCCGGAGCCCAACACCGGCGCTACGCACAGGCGGGCTAGAGCAACCTGCCTTTAATCGGAAGCGGAACGATCCCGATTAAAGGCGCGATGATCTAGATCATGTCCACCTCAGGCAGTTCAACCGGGCCAGCCCGCTGCCCCGCCCGGCCATCCCATGCCATCCCATGGCACGCCTGTTTGGCTGGTCGGGCGCGGAAACAGGATGGTTCCAGCACGCGCTGACACGCTCTTGATGTGACGTTTGCGGCCTCACGCTCGACCCGGCTGAGCTGCGAGTTCGACGTGCCCCTGCTTGCAATAAAGCCAAAGTGTCGAGGCGATGACGACCAAGATCAACGGAATTGCAATCAGGTTGACGGAGGCCCAGCCGGAACCGGCCAGCACGATGCCGGCCATCAAAGCGGCGATGGCGGTCATGGTGTACTCGGCAAAGTCGTGCGCGGCCTGCGTTTTGGCCCGTTCGGAGGTCCGGTAGACGGTGGTGAGCAAGGTCGAGCCGCCGATAAAGCAGAAGTTCCAGCCGACGCCGACGAGCACGTTGGCGACTAGGAAATTGGCAAAGGTAATGCCGGACATCGCGACCACCACAGCGCCCGACAGCAGCAAGGCGCCGATGCCGATGATGGTCAGCACGCCAAAGCGAATGATCAGGTAGCCGGTGAACAGCGCCGGAGCGAACATCGAAACCGAGTGGAATTGAATCACCGTTGCGCTATCTTCGAACACGAAGCCACAGCCCAACATCGCCAGCGGCGTCGCCGTCATCAGCACCGTCATGACGCCATAACCCACCATCGATGATAAGACGGCGACGATGAAGGCTGGCTGGCGGGCAATCTCGGCCATCGGGCGGGCCGGTTCATGCCGCTCCTCGGCGGTCGGCGGCGGAATGGTGAGCTGACTGACGATCAGAAGCGTTATCAGGCACATCACGGAAAACATCACGTAGACCCCGGCAAACGTGACCGGTGCGAGCAATTCCTTGGCCCACTTGGCCGATTCGGGGCCGATGATACCTGCCAGGATGCCGCCGAGCAGCACCAGCGATATGGCCCGGGCTCTGAGCCCCGGCGGCGCACAGTCGGCCGCGGCAAAGCGATAATACCAGGACACCGCCAGCGTTGCGCCCTGCAGAAAAGAGGTCAGGCAAAGACCCCACAAACTCATTTCGAACACGGACCAGACGCCGACGGCGCCGGAGGTGATGCCGATCATGGCACCGATCGAAAAACCGGCGCGGCGTCCGAACCTGTTCATCAGCAGCGAGGCTGGAACCGTGGCCGTCATCAAGCCCAGATGGACGAACACGATGGGTAGGGTGGCCAGCGACTTGTCGTCGCCAAGGAGCATGTATGCCGCCAACGGCGTCGTCGCAATGCCCATGGTCTGCAGCGTGTTGGCGAACGATTGCGCCAGCGACAGCAACACCACGTTGCGATTGATGAAAAACGAAGAAACCGCGTGCATGCGCCTTTTGCCTCGGTGGATGGGGTCGGTCATCTGCCATCGAGACGCCGATCATCGCAATACTATTGTCAGAAACCTAGATCATCGCGCCTTAAATCGGAACCGCAACGCCGATTCCGATTAAAGGCAGGTTGCTCTAGTACCTTGCAGCCGCAGCGGCCGGCGGGTCCGGTGCCTCCGCTGTCATAGAACATCGCCATCGCGCGGCGCGGGACATCACCAGCACCACACATTTGGCCGCCCGATGCTAGCAGGTGCCGGCGCGGCTCGTCCGCCGACGCCGGACACGATCTAAGGTGGTGCCCCCATCGCGGACAGCGGCTTGTAAAACCCCGGTGTCAGCCCGGCCTCGGAGCGGGCTTGATCGTTGAACGGCGGCTTGATGGGGCCGCGGAAGTTGGCGCGGACGAGGGCTTGGAAGGTGGGTTCTGGCGCCAAACGGCGGCGCTGGCAGATGTGGCGGAACCATCGCATGCCGCAGGCCACATGTCGCTTCTCGTCGCGGTAGATCACGTCCAGCACCTGCGCGGAATCGGTATCGCCTGATTGCCGCAGGCTTTCGATCATGGCTGGGCTGACGTCCAATCCCCTTGCTTCCAACACCAGCGGCACCACCGCTAGGCGGGCCATCAGATCATGACCGGTCGCCTGGGCAGCTTGCCAAAGACCATTGTGGGCCGGCAAATCGCCGTAGGTACCGCCGAGCTTGGCCAGACGGTGCGAGACCAAATCGAAATGCCGCGCCTCTTCCAGGCCAACCTGCACCCAATCATCGAAAAAGGCTCGTGGCATCGGCGCACGGGCGAAGCGGGCCAGCAAGTCCCAGGTCATGTCGACCGCGTTAAGCTCGATGTGGGCCATCGCATGGAGCAGGGCGAACCGTCCTTTTGCGCCGTGCGCCGACCGCCGTGCCATCTCTCGAGGCGGCAGCAACCGCGGTCGGCTTGGCCGGCCCGGATGCTTGGGCAGGTGGAAGGCCGGACTGATCACGGCCAACGAGAGTTGACCGTCTCGCCAGCGTCGAGCGGTGGTCGTGGCAAGTGCCACCTTGCCGGCCGGCGAGGGGCAGCGGACGATCGCCACCGCAGCCTCTGCCAGGATGGCATGGGCTGCCTCAATTTCCCCAGTGGTGCCTGGCTGGCGATCCGAAGCTAACGTCATTGCCGTTCAGTTTTTTAGTGCCTGGACGGCTGCAAGCACCTGCTCGGCGTGACCTGGTACCTTGACCTTGCGCCAAGCTTTGGCGACGTTGCCAGACCTATCAATGAGGAAGGTTGAACGCTCTACACCCATGTATTTTTTGCCATACATGGATTTTTCTACCCAAACACCAAATGCTTCGCAGATCGACTTATCGACGTCTGATGCCAACTTCACGGTCAGATCGAATTTGCTGCGGAACTTCTTGTGGCTCCCCATATCATCAGGCGACACGCCGATGACTTCGGCATCGGCATCCTCGAAAGCCTGCTGCAGTTCTGTGAAGTCCTGTGCCTCCGCGGTGCAGCCCTTGGTGTCATCCTTTGGATAAAAGTACAGGACGACCGGGCGCCCTTTGAGCTGAGCGAGCTTGGTGGTTTTGCCATCGTCCGTTTGCAGAGCGATATTCGGCGCTTTGTTACCTTCCTCAACCATAGATCATGCCTTTCTTTTGACGCTTTTAAGCCTTCACAAGCCGGTTGGATTCATACGTCACGGCAATCCGACCGACAATCTACGCACCGCTTGCAAACGGTAACGGGCGTGGATTTTTGATCCTTGGATACGCGCGCTCTGGTTTGGGCGTGCTGTGAGGTGTGGCATTGGGCGCGGCACTCAGCCGGCTCTTTGCGCCGAGGCATCGGCAGCTGATGCACGGTCGACGGTGCGGCGTGATCTTGGTGGTTTTGGATATTGAACACTAATACACCAGACAGTTCTGACAGACCTGCCGATGACCGACCCCGTAGGGCGGGTGGCGCTCGGGGCGGATCCCGCGCGACCGGCCCCTCCGGCCCGGGCCACAGGTCCTGGCTGCGCCGCCTATCTGGCATTTCATATAGGGTTGCGACCCGATTGCTGGTCCCATCGCTGCTGCTCACTATGATCGCGGGCGGCATTCTTTATGTCCGTCTACTGAACGGGCCGATCTCGCTGGAACGGCTTGCCGATCCGATCGCGCGCGGGATCGAGGCAGACTTGCCGGGACTGCGCGTCAATGTGGAAAATGCCGCAGTGCACATGACACCGTCAGGCGGGTTCGAATTTCGCCTGTTGAACGTGCGCTTCTCCGACGAGCAGGGGCTGACGGTGGCGGTTGCGCCCGTCGCGGCAGTCCGGCTCAATGTCGACGCGCTGATGGCCGGGCTCATTGCACCGGCCAGAATCGTGTTGGTGGAACCAACGCTGCAGCTCTTGTATTCGCGGGATCAAGGCCTGGTTCTTTCGCTCCCGGATGGCGGAGGTCAGCGGCCGCCAAACGCTCAACCGACCGGTCAATTTGGGTGGCGGCACAAGCCAGCTGGACCGCAGTTGCAGCCCCACCCCGCCAGTGGTCGCGGCCATCCGGTCGACGCCGCGCGCGAAGTTGCGCTCGCAAAGACGATTGTCGATCTTGTCGGACAGGCGCGCCGCGGCAGTGGCGCTGCAGCGTTTCTCAACGGGGTTGGCTTACGCAACGCCACCCTGATTTTAGACACCGGTCAGGAGCAAGCGGTCTGGCGGGTGAGCAATGCCGAGTTTGTGCTTGAGCATGGTCGCGACGGCAGCGTTCTCTCCGGCGAGGCGAGATTTGCAACGACGGGCGGCCGTTGGCGTCTATCGGTGGTGGCCGAGAACAATGATGCCGCCGAATCGGTGCTGGTGCGGGCGAGGTTGGCTGATTTGATCCCGCGCACGATTGCGGCGACGGTGCCGCAGTTGGGGGCGTTGTCGGTGTTGGATTTTCCGGTGAGCGGGACTGGCGCCATGGAGCTGTCGCGGTCGTCTGGCGAGCTGATCGGCGCGCGCTTTGAGGTCCAAGTTGGCGCCGGCGCGATTATGCCTGGCTGGCCGGGCGCTGGACGAATGCCGATCGACGGTGGGCGGCTGCTGCTGCATTACGCGCGCGGTTCCCGACGGATCAGTCTTGAGCCATCAACGCTCCGGTCAGGGCAGAGCTGGGCGACCTTGCGTGGCGCCATCACCATTCCCGCGCTGTCCGATGCCCCGTGGGAGGTGTCGATCGAGGCCACGGACGGCGCTATGGCCGCTCCCAGGATGGGGGTTGACGCACAGCCGATCGAGACCTTTTCGCTGCGTGGGCAATATTCGAGCATGGGCTTCAAGATCGAGCGGGCGCAGCTGAAGGTTGCTGGCGGCGAAGTCGACCTGAAGGGACTGGTCCGCGGTCGAGCCCCATCCGGGCAGGCGGTCGTCTCGGGCACGTTGTCGGCCATGAGCTCACAGGCCGCCAAGCTGATCTGGCCGGCCGCCCTTGCGCCGGAAACACGGCTGTGGACCGCTAAGCAGATCCGCTCTGGCCGCATTCTGTCCGGCGAATTCTCAATACGGTTTTTGCCTTCGGGCCCCGCGGATGATGGTGGTGCGGGCCGTGTCAACGTTCACACCACGATCGCCATTGAAGCGGCCGATATCGCATTGGACCCCTGGCCCGGGCTCCCGGTGGTCGACATCCCTCGCATGGCGATCAAAATCGACGGCGATAACCTTGCGGTGACGGCGCCACGGGCCGTTATAGAGCCATCGACCAGGCGCAAGCTTGTGCTGAGCGATGTCAGCTTGTCGTCGGATGAGGTGTCAAAACCAGACGCCTGGGGTCAGCTGACATTTCGCGGCAAAGGAGCCGTCGCCGCCGCATTGGCGATTGTCAATCCGCCCTCATCGGACGAGCCGGTGATCGAGATTCCGGGGATCCGGCCCGGCGGTAACGTCGATGCGCAGCTGCAGATCGAGCTGCCGTTGGGGTCGGCCATGAGCGATCAGCAGCCCAAGGTCGCCGGCAAGATCAAGGTGACGCGGGGCCGGTCGGATAATGTGTTTGGACGACATGATGTGCGAGACGCCAATCTGAACTTCGATGTTTCAGAGCATTCTGTTGAGGGCGGCGGCGAGTTTTTGATCTCAGGCGTACGTGCCAAAATCGCCTTTCACCGCCAGCTCGGCGCAGAAGACGTCGATCAGCCGCCGCTGCGCATTACCACTCGCCTCACGCAAAGCGATCGCGCGCGGCTGGGCATCCCCGTCAATGCGTTTGTGCGCGGCACAGTACCCGTTGCGATCTCATTGCCGGTCGCTGAATTCGAGGCGCCCACCCATGTCAGAGTTGACTTGAGCGATGCTGAGCTGCTGCTGGAAGGTTTCGCCTGGCGAAAACCGGCAGGCCGTTCGGCATCGCTGCAATTCGATGTGGTTCGCGCGGCCGATCGCACGCTGGAGCTTCGCAAGCTTACGTTGGTTGGCAGCGATATCGCGCTTTCTGGCAGCATGTCATTCGACCCCAAAAATCAGCTGCGGAGCTTTAATTTTCCTAATTTTTCACTGCACGTTGTATCCCGCTTGTCGATCTCTGGGCTGCTGCGCTCCGACAAGATTTGGCAGCTCAAACTGAATGGTGCCACGTTTGTGGCCCGTGACCTCTTCCGGTCGATGTTTTCGGTCGGTCGTCTGAAGGGCACCTCGTCCGATGCGGCCCGCGATGGCAACGATTTCGATTTGCAAGCCGACATTGAAAACGTGCTTGGGTTTCACGACCTGTCGCTGAGAGGGGTTCGGCTGGCGATGAAGATGCGCCGGGGTCAGTTGACCTCGCTGGCGGCAAAGGGCCGGCTGGCAGGCCCCGACAAAGCGGTGGGCAGGCGGTTGGAAGTCGGTGTGGAGCGCACGAAGCAGTACGGTCGACGCTTGGTGGCGGTGTCCGAGGATGCGGGCACCGTGTTTCGACTGGTCGGTTTTTATCCGAGCATGCAAGGTGGCAACATGCAGCTGGTGGTCTATCTCGATGGCCGCGGTGACGTCGAGAAGACCGGGTTGTTGTCGGTGCGCCGCTTCAACATCCTTGGTGACCCGGTTGAGGAGGCCTCGGCCGGTGCGGCGTTTCAGCCCTATCACCGGCGTGCTGATGGCCGGCGCACGCGGTCGCGTGGACGAATGGTTCGCCCGAGGTTGCCGTTTGATTCGATGCGGGCACCGTTCTTGATTGGACACGGACAATTCGTACTCGATAACGCGGATTTGCGCGGACCGGTGCTTGGGGTTGTGCTCAAGGGCAAGGCCGATTTTCAAACGCGCACGGTCGATTTAGGCGGCACCTACGTGCCGATCCAAGGGCTCAACTCCGCGATCGGATCGTTTCCCATCTTGGGGCAAATTCTGGCTGGGCCGCGTGGGGAAGGCGTGTTCGGCGTGACCTTTGCCATCAAGGGGTCAATGGCGCGTCCCCAGGTGCTGATCAATCCCGTCTCAGTGGGTCTACCGGGGATCCTGCGTGAAATGATGCCGATGACCAACCCGATGCCGCGGGTGACGCCGCGGGCTGCCCCGCCGGCGGGCGATCGCGGCGGTGCTGGGCAATTGCGCTCGCGCCGGGCGCCGGGGACCAGGCGCGATCGGTCGTCGACGAGCAAGTTGCGCGCCAACCCGTCGGGAAGGCCACGCGAAGGTGGCTGGTCCTCACAGGTTAACCAGCCGTAGTGCAGCAACCGGGCGGGGGAGCGGGATGGTTCCAGCTGATATTGACACGGTCTAACTTTGATGAACGGCTCTAATCGGGTCGCAACAGCACGTGACGCTTTTTACCGAGCGAGAGCTGAATGACGCCGTCCTCGGTCACATCCTCAAACGAGAGCTGTTGGCGTTCGTCGTTGATGACGACGCCGTTGACCCTTAGACCGCCGCCCTGGATTTGCCGGCGCGCCTCGCTGTTGGATTTGACAAGGCCGGCGCCGACGAAGGCTTCGAGCACGCCGAGGCCGGCGTCCAGATCCGCGCGGCTCATGGTTTGGCTCGGCAGATTGGCGGCACGTTCGCCTTGCTCGAAGGTCTTGCGGGCTGTCTCCGCAGCAACCTGGGCCGCATCGGTGCCGTGCACCAACGCTGTCGCTTCGGAGGCCAACACTTTCTTGGCGTCGTTGATCTCGCTGCCCTCCAGCGCCTCTAGCTTGCGCACCTCGCTCAGCGGCAACGTCGTGAACAGTTTTAGAAAACGGCCGACATCGGCATCTTCCGTATTGCGCCAATACTGCCAGTAGTCGTAGGCGCTGAACTGATCGGCGTTGAGCCAAACGGCGCCCGCGGCGGTCTTACCCATCTTGGCCCCCGACGAAGTGGTCAACAGCGGACAGGTGAGCGCAAGTAGCTGGTGCGTGCCCATCCGGCGGCCCAAGTCGATGCCGGTCACGATATTGCCCCACTGGTCGGATCCGCCCATCTGCAAGTTGCAGCCGTAGCGGCGGGCAAGCTCGACGAAATCGTAGGCCTGCAGCAGCATGTAGTTGAACTCGATAAAGCTCAACTCCTGCTGTCGCTCCAGACGGAGCTTGGCTGAATCCATGGTCAACATGCGGTTCACGGAGAAATGGCGACCGACATCGCGCAAAAACTCGATGTAGTTGAGCGGTGCCAACCACTCCGCGTTGTCGGGCATGACGGCCGTGTTGGCCCCGATCTCGAACTGAAGAAACCGCTCAAATACACCCTTGAGGCTCTGTTTGTTGGCATCGATCTCTTCGATCGGTCGGATGGCACGGGTCTCGTCCTTGCCAGACGGATCTCCGACCCGGGTTGTGCCGCCGCCCATCAAGGCGATCGGCGTGTTGCCGGTCTGTTGGAGCCAGTACAGCATCATGATTGAAATCAAGGAGCCGACATGCAGCGATGGCGCCGTACAATCGTAACCCACATAGCCGACAACCTTCCGGTTTGCGGCCAGCGCATCTAACCCCTCTTGATCGGAGCATTGATGTATGAAGCCGCGCTCGGTCATGACCTTGAGAAAGTCGGATTTGGGCGTCGTCATGGGGTTGGCTCTTTGGTTGAGACTGTCGGTCAACCTGCGGCGTAAGCAGCGTGCCGGACGGTGGTCGATTGCTCGCGTCGTCGATGGCGGTCGGTGTCGCGGCGGCAGGACGACATCTGTGACTCATGGACATCTTTAGCTCTTATGCGGTGCAACATGCACAGGTAGGCGGCGATGGGCAAGTTGACGCGAGCGATCGGCCTGATGAGCGGCACATCTATGGATGGCATCGATGTCGCGCTGATCGATACCGATGGCGAGAACATCGTCAGGCGTGGACCGACGGCGACGTATCCGTACTCGGACACGCTGCGCAAGCAGCTGCGCGCCGGCCTGTTGGAGGCGGCAGGTCTAGAGCGGCGCGATCAGCGGCCTGGCCGGCTGAGGCTGTTGGAACAGTATTTGACCGATCTGCACATCGATGCGGTGGGGCGTTTTTTTGAGGATTATTGGGTTGACCCGAGCGAGGTGCAGGTCGTGGGCTTGCATGGTCATACCGTCCTCCACCGTGATGACGAACGGCTGGTGGTGCTGCCCCGCGCGTCGGGGGGGGTGACCACGGAGCACCGGACTGGTGCGGCACAACGGCGTCATTACAAGACCACCGTACAGCTCGGCGACGGGATGCGGCTGGCGCAAATGATCGGGATCGACGTGGTCTACGATCTGCGGGCGGCGGACTGCGCGCAAGGTGGCCAGGGAGCGCCGCTGGCGCCGGTCTATCATCGTGGGTTGCTATCAGGCCGCCTCGAGCCACGGCCGATCGCCTTCGTCAATCTTGGTGGTGTGGCCAATGTGACCTGGATTGGCCGCGACGGCGCATTGCTGGCGTTCGATACGGGGCCGGGCAACGGCATGATCGATGACTGGATGCTCAAGCGAACCGGTCATCCATGCGATCCCGATGGTCGGCAGGCAGCCCAAGGGCAGGTGCGGGAGGATTACCTCAACCGGTATCTCGCGCGGTCCTATTTCGGCGAACCGCCGCCGAAGTCACTCGATCGCGATGCGTTTGCGTTGGAGCTGGTGGACCCGTTATCGACCAGCGACGGCGCGGCAACGCTGACGGCATTTGCAGCCAAAGCATTGGCCAAGGCGCGCGAGCACTTTCCCGAGCAACCGGCACTGTGGGTGGTCGCCGGCGGCGGCCGGCACAACAAGACGTTGATGAGCATGATCGCCGGCCTGGTTGAGAATGCCGTGGTGCCGGCGGAAGCGATCGGCGTGAACGGCGATAGCATCGAGGCCGAGGCCTGGGCCTATCTGGCGGTCCGCTCGCTCAAGGGGTTGCCCATCACGTTCCCTGGCACAACGGGGGTGCGGCAGCCGACGCGGGGCGGCGTCCTCGCCAAGCCTTAGCGAGCGTTTCAGTGTGAGCAGCAACCATCCCACTCCCCACCTGGCCACTTGGCCACTCCATGGCACGATGTTTTGGCTGGCCTGGTGGGGCAGCGGCCGGCTGCCCCCGTCGCCAGCGTTTGGGCTGCGCGGCCTTTTCGGTCATCGCTGGTCCAGCCGCACTTATCGTTCGGCTTTGCGCTTGGCTTCGAGGATATCGATCATGGTCTTGTCGACGTAGTCGCCGACCACCTCAACCAGCGTGTCGGTCAGATCGGATTTGTCCTCGCCCATGAAGAAATGGTTGGCGCCCGGCACGATCGCATGCGTGATGGTGATGCCGCGCTGCGTCTTGGTTTTGGCGGCCAGTTCGGCGACGGACGCGGACGGCACCACGCGGTCGAACTCGCCGTTGACCATCAGACCAGAGGATGGGCATGGCGCGAGAAAGGAAAAATCGTAGATGTTGGCAGGCGGTGCGACGCAGATGAAGGAGTCGATCTCCGGCCGGCGCATGAGCAGCTGCATGGCGATCCAGGTTCCGAACGAAAAACCGACGATCCAACAGGCCTTGGCGTCCGGCTTCACCAGCTGCATCCAGTCGAGCGCCGAGGCGGCGTCCGCCAACTCGCCGGGACCGTTATCGAAATAGCCCTGGCTGCGACCGACGCCGCGGAAGTTGAAGCGCAACGTGGAGAAGCCGCGGTCGTGGAACATATAGTACAGTTGATGGACGACCGGGTTGTTCATGGTACCCCCGAACTGGGGATGCGGATGCAAGATCAGCGCGATCGGGCTGGTCGGATCGGGCTCGTGGTGATAGCGCGCCTCAAGGCGGCCGGCGGGGCCGTTGATGATTAGTTCCGGCATTTGACCTCAAGCACAGATGATTGCGTATGTGGCGGCGACGGCAGCGTCAATCCGCGGGCGGTAAGGGTTCTCTTGGGGTGCTGGCAGCGCAAGTTTGCAGTTGATGAGCCGCAAATCTTGACTTCAGCGCTCGGAATTACCATAGTGTCCGTCTAAAAGCATTCAAAACTAATCACGGTTGAGCCGTCGGACATTCGACGCTTGCCTGGGCGCGGCGGCTGCGGGCGCGCGGCGAGTTATGGTGACCCGGCCTCTTAGCACAGGTTGCCCAACCTTTGACAAGTATCGTGCCGGAGTCGACCGATGATGTTTGGGACTGACAGATTGCAGGCGTAGCAAACCCTGCGTCCTCAGCGGTGGTTGCGGGTGCGGGTGGCGGTTAGGTCGCCGGCGAAGTGGAGACGGATTGTGGAGCTAACAACCAAGGGTCGCTATGCGGTCATGGCCTTGGCTGATCTGGCCCATCAAGGCGCCGACGCGGCCGTGCCGTTGTCAGCCATTGCCGAGCGTCAACACCTGTCAATGACCTATTTGGAGCAGATCTTCTTGAAGCTGCGGCGGGGCGGTCTCGTGGTCAGTGAGCGGGGACGCAGCGGCGGCTACAGGCTGGCGCGCGCGCCGTCGCAGATCATGGTGGGCGAGGTCATGTTGGCGGTGTCGGAGGCGACGCGCATGACGCGGTGTGGTGGCGAGGATGCCGCGGGTTGTGTCGGCGAGCATCGCTGTCTCACGCATGGGCTCTGGGATGCCTTGAGCCAGCATATCCAGCAGTTCTTAGATCAAGTAAGCCTTGAAGATGTGTTGGACGGACGAATTGGTGGACCGCCGTGCGCGGTAACCGCCGCAGACCGTTTGCAGCGGGCCGTCGATCAAGCCGGTGAAGGCCTCCAGTGAGCATCGCGCACACATATCTTGATTACAATGCGACGGCGCCGTTGCGGCCGCAAGCGCGGGCAGCGATGCTGGCTGCCCTTGAGCTGCCGGGTAACGCGTCATCGGTTCATCGGGAAGGCCGCCAAGCCCGGGCGGTGATTGAAGAAGCGCGGGAAGCGGTGGCGTGCTTACTTGGAGCCCGAGCGACTGAGGTGGTGTTCACTTCCGGAGCTACGGAGGCCAACAACTGGGCGTTGCGCGCCGGCTGGGAGGCGATCCATCTGAGCGGCATCGAACACGAATCCGTGCTGGCGGCCGCACAGGTAAGCGGCGCCCCGCTCAACGTGGTCCCCACCGATCGCGACGGCGTGGCGGACGCTGGTGCATTTTTGGCCGCGATGACAACGGGGCGGACGCCAGCGCCGAAGGTGCTGATCAGCCTACAAGCAGCCAACGGAGAGACCGGTGTCGTCCAACCCGTCAAGCAGGTGGCCGCGGCAGCGCGCGAGCACGGCGTGACGGTTCACTCAGATGCGGTGCAAGCCGTGGGGCGCTTGCCGATCGATTTTGCGGCCGGCGATGTCGATGTGATGTCGGTGTCGGCTCACAAGATCGGCGGGCCGAAAGGGATCGGCGCGCTGATCATCCGCGATAGCCTCAATCTGCCGTCATTTATGGTTGGTGGCGGACAGGAGCGTCGGCGTCGGGCGGGCACCGAAAATGTCGCCGCTATCGCTGGGTTCGGAGCTGCGGCGGCTGCGGCGTTGGAGGAGTTGTCCGAGATGGCGGCGGTGAGGCAATTGCGCGATCGCCTCGAGGCCGGCGTCCGCGCGCTCACACCGAGCGCGGTGGTGGTTGGCGCGCGGGCCGTGCGGTTGGCCAATACCTCCTGCCTTGCCTGCGCGGGCCTAGATGCGGCGGTCAAGCTGATCAAGCTAGATCTCGCCGGCGTGGCGGTCAGCGCCGGCTCGGCCTGCTCGTCCGGCAAAATCGGCGGCTCGCATGTCCTTGCACAGATCGGCTTGCCGACACCGCTTGCCAGTTCCGCGATCCGCGTCAGCCTTGGTGTTGCGACGACGGACCGTGACGTAGATCGGTTTTTGGACGTGTGGTCTACGCTTCACGCCCACTACCCGCACCGTAGCCCAGTCGACGGGCGATCAGTCACTGGCGCACAGACGCCGGCGCACATGGTTTGAGGAGACGAGAGGATGCCCGCAGTCCAGCAGACCGTTGAACAAGTTCGCCGGATCGACGTCGACCAGTACAAATATGGTTTCGAAACCGACATCGAAACCGTCAAAGCACCTAAGGGCCTCAATGAAGACATCATTCGCTTTATCTCGGACAAAAAGGGCGAGCCCGCCTGGATGCTGGCCTGGCGGCTCGACGCCTATCAACGTTGGCAGGCCATGCGAGAGCCGACTTGGGCCAAGGTGAGCTATCCCAAGATCGACTTTCAGGAGCTTTACTACTACGCCGCGCCAAAGAGCAGCGAGGGACCGAAAAGCCTTGATGAGGTCGACCCGGAATTGCTCAGAACCTACGAAAAGCTCGGCATACCGCTCAAGGAACAGGAAATCCTGGCCGGCGTGCGTCGTCAGGATGAGAAGAGCGATCTCGACGAGGTGGGCGGCGACTACGGCAGCGGCAAGGTCGCCGTCGACGCCGTGTTCGACAGCGTTTCGGTCGTCACCACCTTTAAAAAAGAACTAGCAAAAGCCGGCGTTGTGTTTTGCTCCATGTCCGAAGCCTTGCGCGATCATTCGGATTTGGTGCGGAAATATCTGGGGTCAGTGGTTCCCCAGTCCGATAATTATTACGCCGCGCTCAACTCTGCCGTATTTTCGGACGGCTCCTTTGTCTATATCCCGCCCGGCACACGTTGTCCGATGGAGCTTTCGACATATTTCAGGATCAATGAGCGTCAAACGGGTCAATTCGAGCGAACGTTGATAATTGCAGATAAGGGTAGCTATGTCAGTTATTTGGAAGGCTGTACTGCGCCCATGCGCGATGAGAACCAATTGCATGCCGCAGTCGTTGAGCTGATTGCTCTGGACGATGCCGAGATCAAATACTCAACGGTACAAAATTGGTATCCGGGCGACAAAGACGGCAAAGGCGGCGTTTACAACTTCGTCACCAAGCGCGGCGATTGTCGCGGCCGCAACGCCAAGATTTCGTGGACCCAGGTCGAGACCGGCTCGGCCATTACATGGAAATACCCGAGCTGCATTTTGAGGGGCGACAATTCTCGTGGTGAGTTTTACTCGATCGCAATTTCGAATGGTCACCAGCAGGTCGACTCTGGAACGAAGATGATTCACCTCGGCAACAACACATCGAGCCGGATCATCTCAAAGGGGATCGCCGCCGGCCACTCGCAAAACACCTACCGCGGCTTGGTTTCCGCCCATCGAAAGGCGATTAACACACGCAATTTCACGCAGTGCGATAGCTTGTTGATCGGCGGGGATTGCGGAGCCCACACGGTTCCCTACATCGAGGCGAAGAATGCGATGGCGCATTTTGAACATGAGGCCACCACCTCCAAGATCTCGGAAGACCAACTGTTCTACGTCATGCAAAGAGGGCTCTCGCCGGAGGAAGCTGTCGCGCTTATCGTTAACGGGTTCGTGCGCGATGTGCTGCAGCACTTGCCGATGGAATTCATGGCCGAGACTCAAAAATTGATCGGCATCTCGCTGGAAGGAAGCGTCGGGTGATGGTGGGTAGGATGCTTTGGGGCAGGCATGCCGGCAGCGCTGCGTCCGGTTCTGGCGGGTTGGAGGATTCGAATTCATCATCAGCAGCTTCGCCCGGGGGCTTCATTTGCCACTTTTCTGGGCAAAGTTCACAGCAAGTGATCAGCATAGAAATCCCTTAAGTAAAATTACCTAGAAATTTCACTAAGAGATACTCAACAGGGCTGAAAAAAGGGTCAAATCAGGGCATGACGGAGGTGTGACATTTGGAGTACAGTGCCCGCCAAGATCGGAGGGCCGATCAAGCGTGATCAGCGAATGGGCAGATTGTGCGCGCTGATTTGATACACCATGGAGGAAAGATATGTCGGACTTCATCGCGATCGCAAAGCTCGAGCAAGCCTGGCTCGAGGCCGAGACAACGGCTGATGAGGCGAAGCGCGAGGCGGCCCGGGCGCAGGATGCGCTGAGACTTCGGAACGAGAAGGTTGTTGATGCGACAGAGATGAAGATGTTGACGATCGAGGCCGAGCAGGCGAGAGCCCGCCAGGTGGAGGCTGAGCAACAGGCCAGCGCAGCGTTCGATTTGCTCTGGCAGGCCAAGGGACAGGGACAGCAGTCGGTACATGCTTGAGATCAGGGATCTTCACGTCAGGCTGGAGGACGAGGACAAACCCATCATTAAGGGTTTGTCCCTAACGGTTCCGAAAGGAGAGGTGCACGCGGTGATGGGGCCGAACGGCTCCGGCAAGTCAACATTGGCCCACGTGCTCGCGGGCCGCGGCGGCTATCAGGTCACCGGCGGCGATATCATGTGGAACAGCCGGTCATTGCTGAACATGGCGCCGGACGAGCGCGCAGCCGCCGGTGTGTTCCTCGCCTTCCAGTACCCGATGGAGATCCCCGGCGTCGCAGGCCTGACGTTCCTGCGCACCGCCATGAACGCCCTGCGCAAGAAGCGTGGCGAAGGGGAGCTGACGACGCCTGCTTTCATTAAGATTGTGCGAGATCGGGCGAATGCGCTCGGCATCGACTTCGAAATGCTCAAACGACCGGTTAATGTCGGTTTTTCCGGTGGCGAGAAGAAGCGCGCCGAAATTCTTCAGATGGCGTTGCTCGAGCCGACGTTGTGCGTGCTCGATGAGACCGATTCCGGGCTGGACATCGACGCTTTGAAGATCGTGTCCGACGGTGTCAATGCGTTGCGCAGCGCTGAGCGTACAATGCTGGTCATCACGCACTATCAGCGGCTTCTCAATTACATCCTTCCCGACCGGGTCCACGTGCTGGCCGATGGCACCATCAAGGCGTCCGGATCAAAGGAGCTGGCGCTCGAACTCGAACGGTCCGGCTACGCAGAATTCCAGACCAAGGCGGCCTGACCGATGGCGTCCCAACAGGAGGTTGCGGCTGGCGATACGGTCGTCACGAGGGTCAGGACGAGCGCGGAGCGTGCCTTTGCCGATGGTTTTGAAGCGACCATCGAAACGCTACCGGGGTCGGGATGGGTCGAGCAGGTTCGGCGCCGGGCAATGGAGCGGTTCGAGGCGATCGGGCTGCCCACGCGCCGGCTGGAGGCTTACAAATATACCGATCTGCGCGAACGCTTGGTGACGGCGTTGAGGCCGGCGACCGGGCTGGAGGCACCAGACGCTATCGAGCGCGCCGAGCTGACCGCGGCGTTGGGGCCATTGGCCGACATCGATGCCTGTCGCATGGTGTTCGTCGATGGCCGCTTTCGGCCCGAGCTGTCGGATCTGGCGGCGCTCGATGATGCGGCCGAGTGCGTCGCCTTGATGCCGCTATTGGATAAGGCGCCGTCGTGGCTGGAAGCCAAATTTGCAGCGGGCAGGCTCGCGGACGACGACGCCGTGGTGGCGCTCAACACGGCCTACATGAGCGATGGGCTGTTGCTCAAAGTCAAGCCCGGGCAAAGCCTTGCGCGGCCGGTGATGATCGTGGCGGCGCGCGCGTCGGCCACGGCGCGGACCGTCGCATTGCGGCACGTGATCGCCGTGGAAGCGGGCGCGCAGCTGACGCTGATCGAGGCTAACGTCGCGCTCAAGGATGCCGCGTCAAAAGCGACGATCAACGCGCTCAGCGACGTGACGCTTGCCGAAGGTGGCAAGCTCGAACATATCGCGTGCGTGCGTGATGGACCCGAAGCGCAGCATTTGACGACGTGGTCCACCCAGTTGGGCCATCGGGCGCACTACGGTGTTTTCCAACTGTCTCTGGCGGCGGGACTGGCCCGTCACGGCATAGCCGTGGAGCTGGCTGGGCGCGAGGCCAAACTTGACCTTTCCGGGGTGTTTTTGGGTCGCGCCAACGCGCATGGCGATACGACATTGTTGGTCGATCACGCGAAGCCGGGCTGCGAAAGCCGGGAGCTGTTCAAGGCCGTTTTGGACGAGCGTGCGCGCGGTATCTTCCAAGGAAAAGTGATCGTGCGGCCTGGCGCCGAGAAAACCGATGGCAAGCAGATGGCGCGCGCGCTGATGCTGTCAAACGAGGCGGAGTTCGATTCCAAGCCCGAACTGGAGATCTACGCCGATGACGTTCAATGCGGCCATGGCTCCACTGTCGCGGAGATCGATCCAGACTTGATGTTTTATTGCCTGGCGCGAGGCATTCCAAAACCGCAGGCGCGAGCGTTGCTGATCGAAGCGTTCATCGGCGAAGCCATCGATAGTATCGGCGATGATGACGTGCGTTCGGCGGTGACGGAACTGGCTCGGAATTGGCTCGACGGGTTGCGATCGGATAAGGCCGCGTGCTCGTAACCACTCCAGTAAAGGACCGACAGTCACTAGATTGGACAGGACAAAGCTGTGACGGCTGATGCATCCGCGACCACACTGACACGGACCGGGCTCGACTTCGACGTGGCGGCCTTGCGCACGGATTTTCCGATCCTGTTTCGCGAAGTTCACGGCAAACCTTTGGTCTATCTCGATAGTGCCGCCAGCGCCCAGAAGCCGAAACAGGTGCTGGAAGCGATGGACCAATGCCTGGGGTTTGATTACGCCAACGTGCATCGGGGTATTCATTACCTGTCGAACACGGCCACGCAGCACTATGAGGACGCGCGAGAGACCGTGCGTCGGTTCCTGGGTGCGAGCACGGCTGAGGAAATCGTGTTCACAAAGAATATGACCGAGGCGGCCAACCTGGTGGCCTACTCTTATGGGCTCGACCACATCCAGGCCGGTGATGAGATCGTGCTTTCGATCATGGAGCACCACTCCAATATCGTGCCTTGGCATTTCTTGCGCGAGCGCAGGGGCGCCGTTCTGAAATGGGTTCCTATATCCGACCGCGGCGAATTCCTGCTCGACGAGTTCGAAGCCCTGTTGGGTCCACGCACCAAGATGGTGGCACTGACCCACATGTCGAATGTGCTGGGCACGGTCGTGCCGATCGCCGAGGTCATCAAAATCGCGCACGCCCGCGGGATACCAGTGTTCGTGGACGGGGCTCAAGCCGCGGTCCATATGCCGGTCAACGTCGCCGAGCTCGACTGCGACTTTTATGCGATGACAGGTCATAAGCTTTATGGCCCGACCGGGATCGGCGTGCTGTACGGGAAGAAGGCGCTGCTGGGTAGGTTGTCGCCGTTTCTCGGCGGCGGCGCGATGATCGAAAGCGTCAGCGTCGACCAAATCAGCTACGGTGGTGTCCCGCACCGTTTCGAGGCGGGCACGCCGCCGATCGCCGAGGCGATTGGGCTGGGAGCCGCTTTGACCTATATGATGGAAGTCGGGCGGGATGCGATCGCAGCCTACGAGGCAGAGCTGAGTGCTTATGCCAACGCGCGTCTAGGTGAGTTCAACTGGCTCAAGATTCATGGGACCATGCCGGATAAGGGTGCGATCGTCTCGTTCACGGTCGATGGCCTGCATCCGCACGACGTGGCGACCATCGTCGACCGTTCCGGCGTGGCGATCAGGGCCGGACATCATTGTGCGCAGCCGCTGATGGATCGGCTCGGGGTGCCGGCAACCTGCCGGGCTTCTTTTGCGCTCTACAACACGACCGCGGAGGTGGATGCGCTCGCCGACGCCTTGGTTAAGGCGCATGAATTCTTCGGGTGAAGACGTAACGGGGAGAAGGATGGACGACCACCGTACGGCCAGGGATGCGTCACGGGACGGCAACCCGGTAGATCTGGGACATCGACCGCAGTTTGTCGCCGATACGACGGCAGGGCGCACGACGACCACGGCGGCGGTCGATGTCTCCAAGCCGGTGGCCGACGGTGGCACGCCTGTTGAAGGCTCGTCATTGTCCGCCGAGCAGCTGGAGCAGCTGACCGCCGATATCGTCATCGCTCTGAAATCCGTTTTCGATCCGGAGATCCCAGCGGACATCTACGAACTCGGCTTGATCTATCGGGTCGACATCGACGACGATCTTATGGTGACGGTCGATATGACGTTGACCGCGCCGGGCTGCCCGGTGGCGGGAGAAATGCCGCAGTGGGTCGAAGATGCGGTCAATGCGGTGCCGGGGATCAGTGGCGCGAAGGTCAATTTGACGTTCGACCCACCGTGGGACCCGAGCCGGATGTCGGAAGAAGCGCGGATTGCGGTCGGTCTGTTCTAGGCCTTCGGACAGATACACACCACATTCATCGTGGACGCTTTGGCCGCGGCAAACAATTGCGTTATATTGTTGCGGTGTAGCCTTGGCCTTGAACCAGGATCTGCAACCCAGGACATTGACGCCATGACCGCCAAACCCCCGTCTCGCCCTCGTCCCTCGGTGCTGACGCTAACGTCCGCAGCGGCCGACCGAATCCGCCATATGATGTCGGAAAACCCCGGCGTGGCCGGCTTGAAGATCGGCGTCAAGAAAGGTGGCTGTGCGGGGATGGAATACGAGCTCAGTTGGGCAGACAACGTCGCCAAGTTTGATGAGATCGTCGAAAGCGATGGTGCGCGGGTGATCATTGATCCAGCGGCCGTGCTTTATCTGTTGGGGACCGAGATGGACTGGAAGGTCGATAAGATGGCGTCCCAGTTCGTATTCAATAATCCAAACCAAACCAGCGCTTGCGGTTGCGGGGAAAGCGTGAATTTGATGCCGGTGGACAAAAGTCGCCTTGAGGCGCTCAAAGTCTAGATAATCGTGCTTTGAGATGGCACCATTCAAACGGTTCCAACACGAGGCACAAAGCTGATTGCTCCTGACGTGTCGCGCATATATTTGCGTTTGATCGGATACCTTCCGTTTCCGATTGTGAGCAGGTCGCCCGAGCCGCGGTTGGTCGGTCCTTGTCCTGACTATTGTCGCGGCGGTTGCGCGAGGATGTGGGTTAGCATGACCGGTCGATAGGGAAGCAAGCCGAGCTTCCTCGCGCGACCCGGTTGGCATGCAAATTCGTGCATACGGACGGTATCGTGGTGCACGGAGGGGCGATCAGGGTTGATCGAAGCCGAGTGGCGAGCGCCTTACAGGTCGTGATGGCAATCGCGCCGATCATGGTGGCCTGCACATTGGGCCGGGGCGGCAACGAATTGGAGATGGTCGTCTATGGTCGAGACATGGGTCGGTGACGTTATCGCGTTCTGGTTTGAGGAGCTCGACGCCAAGCAGCGCTTCACCAAGGACGAGGCGATCGATCAGGCAATCCGTACCCGCTTCGTTACGATCCACGAGGATCTGGTTGCAAGCTTCAGTGTCGAGGACGCGCTTGAAAGCCCGGAACGGGCACTTGCCAGCATCATCGTCCTCGATCAATTCTCACGCAATATGTTTCGAGGCAGCGCGCGGTCATTCGCCAGTGATTCGCTGGCGCTCGCGCTGGCCAAGGCGGCCGTCGCGCGTGGGCTTGATCGACAAATTGAGGCGGCGAAGCGCTTGTTCATGTATCTACCGTTTGAGCATAGCGAAGCGTTGGCCGATCAGGATTGCGCGGTCACCTTGATTGCAGGTTTGGGAGATCCCGAGTTTGACAGATTTGCCATCGCGCACCGGGATGTGATCAAGCGCTTCGGCCGGTTTCCGCACCGTAACGCCGTGTTGGGTCGAAGCTCGACGCCGGAGGAGATCGCCTATTTGGCTGAGCCCGGTGCCGGCTTTTAGAACATCATCTAGGGCCCTCGCCATCTGGAGACGCCCATCGAAGGATCCGTCAACATGGCTGCCTCGCAGGGTTTTCGTGAGCTTCTGATCGACATGCTGGCCCCGCTTGGCCATGTCGAGGTCCGCAGTATGTTCGGCGGCGCCGGCGTCTATTGCGATCGCCTGATGTTCGGTCTCATTGCCGACGACACCTTGTTCCTCAAGGCCGATGCCGCCACGGCGACCGAATTCGAGGCCGAAGGGCAGCCCCAATTCGTTTACACTGGGAAGGACAAGCGGATTGCTATGTCCTACTGGCGCGCGCCGGAGCGGCTGTTCGATGACCCCGATGACATGCTTAAATGGGCGGGAAAGGCGCTCGACGTGGCGCGTCGCGCCGCCGCACGCAAGTCAAAACCCGCTCGAAAGTCGCCGCAACGTCAAGCCTCTCGCGCAGGAGGTGGCATAGTGCCGACTGAGGCTGATGCGGCCGAACCGCGTCGCAACAGACGTGGCCGGCCGAAGCTCGTGCGCTAGAGCAACCTGCCTTTAATCGGAATCGGAACGATCCCGATTAAAGGCGCGATGATCTAGCTGATCTTCGCCTTAGCCGGACATGATCTAGTCGGTGACGACCATCTTGGCCGGCCGAACGGCTTTGGTTGGGCGCACCGGGCGGCGCAGGAAGGCGGGAATGTTATCTGCAAATCCCGTCGCTGGCTCGGGTTGGTGTTGCCGCTCGCGTCGCGGACGCTCGCGACGTTGCGGCGCGGTGCCCTGGGTGAGGTGATCGTCCTTGGTGGCGCGGTTGGATTTTTGCGACTTGGAGGCGTTTGCAGCGGGCCCCGGTTGATCGCCGCCGGGTTGCTCGCCGAGGCCTGGAACCGGTGGCCGCGGGTGGCGCTGTTGCGATTGCTCGCGTCTGCCATCGGCACGCGCCGGCCGTCTGTCTCCGGCGCGGCCGCCCTCGCGTCCGCGCCGCCGGCGCTTGCCAGCTTCGGCAAAGTCAGCCGCAGTCGGCGCTTCCCCTACCCAGGTCAGCGGCTCTCCGATGACCTTCTCGATGCTATTGATCAGCTTCAAGTCATCCGGCGTCACCAACGACAGCGACACACCTTCCTTGCCGGCGCGCCCGGTACGACCGATGCGGTGAACGTAATCGTCCGCAGCCCAGGGGATGTCGAAATTGATCACGTGGCTCACTGCCGGAATGTCAAGACCGCGAGCGGCGACATCGGAAGCCGCCAACAGCATGATCTCTCCAGATCGGAATTTATCCAGCGTGTCCATGCGGGACTTCTGATCCATGTCTCCGTGTAGCGCGCCGGCATTAAAACCGTGCTTGCTCAAAGACTTGTGGAGAATGGCGACGTCGCGTTTGCGGTTGCAGAAAATGATCGCGTTCTTGACGGGATGTGAGCGGATCAGCTGCCGCAACGCCTCACGCTTTTCCCAATCCTCCCTGGCCGGGCAGAAGTGGAAACGCTGAGTGATGGTCTTTGCCGTTGTCGCCGGCTTTGCCACCTCGATGCGAGCTGGTGTCTTGAGGAACTGGTCCACCAAGCGCTGAATCTCGGGCGGCATGGTGGCCGAGAAAAACAGGGTCTGTCGCCGCGGTGGGAGCAGTTTGCAGATACGCTCAATGTCGGGGATAAAGCCCATGTCGAGCATGCGATCAGCTTCATCGATGACCAGGATCTCAACGCCCGTCAGCAACAGCTTGCCACGTTGAAAATGATCGAGCAGCCGGCCCGGCGTCGCGATCAGAACGTCCACGCCACGATCCAGCTTGCGCTCTTGATCCTCAAACGATACGCCACCAATCAGCAAAGCCAACGATAACTTGTGGTTGATACCGTATCTCTCGAAGCTCTGCGCGACTTGCGCCGCCAGCTCACGTGTCGGCGCCAGAATCAGCGATCGCGGCATGCGCGCCCTTGCCCGGCCGGTTTCGAGGCGCTCAATCATCGGCAGGACAAAGCCTGCGGTCTTCCCGGTTCCCGTCTGTGCGATCCCGAGGACGTCTCGGCCCGTCACTGCGACGGGAATAGCCTGTGCCTGTATCGGTGTCGGCGCTTGGTATCCAGCTGCGGCGATCGCAGCTTGCAGCTTAGTGCCGAGTGGCAACCCGGCAAACGTTAGGTTCTCCAAACCGTGGTATCTCCAGATGCCTCATGACCATCGCGGACCCCATTATTCGGTCAGCGGACGAGCGCGCAGGGGCGAGAGCGGCTGATTGAGCGATCAAGCAAATGTGAGCTGACTACAACATCGCAGCCACATCGGTCAAAGGGATCAAACGGAATTGAACCCCTGCGCCCGTAGGGTTGAAATGGCATAGGAATCAGTACTTTTCAAGGGTCAACGCGGGCTGGGCCTTGGAATTCGGACCAACCTGCGACATTTGCACGTCAGCGGGTACAATTGCGACGATCTGATGAGATCACCAATTTTAACCAGAATCAGGATACTTGCCGTGGACTGGACGGCCTCATGAGCAGGCAGATTTGCCGGTCAGGGGGCAAACCGCACCGCTACAGCCCAAACTGGCCATAGACGGGGGAGCGGCGTCGATTGTGGGCCGGCGTCGATTGTGGGCCGGCGTCGATTGTGTACTAAGAGGTCGAGCCGGAGAGGTCGATCCAATGGACCACCGACCCGCCATCGTCAAACTGACAACAAGCTGAGATTATGGGCAAAAGGTGGCGACGTCTTGATACCTGCTTTACTTGGTTTCCATGTAGGTTCGGCCGCAAATTGGTGAGGCACGGCTGTGGTCAGCGCATTCGGCTGTCCTGCGCCGACTGCCGACTGCTTCAGTCAGGGAGATCGGTGGCCCACCGCACCGCACAATGTTGATCGTATGAGCACGTCGCAGTCCATACCACCGCCCTCACCGGGTCAGGTTTTTGATCGCGCCTTGCTGGTGCGTCGACGCGACCGCGCGGCCGCCACCGCTGCGGCCCATGATTTTTTGCTGGATCGCGCTATGGACGACCTGTTGGGTCGTCTGGCCTTTATCCAACGCAGGTTCTCCGTCGCCGTGGTGGTGGGGGCCCATCATGGCTTGCCGGGCCGGCGCCTGCGTCGGGTCGATGGCATCGATTGGGTGTTGGAGGTCGACCTGTCGCCGCAACTGCTGGCGGCGTGCGATGGACCCAGTGTGTTGGCGGATGAGGAGGTCCTGCCGTTGCGTCCGGCATCCATCGACCTTGTGGTCTCGGCGCTCACGCTGCAGTTCGTCAACGACCTTCCGGGCGCCCTGATCCAGGTTCGCCGCGCGCTGAAACCGGATGGCTTGTTTCTCGGCGCGATGGTTGGCGGGCAGACGTTGCAGGAGTTGCGGGAGGCCTTCTTGCTGGCGGAGTCTGAGGTCGATGGTGGGGTCTCGCCCCGGGTCGCGCCGTTCGCCGATGTCCGGGATGCCGGCGCGCTGTTGCAGCGGGCCGGGTTTGCTCTGCCGGTCGCCGACGGCGATGTCGTGACGGTGAGCTATGGCACGCCCCTCGAGCTGATGCGGGATCTGCGCGCCATGGGGGCCAGTAACGTGCTGTTGGCGCGCAGGCGTACGCCGCTCAGGCAGCGCACGCTGCGCCGTGCTTGCGAGATCTATATGCAGCGCTTTGGCGACGGCCAGGGGCGCTGCCGGGCCACGTTCGAGCTGATTAACCTGACCGGCTGGACGCCGCATGAAAGCCAGCAACGGCCACTGTCACCTGGCCTGGCGCGCGCCCGTTTGGCCGACGCATTGGGCGTCGTCGAGCTGTCGGCCAACGAGAAGGCTGGGCGATAAGCTGGGCGCTCAGGTGTGAGCGGTCGATGACCGCAAGCGGCAGAACCAGCTGGACATGAGCACCGTGGCGCACTATAACGCCGGCACTTTCGCGACGTGCCTCCCGCGCCCTTCCCGCGTCTGTTTGCCCAGGTAGCTCAGTTGGTAGAGCATGCGACTGAAAATCGCAGTGTCGGTGGTTCAATTCCTCCCCTGGGCACCACGCTGGCCTGTTGCCGAACCCGGCACCAAGTCGCGACGCATGATCGATCTGTTTGAGGTCACCAGTGGCGTGCGTCGGCCCGTGAGGCGCGCTTGGCCGACCGTGCAGACCGGAGCCGGCCATCTTTCGACCAGGACGCGTTGCTCGCTCGGGCCGTCGCGGCGTCGGTGCAAGCGTGCGGAGGGTCGTGCGAGCGGTTAGCAGGCGGAGTCGTGTTCGCCGAGGACCGGTCAGGCCGATCGTCCGACGTCGTCGTGCGATGCGCCTTAAGATGGCGGCCATGGTGCGAGACCATCAAGGGGTCGCAGGGATGCTGCGGAGCAAGTGATGTCCCTTCTGCAACCCGAACGGGTCGATCGTGCTGACCAATGGCTTGGCCGGCCGCAAGATGGGGGCAGCCAACGACCCACACGTGCGCAATGACGGATACCGTGCACGCGCCTCCGGACCGCAATATCCTGTCTGGCACCGTCGGCAATGTGCTGGAGTGGTATGACTTCGCCGTGTACGGGACACTGGCGCCCATCATCGGCAAGCTGTTTTTTCCGGCCGATGACCCGATCAGCTCGCTGTTGGCGGCATTCGGTGTGTTCGCGCTCGGCTATATCGCGCGCCCGCTGGGCGGCGTTCTACTTGGCCACATCGGCGATAAAGTCGGTCGCAAACGGTCGCTCATTTTATCCGTGATGATGATGGGGGCATGCACGACGCTGATCGGGGTGCTGCCGACCCATGCCGAGGTGGGGGCGCTGGCGGCGTTCCTGCTGCTCGGCCTGCGCATCCTGCAAGGCCTTTCGGTCGGGGGAGAATACCCGGGCTCGATCGTCTTTCTCGCCGAACATTCCCCGCCGGGCCGGCGAGGATTTTTTGCGAGCTGGCCGATGTTTGGCAGTACCGCGGGGTTCCTGCTCGGCTCGGCATTGACGGCGCTTTTGACCAGTCTCATCGGCGACGCAGCGCTGGAGGCCTGGGGCTGGCGGGTGCCGTTTTTGTTGGGCGCGGTGATCGCGGTGCTTGGCGCCTATTTCCGCCGTAATATGAGTGAGCCCCCCGCGCTGGCCGAGGCCGAGGTGCTCCAGGACGTGCCCGTGATCGCCGCTTTCAAGCACAATTGGCGCACCATTCTGCAAATCATGGCGCTTTCGCTTGTTAATGCGGTGGGGTTTTATCTGCTCTGGGTGTATGCCATCTCGTATTTGGTCGACATCATGCACGTCTCGACGGCAAGTGCCCTCGATGTCAACACATTAAGCCTGGTGGTTATGATGCCGGTGATAACCCTGGCAGCTCTGCTGTCGGACCGTATTGGCCGCAAACCACTGCTGTATTTCGTCGCCGTAGGCAGCCTTTTGTTGGCGTGCCCGCTGTGGTGGCTGATGCACCATGAAGACTTCGCTGTCATTCTCGCCGCTCAGGTCGGATTTGCCATCCTGTTCGGCGCCGGATACGCCGGGCTTTCCGCGGTCATGGTCGAGATCTTGCCGGCCAGCGTGCGATGCAGTGCTTCGGCCATCGGCTATAACCTGTGCATGGGCCTGTTCGGCGGTACGGCGCCCCTGGTCGCCACCTTTTTGGTTGAACGAACCGCCGACGACTTCACGCCAGCTTACTATTTGATGGCCGTCGCCTTGATCTCGCTGATTGCTACGGTGCGCCTATCTGAAACAGCATTCAAGCCGCTGCCACGGTAGGCCGGGCCGGCAGCGGGCTGGCAAGACCGCTTCGCCTATGACGCAGACGATCTCGCCGGGAATGCGACCAACTCGTCGATCGGGCTCACCAGTCGGGGCGCCGCTTTTCAAATCGGGGAAGGGGGGAAGGAGGTTGGACCAGATCTCGGTTTTCCGGGGAAAGCGCGGCCGGCTCCAATAGTCGGCCCCAGTCCGTTCGCGCCCTCATTTCTTCCTTAATGTCTTCGGGGATGAATCCGTCGAAGTTTGCAGGCAACCAGCCCCCGCCAAGCGCCTTGTAGGCGGCTATCAGGTTATTGGTTGTCTGCGCTTTCACCGATATCAGTTGCGACTGACCCTTGAGCAGAGCCTGCTGGGTGTTGAGCACGCGGGTATAATCGGCCTTGCCATCTCGATATTGGGCCGTGGCGATCTTTACGGCGCGGCGGGCGGCGGCAACGCTGCGCTGCAAGAATTGTGCTTGTTGTTTTGCCTTTGCAAAGCCGCCGAGGGCGTCTTCAACTTCCTTATACGCCTTGAGGACCTGTTGCTGAAACTCCGTTATCGCCTGTTGGTACTTGGCATCTTGAACGCGAACATTGTTTCTGATTCGGCCGTAGTTCAAAATATCCCAAGTGATGGTGGGATTAATGACGCCGGTCAGGCTGCGCCCCTGAAACAGCTCGCTCAGCTTGCTTGATTTCAAGCCGATGGCCCCGGAAATCGCAAACGCGGGGAAAAGATCCGCCCTGGCCACGCCGATCTGGGCGGCACGTGATTGGGCCTTCAGCTCGGCGGCTCGAATGTCTGGTCTGCGATTGAGGAGTTGGGCCGGAATTCCGACGGCAACGACGAGCGGCGGGCTCGGAATGTTTCGGCTGGGGCCGAGGAGCCTGTCGACGTCGCCTGGCGGTAGGCCCAGCAGCAGGCTCAACGCGTTCTTGGCTTGTAACAAATCTGCCTGCAATTTCGGAACCCGCGATTTGGTGTTGTTCAGCAGGATTGTTGCTTCCTCTACGTCCAATTCGGTGGTGACACCGTCCTTAAAGCGGAGCTTTGTCAGGCGCAGGCCTTCGGCTTGCAGCTCGATGTTTTGGCGGGTTATGGTCAGTTCCTGCAGAAGTTCGCGTATCGTGACGTAGGTTTTTGCCACGTCGCCCGTCAGCGTGACCAGCACGTCATCATAGTTGGCGATCTGTGCAATCAGGTTGGCATCGGCCGCTTCGATGGCACGACGAAATTTGCCCCAAATGTCCAGCTCCCAGCCTGCATCGAACCCGACGTCCCAGCGGCGAAAGCTCGGATTGAAATCTATGAACCGAGAAATATCCTTCAGAACGCCAACGTTGTCGCTGACGCGCTCATACTTGAAGCCTGCGCCAACCTGTTGCGTCTGGGGGTAGGCGTCACCAATGATAATTCCCAGTTGTGCCCTCGCTTCGTAAATCCTGATCCCGGCTGCGCGAAGCGTAAGGTTCTGCGCATAGGCCATGCGCACCAATTTATCGAGCGTCGGGTCACGAAAAACCCGCCACCAGCGCATGACGGGCCCGCTTCGAGCCGTCAGACCCGTGGATGCGCTGATGCTGACGGTTTTGTCTTGTTGCCAACTGTTGAGGAAGGGTGCTGGGACCGGCTCAAAATCCGGCCCTACCGTGCAACCGGCCAAAACGGCAGCCACCGCGGCAAGGTACATGGTGGTTCTGATCCATTGACTGAAAGACACTCGTTTTCGCCACCGCGCGCTTTCCGGCAATGCTCATCCCCTTCAAGCAATAATCCAAACGAGATGGTTTGTTAAATCGACGAAACTTACCGAATTGGTCGGTATAATCAGACACTAGTGCACTATCGGTCTGGTCTGCGGTGCTAAATCGGCAGCGGCAGTATGAAGTTCGCCCAGCTATACATTCTGATCCCAATCCGTCTCAAAACTTCGAATCCTTTGCCTTGTCCGGTGTAGATCGCGACAGTTCCGTGGGCGCCTGCCGGCAGCCGATATTTTTGAGTGTCGGAGAAATCGATCTGAATGGCAAAGCGACCGGGCAGCTTCGGTAGGAGAAAGTTGGGAACGCCGCCAGAAGGTTTAATCTGGCCTTGACCCGTCGCCCACCAAACGGTTCGTACGGATCCTTTGAAGATCTGTCCGGGGTAGAGGTCGAGCGCAATTTCAGCCGGCTGCCCGGGGCGCACGAACTTCATGTTTTCCTGGCGGTAGGATGCCAGAATGTAAGGGGCGTCCGCCGTCACAAACACCGCGATCGCGGCAATGCGTCGGGTGCCGACGACAAGCCCCGGCCGAGCCTGCTGGTTGACAATGAAGCCATCGGCTGGAGCAAATATGGTGGTTTGCTGCATATAATAGTTGGCCTGCGCCAGTCGCGCTTCGGCTTCGATGACCTTGGTGTTGACGCCACCGATCTGGGAGGCGTAGGCCGTTTGGGCTTTGAGCAGGTTGGCCTCGGCTTCCTTGACGGCAGCCGCCCGGCTGATCACCTCGTCGGTCCATCGGTCTAACTCTTCCCGCCTAGCCCCGCCCTGGCGGGCAAGATCGGCATACCGCCGCTTCTGGACTTCGCCGAAATCGAGCTGCGCCTTGGCTCTGATGACCGCTTGTTGGGCTTCGGTTATGTCGGCCTCGAGTATGAGGACGTTCTGCCTGGCTTCCTTCAGCGCTGCTTGTTGCTGTTTGACCCGAGCGGCGTAAATCGTTCGGTCGAATGCATACAGCGGCTGCCCCTTTTTTATCGGTGTGTTGGGCTCCACCAACACCTCAGTGAGAAGCGTGGGCTCCGGTAGCCGCGGGACGATTTGTATTGTGTTGCGGATCACGTGAGCATCGACCGAGTAGGGCTGGAAGAACCTCAGAGCAATGATGAAGACCAGGATCAGGTGCACACCGACCCAGAATGACACGACGCCCCAAACGATGTTGAATCGGAGCCATCGCAGCTTAAAAAAGATCAGCCATACGGCAAAGATGTAAAACGCTGTGATGGATGTTATGACGAGCATGGCTTGATGTCTCAGGTCTGCTGATTATCGTCATTGCGCGGCGGCTGCACCTCGACGGCACCGGATCGCCGAGCCTGGCTTTCGCTCTCACCTGGCCCTTGGCCGGCATCGCCGTCTTCCGACGGCAAGCCGAGACGGGCCATTTCCCTTTCGATGGCCTCCTTCTCTTCCGCTGGAAATCGGCGGATATCGATGGTCAGAGAGTCGTGAAAGGCCCAAATGAGCGCATGAATCCACGGAATCACCACCAAAAAGCCAGCCCACCCCATCCATTTGACCGTCTCGGCGTGGGGGTGTCGGCGCTGCAGCGCAATCTTGCCAGGCAGGCCAAGTAGAAAAAGTACGAAAGAGAAAAATATTACGATTGCAATGACAACAAATGCGAACATCAAATAATCGTAGATATCCAGCGGTCCAGTAATCAGCGTCATGACGCATATCTCCAAACCACCATCCGAATCAGCGGCGATTATATTGTACGAATGATTTCACCATGAGTATTTTGTTGCTCTATACTCGATCGTGCTTGGGTTGTCGCTCTTATATCACGGTAGCGGTAGCCGCCGCTCTCGGCTTGTCCCACAGCTGAGGGCGATTGGATTAGGGCTGTCATACCAACAACCTGACGGCGATGGAACGGTGCCCGCCCTTGAGCGGCATCGCAAGGAATATGCGAATGAATTCGATCGGTAATCATCAGGCCTGCCGCCAGCACGTTACCGCCGGCAGTTTCGCGGTAGCATCGGATGTTATGGTCCGGCCGCACCGCTCATGGTACGCGCCGCCGGCTTAGATTTGACTTTTGGTCGGCTCCGTCGGTAACATTTCAGCGATTTGACGACAGGCGGATCGACCGCTCCAGCAGTTACAGGATTTATCGCTTTTGCGACATGGAGCTCGCGTATGGCCAAATGGCTGATATACTTGCACGTCTCATTTTTGGTGTCTGCCGTCATCGCGCTGCCGATTGCCGCTCAGCCCTTAAACGCCCAAGCGCTGAGCCAACCGCACACATTTGCCCCGATGTTGGAGCGAACCAGGGCGAGCGTGGTTGGCATCTACGTCATCGGTCGCGAGCCGATCGAACAGGACAACGCCTTCTACCATCATCCGCTGACGGGCATCACCGAAGCAGAGCGACGCCGGCCTCCAAAAACCCGGCAATTTAGCGCCTCCGGATCCGGCGTTATCATTTCGGCAACAAACGAGGCCAGCCTGATTTTGACGAATTATCACGTCATTGAGAATGCGGATCGCATTGGCGTCAAGTTGCACGATGGCCGCGCCTTCGAAGCCAAGTTGGTCGGTCAGGATGCCGCCACCGCGGTCGCCCTGTTGGAGATCGCCGCGCCCAAACTCAGTCGCCTGTCATTTGGCAAGCTGGAAGAGGTGGCGGTGGGCGATGTCGTCTTTGCCATTGGAAATCCGCTTGGACTCTCATCGACGGTAACGTCGGGGATCGTCAGTAGCTTATTTCGATCGACCGTCGGCTATCGCGACTTCGAGGGCTTCATCCAACACGATGCATCGATTAATCCGGGCAACTCAGGCGGACCACTTGTCAACATGCGCGGCGAGTTGATCGGCATCAATACGGCCATCCGCAGTCCGGTTGGCGCTAGCGTCGGTCTCGCTTTTGCCCAACCCATTGGCCTCATGCTCAAGATTGCCGGCCAGATACTCAAATACGGCAAAGTCAATCGCGGCGAAATCGGCATCGACGTGGTTGATCTTACGCCGAAGTTTGCCGCCGAGCATGGCTTGGACGTGTTTGAGGGCGCCGTCGTCTCGAGCGTTCGCGCGGGTTCTCCTGCTGACAAGGCTGGCCTCAAGGTCGATGACGTGATCGTCGCCATGCGAATGCCGGTAACTGGACCGTTCATGGAAACCCAGGGTGAGCCCTATGCGGTGTCGATTCGCTCGCGCCGCAGCGTCGAGACGATCATTGGCATCCACGCCATTGGGGAAACCGTGGAGATCGGGTTCATCCGGGGCAAACGACGCATGGCGGCGGTCGTCACAGTGGACAAACTCACCAAAACTGAGCGGCGATGGCCAGCCCCGAAGACGGTGAAGCGGCTAGGCGGACTCGTCGTCAGCGCGATCGGAACCTCACATCCCAAATTCGGCGAGGTGCACGGAGCCCTGGTCGTCGAGATCGAGAACGGTTCGATATCGCAGTTCAGCGGCCTTTTGCCGAAAGATATCATAACGCAACTCAATGACCATCTTCTCAAAAGCCCGGAGGATCTTTTCGACCTCGCCGCGCATAATGGCGAAGACAAATTGGAGTTGAAGGTTATTCGCGATAACGTGCCGATTTTGGTGAGAATCCCCAAGCTGTAGGCAGGGCGAATTGAGTTCGATGGAAACTCGAGTGGTGAGGGAGGGTGCGATGACGGCTCTGCTTGGCCGGGCAACCGTGCTGCTTGGCCTAATGGCTTCTTGGCCAATGGTCGCCGCTGAGGCGTCAGGATTGACGTTCCAGCGCTTGGATATCATCGAGTTCGACAAAAAAGGCTTTCATCCACCGGATGACGAAAGTTTTCGCTTTGACTGTCCGACCGACTTTACGGCAATCGGAATCAGTTATCAACTCATCGGGCCCAACCCAGCGCAGATCAGCGTGATTTCGTCGTATAACACTGGAAGCAATGACGGCCGCCAATGGGGGCTGCGATTCTATAACTCGCAAGATGTTGCTGTGCGCTTGGAGCTGCAAATCATCTGCTTGCGCAATCGATGATCGACCTTGGCGGTATCGCGGCTGTGCTGGTCAACTGTTTCGGCCGGCCGAGCTGCCTTTTATAGAGCGGAGATGCCAGGCAAATGATCGAGGGCGCAGGCGCTGCAGAGTATCAAGGTGTCGGCCGGCCCAACCGTCATTTCAATTTGTATCAAGGTGAAGCCGTATGATACGGTTCATATCCATTTCATTTCAAACAGAGTGTCACGGACGACGGCCATTTTCGCCAAACTCAGATCGCAGGTTGTCCAAATAAAATTAAGTTTCGCAGTTGGATGTCGACTGCAGCGGCCATCGCGTCCAGAACACATTGCAGAGCTATTGGAGCGCAAACTGATCAAGCCACTGATGCTGCGCCCAAGTGACGAGAAGTTCGGCTTTTCAGGGCCAATGTAAGCCCCATAGCGCGCGTGAGACTAGATCATCGCGCCTTAAATCGGAACCGCAAAGCCGGTTCCGATTTAAGGCAGGTTGCGCTAGGCACGGCACAGCGTTGCGTCGTTCGCAAACGGGCTAGAGTGGCAACTGATCACTGCAGTCTCGAGGACAGGTCAGCACGATGAAAAGCAAGCCTAAGGACGTCAAAGGGCGAATTCGTGGGGACGACGCCAGCGGCTTGGAAAAAATGCGCCTTGAGGAGGTGTTTATACAGCTGGGCGCCTCGGCGAACGGCCTGACGAGCACGCAGGCGCGGGAAAGGCTGTCCCGGTACGGACGTAACGAGCTGGAAGATTATCAGCCCAGCAACGTCGAAAAATTTCTGCGCTACTTTCGGGGTCCTATCCCCTTCATGATCGAAGCCGCCGCCGTACTTTCGGCGATCATCGGTCATTGGACCGATTTCGCCATTATTATGGTGCTACTGATTTACAACGCCGTTTCTGGTTTCTGGCAGGAGCGGAAGGCGGCGAATGCGCTCGCCGCTTTGAAGGCGGGCATGGCGCCACGGGCGCGGGTTTTGCGGGACGGACGGTTTTTCGCCATCGATGCAGGGGAAATCGTTCCAGGAGACGTCGTTCGTATTAGGCTTGGGGAGATCGTGCCTGCCGATGTTCGCTTTATCGACGGGGAGTACATCAGCATTGATCAGGCCGCCCTGACCGGCGAGTCGCTTCCGGTTGTAAAAAAAGTCGGTGATAGCGGTTATTCCGGCAGTATTGCAAAGCAGGGAGAAATGACCGCGCTGGTGATCGGCACCGGCGACAATACCTATTTCGGTCGCACAGCCAGTTTGGTGGCGGCAGCCGGAGGCGACGTCTCACACTCGCAAAAAGCCGTTGCCCACATCGGTGACTTTCTCATCGTTTTATCCATAGCGCTGGCCTTACTATTGGTCGGCGTCGAGATCTATCGACAAATCGTGGTCAACCACCAATGGCGATGGTCCGAACTCGCCGACATTCTGCGCATGGTGCTGGTGCTGCTGATTGCCTCCATTCCCGTGGCCATGCCGACGGTGATGACGGTGACCAATGCCCTTGGTGCGCTGGCCCTATCCAGAAAGAAGGCGATCGTTTCCCGGCTGGAAGCCATTGAGGAGCTGGCCGGCGTCGACGTTCTGTGCTCGGATAAAACTGGCACGCTCACGCAAAACCAATTGAAGCTCACTCAGCCGATTCCATTCGGCAACGCAGATTCGCAATCTGTCGTTCTCGCCGGCGCGCTGGCTTCGCAAAGGGATGGCGACGATGCCATCGACTTGGCGGTGATTGCCGGTCTCGACCGGCCGGAATTGCTCGACGCGTTTACCCAAATGAGGTTCGTACCGTTCGATCCGGTCAGCAAACGTACCGAGGCCCAAACCAGAGATGCTCAAGGCAACGTGCGATTTTACTCCAAAGGCGCCCCACAGGTCATCATCGGCTTATGTCGCCTTGATAGTGCTTCTAAGACCAAGGCGCAGGATACGGTGTTTGCACTCGCAGCCAAGGGTGAGCGCGCTCTCGCGGTAGCAGAATCGTCGAATGGCGGTCAGAGCTGGAGCTTTCTTGGAATCTTGCCATTGCAGGACCCACCTCGGCCCGATTCCAAGCAGACCATTGAACGGGCCAAGGAGCACGGCCTCCAGGTCAAAATGGTTACCGGCGACGATGTCGCCATTGGTCGCGAGATTTCCCAGCAGCTGGGAATGGGCACCCAATTGCATGCGGCGGCCGATTTATTCACTGAAGGCATGGACATGGACCATTTGCCGGAAAGAGTTGCCGCGTGTGTTGAACGCGCTGACGGATTTGGGCGTGTGTTTCCCGAGCACAAGTATGGAATTGTCAAAGCGCTGCAAAATCGTGGACATATTGTGGCAATGACAGGCGACGGGGTGAATGATGCTCCGGCCCTGAAGCAGGCCAATTGCGGCGTTGCGGTCAGCGGGGCGACGGATGCCGCTCGCGCTGCGGCCGATTTGATCCTCACCGCCCCGGGCCTATCAACGATTATCGATGCGATCGATGAGGCACGGAGGATTTTTGAACGGATCATCAACTATATCGTTTACCGCGTGGCAATGACCTTGGACATCATGCTCGTGGTTGTTCTCGGTACCATTTTTTTTGGTTTTTCGCCTTTGACTCCAGTTATGATCATCCTGTTGGCCCTGATGGATGATGTGCCGATCATGACCATCGCCTACGATAACACCGTGCTACCGAAGCAGCCCGTGCGGTGGGTCATGAAGCGATTATTGTTCAGTTCAAGTCTGTTAGGGATATTTTCGGCCGTGCAAAGTCTCGGCCTTTTGCTGATCGGTTTGGAATGGTTGAGCAATCCCGCTTGGCAGTCCTGGATCACATTGAATCAGAGCCAAATCCAGACCGCGGTGTTTCTGCAATTGGTCGCCGGAGGACATCTGTTGTTGTTCGTCGTGCGGTCGCGGCGATGGTTTTTTTCCCGTCCGTGGCCAGCCGGTTCTCTTTTTATAGCGCTGGTCGGAACCCAGGTGATCGCAGTTATGATGTGTGGGTTCGGCTGGTTCGTTGATGCCATCCCTTGGACGGTCATCGGTTTGGTCTGGGTCTATTTGTTGGTTTGGCTGGTGGTTCTTGATGTGGTTAAGCTGGCCATTAACCGCCGGCTGGGCCATGCTTAGATCATCGTGTCTTAAATGGGAACCGGCTTTGCGGTTCCAATCATAGGCCCGATGGTCTGGGCGAGCGGGAGACTTCGGATATCGCGTGGTTCGCGGACGCCCTAGCCTTGAGGGCATTGCGATCGATCTTGCCGGTCGGATTGAGCGGCATCTCCTCAAGAAACTCAAGCTCCTCCGGTGCCTTATAGCCAATCCGCTCACGGGCAAAGGCGATCAGCTCCCCGGCGGTCGGACTTTTGCTGTCGGCGCGCGGGACAACGTAAGCTCGCACAATTTCTCCGTGCAGCAGGTCATGCACACCGATGACGGCAGCGCTCTTAATCGCGGGGTGCTCAAGCAGCGCGTTTTCGACCTCTTTGGGATAGATATTTGAACCATCGTGCACGATGATCTGCTTCTTTCGCGCGCAAAACCAAAAATAGCCGTCCTCATCTACCTTCAGCACATCCCCACTATCGATCCAACCATCGTGAATGGCTTTCGAGGTTTCATTAGGATTTTGCCAGTAGCCGACGGTCAAGGACGGCGTCTTCATGAAGAGATTGCCGGGCGCATGGCAGGCCACTTCCTGTCCGCTTTCATCGCGCAAGGATAATTCGAAACCTGGATTGGGGCGACCGATCGAGCCCAGCTTAATGGGACCGGAAGGTGGATTGAGCGTGGCTAAACCGACCTCAGACATGCCATATCCCTCATCCAACGCGAAGCCAGTCAGCTGCTCGAACTCTTGCTCCAATTCCATAGGCACTCTATCGGAACCGCATCGGCAGACACGAACTGAGGCAAAATCTGCTTTGGTGGCGTGTCGATCGCGAACCAGTTGTAAGAGATTTGCTGGGATCATGCAAAGCACAGTTGGCTTTTCCGTGCGCAACAGCGGCAGGATTTCGTCGGCATCGAAATTTTTCGGGACGACGACCTTCAATCCGAAGGCAAGGCCGGTGAGCGCCCACATGAAGCTACCAAGGTGCGACATGGACGACCCGGGTAAGACTACATCTTGAGCCGTCATCTCAAAGGCGGCGCCGCAGCTTGCAAACATCCAACCCAAAGTTTCGAACGTATGTATAACGCCTTTTGGACGACCGGTGCTTCCGGATGTAAAAAAAATCGCGGCAGGATGTTGGGGTTGGATAGCCGGGAACGAGTTTGATGGCGATGCGGTCCCCATCATGTCCTCATAGCGCAATTGCGATGCGGGCGCGCTGCCGTAGGACACCAGCCCGAAGGCCAGTTGGTGCCGGCGTTGACTGGCGTCCAAGTCAGCCTTTCGCTCACCATGGGCGAACAGGAGAGCGGCTCCGCTAACCTCAAGCGCATAGTCAATTTCCCGCGCGGTGTAGCGATAGTTGAGAGGGGTGACGACCAAGCCGGCCTTGAAACAAGAAATATAGATTATCAACAAGGCGGTCCGATTCGGCATCAACGTGGCCACGCGATCGCCGGCTTGAAGTCCGAGGGCCACGAGATGGCCCGCCAGTCTGTCGGTTGCCGCGTCGAGCGCACGCCAATTCCAGCGCATCTCGGTTGAAGCCAGGGCGATCGCATCGGGATTTCGCTCAAGCCCGACAGCCAAGATATCGGTAACATCGATCGGCGCTTCCAACGTCGGGCCAACAACAGACATCTCAATATCCTCACCAACGCTTCGGCGGTTTAAGGTGGCTTAACTCAATAACTCAATAACTCAATAACTCAATAAGCAATCAGCGAAAGCAGTTCCGCTTTCAATGTGTTCTGCGTCAAGTTCTCACGATCGTGCGAGACCATGGGTAGGGTATGGCCAAGCAAGGTTTGGAGATAAGCCGGTGGCACTCGGCTTGATCATGGGTTTCATAACACAGCATCGGCCCGATGCCGGAGTGTCCCAGCATGGGATGGCTTCAAATTGAGACCGTCGTCGTCGGTGGTTTTTGGTCGCGCATTGAGCCTCAATTCGCCGCAGCGCATCCGTGACCTGGCCTTGATGTCGGGGCGCGTGGGGGCTCCGGGGCGCTCTGCTCACGCTTGTTTGTCGATGCCCGCAATCCATTTTTCGATATCGACATGTAACGCCTCGACCTCGGCCGCCAGGACGGCGTCTCGTTCCGGGTTGGGAGATCCTTCCCGCTTGGCTTTGGCGAGCGCCACTAAGCGGGCGTGCTCGACCTTCAGATCGGCGGCCCGTTGGCGTTCCGTTGAATGCATCAGGTCGTCGCCTTTCAATCCCTTCATCATTTGCTCGATGCGCGCTCCCAAATCGGCAAGGCGCTGCGAATGCGGATCGTGGCTACTGGTCATGGTCTGAGCCTCTCGTCTTAATCCAAATGCTCTTCCCGGTTCTGCCACCCCAGTTCCGCCATCATGGCAGAATGCAGAGCTGAAGGCCAAATCTGCGCATCGGCGATCCGCATTTGAGCACTCCGACGGCGGCCGCTTTATGTGACCACGTGGGTCGTCCAGGCAAGCGGCATAGCTTCAGCATCCACGCCAGCAGCGCAACGAGCGATCCTATACAGCATCGGGGAAGTGAAAGCCAAGTCTTGTATCGGGCGGAGCCTGCGCGGCGAGGCAATGCCAAGGTCCGAGGTGAGCGTCGATGGCGATCAGCAAAGACGCGGCGAAGCTGAGCGGATCGCTTCGGCTGGTGCGGTTTGTCGCGTGCGCCAATATGGGGCTTGAGCCTGCCGTCGGGGCGGTCGCTCAGTTGCCATGACCAGCCGCCGGGCGGAAATGGATCGGTCAACAGGGTGCGGCACCAAATCGACTTTTGGCGCCAAGCGCGCAGGGGCTGGCGGGATTAGCAACGCAATGCACATCAATCCGACGTCTGCCGGTGACGACAGGCGAGTTGATCTCGCTGCTGTGATCTTTGAAGGTGGCATGCAATCTTTGCGTTGCGAAAATCGAGCCCACCACGATGGGAATCGAATCCAGCGAGCGCGCGCCTTCATCAAGCCTACCGGCTTCATGAACAAAAACGACTGGCTAGCGATGATGGCTGCGAAAAACATTAGAGTATAGATGTGTGTTGAGTCCGGGGCGCGGCAATTGATTTAGGTTGCGCAATTCGATTGTGTATCCTATGACAACCTATTAACAATCACTATTCGTCCGTCGGGTTTGCTCATTTGAGCGAACCTGTGTGTATTGTTGTAGTAGATCAAATGAGGAGTAGGAACAGTGAAACAATGTGTCCTCGGAATGTTTGCGGCATTCTGGTCCGTACTCTCGCTTTCAGCTACTGCATTTGCCGCGGAAAAGCCGGCTCGATTCTTGTTTGTGCAGAGTGCACAGGCCATGACCTTTGCAGATGGTACCCTGACTCTTCAGAACGTGGCTCCCGTCACGATTTTCTTTTCAGATAGGCCAAAACGAGTAGCCGGCCACCTGCCGACCAGAGCCTTCATCGCAAATTGGTCCAAAGGTACGAATAGCTTCAAGAAGGATCCCCCGAACGCAACGCTTTCAGTTTTCAACCCGAAGGCACCTGTCACAGTCGCTGTCATGGAACTCACAGATCCGAACCTGGAGGGCGGCAATCTCTCTTTCAAGGTGAAAATGATTTCTGGCAAGCTTCCAGCGAAGGCGGGAGAAAACTCGCTTTTCATTGATGCGGCTGATGGTGGCTGTTGGGCGGGCTACGAGATGGATCAAGGTCCTTGCTGGGCGCGGGAAGCGTTCGAGCCGAGGTATTAGTGTCGGCATGGGGATCTGGGACCAAGGCCGCTAGATGGACGCGGGTAGCACGCGCTGTGTACGGTGGGTAATGTCGAAATGCCGCCGGCAGTTGAGACGGCCATAGCTGTGGCGGCCAAAACCCTGCCGCCTCAGACCCGATTTTGTTGAGATGGCTGATGATCGGCTGGTTTGCAGCGACCGGCCCATTGGGCGACGGCGTTTTCATAGGTACTATGGGCGATCAGGTGCCATGGGCGATCACATGTCCGCCATGAGGTTCCCATTCGAATGAGCCAGAACTCCAGCAATAGCGGCGCCGGCAGACCATCATTGTGGCAGCGTCTGACAGGAAATTGGACGCCCTTAATCGAGAAACCCGAGCCCGAGGAATATCTGCGAGCGTTGATGCATCAATCGGCGCTTCCGGCGTTCGGGTTTTATTTGATGCTGATCTTTGCCGCCGCAATAGTCACCCTGGGCTTGTTGTCCAATAGTGCGCCAACCATCATTGGTGCAATGATTATCGCACCACTGATGTACCCAACCATTACCCTATCCTATGGAATCGTGGTCGTCGATTGGCAGTTGATCAATCGATCGTTGTTGATGCTTGTTTCCAGCATCATTCTCGTTGTTGGGTTCGCATTCGTAACGACACAGCTCTTCGGTTTGCGCATCGCCGGGTCGGAAATTCTGGGCAGAACCCATCCGACAATGTTGGATCTTGGGGTGGCGGTTTGCGCCGGCGGCGCCGCGGCCTTCGCTTATACGCGACGGCATATTATGAACGCCATCGCCGGTGTGGCCATTGCGGTGGCGCTTTTGCCTCCGCTTGCTGTGTGCGGCATTGGCTTGGCCGAAAGCCTCTATGATACCGATGGATTCGGGTATTCACTTTCAGAAGTAGGGTCCTATTCCGGAAACAAGCACATCTCGCTTGGTGCCGCGCTGCTCTTCGTTACGAATTTGGCAGGCATCGTATTGACCGCGGGCATCGTTTTTGCCGCCCATGGTTATGGCCAATGGAGAGGAGCGGTGCTGGGGCTTTCAGCAGTTGCCCTTGTTTCGGTGGGAATCCTTCACCCGCTAGGCGTTTCCCTCTACAAACTCCACCTCAAGAGCCAAATTCTCCATCTTGCTGCATCGCAGAAAGCGGGTTTTCCGTCTCTGCACAACGCCGGCTCGCGGGTCGAATCAGTGCGCGTGAGTCTAGAGGGGGCGGCGGTCCGGTTCAACATTGATTTGCTCGCAAATCAAGAGGCGGCGAGCGACATGGGAACCAAAGTAGATCGTTTCCAACGCAAGCTCTCGCGACTGTTACGCCGACCGGTATATGTTGAGGTGGACCTTATTGCCGTGCCAATCCGGCATTTTTCCGCCGGTCGGCGCCAGCAATTGGATGAACCTCCGCGCTGAGCCACAGCCACGAAATAGCCTCGCTGCGGCACGTGATCTGCATGAGACCAGCCGAACACGGTCGGCTTAAAGTTCCGTGTTGCAGCGTCGGCTCAATTCGCGCAGCGGGCCCGCTTTAACCTGCATGCAAATTCGAGGACTGCCAGGCCGACTGCGGTCGGGAGTGAGCCGGTGAGGTTCAGCTGATAGCCACGCGGCGGCAACGCAGATCCCATCAACATATTTTAAATCTGCTTTGACCAAGCGGAAATGCCTCGAAACGTTCGCGACTGACCGGCTGCCGACTCTTGTCCCATTGTGATTCGGCCGAAGTTGGCAGCTCGGCTTGTTACCGTCTTGGTCAATCGTGAGCGCAAGTGAACGAGCCATGGTGCCGTGCTCGATCATAAAATTCGCAAAGGATTCGCGCTGTTTTGCTGCGGATGACACCGGGATCGAGACAGAGGCCGGCCTCTGGCAGATGGACGTTTTTTGTCGGGGTGTCCGCGCGATAACGGCGCATGACGATAAGTTAATGCACCTGTCACATTCCGGTAATGTGGTTTGCGGCAGTGGTTGATGTCGATGTCGAGGCGAAGCGCAGTCTATCCTTGCGGCATCTCGCCGATCGAAGATCGGGACTCGTCAGACCAACGCTCCAGTCTCAATGGAGCACGACCGCGCTTGCGATCAACCGGTGCGGTAGGCAAGCGCGAACTCGGTCAGGACGAAATAAGCCGTGATCGGAACCCATCGCCGGGGTCGCAATGTTTCATACATTCTTTCCAAGACCAAGGCTGTTTTTCACAAGCGCGATGGTTTGGGCCATCGTGTGTATCGGCGCCTGGCATGCAGGCCTCAACCACCTGGCCGATGTTCTAAGTTTCAACCGGCTCTCGATGCTGGTTACGAGCGGCGCGGAGCACAATTTAGGGAAAGAAGTCGCAGCGCATTCATTAATGGGGCCCGGGTGGAAGACGGCGATCTGGTTCTACCAATATATGATTTTATCGTTTCTGCTATTTGCCGGTGCGTGGGTGTGGTTGTCGCCCCATCGCTGGGGGTTATGGTCGGTCATCGGATCATCGACGGTCATATTCATTACTTGGGTTCAGGTCGAATTGGACGTGATGATCAATCGCTGGTTCGGTCGATTCTACGACACCGTACAAAATGCATTGACCAATCCTGGAAATACTTCACTAGGCGAATTTTACGGACATTTGGTCAGCTTCGCCGCAATCGCTCTCGCCGCAGTTACTATTTCAGTTTTGAGCAGCTTCTTAGTCAGTCACTATGTGTTTCGTTGGCGAACCGCCATGAACGACTATTACATGGCCAATTGGCAGCGCCTACGACACATAGAAGGCGCGTCGCAACGGGTTCAAGAGGATACCAAGCGCTTCGCGGCGATCGCGGAGAGTTTGGGCGTCAAATTCGTCGAGGCAATCATGACCCTTTCGGCGTTTTTGCCAATTCTTTGGGGACTATCTTCTCACATTACGGCGTTTCCATTGATTGGGGAGGTGTCCCAAGGTCTGGTATTCGTTGCGTTGTTGTGGTCAATCGGCGGCACCGTGCTGCTATCAGTGGTCGGGGTCAGGTTGCCTGGTCTGGAATTTCGCAATCAACGAGTGGAGGCCGCATATCGCAAGGAGTTGGTACTCGGGGAGGACAATCGAGACCGAGCGACGGCTCCAACAGTGCGTGACTTGTTCCTGGACGTGAGGCGAAATTATTTCACGCTGTACGTAAACTACATGTATTTTAACATCGTCCGTTACGCTTATCTTCAAATCGGGGTCTTGGTGCCCTACGTTGCCCTCGCTCCGACGATCGTCGCAGGCACCATTACGCTCGGGGTGATGCAGCAGATCATTCGGGCGTTTAATCGCGTTGAGAATTCATTTCAATTCTTAGTGAATTCGTGGACGGTCATCGTCGAGTTGTTATCGATCTACAAACGTCTCGTTGCATTTTCGGCCGTGCTTGACGGTGAGGCGTTGGCCCCAATTGAGTCCGAGCAGGCAGGCGGGATATTTCATGAAACGATAGAAACAGAATTGCTGCCTCAACGGCGACATCTGATCATGAGCGATCCCGAATGTGAACGCCATTTGGCGACCGGCGATAAAGCATAGCTGCCGGTCGTGCGGCCGCCCTGGACCATTTAGCAGGCCGGTTGTCGGTGCGTGCCGGCCATTTGCTACATATGGTGAGCCAATCCGACCAGACCGGTAATGATCAAAAACGCTGCAATCACATAATTAATCACTTGCGGCCAGACCAAGATCAGAATTCCCGCAATGAGCGCGACGATGGGTTGAATGATCAATATATTGGTTTCTATCATTTTGAAGTTGCCGGGTTCACAATTGACGATGACGATGACGATGATGGCGGGTTCGGCTTGGTTGCGGAGTTTGAGCCAGATTCGGCCTTATTCTTATCGGCATCCCTTGCCCAAACATTTGGCAGGCGGCGTGTGCTCCAAGTCAGTGCATGGCAACCAGCCGGCGGGATCGGCTCGTCTTCGCCTGAACCCACGGGCAGCTGATCGTAAGGTGGCATTGTTTGGCTCAGTTGACAATCTGAAACACCTGCGATGAGAATTGGTCCATTCGGTCTCTTTTCTCTGCGTGACTTAAGCCGGTCTTTGCTGCAACGATTGGGCAATAGGCCGCCATCATATAGTTGACGATGTCTGCAGTGTCGGCGTCAGGATATTTCCTTTTTAATCCAATCGCAATGACTCGAATAACGTTTGCCTCGTTCGCGCCTTGCAGCGTCGCTGTGAGTCCGGCCATGTCAGCGGGCGTCTCCTTTAACGCCATACGCGTTGTTTCCGCGTGACCTTCCGGGCATAAGAACTGATCTTCGCTCTGTCTCGTTGTTGAAATCAGCCAATAAGTTGCGGCAAAAACGAGCATAATAGCAAGAATTCCGAGTAATCCCAACAAAAACCGGCGGTGGCCTTGCATGCCTTAAGCTCCACTTGCCTGTAGGTGGCTCCATTTCCCGCAACCCATGTCGCAGGCGCGTTTTTTGCTGCGCTCAATCAACCCTTCGAAAAGTGAAACATGCGCAGTCTTGTTGCTCGTCGAAATTATTATTGATCATTCGACACGACGCGCAGTTGTGCCGGCAGGCCATACATTTCATGGCAACGCGGAAGCGAGCGTCACGGGTCTTCACAACCGCATCCAAATAATCATTGCCGAACACAACAACTTCCACTATTTGCTGTCCAATGCCACCTCGAAGGCGGTCGATACTGGTCAATTGCTATTTTCATGCCTTGCGAGATCTCGCATGGTAGCGCCTGCGAGCGGAACCCGCCGTTCTTGTCAGCTTTCATAACCGAGGGTTTTCGTACATCCTCGCGACCAGCTTGCCATTGATCATTAACTGAAACGCGCAAAAAGTCATGGTTTGGTGAATCCGCTTTGCAGGTTCTGTGCTGACAGATGAGGCAGACAATGGTGATCTCGGCATCGCTTCCGTGGCTCCCTAGCATTTTAACATCGCCATCTTCTTTCAGCGTGCTCGGCAGTTTGTCGAAAGGTCGTTTGACCACACGCCGGAGTATGTAGTTCCCCCCGGGGCCCGTGTTGAGCCGGGTCCGAGTTGTGAAACTGAAGCCCTTATCGGGCTGAGCGATATCAAACAGAGTTTTTGGAGGCTAACCCTCCGCGTTGAAGAGGTCGAACTGGAACACACACATATGTTTTGGGCACCACCACACTCCAAGATGTATGAAAGCAGCGTATTTGTGACGAGGCTACTATCCCAACAAGGCTCCTAGTCACAGGCGATTGGGGAAAGCGCGGTGGCACCACTGCACTTGCCATTACATGGTCTAGCGCGGGGACGTGGCTGATTGAATCGACGTATTTGAAGTTTCCACCTGCAACGTTGGCGATGCCGATGCTGCGAGCCTTCCCGGCTGAGGGATCAAGATCGACGGGTTTCTGAACCATTGGACGCAGCAGATGGGCATGGAAATATTGAAAGCCTCGCGGGAACAAATAATCGGAAAAAGCGCGGGCGGCAACCGCATGTGGCAAAAGCCGTGCAATCCAAACAGTATTGTGATCATGACGCTAAACCCATGATAAAGCAAACAACCGAGTTCGCCTGCGGCCCGATCGGGGTGCAACAGTTCAGGCAATATCTCCTCCCAGAACGCGCGCAGTCGAAAAACGCGCTCATATCCAGCAATAATGGCAGCGTTTATGGCACCAATCGAGATGCCATCATTCCAATCCGGTTCATAGCCTGCGGCGGCGAGGTCCTCTGTGGCTTCGGCGTGATAGGCAGCTAGCGCGTCTCGGCCTGGCAGAGTCCAAACTATGCTCCCCTGGCATCATACTACGCTCACTGCGGCATCGAACAGATCCTAGCATCGGCCGGTGGGCGGCCACGTTTCCTGCTGGCGATAATCAATGGATAATGATTTTTGACTTAAACCAGGCGGCTCGACGAATTGACTTTAGCCCTACTGCATCATGCGGAGGGCGAGATTTCCCATGATCCAAATAGTTCCGCCAACCATGATCGCCAAAAGTAACGCTGAGAAAATAATGAGCTGTAGATCTTCGCGCGCCTGGCGGCCGGGATCGATGTGAAGAAAATAGCGGAAGTGCACAAGGATCTGGACCGTGCCACAGGCCCCGATGGCCGCTAAAACAGCCGGTTTGGGAAGGCGGCTCCACGCAACCAAGCTGAACGGGATCACCGTCAAGGCTAAGGCGAGAACGAAACCGATCAAATAATTTCGAAGCTCACGATGAAACCCAGGTTCTTCTAGCATCAGGCCAGACCTCCCAAATAGACAATCGAGAAAATCCCAATCCAGATTATATCGAGAAAATGCCAAAACAGCCCCAGGCGCAACAGTCTTGTTTTGACCGTCGTGAGCAGACCGAGAATATGTACTTGCAGGATCATGGTGAGCAACCAAACGCAGCCGGCTGCAACGTGAAAGCCATGAAGAGAAACGAGACCATAAAAGGCCGACAAGAAACCGCTTCGGTTCGGTCCGGCACTCTGGGAAACCATGTGTTGGAAATCTATGAGCTCCAAAAGAACAAATACAACACCTAGTAAAAGCGTTAGGGCAAGCCAACCTGTCAGTTGAATTCGACTCAAATCATACTTCATGGCCAAAGTGGACATGCCCATAGTCAAACTGCTGGTCAGGAGAACCATAGTTTGCGCAAAAGCGCTTTCGAGAATAAATAAGTCCCTTGGTCCAAGTCCTCCAGCCGTGCTGTCGAGCATTGTTGTATAGGTGGCAAACATCAATCCGAAAATAATGAGGTCGCTCATCAGAAAAACCCAGAAGCCGAACACCGCGACTTCCGCCTGCTCATGAGCAGCGCCATGGTGGTCTCCGAGGTTGAGTCCCGGATGCTTGATGGCCGGCTTCTTCATTTTTATGTCTCAGCCAATTCGATCACCGCCACGCCGCGATTGCTGACGTCGGTCTCCCTGGACCGGAGAACCGGTGGAGACTGGCGCACTGCGTTGAGCCAAGCGCGATGCTGGCGAGCGATCTCGGCTGCAGGTATGGTAATCGTTCTTTGGGTCCGAAAGGAATCGACGATAAGCGTTAGGACCGTGGTCCCGATTGATGCAAGGGCCAACCACCAGATGTGCCAGACCAGGGCAAAACCGGCTGCCGCCATCCCGACGCAAATAACAAAACCGAGCGGTGTGTTGCAGGGGCGTTCGATATCATGATAACCGTCCGTACCGGCATAGGCGTTGCCTTTTTCTTTGGCCATCATAAATGCATCGCGTCCTGAGACCGGAAGCACGTAAAAGTTATACTCCGGCGGGGGGGCCGAGGTTGACCACTCCAGCGAGCGGCCGTTCCAAGGGTCTCCTGCAAAGACGTTCGTCGCGGCACGATGTCGGATGCTTAGCCATAATTGAACCACCAGAGCCGCAAGTGCCAGGAGAATGATGACTGCGCCGAACGCAGCCAAGATCATGAAGTGTTCGAATTCAGCATTGGTGTAGCTGACCGTTCGTCTCGGCATACCCATCAATCCGACGAAGTAGAGCGGCAGGAAGGTGACGGCAAAACCTATAATCCATAATGCGGCAGCGATATAACCCCACGTTTCATCCAAACGAAAGCCGAAAGCCTTGGGAAACCAATAATGATATCCTGCGAGGAGCCCAAATAGGACCCCTGGAATTAGAACGTTGTGAAAATGTGCCACCAAGAACAACGTATTATGAACCTGGAAGTCGATCGTTGGGTTGGCGAGAATCACCCCGCTCAATCCGCCGATTACGAACAGAATAAGGAAGCCAGCAGAGTAAACCATTGGTACGCCAAGGCGAATGCGCCCTCGATACATCGTTGCCAACCAATCGAACACCTTGACCCCAGTCGGCACCGCGATGAACATGGTTGCGATTCCGAACGCGATATTGACGTTTGCGCCCTGCCCCATCGTGAAAAAGTGATGTAGCCACACGGTAAAGGATAGGACGGAGATTGCCATTGTTGCGATGACAAGGGAGGAATACCCGTAGAGTCGCTTGCCCGAGAATGTCGATATAACTTCCGAATAGATGCCGTAGGCTGGCAACACCAGAAGGTAAACTTCCGGATGTCCAAAGAGCCAAAACAGATTGACGTAGTTCATCATGTTGCCGCCGAGGTCGTTCGTAAAGAAGTGGAAATCCAGATATCTGTCGAGCGCCAGCATTAGGGAAGCGACGGTGAGCGGCGGCATTGCAAAAATTAGGATGATAGCAGAGCACAGAGCGGTCCAGCAAAACAGCGGCATATGCATTAAATTCATTCCGGGCGCACGCTCTTTGTAAATGGTCACAGCGAAGTTTATGCCGGTGAGCGTTGATCCAAATCCAGCAATAACAATTGACCAAATCCAATAGTCGGGACCCGGGCCTGGATTGAATGTCGCGCCGGTGTAAGGGGGATAGGCGGTCCAACCGCCGGTGGAAAATTCTCCGACCACGAGGGATATCATTACCAACGCTGCGGCTGCCGTCGTAAGAGCTAAGCTGATTTGATTGAGAACTGGAAAAGACACATCGCGTGCGCCGATCTGCAGCGGCATGACAAAATTGATGATGCCTGCGACAAAAGGCATCGCAACAAAGAAGATCATAATGGTGCCATGCGTGCTGAATAGCTCGGCGAAATGAACAGGCGCAAGGAAGCCGCCATCGAGACCAGCCGCTTGCTGCGCACGCATCAGGGCGCCCTCGATTACGCCCCGTGTCAGCATAACAAAGGCCAACACGATATACATAATTCCGATGCGTTTATGATCGGTGCTTGTCAGCCATTCGCGCCATAACAAAGGCCACAATCGAAATTGAGTCAGTAAACCGGCTACTGCAAGCGCGCCCAGGACGACAATGGCTGCTGCTGCGGCGCCGATAAGCTCGCTAACGTTGGGATCAATCAGGGCTTGGGTGAAGGGCAGGGAGCCCAGTTGCAATCGTCCCGTCAGCCAGTTCCAGCTGCCGTTTAGGGTCATGGCCTTGCCCCTGATGGCGTTGGTGAAGCTGACTTGTCGCGTCCAGGCTGGGAACCGTAGGACGGTGCGCCGGGTTGCTGTCCGGGAGGAATTGGTTTGTCCGAGCGATATTTCGCAATGATGCTCGAGAACAGGTCAGAGGGTACATCGCTAAAGTAGACCGAACCTGGTGGCAGGGTTTGGGCACCCAACGCGTGACGCAATTGGGCCGCCGTCGAGGGTCGCCCCAGGGTGCGGTAAACATCATGGCTCAATGCAATTCCCGATTGTTGGATCCTCGCAACCCAGGCATTGAAGTCGGCATCCTTCATGGCAACTGCACGAAATTTCTGAGCGTGAAATCCGGATCCACTATATTGTGTGTTCTCACCTTCAAATTGTCCAGGTGAATTGGCTTTCAATTCGAGCCAGGTCACCATTCCGGGCATCGCATAAATCTGGCCGCCCAGAGCGGAGATCATGAATGACTGCATCACGGTGTCAGAGGTCAATCTCAATGAAACCGGCCGATCGGCCACAAAGGCCATTTCACCAACGCTGGCAATTCTTTGTTCAGGATATATAAACAGCCACTTCCAGTCGAACCCGACAACCTGCATTTCGAGGGCCGGCTTCCGCGATGCAATCGGTTTATAGGGGTCGAGATCGTGCACGCTATGCCAGAGCAGAACCGACAGCACCAGGATTATTGCGAAGGGCACGCCCCACATCAATAGCTCAAGTGGAGATGAAAAGCCCCAGTTGGGTGCATAGACGGCTGTCCGATTGGAATAGCGATATCGCCACAGAAGAATCGGCACAAGTACCAGCACCGGCAACACCACGATCATCGTGATGGCGGTGACCTTGATCAGATGCCGCCGTTGTGCTGCGGCGATGGGACCTTGGGGATCCATGAAAGATATGTTTTCCGCAGAGCAGCCCGCAAGGATCAAGGTCGTGGCCAGTGTAAGAAAGACTGTAATTCGACTGAGGAATGGCCTCAAATCCAATCCTGTACGCATGAAGCACTCTCGGCCAGCAGTTGTCTTCGACGTTTTTGTTCGAACCTCGTATCAGCAATTTCTCCAACGATAAAATATCCATTATCTGTCAACGGCAGTCAACCTGAATTTCCGTAGCGCTGCGTGTGGGCGATTGCATGAATTGGTCGTTATGAGGGTTGCGCGAATTGAGACGGGGCGGCGTGAGCATTTCCTGCCGAACCGTCGTGACGCTGTGCGCCCGAGCAGAATGTTTGATGGGATCGGTGTTTTGTGGAATCGCGACAATCATTGAGGGCGCCAAGCCGATGCACGTCTCGGTTTGAGTCATGGTTGTCGTTTTTTCCGGTTGGACGCGCGGCATTCCTATCAGTTTGCGGCCTCTGGCCAGCGCTGGGGTGGGACACGTCGAAGCAACCCGCCGCGCAGCCGTGAAACGATTGACTGCGCTTGGTGGCTGTTCTTGTTCTGGCCCGCTGCGGCGAGTTCGCGAATTGGGGTGACCACCAACGTCGATGGGGCACGCTTGCATCCGCCCAATCGGACAGAACGGGCGCAAAAAGATCGATGGATCGCCCGCGCCATCGTGCTTGCGGTTGTTTATTTTTCCAACTGATCGCCGACGGGTTCGTCCGGGCTTTCGAACTCGAGGCGGATGTCGCACAGTTTGCACTTGCAAACCACTGGGTTAAGCGTCTTCCAGGGTGGCAGTGCGGATGACCCGGAAAACTCCAGCACTTGAGCCAGTCGCTTTAGGTCATTCGGGGTTGGTGGAGCGATTATTGTCATCGGACCACCGCATGAGCATTGTACTATCAGCATCGTTTGTTCTGACCTCCTTGACCAAATCTTCTCGCAGGGGGAGCCCGCTTGATCTGAACTTGCGGTGTCGGGCATTACGGCAACATGGCGAACGCATGAAAGAAAGTTCATGAATGGTATGGCCGGTGCTGTTTGCGCCGGTTTTGGCAGCGATAGACTGAAAGCTCTGCTTCGGCGTTGCGAGCGGGTTCCGATACCGGCAAACTATGCGCAGAGTTCATGCTCATGAAATTAATTTCACGTGCTCGCAATGTTGCCGTAAGGCGCAATGTTGGATGATTTGGTTATGTTGATGAGGTGAGCAAGCTTCGAATGGCCCCGCAACTCGGGTAGCTTAGCTTTTTCCCGTCAACCAGGGGCTCGGTGCAGGCTGGAAAGTTGGCCTGAGGCGGAAACCACCGGGCGCCTAAGGACAGTGATGAGGCAGGAAAACGCGCTTGGCGAAAGTTTCTCCCAGCTGTTTTTGCCTCGTCAACTGGGGCTCGGCGCGTGCCGGACGTAGGGAGGGTCCGGTGCGCAGCCGAGCCTTTTTTGACTTCGGATCAATGTTAAATCGTTAATGTCGGCGGCAGAATATGCGCTGGCGACAACCCCCCGAAATGGTTGTCGCAAATCATGCAATCACTGACGCGATCATCGGTCGTCGATTTATGCCGCGCTCATCGCTTTTCTCGGCGGGCCGACGGTCCATTGCCTGCTCACGGTGCGTATGTGGGAGCGGGGCTGGGGGCTAGCGGCCAATCGGCCGAGGCTCGGATCGGAACGGCTCAATCCCAGCATTGCGTTTTGTCGGTTTGGCGGTAGATTGGGCAAAATCTGCTGGAACATTGGCAATCAGTAGAGCTCCCAGCCAAGGATCTTGACCGCCGTGAACACTCCTAATTGCTTTATCGCCCGGCTTAACCCAGTTTTGGGATTGGCGTGTGCTTGGTTGTTTTTCTCCATGATCTGGCCATCGCAATCGCGTCAATTCCTGGCGGCAGGTGCGGAAACGGCGAAAGAGATCATCGCCGCGCAGCTGAGGCGGCAAGGCTTTGCCTGTCAAACGCCGAAGACTGCAAAGCGCGATAGGCAACGCTCTAAGCCAGACGAAGCCGCTTGGATCCTCACCTGTGAAAATGCCACCTATCGGGTGATTCTGGTTCCCGATATGGCCGCGCGCGTTGAAAAATTGAATTGACCTTTGTGGTTTGCAAGCGGTTTAGAATGTGGCCAGGTTCGCCTGCGATCATCGCCGCCGAGCCCTAGAACCTGGCGGTTGGATCGTATTGTCCGCCCGGTCAACCAAGATTGACATCGACTGATCGTCGACGCGGCTGGAAGAGCGGCAAGCACGGCCTTAGACGCGTTTTGCCGGAGCCGCCATTTGGCGATGGCAGCTCCGGTTCGATCTGAATGCAAAGTAGGAGGCGGTACTGACCCGCCTCTCACACGGGCGTTATGGGGTGTTGGTTGAGCAAACAACGCTAGTGCGCGGGCTCAGCCGGTCGACTTCTTGATTTTCATTGCAACGAATCGATCTCCATTTGCGCCTTTGACCAACATCAGGATATGACCATCACCGTTTTTGGTGGCCGCGCTCAGTGCAGTGCGAACGTCTTCAGCGGTGCGCACGTCCTTGCCCTCGATCTTCTTGATCATATCGCCGGATTTCAAGTTCTTTTCCGCCGCCAAGCTTCCCGGCTGGACGCGTTCGATGATGACGCCATTCTCGGTGTTTTTCAGCAATACGCCGAGCCTTGGCTTGGTGGTCTCAGCATCGGATCTCGCCGCCGCCTTGATTTGGCCGGGCGCCGTCTTGAGTATAACATCGGAGGTCATGGCCCTTCCGGCCCGCCAAAGCTTGAGCGCAACCTTGGTTCCTGGATCCATGTCTGCAATCACTCGGCTCAGGTCTTTGGGTGTGTTGACCACCTTCCCGTTGACCTCTTGGATAACATCACCCGGTCTCAACCCCGCGCTCGATGCAGGGCTGCTCTCGCTGACCGATGCGATGAGGGCGCCGGTCTTTGCCTTTAGATCAAGGCTTTCAGCCAGATCGTCGGACAATCCTTGAATGGATATGCCGAGCCACCCACGCTTGACCGAGCCATCAGAGATCAGTTCATTGACCACCTTTTCCGCGACGTTTGCCGGAATGGCGAAGCCGATTCCAACATTGCCGCCGAAGGGCGAGTAGATTGCCGTATTCACGCCGATCACTTGGCCCTTCCGATTGAAGGTGGGGCCACCGGAATTTCCTCGGTTAATCGGCGCGTCGATTTGGATGAAGTCGTCATAGGGACCAGAGCCAATATCGCGACCGCGTGCCGATACAATCCCGGCTGTTGCTGTGCCCGAAAGACCGAACGGATTACCGACCGCTACAACCCAGTCTCCGACCCGCGTCTGATCGCTGTCGCCAAACGAAACGTGTGCGAATCCCGAACCTTTGACCTTGAGCACGGCGAGATCGGTCTTCTGATCCTTGCCGACCAACTTCGCATCAAGCATTTTGCCATCGGCCATCCGCACCTTGATTTCGTCGGCACCGGCGATGACGTGATTGTTCGTCACGATGTGTCCGTCCGATGAGATGAAGAATCCCGACCCGTGACCTCTCGCCTGACCGGGCGGTGCCCAGCCCCACTGGGGTGCCTTGAATCGCTTGCCGAGCTCATCGGGCAGCCCGAAGCGCTTGAAGAACTCCTTGAAGTTGTCAGGTAGGTTCGGCGCCTCCATGTTGGGAGCCTTGAGTGAAGCGTGATCGGACTTCTTAGCGATGACGGTAATGACGGCGGGGCGCACCCTTTCGACCAAGCCGGCGAATCCGTCCAGGCGCTGGTTTGCGGTCGCCGCTTCGGATTGTGGTTTTGCCAGCGCTGGGGTGGTCGTCGGCAAGCTCAGGATGGTGGTCGCCATTAAGACGGGCAAGGCGCTAAACGCCACCCGCTTGACAGCAGATTTGTTCGGTTTGCGCAACATTGTTAGATCGCCTTTCACATTGCATTGAGATGCCAAGCAACATGAATTGTCTCGGATTACGCGATCATTTCCGGCGCGTTACAATTTTGTCATCAATCCCCCGAGGTCGTACGATATCATGTGGGTGGATCGTATCAATAATCACCGGGTGCCGGCTGGATTGGATATCGCCGCCGTTCGGCATGGCTAGATCATCGCGCCTTAAATCGGAACCGCAAAGCCGGTTCCAATTTAAGGCGCAAAGATGATCGCTCTTAAAGTGTAGAGCAACTTTCTGCCTTTAATCGGGATCGTTCCGATTCCGATTAACGGCAGGTTGCTCTAGACCATTGATTTAACGTGAGCCTTTAGCTCTGAGAGCATTTGGGTAGGGGCGTTCGCTGCAGTGATTTGCCCGGTGGTGATCCTCGTGGAAAACAACCGCACCGCAACTGATTGTCCGCGATCAGTAGCACGTTCGCGGATAAGGTCGCACCCCGTTCGGCCGAATGCTTTAGACCAGCACGAGCGGTGGCCAACAAATGATAAATTATGGCTTAAGCAATGTTGTCATCGCGTTGCGAAGGTGCAGCTGAAATCCAAGATTTGCGCCAGACAATTGCGCTGATGCTTTCGCTGAGTTGATCCGTGCGCCTAAAGCAGATGCTGCGACCAACTCGAGATGCCTTGATGGGATTGCTGGTTCGATGCTGCGCGCACAGGTGTTTTGGCCATCAGCCAGGAACGCAGAACACGATGACCAGATAGCCAGCGCGTTCGACCAGCGCGTTAACGACCATTACCGAATGCGTGCGGGCCAATTTGCAGCTGAACATTGGTCGCTCACGGCCATCCTACGCATTCGTTAACTCAGATCGGGATCGATGAACAGAGCTAGCCACACGGTGGGACGGTCGGGATCGGTCCAGGTTACGCGGTGGCGGCAGTGCGCCGGCAACAGGATGGCATCACCCGCGTGCAGCCAACGTTCCTCGCGTTCTCCTTGAATGGCGAGGCGTGCGCTGCCGCTGAGCACCATCACCCATTCGATATCGCGCTGGTCGTACCAATGATCCTCCGGTGAAAATTGGCCCTGGGAAACAATCCGCTCAAGCCGTACACCGCGTCCGGAGATGAGAGGCTCGACGGCCTCGCCATCGGTCGTATCTGGCAGCTGCCTGAGGAGATTGCGGACGTCCACCATCGTTCGATCCTCATGCAAACAACCTCGCGCTCACTCGCCAGCTAGGTGGTTGGTTTCAACCGAATTCCAGCGATGTGACGCCGAAAATCCGGTCTAACGGGAGTTTCGGGTGCGCACCGTGATAAAGGCGGACGCAGCCGAAGCATAGTTTGAGCCCCATTTTGCCGGCAAGCTCCAAACCAGCCGCATTGGGCTCTGGTACATCGAGCTGTACCTGACTGCCGGCGATCCGGGCGAACAGATCGGTTAAGACGTCGGCTGCGAGATCGTCGCGATTGGCAAAGAGCGGGCCAATCTTAAAGCCCACGCGGCATGGTCGCGCAACCCCATAGGCGACCAGGTTTCCATCTTCCCGAATGCCGGCGATATGGGCACCGGGTTGGCCGAGCCAAGCTTTCAGGAAAGGGGCGCGAGGGGCTGGAAAGAAGACCCGGTCAAACGCATCGATATCCTCGAAGTCGGAGTTCTGCAAGGGGACGACGCGGCTTGCGCGTCGGCCGTCGGCGATGCCCTCATATCTCAGGTCGCGATAGGCAGGCGTGAAGCCACCTTTTTCGTAGAAAGGCACCATTTCGTACACGCCGTCCATGCCGATCGTCGCTCCGGGCTGCAATCGGCGAAGCAGACCATCGCGGCGCCAATGCCAGAGCACCGTGCCCAGCCCCTGGCGGCGTAGGTCGGCGCGCATGATGAACAGCCCCATGAAACCGAAGCGGCCGTCGTAATTGAAGATTGTCCCGCCACCCGCCAGCGTCTCTTTCTGGCGCAGTGCAACGAACGCCTCTGGGTCTGTGCGATACGCGATCTGCAGATCGGACAGTCCCGGATTCCAGCCTTCTGCAGCGGCCCAATCGTCGAGATGTTTTATCTCGTCGTTCCGCATCGATGAAATCGTAAACCCCGCGGGCAATGGCATCGAGCTTGGTTCTCCTTCGAACCGTCATCTGATGTCGAGATTGTCGAACGTTAGCGACGAGACGGCTCATTAGCAACGGTTATGGCGGGCCATTGCGAGGTTGGATTGCTTCGAAAATGATTGGACCATCACAGCGATGCCGTGCTTTAGCCGTTACTTTTGAGATTTTCGATCAGCTGCTAATCCGAAGGATTATCGCGGGCGCCAAGGGGGCGAACAATAACGCGATCACCGCGCTTGCTGCCGTGAATAAGGCTCGTAAACAACGGCGAAGATATCCGTCGGCCTGCTGGTCGCCGCTATCATGGGCGCAGTCAGCAACACTTTCCTCCCATCAATTTAGGGATTTGCTGCCAATTTGATCAGCGCTAGGGCTGAGATGATCGACAACCCAATCAGGTACCAGACAAAAGCGAGCGGATGGGCGGTCACCTCGTTCAACCAGACACAGATCATGGGTGTCGTGCCGCCGATCGCGCCATAGGCGACGTTGAAGACAAATGAAAAGCTCAGTCCTCTTACCGCATGGACATAAAGGCCGAACGTCAGCGCGGCGATAGCGGCAATGTAAAGGGCTTGCAGGACCGCCAGACCTACCACGATCGCCAGATTGGCCGATGAAGGTGTGGCTGACAGATTGGAGATTAAGGGATAAAGCGCGGCGGCGAGTGCCAGTGCGCTGATCCAGCCGGCCGTTCGCGCCCCGATCCAGTCGGCGAGCCATCCGCAGAGCGGCAGCGAAAGTAAGATGAGTAACGCGGCGAGAACGGCAGTAAGATGCACCGCTTGAGGCTCCGCGTGTAGCGTCCGGACCGCCCAAGTTGGGATGAAAAAGAACAGGCAGAAAAAGCAACCAGCAATTCCGGCGAGTGCGAGTATGTTCAAGGCGACGCGACCAGCGTGGTGCGCGAAGGTCGTCCAAATCGCCGGCGTGCGCTGCTCCGCGGTAACCTGACTGTCGATTTGACGGCGCACGAGCAGGCCGACGAAGGCAACGACGACGCCCAAGCCGAATGCGATCCGCCAGCCAAAGCTGCTGATTTGTTGCTCCGTGAGAGCAATATGCAAGGCGGCTACCACCGCCGCACCGAGCAAGATGCCCAGGGTCGTGCCCATGCCAACCGGGCTCATGGCCAGGGCGCGCCGACCTGCCGGCGCGTGCTCGCCGATGTAGACGTAGGACACACCGAGCTCGCCGCCGACGGCCAGACCTTGCACCATGCGCAAGCCGACGAGCAGGATCGGGGCGGCGACGCCAATGACATCATAGGTCGGGAGTAGCGCGAGCAGGCCGCAGCTGGCGGCCATCAGCACTATCGATGCGATCAACGACGTGCGGCGGTCGAATCGGTCGGCGAACCAGCCGAACAGGAGGCCGCCCGCAACGCGCGCAATGAGGCCGACCGCAAATGCCGCGAATGATGCGATGAGAGACGCCGTTGGGCTGTCGGAGGGAAAAAACAGTGGCGCCAGCGTGGCTGCCAACATCCCGTACACCGTTAGATCGTAGAACTCCAATCCGGTGCCAACGGCGCCGGCAGTCAGCAGTCGCGGCGATAGTCGCCGGTCCACACCGCGACGCGACAGAGGGACTGACATGCGGCGGAGCCTCGCTCGCGGCAAATTGAAGGAATGCTTGCTGAAACCACCGGTACGATGGCTTCACTCTGGCAATACAATACCTATCAACGCGGCGCGGTCTCGCCGCGCCGCTTTCCAATACCCGTCTAGAACATCGCGCCTTAAATCGGAACCGCAAAGCCGGTTCCGATTTAAGGCAGGTTGCTCTAGGTTACCTGCGATCCTTCCAAATACGCCCAACCGGATCATGATCCACCGGCACGGAGCCGCCAGCCGATAAGAGGGATGGCGTTAAGGCCGGGCCTGCCAGCTCACCTGAGCAAGGGGTCGGGCTGCCAGTCGTGCAGCGGAACATCATCAACGCCCCAGGAGCGTTCGATTTCATGGGTGTGTACATCCTGAGCACGGTGGGTGGTCAAAATTTTGCGTGCTGCGGCTTCGCGACTGTCATCATCGACCCGAACCCATAACAGGATGCCGCCTGCTGACAGATTGTCCTGGACCGTTTTCGCGTGGTGGTCACCGATCGCCTTAGCTAAAACGCCGCCGATGCCGCCGCCAGCCAGCCCGCCGGCGGTAGCCGCCGCGATGGCAAGTGCGACCGCCCCGCCAGAGGCTACAACGGCTACGGCGCTGCCCACCGCGCCAATGTACAGCGGCAAGCCGATGGCCGCGGCTTTCGCTTCGGCGATATCCTCTTTCCTCATAAATACGGCCTGTGGGACCTTGGGATTATCCTCCAGCGTTGCGACCGAATCAAAATGATGCCCCAGCTTTTCGACGACGGTTTTGTGATCCGCCATAATGGAAATCTCTGGCTTCCTAAAATAGGCCTGCTCCAACGCCGCGATCGCGGCTTCCAAGTCCTTGGCACTATGGAAAACGCCGACCACCTCGCGAACTAGAAATTTCTCGTTGCCATCGTCACTCATCACGCAACTCCATCCGAATTGTTAATGGTCGAATCTGAAGCAAATTTCATCTGGATGAAACGGGCCATTCGTCCATCCTTATATCCTATCGAGGGGCGACATTCGACTGTGCGCAGGCATCACCCAACATGTGGCGGCAGGATGCTGGATAACCGTCCACAGAACCCGCCTGGTTAGAAGCGGTTGCCCGTCGGAAGGCAGTTGATGGTCTGCAGCTATGTCCACGGCGTCCAGGTCTCGGCCGTCCTGATCCACGGCGTAGGTCCACGGCTTCTAGGTCCACGGCGTTGTGGGCCGACCGAGGCACATTGACCCGGGCCGCAAGACACATCTTATCAGTCAATTTCTGCGCTACCTGGCCTCACGGTTCGCAGCCTTACTATGCGCCCAGTCAATGCCACCCCGCTTGGGTTTACACCCAGCTTGAAAACGCTTCGCTGGCAAATCCTTAGCATCACGGCCCGGCAGATTGGCAGACAGCAATTGGTAGGGCAAGTGCAGATTTTGCTGAGGATCAATTGCCGGTGGCAGCGGCGCTTTCGGCCGGGCACGATTCATCCGTCAAACGGAATAAATGGAAATGCTGTATGCCGGGTGACGATGCTAGCGGACCACAAACAACGCAAATTTACCTTTATCTCAAATTGCCTGTGTCCTATAGGTCGGGAGGCACGGCAATGACGGGCCGTGGCTGATGACTTGCGGTGGATGGTGGCGAAGTCCTTGTTCTTGGCCGCGCTGGGGCGCGCGCGCCTTTGTCGTAATCTGGGCGGGTCGGACGGCGGGAATCTGTTGCCCTTGTGATGGCGGTACGGCTAAGAAGCCCGCTGGGAGCGCCGCCATACGCAGAACCCATGCAATTGTGGTCGGAGACATCATGCAAACCGTCGCCAAGGTAATTCTCGGGCTCTGGTTTGTTGGGCTCAATTTATTTGTACCCGTTCTTTTTTACGGCTTGAGCAGGCTCGAACAGAAACATGATCAGCTGACTGCGAGATTGCTTGAGATCGAGCAGCGGCTGTCCGCCATAAAGCCCGATTAAGCGCTAGGGCGATCGTTATCGCGGATCCCACGCTCTTCAGGCCTCCTGCAAGTCTTTGACGCAAGGGGCGCCAATGGGGCCTACGATCCGAAGCTCCGCTACGGCGCAGTTGAACTGCAATATTGCGCGGTGGCGTGCTCGGTTGACGATGATGGCGTTTTTGCATGGCAAGCGCATGCCGGGCTGGCTCAGTCCGTCGGTGAAGGCGCCGCAATGCAGCGCGAAGATGACATTGACGACCAGGGTTGGTCCTATTCAAGTACGCCTTTGCGCGCGAATGTATGCAGTCGAGATCAAAACGGTGCACCATGGAGATGCTTGGTAAGGTGATCTTTTGGCTCTGGTTCATCGCGCTCAACGTTGCCGTCGTTATGATGGGATACGCGTTGGGTGAACTCGCGAGTCAGAATGAAAAGCTCCATGTTCGGATGCTTGCGCTCGAAAAGCACCGCGCGGAAGCAAAACCTTAGTCTTGGATTACGCGGGTTTCCAGAGGCTGCATTGCAGCCCACGGCGGATTCATGACCTCCACGCCGAACGCAAAAATTCTATGTCGACCAAACTGCATGACGACGTCCCCGCCGGGTTTTGGGATTGGTCTGATGGCGGAGTGAAAAGAATTTAATCTGCGAGTAATGTTGTTGTAATGCACTAGAATGTAGCGTCGCACCTCAAACCGAAGCGTTGTTATCGCAGTTTGATTGAGGAGTGCGTGTCGTGCAATGCTCGTGCGGGTATCGGATGTACTTTATAGGTACGACGCGAAAGGAAAAGCTGATCCGACCGCCGGAAGGCTACGAGTTGTTTGATTCGGTTGCGAGCCCGACTTGGATGGCTGTGAATTACGAAGTTTGGAGGTGTCGGGAGTGCGGTGCTCGTCGGGAATTCTCCTGCGAGCTCAACGGCTCGGAGCCGAAACCATCTAAGCAGGCCAACGAGTAATCTGCACCCGGTCGATGGTTCCGCGACTCAGCGGCTGGTCAACCCAAGAACAATTTGCAGAGCAAGCCTCCGCGGCCGGGAGGTAGGGGCCGTGCGACTGACCTAACAATGCTGACCCAATAGTAAGCAGTGAAATGCAGCTCGAGGTTCAACGCTGTGGTCGTGCGATATTTTTGGGCGGTGGACCGTTTGGTCGATTGGCCCGAAATATTTCCGGCAAATGGCGCGTTGACCTGCGCCAGGTTATGCTGAGCCAGCTTTTCATTTTCGACGAGGGGAGAAACCTCAATCCTAGCCGATTTTGTTCCCCGGCTGATCTTCCCTCGTCGATTTGTCGTCGTTGCGGCAACCGCTTGTGCCCGGTCGACGTGTGGCATCTGCCGGGTTGTGGACAGACCGCTGTGCTGTTCGCCGGCCAGGTCGATGGCCGCTCCCCGGTTCCCCGCTCAATCGCAGTTCAGCGCTGGTCCGGCCTCGGATCCGATGGGCTGGCTGGTGCACGGGATCAAAGTTTGGCACAATGGCTCTTTCGGCCGGAATTTCGCGATTGATGAGCGCAGCGCACCTCTTCACCACGATCAATCGGTGGCAGCCTTGCCGGCCCGCGACGCCCCATAGCATCTCGGAGTGAGCTGGAACCATCCCCGCCCCCGCCCGGTTCCTCCACTCGCCACCCGACGGCATGATGTTGCCGGTGGCCCAGTGGAGGAGCCGGGCGGGGAGGGGCACGGTGCTTCCGCCTCAGCCGGACCTAGATCATCGCGCCTTAAATCGGAACCGCAAAGCCGGTTCCGATTTAAGGCGCGATGATGATCGCTCTTAGAGTGTAGAGCAACCTGCATATCACTTTGGGAGTGATTACCTTTGCGCCTCAAGGCGTCGCCGTTTCAGCAGTGGTAACTCAAGGCACGATGCTCTAGCCTGTTCGGGCGGCGATGGATCAACGTGCACAAGCGCATCGACAACGGCCGATGCACCGCGATCAGCATTGACCGGGCCTAACACGGCTGCACAAGGCAGGGCGTCTCCTGAGTGTAGCGGAGAACCAGCGATGTTTGAGAAGTTGCGTGAGGCGATCTCAAGCTCCTCGGAGCTGCAAATCATTCTGCTTGGGGCCTTTGTTGCATTTTGTTTGCATTTTTTGGGATACATCGTTGCGTTGGTCACGGATCAACGCAGGTATCTTGAGGATTCCGTGTTTGCAGGATCCATCATCTTCTTCCTATTCCTGGCGGTCGCAATTTGGCGGTCGTTCGCGCGCCGCAGGTGATTGGGCGCAATTGGACGCATACAGCGGAACAACTCAGGCCATGGGCAAACGATTTTCCGCTAATTCGACCCACCAAGAACAACCGGCGGGAATCGCCTCGTCATTGAAATTGTATTCGGGGTGGTGGACCATCGGTGTATCGCCGTTGCCTAACAGGATGTAGGCCCCTGGGCGCTCTTGCAGCATGTAGGCGAAATCCTCCCCGACCATTAACATGGAGGCCTCGGCACAGTGGCCGGCGACCTTTTCGGCCGCAGCGGCAGCGTGTGCCGTCTCGGGCGCATGATTGACCATGATCGGATAGCCAGGACGGAAATTGACGCGCGCCTGCGCCCCGAAAGCTCTGGCCGTAGCCTCGGCCACCTCCTTAAGCCGCCGCTCGGCGAGTGTTCGCAGGGCCTCCGACAACGTCCGGATCGTTCCCTTGAGCAGCGTGCGCTCCGGAATCACATTGAAGGCCTTGGACGACGTCTCACACGAGGTGACGGAGATAACCAACCGTTGGTTCGGGTCTGCGTTGCGCGACACAATGGTCTGCAACGCCGTAACGATATATGCCGAGGCGACGACCGTGTCGATGGCCCCGTGCGGTTCCGCCGCGTGTCCTCCGCGCCCGGTTACTTCGATTTCAAATTGGTCGGTGGCCGCGAAGAAGGCGCCTGCTCGTATGGCGAACGTGCCGGCGGGCTGGCCGGGCCAATTATGCATCCCATAAACTTCTTGGATCCCAAAACGTTCCATCAGCCCATCTTCACACATTTCTTTCCCGCCTCCGCCTCCCTCTTCGGCGGGTTGAAAAATAACGACAACGGTTCCATCGAAGTTTCTGGTCTGGGTCAGATATTTCGCGGCACCCAGTAACATGGCCGTGTGCCCGTCGTGACCGCAGGCGTGCATGAGACCGACCGTCTTTGAGGCATACGCGAGCCCCGTCGCCTCTTCGATCGGCAGTGCGTCCATGTCTGCCCTTAGGCCGACGACACGTCCGGATTTGGCCGCCTTGCCCTTGATCACGCCGACCACGCCGGTACGGCCAATGCCGGTGACCACATCATCACAACCGAAATCCCGCAGCTTGTCTGCGACGATCGCCGCGGTTCGATGGGTCTCAAACAGCAGCTCTGGGTGAGCGTGGAAGTCGCGGCGCCACGCGGTAATTTCCGGCAGGAACTCGGCGAACCGGTTACGTGTGGGCATGGTTTCTCCAAATCCAGCTATAAAGCCCGTCATGCATTTGACCGTGCCCCGGTGCTCGGAGGGCCAGCGAAGAGCCGTCATCACGATCAGTGTTATTGCAACAAAAACCATGCTCGTCATCACTTACGTCGGACGACGGGGCAAAAGTGAGCCGGTCCCTGCGAACGGGACGGGCGACGGGACCAGACCCGAGGCCGCCGTGCCGGCTCTCTGCCCCGCCCCGTTCCTCCACTCGCTACCCAGAACGGCATGCCGTTGGGTGGCGAGGGGAGGGACGGGGCGGAGCAGCGGGATGGTTCCAGCCAACTCTGAAACGCCATAGGTTCCGGGAATGGGGCTAGCGATTTGCCCGCGCGGCGAGATCGTCTTCCAGGCTTTTTAGTGCGCGATTGAGATCCTTCAGGTCTTGCGTGAGCTGGTCGCAGCGCCGTTCGGACGTGGTCGAATGAGAGACCAGCGATTGGATACGGTCCTCAATCCGGACGATCGTGGCATTGAGTGCGGATATGGAGGCATTGGTGTTTTCCAGCCGTTGCAGGACGACGTCCAGCTTTTCGTCAATTGTCAGCGCGCGTTGTGCGTTCGCACCCGCGGTTGCCAGCAGCAGTGTCGAAACCGCAACGAAAACGACTTGATGCATGATCAGCTCCTAGGCCTAACACCAGCGATGGTCAGACCATTAGATCATTTCCGCCTGAGGCGGAATCACCTTGCCCGCCCGCTCCTCCACCCGGTCGCCCGTTGGCACGATGCCGCGGGTGGCCGAGTGGGAGCGGGATGGTTGCAGCCAACCGTGAAGCGCTGCAGGCGCACGTGGCTTCGCCAAAAACTCAAACGGAACCGTCAGCCAAGGGCAAACGGGAATGGCGGGCGCTGCTTAGAACATCTCGAAATATTCGCGATGCTCCCAATCGGTGACTTCCGACAGAAAGCGTGCGATTTCAGATTCCTTGATTTTCAAAATGTAATCGACAAATTGCCGGCCGAGCAAATCATGATAGATCGTGTCCTCTCGGAATGCCGCAACCGCTTCCATCAAGCTCGTTGGTAACCGTTGAGCCTCGGTTTCGTAGGGCGTATCCGACGCGGTGGTCGGCGTCAGCTTTTGTTCGATCCCGGCCAGCCCGGTCAAGACCTGCGATGCGATGTAAAGGTATGGATTCGCCGCCGGCTCGCCGACCCGGTTCTCGATCCGCGTGGCTTGATCGCCAGGGCCGGCGCTGACCACGCGCAGCATCGCGCCCTTGTGATCGCGCCCCCAGATCGCGCGGTCGGGCGCCAGCGAGTTCGGCTTGTAGCGCTTATAGCCATTGATCGTCGGTGTCGTGAACAAACAGGAGGCACGCGCGTGTTGCAGCAGTCCGGCGATATAGTTCAATCCGAGATCCGACAACACCGCGTCAGGGCGGTTCGCGGCCAGCGCGTTGGCCCCGGATTTCCGATCCTGTAAAGATTGGTGCAGGTGCCATCCGGAAGCAAAAAGGTTTGGTAATCCCGGACGGCACATGAACGTGGCATGATAGCCATGGCGTCGACAGATCTGTTTGACCGCATTGCGAAACAAGATCATATCGTCCGCCGCGCGTAACCCGGCCTGTGGGGCGAACGTCACCTCCAGCTGGCTGGGACCGAACTCGCCCTCAAAGGAACGAATCGGAAGGTTGAGCGCCTGCAGGTTGGGCAGCAACAATTGAATGACGGGATCGAGTTGATCGACCCTGATCTCGGTCAGGTAGTGGTAGCCGAACGCAACGAGATCGGTGTCGAGCGGTGGCGGCGGCTGGGTGGCGTTCTGGGCCGACAGCTTCGGGTCAGACACCTTGAGGACATAGAACTCAACTTCGAGCCCGGCAAAGACGTCGTAACCGGCCGTTGCGAGCCGCTGTAGCGCCTCTGCGCAGACGTGCCGGGTCGAAAACGGTAGCGGTTTGCCATTTTTCAGATAGGCGTCACAGAGCAGCCATGCCGTATGGGGCACCCACGGCAAGGTCCGGAAGCTGTCGATGACCGGGACCATGATCAAGTCGCCGGCGCCTCCCATGCCCTCGACGCCAAACCCACCATCCGCGGTGAAAACGGGATAGATGGTCTTGTTCGAGGTGTCCTTGCCAACCAACGTGGTTGGTAGCGTGCAGCCGTTGCGAAAGACTGAGTCCAACTGCTCGGCCACCACGGTCTTACCGCGCAAAATCCCGTGCTGATCGGGAAACGATAGGCGGATGAGCTTGATGCCCTTCTCCTTGACGAGCGCCAGGACGCGTTGGGCCGAGTCGCGATCTTGAGCCGACCACAGATCATAGGTTTTGATGAAGTCCGAGCGACCGACAGACCCCTCGCCCACACGCATGTTCGGCGTCCTTTTGAACTGATTGTTCACAACCGCTCCAGCATCGAGCGGCGGCGGCTCATTCCGCTGCAGCCGCCCACGGCGCAGCGGCGCGCCGGCGAGCATACACGCCGTGCCATTGTTGCTGCCAAGCCGAACGCGTCACGACGCTATCGACGGTGGCCGGCCCGGTCAGTGCGGCGGCGCCTTCGGTGCTGGGCCGCATCGGCAGCGGCTCGCCCGTCTCGGCTTTGTCGATGGCGCTGGAGAGCAGTCGGCGAAAGGCAGTTATCGCGCGGTCCGATTGTCCCAAATGCTCGCGTGTACGGTTCTGAATTCGTCCCTGCGACTCGACGGCAAATTGATCGTGCACGTTGATGTCTTCCCCCATGCCCGTGTACGTTTTGTTGGCCTGCTCGCCTGCGTCAAAGCCATAGTCGTTGGCCCTGTTGAGCTTCGAGCGATAATGCGGTGGCTCGATCAATTGCAGGCGCTGGCGGCGCATTGTCTCTTTGTCGATCGGCTGCGTGAAGCTGGTGAACATCGCGTACCAGAATGTGTGCGTATCGTCGATCGGCACGTGCAGCTGGGTGAGCACCATCTCCGTTGACAGCGGCAGATTGACAGTGTGCGGGAATATGCAGTTGGTAACGCGGACGTGGGTTTCGCTCTCCGACATGTCGCGGGTGGTCTCAATTCTGAAACCGTAGTCAGTCGGAATGGCCTCGATATGGGGACGATCGTATTCCCGAAGCACCTGGGTCATGGTCAGCTCGGAGCCGGACGAACGGTCCCGGAATTGTTTGCCATAGCCCGCCCTTGGGTCATCGTCCTCGAAAAACCGATGCAGATACGAAGCGTGCGCCGGATCGATGCCGACCTCAAACGCCTGCAGCCAGTTGCACTCCCATAGTCCCTTGTAGGCGAACGTGTAGGCGTCCGGTGCCACGAAACAGTCGAAGGCCGGGAAGGCTGGAGGTTCATCTTCGCCCAGATACGCGAAGATGACACCGTTATGCTCCTCGACCGGGTAGCTGGGCTGCCGGAGCTGTTCGCAAAACCGGCTGCCGGCCGGTTCCGCCGGCATCTCCAGGCATTTGCCGGAGACATCAAAGAGCCAGCCGTGAAATACACAGCGCAGACCGCCATCCTCGCGCCGCCCGAACGCCAGGTCAGCACCGCGATGCGGACAGTCGCGGTCGAGCAGGCCGAGCCGGCCGCGCTCGTCGCGAAACAGCACGAAGTCTTGTCCGAGCAGGCGTACCGGCACGACGGGGCGGTCGGCGGGCAGTTCCTCCGACAGCGCTGCCGGCTGCCAATAGCCGCGCATGAGTTTGCCGCATGGCGTACCGGGGCCGATCCGGGTGATCTTGGCGTTTTGCTCGGCGCTCATCATGGCCGCGTCCCTCCGGATGACGGCTCTATGCCATTCGTCGCTTGCAGATCTTTTTGCTCTTTTTGCTTGCATAGGTTCGGTAGGCGAACATATGTTCGATACTAGAACGCCCCGGCTGATGATGCAAGCCGTCAATCGATCCGCGATGCTGGTCGGATAAGGCGGATGGATCGCTAGGCATCTGGGATGTGGCAGCAACGTCGTTGTCGCCGGCCAGTGGGTGCCGACAAGCCAGTGGTGCGTCGTTGATCGCCTGTTTTGACGATCTCCCGGCACGGGATCGTTGGCGCTTCTGTTGGGATAGGCAATGCCCCGCCTGCGTCGGACCGAAGAGGAGCAAAGACGCGCCAGCGAGTTCGGGCCTGATTATCTGGAGATCCTGGCTCGCGGGCTCAAAGTCATCGGTGCGTTCGACGCGTCTCGGCGAGCGTTGACCTTGAGCGAGATCGCAACGATCCTCGACGCATCGCGCGCCAGTGTGCGCCGCGCCCTTTATACGCTGGAAATGTTGGGTTACGTCGTCAGCGACGGGCGATTGTTTCGGCTGACTCCGCGGGTGCTGATGTTGGCCAAAGCTTATCTGTCGTCGAGCACGATGACGATGGTGATGGCGCCGCTGGTGGAGCGGGTCGCCCTGGACGTGCACGAATCCTGCGCGGCTGCCGTGCTGGACGGTGACGATGTGGTTTTTGTCGCCAGCGCAACGCCGGCGCGGGTCATCACCGTTCGCGTGGACATTGGCCTGCGGCTGCCCGCCTTCTGCACATCGGTGGGCCGGGTGATGCTGGCTCACTTGTCCGACACGGATCTTGATGCCTATCTCGGTCGGTTGCATCCGACCAAGCTGACGGAGCGGACGGTGATCGACAAAGTCGAACTCCGCGCCGCCATCATCTCCGCGCGAACAAAGGGCTATGCCTTGGTGGACGGGGAAGGGGAGTTCGGCCTGCGCTCGATCGCGGTGCCGGTCAAGCGCGTCGATGGTACCGTCGTCTGTGCGCTCAACATCGGTGTGCGGTCGGAGCGCGTGGCCGTGAAACGGCTTGAGTCAGAGTTTCTGGCGGCGCTGAGGTCGGCGGCCTGCGAAGCGGAGCAGGTGTTGATATGATCGGCTCGCAGCGCCGTCACCCGTGTTGGGTGCATGCCGGCCGGCGGCGAGGCGTGCGGCTTGCGTGAGCCGATTGGGCGGGCAAAAGCCAGGTCAGTGTCGCGCCTGGTCCCCGGCGCCGTCACAGCAGTTTCAAGCCATGATCATGTCCACCTGAGGCAGATGAGCGTTGCCGGCCCGCTTCCCGATCCGGCTCCCCACCCAAGCGTGCCGTAGGGTGGCCGGTTGGTGGAGCGGGATGGTTCCAGCGAACACTGAAATGCTCTAACGGTTAGCTTACGGTCCATTGATCGGTCAAAAACAAGGGAGCGCCCAGCGATGCCGCGAGATCTCGGGAACCTTGTTCGGCGCAGAGCCAGCATGACCCTGGGCTTGGTCGTCGCCGGCGTGGGATTGGTCAGTGCCGTGCTGATCGATAGCGAGTTCTTTTCTAAAAGCGCACGCGCCGAGCCGTTGGTCTTGCCCTCGGTGGCATGGAGCCCACTGCCTCCAGCTCGCACACCGTTGACGCGGATCGGCTTCGGGTCGTGTTTACATCAAAATCGCGACCAGCCGATTTGGCGTTCGGTGATCGCGGCAAAGCCCGAACTGTTTTTAATGGTTGGCGACAACGTCTACGGGGACATCAAGTCGGCAGATCGGCGCGAATTGACGATGGCCTACGCGAAGCTGGCAAAACGGCCAGAGTTCGCTGCGGCCCGCCAGGCTTTCCCGATCTTGGCGATTTGGGATGACCATGACTACGGCGGCAACGATGCGGGTGGAGATTTTGTCCACCGTGCGGCGGCGCGCAAGCTGTTTCGCACGTTTTGGAAAGGTTCGGGCAGCGTCGTTGGACAAGATCCCGTCGGCATCTTTTACGCGGCTGCATTCGGGCCAGTCGGTCAACGGGTGCAGATCATCATGCTCGATACGCGCAGCTTTCGTTCGCCGCTGCGCCGCAAATCCGTCACCGACTTCGGCAAAGGCCGATATGTGCCCGACCCATCGCCGGAAAAAACGCTGTTGGGCGAGCGCCAGTGGAGGTGGCTGGCGGCCGAGCTGAAAAAGCCCGCCGACGTCCGACTGATCGTCTCCAGCATTCAAATTCTCGCCCAGGGGCACAGATGGGAGCGGTGGGGCAATCTGCCCTTGGAGCGGAACAAGCTTTTCGCGCTGATCAGAAGGGTTGGCGCGAACGGGGTCATTCTGCTGTCGGGCGATCGTCACCGCGCCTCAATTTATCGCACGTCAAACGATGTTGGTTATCCGCTTTACGAAGTGACGTCGAGTTCCATGAACCTGCCGTTTGCCGACCCCGAAGAGAGCGGACCCTATCAGCTGGACCAGATGTATGGCGGTGCGAACTTCGGCGTGCTGCAGATCAATTGGCCGGCGAGGTCAGTTGATTTGACCATTCGTGATATCGACGGACAGATCGTGCGATCGCGCCGGGTCGAGTTGGCCAAGCTGGCGGTCCAGCACAGATGATGGAGGCCGCGATCATGGTATCAGCGGTAATCTGATCCCGCAGGACCAGGTAAGCGCCGAAACCGAGGATGGCCACCTGCAAGGTTGGCCGGATTCGGTTGACCGCAAGCGGTCAAGATGTCGTGGTGTGCACGACCCAGCCGTCTCCGAAGGTGAGCGGATAGATCCCGTGATGCGATAACTCGGGGCGATTTTGGACCTATCAGGAGGGCATGGTGATGACCAAGCATGGGGCTGGCCGATGGCCCCGCCCTCATGTCAATATCGTGATCCGGAACCGAGCGCCCCGCAGTGCGGAAGCTGCTTGCGGTCGAGGCCATCTTCAAGCGGGGCGATGCTGGTCTGGCAGGTCCAATGCGCGCAAGGTGCGCCGCAACACAGACATTGTACGACAGGAGGCGAACAGCCATGGACGACGGCAAGTCAGGCAAACGAGACACAAGCGAAGGCAAGCCACGGATCTGGGATCAATTCCTGACCGAGCGCGATAAGCAGGTGTTCGCGGCGGCGGGCTACGGGGCTTTGGCCGCGTGGGGTAAGCGTCCGGCTCTTTTGGTGATCGACGTCAACTATGCGTTCGTTGGTGAAAGCTCGTTACCGATTTTGGAGTCGATCAAGAAGTGGCGCAATTCCTGCGGAGAGGAGGGCTGGGCGGCGATCCCGGTGCTGCAAAAACTCATCGAGGTTTGCCGCGCCAAGGGCATCCCGGTGATCTACACCACCGGCACGCGACGTGCTGACGGCTGGAATGCCGGCTCGTGGGCTTGGAAGAACTCTCGCAACGACGAGGACGGTGCCGTCATCATCGAAAGCACCGCCTACGACGGCCGGGACGGTAACGTGATCGTCAAAGAGATCGAGCCCGGCCCGCGCGACCTGGTGGTGCGCAAGGAGAAGCCGTCGGGTTTTTTTGGCTCACCGCTGCACAGTTATTTGCAAAACCTGGGCTGCGATAGCGTGATCGTAACCGGCACCACCACGTCTGGATGCGTGCGCGCGACGGTGCTGGATTCGTTTTCGCTCAATTTTCGCACGACCGTGGTGGAAGACGGTTGCTTTGATCGAAGCCAGGCCAGCCACGCCATCAACCTTTGCGATATGAACGCCAAGTACGCCAACGTGCTCTCGTCGGATCAGGTGCTTGAGCATTTGGCGACGCTTCCACAGGGGATGTTTGACCTGCCCGCCGGCACCGGCGTCAAGAAGGGCGAGGTTTGGTATTAGGTCGATATGCGGCTGCTGGTGGGCGTGCTTACTGGCGCAGCCGCAGCCCTACAGGAGATGCATATGGCACGGATCGAGGAGTTCGAGGACCATTGCTGGGCTGACGTCATCGACGCCGATACGATCAGCGTTTACTCCAACTATCGCCGAGAGACGCGCGTGGGGGCGCAGCCGGCGCTGTTGGTGATCGATCTTTATCGGTTGGTCTACGAAGGCGGCCCGCGGCCACCGGTGGAGACAACTCCCAGCCACTACAACACGTGCGGGCACTTCGCCTACGCGGCCATCGAGCCGACGATGCGCTTATTGGCGGCAGCCCGTCGCGCCAGTCTGCCAATCTTCTACTGCACCCAGGAGACGCGGCCACAGAACCGGCCCTGGGGTGTCGGCTCGACGCGCATCGCCCGAAAGATTGCCCCTGAAATGTTCGAGATCTATCACGCCTTTACGCCACAACCGGAGGATGTGATCATCAAAAAGCAACGGGCTTCGATCTTTCAGGGTACGCCGTTGATCTCGCACCTCAACTTCCTCGGTGTGCGAAGCCTTATCGTCTGCGGGGAATCGACCTCGGGCTGCGTGCGCGCCAGTTGTGTGGACGCCTATTCGAGCGGCTATCATGTGGCGTTGGTGGAGGAGGCGACCTTTGATCGGTCCGACCTGATCCACAAGGTCAATCTGTTCGATCTGCATCACAAGTACATCGATGTGATGAAAATCGATGAGGTTGTTGAACATCTCAACGCGCTTGCTGACACCCCGTCGATGGCTGCCCAGTGAGGGGCGATTGATCCTCAGCCCTCAGGGCCTCCTCGCCTGAGGGCTCAGTCGGTGGCTTAAGCTTGGCGGCGGCTTAGGCTTGGCGGTGGCTTAAGCTTGGCGGCGGGTCAGGGCTTTGGCTTGGCGCGCTCGATTTGCAGCTGGGCGAGGAACGGTATCAGCGGATGGGCGCCGATGGTGACGAATGTGGGCAGGTCGAAGGCGATCAGCGCTTGGCGCTGATGATCGGGAAGCTGGAAACCATCCGCGTAGGCCGCCGGATCGCTTAAATACGCGTTGCGAGCGGCTTCGTCGTGAGCGAGCCGATGCAGCGCTGCGGTGAGCTCGACCAGCTCCGGTTTGATCGCCGGGTAGTGGGCGACGTAATCGCCGGTCGCGCCACCGACCCAACCCAGCGACGCGTAGTTGTGATGCCAGCTCGGGTCCATCGAGACCACGTCGGGTTTGCGCTCGCCGAGGGCGCCGGCGGCGCAGGCCCAACACCTCAATTCGATGTTGCCGGTGGCGTCGAGCTCGTTTTCATCGTAGCCGATCAGTGATTTCAGGTTACCGGTCGCGAGCTTTTCCAAAACGCGGTTGTCCCAGGCCAAGTCCGGATGGGCATAGCGATCCGTACCGGGAAAGTGCGACATCCCACCGCTGGCGAGGATCACCGTGTTTAGGCCGAGCGCGGTGACGATGCGCGCGACGGCCTGACCGAATTGGTAGCAACGCTCCATGGTTGGCTGCGGAGGCAGGTAAGCGTTGACGTAGATCGGCAGCACCGGATCGGTATGGCCAAGGTGGGTGAGCGGTATGCCGATCGCGTAATCGATATTGGCCGTGCTGGAGAAGGCAGGGTCGAAGTTCTGGCGATAGAGTTGGCGGACGAGTTCAAAGCCGATCTCACTGGGGACGCTCCAATGGAAGCGACGGCCGGCGAATTCGCCTTTGGCTTCGCCACCGGCGTGAATGGTGAATGGGGGGGCGGCCGTGTGGAAGAATTGCTCGGCGTGGTCGTTTGAGAAGATGATCCACAGATCGGGCTTGAGCGCCCGCAATCGCTCACCAAGGTCGGCGGCCAGCGTGCGCACGCGCTCGACATTGGCCTTGTCTTCGGTGTCAGGCATGGTGAAGAATTGGGGTGCATGCGGCAGCATCGCACCGCCGATGACGGTCGATATCATCACCTGGTCTCCTCGCTTGCCGGCAGCACTACTGCGGATGGCAGCTGGCGGCTTCACAGTCAGAATGGAACAAAGTACCGTTGCGAGTTCAAGTGGCCCGCCATGACGGTTCCGGCCCTGATCGGTTTTGAGTAAACTTGCGCTTTGGTGTTGGAGGGTTTCATGGTCGACGTGCCAATCACAATTGCCTGTGGCAACTACGATCGCACCAAGGCGATCATTGACGGGCGCGTCAAAGTGGAGGGCTGTAGCGTCACCTATCTGCCTCTCTATCCAGAGGAGATTTTTCACCGCCAGTTCGTGTTTCAGGAATTCGACGTCGCCGAGATGTCGATGTCGAGCTACATTCGCACCGTGGCCGCCGGAACGTCACCCTACACCGCAATTCCGGCCTTTGTCTCACGGACCTTTCGGCACAACGGGATCTATGTGCGGGCCGATGCTGGCATCGAGCGGCCTGAGGATCTGCGCGGCAAGCGCGTCGGGTTGCCTGAGTATCAGATCACCGCGGTGGTTTGGATACGAGGCCTGCTCCAGCACCAATACAATGTGCTGCCAACGCAAATTCACTGGCGGCAGGGTGGCCAGGAGGAGCCGGGCCGGCACGAGCGAACGCCCCTGAAACCGATCCAAGGCGTCGATTTGCAGGCGATTCCCGATGATAAAACGTTGGTGGGCATGTTGCGCGATGGGGAACTCGACGCGCTCGCCACCGCGCGGGCGCCATCCAGCTTTTTGGCCGGGGAACCGAACATCAAGCGTCTGTTTGCCGACTACCGTGCGGTCGAACGGGCTTACTTCAAGGAGACAGGCCTGTTCCCCATCATGCACATGGTCGGCATTCGCAAGTCGTTGGTCGAGCGCTATCCCTGGCTGCCGGTCAGCCTCTACAAGGCGTTTCTTGAGGCCAAACGTCTGGCCATGATCGACCTCACCGACGTCAATGCGCTGATGGTGACGCTGCCTTGGCTCGAAGCTGAAACCCGCGAGACCATGGCGGCGATGGGAGCGGATTTCTGGCGGTACGGTGTGGCGGAAAGCCGTCATGAGATCGAAGCCCTGACCCAGTATGCGTTTGAGCAGGGGCTGACGGACCGCAAGGTGGCGGTCGAGGAGCTGTTCGCAGCCTCCACGTTCGACATGGCCAAGATCTGACGCGGCCCCTGTCTATTCCAGCCGGAGATGGCACCGAGGCGCAAACCACGCCTTATCGGACGTTGGACCGTTGGCGGGCTTCACTCAGCAAGTGGAACAGGAGGCTCGGTGTGACGGGATACTCGGGAATGCGGATATCATGATCGCACAGCGCATGCTCCACCGCTGACACGATCGCGCCGGCGGCGGGCACGCAGCCGGCCTCGCCGACACCCTTCACGCCGAGCGGATTGAGCGGCGAGGGATAGGCCGCCAGCACCACAGCGATGTTGGGCACCTCCGTCGCGGTCGGCATCGTATAATCGGCAAACGTTGTGGTCAGTGGCTGCGCCGCTTCATCGTAGATCATGTGCTCCAGCAACGCATTGCCGATGCCGTGCACGGCGCCGCCAACCAGTTGACCGGTCACGATCATCGGATTGACCACCCGTCCGCTGTCGTTGACGAGGACGTAGCGCAAGATCCTGACACCGAGCGTCTCAGGATCGACCTCAACTTCAACGGCATGGCAGCCCATGCCATAGGTCAGGGCCGAAGGCATGAAGTTTTGCAGGCTTTCCAGGCCCGGCTCGAAATTACCAGGCATGGCGTAACCCGGCACCCCGGATACGGCTTCGGCAATCTCCTGCAGTGACAGTCCACTGCCGGGAGCGCCGGCCACCTCGATGCGGCCGTTGCGCACGACCAGATCATCGGTGCCAGTTTCCAACAAATGGCTGGCGACGTGGAGCGCTTTATCGCGCACGGCGGTGGCGGCGAGATGCACAGCGGAGCCGGCGGTGATCGTCTGACGGCTGGCGAAACCGCCCTGACCGTGCGGGATATTGGCGGTATCGCCGGCAAGTACGCTGATGTCTGAGACGTCGACACCGAATTGTTCCGCGCAAATTTGCGCCAGCGCCGTCTCGATGCCCTGCCCCATCGGCATCGCGCCGGTATAAACGGAAATGCGACCCGAGCGACCAATGCGCACGATGCCGGACTCGAACGGTCCACGCCCGGTGCCCTTGGCGCCGATGCCGATGCCGATCCCGATCATGCGTCCGCTTAACTGCGCGGCGGCCCGACGGGCAGCAAAACCTGCGTAATCGATGGCGTCGAGCGCTGTGTCGAGGCAGGCAGGGAAATCGCCGCTGTCGAGGGTCACGGGCGCGCCGGATCTGGTCTTGATCGGTGAAACGTAGGGAAGTTGCTCTGGGCGAACCAGGTTCAGGCGCCGTACGACGGAACGATCGAGGCCGAGCTCGTGGGCGATGGTGTCCAGGACGCGCTCCATGGCGTAGGCGCCTTCTGGGTAGCCGGCCCCGCGGACCGGCATGGTCGCGACCTTGTTGGTCTCCACCACGAAAACGTCGAGGCTGTAGGCCGGTAGCACATAGGGACCCGGCAGAGCGGTGGACGCATTATAAGGCAGGTTGATCCCTTGTGGCGTGTAGGCGCCTTCGTCGTGGATCATGCGGCCGCGGACACCAAGCAGCCGGCCGTCGGCCTCGAACGCAACCTCGAGATCCCAATACTGGTCGCGCTCCTGCACGGCGGAAAGAAAATGTTCGCGTCGGTCTTCCACCCATTTGACCGGCCGCTGCAAGTTCAAGCTGGCCGCCGCGATGACCACTTCTTCCGGGTACATCACGAATTTGGCGCCAAAGCCGCCGCCAACCACGGGCGCCACCACGCGAATCTGGTTTTCATCAAGCCGCAACAGCCGCATCAGAAAGGCACGGACCTCGTGCGCCAACTGGGTGGAGGACCACACGGTCAGGCGGCCTTCGTTGCGGTCGAAATTGGCGAGCACACCGCGGCCTTCGATGGAATGGGCACAGCCCCGGTGCTGCTTGAGGGCGACGGTCGCGCGATGCGGCGCGCTGGCGAAGGCGGCATCGATGTCGCCATAGGCCTGGCTGAAGGAGACGATCACATTGCTTGACCGGGCCACGTGGGCCGTGGGCGCGTGCGCTTCCATTGCGTGCCGGCAGTCGGAGACCGCCGGCAAAGGTTCATAGTCGACATCGATCAGCGCAGCGGCGTCCTCGGCCAGATAGCGTGATCGCGCGATCACCGCTGCGACGGCTTCGCCGACGTAGCAGACTTCATCCTTGGCGAGTACAAATGGCGTGACGGCGGGCGGAAGCTGCGCGGAGGCAAACTGCAGCGGCAGTCGCTCGGCGCATATAAGGTCGTGCAGATCGGCCAACGTAAATACGGCCACCACCCCTGGTGCGGCTTTTGCCGCGTCAACGTCGATCGCGTGAATGAGGGCGTGCGCGTGGGGACTGCGCACAAATGCAGCCTCCAACGTGTCGGGGAACTCCAGGTCATCAAGGAACCGTGCGGCCCCGGTCAGTAGGGCTTTGTCCTCGATCCGGGCAACGGGCTTGCCGATAACGTCAAATCTCGCCGGCGCTTCCTTATCCGTAGACGCATCGTGCACGCCGCCGCCCTCATAGCCTGTGGTTGCTCAGCTCGTCGACCAAATCGTAAACGCCGCCTGGCAACAGCGTCAACGTAACTCGGGCGCCGGCAACGCTAGATCATCGCGTCTTAAATCGGAACCGCAAAGCCGGTTCCGATCAAAGGCAGGTTGCTCTAGACACCAGAGCGTGCGACCTTGTCAAAGGCGATGCCGCCGGCCGGCCTAGGCTGCAACCGTGCGCTGGCTGAAGGCGAGCATCCCGCGTGGTGCCACCGAATAGATCGGCTCCGGTCTGACGCCATCATGAGCCAATAGCTCGTTGGCGGCCCATATCCCCGAGCTTGCTGCCCTTTCCATCAGTGCGCTTGGGATTGCAATGTGGGCAAAGTCTCCAGCCAGAACGAGGCCGTCGAAGGGCGTCACCACCCCAGGACGCGATGCATAGGAGCCGATGGCGAAGTCCGGGCAGTCTTGCCGCCACAAATAGCGCTCCTCGATGACCTGTGCACCGCGGGTCTCGGGATAGAACTGATGCAGCCCATGCATCAGGTCTGCGCGTAAATCTGCTTCCGGCGTGTCGGCGGGAACGCCATAGGCATGGAGCTCGACGACCGCGCCCCCGGTGCGGCACGCCCAATCGGCCGATTCATCTTCGAACAGATGATAAAGCGAGATGTTGTCGAGCCGACCAATTCCCGTGGTGCCGACAAACGGGGCGCGGTCCTGGTGCAACGGCCGGTCGAGCCAAAGTCGCCAGACCGCGAACGGATGGGTGAGGCTTAGGCTTTCGATCCGTCTGCGCCAGCCCGCTTCGGTGAGCGAGGGCGATGCCGCGATAATGCGTTGTAGACCCGGCACCGTCGTTGCCAGCACGCAACTGTCGACATCCAACGTGCCGTCGACGTAGTCGAGCCGGTAGCTGCGGGGGCCGATTCGTTCGATGGCCTGCACTCGGCAGCCAGTGCGCAAGTCGACGCCGAGGTCCGCTAAGTAACGCTCGAACGGCGTCCAAATGGCACTGGAGAACGGACGCCTCATGACGTCGAACAACAATCCTTCCGGGTTCCCTACGAAATAAAAGTGAAACAGCATCAACAGCTCGGCCGCCGACATGTTGTCATCGGGGGTGAAAAAGGAGCGCGAGAACACGTCAAACAACATGCGACGCGCGTCGGGTGGGAAGGCGAGCGAGTTGAGGTAGTCGCGGGCGCTGCGCGCATCAAAGCGCGCATAGGTTTTGTCGACATCGTAGCGCAACATCTCAAGTGCTGCGCGCGCGTTGATCCTCAACAGATCAGAGAGCCCGATGGTTTGCGTGCGACGCGTCAGGGCAAAGACATTCCAAGGCGTACGCTTCGGCAGGCCCGCAAACGACTGGACCAACCCCCTCGGCCCGAGGATCGGATAGTCGTCTAGCTGGCGCAGCATGGATAACGCTGGATCAACACGCCGCAGCAGCGCCCGTAAGTTGTAATACTGTCGAAAAAAAGCATGGAACCCGCGTTCCATTTGGAACGCTGTTCCGTCACCGAGGGTGTCGGTCCAGGCTCCGGCGCGTCCGCCGAGGTAGTGCTCGCGTTCGAACAGCGTCACGCCCACGCCGCGCTCCGCGAGCACTGTGGCTGCCGCAACACCGGCGATACCTCCACCGACGACGGCACAGGAGCGCGGCTCTGTGAGCCGCTCCAGACCGCCCGATTTCGGAACGTGCAGGATGCGCGCGTTGGAGGTCATCGGACATCGTCCTCAATGTCCTGTGCTGGGCCCTTCCCAGCCCGGCGTTGTGATCATCACGGTCTGGCAGCTGACCGCTATAGGGCCGCTTTTCAGCGGCGCATGTGACCGGCTTTTTCAGCGTCGGCCCAGACAGCACAACGCCGCACCCCGATTGGGATGCGGCGTCATGGGCAGGTCCGGGAACCTTAACCATCGCACGCCGGGTGATGGTCACCCGCGACGCAGTTGCGTCATCGCTTCGCGCGCCGCGGCATCAGGTGCCATGCCACGCTCCACCAGCCGATCATAAGTGCGCGCCACCTCAACGCCGCGCCTGATCGCCTGAAAATGTGCGGAGAGGCCCTTGATGAGCCCGCGGCCCGGCAGGTCGTTTTTTGCGACCGCGAAGGTGCCAGCAGTCTTCAGTATGTTCGTGGTCATGATCCATTTCCTTATCGATATCAAGGCCTTGTTTTGCCCATAGTGCGCCCGAGCAGCTGGACAGGTTGGCCCGGATGTCTTCTTGTGCAGTGCAATATCGGTGATTTGTCGGCCGCTGGTTACCGGTCAGGGTGCATAGCCGATGGGACGCTGATGCATACCGAGCGCGATGCGCCTAGAGCAACCTGCCCTTAATCGGAATCGGAACGATCCCGATTAAAGGCGCAAAGATGATCTAGACTGGCTTGGATTGGCTCGGCCGCAACCACGCTCGTGCCGCAAACATGCGCTGCCAGGGGAGCTACCGAGGACAACACCGATGACAGCTACCGGCTTCGAGATCGTCCCGTTTGACTGTTTGGCTGATAACGGTGCGCTACGCGCCCAGATCGACAGCGTCTTTTTTACGGCCAGCACCGTCCAAACGTTTGCGAGCTGCGCCTCGCGGACCCGCTTTCGCGAACGCTGGTTGGGGCGCTATCTGGATCACTTGTCGCAGCACGCTTTCCTGGCGCTCGATCGCGACCGACGGGTCGCCGGCTATGTGGTCGGGGCGTTGGTCGATCCAGCGCAAGATCGATTGTTTGCTGACGCTCCGTGTCGCGCGACATTCGCGCGTCACACGGCTCGCTGTCCGGCCCATCTCCATATCAACCTCGCGCCGCAGTATCGCTCGCTGGGTGTCGGCGCCCGGCTGATCGAGGCGTTCTGCCGCCACGCGGCCGGCGCGGGTGTGGCCGGGGTGCATGTCATCACCAACCGAGACGCACGCAACGTCAGCTTTTATGTACGCAACCATTTCGCGCCAGCCGCGGAGGCGGTCTCGGCGGGACGAACGCTGCTGCTGCTGTGCCGTAGCTTGTGAGCGTGATGGCACAGGTTAAGGCTGCCCAACGGCAACCATCGACCAGGGCGGGGTGATGAGCTTTTCAGCCGCGGCGTTGTGGCTTACAACGCGGCGCGTGGTACGCATCAAGTGCATGCGGTCGTTAGGGCGGTCCAGTGTGAGCTGGAATCATCCCGCTCCCCTAACCCGGCCACCCAATGGCACGGTGTTGCGGTTGGCGGTTGGGGGAGCAGGTCGGCAAGGCGCTTCTGCCTGCCGCGGACTTGATCCGGGGCGAAAGCGGCTGTTTGGCGGCCGTCACAGGCTGGAGCGCACGTGTGCCCAGTGTTTGCGTCGCCGTGGCATCTTAAAGCGATGGACGGCGCGCGGGCGTCGACCGTTTCGAATTTGGGACCGGCATCGTCCGCCGATTGGCATGAATTCTGTGCGAACGACAGGGACAGAGTCGTGAGCGAAGCTTTGGAAGAGTATGATTTCGTGATCGTTGGAGCGGGCACCGCCGGCTGCCTGGTGGCCAACCGACTGTCCGCATTGGCCGATATGCGCGTGCTGCTGATCGAGGCTGGCGGCGCGGATGATTGGATCTGGGTCCGCATTCCGGTGGGCTACCTTTACTGCCACGGCAATCCAAAGGTCGATTGGGGATTTTCGACGGGACCGGAGGCTGGGCTCAACGGCCGCAGTCTGGCCTACCCGCGTGGACGTGTTCTGGGGGGCTGCAGCTCGATCAACGGGATGATTTACATGCGGGGGCAGGCCCGCGACTACGACATGTGGCGCCAGGCTGGCTGCGAGGGGTGGGCGTGGGACGATGTGCTGCCGTACTTCCTGCATCACGAGGACCAGTGGGCGCTGTCGCAGGATGATTTCGACGGTAAGCACATGCGTGGCGGCGAGTGGCGCGTCGAACGCCCGCGCGTGCGCTGGCAGATCCTGGACGCCTGGGCGGAGGCTGCTGAGCAGGCTGGAATCGCCCGCATCAAGGACTTTAATCGCGGCGACAATGAAGGCTCCAGTTACTTTCAGGTCAATCAACGAGGCGGCTGGCGATGGAATACCTCGCAGGCCTTTCTCACTCCGGCATTGCAGCGCCCCAACATCAGTGTGTTGTCGAATGCGATGGTCGAGCGGCTGACGGTAGAGGACGGGCGCGCCACCGGGGTTATCGTCAAGCGAGGGTCGTTCAAACTGAAGATTGCCGCTGCGAAGGAGGTGATATTATCGGCCGGCGCGATCGGTTCTCCGCAGCTCATGCAGCTCTCGGGCATTGGCCCTGGAGATCGGCTCAGGCGGATTGGAATTCATGTGCAGCATGCGCTGAACGGCGTTGGCGAGAACCTGCAAGACCATCTACAACTGCGCTGCGCTTACAAGGTCTCCGGCGTTCCGACGTTGAATGAGCGCACGCAGTCGATGTGGCAGAAAGCGTGGATCGGGCTCGAGTTTGCGATTTGGCGCACCGGGCCGATGACGATGGCGCCGTCGCAGTTGGGGACATTCGCCAAATCGGATGCCACTCGGGAAACGCCCAATCTGCAATATCACGTGCAGCCGCTGACTTTGCCGAGGTTCGGTGAACCGCTTGATCCGTTCCCGGCTTTCACGGCCAGTGTCTGCAACCTGCGTCCGACGTCGCGCGGCCACGTGTCGGTTGCCTCGCCGGATCCTTATGCAAACCCGGTGATCCAACCCAACTACTTGGCGACCGATGAAGATCGCCGTGTCGCTGCCGACTCCATCCGGCTGACGCGGCACATCGTGCGCCAGCCCGCGCTTGCGGTGTTCAAGCCGGAGGAGTTTCGGCCGGCAGCCGATGTGGGCGACGACGATGAATCGTTGGCCAAGGCTGCCGGTGAGATCGGCACCACCATCTTCCATCCAGTCGGCACCTGCAAAATGGGGCCGCCGAGCGATCCCTCGGCGGTCGTGGGTCCTGACCTGACCGTGCACGGTTTGCGCGGTCTTCGCGTCGTCGACGCCTCGATCATGCCCACCATCACGTCAGGCAACACAGCCTCACCGACGCTGATGATCGCGGAAAAGGCTGCTGATATGATCGGTCAAGACTGGAAACGACGGCGATGATTGACACCATTCGATAAGTCACTGAAAGTGTTGGTTGGGATCCATGAAGGATCAAAATAACAAGGGAGGATCGAGAATGACCCGATTGGCAACGCGGATGTGGACCGGCACGGCTGTGCTGATGGTTGGTGCGACGGTGGCTGGAGGGTCAGCGCTGGCGCAGCAGACGATCCGGTTGACGGCGATCGATGGGTACCCGTTGCGCTCGATGTGGGTGAAGGAGTTCAGCAGTTTCTTTATTCCCGAAGTCAATAAGCGGTTGGCCAAGGACGGCAAATACAAGATCCAGTGGAACGAGGCCTACGGCGGTCAGATCGTCAAACCGCGGGGGGTGATTGAGGGTATCGAAAAGGGTCTGGGCGACATCGGGGTCGTGACGACAGTGTTTCACGCCTCGAAGGTGCCCTTGCAACTGGTGACCTATCAGACCCCGTTCGTGTCCATGAACCCAGACCTGATGGGCAAGACCGTCGACATGCTGGCGGCTAAGTTCCCGTCCTTCCGCCAGGCCTTCGAAAAGCGCAACCAGGTTTATTTGACGACCGGCTGCGTGTTGGACAGCTACCAGGTTTACGCGAAGGCGCCGGTTAAGGCGGTGAGCGATCTGAAGGGCCAGAAGCTGGCCGGGGCCGGCGCCAATCTCAGATACTTCGACGGCATCGGCGTGGTCGGCGTGAAAGGCAGCCTGGTCAAGTACTACAACAATTTGAAGACCGGCGTGGTGAGCGCGGCCGTGATCTGGCCAGAGGCGGCCCAGACGTTCAAGATCGGCGAGGTGGCGCCGCACATGCTGAAGGCCGACATCGGCACCGTCTGCTCCAAGGCGGTGACCGCCAACAAACGCACGTGGGCCAAGCTGCCAGCGGAAGTGAAATCCGCGATCAAAGAGGCGGCGGTGGCCTATCGGGACCGGCTGGCACAGGTGGCGCAGAAGCGCGCTGACGACAGCATGGACTGGTTCAAGTCGAACGGCGGAACCGTGGTGCAACTGTCGGACGAGGCGCGCTTAGCCTGGGCCAAATCCATGCCCAACATCGCCAAGGAATGGGCCGCGAAGCTGGAAGGCAAGGGCGTTCCCGGCAAAGCCATTCTGGCCGCCTACATGGATGCCATGCGCGCCGGCGGTGCCAAGCCGCTGCGGGATTGGGACAAGGAATAGCCGGTGATTGGTGCTGACAGGCCGATGACCGTGGCGCGAGGTGTTGTCGGGCAGGCCTGCCAATGACCGCTCTGCAATCGGCCCCGCCATCGTCCGATCGGCCTTGGCTTGCGGCGATCGTTACCTGGCTCGACCGGGTGGTGATCGCTGCAAATGCCATCGGCTCGCTGTGGGTCTTATTTCTGGTCCTGTTGGTGGCGGCCGATGCCTTCGGTCGCACGTTTCTGGACGCGCCGATCAAGGGCGTGGTGGAGCTGGTCGAGGTCTCGATCATCGTCATCGTGTTTGGGCAGCTGGCCGATACCGTCCGCACCAGCCGCCTGACCAGATCGGACGGCTTCTTGATGCTGTTGCGATCGCGCCGCCCGCGGTTGGGGCGTTGGCTGGCGGTGGCCACCGAGATGGCCGGCGGCCTGCTGATGGCGATCATCATTTATGGCACCGTGCCGATCTTGTTGGACAAAATTGACAATCAAGATTTCATCGGGGACGAGGGCATCTTCACTATCGTCGAATGGCCGATCAAAGCGGTTATCGTGTTCGGCGCAACGTTGACCATGCTGCGCTTTTTTGTGCGCGCCCTCGAGATCGCCGCTGCACCTGATCGTGCTGCCGCACAACGGGGGGAGATCTGATGGACCCGATTCCGGTCGGCATTGTATCCCTGATCGCCATCGTGGTGCTGATCTACGCCGGACTTTATGTGCCAATCGCGTTGGCTCTGGTGTCGTTCCTCGGCGTCTGGGTGATCAAGGGCGACTTTCAGTTGGCGGTCAATTTGATCGCTATCGCTACCGGTCACAGCGTGACCGAATACACCTTCGCCACCGTGCCAATGTTTACGATGATGGGCCTGATTGTGTCCAAGATCGGACTTGGCACCGATATCTACGCCGTCGCGAATCAAGCGTTTCGTCGCTTGCGCGGTGGCCTGGGGATTGCGACGGTCGCCGCCAATGCAGTGTTTGCCTCGGTGACCGGCTCCTCAATCGCGTCCGCTTCGGTGTTCACCCGGGTCTCGGTGCCGGAGATGGTGCGCTTCAACTATACGCGCCGGTTTTCGGTGGGTGTGGTTGCCGGCAGCTCGGTCCTGGGCATGTTGATCCCACCCAGTGTGATGCTGATCATCTATGCCTTCGTCGCCGAGCAGTCGGTTGGGCAGATGTTTATTGCCGGCATTGTGCCCGGGTTGCTGTTGGCGGGCGCTTTTGCCGCGGCCATCTTCGCGATGACCTACATTGCACCCCGATTCATCGGTCCCGGTGGTGTCCAGCAGGCCGCGGCGATCGATGATGCGCCGCTGATGAGCCCGCTGGAAATGGGCACGCGACTGCTGCCGACGTTGCTGTTGATCGGGGTGGTTTTGGGCGGGATCTACCAAGGGGTGGTGACGCCAACTGAGGCTGGCGCCGCGGGCGCCGTAATCGCCCTGTTGATCGGGGTTATCCGGCGCAGCATCAGCGTTCGCGACATTAAAGATACGCTGGTCGAGACCGGCCATATCACGGCCAGCATCCTGTTCTTGATCATCAGCGCCTCGATGTACAGTCGGATGCTCGGCATCGCCGGCCTGCCGACGTTGTTTGGCAACTGGCTCAATGGTCTAGATCTCAGCCTGGCGGCGGTGATGAGCCTTTATGTGTTGCTGCTGATCGCGCTCGGTACGATCCTCGATACGGCGTCCATCATCTTGATCGTGGTGCCCCTGTTCTTGACCGCCATCGAGGCGTTCGGTGGTGATCTCGTTTGGTTCGGAATCGTCACGGTGATCGGTGCGGAAATCGGCCTGTTGACGCCGCCGCTCGGGATATCCTGCTTCGTGATCAAAAGTACGATCAACGATCCTCAGGTCACGCTATTCGATGTGTTCGCCGGCGCCTTTCCATTCGCCGTCGTCATGCTGATCGTGCTGATCGCCATCATTGCCTTCCCACAGCTGAGCTTGGGATTACTGTGAGAATCGGCCTGGCCAGATCGCCTCTGGCCAGGTCAGATGATGGGGACACTTCAATCGCGCTCAACGCACATCGCGATCCCCATGCCGCCGCCGATGCATAGCGTGGCCAATCCCTTCTTGGCGTCGCGCCGGCCCATCTCATAGAGCAAGGTGGTCAGGACCCGGGCACCGGAGGCTCCGATCGGGTGACCGATGGCGATGGCGCCACCGTTCACGTTGACCTTGTTGGTATCCCAGCCGAGCCCTTTGTTCACCGCGCAAGCTTGCGCGGCGAATGCCTCGTTGGCTTCGATCAGGTCGAGGTCGGCCACACTCCAACCGGCCTTCTCCATCGCCTTTTTCGAGGCGGGGATTGGGCCGGTACCCATAATCGCGGGGTCGACGCCGGCGTGCGCCCACGCCACAATCTTGGCCAGCGGCTTGATACCGCGCTTTGCAGCCTCCTCGGCGGTCATCAAAACGACGGCTGCCGCACCGTCATTGATGCCTGACGCATTGCCGGCCGTCACCGTGCCTTCCTTTCGATCGAATGCGGGACGCAGCTTGGCTACGGATTCGATGGTGACGCCGCTCTTGATATATTCGTCTTCGGAGACGACGACCTCGCCTTTCCGGGTCTGGAGCGTGACCGGCGCGATCTCGTCAGCGAAGCGCCCGGCAGTTTTCGCCGCCTCGGCCTTGTTTTGTGAGTTGACCGCGAATTGGTCTTGCTCCTCACGGGTGATCTGGAATTGACGGGCGACATTCTCCGCGGTCATGCCCATGTGATAGCCGTTGAAGGCATCCCACAGGCCGTCTTTGATCATGGTGTCGACCAAATTCAGATCGCCCATTTTGACCCCGTCGCGCAGGTGGGCGCAGTGCGGCGCCTGGCTCATGCTCTCCTGGCCACCGGCGACGATGATGCGCGATGAACCATCGGCGATCTGTTGGGCGCCCAAGGCGACCGCGCGCAGACCCGAGCCGCACAATTGATTCATGGCCCAGGCCGGAGATTCAACGGGAATGCCGGCCGCGATCGAGGCCTGACGCGCCGGATTCTGACCTTCGCCAGCTGTAAGAATCTGCCCCAGCACAACCTCGGAAACTTGATCCGGTTCCACCTTGGCGCGGGCCAAAGCAGCCTGGATCGCCGTTTTGCCCAATTCGTGTGCGGGCAAGCCCGCCAAAGCCCCGTTGAATGAACCGACCGGGGTGCGCGCCGCGCTGGCGATGACGATGGTTGAAGCATCATTACTCATTGGCAGTCTCCAACAAACGAGGACGGGAACAACGGGACCGATGACGGGCAACTGGAAGATCTTTACGTTAACAGTCTTGCTGCACTGCGACAATTCAACATTATGGCGAGGTTGCGCGGCGACGTCACGCAGTCACTGCCCAGGCAATGGGCAATCTGCTGTGATGATTGGAATTATGCACTGGCCCGCGGTGCTGCCGGTGTGTTACCCTGCAGCAACTACTCAAGAAATTCGGGCGGATCAGCCATGAGCAAGAAGGCCACCGCGGAAACGGACAAACGCGAAGCCGTCGTTATCAAAAAGTATGCAAACCGAAGGCTCTACAACACCGAGACCAGCACCTACGTCACCTTGGAGGACTTGGCGGCGATGGTGCGGTCGGATCGAGATTTTGTCGTGTTCGATGCGAAGACGGGTGATGATCTCACGCACTCTGTGCTGACCCAGATCATCGTCGACCAGGAGTCGCGCGCGGGCAGTCATACGCTGTTGCCGGTTCCGTTTTTGCGTCAACTGATCCGCTTCTACGATGATGCTATGGGCAAGATGGTGCCGAGCTATCTTCAGTTCAGCTTGGAAAACCTCACCCGCGAGCAGGAACGGTTCCGCGAGCAGTTCGCCCATCTGTTCCAGCAAAACCCGTTCGGGGCAGCAGCGTTCGAGGCGATGCAGCAGCAGACGCGCAAGAACATGGCGATGTTCGAGCAGGCGATGTCGATGTGGCCGCCTTTCAATGCCTCGCTCAACGGCGGGGCCGCTGCCGGCGGAGCACCGGAAGGCGCCAATGGCCCGGCGGCGGCGGGCGAGGCGGGCACCGCCAACGCCGCGAGGACGACGGCTCCGATGACGCCTGCCGGTCAAGCGGCGGCTGCCGCTCAGGCTGCCACCGATCCCGCACAGCATGCGGCAAACGAGTTGGCGGAGTTGCGCGCCGAGTTCGCCAAGATGCAGGCCCGCATCGAAAAGTTGTCAAGGGGCGAACGCTGACTGTTAGTCAGCGGGTCCAGGCTTCGAGTGCTTGAACACCCACCGACGATTTCAATGGGGTGGTGAAGTTTTGACGGGAACGTAACGGCGCCATCCGGCCTTTCTGAACGGCGGACGTCCGACGTTTCACTGATTTTGTTCCGGTTACGTCCTGTGGCAGAGCCGAGCCTTTTGGTTCGAGTTTCGATCAACCGTCGGTTGCGCACAAGACGCTGCGGATGCGCCGTGTTTGACCGGTCCACGCCTGTCGGTCCGTCCCGCGCTCCTCCTCTTCCGCCATCGTCGCCGCCATCACCTGCGACCGGGCCACCAGGTCGCTGTCGAGCGGGGTCGTCAGCCGCGCCTCGTCCCAGCCGCGATGCGCGACGAGGTTGGCGCAGGCGAGCTGCGGGCCGAACGTGTCTGGCTGCGCTGTCCGATCACCGCGGCCGGCCGCGTCAGCCCCTCCCTGATCGAGGCCGATCAGCAGCGGTCGGTCCTTGAGCGGCTGCAGCGGCTGGCGCGTCAGGTGGACGGCCAGCGCCGGCTTCGTGCTCGATGCGCTGGAGCAGGCCTTGCATGATCGAAACCCTTGTCGCGGCTGCGAACCGGGCTCCGGAGCGGGCCGGCTCGTCCATCACTCCGATCGCGGCGTACAGTACGTGTCGATCAAATACACCGACCGGCTCAACCACGCAGGCCTGGTGCCATCGGTTGGTAGTGTCGGCGATTCCTATGACAACGCGCTGGCCGAGACGATCAACGGCCTCTACAAATCCGAAGTCATCTATCATCAAGGACCGTGGCCCACGTTCGCAGCTGTCGAGCATGCAACACTCGAATGGGTCGACTGGTTCAACAAGCGCCGCCTGCTGACGGCGATCGGAGATATCCCGCCCGTTGAAGCTGAGGCCAACTCTTATGACAGTCTGGAGCAACTGAACACCGCCGCTTGACCCAATCAAAATCGCCTCCGGTAAACCCGGGGCGGATCATCATGATGTTCTGGGTGGCGAGTGGAGGAATGGGGCGGGGAGCGGGATGGTTCCAGCCAACATTGAAACGTTCTTGACAGTGTCGCGGGCCTAAACCAGTCAATCAGACCAACGTCATCGCTCCCGCAACGACTCATCTCGATAACGCAGGAAGGGCGACAAGAAGAACTGAATCACGCGCCGGGCACCCGTTTTTATTTCGGCCTGGACCGACATTCCCGGCGCCAACGGTATCCAGTCGCTGCCAACGAGTATGCGACTCTGTTTCAGCTGCACCACCGCTTTGTAGATCAAGCCCTTATTTTCGTCGGGTATCGCATCGCGCCAGATCTGTTTGACGGTCCCATCGATCAGACCGTAGCGCGTGAACGGAAAGGTTTCGAGTTTAATCTCCACATCCTGACCTTCCTCTACGAAGCCGATATCGCGGTTGAGTACGACCACCTCAGCCTCGATTTTGCTCCCTGCAGGCACCAACCGCATCAGCACGTCCTTGGTTGTCACAACGCCACCAACTGTAAACACGGATAGTCCAAATACGGTCCCGTCGAGTGGTGCCGTGAGCATACGATCGCGGGCGCGTCGTTGCTCTTTTCGAATCTGTTGGCGGAGGCTGGCGAGGCGGCGCATCGCATCGGCGCGCTTCTCCAAGTGCTGTGCGCGAAACGCGGCCACGGTTTCCCGACGTTTTTTGCGCCGCGCCTCGATTCGGGCCATGGCCTGGCGCTGCTCGGCCAAGTTGGCTTCGGCCTCGGCTGCCATCTCTATGTAGGTTTGTCTAAGTTGAAGCGTTTCCGGTTTGCGCGCCAGGCCCTTTTGCAGCAGGGACTGCAGGGTCATAGCCCGCTCGTCGACAATCGGCAGGGTTTCATTTAGCTTTGACTTTTCCACTTCAAGCACCGTCAGCGCCGCCCGCTGATCATCGATATCTGCGTCAATTGCGGCAAGGCTGGCCATGTGCCGATCGTGCTCGCCGATCATATGAAGACGTGTGGCCTGTGTAATATCAGCTGCGGCGCCGGGTGGCGGTTCAAAGTTCTCGGTTGGATTGGTCGACAATATCGCGATGGCCCCGGAGACTTCGAGTTGAGCTTTGACCAACTCGTTGCGTAATGCTTCGACATTGGCTTCCGCTTCGGTGGGATCAAGTTCGACCAAAACCTCGCCCTGTCGAACCTGTTGCCCATCGCGCACATGGATGGCGCGGACCACGCCATTCTCAATTGGTTGAATCAAATTCGCACGCTCAGACGTCACCAACTGCCCAGTCGCAATAGCGATGGTATCTATCGAGCCCAGGATCGCCCATACGATCGCCGCAGCAAAAAACAGGCATATGGTGATAGCAATTAGGCGACCGGCCGGTCGCGGGGGCGTCTCCAAGACCTCGAGCGCAGCTGGCAGAAATTCCAGTTCGTCGGCGTTTCGCCCCAATGGCACGTTTTTTTGCTTTACATCAGACATACTGTTACTCATCCCATCGCTTGGCGCACCAATTCGGCATAAATGCCATTGCGTTCCATTAATGCTTCGTGGGCTCCGTCCTCAACCACCTGGCCGTGGGCCATTACAAGGATGCGGTTGGCGCGCCGCACGGTCGACAAGCGATGCGCGACAAGCAAGACGGTGCGGCCCTGACAGATGTGCCTCAAGTTGTTATGGATCACGGCCTCACTTTCGTAATCCAGTGCCGACGTTGCCTCGTCGAAAATGAGCACCCGTGGATCGGTCACAAGCGCTCGCGCAATGGCTATGCGCTGGCGTTGCCCGCCAGACAGGTTTGAGCCACGCTCCTCCAACACGGTGTCATAGCCGCGTGGAAGCGCTAGTATGAATTCGTGGGCCGCCGCCAATTTTGCCGCCGCGATGATCCGCTCCATGGGCATGGCCGGTTCGGCAAGCGCGATGTTGTCGCGCACGGAGCGATTGAACAACACGTTTTCTTGCAGCACGACCCCGATCTGACGACGCAGCCAGCCGGGATCCAGCAACGCCACGTCGATCCCGTCGATCATGACCCGTCCCCGTTCGGGAATGTGCATGCGCTGCAACACCTTGGTCAGGGTCGACTTACCCGAGCCAGAGTGACCGACCAAGCCGATCACTTCGCCAGCCGCTATGGTCAAGTTCAAGTCCCGGATCACCTCGGGAAGCCCTGAGCGATAGCGGAATGTTACGTTTTCGAATTTGATCTCGCCGGAGATTGGCGGCAGATTGGGATGGGAAGCATTGGACTGCACCTCGGCATGGGTATTGAGGATATCCCCCAGCCTGGCGATCGAAATGCGGAATTGCTGAAAGTCCTGCCACAGTTGGGCAATCCGCAAAATCGGTCCGTGCACTTGCCCAGCAAGCATGTTGAAAGCTACGAACTCGCCAACGGTCAGCTCGCCTTGGACGGCTAGCCTGGCGCCAAACCATAAAATCGCCGCCGTGACAATTTTGTTGATCAGGGTGACGCCTTGTGAGCCGATGTTCGCCAGGCTGATGGTGCGAAAAGAGGCCTTGATGTATGCGGCCAGGCTCTCCTCCCAGCGTTGCCGCATTTGCGGCTCCACAGCCATCGCCTTTAGCGTCTCGACGCCGTTGATCGCCTCCACCAAGAAGGCCTGGTTGGCAGCGCCGCGCTCGAAGCGCTCCTCGATGCGTGCACGCAAAATCGGAGTGATGAATACGGATAGCAGCACGTAGAACGGTAGCGACGCCAGCACCACATAGGTCAAGGTCGGGCTATACAAGTACATCACCACGAAAAAGACCACGGTGAAGAACAGGTCGATCACCAACGTCAGCCCCGACGACGTCAGAAACTGGCGGACATTTTCCAACTCGCGCACCCGCGCCACCGTCTGGCCGGTCGGCCGGCTTTCGAAATACGAGATCGGCAACGCCAACAGATGGCCAAAAAGGCGTGCGCCCAAGGTGGCATCGATGCGGCTGGTGGTATGGGCGAAGATGTAGGTTCGAAGACCACTGAGCACGACCTCGAAGATGGTGATCGCCACCAGCCCAATTACCAGCACATCCAATGTCGTCAAACCACGGTGAACCAGGACCTTGTCGATGACGACCTGGGAGAACAGCGGTGTGACGAGCGCAAACAACTGGAGGAAGAACGAGGCCACCACCACCTCGCCCATCAGACCTTTATATTTGGCCATCGCGGGAATGAACCAACGCAGCCCGAACTTCAGCGTCTCAAGATCGAGATTGGCGCGGCGCGCCAGTAAGATCAGCTCGCCTGTCCAACGCCGGTCCAATTCGTCCAGCGTCCATTCCGCCGGTGGTCGCGTGGCCTCCTTGACCAGGACGTTGGTCGGGCTGGCCTTGGCGAGGATAAAATATTGACCATCGCGATCGCGTGCCAGTGCCGGCAGCGGCAATCGCTCCACGCGCTTGAGCGACCCGCGCGTTGCGCGTGCCTTGAGACCCTTGGAGCGGGCGGCGCGCACCAGCCCGATGGTATCGAGGGTCGCGCCGGTCGGGCTGAATTCCCGCTGCAAGTGTTGTGGATCAGCGGAGATGTCGAAATAGGCAAATAGCGTGACGAGGCCAACGAGCCCGCTGTCGACCTCCGCATCGGCCAAATCGGCCAATGGTGCCGCGTTCGGGGCGGCGCCCGTCGTACCACGGCCTTCCTCGTCACCAGCTTGCATCGCGCGACCACCAAGGCACCAGTACCGATCACCCCCCCATTGATCTAGCCGGCAGCCGGTTCGCAGGTGCCGATGCTGATCCGCCCATCGGCCTCGCGCACGCGCCGCCGAACGACCGCCCCGGCAAAAGTCTCGGCCACCAATTGCGCGATCATCCGCTCCACCGTCGTCGGGCGCCCCGCCGCTTCAAGCACCCAACCGATGTCGCCAGAGCGCCATTGCTCCGCCGTCAATCGCAACGGCATGCTGGGATTGAGCGAGATCTGCAAATCCAACTCCGCGCTGAGCCGCGCCCAGGTGACCACCGCCACGGGACCGAAAGCACCATCGGGATTGGCCGCATCGAGCGGGCCCTCCGCCACCAGGTATTGACCCGTGACAATGGCGGGATCGACCAACCAGCGCAGCTCGGACAGCGGCTGTGTCCGGTAGTGCGAAGTATGGCTCAGCACCCGGATGATGGCCCCATAGCGGGCCGAGACCTCGGCCGAGATCTCTAACTTGGCTGCGCGTTCCTCCTCGGTCAGCAAACGCACCGGCGGCGGCGGGCCGAGCGCGGGAGCGGGCAGGGCCGGAACATCGGTGATCGCCGACGCAAGCGCGGAACCCGTCGCAAGATCGATCCCAGGATCGTCGGCTGCGGTGTCCACCGAGATACTCGACAAACCAGGCGCTGCCGCTGCCCCCTCGTCTCGGTCGGCCGCGACCTGTGCAGTAGGTAGTCCGGGCATGCCGGCCGGCACCTTGCTGGCCTCGGCCTCGGCGGCGGCGCGGATCAGCGCCGAGGTGGTGTTGTCCACCGCGCGCAGCCAAGCGACATCGGCCAGCGGGTCGACGGCCGAGACTTTACGCGAATCCTTCGAATACGAGTCGGTTTCGGAGTCTTGGTGTGGTTTTTGGGACTTGGCAGGGGGCATCGCCGACCGTCAAAAATTTCGCAAAGGCAATCAAGGTGTGTCGTCTCTCTCATATAGGACCTATACGGATCGTCAAGCCCCCGTGACCGGAGCAACTGTCGTAGTCTTCAGAAAATTGACGAAAGACCTTCTTCTAAGTTTTGGACTTGTGACGCCCAGATAAGACGCATAAGGAATATTGCTGCCATGATCGCTGCGCGCGTGCCGCACGGTGGTGGCGCGCCGAGCGTGGCGCCGACACGGACGGCGACGCTCATAGGGTGAGCGAGGTCGGCTGAGGCCAGGGGCTGAGGCCAGGGGCTGAGGGCAGGGGCTGAGGGCAGGGGCTGAGGGCAGGGGCTACGCCAGGAGGGGCTAGCCCAGGTGGCTGAGGATCGGGGGCTGAGCATGCGGCGGGCGTTGGCGAAAGCGGACCGCAAAGACCACGGGCAAGACCACGGGGGTTGGGCCGGCGCATTGTCGTGGTGCGATGCGGCTGTCGCCGCGGCCGGCGATCTAGGCCTTGAACCCGATGACCGCCGACACCCCCGACCAGCCGGGCCATGGCGCCTCCGGCAATGGCTCAGCGACACGCCCCGACCACCAGGCCACCGACATCCAAGCCAACAACAACCAAACCAGTGGCGGCCATGCCCCGCCCGCCGATGGCCTGCCGCCGTCGCCGTTCGACAAGCCGACGCCGGACGGCGCGGCGACGACCGTGTCGGCGGTGCTGGGCGAGATCGTGTGGCTGTTGACCCAGTCGCCCTTGCACAAGCAGTTCTTCCTCTCCGATCTGGAGTGGCTGGTGATGACGCCGATCGTCCTGCAGCAGTTCCGGCTGTTTTATCAGGATGCGCCGCCGGAGCAGGGCGGTCGCCGGCCGATCGGCGTGACGCTGTGGGGCTTGGTGTCCGACGACGTCGAGGCGCGGTTGGCGGAGGGCACGACGCGGCTCAGACCGCAGGACTGGCATTCCGGCCAGCGCGCCTGGGTGGTGGAGGTGGTCGCCCCGTTCGGCGGCGGCGATGCGATGGTGGCGGACTTGAAGCGCACCGTGTTCCCCGATCAGGAGCTGCGCGTGCTGACGCTGGTCGACGGCCGGCGCGAGGTGAAGGTAATGGTGGGGGGTGTCGACGACACCGGCCTTTGCGGCTAACAACCAACCAGGGGTGCGCGGCCGCGGCGCCCGCCGGTTGCGCCGTCATCATCAGCTGGGAGCACGACGACATGCCCTATGAGATTCGTCATGACTTACGGCGCCGACTGGATGCCGAACTCGCGTTCGAGCCGCCGATCGACGACGATAGCTCACAAGCCCTTGGCGCCAATTATGGCAACCGTGAGCCCGATACGGTGCAAAGAAAGATTTGGGAGGCGACGATGGCCGATTTGCGCGCCCGGCCGCGCATCGTGCGCGTCAAGCCCACCAAACCGCGCGGCATTTCCGCCGTGATCAATTGGCAAACGAACAAGTTTTTGGTCAACGAAGCGATCCGGGCGTTTCTGGCGGCCGAGGAGCCCGGCGCGCACGGCTTTTTCCCGATGACGGTGCGCTCCAAGAGCGGCAAACCGATCGATGGCCAGCCGGAGCTGACCTACCATATGATCACCAGCTACCCCAATGTCGATTGTTTCGACCGGCCCGACGACCGGGACCGCGCCATGCGCCGCGCCGCGATCGCGGGCCATCATCTGTGGAAAGGCACCGATCAGTGGCGGCCCTACTTCTTTTACTCCGACGCGTTGCACGCGTTCTTGGCCGCCAACAAATTCGAGGGCTGGCGAGTCGAACGCGAATTCGACGTGGTGGATTGAACGACACTGCCCTTGTGCCGCAAGGGCCATTTTTTTAGCCCTATTCTCCGTATAAAGATCACCATGTTTCGAATCGCAGATTCTGCCAGTTTGAAGCGACCATCCCAAAACAACGCACACGTTTCACTTCAGCCGCGTGCCAGGCGAGGCCAGCGATGACCGTACACAACCGTTTCGAGACATATACCAAGACCTTCGAATACGGCGGCAAGACCTACGAACTCTATTATTCCATGCATCATACGGTGCCCAAAGCCCATTTGACGACGCTGTTCGGCCAGCGGCTGCAGGCGATGGGCCTTTATGACAAAAACTCGCTGCGGCACAACGGGGTGCCCCTGCTTCAGTCCATTCGCCTGATCGAAGATGAAAATGGCGTGAAACGGAACGGCCGGAGGTTCAAGGCCACGGCCCCAGAGGTCCAAGACATCGCCGACCGGGTCGGCGGCGCCAAACATACCGGCGGGCACCCTGGCTATCTGCAGGCCATGCAAAGCATCGAAGATCGGTTTCAAGCCGCCTACAAAGCAGCCAAAGACCACGCGACAACCAACGGCTGGGGGCGATATGGCAGCGAAGACGGCTGGATGCGGGAGCATGGCAAGCGCTTCACGGCAATCGCGGCGGTGTTCAAATTCGAGTTGATCGATCCCAATAGCAACGTTTTTCTCCATAACACGGACACCATTCGCAGCGGGTACCAACAAAAGCCATTTTGGGACCACGTCATCAAGAATCTGTTTGTTGGCGATAGCGGGCGGCTGCAAGACGCGTTCCAGATCGCCGATATTCAAGTGTCCGGCACCACGCTCGTGATCCCCGACGCCCAGGCGGCGTTCGGCCGTAACCTTGTCGCCGCCGTAACCAACGCGGCAACGTTGAGCGGAACACTGGGTGACGACCTTTGGGTCGGCGCCAATGGCGTCGCGAATAGCTTCATCGACCGGCCGAGAGGGATGACGGCTGGGCAGGGTGGGCTCGACAGCCAGAGCCATGATCTGTTGGTTGGCGGCAACCTCAATGACACCATTGACGCCGGTGTCGGCTTCGACATCGTGTTTGGACAAGCGGGCAACGATTCCATCAGCGGCGGCGCCGGCAACGACGCGCTTGATGGCGGCATCGGCAACGTACCTATGTGCTCGGCATCGGCTCCGGCGTCGACACCGTGCGCGAGACCCAAACCGGCGTCACCCGTGTCGAAGCCTATACGGCACAGCGCCAGACCGGTCGTCGCTGGGTCCCGGACCCGGACAGCGGTGACAGCGAAGGCGGTGACAATGGCGATGACCAAACGACCGACCATCGGGAACCTATCATGGAGTCTTACATGACCTATCTCCAGATTGCCGATCCGACCGAGACCCAAGGCGATGTCAACGCGGGTGCGCTGCAACTCGGGCCTGGTGTCCGGCCAAGCATGCTGCGGGCGCAGTTCGACGGCAACGACCTCATCATCGGCATCGCAGCCGATCCGGACGACACCTTCGCCGACACCACCGACCGCATCCGCCTGACCAATTGGCGCAATCAAGCGACACGGGTGGAACGGTTCGCGTTCGCTGGCGGCACCACGTGGGACACGTTGGCCATCGTGGTGTGGCTCGCCGAGCAGCTAACGCCGGCGCAGTTCGGCACCATCCAGGTGTGGCGGGCGCAGATCGTTGGCGATCTGCCGGATGTTGTCAGACGCCTGCATCGGGCCTTTCAAAGCATCGAGGTGCAGTTGTCGGGCACCACGCTGGTGTTTTACGTGACGGACAGCGACAATCAGCGACACACCATCGAGATACCCGATGGCGCGGCCGCGTTCGGCTACACCGCGGTGGCCGCGGTCAACGATGGCGCGACGGTGCGGGGCACGCTCGGCAACGATCTATGGGTCGGCGCCAACGGCGTCGCCAACAGGTTTGCCGACCATGCCGCCGGGCCGAACGGCGACAGCCAGAGCCATGACGTTTTGTTCGGCGGCGATCGGGATGACACCATCGACGGCGGCGCGGGCAACGATCTGGTGTTCGGCCAAGCCGGCGACGACAGCCTTGCCGGCGGCACCGGCCATGACTGGCTCGTCGGCGGCGCTGGCAACGACACGCTCATCGGTGGAGCCGGCAACGACAGCCTCGCCGGCGGCACCGGCCATGACTGGCTGATCGGCGGCGATGGCAACGACACGCTCGACGGTGGCGCGGGCAATGACATCCTCGTCGGCGCCGCTGGCAACGACACGCTCGAGGGCGGCACCGGCCATGACTGGATCGTCGGCGGCGCTGGCAATGACACGCTCGTCGGTGGAGCCGGCAACGACAATCTCTTGGGCGGCGCCGGCAACGACAGCCTTGCCGGCGGCACCGGCAACGACAGCCTCGTGGGCGGCGCGAGCGACGACACGCTCGACGGCGGCGCTGGCAACGACACGCTCGACGGCATCCGGGGCAACAACGCCCTGGATGGCGGTGCGGGCGACGACAGGCTCGTCGGCGGCACTGGCAACGACACGCTCGACGGCGGTGCGGGCAATGACACGCTCGTCGGTGGCGCGGGCAATGACATCCTCGACGGCGGCGCCGGCAATGACATCCTCGACGGCAGCAGCGGCAACGACACTTATGTGTTCGGCCGCGGCTCGGGCGTCGATACCGCGCGCGACGAAGGCGGCAACGCGGACGTGCTGCGGTTTGGCGCCGGCGTTACGCCGTCGATGCTGCGGGCGCAGTTCGACGGCAACGACCTCATCATCGGCATCGCAGCCGATCCGGACGACACCTTCGCCGACACCACCGACCGCATCCGCCTGACCAATTGGCGCAATCAAGCGACACGGGTGGAACGGTTCGCGTTCGCTGGCGGCACCACGTGGGACACGTTGGCCATCGTGGTGTGGCTCGCCGAGCAGCTAACGCCGGCGCAGTTCGGCACCATCCAGGTGTGGCGGGCGCAGATCGTTGGCGATCTGCCGGATGTTGTCAGACGCCTGCATCGGGCCTTTCAAAGCATCGAGGTGCAGTTGTCGGGCACCACGCTGGTGTTTTACGTGACGGACAGCGACAATCAGCGACACACCATCGAGATACCCGATGGCGCGGCCGCGTTCGGCTACACCGCGGTGGCCGCGGTCAACGATGGCGCGACGGTGCGGGGCACGCTCGGCAACGATCTATGGGTCGGCGCCAACGGCGTCGCCAACAGGTTTGCCGACCATGCCGCCGGGCCGAACGGCGACAGCCAGAGCCATGACGTTTTGTTCGGCGGCGATCGGGATGACACCATCGACGGCGGCGCGGGCAACGATCTGGTGTTCGGCCAAGCCGGCGACGACAGCCTTGCCGGCGGCACCGGCCATGACTGGCTGGTCGGCGGCGCTGGCAATGACACGCTGGTCGGTGGAGCCGGCAACGACAGTCTCGTGGGCGGCGCGAGCGACGACAGCCTGGAAGGCGGCGCGGGCGATGACGGACTCGACGGTGGCGCGGGCAATGACAACCTCAGCGGCGGCGATGGCAACGACAGCCTCGCGGGCGGCACTGGCAACGACATGCTGGTCGGCGGCGATGGCAACGACAGGCTGGTCGGTGGAGCTGGCAACGACAGCCTCGTGGGCGGCGCGAGCGACGACACGCTCCTAGGAGACGCGGGCAACGACACGCTCGACGGTGGCGCGGGCAATGACGATCTCCTCGGCGGCGCTGGCAACGACACGCTCGAGGGCGACACCGGCCATGACTGGATCGACGGCGGCGCTGGCAATGACACGCTGGTCGGTGGAGCCGGCAACGACAATCTCATGGGCGGCGCCGGCAACGACAGCCTTGCCGGCGGCACCGGCAACGACAATCTCATGGGCGGCGCCGGCAACGACAGCCTTGCCGGCGGCACCGGCAACGACACGCTCGACGGCGTCCGGGGCAACAACGCCCTGGATGGCGGTGCGGGCGACGACAGGCTGGTCGGCGGCATTGGCAACGACACGCTCGACGGCGGTGCGGACAATGACACGCTCGTCGGTGGCGCGGGTGACGATACCCTCTCCGGCGGTGCGGGCAATGACACGCTCGTCGGTGGCGCGGGCAATGACATCCTCGACGGCGGCGCCGGCAATGACATCCTCGACGGCAGCAGCGGCAACGACACTTATGTGTTCGGCCGCGGCTCGGGCGTCGATACCGTGCGCGACGAAGGCGGCAACGCGGACGTGCTGCGGTTCGGCGCCGGCGTTACGCCGTCGATGCTGCGGGCGCAGTTCGACGGCAACGACCTCATCATCGGCATCGCGGCCAACGCGAGCGACACCTTCGCCGACACCACCGACCGCATCCGCCTGACCAATTGGCGCAATCAAGCGACACGGGTGGAACGGTTCGCGTTCGTTGACGACGGCACCACGTGGGACACATTGGCCATCGTGGTGTGGCTCGCTGGGCAGCTCACGCCGGCACAGTTCGGCACCATCCAGGTGTTGAGAGTGCAGATCGTTGGCGATCTGCCGGATGTTGTCAGACGCCTGCATCGGGCCTTTCAAAGCATCGAGGTGCAGTTGTCGGGCACCACGCTGGTGTTCCAAGTGACGGACAGCGACAATCAGCGACACACCATCGAGATGCCGGATGCCGCGGCCGCGTTCGGCTACACCGCGGTGGCCGCGGTCAACGATGGCGCGACGGTGCGGGGCACGCTCGGCAACGATCTATGGGTCGGCGCCAACGGGGTCGCCAACAGGTTTGCCGACCATGCCGCCGGTCCGAACGGCGACGGCCAGAGCCATGACGTTTTGTTCGGCGGCGATCGGGATGACATCATCGACGGCGGCGCGGGCAACGATCTGGTGTTCGGCCAAGCCGGCAACGACAGCCTCGTGGGCGGCACTGGCAACGATACGCTCGACGGCGGTGCGGGCAATGACACGGTCTATGGCCTAGTGGGCAACGATAGTCTCACCGGCGGTATCGGTAACGACTGGCTCGTCGGCGGCGCGGGTGACGATACCCTCTCCGGCGGCGCCGGCAATGACATCCTCGACGGCGGCAGCGGCAACGACACTTATGTATTCGGGCTCGGCTCCGGCATCGATATATTGCACGAGTTCCAAGGCGGCAACGCGGACGTGCTGCGGTTCGGCGCCGGCGTTACGCCGTCGATGCTGCGGGCGCAGTTCGACGGTAACGACCTCATCATCGGCATCGCGGCCGATCCGGACGACACCTTCGCCGATACCACCGACCGCATCCGCCTAGTCAGCTGGCGTGCTGTCTGGTGGCGGGTGGAACGGTTCGCATTCGCTGGCGGCACCAGTTGGGACACGTTAGACATCGTGGTGTGGCTCGCCGAGCAGCTGACGCCGGCACAGTTCGGCACCATCCAGGTGTTGAGGGTGCAGATCGTTGGCGATCTGCCGGATGTTGTCAGACGCCTGCATCGGGCCTTTCAAGGCATCGAGGTGCAGTTATCGGGCACCACGCTGGTGTTTTACGTGACGGACAGCGACAATCAGCGACACACCATCGAGATACCCGATGCCGCGGCCGCGTTCGGCTACACCGCGGTGGCCGCGGTCAGCGATGGCGCGACGGTGCGGGGCACGCTCGGCAACGATCTATGGGTCGGCGCCAACAGGTTTGACGACCATGTGGCCGGTCCGAACGGCGACAGCCAGAGCCATGACGTTTTGTTCGGCGGCGATCAGGATGACACCATCGACGGCGGCGCGGGCAACGATCTGGTGTTCGGCCAAGCCGGCAACGACACGCTCGAGGGCGGCACCGGCCATGACTGGCTGGTCGGCGGCGATGGCGACGACACGCTGGTCGGTGGAGCCGGCAATGACATCCTCGACGGCAGCAGCGGCAACGACACTTATGTGTTCGGCCGCGGCTCGGGCGTCGATACCGTGCGCGACGAAGGCGGCTACGCGGACGTGCTGCGGTTTGGCGCCGGCGTTACGCCGTCGATGCTGCGGGCGCAGTTCGACGGCAGCGACCTCATCATCGGCATCGCGGCCAACGCGAGCGACACCTTCGCCGACACCACCGACCGCATCCGCCTGACCAATTGGCGCAGTTTCAATTGGCAGACTCGGGTGAATAGGGTCGAACAGTTCGAATTCGCCAACGGCGAGGTATGGGATCTTCTGACGGTCGTCGTCTGGCTTACATCTCATCTCGAGGGTGAACCTTTCAATTTCGTAAGCTTTGATGCATACCAGATTGCAGAGGGATTGACCGATATGATTTCGCGTCTGTGGCGCGAATTTCCAATGCTGACTCCAGCTTACGTTCCGAGGTGGGGTCAGCTCAGCATACGGTTTCACCCGAGCAAATCAGGCTTCCAAATAAATTCAGTGATTCCCCGCTTTGGACTTGACTCAATCCTTGCTGCGAGCGCCGACGGTAGGCTCGTTCGTGGGACGGGAGCCGACGACTTTTGGACCGCCGCGACTGCCGTTGCCAGTTCCTTCAGCGATACGCCGGTGGGCATGGGCGACGGCCAAGGCCTGCTGGACAGTTTGAGCAACGATTTGCTGATTGGGAGCAAACGCAACGACACGATCCATGCCGGTGTCGGCAATGATCAGGTGTTCGGCCGTCAAGGCGATGATCGCATCTGGGGTCAAACAGGTGATGATTCTCTGGATGGTGGCCGGGGCAACGACACGCTCGACGGCGGCATGGGCAACGATACCTATTTCTTCGGCATCGGCTCAGGCCATGACACCATCCGCGAAACACAGGTGGCAGTCCAGCGCGTGGAGCGCAACGCCGATAACACCGGGTATGTACCGATCGCCAATCCGACCGAGACCCAAGGCGACGGCACCCGCGACACTGTGGTGTTCACCAAGGGCGTTACGCCGTCGATGCTGCGGGCGCAGTTCGACGGCAACGACCTCATCATCGGCATCGCGGCCAACGCGAGCGACACCTTCGCCGACACCACCGACCGCATCCGCCTGACCAATTGGCGCAGTGTCAATTGGCAGACTCCGGTGAATAGGGTCGAACGGTTCGAATTCGCCAACGGCGAGGTATGGGATCTTCTGACGGTCGTCGTCTGGCTTACATCTCATCTCGAGGGTGAACCTTTCAATTTCGTAAGCTTTGATGCAAACCAGGTTGCAGAGGGATTGAACGATATGATTTCGCGTCTGTGGCGCGAATTTCCAATGCTGACTCCAGCTTACACTCCGAGGACGAAGCAGTTCAGCATACGGTTTCACCCGAGCAAATCAGGCTTCCACATATGGAATGTGGTTCCCCGCTTTGGACTTGACTCAATCGTTGCTGCGAGCGCCGACGGTACGCTCGTTCGTGGGACGGGAGCCGACGACGTATGGACCGCCGCGACTGCCGTTGCCAGTTCCTTCAGCGATACGCCGGTGGGCATGGGCGACGGCCAAGGCCTGCTGGACAGTTTGAGCAACGATTTGCTGATTGGGAGCAAACGCAATGACACGATCCATGCCGGTGTCGGCAATGATCAGGTGTTCGGCCGTCAAGGCGATGATCGCATCTGGGGTCAAACAGGTGATGATTCTCTGGATGGTGGCCGGGGCAACGACACGCTCGACGGCGGCATGGGCAACGATACCTATTTCTTCGGCATCGACTCAGGCCATGACACCATCCGCGAAACACAGGTGGCAGTCCAGCGCGTGGAGCGCAACGCCGATAACACCGGGTATGTACCGATCGCCAATCCGACCGAGACCCAAGGCGACGGCACCCGCGACACTGTGGTGTTCACCAAGGGCGTTGCCGCCGCAGATCTGTGGTTGCATCGCGTCGGCAACGATCTGGTGATGTCGATCCGCGATACGGATGCCACGGTGGATGATCAACTGACGCTCAAGAACTGGTTCACCGATCCAGCGAACCGCATCGAGCTGTTCGAGCTCCATGATGGCCGGATCCTGCGCTCAAACGATGTGCAGCAGCTGGTCAACGCGATGGCCGCCTTCAATGCCCAAGCGGGTACGACCGGGGTGCCGACGACTGGGACGACACTGACGAACGATGTGCAACTGGCGATCAACGCGGCCTGGCACGCTTAGGGCGCGTTGGCCTTGGCGCCAGGCCGGCGCAGGCTTGCCTTGTTCGTGCCCGCCATGGGGGCGGCCGTGCCGGCCCGTCCCCCATCTGGCCAGCCGTGGGTTCGTGCCCTTGGCATGAGTTCGTGTCTTTGGGCAGCCCGTTGGGGAAGCAACATGGTTCCAGCGATTCCGCCAAAGGCGGAAATGATGTAGAGCAACTTTCTGCCTTAAATCGGGATCGTTCCGATCCCGATGAAAGGCAGGTTGCTCTAGAAAATTGGTTGGCGAGCTCGACCTTTCTGATCTTTCCGTTTGCTGTGCGTGGCATGTGATCGACGATCCGCAGCACTTTGGGCGTAGCAACCCCCAGCCGTGCTCGGCAAAATGCGATAAGCTCGTGCGTTTCTACGGCTGCATTGACCGTTACGGCGGCAGCAGGCAGATTCCCGTGCCTTTCCGAGCTGATCGGGAAGGCAGCCGCTTCGACGACGGCGGCGTGGTCGAGCAATACCCGTTCGATTTCAGCTGGAAAGATATTGATACCATCGTAGATCATCATGTCATCGGCGCGCCCGTGATGAATGAGGAGCCGGTCGTGCGTCAGCTCACCAAGGTCACCAGGATAAAACCATCCATCGCGGAACGCTCGAGCCGTCGCGTCCGGATCATCACAATAACCGTCCACCGCGCACGTTGATTTCACGCGAATGAGGCCCGGCGAATTTGGTGGCAGCGGCCGGTCTTGCTCATCGACAATCTCAATGGTGACGTGATCCGGTGCCCGACCGACCGTATGAGGATGGGTCAACGCGAGCGGCGGCGACGCAAACGATATGGTGCCGACCTCGTTTGATCCATAGATCACGGCGATGTTCTGAGTGAGGGAGCGCGCAACGTTGTGCCGCAGGCTTTCATCAACACGGGTACTGGACATTTTGAAGACGCGTATCGAATCCAATTGTGCTGGCGCGGGAAGCCGATCGAGAATCTGATGAGCGTGGAATGGGGTTAACTTTACATATGAGACACTAAAACGGCGAACGACGCTCACAAAATTCTGTATGGCCGATGATGGAGACATGAATAACATGGTGGCACCTGCCAAAAGTGCCGCCATAACCGTTTGTTTGCCCGACCAAAAAGAGAGAGGAACCATACTCAATATGATATCGGTTTCGATGATGAACGGCCGCGTATTGATTGTTCGCTCGTAGGCGATTTTTTGATCATACGCAATGAATTTGGGAGCTCCGGTTGTCCCGGATCCAATATTTATGATATACGGTGCCTCCGGCGCGTCATTCAAAAGGTCATCATAGATCGGCGAAATCGACGCCTGTGAACGCGATGGGGTGAATTCCAAGGTTGGAAACCGGGTCGTCGGCTTGCAATCAGGCTGAACGAGCAATAGACCCATTCTCGCACGAGTGGCAATCGACTCTTCAGCTGCAGATTTTGCGTATGGGCTCATATAGATTTGTGTGATCCCCAAGTACCCCAGGCTCAATGATGCAATGATATGTGCGGTGGGCTCCGCGATGCCAATGCCGACCACATCACCCGATTTCACACCCTGCTTGTCCAACCATGCGGCCCCTGAACGGATCAGCTTACCCAAATCACGGTAAGTCACGACGCCGTCATCGGTTATAAACGCCGGTTTTTCTCCAAAAACAGCGGTATTCGCCACCACGTGTCCCGCCAGGTTCATAGCCAATGCTCCTCCCAAGTGGGTGTTGAACGCCAGGCGTCAGCCGTGCCATCAACCACCAATTCATCACCATAATGAGATGCCAATGATGGTGAGGGCGCCGCGATCAGATTACAACTCACTATACAGTATTGAGCTTGTGAGAACACGGCCACCACGAGAGGACAGGCAGATCGAATCCGCGTTCAATTTCAGAAAATATCGTTGCTTAGTGTTTTTAATATACTGGATGCGGGCATGATAATCCCTATGCATCGAGCAGCCTTACCATTGCAATCGAGGTTTCTTTCATGATAGATCGAACAACGCATTAGAATTCTTAATACGCTTTATCCGTCAATTCTGCTGCGTCCCATCGTTGCCATAGAATTCCATCGTTACCATAGAACATGAATGCGCAAGCCACCACAATCCATGTCCGGCGCTCTAGGCGTCAAACAGACGACCTAGACCTCCATTTGGGGTTCCCCCGCGTTTTGCCGGCATTGGTGGCTCAGACGCTCGACATAATTCCCCAATTGCGCCGGTTCGAACGGCTTCCGCCTCGCGAGCAAGCGCATATACAGCAGGTTCAGTTGCGGCGCTTGTTTACCCATGCGACCACCCATTCGAGCTTTTGGCGAGAAAGATTGCTAGAGGCTGCTTTTGACCCCGTCGCAGATCCACATCGCACACTGGCCATGCTGCCCCGGCTCACGCGCGCCGACGTGCAAAGCCAATTCGAGTGCATGCGCGCGCGCAGTCCTGCTATGTCGTCGGAGACCATTCGGACCAGGCGTTCGTCTGGCTCCACCGGTCGGCCCGTTTCCATCGAGAGCCATGCGCCGTCCCATGGTCCGATTTTCGCTGCCGTCTCAGTGTGTGAGGACATGTGGCACGCGCGCGATGCGGATCTGCCTAAGGCAACGATCAAGGACCTTCCGGATGCAACGCTGCCCGCATGGCAGCGGCTCTATAAGGTGCTTGGGCGGCGTGGTCCGGAACATCGGCGCAACATGATAGACAATTCCCCTGAGCAACTCTTCGAGTGGCTCCAATCAGTCAGCCCTTATTATTTGCGCACGTCAGCCTCTCTCGCGGGGCGCTTAGCGGATGTCGGCTATGCCCGCGGAGAAAGGCTGCCATCCATTCGACAAATCTTGACCTTTGGCGAGACCGTCAGCCCGGCTCCACGGATGACTGTCGCCGAGCATCTCGGTGCCAAGGTTGTCGATTGTTATTCTTGCGAAGAGCTCGGATGGATCGCGCTGCAATGTCCTCGGCACGATCATTATCACATCATGTCCGCGACGGTCCTGCTGGAAATCGTTGATGATTTCGGTGAAGCCTGCGCACCGGGCGTGCCCGGTAACGTCTTACTCACGGGGCTGCACAGTTACGCCATGCCCCTCATCCGCTATGAAATTGGCGATATCGCAGAATGGGGTGAACCCTGCGACTGCGGTATTACATTACCAGTTATCAAGACCCTGTGGGGTCGGCAACGCAGCTTCATCAAATTGCCTGACGGCTCGATGAGACTAGCACGGCTGACCGGCGAGTACTGGCGCCAGATTGCACCGATCGATGAGTATCGCATCGTTCAGTATAGCGATGGGTTGATCGAGGCCTTTGTCGTTCTGCCGCGTGCGCTGACCTCTGACGAAACGATGGCATTGAAAGACATGCTACGCAAAGTCTTGGCTCATCCGATCGATCCCATCATTACGCAAGTGCCTGCGATCGAGTGGCAACATAACTGGAAGCGCATTGATGTCATGCGCCTTGATCGACCGCGAACTGAAGAACTGGCGTAGCAAGCAAGCACGACAATGTGAACCGCATCTGGAACGACGGGGCTGATACTTTGATCAGGGGCATCCGGCCGGAATGTGCATTAGTGGTGTCCAGTGGAGGTGCCGAACTCATCGAAAGGGAAAGGGAACCTACGGTTCGTTTTGAAAATCGAGCTTGAGCGGGCGGCTTCGCTTCGGAGCCACGCGGCCGTCAGGGGGCAGCAAAAAAGGGGGCGATCGAGGTCCAAGAAGGAAAATCAAAGGAGGCTACCGCTATCGACGATCTCGAGGGGTTTGCCGAAAAATGCCAAGGTTGGCGCTCGGTCGAACTTACCATAGCTACGAACATGGCACCGGCATTCGGTAACCCGAATCGAGCTTGGCGACACCCGGCAGCTTAGAATTCGCGCTTGAAAGCTGCGAAAGTGTTAGGGCGCCATACTTGACCCTACCCCTCGCCTGACAATTAAGCCGAGCGCATTGCACGACATTGGCGAGCACCCGCAGCATCAAGGCGCTGGCGAGATCATCGAAGCTGGCGTTGATCACCGCGCCATAGCGCGCGCCGATGGTCGGGCTGCCGCGGTCGCGGAACTCCGTGCCGTAAAATTTTTCTAGGAACGCCACCTCGCGCGCATCGACGGTGGCGCCGCGGCCGCCGGCGGCCACGCCGCTGACGCCGGCCCACTCGAACAAAATGGCGTTGAACACATCGGCGATGCGGCCGGCCGACAGGGTGCGGGCGTCACGCACGAAGTCTTCCATCAATTGCCGCAGCGCGGCGTTTTGCGACATCGCGTAGTCGAGATGGGTCAGGCGGCCATAGCCGTGCAGGCTGGGCAGTTTAAGAACCGCATCGGGGATCACCGTGCCGGGCGGCGGCGTCCAGCGGGTCAGCACCGAGCTTTGCGCAAAATAGGCGGCCCCGACCAGGGTGTGGCTGCCATCCGACTTTCCGACGCGCCCGGAATAGCGGATCTCGTTGCCGTTGTTCTCCTGCCGCACCTCGCGACGCTGTAGGCAGATCGAGACGATGTTGTGATCGGCCAGCGTGCTGACCTCGTTCGGCGTGGAGATGCCGTCACCGTTGAGATCGCGCCAGATCCGCAGCCCGGCAAAGGCCGGGTCGTTGGCGTCGATGACGCCATCGCCATTCGAATCGAGTTTAGCCAGCTCGGTAAAGCCGTCGTCCTCCAGGTTGCCGAACAGCTCACCGATGCCGGAGGCGACGCCGTCGCCATTTTTGTCGCGGAACAAAAAGCCGTCGTCGGGCGCCGCCCAGCCGGTCTTTTCGGCGAACCCGTCCTCGTCGAAGTCGAAATAGGCCTGGGAATTGGCGAGCGAGACCAGCTCGATGCCGTCGCCATCAAGATCGATGACCAGCGGGTCCTTCGGTGGGGTTGGAGGCTTGGAGGGAAAGGGAGGGGGCGGCGGCGGATCCTCCTCCTGCTGTGGCGGATCCCGCCGTCGCCCACCGCACGGAGCATGGGGCAAATTGATTGTCCAATGAATGGGAAGAAATGGGTGTAGAGTCTGTATCGTTAAGTGAGATACTCTAAAATAAGCCGTTCCCAGCCCGCAGGGGGCCACTATCGTAAACGTCGTTGAATTGCGTACAATAATAAATGTTTCAGTTACTATGCGCGAATTGCCACTAGAACCAATCTCCTTAGTGCAGCGCACCACAACACGTAAAGGTGCAACGGGTGCACCAACATAGCTAAAAACAAACTTATACGTCCCCCCTTCCGCCCAAATAAGCTGGCGCCTCGATCCAGGGCGTTCCCCCTGGTGTCACAATAATTCCACCACGATATTTACTCATTTATTGGCGGAGCACCATACAGTGACCACATATTTTTCAATATGTTCAATTTAGTGCGAAAGCCAGACCCAATATACGATAGTAACAATAGCACAAAAAGGGTTGATACTGCCAAAAAGGGAAAAAGAAATAGCCGTCCATGCTAAAAAAGCGATCCAAAAATTTTTGTTACCCAAAGAGGCTCCAATCAACTGGACGATTATCCCCAATATCAACAATACCCAATAGTAATTCTGACCATTGCTTGTATCGATTAAACCCGCCGACACGGCCGCAGCATTTAACCGGACCAGCAAAGTAAGAAGCAGAGTTCCAAGAATGAGCAATGCATCCAATTTGCTAAAATGTGAAAGCAGAGCCCGGCGCCAAACAAGTATAAGTCGTGTAAGAACTGACATCGCTCTCCGCTGAAATTCGATCGCTGCTGTCATTGCACCGTCTCAAAAAAAGGCGCGATGTGAAATTCCGCCGTAATGCGGCCGCGCCGGGGCGAGCCCGGGTCGACACGGCCCGCGGCATCGCGCTGCCAATTGGTGATTTTGATCCAGGCGCCGTGGCCGGGCCGGGCGTCGGGTTCGATGGGAAACAGCCGCGTGTTGGGCCCGTCGATACCCTTGATGGCGCGATGGCCATCGAGTTTCGCGGCCGGCCGACCAATGACGTCGGCAACCTGGTTCACCATTTCAGCCATGGTATAATTGCGACGTTCCCTTTGCCCGTCGTAGCGACCAAGCGCACCGATGTTCTTGAAGCGCAAAAGGGCATGGCGCGGACGTGGAGCTTGTTTGACGAGCTGGACCATGCGGGCGACGACGCCGTCACCATTGAGATCGCGCCAGATCCGCAGCCCGGTAAAGGCCGGGTCGTTGGCGTCGATGACGCCATCGCCATTCGAATCGAGTTTAGCCAGCTCGGTAAAGCCGTCGTCCTCCAGGTTGCCGAACAGCTCACCGATACCGGAGGCGACGCCGTCGCCATTTTTGTCGCGGAACAAGAAGCCGTCGTCGGGCGCCGCCCAGCCGGTCTTTTCGGCCAACCCGTCCTCGTCGAAGTCGAAATAGGCCTGGGAATTGGCGAGCGAGACCAGCTCGATGCCGTCGCCACCAAGATCGATGACCAGCGGGTCCTTCGGTGGGGTGGGAGGATCCCACGGAAATTTTCTAATCCAATCTGAAAGATCATCCACAATATCGTTCACACGGTCTTCAAGCTAATCAAAGAAATCCTTTATAAATTTAGAAATCTGCTCCTGAGTATAATTTTTCCAATCATTCAGAAATTTTAGAAAACTCCCACCAACATCAGATTGGACGAAATTATAAACAAACTCGCCAAACCAGCTACCGATATAGGCTCCGGTCGTAGAACCAATAAATACACCGGGAACACCAATCCCAGGAGCTCCGCCAGCGGCACCAAAAGCGATTGCAAACGCATTAGACGACACATTGATATAATGGGCCTTACCCCAATTTCCACTTGTTTTAGCAGTGGAAAGAAAATAACCAGCAGCAAAATCGACAGAAGTAATGAAGAGTTTAGGGTGCAAGGGCAATGCTTTCCCGGCCGCTTTAGCGGAGATCTCTCCTGAGCGAACTACAGCATCACCAAGGCCGCCGTAAATCGCGTCGAGACTCTCGTATGAACTCTTGCAGCCATAGTGGCAATTGTCTCTGGCCTGGGTTTTGATTGCTTCCAGTTGCGTATTCCAAAGCGAATTTCAGAGTTTCACTGGAATCTGTTCGAAAATTCATCTGAATGCCCCCCCCAACTTCGATCGGACTACAATTGCACCTCAAACGCTCTCCGGCGCCAACGAGCCACAGCTCAACTTGAATTGCCGCAAACTGAACCCCTTGCTATTGATTGACTCAAAACACATACCTTGTAACCCCATGGCAGCATCGAAAAGTAAACGACAAGAAAAGACAAACCCAAATGAAATACAATTTTTGGCCATATGCCCAGGTGTTGATCCGATAATATGAAATGACCAGACAGGCCAAAAACTATAAAGAATAAGAAAATGTGGACAATTAAGGCAACGCCCCTATACCAAGGTGCTAAAGCAATCGGATTCACAACCAAATCCATATTTTCATAGAATCTATTGGCACCGACAATCGTCAAGGGGGCAATTAGCAATATCAGCGGCACCATTGCGAACAGTATGACCAATATACCATCCAATGCGCTGCCTACAAACGTTTCGTTTTGAGCGTAACGTACAATCCAATCGTGAAAGGCTGCAATAACGGAAAGTGCGATCAAATAAGTTATCCAATAGGCAATATGGATTTTAATCGCGTTGCTTTTTCTTTTGCCCTCACGAATTTGACGTTCCAATTTTGACCAGAAGTCGGCTTTCAAGACGGCTTGCCGCCGTCGAAAGGCCAACATGTCCGCAATAAGGGACAAGGCCACAGCCATCAGCACAACACGTGACCCTTGGTCTGAAGGTGCAATGTTTGTGCGGTCAACGAGGATAACTACACAAGCTGGCACGATCAGGGTGAACATAGAAAAATAGATCCCGCATGCGGCATAATACGATGGCCCCCGCCATTCTCCGCGCTCAAGCGCTTGAAACAATGCGTCGAGCTGCTGTTTCGACGGCTGGGAGGCAATGTTCATGTACAATCCAACAGTTTGTGCTCGATGTTAATGTTGCTTGTCTGTAGGGTCACGACATGCGGGTCAAAGTTTTAAGACATGCTGATGGTGCTTCGGATCTGGCTAATGACTAGAGGCGAACTGAAAACCCGAGGGGATGCGGCCGCGCCAAGGGCGAATCCGGATCGACCCTGATCGATTGATTAAGCTGTCAACTAGCAATTTTGAACTACGCGCATCAAACTCGTCCATCGCGCTCACCATCGCGGAAGTGCCGAGGATGTGCTCACCGACCGAGCAGACGATGAAGCCGACCGGCTGCTCGCCGATTTCCGCGACGATAACGGCCCGCCATTGCGGGGTGGTGATCGCGTTGCGGATGAAGTGGCCGCGCTTGTCCATGCTGAATGGGGTGCTGCGAAACCGGCCTTCTTCATGGGCTTCGAGCGACAGGACACGGGTACGGGCGACATCCTCGTCACCGGCGGCGAACCGGACGCGTAGTTTTTGCTGGGTCCGTGAGGGCGCAGCCGCTGTCGGGACCTGGTTGCGGTGATTGTCGACGCCGCTGTGCGGACGGTCGTCTAGCGCTGGTGGGTGTTGCGTCACGCTGGCCGCGCCCCCCTCAATGTCGTCCGCCATCGACCCGCCGTTCATGGCACGCCCCGACCTGGCCGCAAGGGATGGGTTTGCTGACATACCGATGTGCGCCTGAAGGGAGCCGTGACAACGCACGCAAGATGATGATCGCGCCTGAAATGTCGAGCCACCTTCCGCCCTTCAACGGAAGCGCGGCGATGCCCCAGAAGCGCCTGGTGCTCAAGCGCCATCCCCGCTGCGACGCTCGGTTCTAGGCCCTGCCGGCAAGCAACCGTGATGGTATGCGGCACCCGCGAAAATACAGGAAGCTTTTGATTGACTAACATGCGTGTAATGTCTGGTAGCAATCAATCTGTATACCAACTAAAGCTAGCAATGCGGCTCATGCTGGTCAACACGTTCGCCATGCATCAACAGCTAGCGAATCTCGCTTCACGCACCTTCTCACACGTATTTCGAGCGCGCTTGGGTTTAACGTGATGTCGAACCATTAAGAGCTCGTCCGGCCGGGCATCTGCCGCGACTTGCCAATCGCCGTTGTCGCCGTTCACACTCCCGCAGCCTGTCATTCAACGGCGTTAACACGGAAAAAAGCCAAGCCTGAATTGGGCCGTAAGGCGAGTCGAGCAGGTGCGGGCGGCGGTGTGCGCCCTCGGTTAGGCGGTGGCCATGGGGATCTGGCAGCATCATATCGTCAGGCGATTGCTGCCCAGGATCCGAATATCTTTGAACCCCTTGGTAGGTGTTGTGAGCCGCGCTTGCAAACGCCATGGGCGCAAAGATGCTGGCCTTCAAGCCGAACAGCGTTGCCACACAGCCGGCTAGATCCTTGTGCCCTAAAATGGAACCGTAAAGCCGGTCCCCATTGAGGGCACAAACCTGATTGCTCTTAAGGGGGTGAGCAACTTTTTGCTGTTCATCGGGACCGTTCCGAGTTCGATGCAAAGCAGGTTGCTCTGGAGCATGGCCCAGACCTGGTGCTGCAGGCGGAGCTGGCCGTGCTAGATCATCGCGCCTTAAATCGGAACCGCAACGCCGATTCCAATTGCGCCGGTTCCGATTTAAGGCGCAAAGATGATCGCTCTTAAAGTGGTGAGCAACTTTCTGCCTTTGATCGGGATCGTTCCGATTCCGATTAAAGGCAGGTTGCTCTAGCCCGCTCCGCCGCCTGCCCGGCCACCCAATGGCTTGATGGTCCGGGTGGCAGGGCGGGGAACGGGATGGTTCCAGCAACACTGGAGCGCAAGTGCGGTGAAGGCCGGCGCTCGTTCGATGTGTTCATCGTCGGGCACGTTCAATTGCCGCGATAGGCCAATTTCCGGCCAACCGAGGCGATCACGGTCTGGACCCGGCGGTTCTGCGCCCAGCAGATGATGTCATCGCACGACACGATCGGGCGCGAATTCCCATACGACCTGGTCCGAACCCGGTTGGAGGCAATCCCGTTCGCGATCAGATAGTTGCGGACCGCCATCGCGCGCCGCCTGCCCAGCGAAATGTTGTAGGCGCGGGTGCCACGCTCGTCGGCGTGCCCTTCAATGTTGATGGCGCTGACCTGATGCTGACGCAACCATTGGAGGAGGCCCTGGAGGGTGGCTTTGCCTTCGCCGGTCAACTGGGCACTGTTGTTGGCGAAGTAAACCAGATCCAGCCCAGTGGCACGCAAGTTCCCGGCGAGTAGCTTGGGGTCGGTCTCTTGCGAGCTCGATGGCTCCTGAGTCGCTAAACTGGCTCCAGCTTGACCGCCACCGAGCGTCACAGAACCCAACTCGGTATGGTTCTCGCCGTCTATGCCGGAGCAAGCCGTCACCAAGCTCAAGCCTAATATGGCGCTCCATCTGCCAAGTGTTCGAAGCTTCGCCTGCATCCAAATCACCTAACGCAACCCATCAAGCAGCGAGAATTAGGGTGTTGATGGTTAAGCACCCCTTAACGAAGCGTTCGAGCCGCTTACCCGTGAGGCGCCGATTGGCCAAAATAACGTGTCAATTGAATGGCTCGCAAATGTGTCATCGAATTCGGCCGTGGATTTTTGGCCGAGCGTGGGCGCAATTTCGCGCACTGATGTCGGGTGGCAACACAGTGCCCAAGTGCTGGCCTACGCGTCGCTGACCGCATCAAGTCTGATGGGGATACCAGCGGTCGCCATGTACTGTTTTGCTTCGCCGATTGTGAACGTGCCAAAATGGAAGATGGAGGCGGCAAGCACCGCGCTCGCATGGCCTTCGCGCACGCCGTCCACCAGATGATCAAGCGTGCCCACCCCACCGGACGCGATCACTGGGATGGGTACGGCATCAGCGATGGCGCGGGTCAGCTCCAAGTCAAAGCCGCTTTTGGTACCATCGCGGTCCATCGAGGTGAGCAGCAACTCGCCCGCGCCGAGATCGGCGACCGCGCGGGCATAGGCGATTGCATCAAGGCCCGTGGGGCGTCGCCCGCCATGGGTGAACACGTCCCAACGGGCCGGTTCTCCGGGTTGGGATACCCGCTTGGCATCGATTGCTACAACTATACATTGCGTTCCAAATTTCTCACTCGCTTCGCGTACCAGTTGGCGTCGGTTGACGGCCGCTGTATTGATCGAGGCCTTGTCGGCTCCGGCCTCCAACAATCGGCGGATATCATCGGTGGAGCTGACCCCACCGCCAACCGTGAGCGGCATGAAACAGCGTTCCGCCGTTCGTCGGACGATATCAAGAAGGATGCCGCGCCGCTCATGGCTGGCTGTTATGTCGAGGAAGCATAGCTCGTCGGCGCCGGCGCGATCGTAGGCTTCTGCGGCCTCGACAGGATCGCCGGCATCGCGCAAGTCGACAAAGTTCACGCCTTTCACGACTCGCCCGTCTTTTACATCAAGGCAGGGGATCAGTCTGACCTTGAGCATGGTCGCACCCGTCATCAGACGCACCGAACGCCTGGCTCGGGGATCGAACCCGCCTCGGCGCAGCGTTGGGTGGCGCTCGGCTGGCGCGAGGCCGCCGCGGCCCGCCCCCGACCGGCGTGGATCCCGGACGGCCAACCGTCGGCGCCCGCCCGGGTTGCGCCCGGGTCGACCGGGCCGTTCAACGGAGCTCGCGCCTGCGCCCGATCACCGCACAAGCTGGCACCGCACAAGCTGGCATCGCTGGCACCGGCAATCATGTTTCCTCATCGTCATCGCCCACCGAGCCGATCAGCCCGCTGACATCGCCGGTGTCCTCCTCGGCCTCCTCAAGGAATGTCTCATCGTCCTCCGCGGCCACGGTCTCCTCGGAATCCTCGACACCTGCCAAGGCTTCCGCATTGGCATCTTCGTCAACTGTGTCGTCGGGAGCATGCGGGCCGCCGTGATCGGCGAACTCCTTGTTCGGCTTGGGTGCCTCGGCCAGCGCCGGATCCGAGGTTAACGGCGCCGAGGCGATGACATAAACTGCTCCACAGATCGGGCAGGTGATCGGATCGCGATTGAGGTCGTAAAATCGTGCCCCACATTCGCCGCTTTGGCAGGTCCTTTTGGTGCCGCGTGCTGACTTTGTCGACATGATGTGGCTGACGCTCCTAACCAAGTTTTGGCCGGCATCTGCCACGCATCGCGGGCCATGTCAAAGTCAATTGGTCGAGATCGCGCTGGTGGGGATCGGAACGACCGTCGGTTCCCGTTCCGCGAGGGTCGTGCGGGAGGATTTTGGGTCGTGCGCCAAGCGGCCGGTGTGCTGGTAATTTGGTGGGAAAGCCGTTATAAGGCGGGCGCGGACCGACGGGGATCGGCTCTCGTCCGTGTGAGATACGGGTTGCCCCTTGAAGGGGAATGCCGAGGCGCGGTTCGTTGTTGAGTTGGAATGGGCCAGGTGGTCCGGCGGGCCCGCGTTCAGACGCCCCGCTCGCCGAGCAAACGCCGTTACACGCTGACGACGACCACGCTGACGACGACATCCCGGCGCACCCATCAACCGGAGCATTAGGCGCGTTCGATGCTTCAATGGTTTGTTATTGATATCAATGGCTTTGCGACGCCGCATGGTGAAGCCTGACAACTGAAGGAAGGCAGAGACGATGGCAGTTCCTATGAAAAAGGTGACCCGCATGAAGCGCGGGTTCCGGCGCTCGGGGCATGCCGAGGAACGCGTCACGCACATTGAGGATAAGGACAGTGGTGAGCGGCGCAGACCGCATCACATCGATCTCAAGACCGGGCGCTACAATGGTCGTCAAATCCTTGAGCCGCGCGATGAGACCTAGGCGCTGCTGGACCAGGGCAGGAAACCATCGCATCGGCGATCCAGGTCGATGACCGTTGGTCATCGGCGCTGTTGAGGCTAGCACGCCATCAGCAAGTTTTTGGGCCTTCAGCCGACGTGCCTCCTTCAGCAAACGTGCACGCCTCCAGCAAAGACGCCGATCGCGCTTCGGTGTCTCTGATCCTTCGCCATAACTTCCACAAATGCTTGGAGTGAAGCCATGTCGTTGAGAGCGATACCGCTGCTCGTGATCGCCTTGATCTTGTACAACGCGCTGGTCCTGATGGGCGGCTGGACCAATGGTGATGCCGCGGGTGTGGCCATCCTCAAAAAAGAGGTGCTGCCGCTGCCGTTGATGAGAACCACGCTGTGGTTGACGTGGGGCGATATCCTCATCTTGATTACAATGGGCTTGCTGTTCATTGAGCTGATGAAGGCGACCTACACCTCGGCGGCATCGCTACTGGATCATGGCCTGTCGATGGTGGTTTTCGTCGCTTGCCTCGTTCAGTTCTTGTTGGTCGAAGCCGCCGCCACGTCGGTGTTCTTTTTCATCACCGTGGCAGCTCTGATCGATGTGATGGCCGGCTACACGATTGGTATCCGCGTGGCGCGGCGGGATCTTTCGATCGGCGAGCATTGATGATGGGCGCGCGCTTGTGAGGCGTGGGTACGACGGTGAGCGAGGTCTTCATGCTCGGCGTCGACCGGGCGAGTGGTGCGATGAACAGCACATCGTGGTTGTGAATCTATATTCTGCAGTGTTGTGGGGTGTTTCTGGATCATCGTGCCTTAGATGGGAACCGCAAAGCCGGTTCCCATCTAAGGCACAAAGGTGATCGCTCTTAAGGTGGTGAGCAACGTTCTGCTGTTCACCGGGATCGTTCCCAGTCCGATTGATGGCAGGTTGCGCTAGCGTGTTTCCGCCCCGTGCACCGTGCGCTGCAAAGACAAACCGTCATTGATTCAATAAGTTAGCCCAGCACTCACGACTTGTTAGGTCTTAGCCGATAGCGTTTGCTTGGATTTTGCGGAGCTGGCGGTGCGCCGTTGCTCGTTGACGGGATTAATGATCCAAGGGGCCTGCTGGTGGCTGCTTCCGAGTTGTTGTCGAAGCCAAAGCCGATGGTCGGCGCTAGCGCTGTGCAAAACGCTGGCGCAGAGTTGGACGCTGGTCGGCCTACCGCGCGCACCGCGGCTGCCAGCGACGCGCTGCTGCCGACACCGCCGATCAGTTGGGATCCTTACGACCTGCTGACCGAAATTGGCGCGACGCTTTTCACGTGGGATTTGCGCACCGATCGAATGGCGTGGGGGCTCAACGCGGCCACGGTGCTCGGCTTGCCTTCGACGCGCAATGTGGCGACTGGCGCATCGTTCCAACGACTGCTGGCGCTTGAATGTGCCGAGCGGCGGCGGTTGGAACTCGGCTTAGCACATCAAACGGCGCGGGAACGCAGCGAGACCGCCGCGGCGCCGACACAGACGGGCTATCGGTTTCAGTTCCGGCTACGACCGGAGGCGGGCCACCCGGCGCGTGAGGTCTGGGTTGAGGAGCATGGACGGCTCCTGACGGATGCTGATGGGCGGCTTGTTGAAGCGCGTGGTATATTGCAGCTTATGGATCAGCCCGTTGGCGACAAGCAGTCTCCAATCAACGCTGATTATGATAACCTCACTGGGCAGCTTAATCGGTCACGCCTGATCGAGGCCTTGACGGCTGTGATCAATCGATCCGTCAACACCCGATCACAATCCGCATTCCTGGTGGCCGCGATCAACAATCTGGCCCGTATCAATGACCAGTTCGGCTTCGAAGCCGGTGATGCAACCCTTGCCTGCGTCGGCCAGTCGGTCCGCGCGCAGCTACGGGTTGGAGATTGCATCGGTCGATATGCCTGCAACAAGTTCGGCATCGTCCTCAACGATTGTAGCGCGGGAACCATGCAATTGGCCGCGGAACGCATCATCCAGGCCGTGCGGGAGGCCACGGTACTCGCCGAATCTGGCTCGTTCGTGCCGTCGATATCGATCGGCGGGGTGTGGATCCCGGACCAGGCACAATCCACGCCACTTGCCATCAGCCGGGCGCTGCAGGCGCTAAAATCTGCGCGCACCCGCCAGCATGACGCTTTTGTCGCCTACGAGACGAATATGGCGATGGAGTGCGCACGGGCGCGGAACATTGAGACGCTCGAGGATGTAACGACCGCGCTCGATCAAGACCGCATGCGGTTGTGGCTGCAGCCGATCGTGTGTTCGAAGACCGGTGAGCCGGCATTTTACGAGTGCTTGCTGAGAATGTTGAAGCCCGATGGCAGCTTGGTTGGTGCCGGAGAATTCATCCAGCGGGCCGAGCAACTGGGGCTGAGCCGATTGATCGATCGGCGCACGCTTGAGCTTGCCATTTCCCTGCTCGAGCAAAATCCGGATGTTACGCTTTCAATCAACGTTTCGAGTTTGACCTGCGCGGATGCCGAGTGGCTCGCCGCCTTGCTGCAGTTGACCAAGGGGCGTTGGTGGTTACCCCGACGTTTGATCGTGGAAATCACGGAGACGACGGCCATCGAGGACCTCGATCAAACGACCGCATTTGTCGATACACTGCGCGAATTGGGATGCCGGGTTGCGATCGATGATTTTGGCGCCGGTTACTCGTCCTTCCGAATTCTGAAGCACCTGAATGCCGACTTGGTGAAGATCGACGGCGCCTTTGTCCGCAACCTGGCAACCGATCGATCTGATCGCGTTTTTCTCAGGACGATGGCCGAGCTGTCGGCAGCCTTTGCGATGGAAACCGTGGCCGAGTGGGTGACCGATGTGCACACGGCAAACATTGTTCGCGAGTTGGGGATCACCTATATGCAGGGCTTCCATTTCGGGGAACCGATCCCGGCGGGAGAGCTGCAAGGGGAAGCTTCGTCTCCATCGGCTGCGGTTGATGGATAGCACGGTCGCTGCCGATTGCCTTGTTGACACCGGATGGTCACGCTAAACTTGCAAAGCTCGGCCGAGGTCCTGGTTGCGGCAAATCTGAGTGTTACCACATGAGCACCATGAGCATGACTGGCTTTGCTCGCGCGGACGGTGTGCTCAATCGGGCGCGGTGGCACTGGGAGCTGCGCAGCGTGAACGGTCGCGGGCTTGATCTGCGCTTTCGTTTGCCGACAGGGCTCGAGATGCTGGAGCCGCGTGTCCGGGAGGTCGCCCAGCGTCGCTTCGCCCGTGGCAGCCTAAGCGCCACGCTGAGCCTTAAAAGAGACCCCGCAAATGGTGGCGTAAGGCTGAATGAAGCCGTGCTTGCGGAGGTGTTGCGCGCGGCCGAGCGGATCCGTGGCATGACCGGGGGGGAGCTACCCGACGTGGCTTCCTTGTTGAATGTCAAAGGCGTGCTCGAAATCGCCGATGCGGAGGATGATCCCTCCGAGGAACTCGGGTCGGCGTTGCTGGACACGTTTGAGCAAGCCACCGAAGCCGTCGTGGCAGCGCGGCGCGCTGAGGGAGCGCGGCTAGAAACGGTGATGTTGCAGCACCTTGATGCAATCGAGGCGGAACTGGCGCAGGCAGCCGGATCGCCGGCGCGGAGCCCGCAGGCGATCGCCGGACGTATCGCCGATCAGATCAGCAAGCTGATCAGCGCAGCGCCTGCCCTTGATCCTGATCGGCTCCATCAGGAGGCGGTGCTGATCGCAACCCGCGTCGACATCGAAGAGGAGGTCAACCGGTTGACCGTGCACATCGCCGCCGCCCGCGATCTGCTGGCCGGCGGCGGCGTGATCGGACGCAAGCTGGATTTTCTCGCTCAAGAGTTCAACCGCGAGGCGAACACGTTATGCTCAAAGGCGAACGATCCGGATATCACCCGCGCCGGATTGGCGATGAAGTCGATCATCGATCAGATGCGAGAGCAAATCCAAAACATTGAATAAGATCTGAGGGTACGGGTGATCGCAAACAAGAGCACAGCACCGGGTCCGTCGGCCGCCCAGGAACCATCGCCGATCATCGCTCGGCGCGGCTTGTTGTTCGTATTGTCGTCACCGTCCGGCGCCGGCAAGACCACGCTGTCGCACCGCCTTTTGGAATCCGAGCCAGAGATCTCGCTTTCAGTGTCGGTGACCACGCGGCCACCGCGGCCGGGTGAAGTGGATGGTCAAGATTACTTTTTCATCGATGACCAGCGCTTTGCGCAGATGCGCGATAGCGGTGCGTTGATCGAGTGGGCAACGGTGTTCGCGCACCATTACGGCACGCCGCGCGCGCCGGTCGAGCAAGCGCTGGCGCAAGGGCGAGACGTGTTGTTCGACATCGATTGGCAGGGGACCCAACAGCTCAATCAGAAGCTCGGGGCGGATCTGGTCCGCGTCTTCATCCTCCCACCGTCGGCGACGGCGCTGGAGGCGCGGTTGCGTGGCCGGGCCCTGGATAATGAGGACGTCGTGGCGCGCCGGATGTCGGCAGCTTCAACGGAAATCAGCCATTGGCCGGAATATGATTACATCTTGATCAATGCCGATCTTGAGCAAAGCGTCGCCAGCCTTCGTTCGATTTTGGCTGCTGAACGTCTGAAGCGCGATCGCTTGCGCGGCCTTGCGGACTTCGTGCGCGCCTTGCAGGCCAGCTTATAGCGGCCGTCGGCGGCAAGCGATGCTCTCATGTGTCCCTGGTTTGGTCGGGCTGGGCGCGGCCGTACCGTCGTCCACATCCGCTGCGTTTTGCGACCCTCGCCCCGCCGAATCAATCTAAGCTGGCCGCACTGAGTGGGTGCTCACGAGTACATCGTCTGATCCAAGACCGCGCTCAGCCAGGAGATTGGTGTCGGCATCGCAGCAGGGCAGCGGCCGCCTCACAGCAGTTGGCGATGATCGCTGCAAGCAACGCAGCCCAAATTGAGTGGTTCCGTGGATGGCAGCCTTGGCGAGACGCGGCGGTCATGTCGAACAACCCGAGTTTCAAGCCTTTCTCGGGATAACCCGCTCCGCACGCGGCTATCGCTGGTGTGAGCGCCTCGCGCCGGAGCAGCGCAATTTGGCGCTGGCCATTGCGCAGCGCTACGATGTGCCGGAGTTGCTAGGCCGGGTGCTGGCGTCGCGTGGCGTGGGCCTTGATGACGTGCGCGGCGTGCTCAACCCGACGCTGAAGGCTTTGATGCCCGATCCTAGCGTGTTGCAGGACATGGACACAGCCGCTGGCCGCCTCGCCGACGCCGTGCAGGCGGGTGACCGGGTGGCGATTTTCGGTGACTACGATGTCGACGGCGCCTGCTCCTCTGCCCTGATGGCGCGTTGGCTGGCGGCCCTTGGCGTCGAGGCGCGGATCTATATTCCGGATCGGATCTTTGAGGGCTACGGTCCCAACCCAGCGGCGATCGAGGCGCTAATCGCCGATGGGGCGCGGCTGATCGTGACCGTCGATTGCGGCACCACCAGCTTTGAGCCGTTGGCCGTGGCCGCCCGCCGGGGTTGCGACGTGATCGTGATCGATCACCACCAGGCCGATGAACACCTGCCGCAGGCGGTCGCAGTGGTAAACCCAAATCGGCAGGACGACTTGTCGGGACTGGGGCACCTGTGCGCCGCCGGCGTGACCTTCTTGACATTGGTCGCCGCCAACCGAGAGCTGCGCCGCCGCGGCGTTTTTTCCGCCGCCAGACCCGAACCCGGGTTGCTCAGCTTGCTTGATGTGGTGGCATTGGCCACGGTGTGCGACGTGGTTCCCCTGCACGGGCTTAATCGCGCGTTTGTGACCGGCGGGCTGACGGTGATGAAGGCGCGGCAAAATATCGGCCTCCGCGCCCTATTGGATGCCGCAGGATTGAGCCAGCCGCCGACGCCTTACACCTTGGGCTTTGTGTTGGGACCCCGCATCAACGCCGGTGGGCGCATCGGCGATGCAGCGCTGGGGGCACGATTGCTGACGATCGAGGACGAGCTGGAGGCGGCCCGGATCGCCGCCGTGCTCGACAAGCTCAACCGTGAGCGAAAGGCGATCGAGGCCGAGATGCTCTCGCAGGCGGTTGCCGACGCCGAGGCGATCACCGCCGGAAACCCGTCGGCTCCGCTCCTGATGTTGGGATCACGGGACTGGCACAAAGGGGTGGTCGGATTGGTGGCCAGCCGCTTGGCCGAGCGCTTCCGCAGGCCCAGCTGCGTGATCGCCTGGGGACAGGCCGACGATGGTGGACCGGAGATCGGCACCGGTTCGTTGCGCTCGGTCCCAGGGGCGGATATTGGCGCCGCGGTCCGTGCCGCTGTGGCCGCGGGTTTGTTGGTGAAGGGCGGCGGTCATCAGATGGCGGCCGGGCTGACCCTGGAGCGTGCGCGGTTTGAGGCCGTCGCGGCGTTTTTGACCGAGCAGCTACGAACGGCGGTCAGTCAGGCGCGGACCAATGCTGGCTTGGAGATCGATGGCGCGCTGGTCCCCTCCGCGGTCAACGACCAACTGATTGATCTCATTGAAAGGGCGGGACCCTACGGGCAGGGCAATCCGCAGCCACGCTTCGTGTTCCCCGCCCATCGCGTGAAGTTTGCCAAAGTCATGGGACAAGCGCATGTCCGGGTCACGCTTGAAGCCGGCGACGCGTCCCGGATCGATGCGATCGCCTTTCGGGCGGTCGATCAATTGATGGGGGAGATGTTGCTTGGTGCCCAGGGCCTGCCCCTGCACGTGGCCGGAACGCTGCGCCGTGACAGTTGGGGTGGTCGCGAGCGCATCGAACTGTTGATCGACGATGTCGCCGACCCGCGACAGGCGGGCTGACGAGCCGTCCTTGCTGCGCAGACCGCTCTGCGATCACCACCCTATCCATCCCGGATGGCTACCGCTACACTCGCGAGCGGCCCGGCGTCGAGGCGACTGCCGGTAAGGTATGCGGCTCCCGGCGCGTCGGATCAGGAGCGAAGGGTTGGCTCCGCCATGCAATTGCCCACGGTGGCGGCCCGCATCGGCGTTGCGGGCGAGGAAGCGGGGTTCGGCTTGAACTGGTAACTGTCGAGGCTAAAGCGCACGCCATGAAGTTTTCAGTCTTTATGATGCCGCTTCACCATCCGTCGGAGAACCCGACGCTGGCTTTTCGACGCGACATCGCATTGATTCATTTGGCCGATGCGCTCGGGTTCGACGAGTTTTACATCGGCGAGCATCATTCCGGCGGTTGGGAAACGATGCCTGCACCGGAGATGGCGCTTGCGATGGCGGCGGCGAACGCACAGCGGATTCGCCTTGGCACGTCCGTGTTCAGCGCTCCCTTTCACCACCCATTCCACCTCGCGGAGCGCATGTGCTTTCTCGATCATCTGACCTACGGTCGCGCGATCCTGGGCGTTGGTCCGTGCAGCCTGACGACAGACAAGCGCCTGTTCAATCTCGCCGACCCGGCGCTTTATGCGATGCTGCACGAGGCGATCGACGTCATCGTGCGCTTGTTGGAGGCGGATGAGCCGATCAGCCACAAGGGCGAGCATTGGCAGTTCCAGGACATGCGCCTGCAGTTGCGCTCGTTCCAGAGGCCGCGGCTGCCGCTGGCGATGCCGTCGGCTGCCACACCTAAGAACCTCGAATTAATCGGCCGGCACGGCATGATTTGGATGAGCCCCGCGGGCAAGGCCGGCCGCGGCGGCCTCAGTTCCACGGATCGCTGGTCGATCGTCGAGCGCGGCGCTCGCGAGGCCCACCGTACTGCCAATCGCGACAACTGGCGCCTGGTGACGTACATGTACCTGGCGGAGAGCGCCAATCAGGCCTGGGACGATGCCCGTGCGGGGATCATGCAAGAGACCGAGTACATGTCGGCGATCGGTCTGCGTCACCTGTTTCAGCAGCACCCCGAACAGGCCTTCGAGCAGTTCACGCCGGAATCGATCGTCGCCCAACGCGATTGGGTGATCGGAACGCCGGACGACGCGATTGCTTGGATTGAACGCAAGCTGAAGGAAACCGGTGGCTTTGGTGGGGTAATGCTGACAGCGCACGAGTGGACCGAGTTCGCCAAGATCGAGCGATCCTTGGAGTTGTTTGCGCGTTATGTGATGCCGCGCTTTACCGGCTACAACGCGACCTACCTCGACGAATGGCAGCGTATCCAAGCCACGACGCGCGACGGCAAGATGCCGGTCGACACCCGAGGGCGTCCGAGCAATCTTTCCACACGCTAGATCATCGCGCCTTAAATCGGAACCGCAACGCCGGTTCCAATTGCGCCGGTTCCGATTTAAGGCGCAAAGATGATCGCTCTAAAAGTGTAGAGCAACTTACTGCCTTTGATCGGGATCGTTCCGATTCCGATTAAAGGCAGGTTGCTCTAGTGGCGCAAGCTTCTACACAATGACGGGCGCAGCACGCGTTTGACTTGACGCCGTGGGCCCAGCTGTTGCTCGTCAGGTGTTGCTCGTCAAGCAAGCAGGGCCGCCGCGGCCCGTGCAATGACCAGCTCCTCGTTGGTTGGGATCACCAAAACCCGCACGCGGCTGAGCTCTGTCGATGCAACCCAGGCGTTGTCGGCATTGGCCGCGCGGTCGAGCTCAATGCCGAGCCAATCCATGCCTTCGCACACCCGCTCTCGGATCCGCCGCGAGTTCTCGCCGATGCCGCCGGTGAACACCAGCGCGTCCAGTCCACCCAGCACCGCGGCCAAAGCACCCAGCTCGCGGCGAGCGCGAAACACGAAATAGTCAATCGCTTCCGCCGCCTCAGGTGTCTCTGCGGCCTCGAGCGTCCGCATGTCACTGGATAGCCCTGACAATCCAAGCAAGCCGGACTGCCGATAAAGCAGATCCGAGATGGTCGGCCCGTTCATCCCCTCCTGCTCGATGAGGTAGAGCAGGACCCCCGGATCCAACTGGCCGCATCGTGTCCCCATCGGTAGCCCATCAAGGGCGGAAAAGCCCATCGTCGATCCGATCGATCGCCCGCCGGACAGGCCGCACATCGAGGCGCCGTTGCCAAGATGGGCAACGACAACGCGGCCCTGGTGGAGCAACGGTGCCCGTTCTGCCAGCAAACCGGCGATGTATTGGTAGCTGAGGCCGTGAAAGCCATAGCGGCGAATGCCCTTATCGTAGTAACCGCGCGGCAGCGCAAAGACGTCGTTGACCCAGGGATGATTGCGGTGAAACGCCGTATCGAAGCACGCGATCTGACGGGCATGGGGAAAAGCGATGCGCGCGGCTTCGACACCGGCGAGATTGTGCGGTTGGTGAAGCGGAGCAAACGGGGTCAAGCGCGCCAGCTCGGCAAGCACAGCATCATCCAGCAGCTGAGGGGCTGCAAACACCGGGCCGCCGTGGACGACGCGATGGCCGACAATCGGAATGTCGACATCGGGAACCTGTGCGTTAACGAGCTCGAGGATGGCGCTGAGGGCGCCGGCATGGTCGTTGGCCGCGTCGGTGCGCAGGGCCTTGTCGAAGCGGTCACCTTGCGCAGCCTTGGCGGCAAGCCGGGGCTCGCCGCCAATCCGTTCCACTTGCCCGGATATGCGGAGGATGGGATCTCCGCTCGTGCCGTCCTGCAAGGCAAACAGCGCAAACTTGATGGATGAGGACCCGGCATTGAGGGTCAGCGTGTACGCGGTCACTGCGCGGCCTGCAAGATGCTAGGAGATTTACCAGATATCCGGGCGTCGTGCAGCGCGGCGACGGCGCACGAGGCGAGGCGCGCGGCGTCGCCATCCGCGCGCGAGGTCAGAATGATCGGTACTTTTGCGCCGAGCACGACGCCGGCACCTTCAGCCTTCGAGATGTAGGTCAGCTGCTTGGCGAGCATGTTTCCGGCGTCGAGGTTGGGCGCCACCAGGATTTCGGCACGGCCGGCGACCTGCGATTTGATGCCCTTGGTGCGCGCGGCGGCGAGATCGACGGCATTGTCCATCGCCAGCGGGCCGTCGACCATTCCGCCCTTGATCTGTCCGCGTTCGGCCATCTTGGACAGCAAAGCGGCGTCGACCGAGGACGGAATTTGCGGATTGACCGTCTCCACGGCGGATAACACACCGACTTTCGGCTGCTCGATGCCGATCGATAGGGCCAGGTCAATGGCGTTTTGAACGATGTCGACCTTGGTTGCGAGGTCCGGATCGATGTTGATGGCCGCATCGGTGACCAGCAACGGGTGCTGCAAGCCGGGCACATCCATCACGAACACATGGGTGAGGCGACGCCCCGCCCGCAGCCCTTTTTCCTTGCGCAGCGCCGCGCGCAATAGCTCATCAGTGTGCAGGTGACCTTTCATCAACACGTGGGCGCGGCCGGCCGCGACCAAGTCGACGGCCAAGTGGGCGGCAGCCGGATGGTCGTGCGCCTCAACGATCTCGAGCCCGTCAAGATCTTCACCAAGCTCCCGCGCCGTGGCTCGGATTTTGGCTGTGTCGCCGACCAGGATCGGCGAAATGATGGTGTGCCGCATGGCGAGCAGCACACCCCCCAGCGAGTTCGGCTCCTCGGGCGCCACCACCGCCGTTGGGATTGGCGGCAGCGGTTCTGCGCGCGCGATCAGCGCTTCAAAATGGCGATGCCTTTGCACCACCAGGCCGGGGATATCTATATCCTCGAAGCTCATTTTTTGTGCCGGCGCGCGGACCTCGGCCTTGCCGCAGACAATCAGCGCATCGTCGGCCTTGCGGGTCACGGTGGTATCGAGAACGACAACGTTCTCGGCACATTTTTCCCGCACCCTGACCCTGGCGATCAGTTCGTCGCCGGCTTGCGCTCGGTCGAGGAACTCCAAGTTCTGCTTTCGATAAAGCGTTCCGGCACCCGGGAGAATGTTACCGAGCACCGCCGAGATCAGCGAGCCGACCCACATGGCTGGGGCAATGGCCTCTCTGGTGCCGTCTCCATCACCGTCGTGCAGCGCCAAGTGCATCGGATTGTGGTTGCCGGACGCATTTGCGAACACGTAGAAATCGTCCTGCGTGCAAACGCGCGTCAGTTCGGCTTCATCGCCGACATCCAACTCGGCATACGTCCTATTGTGTAAGCGGGTCATTCTGCTGCGGTTCCCACTTGTTCCGTTAGCAACTTTCGCGGCAAAGAAGCGAGTGGGTCCTCCCTCACGTCCTCGGTGGCTGGGGCTAGGCCTAGTACTTCACGGAAGCGCTGAAGCATGGCCAAGGTGTGGGGGGCCATTTCGTCGATCGGCCCTGGAACGTATTGCGCCACGGCGGCAGCAAGTTCGCGATCTTTCCGATCGGACAGTAGATTTGGCAGTGTTTCGATCGCCCGATCGGGCTCAAAGGTGGCCACAAGAGTCTGTTCATGGATGATGCGCGCGCGCTGATCCATGCTTAACGAGCAGAACGGTTCGTCGCGTGTCAGCACGGCCGCCGACCGCTCCAGCCGATCCCGCCGCACATTGCCACGGCTTTCAGCAAGCAGCACCAGCATGCGGATGACGGCTTCGACGAAGCCGCCCGTTTCAATGTGCAGCAGCGCCGACCTGACCTCCGGCAAGGCCCGCAACTCTTCCGGCTTCTTGAGCGGGCGGCGTGTTGCGAACGGCTTGCCATAGGCCAAGGTCCACGGCCATCCCCAGATCGCGTAGAACGATATTTCATACATCGCGTCGCGAACATCGCGCGCCATGTCCATCCATTGCTCGATCAGATCCGCGCCGATCCGCTCTGCATAAAGGAAGGGATTGTCGGCCGGGGCGGGATGTCGGTTTTGCCGGACTGCGTCTGCCGCGGATTGGATCGGGGCAACGACGGGATTTCTCGACGACAGGAGCGAGCGCTGCAATCGCAACGGATGAAGATGGCGGGTGGCATCGGCGAAGGGCTTGGTCACCATCGCGCGGACCCAGGGTCGGACCATGACATCATAGAATTCCGCCTGGGTCTCCGAGACGCGCGCCACCGCTGAGAACGGCAGCTCATCGCTGCGTCCGTCGTCCAACTTTTTGATGTCCTCCATGGTGCGCTCGGCAAAGCTCACCAGGAATTTCTTGTCCTGTCCGCTGCCTTCCACGGCGTCGACGATCATCTCATAAAGGCCGGGAGCAAGGGCCTCGATCGTCTTCATGGTCGAGGAAACCTCGGTGTGCTCTTTCTTGGCGATCTTCGACGACACAAAGATGCCGAGGTGCCCGACGTCATTGTGGACCATATAGATGATGCGTTGACCGCGGATGCGAATTTCTTCGATATCGGCATAGGTGTCGACGATCCAGTTCAACGCCTGTTGCGGCGGGGTGATATTGTCGCCATGACTGGTGAAGACGATGATCGGAGCTTGAACGCGCTTGACGTCGATCGGGCGTCCGGGCTCCAGCTGCGCCTGATTTTTAACAAGCCGATTGCCAACGAACAGCTGCTCGACGATCCAATGGATCTCGGGTTCGTTCAACAAGAAGAACCCGCCCCACCAGCGTTCGAAGTCCAAGAAGCGATCTCTACCGCTGTCGATGGTTGCGTAGATGTCGTAGTACTTCCGGAAGAAGTTCCGGCTCGGGTTCAGCAGCTCGAAATTCATCACCAGATGGGCGCCGTCGAAAATGCCGCCGCCAAAGTCCGACCAAAGCATCGGTTGCCAGGTGCCGCCGAGCAGGCCGGCGTTGTAGCGCATCGGGTTGACGCCCACCTCGCCGGACCATGTGGCGACCGGGGCACCGTTGAGGACGATCGGACCGGTGAGGTCAGGATTGGTTGCGGCGAGTAATAGGGTGGCCCAGCCACCCTGACAGTTACCCGTCACCGCCGGTCTGGAGCTGTTGGGATGGCGCCGCATCACCTCTCGAATGAATTCCGCTTCGGCTCGCGTGACATCGGCGAGCGTCTGGGTTTCCTCCGGGGCCCGTTTGAAGCTGACGAAGTAGACCGGGTGCCCGTCCTTGAGGGCGACGCCGACCTGACTGTCGAACTTGAAGCCACCGATGCCGCCGCCATGGCCGGCCCGCGGATCAATGATGACATAGGGCCGCTTGTTTTCCAGCACCGTCACGCCCGGCGGCGGGATGATCCGCAACAATTGATAATTGCACGGTTCAGGCAAGTTGGCGCCGTCAATGATCACTTCGTAATCGTAGATCAGCACGGGCGGACAACCGGCGGCTTCGTGCTGCAAGAAAATGTCGCCACGCTCACGCAAAACGTCCAACGTGAGGATCCAACGCTCGGCTGCATCCCGCAAATAAGCGGCGAAGCTGCTCGCCAGATCATGACCGGCGGTCTCTGGGCGGAGGCGATCCATGGCGTCATGCAAGTTGGCGAGCGACCGCTTGCTTCTCGCATTGTGGGTGCTGGAGATCTGCGACGCGTGACGTGTCGCCGACCTGAGTATCAGATCGGCGGTTTCCGTGACTTCATACAGTTGCGATGCCAGCGCAAAGAATTGATTGCTCCGAGCCCGCGCAGCACTTTCAATCATCTCACCGATGTTCTTTTCGGTTCCGATTTCCATCAATGCGTTATTCGTCACAGCACTCTCCATCAGCCGATGATGCCGTATCCACCATCGATCGGGTGAACACCGCCGGTCACGTTAAAGGCCTCGCGACTGGCAAGAAATGCCGCGTAGGCGCCCACATCCTCGATGGTTGCAAGGTGATGGGTCGGCGCACGGGCTGCGGCGGCATCAAGCAGCTCGTCAAACTCGGCGATGCCCGACGCGGCGCGGGTTTTCAGCGGTCCCGGCGACAGCGCGTGGACCGAAATGCCCTTCGGACCCAGTTCCACCGCCGCATAGCGTACGGCAGCCTCGAGCGCCGCTTTGACCGGTCCCATCACATTGTAGCGCGAGACGACACGGGTCGAACCCTGGAACGACACCGTCATGCAGGTGCCGCCGTGCGGCATCAGCGGCTCCGCTTTTTTGATCATCCGCAAAAAGGAATGCACAGAAACGTCCATCGCGAGCGCAAACCCGTCGGGTGAGCAATCGATAACCCTACCGTGAAGATCATCTTTGGGCGCAAATGCAATCGAGTGAAGCAGCGTGTCGAGCCGCCCCCATCGCTCCGTGATTTCGGCGAAGAGCCTGTCCAACTCGGCATCGTTGCGGACGTCGAGCGGCATGACGATTTCCGAGTCCAACTCTTCCGCGAGAGGTCGCACAAAGCGCTCAGCCTTTTCATTGAGATACGTGATAGCCAGTTCGGCGCCCTGCGCCGCTAAAGCTTTCGCGCATCCCCAGGCGATCGATTGGTCGTTAGCGATCCCGACGACCAGCGCCTTGGTTCCTTCAAGCCGAAACATACCGACCTCGCCGAATAAATGAAATCCGATATTGCATTGCAATATACTCGAGTGACGCAGGCATGAAAGCTGAAAAAAAATTTGGCCCGCTCGAAGCGTGACCCGGCTAACGAGGTCAAATGCAGTTTCACTGAAAAATGAGGGATTTAAGCGGCCGCGCGGCGACAAACTCGCGCAGATTTAGCACGCGGGGGGCCGACGCAGAAATTTACCAAGCGAACTCCATTGGCGGCTTGATGGTCACGCCAAGTTCATTTCGGTGACCTGATCAGGGACAATCAGCCGCGCCTCCGTCGCCTTCTGGATCTGCTCGAGCGAAACACCGGGGCCGTGTTCGCGCAGAAAAAGCCCGTCCTCCGTCGGCTCAATGACCGCCATCTCAGTGATAATTAAGCTCACGCGTCGCGACGCGGTCAACGGCAGCGAACATTTTCTGACGATCTTGGGCGTGCCCTTGGCCGCATGGACCATCGCCACCACCACGCGATTTGCGCCGACCACCAGGTCCATCGCGCCGCCCATGCCCGGCACCATTTTGCCCGGGATCATCCAGTTGGCCAAAAAGCCGCGCTCGTCGACCTGCAGGCCGCCGAGCACGGTCATGTCAAGATGGCCACCCCGGATCAGCCCAAAGCTCATGGCGCTGTCGATCGAGGCGGCCCCGGGCACAGCCGTCACGAAGCCGCCGCCGGCGTCGGTCAAGTCCGGGTCCTCCATCCCCTCCGGCGGTCGTGCTCCTAGACCGATGACGCCGTTTTCAGCCTGGAAGAAGACGTGGACATCCGACGGAAGGTAATTGGCCACCAGGCTCGGCAACCCAATTCCAAGATTAACGAGCGAGTTAGGCTGAATTTCCTTGGCTACGCGCCGGGCAATGATCTCTTTGGCATCCATCAAGCGGCCCTTTCCAACAAATGATCGACGAGAACGCCGGGCGTCTTGACAGCGTCCGGCGAGATCACGCCGACCGGTACGATGTGCTGAGGTTCGGCAATCACGGTATCGGCGGCCATCGCCATGATCGGATTGAAATTATGGGCAGTCAGCGAGTATTCCAGATTGCCGACGTAATCGGCCTGGCGGGCCGCGATCAGCGCAAAGTCACCACGGATCGGAGTCTCCAACAGATACCGTTTGCCCCCAATCTCTAGGATTTGTTTCCCTTCCTCGACCGGTGTGCCAAGGCCTGTCGCCGTAAGCACTCCACCAAGACCGACACCGCCGCAGCGGATCCGCTCGACCAGCGTACCTTGCGGGACCAACTCGACCTCGATCTCACCGTCCATCATCTTCTTTTGGGTTTCGGGATTGAGGCCAATGTGGGAGGCGATCACCTTGCGCACCAGGCCGGCCGAAATCAGCTTGCCGATGCCCTGGCCGGGTTGAGCTGTGTCGTTGGCAACGATTGTCAAACCTGTCGTGCCACGCTCGACGATCGCATCGATCAGTCGGTGGGGTGAGCCGACCGCCATAAATCCGCCGATCAACAGGACTGCCCCGTCCGGGATCAAGTCGGCAGCCTCTTGGGCCTTGATGGCTCTGCGCATGTCGCTACTACGCATGACTTTGATTTCGCTTCTCTATCGGTTTGTCGATTTATCAGATTTTTCAGGTAACTGAGGCCGGATCGCTTATTCCGGTATACCATCAGCTTTTGGATTGCTGTTCTCGTCGCACTCGATTGACTGTATTCAAGCCATTATCCGGTTTATGACGGCCGATAGTTGGGTCAGCATTGCGTCCGTCGTCATATCGCGTCTGCGGCGGACATATCACCGCGCGCGGCACCCTTCCGGATGCGCCCAATTTAGATCATCGCAGTTGTTAGAGCGACTGGCAACGTGTGCGGCCTCGTAAGGGCACCATCGACCGCATTTGCCGTGTCCTCAATTCATGATTAAGCATTCGGACTGAGCTTCATGATGTGGAGCCATTGGGCGATCCCAGTGGCATGGCTCGAGCCCAGCCGTGAGACCAACTGCCGCACGGATGACCGCGGTGGCGGCGGTGGATGGCGCGGCGCGGGGCCGCGATCGGCGCTCTCGCTCAAATCAGTCGATCTCGATCACAAGCATGGTGTGTCGCGTTCCGCCGATGACATGCCGCCGATAAAACTTGCAGCGGGAGGCGGCCGGGGGCGTTTTCAACCAATATGCCGCGCTTGATCGATAACCCTTCTATCCCGGCCTATACCACCCTGCCGGATTCTCCAGCGCTGCGGCCGGCTTGGACTAGATCATCGCGCCATAAATCGGAACCGCAAAGCCGGTTCCGATTAAAGGCGCAAAGATGATCGCTCTTAAAGTGTAGAGCAACTTTCTCCCTCTAATCGGGATCGTTCCGATTCCGATTAAAGGCAGGTTGCTCTAGCCATGGCTGAAAAATGGGGCCGGTGCTTTTCGGCAATTTGCACGGTCCCTAACCGACGCTCCGGCGCGGAGCCGGAGACCGACCCGCCTTGACGAAACGCCGTCAATCTGGTGCAACTCGATCAATGACTTGGGTCGCCTGGCCAAGCAATTAAATTCGATATTTCGAGAAGCGTTCGGCTACGAATTTGGACCGTCGTTGGTCTAGGAGTTGGTTATGCTGCGTGACTTGGTGCGCTATAATCGTATTCTCGAAATTGTCGGGGACATCGTCAAGGTTTACGTGCCGGCACCGGCCGATGGCCAACCGGCTGTGGTTCGCTTCAATGACCTTGCTGTATTGGAGAACAGCGAGGGCAGAAAATCGCTGGCCCAGGTCATCAACATCAATCGTGACGTCGTATCGTTGCAGATTTTTACCGGAACAAAGGGAATCGCAACGGGCGCGACGGTCACCTTTCTTGGTCACCCGGCCCAGGTGACCTACTCCAACAACATCCTCGGTCGGGTTTTCGACGGCACGGGGGTGCCAATCGATGGCGGGCCGGAGCTGGCGATGGACGCCAAAGTCGAGATTGGCGGACCGTCCGTGAATCCTTGCGAGCGGATTGTGCCGACCCGCATGATCCGCACCGACGTCCCGATGATCGACATATTCAACTGCCTGGTTGAGAGCCAGAAGATCCCGATTTTTTCGGTCTCGGGCGAGCCATTCAATGCGTTTCTCGCCAGAATCGGCATCCAGGCCGACGCTGACGTTGTGGTGTTTGGCGCGCTCGGGCTGATCTTTGACGATTATCATACATTCCGTAGGACGTTCGAAGACGCCGGGGTGTTTGCCCGTACCGTCATGTTCGTCAATTTGGCGTCAGATCCCATCGTGGAGCGCCTCCTTGTGCCCGATATGGCACTGGCGGTCGCTGAGAAGTTTGCGATTGAGGAGGGTAAACGCGTTCTCGTTTTGCTCACGGATATGACCGCATACGCTGATGCGCTCAAGGAGGTCGGGATCTCGATGGAGCGCGTCCCGTCCAATCGCGGCTACATGGGCGACCTCTATTCCCAGCTGGCTCGGCGCTACGAAAAAGCTTGCGATTTTGCCAAGGGCGGTTCGGTCACCATCTTGACCGTGACCACCATGCCCGGTGGCGACGTGACCCATCCGGTCCCTGACAACACCGGCTATATCACCGAGGGCCAGTTTTACCTGCACAATGGCGTGATCGACCCGTTTGGTTCGTTGTCGCGGCTTAAGCAGAACGTGATCGGAAAGGTCACCCGTGAAGACCATGGGCAGATCATGAATTCCATGATCCGCTTCTATTCCGGCGCGCGCGAGGCCCAGCAAAAGCAGGCGATGGCGTTTGAGTTGTCGGACTTCGATATGCAGCTACTCAAGTTCGGCCAACTGTTCCGTGATCGTTTCATGGATATCGACGTTTCGATGCCGCTAGAGCCGGCGCTCGATCTGTGTTGGCAGACGTTGGCGGAGTGCTTCCGTCCCGAACAACTGCTGATGAGGCAGGAACTGATCGACAAATATTATCCAACCCAGGTTGCCGCGAGTGTGCCGGCTAAGCCGGCCTTCGGTGAGGCTGGAAAGGAGGTCGGCGCGCATGGCGCGGTTGCAGCTGAATAAATCCTCCTTGGCGCGAGAAACGTCAAATCTCGCGATGTACAAACGTTTTTTGCCGTCCTTGGATCTAAAACGGCAGCAGCTGATGGCAGAACGCGCCAAGGCTGGGCGGGCCTATGGGGAAACACTAGACCTGATTGCCGCCCTCAAGCGCACAGTGCGGGACGCTGTTCCGATGCTGGCGAATGGCGACATTGATCTTACCGGCCTGATCCAGCTGGAGCATGTGGAGCTAGCCTCGGAGAACGTCGTCGGGACACGCTTGCCGAAGGTTGGAGAGGTGCGTGTGAGGGTGCGTCCCTACGCACTGCTCGCGCGGCCGCAGTGGGTGGATCGCACCGTGGCGCTGCTCCGTGAAATGATCGAGCTTCGCGTCAAGCTGCAGGTCAATGAGCGCCGCGTCGAGCTTTTGGACAAGGCCGTCACCATCATCACCCAGCGGGTCAACCTGTTCGATAAGGTGCTCATTCCCCGTACTCAGGCCAATATCAAGCGCATCAAGATTTATCTTTCCGATGAAGAGATGGCCGCCGTGGTTCGTTCCAAGTTGGCAAAGAAAAAGAATGCACAGGCGGTTGCGTCATGAGCCTTGCGCGCTTGAAACGGGTGAGCATCTGTGGACGCCTCGACGACAAGCAGGAGATCTTGGAGGGTCTGCAGGAGCTGGGATGCTTGCATCTGATCCCGCTCACACCGATCCCGGCCGAAATCGAAAAGGCAGCCTCGCCACGTGCCGATGACACCATGAAGGCGCTGAAGTTCTTATCGGAATTCAGCCCTCGCCGGCGCCAGATCCTGCGCGAAACCGACTTCGACGTCGATCTAACCGTTAACCAAGTCTTGATGCTAAAACAACAGCTGCGAGACGCATCTGATCGGCGCGACTTTCTGCAGGATCGGATCGAGGACGTCGAGCCTTGGGGCGAGATCACGTTTCCGCGCAACGAGGCGCTGGGAGGCCAATATTTCTGGTTCTACGAGCTGCCCGTTACCAAGCGGGAGGCGTTGGATAGCTTGGCATTACCCTGGCAGATCGTGCAGGCGGACCAACGCATCATTCGCGTCGTGGTTATCTCACCGAGCGAGCCGAGCGTTGATCTGTTGCCGGTTCGACGCACCAAGCTTGGTGCACTGCCGCTCAGCCAATTGCGAGAGCAGCTTGAAGACGCTGAGATCGAGATTGAGGAGCTGACAGGCCAGCGTCAGTCATTAACGCGGTTTATCTTCCTCATCAAAGCCAACATTGCCGTCGCCGAAAATCGCGCGCAGCTAACCTATGCGGAGCAACAGACCCGCGACGGTGACCAGATCGTTGCCGTGCAGGGTTGGGCTCCCGTCGACAACGTGGCCCAGATCGAGGCGTTCGCGCACAGCCATGGTCTGGCGACGCTGATTGAAGATCCCGGCCCGGATGACGCGCCGCCGACACTGATCGAGCAGCCCGAGGAACTGGGTGCAGGTGTCGACTTGGCGCAATTCTATCAATTGCCGAGCTACCGCAGTTGGGACCCTACTATTCTTTTGATGGTTTCGTTCGCGGTTTTCTTTGCAATGATTCTATCGGATGCCGGCTACGGACTGTTGTTGATGGTCGGCTTGTTGTTTTATTGGCGGCCGCTTGGTCAGACCGCGCAGGGGCGTGCCTATCGATTAATGGGTGTTGGCCTGGTCGGCGCGACCATCGTCTACGGGATCATGGTGGGCAGCTATTTCGGCATATCTGCGCCAGAAGGCACACTGTTAAGCGCACTGCAGGTGATGAAAGTCGACGATTTCGACACCATGATGACGATTTCGATCGTCATCGGTGTCGTGCATATCTGCTTGGCCAATCTGATCTCAGCCAGCGTCAGTTCTCGAACCGTGGCGTTCTCCAAGTACGGGTGGGTGGCGGCTATCGTTGGCGGGCTCTTATTGTGGTTGGCTCCAGCCGATAGTGCGTGGCGGACGTTGGCGATCGCCTTGTTGATGGCCGGTGGGGTCGCGATCGTGCTGTACGGTAGCGAGCGGGCCGTGCGCGCGCCGATCGACGTGGTTTGGCGTTTGCTCGACGGCGTCCAGAGCTTGTTCGGGGCAATGGGGGCGTTCGGCGACGTGCTGAGCTACATGCGCCTGTTCGCGCTTGGCCTTGCCAGTGCATCGCTAGCGAGCACCTTCAACGATCTTGCGCTAGGCGCCAACGCGGCGCTACCGGGCCTTGGAAAACTCGCCGCCATCTTGCTGCTGGTCATCGGTCACGGTCTCAATCTGGGCCTGTCTTTGATGAGCGGGGTGGTGCACGGCCTGCGCCTTAACTTCATTGAATTTTATAAGTGGGGACTTCCGGACGAAGGTACCCCGTTCCGGCGGTTTGCCCGTAAGGAGGTTGCACAGTGAATGAACTCGTCCTTGCCCTGGGATGGACCGGGATTTTCGCGCCGATGGCGCTCGGAGCCGTGGCCAGCGCCATCGGCTGTGCCATTGCTGGGCAGGCTAGCATCGGCGCGATGTTGGAGACCGACGGCGGTTATGGCCGGTACGTCGGGATTTCGGCCTTTCCGTCGACTTTCGTCATCTACGGCATCGTCGTGATGTTCACACTCAATCGCGAGGTCACGGCGCAGAACGCCGGCGGGTTGTTCGGTGTTGGGCTGTTGGCGGGCATTGCCCTTCTGTACTGCGGCATCTGGCAAGGGCGCGCCTGCGCGTCGGCAATCAACGCCTCCAAGGAAAAACCGGAGATATTTGGCTTGTCGCTGGCACCGGCTGCCATCATCGAAGGCTTCGCGGTGTTTGCGTTCGTGTTCGCGCTTGTGATCAGCGCTGGAATTCCTGGAGCCCAATGATGGCGGTCAATACATCGAAGGATATGACGGCGGCGAGCGGTGTCGATGCTCTGATCGCGCGATTGCGCGATGACGGCGTCTCAGCTGGTCGACAAGAGGCGGACCGCATCGTGAATGAGGCCCGTCAGGAGGCGGCGAAGATCTGGGAGCGTGCCAACGCGGAAGCTAAGGAGCGTATCGAGACCGCGCGCCGTGAGTCCGACAGTTATCGGGCGGCGGGTGAGGACGCTTTGAAGACGGCGGTGCGCGATACGATCATCGAGATGAAATCCAGGCTGATGGACCGTTTCAGCGCGGACCTGCGACGCATGGTCACTAAGCAGCTGAAGGATAATGAGACGCTCAAAAAAGTTATTCTCGAGATTGCTGGTCGCGCGGGAGCAAGCGCCGGCTTGGCGGAGGCACGCGAGGTGGACATCGTGCTGCCGGAGAATGTCGCTGGCCTTGAAGAATTAAGGCGCGATCCCGACGAACTGGAGCGCGGACGCCTCACTCAATTTGTCTTGGGACTGACCGGCGAAATGCTCAGAGACGGCGTTGGCTTCCGTGCTTCAGACCAACTGAAGGCAGGCATCCGCGTTCATGTCAAAGACAGCGATGTCACCATAGATCTATCCGACGAGGCCATCGCGCAGCTGCTGCTGCAACATCTGCAGCCCCGGTTTCGTGCGGTCTTGGAGGGGATCGTCAAATAGGCGGGCAGCATGAGGACGCGCGACCAGGATCGTTATGTAATGCTGATTGCGAGCCTGCCGCGCTTGGAGCGCCTGTTCCTTGCCAAGCAGCCGCCGTTATCGCGCATAGCTTTGGAGCGGCGGCTGCGAATTCTGGCTCCTGAAGATCAAAAGGATTTGCGGTTGGTCGAGCAAGCGCTCAACTGGCGGGAATTTTCGATGGAGGCCTCCGACGCCGATGTCATTGGCAGAGCGCGCACGGCGCTGGCCTTACTTGACCAACCAACGATACGCAAGTTGATCTGCGAGCGGCTGGAGCTGCGAACCGCGATTGCCGCACTGCGTCGGCGAGCCTCAGGCCAGGGTCCGCCTCCGGCCGGCGTGGTCTGGGGATTCGGGCGTTGGGTCGATCGCATCGCGCGAAATTGGACCGATCCGGTGTTCCAACTAGGTGGCGTCTTTTCTTGGCTGCGGGAGGCGGATCAGCTGTTGCAACAAGGAGATGCGCGGGCGCTTGAAAGATTGGTGCTCGAGCAATCCTATCGCAAATTGCAAAGGCATGATGCGGATCATCATTTCGATTTCGAGGCGGTCGTGATCTACGTTCTGAAATGGAGTATTGTCGATCGCTGGGCACGGTCGAATACAGAGGCCGCGGCACGGCGTTTCGAGGACCTGACCAATCAGGCCTTGGCCGGGCATGGTGAGATTTCATTCGGCGAAGAGACGTGAACATAAAGACCGTTCGGGCGGTGCTCAAGACACTGCTGCCCCGCTTTTGGCGCGCACCAACTCAACATTGTACGGAACAGAGCCAAACATGACCGAAGGCCACAATAAAGCGATGACCGCTCGTGTCGTCGCGGTGCAGGACGACCTGGTCGAAATTGAAACGACAAAAGGTCCGGACGGAGAGTACGGACACCTGGTGAAAAATGAGGTGATCTACGTTTGCCCGTCGCTACCCAATGAACGCGGCGAGCAAGAACGTCTCAAGGCGGAAGTGTTGCGCGTGCGGGGGTATGCGGCCGATGCACAGGTGTATGAAAGTACGCGGGGCGTTACCGTAGGCGACCCCGTGGAGCAAAGCAGCGAGCTGCTTTCGGTTGAACTCGGCCCCGGGCTGCTCGGTCAGGTGTACGATGGTTTGCAGCTGCCGTTGCCGAAGGTCGCCTCGCAGTATGGGGTGTTTCTTCCGCGTGGAATCGATGTTCCGGCGCTCGATAGAAATCAAAAGTGGTCATTTGTTCCCACCGTTACAATGGGCGCAGAGGTTGAAGCCGGTGATGTCATCGGTAGCGTGCAAGAAGGCCGGTTCGCGCATAAAATCATGGTGCCGTTCGATTGGTCCGGCAAACAGCGCGTGACGTGGATTCAAGAGGGCAATTTCGTCGTCCGCGAGCGGGTTGCGCGGCTGGAGGATGAGACCGGACGGGAGCGCGCCGTATCGTTGTCTCAAAGATGGCCGGTGCGGCGGGCCCTGAGTGCGGATTTATTCAAACGGCGGTTGTCGCGCCGATTGTTTCCCGATCAGCCGGTGATCACAACGCAGCGCTTGATCGATACGTTTTTTCCGATCGCGCGCGGTGGCATGGCCTGTATTCCCGGTCCGTTCGGAGCGGGCAAGACTGTCCTACAGGGCCTGATTTCGCGCCATTCTTCCGTCGATGTGGTGATCGTTGTCGCCTGTGGCGAGCGCGCGGGCGAGGTGGTGGAAACCATCAACGAGTTTCCCAATATGATCGATCCAACCACCGGCGGCACACTGATGGATCGCACGATCATCGTGTGCAACACCTCGTCAATGCCTGTGGCAGCGCGCGAAGCGTCGATCTACACCGGAATTACGCTGGGAGAGTATTATCGGCAGATGGGTTACGACGTGCTGTTGATTGCAGATTCGACGTCACGTTGGGCCCAGGCCATGCGAGAGACCTCCGGTCGCCTGGAGGAAATTCCGGGCGAGGAAGGCTTTCCAGCCTACCTGGAATCCTCCATCAAGAGCGTCTATGAGCGTGCAGGCTTAGTCGAGACCAATGACGGCACGCATGGAAGCTTGACCATGATCGGCACGGTGTCCCCGGCCGGCGGCAACTTTGATGAACCGGTGACGCAGGCAACGCTTTCAACGGTCAAATGCTTCCTCGGATTGTCTGCGGATCGCGCCTATAAGCGTTTTTATCCCGCCGTGGATCCGCTGCTGTCATGGTCTCGCTACCGGGATCAGCTATCAGACTGGTATGATGAGCACATGGAGGCTGGTTGGACCGTTCGTGTCGGGCATCTGCACGAGCTGTTGCATCGCGGGGAGGCGGTCAATCAGATGATGCAGGTCACAGGTGAGGAAGGCGTCAGCCTGGAAGATTTCGTCCTCTACCAAAAATCGCTGTTCGTCGACATGGTGTACTTGCAGCAAGACGCCTTCGACCCGGTCGACGCCAGTGCGCCGCTGCCGCGTCAAAAGCTGACGTTCGACCTGGTCCACGATATCGTGACGCGCACCTACCACTTCGACGATAAAGAAGCCGCGCGCGCGTATTTCACCCGACTCACCGGTTTGTTTAAAAACCTCAACTATGCGGCTGACGCTTCGCCCGACCGCCACAAGCTTCAAAAGCAGATCGACGAGATGGTCGCTGCCGCGGCCTGATTGGCTGCTGCAGCCGGGTGAATGGATGGGATGCGAGACCAGATCATCGTGCCTTAAATTGGTACCGAATAGCCGGCCCCAATTTAAGGCACGATGATCGTCCTTAAAGTGGTGAGCAATATTCTGCTTTTCATCGGGATCGTTCCAATTCCGATGAAAAGCCGGTTGCTCTAACCATCTGGAGCGCTGAAATGGCTGCCAATCAAATCCATCAGTCCGCTGCTGCAAATGGGGAGTCAACAGCGGCGATGTCTCGACGCAAGGCCGTTGAAAGTCTTGAGGCCTACGCCACCGGCAAGGACGGCCGGCGCTACGTTATGCGCCCGATCCGACCGAGCGATGCGCCGTCCCTCATCAGGGGGTACGACGCTATGTCGCCGCGGGCCAAGTGGTTCCGGATGCTCAGCGGGTTGCCGCAGCTTCCGCCCGAGCGAGCGCGGGCCTACTGCGCACCCGATGAGGCCAGCGAGTTTTGCGTGGTGCTCGAAGGCCAAGGTCCGCTGGAAGGTGAGATCCTCGGTGGGGCGCGGGTCAGCGGCATCGGGCCCGGGTTGGCGGCGGAGTTTTCCGTCTCGCTACGCCCGGAAGCCCACGGATTGGGACTGGCGCGGCAAGCCCTGGAGACCGCGATCCAAGTTGCCAAAGAGGCCGGCTGCTCGCAGGTCTGGGGTTCGATCTCATCGGCAAACGCCGCGATGATCGCGTTGGCGCGGCGCTGCGGATTTCAAATCAGTCGGGACCCTGACGACCTGACGCTGCTGCGGGCGACATTGACGTTCGCCTCACGCAGTTAGGCGATCGGGTTTCCTTAAAGCCTGTCACAGTTAGCTGGAACCATCTTGCTCCCGCCCCCGGCCACCGATTGGCACGATCTCATGGGGGTCGGGTAGGCAACCGGTAGCTCCAGCTCATTTTGACGCGGTTTAGGCCAACGAGGATCCGGCCGGGTCAAGCAGGTCTTGGATCGCAAACGGCCTGTGGCGACGATTGGCGCGAGGGCTGAGCGACGGCACAATCACGTTTGATCGGACTGGTTGAGCCGGGCGATCAGGCTCGACGTATCCCAGCGTGCGCCACCCATGCGCTGCACCTCGGAATAAAACTGGTCCACTAGGGCCGTCAGCGGCAAGCTTGCCCCGGCGCGACGGGCCTCATCGATGCAGATGCCCAAATCCTTGCGCATCCAATCGACGGCAAAGCCGAAGTCGAAACTGCCCTCGGCCATGGTTTGCCAGCGGTTCTCCATTTGCCAGGATTGTGCGGCACCTCTGGCGATCGTCTCCATGACCTTGGGGATATCAAGGCTGGTCTTCTGGGCTAGGTGGAGCGCTTCCGACAAGCCTTGTACGACGCCGGCTATGCAAATCTGATTGACCATCTTGGCGAGTTGACCGGAGCCGGGGGGGCCGATCAGATTGACCATCTGCGCATAGTGGGCGATCGCCGGGCGTGCTCTATCAAAACTCTTCGGATCGCCGCCGACCATCACCGTCAGCTTTCCATTTTCCGCCCCGGCTTGGCCGCCGGAGACCGGCGCATCGAGAAACCCGAAGCCTTTGGCCTCGGCCTCGGCATGCATCGCCCGCGCGATCGTGGCGGAGGCCGTGGTGTGGTCGACGAACACGGCGCCGTTGCGCATTGCTCGGAATGCGCCGTTGTCGCCGAGTGTCACTTGCCGCAAATCGTCGTCGTTGCCCACGCATGCGAATACCAGATCGGCACCGTCTGCCGCCGCCGCCGGCGTCGGTGCCGTTCGGCCACTTCCGTACTGGGTCACCCACTGATCTGCCTTGGCCGCGGTGCGATTGTAAACGGTGAGGGCATGCCCGCCCCGGCGCAGCAGGTGGCCCGCCATCGGAAAACCCATCACGCCCAGCCCGATCCATGCGATATTCGCCATAATGGTCTCCTGCCGATTGCCTTGCGCTGGTAGATCTTGATACCCGATCCGATCCTAATTCAATAGGGTCGGACGATATCGTCGACCGACGCCGGGGGCCGCCTTGGCGCGGGGCCTGGCTGGATAAAGGGGCGCATGTGATGGCAAGTGAACCGATCTCACCGGCTGGCAGCGAGGCATTGCCCGTGGCTTACGCGGACGTCGCGCGTGCGGCGGACCGGCTGTCCGGCGCTATTGTCAACACCGATTTTGATCATAGCCGTACGTTGTCGGCGATGCTCGGTTGCGAGATCTGGCTCAAGTTTGAGAACCTACAATTCACCGCCTCGTTTAAAGAACGCGGCGCGCTCAACAAGCTTTTGGCGCTCACGCATTCGCAGCGGCAAGCCGGCGTTATCGCCATGTCCGCCGGCAACCACGGGCAAGGGGTCGCCTACCATGCGCGCCGCCTTGGCATCGCCGCCACCATCGTCATGCCGGAAGGCACGCCGATCGTTAAGGTAGAGAACACGCGCAGCCATGGCGCGGAGGTGGTCGTCACCGGCGCGACGCTGGAGGACGCGGCGCGGTTCGCCCTCGAACAGGCCGATCGGCGCGGCCTGACGTTTATCCATCCGTTCGATGACCCATTGATCATCGCCGGCCAAGGAACGATTGCACTGGAAATGTTGGCGGCGGTGCCGGAGCTTGATGTGTTGGTGGTACCGGTCGGCGGTGGAGGGCTGATTTCGGGCATTTCGGTCGCGGCCAAGGCCATCAAGCCGGAGATCGACATCATCGGGGTCGAGGCTGCTTTATACCCCTCGATGGCCAACCAGATCACGGGACAGAACTTACCCTGTCGTGGCGATACGTTGGCGGAGGGCATCGCGGTGAAATCACCCGGCCAGCTGGCCGAGACTATCGTCAGGGCGCTGGTGTCGGAGCTTGTGGCCGTCACCGAGGTGGATTTGGAGCGCGCTGTGACGCTGCTGATGGAGATTGAGAAAACCGTGGTTGAGGGCGCCGGCGCTGCCGGACTGGCGGCCGTATTGGCCGACAAGTCCCGGTTTGCCGGCAAAAAAGTTGGGCTGGTGCTGGCCGGCGGCAACATCGACACGCGCCTGTTGGCTGGCGTACTGACGCGTGAACTTGCACGTGGTGGCCGGCTGTCTGAATTGGAGGTCGATTTGTCGGATCGACCCGGCCAGTTGGCGCGGTTGACAGCAGTGATCAGTGAGGCAGGCGCCAATATTATCGAAGTGGCGCATCAGCGGGTGTTCACCGAAACGCCTGCGAAGTCGGCGACCGCGCGGTTGGTGGTAGAAACGCGAGATCGGCAACATTTGGAACAGACCGTCGAGCAGATCCGCGCCGCCGGAATGGCGGTCGAGATCCCACTTCCGCGCCGACCGGGATAGCGGCGGGCGCAAGGCACGATGCGTCGGCGTGGCGCATTGGATGGAAACATTCGGTCTTTGCCAACGGGGCCTGCGGCGTGATTGCGGTCGCTCGCTTCTTACGGCACGGCGTTGACGCCGCTTGGCATCCTGGAGCAACCTGCTTTTCATTGGAATTGGAACGATCCCGATGAACAGCAAAATGCTGCCCTCTACTTTCAGAGCGGTCTTCTTTGTGCCTTAAAATGGAACCGGCTTTGCGGTTCCCATTGAAGGCACGATGATCGAGCAGCCCGTTGAAGAACTTGCCAGCGGTGCGCTTCGAAGGTGGCTTTATCACCGATGGAGCGCGTGATGGTGATGGTGAGGACGCCGTTGTCGCCGCGCTCGGCGTCGCCGCAACCGGACAGTCGCCAGTGCCGGATGGTCGCCCGAACAGGACCGTCGCCCGAACAGGACCGTCGCCGGTGCCGGACACGCGGTCCCTCCGATCGAACCCCGCCGTCGGCGTCGGCGCCGTGTTGGCTGTGGCCGGCGTCGATGCATCGACGCAGATGTGTTTGAATTGCCCCCTACCATCAGCCTTGAACGCAATGAAGGCGCGATGATCTAGGACGGCGGCCGACCTTGCGTGGTCGTCACTTGCACTTTGCATTGCGACCCGCACTTTGCAGTCGGCGTCGGCCAGCGTAGGTTGCCGGTGAGGCAATACGACGACCGACCCCGGCAGGAGGCCCAGCATGGCAGACCACAATGTCGAGCACGCCCGCCACTTCATGGCGCGTTTCACGGTCAACGGCGTCAATCCAAGTGATTTTGAAGATGTGATGAACGCGTTGGAGCGCTGGGACGCGTGGTGCCAGGCTTGGTGTGCACGGGCGAAAGTTCATGAGGACCTGGGGCGAGCGGCGCTGGTCGACGAACTTTATGCCAGCGCCGCTGAACACCTCGGTCGGGCTGCCGTGACCTACCATTTCGCCAAGTACTTGTTCGTCAATGACATCGCGCAGATGCGCGCCGCGCATAGCAAGGCCGTGGCCTGCCATACGCTGGCGCTCCCCCACCAGATCTTCCCTGGCGAAAGGGTGCTGATCCCCTTCGAGGGCCATCACCTCGCTGCCGTCTTCCGCAAACCCCTCGGATCGGAAAAGCCACCTATCGTGTTGATGATGATGGGACTCGATTCGTGCAAGGAGGAGCTGGACACCTTCGCCTGGACGTTTTTGCAGCGCGGGATGGCTGTGCTGGCATTCGATGGGCCGGGCCAAGGCGAGGCCGAGTACGACTTGCCGATCCGTCATGATTACGAGGCCGTTGTCGGGCCTGTCATCGACTGGGTGAGGTCTGAGCGAACGGATGTCGATGGGGATCGCATCGGTCTATGGGGGATCAGCCTTGGTGGCTATTATGGCCCACGCGCCGTCGCATTTGAAAAACGCATCAAGGCGACCATCGCAGTGTGCGGACCTTATGATTGGGGCGCACTGTGGGATCGGTTGCCGGCGTTGACGCGTGAGGCCTTCATCGTGCGCAGTCACTCCAAAACCAACGACGAGGCCAAAGCGAAGGCCGACGCGCTGTGTTTACGTGGGGTGGCCGCAAACATTGACACGCCGATCTACCTGGTGGCGGCCGGTCTCGATCGGCTCACGCCGCCGCAGGACTACGAACGGCTGGCGGCCGAGATCAAGGGGCCGGTTGAGCTACTCGTGATTCCTGACGGCAACCACGTCGCTCACAACCGACCTTATCTGTATCGTCCGCAGACGGCCGATTGGATGGCGCGCCAATTGCGAGCGACGGGATAACCAGTCAGTCAGAGCGCTTCAGTGTGGGTTGGAACCATCCCGCTCTCCGGTCAGGCGATGCACAACATTGCGCCTTCGGGTGGCCGGGCGGGGGAGCGGGCCGGCAAGTTAGTCCGCCTAGATCATCGCGCCTTTAATCGGAACCGCAAAGCCGGTTCCGATTAAAGGCAGGTTGCTCTAAAGTGGAAATGATTTAGCGCAAGAGCCAAAGGCAAGGCAGCGTTCGGCGTGCCGTCTGCTTACACCCCATGCTTTGACGCGCGGGCCAACGGCGCCATTTCGGGTCAGCGGCGGTCGGCAACGTCGTCGTCGATCTCTCGTTTTAGTAGGTCCGCGCCTTGGGCGGGATATAGTTGATCTCGTTGGTCATCGTGTAAGTGTGAACCGGCCGGAAATCGAGGCGAACCTCGAACGACGTCTCGTCGGCCCACGCCAAGGTGTGCTTCATCCAATTGGTGTCGTCGCGCTCGGCAAAGTCTTCGCGGGCGTGGCTGCCGCGACTTTCCTTGCGCGCCTCCGCGCCGACCATCGTGACGGCGGCCTGGGATATGAGATTGTCATATTCCATGGTCTCGATCAGGTCGGTGTTCCAGATCAACGAGCGATCCTGAACGCGAATATCGTCGGTGCCGCGCCAGACGTCGTGAATCAGATCGACGCCTTCCTGCAGCACCGGGCCGTCTCGGAAAACGGCACAGTTGTTTTGCATGACGCGCTGCATTTGCAGGCGCAGCGTCGCTGTCGGTGTCGACCCGTTGGCGTGACGGAAACGGTCGAGGCGCGCCAGCGCGCGATCGGCGGCGTCCTTGGGCAGCTCGGCTTGTGCGGCTCCGGCCTCCACCGTCTCGGCGCATCTCAAGCCGGCGGCGCGGCCGAACACGACGAGGTCGATCAGTGAATTCGAGCCTAGCCGGTTAGCGCCATGCACGGAGACACATGCCGCTTCGCCAAGCGCCATCAGACCGGGTACCACATGATCCGGGTTGCCGTTTTTAAGCGCAACCACCTCGCCATGATAATTGGTCGGGATGCCACCCATGTTGTAGTGCACGGTGGGCAGAACCGGAATCGGTTGCCGCCGCAGATCGACCCCGGCAAACACCTTGGCGCTCTCGGTGATGCCAGGCAGCCGCTCCGCCAAAATGGCCGGATCCAGGTGATCGAGGTGGAGGAAGATGTGATCCCTATGGGGGCCGACACCGCGGCCTTCACGGATTTCAATCGTCATGCAGCGTGAGACGACGTCTCGTGAGGCGAGATCCTTAAAGTTGGGCGCATAGCGCTCCATGAAGCGCTCGCCTTCAGAATTGGTCAGGTATCCGCCTTCCCCGCGCGCACCTTCAGTGATCAATACTCCAGCGCCGTAGATGCCGGTCGGGTGGAATTGCACGAACTCCATGTCCTGCAGAGGGAGGCCAGCCCGCAACACCATTGCATTGCCGTCGCCGGTGCAGGTGTGGGCCGATGTGCACGAGAAATAGGTCCGACCGTAGCCGCCGGTCGCAAGGATGGTTTTTTTGGCCCGGAAGCGGTGAAGGGTTCCCTCATCCATCGACATAGCGACCACGCCGACACACGTGTCCTCGCTATCCATCATCAGATCGATGGCGAAATACTCGATGAAAAACTCGGCCGAATGGCGCAGCGACTGACCGTAAAGCGTATGCAGCATGGCGTGGCCGGTGCGGTCGGCCGCCGCACAGGTTCGCTGGGCCGGCGGGCCCTCGCCGAACTCGGTGGTCATCCCGCCAAACGGTCGTTGGTAGATGCGACCATCTTCGGTCCTGGAGAACGGCACGCCGTAGTGCTCGAGTTCGTATACGGATTCGACCGCGTTGCGGCACAGATACTCGATTGCATCCTGATCGCCCAACCAGTCAGCACCTTTCACTGTATCGAACATGTGCCAGCGCCAGTCGTCCCTTCCCATATTGCCGAGCGCGGCGGCGACGCCGCCCTGCGCGGCAACCGTGTGGGACCGGGTCGGGAAAACCTTGGTGATGCACGCGGTTTTGAGGCCCGCCTCGGCCGCGCCGAGGGTGGCGCGCAGGCCAGAGCCGCCGGCACCCACCACGACAACATCGTAGGTGTGGTCGACGATCGTGTAGGCCCGACCGTTGAGCGCCGGCTTGGCCAAGCCGCTGCTCGATGGCGAAGGGGTGTCAACAGGCATGGGACGGGTTCCCGGACAGTTCAGGTGGTAAAGTTCAGCTTCAGCAAGGCGAAGATGGCGAAGGCTCCGACGGCAACAACGAAGAAGGTGTTCAGCATCAGTAGCGCCACCTTGGTTCCCTCGCTGTGCACGTAGTCTTCGATGATGGTCTGCATCCCAAGCCGCATGTGGATCAGCGCGGACCCGATGAATAACAGCATCAGGATGGCCACGATGGGGTGGCCGAGGACGCGGATGACAATACCGTAATCGGCCCCACTAAGGACAATCACCAATACCACAAACAACGGCGTCAGGATCAAATTGGCGACGGCCGTCAGCCTCTGGCGCCAGAAATGCTCTGTACCATCCTTCGCGCTACCCAAGCGCCGCACGTTTTTCAACGGTGTGCGGAGTTGTTCCATGTTGTCCGTCAAACCCCTCGCGTTATCAAGATGCCGATCCAGATGCAGGCGGTGAAGGCCACGGACAAAATAATGGTCAACCACGACAGCGTATTCACCGTGCCCAGTTCAAAGCCGCGTCCCGTGTCCCAAATCAAGTGCCGCAGGCCGCCCAGCGCATGGTGCAGCAGCGCCCAGGTGTAGCCGATCATGATCAGCAAGCCCAACGGCGATCCCAGCAACCCGGTCACGGTCTCGAAGCTGCCGCGGCCCAGGCTGGCGCTGAACAGCCACGCCACCAAGATCAAGGTGCCGAAATAAAGTGCCGCCCCGGTCAAGCGATGAACGATCGACATGACCATGTTGATCAGCAGCGTATAGACCTGCAGATGTGGCGAGAGTGGGCGCGCCTCAGGTCCGCCGCCCTTGGACTCGGCTTGCGCCATAGGCCGTAACTCCGTCCCGGTGATGTCCACTGGGCGGATATAACGTGCGCCGAGAAGCGGGGCAACGTGTAACGGAACGTGCAAGTCGGCGCCTGGTCGCCGATGGCCCGCGTCGAGTGCACGTCCGATGCGCCCTGCGACCTGGCCGCGCAGGACGCGATCGTCGGTCCTGGATGCGGCCGGCCGCGCTCTTGACGGGGGCCAGCCGCGTGTGGGGGAGGGCCGCTGCGACGGCGCTGGTGCCGCTTAATGGCCGGGACCGGCGGCAGACGGATCAAGATCTTGACCGAGGGCGATCAGATGGCCGCACAGGTCGCGCACGTCGATCAATCTACACCTATAGATTGAGATTTCGGGGTCACCCACCACATCGACGTTATCAACGGAGAGGTAGGCAGCCCAATGGTGATTGTGCCGCAGTGGCCGCTCGGATCGGGTTGGGGGTCATGCCGGCTGGTCTGTGTCGGTTTGCCCGCGCTGTGCGATGGCCTCGGCCATCGCAACGGTTTGCCGGGCGATCTCAAGGTGAAGCCGCTCCACCATCTGCCCCTCGATGGCGACCGCGCCCGCATCCCGGTTCTCGGGCCGCTGGAAGGTCGCGATGACTTGCTGGGCCCAAGCGATGCTGGCCGGCGATGGCGCGAACACCTGATTGGCGATGTCGACCTGCGCGGGATGGATCAAGGTCTTACCATCCATGCCGAACAAGCGACCTTGCTCGCATTCTCGGCGAAATCCGACGTCGTCGCGAAAGTTGTTGTAGACCCCATCCAGGATGGCAAGGCCGGCGGCGCGGGCCGCCAAAACCGACAGCTGGAGTGCGTAGAGCAAGGGTAGTCGGTCGACGTGCTCCAGCGCCCGGATGTCCTTGCGGATGTCGTTGGGGCCAATCACCAGGCAGCTCAGCCGCGTCTCTGGCCGGGTTCGGCTCGCATCCGCCAACGCGGCCACATTGAGAACGGCACGTGGCGTCTCGATCATGGCCCAAGTGCGTAGGTGCGCGGGTGCGCCATGGCGGCTGAGGTGTGCGCCGACCTCCTGCAGCTCAGCGACCGTTTCCACCTTGGGGACCAACACCGCCTCGGGCGCCGCCGCCGACACCGCCTCAATGTCGGCACCATACCACGGTGAAGTCAGGGCGTTGATGCGGACCACAATTTCTTGCCGGCCGTAGGCGCCGCCACGCACCGCTGACATTGCATTGGCGCGCGCCTCATCCTTGAGATTGGGCGCGACGGAATCTTCCAAATCAAAAATTAGCACGTCTGCCGGCAGCGCTCGTGCCTTGTCCAGCGCCCGCGTCTTGCTGGCGGGCATGAACAATGCGCTTCGCCTTGGTTTCGGCTGCATGTGCCGACTTTCGCTGACCGATGTTGGACGCCGTCAAGGGTGATGGGGGCCAACAAAGTCTCTTGTCGCGCCACAAATCTCCTGATGTCGAGCCGCCATTCCATTGCCGACATCGCGCGCGGCGCCTGCATGTCAAACGAGCATGGGCTCGACCTCGCCGCCATCTTAGCCAAATGGCGATCGATGACCAAGGCCGCAGGCGACCGGCGTGAGCCCGCCAACCTGGCCCGTGAATCATGCAGCGCAGCCGCTCTACGCCGGGCGCGAGAGCCCCCAGGCCGCGGTTCAGTGCGTGGCACCGATGACAATTTTTTTGGTGGGCGCGTGGCTCAGCGTGAGCCTCGCAGCCGACACGGGTAGATCAGGCCGGTGTTTTGGGCTACAACGAGAACCTACCTGCCATTGGGGGATCGTCTAATGGTAGGACAACGGACTCTGACTCCGTCAGTCTAGGTTCGAATCCTAGTCCCCCAGCCAAATCTCAGCTTTTGGTCGAATCCGACCATGACCCGGCCGTCGGCGCGCCGCGGTCGTGGCCGTTTTTGCAATCATATCAAAGGGCTGTCTCGAGACAGTGTGGAGTTCCCCACCCTTGCAAGTCGAGTTTGCCTTGCAAGTCGAGTTTGCCTTGCAAGTCGAGTTGATAATACGAATTCGAGCAGACGGCCGTGCTCCCGCGGCCCCTGCCGGTCGACCAGGCGGCGCCCGGGTTCGGCGAGACCGAGAAGTCGTACGCCGTCCACCTCGCGCTTTGGGCCAAGGTGAATTGGCGCCTCATCGTGGTCTACACTGTTGCCAGCGGCGTGTTCCTCTACGGGCTGTTCAATTGGCTGGTACCGGTCCAGTGGCACGAGTCGCCCTTCTTCAGCCTATTTAGCTGAGCGGTCGTTGGGCGGTACCCGGTGCGAACGATCAACAAGATGAACATCAGCACCCTGCGAGAGCGGGTCACTTGGCCGCGAACCGCGTGAATAGCCGCCTGGCGTTGCCCTGCTCGAACTCCGCCAGTTCGCCGTCGTCGGAGCCGCGATATGCGTTGAGCCGACGAACGCTCGCTTCGGCGACCTGTTCCGGGACGAACACATCGTCAGAACCGAACACAATCCTAGAGCAACCTGCCTTTAATCGGAATCGGAACGATCCCGATTAAAGGCGCGATGATCTCGGTCGTTGTCCGATACCAACCGCGCCGAGCTGCATGTCGTGTACGCATGGTTAATAGGCTCGCGACTCGCGTGCCATCTGATCCTGGTTGCGCGCTGCCGACGAGTCTGTTCTGGTCCATGCGCATGATCATCACGCTCAGATTGCGCCGCGCGTTTGCGTCGATAATTCACCCCGGGGTTGCTTGCCGACCTGTCGCGCCGAACTGTCCGCGCTGTTGAGTTGGCGCGGTTTTGAGTTGGCCGGTTCTCTCGATGAGGGGACAGACTGAGGAACGGGCTGCATGGTAGCATCGCTTAACTGATGGCGCTCTTTACGCCGCACCCAAAGCCGCGCCCGATTGGCTTGATGCTTGAACGTCGGACACATGCGGCCCCGCCGCAAAACGAACCTTGAGTCGAGTGGCGGCGGGCATTTGGATGTCGCTTCCCGGCGAAGGATTCGATCACCTGCATCATCGCATTGGGCGCGGACCGCTACCCGTACTGAGGCGCTAATCTGCTGACATCTGCAGCTCCGGGTGATAGCCTGCAGCGGCAACCGTGCGCGCTGCAATCCTGCGGGCGGAGGGAGGATCACATGAAGGCCAATCAATTGCTGACGACACTGACCGCGGCTGCCGTTATGCACATGTGTGCTGGCGGGATGGCCACGGCGCAAAGCGTCGAGCAGTTTTACAAGGGCCGTACCATCGATTTGATCGTCGGGTACGCGCCCGGCGGCGGCTATGATGCCTACACACGCCTGCTCTCCCGCCACATGAGCCGTCACATTCCCGGCAAACCGGCCCTGACCGTCAAGAATATGCCGGGTGCTGGCAGCCTGAAGGCGGCCAATTATCTCTACAACGTCGCCAAGAAGGACGGCAGCGTGTTCGGTATGTTTGCCGGTGGGATTGCGATTGATGCGCTGATTGGAGGCCGGAAAACCAGATTTGACCCACGCAAGTTCAACTGGCTCGGCAGCATCACGGAATCATCCAGCGGCTGCTGGGCCTGGCACACGCATGGCTTCAAGAATCTCGAAGATGTCATGCAGAAGGAGATGATCCTCGGCGCTTCCTCCGGAGGTTCGTCCACGGCCGCCTGGCCCAGGACGATGAACGCCTTCCTTGGAACGAAGTTCAAGGTCGTCACTGGCTACAAGGGTTCGAAGGGCATCGTTCTGGCGATCGAGCGCGGCGAAGTGCAGGGTCTGTGCGGCTATTTCATCTCCTCGATCCGGAACGTGCGGCCTGGCTGGCTGAAGGACAACAAGGTCCACATGCTGGTCCAGGAAGCAAGAGTGCGCCATCCGGACTTCCCCGACATTCGCACGGTGTTCGAATACGCCAAGGACGATAAGACGAAGCAGGCGTTTAATCTGGTGTTCGGTTGGCAGGTCATGGGCCGTGCCTTTACGCTGCCGCCGGGCGTTTCGGGCGACAAGGTTGCGGCGTTGCGTCAGGCGTTCGATGCAACGATGAAGGACGAGGCATTTCTGGCCGACGCAAAGAGGAGCCGCCTCAGCGTCAATCCCCGTACAGCCCAGCAGGTACTTGCCTATCTGAACGAAGCCTGGAAGACACCCAAACCCGTCGTCCAATCGGTCTTCAAGGCGTTGGGTCGCCACCAAGCCAAATAACCCAAAAAAGAAGCATGACCTGTCTATCCGATTGGATCGCGGGTCATGTGACCGTAGCGGGCTATTTCAAAGTGCTCAAGTCAAGCTGCAACTAAAGTGCGCATAGTGTTTGTAAGCTGATTATACGTTCTGCGCGCAACGGGTGCCAAAGCTGCGAGCCGTGCAATGGCACTCGGTGGAGGACTGGGACAAACTGTCGACTTCGCGATCGGCGATACCCAAACAACGGCGCACCTTGCAGAGCCTACTGGCCCAGGCCGATCGCCGGGTGTTGTCGTCACATTTCGCAAGGAAGGCTGGGACTGGTTCACGCGTTGGCTGGTCGACGATCCGGCCATTCGTAGCTACGCCGCTATGGCTGCACTTCATTATCATGCGCTTCCACCGGTACGGGCATCGAGCGGCGTCGGGAATTCTTGGTAGTTGAACAGATGGCGCTCGACCTCAAGGCGGCAGCTAACTGGCTGGTCGCGCATGACCGGGTGGATGGTCGCCGCCTCGCCCTGATCGGTCATTGCCTGGGCGGACGCACCACCTTCGTCGGTCTCGTCAGTTATCCGGAAAATTGGACATGTGGGTGCGGGTGGTACGGCGGCGGCGCATTTCACGGATTGGGCGAGGTGCCCCCGCCGGCGGCACGTCTCGCGGCGCTAGAGCAACCTGCCCTTAATCGGAATCGGAACGATCCCGATTAAGGGCAGAAAGTTGCTCTACATTTTAAGAGCGATCATCTAGATCATCGCCGCAAAAATCAATTTCGGGGATTCCCAATTTCAGCGAACTGTGATCCGCCATGCCAGGAGGTGGATCATGGGACAAAGCTATTGATTGGATCTGCGCAAACGGCCCGTGGATCGGGTCGCGGCTGGGCAATCGGGGCTGGGCAATCGGGGCTGGGCCATCGCGGCTGGGCCATCGCGGCTGGGCAGTCGCGTCGGGTGGCGGCCGAGAAGCTTGATGTCACCCCAGTTTTTCCGTCAAGCTGGTTTCGCGCCACAAGGGCACAGGTTCGCTCGAGCCAGCCAAACACGGCCGGCCCGAGGTGACGGGGAAATGGCGACCGGCAAGCCTGAGCCTTGTCGTGAATTCCTGATCGGGCGGGTCAGCGAAAAGCCCGACATCACGATGCCGGACCTCGCCGCCGATCGCGCAGTCCGGCATGGCGTAAAGGCCAGGCCGGGATCAAGGCGCACCTGCGTGCGGCCGCAGCCACGGCCGACGACGCCGTGTGGCGCGCCGTCGGTGACATCTGCGCGCACTTCGAGCCAAGCGCGGGCTGGAACGTCCTCAAGCATGCCAGATATACGTACGACAAAAAGTGTGATGGTTGCCCTAAAAGCAGGGTGCTCGAGTGAGGGCGTACTTTCGCTTGCGCCGTCGATCGAGGGGAATTTTCCACCGACCGTGTATGTTTGGCCGGCGGGGCGCCTGAAGCCGACATGATTATGGCCGCCCCCCGAAAGGAGCGGCCAAGCAACGAAGCATCAGAATGCTTGCTCCGCGTCGTCTTACGCGTCTTGGATGTTATTTACGGCGATCTTGCCGGTGCGACGGTCTTCTTGCGTGTCGAACGACACTTTCTGACCTTCGCGAAGGCCGTTCATGCCGGCTCGCTCAAGCGCGGTTGCATGCACGAAGACGTCCTTCGTGCCGTCGTCCGGCTGAATGAAACCATAACCTTTTTGATCATTGTAGAACTTAACGGTTCCCACTTGCATGGTATTCCCCTTGAGTAGGTATTGATGTGCTTCATCGTGCGCTGACCCGCGAGATGAAGCGGCCCTTCGATTGTTGGAGGAGTTTGAACGTGCGCCCGACGGTTGTGGAGCAACGGCCTAAACGTCTGGCCAAAATCGTAGGTGCTGAATAGCATGTCCGATCTGCTGTGGCAAAGCACTTGATTCACCGCCGATCCCAACCCCTCGGGCAACCGCCATGCCAGCCGCAGCTCCAACTGATTTCGGCTGGTCGTCACGACGTTTTGCGCCCAAAGCCGCGAGCCAGCTTCGGTTTGACACCGTGCAACGCCGTTCGCAAGGCTCTTGCCGATAGCCCATTTCCACCGGGCGTTGACGGACGATCGCACCCAGGCTGGTAAGAACCAGACGCCTTTGTTCGCAATATGTTCTTTTATTGTCCGCTGTCTGTTTGCCGAGGTCGCGCATCCATCGCGATTGCACCGCCGTCGATACCTGTTCATCATCCGTTGCTTGAATTGCGGCATCGTGCACCCACCTGCACGTGCGGGACATTGCCAACACTCGGCGCCTACTCGGCGCCTACTTGGCGCTCGTCCGCCAACACTGGTCAGTCGATTGCTCTTCTTGCGACATAGTATCCGTAGCTGACAAAGGCGGAATAGCGTTCGTACAGCTCGATCTCTCTTTCCTCCGCCTTTACGATGGCACGTGCGGCTTCGCTGTTGCCCTGGCGTGACAGGAAGTCGTTGAGACGCCTTTGCATCGGCCGATAGTAGGTGTCCAGCCAGCTGTGTTCAGGGAGGGCGAAATATCCGACCGGCGAGTACCCGCACTCTTCCAAGAGTCGCATTTTAGCCGCGGCCGTATCGACCTCAGGATATTCTTGCGTCCAATGGCGTGCGAGCTCCATCGGTCTATCACGTGTCAGCCAGGTCAGCTCCGATACGGCTAGAATGCCGCCGGGCTTGAGAAAGCGGCGCCAGGCCTGGATGCCATTCGTGAAACCCATGATGTAAATGGCGCCTTCCGACCAGACGGCGTCGAACGTCGCCTCCTCGAAGGGAAGCGCTTCCATCGAAGCGGCGAGGGTCGTGATGCGATCGGCAAGCCCTGCCCGTTCAGCCCTCGTGCGGAGCACGCGAAGAAAATCCTGCTGGGTATCGACGGCCGTGATAGCTGCGTCGAGTTCTCGCGCAAGAACAAGCGTAGATGCACCGGTCCCGCAGCCGATGTCGGCAATTCTCAAGGCTTTCGTTCCGTTCAGGCCGGAGAGCGCGACAGAAAGGCGCGTATCCGAGGCGTCACCCGGGCCCTGGCGCTCGCCGTCCCGATGAAGGTCAATGAGAAGATCGATATCATACATGTAATGTGTCCCGTCGTGCAGAGCACGCAAGCTTGCGCCGCCTCAACAGCGATCTCTTCGCCGAAGTACGCCGTTGCCTTCAAAGGAGGCCCGAAAAGACAGGCCCAACCCGCTATAGAAGGATGACACGTTGGTTCACAGCTAGATCATTGCGCCTTAAATCGGAACCGCAACGCCGGTTCCAATTGCGCCGGTTCCGATTTAAGGCGCAAAGATGATCGCTCTTAAAGTGGTAAGCAACTTTCTGCCTTTAATCGGGATCGTTCCGATTCCGATCAAAGGCAGGTTGCTCTAGGCACACCAGCACTTATCAACCTACTGCCGACCCCTCAAGAAAGTTTCCAGCTCTAGCAACATCCGGTGATGCAACTGCGGCGGCAACGTGCGAAGCGTAGAATAACCCGGCCGCTTCGCGCGCCAAGACATCCGGCGCGGCGTGCAGGTTGAACACTTCGGGCTCGATGTCGATCCTCGCGCCAACAAACACAACAAGGCCGAGCGTCGTCAGAGTTTTGGCTGCGCGCACCCGCGGGTCGCCCAATTCAATCGCGCCATGCTCGGAGTATTCAAGCCGGACGAGATGATAGATGAGGTCATGCATCTCCCTTCAGCCGGGCGCGGTTGTAGGGTCGCCGTCGATGCTCGCTGCAAAGGGACCGGCCGGCTTGAGCACTCATCTGACTTCCCGCAAAGCGCGGCCAACCTCACCCTTCAACGTCAACGCCCAGTGGCACAAGACGACGTCGATCGGCCGATCGCCGATGGGGTGGGGTAGTGTGCGCCCCTGATGCAACTTGATTGCGGGTTCCGGGTTTCGCCGTCGCGCCACGCCGGGCCCACAATGCCCTTTGACCGAAACCGGGCCAGCGGCCCCACTTGGAAGCCGGCTCAGGCGGTCTTGGCGTAGGCCCCGGGCATCAGGTCGTCGATGCGCGACACCGGCCATCGATTGACGAGCTTGGTCAGGACATCGGTGGTCCAGGCCAGCGGTCCGCCGGTTCGCGTCGGCGCAGCGAGTTTTTTGTAGACGGCGATCGGTCCACTTGCAGGACGCCGTGGAAGCCATCGAGCAGCCGCACGGCGTGCTCGCCACCACGTCCGGGGGCAGATGAGTACGCAACGGCGGCAGCATCGCTGCCGCCCCATGGCCGGTCATCGCGGGCAATGGCCCACAGGTATCCGGTCTTGGTTTTGCCGCGCCCGTCTTCTCGCAGGTTCGGCAGGCATATTTCGGACGTCGCGTGACGATCACGCGCACCTTGGCTGGCACCATTGCTGGCACCTTGTCGGGCCTTGTCGACGTGTCCTCGCCGATCACGTGCCGCTCCCCGCCGCAGCACGGGCACACCGTGCCGCCCTCTGGCTCGATCACCACCGCCTCATGTGACAACTGCTCCAGGCTCGGGTTGCGGCTGGTGCTGAGCTTTTTCGCGCGCTCTGTCGTGAGCGCCGGTTCGTCCTTTTCCCGTTCGGCTTGCGCCTGGGCCAGCGACGTCTCCGGATCATCGAGGGCGAGCGCCAGCTGGTCGTCGGTGATGCGCTCGGATTTGCGGCCGAAGTGCACGCGGCGGATCTCCGCGATGCTGGCTTCGAGCCGTTCGTTGCGCCAGCCAATCTGATCGCGTTCAGCAGCGATCGTGTCCCGCTCGGCCTGCCGGCGCCACGCGAACACCTGCTGCGGCGAGAGCCGGTTGCGCCGCGCCACGTCCGACACGTTTGCGTCGGGCCCGAAACTCTCCATCACGATGCGCGCCTTGTCGTCGCTCGACCACCGCCGGCGCCGGCCGGTTAAGGTGATCAACTCGATGCGGCGCACCTGCGAAGGGACGCGGGCTGTATCGTCCGCGCTGCTTCCAAGCTTACGCTCAAGCGTGATGTCACAATGATCGCTCATGGCCTGGCATTACGCTATCGCCCGAGCCTCCCGGATAGGTGGGATGGTAGCGCCGTTTACTGAGCACCGGCCGGCAGCCGCTCAGCAAAAATCAAAAGTGCGAAAAATACTGGACGCTACCCATCGCGAAGGTCCAGATTTTTTGGTCCGACGGCAACACCCCTGTGAGCACGTTCTGCTGCATTGTTTGACAGGCAGATCCGCCTGCGCAATTCCAATCAGTAAGGTCCCGGCATCATCCACCTCCTGACACGGTGAAGCTCAGTGCGCCGGTTTTGGCGATCCCTGCAAAGTCCACCAGATGGCTCGGCGCCCTCGCTTCAAGTGGAGCGCGCTTCCAAATCTCGACAACGAGAGCTTCACTTCTCTGGCCCGTGTCTTGGGAGTCATAGCGGTAGGGCGACCGGGCCATGGGTGGACGGGCGCGCAGCAGGCAACGCTCGACTCATCTTTGTTCGAGACGGGTCGACCCGAATTGCTGACACTGCCAGAGATGGTGGCGATCCAAACACATCTGAACCCACTGCCATCACACGCTGAGCAGGTTTTCTCACGGACGATAACTATCCCTCCTTACCGATGATCATTCGGGACCGCTTAGAGAGGCCCTTTGAAATTTTCCTGCTTATCTCCGCCAGCAGCGGATTGCGGTCATCCAGTTGGATATCAGCCGACCATTTGTGGCCGCGCAGCGACGTTAACCACTCGCGAACAGTCAGGTCGCCTCGGCGCCAGTGCACATAGGAGGAGGCGAGATCTGTTTTCCAGCAGATCCATTTGCCTCCCCGGCGGGTGATGGTCCGGTTATCCGGTAGCGGAAGTCCAGCGGCAACACAGTATGCTGTGTAGGTTGCCTCAATACCGCAGGCTTCGAAGAGGGGATAATTTAGCGGCAAACGGCTGTTTATTTCAATGACATAGAACTTGTTACTGATCGAGTCCTGTTTAAATTGAATAGATCCTGGGCCTACGTAACCGAGCTGGCGCAAAATTCCAAGGCCCATCTGGACCACCTCGTCAATGGCCACCTCTACAGCTAGCGCACCCACGCCGACGTCTGGCGGCCACTGTCGAAGTTTTTTGGCGACAATACTCGTTGTCTGTGGCTGGCTGTCCCGGTCGAGGCAGACATACAAGCTGTGCATATTCGCATCAGGCCCTGATATCCATTTTTGCACGATTAATTCCGTCGTCCCGGTGAGAAGCTTCCAGTCAATCTTACATAAATCGTCAAAAATTTCCACTTTCAGCGCCTTGAGTTCTCCTGAAGCCTGCATCCACTCCGGTGTTTTGCGCGGCGGCTTGATCAGAATCGGAAAACCTAGCTCATTTGCCGCTTGTTCCATCTCCGCTCGGGTGGTGACAAAACGCGTCGGCGGCAACGGGAGGTTGTGTTTCATGGCGTAACGATAGAAATTACTCTTGTCTGCAATAAGTTCTAACATATCGGAGGAGGGGATCAGAAAATCAGCATGTTGTTCGACGCTTTCTCGACTATCATTGAGCCACCAGACGAAATCATCTGAGCACGGAATCAAAACGGGACGTAGATCGTGGGTGCGGTTCAGTTCCTGCAACAGCGAAACCAGATCTTTTCCCGGGGCGCTTTGTATGGCGCCAGCCGGAATGTTCCGCAGGACGGATCTCGTCCGACAGTAGGGGCTACTCACATCGTTAACAACGCCAACCACTGGAATTCCCTTTCTCCAAAGAATTCGGGCGGCCTGCAAACCGGTCAGGGAATCAGATCCAAGTAGCAAAACAGGAGGTTTCTTCATAATTCCGACGATTTCTTTTTGTTGTTGGGCCTGTCTGTGATTACCGTGCCCGACCGTCAAGTGTTGCCGCTAAGCCTGCAGTAGGCGGCCCACCAGCGGCATCTTGAGCAGCTCGGGGAAAATGTCACCGACTTGAAGTTTGTCGCGGGTCAAGTACAAAACGGCAAGCGACAGGACAGCTGCCAACGGTAAGGTAACAACCAGGCTGGGTTCAAACGCATATTGGACTAGCCCCAGAATCACCGTCGTCACAAAGATCAACGGGAATATAGCGAGGTACGACCAGTTTACGGATCTGATGTCAGTATGAATTGCCAACCCGATGTGCCTGAGGATACCCGCTAGGGCAACCGAGAACGAAAAGCCGATCGCACCACCCATTGCGCCATACATCGGTATGAGAATGAAGTAGGCCGCCACAGCAGCAACCATGACAATGCTGTCCACCAGCAGAAGATATCGGACAACGCCGTAGACTCGCAGCGTGTCGACATTAAACCCCATGACGGCGTAGCAGTACTGCCCGAGTGCGAGGACGGACAAAATCGCGCCGGACGTCGCGTAGCGCTCGCCAAGTAGCAGCACAACCAGTGGCTGGGCCAGCGCAAATGTGACGAGAAACACGGGCAGTGATGCAATGGAAATCCATGCCGTTGTCCGCCAATACAAGTCGCTGATCTCGGCCCTATTGTTCTGCGACAGCATGCGAGCGACCAAAGGCGTATACAGAAAGACGAAGCTGCCGTAAACAATTGCATTAAGAGTAGCAAGAGGGAGAACCGCCCGGAATTCCGCGACCATCTCGATTGTTCCAAACCACCCCAGCAAGATTACGACAATATGACTGCGCAGAATAAACATCAGCCCTGATGCCATTGTTGGAATACTGAACCCAAAAATCTCGCGTGTGTTGAAGCGCAGTGCAGGCAGGGAGAAGTGCTTAAACAGGTCTCGGCGTCGGAGGAGCTGATAGGTCATGACAGCATACATGCCCGTGCCGATGACGCCCGCGAGCAGGTAGAACCATGCCAAAGCATAAACATCGGCCTGCAGCGCTATTACGAATAGCACGGAGAGGAGTTGCAGGACGGGCCAGATAATATACCGCCGCAAAATGATGCCATGCACGGAGGAGAATGCAGCGAACACCGCTTGGAACCAGCTGTCCATTGCCTGGAGTGGTGCTAGCGAAATCATTATAATCAGTAGGCCGATGACGATGGGGTCGTTGACGAGTGTGCCAACTATCACGCCACTAAAACCGACAACCAGTATCACCAGTGCGATGCCGATTCCGAATATCGTTATCAAGGACAACACAATAAACCCGAACAGCGAGTGGTAGTCGTTTTCTTCGTCGTAGATAGAGATGTACCGTGAGCCTGCCTTCTCCAGGCTCATGGCGGATACGATTGCGGCAATTTGTACTAGGTTAATGGTGTAGGCAAAGGCACCATAGTCGGATTTGGACAGGTAACGTACGATCAAGATTTGCAGGATGAACTTAAGCCCGATCGAGATGAAGCGTCCCCCAAACACGAGAGATGAGCCGCGAATGTGTTTGCGGGTCGAGGAGGGGAGTGGGGACATGTCTGTCATGGGATGGGTCAATTCGCTTGTTTGCGCAGTGTGTCATCTAAGATTCAAACTGCACGTGTTTTGTGAACCAGCAATAGGCTGATGTATCGCGGGATACTGGACGGGTGATCCACGCCGCGGCCAGTGAATCCCTGCGTAAAGCGGGAATGATCAGCTCTAAGAGCATTGTTCCAGCCTTCTTTCGTGGTCGAAGTTCTGACTTCCAGCTCAAGTCCGCGCGAAGCACCAGTACGACAGCAAACCGCATCGGGTTGCCCAGGATGGAGTGGCGCCGGGCAAAATCGCCGCTTGTATCGGCGGTGTCATCCGGGGCGCGGATGATACATAAAACGGCAGCATTCTTGTGCAGACCTGCTCGTGGGTGGGTGCTTTGCCGAGACTTTTCCTACCCTTAATGACATGACGATAGAACGTTCAGCTGACGGCTCTAACCCCTGTTTTGGTCGTTATAGCATTTCAGCGTGTACTGGAACCATCCCATCCCCGCCCCATTCCTCCACTCGCACCCAATGGCATGATATTCTGGGTGGCCCAGTTGAGGAACGAGTGGAGGAATGGGGCGGGGGCGCGGACCGGAACGGTTGATCTACCAAAGGCGGACATGATCTAGAAGTTTCCATCATTGCTGGCCGACGCTATCCCGTCAGCACCATGAGCGAGCAGCCGCCCAATGTTCGTGACAACCGTTTTGGGGAAATTGCAAAGAGAACACACCGAGGTATTCGCGCAAGATCGAAAGCAGCACCTTTTGACGCGAGCTCTCCCTGTTCGAACGGAGCTGTGTAAAAGTAATCGACACTCTCATATCCGGCCTCCTGCAAGGTTGAGATGGCTGTCTCCGCGATAAAAAAGTGAAGGTGCCCAAGCTTTCGACGATATTTGGTGAAGGTGCCTCTGAGTACAGCGTTCATCGAAATGTCAAGCGGAATATTAAAGCAATGGTGGGTTCCCTTCGTCTTTAGTCGGTTTAAAAAACAAAGGTAATCTCCGACGTGCTCAAAGACGTCAATGCAAAAAACCAAATCGTAACGTTGCTCGATCTCAAGTGGATCTAAAAGGAAGAATTGGGTCTTCTCGTTTGTCTTGGAATTGCATATCGCGAAGGCGTCGGTTGACAACTCATATCCATCATATTGCTCGCCTACTTTCGAATTTTGTAGCTGCAGACGTATTTCTCCGGCGCCACAGCCGATTTCACAGATGCGCTTCGGTACTATTTTATTTCGCTCCTGAATCTTTATGATTTGTCGAGCTTTCCAACGTGAATCTTCAGCGTGCCAAGTTGGTTTATTTCGCGGGTAGCTCCTACTATTGTATATTAGGCAGATACTGTCTCGTGAATGACAGGCCGGGGAGGAGTCAGCATAGTCTTCCACTTTGGATCATCCATCCAATAATTGTTCGGAAAAACAATATTGCGCTACCGTGTTCTCGATTGTCACTGCCTCAACGGTTCATTAATGGTCGCGGCATCGTCGAGGCCTTCACCTTTTCATTCGCGACGGTCGTGCGATGTGCCGTCGCCGGAACCATCCGCACTTCCAAAACGTCGCCTGGAAGTAGCGGAGTGTACGTGTTGGCGTGCAACAATATTTGGCCTGCTGGCTTGATTCGGGTGATGGTGAAGGCCAGCTCTGGGCGGCTGGCCATAGGTCCGGCCACCGCGGCCTGCGACCGCACTGCCAGTGCGGTGCGAGCGCCGTGAATACGCGCGCGGGCGCGCTCGATTTCGGACTCCACCTCCAGCCGCTGGCGAAGGCGCTCCTGCTTCAGCACATGCTCCTCGTCCCGCTGGCGCTTTTCCAGCTCGACCCGCTGCTGGCGGGCGCGGGACATGGCGGCCGCCACCCGGAAGCGGGCTCCGTCGTTATCCGTTTTAAACCGCTCGAAGTCGAGCACGCGCCGACTGGTTATCAGCCCTTTCTCCGCGGCCTTTAGAATTCTCTGTAATTCGGCGTCAATAGTCTTTGCTTGGGCCGATATTATTGATTGTTCGTTTGCGAGATAGGCGATCTCGTTTTCGAGGAGTCGAATTTGGTTCTGTGTGATTTCCCGAGAGCGCTTGACGCGGGTGCGTTCGGCTTCCAGAACGGCGGTTTCGCGTGCCAACAGTTCCGCAATCAGCGGGGACTGTGTGATAGGCTCCAATTCGGCGGGGACGGCGATTTTCAATTGGTCCGAGAGCGCCGTGTCGAGCGATGCGCGACGGATGAGAAATCCAGTCAACTCGGTTTCGGCGACCCGCAGCTCGCGTTCCGCCATGGCCGCCTCGGTGATGTGAGCGATCTGGGCGGGCGGGAGTTGCTGAACCGATGGAACCCCCCCTGCTTTTGCCATGGCCGTCAAGGTCGTCAGACCAGGCGTGTAGGCGACCTCCCCGGGGCGGATGACGTCGCCAATCACGTAAACTGGCCTATAAACAGCGACATCTACACTGAGCCGAACGTCATGGGCCAATAGGCGGTTCAGCTTTTGAAGCAGATCGCGTTCCACGTCCTCCCACGTGCGACCGGCGGCCCGGATGGCACCGGCAAATGGATGGCGAAATGCGCCGTCTAGACTGATCGGGAACTGCCCGCTGAGATCGGTATGGCCGACGACCGTCACAGCAACCGTGTCGCCGACACCGAACGCATAATGACCGGCGGTGGATGAATCCGGGTGCGGGGCGGTGATGGTGTTCGTCCGATCAGCAAGCGTTTTGGTGGCGGCCATGCCTACCCTCGGCCCGACCAACACATCTTGCCCAAATTGGACGGCAAGAATGCTCAGGCCAAGGATGCCAATGCCGAGCACGTTCCGGCCCGGCGTGAGCGATCTTAAAAGGAGGTTCGTGAGGGACCAATTCGTATGGTGGGGCCGGTATTTTTTATAGGGAGATTTTCGGATATGATCTAGCATTTTGGTCGTGACGTCCATATTTGGTCGCTTTTTTGCTGTTCAGCTTTCTCGCTGAGCGGCGCCCGGTGCCACTCTGGTGGGGAGAGGCAATGAATGACGAGCACAGAAGCACCGTGGATCAAGGCCACGGTGCAGGACGGCATATGCGCCCGGAGGAGGATCGCATCCTTGGCACGGTACGGGACCCCGAGGACCTCTGTCCTCCCCGTCCGCGGATTAGTCGTAAGGCCAGTCTGGCACTGGTGCTCGTGCTTTCCGCCGTGATTTGGGCGCTTATTCTTGCCGTGGCATGGTCCTAGTCTCTCGTTTTCGATCATTGAGCGGCCGAGGCGGTCGCGTCCCGGGCCGGTTTCCAATGTCGGCTGTGCTTGCCCAGAGCGACGCGCGCGAGTCCCCAAGCCATGGCGATCTGCGTTTCCACGAAGAAGAAGGCGATTGACGCACCCGGCATCCGGCGCGCAGTCGGCCAGAGCAGCGCAATAATCGCGAGCCCATAGAGAACGACCTGCGCGAGAAGCGCTGCCGCGAATATCCAATGATCACCGGCTAGCATTATCGAAATGGGCAACATGATGGCCAGCATCACCGGCATCATACGGCGCAGAACCTTATGGACAAGGAGCTGGATCGCATAAAATCCGGTGCGCCAGGGGTTCAAAAGGTTGCGACGCATCAGCAGTCCGCGCCAACCCCTTTCGGTCGAGCGTACGCGGCGGAAGAATTCGTTGCGGGTGTTGTTGCTGACCGCCTCGACCGCAACTGCGTCTGGCTCAAACGCCAGCCGCTGACCGGCAGCGACCGCCTGTGTGGAGATGAAGAAGTCGTCGCTCACGGTATCGGGCACGGAGCCAATCAGGGCGCGCCGGACAGCATACAGCGATCCCTGAGCTGACACGGCGCCACCCAGTCGGCTTTCCGCTTGCTTCAAGCGGTTGTCGTAGCGCCAGTACCACCGTTCGGCCCATCCGAGCCACCCGCTGCCCCGCATGCATATGCTAGGTGCGCCACAAACGCCGCCGACTTCCGGATCAGCGAACCAGGCCAATAGCGCATTGAGCGCCCCTGGCACCAATTCGCTGTTGGCATCGGAGAACACGACGACGTCACAGTCGATCTGCTCCAATGCCCGGTTCATAGCCGGGATTTTGCCAACATGTTCGCGGACGTCGACCAGGCAAACACGCGGGTCGCTGAATGAGCGGACAATATCAGCGGTGCGGTCGACAGATCCATCGGATGCGACCACGACCCGCAGGCAGTGGCTGCCCACATCCTGGTTCAAAATATTCCGCAGCTTCTGACCAATGCAGCGTTCCTCATTGTGGGCGGCGATTAGCACCGTTGCGTTCAACGGGATCGCTTCGGGCCTGCGCTGCCTTCCTAACAGGCGTTCTAGCAAGATAATGACCAGACCGTAGCCGACCATGACGAACGCAGCCAGCGCGATAATCATCCAGAAAACCGAGGTCATCGTCTTCGTCTCGCCTGCTCCGCTTGCTATATTCTCGCGCGGTGATCACCGTGTGTCACTCGACTAAAACGTTGCCGATGAAGTAGCGTTCGATCATGTAATGCTGAAACGGGGAGGCCGTTGTGTATCGCATGCTATACCGATGGGCCATCGTTTGACCGTTCGCGTTCGGCAGCGGTTCCACCGACAGCAGATCTGCAATGCACAGTGCCGTCTTGCTTCGGCTTCGGCCTCGGCTTGGGGTCCGCAAGCGCAGCGGCAACGACGAACGGTCAGGATCAATTTGAAGCGGAAGATTGGCTTCCAGGTATAACTTCTCCTCATCGATGCGCAGAAGCTGCAGTTGGCTGGCGGCTACGTTCGGGAGGTCGATTTGTGCGACGCCCAGGGCGCCGCGGCCGCGACTTCGCTTGCGAAGTGCGGATGGAAGCAGCATCACGGCGGAACGCTTCACGACCCTTCCAATCCAGCGCAATACCGAAAGGCCCGTAACAGCGACGAATAGCGTTTCTTGGACAATGCTGACGGGTCGCCGACAGAGCCTAAAGTTGAGACGCGCCCGAATCGACTTGTCGGTCGAATGGGGCATCAGCGCCTGAGTGTAGCCGATAAGGCCGGGTTTCACCTCAAAACGTGTGTCATAATCCGAAATTGTTTGGCGGCATTTCTCGGCAATGCTTTGGCGAACCGGGCGGGGCCCCAAAATGTTCATATCGCCCCGCAGAACGTTCAAAAGCTGTGGCAGTTCATCTAGTCGGGTATCGCGCAGCGGCTTTCCCAGCAACGTCTCCATGTTGGAGCCGGCCGGCAGCGTCTTGTCGCGGGTCATTTGCTCCACTTCGTCCCGCAGCGTCTTGAACTTGATGATATGGAATGGCTTTTTGTCCTTGCCGACCCTAGGACCGAAATACAGAATGTTGCGCGGTCCCTGGCTTGCGGTCAGCGCCGCAGCGATAATGCAGAGCAGGGGTAGCGTCGCGATCATAAGGATCCCGGCCAACGTGAAATTCCAGATGCGGTAAAGTGCCGGGTAAACTGGTCGGTATCCGCTCATCCGCATCCGACGAAGCGGCTTGACCTTTGTGTCATGACTGGAGGTGCGAGCTTTGGGTATAGGACCGACCGTTGGAGCCAAGGTCGCCGATGTGTGGCCGCCGCCGGCATTCCCGCCGTCGACCGGGGAAGTGCCGTGCTTGAAAAATTTTTCGGCAAAATGGTCAAGACCATAGTTCTTCGTGAATGGCGCGGGGCTAAAATGTTTCATCGGATTTACCCCTTGCCGATCCACCAAGCTCGCAAGGCGGTCAAAGTGCGGCGCCGGTGGAAACGTTGCTGTTATTGCGCCGAAATTTCAGTGACCACCATTGCAAGCTCGACGGTAGCGAGCACAATCCGTCATTGCCACTAACGAGTTAGGTTAATCAATCTCTGATCACCTCCGATGGATATTGATAATTCTAATTGGTGAGGGTATTGCGATGGAATTATTTGTTCGGATGTCGTTTGCCCCGCCCCGATGGAAAGTTCGCAGGGTTACCGGGATCGCCGGTGCTGAGTGTTGGAACCATCGTGTTGGCTGCGAATCAGCATTTTTGTCGCTCATTGGGGTCACGCAGTTCTTCTCCAAGTACTAAGTCAGAGTTACCGATGGCGGGTCGCTGCAGAACGGTCCGATGCCAACTCGGGTGAATTGCAGCTCATTGAGATCCGTGGCGGCGAGTTCGCCGCCCGCCGATGTCGGAGTTGTGATCAGATAGGATTTCGATTGCGGGCGGCCTTGCTGCTCCCTGTAAAGAGCGGTTACCCCGTTCGCAGCCCGATCGTCTCATGGGCTATATCCATGCGGGTTCTCGCGATGGTCGGTGGGCAAGATAGACGGCGACTTGCGAAAGGCCCAAGGAAAGCAGCATGTATTTGTGCTGCATGTCGCTCATCATCAACAAAAATAGCAGGAGAACGGCGAAGCCGATGCGGTAGCAGCCAACCAGATCCGCGGTCGCATCGTCGCCGCGCGCGCTAAACATCTCCTCGGCACGGCGCAAGCTATGCCAACTATAAAGCAGGATCACTAGAAACAGGCTAAGCCCCAGCACGCCTGAGCCAATGAGGATTTCCAAATATGTATTATGGGCGCGTCGGGCGCGCCTATCCTCTTTGGAGGTGAAAAGCCGTGTAACGTCCGATTGGGCATAGATTGCGGCAAAGCTACCAGGACCTGAACCGATAATAGGGTGCTGTTGGAAGGCTCGCCAGGCGACGACAAGATACGACGTGCGCCGGATCAGGGAAGTGTCCTGCCATTCCGCAAGGCTCTCCTGTCTCTGGTAGAAGGAAGCCGGTAGAGCGGCAAGCAGTAATATAGTCGCAAGCGCTCCACCTGCGATCAGCGCGCCAAGTCGCTTGGGCTGGAGGTGTTTTCGGTAGTGAACCAGCAGCGCCAACGCCATTAAGAGGCCCATCAGAAGTCCGCTGCGCGATTGCGTCAACAGCAGGCCCAGCACGTTGACTAATCCGAGCCCAGTCATCACCATGCGTTCGTGCCGCTTCTCCGCGAAAAGTGCAAGATGCGCGATCAACGGTGCGACGAAGAGGATCATGATGGACTGGTTGTTCGGATCGATCGCGCCACCCATAAATCGAGTTTGCGCGTTTGTCTCGGTGAAGGCTGTAATGCCGGTGGCATAGCTGCCGATGCTGAGCAGTGACCCCACCGACGCGCTCCATACGATTACCCTGTGTAATGTTCGCCTGAACCCGACCTCAGACACGAAGGTCATCACCAAAAGAATGAAGATATAGGCAGAGACGATCATAAACAGCTCGTGCTTTGCCCTGTCCGGATAGGCGGAGAGACCAGTCGATAAGGCGTTCACACCGAGGTAGGCGAACAGCAGTAGCCAGAGGCTTGTGGCCCATTGTACAGGCACCGTGCGCCTTATGGCCACCTGCACAAAAAGAAGTGCCAAAAGGAACGCCGCGAACATCCAGGGCAGGTTAAGCCCCTCAACTTTCCGTAACGCACCGAACGGAATCAAGGCAACGATAGCGTACAATGCCACCGCTGGATAGCGGGTCATCCAGATGCCAGCCACAGTTGCGACTCCTGGCGCCAGCGCCAATAACGGAAACGGTGTCAGCAGCAATCCAACGGTTGCTGCAAGAAGAGTGAATTCGAGCAGAGCCATATCATTACGGACTATCGACAAAGCTATTCAGAACTGGAGCGCCCTGAGTACGGTGGACAGATCTGCACACCTGATAGCGGTATGCACATTTCGTCAATTAAGAACAGAGTGTAACTGAAAATGATTATGCGTCACCAACCTTAGGCGTTTTTATTAGGTCGGTAATACGTATCTGTTAATCCTGCCGTTCTCTTTGGTATTGCGCCATTGTCGGCTAAAATCAGCGAAATGCGTTGTTTGGCAATTTCTCAGGAAAGCTTTTCAATGACTGCCTTGCATCGCAAGCCGCAGCTAACATAGTATCGTCAGCAGGAACTAGGGGCAGCCGTGTGTGAACGCGATGTGACACAGGAACTGAAGGACTATCTCTTGCGTCATTGCGAGGGATTGCGGGCGGTTGAAGGCAGTTTGGCCGCTGCCCATCTGGCCGATCCCATGGCGTCGGATGAGGCTGATCCAGGTCAGGGAAGCAATCCGGACGGCAAGGTGCTCTTAGTGGTGTCGGCTCATTCCGGAGAGGGGCGAACGATTGCCGCTGCCTGCCTAGGTTGGAGCTTGTCGGCGGCCGGGCGGACGCTATTGATAGATGCCGACCTGCGAAATCCAGAACTCGGCAAACTCTTCGGAGCCTCGCCCAATCCCGGTCTCGTCAATGTTATGCTAGACGGGTTAGACATCGAAGAGGCCGTCCGGCCTACGGAAACCGATAATCTGCGCATCTTGCCTCGTGGTCGAGACGATCGCTACTTGGGCGCATTCCCTCCTCCTGCACTGCGCGGCAGTGGCTTTGCACATTTCCTGGCCGGTCTGCGGCAGCGTTGGGACTACGTGGTTTTCGATACTCCGCCGCTATTGGCGGAGTCGGACGCCTTGCTGATGGCTCGCTATGTGGACGGCGCCGTCCTCGTGCTGGCTGCCGGTAAAACCGGTTGGGAGGCGGCGCGAGACGCCAACGCCAGGCTGTCAGGGGCTGGAGGGCGCCTGATCGGGGCGGTGCTCAATCGCCATCGCAATTTTGTTCCACGCGTTCTGTCCTGAGTCGAACCTCGCCGTGGCTTCCGCAACGTCAGGGGCGCTGGCATCGAACTAAGGTTGTGCCATGGCCGATAACAACAACTCCCAGCCCGCCGAAAACTATGCGCAAGAAATCACCTTCATTCTATTCAAGCGAATTCGATTGATCGTTACCACGATTGTGCTGGTCTCTGCCGCCTCCATCATCATCGGCCATTATTGGCCTCCCGTCTACAGCGCCCATAGCAGCATCCTCATAAAAAGGCAGCGGATAGACAAGCATCTCGGAAGCCTGGAGCAGATGAATGTCCGCACCTTCCCCCTGAATGAAAACAATCTGCAGTCCGAGCGCCTAATTCTGACCTCGGAGGAGCTGCTCGCCGAAACGGTTGATGATATGTCCAGGAGGGGGAAAAACGAAGCCGTTTTAAGCTTGGGTGACGGACCGGCGGAGCGCGTCAGCAATCTTAAAGCGGTGCTCTCCGCGCGCGTGGTGCCGACTTCGAACGTCATTGAGGTGGTCTTGTCCGGGAGCAACGGCCCCGTGGTACTGGAAGTCCTTCAGACGATGCTTCGCATATATCCAGACTTTCGCGAGCGCGTCTTTAAGGCGGACGGCGCCGTCTCCTTCCTGGCCATGCAGGTAGACCGCCTTCGCCGAGCACTGGCGCGCAAAAACGACGAAGTCTCAGCGTTCGTGGAGCGCACGGGACTTTCCAGCGCCGACCACCAGATCGAAGCCAATCTTGGCTTGCGGCGGGATTTGAAATCTTCGCTAGCATCGCTGAGTTCTACGATGGGTGATGTCAACGGTGAAGTGGGCTATCTCAACGATCTGCTGGCTCAGCCGAACGTCGCACGCTTCACCGGCGTGCGCCTTTCCGATGGCACAGTGCTGAGCGGACGTTCGGAGGTCATTGCCCGTGTCCGGCAACAGCGCGCGCGACTGGAGGTGATGCGGGACAATTCGCGCCTGATCGGTGAGCGCATCCGCGAGCTAGATGAGGCTAACCTTGCCCTCCGTCGCAATCAGCTCACCTACCAGATGCTCGAACGGGAGGTCGTAGTCCTTGGCGCTGCCTACCAGACCCTTTTGACTCGGTACAATGAAGCGCGGATCACCAATCCGAAAGCTAAAATACCGGGCACCGAAGTATCGCTCCTAGTATCGCCGCGGCTTTCCGACGACCAGCTGCCTCCAGGCCCGAAGACAATCATCCTAGTGGGGCTTCTCGCGGGCGTTGTGCTTGGTATCAGCTTAGCGTTTATCCGAGAATTTTTCGACCGAACCTTCGCGCGGGCCGAGGAAGTTCAACGCGTGCTTGGGATGCCCGTGCTGTTCAGCATTCCTGACGGGGTCCCGATGGATTCGGGTGAACTCCACGCTCGCGCACGAAGTGGGGTCCTCGTGCATCGCCCCTTGCGAGAGAAGGCCGTGGAACTGGCCATCTTCCTTTTAATATTCGGCGCAGCGGTACTGCTCCCTGCCAACGCCATGCCAAAGAGTCTTGGCTCGGCCCCGCTTTTGGACCACGCGCCGTTCCTACCGCGTGCGCATTCCGCAGATCTGTCAAGACCACATACAGCGCTACGGGAACTGATTTTGGAGGGAGACAAACCGTGAGCTGGGTAACAAATGACCGGAGCGGGCGTTGGCAATGGCTGAAGCCATTCGCACTCGCTTTTGTTGCCTTCCTCGTTGAAGGTCGGAGCCTAAGTGGAGCGCCGGCACCTTGCCGCGGAATATGGCTCTGTGCCGAGGACGTGCGAAACCGTCCCACGGAGGGCACCGCCTGGGCGGCTCTGCTTCGTGCGGCCCGTCGGCCAACGGGGCCGCCACGATTAGCTGATCAGGAAGACAATACGGACCTGCGGGTGCTGGCCAAGGCACTCCTTTATGCGCGGACCGGCGACGAGGCAATTCGGGACCAGGTCGTGGCGATCTGCATGGCCGCCATCGGAAGCGAAAAGGGAGGCAGAACTCTAGCGCTCGGCCGCAATTTGCTCGGCTACGTCATTGCTGCGGATATCGTTGGGCTGCCGCCTAAACAGGACATCACTTTTCGGGACTGGCTGAAACGATTGCTCACAATGCCGTTAGCAGGGCGCACGTTGAGGTCCACGCACGAACAGCGGCCAAACAACTGGGGCACTCATGCTGGAGCCAGTCGTTTGGCAGCGGCCCTCTATTTGGGTGACCGTCGAGAGGTGCAGCGTGCCGCGGCCGTATTCCACGGCTGGCTTGGCAACCGCGCGGCCTACCAGGGCTTCCGCTTCGGCTCGCTGGATTGGCAGGCGGTGCCGACTTCGCCGGTCGGAATAAATCCCGCGGGCGCTCTTCGCGACGGTCATTCGATTAACGGGGTGCTTCCAGACGATCAGCGGCGCTGTTGCCAGCGCTTCATGTGGCCGGCGCCGAAGGAGCCCTACGTGTACGAGGCTCTGCAGGGTGCGTTGGCTCAGGCCGTGATGCTGTATCGCGCCGGCTACGATGTTTGGAACTGGGAGGATCAGGCCCTGCTCCGCGCTTACCGCTGGCTTTATGACGTTGTCAAGTTCAAGGCGACGGGTGACGACACCTGGCAGCCGTACCTGATAAATTACTACTATTGCGCCAATCTACCAGTCGTTTCGCCGTCTCGACCTGGCAAGAACGTCGGTTTCACGGATTGGACTCACCCCGCCTGCCCAGTCCCCGACGCTTCCAGCTCCGGTGACTAAGCCGTCGCTGAACACGGCCTTCGCGTCGATAGGTATTCGCGCTCCTTTATCGTCGAACAGCCAGCGAATGGGGCCGGTTCAAGCCTTTCAGATCGTCGACTGGTCCGAAATGGGGCTAGGGACATGGAGCTATTATGACACGTACGAGCAAGATCGCGCCTTCTCTTCCAACGACAGGGTGTGGGGCTGGCGTTGGAGATTGCGAGGCGTCCCGGCGCGGCACCCCGCGCATTGCTTATATGATGTCGCGCTTTCCCAAGATTACTGAAACCTTTATTCTTTACGAGATCCTGGAGCTTGAGCGGCGTGGCGTTGCCGTTGAAATCTTCCCGCTGCTGCGAGAGCGCGAGCATACCGTCCACCCCGAAGCGAAGCGCCTTCTGCCGCGCGTACGGTTTCAGCCATTCCTGTCGGGCCGGATCCTCGCCGCCAACCTCCGCGCCCTGGTCCGCAAACCCCGCCGCTACATCGGTGTTCTGTGCGAGGTGCTCTGGGGCACGCGCCGTAGTCTAAATTTTCTTGCGGGTGCTGTCGGCGTTTTCCCGAAGTCCGTATTGATGGCGGAGGACATGCAGCAGCTGGGCGTCACCCATGTGCACGCGCATTTCGCAAACCACCCGGCCTTGGCCGCCCTGATCATCCATCGGCTGAGCGGTCTTCCATTCAGCTTCACAGCCCATGGCAGCGACATTCACATCGATCAAACCATGTTCGACCGCAAGCTGGCTGCGGCCGCTTTCGCGGTTACGGTCTGCCGCTATAACGTCGAATTCCTTGCGGACCGGTTTGGCGACTGGGTACGCAAACGGCTGATAGTTTTGCCCTGCGGCACTGATCCTGAGGTTTTTGCACCGGACCGTCACATTGTCGCGGATGCTGCTCCCGCACGGCCCTTTTCGCTCGTGTGCGTTGCGGCATTGCGTGAAGTTAAGGGTCACCGCGTACTGATCGGCGCCTGCCAGCTATTGCAGGACCGTGGAATTGCATTCGAATGTCGGATGGTAGGCGACGGGCCCCTGCGAAAGGACATTACCGAGCGCATCAGCGCGGCTGGTCTTGAAGATTGCGTGATTCTTGAAGGGTCGTTGCCCCGGCCCGAAGTTTCCCGAGCGATGCAGACCGCCGATGTCGTTGTTCTTCCCAGCATTCTCGGCAGCCGCGGCGATCGGGAAGGGATACCGGTGGTTCTCATGGAAGCCATGGCCTGCGGTCGGCCTGTCGTGTCCAGCCGGCAGTCGGGAATCCCAGAACTCGTGGTCGACGGGGTGGTCGGATTTTTGTGCCCCCCCGGCGACACGATCGCCTTTGCAGACGCATTGCAACGATTAGCTGGAGATCCTGACCTGCGTCGAAGAATGGGAGCCGCGGGGCGGAGCCAGATCCTGCAATATTTCGACCTTCGCCAGAACGCAACGCGGTTGGCCGGCCTACTGTGTGCCGATCCAGAACGGGCCGTTGATCGCGGTAAACAATGGGCAGGCGTCCCGCCCTTGTGACACCGGAGGTGTTCAGCTTGTGCACGGCATTGTCGCTACTGAGGCTTCTGACCCGGCAAAGCCAGTTTGCCGACTCTAGATCATCGCGCCTTAAATCGGAACCGCAAAGCCGGTTCCGATTTAAGGCAGGTTGCTCTAGCCCATGTGCGCCTTTGGCGGATCGGCCGTGCCGGCCCGCTCTGGTTCCGAGAGGATGGCCGCTACGGCTCAGGCCGGGCGGCTGCCGATCAGTGGTCGGACGCAACCTCCTGTGTGGAACTAAACTGCCCAAGTCTACTGATCAAAGTCCCTGCGCCAAGCGGAGCTGATCCAGAAGGCAATCAAGCATGTTGACCGACGTCTACGTGAGTTGTTCGTTACCACGCTGGCAATTTGAATGTATCAATCACTTGGCGGCGGTGCCGGGCATTGTTTTGCGGTTGCGCCCGGTGCCGATCGTGCCAGCTGGACGGTCGTGGTGGTGGCTCGCCCGCCGTTGTTGTATGCTGGCACCGATGGACGAGCCGCCCTTAACGGGCAACATTCTCCCCATGGAGACCGGAGCTGGCGACCTGATCATAAATCTAGTGGGTACGGAAACTGTAAAGGCGCTACCCCACTTCGGCGTGCCCGTCTGGCGCCTCGTGCGAGCGGATGGGCTATCCCTGTCGGCCCCATACCCGTTTGCCGCCGACTGGAGCCGACCGGGCAGGACCGGCTCGGTGTTTATGATCAATAATGACGAGCGTGTGCTCCAGGCCGCTCACTTGTCGACAAACGGGAAAGTTTACACCCGCATTCTAGACGAGATCTTGAAGATCGCGGCGCTTCTTCCCGCTCAGGCGATGCGTGCCCGAAAGCGGCCCCTTCCGACGTTGTCGCGGCTTGAGGCCCCCGCGGCCGCCTCAGGAAGACGCGGCACTGCCTCCACTCTGACGCTGGGAGCGATTCGTTATGCGGCCAAACGGCTTTGCGACCTGCCGCGTGTCGAAGTGTGGAGGGTGGGGCTGGCGGATCAGCCGATCCAACGCTTTCTGGACGAGTCCGCCAATCCGCATATCGATTGGCTCACGCCTCAGGAGGGTGCGGCCTATTGCGCGGACCCCTTTTCCCATCCTGACGATCCAGACGACATCTGGTGGGAACGGTACGACTACCACAGCCGGTGCGGCGTCTTGGAACGGGCACGCCCCCTTGAGAATCAACGCAAGGAAGGCGTGAGGCTTGGGGTGGATGTTCATTTGTCCTATCCGTTCCTGGTACGCATCGATGGCCAGGTCGTACTGATCCCGGAGATGAGCGCAAGCGGCACGACCCGTCTTTACAGCGTCGGTCTCGACGGCTGCCTCAAACATATCGCAAGCCTTCCGGTTCCAGGCGTTGATCCAATTCTTTACTGTTGGGCCGGCCGATATTGGCTCGGGTTGACGCATGCCGACATCGATGCGCGGTCGAATTATTGTCTGTGGCACGCGACGGATCTTTCCGGTCCCTGGACCCCGCACGCAAACAATCCGGTGAAGATCGACGTGCGCTCGGCTCGGAACGCCGGAACGCCGTTCTGGCACAACGGGCGCCTGTACCGTCCGTCACAGGACTGCTCACAGTCCTACGGCGGGGCCGTTGCCATTAACCGGGTTCTGGAATGTACTCCTGAAACCTACAACGAGGAAGTGGTCGCGGTCGTCAGGCCGAAGGCCCACTGGCCCGTCCGGGAAGGCATACACACCGTATCTTCTTGCCGGGAGCGCACGCTGATTGATGCGAAGACCTCGGTGCTGAGCGTCTCCGGCTTGACAAGCAAGATACGCAGACTGTGGCCAAAAAAACAGGTTATCGCCAATCGAACTACGATCGTTGACTAAAAATGCAGTCGAAAGTTGCTGACGGCGTGGCTTGTTCGACGACGCAGACGATGGCTTCGGTGAGGGCCGCGGTGGATGCGCACCGATTAGCTTGAAAACCCAAATCCCGCGAACAGGCGCTTGACAAATGGCTTGATGTCGCGGCGATCCAACACGGCAAAGGCGGTCGGATTAATATAGGGCTTCAGATACTCGCGCAGGGAGTATTGTTCGACGCTCCGGTATTTAATGCTACTCTTAATATCGGAGAGAAGGTCCGACCAGTACACACCCCGCTGATACTCGGTCGGCTGGGGGGCGTGGCCGAGCACCAGGTGAGCATATTCGACCCAGGGGAAATTCAGTCCGCAGCGCACGGCCAGCATCGCCGAGCGGTTATGCCGCCCATTTACTTCCATGAGCTTATAAACTCCGTCCCGATCATCCCGCTTAAATTCAACGCAGGCAAAACCTTGATAATGCATAGCCTCCAAAATCTTGCGTCCAGGTTCGATTATCTCCGGTACATCCTCGGCGACCACCACGCGCGGCGAGCCGTATTGGGGCGGGGTATTGCGCACCTTGCGCGCCGTAAATTCTACCGGTTCGTAACCCGTATAAACGTATGCATTATAGTTGACGCCGGCCGAATCCGGCCCCGTAATGAACTCTTGGATCATTACCTTCTGCTCCGCAGCCGCCGCTTCCCGATATTTGCTCATTAATTGGTCGAAACTGTTGACAGAGAACATCTTGGCGCGGAAGCGCGGTTCAAACAGGTGACTTTGGCGGGGTTTGATCAAAACAGGATAGTCAACCGTCTTCCCGTAAGCCTCGACTTCATCTACGCAACTTGGTGTCAGGGTGCTTGGAGCTGGGATGCCGACCTCGGCGGCCAGCGCGTACGTGTAGGACTTGTCCAAATAAAGTTGAGTGACGTCCCAATCGGTACAGGCGACCAAGTAATGGTCTGCCAGGCACGACTTGTGACGCGAAATCGCCGCCAATGCTTCATCGGTGGCCGGCGTCAGGAAACTGCCACCATATTCGTCAGCAAGCGCCACCAGCGCATCGATACACGCCTCCTCGTCGGTTTGCGGATCTGGTACTCGGACGGTGCGCTGCACATACTTCGATGCATCCACCTGCACGCTATCATAAGCGGCGACGATGACGGGAACGCGCTGAATGCCGAGCCCGCGTACGATCCCCATTCCCGCATAACGTTTGGTAACAACAACCGCCGGTCTCATGCTGGGTTATCCCGAAATGCAAACAAAAAGCTGTGGCCAGTGGTGGCAATCATAAATTCCATTTTCGGATTCAATTAATACAGCATCAGTAGCAAGCAATATATCGTCGTTCTGCAGCACGCAAAATTTCGTGATCGATACTTGCCTCAATGCTGGCGGCGTTGCGGGGCGGATCTGCCAGGCTGGTAGCGACGAGAGCCAGCCAACGGCCCGCCGGCTGGTTTGTAAACGGCCCGGTCCTTGGAACGGCGCGACGTCGAACATGTCCCAACGGCTCGCCGGAGACGAGGTTTGTTAATGCGCCTGTTTGCAGTATTCCGGACCGTCCAGTGAAGGAGCCTCGCAAGCGTCGGCGATGCCGAGCTAAACATGGACGTTCATCTGCGAAATTACAATCGGCATTTTGCGACGCTGCGGGCCTTGCCAGAGACAGGGTCCGTGCAGCCAACCGTGCATGTCATGCCGGGACGCTGGTGACCGCGTGCAGCGCACGCTCGCCGTCCCGAGCACACCACGACGGATCGTGCGCTCGGCGGGCGACGGCGGCCCGGCAGCACCGCATTTGGTCCCCTCAAGGACCGGGCTGGAGAAACCCGAGCAGGTGTCGGGCTGCGCGCTGTGGCCAGCCATCACTGACCCTTGACGGGATGCTGGATGGTCGCCAAGCCGGTTGGCAAAGGCCCGATCGCAGGTGTCCCGCGAGGCCGCTGTGCGGTTCATATGACAACCGGAATGCCATCGTGCAACCAGGCTCCTCGAGACTAGATCATCGCGCCTTAAATCGGAACCGCAACGCCGATTCCAATTGCGCCGGTTCCGATTTAAGGCGCAAAGATGATCGCTCTTAAAGTGTAGAGCAACTTTCTGCCTTTAATCGGGATCGTTCCGATTCCGATTAAAGGCAGGTTGCTCTAGCGGTGTTGCTTTAATGATCTGAGACGGTCACGTGGCCGGGCGGAACGCCAACGGCTGCGGCTGGGACATTTTTTGCCAAGCGATGCGGTTGGACCTAGGGTTGTCCGCCGTGCTCGTCGGCCTGTGCTCCTGCTCGAGCGCATTGTGCTTCCCGACCTGGTGTCTTCAGGTCACAGTTGCGTCCGTCACACGGGTCGTGTGGAGCGCGTCTTCTACTGGACGGTCTTGCTATGTTAGCAGCCCCAGCTTTTGCAGCTGCGCGAAGGCACCTTCAGCGGCCAAAAGCCACACTTTAAAGCTTGCAGTCACCGTAACAGCGCAACAAACCCAAGTAAGTGCCCCATTGGTCGGTCGAAACCGGCTTGCGGAATGATCGACTGCCAGATATTCTCAATCTGCAGATATTAGCCACCAAGGATTTGCAGGGCCATGCAGGCACGCAGGGGAGGTTACCGGGTACTGGATGACTCTGCCACTAACGTGTCATCCTCGCAGTATTGCGATTTGAGAGTGTCGATCTTGCTGCTTGATCCTCATGCTCTATCGAGGGGCTGTATCGCAGCGCTGTTGCAGCGCTTAGATGATAATATTAGCGTATTCGGTTATCCGAGTGTCGAGGATATTGATTTGCTTGAGAAGGTGGATCTCGTGCTGTGGAACCTTGGCTCGACGCGCATAACCGACGCTGTGCAACGTGACGCTCTACATCTGCTCCGTTCGAAGTTGCCGGAGGTCCCGCTCGCAATTTGTTCCAAGCTCGACGACGCGAAGCACGCGAACGATACGATCGGGCTTGGGGTTCGCGGTTATATTCCGGCTACAGTGAGTTCGGAGGTGATAGTGGCCGCCCTGCGACTGATCGCTGGCGGAGGGCTATATGTCGGTCCGCTGAGTACGGAAGCTAATGCCACGGAGACGGCAAATGCCACACCGACTACCATCGATCCGCGCAACGGACTTGCCGATCGGGGACTGACTAAACGCGAAAAAGATATCCTTTCTCTCCTCATTCAGGGAAAGCCGAACAAATTGATCGCGTACGAATTGCAGATATCGGAAAACACAGTAAAGGTTCATGTTCGTAGGATCATGAAAAAGATGCGTTTCATCAATCGTACTGAAGCAGCAGGACTCTTCGCGTGTTTTGGAAAAGCGCCATCGCGGAAAGTCGGAGTTAAGACGACGAATAATATTGACTCTTCTATTGTGATTAACGCTACCTCTTTAGGTTAACAGTCAAGTAATCGGGTCGTACCGAGAGCCGTAACAATATTGCTTGCAGCATTGCTATTGCGGGGAACACAGTTGCAAAGCAGCCAATTGACACAAGCCGTAGCGCTTGTAGCGAAACATGTGTTCACTAGGGATTATTTGGGGCAAGGGTTGCGGGAGCTTGGGGGAAGTTTCACCGTCCACGAATACCTAGTGAATGATGATATTTTCGACGAGATCAGCCAAGCAGATCAGTATGCCTTGATCGTTGTCGAATGCGATTGGAGCGACGATACTGAATCGTTCGTCGAGCTGATTAAAAAGATTGGCGATGCTCAACCGTCTGCGCCTATTGCCGTAGTTTCCGGCACTGACGATCCCAATGCCATAATTTGCGCACTCAATAACGGTGTGCGAGGGTATATTCCAACGACGCTCGAACTGCCGGTGACCATCTCAGCTTTGCGATTGGTGTTGAGCGGTGGTGTGTATGCCCCGGTGCTCCCATTTATTCTAAACCGGACATGTGCCCCACCGGCGAACCCAACAGATCGCCCGTTCGAGGCGATGGCGGTCCCGGTATCGCACCGTCTTGCAGCCGAGTCCCACCAAAGCCAGACCGAGAGATTGGCGGAGTTTCGTTTGAAGGCCGTCAAACAGTTCGGCCTTACTGCGCGGGAGGCGGAAATCCTCTTGTATCTATATAAGGGAAAACAGAATAACCAAATCGCTACGGAACTCGGCATCTCCCCAAACACCGTGACCGTTCATATTCGGCACCTGATGAAGAAACTCAATGCGACCAACAGGACACAAGCCGTTTTTCATGCGATACATCAGCTTGATGAGCGCTACTTCGCCTTCAGTTCCGAGATGCTGGATTTGGAAGTGGGCGAAAGGTGCAGCCGATAGCTAGATCATCGCGCTTTTGATCGTAGGCATATCCGGCATGCTTGTCCGGCAGGCTTGAGGAAGTTCCAGCACTCGTATGGCGCAGTTGGCGCGCAGAAGTCAGCGACGCCACGCCACCATAACGTACAGAATCTTTCGCACACGAGAGTGAGGGCTGGCGGCCCCGACTCAGGTTCAATTGGTTGTTGCGAAGCGGCCAAGAGAGCCAGAGAAGGAAGCCACCATGACGATACAGGAGACGACGATTCCTGGCCCACTCAACAACGTCGTTCGCATCGATGGCGATCGGATCAAGGGGCATCTCGACCGGGTCGTGTGCGGCAGCGTCGAAGACGCGTTGAACGCGCCGCTCGACGCCCAGGCCGACCGGCTTTGCAATGCGCAGCGCTACGAACGCAGCGAGGTGCGTCGCGCGCCAGCGCACCGGCATCCGATGTGATCCGACCGCCATCGAAGGAGCGGCGATCCCGTGCCGTTCAACCCGTTCGAAAGCAAACGACTCCGGCTTAGCCTGTGTCGGCATCGGCAACCGCCTTCGCAGCGGGACACGTCGTTTCCGCAAAACAACCGTCCCCGCTTCGAGGTCCCGATGCGCCCAAGCCCAGGGAGCCGAGCCCAGGGAGTCGAGCCCGGTGAAACTTGGCGGTTAGCAAAGGACGGCGTCGGCCGACGGATTGCGTGTTGCGCAGGCGGCTGGGTCATGATCTCATTGACGTCAAATTGAATTCAAGAGAGGATTTGGCCGTGCGCAGTCGATCATGTCCGGTCCCGTCGTGCTGGGCACGTTAGTGGGCCTGGCGTCGAGACCCAGAAAGGAGGTGTCACACGTTGTTTGCAGACGTTGGTCGACAGGCCTGATACGTGCCGGATCCGGCGGGTGAGCGCTGCTGCGAACGGTGCTGGAGAATGAAGGCAACCAGCCCGAGCGCTGCCAATCCCAGCCGCGACGACGATGGCCAAGACGTGCAAGCGCTGAGCGGGAAACGCCTTTTTCAAAGTGCGGCCGAGTTCCGCGCATGGGGCTTTCGGCACGAACATAAAAGCCGCAAATAACCCAGGGAGAAACGCAATGCACAAAGTGACGACAGCATCCGCGATTTGCGCAGCCGTACTGGCCGCTGCCACGTCGGTCAAGGCGGCAGTTCTTGACATCAAGATCCAGTGGTCCGTTGCACCGGCCCATATCACGCCGCTGCTGCCGCTTGCGCCCCAGGGCGTTTACAGGCACTACGGCAAGTCTTACACGATTTCACCGCAACGCATGCGGGGGAGCGGTGCCGCGCTGCAGGCCATTGCCGCCAATGAACTGCATCTTGGCGGCATAAGCCCGGAGGCATTGGCCTTAGCCGTGACGCGCGCAAATCTCGATGTCGTTTCCATCGCGCAGGTCATGTCCGGTGGCGTGCCCGGCTACGGCGCGTCGGAATTCTACGGGCGCAGCGATGGCGTGAAATCCTTCAAGGACGTGAAGGGCAAGGTCGTTGCGGTCAATTCCTTTGGGAGTTCCATTGACGCCGCCGTGATGGCCATGGCGAAGAAACATGGCCTCAAACGCGACACGGACTTTCAGGTCGTCGAGGTGCGGTTCCCGGCGATGCTCGGCGCGCTGGAAAAGCAGCGCGTGGCCCTGGCTCCGCTGCTGACGCCCTTCAATCTCATTGCCATGCGCAAGGGCGGCTTCCAAAAAGTCTTCGACATGCGCGAAGCCCTGGGTGCATGGGAGACCTTGACCTGGGTGGGGCGTCGCGACTGGGTGGAAAAAAACCGCGCGGCGCTCGTTGACTTTCTGGAGGACAACATCCGCTTTCGTGCATGGATGACCGACCCGAAGAACCGCACGGCTGTTCTTGAATTAATCTCGAAAGTCACCAAGCGCCCGGCCAAGAATTATGCGAGCTGGGTGTTCACCAAAAAGGACAATTATCGCGACCCCAAGGCGCTGGTGAATGTCGACCGGATGGCGAAAAACATCAGTGACTTGAATGAACTTGGAATTATCAATGCCAAGTTCGACGTGACGAAGCATGTCGATACCAGCCTGGTGCAGGAAGCCGCCAAACGCATCAAATGACAGGGTCCGTAAAGTCCGGCGCGGGCATGGTGGCGGCGCCGGCCGATGCACCCGGCGGCCTCCAGGTTCGCGGTGTGCGTCACCGGTATCAGCCGGCCCACGGCAAACCCGTGCTGGCGATCGACAATGTATCGCTTGACGTGCGGCCGCAGGAGTTCATCGCCCTGCTTGGTCCATCCGGCTGCGGCAAGTCCACTCTTCTTTACCTGATAGGAGGGTTCATTCCGATCCAAACCGGCCAGATCATCTGTGATGGCACAAAGGTGTCGGGCCCCGGCCCAGACCGTGGGATCGTATTTCAGAATTTTGCGTTGTTTCCTTGGAAGACGGTTCGCCAAAACGTCTCGTACGGGCTTGAGAAAAGGGGTCTGCCAAAGGCCGAACGAACCTCCATTGCGCAGCGCTATATCGACATGGTTCACCTGACGGGCTTCGAGGATGCTTTTCCGTCGCAATTGTCCGGCGGCATGAAACAGCGCGTTGCAATTGCCCGCACGCTGGCGATTAGCCCGACAACGCTGCTTATGGACGAGCCCTTTGGCGCTTTGGATGCGCAGACGCGCATCATTATGCAGGAAGAGTTGTTGGCAATCTGGAAGTCTTCGCCGGTAACGGTGGTGTTCGTGACCCACGATGTGCGTGAAGCCGTGCTGCTGGCGGACCGGGTGGCGATTATGTCGGCGCGGCCGGGTCGGATAAAGGACGTCATCGATACGCGTCTCGCCGCGAAGAGACCCGGAGCCTCAATGGGCGAAATCAGCCGTGCGCCCGAGTTCAATGACAGGGTCGATGTGATCTGGAACCTGGTACGCGAGGAAGCCATCGCCGCGGACTCGCAGAGGTCCGGCCAATGAGCGCGGTCATCAACGGATTTCGGCGCTATTCGCCACTCTTGTTGCTTGCGCTGGCGTGGGAGGTCTTCACCCAGTTCGGCTTGGTGTCCGAGTTCGCACTGCCCAAATTCAGCGATGTTGTCGTGCAACTGGGCGGCCTGTTTGGGTCCGACCTGCTCATGCACACCTGGATGTCGCTGTACCGCGGCTTGACCGGGCTGCTGGCCGCGATCGTCGTCGGCGTCTGTGCCGGCGTGTTGATGGCGCGCTACGTCCCGGTCCGGATTTTGCTCAATCCGTTGATGCAAAGTCTTTATCCGATGCCGAAGTCAGCCCTCATACCGCTGACCATCATGTGGATCGGTCTGGGCGACGCTTCGAAGATTACGTTGATCTTCATCGGTTGCCTGCTGCCTATTGTCGTGAGCACCTACAATGCGGCGCGCGGCGTTGACGAGGCCCTGCTTTGGTCGGCGCGCAGCCTGGGCGCGAGCGAGCACGAGATACTTCGAGAAGTGATCATAGCGGCGGCCATGCCGGAGATTCTCAATGGGATACGGACGTCTCTGGCGCTATCGTTTATCCTGGTCGTTGCCGGGGAACTGATTATCTCAAACAACGGCATCGGCTACCTGATCGATACGCTGGGCGAAGACGGTGCGCTCGACGGCATGTTTGCCGCCGTTGTCGTCATTTCCGTGATTGGCTTTGCGGCAGATCGGCTATTTGTCGCTCTAACGCAGCGCATGTTGCGATGGAGGGAGGCCATTCAGTGAGCGCTCGCGATCAAAATGCCGCCGACGACACAGCGCGCTTGCCCATTTTCGAGGTATGGATTCCGACCGTGTTTCGGAGCCTGGCCTCCATCGCCGTATTGCTGATCGCGTGGGAAGTTGCGGCGCAAAGCGGTGTCGTCATCAAATTTCTCTTGCCGCCGCTGAGCGAGGTTCTCGCTCGCATCTGGACAGACCTTGCTTCCGGTAAATTGATCACGGATATCGGGATTACGCTTTATCGCGTGCTGATCGGATTTGGGCTTGCTGCTGTGTGCGGTGTGACCCTAGGTCTTTTGATTGCCCGTTATGCAGGGATCCGCTGGTTCTTTGATCCGCTTGTGTCTATCGGGTTACCGATGCCAAAGATCGCACTGCTGCCGGTATTCATTATTTGGTTCGGCCTGTTCGACCTATCGAAGATCCTGATGGTGGCGTTTTCGGCGTCCTTCCAGATCATAATCGCGACATGGGCGGCGGCGCGTTCGGTCGAGAAGGAACTGCTGTGGTCAGCCCGCAGCTTGGGAGCCAGCGACGGGCAAGTCTTGCGCGAAGTCATTGTGCCGGGAGCATCGCCGCAAATTCTGACCGGTCTGCAAGTTGCGATGCCTATCTGCCTTATCGTGGTTCTGATCACGGAAATGATGATGGGCGGGCGCGGGCTCGGAGATTCCATGCTGAAGTCAGCACGCTATCTGGATTCGGTGGGTGTGTTCGCCGGCATCGTCGAGATCGGACTGCTCGGTATTGTCGTCATCAAAGCAATGGAGGCCGCCCGTCGCTGGCTTCTGCGCTGGCACCCGGAAACGCAGCAGGTGACGACGGTTTAGTTAATTTACTCGTCGCACCCGACAGCCAAAGGATTGGCCCATGCCACTTTCTTAAAACGCAGGTGACGACCGACCCTGATCAGGCGCCGTCCATGACGTCAGTTCGACTGAAATCGGGATCAAGCTGGGCAGGGCCAGCAGCACCTAATCCACACCGTAAAAAAACCTGCCGTCCGCCAGATGCAGGCGCCACCCGCGGTGAGAGAAATTCGCTTTCGCAGCATGTGGCATGGATTTCGTAAACGTCTTGGCAAAAGGGGAATGACGATGCGTACCGTAACCGTTGAAGAGCATTTCATCAGCCCGGCATTCGTCGACGGCCCGGGCAAGCAGTTTGTCGAGAACTTGCAGAATGCCGGCCCCTACGGCGCCCGACTTATCGAGCAACTTCGCGATGTGAGCGACCAGCGTCTTGCTCAGATGGATGCGGCCGGGATCGACATGCAGGTGCTGTCTCTCAACACGCCCGGCATCGAGCAGGCGGAGGCAGTCGATTCAATCGCGGTGGGTCGGGATGCCAACGACTTTCTCGCCGAGGTGGTCAGTACCCATCCGACACGGTTTGCCGGTCTTGCCGCCTTGCCGACACCTGCGCCCGACAAGGCCGCTGAGGAACTGGAACGCAGAGTTCGCCAGCAAGGTTTTAAGGGCGCGATCGTCAATGGTCACAGTCGTGGCCGCTACCTGGACGACAAGTTCTTCTGGCCCATACTGGAGTGCGCGCAATCGCTGGACGTGCCGATTTATCTGCACCCGGCGATCCCGCCAAAGGCCGTGGTCGAGGCCTCCTATGGTGGACTTGAGCCACGGGTCTCGATGATGCTCGCCGGCGCCGGCTGGGGCTGGCATATCGAAACTGCCGTTCATCTTATCCGTATGGTTCTGGCCGGTGTGTTCGATCAGTATCCGAAGCTACAGGTCGTCATTGGTCACCTCGGCGAGGGCATTCCTTTCATGATGCAAAGGTTGGATCGCAATTTCTCGACACAGTTGACCAAGCTTCAACGCCCGGTCGGCGCCTACCTTCGCGAAAACGTGCACTATACCTTTGGCGGCTTCAATTTTCCGCCCGCGTTCCTCAATCTGCTTCTCGAAGTCGGTGCCGAGCGGATTATGTTCTCCGTCGATTATCCCTATGGCTCGATGGCTGAGGGTCGTGCGTTCCTGGAGCAAATTCCCGTTAGCCCGACCGACAAGGCGCGCATCGCGCACGGCAACGCCGAACGGCTGTTCAAGGTCTAGTGGTCTGGATCAGACGCTTGATACCGGCGACAGGCGGAGCAACGTCTGTGAATCCAGACCACAATCAAACAATGAGCTCGTGTTGCGGCGGAGACGGTTGGCAACCGACCGTCGGAGTCGCGACACGAGCGGAAAGCCGGCGATCTGCAACGGGCAGGTCGCTGGTCGCCCGACGATCATTGAATGCATTCGATCCGGCGGTTGAGTTAGGGGCTTCGAATTGTTCTATTTGTGCCCCGCAAGCGGACGTGGCGGTCATGCAAGGACGATCGATGCCGGTGACCGGTTCGGGTCCAATCTCTCCGTCATCCCGGCATCGTCCGGTGCCTCTACCGAGCGGCAACATCCTCGTCGGCATCCGGGTCGCGAACGCCGTTGTCAGACGCAACATGAGGGCGTGATGGCAAGGGACTCCCATAACACGCAACAAGCAGATAGAACGAGCTGGACGCATTGACGCTGAGACGGCTAAAGCGCCGCCTCCGAACCGATTACATATCGAAAGAAGCCAATGACTTATACACTCGAGCAGCTCACCCAAGATATCCGCCAGACGTTGAAGGCGGACCCAGGTCCGGCCGGTAGACAAAAAATCTGCCAGTACGTCTCGAAGGCCCTCCTCGACAGGCAGTTCATCCAGCAACACGTGACGGCGGACCAGTGTCAACCACGAAAGGTGCTGTACGAAGACCCCGAACTTGGTGTCTGCATCTGTGGCCACGTGTATGGCAAAGAAGTTAAAGGCGCACCGCATGATCATGGGCCCACGTGGGCGATTTATGGCGTCGCCGAAAGCACCACAGAGATGACCGACTGGAAGATCATCAAAAAAGGCTCCGGCGAGACGCCGACATTGGTCGAGCCTGTGCGTCGTTATGACATGAAGGCGGGCGACTGCCACGTTTACGAGCCTGGCGATGTTCACTCGCCGCATATATCGCCCGGGACCAAGCTCATCCGCATTGAAGGCGGCAACCTTGATCGGGTCCAGCGTTCAAACATTAAGGCCGCCTGACCCCATTGCGGATCGATGATCGGCACACGGATCTGCTAGATCATCGCGCCTTAAATCGGAACCGCAAAGCCGGTTCCGATTAAAGGCAGGTTGCTCTAGAAACTGAAGACGCGCTGGCTGACGCTTTAGCGCGCAACGGCAGGCCAAAGCCTCGTCGCCCCCCATCGACGTCGGAGGCAGTCTTCACAACCCCTCAACAGCCTTATGATCGGCGCGGGTAAAAGCCGCTATTCGCCCAGGTAGCGCATATTCGACCATCCGGTGGTTTTGCGCCAACGGATCAGGCACCACTGCCCACGGCACGGGCCTAGGCACTTCACGCCAGTCCCCTGCGCTGGAATCTTGCCGATGATTTGGAAACCGACACTGGGGCCGGAGCGGATGTTCAAGTGGTCATGGGAGGCCACGTTGCGGACGCGGTAGTGGTCGGGTCCGTGCGCGCAATCATAGCCGCGGCCTTGCGCCGAAGCGCTAGGCGATGCAATGGCGCCAAGCATGACGATGATGGCCAATGTGACACTTGGTGTTACAAGCCGTCGTGCCATGATGCTTCCTTCCTCCATATCAAGGGGGCCAGCCGAATGTCGGAATCGCCGCGTTCGCGTGGCATCAATATCATGTGCATTTGCAAATGGCACGTATGCGGCGCAAATCTGGCAAAAAAAACATCGGCCGGGAGACGGCGACGCTCCAGCGGTGTGTTGGGGCAGATTGGTGTTTGCCCGGATCGTCTGAGTTCGATGCGCTTCGTGTTGGTGGTCTGCCGTCGCGCAGCCTCCGCCGTCAGCATCGACGCGTGGTTAAGAAACCATTGTTCATTTATCGTTCTGGACTATTTCCGCATTGGGCGGATTGGCTTTGCCGGTCCGCCAACACTGAAGCGCTCTGGTCAAACGGTCGGCCATTAAGGGGTCGCAAGGCCTTCGCAACGGTTGATCGAGGGCTCGACAATCTCGCGTTCTTGCCCCACCTCACGGGATCGGTCCGCAACGCGAGCCTATGACGGAGAGCCTCGGACCCGGTCGGCACGGTTCGTGCCTCGCCTTGCCTCAACCTGACGTGATCGCAGCTGTACGCGGGGGCCGTGTGGCGCTGGGCAACATTGGGTGTCGGGTTGGAAGGGTACAGCGCTCATGGCACGGCGGCAGTGGCTGGCCACAATCCATGGTCTTGAAGAAAGGTCGACACGGCTGCGTTGAAGGCGGCGGGGTCCTCGATCGGACAGGCGTGGCCGGCGCCGGCCAGCACGACGTGCCGCGCGCTGGCGATTGCGTGCGCAGTGTGCCGCCCGGCGGCGAGCGAATTATCGAATTGGCCGTTGATCACCATCGTCGGCAGCCGGATGGCAGACAGCCGGTCCGACAGGTCGCACCGAGCGCGGGCCCGGTGGATCTGGGCGATGGCGTGTTGATTGAGGTGGCGAGCCTGCTGCGTAAACAATCTCAACGCCCAGTCTCCCAGGTGCGTCGCCGGATAGTCTGGGGCCACCAATTCCCGAATGTATCCGGCCAGGAAAGCCTCCAGGTCTTGGGTTTCCATGAAGCCGCGGATACGCGCGTTGACGGCGTCACTGCCCTTCGCATTGCCACCCACCAGAATCATGGCTTGCACCAGATCGGGCGTCTCGAGCCCCATCAACAGCGCCATACCGGAGCCGACGGAGCAGCCGCAAACCACCGCTTTGTCCACCCGTTCCCGCCGCAACACGCCCAACACGTCGGCTGTCATGTCGGTCAATGAAAACGGTGTGGTTGGCTTGTCTGAGCGGCCATAACCGCGGATGTCGACGGCAATGCAGCGAAAGCGCGTGGAGAACTCGGCGATCTGGTAGATCCAGAGCCGATGGTCGAACGGATTGGCGTGGATGAACAGGAGCGGTGGACCGGAGCCGGAGACGTCGTAGTAGATCGTCACGCCGTTGGTTTCGCTATAAGGCATGGTCCGCTTTGTCCTAGATCATGTCCGCCTTGGGCCGATCGGCCTGACCGTCCCGCCCCCACCCGGCCATCCACACAGGTTTGCCATTGAGTGATCAGTTTGGGGAAGCGAGATGGTTCCAGCACACACTTTAGCGCCTTAAGCCGGATGTTGATGCAAGTGGGCCAATACCAGCTCGGCTGTGGCTACCGACTGTTCCATCGGAGCGGCGTGACCGGCACTCGGAACGATCTTAAGCCCGTGCTCGACCGATGGCAGCTGATCCACGTAGGCTTGGCCGTGGCTAGACGGAACAAAACGATCGTGCGCGCCCCAGATGACGGCGGTCGGGATGGTTGCGCGGTGCAGGCGGCGTCCCAACGCTGGGTTGTAAAGATAGGGTGGTCTGAAGCCGATGAACGACGCAAACCGCAGCGTTTGATAGCGCCGCACCTCCTCCTCGGTTTCGCTGCGCCCGTCGGGGAAATAGCGTAGCGCTGGCTCGGCCTCGGCGGTGGCGAACAGCATCGCCCGCAGCGCAGCGAAGTCGACGCCGCGCTCGGGCAGAGCCAGCATGAAAATATCGCCCGTTGGTTGACCGGGCACCAACAGTCCGCACGCCCCAATCAGTGACAGAGACCGCACCCGTTCAGGGACGAGCGTGGCGATCTCGGCGGCGAGCCAGCCACCAAGACAATGGCCAACCAGGTCAAATGTGGTCAGCTTCAGGGCGTCCAGCAGCTCCAGATAATGAAAGACGGCATCGGTCAGCGTTGAGCCGTCGGTCAATTCGTCACTGCCGTTGATCCCCGGATGGGCGGGCGCGATCAGGCGGCCGGCTCGGGCGAGCTCGGCATGGAACGACAGCAGATCAGCCGAGACACCGTGCACGTCGGCAAAACCATGCAGATAGACAATGGGTCGCCCCGTGCCCAGCTCGAAGGTGGTGACGGTCCGACCGCGCACGTCATGGGTCACTTGGCTCATCAGGCTTGGTCCATTTTGCTGTCGGAAAGCCTATCACGGGGCTCGCAGCTGAGGTCAACATCAACCAGCTGGCTGGACAGCGGCGGCGATTTGGTTTGCGCGGGCCGATGGGTATACTACGCCTAGGCAACCGAATATCGGATCCATCGACATTGGCCGGATAGTCATGACGCAGGTAGAACCCCCTTCCGCAACCAATCCATTCTGGGCATTTTCGCTGAAGCTTTATGCCAGCGTTGAGGTGCAACAGGCTTGTCTTGCCTTGCAGGACGACTGCGGCGTCGATGTCAACATTCTGCTTTATCTGCTTTGGCTCTCGGCGCACGGGGAGGTGCTCACGGATCAGGGCTTGCAAGACGTGTTGGCCGCCGTCGAGCCGTGGAAAGCCGGCGTCGTCGTCCCACTTCGAACCGCCCGACGCAGCCTCAAGTCGCCGCCCGATGGGTTTGATGCTGTTGGGGCGCACTCCTTGCGCAGCGTCGTAAAGAAGGCCGAGCTGGAGTCGGAGCGGCTACAGCAGTCATGCCTTTACAACTTGCGGCCCGTCGGCCATCGGGCTGACGATGCTGATGCGGTGGCGGCGGCCGCGGCTAATTTGGCGAGCTACGCACGCGCGCTGAGGCGGGAGTTGGCCAAAGCGCCGGTTGATTGCATGCTATCGTCATTCGCTGCGCTGTTGAGAAGCCAATGAGTGTGCCAAAGCCGCGGCGATCCGAACCGCGGTGGACAACCGTAACCAGTCGGTGGAAGAGCAAGAAAGCAGGCCAAACGTGAGTGACTCTAAACCGAAACGCATCGTGGTTGGGATCAGTGGTGCGTCAGGCATCATCTACGGAATTCGGGCATTAGAATTGCTGAATCGGCTCTCCATTCAAACCCATCTCGTCATGAGCAAGGCGGCGGAGATGACGCTGGCCTACGAGACCGATTACAAGTCCAAGGACGTCCGTGAGATGGCTCACGTGTTCCATCCCATCGGCGACATAGGGGCATCGATTTCATCGGGATCGTTTCATACGCTAGGCATGTTGATTGCGCCGTGTTCGATTCGTACGATGAGTGAGATCGCGACGGGCATCACCAGCACGTTGCTCAGTCGTTCGGCCGATGTCGTACTGAAGGAACGTCGCCGCCTGGTGTTGGGCATTCGGGAGACGCCGCTGCATACCGGGCATCTGCGGACCTTGACGCAACTGTCGGAGATGGGCGCGGTTATCTGTCCGGTCGTGCCCGCGTTTTACAATCGCCCCGAGACGCTGGACGATGTCGTGAACCATTCGGTGGGACGGATGCTCGACCTGTTCGATATCGACATCGGTCTTGTCAAGCGTTGGAAGACCGACGAATAGGTGGCACGACATTCGCGATCGGGCTTCCCGCCAACAGCTGTGTTGGCAATGCGACGCAGCGGGCGATCAATTATCGGGGCCTGGCTACACGCCCAGCAGGCGCATTAGCCATGCCGCTGGAGACCGGTAATTTGATTGCGTGCCGGATGCCATCCGTATCGGAGATCCAAAATCGTATGGGAGCGCGCGCTGAGGTGTCTGCGGCGGTACCGCCAAAGGCATGGCCACCGACCCGCGACCATCATCGCGGGCCGAACCCATCACCGCTTAAGGTGCGGCTGGAGATCGACGTTGTTGCGCGGTCAGCTATTTCTTTTTCTTCACACAGTTCACGGTGCATTTTTCGACGTCGCCCTGCATCGCCGCGACGGCCCGGGCCACCAGGCTCTTGCGCGTTTTAAGCGCTTTCGCCGTGATTTGGTCCAGCTTCTCGCCGGAAATGGAGTCAATGTTCAGCCGTTGCTTTTTGGCGTCAGCGAGGAATTCGGGATCCTTGACGGTCGCCGCGAAGGCCTTGCGCAGGGCTGTAACGCGCTCCGCCGGCATCCCGGGCGGCACGCTGATCGACCGGCCGATGGCGCCTCCGACGGACAGAAATTCCAAGATGGTTTTGGTGTCTGGATCTTCGGTCAGCTCTTGCATCAGCGGAATTTTGGGCCAATCCGGCTCGCGCTTGAGACCGACCTGGACCAACGGGATCAGCTTGCCAGCCTTGATCTGATCGTATCGCCGGAACTTCCAGCTTGCCCAGGCGCTGGACTGGGCATCGATGTCGCCGCGCTCGCTCGATCGCAAGCGTTTGCGGGGCCGAACCCTTATAGCGGCAGACCTGCCGCAAGTTGGCGCCAAACAAAACCTTCATGGCGCGCGGCATGATGTAACCTTGTGACCCCTTGCCCGAGCAAGAAATGATCACCTCCTCCTTCATCGCATCCTGAATCGTCTTGACCCTGGGATCACCCCGGATCATCACCATCGGGCTGACCGGCGTCAGACGACCGATATCGCCCATTTCAGTGGCATCAAATTTGGCGCGTTTCGGGAACAGCAGTTGGGACACGGCCAAGGCGTCGGGCAGCATGCCGACCTGTGAGCCATCCTTCGGCGCTTGATTGTAAAGATCATTGGAGCCGCGGATGCCGCCGCCGCCGCGTTTTGAATGGTCGGTCAAAATATTGGGATTACCTGGGATGTGCTTACCCTAATGCCGGGCAAGAAGCCTCGCATAGCCGCCATAAGAGCCGCCAACAGACTAGGGAACGATGATCGTCACGTCCCGACCCTTGTAGAAATCTGCGATCTTGTCGGCCTAAGCCGGAGCCATCGACAGTGCGCCGGTTAACCCGGCGCTCACCGCCGCGACTTTGGTTATCGAATGCTTGTGGAAATTCGCCATCTTTCCCTCCCTGTCGGGCCCGCCGGCGTTGCCCAGTTTTGCTCGTTGACGCACCTTGTTAGGGGCTGCTCTAGCGTATTGAGTCGAAGTGGGTCAACCCGGCCAAATTCCTAGAGCAACTTTCTGCCTTAAATCGGAATTGGAACGATCCCGATTTAAGGCGCGATGATCTAGCATTTCGGTTCCGTCCCACCATCTCTGCTCAAACACCGGCGATCGTCGGCCGGCCAGATTGGGTTGTCGAAAGCGGGCGACCCGATGCGGGGCGCTGAGCTGGGGACAAGTTGTTGTTGACCATTAAGCGCCAAGCCGCCGCCTTCGTATCGCTCAGTTGTAGCCTGATCTGGCCCACGCGATAGCTCGCACGCATCTCGCATCGCACGTTGGGATGGCGGCCGGCAACGTCGCGATCGGCATGCCTCGTATCGTTGCCGGCTTAAGGAGGAGAGGATGATCGCTGCTGGCAGACGATGGTTCGGCGGTGTCCTATTGGCGTCAATCGCCATTTGGCTGGCCGTTGTGCTGCTCTGTTACGGGCTGTTTTATCGCGACATCGTCAATATTGACTCCAATCTGGCGCGCAACATTGTCCAAGCCACTTGTGGGCGGGTCGTTGGTAATGAGTTGATTTACACGCTCAGGCCGGGCACCTGCCGCTTCGAGAACGCCGAATTTGATACCAAATTGATCATCGACGCGGATGGCTTCCGCAATGCGCCGGAACACCTGGGCTCAGGCTCGGTACGCGTCGCCGTGTTAGGCGACTCCTACGCCATGGGCTGGGGGGTCGAACAGGACGAGAAGTTGGCCAGCATCCTTGCCACCGATCCTCGTTTCCAGGTCCGTGATCTGGCGATGTCATCTTACGGGACTGCGCGCGAGCTGTTCGCCTTTCAGCGCTTTGCTGCGGACGCCGACGTCGTTGTCGTCCAGTACACGCTGAACGATTGGGCTGAGAACGCTGCTTTCCTCAGCTCGCCCGAGGCGTTTTGGGCCGGTGCAGCGGCCCGCGCCAAAGCCTATAACGAACGGCTGATAGCCTACCGGCAGCGAGGGTTAGGGACCCAGGTCGTGCAATCGGTGGCCCGGGCGGCGATGGCCGGTTTGGCCACGTCCTGGCGCTGGCTAGGGTTGCCGCCGCGCCTTAGCGCGTCGACACCTCAGCGGGTCGTGGACCAGAACGCGCGCGCCTTCGCCAGGGTGATGGCGCACTTTGCGCCGACCCTAAAGGACAAGATCGTCATCGTGTTCGATGTGTTTCCGCGGAAGGTCCGCGTCAATGTCCCACCTGCGCTGCGCCGGGAACTCGCTAGAGTTGGGATGAGCGAGGTGATCGTTCTGGATCTTGTCGGCACCTTGCGGATGTCCGATTTCTTCCATCTTGATGATCACATACGCGCGAGCGGTCATGCCAAGATCGCTGCCCGCATCGTCAAGGAGCTGCGGCGATCCGGAAGATTGCCGCCGGTCGCGCGCTGATCGGCCCACCCGATCCCAACCGCAAAGCCGGTTCCGATTTAAGGCGCGATGATCGCTCTTAAAGTGGTGAGCAACTTTTTGCCTTTAATCGGGATCGTTCCGATTCCGATTAAAGGCGGGTTGCTCTAGACGAAACGCACTCTCGTCCGGCCACCCAATGGCACGATGTTATTGGGAGGTTGGATGTGGGTGGGCCGGCACAGCGATTCCGCCTTATGCGGACATGATCGACCCAAGCAGCCCAGATCGACCCAAGCAGCCCAGATCGACCCAAGCAGCCCAGTTCTACCCAAGCAGCCCAGCCGCGCGATAGGCCGTTGCCGCGCCGGGATGCAGCGCGACACCGTCAAACTCTAACGCGCCGACACCTTGGCTGCGTAGCGGCTCAAACAACTGCTTGAGGCCTTGAAACAGGGGATTTCGCGCGGCGAGATCGTCGGCGCCGGACAAGATCGCACGCGCTATCGCTTCGATGAGGCCTGCCTCGGCTCTGGCGTGGCAGACCAGCACGTTGACCACGCCTGGCTGTTCACAAGCGCTGGCGAGCGCGCGCAGCGCGCCCTTGGGCATTTTGACGCGGCGATAGAACGCGACCTTGGCAAGCACAGTATCGAGCTGCTCGGGCCGATAGGACAGCACTGTCAATGGAATGGCTGCATCCAAGTCCGACATCACCTCGTTAGGGATCGGGCACTGAAATTGGGCATCGATCACGCCGGATTTCAAGGCTTCAGCACCGTCAGGAAAACTCATGTAGACGGGGTCAATGTCGTCGATCGACTGTCCGAGGACCGAAAAAATCGTGTGAGCATGCTGAACCATGCCACTGTTGGCGGCGCCAAGGCAGACGCGCTTGCCAAGCAGATCATCGAACGCGTGCAGACCACAATCGGCGCGGGCGATGAAGAACAAGGGCCCGACGTTCATCGGTGCGACCATGCGCAGATCAACGGCTTGCTGGAACGGCGGCTGGCCGCTTTTGGCTCGCCCTATCCAGTTGGAGGCCATCAGCCCTAGCTCGATCTCACCGGCTTGCAGGCGGTTGGCATTGTCGATGCTGGCGCTTTGGCTGGTCAGCACTTCGAGCGGCGGTAGCTCCGCTTGAGCTGATAGCACTCCGGCCAGTGCCTGACCTTGGCTCCAGAACGTGCTCCGCGGCTCAGCTGTGCCAATGCGCATGCGTGGCTCCCTGCGGTTGAACGCGCTGCCCCACTACCGCATCACAGACATCCTGCAACGGGGCGCCACGCCGAACAACCAGCTGCACAACCAGCTGCCGTGCCGTCGAAGGGGCGATGCGCGCGGTGTGGCGCGTTCAGCATGGCGGCAGCATCCTTGCCTGTTCATTTCTGAACGACGGGGAATGATGCACCGATCAACGATCAGTCCTGTGCCGGACCGGTCCGAAACAATCAACCTCGCCCAACAAGGCCGCCTTCGGACCCGCGTCGGCACGCGTGGCGTGGGCGTGCACCTTGGTCGGCCAGGGTCCGGTGGCATGTTACCGCGCTGCACGAACTTGTTGCCCGAAGGCACGCGTGCTAGGTCGCCTACGGCGGCCGAGCGGTCGCTTGGCCACCCGGGCGCCCCGCGCCATCGTGCCGGGCCATGAAACCGGGCCATGAAACCGGGCCATGAAACCGGGCCATGAAACCGGGCCATGAAACCGGGCCATGAAACCGGGCCATGAAACCGGGCCATGAAACCGGGCCATGAAACCGGGCCATGAAACCGGGCCATGAAACCGGGCCATGAAACCGGGCCATGAAACCGGGCCATGAAACCGGGCCATGAAACCGGGCCATGAAACCGGGCTACGAAACCGGGCTACGAAACCGGGCTACGAAACCGGGCTACGAAACCGGGCTACGAAACCCTGTCCTCGGCCCAAAGCGTTTCAAAGGATGGAGCGAAGTCGATGTCTGCCGCACATAGCGCTCGCCCCAACCAGCGGGTTGGCGATTTTTTCTCGCTACCGCTTGAGGAGCGAGATCCAGAGCTGGCGTCCGCCGTGCAAAAGGAACTCGGTCGGCAGCGCAACGAGATCGAGTTGATCGCTTCCGAAAACATCGTGTCGCGGGCGGTGTTGGAAGCGGCGGGATCATGCCTGACCAACAAGTATGCCGAAGGTTACCCCGGCAAGCGCTATTATGGCGGGTGCCAGTTCGTCGACCTGGCCGAGGATCTCGCGATCGAGCGCGCCAAGCGCTTGTTTGCTTGCGGCTACGCCAATGTCCAGCCCAGTTCGGGCAGCCAAGCCAACCAGGGTGCCTTTATGGCCCTCGCCAAGCCTGGTGATACCATCATGGGGTTATCACTCGCAGCCGGTGGCCACCTCACGCACGGCTCACCGGTCAATCAGTCCGGCAAATGGTTCCATGCTGTACCCTATGGCGTCCGGCGACAGGACCATTTGATCGACATGGACGAGCTTCGCTCGCTGGCTCGCGAGCACAAGCCGCGGATCATCATCGCCGGGGGCTCAGCCTACCCGCGGCTTATTGATTTTGCTGCGTTTCGCCAGGTCGCCGACGAGGTCGGTGCTTACCTGATGGTCGATATGGCGCATTTTGCCGGTCTGGTTGCCGGCGGGGTGCACCCGTCGCCGTTTCCACATGCCCACGTTGTCACCACCACCACGCACAAGACGCTGCGAGGCCCCCGGGGCGGCATGATCCTGACCAATGAAGCGGAGCTGGCGAAGAAGATCAACTCTGCGGTCTTCCCGGGCCTGCAAGGCGGGCCTTTGATGCACGCGATCGCCGCTAAGGCAGTGGCTTTTCATGAGGCGCTGCAGCCATCTTTCAAGGACTACGCGGCCGCTGTTATCGCCAACTGCAAGGTTTTGGGGGAGGTGCTGGTCGCGGCCGGCTTCGATTTGGTATCGGGGGGGACCGACACCCATCTCATCTTGGTCGATCTCAGACCCAAGAAGCTGACCGGCAACGTGAGCGAGAAAGCGTTGGGGCGGGCTTGGATCACGTGCAACAAGAACGGTGTGCCGTTCGACCCTGAAAAGCCGTTTGTCACATCCGGGGTGAGGCTGGGGAGTCCGGCCTGTACCACAAGGGGATTCGGCATTGATGAATTCAAGCAGGTCGGACGTATGATCGCTGCGGTGTTGGATGGCTTGGCCAGATCGGGGGATGCTGCGAGCAACGCCGAGATCGAGGCACAGGTCAGGGCCGAGGTCACCGCGCTGTGTCAACGGTTCCCCATTTACTGATGGCCACACCCATCGCCGCGCGCCCGATTGTATCGGTCTTGGCGTCAACACAATGGTCGCCGGGAGGGGCGTTGACGGCGGGGTGGTTGGACGGTATTGGCGGCACGCTATGTCGCCACAGCTGTGACGCGCTCAATTGGGGTCGTACGCGGCCGGCACCTGCTTATTGGCTGACCAGGCGAGGCAGCGGGATGGGTCCAGCTCACACTGAAACGCGGTAAGGCCTGAAGGTTTATGCCGGAGACGTGAGGAGGCGCGCATGCGCTGCCCGTTCTGCGGGGGCGATAACACCCAGGTCAAGGACAGCCGTCCGAGCGAAGAAAATACGACCATACGTCGGCGGCGTGAATGCCCCGACTGTGCGGGCCGTTTCACGACGTTCGAGCGGGTTCAGCTGCGCGAGTTGCTGGTGGTCAAGCGCGACGGGCGAAAGGCGGCGTTCGATCGCGACAAGTTGATGGCTTCTGTCGCGGTTGCTCTCAGGAAACGCCCGGTGCCGGAGGATCGGGTCGAACGCATGGTTTCTGGCATCGTGCGTCAGCTGGAAAGTTCCGGTGACAGCGAGTTTGCCTCCGCCAAGATCGGCGAGCTCGTGATGGGGGCCTTGAAAGGTCTCGACCCGGTGGCCTACGTCCGCTTCGCCTCGGTCTACCGTGATTTCCGCGAGGCCGCCGATTTTCAGGACGTGCTCAGTGAGATCGCCGATGGTGAGCAGACGCCGCTCGAAACATCACAAGCCGCGAAAGGAGTTGCCAAACGCTGAAATCCGGGGTTGAGAACACGACGAATTTGCCGCAGATGCCGGACGATGCCACCGCGTTCGATCGGCACATGATGTCCATTGCCCTGGCGATGGCTCAGCGCGGCCTCGGGCGAACTGCGCCTAATCCGGCGGTCGGCGCAGTGATCGCCGACGAGACGTCTTATCAGGTGATCGCGCGGGGCTGGACGCAGCCGGGAGGTCGGCCGCACGCTGAGGTAGAAGCCATTGCGCGGGCCGGCGCGCAGGCCCACGGGAAGACCATCTACGTGACCTTGGAGCCGTGCTCTCACACCGGCGTCACGGGGCCATGCGCGGTGGCGATCATTGCGGCGGGGCTGAAGCGGGTGGTGTGCGCCGTGTTGGATCCCGATCCCCGCGTCAGCGGCCGCGGCGTGCGCATGTTGCGGGAGGCGGGGCTGGAAGTCAGCCGCGGCGTGCTCGCCGATGAGGCGCATTGGATCACGCGGGGGCACATTCTCAGGGTGACCGAACGGCGGCCGCTGATCCAGCTGAAGATGGCGTTGGCGGCTAACGGTCAGGTGGCAACCGGTCGAGATGGCCGGCCGGTTTGGGTAACCGGGCCGGCGGCGCGTGCGCATGGTCACCTGTTGCGGGCAGGGGCCGACGCGATCCTGGTGGGAGCGGGGACGCTGCGGGACGACGATCCAGAGCTGACGTGCCGGCTTCCCGGGCTTGCGCACCGCTCGCCGCTTAGGGTGGTGCTGGCCGGCGGTGAAATTCCGGCGACGACGTCGAAGCTGGTGCAATCAGCACGACGCGTGCCCGTTGTCATCGTCGTCGGTAACGACGTGGACGCGAGCCGGCTTCAACCGCTGGCGGCAATCGGGTGCAGAATTGTGCAGGTCGCGACGGTCGGCGGGCGGCCGTGGTTGCCGGCGGTGATGGAGGCCTTGGTGTCGGATGGCGTCACGCGGCTGTTGGTGGAGGGTGGCCCGACCATGTGGGAGGCGTTTGCCGCTGCCAACTTGGTCGACGAGATCCATCAGTATCGGGTGTTGCAGAACGACCTTGGGCCGGCGCGGCAAGCGGCGATGAGGGATTTGTCTCGATGGGCGCCACAGCTGGGTTTCGACATGGTAGAGCAGCGCGAGGTTGGACCAGATGGATTGTTCGTGTTTCGGCGAAGATGAGGCAACGACATGTTCACAGGCATTATCACTGATATTGGTGAGATCGTCGATCGCAAGGGTGGTCAATTCAAGATCCGCTCATCTTACGACGCTGCGACGATTGCGATCGGTGCATCGATCGCATGCGATGGCGTTTGCTTGACGGTCACCTCGGTCGAGCCGGATCCGAAGGGATCGATCTTCAGCGTCGACGCTTCCAACGAAACCCTGTCGAAATCCACACTCGGAGGACACAGCGCGGGGCATCCGATCAACCTGGAGCGGGCCCTGCGCGCGGGCGATGAACTGGGCGGTCACATCGTATCTGGGCACGTCGACGGATTAGCCCGTATTCTCGACATTCGACCGGACGGTGAAAGCCGCCGCTTCACGTTCGAGGCGCCGGAGCATTTGGCGCTTTATGTTGCGCCGAAAGGCTCGGTCGCCCTCGATGGCACGTCGTTAACCGTCAACGAGGTCTCAGGCACGCGCTTTGGAGTCAATATCATCCCCCACACCTTGACGGTGACGACCTGGGGCGCCAGAAGTCAGGGGGACTTGGTTAACCTGGAAATAGACCAATTCGCCCGGTACATGGCGCGGCTTTTAGAGTTTCGTGGCTAGGGCGTTTCACAGTGAGCTGGAACCATCTCGCTGCCCCGCCCGGCCAGCCATTGGCACGCTTGTGTGGGTGGCAGTGCAGGGCAGCGGGCCGGCATGGCTCATCCGGCTAGGGCGGACATGGTCGAGGCAACGAACGGGAGGACGATGTTGGTTGTCAGATCGGCGACAGATGGCTCCTTTGAAACTGGAGTGCTCTCAATGACTATCGAGGCTTAGGATGGCGGGGCGTGGGTCAACAACGGTGCCGCCGCGCAAGACGCTTCAGTTGCAGTCGAGCGGTCGCAGTAGGTTCAGAATACTGATTATCGAGTCACGGTTTAACGAAACGATTGCCGACGCCCTGGTGGCGGGCGCGATCGAGGAAATCGAGGCGCGTGGTGCCGGCTGGGAACGCATCATCGTTCCAGGCGCGTTGGAGATACCGATGGTGCTGGCGGAGGCGGTTCGCTCCGCGATCATACCAGCGAACGCGCCAAGCTCGCGGTTTTCTGGTGCGGTTGCCTTGGGTTGCGTCATTCGCGGCGAGACGTATCACTTTGAGATCGTCGCCAACAACGCCAACCATTGGCTGATGGATATCGCTACGCGCCATTGCGTCCCGATCGGTAATGGTATCCTGACGGTGGATACCGAACAGCAGGCGCTGGAGCGGGCACGTGGCGGCATCGAGGGCAAGGGAGGCGACGCGGCGCGCGCCTGTCTGCGTTTGATCGAGGTGTCGCGGATCTGTCAGGGTCAAGGCGCATGATCACCCAGGCAGCAGGCGAGGCACGGATGGAGCGCAGTGTCGCGCGTCTGGCTGCCGTCCAGGGGCTTTATCAAATGGATATGGCCGCCACCGACCTCAACGTCGTGGTCCAGCAGTTGACGCAAGACCCGATCGTCGAGCCTTTGGTCGAGGGAGATACGTCGCGATGCTGGGACTGTAAACCGGATGCGACGTTTCTTGCTGAGCTGCTGCGAGGAGTGGTGCGCCGACAACGTGAGATCGACCCACTGGTGGATCGGCAGCTCGCAACGGGCTGGCGGCTGGCGCGCGTGGACTCGATTCTGCGCGCGACCTTGCGGGCCGGCGTCTATGAGTTGATGGAGCGCACTGACGTTCCGGCCAGAGTGATCATTAATGAGTACGTCGACATCGCCCATGCGTTCTTGGCGGAAGACCATGCAAAAGTGGTCAATGGAGTGCTCGACAAGCTGGCACGGCGGCTGCGGTCAACCGAGTTCGAAACGGCGTGAGTTGGGCGCCTTGGGAGCCCCCTTGAGGAGCCGTCACGGGCGTGGAACAGGAACGGTTTGCGGTCTCGACCCAGATGTCCGTTAGCATGCACAGCGTGGCTCACCGGGGTCAACGCTCGCACCACCTAAGCCAGCTTAGTGGTTTCGGTGTTAGCGGGAACCATCCCGCTTGCCCACCCGGCCCCCCAATGGCACGCATGTTTGGATGGCCGGGTGGCGGAGCGGGCCAACAAGGCGATTCCGCCCAAGACGGAATTGATCTAGCCTGCCGCGCCCAGGCGCTGGCGGACGCACGTCGAAGCATGACGGTGCGATCTCGTAGGACAAGGCCCAGCACGCAATGACTGACGGACGACTGAGGACCGAGGAAGCCATCATCCAAGGTTACTTGGCACGGTTGGCTGCTGGATTTCCTGGTGCCTTCGGATTGCGCGATGATTGTGCCGTCGCCGCACCGACACCGGGACATGAATTTGTCTTTAAGACCGATCCCATCGCCGAACAGATCCATTTTCTAAGGAGCGATCCTCCTGGCGCCATCGGCTGGAAAGCGTTGGCCGTCAACGTCTCCGATCTGGCAGCCAAAGGTGCACGGCCGGTGGCGTATCTTTTATCGCTGTCGTTTTCTGAGGCACCTGAGCGAGAATGGATGGCCAACTTCGCCGATGGCCTGGACCGGGCGCAACGGGCGTTCGGTCTGCATCTCATGGGAGGGGACACGGACCGTCGTCCCGGGCCGATCTCCATCACGCCGATGGTTGTTGGCGAGGTGCCAACGGGTTGCATGGTGCGTCGCGCCGCCGCGCAAGTCGGTGATGTAATTTTTGTCTCTGGCGTGCTGGGCGACGCAGCGCTCGGACTTCGCCTGCGTCAACAGCCGGAGCGCTGCGCAGCCTGGGGCCTTGGTCCAAGCGAGACTGCACAGCTGATCGACAGCTATTTATTGCCGCAACCACGACTGGCCTTGGGGCGAGCGCTGATCGAGCATGCGAACGCTGCCATGGACGTATCCGACGGACTGATCAAAGATCTCGACCGCATGTGCAGGGCCAGCGGATGCGCGGCCTTGGTCCAATACCAGCGCCTACCGGAGTCGGCTGCCATGCGGCGCGTCAGGGATGTCGATCAAAATGCCGCCGACGCGGCGTTGGTCGCCGGCGACGATTATGAAGTGCTGGCCACCGTGCCCGCCGGCCGTGCAGACGCATTCGAAGCTTCGGCCAACGCAGCGGGCGTCGCCGTCACGGCTATCGGCCGTATGGTGGCGGCGGAGCCCGAACGCGCAACCGTCGTTGTCGAGTCGCATCCAGGCAAGCTGTTCCGCCCGGGCGGCAGCGGCTGGGATCATTTCTAACGCTTGCCGTTGACGCTACGTCTCGATCATGTCCACCCAAGGTGAGTCAGGCTTGCCGGCCCGATGGGCTGGCCGGCCACACCCATCATCGTCCCATTGGGCGGTCGGCTGCGGGAGTGGGACCGTGCCAACCAACACTGACAATCTCTAGATCATCGCGCCTTTAATCGGAACCGCAAATCCGGTTCCGATTAAAGGCAGGTTGCGCTAGAGCAACCTGCGCTCAATCAGAATCGCGCCGCTTCACCCCACATCGAGGCGTCGGTAGTTGATCGATCCAGGCCGCGTAGCTTCGTCACAGGTCTAGATAAGGATCGTTCATCCGTTTGTCGGTCCGGCGTCGCTGCTTGATCACCTCGCCGGTTGTCCAATATTCGCTGTTGACGGCGCGATCCGCCTCGGCCTGGAATTCCTCTGGCCACTGACCCAGCGAGTAACCGTGCCACGGAAACTCCGGCTTAAGTGCCGGCAGGCCCAGCTCTTCCCAAATCGTCTTGGCATTTTCCATGTATTGCTTCGCTGGCAAGGAAATGGGGGGGAACGGTCGTTTCAACATAGCGTTGATCAGCATCGAGGAATCGTTGGCTTCATAGTGATTGTCGTCGGCCCCCGACCGCGGGCCATGCCCCATATCCTTGTGGTCCAGGACGCGCATGTCCTGGTGCGGTCGCATGCGATAGGACATCGCCCAGAACAGCATATCGAGGTTTTCAGGCTGTATGTCCTCATTGACGGCAATCACCATTTTACCGACCGAAGACGAAAATGCCGACGCGCCATAAAGGGCGCGCCAAACCTCCGCTTCCAAGGTGTCCGATTTCATCTGGATGACGATCAGCTTGCGCAGATTGGTCAGCGGCTCGTGCATGAATACCCGAGTGACGCCGCTGATGTTCAAGTGGTGGCGAAGATGATTTAAGAACGCTGGCTCGTAGGCGACCCGCTTGATCAGGCTACTTTCGCTCGGCGTCACTTGGCTGATAATCGAGACCAGGATGGCGTCGCTACGACGGGTGATGGCGGTCACATCCATAAAGGCGTTGTATTCTTTCAAATTCATATAGCCGTGTGATTCGCCGAAGCTGCCCTCCGGCTCAAGCCACTCGGTATCAATGAACCCCTCGACAACAATTTCCGCATCCGCAGGAACGGTGATATCGACCGTCTTGGCCCGGCATACCCGGATGGGCGCCCCCACCAGTCCGCCGGCAACAGCCATTTCGTCGAGGTGCTTGGGCAGCTTGTGCACCGATGTGAAGGTGATCGCGGGTGGAGCGCCCAGGACCAGCACGGCAGGCATTTTCTTAATGCCGCGCTCCTTGTACTTGAGCCAGTGCTCGTGGATACCCTGATTGAGTTCGACCTCTGGGTTCATGCCCATGCGCGTGCGGCTTTTTACCATCGCCCGATAGTTGCCGATATTCTGCAGCCCGGTGTCGGGGTCCTTGGTGATGAACATCGAGCAAGAGGCATAGGGCGCATTATCGAAACCAGGTGTCGAAATCGGTATCGGTAGGCTGTCGACGCCCCGACCCTTTTCTTCCAACTGTGCAGCTTCGACCACGATTTCCTGGCACGGCGGAGCGTCGATCATCACGGGATCGATTTGGTGTTGCTCGGCATGATCCCATTTGGCCTTGATGACGTCGACGTCGCAGCCGATCCCGACACTGTAGATGGCCCGATTGGAGGCCAGAATTCCTACCGCGACCGGAATGTCGAATCTGTGGCCGGTGCTATCGACCACATTCTCAAACAGGAAACCCTTGCGATCGTCCTCGGCGATGCCGCCGCGAAACTGCCAGCGGACCAAAGGATGCATCTCGGTATCCTTGTTGATCGGTCGCGCCACGCGTACCAAGAGGCCCTTTTCTTCAAGCATCGCGATGTGCGCGCGCAAATCGGGATATCCGGGCTGTTCCATTGGTACCTCCTTGTGATTGCCACTGATCGGCCAGTTCGCGGGCGTTCGCGGTTGCGACGCAGGCGAACGCTAGTTGTTGGGTGGCGGGCGGACCCGCGTCTGGCGCTGGATGGCTTGAAGAGTGGGGCTTACGTTGGCCGGCACATGATCGCCGCTGATCCGGTGGGTGGTTAGCACATTGTCGGTGCCGGCAACAACCGCGTGATCCCCGTCCCGGACGCGAACGGCCCGAGCGATCGCTGGCGTGCGTGGCGATCGCGGCCGTGGCACCGACCTCGCGGATTGCATCGCTGCGAGAAAGAGACTATCACATCTCACAATGTGGGACTGATGAAATGAGGAGACGCGCGCGTGTCCAGTCTGGATCGGATGCTGATGGTGCTTGATCTTTACACCGAGCAGCGCTGTGCCTGGATGCCGGATGAGATGATCGATGCGCTGCAGTTGCCGCGGTCCACGCTCTACCGATACCTCAAGGCGCTCACCGGTGCCGGCTTGCTCGCGCGCCTGCCGAATGGGAGCTATGGGATCGGGACCAAGGTCCTCGCACTTGATTATGTGATGCGGGCCGCAGATCCGCTGATCCAGCGTGGTCGGCCGGTGATGATTGAGTTGTCGCGTCGCTTTCCCGGCGTGGTCTCGCTGATAAGGCGGTATCAGGATCAATTCGTCGGTATTCATCGTGAAGCCAGCGCAGCCAGCCTCGGTGAGCGTCCTTTGCCGGGTCGCCCACTGCCCCTGGTCCGCGGCGCGAACGGCCGGGTGATCGTGGCATTTTTGTCGCGCACGCAAATGATGACGTTCGTGCGCGAGCATCTCGATGACTTGATCTCGACCGACTTAGGGGACACTGAGACGGCGATCATCGAAAATCTGCGCTCCATTCGCCGTCAGGGTTACGCGTTGGTCTACGGCGACGTGCGGCCTAGCGAGTATTGCTTTGCGGCCCCGATCATCGACGAAGCGGGTGTCGTCATCGGCAGCATTAGTCTGGCGATTTCTGAGCGCTTGGTGAGTGAGGACGACTTCTCCTCGATCGCGGATCATGTTCGTTATGCCGGGTCGGTGATTGCTGCGGAACAGCTGATGGATGGGGCCGAAACCGGCTGGTCGGGCGGCTCGCCGTCAGCGACCCAGGGTCACGCCGGCCTGGCTGCACGCTAGTCCCGATATACGAGATTGACGACAATCGTCGCGATTATTACACTGGCTTGTGCCAATAGCGACATAAGAAAAAAATTGTTGGTCGGGCCGGGATGCCGGGCAGCGTACCAGCTGAGCAAGGGAGAAACGCAGTGTCATGATCATCGATTGTCATGCGCATGTGAGTGCCCCGGCGGAATTATGGGCCTATAAGGCGTCGCTGCTCTCGCATCGCGGCTCGCACGGGCGGGGTAAGCTCAATTTTACAGATGATCAGATCCGCGCGGCTGTTGAGAGCAAGCGGTTCGAGGGCGGCGATAAGAGCCACATGGCCTTCCTCGATGAGGTCGGCACGGACGTGCAGTGCGTATCACCGCGGCCGTTTCAGTTGATGCACTCGGAGACGCCAAAGCTGGTGCAATGGTTCCATGAGGAGGTGAACAACGTCATTCACCGTCAGACGTTGCTTTATCCCAAGCGGTTTGTCGGCGTTTGTGGTCTGCCGCAGCCGGCGGGTCGGCCGCTGGATATGGCAATTGCGGAACTGGAGCGGTGCGTGGAGCTGGGCTTCAAGGCCTGCCTTCTCAATCCCGATCCCTACGAGAACAGCGGGACCAAGGCGCCGCCGATGGGCGATCGCTATTGGTATCCGCTCTATGAAAAGCTAGTTGAGCTTGATGTCCCGGCCCATATCCATGGCACCGGGTCGCGGTGTCCGGAACGTGAGCCGTACACGCTGCATTTCATCAATGAAGAGACGACCGCAACCTACGGACTGGTCAATTCCAGTGTGTTCACGGACTTTCCTAGTCTGAAGATTATCATGAGCCATGGCGGCGGAGCGATCCCTTATCAGCTCGGTCGCTTCGAGGCTGGCTCGGCGCGTCGGCCGGGGCCGCTATTCTCGGAGGCGATGCGTAACCTATATTACGACACGGTGCTGTACACCGAGGGCGCCATGCGCCTGTTGATCGAGACGGTGGGAGCGGATCGCTGCCTATTCGGCGCTGAATGCCCCGGTGTCGGTTCGGCCCGCAATCCGCAGAGCGGGCGGACCTACGACGACATCGCGCCGATTATAGCACATGCAGAATGGTTGGACGCCAGCGCGAAAGCTGCAATTCTCACGGAGAATGCGCGCACGGTCTTCAAATTGGATTTCTGATTGGACAGGCTGAGAGCTCAGAACTCCAATCCGGGGTGACCACCCATGGTGCGCTACACCGTCAACCGGCTGCTGATCTCAATCCTGGTCGCCATTGCGGTTTCGGTGATTAGCTTTGTATTGCTGCGGACGGCGGGAGACTTGGCCGAGGTGCTGGCGGGTGCAGAAGCGACGCCGGAGCAGATTGCGGAGGTCGCGCGCCTTTATGGATTGGATCGGCCGTTGATCGAGCAATATGCCAGTTGGGTCGGCGGTGCCGTGGCCGGCGATCTCGGTCACTCGCTGTTTACCAACGAGCCGGTGCTCGATCTGATTCTTGAACGGGTAGGGGTCACGACCAAGCTCGCCGTGATGGCGCTCGTGTTGGCACTGATCGTTGCTGTCCCGATGGGGGTGACCGCGGCGGTCTATGCCAACAGCTGGATCGACCGCACGGCGCTCGGCGTAGTTGTCTTTTCAAAAGCGATTCCGACCTTTTGGTTCGCACTCATTCTGATCTATTTTTTGGGCGTAAAGCTGCGGGTATTGCCGATCTCCGGCAACGAGACTTGGGCGCATTTCGTTATGCCCACGCTGGTGCTGGCGACCGGGATCATGCCGCAGCTGATGCGCGTTACCAGAAGCGGCATGCTGGACGTTCTGGATGCCGATTACATCCGCACCGCCTGGGCCAAGGGGATGCTGCCGCGGGTAGTCTTCTTCAAGCACGCCTTGCGCAACGCGATTCTGCCGGTGGTATCGCTGGCGGCCGTCTCGCTCGGTTTCCTGTTGGGTGGCTCGGTGATAGTGGAGTCGATTTTCGCCCTCAACGGCATCGGCTCACTCGCCATCGAAGCGATCAGAAATTCCGATTTTCCCGTCGTGCAATCGATTCTGTTCTTTTTGTCCGTAGCCTATATCGTTTTGACATTGTTGGCCGATCTGATCAATGCGCGACTTGATCCGCGCATTCGGCTGGGTTGAAGGGGGCGATATTGGCAGACGGCGTCGCTGACAGGGTCGAAACGACACCGGCATCGCTGATCGACAAGACGGCGCCAGCCGCCGGGCCGATGATCGCTGACACCGCGCCACCGACACCGTGGCAAGTGATGCGCATGCGCGCTATGCACCACTGGGGCTTTCAAATCGGCTCTGCCATCGTGCTTCTCGCCTTGATTTGCGCCCTGTTTGCTCCGTGGATCGCGCCCTATGATCCGTACGCACAGGACTTGACACGTCGGCTGATCCCGCCGGTGTGGGAGCAAGGGGGAAGCTGGGCGCATATTTTCGGCACCGATGGCTTCGGCCGCGATTACTTCTCTCGCGTTCTTTATGGCGCGCGCATCACCATGATCGTGGCGTTCGGCGCCGCGGTGATGTCCGGCATCGTCGGATCCATACTGGGCATTACTGGCGGCTACTATGGCGGCCGCGTCGATGCCGTCGTGGTCTTCTTGATCAACGTCAAGCTGGCGCTACCCGGCATATTGATCGCCTTATCGCTGGTGTCGATATTCGGCGGTTCGCTGTTGGTGATGGTGTTGGTGTTGGGCTTCTTGTTCTGGGACCGGTTCGCGGTGGTGACGAGGACGGCAACCCAACAGGTGCGTGCCAACGACTTCGTGGCTGCGGCGGAAGCTCTCGGCGCCTCCCGACTCTGGATCCTCTTCCGTGAGATCCTTCCTAACGTAATGAATCAAATCATCGTCGTGGCCTCGTTGGAGATGGCCGTGGCGATCCTAGTCGAGGCCGCGCTGTCGTTCCTGGGGCTCGGTATTCAACCGCCGACACCGTCGTGGGGCCTGCTCGTCTCGGAAGGCCGGCCATTCATGTTCTTCAAGCCCTATCTCATTATGCTGCCGGGCCTTGCCATCTTCTCCCTGGTGATGGCGATCAATCTGCTAGGCGATGGATTGCGCGACATCACCGCCCCGCAGGGAAGGAACTGATATGGCTACCGCAGACGATCTGGCAAGGCAGCCGGCCTTGGAAGTCGCTGGCCTGAACGTCACGGTCAGCACGCCCGCGGGACAATTGCGTGCCGTAACAGACGTGAATTTCAGTGTCATGCCGGGGGAGACATTTGCCATCGTCGGCGAATCTGGCTGTGGCAAGTCGATGACGGCACTGGCAGTCATGGGGTTGACGCCGCGCGCAGCGAAGGTTCACGCTGACGTTTGCCGGTTCGACGGCCGCGATCTGCACAAGCTGGACCGCAAAGAGCTGTCGCGCCTGCGCGGCAACCGGATGGCGATGATTTTCCAAGATCCGATGACGGCGCTTAATCCCGTGTTCACGATCGGTGACCAACTGGCGGAGGGGCATCAGCGGCATCTGGGCAGTACCCGGGCCGAGGCCTTGGAGCGGGCGGTCTTCCTGCTGGAGCGCGTCGGTATTCGCAACGCCGCGACGCGGCTTGGCCAGTTTCCCCATCAGCTGTCAGGTGGTCTCCGACAGCGCGTGATGATCGCCATGGCGATGATGTGTGAGCCAAAACTGATAATCGCGGATGAGCCAACGACCGCACTGGACGTCACCGTGCAAGCGCGGATCCTGCGATTGCTGCGCGACTTGCAGCAGGAATTCGCCATGGCGCTGGTCCTGATCACGCACGATCTTGGCGTGGTGGCGAGCGTCGCCGATCGCATAGCGGTGATGTACGCGGGCGGCATCGTCGAGACCGGCACGGCGCTGCAAGTGTTTCGTGAACCGCGGCATCCGTACACCTGCGGATTGATCGACTGTATTCCCATTCCGGGGCACACGGAGCCGGGCGGACGTTTGAAAGCGATCCCGGGCTTGGTGCCATCGCTGATCGGAAGCATGGAAGGGTGCATGTTTCGTAACCGCTGCGCGTTTGCCATGCCGGTGTGTGCTCAGGGTTCGGTGGCGCAGGCGGACGCCGGGGACGGGCACTTTTATCGGTGCGTGCGCGAAGCTGCGGGATCTGGCAGCGAAGTCGAGGGGGCGTCGCCGTGATGTCGACCAACGGCCACTTGCTGCAAGCGCGCGATCTTGCCATCGAGTTCAAGGTGCGAGGTGGGCTGTTCCGGCCAGCCCGACGCCTTGGCGCCGTCAATCACGTAACGCTCGACATTCGCGCCGGAGAAGTGCTGGCCATCGTCGGCGAATCCGGTTGTGGCAAGACGACGTTGGCGAAAGCGCTGCTCGGGCTGCAGCCACCGACCTCAGGCGAGGTCCTGTTTGAGGGGCAGCCGCTATCGCATTTGAACCGGCGTAGCATCGCGCGCCTCGTTCAGCCGATTTTTCAGGACCCGTATTCGTCGCTCAACCCCAGAAAGACGGTCGAGAACATCATCGCGCTGCCATTGTTGGTGCAAGGCGGTTCTTCGGCGGCGGATCGGAGCAAGAAAGTTGAGGAGGCCATGCAGCTGGTCGGTTTGCCGATCCGTCTCATCCATGCCTACCCAAGCCAACTGTCCGGCGGCCAGCGCCAGCGCGTGGCGATCGCGCGGGCCTTGATCACACATCCAAGGTTGGTGGTATGCGACGAGCCGACATCCGCCCTCGACGTCTCCGTCCAGGCTCAGATTCTCAACTTGCTGCAGGACCTAAAGCACGAGTTCAATCTGACCTACGTGTTCATCAGCCATAACTTGTCCGTAGTGCAACACATTGCCGATCGCATCGCCGTCATGTATCTGGGCCGGGTCGTGGAACTTGGTCCGGCGGCGGAGGTATTCGGCGAGGCGCGGCATCCTTATACGCAGTTGCTGCTGGCCTCGGCGCTGCGGCCCGATCCCGATCAAAGGTTGCCGGATCCCTCGCTGGACGGCGAGTTTCCGGATCCGACCGCGCCGCCGCCGGGCTGCTATTTTCATCCGCGCTGTCAGCAGGTGATGGAGGTCTGTCGCAAGCAACAACCGCAGCTAATTGGTGTGGGGTCGAGCGATGTGGCGTGTCACCTCTATAACCAAGCCCGTGACGACCAACAGCCAGGCCAAGAAGCTTCGGGGCGCAGCGACCCGGCGCCTTGAAATCGAGCGGCCAAGGAGAGCAAACAATGGCAGAAATCATAACCGCAATGGCGACGACGCATGGCCCTCAGCTTCACACCACGGTGGAGCAATGGCAATTGCGCGTTAAGGCCGACAGGGCGCGCAAGCATCCGTTTCGGGGGGGCGAGTATTCATTCGACGACTTGGTGGGGATGCGCACAGGGGAAAACCTCGAACAAAAATCCTCGATGGAAGCGCAACGGCGCTATCATGCGCGTTGTCATGCGGCCATGGAGAAGATGGCGGCAAAGTGGAATGAAATGGGCGCTGATCTCGCCGTCATCATGGGCAATGACCAAAACGAGATTTATGAGACCGAACAGCTCAATCCACCTTTCATGGTGTTTTACGGCGAGACGATTCCCAACTATCCGCAAAGCGAGGAAGTTCGCGCCAAGGCGCCGCCGGGCGTGGCCGAAGCCGAGTTTGGTCATGCGACGGAAACCTACACCGAGTATCCGGGCGTTCCCGACCTTGCCTCTCACATTATCTGCACGATGATCGATAACGAGTTCGATGTCGCGGCTTCAAAGATTTGGCCGAAGCGGGCCAAAAATGGCGCCAGCCACGCGTTCGGCCACATTTATCGCCAGGTGATGAGCGATCAGGTGGTGCCCAACGTTCCGATTTATCAAAATACGTTTTTTCCGCCCAACCAGCCTTCGGCCGCGCGCGCGTATCGTTTTGGCCAGATCGTGAAAAAAGCGATCGACAGTTGGGAGTCGGACAAAAAAGTCGCGGTGTTCGCTTCCGGCGGGATGAGCCATTTCGTCATCGACGAGGCGTTTGATCGTCGCTTTGTCGAGGCACTCAAAGTCAAGGACAAGGCCTACCTGACCTCGATCCCCCTGCGCGACCTTCAGTCGGGGACGTCGGAGTTGAAATCATGGATATCGCTGGCCGGCCTGCTGCAGGACATGGATACCCAGATGCACGAGATCGACTACGTTCCATGCTATCGATCGCCGGCTGGTACCGGCACTGCCAACGGTTTTTATTGGTGGGATATTAAGGGCTAAGGGCACCAATCAAGCAACGCAACATAGGGAGGCTGGAACATGAAGCTTATCATCAGCGCGATGGCATTTGCTGTGGCGACGGCGGCCTTGGCTGGACCGCCAGCGTATGCGGGAAAGACAGACAATGTCCTTCGCATTGCCTTTCGCGATCCGATCAGCGGTGTCGACATTATCCACGATCCCAAAGGCGAGACCGGCCTAACCGGCGCTGCGGTCTACGACACGCTGTTGGGTTATGACGTCGCCACTCGCCAATTCAAACCTGGACTTGCCCAATCTTGGAAGCAGATCGACGACACGACCTATGAATTTAAGCTGCGCGGCGATGTGAAGTTTCACGATGGCACGGCGTTCGATGCCGATGATGTTGTCACGACGATCTCGTACATCGCCGACCCCAAATCAAAGTTTCGGCTGAAAACGCGCTTTTTGTTCATCAAAGGGGCGGAAAAAATCGATAACCGAACGGTGCGGATCATAACCAAGCGCATTTACGCGCCGGCGATGATGCGTATCGCGATTTCACTGCCGATCCTTCCCTCGGAGAAATTCGGCGCGCTCAAGCGAAAGAGCGATTGGGGTAAAATTGCGGTTGGAACCGGCCCCTATAAGGTGGTGTCGGTCGGCCCCAGCCAAGGCGTCGTGCTGGAGCGCAATAAGCACTACAACATCCGCAAGCCCGCCACGATCGACCGCGTCGAGATCAAGCCGATACCCGACGTGCAAACACAAATGGCGCAGATCATGGTCGGGGGCATTGATTTGATGACTGCCAACTCACCGGACGTCGTCAGCGCCTTGGCGGCAAACCCGGACCTTAAGGTTTCGGTGACCGAGGGCTTGCTCTATTTTTACATCTCGCTTGACGCGAAGGATCGTACCGGCATCAGCGTTCTAAAGGACATGCGTGTGCGCCAGGCGATCTTCCATGCGATCGATCGCGACGCCATTCGGAAAAACGTCGTGACCGGGGGTGAGAAGTCGAACCGAATGGACTCGCTGTGTTTTGTAAGCCAGGTGGGTTGTTCGGGCAAAGGCTCCCAATTGGCTTACGATGTCGCCAAGGCGAAGGCATTGATGAAGGCGGCCGGTCAAGAGGGCGGCTTCCCGCTCAAGATCACGGCCCTGCCCTGGTCGCGTGGTGTGGCCGAGGCGATCGGTGGCTATCTCAGCAAGATCGGCATCAGGGCCAGCATTTCGACCCAAACCATGGGGTCCTATCGCCGGCTGCAGCGGACCGGCAAGATCCAAGCGCTGGTGACGCAGTACTCGATGGGCGGACTGCCCGATGTCGGCTCGCTGTTATCGTTCTATTTCGGCTCCAAGGCGCGCGATTATTATGGCGATGCGGAGCTGACCAAGCTTGCCAAGCAGTCCGATGCAACGTTGGATCCCAAAGCGAGGGCGAAAATCATGGAACAGGCGTTGGCCAGGATTGCGCAACGCGCATACATCCTGCCGATCTCCGGCAACCCCAGCGTTTTCGTGCATCATAAAGACGTAACAGTTGATCTGACCGACAAAGTCGCCCAGCTCAACCCGTATGGTGCTCGGCTTGAAATGTTTGGTTGGGCCAAGTGACCACCACCCTGACACAAGTGTTAGCGAGGCACTGGAGCAGATCGCTTCAGGACCTCGTCTGCAACCTCGGGGACTAAACCGATGCGCACACAAGTCGGTATTATCGGTGCCGGGCCCGCCGGATTGCTGCTCGGGCGTATGCTGCAAAATAACGGCATCGATGCAGTGGTTATCGAAGCCCGTAGCCGGGACTATGTGTTGGCGCGCATCCGTGCTGGCGTGTTGGAGCAAGGCACCGTCGACACGCTGATCGAGCACGGTGTCGGCGATCGGCTGCAACGCGAGGGCATGGTGCATGAAAACATGCAGATTCGTTGGGACGGCGAACGCCATACCTTTCCCAACGACGATGCTCGCGGACGACGGCTGATCACATATGGCCAGGCCAACATCGTGCGCGATTTGATCGCGCTGCGTGAAGCTGATGGCTTGCCGCTCCTGTTCGAGGCGGCAGCCGAGCGGATTGAGGATCTCGGCGATCAGCCGACGATCCACTTCACGCGGCAGGGGCGCGCCCATACTTTGCAATGTGACTTCGTTGCCGGATGTGACGGCTTTCGAGGGATCGCTCGCGAGCATGTGAGCGGCGCGGCCAAACGGTCATACCTTAAGGAATATCCGTTCGGCTGGCTCGGCATCCTGGCACAGGCGGACCCGCACCCGGAGATTCGAGGTTTTGCCCATAGTACGCGCGGCTTTGCGGTCGCATCGGCCCGCTCACCCCAGATCGGACGGCTTTATCTTCAGGTCGATCGCGACGAGGACATCGAGGCTTGGAGTGCCGAGGCGATCTGGGATGAGCTGGACCGTCGCTTCGACGACGGCTCGGGCCAGCGCCTCAATCGCGGGCCGATACTGCGCAAGGATCTTGCCCGGCTGCGTGCCTTTGTTTGCGAACGGATGCGCGACGGTCGGTTGTTTCTGGCGGGCGATGCCGCCCACATCGTGCCACCGTCTGGCGCAAAAGGCCTCAACTTGGCGGTCGGCGATGTGCGGGTGATGGCGGAAGCCATCCGTCGCTACTATACCAGCGGTGATCGCGACCTGATCGAGCGCTACTCGGAAATTTGTCTGCGTCGAATATGGGCGACGGTGCAGTGGTCGTGCTGGCTCACCGAAACCTTGCACATTATGCCGGGACAATCCGCATTCGATACGCAACTGCAGTACCAAATGCTCAACCGCTGGGCCTATACGGACGATGGGCGGCGGACGTTCGTCAATGCCATGCTTGGCCTGCCCTATGAGGTGTAAGGTGGCGATCGGGCAAGGGCTCTTTTGGCGTTGGATGATCGTGCCGCTGGCGATGCTGGTTTGGCGAAGCCAACTTGAGCGAGCAGGGAAGGGAAGATGACCGAGGATGATCGTGTCGCGCGACTGAGGCGCGTTGACTGCTGCGCTGTCTCCGATGCGCTCGACAAGCTCGGCTTGCGCGGCGTCGTGACTGGAATTCCTCGGCGCGCCGGCGCTGGGCGTATTGCCGGCCTGGCGATTACGGTCAAGCTCGGCCGCGGCACCGCTCAGGCGGGTCCGCCGAAGCACTTGTGCGCTCATGCGATCGAGCTGGGTGGACCCGACCACGTCATCGTCGTCGAACAGCGCTCAGGGATTGAGGCTGGGAGCTGGGGCGGACTTTTATCACAGGGTGCTTCGGTGCGCGGCATAGCCGGCGTCGTGGTGGATGGGCCGGTCCGCGACATCGACCAGTCGCGGGAGTTGGGGTTCCCTGTTTTTGCGCGTAGTCTGACGTGTTTGACGGCGCGCGGGCGCATTGTCGAGCTGGCGACCAACGAACCCGTCGAAATCGGCGATGTCGTGGTTGCCTCCAACGACTATGTGATCGCCGATCGCAGCGCAGCGATCTTTATCGCATCGGCGGAGATCGACAGGGTGTTGGCTGTTGCTGAAGATATCGTTCAGCGCGAGGAAGCAATGGCCCGGGCGCTGCTTGCAGGTAAGCCGATCGGCGAGGTGATGGGCGGCGACTACGAATTTATGCTCAAGCCGACGTAACGCCATACAACACTAGGGCAACCTGCCTTTAATCGGAATCGTTCCGATTCTGATTAAAGGCAGGTTGCTCTACACTTTAAGAGCGATCATCTTTGCGCCTTAAATCGGAACCGGCTTTGCGGGTCCGATTTAAGGCGCGATGATCTAGATGTCACGTTTCACAGTTTGCCGGACCCAGCCCACCCTCAACCCGGCCCCCCCAAATATCGTGCCATGGGGTGGAACGGCTCAGCGAGCGGGTCGGCAAAGCTGATCCGCCTAAGGCGGAGATGATCTGTTGCGCACGCCGTCGCCGCGCTGTGCGTTAGGCACGTCGTCGATGCCGCGCGAAATCTGCAGGTCCATTCTTGCCGAGATCGGGGTTTCGCGCGGATAGCTGTCGCATCAACCACACGAGGGCGATGAGCGCGCAGCCAAACACCGGAATGAATGTCGCAATCATATAAATCATGCGGACGTTACGGTCTCATTTGCACACTGGATTACCCCACGGTCAGGCACAGCGGATCCGCGCACCGATCGGGGAGGCTCAAGCGATGACGTGCTCATGCCATCAGATCGGAATCACCAGCAGTGTATCTATCCGCCGCGAGTCGAGAATGGTGTCGCGCTTGGCGAACTTGAGCGCGCCGGACTGATCGACGATGTGATCGAGATACCGGCCGCACGCGAAGACGGACATTGCGCCATCGGCCATCGTGCGAATGATGGTGAAATTCGATTGAACACGCGCCTCACGATCAGTGACATCGCGGATCTGGAGTCCGCCCGTCATATGACAGTACACGTGCGGCTCGAAGATATTGGCTGTGCGCATGGCCGCTATGCGGTCGGCCAGCATGCCGCGACCGGAGCAATAGATGAGGCTCACGGGTAAACCTTGCGCGTGGTTCTCTCGCGTGACGATCCGATAGACGCCATCCTCGGTGAAGAAACCAGGCCAGTCCTCCAACCGGTCGTCGTCTATCGTTTGGACATAGTCTGCGAACAGCTCCTCGATCCTGAGCCGCCAACGGAGCCGAGCCTCAGCCGCTTTATCGACCGTTTCATGCACAGCTGCGGTCATGTGACGATCTCCTTCGGCAAGTATCGGGTGGAATTAGATCGGATCATAGTCCCATACAGTCCCGCCAGCCTTTCCAAAAGCCGCGCACGGCTGCCTCGGTTACGCGGGAGCCTTCACTGGCCTCAATGCCCGTGCCGCCCATCGGCATGATGGTTCGCGCCCTGCTGTCGGCCTTTGCGGCGCGTTGCACCCAGCCGCCGACGCACCCGTCCTCCATCGAAATGAAGCCGGCCGGCCCCACCAGGTTGTTGACCTTGAGCCTGAGTTCCTGCATCGCCGGGTCATCATCCTCAAAGCCCAGCACGGTCCACATCAACTCGCAGCTGTCCACGCCACGCGGGATCAGCTGGCGCACCGCAAGCGCGTTGAGGATTTGCTGAATGACCAGCGTGGGAAACACCGATTGGATCGCGTTGGTGACCAGATCGCCGAGTTCCAGCTTGTGCTCCATCATTGAGGGGTCGTGCAGCTTGTAGGATTCCTTGAGCGAGCGCACCTGTTCGCGGCCGGTGTCATCATCGGTCATCTTTCGCTCGGTGTAGCTCAGATGATGCCAACCGCTTTCGCTGACTTTGATGCCGCCGCCCATGTTGGGGCGCACCACGCCGAATGTGTTGTGGAACACGTGCAACAAGCTGGCGTGATAGGAGTCTTTGGTGTTCTCCGCATAAAGCTTCCAATTATTCGGCAATATTTGACTGTGATAGCCGAGCACCTTGAGCGGGCGGACCAGAACGCGATCGATGTTGCCTAGCAGCTCGTCACCGAGGTAGGCCTCGAAACTGGGCGTGGCTTCTGAAAACGTACCGAAGATCAGGCCGCGATAGGTCGTCACACGCAAGCGCTGCAAGCCATGATCGGCCGCATTGAACTGGTCAGACAGCCCGCCCTTGCCGCCGACACCGCGCCGAAAGGCGATGCCGGTCAGTTGTCCGCGAAGGTCGTAGACCCAGTTGTGATAGACGCATGTCAACTCCTTCACGTTGCCACGCGGCTGGTAGCAAACCAGTGCGCCCTTGTGGGCGCACCGATTGAGCATGGCATGGACGCTGCCGGTCTCGTCGCGCACCACGATGACCGGTGCCTCGCCGACGAACGTCGTCTTATAATCGCCAGGATTTGGGATCTCCGCGTCCAGGCACAGAAAGTTCCAGGTTGGGCCTTGGAACAGACGGTCTTGCTCGGCTGCGTACAGCGCCGGATCGGTATAGACTTGGTAGGGCACGCGGGTCACGTCCGCGGTCGGCCAGTCGATGTGGAACGTCGCACTATGGGTCGAACCGGTCCCCGAATTGGGCATGTGCGCACCTCTCTCAAGCGTGTTGGTTTGGCTGCTGGTTCCAGCGACGATGATTACAGCCCAATCCGTCCCTTTGGTACCGGTTGGCCTGCCGCGGCGGCGGCGGCGGCCAGCTCCGGCCACGCGATCGGCGCGCCGGCCGCTTTCGCTGCGTCCTGCCATGGCTGGGTCGGGTCCCACAACCGGCCAATAAAACGCATGCCATTGACGCCGTTGGATGCTTCCGACATCAGCCAACAGATCGGCGCGGCCATCACGTCTGGGCGGATCAACTGCTCGCGCGCGTAAGGCGAGTCTTCCGGCACCATTCGGGTGTCCGCCGCGCCGCCCGGCACCAGCACGTTGACCGTTATTTTGGTCTCGGTGAGGTCCCCCGCCCAACTGTGCGAGGCGGCCTCCAGCGCCGCTTTGGTTTGACCGTAAGGCATATTGCCGACCCGGATCATGGTATTGAAGCTGGTCGTCACGTTGACGATTCGTCCCCAATTCTGCGACAGCAGTTGCGGCATCGCGGCCCGGGCCATCAAGAACGGACCGCGCACGTTGACGTCGATCATGTCCTGCCAGCGCTGAGGATCGGCTTCCCAGAATTTCGGCGGCTTGGCAAAAGCGTCCGGACGCAGGTAGGCCATGCCGAGCCCGGCACAGTTGATAAGGCCGTGCAAGCCTCCCAGCCGCGTGATGGCAGCCTCGACCGCGGCTGCGCACTGGTCTTCGCGACGCACATCGCAAACGAACGGTTCAATTCGGCCGGTCGCCGCTGCCGCCGCTGCTTGCGAAACGGTGTCTTGCAGCCGTCCTTGATCGACATCCAGCGCAAGCACGTTGGCGCCGGCGCTGACCAGGCTCAGCGCCATAACCTGTCCCAGGCCGCTTCCGGCCCCGGTTGCGATGACGGTGTTTCCGGTCAAGTCATGAACTGCCATGTCGCTGCCTCCTTTTCACTGGGCAGCATGCACCGGGCGTGACGCCGGCCGCAAGTCGGCAACCGACCACCGACGACATCGCGGTACGGCTGACGTTCACTGCCGTCAGCAGGCTGCGCTCCTTTTATCGATCGGCGCGGTTGAGATCGATGGCCAATAGCGTAGGGCTTGCCACCGCCCAGACCGCGGCAACCGCGACTGGCCCCAACCAAGTCGGCGCCAGGAACTCCAGCGCACCGAGCCGCTCGCCGGCCAGATAGGCGACGGGCGCGAGCAGTGCCCCAATGAGGCTGGCCTTAAGCAAGGGCTGCCGGCCCAGCAGCATTGCCAATGCGGGCATGGTGGTGGCGTAGGCAAGCCACAGCGCAACGAGCCACGCCGGTACCAGGTTAGCCGATGGCCAGGCGGCCGCGTACCGCACCAAGCCGCTGGCCACCAAAAATGTCTCTGCCGTGGCCCCTAGCACGCCGGCGGCGATCAGGGTGGCTTTGGCCGGTGCCGGCGACGGCGCGCGCCAGAACGACCAAAGCACCAAAAGGCCGGCGGCGAGCATGCCCGGTTCGCCGTAGCCGCGCGCCGCCCCCAAAGCGCAGATCAGCCAGACAACCTGAAACCCTAAAATGTCGCGAACCGATGCCGCCATCAGGGCCGCTTCCGTTCTGGCGCACTGGCGCTCGAGCCGGCCAAGCGCGTCGCCGCCAATAAGGCGACCAAAGACGCCGATGCCGTTCCGACCAGCCCCCAGGCCATGTCAAGCACCGCAACGGTCACGGTCCAGCCCTTGATCACGGCAAGACTGGTCAAGTCGAAAGTTCCGTAAGCGGTCAACCCCAGAACGCCGCCTTTGATGAGAGCCTGCAGCGGGGAGCGTTGGCGGGCGGCTGGCTCGACCACCAGGATGTGGGCGCCTGCCGCGTAAACGATGTAGAACAGAGCGGCCGCGGTCAGGTCCGGCTGGGGACGCAGCAAGTGGCCAACCTCGGCCTGGAAAACGCTGGATGCAATGAACCCGAGCCAAATGGCGTCGAGCGCAATGAAGCTGAGGAGGAAGGCAAGGAAGGCCGCGACGTGGGCCATGATCAGGTTTCCGATGCGATGAAAGGGCCGCTTATGGCGTCAAATGTCGTAGTATTGTCGATCGGGGGGTAGCGACGGTGCTCCGCGATGTTGGATCGTTCACCACCCATTGCTCTTCGTACTCTCATGTAGGCGTCTCAGCCGGTTGGAGCGGCGTGCGCAGGCGCGGCCTTCATCGCCGCGTAGGCAGCCAAGGCGCGTTGCCGCGCCTTGGCATGATCGACGATCGGCTTGGGATAGGTCTTGCCCAGCTCGATGCCGGCATCGGTCAGCACTTGAGCGGGTGCCGCCCAAGGCGCATGGATATGATCCGGCGTCAGGTTGGTGAGTTCCGGCACAAAGCGTTTGACGTACGCGCCCTCCGGATCGAATTTCTGCCCCTGGACGACCGGATTGAATATCCGAAAGTAGGGTGCTGCGTCGGCGCCGGAACCCGCCACCCACTGCCAGCTTGCCGCATTGCTCGCGAGGTCGGCATCAACCAGCGTGTCCCAGAACCAGCGCTCCCCCTCTTGCCAATGCAGGCCAAGATGTTTGGTCAGGAATGAAGCGACGATCATGCGGACGCGATTGTGCATCCAGCCCGTCTGCCACAGCTGCCGCATCCCGGCATCGACGATCGGGTAGCCGGTCTTGCCATTGCACCAAGCCTTGAAGCCTTGCTCGGTGTCGGCGTTGCGTCGCAGCCAGGGAAAGGCATCAAACTCGGGCCGGAAGGATCGATCCGGCAAACTCGGCCAATGATGCAGCAGATGGTACGAAAATTCCCGCCAGCCCAGCTCGCGCAGGAAGCTTTGTGCGCCAACGGCGAGCGAGGGTTGGCTTGCCAACGCGCTCGCAACGATCTGCCAGCATTGCCGCGGGCTGACTTCGCCGAAGTGCAGATGGGGCGAAAGCATCGAAGTGCCAGCGATGTCCGGTCGATCGCGGTCGGTGCCATAACCATGCAGGCCGGACGCGACGAAGCAGTCGAGCCGCTTTAAAGCACCGATCTCACCGGGCTGCCAGGTCGCGGCAAGCCCTTTCGACCAGTCGGGCTTGGTCGGTCGCAGGCGCCAATCAGCGAGCTTATCGCTTTTCGGCCAACGGCTGGGTGCCGTTAGTTTTTGGGGTGCCTGCTCGCAGGGCCGATCGGCGACCAGCGCCTGCGCGGCGCGCCAGAACGGCGTGAAGACGCGAAACGGTTCTCCGGCTTTGGTCCTGATCGCCTCGGGTTCAACCAGCAGTGTCCCGGTATGCCGATGGACTGTCAGACCGGCTGGTCCGGCCATCTCCTGCACCTGCATTTCGGCGTTGGCAGCATCAGGCTCATAGCTTCGCGAGCAGAAGATCGCCTTCGCGCCTGTTTCACTGGCCAGCTGCGCCAACACCTGCGCGTTGCTGCCATGACGCAGGACGAGGCGGGAGCCGCGCGCGGCCAGGGCGGCATGCAACGCTTGCAAACTATGATGCAGCCACCACTTGCCGGCGCCGCCACGGCGCCAGCCGCCGGCTGGACCATCATCAAGAATGAACACTGGGATGATCGGCTTGCCGGTTGCAAGTGCGGCTGCGAGTGCCCGGTTGTCGTTCAGCCGGAGGTCCTGGCGAAACCAGAGGATGGAACTTTCCGCCGCCATGGCTCATCAAATCTCGCGCGTGTGGATCATGCAATTGTCGGGATGCAATGGTCTCGCGGGCGCAACGGTGTTCGACGACTGCGCCTGACAGTGCTGGCCCCCTGCCGGCTTGACAGGGTCGCCGTTGAACAAATGGGGAAACGCCGATCCGCCCGATCCGGATCATCATGCTTGCATAACCCATTGGCGGCGTGCGATCCGCTGGGCGCAGGGCCAACCAGGGCCGATCTCAACCGTGGCGGCCGCACTTCGGTTTGATCCAGTTGGGCTCGAGACGCGTTTTTACCTCCAAGCAGGAGCACGCGATCATGTTGCAACCCTCGTCGACTTATCGCTCGCCGCGGCTGGCGGTGGGTAGCAGTTCACGGAGATTAACGGTTCAGTTGCTGTCACGCATTGCCCAAGACCGCAGTGACGCGGCTTTCTGTTCACTGTTCAATGAGTTTGCTCCCCGCATCAAAAGGTCGATGCTGCGGCAAGGCGCGGACTTGGCATCGGCGGAGGAATTGGCTCAGGAAACGCTGCTGGCGGTCTGGCGCAAGGCGCGGCTCTATTGTCCCGACAAAGGCAGTCCCACCACGTGGATCTACGCGATCGCCCGCAATTTGCGGATCGATCGGTTGCGGCGCGAGACCGCGTGGCAAGATCTACCCGATGTGCAAGCCGAGGCGATTCCGGCTGACGATGCGCTGCAAGATGACGTGGTGGCAGAGCGGCAACGGCGGGTTCGTGTGCAGGAGGTCTTGACGCTGCTACCGACCGAGCAACGGCAAGTCGTCGAACTGGCATTCATTGACGGGTTGTCGCACGGCGAGATCGCTGAACGGCTCTGTGCGCCGCTTGGTACCGTCAAATCCCGTATGCGACTGGCTTATCGGAAAGTGCGCGCTGCGCTTGAGGACATAAGATGAGGACGAGCATCAATCATCATCCAGACAACGCGACGCTATTGAGCTTTGCCGCCGGATCCTTGGCAGAACCGCTGGCTGCCGTCGTGGCAGCCCATGTGTCGTTGTGCCGGTGTTGCCAAGCAACCGTCAGGGATATGGAGCTGGTCGGCATGGCATTACTGTGCAATGCCAACGCCAACAGTGCTTTAAGTGATGATGTCGCGTTCCTCGAACAGCCCAGCGTCGAGGCGGTGCGGTTCCCGCCAGATCACGCCAATGAGCGCGTTGATCAGCTGCCCAGGCCGATTGCGCGTCACTATGGTCTGGATTTTGAGACGATCCCTTGGCGGCGGCTGGCACCGGGGATCTGGCATCACAAGCTCGCCCTGTCCTCTGCCGCCGCAGGCGACTTGCGGTTGCTAAAGATTGCGCCTGGTCGCAAGATGCCAGATCACGGGCATGCGGGCGCTGAGCTAACGTTGGTGCTTGACGGTGTCTACAGCGATACGACCGGGTCCTATGGCCCTGGCGATGTTCAAGATCTCGACGAGGAGATGGAGCATCAGCCGCTGGCGGACCCGGAGGTTGGGTGCATCTGCCTGATTGCCAGTGAGCGACCTGCTCGGTTCAAGGGGCTGTTACCGAGAGTGTTTCAGTCCTTATCGGGGCTGTAACAACGGCGCTTCGGTCCTGACGTGACATGGCGATGACTGGACAATGGCGGACAGCTTGGATCACCGGGGCGAGCACCGGAATTGGCAGAGAACTGGCGCTGCAACTGGCGGCGAGCGGCGTTAGCGTGGCGGCGTCGGCAAGGTCGGCCGACACGTTAAAAGAGCTCGCAAATGAGAGTGCAAACATTCATCCGTTTCCCGTCGATGTATCCCGCCCGGACGCGATGGCGGCGACCTATAAGGAGATCGTCGGCACCATCGGACAGGTTGATTTGGCGATCTTCAACGCGGCGCTTTGGACACCGATGTTTGCCCGCGACCTCGACGCGGATCGTGTGAAAGCGGCGATGGAGGTGAACTACGGCGGGGTGGTGAACGGTTTAAGCTGCGCAATCCCCGAAATGCGGGCACGGCGCGCCGGCCATATCGCGATTGTCGCATCGGTTGCCGGCTATCGCGGCCTGCCCAGATCGCTGGCCTATGGCCCGACCAAGGCGGCGTTGATCAATTTGGCGGAAACGCTGCGGATCGAGTTGGAGCGCGATGGCATCGTCATATCGTTAGTCAACCCGGGGTTCGTCAAAACCCCTATGACGGCGGTCAACGATTTTCCCATGCCGTTTGCGCTTGAAGCCGACGATGCGGCAGCTCGCATCATTCGAGGATTGCGCAAGCACAGTTTCGAAATTGCGTTCCCTTGGCGGTTCGTCATCATTCTGAAAATGATGAGAATACTTCCCTATCGACTTTATTTTTGGTTGATGCGCCGCCAGTTCTCAGGAACTGATCAAAACCAGGAAGATAACTTGTAGCGCGCAGCCTTTCAGTCCTGGCGCTCAAAAAATAAAGACAGTTCCCCCAATTTAACGCCCCACTTTCGCATCACGGTGCGATTGATCGCTTTGCTGGCGCCCATGCGATATAACTTGTCCTGGAAATCGACGACGACATTCCGCCCGCCAACCGACAATTTGAACTTGTATTGCATCGAGATGCTGTCTCGCTCGCACACGCCTTTGGCCACCCCGACGCATTCCGCGCAGGTTGCTAAAAATCGTCCTTGGCCGTCGGGCTTCACGCGCCACGTCCGGTTCTCAACATCGCTGGTGTCATAGGTGAACGTTTCTCGCAGGATAAACGTATCGCCGTCCCAGACGCCTTCCATGTCGACGTAAAACCGCCTCTGTAGGCGTCCGAAGCGGTCCTCGAAAACGCCCCACGCATGGGTTCTGCCTGAAAAAAATGTGGTTAGCTCGAAGCGGTTGTCGGTAGCCACCGGGCTCAAATCGTTTGCCACTGTGATGCTCGCTCTCTTTCCCTTGTCGATTGCCGTCATGTCGTTTGATGATTTGGTCACGATCTCAAACGGCACACTACGATTTGCTCAAACGGTAAATACCGACATCGATGGTGCCGCGTTTAAAGCCGACTTCGCAGTAGGTGAGATAGTAGTTCCACATGCGCCGGAACCTATCGTCGAAACCCAATGCTTCGATGCGCGGCCATGCATCATTAAAGCGGTGACGCCATTCGTAGAGCGTTTGGGCATACGACTGGCCAAAACGCACGATTTCTTTAAACTGAAGGCCGGCCCGTTCGGCGTTTTCACGAATCAAAGATACGGTCGGCAGCATCCCGCCAGGGAAGATGTAGCGCTGAATAAAGTCGGGCGTGCGGCGATAGACGTCATAAAATTCCTCTTGGATCGTTATCGCTTGAATTACCGCTTTCCCCTCGGTGGTCAGGCGTTGTCTTAGGACGTCGAAGTAGGTCGGCCAGTATTGTTCACCGACCGCCTCGATCATCTCGATCGAAACGATCCGGTCGAATTGCCCGACAGTCTCGCGGTAGTCTTCGAAACGGATCTGAACCAGGTGAGCCAAGCCCGCCTGTTCGATGCGCGCCTTGGCGGCTTCGAATTGGTGGCGGGATATGGTGATGCCCGTGACATCGACAGCACGTTGGGCGATCGCTTCGGCTAGCCCACCCCAGCCACAGCCGATCTCCAATACGGACTGACCTGGCGCGAGCTGAAGGGCGTCGAGAATGCACGCGTATTTCTCCTGTTGGGCCGCTTCAAGTGACATCTGAGAGGATCGATAAAGACCACTTGAGTAGGTCAGACCAGGGTCGAGCCATAATCGGTAGAATGCGTTGCCAAGATCATAGTGAGCGGCGATGTTGCGTCGGCTCCCGCGGCGCGTGTTGCGGCGTCGCCGATGAAAGCGTTGATCAGCGCGGGCGACCCTAAGCACGCCGGTGCCGGCCGCGAGGACGTCCTCATTGTCGATGTAGTAGTTGAAAACATCTTGCAGGCTGTCGGTTTCAAGCTCGCCGGCCATGTAACTTTCAGCAAACCCGATCGGGCCACGGCGGACCAAATTCCACAGCACGCTGTAGCTGTTAAGCGTCAGCTGCGCATCGGCACCGGGTTCGAGGGATCCCACAACCCTACTGCGACCGGAGGGCAGAGCCAGGTGCAGACGCCCGGCTTGGGCCGACCTGAGGGCCCGGGCAATTCCTCGCAGCAGGACGCCATCGATGGCATGCTGCAAGTTTTGAACAACAACGGCGAACTGGCTGCGCCCGCTTGTGCGGACAACATCATGGCTCGGCATTGGTGGCATCTTTCGGTTCAGGCTGAACGACAGTGAATGAAAACGCTGGTGAGGAATGCCGTGCCACCGTTGGCACGCCCTTGCGCCACAACCGCGCAGCTTCCAGGTGGATTGCAGCGGTCACCTTCAGTGTCATCAACGGATGTTGCAGCATTAAATACACAAGCGATTCGTCTGTCAGCGCGCGCCGCTGTCCGCGGAAGTGCGTTTTAAGGGTGGCTCCCTGGTCGGTTGCAAAAGCGACCCCGATGACGAGGCGGTCGCCGGGAGGCAGCACGTGGAAGCGGTATTGCCCGACGGAGCTGGTGAATGGTGAAACGTACAACTGTTTGGCGCATCGTTGCGCGATGACCGGCGCCGCACCGAGTGCCACCGGCACGACATAGCTTTTGCGTTCACCGAAGGTGTTGTTCACCTCGTAGACGACGGCTCGGAGCGAACCGTTTTCCTGATGGCAGAAGTAGACGCTGAGCGGGTTGAACACGTAGCCGAACACCCGAGGATAACAGACAAGAGAAATTTGGTGGCAGGCCTCGTGAAGACCGGCGCTTGCCAGGATCGATCGGATCTGGTCAGCGATGTTGGCGCCGGTCCCGTCGCCGTGATCGCAATCATAAAAGGACACGACATTGCGTTTGTTGCGCGAGAACCAACGCAGCCGGTCAGACAGCCGGTCGATGTCGTCGACGTCGAGGCACAGCGAAAACACGTGATAGGCGAAGGCGTGGACCTTCGGGATCAAGCGCTTGTGAACGACGGTGCCGGCATAGGCGCAGGATGTGGCAGTCATCATTCGGCCGCCTCCAACACGATCCGGTCGGGCGCGACCGGCTCGGGCGTCAACCCGATGCGGCTCGACTCGTTCATCACCCGCCAAGGACGGCGGACGCCGCCGATCGCCTCAGCCACGGCGAGGCCGGACTGCAAACCGTCTTCATGGAATCCATAGCCGAAGTAGCTTCCACAAAACCATGTGCGCCGTCGTCCTTGTAGGCCCCACAGCCGACGTTGTGCACGCATCGCCCTTTGATCGAACATCGGATGTGAATAGTCGAACTGCGCGATGACCTGTTCCGGATCGATAGGGCGGCTGGGGTTGAGGGTCACAAACAGGTCATGTCCCTTGACGTCCAGAGGCTGCAGATTGTTCATCCAATAGGTCACACTCAGGTCGGCGTCGGTCTTGTGCCCCTGTGCAAGGTAGTTCCAACTCGACCATAGGCGACGGCGCCGCGGCATGAAACTGGGATCTTGGTGCAAGGCGGCGCGGTTCCGCGTATAGCTGAATGCGGCGAGGCCATCGATTTCCGCGGCATCGGCATCGGCGAGCAAGGCCAACGCCTGATCGGCATGGGTGGCGATAACACAAGCATCATGCCGACGCCGACCTTGAGCGGATAGCACGGTAACGCCGGCCCGATCACGGACAATCTTGTCAACCGGCGTGGCAAGCTCGCACCGACCATCCATCGCCTGCAATATCCGGTCGACGTAGGCGCGGCTGCCGCCGACGACCGTGCGCCAATCGCGTCGGGCGTTAGCTTGTAGCAAGCCATGGTTCATGAAGAAGCGCACGAAAGAGGCGGCCGGAAAGTCCATGATGGCCGCCGATGGCGTCGACCATATGGCCGCGGCCATGGGCATGATATGCCGGTCGATAAAGGCCGAGCTGTACCCGTGAGCGACCAGATACTGGCCAAGAGACGGGCTTTGGGTGGGGTCCATCGTCAGCAGCTCGCGCGCGTATCGGAAGAAGCGAAGCGTGTCCAACAGCATCCGCAAATGTGCCGGAGACGCCAAGTTGGCCGGCTGACCGAACAGGCCGAGCAATCCGGACCCAGAATACTCATAGCGTCCATCGTCTTGGGACACCGCAAAGCTCATGCGGGTTGCCGTGGTCGGCACGCCCAAATGGTCGAACAGGGCCACGAGGTTCGGGTAACTTGTCTCGTTGTAGACGATAAAGCCCGTGTCCACCGGGACCGTCGTCCTCGAAGCGGCGACATTCACGGTGTTGCTGTGCCCGCCGGCCCGCGCCTCACGTTCGTACACTGTGATTTTGTGGCGATGTGACAGCAACCAGGCTGCACTCAAACCAGAGATGCCAGCACCGATTACCGCGATATCCAAATAAGCCGCCATCGATCGATCCCCGAGCTCTTGTCAATGGGGCTAACGCAATTTGGCGGTGGTTGGATCAAGTGACGCGGTTCGGTAGCGCTTGCGCAGCGATCCGTTGGGCGGACGGCCGGTGCGCACTCGCCCCGAGAGGCTTTCCGCCTCAGGCGGATTGGGCTTTTCGGTCCGCTCCCCGACTGATGGCGCCGGAGACGGATGGTGACAGCTACCTCTGAAACGCTATCGAGTTGAGACCGATCGCGAGCTGAGATGGAAGATCGGCCGTACTCTACCGGAGCACGACGGGTCGTAGCTGCCGGGCGCTCGCCGGTGGGCGGTGGCCGGCGATCTGGTTTGCGTTGGCGGATCGAACAAAGCACGGCTCATCGTGCTCTATTCGGATTTGTTTATTCGAATCTGTTCACAGTCCGTCGACCGGCACCTTTAAGAAGCGTTTGCCGCTTGAATCCGGCTCAGGCAATCGGCCGCCGCGCATGTTCACTTGGATTGAAGGAATAATCAGGCGGGGCATGGTCAAGGTGGCGTCGCGCTCAGTGCGCATTTTTACGAACTCGTCTTCCGATACGCCGTCATGCACATGAATATTGGCCGCTCTTTCCTCCGCGACGGTCGTTTCCCATGCAATGGCCCGGTCGTTCGGTCCATAATCGTGGCATATGAATAAACGCACTTCTCCGGGCAGGCTCAAAATGCGCTTGATCGAACGATAGAGCTGACGGGCATCCCCGCCGGGGAAGTCGGCGCGTGCGGTGCCGCCATCGGGCATGAAAAGCGTGTCGCCAACGAAAGCCGCATCACCGATGATATGGGTCGTGCAGGCGGGCGTGTGACCGGGCGTATGCATGACATAGGCCGTGATGGTTCCGACCTGGTAGCTATCGCCGTCCGCAAACAAGCGATCGAACTGGCTGCCGTCGCGCTGAAATGAGGTGCCTTCGTTGAAGACCTTGCCGAACTCATTCTGCACGGTCGTGATGTGCTCACCGATACCGATTTGACCGCCCAGCCGCGCTTGGATGTAGGGCGCTGCGGACAGGTGGTCCGCATGCACATGGGTCTCGATCAACCATTCCAACGTCAGCCCGTTGGATTGCACATGGGCAATCAGCTGATCAGCCGACCGGCTGGAAATGCGACCCGCCGCATAATCGATATCCATCACCGAATCGATGATGGCGCACCCCTTCGACCCCGGGTCTGTGACGACGTAGCTTACCGTGTTGGTCGCCTCATCGAAGAACGCAGTGACTTCGGGTTTGGTTGCCAAATCGATCGATAGACTAGGCGTCGACATATGTGTTCCTCCAACCTAGATGGGTGCCGTGTTCGGTCCCGCCGCTCCAGCCTGCCGGCGCCGCGCCCACTTCGTAAGCAGCCAGCGCGCCGCGATCATGCCTATCACCATCGCTGCAAAAAAGGTCCATGGCTCGGGTGCACCCAGCCCGAGCATGGGGATCAGACCGCCCGGGCAAAAACCGCTGAGGCCCCATCCAACGCCGAACAAGCCGGCACCCAGCACCAACGGCCAATCAATGCGGGCTGACTTGGGTAGGTCGAATGTAGCGGCGAAAAGTGGGCCTGGCATCGCAAAGGTGACGCGATATCCAATCAATGCGACCAACAGGCCGCTTGCCATCACCAATGCCAAGCTCGCGTCCCAGGTGCCGGCAACGTCAAAAAAATTCAACACTTTGGCGGGATTGCCCATGCCCGAAATCAGAATGCCTGATCCGAACATCAACCCGCAAATGCTGCCAGCGAAGATCTGTCTCACCTCATCCTCCCAGCACGTGGCGGACGATGAAGACGGTGACAGCGGTGGTCGCCATGAACACCAATACGGCCACTGCCGAGCGCATCGAGAATCTGGCCAACCCACAGATGCCATGCCCACTTGTGCAACCGGAGCCGAGAGTGACACCGGCACCGACGATAAGGCCGCCGATCACCAGCGCCGAGCCGCCAACGGGCACGTCAAACGGCGGCTCAGAGTTGGTGACAATCCAGTAAGCCGCAGGCGTTGCGATTGCGGCAAGGATAAAGGCAAGCCGCCAAGGCCAATCCCGCGCGGGCGCGCTCGGTAGGAGGCCGAGGAGGATGCCCGTCACGCCGGCGATGCGGCCGTTCAATGCCATCAATAAGACGGCGGACAACCCAATCAGGGACCCGCCGATGAACGCGCTCACGGGTGTGAACTCAGTCAACGCTGCACCTCCTGTAGCCGACCGTGTAGAGCCGATCTCCGGCCGTCAACCGACCGCCGATCGATGCATGTCATAACACGATTTTGATGGCCACGAATGCTGCGATTGCACCCCAGACGATCGTGTTGATGAAAGTTCTCAATATTTGCCGGTGGTCGCTGGACTTCGGCACGCCCAACCACTCACATACGAGATCGCCGGGCAATAACAACAGATTCACGGGTGCCTCCTCTCAGATGGGTCAGCTGTACGTGTCCGGAGCCGTGAACCGGTGCGGCGTTGGGGACTGACCCAGGGCGAAACCTTGGTTCATGGGCACACCGGGGTCGATGGGAACACCGGCAACTCCGGGATTTTTACGCGGTTGTTCGATCGGTCGCCCGCACCCCGACGAACAGCGACGATGATGCACGCTGTGGATCGGCCGCGCTCGGCCGCGGTGGAAGCTTTCAACTCAAGGCCTGGTGATGGCGTCGTGGCGTGGGCAGGTGTTCACCCTAAGCAGCGCATAGGCCGGGCAGAAGCCAATGACCCCGGTTATCAAAGGAATTAAGCCAAGTAAGCCCCAAAGCGTCTGAGGCCCAATCACCGTCAGGCTCAGCAAACCCAAGCCAATCACGATGCGCAGCGTACGATCGACGGTACCTTCATTCACGGACATCTCATCCTCCTTGCTGATTGAAAGGAGGATAATGGACTGAGCCAGTCCGGGTCTGTGACTATGTCACCAACCGACCGGGTCACCAACCGACCGGAACGGCATGCCGGCGCGTTGGTTCCCTGCTCCGGCCGGCTTTGAATTTGGCGCAGATCGCTCCTGAAGCGTAGGGTCACTTTTCTGCCGTCGACCGGCATGCTCCCGGACTTATTCCGTCAGGGATCGACCCGGTTCGGGTCAAGGAGGCTCCCTCGTCGTGGCGCGGCGTTGGGTTCGCACGGATGCGGGCTGCCATTGGCGTGCGACGTTGGGGTTTGAGCCGGGCCGTGAACGGGGCTTTATCGCGTCGGGTCCGACCTGGCTGGGTTTATGCCTCCGCGGCAAGCGCTTCCAGCGCTTGTCGATCTTGGATCGCGAGGTGGCCTCGGGAGGTGCCAATCCATCCGCGCCGTTGAAACTCTTGCAGCTGTCGGCTGACCACCTCGCGGGCGCTGCCGAGTTCGTTGGCGAGTTGCTGATGTGTAGCGGATAAATGGTCTGCGGTGTCGGCCAAGGCCAAGATGCGCTGGGCGAGGCGGATGTCGATGCGCGCGAAGGCCACCTCGTCGATCAGCCTGAAAAGGCTTGCGATGCGCGTGGAATAGGCGGTGAAGACGAAGCGGCGGAATGTCGCCGAGCGCGCGATCAGGTCCTCAAAAGTCGAGCGGGGGATGGCCACCGCCTCCAAATCCGTCTCCGCGATGGCCTCCGCGCTGTAGTCCTCGTAGGCGAGCAAGCAAGCCGTAGTGAGCACGCAGCTCTCGCCGGCTGAGACCCGATAGAGCACGATCTCGCGGCCGGTTTCCGACACTTGCTGGACACGGACGGTGCCGCGCAACAACAACAGCAAGCTCTCCGGGGCCTTGCCTGGTCCGAAAATGGTGGTTCCCTCCGGCACGGACTGCACCCGGCTGTTCTCCACCAGCGATCGGCGCAAATCGGTTTCCAGGCCAGCTAGACCCTTGAATTGGGATATCCAGTTTCCGTCCACCATCGCCCTCGGCCCTCTGATCACGTTGGCGCTGCGGCCTGGTTGGCATGGCGTTTATGGTCTCCCCGGCAACCTCAGCACCTCGGCCCCTCAGTCGAAGTCGTCGTCGCATCAGTCGCACGGCTTGCGATCAAAGCACGCAAAGACCGATCGTTTGCGTGCCGTTTGCGGGATCGGGATGCGCGCCGTTTGATTGGGCAATCGCCGCTGCATGGTTCCCAAGGCCTAGGCCGGTCAGTGGATAAATGTTTGGTCAAAAAGGACCCTGATCATTTCCTTTGTTGCGGTTCTGCCAGTCCCAATGAGCTCATCAAATCGATCGGCAGAGGGAAGACGATGGTGGAACTTTTTTCACCGGCGATGTTGAGCAACGTGCCGAGATAGCGCAGCTGCATGGCCTCTGGTCGCTGGGCCAAGATTTCGCCGGCCTGTGCCAGTCGCTCTGCCGCCTGAAACTCGCCTTCGGCGTCGATGATCTTAGCCCGCCGCAGCCGCTCCGCCTCGGCTTGCTTGGCGATGGCCCGCACCATCGTTTCATCGAGATCGATGTGCTTGAGCTCGACATTCGACACCTTGATTCCCCATGCATCCGTTTGTGCATCAAGAATGCGCTGCACATCGTCATTGAGCTTCTCGCGCTCGGCCAACATCTGATCCAGCTCGTGTTGTCCGACCACTGAACGCAGCGTGGTTTGAGCCAGTTGGCTTGTCGCCATGTCGAAGTTCTCGACCTGGATGATGGCGCGTTCCGGATCGAGTACGCGGAAGTACACCACGGCGTTGACCCTTACGGACACGTTGTCGCGCGAAATCACGTCTTGGGGCGGGACATCGAGCACACGCGTGCGCAAATCGACGCGGACCATCTGCTGCAGCAGCGGGATGATGATGACCAGGCCCGGTCCCTTTACCCGCCAAAAGCGCCCCAACATGAAGACCACGCCGCGTTCGTATTCACGCAAGATACGAAACGAATAGGCCAGCAAAAACAGAATGAGCAGGACCGGGATGCCCAGCGTCGTGACCAGATTTATCAGCGCGTCCATGAATTCACCTCATTGACCAGGTTTGGCTTCAGCCGTCCGAATTTGGCTCGACCAGCAACACCAGCCCGGAGATACTCTTGACACGGACCGACTGGCCTGGTGATAGCGGTGTCGAACTCCGTGCAAACCACATCTCCCCGTGCGTCGTGACCCGACCTTCCTCGCCAGACCAGCTTACGACCCTGGCATCGGTGCCCACCATATCTTCCGCGCCGGTTCTGACAGGGCGTTCACGGGCTTTGAAGGCAAAGCCAAGCACGCCGATTAAAAACAGACCCGTGGTCGCGGCGACGCCGACGATCACCGGCCAACTTATCGCCAGCGGGATCGTGGTGTCTGAAGGGTCAAACAGAAAGATCGCACCGAGGACGAAGGCCACAAGGCCGCCAATGCCCAACAGGCCGAACCCCGGAGCGAATGCCTCACCAACCATCAGTCCTGCCCCAAGCAGTAACAGCGCTAAGCCGGCATAGCTCACAGGTAAGACGGATAACGCGGTCAGCGCCAACAATAGGCTGATCCCGCCAATGACGCCGGGAACGATGGCGCCAGGGTTCCAAAATTCAAACAGAATGCCGTAAATGCCCACCATCAATAAGATGAACGCAATGTTGGGATCGGTGATCACCCCCATCAGCTCCATCTTCCAGTCGGTCTCAAGTTCAATGACGGGTTGACCTTTGGTCAGCAGGTGTCGTTCGCCGACGCTGGTCGTCGTCTTGCGTCCGTCCAAACGCTGAATAAGCTCCGGCATGTCCTTCGCAATAAAGTCGATGACACCTTCCTCAGCGGCCTCCTCGGCTGTGAGCGTGGCCGCATCGCGAACCGCTTTTTCGGCCCATTCCGCATTGCGGCCTCTGAGCTGGGCCAATGAGCGGATGTAGGCGATGGCGTCATTCAGCACCTTGCGCTCTCGGGCGCTGGCAGGTTTGCCGTCCTTGTCGCCTGCCGGCTGCTGTGGTGCCGGTTGGGTCGGCATCCCCATGCTGATCGGCGTGGCCGCGCCTAAGTGGGTACCCGGTGCCATGGCGGCGACGTTTGCAGCGTATGTGAGATAGGTTCCGGCACTGGCGGCGCGCGCGCCGCTCGGCGCGACGTAGACGACAATGGGGACCGCGGAGGCCAGAATGTCTTTGATCATGACACGGGTGGAGCTGACTAGGCCGCCGGGCGTGTCGAGCCGAATGATCAAGGCCCCGGCTCCATCGCTGGTGGCTTTTGCGATCGCCTTGCTGAGCCGGCTCGCGGACACGAACCCGATCGCACCTTTGATGTTCAGCACCAGCAAGGGGCGGCCCAGAGGGGCCTGAGCTACAGGGGCCTGAGCTACGGGGGCCTGCGCTACGGATTTGTCCGCGAGCATCATAAGTAAAGCCGACACTAGGCCAAAAATGACGATGCTCAGCGCCACCGCGGCGGTCGATGGTGACGGGAATGGGCCCAGCAGATTGCGCGACACCGTCGGTGGTCTGCGGTCGTTGCGACGGAAATCGATTGCTCGCATGCTACACCGTCTCATCAGCGGAAGCCTTGGTTGGCGTCCCCGCACAAAGCGCGGCCATGAGCAGACTATGATCTCAGCACGGCAAATACCAGCCCCGCCCGCCAACGGCCCTGGCTCAACGGCCCTGGCTCAACGGCCCATCGGCGACATCCCCTCGGCATTCGAACCCAAGCCGAACGGCTCGGAATTGATGCGGGTCAAACCCAGTGCAAGGAAAACTATGTTCCATATCAACATTCTATGAAGCTCGTCGTATTGAGAGGCGTGTGGACATGTTGGTGCGTCTGATCCCGTCATCGCAGTTGATCGTGGTGTTGGCCTTCGCGTCCTGTATGTCGTTTTGCATGTCGCTTCCGAGCTTGGCGCAAACCGGCGGTGACGCGCGCGAAGGGCTCGCCTATGCGCGCGAGAATTGCGCTCAGTGCCACCGGGTCGAGCGCGGAACCAACGGCTCTGAGGCGATGCTGGCTGCCAGCTTCCGGCAAATTGCCAATACGCCAGGTATGACGGCGATGGCGCTGACGGTGTTTTTCCGGACACCGCATCCGACAATGCCCAATCTGATCATCCCTCCCGCTCAACAGCAGGATGTCATCGCCTACATTCAATCACTACGCGACAAGCGGAAATGATCGTGCTTGCAACGTAGTGCAACTTTCTGCATTTCATCGGAATCCTCCCCATTCGCCGAAGCGCAGGTTGCTCTGGCTTGCAAGGCTGACAGACGCGCAAGACGCGTGCCCGGTGCTGGGTGGGATCGAACGTGCACTGGGCGCCCTTTCGGGTCGGTTCGCGTCAAGGTTCGGCCGCGTCGGTCTCCCATCGCGCGCTTCAGCGCGGCTGAAGCAGGCGGCGCAACGCCGGTTGGATGCGATACTGCGGAAATTTGCCGCTCAATTGGTCGGCGAACCCACGTGCCGCGCGGGTGTTGCCAATCGCCGCGTGATTGACCGCCAACAGGTCCAGGTGAACCGGCACCAGCTGCATGAACTTGCGGCTGTTTTCGAGGGCGGTGATCGCCTGGCGATGTTGGCGCGCCGCGGTATGGGCGGCGCCAAGGCGCAGCCAGATGACGCCGTTATTCGGTATCCGCTGCACGGCTGCCATCAGCGTTCGGCGGGCAGCGCGTGGTCGTCGCAGGGCCGATTGTATACGTGCAAGTGTCAGCCACGCGTCGGCCAATTGGGGATCCATTTCCAGCGCCTGACGCAATGCCCGTTCGGCCGTGGCGAATCTCCGCAGCACCATGGCAAGCCCGGCGATTTGCATGTGGGTTTCCGGGAAGTCTTGGCGCGTGAACAGGGATTGCTGATATTCGGCCACAGCGCGGGCGGCGCTGGCACGGTGTTCGGCTGGAAGCCGGTCGCGCGGAATTCCGATCATCACGCGAGCGGCTTCGAGGCGCACGGCTTTGACCGGATCCGTGAGTAAAGGCGTCGCCAATTCAATTCTCAGATGGGTCGGCGAGTGCTGCAAGACGCCCAAGGCTGCGGCGCGGACAAGCGGCGCGGGGTCCTTGAGCAGAGGTGCGATATCCTTGACGAGCTGGGGGTGTGCCGAGCGACGGAGCAGATCAAGTGCGGTGGCCCGCACGATCGACGGCTGAGACCGCTCCAGTGCGAGACGGACGAGACGTCCGGCGGTTGCGGCCCCCGCTTTGCTGCGTCCGGCATGCAGCGTTTCGGCATAGTGAGGCGTGCTTGTGCGGCCGTTCGGGAACCATGCCCGAACCTGTGCAGCGGCCCATTGCGGGGTCTTGTCCTGATGACAGGAGGTGCATGCATTCGGCGTTCCGAGCTTAACCGATAAATCCGGGCGCGGCACGCGGAAGCTATGGTCGCGGCGGGGGTCGACCTGCATGTAGGTCTTGGCGGGCATGTGGCAGCTTACGCAACGCGCAGCATCCGATCCTGGCGCGTGGTGATGATGCGAAGCGGCGTTATAGTTGGCGGTGGGTAGCGAAGGAAACGCAGGTCTACCTGCCGGACTGTGGCACTGCGTGCAGACCGCATCGCCCTCGGCAATTAAATCTGCGCTGTGCGGCTCGTGGCAGTTTGTACAGCGTACGCCGCGGGCATGCATCTTACTCTGCAGAAATGACCCATAAACATAAACCTCTTCATCGATCTGACCGTCGGCGTGGTAGAGATGCTGGCGTAGCAGGGCGAGGGCGTAATGATCCGCGAAAGCCGTTCCCGGCAGCGGGCTGTCGGCGCCGAGCGGGCTGCGACGCGAGTGACAAGGGGCGCAAACCTGCAACTCCTGGCTCGGCCGGTCTTCGTCAAATTTCACGCTGAGCCCGCGCTGATCGACGTTGGCCCAAGTCGTTCTGTCAAATGATTGTGGGTTCTGAGCCCACGCCAAGTGGGCTTCGCCCGGGCCATGGCAGGCCCCGCACGACACGGCCAGCTCACTCCATTGGCTGCGATAGGTGTTGTCCTTTGCGGAATAGCCTTTGGTATAATTGGTCTGGTGACAGGCTGCACAACGGGTGTTCCAGTTTTTGTAGGGGCCGCTCCAGTGCAAACCATCGCCGGGCTTCGCATCCTGATCGGGGTAAATGTGAAACCATGTTTTGCGCCGGGTGTCCCATGCGATGTCGAGCGCTTGCAGCCGGCCCGGCGCGACTTCGACCAGGTACTGCTGCAGCGGCTCAACGCCGACGGTGAAGCGAATCTGATAGTCGGTGGATTGGCCGTCCGGACCCGCCGTGGTGACGAAGAACTGTCCGTCGCGTCGAAAGAAACGGGTCGTTTCACCGCGCAACGTGAACGTGCGGTCGTTGAAGTCACCCAGGACGCTCTGCGAGTGGGCGTGCTTCAAGGCCCAGGCATGGTGCGAGTTCTGCCATGCTTGATGTTCGGCGCGATGACAGCTTTGGCAGGCATCGCCGGGAACAAATTTCGGTGCCTTAGGACTGGGTTGAGAACGCAGATGGTCCGAAGGGATGGGGGTAGCGATGATCGCGAACACAGCTAGCATCAGGCTGAGCGGCACCGCCACGCGCACGATCCTTGCCTCCGTTGACGATCCATCCGCGGCCACCGCCTGACACCGTGCACTGGCTTGCCGCGGATTTGCCAGCCCATCAAATTCCAAGGGGCCCCGATCGCTGGGCGTTTACGGGGCTAGATCATCGTGCCATAAATTGAAACCGCAAAGCCGTCCCCATTTTAAGGCACAAAGATCATCGCTCTTAAAATCGCTCTTAAAGTGGTGAGCAACTTTCTGCCTTTCATCGGGATCGTTCCGATTCCGATGAAAGGCAGCTTGCTCTAGATGTGACGCCTGTTTTGCCGTTCTACTTGGAGCCGATCGATTCCTGCAGTTTTTCCATCACCTGATCGATCGAGAAGCTCGCTGGCCGTTGCCTGGGTGGAAACTCCTCGAACGTTTCGAGGAAATTCGCCACGTAAGCCTGCGCCGGCACCAGCAGAAAAGCGCGATCTAAAAGCCAATCGTAGTACGTGTTGGACGTGGAATAGGCCCGCTCATAGGGATCGCGTCGGAGATTGAAGATCAGCGGCACGCGCAATGGGGTCCACGGTTCAATCCAGGCGCGCAGCGTTGCTTCCGCCTTCTGCTCTAGGAACACCGCCTTCCAATCGTTGTAGCGAAGTGCCGTCAGATCGCCCGTATCGGAAAAGTAGAATATTTCTCGGCGCGGCGACTTCTTTTCTTGGCCCAATAGGTATGGCAAAAAGTTATAACCGTCCAAATGCACCTTGTAGGTCCGACCGATGGCTTGGACGCCGCCCTTTTTCAGCTGCTCCTTGATGTCGGGCACACCGGCCGCCGCCAGCAGCGTCGGCAGCCAATCCATGTGATGCATGATCTCGTTGGACACTCGGCCCGGCTCGATCTTTCCAGGCCATCTGACCATCGCGGGAACGCGCCAACCGCCTTCCCAATTGGTGTTCTTTTCACCGCGGAACGGTGACCATGCCGCGTCGGGCCAGGTGTTCATATGCGGACCGTTGTCGGTCGAATAGTGCACGATGGTGTCGTCGGCGATGCCAAGGTCATCCAATTTCTTGAGGAGTTGGCCCACGTGTCCATCATGCTCTACCATGCCATCCGCGTACTCGTCTTGGCCGGAGATGCCGCGCAGCTCCTTTTTTACATGCGTACGGAAGTGCATGCGTGTGCCATTCCACCACACATAAAACGGCTTACCGGCCTGATGGGCGCGATCGATGAAATCGAGGGCCGCCGCGAGTGTCTCCTCATCGACGGTTTCCATGCGTTTTTTCGTCAACGGTCCGGTATCTTGGATCGCGCCGTCTGCTGATGACTTAATCACCCCGCGTGGGCCGAACCGCTTACGGAATGCCGGGTCGCTCGGGTAATCTTCGTTTTCCGGCTCCTCTTCTGCGTTGAGGTGGTAAAGGTTGCCAAAGAACTCGTCGAACCCATGGTTGGTGGGCAAATGCTCATCCTTATCGCCCAAATGGTTTTTGCCGAATTGGCCGGTCGCATAACCTTGCTCTTTGAGAAGGCCAGCGATGGTTGGATCTTCCGGTCGCATGCCCAGTTCAGCGCCGGGCAAACCCACCTTCGACAACCCAGTGCGATAGACGCTTTGACCCATGATGTAGGATGAACGCCCGGCCGTGCATGACTGCTCGCCGTAATAGTCCGTAAACATCACGCCTTCTTTGGCGATACGATCGATATTTGGTGTGTTGTAGCCGACCAGGCCAAAGGTGTAGGCACTGATATTCGAGATCCCGATATCGTCGCCCCAGATGACCAGGATGTTGGGCTTGGTTTGTGCGAGAGCTGCAGGGACGGCTCCCGTTAAAATAAAGAAAATGCTTATTGCAACCGTAGAAAATCGACCAAACATACAATCCTCCCGTTGCCGCAGCCCGCATTGCGAGAGCTGCACGTGAACGAACTTTTCCGCCGTCAATCTCGTGCCGGACCGGCAAATTGGCGAGAATATGAACATTGGCCAATTGTCAGTCAACAGGCGTGGCCACCCGGCGAGGCCAAGAGCCGCAGTAGCACGCGCCGGTCGGCCGAGCGTATGGGGTGGGCTCGATGCCGGATGATGGTCTGCGGTCTTGCGACACAGCTGCGCCGCGTAACGCGAAATCAGGCCACGTCCGTCTTCAAAGCTTGCAGGCGCGAGTTTCAACCCTGATCGAACCCATCACAGTCGAGGGTTCGCTTGCCCGGGTTTCCGTGCTCAGTGGCAGGGCCGATGTTGTGAGCTATAGCAGCACGTTGCTCGACACCTTTAGGGCGATCATCTTTTGCTCAATTGGAGGATTGCTGCTGGGCGAGTCGCGAGGTCGGCGCGGTGGCGATGGCAAACGTGCGGCAATCCTCAGGGGCCTTGCCCGCGTCGCGGGCGGCAAAGATGGCCAGCAAATAAATCAGGTCCTCTAGCGACATTTGGGACCCGAAAGCGCCCAGCGTTCCATCCTTTGCGCGCGTCGTGTAGGTCGGCGCCGCGTCAGGTTCGCTGCTGACCCGTACGATCTCTTTGCCGAATGCGTATTTGACGTGTTCGATTATGATCATCGATCGGCCCGTGACACGGAGCGGTCCTCACCTGAACGCGTTTGCAGTATCATACTGCATAGTAAATGGCCAGTGGTAGGCAGAGAATATTGGTACTGTTTGACCAGGTGTTGTAGGATAAAGGTTGCAGAATGAGCTCAGTCATCGATCACCAAGTGCTCTTATCGCTACATGTTACATCATTGATAAGGTTGATCTTATCCAATCGATGGCCGCGACTTGGTCGACGCGTTGTCAGGCGGGGCCATTAGCCTGCTTCTCGTAGAATCTATTCTATAAATTCGGACGAAACGCGACCAATCATCGTCGATCTATTGCCGAGATCTACTTAAAAGTGTTTATATCCAAATTTTATAATTAAACCTTGTATTTGGAGTTGAGAACGGTCAGTCTCTCGCTATTTCACTTCAAACGTTAATTCGCGGTTTAGCGCGATCAAGTGCAACTGCATGCGCGGTCAGCTTCAAAACCATTGCTTTAATGAGTGTCCGGTGGATGCACGGGTTCTGCGTCCGACGACGCCTGCGATTGCAGCCCAACTGGTCAGGATTCTCCAGAGTGAGGAACTGACCGCCATGCCTGCGGAGCGGCGGCTTCTGCGATACATCGTGGAGCGCGGCGTGCTCGGGCAGCGCGGATCACGCGGGTCAGAGGCCTTCGCCGATCGCGCGTTCGGGGTTGAACACGGCCTCGATTGGGTCGAGCAAAAGACGGTTCGGCTGGTTGGTAAGCGGCTGAAGGCAGCTCTGGCCCGCTACTATGCGGCGAACGCCGGCAACGCTGATGTCGTGATTGAGCTTGATCCTGAGACTTTCATGCCGAAGTTCTCCTATCGCAGTTATCCAGACGTTCTCGATCCAAGACAAAAAGCGATTATGTGGTGTGATGCCTATGCGATGGAGATGAGCCAACGCCTGCATACATCAGCTTTGCGTGCGGTCGAATATGCGATGAGGTTCGAAGCAGAGGATGCCGACTTGTTGAGCCGTTATGCTTGGCTCAAATTCGATGCGTGCACGCTTGGTTACGGTGCAAGGTGGACTGACATTGATGGGGCTCAGCGCAGCTTAGACCATGCTCGAACACTGGCACCGGCCGATGGGTACGTGATGTTCGTCAGCGGGCTGATGGCGCTGGAACGCGGCGAGTTGCGCGAAGTTGCTCGATGTGGTCGAGCCTTGTTAGATACCGGCATCGACCAGCCCATGCTTTTCCGCGGTGCGTGGTTGGTCGACCTCACCATCGATCCCAGTGACGATAAGGATGCACTGCTGACTACGTCATTCCAGTCCAGCCTGGACTATCCGGGCTTGGCGCGCCATCCGGTTTTTTTGCGCAGCTATCGGCAGGGCCTTTATGAGGACGCTCTACTGCACGGACTGGCTACTGGCATGCCCAACTTTTTTTGGGCTGCTTTGGAGCGTGCCGCCGCACTCGCGCGGCTCGGCCTTGATATCGCCGCCGGCGCGCAGGTGGACGTTTTGCAGCGATTAAATCCCGCGTTCGCCAATCAACCCCGGCGCTTTTTGCGAAGCTTTATCCCCTACCAAGATACGCTCGAGCAGGTGTTTGAAGGCTTGGCAAAAGCCGGTCTGAGATCGCCTTCCACCATCTGAAGTATTTGGCGCAAGTCCGAGGCTCGCGCGCTAACCATTGCCGGGGCGACGGCAGCCTGCGTCAACGTGTTGGCTCCTGGCAGCTGCGCGCGATCGCTATCGGGGCTATCGGGCAAGGTTCGAACATCTTCCGTCAAGCTTGATCTGCAGTGTAGCATTGGAACATTGACGAAGACGCGTGCGAGCTTGGAATGGCACGGCGTGGAGGGCAGTGATGTCGAATGGCTTGCTCAGCGGCTTGCGCATTATTGAGGGCTCTGCCTTCGTGGCTGCCCCGCTCGGAGGCATGACGCTCGCGGCGTTGGGCGCCGACGTCATCCGCTTCGATGATCTCGGCGGCGGGTTGGACGCCAAGCGGTGGCCAATCACGCGCGAAGGTCATAGCCTTTACTGGACAGGCTTGAATAAGGGTAAGCGCTCGATCGCCGTCGATCTGCGCAGTCCGGCCGGCCGGGACTTGATCACGGCGTTGATCGCAGCGCCCGGACCCGACGCGGGCATTTTCTCCACCAACCTTCCAGCCAAGGGATGGCTAAGCTATCAAACGCTGGCGGCCAAGCGCGGCGACCTTATCATGCTAACCATCATTGGGGCGCGGGACGGTTCAGCGCAAGTCGACTACACCGTAAACGCCGTCGCTGGCTTTCCCATGATCACGGGACCAGCCGGTCACACAGGTCCGATCAATCAGGTGCTGCCGGCTTGGGATATCGCGACCGGCTACGCGGCAAGTACGGCGCTGCTGGCCGCCGAGCGGCATCGGCTCCGCCACGGACGCGGGCAACTGATAAAGCTGGCCTTGCAGGACGTCGCGTTATCCGCCCTCTCCGCGCTCGGCTACCTGGCGGAAGCCGAGATCAACGGTGTCGATCGGCCACGTTGCGGCAACGGCGTGTTCGGCACTTTTGCGCGAGATTTCATAACCGAGGACCAACACCATCTTATCATCTGCGTTTTTACCGAGCGCCAGTTGAAGGCACTCATTGAGGCAGGCGGCTTCGCTGAGCCATTTGCCTCGATCGAGCGCACACAGGGCCTCAATCTGAGGAATGAGGGTGATCGTTGGCGCGCGCGCGAACAAATTGCAGCCGTGATCGAGCCCTGGATCGCTGGTCTAACCCTTGCCGAAGCCGGCGATCGTCTGTCCGCCGCGGGCGTTTTGTGGGCCCCATACAAACGGCCAAGCGATTTGATTGCTGGGGATCCGCTGCTGGCGACCAATCCAATGTTTCAACGCGTGGTTCAACCTGGCATCGGCGAATGCTGGTCCGCAGCTTCCCCATTCGACTTTTCTGATGCGCAGTCGCTCCCGGCAACGCCCGCCCCGCTGTTGGGTCAACATACCGAGGCGGTTTTATCGGGCATCTTAGGGCTTTCGCGGGCGGAGATGGGCAAGTTGGCTGCGCAAGGCGTGATTCATCAGGCGGTGGGGCGTTAGGTCGTGGCTGGGCGGTGGCGGCGCGTCGATTGACGATACTGTTATGGCCTAGATCATCGTGATCGACGGCGCCGTCGGTCAACTGGACGCCATGGGAGAATCGCCAGTTGCTCGCAGTTGCGGGACGCCGCGTGCTGACCGGGCCAAATCGATCGGGTTGCCTTGAATAAGCGCCACGGCCGCAGCCGCCGGCGATTTACACGCGAACCGGTTGGTGATTCGGTTTTTAAATCGGTATAAGAGATTTTTCGAAGGTGGAGACCGGCATGGAAAAGAATAGGCAATTGAATTACGCGTACCTCATCGCCGCCGCCCTTCTCGTGCTCGCGTTTCAGTACGTCATAACAGAGCTGAGGACCGTTGAGCGGATACCGTACAGTCAGTTTCTCACCTTGGTAGACGAGGGGAAGGTCACCGATGTGGTGGTCCGTGAATCGACGGTGACTGGAACCTTGAAGGAGCCGATCGATGGTCGAACGAAATTCGTCACGAAAAAAGTCGAGCCGAGGCTGGCGGACGAGCTGCAAAAAAAGGGCGTGGAATTCACGGGGGGTACGGAAACAACGATTTTGACGAACATATTATCGTGGCTGATGCCGGTCCTGTTCTTTGTCGCCATTTGGTATTTCCTGCTTCGGGGCGTGTTCGCCAGGCAGGGGTTGGGCGGCATGATGAATGTGGGAAAGTCCAAGGCAAAGGTTTTGGTGGAGAAGGATACCGGCGTGACCTTCAATGACGTCGCCGGCGTCGATGAGGCCAAAAAGGAATTACAGGAGGTGGTGGCGTTTCTCAAAGATAAGGGGTCGTTTGAAAGGCTCGGTGCACGGATGCCCTCCGGAATTCTGTTGGTTGGCCCGCCGGGTACCGGTAAAACCTTGTTAGCACGAGCGGTCGCGGGCGAAGCCAATGTGCCATTTTTCTCGATGGCCGGCTCCGAGTTCGTCGAAATGTTTGTCGGCGTCGGTGCCGCCAGGGTGCGGGACCTGTTTGAGCAGGCTCGAAAAGTCGCCCCTTGCATCGTTTTCATAGATGAGTTGGATTCTTTAGGTGGTGCGCGGGCCGGCGTTGCCTTGGGCGGCGGCCATAGTGAGAAAGAGCAAACGCTCAATCAGTTGCTCAATGAGCTCGATGGATTTGATCCGCGGCAAGGGATCGTCCTGCTGGCAGCGACCAATCGGCCGGAGGTGCTCGACCCGGCATTGTTGCGCGCCGGCCGTTTCGATCGGCAAATCGTTGTTGACCGCCCGGATCGATTGGGCCGGGCGGCAATACTCAAAGTTCACCTCAAGCGGGTCGAGGCCGATCCGGCTTTGGATATCGATCAAATTGCCGGTATTACCATCGGTTTCTCCGGAGCCGATCTTGCCAATCTGGTCAATGAGGCCGCCATCGTGGCGACGCGCCGCGGCGGTTCGATGGTCAGGTTGGACGACTTCACATTGGCTGTCGAACGGATCATCGCCGGCACCGAACAGGCGACGCGACTGATCAATCCCAAAGATCGGGAACGCGTCGCCTACCATGAGATGGGACATGCGTTGGCGGCGGCCAACCTGCCCGGCGCGGATCCGGTCCACAAGGTTTCAATCATTCCACGCTCGATTGGCGCGCTCGGCTATACATTGACGCGCCCCACGGAAGATCGATTTCTGATCACCACCGCAGACTTGGAGAATCGCATGGTCATGTTGCTCGCGGGACGCGCCGCTGAGGACCTGACGTTCGGCGAGATCACCACCGGCGCCGCCGACGATTTGATCAAAACGACGGAGATCGCGCGCCAAATCGTGACCCGCTTCGGCATGGCGGCCGAGGTTGGCCAAGCCGTCTTGGAGCACCAAAACGCAACGTATCTTGAGCCATCGCCGCTGAACGCTTCCGCGAGGTCCTATTCGGAGGAGACAGCGCGAGAGATCGATGTTGCAGTTCGCGCGCTGATCGATGACTGCTATAATCGTGCCAAGATGTTGCTAAAACAGCACGCGGCGGATCTTGAGAGCGGTGCAGAAATGCTGCTGGAACGCGAGACGATCACGCCTGATGATTTTCCGGCTTTGAAACAAGCCGCAGAGCCGATCTCGACGGCTGCCGAATGAACCGGGCCGCAGCCGCCCATCGCGTAGCTTCGACCAACCCAAACCTGAAAGTCGACCGTGTGGCGCACTTCGGGGCCACATTTTGTCGCGGTTCGATGCGGACGCTGTTGCTGCGATGTGACGGTACTTCAACGTGTCCGCGTGCGCTCGCACGGCGATGAAACTGCCAGCCTCACGCATGGCACAGTGAGTTCAACCATCCCGCCCCCGCCCGGCCATGATATGGCACGCTTGGGTGGGCGGCCGGGCGAGGGAGCGGGCCAGCAAGGCTGATCCGGCGTAACCGGACATGCTGTAACGCATGTCTGGCGTAACTCGGATGGAGAAAAATTTAATTCTCATTTCAGCAATTGCGCAAAATCTTTCGATCGGCTCGAACCCAAGAGATTTTCATCAACGTTGCGTCGAATCAGTTCATTTTGCCACCCGCTGCAGGCAGGCTAAGGAGGGCAACCATGCTGGGTACGCTGGAATCTGAACTGAAAAAGATCGTGCAAGCGATCGAACAGGCGCGAACGGCTGGGGATCAATCTGCGATTGTGATCCTCAGTGATAGAAAAAAAAGGCTGTGTGAGTTGCTGGCGGCGCTCGACCCCGTCATGTAGCGGCGCCGGAGCGTCAGGATCTACGTCTCGTCGGGAAAGTGAGGGCAACGATGACAGTGCTGCAAAGCAGGGGAATGGCTTTGCACGAGCGTCCCATTCAGCCAGGTGCGTATCGTTGGGCTCCATGATCGCCGAAAAAGCGCGCTCAACCTTCGAGTTTGACCACGACACAGGTTTGAGATGCATTGCGAAGCGTGTGCCCGTTTAGCGATCACACGCAAGAGCGATCCGTGTTCGATCGAGTTCGGCACGAAGCCGTTTGTCAGGAACAAACGCGCTCGTGTCTTCTCTGCCGTGCGTCCCTGTCTTGTTGGTAAGCGCGGCCATCGCGTTGCTCAGCCAACGAGCGGTGACCAAACCATCAGCGGCAGTGCCAATGCGTGGCTGCAAACGGCCGCTGCCGAGACCGGATCGATAAAACAATGGCCTGTTTCCCGATTTGACAGGTGCTTTTGTAAATTTCTGCAAACTGCCAATTGCCTTGACGTGCCCATTTCGCGCTGCAAAATGCGCAACCATCAGATCGAGTCGCGCCCCGAATGCGAGGCGGTTTTCCACGGCCGTCAGCTCGGGCAGCGAATGCCGGAGAAGCGCGCGATGCACCCAACAAAAACCGTCACGGCGCGCGAAGCCGTCCAGCTGATCCAATCGAATGATACCATCGCCACCGGCGGCTTTGTTGGCATTGGTTTTCCCGAGGCAATCGCGGTTGCGTTGGAGGAACGCTTTCTGGCGAGTGCTGGTGGCGACGGCAACGGTGTGGGCGAGCCGCAGGGCCTTAGTCTGGTTTATGCCGCGGGCCAAGGGGATGGCAAGGAGCGTGGGCTCAACCATCTTGCCCATCGCGGTCTGGTCCGGCGAGTGATTGGCGGGCACTGGGGATTGGTGCCCAAACTGCAGGCCTTGGCGGTTTGCGGAGCGATCGAGGCCTACAATCTTCCACAAGGTGTAATCACCCATCTTTATCGCGACATCGCTGCCGGTAAGCCCGGACATTTGACCCGAATCGGACTTGATACATTTGCAGATCCTCGGCATGGTGGCGGCAAATTGAATGACCGCACCATCGCCGATCTCGTCACCGTCATGGAGATCGACGGCGAAGAGTTTCTGTTTTATCGCTCGTTTCCAATCACGGTCGGTATCATTCGCGGAACCACCGCTGACCCGGACGGAAATATCACCATGGAACGTGAAGCGCTGACGCTGGAAGCGCTATCGATCGCCATGGCGGCACACAATTGCGGCGGTCGCGTCATCGTCCAGGTGGAACGGCTCGCTGAGCGCGGTACGTTAAACCCCCGACAGGTCAAGATTCCCGGCGTTTTGGTCGATTGTGTCGTCGTCGCGGAGCGGCCGGAAGATCACATGCAGACGTTTGCGGAAACGTATTCAGCGGCATTTGCCAGCGAAATTCGCGTTCCTGCTCAGTCGCTGGCCTCAATTGAGATGAGTGAGCGTAAGGTTATTGCACGCAGGGCTGCCCTCGAGCTGGAAGCCAACGCCGTTGTGAACCTGGGCATCGGCATGCCGGAGGGCATTGCCGCCGTGGCGGCGGAAGAGGGCATCGTCGATCTCCTGACGTTGACGGCCGAGCCCGGCGTGATCGGCGGCATTCCCGCCTCGGGCCTCAACTTTGGCGCGGCGACCAACGCTCAAGCCATCATCGATCAACCTTACCAATTCGATTTCTATGATGGCGGCGGCCTCGATCGCGCGTTCCTTGGGCTCGCTCAAGTCGATCGGTTCGGCAATCTGAATGTCTCCCGATTTGGCTCGCGCCTGGCCGGTGCGGGTGGCTTTATCAACATAAGTCAAAGCGCCAAACAGGTCGTGTTCGTCGGGACTTTCACGGCGGGTGGTCTGGAAGTGCGCGTGGAGGCGGGGCGGCTCAACATTGTGCGCGAGGGGCGGCAGCGCAAATTCATAGCTGATGTCGAGCATCGCACATTTTCCAGCGCCTACGCGCTTCGTCGTGCCCAGTCGGTGCTCTATGTCACCGAGCGATGCGTTTTCCGCCTGAACCCGGACGGTTTGGAGCTGATCGAGGTGGCGCCCGGTATCGAGATCGAGCGAGACATCATCGCCCACATGGGCTTTAGACCCATCGTCAATGCGCCGCAGCTGATGCCCGTCGGCATTTTTGGTCCGGACCTGATGGGTTTGCGTGATCGATTGGCGACATCTCCCGTGGCGGATCGATTTAACTACGATCCAAAACTCAGGATGCTGTTTGTTGATCTCAGGAACCTGGTTATCAAGAGTGATCGCGACGTAGAGCAGATCAGGATCGAGGTGGAGCGGCAAGTAGAGCAAATTGGACATTCTGTTTACGCGATCGTCAACTATAAGGGATGTCGAATCGAGGCCAGCGTGCTGGAAAGCTATCAGCGGATGGTCGCGGCATTGGAGCAAAGCTGCTATATCGGCGTGACCCGTTATGGCTTGTCTGGCCGACTGTCACCTGGCGCAACCGGTGAACGCGATGTGATGTCTCCGGCTCTCGCCCGTTGTTCCATCGCGGATTAGCGCTTGATCGCGAAGCCGATGAGCTGTCTCTTCGCTGCCAATACCGCGCGAAATGCCGCATCGGATCCGCCGTGATCGGGGTGGGTGCGCTTTGCGGCGCTGCGAAAGGCGCGCTCCAGAGCAGCGGTGGTAAATCCACATTCGGGCAATCCCAGCAACGTGCATGCGGCAGCGAGCTTCGCCGGTACGCGCTTGGCGGCAGGCCTGGTGCTGGTCGGTTTGGGGACGGTTTCTCCGGTGTAAAACCAGCGGCGATGCGCATGGCTGTAAACGCTGCCGTTTCGAGCGAGTGTACGCTTATTCAACGAAATTTGGCCGTGGGGACCTGTGGCATCAGCACGCCTAACGAAGATGCGCTTGGCGGTCGTCTTGACGATTCGGTAGACGATCCATTCGCCTTCTCCCCGCTGCCCGCAATGCCAGGAATAAAGGCGGCCGTTGTGCAACGCCTCAGCATCGGTTGAGCGATGGCAGTGAGGGTGCCACGTGTCGCAGGCCCACGCCGCCCAAGCGGTTCTGGGTCCCAATACCCTGACGTGACCATCTGCGTTGAGATTGCGCAAAGCCGTATACAACTGGGCTTCGGCGGCAGATTTCGTGGCGGCGAAACCGTCCGTCGCCAGTGTCCCACCGGTGCCGTCACCGAATGGGCCGACCTGCACGATCGCCCAATAATAGTGCCAACCAACCTTGGCGATGCCCGTGCGATAGATGGTGGTATCCGCCATTTTCCGGCCTGTCGATAATGCGCAAGCACACACAAATCAATATCGACTCACGGCTTCATCCATTGCTCCACACCCACACAACAAATGACAACGCGTGCTTGCATCTCAAACACCGGTTGTGGGGGAAAACCGCAAATCGATTGGACGTTGAGGGTTTCTTCGATCGGCCAAGCGAGGCCATGAACGTAGTTGGAGGGATTCGCGCCTGGTGAACAGAGGTGCCATTTGAGGGACTGCACCCATGCGGAAAGCGATGCTCATGTCGGTAGTAGTGTTGGCCGGTCTATTGACGTCTGCGATCACCTTGAACGTGCTGCTAAATGGCCAGGGTATCGGCCAGCTGGTCTCGACGGTGACAAAGACGCTATCGAACGCGGGTGGTGACGGTCTGACGGCGCAACGCGGCGGGCTCAAACCGAAGGCCGCAGTTGACCAACGCAGCTGTATCGCGCGCAGCCAGGCTTTGGGCTTGAAACCTCACGCCTATCAGAGCGCAGGTAATGTCGAATTTGCGCCACCCGGGGTCGATCGGGCCATTTACGGGTGCCGCTCTTGGGGGGATTTTTTTAGCGTAACGGCGGCGATCGAGGGAGATGGCGCGAAAAGCGGTACGGCCTTGCTGTTGCGTGCTGCGGAGCGGCTCTACGGTCAGACGGTCGTGCATGAGATTCACGAAGCCATGACGCTGTGTCTGGAAGGCTTGTTGAATGTGCAAGGTCGCGAGCCGGTCAAGATCCCGGCTGGACCGGCCACAATCAGTTGCGAACTGCGTCCGCTCCGTCGCCTCGAATTTCAACTGCGACTGGCGGCCCCGGAGCCGACGCGTCGGCAGGCGTCGTAACAGTTGCGCGAATGACGATACCGGCGAAGCGCTGGGTTTGCCCGACCATCCCGAGGAATAGCATGAGCGAATATTTGAGCGCATGTTTGGAATGCGGGCACAAAAACCAGCTGGACGATATGGCTTTAGGTTTAGGCGCGGAATTCATGCGCTGCTCAAGTTGCGGCAACGCCTACCCGACCGGAGACGAAGTGATTGCTGCAACGTCCGACGATGATGCTACGGCAAAACGGTGTTTCAGCGATCGCCAAACCTGTCGTCGAGCCGCATTTTTGGTCGCTTCATGCATGGGGGTTGGCGGCATTGTTCTGATCGCCAAGATCATGGGGGCGGAAAGTCTGGCCCTCGGCATGATCTGTTCTGGCCTGGTGGCGGCCATTACCGTTCCATTTCTTCCGCAGTCCCTGTCACGTCTGGTCGGTGCGGCCACGGTCCCAATGGCGGTTAGCGCGGTTGTAGCCGGTTTTGCGGTCTTATGGTTGACCGATGGGCGGGTTCCGTTGCCCAGCGACGCCGCCTCCGGGGCGAACGGGAACAGCAGCGACGTCGCTGTCGGCGCCGATGACGGTCGTCCGCCGCGATCCACCTGGGATGTTACGACGTCGTCGGTGCCAAGGGTCGACATACCGATCTCGCAGCTGGAGACTGCTCGACATCGTGACTTTGATGTCGCGACGCTCAAGCAAGATGAGAACCGCGACAGCCTGGTCTGCAGCGCATTGAGGTCGGGTGCAAAAATGTGCAGGAGTACGCCGCAATTCACGGCCCCTGGCATCAAGCAGTTTGGCGCAAGCGTGGTGACCGAGCGCTGGCCGAAAGAACGCCAGCCGTACATGATCGGAATTATGATCGATAGTCCGTCCTCGCTCAGGGCCACCCAATGGCAATCGCAAGCGATGAAGGGGGGGCTGCTGATCATGATGCTGTCGACGCTCAGAAACAATCACCCGCGCCTTAGTGCGGACGAGGTGAGTCAGACGGTTGCCCGGTTGATCAAGGTCGGTGAGGTTAAGGTCGGCCCCTGGGGCTACGAATACGATCCCAGCGGTGCGATGATGATGTTCGCTGCGCAGCGCAACAATTAGCCCAACGCCGTCCTGCCGATCTCGACCGCCCTCGGCAGGACGCGCCGTGCGATCGAGCGGCAGCACGCGGCCTGCCCGCCGCGGGAGCAGCTGCGCGCGATCTGCGGTGCAGCACGACCCGCTGTCACCCTGGATCCCGCTGTCACCCTGGATCATGTCCGCCTGGGGCGGATCATCCCTGCCAGCCCGCTCCTCAACCCGGCTCCAACTGGCACGATGATTTAGATCATCGCGCCTTAAATCGGAACCGCAAAGCCGGTTCCGATTTAAGGCAGGTTGCTCTAGTCCCACCACCAGAGGACAGCGATGCAAAGCAGTATACCAACTCCGATCTCAAAAAAATCGAAGTAATCGAAGTCCCCGACCAGCTTCTTGTGGCCGGTTCGGCGGCGTACCCAACGCCGAAGGGGGATGTAGGCCAGCACACCAACAGCCAGTAGGGCGAATATGGCACCGATTTTCCAACTCATGTCGCCGAATATCCCAAGCCCAGGCCGGACGACGACCGCCGCCGGCGAAGCTCGACGGTGACCGGACGTGATAGGGCCAGCCTGATAGGCTCCGCCGATCGTCATGCCTGCGTGTTAACTTTCGCGTCGCCCGGTGGCTCAGCAGCAGCGCGGCGCGGCACTTGGCCGTAAGCCGTCCGATTGCTAACAATTGTCATATCTTGCCACAGCGCTCCAGCCCGTGGCTGGTCAACGTCAGTGGCGACTAGAGATGGAGGACGCCAATGCGCGGGCTAATGATGGACATGCCGCTCCTAATCTCAGCAATCCTGTCTCACGCCGACGCGGTCTATGCAGACCAAGAGGTGGTCACGCGTACGGTCGAGGGGCCCATTGTGCATGCCTCATACAGCGATGTTCATCGCCGCAGCCGGCAATTGGCCAATGCGATGGCATCGCTTGGTATCAGGGCTGGCGACCGAATTGGCTCGATCGCCTGGAACACCCAGCGGCATCTGGAACTCTATTACGGCGTATCGGGCTCGGGATCCATTATGCATGTGATGAACCCAAGGCTTCCGGCGGAGGAGCTGATCTATATCGTCAATCACGCCGCAGATCGGCTGCTGTTTATCGATATCACCTTTGTGCCGTTGATCGAGGCGATCGCCGCGAAGTTGAGCTGCGTGGAAGCCGTGGTGGTCATGACGGATCGCGCGCACATGCCGGACAGCAAGCTCGATAACCTCATGTGTTATGAGGATCTCATCGCGGCGGCCTCCGACAGCTACGACTGGCCGCAATTCGACGAGAATCTTGCGGCCGGCTTATGCTATACGTCCGGCACGACGGGCAAGCCGAAGGGCGTGCTCTACAGCCATCGGTCAACCGTATTGCACGCCATGATGGTCGTACAGCCGAGCGTCGGGCATCTGGATGAACATCAATCAGCGCTGCCTGTGGTGCCGATGTTTCACGTCATGGCCTGGGGCTTTCCATATGCCTGCCCGTTGAGCGGTGCGAAGATTGTGATGCCTGGCGCAGGTCTTGATGGCAGCAGCCTGTTCTCGCTGATGGATCAAGAAAACGTCACGACGGCCGCCGGCGTGCCCACGATTTGGTGGATGCTGTTGAACGCGATGCGGGAGGCTGGACGCGCACCCTATGGACTAACACGCACCATCATTGGCGGCGCAGCGGTACCGGAGGCGATGATCGCCGCCTTTGACCACTACGGCGTTGAGGTGCGGCAGGGGTGGGGAATGACGGAAATGAGCCCGTTAGGCTCGATTTCTGTCCTAAAACCCAGCATGCAGGATTGGCCAAACGATCGAAAGCTTGCGCAACGGGCCAAGCAAGGCCGCAGCATATTTGGCGTTGATCTTGAGATTGTGGATGAGGACGGCAACGCGGCGGCCCACGATGGCAGTACGAGCGGTCGTTTGCTGGCGCGCGGGCCTTGGGTGTGTTCGACCTATTATCGTGCCCAGGACGAGGACAACGGCTTCGGCGCGAGCCATACCGATGATGGTTGGCTTGACACCGGAGATATCGCCACCATCGATGCGGACGGGTTTGTTGAAATCACCGACCGCCAGAAGGATCTGATCAAGTCGGGTGGCGAATGGATCAGCTCGATCATGCTTGAGAATGCGGCGGTCGGTCATCCCGATATCGCTCAATGCGCCGCCATTGCCAGGCAGGACGAGAAATGGGGCGAGCGCCCGCTGCTGATTGCGGTTGCGGCCGAGGGACGTGAACCCGACAAGGACGGGATCTTACAGTTTTTGTCGACCAAAATGGCGAAATGGCAGGTGCCCGATGATATCGTTTTCGTTGATGGCCTACCGCTCGGCGCGACGGGCAAGGTCCTGAAAGCGAGTCTGCGGGAGCGCTATGGGCAAGGCGCATAAGCGAAACTTGGGCGAAGCCAGCAGTTGCAACTTGCGGCCGGGCCGCGGCGCACCCTGACAGACATGCGCGCCAGCGACAGCGACCGACCGGAGCGGGGCGTGCATCGGTATTGCCAAGCTAAGGAAGTGGCGCTAGCAGATAGCTCTGCGAGCGCGCTTGACAGAAGGCGGCGCTGACGTTGAAGGGTTGGGCTTTGCGCCGGCGGTTAACGTGCGCTACGGGTGATGGCGTCGTTTGATATAAAAAAACCCCTATCGGTCGATGCATCGAAGCAACGGGAGAGAGCGATGAGCAAACTGCGCCATATTGCCATGCAGGTTCCAGATCTGGAGAAAGCGGCACGCTTTTATGAAAACGTATTCGAGATGCAACGCGTGGGGCAGGTTGAAAGCCCGATCGGCAATGCCATCAGCCTGTCGGATGGGGTGATGAACTTGACGCTTCTGAACTTTCCGGATGGAAAGGGCGGCATGATCAATCATCAAGACTGGGCTGGGCTCCACCACTTTGGCTTCGTGGTCGAAGACAAAGAGGCCACGAAAATGAAGATTGAAAATAACGGCGGTGCTTTCTTCATGGAATTGCCCGCGCATCCCGGCGTCGACGCAGAAACCAAATACAAGGACGTCAACGGTGTGGTGTTCGACGTTTCCGAGCACGATTGGCGGCTTTAGGTTTTGGATCGGATGTGAGAATCATATCGGTACGGGAGCGGACGATCCCGCTGGGCAGTCCGACGGCCAACGCCGCCATCTCATTTGAGACGATGACAGCGAGCGCGGTTGTCCTAGAGGTCGAGACCGGCAAGGGGCGCCTGCGGGGTTTGGGTTTTTCCTCCGTTGGGCGGTATGGCCACGGCGCTCTCATGCGGGAGCGCTTCGTGCCACGGCTGCTCAATGCCGCGCCTGCAGATTTCATCGATCCGGCTACTGGCGCCTTCGCGATGTGGCGTTTTTGTGCGGTGTTGATGAACAACGAAAAAGACGGTGGGCATGGGGAACGATCTGGCGCCATCGGCGTGCTCGAAACGGCGATGTGGGATGCTTGGGCCAAGGCGGAGGATCTGCCGCTTTGGGCCTTGTTGCGGCGCGAGTTCGGCCACGTGGAAGATGATGTGCCGCCCGTGGGCCAAACCAGGGTCTACGCCAGCGGCGGGCACTACCATGCAGATGACACCGATGATGCCCTGCTCGCGGACGAGGTGCGACGAGCGTTGGATCACGGCTATGCCTGGTTCAAGCTCAAGATCGGTGGGGCATCGGAGCATCGCGATCTGAAACGAATTGACGCGGCCGTGGGCGCGGCTGGAGATCCTGGGCAGATCGCGGTCGATGCCAACTGCGCCTATGACGCACAGCCGTCCTGCTCGCTGCTGCGCACTATTGACAGGTTGGGCCTGCGCTGGATCGAGGAGCCTGTCAATCCACTCAATTATCGGGGTCTTCGGGAGCTTGTCGCGGTCAGCAGGTCGGCGGTTGCCACCGGTGAAAACCTGTTCTCCGCGGCCGACACGGAAAATCTTCTGCGCTATGGCGGTTTGCGGCCGGGCAAGGACGTCCTGCAAATGGATCTGGTTTTGAGCTACGGCTTCACCGAGTACCTTCGCATGATCGAGGCTGCGACGGCATTGGGATGGTCGCGCCGCGATTTCATGCCCCATGCCGGACATCAGGTGGCGCTGCATGCCAGTGCCGGGCTTGGACTGGGCGGGCATGAGACCGCGGTCAGCGACGGGCCTTTCGGCGGCCTGCCGGACGGGATGCGGCTTGAGGATGGTCGCGCGGCACTGAGCGACGCGCCCGGCGCCGGTATTGAAGCGAAACCGGCACTTTATGCGCTGTTTGCAAACGACCTCGATTAACGCGCGCTGGTCGCTGAACTCAGCACGCTTTCGGCGGCTCGCGCCCGCGGTTTTGTGGTGCGGTTGCCGTTCTCAGGTTATAGCGGAATCGAGATGGCGGAGAATGTGTGGCCCGCCTGAATCACATCCACACGCTTGAGGGCAATGCCGAACCCTTCACCGCGCCGCCTGAGCCGATGCAGAACCGTCCCACTCAGCCTGTTGGGCTTATCGTCCCGCAGTTCATCGACGATCAGTTTGGATCTCGCCTCAATGGTGTCTCCCTGCGATCGAACAGCGACATTGCCGATCAGGTGCGTCGTCGCCGGATAGGGCTCGATGGCGTAAGCGTGGGGGTGTGTTAGGCGCGCGATTCGCAGCCGCAGCAGCGGCTTGTCCTCCAGTATGACCGATACCTGAGTCTTCATGTCGGTTTGATCGCGGGATGAGGGGACCCAGTAAATTCCGTCCTCCTCGAAAAGATTGAGCCAGGCGTCGAACGCTGCGCTGTCCAACAGATCCGCCTCATGGGCCAAAAAGGCACAGACATCGTGGTACAGGTGCAGGTCCGTGCCGGTCATTCGGTCATCATCCATTGCCGCCAGGCGTTGACTTGGGAGCGGATGGGCAGCTCGCTGGATGTGGTCGAGCGGGCACCGTGTCCGTTCGGGGCCTTCGCGTCGGTGTTTAGACCGCGGCGGCTGTCAAGCCTACGAATGGTTCCGTCCTGCAAACCCCGCTGCACCCGGCCGAAAATTTCGAGGTCGTCGGAAAAGATCATCGATGCAGGAGAAACCAACGCGGTCAAAAACCGCACGGCTCTGTGAAAGATCTCCTCTGGCGCACCTTTGAGCCTGAAGCAATAACCTTCGATGACGGTTTCGTTCACCGAGATTGGATGCACGACCCTGATCTGATGAAACTGAGAATTGATGTTGAGATTGGGCCAGACCAGATTATTAAAGCGATCCATGCCGAGAATCGCGGCGGCTTTGTCCGGTCCGTGGGTCGCGGTCAGCGCCTGCTTGTAGGCCCGCATCACGTCGTCCTCGCGCTGCGGTGCCAACAGGCCTGATTTATAGAAGCCTCCCATAAAAGAGTGGCCCTGAGGCATGCCATTCAATTCAATGGCGTTCCAGTCCTTCGGGGTCAGTCCATTGGATGCCATCATGCCTTGCGTTTGGCCCCGGTCGATCCACGTGGGATCCGTGGCGCCGCCGGCTTGGCGGGCGGAACTGACCGAGGATTCATGGACGAACGCTGGGTGAATGGTATCGTTTGCGTTCTCGTGGTGAAGCTTCCAGTTGCCGGGATAGCGGACACGGAAACGTCCACCGTCGATGGCGACCTCGCCTCCCGGCGCCCGATCGACCAGATTATCGATCGCTTCCGTCATCGATCCCAAGAAATCGACGAGGCTCGGGCCGTTGTCGGCTAGGCTGGCAAAAATGAAGCCACGATAAGCGTCAACGCGTGGCGCAGCCTGCAACTGCAAAGATGGATCGGCAACGTCAAACGACGCGGGATAGCTTTGCGAATCGGGGACGAATCTGAGCGTCCCGTCGAGATTGAACGCCCAGGCGTGATAGGGGCAGGTAAAGGCCGTGGTATTACCGGACTCGACTGCGCACAGACGTGTCCCTCGGTGTGTGCACGCGTTTGACAGAAGCCGCAGCGAGGCGTCTGGCTGGCGCACCAGCACAACCTCTCTGGTGCCGATAAAGGTCCGCCGAAAATCACCGGGTTTTGGAACCTGGCTGTCATGACCAACGTAGATCCAGGCGCGGCTGAAGATCCGCTCAATTTCGAGATTGAACAGAACCGGATCGGTGTACGCGCGCGCCGCCATACCTTCAGGTCGCGCGATGTCGTCGATTTCAGCCCGGGTGATCATGCACTCTCGATTATGATATGAAGCTGAACCGTGTCAATCGACGGCCGTGTCGGGCGTCGCTTGCTTCCGCGTGCAGCAGATCGGTGGCCGTTCACGATGATCAACCCGAAACCGAGCGTCTCGTCGGCCCGTGTCCCGAGAACCGAAGCACGACGATTGTTGGTAGGACGCGGCCGCTTTGTGGACACGGTCACCCTGCCACGAATGCTGCACGCCGCCATTGTACGAAGTTCAGTCGCGCACGCAACGTTGCTTCGACTCGATGCCTCAAAGGCTAGGCAGCTGCCCGGCGTGGTCGGCGTTTTTAGCGCGCAAGATGTGGCGACCCTGATGGCGGAGGTGCCGCAAACCCGATTGGAGACCATGCCCGGGCACCTCTCACCGCCGCAACCGCCCTTGGTAGCCGACGCGATCCGCTACCAGGGCGAGCCGCTTGCCGTGGTGGCGGCAGAAAGCTTGGATGCGGCCTTGGATGCGGTCGAAGCCGTCGAAGTGGAGCTTGAGGAACATCCCGCCATCGCATCGCTGGCAGCGGCCGCGGGTTCGGCTGGGCAAACTGCCTCAGTGGTCGAGGTCGTGCACGGAGGGCCTGATGGTGGCTCGATCACTCGGATTGAGGCGACCTTCTCGTTCGGTCGGCAAACCGGCGTAACGCTCGAGCCGCGCGGCATCGTGGCCGATTACGATGATGCGGAAGATAAACTGACGGTTTGGCACGCCCACCAATCGCCGCACCTAGTGCATGTGCTGCTCGCGCGGATCCTCGGGCTGCCGCATCATCGCGTGCAGGTCCAGGCGCCGGATGTGGGCGGCGGATTTGGCGTAAAGCTTCATCTTTATGCAGATGAAATCGCCACGGTGCTGACCGCGCGATTGCTAGCGCGACCCGTGAAGTACGTTGCCACGCGCACAGAATCGTTTATGTCCGACGCCCATGCCCGCGAATTCGAAGCGACCGCATCGATCGATTTGACGGCGCAGGGCGAGATCGCCGGCATGGAAGCAGATTTCACCCAAGCCATCGGGGCCTATTCGATCTATCCGCGCGGGTCGGTGGGCGATTCGGTGCAGGCGGCCACCCAGTTGGGAGGGTCCTACCAACTGCCACGGCTCAAAACGACGGCGCGGACCGTTTGGCAGAACAAAGTTCCCAGCGGCGCCATCCGCGGTGTTGGACAGCCGATTGCGTGCACGGTCACCGAGCAGCTGATGGATCGCGCGGCGCGCCATTTGGGCGAGGATCCGGCCGCGTTCAGACGACGGCACTATCTCAGGGCAGACGCTTTTCCTTTGACCACGCCGGGTGGCCTTTACATTGAGCATTTATCGCTGACCCAATGCCTAGACGTTCTGCTTGAGAAAATGTCGTACCAATCGCTTCGGGCCGAGCAGCGACGACTGCGTGAACAGGGAATCCTGAGGGGCATCGGGATCGCGACGCTGATCGAGCAAACCGCGGTGGGACCCGCGTTGTACGGAGCGGCCGGCGTGCCCGCCACGTCGGTGGAGGAAACGCGAATTCGCTTGGAAGCCGACGGCAGCGTCCGGGTGGAAACCGGCGCGACCGACCAGGGGCAGGGGACCTTGACCGGTATTCGGCAGATCGTCGCCCAGACCATCGGCGTCGACTTTTCCCAGGTGCAGGTGACGCCCAGCGATAGCGCCGGTGCGCGGGGCGGGGGGGCTTGGGCATCGCGCGGATTGGCGCTTGCCGGCGAGGCGGCGCTGATCTCTGCGCAGGCACTGCGCGACAACGTGCTGAACGTTGCTGGCACGCTGCTGCAAACTGATGCCGACGCGTTGCGGATCGAGGCCGGCGTGATTGGCGGGGACGGGGATCAGCGGCTGACGCTGGCGCAGCTCGCGCGCAAGGCTTGGTATCAGCCCTACGATTTGCCGGCGGGGACGTCGGGATTGTTCTCCGTGACGCGCAGTTACATGCTCGAAGGCCGCCCGCATCTGATGGCCAATGGCGTTCAAGCCAGTCTCGTCGAGATCGATCGCGATACCGGCCGCGTCATGCCGCTCAAGCACTGGGTGGTTGAAGACTGCGGGAACATCCTCAACCCTGCCTTGGTCGATGGTCAGGTTATCGGCGGGGTGGCACAAGGGATCGGGGCGGCGTTGGCAGAGAACTGCATTTACGATGAGTGCGGACAACTGCTTGCGGCTAGCTTTCTGGATTACGCCGTGCCGCGGGCCGATGGCATGCCGTCGTTCGAGGTGCACCACGTCACGACACCGCACGCAGGCACCCAATTGGGGGTAAAAGGCGTGGGGGAAGCCGGGGTCGTCGGTGCGCCGGCTGCAATTTGGGGGGCCGTCAACGACGCTCTGGCCTCGCTGGGCGCCTGCGTCCATCGGCAGCCGATCACGTCGGAGGTCGTGTTCAAGGCTCTGGCGGAGGCTACGGCCAATTCGATTGCCGCCGGATCGGCAAAAAACCATTGATGCAGGACGGTTTGCCACCTAACGTCGATGCCATAAAAAGCGTGCCGCACTGGCAGTACGCCGATCAACTCAAAGGGAGTATCGCGGATGAAGAAGACGATCAGTATCGCGTTGGCGAGCATTGCCATATCGGCATTAGGCGTCAGTGCGTCGCAGGCGCAGCAGGTCAAGCTTAAAGCCGCCAGCTTTCTGCCGCGGCAGGTGATTTTCGCCAAGTTCTTCTATCGGTGGGTCGACGAGGTTAACAAGCAGTGCGCGGGGAAGGTGAACATCTCCGTGGTCGGGCCCGCAGCCATTCCGACGCTGCAACAGTGGAATGCTGTCAAAGAGGGTGTGGTGGACATGCATTACGGTCCGCCGACCTACTATTCCGGTGTTTTCCCCGCAGGGGATGTGATGAGCCTGGCCCTCAACGAAGCCGCGGATCAACGCGCTAACGGCGCCCTGAAATTGCTGCAGCAGCAACACGAAAAGAAGATGAACTCTCACCTGCTCACGTCGATCTTCCAGGGTGTGCCATTTTTTCTCTATACAACTAAGGCGATTAAGGACGGTCGGTTCGATGGCTTCCGGATGCGCTCGGTGCCAATCTACGATAACTTTATCAAGGAGATGGGCGGAAACCCGGTGAGGATGGCGCCACCGGCCGTACGCACGGCCCTGGAGCGCAGCACGATCGACGGCTACGGCTGGCCGCTGTACGGCGTCAAGAGCTTTGGCTGGGACAAATTCACCAAGTTCCGGCATGGACCGGGCTTCTTTACCGCGACGCTCGGTATTCTGGTCAATCTCGACAAGTGGAAGGCAATTACCGCGGACCAGCGCAAGTGCCTTACCGACATGGCGATTTGGCTGGAGGGCCAGTGGCCAAAATGGCGTGCCGTAGAGGACGCGAGCCAGTTTAAGAACCAAGACGCCGCCGGCATCAAATACGTCGATCTCGGTCCTGGCTTTAAAGCCCGGGCGGAGGAATTGCACTGGCAGACCATGGCCAAAGGCGATGCTGACTTCGTGAAAAAAATCCGCCCACTCTTGACCAAGTGATGGTCCTCGAAAACCAACGCAGAGGGCGCCCGATCGGCGCTCTCTTGCGATGATGCCCCCGATTGTATCCCCAGAGATTATGCGTGAACGGTCTCAGTTTTTTTGACAGGATTATCAACGGGCTCGCCCTTATTGCAGGGGCTTTGCTTGTCGTGCTGACGTCGTTGATTTGCGTCGATGTAATTGCGCGCTATTTCCGGTTGTTCGCGACGCCCTGGACCTTGGATATCGCAGAGTATCTGCTCTATATCATTACATTTTTGGGCGCGCCTTGGGTCCTGCGGGATGGCGGGCACATTTCGATCGACCTGTTCGTTGAGCAGCTTTCGCCCGGCCTGCGTAGTCGGGTGATCAGACTGGCCAACGCTCTCGGTGCCATCGTGTGCCTGGTACTGGTGTATTACTCATGCCGGACCTTATACAGATCGTATTCGCAAAACGTGATGGTCCATGAAACCTTTGTATTTCCTGAGTGGTACTTATTTACGGTTGCTCCTCCGATTTTCTTGATTCTGTTCGTCATTTTCTTGCGCGCAGCCCTGCGGAGCCAGGAGCTCGGCGCCACCGACAGAAAATCGCCGGGAGGATTCTAGCCGATGGAGTGGTATTGGATCCTCGCTATGCTGATCGGCCTGCTCGTGTTCTTCATGATGCTGGGTCTGCCGGTGGTGTTCGCCTTTTTCGCATCGAATTTGATCGGTGCGTTCGTTTTCATGGGCGGTGATCGCGGTGAAATGCAATTGATGCGCAACGCCGTCGATGCGGTTCAGAACTTTGCGTTGCTTCCTATCCCGCTCTTCATCTTCATGGGCGAGGTGATGTTTCACACTGGTGTCGCTGCACGGGCGATCGACGCTGTGGACAAGCTGATCTCGCGAGTGCCCGGACGGTTGTCGTTGGTGGCGATTACCGGCGGAACGATCTTCTCATCGCTATCTGGCTCAACCATCGCCAATACGGCCATGCTCGGATCGACGCTGTTGCCTGAAATGTTGAAGCGGGGGTACCACCCGTCGATCTCGATCGGGCCCATCGTTGCGGTGGGTGGCATAGCGATGTTGATCCCACCATCAGCCCTGGCCGTGCTGCTTGGCAGCATCGCACAGATTGCGATCGACGAATTGCTTTTGGCCTCGATCATTCCGGCAATCATTCTGGCCGCATTGTTTTTTGCCTATGTCATGATACGCGCCTACCTGGATCCGAGCATCGCCCCCAGTTACGATTCTGGCGAGCTCAGTCTTTGGGAGCGGGTGCGTCCCTTCTTGGTTTATGTGTTGCCGCTGACGAGCATCTTTATCGTCGTTGTTGGAAGCATCATCGCCGGGGTCGCGACGCCGACCGAGTCGGCGGCACTCGGCGTGGTCGCAACTTTGGTTGCGGCCGCGGCCTACAGGCATTTGAACATTGCAAACTTTATCATCTCGGTCCGCGAGACGTTGAAGCTGACCGTAATGACGCTGTTTATCATCTGCGGATCGATTACCTTCTCCCAGGTGCTCGCTTTCAGCCAGGCCTCCGACGGGTTGGCCAACTTGATCCTGAGTTCCGGGCTGACGCCGGTAATGATTGTGCTCGGCATGCTGCTGGTCTTGATGTTCCTTGGCTGTTTCATGGATCAGGTCAGCATGATGATGATTACTATTCCACTGTTCATGCCGGTGGTCTTGGGCCTCGGGCTGGATCCAATTTGGTTCGGCGTCTTGATGCTGATGATCCTGGAGATTAGCCTGGCGACCCCGCCATTCGGGCTGCTGCTGTTCGTCGCCAAAGGTGCCGCGCCTGAAGGTACCAGCATGCGCGACATTATTTTATCGGTAATACCGTTCATTGGCATGGCGCTGCTAGTTGTCGCGTTGCTGATCATCTATCCGCAGATCACACTGTGGTTGCCCGGCCTTATCTTGAGATGAGTGGCGGTCCAGGTGATCGACACGTGGAGATCTTGATTTTCAGGAACGCTATCCGGCGCTACGGCAAGCAGGTTTGAGCCCCATAATCACTAAGGCTTGCCAAGCCGACCGCCGATTTCTGGACCATTGGCCTCGTAGCGATAGGCGCGGAAGACGGAGTTGATCATCCCGCCTTGCCAGGGACCGCCAAGCCAGGGCGATACGTAGTCCCAGACGATCTCGCCGTCGGGCGTGACCTCAAAGATCCAGCCGTTGAGACCTTCGCAAATCAGCGTGTTGCCGCTCCAAAGCCGCTGTGCGCCCGATATGTTCGGGCTAAAGAACGAAACCCGCGGCGAGCCGCTGTAGACCCAGACATTCTCTCGCGTTTTTGGATCAAACTCGATTACGCGCGAGTGATAAGTGCCGGACGCGACGGCGATGCCGTTGGCAAACAGCAAGATGTTGCCGTTATCGAGAAGCTCACAATCGTGCTGTTGCCCCCAGCCGTCATCACGATGATACCAAGTCGTTTTGCGTTGTTGTTTGTCGATAATGGCGATGATGCTGAACTTTCGAAAGCTCACCATTAGGTTGCCGTCCGGCAGCTCGGTCACCGCATTGCAGTGAGCAAACTCCTTTCGGGTGCTGAGCGGATGTAACGGTTCTTGCAGCAGCACGTCATCTTGGTAAGCGTGCCATTCCCAAACCGTTTCGCCGGCGGTATTGACCTCACGCAGATAATCGCCCCAGATCGTCCCATCCTTAGCTTCGCTTCCAGGTTCCGCCCCTCTGATTTTTTCATTGTAAGATTTCGGTATCGCCTCCCAGCCGATATAGATCGTGTTGCCGTTGGCAAGTCGGCGGAAGTCGTGGTGTTGATTGTCGTCTCTATGTTCCCACAAAATCTTGCCGTGCCAATCGTATTCTCTCAGCAACCCGCCGGAACCGCCGCCGGGCTTTGGACCCTGTTCCGTCTCTCCAGACCAAAGTAAGTTTCCGTTCGGCAGCAGCCGAGCATAGTTGCCGGGCCGCAGTGGCGTCTCCCACATGTGACGAACGTCGCCTTGCATGCCCAGCAGATAAACGTTGGTATCTTGCAGCGGCGAAACGATGGTAAAGCCAGGCGTGGCCTTGTCCGGTTGCTGGCCAAGCAGGCCGAAGCGAGAATGACGCACGTTGATCAGCTCCGTTTGCTCGTTTTGAAACGTGATCGGGCGTGAGAAGGGTCACGGCCCGTATCCGTCTGTGTCCTGCCAAGCCTAGAGCAACCTGCCTTTAATCGGAATCGGATCGATCCCGATCAAAGGCAGAAAGTGGCTCACCACTTTAAGCGCGATCATCTTTGCGCCTTAAATCGGAACCGGCGCAATTGGAATCGGCGTTGCGGTTCCGATTTAAGGCGCGATGATCTAGTGGATTTCCACCTGAGGCGGAATCGTCTTGCCAACCCGCTCTGCCGGCCACTCCACCCAATGGCACAAGGACGATCGCTGCTGAACGGTCGAGCAACTTTCCGCATTTGATCTGGTGCCTTCCGCTGCCGACCAAAAGCACGATGGTGTGCATCATCATGCCTCGCGTTCGATCCAATGGGGCCTTGGCGCGAGCGGCGGGATGACAGATGACCAGCCAGCCAACGTGTTTCAACGTTCGATCGAGAGCGTGCCGTTTTGCCGCTGACGGGTCTGGGAAAGCGGGAGCGCCAGTGCTTTGCGGTCGAAGCTTGCAGCTTCACGATGGTTAGGCAGCACCGGTCGCCTTCGGCGCCACGATTGGCACCCGGTCGCCATTGAACAGCTTGTCGAAAGCGATCGAGCTCGTCATGATTCGTTGGTTGTCCGCCGGGCGGCGCGAGATCGCTAAACCGCCGTGGCAAACCGGAACAAATGAACGCATGCGGGAAAAGGAGTGGTGATGGCCGAGTTGAAGCTGGTGGGCACCATCGCGCTAAAAGGGGTGTTGGGCGAGTTTGAACGTGAGTTTCAAGCGAAAACCGGCGCCGTCATGTCTTACACGTGGGGGCCGACGGGCACCGTCTACCAGTGCTGTCGAACGGGTGAGGACCACGATGTCCTGATCGCCGTGCCAGACGCCATTGATACGATGATTGCTGAAGGTCACGCGCAGCCAAATTCGCGTGTCGATGTCGCCAAGTCGGTGATCGGCATCGCCGTGAAGGCGGGCGCTCCCCAGCCTCGGATTGATACGGTCGAAGACGTCAGAGAGGCGCTGCGCGCGGCAACAGCTGTTTCCTACACCGACCCAGCGACCCAGGCCGCAAGCGGTCTGCATGTCCAACGATTGCTCGCGGATTGGGGCCTGAGCGAGGACGTCAATCGTAAGACCGTGTTCGGTCGCGGCGGACCGGTCGCCGAGTTCCTGCTGTCCGGCGAGGCGGAGATAGCGATCCAGCAGCTCTGCGAGCATCTGTTGGTTGAGGGGGTCGATGTCGTCGGACCGCTGCCTGCCGAAATTCAGCGCGTTTCGACGATGTCTGTCGGCCTGGGCGCCCGCGGGCGGAACCGGGCAGCCGCGCAGCATTTGATCGACTGGCTGTCCTCACCCGCTGTTCACGCCATCTTGCGACGTCATGGCCTATTTCCGCTCGATGAGATCTAAATCATTTCCGCCTGAGGCACATTAGCCGTGCCGGCCCGCCCCCCATCCGGACACCCATTGGCATGGTGTGATGGGTGGCCCGGCGGGGGGAGCGGGATGGTTCATCACACTGATAAGGCCCTCACCACGGATTGCCGAAATGATTACGGTCATCGTTTCGGCAAAGCCCGAGGCCGCCCGCACAGTGATGTTTCGTAGCCGCGCAACGGGCGCTGAGCGTGACAGCTTTCGGTCAATTTTTCGACGTTGTGTCAGCATCAATTGGCCGAAGTTCGAATTTTGGGGATGAGCAACGACGGGGCGGTCGGTAGCCATGGACGTTGCGGACGGCCTAGCCTATGGGATTCGCAGCGGTCAAGCAGGTTGGCTACGCCATCGCAGGGGGCAGTGATGGAAGACGCGAAATTGGAGCACACTGAGGCACTGATCGTTTGGCTTTCAGCGGCCACCGCGGAACGGGACGATCTTATTCGAGTTGTGACGACGCATGACGAGCTCGCTGATTTTGAGCATCGGTTTGGTGTCGGAGCCTCGATAAGGGGTCCCGCCGGCCTTGACGTCACGGCGCCGATCGAGCGCGAAGACTACGCGCTTTGGCTCGCGAGCTTGTTTGTAACGCTGGTCACCCAAGAAGGGCTTGATCCCAATGCCGTGTGTCAAGAATTGCTCAAGATCGAAGCCTGGAGCGATGTGATGTCGATGCAGACCGGCACGTGCGGCCATCCCGCGCTGGGTGCTGATGATCTGCGCGTGGCGGGTTGACGACGTCATTGGTAACGGCGTCGAGTCGTCGACAGGCACTGCTGTTGCACGTCGAGCTGACGAGAGGAGCATTGGCGCCGACGGGCGGCGGCCCACCCGATCGGTCTGGCCGGACCGTCTCATGAATTGTTTTCGACCAAGGTGGCGGTTGCATGCTGGGGCTGTGCGTGCAGGGCTCAAGAGAGCCGCGCGTACCGGCTAACAGCCGTCGAACGTGTGCCTCCCATACAGCTATTTCAGCCACCTGTAGATAACCGATCAGCGGCATGATCTGCCGACGGCGTTGCGGCGAGGCCATGGGCCGGCGTGCCGGTGCCGCCAAGTTCTCATTGATTTCCATGTTGGGCGGAGCAGCCTTGCTGGCTTGTTCCCCAGCCCTTCCACCCCATAGCCCGATGTCGTGGTTGGCCGGGCGGGGAGCGGGATGTGGTTCCCGCTCACACTGAAACGCTCTTGACCTGTCCCCTCCGGAACTGCCGTACCGCGAGAAAATGGCAATGTGATCAGCGAGATTGCTCAAACCTCAGTGTTCTGGGCGAGCGGATGTGAAGCCCTGAGCGGTGGAGAACATCATGAGAGCGCATGGACTTATTTTGGTCGCTGTCGCGCTTGTCACGGCGGTGAGTTTGGCGACGCCCGTTTCGGCTGGGCGCGCACACGGGTTTGACGAAACCATCCTCAAGTTCTCAGATGAGATGGATCGCAAGCACGACAGGCGGAGGGTGCGGGTGAAACGCCGGTCGCCGTCGCGGGCCGCCAAGCTTCGAGCGCGGCGGGCCAAGGCGGCCCAGATCAGGCGGGCACGGCTCAAAGCTGCGGCTGCGGCGCGCGCCAAGGCTGCCGCCAGAAAACGGCAAGCCGCGATCGCACGGGCGAAGGCCCAGGCAGCCAATCGGGCACGCGCGAAAGCACGGCTAGCGACCGTCGAGGCAGAACTTCGCCGGTTGCAGGCAGAGAATCGGCGGTTGCAGAATGAAGATCAGTCGTCAACTCCGGCGACGCCGGACCAGGATCCCTCGATCGCGAACTCTGACGCTCCTGTCGAGTCCGGTGGTGCACAGGTGACCGGTGGTGCACAGGTGAAGGCTGCTTGCAAGCGTTTCATCCCCGGCGCCGGCATCACAATCTCAGTGCCCTGCAAGGCAAAGTGATCACGTCAGCCATTTGCAACAATAGGCGCGGAGGCCGAATGGCCCCCGCTTTAGTATTTGCAGGGCAAAACTGGATCATCGCGCCTTAAATCGGAACCGCAAAGCCGGTTCCGATTTAAGGCAGAAAGTTGCTCTAGCCTGGGGATGAAGCAAGGCTTCGGCTCGACGTCAGGTGCTTCCACGCCGGCGTAGGGTTCCATCAGCGACTCGAGAAATTGAACCGTTCTGCGATCAAATCTTCGCTGGCTTGCCAAAGTCCGGCGCACAGCTGTTGGTCGGCCGCGATGTCGCTGACGTTGGCGTCGCTGACCGGGCCGCGCGATTCGCCGAGGTGCTGGGGCCCGTAGTAGGCGCCGCGACGCGCCTCCTTGCCGGCCGCGGCAAGTACGGTGGGAATTGCGCCGGCCTCGGCGCGCTGCGCCAGCAGGGGGTTGCTTAGCTTGTAGACGAGTTTGACGAACCCGGTCGGTCCCGTGCTCTGCAAAAGCGTGTTCGCATACCCGGGATGGCAAGCGATGCTGATGGCCTTGTAGCCGTGCGCTTGCAACCGACGGTCCAATTCGAGAGCAAACATCAAATTCGCAACTTTGGAGAGGGCATACGCCTTGTGGCGGCTGTACCGTTTTTCCGACATAAGGTCATCAAGATCGACAGTGGCAAATTTGTGCGCGATGCTCGATACGGTCACGACGCGGCCCTCGGCCGCCTCAACCAGGTCGATCAACAAGCTGGTCCAGAGAAAATGTCCCAGATGATTGGTGCCGAATTGCAGCTCGAAGCCGTCCTTGGTTTTGCGATGTGGCGTCTGCATAATGCCGGCGTTGTTGATGAGCCCATCGATCCGCGCGTGATGGCGGCGTATCTCAGCGGCGGCGGCGCGCACCGATGCAAGGTCCGACAGATCAAGCTGTACCACGTCGATGGTGCCCTTGACCTCGCTCTTTAAGGCGTCCCGCGCCCTTTCGGCCTTGTCGATGGACCGACAGGCCAAGACCAAGTTGGCGCCCGCTTGGCCCAGCATCCTGGCGGCCTCGAACCCGATTCCGGCATTGCCACCGGTGATCACATAGATCTTGCCGCTGAGATCTGGCAGGCGGTCGGGCGTCCAATCATGAAAGCCACTTGCGCTGACCTTGGTTGCCATGCACCAACTCCAATTTCGTAGCCGCGATGCGGGCGGCGAGGCCTACGCGAGCGAGGGCTTCACTGTGGTCAATTAAGTGGCGCAATGGAAAGCGTAAAGCAATGCAGCACGTCCACAACGCTGTGCGCAGAATGATCCGCACCGCTCATTGACTACCATGTGCGAACGGGCAGGCCAACGGCAAGATACGGGCCGGCCAGTTGATCGCGGCCGCCCGTCTTCGCGCGCCGCCGCTGACGATTACGGAGTAACCGCCGAGGGGTGTTGACCCTGTGGTGCGGTTGTCATGTTGCAGCCGAGCGCGTAGCATCCCACGCAAGATAAACAAGTAGGAGTAAGGCCATGAGATCGGCTTGAACGCAAAGGCCGCTACGTGATGGCGGCCAGGCGTTGCCACTGTGATGGCCGGACTTTGGGCACCCTAGGTCATTCAAGCTCACTCAAGCTCATGGCACCTCAAGACCCGTCGATCGACAAAACTGATCAACTCGAAGCGATCATTGGAGACAGAAAATGGCGCCGGCTCAAAGGCTGGCCCAAGGTCTTTTATAATGCGCTAATTGCGGCCATCACGGTGCTATGTGCGCTTTGGTCTTTGGAACTACAGCACGTCGTTGGTATCGCAATTTTCAAGGAGCAGTTTCTCGCCTTGATTTTTGGATTGGCGATGGCAGCGGTGTTCATGGGACTAAAGCCCTATCGCTCCGCCGGCCAGGATGAGATTCCCCTTTATGATTGGTTTTTCGTTCTCGTCAGCCTTGCGTCAGGACTCTTCGCGGCCATCAACTATCGCGAGATTGTGCTGACCATCGGTGACGTCACGCCCGCCCGCGCCATTCTCGGGGCTCTGACCGTGCTGATCGTGTTCGAGGCGACGCGTCGCGCAACAGGTTGGACGCTGGTGATCATGGGGGCGGTGTTTATCGGCTATGCGGCGCTATCGCATTTGGCCCCGGGTATTCTCAACGTACCAAGTACGCCGCCAGAGCGGATCGCCACCTACCTATATCTCGACAACAATGCGCTGCTCGGCATACCGCTCGACGTCACGACCAGCATTATCGTCGCGTTCATCCTGTTCGGACGCATGCTCTACGCCGCCAACGGCGACAAGTTCCTCACCGATTTCGCCATGGTCGCCATGGGCAGGTACCGAGGCGGTCCGGCCAAGGTTGCCGTTGTCGCCTCAAGCCTGTTTGGCACGATCTCCGGAAGCGCCGTGTCTAACGTGGTCATGGACGGCCCAATCACGATTCCCATGATGCGCAAGGCCGGCTATTCGGGGCCGACCGCTGCAGCTATCGAGGCGGTCGCATCGACCGGCGGACAGATTATGCCCCCCGTCATGGGCATCGTCGCGTTTTTGATGGCGGAGCTGATGCAGGTGTCCTATGGCGAGGTTATCCTGGCCGCGCTGCTGCCCGCCCTGATGTACTACGTGGCGCTGTTTGTTCAGGTTGATCTTGAAGCCGCCAGACAGAATGTGAACCGGTTGGATGCCACCGCCGCCGCACGATCGGGCGGGTTGTGGCGGCGCGGATGGGTCTTCATCATTCCGATCGGCCTGTTGGTTTGGACGCTGGTGGTAGAGCATTGGCAGCCCGGACGTTCGGCTATGCTGGCGGTTGGCGTAACGCTCATGGTTTCGCTCTTGACACCAGCGACCCGACCGACGCCGGGCAAAATCTGGACAGCCGTTCGCGAGACCGGTCAAACCGTGCTGGACCTGATCATCATCACCTCGTTGGCCGGTATGATTATTGGGTCGTTACAGATTTCGACGCTGAGTTTCAATTTTTCTTTGTTGTTGACCTCGATGGCTGGCGACAGCAGCCTCAGCCTGCTGCTGATGACAGCCGTGATTTGTATCATTTTGGGAATGGGTATGCCGTCGGGCGTCATCTATTTGATGCTGGCGATTTTGGTCGCGCCCGCGCTCGTTGAAAAAGGCGTGCCGCTGATGGCGGCGCATCTGTTCATATTCTATTTCGGTATGTTGTCGATGATCACGCCGCCAATCTGTATCGCGACCTTCGCGGCCTGCGCCGTCGCCGGCACCGATTTCTGGAAGACCGGCATGGCGGGTGTTCGTTTGGGAATAGCAGCCTACGTCGTGCCGTTTGTGTTCGTCTACCAGCCAGAGCTGATCTTCCAGGGCTCGGCTGCTGATATCGCTCTGGTAGCGGTCAAGACGGTGATCGGCGTGATCATTCTTGCCATGGCGATGGCTGGATATATCTTCAGGTCGCTGTCGATTCTCGCTCGCATCGTCGTCGCGTTGTGCGGCGTCATCATCATGGTCGTGCCGCTGGACCACGCATTGGCTTTGCCGTTGCTCGGCGCCGCCGCGATTGTTACGCTCGGGTTCTTATTGCTGCAGAAAAACCAACCGGCGCGGGCGTGAGGTCAGTGATCAGCCGGCCTGGGCCATCGGCTGTGACGCGAGATGAACACCATTTCAAAAACGCACGCGCGTTAAGGGCAACGGTCGGACGATGTCGCAGCCAGATGACAAGGCGCAGTCCGACGGCCGTTTGCAAGCAGGTTTTGCCGACGTCGGCGGGGCCGGCACTTTTCGGGCAGCAGATCATTGAGACCACGTGCACGACGACGTCCCATCTATCGCGCTCTTTGGGCTGGCCGTAACGTTGTCAGCTCGGGCCCATTCGCGGCCGCGGCGGCCGCTTTCTTCTTTGCCCTAGGGGCCATTATCGTGCGTGGTGTTCGCGAGGACGTCCCGCCGGTCGGCCTGTCCTTTTGGCGCACATTACTCGGCCTACTGCTGATCCTGCCGCTGTTCATGCGCCCCGTCCGTAGGCAGGCCAGGATCGTCGTGCGGCATTGGCGCATCCTGTCGTTGCTGGCATTCCTTTTGGTGATCACCGGCAACACGCTACTGTTCTTGTCGCTTCAACTCACCTTTGTCATCAATGTGGTCGTCCTGAACTCGACCGAACCGATCCTCATTCTGCTGGTGGCCTGGTTGCTCTTTCGCGATTCCGTGACCGCCCGGCAAAGCGTGGGCATCGCGGTATCGCTGTGCGGGGTGTTGTTGATGATCTCGTCCGGCGACCTCGCCAGTCTCGCCGAACTCAACCTGAATCGGGGCGACGTGGTCGTGTTGTTGGCGTATCTGAGCTGGTCGTTTTATGCCGTGCTGCTGAGGTTGGTACCCGCGCAGCTCGAGCCGGGCGTGCTGATGGTGGTCCTGCTGGGGTTCGGAAGCCTGTTCGGCCTGCCGCTTTACCTGTTTGAGCATTTCAGCTTCCGGCCGACGCCTTTCGATTGGGTGAGTGTGCTCACCATTTTCACCCTGGCGATGACGAACTCGGTCGCCGCGGTGTTTTTGTGGAACCGGGCGGTGCGGCTGCTAGGGCCGGGGCGGGCCGGGCCTTACATGCACCTGATCCCCGCCTTTGGCGTGGTGATGGCGATCACCCTGCTCGATGAAAGCCTCCAGCCCTACCATCTGGTCGGTATCTGCTTGATCGGCATCGGGATCTACACCAGCACCATGTGGGGCAAAAAAGTTGGCGCGACCTGACACCACGGCCACTGCGGTGAGCGCGGGGCATGCACGCTGATCGGCAAACCCCGTGTTGCAGCGACGTTTTGCTCGTTTCCGGCTCAGTCCTCTTGAATGGTCAGCGAGTACTTGGGATCGGCGGCCAGGCACGCCGCTTCGGGCAGACCGAGCTCCTTGCGGACGATGTTGGTGCCCAACACCATGGCCACGATTTTGTAGCGGGCGTGGCGCCGGCTCATGCCTTCTCGTCCCATCCCGCAGTCGGATGAGATAACCAACCGCTCAGCGGGCACGTGTTTCAGGGCTTCCCTGATCAGATCGGCCACTTGGTCCGGCCGCTCCACCTGCAGGCTGTGATGGTCGATGACGCCGATGGCAATCTTTTTGTCGGTGATCACCTCGCCGATGGCCTTGAGGTCGCCGGTGCCGGAGCTGCAGGTCTCGAATGTGAGCACGTCGGCGTCCACCCGATTGAGCGCTTCCAACGTGGGCTGATAGCTTTGAATGTCACGGAAAATTCGCTGCTGGGATGGATTGCCCCAACAGGTATGGCACCACACCTCGGTCTTGTCTCGCAGGCCCCTGACGGTGTTGTTGAAGATCTGGACAAGTTCAGGCGTGTCGAGCATTCCGAACAGTTTGCCGCGCACCGGCGTCATGTGAATTTGCGGCTCTTCCATCTGGATCACCGGGCATCCGGCGTCCGCCAGCGCATTGAGCTCCTGGTTCAGCGCATCGCTGATCGCCATGGTTCGCTCGACCGGATCGGCATAGTAATCATCGTCGACGGAGGCCGCCAACAATTCCGGCGTGATGGTCCCGAACTTCACTGGCTTTGTCGTCAGGCGCTGCGCGGTCTTCCACATCGCCGCGTACTGGAGATCGCCTGGTCCGACCGGCCCCACCAGCTTGGGCAAGATGCGCCCTTCGAGAAACTCGTGGAGGATGTGGCCGCGGGGGAAGGCAGCGGCACCGACCTTATAGACGGCCGGGCGCGGATGCGACGCATCAAAGCCAGCCATGTGGAAGGGCGCGTAGCTTTGCCAGCTCAGGCCGCCGACTTGGGGGTCGTAGTGAGCATCGCCGTCGGTGCAGATGTCGAGCCCGGCCGTCTCCTGATCCCTTAGGAATGAAGATACGGCGTCCTCGTACTGCTCGCGAAAACCTGTATCGACCATCGCTTGCAGGAAAGATTGGGATCCGATTCTCGCCGTGTACCAATCCGGGCGCGGTAGCGATCCGATAATCGAGGTGGGTAGCTGTTTTTGCGCGGTGGCTTTGTACATGGGACAGGTTCCAACGTTGATGGGTTAGTCAATGGCGGTACGGTAGCTCGTCAACCGGGAGGCGGATGACGCGTGGCTGAACCGATGGCCGAATAGGGCGCCCGGGTAGGCTTGCGTATGATGGCGTGCAGCGTGGCGATTGCCGGCTCCGGGCATTGCGGCGGGTGGTGCATGTGAGGCCTGTTCAGACGGCAAATGGGGTTGGTGCTCCGAAGCCAAGATTTGCTCCCGGGTGCGCGTCGGGCATGTTTCAAAAGCTAGACCACAAACTCGGCGCTTGCCAATCAGGCCCGATCGCCGTCGGGGGCATGCGCGATGGCAACGGCACGTCGCCACCAGGGCCCCAGGGCCGGCTGGGTTGAGAGCGCTCGCCTTGCGGCAACAACGCTCATGATGCAACACTCGCGTCGACGGCTGCCATGCTGGCGGCGCGGTTCGGTTCGACGATGGCGGCAAGCGGGCTCACAGCCACCTCATGTTGCGCGCGAGCGACGTTCCAGACGCACGTAGGGCCACACATAATAACGCGTGGGGCCACACGTCCCCGCATGGTAAAAGTCGTGCCCGCGAGCGCCGGTCATGATGCTGATCGCGTCCAGTTGACGCACGATGTTGAGAGGAGGCGCCGGCCGATCGGCGTTACGTCTGCGCGGCAGGCGATCAACCACCAACCCGCTTGCGCGCGGGCGATGTGACGACAGCGGCCGGATTGCGGCAGGCAAGGAGACACCCATGACGACGACCGCAGTGGTTAACACGTCCGAGGCGGGCGACAACGATCTGGTCAAGGAGGCGCTCGCGATCGTTGCCGCCAAGGCGACGCCCGAGATGCGACCGGAAGAAAAGGACGAATTGCTCGAATTGACGATGATGCGCCTGCTCGATCGTAAGGTTGCAATTCCCTATTTTGGTCGCGTGGGAAAGTTGGCTGCCGGTGTTTCTCAACCGGCGCCAGGTCGATACCTGATGCATGACGACCCACGCTTGCCAACCATGCCGGAGCGGCCCACGCTGATCGATTTCTTCAAGAAGCGAATACTGCTCAAGGATGGTGGCGGTAACCACCTGTTGCAGAGCGCCAATCTGGCGCGCAAGAACGGCCTGCCGGACAAGCTCGTCCTGGCTTGCCTTCTGCACGATATTGCCGTGACGTGCTATATCCGAACGGATCACGGTTACCACGGCGCCCAGCTGATTGAGCCCTATGTCGATGAGGAGACAGCCTGGGCTATACGCTATCACCAAGTGCTTCGCTTCTATCCAGACGACTCGGTTGGATACGCCTACCCTGACCTGTATCGCCGGGTGATGGGCGACGACTATTGCCCCCCACCATACATCGAGAAGGCTTACGTCTACGCTCGGAACCATAAATGGTATATTTCGGCGCGGCTGGTGACGCTGAACGATCTTTATTCTTTTGATCCTACCGTGACCGTGGACGTCGACGACTTCACCGACATCATCGGCCGAACCTTCAAGCAGCCGGAGGAGGGTCTCGGCTTCGACGACAGCCCCACCGCCCACATGTGGCGCAGCATCATTTGGCCCAACAACTTTCTGTAGAGCCGGCAACGGTGTTCGCCATGGACACACTGCCTTTTGGACGCAGCGCGCCGCAGGTCCTGCAAGCGCCGATGGTCTTGGCCGATGTGGTCGCAGCCGCCCTTGCGGTTTCTATGTTGACTTGGAGCGGTTCAGTGTTTGCTGGAACGATCCTGCTTCTCACCCGGCCACCCACCATCGGGTGCCATTGGGTGGCACGGCTGGGGAACTGGGCCGACAGAGGTTAATCCGCCTAAGGCGGATATGGTCTACGTGGGCGGCGGTGGCCAATGGATTGCAGGTCGGGCCTACTGGTCGGGCCTACTGGTCGGGCCTACTGGTCGGGCCTACTGGTCGGGCCTACTGGTCGGGCCAGGCCCGTTCGGCCGGATCGCCTGGCGCGTCAACAAGGTCGGCGACCGGCCGCTCCGCTAAAGCCTGGTCGGAGGTAACTGGCGATGGACTCGCGCCACCATTCAATGCAACAGTATTTGCCCAAAGTTGAACCGACGGCGGATGAAAAATGCTGATTTATCCCAGGTCCCGTAAACGAGCTTTCCACCTTGGGCAATTCCCGTTGGAGTCGCTGCCGCGCGATGACTCGGTCGTCGGGGCGGAAAGCCAACGCTCCCGCCGTTCGATTCCGGACCGGTCATACCCGCCGGGATTGCTCGCCAAGTCGGCCGAGCACTACCGCGAGATCTACGCCAGCTTCGTTGACATGGACCCCGCGCGGGCTAAGGCGCCGGTTCCCGATGACCTCGCTCGCCGGGCGGTCGACGTCAAGGGCGCCGCCTATTTCATGGATGCAAGCCAGGTCGGGATCTGTCAAATACCTCACAACGCCTGGCTTGAGGGGATGGAGCCCACTGATCACGGATTTGCCGTCGTCGTGTTGGTGGAGGACGGTCGTCTTCCGGACCGAGGCAATCTCGCCCGCGATTGGGCGGAGCCGGCGGTCCGCCCGGTATCGGATATGCGGGCAGCGGAGATTGCAGCGCTGGTCGCCGGGCATATTCGGACCATGGGGTGGGACGCCAGGCCCCATTTCGCCGCGCACGAGGCACTCGACATGGATCGGCTGGCGGTACTCGCCGGCTTGGCAGTGCGACGCGGCGAGAGCATCGTCAACCCCTATCTGGAGCGCAATTTTTCGGTTGCCGTGGTGTCGACGGACTACGAGCTCGCGGTCGACCGCCCGCTTAGCGAAGCTGCGCTCAATGCCAAGGGGCTACGCTATTGGTGGGGCATCAACGGTGCTCGCTCAGGCCGAGAGCGCAACCGGCGAAGCCGCCGGGCCTCGCACTTGGGACCCTACGCGATGGAGACGGTGAAGCGGGTGGATCGGCCGACCACGCTCATCCTCGACGATGAGGTGCCACGGATACCGAAACGCGCTGCCTTTTTTGAACGGGCCCTGCAGGGCGACTTGGGGACGAAAGCTCAAGAGGCGCGAAAACGGTTTTCATTCAAGCACCCGATGTCCTGGAGCCAATTGGGTTTGATTCGGTCGATGGTACCGTACCAGAATGGTGAGGTCGCCGATATCGACCAATCGCGGTTTGCCGATCCGGCGGCGAACGCCCGCGCCCTCAAAGCACTGTCCTATTTTCTCGGCGCTGACATGACCGGGATTTGTGAGGTTCCGGACTATGCCTGGTACTCGCACAAGGATAATGGCGAGCCAATCCAGCCCTATCACAAATATGCCGTGGTGATGCTGATCGACCAGGGTTTTGAAACCATGGAAGGTGGCTCCGGCGACGACTGGATCTCAGGCGCTCAATCCATGCGCGCGTACCTGAGGGGCGCAGAGATCGCTGGAATCATGGCGGAGACGCTTCGCGCCGAAGGTTACTCCGCGCGATCGCAGACCAATGCGGACAGCGATGTGCTGCATATTCCAGTCACCCTTTTGGCTGGCCTCGGAGAGCTCAGCCGCATCGGCGAGCTGATCTTGAACCCGTTTATCGGCCCCCGGCTCAAGACCGTTGTGATGACCACCGACATGCCGCTCGAGGTCGACAAGCCGATAGACTTTGGCCTCCAGTACTTCTGCAACAATTGTTGGAAATGCGCCCGCGAATGCCCCTGTGACGCGATCCCCTGGGGCAACAAGGTGATGTTCAACGGTTATGAAATATGGAAACCGGACGTCGAGCGCTGCACCCGCTACCGATTGACCAATAGCAAGGGGTCTGCTTGCGGTCGCTGTATGAAGACCTGCCCACTGAATAAGGTCGTCGATGTGGATGGACCCTTGCTGACCCGCATCGCGAGCTGGTGCGGTATCAACGCCATGTTCCTGAAACCACTGCTGGTGCCGATCGGCGTGTGGCTCGACGACGTCTTGCAAAACGGCAAACGCAACCCGCTCAAGAAATGGTGGTTCGACCACGAGATTGTCAACGGCGTCACGGTCGAGCCCAAAGCGGGCACCAATCGGCGCGACATCAATCCCAGTCACACGATCGACCCTGAGAAACAGAAAATGGCGTACTACCACGCCAATATGATGCCGCCACCGGACGCCGGGGAGCCAGTGCCTGTCGATCGCAAGGCCGCGCTTGCAGCCGCAGCCTTATTGGAAAGCCCGGATCAAGCCCGCGCGCGGGCTCGGCGTGGAGCATTAACCCCTGAGCACTATATTGCGACTGCACCGACAGGTGGTGAGCGCCCGCAGGATAGGGTCAAGAACCCCTATGCGACGGCTCAGTAGCTGACCGGACAAGGCCTGGTCAATTCCCGCAGCTGAGCGGCCTCAGCTTCAGTTTTGACACCGCAAAGCAGGCGTCCTCACCTGACTGGAATGCCCGGCGTTTCACAGCTGTGCCGCGTCACAGCGAGGCTGCCAGCGCGTTGGGAGGTGACTTGGGGCGGGGGGCATGCCATAGGGAATGCTCGGGCGCAGAATGAGCGGGACGGCGCGCTGAGCGCTGCCCACACCGTCAATACAGCCAAGAACGTCAGCGACAATGACACCGCACACCGCTACCTCCGAAGACGAGGTCCGCGACGGACCGGCGCACTTCATCCGCGACATCATCAAGGAAGATCTGGCCGCCGGGCGGGTCAGCGATGTTGTGACGCGGTTTCCACCGGAGCCCAATGGCTATCTCCACATCGGCCACGCCAAGGCGCTTGCGCTCAACTTTGGAATGGCCGCCGAGTTTGGCGGTCGTTGCAACCTGCGTTTGGATGATACCAACCCGGTCAAGGAGGACGCGGAATTCATCGAGGCCATCAAGCGGGATCTGCGCTGGCTCGGTTATCAGTGGAGCGGCGAGGCCCGTTATGCTTCGGACTATTTTGAGCAGCTCTATGCGTGGGCGGAGCACTTGGTTCAGGCGGGCAAGGCCTACGTTGACGATCTCGATGCCGACCAGATCCGCGAGTACCGCGGCACGCTGAAGCAGCCGGGACGCAACAGTCCGTACCGTGATCGCACGGTCGAAGAGAACCTCGATTTGTTCCGTCGCATGCGGGCGGGCGAGTTTGCCGACGGGGCTAAGACGTTGCGGGCCAAGATCGATATGGCGTCCGGCAATATCAACATGCGTGATCCGGTGCTTTACAGGGTGTTGCACGCCCATCATCCGAGGACCGGCGACACCTGGTGCATTTACCCGACCTATGATTTCGCTCATGGTCAATCGGATGCGATCGAGGGCATTACACATTCTTTGTGCACGCTGGAGTTCTCCGACCATCGGCCCCTGTACGATTGGCTGGTGGAGGGTCTGCCAACCCCGAGCAAGCCGAGGCAGTACGAATTTGCGCGGCTCAATTTGACCCATACGGTGTTGTCCAAGCGCAAACTGATGCAGCTGGTGCAGGAAGGGGTGGTCAGCGGCTGGGATGATCCGCGCATGCCAACGCTCAGCGGACTCCGGCGCCGCGGCATACCACCGGCTGCCCTGCGCGAATTTGCAAAGTTGATCGGGGTGGCGCGCGCTGACAGCACCGTTGACTATGGTTTCCTGGAGTATTGCGTTCGCGAAGTCTTAAACCGGATCGCCTTGCGCCGCATGGCCGTGCTCGATCCCCTCAAGGTTATCATCGAGAACTACCCTGAAGGTGAGCTTGAGCAGCTCGATGCCGTCAATAATCCAGAAGACGCAAGCGCTGGCTCGCGTCAGGTGCCATTTTCTCGCGAGATTTACATTGAGCGCGACGATTTCATGGAAGATCCCCCAAAAAAATTCTTTCGGCTCAGTCCGGGCCGCGAGGTGCGCTTGCGATATGCCTACTTCGTGACGTGCACCGATGTATTGAAAGACGCTGCCGGTAAGATTACTGAGCTCAGGTGCCGTTATGATCCTGCGACGCGAGGCGGAAATGCACCTGATGGTCGAAAAGTGCGCAGTACGCTGCATTGGGTCGATGCAAAGCATGCGCTCAGTGCGCAGGTCAGACGCTTTGAGCAGTTGTTTGCAAGCGAAAACCCGGCTGCGGAAGATGACTTGCTCGCCGCCGTCAACCCAAACGCGTTGACCGTGATCGAGGACGCAAAAATCGAACCGGCACTCGCCTGCCATGACCTGGGCACGCAAGTCCAGTTCGAACGCGTGGGATATTTTTGTGTTGATCCCGACACGACACCGGGCCGACCGGTCTTCAATGAAATCGTCCCGTTGAAGGATACCTGGAAGAAGGCTCAGAAGGCGGGCGCTTGAAAGGCGGCGCCGGCCAACCGAGCACGGCGGCCAAGCGCGGCCCGCGCAGTCACGACATGCGTGCGGTCTGGAACGCGTCGAGACCCAGCGCCGTGCGGAAATAGGCGGTCCGCTCGGTCTTCGACGCCTCCACTTTGATGCCGATCGCGTCGGCGACTCGGTTGATCGCATTGAACAGCGCGGCCACGGCCGCAGCGTCCACCATCGCGTCGGCACCCACGCGCGTCGCCAAGGCGTGGCGGGCCGCAGCCATCTCGTCCATGGCTGAGCCAACGCTCGCCTCGGCAAAGGCGACAAACAGGTCCGCAGCGTCGATGCCGGCGCGGTCCGGCCCCCCGTTCACGGCGGCCAGGTCGGGCGTCTCTTCGGCGGTCTTGATGAGGCTCGCACGGAGCCTGTCAGCATGACTGACCGTTCAATAAAAGCACCCGTTGAGCGAGGACACTCGGCTCGCCACCAATTCAATCTGCGCTTTGGTGATCGACCGTGGGTTACGGTCGACCTGCCACATCGCCTCCGGCGGTAGGTAGTGCGTGTCATTTATGGCGAAGAAGCTGATCGCCTCGCGCGGCACCAGGCTCATGGCGCGACGCACGTGCGGGGCATTGGGCGCGTCGCCAATTCCGCTCGGGTAGATGCGCTTGAGATCAGCATCCGCGGCTTCCGGCGGCACCGTCGGCAACCAAGCGGCGTCGATCACGGCGCCCTGCGGCCGGCGTCGCGACGGCTCACCGTCGATGGGACGCGGCAGCGGCCACCGCGGTAGGCCCAGCGCATCGGTGAAGGTATCGACCGCCACCGTGTGGGCCAGCACCGATACCAGCTCAATGTACTCTGTATCCGCCATACCGCCGTCCAACAGCCCCCGCACCCATCGCTCGGTCAGCCGTGCCGGATCGCTGACGATGCGGTGGATCGCCTCCACCTGATCGGTCCGCAGGTGGTACAGGCTGTCGTGGGTGGCGTCGATCGCATAGGGCGATATCGCCGCCTTGCGGCTTGCGCACAAGCGGCAGGTCCTGGCCGTCCTGGTCTCCGCCGCGATGGCGACGCGCGTCGACCCGTCGAGCCAGGTGCCCGGCGCGGCGATGTGCTGCCACACGCGCGCATGGGTTTCCGCGATGTCCGCGCGCACCGGATAGGGCGCGGTATCATAGTTCGGATCCGCGTTCGTGGTGTCCGGCATGCAGCAACCTCCTTGCGCTGGTCTGGCGGATCCGCGAAGGCTATCGTGTGCCCTGCAACCCGGTCAACGATCGCGTGGGTGGTCCGCTTTGCGAGCCGTTGGCTGGCGTGCGCGCGGCTGATTGACCTCGGCCCACGGGCATGCGCAAATCGGTGATCGTGCGCACGGTGATCGACCGGGCCCGGTCCGCATGACGATTGGCAATAGGGTCTTGGACGACACCCCTGATCGACGGGAGGACGCGTGAAAAGCGGAATCGGCGCCAGGGTAACGCGCAAGGAAGATGCGCGTTTGTTGCGTGGGCAAGGGCAGTTCGTCGGCGATATCGACGTGCCCGGGCTCTGGGAGGCGGCCTTCGTTCGGGCACCGATCGCCCATGGCCGCATCCGTGGCATCGACAAGCCGACCGACTGCGACAATCGCGTGTTCACCGCCGCCGATCTGGCCGCCGACGGCGTCAAGCCAATCCGCGCCGATTCCTCGTTGCCGACCTACAAGGTTTCCGATTTTCCCGCCCTGGCCACGACTAAGGTGCGGTATGTCGGTGAGTGCATCGCGGTCTGCATCGCGCCGACGCGGGCGCAGGCGGAGGACATCGCCCAGTCGGTCGGGCTCGACATCGAAGAGCTGCCGCCGGTCGTCGACAGCCTGGCGGCGCGGCGGGCGGAGGCGCCATTGGTGCATGAGGAGTGGGGCGATAACCTGTTCCTGACCACGTCGGTCGACGGCGACATCGACAAGGTCGCAGCGACCGCAGCCATCGTCATCGAGCGGGAGTACCGCACGGCGCGCCAGTGCATGGCGCCGATGGAGGGCAAGGGGGTGCTCGCCCATTGGGATCGGCGCGTGGACGAATTGGTGGTCTATACCTCGACGCAGGTGCCGCACGTGATCCGCACCGGCTTATCGGAGGTGCTCGGGCTGGACCAGGTTCGAGTCCGTATCATCGCGCAAGATGTCGGCGGCGGCTTCGGCTACAAGTGCGTGCTGCAACCCGAGGAGGTGGTGGTCTCGTGGCTGGCGTCGAAGACCGGCTTGCCAATTCGGTGGACGGAGGATCGGCGCGAGCATTTGACCGCCGGCGCCAACACCCGTCAGCATCACTACAACCTGAAGGCCTACGCGGATGCAACAGGCCAACTGCTGGCCATCGATGCGGAGATCACGGTCGATGTTGGCGCCTATTCGGTTTGGCCATTCACGGCGTGCCTGGAGGCGGCTCAGGCCGGAGGTAATCTGCCGGGGCCGTACGTGCTGCCGGTCTATCGCTGCAAGACCTATTCGGTCGCTACCAACAAGCCGCCGTTTACCCCCTATCGCGGTGTGGCGCGACCGGGCGTGTGTTTCGCGATGGAGCTGACGATCGACGCCATTGCCCGCGCGGCCGGGCGCGAGCCTGCCGACGTGCGCAGCGACAATCTGGTGCCGGCTTCGGCGATGCCGTACACGAACGTCACGGCCAAGTACTATGACAGCGGTGATTACCCCGCCAGCGTGAAGAACGCGGCGGCGATGATCGGGGTTGACAAGATCCGGCAGCGACAGCAGCAGCTGGAGCCTGACGGTCGGCTGATCGGTATTGGCTTTGCGACTTTCACCGAGCAAACCGCCCATGGCACCAAGGTGTTCGGTGCCTGGGGCCTGCCGCTCGTGCCCGGTTACGAGCAGGCCATGGTCAAAATTGCGCCGTCGGGCTCGCTGGAGGTTTGCTCCGGCAACCATTCATTCGGACAGGGCTTAGAGACGACGATCGCGCAGGTGGCGTCCGACTGGTTGGGCGTGCCGATCGAGGACATCAAGGTTACCATGGGCGATACCGGTGTCACGCCCTATTCCACCGGCGCCTATGCGTCGCGCGGCATGGTGATGGCGGGCGGTGCGGTCTCGAAGGCCAGCGAGGTGTTGGCGGGCCGCGTGAAACGGCACGCCGCTCACCTGATGCAATGCGGGGCGGGCGATGTCCGGCTGGACAGCGGCCGGGCGATCGCCGGCGGCTCCAGCGTCACGTTCGCCGAGATCGCGCGCGCGTGGTATCTGCGCCCCGATCAGCTGCCCGACGACGTCGACACCCAGGGATTGGAGGTGACCCAGGGCTACAAGCCCGACGTCGATACCGGTGTGTTCACGTATGCGACGCATGCTGCCGTCGTCGCCGTCGACCCTGAGACCGGCGCGGTCGAGCTGCTCGACTACGTGATCTTCGAGGATTGCGGCCGTCGCGTTAATCCGTTGATCCTGGAGGGCCAGGCCTGCGGCGGGGCCGTGCAGGGCATCGGCTCAGCCCTGTTCGAAGAGGTGGTCTACGATGGCAACGGCCAGCCGCTGACCATGACCTTTGCCGATTATCTGCTGCCCGGCGCGGCCGAGCTGCCCGGCATCCGGCTGGGTCACGCCGAGACCTTGTCGCCATACACGCGCCACGGCATCAAGGGTGTGGGCGAGGGCGCCGCGATCGCACCGGCCGGCGCCGTCGTCAACGCCATCAACGATGCGATCAAACGCCTGGGCGCGGAGGTGAACGAGCTTCCCGCCACACCGCGCCGCGTGATGGAAGCGATTTGGGCGGGGCGCGACCGCCTTTGAGGTTTCCATCGAAGCCGTGAAGCGTGCCCCGCAGCTGTGCAACGATGACATCCTGCTGCGGGCAAGAGCTGTCGGGCAGGCATCGTCGGCTCACCTCACGTCGTGCGAAAAAGTCCGTCGATGGGGCTTGAGGCTGCGCTTGCCGGGAAACGCTGTCCTCGACAAAGCTCTGCGATAGGCCCATGTGCGCGATCAGCGCGGTCTTGAATAGGCTCTCGTAATCATTGACGGCGCGCACATCGCGTTGCTCAAACAGTGCTATTTCAACAGTGCTATTTCCGACAGTGCTGGCCACCTGCCGGCAATCCGCCCACCGATGATCGCGCCTCCAGCCATCATCGCAATGCCGCCGGTTCCGTGGTCGGTACCGCCGCTGGCATTTTCCGCCGCGGTTCGGCCGAATTCCGACACCATCACGACGGCGGTCTTCGCCCAAGCACCGTCCAGTCTTTGCTTGAGTTCAACGACACCTTGCGAGAGCTGGGTGAATAAGGCGGCGAGGCGGGCTTCTTGACGGAAATGGGTGTCCCACCCCTGCAGCTCCATGACCGCGATACGCGGGCCGGCCGCGCGCTTCAGCACGTCTGCCGCCGCTTTCGCCGCAAGCGCGAAGTTCTGGCGCGGTCCCGGCCGACTCTGCATGGCATTTTGGTCGAGCATCGGTTGCACCGAACCTTGCGCGTCGGCGAGCGCGGCGGCGAACAAAGGATCGGGAGCGTAGACCCGGCCGAGGCGAACGAGAAAATCCTCATCGACCTTGGCTAATTTCGATTTGGCCCAGGTTTGCACGCGCGCGCTGCCTTGCAGGATCAGCGGCACCGCGGGTCCGAGCGCCAGCCCCCATCTTGCGGTCACCGGCGCTCATGCCAAGCATGGCCCGGTTGAGCCAGCCATCGCTGGCGCCATAGGGCTTGTTGCTGCCATTCTACAGCATGTTCTGACCATCGAAATGTGATCTTCGTCGGTAGCGGGTTGATGCGGCCGGCATCGGCAACAATGGTCGCCTTGCCGGGAACGATTGTCGCATTGCGCCCGTCACGCGGGGGATGATCCGTTGCAAGGTAGGCGGTGCTGGCGTTGAGTTCGTCGGACCCCGCAAGATCGATCATGGTCACGATCAATTGGCGCTAGAGCAACCTGCCTTTCATCGGAATCGGAACGATCCCGATTAAAGGCGCGATGATCTAGCCAGGCTCGGTGCAGCCAGAGCTGCGTTCAATGTGGTGCATGCGGTGGCAAGTCGTACAGAGCTACGCTACCAGGGCTTTCCCGGCGCCGGTGGCAAGAACGGCGGGCTGGGCACCAGCTGGAACAAGCAAGCAAAATATGATAGCAGACAGCGACTTCATCGGCAGCCTTGACATTGTCGGCTCAGCCCCGGTGGATCATGTTGGTTTGCGACTATGATGACGCCCTTTTGCGAGCGTCAAGGCATTTCCTCGAGGCCCCAACCCAAGCCATCAGGCTGACCCTTGAGACACGTTTGGTTCAATTCGTGCACCGGGTGGTGAGCTTACGGCGTGGCACCCGATGAGGAGCGTAGAGCAGACGGTCGGGCCGATGGGGACATGCCGTTCTCAAGTCTATGCGCACACCGGCATCACGCTCGGTTGCCAGCGCGGTCGATGGACTGTCCATGACATCACCAACGTCAAGGCGCTAATGGCTGCCGGCCATATTGGAAAAGGTTTTGGATCATTGCACGCAGATTGGCTCGGGCTTGCTTGATATTTTTTGGCTTTCAGTTCGGCGGATGGCGCGGGGCACCCCTGACGAAACGCGAGGAAAACCATGGCTATGATTGGAGTAATGACGCGTTCAGCCCGATGCCTGCTTGCCATCGCCCTAGCGGTCGGATCGGCGTTGCTGACGCAGCGGGCCACTGCCTGCACCGGGATCTCCTTGACCGCCCAAGATGGGGCGGTCGTTTACGGTCGGACGCTGGAATGGGGCGCGTTCGATCTTGAATCGCGCTTGATGATTGTCGGTCGAGGGGCACAGCTCAGATCTCGATTGGACGGCGGAAGGACCGGTAAGCAGTGGCAGGGCCGGTACGGTGTGGTTGGAATCGACGCCGTAGAAAAACCCTTGATTGTCGATGGACTAAATGAACGGGGATTGGCCGTCGGTGTATTTTATCTTCCCGGATTTGCTCAGTTTCAGTCACTCGATGTTGACAATACTCAAAACTCGATAGGGCCATTAGATTTGGCCAATTATCTTTTGACACAGTTCGCCACGGTGGACGGGGCCCGGGCGGCCTTGGACGACGTGCGCGTCGTGCCCGTCGTGGAGCCAAAACTCGGCTTTTCGCCGCCGGTACACTTCTTGATCACCGACCCGAGCGGCAAAGCAATCGTGGTGCAATATGTGAAAGGTGGACGCTTCATTCATGATAATCCGCTCGGTGTCATCACCAATTCTCCCACCTATGATTGGCATACCACAAATCTACGCAATTACATCAACCTCTCGCCGGTTGCCTTGCCGGGAAAGCGGATCGGTCAGCTCGATTTCACCCCACTTGGAGCGGGTAGCGGCATGATCGGTCTGCCAGGCGATTTTACGCCACCTTCGCGATTTGTGCGGGCTGTCGCCTTTACTCAGACGGCGCGTACAACCGCCGATGGTCCGGAGACCATCTACGAACTGTTCCGGATTCTCGACAATTTTAACGTACCGCTCAGCGCGGCTGAAGGATCCGAATTGAAAGGTGACAAGACGGGCATGCGCAGCTCGACGGTCTGGACCAGCGGCGCTGATACCAGAAATTTGATGTTTTACTACCATACGCAACACAATCGTCGGATGCGCGCGGTCGATATCAAGGCCATCGATTTTGACGCTATTGCAGGCGGCATCAGGCATCTACCGCTCGATATAAAAAAAGTGCAGGACATAGAGCGAATTAAGGTGGACTAAAGCAATCTGCGCTTGATCGGATGCCTCCCGCTTCCGATCAAGCGCGGTAAGTTGCGCTACACATCGGGAGCGATCGTCTTTCTCCCTCCGGTTGGCACCGACTTAGCGGTGCCAACCGGAGGGATTATTATCCAGCATCATCAATAGATCGTAACCCGGTTGATCGTCGGGCACAGACCAATTGCCCATTGTGGGCATTTCCAGAAGGCATCGTGTTTGATTGATCGGCAGGGGCGCGAAGCCATCCGTGTCAACGTGGGTTGCTGCGTGTCGCTATTGCCTGCTGACAAGGCACGTGGTGCTAGTTTACCTTGGATGCCGGCGTATCGGCCGGTTGCCATGCCGCGCTCGGTCGTTAGCAAATCAGCTGGGAAGGGCTTATGCGAGGGCGTCGTGTTATCATTTCAGCGCTCTTGCTCGGCGTTGCCGCGATCGTGATCGCGATCAGCGTGTTGCTGCCGATCGGCGATCTTTGGCATGAGCGGGCGACCTTGCGCCCCTTTATTGCGGAAAACTTTCAGCCATATGTGCTGACCGATCAACAAGTGCGAAGCAAGGGGTCAGGCGGTTCGTTTCGGGAGTGCGCTAAGGACTGCCCGGAAATGGTGGTTGTTCCAGCCGGTGCATTTTGGATGGGCTCGCCCGAGGGCAGCGGACAGCCGAGGGAGCGACCGCGCCGCACAGTAATCATCGCGAATTCATTTGCGGTTTCAAGATTTGAGGTCACTTTAAATGAGTGGGCGGCGTGCGTGAGGCTGCGCGGCTGCGAGCAAGTGCCGCGGACGACCGGCGACCAGAACGGCGGGCGGCTGCCGGTCACCAACGTCTCCTGGGGACAAGCGATCGCCTACGTGACCTGGTTGTCGCGGATGACAGGCAAGCCGTACCGGCTTTTGTCGGAGGCCGAGTGGGAATACGCGGCGCGTGGCGTCACCTCGACTGAGGCGGCGCATCCCGATTATCCATGGGGCAACACGATCACTCGTCAGCATGCAAATTATGGTGCCGAACAGTGTTGCCAGGGAATGCGGGAGGGGCCTGATCGATGGATGAACGCCGCGCCGGTCGGTCAATTTCCAAGCAACGCATTCGGCCTGCATGACATGCACGGCAATGTTTGGGAGTGGGTGCAAGATCCATGGCACGACAATTACCTCGGCGACCCACCCATCGACGGATCTGTTTGGCTTCAAGGTGGGGATTTGAGCCGACGGGTCGTTCGTGGAGGCTCTTGGGGCTACCCGCCGTTGGCACTGCGCTCCGCTAGCCGACTGGCCATCGCCGCGGACTACAAGAGCATCGGATTGGGCTTCCGCGTTGCGCGGTCACTGGCGGGCAATGGGCAGCTGCCGTGAACAGCCGTGTGATTACGGCAACGGCAATGAGCACGCAATGGCGCGCCGGGTTACATGGCCCGTCGATGGCCGCAACGCGCACGTAGCTCCGATCCGGAGCGTTCGTCATGGTCAACAACGATCGAGGTCCGGTTCCATTGCGAACCATCGATTGTCGGCTGTTCTCACCGTAGATCTGGGTCCCGGCATGACAGAAAAGCGGTTGTACTCAATCAGCGGACCGCCGGCTTATTGTGCGTTCTGCTGACCGGCCATATGCAGCGAGCGAATGAAAGCCACAATGTCCTCTACTTCTCTTACGGTCAGCGGCAAGCCCGGCATCGGCCGATGCGGAGCAAGAATGAACGCCCGCAATTGATCCGCGGTGCGGCCCGGTAAACGGGCGACCTCCGGAAAACTCGGGACATATTTGCCCTCATACTCTCCACCAACCCGGCTGGACATTTGGTGACAGCCGGCACATACGCGCTGAGCGATCTCCTGGCCACGGCCAACGTCCGCGCCGACCTGCGCGTTTGATGCCGGCGATGCGGCGAAAACGAGCAGCACGGTTGCCAATTTCAGCCAGATTGTAGGGGTGATCGCCAATCTCAAAATCCGTTCATTCAAATGCGGCCACTTGCCCAACTCGTTCGCTCCGACAGGGACCATCAAGCGTGTCGAACCTGTCACGCGCAAGAAGGTAAAACCACAACACCAGCGGCGGCCCCCAATGCGGCTGCGCGTGCCAGTCATCGATCAACTTTTTTGCACCGTCGTTTGAGGCATTATTGATCGTCTAACCGAGGACAGCGTTCCACGTCGCGCCATGTGATCGTGGGATCATACGGCTGGATGTTGACGATTTGATCTTAGCAGCGAGGATCGCCGGATCAAGGAAATAGATCCCTTGCGACTCGAAATCCAAGAATGTTGTTTCGTTGCTTTGGTGGTGCCCAAATTCGTGCGGAGCAGCGTAACAGGGATGGATTACTGAGCCACGCGCCGCCGCGGACAACACGCTGAGTGCAGCCGGAAAGCGAGCGCGTCGTCTTGTCCCAGCAGTCCGCAACCCACTCCCACACGTTGCCGTGCATATCGTAGACACCGAACGCATTTGGCTTAAATGATCCTACCGGCGCCGTTCCTCGATTGTCCCAACGGCTGCCGCAGCCGTTGCAGTTCGCGTTGCCCCGGCCGATGTCGTCGCCCCAGGAATACCGGGTGGTCGACCCGGCTCGGGCGACATATTCCCATTCCGCTTCACTGAGCAGCCGATAGGATTGTCCGGTCCAGTTGGATAGCCACTGTACGTATTGCTGAGCATCTTCCCATCCAACGTGAGTCACCGGGCGCTTTTTGTGGTCCGCGTCCGGCATACCCGTACCATGCGTGCAGCCAAGTGCGGCGACACAAGCTCGCCAATTTTCAAAGGTGATCTCGAACATTGAGACAGCGATTGGTCTGGGAACCGTAGTCCGTCGTGGTCGCTGTTGGTTGGCGGTTTCTGCCATCGTATCCTTGGTCGGACTTTGCTGCGAGCCGCTGCTTGGAATGACCACCAATTTGGGACAGTCCCAACAGTCCCTGAAAACCTGTCCCGGTCGATCAAAAAAGCGCACCAAATTAATCATCTTAAAGAGCGCCACATCGCTCAAAGGCCTGATGCGTTGCTCGCCGAACCAGCCCAGAATCCCCGCCAATAGGCTGACGGCAATGGCCCCCCAAACCAGTCTCACTCGCCTCGTTAGCTTCAGTTCGGTCCGGTTCACCTGCCGGCAGGCTTCAAGGTATTGTCGATCCGTTGGCCCAAGACTTGCAGCCAAGTCGGTTCGACGTAAAATCTGATCCGCTGCCTCCAGGCGATGACCTTTATGGGCGAGCAATGTCGCGGCGCCCCCATGCTGCGACCAATGCCGTGCAGCCCGCTTCACGCCGTCCAACACGATCAGCAGGCCTTTGTCTTCAGCCAGCCAATCGCGCAACAGTCCCCAACGCTCCAGCAGAACCGAGTGTGCCAGCTCGAGGGTCGTATCATTCCCGTCCCGGCCTACATCGCTCGTCAGCAGTCTTTGGTCGACCAGTGGCTCAATCAGGGGCCTGGCCTGGGGGGGAATATCTTCGGCGCGAGCAATCCGGCGCAGGGGTACACCTCGAACTGGATCGACAGAAGCGAGCCACGGAATGAGGATTTGGCGTAGCAGTTGAAGGCGGGCGTTTTGATCGGTTGTGGTGCCGGCTGTTGCGCTGGCCGCTTCGAAGGCACGTTGCAGTGCCGCATCGATTGAGCCCGCCATCCGGCCAAGCTGCTCGTAGTGGTTCAACTGCAGTCGGCCGTCGGCATGATGGTCGAGATACAGTCGCTGCAAGGTGAACGCGAGCAGCGGGATGGCTCCCTTCGAGTGGTCCGACTGAACATCGACGGTCAACGCTTCGACCAGCGTTTCGTCAAGACTGAGTTCCCGATTGGTTCCATCGAGCCGGCGCAACGGGCCGGTGATGACCTCACGATACTGGCTTGGCGGAATCGGTGGCAGGCTAAGCGTTTGATGCCCGACCCGCGCCAGCGCCGGGGCTTGTTGCAGGTGGTTATAGTTGACGGAACGAATGGTGAAGATGGCGATGACGGCTGGATCGCCACTGGCCAGCAGATCACGCACCAGCATGAGCAATTGCGCTGCCTCTGCACCTGCCTCGGTCTGAAACAATTCTTCCGCTTGGTCGACGGCGAGCACGAGGCTCGGGAGCGCCCGCCCCAGGTTGTTGCCCGACTTCTTCAAAGCTGAATGTTTGGCCAGCTGGCTCAGGTATGGGCTGAGCGTAGGTGCGCCACCTTCGACGGCCAACTGTAACTGTGATCGGGGGATCTGGAGGTTTGCTGCGTCAAATGCGCTGGTGAGTGCATTCAGCAGGCCCATGTGACCCGTGATCGCCGCGCGGAGCGGACGAATGACGGGCAACGACCGGAAGTGGCCCAATTCGCGATCGACCCGCGGTAGCAGTCCTGCTCGCAAGAACGAGGATTTTCCTGCGCCCGAGGCGCCGAGGATCGTCAGAACCGGTGTCGGCACCGATTCACGCAGACCTCGAAGGCGATCCAATGCTTCGACAATAAGCTCGTTCCGGCCAAAGAAGATGCCGGCATCCTCATAGTCGAGAGGCTCCAAACCCCGATAGGGCGCGCGCTGCGGATCAGTCGGCGGCGGCCACCTGAAAAACTTGGGCTCTAGACCGGCCGCACTGAGGCGAGCTCTGAGCCTGTTGAGACCGTCGCGTGGGAAGGCGACCTGTTGCTGCGTCTTGCTTGGCGGCAGCACCACATCGAAGTAAGCGTTTTCGTTCGCCTCAACGAGATCGACCAGCTCCCAATCGCACATCAGGCTTGGCGGCAGGTCGGTTGCCGGCAGCTCCTCAATAAGAACTCCGAAAAGCCGCTTATTGAGATGACACGCGAGATAGAATTCATCTCGACACCATCGTGAATCGAGCCAAGCGCGGGAGATCAGGAAGATAACGATCTCGCATCGGTTGGCGGCCCGGTGTAGCGCGTCCTCCCATTGGGCCGTCAATTTCTGAGCACACTCGGTCCGGAGATTAATGAACGGGGCCTCCCAGCCATCCGCCACCAACCACTCAGCCAGTGCCAGAGCTTTCGCCTTATCCTGGCTCGAATGACTTATAAAAATCAGGGCCACGGCCCGTCCCATTACCCATGTGTTTTTGACCGAGACCGAGACCGTAACCGGGCTTGGCCTGTCGTTGGCGTTCGGTCACGCAAACTGCCGAGCATCGGCCGCAAAAAATTGTGGTTCCGGCCTCGCGTGATTGCGCCCAATCTCCCGGACCATGCGAAGCCCCGCGCACTTGGCTGAGCGCGAGCAACACCATCACGTCGCGAGCAGCCATCCCTCGGCCGAGGGGTATGCACGCCCCGTGCAGTTAGCATCGCAGGCAGCAAAACCGCAACCCATTGACGTTGATCAACTCGAGTGCTGATCGTCCTCCATGCGTTAACTCTGAGGCCTCGGTTGATTGTAGCTATGGTGACGTCCCCCGCAGTACCTTCGTCTTCGGTTGGACCAATCAACGTCATGAGCTGCGCCCGACACCTACGAATTGGCGGGTGGCATCGGATCGCGTTCTGCGCGCATTAGCGTTAGCAGGTGCTTCCATGTTATTTCCTTTCACACATTAGCTAAAACCGTGCTTAGCTGGGCACTCCCTTATTGACCAATGGTGCAATCGAGCGCAAGTGGGATCGCAGGAGCCGCCTTAACCCAGCCTCGTTATAGTCGATTTAAGCTGGCCTCGCCGGCAGATGCGCTCATCGCAATCTACCTGTTTCATTATGCCGAATCCGAAGATGAACTATTTCAGATGCGTCGCTTCATTGACCGAAACCTCACAACCGGTGGACGCTTTGTCACATACACCATCAATCCTGCCTACAATTTCGGGATTGCACCGTCGGACATGGAGGCGCAGATCGGGTTCCATTGCCGCGTGATCGCTGCGCTCCAATTCGCTCTCGCGATCGAGGATTTTGAGGTTCCCATCTGGTAGTGGAGCGTAGGATCGCACGAGCCAGCTCTGACAGCCGCTGGACTCGATGGGAGTTCGCGGCACGGATTGCAATTTCCTGAACGCAACGCCGATCCATCTCGGCAACCTCGGCTGCTTCGTTTTATCGGCACGCAAGCAATAATGATGATGCGCGTCCGTGCAAGCGCTGACCACGAAGCGTTCTTCGCGGTTCGCATCGAACCCTGGTCTGACAGCGTGTCAGAGTTAGATCATCGCGCCTTAAATCGGAACCGCAACGCCGATTCCAATTGCGCCGGTTCCGATTTAAGGCGCAAAGATGATCGCTGTTAAAGTGGTGAGCAACTTTCTGCCTTTAATCGGGATCGTTCCGATTCCGATTAAAGGCAGGTTGCTCTAGCCGGAACCGTCCCGCTTTCTTGCTCGGCCACCTAATGGCGCGCTTGTGGCGGTGGCCGGGCGGGGAAGCGGTATGGCACACCTGATTTGCCTAGGGCGGACATCATCGAGGCGCCAATTGCGGCAAATCGCGTGAGGCGGGTGCGGAAATGTGGGTGGGAAGTATTCCGTAGCCTTTTCGGGTGCCGCGTGCTAGGCCTTGTCGATTAATGCCGCAAGGGAATCGACTGTATGGCGGCCTGGATCGTTTCTGTATTGCATGAAAATCCCTTTATAGCGATTTTTCTGGCGCTCGGGGTTGGATTTCTGGTCGGTCCGATCACAGTGGCAGGTTTCAACCTCGGCAATGTCACCGCCACGCTGCTGGCAGGTGTGTTGGTCGGTCAAATCGGGGTCCAGGTTTCAAACGAGATCAAGGACACTTTCTTTATTTTGTTTCTTTTTGCGGTCGGTTATGGGGTGGGGCCGCAATTTGTCCGTGGTTTGGCCAAAGATGGCATGCGCCAGGTGGTGTTCGCAGTGATCATCCTAGCGCTATGCCTGGTGGTCCCATTGGTTTGCGCGCTGATCGCCCAGCTTCCGCTCGGTTACGCGGCGGGCATGTACGCGGGCTCGCAGACGATCTCGGCAGCGATTGGCGTGGCGTCCGGTCAGATTCAATCGCTCGGGCTGCCTGCCGGCGAAACACGCAGTTTGGTGGACCAAATCCCGGTCGCCTACGCGGTCACCTACATCTTCGGAACAATCGGGTCGGCGATCATACTGGCGCAGCTGGGCCCGCGCTTGATCGGGGTCGACCTTCAAGAGGCGTGCAACGACTACGAAAAGTCAATGGGTGCTGGCGACGACACCCTGAGTTCCAAGCTGGCTTCGGCCTACCACAAACTCGAAATCCGGGCGTTTCGAATCGATTCCGGGAGCGACCTTGAAGGCCTCTCCAATCGGCAAATCCTGAAAAAGTACCACTTGCTGGTCGAACGCGTGCGGCGCGGTGATGAAGTTCTCGAAGCTGACGACGACACGGTGTTGCGCAATGGCGACGTCGCGGCGATCGCGGGGCGCCGCGGGACGCTCGTTGAAGATATCGAGACGCATGCAGTCGAGGTTGACGACGTCGAATTGCTGTCGATTCAGATCGAGAAACTCGATGTGGTCGTGACCAACCGCGGGTTAGCGGGAAAGACCTTGCGGGAACTCGATGTCGAGCCCTGGGCACACAATGTCTATGTCACCAAGATGATGCGCTCACTGGTCGAGATCCCGGTTCTCCCGAAGACCACAATGGAGCGTGGCGACGTGGTCACCATTGTCGGATCGCGCCGACACGTGGAGGCCGCCGTCAAGGTCTTGGGCCATGCGGACCGTCCAACCGAAGCCAGCGACATCGCACTGTTGAGCTGGGGAATTGTGCTGGGCTGTGTGATCGGCGCCGCCTCGATCATCGTGGGCGGCATACCGATCGGATTGTCGACCGCTGGCGGTGCCTTGCTGGCGGGGCTGATAATTGGCTGGCTGCGCACGGCCCATCCGTTGCTGTCCGGGATTCCGGGCCCGGCCTTGTGGATGATCAACACGTTGGGTTTGAATGTTTTCATCGCCGTGGTGGGGATCAACGCTGGGCCGGCTTTCGTCGCAGGTCTCAAGCAGGCGGGACTATCGCTGCTTTTGTGGGGCGCTGTTGCGACGACGATCCCGATGATCGCTGCCGTGTATATCGGCTACTACCTGTTCAAATTTCATCCGGCAATCCTATTCGGCGTGTGCGCAGGTGTGCGGACGACGACCGCTGCGCTGGGCATGATCACTGAAGTCGCCAAAAGCAAGGTTCCTGCGCTCGGCTACGGTATGCCCTACGCGATCGGCAACACGCTGCTCACCATCTTCGGACTCGTCATCGTGCTGTTGATGGCGCGCTGACCAGCCCCATGTGCTGAACGCGTTAATGGAGCCTGAGATGGACGTGATCAAACTGCGCGAGTACGAAAAACTAAGCCCGTTTCAGATCAAGGACGAGCTTATCAAGCTGGCCAGTGAGAATGCGCGCAAATCCACGCATGTCTTTCTCAATGCTGGGCGCGGTAATCCGAATTGGGTAGCTACGGCACCGCGAGCTGCGTTTTTTCTGTTGGGCCAGTTCGCGCTGACCGAGGCGACGCGGGTGATGGATCTCGATGCCGGTGTCGGTGGCAAGCCCGAGGCCGACGGCATAGCCCGGCGGTTCGAACAATGGCTCAATGCGAACCGCTCAGCGCCGGGCGCTAGCGTTCTAGAACAGCTGGTGAGGCACGGTTTGAAGGCATTCGGCTTCGATGCAGACGCCTTCGTGCACGAACTCGTCGATTCCATTATCGGCGATAATTATCCCGCCCCCGATCGGGCTCTGAAGCACACTGAGCGCATCGTACACGCGTACCTGATGTGGGCGTTGGGAATTGACCCAGAAGCCGTTGAAGGGTTCGACCTGTTTCCGGTAGAGGGTGGCACGGCGGCGATGTGCTATTTATTCAAATGCCTCAAGGCCAACCGGCTGCTCAATCCCGGCGATACGATCGCGTTGGGCACTCCGATCTTTTCGCCATACATCGAGATGCCAGGACTTGAGGATTACGCACTCACCACGGTTCGGGTCGATGCGGATGAAACTGATGGGTTCCAGATACCCGAGGCGCACTTCCAGCAATTGCATGATCCCAAAGTCAAGGCTCTGTTTCTCGTCAATCCCGGAAATCCGACATCGATCGCGTTGAACGAGACGACAATCGGGCGGCTTGTCGAGTTGGTCGGCGATCACCGCCCGGATCTGATGATTTTGACAGACGATGTCTACGGCACGTTCGTGCGCGGCTTTCGATCGCTGCTGGGACAGCTTCCGCGCAACACGATTGGTGTTTATTCCTATTCAAAGTATTTCGGCTGCACAGGCTGGCGCCTCGGGGTCATCGCTATCCATAAATCCAATATCTTCGACCAAGCCATCGCAGCGCATCCAGCTGACGTTAATGCAGCGCTGAAGCAGAGATACGGGTCATTGGCGCTCGAACCGGAACGTATCCGCTTCATCGACCGCATTGTCGCCGACAGCCGTGACGTGGCGCTGAACCACACCGCCGGCCTGTCGCTTCCGCAGCAGGTGATGATGTCGCTGTTTTCACTGTCGGAGCTGGTCGATCAGGACAAGGCTTATCAAGACGCCTGTATCTCCATCGTGCAGAAGCGATTCCATACAATGGCCCGCGCACTGGGCGTGGATATCGATTTGGGACCGAACTACGATGCCTATTACGGCATTATCGACTTCGAGTTTTGGCTGAGGAAATATGTCGGCGAAGAGGTCGCAGACTGGATCAAGGCCAATGTCCACCCGCTCGATATCTCCTTCAAGATCGCCGAGGATTACGGTATCGTTTTGTTGAACGGAAGCGGTTTCGATGCACCGGACTGGTCGGCGCGCGTGTCGTTCGCCAATCTTCCCGATCAGGCCTACGATGTCATCGGTCGCGCCGTGCGATCGGTTGCGCGTGGTTATGTCGAGGCCTATCGGGCCGCGGCAGGCAAGAACTTGCCTGGCCGGGGCGAACTCTCAGGCCACGGCTCGAGCATGAACACAACCTGACCCGGGGCTATCCAGTATTGTGTTTCGGGGGCACATTCGCCCACGCAGCATTGCGTCGCCGGGGAAATTTGTTTCCAGGTCGAGAGATCCGGGATGATGATGAGTTTCGGACAAAGGTGTTGGTTGGCCACCGATCTTTGGGCTCCGTTCAAGCTCCCGTGCTGATGATGCACTGTGTGTGCGATGATCGGTGGCGGCGTGGCTATGCTGGAGGGAGCCATCTGTCCGCTCACGGCGGGCCTCGCGGGCAGTGCGGAGGGTTGCAGATGAGGAAATGGCCTACGGTTTTGCTCAAGCGGCCAGGTCCTGGGTTGGGTTTCGTTTGAGCGGGCACGATGCGCGCACTCAGCCAAGCGTGAAACTCAAGGGCATGCGATGACGATAACGGCCAAGATCGCTTTGATGTTTGTCGTCTTTGTTGACTTGATCGGCCAAGGCTTGGTGTTTCCGATCATCAATACGCTGATCATGGATCCGACATCCGGGTTCTTGCCTGAGAGTACAACGACCGGCACCCGCCACTTCGATTATGGGTTGGTGATTGGCACCTTTTTCCTGGCCTGGTTTCTTGGCGTTGTTTATGTCGCCAAGGTCTCCGATTCAATTGGTCGCAAGAACGCACTGTTGATCTGCCTTGGCGGTGCTTTGGCCGGCTATGCCATCACCCTGGTCTCGCTGTACGTCAACAGCCTTTGGTTGCTGATCCTCGGCCGGGCGATTACCGGTTTCACCGCCGGCAACCAACCGATCGCGCAAGCCGCGATGGTCGATGGCAGTGTCGACGAGGCGGACCGCGATCGCAATATGGGTTACATTGTTACCGGGATCAGTTTCGGCTTGGTCGGCGGCCCGATCATTGGCGGACTATTGTCCGACCCAGACGTGCTCGGCGGCGTGGCCAGCCTCAAGCTGCCGTTCTATGCCGCGTTCGTGCTGGTGTTGATCGCCATTTTATTGGTCATCGCCTTTTTCCACGACGTGCGCCTTGAGCGGGTGCCATTCGTGTTCCGGCCGCGCGACATCACCGACAGCCTTTGGCGGGTCACCCGGCATCCAATCGTGATGGAAATCATGCCGGTCTATGCCCTTTTCATGATCGCCAACGTCATTTTCTATGTCTTTATCGACAACTACATGACCAGCGCGTTCGGGTATGGTGTCATCGGAGGAAGCATCGCGATGCTGGTGATTGGCGTTGCATTGGCGACCAGCAGCACCTTTCTTGTCAAGCCGGTACAGCAACGCTTCGACAAGCGGCGGATTGTCGGCGTCAGCCTGATGACGATGGTGATCTGCGTGCTGGCATTTGCGCTGGTGCCGGTGGCTTTCCTCACCTTTATTCCAGTGTTCTTCTTCTACTTTTTGTTCGGCGTGTCATATCCGACGCTGCTCGGCATGTTCTCGGGCAGTGTAAGTGAAGCTGATCAGGGTTGGGTGATGGGGGTCACGACAGCGGTGTTTTGCCTCGCGGGCGGAATTACATCGTTGATGGGTGGTTGGCTGATGAGTCTCGATATTCGCTCGCCGTTTTATATCGCCGCGGCGTCGGCTGGCCTTGGATTGCTGGTCATGGTGCTCACTTGGGGCAGCCCTGCGATCCGTAAGCTGACGGCACGGCCCGGAGCGCAAGGCTAGATCATCGCGCCTTAAATCGGAACCGCAAAGTCGGTTCCGATTTAAGGCGCAAAGATGATCGCTCTTAAAGTGTAGAGCAACCTGCATTTCATCGCAATCAGAGCGATCCCGATGAAATGCAGGTTGCTCGACATTCTATGGCGTTTCAGTCTTGGCTGGAACCATCCCGCTGCCCCGCCCGGTTCCTCCACTCGCCACCCAGCACATCATGCCATGGGGCGGCCGGGCCGCGAGCGGGAGGGTTCCAGCTCACTCTGACCCGCGACAACCATGTCAACGACGGCGCGATGTAAGCCGACCGTGGCGGCCATGGCACTCAATCGGCAGCTGCCGCGCTGCTCTTTGCATGCTGAATGGCGCGCCAAACCCGTTCTGGGGTCGCCGGCATCTCGATGTGGCGGACGCCCAGATGCGACAGCGCGTCAACGATGGCATTGATGACGGCGCCCAGTGCCGGCGTGGTGCCGCCTTCGCCGCCGGGACGGATGCCGAACCGGTGCGACGCGGCCGGAACTTCAAGCAGCCGAGATGAAAAGCGTGGCATCGTCGCGGCGCGCGGCATCGCATAGTCCATGAACGAGGCCGCCAGCATCTGGGCGCTGTCACGGTCGTAGTGGCAGTCCTCCAAGAGCGCCTGGCCGATGCCTTGGGCGACGGCGCCGTGCGTTTGTCCATGTAAAATCAGCGGATTGACAGCTAGCCCGACATCGTCGGCGCCCGACCAACTCACAACCTCGACATGGCCGGTTTCGGGATCGACCTCGACCTCGCAGATGTGTGTTCCGCTGGGATATCCACCGACCGGTGTGTTGACATCGCCGAGGCCTTGCAGCGGACCGCGCAAATCCGATGGCACGGCATTGTTCGACAGCGCGGCCTGGGCGGCCTCCGGCAGCGTGATGCCGGCACCGCTCGTGGTCACCTCGAAGACGCCTTTATCAAACGTGATCTGATCGGGCTGCGCTTGTAATAGATGGGCGGCAATCAAGCGCCCCCTGGCGATGATGGCATCGCTCGCTTCGGCGATCGCAAGGCTCGCCAGCCGCATGGATCGGCCCGAGTGCGATCCACCTCCCGCGACCACGCGGTCGGTGTCGTGAGCGACGAACCGGCAGGCGTCGAACGGGATGCCGAGCCATTCGTCGAGCAGTTGGGCGAAGCTGGTCTCGTGACCCTGGCCGCTGTTCATCGTCCCCAGCACCAACTCGGCACCGCCGTCGGGTCCGATGGTAATCTCCGCCCGTTCGCGCGGTGCGCCGCTGGTGACCTCGATGTAGTTGGCCAGCCCGATCCCGCGCAGCAGCCCGCGGCCAGCAGATTGCGCACGACGCCCGGCAAAGCCCTGCCAGTCCGCCAGCTCCAGCGCGGCGTCCATGCCGCGTGCGTATTCACCATTGTCATAGGTGATGCCGACCGCGTTGGTGTAGGGCATGGCCTCGGGCGCGATCAGATTGCGGCGTCGCAACGCCACCCGATCAAAGCCGTGCTCGGCAGCGGCCAGGTCCACCAAGCGCTCGATGACATAGATCGCCTCCGGACGGCCGGCGCTGCGGTAGGGGGTGGTCGGCGCCGTGTTGGTCATCACCGCGCGGCCGCGAAAGTGCACGGCGGGAATGGCGTACACGCCCTGCATGATCCCGAGCCCCTTGCGCAACGGCGTGAAATGGGTCGCGTAGGCGCCGATATTGCTGAGGTTGGTGCCGCGCAGACCAAGAAAATTGCCATCGGCGTCGAGCGCCAGCTCCGCTTCCACGGACAGGTCGCGGCCGTGATAGTCGCTGGTGAAGCACTCATGCCGATCCGCCGTCCATTTCACCGGTCGTCCGACGCGCCGTGCCGCCCACGGAATCACCGCGTACTCGGGGAAGAAGGTGTTGCGGGTGCCGAAATTTCCGCCCATGTCGCCGCACAGCATGCGGCAACCGTCATCGGGCAACGAAAACATGTCCGTAAACTGATCGCGGACCCGGACGACGCCGCCGCCGGAGCCGGCCCGCAGCAGATAACGGCGCGCCGATTCGTCATAGGCGCCGATCACGGTGCGCGGTTCCATGGGCACCCCGGTGACCCTTTGGATCCAGGTGCGCAAGCTGACGGTAAGCGTGGCCGCGGCAAACGCCGCCTCGGTCGCCGCTCGATCACCGACCTCGCATTCAAGCGCGATGTTGGTGGGCCGCTCCGGCCAAACGACGCAGGCGTCGGATCGCAACGCATCGACGGCGCGGGCCACGGCAGGAAGCGGGGCATAATCGACATCGACCAGCGCCGCGGCGTCGGCGGCAGCTTCCCGGCTGTCCGCCACGACGACGGCGACCGGCTCACCGACAAAGCGGACGATACCGTGTGCCAGGGCTGCGTGCGGGGTCTGGAACACTTCAAAACCGGAAGCCAAATGCAACGCCGCGTCCGGGCCCCCGTCCCAGCGCGGATTGTGCGGTATCGGCCGAACACCATCCGCAGCCAGATCGTGCCCGGTCAGAACCGCGATCACACCTTCCGATCGCAGCGCCTGCTCAGCGTCGATCGCGTCGATCCGGGCATGCGCATGCGCAGAGCGGACGAATGCGGCATGGCAAACTTGGAGCGGATCGACGTCGTCGGTAAACTGACCTTGGCCGGTCAGAAGCCGGGCGTCTTCTTTACGGGGGACCGGTTGACCAATCCCAAACTGGCTGGTCTGCTCGCGTTCCATGATCGAGCCTCTCATTGTAGCGCCGTGCTGCAACACCATTTCCAATTCGGTCCCGTTCTGCAACCATTGCCGTTTGAGCCGCTGTGGCCGGCCGAGGCATGCAACGGGTTAATCGTTCCATTCCCTCCACACCTCTCACTCTGGCCGCATGACGTTTCGATCGCCGCCGCCCAGTAGAACCCGCTTGACCGACGCGGAACCGGCGTGGCAGCATCCACGACAAAATGATGTCTGACGCGTTCAGGTCGAACGTTTTGGTGCATCAAGGACGTCTCGGCGCGTCATAAGTGTTGGTTCACGGACCGAGCACGAAGATCTTGGCGACGGGAATGGGAGGCGATATGGCGACCGTCCTCCGCGCGCGCGGAGAGATCGATTTCGACAAGTATCGGCTCCGAACATTCGTGGACAGGCTCACGGATCTGGGCGAGGTCGAGGTCCGCGAAGATCATGTCCCGCTGACCGGCCTCAGCGCAGCCATCGAAGCGACGCCGAAGGCCGTGCTGTTCAAAAAGACAGGGCCGGAGCAGTTGGAGATGATCGCCAAGGCCGCGGCCAGCCGCGCGCGGTTGGTTGCGGCTTTCAACTCTACGCCAGAGAAAGTTCACGACGAGCTGCCTGCGCGTCTGGCGAATCCGCAGCAAGTGGTGGAGGTGCCCTCCGACGAAGCGCCCGTGCATCAGGTCACAATCACCGGGAAGGACGTCGATCTGCTTAAATTGCCGTTTCACCCACAACACGAGTACGACGGCTCAAGCTATATCAGCTCCGGAATTGACTATTCGATCGATCCCCAGACTGGGCGTACCAATGTCGGCAGTCGCAGGCTGTCGCTGCGCAACCGCTATCAAACCGGCACCAACATCACGGCGCCATCCGACCTGAAGCGGATCTATGAGAAATGCGCGGCCAGCAAGCAACGCCTGCCGATTGCCTTTACGATCGGTGCGCATCCGCTCGACATGGTGGCGGCCACCACACGGATACCCGGCGACGAGCTGAGCCTCATTGCAACTTTGCGCGGTGAAACGGCGCCGGTCGTGAAGTGTTTGACCAACGACATTCGCGTGCCCGCCGATGCGGAGCTGGTGTTGGAGGGCTACCTCGACGAGCGCGGCTATTGCGAGCCGGAAGGTCCGTTTGGCGAGTACATGGGCTATTACGGCGCGATCCACATGGATCCGGTGTTCACTTGCACGGCCATCACCATGCGGCGTGATCCCATGTATCAGACGCTGCAACACGGCAGCGCGTTCGTTCTCGACCAGACAGATTCGACCAACATCACGGCGTTGCGGATCGAGTCCAATGCATTGCGGATTTTGCGCTCCGTCGTTCGCGAACCGGTGGCGGCCAGTTCGCGGATGACGTCGGGCGGCTCGGGGACGCTGCGCATCGCGCTGCGTCAACACCTGATTGGCGAAGCGCGCATCGCCATCGCCGCATTGTTTGCCAATATCCGCCAGCTCAAGCAAATCTGGGTGTTCGACGAGGACATCGATATTCGCAGCGAGCGGCAGGTGGAATGGGCGATCGGCACCCGCTTCCAGGGCGACCAGGACATCGTGATGATGACCGGGATGCTGGGCATGCCGATGGACCCATCGCTCCAGGGCCGTAGGACCGGCGCCAAGGTCGGCTTCGACTGTACGCGCCCGTTCGGGCGAGATCACGAGATTCCGATGACGCGATGTGCGGCCAAGGTGTTCCGGGGGCCGGCACGCTTTCAAACCGTCGAGCAGGCGCTGCAGTCGGCTCCGATGTTCTTTTCCCATATCGTCGAAGCGGTTGGCAGTGACGACGGGCGAGAGGTGGCGGCTGCGCTCGACGATTTGCGCAGCGGCGGTCGGCTCGGTCGGGACCGAGACGGCCGGTACCACTTGACGCAGGCTGAACCGGGGACGACAGGACTCGTGGGCCTGCTGTATCACGATCCGAATGAGGGGCATTAAGGCGGGGGCACCGCTGAGGTTACACCGTTGGTGTTTGGCGGTGTAAGGGTCTGTGTCAGAACAACGCATCCCAAGCTGGAAACGTACAAACAAGAGTTGGAGGAAACCATGCACTCTCGTCATCTGGCCTATGTCGCGACCGGCCTGCTCATGGCGGCCACAAGCATGCCGCTCACGGCCTATGCGGAGCAAGCGATGCTTCGGGTCGGCAGTCGCACGCCGCCGAAATCCTTCACGGTGAAAAAGGGATATGCGCCCTGGCTGCGGCAGGTCGAGAAAGACTCCAATGGGACGCTGAAGTTTCAGGAGTTCTGGGGCGGCTCGATCGAACGCAGCTTGAAGAAACAGTATGAGGCCATGATGGCGGGTCTGCAGGACGCCGGTCCGATCATTCCAAGCTATACGGCCGCGCTGTTTCCCGACTTCTCGTTGTTGGCGCTGCCGTTTATGTTCAACTCGGCCGTGGAAGGATCGGAAGCCGCCTGGCGGTTCTATAAAACCGGTCTGTTGCGCGGCCTCGATGATGTGTATGTCGCCGCCGTTTTCACAAACGACAATGGCGGTCTGCATTTCAGGGACAAACTGACCAGCATCGACCAGGTCAAAGGCGCGAAGATCCGCGCCGCCGGTCCAACCGAGGCCAAGGCGATCCGTGCAGTGGGCGGCTCGCCTGTCAGCATGGGCATGGGACAGGTGACGGGGGCGCTCAATCGCGGTGTGATCAAGGGGCTGCTGTCGGGTTATTCCGCGCTGCGCACGTTCCGTGTTGAACCGCTGCTCAAATCGCATGTCGACTTACCGATGGGTGTGCGCGTGTTCTTCTTCGGCATCAACAAGAAGAAATACGACGCGCTGCCGCCTGCTGCAAAAGCGGCAATCGACAAGAACTCCGGGTTGTCATTCAGCCGCCACATGGGTGAGCAGAATGCGGCTTCGTCCAAGATCGCCCGTGCCAATGCCAAGAAGAAGAGCTTCATTGCGCCAAAGGGCGCCGAGCTAGAAGCCATGCGCAAGAGGTTCAAGGGCATTCACGATGACTGGATCAAGGCGACACCCGACGGTCAGAAAAAATACGACGCGCTCCAGAAAATCCTTGCCGAAATCAGAGCGCGTTAGCCGGGCGCATTGCGGCTGCCGATCGTCAACTGAGGCGTGGCCGGATCGCGAACGCTTGTGATCGCGATCCGGCCGGCAGAGTGGCGGGCATCTCACAATCGGCCGGCAGCTGACGGAGCCAATAAAAAGGCCGAGGGAGCTCGACGCGTGCGGCACATACTAGGCGAGAGTGGTCTGATCGGCCGCATATCCACGTGGGTGGCGCTGGCCGGTGCAGTCGGCGTGCTGATTATTGCCGGCTTCGTGGTCGTCGACGTTGTTGCGCGCGCGGTCTTCAATGAGCCAATTCTCGCCGTCGACGACCTCAATCCGTTCAACATCGCTGTTGTTGTGGCGAGCTTCTTTCCGCTTTGTATGGTCGGGCGGCATTTTGTGACAATCAGATTCCTGGGTCGTGGGCTCGGAACCAGTGCGCATCTGCTGCTTGAGGTGTTTGGCGCGTTGGCCACGCTCGTTGTGTTCGTTCTCTACGCCTGGCAGCTGCTGCGTTATGCGTGGAAGGTGACGGATAGCGGACTGGCCAGCGGCATCCTGGAGATCCCACAGGCGCCATGGTGGTGGGCGGTGGCGGCGGTTCTTTCATTTGCGGTGCTGGTGCAGCTGGCGGTGGTCACCGACAGCGTTCGGGCGTGGCGGATGGGCGAGGTTCGCGAGTCGGAAGGCTCTGTCGACACCGGAGCTTGATGGACGAACGGGATACCTAATGGACCCCCTCTACCTCGCTATTCTTTGTATAGTGCTGATGTTCGGCCTGATCGGTCTCCACGTTCCGATCGGCATCGCCATGGCGCTCGCGGGCGCGGTCGGTCTGTGGGCGATGCTGGGGATCGGTCCGGCGACGGAGATCTTCGCCAATGCACCGACGGGCCTCTTGACCAATCAGAGCCTGGCGGCGATCCCGATGTTTTTGCTGATGGGCAGCTTTGCGTCGGCGGCCGGGCTGTCACGCGATCTTTACAGCCTGTTTCACAGTTTTTTCGGCCACGTCCGGGGCGGTCTGGCGATGTCGACGGTGGCCGGCTGTGGCGGCTTCGGCGCCGTATGCGGTTCCTCGATCGCCACCGCCAGCACGTTCACACGCGTCGCATTACCGGAAATGCTCGATCGCGGCTATCGGCCGTCGATGGCGATCGGCTGTATCGCGGCGGGCGGCACGTTGGGAATTCTGATTCCACCGTCAAATCTGATGTTGCTTTACGCCGTATTGACCGAGCAGTTCGTCGTCGCGCTCTTCACCGCGGCGATCGTGCCGGGGCTGATATCGATCGGCATGTATTTTCTGGCCATCCAAATCCTGGTGCGGGTCTGGCCCGACATCGGGCCCGCGGGCTTGGCTTCGAGCTGGGTCAGGCGGGGCGAGACCATTGCAAGATGCTGGGGCGTCCTGACGCTCGCCTTCGTCGTCAGCGGAGGCATCTATGCCGGCATATTTACCGTGCTTGAGGCCGCCGCTGTCGGCTGCATCTTCGCCTTTGCTTTCACCTGGTATCGCGGAATGCTGTCGTGGCCGGTGTTGCGCAACGTGTTGGTGCAGACGGCTTCGACCACCGGGCTGATCTACGTCATCATCTTCGGCGCCAACATTTTCTCAGTGTTCATCGCCCTCACGCGTATGCCCGACATGCTGGTGGCAGCCATTCAAGGAGCGGGCCTGTCTCCCGTCGCGGTGCTGATCTTACTGCTGATCATGTACATTATCCTGGGCTGCATCTTTGATACCGTCGCCGCCATGATCATCACGCTGCCGGTCGTATTCCCTTTGATCGTCGGTCTGGGCTGGGATCCGATCTGGTGGGGCATCATCAACATCATGGTGATCGAGATCGGTCAGACAACGCCGCCGATCGGCATCATCCCGTTCGTGCTGCACGGCATGCGCCCGGACATTCCGCTGAAGACGATCTTTGCCGGCATCATTCCGTTTTTCATGGCGGACCTGATACGCTTGGCAATTGTCGCTGCCTTTCCGATTCTTGCGATCTGGCTGCCGACCGTCTTGGGGATGATGTGGGGGGCCTGACTCAATGGTTTTGGCGGCGGCTCACTGCGGCGACCAGTCCGGTGCAACGAGTCGTCTCTTGCCGTCGCTGGCGCGACGGAGGCCTGGTTCGTCCAGCTGCTTGCGGTCCCACAGGTTGCACGTCACCTGCTTATGGTTCTGGTCGAGCCCCTCACAGTAGTTGGTGTACTCACACAGCCGGATCTGATCGCCGCAGCCGGCCTCCAGCTTGAGAGTCCAGTCCGGGTCGGCGAGCGCCTGTCGCGCAGCGCCGACGATGTCGCACACGCCGTCTTTCAGCGCGGCTTCGGCTATCTCGAAGTTGTGCACGCCGCCGGCAGCCACGACCGGCGTCTGGTAGCCCGCTTCCCGGACAGCGGCGCGGATGGCCTTGGTGGCGGGGAAATTTCGGCCGAATGGTCCGTGGTCGTCGGAGACGTATTGCGGCATGCATTCATAGCCGCTGCGGCCGGTGTAGGGATAGGCGGCGGCACCGACTTTAGGCTGCTTGGCGTCGTCGAACTTGCCGCCGCGTGACAATGACAGGAAGTCCATGCCGGCTTCCGCGAATGCCTGGGCAAAACAGCACGCGTCATGCTGCGTACTCCCACTTGCAATCGCCTCGTCAGCCAGGAACCGCGCACCGACCACGAAATCATCCGACACAGCCGCGCGTACGGCGCCAAGCACCTCAAGCGGCAAACGCACCCGTCCCTCGCGGCTGCCACCATAGCCGTCCCCTCGCGTATTTGTCGCCGAGAGGAATGAGGCCATGGTGTAGGCGTGCGCGTAGTGCAACTCCACGCCGTCGAAACCGGCCGCTTCGGCCCGCGCCGCCGCGGCCGCAAACAGATCGGGCAACACCTTCGGTAGCTCCGCAATATGCGGCAGGTGGGTATCGCTGACCCGTTCACGATATCCCATCGTCAGGCTCTCCCAGTCTCGCGGGCCGAGCACATCCTTCAGTTCATCATCGTGCATACCGGCAAGCCGCCCCCGGACATCGGCCTCATCGGCATCCGCCATGCCCAGCCTGTCGCGCAACTCCGGCGTGATCTGCAGGAACCGCGCGAGGAACGTCTCACGTGGCGGCCGCCGCTTGATTGCGAGGAAATCGATGACTTGGATGAACAGTTTGGTCGCGCCGCCACTCTCCGCTCGAACGCGCTCCACGAGAGACTTCAGCCCGTCCACAAACCGATTATGCCCAATCCGCAACAGCGGACCGGAAGGCACGTCGCGGACGCCCGTTGCCTCCACGACAATTGCGGCAGGCTTGCCACGCGCGAAGCGGCCATACCAGTCCAGCACCTCCGGCGTAACGAAGCCGTCCTCGGTCGCACGCCACGGCACCATCGCGGGAACCCAAGTGCGATTGCGCAGGCGCAGCCGACCCACCTCTAGCGGTGAGAAGAGCACCGAGTTGCGCAACTCCTCGGCGCTCGGCAATCGCCCGCGTTCCGGCTTCCACTTGATCTTTTCAGGCGGCTTCCACATTGCACCCCAGCTCTGCTCAAGTAACTCTTGTCTTTGCGGCGGTTATATCACCATTCCATCGTCGATCATGGCGAGCGCGGTATCGAAGGAGGTTCCTATCATGCCGATCGGCAATGGCATGCCAAGCCGGCTCCCGGCCTCGGCGATCAAGTAATAACGTCCATATCGCGGCCGTAGACGATCTCTCCATCGTAGCCTGTGCCTCTGATTTCGGCGATCAAGTCCTCCGGTGTCGCACCCCGAAGCATCTGATGGGTCAACACGAGTTTACCCGGCTGTACCTGCTTTGCAATCCGCCCAAGCTCGATGCCCGATGTGTGGACACGTTCGAAATAGGCTTTCCAGCGCGGCGGCGCGTTCAAAATACGCGCCGCGCAATAGGCTTCGTGCACGAGGACATCGCAGCCCTTCGCCATGTCGACCAGTCGCGGCTCGGGACGCGTGTCCGCGGATAGCACGATCACTTTGTCCGGCGTCATGAATTTCAGTCCGTACGTGTCAAGCGTACCGTGTGTGACAGCGAAAGCCTCGACTGTCACAAGATCATCGCGGTAGATGGTGCCGGCGGCGATCTCCTTCGCCTCGATCTGCAGCTCCGGCAGATCTAGCGGGCCGTGGTGGAAGTGTTCCGAGATGCCGGGCTCGTAGAGGTCGAGCATGCCGCGTGCGAGCTTGGCCGTGCCCTTTGGCCCGAACACCTTCAACGGCCCGCGCCGGCCGCAGATCCATCCGGACACGATGAAGGTTGGCAGCCCGCTTGTGTGATCGGGATGCAGGTGGGTGATGAACAACTTATCGAGATTGCCCGGCCGCAATGCGTCAAGGCCGCTTGCGACCGCCCGGCCAATTCGCTGCTTGATGCCCGCGCCGCAGTCGACGACGTAGGCGCTGCCATCGACGACAATCGCAGTCGAGGATTCCGCCCTATCCGGCTCGACATTGGGAATGCCGGTGCCGAGTAGAACAAGCTTTGTGCGGCTCACGATCACAAACCCCCAATCATGCGGGACCAGCTTACAGGGGCACGGCCAGCGGACGCTGGATGTTGAAGGTGTCCGGCACCACGATCTTCTGTTTGAACTTGGGTTCGCCGTTCACAATGACGACCTTGTCGCGGTATTCGCCCGCGCTGAACACCTCGCTGCGTCCTTCCACGTCGGTCTGGATGACGCAATAGTTGGTGCGAACATCGAAGATGCCGTCTTTCTCACCGACGATATAGCTGTCGCTGATCAGGTGGCGGTCGTAGTGGATGTTGTAGAGATTGGCGTTCTGCAGCGCCAGGATGCGGTCCCGGATCATCGGCTTATTGGCACAGTACATCCAATATCCCTCTAGGCCGGCGTCAGCATTCTCTCGTGGGTGGATGATGTAGACCGCATCCTCGCCCTCGAAGAACCCCGGCCATTCACCGAACCTGGTCTCGTCGAGGCAGCGGCCGTACTCCCTGTTCAGGCGGGAAATGCGGAGCTCGGTTTCCAGCGTCTGCATACTCGTCATCGTCATGCTCCCGTCTGCGGGTTGGGGACCGGAATGCCCATGATGTCGCAGTAGCCCTTCCAGAACCCGCGGATGGCACCTTCGCTCAGCATATGGTCGAATAATGAAGTCGCCGGGTTTCTTGACCTCGGCTTCCAGCCCCAGATAGCTCCAGGTCGGTCCTCTGAAGATGCGTTCTTGCTCGAGGTCGAATATCCGCTGATCCGTGTACAGCGAATAGGGAACCCGCGAGAAGTCCGAGCTTGGAGCCTCGATGTCGCGTGGAGAAATGGCAGCGGCTGCCTGGGTCATGACTGTTTCCTCCTGCTTAACAGGCTGCTGAAAAACCCGCCACTTTGCTGCTGACAGCGCGGCGCGAACATGGTTCCGTCATCTCTTTGCCGCTGACCTGCTCCCCGTGATGTCCACATTCAAAAGTTAGTTCTGTTCGTGGTCTGGTCGATGTTGGACCGGGTTGCGAATTGGTAGGGTGTGAGCCCGTTGAGGCTCGAATGCGGTCGGTGTGTATTGTAGGCGATCCTCCATGTTTCGATGATCCGTCGAGCGTGAGCGTAGCTTGTGAAGAGATGCTCGTTGAGGCACTCATCCCGGAAGCGACCGATGAAGCTCTCGATGAAAGCGTTTTGTTGAGGCTTGCCCGGCTGGATGTAATGCCATTCGACATCCCTGTCGCGCCGCCACTTGAGGATGGCATGGCTGGTCAGTTCCGTGCCGTTGTCCGAGACGATCATGCAGGGTCGGCCACGCCGCCCGACAAGCGCGTCCAGTTCGCGGGCAACACGCTCGCCTGAGATCGAGTTGTCGGTAACCGTGGTGACACACTCGCGGGTAAAGTCGTCAATGACACACAGAATGCGGAAGCGGCGCCCATCGATCAGCGTGTCCGAGGCAAAGTCCAGGCTCCAACGTTGATTGTGACCTGCGGGATCGGCATGGGCGCCCGCGTGCCAAGCGCACGCTTGCGACCTCCACGCCGCGGTACCGTCAAGCGTTCTTCCCTGTAAAGGCGGTAGAGCTTCTTGCCATTGATGTGTATGCCTTCTCGCTTGATCACGATGTGCAGACGGCGATAACCGAACCGGCGGTGCCGGTAGGCGAGTTCCCGCAGGCGTTGGCGCAGACCGGCATCGTCAGGACGTGTCGAGCGATACCGCAATACCCGCGGATCGATGCCCACAAGACCACAGGCGCGGCGCTGCGAATAGTTCTTTTCATTGATAGCCCAGCTCACGGCCTTCCTCCTTGAACCAGGCGTCAGAAGTTTTTTCCGAGCATCTCTTTCAGCGTCGCAACGTCCATCACCTGCTCCGCCAAAAGCTTCTTGAGACGTGCGTTTTCCTCCTCCAGGGCCCTCAGCCGCTTGGCTTCAGACACTTCCAGGCCGCCATACTTCGAGCGCCACTTGTAGAACGTTGCATCACTAATACCGTGCTTGCGGCACAGCTCCGCCGCCGAGAGACCGGCCTGATGCTCCTTCAAAATCCCGATGATCTGCTCTTCACTGAAACGACTACGCTTCATCGTCTGCCTCCTCAAATCGGCAACAGACTAACCCACAAACGAGGATCTTTCAGGGGAGCACGTCAGATGCCATCGCCCAGCCAAGTCCGCCTCTCGCAGGGCAACTGTTCGAACCATAGGAACCTGGCGGAAATTGACGCCGTGGCCAACCGGCTCGCCCGGCCCGGATGGCTCGCTGCATCGCATTACGATGTCGGCTTTTTGGGGGACAGCTTCCGTCAACGCGGCTGCCGCGCGACGGTGAGTTTTGACCCGGTTGCGGAAGGTCGAAAGGTCGGGTTGCTTTGGCGGCTGGGGCTCAATCAGCTGACAGTACTGCCTTGCCGGCGACAACACGGAAACGGATGGGCTACAGCCAAGCCTGCCTGCGCCACTGCATCACCCGCGACATTGATGGTCGCGCCACTCAATTCTTGGACATGCGCCCTATAACCGGACGCAATCCATACGCTAAAGATATCAGCAGATCGATTGCCCCACCGATTTCATCACCCGCTGCTTTGCGGCAACACGCCGAGGTCGGCTGGCGTCGGCAGTTCGACGCCTTCGATGCCCGTTCGTGACGCGAGAAGCGCCAAATATTGTGCAGTGGCCAGTCGAGCGATCCGCTCGGTCAAATAGGCTGCGATTCTCTCGCGTACGAGATTGAAAGGAAGCAGCCGGCCTTCGATGCGAGTGTCCAACCTTACAATGTGAAAACCGTAGCGTGTCTTTATCGGCTGTGTTGAGATTGATCCGGGACTGAGGCTCGCAAGTGCGCGGTCGAACTCCGGGACTGTGTCGCCGTTCCTGATTTGACCGAGGTTGCCAGCGGTGGCGCGTGAGGGGCAGTCAGAGAACCGGCGGGCAAGTCCTTCGAAGCGTTCCGGGTGATCAACGAGTTCCAACAGCAAACCGTCCGCCATCTGTTTCGCCCGGGCCCTGCCTTGCCTATCGTCCGGCCGCGCGGCCAGCAGAATATGCGATGCTTCGAAAATGTCGGCAGAACGGAACCGATCAAGGTTCCGCTCGTAGTAGCGATGGCATTCCGCGTCGCTGGGCGCGGGCGAGGAGATCTGTCGTTCCGTCACCTCCCGTATCAGCGCTTCCTCGTCCGTTTCCATCCGGCCATCGTCGTCGCCACGCGGAACAGGTGTCAATCCCAACCTTTGCGCCTCCTGAAGCAGCAGTTCGCGCACGACCAGCGCGCGAGCTGCATTGTTCCAGGCGTCCAGCGGCGTTGCTGCTTCGTGGTGCTGCATTTCTCTCGCAATAGAAGCGGCAGGGATGACCTTGCCAGATACCGAAACAGTCTCAAGCTGGGCGAAGCGGATATCCGCGCTCGGATCGGCGGCCTGATAGACGGTGGTCATGGGCTACTCCGCCGGATGTGTGCGAGCGGATTGGGATCGGTTCGTACGCACCACCTGATAGCCAGTCCTACCCAGATACCCGACAGGAGCGGACCAGATGTGAACCAGCCGGGAAAACGGGAACAGCAAGAAGATCGTCATGCCCAGAACAAGATGTGCGAGGTAGTGCCAGGGAACATCCTTGAGCAGCTCAGCCCCGCCGGGCTGCAGTGTGATCACGCCTTGCGCCCACTCCGACAGCTTGAGCATGACCGAGCCGTCCAGATGCGCAAGCGAGGTCGGCAGCGTGACCAGCCCGAGTACGAGCTGAATCCACAGGACGATCAGGATCGTCATATCCATCGTTGTCGAGGTTACTCGAATTCGCGGGTCGAACAACCGGCGATGCAACAGGAGAGTCAGACCGACGAAACATGCTGCGCCCGCGATGCCGCCTGCCGTGATCGCTAGCAGCTGCTTCTGCTCGACAGTGATGAAGAGCGTGTACAGCGCGTGCGGCGTCAACAGGCCGATCAGGTGGCCGACAAACAGGAAGATGATACCGAAATGAAAAAGGTTGGAGCCCCATACGAGCTGCCGACGTCTCAGCAATTGGCTCGACGACGCCCGCCAGGAGTACTGGTCACGCTCGAAGCGAAACAATGAGCCGACGACGAAGAACCCGATGCAGACGTAGGGATACCAGACGAACAGGATGTGAAACAGAGTGTCGCGCATATTCGGGGCTCCCTATCGCGTGCGTGAAGCGGAATGGCTGACGACTGTGCGGGGGCCTGGCGAGGTCGGCGCCTCCATTCCCGGTGCCGGACGGGATCCGGCGCGCAACTTCGAAATGAGGCCGCCCGACCCGCAGGCATCCCGCGCACCGGGACCAAAGCTGACCTCCTCATCGATCCACTGGGCGTCGAGCGCTTCCAGATCGTTGGGATCGTCGTCAGGCAGTTCGACGAGCCGGCGCACCTCTGCCGTATCCGGGTCGGCATCGGCGAGCTGTGCTAGTACATCGAGAACCGCGGAGTAGGACGACTTGCGCTTCCTCAGACGTTCCGCCAGCGCGGCAAGGATGTGTGCTGGCTGCGACAACAGATCGAGCGCATCAGGGAGCGGCTGCGTCGACAGGAACTCCAGGAACAGCGGCAGATAGTCGGGCAGCTCGCTTGCTTCGATTTCCATTCCAGCGCGGTTGTAAACCTGCATCAGGTCGACCATCGCCTGGCCCCGGGCGCGACTTTCGCCATGGACGTGCTCGAACAGATGAAGCGACAGTGAGCGTGTACGATCGAACAGCAGCCCATAGCGTTCCTGAAGATCATAGAGGTCGAGCGAGGCGAGCTCGTCGAGCAGCACCTCGAGCCTTTCGATCCGCCGCGGACCGATTAAGGCCTCCGAGCGCAGCACCAGCTTCATGTCCGGCACTGCGGTAATGATCGCCTCGCTCGGATAGCTCAGCAGCGCCGACAGCACTTTGAATGTGCGTGCCATCAGACGTTCTCCTCTGTCTTGCGGGGTGCGCGAGAGCGGCCGCCGAAGAGGTTGACGCCGGCCGTTCGGCCATCGGAGCAATCGCCGCCGAATGAGAAGCCGCAATTGCCGCGCAGCTCATAGGCGTCCTCGCCGAGTTCGCGATGCGTTGTCGGAATGACGAAACGATCCTCGTAGTTGGCGATCGCCATCACATGGTACATCTCCTCGATCTGCGAACCCTTGAGGCCGACGCGGGTCGCGATTTTTTCGTCGATGACGCCGTCGACCGTCTTGGCACGCATGTAGCTGCGCATGGCAATCATTCGCTCCAGGCCGCGCGCGACAGGTTCCTCGTTGCCCGCAGTCAACAGGTTGGCGAGATAGCGCAGCGGTATGCGAAGGCTGCGCACATCGGGCATGCCGCCGTCGCTGCCCATCTTGCCGGCTTCGGCAGCCGACTGAATCGGAGACAGCGGCGGCACATACCAGACCATCGGCAGCGTGCGGTATTCCGGATGCAGCGGGAATGCGACGCGCCACTCCATCGCCATCTTCCAGATTGGTGAGCGTTTGGCGGCCTCGAGCCAACTTTCCGGAACGCCGTCCTTGCGCGCTTGCGCGATCACTACGGGATCATTGGGATCCTTGAAGATGGCAAGTTGTGCCTCGTAAAGCGAGCGCTCGTCAGCGTGGCTCGCAGCCTGCTCGATGCGATCTGCATCGTAGAGCACAACGCCGAGGTAGCGGATGCGCCCCACGCAGGTCTCCGAGCACACCGTCGGCTGGCCGGCTTCGATACGCGGATAACAGAGAATGCATTTCTCCGATTTGCCGCTCGACCAGTTGAAATAGATCTTTTTGTAGGGGCAGCCCGAGACGCACATGCGCCAGCCGCGACACTTCTCCTGGTCGATGAGAACGATGCCGTCCTCCTCGCGCTTGTAGATTGCGCCCGACGGGCAGGCGGCCACGCAGGACGGATTGAGGCAGTGCTCGCACAGCCTCGGCAGGTACATCATGAAGGTGTTCTCGAACTGGCCGAAGATCTCCTTTTGTACGCCTTCGAAATTGTAGTCCTCGGAGCGCTTGGAAAATTCGCCGCCGAGGATCTCCTCCCAGTTCGGACCCCACTCGATCTTCTCCATGCGCTCGCCGGTGATCAGTGAGCGCGGCCGCGCGGTCGGGAAGGCGTCCAGCTCCGGCGCCTTTTGCAGATGCTCGTAGTCGAACGTGAACGGCTCGTAGTAATCGTCGATCTCCGGCATGTCCGGATTGGCGAAGATGTTGGCCAGCACACGCCACTTGCTGCCAATCTTCGGCTCCAGCTTGCCGTTGGCCTTTCGTTTCCAGCCGCCGTTCCAACGTTTCTGGTTCTCCCATTGCTTCGGATATCCTATGCCGGGCTTGGTCTCGACGTTGTTGAACCAAGCGTATTCCATACCTTCGCGATTGGTCCAAACGTTCTTGCAGGTCACCGAACAGGTGTGACACCCGATGCACTTGTCGAGGTTCAGCACCATCGCGACTTGGGCGCGGATTTTCATGATCTATATTCCCCTTAGCTCGCGGGCCGCTCGAGCCAGTCGACATTGGCCAGTTTCCGAACCACAACGAATTCGTCACGATTGGTGCCGATTGTTCCGTAGTAGTTGAAGCCGTAGCTCTGCTGCGCATAGCCGCCGATCATGTGTGTGGGCTTTACGACAGCGCGGGTGACGGAGTTGTGAATTCCGCCGCGATTGCCGGTCATTTCGGAGCCCGGCACGTTCACGGTCTTTTCCTGCGCGTGATACATGAAGAGCGTGCCCTCCTTCATGCGCTGGGAGACGACCGCGCGCGCGACGAGGGCACCATTGGAGTTGAATGCCTCGACCCAGTCGTTGTCGGCGATGCCCGCTTTGGCTGCATCTTTCTCCGACAGCCACACGATCGGCCCGCCGCGAGACAGCGTGAGCATCATCAGGTTGTCGGTGTAGGTGGAGTGGATGCCCCACTTCTGGTGCGGCGTGATGAAGTTCAGCACGATCTGTGTATGACCGTTGGGTTTGCGGTCGATCACCGGCTTGACCGAGCGCGTATCGATCGGCGGACGATAGGACATCAGCGCCTCTCCAAAGGCGCGCATCCACAGATGATCCTGGTAAAGCTGTTGGCGTCCGGACAGCGTGCGCCACGGTATCAGCTCATGCACGTTGGTATAGCCGGCGTTGTAGCAGACCTTCTCGCTCTCCAGTCCCGACCAGATCGGCGAGGATATGATTTTTCTTGGTTGTGCGACGACGTCGCGGAAGCGGATCTTTTCGTCCTCTTTCGGCTTGGCAAGATGCGTGTGATCCCGCCCCGTCGTCTGAGACAGGGCGTCCCACGCCTTGACCGCGACCTCTCCGTTGGTCTCCGGCGCGAGCGACAGGATGACTTCCGCTGCATCGATGTCGCTGTCGATCCTGGCAAGGCCCTTGGTCGGCCCGTCCTCGATCACCTCGCCGTTCAACCGCTTCAGCAGCTCGACCTCGTGGCTGGTGTTCCACGCCATGCCTTTGGCACCGTTGCCGAGCTTGTCCATGAGCGGCCCGAGTGCGGTAAAGCGCATGTAGATGTTCGGGTAATCGCGCTCCACGACGGCCACACCCGGCATGGTCTTACCCGGTATGGGATCGCATTCGCCACGCTTCCAGTCTTTCACGTCGAGTGCCTGCGCAATCTCGCCCGGGCTGTCGTGCATGATCGGAGTGAGCACGACGTCCCTCTCCACGCCGAGCACTTCCGGTGCGACCTCGGAGAACTTCTTCGCGATGCTCTTGTAGATGTCCCAATCACTGCGCGCCTCCCAAACCGGGTCCACCGCACCGGTCAGCGGATGGATAAAGGGGTGCATGTCGGACGTATTGAGATCGTTCTTCTCGTACCAGGTCGCGGTCGGCAGCACGATGTCTGAGTAGACGCACGTCGTCGACATACGGAAGTCGAGCGTGACGAGCAGGTCGAGCTTGCCTTCCGGAGCCTCCTCGCGCCATGACACCTCTTTCGGCTTCTTCGCTCCGACCTCACCCAGATCCTTACCCATCACGCCGTGCGATGTGCCAAGCAGGTGCTTGAGGAAATATTCGTGTCCCTTGCCGGAGGAGCCGAGCAGGTTGGAGCGCCATACGAAAAGATTGCGCGGCCAGTTTTTCGGGTTATCCGGATCGTGACAGCTCATCTTGAGGTCGCCGGATTTCAAAGCTGCGGCCACATACGCCGGCGCCTCCTTGCCGCTCGCCGCGACGGCCTTGCCGACCTCGAGCGGATTGGTCTCCAGCTGCGGGGCCGATGGCAGCCAGCCCATACGCTCCGCCCGCGCATTGTAGTCGATCAGCACGCCATCCCACGGGCCCGGCGGCGCTGTGGGCGATACGATCTCACCAACCTCGAGCGTCTCGTAGCGCCATTGATCGGTATGTGCATACCAGCACGAGGTGGAGTTCTGCTGGCGCGGCGGCCGGCCCCAGTCGAGGGCGAACGCGAGCGGCAGCCAGCCCGACTGCGGCCTGAGTTTTTCCTGCCCGACATAATGCGACCAGCCACCGCCGGACTGCCCGACACAGCCGCACATCACCAACAGATTGATCACGCCGCGATAGTTCATGTCGGCGTGATACCAGTGGTTCATGGCAGCGCCGATGATGACCATCGAGCGGCCATTGGTCTTTTCTGCATTTAGGGCGAACTCGCGCGCAACCTGAATGATCTGGTCGCGTGGCACGCCTGAGATGCTTTCCGCCCATGCCGGCGTGCCCGGCTCCATCGCGTCATAGTCATTGGCGACATGCTCGCCGCCGAACCCGCGGTCGAGGCCATAGTTTGCGAGAAACAGGTCGTAGACGGACGCAACCAGCGCCTCGCCGTCCTTCAGTGCTACCCGCTTGACCGGTACATTGCGCGGCAGAATGCCCGGATGCTGAGTGCCGGTGAAATGGTCGTGCTCGATGTTACCGAAATACGGGAACGCGACTACGGCAACCTCGTCCTTCACTGCGTCGAGCGAAAGACACAGCTTTGTCGATGCGCCGTCGCCCGACTTTTCTTCCAGGTTCCACTTGCCCTTTTCGCCCCAGCGAAATCCGACCGAGCCGTTGGGCACAACGATCTTTCCGGTTGCTTCATCGACAGCAACTGTCTTCCAATCAGGATTGTTAGCCTCACCGAGGGCGTCAGCGAAGTCTGAAGCGCGAACCATTCGATCCGCCACCAGATGCCCGCCCTGCTTGACGAGCCGCACCAACATCGGCATGTCGGAGTATTTCCGGACGTAGTCCTCGAAATACGGCACCTGACGTTCGACATGGAACTCGCGCAGGATCACATGTCCCATCGCCATCGCCAGAGCAGCATCCGTGCCCTGCTTCACGCTGAGCCACATGTCGGCGAACTTGGAGGCTTCTGAATAGTCCGGGCAGATGACGACGCTCTTGGTCCCCTTGTAGCGGACCTCGGTGTAGAAGTGGGCATCAGGCGTGCGCGTCTGAGGCACGTTCGAGCCCCACAGAATCAGAAAACCGGAATTGTACCAGTCGGCCGATTCCGGCACGTCTGTCTGCTCGCCCCACGTCTGCGGGCTGGCCGGCGGAAGGTCGCAGTACCAGTCGTAAAACGACATGCTCACGCCGCCGAGCAGCGAAAGGTAGCGCGAGCCGGCCGCGTAGGAGACCATCGACATTGCCGGGATCGGCGAGAAGCCAAGGATACGATCCGGACCGTGCGTTTTGATCGTATAGGCGTTGGCCGCGGCCACGATCTGGGTCACTTCGTCCCAGCTTGCGCGCACGAACCCGCCATGGCCGCGCTTTTTGGTGTAGGAGGCGCGCTTAGCCGGATCCTCGACGATCGAGGCCCAGGCAGCAACAGGCTGCAAAGTCTTGCGCGCTTCCCTCCAGAGGCGGACGAGCCGCGAGCGCACCAGCGGATATTTCACGCGGTTACCTGAATAGAGATACCAGCTATAGCTGGCACCCCGCGAGCAGCCGCGGGGCTCGTGGTTCGGCAGGTCTGGGCGAGTGCGCGGATAGTCCGTCTGCTGCGTCTCCCATGTGACGATGCCGCCTTTCACATAGATTTTCCACGAGCACGAGCCTGTGCAATTGGCCCCGTGCGTGGAGCGGACGATCTTGTCGCTTGCCCAACGCTTACGGTAGGCGTCCTCCCACGTGCGGTCCTCCGCCGTGGTGATGCCGTGACCATCCGAGAACTCGCCGATGACACGGTTGAAGAAGGTGAGGCGATCAAGGAAGTGACTCATGAGCTTGCTCCCGCGGTGGCGCCGGACCGCAGTCCGGCGCGAGCGCTGCTGCTTATTGGGCGGGCTGGGGCGATGAGGCTGAACCGCCTCGTTCGATGTCGTGCAGAAGCCCGCCCGGCCGCGTGTAGAACCACCAGGTCACCAGCAAGCAGGAGACGTAGAACACGAGGAAGGCCCACAACGCAGCCTGTGGTCCGCCGGTCATCGAGATCGATGTTCCGTAGGCTTTCGGAATGAAAAAGGCACCATAAGCAGCAATTGCGGAGGTGAAGCCGATGATTGCCGCACTTTCCTTCTCTGACTGGCGAAGCTTCTCCTCCACGGACAGATCCGGCATCAGGCGGTAGATCTCGGACCGCATGATGATCGGGATCATCTGGAACGTCGACGCATTGCCAACACCTGTTGCAAAGAACAGGATCATGAACATCGCAAAGAAGCCCCAGAATGCCCCCGGCTGATCCTTGATACCCAGGAAGTAGAGCACACCCGCGACCGCGACGATCATCAAGGCAAACGTCCAGTAGGTAACGCGCCCGCCGCCGTACTTGTCCGATATCCACCCGGTAGCGGCGCGCGATAGCGCACCCACCAGCGGTCCAAGGAACACGAATTGCAGGGAATTCACCTCCGGGAACTGGGTCTTGGCGAGCAGCGGAAAACCGGCGGAATATCCGATGAAGGACCCGAAGGTGCCCGTGTAAAGCCAGCACATGATCCAGTTGTGCTTGCGCTGGAAGATGATCGACTGTTCGGCAAACGAAGCTTTTGCCGTCGACAGATCGTTCATCCCAAGCCATGCCGCGATTGCCGCGGCGGCGATGAAGGGAACCCAGACAAAGCCGGCGTTCTGCAGCCAAAGCGATCCACCATCGGAGAGCTTCTGCGGCTCTCCACCAAGTGCGCCGAACACGCCTGCGGTAATGACCAGTGGCACGACGAACTGCATCACGCTGACGCCGGCATTCCCGAGACCCGCATTGAGTGCAAGCGCGTTGCCCTTTTCAGCTCGTGGGAAGAAGAAGCTGATGTTGGACATCGACGATGCGAAGTTGCCACCGCCCAATCCGCACAACAGCGCCAGCAGGAGGAAGATGAAGTAGGGCGTCTGCGGATCCTGGACTGCGTATCCGATACCGAAGGCCGGAATCAGCAGCGATGCCGTTGATGCCGCCGTCCATAGCCTGCCGCCGAAGATCGGCACCATGAACGAATAGAAGATGCGCAGCGTCGCACCGGACAGGCCCGGCAAGGCCGCCAGCCAGAACAACTCGTCCGTCGTGTATTTGAAGCCGATGGACGGCAGTTTGGCGACCACCACACTCCACACCAGCCAAACGGAGAATGCCAACAGCAAGCACGGGATCGAGATCCACAGATTTCGGTTGGCGATCGCCCGCCCCTTCGTCTGCCAGAACTCCCGGTCCTCCGGGCGCCATTCCTCGATCACGCCGGCCAGGGCGCCGTGCTGTGCCGGCGTATGAATCTCCGCCATTTCCGGAAGTTCGGGCAGTGCCTCAAGTTTGGTCTCGCGCGCCTCGCGCTCCATCACAAGGATCGCGAAGTGCATCCAAACGGTAGCAACGATGATCAAACCGAACAGCAACATAAAGCAGCTCGTCCAAACGCCGGTCAGATCGAGCATCACGCCGAACATAATTGGCAGGACAAAGCCGCCCAGCCCGCCAACGAGACCGACGATTCCGCCCACGGCGCCGACATGATCGGGATAGTAGACCGGAATGTGCTTGTAGACCGCCGCCTTGCCCAAACTCATGAAGAAGCCCAGCACGAACACCAGAAAGATGAATGGTATCAGACCCACATTGGTGGAGAACTCGATGGGGCCGCGGACGCCGTGGATCACGTAGTCCGTATTCGGATAGGACAGCATGAATGTGCAGATCGCGGACACGCCAAAGGTCCAGTACATCACTCTGCGCGCGCCGATGCGGTCTGAGAGGTGACCACCATAGGCCCTGAAAATGCTGGCAGGAACGGAGTAGAAGGCTGCCAGCACACCCGCAGTCTTGATGTCGAGCTCATAGACGCCAACGAGATATCTGGGCAACCACAGCGCCAGCGCAACGAACGCGCCGAATGTAAAGAAGTAGTAGAGTGAGAACCGCCAGACCTGCAGCTTCTTGAGCGGGTCGAGTTCCATGAGCGTACTGCGAACGGATTCGCCGCGCTGCCGGCGCTGGCGAATGACGGGGTCGTCCTCCGTGCTGAACCAGAACACGACAGCCATTATGAGCAGCGCGGCGGCCCAGACTTGTGCAACCGTCGTCCAGCCGTAGGCAACCATAACGAACGGGGCTGTAAACTTGGTGACGGCTGCACCAACATTGCCGGCACCAAAGATTCCCAGCGCCGTTCCTTGTTTATCAGTCGAGTACCACCGCGAGACATAGGCTATGCCGACTGCAAATGAGCCACCCGCAAGTCCAACACCCAGGGCGGCGAGCAGCATCATCTCGTAGCTCGAAGCATTGGACAGAAGCAGGGTGGCAATCGCCGCAAGTACCATTGTGGCCGTATAAACGATACGCCCCCCATACTGGTCGGTCCAAATGCCCAGAAAGATGCGGCTCAGCGATCCGGTCAGGATCGGCGTTGCGACCAGCAGGCCGAACTGGGTGTCGTTGAGACCCAGCTCTTGTTTGATGCGAACACCAATGATCGAAAAGATGGTCCAGACCGCGAAGCAGACCGTGAAAGCAGCTGTCGACAGCCACAGTGCGCGCGACTGTTCGCCCGGGCGGACACCGGCAAGATCATTCATGTGGCAATCCCCGTTTCGTGCCATGGAACTACTGGTTCACAAGCAGCGTTGCCGCCCCGTTGCTTACCGGAATTGATCCTAATCAAGTTGTAAAAAATATCTATCCTCAAATGCAGTAGAATTGTTCATTATCAATACTTCACTTGACTATGCTGGCGGCCTTGCCAAACTTATCCATCAATACGGCTTGACGTTTATCAAGCGTGAGCTAAGCCTTTACCCATCACCAGCAAGGTTGGGCTCAGATGCGTGCCAAGGATGCAGAACAGGTCCGCGACCTGCCGCTGTTCAGCGCGATGGAACAGGCAAGCTTCGACGCGATTTGCGCTGCCGGCTATTTGCAGCGATTTCCGGCCGGCGTTGTGCTGATCCACGAAGGCGAGCGTCCGGACTTCCTGCACGTGCTTGTCGAAGGCTCCATCGAGTTCTTCTCTTCGCACGGTGACCGGGAGACGACCCTCTCCGTTCTGGGGCCGCCCTCGGCATTTATCGTTGCCGCCGTGATCGTCGATGACGTCTATCTCAAGTCAGCCAGAACCTTGGCACCCTCCATCGTCGTGCTGATCCCCGCCGAGGCCGTCCGCGACGTGTTCGTGCAGGATTCCGCCTTCGCGCGATCAACGGTCGTAGAGTTGGCGTGCCGCTACCGGACTCTCGTGAAGGACCTTAAGAATCAACGTTTGCGAACAGGGCTGCATCGCCTCGCCAACTGGATCATTGCGCAGGATGAACTCAGAGGACGATCGGGCCGTGTTCGCTTACCGTTCGAAAAACGGGTGCTAGCCAATCAGCTTGGCATGCGCCCGGAGAACCTATCGCGTGCATTTGCGGACCTTGCGGAGCTTGGCGTCGGTGTCGAGGGTCCGGAAGTGCGAATTTCGGATCGCGACAGACTCGTCGCGTTCTGCCGTCCCGATCCGTTGATAGATGCACCAGAGTCGTCGACGGGGGCCTAGGTGCTCTGGGACAAGACCAACATCGGTCCTTAGAGAGCGGCAAGACCGAACATGACGACGCACCAAGTCGCTGACGAGACGGTGAGCATCGAATCATGTCGACTATCGAGCCTAGCATCCATGCTGCCGATCGCTGCCGGCGTCGCCGCACCATAGTTGAGCACAAGCCTAGAGCGATCATCTTTGCGCCTTAAATCGGAACCGGCTTTGCGGTTCCGATTTAAGGCGCGATGATCTAGCGGATTACCGAACGTTGTCATGATCCTGTCAGCCCGCGAGCCGCGGGCGACGTCCTGAACGCTGTGCTTCCTCGCGCGCGATATAGAGTGCGCTGGCGACAATGATCACAGCGCCGGTCATGGTCCATAGCGTTGGGATCTCGCCGAAAATGCTGTAGCCGATCGCCGCGGCGAAGATAAGCCGGATATATTCTATGGGTCCAACCGCGTTAGCCTCGCCCACCGAAAAGCCGCGCACGAAGCCGATCATGCCGATGGTGGTCAGCATACCGATCAGTCCCAACATAATCCATTCCATGCCAAGCGGCGTCTGCCATACCCAAATGGCCGGGCCCAGGAATATGACGGACCCGCCGATATGGTAATAAAACAGTATCCGGTTTGGCGGCTCGGTGCGCGACAGCATGCGGATCAATACGTTGGCGATGGCGAAGCTGAGCGCTGCCGCGACGGCGATCAGCGCTATCGGATCGACTCCAGCGTGACCCGGCCTAATCATGATCAAAACGCCGACGAACCCGATGATGGTGGCAACCCAGCGTTTTGCCGACACCAGCTCGGATAACAGGAACACGGCGACGACGGTGGTGAAAATCGGTCTGGAGAATGCGATAGCGGTCGCGTCTGCAAGGTAAAGATGGATCACGACATAGATTACGCCCACCTGCGCGGTGCAGGCGATGACGAGACGCGCCATATGCAGGCCCAACTTGGTGGTTCCCAGGCCCGACCCGCCCATGCCGACAAATACTGGCGCCAGCAGGATCAGCCCGATGAGATAACGCACAAAAGCAAGCTGGAAGACATTGAACTTGGCGCCCAGGAGCTTGACGACGCCGTCGTTAAGGGCGAACGCCAGGCTGCCGATGACAATCCAGATCACACCCCGCAGGTTGCCCGGCAGCCGAAGCCACGCGCTGAGCAGCCTATTGTGAGGGGACTTATCGGACATGGTTCGGGACAGCTCTTACAGCCGCGGCAGAGTTTTGCATGCTTTTTTGCTCGGTTTAGTGCACGCTGGCAACCAGGCGGATGGGGCGACCGGGCTTGCCAGATAGTACAGCGTCCACCACCTACCCGTTCTCATTTCAAGAAGCGCGTTGGTTGTTTTCAATGTCATCGAACAATGACGCTACGGCGCGGTTGAAAATTGCTGGTTTCTCGATGTTCGAGATATGCCCCGCCACCACGAACCGTGATCCCTTTATCATCGCGTGCATCTGCCGTGAATTTTTCCGGCGGGGCACCATGGTCCTCATCGCCGCAGATGACGAGCGTCGGCGTGTTGATCTAAAGTGTACGCACATATGAATTAGTTGCGTTTACGTCTGTTAAAACACGAGTGCGGTACGACCAGCCGAGCGGTGTTGCGTCTGCTGCTCTAAAGTAGACGGAAATCGACGATGAAGCGCAAAAAGACCGGCGGCCGCCGGCGGGGTACGCCCAACAGGTCAACCGCAGAGGTGAAAGAACTCGCGAATCGGTATGCGCCAGCGGCATTAGCCGAGCTTGCACGTCTCGCAACCGAGGCGGAAAGCCAGGCTGTTCGCGTTGTCGCTGGTCGAGAAATTCTTGACCGGGCATACGGCAAGGCGCCCCAGGCCATAACGGGTGACGCCAACGCGCCCACAGCCACCGAGATCTGCTACGTCGTGACCGGTGTTCCGCAGACCTTGGCCGAAGCCGAGTATATTCGTCGATCAGAACTCTACCGCGGCAGAGGCAACCTATTGGCGGGGCCGATGGACGATCCCACAACGGCCCCGGCGTGCTCCGATTGGCTTATGCCGGCAAAAACCTGACATGGGTCCGACGCTCAATAGTCGAAGCTACTCAAGCCTCGCGCGTCAGCTACGCTCGTGTTAGGTGACCTGCAACGCGCCATCATCTTTCTGCCTGATAGTAAAACCGGGCAGAAGCCAATCTTTCTTAACAAGGCAGCTCAGGAGCTGCTCATCAAACTACCGCGCGTTGAGGGAAACCCCATATGTCATTGTCGGCGATGTTGAAGGCGGGCATCTCATCAATCTTCAGAAGCCGTGGCGACGTATCCGCAAACTGGTCGACATTGACGATGTTCGTCTTCACGATCTTCGACATTCTTTTGCTTCGTTCGCGGCGGAAGGAGGCGCTTCTCTTCAAATGATCGGCGTACTACTTGGTCACACGCAACCTGAAACGACGCAGCGCGATGCGCACTTGGTGCAGGATCACGTGCGCCAGACCAACGATGAAGTCGGTGAGCGCATTTCTAGATCACTGGGTCGGTCAGTGTTTTCTCCCTCCTCCGAAATTACCCGACACATTGAGTGCGCTGATTGTTCGGTCCGCTTGAGACCTGAAAGCGAGCAGCCGCCTTCTATCATGTTGTGTTGTGGTTTTGACACCCGTGACCTGATTGCCTGAAATCAGAATCGACGCAAAGTCCACAGAGCGGTCATCTGACGTGCCCCTTATAGACGCACTCAATGTCTCAGGCTGCTCTTCGAACATGACCACACACATTAACCAGACCATGGCCGCGCAGCGGAGAACTCACGTCGGAAGGATGTCATCGATCCGAAAACGTACAAGGCAGAAATATCAGAAGCTTTGTCCAGCTACGTTGCCGCGTAGCCGTCTACGCGCAAATGGGACGGCTCAGGCGGTCTCGACAGGCCCAACCAGAGGACCAACTAATGTTTCCCGGTCACCCTCACATCCCCGTCATTGACCGAGCGCCGACGACGTTGGCTTTCTTGCCCGGCCGGTACTTGGAGAAGTCAATCTTTAGCTTGTCGCCCCACACTTTCTCGTGGAACGCAGTGCGCCCCGAACCGGCGGTGTAGAGCACGTAGTGCAAAGGCTTCTTGCGATGGTAATCCTGATGATACTCCTCGGCACGATGGAATGACTTGAAAGCAACGATTTCTATCGTGATCGGCTTGTTGAAAGGTCCCGATTTCGATAGTTCCTTGCGCGAGCGGATCGCTGCTAGCCGTTGCTTCTCATTGTGATAGAAAATAGCCGGCCGATATTGGCTGCCGCGGTCGTGGTATTGTCCCTTCGAATCCGTTGGATCAGCAGTGCGCCAGAGCACCTGCAACAACCCGTCGTAAGTTATGACCTTAGGATCATAGTAGAACTGAACGGCTTCAGTGTGGTTTGTCAAACCAGCAGAGACCTGCTTGTAGGTCGGGTTCTTACTGTCGCCACCCGAGTACCCCGATACTACGTTGTAGACACCAGGAACCTCCTCAAAAGCGGCTTCCACACACCAGAAACAGCCGCCGGCGAGGGTTACGACGGAAAGACCGCTGAGATCAGGCGCCTTCGTCGGGCTTGCTTGACGAGTGGTTGGAGGAGCACTTGTCGTCAAGGTCGTCCCATAGATCGCAAGTGCTCCAATCAGCGAGAGCAAGATGACCACCGCAGAGCGCTTCATGGCGACCTCATGTCAGTATAGGTTTTCGGCGAAACACTCTTACCTGCTCACCAAAGCGCAGACAAAAAAATCTTGGTAACGCGGGATCAAAGAACCGTAACCACTATCGCTGACACCGGGGCGGGTTCGCGCCTCGGCCTGCGTTGCAGGCCGTCACGACTTTATGGTCGGCCTCGGCAATTCAGAGCGTTCCGACATGACAAAATGGCAGGTATCTGCAGCTGCAAAGCGGACATTTTGTCATGGCAAAACGGCATGCATGACCGAATGAGATGGCACAGCACGCCTGTTTCATTGACCATGATAAGAATCATCTCATTGGTGCAATTCTTGCTTGGTTAATTTCAGAAGGCATTGCGCGATCTTGGCCATTGGCATCATGGCCGGGCCTTCACACATGTAGTGAGCGGCATCGAATGCGCAGGCAAGGAAACAAAGCATGCTAGATCATCGCGCCTTAAATCGGAACCGCAAAGCCGGTTCCGATTTAAGGCAGGTTGCTCTAGCGCTGCACAGGTCGGTCAAGTTGCCTTCCGAACCGCGAATGGTTGGAACTTTCGATGGTGAATTCGTCGGACACAACGCAGTCGGGCTCCGTTTCGGATTTGCTACCTGATGTTGATTTCGAGCGCTGTGTACACAGCAAGGTTGTCGCCGCGAGTTGCCGCGCGTGTGTTGAGGCTTGCCCCGTCTCGGCCTGGGTGATGGGAGAAGCTGCACTCGGTATTGACACAGAAGCCTGTGACGGTTGTGGGATCTGTGTGGCGGCCTGCCCGCAGTCTGCAATCCATCTGGACCTGCCCTCACCCGCGGTCGCCCTCGAAAACCGGCAGACGGTTATGTTTGCTTGTGAGATCGCGGTATCTGAAAGAGGAATAGGAGTCCGGCCCTGTCTGCATGCAGTTGGTCTTGACGAGCTAGCGCAGCTTTATGCGCAAGGCATGCGGCGGATTGTGCTCTCGCGAGGTGATTGTACAGCGTGCAAGCGCAGCGCAACGCTGTCATGCGACCAGGCGCTCGGTGATTTAGGCGTCCTTCTGGACGACCGAGCCTTGCCGGAAGTTTCGGTAGACGAACGACCAGCCACCGATTGGCGCGCCGAGCGTGCGTCGCTCACGCAAGCAACCCGCCGCGATTTCCTCATGGCACTCCGCCCTCGCAACGCGGAGACGGGACCTGCGAAGAAAAACCCTGAACCAGCACCTGCCGCTCAGGCTCTGCCGCCGGGTACCGTGGACACACCACTAAATCCGTACCTGATGCGTATCGACGCTGAATTGTGCGTCGCTTGCGACGCGTGCAGCCGCATTTGCTCACACCAAGCAATCCGCCTCAATGAAGGGGGCGACGTCGGCGACTGCTATGAACTCTATCCGCGAAGCTGCACGGGGTGCGGCCTATGTGTGGATGTATGCGATGCCGGTGCCATCACCATTGAGCAATGGCAACGTGCCTCCGTCAAATGCCTGCACCTTGACAGAAAGCAATGCAAGGCATGCGGGAATGTGTTTCGCATACCATCAGACCGTGATCACAGCGCAGCCCTGTGCTCGATATGCACGACTACCGGGCACAACAGAAAACTATTTCAGGTTCTTGAGTAATGCAGCTCCACTCGTCTTCTCCCGACTGGATTCAGCCGATTGCCGACATGATTGTGGTGGCTGGGGCGAGCGGAGGTTTTTTTGTCGCCTTGCACGAGTACCGTCCGACGCTGATCCGAGAGTTGGCCGGCAATCTTGGCTTCACGTTCTTCGATTTTCGTGAAGAAATACTGCTCCCACTCGGATGGGAGGCAGCGCAACTGCCCCTTGCGAGCCTGACGCAGGAGATTGCGGAGCGGTCGGCAGCAGGCGGACTCGTCGTACACAACGCGGAAGCGTTGCTGGCAACCAAGGAAGCGGCTGAACGACAGACATGGCTGAAGACGTTTGCCGAACATGACTGGCCGGGACCAGTCATCATACCAATCACGATTTTTCAGGCCGACCTTCCAAAGATCCCATCACGGTTCAACCGGGTCGATCCCGACCATGTTCCCGAGGAGAGCCTACTGTCGCGACTGGCTTCACAATGAAACTCGGACTCTGGAATAGAATAACCAGCTGGATCGCGGCTAGTCTGAAACGCAAGCTGGTTCTGACGATGACGACTAGTCTGTTCCTGTCATCGCTCTGCTTCCTTGCCGTACTCGTGACTTCCTATCGTAATCGCGTGCTTGAAGAACGCGCTTCCGCATCAATGGAAATCAATCGCCTTTTGCAGGTCGGGCTTGAGACAGCCATGCTGAACCGCGACATCGATGGTTTGCGGCGAATGGTCGACAAACTCGGCAAGCAGGCGAATGTCGCAAGTGTCATGATTCTCGCCCCGGACGGAGAAGTGCGGTTCACTTCTTCGCAAGCATTGCTCGGGAGGCGCTTCAACCTTGCGAGCGGGGAACTCTGTAAGAACTGCACCCGTTCAACTGGCCAGGAAAACACATACTCCGCATTTCTAACCACACCGACGAACAAGGATGTATTGCGTAGCATCAATCCCGTTCGCAATCGCGAAGCCTGCACACAGTGCCATGGCAAGGTCGCCGCGAACCCCATCAATGGAATCCTGGTGGTGGACTACGATGCAACTCCAATTCGGCGTGAATTGCTGCTGACAACGCTTGCCCTCAGTAGCGCTGGAATTGTCGTTCTTCTGACCACCGTCGGGGGGATCGGACTGATGCTGAATGCCTCGGTCCTATCACCGATAAGTCGCTTGAATGAAGCCGCAAGCAGCTTTTCATTCGGTCAACTATCGCGTCGCGTTTCGTTGCGTGGTGCCGATGAAATGGCTGCACTTGGAGCCGCGTTTAATACCATGGCGGAGCGAATAGAGCTGACGGTCAACGACATTGAAGTACGCGAACGCTACCTGCAGGCGATGCTCGATGCGATGCCGGACGGAGTCCGCGTGATAGATATGAACTACCGGGTAGCCAAGGCCAATGCTGCTTTCTGCAATCAGCAAGGTCTCGCCCTGTCCGACATTGTTGGGCACCCTTGCTATCATTCGAGCCACAATCGTTCGACGCCGTGCGCTGCAACACTCGTTACGTGTCCGGTGCACGAATTGCAAAAGAACGGCTCGTCATTGGTCTGCCGGCACCGTCACGTTGGATCTGATGGTAGCGAGTTGCGGGTAGAGGTATCAGGTGCATTGTTCGAGATCGAAATCGACGGCAAGAAGCAACAATTTGTGGTCGAAGTGATCCGCGATCTTAGCAAAGAGATGCGGCTGTCTCAGGAGCAGAAGTTGTCGGAAATCGGCATGCTGGCAGCGGGCGTTGCACATGAGATCCACAATCCCCTCGCTTCCATCCACCTCGGTCTTGCTTCAGTGACCCGCGCCATTGAAGAAAAGTGTCGCGAAAGGGCGGACACCTATTTGAGGATCATCGAAGAGGAGATCGTCCGTTGCATCGACGTCACTTCGCGCCTGCTCAAGTTGAGTGCTCCGCCGAGTGACAAGCCGGAGCTGATGGTACTGAATGATTTGGTGTCGGACATGCTCTCGCTTCTCAATGCGGAGGCCCTGAAGTCTGGCATCGAGGTCATCGTCGAATTCGACAAGGAGCTTCGAGTTGTCGCTTGTGACAGCGAAGTTCGAATGCTGATCCTCAATCTCGTTCAGAACGCGTTTCATGCCATGCCAGAGGGCGGTCGCCTGGTGATTACGGGTCATCGATTTGGTGACACGGTAACGCTGACCTTCGAAGACGCGGGCGTTGGAATAAGACCGGAAGACCTTGCAAAGGTCTTCGACCCGTTCTGGAGCAGACGCGCGGACGGTGTTCAAGGAACAGGTCTCGGCTTGTCCATCTGCCAGCAAATCACAAAGCGCATTGGCGGCAATATCAGTGTATCGAGCGAACTCGGTAAAGGAAGCCGCTTCGTCGTCACGCTACCATCAGCCGACGTAGAGGCGAGGCTGATATGACCCGCAAACGCGCCCGAAAAAGTGTTCTCGTCATTGAAGACGACAAGACGCTCAATCTGCTGCTCGTTGAACAGCTTCAGGCAATGGGCCACCGAGCGGTTGGGGCCTTTTCATGGGCGGAAGCACAAGCCTTACTCGATAAACAGGACGCCGCTTTGGCGATCCTCGACGTGAGGCTGCCAGACATCGATGGTATTCAATGCCTGCCGGAGTTGTCAGCGCATTGTCCGGTCATCGTGCTGACGGCTTTTGGCACCATCAAGGATGCAATTGCATCCGTCAGGGCCGGTGCCGCTGAATATCTCCCTAAACCGATCAATCCGTCCGAACTCGAAATCGTCGTTAACAGAGTACTGGAAACAAGTTCGCTGAAGCGTGACTATGAATACTACCGCGATAAACTCAATCCCAACATAAGCACGATGATGGTCGGGCGAAGCCAGGCCTTTGCCGAGATGATCCGTCTCATTGAACTGGTTGCACCAAGCGACAGTACGGTTCTCATCCAGGGTGAAAGTGGTGTCGGCAAAGAGCTTGTCGCGAAGTCCATTCACCAATTGAGTGAACGTGCAAAGGGCAACTTCGTCTCCGTTGATTCTACCACGCTACAGGATACGCTGTTCGAATCTGAGTTGTTCGGACACGAGAAGGGTTCGTTTACCGGAGCAGACCGTAGGAAACAGGGCCTGATCGAGGTTGCTGAGGGTGGAACGCTCTTCCTTGACGAGATAGGCGAAATGCCCACCAACATGCAGGTGAAGCTGTTGCGCGTTCTAGAGTCAAATGAGTTTCGGCGGGTCGGCGGGACACAGCATCTGTCGAGCGATGCCCGCATCGTTGCTGCAACCAATCGCGATCTCAGGAAATTCACCGAGGGGGGCGAATTCAGGCCCGACCTCTACTATCGCCTCGCGACCGTCGTGATCCACGTGCCGTTACTGCGTGAACGACGCGAGGACATCCCAACCCTGGCGGAGTTGTTCCTCAATACTCGTTCCTTCCAACGCACCAAACCCAAGCAACTTGGCAAAGACGCTCTCGAAGTTCTGACGGCGTACTCCTGGCCGGGTAACATTCGCGAACTGCGCAACGTGATCGAACGAGCTATTTTGGTATCGGGAAACTCGGTCATGATCCACGCTCGTGATCTGGGACTGGATCAGCTGATAAGCACCCGTGAGCCAGGGCAAAACCAGCATGAAGATCTTGCATTCGATCACGAACCGACGCTTGAGGAAATCAAGCAAACCTACGTCGCAAAACTCGTGGCGCGATATCACGGGCACCGCGCGCGCATTGCCAGAATTCTCGGGATCAGCGAGCGCAACACTTATCGATTGTTGAAGAAATATGGGCTTAGCGACACGGACCACAAAACATGAGACGCTCGCGTGCCATTCTGCGCAAACTTCGAAGCGACCGGTCAAATCGTGAACAGATATCGTGAGTGTCCGCGGGGCCTCGACCCGTCATCAGACTACCAGCCAGGCCCCATGGGAGCGCTGTTGACGGGAACGACTTTGAGCGCCTCAAGTTCCTCGTCGACATCTTCTTTCGGTGCCTCTTTGAGCTTCGGCCTTGGAACATCGACAAGCTCGCTCAATACGTCACGCAGTTCTTCCAAATAGCTGTGGGTCAACTTTGCCAATGCGCCGTAAAACGGTGTACGGCAACGCTGCGCCACTCTCTCGGCAAACATGTTGATCCACTTGAGCAAGTGATTGTCGAGGAATGTGGCTGCTTCCCTCAATGCCTTTTCGTCCCGGCATTCACCAAACAAGTGCGCCAGGAAATGAAGCTGAGTGACAAGATGATCTTCAGAGTGCTTGCGCCAGTCGGCGACCTTCAAACCGCGAAGGCGGTAGGCTGCTCGGGTTTGAAACATTGGTTGTTGTCGTATGAGATGATCCTTGTCCAACCATACGGATTCGGCAGGAGCAGCGCGTAGGCGATAGGTGAGGTAGATGTCAGCATAATCGACGGCAAGCTCGTCGAGCAAGGCTTCGTCGGGCTCCCATGGTAACGCGCGGACCACCTCCGTCATGAGATTTTGTGCGCATTTCGTCTGTTCGCCGGATAGGTTCAAGCCGAGTGTCGTTGGAAACTCCAGTTCCTTGAGCTGCGCCAGCCCCAAAGCATCCATCTCGCTTTCGTGCAGAACCGCCAGAAGCTTCAGGTCGTCAGCGATGGCATCAAGGAAGTCGTGGACAAGCCTGACGTCAGCAGCGTCAACCGCAGTTTTGGAACTATCACGCATATTCTGTTGACCACTCCTTGTCGGCAGGCACGCTGCCATGATTGACCGTAGACGATGGCACGCCGGCAAGACCGCGGGGCGATGCCGTCAGGCGCACTATTTCACGGCGCCCTTGCTGTGTGGAATGAACACGATTGAAGGATTGGTCAACTCCGGATCTGCCATGTTCTGGACCTGGCGGACCACCTTCTCGCCCTCCGCTCGTGCCGTGGTTTCCCAAGTTCCGTCACGGAGTTGATCGATAGGTCCGATGTCGAGCACCCGCATCATGCATGCCATGACGCAATAGGGCTTACGACCGGCATCGATCTCGTCAACGCACATATTGCATTTCGAGACAATGTTCTGCTCAGGAATGAACTGCGGCGCACCGAACGGACAAGTTGCTTCACAGCGTCGGCAACCGATGCATAAGGTCGAGTCAATATCGACGATGCCGTCTTTCTTGCGCTTGAAGATAGCGCCGGTCGGGCATGCGGGTAGGCAGGCCGGCTCGGCGCAATGGTTGCAGGACATGTTAACCTTGTAGGCGAACACCTCCGGATAGGAACCTCCCTCGACGTATTGCACTCGCCGGAACCGAGGCCCGGGGGCCAATCCGTTCTTGTCCTTGCATGCAATTTCACAAGCGCGACAGCCGATGCAGTCGACATTGTTGTGAATGAAGCCCAACTGCTTATCGGGTACGACAGGAGTGTAGACGTCCTGCTTCTTGCGCTTAACGGCTTCTTTGATCTTCGCCTTGTCAATCGTTCTGCCGGCCATTTGACGACCCTCCCAATATCTTAATTGTCCCGCCGGAATACATGGCTACGAGCTGTCGCCAGCTGGTCCCAACCTGGCCGGTGCGGTAGGTCAGTTTTCTGTAGGTTGACGAGAAGCGTATTGTAGGCGAATGCGCCTGCGGGGCTGGGGGTATCGTTCGTTAGAAAGTCCGGATTCCCAGACCGATCCACGCCGCGTTCGTCTCGATCCATCCATGCACCTTCGTAGAGCACCACAACACCTGGCATCAGCCGCTCTGTCACGTAAGCCGGCGCGACCGTCGCCCCCCGATCATTCCAGATGTAGATCGTATCCCCTGTCTTGATGCCGAGCTTCTCGGCATCGGAGGCGTTGATCGTCACCTCCTGCTCATAGGTCTCGCGAAGCCATGGGATATTGTTGAAGATCGAGTGCGTACGATGCCGCGGGTGCGGAGTGACCATTTGGAATGGGAAGTCCTTGACCTTCGGATCCCTAGTGCTTTCCCATGGTTCGATCCACTTAGGAATGTAGGGGATCGGATAGCCGAATTGTGTCTCGCGGAAATCTGGAACGAACGCGAGCTTGTTTGAGAAGATTTCGATCTTACCTGAAGGCGTCTTGAAAGGCTTGCCCTTCTCGATTTGATCCTGAAAAGCAACGTGTGGTCTGTCGAGCTTGAACTTATAGATGCCGCGCTGCTTGAATTCCTCCCACGGCATTCTCACGCCCTGGTGGGCGATCACTTGGTTGTTCCACCAGTCACGCAGATAGATCTCATCAGTTTCTTCGTTGTTGTGGAAATAGTCGCGTTTCGCCAGCGGGTTCATGACGTTGCCAAACCCGAGCCGGAAACCGAGTTCGGTAAAAATCTGCCAGTCTGTTTTACTCTCGCCGAGCGGCTCGATAACTTTGGGCCGGTGAATGTAGTAGTGCCCTTTGTACCAGGGCAGTGCCACATCATGGCGCTCGAAATGGGTCGCAACCGGCAACAGCACATCCGCCCAAATGCCGGATGGTGTTATGGTCGAATCCTGACAGACAACAAGATCCAGCTTCCTGATCGCTTCGATTTGCTTGTTGATGTTCGGAAGCTGATTGAGCCAGTCCGAAGCTTGCCACCACACCGCTCGAATGTCTGGGATCACGCCGTTCATGGGTCCGGGCTTCGGCCACAAGCCGATGTCCTCGCGCCTCACGTTGGGGTAGTTAAGCACGCAATCGGCCCATCGATCGGACTTGATCGCCGCCGCGTGAATGTTGGCATATTGATCGGATGGACCGGCGTTTGACATTGCCTTCCAGGCCTTGCCGACGCCCTCGGAGGAACCACCAAGAACGCCGATATTGCCGGTCATCGCTTGTAGCGCGGCTCCCATCCGGTTGTACTGCTCGCCGTAAGCGCAACGCCCAGGAGCCCAACTCGCCTTAAGCGCGGCCGGCTTCGTCGTTGCATACATGTGGGCGAGCCTCTTGATATCATCGGCTTTGACACCGCAGATGTCGGCTGCCCATTCCGGCGTTTTCGGCTGGCCGTCATAGGCGCCGAAAATGTAGTCCTTGAAGTTCTCCATGTTGCCGGCATGAGGCGGCATCGTACCGGCATCCATGCCAAGGCAGAATTGGTTGATGAAGTTCTGGTCCTGTAGGTTATTGACGAATATATAGTGGGCCATCCCGGCCATCATGGCGGCATCGGTGTTTGGCCGAATTGGAATCCACCATGCGTCGTAAGCAGCCGCAGAGTCGGTGTATTGAGGATCGATCAGCACAAACTTGCAGCCGCGCTGCTTAGCCATTCGCATGTAGTAGAACGTGTTGCCGCCGTGGAATGTGTACGCAGGGTTCCAGCCCCACATGATCATGAGCTTGGAATGTGCAAAGGCGTCGTCTTCGTTACCATCCTCGATCGTACCGAATGTCGTGTCCGAGGAGAAAGTCGTCCCTTGATAAGACGGCACAGACCAAGATGTCGTGCGACATCCGAAGATGCCAAGGAAACGCCCCAATAATCCTTCGATCTGATCCGATCTATGTAGCACGCCCCAGGACGCACCCGCATAGCTTTGATCGAGGATCGCGGTTGGTCCATATTTGTTCTTAACGTTTACCATGCCCTCGGCGATGTAATCGAGCGCAGTGTCCCATGAGGCACGCTTGAACTTGCCTTCACCACGTTCACCAACGCGGATCATCGGGTGAAGAAGCCGTTCCGCCGAATACAGACGCGAACGATAAGATCGCCCGCGTAAGCATGCACGCATCTGCGGCTCTTCCTCGGTATCTTTGCCGATTTGACCACCTTCCTGGTAGCGTCCATCGTCGGTCGACAATCTGACAATCACATCGCCTTTCTTGTGAGCAACAAGCATGTGCCGGGAACCGCAGTTGTGCGCGCAGCTGGTCACCACCGTCGTTAGCTGATCGTCTGTTGGATAGGGCTCGTAGGCGAACGCCTTCGCTTCATCCGGCTTCAGTCCAATGCCGGTCGCAGCTACGGCCGCACCGGCAGTGGATGTTTGCACGAAGCGGCGACGCGTCATGTTCAGCGCAGATTTGAGAACATCGGTCTTTAAGCTCATCTTGTCCCTCCAATGGGTCGTTGCCTCAAGGCGCTACTGCTTCTTAATGTTGGACTTTGCTGCGGGCTTCTGAGGCTCAACCTTCGCCTTGATCCGGAAGCGCTCTTCGGACTGTGTCGGCCGGTTCTTGGCCCAATCGGGCACTTCTTCGTCCATATCCGGCCAAGGCGTGCGCGGGTATGGGTAGGAGTTGCGGTACCAGGCCCGGCCGCCATGGCAACCGTAGCAGGAATCCGAGTCATTTTTCGCCAGTTCCTCGATCTTGGCCCCATTCAGGTAGGTGACATTGTGCCGATTGGTGCGGAACGTCTCCTGGTGGCAAGAGAGACAACCGTTCTTGGCGTCTTCCGACTCCAACGTCGGGCGCACTACTGGCCACGGGTCGTCCAACTGCATGATCTTCTTGGGGAAGCTGCCGTGGCATCTGAGGCAGGTATTCGAAGTATCGACGGTTTTGCGCAGAGTGAAGCCGGCGGGTTTGCTCTGAGGCGGAGCCGTTGCGCTCGAGCCAGGGGCCTCCTCACGCGGATCATGGCCTTGGTGACAGAAGGTGCAAGACAGGTTCATCACACTTTTTGCAAATGGCGATGAGATGTGCCGCCAGTGGAAATTCTCCTGTTCTCCCGCATACGTACTCAGCGCTTGGTACCAGGCAATTGCCTTGGAAGCGTCAACGCCGGCGGGAGACTTCTTACGAGGCTTCCGCTCAAGTACGTCGCGGTGACAAGACAGACACTGTTTATCTGTAGCTTTGTCGATGGCGGGCTGAAAATGGTACTTGTTCCAAACGGCTGCACCATAGTTCTGCTCCGGCGGTTTCGATTTTGTCTGCGCGAAGCTATGCAGTCCGCCCACGGCTAGAACCATGCCTGCAGCCAGGATCGCTGCGGTCCTCACTGTCTTGAGACCCATCTCACGACTCCTTCATCTTCCAATCCTTTGCATGCATTCGGAATATGTTGCGAATGCCGGACGACTTATCTGCTATGCCAGCCGCGCAAATCGTAAGGACCTGTCATGCCGGGCCTATTGAAGGGTGTGAACCAACCACCTTGGTCTTCGAGAAAGCGAAAACTGACCGGATAGGGTTTGGACAGCCCAAACAACGCACGGGCATACCAGGCATCGTTGTTTTCCATCTTCTCGATGCGCGGTGCCATTGCCGGTCGCTCTGAAGGCGACGCACCACCCACCAAAAACTCGGTTGGCTGCTCCCCTGGCTTCTCAGCGCTGGCTGTCTTGGTTTTTGCGATGGTGGCGTCCGAAGATTGCTTGGCACTCGCTTTAGGGGCGACCTTACGCGCTGGCGCGGACTTAGCGGCCACTTTGGTGGTCTCCGCCTTGGTCTCGTTGGAACTGGTCTTGAACGACTTCAGGTATTCGACCAGATCCTTCCGGTCCTGCTCCTTCTTCACCCCCGGGAAGGCCATCTTGTTTCCCGGCATCGCTTTGCGCGGATTCTCTAGGTATTTGAGCATGACTTCTTCCGTCCAGACCCACCCCTCTTCGCCGGCCTTCAAGTTTGCCTTCGAGTATTTATAGCCTGCAACGGTTCCCGCTTTCCGGCCCATGATGCCGTTAAGTATTGGTCCGACCCGGTTCTTTGCGCCCGACCCGACGGCATGGCAAATCTTGCATTTCTTGAAAACTTGCTTGCCCTTCTCGGCATTTCCCTGAGCCGCCGCATCGCCGGGAAATATAGGAACTGCAAATGCGGACACCAGAAGCGACGCCGCCAACAGACTGCCAGGGATTTTGAAGTGAAACGCCGATCGTCGAATTGTCATCGTGGTTGCCTTACTGATTGAATCGTTCATGCCAACTCCGCATGTCGTAAGGGCCGGTCATTCCGGGCCGATTAAAGGGCGTGTACCAGACACCTTGGCGTTCGAGGAACTTCATGCCGAGCGGATAAGGTCGGTAAAGCCCGGTGAGTGCTGTTGCGTACCGATCAGCGTCTTTCACCATCTTCTCTATCGAAGGCACATGCGACGGACGTTTGTCCGGGGTAGAGCCCCCAACATAGATGCTGTTGCTCGGGCTCTTAGCCGTACCAGGGAACATCGCTCGAAGAAGACGAGATCGGGCTTGCTGTGGGTTGCTTAGCCACTGCCACTTCCTGCTTAGCGGGCGAGTTGTTAGCCTCAGGGCTTTGAGATCTTCTGCTATCGGGCGTTTTGGATTTTGCTACAGGCGTTTGTGTGCCTTTGCCGCCGAACGGATTGGCTTCAATTGGCCGAGCGACCGCCGGTCTTTGTCGATTCCTTTTCGAAGCCGTCTCCGAATGAGATCGAGCGAACCAGCCAACGGCATATGTAAGCGCGACCGAAAGGGCAGCGGCAAACAGAAAAACCATCAGTAGGTCCATGTCGATCAGCGCACCATGATTGTGGATTTCTTCGCGGCTACCCGACATCTATCCAATGCATTCCCCCAATTGACCGCTCGACAACATGAAGTGACTAGATCGTAGGGCACGCCCAATTGAGAAGAAGGCGTGCGCTTTGTTGTTGAGCCAGGCTCCGGCAGGAAGTGAGCGCCACTGTGACCTCTGCTTCGTGCCGAGAGCCCGGCCTCATCTTGCGAGTATCAGCTGCGACGTGGAGGAGCCCACTGCCCCCCCATGCCCTGCATGCCGCCCATGCCCTGCATGCCTCGCATGCCCTGCATGCCCTGCATGCCGCCCATGCCGTACATTCCGCGCATGCCGCCCATGCCGTAAAGGCCAGGCCTGCCGTACATACCGTACATGCCCGGCATGCCGCCCATGCCGTACATGCCCGGCATACCGTACATGCCGTACATGCCGCGCATGCCGCCCATGCCGTACATGCCCGGCATACCGTACATGCCGTACATGCCGCGCATACCGCCCATGCCGTACATGCCCGGCATACCGTACATGCCGTACATGCCGCGCATACCGCCCATGCCGTACATGCCCGGCATACCGCCCATGCCGTACATGCCGCGCATACCGCCCATGCCGTACATGCCCGGCATACCGCCCATGCCGTACATGCCGCGCATACCGCCCATGCCGTACATGCCCGGCATACCGCCCATGCCGTACATGGCCGGCATACCGTACATGCCGTACATGCCGCGCATACCGCCCATGCCGTACATGCCCGGCATACCGCCCATGCCGTACATGCCGCGCATACCGCCCATGCCGTACATGCCCGGCATACCGTACATGCCGTACATGCCCGGCATACCGTACATACCGTACATGCCGCGCATACCGCCCATGCCGTACATGCCACGCATGCCGCCCATGCCGTACGTGCTACTTGGTATCCAAACCCAGGCCCATTGACCGCCAGGGCCGCGCATACCGCCCATGCCGTACATGCCCGGCATACCGTACATGCCATACATGCCACGCATACCGCCCATGCCGTACATGCCCGGCATACCGTACATGCCGTACATGCCCGGCATACCGTACATGCCGTACATGCCGCGCATTCCGGTCATGCCCTGTTGGGCTGCAGCCTTATCGCCACTGGCACCGGCAAGCGCCCCCGCAGCAATAACCGCAGCCGCTGCGATCTCCTTAAGCATTCGACGTTTCATCATCAAATCTCCTCCGAATTAACGACGTCCTCTCGCGGAAGAATGGCCTCCAACATGCGCGCAAGTCACGCCCCGCAATCGCCTGGCAGCCTTCACATCGGGCCACCAACCCGCGCAGTTTCCGCAGGACGTATCCAGTCGTTCCGAGTTCGCAACCACAGCAATGAGTTCGTTAATTCTGATCAACGATCGCTTCACGGCAACGTCCAAACCGTCCCGATTTGAAACGCAGGCAAATTTCGGGCCAACGCGATCACACTTCACAAAGAGCGGGTTTAATGAAGGAAAATTTGAACCAATCCGCAGGCCACCCTTCGAGAGGCCCCAATTGGATGGGCAGATCTGCAGGCTTCTCTGCCATTTTGTCAGCACGTTGTGAGCAAGACATGAGTGGGCGGCTTTAGAGGCCCAAAAATATATCGTCAAACATCAACTATTTATCGAGATTTACTGTTGATTTCCGAAGCCTGCGCTCAACTGCCATTTTGGCAGTAGGCGACCCCGTCATGCCAGCGACAGGTCCTGGTCTGAGAACAAACAATGCTATCAAAAAACATGCACTGCATCGATCGTTCCGCGGCACGCTTGAGACAACACGCAACCCTCTTGGCTTCTTAAGCGGATCGGATTTTCGATTGTCTTCATATATTATAACCACTTGGGCTAATCAGGTAGCCCTCTCGCACATTCAATTACGACTCGGCGAGACGATAGAGCAGAGCAAATTGCAACGGATAATGTTGACAAGAATGCAAACCGGCCCCGCCCTGACATACTGTCAGGGCGGGGCCGCCAATAGCCATGCTACTTGGCCTCTGCCTCGCCCTTCGTCTTGGCGTTGTCAGCTTTCGACTCGGTGTTTTTCGCTTCCTTCAAAAGCGCATCATGAGCTTTAGTCAGTTCCACGTAGTGCGCCTTGATCGCACCCTTGTCGCCCGTTGGAATGACCTGCACGAGGCGCGCTGCCGCCAGGTTGAAGTCCACGGCCAACGCCTCGAATGGTACAGCGGCATCTTTCTTCTTTGCGCTCGCCTTATCAGACGCCGTCTTTTCCGGGAAAATCTCCAAGAGTCCTCGGCTTGTGCCGACGATTGCAACAGCATGATCTGGAAGATGGTGCACGAACGCCACCTTGCCATCCACGATACTGCCAACCGCTGTTATGTGCGCGTCGAGACCGGACAACACGGCCGCCCTATATTCCATGACGGACTTGTCCGCCGCCACTGCCCGCTCGGTGGAAGCGGCAAACAATAGCACACCTGCCAATACCAACATAAACAAGCTGCGATTAACTAGCCCCAACTTCATATCGTCCTCCAAGGCATCTGATTTCAGAGTTCGGTTAACCCTAACTCACTTGCAATATCTGTACCAAAATGAGATTCACGTCCTGCGCGACATAATCGAACCCGCAAGCTGTCAAATCGGGTTAAACGCAAGCATTGCTCTTCAGTCGAACTCAATTGCAGACACCGACCGGCGGAGCCTTTCTCGCCGCAACAAAGGCAGAGGAAACTAGTGCCAGAACGTCAGCAGTGTTTTGACAAACACCAAACAGGGAGCGTGATGAGCAACTAGCCCGGCTTTCTCCCGGCCTCGGGTGTGGCGGTGATTTGGATGAAGTTTGAGGCGATAGCTGTGAAGGCGGATATCGATCCGATCGGGATCGTTCCGCCTGGCGGCAGATCCTTCGGTCAGCACTGTTGCTTTATCGTTGATCCTCGGGTTCCGCCGGCTTCTGCCCTCAAGTGCATAATCGCCATGCGGCGGTGCCGGATACCTCTGCCGCTGGACAGCTCGATGCGAATGCGAGCTTGACGCGCCTGACCGAGATCGTGACGCGGGCACCGAGTTTCAGAAGTGCGCGGCGGATGGTGCCGCAGGTGGCGCGTTCAAGCTTGCTGCCGGCAAGCCCGATGCGACGCACGGCACACATGAGAACGTAGGCCAGCGACGACAGCCATAGGCGCAACTGATTGGTCCGCATGGTCGGCGCCGGCGTACGGTCGGCGAACAGATCGCCCTGACATTCCTTCAGCCGATTTTCCATTTCGCCGCGCGCGCAGTAGACCATCTCGTAGAGAAAACGCGCCGAGCCGAAGGCTTCATGCACACTGGTGACGATGAAGCGTGGGTTCGCTCCACCGTTCGTGTGCGCTGCCTTGCCGATCACGCGACGCTCGGTCGACCAGCTCTTGCGGGTGCGCCAGGAGAAGTCTGCGAACACGCGCGCGGGTTGGCCTGTCCGCTTTGCCTTGCGCGCGGCGGCCTTCATCTGGGGTGCGATTTTCGCGACGAGCCGCTGGTTGCCAGCCATGCCGAGCACGTACTACACCCCATGGCTCTCGCACCAGCTCATCAGCTCGTCTCGGCAGAAGCCACTGTCGGCGCCAATCACGATGGTGGTCCTCGGCCAGTGCTGGCGGATGTGGCCAACGACGCGGGCGACCTCTTCCGTTGCGCCGTCGGCGGCATCGCCCGCCGAGGATCTGAGCTTGGCGGCGAGCAAATGCCGGCCGCAGAAGACGTACAGCGGCAGATAGCAATAGCAGTCGTAGTCGCCGTGAAGGTGCCGACCCTCCTGGTCGCCGTAGAGCGGATCGTCGGTTACATCTAGATCATCGCGCCTTAAATCGGAACCGCAAAGCCGGTTCCGATTTAAGGCGCAAAGATGATTTAATGCGATCCGGCAGCTGCAGCGATTGTTTAGCGGAAGATTTAGCGGAAGATGATGTGACCTGCTCCCCGTGATGTCCACATTCAAAAGTTAGTTCTGTTCGTGGTCTGGTCGATGTTGGACCGGGTTGCGAATTGGTAGGGTGTGAGCCCGTTGAGGCTCGAATGCGGTCGGTGTGTATTGTAGGCGATCCTCCATGTTTCGATGATCCGTCGAGCGTGAGCGTAGCTTGTGAAGAGATGCTCGTTGAGGCACTCATCCCGGAAGCGACCGATGAAGCTCTCGATGAAAGCGTTTTGTTGAGGCTTGCCCGGCTGGATGTAATGCCATTCGACATCCCTGTCGCGCCGCCACTTGAGGATGGCATGGCTGGTCAGTTCCGTGCCGTTGTCCGAGACGATCATGCAGGGTCGGCCACGCCGCCCGACAAGCGCGTCCAGTTCGCGGGCAACACGCTCGCCTGAGATCGAGTTGTCGGTAACCGTGGTGACACACTCGCGGGTAAAGTCGTCAATGACACACAGAATGCGGAAGCGGCGCCCATCGATCAGCGTGTCCGAGGCAAAGTCCAGGCTCCAACGTTGATTGTGACCTGCGGGATCGGCATGGGCGCCCGCGTGCCAAGCGCACGCTTGCGACCTCCACGCCGCGGTACCGTCAAGCGTTCTTCCCTGTAAAGGCGGTAGAGCTTCTTGCCATTGATGTTTATGCCTTCTCGCTTGATCACGATGTGCAGACGGCGATAACCGAACCGGCGGTGCCGGTAGGCGAGTTCCCGCAGGCGTTGGCGCAGACCGGCATCGTCAGGACGTGTCGAGCGATACCGCAATACCCGCGGATCGATGCCCACAAGACCACAGGCGCGGCGCTGCGAATAGTTCTTTTCATTGATAGCCCAGCTCACGGCCTTCCTCCTTGAACCAGGCGTCAGAAGTTTTTTCCGAGCATCTCTTTCAGCGTCGCAACGTCCATCACCTGCTCCGCCAAAAGCTTCTTGAGACGTGCGTTTTCCTCCTCCAGGGCCCTCAGCCGCTTGGCTTCAGACACTTCCAGGCCGCCATACTTCGAGCGCCACTTGTAGAACGTTGCATCACTAATACCGTGCTTGCGGCACAGCTCCGCCGCCGAGAGACCGGCCTGATGCTCCTTCAAAATCCCGATGATCTGCTCTTCACTGAAACGACTACGCTTCATCGTCTGCCTCCTCAAATCGGCAACAGACTAACCCACAAACGAGGATCTTTCAGGGGAGCACGTCAGGGCCACCAGACGTGCCCTGAGCAGCGGGAGCTGCTCCAAGCCAACAAGAGCACAAGCGGCAACATCGAGGTTGTGATACGCCGCCGGATGACTGGGGATGCTTCCGGAGGGGCGAGCTTTGCCCCAAAAGGTGAGATACGGCAGGGCGGACATCACGCGTTATATCTCCCCTTGCTTGCGTTACACTTGCTTTTCGATCATCGGGGCTTCAATGATCAGGTCGATCGCTGATCAACGTTGCTATCCATCGAATGAGAAACTTGCTGCAGGCAGGGCTGTTTGTCCTCCCCCGCTGTGACACGAGAAGGAAAGTTAGGCGCTGGTGCCCATCGCTTGTTGACCCCGGTCGCGCTTCATCACTGCGCGAATTGAGGTAAACTGATTAGTCGCCCCTTCTCGTCAGACGGCAAAGTGGCACACCTGCCACGATTAGCATTTATTCAATGCCCGCATGGAACTTTAGGAAGGTGTGTATACGCTCAACATCATCCGCTGAAAGCTCCATTGGCAAGCTTAATGTTACAACTACATTTCGTCTGTGTAGTTTTACGTTATATTGATGCAAACTCGCTGCATTGGATTGCGTTTGATCGGCTTGCTTTCTTGTGAAAGTGTCCCGCGCGCCTCCAAGATCTGGCTCCGACACCGGTTCGTCCAAAAACTTAGACACTTGGTCCTTGTACCAAGCGATGCGGGTCTTGCCACTCCCGCGTCCGACTATGAAACGACCGGCCCCCATTTCTGAAGCCGTCTTCAGTCCATCGACTGCCCGCCGACGGTCGCACGAAAAATGTTCCTCCACTTGGTCAACATCGGTCTCATCGAAGTTACGACCAAACTCATTGATAATTTGGACGGCTAAGTCTTTCTCTTGCAGCACCCTGCCCACCCTTCATTAGATCTCGCGCTTCGTCTTTGTTCCAACGAATCCCGCCTCGGCGAATATGCGTTTCATTCTGCGGCCAACCCAATCCTAACACTTTCACAACCCTACGCAGGATCGGGAGGCAACGCATCGGAACTCCCGTCTCTTTCAACAGTACGTTGTTAGATGTGAAACTTTTACATCTCTGCCAGCGCAGGATGTACTCGATAAGCCGATCTAACACTTCGGAATCATTCATGTCACGCCACCTATTTTGGTACCTTCAATAATTCAGCACATTGCAGATAGGGCGATACAACAAACAAACTACATGTCAACAAGATTCTTACATTCGAGGGCGCCATGTCGACGGCGTGGGCAGTGTCGCCGTTTCCGGTGCCGGGATCTGAGGTCCTTGGGCCCAGTCCCACCGATCGGGCGTTTCCCATCTCGGAGCGCAAGATGCATCTGACCGCCCGGCACTTGGTCGCGCCGCCCACATGTTTCAGCTCTTTCGCGAAGAAGCGGTTCAACACCAGTGGCAGCGGCTTTATGGTGAGGTGACGCTCGCTTCACCGTCGTCGAGCTGGGCCATCAGCCTGGTCATCGCCCTTTTGGTGTCTAGGATGATCATCGGACTGATCTTTGGCCATTATGCGCGCAAAGAGACGGTCGTCGGCTGGCTGACGCCGGACAAAGGTCTGATCCGGTTTTACGCGAGCCAGCCCGGCGTCGTCGAAAAGGTGCACGTGAAAGAGGGTGAGAATTTCCGGCCGGCACGCCGGTCCTGACCACGTCGCTCGACAAAAAGCTGGAGACCGGCGAGGCGGCCGTCGACGCGCTGTTACATAGCCGCGACAAGGAAGCCGCCGAGTTCAAGCAGCGCATGGCGCTAATCGAGCAGCAATATGCACTCGAAGCGGCAGCCAACCGCGCCCGCCAAGAGCACCTGGCTAGAAACGCGCACAACGCGATCGGTTGGCGATCTCGGAGCAATTGGTTAAGCAGATCACCAACCTTGCGCGCGGCGGCTCAATCACCAAGGTCGAGCAAAAACGCCGCCAAATCGACGTGCTGGCCCAGAAGAAGGTTTTGGAGGAGCTCGCCCACGCCATCGTTCAAAAGCAAAGCGAAATCACTGAAGTGAAGAGCTGGCCGGAGAAGCCCGCTGGAACGCCCAATCGAGTTGTCCAAGATCCGCGAACGGTTGTCGGCGCTGGCGCAGCGCCGTGCCGAGATCGAGCACCAGGGATGGGTCGTCGTGCAGGCGGCGGTGGAAGCGCGGGTGGCATCGATCTTGGTGCGCGACGGCCAGCAGGTGAAGCCGCAGGCCCTGCAAATGGCGCTCATGCCGGCGATAATGGAACCCAGCAAGACACGTCATCTTGTGCTCAACGTTGGAGGTCACGATAAACGGATTCCAACCCCGCCTTGTTACGCTGGATGGGAACCCATCTGGTTAGATATCGATCCACCAGTTGAACCCGACATATTGCTCGACGCGCGAGGTCTAGAGGGCTACGAGCACGCCGCATTTAATGCTGTTTACTGCTCTCATAACCTCGAACACTTTTTTCCCCACGACGTTCCAAAGGTTCTTTCCGGTTACCGCCACGTTCTAAAACATGATGGGTTCGCCGAGCTCCGTGTCCCCGACCTAGGTCCTCTGACGCAACTCGTAATAAAGGGGAAGCTGGCGCTAGATGTCATGATCTATCAACCCTCCAACCAGCGACCTGAGCGGTGTTCGGTTTCGGGCGCCAGCGACACGAACCGACCATCACATCAAGCTTGATCGAAACCGGGCCGCCGTGTACGTACGATGCACGGTTGTTGTGTTGCGTCTGATGAAGCTGAACTCGGCACGGCCAACAGCGGATCCGCCTGACCGTCTGCCGCTCTAAAGTAGACGGAAATCGACGATGAAGCGCAAAAAGACCGGCGGCCGCCGGCGGAGTACGCCCAACAGGTCAACCGCAGAGGTGAAAGAACTCGCGGATCGGTATGCGCCAGCGGCATTAGCCAAGCTTGCACGTCTCGCAACCGAGGCGGAAAGCCAGGCTGTTCGCGTTGTCGCTGGTCGAGAAATTCTTGACCGGGCATACGGCAAGGCGCCCCAGGCCATAACGGGTGACGCCAACGCGCCCACAGCCACCGAGATCTGCTACGTCGTGACCGGTGTTCCGCAGACCTTGGCCGAAGCCGAGTATATTCGTCGATCAGAACTCTACCGCGGCAGAGGCAACCTATTGGCGGGGCCGATGGACGATCCCACAACGGCCCCGGCGTGCTCCGATTGGCTTATGCCGGCAAAAACCTGACATGGGTCCGACGCTCAATAGTCGAAGCTACTCAAGCCTCGCGCGTCAGCTACGCTCGTGTTAGGTGACCTGCAACCGTACCTTCAAACGTCGCAGTAAAGATAGGACCCTCCGATCAGCCGTTGCCGACCTGCATCGCGCGCGTCCTCAGGGACGACAAATCGCAGTCTAAACGGTGGCGCCTGGTCCGCCTGATCGCCGCTTGCATGGTGGCGGTGCTGGTCGCTGCCCACAACCTGGGGAATGCTATGCGAATGCTGGACTGGTGAATGCTGCCAACGGCTGGAAGATAACCCGTTGAAATTATTTGGCGCACCGGGCAGGATTCGAACCCACGACCCCCAGATTCGTAGTCTTTGAAAAGCAACCGACACTGATTCTCTGAATCACGTAATATCAACGATTTAGGTGACTATTTTCGTCTTGAATATGCCTCAAATCGCAGCAAGATGTTAGCCCGGTGTTAGCCGCAAACGTGAGGGCGCGGCCAACAGACTTTACTCATGGCTCGGAGCAATAATCTGATGGTCGGCCAACGAACTGTCCGCGTCACAGCCGCATCCGTGAACGCGCTCGCCGCTGGTGAAACACTGCGCGATATCGAGGTGCGCGGCTTCGGGGCACGCCGACGCAAGGGGACGCCGAGCTACTTTCTGCAAACCCGCGTCAACGGACGCCTGCGATGGATCACGATCGGGAAGCATGGCTCGCCGTGGACGCCAACGACGGCACGCCGAGAAGCACTGCGCCTGTTGAATGAAATTTCCGAAGGTGTCGATCCGAGCCTTCAGCGACGCGCCCGCAGAACCGTGCCCACGGTCGCCGAGGCGGCCAATGACTTCATGGAAAGCCACGGCGCCAAGCTGAAGGCGAGCACTCGCATCGAGTACGACCGGCTCCTGCGCAATACCATCCTGCCAACCTTCGGGCGACGGACCATCGACGACATCGAACGCAGTGACATAACTCGTTTCCACAATGCAATGAACGCGACGCCGCGCAAGGCCAATTTCGCCCTCGCCGTCCTTTCGAAGATGCTGAGCTGGTGCGAGGAAGAAGGCTTGCGCCCGCGTGGCACTAATCCGTGCCGACAGATCAAAAAATATCGCGAGTCAGCTCGGCAGCGATTCCTGAGTGACGAGGAGTTGAAACGGCTGGGGACCGTCCTGCAAGAGCTGGAGTTGGCCGGCGAAGAGAGCCCCTACGCCATTGCTGCCATTCGCCTGCTGCTCCTCACTGGCGCCAGGCTGGGAGAAATCCTGAGCCTCGAATGGCGATTCGTAGACCTTCAACGTGGATTACTGGCGCTCCCGGACTCGAAAACCGGTCAGAAAGCCATCTTCCTCAACGAAGCTGCGGTCGAGCTATTACGTCACCTGCCGCGTGAGCCCGCCCACCCGTTCGTCATCGTTGGTGCACGTCCCGGCGACCATCTGGTCAATCTCCAAAAACCGTGGCGGCGCATTCGAGAGCGGGCTGGCCTGGGCGACGTCCGCATCCATGACCTGCGCCACTCGTTCGCGAGCATTGCTGCGGCGCAAGGAGCATCGCTGCAACTTATTGGCCGGTTGCTCGGGCATACGACACCTCAGACCACCCAGCGTTACGCCCATCTCGTTGCAGATCAAGTGCGGGAAACAAGCGAGCATGTCGGCGCCAAAGTAGGGCCACTTTTGCGATAGCGGGACAACCTGGTGCCAGTTCACCATCGCATTTGTGGCAAAGATTCTCGAGCCAAGATATTTGGTTGGCCCCGATCGCAGCGCTCGGCCCCTGGGTCCGCTACACATTCATTATCGAGCCGATTCTATTAGTTGTGGTGACTTAAGCGTCGGGCCACAACCGGCCGATAGGCTTCAATCAGTGGATGCACTGCACAAGCGCGCAGCCTATACCTATGTTGACATTGACCGATATTGCCTTGAAGAGGCGGCCTTCCCTGTCGAGTATGTCCAGAGCTAAAGGCAGCTCTGACGGGTGTGGTGTTTAGCAATGGGTCGTACAGGCATGTACTCGTTCGACCGCTGCTAAGCTTTTCTCAATCAGTGGGTCTTGCCAAGCTTTGTCGGTTTATGTCCGCACGTAAGCACCTGTTTTGCGTTAAGTATTGTCGCATCTCGCTCAGCATCGGGCCCGCAATATCGGTTAGCTCATTGCGTTCATCTTTTGTCAGCTCGGTGTTTTCGTTAATCGCCTTTTCAATATTATCAGCGGCCAGCGTGTAGGTTGATGGGCCCAAATCTACCTTTGCTGCGGCAATCAGTTTCTTTAGCTCGTCGACTTGCTGCCGTTGGATTGCCATTGCCTCTTGAGCTTCCGAATTGTAAGGCTGCGTAAACTTCTCAACCGGCTCGCCACGCTTGTTGATCATCGCCTCAACTGCTTTGACGAATTCTTCGCCGCCGCGCTCTCTACGCAAATCCGTCATCTTAATTATATGTACCGGAGCCTTAATATCGTTGATTCGATCTTCACTAAAGCCAGCATCCCTTAGAGCATTGTCTAGCGGATCAACTAACAATGCTAGCTCATTGGGATCTGGAGCTGACGTCCAACGCCCAACGCTGGCGATTGCCCGATAAGTGGGCGCCGCTGTGGCTGCGGCCAATTTGTTCAGCCTGTCTATAACTCGCTCAGCCTCTTGCATTTTATCTTCCCACATTTCGCCTTCAACGCCAAAACCTTTGAAGCGTTTGAAACGAGATAGGTAGAGAAATATAAGGCACACCAACAGTCCGCCAACCATCACGGTCGCACTGGCGGCATGACCGATCACGGCAGTAGTGATTGCTGCGCCGACAAATGCTGCGGCAGCTCCTAAGAGAGAAACTCGAATAAAGTCGTCGGTAATTTTCGGAAGTGACATCGAACTAACCCTGTCCTTGCGGGCTCCTGAGAAAGCAGGCGGCTTCTCCCCACCCCCCCCAATTCCGCGGAAATATTGAACGAGAGCCATGGCCACTCGCGCTTGGCTTCCGCTCGCTGCTGCTCTTTTACCATTGCGTCGCACAGAAGATAATACCGCCTACATCCTTCGATCGATATCCGCTCAAATCTGCAAGTTGGGTGTCGGCGGCCACGTCTTGGTGCACCTGCTCACGGCCGTTGCGGGTCATCTCCTTAAACGCTGTCAGTGAAGACAACGCATCCGTCAGCAACCCGAATGCAGACATTTTGTCGGTCCATCATTGCGTCTCAGTTCTTCCAAGTGCTGCAAATGCGTATGCCAATTTGCGAACTAACAGTAGGGCGCAATAATGTCTGACCCCGATCATTCGATTCACGACGAAATCATGCCTGGCCCGGCGCGTACAGAGAGCGAACGAGCGCGTTGGCGAGCGATGCCGACGGCAGTTCGCGTCGAGCGTTTCGATGACGCCATCGCCGCCGGGTTCGCCCATCCTGCCCCATATGGACTAGCGGGCACATACGCTCGCAATGCCCCACCGCGCTACTGGCTTTCGCCAATGGCGCGCAACGACATGAAGCTGATCGAACAGCGCCAACCCGAGCACGATCCCGAAGCATTCCATGCGTTATTCCAGATGCTCGTACAGACGCCCGAAATCGGCCGCGTGCCCTATCGAGAAGATCGCAACTACCGCCGCTACAAAACCGAGGCGCACCACATCTACTATCGCCAGCACGGCCGTGGGATCGTAATCGGGCGCGTGCTCGATCAGTATTGGATGAGGCTCCGACCTGAGCCTCGGCCTCCTTGGTGCAAGGGTGCTCCAACGCGACTAAGCACGCTTTGTCGAGGCCTGTAGGAACAGCGGCTTGCCCGTGCGTCCGCTCTATCAAGGATTGGCCGCGACGATTGGCTCATACCGCGGAAACTTTCTTCGGCAACGCTACGGGCCCTGCTTCAACGCAGAGTGCCGCTCGACGATACTGACTTTCCGGCCGGCAATAAGCCGATGCCTGCGCGCGAAACGATCAAATGGGCCATCCGCGACGATATAATGGCTCATCCTGTTGCCGACCATTGCGCCTCCCGGTTTGCCGGTCGACGATGGATAAAGCCCCACCCGCAGCATGCGCCGGCCCCAGTCCTTGCCATGCGACCCGTCGCGATGCCGGTTGCCAAAGTGGGCGACTTCCAGATGCACCATTTCGTGGACAACCACGGACGCGATGTATCGCATCGTAGCTCTCTTCAAGATTTTTGGATTGATCGCGATTTCATCGATTGGCGATCCGTCGGAGCGCCGAAAGCGGCGATGCGCGAAGTATCCACCGGCGTCCGGCATATCGCGCTGAAGCGTGATGACCGCCGGAGGCAGACGCCCACCGAACAGCGCATTGTTGAGATCGCGGTACAAGATCTGCAATTCACAGTGCAGCCTGAGACCTGGCGTGTCTCGACACACTTCTGCCGAAGACATCGGTGCGCCGACGGGCGCGAACGGCACCGGTGGACGGTTTCGACAGCCTTCAGGGTCAAGACGGCATTCGGGCGTTATGTAGGGCCCAAACATCGCTCGTTTGATGTGTTCAATCCGATCCCGCAGCTCCCACCAATCCGCATCCCAAAGCAGCGCCGCGAGTATCGCGACCAAGCCGACCGCAGCTGCGAGATAGCGAGGGGCACCAAGCGCCCCTCGCCTAGATGACTTTGCCAGATGCCGGATCATGAGCGCCGTCCCGGGCCACCAATGACATTGTCGTCGTGGTCAGAAGGTCTAACGGACTTGCGACTTGCTCTCTCAGCAGCGCGACGGCCCCGCACGAAGTCGCGGACTAGCAGAACCCACAAGACAAAGGCGAGAGCTTCCAGGCCATATATGAACACCATGAGCGCCCAGGTCAGATCGAGGCGTCGCCAGCCGACCGAGATCCCAGATGGCTCTGGGAACGGAGCCAGAACAAACTGCCGTTTCGCCGGGATCGCCTGCTCAAGCTCGTCTGCAACGGCCCGCATGCGCCCGCCTACATCAACCCGCACACCTTGTGAAAAAGACGGTGCAAGCCCGCGCAGGTCACGTGCCAGACCGAGGACCGCCGTCATTGGCAAGCCGGCAGCCGCCTGGGTTGCAAGCGATTGGGCTTCCGAATAAAGCCGAACGAGCACGGCGCGGTTGGCGCCCGTCGCACCGCCTTTCGTCAGAGCTGCCTCGTAGGTCGACGCCAGGTTCTCAAGTCGCTTTGCGCGGGCTTTTTGCGGCGCATCTGCCTGCGCAAACAGCCCAACGACATGACCGAATTTCTGCGCGAGTGACGTTAGAGTTGCCACTTCCGGACCACGTCCCGGACGTCCACTATAGCAGCCTTGCAATTCGCAGGTGGCGTAGCCTTGAAACTCAGCGCCGGCCTTCCGCATCAACGGAACGACGCCCTTGGCCACTCCTGCCTGCTCGCCGATCGACCGGCTCACGGCGACGATCTCTTGTGCAGGTTTGCGCGCTACCGCACTTTCGACCAGGTCGCGACTGACTCCAGCAAAACCAATCGTTCCCACGACGACTGTGTTGAGCGTGAACCAGCCAACGCAAAGAGCCGTTGCCACCATGTCACCGGCAGCTGCCTGCTTGGCCCCAAGCAGAAACGTCGCCTTGTGGCCGAGATAGGTCAGCCCCCCGGTCAAGACCGGGAGAAAAAGTGTCAACGCGGTATGCGAAACACCTTGTCCCGGCAAAATGGCAGTGACGCCAAAATAAGTTGAGATCGCCGCCCCGCCGGCTAAGAGCTTGATCGCGGTATTGAAGCGATGCTCGGGGCCGGTCGGCTTTTCTTCCTGGCCCGGATATTCTTCATACATTTTGCGGTAGGGGCCGAGGTCTGGATCGTCGTCTTTCATGGAGATATCCTCCGTAGTCACGGACCGCCCGGGCTAGAGATTGCGCCCGGAGGCTTCGTGCGATGTGCGAATGGGTGAATGGTGCCGCCCGACGGCCGCCCGATCAGCGGCCATACTCGGAAGTGCTTTGATGCGTACCTTGGTCGAGCCAGGCACACAGGTCCGCCATGCGGTAGACCACGCGCGCCCGGAGCCCGGGGCCGAGTTTTCGGTAGAGGGGTCCCGTTCCAGTCACGCGCATGCGCTCCAATGTGCGATCGGAGAGGCGAAGAAAGTCAGCCGCCTCCTGCGTGTTCAATAGGCGTTCGGTCTCATTGCGAGGCATTGGTTGCGCCGGCTTCGGATCGGCGCTTGCTCGTAGTTCCGACACGCCATCAGGGCTTGCCACTTGGGCTCGCTCAGCCTGCTTTGGCCAAGCTCGTTGCCAATGCGTCATGGCGACCTCCTTGTCTTCTCGCGTAGGGCGGTCTGGAGGTCTTTGTGAACGATTTTCACGATACTCATTTCGCGTCTCCTTTATGCGTCGATTACGCAGGAGCACGCTGCCACTTGCCATTGGGAACTTCTATTGGGCAGAATGGGGAACTCTTGGGAAGTTCCGCTGACCAATCGCCAAATCGAAAAAATGCATTTCGGCTGCTGGATAAATATTGTATATTTTGATGTGCCTAAGCAAAATACGATCGTAAATTTTGTAACAAGAGAAATATCAGGCGATAATAAGATCGTTCTTTCTGAGTTTTGGTGGCAGAATGGAAAACTAAATAATGCGTTCGGTCCAGCAGTTGTTCGTCGCAGCGCCAACACCGGCATTGTCATTCAGCAGGAGTGGTTCAAGGCCGGCACACCACATCGAGATGATGGACCCGCGGTCGTCGCCTACGACGCCAGCACCGGTGGCCTCCTGCGCGAGGTCTGGCTCCAGGATGGCCAAGTGCACCGCAACAATGATCTCCCTGCCGTGATCAACTATAATTCCGTTACACGGCGCGAAGTCGCAAGGTCATATTATGTCGAGGGGTTGATGCACCGCCTTGACGGTCCTGCATCCTTAGAATTTGACGCCTCGACCGGCAGTGTCGTTGCTGAGAGATGGTATACTCGCGGCATCCTTCATCGAGCAGATGGTCCGGCGATCCTTCGCCGCGATGCAACAACAGGTCATATTCGATAGGCTCGCTACTTTATCGATGGACGTGCGCTGCGCAAGCACCAGCTCCCTGAACCACCGATGTAAGCAGCTACAAAGGGACAACAAGTGATTACGTTTAGCCGATTCCGCGAGGAGGTCGAGCCCGCGATCAAAGACAAGGCCGAACAGTTCAAGCGTGCCGTCATTCGACAAATGAAACTGTTGGGAAAACCTGAAACAGGAAAAGGTCACAACGATTGGATTGCGGACGCATTTGAGAGTGCCAATATAACCTATAAAGGTAGCTTTCATAATCTTGCGAGCAGCCTGTCCAAGGGCCGCGGTGCCACGATCGGCGCAATTGCCATCTACTACTGGCTCTATTGTGATCGTCGTCGCGCTGAAGTGGCCTATGCCATCGACATGTTAATCTTTGACCGTGAGCGCTACTTTGCATCCCATTTTCGCTACGACACTCCCGTCGTTGACCCGATAGAGGTTCTCGCCGAGATCTTTGCCGGCGAACCGATCGCCGACCGGTTGAATGTGGAGCGACTGAGGCGGTTCTTCGATACCTATACCATTTCAGAACAGCTCTACCCGTGCGTGTTGTTACTACTTCTCGAAGTCGAAAACATTCTGTCCTCGAAGGAAGCGCGCATTGGACCGGGACAAGAGCTTGCCTCTTTCCGTAACGTCTGCGATCAGCAGTTCTGGATAGACCTCAGACTCGCTGAGCAACCATCTTACATGCCAGCGGACTGGACCTACAAAGGCATCCCGGTTCTCGAACATAAGGACGGTGCAAATTTTATTCTGATCCGCGAAGATGGCAGCCGCGTCTCATCCGATGCGCTTCACAAGATGAACTCTTGGTTCCTCAAAGTGTGGGAGCTTCGCGACCGCGATGTGTTCGATGATGATGCGTTGGATCTATTTCTCAAATACATCCTAACATTCTGCGGCTTTGGTCGGTCCGACTGGTTCAAATTCTATTTCACCGAACCAGACAGATTGCATGCGGTGTTCGAGGCGTCTGTTCGCCGAGCGAGAAAGCTTCGGTTTCGAACGCGAACCTACGGTCACTTGGACCCACTCTACGAACGCATACTGAATCGTTAGACTGCGCTATGATCTACCGTCCAACGAATGCACGGCATCCGGCGAACGGCCCATCGCCGTGTGCCGGCCGCCAGTGCGCATCAAAATGCCAATCGATGTACTGACAGCGTCCACCGCCATAGTTCCACAGCACCATCGGCGCGCCCAGAATTTGAACCGTCAATATGATCCCAGCCCACCACAAGACCCAGGGCCGCGGCCTGAGCGCCCAAGCGATTCGTCCGATGCCGCTCGTGAACGGTGATGGACGAGGAACGGCCGTGCCGATGCCGCCAATGGCGTAGGCCCATCCCATGAACGCAAACAGCATGCCGACCGCCGTACCCGCTGGTTCGCCATCGACGAGACCGATCCACCACCAGGCGATGACCCACATAAAGACAGCCAGGAAATAGTACGCATTCGAGCCGAGCTTGCGATCCATCATCAGGCTGGCTCCCGGCGGTTTGGTTCGAAGGCCGCATCGTCCCCGTGCGCGGCCAACAAATTTGCTTCGGTCAAATAGCGAACGATCGCGCGCGCATCCTGCTCATTCCAAACCGCAACGACCCGTTCAACATCGAGACCGGCTTCGATCCAGATCTCCCACGCGTCGCGATAAGCGTAGCCGATTGGATGGCCAAGCCATCGTTCATCACGCTCTTCTTGAACACCTGCGACGTGCGGGCGAGAGCTGAACCGGACATCGTTTCCATTCCGCTGAAGGAGAAAGTTGGCATCCGGTCCGTCGATACGGATGCGTTTGGGGTCACAGGTGACGACAAGGTCGTCGCGCGTCGTTCGGCTGTGGTCTTGCCACCATCGGTTGGCGTTATGGGCGATCCAGAGTGTGACCGCCGAGGCGATGCATAAGCGAACAAACGCATGGGCGGTATCGCCGAAGGCGCCCAGCCACGCCAATAGGGAGAGCACGATCGTGACACCGGTCCAGACCGCAAACACGCCGGTCTGGCCGACACCGCGCAAAGCATGCGCAAATTCAGGCGAGCGCAACGTCGCCGTTACAACGGCGACATCACGACCACGTCGATCCAGCCGGATATCAGAAACCCGTCGCATCGAAGAGCCCCTCGAACATGGCGTGACTGTCGTAGTTGACCCGTTGCAAGACGACGGGATCGAAGCTTGAAAAGAGCACCAGTTGGCGCGCCTGGACATCGTGACGACCAAACAAGCGTGCTGCTTCTTCGACAGTCAGCAACGGCTGCGTCTGCACAGACCAGGTCGCCCCGACACGGCCTGACCGCGTCGCGTCCTGATCTGAAACTTCAGACTTGTTGCGCACGATCAGGCTGGTTTGACCGAGGCGCTTGGAGACCCATTCGAGTGTTTCGAGATCGTTGAGCCCGAAGAACTGAACCGCGCCAGCATTACCCATGAAGGTTTGCCACCGGTCACGATAAAGCGCCTTGAGCTGACCCAGGTCCTGGATCACCGGCCAAAGCCGTGCGCCAAAGCCCGCGATCTGGCCGGCAGCATCTTCAAGTGATTTCATGCGCCCGAGCACTGGAAACTCGTCAAGCGCGAACAGTACCGGCGGCTCGGGTTTACCCGGCGTTGTTTCCATGGCCGCAAGCGCCAGGTTTAAGAACAACCGAAGCCATCGATTACACGTGCCCATGCGCATGGCGGGTAGACACAGGAAGATCGTCACCGGCCGTCCGTCTCTGCCAGTCTTGAGTTCCGACAAATCGAAGTCGTGGCCGCTCAGAGAATCTCGGATCTGCGGCAGGCCGAGAAAGCGCAAGTGCCGCCGTGCATTGGAAAGCACCGAGCCGCGCTCATCATCGGGTTTCGCGAAAAAGTCCTCTGCGGCGTCGACGATCCGCTGCCTTACGATGAGGTCGGCGGCATTATTGGCGCGCATCTGCGCGTCGAGCACGTCCATGCCCGTCTCGCCGCCACTTGTCGCCTGTCCGGCGATGAGGTCGCGAACGACCGGCAGTGTCCGCCTGCCTTCATACAACTGGTCGGTCGCCACCAGCAGGATGACGCCTTGAATGAGACCCGTCGCGCTTTCGTCCCAGTGCGGATCGTGCTGGCTCGCGTTCTCGACGACCAGTGCCTCGGTAATGAGCCCGGCGTCTTCGATTAGGGTCGGCGACCCGGGCCTGAGGATTGTCATTGGATTGTATCGCGCCCGGCACTTTGCCGCCGGTCCCCGCGTGTTCGAAAAGGGGTCCGGACAGAAAACGTGATGGCCCCTTTCCAGACGCGCCCGGGTCGTGACGTTGGCCAATTCACTCTTCGGGTCCACTCCAAAAACGGGGCCGTCATACGTCAACAACGTTGGGATGATCACGCTGCGCCCCTTGCCGGCACGCGAACCGGCGACCGTCAGAAAATGTGTGTCGTCCCCAAACCCGATTGGCATGCCGCCCTGAATTGCAAAGCGGCCGGACTGCTGATCCGCCGTCGATGTGCCGCCCACGACGCCGAGGAAAATCTTTGACCCGTCATGGGCAAACCAATGCGATCGGGCCACCGCCGCCTCGCGCAGAAAAGCGGCCTGCGGCATCGCCTGCTGTTCGAGCGTACGACGCTCACCGTTTGCCTCAATGACGCCGCGTGCAAATCCGTCGAATAAATCCATCGCAGAAAGCCCAGTGATTGCTGCTCTCTTAAACTGAATACGAATGCAGATTTCGGCAATCGACGTTCTTTACGCTCGGTTTCGCTCTTCTTCTTTTCTCCACCTTGCGACTTGAATTGCGCACCTCATCACCATTCAGCCTTAGCCATTCGCTTATCGCGGACGCGTCCCGGACGGCGCCGCCTCTGTCCATGCCCTGCCCGCACAAACGAGTTGGGCAGGACAGCCGGGACTATGCGTGCCGCGAGTTTCAAGCGCATGGGCTGAACGGTTCGGCCCGACAACTCAAGAAATGGAGAAAATCCAATGACAAAAACCAAACCAATCAACAGACCGACGCACCGCATTCGATTTGCGCGCATCATCGGTAAAGACGAGCAGAACAAGGACATCCTTGGCAGTGCTCAGGAAATCGGCGCCGTCTGGCCCCGCGCCAAAGGCGGCGGCATCGTGAGGTTCGATCACATTCCGGTCGAACTCACCCGCCACCAAGGCGTCCTGTTCCTCAGCGAGGTCCCTGCAACATCTAGCGATGAACGGGGGTTCGCGTGAGACCCGCGGTACAGACTCCTAGCCGTCTGCCCTATGGGGCGGGCGGCCGCCTCGGGCCAGGCCGTGCCCCGCTCGAATTCTATCCAACACCGCCAGAAGCCACGCGTGCCCTTCTCACCGCCGAGACCTTCGATGGTTCTATCTGGGAGCCGGCCTGCGGTCAGGGTGCGATATCCAAAGAACTGATCCGTGCCGGCTACGATGTCGTCTCAACGGATTTTGGCCAATATGGATACGGAACGGGCGGCATCGATTTCTTGGGCGAGACCCGACCGCGCGCCACGCACATCGTCACCAATCCACCATATGGCAGAGGACTAGCCGATCGCTTCGTGCGCCACGCGTTGGCCATGACGGCGAAAACCGGTGGCAAGGTCGCGATGCTGCTCAATCTCAAGAGCCTGTGTCATCCCGACCGTCATCACAGCTTCACGCGCCGGCCACCTGTGCGTATTTATGCGCTCGATGACTGCGTTTGCTATCCGGAAGGCAATCCGGCTTTCGCGAGCCGGTTTACCGCACAGCATCGCTACTGCTGGCTCATCTGGACCCAAACGCCCAAGGTGCAAACCACCTTCCACTGGCTGAGCACAACGCCCTACCGCGCGGGAGGTTCGTCATGCCGATAAGCGTGTGTGATCACTGCGGCGGCGATCTCGCCTGGTCGTGGTCGGAAGCTTTCGAAAAGTTCGGATTCAACGATGGTGACGGCCAAGTCGAAACCGAGACTGTCGCCGACGTCCTACGCAATGCCGGCTTCGAAGTGGTCACCGAAGGATGGGGTCTCCACAACATCGTGATTGTCTCAATACGCCGCTCAGGCCGAGAGATGATTCCAATGGACGCCATTCGCTTCGGGTATGACGACCCACGCGACTACCTGCCAAAAAGTATCGTCGAGTTCCTCGACCGGGAGCTTCCCGACTAACATTCGGCAATTGCGCAGGTTTGCGCAATTGCCTCTCTTACTGCAGCTTGCCCTGCTGTCGCGCCTTTTTGGCTTCGTTCCTCAGCTTGAGCTGGTAGGCTGACTTAGTGATCATGAACACATCCTTCTCGCAACCAGGGCACCAGGCCCAACGCAGACCCGGTTGCGGTGGCCGCGGCGAACCAACCAACGTGGGACCCGTGAACTTTAAGAAGATCTCGCCGGGCACCAAGTCCCCGCGGCGGTCGCACTGCGCGCACCAGTTCTCCCACTCGACCTCCGGCAATCGCACTTCGCGGCCGCCCGTCACATCGAACGTTGCGATGAGTCCGCACGCGGTGCAGCACGATGACGCCAACTGACGGTCGACCTTGCCGTCGGCGCCGGGCTCGGCATCCGGCGGCAACAGGACAGAGTTTTTGGCATGACAAACCGGGCAGTTCACGAAATGAGCCTGGGCAGCTGTGTCTGCCCTCGTATTACGCTCCAACGGCGCAGGGGCCTCAACAGTCCGATGTTCACCCCGCCACACGTGTTTGAACCAATCGAACATTGCGCATTACCTCCGAAAGCTGTGTCGAGGTTCACTATTGCGCAAAAAACGGGTGTGACTTCGGCAACAAAAAGGCTGTGCACATTCAAATGCTTTGCCGCCACAGCGTGACAGTCTCGAAGATCACTGTTGTAAAAGCCTACGTCACGCCTCGTGGCATTTTTGCTCCGCCACGATGCTGAATCTTTTCGAAGCACTTCGCTGTTTCATCATGGATGCAACATGGGGTCATTCTGCACCTTGGCCGTTGCTCGTTCTCCTACCGCATGTTGCGACAACAATGCCGCGCTCCAACCGATCGGCACTTCCGACATCGATACTTTTCTACCGCTGCTCCGGGCGCCTGCCAGATTATTTGGGCAAACCAAAATGAGTTTTAATTGCGCCGTATAATAATATTAAGTTTTGATGCGAAAACGTGTCGGATAATGGTTTATTTTGCTTTGGTGCACGATTTTAATTCTGGCAAATGCGCTTTTGTTTTGCTATGTCTGTCGGTGAATATAGCAAGATATGTTTTTCGTGCCGAAAAACTATTTAAGGGGGCCTAGCGCCGCCCCCTTCTTGACCGCTTCGCGGTCAATTCAACCCAGCTTGGGGCTTCGTGTCTGCACCGGTTCACCGCGTGTCAGCCAAGGTCCAGGAGTGTAGCGAAGCACTCATGCCGGGTGGCGCCAGGAACCATGTGATTGGGCCAGAGTGCGACTGAGTATGAGTGATCGACTGACAAGCAAAGGCGGACGCCCGCCCAAGCCGCTCGAAGAGCGGCGAACCGAACGCATCTCGTTCGGGGTCACCAAGGCGCAAAAGGCAGCCTTCCTGATCAATGCTGCTGCGACCGGTCTGCCGAGCAACGACTACGCCCGACAAATTCTCTGCGCCGAGAACGATCGTGCTCGTCCCGTCGATGCGGCGGCGACGTTCGAACTCATTGATTCAGTTTCTCGGATCGGCGCCGATCTCGCAAGACTTCGATTTATTGCGCAAGAAACCGGCACCGTACCGTCACAGCTGGACGACGTCATCGCGCGACTGGACCGGAAGCTTGATCACCTCATCGCCGGCTCCGGCATCGCGGACGAACTCCGCGCCCACCGTAGCACCATTCGCGAGATCGCAGAGAAGCTGGAAACCAGCAAGGCCATGACGTCGCGGGCGCGCGGCATGATTACGACCTTCGACCGGATCGTGAACAAGGTACTCTCGGCATGATCCCGCGCGTTGCAATGCTCGGTACCGGGTTCGTCGGCGCCGGCCTATACTACATGCACGACAAACAAGACGCTGCCGCGCAGAAAGGCGAAAAGCGACGACCGTCTGCCGCCGAGTATTTTCTGACAGACAAAGGGCCGGCCCAGACCGCCGATCGCGTCGGCTTCACCGAAACCCGCAATCTCGCAACCAACGACCCGATGACCGCGCTGCGTCAGATGGCGTTCACCGCTGCCCACGCGCACGATATCCGAGTGGCCGCCGTCGCCGCGTCGGCGAAGGCAGCCGGAATGAGTTATGATGCCTACGTCAAGGCCACCAACCCGTTTCGTGGACGGCGCGGCAGCAAACCGGTCTATTCGCTATCGTTGTCCTTCGAGCCAGGCGACCCTGACGCGACGAAGGAGAACATGCTCAAGGCGGCCGACGAAGTTCGGCACGCACTTGGCCTTCAGGACCACCAATGCGTTATCATCCAACACACCGACACCAAACACCCGCACATCCACCTAATCATCAACCGCGTGAACCAACACACCGGCAAGTTCGCATCGGTATCAAACGACAGGTTGGTGCTGTCTAAATGGGCGCTCGACTGGGAGCAGCGCCACGGCAGGATTGTCTGCCCCGAACGGCCCAAGAATTGGAAGAAGCGCGACCGCAACACGGAAACCAAGCGCCAGACCCGCGTCGCTGGCAACGCAAGAGCGAAGGCCGGTTACGTCAAGAGCAAGGGGCTGCCGCCATCGGAGATCGATTTCTGGAACAAGCACGGCAGTCACGACCGCGAGGCCGTTCGGCGCGCCCGTGCCGAATACCAGAAGCGCGACTACGAAAATCACAAGAGCACGTCACGGATGCGGCTCAACGATGTGGCCTTCGTCAACGAGGTCACAACGCAGCGCCACATAGCCCGCATCGACCGAACGCTTAGCGTTTTGCGTGGCGAAAAGGCCCTGAAGCGCCAGGTCAAGGCCGCCTCGCCGGCCGGCTTCATGTTCGCAGCCGTCCGGGGTGCCGCCCTCTCAGCTGTTGCCCGTCTCAAACACCGTAGCGACATTGCGAAGCTTACCAAGCTGCGGCGCGCGCTCGTGCGCGACATGGACATCCGCCGCGAAAAGGTTTTGGCCGAACGCACAGCGGCCTTCGAGAAGTTGAAACGTATCCATGCCTGGCAGAACCGCCTGGACGATCGGCGCTGCGCCAACTACCGCGACAGCGACACCCGCGAATGGCGCGATAGACGCGACCGGTGGGACCTCGGCAAGATCAAGCCGCCGCTGTTCGGCAGCGTGCACCTCTCGTTCTACGACGTGGACGAATCCAAGAGTCGGCGTCAGGCGGCCGAGGATCGCCGCCAACTCGGCGAAGCTGCGGAGATGAAGCCGGTCGCTGATCGAGAGCCAGTTGAGGAGGTCGGCCACAAACCCTACGCGCCGCGAGATGAAAACCGTCATGCCCGCGATGTCGCCGCACGCGCGCAACAAAAGGCCGAGCAGCGACGGTCGCGCTCACGCGGACGATCGACCGGGCGCAAGCGCAAGCCGCGTCCGCGGCATGGGTGATCGGTCATTCTAGCCTTGGCGTCGGTTCAGGGAGGAGCATTTTTGCGTACCAATGGTACGCTTTTAAGGAAAAATTCAAACTTGCATTCGGTTTATAAAACTCGTATTATGCCTACCATGAGTACGCAAAAAGGAGACAAGATAAACTTGCTCCATCGGCTGTTGCCCGAAGGACTAATTGTTGATGCCGCATGGCTTGGTGCTAACGGCTACTCGACCAAACTGCGCAGCAAGTACCTCGCGGCCGGTTGGCTCACACAGCCCGCGCCACGTGTCTACCAACGACACCACGGTCCAACCACTTGGCAGCAGGTCGTTGTTTCGCTGCAGACACTTCTTGAGCGCAATCTTGTCGTCGCCGGCATGAGCGCGCTCGAGCATCATGGTTTCGGCCACTACCTGACCCGCGGCAGACCGACCGTCTACCTGTCCGGTCCCGACCGGCCGCCAACATGGCTGGATACACTCCCATCCGATGCGACCTTCATCGTCCGGAACGACGCGACCCTGTTCAACCGCTACCGCGCCTCGACCGCACCGCATCGCCTGTCAGGCGATGCAACGCTCGACCAACCAAGTCCGTCCCCGGCGCTCCACGTAGAGCCGTGGGGACCGTGGAAGTGGCCGCTCGTCTATTCGACACCCGAGCGCGCAATCCTTGAGCTGATCAACGAACTCCCTGCGAACGAGAGCTTTCATCAGGTCGACGCCATCATGGATGGGCTCGCGACCTTGAGCCCACGTAAGCTGGGTCCGTTGCTCGCCGACTGCCGCAGCATCAAGGTCAAACGGCTGTTCCTGTTCTTCGCCGATCGGCACCAGCACGCCTGGCTCAAGCATGTTGATCGCGGGTCGATCGATCTTGGTCGCGGAAAAAGGCAAATCGTTAAGGGCGGCCGATTCGAACCGGAGTATCAAATCACTGTTCCGGGAGACCTCGATGCCGTTTGACCCGCGCTTTCGACAGCAGGTCGCGCTCCTATTGCGCGCCATCCCAGCCATCAACAAGGAGACGTGCTTCGCCCTCAAGGGCGGCACCGCCATTAACCTGTTCATCCGAGACCTGCCGCGGCTCTCCGTCGACATCGATCTCACCTACCTGACAGTTCTGCCGCGCGACCGCTCGCTTGGTGCGATCGACAAGGCAATGAAGCGTATCGAGGGGCGCCTTGCCAAAGCGATACCGCGTGCCCGAATTACCCAGACGGTCCGCGAGAACACCGTGACGCGACTGATGCTTCAAGAAGGCCGCACGCAGGTCAAGATTGAAGTCACACCAGTTCTACGCGGCTGCGCGTATCCGCCAACGGTACGGCCAGTCTGCGCGCGCATTGAGGATCAATTCGGGTTTGCTGAAATGCGCGTTGTATCGTTCGCAGACCTCTACGCCGGCAAGCTGGTCGCAGCGCTCGACCGCCAACACCCGCGGGACCTATTCGACGTCCGTGATCTATTGGCGAACGAAGGCATAACCGACGAAGTGCGCGAAGCCTTTCTCATCTACCTCGCCAGTCACAACCGGCCGATGTCCGAACTGCTGGCAACACCGCGCAAAGATATTGCGGCCGAATTCGCCAACAACTTTGATGGCATGACAGAAGAAGACGTCCCGCTTGATGATCTGCTCGATGCACGCGAAACCATGTTCGAGCAACTCATCGGTGCAATGCCCGAACACCACCGTACCTTCCTCGTCGACTTCGAAGCTGGCAAGCCCGACTGGGCATCGCTGGCGGTGCCTGGAGCGGCGAAGCTTCCAGCCATTAAATGGCGCCAGCAGAACTACGACCGCCTCGATCGCAATACGCGCATTGAGAATGTTCAGACCCTTGCCGGCGTACTCGGCATCACGCCGAAACCCGCACAGCTGTCGCTGTTTGCCGAAGCACGGCCCAAGCCCGCCAAAAAGGCAACGCCGAGCAAGAAAAGGCGGCGGCGATCGAAGGCATCGAAAGCCTCAAGCGAAAGGTGAGAGATTGGGCGGCTACAGGATCACCTCGACAGTCGCTTTGCGACGAGCAATGCGACCAACCCGCGAACGTTCCCGCTCCGCCTCCGCCTGACGGCGCGTTTCCGCGTCTTTCTTCATCCACATCACCTGGATCTGTTCGACGCAGCGCCCGCGCTTTTTCAGCGCGATTGTGACGACGTAGTCAGTCAGCTGGTTGACCTCACCGACTGCCGGCTTCAGGCACTGGCTGTTGAAGTCGGCGAATCGCTTGAGCTTGCCCTTCGGTACGCCCAGCAAGCCACGCAGTTCATCGACTTCGAATGTCTCGGCTTGGCGCCGCATGTTGATGCGGCGCTCGATAAGTTCGTAAAGCCGGATCGAGTACTTCGAGCGCAGGAGATACAGAATCTCGGACTTGAGTCGGGCCCACGTCCGGCTGACCTGCAGCACCTTCAAGAGCGTCGGGTGAAAGGTGTAGTGGAACTGGCCGCCGTCGCCATCCTCTTCGGCGTTGGGGCCAAGTAAGTTGATCCGGACCGTCTTGGTCTGCCCGGTTTCAGGATCGCGGTATTTGACCTTGGCAAACGCACCCATCAGCCGGTCGAAGGCCTCATGCAGACGGTCGTTGCTTTCGTGGCTGCCACGCAGACGCGCCTTCGCCACCGAGTAAATCTTGCCCGGTGCTATGTTGTTCCAGGCGTGCGCCAGAAGCTGATTGTAGAGGATGAGTTCGGACCGGTTGAGCGAGCTGATCTCGACGGCATCCACAAGTTCGGCCGGCTTGATGAACGAGCCCTTCCCTTCCGGGTCCAGCGGATCACCCGACACCTGAAGGGCCAGGGTCGGCGGACTCGTTTCGGTAGTGACAACGCTTCTCGAACTCACAAAGATGATTGTGCCGAAGGTTTTCGGTTTTGGGTGAGATCAATCTTGTTTCATCTCACTTATCCCCATGCATTTTTCGGACCGCCCCGTATCTCACCTATAGCCGCCCGAAACGTCACTTCTCACCGCCCACTTTCTCACTCGACTCGGCCCAATAACTCACCGACCCCGCCCGTTTTCTCACTGTTGCGCCCGGAAAGTCGCGGTCGCAGCGCCTCGTACGATTCCGAATTAGAACAGGAATACAAAAAGAACTTAGAACGACGCCCCGTCGGTGAGATTATCTGGCCGACCTGCGTTATGAAAATGGACGCGTCCGGCATACGCCGGGCCGCGCCTTGATTATTTCCTCGCCCTCCCTCGCATCCCGCTTTGCGGGTGCTCGGTCGCCGCGCCTCGCGGGCGACAGGAACCTGAGCACAACGGAGACACCTGCGATCGCCGCCGGATCGAGACGACTTGCTCGGCAAGAAGTGCAACGGGCAACGTCCACGGGCCCGACATGCTCGATCTGTAATGGATAGGGTCTCATTCGCGATTCTGGGCGCGAGGAGCGAGGTGGTCTCGATGCGATGAGGCCGGAGAGCCGCCAAAATCAACCACACAGGAGCGCAATCTCGCGCCAATGCGGCGAACCATATTCTGGAAAGCCATTATCGCAATGGCACGGAAAGTGCGATGCCGTCGTCGCTACCGGGCTCGACAAGGCCAAATATGCATTTGCTCATTTGCACAAACCCACAAATCATCGTTTGCTCATCTGACAACTTGCTCATTATTCAGCTTGGATATTTGCCGATCTGGATAAGTCGCGATTTGCCCGAAATAATTCTTGCTCAAATGAATTTCTCCGGCATCCTGGACGCAGGAATTTATTTTGATAGTTTCATTTGCCTCTTCAAAGGGCGGCGTCGGAAAATCAACTTGTTGTGCCGTGATCGCCGCCAAGCTGGCCCGGGATGGCGACCGCGTCCTGGTGCTGGATCTCGATCCCAACCAGACCGTCGCGCGGTGGGGCCGCAAAGCCAACATCGCTAACCTCGTTGTCGAAACCGTTCCGCCAGACGGCTTCACACCCGTATTCCGTGAAGTGCAGGCCGACAAGGAATTCGACCACGTGCTGATAGACCTGGCCGGAACGCGTGAAGCAACATTGCTCAAGGCCATGGCCCGGTCTGATCTCGTCATCATCCCGGCTCAGGCCTCCGAGCCCGACCTGCGCGAGGCGCTCGTCATCGTCGACGACATCGCCGATTGTATCGAGGCAGGAGCCGCGCATCTGCAATACCGCGTGCTGCTGACCAAGCTGTTCCCGCTGCCGACAAGGGTGACGACGTTTGCCCACCGCGAGATCAAGCGGCACGGGCTCGCCCGGTTCCGGACGGGGCTCGTCGAACGGGCTGCCTATCGGGAAATGTTCCTCACCGGACGGGCGCCGAACGAAGCCGATCCCAAGGGCAAGGCGGCTCGGGAGATCAATGATCTCATCGCCGAGATCAAGGACATCGTCGGCAACGCCCAAACAGAGACGGGAGGGGCGGCATGACGACCTCCGCACACGACTTCAAGCCGGTCGAGATCGATGAACTGGATCAAAAGCTCAACGAGACCGCGGCGCGCAAGCGCATCCCGACGATGAAGTCCACTGAAATTGTCGACCCTGAAACAAATGGTTCAACGGATGTCCCGATGGCAGCGTCACGACCCCTGACCGCTCCGCGCAAGCCGCTGAGCATCGAGGTGCCGGATTATCTTGCCACCGAACTCAAGATCAAAGCCGCCCGGCAATCGGTCACCGTCCGCCATCTCGTCCTCACTGCCCTTGTTGCAGCGGGTTATGACATCGAAGCCGTCGATATGGACGAAGATGGTCGTCGTTTGAGATGATCCGGGTGTTTTGGGCGCATCGGCGGCAAAGCCGCCGACCAGGCTCTTGTCGCTGCGCGACCGGAACCCGCGAAGTCTTGATATCTGAATGACTTTCGGCCTTAGCGGTTTCCGCCCATGCGGGATACGATCCTTTGCGCGGACCGCAGATGGCCAACGATTCTTGATAGGGTCCGCCACCTCTGAAGCCCACCAGAAACGACCCGGCGCAGGTGCGTTCTCGACAGAACGCCGGCACGCGTCTCCGGGTTTGCCGCCCCGGGACGGGGCAAGGGCGGCAAAGCCCTCCGACGCCGACGGACAGGCTCCGGAAACGACCCACGCTTTGCCCGGGCGCAGACAACACAAAGGACCGTGGCAGGCCGTGCTGCCGAATGCCGGACGGAAATCGGTCAGCGCGGTTCGTCGATCCCTTCGGGGTTCTCCATCGGAATGCGCAGGACGACGCGGCCGCCGACAGGCACGCTGTCAAGCACAAGATCGAACCCTTGCTCGTCCTTGTGGCCGAAGGCGGCGCCGACACGGTCCCAATAACTATTCTCGCCGGCTTCGCGGACGTGATAGGCAATTAAATTCGGTTTATTTGAAGTATTCATTATTATCTCCATAAATAATTGTTGACATATTATGTTTTCATAAATAGAAATATTGTTTTTAAACATAATTATTGGAGTATTGCAATGAGTAAACCTATTAAAATAAATTCCGGCAGCTTAGTGCCAGCCGATACTATCCGTTTCATCAAAGCTATCGACGACGAGGAGCGCACTCGCATCGCGGAACGCTATGGCGTCGACGGCGCCAAGTACAACGTCTCGATCCAGTTCGGCGACAAAACAACGAAACTGGCAGCTGAAACACTCGATGAGATCCGCGCCCAGGGCGTCGCCCTGATCAACATCGGCGCCGACCGTCACGTCGTCGCGCAAAACATCAAGTCAGCCGATCCGTTCTCGAAGGACGACGCAAAGAAGCTAAGCGAGGACCGCGGTTATAGCCTCGGTCAGACATTCCGGTCCCGTATCAACACGACCGCCGGCACGTTGCTTTCAAGTGCGACACCAGAGCAGGTCATGGATCGCCGGGCCAAGGCGATCGAAAACGGTTCATCCGGCGCGCCGCGTGCGACTATGAAGTAACTCGAAAAATTTCTACACACCCTCTCGACGGGCCTCCGGCGTTCAGCCGCGAGGCCCGTTGTACTTGAAGGCGCGAGGCTCCGGACGTCTGGCAGATCGGACACGAGCCAGGCGTTTGGACGCGCCCTTCGACCCCACCCGAGCAAGCGAGGGAAGGGGTGTAAGGCAGATACGGGGAAGACACGCACGTTCTGGTCAAGACCGGAGAGCTCAGAGCTAAACCACTGCTAGGACACAGATTATCCCACGTACCAATTGAGGAAACAGATCTTCTTTTCCCCAAGCGAATTCGCCTTGACGATTGACGTAACACGTAAAGATTTCCCATGCTGTTGCGAGGAATCGCGGGGGACGACGAGTGATGGAACAACCTGCCACACATCCCGGACGAGTGTTGGCTGAACGCTTGGCGACTATCGGTGTAACACCGACAGAGCTAGCGCGGCAGATCAATGTTCCTCCGAACCGCATCTCCCAAATCATCAACGGCAAGCGCGCGATAACTGGCGATACTGCACTTAGACTCGCGCACTGGTTCGGCATGAAGCCCGAGTTCTGGATGGACCTTCAAGCATCCTACGATGTTGGTCAGGCCCTGGAAACTTCTGGTGCCGAAATCGCAGTTTTACCGACCAAGAAGGATGTCCGCAGTCACCGTGGTGGGCGCGTTTCTTGAAGCTGCTAAATACAACTGGTCTAATTGACCGGGAGATATAAAATGTTAGGTCTTGAGCTGAGGAAAGAATTCAAGGGCAGACGCCTGAAGGGAACCGCCATTGAGCTAACGAACGAAGCCCACACTGGCGCCACCCAAGTGCCTGCCGCCGACTTTCTGAGCATTACGTATCCGACCCATGACTTGCTGAAGGCCATCGAGGCAATTGGCCCCGAACAGGGACGACCAATTGTCGTTCTCGGTGAGCGCGGCCTCGGCAAATCACATCTGCTCGCAGCTCTTCATCATTCAGTGGCCGATTCGGCATCGACGAGCGCATGGCTCACTGCTTGGTCGCAGACTCTGCAAGATCCGCGTGTCGCTAATCTCCCATTGCGCAACAATATGCTTGTGATCGGAGAGAGCCTGCACCGACAGCGGTATAAATTCCTTTGGGACCTGCTTTTCGACAAGCACCCTCACGGCTCATATGTCCGGGGCAAATGGGAGGGCATGGCGGCGTCCAAAACCGACGTTCCTTCGGATGAGCTGATCCTTGAGCTATTGCGAAGACAGCCAACCGTACTGCTCTTAGATGAGTATCAGACCTGGTATGACGGCCTGACGAACACGAAACAATACCCTTGGAAGAATTGGGCTTTCAATTTCATTCAGATACTTTCCGAGATTGCAAAGGAACATCCCGACCTGCTGGTGCTCGTGGTTTCCGTTCGAAATGGCGGTTCCGATGCATATCAACAGATACACCGGGTAAATCCCGTTTCAATTGACTTTAAGGCCGGCGGCAGCCCCGAGCGCATGCAGCAGGATCGCCGTCGAATGTTGATGCACCGATTGTTCTCGAACCGGATGCAGATTTCCAACGAGGCGATCGAGAAAGGTATCGGCAAGCATGTTGGCGAATGTCTGCGCCTATTGGAGATTCCAGCCTCTGAGCACGAACGCAAGCGGCGCGAATTCGCGGAGAGTTGGCCCTACTCACCCAATCTTCTGCAACTGCTTGAGGATCAGGTGCTGATCGCCACGGATGCTCAAGAAACCCGTGATCTCATCCATATACTTGCAAGTCTTTTTAAATCAAGGGGTGACTCGACTCCAATCCTCACAGCCGCGGATTTCCGAATTGACGATGATGCATCGGGGATTGGTGCATTGCTCGATTCGGTTGCTAACGAGCACCATCGAACATTGCGAACAAAGGCTCAGCGCAATGTCACATCAGTTATCGAAGCTGTTCCGCGACACGAGCATACACTTCCTCACTTAAACGACATTGTGGGCGCCCTTTGGCTTCGTTCGATCGCGGTCGGCAACTTGGCTGGCGCGGAGGCCGCCATGCTGCAGGCGGATATCACGCGCGACCGACGTGTGGATGACAATGCGTTCCAAGCCGAGTTGGCGACCATTGTCGACAACAGTTTCAACATCCACAGAGATGGCCCACGACTGGTCTTCCGCGAAGAGGAGAACCCACAGGCCAAGCTGATGGCCTGCGCCCGGAACGACCGAATCTTCACTGATGGATCAGACATTGCCCATCTCGCGCGCGAGATACGGTATGTCATCGGTGGAGGAGAGGGGGCGGCCGGAAAATTTCGATTTATCGCACTCCCGCCGTCCTGGATGTCCGATCCGTGGAGCAGCCTGGAGGAAGGGGAACGCCCAGACCGATGGGATGACCGGCTTCCTGTGCTCATACTGCCTGAAGAACCAGATCGACTCCACGACCGGCTTGGGCGATGGCTCAAGGATCATCTCCAGAAGCAGAGGAACACGCTCCGCTTCGTGATCCCCCGATCGGGCACCCCCGACGTTTTTCGTGACAGGGAACTAATTCTCCTCGCCCGGGCCGCGATGAAAGCACAAGAGTGGGGCCCCCAAAGTCCAGAGTATGGCAAGCTCCAGAGGAAGTACCAGGGCGATCTGCGTGATGCTCTGAAACAGAGGTACGACCGCTTTGCTATTCTACAATCGTGGAACTATGGCGATCCGTCTCAGTCAAAATTTCAAATTGAGCGCATCGGTGCTGAGGGAGCAAAGGTGCCGGAGCGGATAGAGGAGATCATTCGCGAGGACCTGTTTGTTCCCGAAGATTTCCAGGATCTCGTTCTGGCAGCCGCTGCAGGCAGCACGCCGCTCGGAAAGTTCCTGCGCGAGCTTCAGGAGCCGCAACCCGGTGGCAAGGAGTGTGTGCCATGGTTGGGCGAGACGCTCATGAAGGAGCAAATACTGCGGCTCTGTGCCAAAGGCATCATCGCAATCAATTTGCGCGGGATGGAATATCTCCAAGCCTCAGCCGGCGAGGACGAGAACACGGCGTGGCGAAGACTTCGACCCAAACTGTCATACTCAGGACGACAGCTCGATGAAATCTTCCTGCTGAACCCGAGCGCAGTCCCTGCGACTGGCGGCGCGGCCCCGGCAGCAGTTCCACCTGCGCATCCCGCCTCCGGTGGTGGCCTCTTCGGTGGTGACCCTGCAGCTAAGCCCACAGGGCCCACCGAAGCAAATGGAGCGGGCCGACCTGGTGGCATGCAAGAGGACGGCGGATCGTCACCGACACCGGTTGCACCTGGCGGTACAATTTTTGGCGGTGGAGGCGGCGAATCGCGCCAGCATCTGAGCAGTCCGGCTACATCATCGTTGAACCTCATTGGCAAGCTGGAGACCTGGGGCGTTGGTCCAGCCACTCGCGTCAACGAGGTCTCGATTAAGGTCTCGGCCGCGAGCGGCGCTCAGATCAAGGAGCTGCTCAAGAAGCTGCCAGACGGCATGACCTTCGAACTCTCGCTAGAGAAGGAGGAGGATCAATGACGCTGCCCCTGCCACTACTTCAAGAGACCACGTCGAGTGATCCAGCCGATGCCTGGTCTGCGATCACCAATTTTGTGCTCGCGACTTGTGAAGCTCCAATCGCGAAGGAGTCCGCTACCCGTGCTGTAACTCAGCGGGATCGAGAAATTGGAAAGGTTGATCATCTTCTCTCGACATGCGGGTGGGAGCTGTGGCGCGATTTCGGCGCGGCAGTGCCGAACAATGCCGCGCGGATCAGGGATTGGTGGACCGAGCCTTTCGCTGCAAAGGCCGTCTTGATCCTGGACGGCTTAAGTCTGCGTGAGCTTCCCTGGTTGGTTGAAGGCGCGAGAGCAAGATCATTCGAGGTGCATCGCGTTACTGCTCATGGTTCTGAGCTGCCTCCGGAAACCAATGAGTTTGCGAAGGCCCTGGGTTTTGGAAGCCGGAGCCAACTCCAAAACAACGGCGGCGGGCTCGCACACCATCTCACGCCCACAGCTACCGAATGCGTTGCACTTCCATGGACAGATTGCGCCAAACTGGTCGACGCCTCACCCAACTGGGTTTTCTGGCATCATTGGCCCGACAACAAGATCCATGATGGGTCTGGTGCGGGACAAGGGCTTGATCAGCTGACACGCGATGTTGCCGGGCAACTAACGGGCGATGATTTCTGGTCGTTCGTTGGCACTCTTGCGCAAGGACGACGGGTCGTGATCACATCAGACCACGGGTATGCAGCGACCGGTCTCTTCCACGACGCGCAAGACGCCCAGGCTCGGTATCTCAAGGACACGTTCAAGAGCGGTAGAAGCCGCGTCGGAAGGACGCTCGACGAGCTAGATCCTGGCCACTTCAGCCCTCCGGTCGCAATCGCCATGGACACGCCACATGGGCCGCACCTCCTGGCCTCGGGCCGTTGGAAGTGGCGCAGCCAGGGCGGGTATCCAACTTTGGCACATGGCGGGCTCTCGCTACTGGAGGTTCTGACGCCATTCATTGAAATCTCGCGGCAAGGATAAGAAAATGAGCACCAAAAAGGAAATGGTTGCGCGCGAGGTTGCTAAAGCCGTGGGGGCAGGGAAGGCCGTCGCCCTTGAGACGGTCGATTTCAGCGATCCGAACCGCCCTAAGACATGCCTTGAGGTCGATTTCCCGATCCTGCCCGTGAACCAGGTCGCCAGCATCGAAGGTAACGCAGGAAAGCCCATCTACCAGATGTCAAAGTGGTGGGCGCGCCGCAGGTCAAGCGTGTTCCGTAGCATGTTGATTGCTGCTGCGACCAAGGCGCCCGATGATCCCGCCAAGGCCGCGAAGCTGGTGTGGGACAACTACTACGCCAATCACCAGAAGAAGGGCGCCTTCAAGCATCTGAAGGTGGCCGACATCTTCATGGGCGGCGGCACGACACTTGTCGAGGGCTCTCGGCTCGGAATGCAGATGTACGGTAACGACCTCAACCCGGTGGCTTGGTTCGTGGTAAAGCAGGAATTCGCCAAGGTCGACATCGAAGAGGTCAAGCGGCTGCTCGCCGACATCGAGGCGGAAGTGAAGCCGCAGATCATGCCGTTTTATTATTGCGATGGGCCGAATGGCGAGAAGGGGAAGTGGACCCACGTTCCGACCGGTCGAGTCGAGGGAACAGATTTCGATCCGCTATCACTGACGCCCGATCAGCGCAAAGACTACACGTACGAAGGCCCAGAGATCGTTTACACATTCTGGGCTAAACACGGGACCTGCCAAGTGACAGGTTGTGGTCATCGCACGCCTATCGTGAGCAGCCCGGTGCTGGCTATAAAGACTCTCACCATCAAGCATTGGCCCTGTGTCTGTAAGACGTGCCATGCCAACTTTGATGTCGAAGAAAAAGAAGCTCGAATGGCGCCTGACGCGCCCTTGTACGTGGCGCCATCAGAGGGTGCCTTCACCGTCCTGAATCCTCGGCAGCACATAGCCTGTCCGCAATGCGGCGAGACCCACAAGGCGAGCCTCGGGAAAAGCTCAAAAAAGAAGGTCGCACTTTCGCTCCTGGCTTCGCCAGCTTGGGTCGAGGGTTGTTCTAGCCAAGATGACGAAGGACGCCCATTTGGCGGCTCTGCACAGGATGACGCCGAATCGACAATCCGTTGGTTCGAACGGCGCGCTACGGAGTTCTCACTCATCGAAGTTCGAGGTGAATTGCCTAGTGAGGTCTTATGTCCAGACACTGGGGTGCTCTTCTCGTCGAAAATGAGCACCGTTCCTAAAAAATCGAACTTTGCCTGCGCCAACTGCGGCACAGTGCAAGATGTATTGGAGAGCACTGCAAAGACGCTCAAGTCTGCAGCATATCAACCGATCGCGATCCAAGGTCGATCGACGACTCACGAGGCCAACGGTGCGCCATATGGGCGTCGCTACTTCCAGCCATATGGAAACGTTCAGCAGCTTGCTGCTGCAGAGCTCGAGTGGGAAGCTCGCCGCAACACAGATCTCAAAGGGTATTGGCCGGAGGAGGAGTTGCCATACGGGCTTGAAGCCGATTTTTGGTCAGTGAGACGACACGGTTACACTCACTGGCACACCATGTTCAATCACCGTCAGTTGCTAAGCCTTGCCATCCTCGGTAAGGCGATTGCCGCAACGCGCGGCAAGTATGCAGATGCAGCTGTAGAGCTAGTTGTTGCGGGTTTTCAGCAGTACATCAGAAATCAATGCATGATGACTGTTTGGAATCTCAGCGCGGATAAGCTTGAACCTCAGTTCGCCAAAAACAATTTCCGACCTAAGGCGATGGCAATCGAAAACAATTTCTTCTGTGATGATGGCAGAGGTAACTGGACATCGAGCAGTGAGAAGCTGATTCAGACCCTTGATTGGGCTCAATCTCCTTGGGAGCTTGTTGCAAACGAGGCCATAGATGTGCCTGGCACTTCCGGAAAGAGCGAAAAAGTCTATCCAGGGGACCCAATAGCCGAGCCAGTCAATGTCTCCTGTGTATCATCCACGGATCTCAGCCACCTTGCTGACGCGAGTCTCGATTTGTGCATCACCGATCCGCCATTCGGTGACTTAATGCAATACGCAGAGTGGTCGGATTTTTTCTACGTCTGGCTCAAACCACTCCTCAGAGAGAAATACCACAACCTTTTTGGCGGTGCTGCAACACCCCGTGATCTGGAGGTCGTATCGAATAAGGCACGGAATCCAGAAGACCCAGACGCCTTCTACCGCCGCCTCCTGACTTCTTGTTGGCGTGAAGTTGGCAAGAAGTTAAAAGCTGGAGGGCTATTGGCCTTCACCTTCCATCACAGCCAGGACGGTCCTTGGGTAGACGTACTCGATAGCCTTTTCGAAGCAGGCTTCATCCTAGAAGCGACATTCCCTGTCCGCGGAGACGAAACAAAGGGTGATGGCCAGTACGGATCTCAAAAAGTCGAGTACGATATAATCCATGTCTGTCGCAAGCGCGACACGGAACCCAAGCCCGTGAGCTGGGGGCGCATGCGCCGCGAAGTATTGGCTGATGTTGCTCAAATCCAGTCAATGCTCGAAAACCACGCCAAGGAGGGCCTGCCTGCCGCCGATTTGCAAGTCATCAAGCGCGGCAAGGCACTCGAATATTTCTCTCGTCACTACGGCAAGGTGTTCAAATCAGACGGTGAGCTCATCACCGTCAAGGAAGCCCTTGTCGGCATCAACCAAATACTCGACGAGGATTCCTCTCGCACCACAAACCCGCCGCCGGTGACCGCCGAGCCAATGACGCGTCAGTTTCTGCGTATCTTCGATGGCGTAACCGAGGTGCCGCGTGACCAAATGCAGAAATTCATGCGAGGTACCGGCTCCGCTCCCGACGAGTTCCAGCACCGAGGCTGGTGCAGCGAAAAAAAGAAGGTCTTCACCCTAGTCGATCCGGTGACGTTCGTGCGGGACTGGCAGGGCAAGCATCGACGCAAGCTGACCTCCGACCTCGACCAGGCGCTTGTCCTAATCGGTGCTTGTGTCGACGGAAGCGGCATCAACGCCGCCGACACGCTGAAGAACGCCAACTTCAAGCCGCACCCGGCGCTGAAGGATCTGCTGGATTGGTTCACCCGCCGGGGCGCCAATCAAACAACACGCCAGGCTGCTGTGCGCGCACTCACGATCTACAACGGTTGGGCCGCCACCCATCAAACTGAAATCAAGCAGATGAGCTTCTTCTTCGACGGGGAGGAGGCCGCATGAGGCAAATGCGCGACAGCGCTTGGCAGCGACGGGGCATCAGCTGGGTCTGGGAGCCGCAGGTCGTTGCCGACCTTTGCCAGCCGAGCGAGGTGCTGAGCCTTCGAGCTTGGTTGTGCATGCGGACACAATGGCCGGACGAACTGCCAAGCGGAGATGGCAATCTTGCCGTTGTCGCCGGTCTTGACGGTGGCCTCGATCTCCTGTCCCCAACCGATGGCGAAGCCTGGTTGGGCGCTGAGGTAAAGGAGACGATCCTGTCATTCCAGTCTGAGTATGCCGGTAGCGCCGCACTGATCTTCTGGCTCCCGGAAGGACGGCGCAGGCTTCAGATTCGCTCCGCCAGTGATGAAGTGTTCTGGCGGTGCGCCGCGCCGCACTCGAACGAGAAGCTCGATTTCGGTCGAATACTGTGGGGTGAAGCCCGCGAATACCCGCAAGAGCTGTGGCCGGCTGGCGCAACTGCACCCGTCGGGCTCTTCCACTTACGGATCACCTAGGGGGACGGAGATGGAACAAACCTTCGCCCCTGGACAACGCATCGTCCACGCCGACCTCGGATCGGGCGTCATTCTCGAACCGCCCGCCGATGGCTATTTGCGCGCGTTCTTTGGCGTCGGTGAACGGCGTGTTCCAGTTGGCTCCGTCCAGACAGAACTTACGCGCACTCAGCGTATACTTCGCAATGTTGCCGGCGGAGTCGAACGTGCACGAAAAGCCTGGCTCTCCTACGAAGCACATGCATTGCCAATCATGGAGAGTGCCTCCGCTTTGACCTCGGCCAAGATCGACCTTCTGCCACATCAGGTCGTCCTCACCCACCGGATCGCGACTGCTTCGCCTCGACGCTTCCTGATCGCTGACGAGGTCGGCCTCGGCAAGACAATCGAAACAGCTCTGATACTGCGGGAGCTCGCTAGTAGAGGCGAACTCGACAGAGCTTTGATGGTCGTCCCAGCTGGCCTCGTGAACAACTGGCACCGTGAGCTCAACGAGGTGTTCAATCTTAACTTCGAGGTTTTTGGCTCCGAAGGAGACATCACCGACCGCAAGTCCAACGCGTTTGCAAAGCACGATCGCCTGATCGCGAGCATCGATACGCTGAAGCGGCCGGCTCGCATTAAGCGGCTTCTGGAGGCGCCGGAGTGGGATCTTGTCGTCTTCGACGAGGCCCATCACCTCACCGCGTACCGGACTGGGGGAAAGATCCGCAAGACAGAGAACTATAAACTGGCCGAGGCGCTCAAAGGCCATGCGCGAGACTTGCTGATCCTGTCGGCAACCCCCCACCAGGGCAATCACTTTCAGTTCTGGATGCTGATCCAGCTCCTGAATTCAACGCTCTTCGGCAGCCCGGAGGAAATGGTCGAGAACCGACATCGGCTTAACACCGTCATGTTCCGGCGGACGAAGGCAGATGCTTGCAAGCCCGACGGGTCGCCGCTCTTCGCTCGCAGGTGGGTGCATACGGAATCGTTTGTCATGAACGATGCCGAACGACGCTTCTACGAGAGGCTCAGAGAATACCTTGAGGATGGCTTTGACCTTGCCAAACGACAAGGCAACCAAGGCCGCGCCCTCGGGTTTTTGATGGCCATATTTCAGAAGATTGCCGCATCGAGCTTTGCCGCAGTTCGCCGGACGCTCAAGCGTCGCATGCTGATGCTGACGCTTCATGAGGCACTACTGCGCGATCGAGACCTCGATATTGAGGGCCGTGAGCAGCTCATGAATGAGGCTCGCAAGCTCGTCCACGAAGAGTTCGGTCTTCCGCGCGATGCTGTCGGTCGAAGCGAGGTCGACCGGGTTCTCGCAGATCTAAAGTACCGCCTTGCAAAAAAGCTGGATCAGGAAGCGCTAGAGTTGGCATCCGACCCATACGGAAGCGAGTATTCTGCCAGCCATGCAGAAGAGGCCGCATCCGCTGTAGTTGACCTTCATCTTCCGGAAGAGCGGCTCCGCATCAATGACCTGTTGGAGACATTCCCTTCGTCTCGCGAAACGAAGGTACAGAAACTCCTCGATGGTCTGGGCACTCTTTGGCGACAGAACCCCAAAGAGAAGATCGTTATCTTTGCGACGTACCTTGGGACTGTTGATCTGATAGCCCGAGAAATCGAGCAAGCCTATCCAGGTCAAGGCGTTGTGGTTTTACGCGGCGGCGATCACGGCGCCAAGCTGGCCGCAGAGCGTCGCTTCAAGCAAAAGGACGGGCCGCGCGTTCTTGTTTGTACCGCTGCTGGTCGCGAAGGGATCAATCTGCAGTTTGCCCGCATCCTTTTCAACTTCGATCTGCCATGGAACCCTATGGATGTTGAGCAAAGAATTGGGCGAATCCATCGTTATGGCCAGAACCATACTGCCCAAGTCTACAACCTGGTCCTATCCGACACCATCGAAGGTCGGATCTTTCTGTTGCTTGATGAGAAGCTGCTTGAGATTGCAAGGACCGTCGGAAAGGTAGACGAGCAAGGCAACATCGCTGAGGATCTCCGAGCGCAGATACTCGGTCAGCTCTCTGAGCGCCTGAACTACGATCGGCTGTATCAGGAAGCTCTATCCGACCCTGAGCTAAAACGCACGCGGGTTGAGCTTGAGTCTGCCCTAGCTAACTCCAATGAGGCCAGGACGGTGGTCTTCGATCTGTTTCAGGATCTCGATGGCTTCAGCCTCGATGACTACCAGCCATTCTCTGACGTCTCCGAGGGCATGGACCGCCTGGTCAGATTTCTTGCTGCAGCAGTCGCTGAGCGGAATCAGAAAATATCGAAGACTGGGGACTTTTCGTTCGATTTGTTGTCAGCTGATGGTCGCTCGCTCTGTCAGTTCTCACGGGATCGAGATCAAGCCTCTAACTCCGATCAGTTCCAACTCATGGGACTTGATCATCCGTTGATGGTCCAAGCAATTCAAGAATTGCGCTCGCTTCCTCCCGACAGTCTCGGCCTCATCGTCAAGAGCCCGAACGGCACTACCTGCATCATATCGTGCTGGCTTATTGAGACACGAGACACGGGCGGCGAGCGGCGCGCATATGTCCAAGTGCTTGCCAACGACCAAGACGGAACGCGCATTCCATCCTTTGAGAAACAGATTGATGCACAATTTGGTTTACCGTCAGCCGATCCTTCAATGGACCCAGTCGAACGTGAGCTATTCTTCTCAAAGGTCGTAGAGCCCTGTCTGCAGCGAGAGCTTCATCACCGTGGCGCGTGCATTGGCGACAAATCATATTCTGCTGAATTGATTGGCTATATCGAGATGGTGCCTTAGCGATGGATCGAAGACGTTGTTTTTGCCATATAAACCATCACTCACAGATCAATGCCTAACCAATCAGGAACAACGATTTCCAGCGTAGCGCGGCGGCTAACACGACCCGAAGATTTCCTCCGGAAGTGCGCTCGTATACGCGCCAACATGTTAGCCCGGTGTTAGCCGCGGCCAATTCTGCGGCACTGCCAGCCTCTTAATCTCGCCTAACTCATTGATTTTATTGGCGCACCGGGCAGGATTCGAACCCACGACCCCCAGATTCGTAGTCTGGTGCTCTATCCAGCTGAGCTACCGGTGCTGTCCACATCGAACGATCGGATCGGCCACCCGCGGCTGAGCGACGGCCCGTCACGATGCTCGCGGCGCAACCACTCCAGCGTGACGCGATCTCCACCACCGCGCCGATGTGGTTGAAACAGGCGTTGGTGGAAAGGTCAGTTTGAATAAGCCCAAAGCCGATGAGCGTCAATAGATTTGACGCCAAATGCGGTCCGCGGCCGGCTGGGGCCGGATCAGCAGATGGCCGCCAATCGGGTGGTGCCGGCCGCCGTCGCCCTCCGTTGGATCTCGATACCGGCTCCCACCTGCGGGCTCCTTCCTCACCAGCGACACGGTTAGGTTGAGTGACCATCGGCCATGCTTGGTTCGCTCATCGGCGTCACGCGCCGGATCATGTCCGCCTGAGGCGTACGGGCCCTGCCCCTTCCCCGGCCGGCCAAAGGGCACGCAGGTGGGGGTGGTTGGCGAGGAACGGGACGGTTCCAGCTCACACTGCAACGCCAGGGCTGAGCGCACGATGGTCCGTTATCGCCCAGCGGCAGGCGCGCCGACAGCGACGATCGAAGGCAACGTTCGACCGATCTTCGCACCCCTCCCGGCAGGGCACGGCAATCCAATCGAGACGGCGATCCATTCAAGCAAACGCATTACGAAGTTTCTGCTCTAGGCTGGTAATCACCAGGCTAGCCGGGTTGCCAACGGCGCGCGGCACCGGTACGTGGCAATTTGCACGATGCCGGTCAGACCGCATGAGCGTTATGACCCTGGCGATGCTGGGTCCGGGATAGCGACCATTGTTTTGCCATCCCGGCCGGGATCATGATGTTGGAATTGGGAGTGTCGACGCCTGTGTTGTGCGCAGCGAATGCAACGGTGGCGACGGGTTGGCCACAACCCACGCGGCAAGGATCACGATGCCATGCGATTTGAATCGGTCGATCGTCGTCGCGCAACCAGCGAACGCCTGCCGCACCAGGCATCGATGCTCGGCGCCAGATTTCGTCGATGGCCGGATTGGCGCTGCGCATGGGCCGGTCTGATCGCATTGAGCGTGGTCGCCGCCCCGGCAGTGTGTGCGGTGGGTCCGGCGTCGGCGCAAAACCAGGTGGATTTGGAGCTGGTGCTGGCCGTCGACGTATCATGGTCGATGGATCCCGAGGAGCAGCGTTTGCAGCGCGATGGTTACGTCGCCGCGTTTCGCGACCCGATGGTGATCAAAGCGATCCAGTCGGGCCTTTATGGCCGCATCGCGGTGACCTATTTCGAATGGGCCGGACCGCATATCCATTTCCAGGTGATACCCTGGACCATGATTGAGGGACCAAGCACGGCGCGGCAGTTTGCTGACCGCCTGGCCGGCCGTAGCATATCGCGACATCGCATGACCTCGATTTCGAGCGCACTGCAGTTCGCCGAGCGGCAATTTGCCAATTCGCCCTTTCGTGGCCGGCGCCGCGTGATCGACGTCTCCGGGGATGGGCCAAACAACTCCGGACCTTCGCCCGTCACGCGCACCCGCGATGATCTGGTCGGCCGAGGCATCGTGATTAACGGTTTGCCGATCACGCTCAAGTCGGGCCTTGGCGATCGCTTCGGATGGGGGCAAAACCTGCCGGACCTGGATGTCTATTATGCCTCGTGCGTGATTGGAGGACCGGGCAGCTTTGTGATTCCCATTACCACTTTGAAGGAATTTGCCACGGCAACCCGGCAAAAATTGTTACTGGAGATATCCGGCCGGCCGCTCGGCCCAGTGGTGCCCGTGCAATATTACGGACCAGGCCCCGGTCGCGGCTCTGGTGTCGCTGGCTACGACTGCGAGATCGGTGAGCGCAATTGGCGGCGGCGGTTTCAGGACTGGGATCCCAACTGAGTTTGGCTCTCGGCCGAGATCAGCTAGATCTGCGTGCCTTAAAATTGGAGCTGGCATTGCGGTTCCCGTTGAAGGCACGAGGTTAATCGCTCTTTAAGTGGTGAGCAACTTCCTGCTTTTCATCGGGATCGTTCCGATTGTGATGAAAAGCAGGTTGCTCAAGAGTTTGTTGGTGTGAGCTGGAACCCTCCCGCTCCCCAGCCGGCCACCCACAACCTTGGGACATTGAGTGGCCGGGTGAGGAACCGGCCGGCAAGGCTGATCCGTCTGGGGCGGACATGAGCGAAGTGCCCCAACCAAGATCGCGGTGATGGCTTCACCTCAACGGGCAAGGCTCTCATCGCCGATCGGTGGCAACGCCAAGGCGCGGTCGACCAACTGCGTTGCCCGGTCAAAATCATAGAACCGGTACATGTTGGTTTTCATGATATAGGCGGCGCCGCCGTAGAATTTTTCATACTGCAAGTGGCGACTGGCAAACTCGCTGCCGATAAAGTCCCAAGCCAAACGCATGAGCGCAATGCGTTCGCGCGCACCCATATCGCTCGATTGATAATAGCGGGCGATATCTGCGGCGGTCTCCGGATTGTCGAGCTCCTTTTGGGTGGCGGGCAGTGTGATCATCCCCGCGCCGGTCAGCTCGCGCACGATTTCAAACATTTTCGGATTGAGCTCCGACTGCAGCGCGATCATCGCGTAAAGCGAAGGTCGGTGCGGCCAGAACACGCCGTCATCGTCCACCTCGCCCATCGACTCGTGGCTGTTCAGCAACCCATCGACGATCGACGCATAGGCCGCAAGGCCGCCCATCTCCACCATCACCGGCGGCACCTTGGCGTTTCCGGTCGCCTGGTTCATGCGCTGCGCCAGGCCGAGCAGGAACCGCAGCTTCACGGCATAGCGGGCTTGGGCTTGATGATTGCCGTAGATGTGCGCCGGCGTTTTGTGCCACTGGTCGCGGCAGATCTCCAAGCTGCGGTGGATGAAAACCCGCTCCCATGGGACGAACACGTTGTCGAGCGCCACGAAACAATCGCTTTCATCAAACCTGGAACTCAACGGATATTCCGACGCATTGCTGGCATTGAGCGCGAAGGCCCGTCGCGGATAAAGCTTCAGTCCCGGTGCTGACATCGGAATGGCGACGTTGAACGCATAGGCCTCGTCCCCCGGCTGCAGCGGATGAATGCTCGAGACCTGAAGCCAGTCGGAGTAGACACCGGCCGTCGCCAACTGCTGGCCGCCCGTCAAATAGATCCCGGCATCGGTCTCTTTGACCACGCCGGCGTGCAGCGTCGGATCAGTTTGTTGGTGCGCCGGCTTGCTGCGGTCGATTTGTGGCGGGACGATCGCGTAGGTGATGTATTGGTGGTGATCCCTGATATAGCGATAAAACGCGCTCAAGTTGTCGGCAAACGCTTGCCCGCCGGCGGCAAAGACCTGAGGTTTGGCGGCATAGCCGGCAAAAAAATTGGCCACGTGATCGGGTGTACGGCCCATCAAGCCGAACGTGCGCTCAGCCCACGCCTCCGCGGCGATCCGTTTGGCCGCCAGATCGGCCGGCGAGCGCGGGATCTGAAAACAGCGCAGCGCCCGTTGCCCGGTCTCGGCCACCTCAAACGTCATGGTCTCCTGGTTGGCCGGATCGGCGGCGAAATCAAACAGGTTTGCGATCTGCCGTGCGCCCTCGCTGAAGGCTGGGTGCGAGGTCGGGTCCGTGACCCGCTCGCCGTCGATAAAAATCGCGCGGGCGTCGCGCCGTAGGTCGTCGAGGTATTGGGCGCCTGAGCGTAGTCCGGCTGAGGATGACGGTTGTTGGATGATGCTGGTCTGCACGCTCATTGCGGCCTCCTTTTCCACCTAGGTTCGGACATCCGCAGGATCGCAGCGCACCTAATGTCGTTTCCGCACAGGCGCACGAAGCTTCCCGCAAATGACCTTGCCGGAATTAAATGACCTTGCCGGGATTCATGATGCCGTTGGGATCGAACACCCGCTTGATACCGCGCATCAGATCCATCTCAACCGCGCTCTTGAACCGCGGCAATTCGTCGAGCTTTGAGCGGCCGATCCCGTGCTCAGCCGAGATCGATCCGCCCAGATCGTCGACGAGATCGTTGACCGCGGCGTTCATGTTTGCCGTCATGTGCAGGAAGCGCTCCCGACCATATCCGACCGGCTCCGAGATATTGTAGTGAATGTTCCCATCCCCGAAATGGCCGAACGGCACCGGCCGCGCGCCAGGACAGATCTGTTCCACGATCGCGTTGCCGCGGGTAATAAACTCGGGCAACCGCGCGATTGGCACGGAGACGTCATGTTTGATGGAGCCGCCTTCCGGCTTTTGGGCCTCGGGCATCAATTCGCGCAGCCGCCAGAAGTCTGCAGCTTGCCCCAACGATGCGGCGATCACCGCATCTTCGATCACCCCGGCTTCCGCGGCGGACGTCAGCACCGCCTCCAGTTCATTGGTCGCCTGGCCGTCTGACCTGGCACCCGAAATCTCGATCAGCACATACCAGGGATAGGGCTGTTGGAATGGGATGCGATGGGTCGGAAAATGCCGCACAAGCATCTCCAGCCCTTCCCGCGATAAGAACTCGAATGCCGTCAGACCGGTCAGCGCGGTGTTCTGCGCCAGCGTGAACAGATCAAGCGCGGCGCTGAGCTTGGGAAGCGCGACGAACGCGGTGGCGCGCTCTGCGGGCTTGGGAAACAGTTTCAAGACGGCCGCAGTGATGATGCCCAGCGTGCCTTCCGATCCGATCAACAAATCGCGCAGATCATAACCGGTGTTGTCTTTTTTCAGCGCCTTCAAGCCTGGCACAATGCGACCGCCCGGCAAAACCGCCTCGATCCCCAACACCAACTGCCGGGTATTGCCATAGGCCAAGACGGCGACGCCACCCGCGTTGGTGCCAATGTTCCCGCCGATTCGACAGCTACCTTCTGAGGGCAGCGACAATGGGAAATAGCGCTCAACCTTTTCGGCCTCGGCTTGGCACTCGGCCAGCGTCAGGCCGGCCTCGACGGTCATCGCGTAGCCGGGTCCATCGACGTCACGGACGCGATTGAGCCGCGCGACCGATACGACAATCTCTTCGCCGCGCTCGTAGGGAACTTGACCGCCGACCAGGCCGGTATTGCCGGCCTGAGGGACGACGGCGACCCGCGCATCGTCGCAGATCCGCAATATCTCGACCACTTGCGCGACCGTATTCGGGCGTAGCACCAATGGTGACTTGCCAAAGTAAACATCGCGCATCTCCCGCAGATAGGGGAGCTGCTGGTCGGGATCGGTCAACGCATGGTCAGCGCCGACGATTTCGGTCAGCCTTTCAATCAGCGCCGGTGTCGGCGCGTTCAACGGGGCGTGGCTTCCGTCCGCAGTCATCGGGTCATTCCCTTGCAGCGCTGAGCAGTTGTCGGACCATAACCGCATGCACCAGTTACGTCATCCTCGTGACCTGCGTTCATTCGCCGTCGTTCCAGGGTCGCTGCCGGCGACGCCGTCAGCGACATTGCGCCGAGCGGCGCGGCGTCCTATTCCGGGAACAGCAAACACGATGTCCAGACAGCCGGAGCCGCCTGCATGACCGCCAGTCCAACCATTGCCGCCGCCACCGCACAAACCCGTGACGGGGCGACCATCGTTTACGATATTTGGGGTGAAACGACTGCGAACAGGCGCATCGTGCTGGTCCATTCGCTCGGCATGGATCGCACGTTCTGGCACGCGATCGCGCCGCGTTTGCCGCCCGACACCGCCACCTTGATCCACGACTGTCGGGGGCACGGTCAATCATCCAAGCCGGCGGGGCCCTACACGGCCGAGCAATTCGCCGACGATGTCGCCGATCTGTTAACCGTGGTCGGCTGGGACAAGACCGCGATCGCTGGCGCATCCATGGGGGGCTGTGTCGCCCTCGCGTTCGCGATCCGCCATGCCGATCGCACCACCGGGCTGGGCTTAATCGATACCACGGCCTGGTACGGGGAAGATGCAGCGAAAGCGTGGGACGAGCGTGCCAAGGCCGCTGCCGCCAACGGGCTTTCATCACTGATCGATTTTCAGCTGACGCGCTGGTTCGGCGATGCGTTTCGCGCCGAAAACCCGCAGGTGATCGCCCGCGCCACCGAGGTGTTCATGCACAACGATGTGGCTGCCTATGGTGAGAGCTGCCGCCTGCTCGGCTCCGTCGATCTGCGCGCGGGGCTGGGCGGGCTCAGCATACCAACGCGGATCGTCGTCGGGGAGGAGGACTACGCGACCCCGCCGGCCATGGCGCAGACCCTGCATGACGGGATCGCAGGCGCCCACCTCTCGATCATCCCGAAAGCGCGGCATCTGACGCCACTCGAGCAGCCGGACATCATCACGGCGGAGCTAACGGCATTGCTCGGTTGAGCCGTCTTCCGTGCCTGGGATCGCGACCGGGGCGCCAACGGTGGAATTGGACCGCAGCTCCACAACCCAAACCGCGCCGATGAGGTGGTCGCCAATGAGCCGGCGCGGTGGGAGGGTAGACCGGTCGGCGGTGAGCTTGCCGTGCGGTCAGCGCCGCAGCCATGTCAGTATTTTTCCCTTTGGTATCGTCATCGCCGCCACGCCAGCGACAACGCACGCCAGACCCAGCATCGCCGGAGGCGACAGCCGCTCGCCCAACACCAGCATGCCGATCAGCACCCCGATGGGGACGCGCAAGTAAGACTGAGAGGTGGTGGCGAGCGATCCGATCGTTCCCAACAGGCGGAAATAGATGAGATTGCCGCCCGCCGTGCCGACCAAGGCCACAATGATCAGCGATGCGATCGACTCGATGCTGGGGCTCATGTTCCAGGGCTGCTCGAGCAGCAACGCGACCGGTGTCAGCACGATACCGCCGATCGTCAGCGCACCGGTGGCTGGCACAAACTGTCCCATGTGGCGGAACGTACGGCCATAGATGGCCGACGTTGCGTAGCAGACCGAGGCGAGGACGAGCGCCAGTTGGGGCAGCAATTGATCGCCCAAGCCCGACAAGACCGACGTGCCGACGATCAGCGCGACCCCAAAGATGCCGGCGAGCACACCGAACAGCTTTCGGGCGTTGACCGCTTCCTGGCGGGTCACCGTCCAGGTCATAAGAAACGCAAAGATCGGCGTTGTGGCGTTAAGGATGACGCCCAGACCGGCGTCGACCCATTGCAGCCCCCAAGCGATCAAGATGAAGGGCATGACGGTCGTGATCGCGGAAAGTTTGGCGAGGCGCAACCAGCTGCCGGTATCCGACGGCATATGATCGCCCTGCCATCGCATGATCGTCCATAAAAACAGGCCGGCCATGCTGGCCCGCAGCGCCATGGCGGTCAGCGGTGGGATGGTTTCGACCGTGATTTTGATGAAGCTGAAGGAAGATCCCCACAACGTTGCCAGCAGCACCAGCAAGGCGTATTCGAAGATCGGCGCGTGCTTGGTATTGTCGGCGTTTGTCGACATCAATGCGCTTTTTGCGATGGTGAGTTGGCCAGAAGTGGCGGGTCGTGGATCGGTCCGGCGCAGTATCGGCGTCGACGGCCGCTGCGGCAAGCCGGCAATCTCCCCAAGCATCGGACGGCGTGGAAGGTTGGCCTGCGTCAACACAGTTGGAGGATGGCCTGACTGAGAAGCTGCGACTTGATCAACGTTTGGTGATGGATGGACTATCGGTCTCCCGGGCCCAGGCACGGGATCTGATCAAACGCGGTTGTGTGCGGGTCGATGGCGCGCCGACCACCAAGCCTGGCCTTGTCGTCGCACCTGACGCTGCGATCGAGGTCGCACCCGACGCCCAACCCTACGTCTCGCGTGGCGGACTGAAGCTGGCGGCGGCGCTGCGGGCATTTCGGTTTGAGACCTCGGGCATTGTCGCGCTTGACGTGGGGGCATCAACCGGAGGTTTTACCGACGCGTTGTTGGCAGCTGGGGCGGCACGTGTTTACGCGGTCGACGTCGGGCATGGCCAACTGCATCCGACGCTGGCGGCGGATCAACGGGTGATGAGCCACGAAGGCGTGGACGGCCGCGCGTTGAGCCGGGACCATATCGCCTGCGACGTCGATGCGGTCGTCGCCGATGTCAGCTTTGTCTCGCTCACCAAGGTGCTGGCGGTTCCGTTAGGCTTTGCAAAAGTCGGAGCCTGGCTGGTTGCGCTCGTCAAGCCGCAGTTCGAGGTCGGACGTGATCGCGTGGGCGGCAAGGGGATCGTTCGCGGCGAAGCCGATCGCCGGGCGGCGATCGGCAAGGTTCAAGATTGGTTGGTGGCTGAGGCAGGCTGGCGCAGCCTTGGCTGGATGGCTTCGCCGATCGCGGGCGGATCGGGAAATCGCGAGTATCTGATCGGGGCGCGTCGTGAGCGATGACAAAGGCACAGTGGTGCTGGACATCGACCGGCTCGGCGCGCGCGGCGACGGCGTCGCCGGTCGAGCCGGTGGTTCGATTTATGTGCGCGGCGCGCTGCCGGGGGAACGGGTGCGGGTTGGGTGCAACGGCGAGCGTGGTCGGCTCGTCGACGTGATCCGCGCCAGTGGGGATCGCCAGCGCCCGCCGTGCCGTTATTTCGGGACTTGCGGTGGCTGCGTGGCGCAGCATATGGCGCCGGCGTTGTACCTTGCCTGGAAGCAGGACACCGTACGGGAGGCGTTCGCAAAGCGTGGGCTAGACCCGGCGCTGGACCAGACAATCGCGCTGCCACCGGGCAGCCGACGGCGGACGGCGCTGACCGCAACCCATCACCCGCGCGGGTTTTGCATGGGTTATCATGCCGAAGCCTCGCACGTGGTCATCAATGTTGAAGACTGTCCGTTGCTGTGCCGCCAGATCGCATCCGCGTTGCCCGAGCTTCGCGATCTGGCGCTGGCCGCCTGCGCAGCCAAGGGCAGCCTTCGCCTGCTTATCACGGCGACCGAGGTGGGCATCGACGTGGCGTTGGCAGGAGCGCTGCGGCCGCTCAATGCCGAACAGCGGGTGCGGCTATCGGAGCTGGCGGCTGCGGCGCGGGTCGCGCGGCTTACGGTTGAAGGAGATGTTGTGGTCCAACGCGCGACGCCGGTGGTCACGCTCAGCGGCGTGCAGGTTGAGCCGCCACCTGGCGCGTTCCTGCAGGCCACGGTTGCGAGCGAAACGGCGATTGCTGCCGTGATCGCGCGGTCGATCGGCGGCAGGGTCAAGCGCACGGCCGATCTGTTCTGTGGTGTTGGCACATTCGCCTTCGCCATGGCCAGCCGCGTCCCGGTGATGGCGATCGACGCCGACGCCGCCAGTACCCGGGCCTTGGCATCCGCGGCGGCACGCGCCAGGGGCCTGAAACCGATCGAGGTGCTCAATCGTGACTTGCTGCATGAGCCGCTATCACGCAAGGAGCTGGAAGGCTTCGACGCCGTCGTGATGGATCCGCCGCGTGTCGGGGCGAGAGCCCAGGCCGAGATGCTCGCGCGCTCGCCGGTGCCGCTGGTGATCGCGGTGTCGTGCAATCCGGCAACGCTTGCTCGCGACTGCCGCATTCTGGTGGACGGCGGTTATCGCCTCGACGCTGTCACCCCGATCGACCAGTTTTTGTGGAGCGCGCAGGTCGAGGCGGTCGCCGTCCTCCGTCGCGATTGGCCGCGACGTTGAGCCATCGCCTGACCTATAGCGTTTCAGTATTCGTTGGAACCATCCCGCTTCCGATGCAAAGCAGGTTGCTCTAGATCATCGCGCCTTAAATCGGAACCGCAACGCCGATTCCAATTGCGCCGGTTCCGATTTAAGGCGCAAAGATGATCGCTCTTAAAGTGGTGAGCGACTTTCTGCCTTTGATCGGGATCGTTCCGGTTCCGATTTAAGGCAGGTTGCTCTAGCGACAGACCAGGACTGAAATGTCGGTCGAACTGAGGACTTTATGCGACTGACTGCCAAGTAGCAGGCGATTGAGGCCGCGTCGGCCGTGCGAGCCCATGACGATCAGGTCACATCCGTGCGATTTGGCGATCCCGAGAATCCCGGCCGCCGGCGCGCTATCGGCAACGTGCACCGTCTCGCAGGCAACGCCGATCGCCTTGGCCTGATCCTCCACCACCGTTAGAATTTGCTGCGCCGCGGTGGCGACGGCACTTTCATAGCCCTCGATCTTGCTGAAGCGATCCTTGCCGGCGATATCGAGCGCCGACCACATTTCCGTGACCTTGACGGCAGTGACCCTCGCGTTGAACGCCTTGGCGGTCTCGAGGCCTTGACGAACAGCCACGTCGCCAGTGTCTGAACCGTCGGTGGCGATCAGAATATGCTTGAACACACCTCGCCTCGTTGTTTTTCGTTAAGTGTGAGCACGGTGGAGTCAGAGGACGATAAATGAACGCTGTCAATTCAATCGTTTGTCAGTGCCGTAGCGAATCCCGGCGACCAACAGCAGATAAAGCAGCGTCGCGTTCATGATGTGCCAAAGAAAGTGCGTTCCAAGCATGCGGCCGTGGAACAACGCCGTCATCGGGCAAAGTGCGCGATCCAGTGTTCGAAACGTCAACGATACCGCAAACACCAGCGCGCCCGCCAACAACCAGGATCCGGCCCGATGCCCCGTCCACGACAGACCGCCGCCGACCAGGGCCAACGCGGCGAGCGCCGGTAGGTAGCCCACCGACCCATTCAGGCAGGCGCCGCCGCCACACCGGATGCTGCCGGCGGCCACGAGCGTGCCAATAAACAGCGCAACCAGCGCTGCCGTCACCAGCCAGGCGGCGCCGGCAAACCGGCGCAAAGCGTAGGCCAAAAACGCGATCATGAACAAGGTGATCGGTATCACGTCGGCGAGCGCCGCCCAACGTGTCGCGAAGGTGTGAAACAGGAAGCTTCCCACGCCGATCACGGCCACCACCAGGATCAAAAGCAATTCGGCGGCACCGCGCTTGCCACCGTTCGCCCGCATCCACGCGATCAGCGCCGCGGCTGCGGCAATCAGAAAGGCTGCATTGGAGACCGCATTAAGTGGCTCAGCCCAAAACGATGTCTTGAGACCGCGTTCGCAGTAGGCGAAAATCTGCGCGTTCCAGTTCAAGATGTGTCCCCGCGTTCGAGCTGGCCGATCCAGCGCTTTACCACGCCGATGCCCATGCCATCTGTGCCAAGCGTGCCCCTGACCGTTCGACGGGATCACGAACCCGCATGCGGTCAAGCGCCGCTCGATCATTGTACCTTAGATTGGCATCGAAAAGCCGGTTCCAATTTATGGTACAATGACGATCGCTGTTGACGATCGCTCTTAAAGTGTCGAGCAACGTTCTGCTCTTCATCGGGATCGTTCCTCGTCCGATGAATAGCAGGTTGCACGCGAGCGGTTCAGTGTGAGCCGGAGCCATCCCACTCCCCCGCGCTGTTCGTCCCCAGGGCCACCCAATGGCACGCTCCTGTGAGTGGTCGGCGGGGAGCGCGCCGGCATCGCGCTTCCGCCTGAGGCGGACATGCGCGAGACTGTGACCGATCCGCCGCAGGCATCCGTCAGCCGTTGTGTTTCACGTCATTAGTTGTCGGCAGCCGAGCCCATCCTCTGCGGTGATCTTGGAAGTCTGCTAACATCGCTTGCCAGGCAATACCGGGTTTGTGCGCAATCCCAGAACAGGAGGGGACGGTGGCACATATTCTTCTTGCGGAAGACGACGGCTCCCAGCGCACGCTGCTCAAGCGCGGGCTGACCAACGACGGCCATTCCGTGGTGGATGCACAGGACGGCCAGGCGGCGCTCGAGCAGTTCATGGCCGCGCCCGCCGACTTCGATTTGTTGATCAGTGACGTCGAGATGCCCGGGATCGATGGTATCGAGCTGGCCAGGCGCGCGATAGCGATGAAATCGGATGTAAAGGTGCTGCTGATTTCCGGGCATGCGACCAACTTGCATCGCGCCGAAGATGTGGCGGGTGCCAACATCCGACTGCTCGCCAAGCCCAGCTCAATCGATCAGATCCGCGCTGAGATTAGCCGATTGATCGCTTGATGTCGGGCTGCCGCGGCTGTCACGTGCGCTCAGCACGTGGCGTCCGCACGCGGCGGCCGCCGATGTTCGCGCCGCAGCACATACAGCCCTGCGCCGACCACAATCGCCATGCCGATAAGGCTGGTCAGGTCCGGCCATTCATTGAACCCGACCAGGCCCATGACCGCGCCAAACGGGATCAGCGCATAGCGAAACGGAACCACGACGGCCACTTCACCGGTCCGCAAAGCCTTGATCATCCAGTAGAACCCGCCGATCGAGCCCACCGCGGCGAAAACCATCCAAGCCAGGTGGGTGGCATCCGGCGAACGCCAGCTTTCGAACGGCAGCAGCAGCAATCCGGATAGCCCCACCGAGACCACCGACACGGTGGCGATGAGCACCGAAGGCAGCGCCTGATTGAGCCGCCGCGTGACCAGATCGCGCACGACCATCGCGGCCACACTGCCGAGCACGGCGAACGCCGGCCAATTCAGCGCGGCGCCACCCGGACGAATGATGATCAGAACGCCGAGGAAGCCGACGCCGGCGGCCGACCAGCGCCGCCACCCGACCGGCTCGCCAAGGAACACGGCCGCCGCGGCCATCACAATCAGCGGGTTTGACTGCTGAATGGACAAAGCGTCGGCGTACGGCATGTTGAGGATGCCGATCAAGAACAGCACAACGGTAATGATTTCCAATCCCGCCCTCAACACCACCAGCGGAGTCGTCGCCACCTCCGCTAGATTGGCGAGTTGGCCGGCCTGAGCGGCGATCGCGAAGATGATCGGCGCGGAAAAAATGCCGCGGATCAGCAGCATCTGCCCCAACGGCAAATCGCGCCCGACGGTCTTGATGGCGGCGTCGCCGAACACAAAAAAGGCGCACGATGCCAGCATGGCGACGACGCCGGTCAGATTGGGGTTCAAATCCCCTATGGCCGAAGGTTGGTTCACGCGCAGGACCAACCTTCCACGCTAACCGCCGGTCACGCTCATGTGCCGGGCGACAGCCGGTCTGCGCGTGCGCCTGTCGATGACGAAATCGTGCCCCTTGGGCTTGCGCGCGATCGCTTCGTCGATCGCCGCCATCAAGTTGCGATCATCGGAGCTGGCCCGCAGCGGTGCGCGCAAATCGGCGGCATCCTCCTGACCGAGACACATATACAGGGTCCCCGTGCAGGTGAGCCGCACCCGATTGCAGCTCTCGCAGAAATTGTGGGTCATCGGCGTGATGAAGCCCAGCCGACCGCCGGTCTCGCTCACCGTTACGTAGCGTGCGGGGCCGCCGGTCCGGTAATCGCTATCGGTCAAGGTGAACCGCTCCATCAGGCGCGCGCGCACCACGGACAACGGCAAAAATTGTTCGGTACGGTCCTCTTCGATCTCGCCGAGCGGCATGGTTTCAATCAGTGTTAGGTCGTGGCCGCGGCTATGTGCGAACACGACGAGATCCTCGATTTCGTCCTCGTTAACCCCCTTGAGCGCGACCGCGTTGATCTTCACCGACAACCCGGCCGCTTGCGCCGCCTCAAGCCCGTTCAGAACCTGCGATAGCTCGCCCCAACGGGTGATCTCCTTAAACCGGTCCGGCTTGAGGGTGTCGATCGACACGTTGACCCGCCGCACGCCACAGTCGACCAACTGGTCGGCGTAGCGGGCCAGCTGGCTGCCGTTGGTGGTCAGCGTCAACTCCTCCAAAGCACCCGACTGCAGGTGCCGGCTCAGCGTTCGGAACAGCTGCATGATGTTTTTGCGCACCAACGGCTCACCGCCGGTGATCCGCAACTTACGCACCCCGCGCATGATGAATGCGGAGCACAGCCGATCCAGCTCCTCCAACGACAACAGGTCTCGTTTCGGTAGGAACGTCATGTGCTCGGACATGCAGTAGACGCAGCGAAAGTCGCAGCGGTCCGTCACCGACACACGCAAATAGCTGACCCGTCGACCGAAGGGATCCACCATCGGCCGATCGAGTCGATTGGAACGCGCGTTTGGCGAGGCGCTTGGAGTGTCGAGCACAGATCACCTCATGTCAGGTGGGAACGGCCTAGATCATCGTAGCTCAAATTGGACCCGCAACGCCGGTTGCCATTTAAGCCACGATGATCGCTCATAAAGTGGTGAGCAACCTGCTTTTCATCGGGATGGTGCCGATCCCGATGAAAAGCGGGCTGCTCTAGGTGCGATGGCTGCAGCTGCCCTTTCCCGCGATCGGGGGGCAGCTTGGTACAGCATCGGCATCCTTAAGGTAGCGGCCGCGGGGAACAAATCAAGCGAGGACTGCCGATCGACGGCTGACCTGCGCGTCAGCCGCGATGCCACCGCTGCAACGATCGCCGACTAAACCAAGATCGCCCGCCGCGGGCGCTGCCTTGGTTCACATCCGTATCCCAAGAACACTCGTCATTGGGTCAAACACGTCGACCAATGTCGACATGTCAACGGCAGCTAACGGTCAATCTCACCGAACACGATGTCGAGGGAGCCGAGCACAGCGCTAACGTCGGCCAGCATGTGGCCGCGGTTCATGTAGTCCATCGCCTGCAGGTGCGCAAAGCCTGGCGCCCTGATCTTGCAGCGATAGGGTTTATTGGAGCCGTCGGCCACCAGGTACACGCCGAACTCGCCTTTGGGCGCCTCCACACACGCATAAACCTCGCCCTCAGGCACATGGACGCCCTCAGTGTAGAGCTTAAAATGATGGATCAGCGCCTCCATCGAGCGTTTCATTTCGCTGCGTTTTGGCGGCACGACTTTTTTGTCATCGGCCACGTGCGGGCCCACGCCTTCCGCCGATAGCAACTTGTCGCAACATTGTTGCATAATGCGCACTGACTGTCGCATCTCCTCCATGCGAATGCAGTAACGGTCAAAGCAATCGCCGTTTTGACCGACCGGAACGTCGAAATCGAGCTGCGAATAGCACTCGTAGGGCTGCGCCCGCCTGAGGTCCCAGGCCGCCCCGGAACCGCGCACCATGACGCCGGAGAAGCCCCACTTAAAGCAATCCTCCAAGCTGATCACGCCGATATCGACATTGCGCTGCTTGAAGATCCGGTTCTCGGTCAACAGCCCTTCGATGTCGTCCAGCACACCTGGGTGGGTGAGGCAAAACTTGGCAATATCCTCGATCAATGCCGCCGGCAAATCCTGGTGCACCCCGCCAAAGCGAAAATACTTGGCGTGCATGCGCGAACCGGACGCTCGCTCATAAAACACCATCAGCTTCTCGCGCTCCTCAAACCCCCATAGCGGCGGCGTGAGTGCGCCAACGTCCAAGGCTTGCGTGGTGACGTTGAGAAGATGCGATAGCAAGCGCCCAATCTCGGAATAAAGCACGCGGATCAATTGTGCGCGCTTGGGCACCTGCAGGCCCAACAGCCGCTCCACCGCCAAGCAGAAGGCATGCTCTTGGTTCATCGGCGCGACGTAGTCGAGGCGATCGAAATATCCGACATCCTGCAAATAGGTGCGTGACTCAATCAGTTTCTCGGTCCCGCGATGCAACAGGCCGATGTGCGGATCGACGCGGGTGACGACCTCACCGTCGAGTTCCAACACCAAGCGCAACACGCCGTGCGCGGCAGGATGCTGCGGACCAAAGTTAATGTTGAACTGACGAATATCGGTTTCGGGCATTCTCGAGGGTCCTCATCCGCTCGCCTTTTCATCGCCGGGCAACACGTACTCGGTCCCCTCCCACGGCGACTCGAAATCGAACTGGCGGTACTCTTGGGTCAATGTCACCGGTTCGTAAACCACCCGCTTTTGCTCATCATCGTAGCGGACCTCGAGATAGCCGGTCAGCGGGAAGTCCTTGCGCAACGGATGCCCTTGAAAGCCGTAATCCGTTAACAGACGCCGCAGATCAGGGTGCCCCGAGAACAGGATGCCGTACATATCGTAGGCTTCGCGCTCAAACCAATCGGCGACGGGAAACACGCCAGTGATGGAAGGCACCGGGGTCGCCTCATCGGTGTCGAGCTTCACGCGTATGCGCTGATTGGCGCGGGGCGACAGCAGGTGGTAGACGAGGTCGAACCGGTTTTCACGTGCCGGCCAGTCAACGCCGCACAGATCGATCAACACCTCAAACCGGCATTGTGGGTCATCGCGCAGACCGGTGAGGACGTCGACGATATGGTCGCGTGCCACCACGACCGTCAGCTCGCCATGCGCGATGCTCGACCCCAAGACGCGGGCGCCGAGCTGCGCCGTCACGTGCGCTTCGAGATCAGCCAGGTTGTTGTTCATCGTTTGCTGGATTCCGATGGTTGCTGGGCACTGATCACTGGCCGTTAGCGTCGATCTGCGTGCTCACGCCGCTAGCGCGCAATGGTTCCCGTCCGCCTGATCTTCCGCTGCAATAAGAGGATGCCGTAAACCAGCGCTTCGGCCGTTGGCGGGCAACCGGGCACATAGATATCGACCGGGACGATACGATCACAGCCGCGGACCACGGCATACGAGAAATGGTAATAGCCGCCGCCGTTGGCGCATGATCCCATCGAGATCACGTAGCGTGGCTCCGGCATCTGATCGTAGACCTTGCGCAAGGCCGGCGCCATCTTGTTCGTCAGCGTGCCGGCGACGATCATCACGTCGGACTGACGCGGTGAGGCGCGCGGGGCGAAGCCGAACCGCTCCACATCGTAGCGCGGCATCGAGGCCTGCATCATCTCGACAGCACAGCACGCCAACCCGAAGGTCATCCACATCAGGGAGCCGGTGCGTGCCCAATTGATCAAATCATCGCTGGTGGTGACCAAAAAGCCTTTGTCGGCAAGCCGGTCGTTGATTTCACCAAAGCCGCGGTCCGCCGGCATCGTCAAACTTCTGCCCACACCTTCCGGCGCTAACGCGGCTTGGGATGGAGCAATCAATCCCATTCCAGGGCCCCCTTCCTCCATTCGTATATGAAGCCGATGGTCAGCACCCCAAGAAAGATCATCATCGCCCAGAAGCCATAAAGACCCGCATCCTGGAACGCCACCGCCCATGGGAAAAGAAACGCCACTTCAAGGTCGAAGATGATGAACAGGATCGCCACCAGATAAAACCGCACATCGAACTTCATGCGTGCGTCGTCGAACGCGCTAAACCCGCACTCGTAGGCCGAAACCTTCTCGGGGTCGGGATTGCTGTAGGCGACGAGAAACGGCGCGATCAACAGGGCCAGACCGATCGCCAGCGCAACGCCCAAAAACACCACGAGTGGCAGATATTCGGCAAGATAGAGCGTGAGCTGCTGACCCATGGTCGTCGTCCCGTGCACAATTGCGTCTCACGGTCAGCTGGTAGCCTACCCGGCCCAGCAGCGCAACCAAGGGCTGCCTTTACAGCTGGCGGGCCAAAGGCCGCAGTGGGGTCGCCGGCCGGCCCGCAGTCAACCGGCACCGTCTTGCGCCGGCAGGAAATCGATGGCATGCAACCGACCGTGCCTACGCCATCTGACAAAACGCCACCCATGCACGTTGACCCGCAGAACGTTGAATGGCTCAACGCGGTTTGCCCTCCGCCCTCTATCCAGCACGCCGATGCCGCCCGGCAACGCCAGTCCACCCTGACCAAGCCGCCGGGATCGCTCGGTGCGTTGGAGCAGATCGCGATCCGGCTAGCCGGTCTGCAGCGGCGCGCTTTGCCGACCGCCGAACACGCCCAGATCGTGATTTTCGCCGCTGATCACGGGGTGGCCGAGCGCGGCGTTTCTGCCTATCCGTCAAGCGTCACGGTTCAGATGTTGCGCAATTTTGTCGCCAACGGTGCCGCCATCTCGGTGCTGGCGCAAACGCTCCAGGCCAGTTTGACGGTGATCGACGTGGGCACACGTGCGCGTGACCCGATCGCAGGCGTCATCATCGACAAGGTGTGCTTTGGCACCAACGATTTGTCGTGCGAGCGGGCGATCGCAGCGGCGGATCTCGCTCACGGCCTGGCCGCCGGCCGCCGCGCCATCATGCGCCTTGCGGGGACTAGCGCCGACATCGTCATCCTGGGCGATATGGGGATCGGCAACACCACCGCCGCGGCCGCCGTCGTCGCCGCGTTGCGCAGATCTGCCACGGCCGACGTGGTCGGGGCTGGCAGCGGGCTCGACGCGGCCGGTATTGCGCGCAAGCAGGCGATCATCGAGCGCGCACTGACGTTGCATCGACTGACCGCCGACCATCCGCCGCACGACGGGCCCGGCACCGAGCGGGCCTTGGAGGTTCTGTCTTGCGTGGGCGGGCTGGAGATCGCCGCCCTCTGCGGCGCCATCATTGCCGCTGGCCAGGCCGGCCTGCCGGTGCTGGTGGACGGCTTCATCGTCTCCGTCGCGGCATTGGCCGCGGTTGACATCAATCCATCGTGTCGTCCGTGGTTGCTGTTCTCGCATCGCTCGGCGGAGAAGGGCCACCGCGTGGTGCTCGACCTGCTCGATGCCGATCCCCTGATCGATCTGTCGCTCCGGCTCGGCGAAGGCTCCGGTGCCGCCACGGCGCTGCCGATCGTCCGCCTGGCTTGTGCACTGCATGCCGGGATGGCCACATTCGATGAAGCCCAGGTGGCTCAAGCTGAACGCTAATTTGCTATAAGGAGGCGAGCTGGCAATCGTTGCTGATGCGCCCATGCGTCCATGACCCTTCGCGGCTTGCTGATCGCCTTTAAGTTCTTGACCCGCATCCCGGTGCCGTCCGTTGCCGCGCCAGCGGCCGGTGACCTGGGACATGCCGCGGTATGGTTCCCTTTGGTCGGCGGCGTGATCGGCGTTACCGTATTGGCCCTCGGCCTGCTTGGTGGGCTGATCGGTCCGTGGTCGGCTGCACTTTTCGCACTCGTTGCCTGGGTCTGGATCACCGGGGCGCTGCATTTGGATGCGTTGGCCGACGTGTCCGATGCGCTGGGTGCCAGCCATGGCGCGCCGGAGCGCTTCGAAGAGGTGCGGAAGGATCCGCACGTCGGGGCTCTGGGTGTGATCGCGGTCGTGCTGCAGCTGATGGCAAAACTGGTCATGCTGGCACAGCTGCCCGCCGCCGTCGCCGTGCCGGCCCTCGTCTTGGTGCCGGCCTGGGCGCGTTGGGGCGCGCTGGCGTGGAGCTTGGCGGCGCCGCCCTCAACGCCCGGACTGGGTGCGCGACTGCGCGAGGGCAGGTTCGCCGCCGCAACCGTTGTGTGGGCCCTGGTGTTGGGCGTGCTCAGCCTTTGGTTGGCCCCTTTATTGCTGGTCGGAGCGCTGGTGGCCGCACCGGCTATCGCGCTTTATTGGCGGCTACGTGTGGATAGCATGAATGGCGATTGCCTGGGCGCCAGTGTGGAGGTGATGGAAACCTTGCTGTTGATCGTGCTGGCCGTCTCATCCGGGATCAGCGCGCGCTCGCAGATCTAAACGGTGCCGGCCCGAGGCAAACGCACCTTGCCAGCTAGAGCAACCTGCCCTTAATCGGAATCGGAACGATCCCGATTAAAGGCAGAAAGTTGCTCACCACCTTAAGGGCGATCATCTTTGCGCCTTAAATCGGAACCGGCGCAATTGGAACTGGCGTTGCGGTTCCGATTTAAGGCGCGATGTTCTAGCCAACGCTCACGGCGGCGCCAGCCAAGCGTAAGTCGCGCGCTGCGCGCAACCCTACCTTGACCTTGAGCGGCGTGGGTTTCATCGTTTCCGAGGGTGGCGGACCATAAGACCCCTGCACAGACCGCAAATCGTTGACGTCCGCACGCATCGGCGACCAAGTCTAGCGGCAAGACAGAGGAGGCGATCGGAGATGGCTGGCCCAGAGATATATGATTACGTCATCGTCGGTGCGGGCTCGGCCGGCTGCACACTTGCCGCGCGCTTGACGGAGGATGTCGACACGAAGGTCCTGTTGCTCGAGGCCGGCGGCTGGGACCGCGACCCTTGGCTGCACATTCCGCTGGGCTGGCCGCATCTGCTGCTCAATCGCAAGCACGATTGGATGTATTTTGCTGAGCCCGAGGAGACGATGGGCGGACGCGGCCTTGAGTGTGCCCGCGGCAAGGTGATCGGCGGCTCATCGTCGATCAACGCCATGGCCTACGTGAGGGGCCATCGCGATGATTACCAACGCTGGGCAGAAAAGGTGTCGCCGCAGTGGTCTTACGCAAACGTGCTACCCTATTTCCGGCGCCAGGAAGCTTGGGTGGACGGCGCCAACGCCTATCGCGGCGGCGATGGACCGCTGACAACGGGATGGTCGAAATTCCAAGATCCGTTGGTGACCGCCTTCGGGCAGGCCGGTCGCGCCACGGGATATCCGTCAACGAAGGATTACAACGGGGCCCAGCAAGAGGGCTTCGGCACCTGGCAAACGACGATCAGAGATGGCCGGCGCTGCAGCACCGCGGTCGGCTACCTCAAGCCGGCGCTGCGCCGCCCGAACCTGACGGTGCGAACCCATGCGCTGGCCACCAAAATCGTGATGGAGGGCCCACGCGCAACCGGCATTGAGTATGCGACGGGCGCCAAAACGGCATCGGCACGGGCCGATCGTGAGGTGATCCTCGCCGGTGGCGTGATCAACACGCCGCAGCTGTTGATGTTATCGGGCATCGGACCGCCGGACCAACTCAAGTCCCATGGCATCGCCCCCCGCTTGGCGCTGCCCGGCGTTGGCCAGAATCTGCAGGACCACATCTCTGCACACGTTCAATGGGTCCGCAAGGAACCCGGTCCGTTCCACCGACACATGCGTGCTGATCGCATCGCCTTGGAGCTCGCCAATTGCTACCTCCGCGGTAAGGGCATTGCTACCGACCTGCCCGGCGGCGAGATGGCGTTTCTCAAGAGCGATGCCGGCGAGCCGATGCCGGATATCCAGCTGTTGTTCAATGCCGCGCCGATGACCGCGATGCCCTACATGGCGCCGCTAAAGCCGCCCTACGAGGACGGTTTTGCCTGTCGTGCCGCCGTGTTGCGGCCGGAAAGCACCGGCGAGGTGACGTTGACCTCGGCTAGCCCGCGCGATCACGTGCGCATCAAGCAGAACTTCCTGCTGGCCGAGAAGGATCAGCGCGCGTTGCGCCGCGGCTTGCATATGGTGCGCGAAATCGCCGCCCACCCTTCTTTGCAAGCGTTCATCGCCAAGGAGGTCGGTCCTGGTCCGAACAATTGGTCCGACAATGATCTTGATGAGCATATCAAGCTCACCGGGATCACCGTGCACCATCCCGCCTGCACCTGCCGCATGGGTCCGGCCGATGATCCGATGGCGGTGGTCGATCCGGAACTCAATGTGATCGGTGCTGAACGGCTGCGCATCGTCGATGCCTCGGTGATGCCGGACCTGGTGGGTGGAAACATCAACGCGCCCGTGATTATGATCGCCGAAAAGGCGGCCGATCTGATCCGCAAACGTGCCCCGCTGCCGGCGGCCCAGGTTGCGGCGATGGTTTAGCTGATGTCCGGCGTGGGCTGATTGGCCGTGCCGGCCTACGCCCCACCTGCCCGCCTCATGGCCCAACAGTGTGGGGGCGGGTGGGCAACGGGAGGGTTGCAGCCAACCCTGCAACCCGCCGGATCAGCGTAACTTGCAATGGAGACCATCTTTCTACATCTCATCGGAAGCACTCCGGCTCCGCTGAAAAGCAGGTTGCTCCAGTGCCGTTGCGAGCTGAGGGTCGGGCGGGTAATCCACCTGCGTCAGATAGAGCCCCATCGGCGGTGCCACCGGACCGCAGGCGGACCGGTCGCAAGCGGCGAGCGCCGTTACGATGTCGCTATCCTGCCATTGGCCTTCGCCCACGCGCTTCAGGCTGCCCACTAACGACCGCACTTGCCGGTGCAGAAACGAGCGGGCCGAGGCGTGGATGTGGATCTCGTCGCCGACCCGTTCCACGTCGAGCCGTTCGACCGTCTTGATCGGTGAGGTGGCCTGACAGCCGGCGGCACGGAACGTGGTGAAGTCGTGTTGACCGACGAGATGTTGTGCAGCCTTGTGCATGCGCTCGGCATCGAGCGGCACGGGCACCCACCAAACGCGGTTTTTGTCCAACGCTGGCGGCGCGCGCCGCGCTAAAATGCGGTAGGTGTAGTGCCGTTTGATAGCGCTGAAGCGCGCATGAAATCCGGGCGGCGCAAGCTCACACCCGATGACCGCAATCGGATGCGGTTTGAGGTGAAAGTTCAACGCCGCGGCGAGGCGAAACGGATCCCATGCCTTGATCAGATCAAAATGGGCGACTTGGCCTTGCGCATGCACGCCCGCATCGGTACGTCCCGCGCCGTACACGTCCGTCGTCGGATCGGTGAACTTGGCCAACGCCGCAACCAGGATTTCGTAGACGCTGACACCGTTGGCCTGGAACTGCCATCCGACAAACGGCGTTCCGTCATATTCGATCGTGATGCGATAGCGGGGCATGGTGAATGCTGACAGCTTGGACGGTTGCTTTCGCGATGCTGCGACACGGGCCGAGAGCTTGGCCCAAGGCACCGCCTCTCGATTTCTGGAGCGGAAACAGGCATTGTCATGGGCCCTGATCCGATCCTAGAGCGTTTCAGGGTGAGCTGGAACCAGTCCGCTCCGGTTCCGGCCATCCAATGGCACGCTGTTGTCGGTGGCCAGGTGGAGGCGGGCCAGCAAGGCTGATCTGGCTCAGGCGGACATGATCTTGACCACAAGAGACTATTCGGGAGTTGGCATGACGCCAGAACAGGCCAAGGAAAAGCTGATCGACGCCGGACGGATCCTGCAGGCTGAGGGTCATCACGACATGACGCGAGGTCATATCTCGGTACGCGTGCCGGGGGAAGCCGAGCGATTTTATATGAAGCCGCACAGTCACGGTTTTGAGGAGATGACGCACGCCAATATCGTCACCTGCAACTTGGAGGGTGAAAAGGTTGAAGGCACCGCGCCGCGACACAGCGAGGTGTTCATTCACTCGGAAATTCTGCGCGCTCGGCCCGATGTAACCTCGGTGATCCATAGTCATCCCGATCATGCGGTCGCCGTGTCGGCCATGGGCCGACCCCTGCGCGCCTGGAGCCAGCCCGCCGCCCTGTTCGCGAACGGTATCGGCCTGTTCTCCGACACCATCGATCTCATTCGCCGCCAGGATCAAGGGCGGGGCGTCGCGCGTGCGTTGGGGCCGCATAAGGTTTGTTTGATGAAAAATCACGGCGTGGCGGTGGCCGGCAGCTCAATCGAGGAGGCGGTCATTGTCGCCATCATGTTGGAAAACGCTTGCCGCATTCAGCTGTTGATCGAGGCTGCCGGTGGTGCGGCTCCCGAGTTTCCGCCGGAGGATGTGGAACTGCTCCGAGAGAAGCTGTCGCGTCATGAGCAGATGGTGGTCAATTTCGACTACCTGAGCCGCAAACTCAAACGCCGGACTTGAGCGCCTTGGGATCGACGCCGGCCAAGAGCATGTGCCGGGGCCGTTGACCCGCGTGTCCAGATGGCGCCTGCATGTTGAGCGATCGATGCGCGATTAGCCAGATCCGCAGCCGCATGGGCGTCCTAAGGTGCAAGCGACGAGCCCAGATCATGTCCGCCTGAGCTCATGTCCGCCTGAGCTCTTGTCCACCTGAGTTCATGTCCACCTTTAGTGGAAGCGCCGTGCCGGCCGGCATCTTCATCCGTCCGCTCACAACATTATGCCATTGGGTGATTGGGCAGGGAGCGGGCTAGAGCAACCTGCCTTTAATCGGAATCGGAACGATCCCGATTAAGGCGCGATGATCTAGTTGCGCAGCCGCGTTCTGAGGATCTTGGGGAATTCCTCGGACTGTTCGATGGCCCGGTTCTGCGCTGCACCGGGGATGTTTGCAGCGATCGCCGCTTGGCGTTGGGGCGCTGCGGGCGGGGCTCTATGCTGTTGGGCGGAGATCGGCGGCATGCGAGTGCCTTGCGACGCGATCGGTTCACCGGAGCCGGCAAACCAGGCCTCGATCAGATCCAGCTCATCGCTCGACAGGTTAAGGCCCTGGCTGCGGCAGCGGGCAACGACGAAGTTGCGGAAACGGCCGGCGAACAGGTTGGCCGATGCCCCCTGCTCAAACCAGGGATCCGCCTCACTGACCACGTCCATGATGAAGCGGATGTCATCGCGGGTGACGGCGATGCCAGCATCCGTGGCGCGCTGCGTAATGTTGTTGAAGGTCTGACTGCCTTGCAGCCCGACTTCGTTGATCTCTCGCGCCAGAATCTCGAACAGCGCCCGATAATCGGGCGGAGACAGGGGCGGTGCTTGGCAGGCGTCATGGATCCGCGCGATCGATTGTTGAATGGCAATCGCCGAATCGGTCTGGCGCGGAGGTGGTTGCTGGATAGCCTCAGGGGCCAGCGCATTGGCACCGATCGTCGGTGTCATGATTGGCCCGGCCGCCGGTTGCCCGCTTAATGGGGCCGCCGCAGCAGGGGAAGCCGGCGGCGGCATGGCTTGGGCGGCCGCGGGCTGGCTAGCTTGGAGCGGAGTGATCGCCTGCGTCATGGCGGCGGCTGGAGCCGGCTGGGCGATGATCGGCGGCGCACTCATCGATGCGGGGGTGGGCACCGACGCCGGCGTGGGCTGAGAAATCGATGCCAACGCTGGTTCAGGCCGGCTGATCGGATTGACCTCTAGCGCCGGCTGCGGCTGATTTTGGATCATGCGTCCGATCTCGAAGGCTTGATACGGCGGCTGATCGGACAGCCTGATATCCGACGGCAGGTAGCGCTTCAGCAACTCCAGGAAGCTGCCGACACCGGCCCAACCGCTGGCCACCGTACGGTCGTGACCGATCGCCCGCGTGGTCCGCTCGGCGAGCGCCTCGATCGGGACTGGCCCTCCGGCGGAGCGCACTGCGGCGACGACGTGGGCGATGATCTCTTTGCGGGTCTGCTCAATGGCGTTTTGCTGCGGGGCTTCGGACGTGATCGCGGCCTGAGCCGGCTCGGTAGCGATCTTGCCGTCCAGTATGGCTGCCAGCAGATCACTTTCTTTGATCTCTGCGTCGGCGATTGCCCGGTACGGCGCCGCCGTGAAGTCGTTGGCAAAAATCACCGTGCGCCGATCATGGGCGCGCAGGCGGTGCAGCACCGGCGTGAAGTCTGCATCACCCGATAGGATGATGAATTCCTCGAACCGGGTATCATGGATCAGGTAATCGCGGACGTCCATCACCATGCGGATATCGGACGAATTCTTAAGCTGGGCCGTCAGCGGCGGGCAATCGACGACTTCGAAACCGGCGCGCAGGAAATGATGGCGCACGAACGGAAACGAGTTCATGTCGGTCGAGTTGTCGTGCGCATTGCGCCGCGGCACCGGATTGCCGTAACAACGGTTCAGAACGATGCGTCGGGGGCGATCGCTCGGCGGACTGTTGGTCGGTGTCATCAGTGCACCGGCTTCCAACGCCTTGATCCAATCGTTCGAATCCTTGGCGAACCGCTTGGCGGCGTCCTCGCTGCGCTTCTTCAATGACAGATAGATATTGTCGTAGTCGACAAACACCGCCGTTAGGATCGGCTCTATTGTCGCCCTGGTCATGTGAAAGGCCCCCGCTCACATCGTCGATCGAATCATACGCGCCACTGTTTCCGAGTCGGAATGGCTGTGCAAGCGCTGCGAAGGCACGTCGTTGCCGGAGCGTCAATGATTGAGGATTTTCAACGAATTAGAGGGTTAGAGGCGGTGGTTTTTGCGTGGAAAACCCGCGCGACACGCGCATCGGCTCGACGGCCTAGGTTGGACTCGACAACATCGGCTGGTGGGGCGGGGCACGATCGAGCGACTTAACCCTTATTCTTGCGCTCGCGCACCTCGGCAAACACCTGCCAATCCGGTGCACCTGCCAAATCGAGCCGGCTGCGAATTTCCGGGCTGTTCGCGCGCAGGAACGGGTTTGTGGCCAACTCGATGTCGATACGTGTCGGGAGCGTGAAGGCCCCTTCGGCCCGGGTCTGCTCGATCTGCTTGGCGCGCGCTTGGAGGTCAGCATTGCCAGGTTCGATGGTGAGGGCGAACTTGGCGTTTGCAAGCGTATACTCGTGCCCGCAGTAAACGCTCGTCGACGGCGGTAGAGCCGCCAGTTTGGACAGCGATGCCCACATCTGTTGCGGGGTGCCCTCAAACACCCGACCGCATCCCAGCGCGAACAACGTATCGCCGACGAACACCACCTCGGCGCTGGGGATCCAATAGCTGATATGGCCCTTGGTGTGGCCGGGGGTCTCCAACACGCGGACCTCAAGCTCGCCGAACTGAAGCGTGTCGCCGTCTCCGACCTGCTGGTCGATGCCCGGCACCTGGTCGGCCTCACCGCGCGGTCCGATTATGCGGCAATGGGTGTCGCGCTTGAGTTGGAGATTGCCGTCGGTATGGTCGCCATGGCGATGCGTCGTCAAGATATGGGTAAGCTTCCAGCCCTTATCATTCAAGGCCGCAGCCACTTGCTCTGCGTTGGGTGCATCGATGGCGGCGACCGCACCGGACTTCGGCTCCCTCAGCAGGACGCCAAAGTTGTCTTGGAGACAGAGGAACTGATGGATCTCAAGCTGCGCGGACATAAGGCACTCCTTGCGACACGCTCGTTGGGCCGGCGAGAGACGCGTACTGCGCCGCTTGACGGCGGGTCGGCTGGACAGCACCTACGATTAGCATTCACCCTAAGGATTGCAACTTGGATTGCAATCGGTGACTTTGACCGACGCCCGGCCCGAGCCAATCTGGCGGCTTATCAAGCACGTGAGCCATGCATCTCGATGTGACCGATCTGAAAGCCTTTTATCTGACGCCGCTTGGTCAGTTGGTCCGGCGGCTGCTGCTGCATCGGCTCCGGGCCCGTTGGCGCCAGCTAGAAGGTCAAACCGTCATCGGCCTGGGGTTTGCCACACCCTACCTGGGGGCATTGCGTGGCGAAGCGCTGCGGGTTGGGGCGCTAATGCCGGCTGAGCAAGGTGTTCTGGTCTGGCCGACCGAGGGAGCGCGACAAACCGCCTTGGTTGAGGAGAACCATTTGCCACTGGCGGACAACGCCGTCGATCGATTGCTGGCGATCCATTGCCTGGAGGTGGCGGAGCGGGTGCGGCCATTGCTGCGCGAGATCTGGCGGGTGCTGGCGCCGCAGGGGCGACTGCTCGTGATCGTTCCCAATCGGACCAGCGTCTGGGCGCGGGTGGACCGGACGCCATTTGGTCAGGGTCTGCCCTTCAGCCGACACCAGCTCGAGCGGTTGCTGATCGAGGCGATGTTCACGCCGACCGAGTTTGCCAATGCCCTCCACGTTCCCCCGCTCGAGCGAAAAATGTTGATTCGGTCGGCGACCGCCTTCGAGCGGATCGGCGCGCGGCTGTCGCCAGGGTTGGGCGGGGTCATCATTGCAGAAGCGAAGAAGGAGCTGGTCGCGCCGATCGGCAAGCCGTTGAAGGCGCGGGCCCGCCTGAGGGGGCTGGTTCCCGCCGACTCCGCCGGCATCCGGCGGCACCTCACTGCTCGCGGCGGGGACGAGCCGTCCTAAACCCGCGCGAGCGCCGCAGCGCGGCCGGTTGTGCTGGCGGCGTCCACGGCCCACCACGACCACCTCAGCCGCTCTGCTCAAGTGAGGGATCACCAGGACAGCAAGCCGGTTCGAACTCACGCTGACGCGCTTGAGGCGTCCGCGCTTCATGCGCGATCACGGCGCGTCATCCGGCGGCCGCGCGCCGAACAGCGATGCGCTTGGCGACGGCGTCGGCGATCGCCCCACGCAACAGATCCGGCCCTGCTTCAGCCGCGCGCAACTGCTTTGGCACCACGATCTGCTGGGCTTTTGCCATTGCCGACATCATGTCCGTCTTATGAGCCGCCCCGGGTTTAGCGGAGGCTCCGACGCTTGAGAGACTGGAGCCATGGCAGCACATCGCAACACATCGCAGAGTTATTCGCGGGCAATGCGTGAGCGCGCCGATCAAATGGTAGGCCCGCTGGCAAGCTCCTCGCAAAGCGCTCTGAGCGTCGCGACCGCGCCACCATGCTTCTCATCCAGAGATCGGCGTTCATCACTGCAACCGAAAGCGTTGGCGGTGTCCGGGCTGTCGGATCCGGGTCGCCAGCAGCGGATGATGATAGGCGATGGTATCGATGATGGTTCCGTCGCGCCCGCCTGGGCGCACCGCGTTGGCGAGGCAAACGTAGCGGCGTTGCTGATGCGGGATCTCCAATACCTTACCGTCGACCTTGGCTTCGATCACCGACCAAATACGATCCGCGGCGAACTCTGAGACCGCATCGGGTCTGACCGGGACCAACACTTTGGCCGCCAACCGCAAGGCGGCCGCGGTCGCGTTGGTCAGCCTGGCCGCGAAGGCATCGGCCAGCATCACGGAGATCGTTGACCTGCCGACACCGCCCTTGCGATTGGCAACTGCCAAATAATAGGCCATCAATCGCGCGAATTGATGGTGAAAACCATGTTCGCACGTCCTGATTGCGGTCGCGACTCGACCCGTGCTATGCGACGAACTTATCGGTGAGTTGATCGGGGGCTGGTGCGGAAATCGAGCACAGCACGCTGCCAATCGGGTGCAGCGGGCGCGACATTTTCGTAATTGGTGTGTATATTGTTGCCCTGTTGAGGGTGGAGCCGTCGCGCCAGGCTTCTCAGCTGACGATCTCTGCTGGAATTCGGCGGGCTGGGGCGCAAACAGGAACGCTGCAGCCCGTGCGGCGGCCGTACGAATTGCCGTCTCGGTGGGTTGGTGCCAGAGGGACACGGTATGGCATTTGACAATGGTACGACGCGTCGTTTTTTCGGGACGGACGGGATCCGTGGCCTGGCCAACAGCGATCCGATGACGTCTGAGATCGCGCTCAAGGTCGGCATGGCCGCGGGCAAGATCTTCTCAAACGGTCAGAAACGACGGCATCGGGTGGTGATCGGTAAGGACACCCGGCTGTCGGGTTACATGATCGAAAGCGCGCTGTTGTCCGGTTTCACCGCGGTCGGCATGGACGTGTTCTTGCTCGGCCCGATGCCAACCCCGGCCGTTGCCATGCTGACCCGCTCGTTGCGCGCTGATCTTGGTGTGATGATCTCGGCCTCTCACAATCCCTACGCTGACAATGGCATCAAGTTGTTTGCACCGGATGGGTACAAACTGTCGGACGAGTTGGAGCGTCGCATCGAGCACTTGCTGGTCGGACCCAGTTCCGACCTGATCGCCCCGCCGGAGCAGATCGGTCGCGCGACCCGGGTGGAAAGTGCGCAGGAACGTTACATTGAGTTCGCCAAGCGCACTCTGCCGAAGAATTTGAGGCTCGACGGCCTGCGGATCGTGATCGATTGCGCCAATGGTGCCGGCTACAAGGTCGCGCCGCAGGCGTTATGGGAGCTTGGTGCGGAGGTCATCAAGATCGGCGTCGAGCCCAACGGACGCAACATCAATGAGAATTGCGGCTCCACTTCGCCGGAAGCGCTGGTTTCCAAGGTAGAGGAGGTGCGGGCGGATATTGGCATTGGGCTCGACGGCGACGCGGATCGGGTGGTGATCGTCGATGAAAAGGGACGGATCGTCGACGGTGACCAGCTGATGGCGGTGATCGCCGAGAGCTGGCTGCGCAGCGGTCAACTGACCGCCGGCGGCGTGGTCGCGACGGTGATGTCGAACCTCGGTCTGGAGCGGTACCTGGACGGCCTGGGCCTCAGCTTGCAGCGAACTCCGGTCGGCGACCGCTACGTGGTCGAGCACATGCGCAAGCACGGCTACAATGTCGGGGGTGAGCAATCCGGACATATCGTGCTGTCCGACTTTACCACGACGGGCGATGGCTTGGTGTCGGCGCTGCAAGTGCTGGCCGTCGTCGTCTCCACAGATCGAACGGTGAGCGAGGTCTGCAATCGGTTCGAGCCGCTGCCCCAACTGTTGAAGAACGTGCGTTATGAAGGCGGGACGCCGCTTGAGGATACGCAGGTGCAATCGGTGATCCAGGGGGCCAAGACCAAGCTTGGCCAGCGTGGACGCCTTGTCATCCGCCCCTCGGGCACCGAGCCGGTGATCCGGGTGATGGCCGAAGGCGACGATGCACAGCTCGTCTCTTGCGTGGTCGACGATATCGTCGCAGCGGTCAAGACGGCTGCTGCGGTCTAAATCGTTTCCGCCTTACTACGTGTCCGAGTTAGCTGGAACCATCCCGCTCCCCTGCCGGGCCACCCAATGGCACAACGTTATGGGGTGGTCAGACCGGCGAGCGGGTCGGCAAAGGGCTTCCGGTTTGGGCGGACATGATCTAGGCGGACGAGCCTGGCTCGACCACCACCTTGGCCTCGTCGCTACGGGTGCGACCACCACCACTATGGGTGCGACCACCAGCTGCGGTTGGCCGCGTCGCCGATCAGGAGCCATCGCTGTTGATCGCGCCTGTCGAACGGCCGCCGCCAGTCCTCTAGAGCAACCTGCCTTTAATCGGGATCGGAACGATCCCGATTAAAGGCGCGATGATCTAGCTTTTCACCATGCGCTGGAGCCATCCCGCTCCCCTGCCGGGCCACCCAATGGCACGCATGTGTGGGCGGAGGCCGGCCAACGCCAATCCGCCTGAGGCAGAATTGATCGCTCTTAACATGGCGAGCAACCCTCTGCTTGTCATCGGCATCGTTGCGATCCCGATTGATGCCTGGTTGCTGTCGCCGCGACACCAGCGCAACGTGCCGCCAAACGCTTAAAGTTAAGCGTCTTTTAAATCTTCTTACCGATAGTCCCGAATTGAAACGGTGCCGTTTGGCCGTCGACTCCCGCGTTCGGTGTGCGGTGTTACACCCGGCCAGCCGGGATTGCCGGCAATGCTCGGGGTGCGGCCCGTTTGCCGGAAACAGTTTCGTTTTGGTTTTGTCATTCGTTGCGATCGTCGGGCTGAGTGCGCGGGGCCTGGGAAAGCCTCGACCGTAAAGGGGTGTGCGCCGAGCAGTGCGCTTTTGCCTGGCGGTGACCCTTCGCGTGTCGTTGAAGGCCGCGACGATCCCTTTTTCCAGTTCCGTAGCGTAGGCGCGCCCAGACGGCGCAGGGGACGATGTCCAGAGGCTGGCTCTCCAGCGACTGGAAGCGGGCAGCGGAGACCGACGACAGGACCTCGTCGTTGCCCGTGCGTGACCAGGTCACTGAGGGAAGCGAGTTGGGAAAAGAGGGAACCAACGTGATGACACAAGTGCGTATGCTAATCTCCGCCGGTATGTCGTTCGCATGCTTGACGCTAGCGAGTGCAGCCAACCCAGCCTACGCTGACGGTTTACCCTACGACCCAAGGTTGGAAGGCTATCATCGTGCGGTGCCGGTGCCGGCGCCCGTGCCGGTACCGGAGACCGATAGCGGTTACTACTTGCGGGTGGATGGCGCCTGGGTCCGGGGGGACTCCAGCAACTACAACACCAGCAACGTGTTCCATGACGATGTTCGCGCCGAGAGCGGCTTGAACGACTTTGCCAGGATTGGCGTCGGCGCAGGCTATCGCTTCAGCCATTGGCTGCGCGGCGACCTGACCGTCGATGTCCGCAGTGATGTCAACAGTCGCAGCAACGCATCGCGGACGCGGGCCGTCACCAATACGCAAGCCGGTGTCGGCGTCAATTCCACCATCTTGCTCCGGGATACCGTCAAGGACAGCTTCAAGTCCGACAACACGGTAGTGATGGTCAACGGCTACGTCGACGTTCCGAACGCGACGCGCTTCACACCCTATATCGGTGCCGGCATCGGTGTCGTCAGGCACCGCCTGTGGGGTCGGCACTATTCGACGTCGACCATCTGCATCGACACATTCGACTGCGACCCCAACACCGTCGATGCCCAGCCGAGCGCAACCGTCCTCCACACCAGGTCATCATCCAACACCAGCGGCTACGACTACGCCCTGGCCGTCGCGGTGATGGCGGGCTTCAGCTATGAGTGGTGGGAAAACGTCCATTTCGATATGGGCTATCGCTGGCTGCATCTAAGCGGCACCAAATTCACCGGTCGCAACGTGATCGGTGGCGGAAATCATAGTGTCGTGATCCCAGACCAGAACAATCACGAGCTTCGGTTTGGGTTGCGTTGGGAAATCAACTGACCCATCGCCTCCCTCAATGGCCTCATCAGGCACCGGATCGGCAACGCTCCGGTGCCTGATCTTTTTTTGTGCGCGGTTGACTTTCATGACCCGCCCGCCTATCCCGGACCCGGGACACTCCTCCCCAACGAGGAGCAACTATCTGGAAGGGTAGGTCTATGAATGAACCGTTGAAGCCGGCGCACAGGCCGGCGTGCACCCATTTTTCATCCGGTCCTTGCGCCAAGCGCCCGGGCTGGTCGAGCCAGGTGCTTGAAAATGCCGTTGTCGGTCGCTCGCACCGGGCCAAGGACGGCAAGGCTCGCCTCAAGCTGGCAATCGATAAGTCTAAAGCCATCCTCGGCATTCCTGAAGACTATTTGGTGGGCATTGTTCCGGGCTCGGACACCGGCGCCTTCGAGCTGGCGATGTGGACCATGCTGGGCGCCCGCGGCGTCGACGTGCTGGCGTGGGAAAGCTTCGGCCATGGTTGGGTGACGGACGTCACCAAACAGCTCAAGCTGCAAGATGTCCGCGTCAAGTCGGCCGACTACGGCAAACTTCCCGAGCTGCGGGATGTCGATTTTGACCGCGACGTGATTTTTACCTGGAACGGCACCACGTCGGGTGTGCGTGTTCCCAATGGCAACTGGATAGCGGCCGATCGGCGGGGGCTGACCCTGGTCGATGCGACCTCTGCCGTGTTTGCTCAGCGGATCGACTGGAGCAAGGCCGACGTCACCACCTGGTCTTGGCAGAAGGTGATGGGCGGGGAGGCCGCGCACGGCATGATCGCACTGAGCCCGCGGGCGGTTGAGCGGCTGCTCGCTCATGTGCCGCCGTGGCCGCTGCCCAAGGTGTTCCGGCTGACCTCTGGAGGCAAGCTGATCAAGGGCATCTTTGCCGGTGAGACCATCAACACCCCGTCGATGCTGTGCGTGGAGGATTATCTCGATGCGTTGGCCTGGGCCGAGCGCATCGGCGGTATCGACGCCGTGATGGCGCGCGCCGACGCCAATGCGAAGGTCTTGAATGACTGGGTGGAGCGTACGCCCTGGATCGCCAACTTGGCGGATGACCCGGCCACGCGGTCAAACACGTCGGTCTGCTTGAAGTTCGTCGACCCGTCGATCGCGCGGGCGGCACCGGACGTTCAGGCCCGATTTGCCAAGGATTTCGCCGCGTTGTTGGAGGCGGAGGGCGCGGCCATGGACTGTGGGTCCTACCGAGATGCGCCGCCAGGTCTGCGAATCTGGACCGGCTCCACCGTCGAGGTTGGCGATGTGGAGGCGCTGCTGCCATGGCTCGACTGGGCCTTTGCCCAGACCAAGGCAAGACTGGCCGAGGCCGCCTGACCCTCCCAAGACCCGACGCGAGGCGGCAAGCTCGGACGTTCGCCGCCACCGGATCAAGCGGCGCGCCAGCCGCGCCGGCCGCAACACCGAAGCCGCCCGTCGCCCCCACTGACGCGCTCTGATCGAGCACCGCAATTGGAGGACATGCCGATGTCTACCCCCAAAGTTCTGATTTCCGACGAACTTTCACCCGCCGCCGTGCAAATCTTCAAGGATCGTGGCGTCGACGTCGACATGAAGACCGGGCTGTCGAAGGAGGAGTTGGCCAGCATCATCGATCAATACGATGGCCTTGCCGTACGCTCGGCGACAAAGGTGACCGAGAAATTGATGAACCAAGCCGAACGGCTGAAGGTGATCGGTCGCGCAGGTATCGGGGTTGACAACATCGACATCAAAGCTGCAACCGCCAAAGGCATCATTGTGATGAATACGCCGTTTGGCAATTCCATCACCACGGCCGAGCATGCCGTTTCCATGATGCTGGCGCTGGCTCGACAGATCCCGGAAGCGGATCGGTCGACGCAAGCCGGCAAATGGGAGAAGAACCGTTTTATGGGCGTTGAGGTTTATGCCAAGACTCTCGGCGTCGTGGGCTGCGGCAACATCGGCTCGATCGTTGCAGATCGCGCGCAAGGACTGAAGATGAAGGTGATCGCCTACGATCCATTTTTGTCGCCCGAGCGCGCGCTCAGATTGGGCGTCGACAAGGTCGAGCTCGACGAGCTGTTGCGTCGGTCGGATTTCATCACGTTGCACACGCCGTTGACCGACAAAACCCGCGGCATCCTGAACGCGGGCACTCTGGCAAAGTGCAAGAAGGGCGTCAGGATCATCAACTGCGCGCGCGGCGGACTGGTCGAGGAAAACGCGCTTGCAGATGCGCTGCGCACGGGACAGGTGGCGGGCGCGGCGTTCGATGTGTTTGTGGAGGAGCCGGCAAAATCCAACGTGCTGTTCAACCAACCGAATATGATCTGCACGCCGCACTTGGGCGCTTCGACCAGCGAGGCGCAGGAGAACGTGGCGTTGCAGGTCGCTGAGCAGATGTCGGACTACCTGCTCAAGGGCGCCGTCACCAATGCGATCAATGCGCCCAATATTACCGCTGAGGAGGCCCCGAAGTTGCGTCCCTGGGTCAAGTTGGCCGAGCAGCTCGGCGGTTTCGCTGGCCAGTTGACCGAGTCCAGTATCAGGTCCATCCGCCTGGAGTACTCCGGCGATGTTGCCAACCTGAATTGCAAGCCCTTGACCGCGGCCGGTCTGGCCGGCGTGTTGCGGCCGCTGTTGGCGGACGTGAACATGGTGTCGGCGGAGACCTACGCCAAGGATCGCGGGATCAATGTTGAAGAAGTGCGCCGTGGACAGGACGGCGCGTTCGGTAGCTACATCAAGCTGACGGTGAAGACCGGGGCCTACAATCGCTCGGTTGCCGGTACGGTGTTCTCCGATGGCCGCCCGCGCATCATTCAGGTGCGTGACATCGACATGGAGTTCGAGCTGACGCCGCACATGCTCTTCATCCGCAACACCGACATGCCTGGTTTCATCGGCCATCTAGGATCGGTAATGGCGGACGCAGGCATCAACATCGCGACGCTCAATCTGGGGCGTGAGCGACCTGGAGGCGATGCGATTTGCGTCGCCGCGCTGGACGAGCCGGTGCCGGAAGCCGTGTTGCTCAGCGTCTGCAAGTTGCCGCAGGTCGTGCGCGCCAGCCCACTGGCGTTTTGAGCGGTGCCACGTGCTGCGGCTCATCGGCTGCAGCGCGGCTGGTTTTGCGATGCAGCGCCGACCCTCGAGATGGCTTGGCAAAGATCTCATGTTGGTCGGCACGCAGATTATTGCTCATGAAAAGCAGGTTGCTCTACACTTTAAGGCGCGATGATCTAGAGCATGATCACTTTAGATGGAAGCATAACCTGAGTTTGCGAAGTAGTTTGCGAGCTCGTCGCGGGTGAATTGGCTCAGCAAATCGCCGATCCGGTGCCAAAGGTCGTCGACTGTGCGTTCGCGCGCCTTGCGGATCAGATGCTTGAGCTTTGAAAAAACTTGCTCGATCGGATTGAGATCCGGCGAGTAAGGCGGCAGGAACAGGCGATGAGCACGTGCATTCTTGATGGCGCGGCGGACGGCCTTGCCTTTGTGCGAGCCGAGATTGTCCATGATGACGATGTCGCCAGGTGATAGCGTCGGCACCAGGAACTGCTCGACATAGGCCAGGAAACTGATGCCGTTGATCGGACCATCGAGCACGCAGGGTGCATCGATCCTGTCGATCCGCAGAGCAGCAAGGAATGTCAGTGTGCGCCAGCGTCCGTGAGGGACCTTGTCGATCAGGCGTTGGCCGCGCGGCGCCCAGCCTCTGAGCGGCGCCATGTTCGTTTTCGTCCAGGTCTCGTCAAGGAAAACCAGCCGGTGCGGGTCGATGTGCGCTTGATATTTGATCCAGCGTGCCCGTCGACGTGCGACGTCAGGCCGGTCTCGTTCGGCTGCGACCACGGTTTTTTTTATGGCTCAAGCCTTCGCGATGGACGAAATTCCAGACCGCACCATAGCTCACGATGATGCCGCGTTCGGCAAGTTCAGATTGCAGGCCACGCAGAGAAACATCTGTCTCAGCGTTGATGCGATCGAGCAACCAATCGCGTTCAGCTGCCAGCGCGAATGGACGGTGCCCGCCCATCCGCCGCGCAGAAACGCTGCCCGTCGCACGGAAGCGTTGCGACCACTTGACAACCGCTGAAACGCTGACACCGAAGCGATCGGCCACGGCGCGGCAGCTCAACCCTGAATTCAAGGCATCAATCACACGTTCGCGCAGATCATCGGAATAAGGTCGTGCCATGCATGCCGGCCTCCACCTCCGGCATGCAGTGTGAATCATATTCGCACGCCCTTGGGAATCCCCCGCGAAGATTCCAACAAGAATGATAATGCTCTAGCCACCGCCAAAGCGGAAGTGCATGACGTCGCCGTCGCGCACGACATAGTCTTTGCCTTCCAGCCGCATCTTGCCGGCGTCACGCGCACCGGCTTCGCCGCCAAGCGCCACGAAATCGTCGTAGGCGATGGTCTCGGCGCGGATGAAGCCGCGCTCAAAATCGGAATGGATGACACCGGCGGCGCTCGGGGCCTTGGTTCCCGCCACCACCGTCCAGGCCCGCGCCTCTTTGGGGCCGACGGTAAAGAACGTGACCAGGTTCAGCAGCCGATAGCCACTGCGGATCAGCCGATTGAGGCCGGGTTCCTCAAGGCCCATGGACTGTAAAAAGGCATCGCGTTCGTCGGCCTCAAGGCCGGCGATCTCCGCTTCGATCTTGGCCGAGATCACCGTGCAACCGGCGCCTTCGGCCTCGGCCCGCAGCTGTACCGCGCGCGAATAAGCATTGCCGCTCGCCGCGGACGTCTCGTCGACGTTGCACACGTAAAGCACGGGTTTTGCGGTCAGCAACTGGAGCTGCGAAAACCCAGCCGCCTCCTCCTTGGTCAGCTCGACCTCGCGCGCCGGCCGGCCTTCGCGCAACTGCGCCAAGGCCAAATCGATCAGGCCAAGCTGCAGCTTGGCCTCCTTGTCACCGGTCTTCGCTTTTTTCTCCAAGGGAACGCGTCGCCGTTCGAGGCTCTCCATATCCGCCAGCATCAACTCGGTTTCCACCACCTCGGCATCCGACACCGGGTCGATTTGCCCGGTGACATGGGTGACGTCGGACTCCTCGAAGCAACGCAACACATAAGCGATCGCATCGACCTCGCGAATGTGCCCCAGGAACTGATTACCAAGACCCTCGCCCTTGGACGCGCCGCGCACCAAGCCGGCAATATCGACGAACGTGAGACGGGTGGGGATCACCTCAGCCGATTGGCCGATGCGCGCCAGCCTATCCAGTCGCTGGTCGGGGACCCCGACCTCGCCGACGTTGGGCTCAATCGTGCAAAATGGATAATTTGCCGCTTCTGCCGCGGCGGTTTGGGTGAGGGCGTTGAACAAGGTGGATTTGCCGACGTTTGGCAATCCGACAATGCCGCATTTGAACCCCATGCTGCTGCTTTCCTTTGTATGCTGACTGCTACGCGGTGCGCCTGGCCGCAAGATCGAACAGCGACAGATGTTCGCTACCCAAGCGCAGACGTGAGCGCCGGCGCAGCGTCCTGCAACCGCTTGAACGCGATGCGGACGTGGCCGCTTTCCGGTTGAGGCAGGTCGCCGCCGGGCGCGACGCCTGACTGTGGTGGACCCGGCCGCTGGCGTTCCGCCTAGAGCAACCTGCCTTCAATCGGAATCGGAACGATCCCGATTGAAGGCAGGTTGCTCACCACTTTCAGAGCGATCATCTTCGCGCCTTAAATCGGAACCGGCTTTGCGGTTCCGATTTAAGGCGCGATGATCTAATCCCGCCGAGCCGCGCACAGCTTGCGCACTCCACGCGGCCGGCCACAAAGCTGTTCTGGGTCGACGACCTCACGCGTTGTCGTTGCTGCCGGGCGGCCGCTTGCTGGTCAGCCACTTCCTGAGGTTCTCTGCCAAAGCTGTTTGCCGCTTTGCCCACCGTTCGCCGGCCGGATGACCAGCATTGCCGGCGCGACGAGCGGGACCTTTGGCGGTCGCCGGTGACTGCTCCGCGCCCTCATCATCGCTTGGCTCGAGGTCCTGCATAACGCGGGCAACGTCGGTTAAAAATCGCCCATGATCGCCGCCGGCCAGGCGCGGGGCGGAGTCGGCGATGGCGTCCAGCAAGGGATCGAGCCAGGCGTTGTCGGCTCGGGCAAAGTCGTTCAGGACCCAGCGTTGCACCAGTTCCTTCACGCCCGGGTGGTCGATGCCGATGCGCACGCGCGCATAGTCATTGCCGATGTGCGATGAAATCGAGCGCAGGCCGTTGTGGCCGGCGTTGCCACCACCGAACTTAACGCGGACCTTGCCCGGCGCAAGGTCGAGCTCGTCGTGGAACACCACGATGTCGGCCTCAGCGATCTTGAGATACCGCGCCGCCTCGCCCACCGCCCGTCCGCATTCGTTCATGTAGGTCGTCGGCTTGAGCATCTGAACCCGCTCACCGGCCAGTTCGCCCTCGCAGGCCAGCCCCTGGAACTTCTTACGCCACGGCCCGAACCCGCCGCGATCGGCGATCCGATCGACCGCCATGAAGCCGACGTTGTGCCGATTGAGCGCATATTTGGCGCCTGGATTGCCAAGTCCTACGAACAACTTCATGACGGATACCGGCCGACACATTGCCTGGGACGTCGCGCGAACGAGGAGCGGCGCGCTCGGGCGCATGACGGGTTGCTCTACACTTTAAGTGCGATCATCTTTGCGCCCTAAATTGGAACTGGCTTTGCGGTGCCAAATTGTTGCGGTGCCAAATTGTTGCGGTTCCATTTTAAGGCACGATGATTTAGCGTCACGGGGGCCCTTAAACCAGCGTCATGCTGGAAATCACACATTTGTGGCGCGACTCACGGCCGTGAGGGTCCCCGTCACCGTCCGTCGGTCGCACGGGTTATGCCTTGGGCTTGGCTTCCTCGGCTCCCTCGGTCGGTTGCGCGGCTTCTTCGCTCTTCCCGCCCTTGCCGGCGATGGTCGCCACGGTAAAGTCGCGCCCAGTGATCGTCGGTTGAACCCCTTGTGGTAGCTCAATCGCCGATATGTGGATCGAGCGACCGATCTCCATCCCGGCCAGGTCGAATTCGAACACGCTGGGAATGCTGTCGGGTGGACACAGCACCTCAACGTCGTGTCGAACAATGTTCAGCATGCCGCCGCGCTTAAGACCCGGCGAGGCCGCCTCATTGACGAACTTTGTCGGCACCACCACGCGCACCCGACTCTGCGGGGTGACGCGCTGAAAATCGACGTGGAGCGGATGGTCCTTGATCGGGTCAAGCTGGATGTCGCGCGGGATCACACGATGTTTCTGGCCATCGATCTCGATGTCAAAGATGCGCGCCAGAAAGCGACCGCGCTGCACCGTCTTCCACAGCTCGGTTCCGTCTATAGAAATCGGCGTCGACGCCCGATTGTCGCCATAGATCACACCTGGCACCAATCCGTCGCGACGCACTGCGCGGGCGGCCCCCTTACCGGCGCGCGGACGTGCCACGGCCTGGATCACGCTCACCTCAGCCATTGCCATTCTCCAAAGAAAAAGGGCCGTCCCGGCCCAACGGTCCCGCCCGGCCTCCAAGGGTGCGAGCGCGGCGGGTTGTTAGCATCACATGTTGACGGGCTTATAACCGGCGACACCGTCGATTGCAATGCGATGGCGCGCGCGGCCGTTCATGATGCTGGCTGCTGCGACAAGGTCATGTCCGCCGCAAGCGGATGAGATTTGCCTGGGCAGGCGGGCCTGGCTTGGCATGCCGGGAACTGCATGTCAGGGTCGGTGCCGGCGGGTCAAGTGAAGCTGGCGGCGAGCCATCGCGCTTTGGGGCGCAGCGGGCCCACCACCTGCCACCTGGTCTATTCAGCGGCGGCCTTTTGTTCAGCCAGCACCTGGTCTGCCAGCTTTCCCGTGATCTCCGCCAGATGGTCGAAGTTAGCGGTGAATGAGCCGACCCCAGATGTTGCGGAGCGCACCTCAACAATCAGGTCGTCCATCTCCGCCTCTGGCAGCTGTGCCTTAACGAGATCCCAGCCGACCCAGCCTTCGCGGGCGTCGAAACCGAGGATCTGGCCGCGGCGCTGGGAGACGATGCCGGTGATCTTGGCGGTGGCATCGCTCGGTACGGCGATCTCGACATGCATCACCGGCTCCAGCAGCACCGGACTACAGTTCGGCAAACCATCGGACATAGCGATACGTCCAGCCTGTCGGAAGGCCATGTCCGACGAGTCGACCGTATGATAACTGCCGTCCTTCAGCGTCACCGCGATATCAACGACCGGGAAGCCGAGTGGTCCGGACTTCATGTAGTCGGTGACGCCAATCTCAACGGAGGGAATGAACTGGCGCGGAACGGCCCCGCCGACGATGGTCTCGGCAAACTTGAAACCGGTGCCACGCGGTAACGGCTGGATCTCGACCACCACGTCGCCGAACTGCCCGTGACCTCCGGACTGCTTCTTGTGTCGGCCGCGCACGGTGGTGCTGCCGCGAATGGTTTCCTTGTAGGGGACCTGCCGTTTGCGCCGCTCCACATCCACCGTATATTTGCGCTTTAACCGCTCCAGCACCACCCGCAAGTGCATCTCGCCCTGCCCTTTGAGCACCATTTGATTGGTGTCTTGGTTGTGCTGAAGACCGATGGAGGGATCCTCTTCGATCAACTTGGTCAACGCGCTCGATAGTTTGACCTCGTCCTTGCGGTCTTTGACGTTGATGGCCACGCCGAACACCGGCGCCGTCGGTTCGGCCACGTCGATGTGATACATGGCCTTGGCGTCGCTCGATAGCGTGTCGCCGGTCTTGGCATGCTCCATCCGCCCAAAAGCGACGGTTTCGCCGGCCTTGGCGGTACCCCGTTTGGTGGTTTGACCACCAACCAATGAAAACACGCCGGCTATGCGATCCTCGCCGTGCGGTCCGTGGGTGATGGTCCCGTCACCAAACTCGCCGTTGAGCACACGCGCGATCGAGAGTTTTCCGCCATGCGTGGTGTGCAATGTTTTGACGACGTGAGCCGTCGCGCCCGCATCCTGAAGGCCCACCCGTTCTCGGGTCTGGTCCACGAACGGCGCTTCGTGCCGCAAGACCTTGAGCAGACGCACGATGCCGTTGCCATTTTCGGCCGAACCTAACAGCACGGGGCAGATCTTGCCTTCACGCAGCTCCTTTGACAGATCGTTGAACACGCGATCGCGAGGCGGCTCCATGTCCGAAAGCAGCTGCTCCATCAGCTCGTCATCATAATCGGCGAGCTGCTCCAGCATATGAAACCGCGCTTCTTCCTTGCGATCCGACATGTTGGCCGGCATCTCGACGATCTCCGAGGGCGCGTGTTCGCGATAGACGTAGGCGCGCTCGAGTGCCAAGTCGACGAAGCCGGTCGCAATTCCGTCCTCCCAGATCGGGATTTGACGCAGCACCAACGGTTTCGAACTGGCCGGTTGCAGCTCGGCGAGAATGTCGCGAACACGCGTGTCGAAGGTATCGATCTTGTTCAGGAATAAGACGTGCGGGAGCCCCATGTCGTCGAGCTTTTTGAGTATCAGCTGCAACGATGGCACGCGCTTGGGATCCGGTTCGCAGACCACGATCGCCGCGTCCGCAATGGCCAGCGCACCGGCGGCTTCGTGCTGAAATTCAACGGAGCCGGGGCAATCGATAAAGGTGAAGCGGTCATCAAGGTAGCTGCAATCGGCGATGTTGAGTTCCACACTCATGCCGTGCGCTCGGGCCTCTTCAGACGAGTCGCCAACCGTCGATTTGTCTCGGATTGTACCTTGCCGGCTGATCACGCTTGTTCGGGCCAAGATCGCCTCGAGTAAGGTGGTCTTTCCGCTTAAGAACGGTCCGACGAGTGCAATGCAGCGGGCGCTGCGAGCCCGATCAGTAGTGTCGGATTGCGCCATCGTGTTCCTCCTTTTGCCCAAGCGAACGCGGAGCCGCGCCCGCGCCTGGGTAGAGGACGCGGCGTCACCATGTTCCCCCCGTTCAGGCGAGATGACAAGTCATTTTCTGACGGTTCAGGCGCGCCTGGGTAACGTACTGACCTCCCGTTATAATTGTTGTGACCTCAGCTTATGCAACCAATTGCGGTGCAGATCCGGACGCGCCTTCGGCCCAAAACGCGGTCGGCGGCCAATCTTGCGTCGCATTTGGCTCGTATTTTGCTTCATGCTGATGATCGCCAAACGATCATAGCCAAGATGGGTGATCATAAGCAAGATGAATGATCATGACCAAGATGAGCGGTTGTCACTATCTCAGTGATCAGCAGCATGGCGATCTTGGCGCAGGGAACGCTTTGGGAACGACAAGGAAGCTGTCATGCGTCTGGACGCCGCACAGGCTGTAAGCAACGCTCATAGTTTCGTATATCGCTTTATGGCAATTAAATGTTTGTATGTTGACATGCGATAAAATTGTCGCAACATGGATCGGGGAGGCTCGATCGCTGATGAGGCTGGGAATTTAATCCGGGTGACGCCATGGGTATTGAAGCGCTGAACACTGCCGCGCACGCCGCTGGATTTGCCTTGGTCGGTACCGACGATCTGGCCCATCAGCCCGATGTTCAAGCGACCCCGGACGAGACCGACGCCGCGGAGCGGCAGCCCGTGCTGGCCTTGCCCGCACCCAAGGGTATGACCCGACTGCAAAGCCAGGCCAGGGCGCAGCCCACCAGTTGGTCGATCGGTTGGGTATTCTGGAAGACGGCTTAAGGCCGCTGTCGAGCCGGTACATCATGGCCGGCCGCCAGGACCACGGGGCACGACAATCATCACGATGGGGGACTGCTGAGGTGTTGGCAAGCCATGCCAACACGATGTTTGGGTTTATCGCAATCCAGAAATGGCCTTCTCCGGGCAGCTCGCTTAACGTAGCGTTGAGTGTTTGCTCTACACTTTAAGGCGCGATGATCTAGGTATCGAGCTGCCGTGCGCGGGACATTGCCATCGCCATCGCCAAGCCACGCGCGCACCGACGTGGCGTGCTCGGTCGGCTTCGGCTGGCATTTTCTAGCAAACAGTTGCAGGTCAATGACCGGCCCGTCGAGACCTGGTTTTTGCCCCTCAGCGAAACACCGGACCAAGCTCGCGCGCACCTCGCGGTCACCCAGGATGCGCCGATCGGTGGTCGGTGCGCGGGCCGCAACCAGCGCCAAGGCGTGCTCGGGTGCCAGCCGTAACAGGACCCGGAACCCGGTAAAGGTCAGGCGGCTTAGCCCCGGGATACGCGGCATCACGGTGATTGTCGCCCGGTGGAAACGCCTAACGTTGAGCTCCGCGATGCCAACGATAGGTCCGACCGGAGCAACCAGCGCCGTCCTGACGACGCGTGGGCCGAGGGTCGCGGCGGCCATCGCGGCGAATGGGCCGCCGCCGGACACGCCCATCAGCTTAAACTGATCGAGCCCGAGCGCATCGGCCAAGGCTGCCAGATCATGCCCGTAATGGCCGAGATCGGGCGCAGGGTGCGGATCGCTCCCACCATAGCCCCATCTGTCAACGGCGATCAGTTTAATGCCCAGTCGCGCTGCGGTCGCTGCCATCGGCGCAAACCGCAGTCGGGAGCCCGGTGTGCCGTGCAGCGCGATGACCGGTGTGCCGCCGTCAGCGCCAAAGATCGCATAGGTCATGGCCCGACCGTCATAAAGTCTCAAGCACAGCGGCGCTGGCACATCGCCTTGATCGATCGGAACAGCTTCGGCGTTTCGTTGCCACATTTTATCACGTTTCAGAGTCAGCTCGAACCATCCCTTTCTCCACCCGGCCACCCAAAGGCATGCTGGTGGGGGCGGCCGCGCGGCGCAGCGAGACGGCAAAGCGCTTCCGCCCAAGGCGGACATGATCTAAGGCTCCGACCCCAGCGCCTCCGACCCCAGCGCCTGCGACCCCAGCGTTAGCCCGGAGCCCGCGCCTAACCTTCTATTCATGTTCTGGCTTGACGAACGCTCGGCGATCAGCGCCCGGGACCGAGCGTTCGATCCAGATACGCGTATGGATGCGCCGGCGTTTCGTTTGTCCTGCCAACGCCAAGCCGGCCCACGGTGCAGTTCACACAGCTGTGATCCCAAGCGGCGACCGATCACGATTGACGGCTATCGGCAGGGATGCAAGCTGGCTCGCCGATGAAAAGTCTTTGGTGCGCCCAACGGCAAGGCTAATCCGCCACAGGCGGATATGATCGAGTCGAAACAATCGTAGGTGGAGAGCAACATGATCCGAAGTCTATCGGTCGCAATTGTCTTGGCCATGGGAGCAACGGCCTATGCGCAAGGCATCGGCGGTGAGGCCGCGATCAAGGAGCGGCAAGCGGCCATGAAGGCGATTTCAGGGGCAAACAAGACCCTGGTCACCATGGCCCGCGGCCGCATCGACTTTGACGCAACCAAGGCTGCCGCGGCGTTCAATACCATCGCTGCGGCAGCGGAAAAGTCGAAAGCCTATTACACCGACGATAGCAAGACCGGCGAAACGCGTGCCCTGCCGATCGTTTGGCAGCAGAAGAGCGATTTCCTCAAAAGGTTCGACACGATGATCAAGGATGCCAAAGCGGGGGCGTCCAACAGTCAGAACATGACCTCCTTTGCGGCCGCTCAGAAGACGCTGGTCGGCAACTGCGGCGGTTGCCACAAGGTTTATCGCAAGCCCGAGGACTAGCCGATACCTGCCTAAGGCGGATCAGCCTGGCCGACCCGCGCGCCCTGGCCACCCACCTCAGCGTGCCTGTGGATGGCAGGGCGGGTGAACGGAACGGTTCCAGCTCACTTTGCAACGCCATCACGCGCTGTCCTTGGCCCGGTGCACCGTTTCAAGCAACGCCGGGGTCGCTTGTGGTTCCGGCCATGGCAAGGCGCACCATCTCCATTGTGGCCACGCCCAGCCGAACGCATGCGAGGCGCGCGTGGCGCGTTCGGTCCCGGACGCAGCAGCGCACGCGGTGGTTCTCGCGCTTCACCATGAATTGCATTAGACATAGGCATCGCAGCAGGCGTGTACGGAATGAAGGGGCGAGCTCAGATGGGTGGCAGGATCTTGACCGTGCTTGTGTTGCTGGCGCTGGCCGCAGTCTCCGCGTTTTGGCTGTTGACCCGTCCTGTCACCATCCCCGCGGTGGCCCTGACCCCGCACAACTTCGATCTGAAGAACGGCGAGACGATGTTCAACGTCGGTGGCTGCGCGTCCTGCCATGCGACACCAGCGGCGGCAGGCGAGGTCGTCGATCGCACCAAGCTCGGTGGCGGGCTGGCGCTGAAAACACCGTTCGGCGTATTTAAAGCACCGAACATCTCCCAGCATAAGCAAACCGGCATCGGTGATTGGACGGAACTGCAGTTCGTCAATGCGATGATGCGGGGCGTCGGGCGCGCCGGCGAGCATCTCTATCCGGCCTTCCCCTATCCCTCCTATCAGCGGATGCGGTTGGGCGACGTGCGGGATCTTTATGCCTACATGAAGACGCTACCCGCCGTGGCGCGTCCGTCGGAGCCGCACGAATTGGCGTTTCCTTACAACATGCGTCGCGGGTTGGGGCTGTGGAAGCTGTTGTACGTCGATGGCCGTGAGTTTCAACCGGATCCCGCGCGCTCTGCCGCGCTCAATCGTGGAGCCTACCTCGTCGAGGGACCGGGGCACTGCGCTGAATGCCATTCCCCGCGCAACCTGGCCGGCGGCATCGATGCGGACCGCCGCTTCGCGGGTGGACCCAATCCCGAGGGCAAGGGTTTTGTGCCGAACATCACGCCGCACAAGGACGGGATCGGTGATTGGGCTGAGGATGATATTGCTTACATGCTCGAGACCGGGCTGTTGCCGGACGGCGATTCCGTCGGTGGGTCGATGGCCGATGTCGCAATCAACACTGGCGCCTTGTCCGAAGCTGACCGCACGGCGATAGCGGCGTACCTGAAATCGCTCCCCAAGCGCGAGACCCGCAAATGAGCGGGCGCGATTGAGGCTGCACCGAACGCAGGGTGGGTGGCTGTTGGCCGGCCGATGTCGCCTGCGATGTTAGATTGTATGGCTGTGCAGAGCACAGGCGTCGATATCAGGGCGGCGTCCAGATCGCCCATCACGATAGCGTGTTGGGGTGAACTGGAACCCTCCCCCACCCAGCCACCCAATCGCCCGCTTGCGTGGGTGGCTGGGCGCTGGAGCGGGAGAATTCCAGCCGACACTGAAAGGTTAATCCCTATCGCTTTCAACGAGCCACCGTCGTCAGGCCACGCGCGGCGCGTAAGCGCGGCCACCTACTCCGCGGCGCGTTGCGGCGGCAGGTCAGCCAACTCGGCCTCGTAGGCGGTTGCCATCCGCGGCTCCAACCCGTGTTTGGCCAATGCGTCGGCAAATTGCGTGCGGATCGCTTCACTTTCGTCGGCGTAGTCGATCTGATCGCCGCCGATCCGCCGGCTGATCCACGCCTTCGGCACTCCTTGCGCATTGCGAACGGCCACGCCCTCGTGCTTGAAGGCGAGATATCGCGCCGGTGACGGTCCGGTATTGAAATGCTGGTGGAACCACATGTTGGGCGGCACGATCAGCGTTCCAACCTCCCACGCGTAGTGGCGCGGCTGCTCGCCCTCGGGCCACATCAACGAATAACCTTCGCCCGATAAAATGATCACGTGGGCGCCGGGTCCGTGCCGATGTCCCTTTTTGTAGGTGCCGATCGGGAATTGCGAGATGTGGGCGTTCATCGAGCTCTTGGCGAAGTTGAAACGGATATGGCCCCCGCCGGCGCCACGCTCTTTGGCCGAAATCAGAGGCAGGTTCACGGCATCCGGTACGAAGTTAGTGATCAGTTTGAAGCCGTCGGTCTCCTGCTTGGCGGCGAAATAATCGGGCTCGCCGTTGAAGCGCTCCTTGAAGTCGTAAGCGGTGTTGAAGACGAAGGCAGGCTCCTCGTAGACGTTGATCAAAGGTGGCGCGTTGGTGACTGCGACAAACCGCACGGTGTCCTTGCCCGACGCATTGAAGTGTTGATGCCAGCAGTTGAGCGGAATGGCGAACAGGGCGCCTGGCCCCCATTCGAACGTGATGCGTTGTCCCTGGTCGTTCCACACGCTGGTCGAGCCGCGGCCGTCGAGGATCATAATCATCTCTTCAAACAGCATGCGCTGCGGGGGCAATGTCTTCCCGGGGCCGATTTCGAGCACATAGCAGTCGTTGGAGGTGCGCGAGGCGTCGTGATTGATGAACACGCCCTTGGCGTCGCGGCGCGCCCACGGCTTTAGCTCAACCGTGCGCAGGTTCGGCACATAGATCGCGTTGATGATGTCCAACCCTTCCTCGCGCACCCACCGCAAGTAGGGGGTGTCCTTCTCCGATCGGAACTTCTTCGCGAGTTCGTCGGACACGTTGCCGCCGCTGGCAACGCTGGTGGTGCCGCTGTCTGCCATTGCCTCAGCTCCTCATCGCGCGCCGCCGCTGCGCCAGGGCGGGTCGGTTTCCTCTGATCGATCGGTGCAGCCTCTGTTTTAGCGCACCGGCGCCAGCTGCCAAGATGGTGACCGATCAGTCTCGCTCCTGGTCGGACTGATGGCTGCGAACATGACCGTGCCCATGACCGTGCCCATGACCGTGCCCATGACCGTGCCCATGACCGTGCCCATGCCCATGGCCGTGCTCATGCTCATGATCATCGCTGTGATGATGCTGGCCGGCGCCAAGCCTCGCGCGGCCGCCGGGGTCGGCTTGGGCGCTTTGCTGATGATTGAGGCGTTGGCCAGTGCGCGGATCATCGCAGAACACCAGCGATTTGATCGTCACCGGGACGGTGCGCGACGGCAGCCGGATCTTGCCCAAATCGATGTAGTCAAAGTCCCACAGCATGACGCCATCGATCACCAAAAGCTCGCTGGCGATCCGCATCTCGTCCTTGAGGACATGACCCAATGACTGCGCAATATCGCCGTCGAGCACAATGTAGAGTGAGCGCCCCGCCTCGATCATGTCGTCCAGCCCGGCGACGATGCCCTGGGCGAATGCAGCGATCCGCTGATAGGTCGGGCTGCCGCGCCAGTGGAATGACACCACGATTTCCCGCGTCGCGCCATCGACGCCAAACGCAACGCGGTGTGCCAGGATGGCGGCTGCCAGCGCCTGCGGGTCAATGTCATCGGGGCACGAGAACGGGGGCTGGATCACCTGCAGGTTGCGTCGCGGCAGCAGCTTGCCAGGGCTTGAAATAAAGCAGGTGTTGCCCGACAGCTGGACGGAATACTCCGAGGCGCCGAGCGCGGTGGCGCGAATGCATTCCCCGGCCGCCAGACATGGCCAAGCCAGGGCACCAGCATCGATCAGGCGGCGGATCGCTCCGCCGAGCCGCAGACCCATGTCGCCGAAGTCTCGCCTCTCGCGGCCGTAGATGTATTCGGCCACCCCGCCGGAGAACATCACCCCATCGATCCGACCCCATGCGTGGATCGGGTCGGTGAGATAGAACTGAGCCACATCGGGCGGAAGCGGCGGTTCGCTTAACGCCTGGCACAGGGTCTGGGCCATAGTTTCTGCAACCCGGTCCAACGCCTCCGACGGTACCGTGTCACCCAGCGACCACTCATAGCCAGCGCGCTGCGCATGCGTGCGCCCGGCCGGATCGAGGCGCACGATGGTGCCGGAGCCGTCCACCACCTGCAGCCGCCCGCCGATATGAATGGCCGCCGTGGCCGACACCCGACCCTGCTCAACGATCGCCAGTTTGGCGGTGCCGCCCCCGATGTCGACATTGAGGATGCGTTGATTGCTGTCGCGCGAGGCCTTGGCTGCACCCGATCCAAACGCGGCCAGCATGCTCTCCATGTGATGGCCGGCGGTCGCGCAGACAAAATCACCGCCATGCTCAGATATCGTTGCCGAGATCGCCTGCGCATTCTCGCGCCGGAGCGCCTCACCGGTAAGGATCACCGCGCCGGTATCGATGTCATCGGCTGCCAAACCGGCTTGTTGGTAGGCGGTGTCAAGAATCTCACCCAAGGCCACGTCAGAAATTCGGGTTTCGCTTTCGTAGGGCGTCAACGCGACCGGTGATTGGAACAAGGTCTCCCGATTGACGACATAGTAGCGGCTCGACAGATCCTCGGCCAGACGTCGAAGATGTAGCCGTGAGAAGATCACCTGGGTGCCCGAGGAGCCAACGTCAATGCCAACGCTGATCAGCCGCACGTTGTCGGCTTGCCAGAGCGGGTTTTGCTCGAGCGGAACGTCTTCGAAATCCGCATCGTGGTCGTGGTCTGCATCGCCGACGTGATCATGAAACAGAACGTCGCCGTAGGTGTGATCATCGATGCTGTGCGGTTTTTCCGGCATCGGCACCTTATTGGCTTTGTCGTCGTTGTCTGCACCGCTTGCTGCCATGCCTGGTCCTCGTCGTGCTCTAGATCATCGTGCCTTAAACCGGAACCGCAAAGCCAGTTCCGATTTAAGGCGCGATGATCTAGTCCGCCGTCTCTTTGGAATTGACGGATGGTGTGGCAGGCGGTGGCGGCGTCTCGGCTTCGGGCGCCGCGCCCTCTCTGGACAGCCGCGATAAGCTGGCGGCGATATCCGGCGGCAAGGTCGACAGATCCGTCAAGGTGGGACGTGGCCGAGACGCTGGCAGTGCGGACACCGATTGTCCCGATTGCGGTGGCGGTCCCAACGGTTGGCCGCGCCCGACTTGCGGCTCCGGCGGCGTTGGCGCGTTATTCCCCGGCCGGTCGAGCGACGGCTGCTGCATCGCCTCCGCGATCGTGTCGACCGCATGGGCCGGCGAGACGGGTGGACGCGCGGCCGTCTGCTGCGGCGGCGCTGCGGGCATCGCGACAGCTGGCCCGGCCGGAGCCGCGCCGGGCCCTGGCGAGCGGCCAGCGGGCTGGCCAGCCTGATTTGGGTTGACCGATGCCGCAGCACCGGGCGTAGGGCTGAGCGGCGGCGGGACACTCGCAGGCCCACCATGAGCGGGCGGCAAGGGCGGCGGCACATACAGCGGGGGTGGCCGGTTGCTCAGGCCGCCGACGTCTGACGCGGCCTGGATGATCGGCTGGGTGCCGGCCGGTCTTGTAGCGCCCGGGCCGGAGACTGGAACGGCTTGGGCGGCGGCCGGTTGTTGCGGCGCTGGTGTTGGCGGCAACGCGCCGGAGCTGGCCGGAGCGCGGGGTTGCGGCGGTTGAGCCTGGTTGCTCTCACCCGCATCCGCTGGTGGTCGTGATCCGGCGTTGCGGACCCGGGTCCTCATCCCACGCGCGGCCCGTAAGCTTGACTTGGCAGCCTGAGCGTTTGCACCCGGACCGGCGCCGGCCGCCGGATTGGCAGCGGTGGAAGCGGTCTCCGCATCACCGACGGCTTGCGCCGACGGGTGCGGCCGCTTCTTACGCCGCGCGCGCTGCTCCTCCTTGTGTTTGGTGGTGGTTCGGAAGAATCCGGTGTACTGCAGCCGATTCTCGCTCTTTCGGATTTGCTGCAGCATCCGTTCAACCTCGCGCTGCGGGATCGGCTCACCGTAATAAAATCCCTGGGCATACTCGCAGCCGATGGACCGCAAAAAGCCGACATCGGTGCGCACCTCAACCCCTTCGGCCACCACCTTCTTGCCCAGCTCATGCACCAGCGCGATGATGGAGCGAACGATGGTGGAGCCATTTTCGTCCGAGCCGCTGGCTTGCACCAGATCACGATCGATCTTGATCGTGTCAAACGGAAAGCGCTGCAAATACGACAGCGATGAATAGCCGCTTCCAAAATCATCCAGCGACAAGCCGGCTCCAGCCGATCGCAACCACTCCAGCACCTCGACCGCCCGCTCCGGATTCTCCATCACCAGAGACTCGGTGATTTCCAGACGCAAGCACCCCGTTGGCAACACCGACCGTCCCACCGCGCGGCGGATCTCTTGCAGCAGATCCTGGTGAAACAGCTCACGGGACGAGACGTTGACGGATACGAACAGCGGGCGCTCGGCACGCGGAAGGATACGCTGCCAGTTGGCGGCATCCTCGATCGCCTCGTTGATCACATAAGATCCGATCTGCACGATCAGATCGCTTTTCTCGGCAAGCGGGACGAACTTGACCGGGTTGAGTAAGCCGAGTTTGGGATGTTGCCACCGCACCAAGGCTTCGAAGCCGGCGAGCTCCTCGGTGGCCAGTGAGACGATCGGTTGATACAGCACCATCAACTGCTTGCGATCGATTGCCTGGCGAAGTCCACTTTCGATTGTAATGCGATCGTCGACTTCGCCGCGCATCTCAGGCCGAAACAGCTCGACGCGATCTGCACCGCCGCGCTTCGCCCGGTACATGGCGATCTCGGCTTCTTTCAGCAGTTCTTCCGCTGTGTTGATCGAGCGGTCGAACATGGCAATGCCGATCGCTGCCGTCAAAACGATGTCCTGACCGGCCAGCTTGATGGGCGAGCGGATCGACACCCGCAAGGTTTCGGCAAGCTGGGTCAACTCGGCCGGGTCCGGGGCCTTCAGGATCGACAGCACGAACTGGTTGCCGCCCAGACGCGCCAGGGTGTCCATCGGCCCAACGTGGTGCTGCATCCGGCGTGCCAAGGTCAATAGCAGACTGTCGCCGACGATCAGCCCGAACGAGGCGTTGACGCTCTTGAACTTATCGAAGTCGATGAGCAGCACTGCCGGCGCCACGGTCGGTTCGCGCTTGGCGCGCGCGATCGCAATGCCGAGGCGGTCGAGGAACAGCTCGCGGTTGGGTAGGCCGGTCAGGCTATCATGCACCGCATCGTGCAGCAGCCGCTCTTGCACGCGCTTAGATTCGGTGATTTCACGCATCAGCCCAACGAAACGAAGGACACGAAGTTCTGGGCTCGGGACGGCGCCGGCCTCCAGGTCGAACCATCGGTAGGAATTGTCGGCGTGCAGCATGCGAATTTCGGTACGGACCTCGCCGCCGCCGCGTTCCTTGACCGACCAGAGCAGCAGGCGAAATCGCTCGCGGTCGGCAGGGTGCAAGTGGGCGCAAAAGTCGTCGACCGTGCGCGACAGTTCACCGGGATTGAGGCCCAAGGTGGCTTCGATCATCGGACCGGTCTTGATTTCGTCGCGCCGCGCATTCCACTCCCAAAGCGCCGAGCCGGAACCATCGATGGCGAGCGAGCGGATCTGTTGCTCGTTGGGCGAGGCGCCATAAAGCGGCTCATAGCTTCGGAACGCAAATTGGGTCACCGTGAACCCGATCAACACGGTAATCAGCACCAGGCCGCCAGAGAGGCTTGAGACCACGGCCTCACCCGATAGCCGTCCGGTCAGCGTCACGGTTGCGGCGAAGATCCAAACCAATAACAAGATCCACGTCGGCAGCAGCGCCAGGGCGCGATCCTGACCTCTCAGCGCCAGATAGCAGGTCGCCGTGATACCGAAGCAGCCGATCACGGCGAATGAGGCGCGGGCGAAGGTGGAGGCCAGGCGGGCATCGATGATGGCGACCGCGATCAGCGATAACTGAGCGATCATCCAGACGCTGAGCAGCATGCGGGCAATGCCGTTGGATCCCGTCAGCCGCAAGAAGATGTAAAGGAAGATCAACAGGCTCGCCGCCATGGCCGCCTCGGTCGCGGATCGATACAGCGAGTTCCCGTCAGCCGGCAACTGGAACAGTTTGTGCCATAGTCCAAAGTCGACGCACAGGTAGGCCAGCACGCACCATGTGACCAATGCGGCGGACGGAAAGATCAGCTTGTGGTTGGCTGCGAACACCGCGGTGAGAAAGATGCCGAGCACGCCAGTGATGCCGAGCATGATGCCGTTGAACAGCTGGCGGTCACGCACGTGGAGTTCGTAGGCCAGCGGCTTCCAGACGTAGACCCGGGCAAAGCGATCGGAGGCCAGCTCGGCAGCATAGGTCACAGTCTGTCCCGGCTCCAACGTGATGCGGAACAGATCTGCCCGTTCGCTGGCCACGCGGTCGGGCAAAAAGCCGATCGACGGCGTCACCGCTTCGATTCGCTTGGCATCCAGATCCGGCCAGATAATCCCTGAGCCGATCGGGTTATAGCGTTCGGCGGTCAGCCAGCGCTCGATCGGGCGATCGGAGTTGTTGCGGAGTGCAAACACCAGCCAGGTTGGATTGATGCCAGCCGCGGAAGCGCGCACGCTCATGCGGCCAGCCATGCCGTCGGCGCCGGGCGCCGTTTCGACTTGGATGCTGTCGCCGCGACGATCTAGGAACTGGGCATGGGGGGTGATTTCCACCCGGTCTTGGTCGGGCGCGATCGCCACCGGCTCAAGCGCCAGTGCCCGCGCCGATTGCAGCAGGATCCAAACGGCAACTGCCACAGCAACGACCAGCGCTCGCGCCAACCGCGAAGCGAGATGATCGGCCGAGCCGTTGCTATTTGTCCTCCTGCCAGTCATCTCGTTGGATTTTGTGCGCCCGTATCATCGACAAGCTTGGCGTAAACAACGTGATTCTGCCAGTTTCCGTTAATCTTCAAATAACGGCGTGCGATTCCTTCGTAGCTAAACTGGTTTCGTTCTAGGACCCGGATTGAAGCGGTATTATGTGGCAGGCAAGCGGCTTCGACACGATGCAATCGCAGGTCGTCGAAGCTATGACTCAGCAACACCCGCACCGCTTCGGTCATATGGCCTTGCCGCACATGCGGTTGACCGAGCCAATAGCCCAGGGAGGCCGACTGCGAGACGCCGCGCCGAACATTGCTCAGCGTCAGCCCGCCCATCAGCGCGTCGTCGCCGGCACGAAAAACAAAGAAGGCGTATCCCAAGTCGTTGCGTGCCTCATGCGCGTAATGGCGTAGCCGGCGACGGAACGAGGAGCGCGATAGCTCATCGCGCGCCCACTGCGGTTCCCAGGGCTGAAGATGATCTCGGGATCGGGTCCGCAACTCAGCCCACATCGCATAATCATGGCTTTGCGGCGGGCGCAGCCATAGGCCGCCGGCCTGCAGATGCGGCGAACTCTCCTGGCCGAAGCCTGATTTCAAAAACGCCATCCGCAATCTCCCGCTTAGGTGCGCAGCAACTGGTTGTGGGCGCAGGCCGCCCAGTCAGCCGACCGGTCGCCGGCGCCCACCACACACACCGACGGGGGGGCCCGTGTCAGCATGTCTTGGGCGAACGCGCGCAGCGCTTCTGGCGTGACCGCGTTGACGCGGTCGATCAGTTCTCGCGCCGGAATCAGGCGGCCATGGCACAACAATTGACGCGCCATCTGCTCGGCCCGGGCCCCGCAGTTCTCCAAGCTCATCAACAGCCCAGCCTTCAGTTGCGCTTTGGCTCTCTCGACCTCGCTTGCTGCGGGTGGCGCATCGGCCGACCGCATCATCTCCCGCGACACCACTTGAACGAGCTCGTCCATCAATTCCGCTCCGGTGGCGGCATGCACGTTGACCATGCCCCCGTCGGAGAGTCCCCATGCGGACGCGTAAATGGCGTAACATAGCCCGCGCTCTTCCCGCACCTCCTGAAACAAACGGGACGACATCCCGCCCCCCATTAGGCCAGCATAGACCTGGGCGGTTAGAAACGCATCGTCACGGTAGGACGGCCCGTTAAACCCGAACACAAGATGGCTTTGCTCAAACGCGCGCGGCGACGAACGTAGTCCCCCAACGTAGCTGGTCGCCAAGACCTGGTCCGGGTGGCCGCCATTCAGTGAGCCAAATTTGGCCTCAACATGGCGCAGCAGAGTGGCGTGCTCGATAGCACCGGCCGCTGAGATCACCATGCTCGGAGCGACGTAGCGCTGCCGCAAAAAGCGCCGCAAATCCTCGGCACTAAACCGTGCGACGCTTTGCGGTGTTCCAATCACGGGGCGCCCGACCGGCTGCTCTGGAAACGCTGCGTCCTGAAGCAGGTCGTAGGCCAGCTCTTCGGGACTGTCCATGATCCCGGCGATCTCTTGCAAGACCACCTCGCGCTCGCGCTCCAACTCAGCGGCGTCGTAGTTCGACTGCTGCAGGATATCGGCCAGGATGTCGAGTGCCACGGCTTCATCGCCCCTCAGCACGCGCGCATAGTAGGCCGTCGACTCCAAGCTGGTGGCGGCATTGAGATCCCCACCGACCTGCTCGATCTCCTCAGCGATGCGGCGGGCTGAGCGCCTGGCGGTGCCCTTGAACGCCATATGCTCCAATAGATGTGAAATCCCGTTTTCCGCCTCGGTTTCGTGGCGGGCACCGGAGCCCACCCAGACGCCGAGTGAGACCGTCTCCACATACGGCATGTGGTGCGAGACGACGGCCAAGCCGGAGTTCAGCCGAGTGACTTCAGGTTCTGCGCTCATGGACCCGGGTCCTTTGTCACGCGCGATCGCGAATCGATCGCCGCTTCGATGGTGGCAAGATCGTTGGGCATTAACGTGATGCGCTCAGGCGCCGTCAGAAGATCCGCCAACCGCGGTGGCAGCGACGGGCGGTGGCCGGTGATCACCTCCAGGGCGTCGGGGAACTTTGCCGGGTGGGCCGTAGCTAGTACAACTTGGGCGCCCGCCGTCTTGGCCCGCGTCTGTTGGGCGGCGTAAAGGCCGCAGGCGGTGTGCGGGTCGGCCAAGTAGCCGCTGACCTGCACGGTATGGCAGATCGTCGCCGCGACGTCGGCCTCACTGGCTGAGACGGCGGCAAATTCGGTGGCCATCGCCTGGTGCGCCGGCCCCAACTCGAAACGGCCGGACTGCTGCAGCCGATCCATTTGATGACGCACGGCGGCAGGGTCGCGACCGCCGGCTTCGAACAGATAGCGCTCGAAGTTGGACGACACCTGGATATCCATCGACGGGGACGTGGTCGCGACCACGCTGCGGGTTTCGTACACGCCGGAGGTCAGCGCCCGCGGTAGGATGTCGTTGGCATTCGATGCGATCACCAACTGCTCGACCGGCAGGCCCATGCGTCGGGCCGCAAAGCCTGCGAGGATATCGCCGAAATTGCCGGTCGGCACGACGAACGACACGGTGCGATGCGGAGAGCCGAGCGCGCTGGCTGCCACAAAATAATAGGTGACTTGCGCCAAAATGCGCGCCCAGTTGATGGAGTTGACGGCCGACAGCGCCAGCCGATCGCGAAAAGCGTGGTGATTGAACATCGCCTTCACCAACGCCTGGCAGTCGTCAAACGTGCCTTCGACGGCCAGCGCGTGGACGTTGGCCTCGGTCGGCGTGGTCATCATCCGGCGCTGGACATCCGACACCCTGCCGTGCGGGTAGAGGATGACGACATCGACTCGCTTTGATCCCCGAAACGCCTCGATGGCAGCGCCGCCGGTATCGCCCGAGGTCGCGCCGACAATGGTTGCGCGCGCGCCGCGGCTCTCCAAGATCCGGTCCATCAGCCGCGCCAGCACCTGCATGGCCACATCCTTGAAGGCCAAGGTCGGTCCGTGAAACAGCTCCAACACCCACAGATCCGGGCCGATCTGCACCAACGGCGTGACGGCCGGATGTCCGAACGGCGCGTAGGCCTGGCGCGTCATCGCCGCAAGCTCTTCCGGTGCGATGGATGCATCGATGTACGGCCGCATAACACGGGTCGCCACCTCGTCGAAGGGCCGGCCGGCGAAGCCTGCGATCAGGTCCGGCCCGAGCTTGGGCCAGGCCTGCGGGACATAGAGGCCGCCGTCGCTGGCCAGCCCCGCCAAAGTGACGTCGGCAAAACCGAGTCGGGGAGCTGCGCCTCTCGTCGAGATGTAATTCACGTTGCCTCTGCTTTTGTTGGGGACGCCGCGTGCCCTCGCCGCTCGGTCCCGGCCCACGGTAATGTGCGCGCAGCCACGTCTCAAGGCCGGCCTCGGCTGCGACAGGTTGTCAACAACTTGTACGGCGTCGGTCCACGCATCCGGCTGCGCTTCGTTATCCCGCGCGCCAGGCGGTGGCCGTCTGCGGGTCCCGCGGCTGGCGCCAGCGACCGACCGCGAACACAAGAAAAACGCCGATCAGTGTTGCCGCGAGACCGAACCACGTCACCGCGTATTCCAGGTGGCGATTGGGCAGGCGGAGCCGTGTGACGCCTGGCTTGGGCCAGGGCCCGACGGCTGGGGCAATCGTCTGCGCGTCGATAAAGAACGGCAACACGGTCGAGCCGGGGGGCAGGCCCACCGCCATGCCGTCCAGGTCGCGCCAATACCAGCTGTTGCCTTTGACGTCATGATTGGGGGTAAACAGCCCCTGCCGCCCAGGCAGCCGCACCAGCCCCACCACCTCAACGGTGCTGTTGCGCGCGCCGTCTGGGCGCGCTGCGGGTGACTTCAGCTGTTGCGGAATGAAGCCGAGGTTAACGATCACCAGCCGGCGCCGTTCGCTCACCAGCGGAACATAAAGGTGATAGCCCGGGCCCAAGCGCTGGTCGGGCGCATAAAGATGGCGCTGATGCTGGCGCAGCAACGGACCGCCAACCCGGATGCGGGTATATTCGGCGCTCGGGTCCAACGCGGCTCCGCCCGAAGCGCTCTGCAAGGGGGCGCGAACGTGGGCGCCAACGAAGCGGTCAAGCGCCATGGGGGGGGCTTTGATCCGGCTCTCGATCTGGGCGATCAGCCGGTCTTTCCATTGCTTGCGCTGGAGTTGCCACGAGCCCAATCCGATCAGCACGGCCAGCCCGGCCAACGCGGCAAGGCTCGGCCAGACGAGACCCGCGGCGCGAAATCTCTGCAACATGGCGGCGTCAGCCTTCCAAATCGTGGTGCTGCCCGGCCCTATAACGGTACTGCATGGCCACCAGGATGGCCTTCAACGGGCGCAGTAGACCAAACGCGAGACAGGCCGTAATCGGTGCCCAGATCGCGATGTGCGCCCAAAGCGGCGGCCGGAATTGAAACTCCACCACCATCGCTGCGCCGAGGATCACGAAGCCCAGCAGCATAATCGCGAACACGGCCGGGCCGTCGCCAGGGTCGATAAACTGAAAATCAAGCCCGCATGTGGCGCATCGCTCGTTGACGCCAAGCGAAAACGGCTGCGCGAACAGGTGTCCGGTTCCGCATTTGGGGCAGCGGCAGCCCAGACCGGCGAGCAAGGGTGAGACGGCGTTGCGTTGCTGCATCACTCACCTATCGGCTTCGCCGGGTCGGATCACAACGTCGCCCATTGCCACATCCGTCGGGGCGATCTCAGGCGGTGGCGGTGGCGGTGCGGTCCGCCGAGCAGACCAAGTAACCGATGTGGCTGCCGGATTGGCGCCGGTATTGCTCCAGCCAGGCCAGCGCCTGACGCGGGTGCAGGGGCCGCCCGGTCGACCTGATCTGCTCATCCTCCAACGCCATCAGGCGCTGCCGGATCGGTTCGGCCGTCATGCTCAACATGGCGATGGTGGCGATCGCGCGCATCGTCATATTGCGCGGCACGATGGGAAGTCCAAGGCGGCGGTGCAGACGCTTTTTTATCGCGATCGGCAAGAAGCTGGTCAGGCGTCCGGCGATGGCCAGGAGACCGATCTTGATGTCGGCTTTGAACATGTAGCCGTGTGCGTCCATCCAGTCGAACAGCTTGGACATCAGCAAGTCCTGCATGCGCAGGCTGGCGGTCACGCGATAATCGCGCCACTCGGCCACGACGTCGAATTGCGGCTCGACCTCCATGTCGCCGGGCGCAAAGGTATCGACCGCGGTTACCCCCAACCTGTCGAGAAAATCGCGATTGACCATCGCCAGGTCGGTGCCGTGGGTGGGTAGCAAGAAGGCGCGCGCACTGGCTTCGGCATAGGCCTGACGGACCAGCTTCGCGCAAAACAGCGCCGGTCCGCCGTCGAGCTCCATCGTAAAGTCATAGGGGATCCGACCGCCGAACGGCGCCAGCGAACTGCGGACGCGTTGGTAGATCAGCTGCGCAGCGCGTTCGGCCAAGCCCGGGTCTCGATGTCGGTAGACGATCGCCCGGCCAAGCTCGTGGTCCAGCGCCTGCTCAAGCGGCGTCAGCGTGGCGCCGATCTCGATCAAGGATTCGACGAACCAGCGCTTTCCGTTGTCGGCCACGTAAACCACGCCGAGATGGCTGAATTGCGAATCGACGTCGCCAATTCGCGCGATGGCCGCGCTGTTGTGAAGCTGGCCGCGCATGAGAATGACATCGCCGGAGCGAAAATCGATGTCGCGATCGCCCCGGCGGGCCGGATGCATCAATGTCCATTCCGCTGGTCCAGCAAACGCGCGGTGGGTCGGCTCATCTGCCTCCAACCGAGGGAAATCGTTGGCCACTTCACCTATCAGATCAATCGTGTAGCGTAGAATGCGCAGCGCGTGCCGCAATTCGGTAACCGCTTGCATGGTCAACACGCCACGATCCCGCCAAACCGCCATCTGTTCGCTGAGTCGTAAGGAAAGATCGAACAGTTCCGGGATCGCCCGCGGCGCGACCCACGTCACCTCCTCCACATCGAGCGCTGCAAAGTTCGTTTCGATAATGGACCGATAAAGGTCCTCAAGATTGTTGGTCAGCTCTGGAGCGCTGAGGGCCGGGCGGTGGATGATCTCACGCCATTCATGGAGGCGGTGCTCCAACAAGGTGGTGACAGACAGCATAGCGCAGCGGCCCTCCGTGTCGTCCAACATGCCTGCGTGGCTGTTCGCACGACGAACGCATCCCCGAATCGGTCGACGACCCCGATGCTACGCCCTTACCATGAAAAAAGGGCGGCCAACGAGGGCCGCCACGCAAACTTTATTGTGTACAGACGACGGGCTGCACGGATCAGTGTGCGCCGGGCGTGCCGGCGGCCCAGACGTAGATGCTGAAGAACAAGAACAGCCATACGACGTCGACGAAATGCCAATACCAGGCGGCCGCTTCGAAACCAAAATGCTGTTTGGGGGCGAAATGGCCCGCCACTGCCCGCATCAGGCAGACGAATAAGAAGATTGTTCCAATGATCACATGGGCGCCATGGAAGCCGGTGGCCATGAAGAAGGTGGAGCCGTAGATGTGGCCTTGGAAGCTAAAACCGGCATGCACGTACTCGTAGGCCTGACAGGCCGTGAACAACACGCCCAGGACCACGGTGCAGACCAATCCCCACACCAGCCCGCGCCGATCGTTCTCCAACAAGGCGTGGTGGGCCCAGGTCACGGTGGTTCCCGACAACAGCAGGATCAAGGTATTCACCAGCGGCAGGCCCCAGGGATTGAAGGTGTATTGGAAATTGCCGCCACCTTCGGTTTCCTCGATCGGCTTGGGTGGCCAATGACCGCCGGTGAGCGCATCGCGATCGACCATGCCGATCATCGAGGTTTCCGACGCGGTCACGCCGTCCGGGCCCGTTATCGGGAGCGGGCTGACGTTGCTTGGGAACAACGCGACATCGAAGAACGCCCAAAACCAAGCAACGAAAAACATCACCTCGGAGGCGATAAACATGATCATGCCGTAGCGCAGGTGGAGCTGGACCACCGGCGTGTGATCGCCTTTATGCGCCTCGCGTATCACATCGCGCCACCACATGAAGGCGATCGCCGCCACGATGGCGGCGCCCACGTAAAAGTAGGTCGGTCCGCGGAGCAGCAGGCCGAACAGGCGCAGGCCGCTTTCCGGGTCGTCGCCGACGGTTCGCATCAAAGCGATCAGGCCGATCGCCATGAGGAGGGCGCCGATCGAGGCGAGCACCGGCCAGGGGCTAGGATCAACCAAGTGGTAATCATGGTTCTTGGCGTGGGTATCAGCCATCTCAATCTCTCTCCCGTCCCGTCTGCCTCGTCGTCTGCGTCGTTTTTGTCTGCGTCTTCGTCGTTCGCGTCTTCGTCGTTCGCGTCGTCGTCGTCCGGGTCGTCGTCGTCCGGGTCGTCCTCGTAACCTTCATCCGTAGCGCTCCGACCCCGGTCGGCTGCACCCTCGCACGCCTGCCGCCGATGGCTCAATCGGTCATCCGGCGACCGACGTGTGTGCCGGTCTAGCTATCCGCGGTTCAACTAACCGCCGTCAGCGCCATCCGGGTCGGCTGCCGCCGCCGCCTTGCTTGGTTTGGCAACCGGATAGAACGTATACGACAACGTAATCTCGCTGACCCGTTGAGCGCTCCAGTCCTCCACGATCGCAGGGTCGACGAAAAAACTGACCGGCATATCCATGGACTGGCCCGGCTCCAGCCGCTGCTCGGTGAAGCAGAAGCAGTCAAGCTTGTTGAAGTAGGCGCCGGCGACGGCCGGTGACACGTTAAATGTCGCCGTGCCCGCCAACGGCCGGTTGGACTGGTTGGTGACGCGGTAGAAGGCCAGCGCGTTCTCGCCGATCCGCACAACGACCTTACGCTCCACCGGCTTAAAGGCCCAGTCCAGACCATTGACATTGGCATCGAACCGGATTGTCATCGTGCGGCCCAGAACCGCGGCAGAGGGCACACTGGCGCGCTGGATGGTCCCGCCGTAGCCGGTGACCTGACAGAACAGTTGATAAAGCGGTACTGCCGCGTACGCCATGGCAAGCATGCCGGCGGCAACCAAGGAAGCCATCACCGCGACGCGTGTGTTGCGATGATCGACCGCTTTGCCGCTATCAGTCGCCATGGCGACGGCGTGTTTGTGTGCCATCAGTGTGGCCTTCACCTTTCGTCGCTATAACCATCCGGACCACCCGGCGCCGCAGCTTGCACCCACCGCGGTATCGAGGGTCCGGTCTCCACCCGCTGTCTCTTCACGCTGTGTCCCATCAATACGCTGTGTCCCATCAATCCTCGGCTCCTGACGACTACATCGGCCGGTTCATCACGTTGCCACCGAGCCTGACGATGGTGGCCACATAAAACAACACGACGAGGCCGGCGAGCACCAACGCAATGGCAATTGAGCGGATGCGCCGGCGCCGCAACATCTCTTGCTCTTGCTGGCCGGGCGTCATGGTGCTCTCCTCATCCGATCACCGCCGGCATCTGACCGATCGACCGCACCAAGCACTCGCTCAGCAGCGCGGCGAACAATCCGAACAGATAGACGATCGAGTAGCCGAACAGGCGGCGCGCTGCGGCCTCGCGGTTGCGGCCCTGCCGATCCCGGTAAACCGCCCAGCTCAACCACAAAAAGCCGGCACCCAGCGCCGCTGCCACCGCGGTATAGACGACGCCGCCGAGGCCGATCAGGCCCGGAACCAGACCGAGTGGCACCAGGATCAGCGCGTAAACCAGGATTTGCCTGCGGGTTGCGGTTGACCCGGCCACCACCGGCAGCATGGGGACACCGACTCGCCCGTAGTCTTCGGTTCGGTATAGCGCCAGGGCCCAGAAGTGGGGCGGCGTCCACATGAAAATGATCAAAAACAGCACCAGGCTGTCGAGGCTGATGGTGCCGGTCACGGCGGCCCACCCAATCATCGGCGGGAAGGCGCCGGCCGCGCCACCGATTACGATGTTCTGCGGCGTACGCCGTTTCAGCCAGATGGTGTAGATCACCACGTAGTAGCCGATGGTGAGAGCGAGTAAGGCGGCAGCAGCGATATTGACGATCAGCCCCAGTGTCATCACCGAGAACAACGCCAGCACCGAGCCGAACGCGAGCGCTTGCTCGCCGGTTACGCGCCCGCGTGGGATCGGCCGCATCCGCGTCCGCGTCATGACGGCGTCGATATCAGCGTCGTACCACATGTTGAGCGCGGCCGACGCGCCGGCGCCGACGGCGATGCAGAGGATGGCGATGGCAGCGATGACGGGATGAATCGGACCGGGCGCTGCCATCATGCCGACCAGCGCCGTGAACACCACGAGCGACATCACGCGTGGCTTCATTAAGGTCAGGTAATCGCGGACCGAGCCTTCGGTTGCCGCGGCCGATGCGCTTGGCAGCTCGGCATGTGCGTCAATGTTGGTCCCGGCGCTCGACATTCCTCACTCTTCTCAACCTTGTCAGGATGAGCTGTCGCTGTCGTTGGTCAAGGGTTGCGGGCAACAGCACCCCTATCGCAGGTTGGGCGGGCCGCCGTAGCGGCTGGTGCCAGATGATCGGCGATGAGAAACGCCTGGGTTTGTGCTAGGCGTTGCCCGGCCCCATCGCCGATCCGAACATCAGTGCGCGCTGCTTTGCGGGATTCGAGGCAGCATCTCGTAGCTGTGGAAGGGTGGCGGTGACGGCAACGTCCACTCTAGCGTGCGCGCGCCCTCACCCCAAGGATTGGCGCCGGCCTGCTTTGCCCGCATGAACGCCTGGGCCATGCCGACGAAGAACACGATGGTACCGACGGCGGTGATATAGGAGCCGACCGACGATACGTAGTTCCAGCCTGCAAACGCTTCGGGGTAATCGGCATAGCGCCGCGGCATGCCGGCAAGCCCGAGGAAATGTTGCGGGAAGAACAGCACGTTGGCCCCGATGAACGTCAGCCAGAAATGCAGCTTGCCGATGAATTCGGAGTATTCATACCCGGTCATCTTCGGGAACCAGTAATACCAGCCGCCGAAGATTGCGAACACGGCACCGAGCGACAACACGTAGTGGAAGTGGGCCACCACATAGTAGGTGTCGTGCAACGCCCGGTCGACACCGGCGTTGGCGAGCATCACGCCGGTCACACCGCCAGCGGTGAACAGGAAGATGAAGCCCAGTGCCCATAACATCGGGGTCCGGAAGCTGATCGAGCCGCCCCACATCGTGGCCACCCACGAGAAGATCTTCACACCGGTAGGCACGGCGATCACCATGGTGGCGAACACGAAATAGGCTTGGGTGTCGACGCTCATGCCTGACGTGTACATGTGGTGGGCCCACACCACGAAGCCGACGAAGCCGATTGCCACCATGGCGTAGGCCATGCCGAGATAGCCGAAGATGTCTTTCTTCGAAAATGTCGACACGATGTGGGAGATGATGCCGAAGCCCGGCAAGATCAGGATATAGACCTCGGGATGACCAAAGAACCAGAACAGATGCTGATAAAGCAGCGGGTCGCCGCCGAGCTTAGGCTCGAAGAAGGCGGTCCCGAAGTTGCGGTCGGTCAGCAGCATGGTGATGGCACCTGCCAGCACCGGCAACGACAACAGCAGCAGGAACGCCGTGACCAGGATCGACCAGGCAAACAGCGGCATCTTGTGCAGCGTCATGCCCGGCGTTCGCATGTTAAAGATGGTGGTTATGAAGTTGATGGCGCCGAGAATCGATGATGCGCCAGCGAGGTGGAGCGACAAGATCGCGAAGTCCATGGCCGGGCCGGGGTGACCGGTCAACGTCGACAACGGTGCGTACACAGTCCACCCGGCCCCGACACCGTTGGCGCCCGACGGGCCTTCGACGAACATCGACAGCAACAACAGCGTGAATGACACCGGCAACAGCCAGAATGAGATGTTGTTCATGCGCGGGAACGCCATGTCCGGCGCACCGATCATCAGCGGCACGAACCAATTGCCGAAGCCGCCGATCAGCGCTGGCATCACCATGAAAAACACCATGATGAGGCCGTGACCGGTGACGAACACGTTGTAGGTGTGCGGATCGGCGAAATATTGCATGCCGGGGTCTTGCAACTCAAGCCGCATGATGATGGACAAAAAGCCGCCGATCACGCCGCCGATCATCGCAAATACAAGGTACATCGTGCCGATGTCCTTGTGGTTGGTTGAATACAACCAGCGTGTGATCGAATAGGGCGAAGGCGCGTGGTCGTGTGCCGCTTCGGCGCCGTGAACTCGTTCATCCATTTCCGTCGGACCTTTCTTCATCAGGTCGATAAATCATGTTCATCACGGATTGCCCCCGCGCCGCGCTAGGGTGCTGGCGAGCCGCAGATCCTCAATTCGCCTTCGATTTCGCCGCGACCTTGACGGTCTTGCGATCTTCAAGTGCGGCTTGTTGCAGAATGTCGCGGGCCTGTTTGCGCAACTCGCGGCGCTGTCCGGCATCGCGCTCGCCCGCGGCCGCCTTCATCGCCGTCGACCAACGGTCGAACGCCTGTTGCGAGACCACCTGAACCTCGATCGGCATTGACGAGTGATCCTTGCCGCAGAGCTCGGAGCACTGTCCGTAGAAAATCCCACGCTTGTTCGGCGTGAACCAGGTCGCCGTGATCCGGCCGGGTACGGCATCGACCTTCGAGCCGAAGGAGGGGATCGTCCAGTTGTGGATCACGTCGCTGGCCGTGACCAGTACGTGTATCACCTTGTTTTCCGGCACCGCGATGCGATTGTCGACGGACAATTGCCGCACCCGCCCCTGCTTTGCCCACAGCGGCTTCGCGTCCAGATAAAGCCGCTCCAACCGCGCCAAACCCTCCAGACCCTGATAGGTCTTGTCAAATTTCTCATCCCCCAACGCCTGCCTCAGCACGTCCTCGTCGCGCACCATGTTGGAGGTGACCCTGAAGCCATCGAAATCGACATACTCGTGCTCCCAGAACCAGGCGTTTCCCGTGGCTTTGATGGTGACGTCCGGCGGGGGAAAGGTGTACTGCTGAAACAGCAGTCTGAACGATGGTATGGCGATGCCGACCAGAATGAGGATTGGGATGACAGTCCATGCCACCTCGAGCATCGTGTTGTGCGTGACATTGGACGGCGTTGGATTTCGTGTCTCGTTAAACCGCATGATGACGTAGATCATCAGTCCCAGCACGAAGATCGCGATCAAAAAAATCACGATGGTCACGCCGTCATGGAACGCCGCGATGTTGGTGGCGATCTGACTTGCAGGCTCCTGCAAATTCTTCTGCCAGTCGACCGGCTGGCCAAGTTGGGCTTGCGCGCTGCTGGCGCCCACCGAAAGTCCCGCCATCAGGGCGCCCAAAGCCGACTTCGTGTTCGCCATGCCGTGCACCTTGTCCCGCTTCATGCTGACATCATGTCGTGTAGCCGCTTATGCCGCACGCCCAGTCCAAACACGGTGCGTTCGCTCAATCGGCCGCGTCATTCAAAGTTTAGAAGTTCACAGAGCACGAAGTTCCACCATCGCTCAAGCAGGCGTTCTGCCGCATTCACAGCGGATTGGGCCGGCCGTGCGGGCACCGGACCCGCTGATCGGTGCCGCCGCCGCGCGTGGTGTCGGCCGGGTGACCGTTCGCAACACCACTTAATCCCACAGCTTTTGTCGCCGCCCGCCCGCCCGAGCCCAGGTGACGGGCCTTGTCAAAGGTATGGCGCGCGGGCCCGGCGCGGGCCGTGGCGCACGGGTTGGGCACCAGACGGAGAGCTGCAACGGCGTCTGAGCGGCAAGGCTGAGAGGGTCCGGCCCCGGCGGTGCCGCCGTCTGCAGTGCGGGCTATAGCGTTTCACGGCGAGTGGAACCATCCTGCTGCTGCGCCCGGCCAGCCGATGGCCCACCATTGTGGGCGCCCGGGCGCGAGTGCGGGCCGGCACAGGTTGCTCACCACTTTAAGAGCGATCATCTTTGCGCCTTAAATCGGAACCGGCGCAATTGGAATCGGCGTTGCGGTTCCGATTTAAGGCAGGTTGCTCTAGCGTCGCGGCGTGGGTCCGTACTTGGCGAGCACCCGCCGGGCGCGCGCGACCACGGCATCCGCGATCGCGGCCTGCCCTTCCGCCGTAGGATGAAAGGCGCCGGAATAGGTCGCGGCCAGCAACAGCTGAAACCAGGCGACGCTGTCAAGCTTCAACGCCCGCTGAACAAGCGGCGTCGGTACGTGAAAATTGACGGTCAGGAAGGCATCATTGGGCGTGCGGAACCAGCGTTGACGGGACGCATACGGCCGATAGTCGGCTGGATTATAGGGCTGCCAGCGACCAGCGCGTCGGCGCGGTAGTCGTAGGTCGTCGACGCTGGACAGGGCATTAACACTCCATCCGGCACAGATGCCACGTCCCAGGAATTGCTCACGATGGCCTTCGACGAAGGTCCACGAATGTTTGCGGGCGGCCCTGCGCATCGTGGCGTGGAGCCGGTTTGCGGCCTGTTCACCCTCGCGCGCTTGCCGCGCCGAAAGCCGCAACGTCGGCACCACGTCCATTCCAGCAGATCCGTCCGGGCAAACGGTGCGACCATCGTCGAGCAGGGCCATGGCCGGATAGGCCGTCAACAGCACCCGATCGCTTTGCGACCAAGGCAGGTGCAACAGGTAGTGCAGGGCGCGGTTCAGCGCCTTGAAGCGGTCATCAAGGTTGGCCAGCGCGCGCATCGCCTCGGGCGCACCGTGCACCTCGCCGATCCAGCCGCCGAGCATCTTCAGCGTCGATTCGCTATGCAACACGGCGTTGGCCACCAGCCGCGCAAAGCCAATGTCGTTGCCGCCGATCGAGATCATGAACAGGTCGACCGGGCGCGCGTCCGACTTGGGGCATTTGCGCAACACGAGCCCGCCCTGCAGCGCCGGGATCCGCCCCCGCAAGTGGTACGCTTCCGGCAAATCCTGCTGCGGTGCCTCATGGGTTCCGCACTGCGCGACGGCGACCGCCGAAATTTGCGAGTGCACCGGCGGGTTCCTCACCCATTCATGGCCACGATAACGCAGGAACAAGCCGCGAACGATATCGGCGCCGGAGCAGGCCAAGCCGAGAAAGGTCACGGCCCTGTGCGGTTCCTCCAGCGCCAGCTGCAATGCCGCGCGCAGCTGATGGGAGTAAAGCGAGCGATGGCAGGCCCGATCCAGCCAGCGCGCACCGCGCGCCATGAACCGGCGATCGCCCATGTGACGCCAGCGGCCCGCGCGGGTCGGATAGCCGGTCGACGGATCGGTGTCGGACAGGGTGCCGTTACCGTAACTGGAGGCGCGCTCTCGCGAGAACCGCACCGGAAAATCGGGGTTGCCCTCGCCGCTGGCAAAGCTGTCCCCGAGCCCGACAATCAGGACATCGTTGACGCGGACCTGTTCGGCCGCGACGACGCGTCCGCCGATCTCAACCAAAATGCGCGCGCCGGACGGGTAGGGGATCGTCAGTTCCACCGGCTGCGCACAGACCGCCTTTAGGCTGCCGGCGTGGCCGGCCTTCGGGTCGAGTGGTTCAATGCGCCACCGGCAGGTGATCTGCGCGGCGTCGGGCACGTCGCGCAACTGAGCGATGATTTTATGGGTGTGGGGGGTGACGTAGGGATCGCCGTTGGGGCAGACGAAGCGACGCGCTTCGGGGTTCCAACACACCCGCCCTTTGCGTTGCGCTGACCAGCCGCGATGGAACCGGGCGCTGAGCAGGCGCTCTGCGTTCAGCACCGGTGCTTGCCGCTGGGCATCGCTCAGGCTTGCCCAAACCGCCCGGTGCAAACCGGTGTCGGCGGGGTCATTGAAGAAGCGAAACGGGTTTTGCACGTGCCAACGCACGCGTGCGCGGCCGATCGACGGCGCCAGCGTGTTATGGAGCAACACCCGCTCGTTGAGCTGGTGATCGGGCCGGACAGACGGCACGCCGAGGTCCCGCGCGCGTTCAGTGATGGCCCGGCCCTCGGCCGACACGGCCTGTTGTCCCTGCGCCGACGCCAAGCCGAGGACGCCGGCGGTCACCATGATCGCGGCCGCAAGTGCTGAGCGTTGGGTCGTGAGCAGCATGGTGGCTCCCGCAACCGATCCCAGGTCAACCCCTCTGTGCATCACCGGTTGGCAAAACGGACCGAGCGATCACGGTGCGGTGAAACGGTGGCGCACCGCACCGTGCCCTGGCAATTGTCTCACACGACACCCAAACGCGCGGCCAGCCACAGCCTGACGACGCGGGTGATCGGCATCACGTCTTGGACCTCAAGCGGGTCCGGTCGAGTCTGTTCACAAACCTTCAAATAGGGCGGTATGAGGGCAATCGGTAACACCGCCCGGCGTTGCGCGCGATCCGCCTGCGGCCAGTGACGGCGCAAGTCGGCGAGCTGTTGCCGCGAGCGTTCGGCAACTTCGTTCAGCAGCGCGCGCGCAGCCTGGTGTCGATCGGCTTGGGTGAGCTGGGCCAGTGTCAGGCCGTGCGCAGCGAGGCGATCGGCCGGCAGCAGCACCCGACCTTGCGCCAAGGTGGCCGGGTGCTCGATCAACAGCCGCGCCAGGCCGTACCCGCGTCCGGCCGCAACCAACAGCGGCGCGTGTTGCTCTGCTCGCGGCTCCGGCCTGGACAGCAAGAGGTCTGCGAGCCTGAACATCGCACCCTCGGTTGCATCCAGGAACGCCTCGAGCGCAGCGAAGGTGGCGAACGGCACTTGCTCAAGCCGCCTTTCGTGGGCGTCGATAAATCCGTGCAGCAAGGCGACGGCGGTCGGGTGGTCGCGCAGGGCGGTGGCCACGGCGTCGGCGATCGGGTGGCCGGTGCGCCGGCGATCTGGATCGACGGCGGCAACGGCGTCGCGCCACCAGTGCAGACGGATTTGCCCGATCATCGGCTCGCGCACGAACGCCGGAATGCGCGCTGCCTCTCCGGCGAACGCTGCCAGAGCGATCAGCCGATCGCGCGCCGGCCGCGGTGATAACAGCGCTGCCAGATAGCGATCGCGCTCAAACGCGCGGGCTGCGGTCCAGACCACATCGCGCCCGCTCCCGTTGCTGTCGGCGGCGCCCGCCTCGATCACAAATGAGGACCTCGCTCGATCAGTAAAGGTGGGCCGCCGCGATCATCGCCACGGTGACGGGCAGGGCAAGGATCAGGTTCCACCGCGCGTAGCTGGCGACCCGCACCCGCGCCAGCGCCACGCTGGCCTCATCGGCGGGCACGATGCCGAGCACCTTTTGCAAGTTGGGCCAAATCATCATGTGGACGAACGCGTACATCGCCAGTGCGCCGACCACACCTGCCCAAAGCATGGCGCTTTTCGCCGGCGGTATGAAGACCTCGGTCGCGAACACCAGCTGATCGAGCAGGTAGCCCGCCGCGGCCAGCAGCAATACTCCGGAGACGATCGTCAAATGCGACGCGTGCCGGAAGGTCAAGGCGACGCGCGGCACGATATGCTTCACGATGGCCGACCGGTCCGTCGGCGCCGCTTCGGCGACGGCGACCAGCTGGACGAAGTTGACAAACCAGATCATGCCGACCCAAACCACCGCCGCTATTACATGCACGACGCGCAGCGCGAATGCGGCAAACCCATGGGCATCGACGCCGGCAAACGCGATCCACAGCGACACAAGTGCAACGGCGACCAAGGCGCCAAGCATCAGCGACCGCATCGGGCTTGCCAGGATCTCGCGCATGATCGTCTCCGCCGTTGCGTTGCGCCGAGATCACGGAACCGCCAGGAGCGCCGCGCCTACCGGGCGACCCTCGGCCAACAGCACATTGTAGGTTCGCGCCGCGGCTCCGGTCGCCATCGGCTCCAATGCAATCTGCCGCTGCTCGAACGCGCGGCGCAGCTCCAGCGCGGGAAACACCTGGCGCGGCCCGGTGCCCAACAGCACCAAGGTCAGCCCTTCGGCCGGTTCTAGGGCGGGCGCCAGCACGGCCAAGCTGAACTCCTCGGGGCTCGCCACCGGCCACGCCACAATGGCCGAGGGCAAGCACAGGATCGATCCGCGGTGGCTCATGCCGGCGAACCGAAAGCCGCCGTTGCCGTACGCATCGATCGGCGCTTGGCCGGGATAGCAGGCCACCCGCTCGTCATCGGCCCCAGTCACGACGGCATCTCCCGCAATTGACGCAGGTCCGGGCGTTCACGCACGCCTCACACCCTGGCCTTGTCGCCTTCCGCCTTCGCGCCGCTTTCGCTCCAATCCCGCTTGACGCCGATCCACAGCAGGAACGGCGAGGCAATGAACACCGAGGACCAGGTGCCGATCACCACCCCGAACAACATCGCGAACGTAAAGCCGCGGATCACCTCGGTGCCGAACACATACAACGCGAAGATGGCGAGAAACGTCGTGATCGCGGTGACCACCGTGCGCGACAGCGTTTCATTGATCGAGGTGTTTAGCAGGTCTTCCAGCGGCATCCGCTTGTATTTGCGAAGGTTTTCTCGGATGCGATCGAACACGACGACCGTGTCGTTGATCGAATAGCCGGCCAGCGTTAGCACCGCAGCGACCTCCGGCAACCCAAAATCCATGCCTAACAGGGCGAACACACCAATGGTGATCAACGTGTCGTGCATCAGCGCCACGATCGCGGCGACACCGAACTGCCATTCGAAACGAAACCAGACGTACAGCAGAATGCCTAACATGGCCGTGAGGCAGGCATAAAGACCTGCCTCTTTAAGCTCGGACGACACCGTGGGGCCCACCACCTCGACGCGGCGCACATCGACCATGCCATCGAGCGCCGAGCGAACCTTGTCGGCCGCCACCTCCTGCCCCTTTTCTCCGCCGGGCTGCTGTTCGACCCTGATCAGGGCATCGAGGTCACCTGACCCTTGAATCTGAACTTCGCCCAAATTCAGTCCGCTGAGCGTGGAGCGCAACTGGCCAATGTCGATATCGCCGGTTTTGGCCCGCACCTCCACCAGCGTGCCGCCCTTGAAATCGATGCCGAAGTTGAGGCCGACGGTAAACACCAGGAACAGTGACGTGATGGCAGCCACCGCGGACACGCCGACGCAGAATTGCCGCCATTTCATGACCGGCAGTTTGGTGCCGTGGGGCCAGAAATCGTAGCCTTTGAAGTGCATGACGTTACTTTCTTTGCCAGCGCGCCAGCCGTAACTGAGCCAGCCGCAATCCGATAGGTCTCACCCCGGTTCCATGGCCAAGTGCGTCAAACCGGGATCGGGACCTTGCGCGTGTTCTGCCGTTGCAGCCAGAGCGCCACTTGCAGGCGGGTGACCGTGAACGCTGTGAACACCGTGGCGAAGATGCCGATCGACAGCGTCACCGCGAAGCCGCGCACCGGCCCGGAGCCCAACCAGAACATCACGATCGCGGCGATCAGCGTCGTCAGGTTGGAGTCGAGGATGGTTCCGAACGCCCGCGAGAACCCCGCATCGATCGCCGAGATCGGTGTCTTGCCATTCCGCAGCTCCTCTCGAATACGTTCATAGATCAGCACGTTGGCATCGACCGCCATGCCGATCGTCAAGATCAGTCCGGCGATGCCGGGCAGCGTCAACGTCGAGCCGAGCAGCGACATGATCGCGACGATGATGCACATATTGATGAACACGGCGACCACGGCGAAAATGCCGAACAGGCCGTAGGCAAACACCATGAACGCCGTCACCGCGATGCCGCCGATGACGCCGGCGATCTGCCCGGCCGCCACCGAGTCCGCGCCGAGCGAGGGGCCGACCGTGCGTTCTTCGACCACGGTCAAGCTGGCCGGCAGCGCACCGGATCGCAGCTGAATGGCCAGTTGGTTGGCCGACTTCACCGAAAAGCTGCCCGAGATCTGACCCGAGCCACCCAAGATCTGGCTCCTGATCACCGGTGCTGACAGCACCTTTCCGTCGAGCACGATCGCGAACGGGCGGCCGACGTTATTGGTGGTGAATCGGGCGAAGATCCTTGCGCCCTTCTGATTGAAGCGGAAATTGACCACCGGCTCGCTGGTTTGCGCATCAAACCCTTGCTGTGCATCGACCAGATCGTCGCCCTGCACGACCGGCGTCTCGCGTAGCAGGTAATCGCCCGCGCCGCGGTCGCTCTCCGGATCGGGTGGATAGATCTTGTAGCCGATCGGAACTCGGGTTTGCCGCGCCTCGCTGGCGGTCATCGACGGATGCACTTCGTGGAACGTCAACTTCGCCGTCTTGCCGATCAGCTTGCGCAACGTCTCCGTGTCGTCGAGACCCGGCACCTGAACCAGAATGCGGTCCAGGCCCTGCCGCACGATCAGCGGCTCCGACGTGCCAAACCCGTCGATGCGGCGCCGGATCGTCTCCAGCGCGGCGCTGACCGCCGAGGAGATACGCGCGTTGATGCCGGCCTCGGTCGGCTTCAGCGTGATCAGATTGCCCTCGCCTGAGACCTCAATCGAATCGGTCGCGGTTCCCAGCAGCACATTGCCGGTCGGCTCGTTGAGCTGACGCAGCTGCTCCAGCGCCCGGTCCAGGTCGCTGGCATTACGCAGCCTGACCTGCACCTCATCGCCGACGATACCGGGGCGGGTGAACAGGATCCGGGCCGACCGCAACCGGCGTCGGGCATCCTCCTTCAGAGTATCGAGCCCATCCCTGCGCAGGCTATCAATGTCCATCGCCAGCAGCAGATGGGCGCCGCCCCTCAGGTCCAACCCCAGCGGCATCTGCTGGTGCGGCAACCAGCGCGGCCAGCTTTTCACCGTCTCCGCGGGAAAGAAGTTGGGCAGCGTGAAGGCGATGGCTAGCCCGCATGCGCCCAAAATCGCGATGATCTTCGAGTAGGAAAAGTGCAGCATCTTCGCCCTTGACCTTCAATTTCGGACAGCGGCCACAGGCTTGCCGGCAACGCGCCCCTGATCCCATTCAGCCGCTCTTGACCGGCTCCGTCCTGTTGCGCACCTCCGCGATCATGCTGCGCACGATGCGCACCTTGGTATCCGCGGCGATCTCCAGCTCTATCTCCTGATCGTCGAGCACCCGCGTGATCTTGCCGATGATCCCCCCAGAGGTGACGATGGTGTCACCGCGGCGGAGATTGGACAGCATTTCCCGATGCGCCTTCATACGCTGTTGTTGCGGCCTGAACAGCAGGAAGTAGAAGATGACGAACATCAAAATGATCGGTAGCAACTGGACCAGAAAGTCGCCGCCGCCGCCGCCTGCCTGCGCGTGGGCCGGGGTTATGAACATGCGCCTGCCATTCCTTGCCTGGGTCGATCGAGTGACGAGTTTGACGCGTGCGGGATGTCGGGTATCAGCTTTTGCGGAAAGACCGGGGTGTCAAGCCGCCGACAGTTCGCCGCCTGCAACCCACCTTCTTGTTGGGTCGTCAGCGGCCCCCGCTACGGATGTGCGCGAACTATAGTGGCCCTACCCCAGCGATGGCAACCGCCGCCCATCGCCGACGCCGGGCACATCGGCGTGACCCGTTGGCGGGTGATCGATATATCGGGCAGGCGCGGGTCTGGTTCAACGTTTCCATCGCCATGCCACCGCACAATGTGTACAGCACTGCATCGTCTGGCGGGTGTTGGCTAGATCATCGCGCCTTAAATCGGAACCGCAACGCCGATTCCAATTGCGCCGGTTCCGATTTAAGGCGCAAAGATGATCGCTCTTAAAGTGGTGAGCAACTTTCTGCCTTTAATCGGGATCGTTCCGATTTCGATTAAAGGCAGGTTGCTCTAGGCGCGTCGCGGGGAGCTGCCAGCGAACGGGCGCTTCCGCACGGTCCGTGGTGGCCGTCGGCGCGGGCGGCTGCTGCAGCTTGGCAAGGGATTTCAGCAGGGAGCGAGGTAGGATCTGACATGACCGATAAGCTTGAGCTGCTTCGGCGCATCGCCAGCGCATTGGAGCGGCTCGCACCGCAGCCACCGCCCGCACCGGCGTTCGAGGCCGCCGAAGCATTTATCTGGCAGGCCGGATCCGAACGCTTCGAGCCGGTGGAAGCGGTTAACCGGTTGCCGCTGTCGCTGCTCAAGGGCATTGACCGGGCGGCGGCGCAATTGCTGTCGAACACCGAGCGCTTTGCCCGCGGGCTTCCGGCCAACAACGCCTTGCTGTGGGGTGCACGCGGCATGGGCAAAAGCTCGCTGGTCAAGGCGGCGCACGCTGAGGTGCGGCAAATGGCGCCCGGGCTGAGACTGATCGAGATCCATCGCGAAGACATCGCCAGCCTCCCGCGCTGCCTCGCCCATCTACGCGGCCAACCCCATCGCTTCATCGTGTTCTGCGACGACCTATCGTTCGACCAAGACGATACCAGCTACAAATCGTTGAAGGCGGTGCTGGAAGGTGGGATCGAGGGCCGGCCCGACAATGTGATCTTTTACGCCACGTCCAATCGACGTCATCTGATGCCGCGCCACATGATGGACAACGAGCGCTCGACCGCGATCAATCCCTCGGAGGCCGTGGAAGAGAAGGTGTCGTTGTCGGATCGGTTCGGGCTTTGGCTGGGGTTCCACAACTGCAGTCAAGATGAGTACTTGGAGATGGTCGCCGGCTATGCCGCGCACTTCGGCTTGCAGGCCGACGATCAGCAGCTGACCGGCGACGCCTTGGAGTGGAGCATGACGCGCGGCGCCCGGTCCGGTCGCGTCGCTTGGCAGTACATCCAGGATCTGGCCGGCCGTCTCGGGCAACGGCTCGCCGCCCAGCCATGATCGGCCGGCGCGGCGCTTGCACCTGAGGTAGAACGGACTGAGGCGCACGCTGACCCCGATGGGGCAAGGGTCATGGCCTACGCTGGCGTCGATAGCGGTGGCCAACGTGCCGGATCTGCTTTATTTCCAGAACGTTCCAAGCGTTCGGGCGGAGCAGCTGCCAGGGCGCGTGCAGCCTCAGCCTGTCGATCATGGTGTCTTCACACCATCTCAAATCGTGACTCGATACCGCATCATTAAAGAGGAGCCCGCAACATGACAGAGAGGTATTTCAAGGCCGATCAGTGGTGGGTGTGCCCTTACAATGATACGCCGGAGGTCAAGGCGGCCCGTCAACTGCCGGACAAGGTCGAGATCCACGACGCGACCCTGCGCGACGGCGAGCAGACGCCCGGCGTGGTGATGGATGTTAAAGACAAGATCGCGATCGCCGAGAAATTGGCCGAGGTCGGCATCGAGCGCATCGAGGCGGGTATGCCGGCGGTGTCCGAGATGGACTTCGAAGCCATCAAGCAGATTTCCAAGCTCGGCCTGACGTCGAAGATCTACAGCTTCGCCCGTGCCGTCAAAGGCGACATCGACAAGGCCCTCGAATGCGGCTGCCACGGCGTCATCGTCGAAGTGCCGATCGGCTATCCCAAGCTCAAGTATCAGTTCAAGTGGACCTGGGAGGACGTGCTGCGCAAGAGCGCCGACGTCGTCAATTACGCCAAACAACGAGGTTTGCACGTTGTTTTCTTCCCCTATGACACCACCCGAGCGCGGGAAGAGGACCTGACCAATCTATTGACCCGTATGATGCAGGATGCGCCGCCTGATGCGGTGGGCGTGGTCGACACGATGGGCTGTGCGTTGCCCGATGCGATCAAATACATGGTGCGTTGGGTCAATCGGGTGACCGGTCTGCCGGTCGAGGTCCACACCCACAACGATTTCGGCATGGCGGTCGCCACCGAGTTGGCGGGCGTGGAGGCCGGCGCCACCTGCGTGCACAGCTGTTCCAATGGATTGGGTGAGCGCACCGGCAATGCGCCGTTGGAGGAGTTGGCGGTCGCGCTGCACGTGCTGTACGGCTACGATCAGCAGTATCGGATCGACAAGCTGCCCGAGCTGGGCGAGGTCGTGCGCCGGGTCAGCGGCATGCCGATCGCGGTCAATAAGCCGATCCTCGGTGCGCGCAACTTTACGCGGGAATCCGGCATTGGCGTTGACCTGGTGGTGAAAGAGCCGCTTGCCATGTTCGGTACCCATCCGACATTGACGGGGCGGGCAGGCGAGGTCGTGCTCGGCAAGAAGAGCGGCAAGGCCTCAATCACCTACAACTTGGAGCAGCTCGGCATCGAGGGTGCCGACGATGATGCGGTCACCGAGATGCTCAAGCAGGTCAAGGACCTGGGCATCGAAAAGCGCGGGTTGGTGACCCAGGACGAGTTCCGCGCGATCGCACGGAGCGTGCTGTCGGTCAACGTGTAGGTCTCAAACCCGCGCCGGGCGCGTACAACCCTCACGTTGGACCACTGGCGCCGGCAGCGCGCGGCCAGCGGCCGGGTGCCGTGGTCTTGCCTAAGGCCTGGCCTAAGATCTGGCCCGAGCTGCTGCCCCGTTGCGGTTCGCCGCACGATATGTTGCGAGAACTTTGAGAGAGTCGACCCTAACGCGCACCGGCCACCACAGATCATGGAGCCGTCGAGCGCCGCCGAGTCCGGATCGAACGATGTCCAGTGAGCTTGAGGCCGAACACACCCCCGATGCGATCCGCAGCCGGTTGGCCCGCAGCCTGAAGCCGTCATACCTTCGCGATTGGGTGTACGGTGGCATCGACGGCGCGGTGACCACGTTCGCCGTCGTCGCCGGGGTGATCGGCGCCGATCTCAGCACCAGGGTGATCCTCATTCTCGGCATCGCCAATCTGTTCGCCGACGGCTTTTCGATGGCCGCGGGCAACTACAGCAGTACCAAAACGGAGATCGAAGACTATCGCCGGTTGCGGGCGATCGAGCGTCATCACATCGACCAGGTTCCCGACGGTGAGCGCGAAGAGGTGCGTCAGATCCTGGCCAAGAAAGGGTTTTCCGGTGACGGATTGGAGGAGGCCACCAACAACGTCACCGCGTCAACGGATCGCTGGATCGACGTGATGATGCAGGAGGAATACGGACGCGCCAACTTGCAGCGCTCACCGCTGCATGGGGCGGCAAGCACATTTGCATCGTTTGCCATCTGTGGCGCGGTGCCGTTGCTGCCGTTTGCGATCGGGCTGCCGGGTGCTTTCAGTTGGTCGATTGTCGCGACGGGCATCGTGTTCGCGGCGATTGGCGCCTTGAAGAGCCGCTGGTCGTTGCGACCGGCCTGGCGGCTGGCCGTGGAAACGTTGTTGATTGGGGCGACCGCGGCAGCGGTCGCCTATCTCATTGGCGTTTTCCTCAAGGGCGTGGTCTGAGGGCAACCCGCTTTTCATCGGCATTAGAACGATCCCGATTAAAGGCAGAAAGTTGCTCACCACTTTAAGGCGCGATGATCTAGCCGCTGCAAAAGGGGCCGAGGCAGCCGATCAGTAGCGCTGCCATCGCGTGCCACCGCCGAATGATCGGCACAGGCAACGGTAATCGGGTGCGGACCGTTCATGCCCGCCCCAGCCGACAGTGCAGGAGTTAGCCCACGATGGCTGCAGATTATAGCCTGGGCGGAAGCCTTCTCCGGCATAATTGGTGGCGCATACGAAATACCGGGCACCATTGGAGTAAACGCCCGAGGTGACCGGCCGAAGCCCGACGCGACGACAGGCCCGTAGGCATGAGTTGCCCGACGCGTTCACCCATTCGACGGCGCCGGCGTCCACCGCGCTGCCCGTGAAAGCGCCGACAGCGATGCCGGCCCCAACCAACGCGCCGGTCCAGATCCTCGATTTTACAGCCATCAATGACACTCCGTCGCAAGTGTTGCTGCAGACGCCTGCCCGAACGATGTTTCGCCGGGGGTCCGGGCGCGCTGCAGCCCATTAAGGACAATTATGGCGAACGAATGTCATTAAGCTGCTCAATGCGGGCGGCTGTCGCTGGTCAGAGTGTGCTGGCACCCTCCCACTCCCCCGCCCCGTTCCTCCACGCGCCGCCCTAAAGCATGATGTTCTGGAAGGTCGGGCGGGGAGCAGGCCGGCACGGCTGATCCGCCTCAGGCAGGCTGCTCAACACTTTAAGAGCGATCATCCTTGTGCTTTAAATCGGAACCGGCTTTGCGGTTCCGATTTAAAACACAAGGATGATCTAGGTCATCTTGGCCGGAGCAGCGCCGGGGCGGCTATGAGAACGATTATCTGTGGATCGTGTGCCGATCCTGGGTCCGCACGCTTGGTGCGAAGCCTGCGCCGATCGAAGGGGTTGGTCGCGCGCTCCAGTTTCAGCTGAGAGCGTACGTTCCCTATTCGGTGGCGCTTGCCGCTACAAAATGTCATGCGGTGGCGTTTGGGCGCCGTTCCAGCAGCACATTGCGCAAGCCATCGATGCTGGCGCGCCAACCGGGCGGCACCACCGTGGTGGCGTCGAACTGCTCGATAATGGCCGGGCCATCGAGCCGGGCGCCGATCTTAAGTTTATGGCGCTCGTAGATGGCGGCGCTGACGGCGTGGCCGGCGGCGAAATGAACAGCCCGACTGCCTTTCAAAGCCACCGCGGGATCACCCCCTGCGGCGGGTGGCCGATGGCGCTGCGGCAGATACTTGGGAACCGCGACCCGCACGCGCAGGCGATAGCTGACGAGCTCCACCGGCCGGTCCGTTGCGGCATGGCCATGCACGTGCGCGTGGCGCTGGTCGAAGCGCTTGCGCGCTGCCGCTACGGCCGCCGCATCAAGCCGATGCTGATAAAGCCCGTCCAGCGGTGTGCGCAATTCATAGCCTTGGCCCGTATAACGCAGGTCCAACTCCCGCTCAAAGCGGGCTGCGGCCGGCTCCATGCCTTCGCGGGCAAGGTCCGCGCGCGCCCGCTGCTCCAGTGCGTGGAACACCGCCTCGGCATGCGCGGCATCGATGTCGGCGAGCGGCTGCAGCTCCGAGCGGATGTAGTCGTGCAAGACGTCCGTGCACAACAGCCCGAGCGCGGAAAAGGCGCCGGGACGGGGCGGGACCAGCACCCGTGGTATCCCAAGCTCGAACGCCACAGCCGCCGCGTGCACTGCTCCGGCGCCGCCAAATGGCAGTAAGCTGAATTGCGACAGATCGACCCCGCGCTTGGCGGCAAACACCCTGATTTCGTCGGCCATGCGCATGTCGACGATGCGGCGGATGCCCTCGGCGGCGGCCACCAGATCAAGTCCGAGCGGCTCGGCGACGTGTTGGCTGATCGCCCGGCGCGCGGCAGCCACATCCAGCGTTTGGGCGCCGCCGAGAAAGTAATTCGGATTGAGATAGCCGCACACTAGGTCGGCGTCAGTGACGGTTGCTTGCTGTCCGCCTCGACCATAACAGGCCGGACCAGGCACGGCGCCGGCGCTGGTCGGACCGACGGCGAGAAAACCGCCGCCATCGACGTGTGCGATCGAGCCGCCGCCGGCGGAGATCGTCGTCATGTCGAGGGCCGGGACGTCGATTTGCCGCCGGGCGATGACCCCCTCGGTGGTCTCCAGCGGCAGGCCGCCTTCAATGAACGCGATGTCGGCGCTGGTGCCACCCATGTCCAGCGTAATGAGCCCCGCTTGTGCATCGGTGTTGGCCAGGTAGGCCGCCGCCTGGGCGCCCGCCGCCGGACCGGAGAACAGGGTATGGACGGTTTTGGCGCCGGCAACTGCGGCGCTGAACGGCATCACCCCGCCATTCGATTGCATCAGAAATCGCTGCGGCGTCATCACGCCGATGGCATCGAGGCTGTTTTCCAGATGCGCGATATAGCGCACCATCACCGGCTCCAGATAGGCATTGAGCAAGGTCGTCGACAGCCGCGGCCATTCGCGAATGCGCGGCAGCACCTGCGATGACAGCGACACCGACACGCCGGGCATCTGCGCTTCCAGGATGACGCGTGTGCGCTGCTCGTGCTCCGGCTTCAAAAACGAGAATAGGTAGCACACGGCCACCGATTCCACGCCCTGAGCGCGCAGCGCCTGGGCTGCCGCCACCACGTCGGCTTCGTTGAGCGGCATCAATACGTGGCCTTGGTAATCGACCCGTTCGCCGATCTCATAGGTCCGGCTTTGCGGCACCAGCGGCTGCGGTTTTGAATAGAAGTAATCAAATAGGTTACCGTCGCGGGCCTGCTGGCCAACCTCCTGCACGGCCCGATAGCCCCTGGAAATCAGCAAGCCCAGCTTCGCGCCCCGCAATTCGAGCAGCGCGTTGGTCGTGATGGTCGTGCCATGGGCAAAGAACGCAATCTCGCCAGGTGGCACGCCGCGCGCGATGAGCCGGTCGATCCCCTGCAGCACACCGAGCGCCGGATTGTCCGGCGTGCTCGGCACCTTCTCCACCATCACGTCACCACAGGCGGGGTCGAGGATCACCAGGTCGGTATGGGTGCCGCCCACATCGACCCCCAGCCTGTATTGTCGTTGAGCACCGTCCATGCACGCCCTGTTCGATCGAAGGGTGACCGCTGGCCGACCATGCTAGAGCAACCTGCCTTTGATCGGAATCGGAACGATCCCGATCAAAGGCAGAAAGTTGCTCTACACTTTAACAGCGATCATCTTTGCGCCTTAAATCGGAACCGGCGCAATTGGAATCGGCGTTCCGATTCCGATCAAAGGCAGGTTGCTCTAGGCCCTGTTGTGATTCAGCGCGAGTGTATCACAGTTGCTGCCGCATAGATCATTGCACGGTAGCTGCTGTCAGTCTTCTCGCTGCGTGTGGCGATACGCTTGAACTCCTTGAGTTTGCAGAAGAAGTTCTCGATGAGGTGGCGCCATTTGTAGATCTCCTCGTCGATTTGGAGGCGCCGTTTTCGTTTTGGTCTTTGCGAGATGACGATGCCGGCACCCCGCGCGTTCAGCTCATCAATGATCCAGTTGCAATCGTAGGCCTTGTCAGCGATCAGCGCTGCGAACTCGACCTTCTCGATCAGCGGTGCGACGCCGACCGTATCGTAGCGATGTCCGGGCAGCAGAACGAAGCGCACGAGACTGCCGAGAGCGTCGGTCAGTGCGACAATCTTCGTTGTCCACCCGCCCTTCGACTTGCCGATGGCCTGACTTTGAGTCCCCCTTTTGCGCCGTGTCCGTGGCGATGGACATGGACGATGGTGGCATCGATCATCGCGTACTCGATGTCCGGATCATCGGATAGAGCATTGAAAATTTTCGCAAAAACATCACGCGCAGCCCAATAACGAAAGCGCTGAAACACCGTATTCCAATTGCCGAATTCCGATGGCAGGTCGCGCCATGGACTGCCCGTGCGAACGATCCACAGAACGGCTTCGATGAACACCCGACCATCACCACCGGTGCGACCGGCATCGGTCTTCTTGCCCAGACAAAGCGGCTCAATCTTTTCCCACTGACGATCTGTCAAACAGTAACGAATCATTTGCAGCCCCCTGTTTTGGGAGCTTGAATCACAAACCAGGTCCAAAGTGAATCCTGATTCCCAACAGGCCCTAGAGCAACCTGCTATGGAGCGGAATCGGAACGATCCCGATCAAACGCAGAAAGTTGCGCTAAGACCTGATCGGCGCAGGAGCTGACGTTGGCCGATCAATCGCGCGTCCACGGGCCTCGCCTCGGACGGCGGGGGAGCGGACGGCTCAAGCTACCGCTGACATGTTGTCGTGCGGTTCAGCAGCCCCGCTACGGCGCTCGACCCGTGCCGAAACTGGCCCGCGCAAAACCCAACTCGCGGCTAGAGCAACCGGCCTTTAATCGGAATCGGAGCGATCCCGATTAAGGGCAGGTTGCTCTACACTTTAAGGCGCGATGATCTAGGTACCAAAGCCCGTCGGCGCAAAAACGAATGAGGCGCGACGCCAGACCCCCCCGACGTCGCGCCTTCAGCCCATCGCTGGGCTCCCCCGTGACCTGTGCTGTTGGGACTGAAGCGTCCCTGCACAAGCCTGCATTCCGGGCCACCTGCTGGCTGCGAGGAGAGGCCCCGTTCGCGGCATTTTTCAGGCGTTCCGAATCACATCTTTGCAATGATTGGATGCAAGTCAGTCCGTATGCAAGCAAAATATAACGCGGTCGGACGATTTATCGCGTCATCGTGATGCCGACGACGGTGTGACCGGTGTTCGCTCGGCTGACCGCCGCAGTCGCGCAGGGCGGGTTGGCGGCACCATCTCGGCAGCGGTGGCGCCGTTCGTGCGCCCACGATGCGCGTGGTGGAGATCGCATCTCAAGTGTTGCACCGAGGGCTGGACCTGCAAAACCCGCTTGGGTGGGACGTAGGCTGCCGCCAATGTTCCTTTGCCGAGTTCCGACTTGAGTTCGAACCGGCCGCCGTGCATATCGATCAGCTTTTTGACGATCGGCAGCCCAAGCCCTGTTCCACCTTCGGCTCCCCGTTGCGCAAGCGCGCCTTGGCCGAAGGCCTGCAGGACCTTGGGGAGTTCCTCCTTGGGGATGCCCGGCCCGGTATCGCGCACCCGGATCACTTGTCCGCCGTCGGATGTGCGGGCCACGGTCAGCACGATCTGACCGCCTGTGGGCGTGAACTTAAGAGCGTTGGACAGCAGGTTGAGGCAGATCTGACGGACCGCGCGCTCGTCGACCCAAACCTGAGGCAAGTTCTCGTCGAAGCGTTTGACGATGCGCAGCGCCTTGCCGTCGATCCGCAGTTTGAGCAGGCGGTGGCAATCGTCGACGATGTCGGCCAGCCGATGCGCCTCTTCGTTCAGCTCATAGCGCCCTGCCTCGATCCGTGACAGATCGAGTATTTCATTGATCAAATGCAACAGGTGGCTGCCGGACTGGTGGATATTGCCCGCATATTCTTTATAGCGGGGGTTATTGATGGGTCCCATCACTTCAGCTTGCATCACCTCCGAGAAGCCGAGGATCGCGTTGAGCGGGGTCCGCAACTCGTGGCTCATGGTGGCAAGAAAGCGCGATTTCGCGACGTTGGCGTCCTCGGCGCGGCGGCGGGCCTCATCGGAGATTGACTTGGCCTGTTCCAGCTCGGCGATCAGCGCGTCCTTTTGCGCCCGAAATTGCAACATCGCAAGCGCCGTGGAGTTGAGGCCTTTGGCCAGGAAGATGAAATAGACGTGGACCCCCGCGGCCATGGTTGCCAGCGCCACGTAGAAATAGTCGCCGACCGACAACAGCCGGGCGACAACGGCGATCGTCATGGGGATGGTGCCGACGTAGAGTATCGGCATCACTGAGGATGCGAAGGTCATGCGAATGGCAAGCACCACGATCAGCGAGGCGAACACGAACACGTGGCTGGTGAAGAGATAGCCTTCACCCATTGTGGCCGACGTTTGGATGCCAACCAGCGCGAATCCGGCCCAGCAGACGCCGTTCGTGGCTTCCGCCAAGAGCAGCCGTTGGCGCCACAGGGGCAGGTCAATTTCACTGGCCGGCAGCGCTTGGATGCGGCGACACAGCTCCAATAGCAGCACCTTGGAGCCGATGACCAAAATTAACCACAGGACCGCTTGCGTCCATGGCGCCCAAAACATCGAAGCCAGCGTAAAGGTCATCGCCAGCAGCAAGATCGTGGCTTGCGCCGACAATTCGTTGCGCACGAACATCAGCATCAGCTCGTGCTCAAACTCGGGTTGAGCCGTTGCTCCGCGCAAAAAGCGTTGGCGCACATCCTTCAGGCCGCCGAGCCGGACTCGAGCCGGAGCGCGCTTACGCTCGCGGGTGCTTGAATCGTCGGCAGCTGGTGCGGTAGCCATTTGGCCCACAAATCCATTGTCGGTTAAGTTTCGGCTGTGAAACCAGTGCAGTTCGTGACTGAACTGGAGCCAAATCCGTCAATCCGAATAATCACGGAAAGTGCTAACGTAAAGTTTCTAAGTTACTAAATTAAAAATTTTCAACTGCCTGAAATACAATATTTTCCCGTCATTCACGGTTCTTAATATCGCGCATGCTGAGCAAGTTGAACATCAACAAGGACATCGTGTTTGCGGATGGGCAGGCCGGTGCGGAGGGCGTTTTCGGCGCGGGCAAGGCGGTCGGTTGGCCGGATACATCACGGTTCAGCGTATTGACGCCGCGCTCGATCGCGTGCCCAGCTAGGCCGCCGCTCATCGCGCGCGCCGGGCCCAGCTGCCCAAGTGGCAACGGTCGGGCCGAGCTGGCGCACTTCAGCGGCGTTATGGTCGACCTTTAAGGGTCGATGCTTCGCCGACAGGGCCGGTCGGCGACCCGATCCGCCGTGGTCCTGGATGGCAGGGCAGCAAGCCGATTGGCTGGGATCGAGGTGAACTCAACTGAATTCTGGACGAGGAGATCAGCTTTGAAAATCATCGAGCAAAGGCGCGCTCCCAATCCTCGCAGGGTCCGCATTTTCCTCGCCGAGAAGGGGATTGATGTCACCTACGAGCAAATTGATCTGATGCAGCTGGATCACAAAAAGCCGGCATACACCCAAATTAACCGGTTCAGTCAGGTGCCGAGTTTGGTGCTCGACGACGGCACCGTGATTTGCGAAAGCGTTGCAATCTGTCGCTACTTTGAAGGGCTTCAGCCCGAACCAACGCTGTTTGGCAGCGGTGCCTTGGGACAGGCCGTGGTCGAGATGTGGAACCGTCGTGTTGAGCTTGGCCTGTTTGCCGCCGTTGCCTACACCTTCCGGCATCTGCATCCGGCGATGGCCGCTCTTGAAGTTCCTCAAGTGGCGGCTTGGGGTGAGGTCAATCGGGAGCGGGCATTGCAATCGCTGCGGTTGATCGACCAGCACTTGCAGGCGCAAGAGTTTCTGGCAGGTGACACCTTTTCAATCGCCGATATCACGCTATTGGTCGGCATCGATTTCATGAAACCGGCCAAGCTCGAGCGTCCGACCGAACTTTTCGGGCTGCAACGCTGGTATGAGCATGTTAACGCAAGGTCGAGTGCGAGGGCCTGAGGGTGCTCAGTTGATCCTGGTGCGGGCATCGATCCTTGTGTTGTCTGTTCCCCAGGTGACAGCTTGTGATAGTTGATCGGGGTAACTGTTGAGGTTGTAACCAGGCGACGCCCGAGAGGCACGAAAAGCTTGGCCAGGGGCGAGAACACGGATCAATGAAACTTACGGTGCTGGGTTGTGGAGACGCCTTCGGATCTGGCGGCCGGCTGCAAACCTCGTTTCACGTGGCGGGACAGGCGCGCAATTTTTTGATCGATTGTGGCACCACCACATTGATCGGTCTTGAGCGCTGTGGTCTCGACGCGAACGCTGTCGACACGATTTTCATTTCCCATCTGCACGGCGATCATTTCGGCGGACTGGTGTGGTGGATGTTGCACGCTCAGCACGTCACCAAGCGCACTGGGCCGCTGCGGATCATCGGGCCACCCGACATCCAACGCCGCTTCGAGCTGGCCAGCGAGGCCTTGTTTCCAGGTGCCATCGAGCGGCCGCTGGGGTTCGAGTTGACGTTTGCCGAGTTGCAGGCGGACCGTCGCGACCAGTTTGATGAGATCGCCGTGACGCCAACGCAGGTGTGCCATCCCTCTGGCGCGCCCTCCTACGCCTTAAGATTTGAGATCGGGGGGAAGATCATCGCCTTTTCGGGCGATACTGAATGGGTCGAGTCGCTGGTGGACTGCGGCCGCGGCGCGGATCTTTTCATATGCGAATGCTACGGGTTCGAAGGTGAGACCCGTTATCATATGAACTGGCGCACATTGAGCCGACAGCTGCCCCGGTTCGGGGCCCGGCGCATTTTGCTGACGCACATGGCGGGTCACATGCTGGCGCAGTCCGAGCAGATCGCTACGACGGATTTGAACATCGCCAGTGACGGGCTTGTGCTCGAGCTTTAGTGGGCCTTGATTGCTTGACGACAGCTGATTTGAACGACCGGTCGCGTATCGCCAACCAAGGCTGGAGTGTTGGCGCGCCCGGCCACGCACAACACCAGCAGGATCCCGCCAACTGCGACGGAAGTGCCGGCCTCGGGTCGCTTGAGCCGGGAATGGGCCAACCATGCTAACGGATCAACTCGCCAACCTGCTCCGCGACGTCCGCGCCTGCCGGCTGTGCGTTACCCATCCGGCCGGCCGTCCGCTGCCGCACGAGCCGCGACCGGTGGTACGCGCCTCTTCGACGGCGAGGCTGGCAATTTATGGGCAGGCCCCGGGCAGCCGCGTTCACGCCAGCGGCGTTCCCTTCCTCGATCCGTCCGGCGATCGACTGCGCGCTTGGATGGGCATTGATCGCGCGACCTTTTATGACGAGCACACCGTCGCCATCGTGCCGATGGGGTTCTGCTTTCCCGGCCAAAACGCCAAAGGCGCGGATCTACCGCCCCGACGCGAGTGTGCACCGGCCTGGCGCGAGCGCATCCTCGCCATGATGCCGCGCCTACAGCTGGCCTTGCTGATCGGCAGCTATGCGCAGCGCTGGCACTTGCCCGCTCAGCGCCAGGCGCGTCTTACCGCCACAGTGGCCGACTGGCGGCAACATCTTGAGAGTGCGGGACCGATCACATGGCTGCCGCTGCCACACCCGTCTTGGCGCAACAACGCCTGGATCAAAAACAATCCTTGGTTCGAGGCGGAGCTGTTGCCCGTGCTGCAACGCGAGGTGGCCCGTGTGCTAGAGCAACCTGCCTTTAATCGGAATCGGAACGATCCCGATTAAAGGCAGAACGTTGCTCACCACTTTAAGAGCGATCATCTTTGCGCCTTAAATCGGAACCGGCGCAATTGGAATCGGCGTTGCGGTTCCGATTTAAGGCGCGATGATCTAGCGGCGGCAAACGATTGATCCGGGAGGCCTGCCGGACGTGCTGATGCCAGCACCGACTGCGGCGATCTGGGGCGGAGGGTGGCGAGCGACCGAAATATTTGCCTTGTTGCTTTCGATCTCCTCAATGATGTAAAAAAAATATAGCTTCAGGCGGGAATTCGGGGACAATTTTTTCACGGGGAGGATCGCCATGTTGGACGAGATGGACATTAAGATCCTCAACGTGCTGCAACAGGACGCGACGCGACCGGTTGCCGAGATTGGCAAGGAGGTCGGGCTGTCGACCACCCCATGCTGGCGGCGGATCCAGAAGTTGGAGGAAGCTGGGGTTATTCAGCGCCGCATCGCGCTGCTCGATCCCGCCCAGATCAATGTCGGCGTGACCGTTTTTGTCTCGATCAAGACCGACAAGCATGCCCACGATTGGCTTGAGCGGTTCCATGCCGCGGTGGTCGATTTTCCAGAGGTCGTGGAATTCTATCGGATGTCGGGAGAAGTCGACTATTTGTTGCGGGTCGTGGTGCCCGACATCGCCGCCTACGATCGGTTCTACAAACAGCTGATCAGCCGAATCGAAATCGCCAAGGTGTCCTCGGCCTTTGCGATGGAACAGATCAAATTCACGACCGCCTTGCCGCTCAAATTCGTCAAGCCCGTGCGCAGCGAAAAGGATCGCGCCGGCCCAGAATGACCTGGTCGACGTTGTCGGTGGGTGCGCCCCATCGCCGGGCACCGCGCCGGCTTAACCGGTTCGGATCGCAGTTCTCCCTTTGACCATAATCGCAGGGTGTCCGTTCGCGGCGTCTTCAATGCGCCGCGCTCACATTCTCTTGATAAGCCGTGACTCGGAAAATTGCCTGCTTTCGACGATACCGGAATCACAATGGGCAACGGGCGCGGATCAGACCGATGATGACTGACAGGTATGGCGGGCAACATTCGTCGGCCGACCCATGCGCCGTGCGCCAGTTCGAGCAGGCCGTTGTCAATTTCGCAACCCATCAGCCGGTCTTTCCGAGCCTTGATGCCGCTGCCACACGGGACCCCGGTTTGGTCTCGGCGCTCGCCCTACGCGGCTTTGGCCATGCCTTGCTGGGGCGCCAGGCCGGGCTTGTGGAAGCCGGTCGGATGGCGGCTCAAACCACCGCTCGCGTTGCCGCCTTGGCATCGGCAACCCGATGCGAGCGCGCGCTGGCGCAGGCGCTGACCTGGACCGCTGCAGGTCAGTTTAAGCGAGCGGCGGCCATTCTGGAGCGACATCTTGAAGCGGTGCCGACTCACTTTCTGGCCGCCAAGTTGTCACATGCCTTGCGCTTCATGACCGGCGGAGCCGAGCGCATGCTGGCGACAACATCGCGGGTGTTGCCCTCGATGCCGGCCGAGCATCCCGGTTATGGCTTTCTACTCGGTTGCCACGCCTTCGCCCTGGAGGAGACGGGACACCACGCCGAAGCTGAAATCACCGGCCGGCAGGCGGTCGCCATCGAACCAGGCGATGTGTGGGGACTGCATGCGGTGGCGCACGTGATGGAAATGCGCGGTCGCACGCGGGACGGCACGCAGTGGTTGGAAGGCGCGCAGCCGTTGTGGAGCGGCCGGGTCGGGTTCGGGCTGCATTTGGCCTGGCATCTCGCGTTGTTTCGGCTGGCCGAGGGTGATGTGGAAAGTGTATTGGCCCTTTATGACGCACACATCGAGCCGACGCCATCGAGCGATTTCCGGGACATGATGAACGCCGTATCGATCCTGTGGCGGCTCGAGCAGGAGCACTGCGACGTGGGCAGCCGGTGGGAGCATTTGCGGCAGATCGCCTTGGATCGGCGAACGGATGCGACCTATGTCTTGGGCTCGCTTCACTACCTGCTGGCGTTGGTTGCGACCGGCGATTTCGCCGCAGCGGGCGAACTGATCGCCGCCATGCGGGCATCGGCGCAGCGCGGGGATTGCGAGCAAGCGATCCTGTGTGAGCGCGTCGGTGTGCCGCTGGCCGAGATCATCGTGTCGACATCCATGCGCGGCGTGGTGCGCCAAGATTTTGACCGGCTGGCCGGCCTGCTGCCGGCGCTGGGCGGCAGCAACGCGCAGCGCGATGTGTTCTTACGCGAGTTGTTGGCCTTGGCCGTCAACACCGGAGACTCTGCATCGATCTGTGCACTCTCTGGTCTGCGGCTTCAGCAGCGCTCATTTGATCGCTTCCACGCGATGTTGGACCGGCGTATGGTGAAAAAGTTGGTCGCGGGCGGTAAGCGCATGACGCCGGCGCCAGCGGCAGGTCCGAGCCGATGAGGTCGCAGGTGGGCGGACCGCCGCAGTTGATCCAGGCAGTTCGATCCGCTGACTGCGTGAATTCGCGAGCGAGGAGATCAAACCACCATGCGCTTGTCTCGACGCGCCCTCGTTGCCGGTGCGGCAGGCGCGGTGACCGAACCATGCGGGCAGGGGCGCTTCAACACGCTTGACAGCCCGTCCGGCGCGGCGATCAAGGGCTATGATCCAGTCGCCCATTTCGTCGATAGCGCGCCACGGCGTGAGCGGGCCGGTTTCGCCGTCGACTACGGCGGTGTGCGTCGGCTGTTTGCTTGCGCCGTTGACAAGCGGCGATTTTAGCAGGCTTCTGACCAATATTTGCCACCATGCTGCGGTTATTGGGCCTACGGCGTTGCACAAGGAGATCTGGTCAAGACCGAACCCGACGCTTGGTCGATCCGCGAGGCAAGGCTCCACATTAACGACGCCGCCGGCATGCAAAAGACGGGGAGCAGGGCGGGATAGGGTTTGTCCGTCGCGCCGACCAGCAACGGCTGAAACTGGTGGCCCACGGTTGAAGGGATAGGTGAGCGGTGACGGATATCGCGCGCACGGCCGAGCGGGCCCCCGCTGAACCGCCGGCGAAAAACACTAAGCCGCGCGATGTGCGGCTCGATTTTTTCCGCGGCCTGTGCCTGGTCATCATTTTTATCGCGCACGTCCCCATTAACCCTTGGGCGCAGTGGATTCCGGCCCGTTTCGGGTTTTCCGATGCGACCGAGATCTTTGTTTTTTGCTCCGGTATGGCCTCGGCCATCGCGTTCGGAGCGATCTACCGCTATCGCGGCTTTCTGCTTGGCACGGGACGGGTCATGTTCCGCTGCTGGCAGGTCTATTGGTCCCACATCGGCGTGTTTTTGGTGGTCACCGCCAGCATGGTGGTGGTCGACTGGGTGCTCGGCACCGGCGATGCCTACGTCAAGGGAATTAACCTCGATGCGCTGTTTGGGCCGCACGCCAAGGAAGCCGTGGTCGGTCTGTTGACGTTGCAGTATGTGCCGAACTATTTCGACATCTTGCCGATGTATCTGGTGATCCTGTGCCTGCTCCCGATCGTGGTCGGCTTGCATCGGTTATCACCGCTTTATGCGGTGGGCTTCGTCGTCCTCCTCTGGCTGTTCACGCTGTTCGGACTAACCGACCTGCCGGCCGAGCCGTGGGGAGATAAGACGTGGTATTTCAATCCGTTCGGCTGGCAGCTGGTGTTCTTCACCGGATTTGCGCTGATGTCGGGCTGGCTGCCTGCGCCAGCGGTTGACCAGCGCCTGATCTGGTCCGCCGTCGCCGTCATCGTGCTGACGGTCCCGCTCGCTTGGCAACCACTGCTGGAGCACTCGGCGACCCTTACGGCGATCCGTAAGAGCCTTTATCCGGTGATCGACAAGAACCATTTCGGGCTGTTTCGCTACATCCATTTCCTGTCGCTGGCCTATCTCGCCTATGTCGCCGTCGGAGCCAACGGCCATCGGTTGAAAGGGCCGGTGGTCGAGGTGTTCCGCCGGTTGGGCCAACAATCGCTGGCGATCTTCATGGCCGGACTGTTCCTGTCGTTCTTGGCCGGCGTGGCGCTCAATCTGTTGGGTCGCACGGTTTGGACCGTTGCGTTGGTCAACTTGGCCGGCATTGCCTGTTTGTTCGCCATCGCCCGCGTGACGGCCTGGTTCAAGGCGCAGCCGTGGCTCAGACCACCGCAACCGATCGAGGGCCGGGCACCGACGCAGGAGGGGTTAGCGCCTGCGGCATCCACCGACGTCGAGGGCGGAGCTCCGACGCCGGTTGGTGTCCAGCCCGCCGAGTGAGATGAGCGGGCTGCCGGCCACAGCGGCGATCAAGCCCGCGTCACGAGCTGCGGCGCGGCGCGCGGCAATTTCGGCCAGCGGCAGTGGTTGGCGAGATAATCAGCTTCGTTTAGGTTGGCGGCGGTTCACACCGGGACCGGCAATCTGTTGCAATCGAGGCATGCGATGATCGATCTTTACACCTGGTCCACGCCAAACGGCCGCAAGGCCTCGATCATGTTGGAGGAGGTCGGGCTTGACTATGCCGCGCACGCCATTGACATCAGCAAGGGCGATCAGTTCAAGCCGGAGTTCTTGAAGATCAGCCCCAACAACCGCATACCCGCGATTGTCGATCACGATGCGGGCCTGTCAATCTTCGAGTCCGGCGCCATCTTGCTATACTTGGCGGAGAAGACCGGCCAGCTGTTGCCGTCGAGCGGCGAGGCGCGCTGGCGGGCGATGGAATGGTTGATGTGGCAAATGGGCGGTATCGGACCAATGTTCGGACAGGCCCACCATTTTCTGAAATACAATCGCGGCAAGGCGCCATACGCTGAAGAGCGTTATGCCAACGAGACCAAGCGTCTTTACGGCGTGCTCGACAAGCGCTTGGGCGAGTGCGCGTTTTTAGCCGGTGACCACTATACCATCGCCGACATTGCGACCTGGCCGTGGGTCTCTCGCTTTGAGTGGCATATCGGCGACATCAAGGAGTTCACCAACGTCGTGCGCTGGTATCGCACCATTGCGGAGCGGCCGGCCGTGCAGCGCGGCTATCACGTTCCGGTCAAGCAGCCTGATCTGCCGATGCCTGAGATCGTCACGCCCGCCTAAGGCGGCATCGCCGTGCCATCCCGCTTCCCCGTCCGGTTCCTCCACTGGCCACCGATGGCATGGTGGTGTGGGTGGCGAGTGGAGGAACCGGACGGGGGAGCGGGATGGCTCCGGCTAACTCTGAAACGCTACAGGTGCCATTTTCGGCCACGCAGTGCAGCGAATTCCACAGCAATCCGCCGGCGTGCTGCGGCGGCCTCAGCGAGGCGATCGGCCAATCTGAAGGAAACCGTTTTGGTGGCCGCGCAGCTGGCGTAAGGTAGAGCGGCGCATTATGGGGTAGGTCTGCTAGACTTGACCTACTGATCAGTTGGGATACGAAGGACCAAACATGACCGAGGAGCGCAAGTTCTCAGGTGTCATCGCACCGGTGCTGACGCCATTCGGCGAGGATGGCGAGCCAGATCCGGATCGATTGGTCGACCACGCCCATTGGCTGCTCGAGGAAGGCTGTACGGCGTTGGCGCCGTTCGGCACCACCAGCGAGGCCAACTCGCTCGGGCTCGATGAGCGCATGGAGCTGTTGGAGGCCTTGGTCGACGGGGGTATTGAACCGACGTCGCTGATGCCCGGTACCGGCACGTGCTCCATCACCGATACGGTGATCTTGACCGAGCACGCCGCCGAGGCCGGTTGTGGCGGGGTGCTGATGCTGCCGCCGTTTTATTACAAGAACCCGAGCGAGGAGGGGTTGTTTCGCTACTTCGCCAATACCATCGAGGAGATCGGCGAGGACGACTTAGCGATATATCTTTATCACATCCCGCCGGTCGCGCAGGTGGGCTTCACGCTGCCGTTGATCGGTCGGCTGAAAAAAGAGTTTCCAACCAATATCCGCGGCATGAAAGACAGCTCCGGCGATTGGTCCAATATGGAAGCGGTGCTTACCACCTATCCGGACCTGGAATTCTTTCCAGGCTCGGAGGCCTTTTTGCTGAACGGGCTTCGGTGTGGGTCTGCGGGTGTCATATCGGCGACTGCGAACGTCAATCCTGGCCCGATGCGAGCCCTGTTTGATTCGTGGCACGACGATGTTGACGCGGCGGAGGCTCAGCAGGCCAAGATCTCGGCATTGCGCAAGGCCGTCGAGGGTTACCCGGTGATCCCGCTGTTGAAGGCGATCATCGCCCATTATCGTGATGATCCGGTCTGGGCGGAGATGCGCCCACCGTTTGAAGCGTTGGAGGCTGGCGCGGCGGAGGACGCAGTTGAGCATCTCGCGCGGGCCTATGGATTGGTGTTAGAGATCGATGATCCGGCCTAGCTCGTTGCCGCCTGGGCGGATTGGCCTTGCCGGCCCGCTGCCCCACCCGGCCACTCACGACTTTGTGCCAGGGGGTTGCCGGGTGGGCGAGCGGGCGGGTTCCGGCCCACACTGCCACATACTTTTGCACGGTCGATGGGCACCGGCTCGCCTGGCAAGATACCGCCAACGGGCGCCTGGCGCTCAGCTCAAGGATTGGTGCGGGCGGGCGACGGACGTCGGCTGGCAGTGGTCGTCATCAACAGGGCCGGGTGAAATATGCCCATCGATACCCCCGATCGGCGCGCTGCGCATGTGTTGATCGAAGGCCTGGTTCAAGGTGTTGGGTTTCGCGCTTGGGTCCAGATCCAAGCCGCCGACCGGGGGTTGGACGGCTGGGTTCGCAATCGCCGGACCGGCGCGGTGGAAGCGGTCTTCGCCGGGCCCGCGCAACAGGTCCGCGAGATGCTCGTGGCCTGTCGGACTGGACCCCGAGGGGCCCGGGTCGACCGGGTCGAGCTGATCGGTGAGGGCGTGAGTGCCGACACCGGCTTCGAAGTCCGTCCGACGCGATGATGGTCCCGGGCCGGTCTGAGCTGCCGCGAGGCCTGAATTGCGGCGCGCCAAGAAGGGTTGCCGAACGATGACCACGCCTAGCGCATGTCCGACTGACGCGGATCAGCCGTGCCGGCCCGCTCCGCCGCCCGGCCACCCGCATAAGCGGGCCTTGGGTTGGCCGGTCGGGGCCGCGGGAGGGTTCCAGCTCACTTTGCAACGCCATTACCTCACGATGCCGATCTTGACGGTGCTTTTGATCACGTTCGGCGGTGCCGCCGCGTCGGCCTCGACGATCACCAATCGCGACGGCAAGGACCTGACGATCACGTTGATCGAAGGAAACAAACGGGCAGAGCACGTGCTCAAGCCCAACGTGGCGTTGACGGATGTGTGCGCCGATGGTTGCACGGTTCGCTTCAATGCTGGCCAGGGTGAAACCGAGTATCGGTTGGATGGCAACGAGCTGGTATCGATCGAAGCAGGCTACCTTTATTTCGACGGGGTCGCGGCGGCACCGCTCGATGCATCCCCGGCCGAAAAGCCAGATGCGCGCCGCAACCGACCGCCCACCCGCCGATGACCAGCTTGAGCCCCCTGACTTGGCCCCCTGACTTGGCTCCTGACTTGGCTCCCGACTTGGCCCCTGGCGCTGAGCAACCGCTTGCATTGCGATTAAGGGACGGGTGACGGCTCGACCGTTGGGCTGCGGACGATCGCGCCGAAGCGGTGCTTGAAGGCGGCCTCCAGCGCCATGTCGACTTCGGCCATGCTGACGATCAAACCGAGGTCGACCAGGCTCGTCACACCGTACTCGGCATGGCCGCAAGGCACGATGCCGGTGAAGTGATCGAGGTCGGGGTCAACATTGATCGCCAGGCCGTGCAGGCTGACCCAGCGCTTGAGGCGGATGCCAATGGCGGCGATCTTGTCCTCTGCATCGGCGGATTTTTGCGGGCGGCGCACCCACACGCCGACCCGATCGCGCCGGATCTCGCCTTTTACGTTGAACTGGTCGAGGGTCGCGATCACCCACTGTTCCAGCGCCGTCACGAACGCGCGAATATCACGCCCTCGGCGGTTGAGGTCGAGCATCACGTAGACCACCCGCTGGCCCGGACCGTGGTAGGTGTATTGGCCGCCGCGTCCGGTCTTGAACACCGCAAAGCGATCCGGCATCAGCAGATCCTCCGGCTTGGCACTGGTTCCGGCCGTGTAAAGTGGTGGATGTTCGAGCAGCCAGACCAATTCGCGCGCTTGGCCCTGGGCGATGGCGGCGACGCGGGCCTCCATGGCGGCGACGGCACGCTGGTAATCGACCGGCCTGTCCGAGATCACCCACTCGACGGGCTGCAAATCGTCGCCGGCCGATCCCCGATGTTCGTCCATCCCGCTCACGTGGCGGCTCCCCACGTCGACTGGGTCGAGGCCCAACCGCCGGCAATCACGATCACCGGCATCACCCCATACAGCACCGCCTGGTACCAGCGCGGCTGGGCGTCCCCGGCCATGCCGGCCGACACCAAGCCCATGATGCAGACCAAGGCCGCCAACGCGATGGCGTGCCACAGCGGCGCCTGCGGGGCCAGCCAACTTGCGAGCACACCGCCGGTCAGCGCAGCGATGGTGCCCGCCGTCAGATTGAGCGCGAGATAGGTTGCTCCAGGCATTCCCGCCGCCGCATTAACCGATGCGGTGGGCTGAACCAGCCGGATCAACCATTCGCCGATCATGACGATGGCGGCCATGGCGGCAAACCCAGCGATCACCGCGCCCACGCCTTGCAGCACGACGCTCACCCCATTTCTGCCCACCTCGCTCTTCCGCCGCAGCTGTCCGGGCTGATCTTGCCGCCGGTGCGGGCTCAAGCTGCGCCTGCGCCGGCTGCCGGGTTGGCCGCGTCAGTTTTGAATTGGCAGCGTCCCATCGCACGCTGCCGTGAGTTTGCTTGCCATGGTGCATCGTGATGGTGCAAGCCTTTGTCGTGATCTGTCGCGACCGGTTTTATGCATCAAGCCTGAGGAGTGCCCGTGACCCAATCCCGCCTGTTCACGACCCGGCCCGAACTGAAGGGGACGTTCGGTGTTGCCGCATCGACCCACTGGCTGGCCTCCGCCGTCGGCATGGGAATCTTAGAGCGGGGCGGCAATGCCTTCGATGCCGGCGTTGCAACGGCCTTCACACTGCAGGTGGTCGAGCCCCATCTCAACGGCCCCGCCGGCGATGTTCCGGTGATGGTCTACGATCGGCGGATCGGCAAGCCGCAGGTGATTTGTGGTCAGGGGACCGCCCCTGCCGGCGCCAGCATCGCTCACTATCGCGACCATTTGGGGCTCGATCTGGTGCCGGGGACCGGATTGTTGGCGGCCTGCATTCCGGGGACGTTTCCGACCTATATGATGATCCTGGAACGCTACGGCACGATGTCCTTGCGCGATGTGCTGGAGCCGGCGATCGGCTACGCCCGCAATGGCTATCCGGTGGTCTATCAGATCTGCGATACCATCGCCTCTGTCGCACAGCTGTTTTGCGATCACTGGCCGACCTCGGCGGCAGTGTATTTGCCCGATGGCCAGGTGCCGAAACCCGGCTCGATGTTCCGCAATCGGGCACATGCGGCGACCTATGAGCGGATTTTGAAGGAGGCGGAGGCTGGCGGCGGCGGCCGCGAGGCTCAGATCGAGCGGGCCCGGCGCGCGTGGAGCCAAGGCTTCGTCGCTGAAGCGATCGGCCGCTTTGCTGGCGGCACCGAGGTGATGGACGTTTCGGGCCGGCCGCATCGCGGCGTGCTGACCGCTGACGACATAGCGCGCTGGGAGCCGACCATCGAACAGCCGCTGCGGCTCGATTATGGGCGCTACACGGTGCTTAAGCCCGGTCCATGGTCGCAGTCGCCGGTATTGTTGCAGCAATTGGCGCTGCTGTCCGGCTACGAGCTTGGTCAGCTCGCACCGAGTAGCCCGGATTTCATCCATCTGTGGGTTGAGTGCGCCAAACTTGCCTTCGCCGACCGGGAAGCGTTCTATGGTGATCCGCAGCAGTCCGACGTACCGATCGATGTGTTGTTGTCGGACGCTTATGCGGCAGAGCGTCGGACCCTGATCGACGAGACGACGGCCTCGCTCGAACTGCGCCCCGGGACGCCCGGTGGACGCATCGGACGTGTGGTTTACGGCGAGACCCCGGCCGGGGCGCTGGCCGCCGGCGTGGGCGAGCCGACGGCCGGTCGGCAGGGCGGGACCGGCGAGCCGACCGTGAGCAGCGACGGGCGAACCCGCGGCGATACCTGTCACATCGATATCATCGATCGCGATGGCAACATGTTCACCGCGACCCCGTCCGGCGGCTGGCTGCAGTCGTCGCCGGTCATTCCGGAGCTCGGCTTTCCGCTGGGCAGCCGTGCGCAAATGTTTTGGTTGGTCGACGGACATCCGGCCGCGTTGGCCCCGCATCGCAGACCGCGCACGACGCTGTCGGTCGGCATGGCCCTGCGCGACGGCGAGCCTTACATGGTGTGGGGCACGCCCGGCGGCGATCAGCAAGACCAATGGAACAGCCAGTTGTTCCTGCGTCATGTCCATGCGGGCATGAACCTGCAGGAGGCGATCGATGCGCCCTCTTGGCATATCGAGCATTTCCCCAGCTCGTTTTGGCCGCGCGAGGCCCGGCCCGGCGTGTTGGTCGTCGAAAGCCGGATGCCCAGCGCCACCGTCCAGGAATTGGAACGCCGGGGCCATCGCGTCGAGATCGGCAGCGACTGGAGCGAAGGGCGACTATCTGCGGCGACCCGAGATGGACCCATCCTGAAGGCGGCAGCGAACCCACGGGGTATGCAGGGCTACGCCGCCGGCCGCTAGAGCAACCTGCCGTTAATCGGAATCGGAACGATCCCGATTAAAGGCGCGATGATCTAGGGCGGGCCGGCATTTCGTGCCGCCCAGGCGGAAATGATCTAGTTGAGCTTGACCGGCAGGGTCATCACGGCGCGCATGCCGCTCTTTGCCCAGACCAGTTCATCTTCCGCCACTGCCAGGCGCAGATCGGGGAACCGGGAGAACAGGCGCTGGTAGGCGATCTGGGCTTCAGCGCGCGCCAACTGCAGGCCGAGGCAGACGTGAGGGCCGGTGCCAAACGCGAGATGCGGATTTGGATGGCGGTCAAGCTGCAGCGTTTCGGGGGCTTCGAATTTGGCTGGGTCCACGTTAGCCGACGCCAACAGCGCCATGATGCTATCGCCGCGCTTCAAGGGTCGACCGAAAAAGTCCATGTCACGGGCGACGTGACGCGGCTTGGTCATCTGCACCGGCGTTGTATAGCGCAACAGTTCTTCGGTGGCCCGGTCGACCGTCGACCAATCCGACAGCAAACTGTGTTTTTGATCTGGGTGCTGAAGCAGCGTGAGCGCGCCGACGCTGATCAGGTGAGTTGTGGTCTCATGACCGGCCATCAGCAAGAGGAACACCATCGCGAGCAGTTCGTTCTCGCTGAGGTGATCGCCCGCGTCGCGCGCCTCCAACAGCGCCGTGATCAGACCTTCGCGCGGGCTGCGGCGGCAGCTTTCGAACTGAGCGCGCAGATAATCGGTCAGCCGCCGAATTTTGGGCAACGCACGGATAAAGCCCAGCGCCGAGGCCGAGCCGGTCAGGCCACCTGCCAGGTTTGCAAACACGGGACGGTCGGCATGTGGCAGCCCCAACATCTCGCTGATCACATACAACGGCAACGGGCGCGCGAACGCGGCCACCAGATCGATATCGCCTCGACCGTCGGCACTGTCCAAAAGCTCATCGGCAATCACATCGATGCGGCCGCGCAATCGGGTGACGTCCTGTTTGTGAAAGGCTTGATCGACCAATCTGCGCAGGCGTCGATGGTCGGGATCATCGCGCAGCAGCATATTGTCGGCGAGGATCCGAATCGTACCCGGCATCCACCACTTGAGCCCGGCATAGCTGCGTCGCCCAGCCCTTTGCGGCTCCATCACGAAGCTATCGCTATTTTTTAAAAGCTCGCTAACGGCGCGGTAGCTGAGTGCAAGCCAGGTCGGGCCTAACAGCGGCAGTCGGATCCTGACGATCTCGCCGGCGGCGCGCAGCCCTGCGATCACGACAAACGGCGTACGCTTGAATGCCGCCGAGGTCAGGTCGACGGCGCGCGGGGAGGCGATCTTCCGAGCTGACATCCGTGCGTTCAGACGCTATTTCGGGGCGCGCTTGGCGAGGATGCGTTGTAGCGTGCGCCGATGCATGTTGAGCCGGCGCGCCGTTTCAGACACGTTGCGGCCGCAAAGTTCATACACGCGCTGGATGTGTTCCCAGCGGACCCGGTCGGCCGACATCGGGTTCTCTGGCGGTGGTGCCTTGGTGTCAGTGGGCGCCAGCAGCGCATCGGTGACATCGTCCGCATCGGCCGGTTTGGCCAGGTAGTCGACGGCGCCAAGCTTTACCGCAGAGACCGCGGTGGCGATGTTGCCATACCCGGTCAACACCACCGCCCGTGCCGCAGGACGGGTGCGATTGAGTTCCGCGATCACATCCAGGCCGTTACCATCCTCCAACCGCATGTCAACGACGGCGAACGCCGGCGCCGACTTTCGAATGAGGTCCAGGCCCTCCGCCACCGAATGCCCCGTGCGCACGGCAAACCCGCGCTGCTCCATGGCCCGCGCCAGCCGCTGCAAAAACGCCCGATCATCGTCCACGATCATCAAAGAGCTGTCCTCAGGCAGCTCATCCGCCTTAAAACTCAAGTCCTCTGCCACGTTCATCAATCTCCTGTCACGCAGTCCTCTCATACAGACTTTTCGCGCCGTCGTCTTTGCGCCGATGGTCCGGTGTGTTTCAAACCTCAATGTAAGGACAGGGCCTCGCCTTCGGTAGATGGCAAGCCCCAACCGGTTTGGGCCACCTCAAAGGCCTCCCGCGGCCAAGCGATGCGGACCAGGGCACCGGTGCGCCCGTCAGACCGGTTGCCAAACGATAGGGTGGCGCCGGAGCGCTCCAACAGGGTCTTGGCAATGAAAAAACCGAGGCCAAGCCCGCCGTGGCCGCTGCGGGGCGTTTCGTCGTCCGGGCGCAGGCGGGATCTGCTGCCCGATGATCTGCTCGTCACGTAGGGCTCGCCGATGGTATCGAGAATCTCCGGTGAAAAACCGAGACCGTCATCGCAAATGAGGATTCGCACCTCGCGCTCGCTCCATCGGGCTGTGATCTCGACCTTGTGTGCGGCAAAATCAACTGCGTTTTCAACGATGTTCCCAAGCCCATGGATGACGCCGGGGCGTCGCTCGCCGACCGGTTCGCTGACGGACCCGCCGGCGTCCAGGGTCGCCGACGCCGGCCCGGCATCGATCACGATCTCGATGGCGCCGTCGCGGTGCGGTTCCACCGCCTCTTCGATCAGCTGGCCAACCGACAAGGTCGCGTGAAGTGGGTCTTGTTCCTGCGGGCTGCGGGTCAGTTTTTTCAGGATATCACGACAGCGCTGCGCCTGGCTCCGCAAAAGCGCGATGTCCTCCGCATAGGGGCTGGTCGGCTCGATCGTCCGCTCCAGTTCTTTGCTCACCAATGCGATCGTGGCCAACGGCGTACCTAGCTCATGGGCGGCGGCCGCGGCCAGCCCGTCGAGCGCGTGCAGCTTTTGCTCATGGGCGAGCACGAACTCGGTGGCGGTGAGGGCGGCAGACATCTCGCGGGCTTCCTTTGAAAGCCGCCATGTATAGATCGCTTGAAAGCTCATGCAGGCCGCAATCGCAACCAGGATACCGAATTTGTAAAGAGCAGGGATCGCCACCGGGCCGGCCAGGGTGCCGGCCGCATCCCATGGCAAGGGCAAGTGATACTTGGTCAGCACAGCAGCACAGACCATCGCCACCGTGCCGATCAGCAAGGTGTGACGTAACGGCAGGGTTGCCGCAGACACGGTGACGGGAGCGACCAATAGGATCACGAACGGGTTCTCGATCCCGCCCGTCAGATAGAGCAATGCGGCCAGCTGTAACAGGTCATAGACCAGCAGCACGGTGGCAAACCGCGAGCTCAGCCGATGTCGCGCCGGATACAGCACCCGCAAGAACACGTTGAGCCATGCCGAGCAGGCGATGATCACCAGACAGTAGCCGACCGGCAGCGGAAAGCCGAAGCCGAGCGGCACCACCGCAACGGCAATGGTTTGTCCCACGACGGCGAACCACCGCAACCGTACGATGGTCTGCAGGCGGAGCCGGCTTTCCACCACCTCGGTGTGCAGTCGGGGACTGGTTTCCAGCACCATGTCAGGATCGACCAAGATCTTGCCTCCTGAAGCGCAGTCGCTTGGGATCGGAACGTGACATACCACCAAGACGTCCCAGCCCCGTCGTTTCCACCGCCAGACGCAGCCGCTGCCGCTCGCGATCGCGGGTGGCGCCGCCTGAGTTCATCAGGGTTTGAGCCGACCTCGGGGCATCGGCTTGTGCTTTGATGGCCACAAGGCCACATATCCTACCACGGTCAACGGGTGCTACGTCCTGCTGCCGAGGACGGTTGGGTCGCTGGCCGTTGCGATCAGTGAGTCAAGATCATCGAATCGAGATCCCTGAGTTGAAATCGCCGAGTTAAAATCGCTGAGTTGAGATCCCTGAGGAGGAGCCGTGGTGCGTGGGCGGTGGATCGTGCTCGTGGTGGCGGGCGTCCTGTTGGGAGCCCTGGTTGGCCTGCTCGCCATTCCTGGCGCGCTGCAGCGCCTGCTTCCGGCCGGTGAATTCTCGATCGGCCGTGCCACCGTTGGCGGACCGTTTAACCTGATCGACCACACCGGCAAGCCGGTGACGGACAAGGACTTCCGAGGCAAGTTCATGCTGGTCTACTTCGGCTTCACGTTCTGCCCGGATATTTGTCCCACCGGTCTGCAGGTTGCCGCGCAAGCCATCGACAAGCTCGGGACAAAGGGCGAACGTGTGACTCCGATCTTCATTACCATCGATCCGGAACGCGACACGCCGCAACAGCTGGCCAGCTATGTGGCGAGCTTCCATCCGCGCTTGGTGGGATTGACCGGCAGTCTGGAGCAGATCACCGCCGCGGCGCGCGCCTACCGGGTGTATTTCCGCAAGACCAAAGATCCTCAATCGTCGGCCGCGTACACCATGGAGCATACCAGCATCTTGTACTTGATGGACCCTACTGGCAAATTTGTGACACATTTCACACACGCGACGCCTGTTGACAAGTTGGCCGCCGGGATCGCCCGCAATCTGTAGGTTTAGGGCCGGTGCGGCAGTTCAACAGATGCGCGAATCGTGGCAGATTCCGCAGTGCACAGTAGGGCCAGGGAAAATGCTGCGGCGTGTCATGGTTGACAAGCTTTGGCAACGGCCGTGGTTGTCATCGGGTGGTGGACTTGACTGGGTTTAGCCTTGACTGGGTCTGGCAAAGTCACTCATTGGCATACCTGACATCGCTGTGAGCGCGATCCGCGGGGGCTGGATTGCGATTTGGCTCGTACCCAGTTGGTAGCGCTGAGGCGCCGGCGTTGTGCGGGACGGTACTTTCCGGGGGGAATTCGCACGTGATCTACCAATGGTACGAGCTGAGCCATGCGGTGGTTCGGCCTGCTCGGTTTGCTGCCGACGCCGGGCGCTTGTTTCTCCAAAACCCGTTCAATCCGTTTCACAACACCGCGGTCGCGCGCCATGCTGCTGCTGCGTGCGAGGTGTTTGAGCGGACCACCCGCCGCTACGACAAGCCGGATTTCGCGATCAAATCCACCATGATCAATGGTGAGCGGACCCGCGTGACACCGGTCGGGGTTTGGGAAAAGCCGTTTTGTCGGCTGTTGCATTTTCGCCGCGACGTACACCTGGACAAAGCGCGCACGGACCCGCGCGTACTGCTGGTGGCACCGATGTCAGGCCACTTCGCCTCGTTGCTGCGCGGCACGATCGAAGCACTGCTGCCCGACCATGAGGTCTACATCACCGATTGGCGCGATGCGCGCAGCGTGCCCTTCGCCGACGGGCCGTTCGATCTGGATGACTACATCGAGTATCTGCAGGACATCTTCGAGCTGTTCTGCGGCGATGTTCACGTGTTCGCGGTGTGCCAGCCGTCGGTCCCGGTGCTTGCTGCCACCGCGCTGATGGACGCCGATGGCCACCCGGCCGTTCCGCGATCCGTGATCCTGGCCGGGGGCCCGATCGATACGCGGGTCAATCCCACCGTCGTCAATCTTCTCGCCGAGCAGCGCGGCACCGATTGGTTCGCGCGTAACGTCATCACCTCGGTGCCATGGCCCAATCCCGGCTTTGGCCGCATGGTCTATCCCGGCTTCTTGCAGTTGTCAGGGTTTATGACGATGAATCTGGATCGCCACCTCAAGGCGCACAAAGATTTGTTCATGAACTTGGTGCGGGGTGACGGTGACTCGGCGGAAAAGCACCGCGCTTTCTACGACGAATACCTGGCGGTGATGGATTTGACGGCGGAATTCTATCTGCAGACCATCGACAGCGTCTTCGTGCATCATCTTTTGCCGAGAGGTGGATTGATCCACCATGGACAACGGGTCGATCTGGCGCGGATCCGTCGACCGGGGCTGATGACGATCGAAGGCGAGATGGACGACATCACCGGCACCGGTCAGTGCGCCGCCGCTCAGGCGCTGTGCCGTTCGCTCCCGAGCGATATGAAGCAGCATTTCGAGTGTCCGGAGGTCGGCCATTACGGCATCTTCAATGGCTCGCGGTTCCGGCGCGAGATCGCACCGCGGATCGCCGGCTTCATCCGGCAGTTCGAGGCGCGGTCAAGGGGGCATCACACGTCGATGGTCGACCGCGACAGCGCCTGCATCGGATCGCGGCGCGGTGAAGGCCCCGACTCAGCCGCATTCACCTTCTCCGCATAAGGCGATTTTTGAGTTCGGTGGAACCATCCCCAGGCCAATCCGCCGACCCCGGCAACAGCTGAGATCGCGATCGACGGTGCCGGGTTCCATCACGCGCGCGAGCCGGGCGTGCAGGTGGTCAACGGCTCGGCGCGTTGACCGCCCAGACCTGGCCGTCCCGTCCGGCGGCCTCGATGGCGGTAACGATGTTGGCATAGCCGGTGCACCGGCAGAGTTGGCCTGACAGCTCCCGGCGGATGGTCGATTGATCCGGCTGCGGATGGCGTATGAGAATGTCGCGTGCCACGATCAGCATAGCCGGTGTGCAAAATCCGCATTGCAGGGCGTGGTGTGCGTGAAACTGGACCCGCAAGGACTGCAGCAGCGGGTCATCGGCCAGTCCCTCCAGCGTAATCACCTGCCGCGCGTCGGCCATGACGGCCAACATCAGGCAGGCGCGGGTGGCGACACCGTCGACCAAAACGGTACAGGCGCCGCAGGCCCCATGCTCACACCCCAAATGGGTTGCGGTCAGTTCACGCTGCTGACGCAGGAAATCGGCCAGTGTGTCGCGCGCTTCCACTGTGGCGCTGATGGGCTCGCCGTTCACAGTGATGGCGAGTGTCACGCGGTGACCCGCTGGGTCCGGGCTCATGACCTGGCCTCCTTGATCGCGCGCAGTACGGTCGCGGTATGCACCCGTTGCTGGTAGGCGTCGGCGTCGGGTTCCAGCACGGCGAGGTCCTGGGCGATGGCTGCGCGCAAAGCAGCCTCGTCCGGGGTTTTCGATGGGCCGAGGCAACCTGCGACGCGCGGCAGCAGGTGGGGGCGGGTGGTGGTGCCGCCCACCACCACACGGGGCGCTCCGTCCGGGCCGGGGTCAACTACACAACCGATCGACGTGGCAAAGGCGCCGCTCTTGCGCACCACCTTGGCGTAGCCGACGCGGACAGCCTTTGGCTGCGCAGCGACATCGAATGCCGTGATCAGCTCGCCCGGTCGCAGCGAGGTGGTGTAGGCGCCGATCAGGATGTCGTCTAGGCTGGCGCTCCGCTCTCCCGTCGGGCCGGCCAGGCGGACGTGGGCGCCCAGCGCCAGCAGGCAGGCGGGCCAATCGGCGGCCGGGTCGGCCAGCGCAACGCTGCCCCCCAGCGTGCCGTGATTGCGAACCGCGCGATACCCGATCGTGGCGGCGACCCGACGCATCAGCCCGCCACTGGGATCGACCACGCGGCCATCCTCCAGGTCGGCATGGGTGACACCGGCACCGATCTGCACACCATCACCAACGGCGGTTGTGGCCTTGAGCTCTGCCAAGCGGCCGATGTCGACGACCAGGTCGGCCGGCGTCAGGCGCAGCGCCAGCAGGGGCATCAACGACTGCCCTCCGGCGATCGCAACCGCGACACCATGTTCCGGGTTGGCGAGCGCAGCGCAGGCCTCCGCGACCGTTTGAGCCCGGAGGTAAGCGAATGGGGCCGGCTTCATGGTTCGGCTCCTTCCGCGTCGCCAGCGGCGATGGCGCGCGCGATGGCTTCCGACACCCGGCGTGGCGTCATCGGGGTTTCCGCAATCATCACGTTCAGCGGGCGGAACGCGTCGACAATGGCGTTGCCGATCGCCGCCGGTGGGGCGATCGCTCCGCCCTCACCGACCCCCTTCACGCCGTAGGCAGTCGCCTCAGCCGGTGTCACCAGATGCGCGAAGCGGACCGCCGGCACCTCCACTGCGCCGGGGACATGATAGTCGGCAAACGTCGTCGCCAGCGGTTGACCGTCGGCATTGAACGGAAGTTCCTCGTAGAGCGCCGTGCCGATGCCCTGGGCGATACCGCCTTGCACCTGGCCATCGACGATCATCGGGTTGATCATCGTGCCGCAATCCTCTGCCACAACATAATCGAGGATTTCGACCACGCCGGATTCCGGCTCCACGGCCACAACCACAGCATGCGTCCCGTAGGAGAACACGCCCGCCGATTCTGTGGGCTCATAGGTGGCGGTGGTCTCCAGCAGCGGGTCGATATCGGACGGCAGCATATCCTGGCGGACATTGGCCGCGCGCGCCACCTCGGCGATCGGTATCGACCCGCTGGGTCCGTGCACCATCCCTGCCTGCAGCCGCACCTGTGCGGCATCGGCTTGCATCAAATGGGCGCCGATCCGCTTAATTTTGGCGGCCAACATAAGGGTCGCTCGGGCGATGGCACCGCCGGCGAACACAATAGAGCGGGAACCGAAGCTGCCGAAACCGAACGGCGCTGAAGCGGTATCGCCATAGCGGACGGTGACCTGCGCGGGATCGATCGCAAGTTCGTGCGCGGCAATTTGCGCATACGTGGTGTCATGACCCTGGCCGAAGCATTGGGTGCCGACCGCCAACAGCACCGTGCCATCCGACAGCATGCGGACGTTGGCCGACTCGTAGCCGGGGATCAGCCGGCCGCGGCGCTTGGTCCATTCCGCCGCGCCATGGCCGCTCTGCTCGGTATAAAAGGCAAAGCCGATGCCGATCTTGCGACCGTCCGGTTCGCCCTTGTGTTGCCGGCGGCGAACCGCGGCCACATCGATGAGGTCGCGCGCGGTCTCCAGCGACGCCGGATAATCCCCGCTATCCAACCGCATGCCACCGATCGTCGTGGAGGGGAGTTCATCGCGCGTCACCATATTCTGACGTCTGAGATCATAGGGATCTCGGCCCAGCTGATGGGCGAGGTCATCGACCAGACGCTCGATCGCAAAGCAGGCGCCAGGCCGCGCGACGCCGCGGTATGGCCCCATCGGCGCCTTGTTGGTCGCCACGGTCCAGGTGTTGATCTTGAGTGCCGACAGGCGATAGGGGCCGGGCAGGTTACGGGCCGCCATGCTGGTTTCCATGAAGGCGCCGGTTGGCCAGAGCGCGTAGGCGCCCGCGTCGACGTAAAGGCGACCCTCGATGGCCACCAAGGTGCCGTCGGATCGGGCATGAAGCGTGAGATCGTAGGTATGATCGCGCGCATGAATCGACGCCAACAGGTGTTCACGCCGGTCCTCGATCCAGCGCACGGGATGCGCCACCTTCATCGCGATCGCGGCGACTGCCACCTCTTCCGGCATCAATCGGTTCTTGCCGCCAAACCCTCCACCCACGTCGGGCGCGATGACACGAACCTTGTGTTCCGGCAGGCCCAGCGTCTGCGCCAAGCCGATCCGCATGACGTGGGCGCCTTGGGTTGACAGATAGACCACCAGCTCTTCGAGGCGTCGATCCCAATAGGCGGCAATGCCGCGACATTCCAGCGAGACCGTGGCCTGGCGGTTGGTGCGCAAGCGGCGCCGGATCTTGATCGGTGCGGTGGCTGCCACCGAAAAATCACCCTCGTTGACGGCACTGACGATGAACGCGTTGTCCGGCCACTCCTCGAACAGGCGCGCAGCCTCGGGCGCCATGGCAGCGACGCAATCGACCACCGCCGGCAAGTCGTCGATCTCCACGGCGACCAAATCGGCAAGGTCCTCGGCTTGCGCCCGCGTCGGGGCGAGGCAAGCCGCGATCGGCTGACCAGCGAAGCGCACCTTATCCTCGGCCAACGGCGGATATCGGCTCAGGCGAAAGTTGGCCATCTCGGGGCCGGCATCGAGCACGTGGAGGACGCCGAGGTCGGCCAGCGTGAACACCTGTTGCGCTGCGCCGCTGGGCCGGCTGATCGAGGTCAAGCGTCCGTGCGCGACTTGGCTGCGGACGAAGGCGACGTCCTTGACGCCCGGCAAGCGGACATCGGCCACGAACTGCGCCGCACCGTGAAGATGCCTGGCGTCCTCCTTACGCAGCAGGCTGGCACCGATCCAGCCGTTGGTCGTGTGGCCCTCGGACATGGGGGATGGGCTTTCCAAAACAACAAAGCAGGGGATGGATCCCGGCGCGCCGAACGCAAGATCGCAACGGTCAGAGCTGTCACGTCACCACGAGCTTAGACCATGTCCGCCTAAGGCGGATTAGCCTTGCCGGCCCGCTCTGTCGCCGGTCACCCAATGGCACGGTATGGTGGGTGGCCCGGCGGCGGAGCGGAATGCTTCCAGCTCACATGGAGACGCTATAGGCAGGTCGTTCGACGGTGCGCAAGACGGTTGATCAGCGCAGCCGAACAAAAGCGCGACGACGACGACGGCGGTGTGGATCGACAAGCGTGGATCGACAAGCGCGGATTAACAAGCTCGGATCGGCTGCGGCCACCGTTGCGCAATGACGGGTCGGGCCAGCCGTCGACTGACGCTTGGCGAACCGACGGGCCGCGCCCGCCGGACCGGATCAGGATTCCCGGCTCAAGAACGGGATCAGGACGGCAGGGCGGCCTATGATTTTGGTGATCACTGCAAAGCCCGTGCAACCTCTGCGCTTGAGCCCTTCGTTTTCGAGTTGCTGCGGTCGACGGACGGACACCGGCTGCCGGTCTTCCACCTGCAGCCGTGGCGTAACCGGCCGCTACTGTGTCGTTGCGTGTCAGCCGAAAGGCCGCTGGCGACTTGCGCTGCATGCTGTGTGGCACGCATGTCGGCTGGCTGTACGACGTTTTGCTGGGTTGCCGCCGACATCGAGCTGGCCCCTGTTTTGACAAGTTCATCCCTCAGATCTGATTCTATGCGATTCCGGTGGATTTGGGACCTGGCCGGCGGCCGGCGCATCGCTCAAACTGCTGGCGTTGACGGCGGAGCAGCACGCGACCGTCGGTATGACTGCGGTTGCTTCCGTCGTGGGACTCTGTAGACTGATCACAGTTTGAAAAGAAATGCTCATTTTAGTTATTTTACAGCAAAGCGAGACCAAGGCCTGCATTTCAATGGCGTCGCGCACACTGAAGTATTGCACCGTGATGATAAGGTGACGCTGATACCAGCTATGGCCCTGCGCTGGCCCGGGGGCTGGCCGGGGGCTGGCCGGGGGGCTGGCCGCAGCCTGGCCGCAGCCTGGCCTGTCGGCGTCCTGAAGCAAGCGCTGGAAACGGGGGTGACCGGGTGACCGATTGTCCACCGAGGCCGGGAGCCAGTCAGTATGCGATTGATAGTGACCTAAATTGTCTTTATGATGTTTTTGCAACTTAAGCGTTAATTTGCGGGCGCCTTCAGCCGCCTGCCGGTGGGTGCCAAGCCGCCTGCCGCCTGCTGGAAGATTGACCATCAGGGGGTCCTTATGACTGACGCCCGTCAACTTGTGAACTCTTGCTATGTGGCCCTTGCGGCGCGAAACGTTGCCGCCGCCCTGGATCACTTAGCTGACCACTGTATGTTTACTATTCATGTCCCCCCGGATGTGATGTCGTTTGCTGGCGCGCACTTCGGCAAAGCTGCCATCAAGGCCTGCCTTAATTCCATTCTTACCGAGTTTTCCTACCTGACCTACGCTCCCCTGATCCGACAAGACAGTGAGGACACCGTCCGCTATCAGGTGCATTACCACTTTCGACACAGGGTGAGCGGGGCGGAGATCGAAGGTCGGTTTCGCCACGTTTGGCGCGTGAGCAACGGCAAGGTCGTGCAACGCGATTCCTATCATGACGTCGCTTTGTGGCGTGCCTTCATGCAAATGGCGAGATCAGGCTTGTAACATCGAGCTCGCAACCTGCGGCGTTTTTGTCGCCACGAGATCAGACCGAATCAGTACTTTCAGCCATCGTTCGCTGCTGGATTGATGGGAGATGGCTTGATGCGCCCGATGACACTGGCTGGGATGGCCCTCGTCGTGGGTAGCTTATCTGGTGCTTTGTCAACGGAATTGATTGGCCACGAATATGATCATGGCCAAGGGGGCGAAAAGAACTTCGTATTGGCCGTCAGTATTGGCGAGCAGCTGCAATTAATGAGCTCGACCGGGCCTCGTGCAGATGCAGATGAAGCAGGCCGACAAACTGGGCCGTCGCGCCAATTGACGTGCCGGCGCATTCTACAGATCCCCGCGCTAACCATCGGTCTGCGCTGCCAATAAACAGCGCGATCATCGCGCCGCATGGCGCTTGCATATGCGCGCAGTTGGGCTGGGATCGTCGCGTTGCGCCGAAGTGCGTACGCGCGGGATGACGACTGACAGCGTTGCATCGTGAACGGGACCCGGTCGCTGCCCCGGCCGACCATCCACAATAGCGGGCCAACGGCTGGCCGGCGTGAGAGCGGCCGGCACGGCACATTCGCCTCAGGCGGACGTCATCTAGATCATCGCGCCTTTAATCGGAATCGGAACGATCCCGATTAAAGGCAGAAAGTTGCTCACCACTTTAAGAGCGATCATCTTTGCGCCTTAAATCGGAACCGGCGCAATTGAAATCGGCGTTGCGGTTCCGATTTAAGGCGCGATGATCTAGTTGCCAAACAGAAAGTCGAAGAACGTCTTCGGCCGCCGCCGGCGGTAGCGCGAGCGCCGGGAGGTGGTACGCCGCGCTGATTCGCCCCAGGGCATCCACTCGGGTGGGGTGTAGTAGCCAGAGCCGTCGCGGTACCTCGACGTGCGCGCCGCGACCGGCTTGGGGGGCGCCCGCAACACGAACTCATCCCGCAAGCCGTCGACACTAGATACGACCAGCTTGCTGGTGCCCCACTCCCATTTTGCCTTGGCGGCGCCTTGCCGGTCCGGGATGACGCCGAGCACGACCGATTTGATCAGGTGGACGATGGCAACGTTCTCCACCGCCTCCGATCGATCCCCGTGCTTCACCCGACCCACCGAGAAGCGGAGCAATCCGATGTCTTGGTTTGGCGGCCGCTTGACGAACCACTTGATCAAGCGTGGCTTGCCTTCGCCCACCATTTCGATCGGCACACGCGCGCCGGGCACCTGATCGCTGACGGCAAACCACCGCTTGCCACGCTTGACGACTTGCCAACTCCCGGTTCCCAGGCCGGGCACCACGACATCGACCGCGGTGGGCGGCCGGCCGCCGAGCCGCTTGAGCATCGCCGCGGCGTAGCTGAACGTTGGGTCGATCTTCAGTGCGACCAAGAGGGTCTTGATCGCTGCCGGCTTGTTGCCGGCCGCCTCGTCTAGGAACGCCTTAGCGAGCAACACCTCCGGCCGCTTCGGTGCCAGCTTGTAGGCGCGGGCCAGCTCGCGCCGGGCAAGGTCCGGTTGCTGGGTGCGTTGATAGAGCATGGCGCGTGCGGCAATCACGGCTGCTGCGCGCGGATTGAGGCGCAGAGCCTGCATGATATCGGCGTCCGCTTCGGGAAAGCCATCGACCGTGAGATAAGCGAGCGCCCGCGCACTCAACGCCGGCAGGTGATCGGGACTGAGCTCGAGCGCCTTGGTGAAATCCCGGATCGCGGCACCAACGTTACCAGTGGCCAAGTACATGTTGCCGCGCTCAAGATAGATGTCGGGGTTGGTCGGCTCGAAAGCCGCCGCGCGTGACAGATCTTCGACCGCCAACTTATAGCCCTGCGCCTGCATGTTGGCTTTGGCCCGGCTGCGATACCCCAGCGCCAACCGTCCATCGCGCTTGATGGCCTGGGAGAAGTCCCGCTGGGCGGCTTGCGGTCGATCGTCAGCGAGCAACGCGCGGCCGCGACCAACCAACGGCGCGATCGAATCCGGCGTGATTTTCAGCGCCTTTGTGTAGTCGGAAATGGCGGGCCGATGTCGCTTCAGCAGCATCAAGGCGCCAGCACGATTGTTGTAGGCGGCGACGTACTTCGGCGCCAATAGGAGCGCCCGGTCGAAATCCTTGATCGCCTCTTGGGCGAGGCCGACCGTCAACAGCGTGCTGCCCCGATTGTTATAGATCGCTGGATATTCCGGATAGAGTTGAACGGCGCGATTGAAATCCGCGAGCGCCGCCTTGGGCTGGTTCATGCGCGCCAACAACGCACCACGATCGTTGAGGATCAATGCCCGCCGATCGTTGGACAGGGTCTTGTCAGAGAGCGCCTCATTGAACAAAGCCAACGCCTGCGCAAGCTGCCCCTCCGATTGCGCCTTGAGGGCGTCGCGCGCGCGCTGCCGGCCCAGGTCGCCTTGCGCCTGCGCGGCCCAGCCCAGCGTCATGGCTAGCAGTAGCATCACCAACACCGGAGGTGCAGTGGTGATTAGGCGCTTCAACATCGTGCGTCTCATCGTTGCTCCGCCGCGGAGGAGGTGCGCGCCAGTTCTCCGCGATCGGTCGCGCATGGGTTGAGCTGTGCAGCAATCCGCTCACCACGTCAATTCGGCTTGCGCAGAATGGATGAACAAGCCTCAATGTGGGCGCCGATCGTGGCCTGGCTGTGGCTGTCAAGATTCAGTGTGATCGCGCCGATCGTCACAGCGCCCGAATTTCGCCGACCGGGTCGACCGCGCATGCGGTTCGGCGTTGGCGCGATGATCGTCGCTGAAAAGATGAGCGTCGCTGAAGAGTCAGGCGCACCGCGGCAACTCCCTCTGAGTCCGCTGCTGAGCCAGATCGTTTCAAGGTGAGCGGGCCGGCACAGCGCGTCCGCCTTTAGCGGACATGATCTAGGACGGCATGTGCCGGCGGCGCTCAGCCAACCGCGCGAGCACGGCGGGTAGGCACTCGGGGATGTCCTCGGCGATCAACCCGGGGCCGAATTCGGTCGCGCAGGCACCGTGCAGCCAAACCGCTGCCGACGCGGCCTCAAAACCCGGCATCGCCTGTGCGAGCAGCCCGGCGATCAGCCCGGCCAAGACGTCGCCGGAACCCGCCGTCGCCAACCAGGCCGGCGCATTGTCGTTGATCGCCGCGCGACCGTTCGGCGCCGCGATGACCGTATCGGGACCCTTGAGCACGACTATCGCGGCCAATTGCTGGGCCGCGGCCCTGGCGTGGTCGAGGCGTGATCCACCACCGGCCGGTCCCATCAGCTTAGCGAACTCACCGTCATGCGGCGTGATCACCACCGGTCCGCCGGCACGGGCGCCGATCCGTTCGATCAGCCGAGGACGATGGGACGCGAACGCGGTCAGCGCATCGGCATCCAGCACCACGGCCGCGGCGCTGTCCAGCGCCGCCTCCGTCAGGTCCCTGACCGTTGCTGCCGACACGCCGGGGCGCGGCCCTGCCTTGCCAGCACTGGCGACCGCACTGCCCTGCAGGCCCGGGCCGATCAAAACAGCATTCTTGCGTCGATCGGCCAAGATATCGCGGAGGCCGGCGGCGCCGTCGAACGGGCGAACCATGATGGCGGTCAGCTGTGCGGCGTTGATGGAGGCTGCATCCATCGGTGAAGCCACGCTGACCAATCCTGCCCCCACGCGCAAGGCGCCACGCGCGCCGAGCCGGGCCGCGCCTGTGCTGGAGGCCGGCCCGGAGACGACCACGGCATGGCCACGCGCATACTTATGTGCGGCTGGATCCGGGCGCGGCAGGCCAGCGATCCAGAGTGCCGGCCCATTGGCGCAGGTGGCCGGTCGGATCTGATCCAGAACCGCGGTCGGCAGGCCGATGTCGACCACCTCCACATCGCCACACAGCGCCCGGCCGGGCAGCAGCAGGTGTCCGGGCTTGCGGCGAAAAAACGTAACGGTGCGCGATGCCTTAAACACCGGGCCCGTCGGTTGGCCGGTCGAGCCGTCAAGACCACTGGGGACGTCAACGGCGAGAACCGGAACCTGGGCGGCGACCGCCGCGGTGACGACGTGCGCCGCTGTGCCGGCGAGCGCCCGTGTCAAACCGGCGCCGAACATCGCGTCGATGATCAGGTCGGCTGGCGGCAGGTCCGTCGCGCTCAGCTCGGTGACAGAACCACCGGCCAGCGCGGTCCAGCGCGCGGCCATCACGGCGGCGTCGCCGCGTAGCGCCGTCAACGCACACAGCAACATAACGCGCACACCAAAGCCGCGGAGTTGGAGCAGACGAGCGGCAACGAAGCCGTCGCCCCCGTTATTTCCCGGCCCGCATAACACGACAATCTTGGCGCCCGGCCGCACCATACGCTGGGCGGCATCGGCGACGCCGCGACCGGCCCGCTCCATCAGGTCAAGCGACGCCACCCCACGTTCGATCGCCAGCCGATCCGCGCGACCCATCTCTTGGTTGGTCAACAGTTCCAGGCCCGACATGTTCATGTGCTCATTGCCCTAGTGTTTTGGATCGCACGCTTGGTTGCGCGCGCAGGTCGCCAAGCGTTCGCAACCCCAGAACACAAACAAGAGGTTAGGCTAGAGCAACCTGCCTTTCATCGGAATCGGAACGATCCCGATGAAAGGCAGGTTGCTCTACACTTTAACAGCGATCATCTTCGCGCCTTAAATCGGAACCGGCGCAATTGGAACTGGCGTTGCGGTTCCGATTTAAGGCGCGATGATCTAGGGCTCCGGGCTGACGCATGGGTCCCACGCGGTAGATTAGGAGCTCCTGCGACCCAAGACCGAGAGGTCCGTCCTGACTGCGGAAGCGTCGCCAGCCGCATCGCGCCCATGCGCTTGGCGGTGTTGGTCTACCGGTTGTTCCCCAACGGCGGGTGCGGCGTCAATCTCTTGATTGCCTAATTGATAGGCAATCTGTAGAAGTTTTAGGCAGTGCGCGGGGCCTTGGTTCCGATGGGTGAGCGCCAGCACAACGATAGCTGATTGAAGTGGAACAATTTTTTCTTGAACCATGCAGCTGGCACGCGGCGTGCTTGACGTGCTTGCAACGTATGTTCGGCTTTAGCCGGGAGGCACCGCACAGGGCATGAAGAAGATCGAGGCGATCATCAAGCCGTTCAAGCTCGACGAGGTAAAGGAAGCTTTGCAGGAAGTTGGGCTGCAGGGAATCACGGTGACCGAGGCCAAGGGGTTCGGCCGTCAAAAGGGCCACACCGAGCTATATCGCGGCGCAGAGTACGTGGTGGACTTCTTGCCCAAGGTGAAGATCGAGGTTGTGCTTGCCGACGCCATGCTCGATAAGGCCGTCGAGGCAATCCAAAAGGCGGCCAAGACCGGTCGTATTGGCGACGGCAAGATTTTCATCTCCACGGTGGAAGAGGCCATTCGAATTCGCACCGGTGAAACCGGCAGCGAAGCGATTTAAACGCGTTGCTCCGCACGCGCCAGGCGACGTCGATCGGAGATGGCGCCTGACTGACTGCATCAGCCGCGGTGCCGCTTCGCCGCGACCATCTCACCATTGGCAAATCTGAAAAGGAGTAGTCCGTATGACTGTTGCCGACGTCTTGAAGATGATCAAGGATCGGGACGTGAAGTTTGTCGATTTCAGGTTTTCCGATAGCAAGGGCAAGATGCAGCACGTGACCGCCGAGGCCAGCTGCGTCGACGACGGTACGTTTGCGGACGGCTACGCATTCGATGGCTCTTCCATTGCCGGCTGGAAGGGCATCGAGTCCTCGGACATGCTGCTGATGCCGGATTCGGCCAGCGCCCACATGGACCCGTTCTTCGCCCAGACCACGCTGGCGATCTTTTGCGATGTGCTGGAGCCGTCCACCGGCGAGCTTTACGAGCGCGATCCGCGAGCGGTCGCCAAGAAGGCGGAAGCCTACATGAAGTCGACCGGCGTCGGCGATACCGTTTACTTCGGCCCCGAGGCGGAGTTCTTCATTTTCGATGACGTCCGGTTCACGACGGAACCGCAAACGACGGGCTTCCGTATCGATTCAACGGAGCTACCGTCGAACACCGGGACCGAGTACGAGATGGGCAACCTCGCCCACCGGCCGCGCACCAAGGGTGGGTATTTCCCGGTGCCACCCGTCGACAGCTGCCAGGACATTCGCTCTGAGATGTTGTCGGTGATGGCGGAGATGGGCGTTGCCGTCGAGAAGCATCACCACGAAGTGGCTGCCGCCCAGCATGAGCTGGGCATCAGGTTCGATCCGATCGTGCGCATGGCCGATGCCTTGCAGATCTACAAGTACGTAGTTCACAACGTCGCCCAGGCCTATGGCAAGACGGCGACCTTCATGCCGAAGCCGGTTTACGGTGACAACGGTTCGGGCATGCACTGCCACCAATCGATCTGGAAAGAGGGTAGCCCCGCGTTCGCCGGCAACCAGTATTCGGATTTGAGTGAGACCTGCCTGTTCTACATCGGCGGCATTCTTAAGCACGCCAAGGCGATCAACGCCTTCACCAATCCGACCACCAATTCCTACAAGCGTTTGGTGCCAGGCTACGAGGCGCCGGTGCTGCTTGCCTACTCGGCCCGCAATCGGTCGGCGTCGTGCCGCATCCCCTATACCACCTCGCCCAAAGCTAAGCGGGTCGAGGTGCGGTTCCCGGATGCCACCGCCAATCCCTATTTGGCATTTTCCGCGATGTTGATGGCGGGATTGGACGGCATCACCAACAAGCTGCACCCCGGCGATCCGATGGACAAGAATCTTTACGACCTGCCGCCGGTTGAGTTGGCGGAGATTCCGACCGTCTCCAGCAGCTTGCGTGAGGCTGTCGAATGCCTCGATCGCGACCGTGCGTTTTTGAAGGCAGGTGGTGTATTCTCCGACGACATGATTGATGCTTACATCGAACTCAAGATGGCCGAGGTGGAGCGGTTTGAGATGACGCCGCACCCGGTGGAGTTCGATATGTACTACTCGGCTTGATCGATGCTTGTATGCAAGACGGCTGACGGCTGACGGACGGCAGCTGGCGGACGGCCATCCGTGTGCTTAAGATCGAGACCGGTCGCCGGCCCCCGGCGGGCGCCCGGTCCTTTTGGGCCTCCGCCGGCTACGACGTGTCTCTGCCGGCTACGACGTGTCAGGGTGCGCTGGAACTCTGCCGCTCCCCCGCCCATTCCTCCACTGCGCCATCCCAGGCCACGCTTGTCGGGGTGGCCCATCGCGTCAGCCGCGGCGGGGAGCGCGCTGGCACGGTGCATCCGCCTCAGGCGGACATGACTGGTCGTGGGAATCGGTGATCGTGGTGTCGGATCGGCCCCAATGCCGTCGATCGAGCGCGGGGAGGTTTGCGATTTCTCGAGGTGCCTGCCCGCCTCGATCAGATGGTGCGCTTAGGTGGTGAAGCGCCTGTAGGTTACCGTCACCCGTGTGCCGACCCCGACCCGGTTGTACAGGTGGATCACATCCTGATTGTACATGCGGATGCATCCTTTGGAGACCGACTGACCGATTGTCCATGGCGCGTCGGTGCCGTGAATGCGATAGGCACTGGAACCCAGATAGAGCGCGCGGACGCCGAGCGGGTTCATCGGGTGGCCGCCCGGCACATAGCGGGGCAGGCGCGGATTTTCACGCCGCATGGTGGGCGTCGGTGACCAGGGCGGGTTGACCCGCTTCATCGACACCCGGGTGACGCCCTGCCAGACACTTTGCCGGCGCGGCACCGCGATCGGATAAGAGATCGCCGTGCCGCGTTTGTAGATATAGTACAGCCGGCGGTCGCTGAAGCTGACGATAATTTGCCTTGGGCTGTACTTTCTCGAGAAGCGCACCGTGGTTGCGCCGCTGCCGCCGAAAATCGACGGACCACTCCAAAGGAAGCCTTGAGCTTGGGCGGAGGCGCCGGCCAAGGCCAGCGTGGCGAAGGCGGCGAAGGGTGCAATGAGGCAACGTGCGAACTTTACGAAAGCCATTGCGGACTCCGTCTGGGTTTGTCCTGCGCATTCCGATGTCGGACTGCAATGCCAATGCAGCCGTGTCGAGCGACGGCACCGGACCGGTTGCATCCTGTGGCAACGCAGTTAATGCAACGTATACATGAGACGGCGCGCGGCGGTTAGAGCATTCAAGCCACAGTTGTGGTGAAACTCTAGATCTCGGAGTTCTCCTTAGGCAGGTCGCTGAGCACGGGGCTCTGTTTTGTTCTTTTTTTGTTCTATTTTATCCTTGACAATCGGAACGGCGGCAATATAGAACAAAAAAAGAACAAAGGTGCTTGTCATGTCGATGCCGCTCGCTCCTCGGTCAAGGCCGATTTCGGTTGCCGCTTCGTCGGTGGCGTCGGCTAGGTCACGACACGAAACATCGCTCAATGGAGTGCTCGAGGCCTTGAGAGCCCAGGTTCGGACCATCGAGCGAAGGTCAGGGTTGCTGTCGTCTCAAACGGCCTCCGGCTCCACGGTGTTGGGCGCAAACGACCCGGGGTGGACGTTTGGGGAGGATGCGCTCGATGCCCTGCTCGGCGTTGCTGGGCTCGAATGTTCTGGCCTGCATGAGATCAAGCCGGGGGGCGCCTTGGCCCGCGACACAAGCGGCCAGGCCGCGACATCGACCGCGTTCGATTGGCCGGACGCATGGGCGGCCGCCCGTGGGTTTGCGCTGGCGCTTGCCGTACGGCGCTTGCAGGCCGATCACCGTGATTGGGACCATGACGCAGGTCGGCAGCAACCCGGCGAGGGCGCACGCATTCTATGGTGTCAGAGCAAGGCGGTCTCGGCAGAGTTCGGGGCGCCGTACGGGCCAGGTCTACGAGCTTTGGGCTTGGATCCACAACGGTTCTTGATGATCGAGCCAGGCAAGGCCCGCGACACGTTGTGGGCGCTCGAGGAGGCCTTGAAGTCGGGTTGCTTGGCGATGGTGATCGGCCAGCTCGATGCCGTCGCGCTGACCCCGGCCCGCCGTCTTGCGCTGGCAGCGGCCCAAACCCAAACACCATGCCTCCTGCTGACGCATCCCCATCGGGCCATGACGGCCGCCACCGCGACGCGTTGGTGTGTCGGCCCGGCTCCATGCGCTGCCAATCCGCTCGATCCTGAGGCGCCGGGCCCAACGCGTTTTATCGCTCGTCTCGAACGCTGTCGGAGCCGGCCGGCGTCAGCCGCCGGCGTCGCGCTCATCATGGAGTGGTGTGATGCCGCGTTTCGTTTCCATCTGGTTGCCCGACTGGCCGATCGAGCGCAGGCATTCGATGCGGCGGCTGCTGCCGGTGGCAGCTCGGCAAACAGCTCAGCAGTCCCCTATTCAGCGTGCCCCTAAACATCACCTCGACGCTCATCACCTCGACGCTCAACGTCGCCGTCCCAAGTCGACCCTGCCGTTCGCGCTGGTCGAAAGCGGACCGCGTGGACTTGTCCTGGCGGCGGTCAACGCTGCGGCGCGCGGACAGGGCCTTGCTGAAGGGCTACCGCTGACCGATGCCCGGGCGGCTGTTCCTCGGCTTCGGACCTGTCCAGCGGAACGCGAACAGGATCATGCGGCGCTGCGGAGGCTGGCGTTGTGGTGTGGTCGCTATGGCCCTCAGCGCGGCATGGACGGTATCGAGGACCAATGGGAGGATGGCATTTGGATCGATATCACCGGCGTGGCGCACTTGTTCGGCGGCGAGCCCGGCCTGCTGAAGGACCTCAGTCGACGCCTGCACGTTTTCGGCTTTAGCGCCCGCATCGGTCTGGCCGATACCGCCGGCGCAGCCTTTGCTTTGGCCCGGTACGTGGTCACTGAGCGGACGCCCTGGGTGATCGCCCCCGTCGATCAGTCACGCCAGGTTTTGTCGGAGCTGCCGGTTGAGGCGTTGCGGCTCACGGTTGACTGCGTCGTCGTGCTGCGGCGGCTGGGGCTATATCGTATTGGTCAGCTTTATGATCTGCCGCGCCAGGCGTTGGCGCAACGGTTTCGCGCTGGGCCTGGTGCTGGCGTCGAACGGCGGCGCAGCCTCCTCAAGTCGGGCCGGCGCAATCAGCGCACGTCGGCCCGCGACGCCCAACGCCTGGCTGGAGCCGTGCTGACTCGCCTCGATCAAGCGCTCGGCCTTGATCCGGAGCCGCGTGTCGGTCTGGCCGAGCCGGCATGTCATCTCGTGCGACGGATGTTTGCAGAGCCGCTGATGACCGCCGCCGGGGTCGAGGCGGCGGTTGTCGAGCTCGCCGGGCAGCTGTGCGCTCTATTGGAGGCCAGCGGGCGGGGTGGGACCCGCTTTGTGCTGAGCTTTTATCGCAGCGACGGCAGCGACCTCGATGTGCGGGTGGGGCTGAGCTGTGCGGGGCGCGCGCCCGAACATCTGGTTCGGCTTCTGGGCGAGAAGCTCGGGACGCTCGATGCCGGCTTCGGGATCGATGTGATGACGTTGGCAGCGATCGAGGTGGAGCCGCTGAGCGCACGCCAGGTGGCGTTGCCGACGCAGGCCTTGGCGGCACAGATGTCCGCGGCTGGCCCTGAGGCTGCGGCTTTGATCGACCGACTTTCCAATCGGCTCGGGGCCGACAGTGTGATCCGGTTGCTGCCCGCCGATAGCCACTGTCCGGAGCGGGCCGAGCGACGGGTGGCGGCCCTGACCGTTTCGTCGCTGGCGCAAGCGAGCCCGACGCAATCTGCCTGTGATCGGCACGCAACCTGCCCTCCTGGTCTTTTGTCGCGGGCGCAACGTCCGCAGTTCCTACTGCCCCGGCCGGAGCCGATCGCGGTCTTGGCCGAGGTGCCTGAAGGTCCGCCGCTGCGGTTCACCTGGCGCCGGTTGACGCGCCGTGTGGTCCGCGCCGAGGGCCCGGAGCGCATCGAGCCGGAATGGTGGCGCGCGATCGGGCAGTCCGCGGATGCGTTGCGCCGGACCTTCGGTCACGGCCGTCCGCGCGATTACTACGCGATCGAAGATGCCAATGGCGCCCGCTATTGGGTGTTTCGGGCCGGTCGTTATGGACGCGATGGCGATGACGGCCCCCCGGTTTGGTTCCTACATGGGGTGTTCGGATGAAGCGTACGCCCCATGGCCGGCAAACCGCCGCCTACGCTGAATTGCAGGTCACGACCAACTTCACCTTTCTCACCGGCGGCTCACATCCCCACGAGTTGGTGGCCCAGGCCAAAGCGCTTGGGCTCGCGGCGTTGGCGATCACCGACCGCAATACCCTGGCCGGCGTAGTGCGCGCGCACGCGGCGGCCAAACAGGTCGGGCTCAAGCTGATCGTCGGCACACGCTTGGATCTGTGCGATGCGCCAAGCCTGTTGTGCCTGCCGACTGACCGCATGGCCTATGGTCGGCTGACGGAGCTGCTGTCGCTGGGCCAGCTGCGGGCTGAAAAGGGCCGGTGTAATCTGGCGCTAGAGGACGTCGCTGTCCATGCTGAGGGCCAGATCTTCATCGTCATACCACCTGGGGACTGGAACTGGCGGGCGCTCGCACGGCCGGCTCTGCCTGCAGCCGAAACGGTCGGTGGTGATGTCGTCTCGCTGTCCGCGGTTCGTCGCGATCGCAGCTTTGAGGCGCTATCCCCAAGCCCGGGGGATCGGCGCCAGCCAACACCGACTGCGTCATCCGATAGCTTTCAATCCGCCCTTGATCGCATCCGGGACGCCTTGGCCGGTGCCTCCGTCTATCTCGCGGCCTCGCACAGCCATTGCGGTCCTGACCGCGCGCGCCTTGCCGCGCTTGCTGGCCTGGCCGAGCGCAGCGGTGTGCCGCTGGTCGCTACCGGTGATGTCTTGTATCATGCCGCACACCGCCGGCCTCTGGCCGACGTCGTCCAGGCGATCCGTGAAGGGGTGACTGTCGCAGCCGCCGGGACACGGCTGGCCCGCAACGCCGAGCGTCATCTCAAGTCGCCGCAAGAGATCGCCCGCCTGTTTCGGGGTCATCAGGCCGCGCTTGCCCGTTCCGTTGACATTGCCGAGGCCTGCCGCTTCAGCCTCGACGAGCTGGTCTATGAATATCCCGATGAGCCAATTCCTGAAGGTCGCACGGCGCAGAGCCATTTGGAGGAGCTGGCGCGCAGCGGCGCCGACAGCCGTTTCCCCGACGGCGTGCCGGCCAAGGTCGCAGCGACGCTGGACAAGGAGCTGGAGTTGATTGCTCAGCTCGGCTACGCCCACTATTTCCTGACCGTCCACGACATTGTCGCCTTTGCCCGTGCACGGGGCATCTTGTGCCAGGGTCGCGGCTCGGCTGCCAACTCGGTGGTGTGCTATTGCCTCGGCATCACCGCGGTCAATCCGACCGAGGTGGATTTGTTGTTTGAGCGTTTCATCAGTCCGGAGCGCAAGGAGCCGCCGGACATTGATGTCGATTTCGAGCACGAGCGGCGCGAGGAGGTGATCCAGTACATCTACGCGCGCTACGGCCGCCATCGCGCCGGCCTGGCCGCCACTGTCATCTGCTATCGCGCGCGCTCTGCGGTGCGTGAGGTTGGCAAGGTGATGGGGCTCAGTGAGGACACCGTGGCTGCCCTGTCCGGCATGGTCTGGGGCACCCATGGCGGCGGCGCATTGCCCGAGCGGCACGTGCGCGAGGCCGGCCTTGATCCAACCGATCCGCTGCTGGGCCGGGTGATCGCGTTGACCAGCGAGCTGATCGGCTTTCCACGGCATTTGTCCCAGCATGTCGGTGGTTTCGTTTTGACCCGTTCGGCGCTGACCGCGGTGGTTCCAGTTGGCAATGCGGCGATGCAGGACCGCACCGTGATCGAGTGGGACAAGGACGATTTGGACCAACTCGGATTGCTGAAGGTCGATGTGTTGGCATTGGGCATGCTGTCCTGCATCCGCCGGGCCTTTGCGCTGATGGCGCAGCACCATGATTGTGGGATGACGCTGGCCCGGGTGCCGCGCGAGGACGCGGCCGTCTATGACATGCTGTGCAAGGCCGATTCGATCGGCGTGTTCCAGGTTGAGAGCCGTGCACAGATGAACATGCTGCCGCGTTTGCGGCCCCGCACCTTCTATGATCTCGTGATTGAGGTGGCGATCGTCCGTCCTGGTCCGATTCAAGGCGATATGGTGCATCCCTATCTGCGCCGTCGTTCCGGTGCGGAGCTCGAGGTTTACCCCGCGCCCGGCGCTGCCTATGGTCCACCCGACGAGTTGCGCCAGATCCTGTCCAAGACCAAGGGTGTGCCGTTGTTTCAAGAGCAGGCCATGCGTATCGCCATGGTCGCTGCGCGTTTCTCCGACGCGGAGGTCAACGAGCTCAGGAAAGCGATGGCGACCTTCCGTCGTGTCGGCACCATCGGTTTGCTCGAGGACAAGATGGTCACACGCATGGTTGCGCGCGGCTATCAGCGTGAGTTTGCCGAGCGCTGCTTCAGCCAGATCAAGGGGTTCGGCGAATATGGCTTTCCGGAAAGCCACGCCGCCAGCTTTGCCCACCTGGCCTATGTATCGGCCTGGCTCAAATGCCATTATCCGGCGGTGTTTGCCTGCGCGTTGCTCAACGCGCAGCCGATGGGCTTTTATGCTCCAGCCCAGATCGTGCGCGATGCGCGTGAGCATGGGGTCGAGGTGCGACCCGTCGATGTTAACTGGTCTGATTGGGACTGCACGTTGGAGCCGGTGGAGGAGGTGCGAGCGGCGGGCGGACGGCGTGCGGTGGCGCTACGTCTTGGCTTGCGGCAAGTGGGCGGTCTCAACCAGGCCGAGGCCGAGCAACTGGTGGCGGTGCGCAACGCTTTGCCGCGCTCGCAACAAACCGGCGCGGAGCGATCCGATACAGGTCCACGACCGGGTAAGACCCCATGTCGAGCAGCTCCCGCCTTCCGCTGCGTGCACGATCTGTGGCTGAACACGGGTATCAGCCCTGCGACGTTGGAGCGTCTGGCCGCAGCCGATACGTTCCGCTCCTTAGGGCTCGATCGACGTCAGGCGCTGTGGGAGGTCAAGGCCTTGTCGGCCAAAGATCCGTTGCCGCTGTTTGGCTGGGCGCAGGCGCGTGAGACGGGCGTGGAGCCGCAGGTTGCGTTGCCGGTCATGCCGCTGGCCGAGCATGTGGTCAACGATTATCAGACCCTGCGCCTGTCGCTCAAAGCCCATCCCATCAGCCTATTGCGTCCGCGCCTGCAGGCCGCAGGCCTCATGTGCTGTCTTGATCTGCGCGGGTTGCATGATGGTGCTTTTGCCGCGGTGGCCGGGCTTGTCTTGGTGCGTCAGCGTCCCGGCAGCGCCAAGGGTGTCGTGTTCATGACCATTGAGGACGAGACCGGGGTTGCCAATGCCGTGGTGTGGCCCAACACGTTGGAGCGGTTTCGCAAGGTGGTGATGACGGCGCGCTTGATCCTGATCCGCGGCCGGATTCAGCGCCACGAGGACATCATTCATCTGGTGTCGGCCCGGCTTGAGGATCGCAGCGCTTGGCTCGACCAGCTGACCACAGAGACCGCGACCGTGAAAGTGCCGATCGCCAACGCCGACGAGGTCGTCCGCCCCGAGCCGGGCGCCGCCCGCGCTGACCGGCAACGGGACCGACTGCCGCTGTTGCCGAAGGTCAGTCCGGCCCGCCATCCGCGTCACCAACGGGTGATCCCCAAATCGCGAGATTTCCACTGACCGGGCATTGCGTTACAACCCTCCTGAAGCCATCGAAAACCAATCACGTGACCGCCAACCGCCCCCCATCTCGTCCCCGTTCGCAGCGGCCGCCGCCGGGCCAGGCCCGCCGTGCCAAACGCGCGCCGTTGGCGTGCGCCGCGATGGCGTTGGCCGCAAGCCTGCTGGCCGCGCCGGTGCAGGCCCAGCGGCAGCCGCCTGAGCCCGCGACCGGCTTCACGCCGAAGCCGCTTGCCCAGGCCACCACCCACATGGTTGCGGCCGCCCATCCGATCGCGGTCGACGCCGGCCTCGACATTCTGCGGGCCGGCGGCAGCGCGCTGGATGCCGCGATCGCCGTGCAAATGGTGCTCAATCTGGTCGAGCCGCAATCCTCCGGCGTTGGCGGCGGCGGCTTCCTGCTGCACTGGGACCAGGCCACGCGCACGTTAGTGTCCTACGACGGGCGCGAGACGGCACCGGCTGCGATAACGCCCGATATCTTCCTTTACGCGGACGGCAGCCCGCGCCGCTTTCGTGAGGTGATTTTCAGCGGCGCCAGCATCGGCGTGCCCGGCCTGGTGCGGATGCTGACGATGGCCCATCAGCGCCACGGCCGGCTGCCTTGGCCCCGCTTGTTTGCCGCAGCCATCAGGTTGGCCGAGCAGGGGTTCCCGGTATCGCCCCGGCTCAGCCGGTTATTGGCGCTGTGGGGGCCGAGGCGCTTCGGCCCGACCGCGCGCGCCTACTTTTTCGACGCCGACGGCCGGCCTCGTGCGCCGGGCACCAAGCTCACGAACCCGGCGTTCGCCGCCACGCTGCGGCAGGTCGCGACGACGGGCGCGGCGGCGTTTTATACCGGTGAGATTGCCGCCGCCGTCGTGCGTGCGGTGCGTGAAGCCCCCAACCAGCGCGGCACCATGACGATGGCCGACCTCGCCGGTTATGTCGCCAAGCAGCGCCCCCCGGTGTGTGCAGACTATCGCCGGTATCGGGTGTGTGGGATGGGCCCGCCCTCATCCGGCGGCCTGGCGGTCGGTGCCACCTTAAAGCTGATTGCGCCCTATGACTTAGGCCTGGCGCCGATGTCCTGGCGGGCGCTGCATGTGATCGCAGAGGCCGAGAAGCTCAGTTACGCCGATCGCAACCACTGGATCGCCGACCCCGACCACGTTGCGGTCCCGGCCGGGCTATTGGATTCCCACTACCTGACGCACCGGCGGCGCCTGATTCAGTTGGAACGGGTGCTGCCGAAGGCCCAGCCCGGCCGACCGCCGGGCACGCGGCGTGGACAGAATGGCGCGGATGTTAGTATCGAGCGGGCTGGTACCAGCCATATCTCGATCATCGATCGCGACGGCAACGCCGTGGCCATGACCACGACGATCGAGTCGGGCTTCGGATCGGGATTGATGGCAGCAGGGTTTCTTCTGAATAATGAGCTCACCGACTTTTCGTTTCGTCCGATCGATCGACGAGGCCGCGCGATTGCCAATGCACCGGGCCCGCAAAGGCGCCCGCGCAGCTCGATGGCGCCGACCATCATGTTTGATGCCGACGGTGAGGTGTTCGCCGTGCTGGGCTCGCCCGGCGGCAGCCGGATCCCGCTTTATGTCATCAAGTCGGTGGTGGCCTTGATCGACTGGCGGTTGGACGCCCAACGTGCCACCGACTTGGCGAATTTTGGCAGCCGCAATGGTCCGCTGGAGCTGGAGCGGGATCGGGTCGAGGCCGATACCATCCGGCGCTTGACCGCGCTCGGCCATAAGCTGCGCTTCGGCCGCATGACGTCCGGTAGCCATATCATCGTGCGGCGTGGGCCAAAATCGTTGGAAGGTGGCGCCGACCCGCGGCGCGAAGGGATTGCAAGCGGTGACTGAGCAGCCCGCATCACCGGGGATGGCAGCGGCGTCGTTGGACGCGCGACGGCCGACCCTCGCCATCGACGTGGTTGGCGCGGGCATTTTCGGTCTGTGGCAGGCGCTGACGCTGGCCCGGGCCGGCCATCGCGTGCAGCTGTTCGAGGCGGCCGAAACCGCATTCACGCACGCCCAAAGTCGGTATGCCGGTGCCATGCTGGCGCCTTATTGCGAGGCGGAAGCTGCGCCGCCGATCGTGCGTGAAGCCGGCATCCAAGGTCTGGCGATGTGGCGCGAGGTGTACCCGGACCTGAGCGTGGCGGGCACTCTGGTCGTTGCCCAACCGCGCGATGTCGGTGAGCTGCGCCGGTTCGCCCGGATGGCGCCAGGTCACCAGCACATCAATGCCGATCGCATCGCCGCGCTGGAACCGGATCTGGCTGGTCGGTTTGGCGCCGGCCTTTATTTCCCGGCTGAAGCGCACATGGTGACGCCGCGGGCGATGTCGTTTCTCCTTGGCGCGGCGCGCGAGGCCGGGGCGGAGCTTCGTCTCGGCGAGGCCTGGCCCGAGCGTGGCGGTTCGTCAACCCAACGCGCGCCGGATCTAGCCATCGACTGCCGCGCACTGGCGGCGCGCGGCGATTTGGTCGGGCTGCGTGGGGTGCGCGGCGAGCGGCTGCTGGTGCGAGCGCCAGAGGTGCGGCTGCGCCGACCCGTGCGCCTGCTGCATCCGCGCTATCCGCTGTACGTCGTGCCGTGGGGCGACGGTGTGCATCTGGTCGGAGCGACGGTGATCGAGAGTGAGGACGATAGCGCCATGACGGTGCGCTCGGCCTTGGAACTCTTGGGCATGGCCTATGCCTTGAGCCCGGCCTTCGGCGAAGCGGAGATTTTGGAGGTTAGTTCCGGTGTGCGGCCGGCATTTGCCGACAACGTGCCGCGCGTCATCGTGCGTGGGCCGATTATCCACGTTAACGGCGCCTACCGGCACGGATTCTTGATGGCGCCGATCATGGCTCGCGCCGTGGCCGCATATTTGGCCGGCGACGAGCTGGATCCGGTCGCTGCCGAGCTGGTCGTACGCGAAACCTGAGCACGAAGGCAGGCGTGGCGCGGGCTCCATACCACTTGACAGCGCACTGGCTTGGCCGGATCGACGGCGGCCAAGCTCCGTTCGGTGCCGCGACCGGTGCATCCTGAGCGAGCCTCATCGGGGTCTTGCATCTTTGCGGCTGGCCTGCGATTCTTAACGCTATGATGAGACACGACGAGACGCCGAGCGTCGCGAGCCAGGGGCGAGCCGAGCCCGCCCAGCGTTCGGTGATTTGGCTCAATGGTGAGCGCGTCGAAACCGAGGCTAAAACGCTGGCACAACTGATCGCGCTGGCAGGTTATGGTGATGCGCGCATTGCAACGGCTATGAACGGGGTGTTTGTGGCAGCGCGGGCCAGGGCTGACACCGTGATCGATGATGGTGATCGCGTCGAGATCGTGGCCCCGCGCCAGGGCGGATGACGTCAGTGAGCGCGCCTGTGCTCGCTTCTTTCATCGCGTCAACCCATGACGGCCTGCATTAAGGCTTGGCGGATATGCTGGCGCACCGCGCCCCGAGTTCAGGATGGACATGGTATCGAACCACCCCTTGACCGACGACGATCCACGGCCGTTCTGCGTCTACGGCATGACGCTCGATCGGCGGCTGATCCTGGGGACGGCGCAATATCCATCGCCTCAGGTCATGGCCTCGGCGGTGGCGGCGGCGGGGGTGCAGGTGATCACGGTATCGCTGCGGCGCGAAGCGGCGCGCGAGCGCTCTGGCCAGCGGTTTTTCGACTTGGTTGCAGGACTAGGCGTCGGTGTGTTGCCGAACACCGCCGGTTGCCGCACGGCGAAAGAGGCGATCACCACTGCGCACATGGCACGTGAGCTGTTTGACACGGACTGGATCAAGCTGGAGGTCATTGCGAACGACGACACGCTGCAGCCGGACCTGTTCGGGCTGGTCGAGGCCGCCGCTCAGTTGGCCTGCGATGGGTTCAAGGTGTTTCCGTATACCACCGAGGATCTCGGGGCGGCCGAGCGACTGTTGGCAGCCGGTTGTGAGGTGTTGATGCCTTGGGGCGCGCCGATTGGAACGGGACGCGGCTTGGCCAACCCCTATGCCCTGAAGACCATGCGCAACTACTTTCCCGGCGTGCCTTTGATCGTCGATGCCGGGATCGGCGCACCGTCGCATGCGGCGCTGGCCATGGAGTTGGGGTACGACGCCGTCCTGCTCAACACAGCGGTGGCCAAGGCCCGTGATCCGGTGCGGATGGCAGCCGCCTTCCGCGCAGCGGTGGACGCCGGTCGCGCCGCCTACGTGGCGGGCTTGATGGAAACCCGTGACATGGCCGAGCCGTCGACGCCGGTGGCCGGAACACCGTTTTTTGATCTGGAGCAGCACTGATGGCGGCGCACGGCCAGCAGCATCGCGCCAACAGGGTCGATGTTTTCTATCCCATCGTGCCAGATGCAACCTGGCTGGAGCGGATCGTGCCGCTCGGCGTCAGGACCATCCAGCTTCGCATCAAGGACGCCGCCGACGCGGAGATTCGCCGGCAGATCGACCGCAGCCTCGCCTGCTGTCGGCGCCACGCGTGTCAGCTGATTGTTAATGACTACTGGCTTCAAGCGATCGAGGCCGGGGCAGATTTCATCCACCTCGGACAAGAAGATTTGGCTGCCGCCGATCTGGCCGCCATCAAGCAGGCTGGACTGGCGCTTGGCGTGTCCACCCATAGTGAGGCGGAGCTCGATCGCGCGGTTGCTGCTGAGCCCGATTATATCGCCCTCGGTCCCGTTTATGAAACCAAGCTCAAGCAGATGCAGTGGGGTCCGCAGGGGCTCGGCATGGTAAGACTTTGGAAGCAGCGCATTGGTACGCGCCCGTTAATCGCGATCGGCGGCATCACTTTGGAGCGTGCTCCCAGCGTGATCGAGGCCGGAGCCGATGCGGTGTCGGTGGTGACCGACATTCTGTTCAACGCTGAGCCGGAGACCCGCGTTACGGCTTGGCTTGACTGGGCCAAGACCGTGCCAAGCTGACATAAATGCAGGCTTGCGCGTTGCGATTTGCACGGCCGATGGCCGCAAGTCATCGCGTGATGACCGGAAATGAGGTTATTGATATAAATCTTGCCGACACCTTAAGACTTGTCAGTTTGACAAACGCATGACACTGTTTCGGGAAGTGAGCATTTAGTCAAAATAAGCATCGGAAGTTGCGGTTTTCTGATCCGTGAAGCGCGTGTATTCATGATATTTAAATATTGATACCTAGAGCAACGTTGGTGCTGGCCGTAACTTGACTGCACTGGTTGGGATTTATTCGGACTCAGAATGGCTGCTGCGCTCAGTAGAATTGGCTGATTGGACCGGATAGCGCGGGCGATAGGGCAGTTTTGATCAATGAGGCAGTAGCGGAACTGCGGCAGATCCGAGGCAGATGGCTTACCGGTTTAAATTGAAGGAGAAATTCTCGAAAGGTGTCGCCCGCATCGGCCTCGAGCAATTTCAACGTGCCATCGCGCTGCTAGAGTCCGCACCACCGGACCAAGCGGTTCATGAGACGCGGAAGTGCCTGAAGCGGCTGCGCGCTTTGCTTCGGCTGGTCCGTCCGGGCATCGGCCGACACGAGTTCAAGATCTGCAATGGGCGATTGCGTGACATCGCCCGTAAGCTTTCCGGCGCCCGCGATCAGGTCGTGATGGTCGCGATGATGCACCAGCTGGCGCAGCAGGATCCGGCGCTGCAGCAGACGACCGATCGGTTGGAGCGGTCCCTGATCGGCGCTGGCGCGAAGCGTCGATCGATCGGTGAAGCACACTTGGCCGACGTCGTCGGTCAGCTGCAAGAGGCATCCACTGCCTGGAGCCGGTTAGCGTTACGGCAGGATAACCTATCGCCGATGATGCGCGGCCTTGAGCATACCTATCGGCGTTGCCGGCGCGCGTATGCCGAGGCCATCGCCAGCGGCGAGGCGGCCGCCTATCACGAGTGGCGCAAAACCGTGCAACAGCACTGGCGGCATATGCGTTTGCTTGAGGCGGGATGGCCGGCCTACTTCCAGGCCCGCGCTGAGCTCACCCAAGAGCTGTCTGAGCTGCTCGGGGTGTCTCAGGATCTGTCGGTGCTGATCGACTACGTGGACCAATCCGTCGGATCGGTGATCGGCAAGCCGGAGGCCCAACCGATCGTGCGCGCGGCGCAAGACCGACAACGGGTTTTGCGCAAGGCCGTGCGGCCGCGCGCTGAGCGACTGTTTGCGGAGGGCGTCCACGAGCTCTCCGAACGGGTGGCGTTCTATTGGGCCAATGCCGCCGGCATGCCGCGTTCGCCGCTGGAGTCAACGCCGACGCCCAAGGTCGCACGGCCGGACCCGGTCGGGGTCATCAAGCAGCCAACGACGCAGCCGGCGCCGGAACCAGAAGCGGGTCGATTGCAGGCGGCCGCTTTGCGGCGAGAGCCGGTCAAGCGCAGAACCGGACAGCTGCAGGCTGCGCGTGCGGCGGAAAAAGGTGGTGGGACCGGCCAAGATGGCGAAGCCCGGACCACGGCCGACAAGGTGAAACCGCGCGGAAAAACGGTAAGCTCTTCCGCACCCAGACAGCTCAAAACGTCAGATTAGATCATCTCTGTGCCGTTGGTTTGCACCGGCTTTGCGGTTCCCAGTTAAGGCGCAAAGAGGATCGCCGTTAATGTGGCGAGCAACCTTCTGCTTTGCATCGGGATCGTTGCTACATGGTTTCCGCGTTAGGCAGAAACGCTGTGCCGGCCCCTTCCCCGCCCCGTTCCTCCACGCGCCACCCCGTGGTTGGCCACCCCATGGTGGGCCACCCCATGGCATGCTGGTGTGGGTGCCGGGCAGGGGAGCGGGCCGGTGCGGCGCCTCGGCCCAAGCGCGGACATGCTTAATGGCGGGCATCAACCAAGGCGGACATGACCTTGGGTCCCGCCTCATGTCGTCGATTTATCGAGGTCGCCACCGTCTCGCGACAGCGCAGCGGCCAAGCTGGCCAACATGAAGGTCATGGCGAAGCAGCCAAGAAACCAAGCCTGCCACATGCCCCAGCTCGACGAGGCGATCGTCGCGGCGGCGGCATAAGTTGCCAGACAGATCGGCGTCGCCAACCCGCCATAGCGCGCAATCGCTCCAATCACCATCAATCCGAACGCACACAGCAGCGCAGCGCCAACCGCGCCAAGTTCATACCAGGTCTGCAGAAACACATTGTGGGCGTGTGGCCCGGTGCGCCAGTCGTAGATCGGGTCGGGCGGCGCGCGATTGGTTCGGCTGCGCTGCCGGTCGAGCGGCTTGGTCGAGGCGACGCCCACCCCTAAGATCGGACGTTTTTTCACCTGTTCAGCGTGGTGGCCCCAGATGATGACGCGCTGCCGCGCTGAGAGCGGCAGCCAGGCGGCGTGATGCAATTGCGCGGAGCCGTAAGCCCAGCTGGACAACGGTACCACGAGCAAAGTGGCCGCGATCCATCCGGCCGCGACCAGCGTCACTGCCGCGCGGGGCGACCACCAGGCCACCACCAACACCACCGTCGATAGCGCCAGCGCCAGTTTTGAGGTTTCGTGCACGGACAGTGCGACGCTCAGCGTTGCTGCGATGATCAGTGCTGCCACCACCGGGCCGCGCACCGTGCGCCTCAGCCCCAGCCAAGCGATCAGCAGCATCGGCCACAGCACCAAGCACAGCGCGGCCATGTTTCGGTTCGAGACGTACGGCACGACGTGCGTAACAGTGTGCCCATCCGGACCCAGCAGGATGTGACGGGGGTTGCGCGGCCGTAGCTCGGGAACGGCAGTGAACAGCGCTTGTTTTAGAGCTCGGTTGGTCACCTCCTCGAAACACAGGTAGGCCAAGCCCAAGCCTGCTGCGACCATACAAGCCTGCACCAGCCGGCGTCGTCGGGCCGCGTCCAAATGCGCCAAGGCCATCGCGGAGACCCAGACAGCCAGGCAAAACACCAGCAATAAACTGGCTTTCTCGAGACCGCGCCATTGGTCGGCGGCCCAGGCAATCGAAATGAATGCCCAGCCGGACAAGGCGATCGCGGGCCACAGGGGTGGCGGCACTGCCAGGTTCGCGATGATCGTCAAACGCGGCTGCGCCGCGGCCATCAGCGCCGCCAAAAACATGAACGTCAGCACCGGCGTCGCGCGCGGCCCGGCCAGCCAGACCATCAGCGCCACCACCATCAAACCCGTGATCGCCCGGTCGCGATGAACGCTGCTGCTCTGGCGATGCGTCAGTTCGGTGGTGTCGGCTGGCATCGTCGTTCCTGGCCCAAAGTGTTTCGGTGTTGGCTGGCACCAGCCCGCTCCCCCGGCCTTTCCACCCACGATCAGCGTGCCACTGGGTGGCCGGCTGGAGAGCGGGCCGGCAAAGGCTGAGCCGCCCGAGGCGGGCATGATCTCGATGGCGCTCGCATGTCCCCAAGGGCGAACCCCTAAGGGCGAATCCGCAAGGGCGAGCGCCGCCAAGGCAACCCGAGGGTCGCATCGACGAGCCGCGACTCGCCGGATTGCTGGTCCGGGCAGCCGCAAACGTCGTATGATCGGTACTTATCTCGTCCATCGCAGTCGAATTGGACCGTTTTTTGATGATTGAGGCCGGCAACGACACCGTGCACACTCCCAGTGCAAAGCCCGTCGATCATCCGCCCGTGGCGCACGGGCGGGTCGGCGTTTTGATCGTCAATCTGGGTACGCCGGCGGGCACCGACTATTGGGCCATGCGCCGGTATTTGGAGGAGTTTTTGACGGACCGGCGGGTGATCGAATGGTCGCCCTGGTACTGGTACCCGGTGCTGTACGGAATCGTGCTCAACCGTCGACCCCAACGGGTCGGTAAGGCCTACGCGTCGATCTGGAACCAAGCGCGCAACGAGAGTTATCTGCGGACATACACGCGCGCTCAGTCCGTCGCATTACAGCAGCGCCTGGCACAGGCCTCGACCAATATCGACGTCGATTGGGCGATGCGCTACGGCAGCCCGTCGATCAAGGATCGGCTGACCGCCCTGGCCAGCGCCGGATGCGAGCGCATTCTGCTGTTTCCGCTTTATCCGCAATACGCCGCTGCAACCACCGCCACCGTCAACGACAAGGCCTTCGATGCGCTCAAAACCCTGCGGTGGCAGCCGTCGCTGCGTGTCGCGCCCCCATTCTTCGACGATCCGGCCTACATCGAGGCGATCGCCAACGCGATCAAGGCGCGCCTGGCCGCGTTAGACTGGCAGCCAGAGGTCGTGCTTGCGTCCTTCCACGGGATCCCCCAGGCCTACTTCGAGCAAGGCGATCCCTATTATTGCCAGTGCCAAAAGACCGGTCGGCTGTTGCGCGAGACGTTGCATATGGATCAACATGAGCTGCAGCTGACCTTTCAATCGCGCTTCGGCCCTGAGGCCTGGTTGCAGCCCTACACCGATGAGACGGTGCAACGATTGGCCCGCGATGGCGTCAAGCGAATCGCCATCGTCAATCCCGGCTTCCTGGCCGACTGTCTCGAAACCTTGGAAGAGATCGCCGTGGAGGCGCGTGCCACCTTCCTGGAAGCGGGCGGCGAACATTTTGTCCACATTCCTTGTCTGAACGATAGCCCCGAGGGCATTGAACTATTGGCCCATGTGGCGCGTCGCGAATTGAAGGGGTGGGTCTAAGCAACCTGCTGAATTGCATGAGTTTCATCCACGACGGCGACCAGGTGTACGGGGCCGGACCGTTATTTTCCATCGAGATGGAACAGATGACACGTTGCCGCGCGATCTTGACGGCACGCTGCACGGTGTGGTTCGGATACGGCGCGTCTCCGGATCTTCCGTCGAGGCGCGCCCAGGCTCGGTTTCCACGGGGCACGGCAGAGTGGATGCTCTTGTAGACGAATGCCAGGGGCGCCGGAGCCAGGGCTGCATCGGTCTTGACGGCGAGACCGCCGTCGGCATCGTCGATATCGGTTCGAACTCCGTCCGCCTTGTCATTTACGATGCTGCGGTGCGCGCACCGACGCCGTGGTTCAACGAGAAAGAATCGTGTCGCCTCGGCCAGCAGGTCGCGTCTTCCGGCGTTCTCGACACCGAGAGCATTACCTGCGCAATCGAGGCGTTACGGCGTTTCCGCGCGATTTTGGGCAACTTGAACATCAAGCACGTCCGGGCCTTTGCCACCGCCGCCGCGCGGGAAGCGGACAACGGAGATGGGTTTCTCGCTGCAGCAGAAATCGCGTTAGGTGCGCCCATCCAGCTGTTGACCGGCGAACATGAGGCCCGCCTCGTTTCGCTCGGTATCGCGATGGGTTTTGCGGCGCCGAATGGCGTCGCTGGCGACCTTGGCGGTGGCAGCTTGGAGCTGGTTGACGTCGTCGGGGACGCCCACCGCAACGCCCTGACGCTGCCCTTGGGTGGGCTGCGGCTGATCGATTTGGCCGGGGAGCGGGTCGAGAAGGCGGTCGCCCATGTCGATCAGCAAATTGCGCGCCTCGCTTGGGGCAGTCTGGGCCGGGGACGACCGTTCTACGCCGTTGGAGGAAGTTGGCGGGCGTTGGCCAAGCTGCACATGTTGCAGAGCAATTATGCGTTGCCGGTGTTGCACGGCTATTCGATCAGCTGCCGGGAGGCCCAACGGTTTTGTGACCATGTGCGCCGCGGCAAGAAGTTGCGCGGCTGGGAACACATTCCGCGCAACCGGCGCGAGGTGATGCCGTACGGGGCGCTGGTCTTGGACCGTCTGTTGCAACGGCTGGATCCGAGCGAGGTCATTTTCTCGGTTTACGGCATCCGCGAAGGCATGCTGTTCGACCTGCTCAAACCTGAGGAGCGCAGCAAAGACCCACTGTTGAGTTTTTGTGCGGATTTCGCCGAGCTGCGCTCGCGCGACCCGGCGCACGCGGTTGAGCTGATGTCATGGACTGACCAACTGTTCAGCTTGATTGGTTTCGCAGACACGCCTGAGGAGCGGCGTCTGCGCCACGCGGCATGTCTGCTGTCCGACGTCGGGTGGCGACTCAGCCCAGACTTTCGAGGAGAACAAAGCTTAAATGGTATTGTGCATTCGGCGATGACGGGGATTGATCATCCCGGTCGCATGTTTCTCGCCCTGACGGTTTTTCTGAGGCACGTCGGTCCCAACGTCGACTTGGATACATTGGGCGAACCGTTCAAATCTCAGATCGGGTTGGTCGCGCGCGATCGTCGGACCATCCGCAGCGGCCGCATACTTGCGGCTGCGATCCGTGCTGCCCATATGCTGTCACAAGGCTATGCAGGAATCATTGATAAGACGCGGTTCGGCATCAATGGAGGCGACCTTCAACTGATCATTCCATCGCAGTTTGCGGATCTGAACGGTGAGAGGTTGCGGCGGCGGTTTGATTCGTTGGCCCGCATTGTTGGTCTGCAGCCGAGAATGTCTTTCGTCGATGAGCGCACACCGCGAGGCCACGTTTAACGGTAGTGTTGCGTGATCGGGCCGAAAGCCTGTTGATGTCGTGGTTGCGCCTCGTTTTCTCCCAGGCTGACGTTATGAATGGTGCTATGAGTCTGTCCTCAATGGCTGGATTTCGGAGCTGATGGCCGACGATCCCTATTCGACATTGGGCGTGTCGAAAAACGCCTCACAGGACGACATCTCGAAGGCGTTTCGCAAGCTTGCGAAGGAACTTCACCCAGATTTGCGCCCGAACGACCGGGCAGCCGCCGAACGTTTCAAGAAGGTGTCGGCCGCCTACGAGCTGTTGAGCGACACCGACAAGCGCACCCGCTATGACCGTGGCGAAATCGATGGGTCCGGTGAGCCAAGGCGCGGCTTCAGTACCCACGGCGCCGCCGGTGGATCCCCCTATGCGTCGTGGACCTGGCGCACCCAGGGTAGCGGGCCGGGTAGCGGCCAGGGTAGCGGATCGGCCGATGATTTTGGCTTCGGCGACGTGTTCTCGGATCTGTTCGGTGGTCCACGCGCCGCGGGAACCAGAACGGCATCGCCACTACGCGGCCGCGATATTCGCTACACCCTGGAAATCGATTTTTCCGAAGCCGTGAACGGCGCCAAGAAGCGCGTGAGCTTGCCGGAAGGTGGGGTTTTGGATCTCGCGGTGCCACAAGGTGTCGACGATGGGCAGGTGTTGCGGCTGAAGGGCAAGGGCGCGCCGAGCATACGCGGCGGTCAGCCGGGTGACGCTCTGGTCGAAATCCGCGTCAGGCCGCATCCGCGTCTCAGACGTCAGGGCGACGACGTTCTGGTCGAGGTGCCGATATCGATCGACGAGGCGGTGCTCGGTGCGCGGGTGGAGGTGCCGACCGTGAGTGGCCGTGTGCACTTGACGATCCCCAAGGGCACCAGTTCTGGCAAGGTGTTTCGTATGCGCGGCAAAGGCGTATGCAACATGACAACCGGCGCCGTCGGCGACCAGCTGGTGACGGTGCGCATCGAACTGCCCGCCAAGATCGATGACCAGCTGTCCTACTTCATGGCCGAGTGGCGGGAAAAGAACAAATACAATCCTCGCGACTCGGAGTGAGGCGCATCAGCTGCTCGAGCCGAACAGCGGCTTGAATAGGCTGATCAGCATGCGAATGATCGAGGCGACCACCAGTCCCATCAACAACAATAAGATGGCCTTGGGACCGAGCTCGCCCAACAACGTCGCATAGGCGGCGTCGGCGGACTCGGGAAGCCAATATATCAGGTGGCTTTTGATCAGATCCAACACATGTTGCGATTGCCGGACCAGATAGCCGAACGTCTCCACGCTCTTCAAATTGAGATAGGTGTAGGCCAGGATTGTCACCACCAGCTCGACGACCAGCAAAATGACGGTTCCGATCAGGCCGAACACAAAACCGAATATCATCCCCGTTATCGAATCCCCGTACATGTCTTAGGCTCCTTCGTCCCTCTGCCCCGGTCATGCGACGCGGCTAGAGCAACCTGGTTTTCATCGGGATGGAACGATCCCGATGAAAAGTAGACAGTTGCTCACCACTTTAACAGCGATCATCTTTGTGCCTTGACTGGGCACCGGCTTTGCGGATCCCAGTTAACGCACGATGATCGCGGCTTAATTGCACTGTAATCGAGGCGACGGCAGGATCAATGTTCGCGACCACGTCGATTTAAACCCTATTCTGCACGCTAAGATTTTGGTTCAACGCAGCTGGGCGAAGGGGTGGGCGCGGCTGGATCAAGTCCACCGTAAGCGGATCAGCCGTGCCGGCCCGTGCCCCACCCGGTCAGCCAATGGCCCGATGTAACCGGCGGCCGAGTGGGGAAGGGATAGGGGTCGGGCTCACACTGAAATAGACTAAGATTTTGATAAAAAAGCTTTTTCGGCGCACTGGGCGTCCGTGGCCAAGCCGCTGGTGGGTAGCGGTGTCGAGCAGCGTGGGCCAGTCGCCGGCTGTGGTGCGGCCCAGCACGGGCGTTCCGCCGGGAGCCAAGTCACGTTCGGATCCATCTGACTTTATGCCAATTTGCCGTGAGAGCTTGACCGGCAACGGCATTGGACGGCATCAACGGCCAAACAACTGATGTGATCGGCACACCATGGCCACGACCCTCGGCAGCCTGCTTCGTCTTGCACGCGCGGGCCTGGTGTTCGCCCGCTACGGCGTCCGTCTGGTTCCGAAGGGGCTGCCCGTGCCACCGCTGCTGAGAGTTGTGTCGGCGGCCACCTGGCCGATCTCGATCTTGACGGCGCCGTTTCGGATCGGCGAGGCGCGCGAGGAACGCATCTCGAATGCGTTGACGGCATTAGGACCCAGCTACATCAAGCTCGGACAGTTTTTAGCCACGCGCGCGGATCTGATCGGCCCCACCGTGGCCGCTGACCTGGCCCGGCTGCAGGATAAGTTACCGCCGTTCTCGATGGATGAGGCGCGACGGGCCGTTGAAGCGAGCCTCGGTGGCCGCTTGAACGACCATTTTGTCGAGTTTGAGCCGCCGGCGGCCGCGGCATCGATCGCCCAAGTCCATCGCGCGACCGTGATCGAGCCGGCCGGACTGCGGCGTGAGGTGGCGGTCAAGGTCCTGCGCCCCGGGGTCGAGCGCAGGTTTCGGCGCGATCTCGACAGCTATTACCTGGCCGCTCGTACCATCGAGCGCTTCCACGTCCCATCGCGCCGACTGCGGCCGGTGGCGGTGGTCGATACCCTGCGACGGACGACCGAACTTGAGATGGATCTGCGGTTGGAGGCTGCCGCAATCTCGGAAATGGCCGATAACATCAAACGTGATCAATCGGCCGATCGCGATCGATTTCGGGTTCCGGCCGTCGACTGGCAGCGCACCGCGCGCCGGGTGCTCACCATTGAGTGGATCGACGGCATCCCCTTGAGCGACCACGATCGCTTGAAGGCGAGCGGCCACGATCTGCCGGAGCTGGGTCTCACGGTGCTGCGCGCCTTTTTGCGGCATGCCATCCAGGATGGCTACTTCCATGCCGACATGCATCCAGGCAATCTGTTCGTCTTGCCGATGGGCCAGATCGTGGCGGTTGATTTCGGCATCATGGGGCGCTTGGGCCTCAACGAGCGGCGATTTCTGGCTGAGATTTTGCACGGCCTCATTACGCGGGACTACCGGCGTGCGGCTGCCATCCACCTGGAGGCGGGCTATGTGCCGCCTTACCATTCCGTTGACGTGTTTGCGCAAGCGATGCGGGCTATCGGCGAGCCGATTCATGGCCGCACGGCCGACGAAATTTCGATGGCTGATTTGCTGGGTCAGCTGTTTGCATACACGCAGATGTTCGACATGGCGACACGCCCAGAACTTATTTTGCTGCAAAAGAGCATGGTGATTGTCGAGGGGGTGGCGCGGTCGCTGAACCCGGCTTTGAACATCTGGACAGCGGCGGAGCCGATCGCGCGAGAGTGGGTGGAACAAAACTATGGCGTACCGGGGCGCTTGCGTGAGGTCAACGAGAGCGCGGAGCTGATGGGCAAGGTGCTGGGTCAAGTGCCCCGCCTGCTGGAGCGGGCCGAGACGGTCGCGCAGGACGTCGCCGTGATGGCCAAGGGCGGCATCCGGCTGGACGATGAGACCGTCCGCAAGTTGGCGGGCGAGCAGGCGAAGCGGAATCGAACGGCAACAACAGCTCTGTGGCTGAGTTTGCTGGCAATTGTCGGTTTAGTGGTCAGCTTTTGGTGGCCGTGGCCATAAACATGGACTATAAAGTGAACACTGTGTGGCCAGGCTGGCGCAGCGCGACGTGAGATCTGGTTCGTTGTGGAAAAATTCATCTTAATATTCAATATCAATGGGAGCCTCCCCGATGGGGGCTGCGGAGTGTGTCTTAACAATCACCCGTCGTCGCTGGCGACGCTGTATGAGCCTGTTTGCCGAGGCGCTTTGGTCGGCTTCGGCCTGAACATGGCAGACGGCGGATGCCATCGATCGGGGACTAAAAGGCGAGAGTAGAGGTGTGGCGTATGAGGACCTGGCGTGTCGCGGGCAAGCTTGCATCCCTGCGGTCAACGATGCCGATAGCAGCGGCGGTAACCCTGGCCGTGGTCGCGGGGACGGCGCCGGCGCTGGCGCAAGCGCGAGCTTGGGATTGGGGTGGTGAGCGGCGCGTGGTTGCCAGCAGCGGCAAGCAGAGCCTGAGATTCGACTCCAACCTGAAGGTTGGTCAGATTTTCGTGAGCTTTTCTGATCGTCGGCTGTATTTCGTCGTGAGGCGGGGGCAGGCCTACGCCTATCCAATCGCGATCCCGCGTCAGCAGGACGACTGGCAAGGCGTCATGAAGGTGTCGAACAAGCGGGTAAAGCCGTCTTGGCGACCGACCCCGTCCATGCTGCGTGAAAATCCGCGGCTCCCCACGTATGTGCCTGGCGGCCATCCCAGAAATCCAATGGGCGAGCGTGCATTGTATCTGGGCTCCAGCGCCTATCGGATCCATGGAACGGACTCGCCTTGGACCATCGGCTTGCCGGTCTCCCGGGGCTGTATCCGCATGTACAACAACGATGTCGTAGACCTTTATGATCGGGTCAACATGGGTGCCAAGGTCACGGTGACGTGGGATTCTTTCCGTGACGGTTATCGGACGCCCAATTCTGCAAAGCCTTACCCACGCCGTGCGCCAGCCGGCAGTTATTACAACGCCTACACCTATGATGGTCGCGCGTTTGGACGGGTGTCCCACCGCGGACGTTATGGTGTCGGCCGCGTCGTCCGCTGACGGCGCGTTATCGAATTTGCGTCCTGAGGGCCAGCTGTTTGTGGTCCAACGAGGCGCGCCAACGCATTGAGAGACCCCGCTGCTGAGCAACGGGTTTGATGGAAAACCGCCCGACGCGCCGTTCGCCGCTGATCTGGCCCCCCCAGTCCGGCTCAACGGGATCGCGCGGGCGGTCCCCGTTTGTGAACCCTAGATCATCGCGCCTTAAATCGGAACCGCAACGCCGATTCCAATTGCGCCGGTTCCGATTTAAGGCAGGTTGCTCTAGCCGCGGAAGCTTCAAGTCCTTGCCGCGCTCAAACCATAATCCTGCGCTTGATAGACCTGGATCCAACAAGGCATTGAACGCGCTTGGGCTTTTGCTTGATTTCGCTACCATCCCCGCTGGCAGGGCGCCCCACTCACGAGGCCGCCGATCACCACCGTTCCGCCGACCACCGATGTGGCCCAGGGCGACAGACGACAACTTGGCGTTCGCACCACTGCGATCGTGGTGTGATAGCAGCGCAATGCTCACGGCTTGATCAAGCTGCGAGGTTAAGCGGTGATGATCACCGCGGAGTGATTAGGGGGTCTGTCAACACCGAGGCGGTCGTAACCGCGCGCAGAGATCACCGAACCTATCGCTGCGCGGCGACCAGCCGACCGCAATCGATCGACCGGCCCTCGGCTGGCTGGCAACCGGGTTTGCTGAACCCCGGAACGCTAACGACATTCGGCCGGCAGGTGACGGCGAGCTTTGCGCCCGCAGCCATGCTGGTCTGCTCCGCGTTGACGACTTTCGCGGCCGGTGCCGGTGCGCAGACCGTTGAACGCGCCGCGCGGGGCTTGGACACCGGTACGCCAACCATATTGGGCCCGCGAACTGGGTCAGGCACGCGAACCATATTGACCTATGCCGGCGGGACCATCGAGGTCGATTTCGACCCCGCAGCGTTCGCCCTCACGCAGCGCGCGCTGATGCAATGGGTGCGCCAGTCAGCGCAAGCGACAACCGCCTACTTTGGCCGGTTCCCCGTCAAGTACGTGCGGATTCGTTTTCAGCCGACCGATGGCCAGTGGGTGACCATGGGCCGGGCCGGCGGCACGCCGGTGCCGCACATCATTGTCACCATGGGCCGCCACACCAGCGCCGCAACGCTCGCGGACGAAACCTTGTTGGTCCACGAAATGGTGCATCTGGGGGTACCCGATCATAGTTGGCGCTACCTTTGGCTGCATGAGGGGATCGCCACCTACGTCGAGGACGTGGCCCGCGCCCAAGCTGGGCTCACCAGCGCCGCCATCGTCTGGGCGAAGTTCGTGACCCACATGCCGAAGGGACTGCCGCGCTCAAGCTTCAGCGGCGGCCTGAATGGAACGCGCAGCCAGCACCGGCGGTATTGGGGCGGCGCATTGTTCTGTCTGGTGGCGGACGTCGAGCTGCGCAAGGCGACCGGCAACCGGTTGGGCCTGCAAGACGTGCTGCGCGCCTTGCAGCGCAGTGGCGGTGACCTCTCGCAGATGTGGAGCCTGCGCCGGACCATGGCGCTCGCCGACTGGGCAACCGGTACCAAAGTGATGAGTAGGCTCTATCGCACGATGGGCAATCGTGCCTATGCCCCTAAGCTCGAGCGACTTTGGCGTGATCTCGGCGTGCGCGTCGTGAACCGTCGCATCGTGTTGGACAGCTCCGCGCCGTTGGCAGCGATCCGACGCGCGATAACGGATCGTCCCTCGAAACCTTTGCTGATCGCCAAGCCGCGCTTGGTCCGCCCATCGCGGACCGCGCGCACCTCAGCCTGGTGAGCCGGCGCACCGCTGGAGCAGTCACCGGGCCGCTCGCCCGCCGCAGGCTCAGTTCGAATGCGCGCTGCGCGCTTCATTTAGCGCCAGCACATGACCGGCCAGATAAAGCGAGCCGCAGATAACGATGCGGACGCCGTCCTGCCGCTGATCGATCAACCGCAACGCGTCGATCACGCTATCGGCCTGCTCGGCCGAGAACCCGAGTTGCCGCGCTTGGCAGGCCAGCTGGCGCGCGTTGTTGTGCGCCTCCGCGGCGTCGGGCACGGGCACCGCGATAATCCGATTGGCCAAGCCGCTAAACGGCGCGAGAAAACCGGCTGCATCCTTGTGTCCCATCAGTCCACAGATCAGCGTCAGGGGCTTGGGCCAGCGTTCCTCGAGCCCGGCCAGCGCCAGTGCCAGCGCGTCGGCGGCCGCTGGATTGTGGGCCCCATCGAGCCACAGTTCCGAGCCCGGGGACAATCCGGCGGTCAGCCGGCCGGCCACCAGGTTCTGCAACCGTGCCGGCCAGCGCGCACCCGTCAATCCCCGCTCGATGGCCCGTTCCTCAAGGTTGAAGCCGCCCCGCGCCAGCGCTGTTGCGACCGCCACGGCGGTGCCGGCGTTGACCAACTGGTGCGGCCCCAACAGGGCGGGACGAGGAAGATCGATCAGGCGCGCTTGCGACTGAAACACCATCCGGCCGCCTTGCTCATGGGCGTCGAAGTCCTCGCCCCAGATCGTGAGGGGAGAGGCAAGCCGATGCGCGACGGCTTTGATCACGGCCATCGCCTCATCGTCCTGGCGCGCCACGACGGTCGGTACCCCGCGCTTGATGATGCCGGCCTTTTCTGCGGCAATCCGGCTGAGCGTCGGTCCCAAGGTGTCGGCGTGGTCGATCGCGATCGAGGTCAGCACGGTGATGCGTGGTCGCCTGATCACATTGGTGGCATCGAGCCGACCGCCGAGGCCAACCTCGATCAACGCCACGTCGGCTGGGGTCTCGGCAAAGGCTTGGAAGGCAGCCGCGGTGGTGATCTCGAAAAATGTGATCGGGTCACCGGCGTTGGCCGCCTCTACGCGGCGCAGCAGGTCGATCAGGTGATCGTCGGCAATGGGCGCGGCTCGACCTTCGGCCCCGGCCAGTGCGATTCGCTCATTGAAGCGCACCAAGTGTGGGGAGGTATACGCATGAACGCGCAGACCGCCGCATTCCAACATCGACTTCAGCAGGGCCAGCACCGACCCCTTGCCGTTGGTTCCAGCAATATGAACGACGGGAGGCAACCGGTTTTGCGGTTCGCCCAATTGGCCCAACAGCCGTTCGACCCGCCCCAGCGACAGATCGATCTTCTTGGGATGTAGTGCCTTCAATCTGGCAAGCAGTTGATCAAGGGCCGACATGCCCGAATCCTTGAAAATGGCGGGGAAAATGGCGGGGAGCGCCCGATCGGCTGGTGGCATGACCGGCGAGCGTTGGTGTGCACATGCGGCTCAAGCGACGCGTCAGGTCGTGGGCGGTTCACCCTTGCTCGTGGGTTGGCCGGGTTGGTCGACCTCGCCGTGCTGGATCTCGGCGGGTGCGGCAGCCTGTCCGTTGGACTTGCCGGCATCGAAGCGGTCGTTATCGGCGACCGGTTCAGGCTCGATGGCTTGCGGTTCACTCGAGGCGGGTGCCTCGGCCGTTGCCAGCGTCAGCGCAGTGCCATGACCTGAGCCGTTCAAGCTGGGATGCCCGTTCACGGTCGGTGCGTCTTGATCTTGATCCTGGCTGGCCGCCTTTGCCGTCGGGCGCGTCATGATCCGGCACAGCCGCGCCAGCGTTTCGCGCATCTGGTGGCGGTGTACGACCAGATCCACCATGCCGTGGTCCAATAGGTACTCGGCACGTTGGAAGCCGTCCGGCAGCTGCTCGCGGATGGTTTGTTGGATGACCCGCGGGCCGGCGAAGCAAATCAGGGCGCCGGGCTCGGCGATGTGGACATCGCCCAGCATAGCATAGGACGCCGTTACGCCGCCGGTCGTCGGGTTGGTGAGCACGACGATATAGGGCAATTTTGCCTCGCGCAGGCGCTGCACGGCGATCGTCGTCCGCGGCATCTGCATCAGCGAGAGGATACCTTCTTGCATGCGCGCACCGCCCGAGGCTGCAAACAGCACAAACGGAGCGTTCCGCTCGACGGCACGCAGCATGCCGGCAATCACCGACTCGCCGGCCGCGATGCCGAGCGAGCCACCAACGAAACGCATGTCGTGGGAGGCAGCCACCAACGCCCGGCCTTCCAGCCTGCCCTCTCCAACCAAGACGCTGTCGTCAAGACCGGTTTCCGCACGCGCATCCTTCAATCGATCGGTATAGCGACGGCTGTCGCGGAACTTCAACGGATCGACCGGCACCGGCGGCGCTTTGATGACATCGTAGGCGCCACCGTCGAACAGGCTGGCCAGGCGCGCCTGCGCCGTCATGCGCTCGTGATAGCCGGAGCCCGGATAAACGAAGAGATTGGCCTCCAAGTCTTTGGTAAACACCATCTGCCCGCTTTCGGGGCATTTGGCCCAAAGCTTGTCGGGGACCTCGCGCTTGGTGGTCAGGAAGCCCCGAATTTTCGGTCGAACGACGTTATTGATCCAGTTCACGTTGGCAGGGCTCCTGTCCAGTGACAACCGGCCGGGGCGTCAAGGCGTAGTCCACACTAGAGCCACCTGCCTTTAATCGGAATCGGAACGATCCCGATTAAAGGCAGAAAGTTGCTCACCACTTTAACAGCGATCATCGTGCCTTGAATTGGCACCGGCTGAGCGGTGCCAATTCAAGGCACGATGATCTAGGCGCATCCGAACGACCCTTGAGATAGAGGCCCGATCTGCCAATCCAAGGGGGCGTTTGCCTGCGATGGTCCACGCCAACCGAAAAAGCGCCCGATCGCCTCGTGCCACTGGGCCGCGCTCAGCCGCGCAGTCAATCCAGATACGGACTTATAGCATGAATTGTCACATCATGCAGCACCGCGGCCTCGTTATGCAGCGTTGAGGCCACGCGCCAGCTCGCGGGTTCGATCCAGCACCCGCCGCACCGTGTCGGCGGTGGCTCGCCCGGCGCCATCGAGACTATCGCGAACGGCATTCACCAAAGCCGACCCGACCACCACGCCGTCGGCACCGGCGGCGATCGCGCGTGCCTGCTCCGGCGAGTTGACGCCGAAGCCCACCGCGACCGGCAGCGCCGTGGCTGCTTTGATCCGTTTGACCTGCTGATGCACGGCGGCGACCTCGGGGGCCGCGGTGCCGGTGATACCGGTGATCGACACGTAATAAACGAACCCGCTGGAATTGGCCAACACCGTGGGCAACCGTTTCGCATCGGTGGTCGGCGTCGCCAATCGGATGAAGTTGAGCCCAACGGCCATCGCTGGCAGGCACAACTCGTCGTCGGCCTCCGGCGGGACGTCCACCACGATCAGGCCGTCGACGCCGGCGTCCTGCGCTTCCGCCAGAAAGGCGGCGCTGGGATAGACGTAGATCGGATTGTAATAGCCCATGAGAATCAGCGGGGTATCGGCGTTGTTGGCGCGAAAGGTGCGCACGATGTCGAGTGTCCGGCGCATGGTCTGTCCGGCCTTTAAGGCGCGCTGCGACGAGGCTTGGATGGCCGGGCCGTCGGCCATCGGATCGGAGAACGGCATGCCGAGTTCTATCATGTCGGCGCCGGCCTCCGGCAAGCCTTGGACGATGCGGCAGGAGGTGTCGTAGTCCGGATCGCCAGCCGTCACGAATGTCACGAGGGCTGCCTGCTTTCGGGCTTTGAGCGCCGAATAGCAGCGGTCAATGCGGGAGGCGGACACGGACATGGCGGGTCTCTGCTGCGGGTCCTTGAGGTTTCACACTACGCGCGCTTGCTGGTAGGCCGGCGGCCCCATCCTGGTCAAGCCGCCACTTGCTCACCCCAATTAAGGCACGCTGATTTAGGTCTCCATGCCCAGCGCTTTGGTGATCGTGATCAGATCCTTGTCGCCGCGCCCGCACAGGTTCATCACCAACAAGTTGTCGTGTGGCAACGTGGGTGCCAACTGCGCCACATAGGCCATGGCGTGGGCCGGCTCCAGCGCCGGGATGATGCCTTCCTGCTGGGCGCACAGGATGACGGCGTCAAGCGCCTGCCGATCGGTGATCGGCACATACCGCACCCGGCCGCTGTCCTTCAGCCAGGCATGCTCCGGTCCCACGCCCGGGTAGTCCAGGCCGGCCGAGATCGAGTGGCCTTCCAGGATCTGGCCGTCCGCATTCTGTAACAAGTAGGTGCGATTGCCGTGCAGAACCCCCGGCCGTCCCCCGCTCATGGAGGCGGCATGGCCATTCTCAACCTCGAGGCCATGACCGCCGGCTTCGACACCGAAAATTGCGACATCGGGATCGTCGAGGAACGGGTGAAACAGGCCGATGGCGTTCGATCCGCCCCCGATGCAAGCCACCAGCGTGTCCGGCAGCCGGCCTTCAGCCGCCATCATTTGCTGACGCACTTCGTTGCCGATCACGGATTGGAAGTCGCGCACCATCGCCGGATAGGGGTGGGGGCCGGCCGCCGTGCCGATCAGGTAATAGGTGTTGTGGACGTTGGCGACCCAATCGCGCAACGCCTCGTTCATCGCGTCCTTGAGCGTGCCGGGGCCCGATGCAACCGGGTTCACCTGCGCGTTCAACAACTTCATGCGCGCGACGTTGGAGCTTTGACGTTCGATGTCGGTCGCGCCCATATAGATCTCGCATGGCATGCCGAATTTGGCGCATACCGTGGCGACCGCCACGCCATGCTGACCGGCACCGGTCTCGGCGATGATGCGGGTCTTACCCATGCGGCGTGCGAGCAGGATCTGACCTAAGCAGTTGTTGATCTTATGGCTCCCGGTATGGTTGAGTTCATCGCGCTTGAAGTAGATCTTGGCGCCGCCACCGCGATCACCGTTCGCGGCCGCCCGCTCGCGAAAATGGGTGGTCAGCCGTTCAGCGAAGTAGAGCGGACTGGGCCGACCGGAATAATGCGTGGCCAAGCCGTCGAGCTCAGCCTGAAACGCCGGGTCCCCGCGCGCCGCGTCGTAGGCCGCTTCGAGGTCGAGGATCAACGGCATCAGCGTTTCGGCCACGAACCGGCCGCCGAACATGCCAAAAAACCCGCGTTGGTCGGGGCCGCTGCGGTAACTGTTGGGGGCCGTCTCAGCGGTCGTAATGGGGGCAGGTGTCATCGGGTCCACCGTCAGCCGGCCTTTCCTTTTGCAGCGGCCAAAAATCTGGCGATCAACGTCGTATCCTTGACACCGGACCGACGTTCGACGCCTGAGGAGACGTCCACCGCCCAGGCGCCGGTGAGCGCGATCGCATGGGCCACGTTGTCAGGATCAAGACCGCCCGACAGCATGAACGGCAATCGGCCCTTGACCGGCTCCAACGCATGCCAATCGAACGACAAGCCATTGCCGCCAGGCAGCGCGCCAACCTGTCCTTTTGGTGTCTTGGCGTCAAACAAGATGCGCTCAACGCTGTTCTGCCAGGCCAGCGCGGCCTTGGCTTCCGCCGCCGTCTCGACCTTGATCGCCTTTATGACGGGAACTCCCAACCGTTGTGCGATCGCACGCGCGCGTTCCGGGGTTTCGCTGCCGTGCAGCTGCAACAGATCCGGTCGCACGCGGGCAACGATGCGATCGAGCTCGGCATCGTCCACATCGACGACCAGGGCGACGGCCTGCGCGCGGCCTTCGATCCGGGCCACCAATTCGGCTGCGCGCTCCGGGGCCAGGCTGCGCGGCGAGGGCGGATAGAACACGAAGCCGACGAAATCGGCACCGCCTGCCAATGCGGCATCGAGCGCCGCTTCGGTTTTGATCCCGCAGATTTTGACCTTCGCCGTCATCGTATGGTCGAACGGCACATGGGCCCCTGCTGTCAAGTGCAAATACCAGCCGTGACGATCTGATCAGCCTGCCGATCTCGCGCGCAACCATCTGCCGTGCGAGCATGGCGCCACCGCCATCGCCATCACTGAGGAGGATCCAGCATGGACTATCAAACCATCAAGTGGGACGTCCGGCCCAACCCCAACCGGCCGGAGGAAAAGTCGATCGGCGTCATCACCTTCAACCGTCCGGATTTCCTCAACGCCGTCGACGTCCGCATGCGGGTCGAACTCGACATCCTGCTCGATGAGATCAAGCATCAAAGTCACATCAAGGTCGTGATCTTGACCGGTGAAGGGCGCGGCTTCTCAGCAGGCGGCGATCTCAAGTCGGAGGCTGGTCCGCTCGGTGTCGGTGATGACGATTTCGACATGGGCAATTTCGGTCCGTACAAGGAATTGGCCCACTATTTCTTCAACGACCTGCGCCACCAAGTGCTGCAGCGTTGCTTCAAAAAGCTGGAGGATCTGCCCGCGATAACGATTGCCGCCATCAATGGACCGGCGGTGGGCATCGGGCTGGAGGTGTGCACGCTGTGCGATCTGCGGTTTGCCTCCGATCGCGCCAAGCTCGGCGAGGTGGCGGTGCCGGCCGGCTTTTTGCCGGAGTCCGGTGGCGCTCGCAACTTGCCGAAGCTGGTCGGTGTCGGCAAGGCGTTGGAGATGATCCTGACGGGCAAGATCATCGAGGCGGCGGAGGCCGAGCGGATCGGCCTGGTCGACCGGCTGATCGCTCATGACCAGCTGATGGAAGACACCATGGCGTTCGCTGCTCAGGTCGCGTCCAACCCTTACCTGTCGGTCCGCTACGCCAAGGACCTGGTGAAGTTCTATTGGAATTCAAACCGCTCCGATGAAGGCTGGGCGCGCGAGCTGGCCGCCATCATGGAGATCACGCGAACCAAGGACTGCCAGGAGGGCATCCGCGCCTTTCTCGATAAGCGCAAGCCAAGCTATCAGGGGCCGTTCTACGGCCATGCACCGTATAAATCCTAAAGCCGCACCCAACAGTGTGGGGCTCATCTCCTTTGCTGAAGCGAGCCCCAAACAATGGCCTGAACGCAGGCGGCGGGTTTGCGCTGGCGGGTGCGGCGAGCCGATCTCGATCGATCACGGTTCGGTTTGAGTTGGCACCATCCGCTCCCTCGCCCTGTGACCCATGGCACGCTTGTCTGGGCCGCCCAATGGAGCAAGCGGGCGGGGGTGCGGGCCGGCACGGCGATACCGCGTTGGGCGGAAACGACCTAATCTGCGGCTGCCACCGGGCGATGCCGCTCGGGCGAGTTCACATGCTCGGGTCTGACGCCCAGGCCGATCAACTGGGCCGCCCGACGCTGCAGGAACGGCGAGCTGGCGATCATCCGCAAGGGCAGCGGCGGCTTGGGCGCCGTTTCGCGATCGGCCAGCAGTGGCGAGATGATCCGGTCTTGAACCAGCACTTGAATGAACTGGGTGGCCCGGGTTGGCCAAAGCCGACGCCGACGCACCTTGTCCAGGTTTGCATCGTCGATGACGCCGTCAGCCAGCGGTCCGGCCAGCAGGTTGGCGGCGGCGACCGCGTCCTGAATCGCCAGATTGATCCCGACTCCGCCGATCGGAGACATCGCGTGTGCGCCATCGCCGATCATCACCAGCCCCGGCCGCGACCACCGCTGCAACCGGTCGATCTTGACGGTCAAGAGCTTGACGTCGTCGAACGAGGTGACGGCGCCGATAAAGCCAGCCAAGCGCGGCACCGTTGCCGCGACCGTGGCGCGGAACTGATCGAGCCCGGCCTCACGCACTTGTTCGGCGGCACCCTTTGGGATCACCAACGCGCACTGGTCATAGTCGCCGCGATCGATGGTGATCACGATGTGGCCGGGACCGGCGTTGAGCAACGGCTCCACTTGCCTTTCAGCTTGGCGTGGCACACGAAACCACAACACGTCGATCGGCGCGCCGATATCATTGACCTTAAGGCCGGCGCGCTCGCGGATCGTTGAGCCGCGTCCATCCGCGCCGATCACCAAGCGGGCACGAACCGTTAAGCGGCCGTCGGCGGTGTCGGCGCGCAGGCCGGCAATGCGCCGGTCCGATCCGTCCGCTTCGATCAGCTCTGTCGCCTCGGCCAGCATCTCGATGGCAAACGTCGGCATTGACCTGGCGGCGCCGGCGACGAAGTCCAGAAACTCCCATTGCGGCATGAAGGCGATGAATTTGCACGCGGCGGACAGCGAGGAAAAATCGGTGATGTTCAGCAATTGGCCGGAGAACGCGCCGGCCAGCCGCGGCAGCCGTTGATGGGGGCGTTGCAGGAATGCGTCGAGCAGGCCAAGCTCGTGCATGATGTCCAGCGTCGACGGATGCACCGTGTCGCCCCGAAAATCGCGCAGAAAGTCGGCATGCTTCTCCAACACCAGCGTCCTGCACCCGGCTCGGGCAAACAGCAGCCCCGCCATAATGCCCGCCGGCCCCCCTCCGGCGACACAGCAATCGACCTCGATCGTACGCGCCATCGGTAGTTTCCTCGCTGCGCCGGTTCATCCAGCACCGGCTCATCGCGCCGCGTCAGGTTACGGCTGTCTGGGGCGGCCACCGGCTCGCTGCGTCGACGGGGTGGCCCGCACCGCTGGTAGGCATGACCCGAACCGATCTTGGGCCCGCTCCGGCAACACCGCGATCGCCGACGGTTGCGCCGTTGCCCAAACTTGTAAATGCGCGATCAACGCCTCAGGGCCGGCAATGCATCCCACGGTGGCCGTTTCCGGCGTCTTCCAAATGTGAAGGAATATGCACGAGCCGCCACGTTCCTCGGCATTGGTGGGATAGTCGACCAGCACACCGCGGCGATAAAGCTCGATGTTGCGCATAGTCTCACCGCTGGTGGCCGGACCGGCCGTCCGCCGCGGGACGATCTGATTGTAGTAAGGCGAGCTAACCTGATCGACGCAAAACCAATCATCCGACGTCAGCCTTAGATAGCCCGGCATCGTGGCGGGCGCGAAGCCGAATGGCCGGCCGACGGCAAAAATGCCGGCCGGCGTTCGCCCGTCACCTTCGTGCTTAACCGGTTCGCCCAGGGCGGCTTGATCCGCCATCGTCCAAGCCCAACCAAGGCCGTTGCGGCCTAACATCACCGGTTGCGGGTCGGCGGCGGGATGCCATCGGCTGTTCGCCTTGGCCGACGCGACGCGCGCCCGCACATAACTGCGCAGGGTTGCCGTCGTGCGGTCCATGGTCGGTGCCGTGACCAAGATCAGACGCTGCGCGCGGGCCAGTGCCGGCGGGCATGTCGATGGCTCAGCGCTGGCCGGCGAAACATTGAAGATGATACCGGCAAACCCGAGCATGGCTGTCAGCAGTGTCACGCGCGCGCCCGCGGACCTCTTCATTCGGCCGCCTCCTTGGCCAGGAACCCGCCGGATTGGCGATGCCATAGCTCGGCATAAAGGCCGCCCCGGGTCAAAAGCTCGGCGTGGCTACCCTGCTCGACGATCTCGCCTTTGTCCATGATCACCAGCCGATCCATCGCCGCGATGGTCGAAAGTCGGTGGGCGATGGCGATCACCGTCTTGCCGTGCATCAGATTGTAAAGTTGCTCTTGGATGGTGGCTTCCACCTCGGAATCGAGCGCACTGGTGGCTTCGTCGAGGATCAGAATCGGCGCGTCCTTGACCAATACCCGGGCGATCGCGATGCGCTGGCGTTGCCCGCCGGAGAGTTTGACCCCGCGCTCGCCGACGTGAGCGTCATAGCCTTTACGCCCACGCATATCCTCCAGCTCCGGTATGAAGGCGTCGGCCTGAGCGCGCCGGGCCGCTGAGCGCATCGCCTCCGTGCCCGCCTCCGGGCGACCGTACAAAATGTTCTCGGCGATCGAGCGATGCAGCAGCGATGTATCCTGGGTCACCATGCCGATGTGCGTGCGCAGGCTTTCTTGGGTGACGTTGGCAATATCTTGCCCGTCGATCAGAATGCGGCCGTGCTCCAGATCGTAGAACCGCAACAGCAGATTGACGAGCGTCGACTTTCCAGCGCCGGAACGGCCGACCAACCCGACCTTCTCGCCGGCGGCGATGCTCAGCGACAAGTCGTCGATGATGCCGCCGTCGACCTTGCCGTAGTGAAAGCCGATCTGCTCAAATTGGATCTCGCCGCGACTGACTTGCAATTCCCCCGCATCGGGCCGGTCGACCACTATGTTGGGCAGCGATATGGTATCCATGCCCTCCTCGACGGTGCCGATGTTCTCGAAAATGTTGGCGACCGTCCAAAGGATCCAGCCTGACATCGCCATCATGCGAATGACGACGGTGGTGGTGAGCGCCACATCGCCCATGCTGACCATGTTGTGGGACCACAACAGCACGGCCGCGCCGGTGGCCGACACCAACAAGAGTCCATTGATGAGGTACAGCACGAATTCCATTTGCGTCAGATTGCGTTGGCTCGCCTGGTACTTTCGCAGATGGTCCGCCATCACGCTGTGGGCGGCGTCGTCCTCCCGCTCGGCATGGGCGAACAACTTGACTGTCAGGATGTTGGTGTAGCTGTCGACGATCCGACCGGTGAGCACCGAGCGCGCCTCGGACGATTGATAGGACAGATGCTTGATGCGCGGCACGAAGTAGCGCATCGTCAGCACGTACAGGCACAGCCAGCCCACCAACGGCAAGGTCAACAGCCAGTCGGTCTGCGCGAACAGCACCATCGCACCGACCCATTGCACCAGCGCAAACCACACCGACTCGGAGATCTGTACGACGGATTCGCGCAGCGCCACCGCCGTTTGCAGGACCTTGGAGCCGATCCGGCCCGCAAAGTCATTCTGAAAGAACCCCAGGCTTTGGCGCAGCACGTAGCGGTGGGTCTGCCAGCGGATACGGGAGGTGAAGGGGCCGGCGATGGTCTGCTGCTTGAGTAGGTCATGGGCCAACGAGATCGCGGGCCGCGCCACCAGCGCGACGAACGCCCAGAACAGCAGCCAACGGCCATGATCGTGAAGGAAAGATTGCGGTGAGCTTGCCTCCTTCATCAGGTCGACGACGCGTCCGACGAAAGCATAAAGGGCGAGCTCGATCAGCGAGCCGGCCAGCCCGGCGATCATCAACATCGCGAACCAGGGCCATACCGGCAGCAGGAAATGCCAGTAAAAGGCCCACAACGTGGTGGGCGGGCGAGGCGGTCGTTCCCGGGTGAAGACGGGAATGCGCCTTTCGAACCAGTCGAAAAGTGTTTGCACGCGAGTCCGCTGTTTTGCCGGGATGCTCCGCCTTCTCGCACCCTCGCGCCCGATGATTGTTAACGGGCACGTTGGAGCGCGCGGCTGGCAACGTCGGTTGACGCTTGGCACCTAGATCATGACCGCCTTCGGCGGATCGCCTTGCCGGCCCGTTGCCCGCACGCCCGCCCGTCGGATCATGCTCACGGGTGGCCGGACGGGGGAGCGGGATGGCTCCAGCTTGATCTGAAGTGCCCAAGCATCGATGAACTGTCCTTGCTTGATGATTATGGCAGGCAACGGTGCCCGCCGTCAAAGCTGGCCAGGTCGCGAACCCAACCCCGCCTTATGCGCCGTAAGCAGCGGCTCCCGCCCAGGAGACGGACCCCGCTGCACGACGACGGGCCTTGACGGTCAAGCCGCTGACATGTCAGTGCAGCTGGACGATGCGTCTCCGGTCCAGGTGTTGAGAGGAAGCTGCTGCACATGACGATCGAGCTCTACGGTGCCCCACAGTCGACCTGCAGCCAACGCGTGCGGTTCGTGCTGCATGCCAAGCAGCTTCCCTTTCAGGAGCACAAGTTGCGGCTGTTGGAGGGTGACCAGCTTGAGCCGGATTACCTCAAGCTCAATCCGAACGGTGTCGTGCCGACGCTGATCCACGGCGGTGCCGTGATCATCGATTCTTCGGTCATTGCAGAGTACCTGGACGAGGCGATTCCCGAGCCGGCGCCGCTGCGTCCCACATCGCTGGTTGAGATCGCGCACATGCGCTCGATGATGCGCTTTATCGACGAGGTGCCCGCGGCGGCGGTGCGCGTACCAACGTTCAATCTGGCCTTCCAGCCTCGGTTTCAGCAGATGAGCGAGGCGGAGTTCGTCGCGTTCGCCGAATCCAAGCCGTTGCGCAAGGAGTTCATGCTGGCCATGGGCCGCAGCGGGTTCCCCAAAAAGGATATGGACCAGGCGCTCGGTCGCCTGGAGCGGACGTTGTCGCGCATGGAGCTGTGGATCGCCGAGCGGGGCGGGCCCTGGCTGATGGGACAGCGCATCACCTTGCCGGACATCATGGTGATGCCGGCGATCGTTCGCATGGACGATCTCAACTTAAGCTATATGTGGACCGGTCGGCCGACCATCGCGCGCTGGTTCGACGCGATCCGCGCCCACCCAGCGTTCAAGCCCACCTATTACGCCGGCTCCCTGCTCACCGAGCAGTATCCGCATCTGGCAGAGCTGAAGGCCCAAGCCGGCGCTGCTCAGCCGGGAGCGCCCCGCTCTTGATCGCAATCGAGAGCTGGCATCGACCCGGCAGCTAGAGCAACCTGCCTTTGATCGGGATCGTTCCGATTCCGATTAAAGGCGCAAAGATGATCTAGGTTGAGGCGCGAACGCGTTGGGCCTGGTTCCGTCCGCGAACGTCAGCCCGCCACCACGAGCGATCGGATCAGCGCTGCCGTCCGCTCGCATGCCGCCGTTATGACGCCACCAACACCTCGGCCTCGAACACCGCTGCGCGCTGTGTCGCACCGTCGAACGCAGTGCCCTCCTCAAACCAGCTTCGCGGCGCGGGTTGGCCCCATAGCGTCTGGCGGCGCGGATCGCGCAGCGACCACCGCAGCGGCTCGTGGTCCGGATCCATGGTTTGATAATCCGACGCATAAAGCTCCGTTCGGTGACCGTCCGCATCGCGCACATAAAGGAAGAACGCGTTGGAGATGCCGTGGCGGCCGGGGCCGCGCTCCATGTTTGTAAGATAGCCCGTCGACGCCATCACATCGCACAGATGTACGATGTTGAGCGGGTTTGGCGCCCAATAGGCCAGGTGGTGCAGGCGCGGGCCGCGACCGTTGGTGAACGCAAGGTCGTGCACGTTGCCCTTGCGGTGCATCCAGCCGGCGGCGATGCGCCCCTGCGGCCCGTCCTCCTCCGCGTACTCGGTGAGCCGGAACCCGAGCGTGGCATAAAAGTCGAGCGCGCCCTGCACATCCGGCGCGAATACGTTGAAGTGATCGAGCCGCTGGGGATGCACGCCCTTGTAGAGGCCGTAGTGCTGCAGTAGCCGTTCCCGCTTGTCCATCTGGAAGGTCAGGTCCAGCGGCATGCCGAACGGGTCGGCCGCGCGCAGCGTGCGCCCCTGATAGGGGGCTTCGATGAAGCGATGGGGCAGACCGCGCCCGGCGAAGAAATGGGCCGCCTTGTCCAGATCCTCCTCGCTGCCCACTTTGAACCCGAGCGACTGCGCGCCAGGTGAGGCTTGCTGGATCAAAACCAGCGAGTGGTGCTGACGTTCCTCCAGACCGCGCAGGAACAGCGTGTCCGAGGTGGCGTCCTCCACGACCAGCCCGAGCGTCGTCTCGTAGAAGGCGCGCGCGCGGGCAAGGTCCGACACGCCCAAGGTGATGTGGCTGCAGCGCACGATGTTGAAGGGGGGATTGAAGATGTGCTGAGGGACGGGCATGGCGATGCTTTCGCGGTGAGACATTTGGCGTCGCGCTTTCGAGCAACCTGGCCTGCGAGTCTCGCGCAAGTCGCAAGTGTCCGCAAGGCGCCATCCGTGACAGAGCGGCGGTGCTGTTGCGCAGCATGACGCGGGCCGGCCTGACGTCACCGTGTTGCGGCAGGTCAAGCGATGATCCAGCGCCGCGTGCTAGCGAGCAAACCTGAAGAGGATGATCGGCTATGACAACAGCTAGCGAGGCGGACGAGCGTCGGCTGCGGGCGACCGCGTGGTTTGAAGCGCTGCGAGACGATATCTGCGCCGCTTTTGAGAACCTGGAGGCGGCCTTGCCGGGGGATGCGCCCCACGGTGATCGGCCACCGGGTCGCTTCGTTGCGACCCCATGGAGCCGGACCGACAGCTCCGGGGTGCCCGGTGGCGGCGGCGTCATGAGCATGATGACGGGCCGGGTGTTCGAAAAAGTCGGTGTGCACACATCGACCGTATACGGCGCGTTCGGGCGCGAGTTCCAGAAGCAGATTCCGGGCGCGGAGGACGATCCGCGGTTTTGGGCGTCCGGCATATCGCTGATTGCCCACATGCATAATCCGCACGTGCCGGCCGTGCATATGAACACCCGACATGTCGTCACCACCAAGTGGTGGTTCGGCGGCGGGGCGGATTTGACGCCCGTGCTGACACAGCGCCGCGTCCAGGACGATCCGGACGCCGTGGCGTTCCACGCCGCCATGAAGGCAGCCTGCGAGGGGCATGCGGTGGCTGACTATGCCCGCTTCAAGGCCTGGTGTGATGAATACTTCTACCTGCCCCACCGCAGCGAGATGCGCGGCATCGGTGGAATCTTTTACGACTATCTGACGCCGGAGGAGAACCAGGGCGGTTGGGATGCCGCGTTTGCATTCACCCAAAGCGTCGGTCGGGCCTTTTGCAATATCTATCCGACGCTGGTGCGACGCAACTGGACGCTGCCATGGGGCGATGAGGAGCGGGAAGAGCAACTGGTCCGGCGTGGCCGCTATGTCGAGTTCAACCTGCTGTATGATCGCGGCACGATCTTCGGGCTCAAGACCGGAGGCAATGTCGACTCGATTCTGTCCAGCATGCCGCCGGTGGTGAAGTGGCCGTGACCTTGGCTTGATCGATGCCGCCGGCCCGCAGCCCACCCGGCGCAGCGGGATGGCTGCAGCGAACTCTGATCAGCGATAAGGCCGACGGCAACACGTTTTAGAGTTGCTGCCGGATAGAGTTGCTGCTGGCGAGACTGTCAGGACTGTCCCTGGTCGCTCAGTTGATACCGGCACATTGTGACACGCTTTAATCCACAAACAGCGATGGCGGAGGACCACGATCCGACATCGTGCTGCGCAGCTGCGGTATCACCACACCTTGATCGCTGCGAGAGGCCGCAGCCCCGATCGCGGGCGGCAGGGTTCCATAGCGTCCCGCGCCGCGGGCGCGGCGATCGCGGCGGAGGCTATCGAAGATGGCCGCGAACTCGACCGACCCCGGCTTCTTCAGATGGATGTTCATGCGTTGGTCGAGCGCCTGCAACAGCTGCGGCGCCGACTTCCAACGCACGATGGTGTTGCGGTAATAGCCGCGCCGGCTGAAGAAGTTGGCCGTTGAGGCGCGGCGGGCGGCGGGCGTCATCATCTCCAGTCCGGTCGCTGGCCCAGCTAAGTTCATCAGTTCGATCTGAGCGCCGGTTAGCCTAGTCCGCCCCCTTCGCGCCGCCAGCTGTTGCAAGCCCGCCACTTTCATGACCTGCAGCCAGGGTCCGATGTCCGCATCGAGATTGAGCACATGCATGCCGTAGCCGCGCGGCGTTTTCGACAGCGCAACATGGCGGTTCCAGCGCCGCGGAATGCTGTTCGCAACCCGTTGCATGGCCCTGAGGCTGCGCACTTTGGCCCGTAGCTGCTGGCGTCGGGCCGGCGAGAGCCCGGGCCGCGCCGCCAGCATGTTGAGCCGTGCAATAAAGCCGCCAGCCCTGCGGCTCACTTGATCGATGGTGTTTGCGGCCAACAGTTGGGCGTAGCCCAACGCGGTCGATATCGGCTGGCCGCGCCGCGAAATCGGATGAATGCCGGCCTGCATGTCGAACGTGCCGCGGCCGCCGGTTTCCAGCGCGTAAATGCGCACGATCTGGTCCTTGCTCAGCCCGACCGCCAAAGCCTCAGCCGCGTAGCGGCGTTTGAACTCCTGCTCCGTCGTTCGCGTCGGCTTGAACCGATAGTAACGTTGGGCCGCGACGAGCATGGCCGACAGCGGCGTGATCGACGAGCGCCTCGGGCGTGGCTCGCGTCGTTCCAGCGCCTTGCGGATTTTGACGATGTCTGAGCGCAGGCGTGGTCCGGCGTACCGCGGCGGATGCTGGGACATGTAATCGGCGGAACCGATCCGGTGTCCGGCCCGCCGCTTGCGCTTGCGCTGTGACTTCAGTGCGGCGATCCGGGCCCAGTAGGCATTGTGGCGTCGCTGATGGGCCGCACGATGCTGGCGCCAGGTTTGGTAGACGCGTTGCTGCTCGGCATTCAAATGCTTCATCAGCTCACGCGCGCTGACGGCGAACGCCGGGGTCGACAGGACCGCAACGATCACCATTACAGCCGCCAATATACGAAATGGATGCACGACCTAGCCTACTTCCCCTGTCCCTCGATCAAAGCCTTAAAGCAAAGGACACGCGCACGACCGTTGCACGGGTAATGAAACCTCGTGTCTGCAGTGTGGCCAAAACAAGATTAAAGAAGCCTTGCGGGTTGTGTCGATTGCCCTGTGACCGCAAGCGGCCGCCGGGCCGGTCGGCAGCACCCGGGGCTGGGCGGGCCAGTTGCTCTAGCACGTGGAGACTGAGGCGTTCATGGAGCGACCGACGGCGGGGCTGAATGCGCGAGCCCGACGTCCGCGGTAGAGGTCCACGGTACCTGCAAAACAATGCTCAGGCAGGTTTGAGCAACCGGCGCACGCGGCGTTGGCGCGCTGTTGCCGCACAGCGCCGCCGCCGGCGCGATGTCGGGCAGGCACAGGTTGCAGTCAGGCTCAGCCCGGCGAGATCGGAGGTGTCGGTGGGGACTCGCCGGCCAGCATCGGCTTAGGCGGCTCAGGCGCGTTGACACCCATCGAAACGTAGACGTTCATCAATTGCTCGACACCGCCGCCGGCCGGACGGATCCATTCGACGGGCACATAGATCAAGCACCCACCAAATGGCACCGGTGCAGAGGGGATCAGGACCGCCTGGTAGGACTTATCCTGAAACAACACCGGCTTCGGCGACGGTAACAGGGCCAGCACGGCAGCGCCGCCGTCGCCGCCAAACAAGCACCAGACCGGCGTCATGCCCTTCAGATCGCCGGCGTCGTTGCGGTCGACGATTGCAATGAAGCGTTTGGATAGGTCATAAACGTTCGACACCAACGGAATCCGCTGCATGACGCCATCGACGAACCCGGAGATCCACGGGCTCAGACGCGATTCGACGATCAGTCCGAGAACGTATACGCCGATCAGGACGATCACGATGCCGATGATGTAGGCTACAAACTTGGACGCGGACAGACCAAGCCCGATCGAAATCAAGACGTTGCCAACCGGGCTCGACGGCCCGACGAATTGGCTGAGAAAGCCGACCAACCACACGACGACGATGCCGGTGATGACGACCGGCAGCAGCAACAGCAATCCGGCCAAGAATGTCTGAACGATGCGCGCCAAGCTTGCCTCTCGGGAATTTGGACGGAAATCGTCGGTGACCTTGACCAAACGCAATCGTCTGGACTCTGATGCATGAACCGGACGGCAATATAGCGCCGTCGGCGCCGTAACGTAAACCTTTGCCGCCGCCCATCGCGCACGGCCAACGGGCCTTCCGCTGCATTCGCCCCGGTAGGGCGCGATGGGGCCAGCAGACAGTGGTTTGATGCTGGTCAGGCGCTGGTGCTTCGCCCTCCGGCGGCATATGTTGGCAACCAACACCCTGTACAACGATGGGACGCCACACGCCATGTCCAGCCAACCCGCTGCCTCCCCCAAGCGCGTGACCGCACCCGATATCACGGCCCGCAAAGGTGGTGAGCCGATCGTGTCGTTGACGGCCTACCATGCACACACGGCCGCGCTGGCCGATAAGTACTGCGACTTTTTGCTGGTCGGCGACAGCCTCGGCATGGTCATGCACGGTTACGAGACCACCGTACCGGTACCGCTTGAACTGATGATCATGCACGGGCGCGCCGTGGTGCGTGGAGCGCGGCGGGCGTTGGTCGTGGTCGATATGCCGTTCGGCTCCTACGAGGAAAGCCCGAATGTCGCCTTCCGCAATGCCGCTCGGATCATGAAGGAGACCGACTGCGGCGCCGTCAAGCTGGAGGGCGGCCAGCGCATGGCCGACACCATCGAGTTCCTGGTTGCCCGCGGTATTCCGGTGATGGCGCACATCGGTCTTACTCCGCAATCGATCAATGTTCTCGGCGGGTTCAAGGTGCAGGGTCGGACCGAGGCGCAATGGGACGCCCTGGTCGAAGACGCGATAGCGGTCAGCGAGGCCGGCGCTTTCTCCGTTGTGTTGGAAGCCATCCCGGAGCCGTTGGCGGTGCGGATCACCCAATCGATACCGATTCCGACCATTGGGATCGGCGCGTCAGCGGCGTGCGATGGGCAGATCCTGGTGATGGAGGATATGCTTGGCCTGTCGCCGCGCGTGCCCAAATTCGTCAGGGCCTTCGGCCAGGTCGGCGCGGCCATCGAAGGGGCGATTGCGGCCTATGCCGAGGAGGTGCGGGCCCACCGGTTTCCAGCGCCGGAGCATACCTATGCGTCCGGAGCGGCGACCGGCAAAGCCGGTGCCGGCAAGCCGCAAGCGGCGCGGTCGACCCGGGCAGCCGCAAAATCGCCGAAAACCGCCCGCAGCTAGAGTGGGATCGGTCGCGAGGAACTGGCTTCGCGGTCCAGCGCTAACGTGAACCATGCGCGCACGTGAAGATCGTGGCGCAGCTCGCGGCGGCGACGAGGTCCATTAAGGTCAGGCACACTGTCTGGGGGTGAACGCGCGATGGCGCTGGCGGATCGATAGCCGGCGCAGGCAGCATCAACGGGGCCAGATCAACGGGGCCGATCGGCGAGCGGGCAGCATCATCCCCAGCATCGTTGGCCGGTGCCAGCGCTCGACGAAAGGGGTGCGATTGGTTATTGGCTAAACGGCTGGCTACATGTGAGAGAGCTGCATCTGGGAGAGCTGCATCGTGAGCATGCGTCCCGCCAGACCACGGAACAAACCACAGGTCGGCGCCACGCGGGGCGGCTCGACGCGGGCTGAACCGATGTCAGATGGGGCCAGCGCAAGCGGCAAGGTGCCCTAGGACCGATTGGAGATCTTCACGGCATGAGCATGGAACGCGACTCCTGGATGCGTGAGGTCGACGAGGAGCTGCGCCGTGAGCGGTTGCAGAAGATCTGGCAGCGCTACGGCGGCTTGATCGTGGGCGCCGTGGCGTTGGTGTTGATTGGCTTGGCCGGCTACCAGTGGTGGCAGACGCAGCGCGTCGCGGTCATCCACGATTCCGGAGCCCGCTTTTCGCAGGCAATGCGCCTGGCGCAGGACGGCAAAACGGCGGAGGCGACGCAGGCCCTGGAGGCCATCGTCAGCGAGGGCGGTGGCGGCTATCCGGCGCTGGCCCGTCTGGCGCTGGCGGCCAATTTAACGAAGGCTGGGAAGGTCGATGAGGCCGCTGCCGCCTACCAAACTGCCGCCGATGCGACGGATGATCCATTGATCAAGGGTTTTGCGCAGTTGCAGGCGGTGTCGTTGAAAATTGATACCGCAGACTGGACCACCGTGAAGAATCAGCTCACCGATCTGGCGGCGGAGACCAGCCCTTGGCGCTATTCCGCGCGGGAACTGTTAGGCATCTCAGCGCTGCGCGCCGGCAAGCTCAGTGAGGCGCGGCAGGCCCTGGCGCCGCTATCGGTGGACCCGAAAGCCCCCACCGCCTTGCGGCAACGGGCGGAAGCTTTGATGCAGCTGGTGGTCGCGACGGAACTGGCGAAGACAGCGCCGGCTCAGGTGCAGCAAGAGGCGACGCCGCCGCCGGCCGGCGGTTCGGCCGGTGATGCGGGGGAAGACCAGAGGGAGGCGCCGGCCTCGGCGAGCGGCGGGCCAACAGATGCCGGTGGCGACAAAAAATGAGGACCTGCTGATGGTCGAGGAATGCTGGCGGGCCCGCCGGGGGACAACGGTCAGATTGATCGCGATGGCCGCGGTTGCGACCGCACTGGGCGCCGGTCTTGGGGGGTGCACGAGTTCGGACAGCTTCAGCCTGCCCAAGATCGACGATCTCAATCCGTTCGCTCAAAAGCAGGCGCCGTTGCCGGGGACCCGCATCCCGATCATGAAGACAACGGCCAGCGCGGCGACCAACCTCGCTCCGGCCAACCAACCGATTGTGTTGCCGCCACCGGTCGCCAACATCGACTGGTCACAACCAGGAGGCGTGCCCAGCAACGCGCCCGGCCACCTCGCGCTGGGCGCAGCGCCCAAGCAGATTTGGAGCGTCAGCGCCGGGACCGGCTCCAGCAAGGCCGGCAAGGTGACCGCCAGCCCGATCGTCTACGCGGGCCGCGTCTTCACGCTTGACGCTGGGGCTGGGGTGCAAGCGTTTGCGGCCAACACCGGCGCCAGGCTGTGGCGGACCTCACTGATTCCGAGCGGGGAGTACGGCGCCGGCAATCAGCTGTTTTCGCTCGGCTCGTTCAGCGGCGGTAACGCCCGCGGCGGCTATGGCGGTGGTTTGGCGGCCGACAACGGTCGGCTCTATGTGGCCACGGGCTATGGCACGCTGAGCGCGCTGGACCCAGCCAGTGGCAAAGTGCTGTGGAGCAAAAACCTAAAGGCGCCTGTTCGCTCCTCGCCCACCGCATTGGCCGATCGGGTGATTGTAACGACCCGCGAAGGTCGGGTGATTGCGTGCGCCGGTAGCGATGGCACCGAATTGTGGGCCGCCAGTGGCCTGCCGGAGCAAGCCAGTTTCATTCACAGCCCCAGTCCCGCGGTGGCAGGCGAGTATGTGATCGCCCCGTTCGCTACCGGTGAAGTGATGGCGTTGCGGATCGGCACCGGCGAGACGCTATGGAGCGAATCGTTGACCCGCGCCCGGCGCGGCAGCGCTATGGCGGCCTTGAATGACGCGGCGCGGCCGGTGATCGACCGGGGCACCGTGTTCGCCGTCGGCCACGGCGGCCGCATGGTCGCAGCCCAACTGGAGACCGGCGAGCGGATTTGGTCAGCCAATTTGTCCAGCACTCAGCCGCCTGCCGTGGTGGGCGGCTATGCGTTTGTGGTGACCACCGGTGGACAGCTGCGGGCGCTGGAGCGCATGGGCGGGAAGACCGTGTGGTCGATCCGCCTGCCGGGTGCCAAGACCTGGTCTGGGCCGATCCTGGCTGGCAATAGGCTTTGGCTGATCTCGTCAAAAGGGGTGCTGATATCGGTCGATGCTGCGACCGGACGCCTGGCCTCAAATGTCAATATCGGAAACCGCACATATATTTCCCCGATCGTCGCCGGTGGGCGGATGTATATTTTTACCGACAGCGCGCGGCTGATTGCCTTGCGCTAGCTCGGCGCCCGTCGTTGACCCTATGACACGAGATCATCGTGCCTTAAAAAGGGGCAGCCGGCTTAGCGGTTCCCTTTAAGGCGCAAAGATGATCGCTCTTAAAGTGTAGAGCAACTTTCTGCCTTTAATCGGGATCGTTCCGATTCCGATTAAAGGCAGGTTGCTCTAGCATCGCTGGCGCGCGCACGCCCGATCGCGCGGCCTTTGGGCGGGCCATCCCGCAGCGCTTGGACGCAGGTTCACGCTCATGTCGAGGCAGATAGCCGGACCTGAAATCGAGCGCTTGGTTCAGCTGCTGGCGCGTCTGCCGGGTTTGGGCCATCGCTCCGCACGCAAAGCCGCGTTAGCGCTCTTGAAGCGCCGCGTCGATCTGTTGGAGCCATTGGCCAAGGCTCTCGCCGAGGCCGCGGAACGGCTGGTCACCTGCCCGCGGTGCGGCAATATCGATACCACGTCACCGTGCATGATCTGTCGGGATGGGGACCGCGACTGCACGCTGATTGTGGTGGTCGAGGAGGTTGCGGATCTATGGGCGCTTGAGCGGGCCGGCGCGATCAAGGCCCTTTATCATGTGTTGGGCGGCCACCTCTCCCCGCTCGATGGCATCGGTCCGGATCGGCTCAACGTCAAACAGCTGTTGGCGCGCGCGCGAGAGCCAACCGTCAGCGAGGTGTTGTTGGCGTTGTCGGCCACGGTCGAGGGGCAGTCGACCGCGCACTATCTGCGCGAAGCGCTGGCGCCGCTGGGTGTCAATGTGTCCGAGCTGGCGATCGGTGTGCCCGTGGGTGGCGAGCTTGACTATCTCGACGAAGGCACGCTGACGGCGGCCATCAAGGCACGTCGCCGCATGTAGCCGCTGATGCGCGCTGTCGCGTCCAACGAGCAGCTGCGGGTCGATGCGTTTGCGGTGCAAAGCGACATAAGCATCGCGGCAACAGCCTGCTCCATCATGTCCGCTAAAGGCGGAATCGCCCGAGCCGGCCCGCTCCCCCGCCCCGCTCCTCCATTCCATTCCTCAACTCCATTCCTCAACTCCATTCCTCAACTTCATTCCTCAACTGGGCCACCCAATGGCATGATGTTCTGGGTGCCCAGTGGAGGAATGGAGCGGGATGGTTCCAGCTGACACTGAAACGCTATGGAGCAACGTTCTGCTATTCACCGGCATCGAAACGATCCCGATGCAGCGCAGGATGCTCACCACTCTCACAGCGATCCTCATCGAGCCTTAAATCGGAACCGGGTTTGTGGTTCCACTTTAAGGCACAATGATCTAGGCAACACGAGAAGATGCGTGCATGAATGCGTATCAACGGGAAGGGTCTGCTTGCCCCTTGCGGTCGGTTTTGCGTCTGAGCTCCGCGCACAATCGGCGTTGACCCTTGGCTCGATTGGGCACGTTGAGCCGTGAAGTCGGTCGCGGCGGCGCCTCAGTCCTCCTCACCGAACGTTACCGAAAGAGAGTGTGTTGCCGCCCATGCGCACGTCCGTTTCCACCAGCGGCACGTCGGTCCCGGTGTTCGCAACGGGCTCGATTCTACGTCACGTGTTGGTGATGACCGCCACCGGCGCGCTGGGCCTGGTCTCGATCTTCATCGCCGAGCTGATCGAGATGTTGCTGCTGAGCACGTTAGGCGACGTCGCCGTGGTCGCGGCAGTCGGCTATGCCAGTCCGCTGCTGTTCATCACCATGTCGATTGCGATCGGGCTCTCGGTGGCGACCGTGGCGCTGGTGTCACCGGCGCTTGGTGCTGGCGATCGCGCGCGAGCGCGTCGCCTTTCGGCCAGCGTCCATGTGTTCACCTTAGCCGCCTCGACGGCAAGCTGCCTGGCGTTCTTGCCGTTCGTGCCCTGGTTGCTCGACCTGCTTGGGGCTGAGGGCCGCACTGCCGATCTGGCGCTGGCATATTTGCTGATATTGGTGCCGTCGCTGCCGCCGTTGGCGCTCGCCTTGACCTCATCGGCGGTGCTGCGCTCGCTCGGTGATGCAAAACGGGCGATGCACGTGACACTCGCGTTCGCGATCGTGACCGTGGCGCTCGACTTGGTGTTGATCTTCGGATTGGGGCTTGGCCTTTATGGCGCGGCCATCGCCAGCGTGGTCGCGCGCGTGGTGATCATGTTGGTGGCGCTGCACGCTCTGGTCCGCGTGCACGATATGATTGCGTGGCCGAAGCTGGCCAACTGTCGGACCGATCTCCGCCCGGTTCTGGGCATCGCGTTGCCGGCGCTCGCCACCAATTTGGCGACGCCGATCGCCAACACCATCGTAACGGGAACCATCGCCACCTTCGGCGATGAGGCCGTGGCCGGTTGGGCTGTCATTCTCCGTGTTCAGCCGGTCATGTTTGGCTTCGTGTTTGCCATGTCCGGTTCAGTGGGTCCGATCATCGGCCAGAACCTGGGGGCCGGGCACTATGCCCGCATGCGCGCCACATTCACCACCGCGTTGCAGGTGGTTGTCCTTTACACCCTCGCCGCATGGCTGGTGTTGGTGATAAGCGCGCCGCATCTGGTCGTTTGGTTCAAGGCCAAGGGCGCGACCGCCGATCTCATTTTGCTGTATTGCTATTGGCTCGCGCCCGCCTTTGGGTTTCAAGGTGCCCTGTTCGTCGCCAATGCCGTGTTCAATACGTTGCGCAGGCCGAAGACCGCGACCGTCATCAATTGGGCCCGCGCAATACTCGGCACCTGGCCGTTTACCGCGGCCGGTGCCGCCATGTTTGGGGCAAGCGGCGTGCTTGCCGGCAACCTGTTGGGCGGGGTCGTGTTCGGCTGTTTGGCGATCTTCCTGGCGTTGCGCTGGATCGAGCAGTTCAGCGCGAATCAGGTTCATTTCCGCCACAGGCGGATCAGCCGTGCCGGCCCGCTCGCCCGCCCGGCCACCCAGGCCAGCATGCCGTTGGATGGTCGGGCGGGGGAGCGGGATGGTACCAACTAACGCGGAAGCGCTATCGCGCCGGCCGCGGCCGAATCGTCGTCAGCTGTGCGTGAACGGGGCAAGCGCCTTGTTCCGCCAAGGTTTTACAGTATAGTCCCGGCCGCGGATCGGGCGGGCGTTGACAGGGACTGAGCCGGCATGGGACAGCGCGCCGAAGGATTAAAGCGGTTGGGACGACAGCAGCTGGCTGCACAAGTGGTCCGTTCGCGCAGCTGGATCGTCACATTGCCGCGCTTTTGGAAGCGCGTGATCCTCGCCACTTTGGACTTTCTGTTGTTGGCGTTTGCGGTCTGGTTGGCGATGTCGTTGCGCTACCAGACCTTGTTCGTCCCGACCAACGTCTGGACCTCGCTGGTGCTGCTGGCTGCACCGGCGATCGGCGTTGCCATCTTTGCGCAGTTTGGTCTTTACCGGCTGGTAACGCGCTACATCACGGTCCGTAGCTCATGGCCGCTGCTCAAGTGTGTGATGCTATCGGTGTTGATCTGGGGCACGCTTGCGCTGGCGTTTGGCGCGCATTGGGTTCCGCGCTCGGTCATCCTCGCGCTTTATCCCGTGATTGGCGGGACATTGATCTTCGCCAGTCGGCTGATGTTCGCTGTTACGTTGCGCTCCGTCGGCTTAACGGTTCCAGCGCCCGGCCAAGAACCCCGCAGCGTGGTCGTCTATGGTACCGGGCCGACGGCGATGCAGCTGGTGGAGGGGCTGCACGACAGCGGCGACGCGCGCGTGGTGGGCTTGCTCGATGAGACCGAATCGTTGCTGGGGCAGTACATCGGCGGCGTCAAAATCTACCGTCCGGAGAAGCTCAGCCGTTTGATTGAGCGTGAGGAGGTCAAGGAAGTGATCCTGGCGTTGCCGGAATCAAAACGCCGCCAGCGTCGCCAGATTCTCAAGCACCTGCAGGCCTATCCGGTTCGGGTCAAGTTGCTGCCGTCGATTGAAGATTTTGCGTCTGGACGAGCCGCGGTCAGCGAGCTGCGCCCGGTCGATGTCGAGGACCTGTTGGGCCGCGACCCGGCGCCGACCAATCCCACGCTGTTGTCACGCTGTATCCAAGGCAAGGCGGTGATGGTGACCGGCGCTGGCGGTTCGATCGGCTCGGAGCTGGTGCGTCAGATCATCAAACAGTCGCCCGCCCGGCTGATACTGTTCGAGTTGTCGGAGGCCGCGCTCTATGAGATCGAGATGGAGACGAGGGAGCTGTGTGAGCAGCTTGCCGACCCACGCACCACCCCGCAAGTGGTGGCGGTCTTAGGGTCGGTTCAAGATCCTGATTTGGTTAGGCGCACCATCCTTACGCACGGCATTGTCACGATCTTTCACGCCGCCGCCTACAAGCACGTGCCGATTGTCGAGACCAACCCGATCGCCGGGCTCGCCAACAACACCTTTGGCACGTCGGTGCTGGCCCAGGCCGCGCGTGATTTGGATGTGGCGCGCTTCGTGCTGATTTCGACCGACAAGGCCGTGCGCCCGACCAACATTATGGGGGCTTCCAAGCGGTTGGCCGAGATGATCCTGCAAGCGCTGGCGGCCGATCCGTCCTGCCACACCGTGTTCTCGATTGTTCGCTTCGGTAACGTGCTCGATAGCTCGGGCTCTGTGGTTCGCCGCTTCCGCAAACAGATCCAAGACGGCGGGCCGATCACCGTGACGCATCCGGAGATCGTTCGTTACTTCATGTCGATTCCCGAGGCTGCTAGCCTGGTGCTACAGGCCGGTGCAATGGCGCATGGCGGCGACATGTTCGTGCTCGATATGGGTGAGCCGGTGAAAATCGACGAGCTGGCACGCTCGATGGTCCGCATGATGGGGCTGGAGTTGCGTGACGAGCGCAATCCCGACGGCGACATTCAAATTGAGTACATCGGCCTTCGCCCTGGCGAAAAGCTGTTCGAGGAATTGCTGATCGGCGACAACACAAAGCCGACGGAGCACAATCTGATCCGGCGTCTCGATGAGCCGCATCTGCCGCCTGACCGTCTGGCGCGGGAACTCAAAGTGCTCCGGTCGGCGATGGAAGAAGGCAGCGTTTCTGAGATTGAGGCCGTGCTGAAGCGTACGGTCGAAGGTTATAAGCCACAGGCGGATGTGGCTGATTCTGACCAGCCGGCGGCGCTGATCGTGCCGAGCCGGACACTCCACTAGATCATCGCGCCTTAAATCGGAACCGCAAAGCCGGTTCCGATTAAAGGCAGGTTGCTCTAGCAGTGAAATCAACAGCGAAGCGCGGAACTCGTGAAGATGGCGCGGGCGGGGGAAAGCGCGGTGGCTATCAGGCGCCGCATTGCACTTGTCGGTTGCTCAACGACCGACATGATCCGGTTGAGAGGCGGTCTCATTCGTGCCTTGGCCGCGGCCGGCCATAGTGTGCGCTGCTATGTGGGGGATGGCGATCAAGCCGATCAGGCCGCGTGCGCAGAGCTGGCGCAGGTCGGCGCGGACAGCCAGACCTACCCGTTGATGCCGCAGGCCGGCGTCCCGTTTGCAGACCGCCGGAGCCTCAAGGCATTGGTTCGCAGTTTTAGCGAGTGGCATCCCCACGTGGTGATCGGCTACGGGCTGAAACCGATGCCATTGGCGGCGATCGCGGCCCGCAGGTGCGCCGTGCAGCGCATCATTTGTCTGGCCTCGTCACCTTGGGCCGCGGGCGCCGACGGCGGCCATCGCAGCGCCTGGCCGCAGCGCTCGTTACTGGAACGCGGGATCAAAGCCAGCCATGCGGTCGTCTTCCACAACCGTGAGGCTGTCGCTGCGTGCGCCGAGCAAGGATGGCTGAGTGACGATCAGACCATTCACGTGGTGGCAGGCGGCGGCGTGGATTTGGCCCATTTTGCCGTCCAGCCGTTGCCGCCGATGTCGTCCGGCTTATGCTTTACGATGATCGCGCGCAAGCAGCGGAGCAAAGGTGTTTTGGAGTTCTGCCATGCCGCACGCCGGGTTCGAGCGAGTTCCGGGTCGGTCCGGTTCGTGTTGGCCGGACCATCGGCCGCGGGGCCGCAAGCGCTGAGCGCAGATGATCTCGCCATCTTCTCAGGTGACGTTGAAATCGTCGGCGAGCTGTCAGACGTGCGGCCGATGCTGGCCGCCTGCCATGTTGCGGTTCTTCCCTCTCACGGCGAAGGGATGTCACGGATTTTGATGGAAGCTCTGGCCACCGGTCGGCCCGTCGTTGCTTCCGACGTACCGGGTTGCCGGGATCTCGTCGATGAGCGCGTCAATGGCGCACTGGCGCCGCCGGGGGACGCCAACGCGCTGGCGGCAAGGATCGAAGGTTTGATCCGCCATCCCGAGTTGATCGCGCCGATGGCGGCGGCCAGCCGATCGAAAGCGGAGCGTCGGTTTGATGCCATCGCCATCAACCGGCAGCTGATCGACATCCTAGGTCTCGCCCCATCTGCGCCATGAGCCAGTCACCTCAGATCCTGTTCATCATCGCCCTGGTGGCGCTATCGGCGTTGGCAACGGCTGTGCTGATCCGGCTGATGCAACCCTTGCTGGCACGCTATGCCTTGGCCAGGCCCAACGCCCGCTCCAGCCACCTCGTGCCGACGCCACAGGGTGGAGGGCTTCCCATCGTCATGGTCGCGACCGTTGTGATGCTGTGTTTGGCAGCACTGGACTGGCCGCAGTTTCGTCAACCATGGCTATGGAGCGTGCTGGCGAGTGTCGTCGGTCTGGCGGTGATCGGCGCGGTCGACGACCTACGCCCGTTGCCGGTCGTGCCACGGCTGATTTTGCAGGTCGGTGTGGCCAGTCTGCTGGTGGCGACGCTGCCGCTATCGACACGCATCGTGCCTTGGGTGCCGTCCGCCATCGAAAACGCCGTTCTCGTTGTCGGTTTGGTGTGGTTCATCAATCTCACCAACTTTATGGACGGCATTGATTGGATGCTGGTGGTAGAAGTAATACCGATATGTCTTTTGCTGATAATCTTTGGTATGACAGATCTTGTCCCGCAAATCTCGGTGATGATGCCGATCGTGGCGGTGATGCTTGGCGGCGTGTTCGGATTTGCGCCCTTCAACCGACACGCTGCCAAGCTTTTTATGGGCGATGTCGGCAGCTTGCCAATCGGCGCGGTCCTCGGCTGGCTGATGATTTTGCTGGCCTGCGCCGGCCATTGGGCGGCCGCCCTCATCCTGCCATTGTACTTTCTCGCGGATGCAACGTTCACCTTGGGGCGGCGTTATGTTAGCGGTGAACGTGTCTCACAGGCACACCGCACGCACTTTTATCAGATTGCGACGCAGCGCGGTTACACCGTGCCGCAAGTCACAGCGCGCGTGTTTGCGCTCAATCTGGCGCTGGGCGGCTTGGCACTTGTCGCCGTGGCGGTCCCACTTCTGGCGGTCGACGGGTTGTGCCTCGCGGTCGCAATGGCCATCACCTGCGCGCTGCTCTGGTCATTCGAGCGGGGTTGTGCCCGATGAGCCCGGTCGCGACGCAACAGCGCGTGTTGGTGACGGGCGCGAGCGGTTTTATCGGACGCAATCTGGTCGCCCGGTTGGCCAAGGCCGGGTGGCGCGTGCGGGCGGCGGCGCGCAACCCCACGGCCGTCCCGATCCAACATCGCGTCGAGGTGGTCGCACACGGCGACCTCGCCGGCCCCGTCGATTGGGCTGCGCTGGTGGCCGGCAGCAGCAGTGTGGTGCACTTGGCTGGCCTAGCGCACGCCTCCGCACAGATCCCTGAGACGACTTATATGGCGATCAATGCCGACGCAGTGGCGGGGGTGGCGACGGCGGCGCGCGCAGCGGGCGTGGGGCGGATCATTTTCATGTCATCAGTACGCGCCCAATCCGGGCCGACGGCCGCGGCCGCGCTGACGGAAGCCTGTCCACCGCAACCGATCGATGCCTATGGCCGCGCCAAGTTGGCGGGTGAACAGGCTTTGGCCACGGTGCTGGCGGGATCGCAGACCAGTTGGTGCGCGCTGCGCCCAGTGTTGGTCTATGGCCCTGGGGTGAAGGGCAACATGGCCAGTTTGTTGAAACTGGCGCGACTGGGTTGGCCGTTGCCACTGCGCGGTCTGGCTGGGCGCCGATCGCTGCTTGGCCTCGACAACCTGTTCGACGCGATCGTGCATCTGCTTGCACAACCGCCGCCTTTGGCGCGGCCGTTTTTGTTGGCGGACCCGGAGCCGCTGACGGTGCCGGAGATGGTGTCCGCCATGCGCCGCGGCCTGGGCCGGGCACCGGGGCTCGTGCCAATGCCGATCGTCCCGGCGCGGTGGGCGGCGCATCGGCTTGGCAAAGCCGACGCCTGGCAGCGGCTGGCGGGCGACTTGGTTGTCTCCACGGAGGCCTTGCAGGCGATCGGCTGGCAACCGGTTGAGACGGCCCGCCAAGGGCTGCAACGGTGGACGGCCGAGATCCAATCTGAGCCACGCGGTGCGTGAGCCGGTTGTCGCGGGCCAACCTCAGCTCACGTTGGTCATCAGTATGCGATGCGGGCGAGATGGTCACGGCCTCGTCATCGGCGTCGGCCGAGCGCAGCGGCCATCGTTGTGGGTGCAGGCGGTTGGCTTGGACCGGTGGCTCAGTAGCCTTCGGCAGGCTCCAACTGTTCGAACCAATCAAACCCCATCGCCTTCACGATGCGCGAGTTGACCACGATAATGCGCGATTCATTGACGGAATCGGCATTGAAATGTTGATGGGCGCAATAGGGGGGGATGTACACGAAGTCGCCCTGGGCCCAATCAAACCGTTTCGGCTCTATATCCCACGACCATTCGAATTCGTCCTTACAGTCGAATTTCACGTCCCAATGCAAATCGTAGCCGCGCCCTTCCACGACGTAGAACACCTCCTCGGACAGATGACGATGCTTGCCGGAGGCTTTTCCGGGTGGCAGGAACTGCATGTAAATGTCGATGCAGCACTCCTTGGTATTCATGCGCTCGTTGACGATGTGCTTGATCCATCCCTGCGGCGAGCGTTCCAGCGGCATCTGGCTGGATTTCACCACGTTGAGCCGGCCTTGATAGTCCTGCCGGAACAATTGCGAGGCTTTCAGGGCCTCGGCATAAAAGTCGACGTGCTCAACGTCGGCATGACTGCTTGCGCGTTCGCGCGGATCGATCACACTGGACATCGGATCAGGGCCTTCAAGAGTTACGGGCATATGCGGTGCGACGAGTTCACAAGTCCTTTGGCGGCACGTAATTGAGCTGCTTGGGCTCGCCGCCCTTGGGCGGATATTCCACCATCTTCTGGAACATCAGGTGCATGAACAAGAACAGCGGCTTGGCCTTCATGACGAGCACGATCGACTCGTCGTCCGGTTCGGTCGACAAGTGCTGGTGCACGCACGCGTTCTCGACGATCAGCGCATCACCAGCCTGCCAATCGAGCCGCCTGCCATCGTGAATATCGTAGCCCTTGCCTTTGAGGACATAGAACACGGCGGAGTTCATGTGCCCGTGCTTTTGACCATATCCTTCAGGCGCGAACACCTCGATGTGGGTTTCAATCGACTGCGCAACCTTGCAGGCCTGCGGATTGATCACCTTCTTGCCGTAGTGCTGCGGGCCGCCCTTCCATCTTTGATCCTTGGTCGAATAGACCCGCGGCTGATTGAACAACTCGCGCACCAGCTCACCATAGGTGCCTTCGAGTGCGCGCACGAATGTGCGCTTTTTTTGCCAGCGTTCCCAGACCACCTCCTCTTTGGTGGAGTTGTGGCCGATGCCGGGGTCGGTGGGACCCCCAGCTTTGCTTTCGTCCATGCGACGGCGGTCTCCTGTGGTTGTGACGGTGTTCTCAGTTGGCGCGAACACTGACGGGAAATCAAGCCGCGATTGGTCGCGCGCGAGCCCGCGCACCGGCAAGCCGATTTCGCCACGGGCAAAATTGATCTAATCGTGTCGTAAACCGCTAACGCACGTTAAAGGAGATTGCGACGTGGCCCGAGTTGCCCTGATCGATCCGGACGGCCGCGAACAGTTGGCGCCGCTGGCAGCGAAGTTTCGCGAGGGTCGACGCGGACGACTTCTCGGCCTGTATCGTGTGCTGCTGCACAATCCCAAGCTCGCGGACAGCTGGTATCAGCATATGAACGCGGTGCGCTGGCAGACAGCGTTGGACGGCCGGCTGCGGGAGATTGTGATCATCCGGGTCGCGATCCTCAACAACGCAGCCTATGCCTTGAAGCAACACGTGCCCAAGCTCGCCGCGGCCGAGGGCCTGTCGGCTGAGGAGTGCCGTTGCCTTCACCGATGGCAAGCAGCGTCCACATTCAGTGGCCGCGAGCGCGCGGCGTTGGCGTTCACCGACACCGTGACCAAGAACTGTCAGGCGTCGGACGCGGTGATCTCAGACCTACGCACCTATTTCAACGAGGCCGAGATTGTCGATCTGGCGGTCATGGTCGGGACCTACAACATGCATACGCGCGTGACCAACGCGCTGGCGCTCGATGTGGAGCAGGACTGAGCACGATGGCTACCGCCAACCTCTCCCATCCGCTGGTAGCGGTGCAAGCCGACCCATTCTTGAATCTGCTGCAGGTGATCCTCGATCCCGATACGCCTGCGGACATGATCGCCGCCTTTCAAGATTTCATGGCCCACGATGTGCCGGAATTCGCACCGTGGCTGGCGTGCCAACGCGTCGCCGCCGCCGGGCTTTATCCGGCCCGCGTCGTCCGCTTCGAGGCTGCCGAAGGGTTACGGGCGCAGCTGCCGGAAGCCGACCTCGTGGTGGTTGAGGACACCGCGATCGGGGCCGTGGAGCTCGATCTGGCGCCACGGCTCAAGGTCGTGCAGCGATTTGGTCAGTCCTTGCGGATGATCGATGTCGACGCCTGCCGCGCGCGCGGTATTGAGGTGCTGACCATTCGGCGACGGGCCAACATGGCGTGTGCGGAGTTGGTGTTCGCGCTAATACTGAGCCTGGCGCGACGGCTGTTGAACTTCGCCAACCGGCTCAGCACGACCGCCTTGGCGGCCAAAGGCCTGTCCTACCGTGCGTACGATCGGCGGTATACGCCGGGAGCCAACTACGGGCGCATTCCAGGCCTGCGCCGGCTGAACGGCACGACGATCGGGATCATCGGCTTGGGCGAGATCGGCCAAGAGGTCGCGCTTCGCGCCGCAGCATTCGATATGCGCATCCTCTATCACCAGCGCACGCGGCAGCCTGCGCAACGCGAACGCGAGCTCGCCGCGCGCTATGCGCAGCTGCCCGAGCTGTTGGCGGACAGCGACTGGGTGGTGCTGCAAATCCCCGGAAGCCCGGCGACGGAGGGCTTCATGGATGCGGCCAAGCTGGCTCAGATGAAACCTGGCGCATGCCTCATCAACGTCTCGCGGCCACAGCTGGTCGATCGGGAGGCGGCGATTGCTGCGCTGAGATCCGGCCACCTGGGAGGGCTCGGCTTAGATCCACCCTACGATGTTCCCGGCCGGCCGGACGACGAGCTGCTCGCCTTCGAGAACGTGGTGATCACCCCGCACTTCGGCGGTTCCCCCCGCTTCAACGCGCTCGATGATTTTGCCGAGATCGTCACCGGCATGGCGCACGCCTGGAACCGTTCGCGCGCGACGCCCATGCCACCTTGAAGTCTCGGCGCGCGGTGTCGGGGATCGGTCCGCACCGCATCGCCGGCGATCGGGTGGCTTCAGAACCGGAAACGCGTCGGCGAGCCTGTCAGCGTTCCGGTCCGCCGCGCTAGATCATCGCGCCTTAAATCGGAACCGCAACGCCGATTCCAATTGCGCCGGTTCCGATTTAAGGCGCAAAGATGATCGCTGTTAAAGTGGTGAGCAACTTTCTGCCTTTGATCGGGATCGTTCCGATTCCGATCAAAGGCAGGTTGCTCTAATGCTTGTCAGAGCGTGCTGGAACCATCCCGCTCGCCGCCCGGCCCCCCAATGGTCGCTTGTGTGGGTGGCCGGCCCCCCGGCAGCGGCAGAGAAAATGTGTCGTTCCGCCGCAGTCATTGCGGGCGTCCACGCCGACGCCAGCGACGTTCAGCTGTTGAGCCATCGGCGCGCTGGATTGCTGCTGCGCGCGCTTTCAGCTACCAGATCGGGCCATGAGCAAGCGTCCCGGAAAATCGAGCAAACTGAACGGTGCGGCCGCACCACGGGCTGCGACGCCGCACGATCCGCGCACCATCCATGTGCGCGGCGCGCGCGAGCATAATCTCAAGGGCGTCGACCTGACGATTCCGCGCGATGCGTTGATCGTCTTCACCGGGTTGTCGGGTTCGGGCAAGTCGTCCCTGGCGTTCGATACGATCTATGCGGAGGGCCAGCGGCGCTACGTTGAAAGTCTATCGGCCTATGCCCGGCAGTTCCTGGAGATGATGGAAAAGCCGGATGTCGACCACATCGACGGGCTGTCGCCGGCGATCTCAATCGAGCAGAAGACCACCAGCCGCAATCCGCGCTCCACGGTCGGCACCGTGACCGAGATTTGGGACTATATGCGGCTGTTGTTCGCCCGCGTCGGAGTGCCCTACTCGCCGGCCACCGGCCTACCGATCGAAAGCCAAACTGTCACGCAGATGGTCGATCGCGTCCTGTCGCTTGACGAGGGCACGCGGCTTTATCTGCTGGCGCCGATCGTCCGCGGGCGCAAGGGTGAGTTCCGCAAGGAGCTGGCCGAACTGCTGAAGAAGGGGTTCCAGCGGGTCAAGGTCAACGGCGCCTTCTACGAGATCCCGGATGCGCCGAAGCTCGATAAGAAGTTCAATCAGGACATCGACGTCGTTGTCGACCGCCTGATTGTGCGCGGCGACATCGCGGCACGTTTGGCCGACTCGTTGGAGACCGCGCTGGGGCTGTCCGACGGCTTGGCGATCGCGGAACTGGCGGACCGGCCGCTCGGCAAGGCATCATCGTCGAGCGCCGGCGACAAAGCTGCGTCGGCCAGCGGCGATAGCGCCGTGCTCAAAAACAAGAACGAGACGCACGAGCGCATCACCTTTTCCGCCCGATTTGCCTGCCCGGTGTCCGGCTTTACCATCGATGAGATCGAGCCGCGGCTGTTTTCCTTCAACGCCCCGTCCGGCGCCTGTCCGGCCTGCGACGGGCTTGGCACCGAGCTCAAATTCGAGCCCGACTTGGTGGTTCCCGACACCGGCTTGTCGCTCGGCGAGGGGGCGGTTCAACCATGGGCGCGCACCGGCGCCACCTCACCTTATTACGAGCAGACGCTGGAAGCGTTGGCCCGCCACTTTAAGGCGTCGATGTCGACACCCTGGCGCGAACTGCCGAAAAAAGTGCGCGACGCCATCCTGTTCGGCACCGGCGCGACGGAGATCACCTTCGTCTACGAGGACGGGCTGCGCCGCTATGAAACCGCCAAGCCGTTTGAAGGTGTGATCGGCAACATCGAGCGGCGTTGGCGCGAGACCGACTCGGCCTGGGTGCGCGATGAGCTCGCCCGCTATCAGTCGGACCATCCCTGTGGCAGCTGCGGCGGCAAGCGCTTGAAACGGCAAGCGCTGAGCGTGAAAATCGGCGGTCTCGACATCTCGGAGGTGGCAAACTTCTCGATCCGAAACGCCAATGTTTGGTTCGCCGATATCGTGCAGACCTTCACGCCCAAGCAGACGGAGATCGCCTCGCGCATTCTCAAAGAGATTCGCGAGCGGCTGCAGTTCTTGAACGACGTGGGGCTTGATTATTTGACGCTGTCACGCGCGTCCGGTTCGCTGTCGGGTGGCGAGAGCCAGCGCATCCGGCTGGCCAGCCAAATCGGCTCCGGCCTGACCGGCGTGCTCTACGTCTTGGACGAGCCATCGATCGGCCTGCACCAGCGCGACAACGCGCGACTGCTTGAGACGCTCAAACATTTGCGCGATCTGGGCAACACCGTGATCGTGGTGGAGCACGACGAGGATGCCATTTTGGCTGCTGATCACGTGGTCGATATCGGGCCGGGTGCCGGGGTGCATGGCGGCAGCATCGTCGCGCAGGGTCCGCCGGCCGCGATCATGGCCGCCCCGGAAAGCATCACCGGCCAATACCTCTGCGGCACCCGGCAGGTGCCGCTGCCGCCGTCGCGTCGTGAGCCGGTCGAGGGCCGGGCGTTGACGGTGATTGGCGCCCGCGGCAACAACCTACAGAACGTGACGGCGCAAATACCGCTCGGTTTGTTGACCTGTGTCACCGGCGTCTCCGGCGGCGGCAAATCGACGTTTCTGATCGACACGGTCTATAAGGCGGCCGCGCGGCGGCTCAACGGCGCCCGCGAGCAACCCTCAGCGCACGATGATGTCACCGGCCTGGGGCTGCTCGACAAGGTGATCGACATTGACCAATCTCCGATCGGACGCACACCGCGCTCCAACCCGGCGACCTACACCGGTGCCTTCACGCCGATCCGCGAGTGGTTCGCCGGCCTGCCTGAAGCGAAAGCGCGTGGTTATGCGCCGGGCCGGTTCTCGTTCAATGTCAAAGGCGGGCGGTGCGAGGCCTGCCAAGGTGACGGCGTCATCAAAATTGAGATGCACTTTTTGCCCGACGTCTACGTCACATGCGACCAGTGCAAAGGTAAGCGCTATAACCGCGAGACGCTTGAGGTGCGGTTCCGCGAGAAATCGATCGCCGACGTTCTCGACATGACGGTTGAGGAGGGGGCGGCCTTTTTCCAAGCGGTGCCTGCCATTCGCGACAAGCTGGAGACGCTGGCGCGGGTCGGCCTCGGTTACATTCATATCGGTCAGCAGGCGACGACGCTGTCCGGCGGTGAGGCGCAACGCATCAAGCTCGCCAAGGAGTTGTCGAGGCGGGCCACCGGGCGCACGCTTTACATCCTTGACGAGCCGACGACGGGTCTGCATTTCCATGACGTCGCCAAGCTGCTGGAAGTGCTGCACGAGCTGGCCGACGCCGGCAACACGGTGGTGGTCATCGAGCACAATCTGGAGGTGATCAAGACCGCCGACTGGATCATTGATCTGGGTCCGGAAGGTGGCGACGGCGGTGGGCAGGTGGTGGCCGTGGGAACGCCAGAGCAGGTGGCGGCCTGCCAGCATAGCCATACCGGGCAGTTCCTGCGCGCGCTGTTGCGTCGCCGGGCGCGCGAGTCAGGCGCCGTACAGCGTAGCAAAGCCGTGCGCCAGGTCTCACGCCACGCGGCGCGCCGGCGCGAAGCTGCGGCGTAGGCGGGCGCCGCGGCCGAACGGCCGGGTCGGTTCAGCGTGCGGGGTGGCTCGGTTGATTTCCGCCCAGACCAACCTGCATATCATCGGCTTCGGACCGACCCCGATGACCAGCCGAAAGCTGCTCACCACGTTAAGGGCGATCAGCTTTGTGCCTTAAATGGGAACCGGCTGTGCGGTTCCAACTTAAGGCACGATGATCTAGATTGAGGCGCGTCAACACCACGCCGCCAATGCAACCTCGGTCGAGGCCCGTGCGGGCACGCCGATCAGATGGGCCCGGCGCTGCGCCGTACAGGCTTGAGATGGACCGCGGTCGGCGTCGATCTCAAACGAGCCTCCCCGAGCGGTTAGCTCAACAACTCCAGTTTGCCGCCGACCGGAATGTTGGGCGCCGTCTTGTTGGTCGTGATGACCAATTCGCCCTTCTTCCACTGCCCGGCCACCAGCGGCGTTTTGGTCACATTCTTGACCGGCCCCTGACCCCATCCGACCGGGCCGACGATGGTTCGCGCATCGGTCGCCACGATCGCGTCGAGGATCGGTTTGGGCTCCAGCTTTTTGGCGCGCTTGAGCACATCGATCGCCACCTCGAACAACGCGTGCTTGAAGCCGATCGGCTGGGTCCAGGGCCGACGGGTGGCGGCCGTGTAGGCATCGCACAGTTGCTCGGCGGTCTGGCCGGTCAGGCTCGACTTGAAGGGATGGTTCGGCGACCACCACACTTCGGTCGTCAGCCCGTGCCCGCGCTCGCCCAGTGACGCGATCACCGATGGGAACAGCAGCGCCTTGCCGACCGTGACGATCTTGGGCCTGAAGCCTTGCTGCGCGGCTTGGCTCCAGAACGTGGCGAAGTCGGGTGGGATGAAAACGCCGGTAACAATTTCCACGTCGGCAGCCTTGAACGCCGCGATTTGCGCGGTGAAATCATTGGACAGCAGTTGGAAGCGGCCGGGATCGATCAGCTTGTAGCCGGTCTTGGCCAGCGCCGGCGGAAAGCCGTGCTTTTGATCGCCCCACGCGTTGCCGTCGGCGTCGTTGGAGAACATGCCGCCGACCACCTTGTTGGTGGGCGCGCTGTCCCATAACGCGGTGAAGGCGCCGAGCACGTCCTCCAGCCCCCAGAAAAAGTGATAGGTCCAGGTGAACCCTGTCTTGGGATCGCCCTTGCGCCCGAAAAAGTACGGCTGCCACGGACAGTCTGTCGTGACGCACGGTACTTCGTTGACCTCGGCCTGGTCGGCCACCGGGTTGGTCGTGTCAGGTGTGGAGGCGGCGACGATCAAGTCCACCTCGTCGCGCAGGATCAATTCCGAGGCGACCTCGGAGGCGCGACTTGGATTGGATTGGCTGTCTTTGGATATGATCTTGACCGGGTAGACCCGCCCGCCGGATGTGATGCCGTTGGCGATCAGTGTGTTGATTCCGTCGAGCACGAACAGGTCGGCTTCACCGAATGCGGCCAGCGGCCCGGTTCGTGGGCTGACGTGGCCGATCTTGATCACCTTGCTTTGGGCGTTGACCGGGATCACGCGCACAATGGCTGGGGCCGCAACCGCGCTGGCCAGGCCGCCTTTGATGAGTGTCCGCCGTGACGGTCGCATTGAATGTGTATTGGCCATGTGTCCTCCCTCGCGCCCGTGACGATTATTGCAGGCTGCACCGGCCGGGTCCTGGCGCGAACTGAGGATCCCGAACCGGTTATCGAGCAACTGATTAAACCATTATCCGACCAGACGGAATTGCTGATGCGCCGGCCTGGTCGAACGGCCGCTCGGTAAGCATAGGGCTTGAACAGGTCCAATCAAGCGGTCGATCGGTCGGCTGACCCGCCTTCGATCGGAATCGGGACGATCCCGATCGAAGGTATGATGATCTAGAGCCACCTGCCCGTCATCGAAACGGACACGATCCCGGCTTGGGGCCATAACGCTGAGCTGATCCTCACGAGCGATCAATGTCGGGCCTTGAATTAGACCGCCTCAATTGGCAGTGCCAACCCAGGGGCGGCGTTTTTGGGCGCAAACACGACCGACGCCTGACCCGCGAACGCTCTCGTGCATCAGGCCGTGTTCGCCCCGCACGCTTTCGCCCCGCACGCTTTCGCCGATGGCCTTAGCCGACCGCCACGTTCGCTGCCGCAGCCTGCCGGCCTCGCTCCGCCCGCTCCATTTTCAGCCGCTCCGCGATCAAAAAAGCGAGCTCCAAAGACTGGTCGGCGTTGAGCCGCGGATCGCAGTGGGTGTGGTAACGATCGGATAGGTCCGCCTCCGAGATCGCACCGGCGCCACCGGTACACTCGGTGACGTTCTGGCCGGTCATTTCGACGTGCACACCGCCGGCATGGGTGCCCTCGGCGCGATGGACGGCGAAGAAGGTATCGACCTCATCGAGGATCCGGTCAAACGGCCGGGTCTTGTAGCCGGAACCCGCCGTGATGGTATTGCCGTGCATCGGATCGCACGACCACACCACCGTCCGCCCTTCGGTCTCGACCGCGCGGATCAACTTGGGCAAAAGCCCTTCAATGTCGTCGGCGCCGAACCGACAGATCAGCGTGATCCGTCCGGGTTCATCGGCGGGGTTGAGACTGTCGAGCAGCTTTAACAGTGTCTGCGGCTCGAGCGACGGTCCGCACTTGATGCCGATCGGATTGCGAATGCCACGGCAGAATTCGACATGCGCATGGTCCGGCTGCCGTGTGCGATCGCCGATCCACAACATGTGCCCGCTGGTGCCGTAATACTCACCGGACGTCGAATCGAGCCGCGTGAAGGCCTGTTCGTAGCCCAACAGCAGGGCCTCGTGGCTGGTGTAGAAGTTGGTTGAGCCCAGTTGCGGCGTGTTGGCCGAAGAAATGCCGCACGCGCGCATGAAGCCGATGGTCTCGGTGATGCGATCGGCGATCTCCTGGTAGCGGTGGCCTTGTGGGCTGTCCGTTACAAACCCGAGCGTCCACTGGTGCACGCGTTCCAGATCGGCGAAGCCACCCATCGCGAAGGCGCGCACCAAGTTGAGCGTCGCGGCCGACTGCCGATAGGCCTCGAGCTGACGGCTCGGATCTGGCGTTCGGGCCTGCGCGGTGAAGTCCGCACTGTTGATGATGTCGCCGCGATAGCTCGGCAAGACGACATCGCCCTTCTTCTCGACGTCCGATGAACGGGGTTTGGCAAATTGTCCGGCGATACGGCCGACTTTGACCACCGGCAGCGAGGCCGCATAGGTCAAAACCACGGCCATCTGCAGGAACACGCGGAAGAAGTCGCGAATATTGTCGGCGCCGTGCTCGGCAAAGCTTTCCGCACAATCGCCGCCCTGCAACAAAAAGCCATCGCCGGCGGCCACTTGCGCCAGACCTTTCTTCAGATCACGGGCCTCTCCGGCAAACACCAGCGGCGGAAAGGTGGCGAGCCTGCGCTCAACCTCACGCAGCGCCGCTGGGTCGGGGTATGCGGGAACTTGGATAATCGGTTTCGATCTCCAGCTGTCTGGCGACCATGGCGCCGGCATGGGTTCTGCTCCTAATCAACGTGCAATGGTGTCCGCGGCGAGATCCGATCGGGCCGCATGCAGCGGTGTTATGCCATGAAAAATGGTCTCAGCGACAACAATGTTTGCTCGAGTTTGCCGCACGATTAAGGTGGTGCCGCAACTGGAGCGGCCGGACTGAGCTGGCGGCGACTGCCGCCCGCAGACCGGCCTGGGGCGATCCGCACCACCAATGGGCTGGCACCTGTTGTGGTTGAGCGCGCGTGGATCACAGGTGCTGCCGCATAGATCGTTGCGCGGTAGCTGCTGTCAGTCTTCTCGCCGCGTGCGGCGAAGCGTTTGAACTCTTTGAGATTGCAAAGGAAGGTCTCGACGAGGTGGCGCCATCGGTACATCTCCTCGTCGATCTTAAGGGGCCATCTTCGTTTTGGCCTTTGCGAGATGACGATCTTGGCACCGCGCTCGATCCGTTCGTCACAGTCCTCAGGTAGCCGGCCGGCGATAGGACGAGCAAAATGATCCTCAGGTAGCCGGCCGGCGATAGGACGAGCAAAATGATCCTCAGGTAGCCGGCCGGCGATAGGACGAGTAAAACGATCCAGGTGCAATCGTAGGCATTGTCAGCGGTGAGCCCTGGGAACTCGACCTCCTGACCAGCGGTGCGACGCCGACCGTATCGTAGCGATTGTCCAGGCAGGACAACGAAGCGCACGAGACGGCCGAGGGCGTCGGTCAGTGCGACAATCTTCGTTGTCCACCCGACCATCACCACCCGGGTGACCGGCATCGGTCTTCTTGTCCTCACAAAGCGGCTCAATCTTGTCCCACTGGCGATCTGTCAAACCGCAACGACTCATTGGCAGCCCGCTGTTTGGGGAGCTGGAAGCACCAGCTAGATCATCGCGCCTTTAATCGGGATCGTTCCAATTCCGATTAAAGCCAGGTTGCTCTTGGCCCAAACTGAGTCCCGATTCTTAGCTGGCCCCTGGGCAACCTGCTTTTCATCGGATCTGGGGGGCTGCTGATGAAGGGCAGGGGGCTGCGCAACTTGATGTCGATCAACCGCCATGCGGGATCGACGCTTAAGGTCCATCGGTGTTTATGGTTGGCGCAACGGATCTGCTTGCATGTTTAACGTTTGGTTGCTGGTGTTGCTGTCGGCCATCGGCTGCGCGGCTGAAAGTCGGGCGGATGAAACGGCGGCGGTGCTGGAACGCGGGCGAGCCTTGGCCCTATCACGCTGCGGTGCGTGTCATGCGGTGGGGCGGACGGGCGAGAGCCCGCATCGGATCGCGATACCATTTCGTAACCTTTACCGGCGCTATCCTATCGGGATGTTGGTCCGAGCCAGGCGCACGGGTGTGGTAGCGGGGCATGACGAGATGCCGATGTATACATTCTCGCGCGCCGAACTCGATGCCCTGCTGGCCTATATCGACAGCCTGTCGCCCAGCCGCCCCGGGTACCGCGCACCGGTCGTCAGATGAATGGCCATCGGCGCTTCAAGGCGCTCAGCCGCGCACGGTGAGTCGGCGTCATCGCATCCGATGCGGAAGCTGGCATCGGGTTGCGGCACTGGCCGGCGGTTCGGGGCCGTGTTGGCAAGTCGTTGCGCGGGAGATTGGCGTCCATGAAGCGAGTGAGCCGAGAGGCGCTGCGGAAGCTGCAGATTGTGCTGCTGATCATCGCTGCGGCGTTGTTTGTGGTGGCGCTGACGCGTGGACCCGCTCGCGGCCAAGCCGCCCGCGATTCGGTGCTTGGACGCGAGCTTGCAGCCGGCCTGTGCGACGGTTGTCATGCGGTCGGCGGTGCGGGCTTAGGCGCGCGCGTGCTCGCCGATGGACCGAGCATTCGCGCGATTGCCAATCGAACCGATCAGACGGCGGAACGAATTGCCGGCCGGATCGTCGTTCCGCATCCGCCAATGCCGCAAGCGCCAGTCACCTGCGACGAGATTGCACCTGCGATGAGATTGCAGCTTTAGCGGCCCTTATCCTGGCGCGGCGGGAGAGCTACGCGCCACCGAACCGGGGTTTTAGATCATCGCGCCTTAAATCGGAACCGCAAAGCCGGTTCCGATTAAAGGCAGGTTGCTCTAGCGCGCGCTGAAACGATCGAAGCGGACGCGACCAGCGGCCAGCGCTGCGCTTCCGTTGCGATCGTCATCATCGTCGTGGGCGCCCATCACCCAGCCGGCCAGCGCGCCGTCACAGCGGGTACTGGTTTGGGTCGATCCCGCAATCGATCAAAAATTTGCGAATTTGCGCGACCTCTTCTTTCGGCAAATCGTGGTGCGCGTGCATAAAAGCAACCGTGTGACCGTTCAACGTGACGCCGACGCGGTTGCCGGACTTGTTGGTGATTTCCGCACCCAGCTCCTCGAGCACGTGCATGGTTGCCTTGAAGTCGATGTTGGCGCTGACCGGATGGGCGAACAGGGCGTGGAGCACTTTGCGGTGGCGGTGGTTCATGGGTTCTCATCTCATAATGGACTATGCAACTTCAACCATGCCGAGAGTCCTGGGCCTAGAGTCCTGGGCCTAGAGTCCTGGGCCTAGAGTCCTGGGCCTAGAGTCCTGGGCCGACAGTCCTGGGCCGACAGTCCTGGGCCGAGAATCCTGGGCCGAAAACGTCGGTTTGGTGCGCTGGGTCAGAGCCAGCGCAGCCAGTGGCTCAAGGCTCGGAGATCGAATCGATATAGCTCAACATCGCGGCGATCTCGGCTGGATCGAACTTGAACTCCGGCATATCATTGTGACCCGTGATGATCCCTTCCGCCAGCGCCTCCTCCAAATGGCTCAATGGATAGCGTTTGGCAATGTCACGGAACGGTAGCGCCTGCATTCGCGGGCTGGCGCCTGAGGCGGTGACCGCATGGCAGCGGGCACATTGCTCTGTCACAATCTGTCTTCCCCGTTCGATCAGCTGACCATCGGCCGTCGCGCCGCCAGCCAGCGCGACTGAAAGGAGGTGGATGGACAGGATTCGCAGGCCAGAACTGATCATGGTCGTCGCCCGATCGCGCTTGAGTGCGCGGCAGTTTAATCCTTGTTGATGCGGTCTCACCGGTTAGCGGGGTGAACCACGTGTGTCGTGCTTCACTATTCGCGCGTCAATGTGGCGATCAACCCGTCAGCCCCACCGGGCGCTTGATAGACGTGATTTGCTGACCGTTGCGGGCTATTCGGGCAACGGTCGTTGACAGCGGCTCGATGACGACAGCCATGTGATAGGCATTGGCGTGCAGCAGCATGACGCCGTCCACCATGATGCCGACGTGGCCCTTCCAGAACACGAGGTCGCCGCGCTGCAAGCCCTCCAACGACTTCGGCACGAGCACCGATTCGCCAATCTCAGCCTCCTGCATATCGCTGTCCCGGGGGGCGACGAGCCCCGCGCGCTGCATGGCGAGCTGCACCAGCCCCGAGCAATCAACGCCGAGGCTAGACCGACCGCCCCACAAATACGGCACGCCTAAGAAACGCTCCGCGACATCGACGTAGTCGCGGGCGGGCCTATTCTGCTGGACAATATGGCGGTTGACCACATAGCCCCCGGTTGCCAATCGGCTCATGTCTTTATCTGTTTCAGCCACGGCGAGCTGGGCGTTAAGCGAGAGATGAAGCATCGGTGGGGATTTGATGTCAGCGCGTGGGTAGACGAAGGTGCCGAGCGCTGAGACGCAATGTGTGCCATCGACCACGGTCGCGCTCAACATATCGGCGACCACGTAGCCCACGTAGTCGTCACGCTCCAGCTGTCCCCAGGCCCAACCGTTCGCCGTGTCATATACGGTTATCAACTCACCGAACAGCATTTGGGTTTGGACGTGGGCGGCGGGGTCCGGCTCGCCGCGCAAGGGCAGGACCGAGTGAACGGCCTGGTAGAGGGTGCCGGTCACGAAGCGGGGCGCCTCAACGATGCCTTGCAGGCTGCTTGAGGCGAGATCCTTGCGGTAGGCGTGGCGGCGGTTGTCGAGGGGCTTGCTCATTCATGTGTTGCCTGTTCTGGGTCTCAACCGAAGAGCTGACTGAGCACATTTAGCATGGTTCGCGCGGCCTGCGGCTCGCCGCCCTTTGGCCCGAGCGGCCACTTTGTCGGGCGCCACCCATAAATGTCAAAATGAGCAAAACGGCGTGTGCGTCTGACGAACCTGCGCAGGAACAGCGCGGCGACGATCGAGCCGGCAAACGGGCTGTCCGCCACATTTCCCATGTCGGCAACGTCGCTGTCCAAGGTCCGCTCATAGCCCGGCCAGAGCGGCATCCGCCATACGGGATCGCCAACCGCGTTGCCGGCGGTCGAAATCGCTGCTGCCATTGCATCATCATCGGTGAAGAACGGCGGTAGTTCGGGACCGAGCGCGACGCGGGCGGCACCGGTCAGGGTCGAGAATGTCAGTATAGCATCCGGTTCGTCCTCGTCAGCCAGGCAAAGTGCGTCGGATAGCACCAGGCGGCCTTCCGCGTCGGTGTTGCCGATCTCCACCGTCCGCCCATCGCGCGAGCGAATCACATCGCGCGGACGATAGGCATTGCCGGAAATCGCGTTCTCAACCGCTGGAATCAGAACCCGCAGACGCAGGTCCAACCCCAACCGCATGATCATGGCGGCCAGCGAGAGGACGGTGGCCGCACCGGCCATGTCCTTTTTCATCAGCAGCATGCCGCTGGCGGGCTTGATGTCCAAACCGCCGGTATCGAAACAAACGCCTTTGCCGACCAGCGTCACCTTTGGGGCATCGGGCCGTCCAAGTGGATGCTGCCAGGTCAGCTCAATCAAGCGTGGCGCCCGCTGACTGGCGCGGCCGACCGCGTGAATGAGCGGCAATTTGTTGACCAGCAGCTCGTCGCCAACGGTCGCGGTGACGCCAGCGTTGTGGCGTTGCGCCAGCGACTTGGCTGCAGCTTCCAGCTCTGCTGGGCCCATGTCGCAGGCCGGCGTGTTGATCAAGTCCCGCCCGAGCCAGACGCTCTCAACCAGCGCCAGGACCCGGCTGCGGTCGAGGTTGGCGGAGAGCACCAGTTGGGCCGGTTGGCCGGGGGCGTCGTCGTTGGATTTGTATCGCTGGAAGGCGTAGCTGCCGAGACCCCAGGCGACGGCCGCAAGCTCCTGTTCCGCCAAAGCGCCCATGAGGGCATAGCGACCCGGCGGAAGCTGGCGCGGCAGCACACCCGCTTGCAGGCTGGGCGGGCCCGCCGGGTCGGCGGCGGCGCCATGTCCAAGCCCGATCACGGCGCCCGCCACGTGGCCCTCACGGGACGGTAGCAAGACCACCCGGCCGGCGGTAGGCTTGAATTGCTGAGCCTCAAGCCACGCCATTTGCCGGGCCTCCAGCTTTAACGCGCCAATGTCGTCGGCGCCACCCACCGGCCAAATCGGCAGCGGAGCCGGCATCGTTTCGTCGGCAGCCAACAGGATGGTCTCAGGCAAGGCAGCAGCGGTCGCCGCGGACGGATCGGTCATGGAGTCGGACTCATTTTGGAATGCTTCGCACCGGCCTGTGCGCGTGACCGGGCTAAACGGCACCCGGCACGATCTCCGCCATAGCTTGCGTCAGCGTCGAAAACAACCGTCCTGGGGCGCCTTGAGGTTGAAACTCGGGTCGGTTTGAGGGCGCATCAATTTAACCATCTGTTCAATCTTGTCGTCGACCCTTGCATATCAAGCGAATCATTGGGCGCCGTTGTAGGGTGCCGGCTCGGGGGACGTCGATGCTCATAGGGATTCCGTGGCCAACTGGCGCAGCGACCGGTCGGTGCAGCTTCGCCGCGATCGGTGCTGTTGCGCTGCTCACCGGTGCGTGCTCAGCGGGAGGAGATCTCGGCAACATCGTCGGGCTGGCTGCGCCGAAACCATTGGCCGAGGCTTCCCAGAACAGCCCGAATTCGCAAACTGAAATGCTCAAGGCATTGGAGTACTGGGGTAAGCGGCACAAGCAACAACCAAGCAACATCAAGTCCGCACTGAACTATGCTCGCAACCTCAAGGCGGCCGGCCATAAAAAGAAAGCGTTCGGCGTGCTGCGTTCGGTGTCGTTGCTGCATGGCGACAACAAGGAATTGGCTTCCGAGTACGGGCGGCTGGCGCTTGAGTTCGGTCAGGTGCAGACCGCCAAGAAACTGCTGAGGATTGCCGACAACGCCATGGAACCCGACTGGCGCGTGATCTCCGCGCGCGGCACCGTCGAGGCCAAGCAAGGCAATTTCGAGAAGGCAGTTGCGTACTTTGAGCGGGCGCTCATGCTGAAACCCGATCACCCGTCCTTGCTCAATAATCTGGCGATGGCCTATGTGGCCAAAGGTCAGGCGGCACGGGCCGAGCAACATCTGCGGCGGGCGGCGGCCAGCTCCAACAACAAAAAGATCGCGCAGAACCTGGCCCTCGTCCTCAGCCTGCAAGGTAAGCATGATGAGTCCCGAACGCTCGCGATGAAGGTGGCGCCGCAGACTGCGGTGGCCAACGCGGCTTACTTGCGCCGTATGGTGAAAGCGACGCCGATACCGGCCCCTGACAGCTGGACCTCAACCACCAAGCTCGCCCAGACCAATGCGCCGGTGCCGGTCGCGAAGCGGGCAGCCATGCCGGCGCGTACCGTTGTCGAACTCAAGCGCAGCCCGGCGCCGTCTGGATCCAACGGGTCGCCGGCCACGCTGCGGTCATCGGCCGGGACCAATGCCGTCGGCTTGCCACCGGGATCTTGGTCCGACATGGCGGTGCGCTAGAGCAACCTGCCTTTGATCGGTATCGGAACGATCCCGATCAAAGGCGCGATGATCTAGAGCAGCCTGCCTTTCATCGGGGTCGTTCCGATACCGATGAAAAGCCGGTGGCTCCAGGTTGCCGCGACGCGGCCATCGTTGCCAGCTCCAGCAACAGGCGCTCTGTCAAGGTGGTCTCCAGATCGCCCGACAACCGTGCGCGTTGGGCCGCGCGCCCAATCAAGGCCAGCGCACGGTCGAGGCTGGCGGTATCCCAATTCCGGCAGTGCGCTTCGACCGTTGAGCGGGTCTTGAAGTGAAGCGGTGGCCGCAACGCGCGCGCGGCTTCATCGAAGCTTCGACCGGTGTCAAGGGCGGCGCGGACACGATGCAGACGCTGGAAATGGCGCTGCGTGAGCGCGATGATCATTTGCGCGTTGTTTCCCGACGAGACGGCACGGTCGAACTCCACCACGGCCCTACGCCCGTCGCCGCCACTGACGGCGAACAGGATTGCGTCGATGGCCAACTCCGAAGCGTCGCCCACCACCGCCTCGACGTCCGCTTCGTCGATGGCCTTGGTGCCGCTGGCGTAAAGCACCAGCTTCTCAAGTTCCGACCGGGTCAGCGCACGGTCGGCGCCGAGACGGCCTAACAGCATCTGCATCGCTTCGGGTGCGATGGTGAGCTTGGCTTCGCTCAGCGTGTTGCGGATGATGGCCTCGATGTCCTTGGCCGCATCCGCAAAGCAGGGGATCGCAGCCGCGACCTGGGCGCGCTCAAACAGCTTGCGCACGGCGTCGTCTGCCCGCAGGTTGCCGGCCTCGACGACCAACGTGCCGGCGATCGCTCCGGGTTCCAGCAACGGTTTGAGAAAGGCGGCATTGATTCGTCGGCCCGCCGTGGTGCGGACAACCTTGGCGCCGCCGAACATCGCCACCGTCTGCAACTCCAGGTAGATGCGATCACGGTCTTGCTCGAGATCGGCTTCCTCGATGCGCAAGATCTCGCCGGGCGGTTCGTCCCGGGCGGCAAACCGCTGGGCGGCGGCCGTGGCGCGTTCGGCGACGAGGCCCGCATCGGGCCCGTAGGTGAGCACCGCGCACAACTCGCGCGGCAGTGATTTGAGGAAGCCGGCAAATTGGTTGGCTTTGATTGCCACCATCAAATGATCTCGAAGCGACTGTGTTCGACCGTTCAGCGTTGATCCCGCTGGCGCCTATCGAAAGACGCATCTGCGGCTGCAGCTCACACAAGATCCACGATTTTAGAGCGTTTCAGTGTGAGTGGGACGGCAAGCTGCTTCCGGCTAGATCATCGCGCCTTAAATCGGAACCGCAAACCCGGTTCCGATTCCGATGAAAGGCAGGTTGCTCTAGGGTAGGAAACATCTAAGTGGTCGCTAGGAACGCTGCAATGCGGCTCTTCAGATCGGTCGCGACCGTCTTCGCGGCGCGGGATTTGGCATCGTCCTCGGCCCGCACGTTGGAGAACACGTTGGAAAACCGCTCGTGGGTGGCCCGACCTTGGCTCTGGCCACGCAGCAGCACTTTCTTGGTCTTCAGGTCCACAAGCTGGAAATTGGCGGCGATCTGATAAATCCGCGCAGCAGACGTGCCATCGCGCAACACCAGAGTCGACGTGGTGGTCTCCTTGATCGCTACATCGAGCCGATAGACCGGCGGTAGCGGCGCCGCTCCGCCGCGGACCTTGAAAATCAGCTCATTGCGGATCTGCTGCCCGGTGCGCCCCGGGATCGGTCCAATCTCCAGATGCGCGAGCTTGGCTTGCACCCCCGGTCCAGCGTCGAACGATCCATAAAGCGGTCGGAAGCCGCCCTGGCCGCAGCCGGCCAGGCTCAAAGCAGCAACCGTGCACAATATCGCAACGCCCCAACCGAACTCACCCTGTCGGCCGGGGCCGGCAAAGCGCGCGCTTCGATCTGGTCTGCATTGCCTATACCACGACATTCACAATCCTTTGCGGCACGACGATAACCTTCTTTGCTGGCTTACCGTCCATGGCTCGGATTACGGGCTCCAATTTGAGCGCTGCGGCTTCGATCTCGGCCGGCACGGCTGCTCGAGATACCGTCAACTCGTCCCGCCGCTTACCATTCACCTGTACGGCAATGGTGATCGTATCGTCAACGAGAAGGGCCTGATCGACCTCTGGCCAAGGCTGTTCGGCGAGCAAGGTGTTGTATCCAAGCCGCGCCCAACACTCTTCGCCCAAGTGTGGCATCATTACGCCGATCATCTGAACCAGCAGGTCGGCCGCTTCACGGTGCGCCCACGCCATACCTTCATCGTCGATTCGCGCAGCGGCCTGCAACGAGCTGGTGAACTCGTAGATTTGGGCGACCGCGACGTTGAAGCGAAGGCCCTCGATATTGGCCGCCGCTTTGGCAACCGATCGATGGCCGGCGCGCCGCAGCGCCAGCGCGGCGGGGCCAAAACGGCTTGGCATCGGCGTGCCAACCGGGGCGAGCTTGGCGGCCATCTCATCGATCAGGCGATAGACGCGCTGGATGAACCGGCCCGCCGCCTGCACGCCATCGTCGGTCCAAATGACATCGCGTTCCGGCGGGCTGTCCGATAGCATAAACCAGCGGGCGCAATCTGCGCCATAGCTTGCAATAATCTCGTCGGGGTCGACCAAGTTCTTCTTGGACTTCGACATTTTCTCGAGGGCGCCGATCTGTGCCGGGGCCCCGGTGGCGATCTCCACCGCTGAACGTGCCTCGCCTTCGCCTTCGATGTGGACCTCGCTGGGCAGCAACCACTGATTGGTTTGGCTCCGATAGGTCTCGTGCACGACCATGCCTTGGGTGAACAGTCCGGCAAACGGCTCTGTCGCCTGCAAATGCCCGGTTTCCACCATGGCGCGGGCAAAGAAGCGAGCGTACAGCAGATGCAGAATCGCATGCTCGATTCCGCCAATGTATTGGTCGACGGGCAGCCAAGAGGTCGCCGCGGCGGGCTCGACCGGCACATCGGCGTGCGGCGAGCAAAAGCGCGCATAATACCAAGAGCTATCGACAAAGGTGTCCATCGTATCGGTTTCGCGCGTCGCCGCAGCACCGCAACGCGGACAATCGACGTGCTTCCAGGTCGGGTGGCGCTGCAATGGATTTCCGGGCACGTCAAAGGTGACATCGTCTGGCAGTGCGATCGGCAGTTGCGCTTCCGGCACCGGCACCACGCCACAGGTGTCACAGTGCACCACCGGAATGGGACAGCCCCAGTAGCGCTGCCGCGAGATGCCCCAATCGCGCAATCTGAACATCACTTGCCGTTTGCCGGTCCCCGCTTGCTCCACGCGGCGGGCGACCTCGGCTTTGGCCGCGTCAATCGACAGCCCGTCGAGAAACTCGGAATTGGCCAAACGTCCCGGCCCATCATAGGCGGCGCCGTCGAGTTGAAATGTGGCCGGGTCACGGTCCTGCGGGATCACGACGGGTGTAATCTCGAGACCGTACTTGGTTGCAAATTCGAAGTCGCGTTGATCGTGCGCCGGACAGCCGAAGATGGCGCCGGTGCCGTAGCCCATCAGCACAAAATTGGCGACATACACCTTGAGTTGACGCTGCGGGATCAGCGGATGGATGGCGACGAGTCCGGTCTCGAAGCCCTTTTTCTCGGCGTGCGCAATGTCTTCCTCGGAGGTGCCGATGCGCCCGCATTCAGCGACGAATGCCGCAAGCGCCGGGTTGGATTCGGCCAGGTCCAAGGTCAGCGGATGGTTGGGCGAAAGCGCACAAAAGCTGCCGCCGAAGATCGTGTCGGCGCGGGTGGTGAAGACCTCCAGCTGGTCCCACTTCGCCGTGTCGCGTTGGGCGTTGCCGCGGAGTTGATAGCGCATCAGCAGGCCTTCGGAGCGGCCGATCCATTTGGCCTGCATCAGTCGCACCTTTTCCGGCCAGCGCTCCAGGTCGGAAAGGGCCGCCAACAGGTCGTCGGCGTATTTGGTGATCCGAAAGTACCAGACCGGCATCTCGCGCTGCTCAACCTCGGCGCCGGACCGCCAGCCGCGACCGTCGATCACCTGTTCGTTGGCGAGAACGGTTTGATCGACCGGATCCCAGTTGACCTTGCCGACCCCACGGTAGGCCAGCTCGGCCGCCAGCATGGCAAGGAACAGCTTCTGCTGCTGGTGATAATAGGCGACATCACAGGTCGCGAACTCTCGATCCCAATCGAGTGAAAAACCCATGCCCTTGAGCTGCGCGCGCATGGCGGCGATGTTGGCGTAGGTCCACGCGGCCGGATGCGTGTTGTGCTCCATGGCAGCATTTTCAGCTGGCATGCCGAACGCGTCCCAACCCATGGGATGCAAGACGTTGAAGCCACACGCCCGTTTGAAACGGGCCAGCACGTCGCCCATCGTGTAGTTGCGGACGTGCCCCATGTGGATGCGGCCCGACGGATACGGGAACATCTCGAGCACGTAACTTTTTGGCCGCTGAGCCACGTCGGGTGCGCGAAAGATACCGGCTTGATCCCAGATCTGCTGCCAGTGTTTCTCGCGGACTGGCGCGTTATAGCGTTCAGTGACCATCGGGCGCGACTTTCCAGGGCGAGGATTGGCATGTGGCAGGGTAAAGAGCCCAAAACAGGGCGGTGGGTCAACCCGGCCGGCGCTCGCCGGGTGCGCCAGCCGTTCCAGCCGCATGATCAGGTGCGCTCGAGCCTGGAGATGGCCAGATCATCGGCCAGTTGATCGAGCGCGTTGCAGAGCCCGCTGGGGATCGGTACGCCGTTGGCGAGCCGCTCTTGGCGAATGGCATAGCTGCGCTCGCCCGGCAACCTGATCGCGTCAACACCCGGCAGCCGACCCGAGCCGCGGATGTCGCGCACCACATGGTCGATCCGCGCCTTGAAGGCCAGCGGGTCGCCGAACCGTGAGATCGCCAGCGCGATCACGGCCTGTCCGGTGTTGGAAGGGCCCGCGTTCCCCTCGGGCTCACGGCCGAACGCCGCAGTGTTTAATGTGCCGGCCAACAGACCGATCATCAAAGACAGGGCGTAGCCCTTATAGTCGCCGGCAGGCAATAAGACCCCTTCGTCAGCGCGCTGAGGGTCAGTTATCGGCGTGCCGGTTCGATCGATCATCCAGCCGATCGGCAGGGTCTCGCCACGCTGGCGCGCTAGCTGCACCTTACCGTTGGCTGCCACGCTGGTCGCCATGTCGACCACCACCGGTGGCTCGTGATGGGCGGGGACGGCAATGGCGATCGGGTTGGTCCCCAGCAGACGCTCGAACCCGCCCCACGGTGCCATGAAGTTAGCACTGCCGACGGCAAGATAGATGCCGATCATGTCGTGCGGCAACATCATCGAGGGCCAGATTGAGGCTGCGCCAGCGTGATTGGAGCGGCGCACGCCGACCCAAGCAACCCCCTGCACCTGGGCTTTGGCGATCGCCGCCTCGCTGGCCCGTGCCATCACCAGGTGGCCAAGCCCGTTGGCCCCGTCAACCAGCGCCGTTCCCGGGCCTTGGTCGATGACCTTTATATCGGCGGTCGCTGCGATTCGGCCGTTGCGCATGCCGGCGATATAATGTGGTAGCCGGAACATGCCATGCCAGTCCTGCCCGGCAAGATCGGACTGAACCAACAGACGGGCGGCCTGGGCGGCATCATGCGCCGGCACCCCAGCCTTGACGTAAGCGTTGGTGGCGAACGCCACAAGGCGTTCGACGGGCACGCGCGGGGGTGTCATCGGTGATCTCCTGACGGCTTCGTGGACTGAACGGATGCGAAAATGAGGTGATGGCCGGCGACGGTGTCCGCGTCGGGACGCCGGCGCGGCGCCAGATCATTTCCGTCCCAGGCGGAAGCGCCTTTTGGGCCGGCTCCCACCCGGCCACCCGATCGCATGATCTTTCGGATGGCCGCGCGGATAGTGGGGTGGATGCAGCCAACACTGATCCCCGCTCAAGCGCGCCGATGGAACGGCCGGCGGAACAGGCGTCGGCCAAACGCGCGGCCGCTGACGGGGTTGAAGGCAACGTTTCCGCTCACGGGCTGCGCAGTCTCACCGCGCGTTCGACGATAATCTGATCGGGGCTGAGCTGACATCTTAGGGCGATCGCTTCGACCCCAGCAGCGCGCGCAGCATCATATGCCTCCCCGTAAGCGGGATCGATGTCACGGGCCAGGCTAAAACTCGTGGCATCGCCACGCTGGATCAGAAACACCATGACCGCGCGATGGCCCTGCCGGACCATGTCGGCAAGCTCGCCCAGATGTTTGGTGCCACGCTCGGTCACCGAATCCGGGAACTCTGCCTTGCCGGCCGCTCGCATCAGGTGAACGTTCTTGATCTCGACGAAACACGTAGCTTTGCGGGGGTCCTGCAACAGGATGTCGATCCGGCTGTTGCGTCCATATTTCTGTTCGCGCTTCAGCTCGGCGTAGCCAGCGAGCGACTTAATGCGCCGTTCACCGATCGCTTCGGTCACCAGCTTGTTGGGATGGGAGGTGTTGATCCCGACCAGCGTCGGGCCCGAACCGATGTCGGCCTCGACCATCTCCCAGGTATGGCGATATTTGCGCGTGGGACTGTCGGAGGTGGACAACCACACGGCGCTGCCGGGTTGCTTGAGCCCCAGCATCGAGCCGGTGTTGGGGCAGGTGGCCGTGACCGTCTCGCCGCTCTCGAGGCGCACGTCGGCGAGGAAGCGCTTATAGCGCTGGATCAAGGTGCCGCGCACGAGGGGGGAAGGGAACTGCATGGCCGGCAAGCTAGTGCATGAGGCGCTGGGGCGGAAGTGGGGCTTGCTTGAAGACCGTCGCAAAGTGGTGGGGGAATCATGTTTAAATTGTCGACGTTGGATGCGTGTGGGACCTATCCAACATGGCGCGACCATGGTCAACTGATACGCAGGGTCCTAGCAATCGGGCTGCGCTTCGCCTTGGCCGATGGCGGTGCGTCCTAAGCCAGGTGCGGTGCCGTCGCCAAGTCGATAACACAGCCGGCAAGGCCGTTGTGGCTCCGGTGCGCATCCTCAACTGGGGTGTCGCGGGCCCGAACCGGCATCCCGCTGGTTGTGAATTCATCGCTGCGCCCGCGTCGCCGGCTGAATGGGACGACGCGCCGGGACAGCTGATCAGCCGGTAGGCAGATGGTACTGTCGGACTGCGGCCGGGTGGCGTGGAACGCGGCGGCCGGTGGAGTACCGCCGCATCAGCCGCAAATGGAAGCGGGTCTTATTCGCCTAAAGGAAGCATCCAGATGCCAGCACAGACCGCCGATGAGGTTGTGGAGGTTGTCACAGCGGCCCTACTGGTGATCGGAGACGAGATCCTGTCCGGTCGGACCAAGGACAAGAACATCGGCTTGGTTGCCGACCACTGCACCCACATCGGCATTCAACTGCGCGAGGTGCGCATCGTGCCCGACGACGAGACGGATATCGTACAGGCGCTGAACAGTTTGCGGGCACGCCACGGCTACGTGTTCACAACGGGGGGAATCGGTCCGACCCATGACGACATCACCGCAGACTGCGTCGCCAAGGCATTTGGCGTCGGCATCGACGTCGACGACCGGGCGCTGGCGCTGCTCAAGCCCTATTATGAGCGCACGGGTCGCGAGCTGACGCCGGGGCGATTGCGGATGGCGCGGATCCCGTTCGGGGCCGATCTGGTCGAGAATAAGGTGTCGGTGGCACCGGGTTTCATGCTCGGCAACGTGATCACCATGGCCGGGGTACCCAGCATCATGCAGGCGATGCTGGAAGCCGTTACCCCGCGGCTGCGAACCGGCAAGCGCATGCTGTCGCACGCGATCGACGTCGACCACCCGGAGGGTTCGGTCGCCGAGGTGTTCCGCCAGCATCAACAGCTTTATCCCGATGTGGGGATGGGCAGCTATCCCTCGCAGCGCGATGGCAAGCCGGTCACTCAACTCGTCCTGCGCGCCACCGACCCGCTGCGACTAGACGAAGCAGCCGCGCTGCTGCGCGAGAAACTGATCTCCGAGGGTTATCTGTGATTTTTCATGAGTTTGTCTGCCGGTTTTGAGCAGATCTCAGAACGAGGGCTGTTCAGCTGCGTTAACCATGATGCGCGGATACCTGTCGCCTAACGAACCTCAGTTGGGCTTGTACCCGCCCCGTTGAGCGCTGCCGTCCTGGCAGCTGGGTGGGTCTTTCAACAAAGCAAGGAGATGCACATGGTCAGCCGATCAATCGGCCGAGCGCGTGCGCTCAGGCGCATGACGGTGGTTTTTGGTCAAAGGGCCGTGCTGTTGGCCGGCGTTGGTATCGCGGCCGTGGGGATTGGAACCATCGGCTCCATCCCGGCGGGGCCGGCTGAGGCGAAGACGCCCGGCAAAACCTATTGCTTCTATCAGCGGTGTCATCGGGTGCGCACGCTGGCCGAGACCCGCAAGGCGATCGGCAGGAGCCACGTGGTCGTCGCCTCGTTCTACGACAGTGCGGCGCGCGACCGGTTCAATCCGAGCGATCTGACCTCCTCCGGTGAGGTGTTCCGCGCCCATAAGGCGGATAACGCCGCCAGTCCGATCTGGCCGAACGGCACCAAGCTTTTGGTGTGGAATCCCGCCAACGGTCGTGCAGCCGTGCTGCGCATCAACAACGCCGGGCCCTACTGGGGCAATCGCACCTTGGACGTGTCGCGGGCAACGGCGATCATGCTCGGCTTCGCCGGTCGCGGCGTTGCCCGGCTGCACACCAAGGTGATCTACGCGCCCACGCCAGCTGAGGCCGCTTACAGTCGCGGGCGCAGATATCGGCCGGTACCGGGTTATTTGGGAGGCTACCAAACACTGGAGATTGCGCAGCTCGCCGGCACGCGCGAGCTCAATCGCCACCTGCGTGCGCAGGCCGTGCACGCCGCAGCTGGTCGCAGCGCGAAGCCGATCTATCCGCAGTTCGGTCCGCCGGTGGCGTTGGCGGAGACCCAGTCGCCTGAGGCCGCGGGCGACGCGAAGGGTAGCAACACTGTCAAGAGCACGAAGCCGGCCAAGGCTGTGGCGGTCGCCAAGCTCAAGCGCAGCCAATCGCGACGCCTGGCCAAAGCGAAGGTACGCAGCCGTTCCAAAGTCAGTGTAAAGCGATCGGGCAAGCACAAGGGCAAGGCACGCAGTAAGCGCGTCAAGCGCACCCGGATCGCGCAGGCGCGGCGGCGGCAGGCACGACGCACACAGACCAAAGTGCGCGTGCGCCAAACGCAACGCAGGTCGGCGCCGGCATCACGCGCCGGCGCCATCACGTCGCCGGGCTGGGTGGCCAACACCTTCGCAGCGCAAGGGGTGTGAACCGCGCATCACGTCGGAGCCGGCAGGGCTGATCCGCGTCAGGCGGAATCGCTGTGCCGGCCCGCTCCCCCCGCCCGATTCCTCCACTGGGCAAACCAATGGCATGAAGCTCTGGGCGGCGAATGGAGCAACCGGGCGGGGGAGCGGGCCGGTGGCCGTCGACCTGGCCTCTCAAAACGGAAGGAACAGGGACTTGCGCTCGTCGAACCGAGCCCGGCCGGACGAGCGCGCGTCACCTGCATCCGGGAACAGCGTATAATGTGCGTCCAAGGCGTCGAGCATGGCAGCGGCGAGATCCAAAATCTGACGCAGCGGCATCTGGCCTGAGACCAAGAAGTCTTCATTGAACGCGATGCTGGTCGCACCAACCACGCTGGCGGCGTCTGCAGCCAGGATGCCGCGCGACCTGAGATAGGCGAGCGGATCAAGACCCGCATTGAAGTCGGTCGCTCTGCGCTTGGCGAGCGCCGTGGCGGTATCAGCGAGTTGGGTCGTGCCGCCGATAAAGAGCTTGAGCAACGACCCGATGATGCCGCCTTGGCGACCCACATCGCGTGCACGAAAACGGGCCTGCAACGTACGCGCGAGAAGGGCGTTTTCCAACGTTCGCGCTTGGTTGATGAGATCACACAGCCGCTGCCAATCGGCGTTGGCCGCATCGCACTGACCGGGAGCGACGCACGGCGGCGCAAGCTTCAACAAATCCTCACCGGCGGCTAGCATGGCGTCGAGGTGATCGGCCAGGAGGCAGATGGCGGGCGGCGTTTGCGAGGCTGCGTGCATGCGTCTTGATCTGCTGGCTGAGGACCGATGGGAAACCCGTGCGAACCCGTTGGCACCAGCGATCGCTGATTCGCGTGGCAGATCAAGGGTGGTTCGTCGAGTTATCGGTCTTGGAGTTCAGTGGTGGCCGACGAGGCTGCCCGGTTTGAAGCGGAAACACTCTGGACGCCGTAGGTGCTGGCCGGGTCGGTGCGACGCGTGATGGGCAAGCCCGTCGGCCACCCGCTGATCCGGCTAGATCGTTAACTGCAACCGCTGGTCGAACCGCAGGTGTCACATTTGAGGCAGGTGCCGTTGCGCACCAATGTGAAGTTGCCGCACTCATGGCAATTCTCGCCCTCGTAGCCGCGCAAACGTGCCTCCGCGCGCAGGTCGGCTGCGCTCTTGGCTTTCAGCGCGAGATTGCCGGCGCTGGCCAGCTCCACGGTCGCGGTTTCCACCGTGGCGTAAATCGCCGTTGATCCGGTCGGCTCAAACGCCGCGGCGAGATCTTGGTGCATGGTCGCAACCGCAGCACCAGCTGCCTTGGCTTCGGTCTCATGCGCGGCGGAGCGCCCAACGATGCCGCGCACCAGGCCTTTGGAGACGAATCTCTGGACGACTGGCGCGGTCGGAACGTCGTCGCTGGGTTTGCCGTCGCCGGAGCCGAGACCGGTTTCGCCGACGATCTCCTTGGGGTCGACGTGGGCCAGATCGGAGCGGTCGAGATAGGACACGGCCAGTTCACGGAAGATGTAGTCGAGGATCGAGGTTGCGTTCTTGATGGTCTCGTTGCCCTGCACCAGACCGGCTGGCTCGAACCGCGTGAAGGTGAACGCATCGACATACTCTTCCAACGGTACGCCGTACTGCAGGCCGAGCGAGATGCCGATCGCGAAGTTGTTCATCAAGGAGCGGAACGCGGCCCCTTCCTTATGCATGTCGATGAAGATCTCACCGATCCGACCGTCATCGTATTCGCCCGTGCGCAGGTACACTTTGTGGCCGCCGACGGTGGCCTTCTGCGTATACCCTTTGCGCCGCGTCGGCAGCCTTTCGCGTTCGCGCTCCCTGACCCGCTCGACAATACGCTCGACCATGCGTTCTGCGACGACGCCGGCCCGCTGAGCATTGGGATGATCGGCGGTGAGCTTTTCCGCGGCTTCTTCGGCGTCCTCAGCATCGTCTGACAACAGTTGGGAATTCAGCGGCTGCGACAGTTTTGAGCCATCGCGATAGAGCGCATTGGCCTTCAACGCCAACCGCCATGAGAGCATGTAGGCGTCCTTGCACTGCTCCACGTTGGCGTCGTTGGCCATGTTGATGGTTTTTGAGATGGCCCCGGAAATGTAAGGCTGGGCCGCCGCCAGCATACGGATGTGGCTTTCCACAGACAGGTAGCGCTTGCCGGTTCGCCCGCAGGGATTGGCGCAATCAAACACCGGCAGATGCTCGGCCCGCAGATGCGGCGCGCCCTCTAGCGTCATGGCCCCGCAGGCATGCTGGTTCGCCGCTTCGATGTCCTTGGTGGTAAAGCCAAGTCGCGCCAGCAGGTCGAAGTTCGGTTCGGCCAACGTGGCCTCATCGATGCCAAGGACCTCGGTCAAGAACCCATCGCCCAACGTCCACCGGTTGAACACGAACCGGATGTCGAAGGCGGTACTGATGGCATCTTCGAGTTTGGCCAAGACCTCGTCGGTAAAGCCGCGCTCTTGCAACGTGACATGGTTGATCGCCGGGGCGGTCAGCAGCGAACCATGTCCCACCGCATACGCCTCGATCTTGGCGATCTCGGCGTCGGCGTAGCCGAGCTGGCGCAAGGCTTGGGGCACGGCCTGATTGATAATTTTGAAGTAACCGCCACCGGCCAGCTTTTTGAATTTGACGATGGCGAAATCGGGTTCGATGCCTGTCGTGTCGCAGTCCATGACGAGGCCGATGGTGCCGGTGGGCGCGATCACCGTGGCTTGCGCATTGCGGAAACCGTGGCGCTGACCCAGGTCGATGGCACGGTCCCAGGCGCGAGTGGCCGCGTTGATTAAACGCGGGTCCAGGCATGAGGCGTGGTCAAGGGGCACCGGCGGGGTCGACAGCTTTTCATAGCCGCTCGCCTCCCCATAGGCCGCTCGACGGTGGTTGCGGATCACCCTCAGCATGTCGCCCGCGTTCTCCGCGTAGCCTGGAAATGGTCCGAGCTCGGCCGACATCTCCGCGCTGGTGGCGTAGGCGACGCCGGTCATGATCGCCGTGATCGCCCCACACAGGGCGCGTCCGCGGGCCGAATCGTAAGCGATGCCGGAGGCCATCAACAGACCGCCGATGTTCGCGTATCCGAGGCCCAGCGTGCGAAACCGATAGGAGCGTTCGGCGATCTCGCGCGAGGGGAACTGGGCCATCAACACCGAGATCTCGAGCACGATGGTCCAAAGCCGGCAGCAGTGCTCGAAGGCGGCGACATCGAAGGTGAAGCCATCGGCCATCGCTCCGTGATGGCCAAAACTTTGCTTGAACGCCATCAGGTTCAGTGAGGCCAGATTGCAGGCCGTGTCATCGAGGAACATGTACTCCGAGCACGGATTGGAAGCGTTGATCTGACCCGACTGGGGGCAGGTGTGCCAATCATTGATGGTGGTGTGAAATTGAATGCCCGGATCGGCTGAAGCCCAAGCGGCCTGTCCGATGCTGTCCCAGAGCGCGCGAGCATCCAGCGTTCGGCACGTCTCGCCGGTGGTGCGGCTGGTCAGCGACCAGGTTTCGCCGTTCTCGACCGCGCGCAAAAAAGCGTCGTTGACGCGCACCGAATTGTTGGAGTTCTGACCCGAGACGGTCAGATAGGCTTCGCTGTCCCAATCGGTATCGAAGGTGGCGAAATCGATGTCCTTGTAGCCGTGGCGCGCAAACTGAATGACCCGCTGCACATAATTTTCGGGCACGTGGTCGCGCCGGGCCTCTTTGATGGCCCGTTTGAGCGCGGGATTACGCGCCGGATCGAAGCAAGCCTCACCTTCCGCCGCACAATTGACGCAGGCCTTCATGATCGCTTTGAGCCGGTTTTGGCAAACGCGCGAGCCGGTCACTAGGGCGGCAACCTTTTGCTCCTCCTTGACCTTCCAGGAGACGAATTCCTCGATGTCCGGGTGGTCGACATCGACCACCACCATCTTGGCGGCGCGTCGGGTGGTTCCACCCGATTTGATCGCCCCGGCCGCCCGGTCGCCGATCTTGAGAAAGCTCATCAGTCCCGACGACTTCCCGCCACCCGACAGCTTTTCGTTTTCACCTCTTAGCCGTGAAAAATTGGAGCCGGTGCCGGAGCCATATTTGAACAGGCGCGCCTCGCGCACCCATAGGTCCATGATGCCGTTTTCGTTGACCAGATCGTCTTCGACCGACTGGATGAAACACGCGTGCGGTTGTGGATGTTCGTAGGCCGAGGTCGAACGCGTCAACTGGCCCGTCTCAGCATCGACGTAGTAGTGGCCTTGGCCGGGGCCATCGATGCCGTAGGCCCAATGCAAACCGGTGTTGAACCATTGCGGGGAGTTCGGTGCACCCATCTGGCGGGCCAGCATGTAGCGGTGCTCGTCGTAGAAGGCGCGTGCGTCATCCTCGGTGGAGAAATAGCCGCCTTTCCATCCCCAATAGGTCCAGGTCCCGGCCAGCCGGTCGAACACCTGCCGTGCGTCCGTTTCGCCGGTAGACCACTGCGCCTTCGGCAATTCAGCCAGCGCCCGCTCATCGGCCACGGAGCGCCACAACCAGGACGGGATCCCGTTTTCCTCGACCCGCTTCAGGCGGCGTGGCACGCCGGCCTTGCGAAAGTATTTCTGGGCCAAGATGTCAGCAGCCACCTGACTGAATTGATCGGGAACCATAAAGCCTTCGAGGCGAAAGACGACAGAGCCATCCGGGTTCTTGATTTCCGATGTTGCGCGCCGGAAAGGGATGTTCTCATAGGGTGATTTGCCAGCCTCGGTGAATCGGCGCGTAATTCTCATGGTTGTTGGGTCCCCGCATTCATGTTTTTGCATCCGCCGGAGTCGCCCCAGCGGTTGGCCTTTTGGTTTTGTTTGGACGCGCACTGACCGTGGTTGAACACACACACCCACCCAGGACGATCGCGCTTGCCACGCGACGCCATGTTTGATGCCAGAAATTGTGAACCGGAGGCCGTAGAGCCCTCTGACGCGACGCACTAGCGCCGACCGTGCACGCAGTGGCAGCGGTGAGGCTGCGGCTTTACCCCTGTGCCTGCCTCACAGCGGCCTAAATTGTTCGATTCGGACGGGTTAGACAAAGGGTTTGTATGTTGCCGGTGGCACCAACACTATATGTAGTGGGCCGGCGGTCTAGATGTTGTGTACTGTTAATACACGGTGGAGCGGCTGTGCAGAACCTATAGATGCGCTGCCGTACCGCGCCGAAACCCAGACGCCGCGCGCGACCAGCACCAACTGTGAACGCCGTATGTCGAATTATACACGTAGTTCGAACGGCCGGTGTTGCGCCACCACAGCTGTTACTATTGGGTCTGCAACTGTTGCCTTGTTGCAGCAGTGGGCGCATGCTGGACACCGCACCGCTGCTCGGTTAGATGATCGCGCCTGAGGTTGGAGCCGCGAGGGTTGTCGCAACGCCCGGAGCAAAAGTGGTGAGCGATCAGATGTCGAGCGATCAGAGGTTGAGCGGCGGCATGCCCTGAAGCGGTGGCGCGCTCACGCGGCAATGCGCACTTGGCTCACACGCACCACGCGAACAGGTCGTACCAGCAACGCGACCGGAACGGATTGGAAAAGGCCAATTGAAGCGATGAGTTTGCTTTCTGAGATCTTCTGCTGGTGGGGTGGCACCACATGGGGGACGCGCTGGACGCTGTGGCGGCAGGCCCGGTTGGTCGGCGAGGACGAGTATGGCAACCGCTACTATGAGCAGCGTCGTGGTGTTGGTCCGTTGGGTGTGCCCCGCCGCTGGGTCACGTACACCGACTTGGCCGAGCCATCGAAAGTGCCGGCCGCGTGGCATGGTTGGCTACACCACACGATCGATACGCCACCGACCGAACAAGCGCAGATGGTGCGGCCGTGGCAACAACCGCATCAAATGAACCTGACGGGGACGCCGCAGGCCTATCGGCCGGCGGGTAGTATCCTAAGCGGGGCAGAGCGCCCTCCGGCAACGGGAGACTATAAGCCCTGGCGGCCGGAGTGAGCCCGCTCGCGCAGTGCCGCTGGTAGCAACAGAACATGCTGCGGCCCATTTCCTGGGGCAAGCCGATTTGGGTTCGGCAGTAAGGTGCGGTCCGGTGTTGGCTGGACCCCTACCGCTCCCCGCCCGCTGAGCCCATGCCACGATCCTCTGGATGGCTGGGCCAGGAGCGGCAGCAAAGGCTAATCCGCCTCACGCGGATATGATCTAGGCCGGCGCAGCTCAGCCGGTGGATGGGTGGCGTCAGGCAGCGATAAGGCGGCGGTGGTGAGCCGGGCCTTGATCGACATGAGGTGATGCATGCGCGCGAGCGAATTCCTCCTCGGCAGTGTTGTGGCGACGTCGATCATGCTCGCGATCGTCCCAGATGCCGCGATGGCGCAGCGGCTCGCGAACCGCGTGGCGGTGTTCGCTGCGCTGGATAAGGTCACGGCGCGCATCAACAAGCTGAAGATACCCCTTAATAAGACGCAACAGTTCGGCACCTTGAAGGTAACACCGCGCGCTTGTTACTCGCGACCGCCCGATGAAAAGCCGAAGACCACCACGTTCGTAGAGGTCGAAGAGGTGCTGCTCGACGGGCAGCAAAAACGCGTTTTCACCGGTTGGATGTTCGCCGAAAGTCCGGGGCTCCATGCCGTGGAGCATCCGGTGTTCGACGTTTGGCTGACCGCTTGCGAGCAACCGATCGCCGGTCGCGTGTCGGCCGGGGCACGCGGTGATACGGTGCGGCCCGGCGATCGCAATCTGCCCTCGCCTCGGCGGCGTCGGATCAGGCGGTAACCGTCTCGCCAAGCCTGCCGCCGTCCACGACCGTCGTTCCCGGCGCGCCTTCGCAATCGTCGCCGATCGACCGACCCGGCAGCTTGAGCCGCGGTCAAAGCCCATGATCGAACAGGTTGATGGCGATCGCGCCCCGTAGCGCTGGGCCGTTTGCTCGGATCCGCCGGAGGGGTCGGGCGTACGACGGTTGCATCCGGTGCCCGGCTGCTCCAACCTCTCGGGCCGGTGGTGAATTGGGTCTCCAGTTCGCGATCCACCGTCTGCGCAGTGTCCCCCTATCGACAGGAGCGGCCCATGAAGGCGACGATCAATGGTCTGAGCATGAACTTCCAAGTGTCGGGGCCGGAGGCCGCGCCGCCGGTGGTGCTGCATCATCCGCTCGCCACCAATCTTTCGATTTGGGATGCATTGACCGCCGCGTTGGAGCCGCATTATCGGGTGGTGCGCCTGGATGCCCGCGGTCATGGTCACACGACGGTGCCCGAAGGGGCCTATGACTTCTCGACGCTGACCGCCGATACTCTGGGGCTGATGGATCACCTGGGGATCGATAAGGCGCGCTATCTGGGGCTGTCGATGGGCGGCTTCGTGGGGCAGATGCTGGCGCTTGAGAATGCGCAGCGGTTCCATTGCCTGAGCCTGGTTTCAACATCAAGCGACATGACTGGCGGCCGCGAGATCTGGGATCAACGGATCAGCACGGCTAGCAGCGCCGGGATGACCCAGGATCTGATCGCGGTGTCGATGAGCCGGTGGTTGGCCGAGCCGACCCGCAACGCGCGACCCGAGCTGGTCTCCTACCTGTCCAACATGGTGGCGCAGACGCCGCCACAGGGATTCGTCGGCTGGTGCCATGCCATCCGCGATTTCAATGTGACGGATCGCTTGAAACAGGTACGTGTGCCGGTGCAGGTGATCGTCGGCGCGCTTGACCCCGCCACCACGCCGGCCATGGCACAAGTGATCCATCGTGAGATCGCGGGGTCGGAGTATGCCGAAGTGCCCGCGGCAGCACATATGTTGAACGTTGAGCAACCCGATGCGTTTCATGCGTTGGTGCTGCCCTTCTTCGCCAAGCACGGCCCGGCCGCCTGATGTTGGGTCATCATGAGGCCTGAGACGTGCTTCGGCTGGCTAGAGCAACCTGCCTTTAATCGGACTCGCAACGGTCCCGATGAAAAGCAGAACGTTGCGCACCACGTTAGGCACGATGATCGCGTGCGTTTCAGTGTGAGCTGGAACCATCCCGCGCCGCAGCCCTAGCGTCCAACGGCATGATGTTGTCGGCCGAACGGCCGGGAGCCGGCCGGCAGGGGGATCCGCCTAAGGCGGAGATGATCCAAGCGTCGGCGAGGGGTGGTCGATCGTGGTTCGCGACGCCTCCGGCCGGCCAGGTTTTGACCGATGGGTGGCTGATGCTTGGACAATGACACGCATTCTCATCGTTGGCGGATATGGGGCATTCGGCGCGCGGATCGCCGAGCGTCTGTGCCGATCGCCTGACTTGGACCTGATCATTGCCGGTCGGGCGATCGAGCGTGCCCGGGCGGCAGCCATAGCGCTGGGCCCGACGGCGCGGGCTGGCTTGTCGACGGCTGCGATCGATGCGCGCCAGCCCGATCTCGGAACACTGCGGACGCTCGGCCCCACCGTCGTCGTCAATGCCTCCGGGCCGTTTCAGACGCACAACTATGCCCTGGCCGAAAGCGCCATCGCGGTCGGTGCCCACTACGTCGATCTGGCGGATGCCCGCGACTTCGTGACGGGCATTTCTGCGCTGGATGCTCGGGCCCGCGCGGCTCGAGTGCTGGTAACGAGTGGAGCCAGCAGCGTACCGGCGCTGGCCGCGGCCATCGTCGACCATCATCGCGGCGGCTTCAAAACTCTGACCTCGATCTGTCACGGCATCATTCCGGGCAATCGCTATGATCCGGGCCGGGCGACGGTGGCTTCGATCTTGGGCGCCGTCGGCCAACCCATTAAGATGTGGATCGACGGACGGTGGACGACGCAGTACATGTGGCAGGGTCTGCGTCGCATCAACATTCCCGGCCTCGGAGGCCGGCTGGTGGCACACTGTGAGGTTCCCGACCTCGAGCTATTTCCCAGCCGCTATCGGGGCGTCCATACCGTGCGATTTTTGGCGGGGCTCGAAGTTGCGCCGTTTCATCTCGGAGTTTGGGGGCTGTCGTGGCTGGTGCGATGGCGGTTGCTGCGCGGCGCGGCGCGGCTCGCCGGTCCGTTGTTGTGGGTCAAGCGGCGGCTGAAGGCGCTCGGCAGCGACAGCGGGGGCATGTTTTTGCACCTGTCTGGTAACGGGCTCGACGGCCAAGCGCGCAGCGTCGCCGTCTACCTCATTGCCCGCAACAACCACGGCCCCTACGTGCCGTCCATCGCATCCGTCATCCTGGCGCGAAAACTGGCCCGCGGCGTGGTGCCCGTCGTCGGCGCCATGCCCTGCTTGGGGCTGATGACCTTGCAGGAGTTCATCGACGAAGTCGCCGATCTTGAGATCTCGATTGAGTCGGCCTGATGCTGCGCCGACCAGCGGGCCGCGTTCTTCTTGAGCCTTTCACGGTGAGCTGGAACCATCCCGCTCTCCAAGCCGGCACCACCACATCAGCCCGATGCGTGGCCGGGTGTGGAAACGGGTCGGCGCGGCAAATTTGGCAAAGGTGCAAATGATCTAGCAGCCCGGCCGGTCACGGGTGGGCCGTCACGCATTGTTCAGGATGTTGCGGACATGGTCGCGCTCCTCGCCTCCCTTCTCGGCCATCAGCGCGAGATAATCGGCATCGAACCACCGGCTGAGTCCGTCCTGATACCCCTTGCGGGTTTTGATCGTCTGATACCAGGCCGCGAGACGGGGGCGATCGTCCCACATGTGGGCCATCTCCAGGTGCTCAAACCGGGTAAGGTAGGGCGCGTAGGCGATGTCGGCCAACGAAAACTGTTGACCCGTCAGCCAGCGCTGGTCGGCGAGGGCCGCATCCATCCGCGCAAACAGGGCATCGAACTTGATCACGGCATCGGCGAAGAACGGCGATCGGGCGCCGTCGACGAGGGTGGATCGCTGCTGTTCGCGTTTGTTGGGATCGGGGATGTTGGCCAACAGCTGCTCGACCGCTGCTTGACCCCTGGCGATCTTTTGATGACGAAATGCAATGGCATTGCTGATCACGCTCGTGGCAGCATGCAAGCCTTCGTCCAGCTGCTTGGTCCACAGCCGCATTTTGGCCCGTTCGGCAGGCGCCTCGGGGCGCAAGACTGGCGATGGAAACGCATCATCGATGAACTCGTTGATGACGGTTGATTCGATCACCACGGTTCCGGCGTTGACGAGGGTGGGCACGACCGCGTTCGGGTTAAGCCTCAGATAGGCGGGTTGCTGCTGGTCCCCGGCACGCAGATTGAGGTGGCGGCCCTGCCATGCGAGCGCTTTCTCGGCGAGCGCGAAGCGAACCTTCTGCGAGCAGGTTGACATCGCGTTGTGGTAAAGCTCGATCATGCTTACGGCCCCGTGTCGATGGTATTCGATCTGCGCTGCACAGATTAAAAGCTGAGTGAGATGTCACGGTGATCCGAGTTGCAGCCGGCGATGTAGAGCGCTGCGTCTCGCGACAGCCTAGGCTGTTGGCGCAGACCGATGGTCTGGCGGATTTCACGCTCGTAGGCGGACAGACCTGGTAGCACTTGTTCTGCACCCGCTCGACGCCAAGCGATATCCTTGGCCAGCGCCCCGCGCGCTTCGCGCAGGGCTTGCGCCGCCTTGTCCGGATCGGGTGAGCGTCGCCGCAAGTAGCGTCGGGCGCGAGCAAGGCGCGATCTTATGCGAGCGGCGCCTTTGGCGGCGCGCACCTCCCGCGCGATCTGCGAAATGCCCTCGACCACCTGATCCGGACTTGTCGTTGTGGTCTTGTCGATCAGCGCGCCGAGTCGTTGATCGATCGCGGCTAGGCGTTCAGCTGATGCGAGCAAGGTCATGGTCTCGCGAATCGGCTCATAGGCTTGGTCCACGCCGTTACGGTAGGCTGTGCGCGCAGCGGTCTCTGCCCGTTTGATTTTGGCGAAGGCGTCACGGCGCTGCGGCCAGTCGGCTGGAATGCTCGCCGTCAGGCGATCGCGTCGCCGCTCAAGCGCGGTGATCTCAGCGGCAAGCCTGTCCCGTTCGGCCTGATCATCGCCGCGCACCCGGGAGCGTGCGGCGCGCAGCGATGTTAGCGACGCATCAATGTCACGCAGGCGACTTTCCACGGCGCGCACTTGGCGGTGCAACGGCGCGTAGGCGGGCGTCGCTTGATCGACCTGTGCCGTTGACGCCTCGACCGCCTTGATGCGATCGAACACTTGCTCGGCTTGGTCAAGGGCCTTCGTCAGGCTCGATTGTTGGCGACGGGGCAAGGCATCGAGTGGTAGTGCGCGGGCAGCCGCGATTGCGCCGCGCAGCCGGTCGCCATCGGTGGCGATGCGCTCAGACAGATAGCGCTCCATGCACACTTGCAGGCGCGGATTGATCGGCGGCGGGGCCGTTTCCGAGGTCAGAGAAATCCGTGTCGGCAGATAGTTCACCAATGGTGGGAACGAGCCGACTATCGCCAGCGCAACCAGCTGCAGCCCGATAAATGGTACAACGCCCTTATAGATGTCGAGGGTTCTAACCGACGGTGGCGCGACACCCCGCAGGTAGAACAGCGCAAATCCGAACGGTGGGGTGAGGAACGAGGTCTGAATGTTGAGACCGATCATCACACCGAGCCAAACCGCGGTCACGTTGGCCGACGGGTCCATCAACAGGATGGGCGCGACGATCGGCACCACAACGACGGCGATCTCGATGAAGTCGAGAAAGAACCCCAACACGAACATCACCGCCATGACGATGACGAACTGTGCCCAAAAACCGCCGGGCAGGCTGGTCAGAAAATCCTTGACCAATACCTCGCCACCGAACGCGCGGAACGCGGCGGTGAGCATCGCAGCGCCGAGCAAAATGATGAACACCAGCGAGGTGGTCTTAGCGGTTTCCACCATCACCCCGCGCAACGTGTCTTCAATCTTAAAGGTCCGCCAGCCGCTCCAGACCACGGCCGTCAGAAACGCCAGCACCGCGATCGCCGCCAACCCGATCCCGATCCAGTCGCTGCTCGATTTTGCACTTTTGACGTTGGTGGAGAAATACTGGGTGATGATCGCCAGCGCCGCCAGCGAGACGACGGCAATGATGGCCGGGGTGAAGGCACCGCGCTGGCCCTCCTTGAGCCGGTAGCCGGCCATGATCATGGCGCCGACGGCGCCGATTGCACCGGCTTGGTTAACGGTCGCGATGCCCATGATGATGGAACCCAGCACGGCGAAAATGAGGGTCAGCGGCGGTACCAGAATGACCCCGACCCGCACCAGCAGCTTGACATCGAGCTCGCCTTGGAACGGCACCGGCGGCGCCACCTTGGGGCGCGCCATCGCCAGAATTAAAATGTAGACCATGAACAAGCCAACCAGCACCAGGCCAGGCAGCAGCGCACCCAGGAACATGTCGCCAGCGCTGGTGGAGACGACGCCAAACTCGGACGGCAGGGCGAAACTGCCGGTCACCTGTCGGTAAAGCGCTTGCCGCGCGGTGGCCGCCTGATCGACGGCGCTCGACAGCTGGTCGGCAAGAATGATGAGCACGATCGATGGCGGAATGATTTGGCCCAACGTGCCTGAGGCGGCGATGGTGCCGGTGGCGAGCGGCACCGAATAGTTGTTGCGGACCATCGCCGGTAGCGAGATCAGTCCCATAGCCACGACGGTTGCGCCCAGAATGCCCGTGGTGGCCGCCAACAGCGCACCGACGAACACCACCGCGATGCCAAGCCCGCCGCGCACCGGCCCGAACAGTTGGGCCATGGTGAGCAACAAATCCTCAGCAATCCTGGAGCGCTGCAGCATGATCCCCATGAACACGAACAACGGGATGGCGATCAGCGTGTCGCGTTCGACCTCCCAATAGATGCCGCGAAAATTGGTAACGCCGGCGCTCAACCACTCGACCGGGCCGCCGTGAGAAAAATAAGCGCCTGAGTCCCCGGCGAGGATCGAGCCCGCGATCGTGGCCAGCAGGATGGTCAGGATCGCCGAGCCGGGCAGTGCGAACGCGACCGGGAACCCCGAAGCCAGCGCTCCGGCCATCAACACGATCAAAAGGGCGAGAAAGAAGAGCTCCATGTTGCCTCGGTCAATGCGGCCGGTTCGGACGCGTCAGGTCGTGTCGTGCGACGGCAGGCCATGGTGGAGGGCTTCGGCTGCGGCCAAGCGCCCGCCGGGATCACCGCGGTAGTCGGCAAAACTGTCCATCAGGTAGCTTGAGAATTGGATCATCATGATCACGGCAAAAAAACCGAGAAAGCCTGCCATCATATACTTCACGTACATGCCGAAGCCGGATTGGGTGACCTCCAGGCTCAACATCGGCGCAATGATGATGCTGGATTTGCTGGCCATGCCCAAGTAGAGGATCACCCAGCAAAACAGAATGCCGAGCAACACCGATCCGATGGCGTTGACGCCGCCCTTGGCCCGCCGTGAAAAACCGGCGTACAACACGTCGACCCTGACGTGACCATCCTCCAGCAGCGTGTAGGCGCTGGCGAACAGAAACAGCGCCGCATACCAAAATCGCACCAAGTCGCCCATGAACGCCTGCTCGTAGGAGAAGACGAAGCGCGACAACACGATCTGCAACTCGGCGACGACCACCAAAAGTGCCAACCAGGTAAAGCCCAAGGTGCGGGTGAAGGCGGCGACGACGAGCGCGAGCATAATCAGCGGCAAGTGGATATAGGGCGCTCGCACACGGCTGAAATGCAGCTGATGGGCAAACTCAGACCCAACCAGTTGGGGCAAGAAGCCCTCGACACGCAAGAACGAGACGGCCATGTCGGCCAGGCCAACGAACAAGACCGCAAAAAAGGCGGCCCGCACCAGGTAGGTGTTGAGGTCGGTTAGGAGCCCGCTGTCAAACCGCAGTGTCCGGTGCGGCAGGCCGATGACGTAGCCGATCGCTGCGATCATGGCGAGCGCGTAGACGGCCGATTGCAGCATACCGAGCCAGCTTCCCCGCGCTGCCGCTTGCGCGCCCGGCCAATCCTGCCAATAGGTGAGATAAACGTTGAAAAGGAAGACGAACGTCACCGCCACCACCGCCCAAGCGACGATGCGTACCACGACGGTCGAAGCGCTGCTGGGCGGCAGCGGAGGATCGAGCATCGTGCTGTCGGACAAGGCGGATTTTTCCTGTACTTTGTTCACTTATGATCCGTCGACCGTCGCGGAGGAAAGGCCTCAGGCTGAGGCCTTTCTCAGAGGTTGGGCGCGTGCGGCGGCGTCTGAGCGGCCGGCGCGGCCTACCTCACATCCAAGACGCGATTGCGCTCGGTCAAGTAGGGACCATCGGAGAGGTTGAGCCAACCGCCAAGCTCGGTACGCGCCTTGACGAAGCTGTCATGGATCTGTGCAGCGAGCGGGGAGTGGCCGCGAACCGTTTCAAACACCTCTTCGGCGGCCTCACCGAAGGCGTCGTAGATATCCTCGTTGAAGCGGCGCAGCTTGACCCCATGCTCGGTGCGCAGCTTGGCGAGGAACTTGCCGTTGTTGGCGTTGTACTCGGCCATCATGTTGTTGTTTTCCTCAGCGCACGCGGCGGCAATCACGTTTTTCTCGCCATCGGTGAGGCTGCCCCACCAGGACGTATTCATACCGCAGTTGAGCTGCGCTGCTGGCTCGTGCATGCCTGGATAGTAGTAGAATTTGGCTGCCTCATAGAACTTCATTGCATAATCATTCCACGGACCGACCCACTCGGTCGCCTGGATCGCGCCGGATACGAGGTTCTCGTAGATCTGCCCACCAGGAAGCGAAACCGGAGACGCACCGACTTTGGCCAGAACGTCACCGCCCAGCCCCGGGATCCGCATTTTAAGGCCCTTGAAGTCGTCCGGCGATTCAATGTCCTTGTTGAACCAACCGCCCATTTGAACACCGGTGTTGCCGGCCGGAAGACACTTGATGCCGAACTCCGCGCCGAGCTTATCCAGCAGGTCTTGTCCGTCCATATGATACATCCACGCGCAAATCTCTGCGTAGATGAAGCCGAACGGTACCGCGGTGAAATAGGCCCAGCCCGGGTGCTTGCCTTTCCAATAATAGTCCGCGGCGTGATACATCTGCGCGTTGTTGGAAGCCACCGCGTCAAACGAATCAAACGCACCGACGCGCTCGCCCGCGGCGAAATATTGCACGTTAAGGGCACCCTCCGACAGCTGGGTGATACGCGCGGCCAGACGCTGGGCACCGGTGCCAAGTCCTGGAAAATCGCGGGGCCAGGTGGAGACCATCACCACATCTTTGGCCGCTTTGACGACGGCTGGTGCCGCAACCACCGCGGTGGCGGCCGTGCCTGCGGTGAGGCTGGCTTTTTTAATGAACGTACGACGATCCACGAGCAACATCCTCCCTTTGATCATGTCCCCAAATGACAGCGTCATTCGGACGGTTGGTGGCAAGATTAGTGGACGTTCGCGCTAATGACCAGACGCAGAAGCCCATTGTGGAGCTGATCTCGCTATACCTTAGTCGTAGGCCGATCATCATTGATTGTTGTAAGGCATTATTGTCTGGACTTTGTGCGCTAAATCAATTCCGCTTTAGGCGGATCAGCGCTGCCGGCCCACTCCCCACCCGGATCCAGCTTACGGCAAATCGCGCTAATGCCGCGCAAGCTTGGTGCGAGCCGTCGCCACATCAGCAGCGCCTGACACGTCCAGATGGCGATAAATCCGATGGGCGGTGATATTCGTTAACACGTATCACTGATTGTCATGCGCCCCAATTTGAGCGGCATCGGCGCTTAATCCGGTCGGCTCGGCGGCAATTGTCCCCATCGCGGTGCGCGGCTCAGAGCAACCTGCCTTTGATCGGAATCGTTCCGATGCCGATTAAACAGCAGGTTGGGCTAGCTCGTCGGACAAAAACTGCTCCACGTCCTCGCTCGCGACGTCGTGGGCGATGAAGGCTTGGCCAATGTTGCGTGCCAGGATCAAGGTCAGGCGACCCTGGCGCACTTTTTTGTCTTGCGCCATCAGCTGCATCAGGGTGACCGGCTGCGGATGATCCGGCCCGAACAGATGGCCCGACCTCGTCGGCAGACCGACCGCATTGAAATGGGCTGCCACTTGCAGCGCCGTGCCGGCCGGACATAAAGCTTGCCGCTCGGAGAAGCGATAAGCCATGGCCGTACCGACGGCGACGGCTTCGCCATGCAACACGCGGTCGGAAAATCCGGCCCAGGCCTCCAGCGCGTGTCCGAAGGTGTGGCCGAGATTGAGCAGCATGCGCTCATCGGCTTCGGTTTCGTCCCTGGTCACCACAGAGGCCTTGATCGCCACGCTGCGGGCGACGGCCTCAACCAAAGCTGCCGGGTCGTGGGCCAGGACCGCCGTGCCATGACCCTCCAACCAGGAAAAATATTCGGCGTCGGCGAGCAGGCCGTGTTTGGCGACCTCGGCATAGCCGGCGCGCATCTGACGGTCGGGCAGCGTGGCCAGGGTGGCGGTATCCGCCAACACAAGACTGGGTTGATGAAAGGCGCCAATCAGGTTTTTGCCGTGGGCGGTATTGATCCCCGTCTTGCCGCCGACGGAGGAATCCACCTGCGCTAGCAAGGTGGTGGGAATCTGCACAAAGCGCACGCCGCGGCGCAGAATGCTGGACGCAAAGCCGGCAAGGTCGCCGATCACGCCGCCGCCAAGCGCAACCAGCAGGTCGGTGCGCTCCACGCCGAGCTCAAGAAGGCGGCCGGTGAGAGCGACAAGTGCATCGAAGCATTTGGTGGCTTCTCCCGGCGGCACCACGACGCTGCCCAACAGCTTGCAGTGGCGGCCTAACGCACGCTCTAGGTGCGACAAATGACCGGCATCCCGTACGTTCTCGTCCGTGACAATGGCCACCCGGTTGGGACCGAAACGCTCGGTCATCGCCGCGCCGGCGGATGCCAGCAACCCCGGTCCGATCAACACATCGTAGCTACGGGCGCCAAGCTCGACGCGGATCGTGCGGACCGGGACGGTGCTACGATCTGGGGCATGATCTGGGGTATGATCTAAACTCCGGTCGGTCATGATTTGAGCCTGGAGCCTTTCTGTTTGCCGGGTGCGGCAGCGCTCAGCGCCGCCAACGCTGGCGCCAGCGGGCCGGCGGCGAGCTTTTCCAGGATTTCCGTCATAATCTCATCGTGCGACACGTCACGGCTGTGCACGGTGATGTCGGCCTCAGCGTAGATGGGGCTACGGGCGACCAACAACTCGCGCATGCGCGCCTCGGGATCGTTGGTCTTAAGCAGCGGCCGATGATCGCGGCGCATAACCCGCTTCATCAGGACCGGCAGATCGGCCTTGAGCCATACTGAAATTGCGCCGGTTTTGATGGCACGGCGGGTCGCCTCGCACATGAAGGCACCTCCGCCGGTGGCCAAGATCTGCGCACCACCGGCCAGCAGCCGGGCGATCACGCGGCGCTCGCCGTCCCGAAAGTGCGTTTCGCCAAGCTCGGCGAAGATTTCGTTGATCGTCATCCCGGCCGCTTTCTCAATTTCGTCATCAGCATCGATAAACTTGAGTTCCAAGACATTGGCCAGTCGGCGACCAATTGAGGTCTTTCCGCAGCCCATCATGCCCACCATCACGATCGGGCGGTTGCCGAGCGCGCGGCGCAGATTGGCGGCAGATGAAGTCGGACTGAGCATTGGGGCAGCGCTGATGTGGATCTGACGGTTGTGCGAATCGGTTGTTAGAACGACGTTTTCAGGGCCGCGTGACAGCAACCGCATGTTTCTAGCATTGCGCCAGGCCTCGGCAAACCTCGCCGGATGTCGGCAGGCCGCTGCCGGCGCTGGTGGCCTCAAGAGCGGCCGAGTGGACGAACCGACCAGCGGGGTCACACTCGCGCCAACTTGAACAACGACACCGGCCTTTCAAAGCAGGTTCCTACCATGCCAACCTTTGTTCGTTTCCTCCTGGTGATCGGTGCCATATTTGTGTTGGGCTATTGGGGGCTCTATGTGCTGGCGACGCAGTTTGAACCGCAACCTGAGGAGGTGACGCGATCGATTGGCAGCGTGAAGATCCGGAGGCAATGATGAAGTGCCTTCGCCCACTGAACAGCGCCGCGAGGGACATGGTTATCGGCGCCGGGACGGTGCTGTTGGCACTGTTGGTCGTGGCTTCTCATCCGCACCGATCGTTGGCGGACGACAGCTGGATCCCGAGAACGGCCGATCAAGACACGCCGACGTCGATGCCCCGTCAGCCGCCGCGGGAAGCCGGCGCACCGGCCCAGCGTGGGCCTTATTTGCGGCCGATGACGGGAAGTTCGCGCGAGGTCGATCCGCGTAGATGGTCGATGCAACCTAACACGCCCGCGGGCGGCTACCGTGCGGCTGTTCCGTCGCGGCCACCGGCCTGGGGTTCGGCGCCCCACTGGCGGGCGCCTCAGAAGCGCGTCCGAGGGACCGGGACCAACCGGCCCGACGCGGTGGAAGCGACGGATCTGGCACCGCTCCCCGCGCCCGGTGATGGCACCGGCGGCACCGGCGGCACCGGGCCATCGCTCGTGCAGGCCAAGGCGACAGATCCGCGCGTGGCCGGCAAGGATTGGGCCGACGTCACGGTACCGGTGCGTTCGGCGACGCTGACTGGCTTGTTGCGCCGGCTGCTGGTCGGCCGCGACAGCATGTTACGGGGCCGCACTCCACAACTCATCGCCCTGCGCGCAGAGCTGCTGTACCGGGCAGGGTTGGTCGGCGAAGCCGCCGACCAAGTGCCAGCCGCCTGGACCGCTGCGTCCTTGGCAGGTGAGCGCGGTCAGCAGCGACCGGCCGCCGTCTTGCTGGCACTGGCCGCGCGCGTGGCATTAGCCGCCGATCAGCACGAACGTGCCTGCCGGGCGGCACGGGCTGCGGCCCAACACAGGGATCGACTGGGGCCTGCGATCCGGACCACGGTGCTCGCCATCCAGGGTTATTGCTTGGCCAAGGACGGCAATCTGGCCGCGGCAGGCCTGGCCGCCACGCTGGCGCGTGAGGAGGGGTCAACGGCCACCGAAACGCTGTCGATTTTGGAGGCGATCGCGCTGGGGGAAACGCCGAAGCTTGAGCGGTTCGCGCTCACCCACGTTTTGGATTGGCGCTTGGCGCGACTGGCACAGCTTGGCGGGCGTGATCTGCGCGTGCAGACGGCCTCGCCGGCGCTGCTGGCGGTGCTGGCGAGGGCCCCCGATATCGATGCACGGATCGGTCTGGAAGCCGCTGAGGCGGCGGCCCGGCTGCAGGTCATCGACGCTCATGGGCTGGCGGCCGCCTACCGCCGTCGCCGGTTTCAACCGGGCCAGCTGGAGCGGGCGTCTAGCACTCAGGCGGCGGCCTTCGAGCGGCGCGCGTTGTTGTTTTCGGCGGCGAGCCGGGAACGCACGCCGTTCAAACAGGTGCGGCTCGTACGCTCTTTACTCGACGATGCACGCCGCGCCGACCTTTACCTGCCGATCGCCCGCGCCTTGGCACCGGTCGTTGCGGACATTAGGCCGGTGCAGGAAATTGGCTGGTTTGCGGAGACCGCCGTGGCAACGCTGCTGACGGCGCGGCGATTCGAGGCGGCGCGGCGGTGGATACGGTTTAACGGACAAGCGGTGATCGGGGCCGACGGCGCTGGCGGGGATCTCGATCACTGGCTGGTCCTGATCGATGTCGCCCGCGGTGGGCCGCCGGCCGATGCTGAGCAGCATCTGGCTGCGGTCGAGCGACAGGCGATGCGTGGCCGATTCGGTCCGACCGCGTTGCATCGGTTGGTGACCGTGCTTGATGCGCTGGATTTCCAAGTGCCGATGCGGCTATGGGATTTGGCCAGTCGCGGCCCGCAGCCCAACACCGGACATCTGCCGGCCACCGGTGTGCTGGCGACATTGGCGGCCGCTGCCAAGGCCAAGGATCTGGCCCGCACCATCCCGCTGGTGTTGCGCGCGTTGGGTCCAGCCGGTGCGCAAGGAGCGCATCTGTTGGCGCTCGGCGATGCGCTCCGCGCGCTACGGTCGGCCGGACTGGAGGACGAGGCGCGTGCCGTCGCGTTCGAGGCGCTGATCTTGCTATGGCCGCGAACCACGAACACGTGACGATGGGCGAAGTGATCGAGCAATTTTTGGAGATGAAGGCAGCCGAGCGCGGCGCTGCCTTCAACACACTTGACGCCTACCGCCGCGACCTGCAGCATTTTGCCGTTCATTTAGAGCAGGTTGGGGTCAGCGTGACGGCGGTAACGCCGGCTCAGCTAGCGACGTATGCCAAGCACTTGGCTCAACAGGGTTTGGCGCCTGCAACCCGTGCGCGCCGCTTGTCGGCCATTCGTCAGTTCTACCGGTACCTGACGGCGGAAGGCCATACGGCGGAGGACCCGTCGTGGAATTTGATCGCGCCCAAACGCGGGCGCCAGCTGCCGAAGACGTTGTCGGTGTCGGAGGTCGATCGGCTGTTGGCGGCAGCGCGGTCCCGCGCCGACGGTGCGACGGGGCGGGACTTGGTGCGGGCCTTGCGGCTCAACTGCCTGATCGAAATGCTGTATGCCACCGGCATGCGCGTGTCAGAACTCGTCAGTCTACCGTGCAGCGTCCTGATCGGTGATCATCGCGTTCTCACGATCGTCGGTAAAGGCGGCCGAGAGCGGCTGGTCCCGCTTAATCACACCGCGCGTGAAGCGCTCGACCGGTACCTCAGCGTCGGTGAAGCGGCCGAGGATGGCGTCGCGCCGATGATGCGCACCCGGTGGCTGTTTCCCTCGAAGAGCGCGCAGGGGCATCTCACACGTCAGCGGCTGGCACAGGAGCTCAAGGAGTTAGCGCAATCGGCTGGGTTGGACCCGGAGCGCGTCAGCCCGCACGTCCTTAGGCACGCCTTCGCCAGCCATTTGCTCGATCGCGGCGCCGATTTACGCTCGGTGCAGCAGCTGCTCGGCCACGCCGACATCTCCACCACGGAGATCTACACGCACGTCCTTGATGAGCGCTTGAAACAGCTGGTGCTCAGTCACCATCCGTTGGCAGGCAATGCTTGAGCCGGGCCCGGCTCAAGCATTGATGATCGCCCTTACCGTGGGGGCAACGTTCTGCCCTTAATCGGGATCGCTCCGAGTCCGATGAACAGCAGAACGTTGCTCACCACTTTAAGAGCGATCATCTTTGCGCCTTAAATCGGAACCGGCTTTTCGGTTCCGATTTAAGGCGCGATGATCTAGAAGCGGACGGTCAAATCGGTCAACCAACCGGGGCTGGCCGACGTCAAGGACGCTTCCAGCTTTTTATCGTAGCCGGACAACACCAGTAGTCCGGCGATGATCAACACGATCCCGAACGACATTTTGAGCGCTGCGCCGGCGTTCATCAGCCGGCCACGGATGGCGATCATCGCCTCTCGCGAAAGCATGCCGAGGATCAGCAGGGGCAGCGCTGCGCCGACGCCGAACATCAGCATGGTCAGGGCGACGTGGCCGAGATCCTTGCCCTGTGCCGCCAGCACCGACGCCGCGCCCAACGTGGGACCGGCACACGGGCTCCAGATCGCTCCCAGCAAAAGGCCAACGGTGAACTGCCCACCCAAGCCACAGCCCGTCACACCGGACAGATGATCCGACGCCCAGGTGCTGATGGGCCCCGTTGCGGTCGCGAACTGCTGCTGCAGCATGGGTACCGCCAACACGGTGCCGAGAGCGAGCAGCAACATGGCGGCCAGGAGCCTGAACACGGACGAATCGATGCCAAGCGAGAACCCCACGGTGGCGATGAAGAGACCAATTGCGGTAAAGCTGAGGGCCAGTCCGCTCGCCAACGCGACCGGGCCAAACCTATGCTCGGTCGCGGCCGTGCCGAGCACGATCGGAATCAAGGGCAGGACGCAGGGAGACAGTGTCGACAGCATGCCGGCGATGAAGGCGAGGCCAACGCTTGCAATGGTCATTGTGGCCGGTCTCCCGTCGCTCCGCAGTGCCCTGTTGAGCGGGTCTTTTCAGTTCCTGCGTCGTCGCGCTGTGGGATGACAATTATATGACAAACTCTCGCCAAAGCGGTTGGCAACCCACACCGACTGGAACTAGATGAGAACGTTTGCGATCAAATCGGCGGCACGTTCAGTATGTTCTGACCTGCGAAGCTCGGCTCGCGGGGCAATAGCCACCCGAATCAGCGCCGATGCTTCGATCCAGCCCAATTCGTGTAAGTCGAAAGGCGCATAACGCGATATTCAAAATTTTGTGTAGAAGGCCGGCCGCGTCGATTCTTGTACTACCAGCGGCCAATGACGATGCCGATTTTGCCCTCCCGTTCGCGGGCGTCGAGCATCCATTGGTCATCGACCGTTACGCGGTTGCGACGATCGATCAATCGCTCCAGCAGCGCTGCGTGCATGTCACGCCGAATGCCCTCATGCGCCGCGGATTCGCCAAGATCGACATACTCGTCCGGATCTTCTTGAAGATCATATAGTTGCGGTCGGTAACCTTTAAAGTGAACGTACTTCCATCGGGCATTTCGCAGCATGAAGGCCCGGCAGTCGTTGGCGCCGCGGCCGACCAGCTGGCGTGCGTCATAACAAGCGTAATCGAGCTCGGCAAACACCGACTCCCTCCAGTTCAAGGTTGGTTGTCCGTGCACGAACGGCAGCAGCGACCGTCCCTCGAGCCGATGCTGGGACGCCTTGGCATTGAGCGCATCGAGAAACGTGGGCACCAGATCGATGGCTTCCACCAGGTCTTTGCAAGCCGTCCCCCGCGTGGCATCGGCGCGCTCGTCGGGGTCGTAAATGATCAGCGGGACCCGCACGGATGGTTCATGGAACAGCTCCTTCTCGCCGAGCCAGTGATCGCCCAGGTAATCACCGTGGTCCGACGTGAACACCACCATGGTATCGGCCATCCGCCCGGAGCGCTGCAAGAAATCGAACACCCGTCCAAGATGATCGTCGATCTGCTTGGTCAGGCCCATGTAGGCGGGGATCACCGCATCGCGCACCTCATCGCGGGCGAAGGATTGGCCGATCTCCATGTCCATAAAGGCCCGCATCACGGGATGGGCTTCGCTCAGCTCGCGGTGATGTTTTACAGCCGGTAGAACTGTGTTGTTACCGTACATGTTGTGGTAGGGCGCGGGCGCGATGTAGGGCCAATGCGGCTTGATGTACGAAAGGTGCAGCAGCCACGGTCGATCGCCGCACTCTTCGATGAACGCCAGCCCGCGGTCTGTGATGTAGGGGGTTTCGGAATGCTCCTCCTTGATCCGCGCCGGGTAGATGGAATTGCGCAAGGCCCATCCGGACATGATCTCGCCGTCGGGACCTTCGCCCGCATTGGCCCAAGTGTCCCAGGGGTTGTCGCCGTCGTAGCCCAATGCATTCAGCCAACGGTTATAGCTCAGCTCAGGCGGGGCCAGACCATGGGGATGCAGGCCGTCGTCGCGCTCATAGGGCTCGAAGCCGCCTTCAGATACGATGAGGCCGATCTCGGTTGCGTCGGTCAGGCCCAGGCGGGCGATGGCCTCGCGGTCGCCCTTGATGTGGGTTTTGCCCGCAACGGCGACGCGAACGCCTTCCGGAATGAGGTAATCACCGAGCGTCAGCTCACCGATTGGCAAGGGCACGCCATTCCAAGTGGCGCCGTGAGAAAAGACGGTGCGACCGGTATAAAACGACATCCGAGAGGGACCGCAGACCGGCGCGTTGACATAGGCGCAGTCGAAGCGCACGCCAATGCCGGCGAGGCGGTCGATGTTGGGTGTGTCGAGATGAGGGTGGCCGTAACACGAAAGGTAATCCCACCGGAGCTGGTCGCACATAATGAACAGGATATTGCGGACTTTCGACATCTGTGCCTCCGGCGCATTGGGCTGGCATCGACACGGCGCTGGCCGGCGCCTTGGCCGGCAATTGACCATGCGATCAATGTTGACGCAACCGCGTGAATAAGAAGCCAACCGGGAGGCAATTGACGGGGTTGGCTGTGGTTGACGCGGCAGGGGCCGGGCCTATTGTGAAGGCCTTCCGCCGCTGCACCGGGAGCCAACGAGGAGTATTATGGTGAGCACGCCCGAGCTGATTGTCGCCCCTCTCACTCCCTTCAAAAGCAGTGATGTGTCGATCGACTGGAACGCGTTGGAGCGCGAGATCAATTACATCTGCGATATTTGCAAGGCAGGCATGGTGTCCGTCGCCGGCGTCGAGACCAGCGAGTACCACTACCTGACGTTTGCAGATCGCATCGAATTGATCCGGCGCACGGCCGCCATGGTCGCAGATCGCTCCAAACTGGTGGTCGGCGTCAGCCATCCCAACCCGCGCATTGCCGCGCAACTGATCGCGTTGGCCCATGATTTGGGAGCGACCGCAGCACAAGTGTTGGCACCGCAGCGGCCCTATGGAGGCGAGCCGAGCGTGCAAGAGTTGGTCGACTATTTCGGTACGCTGGCGGACACGTCGCCATTGCCATTGCTGCTTTATCTCAATCCCGGGCCCGGCGCAGCGGTATCGCCGGAAGCCACCATCAAGATCACGCACATCGACAACGTTAAGTACGTGAAGGAAAGCTCGCGCGACCTATCGCGCGTCTCGCGCCTGATTGTCGAAATTGACCACGCCGGCCACGCCAGATACTTCACGACCATGCAAATGTTGCTGGCGACACTGATGCTCGGTGGCTCTGGCGCGACCATGCCGCCACCGGCCTGCTTTATCGCTGCCAAGATCATGGATGCCTTCAAGGCCGGGGACTACGAAAAGGCGGCCCGGCTGCAGTTGCAGTTCGCGCTGTTCCCAGCCCGCTGGATGGGCAAGGGACTGGCGCCGGTGATGAAGGCGGCCATGGAGATCATCGGGCAAGGCGTCGGTGATCCGTTTCCGCCGTTTCCGGCCTTCAATGCCGATGAGAAGCAATCGTTGGCGGCCTACTTAAAAACCACCTGCTTATTCAAAGACGACGCTTGATGCCGCGCGGCGTGCGGCTAACTCATCCGACACCATCGCTCTCAAGGAGGTTCCATGCTTGACATCAAGCGGCTGTCCCGCGCGGAGGCGCAGATTATGATCGATGCGGCCGAGCATAAGGCGCGCGAGCATGGCGTACCGCAATGCATTGCCATCAGCGATGAATCCGGCAGTCTGATCGCGTTCTCACGCATGGACGGCGGCAAGGTGTCGAGCATCAAGATCGCGATCGATAAGGCTTTCACCGCCGCGGCCGCAAAAAATCCGACGGAGCACTACAATCGGCTGTGCCAGCCAGGACAGCCCGCGTTCGGAATCCACGTCACGAACGACGGCCATTTTTGCATCATCGGTGGCGGTCTGCCGGTGATCGTGGACGGCGACGTGGTCGGCGGCATCGGCGTCTCATCGGGCACCCCGGCACAGGACATTGAGGTGGCCCAGGCCGGGGTCGACGCGGTCATGGGCGAGCTCAACAGGGGTTGAAGTCGGCATACCCCTCACTGACGCCTCACGCAGAATTCAGTATCGCACCGCAGCGTATGACGGGTATGAGTTCGCTCGCAAAGGGAGAGCGGAATGGACGGATTGACACGCGCCGTTCGCGCGGACGGCGCGATGTTGGTGTTTGGTGGGCCCTACGGCAACCTGGAGGCGACGACGGCTGCCCTGGCCTATGCGGACCGTCTGCGCATCCCGCCCGAACGGGTGGTCTGTACCGGCGACGTGGCAGCCTACTGCGCGGATCCCGCCGCAACGATCGCGCGCGTGCGCAGCCACGGCGGCCATGTCGTCATGGGCGATTGCGACCAGCAGCTGGGGTTCGCAGCGGCCGACCTTGGCTGCGGCTTTGCCAGCAGCAGCGCCGGCGACCGTCTTACCCAGTCGTGGTTCAAGTTTGCCGACCGAGCGCTCGGTGAGGACGACCGCGCCTGGCTGCGAAGTCTGCCCCGGCGGCTCGAGATCGAGATCGCCGGCATGCGTCTTGCCGTTATCCACGGTGGCGCCGATGACGTTAGCCAGTTGATTTTCGAGTCGACGCCAGCACTGGTCAAAGCGCGCGCGCTCGACCGGCTCGGCACCCATCTCGACGGCGTCATCGCGGGGCATTGTGGCCTACCGTTTTCGCAGATCATCGACCAGCGGCTCTGGCACAACGCCGGTGTTGTTGGCGTCCCGGCCAATGACGGAACGACCAGGGTGTGGGTCTGCGTCCTGGAGCCGGCACGTGACGGTCTGCTGATAACCCATCACGCGATCAGCTATGATCATCAAGCTGCCGCGGCAAAGCTGCTCGGCGCCGGGCTGCCGGAGACGTATGCGCTGGCGTTGCGGACCGGTCTGTGGCCGTCGTGCGATGTGTTGCCCAAGATCGAGATCAATGCGCGCGGCGTGCCCTATGTCCCGGGCCGAGTGTTCTGGCAAAGACCGCATCGTCACGGCGCGCCGCGTCGTCGACGCCCCTTGAAAGCGCAACAACTCTGGCCCGCCGTCACGCGCGACAACCGGATCCCGCTGGCCGCAGGGAAGTTTGAGGATCCACTCATCACGGCGCAAGGCGATGAGCGGGCGCGCGTCCATCTCGAACATCTCAATACGCTGTGGTTCAATACCGGCACCTTGTGCAACATCACCTGCCGCAATTGCTACATTGGGTCGAGCCCAAGCAACGACCGGCTCGTGTATCTTACGCCCGACGACGTTGTGCCCTATCTGGACGAGATCGTCGACCAAGGATTTCCGACCACAGAAATTGGCTTTACTGGTGGCGAACCGTTCTTGAACCCTAACATTGTCAAGCTGCTGGAGCTGTGCCTGGGCAGGGGGTATCGGACGTTGGTGCTGACCAACGCGATGCGGCCAATGATGCGTTACAAGTCCCAACTGCTGGCGCTCAGGGCGCGTTACGCTGACCGGCTCAGCTTGCGGGTCTCTGTCGATCATTTCACGGCGCTGCGGCACGAGGAGGAGCGCGGAATCGATACCTTCGCCAAGACGATGTCGGGATTGCGCTGGTTGTCACAACACGGCTTTGATATTGCCGTAGCCGGGCGCACCATGTGGGGCGACGATCTCGGCGAGGAACGCGAAGGCTACCGGCGACTTTTCGAGGCCGAAAACATCGCCATCGATGCCGACGATCGATCGCGGTTGGTGCTGTTCCCGGAGATGGATGCCCGCGTCGATGTGCCGGAAATCACCACGCAGTGCTGGGACATTCTGGATAAGTCTCCGGCCGATATGATGTGTGCTACTTCGCGCATGGTGGTCAAACGCAAAGCTGCCGGGCGGCCCGTCGTCCTATCCTGTACGCTGATGGCTTACGAACCGTCGTTCGAGCTTGGCAATACACTGCGGGAGGCCGATCGTTCGGTGTCGCTCAACCATGCGCACTGTGCGAGGTTTTGTGTGCTCGGCGGCGCCTCGTGTTCGCCTGCGCCGGTTGATGCGCCTGCGGCAGATGCGCTGGCTACCGACCAAGCGGTGGGACTGGCCAAGTCCGTACCAGCGGTGGGTGCTGAGCGTCGCTGATGCTACCGCATTGCTCGCGATCCCGGCCCCGTGACACGCGTGGCCGCACCTAGAGCAACCTGCCTTTAATCGGAATCGGAACGATCCCGATTAAAGGCGCAAAGATGATCTAGTGCGATTGCGCCTTAGGCGGACATGGTCTGGCGCGGACGTGATTCGGGGCCGCTGTTGCAGCGGCCCCGTCAGCAAGCGCAAAGGTTGGTTACAATAGCGCCTCGGCCATGCACGACGCGCCGAACGGTTCAGCCCATCATTTTTTCGACGTACTCCCAGTTGACCAAGTTATCGAACCACGCCTCCAGGTATTTCGGTCGAGCGTTCCGGTAGTCGATGTAGTAGCTGTGTTCCCACACGTCGCAGCCGAGAATCGGCTTGGCGCCATGCATTACGGGGTTTTCGCCGTTGGGCGTCTTCATCGCTTCCAGCTTGCCATTCTTGATCACAAGCCAACACCAACCGGAGCCAAACTGGGTGATGCCTGCCTGAATAAAATCATTGCGGACTTTGTCGAAGCCGCCTGCTTCATCGACCAGCTTTTGCAGGCTGCCAGGCAGGCTCTTGCCGCCGCCATTGGGCTTCATCCAGTTCCAAAAATGAATGTGATTGTAGTGCTGGCCGATGTTGTTGATGACCGGTGCATCCTTGGCGTCGAAAGCTTGCTTGCAGATGTCCTCAAGCGACTTTCCGGCGTAAGCGGTGCCGTCGCCGGCCGCCTTGTTGCCATTGTCGACATAGGCTTGGTGGTGCTTGTCGTGATGAAATTCGAGCGTCTCCCGCGACATGTAGGGCTGAAGCGCTTCGTAGGCGTAGGGCAGTTCGGGCAGAGTAAAAGACATGGCGCTCTCCGGCTGGTTTTAGGGTGACAGCACGAAAACGGGGTGGCGGCAACCTACGGCGTCCTGACGTACGAGGCAACCGGTCAGGTGAGCTGGCCCGCCGTGCGCCGGCAGCCAGGTCCAACGGCGCGGCAAACGGGGCGTAGGCATCGTGGCTCAAGATCGCCGCCCGCCAGCCGCATATGCCACGGCCGGGGCGGTCAGTCGGCGGCCAATGCGGTGGGCTTCACGCGCCGGCCTAAGCCGCTGCCGGCCGCCGCTGGATAGGCGTGGATCGTCGGTGCGGTGAGCATGCCCGGGCTCAGTAATGGATAGCCCCGCGCGTGCCGCCGCCGACCGGGATCGCATCGCCATTGATGGCGACGCCACGTGGCGAGGCGATGAACGCAATGACGTCGGCGACGTCTGCCGCCGTTACCAACCGACCCAACAAATTGTTCGCCGCCAACCGGCGCTCTGCGTCTTCCAACGAAAGTCCTTGCGCTGCTGCGGTTCGCGCCAGCACATCCGGCGTTCGCTCGGTTGCGGTCAAGCCAGGATGCACGCACACGACATTGATGCCGGTTCCGGCCAGATCGTCGGCCAAGTTTTTGGTCAAGGCCGCCACGCTGATGTTGCGCACGGTACCGATCACGGAGCCCGTGCTGCGCGCTGCCAGCCCGGAAATGTTGATGATCCGTCCCCAGCCCTGGGCCTTCATGTGCGGGACCACCTCGCGCGCCGTACGGACATAGCCGAGCACCTTGACGTTGATTTCCTCCCACATGCGATCAGCGCTAACCCCATCCAGACCGGGCACGGCCTCTCCAGGGCTGGCCAACCTGGCGGCCCCATTGACCAAGATATCGATCCGGCCGAATGCCCTCAGGACGTCGCCGATGGCGGCGCGCACGGCGGCATCATCGCCAGTGTCAGCTGCGACCGGAATGATGCGTCGGCCGGTTTGGCCAGCAATCTCCGCGGCCGTGGCCTCAAGACCGGGCTTGTCTCTGGCCAAGATCGCGACGTCGGCAGCTTCGTGCGCCAGCCGCAAGGCCGTCGCCTTGCCGATGCCCTTGCTGCCGCCGGTGACAACGGCCGTCTTCCCGTTGAGTTGGAGGTCCATGACAACTTGTCCCTACATACCAAGATGGGTCGGGCGAGGGGTGCCACGCGCCGGTGGCTGTCTGCTTCTTCCGGCATCGCGCGAGCGCACGCGGATAGAGCGCAACGTCCGTGGCGACCGCGTTATCGTCCCTCCCGAGGCCGATGGCGATCGCGATGGCGGGTGCAACGAAGCCGCCGCCTAACGCGCGAATTCAACACCGAAGGTGCCGACATCGACCTCCTCGGTGGTGGGAATCGCCTTGCTGCGCTCATAGAGCTCCGCCGGATCGGCGCTGGCCGTCAGCTCACGCAAGCGGGGGTAGACCTCCTTGGTGTAAAGCTTCATCGATTTCAGCGCATCGGTATCCGACAAAAAGCCAGCCTGGCCCATAATCAGCATGTGGCCGAAGCCCCCGCTGTACTCCCAGAACGACTTGATTTGTTCGAATACTTGATCCGGGGTGCCGGCGAACACGTTGCCGCGCCGCATCTGCTCATCCAGCTTGGGTTGCGTTGGCACGCCGGAGCCTGAACGACCCAACATCACTTGGGCGGCGAGCGCCGGCGGGTGGTAACCAGGCGGGTTCGACCATTCCACCGGAACCTTGTTGGCCTCCATGTACCACATCAACTGTTTGGCGCCCTGTTCCGCATCGCGCTGATTTTCGCCAACGTAGCATAACCCGAGATAGGCCAGCCGATCGAGCGGTGGCACCTCACCGTGGGCGGCGATGTAGGCTTCCCGATAGCCGCCGAAGATGTCGCGGATCCGCGGATAGCCGGCTAGGAATACCGCGCCGACATGCTTGTGTTGGGCGACCGGCGCGGCCGTCGCACGGCTGCCCATGGTGATCCACACCGGCGGATGCGGTTGCTGATAGGGCCGCGGCCAAATGTTGACTTGGCGGTGGTGGAACCACTTGCCCTCAAAATTGAACGGGCCGTCCTGCGTGGTCCACGCTTTGACGATCAGGTCGTGCGCCTCCCACAGCCGCTCGGTACCTTTGTAGGGCAGCACATTGGCCGGCGCCGCCTCGTAGGGCACGCTACGCACGAAACCACACTCAACGCGGCCTTTCGAGATCACGTCGACCATCGCCATCTCTTCGGCGACGCGCACCGGTTGGTTGCGGTTGGGCAAGGGATTGCCGAGGATTAAAAGTCGCGCGTTCTTGGTCTGACGCGCCAGAATGCCGAGCATGATCGGCGCCGCCGGCACCATGCAGGTCGCCGTCTGATGATGCTCGTTGAGCATGATCTCTAAGCCGATATCATCGCACGCGCACCACAAGTCGAGATAGCGATTATAGAGCTGGTGGGCGGTATCGGGGTCGCAGTGGCGGTTGGGTAGGTCGACGCGGATGGATCGGTAGGTGTTTTCATCGGGAAGATGAGGGTAGCAATCTTCGGTGAACCACCAGGTCTTCATGCGTGTCTCCCGTCATCAAGCGGCAAATGCCAGCACGGCGTCGACAAAGGCGTCGGGCCGTTCCATCTGTGGCGAATGGCCGGCGTTTTCGATCACCGTCATCGTCGCGCCGCGGATCATCCCGGCAAACGCGTGACCGTAATCGACGCTGACCAGGCCATCGCTGGCGCCCCAAATGAAATGGGTCGGAATGTCAATGCGATGCAGCCGGTGCGGCAGCTTGGGATTATGCATGTATGGCTCCCAGGTGTAGACCGCGAGCGCGATACGATTGCCGGCGACGATCTGCAGCTGCTCGGGCGACAGTTCGCTCAGCTTGGGCGCCAGGGATGGGTCGTGGAACATCAACTGCGCCAACTTATCCGGTGCAAGCGCGAACAGGTCAGCCACGTCGCGGTCTTCGCGTCCACCGACCTTGACGCCGACGGAATCGACCAGGATCAGTTTGGACAGACGTTCCGTCGTCATCGTGGCGAGCTCAGCGGCGGTCCATCCGCCCATCGAAAAGCCCATCAAGATGACGTCATACAAATTGAGTTCGTCCAACAGGTCCAGGTACAGAAAAACCAGATCGTCGATCCGATTGAAATGATCGGGGATCGGGCTGCCGGCGAACCCAGGATGGGTCGGCGCGATCACCTCAAAAGTCGCAGCCAGCCGGTCGGCAAACGGCAGTCCGGCGACCGGGCCGCCACCGCCGTGCAGCATCATCAGCGGGCGCCCGCTACCTTTGCGCACCACATCGACGTCAAGTCCTTGAAGCTTCATGTCGCGCCGATTTCCTCCGTGCCGGGTCTTGTCGTCTTGGCTTGGCCATAGATCTCTAAGACAATAACCGGCCATGGCCTGATGACAAGCGCTGGCCTCGGCCTGGAGGGTCAACCGAGACTGCCGTCACGCCCTATCGTCACTGCCCATTGTCGGTGCCCATGTATTGCGGCAACCAGCCTTCGTGGGCCGCGCCCAAGTCGGAGAGGCGCAAGGGTGGCTCGCCGGTTAGCATCAGCGCATCACCCCCGGTGCGCCCGATGATGCGTGCACAAAGTCCAGCGTCGCGCGCCTCATTGAGCACGTCATCGGCAGCCGATGGAGCGATCTCCACCACGTAGCGCCCCTGGTCCTCACCGAACCAAATGGCGTGGGCGGGCAGGCGCCCTTCATAGGCAAAAAGCTCGACGCCGATCGCTCCGGCCAGCGCCATCTCGGCGACCGCGACCAACAGACCACCGTCGGCGCAGTCATGCACGCTGAGCGTCTGACCCGACCGGATCAGGCGGCGGACCAGCGCGCCGGCGGCGTGCTCCTCGGCCAAGCTGACCGGTGGCGGCGCGCCTTCCAGCTTTCCAGTCATGATCAGCTGATAGAGCGATTGGCCCAACCAGCCCTGCTCGGCTCCAATCAGGATCAATAGGGTGTTGCCGCCGTTAAGGGCGATATCCGCGCGTCTTGTGGTGTCGGGCAGCACACCAACGGCGCCGATGGCAGGCGTCGGCGGAATCGCCACGCCGTTGGTCTCGTTATAAAGCGAGACGTTGCCAGATACGACGGGGAAGCCGAGCGCCTCGCACGCATCGCGCATGCCTTCGACGCTGCCGACGAATTGGCCCATGATGTCTGGCCGCTCGGGGTTGCCGAAGTTCATGTTGTCGGTGATAGCGAGCGGGTCTGCGCCAACCGCGGTCAGATTTCGCCAGGCCTCGGCGACGGCCTGCCGCGTGCCCATAATGGGATCGGCGGCGACATAGCGCGGCGTCACGTCGCAGGTGACGGCGATGCCCTTGCGGGTCCCATGCACCCGCACCACGCCGGCGTCCCCGCCGGGTCGGCCGATGGTGTCCGCCATCACCATGTGATCATATTGCTCCCAAATCCACCGCCGCGAGGCGAGTTGGGGATGCGACATCAAGCTCGACAGCGTCTCCAGCAGCGAGGTCGGCGCCGGTACCCAATGCGGCAACACTGGCTTGGGCGGGGTCGCGGCCTGCCATGGGCGCTGGTAAAGCGGTGCGGAGTTGGCCAGCTGATCGACCGGCAGATCAGCTTCGGTGCGCCCGTTGTGGGAAACGATCAAGCGGCCGCTCGCCGTCGTCTGGCCGATCACGGCGAAGTCCAGGTCCCACTTGCGGAAGACCGCCTCGGCCTGGGCTTCGGCCCCAGGCTTGAGCACCATGAGCATGCGCTCTTGGCTTTCCGACAACATCATTTCGTAAGCCGTCATGCCGGTTTCACGCTGCGGCACGTGGTCGAGGTTGAGCGTGATGCCGACCCCGCCCTTGTCGGCCATCTCAGCGGTGGAGGAGGTCAGCCCGGCCGCGCCCATGTCTTGGATGGCAATGATGGAGTCGGTGGCCATCAGCTCCAGACAGGCCTCGATCAACAGCTTTTCGGTGAACGGATCACCGACCTGGACCGTGGGCCGCTTTTCCTCCGACTGATCATCGAATTCCGCCGAGGCCATGGTGGCGCCGTGGATGCCATCGCGTCCGGTCTTGGAGCCAACGTAAACGACAGGCAAACCGATACCCTTGGCCGCAGAGTAGAAGATCCGGTCGGCTTTCGCCACGCCAACGCACATTGCGTTGACCAGGATATTGTTGTTGTAGCCGGCGTCGAAATTGGTTTCGCCGCCAATGGTCGGCACCCCCGTGCAGTTGCCGTAGTGGCCGATGCCGGCGACGACGCCGGCAACCAGATGCCGGGTCTTGGGGTGGGCCGGCTCGCCGAAGCGCAGCGCATTGAGGTTGGCGACCGGTCGCGCACCCATCGTGAACACGTCGCGCATGATGCCCCCGACTCCGGTGGCGGCACCTTGAAACGGTTCGATGTAGCTGGGATGGTTGTGGCTCTCCATCTTGAAGACGACCGCGTCACCGTCACCGAGGTCGACGACACCGGCGTTCTCTCCGGGACCTTGGATCACCTGGGGACCACTGGTGGGCAAGGTCCTGAGCCAAAAGCGGGAGGATTTATAGGAGCAGTGCTCGGACCACATCACCGAAAAGATGCCCAATTCGGTCAGCGTTGGCGGGCGCCCGAGGATGTCAAGCAGACGCTGATATTCCTCTGGCGTCAGGCCATGGTCAGCGATGATCTGGGGCGTGATAGCGGGCTGGGGCGTGGGGTCGGCCATGAGATCCAATGCACATTCGCTGGTCGATCGTTCAGCAGCTGAACGGGCTTATAGCCGTCAAGCGCTAGGTTGTCGCCAGCGATATGTCAGGAGGTCCAGCAGCCGCTGCCGGCAGGCTCATGATGCAGGGACGAGACGGCTCGAGCCAGGCGCCGGTCGCGGCTCCGCCCGGCGTTGCCGACGCGGCCAGTTGCCTTCAGCTTGGGGGGTGGAGGGGAAGATCCCGCACGCGATCACCGTGCCAGCGGTTGGCCGGCAGGGGAAGCGGGCCGGCCAGGCTGATCCGCCAATGGCGGGCATGGTCTGGTGGAGCACGGCAGGTCGCTGTGGAGCACGGCGCTTCCGTTGCAGCTCGGCCAACGGCCGACGCCAGTGAGCCTGCCGCCGATCAGCGCTCCCATTTCGACGCGACGATGCGGGTTCCGGTGGTCGGTCAGATCGCGCGGTATCTGGGCTGGCTCCAGCCGGCCGTTTCAGCGCGATGGCGAAGGCCCGAAAGTCGCCCGTGCCAACGGCCAAGCAGGTCTCCTAGGCTCCTCACTTGAAATGCGACGCAGTCCGCAACTTGCCCGGCGGTGACGAGCAAACGGGGCCACTGGGTCCCGTCCGCATCTTCGTTGACGTATGGCGGTGCCATCGTGTCGGCCGTCGAGCGCTAGATCATCGCGCCTTTAATCGGAACCGCAAAGCCGGTTCCGATTAAAGGCAGGTTGCTCTAGGCCTCCGGTTGCGCGCGCCCGCCACAGGCATCCACAGCAGCTAGTTGGGCGCTGACACGTCGACGTATTGACCGCCCTTAACCTTCAAGACGCGGATGCCGCCGGCTCCGTCACCGACCTCGTTCATCGTCGTGACGCCGGCGACGCCGTTAAACTCCCGCAGCTCCGACCAGCCTTTACGGATGCGATCACGGTCCGCGGCCACCTCCGAGCGCTTGTTGGTGACGCCATACTTCTCCATGATGTCCTTCAACACGTAGATGTTGTCGTAGGACCGGGGGGCGCTGTAGGGGAAGGACTTGCCGCCGTTGCGGGCCTTCATCTTCTTGACGAAGCTCTGCACCTTCTCGCGGGGGTCCTCGATCCAGGCCGCGGTCGACATATAGGCGCCTTCCGTGGCCTTGCCGCCGATCGAGATGAAGCCCGGAGCGCCCGCACATGCACCGCCGATGAAGGGGGCATCCAAGCCCTGACGGCGCGCCTCTTTGACGATGCCAGCAGCCTGCTGATAGCACGCGCCGAGCGCGACACCGTCGGGCTTGAGCGACTTCGCCTTGGTGATTTGGGTCGAGTAATCGGTGTCCTTCGTACGATAGGTCAGCGTGTCGAGGATCTCGATACCGGCTTTCTTGAACAACATCGGTAACACCTTGGTGCCTTCGGCCTTCGACACCGCGTCCTCAAGATCGTGAATCACGACCACCTTCTTGATCCCGTACTCCTTTTGCCAAGCCGTGACCACTGGGCCCAATTGCTTGTCGCTGGTGAGCGAGTTGCGGAACCCCCATTTGCTCAGCGCCGACAGTCCGGGCTTGGCCGAACAGTAGGAAATGACGGGAATCTTAAGCCGCTCCAGCCGGGGGAAAATGATCTCTACGAGCGAGCTAAAGCATGGTCCGGACACGGCGAGCACGTTGTCGCGGGTCGTCAGCTTGTCGATGATCTGGATGCCTTCGGCTTCCTTCGTGTGGGTGTCATAGGTGACCAACTTGATCTTGACGCCACCAACGCCTCCGGCCGCGTTAATCTCCTCAACGGCGATCTCCGAGCCCATCTTCGCGGCCTGTCCCCATTCAGCACCCTTGCCGGTGAGCGGCACCATCAGACCGATCTTAACCCAGCGACCCGATAATTTTGCGGCCTCTGTCGGCACCGGCACCAGGCCTGCTAGTGCGGTCGCGGCAACGGCCAGCGCGCCGGTTGTTAGTTTGAGCGAGTGCTTCATTCCAAGGATCCTCCCTGCGGTAACGCGATGTCCATTTGGCATGTGGGTCCCGACCCCACGAGTTGCCGCTGCTGCCTGTCAAATCTAACGCATCCTGATCAATGCAGCGATAGCAGCGCTGCGGAGGAGGGGACGTTGCAAGTCCTGCGTTAAGCTTCACCTCCCAGTCGTGCGACCCAGTCGTGCGGTCCAGTCGTGCGGTCCAGTCGTGCGGTCCAGTCGTGCGGTCCAGTCGTGCGGTCCAGTCGTGCGGTCCAGTCGTGCGGCCAGTGGACTTGCGATAGCGTAATCAACAACGTGCCGTCCCGCAAGTTTGTGTTGGCGGCTGCCGCTAGTTTGACGCGGGCCATTAACCACCGCGGCGGGTCGCCTTGGATGGATGAGTCGAGCGGATATCATTAACCAGATTCTGCATGATGACGGTTTGTAATCGTCATTGACTGGGAATGTCGCATCGCCCGCGCACCGGCGCGTGCCGGAGGCGCGGCGACGCCCTATTGGCGCGGGATTTTGCTCACCTTGGCCGCTGCCTGCCGGCGACGGCGCTCCTCGCCCAGCGCCAACAACCGTTCGCGGTCGGCGGGGTCTACACGGGCATAGCGCTCGCGCCAGCCGGGATCGTTGTTCCAGGTGAACGGCGCCTGCAGCGTCGTGCGGGCCGCGGTCGCCTGCGCCAAAAGGTCCAGAGCCAGCGTCAGGACCTGTCGCTGAATGTCGCGTCGCCAGGGCGGGCCGCAGGGATTGCCAAGCGGAAAGTCGGTAAACACGAAGCGGGGGACGCCGCAGTGCTCGACGATGTCACGAGCCGAGCCGACGATGACGGTTGCGATGCCGTTGGCTTCAAGATGTCGTGCGACCAAACTCACGGTTTGGTGGCATACCGGTCACAACGCGGTCAGCAGTGCGGCATCGGCGCCGTCCGAGCGGGCGATGTTCAAGACCTCCGGGGCGTCCACCTCGACGGTCTTGCGTTGACTGAATTCGGTGGGCACGCTGATGAACTGCGAAGTTAGGCCGGCGAACAGCCGGTGTTGGGCCAACTGCGCGGCCGTGACCAGTGGCAAATAGCATTCTTGGTCGTCGGTATGGGTGGAGTCCTTGTCCCACGCGACGTGGTCGGTATGCAGCCCCTGCGGAGCCGCGTCGGTTGAGCCGGCCCAAACCAATCTGCGGCCGCGCTGCTCGCGGTCCAGCGCGTGCCGCGGCACGGCCGTCGTCACCAAGGCCAACCTGACCGACGACAGGGGGTGCTGCAGGCGCGTAAACGGAACGTCATCGTGCGTCGCCCATTCGTAGTCACGGGTGTAGCCCAGCGCCCGATAATAGGACCGGGTGCGTGCCATATAGCCAATCGGTTCACCTGATACCGGGTCGCTCATCCACCTCTCCGCTTTGCTGGTCGCTGACCATGGCGATCCTTAGCAGCCTCTTGTGGGGTGCGGTGAAGGGTAGCCAAGCCCTGCGCGGGAGGGAAGCGGGAACTCGGGGCCGGGGTGCAAACCTCGCAAAGCGCGGGCCAAGCGGAGCCGAGCGCGGCGTGTTGCCGAAGGCGGCCGGCGCATATTGCACAGCGCACGGTTCGCGCTCGGCCGGCGACGCGGCCGCACAGCGCGTGGTTGCCGGGCGCCAGATGACGCTAGATCATCGCGACTTAAATCGGAACCGCAAAGCCGATTCCAATTGCGCCGGTTCCGATTTAAGGCGCAAAGATGATCGCCGTTAAAGTGGAGAGCAACTTTCTGCCTTTAATCGGGATCGTTCCGATTCCGATTAAAGGCAGGTTGCTCTAGTCGTTCGCCATATTGTCGACGTCCTGCGATCCAAGGCCGGCGACGACGACGATGTCCGGAATGGCCGATGATGAGCGGGCTCGTCCTCCTTTTGCTCAACCTCCGTTTGCTCAACGTCGCCGGCCTGGCCCCGCCCATCCAATCAATGGCACGCTGTCGTAGGTGGCCGGGCGGAGGAGCGGGCTGGCAAATCGATTTCGCCTTGGGCGGAAATGAGCTGGGGGCTGCGGACAACGACAGGCAACGTGCTACGGCGTCGATGTCGATGGCGATTGCAGCGAATTGCATGTTGTCCGCTGATAAAGCGACCATGCGCCCGTGCGATGCACCAATCTGGGCGGACAAGGCGCGCCGGGGAATAGCTTGGCGGGTGTGCGTTGCCTGTGCTGACGCACAAAGAAATAGTGGTAGGCATCGCCGTTGTGCTGCTGCCAATTGAATGAAGGATGCTGCCATTCAAAGCCGAACGGTATGGGTGGTTGGTGCTTTTCCCGGTATCTTACAATTTGCGGATGATAAAGCGCGAAATTAAAATCGACGATGCCGTTCTTTTCGGCCTGATACCAGGATGCATAGTGTACGTATAGATCGGGATGGCCGGCTGCCGGGCTGGCGCGATCAAGCACGATGGAGACGGCACGCTTGCCGGGCGCGGCCGCCGCGAGCACGGATTCAAAATCGGCAGCCTCTGCAGCGAAGCTGAGTTGGCGCCAGGCCATCACTCCGAGACTGGACCAAACGGCCAACACCAGAAGGCCCACGCCGGTCCGCTGGCCCTGGATGTTGTGGTCCTGAGCCGACGGCGGCCGAAACATCATTGCATAGAACGGCAGCACAAACAGCGCAAATCGCTCATAGAGAAAATCCGTGCCCATGGCAAAGCTGGGTACGGTCAAAATGATCGTGGCGATGATCGCGAACGGAATAGCTGCCGGCCAGGCGGGTCGCAATCCCATATGCCGCGGCGCCATCAAGATGATCGCGGTCAGCGGTAGCGCCAACCAGACCGTACCGTAGCTTTGCGCAAACAGCAGGGCACGGGTGATACGCTCCAGCAGCGTGTGTTTGAACAGGATTTCGGACCGCTCTGCGGGGGCGCCCAAATTGTTGCTGGCGATAACGAACGCCAGGCATGCCGCGCCGAGCACCAGGTAAGGCAGCAGACCCATGACGAGGGTCCTGGCGCTGCGCACTCGCGCTAGCAACAACGCACCCCCAACCGCCGCGGCCAGCACAAAGATCAGGCCGTGGCCGAATAATAAAATCGTGCCCAGGCCGACCAGCGCGGCGGCCAGTGCGGGGGATGGCTGGCGGGCGAAACGATCGGCCAGACGCATAAAATATAGACCGATCGGGGCAACCACGAGGAAGGTATAAAGACCCCACACCCAAGCGAAGCCGAAAAAGGCCGGGATCACCATCCAATCGAGCCGTCGGTCGGCGCCAAGATCTCGCCTGAGACCGATACATTGAACGACAAACAGCAACATTGCTCCGCTCAGCACCAACTTGAGTGCCGTCGCCACCGGCATGACGAACGACAGCGGGAGCGCGAGGCCGTAGCCGACCAGATAGGGGGTGAAAAGATTGATCCAAAACAGCTCGTAAAACGCCGACTGCGACGTCAACAGATCGTGCCACAGAGCCACTTGGCCGGCGTGCTGCGGTAGGTCGATCATGGGGGGGCGCGGCGCCATCCAGATCAACAGGGTCGCGACCACGACGGTCCCGGCAAACGCGGCGCGGCATTCGCCGGTCGCAGCGAGAAAATTCATGACCGTTCGCGGAAGCTGGAGCCAGCCGCTGCCGCCCCGCCAGCCGGTCGCCGCAGCGCAGCGGGGACATGCCACGGGCTTTGCGCTCACAGCTGTTGCTCGATGATATAGCGCGGCCGCCGCTTGGTTTCACTGTAGATACGGGCGAGGTATCCGCCCATCACGCCCAGCGCCAAAAGCTGCAGGCCGCTGAGGAAATACATCGGAATGACGATCGAGGCCCAGCCCGGCACCGTCTCATCCAAGAAGATGCGAACCATAAATGCCCAAGCCGCCAGCCCGATCGCACCCAGCGATAGCACGACGCCGAGCGGAAAAATAATCTGCAGCGGCAAGGCGGAGAACGACATGATGCCGTCCAGCCCCAGCGACACCATGCGGCTCAGCGGATAATGGGTCTCGCCGGCAAGGCGCGGCTTACGCTCGTAGTGCACGGTCGCGGTGGTGAAGCCCAACATCGGAATTATGCCGCGCAGGAACAAATTTGTTTCACCGAACTCGCGCAAGGCGTCGATGGCGCGGCGGCTCAGCAAGCGGAAATCGGCGTGATCGGGAACAACTTCGACGCCGAATGCGAGCAAAAGTCGGTAGTAGGCGCGCGCGGAAAGGCGTTTGAAGGGTGTATCGACGTCCCGCCGGCTGCGAACACCATAGACGATGTCGGCACCGCCGGCATGAGCGGCGATCATCCGCGGGATCGCCTCCAGATCGTCCTGCAGATCTGCATCGAGACTGATGATAATGTCGCCGGGCGCTGACAGAAGACCGGCCAGCAAGGCGTTCTGATGGCCGAGGTTGCGCGAAAGCTTGATGCCCTTAATGCGCGAATTTTTGGCGTTGGCCGCTACGATCAGCGCCCAGGTGTCATCGCGGGAGCCATCGTCGACGAGGGTGATGGTACTTGCGCCAGACACCGCCCCATCGGCGATCAAGCGGTCGATGAGATCGGTGAGGCGCTGCAGCGTGGTGGGTAGCACGGCCGCTTCGTTAAAGCATGGCACCACAAGGTTGAGCGAGGACCGGGCGCCATGCCCGGCATCTCGACATCTCGCCCGGACCGCGCTCCGGTCGGCCTCGTCGTGATCGGCCAGTGCGTTCAGCATCCAACTCGGTCCTCATGATTGGCGGTTTTAAACTAGGCGGAAATGGTTTGGGATTAGTTTAGGCCTTGGCTTGGAGGCGTTAAACGTTGGGTAATCTATATGACGACCAGTTTTTCGACTGGGTCGATCGAACGGCGCAGCGGTCCGCGGTGCGTATGATCCCGCTGGTACAGCGGATGGTAGACGCCAACAGCGTGGTCGACGTGGGCTGCGGTCGCGGGACTTGGCTTGCCCAGTGGAAAGCCTTTGGGGTCGACGAGATAAAAGGTCTCGACGGTGGCTATATCGATCGGGCACGGCTGGCGATCGACGCTTCGGCGTTCACGGCCGTCAACCTTGCCGAGCCGGCGTCGGTTGAAGTCCCGTGTCGCTTTGATCTGGCACAGTCACTGGAGGTCGCCGAGCATCTCCCTGCGGCTTCGGCGGCAGATTTCGTCGCATTGTTATGCGCCTTATCGGATGTCGTCCTGTTCTCGGCGGCGCAGCCCGGCCAGGGCGGTGAAGATCACATTAACGAGCAGGCCCCATCGTTCTGGGCCGGGCTCTTCAAGCAGCGAGGCTTTGCGGCGTTCGACTGCCTGCGACCGATTGCGATGCAGGATGATCGCATCGCGCGCTGGTATCGGTTTAATATATTTATATTTGCCAATTCGACCGGCGCAGGCCGCCTTTCGCAGCCGGCCAGATCGGCGCGGGTCGATGATCTGACGACGCTCGATGGCGGCGGTGATCTCGGTTGGCGGCTGCGCCGCGCGGTCTTGCGCCCATTGCCAGTGCCGGCCGTCACCTGGCTGTCCCGCCGCCACTACTCACTGGCGTGCACCATGGCGCGGCTCAAGCAAGGGATGAGATCATGACGTTGCAGGTGCTGATGGCACTCCTGGTCGCCGCATCGCTCGCCGCGGCCGGCCAGGTTTTGCTCAAGATCGGCGCCACGGGTCGTCTGGCCTGGCTCGACCTGATCAATCTCAATGTCCTGGGAGGCTTGGCGGTGCTGGCTGTCGCGGTCGTGTGCTGGCTTTACGCCTTGGCCCGCCTGCCACTTTATGCGGTTTATCCCTTCAATCTGCTGACGCTCGGCCTGATGTTCGCGATGAGCTTTGCCCTGTTGGGTGAGCGGCCGGGTTCGCTCGCCATCATTGGGTGGGTCGTGATTGCGGCCGGCCTGGTCCTGGTCGCGATCGGGTCGCGCGGCAATGTTTGACGCGGGCTGCTGCTTCGCCCCCCTCACCACGCGGTGAACTTTCACGCCTCACTTTGTTGGCTGCCCGCTTCAGCCTGACGGACTTGTTCGATCGCGCGCCAGACACGCTCGGAGGTCAGCGGCATCTCGATGTCGGTGACACCGAGCGGCCGCAATGCGTCCAGCACCGCGCCGGTGATGGCCGCCGGTGCGGCGATGGTGCCGGACTCGCCGCATCCCTTCGCCCCCAGCGGATTGTTTCGACACGGTTGGCTTTCGTCGAGCTCTGAGACGAGGAACGGGACCTGGTCGGCCCGCGGCAGCGCGTAGTCCATGAAGCTGCCGGATAACAGCTGCCCGGACTGGCGATCATAGCGACAGGCCTCCATCAGTGCCTGACCCAGGCCCTGGGCGACGCCGCCATGGATTTGACCTTCGACGATGATCGGATTGATGACCGTGCCGATGTCATCAACGGCATAATATCCGAGGACGTCAATGGTGCCGGTTGCGGGATCGATCTCCACCTCCGCGACATGGGCGCCGTTGCTGAATGCAAAGTTGCTCGGATCAAAGCAAGCGGCCGCCTCCAAACCCGGCTCGAGCTCATCGTGCGGAAAATCGAATGGTGCGTGGGCCGCCCGTGCGACCTCGGCGAATTCGATGCGCTTGTTGCTGTGGGGCCAAGCGAAGGCGCCGTCTTCGAACACCGCGTTGGCGGCGTTCTCCCGCATCAGATGCGCGGCGATCTTCGCGGCCTTGTCGATCACCTTGTCGGCGGCCGCATTGAGGGCGGTGCCGCCGACGGCGATCGAGCGCGAGCCGAAGGTGCCCGTCCCGTTCGGTACCCCTGCGCTGTCGCCTTCGACGATATCGATGCGGGAGAGCGGCGTTCCCAAACGCTCGCACAAAATCTGGGCGAAGGTGGTCTCGTGGCCTTGACCGTGGTTGTGGGTGCCAAGCATCGCTAGCACGCTGCCATCCGGGTTGACGCGGATGTGCGCGGTTTCGAAAAAGCCGACGCGCGCGCCCAAGGCCCCGCCCAGCCGGGATGGGGCAATGCCCGAGGTTTCCACAAAGCTCGCCACGCCGATGCCGCGACAGCGCCCGCTGGCGGCCGACTGGGCGCGCCGCGCTGCGAAGGCATCGTACGCGGACAGCTGGCGGACGCGCCGCAAGATGCCTGGAAAATCACCGCTATCGTAGGTCGGCCCGATCGCCGTGGTGTGGGGCATTTCGGCGGCCGTCACCATATTGCGCTGGCGAATTTCGAACCGGCACAGGCCGAGCCGTTCGGCGGCGAGATCGGCGAGGCGCTCCAGCACATAGCAGGCCTCGGGCCGGCCGGCACCACGGTAGGCGTCGATCGGCACGGTGTTGGTGAACACGCCGGTCACTTGCGCATAGATGGCCGGGGTCCGATAAACGCCACTCAACAGCGCGCTATAGATGGCGCTTGGAATATTGGCGCCGAAGGTCGAGACGTAGGCGCCGACGTTAGCGATGGTGTTTACACGCAGCGCTAGGAAGCGGCCCTGCTGATCGACGCCAAGCTCCGCCTGGGTGAGGTGATCGCGTCCCTGCGTGTCGGATAGGAAGCTTTCGGAGCGCTGGCCGATCCACTTGATCGGCCGTCCCAGCTTACGGCTGGCCCAAGCCAGAATCGTCTCTTCGGGATAATGCTTGCCTTTGGTGCCGAAGCCGCCGCCGACATCGGGCGAAATGACTCGGACCCGCGCTTCCGACATGCCGATCTCGCCGGCCACCAGGCGACGGATGTGATGCGGTGATTGCGTGGTCGAGACCAGGGTCAGGGTCTGCCCCGCCGGGTCGTAATCGGCGATCACACCGCGCGTTTCGATCGCCGCGCCGCACAGCCGATTGTTGGTCAGATTGGCCGTAACGACCAGATCAGCATCGGCCATCGCGCGATCAACCGCAGGCTTGTCGCCGCGTTGCCAGCGAAAGCAGACATTGCCGGGCGCGCCGTCGTGGACGCTCGGTGCCCGCGGCTCCAACGCCTGATCGGTGACGGCAACGGCCGGGCGCTCGGCATAATCAACGGTCAGGTGCTCGGCGGCGTCCTGCGCCTGCTCGCGTGTCGCGGCGATGACGATGGCCACCGGCTCGCCGACGTGCCGTACCCGCTCACGCGCGAGCGCCCAGCGGTCGGGCTCGGCCATGGGGGTGCCGTCGCTCGATGTGATTTGCCATAAAGCAGGCATCGGACCGACGGTGTCGTCGGCCATGTCGGCCCCGGTGAAAATGGCGACGACGCCGGGTTGGCGTCGAGCTTGAGTCAAGTCGATGGCCCGGATATCGGCGTGGGCGTGGGGGGAGCGGACCACATAGCAAGAAAGCGCAGTGGGATAGGCCAGGTCATCGATAAACCGTCCGCGCCCGGTCAGCAGCCGCACGTCCTCGCGACGCAGAACCCGGCTGCCAATGCCTTCGCGTTCGAGTGAGCTGACCATCGAAAATTCAGTCCTCTTCCTCAAGGCGCAGCAACCCCAGATTCTCATAGGCCGAGCGGTCCGTTACGATGAACAGATCGGCGCTGGTGGAGTTTGCCCGGTGGTTGGCCCAGGTCCAGTGGGGAATAGTGAAGGTGTCGTGCTCGCTCCATTCTAACGTGGCATCACCGATCCTCGATTGGCCCGTGCCGTTGACGACCAAACAAATCTGATTGCAGGTGATCCGGCTTGCTCGGGTGGTGGCGCCGCGCTCAAGTCGCGTGGTGTAGCAATCCAGCGTCGGCATAATCGCGCCGCCCGTTACCGGATTGGTGTAGCGTAGCGTTTTCGAACCATCTCGGCCGGGCTTCATGGCGTCCAGCGTGCGCCGGGTCACCGCTCCGGGATAGCGATATTTGGGCGAGTGCGCTGGTGTGTGTTCGACATGCGTCGCCACTAAGCCGGCGCCCTCCCAGGCGGGTTCGTCGCCTGCGTCCACCTGCCAAAAGTCATTGGCGTTGCGGTCGCCGGGCTCGAAAAAGTTAGCGTCCAGGGCACCAATCAACGGCATGTTGGCGGCATCAAACCAGACCGTTTGATGGTTGCCCTCGTTGATGTGGCCATGCCAGCACATCGGCGGTGTCAACACCAGATCGCCAGCGTGCATTTCACAGCGTCGTCCGTCGACGATGGTGACGGCGCCGGGGCAGTTGGTGGCAAACCGAATGGCGGCAGCGGTGTGGCGGTGCGGCGGGGCTCGGTCGTTGGGTTCAAGCACTGTGAACGCCGAGATCAGGTTGGATGTGGTCTCGATCGCACCGCCGAATGCAGGATGGCACATGATGACGGCGCGGCGTTCCGCGTCTTCCATCGCCACTTCCTTGCCAGCGCGGACGGTGAGTGGTTCGACGTCGGCCCACTTCCACAGGAAGGCGCCGTCGCGGGCGCTGGGGGCGAGCGGGGTAAGCCGTTGAAAGCGATCCCACAGGGGCTGGAAATTCACGCGTGCGAGATCGGCAATCAACGCGGCATCGTGCCGGGACGAAGATGAGGATTGGTGATCGAGATCCGCTGCCATTGGTGCACTCCCAGGCCAGTCGCGTTACCGGCCAAGCGTTGTGAGATCGGCAACCATCACACCGCCGAGAGATGTCGGCGGAATGTCGAAATGTGGGCGCGAGCGCACGAGTTCGCGAATTTTCTGCCGGTCCGCTCGCGCCTCCGTGTCATCGTCTGTTATTTTTTCTTGCGCATGAATTTCTTGGCATTGGCCTTGTCGACCAAGACGTGGCTGACGAGCACCTTTGGACCAAATCCTTTGCCCGAGAGATAAGCCACCATGGTATCGACTCCGACATTGCCAAAGGCGACGGGGTTGAGCGCCACGGTCAAATCCATGAAGCCGCGATTTACCGCCGCAACAGCCGGTGGAATCCCGTTCATTCCGGTCACGACGATATCCTTGGTCTTGCCGGCGGCGGCCACCGCCTGGGCAGCGCCCATGCCAAGCTCGTCATTGGCGCCGTAGATGGCTTTGAGGTCGGCATGTGCGACCAGCGCATCCTCAGCATTCTTCAGGCCGTTCTCCCGCGTCAGCAACATCTCGCGACGGAACACAACCTTAATGTCTGGATGCTTGGCCATTTCCTCGGCGTAGCCCTTGGCGAAATTGATGAACGCCTGGGCGCCGGCCGGCCCCGCCAGCATCGCGACTTTGCCCTTGCCGCCGATGCTTTTCGCCGTCCAATCGGCGATCTCCCTGCCGATGCGCAACTCATCCAGACCAACATGCAGCAATTGGTTCTTGCAGGCTGAACCACGCGCAATTGACATGATGGGGATACCGGCGGCCTTGGCCTTATCGTAGACACTGCACAGCGCCTTAGCGTCAATCGGCGAGATGAGAATGCCATCGACCTGTTTGGCGATCAGATCGTTCACACCGTTAAGCTGCTTTGCAATGTCCTCCTCCGCGTTGACCACGGACACGTCGAAACCGGCCTTGGCTGCGCGGGCCTTAATGCCCTTGAGCATGGCGATGTAGAACGGGTTGGTGTCGGAGGAAAGCGACACCCCGATGGTTTTGGCTTCGACGTTGAAGCTGCATGCGACGACAGATAGCGCGATGCATGCGCCTTGCAGAAATCTTCTCATGTGACGTTTCCTTCCTTATCCTCGGGCTATCGGCGCGCCTTTCTGTGCCGCCATCGATCTGCCGCTGCAGCCGCGACAATGACGATGCCGATCGCGACCTGCTGCCAGTGCGATGGAACGTTTGCCAAGTTCAAGGCATTGGCCAGCACGATCATGATAAACACGCCGATCACACTCTTATAGAGCTTTCCTTCCCCGCCGTAGAGAGAGGCGCCGCCGAGCACAACCGCCGCGATCGCCGTCAATTCATAGAACACGCCGGCTGTGGGTTGGCCAGATTGCAGCCGAGAGGCGAGCATCACACCGCCCAGCCCGGCCAAGGTTCCACACCAGACATAGGTCGAGGTGCGGATCCAGCCGACGTTGATACCGGCCAGATAGGCCGCCTCGATGTTGCCACCGGTGGCAAAAACGCGCACGCCGTAGGCCGTCGAGTGCAGGAGCCAACTGAACACGATGACGATCAGCACCGGCAGCCACACCAGATAATTGACGCCCAGGAAGCGACCGATCGCAAACTCCAAGAACACTTCCGGCAGTCCCTCCTCTCCGACGATGGGCTGACCATCGGTTAACAGGAAGGTCAGGCCACGTACCAAAACCATGGTGCCGAGCGTCGCGATGAATGGATTGACGTCGAGCTTGGTGACGATCAGTCCGTTGATCAGGCCGACGAGAGCGCCAATTCCCAGGCCCGCGCCGATCCCTAGCACCACATTGGTTTCCAACATGACCCAGGCGGCGGCGACTCCTGACAACGCGACCACGGAACCGACCGAGAGATCGAAGCCGCCGCCGACGATGACAAACGTCATGCCGATGGCGATGACGGTCATAACGGCGCCCTGGATCAGGACGTTATTGATATTGATCGCCGAAAAAAATCGGTCGGAAAGCAGCGAGGCGACCACGCACAGCACGATCAGGGCGATCAGCGGCATCTGCCCCCACACCAGGTCGACGGGACTGGCCCGGCCACCGCTGTGCCGGCGCCCGGACACCGGCTCGACCGTTTCGCGCTGATCTTGCAACTCGCTCAATTCTATCAGTCCTTTGTTCACCTGCTGCAGCTTGCGGGCAGGAGCTGTGCTTATCCCGCCATGGCGCTGTGCAGCGCACGCTCGCTATAGTCATCCTGACGCGAGATCTGCGCAACGATGGTGCCGGCACGCATGACCAGCACCCGGTCCGATTCGGCAAGCACCTCGGCCATTTCCGAAGTCGCAAACACGATCCCACCACCGCGATCGGCAAACCCATGCATCAGGCCGTGAATTTGCGCTTTGGCGCCGACATCAATGCCGTGGGTCGGCTCGTCGAGCAGCAACAGATCGACGTGGCCAGCCAGCCAGCGGGCAAAGATCACCTTCTGCTGGTTGCCCCCGGACAATTCGCGCACAACCTTGGCGGGGTCGTGCGGTCGAATGTCGACCGAAGCGATGAGATCGCTGACGAAGCGATCGATGCGTGCGATGTCGAGGCCGCGCAGGCCGGCGAACTTGTCGAGGTTGGGCAGGACAATATTCTCGCGCACCGTCAGGCCCATGATCAGACCTTGCCGGCGCTCGCGAGGCACCAGCCCAATGCCGTGTTTGATGGCGTCTGCCGGCGAGGAGATATCGATGCGAAAGTCATTGAGCTGGATGGATTGGGGCGGCTCTTGGGCTCCGTAGATGGCGCGTAACAATTCCGTCATGCCAGCGCCGAGCAGACCAGCCAGGCCGAGGATCTCGCCGCGGTGAAGGGCGATGCCAAGCTGCCGATACGGCGCGCGACCCACCCGGTCAAGCTTCAGCAGCGGTTGGCCTAGACCGCGCTTGCCGCCACCGGGCACGTGCTCGATGTCCCGCCCGGTCATCAAACGCACCATTTCGTCACGCGTCGGACAATGTTGACCGGCCGAGTGCGCGATCACGCGGCCGTCGCGCAAGATCGTGCAGCGGTCGGCTATGGCGTCGACCTCATCGAGGTTGTGGGAGACGTAGGCTACGGCTACACCCAATTCCTTCAGTTTGCGGATGATATCGAGAAGGCGCTCGGCTTCCCGTGTCTCCAAAGCCGCCGTGGGCTCATCAAAAATTAAAAACCGAGCGTTGTGGTTGAGGGCGCGTGCAATCATAACGATCTGGCGCTCGCCGATCCCCAGATTTGCAACGGACTGATCTGGATCGAGGTCAATTGCGAAGCGGTTCAGCAGCTCGCGGGTTCGTCTGCGCATCTGCGACCGATCCAGCCGCACGGGAATGCCGCAGACCGTGCGGTTCGGCAGCGCGCCCAGCAGCACATTCTCAGCCACGGACTGCGCGCCGACCACGTGCATTTCTTGGGGAATGACGATGGCGCCAGCCCTGATGGCGTCACGGGGCGCATCAAACGCCACGGATTTGCCGTCGAGCCGCACCTCACCGGAGTCAGGACGGTAGACCCCGGCGAAAATCTTCATCAGCGTGGATTTGCCGGCCCCATTCTCACCGACCAGCGCGTGCACCTCGCCGGCGAAAAACGCCACCGTTACATGGTCCAGCGCTTGGGTGGCGAAGAACCGTTTGGAGATCCGATCGGCAACGGCACGGGCGTCGTCATTTCGCATGTCGCGTTCGATGCTTGGCCGGCCGCCCAGTTGCGTTTGGTCGAATTGTTAGCCTGGCCGGAAACCGATCCAGGCCATCCAGCTGCCCGCCGCGGTGACAAGCCCTGGGGCGAACTGCGGCTCAGCTGCCCGTTGAACCCAATTCGCCAACCGATCGAAAGGCTATCATGATGGCTCTCAACGCGTCAATCAAACGCAGGCAGCGGCTGCCCCCGTCGCCGGGCCGGGATCGTGCTGGCTTTTGCACGGACTTGGATCAGCTGGTTGGTGATCGCGGCCGTGACACCACGCAAGGCTACCGGAATTGACGCTGTCGGCTGTTTGCCGGCATTATCCTTGGGGTTTTGGCGCGAACGCTGCGGACTGGCGGAGGTCAGCCGGCGTTCGTTGCGCCAGACCACAAACTGACATTGGCCCGGTTTCCGGCGCACGCTCTTCCCTCTAGCGTCGACGCCGGAACACGCGCCTTCAGGCTTCCTTTTTGCGTCCAAGGGAGGGCGATGATGAAAGCTGCGGCCTTTCGTGCACAGGAACTCAACCCCGGCAAGTTGACGGCCCTGTTTCGCCGGCAGTTCGAACTGTCGAAGATCTCCCAGGGTGAAACCGTGTGCTGCGTGTCGGACCTTTCGACCAGGCGCGACTATCTTTGCTCGGCCTTTGCCGCAGCGGAGGAACTCGGGGCGGACATTTATGAAATGTGCGTTAACTCGATCCCGTCCTGGACCAAGGTCGGTGTCCCCACCGTGGGACAGTGCAAGGGAACGCTCGAAGCGGTCAAGGCGGCCGATATCGTTGTCATTTTCCACGTGCCATTGTTCACGCGTTGGCTCAAGGACGTGATGGACGCTGGCGTCCGCGTTTTGATGATTATCGACGCACCCGATGACCTGGAGCAATTGATGTCGCCGCCAGGGCTCAAGCAAGCCTGCCTTTATGCGCATGAGCTTTATGGGAAGACCAAGGAGGTCCGGGTCACCTCACACGCCGGCACCGACCTGTCGTACGCGCGTGGCGAATACCCAGTGATGACACAATGGGGTTTTGCCGACGAGCCGGGGCATTTCGACCATTGGGGCGGTGGACATATCCATACCTTCCCGAATGAGGGATCGGCCAACGGTACGGTGGTGATCCAGCCGGGTGACATCGTGATATTGCCGTACTGCCGCTATGTGCAAGATGCGGTGCGGCTGGAGGTGCGCGACGGCTTCATTCGGCGGATTGAGGGTGGGCTCGACGCCAAACTGATGCAGGACTGGCTCGACGACAACAAGGCCAGCGCTGACGACATGGATCCGTTCGCAATCTCGCATCTGGGCTGGGGGCTTAATCCGCAGGCGTTGTGGTACGGCATCGCCCTTAACGGCGACGAGCCCGAACGCAGCCGGGCCGCGGCGCGCACGTTCCCAGGCAACTTTTTGTTCTCAACCGGGCCCAACACGCAAGGCGGCGGCAAGCGATCGACGCGTGGACATTATGATGTACCGATGCGCGACTGTACGATAACGCTCGACAACAAGACCGTGGTTGAACGCGGTAAGATCGTCGATCCCAACATGATCGTGCCACGCGTCAGGGTGGTTTAGTCGATGTGGTCACCCGAGGACTTTACGGCGTGCTGGATCATCGTGCCTTACGTTGGAAGCGCTCAGACGCTTCCAACGTAAGGTACAAATATGAACGCTTCTGAAGCACCGAGAGCACGTCTTCGTTTCAAGTGGGATAACCGCGAACTCCCCAGCGTCAAACGCCATTGGATTTGCGGTCGGGACGGTGTTTTTCTGATTGCGATTTCAAATGCGCCGCACGCGCGGGGTGGGCGGGCTAAAAGCGCGACGGATTGCAACGGATTTCGATCCAATGCCGAGATCATCGTGCTTTAAATTGGAACCGCAAAGCCGGTTCCAATCAAAGCCGGTTCCAATCAAAGCCGGTTCCAATTTAAGTTACGATGATCGCTCTAAAGGGGATTAAAGCGCTCTCCAAGCATGTTGGTCAGCTCGTTGTCGAGGTTCAGCGTGTTGTTGAGACAGTAAACCCTTGGAGAGGGATCGCGATCCGTGCCCATTTCGAAAAATTTTACTCGCGCGGGACGCGCGGTGTTCGCATGCTGCGATCGAAACTCTTTGACATCGTTATGATCGGTCGGCGCTTCACGATGCGGTTGCAATCAATTTGCGCTTCAAATTCGTATCGATCGAGATTTCCGGCAGCGCCCTTGCAGTTGGCTGGCTTCGCGATCATCGGGCGTTAGGTAGGCTCCGCTGAGACGGTGCCAACTTCAGGCACAAAGATGATCGCCCTTAAAGAATAGAGCAGCTTTCTGCTTTTCATCGGGACCGTTCCGAGTCCGATGAGAAGCTGGTTGCTCCAGCCTGAGCGTTGCAGTGTCAGTTGGATCCATCTTCCCTCCCCATCGTCGATCCCCATCTGGCCCGCACACCGCCGTGTCATTCGGTGCCGGGTTGGCAACCGGGCCGGCGCGGCTGATCCGGACTTGGGCGGACATGATTGGTGCGCCGAGGCTCACTTGTCCATGACAGCACCATTGCCCATGACAGCACCATTGCCCATGACAGCACCATTGCCCATCACAGCACCATTTGCGCACGCCAACATCGCGCTGGACAATTGGTGCGAAGCTGTCAGTGCTCCGCTGACAACGCAAAGCTTGACCAACACAACAACAAAGCCCCGCTGAACATGGCGCGTTCGCAGCGGGGCCGTGATCACTTCCGATTACTCCCAGCGCATTGAGCCGGGCTTAGAGACGTGGCACAACTAAGTACCCGTTAATCGATGATTTAATTGTCGGCGGTTCGCCTTGGGCGTGCATGCATATGATCCGCTATGCGAACCGTGGCCTCGCCTCTGCGCGAGGCCTTATTCGACTGCCCGGTGGATTCATGCTCCCTCCGTCAATCGTTGTTGGAGGTGACGATTTCCAATTTACGCCAGCTCCGATTTGCGCCAGCGCAAATGGCATCTCGTCATCAAACAATGTGGCACCTTCACTGCAGTCAGTCAATCCGGATTTTGCGATTCCTTTGCATAATTAAGTTTTTCTAAAAATCTGCCAAGTGCACGATCGCTATCAAGTCCACGATCGCCATCAAGTCCACGATCGCCATAGCGCGAGCAATTCGATGTCCGCGCCATAAGGGGACCGCGCGCGGGCGCTCGACCGCTTGCGCCGGCCGGCCTGACGGCTGGCGACGATCCCGCGAGATCATATCACTGTCGGCCGGACCCCTCCCACTGCCCAGCCCTACCAACCGCGATCATCGTGCCGTCTGGTGGCAGGGTTGGGGAATCGGCCGGCAAGGTAATCCGGTTCAGGCGGCAATGATTTGGTGGCGATCCGATGGATGTGCCGGCCTACGTCTGACTGGGTTGATCGCTGCGCGTGGCGCTACGTCCCGCCGTTGGCGCGAAGCATTGCCGGTTCGGTCCGCGCATGGCATTGTCAGGGTCTAAGCCGGCCACCAAAGCGGCACCGGAGGAACAGCAAGGAGGTTGTGATCATGCTACGGATCATGCGTGGAAGGCACAGGGCGATGGCCTAGCATTTGGCCACAAGCGAAGCGTACCAAACGTTTGCTGGTCGGCTCGATCGGCGAGCAAAATGAGGCCAACCAAGGGCAGCGTTGGACGATTCCGTCGCCCGCTCGCGATTCATCGGTTTATTCGGTTATCTGCTTTGCACGTTGACGCATTTTAAAACATGGCAATAGCACAGCCGAAAGTTTTGTTGCTGATGAAGATCGGGCTGTGGCGTGATCGTGACCAAGTAGGGTTGGCGGTGGTCGATGCCGACGCCGCGTAGCCAGGAGGACCAATAACAACCTTCGACTATGGTTGCTGCGATGTGTGCCGGCCGAGGCAGGCGTAGGTACGCAGGCAGAACCCGTCAGCTTAGTAGGTGTCCGCTGCAAAGTTGGTAAGGAGCTGAACGATGACAACAATCAACGCCGTGTTGGCAACCAAAGGCCGCCAAATCCACGCCGTAGAACCGAGTGCCACGGTGTTTGAAGCGCTGAAGAAGATGGAAGAGCTCGATGTCGGGTCGCTGGCGGTGATGCGTGGGTCGCAGCTTGTCGGCATCATGAGCGAGCGCGACTACGCCCGCAAAGTCATCTTGCAGGGGCGGTCGTCATTGGACACGCCGGTCCAGGACATTATGATCAGCGATGTGGTGTGCGCGGCGCCTGAGCACACGGTGGAGCAAGGCATGGCGCTGATGACGGCGCATGCGGTGAGGCATTTGCCGATCGTCGTCGATAACGAGGTGGTCGGCATTGTTTCGATCGGGGATCTGGTCAAGTCAATCATCCAGGACCGCGAATTTATCATCGACCAGCTGGAGCACTACATTCACGGCTAGATCATCGTGCCTAAAATGGGAACCGAAAAGCCGGTTCCCATTTTAGGCACAAAGATGATCGCCCTTGCAGTGGTGTGCAACTTTTCTGCCTTTTATCGGGATCGTGCCGATCCCGATCAAAACGGATACTCTAGACCTGGGTTCGCGGCGGCGGTTCCAACCCAACCCCACGCGACGATTAACGGCCGACGATCTCTTGCTGCGTGTTGGCTGGCCGTCGTGCCGATGCTCCTTGAGGGCCGGCTGCCGGGGCTGTCGCGATCGATGGACTGGTTTCGTCACGCTTGCTGTGCACGCCCGAGCCGGTCGGCTGCGCTGATGCGATCAAGCGGATACGGGCCTCAGCCCAGCCGGCTCTCAATGAAAGCGCTCACAACCTCAACGGCCTCGGCCAGATGTGAGGGCTGGCCCTGATAATAATGGGTCGCGCCTTCGATCAGCTGGTACGACTTGTCGGCCATTGCGGCGGCTTCGAACACTTCGCGCGGATGACTGGGCGGTGCCGCGTCATCGGCGCCGTTTTCCACGACCAGCAGGGGGATCGACACGTCGCGGATGCGTTCGGCCGCGTCGGCGCGCGAGGCTGGCGACCATTGCGATAGCCAACCCCGGAGCGTGGAGAAGCGCGCCAAGCCGACCGGCCCTGAGTTGACCGCCTCGGGCGCGCCCAGGTAGCACCACCCCGGTTTGCGGCCGTTGGGCTCGAGCGCCGGGTCGAGGAAGCGCGGGTCGGCCATCGTGCGATGGACAATGAACGGGCGCTCCACCTCACCAGATGCGCCGCTCCTCAGTTCCGCCAGTTGCTCTCGAACCCAAGCAGTTATGCGATCGATGCGCTGGCGTTGGGCGCTGCGGTAACGGGCGACGAACTCAGCCGTGTAGGGCGGCCGGTTCGCCATGTTGGGGTCGTATAGGTCAAGCGTGGGATCGCGATCTTTCGGGTCGAGCTCATTGCGCACGGACGGGTCGATCCATTCAGCCAGCGTGCGGGCCCGGCCGGTGTGCGCGGCGATGAAGATCAAGGCGTCGGCCGGGATCAGATCGATGGCGGTCAGGTCATAGGGGTCGCCGGCCGGCGTATCGGTCGTGCGCGGATGCTCAGCCTCCGACTGGTAAGTCGCGGCCAGCGCACCGCCGCCGCTCCAGCCGCATAACACGATGGTGCTATAACCCAGCTCCGCGCGGGCGTGGCGGATGTAGGCGCCCAGATCAGCAACCACCTTTTCCATGATCAGGGCCGTGTCATTTTTGGCGTAGCGGGACGCGGCGCACAGCACGTGGTGGCCTGCACGCGCCAAGCCGACCGGCATCGGCATCAAGTTGAGCGTCGATGCGGGATGCATGAACACGATCAGTCGGCGCGACGGGGTGTGCCTTGGACGGATGATTTGACCTTCCAAGAACACCTTGTCCTGGCTGCCCACAAAGCCATAGGTCTCGGTGTAAGACGAGACCTCGTCGAACGACGTGATGACCGGAATGCGTTCTATTTCATGCTGCGCCATATCCGAGACCTGCCGATCGATCAGCCGGCCGAATGGTCGTGCATCCAATCGACATCGGGCGCCTGCTTGGTGCGGGCCCATTCGTCCAAAAGCGGGTGAGCAATCTCGTCAAAGCGCTGCGCGAGCTGCGGCGTCATCGTGTCGACGGTCAACTCCATGCGATGCCCGCTGGGATCGAAAAAGTAGATGGATTTGCAGATCTTGTGATCGGTCGGACCGACGACATCGACACCGGCGGCAACCAACCGATTTTTGTAGCTGACGAGTTGTTCCTCGTCCGGCACCGCCATCGCGATGTGTTGCACCCAATCCGGCGTGTTCTGGTCCAGCTGCATCTGCGGGCATTCCGACAGCTCGAAGAAGGCGAGGAAGCTGCCGTCCTTAAGCTTCAGGAACACATGGATGTGGGGCGACCACTCCCCGGTCGAGGGGACCAGGTTCTCAGCGACCCCGATCGAATATTCAAGGTCGAGCAGGTCCTCGTAGAACTTAACCGTTTCTTTTGCATCCTTGCAGCGATAGGCCACGTGGTGCATCGACGTAACAGACATGGCGGCTTCCTTCCGAAAACTCTGTGGTGCGTGTCGATCACCAATCAGCATACGAGGCAGTGGCAAGGAGTCAATCGATGCGGGGCATCTAGCCCGCCGCACCTTGCCCACCGGTCGGCCGTGTGATCGACCGGGCTCTTGCCCTGATCCAGTGACGACCTCGTGAGGCGCGACGTCGCAGGTTGCCGTCCCCGCCGGTGCGGACCGTCGCCGGGTTCAAGCTCAAGTCGTGTGCACCACCCAGACCTGGCATTGCATTCCTGACATTGCTGGGCCCCTGGCATGACTGGGGCCCTGGCATGACTGGGGCCGTGCCAACGCGACCCGTGCGCCGATCATGACGCGCCGCAACGACCGCCAGCAGCCCGCGAGCGGCTGTTGCCTTGTGCCGTCCGGTTGGGCATCACCCGGCATGCGCCCGGTTGGAACGGGTGCACGGTGCTGCCATTGTCGGTGCCGCTCGATGGCAGAGCGCAAACATTGTTTGCGACCAACCAATGCGCTAAAAAGCCCCGAAACTCCCGTTTGGTGACATGCGCAACGGAGGCGCCCCCATGGCGAACCCGCAATTCGTCTATCACATGTCCAAGCTGTCCAAGACCTACCCGGGCGGCAAGCAAGTGTTGAAGGACATTTCGCTGTCGTTTTATCCCGGCGCCAAAATCGGTGTCGTCGGCCTGAACGGCGCTGGTAAATCGACCCTGCTCAAGATCATGGCCGGCGAGACCGACGAGTTTGTCGGCGAGGCGTGGGCGGCCGACGGCGTCAGCGTGGGCTATCTGCCGCAGGAGCCTGAGCTGGATCAGGACAAGTCCGTGCGCGGCAATGTGTTGGAGGGCGTTGCCGGCAAGGCGGCGAAATTGGAACGCTTCAACGAAATCGCCGCCAACTATTCAGAACAGACAGCCGACGAGATGGCGGCGCTGCAAGATGAGATCGACGCCGAAGGGCTGTGGGATCTCGACGCCCAGGTCGAGCAAGCTTGCGATGCCTTGCGTTGCCCGGACGGCGAGGCTGACGTCACCAACCTGTCCGGCGGCGAAAAACGCCGGGTGGCGCTCACCCGGCTGTTGCTCAGCAAACCCGATATCTTGCTGCTCGACGAGCCCACCAACCACCTGGACGCCGAAAGCGTTGCATGGCTGGAGCGCTATTTGCGCGATTATCCCGGCTGCATCATGCTGGTGACCCACGATCGATACTTTCTCGACAACATCACTGAATGGACGTTGGAACTCGATCGTGGCCAGGGCGTGCCCTACAAGGGCAACTATTCCAGTTGGCTGGCGCAAAAGGCCAAGCGGCTTGAGGTGGAAAAGGGCCAGGAGGAGGCCAGGCAACGGACATTGAAGCGGGAGTTGGAGTGGATACAGGCCAGCCCGCGCGCGCGTCAGGCCAAGTCCAAGGCGCGCATTCAAGCCTACGAAAAGTTGGCGGAGGAAGCCGGGCGCGAGGAGCTGGGGCGATCGCAGATCCAAATCGCAGCCGGACCGCGGCTCGGTGGCGTGGTGGTCGAGGTCGAGGGCTTGTCGAAGGCATTTGGTGCGCAACTGCTGATTGACGATCTTTCTTTCAAGCTTCCACCTGGTGGAATCGTCGGGGTGATCGGGCCCAACGGTGCCGGCAAATCTACATTATTCAAAATGATCACCGGACAAGAGCAGCCCGATGCCGGCAGCATCCGGCTCGGGGATACGGTGCAGCTCGCCTACGTTGATCAGAGCCGTGATCACCTCGAGGACAAAAACACCGTGTGGGAGGAGATCTCGGGCGGTCTCGACCAAATAACGCTGGGTGGCAAGCGCGAGGTGCCGAGCCGGGCTTACTGCAGTTGGTTCAACTTCAAGGGGCCGGACCAGCAAAAGAAGGTCGGCCTGCTATCGGGCGGAGAACGCAATCGCGTGCATCTGGCCAAGATGCTGAAGCAGGGTGGCAATCTGTTGCTGCTCGACGAGCCGACCAATGACCTCGATACCGAGACGCTGTCGGCGCTGGAGTGCGCTTTGGAGGATTTTCCCGGATGCGCGGCGGTGATCAGCCACGACCGGTTCTTTCTCGATCGGCTGGCTACGCACATTCTGGCCTTCGAAGGCGACAGCCACGTAGAATGGTTCGAAGGCAACTTCGCCGACTACGAGGAGGACAAGAAACGCCGGCTGGGCGAGGCGGCGATCGAGCCGCATCGCATCAAGTTTAAGCGGTTCGAGCGCTGATCGATCGAGCGAACCGCGCGCTCTCGCCTGCACGCACATGTTGTTGGACGTTGACGGCGCAATCCACTGCCATCAAGCAAGCGCGTGCGTTCGTCTCGTCGGCGCATACCAATAGAGCGCGTACCAAATTTGACACGATCCACGGACATTCGCTCACGGTACGAATTATCTGTAGACAGTAAAATTGAGCACTACTAGCTTGGCGGCAGAGAGCGTATTGGTCATGCTGATTGCTGATTGCTGATTGCTGATTGCTGATTGCTGATTGCTGATTGCTGATTGCCGATTGCCGATTGCCGATTGCCGATTGCCGATTGCTGATTGCCGATAGCTGATTGCTACGTTGCCGATTGCCACGATGCGGGGCCCTGGGCTCGGGATTGGTCGTGGCGCGGGTGAGGTCGGTTGGCGGAGAGGATTTTTTGCGGGGAGGGGCTATGCGAGAATGTCTTTGGAAGACATCTATTCTAGACAATGCATCGTTACTTGGTACCAAACACGCGCGTTGCGCTGACGGTGACCGGAGCGTGAGCAGCAGGGCCGCCGGCGGGCCCCGCGGTGGGGTTGACCGCGGCGGTGCGTTCAGTCGCGCGTTGACATGTTTGGGGGCGGGTCTGCTTGCCGCCGCAATGTTCGCAAGTACCGCGACCCCGCTTATTGCACAAAGACAAACGTCAACGGTGGGCCAACCAAACCCACCCTACGATCTCACGACAAGCGGACCGACCGGTCCGGTGGATATAGATAAACTGAAAGCAGAAATTGACATTATCATTAGGAATAATGGTTTGTCGGACCAGGAGCGGCAAAGACAAATCGATAACGCAGTTAGGAAAGCGACTGGTAACTCCGGTGGGGTTTGCGCGCAGCAGCTCGATCCCGTGGCTCTGGCCATAAGTACTGCGGGTCTGGCCACTGACATAGCCGGCATCGCAGCGGAGGCGGCGGGTGCCGCGGTCGCGATCGGTCAGTCTGCTACAGAGATTCCTGGCATCGTTATTCAGGGCGTTGGGGCCGGGCTCGAGCTTGCTGCCATCACTGTACAAGGCGTTCAGAACTCACTGCCCAATTGCGAATTTGAGGCAACGGGCACCATTAAAGGGCATGCCAATATCGCCGCCAAAATGGGTATTTCGGCGCATGACGGTCGCATATCGCTCGGCACTCCCGACGGGCAAGGCTTCTTTCTCGGAATTACGGTGGGAGGAGGTGCGGTGGCCGGCGCTGGCGCCGGTGGCGCTCAAGCCTTCACCGGGCATGTCGATGCCATCGCAGTGGGCAATGGTAGCGCCGCGCAGAAGCAGTACGACTCGGCGTTCGGGACAGGTGCTCAGGCAGACGGCGAACGTGCCACGGCCTTAGGTGCTCAGGCCAAGGCGATAGGCGCACGTGCCACGGCTGTCGGGTCCGAGGCGGAGGCGAGAGGCGAACGTGCCACGGCCTTAGGTGCTCAGGCCAAGGCGATAGGCGCACGTGCCACGGCTGTCGGGTCCGAGGCGGAGGCGAGAGGCGAACGTGCCACGGCCTTAGGTGCTCAGGCCAAAGCGACGCGCGCACGTGCCACGGCTGTCGGGTCTGAGGCCAATGCGACGGGCGAACGTGCCACGGCGGTGGGTAGCGACGCCGCTGCCGACGGCGAACGCTCGATGGCGGTGGGTGGCAACGCTGATGCCGACGGCGAGCGCTCGATGGCGGTGGGTAGCGACGCTGATGCCGACGGCGTGCGCTCGATGGCGGTGGGTAGCGATGCTGCTGCCGACGGCGAACGCTCGATGGCGGTGGGTAGCGACGCTGCTGCCGACGGCGAACGCTCGATGGCGGTGGGTAGCGACGCCGCTGCCGACGGCGAACGCTCGATGGCGGTGGGCAGCGACGCCAAATCCGTCGGAAGCGGTTCCGCATCGCTTGGGGCCTTCGCCTTCGCCAATGGAAAATTTGCGCTTGCGCTGGGCCAAAAAGCGCGAGCAGAGGCCGAGCGGGCTACCGCGGTGGGCAACGACGCTTCGGCCAGGGCGATCGGGGCGACGGCGATGGGCGATGGATCGCAAGCGCTGGCCGCTCGTTCGACCGCGATCGGCAATGGCGCTCAAGTTGCTGCCGGCGCGGGCCCCGGATCGTTTGCTGGCGGCACATCGACCGTACGCGGTGGCGTTGGCGCCGTCGCAATCGGTCATTTGAATGTGGCCGATGGCGACGGTGCTGTCGCCATTGGCGATCCCAATGTGGCGATTGGAACCGGCGCGGTGGCAGTTGGTGCCAACAATCAGGCCACGGGGCAAGGTGCAACCGCGGTCGGGAACCTGAACGTGGCCACGGGGCAAGGCGCGTTCGCGGCCGGTAATCGTTCCGAGGCCAACAATGCCGGATCAGTCGCCATCGGCGATCGCGCGGTCGTGGCGGCACGTGCGGCGCAAGGCGTCGCGATCGGCAGCAACTCCGCCGTCAGAGGTCGTGGGGCGCTCGCTGTGGGCCGCAATTCGGCTGCTAACGGCGAGAATGCAGCGGCCTATGGCAGTGGTGCTCAGGCGCGGGCCAGCGGCGCCATGGCTTATGGACACAACGCCGTGGCGCGGGGTGCGAATTCGGCTGCATATGGTGCCGGAGCGGTCGCCAATCTCGCGAACGAACAAGTGTTCGGAACCGCGAATGAGACCTATACGATGCGGGGAATCACCTCTGCGAAGAGCTACTCGCGACAGATTGGCCTGCGTCAATTGCCGACCACGGACGCCTTTGGCCATCTGGCTTCGGACGGTGGTGCAACGTTCAAGGCGGTTGCCGCGCTGCAGGCCGGTGTTGCGGTCTCCGCGGCGATGGTGGCGCCGCAGCTAGCGCCCAATGAGCGATTTGGTGTGCGCGTTGGCTGGGGCACGTTCCGCCATGGCGTTGCGGACGCGATCGGCGTTAGCGCCATTGGCGTGCTCGCCCAGGGTGTTCTCTTCGACCATGATCGTATCGCGGTCGATGTAGGGGCCGGGTGGGGACGCTCTCAGTTCATGGGATATCAGAAAACGGGCGTTGGCGCTGGCCGCGCTGGCCTGCAGTGGACCTGGTAGCTGACCCGCTATCCCGTTGCGTCGATGAGATCAATGTCCGACTGTGGCGGATGCGCCGGGCCGGCCCGTGCCTCGCCCGGCCACCCACGCGGGCATGCCATTTCATGGCCGGGGCGGGGCGCGGAATGGTTCCAGCACACGCCGACACGCTTGATCTAGCTATACGCAGTTTGAACGGGTGGGCTGCTTGAAACCGGTGACGCTTGCCGGTGGTGGGCGCGGTGCGCGAGCCCTGGCGCAACGCCCATGCGCCTCTGCTGGCCGAGATCGGTTGGTCCGACCTGACCATGAATTACCACGCGCTGGACTTGCTCAAACAGCTCAGCGACCTTCCGCAGGCGACTTTGGATGCCATGATCAACACCGGCCTGAACACGCCGCTGTCCCCGTCGTGTGGGCGTCTGTTCGATGCAGCCGCCGCCATGACCGGTCTGGCCTGGGGTCCGCAAGCCGACCAGGGGCAGGCTGCCATGCTGTTGAAGGCCGCCCTTGACCGATCCGCGCTCAATGAAGACGACGAAGTCATTTATTCATTCAACATCCATCAGCATCGGGCGCTGGCCATGCCCGACAGCGAGCCTGTGTGGGCGAGGCGCGCGTTGCTCGGCGACCTGTTGTTGGCGATCCCGGTCGGAACCCTCTCGGCGCGGTTGCATCGTGGTCTGGCAGCCGCCATCGCCCAGCGGGCGCAGCGAACCGGCCGGGAGCGGGGCCTCAACGCCGTCGCGTTGACCGGTGGCTGCCTTCAGTGTCAACGCTGGTTGAACGTGTTCATCGTCGGCTGGTGGCCAGCGGTTTTGAGGTGCTATCACATGCGAACATTCCCGCAGATGACAGCGGACTTGCGCTGGGGCAAGCGGCGATCGCGACGCTGCAGCAAAGAGATTAGTATGTGTCTGGGAATTGCAGGACAGATCGTTGAGAACTCAGATGTTGAGCGAAAGCTCGCCGTCGTCACCGTGTCGGGCGTTCGCCGTGAAATCAAGATTGCCTGCATTCTAGATCATCGCGCCTTAAATCGGAACCGCAAAGCCGGTTCCGATTTAAGGCAGAAAGTTGCTCTAGGGGACGATCATCCCGAGCAGCTGATCGACACCTGGACGCTCATTCACGTCGGCTTTGCCACGAGCCGGATCAATGAGCAGGAGGCGGCCGAAACCTTGAAGGACCTGCGGATGCTCGGGAGGCCCAAGGCGAGATCGCGGCGATGCGGTCCAGTGCGGCAAACGAGGAGCTGTCACCATGCGATTCATCGATGAGTTTCGCGACCCGGTCGCCGCCAACAACCTGCTGAGAGCGATCTCTGCAGTGGTCGATCGGATCGGTGCGACGGCCGACAATCCGGTCTCGATCATGGAGATTTGCGGCGGGCACACACACGCGATCTTTCGCTACGGCTTGGACAAGCTGACCCCGCCGGGGCTGGAGTTCATTCACGGGCCGGGCTGCCCGGTGTGTGTGCTTCCCATGGGTCGGGTCGACGAATGCGTTGAGCTGGCCGAACGGCCAGAGGTGATCTTGACGACGTTTGGTGATGCGATGCGGGTGCCCGGCCGGCGTAAGTCGTTAGTGCAGGCCAAGGCCGACGGCGCCGACGTGAGAATGGTGTACTCGCCGTTGGACGCCCTCGCCCTGGCGCGCCAGAATCCGCAACGGGAGGTGGTGTTTTTTGCCCTGGGCTTTGAGACCACCACGCCATCGACGGCGCTTTCGATCCAACAGGCCGCGGCGGAGGGTCTAACCAACTTCTCGATCTTCTGCAATCACATCACCGTGCCACCTCCGATCAAGGCTTTGCTTGATCATCCCTACGTCGCGATCGACGGTTTTGTCGGGCCAGGGCACGTCTCGATGGTGATTGGCATCGAGCCCTATCGCTTCATTGCCAACGACTACGGCAAACCGATCGTCGTCGCTGGATTTGAGCCCCTCGACCTCCTACAGTCGGTGCTGATGGTGCTTGTGCAGATCTCCGAAGGACGAGCCGAGGTGGAAAATCAATACGCTCGGGTGGTGCCGGACAGGGGCAATCCGATCGCGATCGCTGCCTGCGAGGATGTCTATGAGCCGCGGCAGCGATTTGAGTGGCGTGGCCTTGGAGAGATCGACAGCTCCGGTCTGAAGGTTCGCGAAAAATACGCGCAGTTCGATGCGGAGAAAAAATTCACGATCGGTTACGGCGCCGCCAGCCGCCAGGCCGGGGACCCCGAAGGTTGTCGTTGCGGAGAGGTGATGACCGGACGCATCAAACCGCACCAGTGCCCCAAATTCGCCGGTGAATGCAACCCGCAGACACCCTTGGGCGCGCTGATGGTGTCGTCGGAGGGCGCCTGCGCCGCCTATTATCAGTACGGCGGACATCGTCAGGTCCTGGCTTGAGTGGCTTGGCTTGAGCGGCTGGGCTTGAGTGGTTTGGCATGAGCGTCTTGGCATGAGTGTGATCGCCCAACCACCGGTAGCGCGGCGCGTGACACTTGCCCATGGCGGCGGCGGCAAGGCGATGCGCGACCTGATCGATGAGGTGTTTTTGACGGCGTTCAGGTTGGGCCGATCAGAAGGCCTGGAGGATCAAGCGCGGCTGGTCTCATCTGAATTGGCCGCACCCGGCGCGAAGTTGGCGTTCACGACGGACAGTTTCGTGGTCGACCCCATCGAATTTCCTGGTGGTGACATCGGCAAAATTGCGGTTTGCGGCACGATTACCGATTTGGCGGTCGGTGGCGCCCGTCCATTGTGGCTGTCGGCGGCGTTTATCATTGAAGAGGGCACGGACATCGGCTTACTGCATCGCATTGCCGCCTCGATGCAGGCGGCGGCCGACGCAGCCGGCGTGACCATCGTTACCGGTGACACCAAGGTGGTCGGCTCCGGTTCAGCCGACCAGGTGTTCGTCACGACCAGCGGGATTGGGGTGATTCCCGTCGGCCGCGAGCTTGCGGCAAACAACGTCGGCGTGGGGGATATCGCGATCGTCAACGGTGGGCTCGGAGATCACGGGGCTGCCATCTTGGCCGCGCGCAGTGAAATGGCGATCACGGCTGATATTCGGTCCGACTGCCAACCCCTCAATCATCTGATGGAGGCCGTGCTGAGCGGTTGCTCGGGCGTGCGCGCGGCGCGTGACGCGACACGGGGTGGTTTGGCGTCCGCCTTGAATGAGATGGCGGCCGCCGCCCAAATCGGCATCGAGATTGAGGAGACCTCGTTGCCGCTGCGGGCCGAGGTCAAGGGCGTTTGCGAAATCCTTGGTCTGGACCCGCTCTATCTGGCCAATGAGGGCACGCTGGTTCTGTTCGCCGCGCCCCAATTTGCCGACGACGTTCTCGACATCATGCGTGCACATCCGGCCGGACGCAACGCAAGGATCATAGGCAAAGCCACCGGGCATCGGCCCGGCATGGTGGTTATGAATACCATCTTCGGCGGTGGTCGCATCGTCGACATGTTGGTCGGCGAACAGCTGCCACGCATATGCTAGGGGCAAACATGGAAACGTTTCTGCTGCTGGGTTTCGCGATCGGCATGGCACATGCCCTTGAAGCGGATCATTTGGCCGCCATGGGGACACTTGCAACCGACAACGGCGATCGCACATCGCTGGTGTTGCGCGGTGCCGTATGGGGCCTCGGGCACACGGTAACATTGTTCGCCATGTGCTGCGCGGTAATCCTGTTCGGCCTCGTGCTCACCGACAAAATGGCGGCTGCCATGGAGTTCAGCGTCGGCGTGCTGTTGGTCGTGTTGGGCCTCGACGTGCTGCGGCGCCTGCGAAAGTCCCGCGTTCATTTCCACGTGCATGATCACGGTGATGGTAGACCACACCTGCATGCGCACAGTCACGCCGGCGCCAGCGTGCGGCATGACAGCGATCCCCATGATCACCGGCATTGGCATCAGTTTCCAGTCAAAGCGTTGCTGGTGGGGGTGATGCACGGCGCGGCTGGGTCGGCCGGGTTGCTGGCACTCGCAATAGCCGCGTCGCGCGATCCCGGGATAGCCCTCGCCTATGTGGCGTTGTTCGGTCTCGGTTCGATTTTAGGGATGGCGGCCTTGAGCTACGTCGCATCCTGGCCGCTTGGATGGGCGGAAAAATCCGCATCCAGTATTCGCACCGTCGTCTATTTGGTGACGGCGGCCTTGGCCGTTGGAATTGGAACCCAAGTCATGATGGCAACCGGGAGCACGCTGTGGGGAACGTGAGATGCATGAACTCGGTCTGACCCGCAACATCGTCGCGATCGTCGTGATGAGGGGATCTTCAATCAGGTGGGCAAACAGTCCTGGCGCAAGGTGTAAGATCAAGGGCCGAGCGAACCGGTGCGCGCCGAACGCGATAGCAAAATCTCGTTGATCGAGGCAAATGAGCGGATTTTACCGGCATTGCCGAAACGCATCGCGCGGGCGATCACCGACAACTTGACCAACTTGGACGTTGCGGTCCGAAGGGGCGCGTGACATGGCGCGACGACACCGGCCTCAAGCTGGAACCGGGGACATATACGACAGATGAGACCGGGAGCAGTCCCGACCGGTGGCATTGGCGCCAAGCGCCGCGACGTCGGGCGATGCCGCTCCGGGCGACCTGGCGGATGCTGGTTTGATCAATTAAGCCGCGCGCCTGGACGGTGCCCGCGTGCGGCGTCGGCTGGAACATCGCGGCGATCGGCGGCCGCGCTCACCGGTGGAACCGGCCGCAGTCAACGCGCCAGCGCATCCGCGATGTTCCCGCTCGGGCAGCGGTGATTGCGCACCCGGCGGACAGGCACGAGCGCGCCCGGCGACGCCCCCTTTCTCGGTACCGTGTGCAACCCGTCAAACCAGGTTGAACCAGTTGGTCGAGCGCAGGAACGGGAAGAGATCACCGACCAGCGCCTGCGGCCAGCGCACGTAAAGGACGAGGTGAAACAACCCATAGGCGAACGCCCAAGCCAACAGCGAGATGCCGAGCGTCGTGGTCCAGCTCTCGCGCCCTTCAAACCGCATATAGACGATCAAGTAGGCGAGCATGGCCGGGAGCAGGCCGATCACGAACGCCGCCGCCAAGAACAGCACGCACCACCCAAAAAACACCAACGCGCGCCATAAGACGGTGCTGGCTGACAGATCGCCGTAATCGGCAGTGATATCGAGATGGACGTTTGACGCGCCGGACGTCCGGGTCTGACCGGCTGCTTGGCCTTGGGCAATGGATTGCGCCGCCGTCGGTTCTGGCATCGGCATCGGTGCTAGGAGCAGAGTTGTCAGCAACAGGGCCGCAGTTGCGGCAACCGCCGTCCAGCCGACCACCTGCGGGATCAGCTTGGCTCCGAAATCCCACGGCGAGGAATGATAAATCGCGGCCGCGAACAGGCCAAGCAGCAGCGCCGTAAACACCGTATCCAGTGTCGGCGCGTTCAATTGAACGCGAAGTCCAGCCGCCGACGTCGGCTGTGTCAGTCCGGCAACCAGCGCGCGTAGGGCCGGCCTCAAGATGCCATACAGCGAAACCGCGAATAAGATGACGACCACCGGCCGGAACAGCCAGTCCAGGCCGTAACGCTCGATCGAGATGAACATCGAGTTTTCAAAGATGCCGCCCAACACGAAGCCGAGGATCAACGGCGGGCGCGGCCAGCGCTGGCGCTTCATGATCCAGCCCAGCACACCGATCGACAACAGGACGTACAAGTCGCCCCAGTCCTTGGAGCCTTGGAACGCGCCGATATAGGTCACGGCGATAATCAGTGGTGCCAGGATGCCAATGCGGACCAAAGCGATTTTGGCCAATTGGTCGGCGAAAGCGAAGCAGATCCCCGCGCCGATGATGTTGGCGATCGCCACGCTCCACACCAATGTATAGGTGATGTCGAGCCGCGAGCTCAGCATCTCCGGGCCCGGGTTGATGCCGTGGATCAAGAACGCACCCAACAGGATGGCCATCGACGCAGTGCCCGGCACGCCAAACGCGATGGTCGGGATCAGTGCGCCGCCCTCCTTGGCGTTGTTCGAGCTTTCCGAGGCCACGACACCGCGCACATCGCCCTTGCCGAACGACTGATCGGCGCCCCGTTCCGATCTGACCGCATGACCATAGGCCACCCAGTCGACCACCGAGGCTCCGATCCCGGGAATGGCGCCCAGCACGGCACCGATGCTTGAGCAGCGTGCGACCAGCCATAGGTTTTTGAATGCGTCGACCACACCCCGCAACTGATTGCGGTGGGACCCTGTGGTGGTGTTGTCGCCGGCGATGGATTTTCGGGCGATCGCCATGTCCGCCAGTTCCGGCAGCGCGAACAACCCCAGTGCGAGCGGCACCACGTGGAACCCGTCGTAGAGGTAGGTGGTATCGAACGTCCATCGCAATTCGCCGGTCTGTGGATCATCCCCCACGGTGGACAGCAGCAAACCGATGCAGGCCGCGACCAGGCCCTTGGCCGGCGTGCTGCCGCTCAGTACCGCCACCAGCGACAACCCAAACACGACGAATGCCAGCACCTCCGGCATCGCCACATGCAACAGGACCGGACGCAGGATCGGGATGCTGACGGCCAGCAAACATGCGCCGAACAAGCCGCCGATCACCGAGGAGGTGAAGGCGGCGCCGAACGCGCGGCCAGCCTCTCCGCGCCGGGCCATCGGATAGCCGTCCAGAATGGTGGCGGCCGATCCGACGGTTCCGGGAACGCCGAACAACACGGCGGGGATGGTGTCAGAGGTCACCACCACGGCCTGCAACCCCATCAAGAAGGCCAGCGCCGTATATGGGTCCATGTCGAAGGTGAATGGGAGCAGCAGGGTTAGCCCGACCAGACCGCCCAAACCCGGGATCACGCCCAAGATCAGTCCGATCACGACGCCCAATGCCAGAAACGCCAACCGCTGGGGTTCAAGTAGCAACCCGATGGCCTGTGCGGCCATGCCAATCATGTCGACGTCCATGCGCGGTCCTTTGGCGTTCACCCTGACGAGGGGCCCATCGGACGCCGCCCGTGCCAACGCCGCAATGTCAATGTGAGCCCTGCTGTCTCATGCTACTGCATGATCGTTTGCCATGGAAACGATGCGAGGATCATCCAAAGCGTGCGCTGGGCTAAAGATCGAAGGTCCCTCACGAAAGCTGCCTTTCAATGGCGATCGGGAGGGTTCCGATGGCAGCGCAAAGCGGCGTTCCACATGTCAGGAACGATGATCTATAGCGTTTCGGTGTGAGCTCGGACCATCACGCTCCCGATCCGGCCCCGACCACAGCGTTTTATGGGGCGGCCGCGTGGGGCGGAACCGGCATCGCGGATCCGCCTAAGCCAGACATAATCTGGCGCGCCGTTCACCGTTGCGGTTGCGGTCCATCGCCGATCGCGCGCCGGTCGGCGTGAACGGCAACCGGCATTTGATCGGGCTGTGCGATTGATCCGGCGCGGGGCCCGGAGCCCTTTAACGCTGATCGCTGCTTGATCCGAGCAAGCTAACCTCGTGTGCCCCAACTAGATCATCGCGCCTTAAATCGGAACCGCAAAGCCGATTCCGATTAAAGGCAGGTTGCTTTAGCATTGCGACCGCGCTCAGACGTTTGCACGCGATGAGGGCGAGCGACGGCCGGCGTAGCACGGATCGGCGGCCAAACTGTCCATCAACGCTCAGTCGAGCCGCGATCGTCGTCGTCTGCGGCCTGGTCTGTAGCCTGTACCTCCTGCGCAGCGGTCTCGGTGTCGTCGACGTTGTCCGCTGCTGCAGGAAAACTGGCGGCGAAAGGCGCCGATTCTCGCGGTTCGTCGTCGTCGTCGTCGTCGGCTGCGCCTGCGTCGTCACCGGCCTGCGCGCTGCCGAGCTCTTGCAGGCTCGCCAACAGCCGCGCCTCCTCCTCGTCCATGGCCTGTCGGACGGTTTGGGGCGAGTCGCCGTCGATCGGTGCCGGGGCCGGCTCAGCTGCATGCTGCGCAGTTTCCTCCGCCGGCAGCAGGGTACCTGCCAGCTCGGTGTGCGGCATGGCAGCCCGTTCCTTTGCCGCGCGCGCGGCCGCCTTGCGGACCTCTTCGTCGAGGTCGGTCTGCGCACAAAGCCCCAGTGTGACCGGGTCTTGCGGGACCAGGTTGGCCGAATTCCAGTGCGTGCGTTCGCGAATTTGCTGAATGGTCGGCTTGGTGGTCCCCACCAGCCGCATGATTTGACTGTCCTTCAGCTCCGGATGGCTCCGCAGCAACCAAAGCACCGCATTGGGCCGGTCGTGCCGCCGTGAGACCGGCGTGTAGCGTGGCCCCCGCTTCGACTTGACCTGCGGGATCACGATTTTTGATTCCGCCAACCGCAGGTGATATCCGGGGTTGTCCTCGCCCCGGCGGATCTCCTCCCGGGTCAGCTGACCAGAGGAAATCGGATCCATGCCTTTGATGCCGGCCGCAACGTCGCCGTCGGCGATGCCTTTCACCTCCAGCAGATGCATCTGGCAGAAGTGGGCGATCTGTTCGAAGGTCAGGGACGTGTTTTCGACCAGCCAGGCCGCCGTTGCTTTCGGCATTAGCAGTTTACGCTCGGGCATTGCGCGCTCCTCGGGCGCCACGCGTCTTGTAAAGGCGCCCACGTTCTGATGAAAAAAGGGGAATTGACCGTTATATAGCCACACAGCGGGTTCAACGCAACCGGAAGGTGGGGTGGGCGCCAATCTGATTGGCCGCTTTCCAGCCGTCGTGCAGTAAAGGTTCAATCAGGGAGCCGGCAACGTGGAGCTCTGGCACTTCAGACTGTGCCCGCTGTCGCGATCGATCCGCCTGGCGCTGGCGGAAGCCAATATTGCCTTCGCTATGGTCGAGGAACGCGCCTGGGAATGGCCCGCGGCGTTGGTTGCACGCAATCCTGCCGGCGAGCTGCCCGTGATGGAGACGGCGGAAGGCGTCGTGGTGTGTGGTGCCGGCCCGATTGCGGAGTATCTGGCCGAGGCGGAGCCCGATCAACCCGGCGGATCGCCGGCCTCATTGACGCTGTTTCCAGGTGATCGAGAGCAACGAGCCGAGGTTCGGCGGTTGGTCAGCTGGTTCCAACATAAATTCCATCGGGAGGTGACCTCCGCGTTGCTGGCCGAGAAGGTCTATCCGTTGCTGACGTTAGCTGCCAGCCGAGCCGCGACAGCAGCCGCGGCCACGCCGAGCCCTGCCGCAATCCGCGCGATCCGGGCCAACCTTCGCCATCATTTGAGCTACATCGGCCATCTCGCCGAGCAGCGGCCGCGCCTGGCCGGTGAGCAGCCGAGTTTTGCCGATCTTGCGGCCGCGGCTCAGATCTCGGTCGTCGACTATCTGGATGAGATCAGCTGGGATCACCACGCCAGCGCGAAGGCGTGGTACCAACGGATCAAGTCGCGGCCGTCGTTTCGCGCCTTGTTAGCTGATCGGCTGCCGGGTTTCCCACCACCCCCACACTACGCTGATCTTGATTTTTGATGATCTAACAGCATGCGAACCACGCCATTCATGGCGGGCAGCGGCGGTGGTCGGATCGGGAGAGGCTTGGTCGCAAAGGACCGTTTTAGAGTATGATCGACCGCCGTCTTCGCATGAGGCCTGAACGGATACGCAGCAGCTGGCACGCACTGCACGGCAAGCACAAGACACGCAAAGATGATCGCTCTTAAAGTGGTGAGCAACCTTCTGCCTTAAATCGGGATCGTTCCGATTCCGATTTAAGGCAGAAGGTTGCTCTAACACGGCCGCTTCGGCCCGGTTCGACGATGGGGACCTGCATCAGGCGGACGCGATCGCACGAACGCCATCGTCGGTATCCCTAACCTGCCATAAGCGGTGCCCCGCGTCAGCGCTCAGTTTTCGTAGATCTCAGCGGGTTGATAGCTGATGGCGATGCTGGTCAGGCAAATCCCGAATGCATTGCTGTTTATCGGCTTGGAGGGGCGTCCCTCGGCGCGATAGGAAGACATGATCAAATCCAACTCAAGCGGTGTCTTATGTGTTGCTAACCGGGCTGGGATCGAGAAGTTGCGCAGCAGCAGCCGCCCTTTTGAGCTAAATGACAAGTGACCGAGCTGACGATCATTCACCTTCACGAACAGGCGCTGCTTGGCGAAGCGGGGGTTGGTCAGTTTGGCCCGAAAACCCAAATCCAAGTTGCTCATCGGCGTGGACTGCAGCCGAAATTTGATCTGACCGCGTCCGCCGCGTGTGCAGGACCCGAGCGGGGTAAAGACAGTCCAGTCCTTACTGAGGTATTTCAGATCGTGGCTATCCTTGACGAGCAGCAGCCGCTGTTCGGTCTCGTAGACAGGCCGCTCCAATAAGTAGCCCTTGGCCAAGATGAAACTGGCAACGCCAAGCCCAATGCAAACCACAGTCATCGCCAGCAGTCGAAGCGGTCGCATTTCATTCACGTCAGTTAGCACGTCACTGAGATCAGGTCCGCCTAAGGCGAACACTGACACGCTCTGGAGCAACCTGAGGGCTGCCGTACACGTGATGTCAGCGTCGACGATTGCCGTCAAGGAGGGTTGAAGCAGGGTGTGATGTATACCGAGATTGCGGCTCACGCGGGCGTCAAGGCCGATCCGTCGCGCCAACGGGCCAACCGGTTCAACCGGCCAGGCGTCGGTTGATCCAGCGTGCCGTCTCTTCGATCCCGCCAAAGCTGAAAAGATGGGTGCCAACCACGTTATCCGTGGCGCCTCCGTTGGCATGGCTGGCGACCGCTATCAACTGCTCGGTCGGATCGGTATGGGTGAACAACCGAACGGCGCCCATCCCCTGCGCCCCGAGCGCGCGCAGTGAAGCGCTGACCCCGCAGATCTGCGCATACCGCAACAGTCGAGCCGGCGTCGTCGGCCCGGCCAGCCCGACATAGACCGGCACATCGGGCTGCCGGCGCGCCAGTCGGCCGCAGTACTCAATGATCCGGTTGGGTGCGAACGAGAATTGTGTCAACACACACACGCCCATGCCTTGGTCGCGGGCCATGCTGATCTTGCGGCCCAGGGCGGCGACCAGTTGGTCGGTGGAAATTCGCGGATGGCCCTCTGGATAACCGGCCAGAGCCAGCTCGCGAATACCGGCTTCTTGAAACACGCCGTCCTCGATCAGCGCGGCGGCATCGGCGTAAGGGCCAGCGGCGGCCGCCGTGTCGCCACCGATCACCAAGACTTTCTTGACGCCAGCCTCGCCGACCGCACGTGCGAGAAACTCCACCGCGTGGGCGCGCGAGGGGAACCGCCGGGCTGCCAGATGTGGCACCGGCTCCATGCCTGCGCGACCGACCGCGAGCAGCGCGCGCAACGCCTCACGCAGGCTATGACGCGGCAGATGATTGACAAACACGGGCGTGCCGCTCGGCAACAGCTCGGCGATTCGCACCGCATCGTCGGGTCGATGGGCACCCATCTCGATAGATCCGCAGGCCACCAGTTCATTGGCGATGCGGTCGATGGCGGCAGCGGCGACCTGCTGTCTGGCCGCGGCGGAGGTTGTCGAGGCAGGGTCGTGCATGGGTTCAATCTCGCTTGCGAGAGATGACGTAGGACTCGTCGCGGAACCAAAGTTGGCCATGGGCTTGCAGGACCTCGCGCGTCGCCTCCAAATAGCGTCCGTCGCCGAGCGCCGTCGCTAACCGCTGATCGTCGATCTGGTTGACGTAGACCGCGGCATTCCAGGCCGCAAACAGCGTCGAGGTTCCGATGCTTGCGGATATCTCGGTCGGTAACACCCGCATGTCGAACGAGAAAACCGCGCGCGCGTCGGCGTAGGCGTTGAAGTTGAAATGGCGCGCATCCCGGCCAAGGTCCGCTTTGGCGGCGCGCAAAATATCGTGGCGGTCGTGCTGATAAGGCGCTTCATCCGGCCACAGTTTGCGGATGATTTCCAAACCCGGATCGTCACCGCACGAATGAATGCCCAGCAGGCGTCCGCCCGTGCGCAGCGCGCGCGCCAACGGCGTGATAATCTTGCCGGCCTTGAACTGTAGCGGCACCCGCAGGCGGTAGGGCTGCGAGGCGATGATCAGATCATAATCGCCGCGCATCCGGCCCGGTTGGGGAATCACGTCATGCAGCAAAAAGCGATAGTCGTGCCGGTAGATCACCAACACCGCGGGTCGCTCGTACAGCGGGTTTCCGGTCTTGGGGCTTGGTCGGACTTGCCAATTCTCCGCCAGCCAGGGTTCCAGCGCGCTGATCTCATCAATGAAGTCGCTGGAGGTGGTGCCGGTAATGGCCACTTCACGCCAGGCTAATGCCTGTTGGGCCTTGGTCGAACGCGGCTGTAGCTGGGGCGCCTCGGTGTAGTACATGTTGGTCACGACCAGCACCGTGGCTGGGTGCTCGAAGAACCGGTCCGCCATCTTCTCCAGCGACAACCGCACGTCTTCCAGACTGATCTCCTTGCCGACCACCATCAAGGGCACGGTCGGAAAGCGCCGATGCAGCTGGCGCATCACGCGCGTCAACACGGTACCCTCGCCCATCCCTGCGTCGAACACGCGCAACGCCGGCGGCCTGGGGTGCAGTTGCGACAGCTCCATCCCCACCCTTTGGGCCACCACCTCCTTCTCGCTGCAGGTATTGACAAACAATAGGTATTTTTGCCGGTTGTCGAAGAACCTGAAGTTTTGATCGGGCTCGGGCTCGGGCGCGGGCACGGGATCGACGCTGCTGGTCTCCGCACGTTCGCCGTGTCGGTTGACGCGCAACAGCGGCAGCAGCTCTGCCGGCTCGGCCGGTGCTTCGACGCCGTTGCGCGCCAAGAAGTCTGTCACGCGGGCCAGCGTCTGCGGGGTTATGCGCGCGCCATCACGCAACCTGGATACGAATTTGCCATCATTGACGGCACGGCGTCCAAACGTCGATTCGGCCATGGCCGTTTGCTGACAATAAGCGGAAATGGCGTCCAGCAGCTTGGCGCTTCGGGCCTCCAACGCCTGCAGCGTCGCGTTCGAGTTATTGACCATGGCAACTGCCTCGTTGGACAGATGGAAGCGTTGGACAGATGAATGCCCGGCGGCGATCCCAGCCGGGTCGCCGCACCAACCCTCCCAAATTCTTAGGCCGTTGAAAAGTGGGACCACAACCATGATCTTCGGTGGGACGTATCCCACCGGCTAAACTGGGTTGACCGCGGCCCCTGAGCGATTTGCTGCCAGCTTTGACGTCTCGGTCTCGATTGCTAAGATCGTGCGCAGCAGATCACGACGGCCCACTGCGATAGCCAGGCCACCGATGAACGATCACAGCTCGACCAACGCGAGGTCCGATCAAGCGTTCCGCGATGCGATGCGCCGGCTGGCTGGCACCGTCACCATCATCACTGTGTTCGACCAGGGTCAACGGCACGGATCGACGGCGACGGCCGTCACGTCACTGTCCATGGCTCCGCCTTCGCTGTTGGTGTGCATGAACAAAGATAGTCGGCTGCATGGCTACCTGACGCGTGTTGATGGCTTCTGTGTCAATCTCCTGCACACCGATAACGTCGACGCCTCGAGACAATTTGCCAGTCCATTGTCGAGCGAGGAACGCTTCGCTGCCGGCGATTGGCGGGTCGAGGACGGCGGAGCACCCTACCTTTTCGACGCGCAAGCCAGCCTTCAGTGCATCAAGGACAAGATGGTGGACTATGGCACGCATACGATTTTCATCGGTCGGGTTGGGCTGGTGCGCCTGCGTGATGACATCGCGCCGCTTTTGTATTGCGATGGCGATTATGCCGGATCGGTCCAATTGGCCGAGCAGCGCCAAGCGCGGGTGATCAAGAGCTGAGCAGCCAGCTTCGGCTGCCACATCGGCTTAAGGCGCGATGATCTAGCAAGGTTAAGCCCATGGTGAACGCAAACGAGCTGCGCAAAAGGGCCCCATCGGCCGACGTGCTGGGCGGCGCAATCGGCACTGAGGCTTGGGTTGCGCGCGCCGTTGAGCTGCATCCGGCGATCGAGGCGGCCGCTGACCGGATCGAGCGCGATCGTGAACTGCCGGGCGAATTGGTGACGGCGCTGCAGGATCGTCAGTTGTTTCGCATGCTGGTGCCGCAGACGATCGGTGGCGGCGAAGTCTCGCCGGTAACGTTTATCGAGGTGGTCGAGGCGCTGGCCACCGCCGACGCCAGCACAGCGTGGGTGGTGGCCCAGGGTTGCGGCTGCTCGATGGGGGCGGCCTATTTGGCGCCGAAAGTGGCGGTCGAGGTGTTCGGTGCCGACGACGCCGTGGCGGCCTGGGGTCCACCTTCGCCGGGCGGCAAGGCGACGGTCGTCGACGGCGGTTATCGGCTGGAGGGGCAGTGGCATTTTGCCAGCGGCAATCGCCATGCGGCGTGGATGGGGGCCAATTGCCAGGTCACCGAGCGCGATGGCATGCCACGGCTCGGACCCGACGGCCAGCCCGCCGTTTACACATTTCTGTTTCCCCGCGCCGCCGCCGACGTTGCCGACGACTGGCAGGTGCTCGGCTTGCGCGGGACGGGCAGCGACAGTTACCGGCTCGACGGCCACATCGTGCCGGCTTCGCATGTGTTCGTCCGCGAGTCCGACGCCTATCGCCGTGAGCGCGGCGCGCTCTACCGGTTCACGGCGCTCAACATCTATGGTCTGGGTGTCGCCGCCACGGCGATGGGGATCGCGCGCGTCATGCTGCGCCAGATGATCGGCGTGGCGCAGTTTAAAGTGGAGCGCACGACCGGCAAGCCAATGCGTGAAAGCACCTCGGTTCAGGCCCGGGTAGCGGAAGCCGAAGCGCGGCTCGCGTCCGCGCGTGTCTTCCTGCTGAGCACAGTCGACGAGCTTTACCAGCAAGCGCAGACGGGCCAGGCGTTCACCAAAGAAGGCCGCACGCGGCTGCGGTTGGCAACCGCCTGGGCGGCACAGCAAGCCCGCGAGGTGGCCGAGATCGCGTTCTTGTCGGTGGGCACCAACGCCATCTTCCAGCAAGGCCCGTTCGAGCGCCGGTTCCGCGACATCCACACCCTCACCCAACAGGTTCAAGCACACCTGTCCAACTTCGACTTGGTTGGCCAAAGTCTGCTCGGCTTGCCGTTGAACTCGCGCTTAATCTAGCAGGCCGCTGAAGAACCGTCGATCGCATGAGCGGGCTTGCCTGCTGAGGGCCGCTTTGCGTTATCACATCACGCCTCATGTCCTGCCGGCTCAGGCAGCCAATAGCTTTGGTAGCTTGGCTAGATTGTAGGCAGCCATCGTTAGAGCAACCTGCCTTTAATCGGAATCGGAACGATCCCGATTTAAGGCGCGATGATCTAGACGCGGCCGGGTCATACCTTGGGTATGACCAACTGTGTGCCGGGTTGGACCTTCAGCCGCTGCAGACCATTCGCGCGCATGAGCAATGAGATCGGCACCCGATGGCGTCGCGAGATGCTGAGCAGCGTATCGCCATCGGCCACGACGATCGAACCTTTTGGGACCGGTGCTGCGCCGTGCTGCGAAGCGAGCGCGGTTTGTCGGTCCGCCGCAATCGGCCGGCTCGGCGCGATGTTTTGGGCGGCGGCCGGGCCACCGAGCGAGGCGGTTTGCGATGGTGCGACCGAGCTGGAACAGGCCGCCAGGGGCGTGAGCACGGCGATCACGGCAAACACACCCAACTGTCTGCTCTTATCCACATTGAACGTCTTCACGTCTGGCCCCTTGTGCTGGCGGTGAGAATTTACGTGCGCGGAACGGTGGCTGAGTACATCGTCAATAGCGGTCCATCGGCGGCAGTTGAAGCCGCTGGCCAAGCGCGATTTGGGTATCCGTAAGCTGGTTGGCTTCCATCAAGGCCTGCACCGAAACGTTGTGGCGGCGGGCAATGCTGAACAGTGTATCCCCAACCTTGACCTCGATGTGGCGTGCGGGGTCGGCATCGGCAAAGTCCGGCCGATAGCCGCCTTCTTGGTGCGCTGGCTGGTCCCAGTGCGCAGGCGGGACAGCGGCGGCTGGGGGCGCTCGATAGGTCGGTGTCGCCGGCTCGATGGGGCGCTCTTGCCATCGATCGCCCGGACCCGGCGGGAGTTCGGGGAGCGACTCCATCGCCACTCCATCGTTTGCACGCCGGTGGGCCAGTGATGGCGCGATGCGTTGGCTTGGCAATTGACCAACGCCGGCCGAGTGGGTCCGCACCGAGGCAGCGTCGGGGGACGGCCGATAGCCGATCGGCTCGGCCGGGACCGGAATACCTGGTTGGGATGAACAACCGGCGATCGCCAGCACCAAGAAGGTTACCGCGGTCCAGCTCGGCGCGCGTGAATTTCCGCCCGACGTGGGCCTGACCGACGCAAGAAACATGGCTTTCTTCCAACTCATCAAGTGCACACTCCCGGCACGATTTTCCTACGCCAGCCTTAATGCGTGCTTAACGGCTGCTCCGGCTGCGGACGAACTGATTTCCGGCTCAGAGCCTGTCCGGTTTTTGGCCGAACGCCGTACCGGCCCGCTCCCATCCGGCCCGCTCCCATCCGGCCCGCTCCCATCCGGCCTGCCAATGGCACGACGTTGTGGGAGGCCTGTTGGGAAAGCGGGATCGGTGACGCTCACACTGAACCGTCGTCTTGCACGCAGAAATGGGCCTGCCGCTTGTCAGGTCGCGCATTGTCGCAGCGCGACGGGTTGCGGCCGGGGCGGATCCTGGGTTGGCATGAACAATGGGAAAAACAGTGTTGAACAGGTCGCAACGTGGGAATTTCAATTTCACCGCGAATCGTGAATGGTTTGCAGCGCGTTGATTGATACTGGCGACGAGGGGTCCCGAACCGGCTCGGCGCGTTCCGCTGTCTGACCTGGCGCCAGCCGTCGTGCCGGTTGCGTTGGGCGCCCGGTCCATCACGTGAGAGGTTTGCCGTGCACGCCATTCCCTACCAGACCGCGCGACCGCACGTCCGCTCTGGCGACCTGATCGCATTTGAGAGCAAAAGTTTGATCGGACGCCTGATCAGGAGCTGGACCGGCAGTCGCTACGCGCACGTTGGGGTTGCCATGTGGCTGGTCGCCGGCGGGGCCGAGCCGCGTCTGTTCTTGTTGGAGTCGCGCGAAGGCGTCGGGGTCACCCTGCGGCTGTTATCGCAAGCTGGGCCGTGCTGGTTCATTCCCACCATGATCGATTGGAACACAGAGGTGAATCGGTTCGTGTGGCCCAACCTCGGCACCGCCAAATATGACTGGGGCTCGATTTGGCGCCGCATCACGTTTCGACAGCCAAAGCGCAATTCGGTGTACTACTGCTCCGAGTTCGCCGGCGAGGTACTGATGCGCGGCGGCTTTCCAGTCGACGTGGCTGCCTTCAAGGATCCCGGCGAGTTGGTGCAGTCCGTGCTGCGGAACGGGCGGGGTCAAATCCACTGGCTGGCCCCAAAAGCGATCGAGGCAACACGACGGTCGCTGGCTCGACCATCGTCGGTCATCGCCCAGCCGGCAGAATAAAGCGTTCCAGCACACCTTAGAACGTTATCGACCCCGACCGACCTCAGACCTCACAGCTGGGCGCGAAAGGCCTCGATGATCTCGTGGCCCGTGGCGCGCCACACCTTGTCGTGCCCGCAAATGTGCGCCAGCGCCTTGTCGAGCCAGCGGATCCGATGCGGCACGCCGATCAGGTAGGGATGCAGGGCGATGCACATCACCCGGGGACGGCTCGCGCCCTCCGCATAGAGCACATCAAACGTCTCGCAGATCCGCGCGTAGAATTCCTCCGGCGTGACGCCGGGTGCATCGAATAATGGCTTGTCGTTGAGTTCGATCGAATAGGGGATCGAGATCAGCCCGTTGTTCATCACATAGGGCAAATCATCATTGACCCAATCGGCAACGTACTGGACGCCTGCCTCGCGGAGCAGATCCAGCGTGCTCCAGGTCTCCGTCAGCCCGGGGCCGAGCCACCCGCGCATCGACTGCCCTGCCGCCTCGATGATCGCGCGCGTAGATTGAATGATGCTGCGTTCCGCCTCGCGTTCCAGTCCGGCCAGCGCCACGGAATTTGTCAGCCCGTGACCCATCAGTTCCCAATCCAGGCTCGTAACGGCTTCGATGATGCGCGGATAATGCTGGCCAATCTCCCCGTTCAGCGCAACTGTTCCGCGCACCTCGTGTTTGGCCAGGGTCTCCATCAGCCGCCAAACGCCGACCCGGTTGCCGTAGTCCCGGCGCGAATAGTTGCGGACATCGGGCGCATCGGCGCCGAGCTCGAGATGAAAATGCTCGATATTCGGCACCACCCAAAACGCGACGTGCGCCCCATCGGGCCACGCGATCGGTGCGCGATCGACGATTGCCGAATACGGAAAGTAGGCAAACGACCCTTGTCGTGGGGCGGTTTGGCTCATGCGTCAAGATCCTCTGAAAGCGTGCTCACGGCGTCCGCGGCAATCGCGTTCGCGCCGATCAACGGCATCACCTCTTGCGCGAAGGTTGTGAGCCCTTCCTGCATTGGGTGAAAGTGCAGCATCACGGTATCGACACCGATCTGTTGGTAGCGTTGCAGGCGATCTGCGATCCGCTGTGAGGAGCCGACGAGCCCGGCGCCGAGTGCCTTGGCCGCGATCAGTGCCAGCCGGCTTTGTTGACCGTAGGCCTCCAACGCGAGTGCCCGCTGGTAGGCCTCCTGGTCGGTCGGCGCACACATCACGTGGCAGCTGATCGCGAAACCCAACGATCGGCCGTAGCCCGCCGCCCGCGAGCGCATGTCCTCGATCTCGCGCGCGATCGCCGCAAAATTCTCTTCGTAGCGGTCGATCCCGGCCTGCACCGGAGCGAACCAAACGTCGCACTCGCGCGCGATGATCTGCTTGCCTTGCGCGTGCCGGCTGGCCGCATAGAGCGGTGGATGCGGGTACGAGGCCGGCCGGTTGAGCAGCTGGGCGTTGTCGAGCTGATAAAATTCGCCTTGGAAGCTGTAGCTCGGGTTCATCCACATACCCTTCAGCACCTGAACGAACTCATCAATGCGACGGAAGCGGGCGTTCTCGTCGTCGAGATAGGCGCCGTTGGAGAACATGTTGAACTCGTCGCGCCACCACCCTGTAACGATGTTGATGGCGAAGCGCCCGCCGCTGATCCGATCCACGGTCGAACTCAGCTTGGCCACCACCTGCGGTGTCATCAATCCGGGGTGAATGGCAGGCATCAGATGCATGCGTTGGGTTTGCGCGGCAAGCGCAGCTGCCAAGATCACGCTATCGGGATCATTGCCGAGCCAGCGCTGGGCGATCAGTGACAGATCAAATCCGCAGGCCTCGGCATGCCGCAGCACCTCGCCGGCAAACTGCAGCGACAGATCGGGTTCGCCGGCGCGGCCGTGTGTCTCCAGTTGGGCGATGGCGGCATCGAGCGCGGGCTCGGGCTGCACCGTGTGCGGCAGCGGCGTCCAAACTCCGTATCTCACGGGGCCTCCTTGTCGCGTGGCGCTGTGCGGCTACCAGGTCAGCGTACCACCGTTAGGGTGGATGATCTGCCCGGCGATGTAAGACGAGCGTGGGCTGATTAGAAAATCGACCACCCTGGCCACCTCCTCGGGCCGGCCCAGCCGCTTCATGGCGGTACGCTGCTGGTTGGCCTTCATCGCCGCTTCGGCTGCCGCTGGCGACCGGCCACAGCGCAGCATTGGCGTGTCGATCGGGCCGGGACCGACCGCATTGACGCGGATGCCGGCGGATGTGAACTCGACGGCCATCGCTTTGGTCAACGAGTAAACGGCTGATTTTGCCGCGGCATAGGCAGGGGCACCCGGCGCGCCGGCGACCGAAAAATCCGACGCGGAGTTGACGATTACGCCGCGTCCGGCAGCCAGCATGTCGGGGAGGACGGCTTGGCTGACCAACAACACTCCTTTGACGTGGACCGCGATCAAGGTATCCCAGGCCAGCTCCGTGATATCCGAGATCCGCTGGCGAATGCTGACGCCGGCGTTGTTGAACAGGGCATCGACCGGGCCGATCGAGCTTTTGATCCGCTGCATCATCGCATCGACGGAGTCGCGGGATGAGACGTCCACCTCTACGCCAATGGCGTTGCCATCCCGGGAGCGAATGTCGGCAGCCACCGCTTCCGCGGCCGCGCCATCACGATCCGCAACGATCACGGCGCCGCGGCTCGCCAGTCTGGCGGCACTTGCCCGACCGATGCCGCTGCCACCACCCGTAATCAGAATGTTCATCGCCGGTCCCTTTATGCTACCGCCTCAAAACAGTCGGGCGCCGCCAGTCAGCCGGAGGTCCTGACCCGTCACGAATGAGGCATCCTCCGACAATAAGAACAGCGCTGCGTTTGCCACGTCTTCAGGCGTCGCGATGCGGCCCATCGGGTTGGCGCTGGCGCGCGAGTCGAGCTGTTGGTCGGAGTAGCGCGCGCGCGGCATTGGCGTGTCGGCGATCGCCGGCGATAAGGTGTTGACGCGGATGCCCGCCTCAGCGAGGTCCAGCGCGAGTGAGCGCGCCAGACCGAGGATGCCGCCCTTGCTAGCGATGTAATCGGCGGCATTGGGTCCAGCGCTGCGGGCCAGCATCGACGAGAACAAGACGATGCTGCCGCGCTCCGCCTTCAGCATGTGCGGCACCACAGCCTGCACCGACAGCATGCTGCCTTTCAGGTTGATCGCCATGGTCTGGTCGAACGCGGCCTCGGTCAGCTCAAGAAAGGGCGCCAGCCGCATCACCCCGGCGCAGCAGACCAGCCCGGCAATCTGACCGCCCGCCGCCTCGGCAGCCCCAGCGGCCGCCGCGATCTGCGCCTTGCGGTCGCGGACATCGAGTTCGACGAACGTCAGGCGCGGATCGCTGAAGCTGGCGAGTTCACCGATGCTTCGGTCCCAGGCGCAGACCTGACAACCCGCCGCCAACAGCTGTCGTGCAATCGCCAGCCCCAGGCCGCTACCGGCTCCGGTGACGATGAAGGCGCCTTGATCGGCGCTCAGCTTTTGCTGCTCTTCGAGCATCGGCCAACTCCAGGTCCATCTCGCTCAGTGCATGTTCTTACCGCCGTCGACGTTGAGGGTTTGCCCGGTCATGAAATCGGAGGCTGCTGAGGCCAGAAACATGACGGCGCCGACCAGATCGTCTGGCAGCTGCACGCGCTTTAATGCGCGACCTTGCAGCCGCGCGGCCAGATAGTTGGCACCGGAGCTGGCGATTTGGGTTTCGCTCTGGGTGTTGCCCGGGGTAATGGCGTTGACGCAGATTCCGTGCTCAGCAACCTCGCGCGCCAACGCCCGCGTGAAGCCAATGACCCCCGCCTTCGACGTCGTGTAGTGCAGGCGGTTGGGGGTGCCTTCCCAAACCCGACCCGAGGAAATGTTGATGATCTTGCCGTAAGCCTGGGCTTGCATGGTCGGAACCACGGCCCGACACGCCAGGAACATGCCCCGCAGATTAACGGCCATCACACGGTCCCACTCCTCGACCGGGATTTCCATCCAGCTGCGGCGCGCCAGCGTGCTCATCAACGACGCGTTGTTGATGAGCACGTCGATCTGTCCCCAGGCATCGAGCGCGGTGTGCGCCATCGCCAGCGTCTGAGCTTCGTCACTGATGTCGATTTGGGTTCCGAGCGCGACGTGACCGTCGGCGCGTAACCGGTCGGCCACGGCGGTTACCGCAGCAGCGTCAACGTCTGCGGCCAAGACGCGGGCGCCAATCTTGGCGAGTTCTTGCGCATAGACCTTGCCGATGCCCTTGCCGCCACCGGTCACGACGACCACGCGTCCCGCCAAATCGAAGCGGTGAGACGGACCGGGCGACGCCAGTGTAGCCATGGCGCGTGCAGCTCCCATGTAGATTTGTTGTAAGCTCTTCAAACCACGTGGCTACAGAATTGTGCACCGTTTGACACGGGGCGCAAGCGGTGTGCAGCGTGGCCCGCCATCCGACCAGCTGGGAATCACATGGCAGATAGCATCCAAGCCCAATGCCTGGCCGACCTTGACGGCATAAGGCATGGCTTTTTCACGCGTGAGGGCGGTGTCTCCGACGGCATCTACGGGTCGCTGAATTGCGGTCACGGCTCCCAAGATGCGACCGCCAGGGTTGCGGAGAATCGGCGACGTGTGGCCTCATCGCTCGATCAGCGAACCGCCGAACAGGTCTTGACGCTCTACCAGGTGCATAGCGCCTGCGCGGTCGTCGTCGATCGGCCGATGCCGCGCGACGCGCTGCCTCGGGCCGACGCGCTGGTCACGGCCACGCCTGGACTGATCGTTGCGGCCCTGGCTGCGGATTGCACGCCGGTGTTGTTTGCTGATCCGGCGAACAAGGTGGTTGCAGCCGCGCATGCGGGATGGCGCGGGGCGCTGTCCGGGATCCTGGAAGCCACGTTGGAGAAGATGGAGTGGCTTGGGGCGCAGCGCAGCCAGATTAGCGCCGCCGTCGGCCCATCGATCAATCAACCGGCCTATCAGGTTGGACCGGAATTCGAAGCCGCGTTTCTGGACGAGAATCGGGAGTATGCCCGGTTTTTCTCACGCAGCTGTGCGGCGGCCCGGCCGCATTTTGATCTGCCGGGCTTCGTGGCATTTCGTCTGCGGCAAGCTGGTCTGCGTACGGTTGAGCAGCAATCCCCTTGTACCCGTACGAATGATTCGCTCTTTTTTAGCTACCGGCGTTCAATAGAGTGCCACGAGCCCGACTATGGCCGTCAAATCTCTGCCATCGTTGTGACTTAGAGGCGAAATCCACAGTTTCCAGTGCTGCTTCGCGTGGTTTGGTGATGCTTTTCAGGGCTAGGCTCGGGTTTGACACTTTACGGTCGAGTGTTATCGGCCTAGGAGTCGGATGAGAGGGTACCGGATTAGGAATTGGCCGCAAGGTAGGTACGCCGGCCACCGGGGAACAGCGGGTCAAGAGATAGGGGGACGTCATCGTGGCGACCACTTACGCTGTCACGGGATGGCAGAACATCAATCGTCTGGCGTTAGCCGTCGTCGCCGTGCTTTTCAGTGCTGCATTCGCAGGGTGTGGCACGACGAGTATTTTGGGAACATCCGGCGGTACCGGGTCGACGACCACGGCCACGGCGACACCGTCGCCGTCGCTCCAACCGGCACCCGTCAGTCGGAAGACCGTGGCGCTGGCCAACGTCGTTGGGGCGCCGGAAGGGCTGGGCAATCAGATCAAGGCGCAATTGGCGCCGGCGCTGCAGCAACAGCAGGTCTCGGTCGCCCAGGCCGGACGCAGTGCCGACTACACACTGCGCGGCTACATGGTTGCGGCCAAGGAGAAAACCGGGGTCAAGGTGTCCTATATCTGGGATCTGGTCGACTCCAAGGGCAAGCGGGTCAACCGGATTCAAGGTGAGGAGCTGGCACGCGGGGGCAGCGCGCGCGATCCCTGGTCAGCCGTCACCCCGCAGTTGACGCAGGCGATGGCCAGCAAGGTCTCAGGCTCGCTGGCTCAAGCGATGGCCAAGCTAGCGCCGCCGCCGAGATCGAAAACCCCGGTCGGTATCGGTGCTCCGCCCGCGGTCGCTTCGGCCGCCAGGCCGATCAACGTTGCGTCGGCGGCAGCAGCGCGCGGTTCATCGGCGGTTGGCAGCATCGTCCGATCCTCACGATTATCCGCGGTCGTGCCGCGGGTGGCCGGCGCTCCAGGCGACGGTAACGCCGCGTTGACCAATGCGATGCGCCAGAAGCTACAAGGGGCCGGCATTGCCATCGGGCAGCCGGGCCAACGCAACTATGCGGTGGCAGGTAAAGTGACGATGGGTCGGACCAAGAATGGCCGTCAGCCGATCAAAATTGATTGGAAGGTCACCGATCCGAACGGCATCGAGCTGGCCACGGTGACGCAAAACAATGAGATCGCGGCGGGATCATTGAACGGAGCATGGGGCAATGTTGCTCATGATGCCGCGCAAGGCGCAGCGGTGAAGATCAAATCATTAATCGAAGAGAACCGAAGGGCGAGCGCGGCGGCTTCGCGGACCACGGCCCGCAGATCGCGCGGCTAACAGGGCATGGACCACGGCAGGTTCCGGCGTTTGCTGGCCGGGGCCTCCGATTCAGTCGGACATTCGGATGGGTGGCGGCAAATCTCCAGTAGCGGAGCGGACCAGCCCATTGAGGTCGGCGGGCGCAACTACGTGTGGATGCCGACATGATTCCGACATAAACCGCCCACGCTGGGATTTACAAGGTGTTGGCAGGCTTGCTAAGAGGCGGCCGGAACCACGATGGACGCGGCCGGAGCCATGAGCAACCTGTCCCGAAAGAAGTCAGGTTATGTTAGTAACAAGCGCCATTTCAAGCTTGTCGCCGGCAATGGCAATCGACCATTGGCAGAAGATATCTGCACCGTGCTCGGCCAGGATCTGACCAAGGGGTTTTGCAAGCGGTTCAGTGATCACGAGATCTTCGTTGAGATCCAAGAGAATGTGCGCGGGCAGGATGTTTTCATCATCCAACCGACGGCTTATCCCGCCAACGACAATCTGATGGAGCTGCTGATCCTGGTCGACGCGCTGAAGCGCGCGTCGGCGAGACGGGTGACCGCGGTGATGCCCTATTTTGGCTACGCCCGACAGGATCGCAAGCCAGGCCCGCGCACGCCGATCTCGGCCAAGCTGGTCGCCAATCTGATCGAGCGGGCGGGCACCACGCGCTTGCTGACCGTCGATTTGCACGCCGGCCAGATCCAAGGATTTTTCGACATCCCTGCCGATAATCTGTTTGCCGCGCCGGTTATGGTGCGCGACATCAAGGACCGGTTTGATCTCAGCAACATCGTGGTGGTGTCACCGGACGTCGGCGGCGTGGTGCGGGCACGAGCCCTGGCCAAGCGAATTGAGGCCCCGATTGCCATTTGCGACAAGCAGCGGCGGCGACCCGGTGAGATCGAAGCGATCACCGTGATCGGCAATGTCAGCGGCAAGCGCTGCATTTTGGTCGACGATATCGTCGATTCGGGTGGAACGCTGTGTAATGCAGCCGAGGCACTGCTGGAGCAGGGTGCCCAAGAGGTCATGGGCTATATCACGCACGGGGTGCTGTCTGGCAATGCCGTGGAGCGGATCGGCGATTCGCAGTTATCGGCGCTGCACATCACCGACACCATCCAGCCGACGCAGGCCGTGCTATCTTCGAAGAATATCAAGGTGCTTACGGTTGCCCCGCTGATCGCCGAAGCGATCAGGCGAACCTCTCAGGACGAGAGTGTATCCAGCTTGTTTTACGATTACTGACCGGTTTGTTGTTCGCCTCAGTTCGCGCTTGAGCTGGCGTGGTTGGCTGGCAGACCGGTGCCCTCTTGCGGCAGCCCGACCTTCACCCAGGTGGGCGAAGGAAAGGCGGGCGAGGGTCTACCCGGGCCAAGCTGAGCCTTCAATCAAGTGCCCGAAATCGGCACGTCGCGCTTGACTGGCACAGGAACGACGACGGGACCAGGCTCCGCCGCGACCAATTGCGGCGTAATGATGTCGGAGTCTGCGACCCTGCGCGATCGTCCCTCAAAGCCGGCACCATCTTCCATTCGCAGCGACTTGGCGTGGATGTCGCCTTCGACATCCGCCGTGCCGTACAGCACCACCTTGGTCCCCATAATCGTTCCGCTGACCTTACCGTGAACGTCGACTTTGTCGGCGGCGATGGAGCCCGACACAGTACCCGACGGCCCCACAACCAGCTCTTGGCTGTGCAACTCAGCTTGGATATTGCCGTTGATGCACAAGGCACCACGGCAGCGGATGGTGATCGAAGATCCTTCAATGGTCAGGTCTTCGCCAATCACAGATTGTTGGACGTCGTTGGCACCGGTCATACTCGGCCCTGCAGTCGCGCCCATGCCAACTCCGGGCAAGGGTGGCGGAGCATGGCCGTGACCATCACCGTGAGGATATTTTGTCGGTGGTACGACAATAACCGTTTCATTTCGATTTTGCATGCCCGTCTGGTCCGCAAAACGTTTTGACTCGGGCGACTGGGGCTCAACAACCCTCGATTCGGACCTACGCGTGAACACGTTTCCTCATCTCCATCTGTGCAGCGCCTCCTGGCTGAGAAGTTGCCGGATCGTGTGTTGGAATTGTGTCCGCGGCGCCGAAAATTTTTGGGTTGTTTGTTGCGTGCCAATACGACCGCTGCACAACCCGGCCGGTTGCTTCGCTAGGAGCACGGCTTGATCTGGGCTGAGCTCGACTTGGCGTTGCCAAGCTCGCTGATTTCGCGCGGTTGTGGCCGCGTTAATGGGCGGCGATCGCGGCGGCAGGCTCGAAGCCGCGGTAGTTCCCATCATTGACCTCTTGTAACGCGGGCAGCACCTCCGCTGCGAAGCGCCGAATGTTGGCTTCAGCCACGTTGGCCGGCATTGTGCCAAACTGCAGCAACGTCAACAATTCTTGGAAGCCCATGTCACGATGGCAGGCGATCAACCGTTCGCGCACGGTGTCTGGGCTCCCGCAAATGAAGATACCTTTTTCCATCAGACTTTCGATCGTCGTTTTCTCGTAGCGAGCCGCCGGCTTGTGCGACAGAATATTTTTTAGCGAGGCGTTCGACATATAACCCGGTGGGAAAAACATCAGCTGGGAGACCTTGGGCAGGTACACGTTGAACATCGCTTCGATGTGCGGCCTGGCCTGTTCGATCGCCTGCGCATCGCTGTCGCCGACAAAGATTGGAGCGCACCACCCCAGCTGAGAGGAGCTAGCGGTGTAGCCATATTTTCGCTGCGCCGTTTCCCGGTAGAGGTCGAGATAGCGTTTGACCGATGAGGTTGCACTGTAGGTTTGCAGATAAACGTAGCGTCGGTCCGGATGGGCGGCCCATTCGATGGTTTCCAGACTTCCCTGGCTCGGACACCAAATCGGCGGATGCGGCTTTTGAAACGGCCGCGGCCAAATATTCACGTACTCGAAATGGTAGTGCTTGCCTTCAAAGGCGAACGGCCCCGTTTCGGTCCAGGCACGGATCACCAAATCATGAGCCTCTTGATGGCGCTCCAGGCTCCACACCGGGTTGACCGCCAGTGAGAAATACTCCGCGCCGACGCCTCGAACGAACCCGGAGATCAAGCGACCGCCGGTGATGCAGTCGATCATCGCGTGCTCTTCGGCCAGCGTGAGCGGGTTGTCGCGTAGACAGAAGGCGTTACCGAGGATTGCGATCTTGGCCTCCTTCACCCTGCGACTGAGCGCCGAGGCGGTGACCACGGGCGACGGCATCAAGCCGTAGGCATTTTGATGATGCTCGTTGACGCACACGCCGTCGAAGCCCAGTTCAGCCGCCAACTCCAATTCGTCGAGATAGCGATTGTAAAGCTGGTGCCCTTTCACCGGATCGAAATGGCTGTTGGGCAGCACCACCCAGACGCTGCGGTAGGCATCCTTCACACTGAGATCGAGGTCGGCATAGGGCATCAAATGAAAGCTCATGACCCGCATAACGGGGACTCCCTGTGATTTGGCCTGGGATTTGGCCTGTGGGTAGGCCTGTGATTTGGCCTGTGATTTGGGATGACGAAGGCCCTGCTCGGCTCAGGCTGCGATCGCAGGTTGCTCTGCGAGGTTGCACCGACCTTGAGAGGATACTGGCCGCATGCGCACGGAGCAATAAGCCTGGCGAGAGCGCACGAGGCGTGACGCTGTTCGCCGCCCACCGTGATCGCTCTTAAAGTTGCTCTAGGCGTCGCGTCCTGAATGACCGTGAAATGGGTCGCAGCGGCCACGGCGCGGGCTATTTGGGCGGCAACGACGATCGGGTCCAAACAACGCGCACCGTTCTGGACCCTAAAGCAAGCGTGCTCGTGTTCTTGATCGAACGCTTGGTTGTGAGCGCGGGTCGCCAAGCGTTGGTTATTCCAGAGCGCAAAACGGCTTAGACTTGGGCTCCGGGCCGATGCTGGGGTGCCGAGCGTTAGAGTGGGAGCACTGGGTCGAAGCAAAGCGGGCCACTGGAGGCGAAGAGGAGGTGTCTATGCTGAAGCAGCTGCAATTCAACGGTGAGGCGGTCTTGGTCACCGGAGGCGGCTCCGGCATCGGTCAAGCTTGTGCCGAGGTGTTGGCGGAGCTTGGCGCGACCGTGATCATCGCCGAGCAAAACCCCGATAGTCTAAAGGCGATCGAACATCTATTGCGCCAGCGCGGCGCTGCCTGCGCGGGATTTCGCACCGACGTCTCCAAGGAGGACGAGGTGATCGCCTTGGCGGCGGCCGTCGAAGGCCGCTGGGGCCGACTGAAGGCCCTGATCAACAACGCCGGCAACAATTTCCGATCCTCCATAACGGACCTGTCGACCGAAAAATGGCGCGAGATCATGAGTGTGAACCTCGACGCGGCCTATTTCATGTGTCGGGCATTTATTCCGCTGTTGATGAAGGCTGAACAACCGGCGATATTGAACGTCGCTTCGTCCTATGGGTTGGTCGGCAATCCGTTGATGCCGGTCTATTGCGCGTCCAAAGGGGCTATCGTCAATCTTACGCGGCAATTGGCGACCGACTACGGCCGGATGGGGCTGCGGGTCAACGCCATCTGTCCTGGGCCGACCTTGTCGCCGCGGTTGAAGGGCTACATCGAAGCCGGTCTGAGCAGCCGCAGCTCCCATTTGGAGGAGGTGCCCTTGGGGCGCATGGCGGAGTGCATCGAAATCGCCAACGTCGCCGCGTTCCTGGTGTCCGACGCGGCCTCATACGTCAACGGATCGGCGGTCGTGGTTGACGGTGGTCAGACCGCGCACTGATTGGCGCGCGATGTCGCGTGATGTCCATGTGCGGCAGGCGGCCGCGTTCATTAGCGAACCGATTTTTCAGGAGCCAGCGTCGCGCATCATGGTGGTTGCCCGCTCGGGCCGATCCAGCTTAGGTTACGATCATGTGAGTACGCCAGAGAGCGACGGCGGCCGGGAGTGATAGCGATGACAGCGGCGACGCAGCCTTACTTCGATCTTTATTCGCCTGAGATCGACTCCAACCCCTTCCCCTATTACAGCAGCCTGCAGGAGGAGGCGCCGGCCTATTGGTGCGAGACCGGGCAGATTTGGATCCTGACGCGTTTCGATGATGTCGCTGGCGCCGCCCAGGATTGGCAAACCTTTTCCTCCACCCAGGGCAATCTGATCGACGAGATTCCCGGTCGCGCGGGCAACACGCTGGGGTCGACCGATCCGCCGCGCCATGATCGACTGCGCGCACTTTCACAGGCCGCATTCTTGAAGAAGAACAACGAGCATCTGATCGAGCCGCTGACGGCGTTGGCCGATGCGGCGCTGGACCGGATCGTGGAGAAGGGCCAGTTCGATTTCGTGACGGAGTATTCCAGTGCCATCACGGTGCCGACGCTGTTGCGGTTGATGGGGTTGCCGGATCGCGATCCCGCCGAGATCCGCCGCAAGGTGGTGTTGGCGATCTCCACCGACAAATCGGTCCGCGGCCGCAACGCAGAGCAGATCGCCGCGTTTTCCGATCTGGCCGAGTTCTTGTCGAACGAGGTGGCTCAACGGCGCCAACATCCTTCCGACGATCTCATCACCCTGCTGGCCGAGGTCGAGATCGATGGTGAGCGGTTGAGCGATAGCGAGATCGTAATGACGTCGGCCACCTTCGTGATGGCCGGTATCGAATCGTTGTCGAGCTTCATGACGATGTTGGCGCTCAATCTGCATGACTACCCCGACGCGCGCCGTCGCATTGTCGCCGATCCCAGTTTGTTGCCGCAAGCGATCGAGGAGTCGTTGCGGTTCAACACCTCGGCGCAGCGTTTCAAGCGCGTGTTGACGCACGACCATGAGATGCACGGTCAGACCATGCGGGCCGGTGACCCGGTCGCGCTCTGCTTCGGCGCCGCCAATCGCGACTGGCGTAAGTTTCCGATTCCCCACGTCTACGACATCGAGCGACGGCCGAGCGGACATTTGGGCTTCGGCGGCGGCAAGCACTTCTGCTTGGGCAGCCAGATGGCCCGATTGGTGACGGACGTGGTGATGCGCCGGTTCTTGCAGCGTATTCCGGAATATCGGCTGACGACCAACACGCTGGAGTGGATTTCGTCTTCCAATTTCCGCAGTCCGGTGGCGCTACCGTTCGAGGTGGTGCAAGCGTAGCTGGTAACCGTCGTGGACGGTGGGCGGTGCCTCGGTCGAAGCGGGGGCAGGGGAGCGGGATGGTTTAAGCTAACTCTGCAACGCTCTGAGGCGGGCTCAATCCGCCGCCGCGCAGATCGCCCTGAGCGCTTGCCACTCAGCATCACTCAAAGCCGGCGTCGTCGCATAATCGGGGCGAGCGGCGACACGTGATGCTCGTTCCGCCGACTGCGGATGGGACCGCAACAGCTGCGCGCCTGGTCCAGCCCTGTCTCCTTCCAGTTTGCTGATCCGATTAAAGAAATCCGTCATGCCCCGGTTCGAGATCCGGGCCCTGTGCAACAGGTGAAGTGCGACGTCGTCGGCTTGCCGCTCCGCGGCGCGCGAATAACCAAGTTGGGTGAGCAGGAGCCCGGCGCTGACCAACACACCGCCGCCGCCGCCGGTCATCAATTCTAAGGCTGCCGTCACGCCGATGACGCGGATCAGCCCACTTTCCGGGTGCAAGTGCAAGCCGTGCCCCATCTCGTGGGCGATGATGCCGGCCACCTCCTCGGGGCTCTCGGCCGCGGTGATGATGCCCTTGGTCAACATGATCTGCTCGCCCGGCGCGGCGAACGCGTTCATCAAAGACCAGTCCACCACCCAGACGGTGAAGCGCGCCGGGGTCCCGGACGCCTTCGACAGCCGCTGAACCAATTGATCGAGCGCGGCCTTGCCGGCGGGGTGGTCGCAGTTGCGGCGCTTGCCCCGGAGGACGGTGACGACGTTCTCGCCCATGCTACGGCGAAGGCCGTCGGGCATGAAACGCGCCAGGACGTTGGCGGGCGATAGGTTGAGCTGCCAGATGGCGACCACCACCGCCGCCACGGCGATCGCCGCGAGCAGCAACGGCCGCGTCGCACGCCAGCCGTAGGCGCGGGCCGACAGGTGCGGCGCCAACTTGGTGACCCGGCGAACGAACGCCGCGTCGTCGACGAACAGGGTGGCGCCGGGTTGCTGCGCATGCGTGAGCAGGATGTCCTTCGCCCTGCGTGTCACCGGTGTGGCAACGCCGAGGTCGGTGGCTGACCAAACCAGCGGTTCCGCCGCCTGCGGGGGGCTAATTTGCACGCCGGCTTCGCTCAATTGGACCGCGGCCACTACGGAGCCGGCGGTGTGCCCGTCGGAGAGGCGGCCGCTCCATGTTTCTGGCTGGTCAGAACGCATCGACATCGAAGGCTTGTGCCAGCCCTTCGCCACGGCGCAGATTATCCTCGGCGCGCTGCGCGATGGCGGCCAATGGCACGTCGCCTTCAACCGAGAGCCGTTCGGCCATGTAGCGCATCGACCGGGCCTGCGCGACCGGTGTCAGCAGACCAAGGGTGAAGAACACCAGCAGGTAGTTGGAGACGCTGAGCCAAATCATGCTGGGCGCGGTCGCGTGTCCTTGCAAGCGTGCACCTTCAAACAGGGTATGATCGGCAAAATGGTTCAACCGCCGCGCGCGATACCACCCGAATAGGACGGTAATGATCAGAAAGCCGACTGCAACGGCTCCGTAAATCGACAGAACGAGCACCAGCTTGATGACAGGGTCGCCCCCCAGGCCAGCACCCAGCAACTGCGGAAAATTCGGGAGCAAGACTATCCACACACCGGCGAAGGCCAGTGCAGATAGGATCAGGCAGCCGAACCAGACGACGGCGAACTTCGGGTAGAGCGGTCCGCAAGACGCCGTGAACTGGAACGGCCGGTCGCCGAACCGCATGCCGTTCGTGATCAACCCTTGCAGCTTGGTCGACCGCCAGGGCAACGCCCAGCCGAGCGTCAGCACCGCCACCACCGTGGTCCATAGGAAGGTCCAGGCATAGTGCAGCGAACCGCCTTCAAGCCCGCCGCGGATGCCGCGCCATCGGGTGCGGGTCAGCCGATACCGGTTCGCGCGATGGAGGGCGACGCCAAACAACAGCGCATAAGCGCTGATCATGGCCACATCGAACGCGGCCCTGCCCGGCGATTTCTCCGGGAGCCAAATCCCGGCCGCGAAGGACACAAGCATGGTCGGCACGATGACCACGCCCAGCACGACCAAAAAGCCCATGAACAGCTCTTTGCCCGTTCCGGTGTACTGCAGCGGCTCACCGTTGAGCCGGACGCCGCTCCAGATCCGGCGCCGGACCTCGGTCTTGCCCCAAAATCCGTAGATTCCCAACGTGATGATCATCAGCAGCAGATTTTTGATGCTCAGCCCGACCAGACCCCGCACCGCAGCCCAAGTCAGATGCACGGGCTCACGATGGTCCGCCCCAAGCGCAGGCCTCGACTGACCGCGGTCAGCCGCTTGATCAATAACAGACATGGTCGAACCCCCCGATCGACAGTGATTGCTACAACTTTTGGATGAAATAGATTTCGTCTTATGCCTAAATTCACCCAGCCTCAGATGGACTGGCAGGTTGAATGGCTGGTTTGACAGGCTGGTTTGACTGGCTGGTTTGACAGGCCGATTTGACTGGCAGGTTGACTCGCTGGCCGCGTCGCACCGGTGGACGTCCAGCTGGTGGGCATACGTGCAGCTGTTTTCGTTACACAGCCTATTGATCCTACGCATGCGCTGCAAGTCAAAAGTGTATCGTCCCTGGTCTGAGAAGTGGCGCGGTGCGTCAGCTTGGTGTGCCCGCCTGGGACGTTGGGGCACGGGATGTTTACTGTGGCGCGATTGCCACCCGTACCGGGGGCGAATGCCACTATTGGGCCACAAAACAGGATCAGCATCTGGACCGGTGAAGGGCTGGTGTCGATCGTTCGGCTCCGGATGCGGCTTTACAGCAGAGGCTCACGAGAGGTGTGCGCTGAACCAGGGGCATCAGCCGGCTGGAGCAGCGTGATGTGTTGTCACCGCTACGTTTGAGGAACCGTGCTCCCGATGGACGCCAAGACGTTCGACAAATCCAAGCTGCCCAGCCGGCACGTCACAGAAGGGCCATCGCGGGCGCCGCATCGCTCGTATTACTACGCAATGGGGTTGAGCGAGGAGGAGATCCATCGCCCCCTGGTTGGCGTTGTGAGTGCGTGGAACGAGGCGGCTCCGTGTAACATTGCCCTGATGCGCCAGGCCCAGTCGGCCAAGACGGGCGTCAAGGACGCTGGCGGCACGCCGCGCGAGTTCTGCACCATCACGGTGACCGATGGCATCGCCATGGGCCATCAAGGCATGAAGTCGTCGCTGGTCTCGCGCGAGGTGATCGCCGATTCCATCGAGCTCACCATGCGCGGTCACTGCTATGATGCATTCGTCGGTATCGCCGGCTGCGACAAGTCGTTGCCGGGGGTGATGATGGCGCAGCTGCGCTTGAACGTCCCCAGCGTGTTCATGTACGGCGGATCGATCCTGCCGGGTCGTTTCCGCGGCAAGGACGTGACGGTCGTCGACGTGTTCGAGGGCGTCGGCATGCACGCGGCCGGGCGCATGTCGGATGAGGACCTGCGCGCCTTGGAATGCGTCGCTTGCCCTGGCGCCGGGGCCTGTGGTGGTCAATTCACGGCCAATACCATGGCTTGCGTATCGGAGGCGATCGGCCTGGCCTTGCCCGGATCGGCCGGGGCGCCGGCGCCGGACACCTCGCGTGATCACTACGCGGTGGAGAGCGGTCGGGCGGTGATGCGACTGTTGGCCGAGGGATTGCGGCCACGCGATATCGTCACCCGCGAGGCCTTTGAGAACGCAGCGACCATCGTGGCTGCCACGGGTGGGTCCACCAACGCCGCGCTGCACTTGCCGGCCATGGCCAACGAGGCGGGTATCCGCTTCGATCTGTTCGATGTGGCCGAGATTTTCAAGCGTACGCCTTACATCGCGGACCTCAAGCCCGGCGGCAAATATGTGGCCAAGGATGTCTACGAGATCGGCGGCGTGCCGCAGATTTTGCGGGCGTTGTTGGATGGCGGGTATTTGCATGAGCACTGCATCACGGTCACCGGCCGCACCATCAAGGCCAATCTTGAGAACGTGAGGTTCAACGATAATCAAAAGGTTGTCTATCCCGTTTCCAATCCCATATCGCCTACGGGAGGCGTGGTGGGCCTGAAGGGGTCACTGGCGCCGGACGGGGCGATCGTGAAGGTCGCGGGAATGTCGAAATTGCAGTTTAAGGGTCCAGCCCGCTGCTTTGATTGCGAGGAGGATGCGTTTGCCGCCGTTGAGGCCGGTACGATCCGCGCAGGAGAGGTGATCGTCATTCGTTACGAGGGCCCCAAGGGTGGCCCGGGTATGCGTGAGATGTTGTCGACGACTGCGGCGCTCTATGGGCGTGGCATGGGTGAAGAAGTCGCGCTGATTACCGACGGGCGTTTCTCCGGCGGCACGCGCGGCTTTTGTATCGGCCACGTTGGCCCGGAAGCAGCCGTCGGCGGTCCCATCGCGGTGTTGCGGGACGGTGACTTTATCGCCATCGACGCGCAGGCCGGGACGCTGGATGTGGAGTTGTCGAGCGCCGAGCTCGAGGCGCGGCGACAGGCATGGTCGCCGCCGGCAAATGTCTATCGGACGGGCGTGTTGCGCAAGTATGCCGACCAAGTGGGTCCGGCCCGGACCGGTGCGGTTACTCACCCGGGGGCCTTCGAGGAAGTGGTCTGCTATGCCGACATTTAGGCACACATTGTGGCCAAGCCTCCGTGTTGTCGCGCTGGCGACGATGCTGGGCGCGCTCGCGTCGACAGCGCACAGCGCCCAGTTTAGTTCGCCACAAGCGGCTTATGAACAGGGGATCGGTGCGTGGCGCGCGGGCTATGTGGGCCACGCCATTCCAGCGCTCAAGTATGCGGCGGACCGCAAGGTGTTCCTGGCCCGGTTCTACCTGGCGCGGATCTATTCCGACAACGGCACCGGCTATACCGATCATGCGGCCGCCTATGATCTTTATCGCTCGATCGCCAATGATTTTGCCAACATCGATCCCGATGATGACCCACGCACGCCATTCGTCGCCAAGGCCTTCACGGCCCTGGCGCGGTACGTGAAGGCTGGCATGCCGAGCATCGGACTGACGCCCAATCCGCGCCGCGCGGCCGACTATCTCCGCCACGCGGCGCAGTTTTTCGACTATGAGGATGCGCAATTCGAGCTGGCCCGCCTTTATTTGGAAGGTGAAGGCGTTGCGCTCGATCCCAAGAAGGGCCTGCATTGGCTGTCGGTGCTGGCTCAGCGCGGACACGCCGGAGCCCAAGCGGTCCTGGCGGACCTTTATTGGCGTGGTCGCCAATGGCGCTACAAGTCCAACCGCGTCTATCATTTCCGCAAAGACGAGCTGGTGGCGCTGTCGTTGATCCAGTTGGCGGTTTCCAACGCCCCGGACAAAGATAGGATTTGGATCGAGGACATCTATCAAAACATCTATTGCGGCTCGTCAGATCGGATGCGTGACCTCGCGCGTGGCAAGGTCGCCAGCTGGAGCCACAAATATCGCAGATCGCCACCGCGGCGCGCTGATACCGGATTCGGTACAGTGCCACGCGTCTGCGGCAACGGTGAGGAGGTCGTGCCAGTCAAGCCGTTGGTCGACCGCGAGCGGAAGGGGCGCCAACCCATCATCCAGGAAAATATGATTGGAGTGGGGGTGACAGACGATCAGCCCGCACCGAGTGGCCGTTAGATCATTTAAGCCGGGGCCAGCATGATCGACAGCATGTCAGAGTGAGCGGGATGGTTCCAGCTACTACTGAAACGCCATAAAGGGGCGAGCAACCTGCTTTTGGGCGATCGCGCCAAGAAAAAACCCTTCCCGTTAGGGAAGGGGTCGTTAGTTTTACATGGAGAGCTGCACTAAGTCGCGGCCGATAGGCGGTCGGCCGAAACGAAACCTTACACCGCGCCCGAAGCGGTCGGGCAAGACACGGTGAACCAAGACACGGTGAACCAAGACACGGTGAACCAAGACACGGTGAACCAAGTCACGGTGAACCAAGTCGCGGCGAACACAGGCGCTGCTGCCAGGTCAATCAGGATCCACCCAGATGGGCCGGACCCAACCGTCGTCACTGCGGCGCCGCCAAGCCCGATGCCGGTCACAGCTAAGCAGATCATGACGATGACCGTCGTCAGCGCCGAACCACGCCGTGTGGTCATTTGCATGGTTGCTAAATCCATCGCGGCTGTGTCCTGCGGGCATCCGCCTTCGTAAGCATTTTAATAATCGATAATTCGGCTTAAGTCTAATCGGGAGTTGGAATAGGCTTAATTAACAAAGTGTTAATTTAACTCTTTGTTCGTTAATTGTATTATCGCCACAAGCTGCGTTTTCAATCAAGCTGGTCCAAATGTCTGTTCAGACCTGATTGAAAGATCGTTTTTATTTCGATGGATCGGTGGTGGCGGTTTTGCCGATGTTGAACGTGGGCCGCTGGTCAGCGCGGTCGGTCGGGCGAGCACGCTGGCGGGCCAGATCGTCGGGCCCCAGCGCCTGGTAGGTGGTGCGCGATGGCTGTTGGTGACGATCGTCGCTGCGCCCAAAAACAGCGCACGCTCGGATATGAAGCCTGCGATCAGCAGCAGCGCGCTGCGACAGGTGTGCGACAGGTGGTCGAGCCAACGCTGTTTGGGTCTGACCTGCAGGTTCCAACCCGCAGCATGAGGGTCTAGTTCATGTCTGCCTTAGACCATGTCCGCCCTTGGCGGATGTGGCGTGCCAGCCAGCTCACCCACCGGGCCTGACACGACATCGTGCCATTGGGTGGCAGGGAGCGGGAGCAGGATGGTTCCAGATAATGCCGAAACGTTCTAAGTTGCCCCCATGACGAAGCCACCTCAACAGGCAAATGCGCCGCAGCCGGCAACGACCTCGTTCGGATCTCGCAAGGTGGCGACCGAAGAGCGCCAGGATCTGGTCAACCAGGTGTTTGCAAGGGTCGCCGAGCGGTACGACCTGATGAACGACCTAATGTCCGGCGGCTTGCACCGGGTGTGGAAGGATGATCTGGTCGCCGAGCTCAATCCCCCACGCTCCGGTTCCTCACGATGGCGCCTCATCGACGTCGCCGGCGGTACGGGTGATGTGACGATCCGGGCCTTGAACCGTGCAGGGCCTGGTTGTGAGGCTGTCTTGTGCGATCTCAGCCGACAGATGTTGGATGTCGGGTTGCGCCGAGTCGCTGCTGCCGGACTGGCTGGCCGCATCCGCCTGGTCGAGGGAAATGCCGAGACATTGCCATTCGCTGACCGTTCGTTTGACGCTTATTCGATTGCGTTTGGCATCCGCAATGTGACCGATGTCGGGCGGGCGCTGTCCGAGGCGTTCCGTGTCTTGAAGATCGGCGGTCGGTTCCTGTGCCTGGAGTTTTCTGAATGCCAGGTGCCGCTTCTGGACCGCCTCTACGACTTCCATTCGTTCCAGGTCATTCCGCGGCTGGGGCAGCTGGCGGTGGGCTCCGCCGAGCCCTATCAATACCTGGTCGAGAGCATCCGCAAATTCCCCGATCAGGAGGCGTTCGCCCGGTGCATCGAGGCTGCGGGCTTCGAGCGGGTGAGCTACCGCAACCTGACCGGCGGCATCGCCGCGATCCATTCGGGCTGGCGCTTGTAGCGCCGAAGCTCTCAACCGCCGCCGACACCCGTGTCGCGCCGATAGCGGCGAGGCGCTCAAAATATAGGGGTGCGGCGGTGCTCGCCTGCAGCAATTTCGACAGCTGGTACGGCATGTTCGGCCGGTATCGACCGCTTTTGTCATCCCAGAATTTCGAATGTGGATTGTTGGTCAGCATCCACCGGCTGCCGGCATCGATCCGCTTGGCACACATCTTCAGCCCGGTGCGGACCAGCGCCGATTGCAGCTGCTCGGCACCAATCGCTTGCCGCAGCGCGGCTTCCAATCGGCGGTCATCGTAGACCGGCGTCCATAACCGCTTGGCCACGCGGTTAAAGATCTTCGGACACCGACTGCGGTAAAGCGCATCGACCTCGTCGATCGATTTGCCGAGGGCCAAGGCCGTGGCGATGATTGAGCCGGTCGACGTGCCGGCGATCAGGCGCAGTAATCGCACCGGCGAAAGCGCTGGGGGGATGTGGTGCGGGTCGCCCGCAGTTGTTCAGTCCGCTTGAGGAGGCCCGATGGGACCAGGCCGCGCACGCCGCCGCGGTCGAGAGCGAAGATCCGCTCAGGGCCCGTTTCAGGATGCCAATGCCAAGCGAGCTCCTGGTTCCTAGATCATCGCGCCTTAAATCGGAACCGCAAAGCCGGTTCCGATTAAAGGCAGGTTGCTCTTGCATTGCTTCCCGTTGTTGGTGATGAGCGCTCAGGTTAAACGCGCAGGCGCAACCCAAAACGCATCATGGAGGAGCTGCGACGAGCGGCCAGCATCGACCTTGCCGACCCGGCCCGGATACCCGGCAGATGCCTGATCCAGAGGCTGTGCAGCCGCCCAGCGATCCGCTTCCTTGCCCGCGGTCGGCAGGTGTAGAGTGCCCGCCGGCGATGGTCCGCCGGCTACCGGCCACGCGACCGCGCGCCCAACCTATCGAGCCCGAAGGAGCAGACATGGATCGGATCACAGCGCGACTGGCCGACGAACTCAATGTCGGAACCAATCAGATTGCGGCCGCCATTGCTCTGTTCGATCACGGTGACACGGTGCCGTTTATCGCACGCTACCGCAAGGAGCGCACAGGCGGGCTCGACGACACCCAGCTGCGCCGGCTCGAACAACGACTGTCGGCTTTGCGCGAGCTTGATGATCGCCGCGCCACCGTGATCCGCACGATTGAGAGCCAAGGCAAGCTGACACCGGACCTGGCCCGTCAGATTGCCGCCGCCGATACCCGCACCGCACTTGAGGATCTTTATTTGCCGTTTCGGCCCAAGCGGCGCACCAAGGCGCAGACGGCGCGCGAGGCCGGCCTGGAACCGCTCACCGATGCCCTCCTGCAAGATCCAAACTTGGAGCCGGGTACCGCCGCCAAGGACTATGTCGATCCGGCCCGCGGTGTGGCCGATGCCAAAGCTGCGCTCGACGGCGCGCGGGCCATATTGATTGAGCGGATCAGCGAGCAGGCGGCTTTGATCGGCGAATTGCGCGAACGGGTTTGGTCGGATGGAGTGATCGCTTCGCGGGTTGCCAAGGGCAAGGCGAGCGACGGCGCCAAATTTGCCGATTACTTCGAGTTTTCGCAGAAACTCAAGGATCTGCCATCGCATCGCACGTTGGCCTTGTTGCGCGGACGCAATGAAGGTGTGCTCGAGCTGAGCCTTGAATTGCCGCTGCGAGAGGGCGACCAACACCCTGCCCACGGCCGCATCATGGTCGCTTTCGGCATTCACTATCGCGGTCGGCCGGCCGATCCTTGGTTGCTGGAAACCGTCCGCCAGGCGTGGCGAAGCCGGCTTCATGCAAGCCTCACCTCCGACCTGATCGCGCGGGCCCGCGATGCAGCCCATGCCGATGCCATCAACGTGTTTTCCAAAAACCTGCGCGACCTGCTGCTGGCGGCACCGGCGGGACAGCGGGCGACGATGGGGCTAGACCCTGGTCTGCGCACCGGTGTGAAGGTGGCGATCGTCGACGCCACCGGCAAGCTGGTCGAGACCACCACCATTTATCCCCACGAGCCGCGTCGCGATTGGAGCGGCGCGCTGACGGCGCTGGCCGGCCTGGCCGACCGCCATCAGGTGCAACTGGTCGCGATCGGCAACGGAACGGCATCGCGCGAGACCGATCGTTTGGTGGCCGACCTGATCAAGGCCATGCCGCGGCTGGGCCTGACCAAGCTGATGGTGTCTGAGGCCGGCGCCTCGGTCTACTCGGCGTCCGAGCTTGCAGCCCAGGAATTCCCCGATCTCGATGTGTCGTTGCGGGGCGCGGTATCGATCGCGCGCCGGCTGCAGGACCCGCTGGCCGAGCTGGTCAAAATCGAGCCGAAGTCAATCGGCGTGGGGCAGTACCAGCATGATGTGGACCAAACCGCGCTGGCCCGCTCACTGGAACGCGTCGTGGAGGACTGCGTCAATGCGGTGGGCGTCGATGTGAACACCGCCTCCGCGCCGCTACTCACGCACGTGGCCGGCCTCAACACGACGATCGCGGCGAATATCGTCGCCTTCCGAGATGAAAATGGCGCGTTTAAGTCGCGTACGGCTTTGAAAAGGGTGGCCCGCTTAGGGCCCAAGGCGTTCGAGCAAGCCGCTGGCTTTCTGCGGGTGATGAACGCAACCAATCCACTCGATGCATCAGCTGTGCACCCCGAGGCGTATCCCGTCGTGGAGCGGATCGCCAAGATCGCGCAGCGACCGATCAAGTCGATGATCGGCGATCGGGCGTTTTTGCGTGGGTTGAACCCGCGAACGTTTGCCGATGCAGAGTTCGGCGTGCCCACGGTGACCGACATCTTGGCCGAGCTTGAAAAGCCGGGCCGCGATCCGCGCCCCGAGTTCAAGACTGCAAACTTTGATGAGGGCGTGGAGACCATCAAGGACCTGGCGCCGGGCATGGCGCTGGAAGGCGTCGTGACCAATGTCACCGATTTTGGTGCTTTCGTGGACATTGGTGTGCATCAGGATGGATTGGTGCACATCTCGGAGATGGCGGATCGCTTCGTTGCTGACCCGCACCAGGTGGTCAAGGCCGGCGAAGTTGTCAAAGTTCGCGTCAAACAGATCGATGTCGAGCGTAAGCGCATTGCTTTGACGATGAAATCCGCCCAAGCCACCGCACCCGGCAAGCCGGCGGTGGAGCCCGGGCTCGCGCAAGCGCGCGGGCGACAAGCCGCGCGCTCACCCGGTCAACGACCATCTGAGCCGGCCGCCGAGTCGGCGTTGGCCGCCGCTCTGAAGCGGGCCCGACAACGCTCATAGCGCGCTCGCAAGCTGGATCGTAACGCCAAGCTGGAGCAACCTGCCCCTCATCGGGATTGGAACGATGCCGATGAGGGGCAGGTTGCTGTAAAGGCGGAATCGCTGTGCCGGCCCGTTCCGCCGCCACCCCACCGCCGCACTGATTGGTCCGGCCAGCGGTATGCGGCATGCCTGTCAAACGCCGCACAAGCTGTTCGCGCTATCGGCATGAAGGCTGAGGTCGCGAATGCTGCTCTTGGTTCCGTTCAGCGGATTGTCCCGATCCCAGCCGTAACGAATCTCCTCGAAGCGGGCGCTGAGCGCGTCCCAGACCAACAATCGGCCGGCGAGCCCGACACCTAGTCCCAACAGCTCCTTGATCACCTCCGTAGCCTGCAGCGTGCCAATTACGCCGACGATGGTGCCAAGCACGCCAACATCGGCACAGTTGAATGTGGCCTCCGGCGGGGGCGGCTCTGGAAACAGGCAGCGATAGGTCGGCAGCGGTTGGCCCCCTTCATCCACCAAAAACGATTTGATCGTTGTGACGTAGCCGTCAAACGGTCCGACCGCTGCGAACACCAGCGGGCGTTGCGCGAAATGGCATGCGTCGCTGACCAAATAGCGGGTTGCGAAATTGTCGGAGCCGTCGGCGACGATATCGTAGCCCGCGATCAGGTCGAGCGCGTTGTCGGCGGTCAGTCGCGCGGGGTAGGTCTCGACGGCAACGTGCGGATTGAGGCGGGCGATCGTGGCCTTGGCGCTGGCCACCTTGGAGATCCCAACACTGGCCGTGTCGTGGGCGATCTGGCGCTGCAGATTGTCGAGGCTGACCGCGTCATCGTCGATGATGCCTATCGTGCCAACGCCCGCGGCTGCCAAATAGATGGCGACGGGACTGCCGAGCCCACCGGCTCCGACAATCAGCACCCGGGCGGTCTTGAGACGTTGCTGGCCCTGACCACCCACCTCCTTCAGCACCAAGTGCCGCTTGTAGCGTTGGATTTCTTCAGCCGTCAGCGTCATCCAGCCGGTCTCCTGCTCAGTGGGCCAAGCCCATGATAGGGGCTTGGTCCTCGGCTGGCGATAGGGCGCACGGCTTGGCCTGGCGCATCGCCATCATGCGCTACAACGCACATCCGCAGCCGGCCCGCCAACGGCCGGCGTCCCAGGGCATCGGACCGCGCGTTTCGGCGGTCAGTCCGGCATGTCGTTGACCGCATATCCAGCACCGCGCACGGTCCGAATGGGATCCGACTCGCGGCCGCGGATCAACGCCTTGCGGAGCCGGCCAACATGCACATCAACGGTGCGCTCGTCGATCTCGGCGGCGTCGCCCCACACCCGATCGAGCAACTGGCTGCGCGACAGCACGCGTCCAGGACTTTCCAGAAACACTTCGAGCAACCGGTACTCGGTCGGGCCCAGCACCACCGCTCGACCGGAGCGCGTCACCCGATGCGCGGCGCGATCAAGCTTGATCGGACCGGCCATCAGCACATCGGCGACCCGTTCCGGCGTCGCGCGCCGGAGCAAGGCTTTAACCCGGGCCAGAAACTCAAGCATCGAGAACGGCTTCACCACATAGTCATCGGCGCCGGTCGAAAGGCCCCTCACCCGATCGGCCTCTTCGCCCCGCGCCGTCAGCATCAGGATTGGCATGCGCTCGATACGACCGGATTGACGCAGGCGTCGGCACAGTTCCAGCCCCGAAGCGCCGGGTAACATCCAATCAAGCACCATCAGGTCGTAGCTGCTTTCACCCAACAGCAATTCGGCTTCCTCGGCCGATCGAGCAGCGCTGACTTCGTAGTTCTCGGCTTCCAGATTGTATCGCAGTAGCTCGGACAGCGCCGGTTCATCCTCGACGAGAATGATGTGCACAGGCATATCGTCAGGTCCACCATTTCACTTCAGGAGATCTCGTCAACGGCCTTTATTCGTCTTCATTCGCTCGTGGACGAAAACACCATCGAACTCGTATCGTCGCCCTTGGGGCGATCGCCTGGCAAAGCGACGCCGTGGACGAGGTAATGGATGTTTTCGGCGATGTTGGTGGTGTGGTCGCCGATACGTTCGATGTTTTTGGCAGCGAACAGCAGATGAGCGCAGAGACCGATATCGCGGGGGTCTTCCATCATGTAGGTCAGCAGCTCGCGAAAGATCGAGTTATACATGGCATCGAGGCGCTCATCGTTATGCCACACCTTGAGCGCTTCGGCTGCGTCACGATTTGCAAACGCATCGAGCACGGTCTTCAGCTGGTGCAGCGCCATCTCGCTCATGTTCTTGACGCCCATGAGCAACGACTTGGGGTAGGTCTCGTCGGAGATGGCCTGCGCCCGTTTCGCGATGTTTTTGGCGAGGTCCCCGATCCGCTCAAGGTCGCTGCCGACTTTGAGCACGGTCATGATATGTCGAAGGTCGCTGGCCATCGGCTGACGCTTGGCGACCATGGTGATCGCCGAGTCCTGCAAGTCGCGTTCCATCTTGTCGATGGTCGGATCCACGTCGACGGTTCGTTCCGCCAACATCGGATCGCGTCGCTCCAGCGCGTCGACGGCCTGGCCGAGCATCTTTTCAGTCAGGCCACCCATGCGCGCCACGATCGCGTCAAGTCCGGCCAGCTCGACGTCGAAGGCTTTGACAGTGTGATCGGTCATCGCTTCACAACTCTGCTGCGTTGCTCAGATAGCTTGCACCACTAGCCAAAGCGGCCAGTGATGTAGTCTTGAGTACGCTTCTCCCGTGGGTTCGTAAAGATTTGATCCGTAAGACCCTCTTCCACCAAATTGCCAAGGTGAAAGAATGCCGTGCGCTGCGATACACGGGCGGCCTGCTGCATGGAGTGGGTGACGATCACGATCGTGTAGTTTTCCCGCAACTCATCGATTAACTCCTCGACTTTGGCGGTCGCGATCGGGTCAAGCGCCGAGCACGGCTCGTCCATTAAGATCACGTCGGGCTTGGTTGCAATCGCGCGGGCGATGCAAAGCCGTTGCTGCTGGCCGCCGGACAAACCCGTGCCGGGCTCGTGCAGGCGGTCTTGCACCTCCTTTAGCAATCCAGCCTTCTCGAGTGACAGATGGACCAGTTCTTCCATATCGGCCTTGGTCGCGACAAGGCCATGAATGCGCGGCCCATAGGCTACGTTCTCGAATATGGATTTTGGGAACGGATTGGGCTTTTGAAACACCATGCCAACGCGTGCCCGCAGCTCCACCACATCCAGATCGGGATCGTAGATGTTTTTGCCATCCAAATCGATCTCACCGGTGACGCGGCAAATCGGGATCGTGTCGTTCATCCGGTTAATGCAGCGCAAAAACGTCGACTTGCCGCAGCCCGACGGTCCGATCAACGAAATGACGGCGTTTTTGGGAATGCCGAGCGAGACGTCGAATAAGGCTTGCTTGTCTCCGTAAAAGACGGAAACGTCACGCGCGCTGACCTTGTCGGCCGAGCTGTCTGCGACGGCCTGTGCCGGGTTGATGGAAGCGGACTGATTGTTCGCTTCGCTCAGCAGTACGTGATCCATCGTTCGTGCCTTTCGCTCACCACTTTCTTTCGAAGCGCCTGCGCAAAAAGATCGCCAAGGCGTTCATTGCTATGAGGAAGACCAGCAAGACGACGATCGCGGCGCCGGTCTTCATCGTGAACAGTATTTCCGGGAAGTCAGACCATTGATAGATCTGAACCGGCAGCGCCGTCGCTGGATCCAATACGCCGGTCGGCGTCTCACGGATAAAGGCAAACATGCCGATCATCAGCAGCGGTGCGGTCTCGCCGAGCGCCTGCGCCATGCCGATAATGGTCCCGGTGAGGATGCCGGGCATGGCAAGCGGCAGCACGTGATGGCTGACGGCTTGAACCCTCGACGCACCGACGCCGAGCGCGGCCTCTCTGATCGATGGTGGCACCGCTTTGATCGCGGCACGCGATGCGATGATGATCGTCGGTAGGGTCATCAGCGCCAAGACGATGCCGCCGGCCAGCGCGGTGGATCGGGGCACGCCGAAAAAGCTGATGAACACGGCCAAACCCAACAAACCGAACACGATCGATGGAACCGCCGCCAGGTTGTTGATGTTGACCTCGATGAAGTCGGTCACCGCGTTCTTGGGTGCAAACTCCTCCAGATAGATCGCTGCCATGACGCCGATGGGAAAGGCGAGCAAGAACGTCACCAGCATGGTCCAGAAGCTGCCCACCGCCGCGCCCCACACGCCGGCCAGCTCAGCCTCGCGCGAGTTGCTCGAGGTCAGGAATTGCCAATTCAAGAACCGACTGACCGCCCCCTCTTCGCGTAAACGCTCCACCCACGCGATCTGTTTATCCGATAAACGGCGGGCGGCCTCGCTGGTGGTGATCATTTCAAGCTGCCACGCGCCGGGTTGTGCCGTTTCCGTCGACCGCAGCGGGATTAACGCCGGGCCCTCGATGCTGTCGGCGGTCACTTGGGTGGCTTTCACGACGCCGCCGTTGATCTTGACCAGGAAGCTTGGCAGATCGCTTTTGAGTGTTTTGCGACCGCCGGCGCGGCTGGCACGGGCGTCGGCCGCCGCCGCCTGCTCGAGCGCCAAATTGGCACGGTGGCGATAACCTGCGATTTCGTTCTGGAATTGATCTTTTTTTTCCGCATCGGTGGTGGAGGTCAGTTGCCGCTCATAATAGTCGACGCCGCGTTGCTGGCGCTCGGCGTTTTCGCGCAAGGCGGCCGCCTTGCGCTGCAGCGATTGCTTAATCAGCGTCAGCAGCGGCTGAAGCACGTCTGCTTCGACGATGACTTTAACGGTGCCGCTGGTGGCGGTCGGTGTCGCTTGACCGGTTGCCGGCAGTCGCTCGATCGTGCCGTGGTAGCCCTTGACCCACAGATCGACGTCGTCAGAGGCGAGCAAGGGGATCTTTTGCGTGGTCCCTATGATGCCGGGATCGTCCATCGCGTCATGGCGCAGCGCCACCGCGTTACCATCACTGACAAGTTTGTAAAGCTGACGCCGGTCGCGTCGGCCTTTGACGAACGGCAGCGCGCTGCGCAAGGCGGCCCTGATCACGCCATCAAAGTCGCCGCCGCGGATGGCGGCTGGGTCGCCGGTCCCCTTCGGATCGATCGCCTGGGCATCCAACCCGACGGGCAGCGTGATATGGGTTGCGAACACGGCGCCCATGGCATTGTAAACGACGGTCCACAACAGGGCCACCAGCGCCAGCGCGGAGAGCGCGATCGCCAGCACGCCCATCAATTTAAAGCGTGTTTCAAAGCCATAGCGCCGTCGCAATCGCCGTTGCGCCGCTTCCGTCGTATGCAGGCTTGGCGCCGATCCGGTCCCGGTCTCTGTCGGCTGTGCTGTCTCCGTCATAACGTGCCTAATCGTATTTTTGGCGATATTTCTGAACGATGCGCAAAGCGATCACGTTGAATAACAACGTGACGCAAAACAAGGTAAAGCCGAGTGCAAAGGCCGGGCCGGCGGCCGTATCTGCCTCGGTATCGCCGGTGATCAGCGCGACGATCTGCACCGTCACCGTGGTGACGGCCTCCAGCGGGTTCCATGTCAGATTGGCGCCTTGGCCGGCGGCCATGACGACGATCATCGTCTCACCGACCGCACGCGAGATCCCAAGCAACACCGCGGAGACGATGCCGGGCAACGCGGCTGGCAACACCACGCGGGTGATGGTTTCCGCTTTGGTCGCGCCGACCCCGTAAGAGCCTTCACGCAACGATTGCGGCACAGCGTTAATGACGTCATCGGACAGCGACGAAATGAACGGTATGATCATGATGCCCATCACCACACCGGCCGCTAAGGCGCTTTCCGAGGCGACGGTCAGACCCATCGTTTCACCGGTCCGGCGGATGAACGGAGCGACTGTGAGGGCTGCAAAGAAGCCGTATACCACGGTGGGAATGCCGGCCAGGATCTCAAGCAGTGGTTTCGCCCAGGCCCGGGTTGTGTTGCTGGCGTAGTCCGACAGGTAGATCGCCGCCATCAGACCCACCGGCACGGCCACCAGCATCGCGATCAGCGTGATCATGAACGTGCCGGTGAACAGCGGAATGGCGCCCACCGAATTCGGATTGATCTTGCCCTCGAACACGCCCGCGAGCGGGTTCCAGTGGGTCCCGAACAAAAATTTATAGAGCGGAACCTCGGTGAAGAAGCGCAGCGTCTCGCCGATTAACGACAGCACGATGCCGATCGTGGTGAGAATGGCGATGGTCGCCGACACGATCAGAATTGAAAGGATGATGCGCTCGGACAGATTGCGCGCGCGAAACCGGGTCCTGATCTGCCGATTGGTTAAAATCGCGGCCAACAGTGCCAGTCCGGCGGAGGCGATCGCGACGATCCAACCCTGCACTGCCTCCAGCGTTGAATAGGTACTGGCGACTGCCTGACGGGCCAATTCGATATCGGGACCGCTGGCCGTCGACACAATGCCGCCCTGTGCCAGCGCCTTGCCATCCTCAACGATGCGGTCTTGCTGCAGCTGCGAGAGCTTTTGCGCGCTTTCCGGCAATGCCGCGAAGAGTTGCCCTTCAATCCACTGGCCAATGACGACAATCAACGCGACCAACACAGCGATGCCAACGAGGAAGGTCACCATCGCGCTGTACAAACCGTGATATGAGGGCCTGGAGTGGAGGACGCTCGGATCGCCGCCGGCAATGGCGTAGGCTCGGGATTGCCCGAAAACAAAGGCGGCAATCGACAAAGCCACGATCAGCGCCGCACTGATCCAGAACATGTTCTTCGCCTCGATGGTGACCGCTATGGCATTCGCAACGTGAACTGGCGCAACGTGAACTGGCGCATCGTAGTTTGGCGCACGGTGAACGCGGCAGCCTTCAAGCTGACGATGTTTTCAAATCCACTCAACGCATGACAACGCATGACAACGCATGACGATGCTGCCAACAAGACGACGCTGCTAACCAGAAAACCAGTCGAATGGCTGAGGGAAGAGCCCAGATCTCCTCCCTCAGCCACGATCGATTGATGGGATGATCCGTGCCGCGTGATTACATTAGGCCCTCTTTGCCGGTCATCACGTCCAGCGATTGGGCCCGCCCGGCGGCTGCCTTGCGGTCGCCGGCCGGAAGCGGAATGAGACCCTTTTCGCCCAAGTAGCCTTCTTCGCCGAAGGTCCGCTCATCGGTCCACTCGGCCAGGTATTCCTTAATGCCAGGGATCACGCCCACGTGCGCTTTTTTTACGTAGAAATACAGCGAGCGCGAAACCGGGTATTCGCCCGAGGAGATGTTCTCAAAGGTCGGTTCAACACCGCCAACCTTGCCACCCTTGATCTTGTCGGCGTTCTGATCGAGGAATGAAAAGCCGAACACGCCCACGGCCTTCGGATTGGCTTGCAGCTTCGAGACGATCAGATTGTCGTTTTCGCCGGCGTCGATCCAGGCGCCGTCGCTGCGAATTTCAACCCGTTTGCAGTTTGACCCGCCCGCCATCGCGCAGCCCTTTTGCATCACCAGTTCTTCGAACGCGTCACGCGTGCCAGAGGTCGGGGGCGGGCCCAGCACCTCAATCTTCGCGCGTGGCAGCGACGGATCGACGTCAGACCACATCTTGGCCTTGGAGCCTTTCACCAACGCCTTATAAAGTTGCGCACGGTCGAGATTGATGGCCGGCGCGCTTTTGGTGTTGGCGACCACGATGCCATCGAAGCCGATCTTGAACTCGACGACATCGTTAACGCCGTTAGCGTTACAGGCCTTCCACTCTTTCGCTTTCATCCGCCGCGACGCGTTGGTGATGTCCGGCGTGTTGGCACCGACGCCCTTGCAGAACAGTTTCAAGCCGCCGCCGGAACCGGTCGACTCGATCTTCGGTGTCTTGAACTGCGTCTTATTGCCGAACTTCTCGGCAACGGTGGCAGCGAATGGGAACACGGTGGACGATCCAACAATGTTGATTTGATCCCGCGCTGCGGCTTGACCGACCCAAGAAAAAGCGCCCGCTACGGCCGCCACTGCAGTGACGGCAAAGATGCGATTGCTCACTGTTGCTCTCCCTCTTGCAGGTGCTAGGGCCGTGGCACACATTCTGCGTCGCTGTCGCCGGCCGGCCCCGCGATGATCGACATCGCTTCACCATGTCTTAGAGCAAGCGTGCAATTGGATTATGACAGTTTATAGCATTGAATCTAATATGATAAATTCATAAGTGCGGATACATCTGTATGTCTGGGACTCAGTTCCCGCGATTTATCGAACAACACGGTAAACGTTGAGCCCGTACCAAGCTGCGATACAATATGAAGTTCAGCACGATGACGGTTAACGATGTGCTTGACGATCGCGAGGCCGAGCCCGGTGCCGCCGACATCGCGACCGTGGGCGGGACTGACGCGGTAAAATCGTTCGGTCAACCGTGGCAGATGCTGTTTGGCGATGCCGGGCCCGTCGTCGCTGATAGCGACAGCCAGGCCGCCGGATGGCGTGTGCGAAATGGTGGCGTCGACCTGCCCGCCGTCTCCACCATATTTGATGGCGTTCTGCACCAGATTCTGAAACACCTGAACCAGTTCGTCGTGCACGCCGGTTATAACGGCCGGACTTTCGAGCGGAATGAAATTCAATTTGACGTTTGTTTTGTTGGCGATCGGCGACAAAGTTGACATGACCTGTGCGACCACCGCGTTGAGATCGACCGTCGTGCGCGGCGTCAGGTGTTCTCGCTCCGTCACCTTGCTAAGCAACAGCAGGTCGTCGATCAATCGCGACATCCGATCGGCCTGTTCCTGCATCGTACGGATGAACCGCTCGCGTGCCTCCGGATCGTCCTTAGCCGCTTGTTGCAGGGTCTCCAGATAGCCCATCAACGATGTGAGCGGGGTGCGCAATTCGTGGCTGGCATTGGCCACGAAATCCGCCCGCGTCCTAGCCAGCTGGTCCTGCACGGTGTTGTCCTCGACGAACACGATGGCGGTGGGCCCGTCGTGCGGCCTCTCCTCGCCGTTTGCAGTCGGATGGTCGTCGTATTGGACCGGCGAAATGATGGCGCGCAGCCGGCGCTCAATCGGCACGCGTTCGCGTAGGTCGGCGCTCCTGATTTGTTGGTCAGCGAGCGTTCGGTCGATGGCCGCTAACACGTCGGGCTCACGCATCGTCAGGGAAACGTGCCTACCTTCCGAAATGGCGCCGAACAGCGCGTGAGCGGCCGGGTTGGCGTAGATGACGTGGGCGGATGGATCCAACACGATCAGCGGTCGGGGAACGGAATTGACGACGGCCGGCCAGGCGCGCGGCGCGGCCGGCGAGCCCGTGGCGATCGGCGCCACGTTGGGCGCGGGAGCATCAGGTGATCGAAATTCGCTCTGCACCACTACCGCCCATCCAAACAGCAGCGCAACGGCAATCAAGGCCAGCAGTGGGGAGACCATCTCCATTGCGATCAGCACCAGGAGCAGCAGCAGTGCGATCCCAACGATCACGGCTTTACGCTTGACAACCCTGGCAATGAAAACTCCCAGCTGCACCAGTCATCGCCTCCAACGTCGTGCGATTAGTCTGTGAGGCGGCGCCATGTGTTCGGGTGGCCGGTCAATCCATGCTCGACAAGCGTCGCGCTGCGTCGCCTTGCACCAGAATGAACCCTATATGCGCGCAACTGACTCGCCACCGCAACTCCGAAGCTGTTAGCCGCGCCGGGTGATGAGCTGCCGGCAAGTCACGCATCCGGTGTAGCTGAACCCCCCGTTTGATCGCTGTGTGACGATAGTTCAAGACGGTGATGCGACACTTGTGGCGCTGGTGAAAACGCTCCAGTGTGGCGGGTCAACAAGGGAACAAGTCATGGCCTACGACAGTCTGCGGACCTATCTGGCGGCGCTTGAGCAGCGGGGCTTGATGCATTGGATCGAGCGGCCGGTCGACAAAGATTGGGAGATCGGCACTGTCGCACGCATGATTTTTCGCGCGCTGCCCGAGCACCAGCGGTTTGGTATCGGCTTTCGTAACATCGAGGGCTTTCCCGGGGGCCGGGTTGTCGCGGGTGTGATCGCGTCGTCACAGGCGATGATCGCCTCGGCCATCGGGGCCGAGCCGACACCGGACAGCATTCATGACAAGGTGATCGCCGGGCTGGAACGGCCGATTGCGCCGGTCGTTGTGGAGAGCGGACCGTGCAAGGAGAATAAGCTGTTCGGTGCAGACGTCGATCTGACCAGGCTGCCGATTCCCATTTGGACACCCACCAAGGATGCCGGTCCCTACCTGACGCCGCTGTGGGTGACCAAAGATCCGGACACCGGCCGGCGCAACGTCGGCATCAGGCGGTGCCAGATCAAGGGGGCCAACACGACCGGCATTCTGTTTGGCGCACCCGACCGCGGTGGCGCAATCCATCACGCCAAATGGAAGGCGCGCGGCGAGCCGATGCCGGCGGCGATTTTTATCGGCGCAGACCCGGTGCAGTATCTCGTTGCGCCATCGCGTTATGGCGAGGATGAGTTCGCGATCGCCGGTGGCATCCGGGGGACGGCGGTTGAGCTGGTCAAATGCGAGACGGTCGACCTCGAGGTCCCTGCCAGCGCCGAGATCGTGATTGAAGGCGAGGTGTTGACCGATCATGTCGAGCCAGAAGGTCCGTTTGGCGAGTTCACCGGCTACATGGCCGGTGGTCGGGCCTGTCCGGTATTTCGCGCCAAATGCATCACGCACCGCAACGACCCGATCCTGCTCGGCGTGATCAGTCAGTTTCCGCCCTCAGAGAGCAGCATGATCAAGGTGGCGTTGCTTGAGTCCAATATTCTTAAGCACTTACGTTCGACACTTAACATCCCAGGCATCGCCGACGTGCACGCCTTGGAGGCGGGCGGATGCACGGCGATCTGTTGGGTCAGTCTTAAGAAGATGTACAGCGGCCATATCGATCAGGTCGCGATGGGTGTGTGGGGCTATATGGGTATGAGCTACTTCAAATGGTTGATCGTCTGCGACGATGATGTTGACATCCGCGACCCCTTCATGCGCGATTGGGTGATGGCCTGGCGCGTCAGACCAGACAAGGACATGCGGGTCCTGGCCAACAGCGCCATGGTCGAACTCGATCCATCCTCGCTGGAGCCCGGACGAGAGCAGAGCGAGGCGGTCGGCGCCAAAGTCATGATCGATGCCACCCAGAATTGGGACTACCCGGCCATCTCCCTGCCGCCGCGCGCCATGATGCAGCAGGTCGCCGATCAATGGCAGAGCTACGGGCTGCCCCCGCTGGGTGAGCTGCGCGTCCCCAAGCGGACGTGACGGGCTGCTACAACCAAAGCCTCGGCGGTTGCCAAGCGCGCTTCGGCCACGCCCTTCGCGAAAAGCTGACCATCGCCTGTCGTAGCGCTGGCCAGTTCGCCGTACGCCGTTAATATTTGTCAGTGATTCGAAACGTAGCACCGCATTGATCTCTCGTCTGTCGTTACAAGCAGCGGTGCGCGCCACGGCAGACGGCGGAAGGCATGCGAGCGCTGAAGCGCGGCGACAAGGTGGGCAGTGCGAACGTCGAGATCTTGGCCTTGCTGCTGGCCAGCATCTCGTTCGTTTGCGTTTTAACGGTCATCCTGGTGACCGGCGACTCCGCCAGTGTCGCGGGGTTGAAGCTGCACCATTTGCTGTTGCTCGCCGGTCTGATTGGCGCCAGCACCGTGGCTTTCGTCGTGGTCTGGTTGGCGACGCGGCACGCGTTCAAGGCCGTCCGCAATGCCCGGCAGGAAGCAGCCCGACTGCGCCAAAGTCTGGTTCTGGCGGAATCGATCATCAAAACCGAGCCACAGGTGGTGGTCTGTTGGGAACCTGGCCAACAGCTGAAGGTGCTCACCCACACGCTCATCAGCGTCAAGGGGCTGCCGACACAACAAGCCGAGTTGCTGCGGTTTGGCGAATGGCTAGAGCCGTCTTCGGCTGAGGATCTCAAATCGGGGCTCGATCAGCTGTTTCAGGCCGGCCAAGCATTTTCATTGCTGCTCAAGACCACATCTGGCTCCCACCTGGAGGCCGACGGTCGGGCCGTCGGCGCCCGGGCTGTGCTGCGGTTGCGCGATGTGGCCGCCTTTAAGAGCGATTTGGTCAAGGTGTTGGAGCAACACAGCCAATTGCTGGCCGAGCTGAAATCCGGCCGCGTTCTATTGGACACGATGCCGATGCCGGTATGGCTGAAGGGCATGAATGAGCGGATCGTGTGGGCCAATCAGGCCTACATTGAGGCGGTCGAGGCCAGCGGCCTTGCTGAGGTGCGCGAGCGACAACTGGAGCTGCTCGAGCAACGCCAACGCAAGGCCATCGCCGCGGCGCTGGCCGAGGGTGAGTGCTTCGCCAAACGGTTGCCGTTGGTCATCAACGGTGAGCGCCGAGCCCATGACGTCATTGTCACCAGCGCCGAGCAATGCATTGCCGCGATCGCCGTCGATGTCGCTGCGCTGGAGAAGGCGGAAGGCGAGCTCAACCGCCAGATGACCACGCACGATAGGACGCTCGACCGGGTTCGCACGGCGGTCGCCGTATTCGATAGCGACCAGCACCTCACTTTCTACAACGAAGCCTACCGCAAGCTTTGGCAGTTAGAACCGACCTGGCTCGATGGCAGGCCAACCGGCGGCGAGATCCTCGATCGGCTGCGGGAGTTGGCCCGTCTACCGGCAATCGTCGACTATCGTCAGTGGCGCGGCGCCGTGTTGGACTGCCACAGCTCCGGGGCACTTTACGATGACTGGTGGCAGTTGCCCGATGGTCGGTTGTTGCATGTGGTCGGCGAACAGCGCCACGACGGCGGGGTGACGTTCCTTTACGACGATGCCAGTGAGCGGCTGGCCTTGGAGGGCAAATACAACGCGCTGATCGATGTGCAACGCGAGACCCTCGACAGCCTCAAGGAAGGGGTGGCGGTGTTCGGCACCGACGGCCGCCTCAGGCTTTTCAATTCGGCATTCCTGTCGATCTGGCGGCTATCGCGCGAAACCCTCGAGCAAGGACCGCACGTCGATGAGATCAACGCGATGTGCCGCGAACTGTTCGAAGGGGTGCAAACCTGGGAGCGGCTGTCGCGCACCGTCACTGCTGTGACCGACGAGCGTGAACCGTTCGAAGGCCAGATGGTGCGCCGTAACCAAACGGTCGTTGACTTCGCCGCGGCCCCCCTGCCCGACGGGGGAACGCTGGTCACCTTCGTGGATGTCACGGCCTCCAAGCGTTACGAACGTGCCCTGGAGGAGCGAAACGAGGCGCTGGTGGCGTCCGCCAAACTGAAAAACCAGTTCATCAGCCACGTCTCCTACGAGCTGCGCACGCCGCTCACCAACATCATCGGCTTCGGTGAGCTGCTGGCCAGCCCGCGCACCGGTCCACTCGCTCCCAAACAGCGCGAATACCTGGCCGACATCCAAGCCTCCTCGACGACACTGTTGTCGATCATCAACGATATTCTCGATTTGGCCACCATCGATGCCGGCACGATGGAGCTGAAGCTGGCGCCGGTGAGCGTGCAACCGATTGTCGATTCGGCGATCCAAGGCGTTCGAGAGCGGGCGATGCGGGCGCGGCTGACAATCGATATTGCCACCAGTGAGGACGACATCAGTTTCATTGCCGATGAGGACCGGGTGCGGCAGGTGATCTACAACCTGCTATCGAACGCCGTCGGCTTTTCCAATCCCGGCGGCTTGGTGCGCGTGTCGGTCTGGCGCGAGGCGGGGCACGTGGTGTTTGCCGTCGAAGATCAGGGCGTCGGCATTCCCAAGAACCAGCAAGATCGTGTGTTGGAGCGGTTTGAGAGCCGTAGCCAGGGTGGCAAGCATCGTGGCGCCGGTCTCGGTCTGTCGATCGTCAAGAGCCTGGTCGAATTGCACAACGGCGAGATGCGGCTGGAATCCGAGCCGGGACACGGCACGCGGGCGACTGTGCGTTTCCCAGAGGTGCCCGCCTCCCATCGTCCATTGCAATCGCCCGAGGCGGAGCGCGCTTGACCGGCGGCCGATCCGCGCCGCTGCGCTTGACGGCGCCTTGCCAGGTCTGCTCTGACCAACCATGACCCAACACTGTTTCACCTGCGTGCTTGACGAACCGGGCCTGGGGCCGCTCGCTGATCTGATTGCGGCCGAGTTGCGAGCCGGGGATACCGTCGCGCTCTACGGCGAACTGGGTGCCGGCAAGACGACCTTGGCCCGCGCCATCATCCGCGCAGCGCTTGGCGAACCCGACGCCGAGGTCCCCAGCCCGACCTTCTCGCTTGTGCAACACTACACCGCCACGCGTCTGGCTTTGACCCACTGCGACTTTTATCGACTGAGCGGTGATCATGATGTCGATGAGTTGGGGCTCGAAGAGGCGCTCACCGATGGCGCTGTGCTGATTGAATGGCCGGATCGGGCTCCGCAGCGGCTGGCGGCCGATCGGCTGGAGCTCACGCTGGCCGGATCCGACGCGCCCGGGACGCGCGTGCTCACCGCCGTCGGCCATGGTCGTTGGCGCCACCGCATCACCCGGCTGATGGCCATCAAGACGTTCTTGCACGCCCACGATTGGGGCGAGGCGCGGTGTGTGCCGATAGCCGGCGATGCCTCAAGCCGGCGTTACTTTCGGGTAGCCGACCGGTCCGGCCAGGTCCGCCATACCGCATTATTGATGGACGCACCTGCCCAACCGGATGGGCCAGTGATCCGCGATGGCAAGCCCTATAGCCAAATCGCCCACCTGGCCGAACATGCGGGGCCGTTCATCGCGATTGCCCGGCATTTGTGCGCGCTCGGGTTGTCAGCCCCCACCATCTATGCCGCGGACCTGCCGGCTGGGTTGGTCCTGATCGAGGACTTTGGCGATTGCACCTTTGCGCAGGCCCTAAAGGCCGGACGCGACCAGAAGCAGCTGTGGCGCTCCGCCGTCTCGGCGCTGCGTCATCTCCATCGCGCGCCGCTTCAGCGCCAGTTGCCGATCGGCGACGGGCAACACCACAAGCTTCCCGTCTTCGATCTCGAAGCCATGCGAATCGAAGTCGAGCTGTTGGTTGACTGGTATGTCCCCGTCGCCACCGGTGCCCCGCTCGGGTCGGCAGCGAAGGCGGAGTTTCTCGGCCTCTGGCAAGCGCAGTTCAACCGGCTGGCCGCGCAGCCGCCAGCGCTCGTGCTGCGCGATTATCATTCTCCCAACCTACTGTGGCTGCCCGAACGCGACGGTGCCGCGCGCGTCGGCATCATCGATTTTCAGGATGCTCTGATCGGCCCCGCGGCCTATGATCTGGTGTCCGTGTTGCAGGACGCCCGGCTCGATGTCGCGGCGGACCTTGAGCGGGCGCTTTACGCCGACTATGTGGCGGGCGCCGCGGCTGCCGATCCTTGGTTCGATGCTGCGGGCTTCGCCTATGCCTATGCTGCGATCGGCGCGCAACGCAACACCAAGATCTTGGGCATTTTTGCCCGGCTGGCGGTTCGCGATCAAAAACCGCGCTACCTGCAACATGTGCCCCGAATCTGGCAGTATCTCGCGCGTGATTTGGCGCATCCGCAGATGGCGTCGCTGCGCGGTTGGTACGACCGTCACCTGCCGTCGGCCATGCGTCGGCGCGTGCCGGTTATCTGAGCGCAATTTCGCCATTGCGTCATGTGCACGCTTGAGCCGGTTAACTTGAGCCAGTTAACACGTGGCGCACTGCGCGAATGGGGGCATCAACCGTGATCAGCCCGAGCCCGACGGAGATGGATGGCCGGCGATTGCACACGGCGTTCTTGCTGGCGGCCGGCCATGGTACCCGTATGCGACCGCTGACAGAGCACCGGCCCAAGCCGATGCTGGCGCTGGCTGGCAAGACCTTGATCGATCACGTGTTGGATCGGTTGCTCGCCGTTGGCATCGGACGCGCCATCGTCAATGTCCACTACCAGGCCGACCAATTGCTGGAGCATCTGTCGCAGCGTTTGGCGCCGCAGATTGAGATCTCGGATGAGCGGTCGCAGCTTTTGGATACCGGCGGCGGCGTCAAACGCGTGCTGGGCCGGATCGGCAGCGATCCGTTCCTGATTCACAACACCGATTCGGTGTGGTTGGAGGCCGGGCAGTCACCCAATCTGGTCCGCTTGCTGTCGGCCTGGCGCGACCGACAGATGGATAGTCTGCTGCTGCTGGCTCGGCGCGACACCAGTCTGGGTTATGTCGGCGCCGGCGATTTCCATATCGATGACGACGGTCGGCTGATCCGGCGAACGGGGTCGGCCACATCACAGCACGTGTTCGCCGGCGTCTCGATCGCGCATCCGCGACTGTTCGCGGGCACGCCAGATGGTCCGTTCTCCCTTAACCTGGTCTGGGATCGCGCCATCGCGCGCGGCCGCCTTTACGGCATCGAGCTGGAGGGACGCTGGATGCACGTCGGGACCCCGCAGGCGCTGGCCGAGGCTGAGGCCTTGATCGCCGCCGGCGCCGGGCTCGGGTGACCCGGTATGAGCGGGCAACAGGCCACGGCTGGAAGCGTTTTCACGGTGCCGACGGGCAGTCCGTTCCTGGCCTGTGTCGCGCGTGCGATGCTGGCTGGCGATCTGCCTGTGCCCGGTGGGCCACGGCCCTCGGACCTTGAACTCGCCGATTATCTGGTGTTGTTGCCGACCCGGCGGGCGGCGCGCGCCATGCAAGAGGCCTTTCTCGATGCCGCCGGCGGGCGCGGTTTGCTGCTGCCGGCGATTCAACCGATCGCCGAGGGCAATGAAAATTTGTCCCTGTTGAGCAGTTTGACCGGGGTCGACACGTGGCCAGCCGGGCCCGCGGACGTCGCGCCCGCCGTCGGTGAAATGGAACGGCGCCTGGTGCTGACGACCTTGGTCCAGCGCTGGTCGGCGCAGCTGCGTGAGCCGGGTGCACCGGGCGCAGCGACGGATCGAGCAGCACTCGCTGGTGCGGCGGGGGCCAGCAACGCCGCGCAGGCCGCCGGCCTTGCCGCGGAGCTGGCGCGCCTCATAGACGAGGCGGAGACGGAAGACGTGAGCCTGTCCGGCCTGGAGCATCTGGTCGGCCCCGATTTCTCCGAGCATTGGCAGCTCACGCTCCAGTTTTTGCAGATTGTGCTTGACCATTGGCCAGCCTATCTGGCCGCGCAACGGGTGCTGTCGCCGATGCAGCGGCGCAATTGCTTGATCCGCGCTCAAGCCGCCCAGCTCGCTGCGCGCCCGCCGAACGGGCCGGTGATCGTCGCCGGCGTGACCGGGTCGATTCCAGCCACCGCGGACCTGATGCGGGCCGTCGCGCAACTGCCGCATGGTGCGATCGTGTTGCCTGGGCTCGATCAGCGGCTGGATGAGCCGGGTTGGCGGGCCGTGTCCGATGTGGACGAAGGCGTGTCGCACCCGGAGCATCCCCATTTTGCCATGAAGCGCCTATTGGCCGAGATCGGGGTGGAACGACACCATGTTCAGGTGCTCGCGGGCGCCAAACCAACGCCGCAATCATCCCTGCGCGCCAGCATTGTCAGCGAGGCGCTGCGGCCGGCCGGCACCCTCGAGCGCTGGCATGATTTTGCGCGCACGCTGGAACCGACGGCGGTCGCCGACGCCTTGCAGGATGTGTCCTTGATCGAGGCGCCGACGGTTGAGGCCGAGGCCGAGGTGATCGCCCTCATTGTGCGGCAGTGCCTGGAGACGCCCGGCCAGACCGCTGCGCTGGTCTCGCCCGATCGACTGCTGGCCCGCCGCGTCATCGTCAGACTAGAAAGCTGGGGGATCAGGGTCGACGACTCGGCGGGGCGCCCGCTCGCCAAGACGATGCCGGGGGCCTTCTTGGAGCTGGTGATCCAAGCCTGGGCCACGAACTTTTCGCCGCAATCCGTCGTGATGCTGCTGAAACAACCGTTGGCGCGGCTCGCGCTGCCGGCCGGCGAGATCCGGCGTGCAGCGCGGGCGCTAGAGATCGCCGCGTTCCGGACCCTGTTTCTCGGCACAGGATTAGATGGCGTGCGCGACGCCTTGGAGCGGGCGCGGCAGCAGGTGGCTGCCGGTCAGCGACGCGATCGAGCGGTGCGCGGGCTTCGCGATCACGACTGGCAGGCGGCGGAGAACGTGTTGACCAGGCTTGAAGCGGCCTACCGGCCGTGGATCAAGGCCTCAACGGGCGCGGATCCCGAGCCGTTGCGCGCGTTCGCGCGGGCCCATGTGGCCAGCGCCGAGCAGCTTGCCAGATTGCCGGAAGGTGAGCGCGCACGCGGCTTATGGGCGGAGGAGGCGGGCGAGGCTGCGGCGTTGTTTTTTGCCGGTTTGCTCGACGAGGACCTTCCGCCTTTGAATTTGAGAGCCAGCGAATATCCGGATCTTTATCGCGGCCTGATCGCCGGACAAACCGTACGATCGCAACGACCACTGCATCCGCGGCTGGCCATTTGGGGCCCGATGGAGGCGCGCCTTCAGCAGCCCGACGTCGTGATCCTTGGCGGGCTCAACGAAAACACTTGGCCTGACCACGTCGATCCCGGGCCTTGGCTCAATCGACCGATGCGGGAGCAGTTGGGGCTGCCCTCGCCGGAGCAGCGGATCGGCCATGCGGCGCATGATTTTATGATGCTGATGGGCGCACCCACGGTGTATGTGACGCGCGCGCTCAAGGTCGACGGTGTGCCGGCGGTGCCGTCGCGGTGGTTGTTGCGGCTCAATGCCCTGGCCGACCTGCTGCAAGCGCGCACGGCACTGGAGCCGCGCCAGCCATGGCTGGCCTGGGCGGCTTGGCGCAATCATGTCGAGGCGCGCGTCGACATTGCGCCACCGGCCCCGCGTCCCGCGGTAGACCTCCGGCCGCGCCAACTTTCGGTCACCCGGGTCGAGACGTGGATCGCCAACCCCTATGCGATCTTTGCACGCGAGATCCTGAAACTTGAGCCGTTGCCGGCGATCGGCGCTGCGCCAGACGCGGCGGTGCGGGGCAGCATGATCCATGCTGCTCTTTCAGATTTCGCCAACCGCTTTCGCGAACAGCTCCCGGCGGATATTGCCGCGGCCTTGATCGAGATCGCCCAGGAGCGGTTGCGTGCGTTGTCGGCCGACCCCCGCGTGGCGGCATTTTGGTTGCCACGTTTTGAGCGCTTCGCCGACTGGTTTGCCGACACCGAGCCGGACCGTCGGCAGCATGTCGTGCATGCGGCCAGCGAGGTGATCGGGCGATTGGTGTTGGCCGGTCCGGCCGGCCCCTTCACCTTGACCGCGCGCGCTGACCGGATCGATTGGACGCCCGCGGGCGCTCTTATCACAGATTATAAGACCGCAGCCAGTCTCGGCAAATTGCGCACCAATGCCCAATCCGGCCTGGCGCCGCAGCTGGCGCTAGAGGCTGCCATCGCGCTGGCCGGGGGGTTCGACGGCCCTGACATCGAGCAGATTGCGGCGCTCACATACATTTCCGCGTCGGGCGGTGATCCGGCCGGTGAAGCCGTACAGCTCACCGTCGACGATTTTGCCAGGCTTGCGCGGGATGCGCGGCAGGGGCTGGAGCGCTTAATCGCTGAGTTCGATGACCCGGATACGCCCTATCGTGCGCTGCGTCGCCGCCCCTTCGACTATGCCTACGACGACTATGCCCATCTGGCGCGGGTGGCGGAATGGTCGGGCGCTGAGCATCGTGGTGACGGGGACGGCGCGGACGAAGAGGGGAGCGGATTATGACCGCCACGGCGGCGTCTGCGGCGCAGGACCGCACCAAGCTGTTGTCAGATACCGAGCGCGCGCAGGCCGCCGCGAGCGATCCGATGGCGTCTGTTTGGGTTTCGGCCAATGCCGGTGCCGGCAAGACGCATGTCTTAAAGCGCCGCGTGCTGCGCATCCTGCTTTCCGGAACCGCGCCTGATCGTCTGTTGTGCCTGACCTATACCAAGGCGGCAGCCGCAGAGATGTCGGGCCGCATCTTCAATGACCTATCGGCCTGGGCGACGGCCGACCGGGCCGCCCTGGCGGACGCTTTGACCGGCGTCCTCGCGCGGGTGCCGAGCGACGATGAGATGGCGCGGGCCCGTCAGCTGTTCGCGCGCGCGATCGAGACGCCCGGCGGCCTCAAGGTGCAGACCATCCACGCCTTCTGCGAGCGCGTGCTGCAGCGCTTTCCGCTCGAGGCCGACGTGTCGCCGGGCTTTACCATTCTCGACGAAACCGAGGTGGTGGAGCTGTTGAGATCGGCCACCGACACGGTGCTCACCAGGGCGGCCAGCGATGCGGATAGCCGGCTCAGAGGCGCATTGCACACGGCGATCGCTTATGCCGTGGGCGACGATTTCGACGAGCTTTTGCGCCAGGCTTTGTCGCAGCGCGACTGGCTTGAGGCGGCTGGGCGGCTGCAGGTTGGCGACAGCGACGGTCTGGCCGCGATGGATGGGTGCTACCGGCGCTATCTGGGCGTGCGCGAGGGCATCGACATCCAGGGCCTGGAGCTGGAGATGGCCGAGCTGTTACCGCCACGCGTGCTGACGCAAGCCGCGAGCGCTTTGGTGGCAGGCGGTAAGACCAGGGACCTGAAACTGGCTCAATCGCTGACGGAAGCGGCGCAGTGCCCGCATGCGCCGCACCGCGTCCGGGCCTTGGAGGCCGCCTTTCTCACCCAGAGCTTGGAGCCGCGCTCTCAGCGAGCGTTCGTCACCAAAGGTGTCCAGCAAGACCACCCGGATCTTTATGCGGCGTTGGTCGCTGCCAAGGACCGGTTTGCCGGGCTGCATCTTGAGCGGCGAGGGCTGCGGGTGGTTGAGGCCTCAACCGCGCTGATCGAGATCGCCTACGCCGTGCTGCAGCAGTATGCGTTGGCCAAGACGCGCCGGGCCGCGCTCGATTTTGAGGACCTGATCACCCGCACCGCCACCTTGCTGGCGCATTCGGACGCAGCCCAGTGGGTGCTCTACAAGCTTGACGGCGGGCTTGACCACATTCTGGTCGACGAGGCGCAGGACACCAGCCCGATCCAATGGCGGGTGATCGAGAGCTTGGCCCAGGAATTTTTTTCCGGACTGAGCGCACGGCCCGGCCCGCGCTCGGTGTTCGCCGTCGGCGATGAAAAGCAATCGATCTACAGCTTCCAAGGCGCTGAGCCGCGAATGTTCGACGAAGCCGGCGACCGGTTTGCGCCAGCGGTGCGCGCAGCGGGCCTTAACTGGGACAAGGTCCCGCTCAAGCTGTCCTTCCGCACCGTGGCACCGCTGTTGCATGCTGTCGATCAGGTGTTTGCCGACGCGGCGCGGACGCCCGGTGTCGCGGCACCGGGTGAGGCCATCGAGCACGTCGCCTTGCGGATCGGCCAGGCCGGTAGCGTGGAGCTTTGGCCGACCGAGCAGCCCAACGACGAGAGCGACCTCGACGCTTGGCAGCCCTACGCGGAGACAGCCGAGCGATCACCCGCCGTGCGGCTCGCCAATCGCATCGCCGACACCATCAAGTGGTGGCTTCAAACCGGCGAGACGTTGGTCTCGCAGGCGCGTCCGATTCGAGCTGGCGATGTGTTGATCTTGGTCAGACGGCGCCAACCGTTCGCCGCACCGATGGTCGCTGCTCTCAAGGCCCGCGGGATTCCGGTCGCCGGCGCCGATCGGCTGCGGTTGACCGAGCAGATCGCGGTGCTGGATCTGATGGCGCTCGGCGATTTTCTGCTGCTGCCGGAGGATGATCTGGCGCTGGCGACGGTTCTCAGGTCTCCGCTGTTCGACTGGTCCGACGATGATTTGTTGGCGCTGGCGCCAAACCGCGCCGGCACCCTCTGGCACGCGCTGTTGCACAGGGCCGACGAACAGCCGCACTGGCAGCACGCGGCCGCGCAATTGCGCCGCTGGCGTGGCCGCGCCGACCGGTCGCCTCCGTTCGAGTTTTACGCCGAGGTGCTCGATCGCGATGGCGTGCGCCAGCGCTTGTTGCGACGGCTCGGTCCGGAGGCGATCGACGCGATCACGGAGTTCCTCAACCAAGCGCTGAGCTACGATGCCGGCCAGCCGCCATCGCTGACCGGATTTCTCGCCTGGCTCCGCTCGGGCGTGCGCGAGGTGAGCCGCGATCTGGAGCCCGGTCTCGACGAGGTTCGCGTACTCACGGTGCACGGTGCCAAGGGGTTGGAGGCGCCGATCGTGTTTTTGCCGGACACATGCTCGACCGGTGCCGGCCGCTCCGCCACCGGCTTGGTTGAGCTGAAGGCTGACGAGCTGGCGGACGGACGACCACCGCCGCTGGTCTGGCCGGTCAAGGGCTGCAGCGCGTTGCCGGCGATCAGGGCAGGTAAAACGGTGATGGACGTCGCCATCGGCGAGGAGCGCAACCGGCTGCTTTACGTTGCCATGACGCGGGCGCGGGATCGGCTGTATGTGGCCGGCTGGGAGGGCAAGCGGGCTCGGCGGGCGGACTGCTGGTATAACCTGATCGACAGCGGGCTCGGCGAGCTGTTGCGCCCGGCCGAGGACCCGCAAGGCCGCCCCGTGTTGCGTTATCAAGCACCCCAGACCGCGCCTCCCGAGCAGGAAAAACCCCCCGGTGGCCAACGCGACGCGGCGTCCCAGCCGCCAGCGTGGGCGTTTGCCGCCGCCCCCCGAGAGCAGCGCCTCGCTTTACCGCTGGCCCCATCTCAGCTGGCGCCCTACGATATCGATGATCAGGGCGACCCCAGCGACCGCGGCTGCGATCTGGGTCCACACCACCCCGCGTTGCCGCCTGAGGCGCCGTCGCCGTTGCGGATGGCCCAAGACCACCGTTTTCTCCGCGGCAACCTCACGCACGCGCTGCTGCAACACCTACCGACGCTGGATCCGGCGACCTGGGACGAGGCGGCTACCGCCTTCATCGAGGCGCGGGCAACGGCCTTGCGGCCGGTGGTGCGGGCCAGCATCGTCACCGAGACGCTGAGATTACTGCGCGATGACCAGTTCGCCGACGTGTTCGGGCCGGCAAGCCGGGCCGAGGTGCCCATCGTCGCCCAGATCGCGCCGCCTGGCGGACGCGGTGTCCCGCTCCGGCTCAATGGACAGATCGACCGGTTGGTGATCGAGGGCGATCAGATCTTGATCATCGATTACAAGACCAACCGGCCGCCACCGTCGGACCCGCAGCAGGTTGCTGCGGCCTACGTCAGCCAGCTGGCGGCCTATCGGATGGCGCTGGCCGGCATTCATCCAGGACGACGGATCCGGGCGGCCATATTGTGGACCGATGGACCGCGGCTTATGGAGATCCCGCTGGCGCAATTGCAGCGGCAGGAGGCCGAGTTGTGGCGCATGGTGGGAAGTTGAACGAGCGTGATGGGATGGTGGCCGCGGTTGGCTTGACGCTCGACCGGTGGCTTCCTAGGTTCGCCCGCGGCTACGGCCGATCCAATCGATCATTTCAGGAGAGACGAGATGGGCGCAGCACGATTCGTGGACGATCAAACCTTCGATGCTGAAGTGTTGAAGGCACAAGAGCCGGTTCTGGTCGATTTCTTTGCCGAGTGGTGCGGCCCCTGCAAGGCCATGGCGCCAGCCCTCGATGAGGTGGCGTCCGAGATGCAAGGCAAGGTGAAGGTCGTCAAGATCGACGTCGACAAGAGCCCTGACATCGCGATGAAATACAACATCAAGGCGATGCCGACGTTGATCATGTTCAACGGCGGCGCCGAGGTGAACCGTAATGTCGGCGCCCTGGTGCAAAAGACCAAGCTGGAATCCTGGGTCAAGGAGACCGTGTCGGTCTAAGGCAGCGTTGGCTGCTGTCGGGCCCCGACCAGCGCGTCCCGGCCAACGCGCCCCGGCCAACGCGCCCCGACAGCGCATCAAGTGTGGCGCGTCAGATGCGGCGCGATGGGTGCTCGCTAGCCATTATACTGCGTGGCCGGGCGGCTGGCGTCGACGGCGGACCAGCTCCGGCGTGATCAAGCGGCAACGACTTTGCCGGGGTCAATCGCGCCCGCCAAGCGCTGTCCCAACTATGGATCGGGCGCCGGCGCGCTTGCCGCATCTGCGCGCGGTATGAAGCCGGTCTCGCCGCATGGCTGCTTGACGTGCTGGCGCACGCCGTTACGTATGCTCCCTATGTGCAGAACTGAGCAGCGAGCGAGGCTGAAGCCCACATGGCAGCTGACGACACCAACCCGGCCCGCGAGTCGATGGACTTCGACGTGGTGATCGTGGGTGCTGGACCGGCCGGTCTGGCCGCGGCGATCAAGCTGAAACAGCTGGCGGCGGCCCGGGAGCAGGAGGTGTCCGTGGTCGTTGTGGAAAAGGGCTCTGAGCCCGGCGCCCACATCCTGTCCGGTGCGGTGATCGATCCGATCGGTCTTGACCGTCTGCTGCCCGATTGGCGTGAGCGAGGCGCGCCGCTGCGAACCGAGGTGACGGCGGATCGCTTCTTGTATCTCGGCCCGTCCGGAGAGCTGCGGCTACCAAGCTTGATGATGCCGCCGTTGATGAGCAACCATGGCAACTACATTGCAAGTCTCGGTGAGGTGGTGCGCTGGTTGGCCGAACAGGCCGAGGCGCTGGGCGTGGATATCTACCCCGGCTTTGCCGCCAGCGAGGTGCTTTATGATGACGACGGCGCCGTTCGCGGGGTGGCCACTGGCGATTTGGGTGTGGATAAGGATGGCGCGCCGAAGGACAGCTTCACCCGCGGCGTGGAGCTTGTTGGCAAATATACGCTGATTGCCGAGGGCGCGCGTGGTTCGCTGGCCAAGCAGTTGATCGCCAAATTCGATCTGGCCCGCGATTGCGCGCCGCAGAAGTATGGCATTGGGCTCAAGGAGCTGTGGGAGGTTGATCCGGCTCAGCATCATCCGGGATTGGTGCAGCACACCTTCGGCTGGCCGCTTGACGATGCGACCGGGGGCGGCTCCTTCATGTATCACTACGGCGAGAACCTGGTGGCGGTCGGCTTCGTGGTCCACCTGAATTATCGCAACCCGTATTTGTCGCCCTACGACGAGTTTCAGCGCTTCAAGACCCATCCCGCCATCGCCCCGACGTTTGCCGGTGGCAAGCGGATCGCCTATGGCGCGCGCGCCATTACGGAGGGCGGTTGGCAATCGATCCCGGAGCTCGTGTTTCCCGGTGGCGCTTTGCTGGGCTGTGCCGCCGGCTTCGTCAACGTGCCGCGCATCAAGGGCAGCCACAACGCCATTTTGTCTGGAATCGAGGCCGCCGCGGCGATTGATAGCGCGTTGGCCGCCGACCGCAGCCTGGACCGTCTCGAAGCCTATGCCGCGGCGGTCAAAGCCGGTCCGATCGGCGCGGACCTCAAGCCGGTTCGCAACGTCAAGCCATTGTGGAGCCGGTTCGGGACGCGTCTTGGCGTCGCAATGGCCGGCATCGACATGTGGCTCAACACGCTGATACCCGGCGTTGGGCTTGGCTATACCCTGTCCCACGGCAAGCCGGATCACGCTGATTTGCTCCCGGCCGGGAAGGCCAAGCCGATCGCCTATCCCAAGCCGGATGGCGTGCTGACCTTTGATCGGCTGACCAACGTGTCCTACTCGGCCACCAACCACGAGGAAGATCAGCCGGTGCATTTGCGGCTGGCGGACCCGACGATTCCAATTCAAACCAACTTGCCGCTCTATCAAGAGCCAGCCCAGCGCTACTGCCCCGCGGGCGTTTACGAGATCATCGAGGACCAGACCGGCGCGCCGCAGTTCCAAATCAATGCGCAGAACTGCGTACACTGCAAAACATGCGATATCAAAGATCCGGCGCAGAACATTACCTGGGTCTGCCCGGAGGGCGGGGGCGGACCCAATTACGCCGGCCTGTGACGCAGCGGCCTGTAACGCAGCGGCCTGTGATGCAGCAGCCTGTGACCCAGCAGCGTGTGAGGCAGCGCCGCATGGCGCCGCGGCAAATGAACTGTCGATCTGCAATTGAACTGTCGATCAGCAAAGGGGCTGACGTCTGGCTATGCATACCGTAAAGCAACACCAAATATTCACTCTAAAACACGGCCACCTTGTGCGGTTAGCTGTTGACACACGTGGGCACGGTTAAATGGGCACGGTTAAAATTGCGTCATATGCTGTGGGACTGTTGTATAAGAATCGCCAAACCGTCAAAGTTTGCGCTACATACCCGTGTAGCCGACTCGACCACCTTCAGCGGCCAACGCCGCGTTGAGCGAGGACAGATGAGCCCCTCAATCGAGTGCCATTCGACACAGTTGTCGGATTTGCTCCGCCGGATCGTTCGGCCCGTCGTGCCGATTCTGGGTGCGAGTTGCCTGCTGGCGGTGCTGCTCGCCGGCTCGATGGTCCAAGCCAAGGCCGACGGCGTCATCGGCAGCTATCTGGCTGGCGGATTTGCGGTCAAGCAGCGAGATACCGCGGCGGCGGTCGACTATTTCCGCCGCGCTCTAAAGCGCGATCCGAAAAACATCCTGCTGATCGATTCCAGTTTCCGGGTCGAGGCGGCGGAGGGCCATCAGGAGCGCGCCACGGCGCTGGCGCGGCAGTTGGTGAAGCGGCCCGGCCATCGGTTGTCCCGCGTTTGGATGGCGGCCGTCGAAGTCAAGGCGCGACGCTACAAGTCGGCGATGCGACACGTGGACGGCGTCACCGGCAATGCAACGATCAACAAGTTGACGCGCGGCCTGGCGAAGGCGTGGGTCTACCTGCAGCAGGGTAAGTCGACGCGGGCACGCCGGTTGCTTCGCCGGCTGCGGCTTGCGGAGGCGGCAAGAAATTACGTCCGTTATCATCGCGCGCTGCTGGCCGATGTGGCGGGGCGAGGCAAGGAAGCCGGGCGTCATTACGAAGCGGTATTCGCCAATGATCAAAAAACGCCACGAATTGCGCTGGCATATGCACGTCATGCCGCCCATCGCGGCCAGTTCACGCTAGCCAAGAAGATCCTACGACAGCACCTGGAAAGCGTGCAGGACGTCGAACAGCCGTTGGTTCATGACCTGCTGGAGAAAGTCGACGGCAAGCAGGCGATCAAGCTTCTGGTTGAAAATCCGGTCCAGGGTTTTTTCGAGGTGTTCTACGGATTGGGGGAGGCGCTGGCGACCGAGGGCGGCGTTTCGTTGGGCGCGTTTTACCTGCAAACGTCGCTGATCTTGCGGCCCAAGTCGCCGTTCGCGCTGTCGGCTTTGGCCAACGTTTATGAGCTCACCAAACGTTATGCGGCCGCGATCGACGTTTACGACCGCATCCCCAAAGATACGCCGCTGCGAAAGGCGATCGACATTCGCAAGGCCTATAACCTCAATTCGCTGGATAAGGTCGACGAGGCCCAAGCGTTACTGGAAGCGGCAGCGGCCGCCGATGCAACGGACATCAAGCCACTTGTGACCCTTGGCGATATCATGCGCTCGCGCAAGCGCTATGAGGAAGCGATCACGCAGTACGCCCGCGTCATTGAGCTGACGCCTGAGCCAGAGGAACGGCATTGGGTTTATTGGTATGCACGCGGGACCTCCTATGAGCGCTTGAAAAAATGGCCCCAGGCGGAAGCGGATCTGTTGAAAGCCCTCGAGCTTTCACCAGAACAGCCATTGGTGCTGAACTACCTGGGCTACTCGTGGATCGACCAGAACCGCAATCTCCAGCGCGGACTGCGGATGATTGAAGAGGCGGTGAAAGCCAAGCCGGGGGACGGCTACATCGTCGATAGCCTGGGTTGGGCCCATTATCGCCTCGGCAACTTTGATTTGGCGGTGCAACATCTGGAGCGGGCGGTCGAATTGCGGCCGGAGGACCCCACGCTCAATGATCACCTCGGAGACGGCTATTGGCGGGTAGGGCGGCACCGTGAGGCGCGCTTCCAGTGGGCGCAGGCGCTAACCCTGAAGCCGGAGCCAGCCGAGGTGGGCAAGATCAAAAAGAAATTGCGCGAAGGCCTGGCCGACAACACTGACGCGAAAGTAGCGGACCAGGCGCTATCGAAGGGGCGCCAGGCGGTCAGCGGCAAGCGCGTCAAGAACAACTTCGGGCCCGTAGCCCCGGTTCGGTGAGCGCGGCCGGGCAGCCATGGGGTGCATCGACTGGCGCCGGTTACCAGGGCGGCGACGCCCCCGGCGCGGCATCCGGCAGCGGGTGGGAGGAGTTTGCGCCCGCTAAGATCAATCTCACACTGCGCGTGTTGGGGCGCCGCTGCGATGGGTACCACCAGCTTGAAAGCTTGGTGGCGTTCGCCAACGTCGGAGATTGGTTGCGGGTGGTTACCGCCGGCGCGCTGCCGGCGCACGCGGATACCTGGTCGCTGGAGGTGGTCGGGCCGTTCGCATCCGCCATCCAGGGTCCCAACCTGATCGCCAAGGCGTTTCAACATCTGGCGCAGGATTATCAGCTCAAGCTCGAAGGCCGCTACATCTTGGACAAGCGGTTGCCGGTGGCCTCCGGTATCGGCGGCGGATCTGCGGATGCAGCGGCCGCCCTACGCCTTGTTCGTGCGCGCCATCCGCAGCTGACATCGCGTGTTGACTGGCACGCACTGGCGGCGAAGTTGGGCGCCGACGTCCCCATTTGCTTTGCCCGGCGTTCAGCCTTGATGCGCGGCATCGGCGAGCGGGTTGCGCCTGTACCCGTACCACGGTGTCATGTGGTGCTGGCCTGCCCCGACCTGGCGATGCCGGCCAACAAAACCCAGCAGGTTTTCGCAGGCCTCAATGCGCCGGCGTTGGCAGAGCCCCATCGGAACCTGCCGGTCCCCCATCTCGGCGATGTGCCGACCTTGCTCCAATACATGCGGGCGATCGGCAATGCATTGGAGCGTCCGGCGCAGGCTGCGTTCCCGGCGTTGGCGGCCGTCAAGTCCCAGTTGGCCGCCGATCGGCGCTGCCAACATGTGTTCTTATCCGGTGCCGGGCCGACCTATGTCGGTGTCTATGCGAACGCGGAAAGTGCCGCGCGGGCCGCGGCTGAGTTGCAGACGCGGCGGCCTCGCTGGTGGGTCACGCCCAGCTCGATCGGCGAACCGGCCACTTGATGGCAGACTGTCGTAGGTGGCCAGGCGGGCCATGGGGTCGTTCCAGCAAAAATCGCAACGCTCCCGCAAGACCGGCGTTGATCGGTGCCAGCGGGATTCGGGTGCTGATCGCAGGGCGCTCGCCGATCGAATGCGTTGCTGATTTGCGGCGGATGTGTTGCGCGATCGATCCTGAAAGTCGGTGATCGATGCCGCAAAGCCGCATTTATGGTAACATTGCACCACGGCCGATTCCCAGTTCGCGCCCCGCTTGGGCGACTGCGGCGGCCGTGGCGGCGGTTGCCGCGCGAGGTGGTAACAGTCCCAGTGCCAAATAATCGTAATCGCTTCGATCACTAAGTCGCTTCTGTCCCTGCGTGTGTGAGATGCGGCCGCTCGCGCCGAGCAGCCGTCCAGGGTTTGCTGCGCCTGACAACCCCAACATCTGGGAATGCCATGATCGGACGACGTAACGGACTTGTTGTGCTTGGAATCGCCGCTCTCGCACTCTACGCAGGTCACGGACTTTGGCCGGACGACGACATCGCGTTCACGCGTGAAGCTGCTCAAGCGCCGCGGCAGATCACGTTGCGGCCCGCAGTTTCGACGACGTCGGTGCACCTGCCATTGAATCTTTCGCTGATGAGGACGGAGGCGGCAAAGGCTTTGGACGCGGCGTTGGCCGCTGCGCCGACCGAACTCGGCTTGACCCGCAACGGGCCGATCAAATTTGCGGCCAATGGCAGCCGCCTGTGGTTGAAATTGCCCGTGCGTGCGCGTTTGGGCGCGCGCGCGACCGATCAGCAGGCCTTGATCTACGCGGTGCCATTCTCGGTCGATCTTAAGGAGCGGCGCAAACTCGAGGCCGCCTTGTGGCACAGACCGATCCTGGAGGGCGTTGAGGGCACGCGCGCTGCGGCCAGCCCAGCCCAATTGGGGATGATCGCGGCCGCCTTGCAGCCGATCATCGCCATCAGCGGTCACGCGCTGCAACGAACTCTATCGCGCAGCCCGGTCGACCAGGCGATCAAGCGTGCTTGGTCGGTTCTGGCCCAGCCCCTTGCGCTGGGCGCCGACAGCAGCCGTTATCTGAGGGGCAATCCGCAGTATGTCGGTGGCGGTCGACTGGTGACCCGCGATGGCCGGTTCGCCTATCGATTGAGCCTGGTCTCGCGGCTGTCGGTGTCCGATATCGCGCCCCGCGACCGAGAGGCGGCGATTCCCTTCATAACCTACAGCCCGGATGCTCGATGGCGCGGCAGTCGAGTCAGGGTCGCCTTTCAGGTTGGTCTGGAGGAGATCGAGCGGGCGACCGTCGCCGCGTTTGAGAGCATCGGGCCATTCGAGACCAAGAGCGGGCGCTATGGTCAATCGGCGCGCGTGAAGGTGCATGCAACGCGGGCCTATCCGGCGCAGGGTCAGATCGGCGTCGCGCTTCGCCTTGACGCCACCGCGACCGACGGCCGGACCCACACCGGCACCGCTCACGTGGCCGGCACGCCGGTTCTGAGCCTGGCCCATCGCCAGATCACCTTGACCGATGTGGTGATGCTCCCGCGTCAGCCGCACCATCGCGGTGTCAAACCGATTGCAGGGCTCGCGCGGCTCGGTGCGGAGCCGTTCGTGAGCATCGTCGCTCGCGCCGCCCGCGTTGATGTGGCGCCGCTCCTGGATCAGGCCAAGCCGCGTGTTCAGGCGCTGCTCAACCGACGCCTCGACGAGCAGTTGACGCTCGAGACCAGCGTGGTCAAGATCGCCCCGGTATCGTTCGAATTGTCGCGAACAGGCGCCTATCTGCTGGTCGATGCGGTCGGTGAAGTACGCCTCATTTTCGAGGGATTGCGACCGGAGCAAACCCAGCCGTCCGATTTTGCCGTCGCCGTGCGCGGTCAGGGCTCGCTGGGCAGTGCCATTTCGATGGATACCTCCGCGACGATGGCTGAACCAACACCCGCCGCGTCGTCGCCGACGCCGATGATGGGCGAATTGAAGCCGTTCGCGCCGGCACCAGTCGCCGAGTCGGATGGGCTGCGCGAGCCTGCGCCAAACAACGCAAGCCGTGCGGCCCGTCGACGGGCGGCGGCACGTAAGCGCGCTCAGCGGGCCAAACCGGACTGGATCCCTTTTGGCCTGGAATGACGGCCGTTCGCCGAATTGGCGTCATCGGCAATCGTGCGCTCCGACAACCGTTATAGCGTGTCAGATTTGGCTGGCAGCGGGCCGGCACGGACAATCCGCCTAAGGCGGACCTGATCTTGCGCGCCGCGCTGGACCATCATGCCTTGCGTTGACACCGCTAAGACGGTTCCCACTCAAGGCACAAAGCTGATCGCGCCTGAAGTGGGGAGCCACGCGCGATTGATGGTCCGGGCCAGTGCCGCCGGCGGCGCCGACGCCGTCCGCACTGGCTGCGGTGTGACCGGTGCGCTTTCGCATCGACCAACCAAACTCGTCATTTCGAGCGTGTTGATGCAACCTCAGCAGTCGGTGTAGGGATGTCGGTTGTTGCGCTCAAAGAGGACTGTTCGCCCGTGATGCCTCGCTCTCGCCTCTCGACCCGCTTGCTCCCGGCCCGCTTGCTCCCGGCCTGCTTGTTCCTGGCCCGCTTGCTCCTACTCAGCTTGGTGATGCCGCTAGCCTTGGCCGCATCCGCCGCGGATGACGCCTTCAAGTTGCCATCCGCCCTGCGTTGCCAATTTGCCGAGGGCACGTCGCGGACCTACGACAACGGCACCTACAAGCAGCAGTTTAGCAAACCGCTCGCATTTGCCATAACCGACATCGACCTCGACGGTCAGCGTGCCCAACTGGAGACCAACTCCGGCAAGGGCTCGCTCCGCCTGGTCCGTGCCGTGGGCGCCAATCACTTCCTGGAGGTGGTCACGGAAGGCTTCCTCAATGTGACGACCGTCTACACCTTGGTGGAGCCGGGCGGGACCTTTCCTGCCGTCCATTCGCGGCATTTTGGACTGTTCGGCGAACCGGTCATTGCGCAGTATACCGGCACCTGCACCGCGCAATGACTGTCGCGCCAGGTGTGCTCGATCCGCTGCGCTGCACGGGACGTCCACCCAGTGCCAGGTTGCGGTGGACATCCAGCACCGGCAGCCTTCTGGTTGTTTGCGCGCCGACAACCGTTCGCTAAAATATCGAGCATGACCCTCAATCTCATCAAGCTGAGTGTCGGCATCGACTCCGTCGAGGCATTGGCTCACTGGCAGGCGCAGCGGCTGCGCCAGATGAAGGCGATGGGTGAGCGCCGCCCCCGGCTTTTTCACCGAACCGGACAAAAGCCGAAGCGCGATGCGGAGCTGCTGAACGGTGGGTCGATCTATTGGGTGATCAAGGGTCTGATCCAAGCCCGACAAAAACTGCTCGGGTTCGACGAGGGCACCCGGCCCAATGGACGGCCCTGTTGCCTGATCCTGCTCGACCGCATGCTGGTGCCGGTGCAACCCTCGCCGCGACGCGCGTTCCAAGGTTGGCGTTATCTGGAGGCGGCCGCGGCACCGGCCGATCTCGCGGGTCGGCGCATCGATGAGCTTGCCGGCATGCCCCCACAAATGCGAAAAGATTTGGCCGAGCTTGGGCTTTTGTAGCCGGATGGGGCCTGTTGTCCCTGCATGACGTCGTTGCCTTGCGACAATGGTTTTGCACCGTCCGGGGTTTTGCGCCGTCCGGGGTTTTGCGTCATCCGGCCGACCGGAGTGCGCGAAGATGTCAAATCCTCGGATCGTTCCGCTGATCGCCGACCTGCCGGCGAACACCCCATTCGTCGGGCCTGAGGCGATCGAGCGTCAGCGCGGTCTGTCCTTTGTTGCGCGGATTGGCGCCAATGAGAGTGTGTTTGGTCCCTCGCCAAAGGTGATCGCCGCCATGGCCGAGGCGGCGGCGCAAAGCTGGATGTACGGCGATCCCGAGCAATTCGAGCTGAAAGCAGCGATCGCACGCCAACACGGCGTCGGCATCGAAAATATCGCCGTCGATTGCGGGATCGATTCGCTGTTCGGTTTGGTCGTGCGGCTAACGGTCGAGCGCGGCGACACCGTCGTCACATCGCTGGGCGGCTACCCGACCTTCATCTTTCACGTCGATGGTCATGGCGGCCGGCTGGTCCGCGTGCCCTACAAGGACGATCGGGAAGACCTATCAGGTTTGATGGCCGCCGCCGAAGCGGAGGCGGCGCGGCTCATCTACGTCGCCAATCCCGACAATCCGATGGGGACTTGGTGGAGCGCGAACGACATTGCGCGCGCGATCGATCGGATTCCCGATGGATGTCTGCTGGTGCTCGACGAGGCCTATTCCGACACGGCGCCCGCCGACGCCATCCCGCCGCTCGACGTGACCAAGGCAAGCGTGCTGCGCTTTCGCACCTTCTCCAAGGCCTACGGCATGGCCGGAGCACGGGTCGGCTATTGCATCGGAGCGCCATCGGTGATCCAGCATTTCGATAAAATCCGCAACCATTTCGATGTCACCCGCATGAGCCAGGCCGGCGCCATGGCCGCGCTGGCTGACCAGGACTTCTTGCGCGAGGCCGTTGCCAAGATCGCCGCCGCGCGAGCGAGGATCGGCGAGATCGCCGAAGCCAACGGGCTACAGGCCATTGCCTCGGCCACCAACTTTGTCGCCGTTGACTGTGGGCGGGATGGCGGCTACGCCCGGCGGGTGCTGAGCGCTTTGATCGATGCCGGAATTTTCGTTCGCATGCCGGGTGTCGCCCCGCTCGATCGCTGCATCCGCATCAGTGCCGGCACCGCGCGGGATCTCGATCTGCTCGCCGACGCATTGCCCGGTGCGCTGCGCGCTGCTGGGTGAGCCGGACTTATGATGGCACGCTCGTCTGTTGGGAACCACCGCCATGCCGATGACTGACGGCTTTGATTACATCGTTGTTGGCGCCGGCTCGGCCGGTTGCACGTTGGCAGCGCGCTTGACTGAGGACCCGGATATCCGGGTTCTGTTGTTGGAGGCGGGCGGCTGGGATCGGGATCCGTGGATTCATATCCCGCTCGGGTGGGGGCGCATCCTGCAGAAGCGCCTGCACGATTGGGGGTATTTCGCCGAGCCATCGGCCACCATGAACAATCGTCGCATCGAGTGCGCGCGTGGCAAGGTGATCGGCGGCTCGTCCTCGATCAACGCCATGGCCTACTACCATGGACACCGCGCGGACTACGACCGATGGGCAGACATGGGCCTGCCGGGATGGTCCTACGCCGAGGTGCTGCCGTATTTCCGACGCTCCGAGTGTTGGGAGGGCGGCGCGGATACCTATCGCGGGGATCAGGGACCGTTGAGCACACGGATGTCGCGGTACAAGGACCCGTTGTGCGATGCGTTCGTGGCCGCCGGCAACGCGTCCGGCTATCCAGTTACGCCCGATTACAATGGCGCGCAGCAGGAGGGATTCGCCGCGATCCAGATGGCGCTGACGACCGGCCGGCGCTGCTCGGCGGCGACGGCTTACCTGAGGCCGGCCATGGGGCGCACAAACCTGCGTGTCATTGTGGGCGCTCTGGCCACCCGCGTTGTGTTGGAAGGTAACCGCGCCGTTGGCGTGGCCTATGCGAAGGGTCGAGCCACTCACACCGCCTGGGCCGACCGCGAGGTGATCCTGGCCGGCGGCTCGATCAATTCACCGCAGCAGTTGATGCTGTCCGGCATTGGTGACCCCGAACAGCTGCGGGCCCACGGCCTCGACGTCGCCGTCCCGTTGCCGGGCGTTGGACAAAACCTGTCCGATCATACCTCGGCCGCCCTGACCTTTCAGCGCAGATCCGGCAGCCCGTTTCAACACAACATGCGGCTCGATCGGATCGGGGTCGCCTTGCCACGCGCCTATCTGGGCGGGCACGGTTTCGCCGCCGACCTACCGTTCGGCATCACCGCGTTCTTGAAGACCCGGGCCGAAGAACCGATCCCCGACGTGCAATTGCTGTTCTGGATGGGCGCCACCACCACCGCGTCACCCTATCTTCCGCCATTCAAGCAGGCCTTCGACGACGCCTTCTCGGTGCGCGCGATGCCGATGCGACCGATCAGCCGTGGTTATTTGCAGCTGGCCTCGGCGGACCCGGCCGCGCCGATCCGCATTCATCAAGGCTTCTTGGAGACGGAAGCGGAATGGCAGGTGATGCGCCGCGGGCTCAGGATCATTCGTGAGCTGACGGCGATGGAGCACATGCAGGCCCACGTTGGCCGCGAGCTGGCCCCGGGCGCGGACAAAGTGAGCGACGCGGACCTGGACGCGCATGTACGCGCGACGATGATCACGGTCCATCACCCGGTAGGCACCTGCAAGATGGGACCGGACCGCGATCCCCTCGCCGTCGTCGATGCTGAGTTTCGGGTTCGCGGCTTGGACAAGCTGCGGGTGGTCGATGCCTCCGTCATGCCGGATTTGATCGGTGGCGCCACCAACGCGCCAGTTATCATGATGGCGGAGAAGGCGACCGACCTGATCCTTGGTCGACCCCCGCTTGCCGCCGCGGCGCTTGCTACCGACGAGATCGGCAAGCAAAAGGTGCTCACGTGAGCCCGGCCACCTCCTCCAGCGAGGCGCCCGCCTCCGCTTGCCGCCGATGATTGTCATCGATCGCCGCGCGGATCTGGGGCGGAACGATGATCTCGGCCGCGAACGCTGGCATCGCCTTGAGTTTGTCAAACCACGTCGCGACGTTGGGATGCAGCCGCGCCACTGGGTAGCCACACAGCGTCAGACGATTGACGTAGATGAACCAGGCGATATCGACGACGCTCAGCTCGACGCCCAGCAGGCAGGGCTGTTGCGCGAGCGTGCGATCCACCTCTTCTAGCGCGGCGCGCAACCGGCCGGCAGCACGGCGCACCGCCTGATCGGTAATCCCATCGCGCGCGACGGTCTCCCAGAAATCCAGCTCGCGCACCTTGTCGGGATCGGGTTCTCCTCCCACGGTGCCGGTGCCCCCTGCGCGGTATTTGGCCAAGGCTTGTTCGGATTTCGGCACCCGGCCGCGCGGCTGCGTAAAGCGGAAGGTCAGCGTGCGGATGTCGAGATGCAGATCGTCCTCGTGCTTGAGCAGCTCTTCGACCCGGCCTTCCATGCCGGCCGGGATCAGCCTTGCGCCGGGCAGGCGTTGGTCGAGCAGCTGGATGATGTCGTTACTCTCAATGTGCACCTCGCCGTCGATCACCAAGGTGGGCACCAGGCCGCGCGGGTTGATCCCGAGATACCATGGATCGAAGTTCTCATTGTTCGGCAGGTTGACCTCATGAGAGGTCCAATCGGCGCCCTTCAGATTGAGGAAGATCCGGGTTTTCTGGGAGCACGACGAGGCGGCGAAATGGAACAGGTGGAGGCCGGTCCAATCGCGCACCTCACGGGTCTGAATATCGCTGTCGAGCAGTTGTACCATGGCAGTCTGGTCCTGGCGCCAGAGGGACCGCCAGCAAACGACCGGCGTGGTCAATGGGAACGTGGATGCGCAGCCCAACGCGGAACTAACCATCCAGAGCACCAATTCCCAGGCCCGGCAAGCCGGATTGTGCCGCCCGCTAGAGCAACCTGCCTTTAATCGGGATCGTTCCGCTTCCGACGAAAAGCAGGTTGCTCTAGCCACGGCGAAGCGGCGGTTGTCGGCGGAGATCAAGCCTGTGTCGGGCAATCCCCCTCGGCCCATGCCGGCAGGCGCTATCGTTGGACCGTGGAGCCCCCGATCTGCTTGGACTCGCGTTTGCGCATAGCCTTGATCTCCTCGATCTCGCGCTTGTGCCGTTCGCGCCGCGCCGCATCCGTCTCGACCGGCCTTTGGGCTGATTTGGACGGTAGCTCGGGCAGCCGGGTCTGCGAGGGCGCCACGCAGGCGGCCAAACACTGTGCAGAGCAAAATATGATTGCTGCAATGCACAATCTCGCACGTCCACTGCATCTTTTGCAGCGTTTCAGCGTCGGTTCGGACCATCCCGCAGCTCCGCCTGGCCACGCGATGGCCCAGTGTTGAGGGTGGCCGGGCGGGCAAGCGGGCCGGCACGGCGATTCCACCTTGGGCGGACATGATTTAGACGAAAGGCGCATGCGGAAACGGTTGGTTTTGGAGGTTCGTGCGGAACTTTTTGTTGCATCGCAAGATAAAGGGTTCGTATAAGCACAGCTAGCTTGTGTTCAAAGCACACGATACGCTGCAGCATCATCCGACCACTCTTGTTGACGATTGTGGCGTAGTAAGGTTTGGCAGGCTGGCGTGGATCAAACGGCACCCGTCAGCCATAACCGACTGGCAGTACCTCAATGCAGAAATCGATTGGATCGTCCCCGACCGATCTTTCGCAGTATCAGATCACCGATCCGGTGCAGTTCGGCAACAACATGTTGCGGCTTATGCAGACCGGCAGCAAGGTGATGGCCGAATTGCTGGAAAAGCAGAACGGTCAGCTCAACCCGCTCAAAGGCGCCACTGAGACGACCGAAGCGGCCCAAACGCTAACGGCGGTGTGGCAAGCCATCTTGGCCAATCCGGCGCAGCTGTCGGAAGCGCAGGGCGAGCTGGCGACCGGCTATCTGCAGATATGGCAAAACGCCATGCAGCGCATGATGGGTGTCGACGCTGAGCCGGTGGCCGAACCCGAGGTTGGCGACAATCGGTTTCGCGATCCCGAGTGGTCGACCAACGCCTACTTTGATTTTTGGAAGCAGTCCTATCTGCTGACCACGCAGTGGACGGAGCGGTTGCTCGACAATGCCAAAGGGTTGGACGACCGCACCCGCCACCAAGCCGAATTCCTGCTCAAGCAGTTCGCCGGCGCGCTATCGCCTTCCAATTTTCCCGCCACCAACCCGGAGGTGGTGCGCGAGACCTTGCAGACCAATGCCCAGAACCTGGTGGAGGGGATGGGACACCTGCTCGCCGATCTGGAGCGTTCATCGGACGTGCTGCACATCAGCCAAACCGATACCCAAGCCTTCGAGGTCGGCAAGAACGTTGCGGTCACGCCGGGCAAGGTGGTGTTTCAGAACGAACTGCTTCAGCTCCTCCAGTATACGCCCACCACGGACAAGGTGCGCGCGGTCCCGCTGCTGATCGTGCCGCCATGGATCAACAAGTTCTACATCCTCGATCTGACGCCGCGGAAGTCGTTCATTAAATACGCGGTCGATCAGGGGTTTACGGTGTTTGTCATCTCGTGGGTCAACCCGGATGAACGGCTGAAGGAAAAAACCTTCGAGGACTACATGAAGGAAGGGATCCTGGCCGCCGCGGATGCGGTCCGTCAGGAAACCGGCGAGCGCAAGTGCAATGTGCTGGGCTATTGCGTCGGTGGTACCTTGTTGACAGCTACGCTGGCTTGGCTGGCGGCGCAAAAACAAGACCCGTTTGCCTCAGCCACGTTCCTTGCGACGCAAGCCGACTTCACCAAGGCCGGCGATTTGAAGCTGTTCATCGACGATCAGCAACTCAAGAGCCTTGAGGAAATGATGGCCGAGCGCGGCTATCTCGACGGATCGCACATGGCTGCTGTGTTCAACATGCTGAGGCCCAAGGATCTGATCTGGCCCTACATCGTCAACAACTACATGCTCGGTAAGAAGCCGTTCCCGTTCGACCTCTTGTACTGGAACCAGGACACCACGCGATTGCCTGCGGCCAACCATGCCTTTTACTTGCGCGAGTTCTATCATGAGAACCGCCTGGCGCGCGGCGAGATGGTGCTGGGCGGTGAGCGGCTCGACCTGGGCGAGGTTAGGCTGCCGATCTATCATTTGGCGACGCGGGAAGACCATATCGCACCGGCGCGCTCCGTCTACATCGGTTCGCTGTTGTTTGGCGGCCCGGTGGAATACGTGATGGCCGGTTCCGGCCATATTGCCGGCGTCGTCAACCCGCATGACCCAGAGCGCGTGAAATATCAGTACTGGACCAATCCAGACCGCGTCGACAACATCGATGACTGGTTTGAGGGGGCCAAGGAGTCACCGGGATCGTGGTGGCCGCACTGGACGGACTGGTTGAACACACATTCCAAGGGCTGGATCGAAGCGCGCGAGCCGGGTGCGACGTTGGGCACCATCGAGGACGCGCCGGGCAGCTATGTGAAGGTCAAGGCGTAGACCGTTCCAGTGTGAGATGGAACCAACCCGCTCGCTCACCCGGCCAGCCAACATCGTGCCATCGGGTGGCCGGCTGGGGAGCTGGCAGGCCCGGCCGATCCGACCAAGGGGCAACGAGCCAGATCTCCGTGCCTTAAATTGGAGCCGCAGTGCCGGTTCTCAGTTAAGGCACAGGGCTGCTCTAATCGACGTCATTGCTTGGAGGCGAAGAACGTCTTCAGCGCGGCGATGTCGGTGTGATCGCCGGTCACATCATCCGCGATCTCTTGGTAGAGCTCGGCGATGCCCTGGTAGATCTTGGCCGTCGACCGGCGCTCGACGTGCTCGGCGACCTCTTCCATTTCGCCGACGAAACGATAGGCCTTGGTGTACATTTCGGGAACGCTGCGCGATATCACACCCAGGATGGCTTTCTGGCTGTGCGCCAATTCATCGTGCAGGGCTTCGGCCGCGCCGTAACGGGAGGCGGCCAGGATCGATCCGGTGGCGATCGCCGTCAGGCCCTTGGTGATTGAGGCGTAGGCCATCTTGAGCGCGGACGCCGCGCCCACCGGGCCATCCAGCACGCGGATTTTGAGCCCGCCGTCGAGCAGCACCTCGAAGCGTTGAGCCGGCAGCCCCGCCACGTAGATCGCCGGTCCGTCATATCCTTCGCGTGGGGGGCCGCCAATAATGCCGCCATCGGCAAAATCACATCCGGTGTCGGCGATGAGCGCGCCGATCCGTTTACCTTGCGCCGCGCTGACGGCGTTACAGTCGATATAAAGCGGTTTGTCCTTGACCGCGCGCAACGCGGGCGCCAGCCGCTCAGCGAGCGCCGTCGCCTCGGACGGAGGAACGATGGACAAAATCACGTTAGCCGCCGCGATGCCGCTGTCGTCGACGGGCCGCATGTTGGCTTTGGCCGCGCGTTCAGCGCTTGCCGAACTGCGTCCAACCAATGCGGTGACCACGTCAACGTCGTGCCGACTGAGCCACCCTCCAACGCCTGCGCCCATCGCGCCTTGTGCAATCACCGCTACGGTTGGCTTGCTCATGCGGGCCTCGCTGACATGACATGCTAAAGCTATAGCGTTCACAGTGTGCTCGAACCATCCCGCTCCCCCGCCCCGTTCCTGCATTGGGCCACCCAATGGCATGATGTCCTGGGCGGCAGGGCTGGCGAGCGGGCCGGCACGGCTGATCTGCCTCAGGCGGACATGATCGAGGTCCTGAGGTTAGGCGATTTGACGGGATCGTGCCAATCAAGTGTAACCGCGACCGGGTCACTCGTGCGATCCCCCCTGTGGCGGGACCCTGGCGCGCGGCGTAAAAAGGTCCGGCGGGTCGGCCAATTTGGCCGGACAAAGCCGATCGACACCGACGCCGATCAGACGGAACGATCTCCCGTCCGCTTCGCGCTCAATCAACGGTTTGATCGCCTCCAACAGCGTCTGCGAGCGACCGGTCGGATGCAGCAGTTGGCGACTGCGGGTTAACAGGCGAAACTCCGATGTCTTTAGCTTGAGCACAACCGCGCCGCCTGCCAGCGCCGTGCGCTCCAGCTGGCTGGCCAGGCGCTCGCATAACAGTGACGCCGCCCGATATAGTGCGGCCGGATCGGCGATATCGTCGCGGAAAGTCGTCTCCGCCGACAGGCTTTTCGCGGCCCGGTAGGGCGTTACCGAACGCTCGTCATCGGCCCGAACGAACCGTGCCAGGCGGCGCCCGAACCTGCCGAAGCGGGCTTCCAACTCGCCGTCGCTCATCGCCTGCAGTTGGCCGATGGTGGTGATGCCGGCCGCGGCCATCTGGCGGGCCGTGGCGTGACCGACGCCATTGATTTTTGTGACCGGTAGTTGCGCCAAGAAGGCAAGAGCTTCCCCGGCGCCAATGACGGAAAAGCCGCGCGGCTTGTCGAGATCGGAAGCGAGCTTGGCCAGGAATTTATTGCTCGCCAACCCGGTCGACACGGTGATGCGTAGTTCTCGCTCAATCCGCCGGGCGATGCACGCAAGCGCTTGGGCCGCGGTGTCCGCTGCCGTGCGGTGGGCGTCGCTGAGATCGAGATAGGCTTCGTCCAGCGAGACCGGCTCGAAGCACGGTGTCTGTGCGGCGAAAATGTCGCGGATCTGGCTGCTGATCCGCTTATACTTGGCCATGTCCGGGGCAATGATGACGGCCTCGGGGCAGGCCTTGCGGGCTTTGAACATCGGCATCGCGGAGCGCACGCCGAAGCGCCTGGCGATGTAGCAGGCGGTGGTGACGACGCCCCGGCCACCGGCGTGGCCGACGATCAGGGGGCGGGTTCTCAATTCCGGTCGGTCGCGCTTTTCGACGGCGGCATAAAAGGCGTCACAATCGACGTGGGCGATACAGAGCGCGGCCAGTTCGGCGTGCACGACCAGGCGGCGCGACGCACACTGCGGGCAACGATCGGCAGCCGGCGGCGTGGCGCGATCGAGGTGACAACAATCGCGGCACAGCTGCCAATGCATATGCGCCTGCCCCTAGAGCAACCTGCCCTTAATCGGAAGCGGAACGATCCCGATTAAAGGCAGAAAGTCGCCCTCCACTTTGAAGAGCGATCATCTTTGTGGCTCAACTGGGTAACGGCATTGCGATTCCCAGTTAAGGCACAAAGATGATTTAGCACATGTCCGGCTGAGGCGAAGCGGCCGCGCCGGCCCGCGCCGCGCCCCGTTCCTCCGCTTGACCACCCACACAAGCGGGCCATCGCGTGGCCCGGTTAAGGAACGGGCGGGGAGCGGGATGGTTCCAGCCGACACTGAGACACACGAGCAGATGCTGCGTGTGTTGGTGGGCGGTGAGCCGGTCGAACGCCGACCTCCTCGGTGGCAACATTGCTCGGGCCTCACAGCCATCGATTTGGCCGGGTGCGCTCAACCCGATTTTGTGCCCGTGGTACCGACGGCATTGCGCGGTCAGCAGGACTTTTCGCCGGCAGCAGGTCTTCCAGCCAGTGCGCGGGTCCCAACGCGTGCGCGGGCATTGTGTGGTGGTAGGCGGTAACGGGTTCGAACCGCTGACCCTCTGGGTGTAAACCAGATGCTCTACCGCTGAGCTAACCGCCTATTCTGGATGTGAGGCGACCGGCGTCACCCCGAAATGCGAAAGGATAGTGCAACCTGCTATTCATCGCGATCGTTTCAGGTCCGATCAATACCAGGTTACTCTAGATCATCGCGCCTTAAATCGGAACCGCAAAGCCGGTTCCGATTTAAGGCAGGTTGCTCTAGCGCCCTTCAAACCACACCGTTTGGTGCGCCCAATCTACGCCAACGCGATGGTGATTGGCAATTCGGCGCCACTGTTGCGGGCGGCTGCTGTGCTCACAGCCCGGCGCACGCGTGCCGATGTTTGATCCTGTGACGCTGATCTCAAGGCGAGGGCCGCGCGCGGCGCTCAGCCGACAACGCCGCGGCGCTGTGCCTCGTTGCTACGGGCGCACAGACCTCGTCGCAGCCCACCATCGGCGGGAACCCTGTCGACCGCAACAGATGCGTTGCGGGAACGCACCGCGACAAAGGGCAGGTCGACGGCTTGGTGTCCGTTGCGCACCCCCCGATCGGCCATCCCTCGTAGCTGGATCAGTTGGCTGGAGGCCATATTTGCGGCCCTGGCGCGTGGGATCGGGGTCGTGCTGGAAACCGCGCGGCCCTCCCCGCCGAACCGAGCACCGTGACCGTGAGTGGACGGGCGTGGCGGGGGTCAGGAGCGGCCAATTGGGAAGTGTCAAGACGCCCCGGAAAATGCGCCGCCTGCGCGGGCTCGCGGCATGGTCACCGGCAGCAATGACAGCGGCTATTTGTTGACCGCGTCCTTGAGGGTCTTTGACGGTTGGAACTTAGGCACGTTCGATTCCGGGATTTGAATGGTCTTGCCGGTGGTCGGGTTGCGCCCCTCTCGCGCCTTGCGCTTGGCCACCTTGAACTTGCCAAGTGGCGGGATGGAAACCTCGTCGCCCTTCTGCAAGGTCTTCTCGATGTAACCAATCATGGCATTGATCGCGACCCCGGCCTTCTCCTTGGTTAAGTCGGCCTCGTGGGCAATCGCATCAATCAGATCCTGCTTGCTCATCTTGGTGTTCCTTTGTGTCGGTGACGGGAACTTATGAGGCACCGGTGGCCGGCAAGTCAGGCTTGCAGACAGACGCCCCGCCAAGCTGCTGCTGACGCAACAGACGATGCAGACAAGGCGTTTTCCCACCCCAGGTCAAGTATAAATATGTCGGAAAAAGCCTGTAACCACGGGAAAAAAACAGGATTCGCGACGCGCGCTCGCCAGCTTCGGCCGAAACGCAAGCCTGGCCGATCGGGGATCGGCCAGGCCAGCAAATTCGATCTCTTTCAGATGGGGACGGTCAGTCCGTTCAGTGCGCGACGACCCTTGGATCCTCCTCGCCGTCAGCACTGCTGACCGGCGGTGGCGTCGGCTCCTTCCAGTCGATCGACTCCGGCATGTGCAGCAAGGCGGCCTGCAGCACCTCGTCAGCACGGCTCACCGGCAGGATCTCCAAGGCGTTTTTCACCTCATCGCCGATTTCCGCCAGGTCCTTCACGTTCTCCTCTGGGATCACAACCTTCTTGATCCCCGCCCGCAACGCAGCCAACAGCTTTTCTTTCAGCCCACCGATCGGCAGCACACGGCCGCGCAAGGTGATCTCGCCGGTCATCGCCACATCCTTGCGCACCGGAATACCGGTCATCACCGAGACGATGGCGGTCACCATCGCCACGCCGGCCGACGGTCCGTCCTTAGGTGTCGCACCTTCCGGCACGTGCACGTGGATGTCCTTGGTCTCGAACAGGGTTGGCGCGATGCCAAAATCGACGGAGCGCGACCGCACGTAGGCATTCGCGGCCTGGATCGATTCCTTCATCACGTCGCGCAGGTTGCCCGTGACCGACATTTTGCCCTTGCCGGGCATCATCACGCCTTCAATCGTGAGGATTTCGCCCCCGACTTCGGTCCAGGCCAAGCCGGTGACCACGCCGACCTGATCCTCCGATTCCACCTCGCCGAAGCGATAGCGCGGCACGCCGAGGTAGTGCTCCAGGTTCTCCCCTGTAAACTCCACCGACGTCACACTCTCATCGGCGACGATATCCTTCACCGCCTTGCGGGCGAGCTTGGCGATCTCGCGCTCCAAGTTCCGCACGCCCGCCTCGCGCGTATAGCGGCGAATGACCTGCTTGAGCGCATCGTCGTCGATGAACCACTCGCCGTCATTAAGACCGTGCGCCTGGGTCTGTCCGGGGATCAAGTGGCGCCGGGCGATCTCGATCTTCTCATCCTCCGTGTAGCCTGCCAGGCGGATGATCTCCATCCGGTCCATGAGCGCCGGGGGGATATTCAGCGTGTTGGCCGTGGTCACGAACATCACGTTGGAGAGATCGTAATCGACTTCCAGGTAATGGTCGTTGAACGTCGCGTTCTGCTCTGGATCGAGCACTTCCAACAGGGCTGCGGCGGGATCGCCCCGGAAATCGGAACCCATCTTGTCGATCTCGTCCAGCAGAAACAGCGGGTTGACCCGCTTGGCCTTGCGCATCGACTGGATCACCTTGCCGGGCATCGAGCCAATATAGGTCCGACGGTGGCCGCGGATCTCAGCCTCATCGCGCACGCCGCCCAGCGACATGCGGACGAACTCGCGGCCCGTGGCGTTCGCGATCGACTTGCCAAGCGAGGTCTTGCCCACGCCAGGCGGTCCGACCAAGCACAGGATCGGGCCCTTGAGCTTGTTGGTGCGGTTTTGGACGGCAAGGTACTCGACAATGCGCTCTTTGACCTTCTCTAGGCCGTAGTGCTCCTTATCCAATATGTCTTGGGCTTCCTTCAGATCCTTCTTGACCTTGCCGCGGACGCTCCAGGGGATCGACAACAACCAGTCGAGGTAGTTGCGCACCACGGTGGCTTCAGCCGACATCGGACTCATCTGGCGCAGCTTCTTGAGCTCGGCCTGAGCTTTGTCGCGCGCCTCCTTCGACAGCTTGGTGTTTTCGATCTTCTCCTCGAACTCGGCGATATCGTCGCGGTCGTCGCCATCGCCGAGTTCCTTCTGAATGGCCTTCATCTGCTCATTCAGGTAGTACTCGCGCTGCGTCTTCTCCATCTGGCGCTTGACGCGGCTGCGGATCTTTTTTTCCACCTGAAGCACGGAGATCTCGCTCTCCATCAGGGCATAGATCCGCTCCAAGCGGTCGGAGATCTTGGTAATCTCCAATAGCTCTTGCTTGTCTGAAATCTTGATTGCGAGATGCGAGGCCACGGTGTCAGCCAGCTTCGAATAATCGTCGATCTGACCCAGCGTCCCCAGCACCTCCGGCGAGATCTTCTTGTTCAGCTTGACGTAGGATTCGAACTGCGACACCGCCGACCGCGCCATCGCCTCGATCTCATCCTGAGCGCCCACCGATTCCGAAACCCGCTCGACCTCCGCTTCGAAGAAATCCTCGTTTTCGGTATAACCCAAGATGCGCGCGCGCTGGGTGCCTTCGACCAGCACCTTCACGGTTCCGTCGGGCAGCTTAAGCAGCTGCAAGACGGACGCCAACGTCCCCACATCATAGATCGCGTCGGTCACGGGATCGTCGTCGCCCGCGTTCTTCTGCGCCGCGAGTAAGATGTGCTTGTCAGACCGCATCACCTCCTCAAGTGCGCTAATCGATCGCTCACGCCCCACGAACAAGGGTACGATCATGTGCGGGAACACAACGATATCGCGCAATGGGAGAACCGGAAACAGCTCCTTGCCGCCGCCTATGTCCTTATCGTGCATGTTATCGCTCATCGCTTGCTTGTTATCCCACTTGGCTGCCCGGCAGCAGTTATCTCATCTGTTCATGGTCGAAAGTGGCAACACTGTCCATGAGTACCGGTCTGGAACGGATCGGCATCCAACCCGTGCTCCATCAGGGACAGCGTCTTAAGCGTCGGCACCACCATGTCTGTTGTACATGTCGGTTGTACATGTATGTTGTAGACCGACCGCCCACGTGACCGTGTCAGGGTAGTGGCGAACTCCACCCGTCCCCTTAAGTAAGGATACGAAGCCCTTGATGAAAGAGGCTCCGATCATCGTCTGTCACTACCTAGCTGGCGACGACCTGCGACCGTCACCTAACGCCCCCGACCTGCAGCGATCGCGGGCTGAGCCCTCTTGTCGGTCGGCGCCGCCCATCGCCGAACTGTCCCGGCAGGTTCCACCTTCACGACGCGGTTATCAAATTTGATTTCGGGCGGCCGGCGTTTGCGATGCGCCGCGCCTCTCGTTAAGACGCGGTCGAGCCCTTTTCCTCGACGACTTCTGAGTAGATTCTCAGCGGCTTGGCACCGCCTTCGACCACCTCGGGACCGATCACGACCTCCTCTACTCCTTTGAGACCCGGCAACTCGAACATCATCTCCAGTAGGATCGCCTCCAAGATCGATCGCAGCCCGCGGGCACCGGTCTTGCGTTCGATCGCCTTGCGCGCGATCGCTTTCAGTGCGTCAAGCGTGATCGTCAGCTTGACGTCCTCCATTTCGAACAGCCGCTGATATTGCTTGACCAGGGCGTTTTTCGGCTCGGTCAAGATTTGCACCAGGGCATCTTCGTCCAGGTCCTCCAGCGTGGCAATCACCGGCAACCGGCCGATGAACTCGGGAATGAGCCCGAATTTCAGCAAATCATCCGGCTCGATACCGCGCAAAATCTCGCCCGTGCGCCGATCGTCCTGGCCCGAGATGCTGGCCGCAAAGCCGATCGAGCTGCCCTTACCGCGCTGCGAGATGATCTTATCGAGGCCAGCGAAAGCCCCACCGCAGATGAACAAGATGTTGGTCGTGTCCACCTGCAAGAATTCCTGCTGCGGATGCTTGCGCCCGCCCTGCGGCGGCACGCTGGCGATCGTCCCCTCCATGATCTTGAGCAGCGCCTGCTGCACGCCTTCGCCGGAAACGTCGCGGGTGATGGAGGGGTTGTCCGACTTGCGCGAAATCTTATCCACTTCATCGATATAGACGATGCCGCGCTGCGCCCGCTCCACGTTGTAGTCGGCGTTCTGCAGCAGCTTGAGGATGATGTTCTCAACGTCCTCGCCCACATAGCCGGCCTCGGTCAGCGTTGTCGCGTCGGCCATCGTGAAGGGGACATCAAGGATGCGGGCCAGTGTTTGCGCAAGCAGGGTCTTGCCGCAGCCGGTGGGGCCAACCAACAGGATATTGGACTTCGCGAGCTCCACATCGTTGTTCTTGGCGGCGTGGTTCAGTCGCTTGTAGTGATTGTGCACCGCAACCGCCAGCACCCGCTTCGCATAGTCCTGACCGATCACGTAGGAATCCAGAACCGTCTTGATCTCCAGCGGGGTCGGAACACCATCGCGGGACTTGACCAGCGTGTTCTTGTTCTCCTCACGGATGATGTCCATGCACAGTTCGACGCATTCATCGCAGATGAACACCGTTGGGCCGGCAATCAGCTTGCGCACCTCGTGTTGGCTCTTGCCGCAGAATGAGCAGTAAAGGGTGTTCTTTTCCTGAGGAGGCATCGTGTGTATCTCACCCTTCTCGTTCTAGGGCTCGGTTGGGGAGCCCGCTGGCATCAGCTAGGATGCATGCATACCGCATTCACCACCTGCAATCTTGAAACGCGTCGCCGCGCCGATCAACCCCCCGTCGCCACATCCTTGCTCGCGTCCCTGCGCGCTCGCAACCCTGCCAAGAATCCCTGACGCAGATCTGAGCATGCTTACGCCCCAGGGATCAAGGATCGATTACCAACTGTCTAAAGCTCGATCGCGCCCTCACAACTCGAATGCAACATCAATGTGACCAACTTGCAGCAGCTGATGGCGGGTTGGAGCCTGCAATTCACAACTATTGGTAGAAGTGCCCCGCAATGCCGGCTGAAACCCACACACGCGATACCGAGCGTACCACGAGCCATGTGTGTCAATTGCATCCCATCTTCCGAAGCCGTTAACTTGAGCGTTGTTCAGGATTTCGGCGGAACGACGGCGACACCGGTCGGCAAGTCACACGAACAGGCAAAACTCATCGCTGCCATCGCCACGGAATCCATTCAAAGCCCCTAACCAAGCCTGATAGTCTATCGGCTTGGTTTGCCGCCGCGCGTGCATCGATTTCAACTACAGAATGACGGATCTTTCGATTTATTGCTAGGAGGTTTTCTCATTTCCTTCCGTTTCGACTTCCTCGCGCTTGCTTAGAACGCGATCAATGATGCCGAATTCTTTGGCTTGTTCAGATGTCATGAAGTAATCGCGATCAAGCGTGCGTTCGACCGTCTCGTAGGGTTGGCTCGTGTGCTTGACGTAAACCTCGTTCAAGCGGCGCTTCATTTTCACGATATCCTCTGCATGACGCTCGATATCGGAGGCCTGGCCGGAAAAACCACCCGACGGCTGATGCACCATGATGCGCGCGTTCGGCAGCGCGAAGCGCATGTCGGTTTGCCCGGCACACAACAACAGCGAGCCCATGGAGGCGGCCTGGCCAATGCACAGGGTCGCAATCGCTGGCCGGATGAACTGCATGGTGTCGTAGATCGCCATGCCCGACGTCACCACGCCGCCCGGCGAGTTGATGTACATCGAGATCTCTTTTTTGGGGTTCTCCGATTCGCAATACAGCAGCTGCATGCAGATCGACGAGGCCATGTGGTCCTCGATCGGACCGGTCACGAAGATGATGCGCTCCTTCAACAACCGCGAGGGGAGGTCGTAGCCGCGCTCCCCGCGCGAGGTCTGCTCAACCACCATCGGCCAGAACGTGTTGGTCAGGGTATCGATCGGATCCCGCATGATCGTTGCTCTCCCTTGAGCTCATCAAACTCGCTTCACAGTGGGCCAGTGTAGCGCCGCACGGGCAGCCGATCGGCGTGTGCCGCCACAACGTGGTGCTTCGCTATACGCATCATCACGCCGGCTTAGACGTGTCCTGCGCGCCGCCATCAGGCAGGTCATCGTCGGCGTCGGTCTTCAGCAGTTCTTCCTTGCTGACCACCTGCTCCGTCGGTTTGGCCAATTCAATCAAGAAGTCGACCACCTTGTCCTCGAAGATCGGCGCGCGCAGCTCGGCGACCGCATGCGGGTTCTTTTCGAAATACTCATAGACCTTCTGCTCCTGGCCGGGGAACTCGCGTGCACGACTGATCAGCACTTGTCGCAGCTCCTCCTGCGTCACCTCGATCTTGTTCTTGTCGCCGATCTCGCCCAACAACAGGCCGAGCCGAACGCGCCGCTCAGCCAGACCGCGCATCTCCGCGCGCGCCTGATCCTCAGTTTTGCCCTCGTCCTCGAAGCTGCGTTTGGCGTGCTCCATCTCGTGCGTCAACTGCTGCCAAATCCGCTCGAACTCGTCTTCGACCAGCGAGGGAGGGAGTTCAAAGGTGTGCGATTTTTCCAACTCGTCGAGCAGGGCCCGCTTGAGCTTGCCGCGCGCCACCTCATCGTGTCCGCGCTTGATTTGTTCGCTCAGCATCTCCCGCAGCTTGGCCAGATTTTCGACGCCCAACGTGGCGGCGAACGCATCGTCGAGCTCGGGCTTGATCGGCTTGGCCACGGCTTTGACCTTGACCTCGAACGTGGCTGGCTGACCTTTCAGGGTCTCGACCGGGTAGGTGTCCGGGAACGTCAGCGCGATGACCGGCTCGTCGCCCGCCTTGGCTCCCTTCAGCCCCTCCTCGAACCCGGGGATGAACTGGTTCTCGCCGAGCACCAGCGGCACATCCTCGCCAGCGCCGTTCTCGAACGGCTCGCCGTTGATCTTACCGACGAAATCGATCGTCACCCGATCCCCGTCGCTCGCTACCCGACCCTCTTCGGCTTCGTATTGTTTGTTGCGTTCCGCCAGCCGCGCCAGCGCCTCGTCGACGTCGGCGTCCTGCACCGGTGCGGTCAATCGCGTCAATTTGAGTGCGGAAAAGTCCGCCATCTGGATATCCGGGAGCACCTCAAACGACATGTCGTAGGCCAAATCGGTTTGCCCCGACAGCACACGTTCGATCTCTCCATCGTCCTTCGGCAGCTCGATCTTCGGCTGTGACGCCGGGCGCTCGTTGCGATCGGTGAGCACCTTGCGGCTCGATTCATCGACCAGCTGTTGAAGGGTTTCGACCATCATGCTGCGGCCGAACAACTTCTTCAGATGGGCTTCCGGCACCTTGCCCTTTCGGAAACCCTTGAGTTGGATGGTGCCCTTGATCTCGTTCATCCGCTCCTGGAAGCGGGCGCCGACGTCATTGGCCGTGATCACCACGCGCAGCTGTCGCTTTAATCCCTCCGAGCTCGTTTCTGTGATATTCATCGAAACCAATTCCTTGATCGCTCTGTCTGCTCAGATCGGCCGCCGTCCCGCTGACCGAACTCTCACTTTGCGTGCCCCCGACGACCGGCTTCCTGACGACCGGCTTCCTGACGACCGGCTTCCCGACCGGCGGCCCATCAGTGCGAAGGCGCCTGAGGTCTGACGACCGGGCGGCTGAGGACCCAGTACCGGCGGCGCAACCCAGGGCGTGTGGTGCGGACGGAGGGACTTGAACCCCCACGGCTTGCGGCCACCAGAACCTAAATCTGGCGTGTCTACCAATTCCACCACGCCCGCATCGTCGTCCCCGGCTGCGCCAGCAGTCTATCCGGGCCAAGGCTGAAGCCACGTGCGCCGTCCGGGCCAGACCACGCCATCCAACTCAACCCAGTTCCGGCCGGCCCCGCGTTAAGCTGGGCACGCCATGAGCGGGGAGCACCTCGTCAAGGCTGCAAGATCATGGCTGCCGGAAAGATCTCTGACATATATCTGGCCAAGTTGCATGAAAGCAATGGGAATGTGGGAGCGGTCGGGAGCGAGGACAACCGATGGGGGAACGTGAATGTCCAGGATCCTGGGTGCTTTGGGGGAGCTGTTGGCTGCCGCCGCCGCCGCTGCTGGTGGCACCGCGCTGATCATCGCCATATTGCCGAGCATAATAGCGACCGTATCCACAGGGGTGTTGCCACGGGCGGTGGCTGCCGGGTCGAGCATCGATGCGATCCGTGTCGACGCGCTGTCTGGAACAGCGCATGCGCGCCGGGCCGATCCGCAACAGCCACAAGCGCAGCGACGAAGCCTGCGACCAGGCGCCGTCGTGCGGCGCGGCGACGTGATCGAAACCGGTCCGAGCGGCCGGCTTCTGTTGTCGATCGACGACGGTAGCCAGATCGTGATTGGGCCGGCCACCAGCGTCCGCATGGTCCAGGTTCTGTCGGAGCCCAGGCCCGGGTCGAGCCTGGCCGCGTTTCAGGCCGCCCGACTTGGCGCATTTCCGACCAGTTCGCACACCGCAGGAGGCGTATTGATGCGGCTGGATCGCGGTTCTATGCGCTTTAAGGCGGCGCGTGGAACCTTCAGCTGGCTGACGCGCGACAAACGGGTCGAGGTCAGGACCGCCGTGGCGACGGTGTCCTGCGCTGGTGCCGACATCATCTTGCAGCGTCACGGCGCGCAGCTGTCCGTCGTTGTCGTCTCGGGACGCGCTCACGTCCGCAACTCCGGCGGCCTGGTTGAGATCGACCAAGCTCAGTATGGGATCGATGGCATCCGCGTCGCCCAAGCCCCGCCGTCGGCCACGCGGTGGAAGCGCTCGCGCATGTCGCGCATGAGGCGTGAGCTATCGATACCTTGAATATATCATCTGCTATAACCCGTCGGCGCCGTGCTGCCCAAGCCGCGCCGCGCCGACTTCAGGATTGAGGTGGCAGGCGCGCGCACGGCCTGTGGATCACCCGCCGCGAGCTGGAGGTGAGGGTTACGCGGCCGGGTAGGTGGCCGGCGCAAGACCCGCCGACAGCGCCGCGGCACCGTCATCGCCGAGTGTCCAGACGTTGCTCCAGGTAGCGACCATAGACGGCCATGGCATAGCACAGGGCAAAGTAGATCAGCCCGACAAACACCAGCCCTTCGGCATAGTACGGGCGCCACGCAACGTCGCTGGACGCCAGCCGCACCGCCCCCAGCAGGTCGAACATAGAGATGATCACCACCAAGCTGGTGTCTTTCAGCAGCCCGATAAAGGTATTGACCAACGGCGGTATCACCAATTTGAGGGCCTGCGGCAGGATGATCAATCCGGTCTTGCGCCAGTACCCGAGACCTAGCGCGTCGGCGGCTTCATATTGCCCGCGGGGGATCGCTTGCAGTCCGCCCCGGATCACCTCGGCGACGTAGGCCGCGGCAAACAGAATGAAACCGACCTGGGCGCGCAACAGATTATCGAGTGTGACGCCCTCGGGGAGAAACAGCGGGATCATCAGCCGCGCCATGAACAGCACGGTGATGAGCGGGACCCCACGCACCAGCTCAATGAAGGCGATCGACAGGGCTTTGATCGCCGGCAGGTCGGAGCGCCGGCCGAGGGCCAACAAGACCGCCAACGGAAACGACAATACGATACCGTTGACCGCCAGAATCAGCGTGAGCGGCAGCCCACCCCATCGCTCCAATGCGACCAACGGCAGACCAAACCACCCGCCCCGCATTAACAGCCACATGAGCGGGATGCCGATCACCCACGCCGCGAGCAACCAGCGGCTCCACCAGCGCGTGTTGAGCGTGGCACCGATCAACGACAGCAGCACAATCACCATCAGTAGCGCTCGCCACTGCTGGTCGTAGGGGTAGGTGCCGAACAGGATTAAGCGGTATTTCTCGGCGACAAAGCCCCAACACGCTCCTTTGGCCGTCCGACAGGCCGCGGCATCCGGCGCGAACACCGCATCGATCAGCCCCCAAGCGACCAGCTGCGGCACCAGCCATAGCAGCGCCAGCACCACCAACACGGTCAATGTGGAATTGAGGGTGCTGTTGAACAGGTTGGCGCGAAGCCAAGCCAGTGCTGCGCCGACGCCTTGCGGGCCGGTGGCGCGAGGGTCGAGCTTGGAGGACGGCAGGGAGGGTGTTGTCATGCCGGCTCCCTAGCGTTCGACCAACGCGATATGGCGGTTGAACCAGTTCATGAACAACGACGTCGCCAGGCTGATGCTCAGATAGATCAACATGATGATCGAGATGCCTTCGATCGCCTGGCCGGTTTGGTTTATGGTGGTGTTGGCGACATTGACCAGATCCGGATAGCCGATGGCGACCGACAGCGAGCTGTTCTTGGTGAGATTGAGGTACTGGCTGGTGAGCGGCGGGATGATAACCCGCATCGCTTGTGGTAGCACCACGCGCCGCAAGATCACGCCCTCTTTCAGTCCCAGCGCGCGGGCGGCTTCGATCTGCCCGTTCGGCACCGCCAGGATCCCGGAGCGGACGATCTCTGCGATGAAGGCGGAGGTGTAGATCGTGAGACCGAGCAGAATCGCCGCGAATTCAGGCGTGATCCACGCTCCGCCGGAGATGTTGAACCCGGTCAACCGAGGCCAGCTCATCGCCGTCGGCGCGCCAAACGCGGCCCATGCCACCACCGGTAGAAGCCCGAGCACGATCAATCCCAACCGAACCGCGGCAGGTTGCTCACCGGTGCGCTCGCGTTCGGCGCGACCCCATCGTACCAGCCACCAGGCAGCGAGGCCGGCCACCACCACCGCAATCAACGCCGCCGTCCAGCCGGGCGCGGCTTCTGGCATCGGAATATAGACGCCGCGTTGGGTGGCATAGCCGCCCAATACCGGTTCGGCTTGCCGTGGATGGGGTAGAAATCGATCGCTGATCAAAATCGCGTGCCACAGGATGATCTGCAGCAGCACGGGGATGTTGCGCAAAAAATGGATGTAGCCGGCGGTCAGCTTGGCGATCAGCCAATTGTTGGACAATGAGCCGATGCCAAGGATTATGCCGAGCACGGTGGCGAGAACGCAGCCGATGATGGCGACCTGGATCGTGTTGAGCAAGCCCACCAACAGCGCGTAAGCGTAGCTCGAAGCCGGCGAGTAAGGGATCAGCGACTCGCCGATTTCGAACCCAGCCTCCAACCATAGAAAACGATATCCGGTCTCGATGCCGCGGCGCTCGAGGTTGGTCACCGTATTGTTGACCAGCCATGCCGCGAACGCCAACACCGCGGCCACGACGATCACCTGCCACAGGATCGCTTGGACCTTCTGGTCGTAAAAGCTCCAGCGTTGCCCTGGCCGAGTTGTGTCTGGGGCTGGCGGCATGAGCGTTCAGATGCCGGCGGCGCTTCACTGCGGACAGCAACGGCAGGGGCCGGCTGATTGAGCCATACTGTCCGGACAATCAGCCTCAACGACTAAAGCGGACCGGACCCCGACACAAGCTGTATCGTAGGCCGGATCAAGGGCCACTTCGCGGGGCCAGCCCGCCTGAGCTTCCCATCAACGAATCGGAGGCGCGTACATGATGCCGCCTTGGCTCCACAGCTTGTTGATCCCGCGCGGGATGCCGAGCGGCTTAATGTTCCGATCCCAGATTTCGCCGTAGTTGCCGACCGCTTTGACGGCCTTGACCACCCAGTCATTGGGCAAGCCCAACGCTTCGCCCATGCCCGATGTCTTCCCTAACATGCGGGCCACGACAGGATTTTTGGTGGTCTTTGCCAGTTGTTCGACATTGGCCTGGGTGACGCCGTACTCCTCGGCATCGATCAGCGCGTTGACCACCCATTTGACGATGTCGAACCATTGGTCATCGCCCTGGCGCACGGCCGGCCCCAACGGTTCTTTGGAAACGATTTCCGGCAGGATCACATAGTCCTCCGGCCGGCCTTTGGTATCGTTCTTCCTGATCGAGGCCAATTGCGAGGCATCGGTGGTGTAGACATCGCACCGGCCGGAGAAGAACGCAGCGTTGACCTCTTGCAGGTTCTCGATCACCACCGGCTTAAAGCTCATCCCGTTGGCGCGAAAATAGTCCGCCAAATTCAGCTCGGTCGTCGTGCCGGGCTGCACGCACACCGTCGCGCCGTCCAGCTCCTTCGCTGACTTCACGCCCAGGTTCTTGGGCACCATGAAGCCTTGGCCGTCGTAATAGGTTACGCCTGCGAAGTTGAGGCCGAGCTTGGAGTCGCGGGTCAGGGTCCAGGTCGTGTTGCGCGACAGAACATCGATTTCTCCGGACTGCAAAGCCGTAAAGCGTTGTTGGGTATTGAGTGGGACGTACTTGACCTTGTTGGCATCGCCGAGCAGTGCGGCGGCGATCGCCTTGCAGATGTCGACGTCGAGCCCCTTCCATACGCTTTTGGAATCAGCGATCGCGAAGCCGCCGAGCCCGGTGTTGACGCCGCAGATCAGTTGGCCGCGCTGCTTGATGGCGTCCAGCGAGGGCCCGGCCCATGCCGTCGTCGCGGCCGTGATGCCGGCCGCCATTATGGCGATTGCTGCTGTATGCAGAGGTTTCATCGCGGTTTGGTCCTCCTTAGTGGTTGTCCTGACTGGCAAGTTTGATGGTCCGTTAAGGCCGCCTTCCCGAACCGACCGGTTCGCGCTGTTCAGCGCCTGCGCATTTGGCGCCAAAACCGGGGAGAGCTTCGCGCGAACAGCGGGCGTCGCAAGCCCTCAGTGTTCGAGGATTTGGCTCAAGAACAGCTTGGTGCGCTCCGATTTGGGAGCGTTGAAAAATGCGTCCGGTGCGGCCTTTTCTACGATCTCGCCATTGTCCATGAAGATGATGCGATCCGCGACCGATCGGGCAAAGCCCATTTCGTGCGTGACCACCAGCATGGTCATCCCCGATTGCGTCAATTCGATCATCACGTCCAGCACCTCTTTGATCATCTCCGGGTCGAGCGCCGAGGTGGGCTCGTCGAACAGCATGATGCGCGGGCTCATGCAAAGCGCACGCGCGATCGCCACCCGTTGTTGTTGGCCGCCGGAAAGTTGTCCCGGATATTTCTCGGCTTGATCGGGGATCCGCACCCGCTCAAGCAACTCGCGGGCCATCTTTTCGGCCTTCGCGCGCGGTGTCTTGCGCACCCAGATCGGTGCCAGACAGAGGTTTTCCAGCACCGTCAAATGCGGAAACAGGTTGAACTGCTGGAACACCATGCCGACGTCTGAGCGGATCGCATCAATGTTGCGCACATCGCTATTGAGTTCAACGCCGTCGACGATGATGCGGCCTTGCTGGTGCGTCTCCAGTCTGTTGATGCAGCGGATCAGTGTGGACTTGCCCGAGCCCGACGGCCCGCAGATCACGATTTTTTCCCCGCGCGCGATGACCAGATCAACGTCTTTTAGGACGTGAAACGAACCGAACCATTTGTTGACGCCGCTGAGTTCGATGGCGGGACCAGTCTCTGCTGCCTGCGCGGTCTGCTCGCTTGAAGTCGCAGTTGCTGGCGCGCGCATGACGACGTCTCCTAGGCAGCCCCGGTGTCTGACCAACAGTGCCCTGACGGCTAGCTCCTCAACGGCCTGCAGTCTGACCACAGCCGAGGTGTTCGGATCGGATGTGGCTTCGCCGAAATGCCCTGCCAACCAGGCCAGCAATCCGTGAGATCACCTCCCTTTCCGCGTTGCACGAAACTATGCCCGAGGCCGGCCAATCGCGCAACGGGAGAGCTGGCGGCGTGGACGACCCCGACCACGCGCGCTTCCAGCTCAAGTTGTGGCACCTTCAAAAACTGTGTATGCGGCCGGTCGGCCTCAGGCGCCCTCACTTGAGGCGCCATCACTTGGGTCGACGGTAGCTCCCCAGCGATTTGGTGGCCCGCTCAGCGAAGGTCGGATCGACCAACGCACCAATTTTGATCGCGCCCTTGAGCGCTCCGGTTTTCATGTAGTGTGCGACGTCAGCTGCTAGGCCGGCCAACGCCAGCCGCCCGTCCGGATGGAGGGCCGGGGCGACCATGGCGCGCAACACGTCCGGTGTCGCGTCATCAGTGTATTCTTGTAAAATGGCGATGATGCCCGGCGCAGCTTGTCCCTTAAGTTGCAGGTCTTTCAGCGCATCGTTGTAGTTGCGCACCCCGCGCAGGTACGCCTTCATGAAGCTGACCGCGGCTTTCGGATTGGCAGCGGCAAAGGCGCCGGAGTAGAGCAGGACCCCCGTCTGACGATTAGGATTGATTTGCGCGTCGCCGATCATTCGCACCCCGGCACGCTGACGCTCGGCCTTGCTGGCCCACGGTTCCGGCGTCAGCGCGGCATCGACCGATCTGTTGGCCAGTGCGATAGCATGTCTTGATGCCGGCAACGATACGTAGGCGATGTCGGCCATCTTCAGTCCACCGCGTGCCAGCGCTTTGAGCAACGTCACGCTGTTCACCAACTGTCGCGCTGTGGCGGCGATCCGGAGACCCTTGAGGTCTTTCACGGCTTTGACAGTACCGTTCGCGACCAGATCCGAGCGGACGATCAAGCTTTCAAAGCTAACGCCGGCTTGCGTCGATCCTTTGTCGGCAACAATCCGGATATCGTGGCCCGGCGCGGTGATCGCCGCCAGCAAGCGCGGCGTGACCTCAACGCTGCCAGCGGCCAACTGGCCCGTGGCCAGCGGCGCGATCATGCGGGCTTGCGAACTATACGGCACCAGCCGCACGTCCAATCCTTCCGCGCGAAAATAGCCACGCTTGTCTGCGACAAAAAGGCCGACGTCGGAAATGGTATGCTGCGTGCCGACGGTGATCAGGGGCGGCACGTCTGCCCGCGTCACGCTCCCCGACAAGCCGAGCCAGGCAAATCCCAACAGCACAGCTCGTAATCCGCCCATCGCGCTCTCCCGCTAAAGGCGCCACGATAAGGTTAAGCCGCCATTGTTGTCGACCCGTTGCCCTTGCCGTGATCCTTATTGCCCACCCACAGCGGTGCCGATTGTGCACCCGACACCGATCGCATCGCGACGCCATGTCAATGATTTTCGACACCCGGCGGTAACAGGTCTTTGTTTCGCCAAATCAGTGGCCCGTTGTTACAAAGCGAGGCGAGTCGTGTTCTGAGCGCCTGGCGCCGAGAAAATTTTAGCGCAACTGGATTGCGATGCCGAAGGTTATGCCAAAAAAGCCGCTCCTGCCGGTCGAACCTGCCCGGTCGAATGCCACCGATGGCGCCGAAGCGGTGCCGTCAGGCTCGGGCCGGTCGACGAGTTTGTCGCGGCGGGCCGTGTTGACGATATCTGCAGGTGCGGGACTAAGCGTCGCGGCCGAGCAGGCGCTCGCCCAATCCAGTTGGTTGGAAGGGCTGGGTTTTGCTCCAAGTGTGGATAGAGCGCATCGCCCGCCCAGGACCCGCCAGCGACCGCCGTTGGACGATTTGCGGTCCGATTACGTTCCGTGGCGCAGCGACGAGATGCTGGGTCGTATGGAACGCGCGATCGAGCACTATCAGCATATCGTCGATCGTGGCGGATGGCCGACCATTCACGGTGGCCGGATGCTGCGCTTGGACGATGATGACCGACGCATCTTGGCCATCAAGCGGCGGTTGGGCATGAGCGGCGATTTGCGTGCGCCTGCGAGCTATTATCGCAGTACGGCGTTCGATGAGTACTTGGAGCAAGCTGTCGCCCGCTTCCAGCAGCAGTTCGGGTTGCGGGTGACGGGGCGGGTAGACCGCGCGACCTTGGCGCAGCTCGCCGCACCGGCGCACGACAGGCTCAATCAGCTGAAGCTCAACTATCGGCGCATTTATCGGCTGATGGAGCGGATCGAGGATCGCTATGTGCTGGTCAACGCCGCGGCCTTCCAACTCGAGGCGGTTGAAAAGTATGAGGTGGAGTTGCGTCACCGGGTGATCGTGGGCAAACCCGATCGTCAGACACCGGAGATCAAGGCGACCATCAAGGGGTTGAATTTCTTCCCGTACTGGCGGGTGCCGGAAAGTGTGGCGGGGCTCGACCTGATCCCGCTGTTACGCAAAGAGCCCGATTATCTTGAAAAACAACATATTCGGGCGTACGACACCAAGGGCAAGGAGATCGATACGCGGCACGTCGATTGGACCAGCGCCGATCCTAAGAAAATCCGCTTCAAGCAGGACCCGGGGCCGCACAACGCCCTGGGGCTCGTGCGGATCGACATGCCCAACAAAGAAATCGTCTACATGCACGACACGCCGATGAAGAAACTGTTCAATCGGCGCGTGCGGCCATTCAGCGCCGGTTGCGTGCGCGTGCAGGGCGTGATGGATCTGGTCGAGTGGATTGCCCGCTACGAGGTCGGCTGGGAGCAGCCCGGTCGCGCGCGCCAAGTCGTTGAGGCGGGTCAGGCGCTGGATCTGACCCTGACGCGTCCAATCCCGGTCTATTTCACCTACATCACGGCGTGGGCTGACGCCAGCGGCCGCGCCGTGTTCCGCCCGGATATCTACGGTCGGGATGGACGCGCCGATCAGCTCGACGACGGCGATGCTGCGCCGGCATCGATTGCGCTGTCTCCGTGATCGGCCCTGTCAGCGCCAGCCGCGATTGGCGGCGGGTGGGCTGCTTTGAAGTGCCTGCGGCGCGTGGGTAGCGGGCCGGCGAGGCGCCTCCGCCTCCACCTCCATCTGCACCTCAGGCGGACATGATCTAAAAGAAGGCCTGGATGTCGGTTTGGGCGCGACCGAGAATCAGGGCGTGCACGTCATGGGCACCCTCATAGGTGTTGACGGTCTCCAGGTTCATCAGGTGGCGCATCACGTGATACTCAGCCATGATGCCGTTGCCGCCGTGCATATCCCGGGCCTGTCGCGCGATATCAAGCGCCTTGCCACAGTTGTTTCGTTTAACCAGGCTGATCGCCTCGGGCGCGAGCTGGCCCTCGTCGAACAGCCGACCGATGCGCAGCGCGGCCTGCAGGCCCAGGGCGATTTCGGTCTGCATATCTGCGAGCTTTTTCTGGATCAGCTGGGTCGCAGCCAGCGGTCGGTTGAATTGCCGGCGCTCCAAGGTGTAGGCGCGGGCCCGATGCCAGCAGTCCTCAGCCGCGCCCATCGTGCCCCAGCAAATGCCGTAGCGCGCCCGATTAAGGCAGCCGAACGGACCCTTCAGGCCGGACACGTTGGGCAACAGCGCATCTTCTCCCACGACCACGCCGTCCATGACAATCTCGCCCGTGGTCGAGGTGCGCAGGCTCAGCTTGCCCTCGATCTTGGGGGCTGACAGCCCGGCCATGCCCTTTTCCAGGATAAAGCCGCGAATCGCGCCATCGTGGGCATCCGACTTGGCCCACACGACGAAAACATCGGCCAGCGGCGAGTTCGAAATCCACATTTTGGTACCGGTCAGCCGATAGCCATCCGACACCTTCTCCGCGCGGGATTTCATGCCGCCGGGATCGGAGCCGGCATCGGGCTCGGTCAATCCGAAGCAGCCGATCCATTCGCCAGTGACCAGTTTAGGCAAGTATTTTTTGCGTTGGGCCTCGCTGCCGTAGGCGTTGATCGGGTACATCACCAGTGAGGCTTGCACCGACAGCATCGATCGGTAGCCGGAATCAACGCGTTCAATCTCCCGCGCGACGACGCCATAGGACACATAGTTGGCCTCCGAGCCGCCGAACGCAGCCGGGACCGTCACGCCGATCAGACCGAGTTCCCCCATTTCGCGAAAGATTTCTGCGTCCATGCGCTCATTTAAGAAGGCCTCGGTCACCCGGGGCGCGAGTTTGTCTTGCGCATAATTGCGTGCGGTGTCGCGGATCAGCCGTTCTTCTTCCGTGAGCTGTTGCTCGAACAAAAATGGGTCGTCCCATTGGAACGAGGTCTTGTCCTGCTTGGCGGGGCGGCTGGGGATGTCCTGCATGGCGATCCTTGGTGTCGTTCGCGCGTCAAGAGCGGTTCACTGAAGACGGTTAGCGTGGTCTGGCGCGATGGTGCTGCAACAACGCTAGCCGTTGCGCCGGCCCTTGCAGCTCATTAACTGCAAGATCGGATAAACGTCATCGTGCGTAAACTAGCCGAGTGCTGCGGGCGCGTCGACTCTGTTAGCGCCGTAGCATGACCGGCGCCCGGCCGTTCGCCACCGGGCATCCGTAGGCAGGGCGTTGGGCCCGCCGGAGCTGGGTGTGGTGCGCAACAAAAAGGGTTCAATTTGGACGGGTCAATGATGCAGTTCGTGACGCGCATCGCGCTGTGGGCCGGCGGTGCCTACCTGGTGATCGGCGGATTGATTTATGCGTTGCAGGGCTACCTGGTCTATGTGCCGGATCGAACGCGCGTGGCGCCGGCCCTGGTCGGCCTTCCCGACGTCACGGAGCGCAAGCTCGCGGTTGCGCCGGGTGTCGTATTGATCAGCTGGTACGGCCAGGCTCAGCCGGGCAAGCCGACGCTGCTCTATTTCCACGGCAACGGTGCCAATCTCGCCGCGCGGGCCGACCGCATCCGGTTCTTTCTTGATCGGGGGATCGGTGTCTACATGATGAGCTACCGCGGGTATAGCGGCTCTGGCGGAACGCCGTCGGAGGCCGCCAACGTGGCGGATGCGCGCCTTGCCTATCAGGATTTGCGGGCCCTGGGCGTGACCGCCGGCGAAACCGTGTTGTTTGGCGAATCGCTGGGAACCGCCATCGCGTCCCGACTGGCGGTCGACACGCCGGTGGCCGCGCTCGTCCTTGATTCACCCTTCACCTCGATCACGGACATCGGCGCCAGCCAGTATCCGTGGCTGCCCGTGCGCCTGCTGCTGCGCCACCGTTACGAGACCATCAACATCATCGACAAGGTCAAGGTACCGCTGCTCGTGGTGCATGGGGAAGCCGATGACGTTGTGCCGGTGGCGATGGGGCGCAGCATTTTCGCCGCCGCCCGTGCCGCCGAGCCCAAACACCTGGTCACCTTCCCCGGCGCCGGGCACAGCAACCACGCCGAATTCGGCTCGATGGCGCAGGTTGTGCGTTTCATCACCGAGATCACCGCGGTCCCGCAACGGTGAGGCGGTCCGGTCGGCGCTGTGGGCGACCTGATCCGACCCGAGACGCCCAACATCATGTCCGCCGGAGGCGAATGGGCCTTGCCGGCCCACTCTCACCCCTGGCCGCCTACAATATCATGCCATGCGGCGGCCGGCAGGGGCGGGATGGTTCCAGCTCACATCGAACGCATTAGATCATCGCGCCTTAAATCGGAACCGGCTTTGCGGTTCCGATTTAAGGCAGGTTGCTCTAGAAATCCCGCATGCGCAGCGAGCTGACCCGCGCGTATTCCTGTGGCCAAGCGAGCTCTTCAAAGCCCTGTTGATAGGCGGCGTGCCGGGTGAAGTAGGGATCGAACAGGTGCCCACGCGCCAACGCGCACATGTCGGCGCGACCGGCCGCAATCATCGTGTTGATGTCGCCGTGACTGGCCATGCCGCCGACGTTGATCGTCGTGATCTTCAGCGCGTTGCGGATCTGATCGGAGAAGGTCGCCTGGAACAGCCGTCCGGCGCTCGGGCGCTGGCCCGTCACCCCGCCGGTCGATACCGTGAGCACGTCGTTGCCGGCGTTCTTGAGCGTCCGCCCAATCGTGATCGCGTCATCGATGGTGGTTCCCCCCTCCGCCCAATCACTGGCGGACACGCGTACACTGATCGGCTTGTGTTGCGGCCAGTCGGCGCGCACCGCCTCGAACACTTCCATCGGAAACCGTAAGCGATTGGCGAGGCAACCGCCGTAATGATCCGTGCGCTGGTTGGCGAGCGGTGAAATGAAGGTCGACAGCAGGTAGCCGTGGGCGAAATGCAGTTCCAACCAATCGAAGCCGGCGGCGTCGGCCATCCGTGTCGCCTGGGCATAGGCCGCGATCAGGCGATCCATATCGTTGCGCTCAAGCGCGCGCGGCGTGGCGCTGTCAGGCGTGAATGGCAGCGAGGACGGCGCCAGCGTCTGCCAGTGTGGCCAGTTTGCCTTGTTGTTGCGCTCCCACGGTCGTGGCTCGGAACCTTTGCGTCCGGCGTGGCCCAATTGGATGCCGATCTTGGCTTCGGTCTTGGCGTGCACGAAGTCCACCACGCGCCGCCAGGCGGACACGTGCTCCGGCTTATAGATGCCGGCGCAATAGGGGCTGATCCGACCCTCAGGGGACACATCGGTCATCTCGGTTAGGATCAAGCCGGCCCCACCCATCGCGCGGCTGCCGTAGTGAACCAGATGGAAATCGCCGACGGTTCCATCCTCGGCATTATACATACACATCGGCGACATCACGATGCGGTTGGGCACGCGAACGTCTCGAACCGTAATCGGCGCGAACATCGGCGGCGGGGGACGCGTCGACGGGGCGGATTGACCGGCGCCGATTTGCGCCTCCACCTGGTCCGTCAACTCGGGCGCAACCCCGCGCATGGTTTCGTGGTTCAACCGCATGCTGCGGGTCAGCAGCGAGTAAGCGAATTGCGCCAGCGTCATGTCAATATAGCGGTCAGTATGCTCGAACCAGACCTGGCTGGCTTCCGATGCCCGCTGCAGGCTCTCCGCCCGCGGTCGTCGTGCCGGCTCGAATTTCGCCAAGGCCTGGGCCGGACCGGCGCTGGGGTCGAGCAGCGTGGCCAGCACCTCGGCATCCTCTAGTCCCGAGCGCACACCAAGCCCGATCGAGGGGTGGGCGTTATACGCCGCCGCTCCGATCAACACGCAATTATCGCTGGTCCATGAGCCGTTATAGACAGAGACGAACGCGTGCCACCCGCGTTTGGCGCTCAGTTTGGCGGCACCGAGCTGTTTTGCGAACAGATCTGTGCAGATCGCGGCGCAGTCCTCTGGAGAAGCTTTGTCCAAGCCTGAGTGCGCCAACGCCGGAGGATTAGCCTCGACCACCAGCCGGCTCGATGCTGGGCCGTCCGGATACAGAAAACCATGGATGACGCCGGCGGCCGTGCGTTTGAACAGTAACCCGGGCTGCGCGATGGCCCGATCCGAGCTGAACACCATGATCCGCGTTTTGCCGGTGCGGAGCGATGGTTCAACGTCGGCGGCAAGAACGTCGCGCAGCGCGCTGTTGGCGCCATCGGCGACGACCACAAGGTCCGCCAACCGATGGGGCTTGGACAGGTCGACGCGGTCGCTCGAAAACTCGCATCCCGCCCTGGCCGCGGCCTCGCGCAGCAACGTCGCCAACGTCGTGGCGCCGATGAACGTATAGCGCTGGCCAGGCGTGAAAATCGTTTCGCTGTCCCGATCAACCAGCAACCCGCGGGTGCCCACTTGCTGGGCGGCGATCAGCTCGGCGACCGTGGCGTTGGTGAGGCGCAGCTCGGGTTTTACCGGGTTGGTCAAGATATGCGGTGCGGCTCCATCCCGGACCGGCTGACCGGTGTCGATGATCGTCACGCGCCGTGACGGATCGCGCGTCTTCAGCAGGATAGCCAGGTAAAGGCCGGCAGGATCGGTTCCAATACAGATGATTCTCATCGCCAAATCCGTGTAGTTGCGAGCCTGGCGGCCGTTTGCAACGATGGTCCCGACCATCGCGCCTCAATGCTCTCCTCACCGGCGCCCCGGCCGGCGCAACCGTGCCGCATGTCGCGTTGCCGATCTCGCCGATCGCGGCCGCCCCGCCGCCGATAGGGTTTGGCGCAAGCGTTGACCAAGCCGTGCAGCGCGCTCAAGCTTAGCTCTAAATCATTTCCGCCTCCCGCGGAATTGCCTTGCCGGTCCGCTCCCCCGCCAAGCTAGAGCAACCTGCCTTTAATCGGAATCGGAACGATCCCGATTAAAGGCGCAAAGATGATCTAGCCAATGGCACGATGCTGTGGGTGGCCGGATCGGGCAGCGGGACGGTTCCAGCTAACACCGAAACGCTAACACGCCGCCGGGGAAGCTCAAATCGCTGCGCGACCGTCATCACATCTGGGTCGGGGATGGCGCAGACTTGCCCCGTTTGACCCAGGGGCGTGGCTGCGGTGGGTCGCCACAACCTGGTTCTCGTGACGGTGCGCGGCTCAAGTCGGCGCGCTCGAAACGGTTGCCGCCTGCTCCGGGGGCGATGCGGGCGGCGCGATTTCAGCCGTCTGCGCCAGCACCCGCGACAGGGTGTCCCCGTCCGGATCGGCAAGCGCGGCTTCGCGCGCGGCTCGGACCCGCTGCGCCGCTGTTTCGCTCGGCAGCTGGGCCAGCGCGGGCTCCACCACGTGCGCAACGATCCGATCGAAATTCTGCGTGCCCCGCGCATGGGTATCGCCATAGCCCTTGATCAAGCGGGCCAACTCCGTGATCTCCCGCGCCAGCGCCGTATCGCCGGACTTGGCAGCGCGCCGCACCAGCGCAAGCCAGGCATCGATCGCGGCCTGCTCGTTGGCGTACCGATAGGTGCGTGGGCGTCGACCGCGCATGCGGGCCAAAAACAACAGGCGCAGGTAGCCCGATATCGTGGTCGAGCGCAGCTGCATGCCGACATGCCATCTGCCGAATCTCGGATTGGCCTCGACACGCGCCAACAGCCAGCGGGCCATGCGCGGCGACAGGATATCGGCGATTTCGTTGACGCCGGGTTTGAAGAAGTCGCGGACCTCGAAAGGCTCGTCGCTATCGAGGCCGAGCTCGTCGCGAATGCGTTCGAACCGCTCCGGGCGGGCTTTCAATTGGGCCACCCGGATCACGTCCTCATAGCTCATGCGCAAGGCCAGATGCCGCGCCAGCTCCCTAACCAGCTCAGGATCGTGTGTGGCAAACGCTTCAAGGCGGCTGCGGTAAAGGGCGGCATACGCCTCGTCCTGGTAGTCGATCAGCCGCTGCTCGGCGGCTTGCACGATACCCCGCGCCGATGCCGGCAGAGCCTCGGTCTGCTCGGCGCGTCCCGGCCTGCGATCAATGATGAACGGGTTGGTGCGCTGATCTTTGAGCGTATCCGGTTGGTCGGGCGCGACGGCGACCTCGGCAGGTGCAACGCTTTCGGTCGTGATCGCCGTGGCGAAAGCCTGCAAGTTTTTCTCCACCGCGATGCCGCTGCTGCGGATCGCAGCTTCGAACTGCTGGCGCGCAATTGGCAAAACCTGCGCACCTGCCAGCGCACCCAACATCACCGCACTGATCGGTGCGCCGCTCTCACGGGCGACCGCCTCCATATCCAATAGCTTGGCCTGGCGGGCGCGTCGGCGTACCGTCGCGGCAAGCGCGCTGGGATCGATCCGCCCATCGGCCATTGCCATCTTCTCCTCGATCAGGAACACGCGATGGGTCGAGGCGATCAGGTCGGTGCGCTCCGGCGTGACGAAGCCGAGCCGGACCGCGCGTGCGGCTTCCGCCAGCTCGCTGGCCAGAACCACATCGACCTCGCCGGGAACCGGTGTCAGCGCGAAGATCGGGGAGCGGCCCGCAGCGTCGCGTTTGGCCATTTCGATGTAGTAGGTGGTGCCGCCGGTACGCTGGGCGACGCCGGGCACGGATGTGGCTTGCACTGCCAGGCCCTCGGCCTGCGCGGCTGCGACGATCCAGCCGGTCAACACGCCGCCCCCCTCGCCGCCCATGGCGCAGATCAGCAAAGAGCGCGGCCTGTGGTCGGTGGCACTGATCTCGTGTGTCATCGCGGGCCGGCCCTAATGCTGCTTGGCAGTGGATCGATCGGCAGGCGCGGCGGAGGCGGCCAATCGTGCGATCAAGGTGCGCCGCATCGCGTGCAGATTGCGCTCCAACCAGCCCGCATTTTGCACCCGCTGGGACCGGTAAAACGAGGGGCACAGTATAGCCGCGTGCGCCATTTCTCCGCACAGACCGCAGGCGACACAGCCATTGTTGACGTGGGCGACCGGATCGGTCCGCAGCGGGTCCGGATTCGGTTTGATGGTCAGCGACGGACAGCCTGACAATCTGATGCACGAATGATCGCCGGTGCAAATGTTGTCATCGATGCCGAACCGAGCCTTTTCAACCCGCTTTCCGGCCTTCAGCCGCCGGGCATCTTCGGCATTCTCGCGGCGCTTGCGCACCAGCATGCATTCGGAATCGGCAATGATCACCTTCAAGCCCTTCTCGGTCGTCGTGAACGCCTGTTTCAGCGTGGCGACCATCTTTTCCACCGAGTAGGTCCTGACCGTCCTGAGCCAGCGCACACCCATCGCTTTCAACGTGCGCTCGATGTCCATCCCGCGCTCGGCTGCCGCCGTGAAGCGACCGCTGGACGGCAACCATTGCTGCCCGGTGGCCGAGGCGTATCCGTTCTGCATGATGACGAGGACGCCATCGGATTGATTGTGCAGTGCGCTTGCTACGCCGGTTTGCACACCGTTGTGCCAAAAGCCACCGTCGCCCATCACGGCCAGTGATCGCTTCTGCTGGATCGGCGCAACCGCGGCGTTGGAGGCCAGCGACATGCCGTAGCCAAGGATCGAGTTGCCGAAGTTGAACGGGGCGAACGTCGCGAACGCATGGCAGCCGATATCCGCCGCGTAGTGAACCTTGCCGATCTCGCGTTCCGCCAGCTTCACCGCGCCAAAGAACGGCCGCTCGGGACAACCGGTACAGAACGTCGGACCGCGCGCCGGAAGCACCCCATCCCAGGCCTTGGCACCACCGTCCCTGGCGGCCGTGATCACGGCGCTCACCCGATCCATACAATCTGCCGCATCCGGCGCTTCGTCACGCAGAAACGTGGCAATCCCGCGCGCCAAGACCTCTCCGGTCAATTCCCCCGCCGCAGGGATGATCGATTTGCCCACCACCTTGGTGGCGAGGCCGGACTGCGCGAGCGCCCGCGAGATCGCCAGCTCGATGAACTCCGGGCTGCCTTCCTCCAACACCAAAACCGCGCGCTTGTCGGCGGCGAACGCGGCGATCTCGTCCGGCACCAACGGGTAGGTGACGTTGAGCACATAAAGGTCGACGCGCGCATTGCCGAACGGATCGGCCAGCCCCGCCTCCGACAGCTGCCGCAAAACGGTCGGATAGAGGCCACCTTGCAGGATGATGCCGATGCCTTCGATATCGCCGGTGATGATCTCGTTGAGTTGTTTGGCGGCGATGTAGGCCTGGGCGGCCGGAATACGGCGCGCGACCTTGTCGTTCTCCTGCGGAAAGGTGACGGGCGGATGCGCCAACCGCGCGTATTGGTGGGGGGCCGGCTCGGCCAACGGATGGCGCATGGAGATCTTGGGCGCCACATTGTCCTTGGCAATGAACTCGCCCTGCAGATGGCAGGCGCGGATCCGCAGCTGCATCATCGCCGGCATGTTGGACGCCTCCGAGAGGGCGAAGCCATGCTCCACCATGTTGACGATGGTGGTCAGATCCGGCTTGGGATCGAGCATCGCCATCGTCGATTTCATGGCGTAGGCCAATGAGCGCTCTTGAATGACGCTGGCGCCTTCACCGTAGTCTTCGCCGACGATGATCAGCGCACCGCCCTTGACCCCGACCGAGGCCAGGTTCGAGAGCGCGTCGGAGGCGACGTTGGTGCCCACGATCGCTTTCCATGTGACGGCGCCGCGCACCGGATAATTGATCGAGGCGGCCAGCATCGCCGCCGCGCTGGCCTCGTTGGCGCAGGCTTCGACGTGCACGCCAAGCTCGCCGATCATCTTCTTGGCCGAGACCAGCACGTCGAGCAGCGCGGTGACCGGCGCGCCCTGATAGCCGCCGACGTAGGCGACGCCGGATTGCAGCAACGCCTTGGTGACCGCCAGGATACCTTCGCCGCGAAACACCTCGCCATCGCCGAGCTTCAGCCGCTCAATCTCTCGGGAATAGCTGCGTTCCATGGCAAAGCGTCTCCGCACCTCGACAACTGATGAGCGCGACCGAAGAGGTGGTGCCGATCGCATCGGACCGCTCGCTGGCAGACCATCGCCCGCAATGGAGGTCGCGCAGCACACACATAGGGCACATTGGCTCAGTCGAACATCGCCTTTATCTCATTTGGAATGGGGGCGGCGCGGATTCCGTTGGGCGCGTCGGAAGCATAGATCACCCAGGCCCGCACTTCCTCCGCCTCGAACACCACCTGTCCGGCAGCCCGCATCACGTGACCCACCAGGAACGTCTTGTTTCGCCATTCGGTAATCCGGCTTTCCAGCGTGAGCTGGTCGCCGTTGCGCGCGGGCGAGCGGAACGTCGCGTGCACGTCCAGGAGCGGCGTGCCCGCGGTGCCGTATTGCTCCATCATGGCTGGAAAGGGCAGGCCGGCATGGTCGAACAGCCGGTGCGTCCCGGTGTTCATCATGCGGAAGAACTGGGGGTAAAACACGATGCCTGCCGGGTCGCAGTCCGACCAATCGACCCTGAATTCAACGATGCTGGGTGGCATCATGTTCTCCGCAATGTCGACGCCATGTTCTCTTCGATCAGCAACCTGAGCGCCGGCGGCTATCCCGCGCGCCTGGCCACCGCCTTGTCCCACCATGGGCAGGTGCCCGGCATCAAGGTGTAATTGCCCTCGATCACCTGAACCGGACGGCGCAAGCCGTTGGCACCGTTTTGCAGGGTATGGGCCTGCGCCTTCTTGTTTTCGTCCGCGCTCAACCAGGTGCGGTTATGGCCCCAAATGCTGGGACCTTCCTTACGTTCCGCAGGCACCCAAGTGGCCGGATCGATCAGGCGGCCGCCCCAGCCGTATTCGATCATGAAGGCTGACGGGTTCCAGCTATAAAACGAGGTCACGTAATCGCCTGCGTGTCGGCCCAGTGTGACTGCGACACGCCCGTCCTCAAGCTGGGCGATATCGTAGCCTTGGCCGACATCGTCGAGGCTGAACAGTTCGACCATCAAGTGATGCACCTTGCTTTGACCGGTCTCGATCATGGCGAAGCTGTGATGGCGCGGGTTAACGTGAAAAAAGCAGGCCGCGAACGGATCGCTGTAGTAATCCGACACGCCAAAGCCCAAGACATCGCGGTAAAACGACAGCGCGCGCTCGATGTTTTCCACCATCATCACCACGTGGCCGATGCCCAATGGACCTGTGCGGAAGCCGGAGATGCTGCGTGAGGGCTGGAATGCGTCGCTGGCGATCTCCGGACCGTGAAAAAACTCGATGCGATTGCCAAGCGGGTCGTTGAGGGTGATGAGATCGGTGACCCGACGGTGCTGGGCGAGCGCGTTTGAGCCCCGCGCGAAAATGATCGCGTTGGCCTCCAACTGGGCGGCGAGCCGATCAAGGGCAGCCGCATCGGCCATCTCCCAGCCATAAAAGGAAATGCCCTCGCCGCCGTCGGCCTCCACCACCAGCCGTTGCTTGCGGTCATCCATCCGCAACGACAGCGACGTGCGCGACTGGTCGACGATTTGCATGCCGAGCAAGCTGGTGGAATAGCCGCTCCATTCGTCGAGATCCTTTGCGCGCACCCCGACGTAACCGAGAGCCTGGGGTGAATGGGGCTGTGGCATTGGACGATTTCCCTCATCAGCGCCTGCCAAGGGTGGCCACCGGTTGGTCTCGATCGAAAGCACTCCCAATGGGTTGATCGAGCTGATGTTGGTAGCCCTGCACAGAATTGCCTGACGCCAGGCGCTGCGGCAAGGGGTTAGCAAGGACCAAGGTGGCGCCAAACCGGATCGGGGATCGTCATGGCGCCGTCAGGGCCGCGTTAACACATCCGCCCGGTCAATCCTTTAAAGTCGCCATGGCCGTAACCGAAGCCCAGGCGGTGATCTGGGAGAGATCGCAAGTTTTGGCCGTCGCCGAAAAGGGTCTATGATTTTGCCCCTTCGTCCGCGTCCTCATCGTTCCGGAGTGCACTCGTCCATGCGTCAGATCAGGCGTAAAGCCGCCAACCGTCCCGTTAACCAAGTCCTCATTGGCGATTGCCTGACTGAGCTGGCACGACTGCCGGCATCGAGTGTCGACCTGGTTTTTGCGGATCCTCCATACAACTTACAATTGGACGGTGAGCTTTTGCGGCCCAACAACACGGTGGTCGACGGCGTCCATCAAAGCTGGGACCAGTTTTCCAGCTTCGCGGCATATGATCGGTTCACCCGCGCCTGGCTCAGCGCCTGCCGGCGCGTGCTCAAGCCCGACGGTGCGATTTGGGTGATCGGCTCCTATCACAACATCTTTCGCCTCGGCGCCGCGCTGCAGGATCTCGGTTTCTGGATCCAAAACGACGTGATCTGGGTGAAAACCAATCCGATGCCGAATTTTCGCGGTAAGCGCTTCACCAACGCTCATGAGACCCTGATCTGGGCTGCGCGCGAGCAGAAATCCCGGCCCACGTTCAACTACGAGGCGATGAAAGCGTTCAACGACGATATCCAGATGCGCTCGGATTGGCTGATCCCAATTTGCGCAGGTCCGGAACGGATGCGGGATGCCGCGGGGCGCAAGGCCCATCCCACCCAAAAGCCGGAGGCCATCTTGCACCGCGTCATTCTCGCGACCACCAATCCCGGAGACGTGGTGCTCGACCCATTCCTGGGAACCGGCACCACCGGGGCGGTCGCGCGCCGGCTTGGGCGCCAATTCATTGGCATCGAGCGCGAGGCCACCTATGCAAAAATTGCCCAGCAACGCATCTCACGGGAGCGATCGCTGGCCGCTTCGGCGCTGAAAACGGCGCGATCCAAGCGGACCGAACCGCGCGTTCCCTTTGGCACGATCATCGAGATGGGCATGCTGCAACCCGGCGCGCCACTGTTCGACCCGGCCGCGACCATTCAGGCTGAGGTGCGCGCCGATGGCACGCTGGCCGCCGCAGGTCGGCAGGGCTCGATCCATCGGCTCGGGGCCGAGCTGCAAGGTAAGGCGGCGTGCAACGGCTGGACGTTCTGGCACTTCAAGCAGCGCGGCCGGCTAGCGCCCATCGATTTGTTGCGCGTGGAGGCCCGCCAGCGCATGGGTTTGGCGCAGCAGCCAATATCCCCACTGATCGCAGCCGAGTAGGCCGCCGAATAAGTGGTCTGGAGCGGCTCCAGAGCATGTCCGTCTAAGCCGCTAGAGCAACCTGCCTTTAATCGGAATCGGAACGATCCCGATCAAAGGCAGAAAGTTGCTCACCACTTTAACAGCGATCATCTTTGCGCCTTAAATCGGAACCGGCGCAATTGGAATCGGCGTTGCGGTTCCGATTTAAGGCGCGATGATCTAGCGCCGTGCTGGCCCGTTCCCCCTCCGTTCGGCCGCCGGCCGCCCAATGCCACGCTGGTGTGGGTGGCCGGGCGGGCAGCGGGATGGTTCCAGCACCCTGTGACACGCTCAAGCGCGTCACGTGGTGACCTTCTGACCTTGAGGCGAGGCGGCGGTCGGTGCCGAACCTTGCTTGAACTGGGGCGGGAGCAACGCCTGGATCTCCGCATCGTTGCGGGCATTGCCTTCGCGCACCAGCACGTACAACTTGTCGGCGTGGACCAGAGCGCTGGGGTGCGGGTTGATCTTAATGTTGTGATCTTGCGCCGAGCGAAAGGCGATCGGGACGCCGATGTCCTTCAGGACCAGCGTGGTGACGACATTCGACCAGATCCAGCCCTCCACGGTAATGTCGTAGCGCCAACATTCGTCGCGCTTGCTGGTGAACAGGTCCTCCAATATGGCTTCCGATCCCGGAGCGGCAAGCGCGCGAACGATCATTTCCGGATAGCCGCGCAGCGGTCTCACCACCAGTTCCGCGCCGAACCGACGAAAGCGCGGACGGTTGGTATCCTCCACGGCCTCCGCGATGATCCGCCCCTCCGCGCCCAGTTCCTTCAACCGGTCGACGATATCGAGCGTGCGGCCGTCCGTGGAGGGATCCGCGTCGCTTTGTGCTAACACGATGATGACGTGGGCATGTCGCGCTCCGGCCGCATCGAGCGCGACCGAATCCCAGGATTCGCCGGAGTGGTGAACAACGCCGAGCTCGCGCAAGGATTCCGGTAGCCCGTCATCAAAACAGGTCGAGACGATCTGCACCGGCCGGTGGCGAAAGCGGCGGCTGGCGCGAAACTCGGTTACCAGCCGCGTGAGATATGCCGTCGTGTTGTCGAGCGGCACGTTCAAGATGAGAATATGATCACGCATGTTCCATCTCCATCGACCACAGCGCATGCGTTGGCGGCGCTCGGAACGCAGATCGAAATAGGTGGCGGCCGTCTGGAACGTGACCCAAATCCCGCCGAAAAAGATCAGCAATCCCGTCGACAGGCGACCATAGGGGGTCCTTGGCGCGAGATCGCCGTAGCCGACGGTCGTCACCGTGGTCAACGTGAGCCATAAGGCATCCGCGGGCGGCAGATGCTCAAACACCATCATCGCTACGATATGCAGCCCGATCAGCGATCCCAGCAGCACGAACAGCTGCAGCAACGATCGTTGCGCCCCCGCGCCGGGAAACAGTGCCCCGACGGTCTGCCTCAGGCGGGGCAAGCGTGGTGACGGCGCGTTCATGGGCAAGATCGTACGGCTTGTCCTCGGTCGGAACCTCGGCGCATAGGCTATCGTCAGCCGATCGCGTGACACAGCCAATACCCGAAAGCGACGGTGGGGCGCAACATTGATCCGTCGGCAGCAAGAAGCGGCGGCGGCCGGGCGCAAGCAATTGCCGACGCTGATGGTTGCCGGCAGCGCGTGGACGCGGATTGAGCTGGCTGGTAGGCTCAGATGCCGCGGCTGGCGACGTTTATCCGCGCACCGCGGCCTGATGAGGAGCCACAAGCGCCATGAAATTCGGCTATTTCACCCTCAGCGACAATCGCTATCCCGACAACCCGCGCACTGCGGAGCAGTTCCTGCGGGAGATCCGCGACCAAGCGGTACTCGCCGAAGACATCGGGCTCAATTCGGCTTGGATCGGTGAGCATCACTTCAATCGGCGGGGTTGCGTCTCCGTCCCCGCCGTGGTGCTGGCCAACGTGGCTGCGGCCACCCAGCGCTTGCGGCTGGCGCCGGCGGTGGTCGTCCTGCCCATTCATCATCCAATCCACGTTGCCGAGGAGTGGGCAACGCTCGATCAACTGTCCGGCGGCCGTGTCGATTTTGCCGCTGGGCGCGGCTACGACCGGCATGAATTTGCACCGTTCAACACGGATTTTCAGCACTCTGCGGAGCAGTTCAGCGAAGGCATCGAGCTTCTGACCCGGTGCTGGCGCGAAACCAAACCGTTCGATTTCAACGGACGGTTCTACAGCTTTGAGAACGTCGAGGTGTTTCCCAAGCCGTTGCAGAGCGAGTTCCGACCCTACATGGGCTCGTTCTCGCGGTTTTCGATGGAGTTGGCGGCGAAGTGGGACTGGAACCTGCTGTTGGCGCCGTTTGCCGCCACCATTTTGTTCGGCAACCTTGCCAATGCGGTCAGCGCCTATCGTGAGATTTGTGCGGTGCAGGATAAGCCGGCCCGCAAGGTCAAGTGCAGCTATTTCATCCACATCGGCGAAGGCCCCGACCAGCGGGATCAGGCGATGGAGCGCATGGTCAACTACATCTCGATGGCCGGCCTGCGCAAACAGATGAGCCAAGGCGGCACCGGTCAGCTACCGCCGACGATGCAATACTTTAGAAAGATCGGTGAGCGGTTGAACGACCCGAGCAAGGCCGATTTCGACGACAACTCGATCCTTTATGGCGGCCCGCAGCAGATCATCGACAGGCTGAAGCACGTCGAGGCGATCGGCATCGATGAGGTGATCCTGTACTTCAATTTCGGCAATCGGCCCGACGGATTTGTCCGCGAGCAGATGCATCGGTTCATGTCCGACATCGCGCCAGCGTTCGGCGGCGCGCGCGGGTCATCGGCGCAGGCGGCCGAATAGCCGATCGGGTGCGGCGGCGGTTTTGATCGCTAGAGCAACCTGCCTTTAATCGGAATCGGAACGATCCCGATTAAAGGCAGAAAGTTGCTCTACACTTTAAGAGCGATCATCGCGCTGCGTGCACCCTTAGTCTGCTTGCACCACCTCGGTGTCGAGCTGGTCTTGGCCCCATTCCGACCAAGAGCCGTCATATAGGCCGGTCTCGGAGTTGCCCATGACGGCCAATGCCAACGAGAGCACCGCCGCCGTTACGCCGGATCCGCAGGTGGTGACGATCGGGCGCGACGGCACGATCCCGGCCGCATCGAACTGCGCCTGCAACTGGGCGACGGATTTTAAGGTGCCGTCGGCTTCGAGCACTGTGGCAAACGGCAGATTGCGAGCACCTGGCATATGGCCGCTTCGCAGACCCGGGCGTGGTTCGCGATCCTGGCCGGCGAACCGACCTGGTGCGCGGGCGTCGGCAATTTGCTCATCGCCGCTGGCGATCAAGGCCCGCATATCCGCCAAGCTGCGCAACAACTGCGGGTTGGGAGAACGCGTGAAGCTCGCGGCCACCGCAGGTGTCGGCACGTCATCGGTCAGCGGCAGGCCTTCTGCGCGCCATTTCTTCAGCCCGCCATCGAGCACCGCCACGTTCTCATGGCCCATCACGCGAAACATCCACCAGGCCCTGGCGGCTGAGAACAGACCCTGTGTTGAGCCGTCATAGGCGACGACGGCGGCATCATCGCCGATCCCGAGGCGTTGGACTTGCGCGGCGAATTGCGCCGCCGGCGGCAACATATGCGGCAATGGCGAGGCCCGATCACTGATCGCATCGATGTCAAAGAACCGGGCGCCGGGGATGTGCGCTTGATCGTATTCGCAGCGCGGGTCGCGACCCTCCGCGGGCAGGTACCAGGACGCATCGAGGATCACCAAATCTGGCGCTGCAAGATGGGCGGCCAGCCATTGCGTATCGACGAGATGACGGCCGGTCAGATCCGGCATGGCTTCCTCCTGGGCCGTTGGCCCGCGCTTGAGATCATGTCCGCCTCGGCCGGATCGGCGTTGCCGGCCCGCGGGCCCACCCGGTCACCCAATGGCCCGATGTTTTGGCCGATCGGGTGCCGGAGCGGGATGGTTCCAGCGAACCCTGAAACACGCTAGATCATCGCGCCTTAAATCGGAACCGCAAAGCCGGTTCCGATTTAAGGCGCAAAGATGATCGCTCTTAAAGTGGTGAGCAACCTGCCTTTAATCGGAATCGGAACGATCCCGATTTAAGGCGCGATGATCTAGCTTCTGGTTCCGCCTTCGACGAACACCGATGGCAAATCGATGCGCGGCTCCTTTAACCAGCGGGGTATGGGCAGCTGCTTGCTCTCCAGGAACATCGGGTTGAACAGTCGGGAGAGGTAGCGCGAGCCGTGATCACACAGCACCGTCACGATGGTATGGCCCGGCCCCATATCGCGGGCGAGCCGAATCGCACCGGCAATGTTGATGCCGGAGGAGGCACCCAGGCATAGGCCCTCTTCTTCGATCAGCCGGAACACGATGTCCAAGGCTTCGGCGTCAGCAATGCGATACGGCCGATCCACGATCAGCCCCTCCAGGTTGGCGGTCACGCGGCTTTGACCGATCCCCTCAGTGATCGAGCCACCTTCGGCCTTCAACTCACCCGTCGTGTAGTAGCTATAAAGCGCGGCGCCGTAGGGGTCCGCCAGTCCGATTTGGATGTCCGGGCGTTTGGCCCTCAGCCCCATAGCAACGCCGGCCAAGGTGCCGCCGGAGCCGACCGCGCAGATGAAGCCGTCGACTTGACCGTCCGTGTCGGCCCAGATTTCCTCGGCTGTGGTTTCGACATGGGCCTGCCGGTTGGCCAAGTTGTCGAACTGGTTGGCCCACACCGCGCCGGCCGGATCGATTTCCGCCAGCGCCGTCGCCAGACGGCCCGAATAGCGCACGAAATTGTTGGGATTGGCGAACGGAGCCGGGGGCACCTCGACCAGTTCTGCGCCCAGCATCCGCAGCGTATCCTTTTTTTCCTGGGTTTGATTGTCGGCGATGACGATCACCGTTCGGTATCCGAGTGCACCGCCGATCATGGCCAGCCCGATACCGGTGTTGCCGGCGGTCCCTTCCACCACCGTGCCACCGGGCCGCAGTTGGCCCTTGGCGACAGCGTCCTCGATAATGTACAAAGCCGCCCGGTCTTTGACGGATTGGCCGGGGTTCATGAACTCCGCCTTGCCAAGAATCGTGCATCCCGTCTCACGCGAGGCGCGCTCCAGGTGGATGAGTGGCGTCCGACCGACGGCTTCGGCAACGGTCCTATAGCGCGACACGGGAGATCCTCCTGCCATTCAACTACGCCAACGCACAGATCGCAGCCTATCGGCGGCAGCCTCGGCGAACAAGGCGAAGCGGCATCACGTTATGTCGATCAGCGTTGCACCGCCTGTCGTATCTTGGTCCGCGCCTTAACGATCAATTAACCTTCCTCGTTCAACTGTTGGTAGCGGATTTCGTTGACGTCGTGCACCGCCAGCAGCAGGCTGGTGCGTCGGGTACGACGGATCTCAGCACCCCTTCGAAGATCAATCGTTCGGTCGCCGGTGCGGCGACGGTGGAATCGATCTTGGTCCGATCAGCCGGAGATCGCCGGCCGCAGCAGCGGGTTTGGCGGCTTGGCACCGGGCAATGACGGCCGGGTGTCGGTCGAACCGCGTGTTGCTCATGCGCGCGAGGAAGGCCGGCACAGGTAGGCTTCAGCCGCAGCGGCCCAAGCATGGGCCAACGATCGCGGCAACCAGGGCCGGGCCCGAAGAGGGTCCGGCCTGTTAGATCATGTGCTCCTTTAGCGGAAGCCGCCTGCCGAGCCGGTTCGTCCTCGGCCACCCGATGGCGCGACGGTGTGAGTGGCCGGCTGGGCAGCGGGATGGTTCCAGCTCACACCGAAACGTTCGGGTTTTCCATCGCTAGATCAGTTGAGAACCAGCAAAGCGCCGAGGCCGAGCCCGCCGACGATGATCCGCCACCAGGCAAACAGCAAGAAGCCATGGCGGCTGACATAATCGAGCAGGTGGCGCACCACGAACACGGCGGAGATGAACGCGACGACAAACCCGACCGCGATAGACAGCACGTCGTCGGGGCGCAGGATCGACCAGTTCTTGTAAAGATCGTAGGCAAATGCCCCCGCCATCGTCGGCATAGCGAGAAAAAAGGAAAACTCTGCAGCCGAGCGTTTGTCGGCCCCGAGCACCATGGCGCCAACGATGGTGGCGCCGGAGCGAGACACGCCGGGGATCATGGCAAAGCACTGAAAGATGCCGATCAGCAGTGCGGTCGTGATCGAGAAGTCCATCACATCATGGTAGCGCGGCTGGAACTCGATGCGATCGACGATGAACAGGATGATGCCACCGACGATCAGTGCCACACAGATCACGATCGGGTAGTCGAACACCGCCTTGATGGCGCCGTGCAGGCTGGCACCGATGATGGCTGCGGGCAAAAAGGCGATCAGTACACTCAGGATGAAGCGGCGCGCCTTCGGATCGGTCGGCGAGTCGACCAGGAGCCGTGTCAATTTGGCGGCATAGACCGACAGGATGGCCAAGATCGCGCCCAGCTGAATGAGGATCTCGAATGTCTTTCCGGGCGAATTGAAGCCGAGGAAATGGCCGATCAGCAACAGATGGCCGGTTGACGACACCGGGATGAATTCGGTCGCCCCCTCGATCACGCCAAGGATGATCACCTGCCACAGTTCCATGTCATCATTCCCGGTTGGCGGGGACGGTCGTCGGCCCGGCTGTTGGCGTTATAACGGTTCAGTGTGAACTGGAGCCAGTCCGCCCCCCGCCAGCCCATGGCACGCCTGTGTGGCCGGGCGGGGGGGCAGACTGGCAAGGCGATACCGCCTGAGGCGGACATCATCCAGACCATCGGGTCAGTGGTGGGCCGACGGCGCCAGCGGATGCCATCAATCACGGGTCGACACCAAGCTTGTCACGGCATGGCCACGCCTAACCCAACCTTCCTTTCTTCGGACTCGGAACGATCCGGATGACAAGCAGGTTGCTCACCACGTTAAGGCACGATGATCTAGGGCGTTTCAGTATGAGCTGGAACCATCCCGCTCCCCGCCCGGTTCCTCCACGCGCCACCCAAAACATCATGCCATTGGGTGGCCCAGTTGAGGAATGGAGTCGAGGAATGGGGTGGAGGAATCGGGCGGGGGAGCGGGTCGGCACAGCGCCTCCGCCTTTAGCGGACATGATGTAGCGTCGCTTCCCTGATGGCGATGATAAATGGCGCCAAAGCGGCAACGCGCTTTGTGCTAACCTGTTACCCCCTGCGCAGCGGCGTCGGCGGACCGGCCCAAGGCGGCCGAGCTCGGAAACACCAAGCTCTTGATCACGACCGGGACGGCCCCGGAGGCCGGCAGGATCTCGCCAATGTCGATGAAGTCGAATTCTTTAAGTGCAATGCCGTCGATCGACACCACCGGACTGGGGAGTTTGCGCTCCTCGTGGGCGTGGATGCCGACCAAGCCACCCACGTCGCTTTCACCGACGATCACCAGCGGGTGGCCGGCCTGCACGTGGGTCGCAAGCCCCTGTGCGATGCCGCGACAGAAATCGTCTAGTCGCTGAAACGTGGCCGAGCCCTGCCAGCGGTAGCACAGCGCCACCGGTCGCTCCCCATCGCTCAGATCGAGCCGCTGCAACGCGGTCCTGATCGCCGCGGCGATGGCGTCGGCGTCGAGATCGTCGGTGCCCAGCGGCAGGTCCGGCCTGATCACCGGGATGCTTCTGAGCGGCAGCAGCGAGGGTGGCGTCACGAAGATGGTCGAGCCGGAAACCTGCACTGTATATTGCGAGGCGCCAACCACGGTTGCGCGAATGCCTTGCTCCGGCTCGGCGATCTCGACGCCGCGCCAGCCCTCGATCCTGGCTTTTATGGCCGCCGCCAACGCTGGCCCGAGATCTCCGAACAGGCCAGGCTCGCGCCGGTAGATATACTCGGCGACACCACCGGAAAAGGTGACCAATTCCGGGCGCAGGCGATTGCCGAGCGGACCCAGGCGCAACAGGCCTGCGGTCTCTGGGCCAAGCTGTTTATCGCTGACGGCGGCAAACAGATGGTCGGCCATTCGCTCCGAGAGCGCGCGCATGTCGGCCTGCGACAGCGGGCTGCCGATGGCCAGTGTCACACCGACCTCGCGCGCGAAACGCCAGCCGGCCTCCTCGATGCGCTCAACCCGGCCCGCCTGGTCGACTGCGATGACCCTGGCTCCCACATCGATCGCTGTGAATGCCACGACGTCGCCGCGCTCGCAGACGGCGATCTTTGAAGTGCCGCCGCCAATGTCGATATTCATGACGCGCGCGTGCTCGCGTGCTGATCGGGCGACCGCCCCGGAACCGTATGCGGCCAATGTCGTCTCCAGGCCATCGCCGGCCGACACGGACACGAATTTTCCGGCCTGAGCAGCAAACAGGTCGCCGATGGCGCGGGCGTTTGCCCGTCGCACCGCCACACCGGTCAGAATCAGCGCACCGGTGTCGATATCATCCGGCGTCACCCCGGCAGCCCGGTACTGAGCGGCGACGAACTGCCCCAGCCGTTGCGCGTCGATGTCGGCGTCCGCCGCGTAGGGTGTCAGCAGCACGTCTGATTCGTGCAGCATTTGGCGGTCGGTCACCACGTAGGTGTTGTCGAGCCGCTCCAGGACGATGCGCGAAAACACCAGGTGGGAGGTTGACGAGCCAATATCGACACCGACGCTCGTCAGCGTGATCTCATCTTCACCCTCCAGGCTCCGGCCGACAGATGAAAAGAAGATGCGTCCGCCTTCGGTTTCAGCGTTGTCGGTCATTGGGCATAGTGGCTTTCAGTGCAGGGAGCGGGCAGGCGGGCAAAGGCCTGGCGCCGTCATCGGCCGATGCCAGGCCTCGCGCCGGTCGGGACGCGAGCGGGCTCCCAGATCCAGCCGGCGCAGCGGCAACGGCTGTCAGCCGGCCGCGCCCGGCGGCGCCGACCAGCGGTCCTTGGTCCAGGTTTTCCATTGCTCCGGGACCTCATACCATGATGGCTGCATGCGGCTTTCGACCCCATTCTGCTTGAGGGTCGCCTCATATTCGCGGCGGATATTTGGGTCCTCCAGCCAGTAGGGGATCGCCGTGCCGCCCTCTTGCAGCTCGCGGCCCGTGTAGTCGGTGTGTTTTTGGCCGGGCGGACCCGGATCGCGCCCCGGGTTGTTGGGCCCGAACCAGGCGGTCAACCGGAACGGGTCCTTCGATACCGAGAAGTGTGCGTGATACCACCGAGCCCCGCCAGGGGCCGCCGTCACCATGCCGAACGGCCCGTAGTCGACCCGCCGGACTTGGTCGCCATGTCCGGTCTCCCAGGGCCGTTCGCCCAACCGCTCGGGCCAGGAGTAGGTGTAGCCCTGGCCTTTGAGGCAAATCAGCACCGCCGCCGAGGTATGGGCGTGGGCCTTGGAGTAGCGGCCGCTCTCATGCTGTCCGATCCAGTAATAGAACTGGTTGTTGGTCATGAACGGCTCGACGCGCCGGTAGCCGACCGAACGGCGGTTATCGAGCGGCAAGTCGCAGTTGATGGCATCGGGAATGAAGTTGGTGCGCCGCATGGCCAGGCCGCGCACCGGGTCGGGCTCGATATCGTCGTTATACTTGAAAAAGTCCGTATCGCCGGAGAACCGATCGCGGAACACGAACGGGTTGGCGAACACCGCCTCAACGTTGTTGATCATGTTGAGCACGTTGGGTGCGGTGGTGCCCGCCAGCAGGACGGCCGGGCTGGAGGTGGCGTTGACGATGCGATGCATGGCGTTGAGCGGCACCGAGAAGATCGAGCCCCGCTGCCATTCGAAGGTATGCGTGGTGCTGTCCCCGTCCTGCCAAACCTCGGTCGAACCGCGCCCCTCCACGACCAGGAACACCTCCTCATAAAGATGCTTTTCCGGTTTGAGCGCCCCGCGCGCCGGCACCTCCACTACATAGCAGCCCCATTTGGTCTCGGTGCCGTAAAGCTGGATGTAGCTGCCGCGACCGCCGGTTCGCTTCCAGTCCGCCATCGGCAGCTCTAGCACGCTGCTGACGCCGATATCGCGATAAACCGGGATGCCCTCCGCCGCCATGAAGGCGTCATAGGGGGTCGGCTGTTTCTTGAACTCGCCAAAGCCCGCCCGCGTGGTACCGGCTGGCTCGTGCCAATGGACGCCTAAACCGGGAACGTCATGGGGCATCGGACACCTCGATCGAATGCTGCGGAGCTTGACGAGTGTTGCTGAGTGCGACGCAGGCGCGCCGGTGTCAAGGGCAGGGCCGGTTGGTGGCCGACGACGGTGCCAGGCCGACGACGGTAACAGACCCGCGCCATCCGCGCTGAGCATCACCGTGATGACGGGCCCAACACGGGCTGGCATAGTTGCCTGGCAGCGTGTGAGGAGGAGGTGTCCGTGTCTCAGCCCGTTGAGCTTTATTGTTGGCATTTCATGGCGTACCCCCACCTGCCCGCGGACTTCGACCAGCACTATCCGTCAGGATGGATCACGGTGCCCAACGCGCTGTGGGATGCCGAGCGGTCCCGCGGGCTTTTCAACACCTATATCGACCAGTTGGCCGAGGCCGACACGCTGGGCTTTGATGGCCTGGTGCTCAACGAGCATCACCAAAACATCTATGGCCTGATGCCCTCGCCCAACCTGATCGCTGCCGCGCTTACCCAGCGCACGCGCCAAGCCAAGATCGTGGTGCTGGGCAATCTTTTGCCGCTGCATGGCAATCCACTGCGCGTCGCCGAGGAATATGCCATGCTCGACAACATGTCGGATGGACGTATCATTGCCGGATTGGCGCCGGGCGGCGGCCAAGAAGTCTTTAATTACAACGTTCCCGGAGCCATGCAAAAGGACATGTTCTGGGAGGCCGTCGAGCTGATCCATCAAGCTTGGACGCGTGCCGGCCCGTTCCGCTTCGAAGGCAGACACTATCCGTTGCGCTACGTGAACCCTTGGCCACAGCCGACCCAAAAGCCACATCCGCCGATCTGGATCCCAGGCGCGCGCTCGCGGTCGACACAGGTGGAGATCGCCAAGCGCGGCTATACCTATTTTCTATCCTCGCGCTCGCACGGGAAGGCCATCGCCGGCGCGCGCGAGCAATTCGCCAAGGTGTTGGCCGACCACGGCAGCGTCTACGAGCCATCGCGCATGGGCGTGTTGATGTCGGTGTACGTCGCTGAAAGCGACGAACAAGCCGAGGCGGAGGCGCAGGAGGGCGTCTGGTATTTTCTCAAGAACTGCCTCAAAGGTCATTTGCGGGCGGAAAAGGGTCGGCCGATGACCTGGGGCGCGGGAATCCCCAGCATGGGTGAGGCGGAGTATCGCCGATTTCTGGAGACGACGACGCCGGGGCGGCCGCTGCTGGGCGATGCGCAGAGCTGGGATGATCTCAAGCAGTCCCAATCGATCATGGTCGGCAGCCCACAGACGGTCACCCGTCAGATCATGAGCCTGATCAACCAGGCGCACGTCGGCCGGCTGTTGATCCAATTCCATATCGGCAACATGGCCGACGATCTCACCCGCAAGAGCACGCGCTTATTTGCCGAGCGGGTAGCGCCGCAGCTGCGCGCTCAATCGGCCGAGCTGTTCGCCCGCCAGTATGGCCACATCGCCCCTGCACCGGTCTGAAGGCTTGGCGTCCGATTGGGCATCCCATCAAGATAAAGGGCTTGAGGAGGTGCGGTCGTTCATCCCTGCAGACGGACTACATCATGTCCGCTAAATGCGGAAGCGCTGTTCCGGCCCGCTCCCCCACCCGGTTCCTCCACCCGCTCCCCCGCCCGGTTCCTCCACCCGGTTCCTCCACTGGCCACCCAATGGCCTGCTGGTCTGGGTGGCCCACCTCGTCGGCCGCGGCGGGGGAGCGGGATGGTTCCAGCTGATGCTGAAACGCTATAGCGCTGCCCGATCATGGCTACCCATTATGCCGCCAGCCACTTTTCCAACGCCTCCGGCAGGCCCTCCAACGGCCGATAGCCATTGGTGACGAGCAGGTATTGGCCCGTGCCATCGCCTGCCAACAAGGTGGGAAAGCCGCGGATGCCCATTTCTTGCGCAGTCAGAAAATCGCGAAACGTCGCATTCTTCCCTTCAGGTGAGGTCAATTCGCCAAAAAACATATCGCGGTCGATGCCCGCCTCCCCAGCCACCTCAGCCAGCACCCGCTCATCGGTTGTATCGCGATTTTCCGCATAAAAGGCCCGCTGCACGCGGTTTTTGTAGCCTAGCGCAACCCCCGGATTCAATAACCGCATGGTGACCACGGCCCGACAGGCGGGCTCCGTGTCATAGACCCAATTTTCGCGCTCAAACAAGCCAAAATCAAAGGGTTGGCCGGTGGCTGCGGCCACCTTATGCCAATGGCCTGCGATCGATTGCCTGTCGTTGTCGGACATCGGCTTGGTGTTTCCGGCCCGAAGCCCGCCCATCAACAGCGAGATCGGCAAGCGGGTGCCGAATTGGTCCGCCAGCGCGTCGATTACCGGTGCGAAACCATAGCACCATGAGCACATCGGATCTGCGACGTACAACAAATGCTTGTGAGGCCCGGCCTCTGGCGGCGCGGTGCCTGGCAGGTTGTGTGCCATTTCGGGTCCTTTCCAGATGCCTTCTGCACCGGTGATTGCGATCGCTGACGGGCATCCGGTCAGGCCGTTGATCCGACGTGCGGCTAAGTCGGCCGGGGCTTTGCCCAAGATCGCGGTGCACGCTGCTCCGTGGGCGGTCCGCCGCATGTTGCGCCCAAAACGTGTCAGAGTGAACTGGAACCTTCCGTTTTCCCCGCCCGGCCACCCGATGGCATGATGTCATGAGTGGCCGATTGGAGGAATGGGGCCGGAGGAACGAGGTTGGAGGAACGGGGCTGGAGGAACGGGGCCGGAGGAACGGGGCCGGAGGAACGGGGCTGGAGGAATGGGGCCGGAGGAACGGGCTGGAGGGGTGTGGTGAGAGGAGCGGGTCGGCACCGCGGTTCCGCCCAAGGCGACACGTTCCAGGCTAACGGCAGAAGGGGCGCGGCGTCGAGCCAGTCTTGAGACGATTGCAGTGAGCGACGCGCGGGCGTCAGAACCGTGCATTGACGGCGTCCCTCGTCGCGGCGTAGCTGGCCGGGTGACGAGGTTGCCAAGCTTGGCGCGTGTGTGGGCTGCTCAATGCGGATGCTGGATCGGTAGGCCCATCGCACGAACCGGTCGACGTGTCCGCACAAGGCATGGCAATATACCTTTCAAAGATGATTTTCGTGCCTGCTTTCGTCACAGAGCCGAGCGCTGTGCTCGCTGCCGGCAGGATTGGGCGACCACGTCGACCGGCTTCGATGAGGAAAGTGAGGGTGACCATGTTGCGCCAGACCAGTTTGCTCTGCGTGTTAAGCGTGGTGGCGATCAGCGGTAATGCCATCGTCGCGCCCGCCATCGCGGCCAGCGATAAGGCCATGCGACCGTTGTTGGGCAGCTGGGCTGGGGTCGGCACCATGATGTTGCACGCCAACCGGGCCGAGAAGGTCCGCTGTACCGCCTATAACACGAAGGGCGAGGCTGAGCTGCGGATGGTGATTAGGTGCGCCAGCACGAGCTACCGGGTCGAGATTCGCAGCCAACTGCGCCATCGCAACGGTCGCCTCAGCGGCCGCTGGGAGGAGCGGACCTACAACGCGTCCGGAAATATCACCGGCACGATCGGAGCGGGTCTGCTGCACCTGACAATTGGCGGTGGTGGGTTCACCGGTCGGATGGACGTCAGGTTCGGCACGGATCAACAGACGGTGGCAGTCAAGACCCAAGGCATCGAGTTGCGCCAGGTCGATATCGAGCTCGGCAAGGCCGCCCCTCGCTGAGCCATGGTCCTCGGCGCGTGTGATTTGAGTGGACCGACCGAGCGAGTTCTCGGCAACTTTGCGCGCCAGCTCATTGTGCCAGCTCACTGTGCCAGCTCACTGTGCCAGCTCACTGTGCCAGCTCACTGTGCCAGCTCACTGTGCCAGCTCACGGGGCCAGCTCACGGGGCCAGCTCACGGGGCCAGCTCACTGGGCCGGCGTCACGTGCGGCGCAGCATTAACACCAGCGTGGCAAGCGATGGTGGATGGTCTGGACCGATTGAAGCCGGCCATCGCCACGTTCGATGTCGGCAATTTATCGGCAATTTAAATGTCGGCAATTTAATCGAGATCATCTCCGCCTGTGGCGGAAGAGCCGTGTTAGCCCGCTCGCCGCCCGACCACCCGAACCATCGCGCCCGGTCATCCCCTGTCGTGCCCAGTCATGCCCAATCATCCCCTGTCATGGCCGGGCGGTGGAGCGGGATGGTTCGTGCCAACTCTGACATGCTGCACTGTCTCAGAGTTGGGTAAACGCGGTGCAATTGAAAAGCGTTTGACGTGAATTTTGCCCTTTAACGATATATTCAAGTATTACAAACAGGATGGTTCACCCGACCTCATAGTGACGGTGTTCCCATGTCTCAAATGCGTTCTGAATCCTCGGCTTCCTCAACGCTCCGTCCTGTGACGAAACCTTCCAGGTCCATATATAGTTCAATATACAAAAGATTTAGAAGCGCGCGGGCCGGCAACGTCACCGTCATCTTCGGACTGAGCTTTATGTTGCTGTTTGGCGCCGTGGGCGGTGCCGTCGACTATTCCCGCTGGCTCAGCGCGCAGATCAAGGTGCGCGACGCGCTCGACAGTGCGGTCTTGGCCGCAGGGCGCACGCTGCTGATCGAGGGGGCCGATGGGCAGACGCAAGCGCTGGCGACGGCGAAAACCTATTTTGAGAAAATGAAGCCAAGTTGGTTGCCGCAGGCGGCAACGACATTCGGAATATCCGACAACCGCTCGATTGTATCGGGCACGACCGACTGGCACATTGAGACGCCGTTTCTGCACATCATTGGTTTGCCTCAACTCAAGATCAAGGCCAGCGCCGAAGCGGAGGTGGCCGGCGGCGGTGATTCCGAGCACAACGTCGAGATCTCGATGATGCTCGACATAACGGGCTCGATGGCGGGCACGAAGATTGAGGATCTGAAGACCGCTGCCAAGGATCTCGTTGACATCGTGGTCTGGAGCGATCAAAGCACCTACACCTCGAAAGTCGCTATCGTGCCGTTTTCAACAGGCGTCAATGTCGGGTCCGCCGCACCGGCCATGACCGGCATGCCGCCGACCAGCGGTGGCTGGAAGCTGATCCCGTGCGTGACGGCGCGGCTCGGTACGGAGGAATTTTCGGACGCGGCACCGGCCGACGGCAGCTACGTTGGCGCGTGGCGCGGTGGCAACAATATAGCTGATGTGGGCAATTACAACTCGACCGGCATCTGTGAGGAGCCGTTATCGACGATCCTTCCCCTCACCAGCAATAAAACGGTGCTGAAGGACCACATCGACTCGTTTGGCACCTACGGCATCACCGCCGGTGCGGCCGGTACGGCCTGGGCTTGGTATATGATATCACCGAAGTGGGCCAACGTCTGGCCGGACTTGAGCCGGCCAGCGCCCTATAGCGACATCACGACGCTCGGACCCTCGGGGCAACCTAAGTTGAACAAGATCGTCATTTTGATGAGCGACGGAGAGTACAACACCTACGCCGGAGAAATTACTTCATCCAGTGTCGTTTCTGAAAAGGCAAAGAAGCTGTGCGAGAACATCAAGGCGACAGGGACGGTGATCTACACGGTAGGATTTTTGCTGACGGCGGATGTCGCCATCGATGTGCTTAAGGCCTGTGCGTCCCGTGACCCCAATGATCCGGTCGATTCGCCCAGTTATTTCTACGCCACGAGCAGCGGCATGGAGCTCAAGAGCGCCTTCAGGGACATTGCCCTCAAGGTCGCATCGCTGCGGCTGCGGCAATAAGGATAACGTGACATCGAGCTGGTCGGTGATCGGCGTCGCCGTCCACCACAGCAGCATGGACGGCCGACCGATGTGGCGCTTGCTGGCGTTGACGTAAGTCAGCGCCGCACGCGTGAGCGGGCCGGCCCGGTGGTACCGCCAAAGGCGGACATGGTCCAGGCGTGCAGCGAGCGTTAAAACAACGTTGCGGGCCGCCTCGCGTGTTGAACTCATCCTCGTCACTGCGATTGCCACTCAGCTGGGCGCGCCGGCGGCCTGCATCCGCCGCCATCCGCTCGCCTCGAACAGCGGAACGAACTCCGGTGGAAGCCAAAGCCGGTCCTCGGCATGCGGCATCGCGGCGTAGGCGTGCGGGGGATAGAGCGTGCGCTCGGTTCCGGACAAGTCGATCAGCCAGCGGGACGTGAGCTGACGACGGGCGAGGTAGCGCAACTCGAACGGCTCGAATGGATTCGGGCGCGCCGCAGCGAAGACCCCCGCCCCTCTTGCGCGCGCTTCAGCCACAGCCTGGCACGCGTCGCGCAGCGCTGGTGCGGCGGCCAGGATCGTTGCGGGGTCCGTTGCCAGCGCCGCCGCCTCGACCGGTGAGCCCTTGGCCCGGAACGGGTCGACGTTCGGGAAGATGAAGTAGGGATAAGCATGCCCGCTCTCGAGCATCCTGTGGTTATAGTTGACGCGCCGTTGGGAGCGCGGCGTGCGTGGCTCGTGAGGATGCACGTAGGCCAGCAGCCGCCCGAAGCCATCGAGGGCCTCGTAGCCGAAGGCGAGGAAGAAGGTATCGATGCCCAGCGCATCGAAATCCGCCTGGATCAGCAGTTCGAGCTGGTCCTCGGCCGCTTTGGCGTAGTGATGGTGCGTGATCGCCGCCGCGGCTGAGGCTTTTGCCGCGATGTGGGACGCGAGCACGTCGGTCAGTCCCGCTACCGGTCCCAGCGCCGAATTCAATGGATCGGCGAGAAGATCGACGAATGGCTGATGGTCGGTGCTGACGAAGCGGTCGTCCGTCCCGGGCGCGATGAAGCTTGATTCCGGCGTATCAATTCCCAACAGCCGGAGTGGAAAATTGTTGGCGGAGGAAACGTTCAGCGTGTCGCCGTCATGCACGATTTGCTTGACACTGCCCAAGCCGTCGCCATGAAATCCTCGTTGAAACCGGCCTGCTAAAAATCCGCCGCCGCGCACGCGAAAGATGGTATTGGGCATTGACGCCTCCAACAGCCGTGCCCGGGCTCAAACCCTATACCGAAAGGCTCCGGCGCGTTGCAATCTGATTTGGGGCAATCTGATTTGGGGCAATCCGAATTGGGGCAATCTGATTTGGGACAATCCGAATTCTGGGCAAGCACCGAGATCGGACAACGCCGTAAACATCGTGCCGGCGACGTATGCGTCCAGGCATCGTTAGCGATGGTTCCTTCCCATGCCGCGGCTAACACCGCCAAGACCCGGGCAACGGCGGCCAATGAACGCTTCGCCCGATTAGCCGTCGGTCCCCAAATATAACCGCTTCACGATATCATTCTCGCGCAAATCGTTTTGATCGGCGCTTTCGAACTCAATGTCGCCGTGGACGATGATGTAGCCGCGATCGGCGATGCGGATAGCCTGATGGAAGTTCTGCTCCGCCATCAAAACGGTGAGCCCGAAGCGGTTTTTTAACTCCCCAATCTTGGTGATGGTTTGTGAGACCAGTCGCGGCGACAATCCGACGGAAGGTTCATCGACCAGCAGCAATTTGGGTGCGGTCATCAAAGCGCGCGCAATCGCCAGCATCTGTTGCTCCCCGCCGCTCATCGAGCCGGCGAGCTGCCTGCGCCGCTCATGCAGAACGGGGAAGGCTTCATAGGCAAAGGCTAGGTTCTGTTCGATCTTGGCCCGCGCGACCCGGCGAAACGCGCCGAGCATAAGGTTTTCTTCAACCGTGAGCGCCGGAAACAATCGCCGACCTTCCGGCACCAGGGCAACGCCGTGACCGACGATATCTTGTGGCTGAGCACCAACCAGATCGATGGTTTCCCCATCAAGCGTAAGGACAATTTCGCCCCTGGTCGGTTTCACTATGCCGGCGATGCACTTGATCAACGTGCTCTTGCCGTTGCCGTTGGAGCCGAGCAACGCCACCGTCTCGCCATCGTCGACGGCCAACGAGACGCCGTGCAACACCCGCACGGAGCCGTAACCTGCCTCAATATTGTTTACGCGCAGACTACACGCCAAGGTAGGCCCTCTCAACGTCTGGGTTCTTCACCACATCGTCCGGCTTACCCTCGGCGATCTTTTGGCCGGCGTCGAGCACGATGACCCGTTGTGAATAGCGAAGCACCGCGCGCATGATGTGCTCGATCATGATCACCGCGACGCCCCGCTGGTTCAGCTTGAACAGAATATCCAGAATCTCGTCCACCTCGGCGCTGGATAGCCCCGCCATCGCCTCGTCAGAAATCAGAAGTTCCGGGCTGGCGGCCAACGCGCGGGCCAGCTCCAGCTTGCGCAGGTCCACTTGGGTCAGGCGTCCGGCATTCTCCGCAGCGCGGCCACCAAATCCAACCAACTCGAGAATCTCTTGGGCGTCGGCTTCATCGTCGCGATCGCTGCGGCGGTGCGCGGCCGCATATTCCATCGTGACCATCAAGTTCTCGAGAATCGTCATCGAACGGAACGGGCGCGGAATCTGAAACGTGCGGATAATTCCTTTATGGGTTCGCTCGTGGGCAGACAATTTGTTGATATTCTCGCCTTTGAACGTCACGCTGCCGAGGTCATTGACCAGCGCACCGGAGATGCAGTTGATCATCGTCGTCTTGCCGGAGCCGTTGGGGCCGATCAGACCCAGCCGCTCGCCTTGATCGAGGTGGAGCTCGACGGCATCGAGCGCGACGAAGCCGCCGAACCGCTTGGTCAGATCGTTCACCTTGAGGAGCGGCTCACTCACCGTTCTTGATCCTTGCCCGCAAATCATGGACGAGACCGACGATCCCCCTAGGCGCCAATATGACGAAGGCCACCAGCGCCACGCCGACGATAAACACGTTCCATTCCGACGAGATCGTGACGCTCACCACCTCCTGCGTGGTTCCAAGCAGCAGTGCACCGATGATCGGGCCATACCAATAGGCCGTGCCGCCGATCATCGGCATGGCGATCGAGTTGACCGCGATGATCAGGGAGAAGGCCGACAACGGATCGACATAGGTGACAAAAAACGGATAGGGCGCCCCTGCCATCCCCATCAGCGCACCCATGATCGTGGTCGATATCAGCTTGAGCCGCAACGTCGGCACGCCCATGCACTCCGCCGCCAGCTCATCATCGCGGATCGCCGCCAGCCCGCGACCGAATTTCGACACGCTGATGTAGCGTGAGACGGCAATCGCAAACAACGCCATTACCAACATCACGATGAACAGGTATTCGATATAGCTCTGGAACAGCGCGGGCGGATCCGGCGTCAATATATAGGCGCCGCTGGCACCGCCAACGTACTCCCAGTTGTTGATAAAGGTTTGAAAGACAATGGCAAGCGCGAGCGTCGCGATGGCGAAGTACACACCCCTTAAGCGCAGCGTAAGGTAGCCCGTGCCGAGCCCGATCAGGCCGCTGACGAGCGCGCCAAAGGCGATAAATGCAACCAGTGGCGCGTTGATGCCGAAGCTCTGTAAAAAGGTGTGAAGTGCGATCGTCATGTAGGCCGACACGGCGAAAAAGCCGGCGCTGCCAAAATTAACATATCCGGTGAATCCGCCAAGAATATTCCAGCCGATCGCCATCACCATGCCTTGCAAGACGACGTAACCGGCAAAAAAGTAGAACTCGTTGTCGATCAGGCTTGTGAATGTCAGCCCAGCGAACAATATGGCGGCTAATACGCCCCAAAACCAGGTTCCCTTCATGATTGCCTGCCCAAGATACCAGCGGGACGCACGGCAAGCGTCACCAGCAGAATGCCAAAGGCGACGGCGGGAGCCCACGAGGGTCCAGCGAAGGTTTGCACAAAACTCTCGGCTATTCCCAAGATCAAAGCCGCGATCACGGTGCCAGGAATGCTGCCCATGCCACCGAGCACGACGATGGCGAACACGCGGCCGATATACTCGCGATTAATCGAGGGTTCCACCGGGCCGATGATGATCAACAAGGCCCCGGCCACCGAAGCGGTCGCAATCGCCAAGCCGAAGGCAAGCTGCTTGATCCAAACCGGGTCGGCGCCCATCAGCTGTAGCGCCAGTCGATCCTGCGACACAGCGAGAATCGCCCTGCCAATGAAGGTTTTCGAGAGATAGAGATAGACAGCCAGCGTCATGAGGACGGAAACCAGGAACGGTATCGCCATGCGCAGCGGAATGTCGACCACACCAATCTTCCAGTTTTCACCGATGTACCAGGCGCGGACCAACCGATAGTCGACACCGTAAATCAGGATCAAGGAGACCTCGATGATGAACATCAAACCGAAAAAAAAGGCCAATCCGTTCAGCGATTCCTGACCGGTTCGCTCGAAGCTGACATAGTAAATCCGATAGACAAGCGCGCCCACGATAAAAAAAAGCGGCATCATGATGACGCCCGTCAATACCGGGTCAAAACCGAACTCCGAACCCATGATATAGGCGAAATAGGAGCCGATGATCATGAACGCGGGGTGGGAAATATTGACGATGTCAAGCTGGCCGAAGGCGATCGAGAGCCCCAGGCTTACAGCCGCATAAAAACCGCCCAAGAGGATGCCGGCGACAATCGCATTGAGCAAAAGTGTAGAATCAAGAAGCACCGTTGATGTGGCTCCGCTCAATGACACCGGCGATCGAGGCAGCGCCGAAGCGCCGCCTCATGATTGCTATGCGCTGACGCTCGATGGTTACTGGCTGCGGTAGGGGAACTTGATGTCGCCCGACTTCACAGCTGCCGGATAAAGCACAACCCTGCTGCCTTCCTTCGTAAACTGCTGCATGTCGTCGGGCTTCAGGCCACGGAATTGTACCATCAGCGCCCGCGTTTTCGCCCATTCACCGTTCTTGCCGAACCTTACCGGCCCGACGATGGTATTAAACGTCGCCTTATGCATATGATCGGCGAGTTTTGCGTGATCGATACTCTTGGTCGCCTCCACGGCCTGCTCCAGGACCTGCAGGTACGAATAGGCGAACGGCGGCAGGTAATGGCCCAACGGATCGACGCCGGCGGTCGCAGCCTTGGCCTGATACTTCTTCAAGAAACCATTGATGCCGGGGAAATTCAGCGTCTTGGCCGGTACCCAAAAATCGTAATTGACGATGTCATTGAGCATGGGGCCAAGATTTTTTTGAATGGCCGCGAATTGCAGCCCCACCATGCCGCCGCCGAACAATTTGGTCTTGAGACCGAGCTCGTTGGCTGCCTTGACCATGCCGACCGAACCGGGCGGGTATGACCCGACGTAGACCATGTCCGGATTGGTCGCCTGAATGGCCCGAAGGATCGGCGCAAAATCAGCGGTGCCAGGTGGATAGGATCTGTCATAGACGATTTTGAAGCCCATGTCCTTGGCGTTCTTGCGTGCTCCGGCGACGGCATTTTGTGCGAATTCCGCGTCGGCACCGACCAAGGCAATCGTCTTCAAGCCATGTTTCTTGGCGATCTCCAGAAAGCCGCGCGACCAGTCCTCCTTCGGAGATGGCCCGGCCGGCATGATTTGGAAATAGCGATCGTATTTGAATTTCTCGTTGACCGCCAAGCCAAACAACGAAGGGAACACCATCTTCTTGCGCATCACGATCGGCATCGCTGGGGCGATGACATTGGTGCCATAGCTCGATACGACCAAGTCGACCCGATCGATATTGAGCAGCTTGGTGTAGATTCCCGGCACCCGGGACGGGTTGGTCTGATCGTCGTAATAAACGAACTCCACCGGGCGGCCGAGCAGCCCGCCCTTCTTGTTCACGTCGTCCCGCCAAATCTCCATGGCGATCAACGCCGACTTGCCACCCGCCCCGAGCGGACCCGTCAGCGCCATGGAAAACCCGATCTTGATCGGCGTCTGCGCCACCGACGACGGGGCCAATAACGCTGCACCGACGGTAGCGGTGATCAGTGAGAAAGCTCGGCGAGACAATGAGACACGATTCATAGGTCAGAACTCCCTAGCCAATGGCCTTGGTAGGCCGTGGCGCTTAAGCGCGCTGGCGGAAGCTTAGGAGTAATCAGCTCATCGATCAATTCGAATATGGCAAACCGGCTCGCGGGCGCCCTCGGCGGCGATCGATCACCTTGAACGCAGCATCTGCAACTCTGACCGCCTTGCGCGCCGCCTTGCGCGCCTGCAACCGCAGCTTGCACTGAACCGAATACATCTGCGCGCAGAGCAGTGTTGGCCAACGACGCACGGCCGGTCGGGCCTGGATCATGTCCGTCTTAGGCATTTGTGCTTGGCCAGTCTGCCGTCCACACCGGCACTCATGTCCTCATGCCATTGGGTGGCTGGATGGGGGATCGCTAAGGTTGACACTGCATTGTTGATCGGCACCCGCCGATTATTGAACGGCGGGCGCCGAGTTCGCGATCATGGCGTAAGGTGATGAGTTCGGCCGGGCAGATCCGAAATCGTCAACGGTGCTATCGCCGACTAAAGGGCGAGCAGCTTGCGGGCGTTCTCCTTGAGAATCAGTGGGCGCACCTCATCGCGAACGTTGATCGTCGCAAAATCCGCCATCCAGCGATCCGGCGTAATGGCCGGCCAGTCGGAGCCAAACAGAACCTTGTGCTTGAGCAACGTGTTGGCGTAGTGCACGAGATTGGCCGGAAAGTATTTGGGCGACCAGCCGGACAGGTCGATATACACGTTCGGCTTATGCGTGGCGACCGACAGCGCCTCATCCTGCCACGGGAAGGAGGGATGGGCCATGATGATCGGCATGTCCGGGAAGTCGGCGGCGACATCGTCGAGGTAGATCGGGTTTGAGTATTTGATGCGCATCCCCATGCCGCCGCGCATGCCGGCGCCGACCCCGGTCTGGCCGGTATGGAACAAGGCGATGGCGCCTTCCTCCGCGATCGCTTCATAGAGCACATAGGCGCTGCGGTCGTTTGGATAAAAGGCCTGCTTGGTCGGGTGGAACTTGAAGCCGCGCACGCCGAAATCGCGGACCAGACGACGGGCTTCACGCGCGCCCATCTTGCCCTTGGCCGGATCAATGGAGGCGAACGGAAGCATGATGTCGCTGTTCTCGGCGGCGATTTTAGCGACTTCTTCGTTGGCATAGCGCCGGAACCCGGTCTCGCGTTCGGCATCGACCGGAAAGATCACGCAACCGATCTTGCGCTGGCGGAAATAGTCGGCCGTCTCCTGCATGTCCGGCGGATAGGTCCGCCCGGTGCGAAAATAGGTCTGCATGCCTTCCTGAAACTCGTTGTAGCCGTCGTCGCGCGATGGACAGCACGGCTCCTCGGCATGCGTATGGACATCGAGGGCAATCAGCTCGTCTAGGTTCATCGCTTTCTCCTTCCCGACGCGTTGGACTGCGGATGGTCCGCGAACGATGCCCGTCGTCGAACTCCCGGTCGCAGCCTTGCCGAGGCTGGGCGCCGTTGGTTAAATGCGCCCAACCCAACCCAACGCAGCGCAGAGGGAACGAACGTGACGGGCATTGATTCCCAAGCCTTTGCCAACGCACCATACCGCAAAGTCGCGCTCGCAAAGCCATCCGTATCGGTCAAGCACCTTCCCGATGGAAGCATGGTCTTGACCTCGAACGATCCGCTTGGCCCCTATCATCGGCAAATCGGCGTTCCGCTCAGGCATTGGGCCAAAACCACGCCCGATCGGGTGTTTTTGGCGCAGCGTGATCCCAGCCAACACTGGCGTACGGTGAGCTACGGCCAGGCCCGCCGCATTTGCGATCGTCTGTCGCAAGCCTTGCTCGACCGTGGTCTCGGCCCCGACCGGCCGCTCGTCGTGCTCTCGGAGAACGCGATCAATTTCGGCCTGCTCGCGCTGGCCGCGATGCAGGTCGGCATTCCCGTCTCGCCGATCTCGCCAGCCTATTCGCTGAGCAGCGGGGATTTCGCGAAGCTGAAGGCGATCGCTGCGCTGTTGACGCCCGCCATGATCTACGTGGAGGACGGCACGCGCTTCGCAGCGGCGCTGAAGGCCATCGATCTAACTGAGGCCGAGCTGGTGGTCAGCCGGGACCCCCCTGCCGGCATCGCAGCCACCGCGTTCGATGCGCTCGCTGCCACCGAGGCGGGCCCCGCCGTTGAGCGCGCGTTCGATCAGGTGACGCCGGATCATACCGCCAAGTACCTGTTTACCTCGGGCTCGACCGGCATGCCGAAGGCGGTGATCAACACCCAGCGCATGCTGTGCGCCAACCAGCAGATGACGGTGCAGTCCCAGCCTTACCTGGCCGGCACCCCGCCGACGATCGTTGACTGGCTGCCCTGGAATCACACAGCGGCGGGCAACATGCTGTTCAACCTCGTGCTGTTTCACGGCGGCTCCTATTATCTCGATGCCGGTCGGCCGGTGCCGGGGCTGTTCGAGCAAACCCTGCGCAACCTCAAGGAGATCGCGCCGACCGTTTATTTCAACGTGCCGGCCGGCTTCGCCGCGCTGTTGCCGCATCTGGAGCAGGACCAAGCGTTCCGCCGGCATTTCTTCAAGGATCTGGTGTTCACCTGGTATGCCGGCGCGGCCTTGACGCAGGATCTGTGGGACCGCTTCGAGCGGGTGGCCTATCAGGCGATCGGCGAGCGGATCGTCATGACGTCGGGGTTCGGCACCACCGAATCCGCGCCCTCGCTGACCTTCGCCCATTGGCCCGGCAGCAGGCTCGGCAACGTCGGGGTGCCGCTGCCCGGCTGCGAGGTGAAGCTCGCCCCGGTTGACGGCAAGCTGGAGATCCGCGCCAAGGGCCCATCGATCTCGCCGGGCTACTACAAGGCGCCGGAGCTGACCGCGGCCAGTCGGGATGAGGATGGCTTTTATAGGTTCGGCGACGCGGTGCGGTTGATCGATCCAGCCGACCCCGAGCAAGGCCTGTTGTTCGATGGCCGCCTATCGGAGAATTTCAAGCTGTCGACCGGCACCTGGGTCAACGTTGGCCCGCTGCGCACCGATGTGATCGCCGCCGCCGCGCCGGTCATTCAGGACCTGATCGTGTGCGGGCACGATCGCGACGAGGTCGGCGTGTTGGCCTGGCCGGCGCTTGCCGGCTGCCGCGAGGTGGCCGGCGCCGGCGCGGACGCGGACATCGCCCGGCTGATTCAAGATCCGAAGGTCCGTGCCCATCTGCTGCAAGGCCTGCTCGCCTTCAACCGGCACGCCGGCGGCTCCAGCCGCCGCGTCAAGCGCGTCATGCTGATGGAGGAGCCACCGCAGATCGACGCCAACGAAATCACCGACAAGGGCTACGTCAACCAGCGCGCCGCGCTGGCCCGCCGCGATCACCTGGTCCAACAGCTGTTCGCCGACATCCCTTGCGACCGCGTGTTGGTGGTGGGGTAGGGTGGGGACCTGCGGGAGTGCGGGGCGGGGGTGGTTGCGGGAGGCCGCGGCCGCCGCCTGCTCCAAGGTCATCACCCTGCGCGCCAGGTGGTCGAGGGCAAGCTGTGCCATCCATCTGTCGTACCCCAGCGCCGTCTCGAGGCGCGCCACGCGCTCGCCCAGCTGACGTTCGCTCGCACCTTCTCGCTCACCTGCCTCCGAACGGCAGCGCCCGGCCTCCCTCCAAGGCAAAGCTCTAGATCATCGCGCCTTAAATCGGAACCGCAACGCCGGTTCCAATTGCGCCGGTTCCGATTTAAGGCGCAAAGATGATCGCTCTTAAAGTGTAGGGCAACCAGCCTTTAGAGCATTATCATTCTTGTTGGAATCTTCGCGGGGGATTCCCAAGGGCGTGCGAATATGATTCACACTGCATGCCGGAGGTGGAGGCCGGCATGCATGGCACGACCTTATTCCGATGATCTGCGCGAACGTGTGATTGATGCCTTGAATTCAGGGTTGAGCTGCCGCGCCGTGGCCGATCGCTTCGGTGTCAGCGTTTCAGCGGTTGTCAAGTGGTCGCAACGCTTCCGTGCGACGGGCAGCGTTTCTGCGCGGCGGATGGGCGGGCACCGTCCATTCGCGCTGGCAGCTGAACGCGATTGGTTGCTCGATCGCATCAACGCTGAGACAGATGTTTCTCTGCGTGGCCTGCAATCTGAACTTGCCGAACGCGGCATCATCGTGAGCTATGGTGCGGTCTGGAATTTCGTCCATCGCGAAGGCTTGAGCCATAAAAAAAACCGTGGTCGCAGCCGAACGAGACCGGCCTGACGTCGCACGTCGACGGGCACGCTGGATCAAATATCAAGCGCACATCGACCCGCACCGGCTGGTTTTCCTTGACGAGACCTGGACGAAAACGAACATGGCGCCGCTCAGAGGCTGGGCGCCGCGCGGCCAACGCCTGATCGACAAGGTCCCTCACGGACGCTGGCGCACACTGACATTCCTTGCTGCTCTGCGGATCGACAGGATCGATGCACCCTGCGTGCTCGATGGTCCGATCAACGGCATCAGTTTCCTGGCCTATGTCGAGCAGTTCCTGGTGCCGACGCTATCACCTGGCGACATCGTCATCATGGACAATCTCGGCTCGCACAAAGGCAAGGCCGTCCGCCGCGCCATCAAGAATGCACGTGCTCATCGCCTGTTCCTGCCGCCTTACTCGCCGGATCTCAATCCGATCGAGCAAGTTTTTTCAAAGCTCAAGCATCTGATCGGCAAGGCGCGCGAACGCACAGTCGACGACCTTTGGCACCGGATCGGCGATTTGCTGAGCCAATTCACCCGCGACGAGCTCGCAAACTACTTCGCAAACTCAGGTTATGCTTCCATCTAAAGTGATCATGCTCTAGTCGGGATCGTTCCGATTCCGATTCAAGGCAGCTTGCTCTAGGGAAACCGGGCGCGTCTGTCAGCTGTCTGCCCATGAACCGGGCACAGGGCCCACGTCAAGACCCCTCGCCTTTTCAATCACGGGAGCTATATTATGGGCATGGATACGTTAAAGGCCGCCGAGGACCTGGAAACAGCCGGCTTCGACAAACCGAAAGCCGCCGCCATCGCGCGCGCCATCAACGACCACGGCCGCGCCCAGCTGGTAACCAAGCCGGACCTGGACCAAGCCGTCGCGAGGCTGGAGTCGTTGATGTGGAAGCAAACCATCGTCATCGCCGGCGCCGTCGCCGCCATCGCCTCGCTTCTGCGCCTGTTCGGCTAGCCGGAGCGAGCGCCGTCAGCGCGTGCTGGCGGCGTACCACGTCGGCGAGCGAGCCGGTGAGCAGGTAGACCACCACAGGCAGCACAACGGCCAACGTCAGCTTGACCCAGTCCTTCGGACCAAGCCGGATCCGGCGAGCGCGTTGGCAGGCCGCGGCAGCGGCCGCCGCCTGCTCCAAGGCCGTCACCCTGCGCGCCAGGTGGTCGAGGGCAAGCTGTGCCATCCATCTGTCGTACCCCAGCGCCGTCTCGAGGCGCGCCACGCGCTCGCCCAGCTGACGCTCAGCCAGCTGACGCTCGGCCAGCTGACGCTCAGCCAGCTGACGTTCGCTCGCCCCCTGCTCGCTCACCGGAGTGCCTGCGAACGGCAGCGCCCGGCCTCCCTCCAAGGCAAAGCTCTAGGGAAACCGGGCGCGTCTGTCAGCTGTCTGCCCATGAACCGGGCACAGGGCCCACGTCAAGACCCCTCGCCTTTTCAATCACGGGAGCTATATTATGAGCATGGATACGTTAAAGGCCGCCGAGGACCTGGAAACAGCCGGCTTCGACAAACCGAAAGCCGCCGCCATCGCGCGCGCCATCAACGACCACGGCCGCGCCCAGCTGGTAACCAAGCCGGACCTGGACCAAGCCGTGCGGCAATTACAAGGTGAAATCGCATCGACCGCTGCCCGGCTGGAGTCGATGATGTGGAAGCAAACCATCGTCATCGCCGGCGCCGTCGCCGCCATCGCCTCGCTTCTGCGCCTGTTCGGCTAACCCAAACGAGCGCCGTCAGCACGGGCTGGCGGCGCGCACGTCCGCGAGCGAGCCGGTGAGCAGGTAGACCACCACAGGCAGCACAACGGCCAACGTCAGCTTGACCCAGTCCTTCGGACCAAGCCGGGTCCGGCGAGCGCGTTGGCAGGCCGCGGCAGCGGCCGCCGCCTGCTCCAAGGTCATCACCCTGCGCGCCAGGTGGTCGAGGGCAAGCTGTGCCATCCATCTGTCGTACCCCAGCGCCGTCTCGAGGCGCGCCACGCGCTCGCCCAGCTGACGTTCGCTCGCACCTTCTCGCTCACCTGCCTCCGAACGGCAGCGCCCGGCCTCCCTCCAAGGCAAAGCTCTAGATCATCGCGCCTTAAATCGGAACCGCAACGCCGGTGCCAATTGCGCCGGTTCCGATTTAAGGCGCAAAGATGATCGCTCTTAAAGTGTAGGGCAACCAGCCTTTAGTCGGGATCGTTCCGATTCCGATTAAAGGCAGCTTGCTCTAGGGAAACCGGGCGCGTCTGTCAGCTGTCTGCCCATGAACCGGGCACAGGGCCCACGTCAAGACCCCTCGCCTTTTCAATCACGGGAGCTATATTATGAGCATGGATACGTTAAAGGCCGCCGAGGACCTAGAAACAGCCGGCTTCGACAAACCGAAAGCCGCCGCCATCGCGCGCGCCATCAACGACCACGGCCGCGCCCAGCTGGTAACCAAGCCGGACCTGGACCAAGCCGTCGCGAGGCTTGAGGGCCGCATCACGACGGTCGAGCACGAAATCACATCGACCGCTGCCCGGCTGGAGTCGATGATGTGGAAGCAAACCATCGTCATCGCCGTCGCCGTCGCCGCCATTGCCTCGCTTCTGCGCCTGTTCGGCTAGCCAGAGCAAGCGCCGCGCGGTTGACGGGGAGCAGATAGCCGGCTGGCTGTGCTGGGCAGAGTGGGCGCTGATCTGCGTCGGGCTTGCCCGCATCGCGTTCGCGGTGGTCAGCCAGCTGTAGTGGTCCGCAGGTTTTCCATCCTGGTGATCAGAGGGCGGAACACTGGCGGGAACAAACCAACAACGCACCCGGCGGACCTTGACCCCGACTATGACGACTTTTGTACAACCTCCCCTTCGTTGTTTACGTCATGTTCGCGCCCCGTACCGCACGTGGGCGGACAGGTGGAACATCTCTAACCCGTCAGTTTTCAAAGGAAATTCTGGTAGCGGAGGAGGGACTTGAACCCCCGACCTACGGATTATGATTCCGCCGCTCTAACCAGCTGAGCTACTCCGCCTCAAGCTGTCGGATATAAGGTTCGACGCCCGCGGCTGTCAAGAAACGGCGCGGCCCGGCCTGGCGCGGCCAACTGGGCTTCTGTGCCGGGCAAGCTTCCGGTGGGAGGCGGGCGAGGGGCTGGGCTGCGTCGGCCCGCGCGCGGCCGGGCGCTAGATCATCGCGGCTTAAATCGGAACCGCAACGCCGATTCCAATTGCGCCGGTTCCGATTTAAGGCGCAAAGATGATCGCTCTTAAAGTGGTGAGCAACTTTCTGCCTTTAATCGGGACGGTTCCGATTCCGATTAAAGGCAGGTTGCTCTAGGCCCATCGCGCCGCCGATCTGGCGTCCCGTCGGTCTTGATCAGGTCCGGCTCAGGTGGCAGCGCCGCGCCGGTCCGCTCCCCCGCCGGCCACCCAGTGGCACGATTTCATCGGCGCGCGTGGAGGAACGTGGCGGGGGGAGCGGGAGGGTTCCAGCACACTGAACCGATGAAGCGTCCCGCCCGCAAGCGTCCTGCCGTCAAGATCCGGGCTGGTGCCGGGCCAGCAGCGCGGCGCCGTAGGCCTGCGCGGCGGTGTCCCAGACCAGCGAATGGTGGGCGGCGGCGGCATAGCAGTCGCGGAATTGGCGCTGCAGTACGTTGTCGGCGAACAGCGCGGTGCCGCCGGCCGCGTTGAACAGGCGCGAGACCGCGCCGATCGCCAGCTGCGCGGCATAGCAGGCGTCGCGTTTGCCGCGCAGGTTCTGCTCGCGGCTGACCGGCTCCCGCCGTTCCAGGGTCTGCATGCACGCGCGGATCGCACCCAGGTACACCCGGCCGGCCGCTTCGATCTCGGCGCTGGCCTGACCTAAGCCGATCTGGATCCCGGGCTGCCCCGCCACCGGCTGGCCGCGCGAGCGTCGGGTCGCCGTGAGCCGGGCGTAGTTGGCCAAGAACCCTTCCGCCACGCCGACCGCGACCGCGGTGTAGCTCACCGCCGAGACCCCGCCACGCGGCAACCGGGCGATCGGGGTGTCGTGGCATAAGGTGCCGGGCGCGGTGCCGCCGTCATAGGCCGCCTTGTCGAGCACGCGATGGGCCGGCACGAACACGTCCTCGACCGCGAAGCTGTTGGAGCCCGAGCCGGTCAGACCGATCGCGTCCCAGTCGTCGTTGATGCGGATGTCGCGGGTGGGAATCAGCGCAAAGCAGCCGCCCGGCGATGACTCGTCGTCGACCATGTTGCCGCCGCAGATCACCCAGTCGGCATGGTCGATACCGCTGCAAAAGCCATGCTGGCCGTTCCATGTCACGCCGCCGTCCACTGCCCGCGCCCGCCCCACCGCGGCGATCGCCACGCACACCTTGCTGGTCGATGTTTCGCCCCACACGTCGTGCTGCGCGGAAAGCGTGAAGGCGGACAGCTTCAACGGATTGTCAGCCAACACCATGTAGACCCAGGCCTGGCTGCCGCAGCCGCGCGCCAACGTTTGGGTGATCTCGCACAGAACGTCGTAGCCAAGCTCAAAGCCGCCGAACTGCCGTGGCTGACAAACCCGCGTCAATCCGGTCGCGACGAAATCAGCAACCGTTTGTTGCGGACAGCGCCGCGCCTTCTCCGCATCCGCGCTGCGGCGCGCGAGGATCGGCACCAAAGCCTCCGCCCTGGCTAACAGTTGGGCGCGATCCATGGTGCACGCAGGTGGTGTCGGGTCTGGGCAATCCTTCCGCCGTTGCATCGCTGCCTGTGCTGCCGGAGGTCCGTGTCGCAAACTGACTGTAGGTTTGCAGTGTTTGTAGCTTTGGGTGTTGCTGGCGGTGCAGGCCGATGGCTGGGGCCGCCCACCACCATCTGACACATCGGCACACGGTTGTTCAAGTGCCGCCATCCCGACAAGATCATCGCGCCATTGGGAGCTCGATTGGGATAGCCAGCCGGTGCGGCGATACCGCTTCGGGCGCAAATGATCTACAGTGCCGCCGGGGGATAGCATGGAGAGGATCGGAACCAATGAGCACGGCAGCGGTGTTGATTTGGCTGGTGCAAGCTTGGCTTTACGTCGGGACCGCGGTGGCGGTGGCGTTCGTCCTGTTCGGCATCGATCGTGTCGAGGAGAACGCACGCGGCGCCTATACCTTCCGTCCGCTGCTGATCCCCGGTATCGTGCTGTTATGGCCGTTGGTGGTGTGGCGGTGGCTGCGGTTGGAGACAGGTCAACCGGCCTGGCAGGCCCGTTACCGACCGTTGGTGGGTGCGCACCGTCCGGTCTGGGTGGTGTTGGCCGTGGTGATCCCAGTGGTGTTCATCGCCGCCCTGTTGAGCCGTCAGCCAAGGCCCGTCGACGTGGCGCCGGTCGAGCTTCAGCAGATCAGCCGGTGAGGTGGAGATGAGCGTCAAGTACACCCCCGTTCAGTGGACCCCCAACAAGCTGATCTACGACGTCGTCGTGCTGGCGCTGGTGGCCGTTTATGTCTTGCTGTTTCTCAAACTTGCTCCGCAGTTCCAGGATCATGCCCGGCCGGTCGACGCGGCGATCGTGCGGGCACGGGCGTTCGGTACCTGTGCGTTCTTGCTGCTGACGGTGATTTTGTGCATCGGCCCGTTGGCCCGCCTCGATCGCCGCGCTTTGCCGTTGTTGTACAATCGCCGGCATTTCGGCGTGATCACCTTCTTGGTCGCGCTCACCCATGCGGCCTACGTCCTCAACTGGTACTTCAACTTCAGCCCGACGCCGCGACTTGAGGCGCTATTCGCCTCCAACACCAGCTATGGCCAGCTGCTCGGCTTTCCGTTCGAGATCCTCGGCGTCTTGGCGCTGCTGGCGCTGGCCATGTTAGCGACGACAAGCCATGATTTTTGGCTCAGCTTCTTGGGACCCCGGATTTGGAAGGGGCTGCACTATCTCGTCTATCCGGCCTATGCGCTGATCGTCGCTCACGTGGCGCTGGGGGCGCTGCAAAGTCAGGACAATCCGACCTTCACGGTCGTTGTCGGGATCGCGATCGTCGCCGTGTGTGGGCTGCATCTTGCGGCGGCGCTGTCGGAGCGGACTAGGCGTCGATCGGCACAGGCGGATGAGGGCGCTTGGGTCCGTGCCGGTGAGCTTGCCGATTTTGTTGACGGGCGCGCGCGGATCGTCACGCTGGCCGACGGCGAGCGGGTGGCGGTATTCCGCGACGGTCATAGGTTGTCCGCAATCAGCAACGCTTGCGCGCATCAGAACGGTCCGTTGGGAGAGGGCCGCATTGTCGATGGCTGTGTGACCTGCCCCTGGCACGGGTTTCAGTATCGCCTGAGCGATGGCTGCTCGCCGGCGCCGTTTACCGAGAAGGTGCCGACCTACCAACTCAAACTGAAGGGCGCCACCGTGCTGGTGGACTCCCAGGCCAATCCGCCCGGAACGGCCATTGAGCCGCTTGTCATCCAGGAGCCACTTTCATGAGCGCACCACGGCCAGATGCCAGGGAGACGCCATTCTTTATCGGTTATTCCGCCGTGCCGCAGGGATTACGGCTGACGCTATTGGCCGTCGCGGCGCTCCTGATCGGCGGCTTCGCGGCCTTGGCCCTGGCCATCGGCGCCGCTCAAGACGATCCTGGCGACGCCGCCTTCCATTGGGGCTGGGGAGCGCAACGGGTGACCGGTGTGCTGCAGGCCAAGCCCTATCCGGTCGTGCATGTGACGCGCGGCTCGGATCGCATTCCCGCCGGCCGCTCGGTGATGTTGGCTGGAGAAGGCAAACGTGGGGTTAAGGCACGGGCCGAAGAACTCGATGGCCGGCTGGTCGAAGTCAACGGCATTGTGATCCGGCGCGGATCGATGGACGCGTTGCAGGTGTTTGGTGGTGACAACAACTTCAAGACCGCCGAGGGTGATGCGGCGCCGGTGGCAACCGTCAGCAAGGGTCGTTGGCGACTGGCGGGTGAGATCTGTGATGGGAAATGCTATGTCGGCGCGATGCTGCCGGGACGGGGGATATCGCACCGCGGATGCGCCAACCTGTGTCTGTTAGGCGGCCTACCGCCGGTGTTTGTGACCGCTCAACCCGTCGATGGGACGACGTCGTTTTTGTTGGCGGATGCCGATGGCGGGCCGCTGCCCGACATTTACCTCGACTACGTCGCGCTCTACGTCACGCTTGACGGGGAGGTCGAGCGGCGGGGATCGATTGCCGTGCTCAAGGTCGACATGACCACGCTGAAGGTGCTCTGATCATGTCCGGTGCAGCGGTCCTCAATCGTGCTGTCGGACTGGTGGCAACCGTCGTGCTGTCGCTGGTCTGGCTTTACACCTCGCGGTTTTGGATCTGGACGGCGCCTTGGGGCAATGAGGGTCTGTTCGGCATCAAGCTATTATCGCCCTACGGAGATATCGTGCGTCGGGCCACCGGCGGCACCCTCCTCAACGAGTTCGATATCGTGATTTGGGGGTGCGCAGGCCCTGTTGTGCTGTCCGTCCTGCAGTGGATCACCCGTCGGATCATTCGATGATGCCGAGGACGGCAGCGATAGGTCAGCGGACCAGCGAACCGCCGTCGATCAGTGCCGTCGACCTGGAGGTGATGCGCGCCAGCTTGTCCGGCATCGTCCAGGAGATGCAGAACGCGCTGTTCCGAACCGGCTTCTCCACCATCATCCGAGAATCGCAGGATGCGTCGTGCGCGCTATTGGACCGCGAGGGCAACGTGTTTGCGCAACATGTCGTGCTCCCCTTGCACATCGGCGCCTTCCCGGCCTGCTGCGCCGGTGTGCGTCGCGCTTACGGCCAGGACATCGCGCCTGGTGACGCGTTCTTGATCAATCATCCCTACGAAGGCGGCAGTCCGCATGCCCCGGACATGGCGCTGTTCACGCCGGTTTTCGTCGACGGACACCACATCGGTTTTTGCGGCTCGATGGCGCACAAAGGCGACATCGGCGGACCGGTGCCCGGCAGCTGCTCCGGGCAAGCGCGCGAGACCTTCAACGAGGGCCTGCATCTGCCGGCTGTGCGCTATCAGCGCGGCTTCGAACCTTATGGTGACGTGGAGCGGATCATCGCTGCTAATTCGCGCACGCCGGAGCTGGTGACGGGCGACATCCGCGGCCAGCTCGGCGCTTGTCGCTTGGGGGAGCGACGGTTGGGCGAGCTGATCGGCAAGCAGGGGCTCGGCCGTTTTCAGTCGGCTTGCCGGGCGGTGATCGAACGCGCCGAGCGCCGGTTGCGGGACGCCATCGCAGCGTGGCCAGATGGTCGGTTCGAGGCCGAGCGCGCGATCGATGACGACGGCGTGGAACTCGGTCGACCGGTGCGGATCCATGTCGTCGTGGACAAACGCGGCGATCACCTTAGCTTCGATTTTACGGCGAGTGCCGATCAAACGCAGGGGCCAGCCAACATCCGTCCACCGTTGGTGGCCGCGGCCTGCGCCTACACGCTGATCTCTTTGATAGACCCCCATGCGTTTATCAACAGCGGCGTGCTCCGCGCGTTCGACGTCAAGCTCCGCCCCGGCAGCATTTGCGATCCGGTGTTCCCCGCGCCGGTCAACACCTATAATCCGACGGTGCATGCCGTCGCCGACGCCTGCTACCAAGCGCTGAGCGGCCTGGTGCCCGATCGCACACGAGCGGACGGTTGCGGCAGTCGATCCATCATCATCGGTGGACGCACCACCAGTTCCGGAAAGGGATACGTTCAATACGAGATCGTCGGTGGCGGGGCGGGCGGACAAGCTGGGGCGGATGGCGCGTCGGGCACATTGGTCAACCACTCCAACGCGCGCATCGCATCGGTTGAAATCATCGAAAGCGAGTTCCCCACGCGGCTTTTGCGGTTTGAGCTGATACCGGATTCTGGCGGTCCCGGGACCCACCGCGGCGGCCTCGGCATCGTTCGCGAATACCAGACGCTGGCGGATGCGCGATTTTCCATCCGCTCCACCAAGCATGTGGTGCCCGCGCACGGATTGGCGGGCGGCGCACCGGGACGGACCGGCGACATCTGGATCAACCCCGATACCGGCCAACAGCGGCAACTGCCTACCCGTTATGCGGATTATCCGCTTAAGGCCGGAGACGTGTTTCGACTGGAAACGCCCGGCGGCGGGGGGTGGGGCGATCCCAGGCGGCGGGATCCGGACCTGGTGTTGGCCGATCTGAAGGAGGGCTACATCACGGCTGAGGCGGCGCGCCTTTACTACGGCGTGATCGTGCGGCGCGAAAATGGTGCCTGGACGATCGACGAGGCGGCGACCCAAACCGCTCGCGCCGTGGACTGATCCGAGCACGCCGCCGAGCCATGCATGCCACGGCAACCTGCTATTCATCGGCACCGGAACGATCCCGATGAATAGCAAAAGGTTGCTCGACACTTTAATGTACGATGATCCAGCTCATGTCCGCCTTGGGGGGTAGCGCCCCGCCGGCCCGGTCACCCAATGGCCCACTTGTGTGGTGGCCGGGTGGGGGAGTTGGCCGACACGGCGCTTCCGCCAACGGCGGACGCGATCCAGGGCGCGATGATCTAGCGCGTGACCTGAACAGCGCTATGATGGGGCGAGCAGGGTGTGGCGCGACAATTGGGGACACGGTGATGTCGGTGGGCGTTCGCGTGTTCATTGGGCTGGTGTTTGCCGCCATCGGCGTCTCATTTCTTGTGACAACGGGCGTCATGGTGTGGGAGTTCCGCGATCTCGACTGGCTGACGATCGCCAACTTTTACAGCCATCTATTCGTATTCTTTCCGACGTTTGGGATCGTGGCGCTGATCGCCTTCTATGTGCCCGCCTGCGTATTCATGGACATGTATATGAAGTTCATTCCCGCCGGCGCAGTGCGGTTCTGGCTGGGCTTCATCATCGCAATTCTGATCTCGATCTTGGTGGCCGACCATCTGCAATCGAATAACGAACGTTCGATCTTCGAAGTTGGCCCGCAGGTGCTCGAAGCCGACCTCGGTGCTGAGCGCCGGGTCTGCCAAAATCCGGACCTGGGCACCCGCTTGCCGATACTGGCTGCGGTAGACAACGTCGAGCGGGTCAGCCAAACCCGCTTCGGGTTGTCGGATTTGGTGCGCACCTGCAAACCCGACGTGTTGATCGCCACCGGCGATGAGGCCGGAAAGGTGAAACGCTTTTGCTTTCCCTCAACAGCGCTGCCGGGCAACTTCTCTGATACCAACCGCAAACAATTGCAGGACTTGCTGGAGACAGACGAGGCTTGCTGCAAAGCGCAACAGTGCTTCACCGAAGCCGTCAACAGCATGCATGCCCAACCCGACGGCGCATCGCTCACCGGTGTGGTGCACGCTTGGCTGCTACCGTTCAAGATCTTCTTTGGGGTGATCCTGTTGGTGATCAGTATGATGCTGGCCGGACGGGCCAAGGCCATCGAGCAGCATTATCAGAGCTACGCGGATGCCATCCAGCGCGGCGTTCTGATCGGCGCTTTGGCCTTGGTTATATTCCCGATCATGAGCCATGCCTTTCAGCAGTCAGCAGCCTTGCTCTATTACGGCGTCGGCCCCACCGGCGGCTACCGCTCCGCCGCGCATTTCGTAAGCTTTGCCGTGTTTGGCTGGGGTCTGCTCATTCTGTTTTTCTTTTGGCGCAAGGGCGATAACGCCGAAATTCAAACGATCGTGCGCATCGGTGGCATCATTGCCAGCGCCATCGCTGCATTCAACTACGAGACCCTGATCGATTTTTTTGTTTGGGCGGTCGGTTCCGGGGCCGGCTTAGCCAACCTGCTGATCGTGACGCCGTTGGCCGTTCTGGCCATCATTTGGGTCGTGAGATGGTCCCGCCCGGTGCAATGAACCGCCACCGATTGCCGCCCATACGCAATCCCACCGGTGTCCGACCAGATCGATTCTTGTTCGAGGTGTCACGCCGGACAACTGCAATGCCGCCTGCGGCTATGGGGAAAGGTGGCGGGTATGGATGGGGGCTGGGCGATAGCGTGGGCACCGTTTTCGCTATCGCCCAGCCTTGCCGCCCGGGCCCATGGCAGAGCGGCGAGCGGGCCGGGACGGCTGATCCGCCCATGGTGGAAATGGCTTGGGTGGCTGTATTGCAGTCACCAAGCTCAATGGGCCGCAGGCCAGCTGGAAAGTGGAGCCAGCTGACCGATAATCACGGAAAGCCTCGGACAGCGGTCTTGGTGGCGGGTGCATCCGGCGATAGTTTTCGATATTTTGGCGGCCCATCGGGAGTGAGCGCAACATGTCGTCAGTCCAACGCAATCAGGGTCTGGCGCGGATCAAGACCGCCATGATCGAAAAGAAGCTGACCCAAGCCGAGCTCGCTGACGCCGCTGATTGTCATGAAAAAACCATACAGAACCTGATGCAGGGTCGAACCGTGCGCGACCAGACCCTGTTCGACGTTTGCACGGTGCTCGACCTCGACTTTGAGGAGATCAAGAGTGTCTGGTCCGGCCAACCTGGCGTGCGCGAGGAGCTGGGCCGGCCGCGCGCGACGGGCGATGCGGCGCCGATCTATATGGGCGCCTATACCCGCGCTGCCGTCGATCACTATATCGGCAGCTATCTGACGCTGCGGCCCTCATTCTCCGCCGCGGACACCATCGTCGCCTACCGCACCGACGTAAGGTGGGACAGCGACTGGCCCAGCCTTCTGTTCGAAGAGTCGGAACGTCCGGACGCCTCGTTTTCGCATCGCGGGCGGCTCTATATCCCCGCCTCTTCGATGTTCATCCATTTTGTGTCCTTGACCAAGGGTGCGATGCGGATGGTGGTGGTCTCGCAACTCGATCAAATGCAACGGATGCGCGGCCTGATCACCACGCTCAACAAACAGCAAGCGTTGATCGTGCCGGTCTCCGCGCCGATCGTGTTCATGCGGCAAGACAGCTTCGTTGGCGGCGCATTTGGCGAAATCGGGCCAGGCGATGCCAGGTTCGATGCGTATAACGCACTGTTGGCTGAAACCACGGGCCAAGGCTACGCCCGCCTTATCTCCGCATGAGCCGTTAGATCATCTTTGCGCCTTTAATCGGAACCGCAAAGCCGGTTCCGATTAAAGGCTGGTTGCTCTAATCCAGAACATTCGCTGGCCTTGGCCGTCCTCCATGTGCCGGCCGGTGCCTCAGGTGAGGGAACTGCGCTCTGGCGAGGCGTTGGATTGGCGCGGTCATACCTGCTCGCGGTCGAGAACCATCACACCGTCGGCGGCGCGGACACCCTGGCCGTCGTGAAGCACGAACAAAGGATTGATCTCGGCCGTGATCAATCTGTCGCCGAGCTGCTCAGCCATCCGCGCGAAGTCAATGATCGCAGCGGCCAAGGCCGACACGTCGCGCCGCGGTTGGTTGCGGTAGCCGGTGAGCAGCGGGGCGCATTGCAGTGTCTCGATCAGGTCGGTGGCATCATCGCCGGCGAGCGGCAAGAGCCTGAAAGCGCAATCACCGATCAGCTCTGCCGCTACGCCGCCCCAGCCGAGCATCAGCGCCAGGCCGAGCTGCGGATCGCGGTTGACGCCCAGCACCATCTCAAGCCCGTCCTCGATCATCTCCTGGACGACGATCCCCTCCGGCGTCACCGTCGACGCCTTCGAGACGGCGGCAAGCATCCGCTCCGCAGTCTGCACCGCGTCATTTGCCGTCACGCCCACCGCGACCCCACCGATGTCGCTCTTATGTGCAAGCTGGCGGGATAGCACTTTCAAGACGACACGGCCGCCGAGCGCGCGGGCGGCGGCCTCCGCTTCTGCCGGCGCAGCGACCACCCGCTCGCGCACCGAGCAAATGCCGAACTGTGCGAACAGCGCTTTGGCCTCCACTTCGTTAAGGGGACCCAACGGCACGTCATCCCGTCGTGCGATCCTCGGCGTCGATGACAACGGCGGCGGCGGTCGGCCGACGCTGGACGAAACTGTCGTTGTCCGGCGCATGGCGGCCAATCCAGCCGCGCAGCCTTCTGGGGTGCTGAACGCGGGCACGCCGCTGCGGTTGAGAAGATTGACGATGTTGGGTGCGTGAGGGTTTACATAGGCGACCAGCGGCTTGTCCGTGCGCGACTGACACGACACGATGGCGTCGCTGGCGATGTGCGGATTGGCGAGCGCCGAAGACCCGACGACGACGATCACCGCCTGGTAGCTGGGGCTGTCGACCAACGCATCGATAGACGCGGCGAAAATCTCCGGCCTGACGCCGGCCAACGTGACATCGACCGGATTGCGCGAGGCCGCCGTCTGCTCGTCATCGAGCAAGCCAGCCAGCCGTTGCGCGGTGGCCAGATCCGGATCGGGAAGGCTAAGGCCGGTTAAGCCACAGGCGTCGGCGACCAGCGTGCCTGCGCCACCGGTGGACGTCAAAACTGCCACGTTGTCCCCACAAAAGCGCCGAGGACAAGCCAGCGCTGCGGGAAGGTCGATGAAATCGGAAAACGTCTTGGCTCTGATGACGCCCGTTTGCTGAAACAGCGCATCATAAAGCCGGTCCGCGCCGGCCAAGGCGCCGGTATGAGAGATCGCGGCTCGGGCGCCGGCGCTGGACCGACCCACCTTGTAGGCCACAATCGGCTTGCCGCATGCGCGCGCGCGTTCGGCCACCCGGCGAAAGCGTGCAGGGTTGCGCAGGCCCTCGAGGTAGGCGGCGATGACGTCGGTTGCCGGGTCGTCGCACAAAACCTCCATCACCTCCGCGACGTCGATGTCAGCCTCGTTGCCGGTGGAGACCAGCCGCGCCAGCCCCACGCCGCGGTCGGCCGCGCGCGACAACAGCGCGCCGACGATACCGCCGCTTTGCGAAACGATCGAGATGCGGCCAATCGGCAGCGTGCTAAGTTCAAGCGCGGCCGTGGCGGACAGCATGATGCCATCGACCAGATTGACCAGGCCGATGGTGTTCGGGCCCAACAGTCGCATGCTGCCGGCAGCCTGCTTTAACGCGGTTTGCCGCGCGGCCCCGACCTCGCCGGTCTCGCCAAAACCGCCAGCCAATACGATGGCCGCCGACGTGCCGCGCCGTGCCAGCTCGCCGACCGCCGTGACGGCCCTGTCGGGCCCGAGCAAAACCAGACCGACGTCCGGGGCCTGCGGCAGCTGTTGCACGCTCGCGTAACAGGTCAGGCCGGCGATCGTGGCGGCCCGCGGATTGACGGGCCAAATCTGGCCCTTGAAGCCGTGCGCCTGCAGGTAGTTTATCGGCCGGCCGGCGGTCTTCGCGGGATCGGCCGAGGCGCCGATCACGGCAACGCTGCTTGGCCGCAAAAGCCGCTCAAACGCGCTCAACGGCCTGCCCCTTTGTTCTGCAATTTGTCGAGGAAAGCCGTCACCGATGCCTGATGCTCTGCTGTCGTGTAGCAGATCGCCTGCGCTTGGCTGCCGGATTGGAACACGTGACCGGATGGGCTTTCAAAACTCTCATTGAGGATCGTCTTGGAGAGCGCCAGGGCCGCCGGCGAGCCCTGTGCGAGTTGGCGGGCCCACGCTTCGGCGTGCTCCAACAGCGTCTCGGGCGCGACGACACGATCGACCATCCCGATGCTGAGGGCTTCTTCCGGCTCCACCCGCCGGCCGGAGAATATCAGCTCCTTGGCGCGGGCCAGTCCGACGCGGCGCGGTAGGAAATACATGCCGCCGCCATCCGGGATCAGGCCGCGCAGGATGTAGCTCATAATGAAGCTGGCCGCGTGCGATGCCACGATGAAATCACAGGCCAGCGCCAGATCGCAGCCCAGGCCGGCGGCCGGGCCGTTGACGGCGGCGATGGTTGGCTTGGGCAACGTGTGCAACAGGGAAACGAACTGATGGGTCCGCTGCTGGCGCCGCCAGCCGTTGACGGCCACTTCACCGGCCGGCGCCGCAAGCCGCTGCTTCATTCCACGGATGTCCCCACCGGCGCAAAACGCCGTGCCGTTGCCGGAGAGGACGAGGGCGCGGACAGCGTTATCGCCGGCAATGTCGTTAAGTGCGGCGATCAGCTCGGTGCGCATCGCGTCGTCGATCGCATTGCGGACGTCGGGGCGATCGAGCACCAGCGTGGCGACGGACTGCTCGATCCGGAGTTGGATGGCTGACATCGGTTTTCCTCTTGCGCGTTGATCGAACAATTGACCGGCGGTCGGCGACCGCTGGCGCCATCTAGTCTAGCCCCCAGTGCCACCGTCAAAGTCATAAGCAGCCCCTGTCAGCGTTGGCCGGATCGCCGTGCGGGCCGCGGTGCAATCTACCGTTGCCCGGATGTGCGTCGTTCTGGCACCTACGGCAACCCATCGTTCACCATGATCGGCGTTTGGATTTCGCCGCAACAATTATCGTTAACGCCCCCTACCTAAACTGCCCTCGCATTTTTAAGTGTGAGTACGTGGCAATGTGGAAGTATGCGGTTGTTTTTATCGGGGTTGCGTTGGTTGCCGGCAAACTCACCGCCGATCTCATGACAGCTTATCATCATCACCAACAACGGCAGGCCCTTGGCAGCCTGGAGGCCCTGCCGTTGTCGGAGCATCTGGTGGCAGCAGCGGCCAGCGCCAACAAACGGCGGGGGATGTCCAAGGGACCCGGCACCTTCGTTGGCGCCGACGTGATCGGCACCTCGCTGATCTTGACCTATCAGGTGCGCGCTCCCGCCCGGAAGATCAGCCCTCTAGGCGTCAGCCGCGTGCGCCGGAAAATGGTCGGCAAGCTGTGCGAAGGCGAGTTCATTCGCCTGTTGAGAAAAGGTGGCGGCGTGATCTTCCGCTACCAAACGCGCACGGGCCGGACCCTGATGGACCCGAAAGTGACACTGATCGACTGCCGAACGACCACCTGATCACCCGGCCCGCTCGCCACCCGGCCGCCGAGAGCATCATGCCATAGGGTGGCTCGGTGGGGAACCGGGCGGAGAGCGGGATGGTTCCAGCAATCTCCGACACGCTTTGGTGTCGGTGGCTATGACGCCGCTTAGCATCGCCTTGACCTGATGGGCTGTGCTAAGGCATCGGCCGAAGGGTCGATGGCTGCGTTCGCCGTGGCATGGCAGGGCAAAAGGGAGGTCATCCGATGGCAGATCGAACAGCCGGCACAGGTGCCGTGCGCCGCCCGCCGTTTCGCGCCGATCATGTCGGCAGTTTGCTGCGGCCGGCGAAACTGCGCCAGGCGTTCAAGCAGCATGCGACGGGCGCCATCACGCAAGCGGCGTTCGACCAGGTTCAGGACGCCTCGATTCGCGGCGTCGTCGCGTTGCAGCAAGACTGTGGGCTCAACGTCGTCACCGACGGGGAATTTCGGCGCGCCTCCTACTGGGGACGCTTTGTCGAGCGATGCCATGGCTTCGACATCAAGCCGGCGCTGCTGACGTTCAGGGACAATCACGGTCACCAGATGAGCTTCACGGCCACTTACGCCACGGCCAAGCTAGAGCGACCGCAACCTTTGGCCGTCGACGAGTTCGTGTTTTTGCAATCCGTCGCCACGGCCACGCCAAAGATCACGCTGCCGGCGCCGTCGACAATGCATTTTTATCGATATGCCGATTTCGCAGATCCCGCAGTCTACGGTGATGCGGCGCCCTTCTTCGATGATCTGGCCGGCATTTTCCGACAGGAGTTGGCTGAACTGGTTCAGGCGGGCTGCAGATACATCCAGTTGGATGAGGTGGCTGTCGCGTTGATGAGCGACCCCGACGTGCAAGCGCGGCTGGCGGCGGAAGGCGCCGACTTGGACGCGCTCATTGGGCTTTATATTGGCGCCATCAATGCGGCGGTCCGCGATGTGCCAGACGATGTGGCGATCGGCATCCACATGTGTCGCGGCAACTATAAAGGCCATTATCTGTCGTCCGGTGGCTATGATCCGGTCGCCGAGCGATTTTTCAACGAAACCAGAGCAACCCACTTTCTGCTCGAATACGACACCCAACGCGCCGGTGATTTTGAGCCGCTGCGCTTCATGCCGAAGGACAAGGGGGCCGTGCTCGGGCTGATCAGCAGCAAGACGCCGGCGCTCGAGGACAAGGCAGATTTGCGGCGCCGCCTCGACCAGGCGGCGCGTTTTATGGATCTTGAACGGCTTGCCATCGGACCGCAGTGCGGTTTCGCATCAACCGTTGCCGGCAACCCGGTCACCGAAGCCGATCAGGCCGCCAAGTTGGCCTTGGTGGTGAGTGTGGCGCGCGAGGTTTGGGGCGCTGCATAACGCCTTCGACTGCGGCGAACATCAAGCGTCCAAAATCGCCACGGCCCGGATCGGGGAGCCCGTACCCTCCCGCCACTTCAGCGGAAAGCCGACGTATAAGAACGCGCCTTTGCCGATCAGTGCTTCGAGATTGCACAGGCTTTCGATGTGGGTGATGTCCAGCTCCAGGCAGGCCTTGTGCACCAGGGCGTTGACCACGCCCTCCGGCCCCGGCCGCATCGAATCGATGCCGAAGTGGACGATGCCCTGCTTGGCCAGCCATTCCGTGGCCTCGACGTTGACCCCAGGGTTATCGGTGGAATAGGCGGGCGTGGGGAAGGTGCGGGCGTGATGGCCTGTGCATAGCAATACGGTGCCGCCTTTGGGGATTGAGACGCCTGCGGCCTCGACCGCGGCTGCCAGGTCCGCCGGCGTGATCTCGGCCCGAGGGGCGATGTGCCGCAAATCGAGGCAGATGCCGCGCACGTAGCAGTGTTCCAGCGGGTACTCGTTGATCGGTGTACCCGATTTCCCGAAGTGGCGCGGCGCATCCATGTGCGTGCCACCATGATCCGGCATCGAAAAGTACATCACCGAGTTGCCTTGCACGTTGCCGGATTCGGCGTAGGCCTCCTCGTGCGTTTTCCATACGCCGTGAATGATCGGCGGTTGGCCGGGATAGGTCGGGGTCCGATGATAAAGCTCGCGGCTCAGGTCGATGATTTGCATGGCGCACTCCCAAGATTGGTCACGCAATCTTAGATCATTTCCGCCTCAGGCGGAATCGCCTTGCCGGCCCGCAAGCCGCCGTCAGTCGGCCGGCGAAGCGCCTTAATGCGGTGCAGTGGTTGCTCCACACTTGAAGGTACGATGATCTAGATCATCGCGCCTTGAATCGGAACCGCAAAGCCGGTTCCGATTCAAGGCGCAAAGATGATCGCTCTTAAAGTGGTGAGCAACTTTCTGCCATTGATCGGGATCGTTCCGATTCCGATCAATGGCAGAAAGTTGCTCTAGGTCTCGTCGAGCCGATCTGGCCGAAATTTGGTTTCGGGCACCAGCCCCTTCTTTCGGTATTGTTCGCTGATGCGGCCATTTTCCAGATACCCGCCACGCGCCGCGCGTTCCGCCGCCGCATCCCATTGCGGCAGCCAGTCACCGAGGGAATAACCGAACCACGGCGGTTGCGGGCGCAGCGCCGGCAAGCCCAGCTCGTCCCAGATCGTGCGGGCACGCTCCATATATTCGCGCTTGGGCAGCGCCAACGGCGGCATGTCGGATTTCATGGTGGCATCGATCAACAGCGTCGAGTCACGCTCTGTGCCGTGCTCGCGCTTCGGACCATGGCCCTGGCCGCGCCTGGGCACCGTCAACACATCCTCGATCGGGTTTGAGCGATAGGCGATCGCCCACCAAACGCCATCCATGTTATCGGGATCGATATCCTCATTGACCGCCACGCAGATTTTGCCGCAGTCGCCCTTGAAGAAGGCGGCGCCATAAAGCGCGCGCCAGATCTCGGTGTCCGACATGCCCCGTGCGCACGTGATGATGGTCAGCCGCAACAGGCCGGTCAGCGGCTCGTGCAAGGAGACGCGCGTGACGCCCTTGATGTTGAGCCCGTCACGCAGGTGCGACAGGAATAGGGGCTCGTAGGCGACCCGCTTGATAACGCTGGACTCCGATGGGGCCACCTGGCTGATGTAGGAGGGGATGATGGGCGCGCGCCGATGGGTGATGGCGGTCACCCGCATCGGCATGTTGTACTCCTCCAATGCCACGTGGCCATGGCTTTCACCGAACGGCGCCTCCGGCTCGACGTACGCGGTGTCGATCATGCCCTCGATCACCACCTCAGCTTCCGCCGGCACCATCAGGTCGACGGTTTTGGCGGGCACCATATTGATCGGTCCACCGGCAAGGCCGCCGGCAACTGGCACCTCCGGCATATCGAGCGGAAGCTTCTGCGGGCCCATGAACATCACACACGGCGGCGCGCCGAGCACGATGGCGCAAGGCATCTCGTTGTCGCCGCGCTGCTGATGGGCCTTGTAGTGGAGGTAGCCACCAGCACCTCCAACCCGCGTCGCCATCCGCACCACCAGCCGGTTCGGTGCCTTCAAGGCGCAGCGGTAGGTGCCCATATTGGCGACACCGGTTTCGGGATCCTTGGTCGTCACGTTGGCCGCCGTCAGTGTCGGCGCACTGTCGAATCCCGGCGTGGAGATCGGGATCGGTAGCCGGTCAAGTCCATTGCCTTCACCGACGAGGTCGGCTCCGGTCAGCACCACCTCTTGGCACGCCGCCTGCTCCACCGTCCGCGGTGGGATCGGTTTGGCAATCGCCTGATCCCATTTGGCCTGAATGCGTTCGACGGGGGCATCCATCCCGACCGAGTAGATGGCGCGGTTGGCGGCGAGCGCGCCGACCACCACCGGCATGTCGTAGGTGCGGCCCTTGCCGTCGACGATGTTGGTGAACAGGAAGGCTTTGCGGTCCCCTTCGGCAAGACCACCGACAAATTGCCAGCGCACGAGCGCGTGCATCTCCGCATCCTTATCGATCCGGCGGTCAACCGTGATCAGCAGGTCTTTGGCCTTCAGGGCCTCAATGTGTTCATGCAAGTCGCGATAGGGCCGTTGGGTGGACATCGGGCTGCCTCTTGGGCCGGGCCGGTCTCAGTCCGCGACCCAGGCAAATGAAGGAATGGGGGGCTCACGCGAAGATCTTGGCGGCCAAGCCACCATTGATCGAGGCAACGTCATCAGGGCCGAAGCCAGCTGACGTGATCAGGTCTTGGGGCTTCGACAGGTCGCCGATTGGAAACGGCATGTCGGAACCCAGCATCAGCCGGTCGCTGCCGACCTTGGCGGCGAGGAATTTCAACGTGTCGACGTCCTGTACGAGGGCGTCATACCAGAGCGCGGCCAGTGATGCGTCAGGGTCTGCCAGCTGGTCCTTGTCCAGCGACCAATTCCGACGCAAGCGACCGGCAATATAGGGCAGCGCCGCGCCCCCGATGCCGGCGATGAACTTGATGTTCTTATAGCGCAAAACGTGTCCGGCGTAGATCAAGCGCGTCAACGCGATCATCGTATCGGTCACGCGGCCGACAGCATTGGCCATGCCGTAGTCGTGCACCCGATCATCGCCCGATTCGAAGACGGGGTGGAAGAAAACCGCTGTGCCCAAATCATCGGCGGCCTGCCAAAATGGATCAAGTGCCGGATCATCCAGCACGCCGCCCACCCCTTTCGGCTGGGTACCGATCATGGCGCCCTTGAAGCCGGCCGCGACGGCCGCTCGCAGCACTTGAGCGGCGCTTTCGCCATCTTGCATTGGCAGATGGGCCAATGGGATCAGGCGCGGCTCGGCCTTGCAGGCCGAAAGCAGGTGCTCGTTCATCAGGCGGCTCCAACGCACCCCCTCTTCGACCGGCAACTCATTGCCCATGATGTCGAGCCAGCCGCCCACCACCTGCCGATCGATGCCGTTCGTGGTCATCCACTGCAGCCGGCCGGGGATATCGAACAGGCCTTGGGCGGCCGGGCGCGTTGGTTTGGAGTTGGCGAACTGAAAGGCGAGACTGCCACCGGCCTCGGTGATCTTGATGGAGGGGAACTGGGCCTTCTGTGCACGGATCGCATCAAACAGGCTGGGCGCGATCAGGTGGGCATGGCAGTCAATGATCATGGACACTTCTCCTCAAGTGGCGAAGCCGGACGACGGCAGCTGCTCGATCGTTTACTGGGATGGGCTGTGCCAAGGATCATAACTGCCGAAGTTCCACAGATGTCCTTCCGGGTCGCGGCATGAGAACAGGCGGCCGCCGTAGTGTTGATCGGCGATCTCGATCACGATCTCGGCCCCGCTTCGTTTCGCCCGCTGGTAGACGACGTCGGCGTCGGGCACCACGACATAGGGCGATTGGCTGGTGCCACCGATCCGCTCAGGCGTCGACTGCAGGTTCCCGAACTCATCTGGGCGCTCCGAACCGAGCATGATCATGCCAGGCCCGAACGTCAGTTGAGCATGTGTGATCCCGCCACGGTCGTCCTCGACCACCAAGTGTCGCTCGAAGCCGAAAGCGTCACACAACCAATTGATCATCCGCGGGGCGTCGCGATAGCGCATGCATGGAATGATGGTGCTGCTCATGTGAAAGCTAAGCTCCTTTGCTAGGCTTCCGTTCGTGGCTGTGGGGATTGGTGGGCGGTCTCGGCATCGGCCACTGCATCGCCGATTGCCGACAGCCTAATCGGCAGTCTGTCGAAGGCGATGCCAAGGTGAGCGACGGCGTCGTTGATGGCGCTGGCGATCGCGGCGGGTGCACCCAGATAGCCGGACTCGCCGGAGCCTTTTTGGCCGAATACGGTGAATGGCGAGGGCGTGCAATGGTGCACGATTTCCACCGCCGGCACCTCATGCGACGACGGCAGCAGATAGTCCAACAACGACTGGCTCATCATCTGGCCCTCGTCGTCATAGACGAACTCCTCCATCAAGGCCGCGCCGATCCCGTGCGCGATACCGCCCAGCGTCATGCCCTTCACGATGTGCGGATTGATCTGCACGCCACAGTCATGGCCGATCACATAGCGCTTGATCTCCGGCTTGGCGGTGATCGGGTCGATCGCCATCAACACCACGTGGAACTCGAAGGCATGGCAGGGATACATCTGCACCCGGTCGTCCTGAGGCAAGGCGCCGCCGCCTGGCACTTGATAGACGGCCGATACGGCCAGACCCGGCTCCTCGCCGTCCGGAAGCTCGTGAAAATGGCGGTGCGCAATGTTGACCAAATCGATCCACTCGACCGCACGACCGGTCTGCGGGTCAACCACCCGCCCATCGGCGTAGCTGACAAGGTCGGCGGGCTGGCCTAGTCGTTTGGCGCCGATTTTGATCAGCTTGTCGCGCAGCTTGTTGGCGGCGTTGAAGCAGGCGCCGCCCAACATCACCGCCATCCGGCTGCCGACCGGCGAATTGGAGGGCAGCGCACTGAGCGAATCGGTCCGCACCACGCGGATCTGGTCGGGATCCACCTGCAGCACTTCGGCGACGGCGGTGGCGGCAAGCTGCTCGTGGCCCTGGCCGGACGACGTCGTGTGGATCGTGACGGTGATCGAGCCGACGCCGTCAACGGTGATGCGCGCCGAATCCATCCAGGTCGTGGTGGAATTGGCCGGATTGAGCAGTGGTTCGAATGAAGAATTGCCTCCGGATGGCTCGAGGCAGGCGGCGATGCCGATGCCGGCGAGCTGGCCCGCCCGCCGCAACCGGTCGCGTTCGCCCAACAGCTGATCCCAGCCGATGTGCGTCATCACCTTGTCGACCACGGTATGATAATCGCCGCTGTCGTAGCGCGTGCCACTGGGTATCAGGTAAGGAAACTGATCATGGCGAATGAAGTTGCGTCGGCGCACCTCTAGACGCTCCAGGCCGGTCGCCGCTGCAACCTTGTCGATGGCGGTCTCAATCGCATAATTGGTCGGCGATTGGCCGAAACCGCGCACCGCTTCCTGCACGGCCTTGTTGGTCGTGACCGAAACGGCGTGATAGGCGACGCTACCGATGCGGTAGGGTCCGACGATGGCGCCAATCGGCTTGCCCAATTGAAACGGGGCCCGGCCGGCATAGGCGCCGACATTATCCAGCGCGCGCATTTTCATGGACGCGATCAGGCCGTCATCGTCGAATGCAACGCTCACATCGAAAATTCGATCGGGGCCGTGGGCATCGCCCCCCCGCATGTTTTCCAGCCGGTCCTCGATCAGGCGGATCGGCCGGGCCAGCAGCCGCGATAAGTGGCAGCAAAGCACGGTATGCTTGATGCCCCGCTTCACGCCATAGCTGCCACCGACGTCGACATCTTGGTGCACGCGCACTTGGGTTGCCGGAATGCGAAGGGACCGCGCAATTTGATCAGCGTACTTCGGCATCTGGATCGAGGCCCAAACCTCGACCATCTCCCGCCAGGGGTCCCATGCGGCAAGCACGCCGAAGGTCTCGATCGGCACGGTGGAGGAGCGGCCCCAGGTCACGCGAAACGAAAGTTGCCGCGGCGCAGCGGCGAAGTCCGTGTCGACGTTACCCCAGGTGAAGGTCTTGTCGAGCAGGATGTTGCTTGCGTGCTCAGGATGCACCGGGGTCGCGCCGGGCTTGATGGCTTGTTCGGCATCGAGCACGAACGGCAACGGCTGATAGCTGACGTCCACCAGCTCGGCGGCATCCTCCGCCAGCGCGCGGGTGTCGGCCACGACGGCGGCCACCCACTCTCCCATGTAGCGGGTCTGCCCGACGGCAAGCGGGTAGCGGCGAACACCGGGTGTGTCGAGGCCGTTCATCAACGGGTTGACCGCGCGCGCCAGCTCCGCCCCGGTGAGCACGGTGTGGACCCCCGGCAGAGCCAGCGCCGCGCTGGCGTCGATGGTGATGATCCGCGCCGCGGGATGCTGGGAGGGAACGACGGCGACATGCAAGGTTCCGGCCAGCTTGACATCGGCCACAAACCGGCCCTTGCCGGCGACAAACCGTCGGTCCTCGCGCACGCGCCGGGGTTTGCCGACGTACTTGAAGGTCGAAGGGGCACTCATCGGCTCACTCCGCGCTCGGGCAGGTTGACGCCCTGCAGGCGATCGGCGGCAAGCTCGATGGCCTCGATGATCTGGCCGTATCCAGTACAGCGACATATATTGCCGGAGATGGCTTCGACGATATCCTCACGGGTCGGTGCGGCCTTGCGCTGTAACAGCGCGTGGGCGGTGAGGATCATCGCCGGTGTGCAGTAGCCGCACTGCATGCCGTGCCGCTCGCAGAAGGCGTCTTGCAGCACGCTGAGTTCCCCCGGGGCTGGCGCCAGACCTTCGATCGTGGTGATCTCATAACCGTCGGCTTGCACCGCGAACATCAGGCAGGAGCGTGCGGGCTCACCGTCGATGAGCACGGTGCACGCTCCGCACACGCCGTGCTCGCAACCGGTGTGGGTTCCAGTGAGCCCTACCTGATCGCGCAGGCAGTCGAGGAGCGTGGTGCGCGGCTCAACCTCCAGCGTGCGCACCGCACCGTTGACGCAGAGTTCGACCTTCATGCGTCGCCTCCCATGTCAGCGCGCGCAGCATGGATGGCGTCCGTCAGCGCGCGTTCCGCCAACCCTTGAGCCACCCGACGGCGATAGCGGGTGCTGACATGGGCATCCTGCATGATCTCGATGTCGGCGAGGACAGCCGCGACGGCGGCGCTGATCGTCGCGTGGTCAGGTTCGGTTCCCCTCAGCTGCTGATCGATCACGCCGAGCCCAGTCGGCACCGGTGTGGCGCCGCCGATGCCCAAGGCGCAACGCACACAGCGGCCCGCGTCGTCGAGCGCGACCTGCGCGGCCGCGGCGACGTAGGCGTAATCGCTCTTGCGCGCGCTGACCTCATGAAACCCGACGCCGATGCGCGGCTCACGCCAAACTGGAAATCGTGCAGCGGTGATGCACGCGGTGGCGGGGATGGCCGTCGTCATTGGGCCGACGAACAGGTCCGCGGCCGCAACGTCATAGTCCTTCGCGTCGTCGCGCACGCGCACGCTGCCACCTAAGGTGACCAACACCAACGGAATTTCAGCGGCCGGATCCGCGTTGGCGATGCTGCCGCCGATGGTGCCGCGCGCACGGGTGGGCGCATGGCCGATCCAAGGCATCGCAGCGGCCAGCAGCGGCAGCTTCGCGGCTACCAGGTCGGAGCGTTCCGCTTCGACCTGGCGGGTGACGGCACCCAACACGATCGCATCGTTCTCGTCGCGGACACCGCGCAAAACATCCAAGCGGGCGATGTCCACCAGCCGCGAAGGATTGGCCAGGCGCATCGCCATCATCGGCACCAAGGTCTGACCGCCGGCAATCAAGCGGGCATCGGGGTCATGCGCCAAAACGGAGCAAGCCTCCGCCAACGAGGCGGGTCTGACATACTCAAACGGGGCGGGCTTCACGACCGCATCTCGGGCATGGTTGGGGTCCACAGCGCATGATGGATGGGGTTTGCTAGCCCATCAGCGCGCCCAGGTCCATAGGCGCCCAGGTCCATAGGCGGCCAGGTCCATAGGCGGCCAGGTCCATAGGCGGCCAGGTCCATCGGCAGCCAGGCGCGGCGACGCGCTCAGACGTCCGGATGTGCCGCGCCGCAGTCGAACGGGTCCGCAGACCGACCATGATCGACAAAGCACCCCGGCCGCTGCCTTGCGCAGCAACCGTCAGTTGTCGAGAAAGCTGCGCAGCTTGCGGCTGCGGGAGGGGTGCTTCAACTTGCGCAACGCCTTGGCCTCGATTTGGCGGATGCGCTCTCGTGTAACCGAGAACTGCTGACCAACCTCTTCCAGGGTGTGGTCGGTATTCATTCCGATGCCGAAGCGCATGCGCAGCACCCGCTCTTCTCTCGGTGTGAGCGAAGCGAGCACGCGGGTCGTGGTCTCACGCAAATTGGACTGGATGGCCGCATCGATCGGCAAGACGGCGTTGCGGTCTTCGATGAAGTCGCCGAGGTTGGAATCGTCCTCCTCGCCGATCGGAGTCTCCAGGCTGATCGGCTCCTTGGCGATCTTCAAGACCTTGCGCACCTTCTCCAGCGGCATGGCGAGCTTGTCGGAGAGTTCCTCCGGCGTTGGCTCTCGACCGATCTCGTGCAGCATTTGCCGAGAGGTGCGCACGATCTTGTTGATGGTCTCGATCATGTGCACGGGAATGCGAATGGTCCGTGCCTGGTCGGCGATGGAGCGGGTGATCGCCTGGCGGATCCACCACGTGGCGTAGGTCGAGAACTTGTAGCCGCGCCGATACTCGAACTTGTCGACGGCCTTCATCAGACCGATGTTGCCTTCTTGGATCAGGTCGAGAAACTGCAGCCCCCGGTTGGTGTATTTCTTGGCGATCGAGATCACCAGACGCAGGTTGGCCTCGACCATCTCCTTTTTCGCCTGCCGCGCCTCCCGCTCACCCTTTTGGACGTTGCGTACGATGCGGCGGAACTCAGGGATCTCAAGCCCGGTCTCGCTGGCCAACTCGTGAATCTCGGAACGCAGCGTATTAATCCGGCGTCCCCCGGAGTTGATGAAGTTGGTCCAGCCCTTGGAGCCCGAGGCGGCCATCCGCTCGGTCCAGGTCTGGTCCAGCTCGTTGCCGTAGTATTCGCCGATGAACTCTTGGCGGGAAACGCCGTAGTTGTCCGCCAACCGCATGAGCTGGCCTTCAAGGCTGACCAGGCGCTTATTGATCGCGTAGAGCTGCTCGACCAAGCTTTCGATACGATTGTTGTTGAGCGACAGGCTCTTGACGTCGGCGATGATCTCTTCGCGCAGCTTGTCGTAAGCCTTTTCTTGTTGGCGCGAGCCCTGCTCGCCAGCCACCTGGCTCTCCAGCCGCTTATCCTGTTGACGCCGCAGCTTTTTATAGTTGGAGGCGATGCGGTCAAACGTATCTAAAACCTTCGGTTTCAGCTCCGCTTCCATCGCCGCGAGCGACAGCGCGTTTTCGAACTCGTCATCGTCATCGTCTTCGCTGTCGTCGGAGGCAGGGCCACCTTCACCGTCCTCTTGGTGCCGATCAGCGTTGGCCTGCTCCGGCTGTTGCGGGGCGACCGGACCGTCCGGGGCCGGCACGACGACGGGTGGCGCAGCCTTGGCCTCCGGCCCTTCATAGGTGGCTTCAAGGTCGATGATATCGCGCAGCAGCACCTTGCCGTCGTTCAACTCATCGCGCCAGATGATGATGGCCTGGAACGTCAGCGGGCTTTCGCACAGCCCGGCGATCATCGCCTCGTGCCCGGCCTCGATCCGCTTGGCGATGGCGATCTCGCCTTCCCGTGACAGCAGCTCAACCGAGCCCATCTCCCGCAGGTATAGACGCACCGGGTCGTCGGTGCGCTCGGCCGGCTCGCTGCGAGCCTCGCTCTTGGCCGGGAGCGACTGGGGCGCAAGGGCGCGGCTCTCCTCCTCGTCAATCGCCGTCTCGCCACCCTCGTCGTCATCCTCCTCTTGCTCGACGACGTTGACGCCCATCTCGGAGAACATCGCCATGATGTCCTCGATCTGCTCGGACGTCTCCTCCGACGTCAGCACCGCGTTGATCTCGTCGTAGGTCACATAACCACGGGCCTTACCGGCCTTCAGCAGCTTTCTGACGGACTGATCGGACAAATCGAGGATAGGGCTGTCGCGGTCCGAGGTTTCGGTGGTTGCGCTGGCCTTTTCCTCGGTTTTCTGAGCCATGAGCATCGTGTCCCGTCGAAGTGGGCCAACACATGTGGGCCACTGATTGAGCCTTGGTTGCGAGCACTGGGAGGTGCGGCGTGACTAGTCCTTAAAGTTGTATTCATTGTCGGCGTTAAAACCGACGTTGCGGCATATCAATGGCGTAATCATGTGCTGTCCACCGGCAAGATAGCCACCCCTTGATCTGCGCATTGAACTTCGTCGCAGCCGTGCTGCTGGCAGCGCCATGGCCGAACTGATAAGCCGCGACGCGGTCGATGGCCAGGACGGTTGGTCTCGCGTTATCCCTTCAGATGCTCTCGCCCTGCCCTTTCGGCGACGGCCTGATGTTGAACACGTGAGCCTCCGGCTGATCACTGACCCACAACGAACAACTGGCGGTGGCGGTAAGCCCACAGTGTTGCGCAGATGTGGCGGGTTATGCGTCGGTCGGAAGCTCCAAACTCTCCGAATTCGATAGCTGGCGCTGGATCTCGATAATCCGAGCCAGGGCGATCTCGCTGCCCTCTTCATCCCAGGCGCGCTGTGCGGCCGTCAAGGCCTGCCGCAAACTCGTATGCCGATCATGCAACTTAAGGGTGTGATTCCACCCTCGCGCAACCTCGTCATGATCAGCATCGGGCTCTGCGAAGCTGTCGCTCCTGTGCGTTATAGCTCGTTCGACGAGGTTCACCACCTTGCTCAAGCTCAATTTGTCCAGGTGGGATTGGATGCGTTCACTGTCAAGTGAGTCATTGTCGCTCATCACGTCCAACAGCGCGTTTCGGATCCGGGCCATGGCCTCTGAGGTGAAGTCCAACGCCGCGATGCGCTCCGCGTCGTGGTCCAGCAGCCAAGGGTGATTGATCAGGGTGCGAATAATGAGTGCCTCGCGATAGGGCGGCCGTCCCATTTGATTTTCAAGCAGCTGGCGGCGAAGGCTTTGGCTGGCTCCGACGGATCGCGACTCGGCCCAGGGCTGGGGCTGGTTGCCAGACGGCCGGGCCTGTTGCGCACCGGGCACGCCGGCAAAATTTCTGCTCGGCGCTGCGGATGGCGGGCGTTGCGCACCGCGCTGTGGTCGTCGCGAACCAAACTGTAAAAAGAGCTTTTCACGCATGGCAGCGCGGTAATGCGAGCGCACCGAGAGATCGGCGATGCCATTGACGATCTCGGTCAGCCGTCGCTCCAAATGCGCCCGGCGCTCAGGCGTCGACCAATCACCGGCCGCCAATTCCCGCTGCCACAGCACTTCCGCCAACGGCTGGGCCCTCTCCAGGGCGGTCTGCATGGCCTGCGGGCCTTCCTGTCGGATCAGATCGTCGGGATCGCTTCCCCCTGGCAGGAAGACGAAGCGGGCACTCAGTCCCGGCTTCAGGTGCGGCAGCATGGTATCGATCGCGCGATGGGCTGCCCGTGTGCCCGCATCATCGCCGTCGAAGCACAGAATCGGCTCGTGCACCATGCGCCAGACCATCTGGACCTGCTGCTCGGTCAAGGCGGTCCCCAGTGGGGCCACGCTGTCACCGAAACCGGCCTGGGTCAGCGCCACCACGTCCATATAGCCCTCAACGACGATCACGCGCTCGCGCGCAAACGCCAACGGCCGGGCTTTGGCCGCGTTGAACAGGATCGCACCCTTGTGGAACAGGGGCGTCTCCGGCGAATTCAGATACTTGGCCCGCTCACCTGGCTCCAGCGCGCGACCGCCAAAGGCAATGACCCGACCCTTGAGGTCGGTGATCGGAAACATGACGCGATTGCGAAAGCGATCGTAGGGTTGAGGGATGTCGTCGCCGCCGACCAACATCCCGGATGTGATCATCTCCGCTCTCAAGAAGCCCTGGTTGGTCAGGTGCTGGGTCAGTGCGGTGCTGGAGGCGGGCGCAAATCCGATGCGAAATTGGCCGACCGTCTCCGTCGTCAACCCCCGACGGTCGAGGTAGAGCCGAGCGTCGGTTCCCTCGCGGCTGGCAAGTTTGGCCTCGAAGAACGCGGCGGCCTGCTCCAGCAGCGCCAACAGCCGCGTGCGCTGGTCGTCCTTGGCCCGATCCACGGTGGTTGGGGCGGGCAGCGCGACGCCGGCCTCGGCCGCCAACCGCTCGACCGCCTCGGGGAACGACAAGCCTTCCGTCGTCATCAAGAAGGTGAAGATGTCGCCGTGCTCGCCACTGGCGAAACAGTGGTAGAAGCCTTTTTGGTCGTTGACGAAAAACGATGGAGTCTTCTCCACCTTGAACGGCGAGAGGCCGCGATACTCGCGGCCGGCGCGCTTGAGCGCCACCTTGCGGCTGACGACGTGGCTGACGCTCAGGCGGGCGCGGATCTCATCGAGCAATTGGGGTGAAAAGCGCATGCTGAGACTATGGACCGATTCGTCGGCCGGCTTATGCCGGTGGACGATTTGCGCCATCCCGATCCCCGCTATCCACCGGCCGTGATCTCATGTAGGAGTGGACCTCTGTCGGAATGGGGCATCCCGGATCACCGCTGGCCGGCCGGCGACGTCGCCTGATGTGGGACAGCTGAAACGATGATGAGCGGCGGGGCCGCCAACGCCGGCGCAGGAGCGAAGCGGGTTGAAGCCCGGGCGTCAGCGTGACGAGCAACCGCTCAGCGATTTGGTGGGAGGATGGGTGGAAAACGAACGGCCAACACCGAAGACCAAGCCGGCTGGAGGGCGGGAGCAACCGGCGAAAGACAGGTCCTGGTGGTGGATGGTCGGCATCGTCATCGCCGTAGGTCTGTTCGCCTGGATCACGCGCTGAGGTCCGGGGCCCGCGCCGAGCCCGTCGTAGGCTCGCGCCAGTCGTTACCCACCGGTCGTTACCCACCGGTCGTTACCCACCAGTCGTTACGCGCCAATTGTTGCGCGCCAGTCGGTATGTGCCAGTCGGTACGTGGGTGTGGCCCATCAGCTGAGCTGCGGCTCCCGCAGCGTGGTGAAGCGTGTCGGCGGGAGCCAGGTCATCGTCACCGGTCGATCGACTAGATCATCGCGCCTTAAATCGGAACCGCAAAGCCGGTTCCGATTTAAGGCAGAAGGTTGCTCTAGGCCGCCCCGATCACCTGGCGCAAATGAGCGTCCACGTCGGCCGGACAGCCCTCGCCGGCCCAGGCGATGTAGCTATCCGGTCGGACCAGAACCAGCTCGGCCTGATAGGCCTGCCGACCATTGCCCGCGTCATCCTGGATGATTTTGAGCGGTACACCCAGGCGGTCGGCCGCCCGCTCGAACGCGAGGATCGTCGCGGGATCGGCGTCGAACGCCAACAAACTGAAATCCGGGCCCAACGCCTCGAATACATTGCGTCCCGAGGATAGCCGCTGCGGTGCCAGATGATGGCCGGCCCGCGCCTCGAAGCGATGCTCGCCCTTGGCGCTGCAGGTGCCGCCGGCTGGACCGAACACGATCGGCGAGCCTGCATAGTGCGGCTCGTAGGAGATGATCTCGCTGGTGGTACCGGCCTTGCGCCGATCCCAGGCCTGCTCGAACGCCGCCCGGTCGCGCTCTGGATCGAAGCTTTGCAAAAACGCTCGGTCCGCGTTGATGAACGAGGCGATGAAATCCTTTGCGGTAGACGCGAACACCGGCTGACGCTCCAGACTGTAGCTGTCCAACAGTCCTGGCCCGCCCCACCCTTTCTGCACCGCTGCCAGTTTCCAGCCCAGATTGCGCGCGTCCTCAAAACCGGTATTGATGCCGAAGCCGCCGTACGGCGGGTGGCCATGGGCGGCGTCCCCAGCGATGAACACCCGGTCCTTCCGGTAGGTATCGGCGACCGCGAAGCGCAGGTCCCAAAAGCCGATATGCTGGATATCGCAGGCGAACGCCGCGCCGACCGCGCGCTGCAGATAGGCCTTGAAATCGTAGTTGTCGGCGGTGGTGCCAAACGGTACGGGAGCATGGAAGAACCAGGTTTCCTCGCTATCGACCCGACCAAAAAACAGCCAATAGCCCTCCAGCTCGGGGTGCAGAACGTTGAAGAAGGATTTGCCACGATAGCGGCTCAGCAGCCGGCCGAGTTCGGGCGCGTGAAACACCAACAGAACCATCAACTTGTCGTGGTCTGACAGGGTTTGGGTGATGCCGACGCTGTCGCGCACGATCGATTTGCTGCCATCACAGCCGACCAGATAACGCCCGGTAAGCCTACGCTTTTGGCCGGTTTGTCGGTGTGTAATCGTGGCGCTGACCGCGTTGTCGTCCTGGCCAAGGCTTTCCGCCGACCAACCATAGATCGTCTCGACGTCGGGGCATTGCGCCGCCCGGCGGCGGAGAATCTTCTCGGTGTCGTACTGAGGCAGGCGCTCGTTGTCGGCGAAGTAATAGGGTCGCACGACGACGCGTTGATACCAATCGTAGTGGTAATCGCTCAGCAGCGTGCCGTAGGCGGTGAGCCCGCCGATGCCCTGCTCCAGCGGCAAAGGCGCAGCCGCGCGAATGGCTTGGTCGATCCCCCACTGATGGAAGTGCTCCATCGTGCGCTGAGTTAGGTTCTGTCCCTTCGGAATCGGCTGAGGGTCCTCAAAACGCTCAACGACAATCGAGGAGACGCCCCGTTGGCTCAGCTCAATGGCGAGGCCGATGCCGACGGGCCCGCCGCCGACGATGACCACATCGGTTTCAGTTTGGCTCATCGTCCTGAACGTCCATGCCAACCGGCTCGCCGCCGGCACTTGTCCTCCTTATAGCCGACGGATCGGCTGCGGCAGCCCGCAGCACTAGCACAGCCGACCAACGGATCAAGGCGTGCCGGGGTCCAGCTCACGCCAGCAGCTGTTTCACCAAGCCGCTGGCTTTGCCCAGGTCCATGCGTCCAGCGAACTTCTGCTTCAATGGTCCCATCACCTTGCCGATATCCTTGGGGCTGTCAGCGCCGACCTCCTCGATGAGGCCGGTGATGGCTGTTCTCATCTCCGCCTCGTCCATCTGCTGGGGCAAGAACTCTTCGATCACGGCCAGCTCGGCGGTCTCCTTATCGGCCAAATCTCGGCGTCCGTGCTCGGTATAGGTGGCGATCGCGTCGCGCCGTTGCTTGACCAACTTTTGCAGCACCTGCACCGTTTCCTGATCAGACAACTCCCCCCCTTGCGGCAGCGCGCCGGCGCCGATCCCAAGCTCGCGATCGTTTAGCGCCGCCAACATCATGCGCAGCGCGCTCAGCCGGGGCTTGTCGCGGGCCTTCATCGCGTCCTTCATCGCTTGACTGATCCGATCGCGCATGTTTCGTCTCCTTTCGTTCGCGCAAGATGTACGTGCGGCCGCGGTCACCCACAAGGTGCTGCACATTGATTGCTGTTCATTGACGGCGAGGATCGGCGCGCATAGGTTCCGCGCGGGCGATTGAGGTGCATCAGCGTCGGAGCATGGTGTGGACGCGACGGTTCGTGCGGGGGGACAAATGGGGGCGGGGCCACCCGGTTGGGGCGATCAGCCGTCGACGGCGGTGCTGGTGCTTGCCGACGGCACGATCATCGAGGGCAAGGGGCTCGGCGCGACGGGCGCGCAGGTCGGCGAGGTTTGCTTTAACACCGCGATGACGGGGTACCAGGAGATTTTGACCGATCCATCCTATGCCGGTCAGATCATCACCTTCACCTTTCCGCATATCGGCAACGTCGGCACCAATCAGGAGGACACCGAGACCTCCAATCTGGCGGCGCGTTCCGGCGTGCGTGGTTGCGTGTTGCGGGCGGGCATAACCGAACCGTCCAACTACCGCGCGCTGCAGCACTTCGATCAATGGCTCAAAGCGCGGGGATTGATTGCGCTTTGCGGCGTCGATACGCGGGCGCTGACGGCGCGGATCCGGGCGTCGGGAATGCCGAACGGTCTGATCGCACACGATCCGGGTGGGCGCTTCGATCTTGCCGATCTGAAAGCGCAAGCGGCGGCGTGGGCGGGCATCGAGGGCATGGACCTGGTGCCAGACGTCACCACCGGTCAAAGTTACACCTGGACCGAGACGCGGTGGCGCTGGAATGCCGGCTACGGTCAACAAGATCAGCCGACGTTCCACGTGGTCGCCATCGATTTTGGGCTTAAACGCAACATTTTGCGGTGCTTGGCCAGCGCGGGCTGCCGGGTGACGGTGGTGCCGGCCACCACGTCGGCGGATGACATTTTAGCGCGGGCGCCGGCTGGCGTTTTCCTGTCCAATGGACCTGGTGATCCGGCGGCGACGGGGGTTTATGCGGTGCCGGAAATCCGCAAGGTTCTGGCCAGCGGGTTACCCGTGTTCGGCATTTGTCTTGGCCATCAATTGCTCAGCCTGGCGCTCGGTGCCCGCACCAAAAAAATGCATCAAGGGCATCACGGCGCCAATCATCCGGTCAAGGACTTTACCACCGGGAAGGTGGAGATCACGTCGATGAACCACGGTTTTACCGTCGACCGCGACAGCCTGCCCGCCGGTGTGGTCGAAACGCACATCTCCCTGTTCGACGGGAGCAACTGCGGCATCCGGGTCGAACATCAACCGGTATTCTCGGTTCAGTATCACCCCGAGGCCTCGCCGGGGCCACAGGACAGCCATTACCTATTCGTGCGGTTCGTCAACATGATGCGCGAACGGGCTGCCATGGCGATGCTCGATGAGCGCAAGCGAGAAGATTCCGTAATCTGATTGGCCGATTGCGTCGTCATTCGGTGTGTCGCGAGCGGCAGAATGGCAATTTTCCCATTCCAGCGGTTGCCTATATCCCATGATCGCTTATGTGAGGACCTTGGGGGCTGCACCGTCATCAGACCGAGCAGGCGTTTGCGGTTCGACAGCACCTTATGGACGTTCGGAGCAAGAGTGCCGGCTCGGTTGACTGAAACTTAAGGAGACACAGCAATGAACCGATCCATAGCCGCTCTCGGGATGGTCGCGCTCCTCACAAGCTTTGCCGCGGCGCCGCTGGCCATCGCGGAGGATGTGAGGTTTTTGACCAAGCAACAGGACGGCGAGGTTGCGGTCGTTCGCATGGCAGGTACGCCGGTTCTCAACAACAAGGGTGACCAGGTCGGCAAGCTGATCGATCTGGTGCTCGATGGTGAAGGCCGCGCGAAGGCAATTGTCATCGGTGTCGGTGGCTTCCTCGGTCTCGGGTCCAAGAATGTCGCCGTGCCTTATTCCGCAGTCCGACTCGGTCCGGTGGTGGAAGGGGCCCGGGTGCTGGTGCTCAATGCTTCTCCGGCACAGCTGAAGGCAGCGGCCGCCTATGTCGCTACCGAACCCGGTCGCACGGAGCGAGCCAAAAAGAAGGCCGGCGATTGGTTGAAGGTTGCCAAGGACAAGGCGCTTGAACTCAGCAAGCAGGCCGGCGACGCTGTGCAAAACGTGCGCGAGCAGATGACCCAGCCGGATCAGGCAAAGTCGAAAGAGGCCAACCAATAGGCCTCAAAGATCTCAGCAGCAGCCGGATCAGGCGGTCGCTGGCACCCGTGGTGCCGGTCCGCCTGACCCCCTTCAATAGCGGAAGATGCCGTCCCGTTTCGCCCCGGCGGTCGGATCCAAGAACAGCTGGTCCAGCGCCACCTGTCGGTCGATCAGCCCCTGGGCGTGACAATAGCCGACCAGCGTTTCCAGCGTCTTGCTATTGGTCGGGCCGAGGCCGTACTGCCAAGGGTCCGGACCAAGCAGGGCCAGCTGCTCGGCCCAAGCCTCCTCCCAAAGTGCCAGCGGAACCACGCGCGGATTGTCCAGGCGCGCCATGGCCAACGCTTTCGCCTGCTCAAACGCGATCATCAGGTTCAATGGTACCCAAGGGTGACGCGTCACGATGTCGTGCTTCAGGCCCAGAACGTGCATGATCGGAAAGATGCCGGTGCGTTGAAAATAGGCAATCTGCTCACGCTTGACGTCGGGGAACAGGCGGGCAACGCGCGGGTCACGATGCTTGAGCGGTGCGATCTGGTCGGGATGGATTAGGGCATCGAGCTCTCCATCGGCGAGCATCTGCTCCACCGATCGGTGTTCGCCCACGTAGGTGATGTCAAAGCCCGGGGGCGGCGGTAACTCGACGTGCTCGTCAAGATCGGTGAACCAGGTGATCGAACGCAGTCGAACGCCGTAATTGCTTGCCAAGATCCCCCGCATCCACAGCCCCGCGCTGGCCTGCCACGCCTTCACGCCGACGCGGCGTCCATTCAAGTGCTGCGGTTCGGTGATGGCTTTGGCGGTGTTGACATAGATCGAGCCGTGGCGAAATCGGCGATGCAGAAACACCGGTAGCGCCACAAAGGGATGGCCCAAGCCGCGCGCGACGATATAGGAGCAGGACGACACTTCGGCCAGGTCGAACTCGCGGCCCTTCAAAAACCGATGGTGGCGGGTGTTGGAATCCATCTCAGTCAGCACCGTGAGTTCGATGCCGTCAGGCTTGACGCTCCCCTCCTTCAACGCACGAACGATCTCGTAGTCCCCACAGGCGAGCGTAAGCGGCAACCTGGCTGACATCGGCGTTTCCGAAGGGTTGGTCGTGGGTATGGCGTCGAGACTGTCCCGTCATCGCACCCCATCGCGCTTCATTGACAAGCTACCGCAAACTTACAACAGTGCTGCGCGAGATCAACGAAGCGAACAGCAAACAGACGCGGTCGCGCGTGGGCGCTCGCGTCGGAGCTGCGGCTGGCCCCGTCATATGCATCGCGCCAAGGCGCACGGCATCGCATGCGGATATCGGCGGGATGGCCGCGGCGACCAGCCTGACGGAGGTCGATATCAATGCAGGGCGTCAATACCTACATCGGCGCCCCGATCGAGCGCGTTGAGGATCTGCGGTTTCTGCGCGGCGCGGGCCAATTCGTCGGCGACCTGGACCGGCCGGGCCAATGGCACATGGCGGTGCTGCGCGCGCCGCTGGCGCATGGGCTCATTCGTCGCATCGATCCCCGTCCGGCGCTGGCCGTGCGCGGTGTCAATGCCGTGTTGAGCGGGCACGAGCTTGGCGCGCCGGTGCCGACCATTCCGTTTCGTCGGCCGATCCCATCCATCGTTCCCTACGCACAGCCGGTGATGGCCGTGGCGCGCGTGCGCTACGTCGGGGAACCGTTAGCCATGGTACTGGCCGACACCCAGTCGATCGCGGAGGACGCGTTGGCGTTGATCGAGGTCGAGATCGACCCGTTGCCCGTGGTGGTTGATCCGCGCTCGGCCTTTGCCGGCGATACGCGCCTGTTTGACGATGCACCGGAGGGTAATGTCGCCGCCACCTTTCACGGCGCGCGTGGAGATGTCGATCAGGCGCTGCGGGCGGCGCACCTGGTTCTGAAGCGCAGCTTGGCGACCGGGCGGCAAACGGCGCTGCCGATGGAGACGCGCGGGCTGCTGGCCGAATGGGATGACGCCAAACAGCATCTGACCGTGTCGGGGGCGGCGAAACTGCCGTTCTTTAACCGGCGCGCCATGGCCCAGGTGTTGGATCTGGCGGACTCCCAGGTTGACTACATCGAATATGATGTCGGCGGCGGGTTCGGCGCGCGCGGTGAGTTTTATCCGGAAGACGCCTTGATCGGGATCGCCGCGCGCACGTTTGGGCGGCCGATCAAATGGATCGAAGATCGCCGCGAACACTTGCTGGCCATCGGCCATGCGCGTGAAGCCGTCTGCGATATCGAGATGGCGTTGACCGGGGACGGCACGATCCTCGCCGTGCGCGCGGAGATCTTGTGCAACATCGGCGCTTACATGCGGCCGAACGGGACCACGGCGGTGCGCAACGCTGCGCAGTTCCTGACCGGCCCCTACAAGGTGGCAAATTTCGCCGCGCGCAGTCATGCGGTCGTGACCAACAAGACCCCGGCTGGAACCTATCGCGGACCGGGCCGCTATGAGGCTTGCTTTTTCTTCGAGCGCACGCTCGATCAAGCTGCTCAGCAATTGGGCATAGATCGCCTCGAGATCAGGCGCCGCAACCTGATCCCGCATGCCGAGATCCCCTATGAGATGGTGATGATCGAGCCCGCCGCCGGCTGGGATGTGACCTCGCTGGACAGCGGCGATTATCGGCAAGGCTTCGAAGCCAGCATCAAGGTCGCCGACTGGCAGGCGAAGTCGTCGTTGTCTGGGCAATTGGTGGATGGCCGCTACCACGGGCTTGGCGTGGCCTGCTTTGTGGAAGGTGGCGCGTCGGGACCGCGCGAGCATGCGCGGATGGCTCTCGGCGCCGATGGGCGCATCAATTTGATGGTTGGTTCGTCCAGCGTCGGCCAAGGTATCGAGACGATTTTTGCCCAGATCGCGGCGGATGCGCTCGACATTCCGATCGAGCAGATCGCGGTCAAGCACGGCTCCACCGACCTGCTGATGGAGGGCTTCGGGTCGTATGGATCGCGGGCGACGGTGATGGGCGGCTGTGCGGTGATCGATGCCGCCGAAACGCTGTTGGCGGCGTTTCAAGCGGCGGCGGCGCTGCGTCTCGGTGTGGCGCCGGATGCCGTCACGATCGAGGCGGGGGTGGCGCGCGTCGCAGATGGACGCACGGTGAGCTTGGCACAGATCGCCGACCAAGGGTTGGCCGTCGACGGTGTGTTTCATAACTCCAAGCCGACCTTCACCTACGGCACTGCCGTGGCGCACGTGGCGGTCGATCCCGGGACGGGGCACGTGGAGGTGCTGGACTATTCTGTGGTCGATGATGTCGGGCGCATCATCAATCCCGAGACGCTGCATGGTCAGGTGCTAGGCGCGGCTGTCCAAGGACTGGGCGCAGTGTTTGGCGAGGAATTGATCTACGATCGCGACGGGCAACTGCTGGTCGGGACGCTGGCGGACTATCAACTTCCCCTGGCTTGCGACTTCGCCCAGGTCCGTTGCGTCAGCACCGAGCTACATCCCAGTCCGAACAATCCGCTCGGTGCCAAGGGGGCAGGGGAGGGCGGCATCATTCCGGTGGCTGGCGCAGTGGTGAATGCGGTGGCCGATGCCCTGTCATCGCTCGGCGTCGAGCCCGATCGGGTGCCGATCACGCCGGAGCGTTTGTGGACCCTGATCGCGGCGGCGCGACGTCCGGCGCCTTGACACGCAACCAGCGGGCTTTGTGCAAAACTGATGAAGGTGAGACGTTGACTGGACCGAGTTACGATGTGCTCGTGATCGGCGGCGGTAACGCGGGGATCGCTGCGGCCATCTCCGCCAAACGGCGCGGGGTGGAGCGGATTTTGCTGTTGGAAGCGGCGCCGAAGGACTTTCGTGGCGGCAACTCGCGCCATACCCGCAATTTTCGCTGCATGCATACCAGGCCGTTCGAGACCATGCCCGAGACCTACCCAGAGGAAGAATACTGGGAAGATCTTTTGCGCGTGACCGGCGGCCAAACCAATGAGCAACTGGCGCGAATGGTGATCGCGCGGTCGGAGGCCACCTACGATTGGATGAAGCAGCAAGGGGTGCGCTTTCAGCCGGCGTTAGGCGGCACCTTGCAGCTTTCGCGCACTGCCGCATTCTACCTGGGCGGCGGCAAGGCACTGCTCAACGCCTATTACCACACGGCCGAAAGGCTCGGTATCGACGTCATCTATGACGCCAAGGTCGACGCCATCGACGTACGCGACGGACGGTTCAGCGCGGCCAGCTACGACCATCTCGGCACCAGGCATACCGTCCATGCGCGCGCAGTGGTGTTTGCTGCGGGCGGCTTCGAAGCCAACTTTGACTGGCTCGTGAAGGAATGGGGGCCGGCCGCGGAAAACTTTCTGTGTCGCGGCACGCCCTACAACCTCGGTGCCTGTCTTAAGCTGTTGCTTGAGGCCGGCGCCAAGCCGATCGGTGATCCCACGCAAGGGCACATGGTGGCGATCGATGCCCGCGCGCCGAAGTGGGACGGCGGCATTTCCACGCGGGTCGATGCCGTCTCGTTTGGGATCGTCGTCAATCAAGACGGCCAGCGGTTTTATGACGAGGGTGAAGATTTCTGGCCCAAGCGCTACGCGATTTGGGGGCGGCTGGTTGCCGGACAGCCCAACCAGATCGGCTTTGTCATCGTCGACGCCAAATCGGTCGGGCGCTTCATGCCCCCGGTTTTTCCACCGATCCGCGCCGATACCATCGAGGCGCTGGCAGACAAGCTTGCAATAAGCGCGGATGCCCTGGCGACGACCATCAACACATTCAACGCAGCGGTGATCCCCGGGACATTCGATATTACGGTGCTCGACGACTGCCGGACCGACGGACTGACGCCGGACAAGACGCACTGGGCGCGTACCATCGATCAGCCGCCGTTTTTTGCCTACCCGGTTCGGCCCGGCGTGACGTTTACCTACCTCGGCACGACCGTCAACGACCGGGCGGAGATCATCATGACCGACGGCAAGCCAGCCGCAAACATGTTCGCGGCTGGCGAGATCATGGCCGGCAACGTGCTCGGGAAGGGCTACTTGGCAGGGATCGGGATGACGATCGGCGCCGTGTTTGGCCGAATTGCCGGCGAGGAGGCGGCGCGCAATGTCCGTAACTGAGTACAAGATGCAAGTGGCCGACACGCCGCTCGACGAGGCGGAGCGGATCATGCAGATCTGCAATGCCTGTCGCTATTGTGAAGGTTTTTGCGCGGTGTTCCCGGCGATGGCGCGCCGGCTCACGTTCAACGCGGCCGACCTCAATTACCTGGCCAACCTCTGCCACAACTGCGGTGCCTGCCATTACGCCTGTCAGTATGCACCACCGCATGAGTTCATGGTCAATGTGCCACAAACCTTCGCCCGGGTTCGTAAGGACAGCTATCAGGCTTACGCATGGCCACGTTTCATGGGCCGGCTTTATGACCGCAACGGTCTGGCGACGGCGTTGATCACGACCTTGGGTTTGGTCGTTTTTGTGTTCGGTGTGTTCTGGACGGTGAGCCCCGATGCGTTGTTCGGTCGACATGTCGGCCCCGGCGCGTTCTATCAGGTTATCTCGCACGAAGCGATGGTGACGATCTTCGGGCTGGCGGCGGTGTTCGTGTTGGTCGCGTTCGCGATGGGCTTTCGCCAATTCTGGGCCGACATGGGCGAAAAGATGGGTGATTTCGCTTCGCCCGGTGCGTTCGGCCAGGCGATGTGGGATGCCCTGACGCTGAAATATCTCGATGGTGGTGGTGAAGGCTGCACCTATCCGCGCGAACGGCCGACGTTTGCCCGCAAGGAGTTTCATCAGTTGACGTTTTATGGCTTCCTTTTGTGCTTCGCCGCGACCACGGTAGGGACATTCAAGCACTATCTGCTCGGCTGGCAGGCGCCTTATGGTCTCGCCAGCTTGACCGTGGTGTTAGGCACCGTCGGTGGCATCGGGCTGCTGATCGGTCCGGCTGGCTTGTTATGGTTACGCTACCGGGCAGATCCGATGCTCAAGGACGATCGCCAACGCGGCATGGACGACGGCTTTCTGGCGCTGTTGTTCTTGACCAGCCTGACCGGCTTTGCCGTTTTGATATGGCGCAGCACGGAGTGGATGGGCATTCTGCTGGCCGTCCATCTGGGGGTGGTTTTGGGCCTGTTCGTGATGCTGCCCTATGGCAAGTTCGTGCATGCGATTTACCGCTTCGCGGCGCTCGTGCGTCATGCGCTGGAACAGCGGCGGCCAAGCGTCACCGCTAGCTTCGAGTGAAGCGATGGCGCGTCGTAAAACAGACCTGCTCGTGTTTGATTGCTCGGACATTGCCATGTTTGGCCCCGGTCAAGCGTGTGGACAGGGTTTGAGATCTCCCTTTGAATGACGTGGTAACAGCCAACAGCACAGGAAGCGCTCATGTCGGATCAACCATCTAACGCCGGTGGCCGGGTCACCGCTGACAGCGGCAGTGGCAATACGCTTTGGGGCAGCGACGTGATCGCCGCCGCGCTACGCGAGCAAAATGTTCCTTACGCTTGTCTCAATCCGGGCGCCAGCTATCGCGGACTGCACGACAGTCTGGTGAATTACCTCGGCGATACCAACCCAAAGATGATCGTATGCATGCACGAGGAGCATGCGGTCAGCATCGCCCACGGTTATGCCAAGGTGACCGACCAGCCGCTGATTGCGATAGTCCATTCCAACGTCGGACTGATGCACGCAACGATGGGCATTTTCGATGCGTGGTGCGACCGTGCGCCGGTTGTGATTTTGGGCGCCACCGGACCGGTTGATGCGATGAAGCGGCGGCCATGGATCGACTGGATACATACCGCGGCCGATCAAGGCGCGTTGATCCGCGGCTATACCAAATGGGATGACCAACCCGCATCACCGGGGGCGGCGGTGGAATCGCTTCGTCGTGCGTTCCAGATTGCCCAGGCGCGGCCGTGTGGGCCGGTTTACGTCAATTTCGATGCGGCGGTCCAGGAAATGCCGGTGGATGCGGCGCCCAGCCTGGAGCACGTCAGTCGCTTCCAACCCCCTGCGGACCCTGAGCCGCCGCGGGCGACGATCGATGCAGCCGTCAAGCTGTTGGCCGGCGCCAAGCATCCGTTGATTCTGTCGGGCCGCTGCACGCGTGGGCTGGAGGGTTGGCAAAAGCGCATCGAGCTCGCCGAGTGGATTGGCGCCCGGGTGATCACCAGCTCCAAGGACCCGGCAAGCTTTCCAACGACCCATCCGCTGTACGCCGGTGAGGTGCCGTGGCGGCTCAGACCCAACATCGTCGAATTGTTCAAAGCGAGCGATGTCATCATCGCGCTCGATTGGGTCGACCCGGCCGGGACCATCAATCAAGCGTTCCCTCCGGGCGCGGGACAGAGCGCGGCGGTCATCAATGTTTCCAACGATCACTTGATGCATGGCGGTTGGAATATGGACTATCAACTGCTGCCAGCGGTTGATGCGTGGTTGCCGGTGGTGACCGAGACCGGCGTCCAAGCGCTGTTGGAAGGATTGGGTGCCGCCGGAGCCGTCAAGCGACCCAAGCCGGAGCCGCGTGCGGTGCCCAAGATCGCCGCGCCGGACAAGACATCGGGTGCGCCGTTGGTCGCCGACGTCGCGCGCCTCTTCTCGGCTGCCGTCGAAGGCGAGACGGTGTGCGTGATCTCCCGGTCGCTCGGTTGGCCGCCGAATGCCAATCAGATGGAGCATCCGCTCGACTTCCTGGGCTCCAATGGCGGCGGCGGCGTCGGTGCGGGGCCGGGCATGGCGATTGGTGCGGCGCTGGCGCTGCGTGACACTCAACCGGGGCGCATACCGATCGCTGTTTTGGGTGATGGCGATTTCATGATGGGCTGTAACGCGCTGTGGAGTGCGTCCAATCAGAAGGTGCCACTGCTGGTCATTGTCACCAACAATCGATCGTATTTCAACGATGAGGAACACCAACGCCATGTGGCCGAGCTACGGCGGCGTCCGATCGAGAATGCGCCAATCGGACAGCGCATCGAGGAGCCTGCGCCGGATCTGGTCGGCGTTGCGCGCGCACAGGGCTGGGACGGTGAAGGCCCGGTGATGGATTTGGCCGACGTACCGGCGGCGCTGAAGCGCGGAATCGAGGCGGTCAAGGCCGGCAAGCAATGGGTGATTGACATCGTGGTGGCGCCGGAATACGTGCGCCGCCCCTTGGTCGAATACATCTAAAACGGCGGTATCGGGTTGGCCGCGGTGTCGCGCTTCAAGTTGAGGCGCGCCGATCAGCAGCCGTTAACGATCGCACAACGCTCTGTGTTCAATCGGACTGCAACACGTCCGATTGAACACGACCTTGCCCGCGAGTTCGACCGGCAGAGATGGCATTGCCGTGCCGAACTTCGCAAGCCTGACACAGGCTTGCCGTCAAACGTTCCATCACCAGTTCAGGCGCGATTGCCAACGGGGTGGACCCATCAATGTCACGCGCGCCGTTGGATCATTCCCGCCTCAAGCCGATCAGCCTTGCCGGTCCGCTCCCCTACCTGTCGCCCACACGAGCGGACCATTGGATGGCCGGGTGGGGGAGCACGATGGTTCCAGCTCACTTCAGCAACGTTATTGATGCAGGGCGGTCGCATCATCCTCAGACCGTCGCGTTCCACGGCTGCCGGCTGCATCGCACTGGTGGCGCGCGATGGCGCATGACCATCAGCTTATCGCCACTGTGAAGCCGTGGAGGAGCCCTCATGCGTGGCATCGAGGGATGGCGCATACTGGGCGGGCGGCGAGCGCGTCAGGATGGTTGCCAGGAACGCTGCCAGGGCGGCCGCGCCGAGCAGCGACCAGATCACGCGAGTGGACAGCAAGCGCGCGCGTGGCGCCGGTGCGTCATCATGCACGGACGGCAGTATGGCTTGCGCTTCAACGGGATTGGAAAGCCTGCCGGCGTTGACCCAATCGCGCCGCTCATAACCGCAGGTACGCCGCGCACGCACGTTATGTCGCCCATCACGACGCAAGCGCGAGCCGTGGTGTGGTCGACCAGCTCGCACGCTGCGCGAAGTATGATGACGGTCATGCAACGTCGTGACTCCCAGATCCTGCCCTACACTAATAACAGTTGACCGTGTCCGGGAAGTGCAAAAACGAACAATTGCGCAATTGAGTGTTAGCATGGTTGCGATTTGGATTAGCCGGAGGCGATGTGCGCCGCTTGTCTCGACCCGCAGTGAGCAAAGCGTGCAGCACGTGAACCGCAAAGCCTACGCCACGCCAAACGCTTCGAGCGTCGAGATTGATCGTTGGTAGGCGGCTGTTGGCAGCTTCGACCGACACCATCACACGATCATGGTTTGCCGAACACGCGGGCGAATATCGTATCAACGTGCTTGGTGTGATAGGCGAGGTCGAACAGCTGATCGAGCTCGGCGGCGGACAACACAGCCACCACCTCTTGGTCTGATTTGAGCAGATCGAGGAAGTCGCCTTCACCGCGCCACACCGGCATCGCGTTACGTTGCACCAAGCGATAGGCATCCTCGCGACTAACACCCTTGTGCGTGAGGGCCAGCAACACCCGCTGGGAGTGGACCAGGCCGCCGAGGCGGTTCAAGTTGTGCTGCATTCTTTCTGGGTAAACGACCAGCTGTTCGATCACGCCGGCCAGCCTGGTAAGCGCGAAGTCCAACGTCACGGTGGCATCGGGACCGATCATGCGTTCTACGGAGGAATGGGAGATATCACGCTCATGCCAAAGCGCGACGTTCTCCATCGCCGGCGTGGCGAAGGCGCGGACCATGCGGGCCAGTCCGGTCAAGTTTTCGCTCAGCACGGGATTGCGCTTGTGCGGCATCGCCGAGGAGCCCTTCTGGCCTTCCGAGAAGTACTCCTCCGCCTCCAGCACCTCGGTGCGCTGCAGGTGTCTGATCTCAACGGCTAGCCGTTCGACCGAGGAAGCTATCACCGCAAGCGTGGCGAAGTACATGGCGTGGCGGTCGCGCGGGATCACTTGGGTCGAGACCGGCTCCGGGGTCAGACCAAGCTTGCTGGCGACGTGGGCTTCCACACGTGGATCGATGTTGGCGAACGTACCGACCGCGCCGGAGATCGCGCAGGTGGCGACCTCTTCGCGCGCGGCCTGCATGCGCTGCCGGGCACGGTCGAACTCCGCATAGGCGTAGGCGAGCTTCAGCCCGAAAGTTGTTGGCTCCGCATGGATGCCGTGACTGCGGCCGATGGTGAGCGTCGTCCGGTGCTCGCACGCGCGCACCTTCAGCGCGCTCAGGAGACGATCGATGTCCGCCAGAAGGATGTCCGCGGCTCTTACAAGTTGGACACTGAGGCAGGTGTCGAGCACGTCGGACGACGTCATGCCCTGGTGAACGAACCTCGCGTCCTCGCCGACGTGCTCTGCCAAGTGGGTGAGGAAGGCGATCACGTCGTGCTTGGTGACGCGCTCGATCGCGTCGATGCGGTCGACGTCGAACTGCGCCTTGGAGCCTTTGTCCCAGATGACGTCGGCGGCCTCACGTGGAATGATGCCGAGGTCCGCGCAGGCCTGAGCGGCGTATGCCTCGATTTCAAACCATATACGGAAGCGGGTTTCCGGTGCCCAGATGGCAGCCATCTCCGGTCGGCTGTAACGGGGGATCATGCGGTGTCCTTGCTGAAGGCGCTCAAACCGAGGTCGACAGACTGCATCGCGCGGGCGGTTGCGGAGGCGGGCGTGCCATCGTGGGGCGGCATCTATCGCAAATCGCGCCCCGGCACCGTCTTGTCTGGTCATCCCCTTAGCAAACGTGTCACTGGGCGACAACGAGCGGAACGGTATATCCTGTCGTCATGCGAACCGATGTGATTGTGTTAGGTGCCGGCATGGTCGGCGTATCGGCCGCGCTCGCCTTGCAGCGGCGCGGACGCGAGGTTGTGTTGATCGACCGTCGGCCAGCGGCGTGTGAGACCTCCTATGGCAACTCCGGCTTAATCCAGCGCGAAGGCATCATGCCTTATGCGTTTCCCCGCGATCTCTCCCGCATGCTTACAGCGGCCTTCAACCGTTCACCGCAATCCCACCTTGAATGGCGGTCGTTACCGTCGATTGCGCCATTCCTCTATCAGTACTGGCGTCATGGCACGCCGGAGCGGATCCGCGCGACGGCGACGGCGGCCAAGCCACTGGTCGAACGCTCGGTGGATGAGCACGCATCATTGATGAAGGCGGCCGAGATCGCCCATATGATGCGTCGCACCGGCTATCTCAAAGTCTATCGCCGCGAGGCGCTATTGGCGGCCGACATCGCGGCCGATGAGGCGGCGCGCGCCACCTATGGCGTCGTCTCGCAAACGCTCAACGCTCAGCAGATCGCAGCGCTCGAGCCCAATCTGAACGGTCCGCTTGCCGGTGGAATCTTGATGCCGCAGCCGGTTAGCGTCGCCGACCCGGGCGCGGTAGGCCGTGCGTATGCCGATTTGTTCGTACGACGTGGCGGGATCTTCGTCACCGCCGATGCAACGACCTTGCAACAGGTGGCCGATGGCTGGCAGGTGCAGCGGGTGGAAGGACCCATCACGGCGCCATCGGTGGTGATCGCGCTTGGACCTTGGAGCGGGCAGAACATGCACCGGCTGGGCGTACGGTTGCCGTTCGGTGTCAAGCGCGGCTATCACATGCACTATCAGGCGCGCGGCAACGCTGGACTGTCGCGCCCGATCATCGACGTTGAGAACGGTTATGTGTTGGCCAGCATGACGCGCGGCATTCGATTGACCACCGGCGCTGAGTTCGCCGCCCAGGGCGCGCCGATGACGCCGGTGCAGCTTGAACAGACCGAGCCGCTTGCGCGCGCGCTGTTTCCATTGGGCGATCGGGTCGACGACGCGCCGTGGCTGGGCGCCCGACCCTGCTTGCCCGATATGCTTCCCGCAATCGGTCCGGTGCCGGGACGGGATGGCCTGTGGGTCGACTTTGGACATCATCACCTGGGGTTTACCCTGGGGCCGGTATCGGGCCGGTTGCTCAGCGAAATGATGTGCGGTGAGGAGCCATTTACCGATCCGCGACCTTATCGCATCGATCGGTTCGGTTAACGCGCAGCGCCGCCGACGCGCCGGTCACGACCGTATGATAGGGCTCACGCGACACCACGCGTCGCATGACCCGCCACTGATGAGAAAGCCGATGAGTTCACAGCCTACCAATGCCGGCATCCTCGATACGCGCTTTCGAGCGGCGCTGGCCCGCATGGCCGATGCGGGGCGGCTCAAGACCTACCGTCAGCCGGCAGACACCGAGCTTGAGATCGCCGCCATCCTAAAGAAACTTGATGGCGGGCCAGCGCTGCTGTTCACCGCCGCCAACGGCTACGACGTGCCGGTGCTCGGCAATTTCTTGTCAGCCGAAGCGAACTGCGAAGCCGCGTTCGGTGTGGATTATCGCACGATCAGAAACTTCGTTGGTCGGGCGCTGTCGGAGCCGCTACCGCCGCAGCCGGTAAAGCACGCACCGGCGCAAGAGGTGGTGCTGACCGAGACCTTCGACGTTGCCGAGCTGTTGCCGGTGCTCCGGCATACGCGGGCCGATGCTGGGCGCTTTTTGACCGCCGGCATCGTCATCGCCCGTGATCGGCAAACCGGGATCGTCAATGCGTCGTATCACCGACTGCAGTTGCTCGGACCTAAGCGTACCGCGCTGAAATTGGATTTTGGCCGTCATTTGCGGCTGGCTTGGGAACGTGCGCGCGCGGCCGGAGAGGATCTGCCGATCGCGGTCTGCTTCGGAACCGATATTGCGCTTCACTACACGGCCGCGACGATGGGTTCGCAGATGCCCGAGGGGGCTGATGAGCTGGCCGCGGCCGGTGGTCTGGCGGGGCGGCCACTGTCGGTCGTGACGGCCGTGACCCAGGATCTGTTGGTGCCGGCGGACACCGAGATCGTATTAGAGGGTCGCTTGCGACATGACGAGCTGATCGACGAGGGTCCGTTCGGAGAATTCATCGGCTTCATGTCGCCGGAGGGGCAAGCCCCGATATTCGAGATCTCAGCTGTAACCCATCGTCGGTCGCCGATCTATCCCGTGATCAATGGCTACGGACGCGAGACGGTGATGCTGCGCAAGTATGTGCTTGAGGCCAGTCTGCTGAAGGCGGTGCAACCGGCAATTCCAATCGTGGTCGATGCGGAGATGACGGCCGGCGGTTTGCATCGATTTCATGCGATCCTACAAGTCAAGAAAGCCGATGAAACGCACGACGGGCTGCAGCGTAACGCGATCTTGGCCGCATTCGGCGCACTCAAGGACCTGGATCTGGTGATCGTCGTCGACGATGACATCGACATCCGCGATCCGTTGGACGTTGAGTACGCGCTGGCCACCCGCATGGAGGCCTCACGCGATCTGCTGATCGTGCCGGACGCCCGTGGCCATGAGTACGTGCGCGCAGGCAACAACGGCAGGCGCGCCAAGCTCGGCATCGATGCCACCGTGCCGTTTGCGCAGCGCGAGCGGTTTCGACGCATGGTGTTCGAGGACACCGACGTCGGTCCACAGATGCTGAGCGCCGATCGCACAGTTATCGACAGGATTATTGGATGATCTGCAGGGAATGCGCTTCAGCCTCCCTCACCGCCCCCGTCGGTTGGCGCGATCGCCTTGATCGACAGGGCATGCACGTCGCCCGCAAGCTCTTCGGCCAGCACCTCATTGACCATTCGATGCCGCTCCAGGCGTGACTTTCCCGAAAAGCGGTCGGAGAGGATGGTGACGGTGAAGTGGCTTTCGCCGGTCCCGGGCGAGCCGACATGACCGGCATGCAAATGACTATCGTTGACAACCGCCAATGATGAAGGTTCAAACGCGGCTTTGAGTTTTTCGGTGATGCGCGCCTCGACGACCATTAACACTGGCTCCATTTGCGTGTGCCATCATCGTGGTTGACCTATTGCGACGAGGTCACGCTGGGTTGTGTAGCACGATTGAAACCATCATACTCTTGGCACGATGAAACTCGACTCGAAATACTTCGACATGATACGGATCCGTCCGCAGCGCGCCGAGGCCGCCGAGCCGGTGCCGCCGGACCTGCCGTGCTGCCAGTGGAGCGGTTGTACGCAGCCGGCGCCGCATCGTGCGCCCAAGGGTCGCGGCCGCGATGGGCAGTATTTCGCGTTCTGCGCGGATCACGTTCGCCGCTACAATGCATCCTATAACTATTTCTCGGGCATGAGCGATGCAGAAGTGGAGCAGTTTCAAAAGGATGCGATGACCGGCCACCGGCCGACCTGGAAGACCGGGGCCAACGCCTGGGGCCACGGTACGGCGAGCGGTGGATCGGAGAAGCAAGCCAGGGAATTCCACGAGGCGAAGCAGGCGACTAAGCAGCGCTACCATGCCTGGCGGGCAGAACAGGCGCGATCGGCGAGTGCGTCGTTAGGGCGTAAGTTCAAGCCATTGGAAAAGAAGGCGCTGACCGCCATGGGGCTTGGCGATGGAGCCTCCAAGGACGACATCAAGGCGCGCTTCAAGGAATTGGTGAAACGTCACCATCCCGACGCCAACGGCGGTGACCGTGGGGCGGAGGAGAAGTTGCGCGAGATCATTCAAGCCTATAACTATCTAAAGCAGGTGGGGCTCGTTTGACGGCCTGATCCCAGATCGGGCCATGCCGATGGCGGTTGGGCCGCCAACAGAGGCATTCTGCTGCCGATCACCGTAAGACGACGCGCCACGACCATTCTAAGAGTTGGAATTCATCGCCTATGCCCGCAGTTGCGACCACCGACAAACCTGTCCTCCCGGACATGAATATCTCTGTACGCCAGGTGTTCGGGATCGACAGTGATCTCGAAGTGCCCGCGTACGCCGAACCTGACGAACATGTGCCGGACATCGATCCCGACTACATGTTTAATAGGGAGGTGACGCTCGCCATTTTGGCCGGTTTTAAGCACAACCGACGGGTGATGATCCAAGGCTATCATGGCACCGGCAAGTCGACCCATGTGGAGCAGGTCGCCGCCCGGCTCAATTGGCCCTGTGTCCGGGTCAACCTGGACAGCCATGTCAGCCGCATCGATCTGGTCGGCAAGGACGCGATCGTGCTGAAGGATGGGATGCAGGTCACCGAATTCCGCGAGGGGATACTGCCGTGGGCGCTACAGAACAACGTGGCGTTGTGCTTTGACGAATATGATGCGGGCCGACCGGACGTCATGTTCGTCATTCAGCGGGTGTTGGAGGTGTCTGGCAAGCTCACACTGCTGGATCAGTCCAAGGTGATCCGCCCGCATCCCGCATTCCGGATGTTCTCGACCACAAACACGATTGGCCTAGGTGATACCTCCGGCCTCTATCACGGTACCCAGCAGATCAACCAGGGGCAAATGGACCGGTGGTCGATCGTCGTCACGCTCAATTACCTGCCGCATGACGAGGAAGCGCGGATCGTGCTCTCCAAGGTCAAGTCCTACAATAAGAACGAAGCCAAGCGAAAGATCGTCTCCAACATGGTGCGGGTGGCCGACCTGACCCGTAACGCATTCATCAACGGCGACCTTTCGACGGTCATGAGCCCGCGCACGGTGATGACCTGGGCGGAGAACGCGGAGATCTTCGGCGACATCGGGTTCGGTTTTCAGCTCACGTTCCTCAACAAGTGTGATGAGTTGGAGCGACCGATGGTTGCTGAGTTCTATCAGCGCTGCTTCGGGGAAGAGCTGCCCGAGAGCGCGGCGAATGTGGCATTGAGCTAGATGGTGGTTGAGCCGGGACAACGGCTGATTGGCGGCGCGCGACGTGATCTGATGGTGCAGGCTCGCTGCGCAGCAAGGCTCGGCTGGTAGAAAGGCAGCTGATCGATGGCTCCTCCATCTCCGAAACGAAAAGAACCGCCGGCCGAGCCATTCAAGAGGGCGCTTGGTCTGACCTGTCGCGCGATTTGTGGTGATAGCGACCTGCAGGTCGCGTACGGTGCCGGTAAGCCCGGCATCGATGGCAAGGCGATGCAGCTGCCGGAGCCATCGCGGATCCCCACGCCGCGGGAGATCGCTGTCATTCGCGGCTGGGCGGACAGCTTGTCGCTGACCGCGGCCGTGCACGATCCCAAACTGCACCGCAGGCTGATGCCGGAGGCTGGTCCGGCGCGCGGCGTATTTGAAGCGGTCGAACGGGCGCGGATCGAGTCGCTGGGTGCCAACCGCATGAGCGGCATGGCCAAAAATCTGACGGCCAAGGTGGAGGACCAATACGGGCACGCAAGGTTTGCCGCAGTTACCGAGCGAGAGGACGCACCCTTGGAGGACGCCCTAGCGTTGTTGGTGCGCGAGCGTTTGACCGGCATGGCGCCGCCGGAGAACGCCCGGCAGCTGGTCGACCTGTGGCGGGAGTTCATCGAGGAGAAGTCGGGCGATTCGCTCGACCAAATGCAGCTGTTCGCCGATGACCAAGCCGGCTTCGGGCGCTTGATGCGCGATATGCTGCGCCAGCTCGAACTGGCTGAGGAGCTGGCGGAGGGCGAGGCAGAGGAAGGCGAGGACGAGGCGCAGCAGGACTCTGAAGGCAGCGAGGAGGAGTCTGAGAGCCAAGAGGAAAGCGGCGAAGCGGAAACCGAAGACGCAGAGGAACGTATGGCCGAGAGCCAGGACGGCGAGTTCGAGGAATCGGCAGATGCGATGGACGCGGAGGAATACGAAGCCGAAGGCGACGAGGAATTCGAATCCGACGAGCCGTGGCGCCCGAATCAGTCCGTGCTCGATCATCCTGAGGCATTCGGCTACCAAGTGTTCAGCCGCAGCCACGACGAAGAGGTGAGCGCGGAGGACCTGTCGACGGCGGACGAGTTGGAGCGCTTGCGCTCATTCCTCGATAAGGAGCTGCGCAGTTTGTCGGGCGCCGTGGCGCGCCTCGCCAATCGCTTGCAGCGACGACTGATGGCACAGCAAAACCGCGCCTGGGACTTCGACCTTGAGGAAGGCCAGCTCGACGTTGCACGGCTGCCGCGCGTGATCATCGATCCCATGCATCCGCTGTCCTACAAACAAGAGCGCGATACGCAATTCCGCGATACGGTGGTGACGCTGTTACTCGACAATTCCGGCTCGATGCGCGGTCGCCCGATCATGGTGGCGGCCTGCTGTGCGGACATTCTTGCGCGCACGTTGGAGCGCTGCGGTGTCAAGGTGGAGATCTTGGGCTTCACCACCAAGGCGTGGAAGGGCGGTCAGGCACGCGAAGCTTGGCTAGCCGCGGGCAAGCCTGCCAATCCGGGTCGGCTCAACGATTTGAGACATATCGTCTACAAGACGGCAGATTCCCCTTGGCGCCGCGCCAAACGCAACCTTGCCCTGATGATGCGGGAGGGTTTGCTGAAGGAGAACATCGATGGCGAGGCGGTTGCTTGGGCGCACAATCGGCTATTGGGGCGGGCGGAAAATCGACGCATTTTGATGGTGATCTCGGATGGTGCGCCGGTCGACGATTCGACGCTGTCGGTCAATTCCGGCGCCTATCTTGAGCAGCACTTGCGCCAAGTGATCGAGGAGATCGAACAGCGCTCACCCGTGGAGCTGATCGCGATCGGAATCGGTCATGACGTTACGCGCTATTACCGGCGCGCGGTCACCATCACCGATCCTTCCGAGCTGGCAGGCGCGATGACAGACAAGCTGGTTGAGTTGTTCGAAGAAAATCTGAGCTCACGATCGACGCCGTTGACGTCCCGAGCCCCGACGTCCCGTTCGACGCCGCCAAAGCCGCCGCCCGGCGGACGACGAGCCAAGATGCATTAGACCATTTCCGCCAAAAACCGAAGCGCCGTGCCGGCCCGCTTCCCCACCCGGCCAGCCAGGGCATCATGCCATTTCATCGCCGGTCAGGGGCGTGGATTGATCCAGCTCCCGCTAGAGCAACCTGCTGTGCATCGGGCTCGGAACGATGCCGATGACGAGCACAACAATGCGCTAGATCATCGCGCCTTAAATCGGAACCGCAAAGCCGGCTCCAATTTAAGGCAGGTTGCTCTAGCCACGCTCCAGCGCCTGGGAGTCAGCGCTCACCGCCTTGCCGGTGACGCGATAGGGCCATGGCCGACCCTCGCCGATCTGCTCGCCGTGTTCGGCTTGTCACGCGGCGCGCTCGTGAATGCGGAACGGCAGGCCGCCCTTCGGGCACAGCGTGACGGTCGCCTGAATGCCGGGCGGCTCGGGCCCCACATATTCAGGGCGGAACCTGCGCAACAGGAGCGACAGCGCCAAGGTGTTCTCCACCTGGCTCATCGCGCCGCCGATGCAGCTGCGCTTACCGCCGCCAAACGGCAGGTAGGTGAAGGGCTTGCGCTTCTTCGCCGCATCGCCGAGCCAGCGTTCCGGCAGGAAGACGTCCGGCGACTCCCAATATTGCTCGTTGTGATGGATGCCATAGGCGAACATCACGATCCGATCGTTGGCCTTAATCTGCCTGCCACCGATTTCGTCGGGTCCGGCAGCGGTGCGGATCAGTCCCCAGATCGGCGGGTAGATGCGCATGGTCTCTTGGATCACCGCGCGCGTGTAGGCTAGCCCTGAATAATCGGCTGCCGTCGGCGCCCGCTCACCATAGATGGCCTCGCCCTCCGCTCGGATGCGATCTGCGGCTTCTGGGTGCCGCGACGTCAGATAAAGCGCCCAGGCCAGCGTCAACGCAGTGGTCTCGGTGCCTGCCCACAGATACTGCTTGAACTCGTCGATCGCTTGTTGTTGGTCGAATTCCGGGATCTCGGGGTCGGCCACGGCGGCTTCAATCAAATGCAAAAGCGTGCGCTCGCGGTGCTCACGCGGATCTGCCGCCATCACCTCGGCGGGCACGCCGGCCCAAACCTCCATCGCCTTGGCTGTGTCCTCATCGGTGATCTCGACCAACTCCCCAGCTTTGAGCCGTAAGCGGATCGACTTGTGGTTCATCACGTCGGTATAGGTCTTCACGCACTTGAAAATGAAGTGGGGGTTAAACGGCATGTCGCGGTCAAACAGCGCCTTGCAGATCATGTCCGCGGCCAGCGTCCAGGTCTGCTCGACCATCTCCACGCTTTTGCCGGTTTTGGCGAGCTCGGCCCAAGCGTCCATCTTGCTGCGGATGGCAGCCAGGAAATAGGGCACGTACTCGACGAACATGTCCGGGTGGAACGCCGGTTGCTGCGGCATGCGAATCTTGTTCCACACCGCACCGTCGTGGGTGATCATCGACTTGCCGAAGACCGGTCGCAGGCCGTCGAAATACTTCACGTAGTTGTCGGCCTTGGTGACCAACACGTGTTTGACGTGCGCCGGCTCAGATAGAAAGACGATCCGCTGATTGGCCATGTTGACGGCAATGCCGCTGCCATAGCGCTCCGACATTCTGAGCAGCGTCTGCATGGGGTTGTGCGGATCGCCGCGCAGCAGCGTCGTCAGTTTGAACCAAATGCTTGATTCTTCGCCTAAGCCCTCGGCGTGGCTTGGGGTGAGGGTCTCTGTCATGGCATCACTCGCTCCGCCTCGTGGCGCTCAGCTTGGCGCCAGGTGTGCGCCCTTGGACATGTTCGTGTTTGCTGCCTTGGTACCTCTGAACGCGTGGGATTGCTGTTGCTCGTGTGACACCGACCCAACAATTCGACATTTGCGCGGCCGTGGCTGAGCGGACCATCACATCTGCAACGCGCGCCGGATCGCTTGCCGGTCCCGGCCTTTAAAGGTTCCATGGCTGCTATCATCCATGCGAAAGCATTGTCTATCAGGGTTGCCAGGGCGTATCAGCGCAGGCCAATTGAGCATTGATCTTGCGTAAGGCTTGGGCAGCGGCCGTCGCGAGCAAAGCCGAGATAGATGGTTAACGGAAACTGGCGTTCGCCGCTCTGCCGGCGGACCTGAGCGATGCAAGAGCGGCGGGCCGGCGACGCAATCCAGTCCGCCAAGCGCGCGATGCCAGCGTCATCACCACGACGTGCGGGATGACTTTATCCACGAGTTTTAGTTGATGGCGCCCACGCAGACGCCGCCGCCGTGCACCGATGCCGCTTCGCCAACCATCCCGCCCGACGGAATCATGGATCCGAACCGTCGCGTTTCAGAGTTGGCGGGAGCCGTCCCACTGCCCCGCCGGGCCAGCCCATGGCGCCTTGTTAAGGGTGTGCTGGGGGCAGAGCTGGCATGGTTGATCCTGCCGGCCGAGCGCTGACGGCGATCGCGGCTGCTTGACGTCCGCGCTGGGCGCGATCGGTCGTAATCGGTTTGATCAAGGTGCCAAAGCGCGCCTGCAGCGCCTGATCGAGCGCTTCCGTCAGCTTCGGACAAGGTTAACGAAATGCATCCGCCTGACGACTCCTGCCTTGACGTCTTCAAGTGAGCGGCGGAACGAACAGCGTTGGCTGCGCCGGGAGCGTCTGCTCAGCGCGCGGGGCGCTCGCGCCGCGCTGGGCGAAGTGTCGCGTGCGGTCGTGCTCGACGGCGCGGCGGTCCGCGGCGACCAGCCGCAGCGCGTGGGGATAGAGCCGGTGCTCGGCGCGCAGGACCCGCGCCGCCAACGTCTCCGGCGTGTCCGCGTCGTCCACGGGCACCGCGGCTTGCGCGATGATCGGGCCTGAATCCATCTCCGGAATGACGAAATGAACAGTGCAACCGGTGATTTTTACACCGGCGGCAAGCGCGCGCGCATGCGTGTTGAGGCCTTTGAAGGCGGGCAGTAACGAGGGATGGATATTGATCAGCCGGCCTTGCCAGCGTTCCACGAAGGGCGCCGTCAGCACCCGCATGAAGCCTGCCAGGCAGACGAGCTCGGCCCCGAGCTCGGTCAAGACGTCGTGCAGGCGACTTTCAAACGCGTCGCGGCTGGCAAAGCCCGTATGATCGACAACGGCCGTTTTGAGGCCCTGTTCGCGCGCCCAAGCCAGGCCTTCGGCCTCGGGCCGGTTGGCGATCACGGTGGCAATGGCCGCCGGGTAGTCGACCTGGCGGGCCGCTTCCACCAGCGCCATCATGTTGGAGCCACGACCAGAAATCAGAACGGCTGTCGGTTGCTTGGTCATATTCGTCGCATAGCATGGTCGCGCCTGTGGCCCAATCCATGCCGTCTCCAATCCAATCAATTCCCGTCCAGACCAGGCCATGTCCCGCGCGAGTGACCGCAGAAGATCCGTCCCGCCAAGGGCGACATCGCCTTGCCGGCCCGTTCCGGCAACCAGCAACCTGAAGGCCCGAAGTTCTGGGCGGCCAGGTGGGCGAGCGCGAGCGGTCCAGCTAACTCTGAAGCGCACCCGTGCCAGCGAGGCCGGCGGACATTCACCACCGACGTCCAATCACTGACGGTTGCTGTCGATCCAGAGCGCGCGCAACGCATCGCGACGCACCTTGCCACGCGCGTTGCGCGGCAACCGGTCGATAAACAGGATCTCGCGGGGGCGCTTGAACTCCGGCAACCGGGCTGCCGCGAAGGCAAGGATGTCGGCTTTGGGCGCGGCCGGGTCTTCGCTCGATACGACATAGCAGACGATTTCCTCCCCCCAGATCGGATCAGGCACGCCGACCGTCGCCGCTTCCTGCACCTGGGGATAGGCCATGACGGCGGCATCGATCTCCAGCGGGGCGATCGACACGCCCCCGCGCAGGATGATGTCTTTGACCCGCCCCGTCACCGTGACGAAGCCATCGTCATCCATCAGGCCGAGATCGCCGACGCGCACCCGCCTGCTAAGCCGGTAGGGCCGGCGGTCTTCCCAGACGCCATCGGCGGAAAGCACCGCAACGGCCGTCTGTGGACCGCGGATGGTGATTTCCCCTTCGATGCCGGGCGGGCACACCTCGCCTGCAGCGTCAACGATCGCCAAGTCCATGTGCCGGGCGGGCGGGCCCACCGTGCCGATCTTGCACCGATCGTGGCGGTTGCCGCACAGCCAACCGCCTTCGGAGGCGCCATAGAACTGGGCGAGCTTGATACCGTACTGGGCCTCGAACTGATGCCAGCGCTCCGGCGCCAGGGGCGCTGTACTGGCCGTCATCAAGCGCAGCGAGGCGATAGCGCTGCGGTCGACGTCGGGCGGATCGTCGAGCAGCATGTTGATCACCGTCGGGACTCCGGCAGCGACGGAGATCTTGTGGTCGCGCACCCAGGCGAAGAAGCGGCTGCGGGAAAATCCGGCGGCCATGTAGAGGCTCAGGCCGAGTGCGACGAACGGCATGAAGGTGACGATCTGCGGCGACAGCCAGCTGAACGTTCGATATTCGAGCAGGCGATCTTCGCGATTGAGGCCGGTGAAGTCGATCGTCGATAGACCGCACAGCCACAGACCAAGATGGTCCCAAACCACGCATTTCGGGCGGTCGGTCGTCCCTGAGGTCGCGAAGATGCAACCCTCGTCGGCTGGGTCATACTCGCTGCCCGCCGCCGCCAACGCCGCCGTCGGTGCATGGGTGCCGAAGAGGCCGTCGTCATCGGCGAACGACGTAAAGGGGACGGCCGGGCAGGCCAGTCCCGCCGTCAACGCTTCACCGTCCACATCGTTCTGGCGCCAAATCACCAACGCCGGCTCGATCGCTTGCAAAATGGCAGCCAGATGATCGGTGGCGATCTCCGCATGAAAGGGACAGGCGCAGGCGCCGCATCGCCAGGCGGCAAACATCAAGACCAGCTTCTCGGCACACTCGCCTGCCAGGATGGCAACCCGTTGTCCGCGCTGAACGCCGAGCGCCGCCATGCGCGCCGCGGTGCGCTCCACCAGATCGTGTAGGGCGCGGAAGCTGATGGATCGATTTTGATCGATGGAATGAATGGCGATCTTGTCCGGATGCCGCTCCGCAAACATCGCAAACGAAGCGCCCAGCGTGCGAAACGGGATCTCGAGCTGATGGGGGTCGCCGGTGGTGTTTGGGTCGGGCGGCATGACGATATCCATGGCGGCGGCAGGGCGCGGGCGTCACGCTTCGCCATCACGTCCGTTGCGTGCGTGAGATGACGGGCGGTTCCAGCCATTATGCCGGGGCCGCGCCCCGGTTGCCAGCCACACCGACATGCAAGATCATCGCGCCTTAAATCGGAACCGCAAACCCGGTTCCGATTTAAGGCAGGTTGCTCTAGCCACGCCGGCAGGCAAGACTGCCCAGGTCTAACCGGGCGAAGCCCTTCAACGGGTCGAGCGATGGTGCGGCGCAGCTCAGCCAAGATCGCCGGAATAGCGCACGGCGTTGGCAGCTTCCACGCCCTTGGCGGCCGTGGCCAGGCCTGCGCCCGGCTCGATGGCACCGATCACGCACGGCGACTCGCCTTCGGATCTGAGGTGGTCGCAAACCGTGTCGGCTGCCGTCTGATCCACGACCAGGACCAGGCCGATGCCACAATTAAAGGTGCGCAACATCTCTTGTGCGTCGAGCCGGCCCACGGCCCGCAGCCAGTCAAACACCGGTGGCAGCCGCCAGCTGGCAAGGTCGACGTGCGGTGCTAGACCGGCGCTCAGCACGCGCGGCAGGTTCTCGGTCAATCCGCCACCCGTGATGTGCGCGATCGCCTTCACGGCCGCCGTCGCCCGAAGCGTCGCCAACACCGGCTTGACGTAGATTCGGGTTGGCACCATCACCGCCTCGCGAAGGCTGGCCGGTTGCGCAGATTGTGCCGCGTGCATGACCGCAAACGGGGCCGGATCCGACCAGCCCAAGCCGGTCTGCGAGACCAGCTGCCGCACCAGCGAAAACCCGTTGGAATGCAGTCCGGAGGAGGGCAATCCGATCAGCAGATCGCCGGCTGTGATGTCCCGCCGCGGCAGGGTCTGGTCGCGTTCCACCGCGCCGACGGCGAAACCAGCGAGATCATAGTCCGCCGCGCAATACATACCCGGCATCTCAGCGGTCTCACCACCGATCAGCGCGCAGCCCGCCTCCAGACAGCCCGACGCGACACCGGCGATCACGCTGCGCGCGGTGGCCACATCGAGTTTACCGCATGCATAGTAGTCGAGGAAGAACAGGGGCTCGGCCCCTTGGGCCAGCAAGTCGTTGACACACATGGCGACGAGGTCAACACCGACCGTATCGTGGCGCTCCGATTCAATGGCGATTTTGAGCTTGGTGCCGACGCCATCGGTGGCGGCGACCAGAATCGGATCTTGCAGCCCGCACCGCTTGAGATCGAACAGAGCGCCAAATCCGCCGAGGTTGGCTTCGGCGCCCGGGCGCCGCGTCGCCGCGGCGAGCGGCTTGATCGCATCCACCAGCTGATTGCCGGCGGCGATGTTGACACCAGAGTCGGCGTAGGTGATTGCGGCTGCGGGGGCGGATGCCTCAGCCGGATCTGTTTCGCTTGTCGCCAAGGTGCCCTCCAACGAAGGATGCCGGGCAGTTTCCGGGGAGGCATTGACCTCGACCCAATTTTCGCCTCATACAGCGCCCGAGAATGTGCCTCCTAGCAGACTGAGCGGTCGGCTTGCAACACCGCAGCGTTGTTGTTCGGCCACCCTCCGAGGGAGCGGGACCTACCACATGGCGGAGCAATTGAGACGGAGGCTGTGCGGCCGCGGCCCGCTCGGGTTGCTGACTGCGATGCCCAGGCCAGTGCGCGTCCTCCTGAGTGTTGTGTCCGGAATGACGGCGGCGGCGACCCAGAGCCCAGCTGCCGAACCCGGCGCCTTCACTGTCGGCAACTACCCGGTTGAGGCGCGGGCTGACAATGCGGTCGCGGCCAAATCCAAGGCGCTGACGATCGGCCAGCGCAGAGCATTCCGTTCCCTGGTCAAACGGCTGGCCCCAGTGACCGCGCATAAGGCGATTGCCAGGTTGCAGTCGGTGCCGGTGGAGCCCTTGATTGGCGGCATCGCCGTCCGCGCGGAACGCAACTCCTCGACCAGTTATATCGCGACGCTGGATTTCACGTTCGAGCCGCAGCGGGTGCGCAAGCTGTTGATCGAGCGCGGCATACCGTTTGTCGATGAGCAGGCGGCGCAGACCGCGGTGGTGTTGATCTATGTGCCGCCCACCCAAGCGTCGTCCGAGCAATGGTCAGCCAGCCGTGGCGAGGCGCTGTGGCGGGAGGCTTGGACCGGCCTCGATCTCAAGCACGCGCTGACCCCGGTTAAGCTGCATCGGCGGCCGCAGGGCCTCACCCCCGGTTTGGTCAAGGCGGCGTTGAATGATCCCGAAGCGCCGTTAGGGGTAACGGCCCCCTTATCGCGTAGCCGCCAAGCCTTGTTGGCCATCGCTGAGCCCGATCCGGCGGCCAATCGCCTCAACGTGACCTTGTCTGGAACCGATGCCGTTGGCTCCTTCGTGCTGCGCAGGTCTTGGCGGCTTGATCCGACCGATCCGCTGTACTCGGCCGAATATGCTGCGGTGGTCGCGCTCGGCATCATTGAAGGGCGCTGGAAGGCGGTGAAGGCGCGCCCGGCGCCGCCGCTGCCGCCGGTCGGCTCGCCGCCGTTGGCGGTGCAGATTTCGGTTCGCTTCGCCGGTCTGCGCGAATGGCAAGAAATGCGCAGCCAGATCGAACGGTTGCCTGGCGTCACCAACCTATTGGTGGGTGGCTTATCGGCGCGCGGCGCGCAGATCGCTCTGCGCTATCCTGGTGGCGGCCCGGCGCTGGCCGCGGCGCTTCGAACGCAGGGCATCATCATGTCGGGGAGCCGCGGCGTTTGGTATGCGCAGGCCGATCGTCATTGATCGCGGCCGGCACTCGCGACGGGCAGATGCGGCGGATGGCGTCGCGCTATCTGTCGGCACGCCGCGGCCGGCACCGATCGCACGACGCGTTGATCGGCACACCTCGCGTCGCCAATTCAGCCATTGCCTCGACGGTTGGCGCTGACCGTTGCAAGCGGAATGAGAGCCGTCGGTACGCGTATGCAAGAGCCTGATGTCCGGATCCGACCACCGATCGACGAGAAGAGTAGCGCGCGTTTGAACATTCCCAACATCATCACGTTGGCGCGGGCCCTGCTCGTACCCGTGATCTTTTGGCTGATGCTGACCGACCACAATCAGTTGGCGCTGATCGCTTTTGTCGCCGCCGGCCTCAGCGACGCGGTCGACGGTTTTCTCGCCAAGCGCTTTGGCTGGCAAACCGAACTCGGTGCCTATCTGGACCCGCTGGCAGATAAGCTCTTGGTGGTGTCAATCTTTATCGCCATGGGCTGGAAGGGGGAGCTGCCGACCTGGCTCGTGATCGCGGTCGTCTCGCGCGATCTGCTGATCATCATGGCGGTGCTGGTATCGTGGCTCCTGGGGCGACCGGTTAAGATCCGTCCATTGCTGGTCAGCAAAATCAATACCGCTGCCCAACTGGTTCTTGCCGCGACCGTCCTGGCGGATGTCGGGTTTCAGCTCGGGCTGCAGGGCCTGCGCCAGGTGCTGGTCTGGCTGACCGCCGGTCTCACGGTTGCGTCGTTGGCGGCCTACATGGTGGCGTGGCTTCGGCATATGACCAATGCGGAGGTCGCCGCGGCGGAGATCAAGCAGGGGCGCAGCCCGGCGGACGACGCGTGAAGGGGAGCACGCACATGAAGCGATGCGGTGGGGCCTTAATGACCGCAAGGTCAAGCGGTAGGGTCCGGCGATGTTGCGGGGAGGTAGCGATGTCGCGGCGAGGACGCGAGGCGTGATGGCAACCGGGTCCCAGCAGATGCTTTTGGACTTGTCCTTAAGGCCCGCCATGGGGCGCGAGGACTTTCTGTTGAGCCCGGCCAACGAGGCCGCCTGTAACGCCATCGATGTCTGGCCCGGATGGCCGCAGCAGGCGATGGCGATCGTCGGGCCTGCTGGCGCCGGCAAAAGCCATCTGGTCGAGGTTTGGCGCGCGCGCGCTGGCGGCGAGCGCATCGCCGCGGCTCACTTGCGCGAAGGCTCGGTCGGCGCGGCGATCGAAGCTGGCGCGATCGCGGTAGAGGATATCGACCAAGGGATCGGTGATGAACAAGCCCTGTTTCATTTGCTGAACCTGGCCCGCGAGGGGCGTTTATCGGTGCTGATGACGACGCGGGCTGCGCCGGGCGAGTTGGCGGTGGGGCTGCCGGACTTGCGCTCGCGCCTGAGGGCCTTGGCATTGGCTCGGATTGCGCCTCCCGACGAAGCGCTGTTGCGGGCGCTGCTGGTCAAGCTGTTTGCCGATCGCCAGTTGGGCGTTGAGCCCGCGGTGATCTCCACGTTGGTGCTGCGTATGGAACGTTCCGCCGATGCCGCCCGCCGTCTGGTCGACACCATCGACCGCATGGCCTTGCAGCGTCGTCGTCCGGTGACCGGCAAGCTGGCGCGCGACGCTTTGGCGGCCCTCGCGCAGGAAGGCAGCGACTGATGCGCGACCGGTCGATGAGCGCCATGCAACGCCTTCGCCAGATCGCCATCACGTGGCTTTTGGGCTTTGCCTCACTCGCCGTGGGGCCGGCCGCCATCCTGTCGGCGCAGGCGCAAGACCGGCCGGCACGTGGCTATGCCATTGCGCTCCACGTGAGCACCAGCAAGGCGCCGGCCACGGGTCCCGAGGAGGCCTATGCGATCGTCACCTTCGTCAAGCAACGGGTGGCCGCGATCAATGCCGCCGGCGGCATCCATGGCCGGCCGGTCGAGCTGGTCATCTACGACGACAAGACCGAGGCGGAGCGCACGGTGCGCAACGTCGCCGACATGCTTAAGCGGCCGAATCTGATCGCGATGATCGGTGTGTGGAATTCCACGCGCGGCAGCAAGGTGGTGGCGCGCGTCGGCGAGAGTGGTCTGCCGTGGATCTCCGAGATGTCGGTGGAATCCTTGTTCGCCCCCTATCCCAATGTGTACACGCTGACCCATTCGGTGCTCGACGAGCAGCAAGTGTTTAAAAGCTTCGTGGCCGATCGCTTCCAGCGCGTCGCGTTCGTTGGCAATCCCAATGATCTTTACACCAGCGACTACTATAGATACCTCGCCGACATGCCGGAGGGGACCCAGCTCGTCACCACCAATTGGCTCAAATCGGCGATCGCCGATCGCCCGCAGGCGGTTGAGGCCGTGATCGCTGATCTGAAGGCGGCCAGTCCAGACCTGTTGTTTTTGTCGATCGGATCCAAGCAGGGGGCCCAATTGCTTGCGCGGTTGGCGAAGGCCGGCATCAATGTACCGGTGTTCATTGCTTTGGGCTCGGTCAATGGCGTGACGGCCGAGCAGGTCGCGCAATCCTATCGGGCAGCGCTGTACGAGATCGCCGAGGGCGGGATTGCCAATCTCAATAACGAGCGGCTCGAGCAGCTGATGCGCCGACCCGGTTCGTTGGGCCGCAAACATGCCTATGCGCCTTATTCCGTCGGCTATGGTGCACGCTACGCGGACTTGGTCTCGCTGATCGTGGTGGGAGCCCGGCGCAGCGCTAACCCCGACGCCGGGAGCGTTCGGCACGCGGTGGCAGCGCACTTGGCCCAGCTTCAGGAAGGCCGTCAGGTGTTTCGCGGCACCGCCCAAGACTGGAGCTTTTCCAATCGGCGCGCCTCGTCTGAGCGTTCACTGATCGTGTGGCGACCGCCCGGCAAGTCGACGTCATTACTCGCGCCAACGCAGTATGTGCGCAGGAACGGCAAGATCGTGCAGGTGCCGGTGCTCTATATGCATTTGGACATGAACCGCATCGATCGCATTGACAGCAACGACCGCAGCTTCGAGGCCGAGTTCTTTTTCACCATCCGCAGCGACACGTATCTCTCAATCGGCGCCATCGAGTTTACCAACGCGTTACGTGGGCCGATGGGCCAGCCGTTGATCAACATTCGCGAGGTTCATGTCGATCCCAAGGACGCGACGCAGCGTTCCTGGTCACGCATTTACAAGGTAAATGGTCGGTTCGCGTTTGATCCCGATCTGAGAAAGTACCCGTTCGACAATCAGGTGCTGTCCGTTTCGTTTCAGCCGTCCAGCACGCGCGCGGCGTTTCTGATCCAGCCGCCGGCGGATGAAATTCGCAACAAGGCGTTTTCGATCGATGGCTGGACCATGCTGTCGCATTATGTTGGCACCAGCGAACAACTCATTCGCAGCGTCGAGGGAGCCACCAGCGAGCAACGTGTCTTGCCCTATTACAATTTCAATTACACGTGGGTCATGCGCAGACAGGTGATCGATTACGTGCTGCGTGTGATCGTGCCGCTGGCCTTCATCATGATCGTCGCCTATCTCGCCAACTTCATCCCCAACACGCAATTTGAGTCGATCATTGCTATCCAGGTGACGGCCCTTTTGTCCGCCATCGCGCTTTACCTGGCGCTGAACCAGCCCGCAGCGGACGATGCCACATTATCCGACATGATATTCGTGACCACCTATGCCACGATCAGTGTCATGATCGCTTTGTCGATTTTTCAGGTTAATCCGTTGCTGACGCGGGCACGTTTTCTGCGGCGATTGGTCAAGCTGGTGCAGATCGTGGTGGTGCCGATCGTGGCGACGGTGGCGATGGGTCAGATCCTTGCCAGCGCCTATGACTTTGACAGCCTCAGCGATGCGCTGCGGGCCGGTTTCAACCAGCTAACACGGCAGACGCCGGGAGCCTGACGCCGACGCTGGGATGCGGATGAGCCGCGCCCAAACCGCCTGTTAGATGATTGCCGCCATAGGCGGGTGAGCGGGATCGGCCGCAACTCACTTGGCAACGCTATCACCCGCCTTCGGCAGCGATGAGGTTGCGCTCGGTTCGGCTTGGCGGTATGAAGCGAGGGCCTACGCTGGCGCACGCTGCAGCGCGGCCAAGCGCCGCCTGCCGAACGGCCGTCCGGGGCGCCGCAGTAGCTCAGTTGGTAGAGCAACGCATTCGTAATGCGTGGGTCGGGGGTTCGAGTCCCTTCTGCGGCACCAACGGAAGCAACAGCTTGGCTCACCAAGATGCGTAGCATTAGGGGTTCCTGGGAACCCCAAAGCGCTGCTTCGGCGTGCATGCCGCCGACGCCACGTCCCGGGGGGAGGCGACGGGCTGTTTGCTGTTGCCACTTGGCCCGTTTTATTGGGCCGTGACCGCGTTTTTGCTGATCTGTCTGCCCACTCAGGTTGTGGTCGCGCTGACCCGGGTGCGCGACGCACTTCCCGCTTCCGATCGGAGTTCTTATCTCATCGCACTGACCGGATTTGCGGCCATTGCGGTCGGTACGTTCGGTTTGTTCCTCGCCGAGCCAGCCATTTCCGAGCTAGATCATCGCGCCTTAAATCGGAACCGCAAAGCCGGTTGCAATTAAAGGCAGGTTGCTCAAGCGCGCGATGATCTGGTTCATGTCCGCCTCAGGCGGATGGTGCTTGCCGACCCGATCCTGCGGCCGGCCCCCACACAAGCCTGCCATCGGGTGGCCGCGGGCGGGGAACGGGATGGTTCCAGCGAACACGGAAATGTTATAGCCTTTGGGCCAACCGGCGCGGCTGGCAGTCGCGGTTGAACGCAGCGTCGGGCGACAGGTGAATTCAATGTCAGCACTTCGATCAATGGCTTCGCCCTGCAGCGTTTGACTCGCCATCGTCGCAGGATGCCAGCTACAGTGAAAAGCTCAAGTCAGACGAAAGGCGTTTGCCATGCAAATCGAACAGATCCACCACGTCGCGTACCGCTGCAAAGACGCCAAGGAAACCGTCGAGTGGTACAAGAAAATGCTGAACATGGACTACACGCTGGCATTTGCGGAGAACCATGTTCCCTCGACCCACGAACCCGATCCGTATATGCACGTCTTTATTGATGCTGGAAACGGCAATGTGCTGGCGTTCTTCGAGCTGCCGACACAACCGGAGATGGGTCGGGATCCGAACACGCCGGAATGGGTGCAGCACATTGCCTTCCGCGTGAAGGACCGCGACACGCTGGTGAAATACAAGGAGCACCTTGAGGCGAACGGCGTGCAGGTGCTCGGCGTAACCAACCATTCGCTGTTCCATTCGATCTACTTCTTCGATCCCAACGGCCACCGCCTTGAGCTCGCCTATAACGATCCGGAGGTCGAAGCGATGAACGCCCGCGCCGCCGAGGTCCGGTGGGAGATGCTGGAGGAGTGGTCGAAGACGAAGCGGGCACCAAAACATGCCGAGTGGCTGCATTCGAAGGAATTTCAGCAGTCCTGAGTGGCTGAAGCCGGGTCTACGGTGACCTGGTGATCATGAACTGCCACGGTCGGCGCGGGATGCGCTCAGCGCTCGGCGCGCGCATGACGGCTCCTCAACAGGGGCCGACGCACGCGATTTCCAAGCGGAAGGGTTCCGGCATCGGCGGGTGGGCTGCTGCCGAGCCGAGCTGTCCGCCACTGGCCGCGGGGCTGCCCGTCAACTATTGTTTGGTCGGGAAAGGCCGGCAGCAGCGGCTGCTCTCGTAACCTGTCCAAGCCTCCGGGCAAAGGAGCTGAGCGATGGCAAAGCGCGTCTTGAAACCTGCGTCAGTCACGGCCAAGGGTAGCTACAGCCCGGGCTGGGAGGTGTCGAACGGGCGGATGATCTTCGTCGCCGGACAGATCCCGTGGGATGCGGACGGGCAGACCGTCGCCAAGGGTGACGTCGCCGGGCAAACGCGTCAGGTGTTCGCCAACATCGGCGCAGTGCTGGCCGAATCCGGGGCCGCCTTGGACGACGTCGTCAAGATTACCATCTACGCCGCCGATATCCGTTACCGCGACGTCATCAATCAGGTGCGCACCGAGGTGTTCAAGCCGCCCTACCCGGCCAGCACGCAGGTTGCCGTGGCGTCGTTGGTCGATCCCGATTGGCTGGTCGAGATCGAGGCGGTGGCCTTCGTACCCCATGATCGATAGTCCGGCAGCACCTTGATGTCGGTTGCCGGCGCCGGCCAGGCCCCTTATAGCCTTTTGAGGTGAGCTGGAACCAGTTCGCTGCCCGCCGGGCACCCGCTGGCACCCGTTTGTGGCAGGCCGGCTGGGGAAGCTGGCAGGCACAGCGTTCCGTCCCAGGCGGCAACGATTTTGTCTCACGGATCGACTGGCTGCCTGGGAGGTGTCGAGCCTGCAACCGAGTGCTGCCGCCATGTTCATCCAATCCGCACCACCAGGTGAGCCGCACCGCGCGATCGCGATGCGCGACCATGCCGCGCTGTCCGGTCAGTTCGCGCGCGCTTTCGGCAATGCCGCGTTCGCGGCGCCAACACCGTTCGAGCTGGTGGCCTACATCATCACGCATCACGATGCCGGCTGGGCAGCGTTCGATCGCGATCCCGCGACAGATCCGCAAACCGGGCTGCCGTATACGGTGTTTGACACGCCGGCCCAACATATCATCCCCACCAGCAAGGGATCGCCGGACTTCAACCAACGCCAACACCCGTTTTGCGGATTGTTGTCGTCGATGCATACCTGGGGCATCTACAATGGACGGTACGGCTTTTCCAGCGCGGGCCGCCTCAATCGCCTTGCCCCCGACGATCAGGCAGCCGTCGAGGCGATGCTCAGCGCCGAGCTTGAGCGTCAGCAGCGGCACAAGGCCGAACTTGCTCAATCGCCTAAGACGGCGGCGTGGATCGGCGAGGACTGGTTGTTTCAGAACTACAAATTGCTGCAGTTCTGCGATCTGCTCGCGATCTATTTCAACCGGTCCTGTCGCGAGCATCGCACCGAGCAGGCGTTCACGCACGTGCCGATCGACCGCGACCGTGACGTCACCATCACCATTCGCGCGCGCGCGCCGGGGGTCTATAGCCTAGCGCCCTTCCCATTCGCCGCTGAGGGCGCCCAGTTCGCGTTTCCGAGCCGCGCAATTTCGCCGGGCCAGCACGAGCGCGCCGGCGGTTGGGCTCAAGTGCTGGCGACAACCCGAACGGAATGGGAGACCGTTCAAGTGGTCGCCGACTAGATCATCGTGGCTTGAGGAGCAACCGGCTTCGCGGTTCCCCCTCCATCCACGATCATCTGGCAAGCGTGCGACATCGGCGGTCCGACCATGCTGGCAATTGGCGCCCTAAACTTTTGATTTGGCATCTCAGTTTGGTTGGTGAAGTGATAAGTAGCGACGTCGCCGCAACCGCTCATGCGCGCATGCCTGGCCGCTCGCTAGATCATCGCTCTTAAAGTGGTGAGCAACTTTCTGCCTTTAATCGGGATCGTTTCGATTCGGATTAAAGGCAGGTTGCTCTAGTCCCGCCGTAAATGCGTTCGAGCATGGCCAAGGCTTGGTCGGCGCGCATGTTCAGTGTCGGCTTGCTTGGCACATCGATCGATCCGATGGCACGGCGGATTTGCAGGTCGCCGACCAGCAGTCGAATATAGACGTCGGCGACTTCGTCCGATGATCCGCCCGTGAAGGCGCCGTCGGCTTGCGCGCGCGCAATTACGGCGCTCAGCAGCGCCATCACGGCTTTGCGGCCCTCCTCCGCGACCGCTGAGCCAAGCTCTCCGCTGGGATCGGCTGCGGCCGCTCGATTGAGCGCAATGGCTTTGGGGCCAAGCAGCAGCTCAAGCAGCAGCGGACCGAACGATCGCAGGGTTTGGAATGGCGCGCGCTGCTTGGCCAGATCCTTTTCGAGCAACTGTCGGACCTGATCTGCGTTCCGCCGCACCAGCACTTTGAACAGTCCCCGCTTTTCGCCGTACCAGCGATAAAGCGTTTCGTTCGACGCCTTCGCAGCCCGCGCAATGGCCAGCATAGACAGGCCTGCATAGCCGCGCTCAGCAAGCAGATCGTAGGCAGCCGCCTCGATTTGCTGTTCCCGCCGTCGCCGCGCCTCGCCCCGCATAGCGTTTCCTTCTCCACTTGACAAAAAACCGTACACAATGTTACGGAAGGCAGCAAGCGTACACATAATTACGGAAAGGCATCGCCATGCGCTTACCCGACGAAGCCGCGCAGCGAGCAGCGTTGATCGGATTAGCTGTATTGCAGACCGTCATGCTGGCGGCCCTGCTTGCGCGTTCACAACCGCATCCGCCCGTGGCGGTCGCGATATTTGCCTTGGCACCGTTCCTGGGCGCGTCGTTAGCGGTCACCGCTGCCGCGATCAGCGTCGGACCGTTGGGCTCGGTGTTCGGCAGGATCTGGTCGGTGCTCGCCTGCCTTTGCGCGCTTGTGTCATTCGGGCCGCAGAAATATTTCGACCCGCAGTTCACGCACGTTTGGCCGGCCATCATCGCAGCGCAAATGTTTGTGCTGGTGATCGTGGCATCGCTGTTTGGCACGTCGGCGACTGCCCGTGGTTGTGGTGACAGGCTCGGCTCCGCAGCCGCACCAACGTCTGATTAGGTGACGTTTGCCAGAGTTGCTGCAGCGGCCTTGCTTGCCGAGCCGACCCCGGCGGGCAAGCGTTGGATCCCGAGCTTCCGGCCGCAGGAGGTTTGATAGCAGCGGCCGGGCGGGGTAGACGCCCTACACCAGCTGGCCTTCAGCTGCAGCCAGGACGAGCACCCCAGATCAACGTGGCTTAAGCGGGAAGCGCTTAAGCGGTCCCAACCTCGGGCACAAAGATGATCGCCCTAAACGTGGAGAGCAACGTTCTGCGTTTCATCGGGATCGTTCCGATTCCGATTGAAGGCAGGTTGCTCTAGGGCCTGTTGGGAATCAGGATTCACTTTGGACCTGGTTTGTGATTCAAGCTCCCAAAACAGGGGGCTGCAAATGATTCGTTACTGTTTGACAGATCGTCAGTGGGAAAAGATTGAGCCGCTTTGTCTGGGCAAGAAGACCGATGCCGGTCGCACCGGTGGTGATGGTCGGGTGTTCATCGAAGCCGTTCTGTGGATCGTTCGCACGGGCAGTCCATGGCGCGACCTGCCATCGGAATTCGGCAATTGGAATACGGTGTTTCAGCGCTTTCGTTATTGGGCTGCGCGTGATGTTTTTGCGAAAATTTTCAACGCTCTATCCGATGATCCGGACATGGAGTACGCGATGATCGATGCCACCATCGTCCATGTCCATCGCCACGGACACGGCGCAAAAGGGGGACTCAAAGTCAGGCCATCGGCAAGTCGAAGGGCGGGTGGACAACGAAGATTGTCGCACTGACCGACGCCCTCGGCAGTCTCGTGCGCTTCGTTCTGCTGCCCGGAAATCGCTACGATACGGTCGGCGTCGCACCGCTGATCGAGAAGGTCGAGTTCGCAGCGCTGATCGCTGACAAGGCCTACGATTGCAACTGGATCATTGATGAACTGAACGCGCGGGGTGCCGGCATCGTCATCTCGCAAAGACCAAAACGAAAACGGCGTCTCCAAATCGACGAGGAGATCTACAAATGGCGCCACCTCATCGAGAACTTCTTCTGCAAACTCAAGGAGTTCAAGCGTATCGCCACACGCAGCGAGAAGACTGACAGCAGCTACCGTGCAATGATCTATGCGGCAGCAACTGTGATACACTCGCGCTGAATCACAACAGGCCCTAAAGGGGCGGTCGCGGCCTGATCACGTCACGTTGAGCCTCCGACCAAAGGCGGCAGTGCCATGTCCGCGCGAGGTCGTGGGCGAAAGAGCGAGCGCCTCACGACGGTCCAGATCGGCCCCGACCGGCAGGCGGCTTTGACCCGGGCCCGGACAAGGCGCTGGCTTGCCGGTCAGACCGCAACGACCATCGATCCTGGAGGTGGCCGTCGCTGCATGGCGCAACCAAACGCCAATGACGCGACGGTATTGCCGCCCTTGACCGTGCGCACACCGACGGTGGTGGCCTTCCATTTGCGGTTGGATTGGACGTCGAAGATCTCGACCCGCGCGCCCACTTGGATGCGGCTGCCCTCGGTGAGAAACGCCTCGCAGGCCTTGAGATCCGTCGCGAGCGTGTCGTGCATGATTGTTGCGTCGACGGCGATTGGCATATTCCCCTCCCTCAACGGCTGCATCACCAGCCATCGAAAACGACGCGCGTAATGGGACAGGGTTGATTCGTCGAGATGTCGATGGGGTTTGTCCCCGTTACCAACAGCCGTCGGCCGGCCCGTTCAAGGCCACGCGTGGTGATCCGGCGCTGATTGGTCCTGCCACGCATCCGTTTGGCCCGCCCAGCGGCTTGGTTGCCGGCAATCAACCGATCATCACGGGCGACCCACGGCGACCCCCCGCACGCCGCCCGGCGACCACAGGGCCCGCCCGGGTCCGATTATGACCTGATCAACGGACGTGGGCCGGCGATTAGCGTTTGGGCTGCGCGTTCTGTGCGGCTTCCGTCGTCAACCGACCAAGCTCTTGGGCTTGATAGGTCAAGGCCTGCCACTGGTCCTGAGCGTAGCGGCTCTGGATGGCGAGCGCGTCTTGCATGTCCTTCGCGTTGGCGAGTTCGCTGGCGAGCGCGAAATAAGCCTCGGCATTCTGGCGAGCAAAGCGCATGCCACGCTCTTGTACGGCTTTGAGGCCGGACGTCATCTCGTTGGACGGCATCGCATCCAGCCACATATTGGTGGCCTGTGTCATGGCTTCCATGAATTGCGCGCAGGCCGCGCGGCCTTGCTCGACGTTGCGAAGGGACAGCTCGCGCATCTGCTGGGGAATCTCAAAAGGCGTATTCTGGTTCATCGTACTTCCAATCTCACTGTGTGCTCTTGCGGAGAAACGGCACGACAGACGTCACTGAGTGCGACTGAGCCGTAAGATTGCGGGAAGCGTAGTACTAGTGCCCTTCAGCTCTACAAGATAGATAGGCGCAAGTCACCTGTAATCCCAGGCCCGGCTCGTGAGCGCTGCGGTGTTCGCTTGAACCATCCCGGCGCTTCCGGCAAAGATCGACAGGCTCGCGCGCTCAAACGATTGTCGCCGAGATCTGGTGCGGGCCGCGCGAGACAGCTACAGGTCTCGGGCGAGGCAAGTATGCCGGCAATCTGGCAGGCGAATTGGGCTTTCAATCAAGGGCAAAAGCTGCGTTTCACGGCCTCGCTAGATCATCGTGCCTCAAATCTGAACCGCCAAGCCGATGCCAATTTAAGGCACGATGATCGCTGTTAAAGTTGCTTTAGGACACGACAAGGCGGATCGCGCTTCTCAAACCATGGATCTGCCCGGATCTTCCGAAACGAGCCCGCTCATGACGCCAACCACGCGATCCTGCGCCCGCTTGGCGCCGCCGGGTTTTCCGGGCCTCCCGTATCGTATCAGGCACGTCGCCTTCAGTTGCCGGCGGCAGCGGCCGGCGGTCTGCCCGCTACAACTCGGGGATCTCCGATTGAGCCTGATCAAAATGGATCGACAGCGCCTGCAGCAGATGCTGGGTCGTCTCTTCGTCCAAATCGACTTGCGCCTGGTAGCGCAACAGCGCCCAAATGATCCAGTCCCGAGCGTCATAAGGGTCATTGTTCAGCGTATACATCATCTGCTTTTCCCACCAAGCCAGTGGTCGTTGCAGGACGATCGTATGGCTGTGACCGGCGTCGTCGGTGAGATTGAGGACGCATTCATACCGGTCCCGCTGAATCATCACGCGCAGCGCCATCGCATCCTCCAAATATCCGTTAATCAGCCGCTGACGTGCCAGAATGACCGAGGCAAGCGCTGAGCCCTCAGGTTGGGACGCCGCAAACCGCCCAAATTACTGATGCACGTCCAATTCTATTGGCGATACGCCATTAATCCTTACTAAAGGTTAACGATCGCTGTACGGCGGGTCGACAGCGGACGCTGTGGCCCTATTGGTCCAGGTTGTAAGCGGCTAGCGCAGCCATATTGACGATATCGGCGTCGGGCGCACCAAGCTGGCAGATCTGGACGGGATGCGACAAACCCACCAGCAGCGGGCCGATCAGCGTTGCCCCGCCGAGCTGTTGCATCATTTTTGATGCGATCGAAGCTGAGTGGAAGGCCGGCATCACCAGCACATTGGCGGTGTCCGTCAACCGGCAAAACGGATAGCGCGCCATCGCTTCTCGATTGAGAGCGACGTCCGCGGCCATCTCCCCATCATACTCGAAGTCGACGTTGCGCTCGTCGAGCATTTCGACCGCCCGACGCGCCACGTCCGAGCGCTCACCACGCGGGTGCCCGAAGGTCGAGTACGCAAGCATCGCCACCCTGGGCTCCATGCCCAGCCGGCGCGCGACACGAGCCGCGTGCTCGGCGATGTCGGCCAGCTCCAGCGACGTGGGCATATCATGGACGCTGGCGTCTGCGATCAGGACGGCGCGACCGCGCGACAGCATCAACGAGACCCCGATCGGTCGTTCGCCGGGCTTGGCGTCAAGGACGCCGCGCACGTCCTCATAGGCGGTGTACCAATTGCGTGTGACGCCGGTGACCATGCCATCGCCGTGATCCATCGCCAGCATGCAGGCGGAGAACACGTTGCGGAAGTTGGCGACCAGGCGATCACAATCCCGCAGCAGATGGCCCTTGCGCTGCAAGCGCGCATAAAGGAACTCGGCATAGGCCAGCCGATTGGGATCGAGGCTGGTGTCGTGCAGCTCAAACGCGCCAGTGAGCTCGATGCCGGCCGACTCGAATGCTTCGCGGATGATCGGCTCGCGGCCAATCAAGATCGGGGTGCCTAAGCCAGCGTTGAGGAAGGCGTTCGCAGCGCGCGCGACCTGCGGCTGCTCGCCTTCGGCGAAGATGATGCGCTTCGGTTCGTTGCGCACGCGGTCGAGGATCGTCTGCAGCCAGCCGGCGACCGGATCGAGCCGACCCGACAGGGCGGCCACGTAGCCGTCCATATCGACGATCGGCCGCCGTGCGACACCGGATTCCATGGCGGCAGCGGCCACCGCGGGCGGTACATGGCTGATCAGGCGCGGGTCGAACGGCGCTGGAATGATGTATCCGGGACCGTAGCGCACCCGACGCCCATAGGCGGCGGCCACTTGATCGGGCACGTCCTGCTTGGCCAACTCCGCCAACGCCTTCGCGGCGGCGATCTTCATGGTGTCATTGATTGCCGTCGCCTGCACGTCGAGCGCCCCGCGGAAGAGGAAGGGGAAGCCAAGCACATTATTGATTTGATTGGGGTAATCTGAACGGCCGGTGGCGATGATGGCGTCGTCGCGAACCTCAAGCACCTCCTCTGGCGAGATCTCGGGATCGGGATTGGCCATGGCAAAGATCAGCGGTTGCGCGGCCATCGTGCGCACCATCGACTTGGTCACCGCGCCTTTGACCGACAGCCCGAAGAACATGTCAGCGCCAACCAACGCCTCAGCCAGCGTGCGGGCGTCGGTCGGCGCCGCGTAGGCTGATTTCCACTGGTTCATGCCGTCTTGGCGGCCTTCGAAGATCACGCCCTTGCTGTCGCACAGAATGATATTGGACTTCGGCATGCCCATCGACACCAACAGGTCGAGGCAGGCGATGCCGGCAGCGCCAGCGCCGTTGACGACCAGCTTGCTAGCGTCCAGCTTGCGCCCGGTCAGCTCCAGCCCGTTGATCACGCCTGCCGCGGCGATGATAGCGGTGCCGTGCTGATCGTCATGGAAGACTGGAATGTTGAGCAATTCCTTCAGTTTCTGCTCGATGATGAAGCAGTCCGGCGCGCGAATGTCTTCCAGGTTAATGCCGCCGAAGGTCGGGCCGAGATAGCGCACGCAGTTGATGAAAGCATCGACATCGGAGGTATCCACCAAGATGTCCAACGCGTCGATATCAGCAAAGCGTTTGAACAGCGCGCCTTTGCCTTCCATCACCGGCTTTGCCGCCAGCGCGCCGAGATTGCCCAGGCCCAGAATGGCGGTTCCGTTCGAAACCACGGCGACCAGGTTGCCCTTGTTGGTATAGTCGTAGGCGGCGCTGGGCTGGTCCGCGATCGCCTGCACGGGAATGGCGACGCCGGGGGAATAGGCGAGCGAAAGATCAAGCTGGGTCGCCAGCGGCTTGGTCGGCGTGATTTCAAGTTTGCCGGGCTTGCCTTGAGCATGAAACTGCAGGGCTTCTTGGGCCGTGAAGCGGGCTTGCTGGGAATTCTCGGGCATTGTTTCTCGCATCAGGTGATCAAACGCTGCCATAAGAGGGCCATGCCGGGCGCGCCCTGGCAAGACGTTTCATGTTCGCAGCGGGCCGTGAACCGACATCGACAAGCCCGGTCGGTGGCGGGCGCAGGAGGTTCATGACCACAGCGCGCTCGTGATAGGCTCAACCCAGCACGATAGGACCCGCTGACACCAAGCCAGCCAACGATCAACCCAGCATGGCGAACCAACAGCCCAATAAACCGCGCGGCGCCGGCCGACCCGATCCCGGCAGCGCTCAGCCCCGCACCGAAGCGGCGACCGGCGAGGCGGCAGGTGGCCGTTCAGCGCGTAAGGCGCCGTCGCGGCAAGCCAAGGACGCGGCCGGCGAAGCCACACCCTCGATGGCGCAGTATCTCGAGATCAAAACGGCCAACCCCGACAGCCTGCTCTGGTACAGGATGGGTGATTTTTACGAGCTGTTCTTCGCCGACGCCGTGGTCGCCGCAGAAGCCCTGGGGATCGCGCTGACCAAGCGTGGCAAGCACTTGGGCGAAGATATTCCGATGTGCGGGGTCCCCGTCTCCAGGGCAGATGAGTATTTGCACAGATTGATCCGCCGGGGCTACCGGGTCGCCGTGTGCGAGCAGTTGGAAGATCCTGCCGAAGCCCGCAAGCGCGGCTCGAAAGCCGTCGTGCGCCGTGACGTTGTCCGCCTGGTGACACCCGGCACGTTGACCGAGGACAGCTTGCTCGACGCGCGTGCGCGCAATTATCTCACCGCCTTGTTCGTGGTGCCGGAGGGGTCTCTGGAGCACACCAATAAACGCGCGTACGCCCTCGCGTCGTTGGAGCTGTCGACTGGCGAATGTGAAGTTGGCACGGTGGAAGGCGCCGATCTTGGCGGCGAACTCGTCAGGCTCGGCCCCAGCGAGCTGATTGCCACTGAGGAGACGTTGACGGCGCCCGATGTGGCGAGCTGGCTCACCCATCTGCAAACGGCAGCCACGCCGGTTGCGGCGACAAGCTTCGATAGTACGGCTGGGAGCCACAACTTGAAGGCGGCCTTGGGCGTCGCAGATCTTGCCGCGTACGGCGGCTTTTCGCGTCCGGAGTTGGCGGCGGTCGCAGCCCTGTTGCAGTACGTGGATCTGACCCAGATCGGCCAGCGACCGTTGCTCCGACCGCCCCGTCGGATCGGTGCTGGCAGCATCTTGATGATCGATGCGGCAAGCCGCGCCAGCCTGGAAATCATACGCTCAAGCGCAGGAGAGCGCTCCGGCAGCTTGCTGTGGGCGATCGATCGTACGGTCACCGGTGCGGGTGCTCGCGAGTTGACCGCGCGTTTATCCAGTCCGCTGACCGATCCCTCCCAAATCAAGGCTCGGCTCGACGCCGTGGCCTTTCTGATCGATCACGAACCGGCGCGCGATGAACTGCGCGCCCATCTTAAGGCGGCACCTGACATCGCCAGGGCACTGTCGCGCCTCTCGTTGCAGCGTGGCGGCCCGCGTGACCTGGCGGCCGTCGGCACGGCGATGCGCCTGGCGGCTGCCTGCGCCAGCCAGTTGGACGCATCCACCCAAGCAATTGGGCTGCCGCAAGCACTGGCTGCGATGGTTGCCGGCATGCGAGCGCCTCCGGCCGAGCTGGCCACGACCCTGGCTGCAGCGGTGGTTGAGGATCCACCCCAATTGAAGCGCGATGGTGGCTTTGTTCGGCCCGGCTATCGCGCCGAGCTTGATGAAGCGCGACGACTTGGAGACGACAGTCGCAAGGTGTTGGCCGCGCTGGAGGCGCGCTATAGCGAGCAGACCGGCATCAGATCGCTCAAGATCCGGTACAACAACATTCTCGGCTACTTCATCGAGGTCACCCAAGCCAACGCCAAACCGTTGATGTCGTCACCGCTGGCCGACACGTTTCGGCATCGCCAAACAATGGCCAATGCGGTTCGCTTCACCACGGCCGAGCTGAGCGAGACGGAGGGGCAGATCGCGACTGCCAGCGAGCGGGCGCTGGCAATCGAGCAGGAGATATTCGGCGAGTTGGCGGCCGCCGTCGACGCGGCGGCCAAGGCGTTGGCTACCGCCGCCGCTGCGCTGGCCGAAATCGACGTTTGTGCCGCTTTGGCGGCGGTGGCGGTTGAGCAAGGCTATGTCCGACCCGATATCGACACCGATCGGGTGCTGGAGATCAGAGGCGGCCGGCATCCTGTCGTTGAACAGGCGCTGGCATCGGCGTTGGCCGGACCGTTTATCGAGAACGACTGCGTGTTGGCCGGGGCCGCGCGCGGCGAGCTGGCGCCGGCAGCCGACGGCGCCGATGCGCAGGCACAAGGTCGGGTGTGGCTGGTGACCGGCCCGAATATGGCTGGCAAGTCGACGTTTCTGCGCCAGAATGCATTGATCGTCTTGCTGGCTCAATGTGGGTCCTTCGTACCGGCGCGGTCCGCCCGTATCGGCGTGGTGGATCGGTTGTTTTCACGCGTGGGCGCCTCCGACGACCTCGCGCGCGGCCGCTCGACGTTCATGGTCGAAATGGTCGAAACGGCCGCCATCCTCAATCAAGCCGGGGAGCGCTCGCTTGTCATCCTCGACGAGATCGGTCGCGGGACGGCGACGTTCGATGGACTTTCTATAGCTTGGGCCACCTTGGAATACCTCCACGACGTGTGTAAGGCACGGGCCTTGTTTGCCACGCACTACCACGAACTGACGCAATTGGCAGAGCGGCTCAGTATGCTGTCCTGCGTGTGCATGGAGGTGAGGGAGTGGCGTGATGAGATTGTATTCCTGCATCGCGTCCAGGCGGGCGCAGCGGATCGTTCCTACGGCATTCAGGTGGCCAAGTTGGCCGGCCTGCCGCTGCAGGTGGTGGCGCGCGCCGGCGAGGTGCTGCGGCGGCTCGAACGCGAAGGAAGCCACACCGCCGACATCGGAGGCGCGCTTGAGCAGCTGCCGCTGTTCGCCGCTGCCAGCAGATTGACGATGCCGGATGATCGAAATGTCGCGGCCGCGCCTAGCGAACCTTCGCGCGTGGTAGACTTGATCGATTCGACCAACGCCGACGAGTTGACGCCGAAAGCGGCACTGGATCTGATCTATCGGTTGAAACAGGTGCGCCGTGAGGATGTGGAAGCGGCGCCGCAAGGCAATGGAGGCGGGCCGGGTCCCGAGCAGCAAAGATGACGGACTTGACCCCTGCTGCAACCGCAGTTCGGCAGGACCCGCGGCAGCGCCCCAACGACATCGGCGGCCTGCTGCCGCCCCCCTACTTCGAGCCCGTGGCGCTGCGCCATGAGCTGACCAATCTGTTTAAGGCCATCGAGGATACCGACCAGCAGCGCGCGGCCGTGCTAACCCGCCTTAAGCAGTTGGTCAAACTGGCGCGGGAGGAGGCGCACAGTCGGTTGAAGGCCGATGGCAACGGCCGCGCCTGTGCGGCCGGATTAACTCAGTTCCAGGATGAGTTGATCCGACTGATCTATGACTATGCGACCACGCACGTTTACCGCGCTACCAATCCTTCCGATGCGGAGCGCATGGCGATCGTCGCCACCGGTGGCTATGGGCGGGGCCTGCTGGCGCCGGGCTCGGACATCGACTTGCTGTTTGTGTTGCCCTACCGACAAACGCCGTGGGGTGAAAGCATAGCAGAATATGTGCTGTATCTTCTATGGGATCTCGGTTTTAAGGTCGGCCACGCGACGCGTACCGCAGATCAATGTGTGAAGTTGGCGCAGGCGGACACGACGATCCGCACCTCGCTGTTGGACACGCGCCTCATTCACGGTGATCGCCAGCTGTATGACGGGCTCGAGCGACAGCTCCAAGCCAGTGTCACGCGCGGGTCGTCGCGCGCCTTCATCGATGCCAAGCTGGAGGAGCGGGATGCGCGCCATCGCCGATCCGGCCAGAGCCGTTATCGGGTCGAGCCCAACATCAAAGACGGTAAGGGCGGCTTAAGGGATCTGCACTCGTTGCACTGGCTCGCCAAATATCTTTATGGCATCGATTTGGTGGATACCAACCACGATGACCGGATCTTCACCGCTGGAGAACTGGCCACTTTCCGCCGCTGCGAGGACTTCCTCTGGACGGTGCGCTGCCACCTGCATTTTTTGACTGGCCGCGCGGAGGAGCGTTTGTCATTCGACGTGCAGCCGGTGCTGGCGGAGCGGCTCGGCTACCGCACCGCCGACAGCGCGCTCGCCGTTGAGCGCTTCATGAAGCATTATTTTCTGATCGCCAAGGATGTCGGCGATCTCACCACCATCCTGTGCTCGGCTCTTGAGATGCAACAGCTGATCACGGCTCCCCGCATCAATCCCATTTTTAATCCATTGACGTGGGCCGCGCGGCGGCGCGTGCGCCGCCAAACGGATTTTAAGATCGACAATGGGCGGCTCAACGTGTCCGCGCATGACGTGTTCAAGCGCGATCCGACCAATCTGATCCGTATCTTCGTGGTGGCGGAGGAACATGGCGTGTTCCTTCACCCTTCCGCGCTGCGGCTGATCCGCAGCTCATTGCGTCTGATCGACGACAAGGTGCGCAATGACAAGACCGCCAATCGCATGTTTTCGGATCTGCTGACGACCGCCGACACGCCTGAGACGACGCTGCGCCACATGAGTGAGGCCGGCGTTTTGGGCCGCTTCGTCCCCCACTTCGGCCAGGTCATCGCGATGATGCAATACAACATGTACCATCACTACACGGTCGATGAACATCTGATCCGGACCATCGGCGAGCTCAAAGGCATCGAGAACGGCGAATTCGCCGACACCTTGCCATTGTCGACCGAGATCGTCCCTTCCATCGAGAATCGACGCGCGCTCTACATCGCCGCCTTCCTGCATGATATCGCCAAGGGCCGGCCGGAGGATCACTCGATCTTGGGCGCGCGTTTCGCGCATGAGTTGGGACCCCGGTTGGGCTTGAGCAAGGCGGAGACCGAGCTTGTCGCCTGGCTGGTCGAGGATCACTTGGTGATGTCGAACATCGCCCAAAGCCGCGACCTGTCCGATCCCAAAACGATCCGCGATTTCGCCGCCATCGTGCAAAGTCCGGAGCGGCTCAAGCTGCTGTTGCTGCTGACCGTTGCCGATATCCGAGCGGTCGGGCCGGGCACTTGGAATGGTTGGAAAGGTCAATTGCTCCGCCAACTATATTGGGAGACTGAGCCGCTCGTCGCCGGCGGGCACACCCTGTTGAGCCGCAATGACCGTATCGCGACGGCCCAGGCGGCGTTGCGCGCGGAGTTGGCGGATTGGTCAGAGGCCGACATCAAGCGCTTCATCGATTGTCATTATGACGACTATTGGCTCAAGACGGACGCACGCAAACAGGTCGATCACGCCCGCCTGATGCGCCGGGCCGAGGAGGCCAAGGTAAAGCTGGCCAGCGACTACAGCACCCACGCCTTCAACGCGATGACCGAGTTGACCGTGTTGGCCCCCAACCACCCGCGCCTGCTGGCTCTGTTCGCCGGCTGTTGCATGGTCGCCGGCGGCAACATCATCGAGGCGCACATTTCAACCACGCGCGATGGTCTCGCGCTCGATACCTTTGTGTTGCAGCGCGAGTTCGAGGAGGATGACGATGAACGCCGGCGTGTGGAGCGGGTCGCGCGGACCATCGACACGGTGCTGCAGGGTGAATCGCGGCTGGTCGAGCTGTTGGCGCAAAGAAAGCCGCAAGAGCCACGCATCTCCGCATTCGCGGTCGAGCCTGCGGTGGTCATCAACAACACGTTGTCCGACCGCTACACCGTGATCGAGGCCAGCGGACTTGACCGGCCGGGCTTGCTCTACGACCTGACCAGCGCGCTGTCGGACCTGTCGCTGGATATCACGTCGGCGCACATCACCACCTACGGCGAGAAGGCCGTCGATGTGTTCTACGTGACCGATTTGATCGGGAAAAAAATCGTTTCCCCGGAGCGCCAAAAGGCGATCCGCCAGTGGATCCTGTCGGTGCTGAGCGAGAACGCGCAGGTCGAGTCCGCCTGAGCAGGCGCCCGTTTCTTGTTGGTGGCGTGTTACACGATCTTGTCCTGAAGTGTGGTGCAACCTCCTGCCCTTAATCGGACACCTCCCGCTTCCGATCAACGGCTGGCCGCTCTAGATCATAGCGCCTTAAATCGGAACCGCAAAGCCGGTTCCGATTTAACGCAGGGTGCTCTAGGGATTCCAGGTGCGCCCGCGCCACAACGCGTAGACCAGAAGACCGCCGAACACGACCAGCCCCATGGCGACGAACGCGAACAGCCAGGCCAAGCTGGCCTTGAAGGCGAGGGCCACCAGGGCGCCGCCGCCACCGACCCACAGCAACCGAGCTAGCCCGGCGGTAAACGGGGCCATCATATTGCCGGTGCCCTGCGTGGCAAAATAAAGCGCCTGACCCAGTCCAAAGAAACCGAAGCATGGGCCGACGATCCAAAAGAATAGTCTGGCCACCTCGCTCGCCTGCGCGCTGGCGGTGAAAAAGCTGATCCACAGGTCCGGCACCACGGCCACCGTCAACCCGATGATGCCGGTCAGGGCAAAAACGGTCAGCCCACCGATCCAAACGATGCGGCGGGCGCGGGCGTAGGCGCCAGCGCCTCGGTTGACGCCGACCATCGCCGTCATCGCCCCGCCGAAGCCGAACGTGATCGGGATCAACAGCAACTCGAGCCGGCTGCCGAGCCCGTAGCCCGCCAGCGCGGCCGTGCCATAGCGCCCGACCAGGCCGGTGACGATCACGATGGTGGCGATGGTGAGCAGCGCATTGCCACATGCCACCAGCCCGACCTTTAAGATGTCATGGAAGATTTCGGCTTTGAGCCTCACGCCGACCAGACGCAGGCGCAGGCCGCTGCGGCCGCTAGCCAGATAACCGAATAAGATGACGGCGGCCAGCGCGAACGCGCCGACGACCGCCACCGCCGGGCCGAGCACGCCGAGCTTCGGGGCGCCCGCCCATCCCAACGTCAGCGCGCCTGAAAGGACGACGTTGATGAGGGAGGTGAAGGTAATGACGATACCCGGTATCAGCATGTTGCCGGTGCCGCGGACCAGCGAGGCCAAGGTATTGGCAATCCACATCGTGAACGCGCAGCCGAACACGATCTGCGCATAGTTCACCGCGCCGTCGAGGGCGACGCCGACGCCGCCGAGCACGGTAAACAGCGGCCGGGCGAACACGGCGAACACGATGGTGAACAAGGCGGCCATACCCACCGAGATCAGCAGCGCGTGGATCGCAATGCTTTCGGCTCGCTCGCGATTGCCGGCTCCGAGCGCGCGGGCAACCGCCGACGAGATGCCGCCGCCCATCGCTCCGGCCGACATCATCGACATCAACTGTTGGACCGGAAACACCAGCGCCAACGTGGCCAGCGGTGCGACGCCCAGCTGACCGACGTACCAGGCATCGGCAACCGCCACCGCGGCGAACGCGGCCGCTACCACCAGGTTGGGGATCGCTAGCGAGACCAGGGTCGGGCCAATCGGTGCTTCCAAGAGCTGCCGGGTACGCGGCGAGGTCCGCGTGTCGAGCGCGGGTTGTGCGGCGGGCTCGGCCGACGATGTCACGATAGCACCTCCCTGCGGCGTCATCGCGATCTCACCATGCGGCGGCGAGCAGGGCAATGCGGTCGGCGCTGTGAACCGGGGTCAATGCGGCGCTCGGCGGTAACGGCGGGGAAGCATGCGCCCGGCCAAGTTCATCCGATCATCGTTGACCATCGGGCGGCAGGTGACCGCGGTGGAGGCCCGCTCGATCAACGTGCCTTAAATTGGAACGGCAAAGCCGGTTCCAATTGGAGCCGGTTGCAATTTAAGGCACGATGATGATCGCTGTTATCGCCGTTAAAGTGTCGAGCATCTTTCTGCATGTGATCGGGATCGGGAGACCTTCGACGAACAACGGACAGGGGATCTAGTCCAGCGCTTGCGCTGCCCTTGCCGCACCCAGCCGGCGGTGCCCGGTTTCGACCACGTTGCCGCCCGGCGTCATCAATCCGCGACTGGTGATGTCAAGACGCACCGTCGCGCCGCTGCCCTCAACGCCGATCAGGTTATAGCAACCCAAGGCCTCGCGCTTGTACGTGCGCCCAGCCGAGGCCGAGGCCACGCCGATCAGCTCGATGCGCCCCCCGGGCCATTGCCTGACGGCGTGCATGTCGACGTGATTGTGGCCGTGCAAGACGAGCTCGGCGCCGTGCGCGCACAGCACCCGTTCCAGTTCGGCCGCATCGATCAGCCCCCGGCGTTGGTCGGCTTGGCCAGGCAGCGGCGGATGATGAACGACAACGATGCGTGTATGGCCGGCCGCACCCAAGCGCTGCAGGATGTCGGCAAGCGCCCGCAACTGCGCTTGCCCCAGTCGCCCATGGGCATAAAATGGCGGTGTTGGAACGGCCGAGACCAGACCGATCAGCCCGATATCGCCAACAAACCTTACGAACGGAAAGCCACGCTCGACGGGTTTGGCATAGGCCGCGCCGTTGACGTCGCTGGTCATATAGGCGCGCCAGCGCTCGACACCGATGTCACGCAGCAAGGGGCAGTAGATGTCGTGGTTCCCGGGCACGACGGTGACCCGGGAGGGTGGGCCCAGGCTTTCCAGCCATTTGAGCGCGGCCGCATGTTCGCCAGGCAACCCGAGATTGACCAGATCACCGGAAACGATGATGTGGTCGGGGTGATGCCGGGCCAGATCGGCCACCAACGCGTCGACCACCGCGCGCTGATGCACCTTGCGCCGCTTGAGCATCCAGTTGCCGAGACCGAGCGCGCGCTTGACATTGAGATGCCACGGCGCCAATCCGGCGAGCGGCGAAAGGTGGACGTCGGACAAATGAGCGATCAACACTGGTGACGGGTTCGACATCCTGACCTGCACCTCAACACGCCGTATCGGCGAAGCTATCACACCAACCCTACGCGCTGCGTATCACGCCAGCCCCTTATATCACGCCAGTCCTTTGCTCCGCGTAAAAGCGTCGATGGGCTTGCATCGCCCGCGCAAATCTTCGAAGTAGGAGGTCGTCAACCAAATCGCAGCGCCGGTCACACAACCCAGCAATCAGCGCCAAGGCAGATCGGGTCGATGCTCGAAGCGCGCACCATCGTACGGCGAGCCGTACAAAGCTACTGGCGGATGTCCCGGAGCCTCACTCTGGGCGCCCAAGGTGTGGTGCTGGATGCCGCCGAGCGCGTCTTGTTGGTGCGCCATACTTATCGGCCGGGTTGGCATTTTCCGGGGGGCGGCGTCGAGCGCAACGAGACGGCACGCGAAGCCTTGGAACGCGAGCTGAACGAGGAGGCCGGCGTGCAACTGGACGGGCCACCACAGCTGTTCGCCATCTATGCCAATTTCGTGTACTTCCCGTCTGATCACATCACGCTGTTTGTGGTCCGCCAATGGCGCCAGCCGTTGCCGCCCGGTCCGACCCGGGAGATCGCCGAGGTTGGCTTTTTTGCTCGCGATCAACTCCCAGAAGGCGTGGTCGATCCCGTTCGCAGGCGGCTCCGCGAAATCTTTGAGGGTACGCCGGCCGATCAGGATTGGTAGTGTCGGGCGCAGAGCCTTAAGTCATGTCCGCCATTGGCGGATTGGCCGCGACGGCCCGCTCCCCGCTGCGGCTGAGGAGGTGGGCCACCGCCACAAGCGTGCCATGGAGTGGCCAGTGGAGGAATGGGCGGGGGAGCGGGAGGGGTCCAGCTCACCCTCACACGTCGTAGCGGGCGCTGGACCGCGCCCGCCCGCGCGTGTTAAGCGCCACGCTCCACAGGGTCGCCAACCGGAGGCGGTGGAGCCGACCGCAATGCATAAGATCAGCGTGGCTGCAATCGAACCTGCCGACCTGGGGGAGGTGTTGGCCCTCCAGCGTCGGGCGTTCGGTCCCGGTCGTTTTTCGCGCTCCACCTATCGCGTGCGCGAAGGCACCCAGATGGTGTCGCCGTTCGATTTGTTGGCCCGCGTCGGAGGTGAGCTAGTGGCTGCGGTTCATTTCACGCCGGTGTCGATCGGTGGGCAGGCTGGTGCCTTGCTGTTGGGACCGTTAGCCGTCGAGGAACGCTATGCCGGACTTGGCTACGGTAAGCGCTTGGTTGCCGAAGGCTTGGACAAGGCACGGGCGGCGGGTGTCAAGCTCGTCGTTCTGGTTGGTGATGAGCCGTATTATGCGCGGTTTGGTTTCGCGCCGGTGCCAGCGGGACGCATCCAGCTGCCGGGGCCTGTCGATCCCAGCCGCCTCCTGGCGGCCGAGCTGGAAGCGGGTGCGTTGGCGCGCTATGCCGGATCGCTATCGGCCGAGGCTGATCGATGAAGCCTTGAGGATTGACGACCCCTGACCGATCGGGGTGACAACACGCTTCAAATGCACTCTACTGCCCGTGACTGCCGACATTCGCCGTGCGGCAGCGAAGCGTTCACAAAGGGAGCCGAGAACAACCATGGAAACGCCGAAACTGGTTTTGGGCGGATTGACCGCTGTGGTGCTGGGCGCCAGCGGTATGGTCCAGCCCGTGCTGGCCGCTAGCCCGGCGGAATTCTATAAGGGCAAGACCGTCACCATCACCGTAGCCGGCAGCGCCGGCGCGTCACTGGGACTTTATTGTCGGTTGTTGGCTGCGCACTGGGGCAACCATATTCCTGGCAATCCCAGTGTCATCTGTCAGTTCCGACCGGGCGGCGGCGGCACGCGGGCCGCGGCGTGGTTGTACAATAAGGGCAAAAAGGACGGTACCGACGTCGGTCAGATCCTGTCGCCGTCGATTCTGGCACCCTCGCTGCGTGGCGCCAAATTCGACGCCAAGAAATTCATCTGGCTGGGCTCCATCACGCCACGTCCCTCGGTCGTCTCCGTCTGGCACACCGCGCCTGCCAAAACCGTGGAAGAGGCCAAAAAAACCCCGCTGAACATGGGTTCCACGGGATTCGGCTCATCGACCTATCTGATCCCGATGTTCATGAACGCCACCCTCGGCACCCAATTAAATACCATTCGCGGCTACAAGGGTGGGGCGCCGATCAATAAGGCGATGGAGCAAGGCGAGGTGCACGGCCGGATGAACTACTGGACCGGCTGGACCACGGTGAAGCAAGCCTGGTTGAAGGAGAAAAAGCTCCATCATCTGGTGCAGTACGGTCCGCGCATCGCCGAGCTCAAGGACGTGCCGCACTTAGAGGATTTGATGACCAACGCGGACGACAAGGCGATGCTGAAATTCCTGGAAATCCCGGAGCGGGTTGGTATGGGCATGTACGTGCCGCCGGGCGTGCCCCAAGACCGCGTTGCGGCGCTGCGGACCTCCTTCGTCGCGACCATGAAGGACCCGAAATTCCTCGCCGACGCGAAAGCGAGGCGGGCGCCGGTTGAACCGATCTCGGGGGAGGACATTCAAAAGCTCGTCGACGAGGCATTGGCAACGCCGGAGCCAACCCTCGCCAAGCTCCGCACGTATTTGCATTTCAAAAAGAAGTAGGCGGACTTATTGCGCCTTTGAGCATGTCCGCTTTCGCCGCAACCATCGCGCACCCATGCCCGGCCAGCCGCGCCTGCGTGCCAGGCCGCCCTTGTGCGGCGCGCCGGACGGGGAGCGGCCCGGGCGGGGGTTGAGTCGGGCGCCGGTTGAGCCGAGCGGGGGTTGAAATGGGCGGGGGTCGAACCGGGGACGGCCGTGACGGGTTGAACCGGGAGCCTTCCGGACGTGGCGTTGGCGCGAAGCGACGCGACGTCGGGCGATGCCGCTCGATGCCGCTCCGGGCGACCTGGCTGACGCCGGTGTGATCAATTAAGCCGCTCGCCTGGACGGTGCCTGCGTGCGGCGTCGGCTAGAGCAACTTTCTGCCTTTGATCGGAATCGGAACGATCCCGATCAAAGGCAGAAAGTTGCTCTCCACTTTAACAGCGATCATCTTTGCGCCTTATATCGGAACCGGCTTTGCGGTTCCGATATAAGGCGCGAGGATCTAGAAGATCGCGGCGATCGCTGGCCTGCGCCGGCGCCTTCCGCGCTGTGGTCCAAACACGATGCGGGCGCACTTGGCGCTCGACGATCCCGGCATCGTGCCGCCACCGGCCATTGCCGTGGGGCGGGATCATCGCCGGTCCAACAGGTCAGGCCTGCAGCCGGTGGTTCACCGGTGCTTCCGCCTGAGGCGGACATGATCTAGTGCAAGCGGCTGTGGAGCCGCTCCCAATCACCGGATAATTTCGCCGCCTCCAAAAAATTGAAGCCGAAGCCGTGCATGACGCCGACGCAACTGCGGTCGCAAACATAAAACGCCGCGTAGGGATACGCCTGCCTCCAGGCCTCTGCGATCTTCTCGGCCTGTTGCCAATTGGACTGCCACCCATCGATAACGTAGCGCCGCCCTTGATATTCTGCCGTCACCGTCAAGACCCTGCCCACAGCTCACCCTCGACTGAAATGTCACCCCTGATGACAAGCACTGTCTACAATTCAGCGCCATCACCGGCGCCAATAAAGCGTCCTGCAGCTAGGCAAACCGACAGCAAAGTTGTGTCTTTTTGGCGGTTATCCACGGTCCGATGGTGCTACGCCCTGCGCGCGCCGACCCTGTTCGGGCTGGCGCGGTGCGGGCAGCTGCCTAGAGCAACCTACCTTTGATCGGAATCGGAACGATCCCGATTAAAGGCAGAAAGTTGCTCACCACTTTAAGAGCGATCATCATCGTGCCTTCACTGGGAACCGGCTGTGCGGTTCCGATTTAAGGCGCGATGATCTCGGGCTCACCACCGACGCCGATAGCGCCGTCGATAGGGGATGTACCAGCGCGGCGAGCGCAGATAACGGTATCTGTATCGGTACCTGTAGGGGCGGTAGTTGTAGAAACGTCGGTATTGCCAATAGCGATAGGGACGGTACGCGTAATAGCGCCGGTAGCGATACCGCGCGCTCTGGACGGCCGCGGCTGCGCCAGGCCCGACGGCAAAGTTAAGCGCGATCGCGCCACCAGGTCGCGCCTGTGCCTTGTGTGTGTGGCCGGCACCGACAACAAAAATTCCAATCAGGATCGCGCCAACAACGCGGAACAATCGTTTCATAATCCACCTAATTCACCTAATCCATCTCAGAGCGGCCGTAACACAGCGCTTCGCACGGTGGGCACGGGGGTTAGGTCTGCGTCAAGGGCTGGCCGCGGCGGATCGATGCAAGGCATCACGTTCAAATGCCGGCCTTTTGCAGAGGGCGGATGGTTTGCGCTGGCGGGCACAACGGTGAAGCCCTGCTATCGCTTAGGGTTGCTTGGTCGGCGCCAATTGATCCGCTACGGGCAGTGATACCGAAGGCCGACCGCGTCCCTTGGTCGCATCAGGTCGTTTGGCTTGCGTCGGCCCCTGCATTCCCGCCCGCCCCGATACCGACCGCGACGCGATCCTACGCCAGGGACGGAACGAGCCGGCATGGCGCGCCGGCTGCTTCTGGTCGGCCCAACTTGGCTCAGCATTGGCCGTAACGCTGACGCGCACCGCCCCGTCATCCCAAGGTCAAGCCTCTGTGCAAAGCAGAACGTCGCTCACCACTTTAACAGCGATCATCTTTGTGCCTTAAATTCGAACCGGCTTTAATCGGAACCGGCTTTGCGGTTCAAATTCAAGGCACGATGGTCCAGCCGGTGCTGCAATCGACAAAAATGTCATCAGCGTGTGGCGGAGGGTGACGGCGGATGGATGCTATCGAACGTGCAGCCTTCATTTCCGTGGGCCGGGCCTGTGGTTTGGCCTGGTTGGGCATATTCTGCATCGCTTTCTCGTTCAGTTTCGAATTGCGGTTGGCAGCCTTTGCCGCCGGCATCTTGTGCCTTGGTGCGGCACTCATACTATCCGCCTACGGGTGGAGGGCCCGTACCCGGCCGTACGTGCGCACCGAACTTTGGCTGATTCTTCCAGAGCAGCACCGGCCCCAGCCGGAATTCGCGCAGCTGGTGATTGGCCAGGTTCTGCGCCAGATCTACCTGCGTTTCTCATACCAGGCCGCGGTGGTCGCACTGGTCGCTCTCACCTTCTCATTATTCTTACGCGCCATCGGTGTGAGTAAGCCGCCCGGCAGCTATGTCGGCGCCGGCTCTGGCGCCGGCACCTCATTGCTGGTTGGCATCGGCGATGGCCTACCGTTCGCAAATCCTGCCATCTCCCTTTATCCCTAGAGTAACCTGCGTTGCGGCAGGGCAAGCCTCGCCATCAACGCGGAGAGGCGCCGGGCAGTTTGAACCCGCCGGTTTGGAAAACGCCGGACGGTGTTGGCGAAGGCCCTGGACCCAGCGCTGGCGTGTCGGCCCATCACTTGCTCCGCAGTCCATCCCCCGGGGATCGCCGCGGCAGACAAGTGTTTGCATGACGACCAGAGGTCCGATCGGCTAGGCTCGCCGCAGGTCGGCGGCGCATAGGGCTTTTGACCTCAACGCATGACACGGGCGATGATGATGAACGACCGGACTGTCAACAGGATACCGGACGTCGGCCCGCTGCCGCTGCGGGGGACGGGGCCGGTCCGGCTGCCAACCACGGGTCGCCGGCAGCTCGCGTCACGCGCGACATCCACATCCACTCGTAACGGGCTGGGGCTTAGGTGATGAACGTTCTGCTGCAGCAAATCGTCAACGGTCTGATGCTCGGCGGCGTCTACGTGATGGTTGCGGTGGCGTTCACGCTCATCATCGGCATGCTGAATTTCCTTAATTTTACAATTCCGGCATTGTTCATGGTGGCAGCCGTGATGATGTGGGCCACGATGTTCGGCGGGTTCGGTAGCGAGGTCGATAACGTCCTGATCGGCACGCTCGGTGCCTCGAACAAATGGGTTGCCGGGGTCATCATCGCCCTTGCCGTCGTGGCGTTAGCCTCGTTGGTGATCGAGCGCTTTACCTATCGCTACATGAAGGCAAAGTATGGGGATGCCACCGAACATGCGCTGCCTCTGGTCAGCTCCCTCGGCTTTCTGATCATATTTGAACACTTGGTCATAGGGCGCTGGGGGTCCGATCCGTTGACGATCGATTCGCCGTTCGGGCATGCGAGTTTCTACGTTGGGTCGGTACAATTCAGTATCCCGCAGGTGATCAGCCTGCTGTTGTCGCTCGCCGTCGTGTTCTTGTTGAGCCTGATGCTGCAAAAGACCCGCCTGGGACGGGCGCTGCGCAGTATTGCCGAACGGCCGGACACCGCCGTCTTGATGGGCATCGATGTCGGCAGAATCGTCCCTGTGGTTTATGTGATCGCGGGTTTGCTTTGCGGCATCGCCGGTGTTCTGTTTACCATCAACTATACCACCGTGGACGCCTATATCGGTGACAAGGTTGCCACCATCGCCATCGCAGGTATGGTGTTGGGTGGTCTGGGTAACGTCTGGGGCGCCATCGTCGGAGGGCTTTTTGTCGGACTGCTGGAGGTCCTCTCAATTCATTTCTTCGGTGCCTCGATCGCCAAGGTGCCGATCTGGGGTCTGTTGCTGTTGATCCTCATCGTTCGGCCCTCCGGCCTGTTCGGCCACACGTCAATCGGCAAGGGAAAGTTTTAGGAATGAGCGGGGAACTCGAGGGGCTCCTGGTCATCCTATGCCTGAATACGATCTACGCCTATGGCATCTTCCAGCCGGCGGCATCGGGGCAGTTGAACCTGGGCGCGGCCGGTTTCATCACGCTGGGCGCCTATTGCAGCGCGTATCTCAACAGCGAGTTGGACGGGCTTGGCATGCCTGCCGCTGCAACCATTCCGCTGGCGGTGCTGTTTACCGGCATGGTCGGGTTTCTCATCTCCTTTCCGATTCTCAGAACGCGTGGCGTCTACATGGTGCTGGCGACGTTTGCATTCGCGGAAGTTGTTTCCGGCCTGATCATCAATCTGGAATTCCTCGGTGCTGCCCAAGGCATGCCGGTTGACGCCCACGTCCCATTCTACGGCCTGGTCATAGCGGCCGTGGTCGTCGCCGTGTTCTGTTATTATTTGATGGCGACGCGGTTCGGGCTGGCGATGCGATCGATTCACGACGATGAGAATGTCGCGACCCTGTTTGGCGTCGATACCTGGTTGTCGCGGGTGTGGGCGTTCACGATCGGCGCGGCCATTATGGGACTGGGCGGTGCCCTTTACGGTCACCATTTCAACTACGTCGAGGCCCAGAACTTCAATGTTCTGCTGTCCATCTACATCTTGCTCTATGTACTGCTCGGCGGAACCCAAACGGCCTGGGGACCTGCGGTCGGCGCCTTTTTCTTCACCTTTGTTCCAGAAGCGATCCGGTATCTCGGGCGAATGACTGGAGAAGTTTGGCTGGAGGACAGCCGCTTTGTCGCGTTTGGTATTCTGATCGTTTTGATGATGGTTTTCCGGCCGGAGGGCGTTGTGACCCGAACCCTTCTGGAGCGGCTATCTGGCCGCCGGCACGAACCGTCAATACAGCCGGCGGCGGAGTGACGACGATGGTTCCGGTTCTCTCGATTCTCGATTTACACAAAAGCTTTGGTGGCTTGAAAGTCATTGATGCCGTCTCCTTCGACGTCATCCGCGGCAGCCGGACCGCTCTGATCGGACCCAATGGCGCCGGCAAAACAACGGTATTTAACCTCTTGACCGGGGTATACCCGATCGACATTGGGCGTATCGAGCTGAACGGTCAGGACATCTCGCGTGTCGCCGCAAAAGATCGGGTCGTCAAAGGCATGTCGCGCAGCTTCCAGAATATTCGCCTGATGCCGCACCTCAGCACTGTCGAAAATGTCATGCTGGGCCAACATGCGCGCGCACGGACCATCAAGGATTTGTTGTATCCTTTGGGGTTGATCCCCCGAAACCGGTGGGCACAGGAGGCACGGCAAGCATTGAGAACAGCCGGTCTGGGGGAATACTCAGGCCAGGTCGTCGCGGACTTGCCCTATGGTATACAAAAGCGGATCGAAGTGGTTCGCGCCCTTATGGCCAAGCCGACTCTACTTCTCCTCGATGAACCGGCCGCGGGCTTAAACATGCAGGAAACGGACGAACTGTTGAACCTGCTCAAAAATGTCTCCGATACCGGCGTAACGCTGCTGGTCGTCGAACACGACATGCATTTTGTGCGCAATTTATGCGATCACGTTATCGTCCTGAATTTCGGGCGAAAGATTTTCGAGGGTACGCCACAGCAATTGAATAGCGATCCAGCGGTTCGGGAAGCCTATCTGGGTACCGACAGAGCCACTGCCGAGATTGATGGCGGGTCTGCAGCTGATGGGGCCGGTCGTGTTGCTTGACGTGTCAAACCTCGAGGTCCGCTATGGCCGGACCCGTGCCGTCAAGGGCATCAACCTTTCGCTCGATGACGGCGAGATCGTCGCCGTCCTGGGCGCTAACGGTGCCGGCAAGAGTTCACTGTTGAAGGCGTTACAGGGCGTGGTTAAGCCGGCTGATGGACGCATCGTCTTTGACCGCAAGGATGTCACCGGCTGGGCGGCGCCCAGACGCGTGCGCAATGGCCTAGCGCTCGTGCCGGAAGCACGGCAGATATTCGTCAGCCTCACGGTTCACGAGAACCTGTTGGTCGGCGCGCACACCCGCTCAGACCCGATCGAAGCGGAGATTGACGAGATCTATCAACGGTTCCCCAATTTGGCGAGCCGACGCGATATGATGGCCTCGGTGCTGTCCGGCGGCGAGCAGCAGATGCTGGCCATAAGTCGCGCCTTGCTCTCCAAGCCCAAGCTGTTGATGCTTGACGAACCATCCCTCGGGCTCAGCCCGATGTTGGTCACGGAGTTGTTCAATTTGATCCGATCCTTGAACCGGGATGGCCTTTCGATCCTGTTGGTGGAACAGAATACCCATATGGCCTTGAAAACGGCGGACAAAGGTTATGTGCTGGAACTCGGAACCACGGTCCTGTCCGGAACGCCTGAGGAACTGGCGAGCGAGGATCAAAGGCTCGAGGAGTCGTATCTTGGCGGCTAACTGACAAGCGGGTGAACGTCCTTACCGGTTCCGGGTCCGCCAGTGCCGTCGATGCACAATATCAATCAAAAAGGGAGACCACAGCAATGAAACGACTTTTGAAATGGCCGATCACAGCGGTTGTCGCGACGGCCATGGGCCTGTCCGCCGCACCGGTATCGGCCGAGGACATCGTGATCGGTTTGAGCTTTGGCAAGACGGGCCGGTATTCCTCCATCAACAAGACGACGGAGGTGGCGGTCGATATCGCGGTGGAGGAAGTCAACGCCGCAGGCGGCATCAACGGCAACAAGCTGAAAGTGGTCAAATTCGACACGACGGGCGATCCCAAGCAGGCCGTCGTCGCGGTGCGCAAGTTCGCCCGTGATGATGGGGCGTTGGCGGTGGTCGGCCCGTTCGCCTCGGCGGAGGCCCGCATCGCCTTTCCCGCCGGTGAACGCGAAGGCATCGTGCAAATCCCAAACGCATCCTCGGCGCCGAAGTTGGCCGATCGTTTCTCCTATGCGTTCCGCTACACTGAAAGTGAATTTCTGCAGTTCAGTCGCGTCGTGCAATCACTGAAGAAGCTGGGGCGCCTGAAACAAAACTCGGTCATCCTTTATGGCACCGACGACGTGGTCTCAAAGGTCGTCGGCCTGAAGATCATGAACCCGATCTTCAAGAAGGCGGGCGTCAAACAAGGCTCCGAACCGATCGGGTTCGCGACCGAGGCATTCGACCTCGCGCCCCAGGTCTCCAAGTTAAAAGGGATGCAGCTGGACTTTGTCGGCTTTGCCGGGATCACGCCGGTGGCGATCCGGTTCGTTAAAGAGCTGCGCCGTCAAGGCCTCAATACGCCAATGATCGGATCGCAGATCTGGGCGGATCCGGAGATCATCAAGGGCATGGGCAAGGCCTGCGACGGTTGTGTCTTCATCACCTATTATTGGTACAAGCGCGACAAGCGGTCAGCGGAGTTCGCACGGAAGTTTGTCGAAGGGGTCAAGGCGCGTGGGATCGATAAACCGTTTCCGCATCACGTGGACGCTTCAGCCTATGATACCGTTCACCTCCTCGCTCAGGTCATGCGCGACTTGAAAGTGACCGGCGCCAAGGCCAATCTGAAGGACGAACGCAGCAAGATTCGAGACGCGCTTTACAAAGTCAAGTTCTCAGGCGTGATCGGCGATGTTTGCTTCGAGAAAACAGGCGACGCGCAACTGCCCGGCTATGTTCTGACCATGGAAAACAGCGAGTGGAAGTTGCTGGATACTCATCCATCGGCACCATGTCAGCCTTGATCACGCCCCGATAAAGCGCCTGACGGCCGCGCTCGGCGGCTGGCGCCAAGCTAGAGCAACCTGCCTTTGATCGGAATCGGAACGATCCCGATCAAAGGCAGAAAGTTGCTCACCACTATAAGAGCGATCATCTTTGTGCCTTGGGCGGATCAGCCTTGCCGGCCCGCGTCCCAGACGGGGCAACGACACCGTCGTGCCATTGCCCGGCCGTGTCGGGGAGCAGGAGGGTTGCAGCCGACACTGAACCGCGGCGGACGTCGGCGAACCACCTCATTTGCCGATTTGGGTGGCCGGCGGCTGCTGACGTCGCATGAAAGCGACCGGCAGGTCCACGCCGTTGCCCAACGACCAAACACCGTTGGAGGCGGTCTGGTAGCCCAAGCTGGTGAAGAAGTCGATGGCGTTGACCGGCACCCGCACCGTAAAGGCGTTGAAACCGGCCTGGCAGGCTTTGCTTTCCGCCGCCTCGACAATCAGCCGACCCAAACCGAGGCCAGCGTAGAGCGGCGACACGAATATCGCCATCAGTCGAGCAACGGCACCGGCGTCGTTGGCCGGGATCCAGCCAGCCGTGGCGACCAGTTCGCCCTCGATGAACACGCCGAGCAGACGGCCGGCACTGGCGACGTCACCCAATCTCGATGCATAGGACGGCGAATAGACGTGGGAGGAAAAGGCCGCGACCTCGGCTTCCGACAGATGACTGGCGGTCAATCGCTTAACGGAAAGCGCATGCAAATATCTCACGTCCGACAGCTCATCGACCGTGACCGCTCGCGGCGTGGGCAGTATTATCGGACAAGATCTAGCTGCTTCGTTCATCCAACACGGTAATGCAATGTATGAATGGGACTGATCACCCGAACTCGCCGGGGCCATCACCGACCTTCCATCACGCATCTTAAGCGTATTCCCTAGCCTTGGGGAGCAGTTATTGCGGTCTTTCTTGCGGCATCCACGACCGTGTTGCGACCGGCGGGCGAGGTCTGCGCGCCGGACGAGCCTCGGCCCTTCGTTCGCCGGGCCTGCCGCCGACCTTCGGCTCAGCCACGTCGGGCTTGAACTCGCTGAGTTTGCACGAGCAGCCTTGGACATATTCCTTTCGGTATCGATAGGCGGTCGGCAAACTGGTGTAAGCCAGCTTGGTCTTGTGAGACTGAGCCTGGTCCATGCTGGCGCCCGGGTTCTGATAGTAGAACAGCTCCGCTGGCGCCGCGCACTTGCGCTGGCACAGGTCTTGGTCCCGATCGAAGTAGTTCGGCAGGGTCGAGAAACTGACCGGGAAGAAATAGCCGTCGCATAGCCGTACGCAGATCGTACGATATGTCGCGTAAGGCACGCCGTTGTACCGATTGCCACCCCAAGTCGAATCACCGTCCTCCCACAGCGAGGCGAACGGTCCGCGGCGTTGCTGCCTGGCTTGTCGCTCGTACGCGGAACCGCAATTGTTGCGCGCCAGCTCCCGCACCAGGGCGTCGCGCAAGGATGGGCTGTTGGAGTTGAGCAGCTGCTGATGCTGGTATTCCAGATCAGCCAGCCGTTGGCGTGCGTTGGCCAAAGTGCCGGCCAGTTGCCGACAACGGCGCGTATTCCTCAGTGTTTTCTGGAAGAAAAACCAGTCATAGCAGCTGCGGCGTTCCAGGTTTCGCTCGGCACGGCGAACCTCGATCGAGGCGCGGCGCATGTCGCTTTCGATGCGCGGTAACCAACTGGCGCGGTCTGAGCCCCGATTAGCCTCGAGCGCCAGCCGTTGCTCCAGCTGGATACAGATCTGCGGCCGATTGCCCGCATAGCCGGAACCGTAGGACGGCGTGGGAATCGGTTTCACGCGCTCAATCGGAGCAGCTGGCCGCGGCGGTTGGCGATAGACCGGCTCGCGTTCTTCGCCCCACGGCGGCCACCAACCCTGGGCGTCCGCTGATCGACCAAGCGTCAACACGGCCAGGCTTGCGACCAAGCCAAGCACCAACACGGCAACCGCGATCGCGCCCGGCAGACGCACCAGCTCCGCGATGGCGGCGGCGCCCCGTCGCGGCATGTTCCAGCGACGCAACAGCATCATGTAACCGTCATAGGTCCCCCGCAACTGCTGGCCGATGCCACCCCGATGGCGGGCGATCTCGACGGGTGCAGTGCACGATTGTTATGCTCAGTTGACGTTATGAGGTCAATGCAGCGCAATTGCGGCGTCCCCAGCTATGAACAGCCAATTGTGCGGGGACCGGTTGACGATGGCTGGAACGTTCCCCGATATGACAAACAGATCGATTGAATGGGGATTGGGCGACACATGAAGCGCGGTGTGCGAAACGGATCAGCCCCTATAGGTGGCGTGGCGCAAACGGTGCTCGCAGGGCTTGTGCTCATTGTGATGGTTTGCTGTCAGGCGGTTCCCGCCTCGGCCCGCTCAGGCAAGTTCAGCCCGCAAGCCAAGCACCTGGTTTTGATGGATGCCGAAACCGGCGGCATACTGTTTCGGCACAAGGCGGACAAGGTGATGCCACCGGCCAGCATGAGTAAGCTCATGACTTTGGCCATAACCTTCAAGTTGTTGAAATCCGGCAAGCTGAAGCTCGACGATACCTTCAAAATGAGTGTCAACGCCTGGCGCACGGGCGGCGCGCCGTCGCGCACGGCCGCGATGTTCGTGCCGATCGGTCATACGGTCACCCTGAACCAGTTATTGCAGGGCATGATCGTCCAGTCCGGGAATGACGCGGCGATCTGCTTGGCGGAGGGTATTGCCGGCAGCGAACGGCAATTTGCCAAGCTGATGACGCAGGAGGCGCGGCGGCTCGGGTTACGGAAATCGCATTTCGTCAATGCGACCGGTCTTCCGAACCCCAAGCACGTGATGACGGCCTACGAGCTTGCGGTGCTCGCCCGCCATATCATGATTGAGCATGCGAACTATTTTCACATGTTCAGTCAGAAGGAGTTCCGCTATCGGCGCCATCGGTTCTTCAATCGTAACCGTCTGCTCGGCGGCGAGTTCAAGATCGACGGCATGAAGACCGGCTTCATCAAGGCTGCCGGCTACGGGATCGTCGTCAGCGCACGGCTGGGTCAGCGGCGTCTGATCGCGGTGGTCGCCGGGGCTCGGTCAAAGTCGGCGCGCAGATCGGAGGTGATGCGCCTGCTCAACTGGGCCAAGCGGGGAATCCAGGAGTTCAAGCTGTATGACGCCGACGAGGTGGTCAGCTCTGCCCGGGTGTGGGGCGGGTCATCGTTTTATGTGCCCTTGGTCGGCAAGGGCGAGATCAACGTTTGGTTGCCGAAATACCCCGTGCAACGGCGGTTGCGCGGAGAGATCATATACGACAGTCCGTTGAAGCCACCGATCAGGAAGGGCGATCAAGTGGCGACGCTGCGGGTGACCAGCTCGACCAGTGCCATGCAGGAGGTTCCCCTGTACGCTGCTGATGACGTTACTGAAGGCAGCTTGGTTCGTCGTGGGCTCGATTCGCTGGCCCATCTTGCTTGGCGGCTGTTGCCGCTGTGACCGGCAGGCGTGCTAAACTGCGGCACGCAATGCTGATTTCGGCAAGCAACTGAGCGCCGGTGCCCGGCAACGTGAGCGGTGATCCGGCCCCACCGGGTGCCGCTAGAGCAACCTGCCTTTGATCGGAACCGGAGCGATCCCGATCAAAGGCGCGATGATCTAGCGCAACGCGATGACGGCCAACCAGCATCGGCCGAGCATTGGGCACGCTGGCCCGCGGCCAAATCCAGGTGGACCTGAGGGCGGGCGGGTCGTTGCAAGGCTTGAGCGAGTGAGGCCGATCCGCCATGACCCGGGGCAAATTCATCACTTTCGAAGGCGGTGAGGGCACCGGCAAATCGACGCAGGCCCAACTGCTCGCCGATTATCTACGCTCGGTCGGCTGCGAGGTCGTGATGACCCGGGAGCCCGGCGGCTCACCGTTTGCGGAGGTGGTGCGTCAGCTGATCTTGGATCCCGACACGCCGCACCACTCGGCGTTGGCCGAGGCCCTATTGTTCTATGCGGCGCGCGCCGATCACGTCGACAAGGTGATTAGGCCGGCCCTGGACCGTGGCCAATGGGTGATTTGCGACCGCTTCTCCGATTCCACGCGGGCCTATCAGGGCGAGGTCGGCGGCCTTGCGGCCGCGACCATCGATGTGCTGGAACGGCTGGTCGTGCACCCGACGTTGCCAGATCTCACCATCATCCTCGATCTGGACCCGGTGGTTGGGCTGGCCCGCGCCGAGCAGCGCCGTGTGGGGACCGTGTCGGGTCCCTTCGTGCCCGCCGATCGCTATGAGGCGCGCACCGTGCAGTTTCACGAGCGCCTGCGCGCCGCGTTCTTGAGCTACGCCAAACAGGATACGCGGCGGTGCTTGGTGGTCGATGCGTTTCGTTCCGTCGATGAAATCGCGGAAGACATTCAGGGCTACGTCACGGCCCGATTGCGCAGGAGATCGCGCTGATGGCACGCGCTCCGGCTGTGGCGGAGCTGGAGTTTCCGCCGGAGGCGGACCGTCTGGCCGATTTCCCGCACCCGCGTGAGACCGCGACGCTGTTTGGACAACGCGCCGCCGAGACCATCATGGCCCAGGCGCTGGCGACGGGGCGGATGCATCACGCCTGGCTGGTGGCGGGGCGCTCCGGCATCGGCAAAGCGACGTTCGGCTACCGCCTGGCCCGTTATGTGTTGGCACATCCGCAGGAGCGCGGCGCCGACAGCGATGGCCCGTTGTCCACCTCGGAACAATCGATCGCGAGCCGCCAAGTGCGCGCGCTGTCGCATCCTGGATTGCTGGTGATCCGTCGGACGTGGGATGGCAAGGCCAAACGCTTCAGCGCGACCATCCCGGTCGATGAAGTGCGGCGCATCAAATCGTTCCTGGCCCATGCCACGGGTCCTCAGGCTTGGCGTGTGGTGATCGTCGATCGCGCCGACGAGCTCAATCTCAACGCGGCAAATGCCTTGTTGAAATCGCTGGAGGAGCCACCGCCGCGGGCCTTGTTCGTGCTGGTTTCCGACGAGCCGGGCCGGCTGCTGTCGACCATCCGCTCACGCTGCCGCCGCATCGATCTGGCGCCGTTGGGGGCGGACGACCTGCGTTCGGCCGCCGCCGCTGCCCTGGCCACCGCCGGCTTGGACCCTTTGGCCGAGCAGCAATGGCCGCGCTTGCTGGCACTGGCCAAAGGCAGCGTCGGCCGGCTGTTGACGTTGGCGCACACCGAGGGACTGGCAGTTTTTGACGAGGCGGTCGAGCAGGTGGCGCTGCTGCCAAAGGTCGACTGGCCGCGCGTGCATGCGCTGGCCGATGAGCTGACGGCCAGCGGCGCGGAGCAGCGGTTTGAACAGTTCTTTCAGGTCTTCATGGACCTGCTGGCGCGGCTGATCCGGGCGCGGGCGCTCAGCGCCGGCGCGCCAGAAGAGCTACAGCTGTCGGAGCGGATCATCCCGGCCGATGGTCTTGTCACCTGGGCGGAGCTGTGGGAAACAGTGCACGCCAGGAAGGTTGAAGCCCAGGTTCTCAATCTCGACCGCAAATCTCTGCTACTGGAGACCTTTGCAAGACTGCAGGCGGCCTCACGTCGGTGATCGGCCGGACCGGCCGCAAGCGCGCGAGAGGCCCCGCCGGCCACCATTGCGTCGACATCGTTGACAAGTCGGGCGCTAAAGGCCTTGCGTTGACTCCCTGTCAAGGTCGGGACGAGCGACCGGCGACCGTTGGATGGCAAGCCGCTGTGGCAACATCCTGTTTAGCGAAATCCGAGGTCGTGCGAACCGAGGTTTGAGTTGCCATAAGCGGATCAAACATGAGCGGACCAGATAAGTTCTACGTAACCACGCCGATTTTCTATCCCAACGGCGCACCGCATATCGGTCACGCCTACACCGCGCTGACGACCGACGCCATTGCCCGCTTTGAGCGGCTCGATGGACGCGACGTGTTGTTTTTGACGGGTACCGACGAGCATGGTCTGAAGATGAAGCAGACCGCACTGCAAGAACAAATCACACCACAAGCGCTGGCGGACCGGAACTCAGCCGTATTCCGCCAGATGGAAGACGTGCTCGGCTGTTCCTACGATGACTTCATCCGGACGACCGAACCGCGCCATCACGCCGCTTGCGCCGAGCTATGGCGCCGCATGGACGCGGCAGGCGATATTTTCTTGGCCAAATATGCGGGTTGGTATTCGGTTCGCCAGGAGGCCTACTTCGACGACAAAGAGATCACCATTGGCGAGGATGGCGTGCGCCGGGAGCCGCTGGGCTCCGAGGTGGAGTGGCACGAGGAACAGACCTACTTCTTCAAGCTGTCAGCTTACCAAGATCGCCTGTTAGCGCACTACCGCGAACATCCCGACTTCATTCTCCCACCTGAGCGGCGCAACGAGGTGGTGAGCTTCGTTGAAGGTGGTCTTCAGGACCTCTCAATCTCGCGGGCCAGCCTGGACTGGGGGATCCGGGTGCCGACCAATCCAGACCATGTGATGTACGTGTGGGTAGATGCACTCAACAACTACGTGACGGCGACCGGCGTGCTCAATGACGGTGGAGCACGGTCCCACTACTGGCCGGCTGATCTGCACGTGATCGGTAAGGATATCGTGCGCTTTCACGCCGTCTACTGGCCAGCGTTCCTGATGAGTGCAGGCCTGCCACTGCCGCACCGCGTGTTCGCCCACGGCTTCCTTTACAACCGCGGAGAGAAGATGTCGAAATCGGTCGGCAACGTGGTCGACCCATTCGACTTGGTGCGCGCTTACGGCCGCGAGCAGGTTCGATATTTCTTTTTGCGGGAGACTCCGTTCGGCCAAGACGGCAGCTATTCTCACGAGGCGATCGTCAATCGCATCAATGCCGATTTGGCAAATGGGCTGGGTAACCTGGCGCAGCGTTCGCTGTCGATGATCGCCAAGACCTGCGGCGGTGTGGTGCCGAAGCCGGGGCCCTTCTCCGCGGCCGATGACGCCCTGCTGGCCGCCGCCGACGGGATCTATGCCCAAGCCCGCGCCGCCATGGACCGGCAGGCGATCAAGAGCTGGCTCGACGCGGTGTGGCATGTCGTCGGTGAAGCCGACCGCTATTTTGCGAGCGAGAAGCCGTTCGACAAATCCCTGGGCGAGCAACGACGAGGCACCATCCTCTATGTGACAGCGGAGGTGGTGCGTCAGCTTGCCATCCTCGTCGCTCCGGCCGCACCAGAGGCCGCCGGACGGCTGCTGGATCTCGTCGGTCAACGGGCTGATCGGCGCGGGTTTCAATGGTTGGGGCCGGCCGGCCGGTTGTCACCAGGCACCACCTTGCCCGCACCGCAAGGGGTGTTCCCCCGCTATGTCGAGCCGAAGGACTGAGGGCGGATCGATTGCGCGGCCCCCACTTGATCCCGTGCGCGCAGCCGCAGCGAGGCCGCGTCGGTGGATCGGCACCCGCGGCTCACCGGGTCACCGCTCGAGGCGCAACCGAAGAGGGACAAGACCAGTATGCTCGTCGACCATCACTGCCATTTGGATTTTCCGCAGTTCGCGGCGGACCGCGCGGCGGTGCTTGCGCGGGCACAAACGGCCGGCGTCGGCGTGGTCGTGACAATCTCAACCCGCATCAGGCAGTTGTCCCAGCTGTTGGCGATCGCCGCCGCGCATGAGGCGGTGTTCTGTTCGGTCGGGACGCATCCGCACAACGCCGATCAGGAGCTCGACTTCGACATCGATGACATCGTGGACTTGGCCCAGCATCCCAAGATCGTGGCGATCGGCGAAGCCGGGCTCGACTATTATTACAAAAACAGCCCGCCCGAGGCGCAGGCCGAGGGTTTCCGCCGGCACATCAGGGCCGCGCGCGCGACCGGATTGCCGCTGGAGATCCATTCACGCGACGCCGACCTGGATACCGCCGAGATTTTGGAAAGCGAGCACGCCGATGGTGGGCCGTTTCCAGCCATTCTGCATTGCTTTACCGGTGGCGCCGAACTCGCGCGCCGCGCCGTTGCGCTCGGGCTTTATGTCTCGTTCTCCGGTGTCATCTCGTTCAAGAAGTCCGATGGGCTGCGGGCCGTTGCGGCCGAGGTGCCGTTGGATCGGCTGTTGGTTGAGACCGACGCGCCATTTCTCGCCCCTGAGCCATTCCGGGGGAAAACCAATGAGCCCGCTTTGATCGTACACACCGCCCGAGCGTTGGCCGACGCGAGAGGTCTCAGCCCGGACCAGATCGCGGCGGCAACCACGCGCAACTTCTTCCGGTTATTCACCAAAGTACCGCGCCATCTGGCGCCGGAGGCGCCTGCCGCATGAGCTATCGCGTGACCATTCTGGGCTGCGGATCCTCCACCGGGGTGCCGCGAGTCGGAGGAGACTGGGGCCAGTGTGACCCGAACAATCCGAAAAACCGACGATTGCGATCGTGCGCCCTATTCGAGCGGCGCGCCGGCCGGCAAGGCTCCACCAACGTTTTGATCGATACCGGCCCAGACCTGAGAGAGCAGCTGCTTCAGGCCGGCGTGCGGCATATCGACGGCGTGCTATATACCCATGACCATGCCGATCATACCCACGGCATCGATGACCTCAGAATGGTCGCTTACATGATGAAGCGGCGTGTCGATGTGTGGCTGCTGCCGGAGACCGGTGACAGCCTGATCTCACGGTTCTCTTATTGCTTCGTGCAGCCGGAGGGCCGCAACTATCCGCCGATCATGACCTGTCACCAGATCAGGCCGGGCAAATGGGTCAGCATCGAAGGGCCAGGCGGGACGGTGGAGGTGTTGCCGATCCTGCAGCAACACGGTGACATCCCCTCGCTCGGCTTTCGCGTCGGCAACGTCGCCTATTCACCCGACATCAGCGATCTGCCGGAGGCCTCCATCCCGCTGATGGAAGGGCTCGACGTGTGGATTCTAGACGCGCTCCGCTATACCCCTCACCCCAGCCATTTCACCGTCGCCCAGGCGGTGGAATGGGTCGAACGGATCAAACCGAAGCGCGCCATCCTCACGCATCTGCATATCGATTTGGACTATGACGCATTAAAGCGCAGGTTGCCCGCCCATGTGGAGCCGGCCTACGACGGGATGGTGATTGAATTCTAGATCATCGCGCCTTAAATCGGAACCGCAACGCCGATTCCAATTGCGCCGGTTCCGATTTAAGGCGCAAAGATGATCGCTCTTAAAGTGGTGAGCAACTTTCTGCCTTTGATCGGGATCGTTCCGATTCCGATCAAAGGCAGGTTGCTTTAGCGGCCGGACCGTGATGTGTATAAGACCGATCCCGTTGGCAGCATTATGCCACATTGCCGTGGTCCTCGGCCTTTCAGCGCAGGCCGCGACGGCTCGCGCCCAGCACCTGCGGCCGGGCATAATCGGCGCCGATGATCGGGTGATCGTGCGCGAAACGGGGGCGCCATGGGACGCCGTCGGCCAAATCAACGTGCGAGGATATCGGCGCACCAAGCGCTGCACGGGCACCTTGGTGACACCCAACGTGGTGGTTACCTCGGCCCATTGTCTGGTCGATCCGTGGGCCCGCAGGCCATATCCGGCACGCAACATTCATTTTCTTGCCGGTGTGCGACGCGGATCCCACAAAGGGCACGCAACCGCCGCGTGTGTGAAGGTTCCCCGCCAATTCCTCGCGGTCGCGCCGGATAAGGTGCTGCCCGCGCTGCCAGCCCAATCGCAATCGATCAAAGCGTTTGCCGCCGATCTCGGTGTGCTGATCCTCAAACATCGGCTCGCCGTTGCCCCGGTACCGCTGATCCCGGATGGTCAGGAACTCCCGGAGGACCAGAGCTTTGTCTACCCCGCATATACCGCAAAGCGCCGTTACATGCTGTCGGCTCATTTTGGCTGTCGCCGGCTGGAGCGCGTCGCTAAACATGACCTGTGGCTGACCACCTGCGACACCCACATGGCCGGCTCCGGTGGCCCGCTCCTCGTCAAGGCGCGTTCCGGTTACGCGATCTCAGCCGTCGTCAGCGGCGCGATCCCACGGCTGGCGAGCATCGCCGTGCCGATCGCACGGTGGCGCGCGCTGATCGCGCAAGCGCGCTGCCCTTGATCCTCCGGGTTGGCCGAAACAACGCTTGCAGCGGTTCAGGGTTATGGCGTTTCAGAGTTTGCTCGAGCCATCGCGCGCCCCCACCCGGCCACCCAAGGGCTTGGCGTTATGGGGTAGCCTGATGGGGAAGCGGGCCGGCACAGCGCTGCCGCCGCAAGCGGAAAAGATTTAGGCCGGGTTGCGGCCTTGGTAGAAGTTGGCCGGCTTTTCGGTTGCCGCATCCAGCTCATAGCCAGACCTCAGCAAAGCCTCACGCAGCGTGCGCATCTGCGCGTCGGTGAGCTTCATCACCGGCTGCCGCATCGGTCCACCGTTGTAGCCCTGCAGCCAAGCTTGATATTTCCACAGATAGCGGTGGATGAAGTTGGCGCCGGAGAACGTGGCTTGCATGGCGACACGGGCCTGTCTGGCCGGATTGATGCGCCAATAGTGCTGCATGGCCTTATCGTATTGGCCCTCAAGCAGCAGCCCGAAGTAGAAGGGGATCGCGCCGCCCCACCATTCGTAGTTGGACGTGCCCATCCATTGCATGCCGAACATCTCCACCGTCAGCGGAGAGTGAGCCTCCAAAGGATCGGAGAACAGCACCCGCTTATCCTTGATCATCTTCCAAAACTCGTAGTCGCCGGCGATGCCTGGGCGGCCGACCTCGTACTTGCAGGCGACAACGTTTTCAAGATCGGCGGCGCGGGCCAGCACATGCGGTGGATAGCCGCTGGGGTGCAATCGGGAGAAGTTCCAATGGCCGGCGGCGAACAGCACGGTGGCCAGATCCGTGCGATCACACACGTAGGCCAGATAGTCGTAGAGTTGATCTTGCGTGGCGGGATAAAACGAGTTGGGGTGCCCGAGCAACACACCTTCCATGCCGATCGCCTCTGCGGCTTTGGCCATCTCCACGATATCATCGGGCGTGTCGAAGGTACCGTGCATGAGAAAGTTGTGCCGGCCCTGGGCCTCGTCCACCGCAATCTCCATGAACTGGCGATACTCAGCCGGCGTGGTGCCGCATTCCGAAACCAATAACGTGCCCCAAAAACCGTGTGCGATGTTCGTGCGCACATCGTGCCGAATGGCCTGTTCATTGAGACGCTTCAAGTCGGAGGTGAAGCTCGGCAGAATAACGTTGCACGGGCCTTTCCAAGTGGCCAACGCGCGCTCTTTCGCTTCGGTGCGGCTATAGTGCATGCGGACGGCCTCCATCACCAGCGGTCAGGTTAGATCACTTGGGGTCATACTGGGTCTAACCCTTGGTCTAACCCTTGGTCTAACCCTTGGTCTAACCCTGGGGCAGTATACCCCGGCGACGCCATCAAGCCATGCCGGATCAATGCGGCTTAACCCGTGTTTCACGCCAGCCCATATAAAGACCGGCGGTGACGATGATCGCGGCGCCGACCCAGGTTGAGGGGTCCGGCAACCGGCTGGTGACCAGGTAGCCGAGAATGCTGGCGCCGATCAATTGCCAGTAGCTGAATGGTGAGACGACGCTGGCGGGCGCATAGGTCATGGCCCGGGCCAAGCAATAATGACCGAGCCCACCGAACACGCCCAAGCCGATCAGCATCGCCGCATCGACCGCGGTTTCCGGCGACTTCCAGCTGAACCAGACGACAACCGACATCACGATGGTGGGCAGCAGCGCGCTATAGACGGCCGAGGTCTCCGGGGGATCGGTACCGCCGACCCGGCGCGTGAAGACCTGGTAGAAGGCGTAACTCACCGAACTCATCAGCACGCCGATGGTGGCCCATTGAAACACGTCCGTGCCTGGCCGGATGATCACCAGCACGCCGGTAAATGCCACCAGCATCACCAACAGCCGCTGAGGGCTAAGACGCTCTCCCAACATCGGCCAGGCCAAGAGCGTCACCATGAACGGCGTGGTGAAGGTGATCGCCGTTGCTTGTGCCAGATGCAAAAACTTGATCGAAAAGAAATAGAACGAGGTGGCGGTGAGCTGCGCGCATGAGCGTGCGAACTGGGCCAACGGTTGACGCGTGGCAAAGATGGCGATGCCTTTACGCGGTGCGAACAGGGCGATCATAAACAGCAAATGCGCCGTAATGCGTGCCCAGATAATCTGCTCAGAACTGTAGCGCTCCGATAGCACCTGCACCAGCGCACCCATGAAGGGAAACATCGAGGTGGCCAGTATCATGAAGAGGATACCGAGCAGGGGGCGGTGAGCGGCATCGCCCGAGGACACTGAATTTTTATCTGTCATCAATCTCCGCCTTGGCCGGGCACCAGACCAAGGATCCACCGCCAGCGCGCGCGGCGCAAGCCCACCTGATGGACTGCTCGCTCGGAGATGGCGGGGCTGCAATCCGTTCAATGCCGTTGATCAAGATCGAACAGGCGACCGTTATCGGTGACGCTCGGCAAGGCGAGCTCGACCAAGCGCAGCGCCAAGTCCTCTGGCGTCGGCAGCGTCATCGGGTCTTCGCCCGGGAATGCCTTGGCGCGCATGGCGGTGCGGGATGGGCCGGGATTGGCCAAGTTGACGCGCACGTTGGTGTTGGTCAGTTCCTCGGCGTAGCTCTTGACCAAAGCTTCAAGCGCAGCTTTCGAGGCGGCATACGGCCCCCAATAGGCGCGTGGGCGGGCTGCGGCACCGGAGGTCAAGAACACCGCGCGGCCGGTTGTCGAGCGCTTCAGCAGCGGATCGAGCGTCCGGATCAGCCGCCAATTGGCGTTCAAATTGACATCCATGACCTCGCGCCAGTCCTGATCGCTGACGTGGCTCAGGGGCGATAGCGGCCCCAAGACACCAGCGTTGCCAAACAGCACGTCGAGCCGGCCAAAGCGGTTGAACAGCGCGGGCCCGAGCGCGTCGACGTCCGGGCCCTTGCGCAGATCGAGCCTGATCAATGCGGCAGCACCGCCCAACGCCTTGATCTCGTCGTCGAGCTCCTCCAATCCGCCCTGGGTCCGGCCCAACACCACGACCTTGGCGCCTTCGCGGGCCAACAGTAGCGCCAACGCCCGGCCGATGCCGCGCGTTGCGCCCGTAATCAGCGCGATCTTGTCAATGAATCGGTGTGAGGCCATGGGATATTGGCTTTGCGGTTATGCGCGCAACGCGCCGCTCGTGATCCGTCAGCGCTGACACGGTAAGACGCGATGCGCAACGCAGCAACCGGTGAGGCGCGCAGCGGCGGTAAAGCTGGCCGGGTCCTGGCGGTCGTCGTAGGCACCGGAGCGGTTGCGCGTGCGATCGGAAGCGGTGCGGGGTGATCGGGCCGGCTCAATGGTGCGTGCCGTCGGCGGCTCCCTTGCCGCCGGAGGACGTCTGATCAGGTGTCATCGCGCCGATCGGGGCGACCTGGAATTCGATGGCGACGGGTCCGGCACGTTCGAACCGCAGCGTGCCTTTGACGGGATCGCCCTGCTTGATCGGTTGCTTGAGGCCGATCAGCATCACATGATAGCCGCCCGGCTTCAGTTTCACGGTCTTCCCAGGTCCGATTTCGAGGCCGCGGGGCAGGCGGCGCATCTTCATCACATTGCCGCTCATCGCCATCTCATGGATCTCGACAACGTCCGCGATCGGCGTCGAACCACCCAGCAGCCGATCGGGCTGCAGGCCGGTATTGGTGATCGTCATGTAGGCGCCGCCCACTTTGACGGCGCCCGGGGTCGCCCGCGTCCACGGCTGCGAGATCTTGATGCCGCCCTGATTGAACTCTGCCGCTGGGGCCAAAGGGCTGCTCGCCAGCATGGCAGCCGCTATGATCAAACTGACTAAGGACGTGCGCATGGCTTGTGATCCAATTTGATTGTCAGGGCCAGCTTGTGTTAGCGCCGAACCTGGTGCGGGGCGGTTGGCCGATCGCCACCCTGCGTTGGTCAATGTGGTGGCAACGGCGCGTCGCCTGAAGCGCGGGCGCAGTCAACTGCAAAAATGATGATCGATCGACCGGTTCAATGTCGCAGCAAGAGGCTATACCCAACCCGAATGCATCGATAAACCTAGCGCAACCTGCCTTTGATCGGAATCGGAACGATCCCGATTTAAGGCGCGATGATCTAGCGCGTAGGTTGAGGTGCTGAAGGAGACAAGGCATGAGCGAACTGCCGTCTGACGACCCCGTGCTCGGTGACGCTGTCTCGTGCGAGGCCATTGCGCATGTGATCGTGCCGCGCGCCCGTGATTTAGGCGGCTTTGAAGTGCGCCGCGCCTTGCCGTCGTCGACGACCCAGATGGTGGGTCCGTTCATATTCTTCGACCAAATGGGGCCGGCAGAATTCACGCTGTCCAACGGCATCGATGTGCGGCCTCATCCCCACATCGGGTTGGCGACCGTCACGTACCTGTTCGAGGGCGAGATTTTTCATCGTGATAGCCTGGGCACTGCGGCGCCGATCAGGCCCGGCGAGCTCAACTTGATGACCGCAGGCCGCGGCATCGTTCACTCCGAGCGGGAAACCAGCGCGGCAAAATCGGGACCTCGGCGGATGTTCGGCATTCAGGCCTGGGCGGCGCTGCCCAAATCCCATGAGGAAACGGAGCCAGCGTTCGCCCACCATGGCGTCGACGATCTGCCGCGCATCGAGGGGGAAGGCAAGCGCGTGCGCTTGATCATGGGCCAGCTGTTCGGCGCCCGCTCGCCGGCTGCTTTCCCGCAACCAAGCTTTTATGCAGAGGCGGTGCTGGCGCCCGGCGCAGTGTTGCCGCTCGATGCCGACTACGACGAGCGCGGGATCTACATCGCCAGTGGCGAGATCGATATTGCCGGTGATCGGTTCGGGGCAGGCCGCTTGTTGGTGTTCAGACCGGGCGATCGGATCTCGATCGTGGCGGTCTCCAATGCGCGGTTGATGTTGCTGGGTGGCGAGCCGATGGATGGACCGCGCCATATCTGGTGGAACTTTGTCGCCTCGTCCAAGGATCGCATCGATGCGGCGAAATCCGATTGGAAGGCCGGGCGCTACCCGGTGGTCCCAGGCGACGAAAAAGAGTTCATACCATTGCCGGAGTGACCGCCCAGCGGTCGGCGGCGCGACTGGCGCACCTGTTGACAGCGCGCGATGCTGGGTGTCCCCTTGCCCTTTAAGACAACACTCGCGAGGGCATGGGTGCGATGGAGGTAGAGCGCGCAAGGCAAGCTGCCGCCGCCGATCAGGTCCAGCTCAGCGGTGCTAAGATCATCGCGGCCGTCAAGCAAGCTGGCATCGAGTACGTCTTGTCGGTGCCGGACTTGCACACCAGTGAAGGCATCCTCAGGCGCGTCGCGCGCGACGATGAACTCAAGCTCATTCGCGTCTGCAAGGAAGACGAGTGCTTCGGCATCGCGGCTGGATTGAGCTACGGCGACAAGCGCGCGTTGATCTTGATCCAATATACTGGCTTGCTCTATGCCATGAACGCGATCCGCGCGATCGCCTGTGAGCACGCCATGCCGATGGTGATGATGGTCGGTCTGCTGAGCAAGGAGCCGGGTGTGGCGCCACGCAAATCGCGCAAATTCGGCGTGCGGATCACTGAGCCGATGCTGGACGTGCTCGGCATCACCCAGCACTACATCGACGCCGACGACGACGTGGCCAACATCGCGCCGGCCATCGCGCACGCCTATCAGACATCGGCGCCGGTTGCGATGTTGATCGGGCGGAGGCCGGTGTAGCCATGATCAACCGCCGGGAACTGCTGCTGGCACTGAAGCGGCATCTGACCGATGAGATCGTGGTTGCGTCCTACTCGACCGCGACCGACTGGCTGTCGATCGCCGACCGTCCGCTCAACTACTTCTCGCATGGCGCCATGGGGTTATGCTCCTCGCATGGTCTCGGGCTGGCGCTGGCCCGGCCCGAGCGCAAGGTGATCGTGCTCGACGGCGATGGCAGTCTGTTGATGAATCTCGGCACGTTGGTGACGATCGCCGCGGCGGCGCCTGCCAACCTGGTGCACGTCGTCTTAGAGAACGGAACCTACGAGGCCAACGGCGGACATCCGCTGCCGACCGCCGCCGTCGATCTGGCCGCCATGGCGCGCGCCGCCGGCATCGCCAAGGCGAGCACGATACAGGCCCTGGACGATTTTGAGGCACGGTTGCCGCAGGTGTTGGGCGGTGACGGACCGACCTTTGTGGCGTTGAAAATCGAGCAGGGTCCGCTCGGCCCGCGCTCTTACGATGACATGTACCGTCCGGAACGGCGTGCGGCGCTACGCGCGGCACTCGCCGTGGGCGCTTGAAGGGCCAGCGCGGCGAATTTCACGGAGGAGCTTGGAGCCATGCCACTGCAGGTTATCGACCATGAGAGCCGCCAGCTCGAGCAATGGCGACCCGGCGTGATGACCCAGATGATCGTTTCGGCCATCTCCGGCGGTCGTCAGCTCACCATTTTTGACCAGTTTTGCACACCGGGGCTCGGTGCACCGACCCATGTGCACGCGGTCGAGGAGGTGCTCTCCGTGATCAGCGGCAAAGCCGAGATTTGGGTGGGCGAAGAGCGCTGCGAAGTCGGTTCTGCTCAGTCGGTGATCATCCCCGCGGGCCAGTTTCACGGGTTCCGTAATCTCGGTGACACAACTTTGCACGTGCGTGCCACGCTCGCTTCACCGATCTTCGAGGCGAGCTATCAAGATCGCTCCGAGATCGCGCGGCGCTGGATGCCGGAAGCTTAGAGTATGTGGCCTGAGGCGGAATCGCCGTGCCGGCCCGCTCTCCCGCCCCAGTCCTCCACGCGCCACCCATGAGATCGTGCTATTGGTGGTCGGGCGGGGGAGCGGGATGGTTCCAGCATGCTCTGAAACGCCTTACCCAGCGCACCAGGATCGTCGACATCGTGCTGCCGCGCGCGGGTCCCGCCCTGCTGCCGGCGTCGAACGCCACGATACGCGGCTTGATGGGCGGGCGCGTAGCCTCGGCGACCATGGTCGGCGCAAACAGCTCCTCGGCGATGATCCCTTGTTGATCCAGCGCCGCCTGACCTCCCTTTCGCCGTCGCGCGCGCCTATATCCGATGTGAGGTTGGCGCCCGGCGACGGAAGCCATCAACTTACCAACCGGAGATGTCTTCGATGTCGGCTGAACGACCTGACAATCCCCTGCTTGCAACGTGGACCGGACCGTTCGAGATCCCGCCGTTTGCCGCCATCGAGCCGCATCATTTTATGCCGGCTTTCGACGCTGCATTGACGGAGCACACCGAGCAGATCAAGGCTATCGCCGAACATTCCGAGCCGCCGACTTTCGAAAACACGATTGCAGCGATGGAGCGCTCGGGAAAAAAACTGAGACGGGTGAGCGCGGTATTCTGGAACCTGTCGGGCGCGCACACCAACGAGGAGATTCAGGCCATCGAGCGCGATATGTCGCCGCGCCTGGCTCAACATTGGACGGCGATAACCTCCAACGCCGCGCTGTTTGCCCGGATCGATGAGCTGTTTTGCCGACGCGATGAGCTTGCCCTTTCGCCTGAGCAACACCGGGTGCTGGAACGTTTGCACAAGTCCTTTGTGCGGGCCGGCGCCAAGCTCGGCGCGGATCACAAGCAGCGCATGGGCGAAATTCGAACCCGCTTGGCGCAACTGGGCACACAGTTCAGCCAGAACGTCTTGGCCGACGAGAGCGCGTTCGAGCTGGCGCTGCCCGAAGCGGCCGATCGTGACGGTTTGCCGGATCACCTGATCGCGGCGACGGCGGGTGCGGCGCGCGAACGTGCATCAACGGCCAGCCATGTGGTGACGCTGTCCCGCTCCCTGATCGAGCCATTTCTCACCTATTCCTCGCGTCGGGATCTGCGGGAGCAAGCCTTCAAGGCCTGGGCGAGCCGCGGCGAGGGCGGTGGCGACACCGACAATCGGGCCATCATCAAAGAGACCTTAGCGTTGCGCCGGGAACGGGCGCGGCTGTTGGGCTACGAGAACTTCGCCGCCTACAAGCTGGACGATACGATGGCCAAGACACCGGACGCCGTGCGATCGCTGTTGGAGACGGTGTGGGGGCCGGCGCGGGCCAGAGCCGAGGCGGATCGTTTAAGGCTGCAGGCGCTGGCGGCCGAGCAGGGCAGCAACATCAAGATCGAGCCCTGGGATTGGCGCTATTACGCGGAAAAATTGCGGCAGGCGGATTTTGCGTTGGACGAATCGCAGATCAAGCCCTACCTCGCCCTCGACAACGTCATCGCCGCGGCCTTTGCCGTCGCAGAGCGCCTGTTCGGACTGAGGTTCAGCGAACTGCATGGGTTGAAACTGTACCATAAGGACGTACGCGCGTTCGAGGTCACGGACCGCGCTGGCGACCATATCGCCTTGTTTCTCGGTGACTATTTTGCCCGGCCTTCGAAACGTTCGGGCGCCTGGATGAGCGGGTTTCGCGGGCAGGAAAAGCTCGCTGACGACATCCGACCGATTGTCGTCAACGTCTGCAACTTCGCCAAGGCGGAGCCGGGGCAGCCGACCCTGTTGTCGCTGGATGATGCCCGCACGTTGTTTCATGAGTTTGGTCACGCCTTGCATGGCATGTTGTCGAACGTCACCTATCCGTCGCTGGCCGGGACATCGGTCGCCCGCGATTTTGTCGAGTTGCCGTCCCAGCTTTACGAGCACTGGCTGTTGACGCCGCAGATCCTGCGGGAGTTTGCCCGTCACCACCGGACCGGCGAACCGATGCCGGATGACGTGATCGATCGCGTGATGGCCGCGCAGACCTTCAATCAGGGCTTTGCCACCGTGGAGTATCTGGCTTCGGCCTTGGTCGACCTTGAGGTCCACGTCGCCGAGGATGTGCCGGATCCGCTCGCGGCCGAACGAGCGACGTTGGCCAGGATTGGTATGCCGCAGGAGATCGTGATGCGGCACCGCACGCCGCATTTCGCCCATGTGTTCTCTGGCGATGGCTATTCGGCTGGATACTATAGCTATATGTGGTCGGAAGTGCTGGATGCCGACGCTTTCGCGGCGTTCGAGGAGAGCGGCGATCCCTTCGACCCCGCCACGGCCCAGCGGCTGCGCGACAATATCTACGCTGCCGGCGGTACCCGCGAGGAGGGAGCGGCCTACCTCGCGTTTCGGGGCAGTATGCCGAGCGTCGAGGGATTGTTGCGCAAGCGGGGGTTCTAGATCATCGCGCCTTAAATCGGAACCGCAAAGCCGGTTCCGATTTAAGGCAGGTTGCTCTAGCAGCGGCAATCGGCTTGGCGGTCGAGACCGACTGCCGCGGCATTCCCTGTCACGCCAGGCCACATACAACCGGCAACCCTACTGAGCGGGTTCCACCACGGCATTCTTCAGCTTGGGAAGGTTCTCGATATCAACCGAGATGCTCACGTCCGACTTCATCGCGTAAGCCAGCGTCTGGATGTGCAATGGAATGTAGATCATCTTCCGGTGCACCAACTCCAAGATGAGGGTGATGGTTTCGTTGCGGGCAATGAAATCGGTCTGATTGGCGAGACTTTGCGTCATGCGGTCGATCTCGGGATCGCTGAAGTGGGTCGCGTTGAGATGACCTGCTTCGTCATTGCGGGTATGATAGAGCGTTCGCAAGATACTCTCGCTATCGAAACTCGGCACGCTGAGGCCCAGTAAGAAGAAGTCGGTGCCAGGCGGTTGGCTTCGCACCCTGGCCAGGTGCACCTTCCCGTCCCTTACCGCCGGTGTGATACTCAATCCGATCTTGCTCAGCTGCTCGGCGATCGAGCCGCAAATGTCCTTGTCCTTGACATAGAGGTTTTGCGGGCAATCCAAATTGATGGCGAAGCCGTCTTTGAGGCCTGCCTGCTCTAACAGCTGTTTGGCTTTGGCCAGATCGTGGTCGGGAATCTTGTCCAGCGCGCGGGTGTAGCCGTTGACCCCCGGCGGCACCAGGCTGCCCGTCGGAATCGAATTGCCACGGGTGATCTCACGCTGGATGAGCCGGCGGTCGATGGCAATGTTGATCGCTTCGCGCACGCGTCGGTCGGCCAGCGGGTTGCGACCTTTAAGGGTCGGATTGGCGCTTGCTGCTGGGCTGACATTCAAGCCGAGAAAAATGGAGCGGTTTTCCGGTCCGACCACCACATCGATCGCGTCATTCTCCTGCAACGTGTCCAACGCGTCGATCGGCACATCCTGCAAGAAATCCAACTTGCCCTCGATCAGCGCATTGACCCGCTGCTGCGGATCAGAGATCGGCCGATAGATGAGCTGAGTGATGGCGTTTGAGGTCTGATCTCGACCCCAATAGGTCGAGTTGCGGTCCATCGTGGTCACCACGCCCGGCTGACGATGGGTGAGCACAAATGGCCCGGTTCCGTTGGCGTGGTTGAAGGTATGCGATGAGTCCCGATTGGGCGGCGTCGGCACGGTTTGCGCGCCGTGGCGTTCGGCCCAGCTTTTACTCATGATGAGCACGCGGCTGAGCGTGCCGGGCAGCAGTGGGGTTGGGCCAGCGGTCTTGATGGTGATGGTGCCGGCGTCGATTTTGCTCACCTCGACCACGGAGGCCAGCACGCGGCGCAGCTGTGAGGCGGGCTGCTGCGCCCGCTTGATCGAAAACAGCACATCATCCGCCGTCAGTGGCGATCCGTCATGGAAGCTGACACCTTTGCGCAGCCGGAACTCCCACACCTTGGGGTCTGGGCTCAGCGTCCAGCTATCGGCCAGAACGGCAACCAGCTTGCCCTGCGCGTTGCGCTGCAGCAGCGGCTCGTAGATCTGTTGCACCAAGGCCGTCGTGATCGCATCGTAGGCGGCGTGCGGATCAAGGGTGGCCGCGTCGCTGGCGCGGCCCCAGGTCAACGTTCGGGCGTTTGCGGGTTCACTCAGAGGAACGTCGACGGCGATCGCGACAAGCAATATCACGAGCGCAGCCCGACCCCACCGCATCCCGCTTCGCATCTCAAGCCTCCTCTTGCTCTGGCGATTGGTGTGGACCATCACCAGTACATAGTGCTGCTGGACGCTGATGTCATCGCAAAAGCGGCGACATCATGCGAGATCGTAAACAGACGGAGGCGGCCGGTGTGGTCACCGCGATGCGTGTTGCTGGTGATGAACCTCGAGCGGGTCAGGCAGTGATGGCCTTGCGAACCTCGAACACCTCCATGATGCGCGCGCCGCGATGTGGGCCGTCACACACGAAGGTCCAGCGACCGTCTGTAAACGTATCGCACATCTTGACGCCCTTGATCAGGATCCAATGGCCGTCTTTGCCCTTGTGGATGGCAAGAATAAAGTGGGTCCAGGCGTTGCGCGGTTTTTGCATCCAAGTCCAGACGGTGGGGCGTTGCTTTCGGGGCAGAGCCATGTAGCTCGCCTTGAGGTTCATCTGGTAGCCGAAGGCGGCCAGCGCCGCCTCCACCTCTTCGGCATAGGTCCCCTTGACAACCGATCGGTTGGTTTCGGGCAGCTCCCGATGGCGTCGGATCTTGTCTTCGATTTTGCTGATCGACCAACCGGTCACGGCCGAGATCACGTAAGGCCCGCAGAACGCGACGCGGCCGGTATCGTTGCGCGCGTCGATCAGGTTGGACTTGGTTTGACGCTGCGGGGACAACGGGTGGGCCATCGGGTCAAGCTCCGAAATCATGGTAAACCGAAGCTTGAACCGATGGCCTTTACGAAGCGTTAATCCTGTGCAACCAGCGCGCGCAAGCGCGTTTCAGTGTGAGCTGGAACCATCCCGCTGCGCCTGCCGCTCACGACATCGGACCGCTGGGTGGCTGGCTGCGAGCTGACCGGCACAGCTATCCGCCTCAGGCGGACGTGATCTTATCGTCGGCGTCGTCCTGCTCGGCCCTCAATTCTTTTTTGGAGAGCTTGCCGATCAGCGTCTTGGGCAACTGATCGCGAAACGTGATTTCGGAGGGTAATTCCAGCTTAGAGATCTTGACTTCAAGGTGCGCCATAATGTCCTCGGCGCTGGCGCAGTGCCCGTCCTTGAGCTTGATGAACGCTTTTGGCGCCTCGCCCCGATAGCAATCCGGAATGCCGATCACCGTCACTTCGGCCACCGCGGGGTGCGTGTAGATCGCCTCCTCAATGCGTCGCGGATAGACGTTAAATCCGGAGCAGATAATCAGATCCTTGATGCGATCCTCAATGTAGAAAAAGCCCTCCTCATCCATTCTGGCAACGTCACCGGTGCGCAGCCAACCATCGACCATCTGATCGGCGGTTTCCTGCGGCCTTTGCCAATATCCCTTCATGACCTGCGGACCCTTAACGCAGATTTCGCCTTGCTTGCCTGGCGCGACCTCCTGGGTCGGGTCTTCAAGGCAGCGCAACGAGATGGTGGTCGCCGGGAGCGGCAATCCGATGGAGCCGGCTTTTTCTGGGCCTTCGATCGGGTTGCAGGCGACAACCGGCGATGCCTCCGACAGTCCGTAGCCCTCGACCAGCTTGCAGCCGGTCAAACTTTCAAATCGATGCTTCACCTCGATCGGCAAGCCCGCGCCGCCGGAAATGCAAAAGTCCAGCGACGACAAATCGAAGGTGCTGAGATCGGGGTGATTGATGATGGCCGCGAACATGGTCGGGACGCCCGGCATGCACGTGGGTTTGGTGTGATGGATCAATTTCAGCGCGTCGTCGAGGTTGAAGCGCGGCATGATGATGATCTCAGCGGCCAGCGCGACCGAAAAGTTCATCACAACGGTCATCGCAAACACGTGAAAGAACGGTAGTATCCCCATCATGCGTTGCTGCTCATCGCCCAGGTTGGCGGCCCAGGCGACGACTTGTAAGGTGTTGATGTAGACGTTGGCGTGGGTCAGCATGGCGCCCTTCGGCGTCCCCGTCGTTCCACCCGTGTATTGTAGGACGGCGACGTCCTTGAGGGGATCGACATTGACCGGCTGGTAGGTGCCGTCGTTGTCGAGCAGCCGCGATTCCGCGACGATCTTGGCTTTGACCGTGCTGCGACGGACGGCAGCCAGCTCTCCCGACTTGAGGATGCTGAACAGGACGGCTTTGGGCGCCGGCAGCAGTGAGCGAAATGGGGCGACGACCGCGCGCGGCAGCGTTTCAGACTGGAGCAGTGCCTCGACCTTCTCGAAGGTGGTTTGCAGATCGAGGGTGATCATCAGCTCGGTTTGACTGTCGTTGATTTGCTCGGCCAACTCTTCGACGGTATAGAGTGGGTTGTAATTGACAACCGTTGCGCCTGTTTTCAAAATTGCGAAGTAGTACACGATGAACGTGGGCGTGTTCGGAAGCAGCAGACCGACCTTCGATCCTTTCTTCACGCCGAGGCGCTGGAGGCCAGCGCAGGCGTGATCGACCAATTTTCCAATTTCGGCGTAGCTGAGCTTTTTGCCATAAAAGTTGCTACAACTGCGTGCAGGATGTTGGGCGACCGCAGTGTCGAGCAGCAGCCACAGGGGTTTTGGTTGGAATGTTTGATGCCAATCGACGCGGGACGGATAAGCCGTCAGGCAAGGTCGGGGCTCGTCGCCGGAGACTTGCTCGACCGTGGGGTCATGGGCTACCGTATTCATGTCATCCTACCCTTGCTGCACTGCCGCTATCCGCCCGCCCTGGCTCTAGATATGGAAAACCGGAGCTATGGTTGCGATGCTTACTCATGTTCACGCCGGTCCTGGCGCGAAAAAAAGCGGGCCGAATGCTGTATCGTCAGGAACATGCCGCACCGGCTAAACAGGATTATATCCTCAAGTGTCTCAAGGGTCGGTTAGTGTCTCAACTGTAGGTTAGCCATCTGGACGTGAGATGGGTTTACGGTTATGTGACGCTTGAGCTTGTTCTGGCAAAGTGTTTGCATTACTCAGCGAGTGTTCAACACTTGAGCCCGAAGTGTTCAGCCCATCGAGCGCCAATTGTGAGGGCGGGAGAGCGAAATGGACGATGTCGCGAGCAAGATTATCGAGATTTTGAAGAAACACATGAAGGAGCCGAATGACGATATTAACTTGTCGACAGAGCTCACGGACCTGAAAATCGAGTCGCTCGATCTAGCCATGATTGTATTTGATATCGAAGATGCGTTCGGTATCGAGATACCATACAACGCGAACGAGGAGGCAGGCGATTTCAAGACCGTCGGCTCGGTCGTCGATAAGGTTAAGGATTTGATCGAGAGCACCGGCGGCGGGGCTGCTGCGGGCGCAAACGCTTAGCGCTCCTGCCCACAGGGCCGCGTTGGTGCTAGGTACGGTTGAAATCCAAGCTGGGCAGGTATGGACGGCCCACGGCAGGTCACGATGGCTTCAAATGGCGGTATGCGGCGGGTCGTTGTAACGGGATTGGGTGCTGTCACCCCGATCGGATGCACGGTTCCGGAGTTTTGGGACGGAATGCAGCAGTCCCGCTGTGGTGTCAGCGATCTCGGTGGGTTCCCGCTCGATGACTTGAAGATCTTGATTGCCGCGCAGATCAAGGATTTCGACCACCGGGCTCGGCTTCGACACTTCCAGCGCGACAAGATCATCTTGCACGCGGATCGCTATTCGTGGTTCGCCGCCGCCGCCGCCGACGAGGCTGTCAAGCAAGCCGGCTTGGAGGTTCCTTTTGCCGATCCGTATCGTGCGGCCTGTATCGTTGGCTCTGGCGCCGGCGGGCTGGTCACCTACGAGAAGGCCTACCGGGATCTGTTCATTGAGAACAAGCGGGCCACCCACCCGCTGACCTTGCTGCGCATCATCGGCTCCTCGGCCTCAGCCCACGTCGGCATCGAGTATGGCGTCAAAGGGCCGACCTTCGCCACCTGCAGCGCCTGCTCGACGGCGACGCACGCCATCGGCTTGGCGCGCGATTACATTCAGAATGGTCTGGTCGACACGGCGATCGCCGGCGCCTCGGAGTCGGTGATCAACTATGGGACGATGAAAGCCTGGCAGGCGCTGCACGTGCTGTCGCCGGAGGGCTGCTTCCCGTTCGCAAAGAAGCGCAATGGCACCGTGCTGGGCGAAGGCGCGGGTATCCTGGTGTTGGAGGCGCTGGAAACCGCGCAAGCCCGCGGCGCTAAGATCCTCGCCGAGCTGTGCGGATTTGGCATGACCTCCGACAGCAAAGACATGGTCAACCCCGACATTGAAGGGCCAGCCGAAGCGATGCGCCTGGCGCTTGATGACGCCGGGTTGTCCGGCACCGAGATCGACTATGTCAATGCGCACGGCACCGCCACCACCATCAACGACCGTAACGAGACCAACGCGATCAAGAAGGTGTTCGGTGCGCACGCCAACAAGTTGGCGATTTCGTCGACGAAATCCATGCACGGCCATCCGCTCGGCGCCGGTGGTGGGATCGAGGCGGTGGCCTGCATCAAGGCGATGGAAACCAACTGGGCGCCGCCGACCATCGGGCTGGATGAGGTCGATCCGGAGTGTGACCTGGATTACGTTCCCAACGTCGGGCGTAACATGAAACTCGACTACGCCATGTCGAACTCGTTCGCGTTCGGTGGCCTGAACGCGGTCGTGGTGTTCGGACCTCCCCCGGCCTAGAGCAACCTGCCTTTAATCGGAATCGGAACGATCCCGATTAAAGGCAGAAAGTTGCTCACCACTTTAAGAGCGATCATCTTTGCGCCTTAAATCGGAACCGGCGCAATTGGAATCGGCGTTGCGGTTCCGATTTAAGGCGCGATGATCTAGACCATCTGCACCTGGGGCGGATCAGCCCTGTCAACGACCGGGTACATTCCTGACCGGTCTGACTGGCAGCGTTCTTGACACCGCTTGCTACCAACCTTTGCCGGTTCCGCCGCGTGTCCAAGCGGCTGCATCAGCGATCGTCGAGGGCCGCGTGGCTGCCGGCTGCAGCCGCCTTGGTAGCGGCACAAATCGGTGCCACCTTGGCTGCGTCGTTCAGGGTCTCACCCTTCACCGCAGACGCCGCCCTTGCTGAGGCGCCACCGCCCAACCCGCCCATGCCCACCAATCTGCTTCGCCATGCCAATGTCGCCCGCCCGCCGGCGGTAACTCGGCGGTTGCCACATGCTGCCGGCGCGGTGGCGGTTCTGACGGTGGGTCGCGCACGCATCCAACTGAGCCTCGCCGACACCGACACTGCGGCGCGGATTTGGCAGGCGCTGCCATTATTCGGGACGGCCGAGACGTGGGGCGCCTGCGTTCATTTCGAGATACCGGTCGAGAGTGGGCGCGACCGCACGGCGCGCATGAACGGCAAGTTGGGCGACATCTATTTCTGGGTCGAGGACGACAGGATCCTCATTCCATTCGGGCCGACACCGATCTCCCGGCCCAACGAAATTCGACTGCCGCGGCCGTGCAATGTGTGGGCCGCGGCACGTGATGAGGTGACCGCGCTGGCGGCCGTCGTTCCCGGCCAGGCGGTGGCGCTCACCGCGCAGCCGGCCGCGAAAGGTCGCCGCCACGGCTGAATCAATCATGGCTGAATCAATGCGCTGCATCGAAATCCGTGCCGGCGGCGTGTTGATCCGCGCGATGTTACGCGCCACGGCGACGGCCGATGCTCTATGCCGGGCGCTACCGATCAACGCTGCCGACAAAACCTGGGGCGAAGAGGTGCATCTCGACGTTCCCGTTTCGTGCGCGCGGCAGAGCGATGCCCGCGATGTCGTGTCGGCCGGCGAGATCGCCTATTGGCCCGATGGCGAGGCGATCGCGATCGGGTATGGTCGGACGCCGGTATCGCGTGGGGAGGAAATTCGCCGGGCCAGTCCGGTCAATATCTGGGCGGATGCCCGCGATGACGTCGACGCGCCGGGTTCGGTGCGCTCAGGCCAGCCGGTCTCGGTCACAGCTGCGCCGCCAGGCCGGTGCTGATGGTACGGCCGTCGCGCCGCACCTTGAACGGGCGTGCTGAGCATGCCGCACCGGACCCGGCGCCGCCGGTCGGGGCGTGTACTTTGCTCCCAGGCGGTTTGTCGGGTAAGCAGTTGGGCCGCGCGGCCGATTGACCTGATCGCCGCCAGCCAGCCCCTCGCGCGAGTTCCAGTCGGCCGATGTTCATCACATTTTTCAACGCCCTGAAAACTGCGGGCGTGCCCGTTACGGTCAAGGAATACCTGGCGCTGATGCAGGGCCTGGAGGCCGATCTGGCTGAGGGTAAGGTCGAGCAATTCTATTACCTGGCGCGGATCTGCCTGATCAAAGACGAGCGCCACCTCGACAAGTTCGACCGCGTGTTCGGCCAGGTGTTCAAGGGGCTGGAAGCGCTCAGCGATGCGATCGAGGGGGAGGTGCCGGAGGATTGGCTGCGTCTGGTTAACGCATTGCATTTGTCGGAGCAGGACAAGCAACGCATTGAGGCGCTCGGCGGCTGGGACAAAATCATGGAACAGCTCAAACAGCGGCTTGCCCGGCAGAGGCGGCGCCATCAAGGGGGCAATCGCTGGATTGGGACCGGCGGCACCAGCCCCTACGGCGCCTACGGCTACAACCCGGCCGGCGTCCGTATCGGCCAGGACACCAACCGGAACTTTCGCGCCATCAAGGTGTGGGACCAGCGCGCCTTCAAAGATCTGGACGACACGGTCGAGATCGGCACCCGCAACATCAAGATGGCATTGCGCCGATTGCGGCGTTTCGCGCGTGAAGGGGCGGCCGACGAACTCGATCTGGCCGGCACGATCCACGGCACGGCGCACAACGGCTACCTCGATATTCAGATGCGTCCGGAACGGCGCAATGCGGTGAAGGTGCTGATGTTCCTGGATGTCGGAGGCTCGATGGACTGGCACGTCAAGCTGGCCGAGGAGTTGTTCTCGGCGGCGCGTGCCGAGTTCAAGCATCTTCAGTACTATTATTTCCACAATTGCCCTTATGAGCATTTGTGGCGCGACAACCATCGTCGACATGTCGATAGGACGGCAACCTGGGACGTGCTGCACACCTATCCCTCGGACTACAAGCTGGTGTTCGTCGGCGATGCAGCGATGAGCCCCTACGAGATTAGCGTGGCCGGCGGTTCGGTGGAGCATATAAACCCGGAGCCGGGAGCGGTCTGGATCGAGCGCCTCACGGCAACCTACCCGCATGCGGTTTGGCTCAACCCGTTGGAGGAATCCAGCTGGAACTGGACCGCCTCGATCCAGATGATCCGTGACCTGATGGGCGGGCGGATGTACCCCTTGACGCTGGATGGGCTCGATCGTGCGATGCGCGAATTAATGCGCTGACGGCGCGGCGGGGACCGATCGATGCCGCTCGACGCTTGGCTTTATGCCATCGCTTCTGCCTTTTTGTTTGCGCTCGCGCTCAATTTAACCCGCATCGCCATTGCGCACATGGCGGTCGCGCTGGGCTCGATGATCTCGATTCCCACGGCGGCGAGTCTGTTCTGGTTGAGCGCGCCGCTGATGGCCAATTTCAGCGGTTGGCGCAACGATGCTGCGATGATCTTCGCGCTGACCGGGTTGTTCTACCCGGCTGCGATCACCATCATCACCTTCGAGGCGACACGCCTGCTCGGCCCGAACATCACCGCTGCGATCGGCAATCTCACCCCGATCTACGCGGTCGCGGCCGGTATCTTGGTGCTGGGCGAGGCGCTGCGACCCTGGCAGTTGACCGGCGTCGCCCTGCTCATTTTGGGCGTGACCGTCTTGACGACGCGACGCGACGTCGGCCCCGGTGCCTGGCCGATGTGGGCGCTCACCCTACCCCTTCTGGCCTCAATGTTGCGCGGGTTGGGCCAACCCCTACTCAAGGTTGGCTTCGAGCTTTGGAACAACCCGAAAGTGGCGACGTTGTTGTGCTATGCCTCCTCGGCAACGGTGGTGATCACCGTTGGCATGCTACGCAAGCAGCGTTCGGCCGCGCATTTCACGCGAGCAGGCGTTGCATGGTTCATGTTGATTGGCCTATTGAACGGTTTGGCCACCTGGGCTGGGATCGAGGCCGTCGCGCGTGGGCCGGTCGCTTTGGTTGTCCCAGTGGTCGCTGCCTATCCGGTGTTGACCTTGGCAATCGGGCTTCTCATGCATCCCGGTGCCCGGGTCGGGGTGGCACAGATCATCGGTGTCGTCCTTTCGGCGGTGGGCGTGATCACGGTGCTTGTCGCATGAGCGGCGATCACCTCAACGGTGGCCAGTGATGGATCATGCAGCAGCCTAACGAGACATCTGTCCTGATTGCCGGTGCCGGCCCGGTCGGCTTGGCGCTGGCGTGCGAGCTGGGCCTGCGCGGGATCGATTGTGTGATCGCGGAGCGGCGCGATGGCACCATCACCCTTCCAAAGATGAGCTTAATCAGCGCCGGAACCATGGAGTACTGCCGCCGCTGGGGCATCGCGAAGGCGGTCCGCACGGCCGTATGGTCGGAGCAGCATGCGCTCGACTTCGTTTATATGGCTACATTGGCGGGGCCCGAGTTGGCGCGGATCAAGGTGCCGGCCTATGCGGACAGTCGGCCCAGTTGGACGCCCGAGGGCATGTGTCAGTGCCCGCAGATCTATTTCGACCCGATTTTGGCGGCCCGCGTTGCCGAGCTGGCATGCGTTCGACGGCTCGACAACACGTCAGTCGAAAGCTTCGAGCAGCACGAGACGGGCGTCGCCGTGACGCTTCGCGGCAGTGATGGTGCAACCCAAACCATCAACGCGCGCTATCTGGTCGGCTGCGATGGCGCGGGTAGCACCGTTCGCGAGGCGTTGGGGATTGAGCTTGACGGCGAAGGCGGCATCGCCAACAGCGTCAACATCTTCTTCCGGGCGCCGACGCTCGCCCGGCAGCATGCCAAGGGCTGGGCCAGGATCTATCGTCCGATCGACCAGCAGGGATGCTGGGCGGAGCTGATCCCGATCGACGGCGACCAGCTCTGGCGTCTGACGGTCTTCGACGATGTCAGTTATGTGGACGATCCGACGGCGGCGCTGACCCGCATGGCGGGATTCGCATTTCCGCATGAGGTCCTGTCGACGTTGCTGTGGGAGCGGCGTGACAGCGTCGCCGCGCACTATCAGCGCGGCCGCGTGCTGCTGGCCGGCGACAGTGCGCACCAGTCATCGCCGACCGGCGGTGTCGGCATGCACACCGGCATGGAAGAGGCGGTCAATCTGGCCTGGAAACTGGAGGCCATGCTCAACGGGTGGGGCGGCCCCCGTCTGCTGGCCTCCTATGACGCGGAGCGTCGACCCATTGCCCATCGCAACGTGAAGCTGTCGACCGAGACGTTCCGCGCGCTGCGGGCAATTCCGCCGCTGGCCGAGCTCGACCACACAACCGATTGGCAGCGCGACATGTCGATCTACTCCGTGGCCGATCACGTGCGGACATGTCCCTACTTCGCGGCCTCGCCGGTGTGTGTTGACGATGGTACACCGCCGTTATCGCCGGTGCCGCCGACACCTGTGGCATCGGCCCGGCCCGGCGCCAGGGCACCGCATGCCTGGTTGCCGGATGGACGGTCGACCTTGGATCTGTTTGGCGGCGGCGGCTTCGTGCTCGTGCGCCTTGGTGAGGATCCGCCGTCGGGCCGGCCGCTGATCGACGCCGCTGCACAACGCCACGTTCCCCACGCCCAGGTGCACATTGAAGATCCTCAGATCGCGGCGCTATATGAGCAGCCGTTGGTTCTGGTGCGGCCGGATTTCCACGTGGCCTGGCGCGGGGCTGCAGCGCCCGATGATCCGTTGGCGGTGATCGATCACGTGCGTGGCGGCTAGAGCAACCTGCCTTTGATCGGAATCGGAACGATCCCGATCAAAGGCGCGATGATCTAGTATGCCGCGCGCGAAGGTGTTCCCGGCCAAGCTGGTCTATGGTCTAGATCATGTCCGCCTGAGGCGGATTTGCCGTGCCGGCCCACTCCGCCGCCCCATGCCTCCGCTGGGCCACCCACACCAGCGTGCAGTGGGAGCGCCGGGCGGGGCAGCGGGCTGGTTCCAGCTCACACCGAAACGCTAAAGCCATGAGAGAGTAACTCGCGCGCGATGAGAAGGAGGACGTTCAATGACCAATTACCACTTTGACCACATGCACATTCGCAGCCCCGATCCAGAGGCGACGGCGACCTATTTTGAGCGCATGTTCGGTGCCGAAGTGATCCGCAAGATGCAGCAGGGCAAGCCAAGGGTCGATCTGAAATTGGGCGGCTGCAAAATCTTCATTGCGCCGATCGAGGCGGGCTCCGGCGTCAACCCGCCACCTGACAATCCTCATCAGGGACTGGACCATTTCGGCTTGCGCGTTGAAGGGATCGACACCGTTGTTGCCGAGCTCAAAGGCAAAGGCGCCCATTTCACGGTCGAGCCGCATAACCCGCGCCCCGATATTCGGGTTGCGTTTTTGCGGACGCCGGAGGGCGTCCTGGTCGAGCTTCTAGAGCGCACGGCCTAACCCATTGTCGATCCATTCAGTGCGCGTTGCGCGGCAATCTCTTCACGCCTGTTTGGCAAGCTCGCGCAGCTTGAACTTCTGGATTTTGCCGGTCGATGTCTTCGGGATTTCCGCAAACACCACGTAGCGCGGGCATTTGAAGGCCGCTAGACCCTCCCGGCACCAGGCGATGATCTCGTCGGCCGTCGCGCTGGTGTCGGGCTTCAGCTCGATGAAGGCGCACGGCGTCTCGCCCCATTTCTCGTCCGGCTTGGCCACCACCGCGGCGTGGGCGACGGCCGGGTGCTTATAAAGCACGTCCTCCACCTCGATGGAGGAGATGTTCTCGCCACCCGATATGATGATGTCCTTGGAGCGATCCTTGAGTTGGATGTAGCCGTCGGTATGCATCACGCCGAGGTCTCCAGTGTGAAACCAACCGCCGGCAAACGCTTCTTCGGTGGCGGACTTGTTCTTCAGGTAGCCTTTCATCACGATGTTGCCGCGCATCATCACTTCGCCCAGCGTCTCGCCATCTGCGGGCACCGCTTGCATGGTGGCCGGATCGAGCACCGTCAGACCTTCCAGCGCCGTATAGCGCACCCCTTGACGCGCCTTCTTGCCGGCGCGCGCGCCCGCTTCCAGCGTGTCCCATTCCGCCTTCCATTCGTTGACGACCGAGGGTCCGTAGACTTCCGTTAAGCCGTACACGTGCGTGACATTGAACCCCGCATCGCCCATCTTGGCCAGCACCGCTTCCGGCGGGGCGGCACCGGCTGTGACGAACTCTACCGTGTGCGGCAGCGGCTTTTTTTCCGCCTGCGTCGCGTTGAGCAATGTCGCCATCACGATCGGCGCACCGCACATGTGGGTGACGCCGTGCTCGGCGATCAGATCATACATCGCCGCGGGCCGCACCCAGCGCAGGCAAACGTGCTGACCGCCGACGGCCGATAACGTCCATGGAAAGGCCCAGCCATTGCAGTGGAACATCGGCAACGTCCACAGATAGACCGGGTGGCGCCCGAGCCCGGCGGCCAGGATATTGGCGTAGCACATCAAGGTGGCGCCGCGATGATGGACCACGACGCCTTTGGGATTGCCGGTCGTGCCGGAGGTGTAGTTCAACCCGATCGCTTCCCATTCATCGGCCGGCATCCGCCAGGCAAAGTCGGCGTCGCCGTTCGCCACGAACTGATCGTAGTCGATCGTACCCAGCCGCTCGCCGTCCTGCGGGAACTCCGGGTCATCATAGTCGATCACGAGCGGGGATGCCTTGGCGGCGGCGAGCGCCGGTTTAACGATGGAGGCGAATTCGCGATCGGTAATCAGCACCTTGGTTTCGGCGTGATCCAACATGAAGGCGATGATCGCCGGGTCCAGCCGCGTATTCATGGCGTGCAGCACCGCGCCGGTCATCGCCACGCCGTAGTGTGCCTCAAGCATCGGTGGTACGTTGGGCAACATCACCGAAACGGTATCTCCAGGTTCGATGCCACGCTTGCTCAGCGCCGACGCCAACTGCCGGCAGCGCGCGTAAAACCTGCGATACGTCATGTTTTGTCGACCGTGCACGAGCGCGGGTCGCTCCGGCCAAACGGCGGCGGCGCGCTCCAGCAAGGTCAACGGGGTCAACGGTTGATAGTTGGCCGGGTTCCGTCCCAGGTCCTGCTCATAGGGGTTGAGCTGTTGAGCTGTCATGGCGCGCGTCTCCGGCCGATCGTTCATGGGGCTTGGCTTGAGGCTATCCGCTCAACGATCACAGGACAATCCGGCGTTGGCCTGCGCCCAACAGCCGCACGGCGTCGTCCCAAAGCGGTCTAACCGCGGCACGAATCAGCAGGCGTAGTCCGGGCAATGGCTGAAGTGATCCGAACAATGCCCAACTGGCGCCAGAAAGTGCGATTAGGCGCAACGCCACGCGTGTCGCCCGCCCAAACACCTTTAACCGATTACTCGTCCTGATACTGGAGTGACCATGTTTCATCGATCATGCGTGAGTGTGGCCGCCGCCGTGCTGGCCGGATGGCCGGTTGCAGCCACCGCTGGCGGCGTATCTGCGACCGTGGCAAGGGCCGCCGATCCGCCCCAAGCGCCAGCGGCCATCGTTGGCGGCGTGACTGCGACGGCGGTCGCCTTCCGCCAAGCGCCGGCGGATCTGATCGTCATCACGTTCGATGCCCGGCGAAAGCTTTCCGCCGAGATCGCCGCAACCGCCAGGGACCCCGGTGAGGTCTTGGCTGCGGCGTTGCGCAAGCGCGGTCTCAAGGTCCGTCGGCGCATATCCAGTTGGGAAATCCATAAGCCCCGCCGTGGCGGCGGCGGGATGAAGCTGTTCGGCGATGACCCGTCCAAGCCGCCGAAAATGCCGATCTACACCCATCAAACGCTACACGTGAGCGAATTCAAAACGCCGCACGACGTGCTGTCCGTGCTGACGGAGCTGGCGCTTCACCAGAGCGGGTCGATGACGATGCAGTCCACCCGCTTTGCGGCCGTGTCCGACGAATTGGAGCTCGAGGCCGCCGCCACCGCTCATGCCAAAGCGAAGCGGCTGGCCGCCCAACTGCAGCTTGCGCCGGGACCGGTGGTTGAGGCCAAGACGTCGGTCGGGCAAGCGCGGGGCTTCTACATGGGCCCCGATGGCAAGCCGCAGGTGAGGTTGGAGGCGACGGCGCGGGTAACGTTGAGGTACGACATCGACAAGGGGCAATGATCTGGAATGGGTCGGTGGTAGCAGGTAGCGTCCCGCGCCCCAACCCGCGTCCCAACCCGCGCCCCAACCCGGGCCCCTACAACATCGTGCCAGGGGGTGGACAGGTGGGTGACGGGTTGGGTGACGGGGCCGGCAAGGCTGCTTCGCGGCACGCGCAGGTGATCTAGCCCGAATGTCTAACGCTGCGGATATGGACAGCGGCGGCCTGCCTGATCAAGATCGTTCAAGCAGGCAAGGCCGTCAGTCGGGAGTGCGCCATGAGCCGGTACCAACAAGTCTATAACAGCTGGAAGCAGGACCCGCAGGCGTTTTGGGCCGAGGCAGCAAAGGACATCTCGTGGTACAAGACCTGGGACAAGGTGTTGGATCCCTACATGGGTGAATATGGCCGTTGGTTCGTCGGCGCGCAGTGCAACACCGCCTACAACTGCCTTGATCGTCACCTGGAGAACGGCCGCGGCCAGCAGCCAGCATTGATTTACGACAGTCCGGTAACTGAGACGATCAAAACCTTTACCTATGCAGAGTTGACCGACGAGGTGGCGACGCTGGCCGGTGTGCTGGAGGATTTGGGCGTCCAAAAGGGCGACCGCGTCATCATCTACATGCCGATGGTGCCAGAGGCGGTGATCGCGATGCTGGCCAGCGCCCGGATCGGTGCGGTTCACTCCGTCGTGTTCGGCGGCTTCGCGGCGCCGGAGCTGGCAACACGCATCAATGATGCCAAGCCGACCGTCGTGCTGTGCGGCTCTTGTGGGCTCGAGCCCGGACGGGTCGTGGCCTATAAGCCGTTGCTTGATCATGCCATCGAGCTCAGCGAGCACAAGCCGCGGCACTGTGTGGTCTTGCAGCGGCCGCAAGCCGAGGCCAGCATGGGTCCGCGCGATCATGACTGGGCCGGGTTGATGGCCGCCGCCAAGCAGTCCGGGCGCAAAGCGGGCTGCGTCGCGGTCGCCGCCACCGATCCACTTTACATCCTGTACACCTCCGGCACGACGGGATTGCCGAAGGGGGTGGTGCGCGACACTGGCGGCCACATGGTCGCGTTGAAGTGGACCATGCAAAATCATTATGGCGTGGCGCCCGGCGAGGTGTTTTGGGCGGCCTCGGATGTCGGTTGGGTCGTTGGTCACTCTTACATCGTGTATGCGCCATTGCTGCACGGCGCGACGACGGTGCTTTACGAGGGCAAGCCGGTCGGCACGCCCGATGCCGGTGCTTTCTGGCGGGTGATTTCTCAGCACGGTGTCATGGCACTGTTCACCGCACCCACCGCATTTCGCGCAATCAAGAAGGAGGACCCGGAAGGCGCGTTGATCGGCGGCTATGATCTGCGCCAATTTCGCACGCTGTTCCTGGCCGGGGAGCGGGCCGATCCGGACACCATCAAATGGGCGGAGGCCAAGCTCAACGTGCCGGTGATCGACCACTGGTGGCAGACCGAGACGGGCTGGGCGATTTGCGGCAACCCGGTCGGCCTCGGCCAGCTGCCCGTGCGCTATGGCTCGCCGACGGTGCCGATGCCGGGCTTCGACCTGCAGGTGTTGGACGAGAACGCGCAGCCACTGCCGGCCGGCGAGACCGGAACCTTGGCGATCAAGCTGCCGTTGCCACCGTCCTGCCTACCGGACATATGGAACAGCCCGGATCGGTTCCGGTCCAGTTACCTCTCGGAATTTCCGGGCTATTACACCACCTCCGATGCGGGCTACCGCGATGCTGACGGCTACGTTTATGTGATGGCGCGAACCGATGACGTGATCAACGTCGCCGGGCACCGACTATCGACCGGTCAGATGGAGGAGGTCGTCGCCACCCATAAGGATGTCGCCGAGTGCGCGGTGATCGGGGTTGCCGATCAGCTCAAGGGGCAGATCCCGACCGGCTTTGTGGTGCTCAACTCCGGTGTCGCGCGCGAGGAAGCGCAGATCGAAGCCGAGTTGATCGCCTTGGTCCGCGAAGCGATCGGCCCGGTGGCCGCCTTCAAGACCGTCAAGGTTGTCTCACGTTTGCCGAAAACGCGCTCGGGCAAGATCCTGCGCGGCACCATGCGCTCAATCGCCGACGGGCAAAACTGGACGATGCCGGCCACCATTGAGGATCCCGCCGTGTTGGACGAGATCGCCGCCGCATGCACGAGGTGAGGACGCCGGAGGGCTCCTGCTAGAGCAACCTGCCTTTAATCGGAATCGGAACGATCCCGATTAAAGGCAGAAAGTTGCTCTACACTTTAAGGCGCGATGATCTAGACTATGTCCGCCTTTGGCAAATCCGCCATGCCGGTGCGCTCCTCCGCCCGGCCGCCCAGAGAAGCGTGCCATTGGGTGGCCGGGCGGGGAGCGGGATGGCTCCCGCTCGCGCAAAAAAAAGCCATAACACGCCATAACAAGCCATGACACGCCTTGGCGTTGGATCGCCACCGCGGTCCCAACGAGGGGCGATGATCTCGTGGTCAAACCTTGCCCAGGGCTGCCAGGATGCGCTCAGGCGTGATCGGTTGCGCCACCACCCTGGCGCCGAACGGCCGCAGCGCGTCGTTGACGGCATTCATCAACACCGCGGGCGCCGCGCCCGTCCCGCTCTCGCCGACGCCCTTAGCGCCTAATTCCGACAGGCCGGTCGGGGTCTGCACATGCGCTACGTCGATGTCGGGCATCTCGCTCGACATCGGCGTCAGATAGTCGGCCATGGTGCCATTCACCAGCTGTGCGTTCTCGTCGTAAACGCAGTGCTCGTAGAGGGCCCCGCCCAGGCCCTGGACGCAGCCGCCGCGCACCTGTTCGTCGGCCAACAACGGATTGATCACCCGACCGCAATCCTCCACCACCCAATGCTTGAGGTGGCGGATCACTCCAGTCTCGACGTCGACCTCGACATAGGCGCCGTGGATGCCGTTGGTGAAGATGTAAAGGTCATCCAAGAGCCGATAGCGCCGGGTGTGCGAGAGCCGCGGTTGCACTTGATTGGGCAGTTCGCCGACCTGGAAATGCCCGATCCGGCCGATTTCACTCAGCGGCAGCCGCTCGGCTGCGGTCTCCACATCGACGATTCTGCCATCGACCAGGTCGAGTTCCACCGGCTTGGCCTGTAACAGCGCGCCGGCCAATTCCAGGATCTCGGCTCTCAACTCGCGCGCGGCTTGGTAGACGGCCTCGCCGCCGATCGCGGTCGCGCGCGAGGCGTAGGTGCCGCCACCGTAAGGCGTCGCGTCGGTGTCGCCGGAAATGACACGGATCGACGCAAGTGGCACACCCAACGCAGTCGCCGCGATCTGGCGCATCACTTGATTGACGCCTTGGCCCTGCTCGGTCACGCCCACCGCGCAGATAATGCCGCCATTGGGCTCCAACTTGATCGTACAGGCGTCTTGCGCGGAGATCGGCGCCCCACCAATACCGTAATAACCGTGCGGGCCGGGCGCCGTTCCCTTGATGAAGGCGGCGATGCCGATGCCACGATAGATGCCGTTGCTGCGAAGCGTTGCCTGGTCCTGGCGCAGCGCGCGATAGCCCATCCGCTGCTCCAACTCATCGATGCACCGATGAAACGACATGTCGGCCAGCTTGATGCCGGACGCTGTAAAGGTTGGGAACGCATCGTCGGGGATCACGTTCTTGCGCCGAATTTCGAGCGGGTCGAGCCCGAGCCTGTCCGCAGCGATATCGACCAGCGCCTCGCCGACCGAGTTGCCGATCGGGTGGCCTACGGCGCGATATTGCGACGTTGGCACCTTGTTGAGATAGACGACGGTGGCCTTGGCCCGGAACTGCTTATGGTTATAGGGACCGGCCGTGATGTTGAGGATCTGGTTGGCCTCGAACACGGAGGTGCGTGGGTACTGCGAATAGGCACCGGCGCCGGATAACACGTGAATGTCGACGGCGGTGATCGCGCCATCGTTGGTCAGCGCCAGCCGAGCCTTGACCTGGTTTTCCCTGGCATGAATGTCGGACACGAAGCTTTCCAGTCGATCGGCCAGGAACTTGACCGGTCGGCGCAACGTGATGGCGGCGGCCGCGGTCGCGATCTCGTCGCCGAACGTATGAATTTTGAGCCCGAACGAACCGCCGACATCGGGCGCGACGACGCGCACATTGTGCTCCGGCAACCCCAGCGTCTCGGCCAACACATGCTGGATCATGTGGGGCGTCTGACTGGACGTCCACGCCGTCAAACGACCTTCATCTTGGTCGTACTGGGCCAGCAGAACGCGAGGTTCCAAGCTGACCGCGGTATGCCTGGCGAAGTCAAAGGTCTCGTCGATGATGAGGTCGGCGCTGGAGAAAGCCGCGTCGACTGCCCCGGTATCGATCGATTTTTCGAACGCGAGGTTATCGCCCAATTCGGGATGCAGCACCGGCGCACCGGCGGCAAGCGCCGTTTCCTTCGCCGCCACGGGCGTGAGTTCCTCCCATGTGACCTCGATCAACTCGGCGGCGTCCTCCGCCAACGCCCGCGATTCGGCGACGACCATCGCCACCGGTTCGCCGTGCCAACACGCGCGATCGACCGCCATCGGATATTGCGGCGCCGACTTCATGCCAGGAAAACACGTCAAGGTGCCGACCCATGGGCCGGTGCACAGCTGCTTCAGCTCAGCACCCGTCATCACCAGCGCCACCCCGGCCGCAGCCTTGGCCCGCGCCGTGTCGATGCGGATGATCCGGGCGTGGGCGAACGGACTTCGCAGAAAGGCGGCGTGCAGCATGCGCGGCAACACGATATCGTCGGTGTACCGGCCGCGCCCGGCGACCGCGCGCTTGGCCGCATCGCGGGCGAGATTGCGGCCCACGTAGCTGTTGGGGCGGTCGAGCGGGGTCAGTTGCGCTTTGCTGGTCGTCGTACCGGACATGGGGGCTCCGCGAAATCGTTGGCAGGGCAACGGGATGGCTGGACCTCCCCACGACCCTGGCGATCGTCGTTCAATCGAGGCGGTGGGGTCGATCGCATGGCCTTCGACGATCTAGAGCAACCTGCCTTTCATCGGAATCGGAACGATTCCGATGAAAGGCAGAAAGTTGCTCACCACTTTAAGAGCGATCATCTTTGCGCCTTAAATCGGAACCGGCTTTGCGGTTCCGATTTAAGGCGCGATGATCTAGGTTTTGGCGCGCGCGTTGATCGTGCTCTCGATGGCATCGATGATCGCGTGATAGCCGGTGCATCGACAGTAATTGCCGGACATGAAAATGCGAATGTCATCGCGCGTCGCGGGCTGGCGGCTGTCGAGCAGCTCGGCCGCGGTCAACAGCATGCCAGGTGAGCAATAGCCGCATTGGAGGGCGTTGCGCTCGACGAACCGCTGCTGCAGATCGGCGATTTCACCGGTGTCCGTGAGGCCTTCGATGGTGACGACGTCGGCGCCATCGGCTTGCGCGGCAAGCATCAAGCAGCCCCGTACAACCTGACCGTCGACCCGGATCGAGCAGGCCCCACATACGCCATGTTCGCAGCCGATATGCGATCCGGTCAGCTCCAATTCCGTGCGCAAGAAATCGACCAAGTGCTGGCGGACCGGCACGCTGCGGCTCACCGTCTCGCCGTTGACCGTCAAGGTGATTTGCAGCGTCTCTTCGTGGGTCATGCCACCTTCGCTTGGGTGCAAATGTCGTCCAGCGCACGTTTGGTCAAGACACGCTGAAGGTGCAGCTTGGTTTGAGCGCTGCCGAACAGGTTGGTCATCGGTTCAAGATCGTCCGCGAGCGCGGCCAGCGTGGCCTCCCGCGTGGTGTCATTCCAGGCCTTGCCTTCCGCCGCGGCCATCGCCGTTAGGCCCAAGGTCGGCTTGACCTCGCTGGCGAAGTAAACGAGCCGGACGTGCGAAAGTTGATCGCCCGCCACGCTGGCGCGTGCCGCCAAGCCCACCATGGCGAAATCACCATGCCGGCGTGACAGCTCCATGAATGATGATTTGACCGAACCGGTCTCGACCGGAATCACCACTTCCACCAGCAACTCGTCAGGTTCGCGCGCTGTTTGGTAGAGCCCGTGGAAGTAGTCCTCGGCGGCGATCTCGCGGCGACCCCGCGTGCTTTCAACGACCACCCGCCCGTTGAGCGCCAACAGGCAAGCCGGCAATTCCGCTGCCGGATCGGCGAGCGCCACGCTGCCGCCGAAGGTTCCACGATTGCGAACGGCGACATGGGCGACGTGGGGCATGGCTTGCGCGATCAGCGGCAGATGCTGCGCGATGATCTCGGACGACAGCACCTCCGCGTGGCGCGCCAATGCTCCGATGCGGACGGCCTCGCCATCGCGAGAGATGCCTTTGAGATCGTCCAGCCGATTGATGTCGACTAACAGGCTGGGCGTGGACAAGCGCATGTTGAGCGTCGGCATCAGGCTCTGGCCTCCGGCCAGGACGCGCGCATCTTCCCCATGCTCGGCCAGCAGCGTCAAAGCGTGCTGCACGCTCTCCGCGCGAACATAGCTGAACTTTGGAGCTTTCACGGCCCCTCCTTCGGCACAACTGAGTGAGGCAAAGTGGTGGAGCTTGTCCGGTCGGCCATGATGCTGCCATCAACGCTCCACCCGCGCAAGGTATCGCTCAGCCAGCCGGTCTTAGGTCCGTTCGTCGGTCGCCCCGGATCGCCTTGCAAGCCGCCGCTTATTCACTTAAACGACCCGCACAATGCAGCCACCGATGGGTGTGGTGGCGTACCGATCGCAATCGAGGATGTGACATGGGCAATAGGGCCGCGCGCTCGGCGCGCAATGTGGAAACCCAAAAGAAGAAGGCGAGACGGGCGATTCCCCGCGCCAAGGTCACGCGCATTCAAGGCAACACGGCAGGGGTTCGCAAGCGACTGAAAAAGGCGGCAGGATTGGCGCGCGCGGCTGGTCAGGCCGAGGCTTGAGACCCCCGCCCGCACGCCCGACCCACGCCCGACGCGCGCACTGATCGGCGCGCCGCTCAACACGCCGCTTCAACATGTCGGCAGCGACGAGCGCCCACCAGCTTCTCAAGCTCGCGGTGCGCCATGCGCCAGGCCGTCATCCGCGTTATAGACCGTCGCCAAGCCGACCGCGCAGATCGCGAGCACGACCGGCTCAGCAGATTGATGGCAGCACGCAATGCCGAAAGCGGCGCGCCGATGTCCGCAGATCAGCTGGCGGACGTCTGATAACCTTCGTTGCTGCCGGCCAACAACGAGTGTCCGTGTCGGCTGGAGCCTCCCGCTCCCCACCGGCCACCGACCGTCGCGATGTTTTGGGCAGGCAGGCGAGGGAGCGGGGCGGCACGGGCGATCCGTCTATGGCGGACATGATCGCGTAGGCGTGTTAGGAAGCACACGTCCGGGTGGCTTGACCGACATCAAGGCAAAACCGCACACTTGGTGTCTGCTTGGCGCGACGAAACCGGTCTGATGGCGTTTCGGTGTGAGCTGGAACGGGGAGGGGGAGCGGGCCGGCAAGGCGCTTCCGCCTATGGTGGCAATGATTAAGGGCAACATCGGGAGGTTGGCGTGCACGCTCACGACATACCTGGGACAACACTGTTTGACGGCGATCAGGCCCAGAAAGGCTACGCCCTCAATCGGATGTGTTTTTCGTTCAACAGCGCGAGCAATCGTGCTGCGTTCCTGGCCGATGAAGACGGCTACTGTGCGACATTTGGCCTCAACGCGCAGCAGCGCGAAGCGGTGCGCTCACGCAACGTCCTGAAGTTGATCGAGGCTGGCGGCAATATCTACTACCTCGCCAAGCTGGCCGGCATTTTCCACCTCGACATGCAGGATATCGGCGCTCAACAGACCGGTGTCAGCGTCGACGACTTCAAACGCAAGCTGGTCGAAGCGGGAAGGACCTGAGATGGCCAAGATTATTGGCGGGATCGCGACCACCCATGTGCCGGCGATCGGCAATGCCATCGCCAAGGGTCTGCAAGCCGATCCCTACTGGAAGCCGTTCTTCGATGGCTTCGACTATGTTCACCGGTGGCTGGCGCAAGCCAAGCCGGATACCGCGATCGTGTTCTCAAACGACCATGGGCTGAATTTCTTTCTCGATAAGTTGCCCACCTTCGCGGTTGGTGCCGCGCCGGTTTACGACAGCGCCGACGAAGGCTGGGGCATACCCGTTTCGCAGTCGGCCGATGGCGATCCCGAGTTATCCTGGCACCTGATCAATGGGCTGGTTGCCGGCGACTTCGATATCACGATGTGTCAGGAAATGCTGATCGATCATGCGGTCACCATTCCCCTGTCACTGATTTGGCCAGGCGAGAACAGTTGGCCGGTTCGCATTGTGCCGATTTCAATCAACACGGTTCAACACCCGCTTCCCTCGCTTGCGCGGTGCTTGGCGCTGGGCCGTACGGTGGGCCGAGCGGTCGCCGCCTTCGAGCCCGATCGTCGGATCGTGGTGATCGGCACCGGTGGACTGTCACACCAGTTGGACGGTCAGCGCGCGGGCTTCGTCAACAAGGAGTTTGACCAGTTGAGTATGGATAAACTGGTCAGTGATCCCGACGCGTTGGCCCGGTTCACGATTCCTGAGTTGGTGCAGCTCGCCGGGGCGCAAGGCGTGGAGCTGCTCAATTGGGTCGCCATGCGCGGAGCCATGACCGCCCAGGTGCGAGAGGCTCATCGCAATTACCATATACCCATCTCCAACACCGCTGCGGCAACCATGGTGCTGGATCCCGAGCCGGCAGCGGTGCACCAGGCGGCGTGACGACGGCCGGGCTCGCGCGCGATCAAGCCGAGCGCAGGGTGTCCGGTGAGGCGCACGGCTGTGCGCGTCACTCCCAGGGCATCAACGAGGCATGGATGACGCCGGCTACGCCGCCGGCCTGATTGCCAACGGAACGGATCGCCAAGTCGACGTCGTTCAGACCGAACCGATGGGTGGTGATCAACTCCAGCGGAAAGCGCTTGGACGCGATCTGCTGCAGTGCCAATTCGCAGGCCCGGTAGCTGTGGCCGCGCGCGCTTTTCATGGTGATCCACTTCACACAGAATTTTTCAAGCGGGAAGTTCGGGAAATCGCGCATTTCGCCTTGCGCGACGATAATGCCGCCCTTTCGCTTCAGCGCTTCGATGCCGAGCAGCATCGGGATGGTCCCGGCACCCGCCGTGCAATCGAGTGAGACGTCGACGCCCTTGCCGCCGGTGATATCCATGATCCGCAGCAGTGGATCTTCCGCATTGACGTTGATCACGTGATCCGCGCCGAGCTTGCGGGCGACCTCCATGCGGGCCTGGTCTTTGGATGTCCCGGTCACGATGATCAACGCGGCGCCGGCCTGTTTACAGATCACGGTTTGCGACAGGCCCTGCTGGCCTGGCCCCTGTATCAGCACGGTCGAATTGTAGCCGACCTGGCCGTCGAACAGCGACCATTCCACGCCGTTGGCCATCGGCGTGACCAAGCCCGCCAATTCCGGCGTCACGCCGGCTGGCACATGATGCAGGACGGCATTCCAAGGCAGATAGACATATTGCGCGAAGCCACCCCATAGGTGAGGCGGGCGCTCATCGGAGGTATAGCCATAGCGGATCGCTTCCGGGTTGGTGCGCCAGTTGGTATTCTCGCAGTGCCGATATTCTCCTGCGTGGCACCACTCGCACTTGCCGCACTCGACGTAGTGCTCCAGAAACACCAAGTCGCCTTCCTTAAAGCCCTTGCGACGCGTGAACTCAGCGCCGGCTTTGGCGATATAGCCGATGTTTTCGTGCCCCATGATGGTCGGCTTAGGGGTCGGCGGCTCATCATACAAGCGCACGTCCGTGCCGCAGATGCCGGCGACCTCCATTTTCATCAGCGCACCGTCGTCCGGCACGTCCGGCATCGGATATTCGCGGATCTCGGTCTTGCCTGGGGCGACCCGGACTGCCGCCAACACGTTTTCAGCCACCTGATATCCTCCACTGCAACCTCTTGCTCCAGGTACTGAGCCGTCAGGACCGGGTCAAGCACTTGACGCGGATCGCTCGGGCATTGAAGGTCTGACCGGTCGGGCGCGAACAACATGCTTGGAACGTTTAGGAAAACACCGGGACAATTGGCGGCCAGCGCGCAGGTGCGGGCCTGGACTAAGGCACGATTTGGTCTCGGTCAGACCGACGCGGTGATCGTGACCCAGCTCGCCTGCCGACTGCCGGGCTGTCCGCCGTTCGAAACCATCGTCGCCTTCTGGGACGACATCGATCCGCTCACGCGCTACCATTACAAGGTGTTCAAGCCCGTCGAGCAGATTGTTGAGGCGGACCTTCCGCCGGCGTGGTTGAAACCGGGGTTGATCTACGATCAGGTGGCCGGCTGCGCGTGTTGCTGAGCGCGCAGTGGCTCGACGGCCGGCCCGCGCGGCCAGCTCATCTCAAATCCGCCACACCATCCACCGACCCAGGGAGAGCTTGCGCCATGCCAGACCTCGAGCTAATCGCCGTTTCACGTACGCAGGGCAATAACCAGGCGCTCAAGGATGGCGTCGTGCGGCCTAAGACCTGCGCGCTCAAGTTTGTCGAAGTCGATCCACTGATTGCCGCGTTTCGCCGCATGGTGCGCGAGCACGCCTATGACGTCTGCGAAATGGCGATCACCACCTACATTTGCGCCAAGGCCCACGGCAAGCCGATGACGGCGATCCCGATCTTCCTCGTGCGCGCCTTTCATCATGGCGCGATCCTGGTTAACACCCAGGCCGGCATTGTCACACCGAAGGATCTCGAAGGTCGGCGCGTCGGGGTCAACCGCGGTTACACGGTGACGACCGGCGTGTGGGCGCGCTCCATCCTCCAAGAAGAGCACGGCGTCGATTTGTCCAAGATCACCTGGGTGCTATCGGGCGATGAGCACGTCGCCGAATATGGTCCGCCGCCCAACGTGGTGCCGATCCAGGCGGGAACGTCGATGGCCGATCAATTGGCGGCAGGCGCGTTGGCCGCCGCGATCGGCGTCGAGGCCAACCACCCCCACGTCGCACCATTGATTCCCGACGCTTTAGAGGCCGGGCTCTCCGCCCTGAAGGGCCGGGGCCACTACCCGATCAATCATACCGTCGTCGTCAAGGACGAGCTGCTCGCCCGCCACCCCGCCCTCGCCGCCGACCTGTTCGATGCATTTGTCGCCGCCAAGCGCCTATATCTTGATCAGTTGCGGTCCGGCCAAATCGAACATCCCACGGGGGTTGACAGGTTGCACCAGCGGGTGATGGAGATCACTGGCGACCCATTGCCCTACGGTGTCGCACCCAACCACGGCGTCATCGAACGCCTGATCGCGCATGCTGTGACCCAGGGCATCATCAAAGACCCAGTGCGCCCGGAACATCTGTTCGCGGCCGGGACGGAAAGCTTGGTCGGTTAGGCCATGTCCGCCTAAGGCGGAAGCGCTGAACCCTCCAGCTCACTGTGAAACGCGCGAGGGCGGTGCAACGGCTGCGCTCACCCGCCGGTTTCGGCCAGGAAGCCAAGCAGCCGCGCCGGCACGTTCGCCTCGGTTTGATCCGCAGGCGCGATATCCCAATAATCGGCGCGCGGCAGGCACTCCTCCAGATAGCGTGCCGCCGACGTGGCGTGTGCCGCATCCCGGCCCGGTACGATCAAGGCTGGGATCTCGAGCCTCATTAAGTCCTCCGGTTCCGCGCCCGGGGCGGTGTCACGATCGAACAGGGTCCGCGCCATGGCGGCGACCAGGTGCAAGTAGCTGTCGACGTCCTGTGCCATAAAGCGCTCGGTGAAAGCGGCGTCTTGCTTGATGACCGATGCCCACGGACCGACCCGGGGATCGGCGCCGAACGCTTTGCCATCTCGGCCGACCAGGTTGACCACGCCGGCCAGCCCCTGCGCCTTCACGAAGCCGATGTGGGTTGCGAACCTTTGGTGGTTGCCCAGCCGGTATCGGGCGCCGCCGACCGGCCAATAAAGCACCATGCTCCTCACGCGTTGCGGTTCGGCGACGGCCAGCGCCGCCGCCGGGCCGCAACCCATGCAGCCGCCCATCACGTGCGCCTGCTCAATCCCCAGATGGTTGAGCAACCCTAGGCCCTGAGCTGCATAATGCGCCCAGGTCACGCGCTCCAGCCGGCCGCCGGACTGGCCGCACTCGCGCCGGTCGAACACGACGCAGGTGTACGTGTTCGACAGCTGCTGCATCATCGCGGTCCGGGCGTAGACACCCTGCGTCGTCCATTTCTCCAAGGTGGCGTCAAATCCGGCCGGCGCGTACATCAGCAGAGGCGGGCCCGAGCCGACCAGCTGATAGCGTGTTGTCAAACCATCGATCACAGCCGTCGGCATCCGAGGCCCTCCCCATTTTGGTCATGTCCGCCTAAGGCGGATCAGCTTAGCTGGCCCGCTTCTCCTGGCCACCCACATCAGCGTGCCATTGGTGGGCGGGGTGGGGCACCGGTGGTAACAGCGCGCTCTGCAACGCTAGAGCAACCTGCCTTTAATCGGAATCGGAACGATCCCGATTAAAGGCAGAAAGTTGCTCACCACTTTAAGAGCGATCCGCATTGAGCCTGAAATGGGAAACGGCGTTGCGGCTCCACTTTGTTGCGCTTCCAATTTATGGCACGATGATTTAGCCTTTGATTTGTCGCCCGGCGCGGACGTCGGCGATCAGGGCTTGAAAAGCTCCGAGCGCAGCCTTTGCCGTGTTGGTGTAGGTGTCGGCCGTCGCATCGATCCACTTGGCGCCATAGCCGAGCGCGGTATGCGCCAAGCGCACCCGGCCATCGAGCCAGGGCCCGCCGCCAAATCCGCCGATCACCGGGATCTGCACCGCGGCGACGACCGCTGGCCCGGCCACCGGCCCGGAATTGGTGAAGTCGAGCGCGGCCGCGCCGGCTTGCTCCAGCACTTTGGCCTCCTCAACGAGCCGCGCCGTCATGTCTGCGGACGCCTCCGCGTCGGGGGCATTCTGGGCGCTGTAGGGAATGCCCCATCGCAGGGCGGTCTGCGGCGTCAGGCCGAACTGTGCGAACACGGGAATGCCAGCCCGCGTCAAAGCCGTGACGGCTTCGGGGAAGTCGGCCGCCGCATCCAGTTTGAGCATGTCCGCCCCGCCCTCCTTAACCAATCGGACGGCCACCTTGATCACGCTGTCGGCACCTTCCTGCAAGGGTCCGAACGGGATGTCGCAGATCACCAGCGCGCGCTTCACCCCGCGGCGCACAGCCTTGCAGCAGATCAAGATTTCGTCGACAGTCACCTCCAAAGGGTTGGCTTGGCCCCACAAATTGACGCCGACCGAATCACCGACCACGATGAAGTCGACGCCGGCCCGGTCCGCGATCTGCGCCAGTTGAAAGTCCCACGCCACGACACCAGCACTCTTCTGGCCCGCGCGCTTCATCTGCTGCAGGGCGGGTATGGTTACGGGACCGTCGTTGTCGGGCATCGCTTTACCTCCTCGCGAACCGTCTCAGCTCAATCGGATATGGCGCCGAGGGCTGCGATCCCAACCTTGGGACCCAAGCGTCAACCCGGAGCCCTGGCCAACCATTTGTTTGTGTTCCGGTGTCACGAACGCTTGGCGACCTGCGCCCGGAACCGGGCGTTCGATCCAGAACATGTCCCGCATCGGTCGTGGCTCGGCGCATGTTTTGCGGCGTCGAGTAGGATCCCGTCAACGTCGGCGGTGATCACTGGTTGTGCGGGCTCGCCTCAAACCCGCGGCAGATGCTAGCATGGTCCACCCGACCGCCTGCCGGCGGCGTGCGGATCAGCCAATTGCTTAGGTCAAATGCGTTGCCGAGCAAACCGAACCATCGATCATCCCAGCACAAACGCCTGACGCCGGAGGTCGCGGTGGAGCGCCTCGACGTGCTGTATGGCAAGGCGACCGCAGCCCTGAGCGAGGCACTGGATCGCTACTTGGCCACCCGTCAGCCACCCAGCGCGGAGCAGCGCGCAGCCTTTCGCTACCCGGTATTGCGGGTGATATATCGCCACCAGGAGTTGCCGCGGCCGCTCACGCGACGAGCCTTTGCCAAGCTGCAGGTGCCGGGCACTTACGAGACGACGATCACCCATCCGGCGCGCTTCCGCAGCTATCTGCTGGAACAGTTGGTGCCGATGCATTCGGAGTTCGGGGCCGCCATTGAAGTCGGCGTGGGCGAGCAGGAGATCGCCTACCCTTACGTCTTGGAGCGCGCCGAGGAGGTCGCCAGCGCCGGCGTGTCGGCGGGCGAGCTGGCGCGACACTTTCCGACACCGCACTTGGCCGACGTCGGTGATGAGGTCGCCGACAGCGCGTGGCAACCGGCCAGCGGCCGACCGCATCCGCTGGCGCTGTTCGATGCTGCCCGCATCGATTTCTCGCTGCGGCGCTTGGTGCACTACACCGGCAGTGATTGGCGCCATGCGCAGCGCTGGATCTTGCTGACCAACTACCACCGCTATGTTGACCAATTCGTCGGCTGGGCGCTCGAGCAATTGAGCGGTGACACCGGCTATAAGCAGCTGGTGCTACCCGGCAACGTCAAGGTCGGCGCCGACCATAGCCCAGAACAGGCGCAAGCCTTGGTCGCCGGCTCCCAGTGGCACCGCTATCAGATGCCGGCCTATCATCTCACCAACGGTGACGGCGACGGGCTGAGCCTGATCAACATCGGGGTTGGACCCTCCAACGCCAAGAATATGACCGACCACCTGGCCGTGCTCCGACCGAACTGTTGGCTGATGATCGGTCACTGCGGTGGGCTGCGGGAGAGCCAATCGATCGGGGATTATGTGCTGGCGCACGCCTATTTGCGACAGGATCGGATACTCGACTCGCTGGTGCCGCCCGATGTGCCGATCCCGGCGCTGGCTGAGGTACAGGTGGCGCTCCAGGACGCGGCCGCCCATGTCACCGGCCAACACGGCGAGGCACTCAAGCAACGGCTGCGGACCGGCACCGTGGTGACCAACGTCGACCGCAATTGGGAGCTGCGCTTTTCGCAAGAGCGCCGCCGCATCAATCTGTCTCGTGCGATCGCCGTCGACATGGAAAGCGGAACCGTCGCGGCCCAGGGTTTCCGGCTTCGCGTGCCCTACGGCACGTTACTGTGCGTGTCCGACAAGCCGTTACACGGCGAGATCAAGCTGCCGGGTGCGGCCAATGCGTTCTACGAGACCGCCGTGGCGCAACACCTGCAGATCGGGCTGGCGGCCATCGACCTGTTAAAGCAGCGCCGCGAGACGCTGCATTCACGCAAGCTGCGCTCATTCGACGAGCCGCCGTTTCGCTGAAGCGGTGCCCGCGCAGGCACGGCCCCTAGAGCAACCTGCCCTTAATCGGAATCGGAACGATCCCGATCAAAGGCAGAAAGTTGCTCACCACTTTAACAGCGATCATCTTTGCGCCTAAAATCGGAACCGGCGCAATTGGAATCGGCGTTGCGGTTCCGATTTAAGGCGCGATGATCTAGAGCATGATCACTTTAGATGGAAGCATAACCTGAGTTTGCGAAGTAGTTTGCGAGCTCGTCGCGGGTGAATTGGCTCAGCAAATCGCCGATCCGGTGCCAAAGGTCGTCGACTGTGCGTTCGCGCGCCTTGCGGATCAGATGCTTGAGCTTTGAAAAAACTTGCTCGATCGGATTGAGATCCGGCGAGTAAGGCGGCAGGAACAGGCGATGAGCACGTGCATTCTTGATGGCGCGGCGGACGGCCTTGCCTTTGTGCGAGCCGAGATTGTCCATGATGACGATGTCGCCAGGTGATAGCGTCGGCACCAGGAACTGCTCGACATAGGCCAGGAAACTGATGCCGTTGATCGGACCATCGAGCACGCAGGGTGCATCGATCCTGTCGATCCGCAGAGCAGCAAGGAATGTCAGTGTGCGCCAGCGTCCGTGAGGGACCTTGTCGATCAGGCGTTGGCCGCGCGGCGCCCAGCCTCTGAGCGGCGCCATGTTCGTTTTCGTCCAGGTCTCGTCAAGGAAAACCAGCCGGTGCGGGTCGATGTGCGCTTGATATTTGATCCAGCGTGCCCGTCGACGTGCGACGTCAGGCCGGTCTCGTTCGGCTGCGACCACGGTTTTTTTTATGGCTCAAGCCTTCGCGATGGACGAAATTCCAGACCGCACCATAGCTCACGATGATGCCGCGTTCGGCAAGTTCAGATTGCAGGCCACGCAGAGAAACATCTGTCTCAGCGTTGATGCGATCGAGCAACCAATCGCGTTCAGCTGCCAGCGCGAATGGACGGTGCCCGCCCATCCGCCGCGCAGAAACGCTGCCCGTCGCACGGAAGCGTTGCGACCACTTGACAACCGCTGAAACGCTGACACCGAAGCGATCGGCCACGGCGCGGCAGCTCAACCCTGAATTCAAGGCATCAATCACACGTTCGCGCAGATCATCGGAATAAGGTCGTGCCATGCATGCCGGCCTCCACCTCCGGCATGCAGTGTGAATCATATTCGCACGCCCTTGGGAATCCCCCGCGAAGATTCCAACAAGAATGATAATGCTCTAGGTATGGCGTGCGGATCTGGATGCCGATCGGCCGTAACGGGGCTCGCCACCAGGCGTCGCGGCTGGCGATGGTCACACCTCGACGACAGCCCGTGCAGATCCTCGCCGTTTGGCGTTTGCGCGGTCGCGCCCGCCGTGCGATATCAAGCCGCAACCGTAACGCGGCTCGCCGCTGGCATCGTCAAGTGAACCCTCGTCAGTAATCGGTCGAGCACAATTGGGAGGAACACAATGGGTAACGCATCTCGTTTCGGTTTGGCCGCCGTGGCCAGTGGCGCATTCGGCCTGGCCTTTGCGCCGTCGGTTGCTGCGCAGACCACCTTGTCCTTCTCATCCTGGGTCCCACCGCGTCATGTCATCATCTCTGATATGGTGTTGCCGTGGGCCGCGCAGGTTGAAAAGGAGACTGAGGGCCGGGTTAAGATCAAGCTGTTGTCGAAAGCTGTCGGCAAACCACCGGCCCACTTTGACGTGGTCCGCAAGGGGCTGGCCGATCTCGCATTCGGCGTGCACGGCTATACGCCAGGCCGGTTCCTGCTGACACAGGCCGTCGAGATGCCGTTTTTGGGCGACAAGTCATCGGCCACATCCGTCGCCTATTGGCGCATCTATAAAAAGCATTTCGAGAAGGTGAACGAGCACAAGGGGGTGAAGGTTATCACCGTGTTCACTCACGGCCCCGGCTCATTGATGAGCACTAAGGGCCACATCGATTCGGTCGCCACGCTTGAGAACATGAAGATGCGGATCGGCGGCGGCGTCGTGCACGAGCTAGCCAAGCGGCTTAAGGTGGTGCCGATGTTCAAGCCGGCGCCCCAAGTCTATGAGCTGTTGTCGCGCGGCGTTGCCGATGGCGTGTTTTTTCCGCCGGAGGGCATCAACGGCTTCCGCCTAGAAAAGATCGTCAAGCACGTCACGATGATCCCCGGCGCGCTCTACAACACCAGCTTTTTCATCATCATGAACCAAGCCAAGTTCAACGCGTTGCCCAACAAGGATCAACAGATCATCGATCGCCTGTCCGGCGAGGCCTTTGCGCGCATGGCCGGCAAGGCCTGGGATAAGCGTGATGCCAAGTCACTGGCCGATCTTAAGGAGGCGGGCGGCCAGGTGCATACCGCGTCACCGGAGATGGTCGCAGAAATCAAACAGCGCGTCGGCGACGTCGAAGGGAACTGGGTCAAATCGGTTGCCAAGCTCGGCATTGACGGCAAGCAAGTGATGGCTGATTTGCGTGCCGAGATCAAAAAGCTCGAGGCCGGCAAGTGAGCGAGCCGGAGGCTTCGGGGATGCGGAGGCTCTCATCTGTTCTGCCCCGCATCCTAGAATTTGTCGGCGCCGGATTGCTGTTCGCGATGATGGCGCTGACGTTTTTCGACGTGATCGGCAGATATCTGTTCAATCGCTCGATCGTCGGCGCCTTCGAGGTGACGGAGTTCATGCTGGCGACGCTGATTTTCATCGGCATTCCGCTCATTACCTTGCGCGGCGGTCATATTACCGTCGATTTGCTAGATCCATTTTTCGGCGCCACCTTCAAAGCCATTCGTGATCGGCTGGTTTATCTGCTTTGGGCGGCAGTGCTGTTCTATCTGACCTACCAGCTTTGGCTGAAGGCGCGGGATTTGGTCGACGTTGGCGAGATCACGCAAGTCCTACGCTGGCCGGTGGCGCCGATCGCGTTCATCATGGCTGGACTGGTTTTTATCGCTGCGTTGATTGCCGTTGCAATCGCCATCACCGGAGCGGCGCCAAAGCCCAATGACGTGGAAAAAGCACGGGTGGACTCCACGTGACGGTTTCACTGATTGGCTTCGCGGCGCTGTTGGGGCTCGTGTTTTTGCGCGTGCCCATTTCCCTTGCGATGGGTATCGTCGGGTTCGCCGGAATTGGCTTGCTGTTGAACTGGCAGGCCGCCGGGGTTCTGGTCGCCGATACGGCCTATTCCACCGGTGTATCCTACACCTTATCGGTGGTGCCGCTGTTCGTGCTGATGGGCAATTTTGTCACGCGCGCCGGACTATCCGATGAGCTTTACACCGCATCCAATGCGTTTCTCGGTCATCGGCCAGGCGGGCTCGCCAAAGCCACGGTGGTTGCGTGTGGCGGGTTCAGCGCCGTTTGCGGGTCTTCGATCGCGACTGCCGCGACGATGGCGCGGGTCACCATTCCTTCAATGCGCAAATATGGCTACGCCGACTCGCTGGCCACCGGCGCCATCGCCTCCGGTGGCACGTTGGGGATCTTGATCCCGCCCAGCGTGATCCTCGTGCTGTATGGCGTAATGACCGAGACCGACATCGGCAAGCTTTTCATCGCGGGAATTCTGCCGGGCGTCCTCGGCATCCTATTTTACATGGCGGCGGTGCAATTTACCGTTTGGCGACGGCCTGAGACCGGCCCACCCGGCCCGCGCGCAAGCTGGTCGGAGCGTCTTAGCGCGCTGAAGAACACCTGGGCCGTCATCTTGTTATTCATACTGATCATCGGTGGGATCTACGGTGGCATTTTCACGCCGACGGAAGCCGCCGGTATCGGTGCCACCGGTGCTTTTTTCATCGCCCTGGCGCGCGGCAAGCTGACCCTCCGCAATACCCTGGAGATCTTTGTTGAGACCGTGCAGACGACGGCGATGCTGTTCACCGTTCTGATCGGCGCGATCATTTTCGCCCAGTTCATCAACTACGCGGATATGCCGCAGATACTGTCGCGTGCCATTTTGGACATGAACCTGCCGCCGCTGGCGGTGCTGTTCGCAATTTTGTTGATCTATCTGGCGCTCGGCTGCGTGATGGATAGCCTGGCGATGATCCTGCTGACCGTCCCGGTGTTCTATCCGATCGTTTCCGATCTGGTATTCCCGAACGTCGAACCGGCGTTGGTCCTCATCTGGTTTGGCATCATCGTGGTCGTGGTCACTGAGATTAGTCTCATCACGCCACCGATCGGCATGAACGTTTTTGTGCTCAACGCCATGCTGTCGGACGTGAAAACCAGCACCATCTTTAAGGGCGTGACGCCGTTTTGGATCGCCGACATTTTCCGCCTTGCGCTGCTGGTGTTGGTGCCTTGGATCACGTTGTTCCTGCCGAGTTTAATGGGATAGCTGCGCTCATCGATGGTCGCGACGCGCAAAACGACACCCAATGGCCGAAGACCGTCATGTGTAACTGTCGCCATTGCTGATCCGGCTGAGCCTGCCGCCCTTCATGCTGGAGTGGTCGATCGACAAGATCGATAACGTGAAGCACGCGCGGGCCATCCTTGCGGCGTTCTATTTCTGGAATGGCGCCACACCGGATATCTTGACGGCGAAAGGCGAGCACCAACGTCGATCTTGTTGGTGTTCGCCGCAGGCGCTGTCACATTCTGGAGTTGCGGTGCGGTCGTATTGGTGCGTGGCGCCCCGACAATCTCGGGCCTGCACTGATGTTTCCTGCCCTACGCGCCTGGCGCCAGCACGCTATTGGGGCCGCGTCCGCGTAATGGCAGTCGCGGTCGCCCTATCCATCTGGCGCGATCGCGACCGGCGCGTAGCGGTCCACTGATGAGTGATGAGCGACGCTTTGTTTTTCATCGCGATGGTCCCGCTTCCGATGAAAGCCAGAAAGTTGCTCACCACTTTAAGGCGCGATGATCTAGCGCTCGCACGGGGCAATTCGGCCTGAAGCGTGCCAAGTGAGCTGGAACCCTCCCGCTCCCACGCCCGGCAAGGCTAACCGCCTTAGGCGGCATGATTTAACCTGCGGCGGCTGTCGTCTTTGCGGCAAGGTCCGCCAGGTTCTGCACCAAATGCCGCACACCAGCTTGCCGACGGTCCGTCTTCATCCAATCGGCCTTGAACACCAGCTTGTGGTCCGGCTGCAGCTTGAACGGTGAGGCCCGGGTCGAGATCAAGCGGGCCAGGCCCTCCGGGTTGGCGAACTGATTTTTCCGGAACGACAGGACGGCGCCCTTGGGGCCGGCATCGATCTGTTGGATGCCGGCTTGCCGGCACAGCCCTTTGATCTCCATGATTTCGAGCAGGTGCCGAACCTCCTGCGGTAACTCCCCGAAGCGGTCGACCAACTCGGCGCCGAAGGCTTGGATCTCCTCGCGCGTGTCCAAGCTCGACAACCGGCGGTAAAGGCCCAGCCTCAGCTGCAGGTCCGCCACATAGCTTTCAGGGATCAGAACCGCGGTGCCGATCGAAATCTGCGGGCTCCAGCGATCCTGCGTTTCGTCCTGGTCCCCGTCCTTGAGCCCGGCGATCGCCTCTTCCAGCATCGACTGGTAAAGCTCAAAACCGACCTCTTTAATGTGCCCGGACTGTTCCTCACCCAACAGATTTCCAGCTCCGCGGATATCCAAATCGTGCGAGGCGAGGGCAAAACCGGCCCCCAGGTTGTCCAACGACTGCAGCACCTTGAGCCGCTTTTGGGCACCGTCGGTCAATTTTTGGTCGGGTGGCGTGGTGAAGTAGGCGTAGGCCCGGGTCTTGGAGCGGCCGACCCGGCCACGCAACTGATAGAGTTGCGCCAGGCCGAACATGTCGGCGCGATGGACGATCAACGTGTTGGCATTGGGGACGTCTAAGCCCGATTCCACGATCGCGGTCGACAGCAAGACATCATATTGGCCCTCATAGAAGGCGGTCATCACGTCCTCAAGCTCGGTTGCCGACAATTGGCCATGCGCCCGACCGACTCGAAGCTCAGGCACCGCCTCCCGCAAGAACGTCGCAATGTCGTCGAGATCGGAAATGCGCGGTGCTACGTAAAACGTCTGACCGCCCCGCAGCCGTTCGCGCCGCAACGCCTCACGCAGGATCACCGGGTCGAACGGCGCGATATAGGTTCTGACCGCGAGCCGGTCGACCGGCGGCGTTGTGATCAAGGATAACTCGCGCACGCCCGATAAGGCGAGCTGCAAGGTGCGGGGAATCGGGGTTGCCGACAACGTGAGGACATGGACCTCTTGGCGCATCTGCTTCAGGCGCTCCTTATGGGACACGCCGAAGTGTTGTTCCTCATCGACGATGACGAGACCAAGCCTGGCAAACTCAATCTGCTTGCCGAGCAGCGCGTGAGTGCCGATGATGACATCGATGTCGCCCGACTTCAGCCCCTGACGGATTTGCGCCATGTCTTTGGAACCGACCAGCCGAGAGGCTTGCGCCACTTTCACCGGCAGGCCGCGAAACCGATCAATGAACGTCGCATGGTGCTGACGTGCCAACAGGGTGGTCGGAACCACCACGGCGACCTGCAACCCGGATAAAGCGGTGGCGAAGGCCGCACGCAGCGCCACCTCCGTCTTGCCAAAACCGACGTCGCCGCACACCAGGCGATCCATCGGCTTGCCGCGCTCCAGATCCTCCAACACCGCTTCGATGCTGGCCAGCTGGTCGTCGGTCTCCTCGTAAGGAAATCGGGCGACGAACTCGTCGAAAGCACCGGTCGGCGCAACAATGGATGGAGCGTCCCGGAGCTCGCGGGCGGCCGCGACCTTGATCAATTCCGACGCGATCTCCCGCAGCCGATTCTTGAGCCGGGCCTTGCGAGATTGCCAGGAAACCCCACCCAGCCGGTCGAGCTGGACAGCCTCCTGTTCTGATCCGTAGCGTGACAGCAGCTCGATGTTCTCCACCGGCAGGAACAACTTGTCACCGCCCGCATACGCCAATTCGAGACAATCGCGGGGTGCGCCCAGCGCGGTAATCGCCTTCAGCCCGACGAAGCGACCGATTCCATGGTCCGCATGCACCACCAGATCGCCAATCGTCAGGCTGGTGGCCTCGGTGATCACATTGGCGGCGCGGCGTGCCTTGCGCCGCGGCCGCACCAGCCGGTCGCCGAGGATGTCTTGTTCAGCGATGACGGCGAGATCCGGCGTTTCAAAGCCGTGCTCAAGGCCCAGCACCGCCATCGAGACCAGATCGCCGGGCACGTCGAGGGCTTCCGGATAACTGCCGATCTTCGCGATCCGCTTCTGACCATGGTCGGCCAACAGCCCTTCCAAGCGCTCGCGCGCACCGGGCGTCCAGGCGGCCACGATCACCCGCTTGTGTCGCTTTATCAACGAACCGATATGACCGACAACGGCTTCAAACAGATTGCCCTGCTCGGCCTGACGCTCCGGCGCGAAATTCCGTCCCGTGGTCGCGCCGATGCGGGTGGCGCCGGGTTTACCCTCGTCAAACGGCGAGAACCGCCGCACGCGACATCTGGTAAGCGCCTCGATCCACTCCGCTCCAGTCAAGAACATCAGCTCCGGCGGGACCGGCTTATAAGGTGGCGCGCCGAATTTGGCCGCCTCCAACGAATCGAGGCGGGCCTGATAGTGCTCTTCAATGTTCTCGAAGCGCTGATGGATGGATTCATCCGCCAGGTGGTCAAAACTGACTGCGGCCGGCTCCACGTAATCGAACAGCGTCTCCAACGTGTGATGAAACAACGGCAGCCAATGGTCTTGACCGGGATAGCGTTGGCCAGCACTGACCGTCTGGTAGAGCGGATCATCGGCGGTGCCACCACCGAACAGCTCGACATAACGGGCGCGGAAGGTGGCGGCCCCTCCCTCCCCGAGCGCCACCTCGCTGATCGGCATCAACACGAGTTTCTGCACCGTCTGTTTGGTGCGCTGGGTCTCGGCGTCAAACGACTTCAGGCTTTCCAGCGTGTCGCCAAAAAAATCCAACCGAACGGGATTGATCCGGCCTGGTGGGAAAACATCGACGATGCCACCGCGAACCGCGAACTCGCCCTGTTCCATCACCGTGCCGGTACGCATAAAGCCGGCATTGGTGAGCCGCTCGATCAGCTGGTTCATGTCGATGCGCTGGTTGGCCGCCATCGGTTTGAGCGCGCGACGCAGGCTATCGCGCGTGGGCACGCGCTGAAGGATCGCATTGACGGTGGTGAGCACGACGCACGCTTGCTTGCGCGCACCGATCGCGAGCTTGGCAAGCGCGGTGATGCGGCGGGCCACGATCTCAGCGTTGGGTCCGACACGGTCGTAGGGAACGGTATCCCAGGCCGGCACGGCCACCACTTTGAGCTGTGGCGCGAAAAAGCCCAATCCGGCCTCCAGCGCCTCGAGGCGCCGGTCATCACGCGCAACATGCAAGATCATGGCGCCCGGTGATGCGGCGTGCGCCTCGGTCGCTATGCGTGCCAACAGCAGCGCGTCGAGGCCCTCCGGCACGCCGGCCAGCAGTTCATCATGTACAGATGGTGCAGCGTCATCCATCGACGGCCATCCACTTTCCCCCACGTTCCGCGGCCATCCGGTTAGCCGCTGACTGCACCGACGCGGCGATCCGCACTCATGTATGATCGGCGTTTTGCTTCGGACCCATCGCTTGCGCCGCCTGCAATCGGTGGAAGATGCGCAACTGGCGGATCAGCCCGGCGCACCGGTCGTCCGGGACACTGCCGATGTCCATGATCCATCGCTGCAGCTCCGGGTCGGGCATGGTCAGGAGCAATTCGAACTCGGCCAGCTCCAGCTCTCCCATCTGTTGCAAGCGGGCTGCCGCGAAATGGCCGAGAAGCCAATCCATCTCTTTGGTGCCGCGATGACTGGCACGGAATGCTGCGCGCCGCTTGCGGTGCTCGATCTGCTGCATCCAAACTCCATGAACAATGCTGCGGCCAAGCTGGCTTGACCCGTGCTCAACGGCTCCTAAGGTCGCACTCAATTGGTGTGCGATTTGCCCTCTCGTATAGCGCTGTGGACAGGCCGTGTCAGCCGTCGACGATCGCTGGGGAGCGGCCAGCTGACGCTCAGATCCGGGCTGCAGGCAGCGCAGCGAGTGTCGCGCTGGCGGCGAGTGTGATCGGTGGGGAGCTGGGGCTTGACGATCAAGCGGTGCAGTGACGAAGTGAACGGACATGCGACCTGAGGTGCTGACCCCGTTGTTTGCCTCCGCGGCCTCGCTCGCCGGCGTAGGTCCCCGTGTGCTGAGCTATCTGAAAAAGGCGCTGCGTCTGCCGCCTGGGGTGACCGAGCCGCGTGTGCTCGATCTGATTTGGCACACGCCGACGGGGGTGATCGATCGCCGTGCCGAGCCGACCGTCGCCGCCGCCACAGCTGGGACCATCGCCACCTTTAAGGTGCGCGTGCTGAAGCACCGGCCGGCGCCGCCCGGCAACGTCAAGGCGCCTTACAAGGTGGCTTGCGAGGACCACACCGGCAAGCTCGATTTGGTGTTTTTTCACGCGGAGCGCCGCTTCATCGCCGGCCAGCTTCCCGAGGGCGCCGAGCGCTATGTGTCGGGCCGGGTGGAGCGCTATGGCGAGACACTGCAAATGGTGCATCCCGATTACGTCGTCGCGCCTGAAGCGCGTGACACACTCCCGCTTTTGGAGCCGGTATACCCGTTGACGGCCGGCTTATCCAGTAAGGTCATGAGCAAAATCGTGCGGCAAGCCGTGTCGATGATGCCCGACCTTGAAGAATGGCAGGAGCCGAATTGGCTGCAGCGGCAGGGTTGGCCAAGCCTGCACGACGCCGTCACCGCACTGCATTTTCCGGTTGATCCTGCCGATCTGTCGACGGCCGGTGCGGCCTGGTTGCGGCTTGCCTACGATGAATTGCTGGCCGGTCAGCTGGCGCTGGCGTTGGTGCGTCAAAGCGCCAAGGCCCAACCCGGACGACCATTGACAGGAGACGGACGGATCCGTGCCCGATTGACGGTTGGCCTGCCGTTCGCGTTGACCGGCTCCCAAGCCAAGGCGCTGGAAGAGATTGCCGCGGACATGGCAGCTCCGCATCGCATGCTGCGGCTGCTGCAGGGCGACGTCGGATCAGGCAAGACGGTGGTGGCGTTGATGGCCATGGCGATCGCGATTGAGGCCGGCACGCAAGCCGCCTTGATGGCGCCGACAGAGGTGCTCGCCAGGCAACACGCTGATACCATCGCGCCGCTGGCCGCCGCGGCCGGTCTTCGCACCTCCGTGCTGACGGGACGTGAAAAAGGCAAGGCGCGACGTGAGATGCTGGCGCGGTTGGCGGCCGGCGAGATCGATATTCTGATTGGCACGCACGCCGTATTCCAGGCTGACGTCGTATTCCGCGATCTGGGCTTTGCTGTGATCGATGAGCAACATCGGTTCGGCGTTCAACAGCGGCTGGCCCTACAATCCAAAGGCGACGGCAAGACCGGCGCCAACGTCCTGGTGATGACCGCTACCCCGATCCCTCGCACGTTGTTGATGACCCATTACGGCGACCTCGACGTTTCGCGGCTCACCGAAAAGCCGGCTGGCCGCAAGCCTGTCAAGACCGCCATGCCGGCCATCGATCGGCTGCACGATGTGGTCGATGGGCTGCGCCGCATGCTGAGCCAAGGTGCGCAGATCTACTGGGTTTGTCCCTTGATCGAAAGTTCGCACACGACGGAGTTGGCCGCTGCCCAGGAGCGGCATGCCCATTTGGCGCAGATCTTCGGTGCCGAGCAGGTTGGGCTGCTGCATGGGGCGTTGCGCGCGCAGCAAAAGGACGCGACGATGGCCCGCTTTGCCCAAGGCGAGATCAAGGTCTTGGTGTCGACCACCGTGATCGAGGTGGGCGTCAATGTGCCGAACGCAACGATCATGGTAATTGAGCAGGCCGAGCGATTTGGCCTGGCCCAGCTGCACCAGCTGCGCGGCCGGGTCGGCCGTGGTGAGCGCCAATCCTACTGTCTGTTGCTGCACAGCGCGCCGCTCGGTGTGACCGCGCGAGAACGTTTGGAGTTGATGTGCCGCACCGAGGATGGTTTCGAGATTGCTGAGAAGGACCTCGAGTTACGTGGTGGCGGAGAGCTGCTCGGCGCGCGCCAAAGCGGCTTGCCGGAATTCCGGGTCGCCAACGTTCCACGATTGGAGGTGTTGTTGGCTGCGGCGCGCGATGATGCCAGACTGTTGCTCGCGCAGGACCCGCACTTGGCGACGCCCCGCGGTGCCGCGCTCAGAGTGTTGCTATATATGTTCGAGCGTGACGAGGCCGTTCGCCTGTTTCGAGCCGCATAGGCCGATCAGCCGTTGCGATGCGGGGCGGCGTATGGCCGGGCGGGGAGCGGGCCGCCAAGGCGAACTTCCTAAGGCGGACATGATCTAGATTATCGTGCCTTGAATGGGAACTGGCTTTGCGGTCCCCATTTAAGGCGCGATGATCTAATGTCGTTGCAGGAACAGCGCGTGATACTCGCCGGATCCGCGCCGGGTGAACAGCTCCTTGACTTGCGGATGCCGCAACGGCGCTCCGCTGGTGTCTGGCAACAGGTTCTGTTCGGAAACGTAGGCGATGTATTCGGTCTCGTCGTTCTCCGCCAACAGGTGATAGAACGGCTGGTCTTTGCGGGGTCGGCTTTGCTCAGGAATCGACAGCCACCACTCCTCGGTATTCGCGAATACCGGATCGATGTCGAACACGATGCCGCGAAAAGCATGGATGCGGTGCTGCACCACTTGGCCGATGGCGAATTTCGCTATGGGAATGCCGGGCATGTCGCGTCTGCCACGCTGATGTATCGATGCTGACATGCGCCTGGACCACTGTTTTGTGTCAACTGAGCAAAAGACCAAGTCGATCAGCACTATCTGTTGACGACCTTCCGGCAAGATCGGGCGCGACACAATAGCATTTCTGCAACACTTCCAAGGCTGATGAGGACCTCGGTCAACGTTGTGTCGCAGCTCTTATGCGGCAGCTGATCCGCCGACGGAGGCCGCAAGCAAGCGCCTGCCGCACCATCAACCGATGCCAATGGCTAGCGCACCCTGCTCTTAATCGGGCACGCAACGATCCCGATTAAGAGCAGAAAGTTGCTCACCACTTTAACAACCATCATCTTTGTGCCTTAAATTGGAACCGGCCTTGCGGCTCAAATTTAACGCACGATGATATAGCCTGCACCAGGCAGTCTGAACGCCGGGTGAATTATCCTCTTGCGGCGTGACGATGTGGGCCTGCAGGCGGCCTTTTGCGCCGCTCACTGCCAGCGCCGGTTGCTCCACATCCACTGCTCGGGCATCTCGCGGATCCAGGCTTCAAATTGGCGCTGCATGCTCGTCATCATCTGCCGCACATCCGCGCTCTGATCCTTGGTGCGGGGCACCTTGAGTTCGATGAATTCGACGACGAAGCGGCTTTGTTTGCCGATCCGGCGGCACCGTGACATCCACACCCGGGCGCCGACCCGGCGCGCAATCATCGCACCGATCGCTTGGGTGCGTGCCGGCTTTCCGAAAAAGGGCACCTCGATACCGGTACGGTCGTAAAGGTCGCATACCAGGCCCAGGTTGCCACCGCGTCGCACGAAGTCGGTGATCAGGCGCGCCGTTCGCTGGTTGTCGCCATGGTCGCCTTCCACCTTGCCCCGGCCGAACAGGCCGCCGGGGTAAAGATCCTCGCGCTGCTCTCTGAGATAGCTGTCGACGTAAGGGTTGTTGACGGAGCGGTAGACTGCGCCCGGTTTGGTCCCGGCCGCGGTCAACGGCCAAATCGCCAATTCCCAGTTTCCCATATGCAACGACACGCCCACCAATGGTCCCCGCTTGGGGGCATAGCGCCAAAACATGCTCGGATTGGCCAACTGGATGCGGTCCGGCTCGGCGATGATTCGGTCAACCTGCATGGTCTCGGCCATCACCCGACCCAAATTGTCCCAATGCGCGATGGCAATGCGCTCGCGGTCCTCATCGCTCGCTTCGGGAAAGGCCACCGCCAGATTGTCCAGCGCGCGTTGATGCCGTTTGGGGTTGACGATCGGTGCCAGCTTTCGCCAGCAAAACGCCGAGACCTCGACGGCAACGGCCAACGGCATCAGGCGCACCGTGCCGACGATCAACCGCAGCAGCAGATACTCCAGGCGGAATTGCAGATCGCGAACCAAATTCATCGTGAACGAACAGTTGATGGGCGATGACCGGCCCTGGTCCGGCCCGGCGGTGCCAATTTGCAGAAAGGCCTGATCACACAAAACGCAATCAAAGCCCGGGGAGACAGTCGCGAGAGCCGCCTCATACGCTCTCGCGCGCGGTCTGCCTATAGCGTCGAGGACACGCTTTCGGCATCTCGCATCAGACTAGGCAGCGCGCCCGACGGCCAAAGCCCTTCCCGCATCAGCTGCCGGCGCAAACCAGAACTGCCGGCGATCAGATGCAGACCGGCACCGCGCAACAACCGCATCGGCCATGACCCGGCCAGCAGGGACTGATTGAGCACGTCGATCGCGCGCATACGCTTTTCCACATCGCCGCGCCTAGCTGCGTCGTAGGCGGCCAACATCTGGTCGCTGCCGATGTCCTGCCCATTACGCCGGAATGCGGACACGCAGTCGGCCAGTGCCGCGGCATCCACCGCGCTCAAGTTGAGGCCCTGGGCACCGATCGGTGGAAGCACATGCGCCGCCTCGCCGACCAGCGCCACCCGCTGCAGTCCCATCCGCTTCGCGACCGCGCCCTCGAGCGGGAAACGACGGCGCACGCCGAGCTGGCCGAGATCGCCCAGCAATCCATCAAGCCTGCAGGCCAACGCATTCAAGAACGAGCGCTCGTCCATGCGCATCAAGCGGTCGGCCTCCTCGGGCCGCTCAACCCAAACCAGGCTCGATGTGCGCCCCGGCAACGGCACAGTAGTGCAGGGCCCGGCCGGTCGATGCAACTCGTTAGAGATATTGCGGTGTGGCCGGCGATGCGCGAAGCGTGTGGCGATCGCGACCTGACCATAGTCCCATTGGTCCACCTGTAATCCCACCGCTGTTCGACAAAATGATTGGCGACCGTCGGCCGCGACGATCAGCGGCGCCTCCAGCGTGCGACCGGAAGCCAAGCTAACGGCGTTGTTGGAGGCGCCCTGCCGCAACCCAACGACCGCGCCCTCATCGAGGATGTCGACGCCGTTGGCGTGCAGCGTTGCGGTGAGGGCTGCGATCAAGGCGTCGTTGGGCACGTTATATCCAAACGCGGGCAGGTCGATCTCGCTGGCGTAGAAGGTGACCTCCGGCGCCCGCAACGCGAAACCCGTATCGTCGATGATGCGGATTGCCTCCAGCGGGCTGCATTGGGCCGCCAGCCGCGGCCACACCGCCAAATTGCGCAACATGCTGATCGCCGCGGGAAACAGGGCAGCTGTGCGCGAATCCGGTGGGTGTTGATCGCGCCGTTGTTCAGACCGCCGGCCGTACCCGACGACAGTGACGTTGAGGCCGTGCTTGGCGAGCGCCATCGCTGCCAACAGGCCGGATGGTCCGGCGCCGACCACGATACAGTCGGTCAGGCTATGTTGTGGTCGCGGCGGTGACACGAGTTCAACTCTGCGTTGGCATTGACTTTCAATGAGGGTCTGCTGCGGCCCCTGATGTCAAAGTGGTCGATCATCCCCGCTTTGAATATGTGCTCGATGATCGCATCTCACCGCGCGATGGCGCCCTCGCTTGTCGACTGGTGAGATTCTGTCCGCCTTGGGCGGCATCGCATTGCCGGCCTGCTCGCCGAGCCTACCCACTCAAGGGCACAAGGGTGTGGGTGGAAGGGTTGGGGAGCCGGGATCGTTCCAGCTCACAGTGTAACGCCGTTGGGGCGGCGCCGGGTTCCGATCCGTTGCCGCGCGCACCTATAACGAATGGCCACTGGTGGCGGGCTGCTCCGCTGTGTAGATTTGCTGGCCGACCGAGGGCGCCGCCGCGTGATCAAGCCGTGGCGTTTGTCCGGCGGGATATCAGCGGTAGGTTGAAGGGCGCATGGGCGGATGCGTTCGGATCGGCCTTTGGATTTGGATTTTTTTGGGTGAAGATGCGTTTTCGGGGTGCCGCATGGGGTCCACCTGCGCGACGTCAACGCTGGGCGGGGCGGCGCTCTCACGTTATGGGTCATTGCTTCTCGCCGGTGCTCGCGGGCCAAGCGCTCGCCCACGTGGTCGCATGCCTGGTTGTTGCCTGGTCACCCGCCGCTGCGCGCGCGGACTGGGTTAATCTCACCGGCGCTGAGGTGGCACCCAACATCGCGGAAATACGCATCGACAATGCTGGCGTTCGTGTGGACCTTGAGATCTACTACGCAGATCGCCACAGGTTCGCGACGCTGCTCGCCGCAAGGCGAGCGCCCGATATGGCCAAGCCGGAGTCGCCCGGTGGCGTGGCATTGCCGCGCTTCGCCCGCGAAGGCTTGATGATCAGGTCCGGCGATGATCGCGTACTGGTGCCGCGGCTGATGTCACTTCAGCCGCGGGCCCGCATCGACCGGCGTTCCGCGTTCGCCGGAATGATCGATCCCAAAACCGGACGCAGGCTTCCAGCACCGCCCGCCGACAAACGGGTCTATTTCGCCCAACTGTTCTATCCCTTCCAGACCCAAAAGCCCGCCAGCCTTTCGTTCACGCCGCCTCGGGGCGCTGACGGCTCGCCCAGCGTGTCGATCGGCATGATCGTGTTTCATCGCCACGTGCCGGTGATTGATTTCCGCTATCTGGGCGCGGAGGCGACACTGCGCCTTGATTGGAGTGATCCGTGGTTCTCCAAGTTCGATCATCCAAATCTCGCGCGCCATCACCGCTATCCGCGCATGACCTTTCTTTATGTTGAACCCTACGAGGTTCGGCACGAAGCGTTGTTGCGGGTGCGCGACGTCGCCAGTCTGGTCGGCCTATCGTTGCCGAACGCCCGGTTCACAGCGACCGCGGCCAAAGACCTGATCGAAGCAGCGTCGAGTTTTGTCGGCGAACGCTCGCCCATGACGGTCGACGGCAAGGCCGTCAAACCGGACTTCGATCGGGCGGCCTTCATGCGGATCGGCGTTCGCGGCCTAGAGATCATTCAACCGGGTGAGGCGATCGACGTCGATTCGGCGCTGCTCGGCCTCATCTGGTCGACACCCGTTGATGGGTATCCGAAATCCGCGACGGTCGAATGGACGCTATTTGATCAGCGCAGCCCGACAGTGCCGGCCTACGCGATCGATGCCGCCGGACCGCTGCTGGCCTCATTAAGCCAGGATCAACGGCTGCTGAGTTGGACCAACTATTTCAAGAAGCCGCCGCACCCCGCTGTCGCTTCGATTGTCGCTTCGGGTCAAGCGCAACTGAGGTTTCCCTTATTCAGCGCCGTGTGCTGGGTTTTCGCTGGACTTACGCTGGCCTTGATCGTCCGCGGGCGGCTGACAGCATCCTCCGGTCGGATTGCTGGCGCCATCGCCGCCGCGGTGCTGGTGGCGGTCGGCGCAAGTGCCATGGGCTTTGGCACAATCGGATTTCCGCGTCCCGATTTCATGCGTCCACACTTGAGCGAAGCTGAGGCCAGGCCGTTGACGCAGCAGCTGCTGAAGAACGTCTATCGCGCGTTTGATTTCCGAGGTGAGTATCAAGTGTACGATCGGCTCGCCAAAACGGTCGATGGCGCCCTGTTGGAGGAGGTTTATCTCAAGCAGCGTCGCGCACTGCGGATCGCGCGCGCAGGCGGCGCGCAGGCGCGGGTCAAGCTGGTGCAGGTGAAAAGCGCCATGCCGATCGCCGGTCCGACGTCGGCGGCGGCGTTCACAGTGCGCGCGCGCTGGATCGTCGCTGGCCAAGTCGGCCATTGGGGGCACGTGCACCAACGGGTTAACGCCTACAACGCCGACATCACCGTGTCGGGTGTGTCAGGTGTATGGAAAATCACTGGGTTCGATGTCATCGCGCAGGAACGATTGTCATAGGGCGAAGGCCCGCAGCACGGATATGGTTCGCGTCGAGCGGCTCCGTTTTGCCTATACCGATGGGGATTTTACGCTCCTGTCGCATGATTTTTCCGCCGCACGGGGCGAGACTATCGCCATCATCGGTCCCAGTGGATCAGGCAAGAGCACGTTTCTCAATTTGCTGGCCGGCGTGCTGACCGCCCAGGCTGGGCAGCTAACCGTGGCCGGCACCGAGGTTTCCGCGCTCGGCGACCGGCAGGCACGGGCGTTCCGCGCGCAACACGTTGGCTTTGTTTTTCAGGATTTCGGATTGTTGGACTATTTGAGCGCTCACGACAATATCCTGCATCTTTATCGTTTGTCCTCGTCGCTTGACCTGACGGCTGATGTCCGCGCTCGCGCCCAAATGTTGGCCAAGCGGGTGGGCGTCGATCATTTGCTCAGCCGCAGACCGGCGGCGCTGTCTCAAGGTGAGCGGCAGCGTGTCGCCATCTGCCGCGCACTGTTGCCGAATCCAGGGCTGATTTTGGCCGACGAAGCGACCGGCAATTTGGATCCGACGAACAAGCAACGGATATTGGACCTGTTGTTCGACGAGGTTCAATCGGAGGGCGCTACGCTGATCGCTGTCACCCATGACTACGAGGTATTGCACCGCTTCTCGCGCGTGATCGATTTCTCGGCAATCACAGGAACCGTGGCGTGATCGCAGCGGCATACCTCGCCTGGGCGCACATTCGCTTCCACGCCGGACGCTCGGCCCTGCTGGTGATCGTGCTGTGCGTGTTGAGCACGATACCGCTGATGACGGAGCGACTGGCGGCGATTGCGAAGACCCAGCTCTTGGCACGTGCCAACACTACGCCGTTGATCTATGGCCCGGCCGGCAGCCAACTGGAACAGGCCCTTGCCGCACTGTTTTTTGAGGGCAACGTCGGACAAGACCTGACGATGGCAGACTTTGACGCCATCGCCGACAGCGGCCTTGCTTTGCCGTTGCCGCTTCTGACAACGCATACGGCCGGACGCTTTCCGATCGTGGGCACCGACCTTGAGTATCTCACATTCCGCCATCTGTCCCTCGCACGCGGACGGATGTTCGCGCGTTTGGGCGAGGCGGTGATCGGCGCCCGAGTGGCGGCTGCGCTTGCAGTCGGGCCGGGTGAAAACATTTTATCCGACGCCAACGCCATTTTTGAATTGGCCGGAGCTTACCCGTTGCGGATGTCGGTTGTGGGTGTGCTTGCCGCCACCGGCGGACCGGATGATCGCGCCGTGTTTACCGACCTCAACACCGCTTGGGTCGTCATGGGCCTCGGGCATGGGCATCAAGACCTGGCGTCAACGAGGGACAACAGCATCATCTTGAAGCGTAATGGTAGCAATATCGTGGCGAATGCGAAGCTCAAAGAGTATATCGAGATCACGGCGGAAAACCGCGACAGTTTTCACTTTCATGGTGATCAGAAGCAATATCCGTTGTCGGTCATCATCGTTGATCCGGCGGATCGGCGTAGCGCTGCCGTGTTGCGTGGGCGGATCGAGGATGCCGGTCCGGGGCGCCAAATCTTTCGACCGGTTGCGGTGATCCAGGCGCTGTTGGACGAGGTGTTCCGGATCAAGGCCGTGTTCCAACTGTTGGTTGGTGCTGTTAGTGGAGCGGCCCTGATCGCGCTCGGTACATTGATTTGGCTATCTCTGAAATTGAGGCGACCGGAATTTGAGATCGCTTATCGCCTGGGCGCGGATCGTGGCGCCATGGCGCGCCTGGTGATCACCGAGCTGGGGATCCTTGGCCTAGCCGCCGGTGGCTTGTGTGCCGCTTTGATCGTGGGGCTCAACGCCTACGGTAGCGACCTCGTCCGTCGGGCACTGTTTGGTGGCTAGATCATCGCGCCTTAAATCGGAACCGGCTTTGCGGTTCCGATTTAAGGCGCAAAGATGAGCGCTCTTAAAGTGTAGAGCAACCTGCCTTTGATCGGAATCGGAACGATCCCGATCAAAGGCAGGTTGCTCTAGCTGATGTCCGCCTTAACTGGAAGCGCCGTGCCGGCCCGGTTCTTCGCCGGGCCACGCACCCAAGCGTGCCATTTCATTGCCGGACGGGGAGCGGGATGGTTCCAGCACACCGTGAAGCGCGCAACAGCGGGCGGCATCGACGGCGCTGCCCGCTGCTACAAAGGCGAACGGATCGCGTGCGCCAGCGCCGCAAGATTGGCCCGCATCGTCGCAATGAAGTCTTCGTCAACGCGGTTGGCGGCCGTCTTAAACACGATGCTGCCGATGCCGCGCTGCTCAAGGCGCCGCATCGCGTCCTCGCCAGGCGCCGCTCCCCACAAATAAATGATCCGCGAGGCTTGCTCACCTATGCGGGTAAGCCGCGCCCAATCGGCTGTGCTCGGCTGCTCATCATCGTGCCAATCGAGCGAGGTCATGGTGAGCCCGTAGGCGCGGGCGAAATAGGCATAGTCTTGGGCCCCGGACACAAACGCGATGCCGCGGGCGTCATTGCCGATATGGCGGGCTCGCGTATCGAGCGCCTTGAGTTCTTGTTGCAGCGTTGCCAAGCGAGCGGTGAACGCCGGCTTATCTTTGGGGCGTCGTCGGCCAAGCGCGTGCGCGATCGCGGCCGCTTGCCGCATCGCCTGCGCGAAATCCAACCAGGTGATCGACGCCGCACGGGTGTGCGAATGCGCGCCCTTCGGGCCGTGCGTGTGGGTGACGGCCTTGTGACGAATATAATCATTGGAAAACGACTGGGACGTATTGACCTTACGGGAGCGCGGCAGTGCCACCTTGTCGATCCACCGCGCGTAATTCGCTCCGTTGAAGAGGATGAGATCGGCTTTTTGCATGGCGCGCAGCGCGGACAGTGGTGGTCGCCACTGGGCAGGATCCTGGTTTTTCGGAACCGGAAAGATCACATCGGCTGTGTCGCCGGCAATGCGATCTGCCATGAAATATAAGGGATAATGGACGGCATAGACGTGCAATGGCCGGGCGGCGGCTACCGCTGTGGAGCATGCGGCCCAGATCAAAACGAAGATCGCGATCGTCGCTTTCAAACTTGTTCGCTCCAGCCTTTGACGCGCCCGTGGATTGCCCCGGACCGCTGAGCTACCGAGGTCGGGTTCTGAAAGAATTATGCATCCAAAGGGCCTTCATGATCGACAGTTTAGGAGACCTGGTGGCACCGATCAATTATTCTGCGATCAAGCGGCGGTCCTGTCAGATCGTCAATTGCGGTTCCAGGTCAAAGCGTTGACCACGGTGCAAATTTTCGAAAGTTGTGCTTCGCATTTCTGCAGCATTGAGCTAGTTTGTCGGCGTGCAATCGGATTTTGCTGATTTCTGTGAAGCATCAACGGCAGCGTAAGCAACGCGACCAATTGGGCAGATCACCAATATCATACCAGGTCATCGTCAGACCAATGGCATGATGGGCTGGAATATCGCCTTGCGTACATTTTGCCGCATCGGTTTACTGTCAATGATGCGCCGTAATCCGATTGATGAAAATAGCGGTGAGCGCTGCGATGATTGTTGACGAACTATTCCAAACCCAAAAGCGGCTCCAATATATGAGCTATCGCGGACGACGGTCTTGCTCAGCCGCGACGACAACAATTCTAAAGCGTCACAGTTTCGGGTTCAAAGGAGGAAGGAAGGGTATGCCCAGTCTTGGAAACTCAATGAGAGCATGCATTGTGGTGGCAACGGCGGTGGCTGTCGGTGTCGCTGCCACGGCGGGCCATAGCTATGCGGAAGCGGCCAAATCTCGGCGGTCGGAATGGGCGGCAACGCTCAAAAAGGTGATTCCCAGCGTGGTCGGCATCATCGTCGTCGGCCGCGAGGCCGTCACCCAGACCAATCCCTATTTCAACCATCCAGCGCTGGGAGAGCGGCAGCCCACCAAAACCCGTCAGTTTAGCTCATCGGGTTCCGGCATCATCGTTAGTGCCTCCGATAAAACCGGGCTTATTCTGACCAATTTCCACGTGATCGAAAACGCTGACCGGATTGGCGTGAAACTTGCCGATGGCCGCGCATTCACGGCAAAACTGCTCGGACGCGACGCCGCCACCGACATCGCTATGTTGCGGGTCGACGCACCAAATTTGCCGGCCATGAACCGCACAGGCCTAACCCAAGCGCGCGTCGGCGATATCGTGTTCGCGATCGGCAACCCGCTCGGTCTTGATTCCACGGTCACGATGGGCATTGTCAGCAAGTTGTTCCGTTCGACGGTGGGTTACCGCAAGTTCGAGGGCTTCATTCAACATGACGCAATGATCAATCCCGGGAACTCCGGTGGCGCCTTGATCAACGAGGACGGCCAACTGATCGGAATCAACACGGCGATCCGGAGCACCACCGGCGCCGGCGTCGGCCTGTCCTTTGCCCAGCCGATCGGCTTGGCGGCCAAGGTCGGGGTTGCGTTGGTCAAGCAGGGACGCTTTGAACGTGGCGAAGTCGGCCTGATGATTCAGGATCTGACACCAAGGACCGTTGCGGAATTAAAGCTGCCTGTTTCGCAGGGCGCACTGATCACCAGTGTCAGGGAGGGCTCGGCCGGCGAAAAGGCCGGGTTGAAGACCGGAGACGTTATCGTCGAGGTGGGCGTCATTGTGCCGAGGCCGCTGAGACAGGGAGAAGTCAACCGCGTTAGATTGCCGATCATTTCCAGCAGCCAAGCCAAATCCGTGTTTGGCGTCAACAGTCCGGGCGACAAGGCAATTCTCGGCGTTCTGCGTGATGGCAAAAAGATCGATGTGCCCGTCGAGTTCACCAAGATCACTGCCGAGCCGCCGCCCATGGAAGCGCCGGCCGAGTTGAAGCGGGTGCAAGGATTGGTGGTGTCGGAAATGAGCGTGAAGCACCCAAAGTTCGGCGAGATTGAGGGTGTGCTGGTGGCCGACGTCAAAAAGGGCACGATCGCCGAGCTGATCGGCTTCCTGCCGGGCGATATCATCACCCGTGTGAATGGGAATAGGACGCGCACGGCATCGGACCTGTTCCAGCTTTTGGGTGGCAATCAGAGCAAATATGAACTCAATACGGTGCGCGGCGATGTGCCCCTGAAATTCGCACTGCCGTTTTAGGTGATATCCGCCTTGCGCGGATGCGCCTTGCCGGCCCGGCTCCCGGTCACCCCATTGCTCGCCGTGTTGGGCTCGCTGTGTTGGGCTCGCTGTGTTGGGCTCGCTGTGTTGGGCTCGCTGTGTTGGGCTCGCTGTGTTGGTGGCCGGGCGGGGCGGCAGGGCTCAGCTAGAGCAACCTGCCTTTAATCGGAAGCGGAACGATCCCGATTAAAGGCAGAAAGTTGCTCTACACTTTAACAGCGATCATCTTTGCGCCTTAAATCGGAACGGGCGCAATTGGAATCGGCGTTGCGGTTCCGATTTAGGGCGCGATGATCTAGCTCTGAATGGCTTTAAAGCGGTCTTAAACCGGAAAAGCGGTCTTAAACCGGATGCCATCGCGTTCAGCGATCAACCGCGTGAACGGACCGAAGTTTCACGCGTCGTCCGACCGGTTCACGGCAACAGGTGTTGCCTCAGCTCGGATGACGTGGGCGCGCGATCGCCTATTACGGTGTCAACAACGGCCGCAAATCGCGGTGCAACCGCCTCACCTGGAGCTTGATCCGCGCTCGACGTCTGGGGCGGTCCGCGGCGCCTTCAATCTTCAGGCCCGCCGCAGCCCGTTGCCGAACCCGCAGCGGTCGGTTCGGCCGGCATCGGTGTTCAGGTGGCCCGGCCCGCGGCCTTGGCCGCGGTGATGGCCTGCCAGATGCGCTCGGCCGTAGCCGGCATCGGCATCTCGCGAATGCCAAATACCGACAACGCATCGACAACCGCGTTGCCGACCGCCGGCATCGCGCCGACACAGCCGGCTTCGCCGGCGCCCTTGACACCGAGCGGATTGGTCTTGGTGGCGGTCGGGTGGCTCTTGATTTCAAAGTTTGGCAGGTGATGCGCGCGCGGCATGGCGTAATCCATGAACGAGCCGGTCAGCAGCTGACCGCTCTCCGCATCGAATTTGATGTCCTCCAACAGCAGCTGGCCAATCCCCTGCACCACGCCGCCTTTGATTTGGCCTTTCAAAAGCAACGGGTTGATCACGGTGCCAACGTCGTCCACCACGGTGTAACGCACGATCTCAACCGTACCCAACTCCTCGTCGATCTCCACCTCGCAGACGTGGCAGCCGTTCGGGAAGTTCTCCTTTGGGTGTTGGTAGACGGCGCTGCCCAGCAGCCCAGGCTCGGTGTCGGGCGGCAGCCGGTTGGGCGAGGAGGCAGCCTTCGCGACATCTTTGATGGTCAGCGTCCGGTTGGTCTTGCGCGAGCTAAACACGCCGTCGGCGAATTCGATGTCATCGACCTCCAGAAGATGCGCGGCAATTTTGGTCGCCTTGGTGATCACCTTGTCAGCAGCGAGTAGCACGGCTGATCCGCCGATGGCCGCCGAGCGCGAGCCGCCGGTGCCTTCGCCGTAAGCGACCGCATCGGTGTCGCCCGATATGTAGTGGACATCCTGCGGGGCCACGCCCAGCCGGTCGCACAGGATTTGCGTGAAGGTGGTGGCGTGCCCCTGCCCCTGATTGATGGCCCCGGTCAATAGCGTCACGGTGCCGGCGCGATCGAAGCGAATTTCCGCACCCTCAAAGCCGGCGGCGGCCGAGCGCTCGATGGTAAAGGAAACACCGATACCGGCCAATTTACCGCGCTTGCGCGCCTCTGAGCGACGTGCCTCGAAGCCGGCATAGTCGGCCATCCGCAGCGTCTCGTCCATCGCATTGGCGAAATCCCCGCAATCGTAGGTGAAGACCAGCCCTGTCTTGTAGGGCATCGCTTCCGGCGGGATCATGTTGATGCGGCGAAGCTCGACAGGATCGATGCCAAGCTCGTCGGCCGCGACATCGATCAGCCGTTCGATCGCATAGGCCGCCTCGCCGCGGCCATTGCCGCGGTAGGGTCGCATCGAGTTGGTGTGGGTGAAAACGGTCGTCACATCGACGTGGATGGCCGGGAACTGATAGACGCCGGCCAGCGTGCCGACATTGCCGATCGCCGACGTTTCTCCGCCGGTTTGCAAATAGGAGCCGACGTTGACCGTATTCTTCGATCTCAGTCCAAGAAATTTGCCAGAGTTTGCGAGTGCCAGCTCCATATCGTAGATGTGGTCGCGCGCCTGCGCATCGCCAAGAAAGGATTCGGAGCGGGTGCCGGTCCATTTGACGGGACGACCGGTGATCCGTGTGCCAAGGACGGTCAGCGCCACTTCATTGAAGAGCGCAGACTTCATGCCGAAGCTACCGCCGATGTCGGTGGCCACGATGCGAATTTTGCTCTCCGGCACACCGATCATGGCCGCGACCTGCGCGCGATAAACGAAGGCACGCTGCAATGTGGTGTGGATCGTGTAGCGGTCGGCCGCCACGTCGTAATGGGAGATCGCCGCGCGTGGCTCCATGGTCGCGGCGGTCACGCGGTTGACGACGGCCTTGTATTTGATCACCCGCTCGGCTTTGGCGAACGCATCGTCAGCCGCGGCCTTATCGCCGCCTTGCCACACGTAGCAGATGTTGTTGGGGGCATCCGGCCAGACCTGGATCTGGCCCTCATCGCTCGCTGTCTCGGTATCGACCAGCGCCGGCAACGGCTCGTAATCAACCTCGATCATCTCCGCCGCGTCGGCCGCCTGTGCCGCGGTCTCGGCAATCACGAAGGCGACCGGGTCTCCCACCCAGCGCACCTTGCCGCGGGCCATCGGTGGGTATGGCGGCTTGTAGATCGGCGAACCGTCGCGTCGTTTCAGCGGCATTTCCGCCGACGGCAGATCCTTCCAACCGAGCTTTTGCCAATCGGCATCCGTCAATACAGCGATCACGCCAGGCGCCGACTGGGCTGCCGCGATATCGATCTGACCCACGTTGGCGTGCGCGTGGGCCGACCGCACGACAAACCCGTATGCGGTGTTGGGCATTACGATGTCGTCGGCGTAGCTGCCGCCACCGCGCAACAGGCGGGGATCCTCGGTGCGGGTCACGGGCTGACCGATTGCGAATTCACCCATGGGCGGTCTCGCTTGTATTTTTGCTGGAGTGCTGGCTAGCGCAACTGTCCGCCTTCAATCGGAATAGGAACGATCCCGATGAAAAGCAGAACGTTGCTCTATCCATTATCAGGCAATCATCTCTTTATAAGGCCATCATCTTTGCGCCTTAGTTTGGCACCGGCAGCGCGATTCCAAACCAAGGCGCGATGATCTTGGTGGTTGCGCGCCCGCGCTTGGTTAGGCACCATAGGGCGCGAGCGGGGATCATCCGACCATTGTGGTAGCAAGGCTGATCCACGCCGTCCATGCTAAGTTTCGCGATCTTTTCGCATGCACGTCCCGACCATGGCCGCGCCTTTCAACCCCCTGGCATACGGGGATCTGGCGAACGGGGTAGGTGACGCCACTGAGCCAGCACGGAGGCGATGGTGAGCCACGCAATTGAAATGACGGTCAACGGCAAGTCGGTGACGGGGCAGGTCGAATCCCGCACCCTGCTTGTGCAATTCATCCGCGAGCATCTGCGGCTGACGGGCACCCATGTGGGATGTGATACCACCCAATGCGGATGCTGCGTTGTTCACGTCGAGGGCAAGGCCATCAAGTCGTGCACCATGCTGGCCGTGCAGGCCAATGGGTGCACCGTTACCACGATCGAAGGCTTGGCTGAGCCGGATGGGACGCTGCATCCGATGCAGGCGGCGTTCCAGGAGCATCATGGTCTGCAGTGCGGGTTCTGCACACCGGGGATGGTTATGATGGGCATCGATATCGCGCGGCGGTTGCCTAGCGCCGACGAACAAACCGTCCGCCATCAGCTGGAGGGCAACATCTGTCGTTGTACGGGCTATCAAGGCATCGTCGAGGCGATCATGGATGGCAGCGCAAAGATGGCGGCGGCCGGCAAATCATAAGTTGAGCGAGGTACCACCGATGCGCGATTTTGCTTATCACGCACCGACCGAGATCAAGACCGCCGCAGCGGCGCTCACCTCGGTCGATGAGCCCCGGCTGCTCGCCGGCGGCATGTCGTTGCTGCCCAGCCTGAAGCTGCGCTTGGCGGCGCCCAGCGATCTGATCGACCTGGGCAACATTGCCGAGTTGAAGGGCATTCGCGTGGAAGCAGATGAGGTCGTCATTGGCGCGATGACCTGCCACGCAGACGTGGCCGCGTCCGCCGACGTCAAGCGGGCGATCCCGGCGCTGGCGGAGCTCGCTGAAGGTATCGCCGATCCAGCCGTGCGAAACCGGGGCACGCTGGGCGGCTCGATCGCCAACGCCGACCCGGCTGCGTGCTATCCCGCCGGCGTCGTCGGGCTCGATGCGACGGTGGAGACGACGACGCGGAAGATCGCGTCCGAGGCGTTTTTTGTCGGGCTGTTCACCACCGCGCTGGAGCCCGGTGAGATCATCACGGCGGTCCGCTTCAAGGTGCCGGATCAAGCCAAGTATATGAAGCTGCGTCACCCGGCCTCGGGTTTCGCCGTCGTCGGCGTGATGATCGCCAAGTTCGGTGCGTCGGTGCGGGTGGCGGTTACCGGTGCTGGGCCGAGCGTGTTTCGGGTGCCGGAGATGGAGCAGGCGCTCGCGCAGAAATTCTCGCCGCAAGCCATCGAGGCCGTGAAGATCCCCGACGCCGATCTGCTGTCGGATATTCACTTCTCGGCCGCGTATCGCGCCAACGCGGCCGCGGTCATGGCCCGCCGCGCCGTCGCCGCGATCGTGTGATGATCGCGTGAGCTTTTGTCCGCTTGAGGCGGAAGCGGCTTGGCCGGCCCGCTCTGGCGCCCGGCCTGCCAACGGCACGATGATCGCTCTTAAAGTGGTGAGCAGCTTTCTGCCTTTAATCAGGATCGATCCGATTCCGGCTAAATACAGGTTGGCCTAGCCCGCCACCGGGCGACCGCTGCCTTCTACCTGCACGCGGTAACCGGACCGCACATGCGGGTAGTAATCCCACAGCGCCTTATGCTGAGCGCACCGGTTGTCCCAGAACGCGATCGAATGCGGCTGCCAGCGGAACCTGCAGGCCCAGTCATCCCGCCCACAGTGCTCGTAGAGAAAGCGTAGCATCGCCTCGCTCTCCTGGCGCGACAGCTCGTTGATGTGGGACGTAAAATCAGTGTTGACGTAGACCGCTTTCTTGCCACTGACCGGATGCCGGATCACCACCGGATGCACCGCAGTGGGCGTGCCGGGCCCGAACACGCGGGTCCCATCATGGGTTGCCGTCAGACCGTCCAAGTAGCGCTTCATGCGATCCGATAGCGCATCGTAAGCTGCGTACTGGCTGGCGAACAGGGTATCGCCGCCGCCTTTGGGTGGGACCGTGTGATTATAGAGCATGCTGCCCAAAGGCGGGACGTCCGCGCAGGATTGATCAGAATGCCAGTTGTCGCCGGAGATTCGGATGGTCTTCTCGTCGTAGTGGAACTTTCGGATATACGGATTGTCGGTCGTCTTCGAGATGGTGGTGGCGCCGACGTGCCGGCCCAGCGGCCCGAAGTGGCTCGCCACCCGCACTTGATCATCGAAGCTGATCTGCTGATCCCGGAAGAAGATGACGAGGTGTTCTGTGAAGGCGATCTTCAGCTCGTCGACTTGGCGGTTGCTCAGCGGCTTGGTCAGGTCGATGTTGCCGATCTCAGCGCCGATGTGCGGTGAGACTGGCTTTACAGTGATCGTCTCGTAGGTCATCCGGTGCTCTCCGGGAGGGGTGGTCGGGCGCGTTCGGGCCCGGCCGATCGTTGCTGCCAACTGAGCAGTGGTTCGGTTGACCGCTACATCATCTCAAGCCGGCTCCGAGGTGAATCACGCTGTGGGTTAAGTGTTGCGGGCATGCTTCACGTTGAAGGTTGAATGATGCAACATCGAGGGCGCTAAGGTGCGGCCACCACCGCTTCATTGAACCGGCTCGGTCCGGCCTTGTCCGGCGTAAAGATCTCGCGCTCGACCACCCAACGATGGGTAGCTTCGTAGAGTTCCTGCGAATAGGGCTCGAACACCAGCCGTTCGCCTGGACCAAACCGACGGACATCGACGAGCTTTGCGTGACGTTCCGGTAATTCGTTGCGGTAAAAGTGGGTATAGGCTTGATGCATGCGATCGATGTCCGCCTGCGCGCGGCGCAACGCGCGATAGTACTTCTTGACGTCCTCAACTTCGACGCCGTCGGGAACCAGTGCGGCGATCATGAACGTGGCATCGGCGATCTTCCGGAACCCCAGTTGCTCAACGATATAGGATTGCATGCCAAACACCGTCGCCGCCGGCGCCTGCCCCGACAGCAGTTGATCGACCCGATCCGCCGGGCCGCCGCCAAACTTGAGCTTGATCGCATCACCCGCCATGAACGGCTCCAGTGCCTGGATGGTCGCATAGTGGCTGCCGGACTGGTAACCGACATGGACGTCGACCCCGGCCAAATCCTCCGGCTTGCGGATCGGCGAGGCTTCCGCCACGTAGATTCCACAAGGGGTGATGGAGTAGCACTGTCCCCACAGCCGCCCGTGACCGGCCGAGGCCGCCATGTTGACCGTCCAATGGCAGGCGCAACTGATCGAAGCGTCGCGACCCCGTTCGTAGGTCTGAAACGCGCCGTTGTAATTGTCAGCAAGGGTGCCGCCGCTCGCGGCCGGGGCCGCAGCGTCGGACGGTTTCATCAATTTCAGCGGCGTGAGTTGGTAGTCGAGGCCCTCGTCCCGAAAATAACCGTTGTCATCGGCGACCCACTCCTGCAGGCGGTTGTGCGTGTTGATGATGAATTTGGCCATGGCTTCACTCCCCATGCGACGGCGATCTGGACGCGCTGGTATCGGCGCCCGCTGGTGCCGCCGTAGCAGCGCTCCTGTTAAGACCGAGAGTCGCGCAATCAGGGCGCCGCTGTCAATTGGTGGGGCCGATCGGTTCAGTTGCAAAGCCACCGGTCTGGCGCATCGCTTCGCCGGCCACGATTGCGGTCGCAACGGCGACGTTCAGTGAGCGCAGCCCGGACCGCATCGGCACCACGATGCGCGCATCCGCGCTGCGATGCACCATCTCTGGCACACCGCCGCTCTCGCGCCCGACGACTAAGATGTCGGATGCGTTGAACGCAAACGTGACGTGCGCCTGGTCAGCTTTGGTGGTCAGCAGCACCAGGCGCGGGCTGTTGGCTGTCGCACGCCACTGTTCAAAGGCCGCCCAGTCGCGGTGGCGCGTCACCGCCACGTGGCTCAAATAGTCCAGTCCCGAGCGCCGGAATGCGCGATCGGTCACCTCGAAGCCGGCCGGCAGGATGAGATCGACGCCGAGCCCGAGGCAGGCCGCCATTCGCATGATGGTGCCGGTGTTCTGGGCAATGTCGGGTTGATAAAGTGCGATTCGCATGGGACCGCTCAACAGGGTGCCGCCAGCGGTTGCCGGAAGCTAGATCATCGGGCGCTGAGCTGGCGCCGCTCACACGCTGCCAGCTCAAGGCATAAAGATGAGCGCTCCTGACGTTTCGAGCACCGGTCTGCTTTCCATCGAAATCCTTTGGCTTGCGATGAAACGCAGGCTGCTCAAAGACTTCCGCGACGGCTGGAACGACGTTAAGAATTCAAGTGGTGCTGGATGCGCCAAATTGCCTCTTGGTCGTGCTGCCCCCTTTACCTTGAGGCGGCTTGGAAACGGTGCCACAAAGACCGTAGCAATCAGACCGTGGCAATACGCGCCGTTGGGGTAGGGGTTTGGCAACACTATAGCAAGGGTAGCGATAGCCTGCCGTGGGCGCAGGGTGCCGGGATGTCTTGTCGCATCTTGTTACGCACGCGAGCGGGTCAGTCAACGATTGTTGCCAGCGTTTGCCAGCCGGACCTTGCAGATTGCGTTATCGTTGCGTGATCGACGAACCGTGACAGCGGCCTGGCAGAGATAATGGGAGGCTCAAGTGTCGTCACATCCGGACAACCCTGACCGGCGCGACTTTATTGTCGTTGCCGCAACCAGCTTTGCGGCGGTCGGCGGTGCGCTGGCGTTGTGGCCGTTCATATCGCAGATGAACCCGGATGCGGGCTCATTGGCCTTGTCCACCACTGAGGTCGATTTGTCGCCGGTCGAAGTGGGCCAGTCGATCACCGTCAAATGGCGGGGCAAGCCAGTGTTCATCCGCCGCCGCACGGAGGCTGAGATCGAGGCCGCACGCGCGGTCAAGTTGGCCGCGCTGCCAGATCCGGAGCCAGACGTTGATCGGGTCAAGAAGGGCAGCGAGCAATGGCTGGTCTTGGTCGGTGTCTGCACCCACCTCGGCTGTATCCCCAAAGGTCAAAGCCTGGGCGACAGCAAAGGCGACTTTGGCGGCTGGTTCTGCCCGTGTCACGGTTCGCACTATGATACCTCAGGTCGCATACGCAAAGGTCCGGCGCCGAACAATCTTCCAGTTCCGCCTTACGCCTTCACCGATGAGGCCAAGTCTAAGATCGTAATCGGGTAGAAAGCACCTTCGCCATGGAACACGAGTCGACCTATCAGCCCCGTTCGCGGACGGCCAAATGGTGGGATGAGCGGCTACCGGTCATGCGCATGATGCATGGCCAGTTCGTGGAGTTCCCGACCCCACGCAATCTCAACTATTATTGGACGTTCGGTGGCATTCTGACCTTTTGCCTCGTGGTGCAGCTGATTACCGGCATCGTGCTTGCCATGCACTATGTGCCGAGCGCCGACCAGGCCTTCGATAGCGTCGAGCGGATTCGTCGTGACGTGAACTACGGCTGGCTGTTGCGCTCGCTCCATGCGGTCGGCGGCTCGATGTTCTTCCTCGCCGTCTACATCCACATCTTCCGTGGCCTCTATTACGGTTCCTATAAGGCGCCGCGCGAGGTTCTATGGATTATCGGCGTGCTGATCTATCTGGTGATGATGGCGACGGCGTTTCTTGGCTACACCCTGCCCTGGGGGCAGATGAGCTTCTGGGGCGCCACCGTGATCACCAATTTCTTTTCAGCCATTCCTCTGTTCGGCGAGGCGATCGTGACTTGGCTGTGGGGCGGATATTCGGTGTCCGGCGCGACGCTGAACCGGTTCTATAGCCTACATTATCTGTTCCCGTTCGTGATCGCGGGATTGGTGATCTTGCATGTCTGGGCGCTGCACGTGGCCGGGCAGAACAATCCGACCGGCGTGGAGATCAAGACCAAGTCGGATTCGGTGCCGATGAGCCCTTACGCGGTGTTCAAGGACATGTTCGCGCTCGCGGTGTTCGCGCTGGTGTTCGCTTGGTTGGTGTTTTACGTCCCGGACTACTTGGGCCACTCCGACAACTTCATTCCGGCCGATCCGCTGGTCACCCCAACGCACATCGTGCCGGAGTGGTACTTCCTGCCGTTCTACGCGATCCTCAGGGCCATCCCCTCAAAGCTGGGCGGCGTGGTGGCGATGATTGGCGCCGTTGTGATCCTGGCTTTCGTGTCCTGGCTCGATACCAGTCGGGTCCGTTCGACCAAGTATCGGCCGATCTACCGCTGGTTCTTCTGGCTGTTCGTGTTCACCTGCCTGGCGCTGGGCTATTTGGGTGCTAAGCCAGCCGAGGGTGAATACGTGCTGTGGGCGCGGGTGTTCACGCTCTACTATTTCGCACACTTCCTGATCATTATGCCGATCGTCGGCATCATAGAGACGCCGAGACCGTTGCCGCGGTCGATCACCGAGGCTGTGCTCGGGAAGGGCGGTGCTGCCGCCGGGGGCGGGTCCGGGTCGCCCGCCGCAGTACCGGCTACGGCTGAAAAGCGATAGCGGACGGCGGGAGGCAAAGCGATGAGTGGCGCAACGAAGTTCACCAAGACCGGTCCTGTTCACAGTTTGCTCGGTGCAGGGCTAGCGGTTGCCCTGTTCGCTGCTCCGGTGCAAGCGGCCGGCGGCGGCGCGGAGATCCAGCGTCAAAACTGGTCGTTCGGCGGCATCTTCGGTCAGTTCGACCGAGCCCAATTGCAGCGCGGGTTTCAGGTGTACAAGGAGGTGTGCGCATCGTGCCATGGCCTGAAGCGCATCGCTTTCCGCAACCTCTTGGAAAGCGGCGGTCCCCAGTTTTCCGAAGCCGGTGTTCGTTCGCTGGCTGCATCCTACGAGATCGAGGACGGTCCGAACGACGAAGGCAGCATGTTTATGCGGCCAGGCCGGCTGTCGGATCGGTTTCCGGACCCGTTCAAGAATGAGCAAGAGGCCCGCGCGGCCAACAACGGCGCCTACCCGCCCGATTTGTCTTTGATCACCAAGGCCCGCAACGTCGCGTATCATGGCTCGGTGTGGATGCACCCGCTTTCAATGCTGCGCGACATTGCGACAGGATATCAGGAAGGCGGCTCGGATTACCTTTACGCCTTGCTGACGGACTACAAGGAGAAAGCACCGGCCTATCGGCGGGACGGTGGGCGGCTGGTGGCCATCGCGGAGGGGGACATTCGTGATGAGGGGGGTGTGGAGCGCTGCGTGGCCGTCGAACAGGGCCAGGACGGCCAGCCCGACACCTGCGCGCCGATGGCCGACTTGATGAACTACAACGCTGCCTTTCCCGGACATCAAATCGCGATGGCGCCACCGTTGAGCGATGACTTGGTCGAGTACCAGGACGGTACCGCCGGCACCGTCGCCAACTATGCAAGGGACGTCACGGCGTTCCTGTCTTGGGCCGCGGATCCGACGCTGGAAACGCGCAAGGCGATGGGGTGGCAGGTGCTGTTCTACCTGTTGGTGATGTCGATCCTGTTGTTCTTTGCGAAGCGGGCGATTTGGCGCGACGTCCACTGACGCAAGCGGTGACCATCTGGTCCAGAACACCCGTCTGACACCGGTGGGGAGCGGGCCGGCCCGGCTATCGCCGATCGGCGGATATGATCTGGCTGACAGCCATGTCGGACCTGAGCACGTCGTCACCTGCGTGCGGTCACATTGGGATGGTGGTGGCTCCGTTGCCGGCGAGCTGGCGCCTTTGTGCTAGATCATCGCGGCTTAAATCGGAACCGCAAAGCCGGTTCCGATTAAAGGCAGGTTGCTCTAGCCGGGTCGATGGGGGCTTGACCCGGCGCCGAGCGAGGGTTGGTAAGACTGGATTATCCGCCCACCAGCCCAAGCTTGAACAGCGCCGACAGCGAGCTGCCGCGTGTGGGCCTCATATCTCCGGTTGATGGCATCGCACGCAGTGGTGCACGATGATCGTCCTTAAAGTGTCGAGCACTCTTCTGCTTTTCATCGGGATCGGAACGATCCCGATGAAAAGCAGGTTGCTCTCAGTCGGCGTTGGTGCACCGGCGACCGGCGGCGCGCCGCGGCGCGCGTATAGGAGGTTTTGCATGGCTGCGGCAGTTCTCGGCATCATCGGTGGCAGTGGATTTTACCATCTGCCCGGTCTTGAGCGGCAACAGTGGCAGTCGGTGACGAGCCCCTGGGGGACTCCGTCCGACCAGATACTGTTCGCGGAGATCGCCGGTCTGCCGATTCGATTTCTGCCCCGTCACGGCCGCGGCCATCGGTTGTCGCCAACCGACATTGACTATCGGGCCAATATCGACGCAATGAAGCGGGCCGGCGTCACGGACCTGGTGTCAATATCCGCATGCGGTTCGTTTCGAGAGGCCTTGGCGCCAGGAACATTCGTCCTCGTGGATCAGTTCATCGATCGCACATTCGCTCGCCAAAAGAGCTTCTTTGGCGAGGGGCTGGTCGCACACGTATCGATGGCCGATCCGGTCAGCCCGGCGCTCGTTGAGCGCATCGAGGCCGCCGCCCGCGCCGCCCAGATCGCCGTCGTTCGGGGCGGCACCTACCTGGCCATGGAGGGGCCACAGTTTTCCTCACGCGCGGAAAGCAATCTGTATCGTTCATGGGGTTGCGACGTGATCGGCATGACCAACATGCCCGAAGCCAAGCTCGCGCGCGAGGCGGAGCTTTGTTACGCCACCGTGGCGATGGTGACAGATTATGACTGCTGGCATGATGAACACGCTCACGTTGACGTTGCCGCGGTGATCAAGATCATGCACGCCAACACGCAGAACGCGCAACGGTTGGTGCTGACCTTGGCGCAAAGCTTCCCGCGCGAGCATCAGCCCTGCCCAATCGGCTCGGACCGAGCACTTGAGGTTGCCGTCATCACCGCACCGGAGGCGCGGGACCCCGCGCTGATCGCTAAGCTCGACGCCGTCGCCGGCCGCGTGTTGGGCCGCACGAACGACGCTAACGGCTGAACGCCGGAGCTTGGGCGCGCGTCGATGGTGAGCCGGTCGCGAGTTCGGAGGCGGTGATGGTCGCGGCCACAGCGGCACCAACCCGACGTCAAAAGGAAATGGCCCATGCAGATCATCGACATTTATACCCACATTTTCCCCGAATCCTTCTACGCAGAGATGACCAAGGCGTCTCCCAAACTGGGCAATATCGGCATGCGCTTGCGCAGCATTGTCCCGTTGTTCGATCTCGACGTCCGCTTTCGCCAGATGGACGCGGCGGGTGACGGCTACTGCCAGGTTATTTCGCTCCCGAACCCACCCATAGAGGACATTGCCAACGGCGAGGCGGCCAACCACCTGGCTCGGGTTGCCAACGATGCGATGGCCGAATTGTGCGCCAAGCATCCCGATCGCTTTGCCGCCTTCGTCGCTGCCGTCAACCTGCAGGATCCCGAAGCGGCTATCGCTGAGGGCCGTCGCGCCATCACCGAACTCGGCGCCAAGGGTGTGCAGATCTTCACCAACGTCGCCGGCCGCCCGCTCGATGAAGCCCAATTCGCACCGATTTTCGCGCTTGCCGCTGAGCACGACTTGCCGCTGTGGCTCCATCCGGCCCGCACCGCCGACATGACCGATTATCGCAGCGAGCCGAAGTCCCGCTATGAGATGTGGTGGTGTTTCGGCTGGCCCTACGACACCTCGGTGGCGATGGCGCGCATGGTGTTTTGCGGGCTGTTCGATCGCCATCCCAGCTTGAAGATCATCACCCATCATTTAGGTGGCATGATCCCCTATTACGATGGTCGCGTCGGCCCCGGCCTGGACGTGTTGGGGTCGCGCACGCAGGATGAGGACTACACGCAGGTGCTGCCTTCGCTGAAACGCCCGCACCTCGATTACTTCCGTGATTTTTATGGTGACACCGCCATGTTCGGGGGAACTTCGGGACTGGCGAGCGGGCTTGAGTTTTTCGGAGCCGAGCATGTGGTGTTTGCAACCGATGCACCGCTCGGTCCGATCATGCCGACCATCAATGCCCTGCGGGCCCGGGGGCTGGCCGAAGGTGACCTTGACAACATCATGTCGGGCAATGCCCGTCGGCTGATGCGCATGTGACAGGACGCCATGTGAGCGCATGATGCCGGTGTCTGTGGCAGCCCCGCAGAGCGCCTGCGAGGTGGGCGGATTGTCGTGCGCTCGGCGGTCGCCCTGCTGGCCAGCAGATCTGACGCTCCGGCGGCAGAGCCGGGAGGATGCGTGGCACCGGCGCTCCGGCGGGTCAGAGTGAGCTGGAACCCTCCCGCTGCCCGCCCATTCCTCCACCGGGCACCCGATGGCCCGCTGGTGGGGGTGGCCCACCTCGTCAGCCGCGGCGGGGGAGCAGGGCCGGCGCGGCGCATCCGCCTCAGACGGACATGAGCTAGAGCAACCCGCTGTCCATCGGAAGCGGAACGATCCCGATGAAAAGCAGAAAGTTGCTCACCACCTTAGGAGCGATCACCTAGCAGGATCTATGTGGTCGTCCGCCGCCGCTGGTGCGCTAAGGTGACGACGCAGAGCATTTCGAACAGGATTTGGGCAGCGATCTGGGCGGTGTTGGTGGTGGCGTCGTACTGCGGGGCGACCTCGACCACGTCGCCGGCAACGATGTCGAGTTCGGTTGCGCCGCGCACCAGGGCCAGTGCCTCACTTGAGGTCAGACCACCGACCTCGGGCGTGCCCGTGCCCGGTGCGAACGCGGGATCGAGGCTATCGATGTCAAACGAGAGGTAGGTCGGCCCGTCGCCGATCACCTCACGCATGCGGGCGAGCGTGCGCTCGATGCCCATCGCATGCATCTCCTCGGCATGGATCACCGTCATGCCGCTGTCGAATGAGAACGACCACAGATATTCCGCGCTGCCCCGGATGCCGATTTGGATCGTGCGGTCGGGATCGAGCACGCCGGCCAGCACGGCCTCGCGGAACGGACCTGCATGGTGGAACCGGGAGCCTTCGAACGGACCGCTGGTATCGCAGTGAGCGTCGATGTGCAAAAGGCCGAGCGGACGATCGCGACCCAACGCCTTCAAGATTGGCAGTGAGATCGAGTGATCACCGCCCACCGCCAATGTCGCCACGCCGGCTGCGGCGGCCTTGGCGAAGTAAGCTTCGATGTCCTGGTGGCTGTCGGCCAGGCTATAACGACTGCGCATGGGCACATCGCCGACATCGGCGAGTCGCAGCTCGGCCGATGGCACTAGCCGGTGGACGTGACTGTAAGGGCCGATGCGCTCGACCTGACGCACAGCGCGTGGGCCAAAGCGGGACCCTGGCCGGCAGGTGACGCCGAGATCCATCGGCACACCGACCAGTGCAACGTCGAGCCCGCCAAAACCCGGTTGATCGGGTGCGGTCAAATCCAGCGGCGCGTCGAGCAGCGTCGCCACCCCGGAATAGGGCTTGGGACGCACGCCAGCGTGCGTCAACTGAAGGTCCAAGGCCTTGCGAAACGCGGGATCATAAGGGGCGACGGCGTTCGCGCCGTCGTACGTGTTGCGCAACCTAGCGAGCTTGTCTGCATCCATCGGTGATACCCATTCGGCAAGCGCCGTTGGCGCGACGCGGTCACGGCGGGACCTGGCAACCACGGCGCGGGTCGGCGTCAGCGAGTCGTGGTCTCGGTGCTCAACAGCGGGTGGCCTTCCGCTTTCAATCTTTCCAACTCCTGCCCCGTGAAATCCCGAGCGAAGGTCCTCAGCTCTTGATGGCGATGCCAATCCAGATGACTGATGCCCTTGGGGATCGTCGGCGATAACAGCACGTCATGCGGTCCTAGGTCGGTTTCGTAGTTGGGTCGGTTGAGCATCAAGGCGCGTAGCAACACCGACTGGGGCCCGGGAACCTTCGGCAAGGTGCCGCGCCCGCCTGGTGACATCATGCGCAACACCAATTCGGTGCGCGCCGGCAAAGACACGCTTTGTGCCGTGACAGCGTCGGCGCTCGGCGTGTGGAAGTCGACAATCACATTTGGCCCCGACTTGAAAGCCTGCATCGACTTGATGGGCACGTTTTCCACCAGACAACCATCGACAAGCATCTCTCCGGCCTCGGTGAAGACCGGCGGCAAGAGCGCCGGGATCGCCGCTGAGGCGCGGATCGCGTGCCAAAGTGGTCCGCTGCGTAAACACTGTCCGCAGTTGCGCGATAGGTTGGTCGTGACGGCGAAATAAGGGGTTTCCAGGTCCTCAATGTCGACCGCCGTGAAATGCTCGGCCAGCGAACGATCGAACTGCGTGTGGTCCAACAAGCTGTAGCGGGGCCAGGTCCAACGACGCATCGCCTTGCGCTTCACGAACATATCGTGGGTGCGTTGGGTGATGTCATCGGGGTTCACGCCAAGTGCAAAGGCCGCGCCCATGGCTGCACCACCGCTGGTGCCGCCGATCGCATCGATCACGATACCGGCGTCGGTCAACGCTTCGAAGATGCCGATGTGCGCGGCCGAGAACGCGCCGCCGCCGCAGGCGACCAATCCCCGCGCGTTGCCGCGAATAAAACGGGCGAGGCGCTCGATATCGGCGCGACGGCCGACGCTGTCACCATCCGCGTGGGTAGCCGGTGCGATGTGATGTTGCATCGTCAGCCAAGGTCGCGCTGCCAGCCAAACGCGGGTGCCGCAGTAGGGCGGCGGTGAACCATGTAAGGACACCAGCCTGAGCGTACCTTCGCCGTGCAAACTCTCTGCGAAATGCTCGATCAGGTTGGGGCCGGAGGAGATCCCGTCGCGGCGCTGTGCAACGCACAACACCAGATCCGCCTGCCGAATGGCTTTTTTCGTCCAATCGCTCAACTCATCGTCGGCGACATAGATGATGTGGTGATAGCGGGCCTCTAAGGTATTGAACCATTGCGTCGCCTCGCTGCTTTCGAGCGGGGCGCCGTTGTCGATCGCTGTCATCGCCGCTGACGCATCGAGCACGATGCTGCGGATCTGCGGTCCGAGGGCGGTTTGCAGGTTGGCCGCGAAACGCTGCAACAGACCATCCGGCATCGTGCCACCGCCGGCACGGCAGAGCGTGATGGTGCGCGGGATGACGGCCGCTGGGTGATGCCCCCCGGCGGCAGTGGTGCTTGCCAACCGGCGCGCAAGTTGCGCTGTAATGGTGCCCCAGATCTGCGGGGAGCGTTCTGCCAATCGATCAAAGTCGGCGCGTTTGAGCCTAAGCACGAGGCTGTCGCGCTCAGCCGTCACGCTGGCCGTGCGCGCGCCGCCGGCAAAAAATGCGATCTCGCCGATCGGGGAACCCGCTCCAATCTCCGCGATCTGCCCTATCTGCTCCCTGCGATGAACCCGAAAGCGCCCAGAGACGACGAGATACAAGTCTTCCGCTGCTTCACCTTGGCGAACCAGCACTTGCCCGCGCGCCACCGGCACGAGCGCTGCAGTCCGCTCCAGTTCGGCCAGGTCCGACGCTGCCAAATGCCGGAAAGCCTCAACGGCGGCCAGTCGAGAGGTCGATTGGGGTGTCGGTTGCTGCATTTCGACCTCACGCGCCGGTGGGTTCCAAAATGTCGAACCCCCGGATCCGATCGATGATGGCCACCAAGCCTCGGTCGTCGACATCGACGTCGTTGGTCTGCGGCGCTTTCTCCCCGCCGATCGGCTCTGGAATGAAGTAACCGGTTTCGAGGGGCTGGGTGGGATCCTTGATATCGATCGCTCTGACGCCACCGGCAAACCAGGCACAATAGACGTGTGTGTCTTCAAGATGCTCTTGGAACTGATGCAACCCAAAGCGCCCGTGACCCACGAAAGGGCTATCCCGCTCTGATAAATGATACATCGACAAAGCGTTAATTTCGTTGGGGTTGGTCACGTCCATCAGCCACAATCCGGCGTGCAGCTGGCCGGGCTGGTGGGTTTGCTCCTCATCGGCGACGATGGCGATCTCGCGTCCGCCGAGCGCGAACGGCACCTTCAGAAACGTGTGGGTCGGCGCCGGAAACGGAGGATGATGATTGTAACCGCCAATTGTGCGTGGTTGGCCGATGTCGGAGATGTCGATCATGCGAACGCCGGCGTACCATACCGCGGCCCAAAGCACGTCGCCTTGGCGCAGCGCGTGATGCAGCCGATGGCGCACGCCGGGCCAGCTCGGTGTCTCGCCCCCGGCCACGTGCTGACCGGGCATCCACCAACGCCCGACCTCCTCCGGCCGCGCCGGATCCCACAGATCGTAGATGACGAGGATGTTGCCGACGTAGCCTTGCATCTCGGTGGAGATGTAGGCGTACCTTTGGTCCATGTCGAAGCGATGGACGCCGACGCCATGGGTCCGCACGTGCGTGATCAGCCTGGGTTGTTGGCGTCGTGAGACATCCCAAATCTTGAAGCCCCCGTCCTCATAGGGGTGCGCCGCGAAGTCCCGGCACAGTCTGATCTGATCGGGGCGCAGTCCCACAGCGGCGCCGAGTTCCGCATCATCTGGCGGCCGGCCGAGCTCAGCCTCCAGATCGGCGCCGGTTTGGCTGAGGTCGCCCGCTGCCCGGAACGCATTGCGCTCGTTCTGCTCGACGTTGGTGATCATGAGGTCGCCCACGACCCGCACTTTGTGGGTGTGGGTGCGGTTGTCCTCCAGCATCAGCTCGGCCACGACCATGGGCTGGCTGGGATCGGAGATATCGACGACGGTGGTGCCGTGCGGTGGCTTCATGTGGCCGATGAACGCGTGATGTCCTTCGATGTAGACCTGACCGCCGCCGGCCAGGTCAAGATGGCCGATGCGGCGTAGCCCTTGGGCGAGCGGTTTCGACCGCGCCAGGCGGCCGCCGGCGGAGCGTGGCTCGCCCGCTGATTGCTGCGCCTTCGATTTCTCGCCTTTTTTGCCGCTTTTCTTTGATTTGTCGGCTTTCTTTGCTTCCTTCGACATTTGACGCTCACGCTTTGATAAATTCGGCCCATACATAGAGCATGATCGATCGAGATGGAAACGATCCGGCAAATCGATCAGGCGCGAACTCTGACCATGCTGTTCAGCTGCCAACCGCGAACCGAGCCCGGTTTGGCGCGATCAATCCACGTCGTTTGGAGGCGCGCGGCCCGCTACATCAGCGAATGGCCTGTGCTGCACGCACGCCGTAGGATCGCAGCGCGTTGCGGACGCCGCAGGAGATGCGCACGGGCTTGGCAGCAGTGTTTCAGTGTGTGCTGGACCCAAACCGCTCGCTCAGCCCCTCACAACATAGTGCCTTTAGGTGGCAACGTGGGGCGCGAGCTGGCAAGGCTAATCCGCCTCAAGCGGACATCATCTAGATCATCGCGCCTTTAATCGGGGTCGTTCCGATTCCGATTAAAGGCAGGTTGCTCTAGATCGTGCGCGCCATCGTCACCGCGTCGACCGATGCCGCACCGGGACGCTGGTAGTAGCCGAGCCGTCGACCGGTTTCCTCAAACCCGGTGCTGCCATAAAGCGCCATCGCCGCGGTGTTGTCGACGGCGACCTCCAAGAAGATGCGTTTGACCAGGGCGCGGCCTGCAGCTCGCAACAAGCCCTCAACCAAGCGCTTGCCCAAACCCTGCCGCTGCCAATCCGGCATAACACCGATCGACAGAATCTCAGCTTCGTCCGCCGCGATCTGCCCCAAGATGAAGCCGACGGTGGCTTTCGGATAACCGTAACGGGCAATCATCGAGACCGATCCCGGGTGGTCGAGTGACCGGGTGATGCTGTCCTCATCCCAGGCCGGGTCGAACAACGCCGCGTGCAAGCTGGCGATATCGGCGGCCATGTCGGTGCTGGCCCAAAGCAGGCTCACCGCATTGATTGTGGCTTTCGGATCTTGGGAGGAGCTGGTGGTCATGGCGAGTGTCTCGGCAGGCTTTGCCCGGTTTGCGGCCGTGCGTCGTGCGGACGTAAGTAAAGCGGAAGAGGTGGGCACGTCTGTGCCAGGTGGCGCCACGTCATGTCCCTGGCGTCCGGCTCCATGGCCAGCCGGCCGACGACCGCCGAGCAGCCAGCGGATCTGGCTGCTGCAACGAACTGTGCAGCGCCGCTACCGACCGCCGTGATTGGCCGCTCCGTCAGCGCTGCGACCGCGGCGTCCAGCCTCGCCATCTGCGTAGCCGTCGTCGCAGACCCGTCCCCGCCGCGGAATGTTTGGGTGTACACCAGCCCCTGTCGCGCGTCGAGGCAGATGACCAGGTCGCGATCGACCAGTTCGGCGCCCAGTCGGCGGCGCGCGCCGTTGGCAATCAGCGCCAAACTGGTGGTGGTGTATACCGGCAGCGCGGTTGCCAGGGCGAGCCCGCGCGCCGCCGCAATGCCGGTTCGGATCCCCGTAAACGTGCCCGGCCCATTGGTGACAGCGATCGCCGACAGGTCGGCGAAGCTGGCTTGGGCCCGGCCCATCACCTGTGCCAGCATCGGCACCAGTCGCTCGGCATGGCCGGACCGCCTGACTTCGAAACAACCTGCCAGCGCAATGTCAGGCCCAGGCGAGCCTGAAGTGTGCTCCAGCACGGCAGCAGAGCATGCTCCAAAGCAGCAATCGAAGGCGAGGTAGCGCATGCATTGATGACGGTTGGATGGGTGTGACAGACTGGCCAGTCTCGCACGCCACGGTCGGTAGAGAACGCATCCGAAAAGGCGGAGCGCGTGACCGGCTTGGTCGCACGACCGCCCGTCTGGCGCCAGTCGGGCTCAAAATGCACTCAGGGCTTCTTCCTTTCGAGCAACCCTTCTCTTCAATCGGCAAAAAATATCATGGTCTACGGCATTGATAAAATGGAACCGCTTGAGCCGCCCAGCCTTGCCAGCGACCCGCCAACCACGCAGTCGCTGCGGCCATCCTGGGGGTCAAGTTCGCGCGCCTGATCCAGTGCCCAGGTCCGCGTTCGCGCAGGACGCAGAGCACAAACCGAGAGCACAAACCGCGGGTGTATCCCTCAAACACCACCGAAGGTGTCGCTCTTGGGCCTGTGTCGCCCGTGATCGGAGGCGTCCGCGAGGGTCTAAACAATCTTCGCATACTCCTCAAACGGCAGCCGCGGCAACCGCTCCATCACACCACTCGGATCGCCGTAGCCGATGTTGCACAGAAAGTTCGATTTCCAGTTGGTCCCGGCCAAGAATTCGGCATCGACGCCAGCGTTGTCGAAACCGGACATCGCTCCGACGTCGAGGCCGACCGCGCGGGCGGCGAGCATGAAGTAGGCGCCTTGCAGTGTGCCATTGCGATAGGCTGTGTCCAGGACAAATGCATCCTTGCCGATGAAATTGTCCCTCACCTCCGGCCGGTGCGGGAACAGACGGGGAATATGCTCATAAAAATCAAGGTCGTAGGCGATGATCGCACAGACTGGGGCGGCCATGGTTTTGTCCCGATTGCCCTCGTTCAACAAGGGCTTCAACCGCTCTTTGGCCGCCTGCGATCGAATGAACACGATGCGGGCAGGCTGCGTGTTGGCGCTGGTCGGACCCATCTTCATGATGTCGACGATTTCGCGCAGTTTGCCGTCCGGGACATCCTTCGGCTGCCACTTGTTTTGGGTTCGAGCCGACAAGAACAATTGCTCGAGCGCGGTCGCGTGGATGCTTTCAGCCATGGGATGGCTCCTCAGAACGCAGGCGTTGACACAGTAGGATTGAGCGCCGGCCGGACCTTATTGGGCCCAGTTGGCGAAGGCAATACGGGTAATCTGGCCACCGCCGATCAGACGACGGCCTCGACCGCTTCGACCTCGGGGCAGAAGTGTTTGAGCAAGTTCTCTATGCCGCCTTGCAGCGTCGCCGTCGAACTGGGGCAGCCCGCACAAGCGCCACGCATGTGCAGATAGACCACACCTTGGCGAAAGCCGTGAAAGATGATGTCGCCGCCGTCTTGGGCCACCGCGGGCCGCACCCGCGTTTCGATCAGCTCTTTGATCGTCGCAACCACGTCCTCGTCCTTGGGATCGTAGTCGCCGCCCGCTTGATCGTTGGCGCCGGCTGAATGCGCGGCGGGGGCGCCAGACATGAAATGTTCCATGATCGCGCCCAGGATCGCCGGCTTGAGGTGTTGCCACTCGCCATCCCGCTTGGTCACCGACACGAAGTCCGGCCCAAGAAACACACCGGTCACGCCGTCGATGTCGAACAGCCGTTGCGCCAGCGGGGAGTCGCCTGCCTCTTCGGCCTCGCGATAATCGGCGGTGCCCTGCGCCAGCACCGGCCGGCCGGGCAGAAATTTCAGCACGGCAGGGTTGGGGGTGGCTTCGGTCTGAATGAACATGAACGGCTTCTCCCGATCGGTGGGCATTGCAACGCGCTGACCTGCGCCGGGCGGCCACGCGACAGCACGGACGGCTTTGTCCTTCTCGCATATGTGGACCCAGCGGATCGATATGTCGAGTGGTGAGGTCGGATTTTTTGAGGGCAACTCTGGAGCCACCTGCTGTTCATCGGAATCGGAACCATCCCGATCAACAGCAGAACGTTGCTCATCACTTTAAGGGCGATCATCTTTGTGCCTCAGGTTGGAACCAGCTTTGCGGTTCCAATTTAAGGCACGATGACCGAGACGCCGCGTGTCGCGCTGGAGGCCAACTGAGGACGGCGCGGCCGCATCCGCCGGTGCCTCAGGCCATCGCCTTTAATTCCTCGACGTCCAGATTGCCGGGAACGATGGTGATCGGAATCGGGAAGTTGCCGGCATAGCTGCCGGACGCCAGCGAGGAGACGAGGGGACCGGGGCCCTTGGCATCGACGGCCGCACCCAGCACGAGAATTGCGATATCCTCGTCCTCCTCGATCAACTTGACGAGTTCCTCGGCCGTTTTGCCTTGCCGGATCACCTCTTCGGTCGGGATCGTCTCGAACCCGGCGAGATTGAGTTTGCGCCGCAACAGCCGGAACTTCGCCTTGGCCTTATTGGTTTCCTCCTCGACGTGCATCTCTTGGATGCCCATCCACGTTTCGAAGTTTTGGGGTTCGATTACGTACAACATCACGATCGAGCCGAACGTGTGCTGAATTCGGCTCGCACTAAAATACAGCGCAGTTTCGACCTCCTGGCTGTCATCGATGATGATCAGCATTTTGCGGAGGTGCCCCTCCTCGTAGGAGCGGCGCTTTTTGCGTATGCTCATGGGCCCCATTTTGCCACGGCCGGGCCCGGACTACAACGGGGACGTAAGCGCCTGCCAGGGGGGGTAAGCAAACGAGGTTTAGTCTTGAATGAAGCCGACCACCTCCTTGACTTTGGTCAGGATCGGCGCGGCGATTGCGGCGGCACGCCGGCTGCCGTCGGCCAGCGTACGATCGATTTCGGCCGGGTCGGCGGTCAGGCGGCGCATCTCGGTGGTGATCGGCGAGATTTGAGCCACCGCAAGTTCGGCCAACGCCTTCTTGAAACTGGAAAATTGCCCCCCGCCAAAGTCGTTGAGCACCGCGGCTTTATCGCTGTTGGCCAAGGCCGCGTAGATTCCGACCAGATTGTCCGCCTCCGGCCGGCTCGCTAGTCCGTCGGGATCGGACGGCAGCGGCTCCGGGTCGGTTTTGGCCTTTTGGATCTTGCGTGCGATCGTGTCGGCATCATCGGTCATGTTGATGCGCGACAAATCCGAGGCCTCCGACTTTGACATTTTCTTCGTGCCGTCCCGCAGGCTCATCACGCGCGTGGCCGGACCCTGGATGACGGGCTCAGGGAGCGGGAACAGCTCTCCTGAGGCGATGCCAGCGGCGACGATGGCCTGGCGATAATCGGTGTTGAATTTCTGAGCGATGTCGCGCGCCAGCTCCAAGTGCTGTTTTTGGTCCTCTCCGACCGGCACATGGGTGCCGTGATAGGCCAAAATGTCGGCCGCCATCAGCGTCGGATAGACGTAAAGCCCGACCGAGGCGTTTTCCCGATCCTTGCCGGCCTTCTCCTTGAACTGGGTCATGCGATTGAGCCAGCCCAGCCGGGCGATGCAGTTGAACACCCACGCCAGCTCCGCGTGGGCCGAAACCTGGGACTGATTGAATATGATGCTGTTTTTTGTGTCGAGACCGGCCGCGATATAGGCCGCGGCGACGTCGCGGATCGCTTGTCGCAACTCGTCGGGGTCCTGCCACATGGTGATCGCGTGCATGTCGACGATGCAATAGATGCATTCATGGGTGGCCTGCATCTCGACCCAGCGCTTGAGGGCGCCAAGGTAGTTGCCCAGATGAAGATTGCCGGTCGGCTGCATGCCGGAGAACACGCGGGGGCTGAACATCATGTGCCTCATTGCTCAGGAGATGCGACGGCGTTATTGCGTGGCGTTGGCTGCTATGCAAGGCGGTGCGATGTCGGCTTTGTGATCAAACCGGTGGATAGTGCAAATGCATGCCGGCAGGGCACACTCGCGCCGGTCGAGCGGCGGCCGTTGAGCGACACGGTGATCGGCTGCAGCCCTGGCCCGGCCCACCGATCGAAGGATCCGTCCTTGCCCGCCTGCGCGCCAGTGGTGGTGGCGCGCTGCGCGGCTCCACCTGACCGGGCGCAGTTGGGCGGCTGCAGGCGATTGAAGCCGACGCGATCGGCGACGAAACGGATCGCGGGTGATCTTGAGCTAGAGCAACTTTAACGGCGATCACCATTGTGCCTTAAGTTGGAACCGGCTTTGCAGTTCCCATTTAAGGCGCAAAGATGATCGCTCTTAAAGTGTAGAGCAACTTTCTGCCTTTCATCGGGATCGTTCCGATTCCGATGAAAGGCAGGTTGCTCTAGGCGCGCTTGCGCTTGGGCGATAGGCCGTCCAGGTGCGCTAGGACCTCATCGATGTGCATCACGTCGGCGTATTTATGGTGCAAATCAAATAAGTTAACCTTGTGCGACAGCATCGATCGATCATACGTGCATTGCTCCACGATGGTGCAGTGGAACCCATAGGAATAGGCATCGACTGCAGAGGCGCGCACGCAGCCCGACGTGCTCTCTCCGACGATGATCAAGCTTTGCGCGCCCAGCCGCAGCAAATGCGTAATCAGCGGGGTACCGAAAAAGGCCGATGCCCGCTCCTTGTAGATCACCAACTCGCCGGGCTCCGGCGCCAGCTCGGGCTGGATCGCATAGAGCTCGTCAGCCTCCTCCAGTTTCTTGCGATGGGTGGAGTTGACGCCCGCGGTATCGGCATGGCGCGTGGTGTAAACGATCGGTATGCCGACCTGACGGGCCAGCGCGAACAGCGCCTTGGTCGGCGCCATCGCCGCCCAAGCGTGCGCGCCGCAAGACCCGTCAAACGTGGCGTTGACCTCGGCCACCGGCCGGTTCCCACCTTGGTAGGCCTTGCGGTAAAGATCGATGGCCAGGACGACCGGTTGTCGCCCCACCTTCACGTCGCGTCGGTAGGAGGCATAGATCTCCATGGTCTCCTTATCGACGATGTCTTTCCAACAATAGTCGTTGAAATCGCGGTGCGTCATGCGCGCTCAGTCCTTCGCTGCAACCGTTGGCGTCGTGCGTGATCAATCGATGCTTGGGATTTGCTTGGCCAGCGGAAATTCACGGCCAAAGAAGCGTGTGGCGTTGGCACCCAGGATATTGCGTTTGCCGCGCTCGTTGAGAAATGGCAGATCGTAGACCACGCTCGGCAAGTCGAAGTCCCAGTGCGGATAGTCCGAACACCAACACAGTTGAGTCTCCGCGTTGATCATCTTGAAGGTCGCTTCCAGAATAGACTTGTCCTCAGGCATCTCCATCGGCTGGGTCGAATAGTACATCTCGCGCATGTACTCGGATGGCTTGCGTTTGAGGCTGGGGCACTCCGAAGTGCGCATCATGTAGGAGTGATCGAGCCGTTGCATCAGCGCGTAGGCCCACGTCAGGCCGGATTCAATCCACATCACCCGCAGCTTGGGAAACCGTTCCGGCATGCCGTTGACGATCCAGTTGGTCATGTGGACCATGTTGAACCACATAAAGCCCAGCGCATGAACGCCGATGAAGCGGTTTTGCAGCGCCAGCGCCTGATCGTTCCACGAGTAGGCCGCGTGAAACGACAGCGGCAGGCCCATCTCCTCCAGCAAGGCGTAGGTCTTGATGAAGGCGTTGTCGTGGACCGGCTTATAGCGCGGGCTGGTGACCATGAAGCCGACCACGCCCTTTTTGTCGCCGAACTCCTTGACGCTGCGATAGGCGGCGTCCGGGTCGTTCAGCGGCAGATACAGCATGGAAACGATGCGCGGCTCGTGCGCCAAAATGCGCTCGCACAGCCAACGATTGTACGCCATCGCCATTTCCGCCTCGACCTCGGCCTGTGGATGCGTACCCAAAAACAGCATCGGCGTCGGGAATAAGCAGCAGTAGTCGACCCCCATCGCATTCATCCATCGCGTCGTCTTGACGATGTCGCGGTGGTGCGCGCTGTCGATCTGTTCCTTGTTGCGCAGCCAGTGGCGCGTGATCCGACCGGACAAATCCTGGTATCCGACGTTGCCGCCGAGAAACGAGGCGCGCCCGCCCCTGCTCACCGACTCCAGCGCGGTGTGTTTCACCACCGGGCTCGCGATGTATTCGAAGACTTCCCTATAAGATTCGTTTTCGTAGTGATGCGCGTCCACATCGATGATCAGGAAGTCCTGGTAGTTGCGTTGATGAGCCTGGCGGGTGGCGTTGATCAGCGACTGTTCGGAGTGAAACTTATCGAAGCGCAGGTCCCTGACCTCATTCGTGCTTGGCATATCCATGGCAGCGCTCCCTACTCGCTTGCGTGATGCGGGACCTTTCGGCGGTGTTGCGCTGCGGTCCACGCCTTATCGGGTCTACACCTTCACAAAGATATCGTCGCCCTTCTGCACGACGTCGAACGTCTTCAGCCTGATTCTTTGATCGCCCGCGCACACGCCGGTCTTGAGATCGTATTCCCAGCCATGCCAGGGACAGACGAAATGTCGTACGTCGGAGAAGGTCTGACCCTGATAGGTGCGGTCCGCGGCTATGATATCCACCACCTTGTTAATCAAAATGCCCTCACAGACCGGCCCCCCCTGATGAGGACAGGTATTGGCGTAGGCAAAATAAGCGCCATCCTCCACGAACAGGCCGATCTCCCCTTTGGCAGTCTTGACGATGCGGCGATCGCCATCATTCAGCTGCGAGGCCTTGCCAACAAACACCTCATCCATAGCCGTATCGCTCCCGCAGTTCCGTTTGCCATGCGCCCCGGATCAAACGGTGGCCGCTAACTCATGCGCGAGCTTAACCGCTGGGCCGGCGAAGGCAATGCGTTAAACATTGCGGCCGGACCCGGTATCCTCAACGACTGCTTTCCGGATCGAAGCGGAGCGAAAATCAAATCCGGTTGGTGTGATGCCGCTGCGCTGCCACGATTCGGCTGCAAAGGCTTTGTGGAGAGGATGGGGCACACGTCCGCTGATCGGCAGGTTGGTTGGCCACAGGCGGGCTAAAAAACGGCTTTCGACGGTCGACGGGAGATCGACGTTCCTATTGGATGGTGGCAGCGTGCGGGTCTGAACGGGCTTATTTTGCCGATCAGGTCGGGAGGGGACCATGTTTTGGCGCAGAAGAAGCAATGACTTTGAGTGGCACAAATATGTGCGTACCACCATCAAGCTGCGGCGGGAGGATCGCAGGCGGCGCCTTGACGATATGAAGGGGGCCGCGGCCCGCGGCCTGAAGGATGCCGGCAGCTATGGCGTGACCTCAACGATCGGTTGGTTGGACGTGCTGATACGCTACCTCGGGACCCCGGTGGTTTGGCTGGGCCAAGCGGTGCGCGTGATCGGTCGCGCTTTGGCCCAGATGCTGCGCATTGGTCTGCGCTATGCCTGCAGCATCATGGCGTCAGCGGCCCGGTTGATGCAACACGACTATGCCCGCAAGGCGGTGTTGCTGACGGCCGCATTCCTCGCGCTGGTCGCGCTGGGACGGTTGACGGCCGGCAACTTCGACGGCTTCACCCAAGGTCTGTTGGTCGGGGCAAGCGTGTTGGTGTTGTTGTTGGTCATCCCGCCGGTGCTGACCAGACATGGACCGACCGTGGCCGACTGGCTACGACCGCGGGTGAGTTGGTTGGCCGCCCGCGTTGGCAGACTGTCGCTCCCGCGGCCGCCGCCGCGGTTGGTGGCGCGCGCGGTTGCGGGCGTGCTGGTACTGGCATTCGCCGGCGGGGCATTTTGGCTCGGCTACCGATCGACTGAACAGCTGCCTGATCTATCGGCGCTGACGACGGCCAGCTTGCCGGCCATCACCAAGCAACCGACGCTGGTTGGGCGCGCGATCGTTATGTCCGGCGATAGCTTCCGGATCGCTGGGCGCACTGTGCAACTTGCGGGGATCGAGGCGCCTGAGGCGGGGCAGCGCTGCGGTGCCAGACGCCGACGCTGGCGTTGCGGCACGGCGGCGCGCAACGCCCTACGCGCGCTGGTGAAGGGGAAGACCGTCCATTGCGCGTTGCGCAGTGATCGCAAGGGCAGCGGTCACTCGGTCGGCAATTGCCAGATTGCTGGCAACGATGTCGCCGCCGAGCTGGTGTCCAAAGGCCATGTGTTCTCCGAGCCCGGCCTATTTGCAACCTACGGACGGTTGGAAATGGACGCACGCAACGCCAAGGCCGGCATCTGGCGCGATGGATTGGCGGAACGACCAGGGGAATATCGGGCACGGCTGTGGGAGCGTGCCAAGCGGCGCGCACCGTCAGGGTGCCCGATCAAGGGCTATGTCCGCCGCGGCAAGCGGCTGTATGTGACGCCATGGGAGCCGGGGTACCGGCGCACGCGGGTGCGCCAGCGGCGTGGTGGTCGTTGGTTCTGTAACGAGGCCGAGGCGATCGCGGCGGGCTGGCAGCCAAAGGATCGCTCCTGACGGCCAGCTCCCATCGTCCCAACTCCCATCGTCCCAGCTCCCATCGTCCCAGCTCCCACCGTCAAAGTCGGATGCACCGCGATGACAACCGCCGTCCGGAACATGTGCCACCGAGGCGGGCGCTCGACCAGGGCATGATCGGTCGAGCGGCCGGCAGCGCGCTTCAGATCAGATCGGACCTGATCAACCGGTTAAAGCGGACCGAGCGCTCGATCACAGGCCCGAGGTCAAGTCCTCCACAAGCGGGAACACGCTGCCGGCCCGCGTGCCCAGTCCGACGACCCAGCACACCGTGCTATCGGGCGGCCGGATTGGGGGAGTGGAAAGGTTTCGGCTACAACTGAATCGTATTAGGCCGAGCTGGTACGTCGCCGGCGCAACAGCCGACGGCGGGCGGGCACGCGTCGACCTTGACGCGCGAACAAGGCGTTCTCGATGTTGGAAATGAACAGCCGCGCCGCTGCGTCCCAGCCGAACGTCATGGCATGTGTTCTGACCACCGCCTTGTCGATGTCCAGCGCTTTGAGGCAGGCTTTGCCGAGCTCCGGGTCGAGCACTCCGGTCTTGCCCTGCAGCACGTTGTCGATCGGTCCGGTCACCGGGTAGGCGGCGACAGGCAGGCCGGACGCCATGGCCTCCAACAGCACGATGCCGAACGTGTCTGTCAAACTCGGGAACACGAACACGTCGGCCGAGGCATAACACTGGGCCAGCGCCTCCCCGGATTTCTTGCCGACGAACGCGACATCGGGATAGCGCGCCATCAGCTCTTTCAGCTGCGGACCGTCGCCGACGACGACTTTCCGCCCTGGCAAATCCAAATCCAGGAAGGCCATGATGTTCTTCTCAACGGCGATGCGCCCCACATAGAGAAACACCGGTGCGTCCGCCCCAAACAGCCGGACATCGCGGGGCCGGAACTGCGTGGTGTCGACGCCACGGGTCCAGGGCATCAGCCGCTGAAAGCCACGGTGCTCAAGATCGGTGGCCAGCGATCGGCTGGCTACCATCAGACCGGCGCTGGCATTGTGAAACCGTCGCTGCGCGGCGTACACCCAGCTTTCGGGAATGCCGAAGCGGGAGGCCAGATAGGGCGGAAACCGCGTGTGATAGGCGGTGGTGAACGGGACGTTGCGGGCCAAGCACCACGACCGTGTCATCCAGCCGATGGGTCCCTCGGTGGCGATGTGGACGGCATCGGGTTCAACACACGCCAAGCGTTCGATGGCATAATGATAGCCAGGCAGCGCCAGTCTGATTTCCGGATATGTCGGGCAGGGTACGGTGCGGAATTCCGCGGGCGTCAGGAAGGTTAGCTCCACACCGTGTCCGCGCAGCTCCTCTTCCAGCCGCTCATAAGTGCGCACCACGCCATTGACCTGCGGGCGCCAAGCGTCGGTTGCGACCAACACCCGCATCAGGCCGCAGCCTCCATCCGCGCCCGCCGTGGCTTCTTCGTCTGGCCGGCCACCTCCAAGGACCAATCGACCACTTTCATCTCGCCGGCCAAGGTCTCGACCACGGCCGTACAACTCTCGACCCAGTCGCCGGTATTGAGATAATGCACATCGCCGACCTGGTGGGAGGCGGCCCGGTGGATATGTCCGCAAATGACGCCGGACACTTGATGTCGGGTGGCGGCGTCGATTAACGACGTTTCGAATTTCCCAGCGCGGCTGACACAGCCTTTGACGCGGTTTTTCAGGTAGGCCGAGAGCGACCAGTAGTCCATGCCGAGCCGGCCGCGGACCCAATTGAAGGGTTTGTTGATTGCCAGCGCGAAGGCGTAGCTGCAATCCCCGATCAACGCCAGCCACTTGGCGTTCTGCACAACCACATCGTATTCATCGCCGTGCAAAACCAGATATCGGTGACCGTCCGCCGTGACGTGGACCGCATTCTTAACGATCTCGATGTTGCCGAAGCGAGTCCCGCAATAGGCGCGCAGTCCGTCATCATGGTTGCCCGGGATGAAAACCACCCTGGTGCCGCTGCGGGCGCGGCTCAAGATCTCCTTCAACACCTCGCCGTGCGCCTCCCGCCACACCAAACCGCGCCGGATGCGCCAAAAATCCACAATGTCGCCAACGAGATAGACCGTCTCCGCGTGGGCATCCCCCAAAAAGTCAAGCAGCATCCGGGCCTGCGCGCCACGCGTCCCAAGATGGACATCAGAAATGAAGACAGCCCGATAGTGGCGTTGCATGCCGCAATTCATCCCAACAACCATGGCGACAAGATGCTTGTATTCCACGCATCAAGCAAGACATGACTCGGGTTGCAGAACTATGACAAGGCCCGGAATGCCGGGAGAGGTCGCCCTCCGACCCGTGAGCGGTTACCCGAAGGGCGGGCCACCGGGACGCGGCGCGAGCCGGCCGGCGGCGCGCTGTCCGTAACGATAACCCTGTCGGGCGACGGCGAAACCAAAGGTGGCAGCCCGGCGCCAATTGAAAAACCGTGGGACCCGGCGACAATAGGCGCGATAGTCTTCACCATACGCGGCCGCCAGCCACGGCTCCTCGGCAAGCGCCATCAAGACGAACACCGCGACCAGCGCGCCGGCGAGCACGTAAGTGTTTGCGGTATCGACGGCCACCGCCAAGGCGACATACAGCGGGATGATCGTCGCGTACTGTGGATTGCGGGTCCAGCGGTAGATCCCATCGGTCACCAAGCCATCGCGGTTACAATATGTATTGCGCTTGCCGAGCGCGAACAGCGAATAGCCGTAGAGCACAGCGAACACGACCAACAAGACCAAGCCGGTAAGACGGATCTCGTCGGCCAGCCCGAACAGCGTCGGCCCCGCCAACGTGGCCGTCGCTAGAGCCGTGACGTTGAGCGTGCGAAACGTCAACCAGAACACCTGGCTTTGCCAGCTGCCTGGGGCGGGCGTTGGCCATAACCGAAAGCGGCGGTCGAGCAGCGTTCGCGCCATGAGCGGCAGCAGGATACCGGCTGACAAGACGCCAATGATGAACAGGGCAGTGGTCACGATCGTGATTCGCTACAGATACTGCGGTTGCTATCGGCGCAATACAGTATACGTCTTACCGCTACGATGACGCTCAAGGTGGTATCCTGTCAATCTCTCGTGGCGCGTAACAAGTGTTTTCAGGAGCGGGCAATGCAGACCTGATCTGCAAGCCGCGCAAGTCTCCTCGCCGCATGGCCCGGATGCCGTGGTTCAAAGCGCTCGATGAAAGGATGCTCGGCACATCATCCGGCCGCAAACAATGGCCGGCCCACCGCACTGCGCCGGCCACCTTGAACATCATGTTATTGGGTGGTCAGGCAGGTTGCTCGACACTTTGGGAGCGATCGTCTTTGTGCCTTCAATGGAAGCCGGCTTTGCGGTTCCATTTTAAGGCAGAAGGTTGCCTTAGGCCAAGATGCTTCAAAATACGCGGTAAGGGAAATAGCGCAGTACCAGTTCTTCGAACCGACCACTGGCCCGCAGACGTCGCAACGAGGCGTTGAGCTGGGCGCGCAAGGAGCGGTCCGCCTTGTTGACGACGATGGCGATGCCGTCGCCGAAGAATTTTGGCTCCAGGAACGGGCCGCCTTTGAGCTCGCAACACGCGCGCGAGGCCTCGCCGTTGATCCACAGCACCAGGCTGATGCCGTCGCCGAATATGAGATCGACCTTGCCGGCTTTGAGCGCGTCCCTGGCCAACTCCTGGGTCGGAAAGCGCTGGATTGCGCTGTCGAGAAAGAACGCCTGAAGATAGGCCTCGTGGGTGGTGCCGCGTGCGACGCCGATTTTGCGGCGCTCCAGGCCGTTGGGGGTGATCTCCAGCTCCGGGCCGCGGCGTCGCCCGACAAAACGTCCCGGCGTATAAAAATATCGGTCAGTGAAATCGACGCTCGCTAAAGCGCGCTTGGACACCATGTGACCGGCGATCACCGCGTTGCCCCGTCCCCGTCGCAGCGCCGGCAGCAGCGCCTCCCAGGCAAGCGGGACAATTTGGCACGAAACGCTCAGATCCAAGCAGATGGCGCGCGCGAGATCGATGTGAAAGCCGGTCAGCGCACCCGATTCATCGATGTAGTTGAACGGGGGAAAGTCGTTCGTGGTCAAAAACCGTAGCGACGTAAGACGGGCCGCGGTCGGCTGTTGCGGGTTCGCTCGCTCGGATATGAAACGAGGGTGCTGGGCACGGGCATCGTCCCAGCCCAGGCCGCCAACAAGCAACAGCATGCCTGCAAGGATCATCGTCCAGACACAGTTGGCGAGCCCACGACGCCAACCGCGTCGTTGCCCGACGATCGCTGGCAGGTCCCGGCCGCCAATGGTTTTACAACGCTGATCGTCGATGGCCGACATGACGGCTCCGCACGTTGATGAACAATGTCTATGTGCTGGTATTAACCCGTTCAGTACCGAATCACATTCTACAACAAATTGCGTGGCGCCCGGTTGTGCTCAGATTTAGTGTGACGGTGCGCGCACTGCGGATCGCGAGCGGGCGAAGCCGATATCGACGCTGCGGACCCGACGCGCGAGCGGACACATGGGCCTACACACAAGCTGACACACAGGCTGACACATACCGGATTGATGCCGCGTTCGGCAACCCATGTACTTGTAGGGCGCGACCGCCGGGGCGTGTGCGTGGACCGTCCGGCACTGGGGGCATGCGGCGGACGGTGGGGAGATGGCAGCAGTTGGCGTCGCAGTGAATCAGCGTGCATACGCGCCTGCGGTATCGTATGCACCTTCGATCGATCCATACGCCTTCCTGGTCGATCAACTGATCGACGGGCACACCCTGGCTTGGGCCACGGAGCAGAGCCGGCGCACAGGTGAGCTGCCGCACAAGGTGCTGATCAGCAATGGTCATTTGACCGAGGCGGACTACATTGCGGCACTCTGTGCGAACCTTGCGGTTCGCTTTGATCGCGTTCAGCGACCGGCGGCGCGCGAAACCGAGGTGATTGACGGGCTGGGCGGTGACCCCGATGTGGTGTTCGAGACAGGGCGGCGGCTTCTTGCTGTCGGCATCGCGCCGCTGCCGGTGTCATCGCCGTCGCGCGAAATCCGCAGCTTGGAGCACGCCCGATGGGAGCGGGTGAGGGCTGCCGCTCGTGGATTTCACAAGCAAAATCCCGACCTGTCCGCGGCCGCGAAGTTTCCGGCCTGGCAGCTTGTTGCGCTGACGGTTGTCATTGGCCTTGGTCTGGGAGCGTTTGCCGGTGCGCCACAGGTTGGCGAAAAATTTGTGGTGATCGGGCTGTCGATGGCATTCGTTGTTGTTGTGGCGTTAAGGGCGGTTGCCCTGGTCATGACGCTGTTCGTCGCACCACGCTCAGCCCGACCCAGCCGCCGCCCGGCCGCAACACTGCCGATCTATTCGATCATTGTCCCTTTGTTTCGGGAAGAATCGGCGTTGGCCGACGTCGTCGCAGCGTTGGAGCGGCTGGAGTATCCGGTCGGTCGGCTCGACGTGATGCTGGTGCTGGAGAGCACCGATCAAGCGACCCAGGCCGCGGCACAGCTCTTGCGCTTGCCGCCCCACATGCGCATCGTCATCATTCCGGATCTGTTGCCACGCACCAAGCCGAAAGCTCTGAATTATGCCCTGCAGATGGCACGCGGCGAATACGTCGTCGTATTCGATGCGGAGGATGAGCCTGAGCCGGATCAATTGCTGCGGGCGCTGGCCATGTTCGAGGCCGATCCTCGTTTGTGTTGTGTTCAGGCACGGCTGGACATCTATAACTGGCGCGAGAATTGGCTGACGCGCCAGTTTGCCCTGGAGTATGGGGCGCTGTTCAGCGGGCTGTTGCCGTGCTTTGAGCGGCTCGGTTTAGCGATGCCCCTGGGCGGGACCTCCAACCATTTTCGCCGCCGTGATTTGCAGCGGTTCGGGGCGTGGGACGCCTATAACGTCACCGAGGATGCCGATCTGGGCGTCAGGATCGCGCGCCGTGGCGGTCGCATTGCTGTGTTGGATGCGGTCACGCATGAGCAGGCCCCGCCCGAGCTAAGGGTGTGGATCAGGCAACGGACGCGTTGGCTCAAAGGCTATATTCAAACTTGGTCCGTTCATATGCGTGACCCTGCCAAGCTGATGGCCGAGCTTGGAGTGTGGTCATTTATCGGCTTTCAGGGTTATGTCGGCGGTCTGTTGATCGCCGCCCTCGTTTACCCGGTGTTCCTTATTGTGTTATTGGCGCAGCTCGGACAAGGTCATTGGCTGATCGGGGCCGGTGGCGATCTTGGCGCGTGGGTGGCCGTGCTGTGCGCGGCGAATTTGGTGCTTGGAAATCTCAGCGCGTTAGCGTTGGCCGGCCATATCGCCCTTCGGCGGGGACGATGGACGTTGCTGCCGGATCTGATCTTGACCCCATGGTATTGGCTGCTGATCTCCGTGGCAGCCTACCGGGCGTTGTTCCAACTCTGGCAGGCCCCCTACGCCTGGGAGAAGACACCGCACGAGATGACGGATCGTCAGCGTCAGATGCGTCGCTCAGCACTTGCCGCCCGGTCGTCAAGGCATCAGCATTGAACGTCTTCGCAACGTCCACAGCCTCGGACGAACTGGTCACTTCCGGCCCACCGAACGATGGTGCGGTATCATCGCATGCGCCGGCCGTCGTGCCCGCAGCCAAGCAGGAAGCTCATTAAATTGAACACTGCTTACGAATTTTGGAAGCGCACGGAGGAACCGGTCGAGCCGGGTTGGCGGCGGGTGGCGCGAATCGCAAGTACGCCACCCTTGCGCGATTACATCGTTGCCCGCCTGCTTGAGATGGTCAGCAAGTGGATGTTTCGGGTAACGACGTCATTGGTCGTTTGGGAGCTCACGCGCGACGAGCGCATGCTGGCGGCGGCGTTGGTCTTCCTGCTGCTTCCGGGCTTGGTGATGGAGCTGGTAGGGGGCTTCTTCGCGGACCGTTATGATCGTCGCATGGTGATCATCCTGTCGTGCCTCGGCTCGATTGCCTGCAATCTGCTGGTTGCGCTTCTGGCTTTGGTTGGCGGTCTCAGTATTCCGCTGCTGTTCAGCTTGGTGACCGTCTACGGCGCCATTAACGCTGTCTCGCATGCGTCGACCAAGACCATCGTCACGGCGTTTGTGCCGCGGGAGCATCTATCGACGGCGGTGTCGCTCAATACCGTTGTGTTCAACGTTGCCGGATTCATCGGACCGGCGTTGGCCGCGCTTGTCTTGTCCAGCTTGGGAACCGCAACCGCCTATTTGGTGTGTGCGGTATTGTCGATGGGTTTCATCGCTTTGTTCAGGCGCATTCCACCTCCGCGGCGCGACAGCTCCGCGCACCAGGCCGGGTTCTTGACCGCCCTGCGTCACGGATTGGCGCATGTCTTAGCGGTCCGTTTGTTGCTGTTATTGTTTGTGGTGCACATCGGGGCGATCGCCTTGGCGCGCCCGTTTGTCGAATTCGTGCCCGCGATCGTGGATCATGCCTTTGCCGGTGGCGCGCGCGAGGCCGGGATCATGTTGTCGGCCTTCGGATTGGGATCGGTAGCTGGCGGCCTTTGGCTGGCCAGTCGTGAAGCCGACACGGTGCGCTTGGTAACGATTGCCCTCAGTGCGATGCCGGCCGTGGCAATGGCTTTTCTAGGCATCATCCTGTCGCCGTATTTCCCGTTGGCCGTCGCCTTTTCGTTTGCAGCGGGCTTTGGCATGATCCTGCGCGGCGGCGCGATCCAAAGTCTGCTGCAGCTGGTGGCCCATCCCTCCTATCGCGGCCGGGTGATGGCGCTGCATGGTGTGACATTCGAACTCGGCTGCATCGTCGGCGCGACCGTTTTGGGGCAATTGGCAAGCGCCTACTCGTTGGATCTCGCATTGTCGCTCAGCGTAGCGATTATTTTGGCACTTTGGCTGGCGATTAAGGGGCCGATGTTGGCGTCCGCAGCCGCCGTCCCGGCGCGTGGATGACGCCCCGGCACCGTTGCCTTATCATTCCGATGGATAAATCACTTTACTCGAGCTGGAGGACTGACATGCGCTATCGACACACTATGGTCCGGATTACCGACATCGAACAATCTCTGGACTTTTACTGTAACAAGCTCGGCTTGATCGAAACGCGGCGAGTTGACAATCCAAAGGCCAAATTCACGCTGATCTTTCTGGCCGCGCCGGCGGACGTCGAGCGAGCGCGTGAACAGCGCGTGGACGAACTCGAGTTAACGTACAATTACGACCCGGAAGCTTACACCGGCGGCCGCAATTTTGGACACCTCTGCTATGAGGTCGACAATATATACGAGACCTGTCAGCGGCTGATGGATGGCGGCGTCACCATCAATCGACCACCACGCGATGGTCGCATGGCGTTTATCCGGTCCCCCGACAATATCTCGATTGAGCTGCTGCAAAAGGGCCAAGAGTCGTTGCCTGTTCAAGAGCCCTGGAAGTCGATGCCCAATATCGGCGAGTGGTAATAGCGCCTGTGGTTGCCACCGCCGCGCGAGATTGCTTCAATTGGGTTAAACGTGATGATTAGGAGGGCATTGCATGATCTAGCAATGCCCTATTTAATTGTTTGTGCAAATACGTTGCGTTGTTCCCCATGTCACGGTGTGCAATTTGTTGGATGCCGAGGTGAGGTGCCGCAGCGTGGGCCCTGCTCTCAGCAGCGAATTGATATCGGCGTTAGAACTTGCCTCGGCGAAAATCGGAGTAAATTGTGAAAGAAGCTCAACTGAACAAGATGACGGTACCGCAGCTGCGTGAACTCAGTGCACGCATTGAATCGGCGCTGGTTGAAAGAAAGCAACGCGACAAGGCCGCTTTGAAAGCGAAGCTGAAGGGCATGGCCGAAAAAGCAGGCGTCAACCTGAAACAGGTAATCGGTGCGCGGCGCAAATCGACGGCAGCGGCCAAGGGCAAGGCCAGACCGGCAGTCATCTATCAACATCCGCGCGATCCCAATCTGACCTGGAGCGGTCGGGGACGACGGCCAAAGTGGCTTGGGTCCGCAGCCAACATCGAAAAGTATCGGGTCAAATAGTGCTACACCGAGCGCATCTGGCATCCGTGCAAGCGGCCTTGATGGCACCAACTGCACAGTCAGCATTCAACGATCGGACCCGCGCTGTTGTGTATGACGTCGGCCGGATCGCCCCTGCCCGGTCCGCCCCTGGCCGGATCGCCGTTGCGTCGCGTGCGCCACCGCCCGTGCTGGTATGGTCATTCTGAGACGCGGATCATGTTTGCGCTGTGGATGTGAGCACGCGTGATCGGTCTGGGCGACGATCCGGCAGATGGCCGCCTTTGGCGGATCAGCCGCGCCGGCCCGCTCTCCTGCCTGGCCAGGCACACAAGCGTGCCATGGGTGGCCCAGTGGAGAGTTTAGTGGAGGAACGGGGCGGGGCAGCGGGATGGTTCCAGCTCACTCTGACACGCTAGAGGTCTCCTCGGTCCTGGCCACAGGCGTTTTGACGGTTTGTTCGACCAACCGGCGCTCCAACGGCAGCAGTTGCCAGCCCATGCGATCGGCAATCAGCCCCCATAGTCCCTTTGGCGCGAACAACATCACACCAATGGCGATCGCGCCCAGCATCAACAGATAGATGCTGCCCAGATCGGCGAACGCTTCTCTGAGCATGAAAAACACAATTGCGCCGATGATCGGCCCTTCGATCCGACCGATGCCACCGATCACCACAATGAAGATCACGAAAGCCGTCCAATCATTGACGCTGAAAGCTGTATCCGGAGACACGCGCAGCTTCTGCAGAAACATGAGCGCGCCGGCCAAACCGGTTCCGAACGCGGTCACGACGTAGACGATGAGCTTGACGCGCCGCACATTGACTCCGCAGGCGCGGGCGGCGGCTTCATTGTCCCGGATGGCGGTCAACGCTAGTCCGTAACCGGAGCGCAGGAGCGCAAAGATCAGGCCGATCACCGTGACGACGAGCGCGAGCGACAGCCAATAAAGCAGGAACTCCCGCGCCTGACGCCCCGGGGCAATCGACAGCACGATGCTGATCGGCAGGCTGGTTCCCGAGCCGCCGCCGAGTGCCGATATCTGCGCGGCCGTGAGCCGGAACGCCTCCGCAACCACCCATGTGCCGATGGCGAAATAGTGCCCACGTAAGCGAAAAATCAGTGCCGCCACGGGGATCGCGATGAGCGCCGAGGCGATTCCCGCCAGCAGGATCGCCGGGAGCGGATGCACATTGGCCAGCATGGCGAGCGCGAACAAGGTGTACGCGCCAAGTCCGACGAACGCCTGTTGGCCAACCGATACCAAGCCGGCGTAGCCGGCCAGCAGATTCCATAGGCTGGCGAGCGCGATGTAAGCAAAGATTTCCGACAACAGCCGCAGGTCCGAGCGGCCGGCCCAGTAGGGCGCCAACGCCAGCCCGACCGCGAGGATCGCAGCGCCGGCCAGGCCCACGCGACTTGACCGCGTCGCGTGGTCAACGCGGAATTCAAGGCCGCTCATCACTGCACCTTTGGAAACAGACCTTCCGGCCGCACCGCGAGCACGACAAGAAAGGCGATATGTCCCGCCAACAACTGCCAGCCGGGATCGAGCTTGGCACCGACCGTCTGTGCCACGCCGAGGATGATGCCGCCGGCAAGTGTGCCCCACATGCTGCCAAGCCCGCCGATGATCACCGCTTCGAAGCCAAAGATCAGGCGGGCCGGTCCCAGTGAGGGATCGAAGTTGGTTCGCACCGCCAACAGAACGCCGGCGATGGCGACCACGGCCAGCGAAAGCGCCATCGCCAGCGAGAACACGTGGGCCGTACCGATGCCCATCATCTGCGCCACCTCTTGGTCATCGGAGGTGGCGCGGAACGCGCGACCCATCGCGGTCGCGTAGAAGATGTACTGCAGGCCGGCGATCACCACGATCGCCAAAATGAACTGCAGGAGCGGCAGAATACCGATGGCGAGTCCCTCGGCCAGCGTGATGCTGGCAATCTCGATCGCTCCGGCATCGAGCTTGCGGCTGTCGGCCGTGAAGATTTCCAATAAGCCATTCTGGATGATCACCGATAGCCCGAACGTCACCAACAGCGGCGGCAACAGATCTGGCCCTAGCGTGCGGTTGAGGATGCCGCGCTGCAAGCCGTAACCGATTGCGGCCATCACAGGTGCGACGATCACGATCGACAACAGTGGATTAATTCCCAGCGCCGTGGTGACCAACAAGGCTACGTAGGACGACAACACGATCAGATCGCCGTGGGCGATGTTGACCAAGCGCATTACGCCGAAGATCAACGACAGGCCGGCGGCGAAGATGGCGTAAAGCCCACCCAGCAGGATGCCTTGAACGATCGTGTTGACCCACTCCATGTCCGCCCGCCTAGACCCCGAAATAAGCTGTCGAAATCGCTTCGCGGGTGAGCGCGTCGGCTCTGCCGGTCAGCGCCACCCGTCCTTCTTGCAAGCAGTAGGCGCGCGCAGCAGCGCGCAGCGCCTGCTCAATATCTTGTTCGACAATCACAACGGCGATGCCTTCGGCCACGATCTGCGGCAGTTGGCCGTAAATCTCCTGCACCACGATCGGCGCCAAGCCGAGGCTGATCTCATCGCACAACAACAGGCTGGGATTTGACATCAAGGCGCGCGCGATGGCCACCATCTGCTGCTGTCCACCAGAAATCTCGGTGCTCCTGAGCAAGCGCCGTTCCTGCAGGGCCGGGAACAGGTGATAGACGCGCTGCAATGACCAAGGTCCGGGCCGGGCCAGTTGCCCGCCGATGATAAGGTTCTCCTCAACCGTCAGCGAAGGAAACAGCCGGCGCCCCTCCGGCACCAGCGCAATGCCGCGATCGACCACCTTGTGCGCCGGCAGGCGGCCGATGGGGCTGCCTTTGAATTCGATTTGCCCGCGCTTGGCGCGAATGAGCCCGGCGATGCTCTTCAGCAACGTGCTCTTGCCCGCGCCGTTGGCGCCGATCACGGCAACCACCTCGCCCGGTGCGATGTCGAAGTCGATGGCAAACAGCGCTTGTAGATCGCCGTAGTAGGCGTCGAGCGAGCGCACGCTCAGCAGGTGGGCGTCGGGTTGCGCGCTCCGATTCGGGGCGGGGGGCGGCAGCCCCGGATCGACCTCAGGCATTGGCCGGTATCCCCATGTAGATTTCGCGCACGTGGTCCGCGTTGATGACCGTGGTCGGATCACCTTCAGCGATGATCGCGCCGGCGTAAAGCACGGCGAGCCGATCAACCGCCGACGCCAGTGCGTGCACGATATGCTCGATCCAGATGATGGCGATGCCCTGTGCACGGATGGTCTTGATCAGCGCGACCAGGTTGATGCATTCATGCTCGGTCAATCCCCCGGCCACCTCGTCGAGCAGCAGGACGCGAGGTCCGGTCGCCAACGCTCGGGCCAGTTCCAGGCGTTTGCGGTCGAGCAAGGTGAGCGCACCGGCGGGACGGTTGGCTTTGTCGGTCAGGTGACAGCGCTCCAACACCTCCCCGCACAACCGATAGACCTCGGTTTCGCGCCGACGTTGGCCGAAGGTGGCGGCGACCACCAGGTTTTCGAACACCGTCATCCCGCCAAACGGCTGCGGGATTTGGTAGGAGCGCGCAAGGCCGAGCTGGCATCGGCGATCGGACGGCAAGCGCGTGATATCTTGCCCGGCCAGATGCACACTTCCCGCGTCAGGAGCAACCGCGCCGGCAGCAATGCCGAACAATGTGGTTTTGCCGGCCCCGTTGGGCCCGATGATGCCAAGCGCCTCACCTGGGCCGACGGCCAGATCGATTGCCTCGGCAATGACGATCGCGCCGAAGCGCTTGTGGATGTTGTGCAGGGAAAGGATCGGCGCCATCGGGAAACGACCATCAAGACTGAGCGCAGGCGGCCGCGCCGGATGCGATCGACCGCCGCAGCGTGTGGGTGGTCGGCACGCCGGCGACGACACGGTGAATTGGCGCACTGCCTGCCGACCGTCCGAAAGGCATGGCTGGCCCTGGCCATCTCAGCCGATGCGGGGGGACCTCGACGTTAGACACGGGAAGCTTGCTTTTCGCCGACCGCAGCGCCGCGCAGCTCCGCGGCGACCTCGGCTGCCGTCATCAGGTCTGCGTACTTTTGCCCCATGTCAAAAAGGTTCGCCTCGTGCGGGCCCAGGGCGCGATCGCCAACCCCGTCGAGCACGACGATGGTGCGAAAATTGTAACTCATCGAGTCGATGACGGTGGCGCGCACGCAGCCCGACGTCGTGCACCCGGTCACCAAAAGGGTATCGACGCCGTTCGCGATCAGCCAGTTGGCGAGGTTGGTGCCGAAGAACGCTGACGGCTGCGTCTTGCGCACGACATACTCACCCGATCGCGGAAGCAATCCGGGCACGATTTGGCTCGCCTCGGCGGTTTCCGTGAGCGTCTTGAGCCCGGGTGCCTTGATGCAGAACACGCCGCAGTCCGCGCCATCGTCGGCATAGACCACCCGCGTAAAGGCGACCGGCAGCCCGCGTTCGCGAACGACCGCCAGCAAGCCGCCGGTCACAGAAATCGCGGACGCAATGTTGCCGCCGCCGAACTGCTCGGGATCGTTAAATCCATTGACGAAATCGACCACCACCAACGCCGGGTGCTGACCCATGCCCACCCGATTGCCAAAGCCCTGCTGTTTGTAGATGTCGAGGTCGGTCATGGCTCAATCGCGTTGTTGTCGTCGGCGTCAACCGCCACAGCTCTCGGCGAACTTAAAGGGCGCCTGCGGGCAAGTCGAGGTCAGTCCCAGTACGGTGCGAATTGGGAGGCGACCACGTCTTGATAACTGGGGTGACCTTTGATCAGGCCCACGTTGCGCTGAAACTCGGTCATCCCGTCGACGAATGCGCGGGAGACGGTCGCGTCGTAGTAGGGCAGATCCCGCTCGATCAGATCGGCGATCAACGACGCCTCGTACTCCGGAAACAGCTTTTTGCCGACCCGGGTGGCCAGCGTGACATCGGCCTTCAACGCCTTCTGGGTCTTGACGATGGCGCGAACGGCGGCTGCCACGGCATCCGGATGATCCTTGATCATGTTGTCCGATGTCATGATCGCGGACATCGTATAGTCCTTGGCCTTGGGCGGACCATCACCGCGGCGCGCATCGATCACCATGGTGCCCCATCCCCCGCGCACGGCGACCTCCGCGCCCATTCCGTTGGCCCAAAAGCCGTCGACCAAGCCGGCCTCGAGCGCCTTGGCGGCGGCAACGCCGAAATTTTTGTTCTCGCCGAGGAACGCTCCCGGTACCGGTCCGATCTGCACATTATCGCGTGCGATATCGATGCCGGACTCCTTCAGTAATTGTTTCAAGCCAAGGTCAACCAGCGGTGCGGCGCCGATCTTCAGGCCTTTGACCGCCTCGATGTCACCCTTCTTGGCGCCCAGGTCCTTTTTCAAAATCAGAAACCAGTACATGTGCTGGGCTTGTGCCGCGATCACCTTACCGCCTTGCCATTCCGGAAACGCGTGTGCGGTGGAGTGAGCCGATCCGCCGACGAATTGAATGCCGCCGTCGCGCAACACCTGCAAGGTCTTGTCGACCGGGAAGATCAGCTCCAGCTGCATGTCGAGCCCTTCCTCCTGGAAGAAGCCGAGCTCGACGGCGGCGGCCGCCGGAAAGTAAGAGTTCGAGATCATGTCCGGGATGGCGATCTTCATGGCCGGGCCTACTCCTCATGCGGCTTGAATTGGGCCGATGGTGGAGCATCGCGCGATCGATGTCCATGCCGTGGTGGTGCTGCTGAACGCGTCAGCCGTCGGTTGCGGGCTTGATCTCCGACTGGCCGATCAGCGCGCCCTGTCGGTCGTAGATCACGACGTCCAGCGCAATGGCGGCGGTATCCAGCGCGCGCGCAGCAGTGCGCCAGGCCGCCGCCGCGACGTGATCTGCAATCGGTAGCCCAGCAGCCTCGGTGATCATGAGGACTTCCAAGGCCGTGTTGCCCGCGGCGACCTGGGCGCAGAGTTGGTCTGAGCCGCCAGCGGCGCGGGCCAGCTCGGCCAGCCAGGCGTGATCGACCTGACCGCGCTTGGCGTGCAGATCCAAAAGCCCCTGTCCGAGCTTGGTCATTTTGGCGAAACCGCCGGCGAGGGTGACCCGCGGCACCGGGTTCTGACGCAGGTATTTCAGCAGGCCGCCGACGAAATCGCCCATCTCGATCAGGGCCGCTTCGGTGAGCCCGTAACGGGCTTGCACGGCCCGCTCCGAGGTTGATCCGGTGCTACCGGCGATGTGATGGAGCGCTGTCGCCCGCGCCACATCGATGCCGCGGTGGATGGTATGGATCCATGCCGCGCAGGAGTACGGAACGACGATGCCAGTGGTGCCGAGAATCGACAAGCCGCCGACGATGCCGAGCCGACCGTTAAGCGTGCGCTTGGCCAAGGCCGCCCCGCCTGGCACCGAGATCTCGACGACGACATCCGTCGCTTGAGCGAACCGCGCCGCAGCCTCCACCACCGCCGCACGGATCATCTGGCGCGGCACGGGATTGATCGCCGGCTCCCCGGGTGGGAGCGGCAGGCCCGGCCGCGTCACGGTGCCGACACCATCCCCGGCTTGAAATGTCACGCCGCTGCCGTCGCTGCCACGCCGCACCCGCGCCTTGATCAGCGCCCCATGGGTGACGTCGGGGTCGTCGCCGGCGTCCTTGATGACCCCGGCGCTGGCGCCGATAACGCCGGAGCCCGCGCCATCGAGGAGCCGATCGTAGACCGCGATCGCGAAACTGACCCGCGCGCCGTTCGGCAAGCTGATCGCGACGTGGCTGGGTGGCTCTCCGCCAAACAACAATTCACAGGCCGCCCCGGTCGCGGCTGCCGCGCACGCCCCGGTCGTCCAACCGCGCCGCAACCGGCCCGCATCGGCTAAACGATCGCTGTCATCGCAACTGTGACTCACAACTGTGACTCACCAGGGGTCCGTATCATAGCAAGGCCGGCGACTTGACAGGCCCACGTCGGCGTCCAGGATGCCGGCACAAGCCAGCGACAACCTGATCAGCGATGGAGCCGCCAGCGATGGCCAAAAACGTGCATTTAACGCTCGCCTGCGGCGATTACGAGATTCTGCGCGCGTTAAAGGAGGGCGCCGTAACGCCGGATGGGACCGAGCTGACCGTCCTCACCAGGATGGACTCCACCACCCGGCATTGGCGCTTCTTGCGCAACGCTGAGTTTGATATCGCCGAACTATCTGGCTCCTCGTATCTGATGGCCCGTGATCAGGGTATGGAGATCGAGGCCATTCCGGTGTTTCCGCATCGCCGCTTTCGTCACGGCTTCATCTTCATCAATACCAGCAAGGGGATCAAGCAACCCCAGGATCTGATCGGCAAGAACGTTGGGGTGAAATCCTACCAGGCGACCGCAATTTTGTGGATGCGCGGAATTCTGGAGCATGAGTATGGCGTGCCACACCGTTCAGTGAAATGGTTTTCCGACCTTGAGGAGGACATCGCATTCACCCCGCCGGATGGGTTGAGCTTGACGCGAATTGGCGACCATACCTCGGTCGAAGCCCAACTGGTGAGCGGCGAGCTCGACGCGTTGCTGCATACCGATTTGATCGAACCGATTGTTAACAAGGATCCGACGGTCGCTCGCTTATTCGCCGATCACCGCGCCGAGGAGTTGGCGTTTTTTCAGCGCACCGGCATCTTTCCCATTATGCACGTGGTGGCCGTGCGCCGGGCTTTGGTGGAGCGCTATCCCTGGTTGCCGATCAACCTGTACAAGGCCTTCGACGACGCAAAGGCGATCGGCATGCGGCGCATGTTCAATCCGCGCATCGTTCCGTTGGCTTGGTACACCGAATTCTGGGAGGAACAGGCCGCGTTGATGGGTGAAGATCCGTGGATCTATGGCCTGACCGAGCAGAATCGAACAACGCTGGAAACCATGATCGGCTATAGTCACGAGCAAGGTCTGATCACGCGCAAACCGCGGCTGGACGAGCTGTTCTTGGAGGTCGGTGAGGGCAGCAAGCGTGGCGGGTTCCGGGTGTAAGTGGCCGCGCACGACTTGCGTGTGTCAAAAAAGTCCTTGCATCACTACGGGTTGCTCGGCCAAATCCACCGCCAAGTGACCTTCGCTCGGCCGTGCGCGGGCGTGGCGCGGTTTTGTGCAGCTGGAACCATCCCACTCCCCCATCCAGCCAGCGACAACATCGTGCCATGGGGCGGCCGGCTGGCGGAGCGGGCCAGCAAGACTGATTTGCCCAAGGCGGAAAAGTGCTCGGCAAGGTCAAGGATCAGGATGGATTTCGCGCCATGGCGAAACGCGATAGCCCGCTGTTCGAGATTACGCCGCAGACGCTGTTGCGGGCCTATGCTTGCGGTATCTTTCCGATGGCCGAGAGCGCAGAGGACCCGCACCTTTACTGGATCGAGCCTCAGGCGCGCGGAGTGTTACCGCTCAACCGGGTCAACATACCGCGGCGGCTGGCGAGAACGTTGCGGCGAGCCAGTTTTGACGTGCGGATCGACACCGATTTCGAAGCGATCATCGAAGGCTGCGCGGCGCCCCGCACTGGCCGCCGCTCGACCTGGATCAACCTCCAGATTCGCAACCTTTATCGCGAGCTGTTCCGCCAAGGCCATTGTCATACGGTCGAAGTTTACCTGGCAAATGAACTGGCTGGTGGCCTTTACGGCGTGGCATTGGGCGGGGCTTTCTTTGGTGAAAGCATGTTCTCGGTGCAGCGTGATGCGTCAAAGGTGGCGTTAATGCATCTGTGCGCCCGGCTGATCTACGGTGGCTTTACGTTGCTCGATACGCAATTTGTCACCGACCATTTAAGCCAGTTTGGTACCATCGAGATCGACAAGGATGAGTTCCACCGGCGCCTTGATGATGCAACCCAGCGTGCTGCCGACTTCAATCGCCTGCCGGCCGATACGGCGTCGCGGGCCATCTTGGATATCATCGCGAGCGTGCGCGAACCGGGCGAGAGCTGGTTGACACGGTAACCTCATCGTGCCCCAACGGCTGAGCCTGACCTGATGTAAGCGGGCCGCAACACGGATCCACGGCTCAGCCGCTGGCCCATGTCACAGCCGGCGCGGAGCGGGCAATAACGTAGCCCCCCAGCACGGCCAGTGCGATGAAAAACAGCTGGCGGAACAAAACTTCTGACAGGCTGCGTCGCAGCCGTTGGCCAACCAGCATCCCAAGCGCAGCGGGCAGCAGCGCCATCGCCGACAGCGCGCCGTGTTCGATGGTCAGCAAGCCGTGTCCCTGCAAGGCCAACCCGAGTGCCAGCGTGGAGACAGTGAACAGCATGCCCATCGCCTGGATCAGGGCATCGCGTGCCAATCCGATCGCCTGCAAGAACATGACGCCCGGCACCACGAACGACCCCGTCATGCCCGTCAAGGTGCCGTTGACCGCACCGATCAGCGTGCCGCACCAGGTTTCCTGACGCCGCGAGATCGACACTCGGATCCCCGACAGATTGAGGACGGCGTAAGCGACCAGCAGCAGACCCAGCAGCGCGGACAGCAGCGCCACGTCAACCCGGGTGAGCGCGAGCGAGCCGATCCAGACGGTGGCCGCCGCCATCGCCAGAAATGGCCACAGCCGACCTATCAATGACCAGGTGTTGCCGCCAGTGAGCGCTTGCCAAACATTGGTCACCAGGGAGGGAACCAACAGCAGCGCCATCGCCGAAGGCAGGTCAAGCACCGCCGTCAGCAGTCCAAGGCTGACCGAGGGCAAGCCGAGACCAATCACGCCCTTGACGGCGCCGGCCACCGCGAATGTGCCGATGATCGCAACAAGGATGATCGGATCGGCCATCGGCCTCAGCCATTCCAGTACACAGGTTGTGCAGCATGGCGCGCTCGGTTGCAAACCCGACGCCCGGCATCGCGTTACTCTGCCGCGCGATTAGCAGTTGGCGCACGGGTCGGATAGGCCTAATTATTATTGGCTGTTCATTTTATCTGAGGTGGTGACGACAACCAGCGCGTTGCACGGGTGTCGCGGAGTTGAGTTTTGGAGGCTTTACGATGGCAGATCAGTCAAATCCGACCGCAGCAAGCGCCGAGGCCGCGGCCATCAGTGCGGTCGTCGCCGAGCAGCGCGGCTGGTTCATCGCCTTAGGCATATTGCTGACCATTCTCGGCATTGTAGCGATTGGCGCACCAGTCGTAACAACCATCGTTGCCAAGGTGTTCTTTGGCTGGTTATTCTTAGTGGCAGGCATCGCGGAGATCATCCACGCATTCTACGCGAGGGATTGGAAGGGCTTTTTCGCCAATTTGCTGATCGGCTTGCTGTATGCCGGGGTCGGTGGCTGGATGGCGTTCTTCCCGTTGGCCGGCATCGTCGGCCTGACCTTGCTGATCGCCATTTTATTCATCGTCGAAGGCATCTTTAAATTTATCCTGAGCCTTCAGGTTCGTCCTCAGGATGGTTGGTTCTGGGTGTTGCTCAGCGGCATAGCAGCGATTGCCGTGGGCGTCCTGATCTTCATGGAGCTGCCGAGTTCGGCCGCCTGGGCGATCGGATTGTTGGTCGGCATCAATCTGCTGTTATCGGGTTTGGCGTTTTTGATGATGTCGCTGTTCGCGCGCTAGACCAACCTGCTGTTCATCGGCATCGTTCCGATGCCGATGAACAGCAGAAAAGTTGCTCACCACTTGAAGGGCGAGCATCTTTGTGGCTAGATTTGGGACCGGCCTTGCGGATCCCATTTAAGCACGATGATCTAAGCACGATGATCGAGATTGGTTCCGCCGTGGTCGGTTCAGCCGTGCCAGTGCTCCCCCGTCCCGTTCCTGTACGGGGCCACACAGACCATCACGCCATTGGGTCGGATTCACTAACGGCAGTAGCGCCGTCCATAGCGATAAATGCAGCGCGGCGCGCGCCGATAGCGGATCACATGGCGATAGCGATACGGCCGGTAGTAATAGCGCCGCCAAACCCGGCGATAACGATACGGCCGGTAAGCATAATACCGGCGGTAGCGATGGCGGAGCGCATGGTGGGCGATCACGCCACCGACAACGCCGATGGCAATGCCGATGGCGATGCCACGCCCCCGTCTCGCCTGAGCTTCTTCGGTCTGTACAAAGCTGACGGCCATCGCCGCCATCGTCGCCATCACCAACGGAACAACACGTAAGCTCAATCGCTTCATCACAATCCTCCGCAGCCGGCCCCCCGACCTGCTTACGTCATCATTCTTCATCCCACCAACGGTTAAACGCCCCTGACATGTGAGCAAACATCTGAACATTGCGTGAGATGCGATCAACCGTGCGCCATGACTGCGCACGCGATAGACCGCCAGCCTGATTGCAGCTTGACGTCCACATGAGACCGTCAACGATCGCTGGTGGCCCGCGGCGCAGCCCGGAGCAAGCGCGGTTCAGCTCAGATCATGCCGATCTGAGCCGTTGACGGATTGATTTCGCGCAATTCACGGCAGCTTGGGCCAGCCTGCCGTGGATCTTTGTCTTCCGGCTCCGGCGTCAATTCGCGCCATGCGTTGCCGCGACGCGACGACGCTTGGGCGGCGTGGCCGGCGATGGAGACCAGGCCGCCGTGACACCATCGCGATCGACGCCATAACGGCGAGCCTGCCACCGTTCGAGCAATGCGGTGAGCTCGTCCTTTTGAAACGGTTTGGACAAATAATCGTCCAACCCGGCGGCGAGGCAGCGGCGACGATCCTCGGCGAAGGCGTTGGCCGTCAAGGCGACGATCGGCGGCACCTTGGCCAGTCGCGATGGGTCTTCGTCGGTAAGTCTTCGAATGGCTGCGGTCGCCTCCAAGCCATCCAACCGCGGCATGTGCAGATCCATTAACACGATGTCGTATGGCCGTTGCATCGGCTCAAACGACTGCTTGACGGCTTCGACAGCCTGTTCGCCATCGCGGACATGAATCACTTTGCAGCCGACTTTTTCCAGCATGCGGCGCGCCAGCAGGGCATTGACATCGTTATCCTCGGCCAACAACACCAGGCTGTTCACCGAACCATAGCGCGTCAGATCGACCAAGCCCATCGCTTCGGCATGTTGCAGTTGTGCTGGCGCGGTGTGTGGACCACCAAATCCGAGGCGAGACAGAATGGTGAGCGGTCGAACCGGGCGCACGAGATGGGCCTGGAAGCCGCGCTCGCCAAAGGGTTTGAGGTATGACTTTTCGTGGTGCTCGATTAACACCACGCCGCCCACCTTGCGATCGGGTCGGCGTGCCATCGCGTAGGCCAGGATGTTCCCCGCTCGAGCCACCTCGAGCGTGCAGTCGACCATCACGACGTCCACCGGTTTGTCGGTATTTGCCGCCGCATTGGTCAGTTGCTCGGCGTCGCTTTGGTTGGGACACGCGATGGCCTTGAGACCGAGTGCGTTCAAATTGGCCGCCAAGGCCCGCCTTTCGATCGGTCGATCGACGACCAGGAGGACACTTCCAGCATGCTCCACCAACGGCAGGGCGGTGGTATGGGCAGCCGCATCGGCAACGGTGCGAAGGTTGATGGTTGCTGTAAACGTCGCCCCTTGGCCCGGCTCACTGACCACCTCAATGTCGCCACCCATGGCACGGGCCAATCGTCGAGAGATCGCCAGACCCAGCCCGGTCCCCCCGCGGCGCTGATCTTGCTCGGGGTCGCCTTGCCCGAACTCCACGAAGATTTGTTCCTTGGCCTCAGCATTCAACCCAATGCCGGTGTCTTCAACCTCGATCGCAGCCAGCAGCGTCTCGCTGGTTTGCCGGGCGCCAGAGACCTTGACCAGCACGCCGCCGTGGTCCGTGAACTTCAGCGCATTGCCGATCAGGTTGAGCAGGATTTGACGGATGCGCGCCTCGTCCCCCGACAGCTGGCTCGGCAGTGTTGGGTCGATGGTCCAAGCCAACTCAAGGCCTTTCTCGGCGGCCGCCGGCGCCAGCAGCTCGATGGTGGCTTGCGCGCATTGGTAAAGCGAAAACGGCCGATCGTTGATCGCCAGTTTGCCGGCCTCGATCTTGGAGAAGTCGAGAATCTCGTCAATCAGCAACAGGAGGGTTCTGGCCGATTGGTCGATGGCTTCCGTGTAGCAACGTTGCTCCAAGGTGAGGCCACTGTCCAACAACAGCCCGGCCATTCCGAGAATCCCGTTCATCGGCGTGCGGATTTCGTGGCTCATGGCCGCCAGGAACCGTGACTTGGCCCGATCGGCTGACAGCGCCTGGTCGCGGGCGTTGGCCAGTTCGACCTGAAAGGCCCGCTGGTCGGTCACATCCCGACCGCACAGCTGAATTTCATCGGCGGCAAGACCGCTGCCGTGGCCTTCGCCCGGCACGGCTTGTTGTTCAAATAAGTACCAGCGCGGCCCGGCTGTCGTGTCAACTTGAAGCCTCCGCGACGCGCACGAGCCATCCGCGCGATGATCGACGGCCGGCTCCTCAACCAACAGGTTCGGCGTGAATTCGGTACCCAGCACGTCGTTGGCGTCGACCCCAAACACCCGGCAAAATGCCCGATTGACGAAGGTCAGTTGCCCTCGTTTGTCACAACGGTAAATCACCGTACCCAGCGAATCCATCAGTTCTCGGGTGCGTGCCTCCTTGTCCTTCAGCTCCCAGGCGAGATCCTTAAGCTCCTCAATCCGTCGTTCCAGCCCTTCCCTGGCTTGATCTGAACCATCGGTACGGCCCGGAAACACACGCGAAAGCAGACGAATCAAAGCAATGGCCAGGCCGGCCGCCAACACCACCTGAGCCGCGGACGGCGAGCTTGGCATCAGCAGCAGTGTGATCAGCGGAAAGACAACGCCCAGCGCGTCGCATTGCATGAACCGCGTCCTGAGGACATGCGCAACGTGTTCACAACTCCACATAGAGACTATGCCACCTCGTGCAATTGGCGCAGCCGCAATTCAACTCCCACTGAAATGGGTCGGCGGCGTGAATGAACGTTATCTCAGGCCGGATCCTTCCGACTTCCCAACTGACGTAGTTGCAGTGCTCACGAGCGTGCTCAAATATGTTTGATAAATATTTGAGAAAACTTGTTAATTGATTCTAACAAGCTGAACCCTGGGGTGGGCTCTCATATTAGGGTTAAAGCAGATCCTTAACGCGTCTGGATGCCGAATGCCGTGAACGGTATGACGCGCACGGGCGACCCGCGGCTGACGGTGGCCATGTCTTCGGGGATGTCGATCAAGCAATTGGCCGCGCGTAGTGAGGATATCAATCCCGATCCGTCGCGCGGGTATTTGCTGACCGCGAGCCCGTCCGTGTGCCACTTAAGGTGGCCGCGCCAGAATTCGCGTCGGCCGATCTTGCGCGAGGTCTGCTCGAAGTCAGCGCGGGCGATGAGAGAAAGCGGCTCCGGCCAAGCGGCACCGCTCAGACGCCGCAACATTGGCCAGACGTACATCAGGAAGCATACGAACACCGCAACTGGGTTGCCAGGCAGCCCGATGATGACCGTGTCACCGACCTGGCCGAACATCATCGGTCGACCCGGCTTGATTTGCAGCTGCCAGAAATGCCGTGTGCCCAATCGCGCCAGGGCCGCGGTCATATGATCTTCTTCACCCAAGCTGGCGCCGCCTGTCGTGATCACGACATGACATTGCGCGGCCGCCGCCGCCAATCGTTGCTCGACCACGGCCGCATCGTCCGGCCAGACCCCGAGATCACGTTGCATGGCGCCGGTGGTGGCAATCAGCGCATGCAGCATCGGTGCGTTGGCGTCATAAACTTGACCGAACTGCAGCCGACCCGCACCGGCTCTGACCACCTCATCTCCGGTTGAGACGAAGCCGACGACCGGCCTTTTATGGCACAGTAGCGAGCTTCGACCGATCGAGGCGAGCGCCGCCAGATCTTGGGGGCGAATGATCTGGCCGGCCTCGACCAGCCGCATCCCTGCCGCGACGTCCTCGCCGGCCGGCCTCACGTTGGCGCCGGGTTTCAAACCGCCTGGAACGTAGATCCGGCTCTGGTCTGTCGCATCCGTTGGCGACGCGCAATCTTCCTGCATGGCCACGGTATCGACCCCGGCCGGCAGCGCCGCCCCGGTGAAGATCCGAACGGCAGCCCCGCTTGGAACGGCCTCGACCATGGCGTGCCCGGCGGCCGCACGGGCCGTTACAGCAAACGCGGTGCCGGTTTCCGGATCGTAGTGCGCGCTGTTAAACGCATAACCGTCGACCGCGGCGTTGGTATGGTTGGGCACCGGAAAGGGGGCGTCAATCGGCTCGCCGGCGATGCGTCCCGATAGGGCGAAGAGATCGACGGCTTCCAGATCGGTGGTCGGGGCGATGCGCTGCCGCAGCAGGGCGACCGCGGAGTCGTGCCGCATCCGCTTGCCGTCATGCACAAAGCAATCGTCGATGAGCCGCTTGATCATGGGTCTGATGGGTCGCGCTGGAGTCGGCGTCCCAAGTACCTGTGCCGCCGACATACTGAACCGGTAAGGTCAGCTTAGTGTGTCCGGCGCGCCCTGTCAGTCGTCATGACCAGCTCAACGCTCAACGGCCCGGGTGCGCACCCACCTGCCCGCTGTTGGCCAGGAAATCACGCATTCCATCAGAGGTTTAGGTCTCAGACTGGGGCAGCCTGCCGGCCCCAGCCGTTGTCGCACCCAGGTTTCGGTGAAGGCCGGTCGCTGCGCCGGCGTAGGCGCCGCCGGAAGTTAGCACCGGTAGTCAGGATATGTTCTCAGTCACCTGGTTCGCCGCGAAGCACGCTCCGGCCGTTGAGGTTGGCAGCGCCTACAGCGTGTAGAGAAGGACATACAGTCCGGCACCAAGCACTGGCGCCAAGGTGCTCGCCAGCAACATGAACAAGATCGCCTTAACGTCCACAGCCCTACCCCGCAAAACTTGTTGGCACCGGCCAATCGCCGCAACGAATAAGCGGCGTAATGGCCGTAAAACACGTCGCGACCGGTAATCTCAATACACGAATAAATGGTGTTTGACACCCATTTAATGCGTTCCGCTTGAAACAGAATCAATTGCTGCGAGATTTTGGTAACACCGATGAATTCCGCTCCAATCGGCAAGCGCGCCAATGCGGCCGTCCTACCGGCTGGGAATCGGACGCAAGTCCAATCAATGCACCGATTTACGCCCTGTGGATAAGTAGCCTGGACGGCGGATCGCCTGTTGATATCTTGGCATAGGAAAGTCGACAAAGCCGACTTTTTGCGGGTCGGAAAAAAGGTTTTTACACAATTCATTGTGGCTGGCCCGTGTCACGCGGCGGCAGCCAACCATACCGGCCAGCGTTGACCTTGAACTTTCATCGGCGCCCCGGCCGTTTGCGCTGCCGGACAATGCACGCCTGGAGCAACCTGCCTTTGATCGGAATTGGAACGATCCCGATCAAAGGCGCGATGATCTAGCCGATGTCGAACAGTTTAAGCTGTTGCTCATCCTGTCCTTTGGTCTCGCGCGCGAGCTGTTCGATCCGGTCGAAGGGCACCTGCTCGGCGTCGATCAATGACCTTTGCGCTTTCATCGGCCGGACCAAGCCTTCTTGAACCAGATGGAATTCGCCGACGGTTTGATGGGGCAGCACGGCTGCCGGATCGAGACCGCTCTCACTTTGGAAGGCAGCCCGCAACTTCCGCAGCGCCGTATCCTCTCGGACGCGGCCGATGAACCAGGAGGTGATCTGATCCCGGCTCTTGTAGTCGAGATCGCCCGGTGACTGGGTGGCCAGCATCAATCCGAGGCCCGCGGAACGGGCCCGCTTCAGCAGGCTCTGAAGCGGTTCGGCGGTCGCCGGCTTGGCGTTGGCCGGGATGTAGAGATCCGCTTCGTCGAACATCACCAACGCTTGCAGCGCATCGTTGGGGTTGCGCTGGCAGAAGCGCAGGGCTTCGGACAGGAATTGAGACACCCAGAACAGGATGTTTTCATTGTCGCCGAGAAAGCCGGTGTAGATCACCGACAAACGGGTTCGTCCTTCGCGTGCGAACGGACCCAGGCCCAACAGCGATTCCATTCTGAGGCTTTCGCCGCCACCGTCAAACAGCGCTGAATTGCGGTGCCTGAGACTGTCGAGCTGAGCCACCAGATCACGCCTGATTTTGCCCGACGGGTCCATGCGCTGGGTCAGCTCGGTGAGCTCGGGGTCCTCGTCTTCAAGCAAATATATGAGGTCATCCAGCGTCACCTCTGAGCGGCTGCGCGCGCCCAGGATCTTGAGGGCAACCGACAGCGTACCCGATTGCTTTTGATGCGTCGCCGAGTTCTTCAGGTGCAGCATGTCCCCCAGCGCAGCGGCGGACATGTTGGCGAGCAGCAGCTGCTCGTGTTCGGGCAGCTCGGATATTCCAGTGGGCAGCAATGTAATCGAAATCGGCCGACCAGAAGCGCGTCCCGGGGTGTAGACGGCGACATCGATGGCATCGCCGAGCTTTTCGCGTTCGGCTTGGCGTTCGCTGTGATCGGCATCGTTGAAGCGCCAAACGTCGGGATTGGCGTACGAACACAGATCGCCTTTGCGATCGATCAATACGGCGGGAATGCCGCGCAACAGCAACTGCTCGATGAGGCTCAGTGCCAGCGTCGTTTTACCCGATCCGGAACCGCCCAACACCGCCGCATGTCGTTTCAGCACGTCCTTGTTGAGGGTCACCCCCTTGGCTGCGCGATTATTGAGGCGGCCGACGAAAATGCTTTCGAGGTTATTTGCGTTCTCATCCAGCAGCACTTCCAGTGGCACGCCGTCAGCACAGTCCGGCCGGTCGTGAACGGCCAGGCCGTCTGACCCGCCGGGATCGGCGAGGTCTAGGCCCGGCTCAGCATCCTCGAACTGCGATGTGAGCGTTGACGGCCCGCCGCATTCGTCGTGGGGGTCGGGGTTGGCGTCCCTGACCTCCGCAATCGCCTGCGCGACGCCGGTGATCGTCTCCTCTGGCGTGGCTTCGCGACGCATAACCGGGCGCTCCAGCAAATCCAACCGCAACAGCTGAATGAGCGGCGCCAATCCGGATAACAGCCGCGCTTGTGCAAACCAAAAGGCGAAACCCGGATCGTGCCGGTGATTGTCATAGAACTGGCGCACCGCCATCATCCGCTCCCAGTCCGGGATCGGCACCAGCACGGAACGCCCGCCGCCCTCGCGGAATTTGCGGTAGGCTTGCGCGGTTTGATTTTTCTTGTTCGGCGGAAAATCGCTGGCCCGCAGCATGAAGCAGGTGTGGTCGCCCATTGCGCCGAGCACCTTGTCGAGCTGGCGTTTGAAACCGCCACCCTGGGTCGGACGGTTGCACAGGAAGACCCTAGCCTCGAAGGCATGGCCGCGCTTGTGTTTCACCATCAGATCGAGCGCCGGCACATCATCGCACAGCTCAAGACGCTGCAGCGACAAGCCAGTGATGGCCTCGCTCCACTCCTCACGCGCCCGTTCCAGCGCCGCAATCAGCACATCCATCAGTTCTGCATCGTGCGCGGGCATCTCAGCTTCGTTGGACGCGGAGAAATGATCCCAGACCTCCCGGTAGTCGATAGCGGGCGCCTGGTCGGGCAGCTGGTCAGGCGGCGGGTCGATGGCATGGTTGGGATCGTTGGATGGCGCGAAGCCGAGCGCCGCGACCAGCGAATTCAAAAATCCGCCTGCCGGCGTCGCTGGTTCCGGCTCCTGCGACTGCGAGCCACGCAGGCAGTTTTGCGCGTGCTCCAACAGACGGCGGGTCGATAGGCCGCCAAATTCCTCAAAGAAGTTCGGGCCAAAGTATGCACTCGGATCGGTGCTGCCGGTAGTGTCCTGTTCGCTCGCAGAGCGGTGCTCCAGACGCTTGGCAATGATCAGCCTCGCCTCTTCCGCCGACCGTGCCTCCAACAGCGCGACCGGGCCGCCCTTCTCCACCCGATCGATATACGATTGCGGCAGCACGGCGCGGGCCTGGCCGTAGAACTCTTCCAGGCTGGATATGATGATAATCGCCCGTGGAACGCGGTTGGCGATCTGCATCAAGTTGCCGACCGCCTTTTGAAAGCGTTCTTCCGCATCATCGAAGTTTCGCAGATCCTCGACCTGGTCGATCGCGAACACCAGCGCCGCCTTGTCGACCGACCACATCAGCCGTCCCAGGCTCTCGATGATCTCGAATGAGCGCCCTTCGCCCGTGTGCGGATCGAGCGCAGCGACGGCGGCATGGGCCAACGCGTTTAACGGGCGTCCTTGCAGATACTGACGCACGCGCTGGTCGATGCGCGGGTCGGCGCGCTGGAGGTAGAGCAGCGCTCGGACGATGTTGACGTCAAGGTTGTCATCGGCGAATTTCGGCGATGCGACGACATCGTCGGCAAGCTGCAACACGAAGCGCGCAAGCTCGGTTTCGTCGATGTCGGCTTCGCGCAGCCGCTCCAACTCCTCAACCGGCATCACCTCCGCATCGCTGACCAGATGTCGGGTCAAGCGCGTCAGGGCGGTTGCGCCACCATCGTCAGGGTCGTAGGGCTGCTCCAGGGAATTGATCAGCCGACGCAAATAATAATCCGCATAGTTGGAGACATCCGGCGTCATCTGAGCATAGCCGAAGTAGGCCTTGCCGAGACGATGTGCACCGGTGCGCAACGCGCGGATCAAGTGCGTCTTGCCGGCGCCTGACTGGCCGTGGAACAACAAGATGCGCGGCATCGAGGCGGCATGCTGATCGCTCGTGACGGCATCCATCAGAGCATAGAATTTGTCGCGCGCTTTGGCGTGGACGGCCCCCACGTCGACCGGATCGGCGCGCCAGATATCGTCCTCCCAGGTGATCGAGTGCTCGAACGCGGCTGCCAGCCGATCGGGATCTGCTGGCGCGATGTCCTGGGGTAATGGCAAGTTATCCTGCGGTGGCATTCCATGCTTCCCTGACGCGTTCAACGGATTGACGCTGACGAAAGACCTGGACGCGACCATGCTGGTCTTACAACGCTTCACTGGCAGCCATGATCAGAACACGATTCGGCAGCGCCGAAGGCGGTTCAAACGGCTGCAATCGGTTCGGTCACGCGAATGAGGTGCCAGACCGTGTTCTTATAGGTGATAGCAGAGTCTTGCAGTTCTTTGAGCCGGCTCTTGTCGCGCAGGTCGGCGGTGGCCAGCACCAGCAGTCCGGCACGATGGGCCTCGGCCAACAGCGCCTTGAAATCACCCTCGCTCAGTCCCCATTGCGGATGCTTCGCGACTGTCACCGCCCATACCCGGCAGATCATCGCCTTCAAGTTTCCCGGCCACCCCTCGGCCTCGACACGCGCCGCCGATTGGACGGCGGCTGCGAAGCTGGAAAGGTCGGGCTGACCCGCTTCGGGCCGACCCGCTTCGGGCCGACCCGATTGGGGCCGGTGCGGCTGCTCGGCCACGGGCGCAATGGCGCTTCGCCGCGCGATATCCGCGACGGGCGATGCGCCGCCGGCCTTGTCCTCGGCCGCAACCGGCGCTTGCGCCATATTGCGCAACAGCGTGAGCCGCAGCGACCCCGGATCGAGCTTGGGTGCACCGGCGGCGGGCGCGGCCAACGCGGCGATCAACGCGCTATCGGACTGAAATGGTCGCGGACGGGCGAGCAGTTGACCGGCCAGGGTGCGGGCGCTTTTGGCGTCGAAGCCGGCCCCGCTCGACAGCCCACTTCTGATCTTGTTGCCAAAGGCGCGCTGCAACACCACGACCGCCAATTGAGTGCACACCTTGGCCGGCGTTGAGGCGTCCTTCAGCCGGAAGCCGTAGGCGCTAGCCAGAATGGCAGCGCGCAGATGGTCAGCATCCGATAATGCGTTGATGCGGGACTTGGCCTCGCCGTCCAGGCCGAGAGCTTTGGCGACCAGGTATCGATCGCGCATGAGTTCCCAGGTCTTTGGCCAAGCCTTGATCTGCAACTCCCGCTCGATCAAAGCGTGGCCCTTGAGGGTCACTTTGAAGCGATGGCGGTATTCGCTCGCCAACCCTTCACGCACCGAGCCCGCCAGCTCGGAGTCCAGCCGCAAGCGTCCGGCCGCACCAGCGACGATCGGGCCCAAGGCGCGCGCCAACTCGGCCCGCGTAGTGCCGTCGCCGTACGCCAATCGGGCGAGCACTTGCAAACGCAACCCATTGCTTAGCGGTTGTGCCGGCGCCTCCGGCCGCACATCTGCCCCTACCGTCGTCATGCTGAAGTCTCCGTCGCGTGCAACCAGACATCGACCGCCAACAGGCAAACCTGCCCGAGGCGACAAATCGCCGGACGCGCGAATCACCGGGGAACAAACCGCAGTGTGTGTCATTCTCCGCTGTGAGGGAAGGGCGATGCGTCTGATCGGGCTCCATTTTTTTGGTGGTTGATGCATGTGCGCATCCCGTTGCCTTGGCCGCAGCGAACGAGATGCCGTGATCGCAACATATTCGCCTTGATCCCGCCGCGTTGCGGTCAAACTGAGGTCAATCTGCTGCCGGCTTGATGAGGCGTGTTAATTCAGGCCATGGAAGCGGGGCGTCGACGATTGGGCTGCGCCCAGTGGACGACCGCATTCAATCCTCAATGGGTCGTTAACCAAAATGGGGAAACCTAGCGGGAAGGCTCGGCGTCGGGCCAACTTGGAGTAGTTCTGGATGTATCGCATAGCGCTCCCTGCTGTTCTCGCAATTATTCTAGGTGCCTGCAGTTTAGGGCCGATCGGTTCGACCTCCTTCGCCCCCGATAGCTCGACCGGCAGCATCGCTGGCAGCAGCACCGCGCTCGCTACCAATCCAGTTGGGCTGGGCAGTGATGGCTCGCGCCGACGAGGCCAACGACAAAGCGGCCGGCAGGTCGCGGCACTGAGCGACAACGCACCGCGAGGCTCCTTTGAGAGGGCGCCGGCCGGTGCGCTGGCCGATCGCGATTATTCGAAGACGGCCTTGGACGTGCGGCGGGCCCGCGACCTGATCAACGCTTATCGGCGCGCCAACGGCCTACGACCGCTCAAACTCAACGCGCTGCTGAGCCGGGCAGCGCAAGCCCACTCCAAAGATTTGGCAAAGTGGGATCGGATTTCCCACTTCGGTTCCGACGGCTCCAATCCCTGGGATCGGGTCAAGCGCGCCGGCTATAATGCCAAGGTCGCCGCGGAGAACGTGGGCACCGGCCAGGCTTCATTCGAAGAGGTTTTGAAGGGTTGGAAAGAAAGTCCGGGGCACAACCGCAATTTGCTCATGCGCGATGTCAGAGAAATGGGCATTGCTTTGGTGCGGGCGCCGCAAACAGAGTTCAAGACCTTCTGGACCTTGGTGTTCGGCACCCGCCTGTAGACCTCCTGGGCGAGGCGGCATCAACAGCTGGTGCTCGATGAGACGCCAGCTACCATCCTCATTCAACGGGGATGGTTACAGCTCTCACTGCAAGGTTCTAAAGCGTGTCAAAGTGAGCGGACCGGCACGGCGTTGCGCCTCAGGCGGACATCATCCAACTTATCGTGCGTTAAATTGGAACCGCCTGAATCCGCTTGAATCCGCCTGAATCCGCCTGAATCTGCTTGAAACAGCAAGGCCGGTTGCAACTTGAGGCACAAAGATGATCGCCGTTAAAGTGGTGAGCGATTCTCAGCTTTTCATCGGCATGGTTGCGATCCCGATGGAAAGCAGGCTGCTCTAGCCGGCCAAGATGGCAGCGACGGGCGTTGTCGCGCCGCGCGCCACGGCACGCCTGATGCTCCAGCGCAACTGTCGCATTCCTCGACCATGATCTGGTAGATCAAGCCCTCGAGGGCGTTACACAGAAGAGCACCGGAGGGAGCGATCCATGTCCATGCTGTTGTTGCCGTTTGCTGCACGTTACATTCTGCTGACGCTGGCGATCGTGGGGACCGTCGCGTTCGCTGCCTTGATGGCCCTGATGCCGGCTTGGTGGTGGCCGCTTTGGCTTGCCACGGCCTTCTGTGCCAGTTTCGCCGCGCTTGGACTGTGGGATTTGTTTCAGACCCGGCATGCGATTTTGCGCAATTACCCGATTGCGGCGCATTTGCGCTTCATCTTGGAGGATATCCGCCCTGAGATGCGCCAATACTTTTTTGAAGGCGACAAGGACGGAACCCCCTTTCCCCGCGATAAACGCGCCATTGTCTATCAGCGGGCCAAACAGGCGCTCGACAAGCGGCCGTTCGGTACGCAATACGACGTCTACGAGACCGAGTACGAGTGGCTGCACCATTCACTCACGCCCAAGGACCAATCGGAGCTGGAACCGCGCGTGTTCGTCGGCGGCCGTGACTGCGGTCAGCCCTATCTGGCATCAATCCTAAATATTTCGGCCATGAGCTATGGCTCGTTGTCGGCCAATGCGGTGCTTGCGCTCAACCGCGGCGCCAAGCTCGGCGGTTTTGCGCACGATACCGGCGAGGGCGGGGTCAGCCCCTATCACCTCGCCTACGGCGGCGACCTGATTTGGGAGATCGGATCGGGTTATTTTGGCGCTCGCGAAAAGGATGGCCGATTTTCTGCCGAGCGGTTTGCAGAGACGGCAGCCCAGCCCGAGGTCAAGATGGTTGAGTTGAAGCTGTCACAGGGTGCTAAGCCGGGTTATGGCGGCGTCTTACCGGCCGCCAAGATCACCAAGGAAGTGGCGCGGATCAGAGGTATTGAACAAGGCAAAGATTGCATTTCGCCGGCTCGCTACGATGCGTTTTCGACGCCGATCGAGCTGATGCGCTTCATCGCTGACCTGCGCCGGTTGTCGGGCGGCAAACCGACCGGGTTCAAGCTGTGCATCGGCCACCCCTGGGAGTTTATGGCGATCATCAAGGCGATGCTGGAGACCGGGATCAAACCGGATTTCATCGTGATCGATGGTAAAGAAGGTGGCACGGGGGCGGCGCCCCTTGAGTTCATGGACCATCTGGGGATGCCGCTGCGCGACGGCTTGGCTTTCGCCCACTCCGCGTTGGTGGGCACCAACCTGCGCGACGAAATCAAGCTGGCGGCGTCCGGCAAGATCGCCACTGCCTTCGATATGGCGCGCGCCATGGCACTCGGCGCCGACTGGTGCAACGCGGCACGAGCTTTCATGTTCGCGGTTGGGTGCATTCAAGCGCGAAGCTGTCATACCGGATGCTGCCCCACCGGCGTGACCAGCACCGACCCGGCCCGCAGCCGCGGTGTCGTGGTTTCAGATAAGTCTGAGCGCGTGGCAAGTTTTCACCGCGAAACCGTGAACTCGTTGATCGAGTTGGTGGCTGCGGCCGGATTGACGGCCCCGTCGGAGTTCGGTCCCCACCACTTTATGCGGCGTGCCGCGCCCGACCGGGTGGTGAGCTTTGCGGATCAGTATCGCTTTATGCGACCGGGCGAGCTGATTGCGGGCACCGACCACCATATGTTCGTGCAGGCCTGGCGGATGGCCCGCGCCGATAGCTTTGAGCCGGACCGTGATGGGTTGGCCAGGGCGACGGTCGCGGCCGCGGCTGCGCAATGAGCCGTCGTTGCAGCCGGCTGTCTGTTGCGATCACCCGGTGGATGACCGGACCGGAGGAGATTAAATTGAACAATGTGTCAATTCAACCCGCGCGGCTCGCGCCACCGCCGTGGACGGGCGCGCCCGACCGTCGGAGCGGGGGGCTGTGTCGGTATTTGAGCGGGAAACCCTCGTCGATGCTCTTGCCTATCCGAAGGCGACCTCGTAACATTACAATGGCTTCGCGTTCGCGCACTCGAACGTTCAGAGGTGGCCTTGACTGAGAGCGAGGTATTGGCCATTCGATGCCGCGCCGGTACTGGCCTGAACGTCGATCTGCGAGAGCCACAGCGAAGTAACCACCGGCGCATCGGCGTCGCATTCGCTTTGTTAACCGACTCGTCAGCTTATGTTGTGCGAGCGGGGAGAAGCATGGGCGATGCAGATGCACGTTTGAAGCGACCACGTAATTTATCCGCGAAGCCGGCGCTGGGAAAGGAGTGTCGGGCAGCGCGGACGGCGGCGGGCGCTCTGGTGTCGTGGTCTCCGGTTCGAATGCTTAACGGCGCGTTCCGGACGAGGAACACCAGCGGAGTGGTAGGGTTTGGCGGTGTGCAAGGCTCTTGGTGCAAGGGTCGGAGCAACCTTCGTGAACTCGATCCCTTCCAGGCGCTGCGCGCTAGCAACGGCCCGTTCCTGGGCCGGACCCGTTGTCTCAGGGCGACGAGGCCGAGCGCACCGCAATCGAACGCCCCGCAATCGAGCGCCCCGCAATAATGCATGAGAAATGATAAGCGAGACGATGTCTGGAGCATTTGAAGTCGGCACAGGGAAAGCACAAAGGCTGATGGACCGATTGGTCGCCTGGAGGCTTTTAGCCCGACAGATCTTGTTTGCCAGCCCTGGCGCCCGACGCGGCTCGCTCACCAGCACCGAAATTCTCTACCAACCTCAAACATCTGACGCTGATGCGCGATCCCGCGTCGTTCCTGAGCGGCCAACCGGCCTGCCTCGTACGATCGGATGGTGCAGGCGCGAGGACAACTTAACATGCCCAATTCAAATCAACCGCCGGGATCAAATTCCACGAATAGGATGCTGATCGATGCCACCCACCCCGAGGAGACACGCGTTGTTGTCTTGCGGCAGGGTCGGGTCGAAGAATTCGACTATGAATCGGCTGCCCGCAAGCTGCTCAGGGGCAACATCTATCTGGCCAAAGTGACGCGCGTTGAGCCGTCCCTGCAGGCCGCCTTCGTCGACTATGGCGGCAACCGTCACGGCTTTCTGGCGTTTGGCGAAATCCACCCCGACTACTATCAGATTCCGGTCGCGGATCGACGCGCACTGCTGGAGGCGGAAGCTGCGGCCGAAGCCGAGGAGGACGAAGAGGAGGAGCGCGCCGCTGATGCGCTCGCCAAACGGCCGAGCCGACGGCGGCGTTCGGGTTCGTCAGGTCGCTCGCGACGCTCCGCGGCCGTAGCGGGCCGGGGCCCGGATGAGGAAGCAGACGTCCAGCAGGGTCAGGCGCCAAGCGCGGGCGAGCCCGATGACTTTGAGGACCGGGCGCTCGACGTGACCGACTTGTTGCCGCCGGAACCCGACCATGCGCTCGCGCGGCCAAAGTCGGACGAGCGGGAGCTGGGCGAGGCGGATGCGGAGGCGGATGCGTCAAGGCAGGACGTGTCAGCGCCAGAACGGAGCGATCATACGATCGGCGAGGCGCACGATCCAGTCGACCCAGCCGCCGCGCCGCCACGCGTCGTCGCCGAGCGAACCCAGCCCGATCCGCAGATTGCCGAGCAGCTGGAATTGGCGACGACCGACCCGGCGCAGGCGAGCGAGGCCGATGCCAGTGGTGACGGTGCCGGGGCGGCCGAGGCGCCTGCCTGGGACGCGGCTCCGGCGGCCGAAGACCAGCCCGCGGCAGTCGACACGGACGATGGGCGGTCGACGGAGGACGGCGATTTCGTTGCCGAAGATCTAGCCGAAGCCGGCGAAGACGTCGCGCTCGATGATGAGGAGGAGGATCCGTCGGACCTCGACACCGACCAGGACGCGGGCGAGGACGCGGAGGAAAATGGGACCGACCTTGAGCCGGAGCTTGAGCAGGTCGAGACGGTTGAGGCCGAGGACGTGCTTGAGGAGCTGGCCCGCCCCCGTCGCCGGCTGCGGTCATACAAGATCCAAGAGGTGATCAAGCGCCGACAGGTGATCCTCGTTCAGGTCGTGAAGGAAGAACGCGGGACCAAAGGGGCCGCGTTGACGACGTATCTGTCTTTAGCCGGACGATACACGGTGTTGATGCCCAACACCGCTCGCGGTGGCGGAATATCGCGCAAGATCACCAATGCCGTGGATCGCAAGCGCTTGAAGGCGATCGCGGCTGAACTCGATGTACCGGAGGGGATGGGGCTCATTATTCGCACCGCTGGCGCGGCCCGCACCAAGCAGGAGATCAAGCGCGACTACGATTATCTGTTGCGCTTGTGGGAAAGCGTACGCGAGCTCGCCATCAACTCGAACGCACCGACGCTGGTGTACGAAGAGGGCAACCTGATCAAGCGCTCGATCCGTGACCTTTATGGCAAGGAAGTCGATGAGATCATCGTCGCCGGTGCCGGTGCTCACCGCGAGGCCAAGGACTTCATGCGCATGCTCATGCCGAGCCATGCCAAGAACGTGTTGGCCCATGATAGTCCTGAGCCGCTGTTCAGCACCTTCCAGATTGAGCGCCAGCTCAACGCGATGTTCAGCCCCTACGTGCATCTGCGCTCAGGTGGCTATCTTGTCATCAACCAGACCGAGGCGTTGGTGGCCATCGACATCAACTCCGGCAAGTCGACGCGTGAGTTCTCGATCGAAGAGACGGCCCTGTCGACCAACATAGAGGCTGCCGACGAGATCGCGCGCCAGCTGAAACTACGGGATTTGGCCGGCCTGATCGTGATCGATTTCATCGACATGGAGGAGAAGCGCAACAATCGGGCGGTTGAGCGCCGTCTGAAGGAAGCCTTGCGGCTGGATCGGGCCCGCATTCAGGTGGGACGCATCTCACACTTCGGCCTGCTGGAAATGTCGCGTCAGCGCTTGCGCACCGGCGTGCTGGAAGGTTCCACGACACAATGCCCACACTGTCAGGGCACCGGCATCATCCGCTCCACCGAATCGGTCGCGCTCGCGGTCTTGCGCGGCCTTGAAGACGCCTTGATGAATGGCACGACGGCCTCGCTCGTCGCCTCCACCACCGCGGAAGTCGCGCTTTATATCCTCAATCAGAAGCGAGTCTTCATCCAGGAGATGGAGAACCGCTATGGCGCCACGATCCAGATTATGGCCAGCGAAAAGATGCAAGGGGCGAACTTCACCGTTGAACGGGGAGCGCGCCGCGAGGAAAGCCAGCGGCGGCAGGCACGCTCGGCCGTCAACATGGACTGGGGCTTCGATGACGCCGAGGACGCGGTCGCTACCGACGCTGAGGATGTTGAGGCGCTCGCAGATGCCGGGGCAAGCGGTGATGGCATCCGTCGGCGTCGGCGCCGGCGTCGTGGACGGCGCGACGATCAAATGCCCCAGCGCATGGCTCGGCGCGGTCAGGGGGCGGCTGTCGATGAAGACCAGCCGACCGATACCAGCGGGCTTTATGGCTACTACAGCGATCATCCGCGCGCCAACGGCAATGGCCAGGCCCGCAACGCCGACCAGGAGGAGGCCGAGGCTGCCGACGGCGTCGACGCGCGAGCTCCTCGCGCGCAGGACGACACCGGTGGTGGCGAGGAAGGCCGCGTGCGCAGAGGCCGCCGACGCGGACGGCGCGGTGGACGTAGGGATCGCAGCCGATCGGCGGCAGACGCGGCGGAGGGGCCCCACGATGACGTCGAGCCGGGCGGTGCGGCCGCCGCCGGTGCGCGCCCGGAGCCGCCGATGTCCTACGCTGCCGTCGGGCTGGATCTGCCGATGAGCGCGCCGCGACCGGCGTTGCAGGTCCGTGCCAGCGATGAAGCGATCGCCGGTGCGCGGGCGACAGCTGAGCCGGCCTTAGCTGCAGCTGGCAGCGACGAGCCGGATGCGGCAGGGCCAGAAGCGGTCGATCGACACGCCGTTGACGCTCCCCAGGCTGTTGAAGCCACCTCAGCGGCGGGCGCGTTTGGCGCAGAACCTGGGCAGGAACAGCCGGCCGCTGCGGCCACGGCTCCCGGCAACGGCGATTTGCAGCCTGCGACGGTCGACCAATCAGCCGAGCATGCTGAAGCCATCGACGAGTCTGAACCCGAGCTACCATCGAGCCCGCGCAGTGTACCGGTTGCTTCCGAACCCATTCTGGAACGCTTGGTGGTCGGTCCGCAGGCGACGGACGCCGGTGAGGATAAGGCGAAGCCGACGCGTCGGGGCTGGTGGCAGCGCCGATGATCACTGTTAAGGCGGTGAGCAACCTTCTGTTCTTGATCGGGATCGTTTCGATCCCGATTAACAGGCAGGCTGCTTCAGGCAGATGAGCCGTGCCGTCCCGCTCCCTCGCCCGGCCAACCACAGCATCGTGACATGTTAAAGCCGGGTGGGGGAGCGGGACGGTTCCAGCCAACACGGACATGCCCTAAGGTGACGGACGATCAACCGCGTCACGATGAGGGAGCTGCGCATGTCGTCCGCCGCCATCAAGGCCGCAGCCTTCGTCCATCATGTGGCCATGACCAGCCCGAACCCGGCGCAGTTGGCAGCGTTTTACGCCGATGCCTTGGACATGGGCGCGACCCAATACGGCGATCACTGGCACGTGTTGGGACCAGGTCGGCGCCTGTTGCTCAGCGAAGGCCCGGCGCGCGGTCTGGTGCATGTCGGGTTCGCGGTACGCGACCGTGCCGCGCTGTTTGATGTCCAGCAAGGCGCAGCCGCGCAAGGTTTGGCGCCCCGTCCCTACCCGACAGCGCTGTTTGAGGAAGCGGCATTCGCCGTCACCGATCCCGACGGTAACGCCGTGGTGTTTGGTTTGGCTGGCCAGGAACAACCGGCCAAAGGCCTGCGCGGCACGCTGCAGCACGTGACCTTTGCAACTCAAGATATTGCCCGGTTCGAAACGTTTTATGCGCAAAAGCTCGGCTTTGCCGTGTCCGATTATGTGGTGCGCGACGATGGTCAGGTGATGACCGTCTTCCTGCGCTCCAATCATGAGCACCACACCATCGGTGTGTTTTTTCAACACCGCAGCGGCGTCGATCACATCGCTTTCGAGGCTGCCGAGTGGGGAATTCTGAAGGATTGGTGCGATCGGTTCGGTGACAGGACGATCAGCTTGGATTGGGGGCCTGGCCGGCATGGCCCGGGCAACAACCTATTCGCGTTTATTACCGACCCCGACGGCAATTGGCTGGAGATCTCGGCCGAGTTGGAGGTGATCTACGATCGCCCGGCCAACACCTGGCGTCATGAGGAGCGCACCCTCAACCTGTGGGGACAGAGCCGATTGCGGGCATGAAGCCGTAGGGTAGGAGCCCCCACTTCAGAAGCGATCACCTGTGTGCCTGTGGTTTGAACCACCTCAGCGGTTCCAGCCAAACGCATGTCGATCCGGAGCGTGTCCGTCCTAGGTGGATCGGGATGGTTCAAGTCCGCTCTGAAACGTCAAAGCTAGATCATCGCGCCTTAAATCGGAACCGCAAAGCCGGTTCCGATTTAAGGCAGGTTGCTCTAGACCTGCACAAGTAGGGCGGTTGGATGCCGTCTTGACCCCCGCGCGGTAGGCGCGCAGGGTAGGGCGCGCGCTGTCGATTGCCCCTTCGCAAGCCCTCAACGGAGTCCCCCATGTCGATCGCATCCAGTCAGTTCGGAAGCATTTTGTGGGGCTTGTCGAAAGCGTTACCGTTGGCCGCCCGCCGCTATCCGGAGTTTCGCGCGCGCCTTAAACAGCGCGACATCGTGTTTCAAATCACCGCGCGCGACGAGGGCGTCACCCGCTGGTATCGCTTCCACGATGGCAACGTTTCATCGGGTAAAGGCCGTCACGACAAGGCGCTCGTTTCGCTGGCATTCAAGAACGCCAAAGTTGCCGTCAAGCTGTTGACGCCGCCGATCAATTGGCTCGACCAGATCAACGCTCAAAAAGATTTCAAGCTGACCATCGAAGGGCCCGAGGACGCTTCCAACTGGCTGGCCCAGACCATCATGCAGCTTTACTCGGTTGGCCTGAAGATCGGCAAACGGCTGCCGGACGGCACCATGCGCTACTGCAACATGACCAACGGCGGGCCGGTGTTCGTCTACGTCAATGACGACAAGATCGTGCGCATAACCCCGATCGACTTCGACGACTCCGATCCCCAGCCCTGGACCATTCGCGCCCGCGGACGGGAGTTCACGCCGCCGCGGCGCACCACCCTCGCTCCGCACGGCCAGAACGCCAAATCGATCGTCTACTCGCCCGACCGCCTGCTCTACCCCATGAAGCGTGTCGACTTCGACCCCCATGGCGAGCGCAACCCGCAAAATCGGGGAACGTCGGAATACGTGCGCATCTCCTGGGAGGAAGCCCTAGAGATCACCAGCAGCGAAATCAAACGCCTGCGGCGCCAATATGGTCCCGGCGTGATGGCCGTCAGCCACGGATCTCATCACACCTGGGGCAACATCGGTTACTATCTGTCGGCGCTCCATCGCTTCCGCAATGCGGTCGGCTACACGCAAGTCCACCACAATCCGGACAGCTGGGAAGGGTGGTATTGGGGCGCCGTCCACCACTGGGGCTACACCCTGCGCGTGGGGCAATCGGAGACCTATGGCACGGTGGAGGATTGTCTTCAGAACTGCGACATGATCGTGTTTTGGGCGGCGGATCCGGAGACCACCTCCGGCTCCTATGGCGCGCAGGAAGGCACTGTGCGGCGGCAATGGTTGAAGGACGGCAAGCTCGGTATCAAGGTCGTGCATGTTGATCCCTATTACAACGCTTCCGCACAATTCCTGCCGGGCAAGTGGTTCGCGCCGCGACCCACCACATCGGTGGCCATGGCGATGGCGATCGCCTATGTGTGGATTAAGGAAGATCTGTACGACAAGGATTATGTCGCCACCCACACGGTCGGCTTCGACGCCTGGAAGGCCTATCTGCTGGGCGAAGAGGACGGGATCGCCAAGACGCCGGAGTGGCAAGAGGCGGAGACCGGCGTTGCCGCCAAAGACGTGCGCGCGCTGGCGCGCGAGTGGGGGCGCAAGCGGGTCTATCTGGCACCTGGCGGTTGGGGTAACGGCCATGGTGGGGCCTGCCGTAATCAAACCGGAATCCAATGGGCCCGCGTCATGGTTTGCCTGGTGGCGATGCAGGGGCTCGGCAAACCCGGCGTCAACATGGGCAACCTACAATGGGGCGCTCCGGTCGACTTTAATTTCTATTTTCCGGGCTACGCCGACGGCGGCATGTCGGGGGATCTGGAGAATACCTCGATGCCGGTCGAGCTTTACCAGCGTATGCCCCAGCTGCCGACCATGGCGTCGACGTTCCAACGCATCCCCCGCATCTTCATGCCCGAGGCGATAGCCGATGGCAAAGCCGAGGGCTGGCCTTGGATCGGCAAGTCGATCGAGCACCAATTCGCCAGGTTCACCTATCCCGCGCCAGGTCAGGCGCCCGTGCGCATGCTCTATAAATACGGCGGCTCGATCCTGGCCACCATGAACAACACCAACAGACACGTGCGGATGTATCAGTCCGAGAACTTGGAGTTTGTCGTCAACCAGTCGATTTGGTTTGAAGGCGAGGCCAAGTTCGCTGACGTGATCTTGCCGGCGTGCACCAATTTCGAGCGGGTCGATATCTCGGAATGGGCCGGTCTCGGAGGTTACGGCCATCATGGTCAGCAACAGCTCAACCATCGGGTGATCGTGTTCCAAGCGCCTGCCATCAAGCCGCTGGGTGAATCAAAGTCCGATTATTGGATTTTCACCGAGATCTGTAAGCGACTGGGGCTTGCCAACTACTTCAATGAAGGGATGAACGAGATCGATTGGGTCAAGCGCCTGTTCGAGGCTTCCGACTTGCCCGAGCACATCTCCTGGCGTCAGTTTATCAAAAAGGGCTACTTTGTGGTGCCCTCGGAAAAAGACAAGCTGCGCGCGCCGGTATCGTTCCGATGGTTCTGGGAAAACCGCAAAAAGGATGTACCGGAGGCGCATCCGCTGCCCTCGGACTATATGGGCGAGTTCCAACGCGGCCTGCAGACGCAGTCGGGCAAGTTGGAGTTCGAATGCAACAGCCTCAAGCGGTTCGCCGATCCGGAGCGCCCACCCATCGTCAAGTATTCACCGTCCTGGGAGGGCCCGCATTCTGAGGATCTGTTCGAGAAATATCCGTTGCAACTGCTGACCCCGCATTCCAAGTACAGTTTCCATACACAAGGCGACGGCAAGAGTTCGTTTTTGAACAACATCCCCGATCACCGAATGCTGGTGGACGGCTATTACTATTGGCTGATCCGGCTCAATTCCGGCGATGCCGAACGACGTGGCATCAAGAAGGGCGACCTGGTGAAGGTGTTCAATGCGCGCGGCGCGGTGATTTGCGCGGCGCTGCCGACCGAGCGGCTACCGTCCGGCGTCTGCCACGGCTATGAGTCCTCGGCCGTTTATGAGCCGATGGGCGAGCCGGGCCGATCGGTCGACCGTGGTGGCTGTCTCAATTTGCTTACACCTGAGCGGACACAAACCAAGACCTCCCATTCCCTGGCCGGTGCCAACAGCTTGGTTCAAGTGGAGCTTTGGGACGGCAACATCGAGCATATCAGCGAAGTTTTCGCGCAAAAGGAGCGCCGCGATCAGCTCAAGAGCGTCAACCTGGTGCCGGCCAAGTAACGTCTGATGCGCGCCGGCTGGTTGCCGCCGTGGGTTGTGCGCCCCTTCAGGAGCGTTCGGACCGGTTAGGATTGGGTGGAGTGACGCCTTGGCCAGCATCCGTCGCTGCGCCGCCGACGGGCGCTGGTGTCCATCCTTTGACCGGGATCAAGGAGACGCGTGAGCTGGGGCGTCAACGTCACTTCTAGAGCAACCTGCCTTTAATCGGAATCGGAACGATCCCGATTAAAGGCAGGTTGCTCTACACTTTAAGAGCGATCATCTTTGCGCCTTAAATCGGAACCGGCGCAATTGGAATCGGCGTTGCGGTTCCGATTTAAGGCGCGATGATCGAGTGCAACTTTCTGCTTATGTTACCGGTATCGGGAGGGGTCCGCTGATCAGCAGAGATTGACAGTACAGTTCAGGAGCGATCATCTTTGTACCCTGAGTTGGGGCCGTGTTAGCGGTATCAACTGCAGGCACGATGATCTGGATCATGTCCGCCTCAGGTGGATCAGCCGTGCCATTCCGCTGCTCCGCCCGGCCGCCCAGAACATCAGGCGATGGGGCGGCCGGGCGCGGGAGCGGGATGGTTCCAGCATCCTCTGACACACCATGGGGGCGGCGAAGGAGAGCAACGATGAAAGCCCAAGAGATCATGACGCGCGATGTCGTTTGCGTGCGGCCGACCCAGCCGGTCAGTGAGGTCGCAGCCTTGATGAGCGAAAAGCACATCAGTGGGGTGCCGGTTGTCGAGGACAACGGCCACGTGATCGGCGTCATCTCTGAAAGTGATCTGCTCCATCGACCCGAGCTGGGCACCGAGCGCAAACGCAAATCTTGGCTGCGCATTTTCGCCGATCCCGACGATTTAGCGCGGGAGTATGCGAAAGCCCACGGCATGCGGGCGCATGATGTGATGTCTCGCCACGTCGTATCCGTCAAGGCCGATGCCGATATGCAGCAGGTGGCTGACACGTTGGAAAACCACAACATCAAACGGGTGCCGGTGATCAGCGACGGCAAGCTGGTCGGCATCATCTCGCGCGGCGACATGATCAAGGCACTCAGCCAGTTGGACGTGACGCGCACGGCCAAGGCCTTGGACGACGGAACCATTCACAAGGCGCTGCTCGACAAGCTCCGTGAGGCGTCTTGGTTGGACACCAGCTATATCAACCTGATCGTCAAGGATGGAGTGGCCGAAGCGTGGGGCTTTGTGAATTCGGCCGACCAGCGGGTTGCGCTGCGGGTCTTGGTAGAGGGGGCCGAAGGCGTGACCAGTTTTGACGACCATTTGAAAGTCGGCGTACCGAACATGCCCGGCGTCTAAATCACGTCCGCCTGAGGCGGATCAGCCGTGCCGGCCCGCTCCTCCTCCGCTCGGCCACCCCCACAAGCGTGCCACGGGGTGGCCCAGTGGAGGAGCGGGCGGGGGATCGGGATGGTTGCAGCGGACGCTGCAACGCAGGTCATGCGAGCGGGCCCGGGGCCAGCCGGTGCGGCTGGCGTCAGGGAAACAGCCAGCGCCGGCTCCACGGGCCTGTGTCCGTCTCGCGCATAAAGGCTACGCGGTCGTGCAGTCGAAACGGTCGGTCATGCCAAAACTCGAATTCCAACGGGGTGATCCTGAAGCCTGACCAATAGGGCGGGCGCGGAACCTCGCCGATGTTGAATTTCAAGCCGTACCAGGCCACCGCCTTCTCCAGCGCCAGCCGGCCATCCATCGGCCGCGATTGTCGTGAGGCCCAAGCGCCAAGTTTGCTGCCGCGGGCGCGCGAGGCGAAGTAGGCGTCGGCCTCCGCCTCGGTGGTCACCGCGACCCGGCCGCGAACCCGCACCTGGCGCCGCAGGCTCTTCCAGTGAAACAGCAATGCGGCCTTGCCAGAGGCCAACAGTTCCGCCCCCTTGGCGCTCTCGACATTCGTGTAGAACACGAAGCCGCGCTGCGGATGGCCAGCTTCGTCAAGCCGCTTCAGCAGCACCATGCGGACGTTCGGCATGCCGCTCGCATCGACCGTGGCCAAGGCCATCCCGTTTGGATCGTTGATCTCATTGGCGTCGGCCTCTCGAAACCACTGCTCAAACAGCGCGAACGGTTCCTCGCACTGCATAAAGTCGGCGGCCTGCGGACCGGTATAATAAGGCCGCTTGCTGCTGGTCCCCGAATCGTTGGGCTCGGTCATCGGTGGCTCACAAATTCTCATACAACTTAAGGGTGCAAGATTGGCACGGCCGTTGAGAGCTGTTTAACCAGTCCGTGCCAATGTGTGCTGGTCGGTCGGATGGACCGTGTTCGAATCACACTTAGGTCGAGTTTGTACGATGTCAAAGTTGATTTCGATTACCAAGCTTTTCGCGATTATTGGCGCCGGCCACATCTTCATCGCAGGGGTGATGGCATCGGCGGGCGGGGCCTGGGCCTGTGATCGTTCCGATGCCGCCACGGCTTGCCGCTCGTCGTCGCGCCCGGCGCCGCCGGCCTGGTTGAGCAAGGTGCCTGCGATGCGGGCCGCCATCAAATCCGGCGATGAGATCGCGGCGCTTCGTGCCGTCGCGGTTGCGCTGAGCGAGGTCGGCGACGGGGTAACCTATGTCTGGGGCCATGGCCAGGGCCGGTTAAGCGGCGCCATTCATATGACCAATACGTTCCGCGACAGCCAAGGTCGGACCTGCCGGCATTTGCAGATGCAGCTGCGCTCCGGGACCTATGTGCGGAAGATGGAAGGCATTGCCTGTCGGGATACCACCGGCGTTTGGGTGCTGGAAGGTTAAGCCGTCGGCTATCGCTTTTCTCAGTGCGCGGAAGCTATCCCGCTCGCCCGCCCGGTTTCTCCACTGGGCCACGAAATCGCATGATGATCTAGCCTTGCCGGCGTGCCTGGCTCCGTCGTTCAGCCCTCGACATCGAACCTCACGCCCTGCGCTAACGGCAGCGATGAACCGTAATTGATGGTGTTGGTGGCGCGGCGCATATATGTCCTCCAGGCATCGGAGCCGGATTCGCGTCCACCGCCGGTGTCCTTCTCCCCGCCGAACGCGCCGCCGATCTCCGCCCCGGATGGACCGATGTTGACATTGACGATGCCGCAGTCGGAACCGGCAGCTGACATGAAGATCTCCGCTTCGCTGACATCTCGCGTGAAGATCGATGAGGCCAAGCCCTGCGGCACATCATTATGGAGCGCGATCGCCTGCTCCAACGTCTGGTAGCTCTGGCAGTAGAGGATCGGCGCGAACGTTTCTTGGCGCGCAATCTCAAGCGGCTTTGGCATGTCCACCAGCGCCGGCGACACGTAGTAGGCCTCGGGCCAGTGCTCCGCCAAGACCCGGTCGCCGCCGACCACGCTGGCACCCTGACCCCGGGCGACTTCCAAGGCGTGCATCATGGCGTCATAGGCGGCCCGATCGATCAGCGGGCCGACCAGCGTGTCGGGTTGCCTAGGGTCACCGATCGCCACCGAGCCGTAGACCGTCGTCAACCGACCGATCAATGTTGCGGCGATATCCTGATGAACGATCAGACGGCGCAGCGTCGTACAGCGCTGGCCGGCCGTGCCGATCGCGGAGAAGGCGACGGCGCGCAGCGTGAGGTCAAGGTCGGCTGTGGGCGAGACGATGGCGGCGTTGTTGCCGCCCAGCTCGAGCAGCGACCGGCCCAGCCGTTGGGCGACGACGCTGGCGACGGCGCGGCCCATGGCGGTCGATCCCGTGGCCGAGACCAGGGGTATCCGCCGATCCCCGGCGAGGGCCTGACCGACCTCGCGGTCGCCCGGCAGCAGCTGACACAGATTATCCGGCGCCGCCCCGAACCGCTGCGCGGCCTTGTTAAACAGCGCCGTGGTTGCCAGCGCGGTGAGCGGGGTCTTGTCCGAGGGTTTCCAGATCACGGGATTTCCGCACACGATGGCGATTGCCGTGTTCCAGGCCCACACGGCGACCGGAAAGTTGAAGGAGGTGATGACCGCCACGGGTCCCAGCGGGTGCCACGTCTCCATCATGCGATGCATCGGCCGTTCCGTGGCGATGGTCCGTCCATACAGTTGGCGCGACAGGCCGACCGCAAAATCGCAGATATCGATCATCTCTTGGACCTCGCCGAGGCCCTCCGACACGATCTTTCCGGCCTCCAAGGTCACCAGCCGGCCGAGGTCGGCCTTGGCCGCGCGCAATTCTTCGCCGAGCAGCCGGACCAATTCGCCGCGTTGCGGCGCTGGAACGTCACGCCAGGTTCGAAACGCGTTCGCCGACCGATCCACGACTTCGCTCACCGCTTCTGGCATCGCCCCCCAAACCTGCCCGATGCGCTCCCCAGTGATCGGCGAGCGCGCCGTCAGCCCGCGATCGGCGAGCCTGTCAGCACCGACTCCCAGGCGGCTTAACACGGCGCGCATTTCGGCATCGATCGACGGCGGGGTATTCGATTGTTGTGGCATCATGGTTTTCCGAAAGGCAGTTTGTTGGACTGCGGGCGGCGAGAACAAATTTCTAAAGAGTTGATTAGCTCCAAATCGCCCTCGGGGAGGGTGCAAACCAAACGGTTGCAGCTGTTAAAGCGAGCAAATCGTACGCGTTGCGGAATAGGTTGGTTACCTGTCCACAGCAAATTTCAAAGACGTGTCGCAGGCTGGTCATGCACATGGTTCATATGTTAGTGTGTCACAACGTGACAACAGGTAAAACCTTAAGACTAGTTGCCACACCGAAGTGATAAAGCAACGGGTTCGGTTGCGAGCGGGAGGCCGGTTATGTTGTCGAAGCAGCGTTGTCCCCACACCGGAATCGTCAATTATTTCACTGAGTCCGATCCCTTCGTTTCCATTGCGTCCATCGTTGAATCCTCGGGGAAATCTCCCAAATACCAATGGCGCTGGTACGCCGCAGCGCAAACCATATCTGGAATTGCCGCAGATATGCGCACAGCGGAGCAGCGTTTAAGCAGCCATTATAGACATTATCGAAAAACGATCGATGCGGATCAGACGTCGCATTAGGCGACGGTCGGGGATGATCAAACTCGCTTGAATGTTACGCAGGGCCAACCTGTCTCGAAGCGGAGTTGCGCCAATTCCGATAAAGCGCAGAAAATTGCCGTAAATTTCAGCGGTGCACATCGATGCCGGGAGTTGAATCGGTGTTCGCGGTTCCAACGCAAGACCCGAACAGCTGGATCATGTCCGCCTGAGGTGCAATCGCCGCGCCGGCGGCCCGCTGCCCAGCCACCCCCACACGCCTGCCATTGGCTGGCCCAGTGGAGGCACATGGCGGGCGAGCGGGAGGGATCCAGCTCACTTTGAACCGCTATAGCAAAATGTCATGGTGTGCCGTTGTGGCGTAGGGCGGCTTGGACCGGGCCAAATGAACGTCGGTGGTGCTCCGTCACACCGAGGCGAGCCAAGCCGGCTTGATGCTCGCGGGTGCCGTAACCTTTGTTTCGCTCGAAACCGTACCCGGGCAAGGCGCGCCCAAGCTCGATCATGATCCGATCGCGCGTGACTTTGGCCACGATCGATGCCGCGGCGATCGACAGGCACACGGCGTCGCCGCTAACGATCGTCTGGACCTGACAGGTCAGCGGTGGCGCACGGTTACCATCAACCAAAGCGATTTGCGGCACCACCGGCAATGCCGCCACCGCCTCCCGCATCGCCCACAGTGTTGCTGCCAGGATATTCATCCGGTCCACGCGCGCCACGTCAGCGATGCCGAGCCCGACCGCTGCGCCGCTCGCAAAGATCGCGTCGTAGAGCCGGTTTCGGCTGGCTTCGCTCAGGGCTTTTGAATCGTTGAGACCATCGGGCAGGCGGTCGGGCTCAAGGATGACCGCGGCGGCCACCACCGGACCGGCCCACGGACCACGGCCTGCCTCATCGAGGCCTGCCACCGGTCCACCGCCGCCGGCGATGACATGCCGCTCGCGTGCGAACGACGGTCGTGGCCGTGCGGCCTTCGATGTTGGGGGTGTCATGGGCGTTAGGCGGTTCGCTGTTGACTGTCATCATCCCGTTCCACCGGCCATAATCCTCCACTGGGCCACCCAAGGGCACGCTTGTGGTGTTGGCCGAGGCGGCGTGGGTCGGCAAGGCCGATCCGCCCAAGGCGGGCACAATCTAATTGGCAAGGCTGGCGATCGGTGTAAAGCCGGCACACCCGCGTTGCGCACACGTTCAGGCTGGCAACGCACGTCCGACTTAGATCATCTTTGCGCCTTAAATCGGAACCGCAAAGCCGGTTCCGATTTAAGGCAGGTTGCTCTAGCCGCAAAGATGATCGCCGTTAAAGTGGTGAAGACCTTTCTGCTCGAGGGCCGACGATGGGCGCCGACGGGGCGTGCGGTCGCCACAGGCATGACGGTCGATGTCGATCCAGCTGCAACCGCTGTCGGGACCGGTGTGCCATCACCCGCCGAACAGGTTCAATTGTTCGCCGGTTTGGGGCGGACGCCGAAACAGGTCCGTGCGCAGGGTGAGCCGGCGCACATTGAGAGCCTCAAGCTTACACGCCAATCGAAAGCGCCTGGCAATGAGCTCCGCATACGGACCGGTTCCGGTTTGGCGCCGGCCAAACGCTGTGCTGTAGTCCTGCCCGCCGTGCATCCCTTGCAGCAATTTGAGCACCTTGTTGGCGCGGCCGGGAAACTCTGTGACCAACCACTCGCGGAACAGATCCTTCAGCTCCAGCGGCAGCCGTAGCAGCACATAGCCCGCCTCCCGCGCTCCGGCCGCCGCGGCGGCCGCGAGGATGCGCTCAATCTCGCTATCGTTGAGTCCAGGTATAATCGGCGCGACCATCACCTGTGTCGGGATCCCGGCCGCACTCAATCGCCTGAGGGCGTCTAAGCGTTTCGAAGGGGTGGATGCGCGCGGCTCCATGCGTCGCGCCAAATCACCGTCCAACGTCGTCACCGATATCGCGACCTTGATCAGCTGGTCGCGGGCCAGGCATTGCAGCAGGTCCAGGTCGCGTTCGACCAGCGCTGATTTCGTGACGATCCCAGCCGGATGGCGGTACGCCACCAACACCTCCAACAGCTCACGCGTGATCCGGTAGTATCGCTCGATCGGCTGATAAGCATCGGTGACGGTGCCCAGTGCGATGCAGCGTGGCCGGTAGCGCGGACGCGACAGCTCACCGCGCAACAGCGCAGCGGCGTTGGTTTTGGCATACAACAAAGCCTCGAAGTCAAGGCCTGGCGAGTGCCCAAGAAAGGCATGTGTCGGCCGCGCGTAACAATAGCTACAGCCGTGCTCGCACCCCCGGTAAGGATTGATGGATTGATCGAAGCTGATATCCGGGCTGTCGTTGCGGGCGATGATCGCCCGAGCCAATTCCCTGCGAACCGTCGTCTTCAGTGGTTCCAAGCCGTCGATGCTGCCCCAGCCATCGTCGACCGCCGCCACCGTTTGGATGTCGAAGCGACCCGCGGCATTACTGCGCGCACCGCGTCCGCGGCGCCGGAGGTCGGGGATCAGCTCTCCTATAGCACGCCCAGCGATCCGATCATTCCTGCCATCGGTGCTCATGGTTCTTGCCCTATGCCACGACACACCACTACATACAGAACAAAAAAGTACATTACAAGAACAAATAGGGAAATAAGCTCGGGGCTGGCCGGCAACGCTGGCGGTTCGGGATGACCCCGCTTAAACAGCTGCCATGATCAGCGTCATTATCCCAACGCTCAATGCGCAAGCCGGCCTTGGTCCGACCCTGGCGGCGTTGGTCACCGCGGCGATCGACGGAACCGTACGGCAGGTGATCGTCGTCGACGGCGGCTCGAGCGATCGAACCCTAGCGATCGCCGAAGACGCCGGCGCGGATGTGGTGCTCTGTGACGAGCGCGGACGGGGCCAACAACTCGCCGCTGGGGCGGCCAAGGCGCGCCAGTCTTGGCTGCTGTTCTTGCATGCCGATACCGTCCTGGAGCACGGTTGGGACCATGAAGCGTTGGCCTTCATGGGATCTGTGGATCGGGGCGAACAACCGCAAGCGGCGGCGGCTTTTCGCTATCGTCTCGAAGCGTCTGGCATCATGCCGCGGGTGATAGAAGCCGGTGTGGCGCTGCGCTGTTCGCTGTTGCGCCTGCCCTACGGCGATCAGGGCTTGCTGATTTCGCGCCAATTCTATGATCAGATCGGCGGTTATCGCTCGATCGCGCTGATGGAGGATGTGGATCTTGTTCGGCGCTTGGGACGTCGTCGGATGTCGATCCTGCCCGCCGCCGCACTCACGAGCGCGAGCCGATACCAGCGGGACGGCTATATGATGCGCATCGCCCGCAACCTCACATGCTTGTCGCTGTTTCACCTGGGTGTTGCGATGCCCACGCTCGAACGCGTCTACTACGGTGCGCGCCCCGGCGCCCATCCCGGCGCTGAACCTGCGCAGCCGTCGACACGCCGGCACCGGCCTCCGATCTGAGGTTGCCGGAACCTGGGTTTTATCGGCCGGCTACAGCGACCAGAACAGCGCGCCGACGCCGTAATACTGAAGTGCCGTGTAGCCGGCAAAGGTCAGCAAGAACGCGACGCCGAGCCGCCTCGAAATGCCTTTGTTGAGCAGCAGCGCAAGGATCATGACGACGCTGATGGCGAGCATGAACCACAGATCGAACAGCATGATCTGGTCAGGCACGTCGATCGGTTTGACGACGGAAACCAGGCCGATGATCGCCAAAAGGTTATAGATATTGGCCCCCATCACATTGCCGACCGCGACATCCGAGTGCCCGCGGTAGGCGGCCACCACCGCTGTTGCCAGCTCCGGCAAGGATGTCCCCACCGCCACGATTGTCAGCCCGATCACTTCATCGCCAACGCCGATGCTGCGCGCGATCACGATGGCCGAGGCGACCAGCATGCGGGCACCGATGACGACCGCGGCGACGCCGCCGACGATCGACAAAACGGCCAGCCAGACCGAGTGCGGCGCATCCTCGAACTCCTCCGCCAACTCTCCCGGCCCCTCCGTGACGCCTTGGCGTCGCTCGGTCAAAACGGCGTAGATGGAAAACACCACCAGCGTGGTGAACATCAAGGCGCCTTGCCAGCGCATGAACGTTCCCGACAGCGCCAAGGCGGTGAACAGCAAGGCTGAGCCGAGCATGACCGCGGAGTCGCGATAAAGAGTTTGCGGTTTGACGACGATCGGAAAGATGACGGCCGAGGCCCCCAGGATCAGCAAGATATTGGCGATGTTCGATCCAACGACATTGCCTACCGCAATGCCCGGCGCGCCTTCGAACGCCGCTTGCAGGCTGACCACCAGCTCCGGCGCGGTCGTCCCGTAAGCGACGATGGTGAGCCCGATCACCATCGGCGAGACGCGCAGGCTGCGCGCGATGGACACCGCGCCACGCACCAAATATTCGGCACCGAACAACAGCAAGACGAGGCCGCCTGCGAGCTGCAACAAGGTCTGGGTCAAGGCGCAATTCCCGTATCTGATGGGTGCTCCACCAAGATCATGGCCCCCGCCATCCGCGGTGGGCTCACCCTCCAGGTGATGCGATGACGCGATGGCCGACGCCCCGACGATGGCCAGCTAGCTGAGATGCGGCTGCTGCCATTACCATACCTTGCCTGCGCACAAAAATGCCGATTGCCCGAGACGGCCGCATGGTGGACAAGCAGCACCAAGAGTTCGGTCAAGGCCGATCTAGATCATCGCGCCTTAAATCGGAACCGCAAAGCCGGTTCCGATTTAAGGCAGGTTGCTCTAGCCGGCCCAATCGACCGCTTTGGCGTGACATCACGTGGACCTTTGGATGCAACACGGAGGACGCCGGGAGGCGCGACCTGGCATCTGGGCGACGCGCCAACGGCCGGTTGCGCTCTCACCATCGCTCGGCCGCCCGGCCAATCGTGTCACCCGTACGGTGGTGATCATGGTCAAGGCGCCGCGCGCCGGCACGGTGAAGGCGAGGCTGGCGAAACAGGTTGGTGTCGTTCGCGCCAGCCAATTCTACCGCCATGTCGCCGCCGCGGTGATCGGCCGCGTCGCCGGCGATCGGCGATGGCGGACGTGGCTGGCGATTGCGCCGCAGACCGCGCTGGGTGCCCGGTTTTGGGACCCGAGCCTGCCGCGTATCGCGCAAAGTCGCGGCGACCTGGGCCATAAGATGCAAGCGTGCTTGGCGAGCGCCGGTTGCGGCCCAATCCTTGTCGTCGGGAGCGACATTCCCGCGCTCGAGGGGCGCCATCTGGCTGCGGCCTTCGCTGCTTTGGATGGCAGCGATGCGGTATTCGGGCCGGCTAAAGATGGTGGGTTCTGGCTGGTGGGTGTGCGCCGCTCCCCCCGGACCTTTCGGCTCTTTCATGGCACCATCAGATGGTCGACCCAGAACGCGCTGGCGGATGTCCTGGCCAGCTTGGGCCGACACCGCGTGGCCCTGGCCGATGTGCTGGCCGACGTCGACCACGCCGACGACTTGGTCGCGGTCGAGGCCTGGAGCGGGCGCAGAGTTCTGCCGGTTCGCACCGGTTCATCTGATGGCTGACAAATATCAAGAGTTGTGATATGTTTGTCCACCGATCGTTTGCGTGTGAGGGATAGGGTGACTGTCCAATCGCGTCCAAAATTCTTGCCCGCAGAGGTGCTTGAGGCAGGGCGCCGCGCCGAGGCTGAGGGACGAACCGGGTCTGCAACCCAGTTTTATCGACACGTGCTGGCCTATTATGCGGGTACGCCTGAAGCGATCGAGGCCTCGGACGGCTTAGCGCGGCTTGGCCCAACCGGCGCCGCTCGAAACGAGGCTGTCGATGAGGTCCCGGCTGAGCCGATCATGCTGCGGCCGGTGATGCCGCCGCCTTCAGCTGAGCGGCCAGCCGCGCCCAGCCAGGCGTCGGCTCAGCCAGAGCTGCCCACGCGGGACAATGAGCGGCCCGTGCCGCCGCCGCTGCCGAAGTCGGCGATCCCGGCCCAGCCGCAGGTTCCTCAAGGCGACGTCAAGCCGCCGTTGCCAAGCGCCGATCGCGAGTTGGGCCAGGTGGAGCAAGCTGTGGCCGGTCTTCAGCTGCCAATCGGAATACCCGCGGCCCCGAGCCCGCCCGCAGCCGACCGGCACGCCAAACTGACACCGACTCTCAACTCGCCATCCCTGGTCGACTCCGGCTTGGAGGCCGAGCGCGATCGTAGACATCACCGCCAGGTCGAGCTCCCACCTGTCACCGATGATTATCGTGCAGGTCGCGCATTGGGACGCGTGATCACCTGGGTGGGCGTTGCTCTTGCGTTTCTCGGCGCGGGATTGGTGCCGATCGCCTTCATTACACCAGCCATGCTTGCCGCAAACCTCCGTCTTGCCTCCGATCTCGCTGCGGTACAGCTGAGCTTGGGTTGCACCGCGCTGGGCTTGGTCTGCTTGGTTTTGGGCCAGATGATACGCGCCGTGTTGGAGCAGGCCAACGCGGTGCGCGATCTCGCGGCGTTGACCCGGGCCCGCTCGCGCCAGCACTAGATCATCGCGCCTTAAATCGGAACCGCAACGCCGATTCCAATTGCGCCGGTTCCGATTTAAGGCGCAAAGATGATCGCTCTTAAAGTGGTGAGCAACTTTCTGCCTTTAATCGGGATCGTTCCGATTCCGATTAAAGGCAGGTTTGCTCTATCAGCCCTGACGGACCGCCACACCGGCGAATGCGAGGACGGCGCCGCAGGCCAAGTATCGCCGAACGATCCAGGGCGCCAACCGATCGGCCTCGCCGAGCATGCCAATGGTTGTCGCATCGGCTGCTTCACTGGCCGTGACCTTGGCAGGATCGATGCCGCTGACCGGTTGCGCCGCTTCGCTCCACCGCTGTGCCGGCTGCGCCGCACAGCGTAGCGGGATGGTTCGAGCCCACTCTGACACGCCCTCGATCATGTTTGCCTGAGGCGGACCTGGTTTAATAGGTCTGCACAATGTGATCGGTGTACTTGCCGGTTTCGTTGCCGGGCGCGTTGTCCGTGATGATCAACGAGGCGCCGGCCCAAACCCGGTTCCTAATGATTTTCATGATGTCCGGCGGGATTTCGATCCGGTCCAGCGCCTCTGCCGCCGTTGACGGTGGCCCGATCGGCTGGGTGGGCCGACGCCCACGGTAAACCGGACCGCGGTCGGCCATCGCCCGTCTCGGATTGACCGGCATGGTCACACGGGTCCAGCTGAGCTGACCCGTCGCCTGATCGGCGCCTAGCGCCACGTAGAGATGTGTGCCGATCGGCTGATGGGGCTGCCGGATGACGACGGGAGCTTCGAACACGCGATGCCAGCCTTGGCTCCCATAAATCTTGCGCTTCCGCTTGCTGATGAAGAGCGCCAGCGGCTTGACCGTTTTCTTGGCAATGCGCAATTCATGGCGCAGCCGGGGCACCGCCTCATCCGCCTCGCGTGAGCGCACCGCAGCCGCGAATGAGGTCGGCACTTTTTTGGCCTCGACGGCTTTGGCAAGTCGCACCGCTTGTTCGGCTGCCGCCAATCCCGCCTCGGCGCTTTCACGCAACGCCGTGGTGCTCACCACGTCATCGGCGGTCTCCGCCTCCAACGCCGCGGATTGGGCTGTGACCAGCTGATCCTGCGCGGCAGCGAGGGCCTTTTCGGCGTCCTTGACGGCGGCAACGGCGGCATCCGCCTCTTTGGAGGCCTGGCGCGAAGCCGCCAGCCGTTGCTTGGCGACTTTCGGCGCGGCCTTGACCGCCACTTTGAGCTTCTCCAGCCGCAAATCCGCCCTTTGTTGGGGGTTTAAGAACTGCGTCAGCACCTGAGGCGCCACTGCCCGTGTGCCGATCTCCTCGGCGCCGTTGGCGGCGGCGACCAACACCGGCGCGACGGCGGCGCCGATCGTCGGCTCCGGCGATGCGGCCGGCGGCCGCTCTGGCGCGACCGCAACCATGCGCGGGTTCGGCAACTTGGCGTGCGAGATTGGAACCGCCTTGGTATCGCGCGGTGCCACCACGACCCGCATGCCCATCGCGCTCTGCGAAAACAGCTGCGAAGCAAAGCGATTTGTCATGCGGATACACCCGTGGGAGGCCGGGTATCCAGGCAGTCGTCCCGCGTGCAACGCGATGCCGGACCAGGTCAGCCGCTGCATAAACGGCATCGGCGCACCACTGTAGAGGTTGGAGCGGTGGAACCGCCGCTTTTGCAGGATGTGAAAAATGCCGGTCGGCGTGCGGTGTCCAGGCTTTCCTGTCGAAACGTTGCCCCGCATGATGGACCCGGTGCGATCGTAGACCGTCACCTTTTGCGACTTGATCGAGATCACCGTCAAGATCGGGCCGGCTGCTTGCGTCGGCTTCGCTGAGTAGTTCTGCTGGCGCTGTGTGCGCCGTCGTGCGCGCCGACGCGTATCATACCGCCGCATGCGTGCGCGTTGACGGGCCCGATAGGATGATTGATAACCACCGCCCCACCAGTACAGCTGGGCTTGGGCTGGTGCCGATCCGACGGTTACTCCCGTACCCGTGGTCATCGTGACGGCCGATGCAGTCAGCAGGACTACGCGCATCGATGTTCGCAGCGGCACCGAGAACTCCCATATTTTCAAAAATCGGCTATTCACATCTTATAGAATATTTGCAGCCGTTTAGGGTGGCCTCGGTGCAACTCGCCCGTACGATTGAAATGTAAGTGAGACGAGTAAATAGCGATCAGGACGGATATATTTGATCTGGACGCTGCGCGCTCAAGTAAAATTGATCGCCTGCAATCGCGGGCGATCAATTTTACTTGTATTGAGCAAAATCAAGATTTGCAGGGTATCGCTCAATACCGCCTATAACGTCTCCAGATGACGTACTGGGTCCACCGGTTTGGCGTCGATCCGAACCTCAAAGTGGAGTTGCGGACGGTCGGTATTGCCAGTGGTGCCCGCTTTGGCGATCGGCTGGCCGCGCACGACGCGGTCGCCGCGCCGGACCAGCAGTTTGTCGTTGTAGGCATAGGCGGTCACCCAGCCGTTGCGGTGGCGGATCAGCACCAGGTTGCCATAGGTCCGCACTTCGTCGCCGGCATAGGCGACGACCCCGGCTTCGGCCGCCTTGACGTCGGTTCCCTTGGGCACGGCGATGTCAACACCGTCGTTGTGGCTGCCATCCGCACGAGGACCAAAGCCCTGCACGATGCGCCCCCTAACCGGCCAACGTAACTTCCCTTGTGGCCCGCGCCTGTCGCCCAACGCAGCAGGTGTCGGGGCCGGCAGATCGCGGCGAACCACGGCCGCCACCGGTTTCTCCGGCGCATCGTTGAGCACCTTCAAGCCGGTTTGGCTATGCTTGTATCTTGGGTGGGCCTCGGGGTGGGCCTCGGGGCGGGCCTCGTAGGGGCGGGCCTCGTCCGATCGACGTGCCCGTTCTGCCATCGAGGCCGGCGCACTGAACGGAACTCGCGGTCCGGTGGCCACGACGGTGCGCGGTTGCGGTGCCTCCACGGTGCGCTGCGGCGGCGCCGTCGGTGCCTGGGCGCCAGGTACCCTGATGACCATACCGGGACGAAGCCGGCGGGCATCGGCAATCCCGTTGACCCTTTGCAGCTGGCGATGCTTCACGCCATAACGGGCGGCAATCCTGTACAAGCTGTCGCCGGAGCGAATCGTATAACGGCCGTTCCACCCGCCGGACTGTGCGGCTCGCGACGGGGCCGTGTCAGGCGATGACGTTGGCACCAGTGCTGGCCTGCCTGACGGTGAGTTGCCGCGGTTGATCATCGGCGCTTGCGTGTCGGCGGGCAGCTCAAGCCTTTGCCCTGGCCATATCGATGGACTGGTCAGCCCGTTGACCGACATCAGCGCAGCAATCGACACGCCATGTCGCCGTGCGATACCGTACAGCGTATCTCCCGACCGTACCGTCACGGCGTGGCCAGGTTGTTCCGGCCGGTTCAGGGCCGGCAGGCTCGAACTTGAACCACGATTATCGCTCCACACCTCGCGGCGTGGTTCTAGCGGTGGTTGCGTAGCTTCCAGACGTGGCAAGTTGGCCAATTTGACAGTGCTGGTTTGGCGTGGTCGCGGACCAGCTACGTACGGCTTGTCGAGATCCTCGTAGGCGCGCGCCGGTGGCATCGCGTCATTGATGACGGGCGAGCCGGCGGCCGCATGGCCCCGCGCCGAGGCCGGTTTGCCTTGACCATCGCTGAGCGCGAAGCTTGCCGTGTCAAAGCGGGTAATGCCTGCGCTGCAGGCGCCCAGCGCTAACGCGACGGTGGTTGTGGCAAATGCAGCAAGGCCGCGACATGTAAAGCGGCCATGCAAAGTGGAATTACGCGAAACGACGAACATGGAACACCTCTCAACCCACGGTTTTCCTTAACCGGCTTAAAGTTAAGGGCGCGTTAATCGCTGCGGGCTCGTCCCCGATCCGCTCACTCTTGCCGTGTCCCAAAACGTCGTGTCCTTAAGCTTTCCATCAGCAATCGCCGATGGCTCGGTCGGCTCAGCCACCACCGAGCACGCCTGTGATGCCGCCGCAAACCGAGCCGGGCCAACCCGTTACGACATCGTCTTTCGGGTACGGTCCGAGCAATCCGAAGGCTGGTCACATCCATCGCCAAAGGCCGGGGACGGCCGGCTCGGCGTGCTCGCCGGCTACGCCGGTCGCAACCGGTCACAAGCCTGGGCGGGGCGCCAGCATCCGTTGGTCCGGCACTTGTCCGTACCCGCTGAAGCTAGCGCGTGAATGTGAAGGCAGCAGGGCCAGTTTTGGCCCGCGCCGTGACGAAAAAGCGACTGTCAATCACCAAATTTGTATGACCAACATCATTTCTACGACTCGTCCAGGACTGCCTTCGTTGCGGCGATGGACGGGTGATGGGTCATCTCGACCGACAATGGCGACACGGAAATGCGACGGTTGGCGATGGCCCAAAGGTCTGTCCATATCTGAGGCTCGGACCGGCTTCGCTGATAGGCCAGCCAGTAGTAGGCGTTGCCCCACGGATCATGGCGCTCATCGAGATTTAACAAGCCGGCATCGCGCCGGCCTTGCACGGTCACGGAGACCCCGGCGACGGCACCCGGCTCGCAATCGGGAAAGTTAATGCTGTAAAGCAAGCCAGCGGACCAATTGAGGCTCAGCAGCTTGCGAATGATGTCGGGAGCGAACGACTTGGGCGTGTCCCAATGTGGCGCCGGTTTCGTGTCCTTTGAGATCGCCTGTGACAGCGCGATCGAGCGAATGCCCAGAAGGGTGCCCTCCAAGCAGGCCGCGATGGTGCCCGAATAGGTCACATCCTCGGCCAGGTTGGTGCCGCGATTGATCCCGGAAAGAACCAAATCGGGCGTGCGGCCGCTGAGGACGCGTTGCAGCCCCATGATGACGCTGTCCGTCGGCGTGCCGGTGACGGCGAAGGCACGCTCGTCCACTTGCCGGATCCGGATCGGCTGATTGAGGGAAAGCGAATGCCCGGCACCGGAATGATTGGTGTCGGGCGCGCAGGTCCACACCTCCCCGCCGATCGCCTCGCCAATGGTCCGCAAGGCGGCCAATCCTGGAGAGTCGATGCCATCGTCGTTGGTGATGAGAATAAGCATGAGAATGACCTGACCAGTCGGGTTGGTCGTGAACCTTATTGCGCGTGACCCCGATCGGCGGACGGGCCGGTGTCGAAACCATCCCCCGTCGAGCGTGGAACGGATCGCACGCACGCGGTTGCGGCGAGCTTGTCCCCGCTGCGGGCAGCTTGCGATGAGACCGAACCGCCGCGACGTTACGACGGCACGCCCAGCACCGTGCGTCCGTTCATATACGGGCGCAACGCTTCTGGGATCATGACGCTGCCATCGGCTCGCTGGTAGTTCTCCACAATTGCGATCAATGTTCGGCCGACGGCCAAGCCCGAGCCGTTAAGGGTATGCACGAAGGTCGTTCCCTTGCCCGCGCCGGGCCGGTAACGCGCGTCCATCCGCCGCGCCTGGAAGTCGCCGCAGACCGAGCACGACGAAATTTCCCGGTAGGCCGCCTGACCAGGCAACCAAACCTCGATATCGTAGGTCTTCTGGCTGGCAAACCCCATGTCCCCGGTGCACAGCAACACCGTGCGGTAGGCCAGCCCAAGGCGCTTGAGGACCTCCTCCGCGCACGCGGTCATCCGTTCATGCTCGGATCGGCTGTCCTGTGGGGTGGTGATTGAGACCAACTCGACCTTGGAGAACTGATGTTGGCGAACCATGCCGCGGGTATCCCTCCCGGCAGCACCGGCCTCGGATCGGAAGCAAGGGGTCCAGGCGGTGAACCGCATCGGCAGTGCGGCTTCGTCCAGCAAAGCCTCGCGGACCATGTTGGTCAGTGACACCTCCGCCGTCGGAATCAACCAAAACGAGTCGGTGGTTCGAAACAAATCGTCGGCGAACTTTGGCAGGTTGCCCGTGCCGTAAGCGGCTTGATCGCGGACCAGCAACGGCGGGGCCACCTCCGTGTAGCCGAACTCCTCGGTGTGAAGATCCAGCATGAATTGCGCGATCGCCCGCTCCAGCCGGGCCATGTCGCCAGTCAGATAGACGAAGCGCGCGCCGGACACCTTGCCGGCTGTCTCGAAATCCATCAGCCCCAACGCTTCGCCGATCTCGAAGTGTTGCTTGGGTTCGAAATCGAAGGTCGGGGCCGAGCCAAATCGGCGAACCTCAACGTTATCGGTCTCGTCGCGGCCGATCGGCACGTCGTCGAGCGGCGCATTGGGGATCATCGACAGCGCCGCGTCGAGCTCAGCATTCAGCGTCCGCTCGCGCGCCTCGCCAGCCGCTATGGCATCTTTCAGCTCGGTGACCTCTGCCATCAGGGCCTTGGCTTTGACCTCGTCCTTCGCCGCCTTGGCCTTGCCGATCTCTTTCGACGCGGCATTGCGACGGGCCTGCAGCTCCTGTAGCTGCGTCAGGTGCGTGCGCCGGGTGTCGTCGAGCCCAATGAGCGCGGCGGCAAACTCGACATCGCCACCGGGCGCCACGCCCCGGTTCACGAGGCCGGCGTCGAATGCGGCTGCATTGTCCCGGATCCATTTGATATCGAACATGGCTCTTGCGGATCTCTGGATACGTCACGATGACGCGAGCTATAGGCCGCTTGCAGGTGACGGTCCAGCCCGCCGATGGTGCAGACATGGTCGGCCGTGATCACCCCAATGAAGGGCCGCTAGCTGGACGACGCAGGCGTGCTCGACTGCGCCTGGTTGCGCTGTCGTTCCGCCCGCGCTGCTGCATAGATCGATATCTCGTAAAGCACCACGCCCGGTAGCGCCATCGCGATCATCGAGAACGGATCCGGCGGGGTCAGCACCGCTGCTACACCGAACAGGCCAACCACCGCATAGCGTCGCGCGCTGCGCAAATTGTCAGCCGTCAGCATGCCGGCCCGGGCCAATAACGTCAGCACTACGGGCAGTTGAAACAGCAGACCGAAACCAAAGATCAACCGCATGTTGAGCGTGAGATACTCGTTGACCTTGGGCAGCAATTCTACCGGCGTCTTGCCCGAGTCCGTCGCCGGCAACTGGCTGATGGAAAATTTGACGAGCAGCGGCATCGCCAGGAAATAGACGATCGCAGCGCCGATCGCGAACATCACCGGTGTCGCAAGCAAATACGGCCGAAAGGCTTGCCGCTCGTTTTTGTAGAGCCCGGGTGCGACGAATCTGTAGACCTGCAGAGCAATGATTGGGAACGCCAAGAACGCGGCCGCGAACAAGGCCACCTTCAGCTTGGTGAAGAAATACTCCAGCAGGTCGGTGATGATCAGCTTGGGAGGCGGCCAGTTCTCCGGCCAAACCCAGACCATGGGAAATGTGAGGATGTCGAGGATCTGATCGGCGACGGCAAAGCATAAGACGAACATTACCGCGATCGCGACCAGGGAATAGATCAGGCGCTGCCGCAGCTCGATCAGGTGATCCATCAGCGGTGCTTTGGAGGCATCGATCTCGCTTTGCTCGGGATCGATCGGCTCATCGGCGTCGCTGGGGTTGGGGCTGACATCCTGCATTGTTCGCCGCAACCTCAGACCTGGGCCTTGGCTGGAACGCGTTGCACATCGCCAGCCGCTGCGGCCGCAGCGGCTGCGCTGGCCGCGCCGGTTTGGTCGGGTGTCTCAGCGCCGACGCCTTCTGAGTCACGTTCGGCGGCCGCAGCCGCGGCTGCCACGGCGGCCGAGCCGGGACCAGCCACCTGGCTCTCGCGTGGCTCAAAGAGCCCTTCACCAACGTCGAGGTCCAAGTCCTCGTCATCGTAATCAAGGGTTTGCTTGGTCTTGGTGGCGTCATCGCCACCCTCCAGCATGGAGCCGGCCGAGCGTAGCGTGCCTTCCGCCTCCGACCTGAGGCTATCGACCTCCTGCTTGAGCTGCTGCAACTCTGTGTCGCGCATCGCTTCGTCGAACTGGCTCCGGAACTCGGCGGCGTGCCGCCGGACGATCCCGAGGTACTGGCCCAACGTGCGCAACAGGCCTGGCAGCTCCTTCGGGCCAACCACCACCAGGGCCACCATGCCGATGATCAAAAGCTCCGACCAACCAATGTCGAGCATTACCGTTAACCAACTCTACGGGGCTACAAAATGCAATGTCCGGCGAACAACCCGCCCGCGCGCCCAGATCGACTGGCCCGGTTGCCGCTGCCCGTCCTGCCCGCCAGCTTCAATAATGGCACAGTGCGATCCGCTTCACCGTCGCGTCATACCCAGCTCAACCGACCTTGCTCTTGTCGCCTGACTGCTGAGGATCCGCAGTTGGTGTTGCATCAATGATCTTCGGCTCAGTCACCGTCTGTTCGGGCTGCTTTTTGGCTTCTTCGTCGTCGCTCATGCCTTTTTTGAAGCTTTTAATGCCCTTTGCGACATCGCCCATCACTTCGGAGATCTTGCCTCGGCCGAACAGCAGAACGACGATCAGCAGTAGAATCACCCAATGCCAGATGCTGGTTGCACCCATGAGACCTGTGCTCCTTAGCGGCCCATCGCGCCGCACGCTTCGACTTTATCCGGCAATATCGCAGATTGGCCTGACCCCGACAAGTTACCCCACCTTTAACGATCGTCGTAAGGGTTTCCATCGCCAGGGATGGTCCCGCGCGGCAAAGCGGTGATGTGGTCGTAAATGGCGCCCGGGCGCGTAAACCAGATGCGATCGGAGTCAGGGTGTTGAACGATGTGGCTCAAAATGTTCCTGAGCCCGGCCAGCCGGTAAGGCTGACCCACCACGAAGGTGTGCAATGCCAGAGAAAACACCAGTGGCTGCCGCCGAGATTGACGCATCATCTCATCGAAATGCGTCGTTACCATTGCCGTGAAATCGTCGGCGGTGTGACGCCGCGTCAGCTGGGCCGGCGAATCGTTGATCTCGATATGATAGGGCAGCATCAACAGCCGGCCATGGCGGGTGCGCATCCAAACCGGCTGATCATCGCAGGACCAATCCATGATGAAGCGATAGCCGGCCTGCTTCAGCAAATCAGGGGTGCTGGCACTTTCTGAGATCCATGGGCCCATCCAGCCGCCCGGGCCGCGTCCTTCGTGGCGTCGAAACGCCTCGGTGACCTCGGCGATCAGCCGCTGCTCTGCATCTTCCGAAAGATCCCCCTGCTGCTCAGAGTTGGTCCGACCATGACCGACGAACTCATCGCCACGCGCGCGAATGCGCGCCGGGATTTGTGGTGCGTAATCGTAGATGGCGGTGTTCATCAGATGGCAGGCCGGCAAGCCGAAGTCATCGAGCAGATCGAAGATCCGCCAGATGCCGACCCTGAGCCCGTAGTCGCGCCACGAATAGTTGCGCACGTCCGGTTGGGTGCCGGGATTGGTCGGCGTGTGGCCGAGCCCCTCGCCGAAGCTGAAATGTTCGATGTTGAGACCGATATAGAGCGCCAGCCGCTTGCCGTCCGGCCAATCATAGTCCTTCCGCTCCGTGATCGGTGAGTAGCCGAAACGTCCGTGGTGTTTGATCTCCACTGCCTTCCATCCCTTGCGACAATCCCGTCGGACAATCCCGTCGGACAATCCCGTCGGACAAACCCTGCGACGCGCGAGCCGACCTCGCCACCCGGACATCTGTCATCGGAACGCCTGCGCTGCCTCAGGCGGCGGCCAACAGCGCTTCGACCATCGGCCAGGCCTTGCGTCCCTCGCGGGCCATCAAATCGCAATGGCTCGGGTAGGGATAGCTGCCAAACGCGATCTGATAGCTTGGCCGGTTCCGGATCCGCTCCAGCCAGGCCGTGACCCGTGGGTGCGATCGCTCCCACATCGCCTGCAACTGCAACTCGGCCGCCCGATTGAGATAAGGGATCACGCCGATGTCTGCCAGCGTGCAGGTTTGGCCAGCCAGCCATGGCCGCTCAATGAGCTGCGTTTCCATGTCGTCCAGCAGAGCCCGGTAGGTCCAAACGGCGGTGGCGAAAAAAGGCGAATCGATGCCCCGCTCGATCATTTCCCGGCGCCAGTTGCGTCGGATCGGATCCGGCGTCTGCACCAGCATCGCTTCCACGTCAGGCGTCGGACGCTCAAGCCATTGCAGGCGGAACGCCGTCGCGTTGGCCAAGCTCGCGCAAGCACGATGCAACCCATCGTCCGGTCGGCGCGTCCAGGTGCGCATGCGGGCCTTGTCGACGGGATCGGCCGGCCGCAACGATGCGGCGGGAAACATGTCGTCCAGATATTCGCAGATGATCGCCGATTCAATGATTGCGCGTCCGTTGTGCACCAGCGTTGGTACATAACCATTGGGATTGAGCTTGAGATAATCGGGGCGCTGTTGGTCGCGGGCGCGCAAGTCCAGGTGCCGTTCGACCACAACGAGGCCCTTCTCCGCAATCACCATGCGAACCTTCTGGGCACAAACGGACCAATTGGTGTGATAAAGCTCAAGCATGGCGTTGCGTCTTCGCTATCGACGTCGTGATCGACCGCGGCCCCTTCCCCTTCCCATTCCCCTTCCCCTTCCCCGGCCCCTTCGGTTGCGCAAAAGGGTTGTGTAGCCTTGTTGTATATTTGTGCGCGATTGAGCTGGTCAAACACGGCACCGTAAGGCTCAAGTTCGCCGCAGCATCGTCCCCAGTGACCGCACAATCGAGATAGCGTGCCGTTGATCGAGGCGGCAAGTGGTGTTTTGCGAGGTGGCAAGCTAAATTGACGTGTGGTTCCGGGCGCACATCGAAAGGGAGCACGAATGCTCAAGATTGGATTTAAGGACTTTCTCGCACAGGCGAATGCGGTGATTGAAACTGTCTCGGTGCAGGATCTGCCGTATCTCCTCGATGATCAGGACGTCGTGCTGATTGACGTGCGCGATGGCGTTGAGCGCGAAAAGCAGGGCGCTATCCCCGGTTCGGTTCATGCCTCGCGCGGCATGCTGGAGTTTTATGCCGATCCAAGTTCACCAGCCCACCTGAAAGCCTTTAATCCCGACAAGCGGCTGATCCTTTACTGCGGCACCGGTGGTCGCTCGGCCTTGGCGACCAAGACGCTCCTCGACATGGGCTTTCCGAACGTGGCGTCGTTGGTCGGTGGTTTCGCGGCCTGGCAAAAGGCCGATCTCGACGCCAAGTGACGGTGCCGGCGAGGTGCGCCACATGATCGCCGTGACGCTCCGCATCGACCCGCGATTGCTGGGATTTCGGCGACCGTCAGCCGGCAGATGGGCGATGTACGGCTGAAAGCGTTGCAACGTGGGCTGCAACCATCCCACCCGCCCGCTCGGCCACCGATACCGGCGTGAGCCACAAATTATTGGCTTGACGAGATCCAAAATTGCAACGACTATCGGGTTTAGACGGTCGTCACTCCGGTATGACCGAGCATGCGTCGCAAGACCCGGGTCGACGCCCGACCGACATACCGGCAGTACCGCGGGGTTGTGAGGAACGGCCGTCATTCTCCTTCTCGCATGAGCGAAGTTGCTCTCGCACTAGCGAAGGTTGCTCTCGCACTAGCGAAGATGGATTGAGCCCACCGAAGATGGCATTGAGCCCGCCCATGAAGGCGGGCTTTTTCGTGCAACGCGACGGCGGCGGACCGATGCCCGCACGACCGCGGAGCGGGTGGCTGCCGATACCTGTTCAAGCGAGCTCGAACCATCCCGCTCGCCCGCCCGGCCTGCAATTGGCACGGCTTGCGTGGTTGGTACAATTGCGTGGTTGGTACGATTGCGTGGTTGGTACGATTGCGTGGGAGGCCGCGGGCGGGGAGCTGGTCGGCACGGCGCTTCCGCCCACGGCGGATATCATCTCGATCGTCGTTAGGCCGGTGCCGGCGACCGCGCGAGGCTTGGAAACCAGCGTCTCATACCTCGCTCGCAGTAGGCCGAGAGCGCCGGCCGTGCGGCTGCGTCCTGTTGGATCGGCGAGTCAAAAAGCGGGCACATCAGCGCGGCCACGAATGCGAAGCCGGTCGCATCCACGCCATGCGGCTCCTCGCCCATCAGCCATGGCTTGTCGCCGAGCACCGCTTCAAGACTATCGATCGTGCGCGTCGCCACCCGTTCCATTTCCGCCCGGCTCAGGCGACTGGTGCCCTGACCATGGAGATCACGCCGCACCTCGCGCTTGACCTTGGCAATCACCAAGGGGCGCATCGGCGCCGGCACGATGCTGAAAAACGTGCGCGGCCCTTTGTCAAAGTTCTCCGGCTGCATCCACCGCTCACGCATGAGGACCCAGTAAAGGTTGTCCTCCAGCATTTTTTCGATCGCCCAAGCATAGCCCCTTTGCGCGTCCGTCAGGCCTTTGCCGAAATCGATGCCGTGTCGGTCCTCAAGGTGAAGCCGGATCAGCGTACTGTCGGCGATCATCACGTGGTCATCTTCGATAAAGGGAAGCTTTCGCTTGGGCGCCTTTCTGGGATCGCCGATGGTGGTGCGGTAGGGCAATCCCGACATCTTCAAAAGTACTTCAGCCTTGGTGACGAACGGGCTGGGGTCGGGTAGGCCGAAAGCGGGACCGTACGTGAACAAGGTGATCATAGTGGCCCAGTGCTCCGTTTGTTGTTCACGTGGTGCGCATGTTGAGCGCTTTGGCGGTCGTCGATCGTTCCAATAGCGACGCCTCGCTTATCAAATGAGTGGGGCCATTGCACGCCTTTGACCGCGCCGGATTGATTTGGGCCGAACCAAGTCTTCGTACCAGGCTCCCAACTAAACACTGTTCCGATCAAGCCTTGCCGACGCTGATGGCTTGACGCACGCTGCGTTCAGTTTCGCTTGAGCAGACACGGCGCGCTCCGATCTCAGCTTGACCAAGCCGGCCGAAACCCTTCCATTAGCATGGCGACACAATCTACCGGTTCCGAGCGGCTCGCCCAGTGCCGCGTGACAAGCGAGGCTAAACACCTGAATGCGACTGCTTTTTCTTGGTGATATTGTCGGTCGTTCGGGACGACGCGCGGTGTTGGACGCACTGCCACGTCTGCGTGAGCGTTACAGCTTGGATTTCGTGGTTGTTAACGCCGAGAATGCCGCCGGCGGCTTTGGCATCACCGAGCAAATTCTCGAGCAGTTGCTGGCTGCTGGCGCCGACGTGGTGACCCTTGGCAACCACGCGTTCGATCAACGCGACGCGCTGGTTTTCATCGAGCGGCAGCCGCGGCTGTTACGGCCACTGAATTATCCCGTGGGCACTCCGGGTCGCGGCTCCGGTCTGTTCAAGGCCCGCAACGGCGCCGATGTGCTGGTGATCAATGCGCTCGGCCGGGTGTTCATGAGTGAGATGGACTGCCCTTTCAGGGCGATCGACGCCGAAGTCTCCGCCTGTGGCTTGGGCCGTGGTGCCGATGCCATCATCGTCGATTTTCACGCCGAAGCGACCAGTGAAAAACAGGCGCTGGGCTTCTTCCTTGACGGCCGCGTCTCGGCCGTGATTGGCACCCATACGCATACGCCGACCGCCGACGAGCACATCATGCCCGGTGGAACGGCCTATATGTCCGATGTCGGCATGTGCGGCGACTACCACTCCGTGCTCGGCATGCTCCCAGCTGAGCCCGTCAATCGCTTTTTGACGCGCGTGCCGCAAGAACGGTTCGAACCGGCCAACGGGCCATCGACACTGTGCGGTCTTGCCATAGAGCTCGACCAGACGAGCGGGGCCTCAAAACGGATCGGCTGTTTGCGGCTCGGTGGTGTTTTGACACCGACCGAGCCGCTATTTTGGGACAAGGAGAGGATTGACTAAGGCAATGACAGCGAAGGTCGCTTGGACCAGACACCGTTGTGGTTCGGCACGCTGACCGTCACCACGTCGTTGGCAGAGGGGCAGGCTCCGCTTATGCAGCGATTCTGCTGCTGAAATCAACGCTCGCGCCATAGGGTTAACAAATCGTTAAGACCGTTGGCCAGACGCTCGAGCCGGTGCTACATCGCCATCACTTCACACACTTCGATCGAGCCACCACTCTCGAAAATTGGGCAGCCTTTTGATTTCGCGACGGCATCGTCCAGGCTTGCGGCCTTGATGATGGTATAGCCCGAGGCCGGATTTGCGCCGCCGTCATCGTGCACCCGATGGCCGTCGAAGACGGTCTTTGAGGGACCGAATGGAGCGCCAGGTTCGACCACGGCATCGCCCAGCCCACCGAGCCAGCCGGACCAGGCGGCCATCACGCGCTCCTGCTCGGCCGGGGTCGCCGGCTTGGACCCGCCATGGAAGATGTAGATGTAGTTGGTCACGACAGGGCACCTCCTTACCGTTGAATTGTCTCAGCAAATCGCACTTGAGCAACCTGCCTTTAATCGGAATCGGAACGATCCCGATGAAAGGCAGAAAGCTGCTCACCACTTTAACAGCGATCATCTTTGCGCCTTAAATCGGAACCGGCGCAATTGGAATCGGCGTTGCGGTTCCGATTTAAGGCGCGATGATCTAAGTCTTGGATCGCGCTCGATGCAACGCAAAAAGATTATAATGATTTGGCATACGGATCGACGAACCCGACGTCGTCATATCGATCCCGGTGCCTGACCCACTCCATCCCGTAGCTTAAGCCGCTTTCGTCGCGTCCCTTGGGGACCAGATCGAGAAACGTGTAGACACCCAGAATATTTTCCAGGCCGCGACCATAGGTCGAATAGGTGTGAAAGATGCTGCCAGCTTCATTTTTGTAGAAGACGCTCAGGCCGGGGGCCTCGCTGACCGGGAATGACGCAGTTTCCTTGTAATTATAATAAGCCGTCTGACTGGACAGCTCCTCGGGCGTAAAGGTGACGTGGTAGTCCCGATTGAAGGAGGAGTTCGCCGAGGACACCCACTTGAAGGTCCAACCCATGCGTTGCTTGAACGCTTGCAACTTCTCCAGCGGCGCACGCGAGACGGTCACCAGTGTTACATCGCGGTGAGCCAGATGCACGACCTGGCGCTCGTAGGTATCGGCGCCCAGCGAGCAGGATTTGCATCCCTCCTCCCAATCGGTGTCGAACATGAAGTGATAAATGATCAGCTGGCTGCGACCGGCGAAGAGGTCGCTCAACGTCTCCTCACCATCGGGGCCGGTGAAGGTGTAGTCTTTCGCCACCCGCTCCCAGGCCAGCGCCTGTCGTGCCGTGGTCAGCTCATCGCGTAGGCGAGAGAATTCCTTTTCCTTAATCAGCAGCCGTTTGCGCGCTTCGATCCAGTCCTCATGCGATACGACTGGGTGGTTTTCCATTTCCGCCTCCACAATTCAGGCCAACATGTGCGTGTCGCGCCGGGATTTATGTCGATGATGGCATTGAGCCGCTGCGCCGCTCCTCTCCGCCGTGCAAACAGCAGGTGGCTCTTGCTTTGCGCGGATCAATCAGCGCTACGCCGCAGCCACCTGCACCGCCTCGTCCAAGCATCCCAGCGATGACGACCAGCCGCTTTGGTGCAGCTCACGCGCCCGATCCGACTCGAAGCTCGTTTGGCGAAGCGTCAGACGGGTTCCGCCGGGCACCGGCTCCAACCGGATATCAACCTCGGTTTCGTGGCCGCGTACGCCCGTCTCGTTCTCCCAAGCCCAGGTGAAGGCCACGCGGTTGGGGGCCTCGATCGCCAGATAGACACCGCTCACCGTGTTGGAGGAGCCATCGCTGTGCTGCATGGTCGTGCGCCAGCGCCCGCCCGGGCGCACATCCAGCGCATAATTGGGAATCTGACACCCCTGAGGGCCCCACCACGTCACCAGCAATTCCGGGGTGGTCCAATACCGAAACACCTCTTCCGGCGGGGCTGCAATCAGCCGTTCAAGATGCAAGTGCCGGTCGCTCATGACATGCTCCGTTTTGGCGTATTGCGGGCGATCGCCCCTTCCAGCCGATCTAAGGCCATCGTCCAATGCCGCCGCTGCTGGTCCACCCAGCTGTCGACCGTCTCGATCGCTTCAGGTCGGACACGGATGAAGCGCCATTGCTTGTCGATCCGACGCTCGATCAAACCGGCGTCTTCCAACACCTTGAGATGGCGTGACACGGCCGGCATCGAGATATCCAGCGGCTTGGCGATCTCGCCCACGGTGCGTTCACCTTCTGCAATCAACCGTTCGACGATACCGCGGCGGACCGGATCGGCGAGGGCGCCGAGAATGGCGTCAAGGCGGGTCATAGTCGACGTCCACATCATTTAATCGATTGGTTAAATAACATATCAATTAACTAAGTCAACCACGCATGATTTGGACGGTTTGACGCTCCGCCGGACGCATCAACCCAGCGGGCTCAACTGACCACTGAGCGGCGCACCCGTTAACGCGCGGGCGATGTTGGACAGCACGTCTTCGCACTCGCGGATCATGAATTCCGGGCGCCCGCCGGAGATGTGCGGCGTCCACAGAACGTTATCGAGATCGAGCAACGGGCAATCATCGGGGACCGGCTCGTAGCGGTACACGTCCAGGGCTGCGCCGGCCAAATGCCCGCTTTTCAGCGCTGCGAACAACGCCTGCTCATCAACGATCCCGCCCCGCGCGCTGTTGATCAGGTAGGCACCCTTCTTCATGGTCGCCAGAAAATCGGCGTCCACCATTTTTTCGGTGGCTGCTTCGTAGGGCACGTGGATCGAGACGAAGTCCGCCGCCGCCAGCAACGTCTCACGCGGCGCATAGGTGATGCCGCCCAGCCGCGCCTCTTCCTCGGTGCTCAGCCGGTTGCGCTTGTAGTAGAGCACCCGCATCCCCATCGATCGCAGCCGGCTGGCGACGTGACCAGAATTCTCACCCATGCCGATAAAGCCGATCGTGTGTTCGGCCAGCACGCGAATGTCGCGAATGTTGCCCCAGTTGAACTTGTTGCGTGCGGGACCGGTGGCGAAGGCAGCCGGCTTGGCGGGATCGCGGCGGGCTTTGACGACGTTGTGCGCATGGAGCAGGTCGCGCGCGCAGGCGAGCACCAACGCCGTGATATGGTCCGCCGAAGAGAGGCTGGAGAACCGCAACAGGTTGGCGACGTTGACACCATGGCGGCGGGCGGCGTCGATGTCGATGTGGCGGCTGTCTTGACCGAACTGCTGGATCAACCGCACGCGCTGCCGGCAGGCTTCGATCCGGGCGGCCGACAGCCCGGAGCGCTCCAGCACCAGCACGTCGCAGCTGGCGAGCGCACGGTCCAAAGCGTCCGTGTCCTGGCAGACGGTGGTCGCGATCTCGCCCGGCAGTCCAAGCCGATCGGCCATGGTGATCAGCTGGTCCAAGGGCTGCTCCAAGGCGTCGCCGAAAAAATACCTGAGCGTCTTTTCACCCGGCGGCGTGAGCCTGCGCAATAACGCCATCTCCATCAGCCGAAACAGCGTATCTTCTTCGGCGAACACGACGGACAGGGGGACTTGGTTGGTCATCTTGGGCGGCTCGATTGGTTGGGTTGCTCGATGGGTTCGGACGGGTAAGGATCGACTGCGTTCGCCTCGGCACGCGCGATGCCGTTTAAGCCGGCCTGACCCAGCGCGATCAGCAGGCTGCTGGCTGTATCAGGGGCGGACGACAGCTCGGTGATCGGTGCCTGATAGGGTGCCGCAGCACCATCGAATTCGCCGCTGGCGTCGATCATGCCGCCGAGACGTTGGCCCGGCTCCACCACAGGAATTTCGCTGATGAAGGTCGCATGCGCCGAGTGTGACATGGGGCGGCCTCCGAAGCCTGACCGATGGCCAAGTTTATGGGGCGTCGTGGCCGCTCACAACCCGCCATCAACCAGCACCGGATCATGTCCGCCTTGGGTGGAAGCACCGTGCCGGCCCGCTCCGCCGCCCGGCACCGATGAGATCGTGCCGTTGGGTGGCCCAGCGGAGGACGGGTGCAGGGGAGCGGGACGGTTCCAGCCACGTCTGAAACGCAGCAGATGCATCGACTTGCTCCGCGGCGGGCCGCTGCATAAGCTGCCTTCAGCCCAGATCGGGCCCGACGGCGCACCGACATCGCCGGTTCCGCCCACTGATTAAGGCAACCGATGCAGAAACTGCCCAACTTCATTGCCCGCCACGGTCTTTGGTCGGCCGACCAGCAGCGCCTGGCTGATGACCTCAAGCAACGGATGGCCGCAGACCAGCTTCGGTTTGTCCGTCTGGTTTGGTGCGATCCTCACGGTTATGCGCGCGCGAAATTAGTCAGCGTACCGGTGGCGCTCAGTGCGTTCGAGAACGGCTACAATATCAACGTGGCGACCTCGACGTTGGATGCAGCAGGCGCCAGGATCTTTTCCTCGTTTACGCCCGGTGGGGGGATGGGCATCGACGAGATGACGGGGTCGCCCAACCTGGTCATCGTCCCCGATCCGGCGACCTATCGCACGTTGCCGTGGGCCCCAGGTGTCGGGTGGATGTTGTGCGACGAACATTTCAGGTCCGGCACGCCCTTTCACTTCTCGCCGCGCCATCTGCTCAAGCGCCAGGCAGCCCGGCTGCAACAGCGCGGCTTGGCGCTCAGGGTCGGGCTCGAGGTCGAATGGTACCTGCTGCGGGTCACGCAACAAGAGCTCGGACCGGAGAACATCGGTTACCCGGGTATGCGCGGGCGCCCGATTGCCACCGCTGCTCCCGAGCCCGGCTATCATTACCATTCAGAATCCAACATGGACCTGATGCAGCCGGTGCTGAGCGCGCTGGGCGAGGCCTATGAGGGCATCGGGCTGCCATTGCGCTCGATCGAGAATGAATGGGGGCCGGGCCAAGTGGAGTGCACGTTTGCGCCGGCCGATGCGGTCGATGCGGCCGACAACATGTTGCTGTTTCGCAGCGCGACCCGGCAGCTGTGCCGGCGCTTGGGCTATTTCGCAACATTCATGGCGCGGCCGGCGATCAAGGGCTACTACGCGAGCGGCTGGCATCTGCATCAATCGCTGGTGGCGCGCGCCGATGGCGGCAATCTGATGCTGCCCGATAACCCGGGCCAACCGCTGTCGGACACAGGGCTCGCCTACGTCGGCGGCCTGCTCGGCCATGCCGCACCCAGCACCGTGTTCGCGACGCCGACCATCAATGGATACCGTCGGCTGCGGCCGAACTCGCTGGCACCTGACCGGGCCACATGGGCGCACGATCACCGCGGGGTGATGATCCGTGCGCTCGGTGGCTACGGCGACCGGGCCACCCGACTGGAGAACAGGATCGGGGAGCCGGCCGCCAATCCCTACCTGTTCATCGCATCGCAGATCATCGCTGGTCTGGCGGGCATCGATCAAGCGATCGACCCCGGCCCACAGGACTTGGAACCTTACGCTGCGGACCGTCCGCTGTTGCCAACGACGCTGCCGGCGGCGCTGCAGGCGTTGCAGGGCGACGCTTTATTCGCCAGCGCGCTGGGACCGGTGTTTCTCGATTATTATCTCAGACTCAAGCGTAACGAGGTCGGGCGCTTCGAAGCTTTCTTGAAGGAGCGCGGGCAGCAGGTCGGCGATGACCCGACCGAATGGGAGCACAACGAGTACTTCGATTTCTTTTAGGTCATCTCCGCCGCAGGCGGAGGTGATCGCTCTTAAAGTGGTGAGCGACTTTCTGCCTTTAATCGGGATCGTTCCGATTTCGATTAAAGGCAGGTTGCTCTAGACAGCTGCAGCACCGGTAAGGCGATGGTCGCGGAGGACATGCCCATGACAATCATTGAGCGGATCGGCCGCAACGAGGCGCACCACGACTGGGATCGGCTGGTCGAAGAGGATCGCGTCCACCGCTTAGTGTACACCGATCCCGCAATTTTCCAGCTGGAGATGACCCACATCTTCGGCGGCACCTGGGTCTATCTCGCGCACGCAAGCGAAATCCCCAACGCCAACGATTTCATCACGCGGCGCATGGGCACCAGACCATTGATTATCGTGCGCGACAATGACGGGGAAATTCGCGCCCTGTTCAACCGTTGCACCCATCGCGGCACCACGCTGTGCCGTTGGGAAAAAGGCAACGCCCGCTCCTTCCAATGCCCCTATCATGGCTGGAACTTCCTCAATACCGGCCAATTGCGCGGCGTGCCGTGGCCGGAAGGATATGCCGAAGACATGCGCGATCCTAAGTATAATATCGCTCAAGTCCCGCGCGTTGAGTCCTATCGCGGTTTCATCTTTGCCACCCTCAACATGGAGGCGCTGCCGCTCCTCGAACACCTGGGGCCGATCACGACTCCGATCGATGAATGGCTTGACCGCAACCCCGGCGGCCAACTTGAGGTGTGTGAGGCCAACCGCATCAAATACAAGGGCAACTGGAAGCTTGCTTACGACAACGCATGCGACGGCTACCACGTGGTCTACTCGCACCGCTCGCTGCTGGAGACCGAGAATCGATTTGCCGGCGAGAACGCCAAAGGCATGGCCTATTATAAGGACTCGCCCGATAGCCTCGCGATGTACATGAAGTACACCGGCCACGGAAATCACTTCAAGGACAAGCGTCCCAATCTGGACCCGCGCCCGGGGGGGCTGTGGGCGTTGGAATCGCTGCATCCGGGCATGGAGCATTACGAACAGGCGTTCCGCCAGCGCTATGGTGAGCGGGCGCCGGCGCTGCTTGATCTGGCTGGCTCCGAGCCGGTCAACATCAACGTGTTCCCGAACTTCTCGCTGTTGGGCAATCACATTCAAGTGTTCGAGCCCGTCAACGTCGGCGAGACCAACGCGATTTGGTACGGCACCCGCATCACCGATGCCAATGGCGATCTGGGCCCGGACGCGGTGCGCGATATCAACGCGCTCAGGATGCGCACGCAGGAAGGTTTTCCCAATTTTGGCGAGGTCGACGACGTCGCCAACTTCGAGCAGATCCAGAAGGGATTGGAGTGCCTCGAGGATGAGTGGGTGTATATGAACCGTGGTCTGGGGATCGAGGGCCGGGTCAAGATTAACGACGACGGAACGATCACCGCGCCGGCGACAGACGAGGCGTTCATGCGCGAGCACTTCAAGGAGTGGAAGCGGTTGATGAACACCCCACCCGCGATCGCCGTCAAGCGCGATCCCTGACGGTGGGGCCGGTCGGCGGCGCGGCGGCGACCCCATCCGCCGGCGCCGCGACCTCGGCAAGTGGGCTATTGGCCAGGCACGCCGATGGCGACGGGGCGAACCGGCGACCCGGCGTGGCCCTTTGCCCGCAACGGCAAGATCATCGTGCAGGAGGTCCACACCTTATCGCGGGCGAGCCGTCCCAGATTGGCATTTTGGATTTGGTGGATGCCGGCCACGGCCAGATTGTGGTGGTGGATGAAAAACGGCAGGCCGTCCTCCAATCCCTGTGGCGGCTTGGCCTTGCCCTGCAATTGACCGTCCGCGACCGGATCGGTGAACGGGTTATCCAGCGCCACCAGCACGATCTTTCTGTCTTGAAGATACTTTACGGCGTCGACGGAGAGCCCTGGCCCCATCGTGTAGTAGCTTTTGTCCGTGTCGGGATCTGTCCACTTGTCGCCCCAACCGGTGTAGATATAGACCACGTCTCCCGGCAGGATGCCGCGCCAATCGAGCCTTTGCGCCTTCACCATCGCCTCGATGTGGGCTTTGCTGACCAAACTGCCCGGTGCCAGGCTGGCACCCTTGCCGATATGGGCTTTGGCGTCGAGCAGCACCGCCGAGGTCACGATCGGTGGCACATTCTCAATACCAAGCTTAAGCAGCGGTGAAGCTGGCGACGGCTTCACATCCCTTTGGGTGTAGCCCCCATAGTATTTGGCCCCATCGAGCGGCGGCTTGCCTTTTCCGTCCCACACCTTGTCGTAGTAGGCAAAGTGGCCCAACGCATCCATCTGCGTGCCTTGGGCGCCCGGCTCCCCCCCATCGACCTTCTCACCGTTGAACACGTGCCGGGTGCCCGGCAGTGAAACGCTCGGCGTAAACGTGTAAGACAGGGGCCGCCCAAACGGCGATTTCGGCATGGTGTTGGAGCGGACGTGATTGAGTTCGTAGATCTTGGCCCCCGCCGCGCCCATGTGGGCGGCACAACGCAGCCACGTGCCGGGACCCAAGGTATTGGCCATGCCTTTCTGATCGCCGGCCGGCCATGGTCCGGTGGCGACCAGCGGCTTGGACCGCTCGACGGCTTGTTTTTGCGCCTCTGTATCAGCGGCGGACGTGCTTGCGGTGACATGCGTGGCGAACACGACGATCAACGCGCCGAGCGCAGTGGACCGTACTGACGGCAACACGTTTTGCAATTTGCACATAGCCTCCCTCTTCGATTAATTTTCGCGCAACGAGATCGCCATCGCGCGGGCCTGTCCGATAGTCCTTGCCGGGTCGATGCAGCGAAAGCGAACGGAACGATCAGGGGACGCACCAATTGCGGGACGTTCCCTGCGCCTGCATCTTATCGCACGCAGCCGGCTGAGGACAGCATCGCTGAACCGGCGTGCCAACTAGGAGCCGTCACCATGGGAACCGATCCGACTGCACTTAATCAGGCCGCCACCGGCGTCACCGCGGCGCGCGATCCCTCGCGCACATCTTATTATGTGACGGACCTGCTCTATCAGCAAATCATCGACGATTTTACCGATTGGCAGCGCGATACGGCCTGCGTGACCGACCTCCACCTGCGCGACCGGGCCCGTGCCCTGCTGGAGCGTGAGGCCCGGCTGCTCGATCAACTCCGCTTCGAGGACTGGCTGGCGCTGTTCACAGCCGAATGCATTTACTGGGTGCCGGGCACGCCCGAAGCCGGAGACCCCAGGCGCGAGATCACCGTCACCTTCGATGACCGCCGACGCCTGGAGGACCGCATCTTCCGCCTCCGGACCGGCTATGCGTGGTCTCAAGCGCCGGCCTCGCGCACCGTGCGTCTGATCACCAACGTCGAAGTGTTTACCACCGGGGCGCCGACTGTCCATATGCTACGCTCGAACTTTCTCATTTCAGAGTTTTGGGGGGATGAGACCCGGATCCTGACCGGATGGGCCGGACACAAACTGGTCGACGCTGAGGGCGGCTGGTTGATCGCGGCCAAGCAGGTCAACTTGATCGATTGCGATCAAAGCCTGCGCAATCCCAGTATTATTTTGTAGCGCGCACAGCGGCGACAGCAGGATGCCGGATTGCGCGTCAGAGTTCGCGGGCCGGCAAGGCTCATCCGCCTTAGGCGGACATCATCAATCAGGCGGAGGTGAGCCGTCCGCCGCGCCACGTGCTGGCAGATCGAGCAAAGCTTATTGGAGAGGCACCGATGTCGTTCCAGTCATCGCCGGAGCAGCGCGCGGAGATCGTCACGGCCTGCCGTGTACTGACCTATTTTCGCATCGTGGAAGGCTTCGGTCATATCAGCGCCCGGGTTGCCGGCAGCGATCGCATCATCATGACACCGCGGCGTGCGTTGGGACTGGTCACCGCCGACGAGTTGGTCGAACTTGATCAGCATGGCAATCAGGTCGCCGGCCACGTCGGTCGTCCGGCGCTGGAAGCGATCATGCACGTCGCCGTCTACCGGCGGCGCAGCGATGTCGCGGCGATCGCGCGCGGTCATCCACGTAACGTCGCTGCCTATGCAGCGGCCGGCATGCCGCTTGAGGTGGCGCATGGGTTTGGCGCCAATCTGGGCCCGCTCGTCGGCGTGACGACAATGCCCTATCTGGTGCACAGCCCGGAGCACGCGGAACAGGTGGCCGATGCGCTCGGCGCCGATGCCCAGGCCGTCATCCTGCGCGCCAACGGCATGTTGGCAGTGGGCCAATCGGTGCCGCACGCCTGCGTGCAAGCGCTGTTCCTGGAGGAAACCGCCGAGCTGCAACTGAAGGCCTTGGCCGCTGGCCTATCGCTGCAGACTTACACCAAGCAGACGGCGTTGCGGCGGCACGGCGATGACCGGGTGCACGAACCGATCCGGGCATGGGAGTATTATGTCGGGGCGAGCGAGGGACGGTTCGCGGTGCCTCGCTGATGGTCACGATATCGTCCCATCGCGCCCTTGATGCTGGGTGGCTGCCTACGCGGCAGGAATGCCTCTTTCGGTGCACGCATTGGGGGTGGAACATCCCGCGGCGGCGGCAGTGTTGGTGTGCCACAGACGTTGCTTGACCAGCACCGGCAGTCGACCGTTGCCAATTGTGAAGGTGCCCCGGATAGCACCGTAGCCTTCAACCGCCGCCTTCGGCAGCCCGCTTTCGACGCAACTCCCTGCCGCTGCCGGTCTCGATCAAGTTGGCCGTGGGCGGAATGGCCATACCGGCCCGCTTCGCCGCCGGCCACCCAGCACATCCTGCGATGCGGTGGCCCGTGGAGGAATGGGGCGGGGGAGCGGGAGGGTTCGCGCGCATTGTGACGCGCTTTAGCTGCCATAACGCAACGCGTCATAGAGCATCCCGGCCAACACATCACTGCTTGCTGGCCGTCGTCACTAGATCATCGCGCCTTAAATCGGAACCGCAAAGCCGATTCCAATTGGGCCGGTTCCGATTTAAGGCAGGTTGCTCTAAAGCTGATGGTTTCGTTCAGCTCCTCATCAAACTCCATCCTGAAGTTCCGAGTGTCCGACGTCACAAACAGCCGCAATGACAGCTTGACCCAATGCGAGCCCACCATCGTTGGCCGGAACCCGGTGATGGACCAGCACCTCCAAGTTGTGATTGCAAAGCCTGTGGTGAAGGCCCGCCAGCAGCAACCGGTTCTGCATGACACCGCCGGACAACACGACGCGACAGATGCCTTCTCTCCCGGCGATGCTGGTTGCGACCTGCGCAACGACATCACAAAGGCCGATGTGGAAGCGGGCCGCTATCTTGCCGGGGTCAATTCCCTTGCGCACATCCGCCACCAGCCCCTCCCACATCGAGGCCCAGTCGATCCTCATGCACGGTTCACATGAAATGTCGGCAGCATAACCGCGTTCTGCCGACATGTGCGGTCGCGCGAGCGCCTCAAGCTCCATCGCCGCCTGACCTTCATAGGTTTGCCGTTCGACGCATACGCCAATCACCGCCGCCGCCGCGTCGAACAGCCGGCCCGCAGACGTGGAAACCGGCGCATTGATCTGTCGCTCAAGCATCCGGTCGAGCGTGGCAACCGGCTTGTTGCAAAGAAACTCTCCAATTTGCGTCGCTGCGAGTGCCTGCAGCCAATCCCTACCGAAGGCGGTCTTGAGATGGGCATAGGCATTGCGCCACGGCTCGCGTATCGCCTGGGCGCCGCCGGGAAGCGCAACCGGCTGGAAATGGCCCGCCCGCTGAAAGTCGGCGTAGCCGCCGACGAGAAACTCGCCACCCCAGATGGTGCCGTCCTCGCCAAGCCCCAGCCCGTCAAGGATGACACCAAGCGAGCGCTCGTCTCCAACCGGCACCTGATGCTCAGCAAGACACGAAGCCAGGTGCGCGTGATGATGCTGCACCCCAATCACGTCTACGGCCAACTCCTGGCCCAGCACCTGGCCAAATTGCGTCGACAGGTAATCGGGATGCAGGTCGACCGCGACCGTATCCGGCGTGAAATCGAACACCCGCCGGTACAACTCAATGGTGTTGCGGAATTCATCAAGCGTTGCAGCGTGTTCAAGATCGCCCAGATGCTGGGACAACACGGCTTGTCCTGCCATCGTCAGGCAGAAAGTCGACTTCAGCTCACCTCCCATTGCCAGGACCCGCCGCCCGTTTTCAAGCGCACCGGACAGCGGCAGCGGGTCCGGTGCCAGGCCGCGGGCACGCCGGATAACCGTCGGACCCGTCGGGTCGAGACGCATAACCGAATCGTCGAGCCGGTTGACGATGTCCCTGTCGTGCATCAGCCAGTAGTCCACGATACCGCCAAGCTGCGCCCGGGCCTGTTGGTTGCCTGTGACCTGCGGTTCGTCGGAGAGATTGCCCGACGTCAACACAATCGGACCGTCAAGAGCCTGCATCAGCAGATGATGTAGTGGCGTATAGGGCAACATGACCCCGATATGATCATGACCGGGGGCGATTTCGCTCGCTAGTTTGCCGTCCGCGGCCGCGACGAGCACAATTGGCGCAACCGCTGCGGACAGCATTTCGGCTTCCTCGGATCCGACGTTGGCCCAGGCTTCAGCGTCCTCCAGGTTTCGAACCATCACTGCGAACGGCTTCCTGTCCCGCCTTTTGCGCTGCCGCAGTCTCGACACCGCATCGTCGGATGTCGCATCGCACGCCAGATGAAAGCCGCCGATACCCTTGATCGCCACGATGCAACCATCGCCGATCAGGCGCGCCGCTTCGGCAATCGGGTCGCCAGCTTGCACCTTGCCGGCGGCGTTTTCCAGCCAGACCCTGGGACCGCAGTCCGGACAGGCGTTCGGCTGGGCGTGAAACCGGCGGTCGGTCGGGTTGTCGTACTCCGCCTGACAGGCCGCACACATCGCGAATGCACTCATTGAGGTCGAACTGCGGTCATAGGGAATTCCCTCCATGATCGACAGACGCGGGCCGCAGTGGGTGCAGTTCGTGAAGGCGTAACGATACCGACGACCTACAGGATTTGCTATCTCGTCCAGACAGGCTGGACAGACAGCGGCGTCAGGGACAATGCCTGTGGCGACATTCCCCTTGACGCTTTGGGTGATGCGAAACGGGACCTGCGGCGGTTGGCCCGCGATTCCGGAGACCTCTATGCTGTCGATGCGGGCAAGCGGCGGCGCCTCAGCTTCAAGCCGATGGCGGAAATTGGCAAGGTCATCCGCCTTACCCCAGATCTCGATGTCGACGCCGGCACCGTCGTTCAGAACGGTTCCGGGCAGGCCGGCATCATTCGCGAGCTGCCAGACATACGGCCGAAACCCGACGCCCTGTACGAGACCGCGCACCCTGATCCTTTGACCGACCATTTCCATCATTCTAGAGCGCTTCCGATTGAGCTGGAACCATCCCGCTCCCCCGCCCCATTCCTCTACTCCGTTGCTCCATTCCGTTCCTCCACTCGCCACCCAATGGCATGATGTTCTGGGTGGCCCGTTGAAGGAAGGGGGTGGGGGAGCGGGCCGATATAGCGTTCCGCCTCAGGCGGAGCCGATCTAGAGCAACCTGCCTTTGATCGGAATCGGAACGATCCCGATCAAAGGCGCAAAGATGATCTAGTGAACCGTGCAGACAAGACACGGATCGAACGAGCGCACGATGTGCTGTACGGAAACCGGCTCGGTTTCGCCGGGTCTCACCGCGGCCCCTACAAGGGCCTGCTCCAGCGCGCCCGCCCTCCCGGTTTCATCGCGTGGCGAGAAATTCCACGTCGTGGGCGCAATGATCTGATAGTTGGCGATCCTGCCGCGTTCCACCTTCAGCCAGTGACCCAGCGAGCCGCGGGCCGCTTCGGTCAGACCCATTCCGGATGTTGAGTCCGGCATCTCGCCGTGGCAGATAAATGGTTCCCCCGGTTCGATCCGGCGCACCCAGTCTTCCATAGCCATTACGACGCGGGCAATCTCCAGCAATCTTGCCACGACGCGGGAATGCACATTGCCACCACCGCTTGCGACCAGATCAAGTATAAGTGGATGCGCGTCGATCACCTGTCTGGCTAGGGCCCCGGTTTCCATGACCCTGCCATCGAGGCGCGGCGCCTTGCACCAGGTGTAGCCACCGCGCTGGTCGCCATCCGGTTCGGTGCGGCCCTCGAAAGGCAGTTGCGGCCCGTCCGACCCCAGATACCAGGCATGGCTCAGGTCTTCGGTAATCCCGCCGGCATCGAATTTGCCCGGCTTGCCGCCACTGAACAGGCCACGCCTGAAAAGATAGCCGTCCTGGTCCTGATAGGCGCCGTAGCTCAGGAAGTTATCGGCGGCCCGGCCCAGCCGATGCAGTTCCAAAGCCCCCGACAAGTGGAGGAAGTGCCTAAAATCGCAGGTCTTCCCGGGCCGTTCGCCGGCCCACGCGTCCAGCTCTTCGGCAGACGAGATTTCGGCGATGCGTTCCAGTTCGTCGCCGAACAAAGTCCGCTGCAGGAACTGCCTGAAGGCTGCAAGGATGCCGGACAGGCGGGCGAGTTCATGGCCGGTCACCGCCCGTGTGCTGCCGCCGGCCTGAATGCCCAGAGTGTGCGGCCATTTGCCGGCCAAGATACCCATGAGATGCATGAATTGCGCACGCGCCGGCAGGACTTCGTGTGCAGCGCTGCCAGAGATCGCCTTAAAGCGGCCCACGGCCTCAAGGTGCCACGGTTCGCCACCATAGGCGTCGCGCGCAAAGTCGGGCATGAAGAACATGTAGAAATGGGTCAAATGATCGGCAACATTCTCTGCCGCATGAATGAGATTGGCAGCGAACCGGCCGTTCGGCGGTGCGCGGAGGTGTTGTGCATCGGCCAGGGCATGCGCCGCGGCGATCGACTGGGAAACCGAACATATACCGCAGATGCGCGGCGCATAGATCAGCGCATCGGTCGGCGGTTTGCCATGCAGGATCTGCTCGAAGCCGCGGTAAAGCGGCGACACGACCCAGGCCTTGCGGACACTGTCGCCACCCAGATCGAGCTTGACCTCCAAATCGCCCTCGACGCGATTGAACGGGCCGACGATCAGGCGGCTCATGACCGGGTCTTCTGGTGGTCGACCGGCGGCACCTGAAGATGGTCGGCGGTCGCGTTCTGCTTCAGGCGTGCCGGTGTTGCAGCCTTGGACAGTGAGGCAAGAGCCACGAACCACGCTTTAGGCATGTCCGCCGGCAGGCCGATCGGTATGCCCGAGACCTTTGGTGTCTCGGTAAAGGCATGTCCCGGCTCCTCAAAGCCCGGACCGGTGCAATTGATGCAGGGATAGCCGCCGTCGATGCATGAGCCGGAGCCGTTCCAGGCGCGAATGTTGCAGTCCGCCCTGGCCTGGGTGCCTTTGCAACCGAGGTTTTCCATCATGCAGCCGAGGTCGCAAAGCTTCTCCGCGCTGGCCTTGAATTCATAGAATTCATTGCGGGCGCAGCCATGGTGGACCAGATGAACCGTATAGGCCAGCGGCCTTTCCCACTCGTCGATATCGTCCTGACCGAACCGGCCCGATGCGATCTGGTGCAATGCCTCGGTGAGCCAATCAGGATGGATCGGACAGCCGGAGACGTTGATCACCGGCAAGCCTGCTGCGGCACGGAAATCGGCTCCCAACAGCCCGCCCGGCTCGGTGTTGTCGTACGACAGACCGCACGCCTCTACCTGATTGGCGCCGGCGGCGGTAATGCCGCCGAATGCCGCGCAGCTGCCAACGGCAACGACGTAGTTCGCCTTGTGTGCTAGGTCCTGCAGCCACGACATCACCGGCCGGTCGGTGCCGGACATCATGTGAAACCGGCCGGTACCGTTCGGCCCGCGCATGACCGCTCCTTCGAGGCAAAGAATATCCAGGTGCTGTTCACCACTGCAGATCAGCTCCAGCAGGTCAATCACGCCGCTGCCCGTCAGTTCCGAAAGCGACGGATGCCACAGCACCTCGATGTTGGCGGCTTCGAACGCCGTGAGCAGATCGGGTCCCTCGGCGCCAATCAGCGACAGGGTACAGCCGCCGCAGCCGCCGGACTGCAACCACAGCATCGTCAGGCGATCACGCCTGGGTACTCGACTTGCGTTACCGCCCATTGGCCGGAATCCTCAATGTGAAGACCGCACCCCCATGCGGACGGTTGGCCACTGTCAGGTCACCACCCTGTTTCTGGATCATGCCATAGCTCACATAGAGCCCGAGACCGGTACCCTGTCCAATCGGCTTGGTGGTGAAAAACGGTTCGAAAATCTTGTCCATGTTTGCTGGGGCGATACCGGTGCCATTGTCTGCGATCTCAACAATCACATCGCCCTGTTCCTGGCGACAGCCGATCTCAATTACCGCCTCGGACCTGCCATTGAGCACGTCAGCTGCGTTCTGCACGAGATTGACGATGATCTGGTGCAGGTGCCCCTTGCGCCCGACAATCTCCAGGCTGGACGGTAAATCAAAGCGGACTTGCGGGTTTTTTCGTTCAGCCTTGATGACCCAATCGGCTGCCGTGCAGATCAGCTTCACCAGGTCGAACGATTCTGCCGTTTCTTCCTGGTTGCTGGAAAACCGCCGCAGGTCCTGCACGATATCGCTGACGCGCTCTGCGCCCTCAAGCGTGCCTTCAACCAGGGGCTCGATGTCGCGAACGACCTTATCGATCTTGAGTTTGCGGCGCAGCTCGGCGAGCTCATCTGACTGGAAGTGACCCTCGCAAGCATCGAGATAGCGCGTGATCGCCGAGCCGTAGCGCTTGAGGGCATGCATGTTGCCGAAAACGAAGCTGATCGGGTTGTTGAGTTCATGTGCGACGCCGGCAACCAGACGGCCGAGAGCTGCCATCTTTTCCGAGACGATCAGCTGTTGCTGGGTCTGGGTCAGCTTCTTGAGGGATTCGTCGAGTTCGCCATAGGCGCGCCGCAGTTCGCCTACCGGTCGGCCGACCAAAACCAGTCCGACCAGCCTCCCCTTGTGATCGCGCCGCGCTGTACAGTTCATGGCCAACGGCGCCGGCAGGCCGTCCTTACCGGCAAGAGCGACTTCACGATCGACAAGCAATCCCTCACGCTGCAGCCGCCGCTCAAAATCAGCAACCTCGGCATGACTGGAAGGATCGAATATCTCCACCAGAGGGCGGCCGACCATATCCTGCTCAAGCCGGCCGGTGAGCAGCTCCAGTGCAGGATTGACCTGCTGAATGCGCCCCTTGAGATCGCAAACAATGAGCACATCGGTCATTGCAGCCAGCACAGAATCGATAAAGGCCTGGGCTTCCTGCAGGCGCACATTCTGTTGTTCGAGTTGAGTTTGCGACTGGACAAGATCGGAATAGACCTCATCCATCTTCTGGATCACCTCGATCCAGGCTTCCTCGCTCGCCCCGGCAAGCGTCGCCGTACGACGGCCCGATCGGCCATCTGCAGCATCCGGTTGATCAGGTGACCAGGGCAGCTTCGTTCATTCCTCACGACCGGGCCGAGCGGGGTGTCCGCAGGGGTCTGACATTTTCAAGTCCATAGCGCTCCAGCTTGCCGCGCAATCCGACCCGTGACAAGCCCAGCTCGCGGGCGGCTCGCGACTTGTTCCAGCGATGGCGGATGAGCGTTTCGCGGATGATGCGGGCTTCAATTTCAGCCACACGGTCCTTCAAGGTGCCGTCAAGATCGGCAACCAAGTCGACTTCATCTTCATCCCGGCGCGCAGGCTTGGCCATCAGAATGTGACGCGACAGCAGCTCGGCGCCGAGTTCCTTGCCGGTCTCGCCGACGACCACCAGGCGCTGCACCTCGTTCTGAAGCTCACGCACATTGCCTGGCCAGTGGTATCTTTGCAGGCATGCGATGGCCTCGCTGCTGAGACCGCGTACATGTTTTCCGAGTTTCACGGTGGATAAGTCCAGCAACGCGTCCACGAGCACCGGAATGTCGCCGGGCCGCTCGCTCAGCGATGGCAGCCGGATCACGGATCCGGCAAGCCGGTAATACAGGTCGGCGCGGAACCGGCCGGCGCGGACCTCCTCCTCCAGATCCCGGTTGGACGCCGCAACAACCCTGACGTCGACCTGCTGTGTCTTGCCACTGCCAACGGGCCGGATCTCGCCTTCCTGCAGCACACGCAGCAGCTTGACCTGAAACGCCGGTGAGACCTCGCCGATCTCATCGAGGAAAACGGTACCGCCGTTGGCCCGGGCGAACAGCCCCGCATGATCTTCGATGGCACCGGTAAAGGCACCGTGCTTGTGCCCGAACAGTTCACTTTCAAGCAGCTGATCGGGCAACGCGCCGCAGTTCTCCACGACAAACGGCTTGTTCCAGCGCAGGCTGCCATAGTGCAAGGCACGGGCAGCCAGCTCCTTGCCCGTTCCCGAAGCGCCGGATAGGAGAACTGGAACATCAAACGGGGCGACCTGGCGCAGCAAATCGCAGACCGCATTCATCGGACTGTCCGCTGCCCGGATGATGCCGTCGTCGACGTTAAAATCCTTGCGCAACCTCTCGCGACGATCCGACACGACCTTCCTGGCGCCTGACGGCGACATCTTTATCTCCACAGCGAGCAGCTCGTTCTCACGCTGCAGGTCGTATAGCTGGGTGGCGTTCTTCAGGGTCAGCAGCAGGTTGTCGGGATGCCACGGTTTGGTGATGTACTGATAGATGCCGGCTTCATTGATGCCGTCGATTATGTCGTGCGCCTCGGTGTAACCCGAAACGATCATGCGGATCATGTCCGGCCAGCGATGACGCGCGCGGGTAAGGAATTCAACGCCGGACTGCTCGGGCATGCGCTGGTCGCACAGGATCACCTGGACATGCTCATGTTCCAGGATCTGATCGGCCTCACCGATGGTGCTGGCGGTCTTGACATCGAAGTCGTCAGCCAGGATGCGCGACAGCGACTCTAAAGACCGCACTTCGTCATCAACGATGAGAATGGTCGGGAGTTCACTCATGATGCAGCCCTCGATGAAGGCGGAAATTGCCGAGGCCCACTGCGATGGCGGGCGATGGTCAGCGGTGTGCGGGACTTGGCGACCTTGTGCACGAAATTGTACCGCGCAATATGATAGCTCGGATCGAAGCCGTAGAAATTCCGTTTCATATGCTCGAGTTCCTCCGAGCGATAGGCCGCAAGCGGTTTGACTGCCTCGTCCTGCGCGCGGCGCTCCGCCTTGGCTTGCACAAGATGGTGCAGCTCTTGCGATGCCCCCATGTTCGACGCCCGGTGCCGGACGCAGCCGTCGAAGTCATCACGCGTTACGCTGAGGATATGGTCGGCAAGGCCCAGTTCGAGGGCTTCAGCCGCGCCCATCGGCAGTCTGGCCTGTGTGATGTGCCGGGCATTCTCCTCACCGGCATAGCGCGGCAGCAGGTAGGTCCACAGCTCCGAACCATAAAGATTGCCCATGTCCTTGTAATGCGGGTTGAGAACCACGCCGTCGCGCAGCCAAACCTGATCCGCCGCCCGGGCCAGGAAAGCGCCGCCGGCCCCGGCATTGCCGTTCATGGCGCTGATCACCAGGCGGCCCGTGGTTCTGACGATGGCCTCGGCCAGATCATCCATCACATTGATATTGAGCCATGATTCGTCGGCCGCGCTTGGCGCTGCTTCGATCAGATTTAGGTTAAGGCCATTGCTCCAGTATTCGCGGCCCCCCATCAATACGACCGCCTTTGTCGGGCGGGCGACGGCCAGCCTGTAGGCCTGCAGCAGACGGCGGCAGGCCTGTGTCCCCATAGCGCCATTGTAGAACTGGAAATACAAGTATCCGACATCGTCGGCTTCCTCGTACCAGATATCCCTGTAGCCCGGTGCGATCCTCAGTTGGGCGGCCTCATCGGCGAATACCGTCGTCGCGGGCAGTTTCACAGCGCTCGCCTTGCCGGCAAGTTTCACATGACCGATCCACACCGCACCATCCGTCGTGGCCCGCGCGACAGCCACACCGCATCGCGCCAGGATGTTGCCGGGCGGCGCGCCTTCGAAACCGTCAGCCGGGTGGGCATCGTAGAGATAGACCTCGCGTCCAAACAGTTCGTCGCAGACGCCAGGCATTCCATCGGCTGAAGCAATCTTCCTTAGAACGGTTTCTGTGCAATCGGTCTGCCAGTCGATCGCCCTTTCATGCTGCTTCACAGAACCCCGCCACAGGCGCTGGACACCGTGAAGCGACGCCAGCGGCTGCGGTTGTCGGTTTCCTGCCGCAACGGCTTCAACCGCTTCAAGAACGGCCGATGTCGCGGCCTCGGTGACCTCTCCGCGATAGAGGCTGGACTTCGTGCCCGGCCGCATCGCAAACCGGCGGTGCGCCCAGACCGGGCCCGCATCGATCTCGCCGGTCGCCTGGAGCACGGTGACGCCCCATTCCTGCGCATCATCGAGGATCGCCCAATCAAGCGCCGAGGGGCCGCCATCGCCAACCGGTCCGGGATGCACGACCAGACAGATGTGCCGACACCAGACCGACGCCGGTATCGCCCGCTTCAGGAACGGCGCAACGATCACGTCAGGAGCAAACAACGCGACAGCTTCGGCCGTGACACTGTCGTTGATATCGTATTCGACGCTGACGTCGTGCCCAATCGCCGACAGCTCCACGAACAGCCTTTGGCTGAGCGAATTAAAGCTGTGACAGAGCAAGAGAATTCGCATCTTTCTAGCAGATCCTCGGCAGTTGCTCTCCGGCCAACCAGTCAACTACGCGGCTGCCGCCAAATCTGGTTTCCATGCGTATCAGCGCACCGGTGTCTTCGATCACCGTGCCGATCGCGCCGGCATCCTTCCCCAGCTGATGGGAGCGCATGATGCTGACGAGGGCTTCGGCGTCGCCGTCATCGCAGATGCAGATAAGTTTGCCTTCGTTGGCGACGTAAAGCGGATCCAGACCGAGCAGCTCGCAGGCAGCGGCGACATCCGGCTTCACGGGGATGTCCACCTCACGCAGCACCATGCCGACGCAGGATTGCTTGGCGATCTCGTTAAGTGTCGCCGCAAGACCGCCGCGGGTCGGATCCCGCAAAACTGAAATCCCTGGAACGGCCGCAACCATTTGGGCAACCAATCCATGGAGGGCGGCACTGTCTGAGCGGATGTCGGTCTCGAACTCGAGTCCCTCGCGCTTCGAAAGAATCGCAACCCCATGATCGCCCATGGTTCCCGACACAAGAATACGCTGACCGGGGCGGGCCCGGCTGCCTGATATCTCGACACCGTCCGGAACTACGCCGACCCCGGTCGTCGTGATAAAGACGCCGTCACCCTTGCCCTTCTCCACGACCTTGGTGTCGCCGGCAACAACAGGTACGCCGGCGTCTGCTGCTGCATGGGCCATCGAAATGACGATGCGCTCGAGATCGGCCAGCGGGAAGCCCTCCTCGAGGATAAAGCCCGCCGTGAGGTAGAGCGGCCTGGCGCCGGACATGGCGATATCATTGAGTGTACCATGCACGGACAGGGAACCGATGTCGCCGCCGGGAAAGAACAACGGCGAGATGACATGACCATCGGTCGACATGACCAGCCGGCCCGCAGGGACTTCGAAACAGGCCGCATCATTGCCCTGATCGAGCAGCGGATTGGCCAGATGCCGGTGGAACAAATCCGCAATGAGCCCGGCCATCGCCCGGCCGCCGCCGCCGTGGGTCATATCGACTTTGCCGGTTCGCCCGGTCAGTCTGGTATCGGCCATGTTCATGCCGCCACATCCGGTGCTGATCCGGTTTGCTCCTGGAACCGCCGGTATAGCCAATAGGCCGCACAGGCACCTTCGGACGAGACCATGCAGGAGCCCATTGGATTGTCCGGCGTGCACGTGGTGCCGAACAACTTGCAGTCGGTCGGCTTTTTCACGCCCCGCAAAATAGCCGGGCACTCGCACGACTTGATCTCTCGAGACGTCTTGTCGAGAAGGGCAAAACGTCTTTCGGCATCAAAGCCCGCATAGATGTCGCGCAACCGGAGGGCGCTGTAAGGCACCGACCCCAGTCCGCGCCATTCAAACTGCGGACGCAGTTCAAACACCTCGGCGACCAAAGCCTGGGCCTTGAGGTTCCCTTCCCGGGTCACGACACGCGTGTACTGGTTCTCGACCTCATGCCGGCCCATATTGATTTGCCTGATCAGCATCAGGCTGGCCTGCATCACATCGAGGGGTTCAAATCCGGCAATGACCACCGGCTTCTGAAATTCCTCGGCAAAGAACTCATAAGGCTGTGAGCCGATCACCGAGCTGACGTGCGATGGTCCGAGAAAACCATCGATCCTGACCGTGCCAAGCTCACGCACTTCGGGCGAAGCGAGGATGTGCTGGATGGCCGACGGTGTGAGGACGTGGTTGCAGAACACCGAGAAGTTCTCCAAACCCTCGCTTTTGGCCTGCTTGATTGCGACGGCGGTTGGCGGCGTGGTGGTCTCAAAGCCGATCGCAAAGAACACCACCTGCCGGTCCGGATTGTCGCGTGCGATCTTGAGCGCATCCTGGGTCGAATAGATCATCCGGATGTCGGCGCCGTCGGCCTTGGCCTTGATCAGGCTGCGCCTGTTGGTTCCCGGCACCCGCATCATGTCGCCGTAGGTGCACAGGATGGCATTGTACCGCTCGGCAAGTTCGACAGCATCGTCGAGCCGCCTGACCGGGAGCACGCAGACCGGACAACCGGGCCCATGTACGAACCTCACATTGTCCGGCATCAGATCCTGCACTCCATAGCGGAAGATCGCGTGCGTGTGGCCACCACAGAATTCCATGAGATTGTAGCTACGGTCCGGATCGGCCGCCTGCTCGATGGCCGCGGCGAATTTGTCGGCGAGGTCTCTTGCGCGGAACTCATCCACATACTTCATGCCGTTTCTCCCGCCAGTTCTTCGAGTTCTGCGGAAAGCACGCCGGCCTCAGCCATCAGCGCAAGGGTGCGCTCTGCCTCTTCGGGGCTGACCTTGTGCAGCGCATAGCCGACATGGACCAGTACGAAGTCGCCCACACCGACATCTTCCACAAGGGCCAGCGAAATCTGCTTCCTGACGCCTTCCAGCGCGACGGTCGCCATGTCGCCGCCGGTCAGCTCGACAACCTTTGCAGGTATTGCCAGACACACGCGCGTTCTCTCCTATCCAACTACCGCGCCGTCATGATGACCAGCGATCATCGTGGCCCGCGCGCCGGCGATCCATGCCAGCCAAACCTCCATACCCTCTCCCGTGCGTGCCGAAACTTTCAGCACCTCAACTGCGGGGTTGATCTTCCTGGCATTGGCGACCGTCGCCTCAATATCGAAGTCGAGATGCGGCAGCAGGTCGATTTTACTGATCAGCACAAGATCGGCCGCGGCGAACATGTCGGGATACTTCAGCGGCTTGTCCTCACCTTCGGTGACCGACAGAATGGCAACCTTGTGCGCCTCACCAAGGTCAAAGGCTGCCGGACAAACCAGATTGCCGACATTTTCTATGAACAGAACGGAACGGTCCGCCGGGTCCAGATGCTCGATGGCGTGGCCGACCATATGACCGTCGAGATGGCATCCCTTGCCGGTGTTGATCTGGATTGCCGGTGCGCCCGTTGCGCGAATGCGCTCGGCATCGGCCGCCGTTTGCTGGTCGCCCTCGATCACCGACACGCTCAGCTGGTCGGCGAGTGCCTCGATCGTCCTGACCAGCAGCGTGGTCTTGCCTGAGCCCGGGCTCGAAACGAGGTTGAGTGCCAGAATGCCATGTTCGGTGAAGAACGCGCGATTGGCCGCCGCATAGGCATTGTTTTTGTGCAGGATGTCCTGCTCTATTTGGATCAGGCGTCCCTGACTGAAACCGGCGACGGATACGCCCGCTTCGCCGTTGCCGTAGTCGTGGGTGTGCCGATCGCCATGATGGGGGTGGTCGTGCCCACCGTGGCCATGATCGTGGTCATGACTGTGCCGTTTGGCGTTGCCCTCGATGCTGACCTGCCCGTGGCCACAGCCGCATACGTTGCACATCAGCTGACCTCCAATTCCTTGATCCTAAGTTCCTCACCTGCGGTCACCTGCAGTCCGTAGGATCCGCAACAATTGCAGGCATCAAATCTCTGTTTGATCGGGACGGTTGCGGCGCATTGCAGGCACCAGGCCTCGGCCGGACACTCAATGATCTCGAGCCTGGCCTTTGCGGCCAGCGATCCCTGCATGACGACATCGAACCCAAACCGCAGCGCTTCGATCTCCACACCTGCCAGCGGTCCAATTTCCAGACAGACCCGCTCAACCTTTGAGAACTTCTGTTCGCGGGCCTGAACCTTCAGGGTCTGCAGAATGCTCACGCAGATGGCCGTTTCGTGCATCAATGAAACCTCACTTCGTGGGCGACACAGGGGTCGATCGCGCTGACCAGCAAATGCGCCTGCTCCAGCCTCTCACGCTCGCTGCCAACGATCCGCGACAAGCAACGCCTGGCGATGCCATTGGTGTCAAAGTTCCACAACGTCGGTGGAATGATACGGCAGGCCCTGATACGATTGCTGTCGAGTTCGACGGCATGGATCAAAAGTCCTCGGGCGGCCTCGACAGCTGCAACACCGATACCCGGCCTTGAGGCGCCGAAGCGCCGAGGCTCATGACTGGCCCCGCCGATCAGCCAGCGGATGCGTGCTGGCAACCGTGCCAACTCAAGCAGCCGCGCGACCAGCCGGCAGCCCAGGCCATTACCGGCCAGTCCGGCCAGCATTGGATCATCGGCCTGCCGCGAGAACACTGTCGTTTCAGGCGTGTCCATCGTCCTCCGACCCGGCAGAGTTGTCGGCATGTCGGGATCCCGGCGCAGCCAGGCATCGATGTCGAGCACCGACGGATCGCGCAAGGCGACCAGCTGTGCGTGGCCGGCTTCACGCCAATCCGCTTCGACGACGCGGTTCAGCAGCCTTGCCGCCGCAGTGTCCGCTGATTGCGCCCAGTCCAATATCTCTGACCAGCCGCAGCGCCTGCGCCAGGTAACCAGTGGTTCGTTGAATATGAGCCCTTCAAGCATCTGCTCGGCCTTTTCGACGATGGCGAGCGTCTCAGCGCCTGCGGGGGCGGCTACCCCGCCAATGCTGAACAGGCGGCCTTCTTCGGACAGGCATTCAGCCAGCCCGGTTTCGAGTGTCATCACGCAGCGAAAGCCTGCAAGTTGCGGCGTCTCGCCGACCAGCCGGGCCCAGTCGATGGCGATGCGCAGGACATGCTCGCGCAATGTCTCCATATCGGTGAGCGCCTGGCGGGCGGCGGCGGTTGGTCCACTCACACGGATGCCGGCGGCCTGTTCGAGCGCTGTAACGGCGGCGTGGGCCTGTGCTGTACGGCACAGGGAAAACAGTGCTGTGATGGTTTGCAGCGCAGCGTCCGGCCGGCAACCAATCAGCAGGCGATTGATGTTGCCCGGCTGATCCAGCTGGATGTCGACATCGCCGCTGTTGTGGCGATCCAACCGGACAGTGACCCGACCCTCGGTCATACGGTCTGCCCCCCGGTTTTGGCGGTACCGGTCAGAAATGCCCGGCGGCTGACCTGGTGTTCTGCAGGCTGCGGAGCAGCTGCAGTTTCAACCTTGCCCGGTTCCAATTCTTCGGTTTCCCGGGGCAATTCACCGTTCCAGATCATTGCCATGCCGCGTTCGTCTTCGGTCGCATCTTCGGCCTGTTTCAGCAACTCGCCGAGTGCGGCAGCAGCAGCGAGTTCTGCGGATGGCTGGTCTGCAAACTCGAACATCGGCGAGAACAGCGAACACTGGAAGAATGTTCCGAGCACCGGTTCGTGGCTCTCAATGAACTCGAACGAGCCAGCCGGGAAGCCGACGATCCGCTTTGAACCGACACCCGTAGCCTTGCGGTCGGCTGTCTCAGGCACAAGCACGATGTTCATGAACCAGGGTGTGATCAGGATACAAAGCCAATAGCCGTTCCACGTCTGCATGCCGACCACCTGTACCTCGATGACCGGATTGACTATCGCAATGCCCTGCATCCGTTGATCGGCAATCTGCGCGAAACAGCTGCACAGTTTTCCAGCCATGGCTTCGGCGTCACTCATCCCAATCGGCCTCAAGCAGCATGAATTCGTCTTTTGCACCGTCGCAATTGGGACAGCTCCAATGTTCCGGCAGGTCAGCAAAAGGCGTACCTGCCGGGATCTGCCAGTAGTCGTCACCTTCGGCGGGGTCGTAGACGTACCAGCAGATCTTGCATTCCAGCTTACTGGCGGCGGCGAGCTTGGCCACATCGCCGCCAAATGAACCGGCAAAGAAATGACCGCTCACCGGTACACCTCCAGAATCTCTTCCAGCCTTTCAGCCGAGTCGGCAATGTCTTCGGCGGCCGCACAGACGACCTCGGGTACCGCGGTGATCTCCAGCGAATTGAGTATCAGCGTCTCTTGGGAATTGAAAAACTGCACCCACCAGACATTCTTTGTCAGCGTTGTCATGACCCGGCAGTTGCCATAACCGCGCGACAGGACAGTCAGGTCTCCGCGGCCAAGCGTGTTGTCGAGAAACTCCAGATCTTCCGGGGTGTGCGGCAACAGCGACAGGTTGATTGTGTGCCGATCAACACCGGCAGCTGAACCGGGAATGTGCGCATTTATCTCGGGCAGCAACGGCGGGGCATTGAAGACGTTGGCGCCGAAACTTTCCGGGATGGCCGCGCTTGCACAGGCACCGTCAAACGCTGCGGCCAGGATATCGACCGGAAAACTGGCCACTTCAATGGTGTCCTGCACGATGCGGCCGTCGGCATCGGTTCTGCGCACTCTCCACACACCGGCAAGCACCGACTCTTGCGCCTGATACTGATTGCCGCCGATGATCGAGACCTCGCCCTCACCCAGCACCTGATTGATCAGGCCCAGATCCGGTTCAGCAAGACCGGTCAGGTCAAAGCTTACAGCTCTTCCCGCATCAGCAAATGACTTCAGTGCTGCCAGGGTTTGCTGCAAAACTTGCAGGCCCTGTCTGCAATCCGCGACAGCTTCCGGCTCGGGCAGGTCCGGGGCGGCAAAGGTGGTCATGCCGGCCGGCATCTCCATGTACTCAAGCTTGGCGCCAGCTTCATCAAAGGGCTGAGAGCCGGGACCGAAAGCCGGCGGGGTAATGAGATTTGCCATGTTCAAATCCTAATGTTGCGTGCCAGCCGCTGTGCTGATCCCGCAGCCTTCGGGAAACGTGTAGGGTGGCGGTTGGCTCGGCTCCCGGGTCAGGATCTCTGCGATCTGGTTGAGATAGTCGGTCCAGTCCTGAACCTGCTGGATCGTGCCCAGGTATTCTCCGAGCCTGAGGAAGACGAGCGAGGGATAGGCGTTGAAACGGTATCTGATTTGCAGGGCGCGCTCGGCATCGCGGGCGACGACCAGTGGCGTGAAGACACCGCTGAAAGCTTTGCACAGTTCGGGCAACACGACGGCCACGTCATCGCTCTCGCTCAACCTTGCCGCATCGCCGGCAAAGAACAGAACTGCATGATCGGCGTTTGCCACCGCCTGATCGTGAGCGTTCTCGTCGATTATCTGGTAGCCTTCTCTTTCGATGATCGAGGCAAGGAGAGGAGAAAACATCACGGACGTCCTTTTGTTGCTGCATCTGCTTGCAGGCGCAGATGCTCGGGCAGCTGAGGTTCGCGATCGATGAGATCGGCAAAAAGGTGATCTATCGAGCCCTCGCCGGACATCGTGCGCCGCAGCGCTTCGATCGCATCGGCGCTTTTGCGCGCGGTCTCGGCGCTGATCTTCTCGCGTGCCGCGCCCAGAAATGTCATGAGCCAGTCGCCCGCCGTCACGGGACCTACGAGCGAGAGGTCGACGACATGTTCGCCATCGGCCGCCTGACAATTGGCCTGAAGGCCGTCGACCGAGATGACCTGCATGGGAATGCCGAGACACATGTCACGGCCCCGCAATCGGTTCGGCAAGCAGTCTGTCGATCTCGGCCTCGAAGTCACCGGGCCCGCGAAACCGGCCAGCCGCGAGCACACGGCGATCGCCGGTGCGAAGTGCGGACTGCTCATCGGGTCGCTCATCCTCGTACCTGCTCATCACCGTGGCAGGCGTGGAGATCGTCGAGCCTTCCGGAAGCAACCGCTCCCGGTGCCGGGCCTCGATACCATGACCCTTCAAAAATTCGAGAGCAACATCGATGGCCGGGCCGATCTGGGCTTTCACCTCAGGCCGCAGGCTGCCGCCGTAATCTTCCAACTCAACCGGCTGGACACCGATCAGCAGCAGCTTTTCAGGACGGTCTCCTAGCATTTCGGCCATCGCCAGGACTTCCTGGAACCCGGTCTGGTGCAGCGAAACTTTCTTCACGCCGAGGAATTGGGGCACCTCGTCACCTTCGACCAGTTTCAGCGAACCAGGCGGCAGACCGTAGTCGACGGCGTCGAAAACCACGAGAATGTCGGTCTCGCGAATATACTGGATCAGATAAATGCCCTGCGTACCGCCATCCAGCAGGCGGACGTTATCGGGAAAGGTGAACCGGCGATGCAACTCCTCGACAGCGCGGACGCCAAATCCTTCGTCAGCCCACAGGAGATTTCCAATCCCGAGAATGAGAATACGCTTTGGATCTTGCCCGGTATCAGCTGCTGGCGCTCCGGCCGAGCGGGGTGCGGGCGGTATCGCGTTGGCCACGTTGTCCTCCCCAGGTGTCGTGGTCGGCCGCTCATTGGCACTCTTTGTACGTGGTTAATAGCAAGCCGCATGCCAACTCGCCGGACTTTGCTAATTCCTTAGTATCATTGGTATTTCCAAATCATCCCGATCCAGGAGTGGGCGCTTTGTTAGCGCTTTAGTCGATTTTTTGGAAACTATCCTTCCAACTTAGCTTCATCTGGAAAGGGACCGATCAGCGCAGTTCGACCATTGAGAGCGGAGTTTTCAGGTGACTGTCTTCGGGCTACTGTCTTCAGGCCACCAAATGTGTCGGCCGGTTCGAGCACAATCGATATGAAAAAAGGCGGGACCAGGGTCCCGCCAGATCGAAGGGAGAGGTGACCTTCGAGAAGTCTCAGCTCTGTCGGCCGGCACCGTCAGCTTGGACCGGAGCCACACCCCACCTGCACCGGTAGCTGCCAGGCCTGCCGACTTGGGGGCAGGACATTAATCATCGGTTGGACCATCGTCCTTGAATGTCCGCCAACCGGAGAACATCGACGAGATGATCGACTGCCGGGACATGATGTCCTCGCGGATTGCCGCGTAGATGTGAATGATGGCGAAGCAGATGATCAGCCACATTCCCAGATGATGCCAAGTGTGGACGTCCTGGCTTTGGCCGAACAGTGGAATAACCCAGCTCGAGAAATAGCTGTACTGCCAGGATCCCATGCCGGCGCCCTCGCCATAAAGCGCCAGGCCGGTCACAATCATGAAGATGATGCCCCACACGAACATGACGTGCATGACGAGCGTCGCCAGCGGATTGTGTCCGGAGTACTTCATCGGCTGCTTGGCGATCATCGCATACCACATGGCCTCATGGCGCAGTTCACGCCAGAACCGCGGTTTCCAGATCTCCGGCAGGAAGATCTGCCGGGCGTGGTCGTTGCCGACAAATGCCCAGTAGATGCGCAGGGCAAAACCGGCAATGACGATATAGGCGGCGGCGAAATGCAGGTAGCGGATCCAGCCGAACACGAAACTGAAGCTGGCCTCGCCGCCCACCGATGGAGGTGGTGAACCGATCAGATAGCCGGTAACGCAGAGCACGACGATCGACAGCGCATTGGCCCAGTGCCACAGACGCACAGGCGCCTCATAGACGTAAACAGCCACTTCCTTGTACGGGGCGCTGCTGCTCATGGCCTCATCTCCTGCTTTGGGTGCAGAAACGCCTGACTACAACGGCAGCGCCGATCAGGCTCAATGCGGCAAGCCCAACACCGGCCAGCCACGCCGCCGCATGGGCTGCGTCACTCAACGGATAGGCGAGACCGTGGACAAGGCCGACCGGTTCATGCGGGACAGCTGTATGCGCCAACGCAGGTGCCGCACTGGCTACAAAGGTGGCGATCGTCAATGTGCAAATAGTTGAAAGCTTCATGTCAATTCTGTTCCTCCCTCAGCGCACCTTGACCCTGGCCAGTTCCTGGCCATCCGGCCCCATGACGTGGGTCGAGCAGGCCAGGCACGGATCGAAGGAATGGATTGTGCGAAGGATCTCAACCGGCTCTTCGGCCCTCTCGACCTTGGTATTCATCAGCGAGGCCTCGAAGGCGCCAATGTTGCCTTCATTGTCGCGCGGCGAGCCGTTCCAGGTGGTCGGCACCACACACTGGTAGTTGTCGATCTTGGTGTCCTTGATCTTGATCCAGTGCGCCAGCGCGCCGCGCGGCGCCTCGGTGAAGCCGACACCCTTGACGTCCTTCGGCCATGTCGTTGGATCGAATTTCTCGACATTGGCGGTAGCGGTGTCGCCCGCTTTGATGTTGGCAATCAGCTTGTCGAAGAAATAGCGCTGCTTACCTGCGGCCCATTGGGCCTCTAGTGCACGCGCAGCGGTGCGTCCCAGCGTGGAGAACAATGCATCGATTGGCGCATCGAGCGCGGACAACGTGCGCTTGATCTGATCGGTGAACTCCTCGTGCCCCTGGGCATAGCCGACCACGTAGCGTGCAAGCGGCCCCACTTCCATGGCATGCCCGCGCCAGCGCGGCGCCTTGATCCATGAATATTTCGCCGCTTCATCGATTTGTTCGATGTTGGTCTTCGTGCCCTTAGCCTTCGGGCCGAGTTCGTATTTCGGCTCGGTGATGCCGTCCCAGGGATGCAGTCCGACCTTCTCGTCGGGATACTGATACCAGGAATGCGGCACGAACTCCTGAACCTGGTCGGGATCGCGCAGGTCGACCGGTTGGACGTCCTTCAGGTTGCCGTTGATCACGGCACCGACCGGCATCATCAGGTTCTCTGGTGAATAATCATTGGCCCGGTCGGGGATATCACCATAGGCCAGAACACTCTTGCCCGACAGCCCACCGCCATACAGCCAGCCCTTGTACAGTTTGCCGATGGCGATGATGTCTGGGATATAGACATTGTTGATGAATTCGATCGTGCGGTTGATGACACCGGAAACGTAGTTCAGCCGTTCCATGTTGATCGGTGCACCGGCGGCCAGTTCCCCGTCGATGTTGATGGCGCATGGCACGCCGCCGACAAGCCAATTGGGATGCGTATCCTTGCCGCCGAAGATGGTCCGGGTCGTCATCATCTCCTTCTGGAAATCCAGCGCCTCCAGATAGTGGGTCACGGCCATCAGATCGGCTTCCGGCGGCAGCAGGTAGGCCGGGTTGGTCCAGTAGCCGTTCTTGAACGGACCGAGCTGGCCGGACTCGACGAATTTCTTCAGCCGGTTCTGAATGTCGCGGAAATAGCCCGGCGATGACTTCGCGTGATGCGGCGATACCGATTGCTGCAACTCCGATGTTGCCTTCGGATCGGCCTTCAGTGCGTTGACCGGGTTGACCCAATCGAGTGCGTGCAAATGGTAAAAGTGAACCAGATGGTCATGCACCTGCAGCGACAACTGCATGATATTACGAATTGAGTTTGCATTCTCCGGGATCGAGATGGCGAGCGCATCTTCCACCGCGCGCACCGATGTCAGCGCATGGGTGCCTGTGCATACACCGCAGATACGCTGCGTGAACGCCCAGGCATCACGCGGATCGCGGCCCTTGAGGATGACCTCAAGCCCCCTCCACATCGTGCCTGTCGAGACCGCATTGCGGATGATATTGTCCTCGTCGACGTTCACTTCGCAGCGCATGTGGCCTTCGATGCGGGTCACCGGATCGACGACGACCCGCCGCCCGGTGTCGTCAAGATTGAAACCGTTTGGTGTCCTTGTCGGCGCCATTTGCCTTTACCTCCCTTTTTGCCGGGCCCGCTTCACGGCACTGACCGCCGCATGTGCCGCCACCGCCGCGCCCACGACGACCGCCGCCGTGCCGCCGATCTGGTCGGCGTTTGCCTCGACACCAAAGCCATGAATATCGGTCAGACGGTCGTAGAAACTGCCTTTGTCCCAGAACCCATCCTCCGAGCAGCCGAAACACGGATGCCCGGACTGGATCGGGAACGATAGACCGCCGTTCCAGCGCACTGTGGAACAGGCATTGTATGTCGTCGGACCCTTGCAGCCGACCTTGTAGAGGCAATAGCCCTTGCGCGCGCCTTCATCGTCGAAGGCCTCGACGAACTGACCGGCATCGAAATGCGGCCGGCGGTAGCACTTGTCGTGAATGCGTTGCGAATAAAACATCTTCGGACGCCCCTGCCGGTCCAGTTCCGGCAAGCGTTCGAAAGTCAGGATATAGGTGATGACCGCCGTCATGACCTCGGCAATCGGCGGGCATCCCGGCACCTTGATGATCGGCTTGGTGGCCAGGCCCGGCACCTTGTGCACCGGCGTGGCCCGCGTGGGATTGGGCCGCGCAGCCTGAACGCATCCCCATGAGGCGCAGGACCCCCACGAGATAATCGCCTTGCAGTGCTCGGCAGCATGTCGCAACTGATCGACAAACGGCTTGCCGCCGATAATGCAGTACATGCCGTCCTCGTTAAGCGGCGGATTGCCCTCCACGGCCAGAATGAAGTTGCCGTCGTACTTTTCGATGGTCTCTTCGATGATCGCCTCGGCCTGCTTGCCTGCGGCAGCCATGATCGTGTCGTCGTAGTCGAGCGAGATCATCGACAGAATGACGTCCTTGGCCAGCGGATGTGCCGACCTGATGAAGCTTTCCGAACAGCAGGTGCACTCGAGCCCGTGAAGCCACAGCACCGGGATCCGGGGTTTGGTTTCCATCGCGTGGGCAATCTGCGGCGCAAAGCTGGGTCCAAGCCCCAGTCCCGCCGCCGTCAGGCTGCAAAATTTCAGGAAGCTGCGGCGCGTTATCCCCTGCCGCCGCATCACCTCATAGAATGTCTCCACCATGCCGGGCTTTCCCTCTGCGTTGTTTGGGCCGCGTGTTGAACCGCACGCGGCCTTTGTCAACCCTAGGCAAGCCTCGTGCCAGATTGGATTATTATATATTTTCAATAAGTTAGATTTTTTGACCGGTTTTGCGTGACAACCCGCACCGGGAGCCCGTTAACCGCTATGGAAACAAAGCTTCCAATCAGCCGGCGCACGCTCGGGCAGTTCGTTGACAGACGGCACAATCAAATCCGCCTCTGCAAAATCATGATCCCTGGTGTAGTGGCTGGGGGTAATGACGACACGCAGACCGGCGGCCCTGGCAGCCTGCAATCCGGCGGCAGAATCCTCAAAGGCAAGACACTGTGAAGCCGTCAGACCCAACCGGCCCAGGGCAAGTTCATAGACCTCGGCATCCGGCTTCTTGCGGTCGACGTCTTCTCCGCAACACAGCGCGTCGAACAGTTCGCAGGCTTTTTCGCTAAGTGCGCTGGCTATCAATGCATCGACATTGCACCGGCTCGTGGTCGTGGCCACCGCCAGTCCCAGCCCGGCTGAGCGCGCATGGTAAAGCAGCCGCGCGACCCCGGGGCGGAGCGCGATGCCGCCGTGCCGAATTTTCTCCAGGTAGATTTCGGTCTTGCGGGCATGAACCGCCAGAATATCAAGGTCCGGTCGGTATCCCGCCCGAGACATGAATGACGCAATCCGCTGCTTGCCACCGGTTACCTTGAGCAACTCGGTATAGGTCGCGACCGTCCAGCTCCAGTCGAGGCCGAATTCGGCAAACGCCTCGTTGAAGGCCTGGCGGTGCACCTCTTCCGTTTCGGCAAGCGTGCCGTCGACGTCGAAGATGAAGGCCTTGATCGTACCGTCAGCCATGGGCGGCAAGACCGACCAGAGCTTTGGGAACATCCGCAAGGCTGTCGACAATCAGGTCTGCTCCCAATTCCTCAACCGGCACATTCGTGTAGCCGCCGCGGACAGCTATGCTGTTCACACAGGCTGCACGTGCCGCGTCGATATCAGGGGGTCCGTCGCCCACCATCACCGCCGACCGCGGTTCGACCCGCAGTTGCCTGCAGGCGTGATGCAACATATCGGGCGCGGGCTTGGGTTCGGGGCCGGTATCGCCGCCAACAAGGCAATCGACAAATCGGCTCCAACCGAACCTTGCTATGATCTCAGCAGAGAAGTCCTCCGGTTTGTTGGTCACCACCGCAATCGGTACGCCTGCGCTATGAGCTGCTTTGAGCAGCAGGTCTGCGCCTGGCATCTTCGTCGTCAAAACCGTCAGATGCTCACGGTAGATGGTCATCATCTCGTCGTTGCAATGGCCGAGTCCTGCACGGTCAAGGACAACATCCCGCGCCGCAAACGCCCGCTGAACAAGTTTACGGACTCCGTTGCCGATCATGCTGCGCACCTCGGGCAACCTTAGCGGCGCATGGCCGTGGAGTTGCAGCAGTATGTTGACGGCCGCTGCGATATCAGGCGCTGAGTCGATCAGCGTTCCATCGAGGTCGAACAGCAACGCCTGCGGCCAGGCGGTCTCACAGACGGACGATGTTGCGGCCACGGACGCTATTCCTTCGGTTTGCCGGTGCATCAGCCGGTCGGGTCGTCTACATCTGCCGAAGCCATCCGAATGGCAGCTATGTTGTCGCGATATGACGCCTCGGTCCCACCTTTGAAGACGGCCGAACCGGCAACCAGTACATTGGCACCGGCCCGCGTCACCAGCGGCGCGGTCTGGGGTGTCACGCCGCCGTCGATTTCAATGTCGATCGGCCGGTCACCGATCATGTCTCTGACACGGGCAATCTTCTCGACCACCGACGGAATGAACGCTTGACCGCCAAAGCCGGGGTTGACAGTCATCAGCAAAACGAGATCGAGCCGGTCGAGAACGTATTCAAGAATGCTTTCCGGTGTGGACGGGTTGAGCGACACGCCCGCTTTCCTTCCCAGATCGCGAATGGCCTGGAGCGAGCGGTCGAGATGCTTGGTTGCTTCGGCATGAACGGTAATGATATCGCAGCCGCTGTCAGCGAAAGCTTCCAGATAAGCGTCGCAAGGTTCGATCATGAGGTGGCAGTCGAAAACCTTATCGGTGCGATCGCGGACGGACTTGATGACCACCGGTCCAAACGTGATATTCGGCACGAAATGCCCGTCCATCACATCGAGGTGAATCCAGTCGGCGCCTGCCCGCACCACCGCCTCGATTTCATCGCCGAGTTTCGAAAAATCGGCTGACAGAACCGACGGCGCAATTAGCGTCTCGCTGCCCGCCATATCAATCATTCCCTGGGCCATGCGGTGCACTGTCCGGTATGCCCATAGTGAACACCCGGCTACCCTTCAGATCATCGGCACGGATCGTGGACAACTGCTCTGCATCAACTGGCCCGTCGGCTGTGGTGAACAGGCGATTGGCCTGTCTGAGCCGCGCCCTGTCGAGGGCATTGCGGATCGAACGGGCATTGGCAAAGTGCGGCTGTTGGCGGCGCAGCTCTATGTAACGCGCCATCAGCTCCTTTGCGTCGTCGTCGAACCCGTAGTTCTGCTGAGCGAGCATGCCGTCGGCAATCTCCAGCAATTCGGTGTCAGTATAGTCGGGAAATTCCAGATGGTGGGCGATGCGCGATCTGAAGCCGGGATTGCTTTCAAAGAACCGATCCATCCGGTCGGCATATCCGGCCAGGATGACCACCAGGTCCTCGCGGTTGTTTTCCATGACCTGGAGCAGAATTTCGATGGCCTCCTGACCATAGTCGCGCTCGTTGTCAGGGCGATAGAGGTAGTAGGCTTCATCGATGAACAGCACGCCCCCCATGGCCCGCTTCAGCACTTCCTTGGTCTTCGGGGCGGTATGGCCGATGTACTGGCCGACCAGATCGTCTCGGGTCACCGAAACCAGATGACCTTTGCGGACATAGCCGAGCCGGTGCAGGATATTCGCCATGCGCATCGCCACCGTGGTCTTGCCGGTTCCCGGGTTGCCGGAGAAATTCATATGCAGCGTCGGCGACTCGTGGCTGAGCCCCATCGCCGTGCGCGCCCGCTCCACCACAAGCATTGCAGCGATTTCACGGATCCGTTGCTTTACCGGCTGCAGCCCGACCAGTTCGCGATCAAGTTCGTCGAGCACTTCGGCCACACCGGACCGCTCGTACTCGGCACGCAGATCGACCTGCTGCAAAGGTTGTTGCGAATGCATATCGTCGAACAGGGCAGCTGCTGCCATGGTTGCCATCCTTCAATCCGTGAGCTGTCCATCGTCCGGCTTCAACGCGCGGCAACCTCCCAGGAATAGACCTGACTGCGCGAGCGGGCGTCTGTGCGGGTCATCTTGATCGTCGGTTCATGCTCCGGCCGGGCCACGATGAAGCTCATCATCACCGTCTCGAAGCCACGGGTCGAATCGAACGCGTTGATGCGAACGTACTTGTCGCCGTGCGCCTTTCGGCAGTCGTCGAGCTCCATCATGACGCCCTTGGGATCTTGAAGATCGAACATCGGGTGGCCCCACATTTCCCAATAGGTATTGCGCGGGTGCGGTTCATCGGTGAACTCGATCCCGACCGCCCAGTTTCGCGATAGGCAATATTCGACTTGCTTGGAAATCTGGTCATCGGTGAGATCGGGCAAAAACGAAAAACAGCCTTGAGTGATACGCATCTGGTTAGCTCCTTGATTGCGGATTTGTTGGATCCGGTCAGACGGCGACCGCCGGCGTCGGAACGAAGTCCGATGTATCGGTGGATGTGTAGTTGAAGGTGATGTTACCCCAGGTATCGAGGGCAGCTTCGAGCGGTCTGCACCAATTTGCCGCCTCGCGCAGAACCTCCGGCCCTTCATGCTTGATTTCGCGGCCTTCGTTGCGCGCCAGCACCATCGCCTCCAGCGCCACGCGGTTGGCCGTGGCGCCGGCCTGAATACCCATCGGGTGGCCGATGGTGCCGCCGCCGAACTGAAGCACGACATCGTCACCGAACAGATCGAGCAGTTGATGCATCTGGCCCGCATGGATACCGCCCGAGGCAACCGGCATGACCTTCTTCAGATCGGCCCAGTCCTGCTCGAAGAACAGGCCACGCTGCAGATCGACCTCGTTGTAGTTCTGGCGGCAGACGTTGTAGTAGCCTTGAACGGTCATCGGATCGCCTTCCAGTTTGCCGACCGCCGTTCCGCAGTGCAGGTGGTCGACACCCGCCAGCCGCAGCCACTTCGCGATGACCCGGAACGAAACGCCGTGGTTCTTCTGGCGCGTATAGGTGCCGTGACCGGCCCGGTGCATGTGCAGGATCATATCGTTCTGGCGGCACCACTCGGAAATTGACTGGATAGCCGTCCAGCCGACAATCAGATCAACCATGACAATCACCGATCCGAGCTCCTTGGCGAACTCGGCCCGGCGGTACATCTCCTCCATCGTGCCGGCGGTAATGTTGAGGTAGTGGCCCTTCACCTCGCCGGTCTGTGCCGAGGCCTTGTTCACGGCCTCCATGCAGTAGAGGAACCTGTCGCGCCAATGCATGAACGGCTGCGAGTTGATGTTCTCATCGTCCTTCATGAAATCGAGACCGCCCTTTAGGCCCTCATAAACCACGCGGCCGTAGTTCTTTCCCGACAGGCCCAGCTTCGGCTTGGTCGTGGCGCCGAGCAGCGGCCTGCCGAACTTGTCGAGGCGCTCGCGCTCAACAACGATGCCGGTCGGCGGCCCACGGAAGGTCTTGCAGTAAGCGACGGGAAAACGCATGTCCTCCAGGCGTGCCGCCTTCAGGGGCTTGAAGGAAAAGACATTGCCGATGATCGAGGCGGTCAGATTGGCAATCGAACCTTCCTCGAACAGGATCAGATCGTAGGCCACGTAGCAGAAATACTGACCTTCCTGACCCGGCACGGGATCGACCCGATAGGCCTTGGCGCGATACTGGTCACAAGCGGTCAGCCTGTCGGTCCAGACCACGGTCCAGGTGGCGGTGGAGCTTTCACCGGCCACGGCCGCTGCCGCTTCGATCGGGTCGACGCCCTCCTGCGGGGTAATGCGGAAAAGCGCGATCAGGTCGGTATCCTTGGGCTCGTAGTCGCCGTCCCAGTAGCCCATCTGCGCATACTTCAGCACGCCGGCCTTGTAGCGCTCCTTGCCCTTGATTTCGGTCTTTGTATCCGCGTTCATGCTTCTGTCCTTTCCAAAGTATTGAGGGGTCGTCAGGCGGCCTGTGCCGGCGCAAGTCGTGGGTCGAGCCCACCTGCGGCGTAGCGTTTCGCCATCTCGTCCATTGCTATCGCCTTGATTCTCGATGCCTGGCCGGCGGTGCCGAAGGCCTCAAACCGGTCGCGACACAATTCGCGCATGGCATCCATTGCAGGCTTCAGGAACTTGCGCGGATCGAACTCCTTCGGGTCCTGTCGGGCGACCTTGCGGAACTGCCCGGTCATCGCCATACGGCAGTCGGTGTCAATGTTCACCTTGCGCACGCCATGCCGGATGCCGCGTACGATCTCCTCGACAGGTACGCCGAATGTCTGTGGCATCTCCCCGCCGTAGGCGTTGATAATGTCCTGCAGCTCTTGCGGCACGGAAGACGAGCCGTGCATCACCAGATGCGTGTTGGGCAGCTTGCGGTGGATCGCCTCGATGACCTGCATCGCCAGGATGTCACCATCGGGCTTGCGCGAGAACTTGTAGGCGCCGTGCGATGTGCCGCAGGCGATTGCCAGCGCATCAACCTTTGTCCGGGTGACGAAATCAACGGCCTGATCGGGATCGGTGAGCAACTGATCGTGACTGAGTTTGCCCTCGGCCCCGGAACCGTCTTCGGCCTCGGCCTCGCCGGTTTCCAGCGAACCGAGCACACCGAGTTCGCCTTCTACCGAGGCGCCGACCCAATGGGCCATACGCGACACGCGTTCGGTGATCTGGACGTTGTGGTGATAGGAGGCAGGCGTCTTCATGTCAGCCTCAAGCGAGCCGTCCATCATCACTGAGGTGAAGCCAAGGCGGATGGCGCTCATGCAGGTGGCTTCGTTGTTGCCGTGGTCCTGGTGCATGCAGATCGGAATGTCGGGAAACATCTCCGTCAGCGCATCGATCATCCGCGCCAGCATGATATCTCCGGCATAGGCGCGGGCGCCCTGCGAGGCCTGCATGATGACCGGCGCATCGCAGGCCTTGGCGGCGGCCATGATGGCCAGACCCTGCTCCATGTTGTTGATGTTGAAAGCCGGCACACCGTAGTCATGCTCTGCGGCATGATCGAGCAACTGGCGAAGGGTAATTCGGGCCATGTTTAGGCAACCTCCTGTTCGATTGAATTGGTTTGGAGAACTTCGCTGCCGGGGAGCACGTTGCCTGCGAGCCATTCCAGGAAAGCGCCGCCGGCGTTCGAGACATAGTTGAATTGACCGGTGACGCCGGCCGCTGCCACAGCCGCCACCGTGTCGCCTCCGCCGGCGACCGTGGTGAGCCTGCCGGTGCCGCTCAGCTGAGCGTTCGTCTCAACAGGGCCGAGATCATCGACCGCGACGATGTTGACATCGCTCCAACCACTTTCGTGGACCGCACGGACAACGTTGCGTCCGATCTGGCCACAGCCGTTGATTGCCGGTCTCGTCGTCAAACCCTTATCCCCTTTTGATGATGTTGCGCGCCCGCTCGCAGACCTGGTCGGCCGTGATGCCGAAATGCGCATAAAGATCAGCAGCGGGGGCGGATGCTCCAAACCCGGCCATCCCGACGAACTCGCCGTCAGGGCCGATCCAGCGGTCCCAGCCGAGCCGCGCCGCCGCTTCGATTGCGATGCGCGGTGCCGATCCAAGCGTCCTGTCCCGATAGCCCGCATCCTGCTGCTCAAAGATTTCCCAGCACGGCATCGAGACGACCGCTGCCCTGATGCCATCTTCGGACTGCAGACGACCAGCGGACTGAATGGCGATAAAGACTTCTGAGCCGGTTGCAATAAGGGTTACGTCTCTTGGTCCGTCTGCCTGTCGAAGCACATAGCCGCCCCGCGAACTCAGGTTGGAGCGGGAGTGACGGTCGCGCAGCATCGGCAATGCCTGACGCGACAGGGCGAGCACGCTCGGTGTTTCACGGGCATTCAGTGCCAGTTCCCAGCACTCGCAGGTTTCGATGATATCGGCCGGCCTGAAGACGTTGAGGTTGGGGGTCGCGCGGAGCATCGCCAGATGTTCAACCGGCTGATGCGTGGGGCCGTCCTCGCCAAGGCCGATGGAATCGTGCGTCAACACGTAGATCACCCGTTGTTTCATCAATGCCGAGAGCCGCATTGCTCCACGGGCATAGTCGGAGAACACCAGGAACGTTCCGCCGTAGGGAATGAAACCGCCGTGAAGAGACAGGCCGTTCATGATCGCAGCCATGGCGTGCTCACGGACGCCATAGTGGATGTAGCGGCCACCGAACCTGCCGGGCTCCACCGGTAACGTCTGCGATGTTCGGGTGAGATTCGAGCCGGTCAAATCCGCCGATCCGCCAACAGTCAGGCGCGTTGCGCTGTTGATCGTCTCAAGCACCATCTGCGAGGCCTGGCGCGTTGCCACCTTCGTGGCCTGTGCCTGGTGCTGCTTGCGCAAACGGGAAAGCTTGCGCCCAAGACTGACCGGCAGTTCTGCCTGCATAGTGCGATCGAATGCCGACGCCGAGCGGGATGCCTTGTGCCGCTGCCTCCAGGCCAGGCGTGCTGCCCGGCCGCGGTCCGCAACGGCTTGCCAAGCCGTTTTGACGTTGTCAGGTACCACGAACGGAGCATGAGGCCAGCCCAGGTGATTGCGCGCGGCTTTAACTTCGTCGGGCCCAAGCGGTGCACCATGGGTCTTGGCAGAGCCTTGCAGGTTGGGGGCACCCTTACCGATAACGGTCCGGCAGGCAATCAGCGATGGTCTACGACTCCTGCGCGCCTCCTCCAGGGCATTTCCCACGGTTTCGAAGTCATGCCCGTCGGCGCGCTGAACATTCCAGCCAGCCGCCCCGAAGCGGGCCAGTTGGTCCATCGATGTTGACAGGGAGATCTTCCCATCGATTGAGATTCCATTGTCGTCCCACAGAACGATCAGCCGAGACAGCCTCAGGTGGCCGGCCAGGTCGATCGCCTCGTGGCTGATGCCTTCCTGCAGGCATCCATCACCCGCGATCACGTAGGTGTAGTGATCGACAAGCTCGCGGCTGAAGCGGGCCGCGAGCATTCTTTCGGCAAGCGCCATACCGACCGCCGTTGAAATTCCCTGCCCTAGCGGTCCGGTCGTGATTTCGATGCCCCGTGCATGTCCGTATTCGGGATGTCCCGCGGTCGGGCTGCCGAGTTGCCGGAACTTTTTCAGCTGGCCGGCATCCATGTCCCGATAGCCGACCAGATGATGAATCGCATATTGCAGCATCGAGCCATGGCCGGCAGACAGGATGAAGCGATCCCGGTCCGGCCAATCCGGGTCTTGCGGATCGATGTTAATAAACCTGTTGAACAGGACCGTGACGGCATCGGCCATTCCCATCGGCATGCCGGGATGGCCCGAGTTGGCCTTTTGGATCGCGTCCATGGTCAGTGCGCGAATGGCGTTGGCCATGTCCTGTTCTGTGGCTGCTCCGGCTGCAACGAGTTGTGGCTGGACGTTCATTCGATCGCCCTCAGGAAATTCTGCGCTTTTGATCCACGAGCTTGTGGACGAGCGGTGTGAAAATCAGCTGCATGGCGAGGTCGAGTTTGTCGCCTGGCGCGACAATCGAATTCGCCCGCGACATGAAACTGCCGTTCAGCATGGACAGCAGATACGGGAAGTCGATACCGCGCGGATTGGCGAAGCGTATCACCAGCATCGACTCGGCGATCGTGGGTATCCACCGCGCCACGAACGGGTTCGACGTGTCGACCGTCGGCACGCGCTGGAAATTGATGTTGGTGTAGGAGAACTGCGGGCAGATGTAGCGCGCATAATCCGGCATCCGGCGCAGGATGGTGTCCATTACGGCTTCAGTCGTGTAGCCGCGCTCAGCCTTGTCGCGATGAACCTTCTGGATCCACTCCAGGTTGATGACCGGCACGACTCCGATCTTGAGATCGACATGGCGCGGGAGATTGACCTTGTCGGTTACGATGCAGCCATGCAGCCCCTCATAGAACAGCAGATCACTGTGTGGTAACGGTTCCCAGTCGGTGAACGTCCCTGGCGCGGAGCCGTAGTGAGCAGCTTCCGCCTCGTCGTGCACATAATGCCTCGTCAACCCAGTGCCCTGACTGGAATATTCAGCAAAGACTTCCTCAAGCTTTTCGAGTTCATTGGCGTCCGGGCCGAAATGGGAAAAGTTCCTGTTGCCGCGTTCCTCTTCCTCGGCAATCTTTTCTTTCATGCTGGCGCGATCGAACCTGTGGAAAGCGTCACCTTCGATAAACGCCGCGGTCACGCCTTCGCGCTTGAAGATCTTTTCAAATGTGTCTTTCACCGTTGACGTGCCGGCCCCCGATGATCCGGTGATGGCGATGATGGGATGCTTTTGAGACATCGTTGCCCCTCACGCTCTGAACAGGCCGCGATCGGAAAACAGGGGATGGCGAGCCCCTATTGCCGAGGGCTCGGTGTGATACCTGCCAATCAAGTCGACCTCGTCTGCCGATCCGAAGATCAATGGTGAGCGCTGATGAAGGCTCGACGGCTGGATATCCAACAGCCGCCGGGCGCCGTCGGTTGCTGCTCCGCCCGCCTGCTCGATCAACAGGGCGATCGGGTTGGCTTCATAGACCAGCCGAAGGCGGCCGGCGGCATATCCTTCGCGCGCATCGCGCGGGTACAAAAACACACCGCCGCGGACGATTATCCGGTAGGCATCCGCCACAAGAGACGCGATCCAGCGCATGTTGAAGTTCTTGCTGCGCGACCCTTCGGTGCCCTGCAGGCAGTCGTCGAAATAGAGTTGGACGGCTTCGTCCCAGTGCCGGTAATTGGATGCATTGATCGCAAACTCCGCCGCCGATCTGGGAATCGCAAGCGTGTCATTCACCACGATGAACTCCCGGCGGCGATCGCAGAACATGAAACTCAGCGCACCACGGCCGAACGTGAGAACCAGGGCAAGTCGTGGTCCGTAGACGAAAAAGCCGGAAGCGATCTGGCGATGGCCCGGCTGCAGAAAGGGAGCTGGCCCGCCGTCGCCGGACGGCAGTATCGAAAAGATCGTGCCGATCGAAACGTTGGTGTCGATATTCGATGAGCCGTCGAGCGGATCGATCGCCATGGCGATCGCGGCTTCCCGGTCCAGATCTATGGGGGCAGTCTGTTCCTCCGACGCGTACCAAGCAATCTGCGCGCGCCGGGCGGCGGCGAGAAAAATCTCATCGGCCAGAACGTCCAGTCCCTTCTGCTCATCGCCGTCCGTGTTGGCTCCGCCACTCGACCGGGCAAGTTCTGAACTTCGGGCGCTGTCGCAGATTGCTGCCTGAACCTGCTTTGCTGCATCTGCCAATTCGTGCACGAGCCGCGCAGCCTGCCGGATGTCGTCATCAACAGCAGCAATAGCGACCAGGTACTGAGCAAGCGTGTGAACGCGCATTGGATGTCCTCCCGCGCCCTGGTCCGGAACCGGCAGGGCTGGGTAAACATCGGCGAATGCAATCAGTGAGTAAATTTTATTATATTTACATCTACAGTAAAATTTATTTATGCTAAGAGCATGAGGAACGTTACCCTTCGCCAACTCCGGTCCCTTATTGCAATCCAGGAAACCGGGAAAATATCCAGTGCGGCCAATCGGTTAGGGCTCACCGGTCCGGCCGTCACGCTGCAGCTCAGACAACTTGAGAACGAATGCGGAATTGCCCTGTTCGACCGCACATCAGCCGGGTTGCGTCCCACTGCCGCAGGCGAGGTGGCGCTTGAGACCGCACGCGCGATCGAGGAACAGCTGCGAATTTTCAATGACGAGATCGCTACGATTTCTGGTGCAATGAAGGGAAGCCTCAAGCTCGGCGTTGTCTCCACCGCCAAATACTTTGCGCCAGGACTGATTGCAGTATTCCTCAAACGCCGCCCGGAGATCGGCATCGACCTGATGGTCGGCAACCGGGCCGAGACAATTTCAGCGCTGAAGAACCACGATCTTGACATCGCGCTGATGGGACGGCCGCCGCACGACATTCCAGTGCGATCGATGCAGTTCGGAGATCACCCGCTGGTGATCGTCGCCTCTCCCGATCACCCGCTAGCCGGCAAACCGAAAATCTCTAAGGCTCAAATCGCAAAGGAGAACTTCCTGGTACGGGAACCCGGATCGGGCACCAGGATCTCGCTGGAGGTTTTCTTTTCCGAAGTGCCGGAGAAGCTTGAGCGGCTGGGTGCCGAGATGGGCTCCAACGAGACGATCAAGCAGGCGGTGATGGCCGGACTTGGCGTCGCCTTCATATCCGGCCATACCATCCACCAGGAGCTGCAGTTGGGTCGGCTCGTCGTCCTCGACGTTATTGGCATGCCGGTCTTGAGACAGTGGTTTTCCGTATCGCGCGAGGACCGTTCCGTTTCGCCGGTGATGGATGCGTTCAATTCATTCCTGGTCACAGACGGAGCGAACTTTCTTCCCGACGTGGGAATCATCTGATGGAGGCGGACACCACTGATGTAGCCAGCAGTTGACAGGTGGCAGCAGCCGATCGGACCACGCATGGGAGAACATGAGACCAAAGCTAGAGCAACCTGCCTTAAATCGGAATCGGAACGATCCCGATTAAAGGCAGGTTGCTCTACACTTTAACAGCGATCATCTTTGCGCCTTAAATCGGAACCGGCTTTGCGGTTCCGATTTAAGGCGCAAAGATGATCTAGCCCAATTTCGACTTTTGTTGTGTGACGTCCCACCGGGTGGTGTAAATTCAGCGGGAGCGCAGGCTTTGCTCAGCCTTCATAGAGGGAGGCGGCGCGTGCGCGGGCGGCTTGCCCGGGCGGTGATTGTGGTTCTCCGGCTCGGATTGAGTTTGCGAATCGAACCAAGCTGAAGGGAACGCACAATGACCGATGACCGAATGGCGCTCAAGGCGCTCGTTGACAAGGCTTCCGACACCGAGCTGCTGGCGGCATGCTCGGCTTCGTTGCCGGTCGGCTGATGGCGCTCGATATCGAGGCGATGTGCAACGCCGAGCCCCACGAACGCACTGGCGAGCGCACAAATCATCGCAATGGCTATCGACGGCCGAACCTGGCAGACGCGCGCCGGCACGGTGGCGCTCCGGCTCCCGAAGCTTGGCAAGGGCTGGTATTTCCCGCGGTCCTGGAGCCGCGCCGGGCGGCGGAAAAAGCCATGACCGCAGCGCTTCAGCAAGCCTATGTCCACGGCCTGTCGACGCGTTCCGTCGATGACCTCGTCAAGGTGATGGGGATGGCGGGCTTCTCCAAGAGCCAGGTGTCAGGCTTGTGCGCCGAGATCGACCAGCGCGTCAACGCGTTCCTCATCCGGCCGATCGGAAGGCGAATGGCCTGCTTGTCTATAAATCCTTTCCCCGCGCGCACTGGCTGCAGATCCACTCCACCAATCCGCTGCAACGTTTGAACAAAAAGATCAAACGGCGCACCAACGTCGTCGGCATCTTTCCGAACGAGGCCGCCATCACGCGCCTGGTCGGTGCCCTAATGCTTGAGCCGAACGATAAGGGGCGCTCACCCGACGCAACACGCATCTGGCAACACGAGTCTGGTAACACGAGTCTGGCAACCGTCCGCGACGTCGGCCATGATGGGTCAATGGATGCAGCTCAAATGGCCTCTATCTGAATTGGCTCACATCACAGTCGGAGAACCAGAGTTGCACCACGGTCCCGGACGTGAGCGAAGTTCAACGCGAACACCGAGCCCGCCCAGCACGGACTCTGTGAATTCCAGCCGACCGCCGATCTGGTCCACGATGTCAGAGGCGATAGACAATCCCAGACCGCTCCCCGACTTAGTTTCATCGAGGCGCCTACCTCGTTGAAGAACGCTGTCGACTTCACGTCTTGGAATGCCAGGCCCATCGTCCGATATCTGAAGCCAGATCCAATCGCCTCGCGAAGCTGCAGATATCAATACGTTGCTTTCGGCCCATTTCCTCGCGTTATCCAGAAGATTACCGACGATCTCGCCGAGCGCTGTCTCGTCAATTCTGAGCGACAATGTGCTGTCAATATCGACGGTCCACCGCAATTCGTCACCGCGTGGCAGTCGTCGCATCGTGCTCACCAGACGATCCACGAACGCGCGCAATGGGATATGATCCGCAGACGCTTGGGTGCTAACGCTACGCGCAAGCGCGAGTTCGTGTTCCAGGTTACGCTGCATTGTCGAGACATGTGACTGCAGTTCCTGAGCAATTGCTAGCTGTTCTTTGCCGGTCAGTTCCTCGGCCATGACCGAAATGGCTGTCAGTGGTGTCTTCAAACCGTGTGCAAGGTTGCCGGCACGAGCCTTGGCACGGTTCACCATTGCCTCCTGCTGTTCAAGAAGTTCGTTGAGATCACCGATAAGCGGCTGGATTTCGCTCGGGTAGTTGCCGGATAGCCGCGACGCCTTGCCGGATCTGAGCTGCCCCAAGGCATGGCGCAGCCGGTCCAATGGTGCAAGGCCAATGCCGAGTGCAACCCAGAACGCTGCCAACAGCGCTCCGCCAACAGCGCTCAAACCAATCACCAGATCGGTGCGGAAATCCCTTACCGCCAGAGATTGCTCTTTTGCATCCAGCGCAACAGTTGCTCGGAAGACAAATGTCTGAGTGCCGCGTCTGACAGCAACCGCTCGTTCAACAGCCAACAGCGCCTGGCTGCGTGGACCACTGACGTTGTGTTGGTGATAGCCGCCTGCCGGAAGAATGTCATCAGGCAGATCGAGTTGTTCGTCCCAAAGGGATCGTGATTTTTCGATCGCCTGACCGTTTTGCAGTATCTGCCAATAAAGCCCGCTGAACGGCTGGGCATAGCGTTGGTTTGACGGCCTCCTATTGAGGGACAGCCTGCCGCTGTCATCGACCTTCAAGCCCGACAGAAGAGCTTGCAGATCGGTTTTGAGTAGGTCGACAGCACGGCGTTCTACATGCCTTTCGAAAAGTCTCTCAAGACCCCAGCCGGAAACCATCAGAGCAAGGCTGATTGCTAAGCAGGCTGCGACTGCCAGTCGAAGCCTGATCGATGACCTGTCCATTTCGATCAGATGTCGCAGCCGGTTAACCATCAACGATGTAGCCATAGCCGCGTCTGGTCTTGATCAGGCCGACACCCAGCTTCTTGCGAACCCGTGCCATCAGAACCTCGATGGCGTTGCTGTCGCGTTCGATGACTTCACCATAGACATGTTCAGTCAGTTCGAGCTGTGAAATCATCCGGCCCTTGTGGTGCATCAGATAACTCAGCAGTCGATATTCAAGCGGTGACAAATCTAGATTGGATCCGTCGACTGACACTATCATTTGACGGGTATCCATGCGGACGGGACCGACGGTTAGGACCGGCTGGCCTCCCCCAGTTGATCGCCGCAGGAGCGCGCGCAATCGCGCTTTGAGCTCTTCCATCTGAAATGGCTTGGGAAGATAGTCATCGGCGCCGGCATCGATGCCTTCAACCCTTTCCATCCAGCTCCCACGTGCTGTCAGGACAAGAACCGGCATGTTCCGGTTCGCCCCGCGCCATCGCTTCAGGATCTGTATGCCGTCGATTTGCGGCAGTCCAAGATCGAGTACGATGGCGTCGAAATCTTCACTGTCTCCCCGGAACCAGGCATCCTCACCATCATTTGCACGTTCGACGATATAGCCTGAACTTTGTAATGCGCGCTCGATCCGCCGAGCAATGTCATCCTCGTCTTCAACCAGGAGAATGCGCATTACTTGCCCTCAGTCTTCAATATTTTGTTGGATTTGGCATCCACATAAATCTCGACATAACGATCATCTTCGTCAACCATCTTTATCTCATAGACCCAGAGACCGTCCTCCATTTCGAACTCAACGCCTACGATCTCGCCCTTGAAGGACTTTCGAACCATCTTCAATACATTGCGCAGCGGAACAACATCACCGGCGCGGCGCGCGCGGTCGGCATCTTCATAGTCGAAGTCATCATCGAATTGTTGCCTCCTGCCACGTCTGTCGTCAGCGAGGGCCTGGTGGGCGCTAATGCAACCCGTTGCCACGGGTAATAGGATGAATTGCCTGCGATTGATCCGCATAGATCTCGCTTTGGCTGTTTGAGCAGCGCTCATGGTCGAAGGTGTTCCACACCATCCTAACATCTCCAGGCTTGCAAATCGCTTACACCAATCTGTCGCAACGCTTACGCGACGCATCAGCGGTCTGCAATCATGGCCTTGCTAGTCTTCGCGGCAGGCTGATGAAGGTTCAGCCATCAACGCCGAGGAGACGAATTATGAGAAAGATGACCGTAGCAGCACTGGCAATTGCAGTGCCTTTTACATTCGGTTTGCCGATGGCAATTGCCAGTGACGATGTTCGATGCTCATCCGCATCCAAATCCGAATGGCGCAGCATCGATGAGGTGAGGGCGGCTGCTCAAGCGCTAGGGTATCGCGATGTCAGAAAGATCAAAGCCGACGATGGCTGCTATGAAGCGTATGCCTTCGACAAGAACAACCGCCGTGTGGAGATCTATATGGATCCAGTTACGCTCAAAGTAGTTCGCGTAGAACCGGAGTCGTGATGTCAATGCCGATCGTGCAATCGGCGGATGTTGGCGGCGCTACGCCGCCGACAACCATCGGCGTGTGGGAAACGTTCGTCCGCAGCGGGAAGCCAGGTTGTCGAAGGCATTACCGGAACCGCACGTGGTCGTTTCGGTGAATTCGCAGGTCCAGCGTTGATAATTTCCCGGAACTCACCGTTGCGCTATATGTGACCGAGAACAACGCTGCATCGGCGGCCGTCCGGCGGGCACCGCGACTATCGCCGCGCTCCCTGTGGGGCATTAGAGCGTTTGTTCACAGGCTGCACGCTGACGATGAGAGCGCTTTGATCACCCGGCTGCACCATGGCGAGAAGCTCGCTACAGCGATGCGCGCGGGCCACCAACGCCGCCGAGCAACGAGCGACCAGTGCTCGGCAAGCAACCATCCAATTATACTCTAAACTGCGAGGTTACGATCCAATGCGAGGCTCATCCGCAGCAATCATCTTAGCAGCGCCCATTTGCGTCTTCACGCTTGTAGACTGCACACACGCGCAGGTTATCACGCCAAGCCGCATTTACAGTGAGCGTTGTGAATCCTGTCATGGTAGCGACCCAGCAATGTTTGCAAGACGTACGCTTAGGAGAGCGAGCGATCAAACTCTGACCCTCAGGAATGGAACACCCCTCAAAGAGTTTCTGGCGGTCCATGGCCGCTTGAATGCGAGAGAAGTGGAAACCATGCGCCAGTTCTTGAAATCGGAATTCGTTCGTGGATCCACCTAATTGACCTGCCCCGGCTAATTCGGCCCACCTGAAGCGAGAATCCGTTCACACAGTGTTCTGAGCGCGAAGGAGAATGGACGATGCGCAAGGCACGGTTTACGGAAGACAAGATTGTCGGCATGCTCAAGGAGTATGAGGCGGGTGCGAAGGTCGACGAGTTGTGTCGCCGCCACGGCATGTCACAGGCGACGTTTTACAAATCGAAGGCGAAGTACGCCGACATGGGCGTCAACGAGGTCAGGCGCCTGAAGGAGCTTGAGGATGAGAACGCCAAGCTCAAGAAGCTGCTCGCCGAAACGATGGTCGACAACGATGCGTTGAAGACGCTGCTTGCGGCCTTATTTAGTTTAGCATCCGTGGTCCAAACAATATTTCGGTACGCTGCATCCGCCATGGCCGAGACCCTTCGGACGATGTCGAATCCAAGGCACGAGACGAGCATCCAAGGTCGAGACAGACTAGCCGGCTGTTGAATTTCTCGCACGTTGCCATCGATTGGCGAATATGATTCCATCTTTGCATTAAATTGGGGAGAGCGCGATGCGGGGATCGGACCACCAGTCGGGTGCGCTGTTCAGCTACGTGGACCTTGAAGCGCGGGTGCCGGCGCAGCACCCGTTGCGGGTGATCAAAGCGATCGTCGACGATGCGCTCAGCGAACTCGATACCGAGTTCGAGCGGCTCTACGAAGGTTCGGGCCGGTGCTCGATCGCGCCGGAGCGTTTGCTCAGGGCCTCGCTTTTGCAGGCGTTCTACTCGGTCCGGTCCGAACGCCAGCTGGTCGAGCAGATCGACGACAATCTGCTGTTTCGCTGGTTCGTCGGGCTCGGCATCGATGACCCGGTGTGGGATCATTCGACGTTTTCTAAAAACCGCGATCGGCTGCTGGAGGCCGAGGTCGCCGCCAAGTTTCTCGAAGCCGTGCTGCGCCACCCACGCGTCAAGCGGTTCTTGTCGGATGAGCATTTCTCGGTCGATGGCACGTTGATCGAAGCGTGGGCTTCGATGAAGAGCTTCCGCGCCAAGGACGGATCGGACGATCCGCCGGCAGCTGGCCGCAACGGCGAGCAGAACTTCCGCGACAAGCCGCGCAAAAACCAAACGCACGCCTCGACGACCGACCCCGATGCCAAGTTGTTCGGGAAAGGCAACGGCCGCGAAGCCAAGCTCTGCTTCATGGGCCACGTGCTGATGGAGAACCGCTCAGGGCTGATCGTGCAGGCCACGCTCACCGAAGCCAACGGACGGGCCGAGCGCGAAGCAGCGATCCGGATGATTGAACATCACGCGCCCGGTTCAACCTGCCGGCTGACGCTCGGTGCCGACAAGGGCTATGACGCCAAGTCGTTCGCGGCCGAGCTGCGCGCCTTAAACGTGACGCCGCACATTGCGCGCCTCTACGCGGTAACCAGAACGGGAAACCGGCGAACATCTTGCGTTGATGGCCGCACCACCCGGCATCCCGGTTACGCCACCTCGCAGCGCATGCGAAAGCGCATCGAGGAGTCGTTCGGCTGGGCAAAGACGATCGCCGGGCTGGCCAAGACCAAGTTCAAAGGCCGCCGCCGCGTCGCCCATCAGTTCACCTTCGCCATAGCCGCCTACAACCTGATCCGATTGCCGAGACTGTTCGCCGCGGCCGCGTAAGGGGCGTCCCAACGATCGACACCGGGTGTCCTCAAGTAGCCGATAGGCGGTAGGACAAGTAAGCAGTCCTCGCAAAACCAGACCCGCAAACGGTTCTCACTCCCAAGACCATCATGCGAACGGGCCAAACAATGCTATCGTGGCCGCAAATTCAACGGCCTGCTAGAGGTGGTCGGTAAGGCTATGGACAAGGCGTTCTTTTATTCCGACTTTGTCGTTGAAGAGGTGCGGGCGTGAATATCGCCTTCCCGCTCGCGCTTATCGTGGCCTCCATCGGTTGTGTGCTGGCGGTAATGGCCACAGTCAAGATGCTCGCCAAGCGCCACAATTGGTCTGCCGAACTGCAACGCAAAGTCGTGCATGTCGCCACCGGCCTTTATGCCCTGACGCTACCGCTGACATTCAGCGAGGCATGGCCGGTGCTTCTTCTTTCAGCGATTGCAGTGCTCGTGATGGCGGCAATGCGTTTGCCACAGGTGGCGCGCTCCGGCATTGCTTCCACCATTTCTGGCGTGGACCGTCAATCCTACGGTGAGTTGCTGCTCGCCATCAGCATCGGATTTCTGTTCTTTCGTTCGGTCGGCCCGCCGGTGCTGTTTGTGCTGCCAATGTTGGTGCTGGCATTCTCCGATGCGGTAGCCGCACTCACCGGTGTCCACTACGGACGCCGGCTATTCGCCGTCGAGAAGGGAGTAAAGAGCCTCGAAGGCGTTGCGATGTTCTTCCTCGTCACCTTTATCATCGCCATGGTGACTTTGCTCTTGATGACTGACATCCCGCGCCACAGCGTCGTTTTCTTGTCATTGATCGTGGCTGTTTTGGCTCCCAGCTGGAGGCTGACTCCTGGCACGGTCTCGATAATTTTTTCGTCCCCGTCGGGATCCATCTGTTCTTGCAGAACAATCTCGATACGCCGCCTTGGGGGCTACTTGGCACAGCGCTTCTTTACATCGCAATCCTTGGGGGCCTGATGGCAGCCGCGCCGCGCCTCGACCTCACTGCGCAGACGGCGCGTGGCTATGGTGTGCTGGCGTTTTTAATCATATCGGTGACGACACCCGCGAACGCGTTATTGCCGTTGGCGGCGTTCGGTGCATTCCTCGTTCTGCGCTTCACTATTTCTTGTCGCAGCAGTTATCCCGACCTGGACTTCCTCGCCGCGGCAGCAGGGGTTGCTGCCTGGTGGCTGTTCGCCGGCGAGTGGTCCGGCTACAATGCCATCAACCTCTACAATCTGACCTTTGCCGGTGTCGCAGTGATTCTTGCGATGTTGTTGTGGCGCTCATCCTCTCTTGGCCGGGCGGCATTGGCCGCGCTGGTGGTCGGGTTAGCAGTTTACTGCATTCAGTTTTTTAATGTGCCTGAAGCACGCTGGATTCCGGCTTTTGGGTTGGTGATCTTTGCCAGTCTCGCGCTTTCGTTCTCGGTGGCCTATTTCTGCCCGACTTTTTCAATCGCTATCGCGCAGGGCGGGCTTTTATCGTTGCGCTAGTCGTTCCCCTGGCTCTTATCGGATGGAAGGTATGGCTGTCATGAAGTTGCCACCAGTGGAGCCGGTCTCAGTCGAAGGTGCCGCCTGCACGATTTATCGCGACACACCTTCCTGGCAGGGGCGCACGGCCGCAATCGGAGCCTTTACGTGCGCGAATGGCTCTGACGGCGCGGCGATACTCTCACAAATGGCAGAGCAGCTTCAGCAGGAGGGCTTCGACGGCGTCATCGGGCCGATGGATGGCGACACCTGGCATACGTACCGCGTCATTTCTGAAACAGATCGAAGCCCGCCATTCTTTCTAGAGCCGGTTAGCGGCCCATTTGATCTCGCGGCGTTTAAGCGCGCTGGATTTGCCCCGATCTCTTCTTATGTTTCTACCCGTGCCGATATCAATAAGGCGATCGCAGTACCGGCCCCTGGTGTCGCCGGCGTGACGATTGCGGCCTGGGACGGGCAGGATGGCGAGGCCTTAATTAATGACTTGTTTGATTTATCGCGGGCAGTTTTTGCCGACAACGCATTCTACAAGCCCATCACACGCGAAGAGTTCCTCGAACTCTACCGGCCGATCATCCCAACCATCGATCCGCGTCTGGTATACTTCGCCAACGTGGACGGTCACCTCGCCGGTTTCCTCTTCGCACTGCCCAATCTGGTCGAGGGCGACAAGCCAGCAACGGTAATCCTGAAGACCTAGGCAAGTAGCGTGCGCGGCGTTGGTCGCATGCTGGTTGATCGTGCCCATCGCACCTTCAGCGATCTCGGCTACACCCATGTTATCCACGCGCTGATGCATGTCGAGAATATCTCGCGTGAGCGCAGCCAGCGCCATCATGGTGAAGTGTTTCGCCGCTACGATCTGATGGGGCGCATTTTGGCGCACAAGCCATGAACCTGATCGCATCATTCTGCACAGTAGCGGAAAGGCACGCGGACCGGACGGCGATCATCGACCGCAATGGCAATGCGATCACGTTCGCAGAACTGCTGTCACGGTCTGCAGCACTAGCCGGTGCCTGGCGCGGCATGGGAATTCAAGCCGGTGATCGTGTGCTGTTCGCGGTGGATCTCGGCATTGATCTTTATGTTGCACTGGCTTCGGCGTGGCGGATCGGGGCCGTGGTCGTATTTCCCGAGCCGGCGCTGGGCGTAGGCGGTCTGCGCGATGCTTTGCGCGCAACGCAACCGAAAGCGTTTCTGTCGTCGGGTCGTTATCGTCTGCTCGGATGGGTGCTGCCTGATCTCAGACAATTGCCGTTCCGTTGGTCGCCATTTGACCGAGGTTCCGGACCAATTGAGGTCGAGGAGGTTGGTCCTGATCATCCCGGACTCATTTCGCTCACCAGCGGTTCAACCGGTACGCCCAAAGCGTCGTGCGTTCACATGGTTTTCTTGCGGCGCAGAACACCTGCGTCGCGGACCTGCTGGCTCCCGGCCAGCGCCATGAAATCGATCTGGTTGCTTTTCCTGTGTTTGTCATAGCCAACATGAGCTTGGGCGTGACGTCGGTCCTACCGAATTGGAATCCGAAGCGCCAGGATGAGGCTGATCCGGCTGCGATTGCTGCCCACATGCGGCGCTATGGCGTTACGCGGACCCTGCTGCCGCCGTCCATTTGCGAGCGCCTTTGTCAGCTTGAAACACTACCACCACTCGTCGCCGTCTTTACCGGTGGCGGACCGGTTCTCCCTGATGTCATGGAAAAGCTCGCCCGAGTTTTGCCGGATGCCGACATCGTTGCGGTCTATGGCTCGACCGAGGCCGAGCCAATCGCACATCTACGTGTGCGTGACATCACAAAGAGCGATTGGGCGGCGATGACCTTGGGGAACGGGCTGCTGGCCGGCACACCGGTTCCCGCAATCTCGCTACAGCTGCGCGATGACGAGATCATCGTGGCGGGCGATCATGTCAACAAGGGCTACTTGGACACTCGCGAAAACAGCGACAACAAGATCAGTATCGATGGGGAAGTGTGGCACCGTACGGGCGACGCTGGCAGGCTCGATGAAATGGGTCGACTATGGTTGCTGGGGCGGTATGAGGCGCGGATCAACGGGCTTTATCCGTTTGCGATCGAGGTCGCGGCGCGATCCTGGCCAGGGGTTGCACGAGCCGCGCTGGTTGGCCTATTGGGACGCGCGGTTCTGGCCGTTGAGGGCGATTGCGCCAACCTTGATACGTGGCAAGAGCGTTCGCGCGCATTCGGCGATTTGACGGTCATCGCGGTCAGCGCCATTCCGCTCGACCGGCGCCATCGCTCCAAGGTGGATTACGCGACGTTGCCCCGGCAGTTGCAAGCCATGTGGACTGAGCAATCAAAGTCTGCGCCAAGCCATGTCGCAATGAACGAGGTCCGCACCCGTTAACCCGCCTTTGCGGGATTCCAAAATCAGTTGATCCATGCTTCGGTTTCTTCAGCGAGGCGGGCAAGGACATGACTGGTTAGTTTTGGTTTTCGGATCTATAATGGGCACGGATCGAGCCGTTGCTGCCGAACAACCCGCGCGGCTTGAAACGGGTTGATGACCGACGCGTTTTGAGCGGCATCGTCCATGTTGTCACGTCGGGCCGGCGAGCGCGAACTGTCCGGCTGAGTATCGGCCGAAGCAAGCCATCTACAATCGCTTTGTGCGTTGGGCCGCGCCGCGGCTGGGAACAGTTCTTCTCGGCACGCGCGGGCAGATAAAGACGCCGATCGATTGTTGATCGACTCGACCATGGTCAAGGCGCGCCGCTCGGCGGGTGGCGCAGACGACAGCAATGACCGGCGCGACGGCTGGTCGAGCGCGGCACCATGCCGGTCATTCCACCGCGCTCAAATCGCAGGGTCCAGCTTCACTACGACAAGCGACGATACATACAACGCAACCGTATTGAGCGCAGCGTCGGTCGCCCCAAGGACTTCCGACCGTTCGCTACCCGTTTCAACCGAAACGCGAAGAATGTCATGGCAGCGCTCTGCCGCGTCACCGTCGTGATAGGGTGGTGTTAAACAGCCCGGACCCTTGGGCGTGCCGGACTTGACCAACTGATTTCAGCCAGTGTAGAGAGCGCTGGGTGCTGATGGCTGGGTGCACGTCCAGGGCCAAGGTCTTTCTTCCCGACGCGTGAGGTCGAGCGAGGGTCTGGGACGGAGAACGAAGGATGAGATGCCATCGGGCGCGAAGCTGAGCCCTGCGGTCATGACGCAAGTGAGGCGCATTGATATTGCGGGTCGTCTCCAGTTGTTGCGCCCGCACCTTCGCCGCCTCATGCCGCGCAGCTTACATCATCTGGCGGGGCACGCCGGTCGCTGGGTGGTGAGAGCCATCGAACATCGCGCGGCTATGCCTGCGGTTGGCCCTCCCGTTACGCTGCCGGCCGTTTCGGATCGGCATTCCGGCGCTGATCCGGTACAGATTGTGGTTGTCAACGCCTCCCTTGCGGCCGGTGGAGCCGAGCGCCAGGTGGTCAATCTGTTGCGCGGCCTTGCAGTTCGCGGCTGGCGCGCGCGTCTGGTGACCTTGTACCTCGGCGAGAGGCCAGAGCTGCGCCACTTTCTTGCAGACCTTGAGGCCAGCGGTCTAGCGGCGTGCAATGCGCTGCCGGTAGGCGTTGCCAGGAGCGTTCTGATCGCGGCCTTCGGTCGCCCCGCCGTCGATGCCTTGCTCGCCAGCATCAGCTGGGCGCCTCTAGATATTCGCGATGATATCGTGCGTTTGGCGGCGGAGCTGCACCATATCCGACCCGCCGTGGTGCATGGCTGGCAGGATGCGACGGGCATCGTCGCTGCATTCGCCGCCCTTGCCGTTGGTACCCCGCGCATTGTTGTTGGCGGCAGAAACCTTCATCCTGAGCACTTCAGCCACGCGCGCCCCTACATGCGCCGAGCCATGCAATTTCTCGCCAGCCGCCCCGAGGTGGTTCTCACGAACAACAGCGTGGCGGGTGCCCAAAGCTATGCCGCGTGGCTGGAACTCGACGCGAGCCAAATTCGGGTCGTCCGCAATGGCGTCGAGACACAACAGTTGCAGCCTCCCAACCCTCAACGAGCCGCGGAGTTTCGTCATAGTATCGGTGTGCCGCCGGATGCCACGCTCGTCGGCGGCGCCTTCCGGCTACAGGCGGAGAAGCGGCCGCTGCTGTGGCTGGATGCAGCCAAGCTTATCAGCAGGCAGCGGCCCGATGTGCATTTCGTGATTTACGGTGATGGCACCATGCGCCGGCGGGTGCAAAAGGCTGCGGGCCTGCATGGCCTTGACGGTCGACTGGCATTGCCGGGCAGTGTCGGCGACATGCGAGTGGCCCTCGGCTGCCTTGACGCGATGCTGCTCACATCAGCTCAGGAGGGCACGCCGAATTCGGTGCTCGAGGCCGTTTGCCTCGGTGTGCCTGTCGTGGCCACCGGTGCGGGCGGGACCGTCGAGGCCATGCTCGATGGTGTGACCGGTGTCGTTGTGCGAGAGGAGGCGGTCAGCGAAGGCAGTCTTGCTAGCGAGTTAGCAATGGCGGTCAGCACAGTCTTGGCGCGCAAGCCGGCGCGTGAGGCCATGAGGCGCGAGGGACGGGCGTTCGTAGAAGCGAAGTTTGGTCTGGAGAGGATGGTCGAGGAGATGATGGGGCTCTATGCGTTATAGTGTGACGTCTGTTTGAGCTCCTAGTTTGGTTGCCCCTAAGCAGTCGCATGCAGAGACAGCGCTGGGCCGACCACCGCTTGCCGGCGATGCGTCTGAGGCGTGCAGCGGCCCAGTTGACGTCGGGGCGTGTGCCGAGGTCTGCAGATCATTGCCACCTAAGGGTGAAGGCGCCAAGGATCGAAGATGGCGGGTTGGGTTACGCCAGCACCGGGTGCCGGCGCCCGCTCCCCCCACCCGGCCACCCGCGTGATAGCGCCGTCGGAATGCTGGCTACGACAGCGCGATGGTCCCAGCGACCACTGAAACGCACTAGCAGTTTGGCAACCCTATGCTGCTAAACGATGGGGTCGCGGCGATGCCCGGTGGCGTCGAACCCGTCGCGCGGTTGGTGGCTTGGCCGTGCGGGGACGCGCGCGGATCGGCCGCGTCGGTCCGCTAAGCCTGGCAATAAAGGTCGCGTGAACCCGCTTATGCAACTCAGCCTGCGCCAGCCGCCGCCGTCGGGCGCCCAAGCCGGAACCGGGCTGGCCGCGGGCGCAGCGGTTACCGGCGTCGGGGCCGGGGTTGGCGCCGACGCGCCGCTCGGGCGGATCATCGCGTTCGATGGGCTGCGCGGCGTGCTGGCGATGATGGTGTTGATCTCGCACTTCTTCGGCGAGGTGGAGCACGCCATTCCGGGGCTGGCCATGGCGTGGATCGCGGTGCGCGCGTTCTTTGTGTTGAGCGGGTTCTTGATGGCGCGCATCATCCTGGAAAACCTCAGCGCCCCCAACTTCGCGCTGACCTTCTACATGCGCCGCGCTTGTCGCACGCTGCCGGTCTATCTGGTGCTGTTGGTGCTGGTGTTCGGCGCCGTCCACCTGTTCCACGACACGCCCGCAATCGGTGAGGAGCAACTGCTGCCGCTGTGGTCGTTCCTGACCTTCACCCAAGGTTTTGTGATGGTTTCGGGCGGCGTCTTCGGGTCGGAGTGGCTGACGCCGACCTGGACGCTCACCGTCGAGGAGCAGTTCTACCTGATCGCACCGCTGGTGTGCCTGCTGGCGCCACGGCGCTGGCTGATCCACGTCTTGCTGGCGTTGGCCGCCGCCTCGGTGCTGTTTCGGGTGGTCGCCTATGGCAGCGAACTGGTGCCGGTGTCGGCCGCGCTGGTGCTGCTGCCGGGCGCGATGCACGCCATGTTCTTCGGCATGATCGCAGCGCTGGTGCTCGACAACAAGCGGCTCAACTGGGCGCTATGGGATCCGGCGATGCGCGTGGCGCCGCTGATCTTGCTGGGGCTGGTGATCGGGCTCAAGCTGTGGGATGGCGAAACCCACCGGTCGTTCGAGATGCTCGGCGTGCCCCTGGTCTCGGTGGCGTGTGCCTGCTACCTGGTAGCGCTGGCGCGCGGTGCGCCGGAAGCGGCGCGCATGACAGCCCCCACGCTGCGTTTTCTCGGCCGCCTCTCCTACAGCATTTATCTTTTGCACGTTCCGGTGCTGGGTCTGATGCACGGGCTGGTGCTCGGCGCCCGGCCCGATATCGCGACGCCGGCCCAGCTTTTGGTGACATGTGCCGCAGTGCCGGTGGCGCTGGCGGTGGCTTGGGTGGTCAATCGGACGGTTGAGCAGCCGATAATCGCGTTTGGTCGTCGCTGGCGCTTTGCCAGGCCAACGCCGCGTGGGGGTGGGGACCGGGCGCGCATGAGGGGTGAGGAGAAGCGCGGCGTGGCGTAAGCCGGAACCGCCTCGGTGTTGCAGGCGTGCCCTGTCTAAAGGCGCCATATCGCCGGCGAATCAGGTCAGGTGGCTGAAGGTTGATGGACCACTAAGTTCTCTGTTTATTCCGATCAAGCCGCGCGCCGAGCACGGAGCGTGTACGGGTGCTCACGTCACATTGGCCACACCATGACACTTATCCACGATTTTGCGGATCGAACCGCGTGCACCGGTTGGCCCGGCCAAACACAGCGCTCTCGTGCGGGCATCCGCTGCGATCGCCGCGCTGTCCCGTCGCTGCCGGACTGTTCAACGAGTTCGTGGCAGATGGCGCACACGTGGCTCAGATGCAACGGGACGCGGTTTGTTATCCAAACTAAGGGTTTCTACGGGCTGCCCGACCCATCAAGCTCGACTAACCATGTAGCTATGTTGCGAGTCGTGCGGTAGCACCCGACGACCATTTCGATCCGCATACGGGTTGGATCAATCGTCTGGCAGAAGGCAAGCCCGGCGCATATCGGCAAAGCCGCACATCCAAGTTCCAGCGTCAGTATCAGTTGCTCAAGCGTAACCCGCGTCCGGTCGGAGCTGCGTGCGCACACGCGCGTGCGTGCCGCTCGGAGCGAACGCGATCAGCAGCCGGGCAGCGCGTGCTGCCTTCTGAGTCACTTGAAAAGCAGACGTTGGAGAACGCAATGAAAGCAATGATGAAGACGGTCAGCGGTCTCGCCATTTTGGCGGCCGCAGGCCTATTCGCAACGACGGCGAGCGCCGCGGATCTGGGCGGCAACTGCTGCACCGATCTGGAAGAGCGGATCGCCGAGCTCGAGGCCACCACCGTACGCAAAGGTCAGCGCAATCTGTCGGTGATCCTGTACGGCCAGGTCAGCATGGGCATGATCTGGTGGGATGACGGTGCGGAGAATAACTTCTACCTCATCGAGAACCAGAGCATCAAGAACAAGCTGGGCGTGCGCGGCAGTGCGAAGCTGAGCGCCGACATCAGTGTTGGCTACAACTTGGAAATCCAAATCCGCTCATTCCGGTCGCACTCGGTCGATCAGTTGATCCACGGCTATCGCGAGAAGGTGTCGGCTGGCGCCTATGGCCCCAACTCGATCTCGCTTCGTCGGGCTCACTGGTTCATCCGGTCGCAGCACTGGGGCCGGTTCTTGGTTGGTCTGAACCCATCGGCCGCAACCGGTACCTCGACGGTCACCTTGGTGAACCCGGGCGGGTTCTCTGGGTTCAACGGCCCCGGCTTTGCCCACATGGACTTCAAGCTGCGTCGTAGTGGCCTGACCGGTAATGCTGGCCTCAGCCAGTTCACGTGGGAGACGTTTGCCTACAACTGGGGCGGTGCCGCACCGACCCGTGGTTCGTACGCTGGTTCGACCAACGTTGTGCGCTACGACTCGCCGTTCTTCCTGGGTCTGACCAAGAAGTCGGGTTTCACCTTCGCCACCAGCTACCAAGCGGATGATGGTTGGGATGTCGCCCTGCGTTACGCTGAGGAGTTCCGAAGCCAATTCCGGGTTGCCGCGGCGATCGGCTACGTGACCACGACGGCGATGGATCCTGACTTCTGCGCCAATCCCTCGCGAGCTGCTTTGAACAATCGTAATGTCATCAATCCCTCACAGTCGGCTGGATCGGACGTCGATTGTTCTGCCCTCGGCATCTCCGGTAGCGTTCTGCACATTCCCTCTGGCGTGTTCATCTCCGGTGGCTGGCTGCACGTTGAAGACAAAAATCGTAAGCGCGCCTTCCGTACCGTGCAGAACTATTTCGGGCGCAACCCGAATGGCGTCATTAACGACCAGGATGATGCTTGGTGGGTGATGGCCGGTATTCGCGTCGGTCATCTTGTGCCGCACATCGGTGCCACGACCTTCTGGGGCGGTTATGTTGAGCACGAGAACGGCTTGCAGGCCGGTGGCGTCAACCTCACGGGTCAGACCGCAACGGGCCCCGGCAGCGACGGTGTGTTTGACGTCCTGCGGGGAACCGACGTGCTGAACTCGCTGGGTACCAACGCGTACATCTTGGACAGCAACGTCAAGTCCTGGAGCCTCGGCATCAGCCAACAGGTGAAGGCCGCTGGCATGAACATTTGGCTCAGCTACCACAACTACTCGGTCGATGCGACCATAGCTGATCTCAACGACATCAGCAATCGGGCCAAGGCCAACCCGATCGACGACATGAACCTGGTCGCCTTCGGCGCTACCGTGAAGTTCTAATCGATCGACACAATACTCTCGGAAGAGCCGCCCTTGGGGCGGCTCTTCTTTTTTGGACGTTCGTCAGCTAGATCATCGCGCCTTTAATCGGGATCGTTCCGATTCCGATTGAAGGCAGGTTGCTCTAGGTCATGGGCGGGCCGAGTGGCTCTCACGAGGTGTGGTAGATCGGCACCATGGCGGATGAACCACAGCATTGCTGGGAAAACGTTGACACGTCCCGATTGGCATTGAAACCACGTGCGAGCTTCGTATGTTGTCAGGGAGTTCGTTTGTCTGAGCGCAACAGCCAGATAGGCAGGATTGCGAAATGCGACCTATAATAACCTGGGCCATGTGTGCCGCGCTGATGATTGGCGGCGGCACGGCGCTGGCCTTTGATGAGCAGACGGTGCCTGCCGCACCGGCGCCCGGCGCGGCGTCGCCGAATGCCTCACCCACGCTCGACGTGCCGATTTTGGATTTGACGTCACCCGATGTGGATCCGACGAAGGGCAAGACCGGGACCCAAATTCGGCTGCCGGGCCTCGGGGTGATCGGCGAGATCCCGAAGATGGATTTCGGCTTGGAGCTGCTCTATGGCTCCTCCCAGCCGCGCCAGGAAGAGAGCCGGGACAGCGAGGCCGAGGGCCTGATGTTCCGCGGTCGATTGCCGCTCGGCTCGCGGTAGGGGGTGGCGCCGTGTTTGGGTGTGCGGTGTGGTCACGCATTGCGGCGGCGAAGCGCGTCGATCAGCCCGCAGATGCAAGACGTGGTGCTGGCGTCCCGCACTGCCACAGCTGAGGACTGGTAAACGAGCATATTTGAACAAGACAACTGAACGAGACCACTGAACAAGACCACTGAACAAGACCACTGAACAAGACCACTGAACAAGACATGGGAGCGCGCCGATCTGTTCGGCGCGTTTTTTGTTGCCGGTTTGCAACGTTGCCGGCAGACCCTTTCGCAACAGGGTGGAGTCGACAGGGTCGCCCTGAGGCGGGCCGGGTGGGAGAGTGCCCCCAAGCCGGAAGTGATCGTGGGCCTGGCCGTCGGTTGGGCCGTCGGTTGGGCCGTTGGCCCAAACATCGCTTGCTTTCGCCGCCAGGGGCATTGCGCGACTTTCCTGCCTGCGAGAGCCCCTGTGCGAGGGTGCTGCTCGGACCGCGACAGAGAGGTCGGCTGTGCCGGTTGATCGCACGAACAACGATTGAAATGCTGCGATCCGTTCGCCTTAAACGCGAAGACAATTGCGCTCGGTCGGGCCCGGCCGGATGAACCTCAGGCCGTGGCGCCCGAAGTTGTCATCGAAGCGCAGCGTTCGCCAGCCCGGGCCGACGGTCGCAGCGATGTTGTCGACCCCACTTGAGCCGCCTTTGCGGGTGCCAGCCGCCGCATCGCACCTCTTTATGCGGTGCGGTGCTTGCTCTAATATCCGACGCGGTCATTATTGCTGATCGGGAACGTCCCTGTCGTCGTGGCTACCGCGCAAGCGACGGCAAGGCTGATGTGGTGTTCGATGTTGCGCGCGTGGCCCCGTAGCTCAGCCGGATAGAGCATCTGCCTTCTAAGCAGAGGGTCGCAGGTTCGAGTCCTGCCGGGGTCGCCAATGATTTCAAGGGGTTAGCGAGATTTGCGGCGGAACTTATGCGGAACAAAAGGGAACGTCCGACTTTTTTTAAAAGTCGGACGTCCGACTTTTCACTGAGTCTGTTCCGGATCTACCCCTCTGGCCCGGCCGCTGCACCCCCTGGCCAGGTCAGAGAAAATTCATGACCAGCCAAAATCCAACACCGATCATCAGCGCGCAGGTGCCCGGCGTCAGGCGGGCTAGCTCGCGCCCGAGACGAGCCAGCGTAGAGGCTCCGGCAGCCGGCTCCACGCGCCCAGCACCACCAGCGTCAGGCCGACCAACCATTTGAGGATCTCGGCCAGCAGATCGACCCTGGCCGTGAGCGTCGCCAGCGCCAGCTGTAGCTCCTGGGTGCGCGTCAGCACCTGCGTCAAACGGGTCGACTGCAGCGTATGACCATGATCGAGGCGCGCGACCCGCTCGGCGATCAGGCGCAGCTCGCCGGCCAGCTCGGCCTGGCGCACGCGCACCTCGCTCAAACGGTCGTCGAACATCGCATTGGGCTCCAGGCAAAGCGTCGATCGTCATCAGCCCACCCTCCGTTTGACCGGCGCTGCGTTGCCCGGCGATTTGGACTTAGGCCGCGCATCACACGGCGCCTTGTAAACCATCGGCTGGCCGTGTCGGATCGAGGCCTTGCGGGCGTTGTCCTGGGCCCACAGCCGCTGCAGCCGACACGGCGCCTTGGTGTAATTCGGCACCGGCTCCAACAATTGGTCGAGGGTACGCGCGTCGAGCGGTTCACTGAGCGACCGCGTTGGGGTCGACCACCCCACGCACCCGGCGGTCGACGACGCCGCGAGCAGCACGGCGAGCATGTTGCGCAGCTTTGGCATTGGCCTTCTCGATGTTGACGCGCGCACGGGTTGCTCCGGCCTGGCGTTGGCGCACGCCGTAAGCCCACCGGTCCAGCTGCCAGCCGGCCACCAGCACGGCCAGGCCGAGGCTGGCCGCCACCAGGTTGCCCCACAGGCCGCCGCCGAACATGAAGTTAATCAGTCTCGACATCGACCGTTTCCTCCGCGCTTCGGTCCGCATGGGCCCCGCTGGCCTCATCTTCGGCCCTCAGCCAGGCAATCACATCGCTTTCACGGACAACCCGGACCAGGAAAAACCCGGCCAGCAGCAACGACACCAGCCACCAGTTGCCGACCAGATAGCTGGCGAAGCTCGACAGCGCCTGCAGGCTGGCTTGCCAGGTGGAGACGTGTTCGGCGGTCGCGTTCAGCAGCTTGACGTCGGGCACCAGCGGCGGCAGCACCGCATTGGAGCCAACCGCCGCGCCGGCGGCCACGCCCTCGCGCTTGACCTTGCGCGCGGCGGCCAACGTGCGCGAGGCGGCCACCGTCGCCGGCGCCACCGGTCGCGGCCAGCGCAGGCCCAACAGCCGCGCCTTCGGCATATGAATGACGCTCACCGTGTTGGCCTGGTTGCCGCCCAACAGCACGATGTGGGTCGGCGTCGCCCCCACCACGAACCCGACGTGGCCGGCCTTAGGGTTGTCGCCCCGGTTGAATACCGCGATCGCACCGGGGCGTGGCACGTCGATCGGGGTGCCGACCTTCAGATAGGCCCTGGCCTTCACCCGTTGATGGGCCGTCAGCCCGTCGGCCACCCCGGCGCGGGCGAGACAGGCGCCGACGAACGCCGCGCACCACGGCACCTCGTCGCTGACGATGTCGGCGCGACCGGCGTCGCGAAAATAGGCGAGAATCTCCGGCGTGGCCTCGGCTCCGGCGATCTCGGTCACGCCCTGATCGGCCCAGGCGATGTCGAGCCAGCGCGCCATCACCCGAGCTCCTGGCTGTCGGCCACCCGCCGCCAGCGGCCGCCGTCGCAATAGACCACGGCAGCCCCGCCCGGCGCATCCCAAACATAGGCCAAGGCGCCGCTGCCGGCGGCGCTCGGGCTCGGCAACTGGGCGCGGGCGTACTGCTTGAGCCTGAGCGGCGCGCCGAGCTGCAGCTGGCCGGTGCCGGCGCCGATCACCATCGCCTCGTGCCAGCTGGAGCCGTCGGCCGACACCTTGACGTGAAAGTCATCGTCGCCGGCCAGCCCGAACTCGGCGCGGCCGGACCAGTTCGACTGGAACAGCACTGCGGCGGTGGCGCCGGCGGTGGCCTTGTTGACCTTCACCTGATGGCCGGCCCCGTTGTGATTGAGCAGGCTGGCGTCGGAGTTGACCGCCAGCCGGTTGGTGTCGTTGGCGGTGGTGTTGACGCCGACGTGGGACACCGGGTTGGCCGACCGCAGATATTGGGCGTGCGGATGATCGGCGGCCACGTGTGCCGTCACCGCCTGGCTCGCCGCTTGGGCGGCAGCCTGGGCGGCCGCGCCGGCCGGCTCGTAGGCGTTGGCGTGGTCGTGGTTGCGGGCGCTGTAGCGGGCATCGGCGCGGCCGGCCGTCAGATACTGCGGATGATCATCGTCGCCGAGCCCGCTGAGCGCGCCGTGGTCGGTAACCCCGCTGTTGCCGGTGCCGCCAGTGTCGCCGTGGGTATGCCCGACTGGGCTGAAGCGTTGGTTGGCTTGATCTGGGGTCAAATAGTTGGGGTGAGCATGGCTGCTCAAGGCGTAGCGTTGATCGGCGCGGGCGACGTTGAGATACTGCGGATGATCGTCGTCGGTGAGGCCCTGCTGCAGGCCGTGATCGCCGCGCACCTGGGTGCCGCCCGCCGCCAGCAGCTGCCACACCGTTTGCTGTTGGCTGCCGACCCCCGGCTCGGTGTCGACCGTCGCCGAATGGGTGCTGCGCGCGACGTAGCTGGAGCCGTTGTTGAGCACGACGTCGCCGCGCTGATAGACCGTCGGCGTGGTCCACTGACCGACCACGCGGGCCAGCACGAACACCGTCTCCGAGCCGTCCGTTCGCTCGATGGAAACCACCCGCGGCGCAGTGATCTCGTAGCTGTCGCCGGCCTCGGCCGGCGCTGTCAGCGCCACCAGCACGCCGCGCACCGAACCGAGCCCGTCAATCCGGTAATCGACGTCGAGCACCAGCGCCGACGGCTGCCCGTCCCGGGTGCGTTGGATCGTCAGGTCGCCGGCACGCAGCACCGGCCAGTCGACCCATAGGTCGGTCTCGCCCCCGGTCGTCTGATAGACGATGCGATTGTCCGTTACCGGAATATCGGCCATGGTGTGCCCCCCAATGGCGCGATTTTAAGCTGCTTCGGCCAGTGTCAACTGGAGCGGTTCAGCCACCGACCGCCGAACTCAAATCTGGTGCGCGCGCTGGCGCAGACTGGCCGGGTCGCCACCAGTAGCTCGAGCCACGTTTGGCCATGTAGTGCATGCGTCGTCGGTGGGCGGCCGAGGCGGCTGGATCGAGCTGATCTTGCAGGGCGTCGATCACGGTGCGCTGCCAGATCGCTTTGGTGAACCAGAGCGATGACAGTGGCGTGCTGGCATCGACGAAGGTGGTCAGCTCGCGCCCAAAGTTGGTGTTCTTGTCGGTCGCCAATTCGCGCAGGTTACCGGCCGTCAGGTTCCAGACGTTCTCGACCCGGCCCGGCAACGGTCCCGCCAGCGTCGGCGCCCATCCACCACCGAAACGATTGGTGTCAGCCACCAGAAAATCGCCCCAAATGCCAAAGCCGCCGCCTTGTACCATCGCGCGCGTCCAAAACTCCGGTCGGTTGACATCCTCTGGATCACGTCCGTCGCGCAATGCGCGCAGCTGCAGCACTAGCCCGCCGAGCAGCGTCATGCCGATCAACATCCCGGCCGCATAGCGCGCGCCACCGACCCGGTCGTAGTGCGCGATCTCGCGGAAAATGCGTGCGCCGTGCAACAGCGCGACCGCCGTGCCAAACGATTTGAACTGGGCGGCGGAGCGAAACAGCTCGCCGCGCAGGGTGCCAGGCTGGTTGTCGCCAACCCATAGCGCGCGCGAGCCGAGCGTTCCCTCCGGCACCGCGTAATTGGTCTCCTGCAAAATCATCTCATGATAGCGCTCGGCCACGTCACGGATGTGCCGGGCCAGCTTCGCGTCGGGCGTGTCGGATGGAACCGAGCCGAAGCCGGTAGGATCATCGGCTGGCGCGGCCGCTCCGGACACGAACGCGTCCCGCTCCGCCGGCGTCAGCACCCGGGTCTCCAGTGCCCGCAGCAATTCGGCGCGCTGCGCCTCGCTGCGGATCTCGCCAAGCGCGCGGCGCACCTCCTCAGGCGTCATCGATAGGACTTCAAGTGGCCGCAGCACCCAGGCACCGGAACCACCATCCGGTGCCAGATCGTGACGCGGGGCGGCCGCGATCAAAGCCCAATCCTCGCGGCTCAGCCCGTAGCGTTCCAACGTTCGCCGCAACGGCTTGGGCATGCGGTTCCACGGCGTGGCCACATGATCGGCGAAGGTCGACATCATCGACAGCCCGAACGCGTGCTTGCCGGCCCGCGTCCAGGCCGTCAAACCACTGATCGTCAACACCCGGTCCACAACGTAGCGGGTGATCTCTGGCCCATTGACGGCGCCCAGATGCCGGGCCTGCTCGCCCATCACGTGCAAGGCGCTATCAAGGATCAGCCCAGAGCGCACCGCGTCGCGCTTGGTGCCGGATTTGACCGCGCTCAGAACATCGCCAATCAAATCGAACCCCACCGCGAGATTGCCATGCCGGTTCTTTACGCCGGCGAACATCCGCGCCACCTTTTGAAACACCAAATCGGATTGCGCCGACACGATTGCCGAGCCCAGCGACGCCGCCGACACCCAGTTGCGGGCCGCCGCGAAGGTGTTGGCCATGCCCGTCGCCACCGGTGTATCCGCCGCCCCGCGCGCGTTGGCCCAGATTTGTTCGGCAAAATGGATTTGCGAGCGGGCGTAGGCGACCGCGTCGAGCTGGCGCCCCAAAAACTCCGATCGCGTGGGAAATTGAGCGGCATTGCCGCGCGCGGCCGCGTGCGCTTCTTTGAGAATTTTCTGTTTCAGCCATTCGAGCGTCGCGTCCGGATTGGGGCCCAGCACCTGCATCGCCGCGATATCGCGCGCCATCACGTTGACGTGGCCCATCATGCTGGCGAACGCATTGCCCTCGCCGAACGCCCGCTGATAGTCCAACCAGGCGTCGGCACCCTTGAACACCAAAAACCGACTTTCCGCGTGCTGCCGCACGATGGCACCTTTGCCGCGGCGCTGCATCGACGGGTCACGGTGGGCCCAGCCATCCGTGGTCACCCCGTCGTAGATGTGTTCCAACGCGGTGCGCAACTCATCGTCGGCCATCGGCTTGCCGGTCAGCGGGCTCGCCATCTTGGCCCGATCCAGCCGCGCCGCGGTGAACCGATACCACGCGGCGAAGCCCTTGGCGCGGATCTTGGAGGCGTCGTGGCGCTGCGGCAGGCCCCAGTCCTCGCGCTTGCCGATCGTCCCGCCCATCTCGTTGTAGCGCTGGCGCAAATCCTCGGCCACCTGCGACCATGCCTTGGCCATTCCCTTGGCCGCCACGTCACCGGTGCCTTCGCCAAACAGCTCACGCACCACGTTGTCGAGCCGCGCCGGGTTGAGTTGCCGGCCGGCGACGGCGCTGCGCCTGAATTCGTGCAGCATTTCCTCCAACCGCGCATGCGCTGTTCCGATCAGGGCCTTGCGGCGGCCTTCCACCGAGCCGGTGGCCAGGCCCTGGCGGGTCTGGCCGTGGTGCTCAATCAGCATCCATAGCGCCTGGGCCGGATCGATCTCGCCGCGCGCGTTGCGGTGGCTCATCACCACCTGATCGAGACGCTCCGCGGCGGCCGCCTGCAACAGCGCCGCCCGCTTGCGTTGGGTCGCCTCCGCGGCCAGGCGCTCCGCGGTGTCGGCCTGCGCGCGCCGCTGCGCTTCCGCCTCGCCGAACGCCAACCGGTGCTGGCGCAGGAAACCGTCGTAGATCCGCAGGATCTCATCGGCCTGTTCAGGCGAGAGTTCGTTTTGATTGACCGCGCTGGCGACGCAGCCCCTGATGCTCATGCCGCCCTCCCCAGCTGACACGCCTCGACCAGGCGGGCACCGAATTCGTCGGCCTCGGCCGCCGCCAGCTCGTCCGATAGCTCGGTGGAAAGGCGCAGCGCATCGATGTCGCGGCTGAGCGCCTCGATTTGGGCCGCCGCGCCGGCGCCCAGCGGCTGATCGAAATCGGGCGAGCCGCGCACCGGTGGCAGCTCCGGCTCGGCCGCAGCCGCCGTATCGGCATGCCGATCGGCGAGCGCGAACAGTGGTTGGCCTTCGTCAAGCACACGCTGCTTCACCTGATCGGTGAGCTCGAACAGCGTGAAGCCCTGTCCTAAATCGGTTTTGCCGGACGGTGAAGCTAGGGTTTCGACCTTGATAGGCGATCCGGACTTTTGGTCCAGCCGTCGCAGCAATTGGCGCAGGCTTTTGGGCACGATGCTGTTGTAGAACGCTTTCATGCCGTGGGTATCGCCTGGATTATAGGACAACACCGTTTCCCCGCTTGGGATCGCGATAAACTCCGCGCGGCTTTCGGCGGCCTGTCGAATCGCCCGGCGCAAAACGGTCGAAACCCATTGGTCGGTGGTCTCGACCAAGGGATGACTTACTTTCGGTTTACCTTGCTCTTTGACCAGTTCGGCGTAAATCCGTCGATGCTCCAATTGTTTTTCATGCCATGCCTGGAGCAGCCGGCGCAGCTCCACGACCTCGGATTTGAGACGCTCGATGAATTTTTTGCGCCGGAGCAATCCCGGTCCTTTTTCGATGATCATGGTGTGCTCGAAGATCTGATCCTCGATTTCCCGCATGATCGTTTTTACGCCTGCCAAAGCATCCGCCGACCCCACCAATTGGCGCCTGAGTTCCTCCACCCTCGCTTCGTCGCCCTTTCCCAGCTTTCTCAACTTCTGGCCCCAATCCGATTGGATCTGATCAACGGTGAAAACCACGCGCCCTTCGTGGAACGTCAACGACGTCATCATGTGACCGACGATATTAGGTTGCAAAAAATGGCTCGAGTGAAATTGGACACGACGCGCTTTGGCAGGCGCATCGCTGGGGTCGGCGATGATCACCGGCTGGCCTCGGTCGGACAGGTAGCTGCCGTCCGGCCCCTGCAGCGCGTAAGCATCGCGGACCGTGGGATGCGGCACCGGTTCGGCCGCTGGCAGATGCAGCAGCGTCTCGCGGTAGGTCGGATTGTCCGGGTCCAGCGCGAAGTTGAACCACCGCGCTGTGGTGTCTAACGGTTCGAGATCAACCGCGACGGGCTCGCCCTTGTGTTCGAGCACGGTTTGCCGGAGCTGCACCTGGTTTTGTTCTAGGTGCGAGACGATTTGTTCCCGCGTGACGCTCCGCCGGCCCTGTACCGCCTGGCGCAGACCGGTGGCCTTGAGCTCGGCGTCCTTGACGCCGGCCGCCTTGAGCTGCGCCAGCAACTGCTCCGGCGCGCCCTTGGCCTGCTTGAGCCCGCGCGCCGCTTCCAGCGCATGCGAATAAAAGCCAAAGCTGTCCAGCGCTCGTCGCATCGACCGACCGGTTTGCCGATCGGCGAGCGCGAACATCAGGTCTGGGTCGGGGTCTCCGGGTCCGCGTCCGCCTGGTCTGCGTCCGTCTTGGCCGCGTCCGCCTTGGCCTGGGCCTCCGCCTCCTCGCGCTGCAGACGGGCCCGAATCTCCTTCATCGCCTTGTGGGCCTCCCGCGCGTTTTGCCGCAGCCACTCGATCTCGGATGGCGTCAAACGATCCGGCCTGTCGGAGGTGGGCGAGCTCACCGGCGGTGATTTGCTCGAGGGGGTATCCGAACTCATGGTGCCACCAGGCCTCCAGTTGCGGGATCTTGCGCTTAAGCGCTCTTAACTGTTTGCGCGAGGGCGCCAGCGGGCGCAAGGGCGAACGCTCGCCGCCGCGCTGCCGCGAGCGCGCCAGGGTCGTGGCGTATACCACATGTCCGCCCTGGCTTTCAATGTAGCCGCGCAGGCCGGCCAGCGAGCCGCCCACGGCCATCATGTCATCGACGATCACGTAAGCGCGGCCGGCCGCCACCGGACCAGTGAACTCCGGCTGCCGCACCATGCGTTCAAACGCGCTGGCGCCGGTGTGGCTGGCCCGGACGGTTTGCACGATGCCCTCATCGACGGTGAGCCCGAGGCGATCCGCTAGCTCGTCCGCATAGGCCTTGGGCAGCGCGTTGGTGCTGGCGCCCTCGACGGCGCGGATCGGCACGACGATGGCGTCGCGGCCGGCGACGGCAGCGGCGACGCGGTCGAGCGCGGCCTGGTCGATCAGCCGGCGGACCAGCGTCAGCGCCGCCGTCCAGTCATCAGCGCGCTTGGCCTGCTCATAGAGCGCCCGATCGGTGCCTTGCAGCACGTTGAGCGGATGCAGCGTGTCGACCGGCGGAAAATCGCGCCAGGGTGCGCGCACCGCCGCCATCAGGTCGCCGGCTGAGTCGGCGCCATCGCGCCGCCAAGCCGGCCGCGGCTGGCGTTGACCAACATCGCCGCGCACGATCGCCGCGATAAGCTCGTCGGCGGTCTGAAAGCCGGCACCTTGGCCATAGTTGCGCAACCGCTCGGCCATCTGCTCCAGGAACTGACGGATGCGCGCGATGATCCGCTCCACCTGCCGCGTGAGTGTGACGTCGCCGCGCAACCCCGCTTCGATCAGGTGCGCGGCGGCCTCCTCCAGCAGCAGCTGGTCGGGGTTGGCCCGACCTCGGTAGGCTTCGGCGTAGCGCGCCTTGAGATCGTCGGGAAACACGCCGGCCCGATCGGCGGCGGTGGCCAACACCCGCAGCTCCGCCGGCGAGATCACGCCACGGGTGACCAGCGCATGCACCGCCTCATGACCGACGATGCCCAGCGGGTCGAGCGCGGTCGCCGCCAACGTGACGTCCCCGGTCGTCACGTCCGAGGCGCCGTCCAACAGCTGCCCGCTGCGAGGGTCCCTTAGCTCACCGGGCTCAACGCGCAGCTCGACGCCAGCCGGCAGGATGCGCCGACCGAAATTCAGCGCCTCCGCGATCGCTCGGGTCGCCTCCACGTGGCGCGTCAACGCCCGGTCGGCATCGGCCAGCCCGCGCAACGCGTCCTCGCCGCGTCGCTCCAGCCGCGCGACCGTCTCGCGCGGCGGCAGTGGCCGATCCAACATCTCGGCCATCGCCGCGCGCGCTTCATCGGGCGTGCGCGGGCGGCGACTGGCGAAGTGCTCCAGCGCCTCCACCTGGCGCTGCGACGGCATGATGTCGGCGACCAGTTCGGCCAGCGGCGGCGGTAGCTGGCGGCTTTCGACTAGGGCGCGCGCGTCGGCGGTCAGCTCGGATGTGCCGAGCGCCGGCGGCTCGGTGTCGGGGTCGAGATCGTGACGTAGCCGTTGCGCCGCCCGTCGCAGCCAACCGGCATCATCGTCGAGCCCGGTTGGTGGGGCGAAGATCAGCTCGTCATCGACCCGTTGCGCCAGCCCGCGCAAATGCGGTGGCGCCTGGTCGCCGAGTTGCTCGATGGCGTGCGCCAGCGCTTCCGGTCGGCCCTCGGCCGCCTGCCGCACCGGATGGCGCTCGGGAAGTTCCGCGATCGCTCGCTCCAAGCTGGGCTCGCCACCGTCCAAATCATCGACCGGGCGCTGTATGGGCCGCTGTATGGGCTGGGGTTCGGTGTCCACCGGAGCCAGGATCTCATCGCCGCGATTGCTCGGAGCATCCCTCGGTGCCGCGATCGTCGGGCTCGGTGGCTCGATCCAGCGGCCACCCCTCAGCACGCGCGCGGTGCGCAAGCCGCCGCGTCCCACGACATCGAGCGTCGCGCCGAACGCGAACGCTCCGGCGACGCTCTCCGCCGCGCGGGTTAGTCCATAGGGGAGCCCCTTCTGCGCCCGCGACGCTTGCACCAGCGGCTGCAATGTCGCTTCGACCCCGGCATTGTAGGTGCCCGCCTTGAGCGCGTGCACCACCAGGCTTCTGCCGGCGCCGGCACCAAACCCAGCAAAGTTGACCAGGGCCGACGGCAAATCCTGAAACGAGCCGGCGACGCCGCCGGCCAACATCGCCAGGAACGATGTCCCCCACGCGCCGCGTGCCCGCACGCTGGCCAAGCGCGCCTCGTCCTCATGCGCGGTCAACATGCCCAAATCGGCGATTGTCTGGTGGGGCGCGATGAGGTCGCGATGTTGCGGGTAGCGCTCGGCCAACGCCAACAATTGGCTTTGATACGTCTTGACCGCCTCGTGATACCGGGCCTCCATATCCATCAACGCCAGCTGCCCACCCATCCCGGGCGGGGCACCAAATGGGCGATGCTCGACGGGGTTGGACAGGCGCACACCGGTGGCCTTGAAGATGGCATCGTTCTTGGCGTCGACGCCGGCCAGGTCGGCGTGCCGGCTGCCGATCGTCTCGCCGGTCAGGAACGCGCGCCGGGCGGCCTCGAACACGTCCTGAAAGCCGGTCGGGGGACCCTCGGCCAGATCGTCGCCATTGGGCAGCCGCTCAGCCCAGATCTGCCCCGTCATGGTAGGTCCTCATCGGCGGTCACGCCCAAAAAGTAGCTGGGCTGGCGCGGCCGCAGGCGCGGGATCAGCTGCGTCAAGTCGAGCGTGGCGGGCGCACCCTTGGCGTTGGCCACCCACTGCGGCGCCGGCCCATTCGGATCACCCAGCGCAATTCGGTAGCGTCCGCCGCCGAGCGAGACCAACGTGCCGCGTGATTTGATGTGCTCGGCGGTGATTGGGCCGGTGCGACTGCGCAAGTCGTGTCCGGTCGCCACCAGGTCGTCGTCGGTGATCAGTTCGATCACGTCGTCGAACCGGTCCTGACGCACCTCGCTCGGCACCAGCACATGGCGCGCGCCGAACCCAAACCAGCCGCCGTGCGTGGTGATGCCGCCATAAAGGGTGCCACCGACGTCGATCTCGCCGGCCGCCTGTCGCAGCGCCTTGCGGTAGAGGTCTGGATCGAACTCCGTCAGGTTGAGGCGCGTCGCCCTGGCCTCGTAAATCGAGCCGGCCAGGTCGCTGACGGCCTCCAGCCCCTCCGGTATCGCCGCATAGGCCTGGCCAAAGGCCTCCGCGGCCAACGGCCGGGTCTTGCCGGTAGCGGGCAAAAAGGGCTTGCGATCGGGGATCCGCCGCAGCGCCAGGCCAACCGCGGCGGCGCGCGCTGCCGGCGCGGTCAGGCGCCCGCCCTCCGACTGCAGGTTGCCCAGCGCCGCCAATTCTGGCCCCTCGCGTGACAGCTCGGCCAGCACCCGCCGTGCCCGATCGCCGAATGAGGCGACCACCGCCTGCGTCACGCCCAGCATTTCGTCTGGCCCCTTCCTGGCCAGCGTCAGCAGCGCTTGACGCTCATCCGGCCGCAGATAGACCGGCGGCTGATGGTAGTGGTCGGCGATCGTTTCGGCCTGCACCAGCCGGGCTTTGATCGACGCCTGGGTCTTGTCGGGGTCGGAAAAATCGAGCGGGGCGACCTTGGTCAAACCGACCCGCTCAGCCCAACCCAACGGGTCGGTCTTGAGTTCCTTGCGCGCCTCCACCGCAAGTTTGTCCAACAGCTCCACCCGCGCCACGCCGTGCGGTGTCGGACCCTTCTCGGCCAACTCGCGGCGCTGCGCCTCGGCGTAAGCCTCGATATCGCGCGGTGGCAGCTGGCGCGTCGCCGCCTGCACCGCCACCAGGTCCTCCAGGCTTTCGAATTGCGCCGTCACCGCTGGATCACCTGACGCGGCGACCTTGCTCCTGAGCCCGGCCAGCTGGTCGGGCGTCGGCGCATGCCCCTGCGCAAACATCCGGGCTGTCGCATTGACCTCGCCCGCGATCACGGCACCGGCCTGGCGCCGTTCGATCTGGGCGGCGCGCATGGCCTGGCCCAGCTGCGCCGTGATGCGCCGATAGCCCGCCAGATCGTAGTGCTTGGCAAGACCCTTGGAGGCCTTGAAGTCGGCTTCCAGCTTGTCGAGCATCGCCTGCTTGGCCTCGACGCTCGGCAGCCGCTCGAAAGCGCCGAACAGGCGGGCATCAGTGACCTGCTGCTTGGCGTCACGCAAGATCCGTTGCCCGGCGACCGGCGACACCAAGGGCTGACCATCCGGCCCCTTGGCGCGCAATCTTTGCGCAAGCATCGACAGGTCGGTGGCCAACATTTTGTCGGCGTTCGCATCAAGCCCCAGTTGATAGGCCCGCTGATGTAGCCCCTTGACCGCGCCATCGACCTCGGTTTCCAACGCCGCGGTGGCTTCCGACTTGATGCGCACTTCCTGTTCGCGTGCCGCCTTGCGCGCGGCCACCAGCTCGCCGCGCCGGAACATGTGGGCGATGTCGCCTTGCAGCTCTTCCGGCACCTTGCCGAGCCAAGCGTCGCGCTTGGCCGCCAGGTCACCGCCGGCTTGGATGTCGGCGTCGACTTCGATGGCGACCCGGGAGCGATAGGTCTCCAATCCGGCGCGATCGTAGGCCTGGCCACGGATGGTCGCCGAGCGTTTGGGTCGGAACTCGGGATCGAGCCCGGCTTTGCGGCCCGCGCGCGCGCCCTCGATCGCCGCCGCATAATCGGCATAGGCACTGATTTGCGCGCCGAGGCCCGCTAGGTCATTGGCGATCTGACCGGATGCTGCTGCCGCCGTCGACAGCGCCGCCGCCGAGCCGGAATCGGGCACGGCGATGCGATTGGCGGTTGGCTGGGCAAGCGCGCCCTCACTGGTCGCGACCCGCAACAGCCCCTTTTGCCGGTTGACCGCCATCTAGCCCCGCCGGATGATGGAAAGCAGACCTTGCGCGCCGCGCACCGCCGCCCCCATGCGCGCAGCATCGGCCTTCATCTTGCCGGCCCGCGCGATGTTGACCCCCTGCATCCTCAGCTGTGACGCGCGCAGAGCAGCGTCCCCACGCGCCATTTTTGTATTGAAGTCCTCGACTTTTAGGCCGTAGTCGAGCTCGTTCTCGATGTCGCCCTCTATGTTCCTCAGTTGACCCGACGACAGATCAATGCCGGAGCCGGCGAACGCGACCCGGGCGGCCGCGACGCGGCGCACCGCATCACGTCGCAATTCCACCGCCTTGGCCGCGCTGGCGTTGGCTTGCCGCTCCCCCTCCAGCAGCGCCAGCTTCGACTTGAACAGCGCTTCTTGCTGGCCGATTTGCCCGGCCACCTCATGCTGACGGGCCTGTTGCATGCCCATCAGCACCGAGCCCGCGGTGGCAACGCCGCCCAGAATGCCGGCCACTGTCGAGACCGCCGGCATCGCCGATGCGATCGCCGAGATCGCCGAAAATCCAACCATCGCCACGCTAGCCATGATGCACCACCTGATAACGGATCGCCCTCAGCTCCAACGGTGCGGGGACCGATTGCGACACCTCGATCGTGGGATGCCGGGAAAACCCGCGCAGATTGGTGATCCTGATGTTGCCGGTCAGCAGCCGTAAGCCCATTGGCAGCTCCGGCCTGGCGCCGACCCGATTGGCGGACTGCCCAGTGTTACTCGGGTTTTTCTGCGCCCGACCATTGAGCCAGTGCCCGGTCGCCCAGTTCGCCGAATCGCCCCAGATCGGGCCGGGCGTGCCGTGATCATCGTGATCGCGCCGCGCCCGATCCCGCCGTTCAGGCGTCCAGCCGAACGGAAATTCCGGGTAGGGACGGGCGTCCCAGCAGTAGACATAAAGCCGCCGCGGGTCGACCATCGGCCCGCCGTACCGCGGCGAGAGCGGGTTGTTCTTGGTCTCGGCATACCAGGCGTGCAGCACGCTGATGTGCCGGTTTTGCATCAAATCATCGCGCAAGCCGGTCGAGAAATACGGCAGCGCGCTTTCGGATGACTTCGGGTCCAGGAACCTGTTGGGTTGATTGGAGCCCTTGTCGATGGCGCCGCAACCGATCTCCATGAACCAAACCGGCTTGGATTGCGGCACCCAGGCGGTCGGCGTTGAACGCTCAACCCCGCCAGGCCGGTCGAAATGCTGATTGAGCCACCAGTTGCGCACGTCCTTGAAGCGAAACACCCAAGACTTGCCAAGACCATCGGTGATCGGCGTGCGCGCTTGCGCGGTGCGGTCCGCGTCCGAGGCGTAGTACCACTCGTAGCCCTCGCCGCCCTCGATGTTGGCCGCCAGGTAGTCGCGGTCATGAATGCTCAACCATTTTTTTCCGTCGAGCCCCCAGCCGCCGCGCCAGTCGGCCAGCGGCCAGTAATTGTCGATGCCGATGGCGTCGATGGCGGGCGCGGCCCACAATGGGTCGAGATGAAAATAAACATCGCCCGACCCGTCGGCCGGCTGGTGGCCGAAATATTCCGACCAGTCGGCGCCATAGGTCACCTTGGTGCCGGCCCCCAGGATCGACTTGACATCGGCGGCCAACCGCTTGAGGGCGTCGACGAACGGATAACGGCCCGGCCCGTCGCGGGCCTGGGTCAGCCCGCGCAGCTCCGAGCCGATCACAAACGCGTCGACGCCGCCGGCCAATCTGGCGAGCCAGGCATAATGCAGGATGTGGCGGCGGAACGACCACTCGGCCGGGCCGTGATAGCGCACGTCGCGGCCGGCGATCCTGAAATCGTTGACGCCGGCGCTGCCGACGAAGGCGGCGATTTGCGCGCCCGCCGCCGCGGTTTTGTCGGGCGAGCCGGGCTGGCCCGGCGCCGGGGTCGGCGTGATCCGTCCGCGCCACGGGTAGGCCGGCTGGCGGGCGCCGGGCTGATAGGGGTCGGGCAGCGGGTTGGCGTGCGGCACGTCCATCAGGATGAACGGGTTCAACGTCACCGCCAGCCCGCGCGCGTTGAGATCGCGGATCGCCGCCACCACCGATCGGTCCGCCGGCGTGCCGCCGTAGGCCGCCCGGCCCTCGTGCTTGCTGACGACGTAAGCTTGGTCGCGCACCGTCTCATTGACCGACCAGGCCAGCGGCACCGTGATCTTGTCGGCGCTGTCGACGCCGGGCAGCACCCGGCAATGGCCGGCCCGCAGATCGGTGCCGAACCAGCTGACCACCAGCGACACGTGGCGCAGCTTGGGATACTGCTGCTGCAGCTGGTTGAGCGAGACCGTCCAGTCGGTGGGCCAACCGGTGGAGCGCGGCGGCGTGTTTTTGTTCTCGTAACCGCGGGTCGCGCCGGAGCCCAGCCATGTCACGGGTCGGGGATCGTACACGAACTCGCCCGTCCCCGGGATCATCACGATGCTCTCGATCAGATTCCCCAGCGCGTCGAAGTCTGTCGCGTGCCGATCGCCGCCGTCGAAGACCGCGTCGGTGCTGATGCGTGGTTGGGTCGCGCCGATATCCAGCGCGCGGTCAGCACCGAACGTCAGCGGCACATCGCGAAACGGTCCGCCGTTGACCGCCAGGTCGATCTGCCCGGTTCCGGCCAGCGCCAGTTCCACCTCATAGGCCCGCGCAGGTGGGCGCCAGACCCGGCCTGACTGCAGCTGTTCGCGCAGCTTCGGCAGCCGCGCGCGAAGCGTCGGGAACAACCCGACGATCGCCATCCTAGCCGGTCGCGGCAGTGTGATCGCACCGCGGTCGACCCTGAATGGACCCATCAAGTCGTCATCGGCCCACGCCCAAACCTGTTTACCCTCAAGGTGATCAAGACCGGTGACCGTGTGCTGCGCGACCTCCCATTTGGCATGGCTGGCGGCGTCCAGGGTGTGGCTGCCGTCGAGCTTTTCCAGGTAAAGATCGGCGCCACCGGTCGGCGTCGCCCGCTCAACGATCAGCCAACTGCGGGCTAGGATGTCGCCGAACGCGCCGCGGAAGGCACCATCGGTTTGCCACGGTGATAACGGCACCACCTCCTGCGATCGCATCAACGGCAAGAACGCGATGGTGCCATCGGCGTTGACCAGATAGACGTGGTTGCCTTCATCGGTCGAGCGTGCCGGCCGGTAGCCCATGGCGACGACGCCGGTCACCAAATGCGGACCCAGCAATGACAGCGGCGAGGCTGCGTACGATTGTTCGAGATCGGAATAGACGAAGTCGCGCAAAACCCGTCCGCCGCGTTGGACAAACACGGTGGCGCCGTCGATGAATATCGGCTGCACACTGGATTTCAAGCCATATCGGGTCGCCAACACCACGTTGAACGGCTGCGTTGCATCGATCGTGCGCGCCTCGGCGAACCATTCGCCGGTCTCGGTGAACATCTGAATGTGCTGGCCGATGAAAATGGCGTGGATCACGTCCAGCTGGTCGGAATCGAGCGTCGCGAAAAAAGCCAGATCGGCCGTCAACGGATTGCCATCGTCAGTGAAATTGAACGGGCTGCCGAATTGGGACACGCCGAAGGTCAGCGGCGCGCCGCGAAAGCCGGCAACCAGCAACCGCTCCTGATAGGTCACCCCGCAGCGCGGCCAGCCGGTCTTGGCCGACATGAATGGCTCGGAGACATCGACGCCGCGTTGGACGATGGTTGTCACCGGCGCCAGGTCGTCGCGGCTGGTCGCCACCGCGAACACTACCGGCCAGCGTCGCCGGCCGGCGTTACCGGTGAAGTTTATTCTAAATGCCGGCGTCGTCTCCTGTAAGTCGGTGACCACCACGCCGGTCGGCACGCCCATGCGAAGCAGCTCCCCACGAATGTCGACTGCCGCCTGCCCGGGACGATGAGTGATGGTTACCGAGGCCTTCGCCTCCAACAACAACAGGTAGCTGTCGCCGTCGGCCAAACCCGGCAGCCGCAGTTCCTGCACCTCGTCCTGATCGCCGGAAAATGCGGTGCCACTGGTTAACGTTGGCACATGATCAAACGGGGCTGGTTGCGAATTCCACTCATCGCTGGCCCCCTGGCGGGTGATCCACACGGTGTGCACGTCCTCGTGGAACAGGAACAGCGTGTCGAGTGATTGGGTTGGAAATACCTGCTCGATTTGGGCGGCATCGATGTCGACGGCGATCGAGGCCCGATACACCCCGTTTTGGAAAATGTCGACGTTGTGGTCGGTCAGCAACCACTCGTAGACCAGGTCGGTGGCGCGCGCGAAGGTGCCGGCCTTGACCGTGGACAGCTGCCGTTTCTCGCGCCACAGCTGCACGTCCAAGATGCTGATGGAGCCAGCATTCGCCGCGCCATGGGTCACCAACCGCCAGTGTTGCCGCCGTTGCGTTTGCCCGGGCGCACCACCAAAACGACGCGTTCGCCCGCTGGTCGATGCCATTCCCTTGCGAGCGGTGCCGTCGCCGGGTCCGAAATCGCGCCAGATCTGGCCGTCGTGATACTGCACGGCCAGGCTGCGCGGATGATAGCCGTTCGCGCAGGCGAAATCGATGACATCAACGAAAACGATGTCCTGAGCAGTGCCCAAGTCGAACTGGGCGATCACGAACGTACCGGACGTTGCGGCCGCGGTCCGAAAGATCGTCTTCTCATTTTGATCGACCAAGTAGGCGATCGTTCCCCCGTTCGGCGCTTGCACCATCGACGACGACAGCCGGATTGGCACCAGTCGACGTCGCAATCGGGCGATCATGTTGGTGCCCGCCCGCCGTCGAAACCCGCCTTGTGGGAACACCTCAATGTTGAGCGCGCTTTCCAGGCCATCGTAATAATGGGCCAGGTCGATCCGCTCGCTCAGTCGGGGATCGAGCACGCCCTTGGTGAAGGTGTTGGACAGGTCAGCGCGACGCGGCATGGTTCACGCCTCCCTGGCGTCAATGAAGGGATTGAACCCATCGGCCACCACCGTGGACGGTCGTGCTTGTTCGTCCAGGGCCGAGGCCTCGCCGAAAATTCCACCCATGCCCATCAGGTGCGGCGGGCCATAGGCGCGCAGGTACAAGCGATCGGCCAGGACACTGTCCTCACGCACCGATAGCGCCAGCTCGGCCATGCACGCGATCGTGTGCAGCTCGCGAAAATAGCCGGGCCAGACGGCGATGTCGGGTCGTTTGGTGAAGCGCAGCCAAATCGCCGCGGCATCCGTCGCCAACCGGTTTTCCAACAGCTCGTAGCCGGTGAACGGCCGGCGGCAATCGGCTCGGTCATAGACCGCGCGCGGCGCGCCCACCATCAGCGATGGCAACTGATAGTAATACCGCCAATGTGCAGCGGGGGGCTCCACCAGCCGCGTCAGCCGACGCGTCAGCGTGGCGAAATTCCACGCATGTTTGGCCAGCAGGTGGTCGAGCGTGTCCTCGAAGACCGCGAGATAGGTATCAGCGCCGGCGTCGGTCTCGGTACGCAACGGCTCATCACCGATGCGCGCCTGCTGTTTTTGGATCAGTTCGAGCCGGGTGGCCATCGGGCGGCCCCGATCAGTCGCTTGAGGTCTTTTGCAGCTTGATCGTCACCACCGTGCCGGTGTTGTTGCTGACGATGTAGTTTTTGTGCTGCACAGTGCCGTCGGCGTCGAGCACCGCCTGAATGACGGTGCCCTTCGGCAGGCGGCTGGCGGCGGCGTTGAAATAGTTGGAAGCCTCGACCACCGACGCGGAGTCGCCGGTGATGTAGGTGGCGCGCCGGAAGGTCTTGGTACCGTCGGGACCTGGGCCATAGTTGCCGCGGCCGAAGTCGATCTGCAGCGCGCTTTTGTTGAAAGCCATCGTGCGTCTCCTTGTTGCGCCGGTTGCAGCGACAGGGTTGACCGCGCCTGCGACTAGCTCGGCCGGAACCCTTTCGCATCACCACGCTCTTTCGCTGTTAGACGTTGTCGGTGCGGACGATCTCGCTTTCGATCTTGCTGTCCGCTTTCATCTGAAACTCGATGATGCCCGCCGTCTGTAACGGCACTGCCACCCCGTCGATCGTGTGATTGACCAGATAGCGCTTGTACCGACCTTCCCGCGTCCACTCGTTGCGCACGTTGTCGTTGTGACCGGCCCCGATCGCCGACTTGGCCCAAATGCGAAACCTCAGCTCAGTTCCGCTGGTGTATTTTTGGCGCAGGTGCGGTGGCAGGATGAAGCAGTTGGCGATATCCCAGCTCTTGTGCTTCACCATCTTGGTGAGCGGCAAATCACCCCCGATCCAGTCGGCATTGGCGAAGATTTGATAGGTCTCCAGCTGCGAATACGCCAGCGACGGCAGCGGCGCGAACACCCCGACTTCGGTCTCGACGTCGTTGTCGATCAGCTTTTCCAAACCCTGTTTGAACAGGTACGGATCGAACGGCTGGGTGTAGGACCCGAACACCTGATCGCGCTCCAGCTGCGCCCCCATCACCGCATCGTAGATGATCATATCGGAGCGGCGACCCAACGCCCGCGCGCACTGCTCCTGGCGGGTCTGCGCCTCGTTGGGCGTGATGCGCGACTGATCGAAATCGTAGAGCTCGACGGCGGCGTCCCATTCCGTGCTCTTCATCTCGACCTTATCGTCTTCCGGATTGAGCCCGCTCACCGCGTCGCCCTTGCTGTACGGCTGCGCCTCAATCTGCCCGGTGCGCAAAAAATAGAACTTGTCACCGTCGATTTGCACCGGACCTTCGGTCGTGCCCTTCAGCACAAAGCCTCGATTTTGATAGCGGATGATGACGTTATCCGCCCACTGATTTTTGTACCATTGTTCGACCTCAATGGTCATGACAGCCCCCCAAGATCGCCATCACCCGCCGTCAACGCCGGGCTGTTGGCCGTGCACTGATGTGCCATCACCCTAGCTGGTTTTTTACGCTGTCAACTGGAGCGCCGGGCTCACCGGCCGGTGTGCAGTCTCCGGTACCGGGTATCCACGTCGGCGACGAAGTTGCGATCGCCTTGGGGCCCGCGCAGGTCATAGCGCGGGTCTTTCATCAGCGCGCGCAAACCTTCCAACGTGTCACCGGTTGGCGCGATGTCGCCACCGCCCTGCAGGCCGTGGTGGTCGGCCAGCCGCATCAGCTTTTCCAACGCCATGACCCCGTTGGCGGTGGCCGCCACCTGCGCCAGCTCGGCCGCCTCGCCCTGCGACAGCGCATTGCGGGTCAACAGCCCCTCCACCCAATTCACCGCCGCGTTGACCCGCTGGGCGGCGGCGGCCGTCTTATGCCGGGTATCGCCCGAGGCGGGCTCCAGCCGTTGCAGCTCGTTGTCGATGTTGATCGGGTCGTCCACCAGCCCGGCCTCAGCCATCCGCGTATAGAGCTTTTCGAAGGCACCGCTGAACTGTTCGTTGGACAGCCCCAGCTCGTGGGCGGTCTCACGCCACATCGGTAGCACCGGATCTTCGCTCATGTCGCCGAACTTGGCCTTGACCTCGTCCGACAGTTTCAGTTCGTAGGCCCCGGGCTTATCGGGCGGCTGGGGCCGGTTGGCGAAGTCGGCGGCGATCCTGTCCAGCGTCTCGCGCTCGTTGGCGCCGCGCAACGCCTCCGGTATGCCGGCCGGAATATAGGCCGCCGGCGAACCTTCGCCGGCCGCGTCTGTGACCGGTGGCAAGCCCGTCGCTATGGTCACAGCGTGCTGCGCTAGCGCCGGAGCCGGTGCCGGTGCCGTAGCTGGTGTCGCTGGCGGCGTGGGGGGCGTGTCCGCTCCGTTGGCCGCACCCTCGGCGTTAAAACACATCCGCATCCAGAGCAAAATCATGTTTCCCCTCCCGTCGCCTCACCGCGGGCGACATCGATAGCCTGCAAAATCATCCAGATCACACCGTTTTGGCCCTCCCGCCGTGCCTTCAGAATGGCGTATTCCTCACACGTCTTGGCGGTCTGCTCCTGCTCGGTCGGCGGCCGTAACAAGGTTTTTTTGACCAACCAGGCCAACGCCTTCGTGCCCTCGGGGCCTGCGAACACGGCGGCGATCGGAGCGGCTTCATCACGCGCCTCAGTGAGCAGCTGCGCCATGTCGCGCTGAAAACGATCCGGGTCGGCGCGCAGGCCGTCCCAGCCGTCTTGACCGAGATTGCGCAACAACTCGTCGTCGATCCTCACAGCCCGCCTCCATCGAGGAACTGCTGCTGCTGCGGCGGCGGTTGTGGCATCGCCTTGGCCAGCTCCGCCTGGTGGGCCTCCTCGGCCTTTTGCTGCGCGTTGGCCATCATCTCCTGGCGCTCTGCGCCGGACCGAATGAACCGCTCCTCCACGCCCAGCCAGCGCCCGATCTGCGGGCCCAGCTCTTCGACCTTGGCCGCCATCGTCATCGCTTCCGGCCCGCCCAGCATCTGCAGCATCTGCAGCCAGTTGACCGCCGACTGCACCTTGCTGGCTTGCTGTGCGGCCGCGATTGGCGCGATCACCCGCACTTGGGTCAACAACTGGTCGATGGTGAGCGAGGTGTCGAGATAGCCCTGCTGCTCCAACAGGTCGATGTAGCGCTGCACCGTCGGCACCACGATTTCCAGCGTCAGCCGACCGTAGGCGCCGCCCAGATCCTCGTTGCGCCGGGCGATCCGTTCGGCGATCTCGGTGGCCGAGCGCACCGCCCCGGTATCGGGTGGCAAGGTGTCGTCGAACAGCGCCGCTTTCATCTGCTCGCGTTCGTCGGCGATGATCACGGACGAAATGTCGAAATCTTGTGGGATGGGCAGGCGTTGAATGGTCGGCCCCAGCGGTCCGCCGGTGGCTCTGACCCGCCACATCGCCTTCGGCTCGAAGCGGACGGTGTCGGGGTTGAAGGCACCATCGCCGCGATAGACCCAGATGCCCATCAACGCGAACGCGGCCGCTTTCAACGCCAACTCGCGCGCCATGTTGGTGGTTTTGATAAACGGCATGGCGAGCTGGGCGGGCCCGCGCCCGTAGGCTTCGCCCGGTACCTTGAACAGACGCGCGGTCACCCATGGGCTGGTGCGAAACGCTTCCGTCCAGAACGGTTTGTCGGCGTCGCCGTCCTTGTCGGCCCAAACCAACAGCTTGTAGTCGCGCGAGCGCGCATCGTAATAGGTGTACTGACAGACTTCGATTTCGGTGTCGCGCTGGTTGGTGATGAGCCCACGCATCTGCTCTGAAAACCGGGCTTTGGGCCATAAAATCGGCAACTCATCGGCGCGCCAACGCCGCTTCCAATACCAATGCTCGACGCGGCCCCAGGGCCCTTCCTCGATCGCCACTTCCGGCACAGGCACCACCCGCGTGCGCACCGGCTCCCGGTCGTCGCCATTGAGGATTTGCATATGACCGGTGCCAGCATACAAATCCGTGTACATCTCGTGGCTGGCGGTGTGATAGGTGCCCGACTGCATAATGCCGTGGACGATGCGACCGACGGCTTGAAACTCCTCCGTTAGTGCCTTTTTTTCGTCACCGTCCTGCAGCAACGGGCCGGCCTCGATCGAAAAGAAATCGTGAAACATCGGCGTGACGTCTTGCTGTAGGCGGCCGGCCCAGCGAAAGGCCGCCTTGACGGCGGTGGCGTCGAACACCTTGTCGACGCGCTTGGCCGCCTCGCTTTCGCCCATCGGCACATGCAGCCCGGTGACGTTGCGCATGGGCAGGACGTAGTCGTAGACGTCGCGCAGCATGCGGTCGTAGAGCTGGCGTTTGCGCCAAGCCGCATCGGCGCGCTTTTTCAGGTCTGTGACGGTCGCGTCGTGCATCGCTCGCTTATCTCGATGTCATGAATTTGACCCACATAGGTAAGGCTAACTTCTTCCACGACTCGAGTGTAAAGCCATGATATTGTTTCGGATCGTTGCTGTCTTTGGTGGGCTGCTCGGTGGATTTCCGAGGCGCCAACCCTGTCTCAGCGCCTGTCTCCTCAGGCTCGCCCACGTAGGCCAAAAGACCGCGCCGGCGACCGGAGCGCACCAGCCGCTGCCGATCTTCCACGAACTTGGTCTCTCGTTCGCGTCGCTTGATTTCGGCGCGCTGCTCATCCAGCCGCCTTTGTTGGTCCGCATATATTCTGCGCTGCTGCGCCAGTTGCTGCGATTGGAGGGCTAACGCCGCACCACCCCCGCCCCCGCCTCCTCTTTTCATAAAGCCCATGCTGATACCTCCATTCCCGGTGTGGCCCCAACACAGCACGCAACACCACTGGTAATGGTCGAAAGCCCAACAGCGCGGCCAGCCGCTCCCCGGCACGATGATCCACCTTAACCAACGAGATCAGACCGCCCGGATAGTCGGGCTCGCTGGCTCGCAAATGATCGCGCGCGCGCCGCACGAATCGGTTCAACACCGGCCCGATGACGCCCGCCCCGACGCCGAACCAGCACTCGCCGGCAGCACCCGGCAACGGCGTTATGCCGACCACGGCCAGCGGTCGGGCGTCCTCGGCCCGTCCGTACACGGCCCGACATTCCGAGATCGCCAGCTGGGCCATCAAGCGAGCATAACGCCAGCGGCCCTGTGTCAACTGGTCGGGACCAGCCAGCAACGACATCAAATCATCGGCGTTGGCTTTGGTGAACAACATGGCTACCACCCCGCCAGGTAGTCGGATTTGACGATGCTGACGCCGCTGGCCTCCAGCCTCCCGCCTCGGGCTTTGCGTGGGCCGGCGATCACGCCGTAGCGGCCCTTGTCGCCGAGTTCCAGGTACTGCAGGGCGTCGTGGGGGTGTGAGCTGTCGTCGGATTTATCCGGTTTATCGGCGAACCGATCCTGATTGCCGACCCGTTGGCGTCGATACCGATAATGCGAGGCAAACCCCTTGCGCAAGATCGGACAATCCGGCCCGCTCAGCAGCAACGCCGGCGTTTGCGGATCGATCATGAACGTCAGATCGTCCTTGACCGCGGTTAATCGCAGGTCGATCTCGTTGGTGGGCGCGGGTTCGATCTCGATGCCCATTTCCTCGCCGACCAGCTCTGCCCATGCCAGCTCACCAGCCTCCCGATCGGCGCCGGTGAACCCGGCCGGGTCGGCCCAGGCGCCGCCAATGCTCGATTTTGGGGCTTTTTCGGCGATGAGCGCCTTTAATTGCTCGGCGAACCGGCGCGCATTCATGCGCCCGGGCACGCATTCGGCCAACACCCGCAATTGCCCGTGCGAGCTGCGCTGTCCGATCACCGCGGCCGGCCGCGTCAGCCCCTGATCGAGACCGATCAGCAGCGGTCGGTCCTTGAGCGGCTGCAGCGGCTGGCGCGACAGGTGGATCTCGTCGGAATACTCAGGATAAACCGGCTCGCCGTCGTCGGAAGGTCCGTAGGCGTTGAGAATGAACCGTCGCACCCAGCGTTTGCGGTGCTGGTTCATCTCGTAGAGGTTTTGATAATAGCTGGCCGGCAGGTTTTGCAGGTTTTCCGCGCGCGGCGACAGCCCCGACGGCTGCACGTATTGGCTGACGCCTTTCGGTCGAACATCCTCGACCAGTTTATAGTACCAGCTATCGATGTCGGGCGCGTTGAGGTCGCCGATCACATACCCCAGCCATTGATCGGCTGGGCGCAGCATTTCCGCGTTGGGATAGCGACCCAGCCGGCCGACCGCCTGCTCGACGATGCCCTCGGGCAATTGGTCGACCTCGAACAAATACCAGGCGGACGGCTCGAAGCCGCGCATGAACTGTTCCAAGCTTAATTCGCCGATGGCGGCGAAAATCACCTCGAGGTTCACTGGCACGCGCTCATTGTGGCGCACCACGTCGAACTTCAGCCGATGGGTGGCAAATCGACCGCCGCCCCCATGCCACGTGCCTTCGGTCCAGTCGCCACCATCGCGCGGCAACCAAAAATGCCATGATGGGTAGAGATTGCGCTCCAGCTGGCCATAGGTGGAGCCGACCACGGTCACCCGGTCATGAATCCAGCCGTCGCGGCACACCGGCATGATGCTCGCACGCTTCAGGCAATCGAAGATGCAGGTCACCGTTTTGCCACCGCCGACCGGCCCGCGCAGAAAGCGCACCTGTGATGTGGTGTCGGCGAGAAATGCCGCGGCGACGGGCCCAGCCGGCTTAAAATTGCGGAACTTTTCGACCGCCGCGCTCATCCCATCTGCTCCGTGCGCGCTGCCAGCGCTTTATCGGTGCGGCCAACCCGCGTGCTGCGGCGTCGGGTGCAGCGCAATTGCAAAACCCGCATCGCCTTGGTGATACGCTGGCGTTTTTTGTCGATTTCCGCCGCATTGATTTGTAGAGTTTCGTAATCAATGCGCTCGTTCGCAGTGAGATAGTTCCGCCAGTCCGGTAACTCGGGACGACGCATTCCCCAGCCGCGATATTTGGTTTGAGTGCTCATCGCCCAGCGCCCCAGACCCCCACCTTCGCCTTCGATGTTCGCGCATCCCCGCCAGCGGCGGTGTTCGGACTTTGGCCAAAAAGCAAAACGGTGCGGCGGCACCCCATATGAGACGGCGGAGATTTGCATTCGGGGACCCCGGTCCCACTTGGCCGTCTGGAAAACAAGGGTGCCCCCCCCTCCGCATCTGATTTTGGATCAGTGGCTGTCGCCCCGTAACCCGCTGATATCCTTGGAGCTTCGATAAGTTTCCGACTTCTGTCCGTCCGACAATGTCCGGCCTACTCACCTAACCTCTTGATAATCAACGTATTGTTCACCCGGCCGATCTGGCCCACGTCAGGCCTTCGTGACCTCCTGATCGCCCCACCTTAACCGTCGTCGCAAAGTGTCAACTGGAGCGGCCCCCGCCTTTTTTGCGTTCTCCACCGCCGCCCAGTGGCCGGGGCACTATCCGCCCGGTTTTTTACGGCGAACCGCCGCGTGTGCGCGGCGCCGGCGGCTGCGCATCATTCGGAGCCGACAGCCGCGTCGTCCGTATGCGCCTCGCCCTCGATCTCCGGCACGAGCGGCAGGCCGTCGCCGGCGTCGACCGCGACGTTGAGATCGCCGATCACCAGCACGCCCCGTTCGTTGCCGCGTTGCTCCACGGCCAACGGCTGCCGCTGGTGCAGGTAGGGCAGCGCCGCCTTCATCGCATCGACTTGAATGCGAAAGGCTTCACGCACGTCGGTCGTGCTCCGCCGCTCGATTTCCTTGCCTTCGACGTCGATCACCACCACGGCGTGCTCGAGCCCCAATTCCTCGGCCAGCTCCTTGGGCGTGCGCGCACAGATTTCCAGCAAGCCAACCAGCGGCGAGCGATAGCGGGACAGCAGATACTGCCGCCATTCCTCGGTCGAGCGATTGCGCGCGCCCTTCGGTCGTCCACCCTGTGGTCCTGAAACACCGCGCGGGCTGACCGGCAGCGGCGCGTCCGGCTCGAACAGATCCGCCTGCTGCTCCTCCACCGCCAGCCCCTGCATGCCCCCCGCCAACTGGGTGGCGCTGACCAGCCCTTGCGCCTTTTGGCTCATGTGATCACACCGCTGTCAATCTCTGGCTCGGCATCATCCGGCTCGCGCTGTACTCTTGCCAAAATCAGGGGTACAGCACCGGTTACAGGTTAAGTGTCTATTTCCTCTGTACTTCTCTCTCTCTGTTCCCCTGTTCCCCTGTAACCCATAGCCATCCACACATGTGCGCGCGCGCGAGCTATATATTACTCGCGCGCATACGCGCATATACGCGCGAGGCTAGGTTACAGCGGAACAGGGGTACGCATCGCGAATTTCGCTTTGTAATCAATTGCTTCTCCTGTACCCCGGCTGTACCCCTGATTTAGCGAGGTTACAGCAGCCACGATCGCGCCCAATTCGATTGCTCGCCCGGCATCATAGGGTGGTTCGGAAGCTGTCAACTGGGGCCAAGCCACCAGCGTATGTGGGTCGGGGCAGGCTAAGCCTCCGGGCAAACGAGGCCTTGGCCCAAGCTAAGCCTCAGCCAAGTCCAGCCGCCGCTCAATCCGCTCGATGCGCTCGTCCATCCGGTCCAGCCGTCGGTTGATGGCCGCGCTGGCGACCGCGCCGGTTTCCTCCAGGTTGGTCATCCGCATCTTCAGATCGCGGACGTCATTGTACACCGTGTCGAGACGGCCCCGGATGTAGCGCAGGTGCTCCAGCACCAGGTTGTCGGTGTCATCGGCCATGTTGATTTATAACTCGTTTTTAAAATTCTGTGGATCAATTTCACACCGTGTCGAGCACCTCGGCCGGCAGCCAGGTGCCGCGCTCATGCCTCGCCACGGCTCCGGGCAGGCGCCGGATGACCCGCACGTGTGCCAGCGACCGCGACCACCGCGTCGCCTCAAACCGAGCCGTCAGCCACCGGTGCCGGTTGGCCACCACGAAACCGTCGCGGTCGGCATGGGTCTTGAGGCCCATGCATGCGAGCCTGAGCCGGGCGTGCTCATCATCGTCGAGCGCCTGCTCGATCAGCTGGCGCACGCGCGGGCCGCCGTCGTCGGCCTCTGCGTCGAGAATGTGCCTGAGGCAGGCCTTGGCCTCGTCCATCGCGGTGGCCGGCGGTGCCGGCACGTCCGGCAGCCCCAACTCGCCCCACAGCCGCTGCGCCCGTGCATTGCCGAACAGCGCACGTGCTTCGCGCACAAGTTGCAGGCGATGCAGCACGCTGGCGGCGCGGCTGGCGACGTCATCGTCGAGGTCGGGGTCGGGCGGGAGCGCGGCCGGGTCCGGGTCGTGGCGGTCGGCGCGGCGTAGCCGCGGCAGCACCTCGTGCGCCAGCCAGCGCTTGAACCTGACCGCTTCCGGCTTGCGTGCGCACAACAGCAGCCGATAGACGCCCGGCTCGGAGACGATGATCATCGATTGGTCGCCGCCAGGGGTGGGTATGCTGCAGCCCCCCCTTTCGTCCTCATCCAGCGTCTCCAGCGCCAGCTGATGATTTGTGATCGACAGCACGTTGCACAGATCGCGGCCGACGAACCAGGGCGCGCCGTCGATGGTCAGCGAGCGCACCAGTTGGTCTTCGAACGCAAAATTTTGGATGGACTTTTGGATGAAATGGTCTTGATCGAATTGCATGACACGACACCTAACAAACGCTGAAACAACCACGAGCGGTGCTGGTGTCGGCATTTTCGGCGGCACACGCACCCAGGGCTAGAAACCACGCTCGGATGTCGTGCCGCACGCCTTTAGGCAATCGCCCTGGACATACGCGTGCGGACCCTGGGCAATGCCGGTTCCGAGTTTTGAGAGGGCTTCTATTCCCCACAACCTCTGTACACAGAGAAAGTTGTGCCGTCAACACATCAACGGATGATTGCAAGCAGAACGTGAAAAACATCAAACGACCCCCAATGCAAACCACTAAACGGTGGGTGCCGCTGGGGTCATGTTTGGGAGGCCCTGGCCAGCACCCAGGGCTGAAAAACCACGCTCGCAGGCGCGTGCCCCCTACGTCTTTAGGCACCGCCCTGGACATACACGCAGGGACCCTGGGCTGGGCTTACCAGTACCTGCGACATTGTGGGTTTTTCAGGCCCATTTATTCAGTAAGCGGAATGTCATGCTCCGTCAAGCTCGACCTCTACGTGAAGCGCTGAAGCGTCCCCTCCGCGCCGTTCTCGCTCTCCTCCATCATCACCCCGCCGGGCCCATAAAGGCCCGACAGCGCAATCAGCGTCACCCGCTGCATGTCACCGTTGATGCGGGCCCGGCCGACATCATGCACCTGCGGCCTTGGCGACTGCCGGAGCGCGCCAGCCCACACGCCGGCGCCGATATCGCCGGCCCACTTGGAGCCTTCGAACAGGCCGCGGGTGAACGGGTTTTGATTGGGTACCGCCAGCCACCAGCCGCGCCGGCCCCGCTCGCGCTCGACGATGCCAAGGCCAACTTGCGCCAGCATGATGCGGGCGTTGCCGAAGCTCATGTCGTCTTTCAGCGCCCACAGGTCCGAAATCACCTGGCCCACCGTCATGCGGGTGCCCGAGCGCCAGGCCTCGACCCGGACGTTGAGCAGGTGCGACAGACAGGCACGCCAATTCTGCTCCGGGTCCTCGAATTCCGCTATCCCTTGCGCGCAGGCCACCCGATCGGCCGCGAAGCCCAGCCTTTGCGCGATCACGTCACAGTTGTCGTACGGTCGTCGACTAAGCTCACACAAGAGCTTCACCGCCGCTTCGGCCTGCGCCACCAGCTCTTGGATTGCCTCATCACGCATCTGCACCCCCTGGTCATTGTGCTTCAGCATCACCCGCCTCCTCGCTCTCCTCCATCATCACCCCGCCGGGCCCATAAAGACCCGCCAACGAAATCAGCGTCGACGCCTGCACGTCGCCGCTGACGCGGGCCTTGGCGACATCATGCACCTGCGGCCTTGGCGATTGCCGGAGCGCGCCGGCCCACACGCCGGCGCCGATATCGCCGGCCCACTTGGAGCCTTCGAACAGGCCGCGCGTCAGCGGGTTTTGATTGGGTACCGCCAGCCACCAGCCGCGCCGGCCCCGCTCGCGTTCGACGATGCCGAGGCCGGCCTGCGCCAGCATGATGCGGGCGTGGCCCAAGCTCATGTCGTCTTTGAGCGCCCACAGGTCCGAAATCACCTGGCCCACCGTCATGCGGGTGCCCGAGCGCCAGGCCTCGACCCGGACGTTGAGCAGGTGCGACAGGGCGAGCCGCCAATTCTCCGCCGCATCCTCGAACTCCGCCATCGTCGCCGCCGCCATCACCCGCGACCAGGCCACCAGGTCGCCGTCGACCGGGGTTGTGAGCCGCGCCTCGTCCCAGCCGCGATGCTCAATCAGGTCGGCGCAGGCCAGCAGCGTGCCGAACGTGTCCTGGCCGCGCCCGTCCATGCCGGCGGCCGCCAGCTCGCCGCGAAACGCCGCCAGCGTGTCGGGGAACCGCTCCCATTCCTCCAACAGCCGCCGCAAGATGCAGCGTCCGATCACCACCAGCGCGCCGGCATCGAGGTCGGGCGAGGCCTGCTCGGCCGGCAGCCGGCCCAGCCGCAGGATTGCCATCCGCGACAGGTCCTGCGGCTCTAACGGCGGGGTGTTGATCGAGGAAAACAAAAAGCAAGAGCGCGCGCGAAACTCCACCGGGTTGTGGCGATCACCGCCGCGCAGCATCAGCCCACCGGAGGCGGCGATGCGCGCCAGTTTCAACACCGCCTTGGCCTTGCGCACGTCGGCCTCGCCCTCAAGTTCGTCGACGGCGATCGGTAGGCTGTCGTTGCCGATGTGCTGATAGATGCCGGCGCCGGTGGTGTCGACGGCCTGCACCAGATAGTCGCCCAACAGGCCCTTAATCAGCGCCTGCAGCGTCGATTTGCCGGTCGCCTTGTCGCCGGTGATGTAGACCGTCGGCCGCCAGTTGAGCGCGCCGCCCAGAAAGGCTGCCGCAATCCAGCCCACCAGCAGCGTCGGGTCGACCTCCGGTCGCGCCCATTGCCAGCCTGCCAGCAACGGCTTCAACAGCCGCGCCGGGTTGTGGTCATCGCCCACGGCTTCCGGCCAGGGCAACGGCAGCGGCGGGCGCGTGGGATAGACATAGCCATCGATCTCACCCGGCGGCTCGCGTCGGCCGGCGCGAATCAGCTGGGTGCCGGTGTGTAACACCAGCCCACCATCGCGGCCCAGCCAGGTGCCGCGGCCACGCACCTTCTCCACCGCCTCCCACGGCCCCTTGGCCGCGCACGCCGCGATCAACGCCGCCGCCACCTGCTCGGCCGCGTAGCCATCGATGCCCTTGGTCTTGCTCCAGCGTGGCCAGGCCCATGCCAGATAGTTGGCGTCGCCACAAAATAGCCCGAGCAGATGCCCCTTGCCGTAGGGCGGCGCCAGCGCCTGCACCTGGCCGATGGCGTCGATGAACCAACCGGTGTTGCCGGCGATGCCGAGCGGGACCACTGGACAATCGGTGGGCAGACCGAGCGGGCCCGGCTGCCATTTGCCGGCGTCCTGGCCCTCGCGCGGCAGGTGCGGGTCGGGGCTCGCCTTGAGGCGCACCAACGGCACCGGTTGCACGTCGGCGATCAGCGCCCGCACCGCCGCCAGGTTGGTGATGTTGTCGCCGGTGTTCGCCATCCCTCACCGCTTTCTTTGCGCGCCGTGCACTGGGACCAATTGCGTTCGGTTCGATTTAGTGGTGAACTGATGCTCCAACATCACGCGGGACCTCCCGATGCGTCAGCTCCACCACCACGAGCTCGGCCACATCATCCCGGCCAACGACAACCAGCCGGTCTCGAACCTGTTCGATCGCGACACGATCGCGGCCATCGTGATGATGCTGGCCGCCTGCGGGCTGACCGCGTGGCTGAACTTGTGGCCGCCCTGGCACTGAGCGATCTGAGCCAATTCCCCGCTCATTTCGATCGTTCCTCATTCCAAGCGCCGCAGCTCGTCCGTCGTCGGCTTTTCAAGACCTAATGCGTGTTCCTAATACTGCGTTGGCGCGTACAGGCATTTGGCGGGGATGCGCCAGTCGACAATGCAGGCGTGAAATCGGTCATCTTTTGAGGGTCGGAACTCGGTCAGCCCGCGCTCGATGGTGGCGGAGCCGTGCTTTGTCAGCACATGCCATCGGCCATCTTTTCCCGTCCACTGCTTGAGGACAGGGCTACAATCGCGCCCGCTACAGCACGCCGCGTCATACCACCCATGCGCGCGCGCCACGCCCGGCGCCAACGCCAGCCCCATCATAAGCATCGCAACCAAAACAGCAGCCTTGGTCAGTTTCATCGATGCCTCCTTTGTTTGACGCGCACATCGCCCGGTTAGCCCCACCAAAACGCCATGATGATCGGGGTCACCACGTCGGCGACCGCTAGGCTGCCCGCGAACCACCATGCCCACGGCGGAAACTGATGACCGCACGACCACAGCAAACCGGCGAAGATCAACGCCTGCATCTCACTTCTCCATGGGCAGCTTCCGCTCTAATGCTGCATTGGCTTGCTCCGCCGCAGCACCACGCGCTCGCGACCGCTGGCGACGCGCGCGTCGAACGTGCGTTGACGCATCACCTGCGGCAGCCGGCGTCGTGCCGCCCGCCGCTCACGCGCCCGCTGCGCCGTCTGCGCCTCGGCTTCGCGCACCAACACCAACAGCGCCCGCAAGCTGCCGCAAAACACTTCCAGCGCCACCCGCACCGGTTTGGCGATCTCAAGCCACGGCGGCGCCTGATCATCATCGCGCACCGCGTTGCGGTACACCGCCTCCGTCGAGGCGGCCGGATGCTCCGTCAAAAACCGCGCCAGCTCGTAGGTGTTGGCCTGGTTCAGCGCCTTAAGCCAGCTCGCCGAGGGCTTGCCGTCGACCGCGCACGCCACGTCGGCGGCCCTGGTCGCGGCCTTGATCGCTTGTCGTCGTAACATGTCGCGCACCTCCCATTTCAGCCTCTCATGCCCCATCGCGCGTTGAGTGCGTCGTTGACGTCCTTACCCCACGGCGAGCGGGCCACACTGACCGTCACCTGCTGGCGCGCCAGCGCCGCCACCGCCTTGTCGAACTGGCGCGCGGCCTGTCGCTTGCCCCAATCGTTGTCGGCGCAGATGATCACGTCGTCGATCGCGCTCGGCAGCTGGATCTTGCCGAGATTGGCGAGCGAGCCGGCGCACCACACCCTGAGGCCGGGCACCGCCAGCGCCACGCACAATCCGTCCTCCACGCCCTCGGTCAGCACCAACGTCTCGCGCAGGCCGCAGTTGATCGCTTCGCCGATCGACAGCCCGCTCTTGCCACGCCACAACCGGATCGCGGCGCCGGCGTAGCTGGGCCAGATCTTGCGCGCCGGTGCGATCGGCGCCTTGCTCCAGCGCCCGTCGGTTTCGGCCAAGAACGTTCGGTGCACCGCCACGACTTTGTCGTCAGGGCCGGTGAAGGCGGCCAGCATGACCGGCCAGGTCGTATGCGTTTCGATGTGGCGCACCGCCGGCAGCCAGCCCAGTACGCCGGGCACCCGATCGAGCCGGGCCACGTCAATGCCGCGCGCCTGCAGATATCGATCGGCCGGCGAGCCGGAAAAGGGTTGCTTTTTGGCCGCCATGAATTGGGCGAATGCCCAGCGGCGATAGGTCTTGGCGTCCCCCTTGGCCTGCTCGGCTTGCGCGCGTTGATCGGTCTCGGCCCGCTGCACCCGTCGATTGATCTCGACCTGGCTCAGCGTCTCGAGCCCGAGCCAGCCGCGCGCCCATCGCTTGGCGCCGAGAAAATCGAGGCCGCAGCAGTATTGGATGAGCCCGAACACGTCGCCCTTGTCGCCGGTCGCCTCGTCGCGCCAGGCGCCCGGCGCCCCTGTCAGGGCGATCCAGAACGAGCCGGCATGCTGGTCCGCCCGCGTTGGATTGCGCGCGATCCAGTAGGCGCCGGCCCGCTTACCCTCCGGCGCCAGCTCGCGAGCCAGCGATTCGACGCTGGCCAACAGCAATGCCTTGATGTCGGCGATATCGCTCATCGCGCTGCCGCGCTAGGCTGACGTGTCGGGCGGCGGCGCGAGCACATCGAGCGGCATCACCTGATGCGCATCACGCATCTCGCCGACCCAGGTCTCCAGCTCCTCTTGCGCGGCATGCTGCGTGTCGAACACGACCGCTTGGGTCACATTCGACGAGAACATCACACCGCCCGCCCACACGAGCTGCCAACCACCGCCATTGGTCGCGATCACCCACTTGGTCGATTGTTCCTGATGCTGATCAGACATAGCCCTTCTCCTGCGCTAGCCATGTTGGCATCGCCACCTCGACGAGGCCGTTTTTGGTTTCCGTGATGACGATCTTGGAGCGCGGCAACCATGCCTTGATGGTGCCGTCGTCCAACAAAATGGCCTTTTCCGTCTGCCGATTGACGCGCCCGGTCACCTCCCACAGGCCGGCGCGCGGGTCATCGCTATCGAAGCTGTGTTGGAAGCCCATCACCTGCTCCCCAGTTGCCCTTCAACGATGTGCGCGAGGTTGCTGCGCTCAGCCCGCAACGCCGCGCCCGGTGGATAGACGGTGACGCAGCGCACCACCGCCACATCGTGGGAAAACACGAAAATGGTCCCGCCCCAGACCTTCAGGATGCGGCCCTCGTCCTCGACGCCATCGAGCGTAAGACCGTTGCTCCAGGCATTCTGGACGGTGCGGGCCACCGCCTTGCGCTTGAGCCCCAAACGCTGACGGCAGCGCCGCTCGGCATGCTTGGTGACAATGATGGTCTGCGCAGCAACCATCGCATCACCCCAGGTTACGGCGTCGCGCGATGCGCGGTGGCAAGTGCTGCGAGGGCGCGGTTGGGCCGACGTTGATGATGTTGGTGGCGCCACCGCCGGCCGGCGGCGTGGGCGGGTTTCGGGGTGGGGTTTCTCTGCTCTCGCCCTGTTCGCTCGCAGGCAGGGCGCGTGGCCGTGGCGGCGCCGGCAGCAAGGCCGGATCGAACCGCTCCGGCGACGCGGGCGCCAGCTGTTGATCGCGGCCGAGGCGCACCCCGAACAGCCAGAAGCCGAGCGTGGCGATGAACTCCATCAGCGCCACCAGAAACACCAGCCAGACGAACCGGACTTGCTCCGCCGTCACCGTCACCGCCGAGCCGTGCCAGCTGGAGGCCATCATCGAGGCGAACGCCGCTGGCACCTGATAGTGCGCATTGGCGTCGGCGATCTTCGGGCCGCTGGCGACGGTCGTCATCAGGGTCGGGATCATGCGGTCCAACACCTTCGCGCGCTCCGCCATCGCCAGTTCACGGCGCAACCCCGTGCACCTCGGTCCGACGCCACCGCGCCGCCGAGAGCATTCCAGGCGTGCCTCGGCCGCGATCGCGGCGGCCGGCCGCACGTGTCCGATCGCGGTACGTTCGGCTCTGGCTCGCGCCAGGGCATCGCGCGCGGTGCCGCGTTGATCGGCCTTGTCTTCCAGCGCGGCTGCACCGCGCGATAACGTGAGGCCTAGGGTTTGCCAGCCGGCCATCTGCCCAAGCCCGATTTGGCAGATCACCACCACCAGCAAGCCGGCCCGCTGCAAGCCGTCGGCGCCGTTAAGGGCGGTTGCCGCGTAGGCGCCGAGCCCGGCCACCGCGAAGAACATCGCCGCATAAAGATAGCGCACCAGATCATCGCCGCCGGTTTGCAGCCCCATGTTGAAGTTCATGCCGGCGTTGATCAGCCACACCAGCAATACGCCGGCGACCACCCAATTGCGGCCGATCTCGGCTTGCCAAAAGCGCACGACCTGGCTCATGAGCCCACCAGCTCCCGTTCCAATTGGGTGATCACCGCGTCGAATTCGCCGTCGTCACGTAGATCCTCCACCGCCGCCAGCGCCTTGCGCACGCCCTCCGCCGTCAACCCGGCCGCCCGCGCCACCGAGCGCATTGATCGATCCCAGGCGACCACCGCCAGGTAGAGCGCTGCCCGACGCGCGCGCGTGATCTCGGGTGGCGCCGTGAACCGTTCGTGCGGCGGTGGCACGACCGTGATCTTGTCGATGGGCACACGAAACGTCTGTGCGCTCATCAAAACCGCTGCCCGATAGGCGCCGTGGGCGGCCAGGTCGCCGCCGCGCGCCCGCCGCGAGGCGACTCGCGCCGCCCCGTCCAGCGCCGCCCTCATGCCGGCACCTCGATCAGCGGGCCCAACCGCACCGCAGGTCGCTGGCCAACGCCGGCGGCGTTCGCCGTGGCGGCGACGTAGCCAAGCGCCAGTTTGAACAACACATCAGGCGTGTTGCGGCCGGCGTTGGCCAGGATCACCGCGGCCAGTTCGGTGACCTCGGTGTGGGTGATCTCCGGACCGATGCGGCGCACCGCCTCGGCCGTCGCCTCCACCAAATGAATGGTCTCCGGCCCGCATTCGCGCACGCTGCGCGGTGGCACGCTCGGTTCGCCCGCGGCGGGCCGGATCTCCGCCAGCTTGGTTACCGACCAGGTGGCGGCCAGCAGGCTGGCGCCGTCGTCCGATTTCGTCATGAGCCCCCCTCGGCTGCTCTACGCAGCACAACTCACAACGCCACAGGTGTTACCGATGCTGTTGCTGGATCACCGCCGACCGCCGGCGCGATCGCCGGCCGTGCGACCGGCGCAAGCGCATTGCCGCGAACCTCACGTCCTCATCGGTCACGCCGAACAGAACCGGGTCGACCTCCAGCCCGCGCCGCAGGCATTCGAGATAAAGCCGCAGATGCCAGCCCGGCGGTATCCAACCCTGACTCGACCAATTCGAGACCGCGGTCGTGCGGATGTTGAGCCACTCGCCGACCACCGTTGGGCCGCCGAGTGCCTTCACCAGTTTGACTACGTTATCAATGCGCCCCTCTGTCATATGCAGGAAATATCCATAGATTATGAAATTTGTCAAGTTGGTGAATTGACGGCCATGCACAGACAAAAGTGTGGTAGCTCTTGGTCATGATGACCGACCCTGAAGAGAGCAGCCCGATGGCCGTAGGCGAGCGCCTCCGCTTGACCCGCGAGTCCATCGGTCTCACCCAAACCGATTTCGCCGCCCGCGCCGGTCTTAACCCCACCACCTACAATCAGTACGAAAAAGGGCGGCAATATCCGCAAATACGCAATGCCATCGCACTGCGCGAGGCCTACGACCTAACGCTCGATTGGATTTTTTGCGGCGACCCGAGCGGCCTGCGCTACGAGATGGCGACCGCCATCAAGGCGTTGCAAACCGCCCGTGAGGCCGGCTCATGACCCACCGAATGCGCCCGCCGGGGAAAATTTGTCGCACCCAGTGCCATCCATAATCTGTGGAAAATCCCTGTTGACAAATTCATAAATTGTGGAGCAGATTGCCCGCACCGCCGACGCTGCGGGGGCGTTGCGGTGCGGAGTTAGTCGGTTCGCTTGTCGCCGGACTAGCTCCGCCTTGGTTCCCCGCCACGGGGGATCTGCATGTTGTTATGGCTTTCAACCGATCAGGCTCGCCGCCACCGTCGCCATCGTGCCCGAGCCACCGCCATCGCCGCGCACGACCAGCTGATCTATGAAATCTGTCACAGCTCACCGGTCGCCGTGCCCGCGTTGGTGACGCCGGCGCGGTATCCGGGGCGGGTGCTGACCCGCTTCGCCGGGCCCGACGAGGCCACCGCCAAAGCCTGGTGCGAGGCGCAGCCGTTGCAGCAACAGCGCTTGAGGCGCGAGGCCCACCGATGAGCGGCGCCTGTATGACGCCGGCGGAGCTGGCCGACGAGCTCGGCCGTTCCATCCGCTGGGTTTACGCGCAATGGCGCCACCTGGTGGTCGATGAGGGCATGCCGCCACCGTTGCATGGCGGCGCCACGCCGTTGGTGTGGAGCCGGGCGCAGATCTATGCCTGGCTCGATCGTCCGCTCACCGCCAAGCAACGCGCACTTGCCACCGCCCATCGCGCCGCGTCAGACGCCATCGCCGGCCGCGGCGCGCGTGAGGCCGATCAGCTGGCGCAGGACGGCGCCCGCCTCGATCGCCAGTTCTTGAGCAAATGAGCAATCCCAATGGCCCAATCAGCCCAATCAACCAATCGCGCAACCGATCGCGCACTGGCCACCGTCACCCTGTCGTGGGACGACGCTGTGCTCATTCGCCGCCTGCTCCCGCATGACATCGCCCAGATGCGCAGGCCTGATCTCAAGCGCGCCTGTCGGAACTTCGTGACCCGGCAAGCGGTCGCCGCGCCGCAGAAGGCCACCGTCAGCATCGATCTGACTGACGCCACCCGCATTCGTCACCGGCTATTGCCGCGCCAACTCAAACGTACGCGCAACTGGGACCCTGATTTGTACGCCGCCTGTCAGCGTTTGATCGATCAGGTGTCCGTGCACATGGCGCGCATTCGCGACCAGCTGCCCGCCGCACAGCCCAACGCGACGAATTCCTGAGCGCGGCCAAGCAATCTCATCGCAATCAACGAAAGGCAAAACATGCATTTTTACGCTGGTGAAAAGTTGGCCCTATTTATTGATGGCGCCAACCTTTATGCGAGCGCAAAGGCGTTGGCGTTCGACATCGACTTCAAGCGGTTGCTTGGTTTTTTCAGGCAAAAAGGAAACCTAATCAGGGCTTGTTATTATACCGCCCTGTTCGAGGACCAAGAGTATTCGTCGATCAGGCCACTAATCGATTGGTTGGATTACAACGGCTATACCATGGTCACCAAGCCAACCAAAGAGTTCACCGACTTTTCGGGAAGGCGGAAAACAAAGGGCAACATGGATATCGAACTCGCCGTCGATGCCATGAGCCTCGCCAAAACCCTTGATCATATCATCTTGTTTTCCGGTGACGGGGATTTCACCTGTTTGGTCGCGGCGCTGCAGAAAAAGGGCAAACGGGTCAGCATCGTCTCGACGCGAAAAACGCAACCGCCAATGGTCGCCGATGAACTACGCCGTCAGGCCGACCAATTCATCGATTTGGTGGATTTGGAGCAGTTGATTTGTCGTGATCCGGCGGCCCGGCCTTGCCACCAGCGAGGGATCTCGGGCAGTCTGTCCACCTCTGTCGTCTGATCCAGCGTCCAAACAGGATCCGCCATGGCCCGCGCACGCACCAAGATCACGCCGGCGTATTTCAAATGGCGCAAGGGCCGGCCGCGATGGGAGCCTGGCCCACGGCTGAGGGCAGCGGGCCACAAGGGACGCGATCTCAAGGACGAGGCCGGCAACTGGCTCGGCCTGGAGGCTGCCATCGCGGCGGCCGACGCCATCAACGCCGAGGTCGACGTTTGGCGCGCCACCGGCACCCGCCGCCTCCGGCCCCAGGTGCCACTCAAATCGGAGTACTGCTGCGATGCGCTATGGCAGCGCTACTTGGCTTCGCCCAGCTGGGCCAATCTCAAGCCCAAGACCCAGGAAGATTACCACTCCAAGGCCAACGTGTTCTTGGCCGCATTCGGTGACTATCACGTCAAGGCGATCCGTAAGCCGCATTTGTATGCGTTCTGGGAGCAGCTGCACCGCGAGCGCGGCCACACCATGGCCAATGGGGTAATGACCGTGGTGTCTTCGCTTTTCAGTTACGCCGAGCGCATCGGTTGGCGTGATGAGGAGACCAACCCCGCGAAAAAAATGCAGCGCCAACGGCCGCCACCGCGTTTGGTGCTGTATTTGCCCAACGAGCTTGAAGCCTTGGTCCTTGCTGCCGACCGCATCGGTTTTCCCGAGATCGGCGACGCAACAGTCATCGCCCTGCACTCGGGCCAGCGCTTGAGTGACGTGTTGGCCATGCCGCCGCGACTGTTCGAGGAGCACCGCATCAACCTGCGCCAGTTCAAGCATGGCGCGTTGATCGACGCGCCGATGACCGACGTGCTGCAAACCCGCATCAGCGCCATCCGCGTCCGATGGCAGCGCCTGGGCGTGCTCTCGCGCGACACCATCGTGGCCCGCGCCGATGGTCGTGAGCATACTCCAAGGTCGTTCAACAGCGCCTGGCGCAACGTACGTGCCGCGGCGGCCATCGAGATTGCGTCCGTCGCCGACAAAAACTTCCAGGACCTGCGCGACACCGCCGTCACGCGTCTGGCGTTAGCGGATTGCTCGATGGCGGAGATTTCTGCGATCACCGGCCACACCATGCAGTCGATCAATCAGATCATGCGTCATTACCTGGTACTACAACCCGAGATGGCCGACAGCGCCATCGCCAAGCTCCAAGCCTGGATCGCCAAGGAGGGGATCGCCATCTAGGTGGCGACATGACGCCAACCGGTGGGGCGTCCGACTTTTTGCCCCAAAAGCCCCTCCAAGTGTAAACGTCCGACTGCTAACTTCTTGATTAAATAGGGGTACCCAGTAACTTCTAAGCAGAGGGTCGCAGGTTCGAGTCCTGCCGGGGTCGCCATAAAATCGATGACTTATCTCGTCTGTCGGCGTCGCGGTTTGATCGGTGCGGCGCCATGTTTGACGGTTCCCGTTCTGTCTACGTTCCCTATCGGTTGGTTTCCCGAGGCTGACGGATGCACTTTGCATGATCCGGCTCATCCCTTGGTCATCCACCGGAAGATGGCGGCCCGCGCCAACCGTTCCTGGTTCACCACCATGGCGTCATGCGCCACCATCTGGCCTGGTTGCCCGATGACTGCGCGATGACTGCCCGATGACTGCCCGATGACTGCCCTGTGTTCGCCGACACCGCGGCGTCTGTCGCACCGGTTTCCAATACCATCACCATAGCTGATTTACGCTAGATCATCGCGCCTTAAATCGGAACCGCAACGCCGGTTCCAATTGCGCCGGTTCCGATTTAAGGCGCAAAGATGATCGCCCTTAAAGTGGTGAGCAACTTTCTGCCTTTGATCGGGATCGTTCCGATTCCGATCAAAGGCAGGTTGCTCTAGCCATGCAACCCCAGCTGGCGCGCGCGCTCCAACGCCGGCTTGTTCTTTTGCCAGCTGGTCTGCCCACCGTCGCGCGTCCACGGTCGGCCCGCCGTCGAGGTCAGAATCGTCACTGCGGTCTTTACAACCGGCGGCATTGGGCACAATGTTCAATTCAATTGGAGGGAGTTTCACATGTCTGACCGACGCGTAGCTAAGATTGCGTCCAGCCGCAGGGATGAGGGAGAGGGCGGCGCCACACCCGGTTCGGCTGAAGTACTGCGTCAACTGCGCACCGTCCTCGACAGCCCGCGGTTCCGGAATGCCCCGGTGCTGCAAAAGCTGCTGCGCCATTGCGTGGAGGAAACGGTGCAAGGCCGGGGCGGGGACCTCAAGATCAGCACGATCGCCCAGCGTGTATTCAGTCTGGGCCAGGATTTCGATAACGCTTACGATGCCACGGTGCGGGTCAATGCACTGCGGCTGCGCCGGGCCCTGGAGCTTTTCGATGCCAACGAAGGGGCAAATGCCGATATCACCATCAAGATGGAGCGCGGCAGCTACCGACCGCAGTTTGCCTATCGAACGCGGCCAGACCCGCACGAACCTATCGATGAGCTCCTGCAGATCATTGACGCCTGCCTTATCGAGGGCACCCCGCGTTCGCACGCCCTGCATCGTCACCACGTCGACGAGGGGCTAAGGTCGGATCCCGAGGAGGGCCGGCTGCTGGCCGCCTACGCCGATTCGATGTTGCTTGGTCACGTCGTGTACGACCAACCACGCCGGTACCTCGATAAGGCGGTCAGCGCGATGGAAAAGGCTAGGGCTGTGGCCCCGGACAATGAACTGGTTCAATTGACCGAGGGCTACGTCTCGCTTGCCTTCAAAGAGCGAAGTCGAGCGGAAGAGGTGGGGCGCAAAGTGCTGCTTAAGCATGCCGGTAAGCGCGATGTGGAAGCTCATGCCAGATGGTTGATTGCAATGTCGTCCTCCGATCCAGCTGCGCTCGATTCATTCGCCCTATCGCCACAGATGAGGGGCGTCGTACCGGGCTGGATGCACATGGTGCCAGCTTTGGCGGCCTATCACAGAGGCAATTACGAAGTCGCGCTGAGTGAGGCGGTTGCAATGGGCTGGTCGCATTTTTATTGGAGCATGATCCCACGCGCCGCGGCCCTGGCCCAGCTTGGTCAGCGCCGCGTAGCGCACGAGCAATTAGATCGGGCGGTCCGACTCAAACCGCGCTTGGTTCGCGACCCCGTAGACCATCTCAAAGTTTTTATCGCGCACGACGATATCGTCGAACATGTTCTGGACGGGCTAAATCGCGCGGGTCTGCGCCAGCTCCGATCCTAGCGCAGCCTGCTTTAAACCGGAATCGGAATGATCCCGATTAAGTGCGCAATGTTGCTCACCACTTGAGGGGCGATCTTGTTTGTGCCTTGAGTTGGAACGGCTAACATGGTTCCAACTGACGGTACAAAGATGATCTAAGCGCGTTCGGGAAGACGTCGTCGCGTCTTGATCCCGTCGGCCACGGGGCTTCGCGCGCGGGGAGGCAAGCATGCAAACTCGGTCGTCCGCTGACCTGCGCGAATTCATCGCCCGCGTCGATGCGTTGGGTGCGTTGCGCTCGATCAAGGGCGCCGATCCGCATCTGGAGCTCGGCGCAATCACCGAGGTTGCGGCCGGCCGTGCGGATTGTCCCGCCCTGCTGTTCGATGAGATCCAAGGCTTTGCGCCGGGTCTGCGCGTGTTCACCAACGCCATGACGACGCCGCAGCGCGCCGCCTTGGCGCTCGGTCTCGACCCCGCGCTACGACCGCTCGATGCCCTGAAGGCCTGGAAAGCGCGGCGCGGCGACCTGCAAATGTTGCCGCCGCGCGACATCGACGAGGCGGCCTTTGCGGACAACGAGCGCCGCGGCGACGAGGTCGACCTCACGCTGTTTCCGGTACCGCTGTGGCACAAGGGCGATGGTGGACCGTTCATTGGCTCCGGTTCGATCGTGGTGATGCGCGATCCGGACACCGGTTGGATCAACGCCTCGATCTATCGCATCCAGGTGCACGGGCGTGATCGCATCACGATTCAGTTCGATCACCAGGGCCGACACGGGGCGATTATCGCGCGCAAATACTGGCAGCGTGGCGCGCCGTGTCCGGTGGCCATCGTCAACGGGCCGGATCCGGCGCTGTTCATCGCGGGCTTTGAATACCTGCCGGAGGGCGGGTCGGAATATGCCTTCGCCGGCGCCATCAAAGGCGAGCCGTTGCAGGTCGCGCCGGGTCCGTTGACCGGCTTGCCGGTGCCGGCGCGGGCGGAGATCATTTTGGAGGGTTACTTGCACGTTGGTGAGACGCTGCCGGAAGGACCGTTCGGCGAGTTTACCGGCTACTATGCCTCCGAGCAGCGCCCCTCGCCAGCGCTGCGGGTAGAAGCCATGCATTGGCGCACCAACCCCGTGCTGCTCGGTTCGCCGCCGATGAAACCACCGCGATTTCATTTCGGCCTCCCGTTTCGTGCCGCCAGCATCTGGAGCCAGCTGGAGATGAGCGGTGTGACCGACGTGGTCGGCGCGTGGCAGCACGTGGCCCAGTTGATGACCGTCGTTGCCGTCGAACAACGCTATGCGGGTCATGCCAAACGAGCAGGATTGATCGCGGCGGCACAAAGCTACATGGGTCGCATCGTCGTGATCGTTGATGACGATGTCGATCCGTCGAACTTGGCCGATGTGATGTGGGCGATTGCGACGCGGGCGGAGCCGAGCGAGCAGGTCGACATCGTGCGCGATGCGTGGAGCTCAGCCCTGGATCCCAGGCTTCGGCCGGACCGGCGCGCAGCGGGCCGCACCTCGCACTCCAAGATGATCATCGATGCCACGATCCCGTTTGAGATGAAGGCGGACTATCCGAAGACCTCGGCGCTGAGCCAGGACGAAGCGCGACACATCGAGGACAAATGGGCGCATGCGCTGAGGAAGGGGTGAACGCAGACGTAACAGCAACCTGGCATTAATCGGAATCGGAACGATCCCGATTAATGCGGATTGGTGACCTCGATCATGTCCGCCTGAGGCCGATCAGCCGTGCTATGGGGTCGGCATCGCGCTCAGACCGATGCTGGCCTCTTCAGGTTCACACGTGTGGTTCAGATGCTGCCTGACCCAGAGCTGGGCTTGATCTCGCCTCGCAGGTATTTGCGGACGAGTTGGTCGTCGAGTTTGACCTTGGGGTCGTATTCGGGAGCATCCTCAATCTGCTCCAAGTCGTTAAGCCCAAAGTTTTTGTATATGCGGTTGATCGATGAGATCAGCCGCACCGGGCGGTCGGGATCGGCGTTGAAGTGCTGATGAATGGTGTTGGGCGGGACATAGATCATATCACCGGCCTCCCAGTCGAAGCGCTTGATCTCGTCGACCGGTTTCCAGAAGTAGGTGTCGGTGATCTCAACGTCGCAGTCCTGGTGCAGGTCGTAGCCGTGGCCTTCCAGCACATAAAGACATTCCTCAGCCAGATGCCGGTGCTTGCCTGACCGGGAGCCGGGGGGAATGATCTGCATATAGGCGTCGATCGATTCATAGCGCACGTTCATGGCGCTGTTGATCAAATGCTTGAGCAGGCCCTGGCGCGACATCTCCCACGGCATCTCTTCCGGCGTGACGATTTTCTTGCGTCGGGCGTTGCGCGCCGGAGCACTTTCCGCATCCGTCAAAAGCGCTTGATAGAGGCCCTCGTTTTGACGGCCTTTGAGCCAGACCTTCGATTCACCCCAGGCCATCAGTAGCCCTCCTCGGGGTGATTGTAGTCCTCTTCCTCCTCACGCACGGTGAAGCCGGTGGCACCCGGCGGTACTTGATCGGAGCGCTTTTCGACGGTCTTTTGGAACAGCATGTTCATGAACAGGTACATCGGCTTGGTCTTGAGCACCAGCGCGCGTGCCGGCTTGGTGTCGGAGGCATTGAAGTGCTGGTGTACGCAATTGTTGTGCACGATGGCGATGTCACCGGCTTTCCAGTCGTAGCGCACGTTGTCGTGGATCTCGTAGCCTTCGCCATCGAGGATGTAGAATGCGGCTTCGTTGACATGGCCATGCTTCTGCGACTTGCCGCCGGGCGCATACTCCTCCAAATGAAAGTGGAACAGCTGTGTGACGCCGTCCTTGGGCTCGATGTAGTGGCGCGAGTAGGCCTGGGGCCCATCGACGAACGACAGCTCCTTGGCCTTGCGCACCCGCGGTACTGCCCGCAACCGGGCCAGCTCCTCGGTCAGATTGTAATGGCCTTGAATGCCGCGCACGAACACCCGATCGCGCTTGTCATGGTAGAGCTCGTTCGGCTTGGGGCCCTTGACCGGCGCCTTGGCCACCTGGGCCGCGGGGCGCGGCGTGGCGGCAGATGGGGTGCTTGCGGCTTTCGCCTTGTTGTTGGGTTTGATCGAGGGGTCGCTATCCATCCCGTTTCATCTCCTGTTGACGCCGTGCCCAGCTCGGCCGAGACAGCCGGTGAGCGCCGTGTCGCAGATTAGGGACCTCAGGCTAACCCATAGCCCACGGATCTGCCAGGCCCAGCCCGTCCAGCACATCGACGGCTTCAATGGTCTCTCGCCAGGGCGCTCTCGTGCCAGCGACGCAGCAGCAGATGCGACAGCCAGCTGGTGGCTAGGAAGATTACGATGCCGGCCACCGAGATCAGCGCCAAAGCCGCGAACATGCGTGGGATCTTGAGCTGATAACCGGCGTCCAGGATGGCGTAGGCAAGGCCTGAGGCACTGCCGCCGGTGCCGGCCACGAATTCCGCAACGACCGCGCCGATCAGCGCTAGGCCGCCAGAGATCCTGAGCCCCCCCAACAGGTAGGGCAACGCCGCGGGAAGCCGCAAAAACCACAGCGTCTGCCGGCGCGAGGCACCGTACATGCGGAACAGGTCGAGCAGGTTGTGGTCGACGGAATTGAGACCCAGGATGGTGTTGGAGAGAATGGGGAAGAAGGCGACGATCCAGGCGCAAATAAACAGCGATAGCGGAATGTTGTTGTTGGTCCAGATGATGATCAGCGGGGCAATCGCGACAATCGGAGTGACCTGCAGGATCACAGCATAGGGAAACAACGACAGTTCCAACCATTTCGATTGGATGAACAAGATCGCCAGCAGCACGCCGACCAAGACCGCGCCGGCCAGAGCAGCCAGGGCGATGGTCAATGTCACCCCCAAGGCGGCCGACAACAGCGCCCAATCGGCGACCAGCGTCTCGGCAATGGCAACCGGACCAGGAACCACGTATGGTGGCACTTGGCGAATGTGCACCGTCAGTTCCCAGGCCAACAACATCAACACGCCGATCGCGAGCGGTGCGAGAATTGACGGCCAGCGGCCGACCGGCAGACCGAGCAACGCCGCCTCAGGCACGCCGTCGGCCGCCGCCGTGTCCGGCGCCGAAACGGGCTTCACCGTCGCAGTGGGGCGCGTTGGTGTCTCCAACTCGCTCATGCGGCCATCGCTTGTTTGAGGGTCTGCGAGGTGAGCCGGCACAGGCGGGCATAATCCGGCGAGGTTCGATAAAGCGCATCGCGCGGATAGCCGGTGTCGACATCGATTTCGCCGCTCATTCGCCCCGGCCGGGCGGCCATAACGGCGACGCGCTGCGACAGATAGACCGATTCAAATACGGAATGGGTGACGAACACGACGGTAAACCTGTTCTGTGCCCATAGGCCCAACAGATCATCGTTGAGCTGGTGCCGGGTGATTTCATCGAGCGCGGCAAACGGCTCATCCATCAACAACACGCGGGGCTGCGTGACCAGGGCGCGCGCGATCGAGACCCGCATCTTCATGCCGCCGGACAACTGCCGCGGATAGGCGCGTTCGAACCCCTGCAGGCCGACGCGGGCCAGCATCTGCGCAGCCATGGGCTCGGCCTCGCCAACCGATTTGCCGCGCAAGCGCAAAGGGATCATGGCATTGCCGATCGCCGTCGACCACGGCATCAACGTCGGTTCCTGAAACACGAAACCGAGCGCATCCGCGCTGGACTGCGCAAACTCCTGTTGCCAGCGGATGGTGCCGGCGCTCGCTTCGATCAGGCCGGCGATCAGGCGCAAAACGGTGGTCTTGCCACAACCGGAGGGACCGAGCAGGCTTAGAAACTCGCCGGCCCTGATCTTCAAATCGACCTCGCGCACGGCCAGCGTACCAGTGGCAAAGCGCTTGCTGACCCCCCGCAACTCAACGAGTGGGACCCGTCCCTCATGCGTCGGCTCGCAGTGTTGGCTGGACGTGGCTGTGGTCATGGCTGCGCTCAGGCGCCGATCCCGTTGTTGACGAAGTCCAGTGTGTAGGCCTGTTCGACCGCGATATCCTTTGGAAACACGCCGGCTGCGGCCATGGTCGTGTAAAAGCGTCGCCAACGGGCCGCCGTCATGGCGCCGATCCCCAACTTGAGCGCATCGCCAGAGCGCACGATGCCATGGTCGTTCATGACCTGCGTGGCGTGGTCGATGCGATCTTGAGTCATCTGGGCGTTGGCCGCAAGAATCGCGGCATTGGTCCGTTTCCAGCCGTCACCGCCGTTCAAATAGCCGTCCCAGCCCTTGAGCGAGGCATCAACGAAGCGCTGCACCACCTCCGGCTTGCTCGCGATCAGCTGGCGGGAGGTGTTGATCGTCGTCTGATAATTTTCAAAGCCGTAATCGGCGAGCAAATGGATCACCGGCTTGAACTTGGCTTGCCGTTCGATGGCATACGGTTCCGACGAGAGAAAGCCCTGCTGGGACAGCATCCTGTCGGCGAGAAACGGTTGGATGTTGAACGTGTAGGGGCGGATCTGGCTGTCGATAAAGCCGAATTTAGCGCGCAAAAACGGCCAATAGCCGCTGCGACCGGCAGCGCTGACCAGGATCGGCTTGCCCCTGAGTTCTTCGAGCGTGTCGTGGCCGACGCCGGGATGGGAGATGATGACCTGCGGGTCCTTCTGGAAAATGGCGGCTATGCACAGAAACGGCAGCTCTTCACGGGCAAACCGGATCGCCTCAAAGGCGTTCGACATCACCATGTCGACAGCCCCGGCTAACAGCAACTGTGACATGTTGAGCTGCGGTCCGCCTTGGCGCAGGTCGACGTCCAAGCCCGCCTCGGCATAAAGCCCATTGGCCAGTGCATAATAAAATCCACCGTGCTCGGCTTGCGCGCGCCAGTCGGTATGGTAGCTGATCTTGTCGCGGCCTTGGGCATTCGTGTGCTTGAGCAAGCCTGGCGCCGCCAGCGCGCCGCTGGCTCCGGCAAGCAGTTTCAGAGCGGTGCGGCGCCTGATGGGCGCGCTCCCAGATGGCATATGCGAACCTCCGTGTGGGTTGAGGGTTTTGTGATGGCGCGGTGGCCATTCACCTTGATCATCGAATCTTCCATTGCAAGCGGGATGGCGACCGCCGCATCCAGGTACAATAATGGTCGACCTCGCAAGCATGGTTGTGCAGCATCACGGTTTGATCGCGGCTAACGGTGCGCCGCTCGCTCTCAGGCGTTTCAGGGTTGGCTTGACCGGTCCCGCGCTGCCACCCGCCCACACTAAGGCAGGCTTGGATTGGTGGCTGGGTGGCAGCGCGGGACGGCCAGGCTACTGCCCCAATGCGGGCAAGATCTAGCAGTCGAACAGGTGTGGGAAAAGCCATGGCGAGTGGTGCGCGGCGCTGAGATGCAGCAGCAGTTTCTGTTACAGCAGGGCACACGGGCGGGCATGTTCTCGCCATCTGATTTGGTTAACGGTGGTGAACCGTTACGGATAGCACCCATCTCAACCAGCCGGTGACCGAAAACGTCGATGCCGATTATGCCAGACTTACCACAAGCCGAAATGGCCGTCATCGAGATGACCAATGCCTTTCGACGTGGCCATAAGCTTGCAGCCCTGCAGCGCGAGCCCCGCCTGACAGCTGCAGCGCGCGCCTATGCGCGCTTTCTGGTGAAAACCACACTCTTCAGCCATGAGGCCGACGGTCGCCGTCCCGTCGATCGCATCAAAGCCGCCGGCTACGCCCCGTGCCGGGTCGCCGAAAATCTGGCCTGGATGCGCGACACGCGGGGCTTCTCGACCCGTGGGCTGGCTAGAAAGATGGTCGACGGCTGGATCGCATCGCCTGGGCATCGCAAGAACATGATGCTGGCCCATGTCACGCAGATCGGAGTCGCTATAGCCAAGGTGCGCAGACAGCAGAAGTACGTGGCTGTTCAGCTGTTCGGCAGGCCGCTTTCGATGCGGTATTCGGTGCGGATCGAGAACCGCGCGCCGCATGCCGTCAGCTACACGTTCGACGAGAAAATTATGCGTGTTCAGCCACGCACGTTGATACGGCACACGGCCTGTGAGCCGGCCGACATCGTGTTCAAGTTGAATGCGGGTGGCCTATGGTCTCGGGGCACCACCGCCCGCTTTGCAGCGCGCGATGGCCAAATCTTTCAGTTGAGTCGCGGCGCGGCCGGTCGTGTAAAGGTCGACCTGGAGACGCCCTAAAGCAACCTGCTGTTCTTCGGGATCGATCTATCCCGAAGAACAGCAGGTTGGGCTACGGCGCGTTGACCGATCCGATCATAGGCGATTGCACGCGTGCGGGGCGAGGCTGGTTGAATCGGCTGCCGGGCTCATACCCGATCGTCGTCCAGCATCCGCGTCAGGATCCGCTTATAGCGGGTCGGGCCGATGTCATTGGGCAGGATCATCGGCTCGAGCCGCTCCGGTGCAGCGTCCAGGATCCGTTGTTGGGCCTCGATCACCGGGCCGTCCTGGTGTTCGAAGGCGAACCGACGGGTCTTTTCCACCTTGTCCTGGATCTGTCGGTTGAGCTCGTCTCCCTCGGTGAGAACGTTGAAGCGAACCGCCGTGAAAAAGTAGTGCGTGGTGCGCTCAGTTTCCGGCGTCAGGATGTGCACACCATTGTATCCCGTGGCGGCATCAGCCGGTGCACCATGCGGGGCAATGCCAGTCTTGATGCGGAAGTTCGACGGCGCCATCCAACGGATGTGGCTGTGCTTGTCGACGCGCTCGACCCCCGGCAAAAAATTGGCCGCGAGGCCAGGTGCCTCGGCATCGAAGGAATTGCGCTCGACGATCACGTCATCGCCTTCCTGCGTGACGGTGGCCGGCGATTCTGCGGTGTCGTCATTGCCGAGGATGCCGGCATGCAAGAACGCCGTATGGCTGAGATCGAGCAGGTTGTCGCAGATCAATTCGTAGTTGGCCGCGACCGTGATGCGGTCAACCTTGGTGCCATGCAGCGCCGGGTAGTCGTCGAGCATGGAAAAATCCGGCACCTTGGCCGGGTCGGGGGCTTCATCGCCCATCCAGATCCAAACCGCCTTGTGCTTTTCAACGAGCGGATAGCTTTTGATCTGAGCGCGCGAGGAGAGGTGACCGCCATGGGGGTTATGGGCGCAGGCCCCGGTCGCGTCGAATTCCAGCCCATGATAGGCGCATTGCAGCCGATCGCCCTTGACGTTGCCCATGCTGAGTGGGGCGTGACGATGGGGGCAGCGGTCCTCCAACGCGACGGGGGTGCCGTTGGCCTGGCGAAACAGGGCGACCGCCTGGTTGAGGACGGTACGGGCAAGCGGCTTCTCGTTATTGAGTTCCTCGATCCACGCTGCCAGGTACCAGGCGTTGTGCACGAACCGCCCGGTGACCATGGCGTTCGGGCGTTGCGGTGCGGTGGCGGTTTGTTGACCAGATGCATCAGGCATGTCGCGCTCCATAACGTCAATCACATCCTAATAGCGTATCAGCGGGCGCTGGAACCATCCCGCTTCCCCGCCCCGTTCCTCCACTCGCCACCCCATGGCATGATGGTCTGGGTGGCCTGCCGCGTCAGCCGCCGCAGGCGGACATCAACTAAGGCGCGACGTCCTCGTCCAACATTTTCATCAAGATGCGCTTATAGCGCACCGGTCCGACGTCGATGGGAAGCACCATCGGCTCAAGCGCGGTCGGTGCGGTCTCGATGATCCGCTGCTGCGCCTCGATGATCGGCGCGTCCTGGTGTTCAAAGGCATAGCGGCGCGTTTGCGCGATGTTGGTCTGAATCTCGCGGTTGAGGGCGTCGTCGGTGGTCTTCACGCCGAACCGGACCGCGGTGAAAAAATAATGGGTGGAGCGCTCGGTCTCCGGCGTCAGCAGGTGTATCGCGTGATAGCCCGAGCCGGTCTCATAGGGCTGACCGATCGGACAAATACCGACGAATAACCGTAGCGTGCTGGGCGCCATCCAACGGATCCGGCTGAACTTGTCGACCCGCTCGGGATGCTCCGGCCACAGCATCGCCCACATGCCCGGTGACGCCGCGTTGGTGGCATGCCGGCCGGCGATCACATCGTCGCCATCCTGCTCGATGGTAATCTGTGAATCGGCCGTATCGGCGTTGCCCAGGATGCCTTCGTGCAGAAAAGCGGTGTGGCTGAGGTCCAAAAGATTGTCGACCACCAATTCGTAGTTAGCGGCGATCATGATGCTGTCGCGCTTGGTCTCATGCAGCTCCGGTACGTCATCGAGCACGCTGAAATCCGGCACTTCGGCCGGATCGGCCGGCTTGTCGCCCATCCATACCCACACCGCCTTGTGCCGCTCGACGACGGGGTAGCTGTTGATGTGGCCACGGCTCGAGACGTTGCCGCCGTGCGGGTTATGGGCACACGCGCCGCTGGCATCGAACTCCAGCCCGTGATAGGCGCACTGCAGTCGATCACCGCGCACGATTTTGCCCATGCTGAGCGGCGCGTGGCGATGCGGGCAGCGATCTTCCAGCGCGACCACGCCGCCGTCCGATTTGCGGTAGAGCACAATCGGCTGATTGAGGATACGGCGACCGATCAAAGCGCCATCGGCCAGCTCATCCGCCCAGGCCGCAACGTACCAGGCATTGCGCACAAAGCGCCCGCTGATCATCGTCGATCGCTGGTTGCTGCCGGTCGGCGTCTCCAGCCCGGATGCGTCGGCCATCGTTGCCGCCTCCTGTTATCCCCTTGCCCGCAATGGCTGCGGCCGGTGGCGTGGCGACCGGGGCTCGAGCGGGCAACGATAAGGGTTCGTGGTGCCAGTTGCACGCAGGCTAGCATGGGCCGTCCACGGCGCGCAACGCGACCCGGACGGAGCGATGCCAGCGTCGTTACCACCTTGCGCCACTCAAATTCAGCGGCGCGTCGCCCTGCACCGTGCCGTAGCGGTGTGGCGTGATCCTCGGGCTCAGCCCCCGGTGCGTTGCAGCATCGACATAAGCCGCGTGCGCGCATCCGGCATCGCACGGTTGATCGGCGCCATCACGCGGTGGTCGAGAAAGTAGCCGGTTAGTGCAAGCGCGGCGATGACGTCGTCGATATTTGTGGTCGTGCTGGTCCGCCCGCCAGCTCGCAGGAACTGCGGCAACGCCAGCAGTTTGTCGCGGTACGGTTCACCGGCCGATGCCGAGACGGCACGCCCAGAGCGCGGCGACACGTAAATCAAGTCATCGTTGATCCCGCTGGCCGCGCAGGACTCTAGGTCGAGGCCGAAGCCGAGCGCGTCGAGCAGCGCCAGCTCCCAGCGCGCATAAAGCGCCGGCCAGATCGCGGCATCATCAAGGTAAGACATCACGAACAAGGTGACCTCGAACAGGCTCGGATGGGGGTCGCGTTCGGGCAACAGCCGGGTCAGGGCGGCGATCGATGACAGTCCCGCCAACGCCAGCGGGTCGGACATCGCTTCGGCCGCAAACGCCCGTCGCAGCTCGATCCGGGCATGGCCAAGCTGTTCGGCAAGCCGCGCCTTCCAGGTCGCGTCGACGTGATTGCCGATCTGCAGGACCGGTCGTTGGCGCCGCGATCGACCGCCGTGAACCAGCGCCGCGTGGCGGCCGTGCTGGGCGGTAAACAGCTCCACCACCGCCGCGGCCTCGCCATGGGCACCGACCGTCAGGATCAGGCCTTCATCGCTCCATTCCATGGGTTTGCAATCCGCTTCGGGACTGATCGGTGGACGGGGTCGGGTGCGGGCAGGTTTCCGCTGGCAATAAATCGTTCCTGGCCTACCCCAAGTGCGCGGTTCCAGTGATCCTCCCCCGTTTTCGCTTACGCGGCGCTGCGTCGGCATGGATCATGATGATTTAGCGTCGCGACGAACCCTTCGGGTATGGCAGGCCGATCTCCCGATATCGTGCAGGATCGTCACCCCATCGTTCGCGCACTTTCACGAACACGAACAAATGCACGTTGCGCTCCATGATCCCGATCAGATCGCCGCGCGCCTCGCTGGCAATTTGCTTGATGGTTTGTCCGCCTTTGCCAATGACGATCTTCTTCTGGCTGTCCCGCTCGACGTAGACCACCTGCTCGATGCGCACCGAGCCGTCCTTGCGCTCGGTCCACTGCGTGGTCTCCACCGTGGTGGCATAGGGTAACTCGGCGTGCAGCCGTTCATATAGGCGTTCACGCGTGATCTCCGCCGCCAACAGCCGAAGCGGCAGATCCGAGATGTCGTCCGCCGGGTAATGCCACGGTCCCGGCGGCACCACCTCGGCCAGATAGCGACGCAGTTCGTCCACCCCATCGCCCTTGAGCGCGGATATCATGAACACCTTGTCAAGGCCGGGTCGCTCGACCAACTGGGCGGCCTGCGCCAACAGCACGGTCTTGTCGGCCAGTCGGTCGATCTTGTTGAGGGCGACCAGTTTCAGACCGGCCCCACAGGTGTCGACCAGCTTCTTTGTGAGCGCGATGATGGTGTCGTCCAGTCCCCGTGCCGCATCGACGATCAGCAGCACGATGTCAGCCTCGGCAGCGCCGGTCCAAGCGGCGTCCACCATGGCCCGATCAAGCCGGCGGCGGGGTGCAAATATTCCCGGCGTATCGATGAACACCAGCTGGCTGTGGCCAACGTTGACGATGCCGCGGACCGGCATGCGGGTGGTCTGCACCTTGTGCGTGACGATCGTCACCTTGGTCCCGACCAGGGTGTTGACCAGCGTCGATTTGCCGGAATTGGGGGCGCCAACGACGGCCACGAAGCCGAACCGCTGCGGACCTGCCTGCTCAGGCGTGGTCGCGGCAACCTCCGGGGTGGCGGCGGGGTCAGGCGGCATCCTTCCCGATTTAGTCCTCGCCGCCATGGGCTGGGTCTCCTTTCGGCACCACGCGCTTTAGCAGCACAGATGCGGCCGCTTGCTCAGCCGCGCGCTTGGACGTGCCTTCGCCGCGCGCCGGGCGCCGCCCTTTGACGCGAACCTCCGCGACGAAATGGGGCGCATGGTCCGGACCGGATCGCGAAATCTCGGCATAGCGTGGTAGGTCCAGTCCGCGACCTTGGGCCCACTCCTGCAACGCGGTCTTGGGGTCGGCCATGGAATGGGGAATGAGGGTTAGTCGTGAACCCCACAAGTTCTGAATGACCGTTCTAGCTTTATCGAAGCCGGCCTCCATAAACACCGCGCCCAACAGCGCCTCAACGGCGTCGGCAAGAATCGTGGACTTGTCGCGTCCGCCACTGGTCGCTTCACTGTCCGATAAAATGAGAAAGCGCCCCAGACCGATGTCGCGGCCGATCTCGGCGCAGGTTTGGCCCCGTACCATTCGATTGAAGCGCTGGGCCAATTCGCCTTCGCGCGCCTGTAAATCGGCCTTCAGCAATTGTTCGGCAATCGCTAATCCCAACACCCGGTCGCCCAGAAATTCCAACCGCTCATTGTCGTTGTAGGTGCCGCCGGATCGTGTGCTGGCGTGGGTCAGGGCGCGCGCCAGCAAAGCCTGGTCTTTGAACTTGTGGCCAAGGACCTCCTCAAGGTCTGCATGCGGTCGTTTGCGCTTCACGGCTAGCGGATTCGGGTAAAAAAGCGGTCCCATCTGATATCGAGGGGCCAACGCCAAGGGGTCAGCAGGCGAAATGCCTTGGGGTCGTCGAACGCCGCCGAGAAGAAGATGATTTCGGCGCGGCCGACAAAATTCTCCAGCGGCACATATCCCACGCCCCAAAGCGCACGGCTGTCAGTCGAGTTGTCCCTGTTGTCGCCCATCATGAAGTAATGACCGGGCGGCACGGTGAACACCGCGGTATTGTCGAAGTCGCCGTTGGGAACACTGTCTAAGACATGATACGTCACGCCATTTGGCAGCGTTTCTTCGTACAACGGTACGGTCCTGACCGGATTACCGGGCAGGCCGCTGGGCAGCTCACCGATCAGGCGCTTGGGCACGGCTTTTCCATTGATGTGCAGGATGCCGTCGCGCATCTGGACACGATCGCCGGGAAGTCCGATCACCCGCTTGATGTAGTCGGTCGAATTATCACGCGGGAGCTTGAAGACGGCGACATCGCCGCGCTTGGGTTTGGCCTCAAAAATACGGCCGGAGAATAAATTGAGGCCGCCGGGAAAGGAGTATCGGCTGTAGCCATAGGAGAGCTTCGACACAAACAGGTAATCGCCCACCAATAAGGTATTCTTCATCGATTCTGATGGAATGTTGAAGGGCTGATAGAAGAACACCCGAATGACCAGCGCGAGCAGCAGCGCCTGAATGATGATCTTGATGGTTTCCCACCAACCGCTGTCGCGCTGCTTTCGGGCGTCGGATTGAAGGCTCATCGAATTCTCCGGGCGCAGGGGCGCCAAGTTGGCATCGCCCTGTAATCAGCCGCTGCTGAGCGTTGGGCTATATCTCGTTCCGGCCAACGGTGCAAACACGGTCAGGTCCACCGATCGAGGCTGTGCGCTGGATTTAACCGCTCTCAGCGCAGATCTTGTTTGCTGTCGATGGCCGAAATGATCACGATGGCTTGAGCATACGGTAGATCGTCACTGAGCGTCAGGTCGATGCGGGCGGTCATGCCGAGCGGTGTTATGGCCGCAAGTTGACTCTCCGCGCCACCTGTCAAACGCATGGTCGGCCGGCCGGAGGCCAGGTTAACCACCCCCATATCGCGCCAGAACACGCCTTGGCGGAGGCCGGTGCCCAGCGCCTTCGAGCAGGCCTCCTTGGCGGCAAAGCGCTTTGCATATGAGGCGGCACGAATCCGCGTTGAGCGGCGATCGGACCGAGCTCGCTCCTGCTGTGTGAACACGCGGTCCAAAAACCGGTCACCGAACCGCTCGATGGTTCGCTCGATCCGGCGAATGTCGACCATGTCGTTGCCGATGCCCAAAATCACCTGCGACCCTCAACGGTTGCGGCGCGCGGGCCGAGGGCGCGCTTGCGCCATCAATGTTCGCATATGACGCACCGCCGCGCCAAGTCCGCCAAAGATCGCTTCGCCGATCAAAAAGTGGCCGATATTGAGTTCAACGATTTCGGGAATGGCGCCCACGGCGCTTACGGTGTTGAACGTCAAGCCATGTCCGGCGTGGACCTCAAGGCCGGCTTGGCAGCCGAGCGTTGCCGCGGTTGTAAGTCTGGCGAGCTCTCGAGCGAGCCCGACGCGGTCTGGTTCGCTGGCGCGATGGCAATATGCACCGGTGTGCAACTCGATGACGTCCGCGCCTAGGCGGCGGGAGGCTTCGATCGCCGCCGCTTCCGGTTCAATGAACAAAGACACGCGAATGCCAGCCGTCTTCAGCCGGTCGATCACCGGTGCCAATTGGGCCTGTCCTGCGGCGACATCGAGGCCGCCTTCGGTGGTGCGCTCCTCGCGCTTCTCGGGCACGAGGCAGCAGGCGTGTGGTAGGTGGCGAAGCGCGATGCCGAGCATTTCCTCAGTCGCGGCCATCTCCAAGTTCAACGGTCGCGTCAATTCGGCCTTGAGCCGGGCGATGTCGTCGTCGGAGATGTGGCGACGGTCCTCTCTGAGATGCGCGGTGATTCCGTCCGCGCCGGCCTCAACCGCGATGTGGGCTGCGCGAACGGGATCGGGATGGCGGCCGCCGCGCGCGTTACGGATGGTTGCGACGTGGTCGATGTTGACGCCGAGGCGGAGTTTTTGTGCGTGTTCGGTCATGGCGGCGTGCCGTGTCACTCACTCGGACGGACGGGGTGAGCGAGGCCCTTTCTCTGACGATCGGCCCTGTGTTGGCGCTGATATCGCGATCAGCAAGATCGGTGCGGAAGGCATGAGGCATGTCCTTGGTCCAGCCTTGCCCATCATTCGAAGCGGCGCTCCACGTGACTGACCACGGCCTTGGATTTCAGGCCGTTGATGATCCGGGTCAGGTGCTCAAGATCCCAGACCTCGACGTCGATCGACATCTCGGTAAAATCCGCTCCACGCTGCAGCATCCGCAACGTGTCGATGTTACCGTCGGCCTCCCCGATAACCTGGGCGACCTGGGCCAGGGTGCCAGGCTCGTTGATTGCGGTGACATTGAGCTTGGCCGCAAATCGCTCTGGCTGGCTGGGGTCGATGTCCCACGTCACATCGATCCAGCTGGCCTGCTGATATTCGGCTAGTCGGGGCGAATGGATCTGAAACACGCGGATGCCCGCTCCGGGCACCAGCACCCCGACGATGCGATCGCCGGGAACCGCTCCGCCGTCCTCAAAGGTCACCGGCAAATCGCTGCGCATGCCGCGAATGGGCACGCCGCTGACTGCGGTCGATGGGCCGGCAGCCAGAGCCGAGCCGGCAGCGGAGGTCTGGTCGAGCTTGCCGTTGCCGGCCAGCTTGAACTTCAAGTTCATCACCTTGGCCAGATTGAACCAGCCTTCTTGGCTCTGCTTGTGATCTTGGCGGTTACGCGGCCGACGGGCCGACGGCTCTTGAGGTAGCGTCGCGGCCGCTTCCGGTGCAACCGCCCGCGCGACATCGTTGACGGCAAGTTCTCCGCGCCCGACCGCCGCCAACACATCGTCGATAGACTTTTGAGAAAAGCGGCCGATCACGCGCTTGATCTTGTCGTCTTCATAAACGACGCCAATGCGTTCAAAGCGTGCCACGACCAGACGGCGCCCCAGCTCGCAATACTGTCGACGCAAGGCATCGCGGGAGGCGCGCCGGATCGCGGAGCGGGCGCGCCCAGTGATGGCGATGCGCTCCCAAGCCGCCGGCGGCGTTGATTTGCGTTCGCCGGTGAGGACTTGAACCTCGTCACCATTTCTCAGCACCGTCGTCAGCGGCAAATGCCGGCCGTTGACCAACGCGCCGCTGGCGGTATGGCCGATATCGGTATGAACGGCGTAAGCAAAATCGATCACCGTGGCACCGCGTGGTAACGCGATCAATCGCCCCTTGGGCGTGAAGCAGAACACCTGGTCGTGGAACAGCTCCAGCTTGGTGTGCTCCAAAAACTCTTCCGGATTGGTGCCCTCAAGCAAGGTCTCCACCAGGCGGCGGAGCCAGACATAGGGGCCCATGTCCTTGGCCACGTCATGGTTTGAAGTGGCGCCGTTTGCCGTTCGGTTCTCGCCAGAGCCGTTGCCGCCGATCGGGTCCTTATAGAGCGTGTGCGCAGCGACTCCATATTCCGCGACTTCGTGCATTTGCGGGGTGCGGATCTGCAACTCGACACGCTGGTGGCGCGGTCCGACGATCGTCGTATGGATCGATCGATATCCATTCTGCTTGGGCGTCGAAATATAGTCTTTGAACCGACCGGGAACGGCATTCCACCGGGCGTGAATGAGGCCGAGCACCCGGTAACAGTCCTGGTCATGGTCGGTGATGGCGCGGAACGCGTAGATGTCGGACAGCTGCTCCAGGCTGATCTGCTTGTTCTGCATTTTGCGCCAGATCGAATAGGGCTTCTTCTCGCGGCCCGTCACCTCCGCGCCGATGCCACCGTCGCTGAGGATGGCGCCAAGCGCACCACAAATCTCTTCGACCAGACCACGATTGCGCGCTCCCAATTCCTGTAGCCTGGCATTCAAGGCGTCATGGGCTTCCGGGTGCAGCCAACGAAACGCATGGTCTTCCAATTCCTCGCGCAAATGCTGCATGCCCATCCGGCCGGCGAGCGGGGCATAGATGTCGAGTGTTTCCTCTGAAATTCGGGCTCTACTTTGCGGCTTCATGTGGACCAACGTGCGCATATTGTGCAGCCGGTCGGCCAGCTTCACCAAGAGCACGCGAATATCGCTGGAAAAAGCGATCAACAGTTTGCGGAAATTCTCCGCTTGCTCCGCCTTTTTGGTGATCAAGTCGAGCTTCTTGATCTTGGTAAGGCCGTCGACGAGGGTGCCGATCTCGGCGCCGAACAACTGATCAATTTCGGTTCGGGTGGTGTCTGTGTCCTCGATCACATCGTGCAAAAGCGCGGTTGCGATCGTTGCGTCGTCGAGTTTGAGCTCGGTGAGAATGGCTGCAACTTCGAGGGGATGGGAAAAGTAGGGATCACCGGAAGCGCGCGTCTGATCGCTGTGGGCCTTCATCGCGTAGACATAGGCTCGGTTGAGCAGCGCCTCATCCGCCTTCGGATCATACGCTAGGACGCGCTCCACGAGCTCGTACTGGCGCATCATGGCAACCTCTGCTCCCCTTAACGACCGGTGCGGCCACCTACGTGCAAGCAACCCTAACAGATCTTTGCTCATCCATGACCGGGATCGCGCGCCAACCGCGAACCCCGGCGCGGCACGTCGACGATGCAACGCACCACCGTTACCAGGCCTCACGCTTCGGTCGGTATCGCGCGCACCAGCAAACGCTGAAAACCGAGTTTATTTCCTAGGCGGCTGAGCCTTGCCGGCCCGATCGCCCAGCTGGCCACCCAATGCTTGCTGTGGGAGCGCAGGTAGGGGAGCGGGATGATCCCAGCACGCCATGAAACGCTTTAGGGTTCGACAGCCAGACTTGACCCGACATGCACCCGTAACCCGACATGCACCCGTAACCCGACATACACCTGTAACCCGACATGCACCTGTAACCGGACATGCACCGTAACATGGGTGGGGGCACGCCCACCACAAGTGCGTTAGATGGCCGATGCGGATTCGCGACGGTGGCGCTGGGCCATGTGCGTAGCTCACGGGCCGCCGTAGGCCCCGGTCAATTGCCTTCACACGTCGCCTGACGCCCGTCTCCCACGGCCAACACCGCCAACCATGGCGGGCTCAATCGTGCTGAGCTGCCGCCAGCGCTAGATCATCGCGCCTTAAATCGGAACCGCAACGCCGATTCCAATTGCGCCGTTTCCGATTTAAGGCGCAAAGATGATCGCTCTTAAAGTGGTGAGCAACTTTCTGCCTTTAATCGGGATCGTTCCGATCCCGATTAAAGGCAGGTTGCTCTAGCAGCCCGGCCAGCGCAGTCCGCTCAGCGGCCACCGCGGCCACTGCCGCTGCTGCCGCCGATCGCCGCGGATGGTTCGGTCGGCGTCAGGCTTTCAAGCGAGCGCAACAGCTGCTCCTCGGTCATCACGTCGAATTGGTTGTCCGATGCTCGATCGTCCTGGCCCAGCAACGGGGCGCGCCGCTCAGCCGGCAGCATGGGTGCGGCGGCTGCCTCCGGCTCATCGACCTCGACGTTCTTCTGGATCGAGTGGATCAAGCCTTCGCGCATATCATCGGCCGGAATTTGCTGTTCGGCAATCTCCCGCAGCGCGATCACGGGGTTCTTGTCGTTCTCCGGCTCCACGGCGATCGCCGCCCCAGTCGAGATCTGGCGAGCGCGATGGGCGGCCAGCAGCACCAGTTCGAAGCGGTTGGAGACCTTGTCGACACAATCCTCAACGGTGACCCGAGCCATCGATGTTCCTTTCATTCTGCGTGGCGCGGTTTAACATGAGAAAAGCGCCAATGTTAAGGTATCCCATAGCATTTATCCGACAAAGCTCTAACACCCCGATTGCTTCCTCTTCGACACCCCTCGATGTCGACTAGGCCGCGTGACACCACGACCATCACATCGCGCGAAGCTCACCGCGCGTCTACTCGGTTACCTTTCCAGCCCGGCGTTGTTCATGTTGGCCGCCGCCTATCGTTGCGAGCGACGGCGGCGAAGCGCTGGCTGATCACCCACCCGAGATCGCGGCCGCAGCGGACGGTTTGCCGCCACCGCCGGTCGAGATCAGCGCACCGGCCCGTCGAGTGGCGAATCGTGCGGCACGCATTCGCCACATTCAGGCCCGACCGCCGGCGTGTGACGGCACAATCTTCTAGCAAAAATAGCATGCACTGGTAATACTATCTTAGGTTGAGATATTGATTTGTCACATCATTTTGCATCGATACCCAGTCTCTGCCATGGATGCGACGGACGCTATGCGGTCGCTTTGGGGCACGGTTCAGCAGCTGGCGGATCGATGCTTTGAGAACGGGGTGCCACCAATGTGGGGCAATCTCCAATAGGGGGATGAGAACAAACGGACGTCGGTGCATCTCCGGATGTGGCAACACCAGCGTCGGACGCGGTTGAGGTGCGCGCGCGGCGCCATCACAGCCGTTAGGGCGTGGACGCACTGCCGGCCCGCCGAGCACGCGGCCGGCGGCATCGACGATGTCGAGATCGAGCGGTCTAGGCCCGTTGCGTCGGTCCGGCCGGCGCCCGGCTGCGCGCTCGATTGCCTTCAGCCTACAGAGCAGCTGGTGCAAGCTGAACGCCGTATTGATAGCAATGACGGCGTTGAGGAAGGATGGTTGCGGATCGACGGTATCATAGGGTAGCGTTATGTACAGAGATGACGCGTCAACGCAGTAGATGCCGAGCCTCTTCATCATCCCAATGGCGCCAACAAATGATGACAACGGAGATCCTTCGGTACCGGCAATGTTGGCGCCAAGACTTACGATGGCGTCGACCCTTTGCAGTGAAGAATAACAATTATTCGTGATCAATGCTGGCGCGGTTGTTATGGGAATGTCATATTGAAATGGCGATACCACTTTGACGTTATTGGACATTGTACAGACCACTTCTTTGCCTTGCTTCGACACGTGTGGTCTTACACTTCAAAGAGGGTTCGCCTTGGCGCCGCCGCGGATAATATTGCGGCTTGAGGGGCATTCCGGGAACGTTTTAGGGGGCGTTCCCGGAATTCGACACAGAGGAACGAAATGCATTTTTACTCTGGTGAGAAGGTAGCACTCTTCATTGATGGTGCCAACCTTTATTCGACAGCAAAGGCGTTGGCGTTCGACATCGACTACAAGCGGTTGCTCGGCTTGTTCAGGCAAAAAGGGCACTTAATCAGGGCTTTATACTATACCGCCTTGATCGAGGACCAGGAGTATTCGTCGATACGACCGCTGATCGATTGGTTAGACTACAACGGCTACACCATGGTCACCAAGCCAACCAAGGAGTTCACTGATTCCCTGGGGCGGCGGAAGATTAAAGGCAATATGGACATCGAGCTGACGGTCGATGCCATGCGCCTCGCCGAAAATGTCGATCACATTGTCCTGTTTTCCGGCGATGGTGACTTCAAATGCCTGGTTGGTGCTCTGCAGCAAAAGGGCAAGCGGGTCAGCGTCGTTTCGACGCTGCAAACCCAACCACCCATGGTTGCCGATGAGCTGCGTCGACAATCCGACCAGTTCATCGATCTGGCGGATCTGGAGCAGCTGATTTGTCGTGATCCGGCCACCCGTCCGCCGCGTGTGGATCGCAGCGATCGGTTCACGCCAAGGCGGCCCGACTACGCGCGGGCGCCGGACGACCCGGTTCCCTTCGATGACGACGATGAACAGACGAGCCAAGAGCTGGCGCAACCTCGCAGCGGTCGCTGAGCTGGCGGGCGCGCTGGTGCTGTCGAGCCACATTCGGAACGGCCATCGCGCCCGCTTAACGAGGATTGTGAACCCGTTTATTTGACCAGGTCTGGGGGCTTGCAGAACGTATAATTGCACGACAGGTCAACACCAGGCGCACGGTTTGCCGGCTGGCTTCGGCTCAGCCCGACCACCCGAACATTCGATCTGATATGACGCAACGGCGCGGACGTGATGTTGGTTCGGCTGGGCGTTAGATCGTTGACAGCACCCGATCCAAGGGTCCGTTGTCGGCGTGGGTCCGTTGTCGGCGTGATTCGGCTAGTTTCCCTCGCTCCATCGCGCGCGCGCCAGTCCGACCCGCCGTCGCTTCCCGCCGTCGCTTCCCAACGGCGCCAAAAACGTTCATACCTGGCGATCGACTGGTCCAACCGTCGCGCCAGGACGCCGCTCGCACGACGTTGCAGTGTTCGGCGGCGGGTGCTTGCGCTGATCGCGTTCATCGCTTGATCGGGCCATCGAGCGACCCGCCGTCGCTTTCGGTTGTCGGTATGGCGCGGGTTAGGACGTTGAGGGCGTGCGGGGTAGGGGGCGTCATGTCGGTTGCTGGTGCGAACGTCTCGACGGATGCCACGCCGGAGCCGGACCGCGCCTGCAGAAAATGCGCTCGCCTTGCGGCCTATCTCGCACATTATCGACAGGAGGCGCCGGACTGGTACAACGCCCCGGTGCGGTCATTCGGCGCCGACGATGCGCAGCTGTTGATCGTTGGGCTGGCGCCGGGACTGCGGGGCGCCAATCGGACCGGTCGACCATTCACCGGCGACTATGCTGGGGATCTGCTTTACCAAACCCTCGTAGGGTTTGGCTTCGCGGAAGGCGCCTATCGGGCGGATCCGGAGGATGGTCTGACCTTGCGCGCCTGCATGATCACCAATGCGGTGCGCTGCGTGCCGCCGGAGAATAAGCCGACGCCGTTGGAGATCGCCACGTGCCGCCCGTATCTGGTGGCCCGCATTGCAGCCTTGCCACGGCTGCGCGTGGTGCTGGCATTGGGTCGGGTCGCTCACGAGAGCACCTTGCGGGCGCTGGGCCAGAAACTGGCGCGATATCCGTTCGCGCACGGATCACAACATGATCTCGATGGCAGCCTGGCGCTGTTCGACAGTTATCATTGTTCTCGCTACAACACCAACACCGGTCGGTTGACGCCTGCCATGTTCACCGCCGTGTTCGCCGCGATCAAACGGCATCTGGAGCGGCCGCCGGCGGTACCATAAGGTTCCACGCACAGCTAAGCCGAGAAGCCCTGACGTCCACAAAGCTGTCGATCCCGAACGCGAGCGCCCTGGCGACGATCGCATGCCAGCCCCGAAAGACAGCGCTTGAGTCCCGCCTGGAACAGCGATCCTGCCGCCGTCGTGGTTTGATCAACTCAACGCTAACACGACAAGCTTTCAGGGATCGCACCAATGTTGACCATCGCTCTTCTGTTTGTCGCTCAGACCATCATCACCGTCGCCATCTTGGCCTTTGGTGGACGCGCCTAGATCATCGCGCCTTAAATCGGAACCGCAACGCCGATTCCAATTGCGCCGGTTCCGATTTAAGGCGCAAAGATGATCGCTCTTAAAGTGGTGAGCAACTTTCTGCCTTTGATCGGGATCGTTCCGATTCCGATCAAAGGCAGGTTGCGCTAGATCATCGTGCCTTTGGCGGATGAGCCGTGCCGGCCCGCTCCCCCTCCTGGCCAGCCACACAAGCAGACCCTTGGCGTGGCCGGACCGGGCAATGGGCTGGTTCCAGCTCACTCTGACACGGTTTAGACCTTGAACGAGGGATCGATGCTGTCGAGCAGGCGCAGATAGGCCGGCCATTCTGCACCACCGCGGCCGGCATCATGTTTTTCATATTGCGCCGCGGTTTTTTCGCAGATACTCGTCGGAATCTCAATCAGGTCTGCGCCGGTCGCCTCAAGGCGCAACTGAATGTCGGCCGCGTTGACCAGTGATTTCATCAAGCCAAACGCCTGCCGCGCGCTGTTGCCGACAGTGACAAGACCATGGTTATGCATAATCAGCGCCCGGTTCTGGCCGAGTGCTTGCAGGATGCGCTGGCGCTCATCGAAATCCTCGGTGATCCCCTCGTAGGGGTGGTAGCCAATGCGCTGGTAGAAGCGAACGGCCGGTTGTGACAGCATGCGCAGGCCATGCTTGAGCGCCGCGATCGCCATGCCGGTATCACCGTGGATGTGAATCGCGCAGGCGATGTCCGGCCGGCCCGCCATCAGTCCGCCATGCAAGGTGAAGCCGGGTCGGTTGACGCCGGCGCGCTCATCGAGATCGTCGTGGATATCAACTTTGACCAGATTTGACGCGGTCACCTCGTTCCACATATCGGCGTGACGCTTCATCAGCATTTTGGTGGGCTCGCCTGGAACCCGCATGGAACAGTGATTGTAGATCAGGTCACCCCATCCGTGGTCGTGGCATAGGCGGTAGACGGCGGCCAGGTCGATGCGCGCCTGCCACTCGTCGGCCGAGATGCCCGCGGGGATAGCGGTGGCTGGCTTGATGTGCTCGTTCATGGCGTTGTCCTCGTTGGCGTTGCCGGCGCGCAGTTGCCGGCATTTGGCGCGCGCTCATCCTAATGCGTCTTCAGTCCGAGTAAGCAGCCTGCTGGCGGGCACCAGGATTAAACAGGACCGTCCCAAGGCCCAACAGGTAAACGGCCGCTGAAACGTAAAAGATGACCGGGGGTTCAAAGTTGTCAAACAGCCAGCCGTAGAATGGACCACCCAGCGCCTGGCCCACCAAAAAGCCGGTACTGATAAACCCGAATAATGTGCCGATCGGGACATTGACGGGGAGCCGACGGACCGCAACGTCCCGCGACGTGTTTACGCCGCCGCGCAAAGCTCCGGCGAGACAGAGCATCACCACGGTCAGCCAGAACGGGAACCAACCGGTTCCGACCAGGCAGGTCAAGACCGCCGTTGCACCGAAGCCCAGGATCATGATGAGATCGTAACGTGTAGTCCTGTCGGCAAGAATCCCACCAGGCAAAACCAGCAGCAGCGTGCCGACCTGGTAGGCGGTGAGCGCGGTCACTGCCGTGACCCGGTCCAACTCGTACATGTCCTGGAACGCTACGACGGCAAACTGCGTGATCCCGACATTGGCGGCAGAGGTGCACACGTAGAACACAAAAAACAACAGCACCGCAGGCGATAACATGAGCTCGCGCAGACTGTCGGTCATCGGTCGCTGCTTGGCCACCTTGGTGCCCTCGGCGATCCAGGGTGAGAGCATGATCAAGATGCCGGTGGCCGCCAATCCCAGCGCCCCGAGGGTGATCACCGCCCCGCGCCAACCGATTACCGGCTCCAGGGACGCGGTCATGATGGGGCCGATGATAAACCCCAGGTGGCCAACGAAGGTGTGGATGGAAAAGGCGCGTCCTAGCCGCTTATCCCCGATCGCGGCCGACATCAGCGAATAATCGGCCGGATGGAAGACGGCACTGCCGATGCCGGCTACGGCCAACAAGGCGGTCAACTGCCAAACATCGCTGGCGACCAGGCCGACCAGCAGGAAACTGAGGGAATTCAGGAACAAGCCGGCGATCAGGACGATGCGGCCGCCAATCCGCTCAACCAACAACCCCATCGGGGTTTGAAACACGCCGGTGGCTATCGCGTAGGCGGCCAACGCAACGCCGAACTCGGCATAGCTGATATCGAGATCCCCGGTGATCAACGGCAGCAACGGCGCCAGCGCCAACATGTAGATATGGCTGAGCAGATGCGCCGTTCCGATCAGTCCGAGCGCTTGGCGCTCCCGGCGCGGAAAACTGAGCACTGACGCCATTCCACCTCCCGATTGCCAGTTGGGCGCCGCGGCGCCGGCGCGCGCTGATCATCTGATCGATAGCGACCCCTCTTGCCGCCAAGGCCAACCGAGATCAAGGCGACCAATCGCGCGTGCGTTGACACGGTCGGCGGGTTCCCGCTTCACATCCCAATATCGCGCGGCCGGGTGGCAAGTCGACGCCGGCACAGCTACGCTGTCCGGTCGGACGGTCACAAGCCGGTCGCCACCCACCGCCGGTGCTGATGCCAAGGTCTGGCGATTGCGAGCGCGCTGCTCTCGGGCCCGACTGGGCGGTCGTTGCGAGCCGCGTTGGAGCACGCCGGAGCTGGGCCACGCCGGAGTTCGACAGGAGTTGGACAGGAGTTCGACAGGAGCTCGTGACACGATCGCGTCTTTGGACGGATAGCTCTGGGCAGGGATGGGGAGTGAAACTTGGCCGGATTGACGGACAGCTCAGAGGACGCCGTGCATGCAACGGCTCAGCCTTACCGTTGGGCGGTGTTGGGCGGGCTTTGGCTGATCTATGTCACGTTCGGGCTACTGGTCGTCAGCCTCGCGCCGCTGGCGGCGCCCATCATGCGCGATCTCGACACCTCTCACGGCAACTTTGGATTGGTGTTCGGCGCCTGGCAGCTGATGTTCGTGTTGGCTGCGGTACCCTGCGGCATGCTGCTGGACCGGATCGGGCCGCGCATCGGCTTGATGATCGGCACGCTGTTTCTGGTCGCGTCCGGACTGATGAGGAGCATGGCCACCGATGTGGTGACCCTTTGGCTGGCGGTTGCGATGTTCGGCATCGGCGGTCCGCTGATATCGACCGGCGCGCCGAAACTGGTCAGCCGATGGTTCACCGGACCCGAGCGCGGCTTTGCGATGGGGATTTACATAACCGGCCCGTCGGTCGGCGCCATCCTCGGTCTGTCGACAACCAACGCGATCCTGCTTCCCTATTTCGAGGGGGATTGGCGATCGATTTTGAGACTGTGGGCCGGATTGGCGTTGCTAGCCGGATTGATTTGGGTGCTGATTGCCCAGGCGCCGGTGATGAAGCAGTCCGACAGGGCCGAGGCCAAGAAGGCGCGGTTGCCACAATGGCAGGTGCTCAAGGAGCTGATGGCCATACCCGCAGTGCGGATCGTGCTGGCGATGTCGATCGGCGCCTTCATGTTCAATCACTCGCTCAACAACTGGCTGCCCGAACTGCTGCGGTCGCGCGGCATGTCGGCCACCGTGGCCGGCTACTGGGCCACTGTTCCAACGATCATCGGAATCCTCGGTGCATTGACGTTGCCGCGATTGGCGACGCCGGAACGTCGATACCTGCTGTTGGTGGGTATCTGCGTGTGCGCCGTGCTCGCCAGCCTGCTGTTGCGGGCCGAGGTCGGCATGGTCCTGTTCAGTGGCCTGATATTGCAGGGCGCGGCTCGCTCGGCGCTGGCGACGATCATGATCCTAACCTTGGTGGAAACGCGCGGAGTCGGCGAGGAACGGGCGGGAGTCGCGGCGGGCCTGTTCTTTTCCGCCGCGGAACTCGGTGGCGCCGGCGGGCCGGTTCTGCTTGGCGTGGTTTATGATTTGAGCGGCGGTTTCGACGCGGGGCTCGCCTGCTTGTCGGCGATCGCGATGGCCCTCGTCTTGAGCGCGACGTGGCTGCTGATGGAGGCGCGCACCAGCCAAAAGGCGTAACGAGATGATGCCTGCATGAAAGCCTATCCGGCTTCGACGGATTATAGTTTTCCAGCCAACTCTGACAGGTTTGAGGTGGATCAGTCCCGCCGGCCCGCTCGCCCATCCGGCCCCGACGCGGCGCCGACCCCGCCGACCGCCGCGCCAGCCGGGCCGTTGGTGCTAGAGCAACCTGCCTTTAATCGGAATCGGAACGATCCTGATTAAAGGCGCGATGATCTAGATCGTCGCGTCAGCTCAGCGCGCGGCTTCGCTCATCAAGGCCCAGGCATAGGTGCCGCGCCGCGCCAAATTCGTGCGAAACGCCGCGTCGAAACCCTCAGGAACGGCCCCGGTGATGATTGGCTCCGACAGCAGTGCCTGCGACCACGCCCGCACCAACGGAAATGCCTCCAACAGTTGCGTGTTCAGCACCTGCTCGGCGATCATGAAGCGCTGTAGGAACGGTGCGTAGGCGGCATCCACCAAGCTCAGTCTCGGCCCGTTGAAGTACGGTCCAGCGTCGATCCGCTCCTGCCGCAGCGCCTCTTCCAGCCGGTCGAGGGCCTTGGCCGCTTTGTCGATGGCGACGCTGAGGTCCGCAGGGGACGCGGCATATGTAACGTTGTTCAACGCGGCTGAAAAGCTTGGTGCGAAGTCGGTCCACGCGCGATTGCGGGCGCGCTTGATGGGATCTTGCGGATGCAGCCGGGGTGGTACCTGCTCGTCGAGATATTCCGCGATGGCGTTGGACTCAAACAGGGGCTGGCCATCAACCCTCAGCACCGGCACTTTGCCATGCGGAGAAATTTCGAGAAACCAGTCAGGTTTGTCCCGAAGATTGATGTAGGTTACGTCGAATTCGACCTGTTTAGCGCGCATTAGGATCACGGCGCGCTGTACCCACGGTCAAGTGACCGCGCTGATCAGGTGATACTTGACTGAATGTTCCATGCAGAATGTTCCATCTTGGCGATCGCTCAGCCGGGGTGGTGTGCGGTCGAAACCCCAAACCAACCTGCCCTTCATCGGAACCGGTTTTGCGGTTCCAATTTCAGGCATGATGATCTAGCCCAGCGGTCAGGGCTTGACAAGGCTGGTCGACGCATGCGGATCGGACAGGAGATGCGGACAGCATCGGCGTCAAGCCGATCCGACTGGCCCCGTGACGGCGTTATCAGCCGGGTCGGGTTTGCCCGCCAAATCCACCATCGGATAACGGCGCGCCCCAACGGCGGTCGGACGTAAACAGCACATCGACGATGGTGGCGGCATGGGCTTCGCACAACAGCGCGTGGGTTTTGGCGCGGACGCTGTCAAGGTGGCCGAGCCCATCAGGCGCATAGTCCGCCGGCAACACCACGTGCACCAACACCATCCGGTCACGACCGGGCTGAACAACTCGGACGAAGCGTTCCTTGACCGGCAGTTCGGATAGGCCCTGGTCGACGATATCCGTCACATGCGCGACGATGGCGCCGTCCGGCGCGCGGTTGAGCAGCGCCATCAAGGCATGCCAGGCCATGCGGACGGGCACGCCGATCGAGATCGCGACGACCGCTAGAGCAACCTGCCTTTAATCGGAATCGCAACGATCCCGATTAAAGGCAGAAAGTTGCTCTACACTTTAAGAGCGATCATCTTTGCGCCTTAAATCGGAACCGCAAAGCCGATTCCGATTAAAGGCAGGTTGCTCTAGCACCACCGCCGGGTCGACATAGGGCGAGAGCTGATCGAGACCCAGCGCGTTGAGGAGAATTATGCCGGCAACAGCCAACAGCACACACGACGAGATGGCTGCGTTAACCACCCAATTCTCGGCATCGGCGCTGACCAACGGACTGCCCGTTGCTCGGGCACCGCGGTGGGTGACGTAGGCGGCCAGCCAACACACCAGCGCGGCAAAGATGCCGTACGCGATGGCGATGCCGGATCGATCGCGCGGCCACCCGTCAACAGCGCCTGCGCCGCACCGATCAGTGCGATAATTGAAACGCCCAACACCAACAAGCCTTTAATACCGTTGACCAGCGGTTCGAAGGAGGCGTAGTGGTAAGGAAACCGTTCGTCGTCACCCAGGCTCAACAGCGACGCCACCTTGATGGTGAACAGGCCCGCCGCGAAATACGTCAAGTTAAATAGTCCGTCGAGCAGGATGGCTTGGGACGCGCTCAACACCGATACGACGAGCCCGACACATCCCACCACAAGGTTGCCAATTGCGGAAACTATGAGAAATCGGGTTTCGCTGTTGGGGGCCGATGGTTGCATGGGAAGTGCGTGCGGACGGGTGGGCCTGCGGCTGGGTAGCCCGTTTGGATAGCCGTTGCAACCAGCGCAAACTGTCCTCCGTCGCCGTTCTCTATGGCGTTTCAGAGTTGGCTCGAGCTGTCCCGCTTCCCGCCTGGCCATTCAACGGCGCGAGTGTGGATGGCCGGGCGGGAAGCGGCCCGGCAAGGTTCATCCGCCTCAGGCGGACAGGATCAAGACAACGGAATCCACAATCTGTGTCGGGGTAAGATGGGGCGATGGCACGCACGCTTGACCGGCTCATTGTCAAATCTGCAGTAAGGGCGACGGCGCCACGCCGCAATGCTGTCGGTAGCGGCCTGGACCTGGACATGGCCCGCACTGGCTCAAAGTCGTGCCGAGGGCGAGTTGCGCGCAGGTCGGGGAAAGCGCGAGGTGCCCGGACTTATTCGTATGCGGTTTAATCCACAGCACACGCCTATCCGCGCGCTCATAAGCGGGACCGCACGTGGCCGCCATCTTCAAAGTGCCCTCGACGCGCGATAGCGTTGAAAGCGGCTGGCAGGGGACGCGGCCGCTGCTCCCGGCGCCCGCCCCATATGGTGGACGCCCAACCGCACAAGTTGGACGGCCGACGAACCGATGGGAGCGTGTTAGCCCATACGTCGAGAGCTGAGTGGAACAAGCACAGACGTCCGGCCGTGGTGGGCGATCACCGGGCCATGCGCCCCAGCAGACGGCATCATCGCAGAGCGCGCGCCGTTTGGCCTCAGCGCTCGAGGCCTCCGACAACACGAACTTGACGCGTGCCACGCTATGATCGTTGTGGAAAGCGGCAGACACTGACGAGCACAGGTCGCAAATGCAAGTGGCATGCGCCGTGTCGGCCCGTCGCATGCGTGCCCGACCAGATCGACCCATGCACAGTTCGACCAGCGTGTCGTTCGTTGGCTTGAGGTCAGTCTCCCCCCGCGCGCTGTAATCAAGCTCGTTATTCAACCCGCTCAAACCTGTTTGCAAACAAGCCGTGACTACGATAGTGTTATGTTATAACATTCACCTCATGGATTTTTGCGGCGAAGGATGACGAGCGGATGGCTCCACGTCCGAAAGATGCGTTGATCGTCGAAGCGTTACGCCGCGCCGCCCGGCCGTTAAGTGCCTATGACCTGATCGAGCTGCTGCACGAGGCTGGCGTGTCATCCCCGCCAACCGTCTACCGGGCGCTGAAGCGCCTCACCGAAGCTGGCCTGGCGCATCGGATCGAATCCTTAAACGCTTTTGTTTCTTGCGCTTATGGCGGTCACACCGGGACCGCCGCCTTCGCCATTTGCTGTGATTGCGGCACGGTCTCGGAGTTCCATCAAGACGCCGTGGTTGCGCTTCTCTCCCAATGGGCAGCGAGTCGCGATTTCCTGATCCACAAGACGACCATCGAGCTGCGCGGTCGATGCCACGACTGCGCCTCCAAAACGACGGAGGGCGAGCCGTGAGTGGCAGAGGTGCATCGGACCCATTTGCTGCGCCGCAGCGATCCGAGGCCTCGGCAGCATGATGTATGCCGCGCTGGCGACGAGATTGGCCTTGGCCGCTGCCGTATCGACCGTATGTTGGGTGCTTGTCCTGTGGGCCATCTTCGTATGAGTAACGCATTCGTCGTCAGTCCAAGTGTTCGCTTTCGAGATGTCACTTTGGGATACGATGGACGCCCCACCGTTCATCACCTCGATGGCGAGATTGCAGCGGCCAGCCTGACGGCGGTCGTCGGCCCCAATGGCAGCGGGAAGTCAACGCTGATCAAGGGCATTGTCGGTCAGCTCGCGCCTCTTCAAGGTCGTATTGAGATCATCGGCACGAATCGGCGCGGCATTGCCTATCTTCCGCAGCAGGCCGCCATCGATCGCGGATTTCCGATTTCCGTGTTCGATCTCGTGGCGTTAGGGCTGTGGGCCGATATCGGATCGTTGCGGGGCCTGCGCCGGAGCGAGCGAGAGCGCGTCAGCCGAGCCCTTGGGGCAGTTGGCCTGGACGGCCTGGAGCGGCGAACGATCGATCGGTTGTCAGGCGGGCAACTTCAGCGCGCGCTGTTTGCCCGTGTGCTGGTCCAGGATTGCCGGTTGATCATTCTCGACGAGCCGTTCACGGCGATCGATGCCAAGACGTGCGCTGACTTAATGGCGCTGATCGAGCGCTGGCATGATGAGGCGCGCACGATCGTGGCGGTGCTGCATGACATGGAATTGGTGAAGGAGCACTTCCCGCGCACGCTGATGCTGGCGCGCGAGGTCGTGGCATGGGGTGAGACGCGCAAGGTGCTTACAGCGTCGAACTTGTTCAAGGCGCGTTCCATAGCCGAACACGTGGTCGACGCCGCCGCGTGGTGCCGGTGCGGGGCGGTCGCATGATGCTGTACGATCTGCTCGTTGCCCCGTTTGCCGAGTATGCCTTCATGCGACGCGCACTGGCGGGCTCGGTCGTCGTATCGATCGGCGCTGCACCGATTGGCGTTTTGTTGATGCTGCGCCGCATGAGCCTGGTTGGCGACGCCATGGCGCATGCCATCCTGCCGGGCGTGGCGATCGGATTTCTCCTGTTTGGCCTTAATCTGCTGCCTATGACCGTCGGCGGCGTTGTGGCTGGGCTGGTCGTCGCGCTGCTCGCCGGGGTGGTCGCTCGAACGACCGTGATCCGGGAGGATGCCAGCCTGGCTGCCTTCTATTTGCTCTCGCTCGCGCTCGGCGTGCTCATCATCAGCCTCAAGGGTTCGGCTGTCGACCTGATGCAGGTGCTGTTCGGCACCGTGCTGGCGCTCGACGACGCGGCGCTGCTCTATCTGGCAACAACAGCCACGGTGACGTTGTTTGCGCTGGCCACGATGATCCGTCCGTTGGTCGCCGAATGTGTCGACCCTGGCTTTTTTGTTGGCGTAGACGGTCCCGGTGTGTGGGTCCACCTCGGATTTCTCGTGTTGGTCGTGCTCAATCTGGTTGCCGGGTTCCAGGCGCTGGGAACTTTGCTGGCTGTCGGCATCATGATGCTGCCGGCGGTTTCCGCCCGCTTCTGGGCGCGCACGCTGGAAGGGATGCTGGTCGTCGCGCTGCTGGTGGCCATCGCATCGAGTTTCGTCGGCCTGCTGGTGTCCTATCACCTCGCCTTGGCGTCTGGGCCCGCCATCACGCTTGCTGCGGGCGTCGCCTACCTATTGTCAATCCTGTTCGGCCGGACGAGCGGCGTCCTTTGGATGTTGCTGCCGAAGATGCACCAATCGGCTTAGAAGGGCGCAGCCATGAGCTTACGACTCGGTTTCTGGATGGCCATCATGCTGCTCCCGCTCGGTCTTGCGAGCGGGGTCTCGGCACGGGAGAAGCTCAACGTGGTCGCGACGTTCTCGATCCTTGGCGATATGGTCGCCCGTGTCGGCGGAGACCGCGTGACGGCGGAGACATTGGTCGGTCCGGGAGAGGATACGCATGTGTTCCAGCCGACGCCGGCCGCCGCCGCCAAGCTCGCCAGGGCGCATCTCGTGGTGCAAAACGGCCTACGTTTCGAAGGCTGGATCGAAAAGATGATTCAATCATCCGGCTTCACAGGTCCGATCGTCACCGCGACGAAGGGCGTGAGGTCGATCGGCGCGCGGGATCATCATGGTTCGCACGATCATGGCCATGGCGGCAAAGTCGACCCACACGCCTGGCACGATCTCGCCAACGCGGCGATCTACGTGACCAACATCAAGGATGGTCTGTGCAAGCTCGACTTCGACGGTTGTCCCATCTACACGGCCAACGCGGCGCACTTCATCACTGAGATCACGCGGCTCGATGGTGAGATCAAGGTCCTCATGGACGCAGTCCCCCGAGCGGCCCGCTCGGTGGTCACCTCTCACGATGCTTTCGGGTATTTCTCGCGCGCCTACGGCATCCGCTTCCTATCGCCGCGCGGATTTTCCACCGAAAGCGAGGCATCGGCGAAGGATGTTGCGCGGCTGATCGATCAGATCCGCAGGGAGCAGGTGAAGGCGCTGTTTGTCGAGAACATCACCGATCCCCGCCTCATCGAACAGATCGCTCGAGAGACGGGGGTGGAGCCCGGTGCAACGCTTTACTCCGGCGCGCTTTCCCGACGCTCAGGCCCGGCGGCGACCTACCTCGATATGATGTGGCACAACGCACGCAGCATCGCTGGGGCAATGGCCGGCCCTTGAATGGGCCAACGACACGCTACCTGTTCATGCAATTTGAAGTGGCCCGTGGTCGTCACAATGGTCACTGTGCGGAAAGTGCAGGTGTCCATCGACGAGATAGCAGACGTGATCTCCGTGTGGCACGGCCTCATGCCCGCAACCGGGGCCATGCACATGCCCCTGTTCGTGGCCACCGCAGGCATGGCTTGGCGTGCAGCGATCCGGGTTTGTTGCGGATACTTCGATCACGTGCTCGTCAACATGATCATCGTGCATATGATGCAGGTGACCATCATGGAGGTAGTCAACGTGGTCGCCATGGCGAACCGCGGTGTGGCCGCAATCGGCTCCGTGAACGTGCGGGTGGTTTGCGTGCTTTGGATATGAGCACGTTGTCATGGCCCGGCCTCCTCAAATATCGCATCGGCCGAATCTGGTTCAGCCCTTCTGGTTCGGATATAGGAAAACGCCAGCCGATATACTATTTCGCCGATGCGTCAGCGTCGGATGCCGGGGCCCAGCTCGCCGAAATGACGTTAAAAGGGAGACTTTGGCGCCGGCGTCAGTGCCATGGCCGTGCCGATCCAAATCAGGGCGAAACCCGCCAGCAGAATGACCGCATCGCGTAGCATGATCGACCAGGTCGGCGTCTTTACCATGGTTCGGAATGCCCACTCACGCGAGCCGACAGCGGCCATGGCAAGCGCCGACACCGTCGAGGCCGTCCCCAGCGCCATAGCGAACGCACCCACCAAACCAGCCCATAATAAACCCTGGCTGCGCGCGAAGACGAGGAGCAGCAAGGCCCCAGTGCAGGGACGGATACCGACCGATAGCGCCAACAGCCATGCGTTTCGCCATGACCATTGGCCGGCGACATGCTTGGGTTCGACGCAATGGGCATGATGGCATGCACCGTGGGAAAGGGCTGCAAGAGGTGATGTGGGCCGATCTGCGGCGGCTGGCGCAGCCTGCCGATAAGCCCGCCGGCGCCGGACGTGGTCGGCAAGTCGACCGAAGATCAAGTAAATCCCGAGCAGCGCGATGAGGGCGCCGCTCAACATCTCAAGCGTTCCTTCGAAAGCCAGAATTTTCCTCGCCGCATGACCCAGGATCATAAGACCGGCAATGACAACAACGATCGCCGAGCCGGCCTGCACCAAGGCGGCCATAAACGAGATCGCGATGCTGCGGCGGACCGTATCGCTGTTGGCAAGTGCGTAAGATGTGATGACCACCTTGCCGTGGCCCGGACCGAGTGCATGAACAACGCCGTAACCAAACGCCAGCGCGATCAGGACCAGCCCGCCGCTGCTGGTGTCGCCATCGCCGATGACGGAGAGCGCGTGACGCATCTGCAACAACAGATCCCGTTGGCTCGCTACGATCCATTGCCAAGCTTGCGTTATGGCTTCCTGGCCGAAGCCCCCTGACATCGATGTTGCAGCCAGCGATGTGCCAGGCGCGACGGCGGCCATGATGCACGCCACGAGCAGGGTCGCGGCAAGGTGGTCGCCCTGCAAGTGGCTCGATGACATCGTCGTGCCCTATGGTTTCAAGGAAAGGCGCAGTCAAAGCGACGCGAACAGCTCATTGGCTCAATCAAGTGACGGGCGATGGGCGCGTCGTCAGGCATAAAGCCGCCTTGCGTCAGCGGCTCACCGGGTGTCCCACTGGCTTGTGCCATTTAGAACATCTGCCGAGTTGGCTCCATGCGAATCGGCCATCAGCCATGTCGCGCCGACCGTGGCGCTAAAAAGCAGGAGCCCACCCGCGAGCGCCGCCTGCACGCGGCCCGACCTGACGGAGGGGCGTCTCGACCGCGCCGAGGTCAGGATGCTGCGCATGGCCTCGACGTTGAGATCGCGTCCAATGACCACGAGGCGCGTGCGCTTGTCCTCACTTGGCCAGCGCTCAAGCTTGTCGATCGGATGCAAAAGATGCTGGACTCCGTGCACGACGACCGGGCGCTCAGGATCGTCGGAAAGCGCAAATAGCCCCTTGGCTCTCAGCAGGTCCGGCCCGGCGCTCATCTTCAGCGCATCGAGGAAAAAGCCGAAAATCACAGGACTTACGGGCTTGTCGACGACGATGACGTGGCTGCGGATATCGTCGCGGTGGCGGTTGCGATCCAAGTGGGTGTGGTGGTGATCGTGGCTAGCGTGAACCAGATCAGCCTTCAGCCAGGCGAGGGCGTCCTCGCCCTTCGTTCTAAGATCGTAGGTTCCTGGCGCCAGGAACATGGCCCGCACTGCCGGCCAATCTTGATTGCGATCGATGATCCGAGCACATGGATTGATCGCGGCGATCCGTTGCTTATCGGCAGCGATGTCATGTTGTGTGGCCGGGTCGCGGGCCAAATCCGTTTTCGTGAACAAGATCACGTCGGCCAGCGCGATTTGTTTGACGGCCTCAGGATGCTTATCGAGCGTCAAGCCGCCATTGACGATGTCGAACAGGCTCACCACCCGCGACAAGGCGAAGCCTTCGCTCACCGTCAAATCGCCAGGTTCGGATGTCGGTGGCGCGAGCAAGGCGTTGACGACAGGTACCGGGTCCATCAGCCCCGTGGTTTCGACGATCACGCGTTTGAAGGGGCCAATCTTGCGGTCCTCGCGTCGGCTCCACAGATCGAACAGCGACTGCTTGAGATCGCTCGAGGCCTCGCAACAAATGCAGCCCGTGGTCGTCATGACCAGCTCATCGCTGAATTCGGCGACGAGGTCGTGGTCGATTTGGACGTCACCGAATTCATTGATGAGAACGGCGGTCTCCGCGAACGCCGGGTCGCGCAATAGCGCATTCAGCAGGGTCGTTTTTCCGGCGCCGAGGAAGCCGGTGAGGATCGTGACGGGGATGGGTGTCATGGTCATACTCAACTCCCTGCCCACATTTAGCTATGATATAACATAACATGCATTACGGCGAGGAGAAGGCGCGGCGGACGGCATTGCTGACATGAAGCGGCTATGACGGGCCCAAACTGTGGGTAACCTCATTGGCTCCGGCCCGGGCAGCGTTGTGCAAGCCAGATCATCGTGCCTTCAATTGGCACCGCAAAACCGGTTCCAATTGAAGGCACACAGATGATCGCCCCCGACGGGCAGCGCGCCTTGGCGCGTTTCATCGGAGGCCGTCCGCATCCGATGAAACGCAGGTTGCTTGCTCTAGATCATCGCGCCTTAAATCGGAACCGCAAAGCCGGTTCCGATCAAAGGCAGGTTGCTCTAGGGCTTGGCGCAGGCCGGAACCTTATAGCCGGCCTCTTCCCACGCGGCCACGGCGCCGGGATGGTATTTGAGCGGATTGGCGCCGCACATGCCGGTTTCGGCTTGCGTGAGGATGGCGAATCCGGCGTTGGCCGCAGCCGGCGCTTTGGCCTTTAATTGCTTTAGGGTGGATATATGCGCCGCCGTCAGCGCTTTGGCCACCTTGGCGTCCATGCTGGCGTTGACGACATCGCCCCCGATCGCGGCCAGACCGCGAAAGTTGTCGTCCTCCGACACCAATTTCACGCCGGAAGAAAACTCCACAACCGACCGCGGCCTGACCAAGGGACCGTTCCCGGGCGCCCGCAAGTATCTTTGAAACGGCTTGGATTCGAACACCTTCTTCGGCACCGACCAGATCGTCATGCTGCCCGAGGCCAGCGCCGGCGTCATGCGGGAATCGGGGAAGATGATCGGCAACACAAAGGCTTGGGCTGAGCCATCGGTGATGGTCTTGACCACTTGGCCCCAGGTGACCTGCAGACCCTTATAGTCTTTTCCCTCTTTGTAACCGGTTATCAGCTGAATGACAGCGCGCGCGTTGCTGAGCGCGGCGCCGCGGGGCGGACCATTGAGAACGGTTCGGCCTTTCAGATCCTTCCAGCCCTTCAGACCCGTGCTGTCGTAAGCATAAAGTGCGGTCGTGGCCAGCACATAAGGATAAAGCACTCGAACTTGCGCGGCCAGCTTGGCGCCATTTTCCGGACCGAGGGCGGAGTAGGGGCCGCGGCCTTTGGCCATCAGAAAAGCCAGAATAAAGGGTGCCGAGCCGACATCGGTTTTACCCTCAGCGACGTTTTGCAGGGTGTTGGTCAGCGTCTGTGCGGTTGCGACCTGGATATTGGCAACACCCTTCGTCGATGCGACCTCGCCCAGATGCGTGAGCGCAAGATACGGAATCGATCCTACCGAACCGGTTTCGCCTGTCAGGTTGACCTGCGCGTGCGTCGCGTTAGCGAACAAGCTTGCGACTGCGGCGAAAGCGGCAACGGAAACTATCTTTGACATGCATCCTCCCGGATTTTTCGTTGAAGTGAGCTCGCAGCGATGGCGGCGAAACCCGATGCTGCCCAAAAAGTTCCTTCAAGACAAGCACATTGGCGTTCTAAAATGCAGTTCAGGATCACTATTGATATGTGTGGAAACCGATGGATTGCGTCGAATTCGTCTTCGGGATCAATCCAATAGTCGCCGATAAGATCGTGTGGAATGCAATGCAATTGGTATTTGCAACTTCCCCGATTGCCCTGCCAAACAGCAGCCGCGGGACTGCTCGATGCGCCGATGCCGGCAATCGATCACGCCGACCAAGCCGTACCGCACGATGACGACCGATCGCTACCCTGCGTTAACCCTGCTGCGGTGGCAGCATGCCGATCATGGCAATGTGCGTAGCCAGCTGCCAACCACGCCACGTTGCGACACCCGAAGCCATCAACGGCTTTTGACGACTGCCCCACGGCGCCCAATCCGTATAGGTGGGCGGCCATCGCGCCGCGCTGGATGGGCATTTGCCGATCCCTGAGAGGAGGCTTGAGCATAATTGTGCCTGGACGGATCAACGGGGCATCTCACCCAACATTTGGTCGCTGCGTCGTGGTGCGGCCCGGCTGACAGTCGGGTGTGGAAGTCGCCTGCTCTTGTTCAATTTGCCTTGCCCCAATAGTTTAACCGTCCGCCACAGTCGACGCCGTTGCCGAACGGGGCCGATATCCAATTTTTCGCAGACACGACCAGCATCGGCCACAAAACAGTATTGTCGTGCTGCGTGAAAATGCATCGGAAGGATATTGCGAATGATGACTCGGTTGCTGTTCGTGACCGGCGCAGCTCTTGTCTTGAGCGTTGGTGGGGTCCAGGCGGGGGACACTGCCGCCGGAGAAAAAAGGTACAAGAAGACCTGTGTCAACTGTCATGGCAGAAAGGGAAAGGGAATGGCGAGTTTCCCTTCACTGCGGGGTAGGGATGCAGACTACATTGCGAGCCGGCTGATAAAATACCGCGCCAGACAAAAGGTGGGGCCAAATTCGGCCATTATGATGACGTGGGCCGTCAAATTGACTGACGATGAAATCGCGAACATCGCAGCATACGTGTCGACGACATTTGAATGATCCAAACATCGGTGATTTCGACAGCCTGGTAGTTGCAGACCAGGACGCGCGGCCGTTACAGACAGCAAGCGCATCACGAGAGCATCGTGCCTTGAGTTGGCGCTGCTCAGACGGTGCCGAATGGAGGCACAAAATGATCGCTTCTGCACAGTTATCTCCACGTCGATGGCGATCTGCAGTTCAACCGTGTCGATGACCAACGTCATGAGCGGTCCACGCCGTCATATTCGGTAGATTGCTCTTGCGGTGCCCTCGGGCCTCCCCAGTTTTTGTTTTTCGTCCGTTCAAGCTTTGCGATCGAAGGCGTCGCGGTTTGAAGTGCTGCTTGAGGGCATTGGCACGCAGCAGAAAGAAACTGTTGTCTTCGCATTTCGTTGGAGTACGCTTTCTTGGCGTCGCGTCAGCGAGGCAAACCAAAATATGTGGAGGAATGATTTTATGCGACAATCCCTATCCATGTGGTCGCTGAGTTCGGCTATGGCGCTCACCATCGTGTGCAGCACGCCATTTGCTGCTAGCGGACAAGCAAAAGTGCCAAATCTCACGCACGCCACCGTGCTGACAGATCTAGAAAGTCCCTGGGACATGGCCTTTCTGGCTGATGGTACGATGTTCTTCACGGAAAAATGCCGCGGCCTGTCGGTTCGCCTCCCGTCCGGTAAGGTCAATGCGCTGCTTGGCATGAAGGGAGCAAAGGGCTACGCCAGTACAGCCGACGACCTCTTCTGTGAGGGGCAGGCTGGGATGCAGGGCGTTGCGGTCGATCCGAATTTTTCGGAAAACCGGCTGATCTACGTCTACTCGACATCGAGCAAGACCGCGCCCGGCAGCAATCGCCTCATGCGCCTTAAAGTGAACGACGACTTGACTGGCGTTTCGGACCGCACCGACATTGTCGAGGACGTCCCTTACAAGCCGAAAGCCACCAACCACCCATTCGGCGGCCCGGGCGCTCACAATGGGGGACGTGTCCGGTTTGGACCGGATGGGCATATCTACCTGACCACCGGGGACACCCATAACGGTATTGTGCCGCAATCGCCGAAGCTGCTCGGCGGCAAGGTGCTTCGCATCGACAGGGACGGCAAGGCGGTGGCGGGGAACAACCCACCGGCCGGTTTTGATAAGCGGATCTATACCTATGGTCACCGCAACGTGCAGGGCATCGCCTTCCGCCCTGGCGACGGTACGCCGGTCGTTGCCGAGCACGGCCCTTGGCACTCTGACGAGATCACTGTTTTGGTGAACGGCGGCAACGGCGGTTGGGACCCGCGCCCGAACCGGGCCGGGCGAGGCGACTGCCCGGACAACTACTGCGGTTACATGCCCAATCAATTGAAGGGCATGGATCCGGCTGAGCGGGTGAAGTTCATGCCGATGACCGATAAGGCGAGCTACCCCGACGCGATGCCGCCGGCCTGGAACAACAACGGTCTGTCGCAGGGAACCTCCTCGGCCGCCTTCCTCACCGGCAAGCAGTGGGGCGACTGGGATGGCCGGCTGGTCGTCGGTATCATGGGCATCGGCTTCGGTGGCACACCGGTTGGCATGCGCATCGATGTGATTGACCTCGCCAAGGACGGCAAATCGGTGAAAGATGTCACCACCATGTCGCTGCCGATGGCGGCCGGTCGGTTCCGGTCGGTGGTGCTGGGCCCCGATGGCAACCTCTACGCGGCCGTCGATCAGGGCGACATTTATCGGCTGACGCCGAACTGATCACGCGCAACCGCCTATCTGCCGCGCTGCCTTACGGCGGCGCGGTATTTTTTTGGCGGGTGAGGGTGGTGCCGACAACCCAAGGCGTGGATGTTGCCAAGTTGCGCTGAAGCCCTGTGGACCAAGTGAAGATGCATACCCGCATTCCGGGCAGGATCCTGGTGAGAGCGTCTGCGATTCCTGCGCCTTGGAACAGGCAATCATCCCTTCGGTGCGATCCGACACCGACCATCCGGGACTCTGTGACGAAACGAGCACGATCGGACCACCTCGAACATGGACCTGACGGATATCGCGCCTTCTGGGCACGACCAAGTGGTGGCCCGCATGTGAGCGCCGAGGCCGGTTACGGCATCCAGTTTGGGACCCCTCGCCAAGCATTTTTGTCGGCTACGAAACTGTTCGACATGACGACGACGCGAGACATCAGATCATCGTGCCTTAAATGGGAATCGCAAAGCCGGTTCCCATTTAAGGTGCCGAGACGATCACTCTTCAAAGTGGTGAGCACCTTTCTGCTTTTGATCGGGATCGCTCCGATTCCGAGCAAAAGCAGATTGCTTTAAGCCTTTTCGACGGGCGGGTTGGCGGGCGCCATCGACGCATTTTCGGTGGTTGCGTCCGATGAGCCATCGTGATCATCGGCCGGTTCGGTTTGTTCGGTCGATATCACCGTGTCTTCTATGTGCTCGGCTGCTGGCTGTGCATCCAGGTGCTCGGCATGCTCCTGCGCAGGCTCCGACGGCGACGTCTGCCCCAGCCGTTCCCACGCTTCGACCTCTTCATCCGTGAGAAAGCCCTTGCCGACCCGGTAGGCGGTTTTGATATCGGGCGTGGCCCACACCGCATCCGAGAAATCTTCGCAATAGTCGTCGAGGCCATCGATGTTGGCGAGCACCGGATGGGACAGCCAAAGTTTTCGCAGCGCCTTATTTCGTATGGCCTCAGGGACCCCTTTGGCCATGAACTGTTGGTAGTCGGACTCAAACGTCAGACTTTCAAAATTGAACTCCGCGAATGCGTCAGCGGATGCCGGCCCGTCCTGCCCCTCGTTCGAACGCGAGGTTTGAGGCATCTCTGCTTGGGGGCCGTCATCCTTGTGTTGGGCGTCCTTGTGTTGGGCGTCCTGGAGCTTGGCATCCTGGTCGTCGGGCGGAGGCTCGTCACGGTGGGCCTGTGCAACCGCATCGTTCTCCTTTGCCGCGCGCGCACTGGCCTTGCGTCGCGACCACCGGGCTAAAAAACTGTCATCGGATCGGGTCATCGCTCTCACCATGGCCGGCTTTGCGAAGCCGCTCCCTCAGTTCGACGATCGGCTCTTGACCGAACGTGTACTCTTCCGGTTTGTCAAACCGCTTGCGCTTGCGCTTGACGAATTCTTCTTCCTTATAGTTCTCGGCGACAAACCCCGCCACGAAATCAAATATTTCGGGCTGCATGGGCACGCTAGCGATAATTTCAGACCCGTCCTCGCCATAGGCCTGGACCTCCGAAGGGGACGGCGTCACCAAATGCAGCTCGATCGGCGGATCGTCGTCGTCAGCTTCCCGCAAGATGACATAGACAACTGGCGCCCCGTTGGCGAGGTTGTCCAGATATCCGGGCACCTCATTGCCGTGTAGAACCATCTCGCTGGTGCCTGCATGATAGTGTACGGAATCGCTCGTGCGCCGCAATTCCCGCCAGTTAAGACCCGGCGGCGGATTGGCGTGAACCTCGATGGGTCGCCATTGGAATTTCTGCCAGGGATGATCGATGCGCTCCCGCACCACGACGACCCCGATCGTCAGCCGCGCTGAAATGGCCATTTCCCAACTTTCCTAGCTACCTGCTGCGTGCGCGCCAGTTTATACCAATTTACTCTTTGCGCCGAGACCCACGAGCGCCTAGTGTCGTACACGCACAAGGCCGCGCCAACGATCCGACGTGCTAAACCGGCGGCGCCAGCCTCAATCCTTTTGGCCAAGAACAACTATAAACAATTGCATGCTGTTGAAAGTCTAGCGCGCACAGGATGGTAAGATCCTCATGAACCGTGAAAATCAGCGCTTACTGATCTGCAACTGCCAACGGACGATGGAGATCAACGGGACCGATCTGTCGGCCGCGCTGGGCCTGGATCAGCCCTTGCACGTTTACCAGGAGCTGTGCAGGGGGGAACTCACGGAATTCGAAAAGTCGTTGACGGGCGATGCAGCGGTGCATGTTGCGTGCACCCAGGAAGCGCCTCTTTTCAGAGAAATTGCGAGCGACGCCGGCATCGGACAAGGCCGGTTGATGTTCACCAACATTCGCGAGCGGGCTGGCTGGCACGAGGCAAAGACACCAACCACGGCAAAGATGGCCGCCTTGTTGGCCGAAGCGGCCTATACATCGACACCGGCCGGCGTGCTCTCGCTCAAATCCGAGGGCGTATGTCTCGTCTATGGCGCCGGCCAGGAGACCTTTGACGTTGCGGTCGAACTCAGTTCTCGGCTCAATGTGACGCTGTTGTTGACGGACGCCACCGAGGTCATCCCCATTACGGCGGCCGGCTGTCCGATTTACTCGGGACGCATTCGCACCCTGACCGGTCATCTCGGTGCGTTTGATCTGGTGGTCGACGACTATGCACCTGCCGTTCCGTCTTCGCGAGCCACTCTCGCGTTCGCCATGGCGCGCAACGGAGCGCGGTCGCGTTGTGACATCGTCTTGGATTTAAGCGGTGGTCGGCCATTGCTTTGCGAACCAGGCCGTCGAGATGGTTATCTGCATGTCGATCCCAGTCAGCCTTTAGCCATCGCCAAAGCGATGCTGGCAGCGACCAATCTCGTCGGTGAGTTCGAGAAGCCGCTTTACGTGGGCTATTCGAAGACAACTTGCGCCCATGCTCGCAACGGTATCAAAGGTTGCAACCGCTGTATCGATACGTGTGCATTGAGCGCCATTGTCCCGGATGGTGACGGCATAATGCTCGATCGGGCGGTCTGTGCCGGATGCGGCGCGTGCGACACGGTGTGCCCCACCGGGGCAGTGTCTTTTGCTTATCCCTCGCGCCTGGATCTTGTCGAACGAGCAAGACGACTGATCCAGACGTTTCGTGCGGTGGCGGGCTATTCCCCCGTACTGTTGATCCATGAAGATCCCCACGGCGGGAATATTGTGTGGGCCATGTCACGCTTTGGCCGCGGGCTGCCGGCCAACGTTATTCCGATCGCTTTACATTCAACCACCCAAGTGGGCCACGAGAGCCTTGCAGCTATGCTGGCTTTGGGGGCGGCCCAGGTCGTGTTCCTCGTTCCCCCAACTAAACGCGATGAGGTAAGTGCACTTCAAGGCTCGTGTGAGTTGGTACGCGTGATCCTCGACGGACTGGGCCATTGTTGCGACCGGGTTCACATCCTGGAGGAACAGGATCCCGATCTGGTCGAGCAGGCGCTTTATGGATTGGCGGCGTTGGATGCGGCGAGCGTTGCCGCGTTTCACGGACAAGCATCAAAGCGCGAGGTGGCTCATCTGGCCTTCGCTGCGCTACATGCCTCAGCTCCCAATACAATCGATCGCCTTCCGCTACCTGATGATGCGCCTTATGGCCGGATCGTCGTGGATCATGACAATTGCACACTTTGCTTGTCATGTGTCGGAGCGTGTCCTGCTAATGCACTGTTAGATCATCCCGATCGGCCCGAGGTGTCATTTGTTGAAAGGGCGTGCGTGCAATGTGGAATATGCGTAGCCACGTGTCCGGAGAAGGTCATTCGACTCGAACCGCGTTATGATTTTACCTCCGCTTCATTCAATGCGGTGACGCTCAAGAGTGAAGAGCCTTTTGAATGTATTCGCTGCGGCGCGGCTTTTGGTGCAAAATCAAGCATTGAGCGCGTGCTCGATCGCCTTAAGGGGCATCCCATGTTTCGCGATGACCAACAATTGCAGGTGATCCAGATGTGCGAGGACTGTCGTGTTCTGGTGACCACCGAACTTTCCAATGATCCCATGCAATACGGTGAAAGGCCCAAAGTCATCACGACTGACGACTATCTTGAGGAAGATAGATCTCACCAAAGAGCTGGCCGCAAACCAGAAGATTTTATTGAAAATTAAATCATTTCCGCTTGCGGCGGATTAGCCTTGCCGACCTGCTCCGTCGCTAACACCGGCATGCTAGAGCAACCTGCCTTTAGTCGGAATCGGAACGATCCCGATTAAAGGCGCGATAATCTATTACCATCAATCAGCAGATCTAAGCGGCAAATTAGCGATCAAGTTTTGCGGCTTCATACGCACTTTCTTGTCCGCGGTCATCGCCAGTCCAAGATGGATGGGATGCCCCCGCACCTTGTCGATGACCAAGTCCTCATCCGCCAGTTCCATCCGGAACAGGCCGGCAATCAATGACAGATCATCGCTGCTTGGGTCGCTCCCTTGATAGAGCAAATTTAATATTCGTGTCGATTCACGGTCGAGCCCAATGTGCCAACGCCAATCAGAGTCGTTGATCTCGGCCACTGGGCGAACGCGCACGGTCAAGCGCTTCAAGTGCGCCAACCAAACTTCGATAACCCGCGCAAACGCATCGATCGCGGGCTGCCCAAACCGAAAATCGATGACCGTATCGAATCTTTCGGATCGGTCCCAATAAATTGACTTGTTGGCATCGTCCAACACATCAAGCGTAACCTGCCGCATGGGAGCTCCGGTGGCAGCCAGCAACTGGGCAATACCACTCGAACGATTGGATGCAGCATGCATGTCCACTGTTTCCGCATCTGCTAGCAGCAGTCGCTGCTGATCCGTGGAAACGTTCTGCTCGCGAAAAAACAGTTCAGCGGCCTTCAGGCACATGGCGTCGCTGATATCTTGTAACGCATTGCGTAGGATGACGTGCACCATCTGATCAAGGAACACGGGCGGCAATGAGACATGGCCGCTGTCGATCAGTGTCAGGTAGGCACTTTCGATGCTGCCAGCGCGGACGAGCAAATCGCGGAACGCGAGCACCACGCGATAACTGTCAGCGGCATCTTTGTCGGCTAACCGGGCGATGCGGTCTTCCCCAACGCTCCGGGTGGGATCATCCATCAGTTCCTCGTGCAAGCGGATCTCTGCATCGCAAGAGTTATCGATGGGGTGAACTTCGGGCCGGAGAAAGTATGCGCGCAAGAACCGTGGTGTGACGTTCAGCCAACCTTGGGCGTTGCGCTCCAAGAGATGGTACCCGGCGGATTTCCAGAAATCAGGCATCGTCGTCCTCGATCGTCCAGATCTGGGCATGTTGTCCCGCCGCATGGTTCGCTCGGATCTGGCGGAATTCCTCCGAAATTTCGCCGTTGTCATGCATCCGTCGCCTGACGCTGAGGACGGCGTTGATGGGCAAATTCTTAACGAGGTCGAGCACGAACGCAATCTCATCAGCGGCAATTCGAGCTGCAACGTCTCGTGGCGCGTTGAGCCGCTCAAACAGGTTTTGTTCAAGTGCGTCGCGGGCCACGGCCAACTCGGCGCCAGAAACTTCGCCGATGGCGGCGAATGTTGAGTGCCCCAGACTCGACGTGCCGAGGAAGCCATTGACAAAGGCTTGCCTCAATTTTCCAGTCAGCTGGCTTGGTTGGTTGTTTGCAAATGACGAGGCTCCCGATACCAATACTTCGTGCTCCGCTGCGGCGCGTTCGAAGACCCGAGCATCTGAGCCATCAAATCTGACGGCGCGCAAACCTTTCACTTGGCATGGCTCTCAAGCGGCGCCGCGAGGTCCTGTTGACCTGCGTCGAGTGTTACGAATTCGTCGTTCGCTAGTCGCATTCGAAGGCTAGCGTCTTGCGTAAGGCCCAAAACGGTTCCGCAAAAGGCCGTGCCGGCATGGTGTATCGTCGTCGCGTCTGTGCGTCCAATGGAACGCTGCCGCCAATGCGCCTCAATAGGCTCGAATCCGGCATCCTGCCATACATCGAGCCAACGAATGAAACGGGCGGCAAACGTCGAAACGACAAGCATGCTCGACAAATCCGCACCGCCTTCGTTAGCCAGCGCTGTGAGATCGGGGGTCTCGCCTGGTTCATGGTCGACGGCCGTCGGCAAGACATGCACGCGAATTGCGACCACCAGCCAACTCGGTATCTCATCGTCGCGCGCCGACTGCGATCGGCAGCTCACATAACCCGCTCGGCCTGCGTTGACGAATACCGTGCGTGGCCACAGATACTCCACCGCGACCTTTGGCGGCAGCAACGCACCCAGACAATCGCCGAGCGCGACCGTGGTCAGCGGCAGCATCTGGCGCGCCAGCGGATTGCTTACCTCAGGTTCCAAGACGATGGCGGCGGATGCGACGTCAAGGGCTGGGCTAAAGACAACGTCGCCGGCTCCCAACGCAGCCGATTGGGCTTGAGCGCAAGCTACCGCAAACGGATCCAGACCGGCTTCGCATTGATGCGCGGAGAGTATCGATGGCAGCTGAACGTTTTCTTGCTGGGTAAGCTCGCTACGCCCCATGAACCGGCTCTTTCAACCCAGATCGATCTCATCTTCGACCACGTGATTGAGGTTCGTGCCTTCCGCGGTTAGCACCATCCGGAGTTTGAGCTTGCCTTTGCCAGCCAGGTTTTGCTCCCTGACGACCTGCTCGATCTTTTGCTGTGATGTAACGCCGACCTGCTTCAAGAACTTGCGCATGGACATGTTGAATTGATCATCCGGCATTTTCGCTTCCTTTTGCTTTGGGCGGCCATCAGCTATCGGTATCGACGGAAGCTGGATCGCGCCGTTGCCTCACAATCGCACATTGGAATGCTCGACGTAGGTGTTTTCCGCCGTCATATCGATGGCCTCAAGACCCACAGCGGCGGCAGCGGTGATGACAATCAACGCCACCATGCCGAGAACAAAGGCTTTCATGCTCATGTCCCTCCGAACGCAGCACCTGCTACTTGGTTGACGGATTGCTCATGCTAGGGCCCTGGCCAGCCGGACGGGTCGCCTGCTTCAGAAAGGTAATCAGCTCACTGCGCTGCCGGTCATTGGTGATCTTCTGTAACGGCATTTTGCTGCCCGGTGTGTAATGCTCTGGACCTAGCTCAAAAAGCTTTCCAATCGTCTTCTCGCTCCACACAATATCCGATTTCTTCAATGCTGGGGAATAGGGATATTCCGGCAACGCACCTGCCTTGCGGCCGAACAGACCATGTAGCGTGGGTCCTGCGCGATTTTTACCGCTGCCCTTAAGCGTGTGGCACACGCTGCATTTTCGGGCGAACTGCTTGGCACCTTCGGAGAACGAGTTGGTGACCTGAAATCGGCGAGGATACGTCCCTTGGGCGTGCTCGAAGGGCTTGGGCGGCGAAACCTGCCAATAATTGGCGAAATCATCAAGACCACCGTAGTATATCGTGGCTCCGCGATCCGCGAATGCCATCGCCCAGATGGGTCCGAAGAAGTTGTCGTGGCGCTCGAGCATCTTCCAGTCGCCCTGACGAATGACACGAATGACCCCGTCGCCGCTGGCGGTGGCAATCAGGCCTGGTTTCTCCAGCCGAGCGAGCGCGAGGACTGGTCGTTGATGAGACGGCAAGCTCGCGATCATCTTGCCGCTCGAGGCATCCAAAACGCCGACCGACCCATTTACAGCGCCGAACAACAGCCAACGCCCGTCGGCCAATGGCTCCAAGACATTGATGCCCCAGCCGTGCTTGAGGAGTGGCCCTTCATGGGCGCCGGATCGGACGACCCACGTGGCCACCGTTCCATCAAAATGACCCGTATGGACACGGCGCGAGCGAACGCCAAACACGACGGCGTTGACGGGGCCAGCGTGGCTCCGCAAAACCGGACCGGCGTCGCGTGCCTCAAGATCCCAGAGTCTCGCGGTCCGGTCCCAGCTTGCCGACGCTGCGATACGGCCGTCGGCGGACACGCTGATGGCGTTGATCTTGCCTTGATGGCCGACAAATCTGTGCAGCAATCGCCCATGCGCCAAATCCCAGAGCCGCACAAGACCATCATCGCCTGCCGTAACGGCCTGGTTTTTGCCGGGAACGAAAGCAACGGCGTTGACCGCCCCGTCGTGGGCATCCAACCGCAGCAAGATGCGCGGTTTGGGCGCGGCAATGTCCCAAACGATGGCCGAGTAGTCGAAACTGCCCGTCAACGCCCGCTTGCTGCCGGCATCGACGCGCAGGGCCTTGATCGGACCACCGTGCCCGATCAGCCTTCTCGACATCGACTGCAACTCCCGGCTGGTCCTCAAATTCTGCGGTTTTGAGACGCCGCTCGGGCTGGGAGCGGGCCGGTCATCGTCGAATTTGGGCGCGGGCTGCAGTGACGGGCCAGCCGTTGCTTTTGCTCCAGCGGCCGGCTCGCTCTGGGCCACAGCAATGGCATTGTAAAACAGCACCGAAACGGCGACAATCGCCGCTGCGGCTGCATGCTGCAGCCATGCTCCCGTCTCAAAGACCGACGTTGCGAGACTGCTGGCTTGGATCATGGCAGCAATAGCCGAACTCTACTCGGCTGGAGCCGGTGTTGCATCGGGTTCTGGATGTTCGGCGTTGAGCGCCTCAGCGGCCCAAACGCTGTGGTGTTGCTTCGCCCAATTCTCGTCCACCTCTCCTGTGCCCATCGCGGCGAAGGCACCCACCATTCCGATCGTTCCGATATAAATGTGGGCAAAGATTACACAGATCAAGAACAAGGCGACGATGCCATGCCACGTCGTCGCATACTGCATCTCTTGCAGCGGCGTGAGAACCGTTGGCAGCTCAAAGCCAAACATGTTGAGGAACGCGAACGTCTTCGCGAACAACGGCGCCTGGAACGGGAACAGCATCGCGATGCCCGACAGGCTGATGGAGATGCCACCCAGGATCACCAGCCAAAACAGGATCTTTTGCCCCGCATTGAACTTGCGCGCTGGCGGGTGGCTCGCCTTAGAAAACATGCCTCCGCCGCGTATCAACCAGCCAAAGTCATACCGATCGGGTAGGTTGTGACGCAACCAAATGAGAAGCGTCAGGAGCAGCCCAACCATGAATGCAAAACCAACATAATTGTGCAGCCACTTTCCATACATGCTCAATGATGCAAACAGCTCCTTGCCGACCAGGGGCATGACAACAGTGCGCCCGTAAAGGATGTTAAGGCCGGTGAGTGCCAGAATGATGAATGATCCCGCCAACAGCCAATGGCTGGCGCGCTCGAGGTTGTCAAAGCGCGTCAATGTCCGCCCCGACCATCCCTTATCGATCGGAACTCGTCCGCGCACCAGAAAAAACAGCGCGAGCAGGAGCAAGGTGGCTCCCATCGCCCATGCACCGTAGCGAACGAGCGGACCATTGCGAATGATGCGCCACATTTCGCCGTCCGACTGCACCAGCAGGCCGGCCTTCTTGTCGGGTATCGAAACGCTACCAGCCGCCCCTTGGCGGACGTTGCGCCACATGTCTGTGTCAAACACCCTGCCCCTGCTTGCCGTTGGGTCAACGGCTTCTGGAACAACACCGCCCCGCGGGCTTTTGATGCCCGGCCGCCGTGTGGGCGGCGCAGACGACTGTACGGCATTGGCGGGTGGGCGAACGGATGATCCCTGCTGGGCCAGTGCGGCATCGCTCACGATCGACACGGACCAGACCCAAGCAAACAGGAGTGCCCACAACAGAACGGGCAGCAGCGAACTCTGCATGAAGCCGAACACAGCGCCGATCCGTCCAGTACCGCGCTCAGTGCACATCTACCATTCCTTTCGACTTGGATGCGTGCATTCTGCCAAGCGGCAGGTATTATGACGTATGGGTCACGGCCGATGGATCCAGTTTAAGACCGCCGCTCATCCGCCGCTACAGCGATTGCGACTAGCAGCCCTGTGGAAATCTGTCCCAACCCAGTATCTGGCATTGCTCCGATGCCAACTTCCCTGCAGGCGGGCCGTCGATAGATGATCGGAGCGGCGCCGGCGCGTTGCCGAATTAGACGGCAATAGGCAGGAACGACGTTCGAGCAGGCTGCGCGATTGCACCACCTGTTTGAGCCGGGCTTGCCTAACGCCTTCGCTTCTTGGAGTCCAATGCGGGACGGCAATGCCGTCCCGTGTGCACTTGCATCATCTGCGTGAGGTTGGAATGCCTGGGTTAGCCGCGCTGACCGGGATAGGCCTTGCCCCAACCCCAGGCTCCTGTTCCAAATCCTCTGGATACGATGCGCTCGCGGTAAATGTCGGCAACGATGTCGCCATCGCCGGCCAGCAGAGCCTTGGTCGCACACATCTCCGCACAAAGCGGCAGCTTACCTTCAGCAAGCCGGTTTCGCCCGTACTTCTTGTACTCGGCATCTGAATTGTCCGCTTCTGGGCCACCCGCGCAGAACGTGCACTTGTCCATCTTTCCGCGCGTGCCGAAGTTCGTGACCTTGGGATATTGCGGCGCTCCAAACGGGCAGGCGTAGAAGCAGTAACCGCAGCCGATACAGAGATCCTTGTTGTGCAGGACCACGCCGTCTTCGGTCTGATAGAAGCAGTCCACCGGACAAACGGCCATGCACGGTGCATCCGAGCAGTGCATACAGGCCACCGAAATGGACCGTTCACCCGGCTTGCCGTCATTAATGGTGACGACCCGTCGGCGGTTAACACCCCATGGTACCTCATGCTCGTTCTTGCACGCGGTGACGCAGGCATTGCATTCGATGCAGCGCTCAGCATCGCAAAGAAACTTCATTCGTGCCATTGCTAGAGCCTTTCCTTTAAGCCCGCGTGATCTTGCAGAGCGTGGTCTTCGTCTCCTGCATCTGCGTCACGACATCATAACCGTAGGTTTGCGCCGTGTTAGACGCCTCGCCCAGCACATAGGGATCGGCGCCCTTTGGATACTTCGATCTCAGGTCTTTGCCCTGGAAGTGCCCGCCGAAGTGGAACGGCATAAAGGCGACGCCCTTGCCGACCCGCTCCGTGACCATTGCCATGACTTTCACCTTGGCCTTCTCGGGCCCTTCGACCCAGACCGTCTGACCATCTCTAATACCGAGGTCATTAGCATCCGTCGGATTGATCTCGACGAACATGTTTTGCTGCAGCTCTGCGAGCCAGGGGTTCGACCGGCTTTCATCACCGCCGCCCTCGTATTCAACGAGACGACCCGACGTCAGAATGATGGGATACTCGTTCGAGAAATCCTGCTTCTGGATCGATTCGTACATCGTGGGCAGGCGGTGGTGCTTGCGGTCCTTGTAGGTGGCGTATTTATCGAGCAAGTCTCGCCTTGGTGTATAAAGCGGCTCGCGGTGCTTGGGCACCGGGTCGGGGAAGTTCCACACCACGGTGCGCGCCTTGGCATTGCCGAAGGGGGCGCACCCATGCTTGATCGCCACCCGTTGGATGCCGCCCGACAGGTCGACCTTCCAATTGACCTTGCCGACAGCTTCAGGATCGTCGCTACCAGCCACCTTCTCAATGGTTGCACGTTCCTCCGCGGTCAGATCCTTGTCCCAGCCAAGCTTGATCAGCGCGGCCATCGTGAATTCCGGATAGCCATCCCTGATTTCCGATCCCACAGAATGCGCCTCAACCGCCAACAGATTGTCGTCCACCGCGTTTCCCGTGGCGAATTGCTTGGGGGCTGCGACGCCAAATCGGGCGCGGAAGGTCAAGCCGCCTTCGGCAACCGGCATCGACGTGTCATAGAGGTTCGGCGTGCCAGGATGCTTGATGGCCGCCGTACCCCAGCTCGGCCACGGTAGCCCGTAATAGTCACCGCTTGCCGGACCACCGTTCGCCTTCAGGGTTGTCCGGTCGAACGTATGCTGGTTGGCCATATGAAGCTTGAGCCGTTCCGGTGACTGGCCGGTATAGCCGATGGTCCACATGCCGCGATTGAATTCGCGCGTGACGTCTTCGACCAACGGCTCGTCGTTCTCGACCTTGATGTGTTTGAACATCTCCTTTTCAAAGCCAAATTTCTTGGCCAGCTTATACATAATCGTGTGATCCGGCAGCGAATCGAACAATGGCTCGACCACCTTCTCGCGCCATTGCAAAGAGCGGTTCGATGCCGTGACCGAGCCATAGGTTTCGAACTGCGTTGCCGCCGGCAGCAGGTACACGCCGTCCGTGCGATCCGACATGACAGCCGACATGGTCGGATAGGGGTCGACCACCACCAGCAGGTCCAGCTTTTCCATCGCCTTCTTCATGTCCGGCAGGCGCGTCTGCGAATTCGGCGCATGTCCCCAGAACACCATGGCGCGAATATTGTCTTCCTGTGTCAGGTTTTGCTTGTCCTCCAACACGCCGTCGAACCAGCGGCTGACGGGAATGCCGGGCCGATTCATGATCGCCTTATCGTGAAAACGACCGACGAGGTAGTCGTGGCTGACGTCCCAAACGCGCGACCAGTGCTTCCAGGCACCCGTCGACAGGCCATAGTAGCCCGGCAACGTATCCATCAGCACACCGAGATCGGTGGCGCCTTGCACGTTGTCGTGCCCACGGAAGATGTTGGCACCGCCGCCGGAAACGCCAATATTGCCGAGCGCTAGCTGGAGAATGCAATACGCGCGCGTGTTGTTGTTGCCGTTGGTGTGCTGCGTGCCGCCCATGCACCAGATGATGGTGCCGGGTTTGTTGGTGGCGAGTGTGTGCGCCACCCGACGCAATTGAGTGCCCGGAACGCCAGTGACCTTTTCGGTCTCTTCGGGCGTCCACTGCTTCACCTCATCACGGATGAAATCCATGCCCCAAACGCGTTGACGGATATACTCCTTGTCCTCCCAACCATTCTCGAAGATGTGATAGAGAATACCCCAGATCAAAGCGACGTCGGTGCCGGGCCGGAAGCGCACGAATTCGCGTGCGTGCGCCGCGGTTCTCGTGAACCTTGGATCGCAAACGATCAGCTTGCTGCTGTTTTGCTCCTTCGCCTTCATGATGTGCAACAGGGAGACTGGATGCGCCTCCGATGGGTTGCCGCCAATCAAGAAGATCGCTTTCGACTTGTGAATGTCATTGTACGAATTGGTCATGGCACCGTAGCCCCAAGTGTTGGCGACTCCGGCAACCGTCGTGGAATGGCAAATGCGCGCCTGGTGATCGACGTTATTCGTACCCCAAAACGCTGCGAATTTGCGGAACAAGTAGGCTTGCTCGTTTGAATGCTTGGCGGACCCTAACCAGTAAACGCTGTCGGGCCCCGAGGACGTGCGGATGTCCAGCATCTTGTCGCCGATCTCATTGATCGCCTGCTGCCAAGACACCTTAGTCCATTTCCCGCCAACCAGTTTCATCGGGTACTTCAGGCGCCGCTCGCCGTGGGCGTGCTCGCGTACGGAGGCGCCTTTTGCGCAATGTGCACCAAGATTGAATGGGCTGTCGAAACCCGGCTCCTGACCAACCCAAACGCCATTCTGCACCTCGGCCAGAACCGTACAACCAACCGAGCAGTGGGTGCAGACCGACTTCTTGACGTCGACCTTGACGCCAGCTTTGGGACCAGACGCCTCGGCCCGTTTGATGCGACCACCGCTAAACGTGGCGGCCGCCGCGACACCGCCGGCAGCAAGTCCGGAGTTCCGCAGAAAACACCGACGATCAACGGTATTGGGCATCGGTTCGCGAGACCCTGTCGCAAATCGCGCCGTGCGCGCTGCGCCATTACTCTTCTTTTTCAGCATGTCATGAGTCCTTCTTTGCCGGCGGCACAATGCTCTTACCTCGGCCTCGCCTCTTTGGAGTGGCCCAGGTCTTCGGTGCTAGAATTTTGCCAGCTCGTAGTAGGTCCTAATATGTTCAGTCTCGGCGTATTGACCGGAGCCGTTGGTTGCCTGCTCGGCGGCATCGGCACCACTAGCAGCGGCGGTAACCGCGGCGGCCCCGGTTACCGCGCTGGTGCCGAGAAACTTCAGAAAACGACGCCTGTCTGTGGATGGCTTTGAGTTCGAAGCCTGCATCTGAAGCACTCCTTTCAATGACAGCATAGGGTTAGTCTGGGTTCATGCGATGAATCGCGTCCTGCGTAATGTCGACTCGTCCCGTCTTTCGTTGCTCAACTGATGGCGAAGGCCTCAGCCTCAATCCCCATAAACACAGATCCGAGGGTTCCCAGATCCGCATAGAGCCGCGCCGTCTTGCTCGCCTCAAGGTCGCGGAAAAAATGCGGCAGCCACGACCCGACGTGAAGCTCAAAGAAGGCTTTCTGCCGATCCAAGGCAAGCAGCACGCCGTGGCCGCCATCGATAAAACCGGCCATCAACTCGCAAACCGATGAAATGTGATCCTCCGGCTCACTGACCCCGTCCTCCCGCGCCAAACCAAGTTGCTGCATATCTCGGCGCAAACGGGCCAGCGGTTTCTCATGCAAGAAGCCGGTCAGATAGTACGATCCAAAAGGTATGAGTTCACCGCGTCCGAGCCCAATGAAGAGATCCTGGTACTCTGTCGCGACGGCCGGCGCGTCGACATTGGCACACCGTTGGGCGAACTGATTTAGGGCCCGCCCGAGTCGCGTGTCATCACCCTTGAGCCCGGCGGCCAGGGAAAGGCTGTTTAAGTCAGGCGCGGCCGACAAGAAATGGCCAAGCAAGCGATACATGCCGGCGCGACCGTTGTCTTCCACCATCACATCAGCACTCTTGGTCACGGCGACTTGAGCAGCCTGCATGACCAAACCTCCCTGTCGGTGCCCCGCTAGTTGGTGCCTCTTTATTTGGTGCCCCGTTATGTCGGTGCCTCGTTATTCAGTGCCTCGTTATTCAGTGCCCCGTTGTTCGGTGCCTGGCGATTCGGTGCCTGGCGATTCGGTGCCCCGTTATGCGATCACGCAGATGAGATCTGCGCATTCGTTGGGCTTCGCGACAACCGCTGCGACCTACGCCGCACGAAGATACGGCGCAGCCAATAAAAGTTTGATGGACAATTCTATCGGGGTCAACCACAAACCGGAGACCGGAGCGCCACATCGGAACCGATCCCAGTCACTCAAGGGCTCGGCTTTAAACAGCGGCGCGGCGGCTTTCACGGGTTTGGGCGGTCCCACACGATCAGCACAAGCGCTGGTCAGGCATCGTTATACTTTGGTAGCAATTGAATTGTTAACGCGCATGGTCAAGTGCCGCGTATGATCACAATTTGCGGCCGATTCAACTCGATGCCAAACCGTGTGGGCAACGCACCATGACGATAAATGACCACATCAACTGACGCGGATGATGCCCATCATGCCGCTCATCTGGTGTTCCAAGATATGGCAGTGGAACATCCACCGGCCAGGGTTGTCGGCCACGAACGCGATGACGGCCTTTTCGCCGGGACGAACATTCAGCGTGTCACGCCACACCGCAAACGGTGGCGCTTGACCGTTGCGTTCGAGAACCAAGAACGAATGACCATGCAGATGCATCGGGTGGTCCCATGACGTATCGTTGAGCATCGACAGGATCACGCTCTGGCCGCGCGGCACCGTGAACAGCGGTTCCACTTTGGGTCCATTAGCGGCTACCCCGTTGAGAAACCAAAATTTTCCTTGATGCATCTGGGACATCATCCGTTCAGTCGGGGGTGTGCGCATCATCATGCCGCCAGCGAACCGGATCTCTTGGCGCACGGCGCCGGCAAGCACCGGCTTGGGCAAGGGGTTCGATGGGAGCGCAACCTCATCCGCCAATGGCCTGGTCCGCAACGGTTGTCCGCGATAGACAAGATCGAGCAGGCGGTAGGCCCGCCGCCGGTAGAACTGGTCGACGACCCGGAAGCGCTGGTGCGGCTTGCCGGTCATATCGAGGATTACGTCAGCGCGCATCGCTGGGCCAAGCACGACGCGACCGCCATCGGGCACGTGCGGCGATACGGGCTGCCCATCATAGGCAATGACGGTTGGCTTGTGGCCTTCGAAATCAAGCTCAAAGAAGCGTGCGTTAGCGGCATTTATCAGCCGGAGCCGCAAGCGTTCTCCGGGCCTTACCGGGAACACCTCTTGAACCTGGCCATTGACCGTCACCGTATTGCCGATCCGGCCCGCGTGGCTCAGGTCATGGGGATGTGCGAAATTAGCCACGATTTGGGCGTCCCGGTTTAACCTCCAGTCGCCCAGCATCCAGACAAGATCGCGATCGACACGGGGTGGCGACGGCTCTTCGACGATCAGGGGACCCAACAGCCCACGCCCCACCTGTTCGGCGCTGTTGTGATGGGGATGGTACCAGAACGTGCCGGCGTCGGGCAGCCCGAAGCGGTAATGAAAGCGTTCTCCGGGTGCGACTGGTCGTTGTGTGAGATCGGGCACGCCATCCATGTCATTCGGCAATCGAATCCCATGCCAGTGGATGGTGGTTTCTTCACTGAGGCCGTTATGGAAGTCGACGTCAAGCTGATCGCCCTGCCGGAGCCGTAACTCGGGCCCGGGAACCGTGCCATTGTAGGCCCAGACCCGGGTGGCCGGATATGAAGATCCGGCTAGCGCCAACCGCGTGGCGCCAGCGGTTAACGCGATCGGACCCTGCTCGCTCGCGTTGGGAGCAGCAGCCTGAGCCGCACCCGGTAGGCCGCCGAGCATGGCCATGCTGGCCGCTCCATACAGCATGCTTCGCCGGTTCGGCATCGAGGTGTCAGTCTGACGGTCACGCCGTAGCACCGATCGACCTTGTTGCGGTTTGTGTCTCATGCGATTGCCTCTGCCTTGTACCTCACCGCGCATCGTCGATACGCACCTATCATGCCCGGCACCGCCGCGCAGCCGTCGTCTGCCAGCTCACCAGGCGGCTCGACGGTCGAGTTGGCTGCCCGCGCCCATGATTGTTGTCTTGCATTGCTGTTCATAGTACTGCAAAAATTCCCAAAAAAAATCGCAACTGCGCGGGATCGGGAAAATATGCAGGATATTGGGGAGGCATTCAGGCTGGCCATCGGGCTCGTGCTCGCTGCCGATAGAGACCTGCTGGAAATCATTGCGTTGTCGCTTCGGGTCAGCATCACCGCCACACTGATCGCCTGCGTCATCGGAATGATGCTCGGCGCGCTGCTTGCCATGAGCCGTTTTCCGGGCCGCTCGGTGACTGTCGTGCTTGTCAACGCGCTGATGGGCCTTCCACCTGTCGTCGTCGGGCTCCTGGTCTACCTTCACCTGTCTCGGTCGGGTCCGCTTGGCTGGCTTGGATTGCTCTACACGCCAACCGCAATGATTATCGCGCAGACCATTATCATCACGCCGATCATCGTCGCGCTATCGCTGCAAATCATCGAGGGCCTGAATGAAGAGTATGCTGAGCAATTCCATTCAATGAGCGTGCCGCGGACCACGGCCGTGGGAGCGTTGTTGTGGGATGTGCGTTATGCGTTGGTGACCGTGGCGCTGGCCGGCTTTGGACGGGCGATCGCCGAGGTTGGCGCGGTCATCATCGTGGGGGGGAATATCGATCATCTCACCCGCGTGATGACAACAGCCATCGCGTTAGAAACTTCAAAAGGCAACCTTTCCCTCGCCCTAGCACTGGGCCTTGTGCTGATGGCACTTGCCATCGGGACCAACGCGCTGGTGATGGGTCTTCGCGTGTCAAAACAACGTTTCGCCTATGCTTGACCAGTTGGACAGCGTCGATGAATTGTGCAATCGGCCGGTGCCCGTTGCCCCAGCCTCGCTTGGCATGTCGGTTGTGGTACGCAACCTCACCTACGATGTGGCGCACAAGCGCCTGATCGACGGCATCAATCTCACGTTAAGGCCGGAAACGCTGACGGTCGTGATGGGACCCAACGGCGCGGGAAAAAGCCTGCTGCTTCGGTTGTTGCACGGCCTCATCGCGCCCTCCGGCGGCGCGATCTTGTGGGGCGGGCGGCCGCTATCCGATCAGATCCGCAAGCGCCAAGCGATGGTGTTCCAGAAGCCCGTTTTGTTACGTAGGTCGGTCGCTGCCAACATCGACTTCGCTCTCGGCCTGTCTGGCCGCCGGGACAGTGCGCTGCGAGAGCACTTGCTGGAACGGGTTGGGCTGCTGGCACACGCCCGGCAACCGGCTCGGTTGCTGTCGGGCGGAGAGCAACAACGCCTGGTGTTGGCCAGGTCGCTGGCACTGTCACCCGAGGTTCTGTTTTTGGATGAGCCGACGGCCAGTCTGGATCCCGTTTCGACGGCGATGATCGAACACATTGTTCGTGAGGTTCACAGGCAGGGAACAAAAGTCATATTTGTAACGCACAATCCGGCAGAGGCGAAACGTCTCGCCGATGAAGTGGTCTTCCTTCATCGCGGTTGCCTGGTGGAGCAATCATCTGTCGACACCTTTTTTGACGCACCGTCCTCACCTGAGGCTCGAGCTTTTTTACACAGGCATATCTGACCTTTGCTGTGACGACATGATCGACCACTTGCGATGTTTGGCAGCAATGGGCTGTGCCCTTTTACTGATTTGTTCCGGCGCAAAGGCCGATCAGTCGATTATCGTCCAATCGACGACCTCGACAAAGAACTCGGGTCTTTACGATCATTTGCTTCCGATCGTTAAGAGCGATACCGGGATTACGGTACATGTGGTGGCGGTTGGTACTGGCCAGGCCATAAAAAACGCCAAAAATTGCGATGGCGACGTTTTGCTGGTCCACGCCAAGTCGTCCGAACTCGAATTCGTCAGCTCCGGGTACGGCGTCAAGCGCCATGACCTGATGTATAATGACTTCGTGATCGTTGGACCACCTGCCGACCCGGCTAAGATTCGTGGAGGCCGCAGCGCGATTCAGGCGTTGCGTAAGATCGCCCACAAACGAGCGCGGTTTGTGTCACGTGGCGATAACTCAGGTACCCACTCCAAAGAAAGAACGCTTTGGAAATTGGCGGAAATAGACCCAATGCCGAGTTCTGGCCGTTGGTACATTCAAACGGGCTCGGGGATGGGGTCGACGCTCAATATCGGCGTTGGCTTGAATGGCTATATTCTGACTGACCGTGCGACATGGATTACATTCTTGAATAAAGCGGACTTTGGGATCGCCGTTGAGGGTGATCATCTTCTGTTCAATCAATATGGCGTGATTCTTGTGAACAATGCCAAGTGCCAAAACGTGAAGGTGGACCTAGCCCAAACCTTCATTCATTGGCTGCTATCGGCCAGGGGGCAATCCGCGATCGCTCGTTATCGGATCGACGGGCAACAACTGTTCTTTCCCAACTCACGATAATCACAGAAATTTTTAAAGTGGCGTCACTGATCCCTATAGCGTTTTTGAGTTTGCTGGAACCATCCCGCTCCCCCGCCCGACCACCCCTTGGCCCGCTGGTGCGGGTGGCCAGGCGCGGGCCGGCAAGGCGATGGCGCGTTAGACGGAAATCAACCAGATCAGCGTGCCATGAGTGGGAACCGCAAAGCCGGCTGCTCTACACTTTAAGAGCGATCATCTTTGCGCCTTAAATCGGAACCGGCTTTGCGGTTCCGATTTAAGGCGCGATGATCTAGGCAGCATTAAAGCGGACGCTGCCTAAGCCCGATACGTCATAACCGGCAAATCTGGCAGCGCGACAGACGAATGCCTTGGTGCGGCAAAAGCCCAGAAAGGTTTGCATGGCTGGCTCAAACCACGACCGCCGATCGACCAGCAGATCAAAACGTTCTTGGATAACCGGCACGAAGGGAAGGCCGTACTGCTTGGCGAGCGCCTCTAGGCCAAACGTGACATCAACCGCACCTTCAAGAACGCTGACGGCGGCGTCGATCTCCGTTCGCAATGGCGCGTCCGTATCAATATCAGATAAATCTAGCCCTACGTTTTGAAGCTGATGTTCAAAGAGGTGTTGTGCGCCCGATTCGGGTTGTCGTACGGCTACCTTCAGTCCCTTGATATCCGCAAGTCGGCGTATCGTGCTCTCCAGCTTGGGATGGATGATCAGCCCCCGCCGCCGCTCGGCCCACGCCACCAGAACAACCGGCAGTTCAGAGCAGGTTTTGCGAACGGCGTGAACATTCCAGTCGTTCGTGGTCGCGTCGAAAATGTGAAGGCCTGTCGCCATGCCCTGGCGCTGCGCAAAACGATTGAGTCCGTCGATACTGCCGTCAAAAAAGGTGGCCAAGCCGCAGCGTGATTCGCGTAACGCCCAATCCAACAGCGGATCATGGCTGCCAAGAAAAACGCTGGGAAGCGCCTGCGCCACGCGGTCATTGATACCAGCCACGCGCTGGGCCAGCCACGCGTCGATGGCTTTTCGCGGAAACAGCAACTTGCCCATGGGTTTAGAATGTGGGACTTCGCCGGTGGCGACCAGATCGTAAACCTTGCGCTCCTTGATGCGCAAAAGCGCCGCAAGTTCCTTTGTCGTCAAATATTCGGCCATGGCCCCGATCAGCTTTGACAGCTGCAGCATGTGTATAATTGCTATCATAATAACGCTGAAAGTAGAACCCCGAATCCAGCGGAATCGTCCAGGTCCCCTATGCACATCTGCTGCTTCCGCCCAGAATAAGAAAGCGAGTGCAGCTCTCTGAGCTGGGCGGGTTGGTCAGGTCACAATCGTTGCATCGTCCGGGTCCGTATGGTCGGTCGTCGATCATCTCCATCGTCACGATAAGCGGTGCAGCGCTTGCGCCTTGGTGGGTAGGTGATCGCTTTGATGCCAACCTGCTGGCTCCGGGAAGCGATCGCTCCGTCCCGCTGGCGGACATTGTGTGCTGCAATGTGGCAGAAGGCGACAACGGCAGCGACGATCCACCAGTCTCATTGAGGCACTGGTTGTGGAACGAAAAGTTCCACTCGGTGCAATCATCGGTCTTTGCAGCGACATGAACGATGATCATGGCAGAGAGGGGGATCGTGCAATTGATCGCGACATCCGCCAAGCTGAACGCCGAAACCGCCAACATGACGAAGTGCAACGGCTGAAACACGCGGCAGAGCACTCAAAACAACTACGGAACACCGTGACTGCGCTCAAAAGCGCTCGTCTTCCAGCGCCGAGTATTGCTATACACTTTAAGAGCGATCATCTTTGCGCCTTAAATCAGAACCGGCTTTGCGGTTCCGATTTAAGGCGCGATGATCTAGGGCGGATACTCGAAGTTGTTGCGAACGCTGGCCTATTTGGTCGAGGCATGGCGTTAGTCGGAACGGCAGCTTATCAGACCTATGCTGGCGCATTAGGGTATTATTTACCGACCGCGACTTACGCGACGAACGATGTCGATAGCGCTCGAAGGTTGACCCACCCCAACGGCTTGAAAACTGACCCACGAACAGCTTCCCGTGTCATTGGGCTGCGCGCAGCCCAATGACACGTTCGCGCTTCCGGCCCATTGTAGCGATGGGGTGCAAAGCGCACGCGCTATGCTCAGTGGTGAGATTAAACTTCCTGACCCGATGCAGCCACCTGGGGCCGCCTCCCTTGCGATCATCGTGCGTCCGCTTATTAGCGAGGGAGTGCGCCTACTTCGCCTGTTCTATAGTGAATAGGCCCGGTGCCATCATCACTGCATCATAGCGTTGTCTGGGCTTCAGTGTCCGATTGATCTCGCGCAGACGCGAAAGCGCCGCCATAGGAATGCTGTACTTGAACCCAGATCCGCCGTTCCGGGGCCGAATGATGATGACAGCCGCCTTATCGGCCGGCGCTTGTTCTGGAGCCATCTTGACCGTACGCTGACCAAACGAGGCCACCGTTGCGATTGCTGCGCCGTCAGCGAAACAGGCGCAGGGGACCTTGGGATTATCGAAATAGAGAATGGAGAGGGACCGAGGCTTCGCCTTCAGCCGTTCAACGGCATCCAGCCCGATCCTAATGCCAAGTGGAATGAAAGCACCGAACCCCCCATGCACCCTAGCTCCCAGTTTTACCCACTCATCGGGCGTTTCGGCCTTGGCCGGAGCCATCAGAAATAGAATTGCCGTAGCAACATATAAGACTTTGAGCAGCATTTACCTTTTCCTGGTTGTTTTGAAACGATTTGGGCAGACATTCTTATAGCAACGTCGAGTATAAAAGCTAGCACACCGCTAACGCCCGACCCGGCTGGTCCAAGCTTCATCGCTCAGATGAAAAACTCGACTGTCGAGATTGGCCCGACCCGGAAAAGCTCACTTTGAGCATATTAAGCTCAAAGCTGAGTGATTGGCGGACCAACGTCGTCACTTTGCACGGCTCTTGGCAACAATGCCAGCTTGACGCTGCTCTTTGAGCCGGATGCCCTCGCCTTGGATCTGAATGACATGGCTGTGATGGAGCAGGCGATCCAGCAAGGCTGCCGTCAGGGCGCTGTCACCGGCAAATGTCTGATCCCAGCTGCCGAAGTTTAGGTTTGATGTCATAATGATTGTTGCGTGCTCGTAAAGCTTGGCGACCACTTGGAACACCAAATGAGCTTGGGCACGCTCCATCGGCAGATTACCGCTCTCGTCGATAATCAGCAGCTTGTGCCGAGCATTTGAGCGGTCGAGTACTTGTTTGTAGCGATCCTGACGTTTGGCCGTTTCCAGCAGTAGAACCAGATCAGCGGCGGTAATGAAGCGGGCTTTGATACCGCGCTGTGTTGCTTCATAACCGAGCGCAATGGCCAGATGTGTCTTGCCGACGCCGGATGGCCCGAGGAGAACCACATTTTCTCGGCGCTCGATGAAAGCCAATGACGCCAACTCCTTGACCTTTCGGTTCGGAACACCTGTCGCGAACGTGAAATCGAACTCGGCAGGTGTCTTGATGGCCGGAAAGCCCCGCCATCCTGGTCAGCGTTGCCTGCGTTCTTGTTCGTCTGGCTTCTCGTTCCGCATTGAGAACCGCCTCAAGAAACTCGGCGTGGCTCCAATCCTTGTCGGCAGCCTGCTGAGCTAAAGTCGGATAACTCTGTGCAACATCGGCGAGGCGGAGTTCACCGCACAGTGCTTCGATCTTGTCGTGTTGAAGCGTGCTGATGATACCAATGCCATCACGTCATCGAAGACCTCGAGCGGCGGTTGGAAGCCGCCTTTCATGTTGTTGAGCGAAACAACATTGGCAGGTCGTGCTGCAGTCGTCTTGCGCCAAGGCGGCGGCAATGGTTGCAAGTGTTGCTGTGCCTCCAACAAGACTTCCGCTGGAACCTTGCCTGTCGTGCCGTGAATGCGCGGATTGGCGGTCATCTTGAGCCACTTCAGGACTTCGGCATTGGCCGTGTCGGCATCAATGATCAAGCCATCCTGGGCCAGCCGTGTTCGCAGCGGATGGTAGCAACTTGCTTGCAAATACTGATTGAAGCGCTCGACCTTGTCTTTGGTCTTGGCCCGGTACGGCTTGCACAAGCTGGGCTGAAAACCGAAATGCCATAGGCATCACGTTCCAACACAACTGTCTTCATGTTGTCGAACAGAACGTGCCGGGGCACGCCGCCGAAGAACGTAATAGCGTCTTCCAAGCACACGAGCAGCGCATCGAGTTCTTCATTGGTTGCGAACTGCAGGTAGCTGGCACGACAGTGCCGCATAGTGGCGCCAAGTGCCGACAATCGGTGCTTGCCCCGGCGCACTTGGCACCAGTCGACCTCCATCTGCTCGCCCGGCTTCGTCTCAAACCGAACGATCGGATCGTCTGCCGATTCCGGTTGCAGTGTGCGGAGATAGTCTCTCAGAATGGTGAGTTGGCCGTGGTAACCGTGCTCTTGGATCTCGCGCATTAATACAGTTGCCGGCAACCTCACTGGATGCGCCGTCTTCACCCGTTCGGTCAGATATGCCTTGAATGGATCAAGCAAACTCGGTCTTAGCGGGCGAGGCCGGTAGCCCGGCTCTGCTGTCTCCGATCGGATATACCGGCAAACCGTGTTGCGCGACCTACCTGTCCGACGAGCGATCTCATGAATGCTTAAGCCCTGACGCCACAAAGCACGAACTCCATCACGTCTTCCCCAGTCAGCATGGCGTCCCTCCCTCCATGCCACCGGGCTAACAGAGTGGGTCAAGACTGGAACGCTGATTGGGTCAGTTTGCACCGTTGGCCACAACAGCGCACATTGCCGTATACGCAGCCGAGAACGTAACCACTGCCGACCAGTCTCAATTTATCGAAGCCGCCGAGACTGAAGTCCTCAGCCTGCACGAAGGCAACTTCGCCCGTTACGGCGTAGGCCGAGCGAATTCAAGGCATGGCGTGATGGGTGGAAACAACCCAGATAGCGCGTAACGAAGGGGGCATGCTCGTTGACGCGGAATTGCGCCCAATTTAGGAGCTTCATCCAACATGCCTCGGTTTTTTCTGCGCCCGGCGCGTTTCAGATGGTGCCCGCAACCGGTCCGCAGCGGACGCCCGTTTATCACGTGGACCCGGCCGACAAACCAGCCCACCAGCTGGCCTATCCGGTCTCCTACAAGCAGCCGTTGGGCCAACTCATTCGCGATCGTCTGCCGGGCCAAGCCGCTTACGACGTCGCTTTGCTGAATGATAGACATCGCCCCGGCCTCGCTCATCCCCGCCATCGCGCCCCAGAAGAGATCATGCGTGTCTCGGCGCATACGCGCAATGGCATCCCGGTCCGCGATCACCTGCGGCGCCGACCTGTGCCTCGATGATTGCCCTCAAAATTCGGCCGTGGCGAAAGTTCAAGGCCATCAACGATCATCCACGCGTTCGTCGTTGGCTCGATCGCGTCGGTGACGAGACGATTGCCCACTTCAAGGGCCAGATGAAGGCTTATCCGCCGGCCTCGTTGCCGGGGGCCTATCCCAATATTCGCACCGGCGGTTTGATCGCCTCGATCCGCAAGCAAACGCGGGCCATGTCGGTCGAAATCGGCTCCGGCGTTTTTTATTCGGTTTATCTCGCCAAAGGCACACGCAAAATGGCCAAACGGAAGATGAGCGCGCAGGCGTTACAGGAGACCCTGCCGAAACTGCACAAGGACCTCAAAGGCTTTGCGAGGTGGCGGCGTGGCTGACCGTGTCATCGACACCCAATCTCAACCCGGGGCATGCGGCTTGCCGGCGCCGACGCTGCCGGCGCTCGCCACTGCCATTCGCGGATGGTTTCCCGAGCTCAAGGGCCGCGCGTTCGCCGTGTCGGAAGCCGATGTGACGCGCGAAAACGTTCCCGAGTTGCCGTTGGTCATGGTCGCGCTGGCTCGCGAATCGGCCGAGCACTCCGCGCAGTCGAACATGCCAATTCAGATCAGCGAGGATGTGCTGATCCAATTCTGGCTGCAAACCGATCGCTACCGTAAAACCGACGGCTCCGAATCCCCGTTCTGGGCCTATTACAATTACGAGGCCATTCGCGACACATTTCTTGCCAACACGTTTGGTTGGCGCTCACCGCGCGACGGCCTGCTGCAATACGTGTCGATGGACATCGAGGCCGACCAGATCGCGGTCGTTCTCACCTTTCGGATGAACCATATCTTTCTTTGGAATCCGAACCTCGTCATCCCGGCCGCGCAATGCGGCGCCGGCTGGGTGCTCACAGCCAGCTTAGGCCCGGCGGAGCCGCATCACCGCTGATCATCCGTCTCCGTTGGGCTTTCAATCCCGCGGAGATTCACTATGCCTGCTCAGTCCTGCCGTCGCGGCGGCACGCGCCGGCCCGGCGCCGACGGAATTGCAAATTCACATGGCCGTCGTTGGCCTCTTGCTCCACCGCGCCAAACGCGACGTGTGTTGGTTCCACCCGCCCAACGAGGGGCGACGGACGAGCGCGAGGGCGCCAAGCTCAAGGCTTTGGGCACCCAAGCGGGAGCTCCCGATTTGATGCTCGTTGCCGATCCCCGCACGTATGGCTTGGAGCTGAAAACCGCGACCGGGCGCGTCTCTAAAGCCCAGCGTGAGATGCTCGCCCTGTTGACGGAGGACAGCGCCTGGCAGAAGGGGCTGATCGCCCATCTGCGCAACAATTGGGATTGCACCAAGTCGCAGTGTTTCGGCCACGGCTATACGTTCAATACGGGCACCGTCGGCCAGATCTTGGCGACGTTCGAAAATGGCGAGGTCGTCAGTAAACTGGCCTACCCGACCAACGACGTCAGTTTCCCGTGGGAAATGGTGGCCGACTACGCGGCGAAGAGTTGCTGCTCGGCTTGCGATAATCCGGAGCTGTCGATTCAGGGGCGCACCCATGGTCTGCTGTCGTGCATTAAGCGCCCGGCCAGCTGCAAACTGCCGTGGTCGCACGACGCAATGGTGCAGCTCCAGGACCAAGGCTTCGTCACCTATGCGCCGAGTCGCCACTGGCGCAGGCCTTGATGCTGCTGGAGAGGTGCGCCAAGCCGGTCGGGGGACCGGTGCCGTTGATCGCGTTGCCCAGTTGGGCGGCGCAGCAAGTCTCGATGGCGGATGGCATGGCGATTACGGAACAGGTGCTGCCGCGTTTTTTGGAATAGCGCGGCCGGTGTTCGAGGCGGGTGAAGACTATCGCTACGACAGCGCCGGTGCCGGCGATCTATCGTCCGTCAGCGTGCCCGTGCTCGCCCTACGCCTGCGTCGATTCAAAACAACGCATGAGCGGCAGGTCAAATTCAACGTCGAGCTCGCCGGCGCGAAACTCAAGTAAGGCTCAAGGCGCGATCAATGGCAGACCTGGTGACCAACCCCGCCCTCGATGCGACGCGGTCCGCACTCGAGGAGGCGCGCGCTGCGGCAGCGTCCTATCGCGATCAAGCGGAACGCGCCCGCGAGGAGGCGCGCGCGCTGCGGCAGGCGTCGTCGCAGAAGATGCGCGAGGCTGAAAGCTGGCGGGCCGGCCGAGATCCGCTGACGGGACACCGCGTTCCGCGTAGCGTCGGCGGGGAAGATAGCGGCTACAACGTTGCCCGTCGCGAGGCTGAGCGACTGGCGATGGAGGCCGACAAGGCGATGGCGGCGGCGCGCGATCTCGATCGCGATGCGCAAGCGCTCAAGCGCCAAATCCCGGCGCTGACCGAGCGGCTCGACGAGCTGACGGAGGAGGCGCGGCAACGTGGCGATCAGCAAGCGGTCATCGAGCAGACCAAGTTGGTGGGCGCCGTGGTGGCCGGCGGCGCGGCCGGCGTTACGCTTGCGGCCAAACAGCTGAATGTTCCGGTCAAGGACCTGAAGGACGCCGTCAGGTCGATCACGTTGAACCTGCCCAACGTCGGCGCCAAGGGCGCGGCCGGCAAGCAGGCATTGGAGAATGTGCGCGCGGCGATCGCGGCATTGGGCGACAAGCGCGCCCTTGGTCCCATGGCGGCGCGCGCGGGCGCGGCGCGCGCGTTGGGGCTTGCCGGCCTCGGGTTTGCCGGCGCCGCCGCCACGCGCGCGTTGGCGGATTTGGCGCGTCAAGATGGTCAAGACGGCGTGGCATCCGTGTTGGAAGCCGTGGCTTTGGCGGAGCAGTATGCGGCGTATGGCGCGGGCGTCGTCTCGGCCAAGGGTGTGTTGACGGGCGCCAGTCTAACGCAGGCCGACAAGGAGGTTTTGGAGAAGGCGGACAAAGTCTTGCGGGAGTCCACCAAGCGCTCGGCCAAGGCGGCGTCGGTGGCGGATATGCGCAAGCGTGTTGCGGCCATGACGCGGCAGGTCAAGGGGTCGGAGGCCGCGTTGGCGAAGGTGACCTGCTCCCCGTGATGTCCACATTCAAAAGTTAGTTCTGTTCGTGGTCTGGTCGATGTTGGACCGGGTTGCGAATTGGTAGGGTGTGAGCCCGTTGAGGCTCGAATGCGGTCGGTGTGTATTGTAGGCGATCCTCCATGTTTCGATGATCCGTCGAGCGTGAGCGTAGCTTGTGAAGAGATGCTCGTTGAGGCACTCATCCCGGAAGCGACCGATGAAGCTCTCGATGAAAGCGTTTTGTTGAGGCTTGCCCGGCTGGATGTAATGCCATTCGACATCCCTGTCGCGCCGCCACTTGAGGATGGCATGGCTGGTCAGTTCCGTGCCGTTGTCCGAGACGATCATGCAGGGTCGGCCACGCCGCCCGACAAGCGCGTCCAGTTCGCGGGCAACACGCTCGCCTGAGATCGAGTTGTCGGCAACCGTGGTGACACACTCGCGGGTAAAGTCGTCAATGACACACAGAATGCGGAAGCGGCGCCCATCGATCAGCGTGTCCGAGGCAAAGTCCAGGCTCCAACGTTGATTGCACCCCTGCGGGATCGGCATGGGCGCCCGCGTGCCAAGCGCACGCTTGCGACCTCCACGCCGCGGTACCGTCAAGCGTTCTTCCCTGTAAAGGCGGTAGAGCTTCTTGCCATTGATGTGTATGCCTTCTCGCTTGATCAGGATGCGCAGACGGCGATAACCGAACCGGCGGTGCCGGTAGGCGAGTTCCCGCAGGCGTTGGCGCAGACCGGCATCGTCAGGACGTGTCGAGCGATACCGCAATACCCGCGGATCGATGCCCACAAGACCACAGGCGCGGCGCTGCGAATAGTTCTTTTCATTGATAGCCCAGCTCACGGCCTTCCTCCTTGAACCAGGCGTCAGAAGTTTTTTCCGAGCATCTCTTTCAGCGTCGCAACGTCCATCACCTGCTCCGCCAAAAGCTTCTTGAGACGTGCGTTTTCCTCCTCCAGGGCCCTCAGCCGCTTGGCTTCAGACACTTCCAGGCCGCCATACTTCGAGCGCCACTTGTAGAACGTTGCATCACTAATACCGTGCTTGCGGCACAGCTCCGCCGCCGAGAGACCGGCCTGATGCTCCTTCAAAATCCCGATGATCTGCTCTTCACTGAAACGACTACGCTTCATCGTCTGCCTCCTCAAATCGGCAACAGACTAACCCACAAACGAGGATCTTTCAGGGGAGCACGTCAGTGTGATTGTAGTTCTGCTCAGACCTGAGCAATAATTCCGCCCTTCATTGCCTTTTCATCACGACGGTAATCGGGACGCGGTTCATCGAAGTATAAATTGGTCGGCGCTTCGGACTTGATGCGATCAACCCGAAACAGCTTCCAATCATCGTGTTCACCCGATGCGCTGGCGCCTTCGACTTGGAAGGCGCGAAGCAGCAGATTTCGGTCTGTGCTATAGCCGAGCGCGTGCGGCTCGATAAGCCGTTCCCCTGGACCGTACCATATCCTTAGTCGTCGCTTTGTTCGAATTGCGACTACGATGTCGTTCTTCATGTTCAATCCTCTCGAATATTGTGAGAGGATGAGCCCAGCACTTGACCCGCGGACTCGGGTGAGCAACAATACAAAATGTTTCGGTTCGCGTGCGGGGCTCATCCGTCGCGAGCGCATACGAAGGGGAGGCGTTGCACCGCCTCCCCTTTCGTGTACTTGATTTGTTCCCAAGAGTCGAGTCTGGCTGCCAGCCCTCTTTCCTGATCCCCCGCCTGCCCGAGACGCGAGGTCAGGGCAGCCGTGCCCACTGACCAGCTTCATCGTCAAACCACTCGCGCATTCGTTCGCCGTCCCACCGCATATTTCATCTAACGCTTTGAAACGAAAGCAATTGCTGTGCGCTGGCTGCCGAAACGCGAAAGCGTAGCAATCGATTGAGACGCAATGTGTCAGCCCTTCGCTCGAACGCTTCGAGTTGGGCGTTGGCGCGTCTACCGTGGCTTTGGTCGTGGCTGGTCATTGGCCGAGCATTTTCCGTCGACGAGACAATTTGAAGCGTCCAATTTATGCCTTCGGAAAGGGCAACACGCCCTGCCGAGCCTCGCGCCCGATCTCCCTCAACGAGGCGTTGATCGCTTGTTTCCAGGCCCTCCCGCGATCCCTTGCCGCGTCCAACTCATCTTGCAGGTCGGCTTCGTTTGTCTCCAAGAAAATGTCAATCAGCTCTCGCGCTTGAGACAGGTCCTTCAGTTTTTTGGCCATTCGTGACGGCTTGCGTTGCTGAGCCACGATTAGCTTGTGTACTGCAAATCGGAGGGGCGTTGGCACGGTGATCGGAATACCAGAGCCATAAAGGGCGATGGCGTCCGTCGTGGACTCACAGATGTATTCGTGAAAGCTCAATGCCTCTGCTGCGAGCCCCAGGCTTTTGAACTGCACCGGGGAGCGGCGACCGCGACCATAGCGCGTGAGGAATTCGACCGAGAACCCGCTTGCCGTCCTATACATCCTGGGCAGTTTGTCTTCCAACCCCATGTGCGGCGCAAACGTTGGGTCCGCGCGCTTTAAGATAGCCTCGATGTCTTCGTCGTCATCCGAGGCAACGAACTGCGCCACTGACAAATCGATATCGTTTGTTGTGAACGCTGAGGATGGCAGGTAGGCACCAAGCAGGCACGGATATGTTTGATAGGCAGCCGTCCCTACGAGCGTAAAACCCCTCTTGAAAAGGCCAGCAAGCGCGAAGCTTTCAAGAACCTTGCCTGTTGCGAGCGTTGGCGCTGGGATGCGTGCCGACTGCTTGAGCGTCGAAACAACTGTCCGCATAGCCCGCGCTTGTGAGGCGGCAGCTCGTATGCGTTTGGCTTCGTCCTGGGCATCGGGGTTGTCTGCACGCCCAAGAGACCTCTGGCGACGCACAGAGCCATCTTTCATTGTGACATAGAGATATGATTCACCTCTAATTTTTCTTATGGTGATCGAGCCGGGGTTGGCGTCTGATAGTTCCACGTTTTGCGCCAAGTCGGCGTACATGGTTAGGAAGTTGAGCGGGATCGGCTTCATGTTAGATACATTCGTTGAATTGTGTATCTAACTGCCTGTTAGATACATTAGTTGTTTTATGTATCTAACACATCAACCAACGTCAACATGGCTGGTACAGCCAGTTTAGTCTCTGAGACAAGTTATGCCGCAACCGGCGCGCTGGCCCAGCCTCGAGATGAGTGCCGATCAGACAGGCGCCAGGGCGTAACTGGTGCTTCGTCCGCCCGCTGCGTCCTTAACGAGCACACCGCGCCCGATCAGATCTGCGATGTCGCGGGATGCCGTGTCCTGTGAGCATTTTTCGATCTTCGCCCACTTGCTCGACGTCAACTTGCCCTCGAACCCGTCCAGCAATCGGTTGAGCATGTTGATTTGGCGCGCATTGAGACCGGCCGCACTGCGAGCCTGCCAAAAGCGCGCTTTCATCAAAACAGTGTCAAGGACACCTTGCGCCTGGTCGATGGCTCGCTCGAGGCAGCCGAGGAACCAAAGAAACCACTCTGTGATGTCCAAACCGCCCTTCTGGGTGTCTTCAAGCACCCTATAATAGGCCTGTCGTTCCAGCCGGATTTGCGCCGACATGCTGTAAAAGCGCTGGGGGCTCGCTTCGGATCTGGCCAAGGCCATGTCGGCGATCGCACGCGCGATCCGTCCGTTGCCGTCGACAAAGGGGTGAATCGTGACGAACCACAAATGGGCGAGCGCGGCCTTGAGCACAGGATCGATGGCAACATCCGAATTGAACCACTTTATGAAGCGGCTCATCTCATGGCCCATCTGGCTCGCGGGTGGGCCTTCGAAGTGAACCCGTTGGTGGCCAATGGGGCCGGAGACCACCTGCATTGGACCATCCCCATGCTTGCGCCATGCGCCAACGCGAATCTTTTGCAGATCGCTGCGGCCGGTGGGAAATAGCAGGGCATGCCAGGCAAATAGACGCTGTTTGGTGAGTCGTTCGGCGTAATTCTGCGTCGCATCGAGTGTCATTTCGACCACGCCGTCGACAGCGCGATCGGCCGGAGCTAGCGCGCCGATGTCGACGCCAAGTCGGTGCGCTAGAGAGGATCTAACCTGGTGATCATCAAGCAACTCACCTTCAATCTCGCTGGATTTGAGCACATCCTGCGTTAGGGTCTGCAACACGGCCTCTTCCCGCAAGGAGAAGCCTAGGCCTGACATGCGCCCAACGAGCCGACCCTGCCGGTGACGCACGTGCGCAAGGGGCTGGAGCAGGCGATGCTCGTCCCATTGGAAACGCGGCCAGGCGGCTTGGTCGTAGATGTACATTCCCATTCTCCGCATAATAAGCGGAAAATAATGCCGCTAATCTCCGCATGTGTCAACGGCAAACTCCGCGTTTTTTGCGGAGGAAGGGGCGGCGCCAAGGTGAGATCGGGCGTTGTCGTGCCGTGTCAGGAAAGAGATGTCCACAGATCAGTTTTATAGTCAAACCACGCGCTCATTCGTTCGCCATCCCACCTCAGCGCGATATGCCTCGACGGCACGGGGATGGTCACAACATCGGGCGAGAACGCCGCTAAGCAGCGGCCTCCAGCATGACGTTGGCTTGGATAGATGATGCCGTTGCCGCCCGATTCCCTGAGCATACTGACGAAGCGTTGAGCTGGCGGATAGGTCTTGGCTATGTCTGGCCCCAGCATGTTCGGGTATGATCGTGTCGTCAAATCACTGAACGTATTGTCTATCTTACCCTGATATCCCCTGTAGTCACCGCGCAATGGTGGGTCCTGAGTGGCAGCGTGGAAGCGTGACATGTGGCAGGCCACCTCTCGCAAGGCTGTCTCAAATCGTTGGCCCGCGTAGTACACGCCATAGCTCCCGTCTGAGAACCTCGTCGGTCGGTCGGGGCTTGCATGCGTGAAGGGCGCCATGACGATCGAGGCGCCTGGACCGCTGACCCTGCGCGAGGCTGGAACCAGGCTGATGGCCCCGGCTTGCTCTCGCAGGCGCGGGTTTGTCATGCCCTCCAGTTCGATCAATGCCTCCCAGTCCTCCGGCTGGGCCACGCGCTCAAACAAATCAATCGGAGGGTATCTCGATGGGATCAAGCGGTGAGCCGCCTGCCATCGAACACGTCGGGACGGCACCTTTGCTACCTCCGCGTGTTCGATGAGCAGGTTAGGATGTGTTGTAGCGCTCCGCGCCATCACCAACCACCCCTGACACTGTCGACGTAACCTCGAACGGCGGCGAGGTCGGTGATTTGGCCAGCCATCATGCGATCGAGCGCCGATTGCCCACCAAAGGCGAGGTTGGGCTCGGCCACCCATCGGTCTGCCATGTCGGCGTCTTGATAGATGATCTCTAGCGCCCGAAAGATGCCGAGCACGTATCCAAGCCTGGCTGCGAGATCGACGCTTGGCGTGACAGCGGCACCCTTCTTCCAATTATGGAAGGTCGCCTTGGACGGCTGGCCCAATAGGACCATGGACTGCTCGTTCGTCAGTTTCCACAGCTTGGCGATGCGGAAGAATGCGCGCAAGCCGGCGGCCACTTGCTCGGCGCTCGCCCGCGGTGATGGTTTCGGTGCAGGCGCAAGACGAATCACGGCAGCCTCCTCGCGACGATCTCTGAATGTACAATATAAGACTATACTAAGAAAAAGTCTAGAATTAGACGATTGTGTCGGCGGTCGCGAAGCGCGTCGTACAGTTTACGGAATCTGGGCGGGGGATGGCTCGATCCTGAGCGAGCCGCGCGCGTGCTGGACTGGGCCCTGTCGGAATTGGGTCGGGAACCGGCCGTGCGGGGAGTGACGGCGTCGGCCTCACGATGAACCGCGAAACCGCCAGCCTTTGCGCAGCATAGGTGGTGGTAGTTCATGTCAAGAAGACACAACACGAACACTAAACGTCGTGAAGAAAGTCTCGGTCCGTGGCGACATTCACAGAAAAAGCGGTTCTGACGGTTGTCGACCAAGCGTCGAAGCCGCTGAGCAGAATCAACAAGCAGCTCGCCGAGACCGAGAAATCCATGGCGAAGCTGCAGCGGTTGCAGCGGTTGAGCGGCATGACCTTCGGGCCACGGCCGAACCGGATGCGGGTTACGCGGCGTGAGATCGACCGCACGATCAAATCCGTCAAAGAGCTACAGCAGATCTCTCGCCAGAAAATCGATCTCAAACTCAGCGTGCGCGGCTTCAAGCGCGCCACGCGTGACGTACGTGAACTGACGGCTGCGTACCAACAACTCACTCAGGTCGCTGGCCGTGCGCTACCGGCCATGCCGCGCGGCGGCTATCCCCGCGGTGGGCCTAGTCGCCCTGGTGCGTGGGCTGGCTACGGCTGGAACCGCGGCCCGTTCGGATCGCGCGGATATATCGGCAATTATTATCAGCATACGCAGTTTGCGCTCGCGCGCCATGCGCATCAGACGATGGTCGAGGGCGGTCGCGGCTTCGGTGATGCCTCGACCCAGCGAACGCTGACCAAGATCGATGCCGGCTACCAGAAGAAGGCAATTTACGAGGGCGCCAAAGAGGGCGTTCGCACGTTCCGCGTGGTTACCGAAGCCGGCCTGATCGAGCAGATGCGCCAGCTCGCCTCGCAGATGCTAGCAGGCGAAACGCGCCGGATCGGTGTCCCGCTGGCCAAGTTGAATACGCTGATGGCGCTCAACACCGGCAGTGTGCGTGCTGGCGAAAACGATGCACTTGAGATCGTACGCGCGCTCGACGCGATCGGTCGTGCCGACGACGCCGGGAAGTTCACCAAGGCCTCCGATGCGGTCTCTCGGGGCGTACTGGTTGCGGGTCGCAAATTCAACTCGACAACCTTCGGCAATGTGCTGCGTATGTCGGGCCGCGCCAAGCTATCAATGAACGATCAGGCGCTGACCGACCTCGCGATCCTGGTCGACGAGTACAAGCGCCGCGCCGGCGATATGATCCGGCAAGGTCTCGGCGATCTAGGGCGGCCGAATCTGTCGGCAGAAAAGAAAGCCGCGATGGCAGCGGTTGGCCTTCGTAATAAAGACGGCAGCGTCCGCAAGAATTTGATGAAGGAAGCGGCGACCAACTTCGTCGACTTCAGCTTGAACCGCATCAAGCCGATGATGCAGCGGCTGGGCGTCAGTACGACAGATGACACTGCCGTGCGCAACAGGCTGGCGGAAATGGGCTTCAACGAAGGCGCATCCCGTCTGTTTGCTCACGTGCTGGTCAAGGAAAAGGAAATCCTGGCGCAACGCGCAGCCGCCGCCCGCAAGCAGATCGATAATGCGCGGCTAATGAAGCACGTCTCCAAAGATGTCGAACTCTCACTGGGAGGCGTGCGCGCGGCTTGGAAAGATGCCGTGGATGCGGGGCTTAAGAATTTTGAGCCGCTGATCACCGGCACGCTGAATTCACTCAGCGGTGCGTTGACCAAAATCTCCGAGTCACCGGTGTTGGCCAGTGTTGTTGGTGGCGTTGGCGTCGCAGGTTATGCGGCGATGCAATTCGCTCCGGCAGCCGCGTTGCTCTTTGCAGGTCGAGCGCTGACAAAATCGGCAGCGGCGTTGGCGGCTGCGGCTGGCGTGCTGACAACGCGTCGCGGACTGAACCAGATCTTGGGCATGCCGAATACCGGCAACCTTGGGAAGGCTGGCGCTGCTGCCGCTGCGACGCGTGGCGGGCTGTTTAGTCGCCTCAAGCGCTTCGGTCTCGTGCGCGGTGCCAGTGTTGGGCTCACCGGCTTGTTTGGCGCCAATGCCTTGCTCGCCGGGGACTGGAGCGGCGTCGCCGGCAACGCGATGATGTTGGCGCCGCTGCTTGGATTGATTCCCGGCCCGGGCTGGATCGCAGCCACGGTCGGGGCGGCGGGTTTTCTGCTCACGATGCGCAAGGAGCTCTGGGAAGGCTTCAAGTGGCTGACCGGCACGTCCGCACAAGCGCAAGGCGTGGGCGATGTCGGCGCGCGCGCTGAGCAGGCCAAGAAGGTTATCGAGAAAAGCGCGCTCACCGGTCCGACCATCGATGCCCTCAAACAGATGGACGCCAAGGCCAAACAGGTGCGCGGCAAAATCGGCGACGTTTCAGTATGGCGTCATTCCATCGTCGATTTGACGAAACTGATGGAGATGGATTCGTCGTTTGCCGCCCGTCGGAAATTGGCAGCCAAATACGGTATCAAACACTACCGCGGCACGGCCGTGCAAAACGCGCGGCTGATTCGACTCCTGTTGGATGGCGCAAAAGACGACAAGAAAGTCGCCGAGGCCAAGAAGGCGCAGGTCGATGCGGCGCAGGCGCAAACCGTCGTGAAGGATATGCGCCGGGTCTGCCAATGGGGACTCGAGGGTCCGCCGCGCATGCCGGGGCTGGAAAAGTTTTTGGCGTTCTTCAATGAACTCGATCGCAAGTTCGGTGTGAGTGAAGCGCAAATTCAGATCACCAATCAGCGTATCCGCAACATCGCCTACGGCATCGCCGATGCCGTCAAGTTTCTGTCCGACAGGGTCGAGGAAGCCTCGATCGCGCATACCAAGAACAAGGAGGAGGCCGAAAGAACCACTGCTGAGGCCGAAAAGCGCCGCCGTCACGGTGTGGTGCCCCAGAACGATTGGCGTGATTATTGGCAGACCAGGCGCGAGATTGAGCGTCGCACGGGGCGTGGGTCGTTCCGGCGTGCCCAAGAGATCGGCTTTGATGCCAAGTCGATCCGGGAGGTTCGCTACGTGCTTGACAAGCTCCGGGAGAAATTCGCCATCGATCCGAAATACACGCTTTGGGATCGCATCAAGGACGCCACTGGCCGTGGCTCACCGTCTGGCGGAGGCGGCAGGTTGTGGGGCTTCGGGGACTCCTACGGCGGCATTGATTTTTCCGGCATCACGACGGGATTTGATGCGGCCAGCAAAAACGCGGCGGAGGCCGCGCAATCGATGAAGACGGGAAGCGGCGCACTCGGCACCGCGGCAACCGATTTATCGGGTGCCGCGAAGGCGCTCAAAGGTGCGGCGAGTGTGCTGTCTGGTGTCCATCTGACCATCAACCAGCCTGCAGGTGCGAGGCCGGCTCCAGCTGGTGGCATGGATATCAAAGGGGTGAATGGGTAATGCGGCTGCGTGTGAATGTCGCCACGAACCGAGACCCTTTCCACGGCGTTCAGTATTTAGACGTTCGTGTTGCGTTTTGCTGCTTCGAGGGCAGGTTGAAGATATTGCGTCTACTGAATGATAAAGATTGCGGATATTGGAGGGGCATTTATGAAGTGCGTCCTATTGGCGGCGGTCGTGCTTGCAGCATTAAGTTCGGTCGTGGCCACCGAAGCGTGGTCTGTCGATGACGCGATCAAGCCGATCAGAAGCGCCATCGTGCTGGTGATCCTCAAAATGCCTAATCAGAATGGCCGAATCAACTGCACCATAGGCGTCGGGGCGCATAATCGGACGCAAAGCGACGTCCAAACCGTAATGCTTTCGATCGACGTCCTCAGCGAAACCGGTGGACACCTTGTGGACGCCAATGTGCACATCCATGCTCTCCTGAAGAACACCGCTGAGATAGGCAGAGACGTCACTTTGGTTCCAACTCGCCGAATTGCTGGCTTCAGGTTGCGCAATATGACTTGTCATGCCGACGGCATATACATGAGAGCCTGCCGGCTTGTCGCCTATACTGGCGGCGCAAAGGAGGGGCCATTCATCAATCTTCCGGTGTTCAAGGAGGCCGCATTCAAGCCGGGGCTTACGATCAAGCCACTCCCGCCGATTAAGAGTTCATTGAAACCGAGGCCGGAGAATGAGTGCGACCGCCTCGCGGCGCACCCTCTCGATGCTCAGAAGATTGGGGGTGGTGTAGAATTTGACGATATAGACGCCCCTGCCGCCATGAAGGCTTGCTTGGTGGCGGTGGCATCGGACCCAACGGACGCGTTATCAAGATACCAGCTCGGTCGGGCTTATCACCGCGCCGGCAAGTTTCGCAGCGCCTTAGAGGCCTATCACCGCGCTCGCAACGACGGGCACACTTGGAGCACGGTCGTGCTTGCCCGATATTACTCGGGTGATATGAAAGACATTCCAAAAAGCCTCAGGAACATCGCGCTGGGAAGAGACTATTATAAAAAGTGTGCGGCTGAGGGGATCGGCCATTGGTGTAGTGCCGCAATGGGTCGCCATGCTGACAAGGACGGAGATTACGAAGACGCTCTTCGGCACTTTCGCCGCGCTGCAAGCCATGGGAATGCGTCCGCAGCTAACAACATCGGAGTTTATTACCAATTGGGCAAGAGCGTGAAGCGGGACTATGTTGAATCCGCCCATTGGTACCGTCATGCTGCCCGGCTCGCCAAGAATAACCCAACAGTGCTCAAAGTGGCTCAGGACAACCTCAAGCAGCTAGCCCAGATTGGGTGGTTGACACCATAGCGCTGGTGCCGCTCGCTCACATCCTTAGCGCTTGCCGTCCTTCTTCCTGGCTGTGTGCTCCTCCTCCCGCTCAACCGTATCAAGAAGGCGTTCCACCGCAGCGATAATGAACGCCGATCGTTGCGGTGGAACGACCTGCTTGAGCCGCCATCGATCAAGTCGCTCAACCAAATCCGGTGGCATTCGCAATGATATCATCGTTTTCGCGTCCGTCATGGCGATACTTGTAGCCGAGATGGACACGACTCGAAACCAGAAAACGTTGAAGTCATTTATTTCTATATCGTCAACGAAATACGTTTTGTCTATAGTCCTCCCATTGCTGTTGTCCATGGGAGCCACGCATGTCAGATCTCCAATGACCTGCTCCCCGTGATGTCCACATTCAAAAGTTAGTTCTGTTCGTGGTCTGGTCGATGTTGGACCGGGTTGCGAATTGGTAGGGTGTGAGCCCGTTGAGGCTCGAATGCGGTCGGTGTGTATTGTAGGCGATCCTCCATGTTTCGATGATCCGTCGAGCGTGAGCGTAGCTTGTGAAGAGATGCTCGTTGAGGCACTCATCCCGGAAGCGACCGATGAAGCTCTCGATGAAAGCGTTTTGTTGAGGCTTGCCCGGCTGGATGTAATGCCATTCGACATCCCTGTCGCGCCGCCACTTGAGGATGGCATGGCTGGTCAGTTCCGTGCCGTTGTCCGAGACGATCATGCAGGGTCGGCCACGCCGCCCGACAAGCGCGTCCAGTTCGCGGGCAACACGCTCGCCTGAGATCGAGTTGTCGGTAACCGTGGTGACACACTCGCGGGTAAAGTCGTCAATGACACACAGAATGCGGAAGCGGCGCCCATCGATCAGCGTGTCCGAGGCAAAGTCCAGGCTCCAACGTTGATTGTGACCTGCGGGATCGGCATGGGCGCCCGCGTGCCAAGCGCACGCTTGCGACCTCCACGCCGCGGTACCGTCAAGCGTTCTTCCCTGTAAAGGCGGCAGAGCTTCTTGCCATTGATGTGTATGCCTTCTCGCTTGATCACGATGTGCAGACGGCGATAACCGAACCGGCGGTGCCGGTAGGCGAGTTCCCGCAGGCGTTGGCGCAGACCGGCATCGTCAGGACGTGTCGAGCGATACCGCAATACCCGCGGATCGATGCCCACAAGACCACAGGCGCGGCGCTGCGAATAGTTCTTTTCATTGATAGCCCAGCTCACGGCCTTCCTCCTTGAACCAGGCGTCAGAAGTTTTTTCCGAGCATCTCTTTCAGCGTCGCAACGTCCATCACCTGCTCCGCCAAAAGCTTCTTGAGACGTGCGTTTTCCTCCTCCAGGGCCCTCAGCCGCTTGGCTTCAGACACTTCCAGGCCGCCATACTTCGAGCGCCACTTGTAGAACGTTGCATCACTAATACCGTGCTTGCGGCACAGCTCCGCCGCCGAGAGACCGGCCTGATGCTCCTTCAAAATCCCGATGATCTGCTCTTCACTGAAACGACTACGCTTCATCGTCTGCCTCCTCAAATCGGCAACAGACTAACCCACAAACGAGGATCTTTCAGGGGAGCACGTCACCCTGGGTCTTGGGCGAGGCGAACTTCATTATTTTATCATGAAGTTTCAGGTCCGACCGTTGACCCTGACTAACAGTCACCGCCTGCCCTTTGGTCAACGCAATATCGGCGACTCTGCGAAGTTCGTCTTGATCCGTCTTGTCTGGAGTCAAGATGGCGATGGCCGCCAGCACCTGGTCCCAGGACATGCGGCTGGCTGAACGAGCTTGCTGACGTTATCGTTCGACACGGCATATCGCTCCTTTGGTGGAGAAGTGAGGTTGTCAAGCAACCCCACGATATGCCGCCTTCACCGATTCACGCCGTCACCAACTTCCGCGCGTAGCTCGTCTCGTGTGTCCAATCGGCAACGGTGCTGAGTAATTGCCCAAGGCTGCGTGGAGCAAATATCATTGCCGCTGTACATGGAGCCGGTCGATGCAGATAAAGGTCGGCGCTCGCCGTCAGTATGGTCCTGACGGTTGGGGTTTGAGTATGCGGTCGGGTAGGGTAACCTAATCAATGTTCGGGCTTCATGAGTGCCAACTGTTCGGGAAGAAATACGTTTTCTTGCCTTTTGTTTCGCTAAGGTATTGTGCAATCGCAGTTTTCGTTGCGGCTCTGTTCTTGGTAGCGATTGAATACTTCACGCAACGTGCGTGTAGCGTGGGGGCACAAGGCCTTCCAGCCGCTTACTGCTTGCATTGGAAGAATGAGGACAGAAACATTGACAAGTTGAATAGAAGCCGAATTGTTGATCGCAACACCAGTATCGTTTGGCGGTCCAGACTGCACACCGTTTCCGAGCCCCCCCGTGTCCGCAGGAGAATACTGGCAATCGGGGACTCGTACGTCGAGGGCGACGGCCTGACAAATGTCAATCTGACGTGGTGGCGACAGCTACAACGAGAGCTAGAGCGTCGCGGGTATTGGGATATTGAGGTCGTTGCCGCCGGTAGAAACTGTGCATCAACGCAGGCCCAACTCCGATGGATCGCAAACAATCGCCTCATCGATCGGTTGAAGCCGGATCTCGTGGTTGTTGGCTTCGTCAGCAACGATCCGGACATCAGGAACGAAACCGGCGCCAGGCTCATACGTCAATTGAGCGGCGACATGGCCGAGCAGTGTCTGCCTTCGATTGCCTCAGCCACCCTAGCATTTGTGCCGCTTCTCCATCAGCGTCTGAAGGATATGTGCCAGGCGCGCAATCGCAGCATCAGAGAAAAGAGAGGCGAGGGATATGGCTACCGCAACTGGGTGCGCAAACTCTACGAACCTGCTCATCTCAAGCAATATGCCCCGATTGTGAGTCGCTTTTCCAAGGGCGTCCGCGAGCGTGGTTTAGAGTTGCTCGTTGTCGCTCTGCCCAAGCCCTTGGACAGAGGCGTCAATGGACGGCCAGTCTATGAACGGGTTGGCGAGATGTTTACAAAATCTGGCGCCCGTTGGCTCGATCTTTGGAACGCCTTTAACGTCCGCTACCAAAAAAACGCCAAAGAAATACCTGGCATGTTTGCTAACCCAGCAAACACTCACCCCGGAGCGGTGATGACGCATTTCTATGCCACTCAGATCGTGGATACTCTTGAGATTGAATACCGCAAGGTGCTGGGGAGAAGGTCTGCAACCCCGGACGGCCTAGCACCGCGGATCAATGATGCTGTTCCAATGGATGTGCAACTTGAGCAGTCGGGCGCAAATGCCTGGGACTTCCGAGTGCTTGGAAATTCTTCGTCCGGCCTGAACTGGCCGGTAGATGAAAAACATGTTCATCTTTCTTTCGAGCGGCCCGTTTCAATTCAATCAATATCGTTCGCAGTTCCAATATCGGTCAAACTGAGAGTATTTGCACATTTCATGGATGAGGTCGGCGGCCATGCCGAAGCCGTTCCCAAGGAGGTGGGAAATGCCAGTGGCCGCGATTTCGAGTTCCGTTTGTCTCCGGAGGATTCGTTGAGGCGTGTTTCGTCTCTGCGCATAGCTGCTTCCCCCTTGAAAGAAGATAGAGCCGTCGAATGGGAATTGAAGCTGGACAGCCGCAAAATCTCGAAGGCTGGAGGCAACGCGTTCGTCTACGCGTTGCCGGGAATTCCTTACGCGGGGGCCGACGTGAAGTCTCCAAGACGTCAGCCATTGGTGCTCTTCGAGGGATCCAGGCTCTTGGGGCCGGGTGCAGCGGCGCATAAGGTTATCAGAAAGCATGGATTGGGCAGCTACTCCCACTGGAATGCACTGCTGTATTTTTCCTCTTCCGATAACTCCGATCCTAAACGCAATGGACGCGAATACTGGCTGAGGAAATTCGAATCGTTTCCAAAGCTGAAAATGACGATTGGTTTCGGAAAACCCGCGGTGCGTCCATGAAACCCTGTTACGTTCTTGGTCTGTCAGCCTATTACCACGACTCCGCAGCTGCAATCTTGCGCGACGGCGTGATCGTTGCCGCCGCGCAGGAGGAACGCTTCACGCGTGTGAAGGCAGATGCTGGCTTTCCGGCAAACGCCGTCGCTTTCTGTCTAGATCAGGCGCAGATCTCCGAGCACGATATCAACCATGTGGTGTTCTACGAAAACCCTGTCGTCAAATTCGAACGTCTGACCGAGACCTACCATAGATCAGCTCCGCTTAGCCTGCGCAGTTATCTCGCCGCCTTTCCCGGCTGGCTCACGAGCAAGTTGTGGCAGGATCGTGAGATCGCAGATGAGTTGGGCGTAAGGGTTCCCGTTCATTTCTGCGACCACCATCTCTCGCACGCTGCATCGGCGTTCTACCCCTCACCGTTCGACGAGGCCGCGATTCTAACCGTCGATGGCGTTGGTGAGTGGTCGACAACGACATTCGGTGTCGGGCGAAACCGCGAAATTGAGCTGCGAAAAGAGATCCGGTTTCCAAACTCGATGGGGTTGCTCTATTCGGCATTCACCTATTTCACCGGCTTCAAGATCAACAGTGGTGAATACAAGCTCATGGGGCTGGCACCCTACGGAAAGCCGATCTATGCAGACAAGATAACCGACCACCTTATTAAACTCGGGGACGATGGCTCGATCGTAGTCAACCAGGAGTACTTCGACTACATCGGTGGTCTCAAAATGACGAACGGGGCATTTGATGAACTGTTCGGAGGCCCGCCCCGTGAGCCAGAGAGCCTGATCACGCAACGTGAAATGGATCTGGCGGCAAGTATCCAGTTTGTTTTGAACGAAGCAATGCTTCGAATGGCGCGGTATGTGAAGTCCGAGACCGGCTCGGACAACCTTGTGCTGGCCGGCGGCGTAGCACTCAATGTCGTGGCAAACGGTGGTCTCGCCCGAGAGAAGATATTCGACAAGATCTGGATCCAGCCGGCTGCCGGCGATGCCGGCGGGGCGTTAGGCGCAGCCCTCTGGTATTGGCATGATGAATTGAGAGCTGACCGCAAAGTCAGTTCTTCCGATCTCATGCAGGGCTCATTTCTGGGGCTAGACATCGGGCCCAATGCACCTGCGGATGACAAGGTTCTCACGGACCTCGGTGCCGTATGGCAGCCGATGGATGAATCGCAGCTGCAGGATCGCGTCGCCGCCTTGATTGAAGAAGGAAACGTTGTAGGGGTGGCACGTGGCCGTGCGGAATGGGGCCCACGGGCACTTGGTGCTCGTTCGATTCTGGGCGATGCAAGATCTCCGAAAATGCAATCGCATATGAATCTCAAGATCAAGTTTCGCGAAAGTTTCAGGCCCTTTGCCCCTATGGTTCTGGCCGAAAGGGCTGGCGACTATTTTGCACTGTCGCAGGACAGCCCTTACATGCTTCTGGCCTTCCCCGTCTGCCACGAACGGCGCATCCCACTGAGTGATGACGATAAGGCGCTCTGGGGCATTGATCTTCTCAACATTGCAAAGAGCGACATCCCTGCGGTGACACACGTAGACTACTCTGCGCGTGTGCAAACAGTCGATGCTGACCGCAATCCTTTCATTCACGGTGTAATTTCGAAATTTGAGGAGCGGACGGGTGTCGCGGTCCTGATAAATACGTCGTTCAATGTCCGCAACGAGCCGATCGTGAACACCGTGGAAGACTCATACAGGTGCTTCATGGCAACCGACATCGATGCGTTGGTCGTGGGCAATCGCCTCCTGCTTCGGTCCGATCAGACAGCGCCGCCAATGACCGATAAGGAGCGTGAATTGTGGTTGCAGAGGTTTGAACGTGATTGATGTTTCGATGAGCGGCAAAGATGACGTGGCCGGCCGCTACGCGCAGTCGCCGGGGGGCGACGAAAGCTATGGAGCTGCCTACCTGCGGCGACGCGAGAATCGCCGCTTTGAGCACAGCTTGAAAAGCCTGACTGTCCTCGGCCTCGTCCTTGGTGGGGTGATGACGTTTGTCGCGTTCTACAAGCTCTATCTCGTACAGGCCGAGTGGATTGTACTCTATCGCGTTTTCGAGATTGTTGGGCCGCTCCTGTTGCTTGTGGCAATTGCTGTCCCCCAGTTGCTTGAGCCAGTTGAAAAGGTACTGAGGGCCGTTGGATCGACGGTCGGTGAATGGATCTTGAAGGCAATCTTGCTGATCGTCTACTTCCTGATCATGACGCCGACTGGATATGCCATTAAGGCCTTGAGCGGCACCGCTCCCATTTTCGCGTGGCGAGACTCGCCGCCAACTGAACTTGAAGGTTGGCGGGACAAGACGGTCAATACCCAGGTTCGTATGACCGGTGAGCGCGATGGTCGGCGAACCAGCCTTTTCGGGGTCATCAGGTTTTTCATCAGTCGAGGTAAGATCCTGCTGCTGCCAGCGGTCATCATCCTGGTCGCTTTCGGCGTCGTGCTGTACTTCGTTAAGTCATCGGCGCTTGCACCGTTCATCTATACGGTGTTCTGAGCCGGTATCAGTTGTCAAGCCATCACTGTCAGTACGCCTTTCCAGCTCTTCGGCGCCAATGGCCCTGCCATTCTGCACGGACAGCAGCCGCCCGAGCTATCGCCAAATCTTGGTGACGGCCTGAGGGCTCAGGCGGCGGCTTGGGGCGATAACGCACGGTTTATTTCGCACAATTGAGATTTAGCTGGCGGCTCCGAATCGGGGTCAGGTGGTGGTTGGCAAGCCCCCAACCATAAACCGAACCGGAGACCACCATGAAAGAGGATAGGACGATTCCAGCGGCCGGCAACACGCAATCAGCCAGGCTGAGCAACGTGATCCAAATCGACGACGAGCGGATCAGGGGCCATCTCGATCGCGTGGTGCGCGGCACCGTCGAAGAGACTTTGAACGCGCTGCTCGATGCCGAGGCTGATCGGTTGTGCAATGCGCACCGATACGAGCGGACCGAGGACCGCCGTGACACCCGTGCCGGTCACTACGAGCGCAAGCTCGCCACGAAGACAGGTGAGGTCAATCTCAAGGTTCCCAAGCTGCGCCGTCAAACGTTCGAGAGTGAGCGCCAATGCGCCATTGGTTCGAGCATTGAGCGCGAACGATCATCGAACGCTACAAGCGGCGTGAGGCATCTGTCGAAGAGGCCCTGATTAAAATGTATCTCGCCGGCGTTTCTGTGCGCCGCGTGGAGGATATTACCGAGGCGTTATGGGGCACGCGCGTGTCGCCCTCGACGGTGTCGGATCTCAACAAGAAGATATACGCCACGATCGAAGCCTGGCGGAACCGGCCGATCGAAGGCGAGCATCCTTACGTTTATCTCGACGGCGTCGTGTTGAAGCGTACATGGGCCGGTGAGGTGCGCAACGTGTCACTTCTCGTTGCGATCGGCGTCGACGCGGAAGGCTACCGCGAGATCCTCGGCATTTGTGAGGGCGCCAACGAGGACAAGGCGGGCTGGTCCGGCTTCCTCAAACATCTCAAATCACGCGGCCTGAAGGGCGGGCAACTGATCATCTCCGACGCTTGTCTGGGCCTGGCGGAAAGCATTGGTGATTTTTATCCGGATGCGGCCCCTGGCGGCGTTGCACGGTGCATTTCTACCGCAACCTGTTCAGCCACGTGCCCTCGACAAAGGTGTGCGAAGGTGAGCCGGGACCAGCGAATGGATGGCGGACCATTCGCCCGGCGAACGCGATGATGAAGGCGATCCACACGGGCCGCAGCCCTAACCTCTCAACACCTCGCGTTGCGCGCTGACCCACCCAGGATCTCGCCGTCAACGGTTTCTTGTTTTAACCTCTTCCCCGCCCTAAAGGACGGGGCACCCAACGGCCGAACTTGGTGGTGTTCTAGCCGCCAATTAGTTCATCTCCTGCTCTAATGCTCTGGCCACCGCGATCGGATCGGCGGCGATCGCCATGAGATAGTTGTTGGCCGGCGCATCGATCGGGCGACCCTGTTCCCAGCCTTCGACGGTCCGCACGTTGAGGCCATAGCGGCGGGCGAACGCTGGCGCCGACATGCCCAGCCGGTCGCGCAGCGCTTTGACATCGACCGGCTCCGTGGCGATCCGGCACACGGCCACGCCGGCGGCCCGTAACTCTTTTGCTAAAGCCTTGCCAGGCTCGACGGTTGGCACCGACACCATCGCCTCGCCCTCGTCCACCATGGCCTCCACGGCACGCTTGGCGGTCAGTGCTTTGACACCGCGACGCGCGAGCGCGAGCATGGCGTCAATGGTCTTGACCTTGGCGAGCGCGCCCTTAGGCCGGATCACGAGGTCGGCGGGCGAACCGGAGGACACGCGGTCGACGGCCTGGATTGACCCCAGTCGTTCGAGTGGCGCCTTCAACGATGGCTTCATCGCAGTCGATCCTTTCCAACAAAAAATCCGCCACGACGCGCCAGTTGCACCATCCGATGGCGTTTGGCTCGACGTGGCTTTGAACGTGGATGCCGCGAGCGATCAACTGGCGTCCATTGATGGACAACTCGGCGATCATGATGACTACGCCAATCGGCGTCTCGAGGCTGATCGTGACGACATCGCCCTCGCTGACCGCGTCGATGATGCCGTTGATGGCGAGTTGATCGGGCGACCAGGGCATGACTGTTTTTATACGCTTATTGCGTATGGATGACAAGCCTCATTTAAACATGTCATGCAGGAAATTGTCGGATTGGGTCTGCAGGCCGTGCGTTGGCCAAAGGGCAGGCGGCGACCGCGAGCCACGATCAACGACGAACGCGACGAGAGGCCTTGCCGCGGCGCACCTATAACTTCGCCAGCCCCTGATCCATCAGCCAATCATTGATGTTCTGGCCCCGGTCGTAGATCTCGGCGAGGTAGCGGCCGAAACTGCCTTTGCGCTGATGACCACGACGATCAGGTAACGTGCGCATGATCAACCACTTGCCTTCGATGCGCTGGCGCAACGCGGCCTTGGCCGCAAATCCGGCCGCACGCTCCGGTCCTCTCACCTCCGGTGCATTGATGCGTGCCAGCCGCAGGCGCTCATCGCGCCGCCAGGTGTTGAAGCCCAGATCGATATCGACATCAATTGTATCGCCGTCCACGACGCGTACGACGTGTGCAAGGTAGGTGTACCGATCGCTGAGGTCGAGCATCTCGCGTGGCCGATCTTGGGCCATGGCTGGCGAGACGAGCAAAAAGCCAACGCTGATAATCAAGCGTTTCATGGGATGCTCAACACGGCATCGGTTTATTCACGATCGGCATAAGCAGCACGCGAAGCTTGTCAACGGGTGCAGGGTCTCATACCGCTGGTGGACATGATAGGGTGCACGCCGGACAAGGCGTCGTTCAAGATCCATCGCAGTTCGGATCGTATATCGCCGCCACCGGGCGGAGCGACGTGCTCGCCGACGCGAACGTTTAGGCCCTTGCGCGTCCGTAACACTGCGCCGGGTTGGATAATCGCCACGTAATTCGACACGCTTTTGATCGTCGGGCTCTCGCTGGCAACAAAGTGCTTGAGGGCGGCGACTTCCGCGTCCGATGTCTCGGTGATGCCTTCGATGCGGTTGCTTTCGGTCTGAAACCTCCGCGCTGAATCGTCGTCCATCATGCCGCGTCGTCGTCTGTGCGGTTAAAGATCATTTTTCCGCCTCACATCGCCATGCCAAACTCAAATTGGACGCTGATAATCGAGAAAAAATCCCTGCCTTGCCCTGCCCGACCGTGCCCAGCCAAGCCATGCCTTGCCAAATTCAGTTGGGGCGCTGAATATTGAGAAACAAATTCCCTGCCTCGGTCCAGCCCTACCAAGCCCCTCCTGTCTTGCCGAACTCAAACATCGGCGTCGTTCAGCGATCTGCGTCGGGCTTGCCCGCATCGCGTTCGCGGTGGTCAGCCAGCTGTAGCTGGCGGCAAGTTTGCTGGGCGGGAACGCTGCGGGAATAGTGGGGGGAGTCAGTGGGGGGAGTCTGAGCAGATGTTCGCGTTAAGTCCATTGCGCGTTCTTGCGATGCGAAGACCGCCAGAACGCGCAAAAAGCTGTGATATTGGAGGGGTTTACGTCCCGTGTGCCAAGGTTGGTCCGCAGGTTTAGCAAACCGCCGCCTTAAGCCACTCGGCCACGTCTCCGCTGCTGTCAGGCTATAAGGTCGCGGCCGGCAAAATGCAAGGCGGTGCCTGCTCGGCTCGGTGATCAGCGGCGCCTTAGCGTTTTGCAGAGAGCTGGACCCGTTCCGCTGCCTTGCCTGGCCGCTCACACCAGCGGGCCGTGGGTGGTCGACGGGGCAACGCGCCGGCAGGGCGATTCCGACTTAGGCTGACAGGCCCATTTCGCAGCTCGGTTCGATGCTTGGCGGCAGGCCGGGTGCAGGATGGTCCCTAGGACCACCGAACCGCCCTAAGGGTTTGTGCTGAGCGAGAGCCGAATGGGCGCAAGGCGTGCTGGTGGGTTGCCGTTTGACCCGTTGTCGGCGCCTGCCTGGAAAACAGAGGGTGTACGTCCTGCATCGATTGCATGGCAGGCATGAAGCTGAAGCGCCCCATCGTGAACCTAGAGAAAACATTGATAGATCAAACCGATCGGCTTGCGACCAAATGCAACAATTGAGGTCTTGACGCAGCCAAATCCCGGTGGTTTTTTCCCCGCCGCCGGAGCCAGGGGTACAGAACTGTGATCGCTGGCTAGGGTTCCGGCCGACAAACGCAGCGATCACTGAAATGGTGGGGCCGAATGCAATGGCCCGCACGGGATGACGGCCCAGCCCGCATAACTCGATGCGGTCCCGCGGCTGCCATGCCGACACCAACCTGACGGGGCGTTGCGCCCCTTCATTCCCGAACAAATCGCATTGGAGACATCATGACACGGTGGACTTCTGCCCTGTGCGGGCTGCTTTGCCTTGCCTACGGTCTGAGCACCGGTGCGGCCAACGCAGCCTATGATACCAACGATCTGTGGCTTGAGAGCGTGTTCACAAAAGCGCCGAAGGCCAAACCATCCGCCCGCAAAAAGGCCAAGCGCGCGGCGCCGCCGATACGAGCGAAAAACACCCGGCGCAAGGCGAACAAAAAATCCGCCCGCGCCGCCAAACCGCGTAACGTCACCAGCGGCTCGGGCGCGCAAGTCGGCATCGCCTCCTTCTACTGGCAACCGCAACGCGTTGCTTCCGGGGGTTGGTTTAATCCCAACGCGATGACGGCAGCCCACCGCTCATTACCGTTCGGCACGCGCGTCAAAGTCACCAATCTGTCGAACAAGCGCTCCGTCGTGGTGAAGATCAATGACCGCGGACCATTCATCCGGGGCCGCATCATCGATCTGTCGCGAGCGGCAGCGGGCGTGGTCGGCATGCGCTCAGCTGGGCTCGCGCGCGTGAAACTTACCGTCCTGGGCCGCTGATGCGGTTTGGGTCGTCGGTTTAGACCAGGCGACCTTGACCCGGATCGACGCGTTCGATCCGGAACACTTGACAACCGAGCGTTCAAGCGGAACCGGGCGGGTTCCGCTTGAACGCAGAATGTTGCCCTGCAGTTCAGGAGCGATCATCTGTGAGCCTAGATCATCGCGCCTTTAATCGGAACCGGCTTTGCGGTTCCGATTAAAGGCAGAAAGTTGCTCTAGCGATTATCTGTGTGCCTCGCGTTGGCGCCGCTTGAGCGGTGTCAACCCAAGGTGCGATCAGCCAACTCGTGACCTTGCACCGGCGCCAGATTTTTGGTGCTGAGGTTCCAAAACTGACGCGCACGTGCTCCTCGTCGAGCAATTGCATGTCGACGTTCTCGCCGGCGCCCACTTCGCCATCCGGGACAACGTAACTGAAATCGTGGCGCCCGTAGTTGCCCGTAATGACGTTGCCGCCGGGTGTGACGATGTTGGGACCATCGATCTTGAAATGCTTGCTGCCGTCGCACCATTGGCCATCGATCGCGTCAGCCCGCGCCGTTGCCGCCGCCAACAGCAACAGGGCGACCGCTAACGCCGCTTGCCAACAGCCTTGCTTCAGCCAAGCAACGTGGTCCAAAATGATCGAGCGCATGCCTCTGGTCTCCGCAACGTTTCAACAATCAGGAGCCTAGCATGCGGCTACGGGCCGTTGCGAGCGTTGAGAGGTGCGCTTGGCGAGGCCGGCCAATGCTGGTTAGCTGACGGTCGGACAGGGCGCGGCGTGCGGCCCGGCGGCCCGGCGCGAACTCGATCGATAACAGGGCGAACAATCCAACTGGGACCGATGCCAAGATGACCGAACGCGTGCCCTTTACCGATCCGCGACTTGCCAGCCTCGACGGCTTCCGGGTGGAACGTCATCTGAGCCGGCAGCGCGTTGACGTCGTGCTCGATCGACCCCCGCTCAATGTCATCGAGATGGGGCAACGCGACCAGCTGCGGTTGGTGTTCGAAGCGCTCGACGCCGACCCAGAGGTGCGGATCATCGTTTTGCGGTCAATCGGCAAGCACTTTTCTTCCGGCGGCAACATCAAAGGCTTCCTTGAGGCCTCGCCGGAGCACGTCTCCAAGCTCGCCTGGAACATCGCCGCGCCCGCGCGCTGCACGAAACCGGTAATCGCAGCCAATCGCGGCTACTGCTTTGGGGTGGGCTTCGAGCTGTCGTTGGCCTGCGATTTTCGTCTCGCCTCGGAGACCTGCCTTTATGCGTTGCCGGAGCAAAAACTCGGACAAATCCCCGGCTCCGGTGGATCAGCGCGTTTGCAAAAGATGATCGGGGTGACGCGCACCAAGGATATCGTAATGCGCTCGCGCAGGATCACCGGGAGGCAGGCCCACGATTGGGGCGTGGCAACGGACTGCGTCGCCGATCAGCAATTGGAAGCATGTACCGACGCCCTGGTTGAGGACCTGCTCACGTTTTCCCCGTTGGCGCAGCGCACCGCCAAAAAGCTGCTCAACGATACCGAGGACGCCATGCTGACGGTCGCCATCGAGCTGGAAGGCCATTGCTACAGCCGACTGCGTCAGTCAGACGATTTCAGAGAAGGTGTGGAGGCGTTTCACGCCAAGCGCCCGCCGCAGTTCAAGGGATCGTGAAGGAGACTGCGTGCCGACACCGCCCAGCTTCCATCTCAGACTGATCGTCGACACCTTGGCGTCGAGCAGCACGCTCGGGTTGCCCGAGGATCGGATCAACCGGGTCATCTACGTTGCCAACGGCGCCATCGACGTGGCCGGTCACACCTATGCCACCGATACCGCCTGGCATGGACGCGGCGCCGGCCAAGTGCTGGCCGGCCCGGACGGGGCGACCCTCTGGCGCTGGGAGTTGGCCGCGCCTGAGGTGCCCGCGGTCGCCGTTGACGGCGCCGGTCGGTCCGTGAGCCTATTGAGTGCGCCGCTGTCGTGGCCAATCGCCGATGCCGTGTTGATGCGGGCCGACAGCGTTTCCTTTCCACCGGGCGGCTGCGCTTATCTGCACACCCACCAAGGGCCCGGCATCCGCTGTCTCATCGATGGCGGCATTCGGATCGACACCGATGGCCACGCGACGAGCTATGCGCCAGGCTGCGCGTGGTTCGAGGCCGGGCCGGTTCCGGTGTTTGCGCAAGCCGTCGCCGATCGCCCGAGCCGCTTCGTCAGGGTGATGATTCTGCCGGCGCGTCTCAAGGGGCAAAGTTCGATCGCCTATGTCAACGCCGAAGACCGGGACAAGCCCAAGTCGCAAAGCTATAAAATATTCGTGGACAGCGAGATTGAAACGGACGGCTGAGACAAAGCTTGCGCTTTGCGATCATTTCCGCTTCAGACGGATCAGCCTTGCCGTCCCGCTCAACAAGCAGCGCACCTGCGCGGCTCGGTTCAATTCGCTAGAGCAACCTGCCTTTAATCGGAATCGGAACGATCCCGATTAAAGGCAGAAAGTTGCTCTCCACTTTAACAGCGATCCTCTTTGCGCCTTAAATCGGAACCGGCGCAATTGGAATCGGCGTTGCGGTTCCGATTTCAGGCGCGATGATCTAGGCGCGGCGTACGCGCCAAGGCAAGCAGCCGATCGCAGTCGAGATGCTGCTCAAGGTGGGTGGCGAGGGCGTCGAGGGTGCGCTCTACGACGGCATGATAATCGAGGGCGGACGCTGCTGCGTCGAGCCTGTCGAGCCACGCGCGACGTTGATCGTTATCGGCAAATAGTCCGTGAACATAGCAGCCGGCCACGAGTCCACCGTCGCTCGTGGCGCCATCGCTGCGGCCATCGTCGAACACCAGCAGCGGCCGTTGACAACCCGGGCCGTCGGTGTGCCCGACGTGCATCTCATAGCCTTGAAACGGCTGTCCATCGGGCAGGCTTTGCCCGGCCACATGACGCAACGTCTTGTCGCTGGTGAGGGTGGTGTCGACATCCAGATACCCCAATCCCGCCACCGTCCCCACCGGTCCTTCGATGCCACTGGGATCGCTGATGCTGCGGCCCAGCATCTGGTAGCCGCCACAGATTCCAAGCACCATGCCGCCGCGTCTGACATGGGCGGCAAGGTCGATGTCCCATCCGGTTTCGCGTACCATCTGCAGGTCGGCGATGGTGGACTTGGAGCCCGGCAGGATGACGAGCTTGGCGGCAGCGGGAAGCGGTGTGCCTGGCCTTACGAACTGCAGATCGATCGCGGGCTCAAACCGGAGTGGATCAAACTCGTCGAAGTTGGCGATGCGCGCGTAATTGAGCACCGCGATGACGTTGCCTTGGCCAGCTTGCGCCGTCAGATCCGTCAATCCGAGCACATCCTCGGCGGGCAGCCTGCGCGCGGCCTCGAAGTAAGGGACTAGGCCGAGCGGCGACCAGCCCGTGTGTTCCGCCACCATCCGCATGCCATCGGCGAACAGGGTTGGATCCCCCCGAAATTTGTTGACGATAAAGCCTTGGATCAACGCGGCATCGTCGGCAGCCAGCACCGCCTTGGTGCCCACCAGGCTGGCGATCACGCCGCCGCGATCGATGTCGCCGATGACAATGACCGGCACGCCGGCGGCGCGCGCAAAACCGAAATTGGCCAGATCACCAGCACGCAAATTGACCTCGGCGGCAGAGCCGGCCCCTTCCACCAAAACCAGATCAGCCTGCGCCAGCAGCGTTTGAAAACTGGCCAAAACCGGTGCCATCAACTGCGGCTTCAGGGCCTGGAACGCGGCGGCGCGTGCGTGTTGCCACAGCCGTCCTTGCACGATCACTTGCGCGCCCGTCTCGGTTTGCGGTTTAAGCAGCACCGGGTTCATGTGGACGCTAGGCGCGACGCCGGCGGCGCGGGCCTGCAAGGCCTGTGCACGCCCGATCTCACCGCCGTCCGCCGTCACCGCCGCATTGTTCGACATGTTCTGCGGTTTGAACGGTCTGACGCGGGCACCGCGACGTTGGAACAGCCGCGCGAGACCGGCAACAATCAATGATTTGCCCACGTCGGAGCCGGTGCCGGCCAACATGATGGCACGCATGCAGAAGATCCCGTTGCCTCAGTTGCCGGCGCGCGCTTGCCAGCCCGATGCCGTGTTGCCCAAAAAGCCGTAGTCGTCGCCGCCCAGGCGGGCCAGCGTTTGCCGCCACGCTAATACTCAATCCCGGGCTGGGCTTTGACGCCGGCTGCGAAGTGATGCTTGACGAGCGTCATCTCCGTCACCAGGTCGGCGGCTTCGATCAACTCCGGCTTGGCGTTGCGTCCGGTGACGACGATGTGCAGATCCTGACGCCGCGTCCGCAGCCGCTCAACCACGTCGGCGAGCGGCAGATGGTCATACCGCAGCGTGATATTGAGCTCGTCAAGAATCAATAGACCGATGCTGTCGTCATCCATCAAGGCGCAGGCTTGGCTCCAGGCGCGCTGGGCCGCGGCGACATCGCGCGCGTGGTCCTGGGTCTCCCAGGTGAAGCCTTCCCCCAAGGTGTGCCAAGAGATTTGATTGCCAAACCGCTCGATCGCGGCGCGCTCCCCGGTCTCCCAGGCGCCCTTGCCGAACTGCACGATCCCGACCCGTACGCCCCGGCCCAACGCGCGCAGCATCAGGCCCCAGGCTGCGGTTGATTTGCCTTTGCCGCGCCCGGTGTGGACCATGAGGAGGCCTTTTTCGAGGGTCTTGCCGGCCACCTCGGCGTCTTGCACGGCCTTGCGCTTTTGCATCTTGGCCCTGTGCCGGTCACCGCTTGCGCCGCCGTTTTGCTCAGTCATGGTCATCGGCTGATCCTCCAGTTGGCACCGCTCCGGCAGGCTTCACGGTGAGCGGCAATCCCGCGACCATCAAGGTCACCCGATCGGCGAGACCGGCAACGCGTTGGTTGAGGCGGCCCTGGGCGTCTCGAAATCGGCGCGCCAACGGATTGTCGGGAACGATCCCGAGTCCGACCTCGTTGGAGACCACGACCAGCGGTCGTTTGCGCTCAGCCATCGCCTGGCACAGCTGATCGATCGCACCATCGACGTGGCGATCCGCATGCATGACGTTGCTCAGCCACAGCGTCAAGCAGTCGATCAGCAGTGCGCCATCATTGGCTTGCGCGCGGATCAAGCCTTCGGTCAGCTGCAGCGGCGCTTCGATCGTCGCCCACCCGTCGCCGCGGCGTTGGCGATGCGATCGAATGCGGGCGAGCATCTCATCGTCGAAAGCCTGGGCGGTGGCGATGTAGGTCCATGGCGACGGATACCGCATCGCCATCCGCTCAGCATAACGACTTTTGCCCGAGCGGGCGCCGCCGAGAACCAAGTCCAATTGGGGTAGATCCGGTGTTGGCACGGCGACGGATTTCCATTGACGGCACACGAACCCGAACGTTATCAAGCTTGCGACGGTTTCCCGCAAGGGAATGAAATGGGAATGCGGTCGGCCGGTGATCGCGCGATCGAGCGCCGGTATCCGGAAGCCGCAGCTGCCCCCGCAACTGTAGTCGGCGAGCCGATGGCCACGACGCCACTGGGATCCCCTGGTAAGCATGGGGCCTGGGAAGGCGGCCAGAGGCGTGGACCCGAGAGCCAGGAGACCTGCCGTCGCAATTGCTGCTGGTCTGACCCATTGGGCGGGGTGTCCCAATGGCGCCTGGGCAAACCGTCCGGATCATGAGTCCGGCGCCCCGTCGGAGGCAGCTTGGCAGGGATCGATCGGTGATCGATCGGTCCCATCCGGCGGGAGGCTGCAGATGACGCGTGCCCAATTGCATTTGGTTGCCGTCAATCGATCAAAATCAAGGGGGTCAGGATCGATTGCGTTCGCCATCCGCTGCACCGTCATTGGGTGGGTGGTGTGCCTTGCGTTGGCAGGCCTCAAGAGCAGCGGCGCGCATGCTGAGCAGGGGGACGCGGCTAAGCCGACCGTCGTTCCTGGACCGTGGGGCCGTGTGGTCGATCGTGCGGGACCGCTCATTCTGACCACGCGTGCCGAGCGCATCACCCGGCTCCGGCGCCAGCAGATGCGCGCGCTGTCGGCGCACTATCGCTCCGCTGAAGCGGTGATCAGCTATCAAGCACCGTACCGTCAGCAGCTGGCCAACGACGCCGATCAACTGGTCAAGCTCGGTGGCGGGCTGGCCAATATGTTTGCGGAGAACAGCCCGGCACCGGACGGCAAGAAAGGGGCGTCGGCTGTGATTTGGGCGGACCCGGAGCGTTTTGCCAAACACGTCGCGGGCTTCAACCGGGCCGCGTCGGCGCTGGCCAAGGCCGTTGGCGGTGGTTCAGGGGAAAGCGAGGCGTTGGTCGGTGTGCGTCACCAATGCTTGGCCTGTCATAGGGAATTTCGTCGGCGCAGATCGCGGTAGGCGGGTCGGCAGCCGGCATTGAAAGTGCTGGCTTGCCTGATCGCCCGCGTTAGCGCTTTGATTATCGCATCAACCTTGGACTATATGCGCCTGTCGGCGTTAGGGAGACACGAACATGGCTGATCATCCGACCAACACTGATGCCCGCGCAATCCCAACCTGGTGCGCCGCAACCGGGGCCGCGATCGGGCTGGCGCTGCTGGCCACCCCGGCGCAGGCCCATCACATGATGGATGGTCAGATGCCGCGGACCTTCGCGCAGGGTTTGTTGTCGGGGCTTGGGCATCCGATCATCGGGCTTGATCATTTGGCGTTCGTGGTCGGCATCGGCATCGTCGCCGCGCTGGCAGGTCTGGGGGTCCGCCTGCCGATTTTGTTCGTCGGCTTCATGTGCGCGGGGCTCGGCTTGCATCTGGCCGGTGTCGATATCCCCGGCGTCGAAGTGTTGATCGCCGCATCGGTGGTGCTGGTTGGTTTGGCCATCATTTGGAGCCGGGCGGGGGGCAGCCGTTGGGTGGAAGGCTCCTTGTTCGCCTTGGCCGGAACGTTCCACGGCTATGCCTTCGCTGAATCGATCATCGGTGCGGAGACGATGCCGTTGAGTGCCTACGTGGTCGGACTGATCGCAATCCAGATCGCGATCGCGTTGGCGGCCTATGCGGTGACGCGGGCGATCCTGTCGCAGGCGATTGCGTTGCCGCGGATGGTGCCCCGCCTGGCCGGCGTCGTGATCTTGCTGGCCGGCCTTTATTTCGCCGCGGGCGCGACGGGCCTGGTGGCTTGATCCTGCCTGTCAGCGGTCCCGCCGAACCAGTCGCCGACGGTTAAAAACAGCGAGCATTGATTGAGGTGATGAGCCGAGCCGCCAAGATGGCCAGTGGTAACGATCCGATCACGGTGTTCGTTTGCGCCACGTGTCGACCGGAAGGCGATGCGACAGAGCCGCGGCCCGGCGCGCGATTGTGCGCACGGCTGACGCAAGCGGTTGGCCAGCGGGATCTGGCCAACGAGATCTGTGTTGCAGCCGTCGCCTGCCTGTCGGTGTGCAAACGTCCCGTGACCATTGCCGTAACCGGCGGCGGCGCGCGGTGGAGCTACCTGTGGGGCGATATCCCCGTCGATACCGATCTGGATGCGCTGATCACGGGCCTGCAGACCTACCGGCAAACCAGCAACGGCATCGTGCCCTGGCGCAGCCGGCCCGAAATGCTACGGCGGGGATTGGTCGCGCGAATCCCGCCGTTTCCTGGCGCGAGTACGAACCCGGACACGTCGATCCTACCATCGGTTGAGGAGAACGGCTCGACATGAGATCGCTGGCCAAGGTCCCCTGCAGCATCGTCACCGGCTTTTTGGGCGCCGGCAAAACCACCTTGGTCCGCCACGTGCTCGAACACGCGCAGGGTCGGCGGCTGGCGGTGGTGGTCAACGAATTTGGCGACGTCGGAATCGACGGCGAGATTTTGCGTGGCTGCGGCATCGCCAGCTGCAGCGAGGAGCGGATTGTCGAACTGTCGAACGGTTGCTTGTGCTGCACCGTCGCCGACGATTTCATCCCGGCTCTAACGTCGCTGTTGGAGCTTGCCGAGCCGCCCGAGCACATCTTGATTGAGACCTCGGGGTTGGCGCTGCCGAAGCCACTGGTGCAGGCCTTCAACTGGCCGGAGATCGCCTCGCGTGTCACCGTCGATGGCGTGATCGCGGTGATCGATGGCCCGGCCGTCGCCGACGGTCGCTTTGCCAGCGATCAAGAAGCGCTCGCCCAGCAAAGGGCGGCCGATGCCGCGCTCGATCACGATAATCCGCTGGAAGAGGTGTATGAAGATCAATTGCTGTGCGCAGACTTGATCGTGGTCAACAAGACCGACCTGATGGCGGACGGCGACAGGCACAAAGTAACCGCCGGCATCGGCGCAACGATCCCGCGGGCGGTTAAGGTGGTGCAGGCTGCGAACGGTCGTCTCGATCCGGCCATTCTGCTGGGGCTGGGGGCTGCTGCCGAGCAGGATCTCGATAGCCGCCCGTCCCATCACGACGGCGAGGACGATCACGATCACGATGATTTTGACAGCATCGTCGTCAAGGTCTCGGAAATTCGATCGGCGGTCGCGTTGTTGCGGCGCATCGCGGCGGCAACGGCCAGTCATGATGTATTGCGGGTGAAAGGCTTCGTGCCGGTCGCGGGCAAGCCGATGCGGCTGTTGGTGCAAGGGGTCGGTCAGCGCCTACAGCACCAGTACGATCGCGCTTGGCGGCCCGGAGAGGCGCGCGAAGGGCGCATCGTCGCCATCGGTCGCAAGGGTTTTGATGCGCAAGCGGTGCATGACATGATCAGAGGTTAGCGCGCTCGTGCATGTCCTCCTCGCGCCATCACAGTCGCTGGACGAAGCCGAGGTCGCCGTCGATCTCGGCCAGTCGCCGGCCGAGGTGGTCATTCTGTCGTTCAGTGACAGCGATCTGAGCGCCCTGGCATTGGCCTGGTCGGCGCAGGCGGAGACCCTCCCAAGTCTGCGGTTGGCCAGCTTGAAGCTGCTGAAACATCCGATGTCGGTTGATCTTTATCTCGACAGCGTGGTGGGCAGCGCTCGGTTTGTCATCGTGCGTTGTCTCGGCGGGTTGGATTACTGGCGCTATGGCCTGGAGTGCATTGCGGAGCGGGCGCGGCGCACGGGGCAGCTGTTCGCGGCGCTGCCCGGCGATGCGCGTGCGGATCCGCGTCTGGCAGCGCTATCGACCGTTCCACCTGATACGCTGAACCTGCTCGATGGCCTATTGCGCGAAGGCGGTGCCGATAACGCGCGCACCGTGTTGCGTGTGGCCGCCAACGCGCTCGGCGCTAAGCATGTGCTCGATCCACCGCGTCGGTTGGGTCCGATCGTGGCGATGACGCAGGCGGGGGACGCGGTCGATATCGAAGGTCTTTGCGCTGCGCACACGGCGCGCGGGGGGGGCCGGCTCACCGCGCTCATCGTGTTCTACCGCTCGGCGCTGCTGGCTGCCGATCATGCGCCGATCCGTGCTTTGATGGCGGCATTATGCGAGCGCGGATTGCAGGTTGCGGCGGTGGCGGTGACCAGTCTCAAGGATCCCGACGTCGCCGGTCCTTTGAGCCATGCTGTTGATCAGCTTGATCCGGCGATTGTGCTCAACGCCACCGCATTCTCCGCCCTGCGCGAAGATGATACGACGGTGCTCGACGGCTGCGATCGGGTGATCCTGCAAGTCGCGCTCGCCGGCGGGTCGCAGCCGGGCTGGGCTGACTCGACAAGGGGGCTGTCGGCGGCCGACCTGGCCATGAACGTGGTGCTGCCGGAGCTCGACGGGCGTCTTTTTACCCGCGCGATCTCGTTCAAGCACGAGGTGCCTTTGGATGCCCGGCTGCAATATGCACCGGTGCTCCATCAGCCGGCGCCGTGTCGGATTGACTACGTTGCAGCGTTGGCGTCGGCTTGGGTTCGATTGGCGGCAAAGCCGCGCGATCAGCGGCGTCTGGCGCTGGTCTTGTCCGATTATCCTGCACGGCCAGGCCGCACTGGGTATGCGGTTGGTCTCGATACGCCCGCGAGCGTAGCGCACATCTTGGCGCTGTTGAGTTCGGCTGGTTACGACACCGCAGACGTCGATCTGTCCATAGACGACGTGATGAACCTGCTCGACGGCGGGTCAACGTCCCTGGACGTGCCCTTGGCCGACTACCGGGTTTGGCTGGGGCAGTTGCCGGACAGCCTGCAATCGGCCATCGACCAGGCGTGGGGGGCGCCGGAGGACGATCCGGCCTGCGCGTGCGGCGCATTCCATTTTCCCTGCATTGTCGCGGGCAAGGTGTTGGTGCTGGTGCAGCCGGACCGGGGTGCGGTCGGCGACCGCAAGCAGACCTACCACGACGCGATGCTTCCGCCGCGGCATAGCTACGTGGCCGCGTACGCATGCCTGCGGGAGCGCGAGCGGATCGACGCGATGGTCCATCTCGGCACGCACGGCACGTTGGAGTGGCTGCCTGGCAAGGCGATGGCCCTGTCAGCGGCGTGCTGGCCAGAAGCCGTGCTGGGGCCGGTGCCGGTGATCTATCCATTCATCGTCAACAATCCAGGCGAGGCGTTGCCCGCGAAGCGGCGATTGTCCGCGGTCACACTTGGGCACCTAACGCCGCCTTTGACCGACGCGGGGCTACATGGTCCGCTGGCCGAACTGGAGGGACTGATCGAGGAGTTCGCCGAGGCCGACCTGTCGGATCCACGACGCGCAGAGCTGATCGCGCGTGAAGTGGTGGCGCAGGCGCGGCAGAGCGGTTTCGCGGATGACTGCGGTGTCGGTGTCGATCAGGCGCCGCGCGTTGCGCTGGCAAAACTGGACGCCCAACTCTGTGATATCAAAGAGCTCGCGATCCGCGATCGATTGCATATTTTCGGCCAGACGCCATCGCAGCCGGGGCAAAGTGCGTTGGCGGAGATGATGGCGGCGGCGAGCTCCGGTTCTGGAGCCACGATCGACGTTGCGCAGCTCGAACCTCTCATCGCTGCGTGCGGTGGCGCTGAACGTGCAGCGCTACTGGCCGCGCTCGACGCGCGCCCAATCCGCCCAGGTCCGGCCGGTGCGCCCAGCCGTGGCCGGCTCGACGTGTTGCCGACCGGGCGCAACCTGACCACAACCGATCCCCGCGCGATCCCCACGCGCACCGCCGCGCGGATCGGCGTTCGGGCCGCCGAGGAGGTGATCCGACGCCACCTTCAGGATCATGGCGACTATCCTCGCTCCGTGTTCATCGACCTGTGGGCCTCAGCGGTGCTGCGCACCGGCGGTGATGATCTGGGGCAGGCGCTCTATTTCTTAGGCGTGCAACCGGTTTGGGATGTTGGCAGCAATCGTGTGACGGGTGTCGAGGTGATACCGCTGGCAAAGCTGGATCGGCCGCGCATCGATGTGACACTGCGGGTATCTGGCTTGTTTCGCGACATCTTTGCCTCGCAGATCGCGCTGTTCGTATCAGCGATTCGGTTGGTGAGGGGGCTCGATGAGCCGCCGGAATGGAACCCGGTGGCAGCGGCTGACCCTGCCGGAGCGGCCAGCCATCGCGTGTTCGGCGGCGCTCCTGGTGCCTATGGTGCCGGCGTAGCGGACTTGGTGCTGGACGGCGATTGGTCGAGCCGGGCCGAGCTCGCGGCGGCCTATCTGGCCGCCGGGCACTACGCCTACGATACCGGCGAGCGCGGGATCGCGGCGGCGCAGGCCTTCGCGCAACGGATCGCGGCCGCGGATGCGTTGATCCATCCCCAGGATGATGCCGAGCGTGACCTGCTCGACGGCGATGGGGTGGCTGATTACGTCGGTGGCTTTGCCGCCGCGGCGGCTCAGCTCGGCAACCAACCGGCGCTCTATCAACTCGATACCTCGCGACCGTTTCGACCGGTGGCGCGTGCGTTGCCGGAGGAGCTCGCGCGGCTGGTCCGTGGGCGGCTCACCAATCCGCGATGGATAACGGGCATGCTCTCGCACGGTCATCGTGGCATCGCCGAAATTGCGCAAGGCGTCGACGCCGTGTTCGCGTTTGCGGCCACCACCGACGCGGTCCATCATGGCCTGTTCGATGCGCTGCATGCGGCCCTGATCGCCGATCCTGAAACCGCGGAGGCGATGCGTGCGGCCAATCCCGCCGCGGCCGGAGCGATCGCGCTGCGCCTGCAGGACGCGCTGGCGCGCGGGTTATGGGTGCCGCGCCGCAATGCCGTGCACGCCGAGTTAAAAATTCTGGTCAAAGACACCGTCGGCGCACCCGACGCGGAGGTGGGTCGAACATGATGGAGCCGAGCATGACGCCGCGAGGTTGGTGCCCAAGCGTGCTCCAACCGATGCCGACTGGAGACGGCCTGTTGGTCCGCATTCAACCGCGCTCAGCGGAACTGTCGATGCGCCAGCTGCAGGTCGTCGCTGAGGCCGCCCATCAAGACGGTAACGGGGTGGTGGAGCTGACGCGGCGGGGCAATTTGCAGATCCGAGGCATCGCAGCATCGACGCTCGAGCGGCTCCAGCAGCGGCTATCGGCGGCGGGACTGCTCGATTTGCCGACCCCTGCCGGTGCGGTTCGAAATGTCACCGTCAGCCCGCTGGCCGGTTGGGATCCGGCCGAGGTGATGGATGTCCGTGCGTTGGCCCGCAGCTTGCGCTTGGCCCTAGAAAACGACACTGAGCTGGCGCGGTTGCCGGCCAAGTTCTCTTTCGTCGTCGATGGTGGCGGTCAGTTGGTGCTGGACGCGGTGCGCGCGGACATTCGGCTGAAGGTGCAGTTGGACGCGCGGCATCGCCAGCGCGTGTACATTGGCATCGCGGACCCGGCCGGGGCACGGTGGGTGAGCATAACAGATCCGTTGGCCGCTGTGGACGCTGCCCTCGCCTGGGCCAAGGCCGCGCTGCGCGCTGCGCCGGAAGCGTGGGGGACCGCGGCGCCGACGTTGCCGGCTACGCGCATGCGGCGCACTGGCACGATGCCGGCCCGCCCAACGCCGAGTCCGGGGCTCGTGATGCATGACGGTGAGCCGTTTGCGGTGGCCATTGGCGTGGCCTTCGGCACCGTTGACGCCAAGCGGTTGGCCAGCCTTGCCGCCCTGTTCAGGGCCACCGGCATCGACCAAATCCGGTTGTCGCCCTGGCGCATGATCTATGCGCCGATCAACGGCCGTGGGTTGGCGATCAGCTTGCTGCGGGCGGCCGAAGAGCGTGGCTTCATCGTCTCCGCGCGGGCGCCGACAGTCGGCATCGAGGCGTGTGCAGGTGCACCCGCTTGTGCGGCCGCCAGGGGCGAAACCCGCGGCCCCGCACACCAGTTGGCGGGAATGCGCGGCGCGCTGCCCGGCGTGGCCACCATCCACGTATCCGGCTGCGCCAAGGGGTGCGCACGCTCGTTGGCCGCCGATCTGGTATTGCGCGCCGCCCCAGGCGGCTATCACGTGATCGTCGATGGGCGTGCTGACGGCGCGCCGATGGGCTATCTTGCCCAAGACCGAGTGCGGGAGCTGCCAGCGTTGCTTGCAGGACGAGCCAGGGTGCGCGCGAATGCCTGACCTTCAAGACTATCTGCGCGATGGTGCTGAGATTTACCGACGCTCGTTTGCCACCATCCGGGCCGAAGCCGACCTGACGCGCTTCCATGGCCTTGAAGAAAAGGTCGTGGTGCGCATGATCCATGCGTGCGGGATGGTCGAACTGGCTAGCGATGTTGAGATGGCGCCGGATTTTGTGCGCTCCGCCCGCGCCGCGTTGGTGGCGGGGGCGCCAATCCTGTGTGACGCAAAGATGGTCGCCAACGGCATCACACGGGCCCGCTTGCCGGCCGCCAACGACGTGATCTGCACACTTGATCATCCCGATGTGCCGCGCGTGGCTCGCGACCAGGGTACGACCCGCTCCGCTGCGGCATTGGCGTTCTGGCGCTCCGGCTTGGCCGGTGCCGTTGTCGCGATCGGCAATGCGCCCACGGCGTTGTTCCGATTGCTGGAGTTGCTCGATGGTGGCGCGCCGCTGCCGGCAGCAGTGATCGGTTTGCCGGTGGGCTTTGTCGGGGCAGCCGAAGCCAAGCAGGCGCTGAGCCGCGACGGTCGGGTGCCCTACTTGACCGTGCATGGCCGCAAGGGCGGGAGCGCGATGGCGGTGGCGGCCGTCAACGCTCTGGCGCAAGAGGCCGAATGAACCTGTTTAAGCGCATCGCCGGACAGGCAACGCCGGGCACGCTTTATGGCATCGGTGTCGGGCCGGGCGATCCGCGGTTGTTAACGTTGCGCGCGGCCGGTCTCGTCACCACAGTCGACGTGCTCGCCTACTTTCACAAGCAGGGGCGAACGAGCATCGCCCGCCGGATCGTCGAGCCGTTGATCGAGACAGCGCGGGAAGAATTGGCGTTGACCTACGCCGTCACCACCGAAGCGCCGGTGACCTCCCCGGCCTACATCGAGGCGACGCGACAGCTCTATCAGCACGCCGCCGATGAGATCGCAGAGCACTTGCGACGTGGCCGCTCGGTCGGGCTGTTGGCCGAGGGCGACCCGTTTTTCTACGGTTCATTTATGCATATCTGGCAGCGTTTGGCGGAGCGCCATGACGTCGAGGTGGTGCCCGGCGTGACCGGCATGGCTGCCTGCTGGGGACGGGCCGGCGTGCCGATCACCTGGGGCGACGACGTTCTCACAGTGTTGCCTGGAACCTTGGGCGAGCCAACGTTGGTCGAGCGCCTGCGCACGACCGATGCGGCGGTGATCATGAAGCTTGGCAGGCACCTGGCCAAGGTTACCCGCGCGCTGGATGCCGCCGGCCGATTGGTGGACGCCATCTATGTGGAGCGGGCGACGACGGCCGACGAGCGGATCGAGCGCTTGCGGGATTGGCAGGACAGGGCTGGCGATGGCGCCGTCGCGCCCTACTTCTCGATGGTTCTGGTGCCGGGGTGCGGGAGGCGGATATGACGGCGGGGCGTTTGGTCATCGTCGGCTTGGGCCCGGGCGACCCGGATCTGATCACGCCGGCGGCACAGCAAGCCTTGCGCAACGCCACGGATCTGGTGGGTTATCGGGTGTATCTCGATCGGGTTTCGACCATCGCCGGCCGGCAGCGACAGCACGCATTCGACAACCGCCAAGAGCTTGAGCGCGCGCGCTTTGCGCTTGGCTTGGCCCAGGCGGGTCGCTCGGTCGCTGTGGTCTCGGGGGGAGACCCCGGTGTGTTCGCGATGGCCGCTGCCGTCTTCGAGGCGATCGAGTCCGGCGCGCCTGAGTGGGCGGACCTCGACATCACCGTGGAGCCCGGCGTCACCGCCATGCTGGCCGCGGCAGCGCATGCGGGCGCGCCCATGGGGGCTGACTTCTGCGCCATCTCGCTGTCGGACAATCTCAAGTCCTGGGCGACGATCGAGCGTCGGTTGACGGCGGCCGCTGAGGCGGATTTCGTGATCGCGCTCTACAATCCGGCCTCGCGCTCCCGTCCCGACCTGATCGTTCGGGCACTGGACGTCGTGCGCGCGGTGAAACCCGCCGCCACCCTGGTGACGCGGGTACGTGCTGCCGGCACCGTGAACGTGGAGCGTGCGGTGTGCCCTCTCGACGCGGTCGAGGTGGCCGGCATCGACATGCGGACCCTGGTTATCATCGGCTCCAGCCGAACCCGCATGATCCCGCGCTCGGGCGATCGGCCGCCATGGGTTTACACGCCGCGCGCGGAGTGACCGTGATCGGGCTTCGCCGCCGCGGCCTGGGGATTTACGGTCATCAGCCAATCCACCGCCGCCGTGGCACTCAACAGCGGCTGTGTCGTTGGTTTGCGCGGCCGCCGCACCATCACAACCGGAAGCGCAAGCTGTCGCGCAGCTACGATTTTGGGGTAACTGGCGGTGCCCCCCGCATTTTTGCAGACCATTACCTCGATCGCGTGCGCCGCCAGCAAGGACGTCTCTGCATCCACATCAAAGGGTCCGCGCTGGGCGATGTGGTGGATCCTTGGCGGTACGATCTGTCCGTCGATCGGATCGATCGTGCGCGCCAGGTAATGGTGTTGCGGCGCCTGGGCAAATGCGCTCAGCTCGAGTCGGCCCACGGCGAGGAACACCCGTCGCGGCGTTTGCCCGATAGCCGAGGCGGCAGCCGCCGTCGTGGCGACCTCATGCCACTGGTCATCGGGGTGGCGACGCCATGGCGACCGGACCAAACTGGTGATCGGGATGCCGGTGGCGCGCGCGGCTTTTATGGCGTTGGCGGAGATTTGCACTGCATAGGGATGGGTGGCGTCGATGATCGCCGTGATCTGTTGATCCCTCAGCCAACGCGTCAGGCCGCAGCTGCCGCCGAAGCCGCCCACGCGGTATGGGATCGGCGGCGGGCGCGGCGATCGGGTCCGACCGGCGTAGGACAGGATCGCCGAGAACCGCCGATCCGCGACCATCTGCTCGGCCAGCAGCGCTGCCAGTTGCGAGGCCTCCGTTGTTCCTCCTAGGATGAGCGCGCGCATGGGGTATCCGGTCGAAGGCATGAATGCAGCACCAGATAGGCCGGGCCGTTGGTTGTCAATCATCGGTTTGGGTGAGGACGGTACCGACGGCCTTAGTCCGACCGCCAGCCTGCTGATCGCCAATGCCGAGTTGGTGGTAGGGGGCGCGCGCCACTTGCAGCTGGCAGGCGAGCTGATCAGCGGGCGACGGTTGGCTTGGCCGCGCCCGTTGACGGATGCGTTGGCGACGATCGAAAGCTATCGCGGGCGGCAGGTGGCGATCATCGCCAGCGGTGACCCGTTCCATTTCGGTATCGGCAAGCTGATCGCCGAACGGTTTGGCCATGACGCCTTTGTCTGCCTGCCACAGGCCTCAGCGTTCAGTCTTGCCGCCGCACGCCTGGGATGGGCGTTGCAGGATGTGGCGATGATAACATTGCACGGGCGCCCGCTGGAAGGTTTGATGCGCCATCTACAACCCGGCGCCCGCATCCTGGCACTGTCATGGGACGGCCACACGCCGGCAAAGGTGGCTCGGTTGCTGGCCGACAACGGCATGGGAGCCTCGCAGATGGTGGTGCTGGAGGCGATGGGTGGTCCGCGCGAGCGGGTTCGCGGGACGACGGCCGGCGCGTTCGATTGCCCCGAGATCGACCCGCTCAATACGCTGGCGATCACGGTCGAGGGGGATGGAGACCATCGCTTTTTGCCCTTGACGCCGGGGCTTGACGATCTGGCCTTCGAGCATGACGGACAATTGACCAAGCGGGACATCCGGGTCCTCACATTGTCCGCGCTGGCGCCGCGCCGGGGCCAGCTATTGTGGGATATCGGCACCGGCGCTGGGTCGATCGCGATTGAATGGTTGTTGCGCGATACATCGCTGCGCGCGATCGGCATCGAACGGGATCCAGCACGTGCGGCCCGTGCCGCGCGCAACGCGGTTGGGCTGGGCACGCCGGAGTTGCGGGTTGTGACCGGCGCAGCGCCGGAGGCCCTGCGGGACCTGCCGCAGCCCGACGCCATCTTCATCGGCGGCGGGTTGATGAGCGGGGGTGTGTTCGAGGCCGCATGGTCGGCGCTTGCGCCGGGCGGCAGGCTGGTGGCCAACGCCGTGACGGTGGACAGCGAGGCCTATCTCGCGACGCTGTTCGCGCGACACAGCGGCGAACTGGTGCGGCACGCGGTGAGCCGCGCCGAGCCCGTTGGCAGCCGGCGGGGCTGGCGTCCGGCCATGCCGGTCACCCAATGGCGGATGACAAAGTCATGATGGTTGCCGGCTTTGGTTGCCGTGCCGGTGTTTCGGTGGAGGCCGTCGACGCGGCGCTTGCGCTGGCGTTGCGGGAATGCCGTGCCAGCCGCGCGCAGCTGGCGGCGATCGCGACCGCACCAACCAAGGCTAACGAGGTGGGGATCCGGGGGTTGGCGCAGGCGCTTGGGTTACCGCTGGTCGTGACCACGCTTAAAGAAATGCAGGTCGCCGCCGATCGGTCACGAACTCATTCCCCCCGGGTGATGGCGATCACCGGGTTGCCATCCGTGGCCGAGACGGCGGCGCTGGCCGCCGTTGGTGGGTCTGGGCGGCTGATGGGTCCGCGTGTGGCGGTCGACGGCGTGACCTGCGCGCTTGCCGTTGGGGCGCCTGAGCCCGCGCCGCACGTTTGCTCGAAGCGCGAAGATCGCCGATGATCGGTGATCGCGGGCTTCGCTTGATGGTAAGAGACCATTGTGACGATCCATTTTATCGGTGCTGGGCCGGGGGCTGCGGACCTCATCACGGTGCGGGGACGGGATCTCATCGCCCGCTGTCCGGTCTGCCTTTATGCGGGATCGTTGGTCGCACCGGCTCTGCTCGCATTTTGCCCGCAGGACGCTCAAATCGTAGATACGGCGGCGCTATCGCTGGATCAGATCGTCGAGCACTTCGTCACAGCGACGGCGCGCGGGCTGGACGTCGCGCGCCTTCATTCCGGCGACCTTTCGGTGTGGAGCGCGCTGGCCGAGCAGCTGCGACGGCTTGATGCGCTCGCCATCCCCTACACGCTCACGCCGGGTGTGCCGTCCTTCGCGGCCGCTTCGGCAGCATTGCAGCGTGAGCTGACGATCCCGGAGGTCGCCCAATCGGTGGTGCTGACGCGTACTCCGGGTCGGGCGTCAAAAATGCCGGACAGCGAGGCTTTAGCAGCATTCGCGGCGACCGGGGCGACACTGGTCGTCCACCTCTCGATCCACCGCCTTGATTGGGTGATCGCCGAGGCCCAGCCCCATTACGGCGCGGCGTGTCCGGTCGCGGTGGTGTATCGAGCCAGCTGGCCGGACGAGCGGGTGGTGCGGGCGACGTTGGCCACCATCGGCGAGCAGGTCTCGGCGACGGGGCCGATGGCGCGAACCGGCCTGATCCTCATTGGCCCGGCCCTCGCAGCCACCGATTTTCGCGACAGTGCGCTCTACGATGCTGGCTATCTGCGACGCTTCCGAGGGCTGTCGCAGTAAGACTTTAGAGCAACCTGCCTTAAATCGGAACCGGCTTTGCGGTACCGATTTAAGGCGCGATGATCTAGGGATTGCAACGGGTGGGCGGGCGCTGAACCGTTGTGCGCGATCTTCGGCGGAGCCTCCGCCGCACTTGGCGTCGATGGCAAACTGAAGCCGTCCGTGGCGAACTTATTGAATGAGCTTTTTGCGCACGGGGATGTCGCAAACGTCAAAACTTGTAGTTGACCTTGACCCGTCCGATGTGGCTTTCCAGGTCCTCACTGCGGATGCTGCGTGCGCAGCGATTGCGACGGCCCGTCTTGCAAAGGGGCGAATGCTCCGTGGTCTGGAACGATTTCTCGTTGTCTAGCTGCATGTAGAGGTATTCAACACCAACGCTGAGGCGTGGGCCCATCGCCCATTCCAAGCCGGCGCCGGCGACCCAGCCGTGTTCACCGTGAGACGTTTTACCGGTTCCCTGCCACATGTTGCTGGTGCGGCGACGGGATTGGTGGGTGACAACACCATAGCTGCGGTCCACATCAGCGTAAGCGTAACCGCCAGTGAGGTAAGCCATAATGGAGGGGGTGATGAGCACGCCTAGCCGCGCCCGGATGGTGGCGAACCAATTCATGCGTGCACGATAATGCTGTTCGGTCCGTACACTGTTCTTCTGGACCCGATAGGATTGCGTTTTCGATTTCTTGGCGGCGGCAGTCGAGCCTTGAAAATCCGCCTCCAGGCCGAATAAAAATATGTCCGCCCGCCAATTGTAGCCGATCTGCAGCCCGGCGACCACGTGATTGCCATCGGCACTGAGCCGATCCGTAAGCTGCCCGCGATAGATCGCTTTGACGCTCTTGTGAATGGGTTTGGTTGGCGAGATCTGTGCCGCCCCGGCATCGATGTGCATGCCGCCGAAGCTGCCGCCAGCATAAAATCCACGCCAGTCAAACTCGGTGATCGGCTGCGGGGCGGGAGGCGAGGGGCTCGATGCCAACGCCGCTGGGGCCGTCAAGGCCAGTCCGCCGGCTGCAATGAGTGGTAATAGCGTGGAAGTCGCCTTGAGCATGGGGCTGCTCCTTGTGAACGCGTGATCGGTGGATTGCGCCGCCGTGGGCGGGCAGGTCAGCGATGCTACGCTTCAGCAATACGTCTTTCATGTCTGTTCAGACAATCTTTAATATGATCAATAGAAAAATGGACAGTTTGAGCACTGCATATATGACACACATACTTATGTGAACAGGGTGCTGGGTTATGTGAACAGGGTCCTGGAGCGCTTCAGTGTTGGCTGGAACCAGCATCTCCCCCGCCCGGCCACCAACACCATCGTGGCATTCGGCGATCGGACGAGTGGGCGGGTCTGCAAAGCGCTTCCGCTTAAGGGGAAACAATCGCCTGGCTGGCGGGGTCGAGCTGGCGCAGCGATCGGTCGAAAGCACCGCAACCGTCATCGGCAAACATCGCTCGTCCGCAAACGCTGTTTCGATCGGTGCGATCAGCCGGTGCAGCGCGAGTCTTGAATTGACTCGACGCCGGGGTGCCTGCTGCCTAAAGAAACGCTGTTGTCCAAGATGACCCCGTTCCAAAAACAATCCACTAGGTGACCACCATGGCCATCGCGTTGTTGTTTCCCGGTCAAGGCAGCCAGACTGTCGGCATGGGGGCGGCGTTGGCGCAAGCCTATCCCGCCGCCCGTCAGGTGTTTGAGGAGGTTGATGCAGCCCTTGGCATCGATTTGTCCCGCATCATGTGGCAGGGTCCGAAACAGACACTCACCTTGACGGAAAACGCGCAACCGGCGCTGATGGCGACGTCGATCGCCGCTCTGCGCGTGCTGGAAGCCGAGTGCGGTTTGGTGTTGGCCGACAAGGTGAAATATGTCGCAGGTCATTCGTTAGGCGAATACTCGGCGCTGGCGGCGGCTGGAACGTTCTCGATCGCGGATGCCGCCCGCTTGCTGCGCACGCGGGGCTTGGCGATGCAGGCTGCGGTGCCGGTCGGACAGGGTGGCATGGCTGCACTGTTGGGGGTTGGCTTGGATGTGGCACGCAAGGTGGCCGAGGAAGCGGCGCAAGGCGAGGTATGCCAGATCGCCAACGACAACGAGCCGACCCAGGTGGTTTTGTCCGGACACAAGAGCGCCCTCGATCGGGTCACCGAGGTTGGCAAACGACACGGCGTGCGACGTGCGGTGCCGTTACCGGTCAGCGCCCCATTTCACTGTTCTTTGATGCAACCGGCCGCAGAAGCGATGGCGGAGGCGCTCGGCCAGGTGGAGATGCAGGCCCCGGTGGTGCCGGTGGTCTGCAACGTGCGCGCGGCGCCGATCAGCGATCCAGACGAGATTCGACAGCACTTGGTTCAGCAGGTCACGAGCACGGTACGATGGAGAGAAAGCGTTGAACGAATGGTCGCCGACGGGGTTGCAGACTTTTACGAAATCGGAGCGGGCAAGGTGCTGTCGGGCCTGGTCAAGCGCATCGCTCCTGATTGCGCTGCGCACGCCATCGGCGAGCCGGATGACATAACGGCTGGCCATACTCTGGGCGCATGAGGTCCGCGGCCGCGGCGGCTGACGCAATTGGCTGGGCGCGCGCGGGCTGGAGATGAGGGCGGGCAATGCGGACGGCCCCGTTTGCAGACGGTATGCGGCGGGATTGGTGCTAGAGCAACCTGCCTTTGATCGGAATCGGAACGATCCCGATCAAAGGCAGAAAGTTGCTCTACACTTTAAGAGCGATCATCTTTGCGCCTTAAATCGGAACCGGCGCAATTGGAATCGGCGTTGCGGTTCCGATTTAAGGCGAGATGATCTAGCAGCGGGCCTGGGCTAAGCTGCAGCCATCGCCTGAGCGAAGGTGGCAGGTGGCAAAGGCCGGGGCGGCGCGATGAGCAGGAGTGTTCATAAATGTTCGATTTGACGGGCAAAGGCGCACTGATAACGGGGGCCTCAGGTGGTATTGGTGGTGCCATCGCCCATCGCTTGCACGGTGCCGGGGCCAATTGCGCCCTTTCGGGGACCAACGCGGGCAAGCTGGAGGCGTTGGCGGCGCAGCTTGGGGACCGGGCGCACGTGGTGCCGTGCAACCTGGCTGATCGCGCGGCCGTCAGCAAATTGGCGGGCGAGGCGGAAGCCAAGGTCGGAACATTGGACATCCTGGTCAATAACGCGGGCGTGACCAAAGACAATCTGTTTATGCGGATGAAGGATGAGGAATGGGATGAGGTTTTAGCGGTCGATTTGACCGCAGCATTCGCGTTGTCGCGTGCCGCGGTCCGCAACATGATGCGGCGGCAATGGGGACGCATTATCAACATCACCTCGATTTCCGGCGTGTTCGGTAATCCGGGACAGGCCAACTACGCAGCGGCCAAGGCCGGCCTTGCCGGCATGGCCAAATCGATCGGTCGCGAGGTGGCTGCGCGCGGCATCACCGTCAACTGCATCGCACCGGGTTTCATTTCAACCGCGATGACCGACGTGCTCAACGACAAGCAGGTGGAGACCATCAAGATGATGATTCCCGCCGCCCGTTTCGGTCAACCGGATGATATTGCGATGGCGGCGCTGTACCTTGCCAGCGAGGAGGCGAGCTACATCACCGGGCAAACGCTGCACGTCAATGGTGGCATGGTAATGCCCTGAATTAATAGAAAAAAGGGTCGAGCCGCCGGCTGGACGCTTCGGGCAAAGGCCTTGCGACGGCCAGGGCCTGCAGCGCGGCCCCTCACGCGGCAATCGATCAGCGCCCCGGCTGGGGTTGTCCTTGAGGGCCATCGCACGCGCGAAACGCGACATTGGCGCTTGATTGTTGCCGTCGACCGCGATCGTGGTCTAGTCATGGACGGGCAAATGTGCTAGCAGCCGACGCTCTTCGCCTGTCAGGGTGGGAGGTCCGGCGGTCTGCGTCCGAGGTTTAGGTGGGCCAGGGTGGTTCGCTGCACTTTGCCGATTGGCGTTCAGAATGGCTTCGCCACGGGGCAAGCGCAGGGGAGCGAACCAGTAATTCCCATGTTAATGTTGCAATGAGGTCTTGCCAGACGGGCCAGGACGGTCCTAGAGGGAAGGGAGTGTATCCGCCGCGCAGTGACATTGGAAACTGCGATCAAGCGGAACATCATGTTTGTCTGAGAGCCAGCAGGGCCCTTTCAGACGTTGGTCTCAAGCGACAATTGAAGGTCGTGCTGCGAGAACTTGACCAAATACGAGGCAATTCGATGAGCGATATCGCGGAGCGGGTGAAAAAGATCGTCGTCCAACACCTGGGTGTGGAGGCCGATAAGGTCTCCGAGAATGCTTCGTTTATCGACGACCTCGGCGCAGACAGTCTGGATACAGTCGAGCTGGTCATGGCGTTTGAGGAAGAGTTCAAGTGCGAGATCCCCGATGATGCCGCAGAGCACATTCTGACGGTGGGCAATGCCATCGAGTTTCTCGAGAAGAACTCCGGGTCAGCGGCAGGCAAGCCCGCGGCCTGACCCAAACGGTTCCAGGTTAGTGGTGCTGCGGTTGCGGGTGTGCTGATGACACCCAACCTGGCGCGATGAGCGTCGGCAACGTGCGAGCGGTGAGCGGGGGCGCTCGGCTCTGATATGGTTTTTCCAATGCGACGTGTCGTAGTCACTGGCCTTGGTCTCGTTACGCCGCTTGGGTGCGGTGTCGACACGTCCTGGTCGCGACTGCTGGCCGGCCACAGCGGCGCGCGACGGGTGAGCGAGTTCGAGGTCGATGACATCTCGTGCCAGATCGCCTGCTTCGTCCCGCGCGAGGCCGACGCCGATGGGCGGTTCAATCCGGACGACTGGATGGAGCCGAAGGAAAGCCGGAAGGTCGACGACTTCATCGTTTACGCGATGGCTGCGGCGGATCAGGCGATTGCCGATTCCGGCTTCACCGCAAAGACCACCGAGCAACAACAAGCAACCGGCGTTTTGATCGGATCCGGGATCGGTGGTCTCAACGGGATCGCTGAAACCTCGCTGCTGCTCAATGAGAAAGGGCCGCGGCGGGTGAGCCCATTTTTCATCCCGGGGCGGTTGATCAACCTGGCATCAGGATATGTGTCGATTAGGCATCAATTGAAGGGACCAAACCATGCCGTGGTGACGGCGTGCTCCACTGGCGCGCACGCGATCGGCGATGCGGCGCGCCTGGTGGCGTTGGGGGACGCTGAGGTGATGGTCGCTGGCGGTGCGGAAAGCCCAATCTGTCGGATTGCGCTGGCCGGATTTGCCGCCTGCCGTGCGCTGTCGACCAATTTCAACGATCGGCCGACCGAAGCCTCGCGCCCCTATGACAAGGATCGTGACGGTTTTGTCATGGGCGAGGGCGCTGGTGTCGTCGTTTTGGAAGCGTTGGACCATGCCAGGGCGCGTGGTGCCCGAATCTATGCCGAGATTATCGGCTATGGCATGTCGGGTGATGCCTTTCATATCACCGCGCCGGCCGAGGACGGCGATGGCGCCTACCGCTGCATGCGAGCCGCATTGGCGCGTGCTGGAATCACCCCAAGTGACATCGATTATGTCAATGCGCACGGGACGTCGACGCCGATGGGCGATGAAATCGAGCTTGCGGCCGTGGAACGTTTGTTTGCCAACACCAGCGCGCAACTGGCGATGTCATCGACCAAGTCCGCGATCGGGCATCTTTTGGGCGCGGCGGGGGCGGTGGAGGCGATATTCTCGATCCTGGCGATCCGCGATGGGGCAGTCCCACCGACCATCAATTTGGACAATCCATCGGTGGACACGGCGATTGATCTGGTCGCCAAAACGTCCCAGCGCCGAGACGTGTCGATCGCTTTGTCAAACTCGTTTGGCTTTGGCGGCACCAACGCGTCCGTGATCTTTCGCCGGGTTGAACATTAGGGCCTGTCCGCCTTTGGCGGAATTGCCGTGCCACCGCGCTTCCCCGCCCATTCCTCCACTGGCCACCCAGAACATCATGCCTCATGGCCGGGCGGGGAAGCGGGGTGGTGCCAGCTCAAACTGAAACGCTAGAGCAACCTGCCTTTAATCGGAACCGGCTTTGCGGTTCCGATTAAAGGCGCAAAGATGATCTATTGTCACGGCGGACAGCTCGGGTGGTCCCTGCTTGCCGCCGCGCCCAAGCCGTGCTCGCCGGTCAGCCGGCGTTCGCCGGAAAGGTCCGCGAAGCATCAGCTGTGTTGACCGCGCGGCAGTAAATGTCCTCTGGCGCGATCCTCAATGCGGTGCTCTCAAGGCTCATCGACGTATCGCGACATCGCCTGTCCGCTTTAGGATCAACGTGAGGACCCCTCAATGATCACAGCTCAGGAAGAGTTTGGCTCGGGAAGCTTGCGCGTCCAGCGCAGCCCGCGCTCCCTGCATTTCGCCATAATCTGCGGGCATTGCCTGCCGACGGTGGAGTGGATTCGGAGAGGTTGACCACAGGTTCGCCACAGTCGTGGCCAGCGGCGGGGATCGAGCAACTTGAAAAATGCCTGCGAGTCGCGCCCAATTGGCCCCATGCTAGACAGGAAAGAAAGATGAGGTGTCGGGCTGGCGCGACCGTGCGGTGGACCGGAGAGGGTCATGCAAAACCGCATCGAACCGCCGATGTACAGCCAGGGTTTCGACCGCAATGGAGGACTTGTAGCGATGCCTAGAAGCCCGGCGGAGGCGCTTGAGCCCACCAGGGGACCACGCCGCCCACGGGGACGTCGTCAACGACGCGGGGCGCGCAAGTTGGGCCCGGTGCTGCGCGCCATCAATGGCCTGCTGACGCTGGCCGCGGTGTCCCTGCTGATCCTCGGCACTGGCGTATTCGTGTTTGTAAGCGAGGTCGAGCGACCAGGGCCGTTGCAGGAAACGAAGACGGTCATCATTCCGGAGCGTCAGGGCGCGCGCAAAATTGCGCAACGGCTGCAGTCGGAGGGCGTGATCCGCAGCCACCACGTGTTCGTGATGCATTATCTGCTCCGCTCGCTCGGCCGCTGGGTCGGCAAGCCACGCGTGCATCTGAAGGCGGGCGAATACCGCTTTGAGCCGGGCCAAAGCCTGCGCAGCGTGGCCCATGTGGTGTCCCGCGGTCGATCCATTCTCATTCAGATCACCATTCCCGAGGGCCTGACAAGTTGGCAGATCGTGGAACGGCTACGGGCCAATCCGCAGCTGGCCGGCGAGATCGAAGTGGTGCCGCCAGAGGGGGCGCTGATGCCGGACACCTATAGCGTTCGTCGCAACTGGGAACGCGCCGAGGTGGTCAACACGATGCTGCGCCAGCAGCGACGCTTTCTGCAGCGGGCCTGGGAGCAAAGACAGTCCGACTTGCCCTACAAGACGCCGGAAGAGGCCGTGGTCATGGCTTCCATTATCGAAAAGGAGACGGGCCGGCGTGCCGAGCGCGCCAAGGTTGCCGCGGTGTTCATCAATCGGCTGCGGCGCGGCATGAAATTACAGTCTGATCCGACCATCATTTACGGTCTGCAAACCGGTCAAGCGCGCTGGGGCAAGCCGATCACGCGCTCCGATATCAGATCGCAAACCGCGTATAACACCTACCATATCCCGGCATTGCCGCCGACGCCGATCTGCAACCCGGGTCGGGCGGCCATCCAAGCAGCACTCAATCCCGCCCAGAGCAAGGACCTCTACTTCGTTGCCGATGGTACCGGCGGCCACGTGTTCTCGCAGACGCTGGCGCAGCACAATGCGGCCGTCGCGAAATGGCGCAAGATCGAGCGCGAAATTCGGGCCCGCCAGGCTGCGCAACGGGCGTTGGAGGCGGCGCGTGAGGCCGCCGCGAAGGCGGCGGTGGAGTTGCCCTCCAACGACAGCGCTGCGGCGGCACCATCATCTCCGGTGACCACCATCTCCGCGTTTCCTGCGCCCACCCGCAAGCCGACGCGCGCCAAGCGCGGGCGACGCAGCTCAAACGTTGGATTGCGGGCGACGCGCACGCAGTAGGTGCGCCATAACGGTCTGGTGCAGGTCGACGAAGCGAGCGATGGCGCTTGACCTGCGCGCCGCAACACCGATGCTGGAGCCGAGGCCACACCCTACGCGCCAGGTCGCGGCGGATGGGGCTGGACGCGCGTGGGCACCGGCCGCATGATCCTTGCAAAGTCAGATCCACGTCATACCGTGGCAGGGGGACCGTTATCGCGCGCTCACCGATTCAGCAAGTGCGGAGGCCGAACATTGGGCGAGACTGATGCGCAGATCATCGGAGCCAATGTCGAGCGGGTCGAAGACCGCCCGCTGCTGTTAGGGCAAGGTCGCTTCGTCGACGATATCCAGCGCGCTGGCATGCTCAGTCTGGCCTTCGTCCGCTCCGCCCATGCGCATGCCCACATCCGCAGCATTGATACCGCGGCGGCGTTGGCCCAACCCGGCGTGCATGCGGTGTGGACGCTGGCAGACCTGCGACCGTTGTTGCGAGATACCCTGATCAAGACGGCGCTGCCATCGCCCAGCTTTCGCCAAGCCCGGCACCGCCCGGTGCTGGCGGATACAGAAGCCGCCTACGTCGGCGAACCGATTGCCGTGGTGATCGCAGATGACCGCTATCTCGCTGAGGACGCGGCGGGACTGGTCTTCGTCGACTATGATGTGTTGGCGTGCGTCGGCGATTTGCAGACGGCGCTGGAGCCTGGTGCCCCGCGTTTTCACAGCGCCGCGGAGGGCAATCTCGCGGCTGAGTTGTGCTTCGAGTTCGGCGACATCGACGGCGCCTTTGCTGCGGCCGAACACATCTTGCAGGAGACCTACACGGTCCATCGCGGCGTCGCTCAATCGATCGAATGCCGCGGCGTGGCTGCAGACTACGACGCGTTCGATGATCGTCTCACGGTGTGGTCGTCAACCCAGACCCCCCACGTCGCCAAGCGCTTGTTATGTGAGCTGTTGGGCCGCGACGACGACCGCGTGCGTGTCGTGACGCCCGACATCGGCGGGGGGTTTGGCCCTAAGCTCGTGTTTTATGGCGAAGAATTGGTCACCGCCTTGGCCGCCATAAAGCTGCGCCGACCCGTCAAATGGATCGAGGATCGCCGCGAACATTTCATCGCCACCACCCAGGAGCGTGACGAGATCTGGCAGATGCAGGTTGCCGCTGACGCCGACGGACGGATCCTGGGGGTACGTGGGCGGCTGTTGCACGACAACGGCGCCTACATGGTGCGCGGCGTCAATGTGCCTTACGGTGCCGCATCCACATTGCCGCTGTCCTACCTGGTTCCGGCGCTGAAATTGGATGTGCTGGCGATCGCCACCAACAAGGTGCCAGTGACCCCGATCCGGGGTGCGGGCAAGCCGCAAGGCGTGTTCGTGATGGAGCGATTGCTGGACCTGGTGGCCGCTGCGCTCCGTTTGGACCGCGCTGAGGTGCGCCGCCGCAATCTCGTGCCGCATGAAAAAATCCCCTATCAGACCCCGATGATCACGCGCGGCGGGATGGCGATCGCGCTCGATTCCGGGAATTTCCCGGCCTGCCTAGAGAAGGCGCTGGAGGCGTCGCGGTGGGCGTCGTTTGCCGAGCGCCAAGCTGATGAGCGGGCGCGTGGCCGCTTCATCGGGTTGGGACTGGCCCATTACGTGGAGGGGACAGGGCGTGGTCCCTACGAGCCGGTGACCGTCAAGATTGGAGAGAACGGTCGCGTCCACGTAGCCAGCGGCGCTGCGGCCATGGGGCAGAGCACCAAGACCATGCTGGCGCAAATCGTCGCCGAACACCTTGGACAGGACCTGTCCAACATCACGGTCGTCACCGGCGACACCGACGCCACCGAGCTCGGCATCGGCACCTTCAATAGCCGTCAAGCCGCGATCGCCGGCCCGTCCGCGCACGCGGCCGCCAAGCAAGTCGCCAAAAAGGCGCTGACCGCCGCGGCCAGTCTGCTGGGCGTCGGTGAGCAGGCACTGATCATCAAGGGCAACGAGGTGCGCGTGCGCGGGCAATCCGGATCGGCTCTGAGCTTGGGTGAAATCGCCCGCGCGGTGGCTGGATTGCCGGGGTATTACTTGCCGGGCGGCGTCGCGCCAGGCCTGTCGGCGACCGAGACCGTCGTGATCAACGACATGACCTATGCCAATGGCGCCGGCGTCGTGGAGGTTGCGGTCGACATTGAGACCGGCCAGGTCGAAGTCGTGCGGGTTGTCATCGCCCATGACTGCGGGCCAGCGATTCATCCTCAGGTTGTCGCCGGACAGTTGACGGGTGGCGTGGCGCACGGGCTCGGCAACGCTTTGTTCGAGCAGATGACGTTCGACGCCAATGCGCAACCGGTTTCCACGACCCTTGCCGAATACCTTTTGGTCACCGCCACGCAGATGCCGGCGCAGCTGCTGCTGATCGACAGCCCAACCGCTACACCGCTCAATGAGCTGGGTGTAAAGGGCGTGGGAGAAACCGGCGTGTTACCGATGGCGGCCGCGGTGGCCTCAGCGATCGAGCACGCGCTGGCTCCGTTCGGGGTCCGCGTGGTAGGCATGCCGATTGCCCCGCAGGACATCGTCGCACAGCTGCGCGCGGCGAAGTAGGCGATGTTTTCACGTGAAATAAGGCAGCGGCACGACGGTATCGGATGAGCTCTCCGCAGCCCCAAAGCCAGCCAGGTCAGACAGATCTTGAGCGCATTTGACGAAGCCGTGGCCGAGGCGCAGGCGTGTCATGCCGCCGGACAGCTATCCGCTGCCGCGGAGGCCTATCGGCAGGCGCTGAGGCACGCGCCTGGACATAAGGTGGTCCTTCACAACCTGGGTGTGCTTGCCTTGGCCCAACGCGCCTATCACAGCGCCCTTGAGCATTTCGAGGCGGTGGTGACGGCCGAGCCCAATTATGCGTCGGCCCATTTCCATCGCGCCGTAGCGCTGCAGCAGCTCGGGCGTTTGAGCGAGGCGATGCGCAGCCTGTACGCGACCTGCGCGCTGGAGCCGGGGCACTATGAGGCCCACCGCACCCTCGGGTTCGCGCTGCTTGACCAGAACCAACGCGATCGGGCGCTCGACCACTTTGCGCGAACCTATGAGTTGAGGCGCGGCGAGGATCGCGGCGGACTGGCGCGCACCTCCCTCACTTGCGCGACACGCGCCAAGCTGGGGCACGATATAGCGCAGTTTCGCCACCTGGCCGGCCGGCTGCGCGGTGGCGATCGATTTGAGCTGCTGGCGCGCGCTTACGAACGGGTGGCCGCGGACTTTCCAACGCAATCGACCCCGTTAAACGCGGCTCAGCTCGACGCTTTGGGAGAGGATTACAACACGGCCATTCACATCCTGAGCGCGCCGGAGCAGGCCTGCGGCGTCGTCCGCGAGCCCATCAATGGAGAGCAGGTTCGTGCACAGTTCGACGCGCAACACGGGTTGGCGTGGATCGATGATGTGCTGTCGGCGCCGGCGCTTGCACGGCTCCAACGGGTTTTGCTGGAGAGCACGATCTGGCACGACTTTGATCACATCGGATCGTTTGTCGCCGCCTATCTGGAAGATGGTCTGGCCAACCCTCTGCTGCTGCAACTGGTGTGCGAACTACGGGCGCGGTTGCCGCACCTGTTAGGCGATCAACCGCTGACCCAGGCGTGGGCGTTCAAGGGGCTCCGCCCAACTGCCGCGATCGATGCCCACGCCGACGATGCAGCGATCAGCGTCAACCTCTGGCTGACACCTGATGTCGCGAATCTGGAACCGGGTCGCGGTGGCCTGGTGGTCTGTCGCGCACCGCCGCCGGCGGACTGGCAAATCAAGGGCTATCACGCGGACAGCGCTGCGATCAGCGCCTTTTTGGCTCGGCACCGAGACGACTGCGTGGTCGTCCCCTACCGGGCGAATCGGGCGGTGATTTTCGTCTCCGGTCTGTTTCATCACTCCGATGCGCCGAACTTTGCCGACGGCTACGAGAACGCCAGGATCAACTTGACATTGCTGTTTGGCCAACCCGCCCGCTGACCTGGCGCGTGATCGCCACGCGGCTGCCGGATAAGCACCGATCCCATCGATTTAACAGGATCCCCTGGTCGGCCTTCACTCCGATAATCCCGGGTGCTAGATCATGTCTGCCTGAGGAGAGGAGGATGAGTGTTGCCGGCCAGCTGCCCGGCACGGCCAGCCAATAACACCACGGTGTGGGCGGCCGGGTGGGGAGCGAAATCGTTCCAGCTCACACTGAACCGCTGTTGGTCAACACGCGCTCAATCAGATCTCAATGGCGATGGAACGTCACACGTCGCTCGACACATGGGAGCCGATCATAGTTGTGCCGTGGGTTGAAGAACGCATGCGGTTCCCAACCAGCGCGCGATGACCGAAGTTACCGTGAAGCGTCAATCCGATCGCAAAGTCCAGCATAATGGCTCTTGAACCTTGTGAGAAATATACCCACGCGGCGCTGCGCCCCGGCGATGTGGACCCCTATCCAGAGCGGCTGGTCGGCGAGTATCTCGGGCTTGTCGTGAGCAACGACTGGGTCAACGATGAATACAAGCACCTTGTCCTGAAGGTGCATGAGCGGGCCTTGGACGCCTACGCTGGCCAGTTCTTCCACTTATTGTGTCCGACGCCCGACGGCGCCGAGGTCTGGATGCGCCGGCCGATGAGCATTTACAGCATCGATCGTGATGCCGGTCAGGTCGCGTTTCTCTACAAATGCGAGGGGCGAGGGACCAGAGGCATGGCAATGCTGGTCCCCGGTGATGAGTTCAACATGGCGGGGCCGCTCGGCAAGGGCTTCCATCTTGAACCGGGATCGAACAACATTGTGGTCCTGGGCCGCGGCGTGGGGCTTGCCACGCTGGCGCCGTTATCGCAGTTGGCGGCCGCGCACGGCGTAAAGGTAACGGCGATCTTGAGTGCGCGATCGCAGGCTGTGGTGATGTCGCGAGAGCTGTTTGAGCGGCTCGGCGCGGACACCATCACGGTGCTCGATGCCGATAACACCAGCGCCGTAGAAAATGTCGAAAAGCTCTTATTGGAGCTGATCGCGCAGGGCCGCGCCGACACATTTTTCACCTGCGGCTCCAATCGGCTGCTGAAACTGATGCAGCGGCTCGGCAAGGCCCACGGGATCCCGGGGCAGGTGGCGATGGAGCAGATCATGGTCTGTGGCTTCGGCGCCTGCTACGTGTGTATGCGCACGTTCGAGATCGATGGTGAGCGGACGTTGAAGCGCGTGTGCCGCGATGGTCCGGTGTTCAACCTGCAAGAGGCTGTGGGATGGTAGATCTATCGGTGACAATCGGCGACATCACGCTGCAGAACCCGGTGACGCCCGCCTCCGGTGCATTTTCGTGGGAGTACAACGACGTCATCGATCTCAATCGACTGGGTGGATTGGTCGCCAAGACGATTTGTCGCGAGCCTCGGTTGGGCAATCCAACGCCGCGGATGGCCGAGACCGAGGCGGGCATCATTCAGTCGATCGGTCTGCCTGGCAAAGGCATCACCTATTTCATCGATCACATCGTCCCGGAGTACGCCAAGTTCGAGCCGCCGTTGATCGTCAGCGTTTCGTCAGAGTCGATTGAGGATTTTGCAGCGCTCGCCAGGGAACTGAGCATCCCGGATGTCGACGTGATCGAGGCCAACATCTCGTGCCCGACGCGCAACACGACGGGCGGCAATTTTGCCTTGCACGAGGATCACACCAAGCGGGTGATCCATGCGATTCGCGACGCGACCGACAAACCGCTGTGGGCCAAGCTGTCTCCAAATGCCGGCGACATCGTCTCTATCGCGCAAGCCGCCGAGGAGGCCGGCGCCGATGCGCTGGTGATCGCCAATACGTTCTTGTCGTTGAAGATCCGCACCGACAATTTCCGGCCAGCGCTCGGCAACAAGTTCGGCGGTCTCGTATCGCCGGCGCTGAAACCGATCGTGCTGCGGATGGTCTATCAAGTGGCCAAGGTGGTGAACATTCCCATCATCGGCATCGGTGGCGTGACCAAGGCGGAAGATGTGGTCGAGTATATGCTGGCCGGAGCGAGCGCTGTTGGTATTGGCTACGCGGGTTTCCGCAATCCGACCGCCTTGATCACCATCATCGAAGACCTGGCGGCGTGGTGCGAGGATCGCGGCATTGCGCGCGTTACCGAGCTGATCGGTGCGGTCAAGGACGATGACATGGAATCCGATCCGCTGGTGGCGGCCGCATCCGGGGTCTGAAGGGTCCAGCCCTGCAGCCGCCGTCGGGTCGCGCATGCAATCAGGCTCGCTGGTGCGACACGGTGAGCCGAGCTGTTCGAGTTTTTCAGTGGCCCGCAAACAAGGGAGGATGGCATGTATGCCCGAATCGTGTGGGGAAAGATCGTTCCCGGCAAGTGGGACGCGTACGAGGCGGCCTATCAGCGGGCGATCGAGGCGCGCGGGCCGGTCGATGGGCTGCTGGTGCAATGGTTGGCGCAGGATCAGCGCGATCGGGATGCCGGTTATTCGGTCAGCCTGTGGCAGAGCGAGGCGGCGATGAAGGCCTACGTCGGTAGTCAGCCGCACAAGGACATGACGGCGCCTCTGACGGGCTTCTTCGTCAATCAGTACACGGCCACCCATTGCGAGATTAAGCACTATGCCCGGGGTGTGCCGCAGGCGATGCCGGGCGATCTCGACATCTACCATACCAACTGACGGCGACGTCGGCGGCTTGGCCCTATCAAGTTCGCGAGGTGATGGGAACGCTGGCGCGATCGGAGGGTGTGGGCGGTGTGCGCCAGCGACTTACACCCGAGCGCGTTCGCCTGCCGTGATCGCCGTTTCACCGTCCTTGCCGGGAGCCCCATGAAAGCCCCATGAAAGCCATTTGCGTCGATCGACTGGGGGCCATCGATAACGGGGCCTTGGTGGAATTGCCGGAGCCTGCACCGGGCCCCGGCCAGGTGCTGATCGACGTCGAGGCGGTCGCCGTCAACTACGTCGATATCGTCACCATCACCGGCCGCTACCAATTCAAACCGACCTTGCCTTATGTCCCCGGCAAGCATCCTGCTGGTGTCGTTCGGGCGCTCGGCGAAGGTGTCCGTGATCTGCAGCCAGGGCACCGGGTGCTGGGGATGAGCGAGGGCGCCGGCTTCGCCCAACGCGCGCTGGTTGTGGCAACACAGTGCTATCGGCTCCCCGACACGCTATCGTTTGTCGATGCCGCCGCCATGGCCTTGGCGTATGACACGGCGTGGGTGGCGCTCAAGGATCGTGCGCGGCTAAAGCCAGGCGAAACGGTGCTCGTGCTTGGCGCTTCAGGGGCGGTCGGTCACGCAGCTGTACAGTTGGCCAAGGCGTTTGGGGCTAAAGTCGTGCTGGGCGCCGTGGCGTCGACCGAGAAATTCGCCGGCGTCCTAGCGGCCGGAGCAGATCGCATCATCGACCTGTCGCAAGCCGAGCTGCGCGAAAGCGTACGCGCGCAAGTGTTCGCGGCAACCAACGACCAGGGGGCCGACGTCATAGTGGACCCACTTGGCGGCGATGTGTTCGAGGCCGCGATCCGGGCCATCGCCTGGCGTGGCCGGCTGGTGGTGCTGGGCTTCGCGGCCGGGGCGATCCCGAGCCTCAAGCTCAATTACCTGTTGGTCAAGAATGCCGAAGTGACCGGCCTGCAGATCAGCGATTATCGGCGGCGGATGCCGGAGCTGGTGCGCCAGTGCTACGATGAGGTGTTCGCGCTCTATGAGGCGGGTCAGGTCAGGCCCCAGCCGAGCACGACCCTGCCGTTGCGCGATTATGCGCGGGCCATGCATCTCATTGCGCAAAGACAGGCCAACGGGCGGGTGGTGCTGCTGCCGCAGGACCCATAAGCCGCGATGGCCGCCTTCAGCGCACGGATTTCAGGCTTTCACCGGGTTTGGTGACGACGGCTCCGCGCAGCACCCTGCCTCATGATTTGCCGCTACGCACGACGTGCACGGTGGCACTTGACGCTGCCAAGCAGGCCGCCACCACCAGAAAGATACTGCCGGCGCCGGTGGCGACGGCAATCACGCCGGCGGCGAGCGGCATCGTCACTTGGCCGATGCGGTTGCCGGTGATCCGCAGCGACACCGCCACGGCCCGAGCGCCGGCCGGCACCAGGCCCAACACGTTGGAAATGCTGACGGTGCCGGCCAGGCCGAGGAAAAAGCCGGCCGCGCTGACCGCGACATACATCAACCAAATCGGCACCGGCAGGGCGATGATCAGGTAGGCGGCGGCCGCAAACGCCATGGTTCCCACGGTCAACGGCACGCGACCGACGAGGCTGAAGAATTGCGCATAAAATAGCCTCGAGATCACGGATGCGGCCGCGCGCACGGTGAGCAGGAGGCCGATGTGCGCAACGTCGATGCCGCGCTCAGCCCCCACCAGCGGCAGGTAGATCACGATCAGGTCCTGCGACACCACGATCATCACACTGGCAACGATCAAGGTGAGCAGGCCCGGCATTTGCAGCAGCTCCGGGATCGGGGTGATCTCGGCGCGCGCGGCAGTGGCATGCGCGGGCCGCGACGGTCTGAGGCCGAGGCTGGCGGCGAGCGCGAGGACGGCGACCACCAAGGCCACGGTGAACAGCAATTGCGTCGGCGGCAGGCGGGCGGCGCCGCCGAGCCAGCCGACGACGAGCGGACCCAGCCCCTGACCCAGCGCATTGGCCACCATATAGTTGCCGAACACGGTTTCCCGGGTTGCTTCGGTCGAGCTGCGCACGCACAGCATTTGAAAGGCCACCATCAAAAACAGCTGTCCGATGCCGAGCAGGGCGGAAAACAGGATCAGCCAACTGGCCGTATCGTTGAGGCGCCAGACGCCGGCGGCGGCCAGCGCCACGATCGCGGCGCCGATCCAGGCGGCGCGGGCGTCGTTGCCGCGATCGACGAAGCGTCCCACCCACACCGCGAGGAAGATCGGCAGCAGCGCATAGGTCGCCGAGATCACCCCGACCCAGACTTCCGACAGGCCGAGTTCAACCGCGCGGTAGGAGGTCGTCACCCGAATGATGCTGAGCACCATCTGTGCCGCCAACGCCTGGGCGAACAAGGGGAGCAGCAAGCCGTAATCCGGGTCGCCGCGGCGCTGGCCGGGCGCGAAGCTAACTCCGCCACCAACCCGGGGGGGATTCACCTGCATATCGATGGGGCTCTTATCGTCGATCGCCCGCGCACGCCCGCGCTGGCCAAAACAACATACTGAGCCGGTGCGCAAAAATGTGCAACGCGCCGCGGCTCGATCGGCTTCTTGGAGCCTCGCCGGGGGATCATCGTATCCGTTCAGGCGACGCGGCCCACGGCTTTGCACCTTCGGGCGGGTTGCGCTAGTAGCGGTTCAGCGTGAGCTGGAACCATCCCGCTCCCCCAGGCGAATGATGCAAAGGCCAGGGCGGAAGGGTGTTGGCGCAACATCTCAAACGCGGTGTAGGCTTTGGTTGAAGGGCACAGGACGCGATGGGCGATTTTGCATGGAGGCATCAAGCTCGATCGCGCCCTGGCAAACCAATAAGGGAAATGGGTCGCATGCTGGATCCCCGCCAGGCCGCGTGGGCGAGGTACGACACGGCCGTGCCGGCGACAAATATGGCCGCTGAGTGCCTCGATAAGCCGATCGCCGCCGGCCACGGCGCCCGCACCGCATTCGTCGGCGAATTCGACTCGGTGAGTTATGCGGCTCTGAATGCCCAGGTGACGGCGTTCGCGGCCCAGCTCGCGGGTCACGGCATCGTGCGCGGGGATCGGGTGCTGTTGCGCACCTGGAATTGCCTGGAATTTGTGATCGCCTTCCTCGCGCTGGCTAAGATTGGCGCGGTGCCGGTCACGCAAAATACGGCCGCCGGATCGGCCGACATCGGCTTCGTGCTGAACCACTCGGACGCGGTGGCGGCGGTCGCGCTCGATCAGATCGCCGCGCCGCTGCGGGCGCATGCCGGCGCCCTGGCCAAGGGCTTGATCGTGGCGCGCGGCGCCAGGGCCGGTGAGCGGCGGTTTGAAGACATGATCGGCAGCGGCCACATCGACACGGTCGAAACCGGGCCCGACGCGCCGGCGTTTCTTTGTTACACGTCCGGCACCACCGGCCGCCCCAAGGGGATCCTGCACGCCCAGCGCTGGCTGGTCGCGCGCGGCAACGCCAATCGGCAACGGGTGCCGCCGCTGCAAGGCGACGTGGTGTTAGCGGCCGGCGAATGGAGCTTCATCTCGCTGTTGGGCCACAATGTGCTGTTCCCGTTGCGCAACGCCGTCACCGGGGCGGCGCTGGAAGGCCGCGCCAACCCGGAGCGGTTTTTGGAGGCGATCGCGCGCTTCGGGGTCACCGTGGCGCATGCGGTGCCGACCATCTATCGCCGGGTCTTGGCCGTGGACGGCATCGAGGCGGGCTACGACACCTCCACGCTGCGCGGCTGCAATGCCTCCGGCGAGGCGCTAGGCGCGGCGACGTTGGCGGCCTGGAAGGCCCGTTTCGGGGTCGACATTTGGGAGCACTACGGCGTTTCGGAGATGCAACTCGCCATCAGCCACAGCCCGCTGTTGCCGATCAAGCCGGGCGCGATCGGCGTGCCGTGGGGCGCTGACTGCCGGATCATGGACGACGAGGACAACGAGCTGCCGGTGGGCGAGGTCGGCCAGCTGGTGATCCGCGCCGACAACCCCAGCTTTTTCCTGGGCTATCACAAGGACCCGGCGAAGACCGCCGAGGTGGTGCACGACGGTTGGTTTCATACCGGCGACCTGGCCCGCCGGGACGCGGACGGCTACTTCTGGATCGCCGGGCGCACCGACGATTGCTTCAAGAGCCGCGGCATCTTCATCGTACCGATCGAAATCGAGAACGCGCTGCGCCAACACGCCAGCGTGGCGGAGGCCTGCGTGGTGCCGGTGCCGCATGCCGAGGACGGCAATCTGATCCGCGCCGTCGTCGAATTAAAGGCGGGCGCGGCCGGCGGGCCTGAGCTGGTGGAAGCGCTACGCACCGACCTCAAGGCCAAACTGCAGCGCAACAAGGTGCCGCACGTGATCGAGATCGTCGACGCCCTGCCCAAGTCGGCGATCGGCAAGGTGCTCCGGCGCGCGGTGATCGGTGGGTGAGTGGGTTGTGGGCTTGCGGGAGCCAGGCCGCAAGGTTTGCGTGATCTGGCTCAAGGCGCGGCGACTGTCAGGTGAATACGATCTCAGTACAGCCGGTCGCTGGGAGGCACGGGCCTTTAGTCTCGCGCAGGCAAGGGACTGCCAATGAGGCATTGCCCGGCAGGTTGCCGATCCTGTCGTTCAGTGTTTACGTCCGCCCAGTCGAAATCCATGACGCACTCGGTTCGCACCGACATCGCGCGCCTCGTTGCTCAGCCCAACAGTCAAACACGTCCTCACAGATGACGACGGAAATCGCGACGTTGGTGGAGGATCCGAACAATGACGACACCGTCTTCGCCGTGACGGTAGAAGACGAAATGACGACCGACGGCCCATCGACGATAGCCCACGCGGATGTGGTTCACATCGGCGCCTTTATGTGGTTCGGCTGCAAGCGTGTCAAAGACGGTGACAATCCTAACATGATAGCGTTCCGCCTGATCGAGTGACCAATGCTCTACGGTGTAATCCCAAATGTCTTCCAGGTCGGCCTGAGCGTGCGGCGTGAGCGTGTATGAGTTACCTGGACTTGGCATGTTTGGCGCGCATTCGCTTGACGAAAGCCGCATTGTCGAAAGGTTGAGGTTGGCCGCTCTCCTCCCCCTCGATCAGTTGTCGCCTCAGCGCTTCTTGCGCGGCCTCATGCTCCTCAAGCAAGCGTAAACCAGCTCGAACGACCTCGCTGGCAGACCCATAACGCCCCGCAGAGACACGGGAACCGATGAACTTTTCAAAGTGTTCACCGAGTGTGATCGACGTGCTCTTACCCATGGCCATCCCTCTCATTTATACCAATATATCATATTTATTGGTAGCCATGCAACCACGTCACGCTTCCCCCAACAGCCGCGCCACAAAGGCCGGCACCACCTCGCCGGCCTTGCCGTGGATCGCTTCGGCGAACAGCGAGGCGCCTTCGGACGGCTCCAGGTTGAGCTCCACGGTATGGGCACCGGCGCGCCGCGCCTCGGCCACGAACCCGGCCGCCGGGTAGACCGTGCCGCTGGTGCCGATCGAGATGAACAGATCGCATTGGGCCAACAGGTCGGCGATGCGCTCCATGTGATAGGGCATCTCGCCGAACCACACGACGTCGGGGCGCATGCCGCCGGCCTGGCCGCAGCGGTTGCAGGCGAGCTCCGTCGACAGATCCTCGGTCCACCGCTGGCGCGCGCCGCACAACGCGCACAACGCCTTCGCCATCTCGCCATGCATGTGGATGATGTTGTGCGAGCCGGCCGCCTCGTGCAGGGCGTCGATGTTCTGGGTCACGAGATGAAAGCTGCGACCGGGCGCTGCCGTATGCACGCGCTCCAGCCGGGCCAGCGCCAGGTGACCGGCGTTGGGCTTGGCGCCAGCCCCGCCGCGGCGGCGAGTATTATAGAAGTCGTGGACCAGTTTCGGATTTCTTGCGAACCCTTGAGGCGTGGCGACGTCGCGATAATCGACCTTGGACCAGATGCCGTTCTTGTCGCGAAACGTGGCGATGCCTGATTCCGCGGAGATTCCGGAGCCGGTAAGGACGACGATGTGCTGATAGCGCGGCATGGCTGCGGTGATCCGTGTTCGGTGTGGGCTGTCGGGAACGCCCGTCAAAGTGACGTTGCAGCGCGCGGCAACGCTGACAGGTTCGTCGACCGCCAGCATCTGTTAGTTTGCCAGCATCTGTTGGTTTGCCAGCATCAGTTGGTTTGACTGCGAACTCAACAGCCGGCGAGAGGTTCGATGGGTGGTCCGATCGATATGGCGATCCAGCTTGCCGCCAACACCGCGCGGTTCGGTTGGTATTATGGCCTCAACCAGATCATGGACCGGCGGGTGGCGCGTCTGGGTGGACGCTCCAGCTATCGGCCACGGCGGCGGGTGCCGGACCGGCAACAGCTGCTGCAGGCGTTGCTGGCGCTGTTGGTGGCTGACGCCAAAGCCGTGCGCAGCGGCCATTATCCGCCGATGGATGCCACACCCGATGATTTTCCCGATCATGTCCGCCGTATCGGCGCCATGCTGAACGACCTGCCATCGACCGTCTCCCGGCGCGCTGCCGCCCAAGCCGACAGCGTCCTCAACGAGCCTGGCGTCACCGCGCTACCCGATTACTACCGGCAAGACTTTCATTTTCAGACCGGCGGCTATCTTTCACCCAGCTCGGCCCGGCTCTACGACGTGCAGGTGGAAACGTTGTTTTACGGAGCGGCCAACGCGATGCGGCGCGTGGCTCTGGCGCCGATCGCCGATGAGATCGCCGGGCGGGATCAACGGCGGATGTCGCTGCTCGACGTCGCGTGCGGCACCGGACGTTTGCTGCGCCAGATCAGATTGGCCTTTCCGGCGCTGCCGCTCTATGGCCTCGATCTGTCCCAGGCCTATTTGGACGAGGCGGCTGCGCACCTGATCAATCTTCGCGCCGCGCGCCTGGTTGCCGGCAACGCTGAGGCGATACCGCTTGCCGACGCCAGTCAGGACATCGTCACCACGGTTTTCCTGTTTCATGAGCTGCCGCCCGACGTCCGTGGCCGGGTGACCGCGGAGATCGCGCGGGTGCTGAAACCCGGCGGCCTGTTGGTGTTCCTCGATAGCATGCAGATCGGCGACCGTCCGGGCTGGGACGGTCTGATCGAGGCGTTTCCGGTTCGCTTTCACGAACCCTATTTTCGCGGCTATGCGATCGCAGATCTCGATCAATTGTTTGCTGATGCGGGCTTGGCGGCGGAGCGGCAATCGCTGGCGTTCTTATCCAAGCTCTTGGTGCGCCGCAAGCTGTGAGAGCTTTGCGTCGCGATCGCCAGCGCCGCGACGCGCACCGGATTGAGCGGCCCTGACGGCTCACAGCGGGATGGCGAGCAAGGTATCGAAGCGAGCGCTGTCGCAGACCACCAGCCGCTTGACCAACTTGGCCTCGGCGTTGGCGATCCGATAGCTGTCGAGATACCGGCCGGTCGCAAAAAGGCTGGTTTCGCCCGTGTGCATGATGCGCGCCACCATGAACGGCGTCTCGCTTTCAACCGTCTCGCCGGACTGAGCCAGGATCAACGGCGCGCCCAAGATATGGCGGTAGCTATGACGCTCGTAGATGTTGGCCTCGCGCAAGGCCGAAACCCGATCGCGCAACATGCCGTGCGAGTTGGCGAACACCACGCCGGCCTCCAGACCTTCGCGATGGTTGGCCGCAGACGTGATAATGTAGGTGCACGGATCCGCGAAGAACGACGGCCACTGCTCGAGCTTATCGTTGTCGATCACGTGGGCGTAGGCCGCCTGGGTCTCGGTGATCAGGCGGAAGGTGTCTGTGGTCATGGCTTGATCTCAAAGACCCATGTGGGCACGGTACTGCTTCCAAAAGCCGCGGATCGAGGCTTCATTGACGCGACTGTCGCTGGATTCAGCGGTCAATCCGCCCATCTCCAGCACCGCATTGGCGCCCGGTGCCCCGGCGATGCCGCGCTGCACGAAGCCGCCGACGCAGCCATCCTCCATCGAGATGTAGCCGGCCGGACCGATCAGGTTGAGCTGCTTCAGACGGGTTAAACGCTGGTCCGGTGTATCCTCGGTGAAGCCGAGATAGGTCCAGTGCAGATCGGTCTGCTCCGTCGACCTTGGCACAATACGGCGCACGGCGATCGAGTTCTGGATCTGCTGCAGAACAAACGTCGGGAACACGGTGAGGATCTGCAGGGTAATGCCGTCGGGGAACTCGTCGAACCCCTGCAGCAACGTGGGGTCTGCGAGCTTGTACTTGCTGTCGGAGCGCAGGCTCTGTGCGCCATAATCCTTGGTGATCGCCGCCGCCCGATCGATCTGATTGTAGCTGACGTGATGACCGCCTGCGTCCGATACGACGATGCCGCCGCGGTAGGACAGCTGATTGATCTCAAACGTGGTGAAGAACAGATGCAGGATCGAGGCGTGATAGCTGTCCTTGACGTTCTCGATGTAAAGCTTCCAATTGTTCGGCAAAACCTGGGTATTGCGGCCGAGCACGACGGGCGTGCGACCGGCAAACACGCGCGCGATGCGGGGAACGATCTCAGGCCCGAGATAAGCCTCCAAGTCCGGTGCATCGGGGCTGAAGGTGCCGAAGACCAAGCCGTGCAAGCTGGCCAGCCGCACTTTTCGTGGGTGGTGGTCGTCGATGCGGAAGGTCTTGGGCATGCCGCCCTTGCCCTTGACCCCGTTCTTGAATGCGACGCCGGTGAGGTTGCCTTTAAGGTCATAACTCCAGCCGTGATAAACGCACTGGAAGTCACGCTGACCCTTGCCATGTTCGTTGAGGCAGATCAGCGCGCCGCGATGGGCGCAACGGTTTTCAAAGGCGTGTAGCTCGCCATCGCCATCGCGGGTGACGACCACGGGCGCGTCGCCAATCGAGGTGGTGCGATAATCGCCGGCTTCCGCGACCTCCACCTCCAGGCACAGAAAGCTCCAGACTGGACCTTGAAACAGGTTGGCCTGCTCACGCTGATAAATGTCCTGGCGCTGAAACACCCAGTAGGGCACGCGGGCCAGACCTTGCGCCGGCCAGGCCTGATCCGGCGCCTCGGTGACCGGTTCGGCGCGCGTTGAGCGGTCAACTGCAGTCATGGTCCGTCGTCCTTCGTTTGCGCTCAGCCCGCGCGGATGCGTGTTGCGGCACCCAGGTAAAACTTCGATATCTAAGTTACGAGCCGGCTAGGCTGTCAAGGGGCGCCGGGGCCCAGCGAAGCATGAGGTTGATTGCTGCGCAGCTGACGACATGTCAAGCTGGCCCGAGCGCGTGAACCGTGGGAGCTCGACCATGTCCATCGATGCCACGCCAGCGGACCAAGTGAAAACGTCCAACCCCGCCCCACTGGCAGCCCAGGCCCGGGAGGTGATGGAGCAATTGAACGGGGAGGCCGCGCATCTCAACATTTGGCTTCGCACGCAAGCCAACGCGCCTGCGCAAAAGCCGTGGTTCACCCACACTGACGTCGGCGATGGCGGCAGCCTGGCACAAGGCAAGGTGGCGGCCGGGCAGATGAAGGCCGCTCCTTATCATTGGAAGTGGCGCGAGATCTCGCCCTACTTGGACAGGATCGCTCAGATCGCTGCCGATGCGGACGTGCCGCCGGTGGAGTTCGCCGAGCGCCAACAGTTCTTGCTGACCAATCCCGGGCTCGGTGGTCGGTTGCAGGTGGCGTCGACGATCCGCTGCGCGGTGTCGATCTACAACCCAGGCGACCTCGCCCGCGCACACATGCACACGCCGAACGCCAGCCGGACCATCCTGTCCTCCCAGGGCGGCTACACCACGGTGGAGGGAGAGCGCTGCCAAGCGCTGCGGGGTGATTTGATCTTGACCCCCAACGGCACCTGGCACGATCACGGCAACGACGGCGATGCGCCGGTGGTGTGGATCGACACGCTGGACTGGCCCATCCTTGAGTTTTTGGATTGCATTTGGCTCGACGAGCAGGTGCCAGCCGGGCTGTTGGATGCTGGGACCAACGTCCCGATGCAGCAGCCGGTGTTATCACCTGGTTATTCGCACCGCGCGTATGGCGCTGGTGGTCTCGTACCAGCGTTTCTCGCCCACAACCGGGGCATCGGCCATGGCACGAGCCCCAACATCCATTATCGCGGGCAGGACATCCGCGCCGTGCTGGAAGGGATGAAGGGCGAGACCGGCTGCGCCTATGAAGGGGTACCGGTGGACATCGTCAATCCGGTCAATGGTGCTCCGTTGTTCGCGACGCTGGGCTTCGGCGCGCAATTGATCCGCGCGGGGGAGGAAACGCGGCCGAAGCGCAAGACCGCGAGCACCGTTTATGTGGTGCTGGAGGGGCGAGGGCAGACGGAGGTGGCCGGTGAGACCTTCTCTTGGGAGGAAAACGATATCTTTGTCGTGCCGAACTTTCTGTGGCGGCGCCATCTCAATAACGGGGCGAAAGATGCCGTCCTTTACACGATGACCGATGTGCCGCTGCTATCCAAGATCGGCCAATATCGTGCCCAAGGCCGTCGCCCGGATGGCACGGTGGAGCAGTTGGTGCAGTGAGCGCGACGGCCCTTGGCGACAGGTCGGCGACATAGCGGCGCGCGCGTGTGGGCTCAAGTTTCAGCGACCGCACAGGCCATCAGTCCACGTTCCAGCTCCGCCGCATCAAGCCGCCGGCCTATGAAAATCAACCGGCTGAGCCGCGGCTCGTCGGATAACCATGGGCGCTGAAAATCGCCTTCGAGCAACGATTGGACGACCTGCAACACGAGGCGCCGGTCGTCGCCGGCAATGGCGACGATGCCCTTGGCCCGCAAGATGTCCACACCCCGATCGGCGACCAGTTCATTCAGCCAACGGGTGAAGCGGTCGGCGTCGATCGGGGCAGGCGTGCTCAGGGACACGCTGGTGATGCCGTGGTCGTGGTGATGATCATGCGGGTGGCCCAGATGGCCGGGAAGATGGTGATCGGGACAGCTGGCTGACGCCGTTGCGCCGTGCGTGAGTGCGGCGATCCGCTCCAATGTGAAGCCGCCGTGATCCAAGATCGTGGCCGGATCAACGTCACAGCGTTGCGCGCGGCGGATCGACGCCATCGGGTTCAACGCACCGAGCCGGGCTTCGATCGCGCTCAACGCCTCGGCTGAAACCAGGTCCGTCTTGTTGAGGACAATGTGGTCGGCAAACGCCACCTGCGCGGCGGCTTCGCGGCTATCGGTGAGGCGCGCCAGGATGTGCTTGGCGTCCACCACCGTGGTGACGGAATCCAACTCGGTTTCGACTTGCAGGATGTCGTCGTCGAGAAAGGTCTGGGCAACCGGCGTTGGGTCGGCGAGACCGGTGGTCTCGACCAGGATCGCATCGATCGCTGGTCGGCTCGCCAGCAAGCCATGCAGCGTCCTGACCAAATCGCCGCGCACACTGCAACACACGCAACCGTTCGCCAGTTCGAACAGCCCCTGGCCGGCGCCGACGATCAGGTCGTTGTCGATGCCAATTTCTCCGAACTCGTTGACGAGCACGGCATAGCGCCGTCCGTGGGCGTCGGACAGAATACGATTGAGCAGTGTCGTCTTGCCGGCTCCGAGGTCGCCGGTCAGGACGGTGACGGGAATGCGGTCGGTCATCGGGCGTAACGTTGTTTCGGTGCGGAATGCCGCGTTCCATTAGAGGTGGTGCCGGGCGGTCACGCCATTGCCGGCGACCATTCCATGGGTCACATCAGCCCGGCCCCAACCCCATCATCTTCAGCACACGCCGCCCCAGCAGGCCGAACGGATTGGAGAGGGTTTCCGCAATCTCGAAATGGTTGTAGCCTTCGCCGACGATCAACTCGTGCTGGATGCCGGCCTTGGTGAGCGCCGCCGAGAAGTCTCGCGCCTGACGCTGAAACTCTGGGGTCTCTTGCGTGCCATAGCCAAGGATGATCGGTGTGTTGATCTTATCGAGGTGGCGGATGGCCGACAGCTTCTCGACCATCGCATCGGTGAACGCAACGTATTCGGATCGTTTGGACAGCCGCACCGGCGTGAGTTCATACATGCCGGAGCATAGCATCGCCCCAGCCAGGATCTTTCGTGGCAGGCCAAAGTCTGCGGCCCAATCGGTCGTTACCACGCAACTGTTGAGATGGCCGCCCGACGAATGGCCCAAAACGTAGAGTTGATTTGGATCGCCACGGAATTCGGCGGCATGGGTGTAAACCCAGGCCACGGCGCGGCGGACCTGGTCGACCATCGCAAACAGACTGCCATCGACGTCGCCGACGTTGTTGAAGTCGACGGCGATGTAGTGGGCGCCGGCGGCGACGAACATCTCCGCGGGCGTATGGTAGTCAGCGGCCACGCCACTGCGCCAGGCGCCGCCGTGGATGTAGACCGCGATCGGCGATGCAGCGCTGGAATTGGCTGCGAACAGGTCCATACCTTCGATCGCGGGCTCGCCATACTTCAAGCGTCGCGGGGCGCCCAGGGCCTCGCGGACCCGCGCGGTTGAGATCTCGCGCCGACGCTGAATCTGCGGTTGGTTGGCGGCATAGACCGATTGGTCATAGGCATCGTCCAGCTCTTTTTGATCCATGTCGAGCCAGACCAGGGGACCTTTCTGACGGGTTGACCGTGCGGCCGGATCATTGGCCATGGGGTGCTCCTTGCTCATGCATAAGGATTTGATGCGGAACGACGTTACCGGTCAGCGCGCAGCGCGCGCCTGTTTGCGCAGCGTTCTGGCTTCCGCGTTGCGTGGATCATGGGCGAGGCAGGCGCCGGCCTGGTAGATCGCCTCCTTCATATTCCCCGCTGCGTAAAGCCGTTTGGCCTTGGACAGGTGATAGGCCGCAAAGTCCCCGCGCTCTCTCAGTTGGGCCTCGACGTCCGTTGCCGATAAGTCATGCTCCGCAGCGGTGCTGGGGGTACGGTCTTGTGTCATGATCACCTGACCTACAACTGTGTCGCGCGGGTGTGGCCTCACCCTACCCAAATCAAAGGCCGATGAGGGCGCTAGCCGGGCGCCCCGACCACAATTATTAGGGCGAACCGTCGATTTCGCGCAACTGGGCGTCTGCCGCGGGCCGGGGTTGAATGGGATCGCTGAACCTACCCCGCCCCCGGGCAAGCCGCGCCTCGGCAGGCGGCAAGTGGGTAAGGATCGGTGCCATCGGGAGCGGGGCGGCCAAACTGACTGTGGCTTAGAGTGTGATCAGGTTGCAACGACGGACCAGTTTTGGCATGGTCCCGCGCGCATCTCTGTGACCAGCTGGGGTAGTGGAATCGGAGAACAGGTCCGCTGTTCGCCCGGTGTTGCCAATGTCCGCCCTGTAAGAGGGGGTTTATCCATGGAACAATTCCTTTGGGTGATCATCGCGTGCGGTTTGCTTGCGGTGGTCTACGCGGTGTTTACCATCCAATCGGTGATGGCTGCCGACGCGGGCACGGCCCGCATGCAAGAGATTGCCGGTGCGGTGCGAGAAGGCGCGCAAGCCTATCTCAATCGACAATACACCACGATCTCGATCGTCGGATTGGTGATCTTTGCCGCGGCGTTCTACCTGGGTTGGCAGGTGGCCCTGGGATTTGCGATTGGCGCTATCCTATCGGGCCTGGCTGGCTACATCGGCATGTACGTATCGGTGCGCGCCAATGTCAGGACGGCCCAGGCCGCAACGCAATCGCTGGCCGCCGGTCTCGACATCGCCTTTAAATCCGGCGCCGTCACGGGGATGTTGGTGGCCGGCTTGGCCCTGCTCGGGGTGTCCGCCTATTACATGTTCTTGACCGTAGGGCTCGGGCTTAAGCCCAATGACCGAACGGTGATCGATGCCCTGGTGGCGTTGGGGTTCGGCGCGTCCTTGATCTCGATCTTTGCCCGCCTCGGCGGCGGCATTTTCACCAAAGGAGCGGACGTCGGCGGCGACCTGGTCGGCAAGGTTGAAGCCGGCATTCCGGAGGATGACCCGCGCAATCCCGCCACGATCGCTGACAATGTCGGCGACAACGTCGGCGACTGTGCCGGCATGGCGGCCGACCTGTTTGAGACCTACGCGGTCACGGTGGTGGCGACGATGGTGTTGGCGGCGATCTTCTTTAGCGGCCAAAGCGCGTTGGAATCGATGATGCTGTACCCACTGGCGGTCGGCGCAGCGTGCATCGTGACCTCGATCATCGGCACCTTCTTCGTGCGCTTGGGGTCCAACAACTCGATCATGGGCGCCCTTTACAAGGGGTTTCTCGCGTCTGCCGTGCTGTCGGTGGCCGGGCTTTATATTGCGACCCAGTTTGTGCTGGGCAGCTGGGGTGTGGTTGGCACCGCGGCCGGGCGGGAGATCACCGGTACCAATCTGTTCATCTGCGGGATCGTCGGTCTGGCCGTCACCGGCCTCATCGTATGGATTACCGAGTTCTATACCGGCGTCGGTAAACGACCGGTCCGCTCCATCGCCCAGGCCTCGGTGACGGGGCACGGCACCAACGTGATCCAAGGCTTGGCCGTCTCGCTGGAGGCGACGGCGCTGCCGACCATCGTCATCATTGGCGGCATCGTCGTCACCTTCAACCTGGCAGGCTTGTTCGGGACCGCCGTGGCGACCACGACGATGCTGGGCATGGCGGGCATGGTCGTCGCCCTCGACGCGTTCGGCCCCGTCACTGACAATGCCGGCGGCATAGCCGAGATGGCTGGACTGCCCAAGGAAGTCCGTCAATCGACCGATGCGCTCGATGCGGTGGGAAACACCACCAAGGCCGTGACCAAAGGCTATGCGATCGGCTCGGCTGGGCTCGGCGCGTTGGTGCTGTTCGCAGCCTATAGCTACGACCTGCTGTACTTTACCGTCGAGGCCAACAAGGAAGGCTCGCAAGCCTTCCAGTATTTCAAGGGCGTGAAGCCCGATTTCGCCTTGTCCAATCCCTACGTGGTGGTGGGGCTATTGATCGGTGGGCTGATCCCCTACCTGTTCGGCGGTATCGCGATGACCGCGGTCGGCCGCGCGGCCGGCTCGATCGTGCAGGAGGTGCGACGACAGTTTCGTGAAAAGCCCGGCATCATGGAGGGTAAAGACCGTCCCGATTATGCGCGTGCGGTCGATCTGTTAACCCGGGCGGCGATCAAGGAGATGGTGATCCCATCGTTGTTGCCGGTGCTGTCGCCGGTCGTCCTCTACATCGCGGTCTACTACATCGCGGGTGGCGGCGTTGCAGGCAAGAGCGCGGCATTCTCCGCCGTCGGCGCCATGCTGTTGGGGGTGATCGTCACCGGACTGTTCGTGGCGATTTCGATGACGTCGGGTGGCGGTGCCTGGGATAATGCAAAAAAGAGCATCGAAGACGGGTTCACCGACAGCGAGGGCGTCAAGCACATCAAGGGTGGGGAGGCGCACAAGGCTTCCGTCACCGGCGATACCGTCGGCGATCCCTACAAGGACACCGCCGGCCCCGCCGTCAATCCGGCGATCAAGATCACCAATATCGTAGCTTTGCTGCTGTTGGCGGTGCTGGCCCACTAACGGATGCGCGCGGCCGCATCTAGAGCAACCCGCCCTTCATCGGAATCGGAACGATCCCGATTAAAGGCGCGATGATCTAGCACGGAGCGGCCGCTCGCTCATGTCGGTTTCAGGCGGATCGGCCGTGCCGGACCGCTCCTCGCAGCGTTTCTCCATTGGGCCGCCCAAAACATCCTGCGATGGGTGGCCAGTGGAGGAACGGGGCAGGAGCGCGGGATGGTTCCAGTTGACCGTGAAACGCTGTCGGCCGAGGCCGTTGTTCGCGAGCTTGGCGCCCAGGCCAGTTGAGCGGTTTTCAGCGCCAGGTGACAGTGCGCGGCCGGCGATGGAGAGCAGTATGCGGGTGGGAGCATTCGAGGTCGATATCATCGTCCAGGGCTATCCGGGAAAATCGGTGTGCCATGGCGGTCTCGGCTGGAGCACGTTGGCCCTGGTGCGGGACGCGGGCCGCACCATCTTGGTCGACACCGGAGGCTTCAGCTATCGCCAGCTGATCCGCGATGGCCTGTCCACACGCGGCCTCAAGCCGGAAGACGTCAGCGATCTGCTGCTGACGCATTGCCATTATGACCATTCGGTCAACTGGGTGATGTTCCAACACGCCCGGATCGTGATTGGCGCAGAGGAAATGGCTTGGGCAACAACGCTGCCATGGGGCTCGAATTCTGTGCCGGAGCTTTATGTGGCCGAGCTTGCGCGCTGGCCCAAGTTGCGGAGGGTCGGTGACGGAGAGGAGGTGTTTCCAGGCGTTGTCGTCTACCATGCCCCGGGCCACACGCCGGGCTGTTTGCTGTTCGTCCTCAACGGCACGGAGCACGACCTGATCTTTACCGGCGACGCGGCTAAGAACCGGGCGGAGTTGATCTCACGGGACACCGACATGTCCTATGACAAGGCTATCAGCGCCGCCTCGATCGAAAAGATCTGGAGCCATTGGCGGGCCAAGCCCGGCTCCATCGTCGTGCCGGGCCATGATGCGCCGATGGTGCTGCGCGAGGGACAGCCGGCCTACATCGGCACCTTGCAGGCGGCGATCACCTCGTGGACAGGCGAGGACATGGAGACGACGACCAGGTTTGAGCTGACCCTATAACGCCGCCGTTCACGATCGCGATCAAGGCGGACCAAAATCAGCGGCGACCTTTGCGCGATACATCACGGCGAGATCCTTGGCCAGATCATTCCCGCCCGAGCCGGATCAACCTTGCCGGCCCGCACCGCCACCCGGCCAACCCATAGCACGATGGTGTGTGTGGCCAGGTCGGGGCGCCGTACGGGTTCCAGCGAACACTGAGACGATTTAAGGCGCAAAGATGATCGCTCTTAAAGTGTAGAGCAACTTTCTGCCTTTAATCGGGATCATTCCGATTCCGATCAAAGGCAGGTTGCTCTAGCCAACGACCAGCAGGCAAAATCGACCGGGGCCATGGGCGCCTTGCACCGGAATGCCGCCGATATCTGCGGAGCGGGAGGGCCCGGAGATCATGTTGAGCGTGCGTGGTAGACCGTCCTTGAGCGCCGCGGCCCGTACCATCGCGAACGCCTGCTCATAGCTGCCGACGATGGCCTCGCGCTCGACCACGGCCATGTTGGTCGCCGGCAAAAAACTCAATGTCACTGGATTGTCCGGGCCCGACGCGACCAGCACGGTGCCGGATTCCGCTACGGCCGCCATGGCATGGGTCACGCTGGCGGTGTCGGCGTCCGCAGCTGGTCCATGCACCACCTCAAGTGCTGGCGCGTCTTGCCACGGGAGCGCATTGAGCCAGGGATCGGCGCCGATCCTGATCCGGGCCGCGACGTTGTGGCTGGCGAGATAGCGGGCGATGGCACGGGGCACCTCGGCCGCGGTCGCGAGCTCCTGCATCTCGCCGGCGGCGCGCTCAAGCCAATGCCGCAAAATCCCGGTCAACGCCGCCGCCGGTTGACCGGCCACCCGCGCCGGCACCGGGTGCGCGATCGGATCGGCCAGCCGTCGCGCCACGTTGTCCCGCCGCGCCGCCGTCGCGCCGTGGCGATTGGCGGCCGCTGCCACCCGGGCCAGGATCCGCTCCCGTTCGCTCATCCCTCCACCCCCCGCTGACGCTCGCCATGAAGCTGCTGGAAGGTGCGTCCCGAGGGGGCCGGCAGATCACGATGTTGGCACCAGCCACCGGCCAGCGGCAGCCACCGGAAGGCGCCGCGGCGGCGACCGAAGGCGCCCAACACCGTTACCGCGAAACGGGTCAACATATGGTACAGCCATGGTCGGCGCGCGGTGCTGGCCCAAGCCTTGAGGCCGAGGCGCGCCATCAAGCCGGCACCGCCTGCGGCGAAGTCCGTCTCACGGTGTTGGCGCATCAGCTGGGTGAGCGGAATCTTGACCGGACACACCGCCTCGCATTGACCGCAAAACGTCGAAGCGTGCGGCAGTTGCGCGGTACGCTGGGTCCCCAACAGCGCCGGCGTCAGCGCCGCACCGATCGGGCCGGGATAGACCCAACCATAGGCATGTCCACCGACCGCGCCGTAGACCGGACAATGGTTCATACACGCTCCGCAGCGGATACAACGCAACACATCCTGCAACGGGCTGCCCAACAGTTCCGAGCGACCATTGTCCAATAACACGACATGGTAGGCGTCTGGACCGTCCGGATCGCGCTCACGACGCGGGCCGGTCGATATCGTCGTGTAGATGGAGATTTCCTGACCCGTCGCTGAGCGCGCCAACAGCCGCAGCAGCGTCGACATGTCTTCAAAGGTCGGCACCACTTTGTCGATTGTGGTCAGCACGATGTGGGTTCGCGGCAGCGACTGCGTCAGATCACCGTTGCCCTCGTTGGTCACGATCACCGAGGAGCCGGTTTCAGCGATCAAAAAGTTGGCGCCCGTAATGCCGACATCGGCGGTCAGAAACTTGTCACGCAAGATCGCGCGTGCCTCGGCCACCAGCTGTGCCGCCTGCTCCAGCTTGCGATCGTTCGGCAACGCTTGATGTCGGCGTCGAAAGTCGCGCTCGATCTGCGCCTGGGTGAGGTGGATCGCCGGCGTGATCACGTGACTGGGCGTTTCATTCCTGATCTGCACGATGTACTCACCGAGATCGGTCTCGGTGACGTCGAGCCCATGGGCTTCAAGGTGGCCGTTGAGCGCGATCTCCTCCGACACCATCGACTTGCCTTTGGCGACGCGCTCCGCCCCGGATTGCCGGCAGATGTCGAGAATGATGTCGCGCGCCTGCTCTGCGTCGCGCGCCCAGTGCAGCTTGGCGCCGGCGGCCGTCGCACGCGCCTCGTAGATCTCGAGATAATGATCAAGATTGTTCAGCACGTGGTCGCGGATATCCGCGCCCACCGCCCGCAACGTTTCGAATTCCGGCAACAGTTGATAGGCGGCGCGGCGCTGCGCCACCAAACCGCCGGGAAGCCCTGCCAGCGCGCGCTGCAGTTGGGCATTGGCGAGCGCGGTCCTGGCTTGGATTTTGAATTTATCGGTGGTGATCTGCATGGCTAAGCCTTCACCGCGTCGATGACCTGCGGTTCGATGGTGCTTCGGGCATGTCCGCCCTTGGCGGAAGAGCCGTGCCGGCCCGCTCCCCTGCCCCGTTCCTCCACCGGCCACCCAGAACATCATGCCTCATGGCCGGGCGGGGGGAGCGGGATGGGTCCACTTCACTCAGACGGGCTTCAGATAAGCGATGTTCATCGACCGGGCGACGCGGGCTACGATGCGTTTGTGTCATTGGGCACCAATTTTGATGGCTAGAGCAACCTGCCTTTAATCGGAATCGGAACGATCCCGATTAAAGGCGCGATGATCTAGTGTGCAGCCGACCCAACGCGCGGTGTTGGCCAGTGGCCGAGCCGTTCCGCCGCCGCAGTGCACGTGGGCATCGGCACGCTGTGCACGGATTGCTGGTGTTATGGAATTTCCTGTTCGGTGAACCAATCGGTCGGCAACTCCTGGCCGATGGCCTGCTCTTTCGCTCGCTGATGGACGATCGCTCCGACCGCCGCAAACTGATAACCCAACCCCAGGGGATTGAGAAAACATGTCACCTGGGATCTGGAGGTCCGTCCCCGCGACTCGTTGCGCCCAAGCTTCCGATCGAGCAGCAGCTCAGGCAGCGTGGGCAAGCTCGCCCAGCCGATTTCTTCGGCCAGGTTCTGCAGGCCGCCGCCGGGCGCCTCCGGCACGCTGACGCCATCGCTGCCGATCAAGACCGGATCACAATCGCCCATCAAGGTGGCCGCGACATCGGCTCTGCCGACGACGGCGGCACTGAATTCAGCGGGTTTGATGCTTGAGATGTGCATGCCAGGCACGATCCATTCCGGCTCCACGACGGGTTCGATCGCGTTGGTTGCGGTGAGCACGATATCAGCGCCGGCCACGGCCTTGGCCGGATCGTCGAACACCTGGATCTCCCGATTGACAATGCTCGACATCTCCTCAGCAAACGCTTCGCGCATGTGTTTGCGTGTTGAGTAAACCCTGAGCTCCTTGACGTTGCGCACGCACACGATGGCGCGCACCTGACTGCGCGCCTGCCAGCCTGAACCGAGGATCGTCACGATCTGAGCGTCCTCGCGCGCAAGCACCTTGGCCGCGATCGCGCTGGTCGCGGCCACGCGCATGGGCTGGACCATGCCATCGGGAAAGATCGCGAGCGGCTCACCGGTCGCCGTTGAGAACAGCAGCACCAAGCCGGTGTAGCGGTTGTTGGGCGCCGCTGGAATTTTGACACGGCGCTTGACGTCGCTGATGGTCGGGAACGTGAGGATGTCGGAGTTCAAGCGAATGGCGCCGACGCCGAGCTTGGGCACCACACCGTCCATCGACTTGAGGGCATAGATGCCGCCACTTGGATGGGTGCTGGGCGTACAGATGTCGCTGCGACGCCGAAAGGCGCCTCGACCCGCGGCCAACTCCAGATAGGCGTCTTCGAGCACGTCGATGCAGTCTTGGATGGAAACCAGATGGGAGATTTGTTGGTTATTCAGGATCAAAGTCATGTGCCAGGCTCTTGTGCTGACCAAGTCGCGGAAGCGACCCCACCGCCAACAATCACGCCGGTGATGGGCGGCGTCAATGCCCACGGATCGGATCGGCCGGGCACCCGTCGGTGCGCAGTGTGTTGACGTTTTGTGGTGAGGCCGAAGCGTCGCCGCCGATTTGGCTTGTTGCGGCTGAAGCGCGGGTTGGACAGACGCCGTCGGCACGATGGCGCTGTGCGTGATGGCGCCCTGGGAAGATGGCGATTTGGGAGATGGCGCCTCGGGAGATGGCGTCTTGGGAGAAACCGACCAGCAGTCTTGAAGGCGGCCCGCCGAGCGGAACTGAGTTCCACGCGGCTGGGCCGATGGGAAGCGCGGCGCGCACTGGGATCGGGCCTCTGCCGCTCCACTCGGCTTCCCCGCAGCAGCCGGCGCAAGCATGCTTCCCACGCGTCACATTGCACGAGCTGGTCCCCGCCGTCCCGCTCGGAATGCGCAAATCACGCTTTCCTGTGGAAGGGGGTGGATAACATTACAAAGCGCTTGCCTGCGGCGATCGCGCAATGCGACCGCCGCGTCAGCGCGGCGCTTGCCGCAAAGACCGCATTATGTCGCGCCTGCGCAGGCGTCGTGCGAGCTGGATCATGTCAGCGCAGGATCATGTCAGCGCTGGATCATGTCCGGCTCAGGCGGAAATCATTGTAGCCAGCCGTTCAGCCGCTGGCGGCCTTGAGCAGGTCTTCCCGCTTCTTGAAGATCTGATCGTACTTCCAATTGGACAGCTTGAATTCCCACCCTTTGGCACTGGCGTTGATCTTGTCGGCACGGTCTTGGGGCGACGGCGACTTCGGTTTGGCCGCATCCGGCTTGGCGGCGGCGGTGTTGACATCTGCGGCATCTCGACTGGCCGTTTCACCCTCGTCTGACCTGGCGGCAGCGTCACCGGGTTCGTCCCCACCGGGCGGCGCAGGCTTCGATGGCGACGCCGTTTGCTGCGGCGCGACGACGGCGCCGAGCGTCGCCCAACGCTCCGTGTCATCGCCTTGACCCTCGGTTCGCACCGTCAACGTGACGACTAAACCGTCCTTGGCGTTGAACACCGCCTGCTGCTGCCGGCTCGCATCGACCGGTCTATCTCCCGCCTTGCGAACATCATCCAATTCGATGCGCGCGAAGGCGTTGACCACATCGGACAGCACGTAATCGCTCTTGAGCTTGTGATCTTTGGGCATATCGACGAGCTTGTAGGCCTTTCTGCCGCCCGGCTTGCCAGCTACCGGCTCGATTGCAAAGGTTTGACCGCCGCCGAGATCGACGCGGATGGATTGCAGGTTTGCGGTATCGACTTGCGCCACCACCGTGTCCACCCAAGAGGAGACGTTGGTCGGCACATCGATTTTGGTGTTCACCAGCCACGTAGACTTCTCGCCCGGTCGTCGGACATAGGTGCCGCCCTTGCCGGCTGCGAACTGCTCCGCGCTGCTTTTGCCGACGATCACCTCGGCGATCGCCTTGCCGTTTTCATCGTTCACCGACACCATGCGCGACTTGGCGTCCTTGGCGAAGAAATCCTCCAACTCCAACAGGGCAAAACGTTCCGGGTTCTGCGTCTTCTGCGCGACCAACTCGGCATTATTCAGCTGGAGTAGGAGGGCCCGGACCTTTTCAGCTTTGGCGGGATAAGAATCGGCGCTCTTGACAGTCCACGTGTCCCCCTGACGCTCCAAGGCAAGGGTGTCCTTGTTGTGGCGCAAAGTGATCGACTTCGCCCGCTCTGCGTTTGCGGCAAGCTCTGGGAACAGCTTCTCACCTTCGGCGACGCCGGGGTCCCAGGTGTCGGAACTGTTGTGCACGACGGCCGCCAACACCAGCGAGGCGACAGCGGTAATGGCCAATCCCGTAAACAGTTTCGGTGTCATCGCGATGCCCCTCGATTAGCTACCAGGCCGCGTCGACCGGTCCGTCCGGCGGCGAACGATGGCGAGGCCCAATGCGCCAAATCCGATCAAAAGCGGAATGGCGGCGATATTGGCGAACTTGAGGACCGAATCGAGCCGATCGATGTCTTGGCGCATGGCCAGCTTGACGCTTCGCAACTCGCGCCGTGTCTCCAACATCTCGCTGCGAAACTTATCAATCGCCTCGCGCTCTTTATCGGTCAAGATTACCTTGCCGCCCTCGCCCCGGCGCTCGATCCCGGCCAGCTTTTTCTGGGTGTCTTGCAGCTTGGCCTCGAGAACCTGCTCCTTGCGCCGAAAGCGCTGTTCAGCGTCCCGACGAATGTCGTCAACCACGGTGAACGGACGCGGCTTGACCCCGCGCCCACGCAACTCACGCAGCGCTTCGCCGCCCGACAAGTTCTCGATCATGTTGACGACGAGGACCGCGTTGTGGGCGAACGGCAAGCGAATGCGCTGGCCAAGGAAATCGCGCTCGTCGACCCAAAACTGATCATGCAGCAGGTCGGTATCAGCAACGAGGATCACATTGATATTGCCGGATTTGAGCTGTTGATCGGACGCCTTGGCGCCGGTTTTATCGTCGGCCTTAACATCCGCCTTGGCCGCGTCTTTGTTGGCTGCGCCGGTGGCGTCCTGACCACCCTTCATATCGGCCGCCTGGTCTTTCGGCGGGCCATTGGGAAATGCCGTTTTGGCCTGGCCACTCACGCGGGCGGCCAAGATCAGATGCTTGCCGCCGGGTACATAGTCGCGCAGCAAGGCCAACGGGTCCGGCCGCATGCCGATTTTGGACCCTGCGATCAGGGCGCCACGCTCACTCGTCCGCAGAATCGGCTCAAACTTGGTGGTGGCTTTGTCGGCCGAGGCCACGGCCCCCGGGCTAGCCACATTAACGCTCTCCACCCCGGCCGTCAGCGCACTACCGGTGTCCATCGTCGCCCGAGGCATCTGCAGCCAGGCGACATATTGGGTCACTTGCGGTTGGCCGCCGGTGCCGCCAAACTGGACCCGGCGCGCATGACTGATGTCGGCGGCAACCTTGCCGCCATCATAATCGACACCCCAGGCATCGATCAGCTTCTTGAATTCGGTGAGTTCGCCGCCGCCGCCCATGCCGCCCATCAACATGCGGTTGACCTCGGCGACCGGATCAACAAAGGCGAGAACGCGGCCTCCCTTGAGCGCGAATTGATCGACGGCATAGGCGGCCTTCGACGTCAGTTCGGTCGGTTGAACCAACACCAAGGTATCAACGTCGGCTGGGATCTCCGTCACCGTCTGATCCAACGTCCTGACGTCGAAAAAGTCTCGGATCTGGCCGACGATCGCCCATTCCGGCGTCGGTCGTCCTCGGGTCATCGGATTGCCAGGACCACCTTCAAGCGGCAAGCCTGAAATCAGGCCCACGACTTTCTTCTTCGGATTCGACAAGGTGTGCACGAGCTTGGTCAAATCATATTCGAGAAACCGTTCCCGATCCGGCGAGAAGAAGCCGATGCGCTCGACGTTATCCGTCGTATTGGTCGCGACCAGGCCGAAATAGGCCATGTCGCCCTCGGCATTGAGCCGAATGCCGCGCAGGCCAGATGCCACGGCTCGGTCCTCAGCGTCGGAGAACGGTGGTGGATTGATGAACGCGAGCTGCAGCTTCCCGCCGCTCATGTCGCGATAGCGCTCCAGCAAGGACCGCACCCGCTGAAAGTATGTGGCGTAGGCGGGCGCCTGCTCACCGAGCGCCTTGGTAAAATAGAGCTGCACCGTTATCGGCTCGTCAATCGATGTCAGGACCCGCTCGGTCGACGGTGACATCGAGTACAATCCATCCTCGGTCAGATCGGCGCGCCAATTCTTAAACCAGGTTCCCGCCAGCAGGTTGGCGCACATCAAGATGATGGCCGCGCAGGCGATGCCGCACCAGGCCAAGGTCGATGGTGACAGCCGGCTTGACGCTTCTACGCCCTTGTTGAAGGCATGCTTCGACTGTGCCTTGGCGGTGAGACCGGCCTTGCGCGCGACGTCACCCGCCTTTGCGACGGACGTTTTCGTGTGCCCATCAGGGCTGTTGGGGGACGGTTCTTGATTTGACGGACTGCTCATATGTTTACCCTCCCTGACGGTTAGGCCGCCTTTTGTTGTTCGATGATGACGACGTTCGTGAACAAGAAGAACCCGATCATCGACAGGTAGAAGAACAAGGTCGGAAAATCGATCAAACCACGTGCGACCTTGTCGAAATGCGTAAGAAACGACAGCGACGCAATGGCCTGCACGAGGAAATCTGGCAAAAACCACCGCGCTGTGTTCTGCACCATTTCCACCCCACTCATGACGAACAGGAAGCAGATCACCGAGGCCACCACGAACGCGATCACTTGATTTTTGGTCAGTGCCGAGATCGCAGAGCCGATCGCCAAGAAGGCACCGGCCATCAAGAAGCTACCGAGGTAGCTCGCAAGGATGACACCATTGTCGGGGTTTCCGAGCAGGTTGACGGTGATCCACATCGGAAACGTCAAGATCAGCGCGACGCCGATGAACGCCCATGCGGCGAGGAACTTGCCGACCACCGCCTCCCAGGGGGAGATCGGCAGCGTCATCAGCAACTCAATCGTGCCGGTCTTGCGCTCCTCGGCCCAAAGTCGCATGGCGATGGCCGGGACCAAGATCAAGTAGAGCCACGGGTGGTAGAGAAAGAACGGCGTGAGATCGGCCTGTCCGCGATCGAAGAAGTTGCCAAAATAGAAGGCAAAAGCGCCGGTCAACGCCACAAAGATGACGGCGAACACGTAGGCCAAGGGGGTGCCGAAGTAGGCGCCCAGCTCACGCTTGGCAATAATCAGAACGTTACGCATGGCCCTGGCTGCCCTCCGCCGTCGTGATTTGACGGAACACGTCATCAAGCCGTCCCCGCTCGACGTAGAGCTCCTCTACCGAAATATCTTTCTCGCGCAGCATGGTCGCGACCTCGGTGGCGATCGACTGCTCGGCCTTGGGAATGGCGCGAAGCTGCACGGCGCCGTTCGGTTCCCCGATCACCTCAACGGACTGCACCGACGGCAGACCCTCCAACGCTTCGCGCGTGCTGCCCGCTGTGGCGTGATCAACGCGCAGGGAAACGGCTCGATGATAGGGCACGCGCCGACACAACTCCTCTGCCGTCCCGTCCGCGACGATGCGTCCTTTGTCGATCACGACCGCCCGCGTGCAGACCGCCTCGACCTCCTGCAGGATGTGGGTTGAAACGATGATCGCTTTGTCTTTCGCCATGTCCCGGATCAGTTCGCGCACGTGATGTTGTTGATTGGGGTCGAGACCATCGGTCGGCTCGTCCATGATCAACACCTCCGGGTCATGCAAAATCGCCTGGGCCAATCCGACCCGCCGCTTGTAGCCCTTGGACAGCGTCTCGATGCGCTGGTCCCAGACGTTGAGCAGGCCGGCTTTCTCAGCCGCCGCATCGGCCTGCCGCGTGACGTCGTTGCCGGAAAAACCGCGAATTTGAGCGATGAAGCTCAAAAAGGAATGGGGGGTCATGTCGGCATAGGCGGGCGCACCCTCCGGCAAGTAGCCGAGCTTGGTTTTCGCCGCCTTGGGATGGGTGTTGACGTCGACGCCGGCAATAGACGCGAACCCCGAGTCCGGCTCCAGAAAACCACTGATCATTTTCATCGTGGTGGATTTACCGGCACCGTTCGGTCCAAGGAAGCCGAGCACCTCTCCTTTGCTGACTTTAAGCGAAATTTCGTCGACCGCGACAATCGGACCAAAGCATTTTCGCAAAGCCTCTGCCTCGATGAGAGTGGTCATCTCTCAAAGTCTCCCTCGTCAAACTGGCTGCGGATTTGACGCCGGCCCAGACCGTCACGTCACCGCTCTTGTTGTAGATCGCCGCACTCATGCCCCGCAATGAGCCCGGTGCCCGATTGCGCTGATCAGCCGGTCGATTTTGCTCTGTAGCTAGGCGCCCAGGTAGCAGTTTCAAGGGGACAGTGCCAGCCCCGGCGCGATCATCATTGCGGCAAGGTTTGCTTGGCCGCTCAACCCAGCCCAGTCAACGGCGCGCACGGCAGTTACATCTCGCGTCGCTGGTGCGGCTCTCAGCGCACGCGGATCTTAGCCTGCCCGAATCGTTTCGGTGTCGACCCGAACCATCCCGCGCCCAGCCTCGGCCAACGACAACATCGTGCCATGGGCTGGCCGGGTGAACGAGCGGGCCAGCAGGGCCAATCTGCCAAAGCTGGACGTGATCTAGCTTATCGAGGCTGCAGTTCGACCTCGTTCGCGCGTTCACCTCGAGGCAGGTTGCTCTAGCGTGGTGAGGCGTTGCGTCGCTGGCCCGCGCTGGTCGACCCGGTGTCAGCTGTGCCGTCGCCTGTTTGCGCGTGCGGTGGAGCGACCGGTCGATCCGAACCCGCCGCTATGGCGCTGCGTGCTTGCCACATCGTCTTGTCGCACCAGCGTAACCTGCTGTACCGGTGCCATCACCAATTGCGCGATGCGTTCTCCGCGCTCCACCGTCCAGGCCCGTTGGCCAAGGTTGATCAGCAACACCAACAGCTCGCCGCGGTAGTCGCAATCAATTGTGCCGGGACTGTTCAGCACGGTGATGCCGTGCCGCAAGGCCAGACCCGAGCGCGGACGCACTTGGGCCTCCAGAGACGGCGGGAGCTCCAGCACCAGCCCGGTGGGCAGCAACGCGCGCTGCATCGGCTCCAGCACCAGCGGCTCATCCGCGGGCAGCGCGGCGGCCAGATCCAACCCGGCGGCGCCCTCCGTCTCATATTTCGGCAGTGGCAAGCCCTCGGCGTGGGGCAGCTGGACGATGCCAACGGTGACCGGTTTCGGCCCAAGTGTCCGTCGTGTCGGCATCGTCTTCACCGCTCAACGGTTGTGGTGTCGGGGGCGGCCAGCTCAGCAGCAATGCGCGCTACCAGACGAGCGGCGACCTCATCTTTTGCGAGTTCAGGCCACGTCTCCCGCCCTGTGTGCGACAGCACCGTGACGCGGTTGTGATCGCCGCCCATGATGCCGGTCGTCGATCGCACGTCATTGGCGAGGATCCAATCGCACCCTTTGGATCTGAGCTTGATTTGCGCATGTGTCTCGACGTCGTGGGTCTCAGCGGCAAACCCGACCACCAAACGCGGCCGATCCGGGCCGGCCTGGGCGACCGTTCTCAAAATGTCGGGGTTCTCCACCAGACTAAGTGACGGGCCGTCGCTTGACCCCTTCTTGATTTTCTCGGTCGACGCATCCGCCACACGCCAGTCGGCGACCGCGGCGGTAAACACCGCCGCATCGGCAGGCAAGGCCTGTTTAACGGCTTGCAGCATGTCCCGCGCGGTCTCCACCTGCACCACCGTGACGCCAGGCGGAGGCGGCAGCGCCACCGGCCCCGAGATCAATGTCACGCTAGCGCCCAACTCGGCTGCAGCGCGTGCGATCGCGTAGCCTTGCTTGCCTGACGAGCGATTGGCCAGATAGCGAACCGGGTCAATCGGTTCGTGCGTCGGCCCAGCGGTGATCAGCAGATGGCGCCCGGCCAAGGTGGGGTCCCCGGCCCGCACTGGGCCGGTTTGTGGTTGCTCCGAGACGGCCAGAAGCTCTTGAATCGCTTTGGCAATTTCGACGGGCTCGGCCATGCGGCCGGGTCCATCTTCGTTCGGCTCCGCCATCGGACCATGATCGGGGCCAACGAATCGGATGCCGTCAGCCTGCAGTTGCCCCACATTGCGCCGCGTCGCGGGGTGTCGCCACATGAACGGGTTCATCGCCGGCGCAACGAGCACGGGCTTGTCGGTCGCCAGCAGTACGGCCGTGGCCAGATCGTCGGCGTGCCCAGCGGCCATCTTGGCGAGCAGATCGGCGGTCGCCGGGGCCACGACGATCAGCGCCGCCTCGCGCGATAGCCGGATATGGCCGATCTCACGCTCTGCGTCCAGGTCGAACAACTCGCTCAGCACCGGCTCGCCGGAAATGGCGCCCACCGCCAACGGCGTGACAAAGCGTTGCGCCGCCGCCGTCATAACCGTGCGCACAGCGATGTCCCTTTCCCTCAATCGTCTGATGAGATCGAGGCACTTGTAGGCGGCGATGCCACCGCCAATCACCAACACGATGCGGTTCTTAATCACGGTCGCGCTCAGTCGACGGTTGCTGTCAGGGCTGGTGTCGCATGTCAACCGACCATACCCAGTTTTGGCTTGAGCGACCACCTCTTGAGCCACCTGCCTTTGATCGGGATCGGGACGATCCCGATCAAAGGCAGATAGTTGCTCTAGCAGTTCCCCCAGCGCAACGGGGACAATCTGCTGCAGGTCTGCGCCGGTTTGCGCGTGAAGGCGTGTTCGAGCTGCGCGATTTGTTGGGCGACCGGGTTGGCTGGAAAGTTCCCAGATCCCACGATCGCGCGATCGAGGTGCTTGATCCGATCCCTCAACTCAAAGCTTTCCACGATCAATCCCTTGAGCGTGGCCGGCAGATCGTCGAAGTGGGCGATGTGGCTCGGCCGGCCCGAACCGCTGAGTTTGAGTGGCGCACGTTTGCTGGCGGCCTGCTCCGGGCTCAGCTCTCCGCTGTTGAGGCCGCGGCGGATCAACAACCAAGACGCCAGCTCCAGCAATCGCGTGGTCAGCCGCATGCTTTCCGTCGCATAGGCGAGCGAGACCGGCGGGCGAAGATCGCGGGCTTCATTGCGCCCCTCAGAATCGAGGTAGGCTGCTGCGCGTTCCACCAACGCCATGCCATCCTTAAAGGTCCGGTCAAATTGGCCCGATATGGCGAGCCGCTCGCCAAACGAGACCGGCTCTGTCGCCCCTTGGCGGCCACTCGCCGACACTGAACCATCACTCATGGTGTCCGGACCTCAACATTTCCGTACTGCAAATTATCACCAAGCTGGCAGACGCAAGTTAAGATTTTGCCCCAAAATTGGAAGGTTTTGAGGCAGCCACCAAGAACCAAGTCGCCTAAGACAGGCCCCGCCGCCTTGTGCAATAACGCGGACGCTCACACGACCGTGCTAATGGGCGCTCAAAAATTTAGGCTTGTCGTGCAAAACGAGCCGAATGACGGCCCGAACAAGCAAGTGCTCAATCGAACGTCTTAATGCGCCGTAAATGCTGACGCGGCGAACAAACTGCCGCCCGTTAACCAGCCCATCGCCGGTCTTGCTGCGACATGCGGTGCGAGCCGGGGCACCTCAACTCTTAAACAGCGCCTCAGCCGCGGCCGCTTGCGCCTTTTTTATTTCGAGCTCGGCATTGACGCGTGTAGTCTCACGCGCGAGCGCGGCCAGTCGCGCTTCGAGTTCTGCCACGGACAGGTCTTCGAGTGATTGGCCAAGTGCGATTACGCTTTCAGATCTGGCCTGTGCTTCATCCCAATCCATGGCGGTAAATCCTGTCTGGTTGGCACACTGAAGGTTCGCTTATTGTCTGAAGTTTGGTTTATTGTCTCAGCTTGCTGTGATCTGCAACCGGTCGCATAAAGCGCCTGCCAAAGCTCTGAACTCAAGGGACATTTCTAGCATGGACGCTGGGCTGGGCAAAATGACCGCGATTGAGATCGCAGGCAAGGGCGGTCCGGAGATGCTGGTGGCGGTTGAGACCGAGGTCCCGAAGCCGGGTGCGGGGCAGCTGCTGCTGAAGGTGGCTGCCGCCGGCGTCAACCGTCCCGACGTGGCGCAACGACAAGGCAGTTATCCGCCACCGCCGGGCCATTCGCCGTTGCCAGGCTTGGAGGCGGCCGGCACCGTCGTCGCGTGCGGGCCAGGTGTCACGCGCTGGCAACCGGGCGACCAGGTGACCGCGCTGTTGAATGGGGGCGGATACGCTCAGTATGCCATCGCCGAGGCGACCGCCGCGCTACCGCTGCCAGCCAAGCTTGACCTAACGGCGGCGGCCGCAGTCCCAGAAACGTTTTTCACGGTCTGGCACAACGTGTTCCAGCGTGGCGGCCTTGCCCCGGGTGACTGGTTGATGGTGCACGGCGGCACCAGCGGGATCGGCACCACGGCCATCCAACTCGCGGCGGCGATGGGCGCCAAGGTGATCGCCACCGCGGGCAGCGACGAAATGTGCCAGGCCTGCTTAGGGCTTGGTGCCAGCCGCGCCGTCAACTACCGGACCGAGGATTTCGTCGCCGCCGCCAAGGATGTCACGGCAGGCAAGGGCGTCAATGTCACGCTCGACATGGTCGGCGGAGACTATACGGAAAAGAACATCATCGCCGCCGCGGAAGACGGGCGGATCGTGCAGATCGCGACACTGCAAGATCCGCAGGTGACGTTTAATCTGGCCCGATTGATGGTTAAACGTGTCACCCTGACGGGTTCGACCCTGCGCCCGCGACCACGCCAGGTGAAGGCCAACATCGCGGAAGAGCTGGAACGACGTGTGTGGCCCCTGTTTGAAACTGGCGCATTGACAGTGGTGCTGGACGCGACGTTCCCACTGATCAGAGCCGCCGATGCTCATCGCCGCATGGAGAGCGGCGCGCACATCGGTAAAATCGTGCTGACGACGTAAACCGATCGGAGGGAGACCGGCGCCTCAAATTGTGCGATATTCTGAAACACTTGCAGAACACTGCAAGAACATATATCGTATAAATGCGCTGATCCTCACGTGCGCGTCAGCTTGGCTGCTGCTCCGACGTCGGCGACGTCGACGTCGGCGGTGTTACGGGATCATCGATTGAACGGGAGACGATCTCGATGCTCACGCTGAAGCAGAAAGAATTGCTGCTGTTTATCCACGAGCGCCTGCAGCACGAGGGGGTTCCCCCCTCGTTCGACGAAATGAAGGCGGCGCTTGACCTCAAGTCGAAATCAGGAATCCATCGTTTGATCACCGCTCTGGAGGAGCGCGGCTTCATTCGTCGGTTGCCGCATCGCGCACGGGCGCTCGAGGTCGTGAAGCTCCCCACGGCAACCGCTGGAGCGGCGCCGCGGACCGGCTTGCGCGTCATTGAGGGCTCGCGGACCAATGCGGGGACGCAACCGATTGCCAAATCAACCGTGGTGGATTCGCGCACGGTCTCGGTTCCGGTGATGGGTCGAATCGCCGCCGGCGTGCCGATCAGTGCCATTCAAGACCACACTCACGACGTGGCTTGCCCCCCGGATCTGATGGCCAATGGGGAGCATTTCGCGCTGGAGGTGCGTGGCGACTCAATGATCGACGCCGGCATCCACGATGGCGATATCGTCATCATCCGACGCTGCGACACGGCTGAAAACGGGGATATCGTCGTGGCGTTGGTGGAGCAGGAAGAGGCCACGCTGAAGCGGCTGCGCAAACGCGATCACGCGATCGCGCTGGAGGCCGCCAATCCGAATTATGAAACGCGGATCCTCGGCCCAGACCAAGTGGAGATCCAGGGCCGGCTGGTTGGACTGATGCGCCGGTATTGAGCATGGCGCGGGGGAGCGGGCCGGCACGGCTCTTCGGCATGAGGCGGAAATGCGCTAAGGGCGGGCCTTGATAGTCCCGATGGTGACAGCGTATCCGGATCGGGGGTGACCGCACCGGCTACGACCGGCACCCGTGTTTGCGACCGGCACCCGTGTTATGTTGCCGATGTGGCCAAAGCGGGTGTCGTTGATCAGCACCAAGCGTCACGGTGCGCCGGAGGCGACGTCGTTTGAACCCGATGATGGCCGACCGCGGCTGACCCTCGCCCGCGCTCGAGGTCTTGCCGCCCACGGTCTTTGCCCGCGATGGGCTGCGACCGACACCACCTGAGTGCCGGTTGCGTCCAAATAGACCGCGTGGGCACCGTGATCGCGCAACGCCCAAAGGTCGATCACCACGGCTCGGGTGCGGCAGGCCCTGGGGCGGGGCAAGCGCATGATCAGGATCGCTGCACGCTGGCAATCCTCGGCCAGCGCTGCCGGTGCGCGCGCAATCGCGACCAGCCGGTGCTTGACCCATGCGGTGCATCCCACGGCGTCGCACCTAAAACCACCCGCGCGCACCACGTCTTTGGCCGCTCGCGCATCGCCATCATGTTCAAGCCAGCGTTCGAGCTCGAAGTGGTCCCGTCGTGACCCCATCGCCCGTAACGTCCCATCGCCACCGCGGATCGCCACCAACGCCCCGTCTCGCCCCACCAGGATATCGGGTCTGGCGTAAAACGGCGCGATCGCCAAGCCGGCGGCGATGCCCGCCAGCCCCAACAGCCGCAACCGGGTTTGCCAAAGACACAGCCAGAGGCCACCGATCACCATCGTCACGAACGCGACCGGAGAGAACGCTGGCAGCTGCAACACGGCGCCGGGCAATGCCGCGACCTTGTGCGCACACCACGTCATCAGGTCGATGCCTGCCCCCATCAACCACAGCGCCGGCGCGTCCAAGCCGACCGGCATCGCCAAGAGGCTCGCCAGCGCCGCCGGCAACACGACGAGGTTGCAGACCGGCACCACGAGAAGATTGGCCAGCACAGCGAATTGCTGGCTGCGATGGAAGTGATAGGCGGCGATCGGTGCTACGGCGAGACTGGCAATTACGGTCGTCAAGATGATGCCGCCCAGAAACAGGATCGGCACCGCCCAGATCGGCAGCCGGCGATCGTGTTGGCCGGCGTGCGCACGCTGGTGTCGCCGGATCGCCTCGTAGCCCGCCACCAGCGCCACCACCGCCGCGTAAGACATCTGAAAGCCGACATTGAGCAGGCTTTCCGGCATCGCGATCAGGACCACGAATGCGCTGAGTGCGACGTTGCGCAGCGCCAGGGCCGGCCGATCCATCAGCACGGCCAGAAACATGATCGAGGTCATCACCCAGGCACGCACGGTGGGCAGGGCGGCGCCGGAGATCACGAGGTAGGCCAGCGCGGCCACCGCCGCCGTTAGGGCGGCAAGCTTTTTGATGGGGTAGCGCAGCGCCACCGCCGGGATCGCAGCCAAGCCGAACCGCATGGCGAAGAACACCGTACCGGCCATGATCGTCATGTGCAGGCCCGAGATAGACAGGATGTGAAAAATCCCCGAATCCCGATAAGCCTCATTGATCTCGGCCGATATGCCGCCGCGTTCACCCGTGATCAGGGCTTGGGCAATAGCACCGCGCTGCCCTTCAAGCACATTGCGGACACGCTGCCCGATCCGCTGCCGCAGCCGTGAGATCCAGGCCAGCACCCTGAGCGATAGCGGCGGCTCGCCCGCGGTCTGATCGATCGCGGGTTTGGAACGGGCGTAGCCGACGGCACCGAGCCCACGAAAATATGCCGCCCGCGCAAAGTCGTAGGCGCCCGGCATGGCCGGCTTCGGCGGCGGCGACAAGGTGGCCCGGAGGCGGATCGGATCCCCGGGACTGAGCCCAACCACCGGCCATCTGGTGGTGATGCGAACCCGCCGCGGATATGCCGCAGGGTTCACGCCTTCGATCGCCTGCACCCTTACGGTGAGCCTGTTGCCGGGGCCGGAACGCGGCTCGATCAGCTCGACCCAGCCGCGAACCAGGCTGTTGTAGCGGGGCTGCTTGAGCGCCGGGGCTGCGACCAGCTCGGCACTGAGCTTGGCAACCGCGAAACCGATGCTCGCCGCCAGCACGACGGAAGCGGTGACAACGGCCAACGTGCCGCGCCGCGACAGCAACTTGATCACGCTGGCCAGAACCAACACCATCAGGGCCAACAGCAGCGGCGGCTCGTTGTGGAGCGAGAAATAGAATGCCACGCCGCCGCCATAGAACACCGGCAGCCATAAAAACCAGCGCTCCTGCTCCGCTTCGAGGACCGCGACCACGCGCCCCAGCAGGCTGGCACGCGGGTTAAACCGTGTATGTGTTGGTTGCGCTGCCAAACTCTGCCCCCATCACAGCACCGGCCCTATGGTCAAATCCGAAGGGCTGCAATAAGAAGCCGAGCCATGCCCAAACGTACCGACATCAACTCAATCCTGATCATCGGGGCCGGACCGATCGTCATCGGTCAGGCCTGCGAATTCGATTATTCCGGCACTCAGGCCTGCAAAGCTCTGAAGGCGGAAGGTTATCGCATCATCCTGATCAACTCCAACCCGGCCACCATCATGACCGACCCGGAGTTGGCCGATGCCACCTACGTCGAGCCGATCACGCCGGAGATCGTCGCCAAGGTAATCGCCTTGGAACGGCCCGACGCCGTGTTGCCGACGATGGGGGGGCAAACCGCGCTCAACACCGCGCTCGCACTTGCCAAGCAGGGCTTCCTGGAGGCCCACGGTGTGGAGCTGATCGGCGCCAATGCGGCGGCGATCGACAAGGCCGAGGATCGCCAGCTGTTTCGCGAAGCCATGCAGCGCATCGGGCTGGAGACCCCCCGCTCCATGCTCGCGCATACCATGACAGAGGCGATGGCGGCGCTGGATTATGTGCGGTTGCCCGCGATCATCAGGCCGTCGTTCACGTTGGGCGGGACCGGAGGCGGTATCGCCTACAATCGCGAGGAGTATATCGAGATCATCGAGCGGGGCCTGGACGCGTCGCCAACCACTCAGGTGCTGGTCGAGGAAAGCGTGCTTGGTTGGAAGGAATTCGAGATGGAGGTGGTCCGTGATCGCGCGGACAACTGCATCATCGTCTGCTCGATTGAGAATGTCGATCCGATGGGGGTCCACACCGGCGATTCGGTCACGGTCGCGCCGGCGTTGACGCTCACGGACAAGGAATATCAGATCATGCGCAACGCCTCGATCGCGGTATTGCGCGAGATCGGGGTCGAGACCGGCGGCTCCAACGTGCAGTTCGCGGTTGATCCGGCCACCGGTCGCCTCGTGGTCATCGAGATGAACCCGCGCGTGTCGCGCTCCTCAGCGTTGGCCTCGAAGGCGACAGGATTTCCGATTGCCAAGGTGGCGGCCAAGCTGGCGGTTGGCTACACCTTGGATGAGCTTGACAACGACATCACCGGTGGTGCCACGCCGGCCTCGTTTGAGCCGACCATCGATTATGTGGTGACCAAAATCCCGCGCTTCGCGTTCGAAAAGTTCGCAGGCGCCGACAGCACGCTCACCACATCGATGAAGTCGGTTGGCGAGGTGATGGCGGTCGGTCGGACGTTTGAGGAAAGCCTGCAAAAGGCGCTGCGTTCGCTCGAGAGCGGCCTCAACGGTCTTGACGACATCGTGCTCGACGGTCTCGGCCAAGGCGACGACCGAAATGCGTTTCGCGCTGCTCTGGGCCGTCCCACTCCCGACCGCTTGCTGAAGGTGGCACAGGCGTTACGCGCCGGGTTCGGCGCCGACGAGGTTCATGCGGTGTGTCGGGTGGATCCCTGGTTCATCGAACGGATCAAGGCCATCGTCGACATGGAGGCGCGGATCATTGCGCATCAGCTTCCGGCCAATGCCAACCAAATGCGCCAGCTCAAGGCGATGGGTTTTTCCGATGCTCGGTTGGCCAAGCTGGCGGGTCTGACCCAGCAACAGGTGAGGGCCCATCGCAAGGCGCTGGGCGTGTCGCCGGTCTACAAGCGGATCGACACCTGCGCCGCCGAGTTCGCCGTGCCGACCGCCTACATGTACTCGTGCTACGAGCGCGGGCTGGTGGCCGAGGCAGCCAATGAGGCCGAACCGACGGCCAGCCGCAAGATCGTGATTTTGGGCGGTGGTCCGAACCGGATCGGCCAAGGGATCGAATTCGACTATTGCTGCTGTCACGCTTGCTTTGCGCTGTCCGACGCCGGTTTTGAGACCATCATGGTCAACTGCAACCCGGAAACCGTCTCCACCGATTACGATACCTCCGACCGGCTCTATTTTGAGCCGCTGACCGAGGAGGACGTGCTGGAAATCATCGAGACCGAGCGCGCGAACGGCGAACTGGTCGGCGTCATCGTGCAGTTCGGCGGTCAGACACCATTGAAGCTGGCGCAGGCCTTGGAAACGGCGGGCGTGCCGATCCTGGGCACCTCACCCGACGCGATCGATCTGGCCGAGGATCGCGATCGCTTCAAGGCACTGATCGATCGACTGGGCATGCGCCAACCCCCCAACGCCATCGCCCGCAGCCCCGAGGAAGCCCGCCTCAAGGCGGAATCGATCGGCTATCCGGTGCTGATCCGTCCATCCTACGTGTTGGGTGGCCGCGCCATGGAAATCGTCCATGACAGCAACGACGTCGACCGTTATGTCGCGCGCTTGTCGGCCACGCTCGACCGGCCGTCCGAGCTGGTCGTCTCCGATCGCCGGCCGTTGCTGATCGACCGCTACCTGAGCGACGCCATCGAGGTCGACGTCGACTGCCTGAGCGACGGTCAAGACACCTTTGTCGCCGGCATCATGGAGCATATCGAGGAAGCCGGCATTCACTCCGGCGACAGCGCCTGTGCGCTGCCACCCCATTCGCTGGCACCGGAGCTGATTGCGCGCCTGGAGGCCCAGACCAGCGAACTGGCGCTGGCCTTAGGCGTGATCGGGCTGATGAATGTGCAGTATGCGCTGAAGGACGGTGAGGTGTTCGTGTTGGAGGTCAACCCGCGAGCAAGCCGAACCATACCGTTTGTCGCCAAGGTGATTGGACGGCCGATTGCGGGCATCGCGGCCCGTGTCATGGCCGGCGAGACGCTGGCGGCGCAGGCGCTGAGTTCATCCCGACTCGAGCATGTCGCCGTCAAGGAAGCGGTGTTCCCGTTCGCCCGTTTCCTGGGTGTCGATCCGGTTTTGGGGCCGGAGATGCGGTCGACCGGCGAAGTGATGGGTATCGATCGAGATTTCGCCGTGGCGTTCGGCAAGAGCCAGCTGGGCGCCGGGCAGAACCTGCCGATGGGCGGGGCCGTGTTCGTCTCGCTCAAAGACGCCGACAAACCGCGGATCGTTCCCGCCATTGTCGAGCTGGCCGCGATGGGCTTTCGCATCGTTGCCACCAGGGGTACCAAGCGTCATCTGGAAAACGAAGGGATTGCCTGCCAGGGCGTCAACAAGGTGCTGGAGGGTCGGCCACACATCGTCGATCTCATGAAAAACGGCGAAATATCACTGGTCTTCAATACCACCGATGGCGTGCAGGCCCACATCGACTCCAAAGACATCCGCCGCACCGCCTTGCTCAACCACATTCCCTACTATACAACTTTAGCCGGTGCTAACGCGGTAACCCGCGCAATCAAGGCGATGAAGGCCAATTCCCTGAAGGTGGCGCCGTTGCAAAGGTATGCCTAGCGCATCGTGTCAAACAGCGGGCGAGCAGACTGGTCCGACACAACGGTGGATCGGGATGCTGAGGGGCACGACTTAACGATTCACGGATGGTAAGCTGTTGGGCTCGGGAGCTTGTGCCTGAGCGTTGAAGGGGCTGTAGCGATGTCGACTGAACGGGTGCCAATGACGATTGAGGGTTTCAAGCAGCTGGAAAGCGAGTTGCACCGCCTGAAGTCGGAAGAGCGCCCGCGTATCATCCAAGCGATCGCCGAGGCGCGCGCGCACGGCGATCTATCGGAGAATGCCGAGTATCATGCCGCCAAGGAGCAGCAGGGCATCAACGAGGCCCGCGTCGCCGAGCTTGAGGACAAGCTGTCGCGCGCCGAGGTGATCGATACCTCGAAATTGTCGGGTGAAACGGTCAAGTTCGGCGCGACCGTGTCGCTGGAAGATGAGGACACCGGCGAAAAGGTCGCCTACAAGATCGTGGGCGAGGCGGAAGCCAATGTGAGGGACGGCAAGATCTCGGTCGCGTCACCGATTGGCCGGGCGTTGATCGGCAAGACGATCGGCGACTCGGTGGAAGTGGCCACCCCAAAAGGCGCCCGCTCCTACGAGGTGCTGAACGTCGAGTGGAAGTAAATGCGTTTGTCGTTGGTCTGCGCCCGCCGTGCTAGATCATCGCGCCTTAAATCGGAACCGCAACGCCGATTCCAATTGCGCCGGTTCCGATTTAAGGCGCAAAGATGATCGCTCTTAAAGTGTAGAGCAACCCGCTTTTCATCGGTATTGCAACGATCCCGATCAGAAGCACAAAGAAGATCTAGGCGGTCGATGACCACCCGGGGGTCAAGCACTTGGCGAGTCGTGCGCTGGAGAGGCCGCGGATCGAAACAGCGGCATTATTGATCTGCACGCGGGGCCGACCGGAACAGCTGGCGGCGTGCCTGCACGCGTGTAAGTCAATTCAGCATCGTCTTTGCGATGGGCGGCAGTTGCGGCTGGTAGTCTGCGTTGCCGACAACAACGACCGGCCACAGCTTGACTGGATCCGGCGGCAAGCGATCGACGCGCCCGTGCGCCTGCTCACAACCCATGAGCCGCAGCGCGGATACGCCGCCGTGCGCAACGCGGCATTGGGGTTGGCGGTCAGCGCCAACGCCGACATTGCCGTGTTCATCGATGACGACAGCACGCCCGATCCGCGATTGATCATCGAGCACGTGGCGGCGATGGAACGCTATCAAGCCGATGCGGTCCTGGGGCGCATCGAAGGGCTTTCGCAACGGCCCCGCGAAGGTCGACGCGTCTACAAGGCAGGCACCGGCAACGTCTCCATGCGGCGCTGGGTGTTCGACCCGGTCGACGGGCTGGGCTTGCGTTTCGATCCGCGTCTCAATCTGCTTGGTTATGAGGATTTCGAGTTCTTTGGCGAGCTCATACGCAACGGCGGGGTCATCTATCAGTCGACCCGACCGGTGGTCATTTCCGCCCCCTATGACGATGCGGCACCCAACAGTGCTCAGCGCGCCTACCAAAAGCGGTACGCGTTTGCCGTGATGGAGGGGCGCAACGAGATCACCGTTGTTCGCATGCGTCACGGCCGCGGCGCGGCCACAGCGCGGCTGCTGCGCCGCTATGGCCCGATCATGGTGCGCGGCGCGCTCGCCCTGTTGGCGACGCCGTTGATCGGCCTGATCGCTCCCGCCCGACGCCGATCGCACGCAGAGCACGCCCGGATCCGGCTCGCGAAGGCGGGTGCCGCGGTCGGCGGGTTGTGGCGGCCCGGTTACGACCGTCCGATGGCCCGGCTCGGCGATCTCAGAGAAATCCCATGACGTGTCGGAAATGGACTGCATAGACGCGTCATTGGGCGCCGTATCGGGTGCCGCGGCCGCGCACACGCCCGTGCGCGGTACCTACAGCAGTTTCGACGGCGCATCCGCGCGCGGGGCGATCACTCCCGGTTAAAAGCGTTTCAGCGACCCCTGAAACGCGCTAAACGTTCTGCACCCGGAGTGCCCCGTGATCACGGGTCGCCCCGCCGCACCGACGCCCCCGCGTCGCGGTCCCATGGCCATTGTCCCCGGAGAGACAGGATGCGCAGCCGCGGTACGCTGTTTGAAGCCGTCGTCAGGCTCTACCAGGACAGCGGCATCACCCTCGCCAGCGCGATGGCGTTCTCGTTTCTGGTTTCGTTGTTTCCGTTCTGCATCTTCATGGGATCGTTGGCGGGTGTGTTCGGCGGCCGCGAGCTGGCCGGTCAGGCGGTCGAACTGTTGGTCGACGTGCTGCCCCAGCGGGTGGCTGCGGTCCTAACGCCGGAGGTGGATGTCGTGATGGGTCGCAGTCGCTTCGACCTGTTGACGTTTGGCGGGCTGTTTTCGCTGGTGTTTGCGGTCGGCGCGGTCGAGACCATGCGCGTCGCCCTCAACGAAGCCTATCGCGTCGTTGAGAACCGCAGCTACCCGGTCTGTCTGATGATCAGCGTGGTGTTTGTGTTGTTGGGGGCGCTCGCGCTGTTGCTGCTCGCCGCAGGCCTGGTCGTATGGCCGGCGATCGTGGCACGCCTGGAGCCGAGCTGGCTGGACCGACCGGAGGCCCAATGGCTGCGCGATTTGTTGTCTTCGTCTTGGCTGTCGGCGACGGCGCGGTACACGGTGGCCGGCATCGTCATTGCGATCCAGCTGTTGGTCATGCATCTGTGGCTTGCCGCCGGGCGCCGCGGCCTGCGTGACGTCTGGCCCGGGGTGCTGCTCAGCACGTTGGTATGGCTTACCACGGCCGGATTGTTTTCACTCTATCTGGATCTCAATGACTACACGCGTTTTTATGCCGGGCTGTCCCAGATCATGGCTGCCTTGATCTTCTTCTGGGTCAGTGCCGTGATTGTGCTACTTGGCGCCGAACTCAATCGCGGCTTGATCGAGTTGCGCAAATTGAGGAATAACGCGATGCCGACGGGGCCGCCCTAACCGGCTCACAACCGGTCCAACAGCTCTCGTACCTCTTCCTCCCACAACTCGCCGTGTTCGGTGTCATCCCACAGCTCTTTCAACTCAGAGTCCGAAACCACCCGTTCCACCGCATTGCGCGCCGCGTCCACCAAGGGAGCATTACACAACTTGGCTCGATCCTCGCTGATCCGTTCAAGCGCCTCTTCCGGCACGCGCTCGGTATCGCCGTCGCGCGCAGCCGCAACGATTTCCGCCGCGGCCAAGGCATGCGCAGCTGGCACCGCTTCCAGGTAATCGTTGGGATCGAGATCGTTGACCGCACCGAGCGCGGCCTGTAAGGCCCGAGCACCATCGGCCGTGAAACTATCGAGCCAATCCAAAGCATCTTCGTTCGCAAAAGATCCGGTGTTTGGCGTGGCCATCGCAGTTTTCCTTCACTCACATGCAAACGAGCGCCAGTCAGGATAAGGTACCGGAGCTTCCCTCAACCCGCCGCCGTTTATGAGGCACCGCTGAACCATGTGCTACACCGAAGATAGGGTGCCAAGACGTTGACACAGGCCAGGTTGTCCGGATCCAGATCATCGCGCCCAGCGTTGCGCCTGCGGCGGCCGTTCCACCTCCAGGCGCGTTCATGAACAACGCTTAAAGTTCGAGCAACATTTGGGGGGTCAATCAGAGGCGTTCTGGGACCGACTGAGGACCGGCTGCTCTTGCCTGGAAGATTAATGGGGATTGCCGCCTTGGCCAATGGGTAGAACCAGGAAGACGCCAGCGAGGTGGGGAAACCGACCGATGAGGGAGAATTATGGCATGCCCGTCAGCGTGGCTTGGGACCTGAGTCCATGAGATTTCCTGAGCTGACATACGCCAAACCGACCGACACATGGCTTAAGCGCTGCGTCATCCATTGCATCGAGCGCATGGCTGGGCGCGATTACTTTGTGCCGCTGTATGACGCTTGGCGACAGGATGTGGTGCCGGGTCCAGGACCTGTCATTCGGCCGATGCTGGATCTGGTCGGCGTCAAGCTTGTGATCGAGGGCGCGTGGCCCCCGTCGCTGGAGCCCGACACGCCGCTCGTGATCGTCTCCAATCATCCTTACGGCATCGCCGATGGCATCGCCGCGCTGTCGCTAGCGGAGGCTCTCAACCGTCCGTGCCGGGTTCTGATCAACAAAGATCTCACCAAAATACCGGAAATCCGGCCCTATTCGTTGCCGGTCGATTTCACCGAGACCCGGCAGGCGCAGGAAGCCAACATTCGCATGCGCTCTGAGGCGATCAAGCTTCTGAAACAGGGCGTTACGGTGGTGGTGTTCCCGGCGGGCGGCGTCGCCACCGCACCCAACGCGTTTGGACGCGCGGTTGATCTGCCGTGGAAGACCTTTACAGCGCGCATGATTCAGGCCGCCAACGCACAAGTCGTGCCGCTGTATTTCGACGGCCAATGCAGCCCCCTGTTCCATTTGGTGAGCCGCCTGAGCCTGACGCTACGGTTGTCCTTGATGATCCGGGAGTTTCGGCGGATGTCGGGACAAACCCTGCGGGTGACGATCGGCGAGACGATCGGGGCTGCCGAGCTGTCAGCGATCAAGGATCGCCTCTCTTTGATGCGCGAGCTGCATGCCCGGGTGCACAGGATGTCGGGTCGTCCGCTCGAGGAGGACCTGATGGCCGCCGAGTTGCTGCCCGATTATTTGACCGGTGAGGATCATCGTTGACGCGGGCGATGCGTGGGGTTGCCGCCGAACGCCTTCGCGACCGGTGCCTCGGCGCCGCTAAACCGGTGGCAGGCGATCGCGCACTGGGCGCGATGTGGGGCGGGCATCAAGCGTAAGCCAGCTGGTGCCCCAATGGCGCGATGATCTAGGCGATCCGCCCCACGCGCACATGATCGCGCTTAAGGTGTAGCGCAATGTTGTGCTTTTCATCGGGATCCTTCTCAGTCCGATGCACGGCAGGTCGCTCTAGCCGCGCCCGCGATAGGCCGGCACACCCTGGTCGGGCAGCCAAACGCCGTCCGCCAGCTGCCCGGCCTGCCAAAACACGTCGATCGGTATGCCGCCCCGCGGGTACCAATAGCCGCCGATCCGCAGAAAATGGGGTTCCAGCAGCTGGTTCAGACGCTTGCCGATGCCGACGGTGCAGTCCTCGTGAAAGGCGCCGTGGTTGCGAAAGGCGCCGAGATACAACTTGAGCGACTTTGATTCCACCAACCAGTCCCGTGGCACATAATCGATCACCAACTGCGCAAAGTCGGGCTGGCCGGTCACCGGGCACAGCGAGGTGAATTCCGGACAGGTGAAGCGCGCCACGTAAAGGGTGTCAGCATGCGGATTGGGGACGCGCTCCAACGTCGCCATCTCCGGTGAGGCTGGAGGCGGGACGTGCTGTCCAAGTTGGGTGACGGCGATCGAAGCTCGGGCTTTGGTCGGTTTGCGCACGCAGGGCCACTTAGAGTGTTTGAGTGTTGGTTGGAACCGCTCCGCCCCCCGCCCGGCGGCCCACACCATCGTGTTATCTGGGGCCGGGTCGGGAGCGGCACGGCAGGTGGTCCGCCCAGGGCGGACCGGATCTAGTAGGTCAGCGCCGCTCGAATCGCAGCAAGTTCATGGCTTGGATCGGCGTAGCTTTCAAAGAATTGGCCTGACCGGCGATACCAGTAGCGCGCATTCGCCTCGTCGGCCTCAATTTTGTGAAGGCAGGCGTGAAGCCAGCACGCTGTCTTATCGTCGTCCAGCGCGGCCACCAACCGATGCGCGCCATGCCAATCGCCGGCCAACGCCAAGTCGACGGCATCGACCAGTGTCCGCTGCAGGTTTTGCCCACTGTGACGCGCCACGTCGCATAATCCCCTGGTTGTCCGCCGACCGGTTCGAATTCTCCTCAGGTGTTTGCGCCAACGGGAAGACCGACTAAAACGCCGGCTAAGTTAACGCAAGGCTGGCAGGAGGACGACCCCATGACCGCCATCATCGACATCATTGGCCGGCAGATCCTGGATAGCCGTGGCAACCCGACCGTCGAGGTCGACGTCGTGCTGGAAGACGGGAGCCAAGGCCGGGCGGCGGTCCCTTCGGGCGCATCGACCGGCGCCCACGAAGCCGTCGAACTGCGTGATGGTGACGCGGGGCGCTATCTGGGCAAGGGCGTGTTGAAGGCGTTGGAAGCGGTCAATGGCGAGATCTTTGATGCCCTGGTCGGCATGGAGGCCGAGGAACAACGCCGGATCGACAGAACCATGGCCAACCTCGACGCCACCGCCAACAAGGGGCGCCTGGGCGCCAATGCCATCTTGGGCGTGTCGCTCGCTGTGGCCAAGGCTGCCGCCGACGCCGCCGCGCTGTCGCTGTTTCGCTATGTGGGGGGAACCTCCGCCCATGTGATGCCGGTTCCCATGATGAACATCGTCAACGGCGGCAAGCATGCCGATAACCCGATCGACATCCAAGAATTCATGATCATGCCGGTGTCGTCGCCAACCTGCGCCGACGCGATTCGCACCGGGGCTGAGATCTTCCACACCTTGAAGCGCAAGTTGCACGATGCGGGCCACAACACCAACGTTGGTGACGAAGGTGGCTTTGCGCCGAACCTGAAGAGTGCGGATGATGCCTTGCGCTTCATCATGACGGCGATCGAAGCGGCCGGCTACCGACCCGGTGATGACGTGATGCTGGCGCTCGATTGCGCGTCGACGGAGTTTTATGCGGATGGTCAGTATCGCATGGCCGGTGAAGGCCAGACGCTCGATGCGGCCGGCATGTCACGCTATCTCGCCGATCTGGTCGCCAGATATCCGATCATCTCGATCGAGGACGGCATGGCCGAGGACGATTGGCAGGGATGGCAGCTGCTCACCGCAGAAGTCGGTACGCGCTGCCAATTGGTTGGCGATGATCTGTTCGTCACCAATACCGAACGACTGAAGCGCGGCATCGACTCGGCCATCGCCAATTCGATTCTGATCAAGGTTAATCAGATCGGCTCGCTGTCTGAGACCTTGGACGCGGTCGACATGGCCCACCGCGCCGGGTACACGGCCGTCATGTCGCATCGCTCAGGTGAAACCGAGGATGCCACCATTGCCGATCTTGCGGTGGCCACCAACTGTGGACAGATCAAAACGGGTAGCCTGTGCCGCTCGGACAGGCTTGCCAAGTACAACCAACTGATCCGTATCGAAGAGGAGTTGGGAGACACCGCCCGTTATGCCGGCCGCGATGTGATCCCCTCGGCCCGCCGCCCGAGCTGACCATTCGGCCAAGCCCGTACGGACGAACCGCGCTTACTCCAACGGCTGGTCAGAATCGCTGCCGACCCCTTCGATGGTCACCAAGCCAAGTTTCACCAGGACCAACACGATCAACCGATCGCTGCCGATCCGCCAGTCGTTGAACTTGATGCGCCGCCCGTCGTTTGCCTGCAGCACGTAGCCGTCGATGCTGCCCATGTAAGACAGGTCATCGATTTCGCTCCAGGCGATGTGAACCGAGCCGAGCAGCGGGGATATGCTGGTGATGCCCTCTTCGCTGTAACCGAGATCTACCAAGAACACGTGGTAGCTCAGCCAAAGCCAGAAGATCAGGGCCAGCCACGGCAAGCCTTGATACCACCACGCGGTCGGCTGCTCCCCGGCCCAGACCAGCCAAGCAGCGCTGATCGGGGCCAAGATGAGAGCCGCACTCAGTAAGACAAGCCAGATGGGGTAGTGAAGCTGAACGGTGCGCTCCATTTTGCATGCCAATCTGTTGACGCTGGGGCCAGCCATAGCGATTGCAGCCTAAGATCAGGTGAAGAATTAACGTACACGAACGGCAGGCTAATCCCGCAAATGGTCGGTTCCGTGACAAAATGAGCCGCTGTTTTACCCCGCCTTAACGCTAGCCGTATATCAAGTGCTGATGGTTAGCGCGTCAAACACGAGTCCATCTGTGTCGCGTAGATATCCCACACTTCTCAGAAAAAAATCAAAGCTTTGGCCATTGGTGATGCTTGGCTCAGCTTTGGCAACAAGTTACTTCGTGTACCACACACAGTACGGAACGCACGGCCTCCAAGCAAGACACCAGCTGCTTGAGCGCTCACGTCAACTTGAGCAGGATATCGCTGGGCTTAAGGCCGTGCGCCGCCGTCTACGTCAGGACATTGCCGCCCTATCGAACGATCCGCCGGGACCCGACGTGGTCGAGGAGCAGGCGCGGGCGCTGTTGGGCTTCGTGCGCCCCGGCGACCTGATCCTCACGCCGCGCTAGAGCAACCTGCCTTTAATCGGAATCGGAACGATCCCGATTTAAGGCGCAAAGATGATCTAAGACGATCTTTGTGGGTCGGGTCGCTGGATGGTTCCGCACCGGCGCCGCGGCGCACCGCCAGCGCTGATGCGGCCAGCCGATTCACTGCACATGAAACGCTCGAATTCGGCTTGGCGTCCTTGCCGAAGCCGATCGGGCCAACGCGTGTGCGCTTCGCCCGGCAACCATAGCGTTGCAGAGTGAGCTGGAACCCATCCGTTCCCAGCCCGTCGACCCACACCATCATGCCATTGGCTGGCCCAATGGAGAAACGGGGCGGGGGAGCGGGCCGGCAAGCGATTCCGCCAAAGGCGGCACTGATGTAGCAGCAGTGCTCAAACAGCGCGCAGCCGCGCTTCGAGACGACGCGACATCTAAAGTTGCGATGTCGCGTCAATCTGCACCGGGGAGGCGGTGATGTAAACCGTTCGTTAGCGATGTTTAGTCATTGAATGTAATGGCAAACAAGAGCTGAGGACAGTTTTGAACAAAGGCCAATCCCGGCCGTCCTGCCGCAAAGGAAATGTCCCGCACCGAATCGTGTATTGGGTTCATGACTTGGCACCATACAACCATAAACCAGGATCACGTTGGATTGTCGGCAGCAGCGCCATGCGGGGATTGTTTAAATATATTTCGTTGGCATTGATTGCAGGGATTTTGCCGCCACCGTTGTATGGGGTCTGGCACCTCATGGATCCCAGCCCACCGGTGCCGGTTGCATCGCAGCCCACAACCTTCGACCTCAACCTCAACCTCAACCTCGACCGCGCGACGCCCAAGAACGCCAGAAGTTTTTCTCCCAAGCTGGAGTTGCAACCTGAGCCGCCCCGAGCCGCCGCCTTGCCCCCCTCCAAGCCGCCGGTCCCGCATCGATCCGCTTTCAGGGCGCCCGACGTCAGGCCGGCAGCGGAGCCGCACAGATCCAGCGCTCGCACGTCGGGGCAGATCGCCGTCGATCCGCCGCCGCCGACACCAAGTAGCCTTCCCCCACCGCGGCTAGATTGGCACCGGACGAAGCATCCCACGTCGGGCCGCGTGACGCATGTTCAGCCCAACAACCCGCCGGGAACCGGCCAGTGGCGCACGTCACGCGAGGCGGCCGCAACGACAGGGGCCGCAACGACAGGGGCCGCAACGACAGGGGCCACAACGACAGGGGCCACAACGACACGGGCCGCTGCGGCTGCGGCCGATGCATCCGGCACCCGTGGGCGCAACCCGGCAGCGGCCGGCGAGCGGGGCGCCGTTGCCGGCAGCCCGATCGAGGCCGCCGCCATCTCTCCACCACAGTCGGACACTGAACCGTCAAGCTCCACGCAAGCGCAACACGCCAATCAGGCCATCCCGTCGCGACCGGAACCGACGGCGGACAACACCTACCAACCGCAGAAATCGGCGCGTTACCGGAGAAGCCGGGCCAATCGGGTCCGCGTGACCCGTCGCGATACCCGTTGGACAGAGCATTTCTTCGATCGGGAGTAGATCCTTTCTGGCTTAGATCTTCGTGCCTTGAATTGGACAGCAACTGGCTTGTCAGCGGGATTGGTCCGGTTCCGATGACAAGCAGGTTGCTCTACACTTTAAGAGCGATCATCTTTGCGCCTTAAATCGGAACCGGCTTTGCGGTTCCGATTTAAGGCGCGATGATTTAGCCGGAAATGATCCACGTCGCGTGTCACGGGCCAGCTGCTGCGCCGCGTCAGTCATGTTGCGGGGCGCCTCCGGATTTACCTGGACCCGCGACCGGACCATCGGTCACCGAAGCTGGTTGTGGCCGATGCATCAACCGTACGATCAGGGCTTGCTCCAACCGCACCTCGGTGGTGCCCTCGACCTCTGGCCCGGGCTGCGACCTGCCGGTCGTGCCGGTGACCGTCGTGATCACGGTGTTGGCGCCGGCTTCGGTCGCCGTTGTCTCGATCGCGCTGATGGCCTGTTCGCGCGCTGCCATCTCGGCGGCCAAGCTCGCGCTGATCTGCTGCAACAGATCAATCAGGCCGGTTTTGCAGGCGGTCCAAGCCTCTGCCAGTCTCGGGTCGGGCGCCTGCGGGAGCCGGCACGGCGCGCTGGGTGGTTTCGAGCGTCTGATCCGAAGTAACAAGCGGTCGTGGTCGGTCATGCGGTCGGCGCGATGTTGCTGTGCGCGCGGACCGTCTTCGCGTTGGCGTGCCCGCTCGCCGGCCGCAAACCCTCCAGCCAGCGGGGCGTGAGCTGCGCCATCGGCCTGCCAGCCTGCGTCTATTGGCTGCGGTGGCGCCGACCAAGGTTCGGTTTGGCCGAGCTCTTTCCGTATCTGGCTGGTCGGATCGTCAGCGGCCGAAGCCTCGCTGATCGAAACCGCGCTGATCCATGTGCCAGTGGCGACCAGGTAGCGTGTTGTCCTTTCTACGCCGGCCTCACCGAACAAGCGGGGCTCAAACCAGCGCTCCCGCTCAAGCTCGCCCGCCGGCTCGCGCGTTGGCTTGATCGCTGCTGCCGGCTGGGTCGGGGAGCGGGTCAGTCCCGGCGCGGCCCGCGTCTGGGCCGCCTCGATCGCACGCGAGGGCTGTGGACCGGCCTTGGCACCCGGCGCCAGCGGTTTTGTCCGGGCCTCCCCGACACCGTGGGAGGCGCCACCTTGGGGCGCCGCGCCGATCGCCAGCGCCGCGGCCGGTTGTTGGGCGCGGGCGCCAGCAGCCGCTTCAGGGGTGGCGCAGAAGCCCGCCAGGCAGAACGTCAAGGCCAATAAAGCCGCGCCATTGTTACAGGCCGATGCGGTGTCACAATCCAACCGATGATCAATGCATAATGTTTGCATTTCGGCCTCCAATCGATGAAATTCCTATCGGCCGAGCATGTTGTAAAACTGCCATAGGCGTTAGGTTAATAGCCTCAAAAAAATGTTCGACTGGAGCAGAAACAGCGCTCGGCGCGCCTGGTGAGGCTGGATCCTGGTGCACGGAATTGCGGGCTCGGCCGCGATGGCGGTCGCCGACGTGTTAGGTTTTCAGCCGCGGTAATAGCGGTGCGGCGGCCGCGGGGACCCGAACAGGAGCTTGGTCTTCGCACCTAAAGCCTGACCTAGCGCGCTCCGGCGTTGCCGGCTCCGTTCAATTGGTCCCACGGCCGGATGCCAGCCGGTGCCCGCAGGAAAGGGCTGATCACCACGCGCCGATCTACACGCGCCGATCTACACACGCCGATCTACTGGGGCCCGTCAACGCCGCACGCTTTCAAGATGGGATGTCATGCTCATACTGATCGATAACTACGACAGCTTCACCTACAACCTGGTGCACTACCTGGGTGAGTTGGGCGCGCGGTGTGAGGTCTATCGCAACGATGCTGTCACGGCCGAGCAAGTGGTGGCGGCCAAGCCGCGTGCGATCATTCTCTCGCCCGGGCCATGCACCCCCAATGAGGCCGGTATCTGCCTTGAGCTGGTGCGCCTGGCCGGCGCGCAGATCCCGATGCTCGGCGTTTGCCTAGGCCACCAATCGATCGGCCAAGCCTACGGCGGGCGCGTGGTGCAGGCGTCGGAGCCGATGCATGGTAAGCTGTCGACCATCCACCATCGTGGAACCGGCGTTTTCACGGGTCTCCCCGCGCGTTTCGAGGTCACGCGCTATCATTCGTTGATTGTCGATCGCACCGGTTTACCCGATGCGCTAGAGATTACCGCCGAGACCGATGACGGACTGATCATGGGGCTCGCGCACAAGGTTCACCCGGTTCACGGCGTACAGTTTCATCCCGAGAGCATCGCCTCAGAGCACGGCCATGATGTGTTGGCAAACTTTCTCGCGCTGGCCGGTTTGGCACCGTGCCGCCGGCCCCACGCACAGGATGCGCCGGCCGATACCCCAGCCTAACGGTTAAACTGCTAACAAGAGATCGCCTGATGACGACCACGCCAGATCCCGCCGCCCTCAAACCCTATCTCTCACGCGCACTCGATGCCGCGCTGACCCAGCAACAGGCCGAGGAGGCGTTCGAGGTCATCATGTCGGGCGGTGCCACCCCGGCTCAAATCGGCGGTTTCCTGATGATCCTGCGGTTGCGCGGGGAATCGATCGAAGAGATCACCGGGGCAGCCAGCATCATGCGGGCCAAGGCCCTGCATGTGAGCGCGCCGGACAACGCCATCGACATCGTGGGAACCGGCGGCGATGGGCGCGGCACGCTCAACATTTCGACCGCTGCGGCGCTGGTGGTCGCCGGCGCTGGCATTCCCGTCGCCAAACACGGCAATCGCGCGCAATCCTCCCAGTCCGGCGCAGCCGATGCGCTCGGCATGCTTGGCGTCAACATCAACGCCCCGGTTCCGGTGATCGAACGTTGCCTGCAACAAGCCAACATCGGCTACATGAACGCGCCCAATCATCATTCCGCGACGCGTCACGTGCTGCCGGCCCGCGTTGAGCTCGGCGTACGCACCATTTTCAACATTCTGGGGCCACTGACCAATCCGGCATCGGTCAAGCGGCAACTGACGGGCGTGTTCACCCAACACCTGATCAGACCGATCGCCGAGACCCTGCGGGCGCTTGGCTTGGAGCGGGCGTGGGTGGTGCATGGCATGGATCGCACCGATGAGATTTCGATCGCCGGGCCGACCTATGTTGCGGCGCTGGACCATGGCTCCGTCCGCGAATTCGAGGTGTCGCCGGAGGAGGCCGGCCTGCCGGAGCATCCGTTTGGTCGGATTCTCGGTGGCACGCCGGAGGAGAACACCGCCAAACTGAAGAGCCTGCTGGCGGCGGACCGCGCGCCTGCGCTCGAAGCGTTCCGTGACGCGGTGCTACTCAATGCCGCGGCCGCGCTGCTGATTGCCGGCGCCGTGCCCACGCTCAGCGATGGGGTTGCCCGCGCCGCCGATGCCATCGACTCCGGCAAGGCGCAAACAGCCCTGCAAACACTGATCGAGGTCAGCAACAGCGGTTGAGCATCGCAACGGGCGGCTGGCGCGCGCACCGCATTCGGCTTAGTTTGCCGCCATGACGGACATTCTCGCCAGAATAACCAGTTACAAGCGCGACGAGATCGCGGCCGCCAAAGCGCGCTGTCCGCGCGTCGACATCGAAACAGCCGCGCGTGACGCACCCGCGGTCCGACCGTTTGCCGCGGCGATCTCAGAACGCCTGGCACAGGGTCAATACGCGCTTGTCGCCGAGATCAAGAAGGCCTCCCCCTCCAAGGGCCTGATCCGCACCGACTTCAACCCGGCCAGTTTGGCGCGCGCCTACCAGGCCGGCGGCGCCACCTGCCTGTCGATCCTCACCGACACCCCATCGTTTCAAGGCGCGCCTGCGTTTCTTACCGAGGCGCGGCAAGCCTGCGACCTGCCGGTGTTGCGCAAGGATTTCATGATCGATCCCTATCAGGTGCCGGAGGCCCGCAGTTGGGGAGCAGATTGCATCTTGCTGATCTTGGCGCAGATTGATGACGACACCGCTGCGGCACTCGCCGAGGAAGCCGCGCGGTGGGCAATGGATGCGATCGTCGAGGTGCACGATGCCGGCGAGTTGGAGCGGGCGTTGCGCCTGCCGTGTCGGCTGATCGGCATCAACAACCGAAATCTGAAAACGTTCGAAACCAGCTTGGCCACGACGGAGGCGCTGCTGCCGTCCGTCCCCCGCGACCGGGTGGTGATCAGCGAGAGCGGCATCTTGGTCCACGACGATGTCCAGCGGCTGTCGCGCGCCGGCGTCAACGCCTTCCTGGTCGGCGAAAGCTTGATGCGACAGCCCGACGTCGCCGCTGCCGCCCGCGCCCTGTTGGCAGGTGCAGCGTGAGCCGGCTATCGCATATCAACCACAAGGGCGAGGCACGGATGGTCGACGTGTCCAATAAGGCCATCACGCATCGCACCGCGCGGGCCGAGGGCTTCATCGGCATGTCCGCTGCGACCCTGGCCTTGGTCGAGAGCGGCGAGGCGCGCAAAGGCGATGTGCTGGCCACCGCACGCATCGCCGGCATCATGGCGGCCAAGCGCTGCCACGAGCTGATCCCTCTGTGCCATCCCCTGCCGATCACCCAGGCCAGTGTCACATTCGAGCTCAGCACCGACCCGATCGGCATCCGGGCCCGCGCGGAGGTCCGTTGCACGGGACAAACCGGGGTGGAAATGGAGGCTCTCACGGCCGTATCCGTTGCCTGCCTCACCATCTACGATATGCTCAAGGCTGCCGATAAGGCCATGGTGATCAGCGCCATCGAACTCGTCGAGAAGTCCGGCGGGCGTTCCGGTCACTATCGAAGGCCCGCCGGCAAGGGCGAGGTCGGATAATGGCACCGCTGAGCGTTGCGGAGGCGTTGGAGCGTATCGTTGAGGGCGTTGCCGCGACGCCGGCGGAGCTGATCGCGATCGATCGCGCGCACGGGCGCATCCTCGCTGCGCCGCTGGCGGCCAAACACACCCAGCCGCCGTTCGATGCCTCGGCGATGGATGGCTATGCGGTGCGCGCCGCCGACGTGACGCAGGCGCCGGTGCGCCTTAAGGTGATCGGCCAGTCCCAGGCCGGCGCCGGCTACCACGGGCAGGTGCAGCCCGGTGAGACGGTCCGCATCTTCACCGGAGCCCCGCTGCCGATCGGCGCCGATGCCATCATCATTCAGGAGAACACCCGGTCAGACGGCGACGAGGTCGTGATCGATGACCGCGCGATCGACCCAGGCTACGTCCGCCATCGCGGTTTCGATTTCACAACTGGGTCCGTGCTGCTGGCCTCAGGTCGCCGCCTCAACGCCCGCGAGGTGACACTGGCGGCGGCGATGGGCCATGCCGAGCTGCCTGTTCATCGTCAACCGCGGGTGGCGATCATCGCCACCGGCGATGAGCTGGTGTTACCTGGCATCGCGCCAGGGCCGGATCAGATCGTCTGTGCCAACCCGTTCGGAATCGCGGCGATGGTTGAAGGCGCGGGCGGCCAGCCGGACTTGATCGGTATCGCCGCCGACACCCGGGAAAGCTTGAAAGCCTGCCTGGCCCGCGCCCATGACGCCGACATCATCGTGACGGTGGGTGGGGCCTCGGTCGGCGATCGCGACTTGGTCGCCCCGGTTCTGCGCGAGATCGGCATCACGCTCGATTTCTGGAGGATCGCGATGCGGCCGGGCAAGCCGCTGATGTTTGGCCGGCTGGGCGGGCAGCGGGTGATGGGCTTGCCGGGCAATCCGGTTTCGTCGCTGATCTGCACCCGCGTGTTCTTGATCCCGTTGATCCGCCGCATGCTTGGCCAAGGGGAGCTCGATTTCGCGCGGCGTCCCGTCCGGCTCGCGACGGCGATGCCGGCCAATGGACCGCGACAGCATTATGCCCGCGCCATTCTGTCGACCGACAGCAAGGGTCAAATGACGGTCCGACCGGTGCATTCCCAGGACAGTTCGCTGTTGGCCGCCCTGGCCGAGGCGGACGCGCTGATCGTACAAGCGCCGCATGCGCCCAAGCTGCCGCAGGGCGCCGAGGTGGAGGTGCTGCTGCTGGATTTCTAGATCATCTTGGCCCATTTAATCGGAATAGGAACGATCCCGATTAAAGGCGCGATGATCTAGCTTGCTTCGCCCGTGGGCCAAAATGATCTAGGCGCCACGCAGCGCCTGGCTCACGACCCGATCGATGCCGTCGTAGACGGCGCTCAACTCGTCGGCGGTGATGCAGTAGGGCGGCATCACGTAAATGGTATTGCCGAGCGGCCGCAACAACAGGTCTCGCTTTAAGAACGCGTCGTAAAGCCGTGGGCCGACACCGGCCAAATAACCGCCATCCGGGACCGCGACGTCCAACGCGACGATGGTGCCGATGTGTCTGACCCGCGCGAAACGCTCGTCGCCCCGCCAGCGTTGCGCCCATTCCCGTTGCCGACCGGCCAGCGTGCTGATTCGCTGCAGCACCGGCTCATCACGCCATACCTTGAGGTTGGCCAACGCGGCGGCACAGGCGATCGGGTTGGCCGTGTATGAGCTGGAATGAAAAAATGTGCGGGCGCGATCCGTCGAATAATGCGCGTCGAAGATCTCGGGTCGACACAGCGTCACCGCCAGCGGCAACGCGCCGCCGGTCAAGCCCTTGGCCAGGCATAAAATGTCGGGCACGACGTCGGCTTGGGTCGAGGCCAACAGCGTGCCCGTTCGCCCCCAGCCGGTCATCACCTCATCGGCGATGAACAGCACCTCGTGACGCGCACAGACCTGGCGCATGGCCGCCAGCACCTGGGGCGAATAGACCAGCATGCCACCGGCGCCGAGGATCAGCGGCTCAACGATCAACGCGGCCGCGTCGCCGCGCCGGCATTCGCGCTCCAACGCCTGCAGCGTTGCTTCCGCCTGTCCTTCGCTGGGAAACGGGATCCGCGCCACCTCAAACAACAATGGGGCGTAGGGCGCGCTGAACACCCCGCGGGCGCCGGCCGACATCGCGCCGACGGTATCGCCATGGTAGGCGTGCTGCAAGGCGATGATCCGGTGCCTTGACGCGCCGAGATGGCGCCAATATCCGAGCGCCATCTTGAGTGCCACCTCCACCGCGGTCGAGCCGCTGTCGGAGTAGAACACGTGGCTCAAGCCTTCGGGCGCGATCGCGATCAACTGCCGCGCCAAATCCTCGGCGGGTTGGTGGCTGAGCCCGGCGAAAAGGACCTGATCGAGCGCCTGCGATTGCGCGCAGATGGCGTCGATGATCGGGGCATAGCGGTGGCCGTGCGTGATCACCCACCACGAAGAGATGGCATCCAGCAGCGCACGGCCATTGCCGGCGTGCAGCCAGGCACCCTCCGCCCTGGTGATCACGGGCAGGTCGTTCAGTAGGGCATGCTGGGTAAACGGATGCCAGACGGGCGAGCGAGCAGGATTCATCGGGCTCCCCCTGCCGCCGACGCGAAGTCATCCAGCTCAAAGCCGACCGCGAACGCATCGACCAGCGTTTGTCGATTGAGCGGCGCCAGCATCGGTAACCGCCCCAACCGCCGCACCTGTCCCAACTCAACGATCAGCTGCTCGACCTCCGGCTCCGCAAAGCCGATGAAGGCCACCCCATGCACCCGCAGGCCGCGTGCACGGGCCACCTCAAGCGTCAACAAAGTGTGGTTGATGGTGCCCAATCGGGTGCGCGCGCAAACAATCACGGGTTGGTCCCACCCCGCGATCACGTCGGCCAGCAACACCTGCTTGGCGAGCGGCACCAACAGACCGCCGACCCCTTCCACCACCAGCGCCTGGCCTCCGGTTGCCGGTAACGTCAGCTTGCCAACCTCAATTGCAACCCCCTCCCGGAGCGCAGCAAAGTGCGGCGCCTCAGGCTGTCGCAGGCGGTAAGCCTCGGCCAACAAGCGTTCGCTGGGCAGGCCCGTTAACCGTTGCACCGCCGCGGTATCCGTTTCCTCCCCGGTGCCGGCCTGAACCGGCTTCCAATAATAGGCATCCAAAGCGCGGGCCAGCGCCGCGGCGAACACGGTTTTGCCGACACCGGTGTCGGTGCCGGTGATCACAAAGCAGGGACGGGCGGGTTCTGGATCCATCAAGCCTCAGCCATCGCGTCGGCCAATGCCGAGACCAGGTGGTGAATGACGTCGGCATCGACGTTGAGCGTGACCGCCAGCCGCAATCGCGCGGTCCCCTCCGGCACCGTCGGCGGGCGGATCGCGCGGACGTCAAAGCCCGCCCTGCGCAGCGCCGCGGCCAGGCGGACCGCACGTTCGTCCTGCCCGACGATCACGGGCAGGATTTGCGAGCCGCTGGGAGCCACCGCGCAGCGCCGTTCGAGCTCGCGTGCCGCCAGTTGATAGAGATCTTGCAGCCGTTGCCGTCGTTCCGGGTGGCACCGACAAATGCGCAGCGCTTCACGCACGGTGGCCGCCATCAACGGCGACGGTGCGGTGGCATATATGAAGGGCCGACAGCGGTTGACCAAAAAATCCCGGATTGCCGCCGAGGTGCAGACCAACGCCCCGACCGCTCCCAGCGCCTTGCCACAGGTATGCAGCGTGATCACGTTTTGGCGGCCCTCCAGGTGGGCGCCGAGCCCGCGCCCATCGGGACCGAACACGCCGGTGGCGTGGGCTTCATCGATCACCAACATGGCCTGATGCCGATCGGCCAGCTCGATCAACTCCTGCAACGGCGCGCGATCGCCGTCCATGCTGTACAAACTTTCAACTGCGATCCAAATGCGTCCGCGCCCCCCATGACGGCGCCAGTGCGCAATCTCGTCCGCGAAGGACTGGGTGTCATTGTGCTGTGCTTGCGCACGTTCCGCCCGACCGGCGCGCAAGCCATCGTGCGCGCTGGCGTGGATCAACACGTCGTGCACGACGAGATCGCCACGCTGTGGCAACGTCGAGAAAATGGCATAGTTGGCCAAAAAGCCGCTGGCGAAAAACAGCGCCGCCTCGGCTCCATAGTGTGCCGCGGCATCCTCTTCGAGGGCTTGGTGCTCAGGATGATTGCCGCGCAGCAGGCGGGAGCCCCCGGCGCCCGCCGGTACGCCTCGATCGAGCGCGGCACGGACGGCATCTTGCAGCAACGTTGACTCGGCCAAGCCAAGATAATCATTGGAGGTGAAGTCGTGGCCGATGCGCGGCATGAGTGCGCGCAGCCGCCCGCGCGCCTCAAGCTCAGACAACGCACGCTGAACCTCAGCGTCCATCGCCCTCCTCCGCACCTGTCGTGCTCGGCATCGGCCGCATGCCAAGCTTGGCCAACAATGCGCTGTCGGCATCTTCACCGGGGTTGCTGGCGGTGAGCAAGGTGTCACCGACAAAGATCGAGTTAGCGCCGGCCAGGAAACAAAGCGCCTGCAATTCCTCACCCATGGCTGCGCGCCCGGCCGATAGGCGCACCATGGAGCGTGGCATCATAATGCGGGCGGTGGCAATCGTGCGCACCAGCTCCAATCGATCGAGTTGGTCGGCGTTAGCCAAAGGCGTGCCGGCGATCGGAACCAACATGTTGATCGGCACGCTTTCCGGGGGCTCGGCCAGATTGGCAAGTGCGACCAGCATATCGACCCTGTCCTCGGCGGCCTCCCCCATCCCTAAAATACCGCCGCAACACACCTTGATGCCGGCCGCGCGCACATGCGCCAGCGTGTCCAGCCGATCGGCAAAGGTTCGCGTGGTGATCACCTGATGATAGAACCGCTCCGAGGTATCGATATTGTGATTGTAATAATCGAGCCCGGCATCGGCCAATTGCTGCGCATCTGGCTCCGTCAACATGCCAAGCGTCATGCAAGTCTCAAGCCCGATCGCCTTGACCGCCCCGACCATGTGGCACACCGCGGCCATGTCGCGCGACTTAGGCTGACGCCAAGCAGCGCCCATGCAATAGCGGGTGGCACCAGCCGCTTTTGCCTTTCGCGCCTCGGCGACGACCTCCTCCACCGGCATCAGTTTGGTAGCGGTCAGGCCGGTCTGGTAATGCACCGACTGGCTGCAGTAGCCACAATCCTCCGGACAGCCACCGGTTTTGATCGACAGCAGGCGACTGAGCTGAATTTCGTTGGCGTCGAAGTTGCGGCGATGGGCGGTCTGAGCGGCAAACATCAAATCGCTAAAGGCGGCGCTATAGAGCGCCAACCCCTGCTCGCGCGTCCAATCGTGGCGCGGCTCGGGTGTGGCAATGCCGGCAACGTTCACGGCCGATTGCATGGGTTGACGCGCTCCTTGTGTTCACGTTGGTCGTGTTTGCGATGCGTGCGCCAACCTAGCATGCAAGTCCCCAGGGGTGCGAGGCCATCTGTGGTGAAGGGCACAATGCTATGGTGGGCGGGTTAGCTGGCGGCCGCGGTCACCGGTGGAGAGGCCGAGGTGGAGGGGCAAGACCATCAGCGATGCTCCCGGTCGGACCATGGCTCATCCGCCTTCGCCGGGCATGACCTAGATCATCGCGCCTTAAAGTGTAGAGCAACTTTCTGCCTTTAATCGGGATCGTTCCGATTGCGATTAAAGGCAGGTTGCTCTAGCGCCGGCCGTGTGTCACCTGATCAACGCGCCAGTGCCTTTAAGCTGCGTCGAATGAGATCAGCCGTGTCGGCCGCCTCGCCCAGTTCCTTGGTGGCGACAGCCACCGCTTGCGTGGCGTGGGCCGGCTGATAGCCGAGGTTGCTGAGCGCTGAAATGGCTTCTGCCGCGGCATCGCTTGGCGGCGACCCGATCGGCGGCGGCGACGCAGCCGACAGTCCGGCCGACCCCGTGGGCAGGCCCGCCACGGCCAAGCCTGGCGCCTTGTCCTTCAGTTCAGCCGTGATTCGCTGCGCCAACTTGCGGCCGACACCCTGCGCGCGCTCAACCGCGCTCCAATCGCCGAGCGCAATGGCATTGACCATCTCGGTGGGCGACAAAACGCTGAGCACTGCAAGCGCCACCTTCGAGCCGACGCCTTGCACATTCTGCAGCATGCGGAACCAAGAACGCTCGATCTCGCTCTGAAATCCAAACAACCGGATGGCATCTTCACGCACGTGGGTATCAATGGCCAACGCGGCTGGCTCGCCCAACTTTAGGGCGCGCAGCGTTCGCGCCGAGGCTTGCACCTCGTAACCGACGCCGTTGACGTCGATCACGCAATGGCTTTCGCCGATCGCTTCGACGATGCCCTTGAGCTTGCCGATCATCATACCTCCGCAGCACGATGCGCAGTTGCCGGGCCGGCTAGAGCAACCTGCCCTTGATCGGAATCGGAACGATCCCGATCAAAGGCAGAAAGTTGCTCACCACTTTAAGAGCGATCATCTTTGCGCCTTAAATCGGAACCGGCGCAATTGGAATCGGCGTTGCGGTTCCGATTTAAGGCGCGATGATCTAAGGTGCTGGCGCGTTGCATTCGGTTGTGGCCGATCGGCCTATCGGTGGGTTGATCGAACACCGGGCGCACCCCGCTCACACCTTGGATGCGGCCCGTGCGGCAGCCGCTAGCGTCTTCAGTCCTCGATGATTGGCGTGACAAATGGCGATGGCCAGAGCGTCCGCCTCATCGGCACAGATGATCTTGACCTTGGGCAGCAAAATGCCGACCATCACTTGGATTTGTCGTTTATCCGCCCGGCCCGCGCCAACCACGGTCTTTTTGATCAAATTGGGCGCGTATTCACAAACCGGTAGGCCTTTCATCGCCGGGGCTAGCAAGGCTATGCCCCGCGCCTGTCCCAGCTTCAGCGTGGCCCGCGCATTGTCATTGACGAAGGTTTCCTCCACCGCCGCCTCCTGCGGTCGGTGGCTCGCCAACACGCCGCACACGCCTTCGTAGATTTCGCGCAGCCGATAGGCCAACGGCTCGTCGGAACACGATTCAATGTGGCCGCTGCCGACGTAAGCGAGCCGCACACCATCGCTCTCGATGACGCCCCACCCGGTGCGCCGCAACCCCGGATCCAAGCCGATAATCCGAATCAATCGCCCCCGCATGCTGCATGATAACATGACTCGCGCCGATGATGGATGCTGATACCGTTGTATTCAGCCACGCAGGGCTGCAGTTTGGCGCCAGCGCCGAGGTCAGCGGCCGCTGCGGGGTGGGGCCATGTCCGCCGGCCGTCGCGATCAACGCGTGGCCATGTCTTCCGCGCCTCGCCGCCGATTGCCAGCCGGCCAGGCGGCGAGGTGGCCAGGCGGCCAGGCGGCCAGGTGACCAGGCGGCTTGCGTCCGTCCAACACAATGATATAACGTAACAAAGTGCGTGACGTGCCGAGGGGTCGACGCGACCCGGTGTCAGCAGCGGTTTATCCACGCTCGGTCATCCGACTCAAAGGGACAACATATGCGGTGCCAGCTTAAGCCGCGGTTGCTGCGCTATTGGCGGGCCTCTGGGCCAAACTCTGGGCCAAACTCTGGGCCAAACTCTGGGCCAAACTCTGGGCCAAACTCTCGGCCGGTCTGTCGGCCAGTCTATCGGTCAGTCGCTCGATCAGTCTGTGGGCCGGCCGTCCTGCTTTTCGCGGGGCTGCTTGTTATCGGCCATCAGCCGGCCCGCGCTGAACTGCGCGTCGTGGTCACCAGTAAGCCGATCCACTCCCTGGTCGCACAGGTGATGGCTGGCGTCTCAAACCCGGATTTGCTGATCGCCGGCGCCGTCTCTCCGCATACTTATGCACTCAAGCCGTCGGATGTGCGCAAGCTCCATAGGGCGCATGTGGTGTTTCGGGTGTCTGCCGCGCTGGAACCGTTTACCACCGCCGTGTTTCGCGCGTTGCCGCGCTCGGTGGACACCGTAACGCTGGCGGAAGCGGCCAACGTCACCCGATTGCCGCGCCGTGCCGGCGGCTTGTTCGCACCGCAGCGGGCCGACGACGCACCGGTCGGTCACGCCCCGCAAGGTCTTGGTCAGCGCGGCGGACCGCAACGGCCCGCGCCGACCCGGTCACCATGGCCGAACGCATGGCCCACCACCACCGCGACAACACCCTATGACCCACACGTCTGGCTCGATCCTAACAACGCCAAGGCGATGGTGGCCGCCATCGCGCGCGCGTTGTCGCACACCGATCCCAGCGCCGCGGCGCGCTTCTCGGCCAACGCATCAGCCCTGATCAAACGGCTCGGCGCCCTCGACCGTGAACTTGCAAGCACATTGAAACCGGTGGCCGATCGTCCGTTCTTGGTCCTACACGACGCCTACCAGTATCTGGAGCGTCGCCATCAGCTCAGACCGATCGGCAGTATCGTGATGGGCCCGCATGACCGCCCCGGAGCCCTGCGCCTGTCGACCCTGCGCGCGCGAATCAAGTCGATGCCGGCGATGTGCGTGTTCATCGAACCGGGAATCAGTCGCAAGTTGGCGTCGACTGTCCTTGAAGGAACCGGCGCGCGATTGGCCGTGCTTGACCCTGAAGGGCTCAAGTTACCTGCCGGACCCGCCCTTTACGGCAAACTGATGCGCCGCCTAGCCAGCACTTTGGCCGCCTGCCTTGGCGCGCGGGTTTGATGGCGCGGCCTTGATGGCACGCCTTGAACACTATCTTTGCGAGTGGGCGTGGGGACGCTGCATTCCCCTTGCTTTCGTCCATGCCTGGGCGCATTGTCGCGCGAAGATTGCAACATCCCTAGAGGTGACATGACCAAAGAGGAACTCCTCGAATTCCCCGGCATCGTGACCGAGCTGCTACCGAACGCTACGTTTCGTGTAAAGCTTGAGAATGGACACGAAATCATCGCCCATACGGCAGGTCGCATGCGTAAGAACAGGATTCGCGTGCTTGCTGGCGACAAGGTTCAGGTCGAGATGACGCCCTATGACCTCTCAAAAGGCCGGATTACTTACCGCTTTAAGTAGTGCGATTGGCCCACAACGGGGAACGCTGCGACGCAGCTTAGCCAAGGAGGCATCCAGCAAGGCCGGGACCGTGCGTAAGCTGGTGCTGGCATCCTCGTCCCCGCGCCGCTTGATGTTGTTGGCCCAAGCCGGCATCGACCCGGACGCGCTGCGCCCAGCGACCATCGACGAGACCCCGCGCAAGGGCGAGATGCCGCGCACGCTGGTCTCGCGCCTGGCGCGGGCGAAAGCGGAGGCGTCGCGCGACCAAATCGCCAATGACCGTGATGTCGCGGATGCTTACGTGCTCTCCGCCGACACCGTTGTGGCCGTAGGCCGTCGCATCTTGATGAAGCCAAAGCTGGTGGAGGAGGCTGTCGCCTCCCTGCAGTTGCTCTCGGGCAGGTCGCACCGGGTGCTAACCGGCGTGTGCCTGCTTCGGCCCGATGACCATATCAGAACCAAGATCGTCGAGACCCGCGTGCGCTTCAAGCGCCTGACCAATGACGACATCGAGGCCTACATCGCGTCTCGCGAATGGCGCGGCAAAGCCGGTGGTTATGCGATCCAAGGCCTGGCTGGCTGCTTTGTGCAAAAGGTCATTGGGTCTTACACCAGTATCGTTGGGTTGCCGCTGGCTGAGGTTGTGGCGATGCTCGCCGCGGAGGGCTTTCCAATTCACGCCAATTGGATTAAGGCGGCAGATCTGGAGCCGCTTTGACTTCGAGATCATCTCCACCGTTGGCGCAGCAGCCGCGTCGGCCCGCGCTTCCAACCCTTCCGCCGCCAACTTCGTACCGCTGGGTGGCCGGTTGGGGACCTCGTTGGTTCCGGTCAATTCTGAAACGCTCTATGGTGATCAGCTGCGGAGGCGTTCGCGAAAACTGGGAGCGGCCGATATGGGCTCGCGCGGTTTCATCAGTGGCGGGGTATCGCATGCAGCGAAACAAGGCGCGCCTACGTGTCCGATCTGCAGCACGCCGACCGTAGCCAAGTACCGTCCGTTCTGCTCGCGACGATGTGCCGATGTTGATCTGTCCCGATGGCTGCGCGGCGCCTACGCGATCCCGGGCCAGCTGGAGGGCGATGAGGATGGTGACGACACCGCCGCCGCCCATGGTCGATTGCCCCAAAATGAACGGCAGGACCCCGGTGAAGACCGCTAACCTAAAACCGATCGGGTGTCGTCGAGCGATCCTGCCGCGACGCGCTGGAGCCTGCCGGGATCCTGCTTTACAGTGCGCCCCGCAGTGGACCCCGACGTCAGATTGGGAGGGCAGCGATGCCGATGGACCGTGAGATCCCAATGCGTGAGCGGTTTATCTCGCGGTCAAAGCCCAGCGGGGAGATCGCCGTACTGCAAGCCGCGCTCTGGCAACAAAGCCCTGACCGGCCGACCACGCCGCGCGCGCGCACGGCAGTGATCAGTGGCGAAGACGGCATAGGCAAATCGGCGCTGGCGCGGGACTACATGCACACGAACCGCGATCGCTATGCCGGCGCGTGGTGGATCCACGCCGGTGATCGCTCCAGCGTGATGAACGATCTGATCGCGCTCGGAGCGCAGGCCCTGCCGGGGCTCGCCGACATCGCCGATCGCGGTCGGGCCGCTGGCGCTGCTGTCGTTCACATCGCCCATGGCAGGGCCGCCGACCAAAGCCCCTGGCTGATGGTCTATGATGGCGTCTCCAGCCCCGAAGCGATCGCGCTGCTGACCCCCAGCGAGCATGCGCATGTGCTGATCACCACACAAATATCTGGCTGGTCAGATGTGGTCCTGGAGCTGCCGCTCGATCGGTTTTCCCGCGCAACGGCCGCGACCTATCTGTCGGCCGACACCACGGATGAGGACCCTGCAGCAGCTGGTCGGCTTGCCGACGCGCTCGCCTGTCACCCGCTGGCACTGGCGCTGGCACGCGCCACCTGTCGGCACAGCAATTGGACGCTCGACACCTATCGCGAGCACGTGCAGCCGCTGCTTGACAAGGCCCAAGCGGATGAGGGTGTCGGCGCGCCGCTGACGGGCGCGGTGGCGTTGGCTTTGCAGCGGGCGGGTGCCCAGCAACCCGACACCGAAACCCTGATGGGCATCGCCGCCTACCTGGCGCCGGATCGCATTCCGCTGGATATCATCGGCGAGATCACGGACGAAGCGGCGAAATCGGACGCGGTGGCGACAATCAACGCCTTCGCGCTTGCCAATTCGGAGATCCTGGAGGACGGCACGGCGGGTTTTTCCGTCCATCCGCTGGTGCAGGCTGTTATCCGCAACATGCACCTCGATCAACCGGCGGTCGAAACCAAGTATCGGGAGCTGGCGACGCGATGGCTGGCGGACGCTTACCCCGGCGATCTGGTGCAGCCGGATGATCCGTTGGCGTGGCCGGCGTGTCGGCTACTTGAACAGCACGTCAATGCCATTCTCCGTTCAGCCGCGGGCTCAGGAGCGCCGTTCGAACCCCTGCAGCTGCTGCTTGAGCGCCATGCGCAGCATCTCAAGGCCCGCGGCGAAACTCCCGCCGCCGAGGCGCTCTACCAGCAAGCGCTGTCCCTTTGCGAGCGACAGCCAAAGGCCGATCATGCCGTCATCGCCGGTGCTTTACGCAATCTGGGTGGCGTGTTGATGGAAACGGGTCGGCCGGGCGAGGCCGAACCGCATCTGCGGCGCGCGGTGCAGCTTCTCGAGCAGAGCGCGGAGGGTGATCCGACCGGTTTGGCGCACGGCCTTAGTGATTTGGCCGACGTCCTCAAGACCACCGGGCGCAGCGACGAGGCCGAGCCGTTGATGCGGCGGGCGCTGAGCATCGACGAAGCTGCCCTTGGCCCAAACAGTCCGATCGTCGCGTTGCGCTTGAGCAACCTCGGCATGTTGTTGCGTGAAACTGGGCGATATGAGGAGGCCGACGACGCGTTGCGTCGCGCCCTGGCACTCGAAGAAGAATGCCATGGCAACGATCATCCCAACGTCGCCGTGGCTTTGGGCAATCTTGCGGTCCTGCTCGACGAGACGCGGCGCGGCAGCGAAGCGGAGCCGTTGTTGCGCCGTGCTTTGGCGATCGACGAGAAGAATTTTGGCGCGACCCATCCCAACGTTGCGATCCGGCTGAGCAACCTTGCCGCGTTGCTGCAAGAAACCGGGCGACTTGCCGAGGCCGAACCGTTGATGCGCCGTGCACTGGCCATCGACGAGGCCCACTACGGCGCGACGCATCCGGAAGTGGCGGGCGCCTTGAACAATTTGGCGCTGTTGTTGTGCGCCACCCAGCGTGCACCGGATGGCGAGCCGTTGATGCGCCGCGCGGTGTTGATCGCGGATGAGACGTACGGCGCAGACCACCCGACCACGGTTACGATGAAGGCCAACCACGCCAAGATCATCGCCGCCGTCACCGAGATCCAAGATGCGTTGGATGCTGAGGAAATTGCTCGCGAGGGCGCCGGAGCGGCCAAGGCCATCAGCTCGCCTACCGTCGTCATTCCGACGCCGGCGCCGTCTGCGACCGCGCGTCGGTCCGGATTTTTGGGGCGACTGTTTGGCCGACCCTAGAGCAACCTGCCTTAAATCGGAACCGGAACGATCCCGATCAAAGGCAGAAAGTTGCTCACCACTTTAAGAGCGATCATCGTGCCTTTGGTTGGCGCCGGGATGACGGCACAACCAAAGGCACAACGATGATCGCTCATAAGGAACACACCCATATCGGCTCGCTTAACGCGCAAGCCGATGGCGTGCGATCGGAAGCTGATCACGAACGCTCGGTCGCGGGCCGCGCCAGTGCTGTAACGCCCGTTCTCACCCTCGCGCTGCCGAGGCCTGCTCCTTGATCAGTTTCAACAGTCGCGGCGGCGACATCGGTAGGGCCTGCGGCCGCACGCCAATGCAATTGCCGATCGCGTTGGCAATCGCCGCCATCGTCGGCACCACCGGCACCTCGCCGACCCCGCGCAAGCCGTAAGGATGGCGCGGGTTGGGAACCTCGACGATCTCGGTCTCGATCATCGGTACATCCGAAGCAACCGGCATGCGATAGTCCAGGAAGCTCGGATTCTGTATGCGTCCGTCCTCACCGAACACATATTCTTCGTTGAGCGCCCAGCCGATGCCTTGCACCGCGCCACCTTGATACTGTCCTTCCACCTGCTGCGGATTGATCGCCTTGCCGGCATCCTCGACCACCGTGTAGCGCTTAATCTCGGCGAGCCCGGTTTCCTTGTCGACGGCGACGTCAACGATGTGGAGCCCGAAGCCTGGACCGGCGCCGGTCACGTTCATCTCCGAGTGGCCGGCAATGGCGCCCATCGAGTTGGTGGTCTTCTTGGCGATCTCGGCAACCGACATCGGCGGCATGGTGCCAACGTTGGAGGAGGCTGGCTTCACATAGCCGTCCTCGAACACCACCCCATCCTCAGGCACGTCCCACAATACTGCGGCACGCCGGCACATCTCCTTGATGCATTTGCGCGCCGAATCGATGATGACCATGCCAGAGGAGAACGTCGTGCGGCTGCCGGCCGTCACCCGATTGTAACCCAGCGAATGGGTGTCCGCCATGATGGCGCGGACCTTATCGACCGGGATGCCGAGTTCCTCCGCCGCCATTTGTGAAATCGAAATGCGCGAGCCAGCGACATCGGCCGTCCCCAGAATCAACGTGACGGATCCATCCTGGGCGATATTCAGGGTACCCGTGGTCTCACCGCCGCGGTTGAACCAGAACCCGGCCGCCACGCCGCGTCCCTGGCCGGGCGGGAGAGGGGAGCGGTAATGCGCACATTGCTTGGCCGCCTGCAGCGTCTCGACAAAGCCGATCTTGCCGAACACCTCGCCATAGATCGTCTTATAGCCCTCGACCGCCGCATTTTTCAGCCGGAAATCGATCTGATCCATGCCGATGGCATCGGCCAGTTCGGAGATGATGCCTTCGACGCCGAACACCACCTGTGGGACGCAAGGGGCACGGAACGAGTTCACCTTCGGGCGGTTCGAGACCACCTCGTAGGACACCGTTTTCACATTTTTCAGGGCATAGCGCGTGAACATCGCGTTTGGCGCGTTGAAAAACATCGAGCCGGGGAACGGACCGGTTTGGAAGATCAGCTCCGCCTCAGCCGCCGTGATCTCACCGCTGCGGGTACAACCGATCTTGATGCGGGATTTCGTGCCGGATACGGGGCCGGTGCCGCGGAACACCTCGCCTCGCTTCAGGCTGATCTTGACCGGTCGATTGGCTTTCCGTGACAACACAATGGCGACCGGCTCCGCGTAAAAGCCTGTCTTGCCGCCAAATCCGCCACCCAGTTCGGATTGTTGAATGCGGATCTTGGAGGAATCCATCTGCAATATGTCGGACAAACGCTCACGATACTGAAATGGCGCTTGGGTGCAGCACCAAAGCTCGACGTTGCCGATCTCGTCGACGCTGGCCGTGCAGCTTTGCGGCTCGATGTAGCCTTGATGCATGGGCTTGGTGTCGAACGTCCGCTCGATCACCACGTCGGCCTGCTTGAAGCCCGCCTCGGCGTCGCCCATCGACAACTCGAGACGCTCCACCACATTGGTCTGCTTTTGTTCGGCCCCCTCGACACCTTTGGTGCGTAAATAATCATGCAGAATGGGTGCCTCGTCGCCCATCGCATCAACCGGGTCGATGACGTGAGGCAAAATCTCGTAATCCACCTTGATCAGCTTCAACGCCTTTTTCGCGATCGATACCGACGTGGCGGCGACCGCGGCGACGGGATGTCCGTCATAAAGGGCTTTCTCGCGCGCCATGGCGTTTCGGGTCATGTCGCCGGAGGCGGTTCCTTGCGGCCGATCTGGAAAATCGTCGCGGGTGACCACCGCCTTGACGCCGGGCAACTTCTCGGCAGCTGAGGTATCGATACCACGAATGACGGCATGCGGGTGAGGGCTTCTCAGCACCTTGCCGACCAGCAGTCCTGGCAAGAAGATATCGGCCCCGAACTTGGCCCGCCCTGTCACCTTATCGGGACCATCATGCTTGACTGGCGACTGTCCGACGATCTTCAGTTTGCGGTCAGGGTTAAAGCCGGGGTTTTCGAGAATGTTGTCGGTCGCCATGACCTCAGGCTCCTCTCATCTCTTTGGCGGCAACGAGCACCGAGCGGATAATTTTATCGTAGCCGGTGCAGCGGCAGAGGTTGCCGGCCAGCCAGTATCTGACTTCAGTCTCAGTGGGATCGGGATTGCGTTCCAACAGCGCCTTGGCGGCGATCAGGATGCCAGGCGTGCAGATCCCGCATTGCAGACCATTGTGCTCAAGAAACGCGGTCTGCAGCGGATGCATTTTGTCGCCTTTGGCCAGGCCCTCGATGGTCTCCACGCTAGCACCTTGCATTTCCACGCCAAGCATCAGACATGAACATTGCAGCGCGCCGCCGACGATCACCGAGCAAGCGCCACAATCGCCGGTCCCACAGCCTTCCTTGGTTCCGGTCAATGTTAGCTTATCGCGCAACACGTCGAGCAGCGTCTCTTGTGGCTCGACCAGAACGTCGTAGTCATCACCGTTTACAGTCAACGAAATCTGGTATTTTCGCATCAATTGGCCCTCGCGCGTTGCAACGCCAGCCGCGTCACGCGTTCGGCCAGCACTCCCGTCACGTCGACACGAAACTCCTTGGTCCCGCGTTTGTCATCGATCGGGCGACAGGCGGCCCGTGCCGCCGCCACCAAGTTGGCAATCGCAGCATCGTCAACCTTGGTCCCGACCAGCGCCGCGCCGGCCTCTTTCACCAACAGCGCCGTGGGCGCCACCGCGCCGATGGCGACACGTGCTGAGCTGCAGGTGCCCTGACCGTCGAGCGTCAGATTGACGGCGACACCGGTCACCGCGATATCCATCTCCGTGCGCGGCGTGAAACGCAGATAGGCGTCCGCGGCATAATTCGGTCGCGGCGGGAAATAAAACGAGGCCACGATCTCATCCTTGGCCAGCGAGGTTTGACCGGGCCCGGTCGGAATCTCCTCCACCGGCACGTCACGGGTGCCGCCGGTGCCAACCAGCCGGCAGATGGCGCCCGCGGTGATCAAGGGAGGTACGCTGTCGGCTCCCGGCGAGGCATTGCACAGGTTGCCGCCCATGCTGGCCCGTCCCTTGACCTGGATCGAACCGATCAGCTTCACGCCGTCGATCACGCCCGGCCAGGTGTCGGCGAACTCTTTATGCTCGACGATATCCATCCCACACACCGCCGCACCGATACGGAAGCCGCCGTTATCATGCGTGATGGTCGTGAGCTCTGGAATTTTTTTGACGTCGATGATCAGCTCCGGCTCGATCACGTCGGTTTCCATTTGCACAATCAGGTCCGTGCCGCCGGCGAGAATGCGCGCCGTTCCGGCTGCGCCAGCCAAGAGGGCCGTTGCTGCATTCAAACTGTCCGGGGCTTCATATCTGAGCTCGCTCATTCCGGTTCTGAACCTTTCCGATCTCACGTCCTCGCCTAATTCAGGTCTGCCTTACACGGATCAGCCTTGCCGGTCGCACCTTGCCGGTCGCACTCCGCCCGGCCGCCCACAACCTCGTGGCATTGGGTGACCCGGTGGGGAAACGGAGCGGCTCCAGCAAACCCTGAAACACGCTAGATCATCGTGCTTTAACTTGGAACCGCAAGGCCGGTACCAATCTAGGGCACAAAGATGATCGCTCTTAAAGTGTAGAGCAACTACTACCGCACAAAAACCGGGGCTCGCCAAGTGCGATCGCCTGGCGGGCGCATGAAAAAGGGGCCGGCGCTACCGGCGCCAACCCCTGATTGCTCGGATGAATGTTGACAGCTGTCACAAACCGACAGCGTCGGCCCATGCTCAGCACAGTTAGAAGTCCATACCACCCATGCCGCCCATACCACCCATGCCGCCCGGCATCGCAGGTGCTGCCGCCTCAGGCTTTGGCAGCTCAGCCACCATCGCCTCCGTGGTGATCAACAATCCCGCCACCGAGGCCGCGTCTTGCAGCGCGCTCCGCACAACCTTGGCGGGATCGATGACGCCCTGTTCGACCAAATCGCCGAACGCGCCGGTCTGCGCGTTGAAACCGAACGCATAGCTGTCGTTCTCCTGGATTTTATTGGCGATGATGGCCCCGTCTTCGCCGGCGTTGATACATATCTGCCGGGCCGGAGCGGGCAGCGCCCGACGAACGATTTGCACGCCGACTCTTTGGTCGTCATTGTCGACATTCACTTGATCAAGCACGCTGGTTGCCCGCAAAAGTGCGACACCGCCGCCAGGCAGCACGCCCTCTTCGACCGCGGCTCGGGTGGCGTGCAAGGCATCATCCACACGGTCCTTGCGCTCCCTTACCTCGACCTCGGTCGCACCTCCGACCTTGATCACCGCGACGCCACCGGCCAACTTCGCCAGCCGCTCTTGCAGCTTTTCGCGATCGTAGTCCGAGGTGGTCTCCTCGATCTGCGCCTTGATCTGCTTGACCCGCCCGTCGATATCCTCGGCCTGCCCGGCCCCATCGACGATCGTTGTGTTGTCCTTATCGACGCTGACCCGTTTGGCCCGGCCTAAGATATCGAGCGTTACCGCTTCAAGCTTCATGCCGAGCTCCTCGCTGATGACGGTGCCACCGGTCAGCACTGCGATATCCTCCAGCATCGCCTTGCGCCGATCGCCGAAGCCCGGGGCTTTTACGCCAGCCACCTTGAGCCCGCCGCGCAGCTTGTTGACCACCAAGGTCGCCAATGCCTCGCCCTCGATATCCTCGGCGATGATCAACAGCGGCTTGGAGGACTGCACCACCGTTTCCAACACCGGCAGCATCGGCTGCAGTGAGCTGAGCTTTTTTTCGTGGATCAGGATGTAGGGATCCTCCAGCTCAACCGTCATCTTGTCAGCGTTGGTCACGAAATAGGGGGAAATATAACCGCGGTCGAACTGCATCCCCTCGACCACGTCGAGCTCGGTCTCCAGTGACTTGGCTTCCTCGACAGTGATGACGCCCTCGTTGCCGACCTTTTTCATCGCCTCCGCCAGGATCCGTCCGACTTCCTGATCGCCGTTGGCGGAGATCGTCGCGACCTGGGCGATCTCGTCATTGTTGCTGACGGATTTTGCCTTTGCTTGCAGCTCGCGCACGACCGCTTCGACAGCCTTGTCGATGCCGCGCTTCAGATCCATCGGGTTGGAACCGGCGGCGACGGATTTGGCACCCTCGCGTACGATGGCATGCGCGAGCACGGTCGCCGTGCTGGTGCCATCGCCCGCCTGATCGGCCGTCTTCGATGCCACCTCGCGCACCATCTGCGCACCCATGTTCTCAAACCTGTCCTCAAGCTCGATCTCTTTAGCAACCGTGACACCGTCCTTGGTGACGCGTGGCGCGCCGAAGCTCTTTTCCAAGACGACATTCCTGCCGCGCGGCCCCAGCGTGATCTTGACCGCATTAGAAAGGATCTCGATCCCACGCAGCAACTTCTCACGCGCTTCCTGGGAGAATCTGACGTCTTTGGCACTCATATCTATCTCCTGCGCTTCTTGATCTCGAACACGATTCTCGACAGGTCCTGCCGTTCGCCTGCCAACGGCGTCGTCGTGCGATCGCTATCGAACGCCGGCAACCGTGCCCCACCGTCGCCGGGCCCCATGGCCCACCCGTCACTGTCAGGGGTCATGGCCGCGGGCATCGCGCGACCCTCCATCTGCTAGGGTTGGTCGCCGCCCTTGTGGTGTGGCGGGCGGCACCGGCGACTCGCTGATGGCCCAGGCGAAGCGGACCAGCCCTGGCTTAAGCGGCGGCCTTCACGGATTGGCTGTTCTCCAACACCCCGAGGATATCACTTTCCTTCATAATCAGCATATCCTGGTCATCCAACTTAACCTCGGTGCCGGACCATTTCCCGAACAGCACGCGATCGCCGACCTTGATGTCCATCGCAACGCGCTTGCCGGCCTTATCACGGTTGCCGGGACCAACTGCGATGATCTCGCCTTGCATCGGCTTTTCCTTGGCCGTGTCTGGAATGATGATGCCGCCAGCGGACTTGGCATCCTCTTCGATCCGCCGAACGAGAACACGATCGTGCAGGGGGCGAAACGTCATGGCCTCAACCTCGTCGTAGCTAACAATTTCATTCGAATGCCGGCCTCATCCAGAAATCCTGGTGCCGGCGGGGTGTGGATCTGGCCTTTGCGTGGCATGTTCACCACCCGTCTCAGCCAGGTGGCGAGAATATCTGGCGGATTATTAGCACTGTCAAGGGGTGAGTGCCAAATTCACGGAACACTCCGTTCCCGGACGGGGTGCCGGTTCGCAACCGCTGTCGTGGCGCCCGTCCCGCAACACCGCCAGCGCCCGCACGCGTGGTGAACCGGGAGCCAATCAAGCCGTTCAGGCGCTGCCGGCTCACATATGAATCACGCGACCATAAGCATCGAGAACACTTTCGTGCATCATCTCGGACAGCGTTGGATGCGGGAATACGGTGTGAAACAGATCTTCTTCGGTGGTTTCCAGCTGCATCGCGATGACAAAGCCCTGGATCAACTCCGTCACCTCCGCGCCGATCATGTGCGCGCCCAGCAATTGTCCGCTCGCAGCGTCGAAAATGGTCTTGACCAGGCCCTCCGGTTCGCCCAGGGCGATCGCCTTGCCGTTGCCGCGGAACGGAAAACGTCCAACTTTGATCTCGCGGTTGCCGTCCTTGGCGCGCTCCTCTGTCAGCCCCACGCTCGCGATCTGGGGATTGCAGTAGGTGCAACCCGGAATCTTGGCCTTGTCCATCGCATGCACATCAAGGCCCTTGATGGCCTCTACGCATAGCACACCTTCGTGTTCGGCCTTATGGGCGAGCATCGGCGGGCCAGCCACATCACCGATTGCGTAGATGCCCGGCACCGACGTGCGTCCAAGCCCATCGGTGACGATGCTCCCGCGCTCCACCCGGACGCCCAGCGCTTCGAGCCCAAGCTGCTCGACGTTGCCGACCACGCCTACCGCCGAGATCAGTCGCTCTGCGGTGATGGCTTGCGTCTCACCTCCAGACAATTCGACCTGCGCGGTGACGCCGGTCGCAGAGGTGTCGACACGGACGACCTTGGCGGCAGTGTGAATTTTAATGCCCTGTTTCTCGAAGGCCTTGCGGGCCAAGCTGGCAATTTCATGGTCTTCCGCTGGCAGGATCTGAGGCAGCAGTTCAAGCACAGTCACGTCGGCGCCAAGGGTTTTATAAAACGATGCAAACTCGATCCCGATCGCGCCGGAACCAACCACGATCAGCGATTTGGGCATGGCCGGCGGCAGCATCGCTTCGAAGTAAGTCCAAATCCGCTCGCCATCCGGCTCCATGCCCGGCAGCACCCGCGGCCGCGCGCCCGTCGCCACGATCACGTGCTTGGCCCGGTAGGTGTCCGGCCCAAGCACCCCTTTGGGCACCGGATGCTGAGGCTCGACGATCGGTTTGCGCGAGTTCGTCACCACGACATCGATGCTGGTCGACCCCCCGCCGCCCGTCGCCTTGTCAATCTTGCCTTCGCCCCAAATCACGTCGACCTTGTTTTTTTTCAAGAGAAACCCGACGCCGGCGTTGAGTTGACCGGAGACGGCGCGGGAGCGCTTGACCACGGCCGCGATGTCGAAGCCGACGCGACCATCGATCATCAAGCCGTAGTGGTTGGCGTGGCGGGCAGCGTGATAAACATCGGCTGTCCGCAGCAGCGCCTTGGTGGGGATGCACCCCCAGTTAAGGCAGATCCCGCCGAGATGCTCACGCTCGACGATCGCCGTGCGCAGGCCGAGCTGAGCGGCGCGAATTGCTGTCACATAACCGCCAGGTCCGGCGCCAAGCACGAGCACATCGTAAGCTTCACCGGCCATGGCGCATCTCCTCGGGTTGCCAACCGCAGTCAGACAGAACGGAAACATGATGAGGCCCCGGTCGTGCGGACCAGGGCCTCACCATTGAAAACCATTCCCTGAGCGATGGAAAGCCCGGCAGGGTGCAGATTATGTGTGGCAGCCGGCGCCGAGGTAGATGTTCAGCAGGCGATTGTAGCGATCGACGTCCGCGCGGGCTGTGCGCGACAGCTTTTTGCCACGGCTCGCGGCCTCGATCTTTGATGGGGTGCCGCGCGCGTCCAAACGATTAAGTTCAGCTCTGACCGACCGGCAGGACTGCCCGGCCGGCATCGCCATCGCCGCGCCGTATTGACCCGCGCCGCCGGCACAACCAGCCGCCACCAATCCCGCCAGTGCGACCACCAGCAGTGGGAGGGCCAGCTTCAGACGTGCTGCAACTTGCTCCAGGGTCAAACCATTGAGGACCACGTTCACCTCCAGCCGGGATCTCGCCGTCGCCAGATCCTAATTCCGATGGTGTGTTAACCGGGTTAATCTGGCGATGCTATGACATGCGATTATCGCTACAGTCTTAGCGGTGCAACGGGTTAGCCGTCGATTTGTTCGGAGCGTGCCCCTTCCGCATCAATTGGGGCCCTGATCGGCTACTGGCTCTGCTGTTGGGCTTGCACGACGGTCCTGGCGACCTGAGACGCCTTTTGAGCCCCAGCGGCCGTGGTTGGGTTGGCCTTTTTCGCGACCTGGCTGGCCGCGGCCGCAACCTTCGGTGCCGCCGCCAAGATCGGCAGCTTCGAGCACTTGGCCCGGAAGTCAGCGTTGGCTTTGGTCAACGCATCCACGTTGCGTAGGTCTTTGCGCTTGAGCCGATATTTGCGACGGGCAGCTTTGTCGATCTTCTTGTCGATGCCGCTCGCGTTGAGCTTGTCGATCTGCGCGGCTAATGTCACGCAGGTCGGATCGACCGCTGGCTTCGGACTGACCGAACCTGTTGCAAGAGTGCTACCCGCTGTGTTTTGGCCGAGTAGATTGCCGCCGGCACAGCCAGCGAGTGCGAGTGAACCCAGTATAGCGATGACTGGCGCGCGGAGCGTTCCGAGCATGTGCTACACTCCCAATTGTTGGCACGTGCGTGCCGTAAAGATGAATGCACTCAAAGTCTTTGCCGACGTCACACAGCCCCATACGCCCGGCCGGCCTCGACAAGCAAGCCGCCCCACGCCGCTTGACGCCAACCAAATGGGGACAACTCGCGGTCCGGTTCGGGAATGGGCCCGGAGGTGACCGGGCTGCAACACCCTGCTGGCGGGATGGACGCCGATCGGTCCCTGGCTTCCACCGCTAGCGCAACCTGCCTTTGATCGGAAGCGGAACGATCCCGATTAAAGGCGCGATGATCTAGAACATCGTACCGCTCAGCGGAAGGCTCGCGATCTCGATCAAGGACAGGTTGCTCTAGCGGTTGAGGACTTAGGGCGTTTCAGATTGAGCTGGAACCATCCCGCTCCTCGCGCGGTATAGCGGTCCGCCCTTAGCGGAAATGATCTAGCCGGCGGGAGGCGTTCATCACGCTGAAAAGCATGGCTGGGCACCGGTCAATCACACCAGCATCCGCACCGGGTCCTCGATCAGATCTTTGATCGCATTTAAGTACTCAGCACCGATCGCCCCATCCACGACCCGGTGATCGCAGGACAGCGTGCACGACATCACGGTCGCCGCCTGGATCTGTCCATCGTCGCCGACGACAACGCGTTTCTCGCCCGCGCCGACGGCAAGGATGGTGGCGTGTGGGGGATTGATGACGGCGTCAAAGCTCTTGATGCCGTACATACCGAGATTGGAAATCGAGGTGGTTCCGCCCTGATATTCATGCGGCGCCAGTCGGCGGTTTCGCGCCCGCTCGGCGAGATCCTTCATCTCGTTTGATATCTCGCCCATGGTCTTCAACTCGGCATGGCGAATGACCGGCGTAAACAGGCCGCCTTCGATCGCCACCGCCACACCGACGTCGGCGTGGCGGTGGCGCAGCATACCCCCCTCGGTCCAGGTCGCGTTGGCGGCCGGAACCTGTTGCAGGGCCAGGGCGACGGCCTTGATGATGAAATCGTTGACCGAGAGCTTGTAGGACCTTGTACCGCTGCGTGGGGCGATCGCGTTCAAACGCTGGCGTGCCCTCAGCAACTCGTCAAGACGGCAATCGATCGACAAATAGAAGTGGGGAACGGTGGACTTTGATTGCGTCAGGCGTTGCGCGATCACCTTGCGCATGCCGTCGTGTGGGATGACATCAAATGAGCCTTGCTCGTAGAGCGCAAGGATCTGCGCGTCTGGCATCGGTGCCACGGCGGGCGGCGGTGCGGACGCCGGCATAGCTGCCGTTTGCGCAACTTGCAGTGCGGTTCCAGCCGGCGCGCCAGCTCCCACCGCGGCCGACTCCACGTCCCGCTTGATGACGCGGCCGTGCGGGCCGGAGCCGGTTAGCGTCGACAGCTCGATCCCGCGGCTCTTGGCGAGCCGCCGTGCCAGCGGTGACGCCAGGAGTCTTCCCGCCGGACGAGCGTCTGGAGCCGGGATTTTCGGCGTATGAGGCGGGCTCGCCGGTGCGGGCGTAGCGGTGGCAGCGGCCGCTGCCGGCATCGCCGGCTCCGGCGGGGCGGTGGGTCCGTCCAGCGGTGCCGACTGAGCGACTTCAGCGATGTCGCCTAGCTTTTCCCCTTCCAGCAACAGCACCGCAATCGGCGCGTTGACCTTCACGTTCTCCGCCCCCTCAGGCACCAACAGCTTGCCGACGGTCCCATCGTCGATGGCCTCAACCTCCATCGTCGCCTTGTCGGTCTCAATCTCCGCGATCACCATGCCGGATTTGATCGCGTCGCCCTCTTTGACCAGCCATTTGGCGAGCGTGCCTTCCTCCATCGTCGGCGACAGGGCAGGCATCAGGATTTGGGTTGGCATGGCTCAACTCTTGTTGGTGTTTTACGGGTGCGGGTGTAACGCCCAAGCAACGCGAACACTGTGGCCGACGGTTGAACGCACGGCTGCAGGCCGGGGGCGTCGAGCCGTCTGCGCTAAGGCGCGGACCAGGGGTGCCGGCGCGGCTGCGGACCTGCGATCAAGGCGCCCATGGTTTGAAGGGCCGCGCTGCAAAACATCCGCCAGCAAAGAGTGCAACTGGTCAGCAATCGCGCTCACCGCAGCGTAGAATGGCGATCGATCCGTTGTCGTCTGCCCCACCTCGGTCCACATCACGATCGGTTGCCTCCCTCGATAGCCCCGCATTGCCGATGTCACGCGTAACATACGGACCGCGCGGCCTCGACCACCTGCTCGATACTCGGCAAGGCCAGCTTCTCCAGGTTGGCCGCATAGGGCATCGGCACATCGGCGCCGGAGACCTTGGTCGGGGGCGCGTCGAGATCATCGAAGCAATTTAATGCGACCTGCGCACAAAGTTCCGAGCCGACCGAACAGATCGGCCAGGCCTCTTCCACCGTCACCATGCGATTGGTCTTGCGTACTGAGGCGAACACGGTCTCGGTATCGAGGGGTCGGAGGCTCCTGAGATCGATCACCTCCGCCTCGATACCATCCGATGCCAGCACGTCGGCAGCCCCCAGTGCATAGTGCATGCCACGCGACCAAGAGACGATGGTAACGTGGTCGCCTGGCCGGGCGATGCGCGCACGCCCGATCGGCACCAGCCATTCGTCAAGCTTTGGCACGGGGCCAGACGTGCCGTAGAGCAACTCGTTTTCCAGGCACAGCACCGGGTTGGGATCGCGAATGGCGCTCTTTAACAACCCCTTGGCATCGGCCGCGGTCGATGGCGCAATAACCTTCAGTCCCGGCACGTGCGCATACCAAGCCGCATAGTCCTGGCTATGCTGGGCGGCGACCCGCGAGGCAGCACCGTTGGGTCCCCGGAACACGATCGGGCACCCCATCTGTCCGCCCGACATGTACAGCGTCTTGGTGGCAGAGTTGATGATTTGATCGATCGCCTGCATGGCGAAGTTCCACGTCATGAACTCCACGATCGGCCTCAGGCCGGCCATGCCGGCGCCGACGCCGACGCCGGCGAAACCTTGCTCCGTAATGGGCGTATCGATCACCCGGGCCTCGCCAAACTCCTCCAGCAAGCCTTGGCTGACTTTGTACGCACCTTGATATTGCGCCACCTCTTCGCCCATCAAGAACACGTCGGTGTCGCGCCGCATTTCCTCGGCCATGGCATCGCGTAAGGCCTCCCGCATGGTTACCGTGACCATCTCGGTGTCGGGCGCCAATGCGATATCGTGCGTCGCGGTCTCCACAGCCATCGGTTTGACGTCGGCTGGCGGCGTCGGCGCTGTTGGCTGCGGTGGGGTGGGTGGGGGCTGTGCCTGTGGCGCGGAAGCCACCGGCTGTGGGGCAGCGGGTTGGGGGGTGGGCTGCTCTCCATCGCCGAAGATGACGGCGATCGGGGTATTGACCTTGACGCCCTCGGTTCCCTCCGAAATCAAAATCTCTCCGACGGTCCCATCGTCGATCGCCTCCACCTCCATCGTCGCCTTATCGGTCTCGATTTCCGCGATCACCATGCCCGATTTCACCGTGTCGCCTTTCTTGATCAACCACTTCGCGAGCGTTCCCTCCTCCATCGTCGGCGACAGTGCAGGCATTAGGATCTGTGTTGGCATGGCAGGGCGGGTCCGTCTTGACGCGAATGGATCTGGTTCGGGCGAGAGCAATCCGACGATGGTTCACCGGCAGCGCTCTTTCACGGCAATCTGAAAAGTCAGGCGTTGAATCGTGTGATGATCAATCGTGCGATGATCAGCTGTCACGTTCAGATGCCAGAGCCGATCAGGCACGTAAAGGGCGCAGCCGCAGAGATTTTAGACTGTACCTGATCCCGGTCCAAGCTCAACCCGGTGCACCCGGCTCCACCGGCTCATCAGCCAACGACGGTAAACGTCGTCGTATCGGTCAGATCGGAGGTATCCAACTGGACGGTTTTGGGCGCGCTGATGGTCCGGCCCGCGGGCGACCTGCGCTTCCAGTGTGGTCCGGCAAAGCCGCGCGTGGGCGGTTGGCGCCAAGCAGCTCGGCGTGTGAACGATGATCCGACCAACTCGGCGGTCGCGTCCTCACATGCGGGGTGTTCAAATCACCACATCCGTCCACAGCTCGCTGGGGTCGGGTTCCGGATCATCCTGCGCGAATTCCGCCGCCGCGTTCATGATCGCCCGCACCTCGCCGTCGATGGCCTTCAACTGATCCTCGCTCGCCCAATGGTGTTGCAACAGGCGCGCGCGGGACTGCTCGATTGGATCACGCTCCTCCCGCACCTTGTTGACTTCCTCGCGGGTCCGGTATTTGGCCGGGTCCGACATCGAGTGGCCACGGTAGCGATAGGTGAGCAGCTCCAAGATGTAGGGCCCGTTGCCCGCGCGCACCCATTCGGCGACACGACGGCCTGCGGCGGCCACCGCGCGCACATCCATACCGTCGACCTGCTCGCCGGGGATATCGAACGAGCAGCCGCGCCGCGAGAAATCGGTGGTGGCCGCAGAGCGTTGGATCGAGGTGCCCATCGCATACTGATTGTTCTCAATCACAAACACGATCGGCAGGTGCCACAGCTTGGACATGTTGAAGGTCTCGTAGACCTGACCCTGATTGGCCGCGCCGTCACCGAAATAGCACCAACACAGATTGTCGTTGCCGCGATACTTATTGGCAAACGCCAACCCCGCGCCAAGTGGCACGGATGCGCCAACGATCCCGTGTCCTCCGTAGAAATTCTTCTCCTTGGAGAACATATGCATGGATCCGCCCTTGCCCTTGGAATAGCCGCTGCGCCGCCCGGTCAGCTCGGCCATCACCCCCTTGGGGTCCATGCCGCAGGCCAGCATATGGCCATGGTCCCGGTAGGTCGTAATCACCTGATCCCCGGGCTGAGCTGCCAGTTGCAAGCCGGTGACGACAGCCTCCTGGCCAATATACAAATGGCAAAATCCGCCGATGAACCCCATGCCGTAAAGCTGACCAGCCTTCTCCTCGAACCGCCGGATCATCAGCATCGCCCGGTAGGCAGCAAGCTCCTGCTCCGCGCCCAGCTCCGGCACCGGCGCCGACGTGCCAGCGTTGGCACTGCCGTTGGGGGAAACCAGCTGCGTCTCTGCCATATCTTCTCTCCTGCTACCGATTCCGCACCGAGGACCCGAAATTGCCTACGGGGCACGACAATGTTGCCACCTCAAAGCTTTATCCGACAGCGCGCGGCAAGGAAAGCACGGCACGGTTCCAAGCACGCACCCGCAGCGCCCAATCCGATGCGGCGCGCTCACAGCGGGGGCGCCGTGAGGTAGCGCAAATGCCCGGTCTTGATCCAAAACGATGCACCCTCGCTTGCAGCCGTGAGCGCGACACCGGCACCGATGGGCACCCGCAGCCAAGAGTGACGCCGTAGGCGGTCCCCGCTTTCAATGCCGCCACCATCCAGCACGAAGATCTCCGCGCCGCCCTCCGCAACGAACCTTGCTTGTGCACCGGGCCGCCAACGCTCCAGCCGCACCGTTTCCCGCCGGTCCTCGAACAAAGGGGTCACGCTGATCCCCGGCCGGGTCGGATCCGGTTGTCCGGCAGCCGACGCCATATCGATGCGGACACCGGTTTGATCCTCGGGATCGAACTGCCAGAGCTTGACAAAGATGATGCAACCTGGTCCCGACCGCGGTGTATGGCGCGAGCCGGGTGGGTTGCGGACGTAGGAGCCGACCGGAAAATCCCCGCTTTCGTCCTGGAACACGCCGTCCAGCACGATGAATTCCTCGCCGCCACCGTGAACATGCGCTGAAAACGCGCTGCCCGGTGCATAGCGAACGATCGTGGTGGCCCGCGCCACCTCCTCACCAATGCGATCAAGGGGCCGGCGTGCGACGCCCGGCATCGGCGAGTCGCGCCACGCGATCTCATCGGTGTGCAACAGCACGCGCTTGTCGAATTCAGCGTTGATCCGCATCATCATCTCCTGGTTGCCGAACCCGATCGCGCGCTCGGCTGACACCGCGGTGATCCGATACATGCAGCCCAGACGTCTGGATTGCCATTCATTTGGCGCTGGAGACGATCACGGAGCCGTGATCGCTCCGCGAGTTAACGTCCGCCCAAGGCGGCAGCGCTCTCCGCCCGACCACCCCATGGCACGCTGCGTGAGTGATCGGGTTGCGCAGCGGGGGGTTCCAGCTAACCTTCAACCGCTGTGACGCTGCCCGGTACCGGCGATCGATCAACAGCAGCGATCGGGCGAAGCCGTACGGTTGCACGGTGATCGCGTCTGCGCCAATCTCACTAGCGTGCCGCAGATCCCCGGCGTGCGCGCTGACCGGATCAATGCGGCAGCACGGTCGCAATATGGCAGAGCACTCGTTTGGACCTATCCGTCTTTTATCTTCCGACCTGGCGCGAAGGCTACGGCCTCTCGCTCGGTCAGTATTACGAGGAGCTGACGGAGTCGGCCAAATTGGCCGATCGGCTCGGCTATCGGCGGGTGATGACGACGGAGCATCATTTCCATTATTACGGCGGCGCCGTGCCCAACCCGGCGGTGCTGCTGTCGGCTTGGGCGCGTGAGACCTCGCAGGTGAGATTGTGCGCCAGCGTGTCATTGATGCAGCTGCGCCATCCGTTGCAGGTGGCGGAGGACTATGCCCTGGTCGACCAGCTTTCGGGCGGTCGGTTCGACATGGGCGTCGCGCGGGGTTTTGTGCCGCATGAGTTCGCGGCGTTCGGCATCCCACAAGCGGAGGCCGCCGAGCGCATCGCGGAAGGACTATCGATCTGCCGGCAATTCTGGGCCGGGCAACCCTTCGCGCACCATGGAAAGCACTTTTCCTTCGACATGGTCCAGCCGTGGCCGCCTGCGGTCGCAGCAAAGGTACCGATCTGGAACGCGGCTTCGAACACGCGCGAGAGTTTCGTGAACGCGGCCGAGCGCGGCTATCATTTGATGATGAACCAGTATCCGATGAGCTTTGAAGCGCTGGCTGAGAAATTCGGCTGGTACTGTTCGGCCTGGGAGGCGGCCGGCCATGCGCGTGCCAGGCGTCAGGCGATGGTGGCGCTGATGACCCATCTCGGCGACACCGAAGAGCAAGCGATCGCCGAAGCCAAGCGACCCTTGCAGGAGCATGTCAACGCCTTCACCAACGTGATGCGGGCCCGCCAATGGGACACCGATTACGAAGGTGACGAGCGGGTGTTTGACAGTGTCAGCGACAACGCCGACTGGCGCGATGTCATTCGTCAGCGCACGCTGATTGGTACCCCGCAGCAGGCGGCCGAACGGATCCGAAGGTATCGGCAGCTCGGCTTCAGCGAGATCTCGCTGATCGCCCGCTTCGCCGGGATCTCCCACGCCCAGTCGATGCGCACCATCCGTCGCATGCACGATGAGGTGATGCCGCTGCTCGGCGCGCGCGTCGTAGATCCGCATACAGAACCGGAGCGCAGACCATGACAGGGCCAGATCTTAAGGGAAAAACCGTGTTGATGACCGGCGCTGGGCGCGGCATGGGTCGGGTGATGTCGCAGGCGCTGGCGGTGGCCGGGGCCAAGGTGGCGATGATTGACATCGATCACGATGTGCTGATGGAGGCCGCCAACGAGGCGGAGCCGGCCGCAGGCAGTGGCGCCGTCAAGCCGATCGTATGCGACGTGACAGACGCAGAACGGGTCCGCGCCACCGTGGATGAGATCGTGGCCAGCTTCGGTTCGCTCGACATGCTGGTCAATGACGCCGTCGTTGGCCCTGAGCGCATCCCAGATTTTTTGGTCAAGCCCAGCCGCTTTTGGGAGCTCGATGACGGGTTGTGGAATGCGATGTTGCGCGTCAACGTCTATGGCCCGCAGTTGATGGCGAAATGCTGTGTGCCCCACATGATCGCCCGCGGTTGGGGCCGCATCGTCAACATCACCACCAGTCTCGACACCATGTATCTGGCGGGCGCCGGTGCCTATGGCCCGAGCAAGGCGGCGCTCGAGGCCCATACCCGGATCATGGCGCACGATCTGGAAGGCACCGGGGTGACGGCCAACATTCTGATCCCTGGCGGACCGGTGAACACGCGGATGATCCCGCCGGCCTCGGGTCTCCCTCGCGATCGGCTGATCCAGCCACCGGTCATGCAAAACCCGATCGTCTGGCTGGCCTCCGACCAGTCCGATGGTGTGACCGCCATGCGCTTCGTCGCCGCCTTGTGGGACGAGTCGCTGCCGCTCGCCGAGCGCATTGTGAAAGCCGGGGCACCTGCTGCCTGGACCCAGCTCAAATCAGCTGCGATCTACCCCGACTGACCGCCACGATCGCCGGCTCCGTTTGCCGCCGGTGGCGCCTGGGCCTTCAGCTCAGGCGGTCATTGTCATCGCCTGGCCGTTTTGAGGCTTGACTGAACTCAGATCACGGGCAAGCTCGGCGGATGCGCAGTTTAATGCTTTTGCGACACGCGAAATCCAGTTGGGACGACCCGGAGCTCGACGATCACGAGCGGCCGCTGGCCCGGCGTGGCACGCGCGATGCGCCGAACATCGGTGCGTTCATCAACAAGCATCAGCTGCACCCCGACCTGATCGTGTGTTCCGACGCTGTGCGCGCCCGAGCCACGTTGGCGTTGGTCCTGTCCAAGCTAGACGCCGACCAACCCGAGGTGGTGTTTGAGCCGCTCCTATATCTGGCTGAGCCCGAGAAGATGCTGGAGGTGATCGCCACCCTCGATGCCTCGGCACAGCAGGTCCTGATGATCGGCCATAATCCCGGTATGCACGCTTTGGCGCTGGGGCTGGTTGGTGCGGGTGAGTCCAAGGGCCTGACCCAACTGGCGATCAAGTTTCCAACGGCGGCGTTGGCCGTGATCGAATTCGACGCTGACACGTGGGCCGACCTGCAGTCCGGTCGCGGTCGCTTGCGTGCGTTTGTCACGCCGAACATGCTGAAGGCCTAGATCATCGCGCCTTTGATCGGAACCGCAAAGCCGGTTCCCTTTAAGGCGCAAAGATGATCGCTCTTAAAGTGTAGAGCAACTTTCTACCTTTAATCGGGATCGTTCCGATTCCGTTTAAAGGCAGGTTGCTCTAATGCTGGCGTGGGAGCGTGCGGTGGGACCATCGCGCCGATGCCGCCGCTTTCGGTGTCGGCGAATAAAGCTCGCCCGGGCGCGCAACTGTGTCACGCGGCGTCGGCAAAAGCGGCCTTGGGGTAGCCTTGCAGGTAAAGCAAAGCCGTCAGATCGCCATGCTGGATCGTCGTGGCCACCGCTGCCGCAACCAACGGTTTGGCGCGAAACGCCACGCCCAATCCCGCCGCAGCCAACATGCCCAAATCGTTGGCGCCATCGCCCACCGCGATCGCTTGGTCCGGCTCTATCCCGAGGTTGGCGCAATAGCGCAACAGGGCAGCAAGCTTGGCCTCGCGGCCTAAAATCGGCGCGATCACGCGCCCGGTCAGTTTTCGGTCCGCGATCTCCAGCCGATTGGCCTGGTGATCGTCAAAGCCCAGCCGCGCGGCGATCCGCTCGGTGAAGAAGCTGAAGCCGCCGGACACCAGCGCGCAATAGGCGCCGTTCTGTTTCATCGTCGCCACCAACACCGCCGCCCCCGGCATCAGGCTGATCCGGGTCTGATAGATGTCGAGCAGCACATCCGCGTCGAGCTCGGCCAATAACCCAACCCGCTCGTTGATCGCAGCCTCGAAGGCAAGCTCGCCGCGCATCGCCCGTTCGGTAATGGCCACAACCCGCTCTCGCAGGCCGACGACCTCGGCCAACTCATCGAGGCATTCTTGGCCGATGATGGTCGATTCCATGTCGGCGATCAGCAGCGTCTTGCGCCGTTTGGCGGGATCGGCAAGCACGATATTGACATCGACGGCGCGCCCTGCCAGCTGCTGTGCGATGTCGGCGCGGATGGCCGCCACCGCCTCGGTCGTGAGCTCAGGCAGGTCGGTCTGCCACGCATCCCCGGGCGCCAGCCACCGGTGCGGTCGACGATCCCCCTCCGGGATCGCCGCGCGGGCGATCGACAGCACGGCCTCATCGATGGCGGCGGCCGTCGGCGGACCGGTCAGAACACAGACGAATCTTGGCATCATGGCTCGGCCCGCTGGTGGCGCTGTCGCACTACCCCCTGACGTGGTCTAAACCATTTCCGCCTTGAGCGAAATCGGCTGGCCGGCCCGCTCCCTCAGCCGATCACCGGCAACATCGCCCCGTGGGGTGGCCAGTTGGGTGAGCGGAAGGGTTCCAGCCGACCCTGAAACGCCCTAGATCATCGCTCTCAAAGTGTAGAGCAACTTTCTGCCTTTGATCGGGATCATTCCGATTCCGATCAAAGGCAGGTTGCTCTAGGGCCTGTTGTGATTCAGCGCGAGTGTATCACAGTTGCTGCCGCATAGATCATTGCACGGTAGCTGCTGTCAGTCTTCTCGCTGCGTGTGGCGATACGCTTGAACTCCTTGAGTTTGCAGAAGAAGTTCTCGATGAGGTGGCGCCATTTGTAGATCTCCTCGTCGATTTGGAGGCGCCGTTTTCGTTTTGGTCTTTGCGAGATGACGATGCCGGCACCCCGCGCGTTCAGCTCATCAATGATCCAGTTGCAATCGTAGGCCTTGTCAGCGATCAGCGCTGCGAACTCGACCTTCTCGATCAGCGGTGCGACGCCGACCGTATCGTAGCGATGTCCGGGCAGCAGAACGAAGCGCACGAGACTGCCGAGAGCGTCGGTCAGTGCGACAATCTTCGTTGTCCACCCGCCCTTCGACTTGCCGATGGCCTGACTTTGAGTCCCCCTTTTGCGCCGTGTCCGTGGCGATGGACATGGACGATGGTGGCATCGATCATCGCGTACTCGATGTCCGGATCATCGGATAGAGCATTGAAAATTTTCGCAAAAACATCACGCGCAGCCCAATAACGAAAGCGCTGAAACACCGTATTCCAATTGCCGAATTCCGATGGCAGGTCGCGCCATGGACTGCCCGTGCGAACGATCCACAGAACGGCTTCGATGAACACCCGACCATCACCACCGGTGCGACCGGCATCGGTCTTCTTGCCCAGACAAAGCGGCTCAATCTTTTCCCACTGACGATCTGTCAAACAGTAACGAATCATTTGCAGCCCCCTGTTTTGGGAGCTTGAATCACAAACCAGGTCCAAAGTGAATCCTGATTCCCAACAGGCCCTAGAACATCGACACACTTGAAGTTTAGACCCATATGCAACCGCACGGCATACCGGCCAACAGCGCGCACGCGCCGCCGACCGTCCTCATCGCAGGTCCCACCGCTTCGGGCAAGTCGGCTCTGGCGGTGGCGATCGCCACTGCGATCGACGGGGTGGTCATCAACGCCGACAGCTGTCAGGTCTACGCCGACCTCGCCATCCTCACCGCACGGCCGACACCGGCAGCTACCGCACGCGTCGCGCATGAGCTTTATGGTTACGTTTCGGGGGCCGAGGACTATTCGGTCGCGCGCTGGCTCAGCGACATCGAGCCGGTGCTAGGCCGCCTGGCCGCCGCCCGCCAACCGGCCGTGATCGTCGGCGGCACAGGGCTCTACTTCAAGGCGCTGACCGAGGGGCTGTCCCCGATACCAGCGATCGACCCGAGCATCCGGGCGCACTGGCGCGCGGAAGCAAAACGGCTGGGCCCGGCGCCGCTATATGCCGAACTTTGCAGGCGCGACCCGGACACCGCCGGGACGCTGCGGCCGAGCGATCCGCAGCGCTTGGTGCGCGCCCTGGAAGTGCTGGACTCAACCGGCCAAGGCTTGCGTTGCTGGCATCACCAACCCGGACGCCCCCTGATCGAGGCGCGCACGGCCGTCAAACTGGTCACCGCCCTTGACCGGCAACGGCTGCATCAGCGCGCCGGGCATCGGTTCGCCGCGATGCTTGCGGCCGGAGCGGAGCGGGAGGTGGAACAGCTGCTGCGCCAGAACCTGCCGCCGGACAGGCCGATCATGCAGGCCCTAGGCGTGCGGCCATTGCGTGCGCTGCTGTCGGGCGAGCTGTCCCGACAAGCCGCGATAGCGGCGGCCGAGCGGGAGACTCGGGCCTACATCAAACGCCAGCAGACGTGGCTCAAACGCAATATGATGTCCTGGAGAGCACTTTTTGAGCAAGATTTGGAAAGAATATCTACCAAACCGTTTACATTAATTGAGCGTTAGCCCAAAAAGCACACAATGGTGACAATCAGCGCACCGTCAGCTCAGGCGCGCGACCCTAACCGAGGAGATGGTCATGGCACGTATGATGACCGGTGCCGAAATGGTGATCAAATCGATGGCCGATCAGGGCGTCGATGTCGTTTTCGGCTACCCCGGTGGTGCCGTGCTGCCGATCTACGACGAGCTGTTCCAGCAGGAAAAGGTGCGGCACGTCCTGGTCCGCCAGGAAGGCGGGGCGGTGCATGCCGCCGAAGGCTATGCGCGGTCCACCGGCAAGGTCGGCGTCGTGCTTGTGACATCGGGTCCCGGCGCCACCAATGCGGTCACCGGTCTTACCGACGCGTTGATGGATTCAATCCCCGTCGTCTGCTTTACCGGGCAGGTTCCCACCCATCTGATCGGCTCAGATGCGTTTCAGGAGTGCGATACGGTCGGCATCACGCGCTCGTGCACCAAGCATAATTATCTGGTCAAAAGCATCGACGATCTGGCGCGGGTCCTGCACGAAGCCTTTCACGTGGCCCGCACCGGTCGGCCAGGCCCGGTGGTGGTCGACGTTCCAAAGGACGTGCAGTTCGCCACCGGCGCTTACGTCGGGCCATCGAATATCCAGCATAAGACCTATAGGCCGCGCCTGAAGCCGCTGCATGCCGGTGTCGACGCCGCGGTGGAAGCGATGGCGCAAGCCAAACGACCGATTTTTTATACCGGCGGCGGCGTGATCAATTCCGGGCCAAAGGCCAGCCAGCTGCTGCGCGAGCTGGTCCGCCTCACCGGCTATCCGATTACCTCAACGCTGATGGGTTTGGGCGCCTACCCCGCATCCGACAAGCAATGGTTAGGCATGCTCGGCATGCATGGGACCTACGAGGCGAACATGGCGATGCACGACTGTGACGTCATGATCGCCATCGGGGCGCGGTTCGACGACCGGATCACCGGCCGCCTCGACGCGTTCTCCCCTCACTCCACCCGCATCCACGTCGATATCGACCCCTCGTCGATCAATAAGAACGTGCGCGCCGACATCGGCGTCATCGGCGATGCGGCCTACGCGTTGGAGCACATGCTCCGGCTGTGGCGGTCCAAGGCGCCGCAGATCGACCGCCCGGCCCATCGCTCGTGGTGGAAGCAGATCGACAGCTGGCGTGCGCGCAACTCGCTGGCCTATAAGGATTCCGAAACCTACATCATGCCGCAGAGCGCGATCCGGCGCCTTTATGAAAAAACCAAGGACCAAGAGGTCTTCATCACCACCGAGGTTGGCCAACACCAGATGTGGGCTGCCCAATTCTTCAAATTCGAAGAACCGAACAAATGGATGACGTCGGGCGGGCTTGGCACCATGGGCTACGGCTTGCCGGCGGCCGTCGGCGCGCAGATCGCGCACCCGAACGCGCTGGTGATCGATATTGCCGGCGACGCGTCGATCCTCATGAACATCCAAGAGATGTCGACGGCCGTGCAGTACCGGTTGCCGCTCAAGGTGTTCATACTCAACAATCAGTATATGGGCATGGTCCGCCAATGGCAGCAGTTGCTGCATGGCAATCGGCTGTCGGAAAGCTATACCGAGGCGCTGCCCGACTTCGTCAAGCTGGCGGAAGCCTACGGCGCAACCGGGTTGCGTTGCGAGAAGCCTTCCGATCTCGATGCGGTGATCGACAAAATGATTGCCACCAAGGGACCGGTGGTGGTCGATTGCCGCGTCGCCAATCTGGCCAACTGCTTCCCAATGATCCCGTCCGGCAAGGCCCATAACGAGATGATCATGGGCGAGGAGGTGCCGGATGAGTTGGTTGAAAATGCCATCGACAAGGAGGGCAAGGCGCTCGTCTAAGCAGCGGTCGCCGTCAGATCCTGTCCGCCTTAGGCGGATCAGCCGTGCCAGCCAACACTGAAACGCATAAGCACCATGGCGCAAAAACAAACCCAATCCCACTATCCCGATCCGATCGCCAACCAGGAGATCGTCTCGCGCACGCTCGCCGTCATCGTCGACAACGAGCCCGGCGTGCTGGCCCGCGTGATCGGGCTGTTCTCCGGCCGCGGCTACAACATCGACTCGCTGACGGTGACGGAGACCGAGCATGAAAAGCACCTGTCCCGCATTACCGTGATGACGCGGGGGACGCCGGCCGTCATCGAACAGATCAAGCATCAGTTGGAGCGGATGGTTCCCGTGCACCGGGTCGCAGACCTGACCCTCGACGGCGAGTCACTGGAACGGGAGTTGGCTCTGGTCAAAGTGGCCGGAAAGGGTGAAAAGCGCATTGAATCGCTGCGCCTCGCCGAAATCTATGGCGCGACGGTGATCGATGCGTCGACGGAGCATTTCGTGTTTGAAATGCGCGGGTCCTCGCCGGAAATCGAGCGCTTCATCAAGATCATGACCGAATTGGGGTTGGTTGAGGTGTCCCGCACCGGCATCGCCGCGATGAGCCGCGGCTCGACCGGCATGTAACACCAGTTTGCAAGCCCGATCTCGGCCCGCGCCGGTCGGCGTGGCAACCAGCTACGCCACGGGCGAGCCTGTTGGGGATCGCAGGAATTGACGCTGGGATTTGACGTTGGGATTTGACGTTGGGATTTGACGTTGGGATTCATGTCGCGCGCTGTTGCGGCCGCGATCTGGGTGTCATCGATCGCCAAGAGCGGGTTCGCAGAGCGACGCCATCCCGGGGAACACGCCTAGATCATCGCGCCTTTAATCGGAACCGCAAAGCCGGTTCCGATTAAAGGCAGGTTGCTCTAGCATGGTGTCAGATATGTTCCCGGTCGATCAAAGGCATCGGTCCCAGGCCGAATAGAGCCAGGCCGCCACGCCCCTCACTGGGTCGAGGCCGACGATGTCAACCCATCCGGCCGGCCCACCACCGCGACGATCAAATCGTTGACCCTCAGCAGCCGCGCGGCGGCCCGTTTGGCATCCTCAAGCGTCACCGCCTCGACCATGGCATTGCGCTTGTCGATGTAATCGATGCCCAAATCCTGCACCAAGATTCCCAATAATTGGCTGGCAATTTTGGCGTTGGTGTCGAACCGCAACGCGTACGATCCGATCAGATAGCTCTTGGCGTTGTCCAGCTCCGTCTGCGTCGGACCCTTGGTGGCCATGCGCTCCAACTCGCTTCTGATCACCTCAAGCGAGGTCGACATCTGCGCGTTGACGGTGGCGACCCCACCGCCGAACATGCTCGAGCGGCGCATCGGATAAAGATAGGTGTAAACGGAATAGGCCAGCCCACGCTTTTCGCGAACCTCCTCCATCAGCCTCGAGGCAAAGCCTCCGCCGCCAAGAATCTGATTGACCACGTAGGCGGGGATGAAATCGGGATCCTGCCGCACCATCGCTGAGGAGCCGAAGTGCGCCACCGATTGCGGCACGGCCATATCGACCACCTTGATCGCCTGTCCCGCTTTGGCTTCAGCGGCCGGCACCGTCGTGACCTGCGACGTCTCTGGCAGATCACCGAAAATCTGATCCAACATCGGACCCAGCGTTGCCGCATCGATGTCTCCGACCGCGACCACCTTCAGCGTATCGCGCGCAAACACGCGCCGGTGATAGTCGTGCAGATCTTGGCTGCTGATCTTAGCCACCGATTCCGGCGTGCCGCTGGACGGTCGGCCGTAAGGGTGATCACCGTACGCCAACTTTCGCCAGGTGTTGTGCGCCACCCGGTTGGGATCGCGGGCCGAGAACGCCAAGCTGGCGAGCAACTGCTTTTTAATGCGGTCCACGGCGTCCGCATCGAACCGCGGTTTGGTGACGGCCAGCCGCAACAGCTCGACCGCCTTGTCACGGTTGACCGTCAAGGTCGACATGCTGCCGTACAAAAAGTCACGGGAATCGTCGAAATCCATACGCATGGCGATCTCTTCCATGCGCTCTTGGAACGTGGCGCTGTCAAGCTTACCAGCACCCTCATCCATCATCGCCGTGATGAAATTGGCCACGCCGCCGAGGCCCGCGGGGTCTTGGACGTCGCCGCCGCTGAAGGCAAAGCGCAGCGCCAACAACGGGGCGTGGTGGCTCTCCACCAGCCAAGCATCGATCCCACCCGGGCTTTTAACTTGCTGAATCCGCATGAATTTATTTGGCTCATTCTCGGCGCTATGCGGCTTGCTCGCGGGCGCTTTGGCGGTTTGTTGAGCGATTGTGACGGGAGTGATGAAACCCACCATCACAAGCAAAGCGACGACGCGCAAGAGGTTGGTGCGGACACTTCGAATGGAGCCGCTGGTCGGTAGGAAGCTTAACAGCATTATCCGTGTTCCTCGTCGCCTAGGGCGGGATCGATGTTGACGGGCCCCATCGCAGTTACGAACGGCCCCCATGGCTGCTGAACGGAAAAATGAGTCACAGCTCGAAATTCACGCAGCGACAGCTCGGCGGCGCATCCGTTAGGTGCGCGGTGGTGTTTGGGCCGCGACGGGTTCGGCCCTTGAGGGGCGCTTGACCGGCTCTTCGGGCAGCAAGCGCCCGGTCACCGAGCGGCGAGTGTCCAAATATTTACCGGCGACGGACTTGACTTGTTCCGCGGTCACTTCGGCGATCCGGTTTGGCCAAGTTTGCACGTCCTCAACGGTGCGCCCAACCACCAGCGACCAACCATAGCGCCGCGCCAACGCGGATTGACTGTCGCTGGCATAGACGTACTCGGCCATATAGTTGGCCTTTGCACGCTTCAGCTCGGCTTCGGTAACGCCGTCGGTCGTGACTGTTTCCAGGACCGCGTCGATCGCCTGTTCAACGGCGTCAAGTGACTTGCCATCGGCCGGGATCGCATAAAGGCCAATTTTTGAGTAATCCAAGCCGAACCCGCTGTAATAGCCGCCCGCGCTCGAGGCGATGCGTTGCTTGACGACCAGCTCCTTATATAGACGACTTGTTGCGCCGCCGCCGACGATCTTCATCAGCAGGTCTAGCGCTTCCGCCTCGCCCGGCTCGGCGGTGACGTAGCTCGGCGCCAGATAATGACGCTGCAATGTCGGTTTGCCAGCCCGCGGATCGCGCAGCTCTACCCGCAACGGCGTGATCAGCGGCGGCTCGCCAGGGCGCGCCCGCGGCTTGATGGCAGGACTGGGCTTAAGCGGCCCATAATGGGTTTCCGCCAGCGCCTTGACCTCCTCCAAGGTAACGTCACCTGCCACGACCAGAATCGCATTGTTGGGCGCGTAGTAGGCCTTGTAGAAGTCGAGCGCGTCTTGTCGGGACAGCGAGGCCATTTCGTGCATCCACCCGATCACAGGTATCCCGTATGGATGGTTGCGGTGCAGCGCGGCACTCATTTGCTCGTCGATCAGCGCCGTCGGATTGTTCTCTACGCGGCTGCGGCGCTCCTCCAAAATCACGTCCCGCTCGGTTGCGACTTCCCTTTCCTCCAGCTTGAGGTTCACCATGCGGTCGGCCTCCATTTCCATGATCCGACCCAATTGGGTCTTGGCGACGCGCTGGTGGTAGGCGGTTGCATCATGGCTGGTGAAGGCGTTGTCGTTGCCGCCCAGTCGCGACACGATCTTTGAGAACTCGCCCGACGGTATTTTGTCGGTCGCTTTGAACATCAAGTGCTCAAGGAAATGCGCGATGCCGGATTTGCGTACCGGCTCGTCGGCCGCCCCGATCCGATACCATATCATGTGAGTCACGACCGGGGCGCGATGATCTGGGATCACGACGCCGAGCAACCCGTTGGCGAGGGTGAACGTCCGAACGCCGGGTTGGGCGTGGGTGGCGGTGGTGGTCAAGGGCGTTGCGAGCATAACAGCGGCCGCTAGGCTGGTGAGACGAGTGAACAGGGGCCTGGTCGGGATGAGCATGGTGTGATCCTTGGGCCGTGGACGTCAACGACGATGTGGGGCATTGGCCGGTCAAGTTCAACGTTGGCCATTCTGGTTGAGTACGCCATTCAACTCCAGCACGAATTTTCCGAAACATCCCGCTACCGCTACCGGTGTCGCTGCCGGTGTCGCTGCCAGTGTCGCTGTCGGTGTCGGCGTCGGGCCAACGCTGAACCACAGGGATCGATGCGCATCAAACGACATTGCAGTCGACGCGGCGGGCGACTATCACCATTCAAGCCGTCAAAACTTGGGCGCGTGTCAACGCGGGGCTCGACCGCCAAACCGGCTCGAGCGCCAAGCAAGTCGAGAACCCAACTGGGACCCATGGCCGACCTCAAGCTATTCGCGTTGGATGAACAAGACCTTGCGGTGATCTCCGCGCACGTTCAGGACGCCATTATCCGCTTCGGCGATATCGCCTTCTTGCCGCGCCAGCGGTGCTTCGCCGCGATCATCAACAGGTTCGACTGGGCTGCCTCGATCGGCACCGGCGGCCCCGGCAGCACGCTCGTGCGACGGCGGGCAGCCTTGCGCTTCGAAAGGGTCCTATCGGCGCGCTTTCAAGGCATCGATCCGAAGGCCCCAGGTCAGCTGCTGTCGTTGTTGATGGTTCACTTTTCCCCCGGCGTTGCGCCCGGCGGCACGGCGACCCTGATCTTCGCGGGCGGCGGCGCCATACAGCTTGAATTAGAATGCATCGAGGTTGAGCTCAAGGATCTGGGCGCGGCTTGGCGCACCAGCCGTCAACCACGCCACGCCTCCGAGGTCAAAGCCGATGATGACAGCTCGACCGGGGAGCGGGCCAGCTGACACATCGGCCCATCCCTCCCGGTTCCGGTTGAAACTGATATAAGGACGTTCACACCATGCCCATTCGGCTGCACGCCGGCAGCGCGGACTTCGAGCAAGACTTCAAGCGGTTCTTGACGGCCAAACGTGAAGCCTCCGTTGAAGTGGACGCGACCGTCGCCGCCATCATCAAGCAGGTGCGCGACGCGGGAGATGCGGCGTTGCGCGATCTTTCCCGCCGGTTTGATGCCGTTGATCTCGACCAGGTCGGGATCCGGGTGTCGAGCCAACACATAGCGCAAGCCAGGGGCAGCTGTGATGCACAGGTGCTGGAGGCGCTGGAATTCGCCCATGAACGGATTTTGCAGCATCATCGACGACAACTGCCGCAGCAGCGGCAAGCCTATCGCGACGCTATCGGCGCGGAGCTTGAAGATCGCTGGCGCGCCGTCGAATCCGTCGGCGTTTATGTGCCGGGAGGGCTGGCCTCATATCCGAGTTCGGTTTTGATGAACACCGTGCCAGCCAAGGTCGCCGGCGTGACGCGAATTGCCATGGTGGTGCCGACCCCCCGCGGCGAGATCAATCCATTAGTGTTGGCGGCCGCAGAGCTCGGTGGCGCCGACGAGATCTACCGCGTCGGCGGCGCGCAATCCATTGCAGCGTTGGCCTACGGCACCGAGACCATTGCGCCGGTTGTCAAGATCGTTGGTCCCGGCAACGCCTACGTAGCGGCGGCCAAGCGACAGGTGTTCGGACGCGTCGGCATCGATTCGATCGCCGGACCCTCGGAGGTGTTGGTGATCGCCGACTCCGATAACGAGCCATCCTGGATCGCCGCCGACCTCTTGGCCCAAGCCGAGCACGATACGGCCGCCCAAGCGATCTTACTGACCGACGATGCCGCATTTGCAAAATGTGTGGAGGCGGCGGTCGCCCAACAGCTGTCCAGCTTGCCGCGCGGCAATATAGCGGCCGAGAGCTGGAATGAATTCGGTGCGATCATCATCGTCGGCTCGCTTGACGATGCTCCACCGTTGGCCGATCGCATTGCTGCTGAGCACCTGCAGATCGCGACGCGCGATGCCGACGCGCTGGCGCAGCGGATTCGCAATGCTGGCGCCATTTTTCTGGGAGCGCTTACGCCTGAGGTGATCGGCGATTACGTCGCGGGCTCCAATCATGTGCTGCCAACGGCGCGGAGCGCACGCTACGCTTCCGGCCTCGGCGTGTTGGATTTCATGAAGCGGACCTCGGTTTTACGGCTAGATCGGCAGGCCTTTGAGCGGCTCGCGCACCCCGCCATGGCGCTGGCCCAAGCCGAGGGGTTGGAGGCGCATCGACGCTCCGTTGAGGTCCGGCTCCGCGGCGTCGGCGGTCAATGACACCCGGGTTGAGGGGCGATCCCCATGGATGAGCCGACCGTGCCGCCGACGTCGTCCAGCTGGCGCCTGGTGGAGATCAGCCTCGATCAGACGTCGATTGCCCCGGGCGGCTCCAACATCGACCAGGAGCGCGAGGTCGCGATCTATGACATCCTCGATGCCAACACGTTTCGGGTGATCGGCTATGATGAGGGCCCCTATACACTGACGCTGTCGATTGCCGACGACCGGCTGGTGATGACCATCGGCTCACAGCAGTCAGACGGAACCCTGGCGCACATGCTCTCGCTGACATCGTTACGGCGCATCATCAAGGACTACTTCATCGTCTGCGATTCCTATTACGAGGCGATACGCTCCGCACCTCCCTCGCGCATCCAGGCCATCGACATGGGTCGCCGCGCGCTGCACGACGAAGGCGGCCGCGTCTTATCGGAGCGGTTGAAGACCAAAATCGAAATGGATCACGATACGGCGCGTCGGCTGTTCACGCTGATCTGCGCCCTGCACTGGAAGGGATGAGGGCCGTGACCGCCGCCCCAGGTGAACTGCCGTCGGCGGTGCTCTTCGCCTGCACGCTCAATGCGGTGCGCTCACCAATGGCTGCGGCGCTTTTGCGGCATTTGGTCGGGCGACGCGCCTATATCAGATCAGCGGGAGTACGCAGCGGCGAGCCTGATCCCTTCGTTACCGTGGTGATGGAGGAAATCGGCATCGACATGCGCTTTCATCAGCCGCACACGATCTCCGAGTTAGGCGATACGTCCTTCGATCTCATTGTCTCGCTGTCGCCGGAAGCGCACCACCAAGCGCTGGAGCTGACCCGGACTTTCGCGGTCGAGGTTGAGTATTGGCCCACCTTCGATGCCTCCGTCATGATCGGCCAGGCCAACCGAGAGCAGGTGCTCGATGCCTATCGCGGCGTTCGCGACACCCTGTTTCAGCGGCTGAAGACCCGGTTCGGGCTGAGCAGCGGTCCCATCGTCTGATGGCGGCGCGGTGCTGGCGACCGCCGCCACCCGGCCCACTGTGGTTGGCCGGTGGGGAGCGTGATGGTTCCAGCACACGGTGGAAGGCCATGACTGTGCAACACGCTAGAGCAACCTGCCTTTGATCGGAATCGGAACGATCCCGATCAAAGGCAGAAAGTTGCTCACCACTTTAAGAGCGATCATCTTTGCGCCTTAAATCGGAACCGGCGCAATTGGAATCGGCGTTGCGGTTCCGATTTAAGGCGCGATGATCTAGCGCCAGGGTCTGCCTTTAGCCGCTCGCGCACCGCTGTGTGCGCCCAACAGGCTATCGCGCCGCAGCCTCGGCCGGCTGACCGTGTGGCCAACCAACCAGCCGTCCATCAATCAGCCTGATGGGACATCCAACTTGCGCGTCAAATTTTCGAATTCGCGCCGCATCTCTTCATTTTTGAAGATCTGCTCGAAGGTGGGAGCCTCCAGTTTTTGGATCGCCTCGAACGAAGCCGCCGAATCGCGCATCAGCTGACGCAACTGGTAGCTCGCCTCGACGGTCTCGTAGGTATTGTCCGCAATGCGCAGGTCATGCATCGCGCGGCTGCGCGCCCGCGCCACCTGCTCGCGTTGTTGCAGCAGGTAGCGCCGATACATCTTAGCGGCGTCAACCGCCATTTTCTGGCTTCTGCGATTGGCCTCCAGCGCGCGCCGTTGATCGGCGCGATTTTCCGCCCTCAACAACGTGTTGGTTCGCCGTTGCGCCGCCTTGACGTCATTCATGATCGCTTTTAATCGCGGCAAGTACTGGGTGTCGATCTTGGCGATGATGCTGTCTTGCGCGTGCACCAGCATGGCGAACAAAGCCGCGTGCATGGCAAAGTATTTGCGTGCGGCTTGTACGTTTTCGCCGTTCGCCGCCATCAGCTTGCCGAGCTGCGCATCGATCGCCTTGGAGGAGTTAAAGACAGCGACCAGCCGCACAAGGTCGCCGGACAGCACCCCGTCCAACAGCATGTCCATCTGCGCTTGGCTCAGTTTGACGCCGGCCTTGGACAGCGCTGTCAACACCTCTTGCTTGGCCGCAGCGATGTCATTCTTGTTGCGGGCAATGCGCTGCTGTTTTTCCTCGATGCTCTTGGCCAGACTGTCGACCGTATCATCGATGATGCCAGGCAGCAGCCCGTCCTTCGGGGCGGTGAGTTGCGCCTCGCGCAGCTTGACGATCTCCTGCTGAAGCTGGCGAATCGTCGTCCGGCGCTTCTCGATGCGCCGCTGCACCTCGACCATCGGCACGTCGGTAACTATCCCGAGCGCCGCATCGAGCAAATCCTTGATCTTCCGCTCACGGTCCTCTCTGGTCTCCGTCCACATCGGGGTGATCAGGAAGTCGTTCTTGGACGGTAGCTTGCCGGATTCGGAGCGGTTCTTCGCAGTATCGCGCAACACCTGGTCGATCGCGCGCATTAGCCTGCGGGCTTGCTCGTAAGCTTTATCGCCCTTGCGCGGATCCATGACATGCGGCGTGGTGGGACTGCCGCTCTCCGCCCAACGTCCATTTTGTGCGCCCGCCGAAGACGGATCGACCCGCTTGATGATGTCGCCGATGAAATCTCGCGTCGAACTCTGAGCGGCGCTCGGCGATACAGCCAAACCAGACAGCAGGCCGAATACAAGTATCGTGGGTAGCGCTTTGCGGGTCATCGCGCTGACACGTGCAGACTGCATATCGCCCTCCTCCGGTCGGCCATATCATCTCATAAATGGGGCCAATCAATGAATTGGCAAGGATTAAGCCACCTGAGGGTTGCTGCGCAGATCGGAGCTCTTAAGCTGCGCCAACAACTCGGGTGCGATTTGTCGTGCATCGTTCAAGGCCATCGTATGGGTTAACGTCGGCGGGGCGCCTGGGATCTTGGACCGCGCAAACGGGCCCGCGGCCGGCTGGTCTTCGAGAGCAAGGGCTAGCTTCAGCTCACGCGGACCGATCAGCAGCGCCGCATAGATCGCGGGGCGGGCCAAGACGACAAGGTCACCGCAGACGTCGGTGCGGGTTCCCGGCAGCGCCCGTTCGACCTCTCGCAGCAACATTTCCGCCAACGGCCGAAATGCCTTGCCCTTCGCCAGCAACGCCGCGAGTGGCTGTGACCCATCTCCGCTTGGACCGGGCTGGGCCGGCGCCCGCGGCTCGGCGGGCGCGCGGAGCGGGGCGGGCGGTGTTGGCGCGGCTGTGCCGGGACGGCTGTGGCCTGGTTTAACCGACGGCGACAAAAATCTGTTAATCGTGCCGCTGGGCGGTGCAGCTTTGACCGCGGCGCCGATCTCGTCTTGGCCCAGATAGATCGGCCTGCCCCCATTGTTGTGAATGCGCTCGAGCCACGACGCATTGGCAAACGTGAAGCCCTGTGGCCGCAGCCAATCGATAATTTCGTTCTTGTCAGTTAGCGCGGCGTCCTTGATCGCTGCCATCCACTCCGCCAAGGTCCGGCCCGTACGGGGTTTCAGATCGTTGATCAGCTCGCGCTCCAGCTCGGCAAAATTGCGTGTCATCGTCCCGTCGGTCGGGCAGAAATTCCGGACACTGAACAACCCTCATATCCAACGCCGCGTCCGCTTCTTGTAGTCGCGATAAGTGCCAGCGAAGTGGCCTTCCAGATGACGCTCTTCCGGCAGAATCGCGAGCCACGTGACCAGCACGATAAACACCGGGAGGAAAATCGCAATCCAGATGTTTTGGGTGGTTCCTACCAACCCCAACAGGATCAGTGCGTAGCCGACATACATCGGGTTGCGCAGACAGGCGAACGGTCCTGAGGTGACCAACACCACCTGGTCGGCCTTGGCATCGGTGGCCTTGCGAGCGTGCAGCATGGTGATCAGCGCCCAGACGCCAAGACCGAGCCCGACCATCGTCAAACTCAAACCGGTCAGCCGTGCCATGGCGGTGTCCATGTTCAACCAGCTCAAGGGCAACATGACATGCGACCCGAGCGCGGCGAGGACGGTCGCCACGAACAGCACCGGCGGCCACGGAAACCCCGGCGGCCGGGAGACCATTTCCGGACCGTTGGATCGGCCGGAAACGAGCGCGGCGTTGGCTGCTGGCGGACCTGTCCACGGCTGTGTCGACATAGTTTACCCTATTGGCGATGCGGCCTGCGTGCCGGGTCACACAGCGCCGTGGCACGCGTACGCCGAGCCAAACCGGGCGGCACGATCAATCGCCCAAGATACATTAAAATGATTGAAGCTTTCCTGCTTCGCTCCAGCCCGCGGGCGGGTTCCAGGGCTCATGGTGCGCGCTCGGCGTGGCCTCCGTCGACGCTAGATCATGTCCGCCCTCGGCGGATGGGGCTTGCCGGCCCGCTCGCCACTCGACCAACTGCACCGGCGTAGCATTCGATGTCCGGGTGGGGACGGGATGGTTTCAGCCAAGCCAGCGGTCGCTCTGCTGCACCGCCGCTAACGTCAGGCACCCAAGCGTCAGCGCGTAGCCCGCGCCTAACCCGTCTTTTCAGTCCTGAATCGACCAATGCTTGGCGCGCTGCGCCAGCAACCAAGCGTTTGATCCAGGACACAACAGCAACCATCCGATCAAAAATCCACTCCGTTCAAGTCAAATCAAAGACACTATTATACATAAAGACTGCGCGGCAGAGTTCTCCGCACCGGGGCGCTAGATCATCGCGCCTTAAATCGGAACCGCAAAGCCGGTTTCGATTTAAGGCAGGTTGCTCTAGGCGGCGGCGCGCCGTCGCCTTTGCGGTGAACGAAACGATGGATATGGCGCCATGCGGCAGAAACTCTTGCGGATCACTTGTGCGTTGTTGTGCCTGATTGGGGGCGCCGTTGTGAGTTCGAGCCAGGCGGCGGCCTGGTGCGTCCGGGGCGTGGCCGCCAACGATACGTTGCGATTGCGCGCCGGGCCGAGCGTGCGCTACCGCGCGATCGGCGGAATTCCGGCCACCGCGTGCGGCATTCGTGTGATCGGGCCGTGCTACCGACCATGGTGTCGGGTCGCCCATCGCGGTCGAGTCGGCTGGTCCAACGCCAACTATCTTTCGCGCAAGCGCAGTATCGCCCGCAGCCGCCGATCCACCAGACCGCGCCGTCGCACGCCCCCGCAGCGCGCCCGGACCGTTGAACCAGCGCGCGACGAACGCCAGAGCGCGAGCGCCCAACCTCGCCGCGAGACCACGCAAACCAGACAGACCGTACCAAAGCCGGCGCTCGCAACCGCCACGGCGCCGGCACCGGCGGCGCAGAAGACAACCGCCGGAGTTGGCGCGGGGGCATCGCCACCAGTGCGGACCCGTCCAAGTCCAACGGTGTCGCCGGCGATCCGCTCCGAGAAGTCGACCACCGGAACAAAACCGGTCACCCGAACACTCCCAACGGCCGCCACAAACCGAACGGTGCCACCCTCACGCTCGGCACCGGCAGCCAAAGCCAAGCTGGACGAGGCCAAGCCGGCCGCTAGCAGCACGCCAAAACCAGCAACCGTCGCGGCTGTGCGCGAAGTCTGCGTGGCCGGAATTCCTGAAGGTGATACGCTCAAGGTCCGGGCCGGGCCGGGCTTCACACATGCGCTCCGCTACGGCTATCAACCGAAAACGTGTGGCGTAAAAATCACGGGCGCCTGCAAGAACGGATGGTGCCCGGTCGACTTCCGCGGCTACAAGGGCTGGGCGCAAAAAAAGAACCTTCAGTGAGGCCGACGTCACGCGCGTCCTCATCGGCGATGCACACGCACACGACGAGATGGCTGCAAGTCGCTCGCGTTGCCTGAATTCCACCGCAGTAAGCCGCACACAATCGGCGCTTGGGCGGCTCCTCAGACGCGCAGCCCGTGCGCCCGTACCTCGGTCGACGCCGCGGTGCCGTTTGAGCTGATCGTGCCCGAGAACACAACCCGGACCCAAAATTGGACCGTCTTGCAGCTAGGCTGATGCGGAGAATCTGCTAGATGGCGATAGGGGCGAAGACAGCCGGGCCGGTCAACGCTGGAACGGCCGGGGGGCACCAGCGATGGCGACGAGGACCTTGGAGGGGCGGAGACAGCGAGTGTCGGGCGAGGCCTTTGAGCAGCAACCGCGGCGCACGTTCGCATTTGCGTTTGGGCTGGAGCGACTGGGATTGGTGGCGCTCGCGGCACCCTACCTGTCGGCTTTCCTGATCGTCGTCATGACCGGCTTTGCGATCATCGGGATCTCTCGCCTGCAGGTCGACGACTCCCTTTCCGAGCTGTTTCGAACCAACACCCCCGAATTTCGTCAATACGAGCAGATCGACCGCCGCTTTCCATCGAGCGAATACGATGTTCTGGCGGTGATCGAGGGCCCCAACTTGCTGCGACGACAGCAACTGGACGCGTTTTCGCGCGCCGTCATCGAGCTGCACCTGACCGAAGGCGTGGGTGGTCTGGTCTCCATGCTCTCCGCCCGCGGCAAACCCGATGAGACCGGCTACGTGCCACCGATCGTCCCGGACGAGCTGCCTCGGGACGCCGCCGCCTACGATGCGATTATCGACACGCTTCGCAACAACGAGATCGTCAAAGGAAAGTTTCTGTCCGACGACGGGACACTGGCGCTCGTCGTCATCTCGTTGGATCGGACAGCCGTCGCTGAGCTTGGCGCCAAAGCCATCATCGGCGGCATTCTCAAAGCCGCGAAGGGTGAGCTGAAAGGCAGTGGGCTGACCGTCAAGCTTACCGGCGCGCCGGTGATGCAACTTGAGATCCGCAATGCCGTCGAGCGCGATAGATTGGTCTATAACGGGCTGGGATTTGCCGTCGGCGCGCTGATCGCCTTCCTGTTTTTTCGCCGATTGTCGCTGACGTTGATCGCCATCATGGGTCCCACGATCGCGATCATGTGGACGCTCGGCGTGGTCGGTGGGCTCGATTTTCGGCTGAATCTGTTCATCAACGTGATCACCCCGTTGATCCTGGTCAGCGGGTTTTCCGACTCGATGCACTTGGTGTTCTCGATTCGTCGCGACGTGTTATCCGGCATCGATCGCGTGCAAGCTGCCCGCAACGCGGTGATCGACGTCGCACCGGCCTGCCTGCTGACGGCGATGAATCAGGCGATATCGATCGCCTCATTCTCATTCGCGGAATCCGCGCTGATCCGGACCTTCGGCTTCGCCGCGATCTGTGCCGTGTTCATCTCCTACACGGCCGTTGCCGTGGTTGTCCCGACCCTGGCCGCCCTCCTGATCCGACCGGAAAAGAGCCCGATCGGCAAGGAACGTGCCGTGACGGAGGGCGGTGTCGGGGTCCTGCACAAACTGAGCGGCACCTGCGTCTCCCACGTGGCGCGGCACCCAGCGGCCTACTTCACGCTCGGTCTGATCGCCGTGCTGGTGACCGGCTACGGCTACGTTCGCCTGGAGCCCCATTATCGGCTCGCCGATCAAGTGCCTGACAAGGAGCAAGCCCTTGCGGCGACGGACCGCATCGACGCCAAGCTGACCGGCGCCAACCCGATCCACATCATGATCCGATGGAACGACGGCCGATCGTTGTTTGCGCCTGAAACTTTGGACGTGATCGCCCAAGCGCACACCGTGCTGGAACGGCAGGCCGGGCTCGGCAACGTGTGGTCACTGGACAGCCTGCGCCGCTGGCTGCGCGACTCCGGTGATGATCGGATCGAAACGATCCGCAGCTATGTCGGTGTGTTGCCAAAGCACTTGGTGCGGCGCTTCATTGCCGAAGAGCAGAACGCCGTTCTCGTCACCGGTCGTCTGCCCGACATCGATGCCAGTGAGATCCTGCCGGTGGTGGAGACCATCGACAGAGCTTTGGAGCCGATCCGGCGTGCGCATCCGGGCTATGAGCTGTCGGTGACCGGCCTACCGGCGATCGCCGCGCGCAACTCGGCCAAGATAATCGGCGAGCTCAACATCGGCCTGGTCGGTGACATGTTCATCGTCTTCATCTTTTTGGGCATCGTGTTGCGCTCATTTCTCGTCGGTTTCGCCAGCATCATGCCCTCGGTATTTCCGATCTTCGCCACAGGCGCGGCGCTCTATGCCTCCGGCCAAGGTCTGCAATTTGCGTCGATCATCGCCATCACGGTCGCCTTCTCACTGGCGATCGATTCGACGATCCATTTTCTCAATCGATTCCGCCTCGAGGAGGAACGTCTGGGTGGAAAGCCCGGCACGGCGACGGCGGCCTTGGACCAAACGGCACATCACATCGGTCCGGCGGTGATCTTGACCACCATCGTGCTGGCACTCGGGCTGGGCGTAACAATGCTGTCCGATCTACCCTCGCTGCGGCTGTTCGGGCAACTGGCCGGGTTCTGCCTGTTCGCCTCACTGATCGCCCAGCTTGTAATTCTACCGGCGACGATCGCCCTCTACCGGCGCTTCATTCCTCGCACCGGATAAACCGCCTATGCCGCGATCCGGAACCGATCGATCGCGGCTGGCCTAGCGCAACCTGCCTTTCATCGGAATCGGAACGATCCCGATTAAAGGCGCGATGATCTAGGTCTTTTCCGCTCAAATCGGAATTGCTGTGCCGGCCCGCTCAATCCGAAACGCTTTACGATCGCAGGCGGCGTTGCACGATCTCCTCACTTCACCCATACTTCGCTCTGCTGTGGGGAAATCACTGAATCCTAATCATACAAATTATGCTAAACAGGGCATCAATCATATTGATGCTTTGGCTTGGAGAAGCGCCATGAAATCGATGACACCATGCGCCGCGCTAAGCATGGCGATGGCCGCTGCCATCTGCGCGCTACCGGCGATCGCGGCAGACTGTCCCGGTAATCCAGGCGCGATTGGGATATCACGCACCGTCGAGATCGACACCACGGGTGGTCCGCCATTCGGTCTCGCGCAGTATAAGGTGCACGACTTTCTCGCCTACAAGGAAATCGTCCTAACCTTCGACGACGGCCCGTGGCCGACCACCAAGCTGGTCCTTGAGGCCTTGGCACATCACTGCACCAAGGCGACTTTCTTCACCATCGGTAAGCATGCCACCTATTACCCCGAGGTTCTGAAGAAGGTCGTCGACGCCGGGCATACGGTGGGCACGCACACGTGGTCGCATGCCAATCTGCGCGGCACCCGACGCAAAAAAATGTCGTTCGATCAAGCCAAGGACGAGATCGAAAAGGGCCTGAGCGCGGTAAAGGTCTCGATGGGCCAGGGTGCACCCGCGCCGTTTTTCCGGTTCCCTGCGTTGCACGATACGCCGGAGCTGGTGGCCTATCTTGGCCGGCGCAACATCGCCATCTTCTCGATGGACGTCGACGCGTTTGACTTTAAGATCCGTTCCAGCCGGCGAATGATCAGCAGGCTACTGAAAAAGCTCGATCGCAAGGGCAAGGGCATCGTCTTGCTGCACGACTTCCAAAAGCACACGGCCAAGTCCACCCGCCAGCTGTTGGACCGCCTCAAGTCGAAGGGATACAAAGTCGTCCACATGCGCGCCAAGTTGCCGGCGGTATCCCTTCCTGAATATGATAAGATGGTGAGGTCGGAGTTCAAAGGGCCCATGCTCAACGCCCGGCCAACCTCATCGGTGGTCAAGACCGTCCCATCTCAATAGGAATGCTGGCGCCAACACCGAGCGGCGGGTTCCATCGCGGGATGGGTCGAGACTGGCAAACTCTCCGCTCGTGGTGCGCATGCGTCAGCAGGATCACAGTGTCCCGCCGGTCATTGCCAACGGCGCGACGATCCCAGCGCTGGGTCTGGGAACATCGCCAATGCGCGGTGAAACCTGTCGGCGTGCGGTGCTGGCTGCGCTGGGATGCGGGTATCGCCTGATCGATACCGCAGCCATGTACGGCAACGAGGGGGCGGTCGGCTCAGCGATCAGAGCCAGCGGCGTACCGCGAGCCGAAATCTTTATCACGACCAAAGTCTGGCGCAGCGACCTCGCGTCTGCCCGGTTTCAAAAATCAGCCGAGGCCAGCGTCCAGCGGCTCGGCGTCGATCATGTGGATCTGTTATTGATCCATTGGCCCAACGAGTCGGTGCCGTTGGCCGAGACCATCGGTGCGCTGAACGAGGCGCTGCGACGCGGCCTGACGGCCCACATCGGCGTTGCCAACTTTCCCACCGCAATGCTGCGGGAGGCAGTGCGGCTATCCGAGGCCCCGCTGGTCGCCAACCAGGTCGAGTATCATCCCTATCTCGACCAATCGCGTCTGCTGCAATGCTGCCGCGAGCACGGTCTGGCCCTGATCGCCTATAGCCCTTTCAGGAAGGCGGGAACCGGGAGCCCGTTGACCGATCCGCTGATCGTTCAATTGGCGCGATCGAAGCGCGCGACGCCGGCCCAGATCGTTCTGAAATGGCTGCTGCAACAATCCGGCGTCGCGGCGATCCCGAGATCCTCCGACCCGGACCGGATTGCCGAGAATGCTGACCTTTTTGATGTCACATTGAGCAGCGAAGAGATGGATGCGATCCGCCAACTCGTGCACCCCGAAGGGCGCCAGTCGAGGCCGATCGGCGAGCCACGCTGGGATTAGAGGCTGACGGCCAGCGATGGCGGCTAGAGCGGGCAGCGGACAGTCATACCAACGGACTGAGCCGTGACCCGCGTGACACAACAAGCTGCCAGCCCGCCGAACCACGCTTGTTTCGCGTTGCGGTGTAGCCTTGATCACGACTGCGATGTGAGACGCAATGGGGCTCGCCGTGTGAGGCCCGGTGACAGTTCGGCATCAGACCGGGTTGATGTGGCATCCGTTCCAATATGGGTTGACTGGAACAATTCAACGGGACAGCTCAACATGTACGCCAGCACCGGAATCAGGTCCGCCCCATTGCAAAGCCTTGGCGTCGGCAAGCGCGGCGGCATCATCGCTGCGATTGGGTTGATGTGCTGGGTGTGGCCAGCGCTTCCAGCCGCCGCCCGCACCTGCGCCAACGAGCAGATTTTCGCGCTGATTGATCGGACCGGCGCTCAGCTGCGTGAACTCAACAGCGCCAGCCAGCCCAAACTTGAAAAACAGCTGCGTAGCCTTGCCCGCAAGCGAGGATGGAGCCAGGCGGAAGCGCGCTCCAAGGGTCATGCCCTGCTGGAGGATCGGCGCACGCGAGCGCTCGACGCACGCGCGGCCACCCTGCTGATGCAACTCGATAGGCTGGGCAATGTTGACCCTCCGGATACGTCGAACTGTGAACGATTGGCGCGCGCCCGGAGCGCATCCACAGAGCTGATCAAAGTCACCCGCGCTAAATTCGATCGCATGTCCTCCCGCTTGCAGCGCTTGCTGGCGCCTCAGCCGACGATCGCCGCCAAGGCATCACCTGCGCCGCCGCGACCTGCGCATCGTCCAACGCCGTCGTCGGCAAGTCGGCCGCCGGCGCCTCCATCTGAACCGAAGCTGGAGACGACCGGTCCATCGGCCCGTGACGCAACATCCTGGGAGACGCAAACGGTCAAGACGCTGGCGCCTGAGCCAGCAGCACTGTCGGCGTTGCCCCGGCCAGTCGAGCCCACCGAGCGCAGCTACTCGCCAGCGGAAATCCGGGCGGCCGGCCGCGGCTTGTTCGGATCACTTTCGGCTGGACTGGCCAGCGTGATCGACTTTGCCTTCCAACGCTACGGAAAGCCGACGGGCTACATTTTAGGCCAAGAAGGCGGTGGCGCGTTTCTGGCCGGCCTCCGCTACGGCAGCGGAAAACTGGTGACCAAATCCCAGCCGCCCAGCAAGGTCTATTGGCAGGGACCATCAGTAGGCTATGACCTCGGTCTGGCCGGCTCACGGGTGATGTTCCTGGTCTACAGCGTTGAAGACCATGCGCGGTTGTTCCGTCGCTTTATCGCTGTCGATGGCTCGGCCTTTCTGGTGGGCGGCGTGGGGATTACTTTTCTGAAGAATGGTCCGTTGGTTCTGGCCCCGATCCGAACCGGTTTGGGACTGCGCATTGGCGCTAGCGTCGGCTACTTGAAGTTCACGCCCAAGCGCAGTCTCAATCCGTTTTGATGGGCACAAAGGCTTGGCGTTGGCCGACAGCCGGCGCCAGCTCTGCCGCCAGCGTCATTGGCTGAGCCAGCTGATGCCGTAGCCCGGCGCAAGAAACAGCCCTGCCCACATCACCGAAGACAGCACGCTGCCCAACACGAATAGTGCCCATGGCATGTCCAGGGCACCCGCAACGATGGGTATCAGCGGTCGCAACCCGCCGATGAACTTTCCCAGCAGGATGCTCCAAAACCCCCAGCGCTCGAACAGCGCACGGCCTTTGGGGATCAATCCTGGCTGCCGTGTAAACGGCCATATTCTGTGCATATCGTTTCTGATGAGGCGCCCGGCCAGATACGATAACAGATCGCCCAATGCGGCACCTGCAGCGCCGGCCAGCCAAATGTGTAGGAAGGCGCCGCCGGCGGCGCCGTACACGCCACCGATGGCCAGAAACAAGACGGTAGATGGTACAAAAAACGAAACGAAAACAATGCTTTCAGCGAATCCCAAGACAAACATGATAGCCACCACCAGGCCCATGTTGTCACGGCTGAATTCGGCGACCAGTTCGGTCAGGTTGTCCAGTGAGGGCATAGCGCTGGTGGCTCGACGGAGGTTGCATCCTTGTGCTTGCCTACATACATGGGCAGATTGGCAGATTAGTGAATATTGCTACATCTCATTGATCTGCAATCGGGCCGCTCAATTCTGAAGCGCGGCTCGATGTGTGGACCTCAATTACACGTTGAGGAAAATCGACGATTTTGCGGACGCTCACGTAACATGCCAAGATATCGACTTTGCAGTGTGGACCAGGGGCCAATTGATGCGTTGCAAGCGACGGTGACGTGGTCGAGGCGCGCATTGGGGGCAGCAAATTGGGGGATCGAATTGCGATGATGCCTGTGACAGTCGACGAGCCTGATCGCGCCCAGCGCGGCAAATTCAAGCGGCTGAAGCAGGCGGTGCACCGCCATAAGCCGATCTCCGGGCGCGGTCTTCAGGAGCGTCTGTTCACGCTGGCGTTTTCCGGTCTGGTTTATCCACAGATTTGGGAAGACCCGATCATCGACTTGGAGGCGCTGGAGCTTACGGCCGGCGATCACCTGGTCGCGATTGCCTCGGGCGGCTGCAACATTCTGAGCTATTTGACAGCTGCCCCGGTCCACATCACCGCCATCGACCTCAACCCGGCGCACATCGCACTCAACAAGCTGAAGGTCGCCGCGGTTCGCCATCTTCCCGATTATCGCGCCTTCCACCGGTTTTTTGCGGAAGCCGACGCCGGGGAGAATGTCGCCGCCTACTTCAGCTACGTCAGACCGCATCTGGACGAGAACACCCGGCGCTACTGGGAATCGCGCAATGCCATTGGTCGACGTCGAATCCAGTATTTTCGCTCCAACCTCTATCGTCACGGCCTGCTGGGTACGTTTATCGGCGCCGGGCACCTGTTGGCGCGCGTGCATGGCCGCAATCCGCGTCGCATCTTGACCGCGAAGAGTCGGGAAGAGCAGCGGCAGATCTTCGAGGCGGAACTGGCTCCGCTGTTCGATAAGCGGCATATCCGGTGGCTATGCGAGCGTCCGTCGGCGTTGTTTGGCCTGGGAATTCCTCCGGCACAGTTCGATGCGCTGAAAGGTCAAGAGCGCCATATGGCGAAGGTCCTGCGCGCACGGTTGGAGCGGCTGGCATGCGACTTCGATCTGTCCGATAACTACTTCGCGTGGCAGGCGTTCGGGCGGCGCTACGCCAGTGGCGGCTCGGGCCCGTTGCCTCCCTATTTGGAGCGGACAAAATTCGACACCTTGCGGCAACGCATCGAGAACGTGGACATTCAGCATCGGTCCTATACTGAGTATCTGGCCAGTCAGCCACCACGCTCGGTGAATGCCTTCGTGTTGCTCGATGCCCAAGACTGGATGACCAATGAGCAATTGAAGGACCTGTGGCGCGAAATCGAGCGCGCCGCCAGCCCTGGCGCTCGCGTGATCTTCAGGACCGCCGGTGAGGAGACAATTCTCAACGGTCGCGTGTCGGAAGATATTCTTTCACAATTCACCTACGATACAGCAAAATGCCGCGACTGGACGCGACGCGATCGGTCGTCCATCTACGGCGGGTTCCACCGCTATGTGATGCGATCTGACGTGCCGCCGACGTAGCGCCAATTGTGATCGAGTGTAGGCCGAAGCGTTTGATCCGCAACAGTCCACATATCCAAGCGCGATCGCACCGCGAGCACATGGATGGGATATATCGTTATCAACGGTATATTTATGATGCGACCCGGAAGTACTACTTGCTCGGCCGGGATCGTCTGCTCAATGAGCTTGAGCCACCGGCAGGCAGTGCGATTCTTGAAATCGGATGCGGGACCGGCCGCAACCTCATACTCGCGGCACAGCGCTATCGCAGCGTCCAGCTTTATGGCTTCGACATCTCCGATGAGATGCTGAAGACCGCGCAAACCTCTATAACACGGCACGGCTTAGCGGACCGCATCGTGTTGGCGCAAGGTGACGCAACCCAATTCGATCCTTCCCAGATGTTCGGGCGATCGACCTTCGACAGGGTGTTCATCTCCTATGCGTTATCGATGATCCCACCGTGGCGGGAGGTTTTGGAGCCCGCGCTTGAGGCGGTGGCGCCCGGTGGGCGACTGCACATCATCGATTTCGGACAGCAGGAGCATTGGCCGCGCTGGTTTAGGGCCGTGCTGTTCGCCTGGCTCGCCAAGTTTCGGGTTACGCCGCGCGCCGAGCTGGAGCAAGCCTTGGCCCACGCCGCCGCCGATGCGGGCGCTGCCCTTGAATATCAGCAACTTTATCGCGGTTACGCCGATTATGCCGTGCTCACCCGCGCCGCGTAGAGCGGGCTGGCACGGCGATACCAAACAAAGGCCGAACCGAACGAGGGCAACCTGCTTTTAATCAGGTTCGCAACGATCCCGACGAAAAGCAGAAAGTTGCGCACCACTTTCAGGGCGATTTAAGAGCGATCGTCTTTGTCCCTTAACTGGGAACCGGCTTTCCGGTTCCCAGTTAAGGGACGATGATCTAGCCGATGGAGTGCCTGTTCGCCAGCCGCCTAAGCCCGTGGTGTTGGGTGCCGTCGGCCTTTTTTTCCGCTTGGTGGTTCAGCCTGCGCGCCACATAACGTCGCACCCGCGCGCTGGCATTTGACGAGGGGACCCGCCCCGTCTGCGTCTCCCGCTTCGGTGGCTACGATCAGCCTGGCCGGGGGCCGGACACTGATCGGTTGCAACGCGGGCACAACCTAATCGCACCACTGTGCGATCGCATCGTCCGCCGTTAATCCTTTTTTGGCGGCACGGTCGGCACTGTACCTGTGGAGCGGGGTGAGGACCGCTTGTCCTTCGGTGCCGGCAAGGCCTTGCGCGGAACGGCTTCGATCAGCGCCGTCTCCGGTTCGTCATCGCCGTCCTCCTCATCCTCATCGTCCTTCGCCTTCGCGCGCTTCGGTTCTCCGGCAATGAACTCGAACGCCAACTTGGCGTCTTCGCCAGTCCCTTCCACACCAATTTTGACCGTGCCGCCGTGCTCCAGCCTCCCGAACAGCAATTCATCAGCCAACGGCTTCTTGATGCTCTCCTGGATCACGCGGGCTAAAGGTCGGGCCCCGAATTTATCGTCATAGCCGCGATCGGCGACCCACTTGGTGGCCGCTTCCGACAGCTCGATCGTCACGCTCCGGTCCGCCAGTTGGGCCTCGAGTTGGAAGATGAACTTTTCCACCACCTTGAGAATGACATCCAGCGGCAAGTTGTCGAACGCCACGACGGCATCGAGCCGATTGCGAAACTCTGGCGTGAACATCTTCTGGATGGCGTCTTGATCGTCACCTTCCCGTTTGGCGCGATTGAAGCCCATCGGCGCCCGGGCGAGATCGCTGGCCCCGGCGTTGGTGGTCATGATCAAGATGACATTGCGAAAATCGACTTGCTTGCCGTTGTGGTCGGTCAACTTGCCGTGGTCCATGACCTGCAACAGGATGTTGTACAGGTCCGGATGGGCTTTCTCGATCTCATCAAGCAACAACACGCTGTGCGGGTGCTGGTCGACGCCATCCGTCAGCAAGCCGCCCTGATCGAATCCGACATATCCGGGAGGTGCGCCGATCAACCGGCTTACCGTGTGTTTTTCCATGTACTCCGACATGTCAAAACGCAACAGCTCCACCCCCATCAGCGCCGCCAACTGTTTGGCCACCTCCGTCTTCCCAACTCCGGTCGGACCAGAGAACAAATAGCTGCCAATTGGCTTTTCAGGCTCACGCAGGCCGGCCCGGGCCAGCTTGATTGCCGCCGACAACGCTTCGATCGCGCGATCTTGCCCGAACACCAGGCGCTTCAAGTCCTTTTCGAGGTTGCCCAGCACCTCCGCATCGGACTTCGTGATGGTCTTGGGCGGGATGCGAGCCATCGTCGCAACGGTGGCTTCCACCTCCTTGACGGTGATCTTTTTCTTTCGCTTGCCCTCCGGCACCAGCATCTGGCTGGCACCGGTCTCGTCAATCACATCGATCGCCTTGTCCGGCAATTTCCGGTCATGGATATACTTTGCCGACAGCTCCACCGATGCCTTCATCGCTTCACGCGAATACTTGAGCTTGTGGAACTCCTCGAAATAAGGCTTCAGCCCCATCATGATCTCGATCGTGTCCTCGATGTTCGGCTCGTTGACGTCGATCTTTTGGAAGCGCCGGACCAGCGCGCGGTCCTTTTCGAAATGTTGCCGATATTCCTTGTAGGTGGTGGACCCGATGCACCGTACCGTGCCCGACTGCAGCGCCGGCTTTAATAGGTTGGACGCATCCATCGCCCCACCCGATGTCGCCCCGGCGCCGATCACCGTGTGGATCTCGTCGATAAACAAAATCGCGCCAGGATAGTTCTCAATCTCCTTGATCACCGCCTTGAGCCGCTCCTCGAAATCTCCACGGTAGCGGGTTCCGGCCAGCAGCGAGCCCATGTCGAGGGCAAATATCGTTGCGTCTTTGAGAACCTCCGGCACTTCGTTACGCAAGATCTTGCGGGCCAGGCCCTCGGCGATGGCGGTTTTGCCAACGCCGGGATCACCGACGAACAGCGGGTTGTTCTTCTGGCGACGGCACAGCACCTGGATGGTACGCAGCACCTCCGATTCCCGACCGATCAGCGGGTCGATGCGGCCCTCGCGCGCCTTTTTGTTCAGATTGACGCAATAAGCATTGAGCGCGTCGGCCGCTTGTTTCTTGCCGTCGCCATCACCGGCCGCGCTTTCGTCCTCTTCCACCCCACGCACCGTGCGCGGTTCTGACATGCCGGGTCGCTTGGCAATGCCATGGCTGATGTATTGGACTGCATCGAAGCGCGTCATGTCCTGTTCCTGCAGGAAGAACGCAGCATGGCTCTCCCGCTCAGCAAACATCGCCACCAGCACGTTCGCGCCCGTCACCTCCTCACGCCCTGAGGATTGAACGTGCACGACGGCGCGGTGAATGACGCGCTGGAAACTCGTCGTGGGTTGCGCATCGGTCGGGCCCGGTGTCTCCAACCCGCCGAGCTCACTGTCGAGAAACTCGGTGATCCGACGACGTAACTTGTCCACGTCGACGTTGCACGCTTTCATGACGCCGGCCGCATCACGATCGTCGACCAGCGCGAGCAGCAAATGCTCTAAGGTCGCGTATTCGTGGCTGCGCTGATTGGCCAGCTCCAACGCGCGGTGAAGCGCGGCTTCTAGACTTTGTGAGAAGGATGGCACGTGAACGGGTCCTCACTCTTTCTCAAGGGTGCATTGGAGAGGATGGCCATTTTGGCGGGCAAAATCCATCACCTGGGTCACCTTGGTTTCAGCAACCTCATATGTATAGACGCCGCATATGCCGACGCCTTTCTGATGCACATGGAGCATGATCTTCGTGGCTTCCTCACGCCCCTTGTTGAAATAACGCTCCAACACGAGAACGACGAACTCCATCGGCGTGTAATCGTCGTTCAGCAATAGCACCTTATATAAGTTGGGCTTCTTCGTTTTGGGACGGGTCTTGGTAACGAGGCCGGTCTTTCCCTCCTCGTCACCATCCTTACCCGGACCGCCGTTCCCCATCATCCACATCTCACGGCCATCATCCACATCTCACGGCCACCGCGTCTTGCTCACTGCCAAATAATGTCGCATCGGCAAACTAAGATTACATCCGTGCCTCATCAGCTTCAGCTCAAATTGCCCTTGACCAGAACTTTGATCGCAGGAGGGCATCATAACCGCGCCGATGCCGATCGAACCCTACCCCACTAGAATAATCCCTAACACGCGGCCCGGCAACGCGTGGCATCGACATCCGCTGCTGGTTGGCGGCATCGGCGCGAGCCAGGCTTAGCGGCCACGTTTAGTAGGTTTCTTGACGCAGCTGTCAATCGCACAACTCCCTCCAACTTGTCGCCGCCAAGCACGGTTCGGACGCGCTGATAGCTATTTGAGCAAATTAAGTATGGCTGGGCGGTGACGACAATGCTCATCGTGTCCGAAGGTCCTTTCCCAACCGGAACAAAAGCGCCCGCCGGCGTCAGGTTCGCCTCAAGCGCATGGCAGCATCCTGAGCGCCATCGTGCATAGCTCCTTCAAGGCCCAAAGCTGTGGCGCGGCTGCGCGGATGCCCGCCAACCAGCAGCGGATGTCGATGCCCCTGATCGACACCGGGCGACGCGCCGCTTTAACCAATTTGAGACCCGACGTCGGTACCATCAGCCTCGCGATCGAAGCTTTGATTCGGGTCCGCAATCGTCGCCGCTGACCCACGACGCCCCGACGGCGGGCCTAGCGGCGACCGGCCGTCCCGGATGCCTAAGGATCGATGGCATGTGTGAGGAGTTGCCGCGGTCAGGGCCGTTATTTCGTCAACAAGCGGCCGCGAAACCATGTTTTTTGTCAAGGGCAGGTCCAGTGGCTGATCGCGCACAGCGTTCGCGCCGTGCTCAAGACCACGGTGGTGGCACGCAGCGGAAATTTGGCTTGGACACAGCGTCGATGAGGGAGCGAAGTTCGGTTTGACGAAGGTTTTGCTGCATAACGTGCGCCAAGCCCTACGCTCGATCGTTTGCTTGGCTGGCGCACTTGCCCTGGCTCTGCCATTGGCCGCAATCGCCATCGCCGCCAAACCGCGCCATGCGGCGATGGTGGTCGATGCCAACACCGGACGCGTGCTGCATGCGTCGGCAGCCGAGCAATCACGCTATCCAGCCTCGCTCACCAAATTGATGACCATCTACATGGCTTTGGAAGCCATCGAAGCGGGCCGTGCCAGTTATCATACCCGTTTGCGGGTTTCGACCGAGGCCGCCACGCGGCCCGCAAGCAAACTGGGAATGAAGCCGGGTGAGACCATCCGCCTGATCGACGCGATCCAGGCGTTGATCGTCAAATCGGCCAATGATGTGGCGGTGGTCGTTGCCGAGCACTTGGCCGGAAGTGAAGCGCGCTTCGCAAAGCTGATGACGCAAAAAGCGCATTTGCTCGGCATGACCAAAACCACATTCCGAAATGCCTCCGGCTTGCCCGACGGCGGCCAGGTGACTACGGCACGCGACATGCTGACGCTCGCATTGCGGCTGCATGATCACTTTCCAAAGCACTACCGATTATTCGCAACCAAGTACTTCAAATGGCGCGGCAAGACCTACAAGAGCTATAACGGGCTGTTGCACCGCTTCTCCGGCACCGAGGGTTTGAAAACCGGGTACATCCGAGCCTCGGGCTTTAACCTGGTGGCGTCGGTGCGCCGGGGCCGTCGGCATGTCATCGGCGCCATCTTCGGCGGGCGGTCCGCAGCCAAGCGCGATTATGCCATGCGACAGCTGTTGACCCGCGCCCTGCGGCTGGCATCCACAACCAAAACCCGCGTGCCGCCGCCGATCTTGGTCGCCCGTGCGCAGCCGGCCCGACGTCGCTCGCCGTCGACCTATGCGCGCGCAGCCTCCACGTCGATCGCGGGCCGACCACAACTGGTGCGGGGGCCACGACGGGCAAGCTACCGGGCAACCTTCGCCCCTCATCCCACGCCGCGACGACCCTATCGAACCGTGCATAGGGCCGGTCCTAGGCCAGAGGCCGGCGCAGCGTCAACCGGTCGACAAAACCAGGGGTTGCGGGGACCGTTTGTCGCGGCATCCCGGCGCGGCCACGGCTTTGAGATCCAAATCGGTGCCTACACCACCTCGCGCGAGGCATCGATGGCGTTGGCGTCGGCAAAGGCGAGCGCCGGAGATCTACTGCGTTCGCGACCGACCAGGACCGAACCGATCTCCAAACGAACACAACGCTATTATCGCGCTCGCTTCACCGGTTTTAGCCGGCAGGCGGCCGCGTCGACCTGTCAGGAACTGCGGCGACGTCGGTTTGACTGCTTCGTGGCCCGCGCCCAGTAGCGTAGCCCAGGTCCCGGTACCTGCCTTTATCCCCGCTTGGCCGGGCTGTTGAGACCATCGCGCAGACCGTCCGATGGTGGCAATGGGTGACGGTCGATTGACCGCCTGCACCGGGCCGCGCTGACGCGAGCGATCGCTCAGGCGACCTGATGTGGTCGAGGTCGATGAGGTATGCCAAGGCTGGTACGTCGGATCATCGCACCTTAAGGTGCAGCCGGAACGGCGGTCCCAACCCGCGGCGCCGGCCCTGTCGACGCTGATCCGGCGGGCCGGGCGCTGCGCACGATCCCGATCGGTCCTGCGCCCCTGGCCCACGAGCGTCGGTAACACGAGCGTCGGTAACACGAGCGTTGGTAACACGAGCGTTGGTAACACGAGCGTTGGTAACACGAGCGTTGGTAACACGAGCGTTGGTAACACGAGCGTTGGTAACACGAGCGTTGGTAACACGAGCGTTGGTAACACGAGCGCTGGTAACACGAGGCGCCCCGTCGCAGCTGAGATGGTCGCCAATGAGATGCACGTGAGGAGAAACGAAATGGCGCAAGTCGAAACGATTGAGGGATCCGGATATCCGCTGGGCTTTCGGATCCATAAGGGCATGCGCCGTCCCTCAGTGCTCGGCCTGAGCGAGGGACGCGACATCTTCTTGGTCGAAGCGCGCCAGCTGGCGGGTCATCAAAAGGAGGCCGTGGTCCATGAGGGTAGCCAGGGCAGCGCCTGGCGGCTGACCAGCGACGAAGGCAAGCACATCAAGGGTAAGGACGTGTCACCCTTTCCCCTCGGTTATTTCAATGCCGGGTTACAGGCCGATCTGATGGGCCGGATCAGTGCGCTGGCGGCAGCCCGCGCGATCCCGCTGTCGACGCTGCAGATCGCGTTGAAGAACGGGTTTTGGATGACCGGCTCGTTTTTTCGAGGGACGGGGGAAGGATTTGCCGAGCCGGCCCAGATGGCGATCGACATCGCCTCCACCTCGAATGCCAGCGAGATCACCACCCTGGTCGCCGACGCGGTGGCTGGATCGCCAGCGCTGGCCGCCATGCGCGCGCCGCTGACCAACACGTTCGCGCTCTACGTCAACGGCCGACGGCGGCCGATCACGACGATGGCAGCCTCCACCGCCGCAGATGCCAAGGACCCGTTCGTCGCCTACCAGCGTCCGCCCGAACCGCTAGCGGCCGATGCCGCGTTGTCGGATCTGGTGGTGAAGACCGGCGAGGTGCGCTCCGGCTCGATCGAGCCGGCGCCGGCCGGAACGACAACCAGGATTATACGAACGATCGCCGGCAGCAGCCGCATGCTGACCCCGCTCGGCACGACCCAAACCGAAACGGTGCTCGAGCTTCCCGGCATGTCGCATTTCGCGCTCAAATCTGACGAGCGCGCGGACGCAGATCAGGCGCCATGCGGCATCAGTCTGGTCTGTGCCGGCATTGCCTTCTGTTACATGACGCAATTGTCGCGTTATATCGAGCACATGAAGATGGACATCCATGGCATACGGCTGGTCCAGTCGGCGCCGTTTTGGCTTGGCAGCGACCACGGTGCCGTAAAGGCGGGCATCGAGCCCGTCGACACGCATCTGTTCCTCAACGGACACGCCAGCGAGGAGACCTTCGAGCAGCTCATGCACATCGCCGCGCGCACCTGCTATCTGCATGCGACGTTAAAGGCGGCGCTGGAGCCGGAGGTCACGATCGTGCTCAACGGCACCACGCTGTCACCCAGCGGTAGCCGCGCGATTTAGCTCATGTCCGCCATCGGCCAAATCGCTGTGCCGGGCGGGGGAGCGGGATGGTTCCAGCTCACACTGAACCGCCAGAGGGCGTTGCTGTCGGGTTAGCGGGACCCATCACGGTCGCTCCCCCTTGAGCGCGCCCACCTGTGATCAGTCCCCGTTGTTGGGGCTGTCAACGTCGGGTCCATCCTCGCCGCCGTTGTCCTCGGTGCCGTTGTCCTCAGCGCCGGTGTCGTCTGCGCCGGTGTCGCCGTCGTCCTCGTCGCCCGAGCCATCGTCGGGAATCCGCTCCACCGACACCACCTTCTCGTCTTCCTCAGTGCGAAACACCCGCACCCCCTGGGTATTGCGCCCGGCGATGCGCACCTCATCGACGCTGGTGCGGATCAGTTGGCCGGCGTCGGTGACCAACATGATCTGATCGCTCTCCTCCACCGGAAACGAGGCGACCAGCTTGCCATTGCGCTCATTGACCACCATCGCCGCGATCCCCTTACCGCCGCGGCCCGAGGTGCGGTATTCATAGGATGACGAGCGCTTGCCGAAGCCCTTTTCGGACAGCGTGAGCACAAACTGTTCAAGGCCGGACAGCTGCGCGAAACGCTCAGATGTCAGCTCGGCCGGTCCGTCGGCCTCTTCCTCTTCCGGTTCCGGTTCCGGCAGGATCGCCTCGGCATCCTCAGCGTCCTGGGCCCGCCGCAGCGCCGACGCCTGTTTCAAATAAATCGCGCGCTCGGCCGGGCTGGCATCGACGTGGGTCAGGATCGCCATCGAGATCAGGGTATCGTCGCCGTCCAATCTGATGCCTCGGACACCGACGGAATCGCGGCCCTTGAACACGCGGACATCGTCGCAGGCAAAGCGAATCGACTGACCGTTGGCGGTGGTCAACAACACATCGTCGCTCGGCCGGGAGATCGCCACGTTGACGATCTCGTCACCTTCGTCGAGCTTCATGGCAATCTTGCCGTTGCGATTAATGTTTTCAAAGTCCGACAGGCTGTTACGGCGTACGTTGCCGCTGCGCGTGGCAAACATCAGCTCCAGCTGACCCCACGTTGCCTCGTCCTCCGGTAGCGGCAGTATGGTGGTGATCCATTCGCCCTGTTGCAACGGCAGCAAATTGATCAAAGCCTTGCCCGTCGACTGCGGCGTCGCCGCCGGCAAGCGCCACACCTTCATGCGGTAGCACATGCCACGCGAGGAAAAGAACAGGATCGGTGTGTGGGTTGAGCCGATGAAGATCTGGGTGACAAAGTCTTCGTCTCGCGTCGACATGCCCGAGCGCCCGCGTCCGCCGCGCCGCTGCGCGCGATAGGTCGATAACGGCACCCGTTTGATGTATCCGCGGTGGGACACCGTGACGACCACATCCTCCCGCTGTATCAGGTCCTCATCGTCCACCTCGCCATCGATATCGATGATTTCGGTGCGCCGCGGCGTCGCGAACTCCTGCTTGATCGCAGAAAGTTCCGACTTGATGATTTGAACCACGCGGATCCGGGACGCCAAGATCGACAGATATTCCTTAATGTCATCGGCGAGCTTCTTCAGATCCTCGCCGATTTCGTCGCGACCCAGCGCGGTCAAGCGTTGCAGCCGCAGGTCAAGGATCGCTTGGGCTTGTTCCGCCGACAGCCGGTAGGTGCCCGCCTCGCTCATGCGGTGGCGCGGATCTGCGATCAAGTCCAAGAACACCGCAATGTCCTGCGCCGGCCAATCGCGCACCATCAACTGCTCGCGCGCCTCGGTGGGCGATGGCGCCCGACGGATCAAATTGATCACGTCGTCGATATTGGCCACCGCAATCGCCAACCCGACCAACACATGGGCGCGGTCCCTGGCCTTGTTCAACAAGAACTTCGTCCGTCGCGACACCACCTCCTCGCGGAAGGCGTTGAACGCGGCGATGATGTCTCTCAGGTTCAGTTGCTCAGGACGCCCGCCGTTGATGGCCAACATGTTGGCACCGAATGACGTTTGCAGATCTGAATAGCGCCACAATTGGTTCAAAACCACATCGGGAATGGCGTCACGCTTCAATTCGATGACGATGCGCATGCCTTCGCGATTGGATTCATCCCAAATGTCGGAAATGCCTTCGATCCGCTTTTCCTTGACCTGATCGGCAATCTTTTCGATCAGCATGCGTTTGTTGACCTGATACGGGATAGCCGTCACGATCAAGGCTTGGCGGTCCTTGCGGATCTCCTCCACCTCAACCCTGGCCCGCATCACGATCGATCCGCGGCCCTTGTGGTAGGCAGATAGGATGCCGCCCCGGCCGAGGATGGTGGCACCGGTCGGGAAATCCGGACCAGGCACGATCTGGCACAACTCTTCGATGGAAATCTCCGGATCGTCGAGATGGGCCAGGCAGGCGTCAATCACCTCGCCCAGATTGTGCGGCGGAATATTGGTGGCCATTCCGACGGCAATCCCGCCGGCCCCGTTGACCAGCAGATTGGGAAACTTGGCCGGCAGCACCGTGGGCTCATGCGCTGAACCGTCATAGTTCTCGCGGAAGTCCACCGTGTCCTTGTCCAAATCATCGAGCAGGTATTGCGTAATCTTCTGCAGCCGGCACTCGGTGTAACGCATGGCGGCCGGGGAATCGCCGTCCACCGAACCGAAGTTGCCTTGGCCATCGATCAACGGCACGCGCAACGACCAGTCCTGCGATAGCCGCACCAGCGCGTCATAAATCGCCAGATCGCCATGTGGATGATATTTGCCCATCACGTCGCCGACCACGCGGGCCGATTTGACGTACTTTTTGTTCCAATCGAGGCCCAGCTCGGACATCCCGTAAAGGATGCGTCGGTGCACAGGCTTCAACCCATCGCGAACGTCCGGCAGCGCCCGCGACACGATCACGCTCATCGCATAGTCCAGATAGGAGCGCTTCATCTCATCGATGATGAGAACCGGTCGAATGTCGGACGGCTCATGTGCCGGGCGGCGGTCGTCGTCGTTGCCGTCGTCGCCGTTGGCGTGGGTATCGTCTTCGGCCAAAGGATGTATCCTGATAGTGGGGATCAAGATGCGCTGAGATTGGAGCCAACCCCAGCTCGCCGCAGTCATTTTGCGCAGCTCACCTGAACTTATCAGATTGCGCGATCGGCTGCCAACAACCCGGCCCCGTCCACCCCGCCTTGTCCCCACTTCCGAGATCGTTCCCGCCTTAGGCGGACCAGCCTAGGGCCTGTTGTGATTCAGCGCGAGTGTATCACAGTTGCTGCCGCATAGATCATTGCACGGTAGCTGCTGTCAGTCTTCTCGCTGCGTGTGGCGATACGCTTGAACTCCTTGAGTTTGCAGAAGAAGTTCTCGATGAGGTGGCGCCATTTGTAGATCTCCTCGTCGATTTGGAGACGCCGTTTTCGTTTTGGTCTTTGCGAGATGACGATGCCGGCACCCCGCGCGTTCAGTTCATCAATGATCCAGTTGCAATCGTAGGCCTTGTCAGCGATCAGCGCTGCGAACTCGACCTTCTCGATCAGCGGTGCGACGCCGACCGTATCGTAGCGATTTCCGGGCAGCAGAACGAAGCGCACGAGACTGCCGAGGGCGTCGGTCAGTGCGACAATCTTCGTTGTCCACCCGCCCTTCGACTTGCCGATGGCCTGACTTTGAGTCCCCCTTTTGCGCCGTGTCCGTGGCGATGGACATGGACGATGGTGGCATCGATCATCGCGTACTCCATGTCCGGATCATCGGATAGAGCGTTGAAAATTTTCGCAAAAACATCACGCGCAGCCCAATAACGAAAGCGCTGAAACACCGTATTCCAATTGCCGAATTCCGATGGCAGGTCGCGCCATGGACTGCCCGTGCGAACGATCCACAGAACGGCTTCGATGAACACCCGACCATCACCACCGGTGCGACCGGCATCGGTCTTCTTGCCCAGACAAAGCGGCTCAATCTTTTCCCACTGACGATCTGTCAAACAGTAACGAATCATTTGCAGCCCCCTGTTTTGGGAGCTTGAATCACAAACCAGGTCCAAAGTGAATCCTGATTCCCAACAGGCCCTAGAGCAACCTGCCCTTAATCGGAATCGGGACGATCCCGATTAAGGGCAGAAAGTTGCTCTACACTTTAGGAGCGATCATCTTTGCGCCTTAAATCGGAACCGCAAAGCCGGTTCCGATTTAAGGCAGGTTGCTCTAGCCGGCCAGCGCCATGCCGCTTCGACGCCCACACCGAGCATCGGCTTCCTCGCGCAGGTCGCGGCCGTTGCGCTTCTCCAACTGCGCCAGTTCTTCTATGATCGTGCGCCGCAGCAATGGCCGTCGTTGCCAAGGAGTGGACGGATGGCGAAAGCGAGCAGAACTGGTCCCACGTCGGCGACGGCGTTGCGGCCCAAGGACAGCTTTCAGGACCTGATCATGACCTTGCAGCAGTTCTGGGGTAGCCAGGGCTGCGTGGTGCTGCAACCTTACGACATGGAGGTCGGGGCCGGTACGTTTCACCCCGCGACAACCCTGCGCGCGCTCGGACCCAAGCCCTGGAACGCCGCTTACGTCCAGCCCTCCCGCCGCCCGACCGATGGCCGCTACGGCGAAAACCCCAATCGGCTGCAACACTACTATCAGTTCCAAGTGATCATGAAGCCGTCGCCGCCCGACATCTTGGAGCTATATCTCGCCAGCCTCGATGCCATCGGCATCGACACCTGCGTCAACGACATCAGGTTCGTCGAGGATGATTGGGAAAGCCCGACCCTTGGCGCTTGGGGATTGGGCTGGGAGGTCTGGTGCAACGGCATGGAGGTGACCCAATTCACCTATTTTCAGCAGGTCGGCGGCTTCGATTGCCACCCGGTGTCCGGCGAAATCACCTATGGCCTGGAGCGGCTGGCCATGTACGTGCAGGGCGTCGACCGGGTCTATGACCTGAACTTCAACGGCCGCAATGACGCCCGCAAGCTCACCTATGGCGATGTGTTTTTGCAGGCGGAGCAAGAGTACTCCCGCTACAACTTCGAGCACGCCAACACCGATACGCTGCTGCAGCATTTTCGCGATGCGGAAGCTGAGTGCCGTTCGCTGCTCCAGCGCGGTACTGACGAGGACCGACACCTGATGGTGCTACCGGCCTACGACCAGTGCATCAAGGCCTCACATCTGTTCAACCTGTTGGATGCGCGCGGCGTGATCTCGGTGACCGAGCGGCAAAGCTATATTCTCCGCGTGCGGGGGCTCGCGATGGCATGTTGCGAGGCCTGGCTCAAGACCGAGGCCGGCGGCGCTGAGCCGGTGGTTCGCCAAAACTGAAGGACGCGCGCGACCGATGACGGTTGACCCACCGCACCTGTCTGGGCTGGGGCTGATCGCGGTGATCATGGCGATCATCGGTTGGCTCTTGCTGCGCCGACAGCCGCGGGCCATCCAACTGTTTGCCTGTGCGTTGTGCCTGGTCGGCTTGGGCTATCTGGCGACGACGCCGGCCCCGACCGAGCTGATCCGCGCCCTGTTTGGATCGCAGCATTAAGACGCGATGATCTAGCCGGCACCTGGCAATCCACCAGCAATCCTCCTAAATATCGGTGATGGTCACCGTCCTCGACACCACCAAATCGCGACACCCCGAGAAGGCCAACCGGTCGCCATCCCCGGTTCAACGCAAGCCGGACTGGATTCGGGTAAAAGCCCCGACCTCGCCAGAGTACGCGGAAACCCGACGAATCGTCCGGCAACACGGCCTCTCGACGGTGTGTGAGGAAGCTGCCTGCCCGAACATCGGCGAGTGCTGGTCGAAACGCCATGCCACCATGATGATTATGGGCGAGATCTGCACGCGGGCCTGTGCCTTCTGCAATGTGGCCACGGGGCTGCCTGGGCCGCTGGACCCGGCCGAGCCCGGCAACGTGGCTGACGCGGTCCAGAAGCTGGGCTTGGCCCATGTGGTGATCACCTCAGTGGATCGCGACGACCTTACAGACGGCGGCGCGGCGCATTTCGCAGCGGTCATCCAGGCGGTTCATGACCGCTGCCCAGGCACCACCGTGGAAGCGTTGACGCCGGATTTCCTGCGCAAGCCGGGCGCGTTGGAAACCGTGGTGGCCGCGCGCCCCGACGTGTTCAATCATAACCTGGAGACCGTCCCCTCCCACTATCTGGCGATCAGGCCCGGCGCGCGCTATTTTCATTCTCTGCGGCTGTTGCAACGGGTCAAGGAGCTGGATTCATCGATGTTCACCAAGTCAGGCATCATGGTGGGGCTTGGCGAGGCGCGCGAGGAGGTGCTGCAGGTGATGGACGACCTGAGAAGCGCCGATGTCGACTTCCTGACGATCGGGCAATATCTCCAGCCGACCCGACGGCATGCCCCGGTGAAGGCGTTCGTGACGCCGCAACAGTTTGCCGCCTACCAACGGGTGGCCTTGGCGAAAGGGTTCCTGTTGGTCTCGGCCGCGCCCTTGACGCGCTCCTCCTACCACGCCGATGAGGACTTTGCGCGGCTGCAGGCGGCGCGGTTGAGGAGCCGCAGCGCCGCGCCGGCGACCAACTGACGGCGGACACCGGCGGGCGCCGAACCGCTCCGGCTTTGCTGACCCGACCGACAGCGTTGCCGATGGCCACGCGGCGCGGCACGTCACGCGCACAACCGGCCAACCGCCATCGCGACTAAAGACCACCTTCGCAAAGCGTCGCCGCCGTGGCCTAATTATGCCTGTGCATAACCGCTCAAGCCGTCCGGACAAACACACCCGACTCGACGTACGTCACCGCTCCAACACGCTCCGTCACAGCGCATACAGGTCTTTAATGCCGACGTTTCACACCCGACGCCGGGTTCCCTTCACGCCGCGCCAAATGTTCGATCTCGTGGCCGATGTTGAACGCTACCCGGAGTTCCTTCCGCTGTGCGAAGCGCTGCAGCTCACCTCACGCGAGGAAAAGCCGGATCACACGATTTTAGTGGCGTCGATGGTCGCCGGTTATAAGGCGATCCGCGAGCGGTTCACCACCAGGGTGCGGTTGCTCCCCGACGAGAACAAGGTGTTGGTCGAATATCTCGATGGCCCGTTTCGGCATCTCGAAAACCGTTGGCAGTTTGACCCGGTGCCAGGTGGATGCGACGTCGACTTTTACATCAATTACGAGTTCCGCTCGTTGATGTTGAGCATGCTGGTCGGTGCTCTGTTCGATAAGGCGTTTCGCCGCTTCGCGGCGGCGTTCGAGGCGCGCGCCCATCACATTTACGGCCCGACACCGGCGCGCGACCTGCGCTTGGCCTGAGGCGCGAAATTGATCGCTCATAGCGATGAGAGCATCGCCATCGCGGTTCGCACGGTCTCCAATCGCACCTGTTGACGGCCGATGTCACCGTAGCGCGCCTGCTGGTGAACGGGATCGGAGCCGCGCATCTGAACGGCCAAATGCACAAGTCCAACCGGCTTTTGCACGGTACCACCACCCGGTCCAGCGACGCCTGTGACGGCGACGGCCAGGTTCGCATGCGAGGCACGCAGCGCACCGGCGACCATCGCCAAGGCGGTCTCGCGGCTGACGGCACCATAGGTTTCGAGCGTCGCTTGCGGCACCCCGAGCAGTTCGATCTTGGCGGCATTTGAATAGGTCACCAGGCCGCGCTCGACCACATCGGAGGAGCCCGCGATCTCAGTCAGCAGCGCCGAAATAAGGCCGCCGGTACAACTCTCCGCGGTCGCCAACAACAGCCGCCGCTGCCGCATCGCACCCAGCAGATGTTGGGCGCTGACGATGAGATCATCTGGAAACATGGCACGACCTACATCATGTCCGCAAAAGGCGGAATCGCTGTGCCGGCCTGCTCCCCGCCCCATTCTTCTACGCGCCACCCCCACCAGCATGCCATCGGGTGGCGAGCGGAGGACCGGTCGGGCAGCGGGATGGTTCCAGCTAAGACTGAAACGCTCAAGGTGGAAGCACACAGGTGCCACAGTGTTAACGAGGTCGGCCGTCCTCGCAACTGTTTTGGCGTCTAGATTATGTCCGCCTGGGGCGCCATCGAGCTAGTCGGCGGCCAGCTTCTCAGCGCTGCCGAGCAGGCTATCCAGCAGGGTTCGACTTTCCGGCCCCATGACGGCGACCGAGCGTTGCTGCGCCGACAGCCACACCGGATACGCCTCGCGGATCGTCGACTGGCCCTTAAGTGTCAAGTGCAACCCACGTCCGCGCCGACCGGCAGGCGGATCCATGATGATCAGGCCAAGCGCCAACATCCGCTTGAGATTGCGTGACAGCGTCGACTTTTCAATGTCGAGCTCAGTGCCGATCTCTACGGCGGTGATGCCATCGCGAGCCGCCAGCTGCGTCAGCAACGTGAACTGGCTGGCCGTAATTCCAAGTGGTCGCATTGCATCGTCATAAACGCGGGTCACAATACGCGACAACTGACGCACCCGTGTAGCAATGCACGAAGAAGCGGTGGTCTCGGCGATATGCTCCAAATCGAGCACGCCGGAGTCCAGAGTCTGCGTCATGACGTTCATCGGTTGTTCCCGTCCGCATCAGTGGGCATACAACCGCTTGCCGTGATTCTTAAAGCGAGCGCAAGCGCGTCAAATCCACGTCCAACGACGAACCGGCCGATCCCGGCAAAGGTCTTGGCGCTGCGCACCGAAAATGTCACAGGCTCAGGCTGATCATGCAGAAGGCGGGCGGCCCGGGCCGGCTAGATCATCGCGCCTTAAATCGGAACCGCAACGCCGATTCCAATTGCGCCGGTTCCGATTTAAGGCGCAAAGATGATCGCTCTTAAAGTGTAGAGCAACTGTCACCGTCATCGCCCGCCATGTCCCCACGGCGGCCGCCACGGATGCGGCGGCAGGTCATGTGTGGGCTGCCACGGGCAGCTCAACGGAGGCGCTCGCCAGGGCGGCGATGCCCTCGCTCCGACCGACAAAGCCCAGCTGCTCTGTCGTCGTGGCTTTGACCGAAACCCGTGCTGGATCGATATCGAGGATCTCGGCCACCCGGGCGCACATCGCGGCCCGATGCGGTCCGACCTTGGGCGCCTCTGCCAGGATTGTGATGTCGACGTTGACAATGCGTCCGTCCCGCTGACCGATCAGTTCCCGGGCGTGGTGCACAAAAATGTCGGATGAAGCGCCTTTCCAGCGCGCCTGCGATGGCGGAAAATGCGCACCGATATCGCCGGCGCCGATCGCCCCCAGCAATGCATCCGTCAACGCGTGCAGTGCCACGTCGGCATCCGAATGTCCCTCCAGGCGTGCCACGTGGGGCACCCAGACACCACAAAGCCACAGCCCCTCGCCCGCTGCCAAACGGTGCACGTCAAAGCCTTGCCCTGACCGCGTCTCCCGCTGTCCGACCGATGCGCGCTCGGCCAGTCTGCGTTCCGCCATCGCCAAATCCTCAGCGGTCGTCAGCTTAACGTTGTCCTCGCTGCCCATCACCAACGCCACCTGATGCCCGGCCCAGTGTGCCACGGCCGCGTCATCGGTGAAGTCGTCCAGCCCTTGCGCGTGGGCGGCAGCGTGGGCACGATGAACAGCTTGGAAGGCGAATCCCTGTGGCGTTTGCGCCCGCCACAGGGCACGCCGGTCCACGCTGCCGCAGATCAGGCGTCGCTGATCGCCGCGCTTGAGCGTATCGCTGACTGGCACGGCTGCGATCGCTCCGGGCTGTTGGTCCAGCGCTGCGATCACCCGGGAAATCACCGCTGGCGATACGAACGGGCGGGCGGCGTCGTGGATCAGCACCCGATCGGGGGCCAGTGCAACCAACGCTTCAAGACCTTTGCGCACGGAGTCTTGCCGGGTGGCTCCACCGTGCACCGCCGGCAACACACGCTGCGCGTACTCACCAATCGCCCGCGTGTAGTGCGCGTCGTCATCCGGGCCGATCACAATCTGAATGGGCCCAATCTGCGGTTGTGCGGCGAACGCTGCGACCGCCCGGGCCAACACGCTGCGACCGGCAACCTCCAGATACTGCTTCGCAGGCGCGCCGTCCGTCGCCGCCCGAGCGCCACGCCCCGCGGCCACGATGACGACAGCAACGGCCAATTTGTCCTGATCCGCCACGCTGATCGGCTCCGCCACCATCTGTGCGCATCGACGTAAACCGGTTATCCAACGATCGCAACGTTTGGGCGAGCGCAGGCTTGCGTTCACCAGGCTTCCGGCGTATTTTGCACAAACATCAAGCAATCGACATTATTGACTGAAAAGTAGGCAGCCGTGCGGACGATCGCCAGCCCTCGATGCCTGAACCCACTCGTGGTCGGATCGGTCGGTCTGGCCAACCCGGTGCTGCTGGCGCCGATGTCCGGGGTGACCGATGCACCATTTCGGCGCCTGGTGCAATCGCTTGGCGCTGGGCTGGTGGTTTGCGAAATGGTGGCGAGCGATGCTTTGGCGCACGCCAGCCGAGCGATGCAGCGCAAGGTTGCCCATCATGGCGCCACGCCCTTCGTGATACAACTGATCGGCCGAGAAGCGGGTTGGATGTCGCAAGGCGCGCGCATAGCGGCGGATCTCGGCGCCCACATCATCGACATCAATATGGGCTGTCCGGCGCGGGAGGTGACGGGCAAGCTGTCGGGCTCGGCCTTGATGCGCGATCTCGACCACGCCGTTACCCTGATCGAGGCGGTCACCCGCGCCGTCGATGTGCCGGTCACGCTCAAGATGCGGCTGGGATGGGATCGCTCGTCGCTGACCGCAGCCGACCTGGCGGCGCGCGCCGAAGCCGCGGGCGTTCAAATGATCACGGTGCACGGGCGAACCCGATGCCAGTTTTTCAAAGGTGCGGCCGATTGGGCGGCGGTCCGCGCCGTCAAGGTTGCGGTCGGCGTTCCGGTGATCGTCAACGGCGATATCCGATCGCTCGGGCAAGCGCGCACTGCGCTGGCGGTTTCCGGCGCTGATGGTGTGATGATCGGGCGCGGCGCCTATGGTGCCCCCTGGCGACTGGGCCGATGGGCCACCGCCTTGAGCACTGGACGCGATCCAGGCGATCCCAGCTGGTCGGACCAACGCGACCTCGTCTTGGAGCACTACCAGTCGATGCTGGCCGCGTATGGCCGCGAACTCGGGGTGCGCGTCTCGCGCAAACACATCGGCTGGTATTTGGAGAACACCGGGCGCGATGCCGCGGACGTCAAGCGCTGGCGCCGCCGGTTGTGCACGGACGACGACCCGCTTCGGGTCAAGTCCGGGCTCGCTCAATTCTACGACGAAACAATGCAGATCGCCGCATGAGCAAAGCGCTAAACGAAAATCGCCTCGCCACCACCCTGCAGCGCCGACCTGTGGAGCACGACTTGCTGGTCGCCGCACTGCCGCACCCGATTTTGGTGATGGCAGAAGACAACAGCATCGTTTACGCCAACCCAGCGGCGGAGGCGTTCTTTTGTACCAGCCTCGCTGTGCTACGCCGCCAGCGATTGCCTGACATTGTCGACTTCGATTGCCCCCTCGTGTCGCTCGCCGATCAAGTCAGACGCCACGAGCAGACGGTCAACGAGTACAGCATCGAGGTCAGCCTGCAGCGCGCCGAGACCGCGCGCTTGGTCGACGTCTTCGGCGGGCCGCTGTCGGAGCAACCCGGCCTGATCGTCCTGATGCTGCAGCAGCGCTCGATGGCGCAAATGATTGAGCGTCAGCTGTTACACCGCGCCTCGGCCCGATCGGTGTCGGGGATGGCCGCCGTGCTGGCCCACGAGATCAAGAATCCGCTTTCTGGCATTCGCGGCGCCGCCCAGCTGTTGGAGCCCGGCCTGAACGATCAGGACCGCGCCTTGACCCAGCTGATTTGCGCCGAGACCGATAGGATCCGCCATCTGGTTGACCGGATGGAGGTGTTCGGCGACGAGCGGCCGCTCAATCTGGCGCCCGTCAACATTCATACGGTGCTGGAGCATGTCCGCAAGCTCGCTGCGTCTGGCTTTGCGAACGGCGTCAAAGTCATCGCCGACTTTGACCCATCGCTGCCTGCAGTCCGCGGTCATCGCGACAAGCTGATCCAGGTGTTTCTCAACCTTTTGAAGAATGCCGTCGAAGCCATGGCCGGCCAGGAGGACGTCGGGACCATCGTGCTGCGCACCGCATTTCGGCCTGGCGTGCGGCTCATGGTGCCCGGCTCAAAGCATCGCGTCGGGCTGCCGCTGATGATCGAGGTGGAGGACAACGGCATCGGCATTCCACAGCACGTGCGCCAGCAGCTGTTCGATCCGTTCGTCACGACCAAGGCGGGGGGGGTCGGCTTGGGCTTGGCCCTGGTGGCGAAGATCGTCGGCGATCACGGCGGCATCATCGAGTGTGACTCAGAACCTCGGCGCACCGTGTTTCGCGTGCTGTTGCCCATGCAGGAGCCCAAGACGGAAACAACCTAAGATGGCTGCCAAGCCCGCCCCGATGCCCGGCGGCGTCAGTCGAAACTATGGATTGTGATCATGGCCAAAGGCACGGTACTCATCGCTGACGATGATTCAGCCATCCGAACGGTGCTCAACCAGGCATTGGCGCGGGCCGGCTATTTGCCGCGTGCCACCAGCAACGCGGCGACGTTGTGGCGCTGGATCAGTCAGGGTGAGGGCGAGGTGGTGGTCACCGACGTGGTGATGCCGGACGAAAACGCGTTCGATCTGATCCCTCGCATCAAAAAGCTCCGGCCCGAGCTGCCGATCATTGTGATGAGCGCCCAGAACACCTTGATGACCGCGCTGACGGCAACCGAAAAAGGTGCCTACGAATATCTGCCGAAACCGTTTGATCTTAACGAGCTGGTGTCGGTGGTCGGCCGCGCGATGGCCGAGCCCGGTCGCCGCACCATCAAAACCACGATCGAGGGCGACGGCGATCAGCTGCCCCTGATCGGCCGATCTCCGGCCATGCAGGAGATTTATCGGGTGCTGGCCAGGCTCACCCAATCCGATCTCACCGTGATGATCGCCGGCGAATCGGGGACCGGCAAGGAGCTGGTGGCGCGTGTGTTGCACGATTACGGTCGGCGCAGAGCCGGACCGTTCGTCGCCATCAATATGGCCGCGATCCCGCGTGAGTTGATCGAGAGCGAGCTGTTCGGCCACGAGAAGGGCGCGTTCACCGGCGCTCAGAACAGGGCGCCCGGGCGCTTCGAGCTGGCGGAGGGCGGAACGCTGCTGCTCGATGAGATTGGCGACATGCCGCTCGACGCCCAAACCCGACTGCTGCGGGTGTTGCAGGAAGGGGAATACACCACCGTCGGCGGGCGGACCCCGATCCGCACCAACGTGCGTATCGTTGCCGCCACCCACCGCGATCTGCGCAACCAGATTCAACAGGGTCTGTTCCGAGAGGACCTATATTACAGGCTCAATGTCGTCCCCTTGCGTTTGCCGCCCTTGCGCGAACGGCTGGAAGACATCGGCGACCTCGTGCGCCACTTTTTGCGCGAAGCCTCTCGCGAGGGTCTGGGGCAAAAGACCATCGAGCAAGCCGCCATCGAGCGGATGCGGCGCCACAATTGGCCGGGAAACATCCGCGAGTTGGAAAACCTGGTGCGCAGGCTGGTGGCACTTTATCCACAAGACAATATATCGGCGGCGATCGTCGACGCGGAACTCAGCGACGTGCCATCACCGATCCTTGACGACGCCAAAATCGAAACCAAGTCGCTGTCGGAGCTGCTGGAGCGCTACCTGGCTAGCTATTTTGCCGGCTTCGGCCGCGACTTGCCGCCGCCGGGGCTTTATGACCGGATCATCCGGCAGATCGAGGCGCCGCTGCTGGGTGCGGCGCTGGCCGCCACCCGTGGCAATCAGATCCGTGCCGCTGAGTTGCTCGGGCTCAATCGCAACACGCTGCGCAGCCGCATTCGTGAACTCGATTTACAGGTGGTGCGCACGCCCCCGCCGTGACGGCACCCAGCATCCGGTGCGACGGCGGGGCGTCATCGCCTGGCGACGCCAACGCGCTGACGAACACGTCAGATAACATCAGGCTGAACAAGTGTATTGCCAGATCATCGTGCCTTAGATGAAAACGGCAAAGCCGGTTCGAATTTAAGGCACCATGATGATCACTGTTAAAGTGGAGAGCAACGTTCTGCTGTTCATCGGGATCGTTCCGGGTCCACGACCTGCAGGTTGCTGTTGGGTCGTGGCCCGCTGAACCGGTTCGCGGCTGTGCAGCAAGATTAACGGAACTTTGTATAGAAAACCCGTTCAACGCCCTTGACGATGTCGGCACGTGGTCGTATCGCAGCTTTGCTGTCGCAGAAATGACACAGATGTGGGGGTTCATCAGCGGTAGTCGTCTTAACTCGGCCACTGTGTTGCGCATTGAGAACGATATTGAGGAGGAACGGGTTGGCGCCATGAGCGCATTTGAACTGCTCAGTTCCCCAAGGGTTGAGAGTGGAGATCAGGCCCGGATGCGAATTGCCTTCGGAGACGCCCATCCATGACGGTCAATGACCGGGCGGACCGGACCGCAGCTGTCGTGTCATCGGCACTGCCTACACCGGATTCGCGGAACCAGACGTTTTGGATCGGCCTTGTGGTCATGGTTTTGTCGCTGGTCTCGGGCCTCGCGACCTACCTGATATTGACAAACTTGACGCCGATCCGCCCGACCGGCGAGGTCGTGTTCATCGTGCTGTTGGTCAACGTCATGCTGATTTTGGCGATGGTGACGGTGATCGGCTGGCAGATGTGGGGGCTTTGGCAGGCTTGGCGCAACAAGGTCGCCGGCAGCCGGCTGCATGTGCGCATTGTAGCACTGTTCAGCATTATGGCGGCGCTGCCGGCGCTGGTGCTGGCGATCGCCGCCACCACCAGCTTTGCACGTGGGCTTGATGCCTGGTTTTCGACCCGGCCGCGGCAGATCATCCGCAATGCGGACCACGTCGCTGATGCCTATCTCCAAGAGCAGGGCCTGACCATTCGCAATGACTTGGTCAACATGGCGAAAGACCTCAACAGCGCGCCAGAGAGCATGCGCGCCGATCTCCAGCGATTGCAGACGTTCATGACCAGCCAAGCCGGCTTGCGCGCACTGGCCGTGGCCAACATCATCGACCTCCAAGGCGACGTGGTGGTCAAAGGCGTGGCGCTCGGCAAGCGACCCTTTCAACCACCGCCGGCCTCGGAGGTGGCACAGGCGCTCGCTGGGCAAGTGCCGTTGCGGGTTTCTGGTGCAACCAATCGAGTCTCTGGGATGATGCAACTTGAGACCATGCCTGGCCACCTGCTGTATGTCGCGCGGGCGATCAACCCCCTGGTGGTTGGACTGACGCGCTCCACCAAAGCCAAGCTTGCCGAGTACGAGAAGCTTCGCAAATCTCGCGGCCCGCTCACGGTCGTGCATGGCATCATGTATTTGATGACGGCGATGACGGCCCTGCTGGCCGCAATCTGGACCGGCTTTTGGTTCGCCGGCCGGTTTGTGGCGCCGATCGGCCGGATCATTGCCGCCGCCCAACAGGTCAGCCGCGGCAATCTGAACGTTCAGCTGCCGGTGATCCGCGGTGAAGGTGATCTCAGGCGCTTGTCACAAACGTTCAATACCATGACGAGCGAACTGTCCACCCAACGTGATGCGCTGGTGCGCGCCCGGGAGGAGGCGTTAGAGCGGAGACAGTTCATGGAAGCGGTGTTGTCGGGCGTCACCGCAGGCGTGCTCGGGCTGGATCAGAGCGGCAACATCACCATCGCCAACAGCTCTGCCTTGCGGTTGCTGGATGTGCACGAGGACCAGCTGATCGGCCAACCGCTGGCCTTGGTGGTTCCGGAGTTTGCAGCCCTGTTGGCCGGCGGCGACATCAAGCTCAAGGGCCAGATCGAGACCAAGCTTCAGATCAATGGCGAGGAGCGCGCGTTCTCGGTCAGGCTCACCCATCACGGCTCTACGGCCGACGGTGACCGTCACTTCCAAGATCAAGATGCCGTGATCACCTTCGATGACATCACCGAATTGGTATCCGCCCAGCGCACCAGCGCTTGGGGGGAGGTCGCCCGGCGCCTCGCCCATGAGATCAAAAATCCGTTGACGCCGATCATTCTGTCTGCGGAGCGGATCAGGCGGAAGTACGGAAAGGTGGTCGTTGAGGATCGCGAGACATTCGACAAGCTGACCGCGACGATCGAGCGCCAGGCCGGGGATATCAAGGCGATGGTCGACGAGTTCGCCTCGTTTGCCCGCGTGCCCAAGCCCGTCATCGAACAGCACGACTTGCGCGAAGCTGTGCAAGAACCCGTGATTCTGTTTCGAGAAAGCACCCCTGATGTCCGATACACCTTGGAGTTGCCAGAGCAGACGGTGATGGCGTCGTTCGATCGCCGTTTGATTTCGCAGGCGATGACCAATCTGGTGAAGAACGCAACGGAGGCGGTGCAGGCGGCGATCGCCGAGGGCAGCATCGCCGCTCCCGGTCGCGTCAGCGTGGCGCTACGCACCAAAGGCGATCGCTACGACATCGAGGTGATCGACAATGGTCCTGGCCTGCCCAAGCAGAACCGCTCTCGCCTCCTGGAGCCCTACGTTACCACCAAAGGCACCAAGGGGACCGGGCTGGGTCTGGCGATTGTGCAGAAAATTGTCGAGCAGCACGGCGGCGTTTTGGTGCTCGATGATGCAGGCGACGTAACCGAGCATGGCACCGGTGCCCTGGTGCGCATCTCATTGCCCATTCGAAAGCAAGCGAACCTGGCCTCGGCGGGTGAGCCTGCGGCGGCTGAGTGAAGCCTTGGTTTGAGTGATCCCAATCTCAGGAGCGAGACATGGCATCCGATATCCTGGTCGTCGATGATGAAGCCGATATCCGCGAGCAGGTTGCTGGTATTCTCGAGGATGAGGGGCATCGTTGTCGCCTGGCGCGGGACAGCGATGAAGCCCTGCGCGCGATCGAGGAACGGCGTCCCCACCTGGTTATTCTGGATATCTGGCTACAGGGCAGTCGACTCGATGGTTTGGAGGTTCTGTCGGCCATCAAGCGTGCCCATCCGGACTTGCCGGTGGTGATCATCTCTGGCCACGGCAACATTGAGACCGCCGTCACGGCCATCAAGCGCGGCGCCTACGACTACATCGAAAAGCCGTTCAGCTCGGACCGCCTAATCCTGGTCGCTATGCGGGCCCTGGAGGCCTCCAGCCTCAAGCGCGAAGTGCGGCAACTCAAGGAACGCTCGACCCAGAGCCAAGACATGGTCGGTAAATCGGCCTCGATGAACCAACTGCGTGGTCACATCGAGCGGGTCGCACCGACCAACAGCCGAATTCTCATTCGCGGCGCCTCGGGCTCGGGCAAGGAACTCGCAGCCCGTGTTTTACACGCCAAATCGTTACGGGCCGAGGGTCCCTTCGTTGTGCTCAATGCGGCGGCGATGGCACCTGATCGGGTGGAGGAGGAGCTGTTTGGAACCGAGGAGCGCACCGGCGGGCCGCACAAGGTCGGCGCGCTCGAGGAGGCGCACGGTGGAACGCTCTATATCGACGAGGTCGGCGACATGCCGATCGAAACCCAAGGCAAGGTGCTGCGGGTGCTGGTCGAGCAAAAATTCGTCAGGCTCGGCGGCTCCCATAAGGTTGCCGTTGACGTGCGGGTCATTTCCTCAACCAGCCGCGATCTGGAACGCGAGATGGCGGAGGGACGCTTCCGCGAGGATCTTTACCATCGCTTGAATGTGGTCCCTTTGCGGGTGCCCGGCCTGGCTGAACGACGCGAGGACGTGCCGGAGCTGGTGACCTATTTCGTGCAACAGATCGCGCAGACCTCGGGGCTTTCGCCCCGTCCGATCGGCGAGGATGCCATCGCGGTCCTGCAAGCCCACGACTGGCCTGGCAACGTCCGAGAGTTACGCAACAACGTGGAACGGCTGATGATCCTGTCCGGTGGTGATCCCGACGCCATGATCACCGCCGACATGCTGCCGGAGGAAATCGGCTCCAACGTGGCGTTGCCGGTCAGTGGTCGCTCTGAGCATCTGATGTCGTTGCCGCTGCGCGAGGCGCGCGAGATCTTCGAGCGCGACTACCTGCTGGCGCAGATCAATCGCTTCGGAGGCAACATCTCACGCACGGCAGAATTCGTTGGTATGGAGCGCTCCGCCTTACACCGCAAGCTGCGGGCGCTAGGCGTCAGCTCCGATCAACGGGCCGGCGCAGGCGCGATTTGAGGCCGTCACGCGCATGAGCCGCATTGTCTACGTCAACGGCCGCTTCCAGCCCTACCATCGTGCGCAGGTGCACGTCGAGGATCGCGGCTTCCAATTCGCCGATGGCGTGTACGAAGTTGTCGAGGTGCTTGAGGGCGGCTTGGTCGATCTCGATCGCCATTTGGATCGACTGGCGCGATCACTTGCGGAGCTCGCCATGGACCCGCCGATGGCGCGCGCCTCGTTGGTCCATATCCTGCGGGAGACGGTTCGGCGCAACCGGGTGTTGAACGGAAGCCTCTACCTACAGGTCACGCGCGGCGCGCAGCCGCGAGACTTTCTGTTTCCCCAACCGCCCAAGCGGCCCACCATGGTGTGCATTGCCCGTGCCAGCGCGCGCAACCTAGCTGAGACCCGTGCCAGCGAAGGCATCGCGATCAAAACGCTGCCGGACAATCGATGGGCGCGCTGTGACATCAAGACGGTCATGCTGCTGCCGGCGTCGCTGGCCAAGCAGGCGGCGCGTGCGGTTGGCGCCGGCGAAGCCTGGTTTGTCGACGCCGACGGGTTTGTCACCGAGGGGGCCTCGAGCAATGCTTGGATCGTCGACGCCGAAGGCTGTCTGATCACGCGGCCGGTCGACCAGGCTATTCTTCGCGGCGTCACCAGGACCACCCTGATCGACGTGGTTCGGGCAGACGGATACCGGCTGGTGGAACGGGCTTTCACGGTCGCCGAAGCGGTGGCGGCGCACGAGGCCTTCATCACCTCGGCTACCAACGTCGTCACCCCGGTGGTGGCGATCGACGGACATCCGATCGGCGCCGGCCATCCCGGCCCCGTCGCCCGCGCCTTACGTCAGCGCTTTTACGGCATCGCGGCATGCGACCGGCCGCCAAACAGTCAGCGCCGCCCCGAAGCACCTTGATAATTCGACTAGTGAATTTGCCTGCAGGTTGCGCTAAAGTGCCGTCGCTCGAATTGCGGTAACCAGCGCAATTGTGCAAAAGAACAGTATGAACAATAAATCGAGTCCCAGCAATGGCCGACAGGACGCCAAGTCTTCAAGATGCATTCTTAAACAATGTACGCAAGAACAAGATTCCGCTGACAATCTTTTTGATCAACGGTGTCAAGCTACAGGGCATCGTGACCTGGTTCGATAATTTCTGTGTGTTACTGCGGCGCGACGGCCACTCGCAACTGGTCTACAAACACGCCATATCCACCATTATGCCAAGTCAGCCGGTCAACTTAATGGAAGAGCAACCGGCCGAACCCCAGTAGCGAATCCCAGTAGCGAATCCCAGTAGGTACATCCCTGATCGCAAGCAAGCAAACTGCCAACCCGATAGGTTTTTCGACTGAGCGACCGTAAGCCATCACCTACCATCAGCACCTTAAACCCCAGACCGGAGCGGGCGAAGGCGGGCGCGGGAGACGTCGTCGATAGCGGCTGGCCTGACGGACACCGTCAGGCCAGAACTGAGGCCAGAACTGAGGCTGACCGCGCGACGATGCGCGCCATCGTGATCCTGCCGATGTTACACAGGCGCGGCCCGCCAGCGCACGCGACGGCGGAACAGGCCGCAGCCGGGCAGGCGCCGAACGACCGGTTGGCGGAAGCCGTCGGCCTGGCCCAGGCGATCGATCTGGAGGTCGCCGACCAACTGATCATCACGCTCACCAATCCGCGCCCATCGACGTTGCTGGGGAAGGGCAAGGTCGAGGAGATCGGTGAATGGGTGCGCCAGCTGCAGGCGGGACTGGTGATCGTGGACCATGCCTTGACGCCGATCCAGCAACGCAATTTAGAACAGTGTTGGCAGACCAAAGTCATCGATCGCACCGGGTTGATCCTGGAGATCTTTGGTCGCCGGGCTGCGACCCGGGAAGGCCGCCTGCAGGTGGAGCTTGCCCATCTGCGCTATCAGAAAAGCCGGTTGGTGCGGTCCTGGACCCACTTGGAACGGCAGCGCGGCGGAGCTGGCTTTCTTGGCGGTCCCGGTGAAAGCCAGCTGGAGTTGGACCGTCGCTTGATCCAGGAGCGGATCGACGCCTTGGAAAAACAGTTGACCCAGGTGGTGCGTACCCGAGATCTGCATCGTAGGGGCCGTGCGCGGGTCCCCTATGCCGTGTGCGCGCTCGTCGGTTATACCAACGCTGGCAAATCGACGTTGTTCAATCGCTTGACCGGTGCCGCCGTCGTGGCAAAGGATCAAGTCTTCGCGACACTCGATCCGACCATGCGCGAGGTTCGCCTGCCCTCTGGCCGGCGCATCATTCTTTCCGACACCGTTGGGTTCATCTCAGACCTGCCGACCACGCTTGTGGCGGCGTTTCGTGCAACCCTTGAGGAGGTGGTGACGGCCGATCTGATCCTGCATGTGCGGGATATCGCCCACGCCGACAGCCAAGCCCAACGCGTCGATGTCGAAGCGGTGCTGGCCGAACTGGGTGTCGACGCCGCCGCGTCCGGCGACCGGGTGCTGGAGGTCTGGAACAAGCTCGACCGCGTGAGCCCAGAGAAGCGCGAGGAGTTGGCCAATAGTGCCCGCCGTCAACCACGGCCGCCGGTTCGGGTCTCCGCGATCACGGGTGAAGGCCTCGACGGCCTGTTGGCCGAGATCGAGGCGCGCTTGGGTGCGACCCACCAGATCGTTGAATTGGATTTGCCGCCGACCGCCGGGCAATTGATCCACTGGCTGCATGAGAACGCTGAGGTGCTGCAACGTCAGCCCTGCGAGAACGGCTCGCTACGCTATCGCGTCCGCATCGACGAGGCGCGCAAGGCCAAGCTTGAGGCGCGCCTGGGTCTCGCGCTGCAATCCGACGGCACAATGATCTAGGCACATCCGCCCAGGACAGACGTGCCTTAAGCCGGATCAAGCTGGAGACTGTTCGCCCTTGTCCGCCGCCCGCACCTCGTTCCACAGACCATCCATCTCCTGCAGGCTGGCTCCGTCCGTCGTGCGCCCTTGCCCGGCAAGTCGTGCCTCGATGTAACGAAACCGACGACAGAACTTTTCATTGGCTCTGCGCAGCGCGGTCTCCGGATCGATCTTCAAATGACGGGCCACGTTGGCCAGCACAAACAACAGATCCCCTAACTCCTCGTCCAAGGCCGCGTGCTGGGCTGGGGCCGTCGCGGGCTCGGCGCTATCCGCCGTGCCCGACGGCTGAGGCTGTGTGCCCTCAGGTGCTGGCGTCTCCTCCCCGCTCGCCGCCGCTGCGGCGATTGCGGCCTCCAGTTCCGCCAGCTCCTCTTTCATCTTGTCGAGCACCGGGCCGAGTGACGGCCAATCGAACCCGACGCGGGCGGCTTTGTGCTGCAACTTAATCGCGCGCGTCAAGGCCGGCAGACCGAGCGGCACGTCGTCCAACAGCGAGCCAACCTCAGGCGCCAGTGCGTTGGCCGGCCCCGCCGCCAGAGCGGCTCTTGCCGCGGCTTTCTCAGCTTTTTCAGCGGCCTTGATCTGCTCCCAGAAGCCGACGGCGACGCCGCAGGATCGCGCCGTCTCGTCGCCGAACACATGCGGGTGGCGCCTGACCATCTTGGTGGCAATGCCGTGCACCACGTCGGCGAAGGTGAAGGCGTGCTGCTCGGCGGCCAGCTGGGCGTGGTAGACCACCTGCAACAGCAGGTCACCGAGCTCCTCCTTGAGATCGGCTAAATCCGCCCGCGCAATCGCATCGGCGACCTCGTAGGCCTCTTCGATCGTGTAAGGCGCGATCGTCTTAAAATCTTGCTCCAGATCCCAGGGGCAACCGCTCCCAGGTGTCCTCAATGCCGCCATGACGGCCAACAGATCGTTCAACGTTTTGCGTTCATTGCTGTCGGCTTGATCGGCCATGGCTTTGGGCTCTCCGTTGTGGTCATCTAGGCCGCCGTCTGATAGCACGGTGGATCGCGTATCCAGGCCGCATCCTAGCAACCCTCGCCCACCACCTCACGCCCATGCTCCGCATTACTGACAGGATCGCGATCGAGGCCAGCGAAATTGAGGAGACCTTCATCCGCGCCACCGGCCCGGGCGGACAGAACGTGAACAAGGTCGCCTCGGCCGTGCAACTGCGCTTTGATGTGCGCCAGACGCCGAGCCTCACGCCACCCGTGCGCCAGCGGCTGGAGCGCCTGGCCGGCCATCGGATGTCCGAGGACGGCGTGATCGTCATCACGGCCAACCGATTTCGCAGCCAACAGCGCAACCGCGAGGATGCGCGCGCGCGGCTCGCCGATCTGATCCGCCGCGCGTTGGTGGTCCCGAAGGTGCGCCACCCGACACGACCGCCATTGGCGTCAAAACTGAAGCGGGCCGACAACAAGCGCCGTCGTGCCCAGCTCAAGGCGCTGCGCCGCGTTTCGCTGAGCAACGACTAGAGCAACCTGCGTTAAATCGGAACCGGCTTTGCGGTTCCGATTTAAGGCGCGATGATCTAGATCATTTCCGCATCATGCAGATCAGTCTTGCCGGCTCACGCCCCCGCCCGCCCATCCAAGGCCAACATGCTATGAGTCGCCGGATGGGATAGCGGAATGGATCTCGCTACGAATAAACCGTCCTAGGACGAGCGCGATGCTGATTGTGCGATTTTTGACGAATCTCCTCATTTTTGCCGTGGAGGTGGCCGCCGTAGCCGGCGTTGCGTGGCTTGGCTACCGCCAACCGCTGGCCCTCGCGGGGGTCGCCGCGGCTCTTGTCCTGATCTTCGGGGTGACGCTTGATCGCGCGCGGCTCACGCATGAACTCGGCTTTTATTTCGACCGGGCCGCGCCCAAGCTGTCGCTTGCCGGCAGTTTGCTGGCGATTAGTGGAACGGTGTTGAAGGCGATCTTGGCCGGCGTGGTCACCGTCATCACGTTTTCCGGTACCGATCATCACCGCCTTTACCTGATCGCGATCGTGTTTGGTCTTTGCGTGTTCGGCGGCTCTAGCCTGCTGCGGGGTCTATCGATGCGGCTAGGGCTCGATGCCATGAGGTGGGGCTATTTTCGGCTGGCCGCCCCGTTGGGGGTGTTGTACTCCGCCATCCTCTATCTGATGACGATGACCACAGCCCTCCCCGCACCGAGCCTGGCTGAGATCGGCCGCCGGTTGTTTTTGGACACCCCGCAACAGCCGAGCCTCGAACAGGCGAGTGAGCTCATGTTCCTGCTCAAGCAAAAGTTTGATGAGACGGCCACCTCGGTTTTGTCTCATCTGTTGCCGCCAGACTGGGCCCAAGTGGCCGGCATCCTGGTCAGCGTCAACATGTTGACGGGTTTCGCGCTCGCCGTGTTCGCCGTCACCATCGCAGCTGTCGTCCATTATTTGGAGGATGCGACGTCCTAGATCATCTTTGCGCCTTAAATCGGGATCGTTCCGATTCCGATCAAAGGCAGGTTGCTCTAGCCCGTTGGACCCGTGCCGCAAGGTTGAGCGCAGATCTACCCATTACAGTGAGCCGCGGTCGCCAGCCGCAAGCTCGAGCGCCGCGGCCGTGATCGAAAGAGGACATCGAGATGACGCAAGAACCGCAACCCCAACCACACCAACACCAACACCAACACCACGATGAGGGATGGGTGCGCCGACCGCTCGTCCGGCTCGGCGTCGGACTCGGCATCGTCGCCTCGCTTGGTGTGATCGTATACTCGGTGGCTCCGCTGGTCAGCGCGATGTTCGGCCGATGACCGGTTTAGTCCCGCACCTTGATCGACCTGGCGCGCTGCAGGACCGTTCCCTCCGTTCGCATAAGGGATATTATGGAAAATAACTTCGTTTCTATGCCGATGTTCAACTAGTTAATCGGCATGTTGTGGCACCAATAAGCCGATCATCGCGCTTCGTCATTTCTCAGCTCTCTCGTGGTAATCGGCCACCAAGCGATCCAACAGGCGGACGCCCCAACCTGACGCCCAACTTTGATTGATATCATTGCGCACCGAATCCATGGCGACACCTGCCACATCAAGATGCGCCCACGGTGTGCCTTTGACAAACCGCCCCAGGAAGTGTGCCGCCGTGATCGCCCCGGCATTGCGCCCACCGATGTTTTTGATGTCCGCGTTTTTGCTGTTCAGCAGCTTGTCGTAGCTCTTGTCGAGCGGCATTCGCCAAACGCGCTCGCCGGTGACCTGCCCTGCGGCCACCAACTCGTTGGCCAGCTTGTCATCGCTGGTGAAGAGGCCGGCAAACTCCTTGCCCAGCGCTACGATGATGGCCCCGGTTAAGGTCGCCAGATCAATCATCAATTTGGGTTTGAAGCGCTCTTGGGTGTACCACATCACATCGGCCAGCACGAGGCGCCCTTCCGCGTCGGTGTTTAGCACCTCCACCGTCTGTCCCGACATCGCCGTGACGATATCGCCAGGACGTTGCGCATGGGCCGAAACCATGTTTTCGACGAGGCCGACCACACCGACCACATTGACCGCCGCCTTACGCCCGGCCAACGCGCGCATCAGCCCGACCACGCATGCCGCGCCGGCCATGTCTCCCTTCATGCTCTCCATTCCGCCGGCCGGCTTCATCGACACGCCGCCGGTATCGAAGGTCACCCCCTTGCCGACAAATGCCAGCGGCTTGGTGCGCTTCGACTTGGCCCCATGCCATTGCATGATGACCACCCGCGGGTCCCGGCTGCTGCCCTGTGCCACGCCGAGCAATGCCCCCATCTTCAGCTCGCGCAGCGCGTCCAGATCGAGCACCTCCACCTCGACGCCCAGACCCTCAAGGTCACGGCACGCCGCAGCAAATTCGGCCGGGCCCAACACATTGGCGGGCTCGTTCACAAAATCGCGCGCCAGCATCACACCTTGTGCGACCGGTTCCAGGCGCGCGAACGTCTTACGCGCACCCGCCGGATCGGAGGTATGGATGATCAGTTTGACACGATGGTCGGTTTCGGTCGGCTCATCCTCATCGCCGTTCGCCGGTTCTCCGGATTTGGTTTTGTACTTTGCGAAACGATAGCTGCGCAGCAGGGCGCCAACGGCGAGGCAGGCGGCCAGCTCAGCGGGATCGGGCCGGTCGCCCTTCGGCAGTTCGGCGACCAGGCTGATGGTATCGACCTTGCCCGCCTTCAGCTTGGACAGGGCATACCCACCCAGTGCTAGCCAGTCCCGCTCCTCGGCCGCTCCGGGATCGCCTGCACCCAGCACCAGCAGGCGCGTCGCCGGCAACTCGGCATGGCCGAGCAGCTCGACGGCGGACTTCGCCTTGCCGGTAAATGCGGCCGTCTCCGCCGCCCGCTTGAGCGCGCCGGCGCTGAGCGTATCAAGGTGCACAGCGGTGCGACCAAGCCTCATCTCGGGCGTAGCCAGCACCGCGGCCGTAGTAGCGAAGGTCTGGTTGAGCGGCGCAAACTCGATCTCAAGGGACTGGGACATGCACGGGGTCCTAAACGGATGAAGCCTAGGGCGGGAGCCCGCGAACAACCGCGGCAGCCTGCAAAGACCGGGAGTCGCAGGGAAGCTGGCAGACGTGATGTATCAGACCCGATCGCCCACGCAACCCCGATCACGCGAATCGGATATCGACCACTGCTGACATGGATCGCGGCTGCCGTTCCGCCATCACGTCCGGCGCATACGACGGGCCCGGTCGAATTTCTGCCACTGTGCTGTGGGAGCCGCAACACTGGGATGGAGCCGAGCCGCGCGTGTTGGGCGAAGGCGACGTGGTGGCACGGGGGTGACGGGACACGCAAGCATGAGCACGTTCGGACGTTACATCTTTCGTCAGGTGACCGGTGCCCTGCTATTGATCCTGCTGTCCTTGTCCGGCGTGGTTTGGATCGCGCTGGCCTTGAAGAAGCTCAATTTGATGACCGCGCAAGGTCAGGGCGCCTTGACCTTCTTGAAAATGACGACGCTGGCGCTGCCCAACATGATGGCGGTGATCGCTCCGATTGCGCTGCTCGTCGCCGTCATCCACACCCTCAACCGGATGTCAGGAGATAGCGAGCTGATCGTGCTTACCGCTTCGGGCTCCAGCAGCTGGACCATTGCGCGACCGCTGCTGGTGTTGGCGTTAATCGTCGCCAGCGCCGTTTCCTTCGTCAATCACGTCGGCATGCCCTGGAGCCTGCGGCTGCTGCGCGACTTGGTGGTCCAGGTTCGCACCGATTTCATCTCGCAAGTCATTCAACCGGGTCGCTTCACCAGCGCTGAGCAGGGGCTCACCTTTCACATCCGCAATCGCTCCGTAGACGGACGCCTTCAAGGTCTATTGATGCACGACACGCGTAACGCCAAGGTTGTGAGCACCTACCTGGCGGAGCGAGGATTCCTGATCAAGCAGGAGGGGCAGCCGTACCTTCTGATGGAAAAGGGCCACATGCTGCGCCGCGAAAAGAAGGACGCTCCACCCCAGATCATCGCCTTTGAACGCTACGTCATCGATCTCAGCCGGTTCGAGCCGAAAGCTGGCCGACAGGAGCTCAAGCCGCGGCAACGTTATTTCGCCGAGTTGGCGTTTCCCGATCCCAAGGATCCAGACACCCAGCGTCTGGCGGGTCACCTGCGCGCCGAGTTGCATGAGCGCATAGCCAATCCGTTTTATTCGCTGGCGTTTATCTTGATCGTGGTCGGGGTGATCGGCCGTGCGCAATCGACCCGCCAGAACCGCTGGCAAGCCATCGCGCTGGCTGGATTGTTGTCAGTTGGTGCGCGTGTGGCGGGGCTGGCGGCCAACAACATGGTCGTTCTCAATGGCAAATGGGTGCCGCTCCTGTACGCCATTCCGCTTGGCCTCGGTCTCGCCGGCATCTTGATGATGCAGTTCGGCACCTACACCCGTCAACGTGGCCCGAAAATGCGGATGTTGGCCGAAGCCGCCACCCGCCTGAGTGACCTATTGCGATGGCGTGACCGGCTCCGCGCTGGATATCCGTCAACGGCGGTTCCACCCAACCGACAACTGACGGCCGGTCCATGAGTGGGACAATGGGGGGCGGCGTCATGAACTGGCACGGCATCATCAATGTCTATTTGGTCCGCAAATACCTGTTGGCGATGCTGGGCACCTTTTTGTTCTGCGCCATTTTGATCTTCATGATCGATTTCGTGGAGATCCTGCGGCAATCCGGCAAATACGGGAGTGTGTCGTTCTCCGTGCTGATCTGGCTGACCTTGTTGCGATTACCCGCCTATACCGAGCTGTTGCTGGCATTCGCGGTCCAGGTCGGGGCAATCGCCGCGCTGTTGTTGCTTAATCGGAAGAGCGAATTGGCGGTCATGCGTGCTGCCGGCATGTCGGTTTGGGGGTTCCTGCGCCCAGCATTGGTCTTGGCGCTGGTGCTCGGCGCGTTTGCGGTCACCGTCTATAACCCGCTCGCGGCAGCATCGCGGGCAGAGGCCGAACGGCTGTTCGCAAAGGCATTCGGGAGGGAATCGAGCTTCCTCAAGTCAGATTCGAGCGGGGCTTGGGTTCGCCAAGAGGGCGCTGACGGCTCATCGGTGATCTCGGCCCAAGCCGCGCTCAACCGGGGCATGGAATTGATCGGCGTGATGTTCATCCAGTACGACAAATCCGGAGCCTTCATTGAGCGTGTCGACGGTGACAAAGCCCAACTCAGGGACGGCTATTGGCAGATCCACAATGCCCTGGTTGCACGGGTCGGCGAGCCGACCATGCGCTACAAGACCTATCTGATCAGCACCTATCTTAGCCCGGAGCGAATCCGCGACGCATTGGGTACCGCCATCTCTGTTTCGTTCTGGGAGCTGCCCGGGCTGATTGAGGCGACCGAAAAAGCCGGGCTGTCCGCCGCTCAATTCCGCATTCAATACGAGCTGCTGCTGTCGCGTCCGTTCCTGCTGCTCGCCATGGTGCTGATGGGCGCCACCGTCTCTTTGAGATCATTTCGCTCCGGAAAAGTCCATCACATGGTGATTTATGGCATGGTCGTCGGCTTCGGCTTTTTGTTGATCGCGGAGGTATCGCGACAGATCGGTGTCGCCGGCCTAGTCGCCCCATCGATCGCGGTCTGGTTTCCGGTCGGTTTGGCGGTCCTATTGTCGGTGACCGTGCTGCTCTACCAAGAGGATGGCTAGCGCCGTGCAATCAACGTCACAAACCACCAAGCAGGCGCGGGGGTACACTGTGGAGCCGGCGCGCCGAATCAGCGGGTTAAGTCCGATTTTGAGGAGCGCCAGATCGGGCAGGCGAGCGTGCAGTCGACCAACTTGACGGTGCGTCACAAAAGGGCCGGATCGCCCGCCAAGGAAAGTCACAGGGGCTAACAGCAAAATGAGCGAACACACGATGTCAAAGCGCGGGAGGCAGATAGGTCTGGGGCTGATGGCTGTCTGGCTGCTTGCAGGTTCAATGGCCCGGGCCCAGGACGCCTTGCCCGGCATCGTCATCATGGAACCGCCGTCCGGACCGTCCCCGGGCGCTTCGGGGCTGCCGCCGGGGTATCCGGCACCCGGCCCGACACCGCCCTATGCACGGCCGATGCCGGCGCCCGGCGCCGCCAATTCGTCCCCGCAAACCGGCAGCATCGCTCCGAGCAAACGCAGCAAGCCCACCAGCAAGCGCCGCAAGCCCCGAAAACCCCGCAAGGTGATCGTCAAGCGGGCCAAGCCAACACCCCCGAAGCCGAGAACCCGATCACCGCGGGGTGGCAATCGCATCGCGTTGCTGGTCAATGGCGATCCGATTACCGCCTATGAGATCGAACAACGCGCCCGGCTGTTGTCATTACGATCGGATATCCCCTCGCGCGCCCAAGCCACGATGAAGCGATATGCCAAATCGGATCGTATCAACAAGCAATGGCGCAGGATCGTTGAAGCGACCATTCGCCAGTATCAGCACACCAAAACCCGCGAACAGATCATCGCAATCATCAAGCGCAAGCAAAAAGCATTCGGCGCCAGACTGCGCGATCGCGCACTGTCCGAGGCGAAGTCGAGCGTGCTACCGACTTTGCGCAAAAAGGCGCGCACGGAGCTGATCGAAGAAAAGGTGAAGCTGCAGGCGGCAAAGCGCGAAGGCATTTCAGTCAACGACCGTGACGTCAACGCCGTTATCAAGAAGATTGCCAGCGGCAACAACACATCGCTTGAAAAGTTCATCGCCAACTTCAGGAAAATGGGGATCGGCATCGAAGCGTTTAAGTCGCGAATTCGTGCCCAACAGGCCTTCGTCATGGTCGCGCGCAGAAAGTTCAGTCACTACACCAGGCCCGGTGCTCGCGACGTCGACCGTCTGTTGAGTAAAGAGGTGATCGGCCCAGATGAAGTGCAGCTACAATTGCAGCGCATCGTCATCCCGCTACCTCGATCCAACAGTCAGCGCGCGGTGGCACAACGCCTGCTGCAGGCTGAACAGCTGCAAGCGGATTTCAGGTCGTGCCGGTCTATGCGGGTTATGGCGGCGAAAATTTCAGGCGCGCGTTTCCAGGACATGGGCACGCGCCGCGCCTCTAACTTCAAGGAGCCAACGCGGACACTGCTGAAAGGCGCCAACAATCAAGAACTCCTACCGCCGCGGATCACCTCCGGCGGCATTGAATTGCTGGCCGTGTGCAACCGCAGCGTCGTGAAGGCCAAGGAGGTTCGACGCAGCGAGAAGATCCAGGAGCTACGCCAAGCAAAATTCGATCGGATGAGCCGCAAGTACTTGCGCGATCTGCTGGAAAACGCGATCATCGAAGACCGTACGAACCAGTGAGATAGCCGCTGTTCCGTGGCAGCAAACCATATCCCAGCACCGAAGTACCAACCACGATCGCGGCCGCTGGCATTGACCAGCGGCGACCCGGCCGGCATCGGCCTCGACATTGCTCTGCAGGCGTGGTGCCAACGGCAACATCGCAGGCTACCGCCCTTCGTCATGTTTGGCGACGTCCCAGCGCTCAAACAACGCGCTCAAGCCTTGGCATTGTCGGTCCCAATGACCGCCGTCAGCGACTTTAGCAGCGCGAGCGAAACGTTCGCCACGGCGCTGCCGGTACGGCCGGTGCCCTCGGCCGTGCCCGTCGTCCCCGGCCGTCCGGATCAAGCCAACGCGGCAAGCGTCATCGCCGCGATCGAGCAAGCCGCCGCGGCGGTTGCCAAAGGCATCGCTCTGGCTTTGGTGACCAATCCGATCGCCAAGAACGTGTTATACGATGCGGGTTTCCTGCATCCGGGTCACACCGAGTATCTGGCCGAGCATGCCCGGCGGCATGCTCCCGGCTCGCCGCATCGCGCGGTGATGATGTTGGTGTGCGAAGAGCTCAAAGTGGTGCCGCTCACCAGTCACATACCGTTGGCCGAGGTGCCAGCGGCGATCACCAGCGACCGGCTCGACGAGGTGCTGCGCATCACGCATCGGGCGCTGATCGAAGATTTTGGCGTCGCTACGCCGCGCATCGCCGTCAGCGGACTAAACCCCCATGCTGGAGAGAACGCCACTTTGGGGACCGAGGAGCGCGACGTGATCAGCCCGGCCATTGAGCGGCTGGCGGCCGACGGGCTTGACGTGTTCGGACCGCGTTCCGCCGACACGCTGTTTCATGAAGCGGCACGCGCGAGCTATGATGCCGCCGTCACCATGTATCACGACCAGGCTTTGATTCCGCTCAAGACGCTCGCCTTCGACCGCGGCGTCAACGTGACACTCGGGCTCCCGTTCGTGCGAACGTCTCCCGACCATGGCACCGCTTTCGACATCGCCGGCTCCGGCCGCGCCAGCGCGGAGAGTTTGATCGCTGCGCTTATCATGGCCGATCAGCTGGCCACACGACGATCCCACGGCGCCAACGCACCATGAGCCGATCGCGAGATGACACTGGCAAAATGGCCTCGCGGCACAGATCAACCCACACCGAGTCGTTACCATCGGACGGCCTGCCACCCCTGCGCGAGGTGATCCGTGCCCATGGTCTGCGCGCCAAGAAATCGCTGGGTCAGAATTTTATTCTCGATCTCAACCTCACCCGTGCGATTGCCCGCGCCGCCGGACCACTTACCGGGGTGACCGTCCTCGAGATCGGCCCGGGCCCCGGTGGTCTGACCCGCGCCTTATTGTTGGAAGGGGCGGCGCACGTCATCGCCGTGGAACACGACCGGCGGTGTTTAGCGGCTCTGGATGAAATCGCTCAACGTTACCCGAAGCAGCTCACGATCATCGAGCAGGATGCGCTACGGGCGGATTGGCCGGCGCTGGTGGCGACAGCCGAATCTGAGGTGCAAATCGTTGCCAATCTGCCGTTTAACATCGCCACCGTCTTGCTGATCGATTGGCTCGCCGCCACGCCTTGGCCGCCCTGGTTCACGCGCATGACCTTGATGTTCCAAAACGAGGTGGCCGAGCGCATCGTCGCCGCGCCGGCGACCAAGGCCTATGGCCGGTTGGCGGTGATCTGCCAGTGGCGGTCCCAGCCCAAGGTGGTCATCAAGGTGCCGTCGCAAGCGTTTACGCCAGCCCCCAAGGTGGCCTGCGCAGTGGTCGATTTTGTGCCGCGCCCTGCGCCCACGCCGCCCTGCGACGTGGTCCTGCTTGGCAAAATCACCGCCGCCGCCTTCGGCCAGCGCAGAAAAATGCTGCGCTCCAGTCTCAAGGCCGTGACGCCGCTGCCGGAGGCCCTGCTCAACGCGGCCGGCGTCAGCGGCGACTTGCGCGGGGAGCAGCTCGACGTGGCCGCCTTCGCCAAGCTGGCACAGGCCCTGGCAGCCGGCGGCTGAGCGTTGCCGGCCGCGCGTTCGGTGCGGGTTATCAGCGTCCGAGGAAGCGCGCGACCAAAATCACGATCAGCGCACCAATGGTCGAAACCACCAGTTGGTTGCCGTAGATGGGTATGATCTGGTTGAAGTCGAACGGCAATTCGATCAACCCAAGCTTGATCAAAAGCCCGCCCAGATAGGCGCCGATCAGCCCGACCAGCAGGTTTCGCAATAACCCGCCGCCGCCCAAGATCTTTCCGGCGATCCAGCCCGCCACCAGGCCGTTGAGCCCCATCACGATGAAAGGCCAGTAAGGCTGGATTTGTGCCAGTGTCGGTAAATTCTCCATCTTGCATCCCCTGTCGGACCCGGCCTTGCCCGGCCGCACTCATGCCGCCTACCGTTAGCCGATCGGGCGCCGCCGACAAAGGGTCACGCGCGCTGTCCGCTGCAAAGATGATCGCGCCTTTAATCGGGATCGTTCCGATTCCGATTAAAGGCAGGTTGCTCTAGCCTCGCTGCGAAGATCGTGCTGGAACCAGGCGCAGCAACATGCCAGATAGCGACCTATGAGCGTCCGCGAACCCACGTTCACCTTCGGCATCGAGGAGGAATATCACCTCATCGATATGGCGACCCGTGACCTCGTAGCCGTCCCACACAGCCTGATGGAAGCCTGCACCGCTGCGCTCGGCGATCAGGTCGCACCGGAGTTTCTGCGCACCCAAATTGAGGTTGGCACCAAGCCGTCGACGAAGGTGCGCGACGTCCGCCAAGAGTTGCATCACCTGCGCGCAACCGTCGCTGCACTGGCCGCCGAGCACGGACTGGCACCGATGGCGGCCTCGACCCACCCGTTCGCTCGCGTTTCAGCGCTGTCCACCACCGATAAGGCCCGCTACCATGAATTGGCCAGTGATCTGGCTGGCGTTGCGCGCCGTCTGGCGATCTGCGGCATGCACGTGCATGTCGGTATTGAAGATCCCGAGCTGCGCATCGATCTGATGAACCAAGCGCGCTATTTCGTGCCGCACCTGTTGGTGCTGTCGACCTCGTCGCCGTTCTGGGAGGGCGAGGACACCGGGCTCAAGAGCTACCGCTTGGCCGTGCTCAAAGAGCTACCGCGCAGCGGCATGCCCGGACGCCTGTCAAGCTGGGACGAGTACACGCACATCGTCGACGTCCTCGTCCAAGCCAAGGTGATCGAGGACGCCAGCAAGATCTGGTGGGACTTGCGCCCCTCGGCCCGGTTTCCCACGCTGGAGATGCGGATCGCCGATGTCTGCTCCCGAGCCAGCGATGCGATCGCGGTTGCTGCGCTGTTTTTGTGCATTTGCCGCATGCTGTTCCGCCACCGCCGGGCCAATTTGAGCTGGCGAAACTATCCGGTGTTTCTGTTGGAGGAAAACCGATGGCGCGCCCAACGCTATGGCGTGCAAGGCTCGCTGTTCGATTTCGGCAAGGGGGAGTTGGTACCGCTGTCGGTGTTGGTGGACGAGTTACTCACGCTGGTGGCGGAGGACGCGGAAGCGCTGGGTTGCCAGAGCGAGCTGCAGCAGGTCCGACATATTATAACCGCGGGCACAAGTGCTGACCGCCAGCTGCAGGTTTATCGCGCGCAACGCGCGATCGGGGCAGACCATGCGGCGGCGCTGCGGTCCGTCGTTGATCATCTGGTCGCCGAGACGCTGCTGCCCGGCGCGGCCTGAAACCGCACGCCGCAGCTTTTCTGAGTGGGCTGGATCCATCCCGCACCGCGAACATCACACACCGATGCGCGACGATCTCGGCGCAGACATGGCGATCGCGCCAACCTTTTGTCCCGATCGCCCTTTGTCCCGATCCAAGATTTGTGTGTCGACCCGAAGAAACTCCGCCGCAATGCCGATCTCGATGGCATCGGTTAGCAGCGGCATCCCACCGCTGATGCCTAACTGCTCCGGTTGATCACGGTCCGGGCCGAGAGCCGGGATACCCGCTTGTCGGCATAGGTTGGCGGGGTCAAGGACAGAGGATAGCCGCCCCTAGATCATCGCGCATTGAGCGCCGCCGGTCGCTTTTTACCGAGCATCGTCGATCGGCATCCGATCTCGCCGGTGTTCTCATCCAACCGGTGCCCACTGACCCTTTGAATTCGCGCGACGGCAAACCACCTGACAGCAAAGAAATCTGGTCACAGACGCAGCAGGCGATCAAGCTGCTTATCCCCGCGCTCAGGGTCGAGATCACGATGGTGACATCGATCGCCGCCCGCTCTGGATCGGTTGGCGTGAACGCCAGCTGACCGTTGAGCCCCATCGGGCGACCGGTCGTTCGAGACAGTCCGAAATGTTTGTCGGCGACGTCGACTAAGCAGGCGGATTGATGGATCACCCACCGGTCGGCGGCCCGAACGCAAGCAACGCCAAGGCAGGCCAAACCCAACATCGCCGACAACCCGGCGGCGACAGTTGAACCCGCCCAACCCCCATCCGCATACCCAGCATCGGTTCAAAGGCTTGCCGCCATTCCACCGTCGACGGCAAGCTCGGCTCCCGTCACATAGGACGATTCATCGCTGGCGAAGAACAGTGCCACTTGCGCCACTTCCCGCTCCTGACCGAACCGGCGCAGCGGGGTCTGATCCAGCAGCGCCTTCTTGATCATCGGGTTTCTCAGCACGCGCTCCGTCAGCGCGGTTTCCACAAAGCCTGGGGCGACGGAGTTCACGCGAATCCCGAAAGGTGCGTATTCAATCGCCAACGCGCGCGTCAGCGCGGTGACGGCACCTTTTGTCGTTGAATACCCGACCAGCTGACGCAGACCACGCCGTCCCATAATCGATGAAATGTTGATCAACGACCCGGCGCCAGAGCCCTTCAACAGCTCAAAGCCGTCTCGCGCCACACGCACCACGGCATCGAGATTGAGCTCGCGGATCTTGACCCAGTCGGCATCCGACATATGGCGAAAGTCCGTACGCACATTGAGGCCGGCATTGTTGACCACCACGTCCAGCGCGCCCGCGTCGGATTTGATCTTCTGAAACATGGCGGTGACATCCTGACCGCGCGTAACATCCACGGTCATCGCGGTCGCGACGAAGCCCCTATCGGTCAGTTGCTGGGCTGCCGCCGCCGCGCGCTCGCCATCGACATCGGCCAAAAACACCCGGGCACCCTCTTGTGCGAACAATGCGGCAATGCCGTTGCCGATGCCTGCCGCAGCACCAGTGATCAAAGCTGTCTTTGTCGCCAACCGCGCCATCCCAAACCGCCCTTATTTGCGACGCCTATCGATCCCCGTTGACCCCTCCTCACCATCGCCGTTCGACCTGTCGGTGTCAGACGGGCATTGTTATGGACGTCCATTCGGTGCGTCTGAAAAGAACTGGCCTGTTATAACATCAGCTTCTCTCGTCAGGACCGAACGGCCAGCGTCCTGAAAGTTCACACCTAGAGCAACCTGCCTTTAATCGGAATCGGAACGATCCCGATTAAAGGCGCAAAGATGATCTAAAGCGTTTCAGTTTGAGCGGGCCGGCACAGCGATTCCGCCTTTAGCGGACATGATGTAAAGCAAGATCTGACCGGTTAGAACCGCTGAAGTGAACCATCGCGGGAAAAAACATTCGACATTAGCGCCACGCCGCGCCGGTTCAGGCGATCGGTCGATCGGCCTTGGCATGCGCAGGCGAACGAAAACCGCTATCAGCCTACCAGCCGACATCTGCACATGAGGCGCACCTGCAACGGTGCCGGCAACCGACGGTCAACGGCACCTGACACTGTGGCTTGTGGGGAATGCTACTTGAACGATCCCGGCACTCGATAGGTGTCGTGTGCGTAATCATGGCCGATTTTAAACTTCAATCCGAGCCGGGCGACGTCTGCCCTGGTATCGACATTGAGCTTGCTCGCAACGCGATTGCGGAAGCTCCACCGATTATATTCGGTGTGCAAATACTCCGCGAACAGGATCGACCATCCGATGTCGTATTCAACGCCACCACCGAACGTGACACCGCCCAAACTGACGGACTTTTTATCGCTGATGCCGAGGTTTGACGGTAGCGATCGGCCGTCCACTTGGTACTCCGCCCCAGCTAACCCGTAACCGACGGTTCCATAAAACAACATAGCCTGGTGAAACAGCAGGCCCAACCGGCCCCGGACGGAGGCTGTGTATTGCGCCCCAAAGCGCTCCCCGGTTCCCCCATCGATCTTGTCGCGACCATTGTCGAAAGCGCCATCGATCTCGATGCCAACGAGCCAACGCCCCATCCGCAGATCATAGCCCCAAGAGACCCCGACGCCGACGCCATTCGGTGTAGCGGTCTGCCTGAACGGCGCGGTGGTCACGGGTGCTTGATGAACCTCGTGCTCAATCAGCGATCCCTGCAGAAAGACACCGAACTTCATAAGCCCGGAACTCGCCCAATTTTGTGCTTGAGCGCTGTGCACAGCCCCAGTAGCGACGAAAGACAATCCAACCACCAAGGCGCGGACCCAATTCACCCGCGCCATATCGTTCTCCTTATCAGTGCACCCATGTCTTTCTGCAATAGGCTGAACGAAACACAACCGAGCACCAATACCCGTGCCGGCTAACAGGACTCGCTGGAGAAGCCAAGCATCAGCCCAGGTGTTGCACCACTTTGCATCTCCGCGTTGCAAACAAGTCGCGCTTGCTGCAGATTCCTTGAAGCGATCGACCGGTGGCGCCGGCTCATGCTATGCAGGCGTCCACTTGGTCCGCATGGTTACAAGTTCCTCGGCTGCGGAGGGATGCAGCGCGACGGTCGCGTCGAAATCCGCCTTGGTGGCGCCCATCCGCATCGCCACTGCCGCCATCTGCACGATCTCAGCGGCATCGGCTCCCAGAACATGGCAGCCCATCACGCGATCCGTTCCCCGATCGACGATCAGCTTCATGATCATCCGCTCCTCACGCTCCCCCAGGGTCGCTTTGAGCGGCCGAAACCGTGACTTGTATATGTCGATCTCGCCCCCCAGTCCCGCCAGGGCCGGGCTAACGCGCGCGGTCTCGGCCGGGTCACGCGCCTGCGCCTCGGTCACGCCAACGGTGCCAATCTCCGGCGTCGAGAACACGGCGGTCGGCACCAAATCGGCAGCGCCCGACCACGGCTCTGGTCCGAAGACGCTGTCAGCGAACGCGTGACCTTCACGAATCGCGACCGGCGTCAGCTGGATCTCGTTGCTCACGTCGCCGACGGCATAGATATTGTGCATGGTGCTACGGTAGTTTTCATCGATCAAGATCCCGCCATTGCTGCCCAACTGAACGCCCGCCGACTCCAGCCCAAGCCCTTCGACATTCGGCCTACGGCCGGTGGCGAACATGATGACGTCGGCGTCTTCGACGCTGCCATCGCTGAAATGCGCGCGTAGACCGTCAGCGATCTTATCGATCCGCACGAAGGTACGATCGCTCAGAATCCGGATGGCGCGCTGGGTGTAGGCTTCGGTGAGGCCGTCACGCATATCCTCATCGAAGCCACGCAGAATTTTGTTGCGCCGGTAGACGACGGCGGTCTCGCTGCCGAGCCCGTTGAAGATGCCGGCGAACTCCAACGCGATATAGCCGCCGCCGTTGATCAGGACGCGGCGCGGCAGACTGGACAGGTGAAACGCCTCGTTTGAGGTGATCACATGTTCGGCGCCGGGGATCGGGCGGTGACCGTCGCCGGCGATGCTCGGCCGCCCCCCCGTCGCAATCAGGATTTTGTCGGCCGTCACCGAGCGGCCTTCGGCCAACAAACTGATGGTGTTCGGGCCGTCGAGCACCGCACGCGTCGCAATTATCTCCACCCCGGCCCGGTTCAGGTTCGCCTTGTAGAGCCCTTCCAGGCGGGCGATCTCTCTGTCCTTGGCGGCGATCAATCTGGGCCAATCAAAGCGGGGTTGCGACAGCGTCCATCCAAAACTCGCCGCGTCTTCGAATTCATCGGGAAATCGGCTGGCGTAAACCAGCAGCTTTTTGGGTATGCAGCCCCGAATCACGCAGGTGCCACCAACACGGTATTCTTCGGCCACCGCTACCTTTGCCCCGTGCGTGGCGGCGATCCGGGCGGCACGGACACCGCCGGAGCCGGCGCCAATGACGAACAGGTCATAGTCGAACTTGGTCATGCTGCGAGGCCTTGGCACATGTTGAAGGGAGCCGGCAGTTAGATTGAGGCAAGCCGAAGCCCGGCGCTGCGGGCTCAGTCATCGGGTTCATCCAGCGCATTGATGACCTCGACCCGATCGCCGTCGCCGATCAGCGCCAGATCCGCCAATCCGATAAAAAGCCCGTGCTCGACAACACCTGGAATCACTTGCAGCGCGGCGGCGAGCATCTCCGGCTCATCGATTCGGCCGAACGCGCAGTCGAGGATATAGTTGCCACTGTCGGACCAATATGGTGCACCGTCGTTGCTGCGACGCAACTCGATCGAGCCGGCACATCCCACGTCGGCGGCCTGCGCAACCAGCTGTCGGCGCGTCGCTTCCAGACCGAACGACAGCACCTCCACGGGCAGGGCAAATTTGCCAAGACGATCGACCCGTTTGGAATGATCAGCGATCACCAGCATCTGCGATGAAGCCGTAGCGACGATCTTTTCCCGCAGCAGTGCGCCGCCGCCGCCTTTGATCAACCGCAACGCCGCATCGATCTCGTCAGCGCCATCGATCGTCAAATCGAGCCGTGGTTGGGCGTCCAGGGTGGTCAGCGTCAGTCCCGCCCGTTCGGCCTGGAGCCGGGTGCTCTCCGAGGTCGGCACGCACACCACATCGAGCCCGGCCTGCACGCGCTGCGCCAACACCTCGACGAAGATGGCGGCGGTCGAACCTGTACCCAATCCCAGCGCCATCCCTGGCTGCACGTACTCCATCGCCTTTTCGGCGGCGGCACGCTTGGATCGATCGATATTCATTGGCTTCATCCGCTGCCACACCAGGACCTCTCAGCGTGCGCTGGAACGATCCCGATTCCTCAGCCATTGCGTCCACAACCTCATGCCGTCGGCAGGCTGGGCTGCGGAGCGGGCCGACTACGCTGATCCGCCTCTAATGGACGGGGTCTAGGACCTTGACCACCATCGCTGCAAGCGCACCCGGAAACCCTGCCGGTTGATGCGGCACGCTAAGCCGTCGCGAACGGCATGACAACCGACGCCTACCTCTGTCTTGCGCCACGGACAAGACCGCGGCGACGCTGGCGAGCCAACTCAAGGGATCTCATCGCAATAAAGCGCCGTCTGCTCCAGCAGCTGTCCAAGAATGGGGTGGACGAGCTTCAACGTGAAGGTGAAATGTGAATCGTCTTCGGCCCGATGACGCACTTCGCAGCGACCCGGCGACAGCCACCGCGGCAGCTGCACCTGACGACCGAAGAACCGCAGATCATAGCCGGCGCTGGTGAACACCAAGTCGCCGTCGTCGACCCGCGTGGTCAGCCGCATGGATAGCCCGTGGCCCAGGTCTTCCTCCAATCCCGTCGGACCCCGAAATCGCTTGGCGCTTTGGACGATCTGCGGGAATGCGCCGGAACGCGCGTAGCTGCGGGTCCAGATTTGCCCGGCGCGCGCCGACGCCTCGCTCACGATCACGACGCTGGGCCCGGTCGCCCCATGGGTGAACGGCAACGGGCCGCCGACCAGGCGCGCAAGTTGTGCCAACATCCAACCGGCCAGCGACAACTCGGTATGGAGCACCTGACCGCGGTAGATGCGTTGTCGATCCGGCGCCAGTGGCCGCGAAAACCGCCGTTGTACCGCCGGCGGCAACTGCGCCCATGCTGCAGGGCCGAGGAGTTGCTGATAACGCTGATCGGTGACCGTCGGCACCTGCTTGGCGCGGTTCACCCTGGCGGCCGGTGCGGCGCCGTTGACAGGCAATGACAGCACGCGATCCCTCCCATTCAGTTATTTCTGTCAAAATAGAAATTTTTGGCCAAAAACTAATCCGACATCCGCTCTTCCTTAGCATTCCGGATCGGTCGGTCTGCCACCGAGGTCTGCGCCGGGCGATCGCTGCTCGCGCGCTCGTCGGCCACCACCTCGCCGCGCCCTGGAACCAGGCGTGCGATCGCCGAGCCCAATCGCAGCAGCATGTTGAGCTTGGGCCGTGGCACCCGACGGATCTCTGCGGACCATCGATCGATCGTTCCAACGAACTCGTGCATGGCCGTGATCCGCTGGCGCACCGTCTGACTGATGAAGCGATCCGCCTCGGCCTCTTGCGTGCAGACCTGCAGCATCGCCAGCGTCGGATCAAGTTCGCGCGCCTTGCGCCCCTCGGCGATGCGGGTCAACATCTCCCATAGATCCGTTTCCGCCTCAAAGAAGTCGCGGCGATCGCCCATCACGTGCACCCGGCGGATCAGGTTCCAAGCCACCAACTCCTTGAGCGAATTCGAGACGTTTGACCGCGCCAACCCTAAGGTGGCGGCGAGGTCCTCCGCTGTCAGCGGCTGATCTGACAGGTACAACAGGGCATGGATCTGCCCGACCGAGCGATTGGTGCCCCAGACCGTGCCCATCTCGCCCCAGTGCAGCACGAACCGCTCAACGGCCGGGGGCAGTCGGTTTCTATCAATTCTTTCTGTCATGACAGAAATATCAGATATGTTGGGCCGGATGTCAAGCCCGTTCTCCGAAATCGAACATAACATGCCGGGCTGGGACCAGGCGGGCTGTAGCCGCCTGGCCAGAGCTGACTGTTGGCTTGCTGTCGCCGCGTTGGCTTGCTTTGTTCTCAGCCCGGTTACCGTTGAGGCTTTGCGTTGCGCACCGATCTGTTCGAGTTTGAGTTGCCAGAGCACCTGATTGCGTTGGAGCCTGCCAACCCGCGCGAGGCCGCGCGGCTGCTGCAGGTCAGGCCGGCCGCAGAGCCCAACGGCAGCACCGGTGCCCAGCTGTCGGACCACATCGTCAGCGACCTTCCCGGTTTGCTGCGAGCTGGCGACGTTTTGGTCTATAACGATACCCGGGTCATTCCCGCCGCGCTGCGCGCCAAGCGCCGGCGTGGTGAAGCGGTGGCGCGCATTGGCGTCAATTTGATCAAGCGGCTCGATGCCGATCGCTGGCGCGCGCTCGCCAGGCCGGCCAAGCGGTTGGCGGTCGGTGATCAGCTGCAGTTTGCGTCACCACAGAACGACCGAGGCCTGAACCTGACGGCTGAGGTCGTTGCCAAAGATCAGGGCGGCGAGGTCACGTTGAGGTTCAGCCAAGCCGGACCCGCCTTGGATCGAGCGATCCGCGAGGTCGGCGAGGTCCCGCTGCCGCCCTACATCGCCCAGCGGCGGGCCGGCCACGCCGGGGACAGTGTCGCCTATCAAACCGTCTATGCCTGCCGGGATGGCGCCGTGGCGGCACCCACCGCCGGGCTGCATTTCACGCCCGAGCTTTTGCAGCGGCTGTCCGCGCACGGCATTGCCCAACAGCGCCTCACCTTGCACGTCGGCGCCGGCACCTTTCTCCCCGTCAAGGTCGCCGATACCCGCGATCACCGGATGCACGCCGAATGGGGGGAGATCGACGCTCAAACGGCATCCGCGCTCAATACGGCCCGCGCACGCGGCGGTCGCATCGTTGCGGTCGGCACCACCACACTCCGCCTGTTGGAGAGCGCCGCAGATACGAGCAACATCGTGCATCCGTTCCGCGGCGAGACGTCGATTTTCATCACGCCGGGCTATCGCTTTCGCGCCGTTGACGGGCTGCTCACCAACTTTCATTTGCCGCGCTCGACCCTGTTCATGCTGGTTTGCGCGTTTGCCGGCGTTGAACCTATGCTGCAGGCCTATCGGCATGCTATCGCCACCGGTTACCGGTTTTATTCCTACGGCGACGCCTGTTTGCTGATGCGCGCGTGAGGTCAAGCATCAAACCAGCAATCGACGACATCAGCCTGCGCTGGAGCTTCAAGGCCTACAGCCACGGCGCGACGGCTCCCGGCAGCGGCGAGACAACGCGATGACAGCACCCACCCGATTGAGCCTGCTATGACCGCAGCCTTTGGTTTTCGGCGCCACGCCCATGACGGATCCGCGCGTGGCGGCGAAATTTCAACGCCCCGGGGCAGCATCCGCACGCCGGCGTTTATGCCGGTCGGCACGCTTGCCACCGTCAAGGCACTCTACCCCGAGCAAGTACGTCGAGCTGGCGCCGACATCCTTCTCGCCAATACCTATCATCTGATGTTGCGTCCCGGCGCGGAGCGGATCGCGCGGTTGGGCGGGCTCCATCGGTTTATGCGCTGGGATCGTCCGATCCTGACCGACTCCGGCGGTTTTCAAGTCATGTCACTCGCCGCCCTGCGCACCGTCAGCGACGATGGCGTCGCCTTCCAATCCCATCTCGACGGCAGCCGACACACCCTCACCCCGGAGCGCGCCATCGAGATCCAATGCCTGTTGGGCAGCGACATTCAGATGCAGCTCGACGAGTGCGTCGCGCTTCCCACCGCGCCTGAAACCGCGCGACGCGCCACCGAGCTCAGTCTGAACTGGGCGGTCCGCTGCCAGGCCGAGTTTGGCCGCCAGCGCGACGCCGGCAATGCGCATCCGGGTCAAGCCCTGTTCGGCATCGTACAAGGCGGGACCGACCAGCAGCTGCGTCGTCGCTCGGCTGAGGGTCTCGCCGCGCTTGACCTGCCAGGCTATGCGATCGGAGGCCTGGCGGTCGGTGAGGGTCAATCGTTGATGCTGGCAACCATCGAATCGACACTGCAGTATTTGCCGACCGACAAGCCGCGCTACCTGATGGGTGTGGGTACGCCGGACGACCTGATCGAGGCCACCGAACGCGGGATCGACATGTTCGATTGTGTGATGCCAACCCGGGCTGGGCGCCACGGCCAGGCCTTCACATGGTCCGGCCGCGTCAATTTACGGAACGCCCACCACGCCGAGGACCCCCGGCCCCTCGACGCCAGCAGTGCTTGCCCAGCCTGCCGCGATTTTTCCCGCGCTTACCTGCATCACTTGGTCAAATCCGGCGAGTATCTGGGGGCGATGCTGCTGTCGTGGGCCAACGTCTGGTTTTACCAGGAGCTGATGGCGGCCATGCGGGAGGCAATCGCGCAAGGCCGGTTCGCCGCGTTTCGCCAGCACTGGTCAGGCCGCCTCAACGCGCCGGAGCCGCGCTGAGGTCCGTCGCCCGACGGCCTCGCTGATCGGCGACGACGCGTCGGCTGGCTGTCTGTTGCCGCAAGGTACGATCAAACGCCGGAGCAACTTGCTTTTAGAGCAACCTGCCTTTAATCGGAACCGGCTTTGCGGTTCCGATTAAAGGCGCGATGATCTAATCGCCGTCGGGAGGAGCCCGATCAAAGCAGATTGCTTCCCACTTCAGGAGCAAGCTTCATGTCATTGGGCGACTGGCCCATCCCCTTCAATCCCGGCGTGGGCCTCCTTGTGTGCACAATCATCGTGCGCGTCGGCGTCCCGCTCCAACTCGCCGTCGTCGTCGCCCACGTCACCATCGAGTTCTAGCGCGTCATCGGCGCCGTCCTCCGCCTCATCGCCGGCCTCCAGCGGCAGCTCATCCGGCATCAGCGCCGCCACGTCGGCCGGTGACGGCACCTTGAAGTCCGGCGGAAGATCGGCATCCAACAGTCCCGCACTCTTGAGATCGGCCAGCCCGGGCAAATCCTTGATGCTGTCCAGACCGAAGTGTTGCAGGAACGCCGAGGTGGTTCCGTAGGTCAGCGGCTTGCCTGGCGCGCGGCGCCGACCGCGCGGTCTGATCCAGCCGCATTCGATCAGCACGTCCAGCGTCCCCTTCGAGATCATGACGCCGCGAATGTCCTCGATCTCAGCTCGGGTGACGGGCTGGTGATAGGCGATGATCGCGAGCGTCTCCAGCGCCGCCTTAGACAGCCGTCGCTGCTCCGTGGTTTGGCGCTCCAGAACATAGGCGAGATCATCAGCCGTTCTGAACGTCCACTTCCCGGCAACCCTGACCAGATTGACGCCGCGGCCGGCATAGTCCGCCATGAGCTCATCCAGCAAATGAGCAACGTCGTCGGCGCTGAGCTTGGTCCGATCGGCCAGCTCGGCAACGCCGACGGGCTCCGCGGCAGCAAAGATCAAGGCTTCGATGACCCGCAACCGTTCGCGACGCTCGTCGGTGGCGCCAGCCTCGATGCTGGCCAGCAACTCATGCACCGGCGACGACGAGCCAGCGTCGTGAGGCGGCATTGACGCTTGCACCTGATCGGACGCCATCGCGGAGCCGTCAGCGCGCCTTGAAGGATGGCCGGACGGTTCAGCAACCTCCGGCCCAGCGGTCGCATCATGAACCACCGTCAAGCGAGGTGGACCCATATCCCCTCCTTTTTCGTTGCTACGCGCAACCAAGTTTCAGCCGACGGGCTCCCAGTCCGACCCGCGCTCCTTGCGGCGCATGTAGATGGGACCGAATGGAACCTCTTGGCGGATTTCGACCAGCCCTTCGCGGGCCATTTCCAAGCTGGCTCCGAACGAGCTGGCGCGCACAGTCCGACCCAACCCTGGCTCGAGGTCGCCATGATCGAGCTCCAGATAGGTGCTGATGAAGTCATCAAGCTGACGCCAATTTGACGCCACCTCCCCCATCAGCCGCTCCAGCCGGGTTCGTGCCTCCTTGATCGACCACACCGTCCGGCGCTTGACGACGTGCACCGTCTTGACGTTTTGCACCCGCTGCCGGGCGTAGGCCTTCAACAAGTCGACGATATCAGCGGTGTAGGTGGTTTCTCGAACATTGCGGACGGGCTCTGGACAACCCCGCCCAAAGACATGCAGCCCCAGCCGGTTCCGGGTCATCAAGTCTGCCGCGGCCCGACGCATCGCCTCCAATCGCTGCAGACGAAACGCCAAGCGCGCCGCTAACTCCTCGCCGGACGGCTCCGCGACGTCTTCGCGCTCTTTGGGCAGCAACAATCGAGATTTCAAGAACGCCAACCATGCCGCCATCACCAAATAATCTGCTGCAATCTCCAGATTGAGCCGCTTGGCCTCAGCGATAAAGGCAAGATACTGCTCGGCCAGCGCCAGCACCGAAAGCCGGCTAAGGTCGACCTTATGTGTGCGGGCCAAGGCCAGCAGCAAATCGAGCGGGCCGGAATAACCGTCGATGTCGATCAGTAACGCGCCATCCTCGCCACCCTGGGCGACCCGCTCACCGAGCGGCAGCTCCCACCCGTCGGCGCCCGCCTCGGTCGGCTGGCCTGCGGTCTGCGCCGGCTGCTGCCCGGCATCGTTTGTGGGTTGCGCGCTAATCGGTCTCACCTTCTCGTTGTTGTTCGCGCCCGCTGGGTCCGCCCGCACAGCCGGTCAATCGCACCCCACCAGGCACGACCAGATGTCATTAGACACGGATGATTGCAATCGACTCACGTGCCGACAAGCTGGCGTGTTTTGCCTGTCGCGTCAATTCATTGGCGGGCACTGGCGGCCGCCTCTAGAGCAACCTGCCTTTAATCGGAATTGGAGCGATCCCGATGAAAGGCGCGATGTTCTAGCGCCGCGCACATCGCCGCCTCGGCTTCGGCAACATCAAAACTTCGGGGGTCAGCACATGCCTCAATCGCCCGATTGAAGCGCGACAAGGCTTTTCCAAAAAGCGCCGGGACCGCGGCCGACACCGCTCGCGCCTCGCTCAAACACCCACTGCAATGCAGAACAATGTCGCTGCCGGCCGCGATCACCGCTCGCGCGCGGCCCGCAAAATCACCGCTCAGCGCACGCATGCCGATGTCGTCGCTGATCAACAATCCGTCAAAGCCGATCTCTGCGCGAATCACCTCTGCGGTCACCCGCGGCGAGGTGCTGGCCGGCTGCGACGGGTCAACAGCGTGGTAGATGATGTGCGCGGTCATGGCCGCCGGCAGATCGGCCAAGGCCCGGAATGCCGCGAAGTCCGTCTCGCCCAATACCGACCGAGCCTCCCGCACCTCGGGCAGCGCCTCGTGGCTGTCGACCAGGGCCCGACCATGTCCGGGGATGTGCTTGATGATCGGAAGCACGCCTCCGGCGAGATAGCCCTCGGCAACCGCGCGCCCCAACTCGGCCACCGCTTGCGGCGTTTGCCCATAGGCCCGATCACCGATGATCGCATGAGCACCGGGCACGGCAAGATCGAGCACTGGCGCGCAGTTGGTGTTGATGCCCACAGCGCGCAGATCCTGCGCGATCAATTGGGCCGCCAGCCGCGCGATGAGAAGCCCGCGCACCCGGTCCAACTGATACAGTCGAGCGAACGCCGCCGCCGCTGGTTGCTCCCGCCAATACGGTGGCTTCAACCGCCTGACGCGGCCACCCTCCTGGTCGATCAGAACCAGGACATCTGTGCAACCGATCGCCGAACGCGCCTGCTGGATCAGTCTGCGGAGCTGATCAGGGCTGGCGCAGTTGCGCGCAAACAGGATGATGCCAGCCGGGCGCGTCTCGGCCAAGAAAGCGTGCTCGTCATCCAGCAGCGACGGCCCGGCAAGCCCGGCGATGAAAGCTTTACGCATGACTGCAATGCCTCCCGCCCACCTCTGTCATCACCGTGCGTATGCCACGACGACCGGGCGGTGGCGACAGGTGACGGCGCCGCTGCTCGCACGACACGCAGATTTGAGGGTGCCGAACGATCGAGAGCAACCTGCCTTTCATCGGCTTCGCAACGATCCCGATGAAAAGCAGAACATTGCTCACCACTTTAAGGGCGATCATCGTTATGCCTTCAATAGAAACCGGCCATGCGGTTGCCATTGAAGGCACGATGCTGCGGGATGCCCGGGCCCGGGGAGCGGGATGGTTCCAGCCAACACTGAAACGTTTCAGCGGCCGCGCATCGTGTAGCACCCGCCCGAGGGTAGTCCCGCCTTGCCCAATTCAGCGCAGACCCCACGGGCAGTCGCAATCGTCGCAGGCGGACCAACGACCACGCGATAAATCATCCCGAGACCGCGCTTGCTTTGGTCGGAGGCCACCACCTTCATGCGCTTGCTCTGCAACAGCGCGTACCGCTGCTGCAGGTCGGCCAACATTTTCATCGCGTCAAGCTGGCTCTTTCTGTAGCCCAAAACCGCCACATAGCCGGTGGCTGAACGCGCGGTCGTCGACGGCGTGGAAGTCCGGGCGGCGGTCGCACGCGCCGCGCGGTTGACGGGTGCGGACCGCGCTGGTGGGGGCGACGGTGTAACTGCCGCCGTTCTGCGCGGCGCCGGTCGCACAGGTTTGGCCGGGGGCGTCACACTGGCGCGCGTTGGTGCCGACTGCGGCGGCTTGGCTGCCGGCTCCGAAGGTGGCGGCGGCAAGGGCGGAAGTGGCGGCACCTGAGGATTTGCCTGGCCGACGGCTGGCGCCTGCGATCCGATCGGACCGCCCGGTCCACCGCCGACGATTGTCATGCCCGGCAAACTGCCACCGGGCGCCGTCTCAGCTTGCGTCAGCGATCCAATCCCCGATGATGCCGGAGAGGTGGCGCTGTCCTTGCCAACGGCCACGGTTTGCACGCGTCGCACACCGCTGCTGTCGAGCCGGTTCATGAACTTATTATCGGCGTTCTCAAACCGCCGGCCGCCCGGATTCTTGGGCGCAGTCTTGGTCGGCGACTTCGACGCCTTGACCACTTGCACCCGTTCGCCGGTCGATGGCGAGAACAGCGCCTTGTAGGCATACGCCATCCCTGCGCCGACACCGATGGAGCCGACCAACGCGGCGACGATCAGCCAGCGCCGGCCACTGCGCGGCTCATCGTCTTCGTCGTCGTATTCGTCATCGTATTCGCTGTACTGGCCGACCGGCAGCTGCTCGTCCAGCTGCGCTGCTGGCACGTCGAACCCCGCACCATAGTCAGCCACCTGGTGGGGGTGGGCCGCATGGGCCGGCATCTGACCCTGCATTGACTGCGGATGGGCCGCCCACTGATCAGGGGCATAGGGGTCATGCCCGACATGTCCCAGGTGATGCGGATGGTGTTGAGCTTGCTGGGCGTGCTGGGCTTGCTGGGTTTGCTGAGCTTGCTGGGTTTGCTGGGCGGCTTGCGGATAATTCGGCCCCGCATCGGCCGCCCCGTAATGGCCGAGATCATAGCTCACCGGATGAGCCTGCTGCGCGCCCACATGTGCCGCGCTTGCGCCATCGGCATGCTGCGCTGCGACCGGCTGAGCTTGCCGCATGGCCGGCTGCTGCGGAATGGGGGGGGGTGGTTGATGATAACCATGACCTCCCAGACGCGGCGGCGGCGCCATCTGCCGTGGGTCTTCAGCCACCGGCGGCGGTCGTGGGCTCGCTACACGTCCCAGCGCTTGGCCAAACGCGTCAAACGAAGGCTGCGGCGCTGGCGCCGGCGGAACCTGCGGTGGTTCGCCCGGACTAGGCCAGACTTGCGGTCGCGTATCGATCGCGGGCTGCACCTCCGGTCGGGCCGAGCGCTGATACGATAGCGGCTGCGCAACCGGTTGATGGTTCAAGGCCGCCGGCACCGCCGCTGGCCGAGCCCGGTACGGATCGTGGCCCGGTTGTGCCGCCGGAATTGCCGACCAATCCTGTGTCGATCCCAACGGCTGTGCGTTCACTCCCGGCTGACGCCCGTGCAAATGAGGCGGCGCCGGGGGCTTCTGACCATGTGAACCTGACATGGATCGTCCAACCCCCAAATTGCTTCGATGCTGTCGAATCAGACGTTACCGCAACTCGTTCGGTGCGTGCACCCCGAGCACCAAAAGTGCGGAGGATATCACCCGTTTAACAGCAGCCACCAAAGCCAATCGCGAACGCGTCAATCTCGCGTCATCAGTTTGGATAAAGCGCAATTGTGGCGAATCATAGCCTCGGTTCCATTGCTGGTGGAACAGGGCGGCCAGGTCGTATAGGTAGTATGTAATGCGATGCGGCTCGCGATCGCGCGCGGCGCCGTCCATCAGCCGGGGGAACTTCGCCAGCTGCCGAAGAATCTCCAATTCCCCAGCATCGTTCAGCGGCTCAAGATCGACATCTCCCCTCGCAATGGCCTCGATGTCTAGACTGGGCAATTCAACAGCGACATTTCGGAAAACCGAGGCCGCACGGGCATGCGCGTACTGCACATAGAACACCGGATTGTCCTTCGATTGATCCAACACCTTTTTTAGGTCAAATTCGATCGGGCTGTCGTTTTTGCGCGTCAGCATCATGAAGCGCACCGGATCACGCCCGACTTCATCCACGACATCGCGCAGGGCAACAAACGTACCGGCCCGCTTCGACATCGTCACCGGGACGCCGTCGCGGAACACCTTGACCAATTGGCAGACCGGCGTCGTGTAATTGGCCGTGTTGTCGGACAGCGCGGCAACGATGGCTTTTAGCCGTGGGATATAGCCCACGTGGTCGGCGCCCAAAACGTTGATATATTGGTCGAAGTTTCGTTTTAGCTTGTCGTGATGATAACCGACGTCGCCGGCGAAATAGGTGTAGCTGCCATCGGACTTCACAAGCGCTCGGTCCATATCGTCGCCGAACGCGGTGGAGCGAAACAGGGTTTGTTCGCGGTCCTCCCAGTCCTCATCGTCATGGCCTCTGGGGCGCGGCAGTGAGCCCCGGAAAATCAGGCCTTTGGCATCGAGGATCGCGATCGCTTCCGCGATCCGATCTTGGCTGGGACCGACCAACGACCGTTCCGAGAAAAACACGTCGTGCCGGATGCCGAGCTGATTGAGATCGTCCTTGATCTCAGCCAACATCGTGTCGATCGCCGCCTGCCGGCAGATCGCCAGTCGCTCGTCTTCGTCCTTGCTCAACAACCGATCGCGATAGCGTTCCGCCAAGGCTTGCCCAATCGGCTTGAGATAATCGCCAGGGTAAAGGCCGGCGGGAATGTCGCCGATGGTTTCGCCCAGCGCCTCCCGGTAGCGGAGCCAGGTGGAAGCCCCCAGCTTATCGACTTGGCCGCCGGCATCGTTGACATAATACTCCCGACTGACCGTGTAACCGGCGAAGGCCAACAGGCCGGCCAGCGCATCGCCGAACACGGCGCCGCGGCAATGGCCGATATGCATGGGGCCGGTGGGGTTGGCCGAGACATACTCGATGTTCACACGCTGGCCGGCGCCGAGCGAGCTACGCCCAAAGGCGTCACCCTCGGTCAAGATGCTGGTGACGACCTGGTGCCAGAACGCGGGAGCGAACGTCAGGTTGAGAAATCCCGGACCGGCCACATCGACCTGCGCGACATCGTCGGCTCGACCGAGCAATTCGGCCAGCATCTCGGCGATCTCGCGTGGTTTTCGCCGCGCAGGCTTGGCCAGAACTAAGGCCGCGTTGCTGGCCATGTCGCCGTGGCCAGCTTCACGCGGCTCTTCCGGCACCTGAACGACGTCGAGCGCTAGTTCGGCGGGCAATCTGCCGTCGCTTTTCAGGCTGGCGAGGGCGTCAAGAATTCGCTGCTGGGCTTCAGCGAAGGGATCCATGGATGTTGCCTTGTCAGCGCGGCCGGTGTTCGGGCCCGATTGCCCGTGTTGCCGCCGATGGCCGGCGGGCTAGCGCAATTCAGGCGTAGCGTCAAACAGCCGACGGTGCTCGCCCATGGCATAGCGATCGGTCATGCCGGCCACGAAATCCGCCACCAGCCGTGCCCGCCGCCGCTGATCGACCGCTTGCGTGGCTTTTGCCCATTCCGGCGGCATATCCAACGGGTTGCGCAGATACCGTGCAACCAGATCGCGGATCAGGTTCTGTGCGTCGTCCATAATGCGGATCACGCGTGGATGACGATAAAGTCGCGCAAAAAGGAAGCCGCGCAACCGTGCCAACTCCTCCGCCATCGCAGTGGAAAATCCGATGATCGGTGCGTCCAAGCGGCGAATGTGCTCCGCGCTGCGCGGAGCGACGGCGGCGAATCTCGCCCGGGAAAACGTGACCGCATCGGCGATCAATTCCGTGATCAATCGTCGGACCACTTCATAGATGCGCCGCGCATCATCGTCGAGCAATCTGCCAGGCAGGCCCTGCAGCGCAGCGCGCGTCAATGGGACCTCCTCCAGATCCGCCGGCCCGATCAAACCGGCACGTTGGCCGTCATCGATATCGTGGGTCATCCATGCGATGTCATCGGCCAGCGCTGCAACTTGAGCTTCCGCCGAGGCGTATCGATCAAGCTCCAGATCCAATTGAGCATTGAAACGCCGAAGCGCGTGCACCAGCGTCGGATTGATCGGCTGGCCATCCCGCCCAATAGCGGCTGGCGGCCCATTGTGCTTGATCAGCCCTTCCAAGGTCTCCCAACACAGATTGAGACCGTCGAAGTGCGCGTATTTTCGTTCGAGGCCGGTGACGATGCGGAAGCTCTGCAGGTTATGATCGAAGCCGCCGCACGCCGTCATCAAGCCGTCCAGCGCTCGTTCGCCGGCATGGCCGAACGGCGGATGCCCCAAGTCGTGTGCCAACGCCAAGGCTTCTGCCAAATCTTCATCGAGTCGCAGTTGACGGGCGATGGTTCGGGCGATCTGGGCGACCTCGAGGCTATGGGTCAACCGCGTGCGGTAGTGGTCCCCCTCGTGAAACAGAAAGACTTGTGTTTTGTGAATCAGCCGGCGGAACGCCGTGGCGTGCAAAATGCGATCGCGGTCGCGCTGCACATGGCTTCGCGTGAGGCACGGCAGCTCCTGAAAAACCCGGCCCCGGGTCGCGATGCGGCTGGCGGCATAGTCAGCCATCGCCCGCTCACCCGGCGCGAGTTCAGCGCCGTAGCCCGGTTGCGCCTTACAACTCTTCGCATCCGCCGCGCTGGTCACCGCCATAGGACACCGCCCCACTGTATTGGATTTTAGCGAATCGAGGCCTATGTTGAATGATATCGCGTTTTATCGCGAGCCACCCCATCGCATCTGTTCAGGCGGATCCTGCCTGACGACGGTGACCGCGGATGGCGACCCGAGCAAAGGCTGCCGGCAACGGTGACAACGACCATGAGTGATACCCTCGTGACAGTGAGCGATCAGGCCGCCCGCCGGATCACGCAGATCGCCGCGGATGAGCCCGCTAACAAGCTATTCCGCGTCAGCGTGGAAGGTGGTGGCTGCTCGGGTTTCCAGTATAAGTTCGACATGGTGCCGTGCCCAGACCAGAGCGACCTGGTGATTGAACAGAACGGCGCAACCGTCGTCATCGATCGCATGTCACTGATCTACCTGGCGGGCGCGAAGCTGGATTTTGTTGACGACCTGATGGGCGCATCGTTCCGGATTGACAATCCGAACGCGCAAAGTTCCTGCGGCTGCGGGACCAGCTTTTCGCTCTAAACGTGCTCCACCAACCAGTCCGTGCCCTCCCCGCAGCTGTCGCCTGCTGCTCGCACCGATTTGCGATCACCGCCAGTGCGGCGGCGCCAGATGATACCAGCTGACCATCAAAGCTAACAACAGCAACGGATAGATCCCCACGAAATGGGCAACCCTGACCAGTTGCACTCTGGTCGCAACCCAGCCCATGGCCATCGACGCTATCGGCAACAGCCACAACAACACGAACGGATACTCAAGCAGCGGCGGGCTCGGGCTGATGCTTTCGCCGGTGGCCCAGCTTAATGGTCCCGAAAGAATCCCGGCGACGTGTGACCAGGATGCTAGGACCACGGTAGCAAACGTCGCGTTTGCGATCATGGTTGCGGTGGCGAAGCGCGTGTCGCGTCGTGGATGAATATCGTAATAGGTTATGGGCATCGACCGGCCCTCCAAATGCATAAAAATAAAAACTGGCCACTGTATATTATAACGACGTAAAACTTTAATGTAGAAACATGGTTACCGTTTTGCGCCAACGCCCATAGGGCTGGCGACGCCGCGCTTTGCGCAGGGCTGGACAGCACGGCCCACACCGATGTAAACCGACATCGTGGCCAGATCATCGTGCGTTAAATTGGAAGCGCAAATCCGGTTCCAATTTAACGCACGATGATGATCGCTCTTAAGGTGATGATCGCTCTTAAGGTGGAAAGCGACCTGTTGTTCATCGGGATCGTTCCGGTTCCGGTTGGGAGCAGGTTGGTCGAGGGCTGGGGGGCTGCCTGAAACCGCCGCTGCCTGAAACCGCCAGCGGCGTTCTTGATCCGCCACCGCCGGCAGCTAAATGTGGCCCGTCATTCACCCGCAGCGAGCCTGCCCCATGAAGATCGCGACGTGGAACGTCAACGGTATCAAAGCCAGGATCGAGCAGGTCAAGAGCTGGCTCGCCGCCTCGTCTGTCGAGATCGTTTGCCTCCAGGAGATCAAGTCGGTTGATCAAGGCTTTCCTTCCGAGGAGATCGAAGCGCTGGGCTATAACGTGGCCACCAACGGCCAAAAGGGCTTCAACGGCGTCGCCCTTCTCTCCCGCTTGCCGCTTGAGGATGTGAGCCGCGGTTTGCCTGGCGATCTTGCTGATACACAAGCCAGATACATCGAGGCGGTGGTCAGCTTGCCGGCCGCCTCGCTGCGGGTGGCCTCCATCTACCTGCCAAACGGCAATCCGGTTGGCACCGAAAAGTTCGCTTACAAGTGTCGATGGATGGATCGGCTGATCGCGCACGCCAGCGAACTGCTGCAACAGGAGGCGCCGTTGGCGCTGGCGGGCGATTTCAACATAATCCCGGACCCGATCGACGCGCGCGAGCCACAGGCCTGGATCGACGATGCCTTGTTTCAACCGGAAAGCCGGGCGGCCTGGCGACGCTGCTTGGCGCTGGGTTTGACCGACGCGCTGCGCGCTTGCGAGCCGGGGGCAGGCGTCTATTCGTTCTGGGATTATCAGGCCGGCGCCTGGCAGAAGGACCGCGGCATCCGCATTGACCACCTGCTGTTGTCGCCCCAGGCCGCCGATCATTTGATCGCTGCCGGCGTCGATCGCGGACCACGCGGCGGGGAGAAGCCGTCGGACCATACGCCGGTTTGGGCGGAGCTGGACTTCGCGAATGACGCCTAGGGCGACCGCTGCGCGCCGGCGCGGCGAAATGCTGGGCAAAACCACGCAGTGCAACATGGGTCCGGCAAGGCTTCCGGCAAGGCTTTTGGTACAGTGAGCCGATTCGTGGTGGTCACATATCGATGGCCAGACGAAGCAGGGGATCCCGGCGGTGGGTACTGGCGCAACGCACCGCTGAAAACAGGACTAGCGCACCGCCATGCAACGCTTTTTCCACCCGACTTGGCCGGTACCGGCCCTTGCCGCGGTGCTGCTATCCGGCCTTCTGCCAGGCTGTGGGATGCCGCAAGTCGGCAACCTGGTCACCGGTTCGATCAGCTTGCCATCATCGATGCCGAGCCTTCCCCCGCTCACATCGACGGCTACGGCTGACAGCAAACGGCTCGGTGGCACGCTCTATCACGTGGTCACCAGCGGCCGTCGATTTCGAACGCCGAGCGAACGGGAAAACGCCACCCTTTTGAAGGCGGCCCAAACCACCAAGGCCGTCGGCGCCACGCATTTCATCGTGGTCAAGGCCCTCAAGGTGACAGCGTCTGGCATGCAAACCCTCAGCATCAGGAACAACAGGGCACCACCAACCGGTGCCTACATTCGCGTTCTCAAGCTTGCCGAAGGAACACCTGCGCCGGTCGGGGCCGTGGCCGCCGATGAGATCATCGAGTTCTTCGGTCCAAAGACCGCGCCCAGTGCCAGCTGAGGTGGGTGTGTCGGCCGCCCCGCCACCCACCATCACGAACGGTGCGCAAGCCGCCGCAGACGTCCGTTGCCGCGGGCGCAAAGGCTAGACTTTTGGGATCGCCTCGCTTAGAGCCGAGCCGTTGCATGACGGAACCCAAAGTCTCGGCTGGAGGTGTATCGATGTCAGAGGATCCAGTGGTCGCCCAGAAAGGCCCCTACCAAACCGCACTGGAGGCGGGCAAGACCTATTTTTGGTGCGCCTGCGGCCGCTCGGCCAACCAGCCCTTCTGCGACGGCGCCCATAAGGGGACCGGTCTGACCCCGCTCCGGTTTACGGCCGAAAACAGCGGCGTCGAAAACCTGTGCGGTTGCAAGGCCACGGACGGTCAACCATTTTGCGACGGCTCCCATAACATGCTTTAAGCTAGCCGACGCGCGGACAACGCGGGACGACCAGGCGCTGCTCTGTGGGCCGCGCGTGCCCGCGTTCGGTTTTGCGTCGGCTCTCCGAGCTGGCTGGTCATCGGCCTGCTGCCGGTCGATGGCCCCGCGACCGGTGCTCCTCGGCACCCGATCCGTACTGACCGCAGCCGCATTCGCCCGCCCGATCCTCGGGAACTCCCAGCCCCGCCGACATGGTGCAGGGGCCTCTGACCTCGGAGAGCGAGCATGAAAATCGGCGTTCCCAAAGAGATCAAGGTCAGCGAGTACCGTGTCGGATTGACTCCGACGAGCGTGCGGGAGCTGACCGCGCACGGTCACCAGGTTTGGGTTGAAACCGGGGCCGGCGATGGCATCGGCGCCGATGATGACGCGTATCGGCGCGCCGGCGCGCAAATCGCCACGACGGCGAAACAGATCTTCGACGCCACCACCTTGGTCGTCAAAGTAAAAGAGCCGCAACCGGACGAGCGCGCGCTGCTGGGGCCGGAGCATGTGCTGTTCACCTACCTGCATCTCGCACCCGATCCGGACCAAGCCAGGGATCTGATGGCGTCGGGCACAACCTGCATCGCCTATGAGACGGTCACCTCGGCGGCCGGTGCCCTGCCTTTATTGGCGCCGATGTCGGAAGTGGCGGGCCGCATGGCCGTGCAAGCGGGTGCCTACTATCTGGAAAAAGCGCATGGGGGACGCGGCATTCTGATCGGCGGGGTGCCCGGCGTCGACCCGGCCAAGGTGGTGGTGATCGGCGGTGGCACCGTCGGCACCAACGCCATCGAAATCGCGCTGGGCATGGGGGCCGACGTTTGGGGCCTGGATCGCGACGTGGACGTCCTGCGCGCGCTCTGGGCCCAGTTTGGCCGCGCGCTCAACACCGTCTTTTCTACCCGCGATGCGCTCGACCATCATCTGCGCGAGGCCGACTTGGTGATCTGCGGCGTGTTGGTGCGCGGCGCGGCCGCTCCCAAACTCATCACGCGGGAACATATCGGCATGATGCAGTCGGGCTCGGTGATTGTCGATGTCGCGATTGACCAGGGCGGGTGTGCGGAGACCTCGCGTCCGACCACCCATGATGATCCGATCTTCGTGGTCGATGGCGTCATCCATTATTGTGTGGCCAACATGCCCGGCGCCGTGCCCAAAACCTCGACGTACGCCCTTAATAACGCTACGCTTCCATTTGTGCTGGCGCTGGCCGATAAGGGGTGGAAGCGGGCGCTTGGGGAGGACGAGCATCTGCGTAACGGGCTTAATGTGTGGGACGGCAAAATCACCTGTGAACCGGTCGCCGCTGCCCTCGGACTGCCACACACCCCGGCCACGCTAGCGCTGAGCTAAGTCCCGCCGCGCTGGCACCAGACGCACTTTGCGAACACAGGCTGTGAATGCGCCCATGGCCCATTTCATCGAACAACTCGTCAACGCGATTACGCTCGGCTCGATCTACGGCCTGATCGCGATCGGCTATACGATGGTCTACGGCATTATTGGCATGATCAATTTTGCCCATGGCGACATTTTTATGGTCGGCAGCTTCATCGCCTTGATCTTCGTTTTGTTGCTCGGCATCAGCGCGGCGACGCCGATCGGATTGCTGCTGGCCGCGTTGATTTTGGTCTTGGTGCTCGCCATGGCCATGACGTCCGTGTGGGGTTGGGCCCTGGAGCGAATCGCCTATCGACCGCTGCGCGGCTCATTTCGCCTCGCGCCCCTGATCTCCGCAATCGGCATGTCGATCGTGATTTACAATCTCGTTCAGATTGTCCAAGGCGCACGGGTCAAACCGATCCAACCTTTGATCACCGGTGGCACGCCACTCTTTCAATCCGACAGCGGACTGGCCGCCAACGTCTCGAACGTTCAGGTCCTGATCGTGGTGACCACCCTCGTTCTGATGCTGTTGTTCAATTGGTTGGTTCAATCGACGGCGCTTGGCCGTGCCCAACGGGCCTGCGAGCAGGACCGTACGATGGCGGCGCTGACCGGCGTCAATGTCGACCGCACGATCGCCGTGACCTTCGTGATGGGCGCAGCGTTGGCGGCCGTGGCTGGGACCATGTTCCTGCTCTACTACGGCGTGATCGATTTTTTCATCGGCTTTGTCGCCGGCATCAAGGCTTTTACGGCAGCCGTCCTCGGGGGAATCGGCTCGTTACCTGGAGCCATGCTGGGCGGTCTGGTGATCGCGCTGGTCGAGACCTTTTGGGCGGATTGGTTTGGCAGTGAATACAAAGACGTGGCAGCGTTTTCGATCCTGGCCATCATCTTGATCTTCATGCCCCATGGCCTGTTGGGCCGGCCCGAAATCGAAAAGGTGTGAGCCGATGGACGGCCAACCCACCGAGACCGGGCCGATTGAGCGCGCCGCCTCCGCACTGAGCTACGCCGATGCCCACACGGCGCTGAAAGATGCCGCGCGCTGGGCGCTGGTGGCCCTCTTGCTGTCGATTCCGATGCTGGCGCTGCGAACGACAGAAAGTCCAACCGGCTTACGGCTGGAGCAGCGCTGGGGCTCGGTCGCGGTGCTGGTGGCGATCGTGTTCGGGGCCCGCCTATTGCTCGGGCTGGCGCGTGCCGCGATCCGCGCCGATGTGGGCGGGCTCGGCACGGCGTGGGCGGACGTGACATCACTGAGCGGCACAGCGACCGGCCGACTGGGAGGGATCGGCAATCTGCTCGGACCCTTGCTGATCGGTTTTGCCGTGGTGCTGCCGGTGCTGCCCATCGCCGATCGCTACATCATGGACTTGGCGATCCTGGTTCTCACCTACGTGATGCTGGGCTGGGGGCTCAACATCGTCGTCGGCCTCGCCGGCCTCCTGGATCTGGGCTACGTCGCGTTCTACGCGGTGGGGGCGTACTCCTATGCCCTGCTCGCACAGTACTTCGGGTTTTCGTTCTGGATCTGCCTGCCGTTGGCCGGCATCCTGGCCGCCTTTTGGGGGATCATCCTGGGCTTCCCGGTGTTGCGGCTGAGGGGCGACTACCTGGCCATCGTCACCTTGGCGTTCGGCGAAATCATCCGCATCGTGCTGCTCAATTGGCAATCTCTCACCGGTGGCCCCGATGGCATCTCCGGCATCCCACGGCCGAGCTTCTTCGGTCTGGACTTCAAATGGAGCTGTGCGCCAGACACGTTCTGCGGCTATTTCGGCATTGAGTACGCCTCGCTGCACCGCATCATCTGGCTCTATTACATCATTCTGGCGCTTGCGCTGCTGACCTGCTGGGTCACCTTGAAGGTGCGCAGGTTGCCGGTCGGACTGGCCTGGGAGGCCATGCGCGAGGACGAGATCGCCTGTCGCTCGCTCGGCCTCAACATCACCACCGTCAAACTGTCGGCGTTCGCCATGGGCGCGATGTTCGGCGGCTTTGCCGGGTCCTTCTTCGCCACCAAGCAAGGCTTCATCAGCCCGGAAAGCTTCACCTTCATAGAAAGCGCGATCATCTTGGCAATCGTGGTGCTGGGCGGATTGGGCAGCCAGATTGGCGTGGCGATCGCCGCCATCGTCATGATCGGCGGTGTCGAGCTGTTCCGCGATCTGGAGATCTACCGGATGTTGGTGTTCGGAATGGCGATGGTGGCGATGATGGCCTGGCGACCGCGTGGATTTATAGCCTCCCGTGCCCCCTCGATCGTCCTCAAAGACGCCACCGTCGTCTCCGCTGCGCTGGTCAAGGAGGGCAAGGGATGACGACCGACGACCCCGTGCTCGCGGTCGCCGATCTCACCATGCGCTTTGGCGGCTTGGTGGCCATCGATAGCGTGTCGTTTCAAGCGCGGCGGGGCGATATCACGGCGCTGATCGGGCCCAACGGCGCCGGAAAGACCACCGTGTTCAACTGCATCACCGGCTTTTACCGCCCCAGCGCTGGCACCATCGCCATCGCGCGCCGGGATGGCCGCAGCTTTAACTTGGCGCGCATGCCGGGCCACCGCATCAATGCGGTGGCTGGTGTCGCCAGGACGTTCCAGAACATCCGGCTGTTTGCGGGCATGACCTGCTTGGAAAATCTGATGGTGGCCCAGCACGCGCGGCTGATGCCGGCGTCCGGCTACACTATTTTTGGGCTGTTGGGCACGACCTCCTGGCGGGAGGCGCGCGAGCGCGCCATCACGTTGTCGGCCGACTGGCTCAAGCGGGTCAACTTGCTGGAGCGCGCCGATCATGCCGCCGGTGATCTGTCCTATGGGCAGCAACGCCGGCTGGAGATTGCGCGCGCGCTGTGCACCGCGCCTGAGCTATTGTGTCTGGACGAGCCGGCCGCCGGCCTCAACCCGCGCGAGAGCGCCGAGCTGAATGAGCTGTTGTTTTCAATCCGCGACGACCATGCCGTTTCCATCCTATTGATCGAGCACGACATGGGCGTCGTGATGGGCGTGTCCGATCGCATCGTCGTGCTCGACCACGGCGCCAAGATCGCCGATGGAACGCCGGAGGAGGTGCGCAACGACAGCCATGTGATCGCGGCCTACCTCGGCGTGGAGGACGAGGAGGTGGAGCGCGTCGAGCGGGAGATCGACCGATGAGCGAGCCCGACAGCGCCAAACCTTTGCTCGAGGTGAACGGCCTGCACACCTATTACGGCCGCATCCAAGCCCTCAAAGGTGTTGATCTGACCATCTGTGAAGGCGAAATCGTCGCCTTAATCGGCGCCAACGGTGCTGGCAAATCAACGCTGATGATGACGATTTGCGGCAATCCCAAATCGCAAGCCGGTCACATTCATTTCGCCGGCCGCGAGATCACCGCGCTGCCGACCCATGAGATCATGCATCTGGGCATTGCTCAGGCCCCGGAGGGCCGGCGTATCTTTCCGCGCATGACGGTGCTTGAAAATCTGAGGATGGGTGCGATCCTCAACGCGCGCCAGGCCGAGACCTTCGACGCCGACCTGGAGCGCGTGGTCCAGCTGTTCCCGATTTTGGCGCAGCGCCAAACCCAGCGGGCGGGCACCATGTCCGGCGGCGAGCAGCAGATGCTGGCGATCGCGCGCGCGCTGATGGGTCGGCCCCGGCTGCTGCTGCTCGATGAGCCGTCGCTCGGACTAGCACCCTTGATCGTCAAACAGATCTTCGATGCGATCGCGCAGCTCAATGCCGACCAGCAGCTGACCATCTTCCTGGTCGAGCAGAACGCCTACCATGCCTTGAAGCTCGCGCACCGCGGCTATGTGATGGTCAACGGCGAGATCTCGATGTCAGGCGCCGGCGCGGAGCTGCTCGCCCGGCCCGAGATCCGCGCCGCCTACCTGGAAGGCGGGGCTGGCTGATCTGCACGCCCGCAGCCGCCATGACAAAAAGCTCAAAGGATGACAATTTAGCCATTCACTGTGGAAACTGCGTGGTCGCTCGAAGCTGGTCCGCCGTTTAACCAACGTCTCACCACCCGTTTGGCCCAAGCGGCCACCAGTATCGACGTCACATAACTGGCAAACAACGACGCCTCCGCGAGGGATCGTGGATGCAAACAACCGTGGGGACAAAGTAGCGGCCGGAGCGGACGTCTGCTACGTGCCAGTGTGAGCTGGAACCGCCCCGCTGCCCCGCCCGGCCATGATATGGCACGCTTGTGGGGGTGGCCGGGCGGGAAGGGGAGCGGGCCGGCGCGGAGATTCCGCCAAAAGCGGACTTGATCTAAGCTCAACCAGAGCTCCGCACCGGCTTCTCGAGGCTAGATTTGATGGACCGTTACTGTATCGCGTCTTTGATGGAGTTGAAGGTTTTTTTCAAGTCTGAGCCGACTGACTGTAGTGCGCCGATAATAACTACCGAAAGGAGGGCAGCGATCAGGCCGTATTCGATGGCGGTGGCGCCGGATTCGTCTTCGGCAAATCTAGTAAGCAAATGCATGGGTACCTCACTTAAAACATGTCTTAGTGGACTAACTGGCTGTGATAGCCGATGTCCAGCACGACAAAACGTAGCCACGCTGGTCACTGCACCAAGTATGGCGACGTGAGGTAACAACAGGTAAATGCGGCGCTTGCCAACGCCGATCGGTCGGATTCGATTGATCTGTGGTCAACCGATCCTAGCCAACTGCACAATCATGAAACAGCGCGACGACCCGATCGCGCCTAAAGTCTTTACAAAGCTTACTGCGTGTGTGGCGCTTGCACCTGCGGCCGAAATCGTGGCAGGCGGACAATTGCCCGGTGGGCGCGCCTAACGCCAACCAGGCAATTGTGCAAACCTTCCGAACGATTAGTCGATGGCGTTGTTGATCGACGTGAACACGTTGTTCAAGTTGGTGCCAATCGAGGTCACGACGGTGATGATGGCGACGCTAATGAGGCAGGCGATCAGGCCGTATTCGATGGCGGTTGCACCGGACTCATCGTTGACAAAACGAGAAACGAGGTTCATTGACAGCTCTCCCAGCTATAGCTTCGTATCCATACGCTTACGTCGACACGTTTACGTCGACTTGGGTGATCCGACACTCTATATTTTCAATATATCTGTCGGTCACGAAGACGAAGATAGCCTCCAACGGTAAAACAACATTGAATTGAATACACCAACAACGCGTATGATGGCCTGCGTTGTATTCTCGGTTAAAGAAGTATTGTCGTGACTTTGCTTGCCAACGGCGCTTTCGGCCAAATCGGACAAGTCAGGGTCCGCAAACCCACCACGGCGCGCGCTGCCCAGGCGCCGGGGCCCCCGGCCCCCGGGCCTCGCGTGCAGGTTACAACGCCGACCACCGGCCTCGCTGACCACCGGCCTCGCCGACCACCAGGCGCACATCCGCAACCGGCCCGAGAAGCCGGCGAACCCACAATCGGCCGCTGTCCTTGGTCGCCGGCCAAGGCGGCGCTGCCGCCCGTCGGCGCCACAATATCAAGTGCCATGTCGACTGATACCACCTAGATCATCGTGCCTTGAATCGGAACCGCAAAGCCGGTTCCGATTCAAGGCGCAAAGATGATCGCTCTTAAAGTGGTGAGCAACTTTCTGCCTTTGATCGGGATCGTTCCGATTCCGATCAAAGGCAGGTTGCTCTAGGCCTTGCCGCCAGATCATGTGCAGCCAGGGCGGAAGCGGTTGTTTGGCCCGCTGCCCCCGGCGATGCCAACACGTGCTAATGGATGGCCGAATCGGCGGGAGGGTTTGAGCTCCTGTAAAACGTTCAAGGTCGGGCACCGAACCGACATTCGCCTCCGAATCCGGATCCGTTCCGCCCCCGCCACGTATCAGCTCCCTCTTGCCGCGGTTCTGCCACCTCCCCTATGCTACACACCTCTCCCAGATCGTTCGGGTCCACGCCTGCGCGTGCGATCCGGTCCGGCATGCTTGAAACGTGTTCTGGATAGCACCGCCTTGCGTCGATCGGCAGTGCCAGCCTGCGCCCCCATCCGGCCACCCATCGAATTTGCCATCGGGTGGCCGGGCGAGAAGCGGGATGGCTCCAGCAACACCTGAATCGCTTTAGGAGGCTCCAAGATGATAAGCAGGTCCCTCACCGCGCTGATGGCGTTCATCGCCGCAACCAGCGCCGCGGTCTCACTCGCATCGGCTCAACGCGCCATTCCCATCGCCGCCATCGGTCCGATGACTGGTCAATATGCCTCATTCGGTGCACAGTTCAAAGCCGGCGCCGAAATGGCCGTGGCCGACATCAACGCGGCCGGTGGCGTCAACGGGCGGCAACTTGTGCTGTCGATCGAGGATGACGCGTGCGATCCCAAGCAAGCGGTCTCCGCCGCTGGCCGGTTGGCCGCGCGCGGGGTCAAATTCGTGGCTGGCCATTTTTGCTCCGGCTCCTCGATCCCTGCCTCCCGCGTTTACGCGGATGAAGGGATCATCCAGATTTCTCCGGCTTCCACCAACCCAAAGCTGACCGATGAGCGGGCCGGCCCCAACGTATTCCGCGTGTGCGGCCGTGATGACCAGCAAGGTGGCGTCGCCGGCAGCTATTTGGCCCAGCGCTTCAAGGACAAGAAGATTGCGATCCTGCACGACAAAACGGCTTACGGCAAAGGGCTGGCGGATGAGACCCGCAAGGCGATGAATGCCGCAGGTGTCAAAGAAACCATGTATGAGGCCTATACCGCGGGTGAGAAGGATTACCGTGCCCTCGTCAGCAAGCTGAAATCACGGGGCATTGAGATCGTCTACCTCGGCGGCTACCACACTGAGGGTGGGCTTATCATCCGGCAGATGCGCGAGCAGGGCATGCCAACACGCTTGGTCGGTGGCGATGCGCTGGTCACCCAAGAATTTTGGCAGATTACCGGCAAAGCCGGCAACGGGACACTGATGACGTTCTCGCCGGACCCGCGCAAGAACCCGGCCGCAGCCGAAGTGGTGGCGCGCTTCAAGGCCAAAGGCATCGATCCAGAGGGTTATGTTCTTTACACCTATGCTGCGATTCAATCCTGGGCCCAGGCCGCCGCGGCGGCGAATTCGTTTGATACCCGCGCGGTGCTCGCCCAGCTCAACAAAATGTCCTTCAACACGGTGATCGGTGATTTTAAGTTCAACGCCAAGGGCGACCCCAGCTTGCCCCCGTACACCGTGTATGAGTGGAAAGACGGCAACTATGCCCAGCTCAATTGAGTGAGGGGGAAGCCAATCCCCGTCATCCGTTCCAGCCCTGCGCACCGGCCTTACAACCTACAGCAGGGATTGCAGTGTTTGAGCGTGTCTGGAAGCAGCGTGCTCCCCCCGCCCGGCCACCCCATCGCACGCTGGTCTGGGTGGCCGGCACGGCGCTTCGACCCAGGGCGGAAAACGGTCCGGCGGGCTGCGCTGATGGAATAATAAAGCGCCCGTGCCTCGCGGTACGGGCGCTTGCAGAAGCCCTAGATCTTCGTGCCTCAAATGGGAACCGCAAATCCGGTTCCCATTTGAGGCACGAAGAGAATCGCGCTCAAAGTGGCGAGCAACGTTTTGCTGTTCATCCGGACCGTTCGGGTTCTGATGAAAAGCAGGTTGCTCTAGCGGTGGGATCAGCGACCCTGACTCTGGGCCATGCACTCGCCGATGACGCGCCGCTCCGCGTCCACCAACACCTGAGGCACATCGTGCCCCGAACTCCGCAGCTGGTCGATGCGCTGCCTGAGCGCAGCCCACGATGTGCGCAAATCCTGTGCCTCATCGAGCCCCGCCAACAGCTTCAACGTTTCCTCATCGACGTGGTCGGCCAATCGACCCATTTTGCTCTCCTTTTAAAACGACTGACAGACGATGGTCAGCGGCCCGTATCAGGAGATCGCCCGGCGGCGACCCGTCACTTCGGACAAGCCATAGAACGTTGAAACTCAGGGCACACACACCATCGCTGCTAAACGTAAATATGGCGCGAGAAACGCTGTGTGTGGAGGCAGGGAAATCACCGAGCTAATCGCGCAGTCTCATTCTGGAGATTTCGAACTGGGCATATATCCTTTTCCCAGGTAAAGCGTTTCAATGTGGGCTGGATCGGCCGAGACGTGCCTCACGAACATCGCCCCATGAGCCAAGCGAGCATGCGCAATCTGCTGACCGACATCGCTGGCGTCCGCGTCGGCAACGCTCACGACGCTCAGCTGATGAGTGGCGTGACGGCGGTTCTGTTCGACCAACCGGCGGTCGCGTCCGTGGCGGTGGTCGGCGGCGCCCCTGCTGGCCGCGATCTCAGTTGCCTGCAACCCGGCGGCCTCGTCGGTGGCATCGACGCCATCGTGCTGAGCGGCGGCTCTGGGTTTGGCTTGGACGCCGCGAGTGGTGCGCAGGCCTGGCTGCGGGCACAAAACCGCGGGTTCCCGGTGGGTCCGATGAAGGTGCCGATCGTCCCCTCGGCCGTCTGCTTTGATCTGCTCAATGGCGGTGACAAGGACTGGGGCCGGTTTGCACCCTATCGGGAGCTTGGTTATTCGGCCTGCCAGGCCGCTCAGGCCGAGGGATTCGCGCTTGGCAGTGTCGGCGCGGGCATGGGGGCAAGCACCGCCGACCTCAAAGGCGGACTGGGCTCAGCGAGCGCGGTAACGATCGCCGGCATCCGCGTCGCGGCCCTGGTCATCGTCAATGCGTTGGGCTCCGCGCTGATCGGAGAGGGCCCACAGTTCTGGGCCGGCCCGCTCGAGCAAGGCGATGAGTTCGGCGGGCTCGCGCCACCCACAGGCTGGCCGAGTGCCCAACGCCAACAGCCAAGCTGGAAGGGGCAGCACGTCCCGCGCCCCTCGACGACTCTGGCTTGTATCGCCACCGACGCAGATCTATCGATTGCTCAGGTCCACCGCACCGCGATCTCGGCCAGTGCCGGACTGGCCCGGGGCCTGCGCCTGTCCCACGCGCTGATGGACGGCGACACGGTTTTCGCCGTTTCAACCGGCAGGCAAGCGCTCGCCGATCCGCTGCACGATCTGATTGCATTGCAGGCGAGCGCGGCCGACTGCCTGGCCAGGGCCATCGCCCGGGCGGTTTATCTGGCCGACATACCAGGCCCGGCTTGGCAAGGCCCTCCCGCCTGGCGCCAGCGCTTCGGGCAGCACTCGGCCGGCACTCGCTCGCCGCACGGCCCTATCGGTTAGCCCGGCGACCGTGTTAATCACCAGCACAGCCACCGGCAACACAGCGTCTCGATCAGCCCTTGTGCCGTCTTGTCGCGATGGCAATTGTGGTCTAGGGAGGCTTAGGTGACGGCCATGCCCAGCCGCCGTCGAGCGCGTCCTTTGCGCGAGCGAACGGCTGACGGTGCCCAGCGGAGCGGACGAAAGGATAGGCCATGAGCAGGAACCACGACACCGCAGACGCTGAAGCCAATGGCAAGCACGCCACCATCGAACTCAGTGGCAATCGCAACGTACAAATGCCGGTGCGATCTGGAACGCTCGGACCCGATGTGATCGACATCGGACGGCTTTATGCCAACACCGGCTGTTTCACCTACGATCCGGGGTTTGTCTCGACCGCCAATTGTTCGTCCAAGATCACCTACATCGATGGCGACGAGGGCGTCTTATTATATCGCGGCTATCCGATCGACCAGCTCGCCGACCACTCCAACTTCGTAGAAACCTGCTATTTGCTGCTGCATGGAGAATTGCCCGACAAGGCGCAATACGAGCAATTCTCCAACACCATCACCCGGCATACGATGGTGCATGAGCAAATGACGCAGTTCTTCCGTGGCTATCGCCGCGATGCGCATCCAATGGCGATCATGTGCGGCACGGTCGGTGCGCTATCGGCGTTTTACCATGACTCCACGGATATCACCGACGCGACGCAGCGCATGATCGCCCAGCATCGCTTGATCGCGAAAATGCCAACGATTGCCGCCATGGCCCATAAATATGCGATCGGGCAACCCTTCATCTACCCGCGCAACGACCTGGATTACACCTCCAACTTCCTGCAGATGTGCTTCGCGGTCCCCTGCGAGCCCTATAACGTCGATCCGGTTTTGTCGCGTGCGCTCGATAAGATTTTCATTTTGCATGCCGACCATGAGCAGAATGCGTCGACCTCGACGGTGCGATTGGCGGGGTCCTCCGGCGCCAATCCGTTCGCCTGTATCGCGGCTGGCATCGCTTGTCTGTGGGGACCGGCTCACGGTGGCGCCAATGAAGCCTGCCTCAACATGCTGAAGGAAATCGGCACGGTCGATCAGGTCAACGACTACGTCAAACAGGTCAAAGACAAGAGCTCCGGCATCCGGCTGATGGGATTCGGCCACCGCGTTTACAAGAACTACGACCCACGCGCAAAGGTGATGCAACAGACCGCCCACGAGGTGCTCGACCACCTTGGTATCCGCAACGACCCGTTGCTGAAGGTTGCAATCGAGCTAGAGCGGATCGCGTTGGAGGACGAGTACTTCATCGAGAAGAAGCTTTATCCCAACGTCGACTACTATTCCGGCATCACGCTCAAGGCCTTGGGCTTCCCCGAGGACATGTTCACCGTGCTGTTCGCCGTCGCCCGAACGGTCGGCTGGATCGCCCAGTGGAAAGAGATGATCGAGGACCCGGAGCAAAAAATCGGCCGCCCGCGCCAGCTCTATATCGGCTCTGGATCACGGGAATTCGTTCCCATGTCAAAACGCGACTGATGCATCGCGGAGTGAGCTGGAACCCTCCCGCTCCCGGCCAGGCCGTCCCCTGGCCTGCTTGTGTGGGTGGCCTGGCGCGGGCGGGCCGGCCCGGCGCTTCCAGCTAGAGCAACTTTAAGAGCGATCATCGTGCTTAAATTGGAACCGCCAGGCCGGTTGCAATTTGCGGCACAAGTTGGGGCACAAGGATGATCGCTCCTAAAATGGTGAGCAACCCGCCTCTCATCGGGACCGGAATGATCCCGATGAGAGGCGGGTTGCTCTAAGTCTGAAGCGCTATGGACAGAACCGTTCGCACAAAGCCCGCACCCTGATCGGAGCGATGCCATGATAGGATATCATGCCAGCGCACGGGATAGGGGCTGCGCTTTGCCGACGCGACAAACTGGTGCTCGGGTCAGGCGCCGGCGGCTCAATGCGTCCAAGAGCCCAGCCGTCCGAACTTGAAGTTATCGGCGTAAGACTTGCGCACAGGCTCGCGCGGGCTGGGCTCGACCACACGGTAGGCCAACCGGTTGCGCTCGGCATAGCCAATCGCTTCTTCCTTGGTGGCAAACTCAAGCCTGATCTGGGCGCGCATGTCGGAAGAGCTAGTCCATCCCATCAGCGGATCGATCTCGCGCGCGATCGCCGGGTCATAGTCCAACACCCATTCCTTGGTCCGCGCGAGGCCGGATTGCATCGCCGTTTTGGCCGGCTTGTAAATGCGCACGCTCATCGTCTGTCTCCACCGTGGCAAACGACTGTTGCCGTCCAGCCCTATCTAGATTCGTGTCTTAGATGGGAACCGCAAAGCCGGCTCCCATTTAAGCACGATGATGATCGCGCCTAAAGTGGTGAGCCACGTTCTGCTTTTGATCGGGATCGTCCCGCTTGCGATGAACCCTCGCAGCGCGCCGCATCAGAGAATGAAGCTCACCGTGCCCAGTGGGCCCAGCTCTTCCGCATCCATGACCGCACGCCGCTCGGCGATCTTGAGCGCGTCGCCGACGCGGCGCAGGCGATAGCGATAATAGCCGGAGAACACCCGCGGTTGTTCGTGACGGCGGTGGCGATAGACGATGAAGTTGGCATGGGCCGTCGCCGTGTCGCCGTCGATGTCGCTGACCCGCACGTTGCTGATCAGCCGCCGGGTACGCGAGCGTGGATACTCGGCATGGCAGTTGGGATCCTTAAGCCGAATGATGCGCTCTTTGAGCCGCACCATGTCATCGGCGACGATGAACAGCGCGGAGCGGTGATCGGCATCTGGCAACTCGTTGGGCGGTACCAAGTACATGGCATCCTCGGTCAACAGCCCGAGCCAGCCGTCAAGGTCCCACCCGTCAAGCAGTTCGGCCTCGCGGTAGAACAGATCCTCCACCTGCGAACGGGAAAATTCAACCCGGTTCGACGTCGCCACTGCAGCCGTCATCGATCAGCCTCGCCGTTCCATCAATTCGCTCCATTTCCGCCAAAACACCCGCAGATGCCCTTCGTCGGTGTGCAGCTGCTCTTCATCCGGCGCTTTTGCCATGCCACGCGACATATCGTTCCATGGCACCTCGCGATAGGCGGCATACCCCTCCTGGGCGGCCTCCAACGCGGCGATGTCGTCGGGCGTGGCGAAGCTGCCTGGTCCGTAGAACGTTAAGAACGCATGCAGTCGCCGGGCACGCTGCGCCTCGGTCTCCTCCACCGGCCCCAGCGCCCAGGCGACGACGCGCATGCGATCGGGCGCTAGCGGATAGAAATGGCGAACAGTCACCGATGACCCGTCGTTGATCACCAGGTTGGGGAAGATCGACAGGTTGCGATTGGTGTCGGCAACGCGTGCCGCCCGCGCCTCACCGAGCCGCTCGACCAGTTCGGCGCGGATCGCATCAATATCGGATTTGGACTCCTCTCCGTACACCGAAATCCATTTTGCGACCGGCCGGCCCCGGAAGTTGGGATTGTCGGTCGTTAGATGGCCATTGCCGAGGTCTTTGCCAAACCCCTTGGTCGGCAACAACAGACCCGACCCCTTCGGCGGCGACGTATTGACGCCGGAATGGCGCATGTAATTGAGCCAGGTAGAGTGGGTCGCCAACAGGTGGTAGTCGTCCACACTGTTCTCCACCATCAGCTTCCAGTTGCCCTTGATGTCGTATTCCTGGACGCCGGAGATGATCTGCATGCGTCCCGACGGCGACTGGTCGACCACCAAGTCGATGTAGTCTTTGGCACCGGCCAGATAGGTGTCGAGCGCAACGGCACCGGGATCGAAGTTTGCAAAGTAAAAATCGCGATAGGATTCAAGTCGCGGCACCGGCACCAGACCCAACTGCGCGCGCTCGAAGCTCGGCCCGTAGGCCTCCTCACCTGGCACCTGCTTCAGCGAGCCGTCCGTGTTGTAGGACCAGCCATGATACATGCAGAAAAATTGTCGGGTGTTGCCGCTGCGCTCGCGACACACCTTGGCGCCGCGATGACGGCATGAGTTGAGCAGCGCGTGAACCTCGCCTTGACGGTCACGACAGAAGATCACTGGACGCCCACCGACCGGTCGGCTTTGGTAATCGCCGGGATTTGCGATCTCGGAGGCGTGGCCGACATAGACCCAGCAGCGGTCAAAAATCCGCCGTTGTTCCCGCTCGTGGATGTCCGCAGACACGAACACCTCACGGTTGACAAAGAAGGCCTGCTTCTGCCTGTCCTCGACGACATAGAACTCGGTGTCCGACGGCAAGTAGTTCATGCGTGAAGGCTCCTGAGTGACGATCGGCCCGACCGCACGGCGTCCATACCGCAACGGACCGGGACGGACCGCTGACGCCGTGCCCCACATCTTATATCTCTAATCGTTGTCGAACAAGGGATCGACCGGGCCCACCGAGGGGCTTGCGAGTGGTGCCGTTCGACGGTGGTCTGAGCTGCCGGCTTGCCTCCCCCCAAACAAAGGCCGTAAGACTTCACGTTCGGTGCTGCCCACCCGGCAACGGCCGGTCACGACAGTGATTGAGCGCAGGCACAGTGTGCGCTCCAGATCAATTCCGCCGTCGGCGGTTGAGCCTTGCCGTCTGGCTCCTCCACCCGGCCACCCACACCAGCGTGCCATTGGGTGGCCGGGTCGGGGCGGGATGGTTCCAGCTCACACTGAAACCCGCTTGGCGTCGATCATCCAGGCGCCACAACCAGAGCCAACCCAACCATTCGAATTTTATGTCCAAGCTCAAAGTCAATCTCGCATGCCTCGATTATGATCGGGTCCGACCCCTGATGGACGGCCGCGTCCGGGCGCAGGGTATCGACCTCAACATCCTGCCGATGCGGCCACGCGAAACCTTTCCGCGCATGCTGCAACGCCAGGAGTTCGAAGCCTCCGAACTCTCGCTCGCCTCGTACACGATCCTCACAGCCAACGGCCAATCGCCGTTCGTCTCCATCCCCGTGGCGCTGTCCAAGTTGTTTCGACACTCTTGCATCTACGTTCGCACCGGCGCCGGGATTACATCGCCCGAGGACCTCAAAGGTAAGCGAGTGGGGACCACCCAGTACGGTTCGACCGCCCTGGTTTACATCAAAGGCCTTCTGCAGGACGACTACGGCGTCAAGGCGCAGGACATGCACTGGTTCATGGGTGGCATGGAGGCGCCCGTTCAAAATCCGTTGTTGCCGTTTAATCTGCCGGCGAGCATCAAGCTGGAGTTCCTACCTCCCGGGGCTACGCTTGAGCAGATGATGCGGAGCGGTGCGTTGGACGCGATGTTCTCGATTTATTTGCCGCCCTCCTTTCTTTCCGGCGCAGACCACATCGCGCGGCTATTCCCGAATTACAAGGCCGTCGAGCAGGACTATTATCGCCGCACCGGCATCTTTCCGATCATGCATACCGTGGTGCTGCGCCGCGACGTCTATGACGCCAACCCCTGGGCGGCGCGCAATTTGTTCGCCGCCTTTAATGCAGCAAAGGACCTGGCCATCGAGGGCCTTTACGATACCGATGCGCTGCATCTGTCGCTGCCGTTCCTACTGGATCACATCGAGGAAAACTGGCGCGTGTTCGGCCATGACTTCTGGGCCTACGGCTACCAAGCCAACCGACCCGCGCTCGACGCCGTCGGCCGCTGGGTTTATGACCAGGGGCTCAGTCCACGCATCGTAGCGGCCCACGAAATCTTCGACCCGGCCATGGATGCCTCGGGCGATCTCGAACCCATCATCAAACGCCCACCCCTTCCGCAAGTCTGATGCAGGTTAGCCGATGAATGACACCACGCAAGGTCAATGGATCACTGTTGCCAAGTCGAGCGAACTCGAGCCGGGTACCATGCAAGAGGTGACGGCGGCCGATAAGACGCTGGCGCTGTACAATCTCGACGGTGCCTTCTATGCCACGGACAACGAGTGCACCCATGCCTACGCCGCCTTGACCGATGGGACGATCGACGGTGACGTCATCGAATGTCCCCTGCATGGCGGCGCGTTCGAGATCAAGACCGGCAAGGGTTTGGGGGCGCCGATATTTTGCGACCTGCAAACCTACGTCACGCGCGTGGTCGGCGACGACGTGCAGGTGTTGATACCGACGGACTGAATCGATGCGGCGCAGCGCCCCTGCCGCCAGAGCCCGGCCTTAAAACCAGTGGGGCGGAAACGCCGAACCGACCAGAACCCACATCAGCGGTTGAACGTCGGCACGGGTTCTGTCCGACTGACGACGCAATCGGCGTCCCGCAAAGAGCGTATCAGCGTTAGCCGGGGCCATCCCGCTCCGGCTTGGGGACGCCCACGCCAGCGTGCCATCGGGCGGCCGGATGCCCGAGCGGGCCGGCAAGCGATTTCGCCTCAGGCGGACATAATCTCAGCGCGGGCGAACTGCCGATGCACCGCTAGATCATCGCGCCTTTAATCGGAATCGGAACGATCCCGATTAAAGGCGCAAAGATGATCGCTCTTAAAGTGTAGACCAACCTGCTTTCGATCAGAACCGGAACGATCCCGATGCAAACCAAAACGTTGCTCTACGCTTGAAGGGCGATCATCTTTGTGCCTTTGAGTTGGGACCGCTCAGCCAGGTCCAACTTACAGCATAAAGATGATCGCTGCCGAGGTGTCGTACATCTGACTGCGTTTTATCGAAAACCTTCCCGCTTCCGATAAAGCGTTGGTTGCTTTAGCGGCGTCGGCAGGGTCTGGCTTCCAACGAACACGACCAGCCACTGGCGTCCTTTTTGCACCCCATGGCCCGATTGGCAGCCAGACTCCATCGGCCCCACCTGCTGCCATACTCGGCGGCGGTGAAGTCGACCCAGCTGGCAATCGCGGCCCGCCGCGCAGCCGAACGTGTGCGCATACCGCTGCTTCCACCGTAGTGAAAATGATCGGCAAAACAAACTCGTCGTCCCTCGACGCGTTGTGAATGCAGCCAATCCAATGCTAGAGACGACGTGCCGCCGATCGAAACAAGTATTGCGCATAACAGCGCTGTCTTGAGTAGATCCGATCGCATAGTCTTTTTGCCCTGATCCTGATGAATGCTCCGAACTGATAAACTGCTTCTGCGGAACGCCAAATAGATCACACACCGCAAAACAACAGTTTGATCTCGCTGCGATACTAACAGGCAACAGGTTAGAGAAGGCTTGACAGGGCGCAGCTGATCCGCGCTGCCTTTCACGTCTGCTTTGACGATTCGGCGCGCTCGGCGTTGGTTGACAAACCGACCTGTCTATAACGCCGATCAAGGGAGGTGAAATCGGCCCCAGATGACGGTTCGCCAACTTTCGCCCCAAACCATCAACCGAATTGCCGCCGGCGAGGTGATCGAACGTCCGGCCAGTGCGGTCAAGGAACTGGTCGAGAACGCCATTGACGCTGGAGCACGTGCCATCGAGGTCGTCTGCGCGGGCGGCGGGCTGCAGCTCATTCGCGTCAGTGATGATGGCTCGGGCATGACGCTTGCCGATCTTGACCTGTGCGTCGACCGTCATGCGACGTCGAAGCTCGACACCGAGGATCTATTCGACATTCGTACCTTGGGCTTCCGCGGCGAAGCGCTACCGTCGATCGGTGCGGTGGCGCGGCTGTGCATCACCACGAAAGCTGCTGGCGCTGCGCAGGCGTTGTCATTGACACTCGATCGCGGGTCGAAGGGCGAGGTCAAACCGGCTGCCCTCAATCGCGGCACCCGCGTGGAGGTGCACCAGCTGTTCTCCGCCACGCCGGCGCGCCTGAAATTCTTGAAGTCCGAGATAACAGAGAACCGAGCGATCGCCGATGTGGTGAAACGCCTGGCCATGGCGCACGCAGACATCGGCTTTACGCTGGTGACAGGTGAGCGCACCAGTCTGCAACTGCCCGCCCAACGCGACACCGCGGATGGTCGGCTGGCGCGATTGGGCCGAATTATGGGCCGAGCATTCATGGCGGATGCAATCTTGATCGAAGGCGGTCGTGAGGGCGTCTCGGTGTCGGGGTTCGCCGGCCTGCCGACATTAAACCGTCCCGACGGCGCGCTGCAGTTTCTGTTCGTGAACGGCAGACCCGTGCGCGACAAGATGCTGGTCGGCGCCGTCCGCGCAGCCTATGGAGATCTGCTGCCAAAGGGCCGGCATCCGCTGCTGGCGCTATTCATCGATCTCGATCCGCATGCCGTCGACGTCAATGTCCATCCAGCCAAGTTCGAAGTGCGGTTTCGCGATGCCGGCGCCGTGCGCAGCCTGCTGATCGGGGGCTTGCGGCACGGGCTGGCGCGCGCCGGCCATCTGGCCAGCGCCGCGGGAGGTGCGGCGACGTTGCAGGCGCTGGCCGGAAGCCGGCAACGACAGAGCCCAGCGCAGGCGCCGTTAGGTCCGCAACGCGCCACCGGGGCCGGCGGCCCGATGCACGCGAACAACGGCGGCGGTGGTGCGCAAGGGCGACCGTCGCCCGCGCAAGCCCAACTCACGCCCGGTCTGGCGGAGGCCATGCAGGCGCCGTTGACGCCACCCCCGCCAACACCGCAGGCGGATGCCGCGGCCGGCTCCCAGCAGCCGTTTGACGACGCCGACCCGGACCACCCGCTCGGCACCGCGCGCGCCCAGGTGCATGGCACCTATATTGTCGCTGAAACCCGACAGGGCGTCGTCATCATCGATCAGCATGCGGCGCACGAACGGTTGGTTTATGAGCGGCTGAAGGCGGCCCTGGCCGCGTGCGGCGTTCCCCGCCAAGGCCTGCTGATGCCGGAGGTGATCGAGCTTGAGCCGGATGCCGTTGCCGCGGTCCTGGCCGTCGGTGCCGAGCTGGAGCAGTTGGGGTTAGCAATCGAACGGTTTGGGCCAAGCAGCGTCGTGGTGCGCGAAACTCCAGCCGTCCTAACGCGGTGCGATGTCGGGCAGCTGGTGCAGGATATCGCTGCGGCGCTGATGCGTGAGGAGGAGCCTGCCGCCGGCGGCCCACAGGTGTTGCAGGCACGCCTAGACGCAATGGCGGCGACCATCGCCTGCCACGGCAGCGTGCGCGCTGGACGAAGCTTGACAGTCGCGGAAATGAACGCCCTTTTACGCGAGATGGAGGCGACACCTGGGGCCGGACAGTGCAATCATGGCCGTCCGACCTACGTCGAACTCTCGCGAGGTGATTTGGAGCGCTTGTTCGCGCGGCGGTGACATTGCGTCGCTCAACATCGCTGATGGCCGGTTTGTCGCGGCAGCGGTGCATCGCAACGGCCATGGCGATGCGGTTTGGGCAGCCGACATCGCCGACGTTTATGGCAGTTAAGACGGCAACGAGGACGAAGCGGCGGAATGTCGATCAACACTGGCGCGCCATCGACCAAAACGGTTTCCGCCGAGCTGCGGCGGGAGCGCCTGGCCGCTGAGCTGCGCGCGAATCTTGCCAAACGAAAGGCGCAGGCGCGCGCGCGGGCAAAGGCCAGTGATGGCGCGCAGCCGCGGCAAGCGGGTGTGTCCGGCGAGGCCGAGCCGAAGTGAGGCTTTCTGGCCACTGTGATGCCGCAGCCGTGCCCTGATTGCGCGGTTAGGTCAGGCACACGGCGAGCGACTCGTTAAAGACAGGCGAACCGTTGGGTGCGATTGAGCCCCGACTGTGGACGTTGCGAGGATCTTCATGGATCGGATCAGGATAGTCGGCGGGCAGCCGCTGAAGGGCACGCTGCCCATCTCGGGGGCGAAGAACGCGGCGTTGCCGCTGATGATTGCCAGCTTGCTCACGGCGGATCGCCTGACGCTTAAGAACGTGCCGAACCTGGCGGATGTGGCGCTGTTGGCACGCATCTTACGCAATCATGGCGTGGACCATTCCATCGAGGGCAAGCGGGTCGCCAGCCCTCAGCATTTGGGCGAGACCTACCACCTGACAGCGCGCGACGTGGTCGATACCACCGCACCCTATGAGATGGTCTCGCGGATGCGGGCGAGTTTTTGGGTGCTGGCGCCGCTGTTGGCGCGCTGCGGTGAGGCCAAGGTGTCATTGCCGGGCGGCTGCGCGATCGGCACGCGCCCGGTCGATCTGCATTTGCTGGCGATGAAGGCTCTGGGCGCACACCTTGAGATCGATGGCGGCTACGTCCTGGCCCGGGCGCCGGCGGGCTTGGTCGGCGGGCGCATCCAGTTTCCAAAGGTCTCCGTCGGCGCCACCCATGCCGCCTTGTTGGCGGCCGCTTTGGCCCGCGGTGAAACGCTGATCGAGAATGCCGCACGCGAACCTGAAATCGGCGATGTCGCGCACTGCCTGGTGAAGATGGGCGCCCACATCGAGGGGATTGGCACATCCACCTTGCAGATCCAGGGGCGGGACCGGCTCGAAGGCGCGACCCACACGGTGTTGCCCGACCGGATCGAAACCGGCACGTTCGCGTTCGCGGTGGCGGCAGCCGGTGGCGATGTGGTGTTGGAGGGGGCCCAGGCGCCGTTGCTGGCCGCAGCGTTGGAGGCCCTCGCCGGCACCGGAGCCGAGGTCGGCGCCAGCGAGCACGGCATTCGCGTCGTGCGCAACGGCCATGACATCACGCCGATCACCATTGAAACCGAGCCGTTCCCTGGTTTCCCGACCGACCTGCAGGCCCAACTGATGGCTTTGATGACAACGGCCAGCGGCGTCAGCCAAATTCGCGAAACCATCTTTGAGAACCGGTTTATGCATGTGCAAGAGCTGGCCCGGCTGGGGGCCGATATCCAACTGCACGGCGACACCGCGACGATCACCGGCGTGAAGCGGCTAAAGGGCGCACCGGTGATGGCGACCGATCTGCGCGCATCGGTGTCGCTGGTGATCGCGGGCCTGATCGCGGAGGGTGAAACCTTGATCAATCGGGTGTATCACCTGGACCGCGGCTTCGAGCGGTTGGAGCAGAAGCTGACCAGCTGCGGCGCGATGATCGAGCGGGTCGGCTCAGACTAGGCTTGCGTTGCCAACCCGCTCCGATGCCGGTGTCTGTGGCTCCGCATATCGCAAGGCTGGTGCCACGGCGCGGCCGGCCAGCGGTGACGGGTGAGCGAGGGAAGCGTGGCATGCACGGGCTGACGGTGGTGTTCGATCTAGACGGCACGTTGATCGACACGGCGCCGGATTTGGTGCACGCGGCCAATCATGTGCTGGCGATCAGCGCCTTGGATCCGGTCGAGGAGGCCGAGATCAGACCCTACGTGAGTTTCGGTGGACGACGCATGATTGAGCGAGGCATGGAGCTGCGCGGCGCTCAGCCAACCGAGGCTCAGCTCGATCACCTGTTCGAGCAATTTCTTACCCATTACGGCGAGCGCATCGCCGTTTCCAGCCGCCCCTTCCCGCAGCTGCCTGAGACGCTGGAGGACCTGATTGGCGCCGGCGCGACGCTGGCGGTGTGCACCAACAAGCGAGAAAGCCTGTCGCGCAAGCTGCTGCAGGAGTTGGGGCTGGCCGATCGGTTCCGGGCCATCTGCGGCCGTGACACATTTGCGGTGTGCAAGCCGCATCCGGATCATTTGACGGGAACCATCGTGCGCGCCGGCGGCGCGCCGCAACGGGCGGTGATGATCGGCGATAGCCTGACCGACGTTACCACGGCCCGCGCTGCGGGCATCCCCATCATCGGCGTGAGCTTCGGCTACACCGACGTCGACATGCGTTCGTTAGAGCCGGATGTCGTCATCGACCACTACGCGGAGTTCAGCGCAGCTTTGGCGCAGCTGCTGTAGCGGCCCAGCCGCGGATCAGCACGCGCTCCGCTCGGATCGGCGAGGACCGGCGTTGAGATTGCGCGCCACCGTAGCCGCTGCTAGAGCAACCTGCCTTTGATCGGAATCGGAACGATCCCGATCAAAGGCAGAACGTTGCTCACCACTTTAAGAGCGATCATCTTTGCGCCTTAGGCGGAATCGCTGTGCCGGCTCGCTCCCGCACCCGGCCACCCGATGGCACGCTGTTGGGGGCGGCCGGTTGAGGAGCGGGATGATCCCGCTCATAATAAGACCTTGCAAGCGCGGTCAGCGGGTGCGGCGCCGTGAGGCCCGTCGCAACTGCGCGAGCAGGTGTCGCGATGGGTAGGAGTCGGCTGGCAGACCAAACTGAATCTGCGCCTGCCGCACGCCCGCCCGGGTACGGCTCCCCAACTTGCCGTCGATCGGTCCGACGTCGAGCCCGCGTCGGGTCAACAACAGTTGCACTTCCTTGAGCTGGCGGCGGTCCATCACCTCCACCGTTGCCCGACCGGCACTCAGCCGGGGCGCGCCGGAAATCAAGGTTGCGAGATAGGCCGCCGTCGTCGCGTAGTTGAGCGACTTGTTCCATTCCGTGTAGACGCGGAAATTCGGATAGACCAGGAACGCCGGACCGTTGCGCCCCATCAACAACAGCAGCGAGGCGGGCATCTCGTCCATCGGCAGAGAACGGCCATCGGCGCGCCGCACACCCCATTTCGCCCACTGCTTGCGCGGGTGCTCGATTTCCAGGCTGGCCTGCGACCAGTTCATCCTGGCCGGGACACGGACCTCCTGCAGCCAGGGCTGACCGGCTTGCCACCCCTTCGCCTTGATGTAGTTGGCCGATGAACCGATGATATCGGGGATCGAGCGGAACAGATTGCGCCGGCCATCACCGTCGTAATCGATCGCGTGTTTTTCGTAGTAGGTGGGAAGAAACTGGGTTTGCCCCAGCTCACCGGCCCAGGAGCCGATCATCTCGGCGGGACGCAGATCACCGCTGTCGATCAGCCGCAGCGCCGCCATCAACTCGGCTGTGAACATCTCGCCGCGCCGGCAATCATAGGCCAACGTGGTGAGCGAACGCAGCACCGACAGCTTGCCCATGCCCTTGCCGAAGTCGCTCTCCAGCGCCCAAAAGCCGGTGATCACCTGCGGCGGCACCCCGAACTGCCGCTCGGCGCGTTTGAACAGGGCCCGATGCTGCTTGATCATGCGGCGCGCGTTGTTGACCCGGTACTGACGCGCGAGCTTCTTTTGGAACGACCAAAAGCTTTGCGCAAAAAAGGACTGGCCACGGTCTCGACGGATCACGCCGCGGTCATAGGTCATGCCGTTGAGCGCGCGCGCGACGGTGCGTCGAGAAATACCCGACTCCACGGCCTGCTGGCGAAAATTGGTGAGCCAGCGATTGAAGCTGATGGTGTTGCGGCAGTTGTGTTTGGCCTGCGTATCGGCGGCTTGCGTCGAAGTCCCACCGGCGAACAGTACGGCCAGCGCGGCCGCAATTGGAAGCACGGAAGCAATCATCATTGTGGCCTTGTCCCTCGTCACCCGATCCCGTTCGCACCACGGCGCATCGCCCCAAACACGGTGCGTCACACTGTCAAGGGTTGAATCGGGGAAAGCATAGGGCCAAAAGTGGCCGCATTGCGGGTTGGGCACCGAATGCACCGGGCGTAACCCTTGTTCGCGGCCAACGATTGTGTGTTAGCTGGAACCATCCCGCTCCCCCGGCCGGCCACCCCCAACATCGTGCCATCGGCCGGCCGGGGGAGCGGGCCGGCAAAGCTCATCCGCCTTAGGCAAAAATGATCTAACTTTTCCGCCATGGTATCCGATCACGCTGTTCACATCATCGGCGGCGGCCTGGCTGGCTGTGAGGCCGCCTGGCAACTGGCGCGGGCGGGAACCCGATGCGTTCTCCACGAGATGCGGCCACAGGTCGGCACCCCCGCCCACCACACCGCCAACCTGGCCGAGCTGGTGTGCTCCAATTCGTTTCGCGCCGATGATTGGCAGGCCAACGCGGTCGGCCTGTTGCACGAGGAAATGCGCCGTGCCGGCTCGCTGATCATGGCGGCCGCAGACCGCCATAGGCTGCCGGCGGGCGGCGCTCTGGCGGTCGACCGCGTGGCTTTCTCAGAAGCGGTGACGGCCGCGCTCGCGGCTGATCCCCATGTCGAGATCGAGCGTGGCGAGATCGATGGGCTGCCGCCCGCTGACTGGACCAGCGTGATCATCGCCACCGGACCGTTGACCTCGCCCGCGCTGTCGGCAGCGCTGCAGGGCGTGACCGGGACCGACGCGCTGGCCTTCTTCGACGCCATCGCGCCGGTGATCCATGCGCATTCGATCGATGAGACCAGAGCCTGGCGACAGTCGCGCTACGAAAAGGCCGGCCCGGGCGGCTCCGGGGCGGACTACATCAATTGTGGGCTCGATCGGGGTGAATACGAGGCCTTCATCGACGCGGTGTTGGCCGGCGACAAAACCACCTTCAAGGAGTGGGAGGCCGACACGCCCTACTTCGAAGGGTGCCTCCCCATCGAGGTGATGGCCGAGCGTGGCCGGGAAACGCTGCGGTTCGGCCCGATGAAGCCGGTCGGCCTCGCCAATCCCCACGCCGGCGGCGCGCGACCTCACGCGGTCGTGCAGCTCCGACAGGATAACGCGTTGGGTACGCTGTGGAACATGGTTGGGTTTCAGACCAAGCTCAAGCACGCCGAGCAGGTCCGCATATTTCGGATGATTCCCGGTCTGGAGCAGGCGGAGTTCGCGCGGCTGGGTGGGGTGCACCGCAACACCTTCGTCAACAGTCCGCGTCTGCTTGATCCGCTCTTGCGCCTTAACAGCGCACCACGCTTTCGGTTCGCCGGCCAGATCACCGGCGTTGAAGGCTACGTTGAAAGCGCAGCCATCGGTCTGTTGGCCGGGCGCTTCGCGGCCGCGGAGCAGGCCGGCCGGTCGATAACGGTGCCACCGGTGACGACGGCGTTTGGCGCGCTGCTGGCCCACATCACCGGCGGCCACTTGACCAGCGATGACGTTGAGCCTGGTTCCGGTGTCAGCGGCCGCGCGGCGCAAAGCTTTCAACCGATGAACATCAATTTTGGCCTGTTCCCACCGATCGAGCCGCTTACCACCGATGCTGCGGGCCGGCGGCTGAAGGGCAAGATGAAGGGCGTGGCGCGCAAGCAGGCGATGGCGCGGCGCGCGCTGGCCGATCTGCAGCGTTGGCTAGAGCAACCTGACTTTAATCGGAATCGGAACGATCCCGATTAAAGGCGCGATGATCTAGAGCCTGATCCGACCGGACAGCTGCCATCGCTTGGTTGACCCGCTCGGACGCTGATGTGCTGAAAACGACCTGCGCGAGCGCGCAGCATGGCTCAACGGCTGGCACGCCTGGCCGTCAAAGCCCGTCAACGTGGTAGCGGGAAAAGTCCTGGCCCTCCTTGACCACGAACTCCAGCAGGAAGGGAGCACCGGATCGGGTGATGGCCAGGGCCTCGTTGATCGCCGAAGCGATCCGCGCGGGTTGCTCAACCCGCATCGCGGCGACGCCTAAGCCTTCCGCCACCTTGGTGTAGTTGCCGCCCACTGTCATCGCTCCATACTTTTCATCGGAGATCTTGAGCACGTCGCGCTCGGCGGCCATGATGCCGTTATTGAACACGATGGTGAGGATGGCGATGCCGTTGCGGGCGGCGGTTTCAATGTCGAGCCCGGTCATCCCGAAGGCCGCATCGCCCATCACGTTGACGCAGATTTTGTCGGGTGCCGCCAGCTTGGCGCCCATCGCCAGCGCCAGGCCGTAGCCCAGCTGGGTGGACTTGCCCCAGCCCAAGTAGCTCGAGGGCTTAGTGGTCTCCCAAAACGGCAGCAGCTGCTCACGCGGCGAGCCGGAATCGTGGGTGATGATGACGTCATCGCGCGGCAGGTTGCGCATCAATTCATCGATCACACGGTACTGATTGATCGGGACCTCGTCAGAGGCGAGTTGGGGCTGCCACTGTTCGAGCCAGCGGCGCTTGAGGCTCGCCACCTCCGCTTTCAAATCGGCCAACGCGGTGTTGCCGGTCGGGCTCGTCTGCCGCAGCCGTCCGACCTCCTCGATCACCGCCTCAAGCACCAGCGCTGCGTCGCCCGGCACGGCCACCTGCGCCTGATAGTCCTTGTTGATGTCGCTGGGGTCGTTGGTGGCATGGACGACGGTTTTGCCGGGCGGCACGCCGGGACCGAAGGGGGTTGTTGTCAGGCTGGAGCCGACCGCAAAGATCACATCCGCGCGGGCCATGAACTCGGCGAACTGGAGCGAGCGTGAGCGGGTGGAGGCACCGAGTGCCAGCGGATGATTATCGGCTATCGCGCTCTTGCCCGGATTGGTGGTCACCACCGGCGCCGGCAACAGTTCGGCCAGCGCCGCCACCTGTGCGTTGGCATCGGCATAATGCACGCCTTGGCCCGCCCACAGCACCGGACACTTGGCCCCCAACAGGACGCGCGCTGCAGCCCGTACCGCATCCGGATCCGGCGCCATACGGTGCACGGCGACCGGCGTATAATCGAGCACGCCCTCGAACCCCGCCGCGCTGACGTGGGCCGGGATCTCAACCAACACCGGTCCGCCCTTGCCGCTGCGCATCGCCTGGTAGGCGCGGCGCATCAGATCCGGGAGTTCGTCAACCGAATGGGCCACCGCCGTCCATTTGGTGACCGGGGCAAAGACCTCGGCGGCACGGAAGGTCGGGTGGTTGTACCGCTTGGCCAACGGCGCGGCACCAGGCAGCACCAACATCGGCACGTTCTCGGCGAAGGCTTGGGCGACGCCGGGAAAGGCGTTCTCGATACCGGGTCCGTGTTGGGCGGCGAACACGCCATTGCGGCGACCACGTTTGATCCGCGAGTAGCCGTCTGCCATGCCGACGCCGACCCGCTCCTGCCGGCACAAGATCGGCCGGATGTCGACGGCCGCGCAAGGCTCGATCAGCGGGTTGCGCGGATAACACGACAAAAATTCCGTGCCTTCGCGCTTGAGGATTTCTGTGACGAGTTCAGCGCCGTTCATGGGGCTCCTCCTGGCACGGTTGCAGCCGTTCATGTGCCGCCGACACGCTGGCCGAAACCCCGCGCAAAAGCAACGTTTGTCGGCTCATGTGCCCGTTCGCGCCGGGCGCGTGGCCGCAACGCGACGTGTTGCAGGCTAGTCCGCTTGGCAGTACAGTCAGCTCACCATACGGGACATGTGGTGGCGGCAAACGCCGCACTGTTTGGGAGGAGGTTGTCGTGGTGCAAACAATCCGGGGTGTGCAGTTCGAAGAGGACCTCAACAACGAAATGGGACTGGAGTTCTACAACCTGTCCCACCGGTTCGGGTTTCAATCGCCCAATTGGCCGTACTTCGAAGACGTCAAAATCGAGCGCATCCATTACATGGCGAAGTCCGGCGTGCTGTCGCAGCGCATCACCACCTCGATGCACAACACCACCCACATCGACGCACCGGCCCACGTGGTGCAGGGTACGCCGTTTATCGACGAGGTGCCGTTGCCCCACTTTTTCGGCTCCGGCATCGTCGTCTCCATACCGAAGAAGAAATGGGAGCCGATCACCTACGACGACCTGGAGGCCGCCGCAGGTCGCCACGTTCGACCGCGCGACGTGGTGCTGGTCAACACCGGCTGGCATCATCTGTATGAAGACAACGAGGATTACTTCTGCCGTTCACCCGGCTTCGTCCCGTCCGCCGGCGACTGGTTCGTCGAGAAAAATGTCAAGGTCGTCGGCCATGACACGCAGGCCAACGATCATCCGTTGGCGACCGCGATCGGGCCGCATCGCAACGGTCCACTGCACCCACACTTGGCCGAGGAGTATAAGGAATGGTCGGGCGGCCGCGATTGGAAAGACGATCACCCCGATTGGGAGCCGGTGCACCGCAAGCTGTTCAACAATGGGATTCTCGGCATCGAAAACGTCGGTGGTGATCTTGACAAGGTGACGGGCAGGCGCTGCACGTTCGCATTCTTTCCATGGAATTGGGACCGCGGCGATGGGTGCATCATCAGGCTGGTCGCCATCGTCGATCCCAAGGGCAGCTACCGGATTGAACAAGGGGAAACGCTGACATGAAGGTCAAACGGTTCAAGGACGCGGCCACCTACGAGGCCGCCAACCATCGTGCGTACACATCGTTCGCTTTGATCAACAAGGACGAAGGCATCAAGAATTTCACGGTCGGGCTCTCGCACTTTCTGCCTGGTGGTGGGGCGGGACCGGACGCCGGAGCGGTGGAGAAGACCTACACCATTTTGGCCGGCGAGCTGACGATCATCGTCGATGGCCAGGAAACGGTGCTGAAGCCGCTCGACAGCTGTTACATTCCGGCCGGCGAGTCGCGCGAGATCATCAACCGCGGCAACGACGTCGTGACGATGCTCGTCGCTGTCGAGATGCCAAAGTAGAGGTGGGTCGGGCGGGTCCCGGCCGCAGCAAGGGTCAACAAGGGAGAGCGCACAGATGTCCGACTGGTTGAAGGACCCGTTGTCGCTGTTCGACATTCGCGGGCAGGTGGCCGTGGTGACCGGTGCATCGGGCGCGTTCGGGGCCTTGGCGGCGCAAGTGCTGGCCGGTGCCGGCGCCAAGCTGATGATCTCCACCGGCAACGCGGACGCGTTGAACGAGGTCAAATCCCGTTGCGAGGCGCTGGGCGCCGAGGTTGACAGCTTGGCCCTGCGCACCACCGACGAGGCCCATTGCGATCGGATCGTCGAAGCCACCGTCGCCCGGTTCGGACGCATCGATATCCTGGTTGTGGCATCGGGTAAAAACGACGTCGCCAAGATTCAGGACATGACGCCGGATCGCTTCAACGACGTGATCGACGCCAACGTAATGCAGTCTTGGCTGATGGCGCGTGCCGTGGTCAAGCAGATGCTGGCGCAAGGTCAATCCGGGGTCGGCGGCGGCAAGATTATCCTGATGTCATCGGCCCGCGGATTGTTGGGTCACCCGGCCGGATATACGGCGTACTGTTCTTCAAAGTCGGCGATCGACGGCATGACCAAGGCGCTCGGGTGTGAGCTGGGCGCCACCGGCATCACCGTCAACGCGATCGCGCCGACCGTGTTCCGTTCGCCGCTGACGGCCTGGATGTATGAAGACAACGAGAATGCCACTGCGGTGCGCACCGGCTTCTTGGCGCGGGTGCCGAAGGGCCGCCTCGGTGAGCCCGCCGATCTGGCCGGTCCGTTGCTGTTCTTGGCCTCGAAAGCATCCGACTTTTACACCGGCCACATCCTTTATGCGGATGGTGGCTATACGGCCGGATAAGCCCAGCCCGTCGCCGAGCCACGGCGCCGATTGCCGTCAGGGCCCGGTCGCGGACCCGACAGGTCGGCTGGCGGCGGACCAGCTGAGCTGTCCACGCGCAGCAAGGAGGCACAGGCATGACCAGCACCCGCATCGCCGTCGTCGGCGCCGGGCTGATGGGGCACGGAATCGCCCAGGTGTTTGCCTTGGCCGGCCACGCCGTCACCATCACCGATCCACACGCGCCAACGCTGGCAACGGCGAAGGAGCGGATACGCACGAACCTACGCGAGCTCGGCGACGATGAAGCAGCGGTCGATCGGGTCGAGCCGGTCGCGGCGTTGGCGGAGTGTGTGCGGGCGGCCGATTATGTTGTAGAGGCCGCGCCAGAACAGCTGGACACCAAGCAGCGCCTGTTCGCAGATATCGAGGCCGCGGCAAAGCCCGATGCCATTCTTGCATCGAACACCTCGGTGATTCCAATAACCGCGATCATGCAGGGGCTTGAACGGCGGCAGCGGGCGGTGGGAACCCATTGGTGGAATCCACCGTTCCTGGTGCCGCTGGTCGAGGTGATCGGCACCGAGTGGACCGACCGGGCTGTCATCGAACAGACGATGGCGCTGCATCGGGCGGCAGGTAAAACTGCGGTGCACGTGAAGAAGGACGTGCCCGGCTTTGTCGGCAATCGATTGCAGCACGCCTTATGGCGCGAGGCGATCGCGCTGGTCGAACATGGCATTTGCGACGCCGAGACGGTCGATACCGTGATCAAAGCCAGCTTTGGTCGGCGCCTGGCCGTACTCGGCCCTTTGGAGAATGCTGATCTGGTGGGGACCGACCTCACCCTCGCCATTCATCAAACCGTGTTGCCGGCGATCGAACATCGCCCCGGTCCCTCGCCCTATCTGGAAAAACTGGTGGCGGACGGCAAGCTCGGCTTCAAGAGCGGCGAGGGCTTCCGGCCGTGGTCGCCCGAGCAACAGGCCCAGCTGCGCGCGGCCGTGTTCGCCCATCTCAAGAACGCCCGTTGATCGCTTCTAGAGCAACCTGCCTTTGATCGGAACCGGCTTTGCGGTTCCGATTTAAGACGCGATGATCTAGCGGTCATTTCATCGCGGCGCGGCATGACGGATCCGCCGACCCGGTCGACGGTGAAACAAGCGCCCGCCATCATGATGCCGCAGCATTTTTGCAAATACCGGCGCCATCCATCACCGCTTCAGCACGGAGCCTGATATGTGGGCGGCTGTCGGCCTCATCCTCGTTATCCTGGCGCATCTGATCCTTCCCGCCACCGCTGCCAAACGTCCGCCGTGTCGCACCATCACCCATGAGGGCGCCCGATACACGGTGTGCGACGCCCATCCGGCGCGGCACACGATCCGACTGGCCTGGCGGCGCCCGAACGGCACGCCGTACGCAATTCTGGCGGCGTTGCCGACCTGGGATCGGGCCACGCGCCGGCCGCTGCTGTTCGCGCTCAACGCCGGCATGTATGATTCCAAGCTCAAACCCGTGGGGCTCTACATCGAACGTGGCCGCCGCCTGGTTCGCGCGAACACACGCAACGGCCGCGGCAACTTCCACCTCAAACCCAATGGCGTGTTCTTCATCGCCAACGGCCGTGCCCAGGTGCTGGAGACCCGCGCCTACCTCAAGCGTCGATTGCGGCCTGAGATCGCCACCCAATCCGGCCCGATGTTGGTGATCGCGGACCGGCTCCATCCCAAATTCAAATGGGCGGAGCGTTCCAAGAAGATGCGCAACGGCGTCGGTGTCAACCGGCAAGGCAAGGTGCTGTTCGCAATCTCCGAGACGCCGGTCTCGCTCGCCTCGTTTGGGCGGCTTTATCGCGATGTGCTCAACTGTCCTAACGCCTTGTTCTTGGACGGAGGTACGGTGCCGACCCTTTATGCGCCGGCCTTGGGCCGGGCCAGCAACTTTCTGCCGATGGGACCGATGCTGGCGGTCTACGGTCAATAGTCGCGCCTAGATCATCGCGCCTTAAATCGGAACCGCAAAGCCGGTTCCGATTTAAGGCAGGTTGCTCTAGGCTTGCGCTGCGCCCGCGTGCATTGCACACATCCCCGGCTTGGCCCTAATGTCCGGGCATGAGTACCGACAGCACAGATGCGCTGAAAATTGCGCTAGCCCAGCTGAACCCGATCGTCGGCGACATCGACGGCAACGTGGCCAAGGCGAAAGCCGCCCACACCGAGGCCAAGAGGTTGGGCGCCGATCTGGTGGTCCTGCCGGAGCTCTTCCTATCCGGCTATCCACCCGAAGATCTGGTGTTGAAACCGGCGTTCGTGTCCGCGGTGCGCGCGGCGACCGACGCCTTGGCGCGCGACCTCGTCGACGGACCGGCAATGCTGGTTGGCACCATCTGGGCGGAGGACGGCAAGGTCTTCAACGCCGTGGCCATGATCGAGAACGGGCAGATCACCGCCATCCGATGCAAGGTGGAGCTGCCCAACTATGGGGTGTTCGACGAGGTCCGCGTATTCGACGTGGGCGCTCTGCCCTCGCCCATCAATTTTCGCGGCGTGCGGATCGGCGCGCCGATCTGTGAGGATATCTGGGCCGAAGAGGTGGTGGAGTGCCTGAGCGAGTGCGGGGCGGAGATCCTGATTGCGGGCAACGGCTCGCCATTTGACCTCGCCAAGCCGGACGTACGCACCAACATCGCCGTGGCCCGTGTGAGCGAAAGCGGCCTGCCGCTGGTGTACGTGAACCAAGTCGGGGGCCAGGATGAATTGGTGTTCGATGGGGCATCGTTCGTCCTCAATGCCGATTGCGGACTGGCCGTGCAGTTGCCGGCGTGGACGGAGCAGATCGCGCTGACCCATTGGCAGCGCACCGATGCGGGCTGGGTGTGTGCGCCTGGCTTGCGGGCGTTGGTGGAGGAAGCGGAGGCCGCCGCCTATCACGCCTGCGTGTTGGGGACCCGGGACTACGTCGACAAAAATGGCTTCCCCAGCGTCGTGCTCGGGCTGTCAGGCGGCATCGATTCGGCGCTGGTGGCCGCGATTGCGGTCGATGCCCTCGGACCGCAGCGCGTCCACTGCGTGATGCTGCCCTACCGCTACACCTCCAGCGCCAGCCTTGCCGATGCCGCCGCCTGCGCCAGCGCATTGGGTGTGCGCTACGACATGGTGGCGATCGCCGACCCGGTCGATGGGTTCATGGCGGCGCTGGCCAAGCTGTTTGAGGGACGGGCCACCGATGTGACCGAGGAGAACTTGCAGAGCCGAGCGCGCGGGACGATCCTGATGGCGATATCCAACAAGTTCGGCCACATGGTGCTAACCACCGGCAACAAATCTGAGATGTCGGTGGGGTATGCGACCCTTTACGGCGATATGAATGGTGGGTTCAATCCCATCAAGGACTTGTACAAGACGCAGGTGTATCGCCTCGCCCGTTGGCGCAATCAGAACGTGCCGACCGGCGCAAGGGGACCCGGCGGCGTCGTGATACCGACCAACATCCTGACCAAGGCGCCGTCGGCGGAGCTCAAGCAGGACCAAACCGACCAGGACACGCTCCCGCCCTATGAGGTGCTCGACGACATTCTGGATTGCCTGGTCGAACGCGAGCTGCCACTCGCCGAAATTGTGGCCCGCGGGCATCCGGGCGACCTCGTCAAGCGCGTGGCGCGCATGTTGTACATCGCCGAATACAAGCGGCGGCAAGCGGCGCCCGGGGTCAAGATCACGCGGCGAAACTTTGGCCGCGATCGACGCTATCCGATCACCAACCGATTTCGCGAGGAGATCGCGACAGCGGCGCCTGCAGCGCAGCGCACCACGCCGCCCAAGCTGATCGAGCCGCGTGCCGACGGCGGCGATGCCGGCTAAGGCGTGTCATAGCGTGCTCAAACCATCCCGCTCCCCCGCGGGCGATATCACGGCATGCTGCGACGGCTGATCATCGCCCATTGAAACGTTTTGCCGCATACTTGGTAGCAGTCATCGCTGGCGATCTCGCCCTTAGATCATCGCGCCTTAAATCGGAACCGCAACGCCGATTCCAATTGCGCCGGTTCCGATTTAAGGCGCAAAGATGATCGCTCTTATAGTGGTGAGCAACTTTCTGCCTTTAATCGGGATCGTTCCGATTCCGATTAAAGGCAGGTTGCTCTAGCGCGTTTGCCGATCGCGTTTGCGGTTCGGAAAAGAATCAGTCCTATCCTGACGACGTTTCCCAACGGCAGGCCCTCGTGGCCGGTTCGCCTTGAAGCCGACAGCCGGTTCAGCGCCTGACGCCTGACAAACGAGGATAGTCGTGCAAGATGCCACTCCGCACTTGGCGGCGCCAGCCGGCGTCCTGCCAAGTTCAGCGTCTGGCGCCACGAACCGGCTGATCGTCTGGTTTGCCGGCGGTATTTTCCTCACGCTCAGCGCCATAGTGCTGATTGCGATCATGGCCATGACGGGCGGACGCCTGATCTATAGCTTGGACGATCCCTATATCCATCTGGCGCTGTCGGAGCGCTTGGCGCTCGGGCACTACGGCATCAATCTGGGCGAGGTAACATCTCCGTCCTCAAGCGTGATCTGGCCCTGGTTGCTGGCACCCGGCGCCGGCACGAGCTGGCATGCGGCGATGCCGCTGTTGCTCAATCTCGGCTTCGGACTGGCGACGGCGCTGCTTTACGGCTCATTCGCCGCGCAACTCCCATTGGGTCCCAACGCAGTTGCGCAACGGTTGGTGTTGGCTGCCGCGCTGGTGCTTGCCACCAATCTGGTCGGATTGGTGTTCTTGGGCATGGAGCACAACTTACAGGTATTGCTGGCGGTGTTGGCGGCGCTCGGCGTGTTGGAGGCCGGCGAGGACCGTCCGATCCCGACCTGGGCGTTGGTCGCGGCGGCGCTTGGCCCGGCCGTTCGCTATGAAATGTTCGCCATCACGGCTGCGATGCTCATGGTCCTGCTCATGCGCCGCGACTGGCGTCCGGCGACCGGCCTTGCCCTCGCCAGTGTTGTGCTGCCGTTGGCCTTTAGCGTGTTCCTCATGGTGGCGGGCAACCAGCCACTACCGAACTCGGTGATCACCAAGCTCGGTGCCGGCCACGGCGGCTGGCAGCACCTGTTGCTGCCGCCCACGTGGTACCAAAACATCAACGAAAAACTGATTGTTTGGCTGATGCTGGCGACGCTTGTGGTGCTGGCCGTTCGCAGCCGGGGTGCCTTCCGTTGGCCGCTGCTGGCCGGCGCTCTCGTCGCAGCGCTGCATCTGATCGTCGGCCGCTTTGGCTGGTTCTACCGCTACGAGATGTACGCCGTGGCGTTTTGCGGCCTGATTTGGCTTTGGATCATGTGCCGCACCTCACCGATACTCGCACTCTTTGGCCCGCTGATCGCGTCGAGCACGATAGTGGGTGGCATCCTGTTCACCCCAACAGCTGCCCACAATATCTACGAACAGCAATATCAAATGCATCGCTTTGTGCGCGACCACTATAAGCGAGCGTTCGCGGTCAATGATCTGGGATGGGTCAGCTATCAACTCGATCCCAAGATTTACGTGCTTGACCTATGGGGGCTGGCATCGAACGAGGCGGCCAGGACCCGGAACAAGTCGGCGGACTGGCTTGACGATGTCACGGTCAGACATCGCGCGGGCCTCGCCATGATCCAAGCTAAAGCCTTCGCCAGCATTCCCCGGTCCTGGCAAAAGGTTGGCGAATTAAGACTTTCCAGACAACGCATCACCTCCGCCTCCGATCGTGTGGCGTTGTTTGCGACCCGCGTCGGCGACGCCCAAGCCATTCGCGATCACCTGCGGGCCTTCAAGTCCAAACTCCCAGCCGGGGTTAAGCTTGAGATCATCGATCATTGACAGATGAACACTGTGTATCGCGGTGGTCGGCGTTTTGAGTTTTGCCGCCCTGACAACAGCGCCTGGCCGGCCCACTCCACTTGGGCCACCCAGATTGGGCCACCCAGATTGGGCCACCCAGATTGGGCCACCCAGAACATCATGCCATTGGGTTGCCGGCTGCGGAACGGGGTGGGCGAGCGGCATGGCGCCAGCTAGATCATCGCGCCTTAAATCGGAACCGCAACGCCGATTCCAATTGCGCCGGTTCCGATTTAAGGCGCAAAGTTGATCGCTCTTAAAGTGTAGAGCAACTTTCTGCCTTTGATCGGGATCGTTCCGATTCCGATCAAAGGCAGGTTGCTCTAGGTCGGATGACACGCGTTAGGTGGTGGTTGGCCTTGGCGTTGTGCCCGAGGATGCGGTGCCCGTCCCCGCCGCGCCGCCACCGGGCCGGCTGCCGCGGGCACCCTTGGTCTTGCCCGGCGCACTCTTGCTCGGCAACAGACCCTCGCGCTGCAGCCGCTTGCGCGCAAGTTTACGGGCGCGGCGCACCGCTTCCGCCTTTTCGCGCGCCTTCCGCTCCGATGGCTTCTCATAGTGGTTGCGCAGCTTCATTTCACGAAAGATGCCTTCGCGTTGCATCTTCTTTTTCAGCGCGCGAAGCGCCTGATCAACGTTGTTGTCGCGAACGAGTACCTGCACGTCGTCCCATCCTTACCTGTTTCAACCGGGGTTTGTGGCGCCGGGTTTGCACCCACGGAGCAACCGAAGCTCGCACGTCCTGACTTGGCGCTTATTCAAGCCTCACCTGGCGGTTGATAAGGTCGCCCAGCGCATGAATGACCGCCGCTCAGGGTGCCCCTGATATGTCATCGCCGTTATCTACGCCAGTTCGCGCCAAAAGTCCACTGCTGTGCAGCGCCGTCGAGCCACCTGGAACCGTCAAGCCAGAGGTTTCAGGCGGGTGAGATGGCCCATCTTGCGGCCACGCCGCGCCTCGTGTTTGCCATACAGGTGTACGCAAAGATCGGGCTGGCCAACAAACGCCCTCCAGTTTTCGATCTCGCCGCCAATGATGTTGACCATCTCCGCATCGGCATGGCGCTGGGACGAGCCCAGCGGCCAACCGGCCACCGCGCGTATGTGGTTCTCAAACTGGCTGCATGGACAGGCATCCAGGCTCCAATGGCCCGAGTTGTGGACGCGGGGTGCGATCTCATTGACCAGCAACGTCGGCGCGCCGCTGGGATCACCCTCGATGGCACCGTGAAACAGCTCGACTGCCAGGACACCGCAATAGTCCAACGCCTCGGCAATGGTGCCGGCAATGGCGCGCGCCTCGGCAACGGTTGCAGGTGACAATCGGGCAGGCACGACAGACTTGCGCAGAATGCCGTTCTCGTGGGTGTTCTCCGCGCAATCGTAAAATGCCTTTTCGCCATCTCGCCCGCGCACGATCAACACCGACAGCTCCTTGGTAAAAGCGACACGGCGTTCCAGAATGGCGGGGCGTTGGCCGATGGCGGCCATGGCGACCGCCCCATCTGCGCCGGGAGAAAGGCTGATCTGGCCCTTTCCGTCGTAGCCGAGCCGCCGTGTTTTCAAGATCGAAGGGCCGGCGAACTGCTGCAAGGCCCGCGCGAGATCCCGCGCATCCTTGATGTCGGCAAAACGCGCCGTTCCGATCCCCAATGCTGAGATAAATTGCTTCTCCGTCAGACGATCCTGCGCCACCTCGAGCGCGCGTGGACCGGGCCTGACGGGGACCAGATTGAGCAGATGCTGCGCGGCGTCGACTGGAACATTCTCAAACTCATAGGTGACCACGTCGACCTGGCTGGCAAAGCTCTCCAGGTGCGGCAGATCGGTAAACGTACCATGGGTGGCGCGCGAGGTGACTTCAAAGGCCGGGCTGTCGGGATCGTTGGAATAGACGTGCGTTTTGAGACCGAGCCGTGCCGCCGCCAGGCAAAGCATGCGCCCCAATTGGCCGCCACCGAGAATGCCGATGGTCGCACCCACATCGAGTGGCTCGCGCGATGCCTCGGTCGTCAGGTCATGCGCCATCGGTCGTTGCCGCTTCCCCCGCAACTTCGGTCGGCTGCTGCGCCACAGCCGCCGTCTGCGCCTGCCGACGCTCAGCCAGCCGTTGCGCCAGATCCGGATCGGTCAGCGCCAGAATGGCCGCCGCCAGCAGGCCGGCATTGGTGGCGCCGGCCGCACCGATAGCCAAGGTGCCGACCGGGATACCGGCAGGCATCTGCACGATCGACAACAGACTGTCCTGACCGCGCATCGCCGCGCTTTCGATCGGCACCCCCAACACGGGCAAAGTGGTCAGCGCAGCGGTCATGCCAGGCAAATGGGCCGCTCCGCCAGCGCCGGCGATGATCACCTTCAGACCGCGATCGCGGGCCTCACGGGCGTACGCATAAAGCCGTTCTGGCGTGCGGTGAGCCGATACGATGCGGACCTCATGGCAGACGGCCAGCTCCCGCAATACGTCGACGGCACGTGACATCGTCGACCAATCCGACTGGCTGCCCATGATGATCCCGACAAGCGGCGGTTGCGTCATGTCTGTTCCATGCTTGATGTTGCGCGACGCGTTGACCGAGCATCCATCTTGACCGAGCATCCATCATCACGTGGCGATCGACATCCGGTGCCCGCTCTGCGATCAAGCGATGATGTCCGGCAGCAGCTGGTCCTCAAGCGCCGTGATCCGCTCCTTCAACTTGAGCTTTTCGCGCTTGAGCCGCGTGATATGCAGCTGGTCGGCCGTACCTGCCTCCTCCAGCGCAGCAATCTCACCATCGAGATCGCGGTGCTTCACGCGAAGCCGGACAAGTTCCTCGCGGACCTCAGAATAGTTAACACGCTGCATTGCATCAACGCTGCAAAAGTTGAAGCACTGACCGTCGGTGTCTCCTCACCAACGCCAAATTTATGCCACCACTATCGCCGTGTTCGCAACCTTGTGCAAGACAAACTGTGAGCAACCGAGAAACCATTAATCCCATTCAACTTATCAACATGTGATCGTGACACTTTATCAAATGGTTAGACCCTAACATTGCTTGTTGTTGGACAATCAAACGGCCTTCTGCCAAATTGGTTTTGTCTTCAACTCAATCCGGAGGAATGCAGATGTCGATGTCTACGCATCTCGCAGAGCTCAACGAAAAGCATCGGATGCTTGAGAAGAAGATCGCGGATGAACTTACTCATCCCGCCGCGGATACTGCGAAAATTACGCAATGGAAACACGAAAAACTTAGATTGAAAGACGAGATCGCAAAGCTCACCAACGTCATGCGGCATTAGGCTGAGGGAAGGCTGAGGGAAGGCCGGGGCTTTCGACGTCTGCGATGACGCGTGCGCGCGGCATGCAGTCTTCCGCTTGCTGCAGCGATTAGATTTGGCGAAAGCGGCCCGATTGCATAGCCGGTCGGCACACGTTAGGCTATGCGCAGAAGCCTAATGTGTGCCGCACGCCGATCAATTTCAACCGGCCGCATTACGCGTTTTGCCAGCGGAAAATGTTGAGGCATAGTTATCATCCCGTTTACGCTCGGCCGGCAAAATGTCGCGCCGAGGTGAATCCGTTAAGGGCCCTCCCGGCCGCGCGACCATGGGTTCAATGATCGGTTTTCAAAGTTTTTGATGATTTCGCTGTGAAGCGACTGATTTGTGTCTGAACAGATTTCATACATGCTCGAAAGCGCGTCGCATTTGCATCGGCCGTGGGGCTGTTGGGGCGTGGGTCTGCGTCGAGCCGGGGCCATTGAGAGCTGCGCCAGCCGAAGCTGTGGCGCGCCGATCGTTGAAGCGATCGGCCACCAGCGACCGGGTCGTCCGCCGCGATCGGTTCGGCGTTAAGCGCCCGCATGGCTTATCGACGGACCTGTTCAGATCCATCGCTCGCTCAGGGTTTTGCCGAACCACCTGCAATCCCATACGATGTCGCACGCGACCGTCAATTGACACGTCAACAAAACAGAGCAAAGGAGGTCCATTTGATGAGCGATGACACGCCGAAGTCCAGACGCGCGCCGCGCAAGCGCACCAGCACGCGCCACGCGCCGCAAGGGCGCGTCCTCGCCGAGATCGCCGACAGCTTCGATGAAGAACTTGAGCTGGAAATCGATGACGCTCGGCTCGAGGAGCTGCTGGGCGACATGAGCCGCGATCCTGCCGGGTCTTCGTTGCATCGCGGCGAATACTTCAAGGAGCTATTCCGCCTGCAACGCGAGCTGATTAACCTGCAGGACTGGGTGGTGTCTAAGCAGCTGAAGGTGGTGGTGTTGTTCGAAGGCCGCGATGCGGCCGGCAAGGGCGGCGCCATCAAACGCATCACGCAGCGCCTCGATCCGCGCGTGTGCCGGGTGGCCGCGCTGCCGGCTCCGACCGAGCGCGAAAAAACCCAGTGGTACTTCCAGCGCTACATCGCCCATCTTCCCGCCGGCGGCGAAATCGTGCTGTTCGACAGATCTTGGTACAACCGTGCCGGCGTCGAGCGCGTGATGGGATTTTGCACCGAGGAAGAGGTTGAAGAGTTTTTTCGCTCCGTGGTCGAGTTTGAGAAAATGCTGGTGCGCTCTGGTATCATCCTGATCAAGTATTGGTTTTCCATCACCGATGACGAACAACATCTTAGGTTTTTGATGCGGATCCATGATCCACTGAAACAGTGGAAGCTCAGCCCGATGGATCTTGAAGCGCGGCGACGCTGGGAGCAGTACACCAAAGCCAAGGAAGAAATGCTGGAGCGCACGCATATCCCAGAGGCACGATGGTGGGTGGTCGACGGCGTGGACAAAAAACGTGCACGGCTGAACATGATCAATCATCTGTTGACGCAGGTCCCCTACCGCTCGGTCGAGCGCAACCAGGTCACGCTCCCTAAACGCGCACATCATCCCGATTATTTTCGGCAACCGATCCCAACCGAAATGCGGGTGCCGTCGGTCTTCTAGATCATCGCGCCTTTAATCGGGATCGTTCCGATTCCGATTAAAGGCAGGTTGCTCTAGAGCCTCTCCGCCTAGAGCATTATCATTCTTGTTGGAATCTTCGCGGGGGATTCCCAAGGGCGTGCGAATATGATTCACACTGCATGCCGGAGGTGGAGGCCGGCATGCATGGCACGACCTTATTCCGATGATCTGCGCGAACGTGTGATTGATGCCTTGAATTCAGGGTTGAGCTGCCGCGCCGTGGCCGATCGCTTCGGTGTCAGCGTTTCAGCGGTTGTCAAGTGGTCGCAACGCTTCCGTGCGACGGGCAGCGTTTCTGCGCGGCGGATGGGCGGGCACCGTCCATTCGCGCTGGCAGCTGAACGCGATTGGTTGCTCGATCGCATCAACGCTGAGACAGATGTTTCTCTGCGTGGCCTGCAATCTGAACTTGCCGAACGCGGCATCATCGTGAGCTATGGTGCGGTCTGGAATTTCGTCCATCGCGAAGGCTTGAGCCATAAAAAAAACCGTGGTCGCAGCCGAACGAGACCGGCCTGACGTCGCACGTCGACGGGCACGCTGGATCAAATATCAAGCGCACATCGACCCGCACCGGCTGGTTTTCCTTGACGAGACCTGGACGAAAACGAACATGGCGCCGCTCAGAGGCTGGGCGCCGCGCGGCCAACGCCTGATCGACAAGGTCCCTCACGGACGCTGGCGCACACTGACATTCCTTGCTGCTCTGCGGATCGACAGGATCGATGCACCCTGCGTGCTCGATGGTCCGATCAACGGCATCAGTTTCCTGGCCTATGTCGAGCAGTTCCTGGTGCCGACGCTATCACCTGGCGACATCGTCATCATGGACAATCTCGGCTCGCACAAAGGCAAGGCCGTCCGCCGCGCCATCAAGAATGCACGTGCTCATCGCCTGTTCCTGCCGCCTTACTCGCCGGATCTCAATCCGATCGAGCAAGTTTTTTCAAAGCTCAAGCATCTGATCGGCAAGGCGCGCGAACGCACAGTCGACGACCTTTGGCACCGGATCGGCGATTTGCTGAGCCAATTCACCCGCGACGAGCTCGCAAACTACTTCGCAAACTCAGGTTATGCTTCCATCTAAAGTGATCATGCTCTAAGGCGAAAACGCCGTGTCGGCCCGCTCGCCACCCGGCCACCCACACAAGCCGGCCATTGGGTGGTCGGGCAGAAGCGAGACGGGTTCGAATGAGGACCAGAAGGGTGCTCGCAGCCTCAAGAGCGATCATCTCGATCCGGCCGATGGAGCGCCTCAGCGACCATCGGCAGGCGTCGGGATCGGGTCCGTGCTGTTCCGGTCGCTCAGGCATGATCCGACGGGTTGGATCTCGTCGCCATCGCCATTGCGCGCACCAGTTGCGGTGCAAACTGCGCCACACGCGAGATGCCCGCACCGGCCGCCGCCCTATCACCGATCAAGCCGGTTCGACGAAGCTATCAACCACGCGTTTTTGTCCCGCCTTGTCGAACGCGACGGTCAGCTTGTTGCCGTCCACCAGCGTCACCTGCCCATAGCCAAACTTTTCGTGGAACACGCGATCGCCGCACTTGAACGGGCTGTCGAGCGCGGTCGACTTCGCCACCAGTTCACCTTCAATCATCAGCGGCGGCCGGCCTGCCTTGCCCTTGGCGCGACGCTTGCCTGCCGCCGGACCACCACCGATGGCCGCATCGCTGGCCCGGTGAACCTGGTTTTGGGCGCGTTGCCAACCGGGCGTCTGATAACTCGATTTGAAGGTGGGTCCAGCCGCTCCAGAAAATCTGCTGGCTCCGTAGGGCGCGCTACCGAACCCACGATAGGCGCCAGAAAAAGGACCCCTGGGCTCCACCACCTCGACGTGAGGCTCCGGCAATTCGTCGACGAAGCGGGACGGCGTCGCAGACTGGAACAAGCCTCGCATGCGGCGGTTTTCGGTGAACGACACCTTGGCCCGCGCCCGCGCCCGCGTCAGTCCGACGTAGGCCAGGCGGCGCTCCTCCTCCAAGCCTTTAAGCCCGTTCTCATCGAGTGAGCGCTGATGTGGAAACAGCCCTTCCTCCCACCCCGGCAGGAACACCGTCTCAAACTCGAGCCCTTTAGCCGCATGCAGGGTCATCAGCGAGACGCGCTCGCCGTCGTCGGCGGTGTCGGCATCCATCACCAGCGCGACGTGCTCCAAAAACCCCGTCAAGGAGTCGAACTCGTCCATAAAACGGATCAACTCCTTCAGATTTTCCAGCCGCGAGTCGGCCTGCGGGCTTTTATCGGCCTGCCACATCGCCGTGTAGCCGGACTCATCGAGAACTAGCTCGGCCAACTCGGTATGCCGAAGTTCGGGAATGCGCCCGCGCCAACGCGCCAACGCGCTCACCAGCCCGGCCAACGCCCGCCGCGCCTTGGTCGGCAATTCCTCGGATTGGACAAGCTCGTCCGCAGCCAGCGTCAGCGGAATCTCGCGGGAACGTGCGTGCTGCATGATGCGCTTGACGGAGGTGTCACCCAGGCCCCGCTTCGGCACGTTGACGATCCGCTCGAATTTCAGGTCATTGGCGGGATTGGCCACGACTTCCAGGTAGGCGATCGCGTCTTTGATTTCTTGACGCTCGTAGAAGCGAGGACCGCCGACAACGCGGTACGGCAACCCAAGCGTCACGAAACGGTCCTCGAAGGCGCGCATCTGGAATGAGGCGCGCACCAAAATCGCCATCTCATTGAAGCTGTGACCGGAGGCTTTCAGCGCTTCTATGTCGTCACCGACGACGCGCGCCTCCTCGGTATCATCCCACATGCCGGAAACCGTGACCTGCTCGCCCGCGGCACCGTCGGTGAACAGGTTTTTTCCCAGCCGTCCCTGGTTGACCGCGATCAACCCCGATGCGGCGGCGAGAATATGCCCGGTCGATCGATAGTTGCGCTCCAGCCGGATAACCGTGGCGCCTGGAAAATCCGCCTCAAACCGCAGGATGTTATCGACCTCTGCGCCGCGCCATCCGTATATCGATTGATCGTCGTCCCCCACGCAACAGATGTTGGGCCCGGGTGCCGGCGCTACCTCTGACGCGGCTTGCTGCCCGGGTGCGATGACCGATGGGCCATGCGCCAGCAGTTTCAGCCACAGATACTGGACCGTGTTGGTGTCCTGATATTCGTCCACCATGATGTACCGAAAGCGCTCGCGGTAAGCGTCAAGGACATCGGCATGTTGACGCAGCAGCTGCAAGCATTCCAGCAACAGGTCCCCGAAATCGCAGGCGTTGAGTTCGCGCAGGCGTTTCTGGTAGGCGGCATAAAGTTCAGCCCCGCGGCCGTTGGCGAACGCAAAAGAGTCGCCTTTGGGCACCTGATCAGGCGGCTGACCGCGATTCTTCCAGGTGTCGATCAGGCCGGCCAACTGACGTGCCGGCCAGCGATCCTTGTCCAGGTCGGCGGCCGCGATCACCTGCTTCAGCAACCGGATCTGATCGTCGGTGTCGAGGATCGTGAAACCCGATTTCAGTCCCGCCAACTCCGCATGACGGCGCAGGATTTTGACGCCGATGGAATGGAACGTTCCCAACCACGCCATCCCCTCGACGGCGCCGCCAATCAGATCGCCGACGCGCGCCTTCATCTCCCGCGCGGCCTTGTTGGTGAACGTGACGGCAAGGATCTGACCGCCGCGCGCCCTGCCGGTGGCCAACAAATGGGCGATGCGGGTGGTGAGCACCCGGGTTTTGCCGGTGCCGGCGCCAGCCAGCACCAACACCGGCCCCTCCACGCTCTCGACGGCATGACGCTGTTGTTCGTTCAACCCGACCAGATAGGGGCCTGCGGCAGAGGCGCGCGCACGCGCCGAATTCGACCCCGCTGCGGCAACTGGGGCCGGCGAGACGTCCGGTTCGGGGGCATCGGTTTCAGTGCGTCGATTCTGAGCCATAAACAATTGCATAGCACGGGGTTGACAGGAGAGCGGCGCAGTTGAGAGCGGCTGTACACAGGTTCGCACCCAACCACAAGGCGCCCCACCGAGGGCTCTAGCCTCCCCGTTGTCCCGCATTGCCGACACGGTTTGCCGTGCATGACAGCGTGCGGCCTGTCACAACGCTTGGCACTTGTGGCATATAGTGACCCAATGACTTCAGAGGGACCGATATTGCGTAGGACTTACCGCCTCTCGACCAAGTCGCACCGGCGTGCTGATGCTGTCTCATTGGGAGTGCATGCGAATGAATAGCGTCCTCCTGTGGCTCGGCGGGATCTTGGTCGCGATCCTGACAGTGCTGTTCGCGGCGCCGATGGTGATCGACTGGAACGCCTACCGCGGCGTGTTCGAGGAAGAAGCCTCGCGGGTGCTGGGTCGCGACGTCCGCGTCGGTGGCAAGGTCGATGTCCGCTTGCTGCCGGTGCCGTACGTACGCTTCGAGAAGGTGCGCATCTCGAATGCTGCGGCCGCGGTCGGGGAACCCTTTTTCCGGGTCGACGCCTTCAATCTGTGGCTGTCGACAGCGCCGTTGCTGCGCGGGGCGTTCGAGGCACGGCAGATCGAATTGGTACGACCCGTTCTGCGGCTGGGGATCAATCCGGACGGGAGCGGCAACTGGGAATCGCTACAGATCAAACCCGGTGCGCTGCCGTTTGTGCCAAGTGATGTGGTGTTGCAGGAAATCGTCGTGCGTGACGGCGCGATCTCGGTGCGCACGCAAGGCGCCATGCAACCGTTGGATATCACCGGGGTCAACGGTGCGCTGAGCGCGGAGTCGCTCGATGGGCCCTATCGGTTTCGCGGTACGATCAATTGGCTCGGCGCGCAGCGGCACTTGCGGCTGGCCACCTCAAAGCCAGGCAAGGGCGGTCAGATCAACCTGCGCACCACCTTGATCGAACCGAAAACCGGCAGCAAGTACCGGTTTAATGGGCTGCTGTCTGAGCTTTCCCCGCGCGGTCAAGTCAGCGGCAACCTGTCAGGAAGCATCCGGCTGTTGCGTGATCCGCTGGAGGCTACGGGCGGCAAGCGAGCTGACGCGTTGGAACTCAAAGCGAAGGTGCAGGGCCACGTCGACCATGTGCGATTGAACAATCTCGCCATCGCCTTCGAGCAGTCCGGGCAGCCGCAAATCATCACCGGCGACGTCAGCCTCAACTGGCGTTCGATGCTGCGTTTGGAGGCCCGTTTAGCCTCGCGCTGGCTCGACCTGTCGAGGTTGGCGCGCGCCTCCGGATCGGCCACCCCGATTGTCGCGATCCGGCGGCTGATTACGCGGATCGGCTCCAATTTGCCGCGGGAAGGAACGACACTGGCGAGGATGAACATCGATCAAGTCAACCTCGGCGCGGATTCGATGGGAAACGTGTACCTGGCATTAGCCCGGACCGGCGGGGTTACCAGCATTGGTGAGTTGCGGGCAGCCTTGCCGGGCAAGACCAAGCTTAGCTTGCGGGGAACGCTTACCGCCGCTGACGGCGATGAGACCTTCGAAGGGCAGGTCGTCGTGCATGGCACCAGCTACCGGCGCTTCCTGCAATGGGCGACGGCGCAAGTCGATCGCCGGGAGCTCGATCCCAAAGCCTTGCCGGTCAGGACCGATGGGCCGTTCGCCTTCGCGTCCCGCATGACGCTCAGCCCCGCGCACATCAAGCTTGACGGCGCCAACATCGAGCTAGGCAACTCCAACGTGGTGGCCGACGCCGACTGGCGATGGCAGGGAGATCGACACCTCAACATCGATCTCAAGGGTCCCCGGGTCGACCTGTCCCCGCTGTTCGCAGGTATGCTGGCCCTGCCCTCGGCCGCTGACCCCCGCGCGGACGAGGAGCGGCCCCAGGCCAGCGAGGAAACCGCGATCACCGCGCTCGTCAATCGTGCCCGCAGCATTTCGGAAACCGTTGGTGACCTGCGGCTGAAGGCGACGACACCGGCCCTGAGTGACGGCTCGACCACGATCAACGACGTGCAGACCGACCTTGCGTTGGTCGACGGGAAATTGACCGTCCACGCCATCGCGTTTCGCATGCCACAAGGCGGCACCGTCGATCTGTCCGGCCAACTGGACAAGGTCACCTCGCACCCGCATGGCCAGTTGCGCGGCTGGCTTACCGCCACCACGCCGGAAGCGGTTGGGGCGGTCGCCACCGCGTTTTCGTACAACACCAGTCCCATCGACCAGCGGCGTCTGGGCTGGGCGGATAAGGCCAATCTCGGCTTCAACGTGACAGTGGGCGGGGCCACACCAGACGGCATCGCGCTGGCGGTGCGCGGCGCGATCGGCCAAGGTTCGTTGGACGGCACGTTGCGCCTTGATGGTGGGCTTAGCCATTGGCGACAGGCGCCGGTCGATCTGGCCTTCACATTGAACACGCCGCGCCCCTTACGGCTGCTGCGGACGGCTCTAACCGGCGCGCCAGCCGCCGACAACGCCCAAGACCAGACCAGAGCGGGCCACCTCAGGGTGGTGGCCCGTGGCCCATCAGCAAGTGCGCTGGTGGCCGATTGGGACATCTCCGCCGGTCAGTCGCGGGCGTCTTATGACGGCACCCTCGCGGTCGGAGCGGGCGGCACACTTGAGCTGCGCGGCGATCTCAATGTCGCGACGCCGGATATTCACGACCTATTTGCCATCGCGTCAGCGGATAAGCGATCATTTGGCCGCACCGTCGGTTTCAAAGGCGCGATGAGCATCGTTCGGGGTCGGGACGGCATCGACCTGCGCTCACCCGGCGTGCTGCTCGGAGCCAGCCAGGTTGCCGGCTTCCTTACCCTCGAGTCGGTCGAAGACAAGCTGAAGGTCGGCGGCCGCTTGCGGGCCTCGCAATCGTCGTTTCAAACCTTGCTTGCACTGGCCCTGGATGCGGCGCCATCGGATCCGGCAGCATCACAGGCGCAGGCCGATGCCCTCGATGGCGCTGCACAATCAATCTGGCCGGACACGCCGTTTTCGCTGAGCCTGGCCGACAGTCTCACGGGTGAGATCGAACTTTCTACGCCGGCATTCCTGATCAGCGACGGTCTCAAGATCAGCGGCGCCACCGCCAAACTGACACTCGCACCCGGTCAGCTGGCGATCGAGGACCTGCAAGGCAGCGCGGTGGGTGGGCGCGTGTTGGCATCGCTTCAGCTGCGTGCCACCGATGCCGGAGCGCATTTGGAGATGGCCGGGAAACTGGAGGGCGCCAAGCTCAACCAACTGGGTCAGACCGGCTGGTTGCGTAAGCCCAGTCAAGGTCGGGCCACGATCAACATCAAGATGTCCGGAAATGGACTGAGCCCGAGGGGCTTGGTCTCGGTCCTGAGCGGTCGTGGTCAAATTGCTCTCGACAACGTCCGCGCCGTCGGCATCGCCGCCGGCAGCGTCAACGCCACCGCACTGGCGCTGGTCGATGACGACAAGCCGATCAACCTGCAGGCCGTTCAAGCCGAACTCGGCCGCCACATGCGTACAGGCGTGCTAACGATTGGTAGCAAGACGCTGCCCGTCAAAGTGCGCGATGGCGTGGCGATGGTCGACAGCTTCACGGTCGCCACCAAGCCGGCGCGCGTTCGCAACACCACCGTTGTCGAACTCAGCACCTTAAAGGCTGATAGCAGCTGGCGCGTCGAGCCGACCCAGCCGGTCTTCCGCAAGGTCGGGACATCGCGGCCCGAGCCGTTGCCCGCTATCGATGCCAGTTGGACCGGACCTTTGCACGAGATCGTCGGTCAGCAGCCGCAGCTGTCGGCTGCTGCGCTGGAGCGGGAGCTTGTCACACGCAAGTTAGAGCGCGATGCGGAGCGTCTGGAACTGCTGCGCCAGCAGGACCAATCGCGATCGGGTGGACAGACCGACCGCTGGCGCCAATACGATGGCTCATCAGATCAGCCGAGAACCGTGCCGCAATCGGGCGCGCCCGTGATCCGAGCGCCATTCCCGATCCCACTGGAGCGACGCAGACGAGGTGGGTTCGAGCCTTCGCCGCAGTATGATCGCCTTCGCAACCAACGCGACGGTTGGCGACCTCAACGCGGTCCTGGACCCCGATCAGCCACCGACCTGCCACCAGCGCGTGCTAGATCATCGCGCCTTTGATCGGGATCGTTCCGATTCCGATCAAAGGCAGGTTGCTCTAGCCGTCCGCTGCGCCTCGAGGAGATGATCCAGGCTCAATAGCGGCGCGCGCATGCGCGTCGGGCCGGTCGGCGTGGAGACGGTCGCGCAAGCGCTGCAAGATCCACACCCGCACCGCGCTCGACAACCCGGCGTCGCCGCGGGCACGGTCGATGCGGCTGACCAGCTCGGACACCGAGATCTGCAGTTCGGCCGCCGCGGCCCGGAGCTCCTCCCAGAAGGCCGCTTCCAGCGAAATCGACGTGCGATGGCCGGCTAGCGTGAACGAGTGCTTGACCGGCCGCGTCGGTGCGAATGCGGCGTCGGCGGCCTGTTCCGAATCGTTGATCATCGGGCGGTCCGGCGCACAGCTCTAGATCATCGCGCCTTAAATCGGAACCGCAAACCCGGTTCCGATTTAAGGCGCAAAGATGATCGCTCTTAAAGTGGTGAGCAACTTTCTGCCTTTAATCGGGATCGTCCCGATTCCGATCAAGGGCAGGTTGCTCTAGCGGCCTATCGGCCACCAAGGATCTGAACTTCGCTCTTCCCGCCAACGCCGAACATTTCGAACGGATTGGTCGCCCGATAGCGCACGACAACGCGGTCAATCACGCGGCGCCCGCCCGTCAGGTCGAAATCGACGCCTTGCTCCTCGTCTCGCACCCGACGGTTGATCGGCCAAGCGTCGATGTGGCCGTTGCCATAGTGAACATTGACGTCCATCAAGAAGATATCGTGATTGCGCACCTTAAGCCGGAGTTTGCGAAACCGACCGATGTCGCGACCCACTGGGATCACAGCTCGGTCAATGTTGCTGTTGACCACCTTTCGTCCCAACACCTCCCACCGGTTGCTAAACGGCGGACGCTGCTGTCGGTTTCGCTCGATGATCGGCGGCGGCTGCGGTTGCATGGCCACCCGGGCCGCGCGTTCGCCCCAAAACTCGACAAGCGCCGCGCCATCGGCTGACGTGCGCGCCCGGTGCGTGATCTCGATGGTGTCGATGGCCTGACCTGTACGGGGCAGAACGATACGGCGGGTGGAAGCGTTGGCGTCGATCGCTCCATCGAACGCCACCTCGGCGCGTTGCCCATCGGCAAAGGTGACGAGCACCCTGCGCACATCGACCGGGCCGCCCGTCGCGTGGAGCCGTAGGCCGGCATAGGGACCAGGGCGTTGATCGACGTGGATGACGTCGCGTTCCCGCCGCGCGCCAACGCGTTCGGTGCCCAGCAGCAACCAATCCGGCCCGTATCGTGCGCGGGGGGCAAGATAGGGTCGCCCGCCGGCGGTCGGGTCGGCACGTTTGGCCCAGATTTCGACGCTGCCGCGGCCTGCGCCGCGCGCCAGCGTCCGAAAGGTAAGGTTGATTTCGCGGATGCGCTTGGCGCCGCCCGGCAGCCCCACCCATCCCGTCGATCGTCCCGCGCGCAAGCGGTCGTCGACGATCAGGCCGCGCCGTTCTCCATTGCCATAGGTGACACCCAACTCACGTAACACGATGTCGTGCTCAACCGCATGCAGCCGCAACGCTGTGAACGCCCCTTGCCTGTCACCGACGCGGATCTGATCGGTCTTCAGTCTGCTGGTGACGGTCTGGGTCGCGAGCAATTGCCAGCCGGGGCCGAATCGATCGAGTTTGGCGATGGCATCGCCGGCACGGGGGGGCCAGTCCAAAACCCGTTCCCCCCAAAATTGGATGCTTGCAGGGCCGCGGCCACGGTAGCGCTTGTTGGCCGCATATTCGATCTCGATGCGCTCGATTGCGCGCGCATTTCCGGCAAGATCATAGGTCTTTTGGTTGCCCCGCCAGATATGACCACCCACCAGCTGTTGCCGCTCGCCGTCCGCGTAAACGATCTTGAGCCCTTCGACATAGATATCGTTTCCCGTCACCCGCAGCCGCAGCGAGCGGAACCGTCCCTGTGCAGCTCCCATGCCGATGATCTCGCGCGTCGTTCGAAAGCCGACCTCGCGGATGGCCAGGCGATGCCAACCGGCCTCGGCCCTCAGATCACCCGGCCGCTGATCGATCCCGCGCTGGGTCAGACCAACCTGGGGCCACAAGCCGGCGAGCACGGCGCACAGCAGATAGGGAACAATCGCTTTCATCGACACTGCCTCGCAATCCGGTGGCCGGTGCTCCTGCTCCCGGCCAGCCCCATGATTCGAAGGCACACGATCGGTGTGCCCCTCAGCGATCCGACAGGGTCAAGGTCCGACACATCGTGGCCGCGATCGGAGCACCCGCTGTCAGATCGGCCGCGCGCACGGCCACGCGCAGGCCCCCTCAAGCGTCCGGGCCGATCATGTTCTCCGGCCTGACGATCGCATCGAAATCCGCAGCCGGGATACCATCGGCAAGCGCCTCTTCGCGTAGTGTGGTGCCGTTGTTATGGGCGGTCTTGGCAATTTTCGCAGCGCGATCATACCCATATTTCGGGGCCAGCGCCGTCACCAGCATCAGCGATCGCTCCAAGCCGCCGGCGATATTGTCACGGCGCGGCTCGATACCTGCCACGCAATGCTTCGTGAACGAGACGGCCGCGTCCGCCAGCAATTGCGTCGACTGCAGGAAGTTATAGGCCATCACCGGATTGTAGACATTGAGCTCAAAGTGCCCCGAGGCGCCGGCAAACGTGATGGCGCTCTGGTTGCCGAAGATTTGCGTGCAGACCTGGGTCATCGCCTCGCATTGGGTCGGATTGACCTTGCCGGGCATGATCGAGGAGCCCGGCTCATTTTCCGGCAGCTGCAGCTCGCCAAGCCCGGCGCGCGGACCCGAGCCCAAAAAACGAATGTCGTTGGCAATCTTGAAACAGGCGGCGGCGGCCGCATTGATCGCGCCGTGCGCGAACACCATGGCGTCGTGGGCGGCCAGGGCCTCGAATTTGTTGGGCGCTGTCACGAACGGCAAGCTGGTGATGGCGGCAATCCGCTCCGCCACCTTCTCCGCAAATCCGACCGGCGCGTTGAGCCCGGTGCCGACCGCCGTACCACCCTGCGCCAGCTCCAGCAGGCCGGGCAGCGTTAACTTGATGCGCGCCATGGCGTTGGCGATTTGCGTGGCATAGCCGGAAAACTCCTGACCCAACGTCAGCGGCGTTGCGTCCTGGGTATGCGTGCGGCCGATCTTAATGATGTCGGCAAATTCCCGCTCCTTGGCGCGCAACGCCTGATGGAGCTGTTCCAGGCTCGGCAACAGCTGATGGCTGACCTGCTCGGCGGCGGCGATGTGCATCGCGGTTGGATAGGTGTCGTTGGAGGATTGGCTCATGTTGACGTGATCATTGGGGTGGATCGGAGACTTCGACCCCATTTGTCCGCCGAGCATCTCGATCGCTCGGTTTGAGATCACTTCATTGGCGTTCATATTGGATTGGGTCCCGGAGCCGGTTTGCCAAACCACCAGCGGGAAATGGTCGTCGAGCTTGCCGTCGATCACCTCCTGCGCGGCCGCGACGATGGCTTCGCCCAAGTTGCCGTCCAGCCGCTTCAACGCCATGTTGGCCTCCGCCGCCGCGCGCTTGATGATGCCCAGCGCGCGGACCACCGAGGCCGGCTGACGCTCCCAGCCGATTTTGAAGTTGTGGCGGCTGCGCTCGGCTTGGGCGCCCCAGTAGCGGCTGGCGTCAACCTCGATCGGGCCAAAGGTATCGGTTTCGGTGCGGGTTTCGGTCATGGACGTGCTCACTAGTCTCGTGTCGTGCGCGCCGAGGTTTCACTCGGCACCTGCGAGGGACGGCATCCCCCGCGCTTAGCACGCGCCCGCCGCTTGCTCCAGAGGCAGAACGCCAGACCGAATGCCGCTTGAGCCAGCACGTCACCGGTTCGATCCGGCACCGCGCTCACGCACCTGAGCTTGGCGAGCCCGGGTACGGTCAAGCTGACCGGCCGCTGGAACACCCGCTCTTGACCTGGAACAGACCGGGGCCGCGATCGCCATCCCACCCCAAGGCGCGATGATCGCCACTTAACATCTGCGCCCGCTTGCGCGTTAAATCGAACTCGTGTTGAACCTAAGTTGACGCTGATTGTGCTGGGTATGTCCATGTACCGTCTCCTCATTCTGTCCGATGGGCGCCCGGGACATTTCAATCTGTCGGAGGGGATTGCCGCCGCCATCGCCCGTCTGCGGCCGACGACAATTGAACGGCTCGAAGTTCGCCGCGGGCGCTGGCCCGGCGCCGTGCTGGCCGCTCTCACCCGCGCGCAGCTACCGGCAGGCATGCTCATCAAGGCCATCTACGGTGTGCCGCGGTCTGCCCTGCCGGGTGCCGATCTGATTGTCTCGGCCGGTGCAGAAACGCTGGCCGCCAACATTTGGCTGGCCCGGCTCCGCAACGCTCCAAACGTGTTTTACGGATCGCTGCGCTGGTTCTCGCCACACGACTTTCGCTTGGTCTTGACATCCTATGAGCACAATGCCGGGCGGGCGAACCATGCCCTTACGCTCAAGCCATCGCGGCTCGACGCGCGCCCGAAGGCAGCGATGGTCGACGCAGAGCGCACCGCTCACCACAGCCGGCCCACCTACGTGCTGCTGATCGGTGGAGACGCGGGCGGCATCAGCTACCAGCCAGCGGATTGGGATCACCTGATCCAGCTGATCAAATCCGCCTATGCGACGCGCGGGGTCCGCTGGTTGATCTCCAATTCCAGACGGACGCCAACGGCGCTCAGTGACCGGATAGCGGCTCTCGCCGCCGACCAGCGGTTCGGCATCGAGCGCTTCATCGACGTCCGCGCCGAAGCGAGCGGTACGCTCAGCGAACTCCTAGCGGCGGCCGACGTCATCGTGTGCACCGACGACTCCAGCAGCATGGTTTCAGAAGGGATCTGGGCGCGTCGCCCGGTGATCGGTCTGCGGCCGTCCCACTTCACGTTGACACCCGACGAGCACGGTTATCGTGATTGGCTCGCGGCCCAGCGATGGATGGCCTCGCTACCGCTGGACACGCAAACACCGGAGCGATTGGCAGCGACGGTGCAGGAACTTTCTCCGCTGCAAACCAATCCGCTCGACGCGCTCGCTCAACTGTTGGCGCAACGGATCCCCGAGCTCAACGCGTAACGCGTGCCGAGCGCCAGCGCCGCCACCGGACTTGGCTCAACGTTTGAAGCTGGAGGCGCGTTTCACTGTGAACTGGAACCATCTTGCACCCGTCGCAGGGCGTGGGCCAGGACGACGTCAGCGGCCTTGCTCTGTGGCCCCTCGCCGGACACCTGGAAATAACCCGGAATATTGGCCAGCGCCTTAAGCTGGCGCTGGCGTGCAGGCGATTGATCGATCAATTCAATGAGCCGCGGAACCAGCCGTTCTGGCTCACACGCTTCCTGAATGAGCTCAGGAAAGATCGTTTCCCCCAGCACCAGATTGGGCAGGGCAATCGCCGGCGCCTTGATCATCTGCCGCAACAGCGGTGCGACCAAGGGCTCGACCTTGTAGCCGACCACCATCGGGGTGCCGGCCAGCGCCAACTCCAACGTCACCGTTCCAGAGGCCGCCAGGGCAACGCGCGCCAGCTTGAATGCGCGCCATTTGTCATCATCCCGCTCGATCAGATGGGATTGGCCCGGCCAACTCCTGACATGGTCTTCGACCAAGGGCCGCACCGACGGCGCGACCGGCACCAGGATATGCGTGATGTGGCCGGCATCCACCAGCTGTTTCGCGGTTTCAGCGAACACATCGATCAGCCTGGCGGCCTCCGAGCGGCGGCTACCAGGCAGCACGACGAGGATCGGCTGGCTCGGATCGATCCCTAACCGGGTCGATAAAGTCTGCGGATCGAGCGCGCGGATGTGGCCCAGCCGCTCCGTCAACGGATGTCCCACATATGTGCAGGTGGGCCCGCCCAGGCGGGCATGTGTCTCCGGCTCGAACGGCAGCAGCGCCAATAAATGATCGACGTAAGGACGCATCGCCCGCGCACGTCCGGGGCGCCAGGCCCAAACCGTCGGGCTCACATAGTCGACAATGGGGATCTGAGGACGCTTCCGACGCAGGCGTTTAGCGACCGCGTGGGTGAACTCCGGTGAATCTATGACAACAAGCACGTCGGGATCGAATTTGATCGCAGCGTCGACGGTCTGATAGACCCTTTGGATGATCCAAGGCAGCCGTTTGAGAATAGCAAGCGGCCCCATCACCGCGATCTCCGCCATCGGAAACAGGCTTTGCAGTCCTTGCGCTTCCATCAGCTCGCCGCCGACGCCGGAAAACGAGATGGCGCCTGCATGCTTGGCCGCCAGCGACGCCATCAAAGTGCCGCCAAGCGCATCGCCTGAGTGCTCGCCGGCCACCAAAAAGATGCGCAATTCGGCGGCTGCAGCGGCAGCGGCCACGGACTGGGCCTCGGCGGTCACGGCAAATCTCCCGGAGCCAACACAAACAGGCCGGCTCGATCGGCGCTAGCGCAAAGTGCGGCGACCGCTGAGCGATCGCACGGTGAACGAAGAACCGCGACGCCGGCGAGCCCACTGGAGCGGGCCCGCTCGATGATCTCGCCCGGATCATGGCCGACTTCATCAACGATATCCGTCATCACCAACACCCCTACGCGCCGCCGCAACAGTTTCAGACCCCAGGGCTTCAAGCGCCCCGCGCGCTCAGCAAGCTGCAGCGCCCCGCCCGGACCGTCGGTCGCCAACACATAACCGCGTGAGACGACAACACTGGCGCGCTGCCAAAACGGATCAAGCGCTGAAATGACCCGCGCACCGAGCCCGACATCCCGATGCGAGGACGGCCCCGGCTTGGTGCGTGCGCATGGCTTGAGCGCTGCTATCGCGTGGCTAACAGCCTCGGCCGGGCGTTGCGTGACGGGGTCAGCCGTACCTTCCACCCCTACGATGAATAATCCGGCGGCGTCCGCCTCGCGGATGGCGGTCTGTCGCTCCGCAATCAAGGTCCCGTCTCTCAACACAGCGATCCCCGACAGCCCCACCTCGACGGCACGCCGCACCGTTTCAGGACCGATAGCCGGCAAATCGATGCGCCGTTCCTGATGGGATTTGGGCAACTTCACCAGCACCGCGCCCTGCGCGGCCGTCGTCGTCAGGCGGCGCAACATCGCATCGGTGCCATCGGCGGCTTCCACCGCGATCAGCTGACCGGAGCGCCCGATCGCTGCCTGTGCGGCATCGAACGGTCCGAGCGCGGCCAAGGCGGCGGCGCAAAGTGAGATGGCGCTCATGTCGGCAGGCGCTGCGGCGACCGCGCCGAGCTGACCGGCCGGCGCAAGCAGCTCAGGAGCGGCGTCTTGGGCGCCGACCACGGTCAAGCCGTGACGCTCGAACAACCGGATCACGAGGCGCAGAATGGTATCGTCACCGCCGCGAATGATGGGCAACAATTGCGGCAAGCTGGTCCAAAACCCGAGATCGGCACGAACACCCATCAGGTTTGGGCGCCGCACGCGGCCGACGATCACGATCTCACGGCAGCCGTTGCTGCGAAAGGCCCGGACCATGGCGCCGAACTTGCCCCAGTTGACCCAGGTATGCGGGAAACGGGCGATGTCGGTTTCCGCCTCACCTTCGAGGCCGACGATGTGCACCGAGCGACCACGCTGGGTGACGGCCTCGGCGATCTCACAGGGCACGCCGCTGCCGCCCGCTAGAATGCCGAGCGGCGCGGCCTCACGCCGATCGGCGGACGCGCGCATGTCACGCCTCGGAATCGCGGGGCGTACAAACCGATCGCTTGCCGCCCTCGCGGATGAACGCAATGATCTCTTGGACAATGGGATGGTTGTCAAATTCCTCGGCCACGTCGTCCAATCGTTCCTTGAGGGTGCCCTCGTCGGCAAACAGCAGGCGATAAGCGCGCCGCAGGTTGTGCACGTCTTCGCGCGAGAAGCCGCGGCGCTGTAGGCCAATGATGTTCAGGCCTGACAGATGGGCGCGATTGCCCAGCGCCATCCCGTAGGGGATCAAATCGTTCTCGAGCCCCGACATGCCACCCAAAAACGAGTGAGCGCCAATCCGCGCGAATTGGATGACGGCAGCACCGCCGCCCAAAATCGCGTAGTCGCCGACGATGCAATGGCCCGCGAGCATGACGTTATTGGAGAAAATGACGTTGTCGCCCACCATGCAATCATGGCCGACATGGCTGTTGGCGAGAAACGCGCAGCGGTCTCCCACCCGGGTTACCATGCCGCCGCCCCGCGTCCCCGGGTTGATGGTCACGCCCTCGCGCACGATGCAGTTTGCGCCCAGGCTCAACGTGGAGGGTTCGCCCTCATACTTTAAATCCTGCGGCTGATGGCCGATCGAGGCGAACGGGAAGATGCGGGTACCCGCACCAATCGTGGTGCGGCCCGCCACCACCGCATGGCTGATCAGCTCGCAGTTGTCGCCCAATTCGACTTGCGGACCCACCACGCAATAAGGTCCGATCCGCACGCCGTGGCCAAGCGTCGCGCCCGCCTCGACAACGGCAGTCGCGTGGATTTGGGCTTCAGACATTCTGCTTGGCAATCGCCTGGGTTTCCGGTGTATCGGCTATCATCGCACTCACCTCGGCCTCGGCAACCACTTGCCCATCGACTTTGGCCTCACCAAAAAACCGCCAAACGCGACCGCGGCTTCGAATCTTGCGCACGTGGTAGTGTAACGTGTCACCCGGCACAACCGGTCGCCGGAATTTTGCGCGATCAATCCCCATAAAATAGACCACCTGCGGCTTGTAGCTCTCGCCGAGGCTAAACACGCAAAGCGCGCCCGCCGTCTGGGCCAGGCCCTCGATGATCAAGACGCCGGGCATCACTGGAAACTCCGGAAAGTGACCGGCGAAGAACGGCTCATTGATCGTCACGTTCTTGATACCAACGGCGGTTTCATCGCCGTTCATGTCGACGATCTTGTCAATCATTAAGAACGGATATCGATGTGGCAGCAATTTCATGAGCCGGGTGATATCCGCACTGGGCAGCTCCTGAGCGGGGGCAGCGTCGTTCATCGTTTCAGGCTCCAAAGCACTTCACTCATCGCCGAGCCAAACCTGCACGAAGGCGTGCGGCATTCGGCTCACCTCATCCCTTCGGCTCCGCATCATTCGATGAGCCCCGACCTGCGCCGCCTGCCGCCAATCTCTGCAACGCCAGCTGCCCGCGCATCCAATCGCGGATCGGTACTGCAGGCGTTCCAATCAAACGCTCGCCAGCAGCAACATCGTCCTTGACATGCGAAGCGCCCGCAATTTGCGCACCTTGACCGACCTTGACGTGCCCGGCCACACCGCCTTGCCCGCCGACGACAACGAAATCGCCGAGCTGAGCAGAACCGGCTATCCCAACCTGTCCGACGATGATGCAGTGGCGGCCGACAACGGCGTTGTGCCCTATCTGCACAAGATTATCAATTTTGGTACCTTCGCCAATCACGGTGTCCTTAAGTGCGCCGCGGTCGACGCAGGAGTTGGCGCCGATCTCAACGTCGTCTTGCACGATGACCCGCCCGATCTGCGGCACCTTTAGGTGCCCACCTGCGCCCATGGCAAAACCGAAACCATCTTGACCAATCCGTACACCGGCATGGATGATGACCCGATTGCCGATCAGGGCGTGGGTCAGCGCCGCGCACGGGCCGACATAGCAATCACGACCGACCCGACAGCGGTAGCCGATAACAGCCCCCGCCGCCACCCGCGTACCACGACCGATCTCGGCCTCCGGGCCCACCACGGCACCCGGCTCCACCTCGGCGCCCGGCTCCAGCACCGCGGACGGGTCGATCAGCTTGTCAGCCCCCGCTGCAGCCGCCTTGGGCCGCATCGCGTCGGCATAAAATAGCTGCATGGCCAGGCCGAAGCCGCGGTAGACCGAAGCCAACGCCAACGGCGTGACCGCTGCCGGGAGACGGTCCCGGAACGCCGGCGCGATCAGACAACCGCCCGCCTTGCAGTCGGCAAGCAGCGGCAGATACTTGCGATTATCGATGAATGTCAGGTGCTCCGGGCCGGCCTCATCCAAAGCGCGAACGTCGTTTACAGTTTTCGCCGTGTCGTACCCGGCCTCGATCTCTGCCCCGACGGCGTCGGCAACCTCGGCGAGTGTGAACGGACCTTCGCGCTTAATGAAACCCGGGTGCTCCATGCCGGTGTGCCCCTTCCTCATCCTGGCAGCCCCAAGCGGGCGCTCAGCATCATTCATTTACATGGTTCATAGATGTGGGTCGAGCCGGCGTGATAGCACATTAGCGTCACGCAAGGGACGATCCGATTCGGGCTGGGTGCCCTAAAAACGCAGGGCCCGACGCTGTCTCCGAGGGTGTGACCGCGGTTGGCCCCACGGGCACTTAGCGCTGAGATTGTGCTACTATTTTAACACGCGTGACGGTTTTGCCGGACCGTGCATCAACGATCGCCAATCCGGCTTCTTTGGCCGATCTGTAGTGAACCGCTAACCGGTTGCCGGAAAGCGTCAGGTGTTCAATTGTCGCGCCAGGCGGAACGGCCAGCACCGCTGCCGCAGCGGCGGTCGAGCCATCGCTGGACGCTTGCGTCCCGGCCTTGGAGGCGAGATAGGTGATACGACCGATGACCACGGCCAGGCCAACGACGATCAGCAGGCCCATCGCGACGACGGCAAATGTCAGCGCGCGGCCAAAAGGTGTGCGGGATGGACCGGCCTCCATCGGTTCCCAAACCTGCGACTTGGGCTGAGCCTCATGAGTCATGACCATGCCAATCTGTGCACGACGAAACATCTTGCCTGCCAGCCGTTCTGCCGTAGCGGGCCAGCCCACAACCCAGGTCGAGGACGACCAATCAGCCACCCCAACCGGTCAGCGCGCCTTGCGATGCTCCGAGGATGCCGCCGAGATGCGGCTCGATCGGTTCCTGGTCGAGCAGCTGGCGGGCTTGAGCCGGTCGCGGGTTCAAGCGCTGATCCGAACGGGTCGGGTGGTCGGACCGGATGGCACGATACTGAACCCCGGAACTAGGGTCAAACCGGGCGACCAATTCATGATCGACATCCCGCCACCGGAGCCGGCGCGGCCCGCGCCGCAGCGGATCGCGCTGGCGGTGGTGTTTGAAGATCCCCATCTTATCGTGGTCGACAAGCCGGCCGGGCTGGTGGTCCATCCGTCGGCTGGCCATGCGGACGGGACCTTGGTCAACGCGCTGATTGCACACTGCGGTGACAGCCTGTCCGGCGTTGGCGGCCAGCGCCGTCCGGGTATCGTTCATCGCCTGGATAAGGACACGTCGGGTCTGTTGGTGGCGGCCAAAACCGATGCAGCACACCAGGGGCTGGCGCAACAATTCGCCAGCCATGGCGCAGATGGCCGGCTGTTGAGGGAGTATCTGGCGCTGGTCTGGGGCGCACCGTCCGCTCTTGACAGCCCGATCGACGTGGCCCTCACACGAAGCCGGTCCAACCGCACCAAGATTGCCACCAGCCAACCAGGGGCCGGTGGGCGGCACGCCGTCACCCACTTCCAAGTTCTTCAGCCGTTCACGGATGCTGAGGGCAAGGTGATCGCAAGCCTGATGGCGTGTCGCTTGGAGACCGGCCGAACCCATCAAATCAGGGTACACCTTGCGCATATCGGCCATCCGTTGCTCGGCGACCAAACCTACGGCGCCCACTTTGCCAGCCGCAGCCGGGCGCTGCCACCTTCGGCCGCCATCGCGTTGCAGCGTCTAGGCCGGCAGGCGCTGCATGGCGCCAAGCTCGGTTTCGAGCACCCGATCAGCGGGCGCCGCCAGGTGTTCACGTCGCCACCCCCCAAAGACATGGCTCGACTTATCGACGCGTTGACCGCATGAGGCGACGGATTTGCGCCGTCAGCAACGTTTACCCTTTGTCAAGTTGCCGAACGCGGCGCCACGTCAGTTGTAGGTCGGAGGTCGGAGGTCGGCATTCAACAGCACGTTTTCAGCAATCGGTAGCTATGTTGAACCGAGCCGCAAGCCAGACCGTATTGAGTATGTTAGCAATGGTGGTCAAATCTCCGTGTAGCGGAGTGGCCGTCCGATGACGATAACGTGCTTTGCTGGGCGCATGTGGTGGACCGAGTATGCCACCCTCCTGCCACTGTCGTGGTGAATACTCACCTTTAACATTACAAACAAGGAGCAGTCTGGCGCTGCGCATGGACAGCTGCAGACCAGGTTGAATGAGAGATGACTACGAAATCATTGCCCGTCATCGCTGGTGGATCGATGGGGTTGGCGCGCTATCTCGAGGAGATCCGTCGCTTTCCCATGCTCGAGCCCCACGAGGAATATACGCTCGCCAAGAATTGGCAGGATCACGGCGATCAAGAAGCCGCGGAGAAGTTGGTCACCTCCCATCTCAGGTTGGTAGCGCGCATTGCCATGGGCTACCGCGGATACGGATTGCCGATCGGCGAAGTCATCTCGGAAGGTAACGTCGGTCTCATGCAGGCGGTGAAGCGGTTTGAGCCGGAGCGGGGCTTCCGGTTGGCGACCTACGCCATGTGGTGGATCCGCGCTTCGATCCAGGAATACATCCTCAGGTCCTGGAGCTTGGTGAAAATGGGAACGACGGCGGCGCAAAAGAAGCTGTTCTTCAATCTGCGGCGCGCCAAAAGCCAGATCCAGGCGCTGGAAGAGGGTGACCTCCGGCCCGACCAAGTGAAGCAAATTGCCACCAAGCTCGGCGTGAGCGAGGACGATGTCGTGTCGATGAACCGCCGGCTGAGCGGCGACGCCTCGCTAAATGCGCCCTTGCGTGCGGATGCGGAAGCCGGCGAGTGGCAGGATTGGTTGGTCGACGATGATCCCAATCAGGAAGAGCGCCTGGCGGAAAGCGAGGAGTTGGAGCATCGTCGCAGCTATCTTCAGGACGCCTTGGGTGCGCTCAATGATCGGGAGCGTCGGATTTTTGAGGCGCGTCGCCTGGCGGAAGACCCGGCCACACTCGAGGACCTGTCGACCGAGTTCGGGGTCAGTCGGGAGCGGATTCGGCAAATCGAGGTGCGTGCCTTCGAGAAGGTACAAAAGGCGGTCACCTCCTCGGCCCGCAACGCCGAGGCCAGGGCGGTTGAAGCCGGGGCTTAAGCCCCGGCCCGCCTTGATACCGGCCGAAAGCTTGATGAAGCGGTGCTGGCATCGGCCAGCAAGCCGCAGGCCGGTCTCGTTTGTTCGGCAAAACCCGTTAGGCAGATGGGAGCCTGTCCGCCTTTGGCGCAATTCCGTGCCGACCCGCTCTCCCAGCCCTTCCATCCAGAACCTCACAAGGCGACCGCTTTGGGGTGCGGGATGCTTGCCGCTCATACCGACGCGCTTAGTCCTTGTGCCTAAAATTGGAACGGCAAAGCCGGGTCCCATTTACGGCACAAAGCTGATCGCCCCTAAAGTGTCGAGCAACTTTCTGCATTTGATCGGGATCGTTCCGATGCCGAAAAACCCGGTTGCTGCGGCATCGCGCGTGGTGCATCGAACGGTCGCCGATGCGCTTGTTCGACAAGTCTGATCGATCGTGACGCCATTGCCAAACAGCGATTGTACCAGGCTGCCAATCTTCATCCCAATCTTCGATCGGTTGCAGATAATTCTCTGTGATGGCCTCGTTTCTTCGCAACACGCGGCGAGACAAAATTGGTCCTCGGCTATGTTTGCGCGCATCTGGATTAGGCCGACGTCGTGAGAATCGCGTAAGCTGATGTTCGTGGGGCATGATGCTCTGCAATCGCCGGGCTCGTGTGTTCGGCGCGGCGGTGGTGCGCGTAGATTGCATAAAGGCCTGCTTCGCCTTGCTGCGACTGCACATTCATAACTGTTGGGCCGATCCTCAGCGATCGGCGGCACAATCGGGCGGCGATGGACGGAACCGCCGGTTGGGTAGGCTGCTTAACAGCAACGACGCATGCGATCGACGCCGTCGGCCACTGCGTTTCCGTCCTGGATTGCTGCACTCATCTCTCCTGACGTTTCACATCATACCCGGTCACCATCGTCAGATCTCCCGGCGACGGCGAACCGGCGCGACGTGCAACATGCAGGTTCGATCGGTCTTAAGACCTCAGATTGCGGCACTTAAACGACGATGGAGTGGCACATGCCAAAGCGCCTTCATCCACGGTTCGTTATGCGAAAGTTGAACTGTCGAGTGGAGTCAGTCAAACATCTGGCCCGCCAACCCGACCAACTCGAATGGCCCTGGTTTTTTTTGCTGCTCTGGCGCCTAAAACCCCTCCAACCTCCAAGTATGGCTTAAGTCAGCTTTGCCGGTGAGTTGCGCAAGCCTTTATGAACCGGCCACAAATGACAAACAAGCCAGCTCCAAAGAGCTGGCTTGTTTCTTGTTTGCCGGACCTCGCTCAATTGAAATTCTTGAGCTTGCAATCAAACGTCAAGCGGACATTCACGTAAGGCAGGTCCAGCTTACAGGTGCGCGATCTGCCGCGCCGGCTTTGGCCGGGTCGGCGGCGCGGTCGCTTGGCGGCGGAGTTGGCCTGCCGGGTCGCCTGCTCTTTCTTCGCGGTGGATGTGCCCGACGTAGCGGTGCTTGGCTTGGGCTCGATGGCCGCGCGCTGTTGGGTTGACGTCGCGGCGGTCCGCGGGGTGTGCGCAGCCACCTCACCGCTCGCCGCCGGCTTGGCGTCGGGTCGCTTGGTTCCGGTGCGCTTGGCAAGCTTTGGCCGTGGCGGCACGACCGATGGCTTGGCTGGTGGCTGGGCCGATGACTTGGCCGATGGCTGGGCGGTGGTTTGGGTGGCAGGCTTGCCTGTGGCCGACCTCACGCCATCGCATCGCTCCAACGACCCGTCCGCGCGCCGCCAAATCATGGTTTCGCTGAAAAACTTCGAACCCAAGTAGCCCATCACGCGCAGCTTGTTCTTGCCGATCGGCTTGAGTTCGACGCTGTATCTTGAATTCCGCTCGGGGTCGTAAATCCAGCCGCGATCCCATAAGCCGCGGCGAATGCGCCTCACGTTTCCGATGATTTGCCTGCGACAAATACCGCCGTGCTTGGAATTTTTAAGCCACACGATATGCCCGCACAGCCGGCTGCCGCATGGCGTAATCTCCACGGCGCCGCGCCCGGTATGGTCGATCCAAACACCAACCGGGGAAATCGCATGGGCCGAACCAGCGGACAGACACACGATCATCGTGACCGCCAGGGCCTGCACAATCCTGCCAAATTGCATTGCACGTCTCCATTGGCACCCGCGAGCCGCTGGAGCGCGACCCCATAAGGTGACGTGAGACGTTAACGCGAAGACCTCATCCGGGCTGTTACGTCGGTAACACGTTCATTCGGCCCGGCCGGCTCGACCGGAACGGCGGCTGTGCCTCAGCTTTGCCGCGCCATATCGTCGAGGGCGGGAACGTCCAGCAATCGCAGCTCACCGTTCGGACCCGGACGAATTAAACCCTCTTGCTCCAGCACAGCGAGACACTGACCGAGTTCAGCGATCGTCATGCTCAGCATTTCCGCGACCAAACCGCATCGCAACGAATCGGTCACCACCGTCGGATCTCGACCCTCGCGCCTATTGTTGTCTGAGACCGCTGATAAAAAGGCTGCCACCCGCTCCACGGGTCGGGAGCGACCCGCCGCGCTCAGCTCGGCGCGACGCACTTCGATCTCGTAGGCGATCGCGCGTTGGCACCGCAACGCCACCTGCGGGTCCTTGGCAATCAACTCCGCCGCTTGATCGGCAGAAAGTTCGACAACCCAAGTCGGGCTTATCGCTTCGGCGCTCGTAACATGATACCCCAAGCTGCCGAGGCCGACCACGTCTCCGGTGACCGCGAATTCGACCACATCACGCAAGCCGCCTTGGTCGGACCGAAACACGCACAGCGCGCCTTGCTCGATCCGGTAGATCGAACGGCGCGGCTCGCCCTGCTCGTACAGCATCTCGTTGATTTCGAGTGCGATCGTCGCATCGACGACCTTGCGGTGGTCCGGTCGCTCACCCGCAACCACCTCGGGCTCAATTAGCTCGATCCCGATCGTGCTGGCTCCGCCAGATGCTCCACCCTCCGACACCGACGCTGGCGACAACCCCCACCTCATTCCGGACGCTCCCTAGGCGATACGCACATCTCGATGCCGACATACCGCTCCAGAGTTAATAAGTTACCAACGCTGTTCAAGTCCCGTTGTGCGATTTGCCTAGCCGCAGGCGGTGTCCAGCAGTCAAGGGTTGGCATCGCTGCCGTTCCAATCATAATGGCTCCCGCGTTGGTCGCCTTGCCTGAGCTTACTATGCGTGTCTTGAGCAATGATCTTGTCTTATCGGTCGGTCCGGCTACGTCCCGGTGGCTTGGCCTGGGTTTCACAGCATCAAGCGATGATAGGCGGCAATCCGGGCGTTCTTGGGACAAAACGCAAACTGCGCCGGCGAACACGGGCCGGGCACCGCATTCCGGCCTTGCAGGTGATCTGTTGAGACGACGCTACCAAGCGGCTCTAACCGTCGCGCTGATGATTGTTGTCGGCCTTTCGTGCGTCACTTCGGCCAACGCAGAAAAGGTGCGGTTTGGACGCTCCGACGAGATCGTGCCGCTGCAGGACGTGGCCATTACCCGGCGCGATGGTGAAAAGCTGTATCTGGGGCACATGATTTCGCGCTCGATATTCCTTTTGCCCTATCACATGCGCGATAACGGCTATGTTCTCGGGGTCAAGGGTGGCGGCCGCTGGTATCCGTTGTCGGCGCAACAGATCAGGTCTTATCAAGCCCGCGGCCTGCTGCCCGATCCGCTGCCCGGCTACCAGATCTCGCCGCTTGAATGGGTGGTCGGCTATTCGGCCTGGATCGCGCTCATTGGGTTCGGGGCTTGGTTTGCGTGGGCCATCCGCGCCACCCGGCGATCGAGACGGGTCACAGCGCTCGTTGCGCAAGCCGATGCGGCGCAAGCCGCAGCCGATTTCAACCGCGCCGTTGAGCACTACTCGCAAGCGCTGACCCTTGCCCCGAAAAATTTGATGGCGCGCCACAACCGGGCCTGCGCTTATGAAGCCTTGGGCCAGCATCGGCAGGCGGTCGATGATCGCAGTTTTGTGGTCAAACTGGTACCGAAGTCACCGGAGGCGCTGGTGGCACGTGGCGTGGCCCACCAGAACGATGACGACCATGATCAAGCCATCACCGACTTTTCGCGGGCCCTGCGGCTGCATCCGGAGCACGCCGTCGCGCTGTTGGCGCGCGCCATCTCCTACAATGCACAAGGCAGCTACGACCGCGCCATCGAAGACTGCTCGCGAGCCATCATCCTCGACCCCAATGCCCCTGCTTGCTACCAAAACCGGGCTTACGCCTACGAAAAGATCGGGAAGGCGGCATTGGCCAAGGCGGATTTGGAACAGGCCGAACAGCTGCTGGCCGTGCAAAGCAGTGAGCCAGCTGGCTCGGATCTGGCCTGAATGGTGGTGCCGACGGAGCACGATGGACGTCCGCCCGGCGATCCGAGCCACCCGCGCTCTCAAGACCAAAATCCTGGATGCTATCGGCTCAAGCTGTCGATCACCACATCGGCCATCGCCAAAAATGTCATGTCCTTGTGCGCGCTGGCCAACTGCATCGATGCTGGAATCGGTTGGCCGGCACCCGGTAAGGGAAACGCAAGGGCTGCGTGCCCTGACAAGTTGTAAGTGCAGGTTTCCGCAAGCAGCGCATTGACGATCGGAACTTCCTCGCCATCGATCCTGACCCGCCGTGTGCCGACCATTGGAACTGGGATCCTCAAGGTGGACCCGCACATCACATCAACATCGGCCATCGCTTGGTTGATGTCGTGGCGCAGCAGGTTGACCGCATCGGCCGCATCGGCTTTTTCCACGTCGGTGATGGTTTGCGCGTAGCGCAAGGCGCGTCGGGCCGTTTCGCCGAACAAATCGGCTTGCTGCGGCCAGTTGGCGGACCACACCTGGAGCGCTTCGCAGCAGACGATGATCCCGTGCGCCACCGCCGTGCGCTCCCGATCCGGCAGCTGCACCTCGCGCAACCGGTGACCGGCGCCCGCCAAGCTGGAAAACACCCGCTCTAATTGATCGGCCAGGTCGCTCGTCAATTCGTCCAAACGCGCCGGGTCGTAACCGATCGTCAACGCCCTTTCCGGTCGCGGTTGAGGCGGGACTGTCAACAGCACCGAGGCCGCCCGCTCAATCAAGGCAAGCTGGCGCGCGATCAATCCGACGTGGTCAAAGCTGGTGGAAAGCGGGGTGACACCTTCGGTGCTGATGCGACCGAAGCTCGGCTTGAAACCGACCAGGCCGCAGCAGGCGGCCGGCACGCGGATCGAGCCGCCGGTGTCGGTGCCCAACCCAAGGTCCGCCAGATCGGCCGCCACGGCGGCGGCGCTGCCACCGCTTGAGCCGCCAACCGTGTGCGCCGTGCTCAGCGGATTGACGACGCCGGGCGTCATCATGCCAAAGCCAGCGGCATCGGTCGCGGTCACCCCGACCACATGCGCACCGGCGGCACGCAACGCCGCAACGCAGGGCGCATCATCCTTGGCCGAGCGGTCACGGAACAAGGGGAGTCCCGCGCTCCACCTCAGCCCCGCCACCTGGATGTTGTCCTTGACAGCTAATCGCACGCCGGTCAGCGCATGCGTTGCGTCGACGCCTGCTGCCGTCGGCAGCGGCGCCTGCGACGGGACCCGCTCTACAAATGCACCCCATTGGTCCGCTGCTGGCGCCATCGCCCACCTAGAGCATTTGAGACTGAGCTGGAACCATCCAGCGCACCCACCCCGCCGCCTCCACAAGCGTGCCCTTGGGCGGCCGGGTCGGGAGCAGGCCGGCAAGGCCAATCCGCCTCAGGGAAGCTGAGCTCGATCCTCAAGCCTTGAGCTGCAGCTGCGCAGGTGGCCCAACCGAAGGCTCGAAGATCATCGCTGCTGCCGATGAGCGCACCTGGCGGCTCCTCATCAGGCCCATCTCATTTTCGATCAAGCGCAGGTTGCTGTGGTGCGGATGCTAACGATTGCGCGCCTGATCCATCAAAACCTTGCTTTGGCCGCCGTCGATCTCGATTTGCGTGCCGTTGACGAAATGCGCCAGCGGCGAGGCCAAATAGGCCACAAGATTCGCCACTTCCTCGACCTCGGCGATGCGTCCGAGCGGAATTGAGGATGGCGCCAGGGTGTCCGCCTGTTCCTCGGAGATGCTCATATCGCGGGCCATGGCCTTGACCAGACCCGCCCACCGCTCGGTGCGCACCGGCCCGGGATTGACCGCGCACATCGAAATGTTGTGCTGACCGTACTGGCCGGCAAGCGACATGGTAAGATTCTGGCCGGCCGCATTGGCCGCGCCCGGTGCGATCTCCCAATAGGATTCTTTGACGCCGTCATTGCCGATCAGGTTGACCACCCGGCCGCCGCCCTGCGCCACCATGATCGGCAAGGTGTGCTTCAAACAACGAACGTAACCCATGAACTTGAGTTGTAGGGCCTGAACCCAGTCTTCTTCGTCCAGGTACTCAAGCACGCCACCCGGCGCCGAACCGGCATTGTTGACCAGGATATCGATCCGGCCCAGCGCGGTATGGGCAGCCTTAATGAAGGCCTCTGCATCTGCGGGTTTGGTGAGATCGGCCGGGATCGCATGGATGCGCCGGTTGGTGGCGCGAGCGATCTCGGCTGCGCTCTGTTCCAACGGCTCCTGGCGCCGGGCACAGATGGCCACATCACATCCCTGCTCCGCCAGCACCTTGGCGATGCCTTTGCCAATGCCCTCGCTGCCGCCGGTCACCACCGCTTTTTTGTCGGTCAACTGCAGGTCTAGCGCCATGGTGGTTTGTCTCCTCTCGGCTATTGATATCTACCGTTTAATTCTCGTCCGGCGGGTTGCGGGTCCGTGGCCCGCTGGCCCTACTCACCACGGAAGCATGGGGATCGCTTTTCCACGAACGCACGGCGCCCTTCCTGATAGTCCATGCTCGCATCAGCACGTTGGCAAAGCTCGTTGGCCTTCTCAATCAGCTGTTGGTCCGCTATCGCGTGGGCGCGAATGGCAACCTTGGCCGCGGCCGTCGTCAGTGGAGCATTGGCGCCAATTCGCGCCGCAAGTGCCTGCACCTCGCGCTCCGCCCGATCGCGTTCACAGACCATCGCGACAAAGCCCAGCGCATAGGCGCGTTCGGCACACAGGCGACCCGCCGTCAGCAGCAGCCAATTGGTGGCGGGCGCACCGAGCACCCGCATCAACCGGGCGACACCACGCGGGTCATATCCCAAACCGACGCGAGCGGCCGGAACTGCAAACGCCGCAGCCGTGTCGGCGATGCGGAAATCACAGCTGCTTGCGATCGAGACGCCGGCGCCCATGCACGGTCCATGGATCAACGCCAGGGTTGGGCAGCCAATGGCAGTCACGGCATCGCAAGCCTCCTCCACCAAGTCGTCATAAGCGCCGGCGTTTTCGGGGCTGCTCCGCGCCGTGTCAAAATCGCCGATGTCAGCACCAGCACTGAACGCCTGGGTGCCTGCGCCGCGCACGATCACCGCGCGCACGTCGCCTCGTCCAGCCACGTCCTGAGCCCGCTCGATCAGCTGTTGCCACATCGCAGTCGAGACCGCGTTGCGCCGCGCCTCATTGTCCAACGTCAGCGTAGCCACGTTGCCATCGACCTTTAGCCCGACGCTTCCAACCATCACGCCCTCGGCTCAATCAGCAGCTGACGCTCGGTGCGCCATCCAACGACCGCGCTCCACCGCCGCAAACAGATCGGCGAGCGCAGCATTGAAGGCGGCCGGCTCCTCGCTGTTGATCGTGTGGCTGGCGCGCGGAATAACGCACAACGCCGCCTGCGGAGCTTTGCGCTTCATGAACACGCTGCCGTCAAGGCAGGCCTCGTCCTCATCGCCAACGACAATCAACAGCGGAATCTGAAGCTTTGCAAGGTCGGCTTCCAGCTCCCACAGCGTCGGCCGCTCCAGCTGAACCTTGCGCATTGTCAGCGCGCTACCGATCCCGGAATGCTCAGCCAGCATCGCGGCGAAAGCGGCCCAGCCCCTTGGATCCTTATGCTTGAACGCGTGGCGCATCTCGTAGTCGGCATATTTCGCAGCCGCCACCTCAATGCCGTCCTGCTCGAACATGCGCGCAATCTCCAACACCATCACTTTGGAGGCATCGCGCTCAGCGGGGTTGGAGCCCCAACCGCAGCCCGCCGCCGTTAACGACAGGCATCGCTGCGGATGGTGAATGCCAACGTGCAGCGTCGTGTAGGCGCCCATCGAATGACCGACGATGTGAGCCTTGTCGATCCCGAGACCGTCCATCACGGCAACCACATCCTGCCGCGCGATGTCCTGCGCGTAGCGCGCTTCCTCTTCCGGAATGTCAGAGGGTGGGTAGCCTCGTGCCGAGAACGCAACGCAGCGATGACTGCGCGCAAAACAGCGCATCTGCGGTTCCCAGCTGCGATAATCGCCAGCATATTCGTGTACGAACACGATGGCCGGTCCGCTGCCAACCTCCTCTACGTAAAGCCGAACACCATCGGGGGCTGTCACGTGCGGCATCGTTCGTCAACCTTCTCAACGCGTTGCTAGATTCCGGTCCGTGTCACGGCGCGACCTGCCGTCCACCGATCTTCGGTATCACCTCGTCGGCCAACAATCGTAGTGAACGCATCGCCTGGTCATGGCTGATATTGCCGAAATACATGCCGCAGATCATGTAGTTGATACCTAAGGCATCGATTTGGTGCTCAATGTGACGTTGCACCGTATCCGGTGATCCGACGATGACGGCGCCACAGCGCATGGCTTCGTCCAGGCTTGCTATGCTGACTTGTGCGACCTTGGTGGTCGCCTTGTTCTCGCGCCAGAGCTTGGTCAGGCTGTCGTGGTAGACGCGATGCGCCGGCGTCGCAATCTGGTAGGCCTCCGCATCGGTATCGGCGATGACGATGTGGCGATTGACCCCGATGACCGTACCGCCGTCAAACTCCGCTTTCGCCACCTGTGCGCGGGCGCCGGCGAATGCGGCCCTGTAGGCCGCTATGTTCCTGGCGGCCAGCTCGATCGGTCCCAAAGTGACAAAATTGTAGCCGCGTTCGCCGGCGAAGGTCGCGCCCAACTCACTTGAGGACGGATACCAGAACGGCGGGTGCGGCCGTTGCAGGGGCTGCACCTCCATCGGAACGTCTTGGTACACAAAGTGCTGACCACGATGATCGAGCCGTTCGCTGGTCAGGCCCTGTTGCAGCACATCCAACGCCTCGATGAACACCTCCCGAGACGTTTGCGGGTCGATGTTGTGATAGTTGAGCTCGAACGGCGAGACGCCGCGCCCGACACCAACTTCCAGCCGACCGTGACTGAGATGATCCAGGATCGCGATCTCCTCGATCAATCGCAGCGGCGAATAAAGCGGTAACAAATAACACAACGGACCCAGACGCATGCGCTTGGTCAGCCGCGCTACCGCTCCCAGGTAGACGCCGGGCACAGGCACCATGTTGAGAGGCGTCGCGTGATGCTCGGCCACATGGAAACAGTAAAACCCGGCCTCATCACCGGCCGCCAAATAGGCCAGCCGCTCGTCCAATTGTTGGCTCAGCGGCCGCTCGTTGCGATCGACGTGATCCCACAGGCCGAATTTCATATTCCTGCCTTTCAGCTTTGCTCAGCGTAAACGGGTATCGTGCGGCCAGCAATTTGTGCAAGGCACCCTTCGTGCAAAACGTCCTTGGTACAAGACCATGCCCGTCGCCTTGGCGATGTCCCCGCTGCAGCCATGAGATCCGTTTCACCAATGGCATCGCTCCCAATGGCCGGCTAAGATCCCGGTCCACGGGGAGCCACCACATGTTCTCCCGCCGCGCGGCATTCGTCAAATCCACCGCGAGGAACGCTGCCGGCCGCCGGTCAGAGGCCACGCCATGTACCGTGTCCTCCAATCCGAGAAGATCATTGCAACGCTGGCGCGGTTGGGGCGCCGCATCGGCCAGCCTTCCGGAAGCCGGCCTCGCCAACGATTGCGCCGAGTTAACCGAGCTTGCCCGCGACACCGACAAGCGGGCTCAGGTCGGGATCCTGCCCACCCACGCGTTGCGTCTGGCCAGCGCCGCCTTGATCCTCACTGGCCCGATCCTCACTGGTCCGATCCTCACTGGCCCGATCCTCACTGGCCTGATCCTTACTGGCCTGATCCTTACTGGCCTGCGCTTGAGCCTGGCCCTGGTCGCCGATGCGAAGATCCGAGCTGAGGCGGAGAGCTGTTTTGACATGCTGCAACGCTTCGATGTGGGCATCAACATGTTGATCGTGGTCGGTGCGGCCGTGCTGTTTCTCGTCACCTTGCAGAGCCGATGGAAACCGCAGTTGGCGTTGGCGCACCTCGGTGAACTGGGCTCGATCATGCACGTGATCGATAAGCATCAACGGACCAAGGCCCCCTCCGGCGCCAGCCTGCGCGCCGCTGCACTGAGCCCATCACAGCGACGGACTCTGGCGCAAGATCAACCGGTGCGATATCACGATGACTGCCCCAAGGTTTTGTCGTTGGCGGCGAAGGTTGCAGCGGTCTATGCACAAAACTCGAAAGATCCGCTGGTGGTCGGGGCCTCCAGCGACTTACAACAAATCACGGCCAACCTCTCATCAAAGATCGGGCAGAAAATAAATCGCACGCTATCGAGCGCGTGGCACGACCCGTCGATCGGCGCAACGCCATTGGATGTTGTCCAAGCGGCGCCGGCGGCTTACGTAACCCCGATGCCGATGCATCCGGTCAGCGTCGCAGAGACCCAATCATGACGATCTGGCACTTCTTCCTGTCACCCAAGGGGCGCATTGCCCGGCAGGAGTTCTGGCTGGGGTTGATCGTCATTTTAGGGGTGACGATCGCCGGCCAACTCCAGCTCGATCCCGCTCTCGCGCAGCGGCCGACGGAACCGATTAAACCGCCAGGGTTGGGCTCGACCCTGCTCAATCTGGTGCTGGTGTGGCCATCGGCGATGATCTCAATCAAGCGGTTCAATGATCGAGATCGACCATCGTGGGTTGGGGTGTCGCTCGGCATCGCGATGGTGGGGATGACGATCGCCAATTATTTCGGCCTGCTGCTGGATCCGGAAACCATGGGCAGCGAAGAAAAGACCGTGTTTTTCGCGTTATTGATGTTCGTCGTTTGGGCAATGGTCGACAACGGACTGCTGAGGGGTACGATCGGCCCCAACCGGTACGGGCCAGATCCGCTGGAACACCAGGGCAACCTGCCTTAGATCGGAGCTGGCGCGACGCTCAGTCCAATTCAACCGTTGCGCGACATTAAGTTGCAATGACCACAGGCGGCCTGCCGCGCGCAAACGATCAGGTGCTTCGATGTCTCAATCAATGTCCCAGCCGACAGCACATGGACCGCCGGCCGACGACCCCGTCGCGTTGGCGCAAGCCTTGATCCGGTGCCGCAGCGTGACGCCCGACGAAGGCGGGGCGCTGAGCTTGCTGCAACAGGTGCTGACACCGATGGGCTTTGACTGCCATCGCATGGCATTCAGCGAGCCCGGCACGGCCGACGTCGAAAATCTTTACGCCCGCCGCGGATCCCGCGATGCGGGACCGAATCTTTGCTTTGCAGGGCATACCGACGTGGTGCCACCCGGCGATGAAGCAGCCTGGACCCATCCGCCCTTTGCCGGTGAGGTTCACGATGGGGTCCTGTGGGGGCGCGGCGCGATCGACATGAAGGGCGAGATCGCCTGCTTCGTCGCCGCCGTGCATGGCTTTTTGACTGAAACCAGGGGCCAACTGCCTGGGGCAGTGTCGCTGCTGATCACGGGGGACGAGGAGGGTCCATCGATCAACGGGACCGCCAAGGTGCTCAACTGGCTCGAAGCGCGCGGCGAGAAACTCGATGCGTGCGTGGTCGGCGAACCATCGAGCCGTCATCGCTTGGGGGACGAGATCAAAATCGGCCGCCGCGGCAGCCTTAATGCCGAGTTGGTTGTATCGGGAAAGCAAGGTCACGCGGCCTATCCACGCTCCGCCGACAACCCAATCCCGAAGCTGGCGCGCATGATCGACCGGCTGAGTTCGAGCCCACTCGATCAGGGCTCGGCCAATTTCGAGCCGTCGAGCCTGCAGACCACCGTGATTTCGACCAATAACACGGCGACCAACGTGATTCCGTCTGAAGCCCGCGCCAAGCTCAACATTCGCTACAACGATTTGTGGACCCGGCCTTTGGTTGAGGCCCACGTGAGGGCGGTATGTGCCGCGACCGGCGACGAGTTGGGCGCGCCATGGCAGCTCGCGTTCCATGGAACCGGCGATGTGTTTTTGACCGAGCCTGGTCCGTTGCTTGAAACGATGGTACAGGCGGTTCAGGCTGTCACCGGCGAAAAACCTGCGCTGTCGACCGGCGGTGGAACATCGGACGCGCGCTTCATCCACGCGCACTGCCCGGTGATCGAGCTGGGCCTGATCAACGCCACGATTCACCAGGTGGATGAGCGCTGCGACATCGCTGAGTTGGATCGCTTGACCCGGATTTATCTGGAGTTCCTGCGCGGCTATTTTCGCTAAACCGTTACAGAGTGGGCTGCCACCGGCCCGCTCCCCCGCCGGCCGGCCAGCCAATAGCACGCTTGGGTGAGTGGCAGGGTGGGAAGCGGGCCGGCATGGTGCTCCCGCCAACGGTGGACATGAACGGGGGAGGGCTTGAACGGGCGAGCGCTTGAACGGGCGAGGGCTGGGGAGCAGCTACACACCGAGGTTGTGCCAGATCAGCACGGTCGGCCGTGCGTGAAGCCGGCATGGTTCGCTCGTCGCCCCATCCGGACCGCTTGCCGCTGGCGCACCAGCAACGATACGGCGGCCCAAGCCCCCGAGCGTGAGGTATCACCCTTGTTTGCGTTCAACTCGGAAATGAAACTGGCGACGTCCTCGGCGTGCACCCCATGTCGGCCCTCGAGCACGCAGGCCATCAACTCCACCTCTTGCGGGGTTGGCGTCAAATTTATGTCGTCCCGATCCACGCTCATCCATCCCAAAATCGTCAAGATCATTTCCGTCTCAGGCGAATTGGCCTTACCGGGCCGCCCGTCCTGCCGGCCACCCAAGGGCAGGAGGTTGTCGGTCAACCGGCTGGCAGCGCTGGAAGGTTCCAGCTCACAGTGAATAGCGCTGCCGTCTGGCCTGCGGCCGTTCCAAGCAAGAATAGCGCCAACAGACCCGTTTGGATTTGAGACAACGACACGCCGGGCTCGGGTGCGTCCGCAGCGGCGTCATTGTTGGGGCGGCGCTCGCCGGCGTCGGGTTGATCGACGCGTTCACGATCAACCCACGACAGCGGGGCAGAGTGAGCTGGAACCAGCCCGCTCCCGCAGCCAGCAATGAACTGGCCCACTTGGGTGGGGGTGGCCGAGCTGGGAGCGGGGCGGCGAAGCTGGGCGGCCCGGATCAGCCGCCAACGGCAGACACGCGCAAGCCCTCTGAGTCAATCGCTTATTTGGGCAGCAGCGGGCGCTGCAGCCATCACCAGCTTAAGCGATCGAGCGCCTCGGTGGCGGTCGCCGCTGCCAATTCAGGCCGTGATGGTCGTGGCGCATGATGCGACCCGCGGGCTATGGGTCACGCGCAACAAAACGCCGGTCGACGCGTCGCCTGCGTCATTTGGAGACAGATTTTGACCCGCTCTGGGCGGCCTGGGAGCCGCGCAGGCGTTGGACCGCCGCCTTGCGCTGGGCTGACGCGTCTCGTTTGCGAGCGCGCGCTTGGCGACGTGCCCGCCGGCGCGCGGCGGCGACCTTTGCCGCCCGCCGCCTCACCTTGCAATCAGCCACCATTTTGGAGGCGCGCAGCTGCGCCACGCTCATCGCGCTCGGCGACCTGGCCAAATTGTAGATCGTGCTGGGGGTGAAAAACAGCTTCCAGCCGAGCGAGTTGAACCCGTGATCCAACAGCGCCTCGGCCCGCAATCGGCGCTCCTTCGGATTTTCCTCGCCAAGTAAGACGGCGATCATCTGAACGTCATTGCGGGTGGCCGCGGCGACCAGATTGAACCGGCTGTCGCAAATGTAGCCGGTCTTCATGCCGTTCGCGCCGGGATAGGACCGCAGCACGTCGTTGTGGCTGCGGATCAAGGCGCGACCAATCTTGAATTCCTGCAATCCCCAAAAAAATGCATACTGAGGAAAGTCGCGAACCGCGGCGCGGGCGAGCATCGCCATATCGCGGGCGGTCGTCACCTGTTGCGGCGCTGGCAAGCCATTGGGATTGACGAAATGGGTATGGCGCATGCCCAGTTGTTTGGCCTTGGCATTCATCAGCGCAACGAAGGCGTGCTCGCTGCCGCCGAGGGCCTCCGCCAGCGACACCGCGATATCGTTGGCCGATTTGACGATGATGGCCTTGAGCGCCATATCAATGGAAATCTTGGCACCGACCCGCAAACCGATCCGACTTGGCGGCTGCTGCGCGGCATTCTTCGAGTAGGTGATTTGAGAGGCCAGCGCGATTCGCTTGGCTTTGAGCGCCTCAAACGTCAGATACGCCGTCATGATTTTGGTCAAAGAGGCCGGGTGCCACTGGTCGTCCGGATCCTCGGCGTACAGCACCTTGCCGCTCTTCACCTCGAACAGAATCGCCGGCGCCGCCTGCACCGTCGATGCCTGCGCGGCCACCGCGCCAAATGCGCTCAGCAGGAGCCCTGCTAGGGCTAGCACTGCACGAATGGTCATCGTGACACCGTCATCCCCTTTATGAGTCGGCTGCCTATCACATCGACCGTAATGGCAGCAATTGCGGTCGTCGCATTTTTCCAGCACGCTGGCCCGGCGGCCACGCCGCAAAACCTTCCCGGACCACAACGCCGATCGCCGGGAGCGGAGCTCCGTTGCCTTGCTGAGCGCCATCGTTTCGTGCTCCGCTAGTGACTTCGAGCGGCCTCGCGGTACGGCGGCCAAGCCCGATCTGCGCGGCAGCGCGATGTCCAGTCTCCACGGAAAGCTCGATAAACCATGAATCAACCTTTCAATGGGCCAAGCGCAACCACCGGCGAGCGGGGTTATGCGGATCTGCACGATCATATCGCCGCGCTGCGTCGAGCCGGCCTGCTAATTGAAGTCGATCGCGAAATCAACAAAGACACCGAAATGCACCCACTGGTGCGCTGGCAATTTCGAGGCGGCATCGCGCCGGAAGATCGCAAAGCATTTCTGTTCACCAATATAGTCGACAGCAAGGGGCGAAGATTCGACATTCCCGTCCTCGTCTGCGGATTGGCCGGCAATCAAGCGATTTATTCGTTGGGGATGGGCTGCGCGATTGATGAAATACGCGACACCTGGATCAGAGCCATGAGCAATCCGATCAAGCCTCGCCTGTTAGGGACGGCGCCATGCCAAGACGTCGTCTTTCAAGCCGATGACTTGCCCGACGGAAACGGATTGGACCACTTACCCGTACCCATATCATCTCCCGGCTGGGACAACGCACCTTATACCACCTCAAGTCATTTCATTACGGTCGATCCCGAGACCGGCATCCAAAACATGGGCAACTACCGTGGCATGATAAAGGCGCCCGACCGGATGGGCATGAACCCGTCCATCGAGCTGCGCACCGGGGGTTATATGCACTGGGCCAAGTGGAAGGCAATCGGCAAGCCGATGCCGTGTGCCGTGGTGCTGGGTTGCCCTCCCGTCGTCTCCTACACGGCTGTCCAAAAGGTGCCTGAGATCCACGATGAGTTGGAGATCGCCGGCGGCCTGATCGGACGGCCGCTCAACGTCGTCAAATGCAAGACGATCGATCTCGTCGTACCGGCCGAGGCAGAGATCGTCATCGAGGGCTTTGTCTCAACCGCATACCTGGAGCCTGAGGCGCCGTTCGGCGAGAGCCACGGACACGTCAATCTGCAAGAGTACAACGGCGTTTTGGAGGTAAGCGCCATCACGCGACGCAACAACGCGATCATGACGTCATGGGTCAGCCAGGTGACCCCTTCGGAATCGAGTTGCATCAAGCGGCCCGCCTATGAGGCGGCGAAAATGCTGCACCTGACCACGGGTCTCGGCATCCAAGGCATCAAACGCGTCGTCACGCACGAGCCGTTGACCTCGCTCCACAAGTTGATCGTCGTCGTGTTCGAGCGCGACGTCCCCAGAACCGAGATTTGGCGTGCGCTCTATGGCCTGGCCGCGCACCGGCGGGCGGAAGGCAAATGGATCGTGGCCGTCGATGAGGACATCGATCCCGACAACGCCGATGCGACATTCTGGGCCATGTCCTATCGCTGCAAGCCGCACCGCGACGTTAAGATCCTGGAGCACAAGCACGAGGGTCACGGGCCACGCTCGTCCATCGACAGCGAGGATTCCGCGGTGTTGATCGATGCGACGCTGAAAGAGACCTTTCCGCCGATCTCGCTGCCAAAACGCGCCTTTATGGAGAACGCTCGACGGATCTGGGAGGATATGGGTCTGCCCAAACTGCGGCCGGAGCCACCTTGGTTCGGCTATGATCTCGGCGAGTGGAACAACCACCTGGAGCGTCAGGCCCAGCTCGCAGTTCAGTCGGAGTACTGGCAGACGGGCGAGTGGTGCCTTCAACGCAAGCGCTCGGATGTTGCCATGAATACCGAGATGCGGACGCTGGAAGACGATCCGGATTATGCTCAGGCCCGGCGCCAATCGCCGCCACCGCCGACCGAATCGCCGAAGCGATGACGGATCGCGTCAACGTGCCTCACACTAAGGCACTGAGTAAGGCCGGTACGCTGGGCTGTGGGCTGGGCCAGTGCGCTGGACTGTGCGCTGGGCCGGTGCGCTGGACTGTACCCTAAACCGCCCGGGAGTGAACCGCCCCGTGCGTCGAGCGGCGACCCGACAATTCAGATCGCGCCGCAAATATCGCAATTCTGTGTCGCATAGAACTGCGCTGGCCGGCGATCCAAGCGCCAATGAGCAGACATACATCCATTGTTGGTGCTCATCGTTGGGCGGGCGTGATGCAGCATTATGGCCTGACCGTCGCGGTCACCTCCGTCTGGTCCACCGTCATGTTGACTGCTCACCACGCCGTGACCCCCGCGGTCTGGTGTAACAAGACCGATCAGGTGGAAAACTTCGTCCGTTGGCCGATCGTCGGTGGCTTTTCGCAGACGGCAGCCATGTGGCAGATCAATGCGCTCGCCAGCGATCCCTCGGCCTGCGGCCCGGCTAGCGCGATCGTTAGCTCCACCAACGCGCCGTGGCACATTGTGGCTGACAAACAGTTGTTCGCGATCATCGGCTACACCGTGCTCGACGTGATGCGCGGCGGGCAAGTGTTCCCGGTGAAGCCTCTCACCTGGTAGAGCGCGCGTGGCGGCGCAGCTGTCGGTATCTTGAGCGCTGCCCCTTGCCATACCGACGATATCCGCCCCACAATCGAAACGGTCGGCGCTGATCGTAGCGTTGGAGCCACCTGCCTTGGATCGGAACCGGACGATCCCGATCACAGGCAGAAAGTCGCTCACCGCTTTAAGGGCGATCAACTTTGTGCCTGGGATTGGAACCGGCTTTGCGGATCTAATTTGAGACACGATGATCCGGCCCAGGGACGGAGTAGTCGGGACCGCAAGCATGGACGAACTGGGAACGTTTGACTACGTCGTGGTCGGCGCTGGCTCGACGGGAGCCGTCATTGCCAACCGTCTGAGTGAAGAGGCGACCGTCACCGTATGCCTGGTGGAGGCCGGCCCGGCCGACCGCAGCCCCTTCATCCACATTCCGATGGGCATCATGTGGCTGCCCCACCATCGCAAGGTCAATTGGCGCTTCTTCACCGAGCCGCAAGCCTTGATGGCCAACCGGCCGATTTTCACGCCGCGCGGCAAAACGTTGGGCGGCACCAGCTCGATCAATGCCATGGTCTACATGCGCGGCAACCGGCTCGACTACGACGAGTGGGCGGCGTTGGGCAATGCGGGTTGGGGCTGGTCCGACGTCAAGCCTTATTTCCTCAAGGCTGAGCACAACGAGCAATACGGCGAGAGCGAGCATCACGGCACAGGCGGCCCGCTCAACGTCACCTTCTGCAATGTGACGAGCCCCCTTGAGCGGGATTTCGTTGCCGCCTGCGAGAGCCTGCAGTACCAGCACAACCCAGACTTCAATGGCGCCACCCAGGACGGTATCGGCCAACATCAAGTGACCCAGAAAAACGGCCGACGCTGGTCGACGGCGATGGCGTATATTCGACCGGCGATGAAGCGCGCCAACGTCCAGGTGATGACGGATACGCCTGTCGATCGGGTGTTGATCGAGAACGGTCGTGCACGCGGTGTGGTGGTGCGCGACGGCCGCCTGCTGCGCGCCAAGCGGGAGGTGATCGTTTCAGCCGGCGCCATCGTCTCGCCAAAACTCCTGATGCTGTCAGGGATCGGCGACGGCGAACAGCTGGGCCGGCACGGCATCGACGTCATCCATCACCTGCCCGGCGTCGGCAGCAACCTGCAGGACCATATCGCGGCCGGCACCATGATGCGCACGCGATCGCGCATCCCATGGGGCTTTTCTTGGCCCAAGGCGCCGTCGCTCGCGCTGGATGCGATCAAATATCTGGTTGCGCGCAAAGGGATCTATGCCTCGCAGTTGATCGAATCCGGCGGCTTCATCCGAACCGAACCAGGCCTTCGCCGACCGGACATCCAGCTGGTGTTCATCCCGGGTCATCGCGCCCCGCCGCCGAAGATGCTCGAGGTCGGTCATGGATATTCGGCTTTTGCCGTTTTGCTGCGGCCGAAGAGCCGTGGCAGCGTGCGTCTCGCCTCGGCGGACCCAGCGGCCGCTCCGCGCATCGATCCCAACTTCTTTGCCGACGCGCAAGACCTGCGGGTGCTGACCAAAGGCCTGAAGGAGTGTCGGCGGATCATCCACGCGGACGCATTCAAAAAGTACCGTCCGAGGGAGATCGCTCCGGGGGAGCAAACCCAATCGGACCAAGACCTTGAAGCCTATATCAGGGCCTCCGGCGCGACCATCTTTCATCCAGTGGGGACCTGCCGGATGGGCAACGATGCGATGGCGGTCGTCGATGCGCGACTGCGCGTGCGCGGGCTGGCCGGGCTTCGTGTTTCTGACTGCTCGGTGATGCCGACGATCGTGGGCGGCAATACCAATGCGCCGGCCATTATGATCGGCGAGAAGACTGCCGACATGATCAAGGCGGATGCCGGCTGAACCGTGAGCGCCTCCGATTGCGCCTTGCGGTGTCGCGGGCTCACGCGCCGCGCCGAGGCCGTGCGGAGGGGGCTCGCAGCAGGTTCGCCCGACACTTCCAACCGTGCTGCAGTGCTTTAAACAGCCCCAACTGTGCTGTGATGAGCAGCCATAGCAGGGCGGCGAACCAGAGCGGTGCCGCCCGGCTTCCGGTTGCATCCAAAAGGTATCCGGCAACCGCAGGAAGGCATGTCATACAGATAAAATATACGGCGGACACGATGGCAAAGCCCGTGGTCCGGCTTTGCGGGCGCAGGATTTGTGAGGGCAGCGCCATCAGCCCGCCAGTGCAGCCGCCGCGCAAGACGCCGAACAGGACCACCCAAAGCACCGCCGGCGCCACGTAGGGCACGAGGATGCAAGTCAATGCCGTTCCCAGCGATCCGCCGACGATAAAAAGGTTGGGCTTGCGCGTCCAGTCCGATAGCAGGCCGCCAAGCGGCACCGACACCAGCGACATCAAGGCGGCGATGCTGGTCAGCAGCCCGGCCTCGGCGGGTGCCAAGCCCTGTGCGATCAAAAGCGGCGGCACGAAGCTGATGAACACCACATATCCAGCGCTGAACAGGCCTCGCCCCAATCCGGCCAGCGAGGAAAGCACCAGCTCTTTGCGATTGATCAGCCACAGCGTGCCGGAACCGGCTGGCTGGTCCGGTCGCGGCGCTTGCTTCGGGTAGATCGCCAACAACAGGGCAATCCCCACGGCCGAGAAGGCCGCATTGGCGATCATGGCGACTTGCCAGGATGTCTGCGATGCGATCCAGGGCAGGATGGCGACCGTGAGCCCCATGCCAAAGCCGACGCTGGAGGCGATAATCGACAGACCGGTGGCGATTTCCTTGCCGGCAAACCAATCGGTGACGACCTTTGGCAGGAGCACGGTAATGGCGACGGCACCGGCACCACCGATCACGCGACATGCCAACATGACGTGGTAGGCGTCTGTCGCCGCGAACACCAGCGCTGCCGCACCCATCATGACAATGCCGATCAGCAGTGTCAGCCGATCGCCGAGCCAAGCCGCCAGCACACCGCTCGGCGCGGCGAAAAAGATGCCGGGCAGCATGAACACCCCGGTCAAGATGCCGATGTCCGTGTAGCTCAGACCCTGATGCGCGATCAGAAACGGTGCCAACGCCGCCACGGATTGAAAATGCATGGGACCGGTCAACCCGATCAGGAACAAAAGGCCCAACGCCAGCCAACGATTTGATGATCCGTCCATGCGGCCCCTGCCTCAGGCATCGCTTGTGTTCCCGCCGGCTTCGTCAAGCCAGGCACGCGGCGCGCGATCGTCTTTGGCCGCACGACCAAAGCTATCGATTGCCCTTTCAAACGCCGGAATAGAGCATGTTTTGATTGGCACAAAGATACCGATCGCGGCCAGCCGAAGCGATCAGCCTTATCCTAGTGTGATGGTCGTGCGTCGCGGCCTCCCGCTTGGCCCGGTCCTTGCTGCTCCGCCGGGCCGAAGCGCGCGGCTCTGACATTCGTTTACTCGACCATCGACCAGCCCAGGACCGAACGCGGGAGCGCGATGGCCGGATCGAAGTCCGTCCTCCGCCGGATCGGCGTCACGATCGGCGCAGCAGGGCGCGGTTGGCCGCCTTATGCTTGAACAAGACGACCGATCATGGCCGGCTCGACCCCGGGGCAACGCAAATCGCTGTCGCGCGATCGGGAACATGTTATTGATGAGATTGCCTGTGAACGGGTACGAACGACAAAAAGATGCAGCGGCTTTGCCTCAAGCCTGCGCAGCAAAGGGAAGGTAGCGACCGTGTGGCGAGTGAATCTCCCTGACCTTCTGGTGAAGGTCATCGGCTTTGCGATTGCGGCCGTCGCGATCTATACGGCGGCGTTCGGGGTGATCGATGAAATCTATCAGCGTTCGATTACAGTCGGCGCATCGGTGATTTTGACGATTCTTGCGGTGCCCCTGGCTCTCGTTCACCCGACCTCCCAGACCATGCTGCGCGTCGGGCAGTGGGCGATTGACATTGCGCTGATGTTGATGATGGCGCTGTCCATATATTGGTTCGCTTCGGTCTATGATGAGTTGGAAACCGGGCTGTACGATTTTCTGACCAATGACATCCTGGTCGGCATCGGCGGATTGATAGCCGTGCTCGAGGTCACACGGCGTGTGTTCGGCTGGCCGCTTGCTGTGTTAGCGGTCCTCAGCCTCATCTACGCGCTGTTTGGCCAGGACCTGCCCTGGATCTTCGCCCACGCCGGCTACGACCTTGAGCAGGTGATGCGGACTGTGTGGTATTCCTTTGATGGCGTGTTCGGATTTATCGTCATCACCGTCATTTCGCTGATCTTCATTTTCATCATCTTCGGATCGATCCTGGAAACGACCGGCGCGGGCGCTGTGTTGCTGCGCATCGCGGTCAGCCTGACCGGCGGCCTGCGGGGAGGCCCGGCCCATGCGGCGATTGCCGCGAGTGGTTTTTTTGGCACCATCTCAGGTAGCGTCTCGGCCAACGTGGTGGGCACCGGCGTGTTCACCATTCCGATGATCAAGGAACGGGGTTTCAAAAGCTCGTTCGCCGGCGGCGTGGAGGCAGCGGCCTCCTCAGGCGGGCAATTCATGCCGCCGGTGATGGGGGCTGTGGCCTTCGTGATGGCCGATGTGACGGGCGTACCCTACGTGGTGATCATCGGTGCCGCCTTGATGCCGGCACTGTTTTACTACGCCAGCTTATTCGTCGCGGTCTGGGTCGAGGCTGCCCGCGCCGGTATCGAACCCATACCGAAAGCGGAGCGACAGCAGGTCACCCGCGAAGACTGGCAGATGTCGCTGATGTTCATCATTCCGATCATCGTCATCATCGCCGTGTTGGTCACCGGCCGCTCGCCGGCCATGGCCGGGCTGTGGGCGACCATCGTCGGGGCGCTGCTCGGCCTGATGAACCCGGTGGTGCGCAGCAGGCCGCTGGCTTATCTGACGGCTCTGTCCAGGGCCGGTGAACAGTGCGGTCGCATCATGGTGGCGGTTGCTGCCATCGGCATCATCGTCGGGGTCATGAACTTGACCGGGCTCGGCATCCGCTTCTCCAACATGATCCTACAATTCGCCGGCAGCGATCTGTTCGTGGCGATGCTACTGGTCGCCTTTGCCAGCATGATTCTGGGGATGGGCCTACCGACGATTCCCGCCTATCTGATCATCGTGCTGATCATGGGCCAGGCGCTGGAGGGACTTGGCGTCCCGAAGATTCTGGTACACCTGTTCGTACTCTATTATGGGGTGCTATCCGCGATCACGCCGCCGGTCGCTATCGCCGCCTATGCGGCCGCCCCGATCGCCGAGGCCAATCCGATGACGACGGCGGTTCAAGCGCTGCGGCTCTCATTCGTCGGCTTCATCGTGCCGTTCGTGTTCATTTACAATCCGTCGCTTTCGTTGGTGGTCGAATTCGAACCGGTCGCCTTCGTTTGGATTGTCATCCGGCTGTCCTTGGCGATCTGGCTGATGACCACCTCATTGGGCGGCGTCGACCGCACGCCTTTGCCGCTGTGGTCGCGGGCGGCCAGAATGGTGCTGGGGATCGGTTCGTTGCTCACCATAACCGAGCTTCAACTCGCTGCGGTCGTGGCCGGTGTGGCGCTGCTGCTGTTCGAGTGGCGCCGTTCCGGATCCCAGCGCGCCACGCCCGCCGAACCTACTGCGAATGCGCAATCGGATTGAGACAAACGCGGTTGCTTTACATCTGCGGCGCAATCGCCCACAAACCACCCAACACCGCCAACCAGATAACACCGGATAGGAGGAACGATGATGTCGATTGGCCCCTTGAGAACCGTGCTGCTCGCCGCGCTGTCGGCAGGTCTCGCGAACGGCGTGCAAGCCAAAGATTTTTACCGCATGTCGACGATCAGCTTGCCGACGCCGTTCGCGATCAACACGACCTTCGCCAAGCTGGTGCAAAAGTACAATCCGGACATTGAAATACAGGTCAACGCCACGGGCGGCGCGCCCAGGCACGCACTGGATGCAGCGCGCGGTAAGACCGACTTCTTTATGGGTGCGCCGGCGCTGCACAACTTGATGGTGAACGGCAAGGCGATGTTTGCCAAACTCAAGAAAGCCAAAGAGCTTTCGGGCAATTTGCGTGCTATATTCAATTACCGCATCGGCTACTATCATTTCGGCGTCTATGATGCCTCCGGGATCAAGAGCATGGCCGATCTCAAGGGCAAGCGGGTGTTTTTGGGCCCGCCTGCTGCGGTCCAGCGCGTGGTGGCCGGTGGGTTCGTCAAGGCGATCAGCGGGCTCGAGCCGGGCAAGGACTATACCGTCGTCAAACTCGGTTTCTCGCCGGCCATGCAGGCCTTTCAAGATCGCCAGATCGACGTCCTCGTCTCGGCCAGCAATCCGCCGGCATCAAACTTTGTGCAAGTCGCATTGACCAACAAAATTCGATTTCTTGGTGCGCGCGACGCGGATTGGGAGAAGCCGGCCATGAAAAAGTTGATGTCGATCCCGGGCCGCACCCGCGGCGTGTTTCCCAAGGATGTTTATGGGGCCAATCAAACCAACGAGGAACCGATTCAGACGATCGCTGCCTGGGTTGGATTGGTCACCCGCAAAGACATCCCCGATGACGTGATCTACAAGATGACCAAGACCTTTTGGGATCATATCGACGAGATGCATTCGGTCGCTTCGTGGGCAAAGGATGCGATCACCTTGGACAACGTATTCAAACAAATGAACATGAAGCTACATCCTGGTGCGCTGCGCTATTATCAAGAAAAAGGCCTGAAAATTCCCGACGGCGTCCAATAGGCAGCACCGCTTCCACCAAGCCCAAAACATGGCCTGCGCTCGAGCCGTCTGACATCGCCGCGATAACTGTGTGGACGAGAGATTGGATGACCCGCCCGGGCGCATTGCCCAACAATAGCGTGTTGTGGGTGGCTGGGCGGAGAGCGGGATGGGTCCAGCCAACTCGGAAACGCCAGATCATCGTGCCTTAAATGGGAACCGGACAGCCGGTTCCCATTTGAGGCACCAAGTTGATCGCCCCTCAAGTGGTGAGCAACCTTTCTGCTTTTCATCGGGACCGTTTCGAGTCCGATCGAAAGCAGGCTGCGCTAGATCATCGCGCCTTAAATCGGAACCGCAACGCCGATTCCAATTGCGCCGGTTCCGATTTAAGGCGCAAAGATGATCGCTCTTAAAGTGTAGTGCAACTTTCTGCCTTTAATCGGAATCGTTCCGGGTCCGATTAAAGGCAGGTTGCTCTAGCCAACGCCGTATGGCCGGAGATGATTGCTCCGCCGAGCAGCGAGCAGCACGACCCACCCGGTCCAACCAAACGCTATCTCAACATGCAGCTGTTAAAAGACACACCGATCGCCAACGCCACCGCCCGCGCTCCGGCCGGCAGTCGCTCAGCCAAAATTAAAAGGCGATAAACTGTGGACGCTACCAACTCAACAATCTAACGCACGGGTCAACCCCGCCGATCCTCCAGCGGCCCAGGCGTTTAACAAGATCGCTGCGTTGGCGAATTGAACGAGCGCATAAGACGGGCCTGGCCGAAAGCGGACCTGCCTTGTTCGGGGACAAGGAGTGAGCGACCGTCAGCCAACGAGCGCCACGACGGCCAATGTGACGGCGATCTGGATGGTGAAGAACACTGCGATGGTCAGCATTGTGTGATCCCCAAAGTCAACGTTGCATTGTTGGTCATTAACGAAACACCAACGGGCACTGGATCGCTGTTCCGTCTGTGGCTCCTCAAAAGTTTTGGTGTGGGCTGGAACCGTCCCGTTCGCGACCCCGTCATCCCATGGCACCACGTTATCAACGTCCGGGCGGGGGAGCGGGCCCAAGCGGCTGATCCGCCCAAGGTGGACATGGATTAGGACAGAACAGGGCGACCACAGAACAGGATCTAAGACAGAACAGGGCGAGGACGAAACCGACCAGCCCTCGGCGACAAGGCCACGGCTCCACCTCCAGCGGCGCTGAAGCGAGCAACGGTGATTGCGAAGGTCTTGCGATAGCGCGGCGTTTTACCAACCGGCGCGACAGGTGTTACCGTTTGGCTTGCGCACCTCGTTCGATCCAGATCGCCATTCACAAGGCCGTCGCTTCGTTTGATCGCGTCAAGCAGCGATGATGAGACTGAGAAGGAGCGGCCGGCGGCCTCCCCGCTGGCGTGTCCCTGACGCGCCCCCGACGCACCACCGCGTCGATCCGTTTTTCGTCGATCTGTTTGACCATGAGCCACCGATAGCGCTGACCGTCCATTGCGCATTATCGCCATCATCGGTAGGGAACGGCCGTGAGGCGGTCGGACTGAGGAGGGCGGGATCCAAGCTGCACCGCCAGCAGCAGCCGTAACGGTGTGCGCCTTGGCGCATGGTGCCCCAGGAGGGACTCGAACCCCCACACCCTTGCGGATATCAGATTTTGAATCTGACGCGTCTACCGTTCCGCCACTGGGGCCTGTCATACGGCTGCCGGCCTGTTTAAGGGAAATCGGGGCGGCCAGCAAGATCGGAACATATAGCGAACACACCGGCGCAGCTGGTCTCATCAGCACCCGGTCGGCAGCTGACCGCAGCTGCCACCTCGCCATCGCCGGATTGGCCGGCGGCCGCGTCGAGCCTTGCACGTCGCTTATTTTCCGGACTTCATCATCCGCTTGCTGCTTTTTTGAGCCAAAACATGACGCGTTTTAAGGATCTATTGAGCACCTAGTTGCATTGTGACGGCCATCGATGTGTTTTATCTGTTTAAGGAACATTGACATGACCACGCCGGTGGACCTCGACGTCCTCGTGGAACGCATTGCTCATTATCAAGATCAGCTTGCCGCACTGACCGAAAGTCTTGCGGCATTGACACAGCAAACGGCTCATCTCGTGACAGAGATGGACGCGGATCGTGAGGCGATACGGCAGTTGCCGGCGGTGAACGTCGACCGCCCTCTTTCTGCGTCGGATCATGGCGAAACCGACGATAGGGCCAGCGTAGAACAAGCACGCGGTCACGAAATCGATGATCTGGCGCTGATTAAGGGTCTCGATCTGCCCACGGCGTTCGCTCTCGCCGGGCTTGGGTTTACCCGATGGAGCGACCTGGCGGAAATGACTGCGTCGGATGCGCGCCGGATCGGTTCGGTGCTCGGTACCCAGCGACGGGCCGAGTTCGCGGGCTGGACGGAGCAGGCCGCGATCCTCGCCAATGGTGGGTCAACGGCCTATTCGCGGCAGCGGCAAGCCAACCCGTCACCGTCGTCGGAAACGACCGCGCCCGCAAAACACGACATCATCGATCCAGCTCCCACAGCAGATCGCAGCGAGGGGCAAGTGATAGCCTTCCCGCGTCCGAACAAGATGCAGATTGCGACCGAAGCTGTTGAGGCGTGCCAACGCGAGCAGTTTTCGTTGGGCGACGGCGATCGGCGTTCAAGCTGGAAAACAGCCCTGCGTGCAGGGGCGCCAGCGGTTTGTCTCGTGCTGGTGTTGGGGTGGCTCCAGCTCAACCATATCACGCGCGTGGAATTTGAGGCTCCGTTGAGCCAGTTGACGGCCTGCACCGTGAATACGATCGCACCGGATCGCTCCTGCTCGATCTGGGCCTGGTTGGCGCGCTAGATCATCGCGCCTTAGGCCGATTGCCTCGCTGGCCCGCTGCCCGCCCGGCCACCCGGATCATCAGCCATTTCATGGCCAGGCGGGCAGCGGGATGGTTTCAGCTCACGCTGAACAGCTATCGATCATCAGCATGTGATCGCCTTTCGCGGTTGTCATCGGGATCGTATGGATCACTTGGAGGCCGATGAAGCGCCGACTGCTGGAAGCGCGGCGCGTTCCCGCTGTCATTGCACCAAAGGCGTGCCGTCCGAAACGTAGACGATGCGCCCTCCGGTGACGGTCATCACTGCTTCAATGTTGGCAATGAGCTGGGCATCGATCGTCAGCAGGTCCTCGTTAAGGATCGTAAGATCGGCCAATTTGCCGACCTCGATGGTGCCCTTGCAGTCCTCCTCAAAGCTCAAATAGGCGCCTTCGCGACTGGCGCAGGCCAGCGCCTCTAGCCGCGAGATGGCCTGTCGGTCGCCGATCCGCCGGCCACTCGTCGTGCGGCGATTGACGACGTGTGCTATGGCGTGAAACAGGGACGGCGGAACGTTATCGGTCGCCAAACTCACGTGCACTCCGGATTCGATCAAGGCACGCATCGGCAGCACCGATGAGCTGGCGTCCTCGCCCAGCCGCGCCAGATGCGCGTCACCTTCTCGGCCGATCCATTTGCCGGGGTGGGCTTGCGCCACCAGCCCCAAGTCGCGGACGAGGGCGATCTGCTCATGATCGAGTATGCCGACATGCTCCAGCACCCAGCGCTGGCCGCCGATCGGAACACGTGCATCGACCTGGCGAAAAAGCTCCAGCGTATCGGCACCAATGGACCCCACCCGGATCCCGCAGCGGGCGGCTTCCACCATCACCTCGATCATCGCGTCCGGGGGTAAGCTGGCGTCGAAGTTGAAGCCGGCCCAACCCGTGTAGGGACCGCATTGGGCGCGCAAGCGGTTGTCGTCGAGATCGTCGGACTCGGTGTAAAGACCGCAGACCCGCAGATACTCATCGCCTAAGCCTCGGCCCGCGAGCCAACGGCCCCAATCCCATAGCAAATCCTTGATGGCCGCGCTGTCGTGGGAGGGCCAGGCGGGGCTGAACATCAAGACGGCACGAACCGGCAGCGCGCCCTCCTGGTAAAGCGCTTGGTAGGCGGCGATAACCTCGGTCGCTACGCCATGGCCTTCGAACACGCTGGTCGTACCGAACCGGTTGTACACGCGCATCGACTGCCGCAGTCCCTCTAGCCGGTCGCCATGCGTGAAGCGTGGAATCATGGACAGCAGGGTGCTCTCCACCAGCGGTTTCATCGTAAATTCATAAAACACGCCGGTCGGCTCACCCGTACTCAGTTCGCGCTCGATTTGGATATTGGTTGAAGGTGGCACCGTGCGTTGCGTTATCCCGGCGCGCTCCAGCGCGGCGGTATTGGCGATCGACACCAAGGGCAGCGTTCCGCGCCAATAGCCCCAAATCGGTCGGATGTAGACCGGGTGGTCGGGGGCGACACGATCGAGATCATGGCGATTGGGCACCCGCGCCTCGCGCAAATTATCAGGAACGCCCAGATAATAGGGCGGCTCGCCGATCGGCATGGTGACGATCCACTGTCCCGGCGGGGTGCGGCGGACGAGCTCGGCAATGCGATCCAGAATGTCGTCGATCGAGCCGCACCCGGCGAGCGAGGGCAGCCGGTCTTTCAAGCCCTCGCGATCCAAGTGCGCATGACCATCGATCAGTCCAGGTACGACCAGGCGTCCGCCAGCATCAACCCTGCGCGTGGCCGGGCCCGCAAATGCCTCCACCTGGGTTGCGCTGCCGACCGCCACGAACCGCTCCGCCGCTATCGCCACGCCTTGGACGAAGCGCCCGGTGGGATCGAGCGTGGCCACCTTGGCGTTGGTGATAATCAGCTCCGCCGGCTGCTGCGGCATGCCGCTCTCCTTGCACTGATGTTCCCGGTTCTCGTCGGCGCCCATCCGATCCGGTTCAGCACGGCGCCCGCCGGTGCAGAGTGCCATTATGGCAGCACCAACCTGGCACCATGACCCCGGCTCGCAGAGGCGTCGGCCGATCGTTTCACATTGAAGGTTACAGCTGCTGGGTCAACACCGTTGGCGACCATGCTTTCCCGCGCCACCTGGCTGCTGCAAGCGACCGGCTCCCGGCGCACCATGGCCTGACATAATGATGGGCACGGTTGGAGATTGCCCAGCCGCTGGCATGAAAGCAGCCGGTGATGCTGCGGTTGGCACCCGCCATGCCCGCCCGCCGTCGCGATCGGTCGACGCGGCAACAACCCTCGGGCCGCAGCCAGACGCGGCTGTGCAACGACCGCCGACAACGCCATCGTGATATGTCTGTAAAGGGCGGTTAATGTGGAGCGGGATGTTTGTTGAGCCGCCGGGCTTCGCGGGTCTGGCGGTTGCACAAGCCTGGCCGCCGTTGCACGTGACGGGCCCGGTGCGCCCGCCCGGATCCGGCACCGGCCACACCGACATCACCAGTGGTGAACGTGAAGAGGAATGAGATGGCGCAAAAGCCCAACGTCTTGATTGCAGGCGCCGGCATCGGTGGTTTGGCGGCCGCCCTTGCACTGTTGCAGCGCGGGTTTTCCGTCGAGCTGTTTGAGCAGGCGCCCGAGCTGGCGGAGCTTGGTGCTGGCGTGCAAATCTCCGCCAACGGGTCGCGTGTCTTGATCGCATTGGGTCTGGAGCGGCCGATGCGCGCCATCGTCTGCGAAGCCGCCATGAAACAGGTACGCATCTGGAATACCGGTCAAACCTGGAAGCTGTTCGATTTGGGGGCCGACTCGGTGGCGCGGTTTGGAGCGCCCTACTGGTTTGTCCACCGCGGCGATTTGCATCGCGCCCTCCTCAATGCCGTTGCCGGTTATCCGTGCGCTGCCATTCGCAAGGGCGCACGTTGCACGGGCTTTGAACAATCCGACCAAGCCGTGACCGTGCATTTGGAAGGCGGCAGCCGTGTTACCGGCGATCTCTTGATCGGCGCCGATGGCGTCCATTCGGTGATCCGGCAACAGATGTTCGACGTTGCGAAGGCCGAATTCATGGGGTTGATTTGCTGGCGCGGATTGGCCCGCACGGACGATCTACCCGAGGCGCTGCGGCAGCCGGTGGGCACCAACTGGGTCGGTCCCGGCGGCCACGTGATCACCTACCCGCTCAGGCGCGGAGAGCTGATGAATTTCGTCGGGTTTGGCGAACGCGATGATTGGCGCGTTGAATCGTGGACGGAGCAGGGTACCAAGGCGGAGTGCGCTGCCGATTTTCCGGACTGGCACCCGTTGGTCCTCAACATCATTGAAATGGTCGACCAACCGTATAAGTGGGCGCTGGTCGGTCGCGAACCTTTGACGTCTTGGACCATCGGGCGGGTGACGCTGTTGGGCGATGCCTGCCATCCGATGCTACCGTTCCTGGCGCAAGGCGCCAATCAAGCGCTCGAGGATGGCTTGGTGCTGGCGCGGTGCCTGCAGTCGTATACGGACGTTAGAGAGGCGCTACGGCGCTACGAAACCTTGCGCATCGAGCGCACCAGCGCGATCGTCAACGGTTCGGTTGCCAGCGGTCGCCGGTTTCACAACGCATCGCTCGCCGACCCCGAGCAGGCGATCGCTTACGTTGATCGCGAATGGCAACCGGATAAGGTACGGATGCGCTATGACTGGTTGTTCGAATACGACGCGACGTCGGTTGCGGTGTGACGCGGCTTAAGCTTGCAAAACGGCGGGCATGGGCCAGGCGCAAGCGGGCTCGACGGCTGCCGATGCCCGGATGGGTTGCCGAAGGCATCACCGATGCGGCTTACAAGGGAGGTGAGGACCATGGCAGCGCGATTGACACCGCCGTTTCGGGCCGAGCACGTCGGCAGCTTGATCCGCCCACAAGGTCTGGTCAACGCGCGCCAAGCAGCTGCGACACCGGGCAATGGCGAAGCCAGAGCCGAACTCCAGCGCATTCAAGACGCAGCGATCCGTGAGGTCGTCACCTTGCAGGAGGAGTTGGGTTTTCGCGTGACCACCGATGGCGAATTCAACCGCAGCAGCTGGCAACGCGATTTTCTGCTTAAGATCAAGAACGTCGCCGACGCTCCGTCGAAGGTTCCCGTCAAATTTCATTCCGCCACCGGCGTGCGCGAGCATGCACCGCCGACGCTGTGTGTCACCGGCAAATTGGAGCGGCCGGCAGGCGGCATGTTCGTGGACGATTTCAAGCGGCTCAAACGGTTCGCAACGGTCACGCCCAAGGTCACGTTTCCTTCCCCGTCGGTCGTGCATTTTCGCGGCGGCCGGGACATGATCGACCGCACGGCCTATCCCGACCTGGCCGAGTTTTATGCCGATCTGGCGGGTATCTATCGCGAGGAGATTGCAGACCTCGCCGCGGCCGGGTGTCGCTATATCCAGTTCGACGAGGTCAACCTGGCTTATCTGTGCGATCCCGCCCTGCGTGATCATGTGCGGGCGATCGGCGAGGACCCGGATGCCTTACCATCGACCTACGCCCGGCTCGTCAACGCCTGTTTGATCGGCATGCCCGACGACATGACGGCCTCAATGCACCTGTGCCGCGGCAACTTCGCGGGCCACTGGGTGGCCGAGGGCGGCTATGAGCCGATCGCCGAGGTTCTCTTCAATGCCCTCAACATCACCGGCTACTTGCTGGAGTATGACAGCGAGCGGGCGGGCGGCTTTGAACCGCTTCGATATCTCCCGAAAGGCAAGGTCGCCGTGCTCGGTCTGGTGACCACCAAAAGTCCGGTGCTGGAGCACAAGGACCAGCTCAAACGGCTGATCGAGGCGGCAGAACGCCATGTCGGGCTGGAGCAGTTGGCGCTGTCACCACAGTGCGGCTTTGCCAGCGGGATCGGGGGCGAGACCATGACGCTTGATCAACAACGGGCCAAGCTGAGGCTGGTGGTCGACACGGCCCGCGAGGTATGGGGGTCGGCGTAAGCCATCTTCAATTTTGCCGAACAAGGCACAGGTGCAGACCATGGCGCAAACCACCAAGCTGCTGGTAAAGGGCGGCCTTGTCTACGATCACGACGGCGACGTTCACAAACCGGCCACTGCCGATATCTTGATCGAGGGCTCCGATATCGTTGCCGTTGGGCCGGCGTTGCCGGCCGAGCGCTGCGCGGGCGCCGAGCTGATCGATGCGCGCGATCATTTGGTGATGCCTGGCATGATCAACGCGCATTACCACTCCCACGATACGTTATGCCGGGGCCTGTTTGAGGAGCTGCCGCTGGAATACTGGCTGCTCTACACGCTGCCGTTGGGTGCGCACCGTTCCAAGGAGGAAATCCGGCTGCGCACGTTGGTGGGCGCGCTCGAGGCGATGCGGTGCGGTATCACCACGCTGCAGGACATGCTTGGCCTGATCCCGCTCACTGAACAGAATATCGACACGGTGCTTGATGCCTACGAGGAGATCGGCGAACGCGTCGTCTTCTCGCCGATGGTGTTCGATATCCCCGCCGTTGCGATGGTGCCCCACGACCGGGAGTTACCGCCGGAGATCCGCGCGATGATCGGCAACGTGGCGTTGGGAGCGCAGGAGCAGATCGACTTTCTGGATGCGCAGCTCGCGCGACGGCCGGCCGGCGGCGTGATCCACTGGGCGAGCGGCCCATTCGCACCACAACGGTGCACGCCGGCCCTATTGGAGCAGTGCGCGGACTTTGCGCAACGTCATGATCTCGGCATTTACACGCACGTCTATGAAACCCGTGGTCAGGTCGTTACGGCGCGCGACAATTATCGTGAACACGGCGGCTCATTCATCGCCTATTTGAAGTCTTGCGGGTTACTGAGCCGACGCCTGACGATCGCGCACTCGGTGTGGATCACGCGCGAGGAGATCGACCTGATGGCGCAGGCCGATGCCGGCGCCGTCATCAACGTCAACTCCAATATGAAACTCAAAAGCGGACTTGCTCCGGTTTTGGATATGGCCGAGGCCGGCATGCGGGTCGGGCTTGGCTGCGACAATTGCTCGGGCTCTGACGTTCAGAACATGTTCCAGGCGATGAAGGGCTATTGCCTCCTGTCGGCGGTGTCCGATCCGGCGCCAGGAGCGGGTCTGGCGCATAAGGCCCTGCGATACGCCACGCTCGGCAGCGCGCGTACGGCGTTGCTGGATCATCGCATCGGCGCGATCCAGCCGGGATACAAAGCCGATCTGGTGTTGCTGGACATGAAGGACACCGCTTACCTGCCCTTCAATAGCGCCGCCCGTCAGCTGGTTTACACCGAGACCGGGCGCTCGATTGACACCGTCATCATCGACGGCCGCGTGGTGTTGCGCAACCGGGTGGCGACGCGGATCGACGAGGCGGCGCTGCGCGCGGAGGTGGCGGAGATCATGCCGCGCTTCGTGGCGGAGTATGACACCATCAGACAGCAGCGCGCGGTGGCCTTGCCCCACCTGCGCCAGATCCATGACAAGGTCTGGGCCACCGATGTGCGATTGAACCGCTTCGTGGCGCGCACCAGGTATGCGACGGAGGGCTGAGGCGCGTTGGGCGTCGAAGGGTGCGAGTGCTGCCAGGCACCGCGCGCTCGGAGCGGGCGTTGCGACGTGATTTGGGTTGGCCCGGCCGGCCAGCGGATCGATCTCCGCGGACCCTGCGTATGACGCCCCCAACTGGGCAGCGCGATCGTCCACCAAGCCGACGGTTCCGCAATAGGGCACGTGGCCTTGAAATCGTCGTTCGTCTCCCTATCTCAAACCTGTGCAGGCCTGAAAGGCTGCATACAGCAGTGTTCGGCCCAATCGGGCGGACAAACCCATGTGTCGCTTCTTATGGAGGACGGATGATGAGACCGTTTGACTTTGCTCCCCTTTATCGTTCCACCGTCGGTTTTGACCGTTTGGTGCAGTTGATGGATTCCCTCGGCACCGAGGATGTCGCCTATCCACCCTACAACATCGAGCGGGTTGGCGAGGACACCTACAAAATTACGATGGCGGTTGCCGGTTTTAGCCGCGAGGACATCAACGTCGAGGTGAAAGACACCACGTTGTCGGTTCGCGGTGAGAAGGCGGCCGACAAGGAGAAACGTGAGTTCCTTTATCGCGGGATCGCCGAGCGCGGCTTCTCCCGCCGGTTCCAGCTGGCCGACCACGTCGAGGTCACCGGCGCCGACCTGAAGGACGGATTGCTGCACATCGACTTGAAGCGCAGCATCCCGGAGCGTCTCAAGCCCCGCACGATCTCGATCGGCGGTGATGAGGCCAAGCAGATCGAAGGCTAGATCATCGCGCCTTAAAGTGTAGAGCATCTTTCTGCCTTTAATCGGGATCGTTCCGATTCCGATTAAAGGCAGGTTGCTCTAAGCTTGGTCGAAGTAAAGCCTGTTCCCCGAGGCATTGGTGCTTGTTGCAAGGCGGCGTCATCGTGACAGAATGAGACGTCTTCACCGCTCGGGGCATGTCGTCCTGGAGCTGGTGAGAGTCGCTTCGGGGGCAGGGCTTGCGCGCAACTCCCTTGCGCGGAACCATTTAACGGAACATCGCGCGGCTGCCGACAGCGTCCCGGCGACGCCCTGGGCCGCCTTCCCTCGGCACAGGATGTCGGTCCGTGCGATCATTGGATCAACGGGCGGTATCGCGGCGACGCGGTATCGCCCGTGGCACACACATGTTCTATGGGGACTTCTGTGTGGGGGGGGGGCCGGGACAAGTCTCGCACGCGTAAGGCTCTCGTGCGTTGATGAAAGAACCGAGCCCGTCCACCCAAAACGTCCAGCCCAAAACGGAAAGAGCCGCCCCAAGGGGCGGCTCCATGATTGTGTCGATCCGAACTCGACGCGCCTTAGAACCTGATGGTGGCGCCCGAGAAGATCACCTGGTGATCGTCGATCGGGTTCGCCTTCCTGGTCACTTGGGCTGCGTTCGGATCGGTATTCAACAGCGTGATGTCGCCCGACACGTTGTGATAACCGATGTATACGTTCATCGCCGCCGCGTCGATCCGCTGGGAAATGCCAAGACCCCACACCGTGGCGTTCGATCCGCCAATGTCGGCAAGAACATTCCCGAACGAGTTCAGAGCATCGCCTGCCGCCATTCTGGCGCTGACACGATAGCCGTAATCCGTCTCCATGTACTGACCCCAGAACGTGGTCTTGCCCATCGTGTTCAGCTTGGCCGACCAACCACCCAGCACGTACCAGAAGCTGTCGGTGCTATTCACGTTCCGGGTCGCGACCGGATTGACCGTGGTCCGCATGCCGGCAAACCGCTTGCGGTTTTTGTCCTTGAGCTCAGCCATGCCGCCGGAAAGGAACAGACCGCTGGGCACGTGCATGATGCTGGCGCTGGCCTGCCAGGCCTGGCAGTCCGTAGCGGAGTCGCGCGCAGGATCTTGGGCGATGTTGCTGCATTCACCAATATAGGTGCCGCCGAAATGGCTGTAACCAACCGCGGCCGCGAACCGGAACACGCCAAAGTCCTCGACATACCGCAGGGCGACATCCCAGTTGTCGTCCATGCCGTAATCAGCGCTGAACAGGAAGCCCGACTTCTTGGACAGGCCCAGGAAGAACGGCGAGGTGTATTTCACGCTTCTTTGCGTCGGCCCGCGATCATACGAGGCGATCGTCGCGCCATTGCGCGTGAACACGCCGCCATGCCATTTCAAGGCGCTCAATGATTGCTTGCTAGAGCCAGTCGTGCCGGACCGCCGCAAGTAGAAGCCTTGGAACGCATAGCCAGCGCCGGCCGGCCGCGAGAAGCCACCCGGATTGACCAAGGTTACCGACGACGTGCCGATGGACGCCGCGGTCTGCGCACCAATCGAGATTTCACCGAACGTCTTCGACCGCAATCCGATCCAAGCGTAGCGCGGCGTCACTCTGCCGACGTTGTATCTGGCGAATGGCTCCCCTTCGGTAACGGCCCGCGGCAACTGATTGGCCGAACTCGACCGACCCGTCCGAACCTGCATTTCCAACCGATAGCGAGCAGACCAGTCGCTGTTGATCTTGGCGCCGCCCCTGACACCCAGGACGTTCTTGACGCTCTGATTCTCGACCACATAAACGTTGCTCTCGGCGCCGTCGTTCCACCACAGCATGGTCTGGCTGACCGAGCCATAGAGCGTGACGGAGACTTTGCGGTTTGACTTGCGCACGGTGGTCGCTTCGAGTTCTGCGACGCGCTCCTCAAGGTCAGCGCAGCAGTCCCCTCCAAAATCCGCCGCCTGGGCAGAGACGCTACCCAAGGCAAAACCGGCGGCGGCGAAGATCGCCAATGCGCTGGTAGATTTATAGGCCCCCCGAAACATCTGCGGTACTCCTTAGACTGACTGATAGACAGATTCGACTAGACAGATTCCACTGGACAGACTCGACGCTACTCACGCGATTTCACTGAACGCGACTGGTTTGACTAACGCGACTAGTTTGACTGACGCAACGCTTCACCATCACTTTGGGAGGCTAAGCGCCATATGGCGGTTCTTCGATTCAAGTCCTTTTCGTTGATGAGGCATCACAACCCGCTTCCAACCGGGTCGACATGTTTGGAACGGTGTAATGGCCGACCAATGCACGCCAGATCTTCATGACCCCCGGAACCCATAACCCCCGGAACAGACGTCGGGACCCACTGTCCCAACCGGCTCCGTCTAACCTTAGAGGCTAACCTTGACCCCGCATTGCACCGCCGGATCAAACTCACGCCAACAAGATTCCTGCGCTTCAAGCACGGCACAAGTTGCGCTCTACCCTACGTAATATTACGCTCATGGTTTTCTTGGGTGATTCTACTTAGCATGGAGCATTTTAATAACTTGTTGAAATTGTTGTTTTTTATGCCTCACTGCGGAGCTAGATGGGCCCCCTGAAAAGGATGTGAACGGCCAATATTTCATGGTCATATACCGGCCTCACTGCGTACATTGTGCCTCTTGCGTAACTTTCGTGTCACACCTGTGTGCGCGAATCAGAGACTGATTCGCGGCGGTGTTCGCTGCTAGAGCAACCTGCCCTTAATCGGAATCGGAACGATCCCGATCAAAGGCAGAAAGTTGCTCTACACTTTAAGAGCGATGATCTAGCCCGGACTCGGGAGCACTGGCCGCAACGCATCGGTCTGGGAGCCGGGTCAATTCTAGCTCTGATCGCACCGGCTGCTCGGCCTGGCGCCTGGCCGCTTGGCGCTCGGCCACCGCTACCGGTCGGGCGCGATCAAGATGGCCCGATTGGGGCTTGCAATTGCCTGCGCCCTGACCGAGGTTCGCGCCTGGGGTTCGGTCAGATCCGGCGCCACACTGCAGATGGCGCCCGGATGGGACTGAACGTTCGAGCGGCAGGAAAGCTTATGCCAGCTGCGATTAACATCGTTGACGACGACCCCGGCGTGCTGGATGCGCTCGACACCTTGTTTTCCAGCCAAGGGTACGACGTGGCCACCCATCCGAGCGCACGAAGCTTCCTCGAAGCACCTTATGTCTCCGGGTGCATCATCGCCGATGTGCGCATGCCCGAAATGAGCGGGCTCGACCTGTTGCGCGAACTCAAGTCACAGATGGATCCGCGTCCGATCATTTTGCTGACTGCCTTCGGTGATATCGAGATGGCAGTGCAAGCGATACGGCTTGGTGCCTACGAGTTCATCGAGAAGCCGTTCAAGAGCGAACGCCTGCTGATCGCGGTGCGCCAAGCGGAGGATGATTTGGAGGAGCTCACGGAGTTGCGCAGCCGGTTCGAGAGCTTGACCCAGCGTCAGACCGAAACCATGCGCTACCTGATCGAGGGGCTGGCGACCAAGGACATCGCGCTGAAGCTCGGGCTCAGTCCACGGACCGTGGAGATCCACCGCGCCTTTGTGATGAGCAAGATGAACGCAAAGTCGATAGCCGACTTGTTGCGAACGTGCATGCGGCTAGGCTGGAAATAGCCGCCGCTGCCGGTGCTGCCGTGATCGGCCAAACCCTCGATTTGGTCGGCGCCAGTGTCGCCGCATCGAACGCGTTGCCGACCGGGCATTGATTGCTGATGCCGCGACCTGATCTGCCGTTGGAGCCTTCGCTAGAGCAACCTGCCTTTAATCGGAATCGGAACGATCCCGATGAAAAGCAGGTTGCTCTAGGCGCGGCCGGTGGGCATCGGCACGCGATCGACATGTTCGACCTCGATGCGGAGCAGCTGCTCAATCAGGCGGGCCTTGACCTCGCGGCTCTCCGGATTGTCCCACAGGTTGACGAATTCACCGGGGTCGTTGGCCAGATCATACAATTCGCCCCATTCCACGCCGGCAAACACGCTAAGCCGCCAGCGTCGCTCAACCAGCGTATGAATGCGCGGCACCCCACCAAAGGCGGGATTGGGGCGCTGGTGATCGTATTGCACGAATGCGGCTTCGCGTCCCTGGCTGTCGTCGCCGGCGATCACGGGCAGCAGGCTGCGTCCTTGCAGGCCCGCGTAGGGCGCAACCCGCGTTCGATCCAGAATGGTCGCGCTGATGTCGATGTTCGAAGCAATGGCAGCTGTGTGCTCCCCGGCCGGCCGCGTCAGCGCTCTGCCGCTCGGCTCCGCCCAGATGAACGGCACGCGCAGGATCTGCTGATACTGTTCGGAACCCTTCAGCAACAGTTGGTGATCGCCGAGGTGCTCGCCATGGTCGCTGGTGTAAGCGATCGCGGTGCTGTCATCGAGTCCGCTCTGAGCAACGGTGGTCATGACGCGCCCCACGGCATCGTCGACCAACGACATCATGCCGGCCGTCAAGGCGGCTGCCTCCTGCGCTTCGCGGGGTCCGATCTTGAAGGAGAATTGCGAGTTCAGGTTGGCTTCGCCGCGGTCACGTTCCGCCAACACCGCACCGACGTGCGCCGGCGGCTGCCAATCGTTGCGGGTGAACGCCTCCGGCACCGCGAATTGATCGGGAGCGTACATATCCCAATACCGACCCGGCGGGTTGAACGGGTGGTGCGGATCGGGAAACGACACCATCAAAAAGAACGGTCGATCGCGGTTCGGTCCGGCTTGGTGAGCGGCAATGAAGGCGCAGGCGCGCTCCGCGATGTAGCTGGTGTGGTACAGCTCAGCCGGCAACGCCGTGCGGACCGCTTGCGGGCAGGTATAATCGTGCGGCAGTTGGTGGGTTGCCCCAATCAGATTGAGGGCATTGGGCTCGCGCTCCAGCAGCCATCCCCGATAGTGGCCATTGACGCCATCCCCGTGCTCGGTGACCACCTCAACGTGATCAAAGCCGTAAAACGGCAGCGTCAGCTGCGGATTGGGCTGGGCCCAAAAGCCGGGACTCTCTTGCTGATAGGCCGGGCCGCGCAAGTCGTGGCGGACCGCCTCAACGTGCTTGTCCTTGGGAGGATGATAACCTGGTTGAGGCGCCGGCGGCTGCATCAGGGCCGGCATCCCGGTGAACGTCTGCAAGTGGCTCTTGCCGACCAGCGCCGTGGCATAGCCGGCATCTCGCAGCAAGTCGACAAATGTCACGGCATTTTGAGACAGCGGGGTCCCGTTTGCCCGCACACCGTGGACCGACGGCATCCGACCGGTCAATAAGCTTGCGCGGCTGGGCATGCAGACCGGGCTGGCAACATAGAACCGATCAAACGAGAGCCCCCTCGCCGCAATCCGATCGATGTGGGGGGTGCGCACCACCGGGTGACCGTTGCATCCGAGCCAGTCGGCACGCTGTTGATCGGTGATGAACAGCACGATGTTGGGACGCGACATTGTTGGACCCCCCGGGTGATTGATCGACAGCAAGGCGGATGCTGCGGCCCCTCTCAGGGAGCGAACGCAGAGGCTCACGTGGTCGATGCGTTTTCATTGTTTTGGGTTGGCGGCCGGTTTCACGGCGCCGGCACGATGCCGTACCTAACCCATCATAGCCGTCGTCGGCAAGCGGCACGGCGAAGGCTTCGGCCCCGCCGCGACGGCGATGGCGTTGCCCACCTTGACCGCAACCATCATCGCCGTGGCTCAGGCAGAAGCCGCAGGACCGGATCGGCGCCGGCCTTATCGGCGACGTGGACAGACAACCTCAGAGCGCCATCAAGCCTCGACAACAACCGTGAACGTCGCCATAGCAACGACATGCAGCCCGCTACCAACAACCGCATGGCCTACGATGCGATGTCCAGCTGCATCGCTGATGTGATGGCAGCCGGGAGTGGCGCGCGCGGATCCATGCAAGCTTATTTTCATTTGTGTTGAAAAGCTTATTCCCCGCGGCCCGCCAATCCACGTCGGTGTGTACTGCGTTAGGGGAAGGGCAGTTCGTGTAAGGCGGCAAAGGGTGTTCCGCCAGACGGGAAATTTCACCGCTATGACCTCTGACGTGGAGACAATTGTCATCGGCGCGGGTGTCGTGGGGCTGGCCGTTGCCAGGTCGCTCGCTATGGCCGGGCATCAAGTGATGGTGCTCGAACAGCATGACGTGATTGGTTCAGAGATCTCGTCCCGCAACTCCGAAGTGGTGCATGCGGGCCTTTACTATCCACCTGGCAGCCTGCGCGCCAAGCTGTGCGTGGAGGGCAAGCACGCCTTGTATTGCTTCTGTGCCTCGCACGGCGTCATGCACCATCGTTGCTCCAAACTGTTGGTGGCGACCGACGACAGCCAGTTGGCCAAGCTGGAGGAGATCCATCGCACCGCGATCGCCAACGGCGTGGAGGACCTTGAAATACTGACCCCGGCCCAGGTGCGCACGCTTGAGCCAGAAGTCGCGTGCGTTGCCGCATTGCTGTCCCCCTCCACCGGGGTCATCGATAGCCATGGCTTCATGGTGGCGATTGAAGGCGAGGCGCAGTCACATGGGGCGGAAATCGTGTTGCAGGCCCATGTTGAACGGGTTTCGCGCGGTGCCAAACGCCTGTTCCGCTTAGATGTGTCGTCCCGCCGAGAGACTGTCCCGATCACCTGTCGCAATTTGGTGATCGCCGCCGGGCTGCACGCCACGGATCTCGCCAACACACTGGAATTCCGGCACGATTATCGGCCACCAACCACCTATTACGCGGTCGGCCAGTACTATGCATTGTCCGGACGCTCACCGTTCTCGCGTCACATCTACCCGATGCCACACGGGGCCTGGCTGGGACTGCACAGCACCATCGATATCGGCGGGCGCTGCAAATTCGGACCGGACATCGCGTGGATCCCGGAGATCGACTACACCTTCAAGCCCGAGAAGCTGGAACAGTTCCTGGCCACGATCCGCAGCTATTATCCCGGTCTCGACGCCACCGCGCTGCATCCCGACTATACCGGCATCCGACCCAAACTCTACCGCCAGGGTGATGCCGCGGCCGACTTCGCCTTGCACGGTCGCGAGCAGCATGGCCTCGATGGTCTGGTGATGATGTTCGGCATCGAGAGCCCAGGCCTGACGGCAAGCCTCGCCATTGGTCGTTATGTCGAGCGGATGTTTCGCGACTAGGTCATCGTGCCTGAAAGGGTGACCGCAACGCCGGTTCCAATTCTAGGCACAAAGATGATCGCCCTTAAATCGCCCTTGAGGTGGAGCGCACCCAGCTTTTCATCATGTCCCCGCCTTAGACGGGAAGCGCTGTGCCGGCCCGAGCCGCTCCATTCCTCCACTCCATTCCTGCAATGGGCCACCCCTTGGCGCGCTGATGGGGGCGGCCGGTGCGGCGCGCGGAGGGTTCCAATAGCCTGTGCCACGGTTGGCCGATTAGCTGCGAACGAGGAGAAGCAGGCCTGGCATTTTAGCCCGGCAGCATCCCTGACAGGTCCGGTCTGCCATCCGAGCGATGGGGATCTCGCTGCCATCACGCGTCGGCCATCCCCTCGTCAGAACCAAGACGAAACCGATCGCCGCCGACCCATGCCGCAACGACGGCGACAGGTTCGTCGGGCCGGCGCGGACCCGGTTTAGCGCTTGATCCCGAGCAGGGTGAGCTGGGCTTGGCCGGGCCGCGTGCGCGGACGCAGATAGACAACCACACGTGCCACCGGTGAGCGGCGACCGTGCAGGTCGATTGGGTGCGAAGTCTCGCCCCGCCGCAACCGCACTTCAGGATAGACCACCTGGGTCGCTCCGCTTCTAAACACCACGCGCACCTCCTCAACAAACACTGCTGCGCCGTCGGAGCGCAGCTTGAGTTGCCGGAACCAGGCGGAGCGGCCGGTGACCGGCAGTCCGACGCGGTCGCGGCGCCGGTTGAAGCGCTGCGAGCTGACGACGGAGAAGTCCGCGAAGGGCGGGGCGGTGGCGCCGGCCTTGCCAAACAGCTGCAATTCTGCCCGGCCCGGCCTGCGTCGCGGATCCAGGTCGATGCTGACCGCATCGACAAACCTGGCTCGACCGCTCAGATCGATCGGCGGCGAGACTTGGCCGTAGCCCAATCGCATGTCGCCGCTGATGCTCTGTGTCTGCCCGTTGCCGAAGCGGATCCGAACCGCAGAAATCACCACTGGTTCGCCCGCCGATCGCAGCCGCAGGCGTGCCAGCCGACCATCTCCGCGACCGACCCGAAACTGTACGCGATTTTGCCGTCGATCAAAGGTCTTGGCATTCAACTGCACATAGCCATCGACGCGCGGCAGTTCGGGACTACGCTTCGCCAATAGCTGCAGCCGGGCGTCGCCGCCGCGCCGCCGCGGCAGCAATTGCACGCTGACCTGCTCGATCCGGCGATGTCCGCCGTCGAGATCGATGCGCTGCGTCGTTTCACCGTCCCGCAGGCGCACACCGAGGCGGACCACTTGCGAGGCGCCGTTCGCGAACCGAACCCGCACCGTGTCAAGCACGATCGGTCGACCTTGCACGCGAAGCGCGATCTCAGAGACGCGTGGGCCAGCGCCCCCCGCCAGCGTGACGCGGTCGGTGCGGCGGTCGAACCGCTGGGCGTCGAGGACCTCAAAGCCGGCCAGCGAAGGCTGCGGCCGCGCAGCCGGCGGGCGGGCGCGGATGTTCTCGCCGTAAACCTTGATCAGCCCCTGCTGCATCCTCAGTCCGCTGCGGTCCAACGAAATCGAGAACCTGGATTTGTAGGACATAACGATCTGAGCGATGTAGCTGCGCTCGCCCGGCAAGGCGACCACCAGCGCCTGGCCGGCCCGCAGGTTGCGGCCGATCTGCTGATCCTCGCGATAGCCGTTGATGTAAATCAGTCGGATCGAACGCAGTTCGACCTCGCCGCGCTCGGCGACGAACCGCAGGCGGCGATAGGCCCGCTGGTCGAAGTAATCCTGCGATCGATTAACGTTGATGGTATCGACTTCATGGCCGAAGCTGACGGTTTTCTGGCCGAGCAGCTCCCATTCGCCGACCGCGCGTTGGGCGTGGACATGCAAGCTCCCGAACAAGATTAGGGCGAGGACCAGTGCCAAGGCTCTCAGCGTCATGCTCAACTCCCACCACGGAACGATTTGACCCATCTATGAGCACGATTACGCCCTTGTCAGGGCGCTGGAAGTTATCTGCCATGGGATGAACCGACCGTGAACCCCGGATCGTCGCGCTTGACGTCCGGCACCACCACCATGCCGCCGCTTGCCAGCTCCCGGCCACCGGCGTCAAAGCCGCGACGATCCGGGCCGACGGCCTACTCATCTGCCCCCTTGCAACGCCCGACCCATTGCGACGCCCGACCCATTGTAACGCCTGAACGCTTGCGCCACGGCACTGGCAGACAGCCGCCTGGCTGAACGGCATCTAAAGCAACCTGTTTTTGATCCGAAGCGGAACGGTCCCGATCAAACGCAGGTTTCCTTGCTGATCCGGCCACCGACAACACCGTGCCAATCGGTGGCCGAGCGGGCAAGCGCGTCGGCGCGGCCATTCCACCCAAGGCGGCCATCGCCGAGCTTCGACAGCGCTTGCCGCATGCAGCAGTGCTATGCGGCCAAATGCTGCTTGCCGAACGCCGGCGCGATCGTCGCCATGAACTTATCCATCTGCTCCAACACCATGGCGTGTGGTTTGCCGCCAACATTGAAGTAGAGGATCACCTCCTCGATGCCGGCCGCTTCCACCTGCTTCAGCGTGTCGACGATCTGGGCCGGCGGACCAAGCAAGATCGACTTATCGGTCAAATCCTCCTTGCGCATCCCTTTCAGGGTGTCGACGATCTTGTTGAAGTACAGCATCGTCGGCGGCGTCTTGCCAGGTGTCTGGGTGATGGCCGGGATCACGGCATTCTCGAAATAGCGCATCTGCGCGTCGCGGCCGTAATCGTCCTCCGCCGGCGTCTCAGCGATATGGATAAAGTAGCTGCACATGGCGCGCCCGGGTTTGGTGCCGTATTTGGCGCAGGTGTCGCGATAGGCCTGCACCGCCTTGTCCAGCCCGCCGAAGGTCATCACCGCAGCGAACGGGGCAAAGATGATGTCTAGGCCACGCCGGGCCGCGATCTCCATGCTCGCCGCGGAGAAGCAGGCCATGTAGATCGGCACCGGCTTCTGCACGGGCCGGGGGGTCATGATCATCTCGGGAATGTCGAAAAACCGACCCTTGTGCGACCAAGCGCCAGGCGAGGTCCACGCCTTCTGGACCACCTCGACGCCCTCGTCCAACAACTCCAGGGACGACATGTAGTCGGCGCCGAACGGCAAGTACTCACGCCGGTCGTAGCCACGGCCGACGGCAAAGTCGACCCGGCCGCCGGAGATCAGATCGAGCGTCGCCCACTCCTCGGCGACCCGCAACGGATGGTGCAGCGGAAGCACCGAGACGGCCGGTGCAAGCCGAATGCGGCTGGTGACGGGCACGATGCTGGCCAGCAGCATATGTGGGCACGAGTTGACGCCCAGCGAGTCGAAATGATGCTCGCCGATCCAGGCGGAGTGCAGCCCAATCCGGTCGGCGTAGATGGCTTGTTCGCGGATCTCGACGATGAATTGCTCAGCCGCCCGGCCCAGCTCGGGATACTGATTGTCGCTCAGCGTGAAATAGCCGAATTCCATGGGCGTCCTCCTAGGCTCGGGCGCTCAGCCCTTTGCATGGTCACACCTGGCTAACAGCCGCGATAACATTTGTAAATGCAAAAGTTGCAAATGGCACAGAACTGATCTAGCTCTGAAGCCATGCAACGTTCCACGCCCGAGCCGCCGCCTCAACAGGATTCCCTAGGCTACCGCCTGACCACGTCGTTCCCCTACTTGGTGCGGCGGGTCGGGTTGCGTATCGGCGAGCTGTTCGATCAAGCGGCCGCCGGTTACGGCGTCGACGTCTCCATGTATCGGGTACTGGCGGCATTGGTCGAAGAAGACGCGCAGCGGCTCGGCCGGCTGAGCGAAATCACCACCATCGAACTGTCCACCTTATCGCGCCTGGTCGGCACGCTGAGCCGCACCGGTCTGGTGACCCGGCAGCGGCCCAAAGCCAACGGACGCATCGTCGAGATCCGCTTGACGCCGCGCGGCCGCGAGCTGGTGGCCCACTTGATCCCGATCGCGATCCGCTGCGAACGCATCGCCGTTGCCGGTCTCAGTGCCGCGGAGATCGCCCGCATCAAAGCCCAGCTCGTTATCGCCTATAGCAATCTCGACGTTCTGGAGCAGCAACTGCAAGATGAGACTGCCGGCGACGCCACGGCCGAGCCAGGGCCGCGGTCAGGTGCGGCCGCCGGTGCAGCCGATGAGCGAGACCGCGATTAAGCCACCGATCGGGGTCGCTGCGGCGCAACCAGCAGATCCACGGAGGACACTGACATTAAGCACGCTGTGATCCGTCGCCAATGACAACGACCGACCATCGCCTGATGCTGCTGACGACGACTGGCCCGGCCGGCTACCGCCTGCTGGATTGCGGTGGCGGTCGCAAACTGGAGCGATTTGGCGATGTCATGATCGATCGACCCGAGCCGCAGGCGATGTGGCGGCCGGCCCTCGACCAGCGTCGCTGGTCGCAGGCTGATGCGATTTTCTCCGCTGCCGGCGAGGATCAGGATAAGGGGCGCTGGCGGCTTAATCGCGATCTTCCGCCAGCTTGGCCGATCGACGTCGGCGAAATAAAAATAATTTGCAAATGCAGTGGGTTATGGCACGTAGGCGTGTTTCCCGAGCAGCTGCCGCACTGGCAGTGGATGCTTGACCGCTTGGCCGCAACGACCGGCCCTCCCCCCGTCGTTCTCAACTTGTTTGGCTATACGGGCGCCGCCTCGCTGCTGGCGGCCCGCGCCGGGGCGCAGGTCGTGCATGTCGATGCTTCGAAAAAAGCGATCAGCTGGGCGCGGGACAACCAAGCGGCCGCTGGCCTGGGCGATAAGCCGATCCGTTGGATCTGTGAGGATGCGCGCAAATTTGTCGCGCGCGAGGTACGACGGGGGCGCAGCTATCACGTGATTCTGATCGATCCGCCAAAATTCGGACGCGGTCCGGAAGGGGAGGTGTGGGACTTGTTCACCCATTTGCCGGCGCTGCTTGCCGATTGCGCGAAACTGGTGACCGCTTCGAACGCGCACGTAATCTTGACCGCCTATGCGATCCGGGCGTCGGCCCTGACGCTGGACGGATTGATGCGCGAGACCTTTGCGGAGCGCGCCGGCACCGTGGAATCCGGCGAGCTGGCGCTCATCGAACACAGCCGGCAGCGGCTGCTTGGCACCTCGATCTTTACACGTTGGTCGGCGCCATGAGCCGGCTGCGGACAGCGGCGTGAAGCGATGACCGGTGCGCCACCCGTCATCACCAGTCTGCAGAACGATCGGATCAAACTGATCCGCTCGCTGGACATGCGCAAGGCGCGACGGGAGACCGGATTGTTCGTGGCTGAAGGTGCCGCGCTGCTGCTCACCGCCCGCGACAACGGATTTGCGCCCGACATGCTGGTCACGCTGGCCGATCCGTCCGGCGCGCACGTGACCAACCAGGGCCTTGTCGATTGGGCCTGCAGCGCGCGCGCGCGCCTGCTCAACGTCAATCAGGGTGTGCTGGCCAAGCTTGCGGCCAAGGATAATCCGCAGACGATCATGGGCGTGTTCCGGCAGCGCTGGAGCGAGCTACCGGATTGCGCCGCGCTGGGCCCGCAGGATGTATGGCTGGCCCTCGAGGAGGTGCGCGATCCAGGCAATCTCGGCACCATCATCCGGACCGTCGATGCCGTCGGCGCAAAAGGCGTGATCTTGATCGGCAACTGCTGCGACCCCTATTCCCGCGAAGGTGTGCGCGCCACCATGGGATCGATCTTTGCGGTCCCCATGGTCAGAACCGGGCTGCAGGCGTTCCTGGACTGGGCCGCCGACTGGCCGGGTGATACGGTCGGCACCGATCTCGCCGCGCGCGAGGATTTTCGGACCGCACGCTGGCGGGAGCCGGTGTTGCTGGTCATGGGCCGTGAGGGGCCCGGCCTCAGCGCCCGGCTCCGGGAGGCCTGCGCTCGCTTGGTGGTGATCCCGATGGCCGGTCGGCTCGACTCGTTGAACTTGGCAGTCGCCACGGCGCTGACGCTCTATCAGCTGCGTGGCCAGCACCTGAGGCTTTGATCGGTGCGCATCGAATACCATCGCAAGCTGCTCGCCGACCAGGTTCGCAACGCCGCCTTGTTTCGGGCACTGCAGGCGGTGATCATCGCCGGCGAAACCAGCGTGGCCGACATCGGCGCCGGTACCGGCCTGCTGGGGCTGATGGCCATGCAGCTCGGGGCCAAGCAGGTGTTCCTGTACGAAAGCGAGGCGATCGGCGGCGTCGCCGAACAGATCCTGCGGCAGAACAAGGCGCGCAATTGCGTGCTGATGGCGTGCCACTCGCTGGACATGGTGGATCCGCCGCGGGTGGACATCGTGGTCACCGAAACGCTCGGTAACTATCCGCTTGAGGAGGATCTGCTCGCCACCGCGCGCGACGCGAAACGGCGTCACCTCAAACCCGGCGGCGTCCTTATCCCGCGCCACATCGATCAATTCGTGGCCCCCGTCACCGTCGCCAGACTTCACCATGAGCTCACGAGCTGGGATCGGGTGGGCTATGGGCTGAACTTCGATGCCGCGCGCACAATGGGCCTGAACAACATTTATGTGCGCCGTTTGACCGCCGATGACCTGCTGGACCAGGGCACTGGCGCGGTGCGGTGGGACGGCTTCGATCTGCTGCAAGACCCCGCCGCCGCGCGCAAGGGCGAAGCACGCTTCGCGTTGACGGCTGATACCACCATCTTCGGATTTGCCATTTGGTGGACGGCCGGGTTGGTGAACGGCGTTATTCTATCGACCGCGCCGAACGCACCGCCCACCCACTGGGAGCAGCTCTACCTTCCCCTGCTGACGCCGATCGAGGGCAAGCCGGGACAGCAAGTGACCATCGCGATCCGCTCGCGCACCACGCGTAGCACTGGTACGACCTTGGCGTGGGTGGCCACCCATAACGATGCCGGCGGCCGGCGGCTGGCCCGTCAAGCGCTCGACTTAGAGCGCGGCTATCTGCCTTAGATCATCTCCGCCGGTATCTCACCGCGCTCGCCGCAGACGGTCCCACAGCTTGAGCCTGTCCACAGCCTCCGCCATGTCCGCGGTCGGACCGGAATAGGAGAAGCGAAGGTAATGATGGCCGCGGGCCTCATCGAAATCGACGCCCGGCGTGGTCGCAATCCCGGTCTCCTCCAGCATGGCGCGGGCGAAACTGACGCTGTCATCGGTGTAGGCCGACACATCGACCCAGAGGTAGAACGCGCCATCGGCCGGCACGATCTCGGCGAGACCGGCCTTGGGCAACTCGCGCAACAGTAACTCCCGGTTGGCGGCATAGACCAGGCGATTGGCCTCCAGCTCATCGGCCGCATCGAAGGCGGCCAGGGCCGCCACCTGGGAGACCGCCGGCGGCGAAATAAACAGATTCTGAGCCAGCCGCTCGACGGTGCGCTCCAGACCGTCGGGAACCACCATCCAGCCGATCCGCCAGCCAGTCATCGAGCAGTATTTGGAAAAGCTGTTGATCACGACCACGTCGTCGCAGATGTTGAGCGCGGTCTCCGCCGGCTGCTCATAGGTCAGGCCATGGTAGATCTCATCGGAGATGAACCATAAGCGCCGCGCCCGGCACGCCTTGATCAACGCCGCCAACCGCTGTTGCGCTAGCATAGCTCCGGTTGGATTGGAGGGACTGGCGACCAGCAAGCCCGCGCACCGCTGGTTTTGATCGGCCAATCGGCCGACGTCCTCCGGCGTCGGCATCCAGCGCGACTGCGGACCGGTCTCAATAAGCAGCGAACCCACGTCGAGGGCCGACAGGATATGGCGGTAGCACGGGTAACCGGGCGACGGCAGCATCACCTGTTCGCCGGCATCGAACAGCGCTAGGAAAGCCAGAATAAAGCCGCCAGTCGAACCGGTCGTGACAATGACGCGCCGGGCCGGCACTTGCACGTTGTAGCGTTCCTGATAATGGCGCGCGATCCGCTCGCGCAGCGCCGGAATGCCCAGCCCCTCCGTATAGCCCAGCTTGTCCTCATCAATCAGCCGCTTGACCGCCTCGCGCGCGGCCGCCGGGGCCGGTGTGCCGGGTTGGCCCACTTCCATGTGGATAACGCGCGCGCCGGACGCCTCCCGACGCGCGGCCGCACTGATCACATCCATCACGATGAACGGCGGCACCTGGCTTCGGTGTGCGGGCGGACGCAGCAGCCGGCCGGGCGTGATCTCGTCGTTCTGACTGCTCATCTGGAATCCCGGGTGCACATCAGGCCTGGCCGACAGTGGTATCCGTTTATCCATCACATAGCCTTGCATTGACCGCAATTGCCAACATAACTACGCAGTGGTCGGCACCAATCGGCTGGCGATTCTATTCTATCGTGAACGGTGGCAGGCAGCACAAAATGACCGTCCATGGCCTTACTTTCTACCGTGGCGCGCTCAGCGCAGCGCTGATGGCAGGTCTAGCATTGCTGGGTTCGAGCGTGGCCGCCCCACCACTCAAGGCCCTCAGTTTGATCAATGACGACGAGATCGAAGACCTGCTGAGAGATTATTCCCGGCCGATCCTCAAGGCGTCGGGCCAGGCGAAAGGCAAGGTTCAGATGCGGATCGTCAATGATCCCAGCTTTAACGCCTTTGTCCTCGACGGCAACAACGTGTTCATCCACACCGGCGTGTTGATGAAGTCGGACCGGCCCAACCAAGTGATCGGCGTGATCGCCCACGAGGTCGGCCACATCGACGGCGCGCACATAGCCGCGTTGCGCAGCGAGATGCAGCGCCTGCAGACCGGGATGATTCTATCTCGTATTGTCGGTATAGCTGCGGCCGTGCTGTCCCGAAACAGCGCCGCCGTCATGGCCGGCGACGACCCGTGGATCAAAACGTTTCTGTCCCGCCGCCGCCAACACGAAGCGGCAGCCGACCAGGCCGGACTGCGATTCTTGACCGCCACCGGCCAATCCGGCCGAGGCATGCTTGAAACGTTCGAACGCATGGCTCTCGACAATCGCGCCTTCGGCATCAATCCGTACCTGCTGAGCCATCCGACCGAGCGCACCCGCATCGCCCGCTTGCGCAATGCCGTCCAGCGCAGTCCCTACTACAGCCGCCAGGATCCGCCGTCCTTGCAGCTGCGCCACGATCTGGTGCGCGCCAAGCTGCGCGGCTTTACCATGCCGGCCCAGGATGCGTTGCGGCTGTATCCGGCCCACGACCAGTCGCTGCCAGCCTTGTATGCGCGCGCCATCGCGCTCAACTGTTCCGGCAAGTGCGCGCGCAACGTTGGTGCGATTGACGCTTTGATCAAGCGCAGCCCCAAAAACCCGTACTTCTGGGAACTCAAGGGTCACGTCTACACCCGGGCGGGCCGGTTTGAAAAAGCGTTACCGCCACTGCGGCAAGCGCTGAAGCTGACCCGCAATCGATCGCACCTCATTCGGTTGGAGCTCGGACGAGCGATCGTGCGCACAGGCGATCGCGCCCGCTACAAGGAGGCGATCCGTTATCTTGAAGTCTCTGTCGCAACGCAGCCCGAAAACATCGGCGCCTACCCGATCATGGCGCAAGCCTACGCCGCCATCGGCCGGACCCCGGACGCCGATCTGGCGATGGCGCGGTACCATTTGGCGCGCGGCAACATTCGACAGGCGGTGATCTTCGCCAAGCGCGCCAAGCGCGGGCTGAAACGCGGTAGCCGAGCCTGGCTGAAGTCTGATGACATCATCCAGTTGGCGCCGCGACCCAACTAACAAGACCTGCATCCATATCGGCGCGTCCAGCGCAACGTCCTATTGGGAGCCCAACATCATGACCAACGGCATCGTCTCGAAGGCGCTCAGCGTGCTGACCAGCGTGAGGGGCGCAGCGTTGGCGAGCCTTGCCATGCTGGCCATTGCCTCGCTGATCAACGTCTCGAGCACGGCGGGCGTCGCCAAATCACCGGCCGCCACCACGACCTCCGCGTCCGAGACGACGGGCGAAATCAGCGCGGCGCAAGCCGGCGCGATAAAACTGGCGGCCGCGGGCGAAAAAGGCACGTTCACACCGAAACAAGTCGATGCCATCGAAGCGATCATCAAGGACTATCTGATCAAAAACCCCAGGATCATGCTGGAGGTCACCCGCGCCTTGGAACAGCTCCAGCGCGAGGAGTTGGCCAAGCAGCAGGCCGCCGTGATTGCGTCCAACAAGGCGAAGATCTTTGATCAGACGGTCGATTACGCACTCGGCAACGGCCGCGGCGATGTCACCGTGGTTGAGTTTTTCGACTACAATTGCGGCTGGTGCAAACGCGCCCTGAACGACATCGTCAAGCTGTCGAAAGCCGACCCCAAGCTGCGCATCATTATGAAGGAGTTCCCGATCTTCGGGGAGGCCTCCACGCTCGCAGCCAAGGCGGCGCTCGCCTCCCAGCGGCAGAATAAGTACTGGGCGTATCACACCGCATTGATGCGCGAACAACGGGTGACCACATCCAACGTGTTCGAGATCGCCGAGCAAGTCGGTCTGGACGTTGAGCAGCTCAAGAAAGATATGCAGGACCCGGCGTTCGACGCGGCAATCCGTCAAAACATCGAGGTGGCCCGCGCGCTCAACATGGAAGGGACACCGGCGTTCATCATCGATTCCAAGGTCAGTGTCGGCTATTTGCCGGCCGATGCGATTCGCGGCATGGTTGCCGACATCCGCAAGTCGGGCTGTCAGATGTGCTGATCGCGCGGCGTTGCGGTGGTGGGCTGGTGTGCCGGCGCGCGGTGCCGATCGAGCCGGATATTGGCGCCGATCGCCGCTGGGGGCATACCGAAATTTGCCGCCGGGATGATGCCGACGCAGCCTCGCGTTGCATCGCCGACCTCGACGACGCGGGATCGGCCCTTCCGCACCGCAACAAAAGCTGGTAGATGACGATTGGGTGTCACGCGACGTCCTCCTCGCCTGAGCCTCAACGCCATCGGTATCCTGGCGCGCTACCGCCAACCCGCAGCTGCAGCACCGAGCCCGCTCGGGACCGGCCTGTGTCACAGCCCCTTTGTCACGATCATGGTCAAGTCCGTCTACATCCTCAACGGCCCGAACCTCAATGCACTGGGTACGCGTGAACCGGATGTCTACGGCACCGCCACGCTGGACGATGTCAAACAGGCCAGTGAGCGACGCGCGAAGAGCCAGGGCCTGGCGGTCGATTTTCGTCAAACCAATCACGAAGGCGAATTGATCGATTGGATTCATGCCGCCCGTGACGGAGCCGATGGCATTATCCTGAACGCCGGTGCTTTAACACATACCTCTTTGGCCTTGTTCGATGCCCTCAAGGCAGCCCAGCGGCCGGTCATCGAGGTTCATCTTTCCAACATTTTCGCGCGTGAAAGCTTCCGGCACCAGTCTTATGTTGCGCCAGCCGCAGTCGGCATTATCTGCGGTTTCGGCGTGCATGGTTATGAGCTCGCAATCGATGCCATGGCGCAGCATTTGGCGGCCAGGACGGATTGAACATCATCGTATCGACCTGGGCTCAGTCGGCCGAGGACCCAGCAGGCAAAGGCATGGCAGAACAAAACAAGGACAAGATCGGCGTCGAGTACGAGGCGATCCGCCAGCTCGCGCAGGTTTTGAACGACACCGGTCTGTCGGAGATCGAGATCGAGCGCGCTGGACTGCGCATCAGGGTGGTGCGAAACGTGACGGTCTCCGCCGCCCCGCAAATGATCGCCGCGCAGGCTGCACCGGCAACGGCGGCCGCCCCCGTCGATGCGGCACTCCAATCGGCGCCGGTCACCACCAGCGACCTCGCCAATCATCCCGGCGCCGTCAAGTCGCCGATGGTCGGCACCGCTTATCGTGCTCCAGAACCAGGCGCGTCACCCTTCGTTGAGGTCGGAGCAACCGTGACACAGGGCCAGACCGTGTTGATCATCGAAGCCATGAAAACGATGAATCACATTCCCGCACCGGTATCCGGCACCGTGACCAGCATCCTGATAGAAAATGGACAACCGGTGGAGTTTGGCGAGCCGTTGATGGTGATCGAGTAAGGTGGCAAGCAGCACCCCGACAGGTGACCACCTCATCGCCACCGCCAGTGCCCCGTTGGCCGGCGCCCGCGAGCGAATGGCAGACCGATGTTCGACAAGATCCTGATAGCAAATCGCGGTGAGATCGCGCTTCGGATCCAACGGGCCTGCAAGGAGCTGGGTATCGCCAGCGTTGCTGTTCATTCTACGGCGGATTCCGATGCGATGCACGTCAGGCTCGCCGATGAAAGCGTGTGCATCGGCCCGCCGCCGGCCGCCGAAAGCTATCTCAACATCCCTCGCCTCCTGGCCGCCTGTGAGATTACCGGCGCTGATGCGGTTCATCCCGGCTACGGTTTCCTGTCGGAGAATGCCGGCTTCGCTGAAATTCTGGAGGAACACCAGCTCAGCTTCATCGGCCCGACATCCGAGCACATCCGCATCATGGGAGACAAGATCGAGGCGAAAGAAACCGCCAAACGGCTTGGCATTCCGGTGGTGCCCGGCTCTGAAGGCGCCGTCACCAACGAACTGGATGCGCAGCGGATCGCATCAGCGATGGGCTTCCCGGTGCTGGTCAAGGCGGCGGCGGGAGGTGGCGGCCGCGGCATGAAGGTGGCGCGGTCGGCCGATGAAATGGGCACGGCATTGGCGACGGCCCGGGCCGAGGCCAAGGCGGCGTTCGGCGATGACAGCGTCTACATCGAGAAATTCTTGACCAAGCCCCGCCACATCGAGGTCCAGGTGTTCGGCGACGGACAGGGTAACGCCATTCATCTCGGCGAACGCGATTGCTCGCTGCAGCGCCGTCACCAGAAGGTTTGGGAAGAAGCGCTGTCGCCGGCGCTCAATGAAGCGCAACGCGACAAGATCGGCAACATCGTCGCGACCGCCATGCAGCAGCTGAATTATCGCGGCGCGGGCACGATCGAGTTCCTGTATGAGGATGGCGAGTTCTATTTTATCGAGATGAACACGCGCTTGCAGGTCGAGCACCCGGTGACGGAGGCGATCACCGGAATCGACTTGGTGCTGGAGCAGATCCGGGTCGCATCGGGTGCGCCACTTTCACTGCAGCAAAGCGACGTGTCGTTCATCGGCCACGCCATCGAATGTCGCATCAATGCCGAGCACCCAAAAACCTTCCGCCCGTCGCCTGGTCAGATCACTTATTGGCATCCACCGGGCGGACTGGGCGTCAGGGTGGATTCCGGCGTCTATCAGGGCTATCGCATCCCGCCCTATTATGACAGCTTGATCGGCAAACTGATCGTGCACGGGAAGAACCGCAACGAGTGCTTGATGCGGCTGAGGCGCTGCTTGTCGGAATTCGTGATCGACGGCATCGACACCACGATCCCGCTGTTCGTCGATTTGATCCGGGAGCCCGACATCGTCGACGGCCTCTACGATATTCATTGGTTGGAGCGCTTTATCGACCCCGACAACGCCTGAACGGTTGGTCCCGCGTCACGACGGCGGCGGCGTTTTGTCGGGATGCTTGCAGATGCTTGCGATCGGGCAGCGCCAGCATTCCGGTTTACGCGCCTTGCACAGATAACGTCCGTGCAGGATCAACCAATGATGGGCGGGCACACCGTACTCGGGGGGAATGCACGCGAGCAGTTGACGCTCAGTCTCTAGCGGGTCCTTGGCCGTAACCAGGCCTATCCTGTTGGCAACGCGAAAAACATGGGTATCGACCGCCATGGTCGGCTCGCCAAAAGCGACATTGAGCACGACATTGGCGGTCTTGCGTCCGACACCGGGCAGGTGTTCCAGCTGGGCCCGGTCGCGCGGCACCTCGCCGGCGTGCTGCGCGATCAGCTGCTGGCATAGCCCCATCACGTTCTTGGCCTTGCTGCGGAACAGCCCGATCGATTTGATGTGCTCGATGAGCCCGGCCTCTCCCAGCGCCAGCATGCGCTCTGGCGTATCGGCGACCTTGAACAACGCGCGCGTCGCACGATTGACACCGGCGTCGGTCGCTTGCGCCGACAGCACGACCGCGATCAACAAGGTGAAGACGTTGACGCATTCCAACTCGCCCTTGGGGTCGGGTCGGCTCTGCTTAAACCGACGAAACACCTCCGCGATCTCAGCCCGGGTCAACTTGGCCCGCGGTCGTCGCTTGCGTCGTTGCGCCGTGGCCGCGGGCCGGCGCGCCTTGGCCTTGACCGATCGGCTTGGTGTGGATGTCGCTGAGCTGGGCTTTTCCGTCCCTCGGCGTGCTGGCATGGTCGTGAGATCAATTTGGCGCGTGGATTTAAGCGTGCAACTTGGCTAGGTTTCATCGCATGTATACCGACAACCTGCAAAGCCCCGATGGTCGACGTTCCGGAGGTGAGACCAATGAGGTCCCGTTCCGGGCCGTATTGACGCCCTATCGATCGCTGAGCGCTACCGGTTTTGTTATTCTGATGTGCGCCGTCGGCGCGGTCAGCTTCGTGGCTGGGCTGGCGTTTTTGATGATGGGCGCGTGGCCTGTGTTCGGCTTCTTCGGGCTCGATGTGCTGCTGATCTACCTGGCGTTCCAGCTCAATTATCGTTCCGGCCGGAAATCGGAGACCATCGAGATCGACCAAGCCCGCTTCATACTGACCAGGACCGATGAGCGCGGGCACTCGACCAACATCGAGCTCAACCCCTACTGGGCCAGTGTTCGCTTGCACCAGTCGCCAGACGGGCGCACCCGACTGGCCGTGGCGTCACACGGCCGGCAACACCCCGTGGGCCAGTTTTTGACCGACGAGGAGCGCAGCACGCTGGCGCTCGCGCTGCACGAGGCCCTGCTATCGGCGCGCGGCGCTCCGCGCAGCTGAACGCGGGCGATCCGGAGTGGGCGCCAGCTCATGAATCGGGTCGCCACCGGCGCTCACCAGACCTACCGTGTGACCAGATGTAGCCGATCGATCACGGAGGGTATTACCATGCTGCAGGACGCACCTGTGTCCAGCGTTATGCCGCCATCGCAGCGCGCGTGTCGCGATTACGACGTCGTGCGCCAGGCGATCCGTTTTTTGTCGAACAATTGGCAAGAGCAGCCGGAGCTCGACCAGCTTGCCGCGCACCTGCGGCTGAGCCCGGCCCACGTGCAAAAGGTGTTCAAGCGCTGGTGTGGTCTGTCGCCGAAAGCCTTCGTCCAGGCGATCACCATCGACCACGCCCGGACTTTACTGCGCGGCTCGGCCAGCACGCTTGCTACCGCCCACGAGGTCGGTCTTTCCGGCGGCGGACGCCTGCACGATCTGTGCCTCGCGCACGAGGCGATGACGCCGGGAGAGATCAAACGCAAGGGCCAAGGCTTGCAGATTGCGTATGGCTTTCACCCCACCCCGTTCGGCGAAGCCTTGCTGTTGGCTACGGACCGCGGCGTTGCCGGATTGGCTTTCGTTGATGAGGACGCCGGCCGCACCAGAAGCGCGACACTGGCCGACATGACGCAGCGGTGGCCGGCGGCCCAACTCGTTGCCGACGCGCAGCAGACCGCCCCGCACATCGCCCGGATCTTCGATCCGACCACCTGGCAGCCGGAACAGCCGGTGCGGCTGATTTTGATCGGTACCGACTTTGAAGTGAGGGTGTGGCAAACCCTATTGAAGATTCCGTTTGGCCGGGCCGTGAGCTACGCCGATGTCGCGCGGCACCTGGGCACCCCGAAAGCATCGCGCGCCGTCGGCAGTGCGGTGGGCCGCAACCCGTTGTCGTTCGTGGTGCCGTGTCACCGGGTGCTGCGTTCCGACGGCTCGCTTGGCGGTTATCACTGGGGCCTGACCCGCAAACGCGCGCTGATCGGCTGGGAGTCGGGGCAGCTCAACGGCGCACGCTAAGCCAACCTGCCTTTCATCGGAAGCGGAACAATCCCGATGAAAAGCAGCAGGCTGCTCTCCCCTTTAAGCCACGATGACCTATGGCGTTTCGGTATTGGCTGGAACCATCCAGCCGCCCGACCCGGCCCTCCAATGGCATGATGTTCTAGATCATCGCGCCTTAAATCGGAACCGGAAAGCCGGTTCCGATTTAAGGCAGAAAGTTGCTCTAGGTGGCCGGGCGGCGGGGAAGCGGGATGGTTCCAGCCGACACTGACAGGCCGTCGGGCGCACTTGGAGGCCCGGTGCCTCATCAGGCCATGCGATCAAGTGGAGGCTTGCGCAGGAAGCTTGGCGTTGGCGCCGGCGTGCCTCGCGCCTGGAGCGCCAAGCGCTTTGAAACCATCAAGCGCGATCAACACGCGATAGGGGGGCGAAGCCAGGTCGACGCCGATTGCACCGCGTGCAGGATCGACGCGCCCGCACCCGGCCGCGCGACCGACCCAGCGGCTCATTGGGCGTCTGGCGTCGGGGCCCATCAGATATCAAAGGCTGGATCCGTGATTGACTTTTTGATCGGTTGTTGCCCGAATCGATCCGACAAAAGACACCAATCATCAGGAGGCGCTCCATGCAGATCGGTAAGCTTGATCACGTGAACCTGCGCACCCGTCGCTTAGCTGAGATGGTCGAATGGTATGGCCGTGTGTTGGACATGCCTTCCGGGGAACGACCCAATTTCCCGTTCCCCGGCGCCTGGCTCTATGCCGATGGGGTCGCCACCGTCCATCTCAACGGCGTCGACCAGGTGGCCGACCAGGCCGCGGATCTGACGCTCGAGCACTTTGCGTTCAAGGCCAAAGGCTTGAAATCACTCCTTGAGCGCCTGCAGCGCGATGGTGAGCGGTTTTTCGTTGTCCACGTGCCGGGTGCCCCTGAGTTGCAGGTAAATCTGTGGGACCCCGATGGCAATCACGTGCATGTCGACTTCCACACCGCCGAGGCTGAGGGCATCACGTTGCCGAATCTGGCCAAATTCGGCGAAGGCGGCCGGTTGATCCCGATCGACGCCAGCTGATGGCCAGCGGTCCGACCGGCCCATCGTCGATCGATACTGCACGCCCGGGCTCTGATCGATGCGCTCATGTCCGCCTTCGGCGGATAACAACTGAATAGCGCAGGCCGGGGTGCGTCCGCCGGCCATGCCACCATCAACCGCCACTGCGACCCACGCGCATGGCCTGGGCGATCAGCTCGGGCAAATCGTCTCGCAGGCTCCACACCTGCGTGTTCACCAGGTCGAGGCGCTCCACCAGGCGCCCAACCTGGTCGTCGACCCGGTCGAACCGAGCTGCCGTGGTCGTCGTGAGGGAGAGCAGATCCGGGTGGACCTTGCTAAACTGACCGGTCAACACACTGACTGCACCCTCCAGATCGCCGACTCGCCGCTTCAGATCCCGAATCTCGGCCTCAATATCCATGCGCTGTTTATCCCTCTCCACAACCCTGCGAGAGAACATTACCAGAACAATTCGCCCGACACAATCACCCCGCGACGTCTGCTCGGCAAGCATGGTGCTAGCCATTGTCGTCCTGACCAGCCTGCCACCAGGCGTCGAGCGCCACGCCGGTCAACGGCATCGACGCCGGCGATGCGATCCGCCTCCAATGGGCAACCCACTGACCTGGCGCATAAAATAAGGGGATGACGTAGCTGCCGCTAAGCAGCACGCGGTCGAACGCGCGCACTGCGGAAATAAATTCCGGCCGCTCCTTGGCGCGCAGCAACGCGTCGATCAGTGCGTCGGCAGCGGGGCTGCGTACGCCGGGGTAATTCAACGTTCCTTGGATATCAGCCGCCCGTGTCGACCAGCGGTTGATTTGCTCGTTGCCCGGTGACAGTGAGCTGCGCCAGGTCTGCTGTACGATGTCGAAGTCGTAGGCCTTCATGCGCGACCAGTACTGGGCACTATCAACCTGCCGGATCTTGAGCGTGATGCCCAACCGTTTGAGCGTTCCACCAAATGCCAACATCAGACGTTCCTGACTGCGGTTCGAGGCCAGGAATTCAACGCTGATCGGCCGACCGCCATCGAGCGCCACCATCCGCCCATCAACCAATCGGAACCCGGCCGATTTCAACAGCTCATAGCCGGCACGCAAGCCTCGGCGATCGGATCCGGCCCCGTCCGAGCGCGGCGGTCGCCAGCCTCCTTCCAGAACATGCGGCGTGACGGCATTGGGAAACGGCTGCAGCAATGTGCGCTCGCGCTGATCGGCAGGACGCCCGGTCGAGGCCAACTCGGACCGCGCAAAATAGCTGGCAGTGCGCCGGTAGAGCCCGTCGTAGAGCGACCGGTTGATCCACTCCCCATCGAACATTTCAATAAAGGCCCGTCGCACGCGAATATCGTTAAACGGCCAGCGGCGGGTATTGAAGGCGAGCCCGGACATGCCCGCCGGCGTGCCCAACGGAATGACGCGCTTGATGACCCGACCATCGCGCGCCGCCGGGAAGCCGTAGCCTTCCGCCCAGCGATTTGGGTCCGCCTCGAAGCGGACATCGACGTCACCGGCCTTGAAGGCTTCAAACAGCGAGGCGGCATCGCGGTAATAGTCGACTTGGATCTCGTCGAAATTGAACCGCCCGCGATTGACGGCCAGGTGTCGGCCCCAATAATTCGGATCGCGTCGATAAAGCAGCGAGCGCCCGGGATCGACCTTAGCCACGGCATAGGGACCACTGCCAACGGGTGGCTGCAATGTGGTGCGCTCAAACGAACCGTCGGCGAAGGCGTGGGCCGGCAGGACCGGCATCAGCCCCAGGATCAGCGGCAGCTCGCGATCACCCCGCGCGCCGAACTCGAAGCGTATGGCGTGGCGACCCAACAGTTCCACCTTCGCCACCTTGCTGTAATGGGACCGGTGGTAGGGCCAGCCCTTCTGTGACAGAATCCGGTGCGAAAACGCCACGTCGGCACTTGTGATCGACCGTCCATCGGCGAACTTGCCTTGGGCGCGCAGATGAAATGTCACGGAGCCGCGATCCGGCGGGGTGATCACCTTTTCAGCAATCAAGCCATAAAGCGTGAATGCCTCGTCGGCCGACCGCGCCAGCAGGCTCTCATAAACGTATTGACGCAGTTCCGGTGGTGCGCTGCCCTTGATGATGAACGGATTGAGGCTGTTAAAGGTTCCCTGCTCACCAAGCCGAAGCCGACCACCCCGCGGCGGGTCCGGATTGACATAGGGAAAATGCGCAAAATTGGCGGGCAGCGCCGGCCGCCCATGCATGGCTATGCCGTGGGTTGGCTGTGCCGCCATGTCGACCGATGGCTCAGCTGGCTTGAGGCTGCGCTCCGACCGCTGCGCCCACACCCCCGGCCCGTGGCTCGCGAGCGATGAGACGACTGCGACGACGACCAGCAAGGTCTCCCGCAAACACCGCCGGCCGCCCCCCCACCATGCTGAGCGCCGAGCCGCTATCGCGCGGCGCATAGTGTCATTGCTCATCAGCCCATTGGATCCTGCGATTGAGGCAGCAAGCGGGGCAGAGCGCGGTCGTGTCTGTAGCGCAACTCTCCACAATCATCGCGCGCACCTGCTCTCGAGCCCAGCATGTCGGCCATGCGATTGCCTCATTCAAGCCTTTAGTCCGGCTGGCGGGGGCGGTGCGACAGCTTCGACCAACAGCGCGTGACCAACGCGGACCATCGTTATGGTCTAATCGGTGTCTCAATTCATGCGAGCGGGACTCGCCAAATAAGGAAAGGTTCATTTTCACATGGCGAAGTGGATTGGATGTGCCCAGGCAGCACTCATCACACTAGCTGGCGCTAGCCTGCTCGCTCTGGCAGGTCTTGCTAGCCCGGTGCAAGCGCAAAAGTCCAAATCGAAGGCGGCAGCGAGCCAAAGCGCATGGGTCAAGCTGTGCGAGCAGGCCAAGTATCCCAAACGCGGGCCTGACGGCAAGCCGGTGATCGGTAAGGATAAGAAGCCGGTCCTGGAAGCGCGGCGGCTGTGTCTCACCCATCACGAGCAGATGACACCGGCCGGCGTCACGGTGATATCGGCTGCCATCCAGAAACTGCAGGGCGTCCAGAAGATGGGCTTGATGGTGATGGTGCCATCCGCCGTCGGTCTCAGAATTCCCTCGGGCATGCGCGTGTTCGTCTACGACAAAGCGCATTGGACCAAGCTGCAGAAGAAGGAAAAGGTCGACTTCAACACGCTGCCATCGCAGCGGCTGGTCTTTACCATGTGTCACCAGAACGGCTGTACCGCCGAGAACGAGGCGACACCGCAGCTGATCGAGGCCATGAAAGGTGGAGCCGTGATGCTCGTCATGGCGATTCACGTGTCCGGCCGACCGATACCGTTCCGCGTTCCCCTGAATGGATTTTCCAAGACGCTCGCCGGCAAACCGGTCGACAACGTGCTCTACAAAAAGCAACGCAAGGCGTTGTGGGATAAGATCCGCGGCAACCAGATCCAGCAAATGAAGAAATATCAAGAACACCTGGAGCAGCAACAGAACAAGGGCAAATCATCCTCCGGTGGCCCGGCACCCAAGCGGTAAGTGAGCGCACATAACATTGCGTCAGGTGGTATGTTGATGGACCCGCGGCGCGGGCCATCTCATTCGTGACGTGACCGTTCCAAACCTAGAGCAACCTGCCTTCAATCGGAACCGGCTTTGCGGTTCCGATTTAAGGCGCGATGATCTAGCGCAATCCGCCGCTCGAGCCGTCTGAAATCGGGCATAGTCGTGTGCGGCAATGGGGACCTTGGCCGCCACCCCGCTCAGGGCTGCACTTTCTTTTCCGGTCCGCGCCCACCACCGGCGCCTGGCCCAACACGCGAACGATCGTTGGCTGGACCCCCTCGCTTGGGACGGGGCGGCTTTTCGAGCCGCGCGGCCTTGACCAGCTGGTCCAGCCCCGCCTGATAATCCGGCATGACAAGGCCGGCGGTCATGACAATCTTGGCGGCGTCCTCGACGCTCATATCCAACAGCATGACATCCTTGCGCGGGACGATACACACAAAGCCAGTCGGCGGCATAAAGCCCGTCGGCATCCAGACGATGACGTTATCGCGCTCGCCACCCGGTGCCACTTCCTGTAACTCGCCGATCGCATCGCCGGTCACGTAAACCAGCGACCAGATCCCCTTGGAGGGAAACTCCATCAATCCGACCTGGGCAAACTGATTTTCCGGATGCGCTGCAGCCACCATCGACTCAAACATCTGCTTGAGGCCCCGATAGACATTGCGAACGATCGGCATGCGGCCGACAAACTGCTCGCCCATCGAGATCATCGACTGGCCAAGCAGGTTGGCCGCCAGCGCACCAATCATCATCAATATGCCAATCGCAAACAGCAGACCGAAGCCCGGGATGGCGAACGGCAGATAGGTCTCCGGATTATAGACCTCAGGGATCAGCGGTTTGACCCACCCGTCGACCAATTTGATGAACCACCAAACAAGGTAAACGGTAATCGCCACGGGGCCGACGACAACGACACCGGTCAAAAAGTAGTTTCTCAGCCGTACCGCAAAACCCAGCGACGAAAAGTGTCGGTTGCCGCCTAGATCCGTCCGCTCCAGCCGGAGCTCCGGTTCATCTTGGCTGGAACCGGGCGCTTCGGTATCGGGATGCCTTCCCCGTTGCTCGCTGGACACCACCGTCCTCCCGCTCGTGAGCCTCGGCGACGAGCGCCGCCGGCTCGTGACTAGATCATCGCGCCTTAAATCGGAACCGCAAAGCCGGTTCCGATTTAAGGCAGGTTGCTCTAGACCATGTCCGCTTTCGGCGGAACCGCCCGACCGGCCCGACTCCCGACCCGGCCACCAATTCAAGCGTGCCATGAGGTGGCCAGGTGGTGGACCGCGATGGTTCCAGCCAACTCTGAAACGCCCTAGGTCATCGAGCCCTCAATTGGAACCGCAAAGCCGGTTCCAATTGAGGGCTCGATGATCGCTCTTAAAGTGGAAAGCAACCTGCGCTTCATCGGGATCGTTCCGGTTCCGATGAAAAGCAGAACGTTGCTCTCGTCAGGACCGATCTCCATGGCGTTTCCTTAAGGTGCACAGCTGCGCTCAAACCTCATTGAGCGGTGGATGATGGGCAGCCAAGCTGTATGGCCGCCGCACACCGCGTGCTGCGCAAGTGCTACCGTATCACCACGATCGCGCTCGGTAAGCTGCCGGTTGGGGCGATCTGCCGAAACCCGTTCGGCCAGCAGTCCTTACCCCCAACGTCGCTTTGCACCGATGCGAAAGCTCGCCCAAGTCGTAATGACACCCCGTCGTTGTTGCACTCTGCCGTACCGGCTCACGGGTCGCTTGGTGTCTCAAAACCCCTGAGAACGCTGGGCCCGGACGATGTGCGGCTCGGCCGACCTGAATGCCGCCGCGACACCGCCGCCACACGACGAGGCATCAAGCATGCACGAGCGCCAGCCACATGCAAGCGCACTACTGAGCGCGTGTCGTCACCCGGCACGCCATTCCGGCGGCCTTCAGCTTTCGGCACAACCTCTGCGACTCGGCAGCTGAGCGGAACGGTCCGACGTGCACCCGATAAATCGTACCCAGATTACCGACGACGCGCTGGTCGACCACCGGTGCACGACCGCCTAACTCGCGACCGAATTGTTGCCTGAGCTGCGCTGCTACCCCGGCTGCCGCTTGAGCTGAGCGGACGGCGGCCACCTGCACCTGATAGCTGCGCCCGTCCGGCATGGCCGCCGAGGCAACGCGCGCCGGGGCTTTGGCCTTGCGTTGCCGTGATCGTTCGACAGCAGCTGCGCGCGCCGTCGGTTTGACCTGTCTGGTCTGCGAGGACCGGGTCCTGCTCGGTTGGCGTGTTGGAGCGACCGGCGGCCTGGCGGCCGGTACCCGACGGGATCGGCGGACCACTTTGACCTTGGCGCTCGACCAGGATGAGGCCGGTCTCGGTCTCGGTCTCGGCTTGGTTGGCTTTGCCGTCCGCGACCAGGACGTCGCCTGTGGCTTGGCGGGCCGCGGTCTTTGTTGCAACGTCGGCGGCCGCGGCCGATCGCCGGCTCGGCTGATGGAAGCTAGAGGTGCTGCCTTCGGCCGAGCGTGTGGCGCTCGCCTAATCGTCGTCTGAAAGCCGCTGGCGATCACGGCTGGCTTCGGCTTCTGCTCAGCTGGCTTGGGCGTGGTGGAGGTAACCGTCGGCGCGCTGCCGCCACCAAACAACCCCCCGAACAGCCCGCCAAGCGGGCCGCTGGGTTGGGCTGGAACCTTGGCCACCGAAATCTTGGCGCCTGGCCGGGCCGCGGCATCTGGCCCTTCGGACGCGGCCGTTGCCGACGGTTCGTCCGTCCGCGGGCGCGGATTAGCCGCGATCGGTGCGGCATTAAGCCCGACCTTGGCGTAAGCGGCCGCTCGCGCCTGTTGTGCCCGCGCACGCATCTGGCCGTCCAGCCCGCCCTTCAACCAAAGCGCCGCCGTCAGATCTGAGATCGCCCGTGCCGGCTTGTTGGCCTTACGATAGGCCAGCCCGCGATAATAGAGCGCGCGCGCCGATTGCGACGGTGGCAGCGACCCAGCCTCGAGCGCGGCTGACAGCGTCTTGACGGCACGGGAAGCGCGGCCGGCATTCAATGCCGAGATCCCGGCCTCGACTGCGCGCTGCGCCTCCACCGCTCCCAGCTTTTTCGCGTTGCTCGCGCTCTTCGCGGCATCGGGACGTTGTGCCTCGGCCGAACGAGCCATGGCCGCAAGGCACAGCACCACCATACAACAGCCCAAGAGAGCCGCGAGGAGCTGCTCCGGTGCGCGCCATCGTGCTGCTGAATTCATGTCTGGCGTCCCCATTGTGCGTGTGTCCTTACGGTGCGCACAACCCTCATTCCCAGCCTACGACAGACGACTCGCATCGCCAATCGCACTTTACAGCGTAATTGCGTCGCGTCTGACCCCGTCTCGCATTATTCGACCGTTACCGACTTGGCGAGGTTGCGCGGCTGATCCACATCGGTCCCCATTTGCACAGCCGTGTGGTAGGCGATCAACTGCATCGGGATCGCATAGATCAATGGCACGATGAAAGCGTGGGTGCGCGGCAAAGCCAAGTGCCCAGCCAAGGTGCATCCGGCTTTCTCGGGCAGAGCATCGCTGATCATGACGATCTGGCCGCCCCGGGCCGACACCTCTTGCATGTTCGAAATCGTCTTATCGAACAGACCGTCCTCGGGCGCGACCACCAAAACCGGAACCGCCTCGTCGATCAACGCGATCGGCCCATGTTTTAACTCACCAGCAGCATAACCTTCCGCATGGATGTAGGAGATTTCTTTCAGCTTAAGCGCGCCCTCCAACGCGATCGGATAGCTCAACCCGCGCCCCAAATAGATCACATCGCGAGCCTTGCATAGAGTGTGCCCAAGCGCCTCGTACTGATCCTCCGCCCGCAGCAGGGTCGAAATATGGCGGGGGACTTCGGTCAGTGCCTGCACCAGCTCAGTTTCCGCCTCCGCACTGAGCGTGCCGCGCGCCCGACCCAGAGCGATCGCCAGGCACGCAAGTGCAGCAAGCTGACAGGTGAACGCCTTGGTCGAAGCGACACCGATTTCCGGCCCCGCCAGGGTTGGTAGAACCGCATCCGATTCGCGCGCAATTGTCGAGGTATGGACGTTGACGATGGAGGCGGTGCGCTGGCCGCTGCGTTGCGCATACCGCAATGTGGCCAAGGTATCGGCGGTCTCACCTGATTGCGATACGAACAGGGCCAAGCCCCCTTCAGCCATCGGCGGCTCACGGTATCGAAATTCCGACGCGATATCGATCTCCACCGGCAGTCGCGCATAGCGCTCGATCCAATACTTGGCGACCAGGCCTGCATAATAGGCCGTGCCGCATGCAGAGATCGCCACGCTGGGAACCGTCGCCAAATCGATGCCGAGATCCGGCATGTTGACCCGGCCGCGGCCCATATCGAGGTAGTTGGCCAAGGTGTGGCTGATCACCTCTGGCTGCTCATGGATCTCCTTGGCCATGAAATGGCGATGGTTGCCCTTGTCGACCAACAGCGAGCTGGCGACGGACTTGACGATCGGCCGCTCAACCGGGTTGTCCTCCAGATCGAAGATTTCGACCCCGGACCGTGTCAGCACGGCCCAATCGCCCTCCTCCAAGTAGGTGAGCGAATCGGTAAACGGCGCCAGCGCAATCGCATCGCTGCCCAAAAACATGTTGTGCCGGCCATGGCCAATGGCGAGCGGAGAGCCTTGCCGCGCCGCAATCATCAGATCGTCGTGCTGTGAAAAAATGATCGCGAGGGCATAGGCGCCTTTCAGCTGTTTGAGCGAGCGGCGCACCGCCTCCCTCGGGTCATGCCCCTGCTGCAACGCCGTGGAGACCAGATGAACGATCACCTCCGTGTCGGTATCGGTCGCAAACACGTGACCCAACGCCGACAGCGACTGTTTCAATTCTCGGTAATTCTCGATGATCCCGTTATGAACCACGGAAACCAGGTCATTCATGTGCGGATGTGCGTTGCGCTCGATCGGCATGCCGTGGGTCGCCCAGCGCGTGTGGCCGATGCCGGTGAGGCCCTCCAGCGGCTCGGTCACCAATCGCGCTTCAAGATTGCGCAGCTTGCCTTCCGAGCGCCGGCGCCGCAGGCGTCCGGCCGAGACCGTCGCGATTCCGGCCGAATCGTAGCCGCGATACTCAAGCCGCCGCAGCGCATCGACGATATCGGCCGCGACCGGCTCGTTACCCAGAATTCCGACGATGCCGCACATCCCACTGAACTCCTTGGTCGGCTGCGTGAACGTCATCTCGCTATCCCGACGACGCCCGGTCAGCAGCTGCTGATGAACCCTGGCTTCCGATCTCTGCTGAACGCTGACGTGCCAGCACGTGCTGGTAGGTCGCCCATTCTGGTCGCGGGCTCAAGACAAATGACGCGTCAGAGTTTATCAGCTTGAACCTTTCGCCTTGGCCTTCCGATGAGACATCTTCTCACGGAAGGCCGCTGCCCAGCCCGATTTGGTCGTCAGTTGGCTGCGCTCGAGTACCAGCGCATCGGCTGGCACATCCCGCGCAATGACGCTGCCGGAGCCGATGTAAGCGCCAGGTCCTATCGTCACCGGGGCCACCAGCGAGCTGTTTGAGCCAACAAAGCTGCCCGGGCCGATCTCGGTGCGATATTTGAAGAAACCATCGTAGTTGCAAAAAATGGTGCCGGCGCCGATGTTGGCGCCGGCGCCGACCCAGCCGTCGCCCAAATAGGCGAGGTGATTGGCCTTGGCCCCCGCCTCCAGCGTCGTGTTCTTGACCTCGACGAAATTGCCGACGTGCGCGTTGGGGCCGACATCGGCACCCGGTCGCAAGCGGGCGAACGGACCAATGCTCGCGCCGGTGCGAATATGGGTATCGGTGATGTGGCAGTTGGCGCGGATGGCAACGCCGTCTTCCACCACCACCCCGGGCCCGAAAAACACGTTCGGCTCGATGACGACATCTTCACCGAGGGTGGTGTCATAACTGAAATAGACGGTTTCTGGGGCCGTCAGCGTTACGCCTTCAGCCATCACCTGTCTGCGGCGGCGCTGTTGGAATATGGCTTCAGCCACGGCCAACTGTTCGCGGTTGTTGATGCCGATCACCTCTTGTTCTTGACACTCGACGGCGACCGCCATCAGACCGTCGCCGCGCGCCAGCGCAATGGCATCGGTGAGATAGTACTCGCCTTTCCAATTGGCGTTGCCGATCCGATCCAAAATCGACAGCAAGTTCTGGCAGCGAAAGGCCATCACACCCGAATTACAAAAGCCCAGGCCTTGCTCGTTCACATCGGCATCTTTTTCCTCACGGATGGCCAATAAACTGCCGTCGTGATCGGTCAGCAGACGGCCGTAGCCAGAGGGGTCGGCCGCCTTAAAGCCCAGCACGGCAACATGCGCACCCGCATCCAGCGTCGCGCGCATTCGGGCGATGGTCGCCGCGGTCAGAAGCGGCGTATCTGCGTAAAGGACGATCACATCGCCGCGATGGTTCTGCAGCGCTTCGCGCGCGGCCAAAACGGCGTCGGCGGTACCACGCTGCTCGGGTTGGACAAAAATGCCAGTGGAAGGGGAGCGGGTGACGGCCTCGTCTCGGACGGCATCCATGTCCGGCCCTATCACGACGGCGATATGGTCGGATGCAACTTGTGCGGCCACGCTCAAAACGTGACCGAGCATCGTCAGCCCGCCGATCTCGTGGAGCACCTTGGGCCTAGCTGATCTCATGCGCGTGCCCTTGCCCGCGGCGAGGACGATCGCAAGCAGACCGGTGTTGCTCATGCCACTGCTCCCAACAACTGCGACCCTTGAATGGCCGTCGTCCACGCCGCGACGTGACCCGCAACCCGGCCACGTCCATGTGTCGGCGCGAGCGCCAATCCCGATTGCGGCTCACGCCGTTGGCCGTTGCGACACAACGATGCAATCGTGGCATGAAAGGGCCGTTAGAAAACACGATTCGTCATGCACTTGTCGGTCCTCAGCGTGGCTGATCCAACTCTATCCACAATTCAACCGATCGGCACCGGTCCATCGCCTTGACCCTGCAAGCAGACTCATTTGAGCTTCGCCATAAATGCAGTCTTGGGTTGTCGAGGGCGCGCCCATTAGTGTTTGGAGAAGCAAGATGCGAAGTGACAATCGGGCTCCCACGCCGGCCAGCCGCAAGACGATCTTCAGCGGCTACTTGATCGGCTGGACAGCACTTGCCGCGGGCTCGCTCGGCTATTTGACGGTGGCCGCCGCCAACCCCCAACTGCTGACCGGCCTGCTGCCGATGGCAGCTCAACCAGAGCGTGAAGCCGAGGTCGTGCAACAGGACCTGGTGCAACAGGTAGCGACGCTCAAAAAGTGGGTGCATAGCCTCCAGCACGATCTGGCCGCCGCCAAAAGCACAATTCAAACGCAGAAGGAGGCCGGTGACGCGCTGCAGCGGCGGTTGGCCGATGCAGAGGCAAAGCTCGCCGAACAGTCGGGCAAGATGGCGTCGGCGGGCGAGGCCAAAGCCGCGCAAAAGGCGAAGCCAACGCCTCCTCGGGCAACGGCAAACGCGCGCTCAGCGCGGCCGCAAAAGGCAGCTTCCGCAGCCAGGAAGGTGGCGGCGCGCAGGCCCACCACGTCCGGCGTCAAGGTAATCAATCCAAGCAATTCCGCGTCCGCCATCACAACCGGCAGCGTCGCGGCGCCGCGCAGGCCACCACCGGCGCGGTTCGGCGCAGCCAAGGTCAGCAAACCGGCCGTCAAGGGGCCGGTCGGCATCGTGGTCGGCAGCGGCGACTCGCTCGACACCTTGCGGCTGCACTGGGCGGCGTTAACGACCGCCAACGGTCGGCTGTTGACCAAGCTGGCGCCACGCTATCGGATTTCGGCCAATGGATCAGGCAATCCGTTCACATTGTTGGCCGGCCCGTTCGGGACCACACGGCAGGCGGAACAGACCTGTGCGCGGCTGAAGGCGCGCGGCATCGCGTGCCAGACGGGGCGGTATGTCGGAAACGCGCTTTAGGGCCTGTTGAATATCGGGATTGCCAACTCACTTGTTTTCTGATTCAAGCTTGCTTTTGAGGGGAGGACAGCCCGTGGCGCGACCTGCCGGAAGCATTCGGCAAGTGGAACCCGGTCTTCAAGCGCTTTCGAGAGTGGGTGAAGCTCGACGTTTTTCATCGCATGTTCTGAGCCTTATCCGGTAAACCTGATATGGCGTATGCGATGGTCGATGCAACGATGGTGAAGGTACACCGTCACCGACAGCGCGCAAAAGGGGGCCTCACAGCCAGGCGATAGCCAACTCCAAAGGCGCACTGACCACCAAGATCCTGGCGCTCACGGATGCGCTTGGCAAGCTGGTGCGGTTCCAGCTTCTGCCGGGCCATCGCGACGACACGGTCGGTGTCGCGCCGCTGATTGCAGATGTTGCGTTCGACGCTTTGCTGGCCGATAAGGCGTTCGATGTGAGCTGGAGCATCGTGCGTGGCATGAACCTGGCGCCAAGGTCGCCATTTCGCAAATGCCGCATTGCGTGGCGCCACTTGAGATCGACGCTGAAATCTACAAATGGCGCCATCTCATCGAGAACTTCTACTGCAAACTCAAACCGTTCAAGCGCATCGCTCTGCGCAGCGCCAAAACCGACGACAGCTTCGCCGCAATGATCAATCGAGCCTGATACTCAATCCGCCCTAGCCCGCGATCTTCGAAAAGTCGGCCACGCTGAGCGTCGCTGCGCGGATCTCGGACAGGAGATGCAGCCGGTTTTTGCGGATCTCGGGATCATCGGTATTGACGATCACGTGCTCGAAAAACGCATCGACCGGCGCGCGTAGCTCAGCCAGCGCCCGCATCGCACCCGCAAAATTCTCAACGTGGATGGCGCCCACCGTGTCCTGCTTGACCGCCTCAATCGCCGCGGCTAGCGCCAACTCCGACTTCTCCGTTAGCAGCTTAAGACTATAGGTGCCGGCGTAGCTGACCTTGTCCTTCTTCTCCTCGATCGCCAGGATATTGGCCGCCCGCTTCACGCCCGCCAACAGATTGGCACCATCATCGGACTCGAGAAACTCGCTCAGCGCCTCCACCCGCCGCACGATCAGGGCCAGATCGTCCTGGCCGCCCAATGCGAACACTGCATCGATCAAATCATGCCGCGCGCCCTTTTCGCGCAAATGCACCTTCAGCCGCTCGGCAAAAAAGGCCAGCAGATCATTGAAGGTCGTCTCAAGCAAGCCAGGCATGTCCTTGGACTGCTGTGCGGCCCCGGCCTGGGCCAGCCGCTCGGCATAAAGATCCAACAGGTCGACGTCATCACCCAGCGTATAGCTATCCTGGATGAAGCCTTCCAGGTCCCCGGTGTCGGTGGCAAGCTCGCGGGCGACCCGCCTGGACAAGGCGTTGAGCAACGGCTTTTGCAGCGTTCTGCGCAGCGCAATACGAAGATCATTCTCCAGCACGATCCGGATCACACCCAGCGCGGCGCGCCTGAGCTGAAAGGGATCGCCGGAGCCGGTGGGTTTTGCACCAATGGCCCAAAATCCCACCAACGTATCGAGTTTGTCGGCCAACGCGACTGCCACCGCCACTGCATCGCCGTCCTCAACGGTCGCAACCGTATCAGTGGGGCCTTTTGGCTTGTAGTGCAGCTCGATGGCCCGCGCGATCTCCGGCTTGGTGCCAGCGACCTCGGCGTAACGTCGGCCCATCAGGCCCTGCAGCTCGGGGAACTCACCCACCATCCCTGAGACCAAGTCCGCTTTGGCGAGTTGAGCGGCGCGCCGCGCGTCTTCGGGCACCGCGTCGACCGCACCGGCGATCTGATAGGCCAATTCAGCGACCCGCTCGACGCGATCCCATTGACTGCCCAGCTTTTCATGGAAGGTGACGCCCCGCAGCGCCGTGCGCATGTCGTCGAGCGGTCGCTTCAGGTCCTGATCCCAAAAGAACTTGGCATCCGCCAGCCGAGCCCGGATCACGCGCTCGTTGCCGGCAACGATCCGCCGGCCGCCGTCGGACGCCACCAGGTTCGACACCAGCAAGAAGCGATTGGCCAGCTGCCCCGTTGTTTCATCCCGCAGCGCAAAGCACTTCTGGTGGATCTTCATAGCGGAAATCAGGCAATCCGCCGGCACCTGCAGGAACTCTGGATCAAACGTCCCGATCAGCACCGTCGGCCACTCGGTCAAACCCGCGTTCTCAGCGATCAGGGCTTGGTCCTCGACGAGGTCCAATGCGGCGGTACCGGCAATCTCGCGCGCTTGCTCATCGATCCAGGCGGCGCGCTCCGACCCGGCGAGCAGCACCTTGCGGGCCTTCAGCTTGGTCACATAGTCCTTGAAGTTCTTGACGGCGAACGGCTCGCCACCGTGAAACCGGTGACCGCGCGTCGTGTTGCCGGCGACGATGCCGTCGACGTCGACCGGCACAACCTGCCCGTTGAGCATGCAGATCATGCTATGCAGCGGCCGCACCCAGGTCAGCGTACCGTCGCCCCAGCGCTGGGATTTGGGCCAGGGAAACTTGACGATAGTGGCAGCGATGACCTCGGCAACGACGTCCGCGGCCGCTCGCCCCGGACGCTCGATTTTGGCGAGATAGTAGTCGCCCTTCTTGGCGTCCTTGACGACGGCTGCCTCGTCGATCGAGCCGAGCCCTGCAGCTTTCAGAAAGCCGGCCACGGCCCGCTCCGGCGCACCGACACGGGGCCCTTTGCGCTCCTCCGTCACCGCCGGCGAGCCGGCCGCGACGTTGGCGATCGTCAGCGTGAGCCGGCGCGGCGTGGCGAAGGCTTGCGCTTGGCCCACGGGCAGGCCGTGCGTGCGTAGCCCTGCCAACACCATGCTTTGCAAGTGTTCCGCGGCGCGCGCCTGCATGCGGGCGGGAATCTCTTCAGACAACAACTCGAGCAGGAGTTCTGACATCTGGCGCTCGCAACGGGCTCAGGGGCAGCTGGAACAACTGAAACTCTTAACCCGCCGAGACGGGAAGGCGAAGCCCCATTGTGCGCGACGACCTCCCACGTGGGCGGCCCGGCGGGTGGTCGCGGCAACCAAACTGCCTTGATCGCCCGGACAGTTGCCGGTGAACCATGCCGCCACTGCCCACCAGCGCCGCGCGTCAGCGCGACACCGCGTGCATCCGATAGCGGCTGGCGCGGGGCTGCCTTCACATCGACGCACGGGGGGTCGCCGCACGGGGGGTCGCCGCACGGCTCGGCTCAGCGCACACCGCCGCCCGCAAGTCACCGCTGTCGCGGCGCAGTTGGGCCAGCTCGGCGAGCACCAACCGATTGTCGCAGGGCAGCTCCACCAGCGCGGTTTTTCGCTCCTCGGCCGCTTGCTGCTGCATGGCATCGACGATGATGCCGATGAACAAGTTGAGCACCATAAAGGTGGCCAAGATGATGTAGGGCACCAAAAACAGCCAGGCCCAAGGGTACTTGTCCATCACCGGGCGGACGATCTCCCCGGACCAGCCCTCCAAAGTCATAATTTGGCAGAAGGTGAAGAAGGATGCGCCCAGCGTTGTGAAGTGCTGCGCCAACTGTGAGCCGAACAGCTTGGTCGCCATCACGGCGAACACATAGTTGAGCAACACCAACAACAAGATGATCGATCCCATGCCCAGGATTGCCTTCAAAAGCGAAGCGACAACCCGCCTGATGGAGGGTGCGGCGGAAATGATCCGCAGGCGCCCGCAGAATTCGCAACGCCCGCAGGACCGACAACTGGCCGGTTGCAGGCACCAAGGCGATGCCGACGACGACGACGTCGAAGATGCTCCAAGGATCTCGCCAAAAGGCGCCACGGAACGCGATCATCCGGGCCAGCAGCTCGGCCACAAAAAAGGCCAGCATCAGCGTGTCCAAGGTGCGCAAGATCGGACCAAACCGGTCCATCGCAGTGGCCGATGTCTCAAGGCCGAGCACCACCGCATTGGCGACGATCGCCCAGATCACGATGGTCTCGAACCGCGGATGAATGACCACCGCCTGCAGTGTCCGCCGGTTGAGGTTTGTTACCAACCAGTCGGGACCGCCGCGGGCCATCGGCTCCAGCGACTTCTGTCCGGCGCTGGCCTGGCCGGTCGTCACGGATTGGCTGCCGTGGCTTATGATCCTTGTTTTCCTTACCCCCGCAGGCGGGAATGGCCCTGCGATCGCGCCCGCCGTTGCATCATGTTGAGACCCTCCACCAGGGCGGAGAAGGCCATGGCGGCGTAGATATAGCCCTTTGGCACCGCGACGCCGAAGCCGTCGGCAATCAACACGGTGCCGATCATCAACAAAAAGCCGAGCGCCAACATCACGACCGTCGGGTTGCGATTGATGAAGTTGGAGAGCGGCGCGGCGGCGAGCAGCATGGTGATCACCGCGATGACGACGGCGATCACCATGATCGGCAGATGCTGCGTCATACCAATTGCGGTCAGGATGCTGTCGACGGAGAACACCAAATCGAGCAAGATGATCTGCCCCATGGCGGCGGCGAACCCGAGCGAGACCTCGCCGCGGTCGAACACGCTCGGCGCCGGATTCGGATCGACCCGATGATGGATCTCCTGGGTCGCTTTCCACACCAAAAACAGTCCACCACCGATCAAGATCAGGTCGCGCCAGGAAAACGCGTTGCCGAAGATGGTGATGGCGGGTTGTGTCAAACGCACGATGTAGACGACGCCCGCCAGCAGCACCAAACGCAAGATCAGCGCTAGCCCGATGCCGATCACCCGGCCGCGCCCGCGCAGATGCTCGGGAAGCTTGTTGGTCAGGATCGCAATGAAGATCAGGTTGTCGATGCCAAGCACGATCTCCATCACGATCAGCGCCGCCAGCGCCGCCCAATTGGCCGGATCGCTGGCCAACGCTGCGAGGTGGTCCATAACAATGCCTCCCCCCGGTTGGGATGCGGAAGGTGTAATCAGAAATCACGGCAAAACCCAAACGCAGTTAACCGATGATTGGGGACAACGGGTCACCGACCCAGCCGTGCGAGCGGCGCGGTGCGGCTCGGCCGGCAAGGTGGAGAGACGCTCCTGACACCGCACAAGGAGCAAGCTTGCACCCAAGTGCGATGAATGCGGGTAGAATATTGCGTAAGGGAGCACATTGACGCAAAATATGGCCTTGCGGGCGCGCCGGATGTGCGTGATCGGGTCGCGCGCGGCACCGGCGATGACGCCGACGGAATAGGAGTAGGTGATGCACCCCGCGATCGATTCATTCTGTCTGGACGCCCGACAAATGCTGTCAAGCGAGCCCAACGCTGCGGGACGGGAGAAGGTGCGCCAGCGGCTGGAACGCTTACTGCAAGACCAAAGCTTCCTGGCTGCGTATTGTTCCGGCGATGCCGCGCCAGGCATCCAGACCATTTTCCAAGACCAGGACACCGGTTTTAATCTGCTGGTGCACGTCTACGATCAGGGCAAAGCCGGTCCACCGCACGACCATGGAGCGTCTTGGGCGATTTATGGGCAAGCCGCTGGTCACACCATCATGACCACGTGGGCACGCCTGGACGAGGGTGGTTCCCAGGGCCCGGCTCGGCTGGAAAAGACCGGCGCGTACCGACTTGACCCGGGCATGGCCGGCATCTTTGAGCCACGCGATGTCCATTCGATCGAGATTTCAGACGGCAGTCGCTTCGTCCGGGTCACGGGAACCGATCTCAACGCCATCGAGACGCTGGTGTTCAACCCCGAGGCCGGCACGGTCAAACCCGGCAACAGGTTGTAACAGCCGCGGGCGGACATCACCGCAACCGGACGCCGACCGCCGCGGCGATCGCGGAGCTGCCAGCCACTCAACCCCGCCTGCCACTCAACCCCGCCAGCCACTTAACCATGTGGACGATTGGCGCTCGCTACGGGAATCGAACCCGTCTCTGCAACGTGAAAGGCTGCTGTCCTAACCGATAGACGAAGCGAGCGCTGGTTGTCGTATATGGAGCTTCGTGCCAGCATGCAAGGGGTGGGCCTGCGCGATTCGACCCGCGAACCCCTAGATCATCGTGTCTTGAACTGGAGCCGCAAAACCGGTTTCAATTTAAGGCACAAAGATGATCGCTCTTAAAGTTTAGAGCGATTGAACGTTAACTGACCCCCCCGGCCGGCCACCCACACAGGCTTGCCATGGGGTGGACGCGCTGGGATCGGTCGTTCATTCACCAAACTACCGTTTGCGGACATGATCACAGCCCTTTACGGACATGATCACAGCATGGGGGGTCGCGAAAGCTGCGGTCCAACCAGCGGTGCCCAGAGTGTGCCAGAGTGTGCCAGCGTGTGCCAGCGTGTGCCAGCGTGTGCCAGCGTGCACTCTAAAGCTGCAGCGCTCCACGATGAACGTCCATTACCACCGGTTGAGACAGCAGAAACTTGGGTAACCCGGAGACGGTCCTCGGGCCCTATCTGAGCATCCGGCCAAACCTCAAGGCCGCCTCGGCCAGCCGTTGGCGTCCGCCCTCCTCGCGCATGATCGTGTCGCAGACGTGGGTCTTGATGTCGAGCTGTTCAATCGCGGCCGTCAGCGCGCGATCCACTTCGTCGAGAACCAGTCCGTCAATCAGGCCCTGATAATGTCGCGCAACGCCGAGCGCGCTGATCTCGGCGCCGAGCTCCGCCATCATCTTCGCGGCCGGGCCCTTCACCGCGGCGCCGCCCACGATCGGCGATATCGCCAAGGCCGGAACCGTGCGGGCCAGGATGCGTTGGCGTAGACCATCAACGGCCAAGATCGGATCGATGCTGACATAGGGATTGGAGGGGCAAATGATGATCGCTTCCAGCTCAGGCGCGGCCAGCGCCGCCAAGGCGGCTGACGCGGGTCGCGCCGTCTCGCGGCCTGAGAATTGGATTGCACGTATTCGTGGGCTGCACCTGAGCCGCACAAAGTAGTCTTGGAAGTCGAGCACACCGGCTTCGGTTACCACCCGCGTCGCGATGGGGTCATCGGACATCGGGACGAGTTTGGTGTTGACCCCCAACGCGGCGCACAGCTGGGTCGTGATGGCAGATAACGTTTCACCGGCAGCCAGGCGACGCGTGCGCTCGATGTGGGTCGCAAGATCGGTATCACCGAGCTTGAACCAGGTTGCGCCCCCAAGCCGCGCCAGCGCGGCCATGAAACCCCATGTGTCACCGGCAAGGCCCCACCCCGTCTCAGCATTCTCAAGCCCGGCCAACGTGTACATGACGGTGTCGAGGTCCGGCGAGATCGCCAGTCCCAGGTGTCGAAAATCGTCGGCCGTGTTGACGACCACGGTCAAGTCCTGAACCGGGAGCACGCGCGCCAGGCCGGCGACCAATCGCGCGCCACCCACGCCGCCAGCCAAGGCCACGATCATCGCTCAGTCCTTTTGCCCCTCGGATAGCTCCATATACCCGTCTACCTGAACACGTCGTGGGCCTTGTCGCGCAACAGATCTTTGGCCACCCCGTCTCCCGCCGGCAGACACAGACCGCGCACGATCACCACCGGTTGGCGCTCCGCGCCAGCACCCATCAGCAGCGACGCCGCCGCCGCGATTTCGTCGGCCAGACCGATCTGGGTGGCGCGCAACGGCCTGCCGTGCATATCCGCCTCACCGCGACGATCCCACAGTGCCGGCAGACCAGCCACGCCGAGCGCATGGCCAACGGTACCGTTGCGCCAAGCCCGACCCCAGCTGTCGTTGATCACCACGCCGACGTCGATGCCAGTCAGCATCTTCAAGGTCATGCGCAGATGGGCCGCGGATTTGTCGGCATCGGCCGGCAGCCGCAGCACACGCTCCTGACCGTTGCCGGTCACATTGGATGAATCGATGCCCGCGTTGGCCATCACATGGCCGCTGCGATGGGCGACCACGATGAGCCCCTCGCGAGCCCTGAGCACCTCGTCGGCATCCTGCAAGATCAGCTCGACCAGGCGCGCGTCTTTGCTGGTGCTCGCCGCCAGCTCCTGGGCCTCACACGAGGGGGCAACCTCGTCCAGCACGGCGTAGGCACCTTCGCATTTCGATACGGCTTTTTGGGCAATCACCAGGACATCGCCTGGCTTGAGCTGGAGGTCGGCCTGTTGGGCTGCGTTCAAGATCCGACGTGCCAGGTTGTCGCCGGGCAACAGGTCGGGCAGTCCCGGAATAGCGATCAGCTCGAGCCGGCGGCTGCTCATGTTGGCGTCTGCACTTGGCTGACGGCATACGTCCGCCGGGCGAGAATTGCTTGGCATGGCAAACACCTTGAACAGTTCAGCTGGAGGGCCGATCAGGCCTTCAAGCCTCGGTTGCAGTCACGTCCTTCCAGCGGGTCGACCACCGCGTTCGCCAGCCTGCGCCCGGCACGAACTCGATTCTGTCACACCACAAGTCTAAAGCTCGGGCGATGTGTATTGCGGGGGCGATCCAGCTCACCCGCGAGGGGCAGGCGCGGTTCCCGAGCGGGAATCGGCTACCTTATTGGCATGAATAGACTCAATCCCCAACTCTCCGAGCAGCTGGTCGCCCAGGCGCAAGCGGACTCACCGCTCAGCTTCCGGCAGGTCCCGCACAATATCGAGGCCGAGCAAGCCCTGCTCGGAGCGATCCTCGTCAACAACGAGGCGCTGGATCGCGTCAGCGGCTTCCTCGCAGCGGAGCACTTTTACGACCCGCTGCACGCGCAAATCTTCGATGTGGCCAGCAAGCTGATTCAGGCCGGCAAGCAGGCCACGCCGATCACGCTTCGCACGTTTTTCGAGAACGCCGAGCCGATCGATGAAACGCTGAGCGTTCCCCAATATCTCGGGCGCTTGGCGGTGCACGCCACGACCATCATCAACGCTGCCGATTACGGACGCACGGTGTATGACCTGGCGGTTCGCCGCTGCTTGATTACGATCGGTGAGGATGTCGTCAACACGGCCTATGATTCGCCGGTGGATTGCTCGCCGGAAACCCAGATTCAAACGGCCGAGAACGAACTTTACGCCCTGGCCGAGAGCGGCAAGTACGGACAGGGTTTCGTCACTTTTGGCGCGGCGTTGACACAGGCGGTCGACATGGCCGGCGCGGCCTACGAGCGTGACGGTCATCTATCGGGGCTGTCGACAGGGTTGCTTGACCTCGACGGCCGCATGGGTGGGTTGCAGTCGTCCGACTTGATCGTGCTGGCGGGTCGGCCATCGATGGGCAAGACGGCGTTAGCGACCAACATCGCTTACAACATCGCCAAGGCCTACCAGGAGGCGATCGAAACCGACGGCACGCGCAAAGTGCTGAACGGCGGCAAAGTCGGATTCTTTTCGCTCGAAATGTCGGCGGAGCAACTGGCGGCGCGGATCCTGGCCGAGCAGGCGGAGATTCCCTCGGAAAAAATTCGGCGCGGGATGATCACCGAGGACGAGTTCCGCCGCCTGGTGCAGGTCAGCCAAGAGATGTCGCAATGTCCGCTGTTCATCGATCAGACCGGCGGCATCACCTTGGCCCAACTGGCGGCGCGCGCGCGTAAACTAAAGCGCCAGCATGGGTTAGATCTATTGGTAGTGGACTACCTGCAGCTGTTGTCGGGCTCGGCCAAATCGGCGTCTTCCGGCCGGGTGCAGGAAATTACCGAGATCACCACCGGTCTTAAGGCCTTGGCGAAAGAGTTGGCCGTACCCATCATAGCATTGTCGCAGCTGAGCCGGGCCGTGGAACAGCGCGAGGATAAACGGCCGCAGCTATCGGACCTGCGCGAATCGGGCTCGATCGAGCAAGACGCCGACGTCGTCATGTTCGTGTTCCGGGAGGAATACTATGTCGAGCGCCGCAAGCCTGCCGAAGGCACTGCCGACTTCGACACCTGGCTTGCAGACATGGACAGAGTGCACGGCAAAGCAGAAGTGATTGTCGGCAAACAGCGGCATGGCCCGGTCGGCACGGTCACGCTCTCGTTCGAAGCTCAGTTCACAAGATTTGGCAACTTGGCAAGGGACCATCAGTCCCAACCTCGCGGTTAGCAGATGAAACGATGAATGCACTTGCTGAGGCACAACAGGCTCGGACAGACCAGCCGCTGATACCCGCCGATGCGCGCGCCGTTTTGCGCATCAATCTCACCGCCTTGCGGGCCAATTGGGCACATCTGAAGGCCGTCACCGGCAACGCCCACTGCGCCGCAGTCATCAAGGCCGACGCCTACGGGCTCGGTCTGGAAGAAATCGCACGGGCGCTCACCAACGATGGCTGCTGCACCTTCTTCGTCGCCACCTTGGAGGAGGGCCTGCGGGCGCGCCACGTGCAACCCGGCGCGACGATCTATGTGCTCGACGGCTTGCTTGGCGGTGCGGAGAGCCACTATCAAGGCCTCGACCTGCGCCCCGTGTTGTCCAGCTTGGCGGAGATCGAGGAATGGAGCACCTATTGCCGGCGCAACGAGCGCCGGTTGCCGGCCGCCATCCATCTCGATACCGGACTGAACCGGCTCGGCTTGTCTGAGCGCGACGTGGTGCGGCTCGCCCATCGGCCGGAGTTGTTGGAACCGTTTAAATTGAGCTTGATCCTCAGCCACCTCGCCTGCGCCGACACGCCGACCAACCCGATGAACGAGGCCCAGCGTCAGGCGTTCGATCGGGTCCGTGCCCTGCTGCCGTCGGCACCGGCCAGCCTGGCCAATTCCGGCGGTATCTTTCTTGGTCCAGCTTACCACTACGACATGGTGCGACCCGGTATCGCGCTTTACGGCGGCCGTGCGCTGGCCGACCCTTCGACGGCGATGCAGCCGGTGGTTCGCTTGACCGCCCGCATTCTCCAAGTACGCGATATTCAGGCCGGTGACAGCGTTGGCTACGGTGCCATCTGGCAGGTCGACCGACCCGCGCGTATTGCCACGGTGGCCTGCGGCTATGCCGATGGCTTCTTACGCGCGCTGAGCGGACCGACCGGCCAACCCGGGCCGATCGGTTACATCGGACCACATCCGGTCCCGGTGGTGGGTCGGGTATCGATGGATCTGCTTTCGGTCGATGTGACCGGTGTTCCAGAAGACCTGGCGCGACGCGGCGGCTGGGTCGAGGTGGTCGGCGATCGGGTGACGGTCGACGATCTGACCGACCGGGCAGGTACCATCGGCTACGAGCTGTTGTCACGCCTGAGCCGACGCGTCCATCGGGTCTATGCGGACGAAGGCGCTTGATCATGGCCAAACCGGCACGCGCATCATTTGTTTGCCAGGCCTGCGGTGCGGTGAGCACGCGTTGGGCCGGGAAGTGCGGGAGTTGTGGGGCGTGGAACACCATCGTCGAGGAGCACGCCAACGCGCAGGCGCCGGGGACCGGGTTGCCCCGCGCAACCAAGGGACGGGTGATCCAGCTCGAAGATCTGCGGGGTCCGACCAGCGAAGCTCGGCGGCTGCCGACCGGGTCGGCGGAACTCGATCGCGTCACGGGGGGCGGCCTTGTTCCCGGGTCCGCGATCTTGCTGGGCGGCGAACCCGGAATCGGTAAGTCCACCCTATTGTTGCAGCTGTCCGCCGAAATTGCGCGGGCGGGTGGCACCGTTGTCTACTTCTCAGGGGAAGAGGCCGCAGCACAGGTGCGGCTGCGGGCCGACCGGCTGGGGCTCTCTGAGGCGCCGGTCGGTTTCGCGGCAGAGACCAATCTCGCCAACATCCTGGCCACGTTGGCCGAAGGGCGACGGCCCGATCTCGTCGTGATCGATTCCATCCAAACGCTGTGGGCCGAAGCGCTCGAAGCAGCCCCAGGCACCGTCAGTCAGGTGCGGGCTGCCACCCATTCGCTCATTCAATTCGCCAAGCGAACCGGCAGCGCGCTGGTGTTGGTCGGCCATGTCACGAAAGACGGCCAAATTGCCGGGCCGAAGGTGATCGAGCACATGGTTGACACGGTGCTCTACTTTGAAGGGGATCAAGGCCATCCCTTCCGCATTTTGCGCGCGGTCAAAAACCGCTTTGGGGCCAGCGATGAAATTGGCGTGTTCGAAATGGCGAGCGGTGGGCTGCGCGAGGTTGCCAACCCGTCGGAGCTGTTTTTAGGCGATCGCGAAGCCGGCTGCCCGGGGTCGGCAGTGTTTGCCGGCATTGAGGGGACGCGACCGTTGCTGGTCGAAATCCAGGCGCTGGCCGCGCCATCGGCCCTGGGCATGCCGCGGCGCGCCGTGGTCGGCTGGGATGCCAATCGGTTGTCGATGCTGCTGGCGGTGCTGGAGGCGCGCTGCGGCATCAGCTTCGCCCACACCGATGTTTATCTCAATGTTGCCGGCGGCCTGCGAATCGCGGAGCCAGCGGCTGATCTGGCCGCTGCGGCAGCGCTGCTGTCGTCATTTTCGGATACTGCGCTGCCATCGGACTGCATCTATTTTGGCGAAATCAGCCTGTCAGGGGCGGTTCGCGCGGCGGCCCACATGCAAACGCGGCTCAAGGAAGCGCAGCGGCTTGGCTTCAAACAGGCGATCATGCCGGCCGCAGGCGAGATCGAGGACGGTGGCCTTGCCGGATTGGTGGTCGAACGCATAGCACATCTTAAGAGTCTTGCGTTCAAAATGCCCGAGCCAAAGGAACGAAACATGGCCAAAAAATCAACCGATGGTCCATAGAATGGACCTGACTGACCCCAAATCGGGCGCGGTCGAAACCGGCCGTTAGGGGTCAAACACGTGCTGATGTCCGGTCTCGAGCGCCGACCTTGGACGCTCCCGGTAGAGCTTGCCGGGGCGACTGGCCTGTGCAACTGGCCGGCACGACTGGCCGGCGCGACTGGCCCGCGCAACTGGCCCGCGCAACTGGCCTCGAACGGAATGGAAGACATCTTGAGTTGCCTGTGCGCTACCTGCCGATATCCGGCCACCCGGGCTGCAAGACGTAACAAGCGTCTTTCAATGATCACAGGTAGGCGCCAATCCAGGACGATGCGGTCATGTTGGGTCCGTTAACCTATCTCGACGTGGTGTTGCTGGCGATCTGCTTTATCTCCGGCATCCTCGCCATGTATCGGGGCTTGTCGCGGGAAATCCTTTCGATCTTATCGTGGGCCGTCGCCGCCGGTGCGGCGATCTATATCGTCTTGTTTCAACGCCAGTTCGCTGCCGATGTCGCGCAGCAGATCTCGGGCGGTCAGCAATTCATCGGCAGCCAGGTGCTGATCGTGCAGATCGCATTAGCGTCCTTGGTGTTCGTCATCGTGCTGTTGATCGTGCATCTGTTCACGTCACGCATCTCCGATGCAATTCTGGAAAGCCGCATCGGCATGCTGGATCGCTTGGCCGGCTTCGCCTTCGGCGTCGCGCGGGGGTTTGTGATCGTGCTGGTGTTATTCCTCGGTTACCACAAGTTCTTTCCGGAGGAGGACCAGCACTTCATCGTCACCCAAGCCAAATCTCGACCGTTACTGTTGAGCGCCGGCCGCGCCCTCGAATCACCGCTGGAGTACATCTACCGGCGCTATCTCGATAAGCAAAACCAGGACCAACAGTCCGGCTGACGACCCCTCAAACACACCGATTGTGATCGATATGTCACGAAACACCTAGGCCGACCGGGCGCCCGATCACATTAGAGCATCTTTACCAGATACGCAGTTGCATAAACGATCGCTTCATATAAGTGTCGCGTCTGAGTGGCGCGTTCTGTCCGACCGTGGCTGGTTGTAGAGCATTTTCGCCGTTGGCGGAATGCTGTGCCGGCCCGCTTCCCCGCCCGGCCACCCATATAAACCTGCCATTGGGTGGCCAGGCGGGGTAGCGGGATGGTTTCAGCTCACTGTGACCAGCTATAAGGACGCGTCAGCGTGTGCTCGATGCGGTGCCGAGTCGGCCCGAGCGGGGAGACCAACATGGCTGAGGACGGTGCAGACCGAACCTCGAACGACGACCGGCCCGCGCCTGAGCCGGGAGCGACCACTGGCCCTGTTGTCCCCGACGAAGATCGACTGCACGAGGAATGCGGCGTATTTGGCATCTTCGGACATGCCGATGCGGCGGCGATCACCGCCCTCGGTCTCCACGCCCTGCAGCACCGGGGCCAGGAGGCGGCCGGCATCGTCACCTACCATGAGCGCGAAGACGGCAACGTCTTTCATTCTGAACGCAGGCTAGGCCTGGTTGGCGATAATTTCTCGCGCCCCGACGTGATCGGACGCCTCGACGGCACGATTGCGGCCGGCCACGTCCGTTACTCGACCACCGGCGAAACGATCCTGCGCAACGTGCAGCCGCTGTTTGCGGACCTCGATACCGGCGGCTTCGCTTTGGCACACAACGGCAATTTGACCAACGCCAAGACTTTACGCCGGCAGCTGGTGCATCATGGCGCCATCTTCCAGTCCACCTCCGACACCGAGGTGGTGCTGCACCTGATCTCCCGGTCACAGCGCCTGCGCACGGTTGAACGCTTGATCGACGCGCTGCGTCAGCTGGAAGGCTCCTATGCCTTCGTCTGCGTCACCGACAACATGCTGATCGGTGCCCGCGATCCGGTCGGCATCCGTCCTTTGGTGATCGGCCGGCTGGGGGACTCCTACGTGCTGGCCTCGGAGACCTGCGCCCTCGATATCGTCGGCGCCAAGCTCGTCAGGGAAGTCGAGAACGGCGAGGTGGTGACCATCACCCGCGACGGCGGGCTGGAAAGCCACCAACCATTCCCCCGGCGCGCCGCCCGGCCGTGCATATTCGAGTACATCTACTTTGCCCGCCCCGATTCCATCGTCGGCGGCAAGAGTGTTTACGCGGTCCGCAAGCAGATGGGCGCGGAGCTTGCGCGGGAAGCCGCGGTGAAGGCCGATGTCGTCGTCCCGATCCCGGACTCCGGTGTGCCGGCGGCGATCGGCTTCGCTCAGGCCTCGGGACTTCCCTATGAACTCGGCATTATCCGCAACCACTATGTCGGACGAACCTTTATCGAGCCGGAGCAAAAGATCCGAGCGCTCGGCGTCAAGCTGAAGCACTCCGCCAATCAGGCGGTGATCCGAGGTCGCCGGGTCACGTTGCTCGACGATAGCGTGGTACGCGGCACCACCGCCGGCAAGATCGTCGCCATGGTGTTTGAGGCCGGTGCGCGTGAGGTGCACCTGCGCATCGCCTGTCCACAGATCAAGTTCAGCGACTTTTACGGCATCGATACGCCAAGCCGCGATGAGTTGATGGCAGCCAATATGGGGCTGGAGGAGATGCGGCAGCTGCTGGGCGCGACCAGCCTGGCCTTTTTGTCGGTTGACGGCCTTTACCGGGCGATGGGCGTCGAGACCCGCGATCCGATTTCGCCACAGTTTGCAGACCATTGCTTCACGGGTGATTATCCGACCACGTTGACCGATGTGAACGGTGGTTCAAGTCCACGGCAACTGTCGTTCCTGATGGAGGTCAGCTGAACCCGCGCGGCACCGCGACGGGGCTGATCGGGGCGGCCGCTACGCGCAGTTGGGGGATCGATGCCGACCGTCACGTTCACGCCCAATCTGGCCCGACATGTCAACTGTCCCACCGGCACGGTGGAGGCAGCAACCGTGCGCGAGGCGCTGGAACACGTGTTCGCCTTGAACGAGACGGTGCGTGGCTATGTGCTCGACGACCAAGGTGCGCTGCGGCGGCACATGTCGGTGTTCATCGATCAGCGACACGTCAAAGACCGTGTCGGCCTGAGTGATCCGGTGCGCGCTGACAGCAGGATTTACGTCGCCCAGGCCCTGTCCGGGGGGTAGACCGTCAGTGCTGCTTGCAATCGGTATTGATCTGTGGTCGTCACGGCCTACAAGGTGGCGTCCGCTCGGAGGCAGTGATCATGAGTAGGCTGCAGGTCGCGACCCGCAAGGGTCTGTTCACGTTCGCGCGCGGCGCCAGTTCGCAACAACCGTGGTCGATCGCCGCGACGGCCTTCCTCGGCGACAACGTCTCGATGGTGCTGAGCGACCAACGGGACGGCACCTGCTACGCTGCGCTCGAACACGGCCATTTCGGCTGCAAGCTGCATCGCGCCGCCGGCCCCGACCAGCCGTGGCAGGAGGTCGCGGTTCCAGCCTATCCCAAGCAACCGGAAGGCGAGGTCGATACCGACCCGATGGGTCGAACGATACCTTGGTCGCTGACCAAAATTTGGGCGATGGAGGCGGGTGGGGCTAACGAGCCCGGCGTGCTGTGGTGCGGGACGCTACCGGGCGGGCTGTTTCGATCCTCCGACCACGGGGAGAGCTGGCTGCTCAATCGACCCTTGTGGGATCTGCCGCAGCGCAAGCTGTGGCTGGGTGGCGGCTACGATGTGCCGGGAATTCACTCGATCTGCGTCGACCCAGAGGACGCCGCCAAGCTCTATGTGGCGGTGTCGGTCGGCGGCATCTGGGTGTCGCATGATGCTGGCGCCAGCTGGTCGCCCAGCGCCCAGGGCATGCGCGCGGACTATGTGCCCGAAGAAATGATGCATGAAACGGCGGCACAGGACGTCCACCGACTGGCACGCTGCAGCGCCGCGCCCGACGCGCTCTGGGTGCAACATCACAATGGCATCTTCAGAAGCCGTGATGGCGGTCGATCCTGGTCGGAAATCGAGCGAGCCGGCCCGTCGACGTTCGGATTTGCCGCGGTGGCCGACCCGCACGATGCCGACACCGCGTGGTTCGTGCCCGCCGTCAAGGACGAGTGGCGCTATCCGGTCGACGGACGGCTGGTGGTCACCCGCACCGGCGATGGCGGTCAGAGCTTCCAGACGTTGTCGGCGGGGTTGCCGCAATCCCACGCCTATCATCTGGTCTATCGACACGGGCTGGATATCGACCAGACCGGCCAATGGCTGGCGATGGGCTCGACGACTGGCAGCCTCTGGATATCGGAGGATCGGGGCGACAGCTGGTCGTGCGTGACCCAGGATTTACCGCCGGTCCATTGCGTCCGCTTCATGGCCTAACCGACCTTTCGGTCAATTCCGCCTTCTACGAATCACCTGGCCCGCTCCCGCCCGCTCGCTCATCATGCCTTGGAAGGCCAGTTGGGGAACGGGACGGTTCCACAGCACGCTGTGAAACGCGCCAACACCGCGCGGGGGCGATGCTTTGCATTCGATGCCGGACGGGTGATAGGACGGCGGCATGACCAGCTCCGATCCCGACGACACCGCGCGCAAGCAGCCGACCAGCCAGCACACCCTGGCCGACCATCGGTTTGGCGCGTTTGCCGATCACGTCCACGACAGCGGCTACGATCACGATCATGACCACGATCATGAGGCGATGGACGGCTTGCTGATCGATGGCATGACAGAGCATGTGGTGTTGACCAGCATCGGCATCGATGTAGGCTCGTCCGGCACCCAAGTCGCGTTGTCTCGCCTGCACCTGGAGCGTGTCGCCGACAGCTCCGATACGTCACCGACCGGCCGACTGTCGACCGGCAAACGCGAAACCCTCTACCAATCACCGATCGCACTCACGCCCTATGCTGCCGGCGATGCGATCGATGACGTGGCGCTCCGCGCGATCGTCGATCATGCGTTCGCCGCAGCGGGCCTGCATCCCGACGATATCGATTGTGGCGTCGTCATCCTGACCGGCGCGGCGCGCGTGCGCAGCAACGCCGAGGCCATCACCGAGCGCCTTGCGATCGACTGCGGCGATATCGTCTCTGCCGCCGCCGGCCATCATTTGGAGGCGCGCTTAGCGGCCTACGGTTCCGGCGCAGTGGAGCGTTGCCGAACAACCCGTGGGCAGATCCTCAACATCGATATCGGCGGCAGCACCACCAAACTCGCCGTCTGCGCCGACGGCGCCGTGGTCGCCACGGCCGCCTTGGAGATCGGCGGTCGGCCGGTATCCACGACGGCCGATGACGTGATCGACCGGTTGGATCCGGTGGGCGCACGCCACGCCCGGCGGGCCGGCTTTGACTGGCATTTGGGCGGACCGGCGCCGTTTGAGCAACGCAAGGCCGTCGGCCGCATGCTCGCCGACGACCTCATTGCGGCCCTGATCGCGCCCGCCATCGCGCCCGAGGTCAAGGCGTTGTTCCTCACCGAGCCGTTCGGCGATCTCGCCGGCATCGACGGCGTGATGGTGTCCGGCGGCGTTGGCGAGTACGTCTACGCGCGGGAGCGGCGCAGTTTTGGCGATATCGGCTTGCCGTTGGGTCGCGCCCTGGCGGCACGGCTTGCGGCCGGCGCCTTGCCTTGGCCGCTATTACCGTCCGACCACTGCATTCGCGCGACCGTGCTCGGCGCCTCGGCCTTCAGCGTGCAGCTCAGCGGCCGGACCGGCTTGATCACCGAGCCGGGTCAACTGCTGCCGCGGCGCAATTTGCCGGTGGTGCAGCCGCCTTGCCGGCTGTCCGGCGAGATCGACCCGGCCGCGGTGGCCGCGGCGGTGCGCCATCATCTGGCGGCCTTCGACATCGCATCTGTTCCATGTGAGGTGGTGCTCGCCTTCCGCTGGGCCGGCCCGCCGGCCTACCATCGCCTGCGGGCGTTTGCAGAAGGTCTCAGCCAAGGGCTCGCGCCGCGCCGCACGCAAGCGCTTCCCACTTACCTGATGATCGACGGCGACATCGCGCTGACGCTCGGTCACATTCTGCAGCACGAGCTTGGCTTCCAGCACGGGTTGTTGGTTCTCGACGGCATCGCGCTCAACGACTTTGATTTTGTCGACCTAGGCCGTATTCGGTTGCCATCGGCCACCGTGCCGGTGACCATCAAGACCCTGGTGTTCCGCAATCAGTCGGAGCAACCGGGGACGGGATGGCACGGCGCAAGCGACGCGACGAGGTAGTTGGAACGGCATGAGCACGGCGACAGCGGCAGACAGTGGACGCGACTACCGCATCCTGAGCGTGATCGGTATCGGCCATTTCATGAGCCACTTCTTCTACATGGCCTTGCCGCCCCTGTTCGTGCCGATGCGGGAGAGCTTCGGTGTCTCCTATGCCGAGCTCGGCACGGTGCTGGCACTGATGTACGCTGTTTCGGCCGCGGTCCAGGTCCCGATCGGTTTCCTTGTCGATCGCATCGGCGCCCGCAGCGTGCTGGTGGCCGGCCTCGTGATCGTGTCGGTTGCCATTGGGCTGATCGGGCTGGCGCCCAACTTCGCAACCGTCGTCGTGTTGTCGCTGCTCGCCGGCCTCGGCAATGCGGTGTTTCATCCGACCGACTATGCGATCCTCAACGCATCGATCAGCGCGAGCCGCATGGGGCGAGCATTCTCAATCCACACCTTTGCCGGTCACCTCGGCACGGCCGCGGCGCCGACGGCGATGATCATCATGACACAGCTGATGGATTGGCGCCTGGCGATGGTCGGCGCCGGCGTGATGGGGCTCGTCGCGCTGGCGGTCATTTTAACGCAACTGGCAGCCATGCGCGACGAGATCGATGCCCGACCGGCGACGCCCGCCGACAAAGGGGATCGGCCTGCTGCCGGTGAGGTCGGTCGCGGATTGAAGTTGTTGCTGTCCCGTCCGATGCTGATGTTCTTCCTGTTCTTCACGGTGCTCGCCATGACCCAAGGTGGCCTGCAGGCGTTCGCAGCCACCGCGTTCGTCACCTTGCACGGCATGCCGTTGGAAACGGCGAACCTGGCGCTATCGGTGTATTTGTTCGCGTCCGCCGCCGGTGTGCTGCTCGGCGGTGAACTCGCCGATCGACTGGGACGCCATGATGTGGTCGCCGGCACCGTATTCGTGATGACGGCGGTGGTCGCCGTCGCGTTTGCCCTCATTCATCCGCCCGCGCTATTGTTGGTCTTGCTGATGGGCGCCATCGGCCTTGGCCAAGGGGCAACCCGGCCAGCGCGTGACATGATGCTGCGGGCTGCCGCGCCGAAGGGCGCCACCGGTCGGGTGTTCGGCTTCGTGACGGCCGGCATCGCCTTGGGCGCGGCGTTGGCCCCGATCCCACTGGGTTATTTGCTGGACATTGGACGACCTGACTGGGTGTTCTATCTGATCGCGCTGTTCATGGTGGTGGCCCTGCTGTCGATGTGGGGGCAGACGCCAACATCGGCGACGACGCGCCCGGGGCAAGCGCGCCCCATGCCAAATCGTTAAACCTCGCGCCAACGCAGGCAGGAGGCCCCATGCCGTTCGACCGTGCGCCCAGCTTGGATCAACTTGCCGAGCGTCTCGCCAGTGGCAGCGTCACTGCGCGACAGCTGGTGGACGACTGTCTGGCGCGCATCGACGAGCCCCAGGGTGAAGGCTCGCGAACTTTCCTGCAGGTGGCACATGCCGATGCGCGCGCGGTCGCCGATGCGATGGATGCGCTGCGCGCAGCGGGAGCGGCGCCCTCGCGGTTTGCGGGCATACCGATTTCGATCAAGGACCTGTTCGACATCAAGGGACACGTCACGACGGCAGGATCCAAGGTATTGGCCGATCGTCCGCCAGCGGATCAGGATGCACCCGCCGTCGCCCGACTGCGCCGCGCCGGGTTCATTGTCATCGGCCGCACCAATATGACGGAATTCGCCTTTTCCGGCGTGGGCCTCAATCCGCACCATGGAACACCGGCGTGCGTTTGGGACCGCGCCGCTGCGCGCATCCCGGGCGGCTCGTCATCGGGCGCGGCGATCTCGGTGGTGGACGGCATGGCCCACATGGGGCTCGGCACCGACACCGGCGGCTCATGTCGTATTCCCGCCGCCTACAACGGCTTGGTCGGCTACAAGCCGACCGCGGCGCGGGTTCCGACCGCCGGCGCAATTCCGCTGTCAACGACGCTCGACTCGATCGGACCGATCGCGCGCACGGTCGCCTGTTGCGCGAGCGTCGACGCCATCCTGGCCGGTGATGAACCGACGGCGTTGGCACCCGCCGCGCTCAGCCGGCTGCGCTTCGTCGTGCCGGAACGGTTCGTGCTCGACGATCTTGACCAAACCGTCGCCGCCGATTTCGAGCGCACGCTTTTAACCCTGTCGGCGGCAGGTGCCGACGTCGAGCGCCGAGCCATGGCGGCGTTCGACGAAATTCCGGACATCAATGCCAAAGGTGGCTTTGCCGCGCCCGAGGCCTTGGCTTGGCACCACCCGCTGCTGGCGCGACGCGAACGCGCGTATGATCCGCGGGTGTCGGTACGCATCAAGCGCGGCGGTGGTCAAACCGCGGTCGACTACATTCAATTGATTGAGCGCCGGCGCACGTTCATCGCGCGCATCCAGGCCGCCACCGCGTCATTTGATGCGATGTTGATACCCACCGTGCCGACCATCGCGCCGCGTATCCAACAGCTGGAGGCCGACGACGATTATGCGAAACTCAACGTTTTGGCGCTGCGCAACCCCTCGGTGATCAATCTGTTGGACGGGTGCGCGATCTCGGTGCCGATGCACCGTGCCGGCACCGCCCCCACCGGTTTGATGATCGCTGGCCCGCGCGGCGGCGATCGCGCGCTGTTTCGGGTGGCTGCAGCGGTCGAAGCCGCACTTGCCGAAGCATGAGTGTGCATCAAGCAGCCGCGACGGGCGCCAACCGACTGGATCATGTCCGCCTAGATCATCGCGCCTTAAATCGGAACCGCAACGCCGGTTCCAATTGCGCCGGTGCCGATTTAAGGCGCAAAGATGATCGCTCTTAAAGTGGTGAGCAACTTTCTGCCTTTATTCGGGATCGTTCCGATTCCGATTAAAGGCAGGTTGCTCTAAGTCGGTTCAGCCGTGCCGGCCCACTTCCCCGCCCGGCCTCCGACACCAGCGGGCCATGCGTTGGCCGGGTGGAGGAGCGGGATGGTTCCAGCACACGCTGAAACGCTATGACGCCTCGCCCTCGGCAATGGCGCGGGCCTCTTCCAGCACCTCAACACCGGCGCCATCGCGGATCGCATGCTCGCTCAGATGTCGCCGGAACGCGCGCGCGCGCGGCCGACCGTGATAGAGCCCCAAGATATGCCGTGTCACGTTGTTCAACCGGCCGCCACGACGCAGGTGCTGCGCGGCATAGGGGCTCAGTCGGGTGAGCACCTGCTGTCGCTCAGGCGGGGGCTCAGGCGGGGGCTCGGCGGGATCGGCAAACAGCGCTTGATCGACATTTGCCAACAGATAAGGGGTCTGATAGGCGGCGCGTCCGAGCATCACCCCATCGAACACATCGACGTGCCGACGCGCCTGCTCCATCGACGTGATGCCGCCGTTGAGCACGATGATCAGCCTCGGATGGCGCGCCTTCAAACGTGCCACGCGGTCATAGTCGAGCGGCGGAACATCCCGGTTCTGTTTCGGCGACAGCCCCTGCAGCCAAGCCTTGCGGGCATGCACGATGAAAACGCGGCAGCCCGCATCCGCCACCAGGTCAATGAAGCGATCCAAATCAGCTTCCTGATCCTGGTCGTCGACGCCGATCCGGCATTTGACCGTGACCGGCGCTGGACTCGCCGCCGCCATCGCGGTCACGCATCGCGCCACCAGCTGCGGCTCCCGCATCAGGCAGGCTCCGAACCGGCCATTCTGCACCCGGCTCGATGGGCAACCGACGTTTAGATTGATCTCATCATAGCCAAAAGCGGCACCGATCGCGGTGGCCTCCGCCAGCATTGCCGGATCTGAGCCGCCCAGCTGCAAGGCAACCGGATGCTGTGGGGCATCGAAGCCGAGCAGCTGTTCGCGGTCACCGTGGATCACCGCCTGCGCTGTGATCATCTCCGTGTACAGCCGTGCCCGACGCGACAACAGCCGATGAAACGTCCGGCAATGCCGGTCCGTCCAATCCATCATAGGGGCAATGCAGAATCTATGCGATTGATATTGCACCGCTTTTCCGTCGTCTTCAGAAGACTAAAGACCGAACGTGCCGATTTTTGTTCGCACTATGTTCAGATCTACGCAACAGTTTCCAGTTTCCGTGTGCCCGTTTTGAGCACGCAGATCCAGTACAGCCGGACCATCGACCATGGTCACCGTCAAGAAACTCCCGTCTGGTTCCTGGCGCGCCCAAGTGCACCGAAACGGCCAATACGCCTCCAAGACGTTCCGTCGCAAGGGGATGGAAGCTGAAGCATGGGGCATCGAAGCGGAGCGCGCGATCCAGCTCGGGACGAGCCTAAGCGACCCCGCTCTAGATCCCAAGACGACCTTCGGCCACCTCATCGACCTTCATCTAGGGCCTGTTGGGAATCAGGATTCACTTTGGACCTGGTTTGTGATTCAAGCTCCCAAAACAGGGGGCTGCAAATGATTCGTTACTGTTTGACAGATCGTCAGTGGGAAAAGATTGAGCCGCTTTGTCTGGGCAAGAAGACCGATGCCGGTCGCACCGGTGGTGATGGTCGGGTGTTCATCGAAGCCGTTCTGTGGATCGTTCGCACGGGCAGTCCATGGCGCGACCTGCCATCGGAATTCGGCAATTGGAATACGGTGTTTCAGCGCTTTCGTTATTGGGCTGCGCGTGATGTTTTTGCGAAAATTTTCAATGCTCTATCCGATGATCCGGACATCGAGTGCGCGATGATCGATGCCACCATCGTCCATGTCCATCGCCACGGACACGGCGCAAAAGGGGGACTCAAAGTCAGGCCATCGGCAAGTCGAAGGGCGGGTGGACAACGAAGATTGTCGCACTGACCGACGCCCTCGGCAGTCTCGTGCGCTTCGTTCTGCTGCCCGGAAATCGCTACGATACGGTCGGCGTCGCACCGCTGATCGAGAAGGTTGAGTTCGCAGCGCTGATCGCTGACAAGGCCTACGATTGCAACTGGATCATTGATGAGCTGAACGCGCGAGGTGCCGGCATCGTCATCTCGCAAAGACCAAAACGAAAACGGCGCCTCCAAATCGACGAGGAGATCTACAAATGGCGCCACCTCATCGAGAACTTCTTCTGCAAACTCAAGGAGTTCAAGCGTATCGCCACACGCAGCGAGAAGACTGACAGCAGCTACCGTGCAATGATCTATGCGGCAGCAACTGTGATACACTCGCGCTGAATCACAACAGGCCCTAGAGCAACCTGCCTTTAATCGGAATCGGAACGATCCCGATCAAAGGCGCGATGATCTTGCTGCTGGGATTATGATCTCAGCGTTTCTCAAGGTGGACTTGGCGCTGTTGCACGCGACGGTTTGTTGGCCGTGTGGCGTGCTGATAAACGGCTGAAAATCGGCCGAGCCTTGGAAAGTGGGGATTTGTCGCGAATGCCGGAGAAGTGCAGATCGTGTTCGATGCTTTTTCCAGCGAAGCCGGTGGACCCAACCGAAGCGGTTGTTGAGGAGGCTGTCGTTTCACCTTATTTTGGCTTCACATATTCCTTCGGCAAGCCAACTTGATTTGGGTTCAAAGCGAATCGGGAATTGATGTTAGGGACCGCAATTCTCCATCCACCTGCGTTTCCATGCCTGAAACATGAGCACGCACCATAGCCGGTACTGCCAGTTGATCTGGCCGGACAGATGCTGGTCCCAGGTCTCGCGGATCAGTGTGGGGTCGAGGATGCCGTCGGCCGCCATGCGTTTCTCATCGAGCAGGTCCTCGGCCCACGCGCGCAGCGGCCCGCGCAGCCAGTGGTCGATCGGCATCATGAACCCCGTCTTCGGCCGGTCGATAAGGCTGCGCGGCACGTGGTCGTAGAGCACCTGGCGCAGCAGCCACTTCGTCTCGCCCCCGCGCACCAGCATATTGGACGGCAGCCCCAGCGTGAACTCGACGACGCGGTGGTCGAGCAGCGGGACCCGCGCCTCGAGCGCCACGCCCATGCTGGCGCGGTCGACCTTGACCAGGATGTCGTCGGGCAAATAAGTGAGCGTATCGAGCATCTGGAAGCGGCGTGTGGTGTCGGGGAGCTCGTCGGCGAGCGCGCCGGTCCAGATGGCGTCGTCCTCGTGCACGGTGTCGCGCACCAGCCGCTCGGGCTCGGGCCACTGGCCGACAATGCCCTGGAACACGCGCTCCTCGGCGCCGAGCCTCATCAGGCCAGCGAGCTTCTTGGCGCGGCCGGCCAGCGGCGCGGTGCCGAAACGTTTGGGGATCAGTGGTTCGAGGTTGCGCCATATGACATCCGGCATGTGCTCTAGCAGAGCCGAGGCCGCGGGTCGCAGTGCCGCCGGAATGAGGCTTGTACCGGCCAGGACCTCATTGGCGATACGATAGCGGGTGTAACCCGCCAGGAGCTCGTCGCCGCCGTCGCCCGAGAGCGCCACCGTCACGTGCTGGCGGGTGAGCTTGCACAGCAGGTAGGTGGGCACCTGTGAAGCGTCCGCAAACGGCTCGTCGTAGCAGTCCGGAATGAGCGGGATGGTGGCCAGCACATCATCGGGTCGGACGAAGAGTTCGTGATGATCCGTGCCGAGATGTCGGGCAACGGCCGCAGCATGCTTTGATTCGTCGTAATCGGCCTCCTCAAAGCCGATTGAGAAGGTCTTGACCGGCCGCGACGAGGCCTTCTGCATCAGCGCGGCGATGGTCGAGCTGTCGATGCCGCCCGACAGGAACGCGCCGAGCGGAACGTCGGACACCGTCCTAAGCTGGACCGCGTCTGCCAGCAGGCTCTCGAAGCGAACCCTTGCCTCGGCGTCCGAGAGCCGCAGCGGCGCGCGCTGCGCGCGGGCTGCGATCTGGCGGATATTCCAATAAAGGCCGCGGTCGACGACCTCACCGTCGACGATGTCGATCCGCTCGGCCGGCTTCAGACACGCAAGGCCGCGGTAGATCGAGCGGGGCGCGGGTACATAACCCCAGCGCATGAAGGCGGCAACGCTCTTGCGGTCGATCTCGGGCGACCAGTCGGGGTGAGCAAAAAAGCACTTGGGCTGCGAGCCGAACAACAGCGTGCCTCCAGACCTTCCGAAATAGAGCGGCTTCTTGCCGAGCCTATCGCGGATGAGGGTCAGCCGCCGGCACGCGCGATCGTAAAAGGCGATGGCGAACATGCCGACGAGGCGGGGTAGCGCAGCATCGACGCCCCAGCGCTCGAAGGCCTCAAGCACGACCTCGGTGTCGGAATGGCCGCGCAACACGTGCCCTGCGCCCTCAAGCTCCTTCGCGATTTCACAGGCATTGTAGATCTCGCCGTTGAAGGCGATCACGCAGCGGCCGGAAGCCGACACCATCGGCTGATGGCCGGCCTCGGACAGATCGATGATGGACAGCCGCCGGAAGGACAGCACGAGGCCGACCTCGGGCTCCTGGTGGACGCCCCAGTCGTCGGGACCGCGATGCTCGATAGCAAGCCCCATCGCCCGGGCTATGCGCATCCGGTCGTCCGGGGCCAAGCGCTGCTTGAGGTCAATGAAGCCGGTTAGGCCGCACACGTTGAATCCGCCCACCTAACCGAGACGATTGTGTGAAAATGGTTAAAGCTGATTGGGAAAAAAGAGCTGATTGCAAAAAAGATAAGATCCCCTTGCATCATCAGCCCACCCTTTCCCGCTATTGCGCATGGCAAGTCGCCCCAGCTGTGTGCGCCCGCACCTTGAGCTCGAAAATGTGAGATGCACTGGCCAATACCCGGGCCAATCGAGCGCGCAGGCCAGGCGACCAATTCTTATTGAACGTCATATTGCCTGTGTAGAACAGCCCCATCGGCTCGTCCTTGATGATGTCGAAGCCGTTGGCGCGGAAGTTGCGGCGCCACCACCTCGGATGGAACAGCCATGTCTCGGAGATGATGTTGCCGCGTTCACCGTGCCGCTGCTGTCCGAACGGCGCGAGCAGATGCCGGCTGGCCAGATACCACGCGCCCCATCGGCGCTTGAACTTGGCGCCGTTCGGTGACCAACGCGGCTTGAGCTGATCGCCAACGGTACCGGCGTACTGGAACGCCGTCGGAAATGCGGAAACCGTTGTCCAGAAGCGCCAGGCGAGCGTCGGCAGCACGTGAACCGCGTAACCCGTGGGTTTCAGTACACGCCTGATTTCTTTGTGCATCTGCGCAAGATCGGGAAGATGCTCTAGCACGTTGGAGGAGAAGACGATGTCAAAGCTCGCATCCGCACACGGGATGTGGCGGCCGTCGTAGGCGGTGATGCCGAACAGGCGGTACTGCGCGTAGTTGGAACTCGCAATCTCGATTGCCTCGACCTCGAAGCCGCGTCGCTCTAGCTCCAGCGCCTGCTGGCCCGTACCCGCGCCGACCTCCAGAACACGGGCACCCACCGGCCGCAGATAGGTCACGATCTTCTCCATCTCGGCGGACCTGAGAGCATTGAGATGCTCGACTGAAAACATATCAGCTCCTACAGTCGGTCAACCATACCATTTACGTTACACTGTAGAGGTCCAAAATCTCGTTGAGCATCCGCTCCAGCCCGAAACGCGACAGCACAAAGGCCGGGCCTGCCTCGCGCGCACTCAATGAGCCCTGCTTCTCACGGAGAGCCGTCAGCGCGTAGTCGGCCAACACCTTCGGATCGGGCTTGCTGGCCAAGAAGCCCGTTGTGCCATGATCGATTGTCTCCGCCGTGCCACCGGCGTTTGTTGCAACGACGGGAAGTCCCATTAGGCTTGCTTCAAGTACGACGTTGGGAGTCCCTTCAAGCTCGGAGGCAATCAGGAAGAGATCCATGATCGAGAGGCCTAGGGCAGCGTTGCGGATGGTGCCGGGCAAATGTAGCCGGTCCGCAAAACCGCGACTCGCTGCCAAGCCGAGCATTTCGGCCTTCATTGGCCCGGCGCCGAACACGACGAAATGGCAGTCGCGTCGCGCTGCAGCGATACGCGCAGCGGCCTCGATCCAAAGGAGCGGGCGCTTTTCGGCATAAAACCGGAAGATCGAGCCCACGACTGGCGTATCAGTGGCAAGGCCGAGGTCGGCGCGAAGCCGGCAGGTCTCCGCTGCATCTGGCGCGCTGAGCTGGTCGGCATCGATCCCATTGCGAATGATACGGTAGCGGTCCACCGGCAAGCCAAGCCAAGCGGCGTAGTCGTGGGCACCGGCTTCACTGTTGTTGAGCATAACAATGTCGGCGCAGCTCGCGATCTCGCGATAGGCCTCGGCCATGTAGGGGCGATGATAGGCGAAGCGGTGGGCCGCCATGTTGCGGCTCGAGACGATGATACGGGGGACCCCAACCATGCGAGCGGCATAGCCAGCCGAGATCGACAGCGCATCTTGCCAGACGTGTACAACCATCGGCTTCAGCACGACAAAGTCGCCTGCGAAGCGGAGAATCTCTTCTTGGACGTCCAGAGGCAACCACGCTGTAGCGTCAGCAATGCGACGCTCTAGGCCGGCATCGACCGCCGACAGGTGTTGGCGCGCAACGGTAAGGTTGATGGCGTTACGAACCTCGCCGGGATAGCCAACGAGCGCGCTCTTATAGAAGTCGTAGTCGGCGCTGTGGCCGAGGCGGACACACAACAGGTGAGGAGGTTGCGGCAGCCGGCCGGCAAGGCCGCACAACGTGTTCACAACTTGGCGCTCGACGCCTCCCCAAGCGAGGGCATTGTTGCACAGCACGATCGGACCACCGGAGTAGGCAGATTTTGGCAACGCAGGCGCGAATTCCGCGAGAGAAACCGGTCGGGTGTCGAAACCCTTGCCCTCCGCGCGCGCGACCATCTCCTCCAAGCCGATCGCCAGTTTCGACCACCGTGCCTTGATAGAGCGAGGAAGCACAAAGCGCGCGATCGGAATGATCGTCCTCAAACCATGGCGCATGCCCCTACCAAGCCAATTGCGAACCGTCCACTCCCGCTCTGGCTGCAGCCGCGCCAACGCAACGTAGCGCCGGCCGCTGTTGCGCGGGTCGCTTCCATCCGAGGTGGAAAAGTGGAGGCTCTGATGCCAGTGCGAGTAGCGGCCCTCGCCGAGGCGGCCGACCTCTTCGTGTGGCGCGTGACCAGGACCGAGGGGCATGCCGTCCTCGAACAGCTCCAGCCTCGACCGGGACGGAGTTGCCGAATCGTCGCCGACAGGAAACGAACGAGGAAGCGACACCGTCCACAGCCAACCATCGCCTGCGACCATGGCACTCGCCGGAAGCTCCCAAATCAGCACAGTCTTGCTTGCGCCTGCATTGCTTGCGCCTGCGAGCCGCCCGTCTAGATTGACCGTGCGCACTGGGTTTGCTTCGGCGAACACGACATTCCAGCGGCCGTTCGTCATCGGATCGCTACCATCGGAGTTTGAGCAATCGGGCTCGCGCGCCTAATGAACGTAGCCGCTCGGCCCATTTCGGCAACCGATTGAGGCGTCGCATGTGCCGGGCCGAGCGGCGCACCGTCTTCAAACAACCAAAGTTTGGAGCGCGATGGGGCATCGACACTGTCGCCGATCAGAATGTGGCCGGGCAACTGCAATCGACGAGCGTAGAATTCAGCCCGGTCAGCCTTGGCAACCTTGAACTCGACCGTCGCATGGGTCACAATGTGTGGCTCTAAACTCGACACCTTAGGTCCTCCGGCGCTGGCGCACGTTTCTTTGTTGGGCTTTCGCGGAACGGACAACCGTCGCTCGAAACAGGTCGGCCGGCGAGGCGGCGTGGCCTTTTCGCCAGCCCGATGCGCGATCGCAATGAGATTGGCGCCGTTGTCGTCTGTCCACTGTGCATGACTGCCGGAAGTCGCGGTTCCCATGGCCCTCCTTCGATTTACAATCTTATGAAGCTGGCAATCTTATGAAGCTAGACCGGCTTCCCCAGTCGGCTGGGGTGAAAACCTCGGTCATTGCCTGGCTCATGGCCAACATGGCAATGCGTCATCAGAATATCTCGGAAGGAGCAACGGCGTCTGGGGACGGCCTAGCGAGCAGCCGGTAGAGCCTTTCATAATGCGCCGCATAATTCTGCAACGAAAAGTTGTCCTCGATGAACGCGCGGCCCTGCCTGCCAAGCTCCTCTCGATCTTCTGGGGTGGCCAGCAAGTGACGCATTACACCTTGGGCCAAGGCGCTTCCATTGGCCGGCTCGACGACAATGTGACAACCATCGCGAACCAGCGTGGTCTCGCCTACCGCTGTGCTCACGACAAGGGTACCACACGCCATCGCCTCTCCGATGACATTAGGGAAGCCTTCATTGGCAATCGAGGAAGACACCAGCACATCCAAGGCCGGATAGATTTGCTCGACATCGAGTCGGGGACCGAGCATTCGGACGTTGGGGGCGCAACCGTGCCTGTGGCACAGCTCGACGAGTTCAGCGTTGCTCTCTTCGCAACTGTTCCCCACCAGCACAAGTTGCGCCTCCGGCAACTCCAGCAAAATCTCCCGGAAGGCCATGAACAGCGTTGCAAAATCCTTCATGGCCGCGTAGCGCGCCACGCGGCCGACGATTACGGTCTCAGGCGGCAGGCCAAGCTCCTGGCGAAGATGCACTTTCGCGGCCTTTCGCGGGCGAAAGCGGACGCAGTCGACGCCGTTGACAATGATGCAGCGCCGACGAGAGCCAAAGCCCACAGCTTCATGCGTTTCTGCCCCCTGATGAGAATTGTACACGATTGTGTCAGCGAACCTGGAGAGCGGCGCGGCGGCGGCTATGAGTAGTCGCGTTAGGGGCCGCTCGAGATCAGGTCGCTCCAAGCTCTGGCGCACGTTCCAGATGAGCGGACAGCGAACAAAGCCGAGCATTCGCGCGAGTATCGAAGCCGCATTGGCGTGGTACATCCAGGCCTGGACGAGGTCGGGCCGCGAACGACGTAAGGCCTGCGCCATCGGCACGAAGACCCGCGCGCCCGCGGTCCCGCGGCGACCACCGAGCTCAATCACGGTTGCGCCTGCCGCTTCGAGGCGCCGCCGCAATGCGCCACCTGAGACAAAAACAATGACGGTATTGTCGACGCCCTTACCTTGCGTTGCTTCTATGAGCGAGCACATCGCATTCTCAGCGCCGCCCAAACCGAGGTTTGAAATGACATGAGTAAGCCGCATCGTCATCCACACGTCCGCTTCACGGGCCGACACACATCGACAGCCTGTGCAAGAGTGAGTTGTTGGACTCCGGGCGACAGAACCCGTTAGCATGCACACTGTTCTTCATTAAACTGTGCAATGGCTTTCCATTCCCGTCACGCTCAACGGCTTCAACCACAAATTTGCGACCTCCTTCTCCTGAGTATCCGTATACATTATTGACCGGTTTGGGAAGCATGCAACGACCATACCTGCAACACGCGTAAATAACTGTGAGTCATTTGTTGCGCAGCACAGGGTCACGGTGGCCAGGCTGCGCCATGCGTCCGCTGTCAGATAATCAAGCAAACGGCAAGGTCGCTGGGGCGTGAAGCTATCGCCAAATCTTGGTGACGGCCTGAGGGCTCAGGCGACGGCTTGCCAGGATCGGCTTTGATGGCCGTGATGAGCTGGCTGGTGATTTCCGCAGGGATGTCGCGGCGTGGTTTGGTGGTTCGTGGTTTTGCCGTCATGATTGTCTCCTCGTTTTGGCTTGAGCCCGCGGGATGCGTTCTCGACGCCGAAAGCGAGGCGACGGGGTGAAAGCGGGCGCGGAACCGAGGCCATCAGGGCGAGGCGACCGGCGTAGCCGAAAGCCGAGGGCGAAGCCCTTGAAGCGCACGCGCAACGGCGCACGCTCGGCATCATCGGAAAGGCCGCTCTCGCGGGCTCAGATCAGAGGAGAGGAATGGCGGCAGGAACGCGTGACCAACCGTTGTGAAGACCGGCTTTGAGACAAGGCTCTGAACGCTATCAAATAAGCTAATACGGTCGCTAACAAATTGATATGACTAAAAAATACGATGAAGTGATAATGCTTGTTTCGTAAATTGGTCGGGTTGACGTTAGGTTTCCACAACGATCGGAACGTCAATTTGATTGGCGACCGGAGTGTAAATGTCGGTTTCTGGTGTCGTTATGGAGACGATCAGAGCGTAGCGGCAGGCTTTCACGTAACCTTCGAGGTTTGGACGACGACTCCACCAACCGTAAGTGGGCACTACGGCGATCTTTCCACGGGCAGCTAGAGCAACCTGCCTTTAATCGGAATCGGAACGATCCCGATTAAAGGCAGAAAGCTGCTCACCACTTTAACAGCGATCATCTTTGCGCCTTAAATCGGAACCGGCGCAATTGGAATCGGCGTTACGGTTCCGATTTAAGGCGCGATGATCTAGGTCCGCGGCCGTCCCTTTCCAAACGTTCGATCGGAGCGACCCGAGCGCGCGCAATGACGATCGATAAGAGAACATCCATTCCCCGGTTTCGTCGAGATGATCGGCGTCGTAGTCTTCTTCGCGGGCCGCCTTGTTGATGCGCCTTACGAAGGCGTCTGCTCCTTCTGGCGCGCGCTTTACAGCGAACCGGAGGCCGTGCGACTGATAGCCGAATTTCGTACGCCAGCCTCGCGCTCCAGGATTGGGTTCGATAAAGTAGGACAGCGTCACGCGCATGGTGACCTGTTCATCGAGAAGGTTCGCCAGCTCCTCCTGTGGCCACGGCAGATCATGAAGCTTCATCTCGCGCGGCTTCACGCTGTTGCCGTCCTTGTGGAAGGGTGTGATCGTGTCCTGCACGATCAGCGTCAAGGCATTGTCAGCGCTTGACAGGAGCCGTTGAATGTTCGGGACGCCATAACCGAAGCAGCGCACCAGGTTCCCGTGGTCGACGAGTCCATGTTCATCAGTGAAGCGAGCCAGCATGGCCGGCGTCCAGGCGGAAGAACGGATGATAAGCGCGCGGACAGCTTCGGGCGACAGGTTGCGGTATTTCGCCCAGACAGCCGCTGCGAGCCGCGCTGCCAATGCAGCCGCTCCGCTGGTGTCGCCGAATGTGGTCAAGGGACCGCGCACGTTAAAGTCGTGCGCGGTCGTCAGCAGATCCAGTGCAGGGTCGATATAGTCGGGGTCGGCGCAATCGTCGTGCCGGGCCATGTTGCCGGCTTCAAGGACGATGTCCGGTTTGATCGGCCAACGCGGCGAGCGCGGCCAGGTCGTCGATGTGCAGCTTGATGGCGAGAGATCCCCTGCCGCTGCAAGCGGCTCCCAGCCGGGATAGGCAGTCTGATCGATGATCGCCTTTTCGGTGTAGCCGCCAACGGTCAACGCGTTCCATGCTTGCGCCGGATCGTGGATTCCGTCAGTCATATTCGATGCGGGATAATCCTTGCGGGCGCGCCCGTCGGTATTGCCGGCAGAGACGATCATCAATCGCCGGATGTCGTCATTTCGTCCTGAGGTGAGATCATCGACGGCTGCGGACCATGACGATGGCCGACCGCGATCACGGTCGTCGGTTGCTGTGATTGCCATGCAGTAAACGCGCTTACGGTCCGGGAGGACTTCCACGCGCGCGGTGCTTTCTTGCGTGACAGCACCGTAAAGTTTCTTTTCGTGCTGGTCCGCCGAATTGAACATTTTCACGGACTCGATGCCGTGCGTCAGCTGGACCGGGTCGTTTCCTTCCAGCACATGGATGAGATCGCCATAGGTGGCGAGACCCGCCATCTGTGTTCCGTGGCCTTCGCGATCATCCACGCCCCAAGCCGGTTTGTAGGTGTGCAGATCTTGATCGTTGGCGACCGGGGCGATGAGTGGATGGCGGTGATTGAGGCCCGTATCGAATAAGCAAATATAGGGCGCATCGCCTGCCGGAGGCAGTATCCGTCCGAGAAGATCGTCAACCCACTTCTGCCGCTCGACTGGCGTCATGTTCATGAAGACGCCCGCGGTGGTCTTGGCGAGCCGAACCTCGGCAATAGCACCGATCAGATCATTTGAACGCGCCAGATCGCGCCCCTTGCCGTGGACGAGGACGATGCGGCGGTCGATAAATTCGATCGCGTTCTCGCTGATCGTCAAGTCGAAGCGAGCAGCGACATCCTTCAGCCGATCGAGATGGCTGACCGCATCGGATTTACGCAGCCAGACTTCCCAGGTGATATCCTGGTCCATGACGGGAAACGGCAAGGCCGTATCGGTCCAGAGAGCTTCCAGAGCGGCGACGCGGATATCCGAAATGTTCCCAACCAGGTCTTCGTTCTTGGGGCGAGTCTCGCCCTTCTTGTTGGGTTTGGTGTCTGCATTCTCATAGGCATCCACCCGCTTCAAGAACAGCGTCAGTTTCTTTTCCGGCACGAAAACGGAGGCCAGCGTCCGGCCATCCGGCGTCGTCTTCACGTTGAGCAATTCGACGCCGCTACGTGCCATGTCCAGACTGTCGAACTTCATCTCGAAATTCGGTTCGCTCTCGAACTGAATGGTGATGCCAGTGTCGGCGTCGATCCCTTGCGCCTTTTGGTCTGCAACACGCTCTTCAAGCGCCTGCTGCGCCTCTTCTATACGACGTTTAAGGTGGGCCGCATGTTGCGCGCGATCGCGCGCCATGCGCTGGAATTCTCCGCCACCGCCTTGCGGGTTCGTATAGGGTGAGGATTGGGCTGCGCGCGCTAAGAACAGATGTGGATGCAGCCGTGGATCATCGGCCGGCATCAGCTATTTGCCCTCTCCCCTGCTACGGACGCGACGCGTTCACGGATTGCTGTCATCAGGTCGGCATTCGTCACCTTGTCGCGCTCGTCGACAAGGGCTGCCTTGATCGTATCCTCAGCAGCACGAACGATGTCGGCATAGCTGAGGCCAAGCGCCTTTTTTGCCGCGTCTGCCCATCGGATACGGCCGTCCTTCTTAGTCCCAGCAAGCTTGGTTTGCAGAACCTGCTTGATGCGATCGAGATCAGGCAATTCGAACGCGATGATATCGTCGAAGCGTCGGAACAGGGCACGGTCGAGCAGACCGCTGTGGTTGGTCGCGGCGACGATCAGGCTGTCGGACTGATCCTGCTCGACCATTTGCAGGAAGCTGTTTACGACGCGGCGGATTTCGCCGACATCATTCGCCAGACCACGTTCCGAGCCGATGCTGTCGAACTCGTCGAAGAGATAGACTCCGCGCGTCTGGTTCATGGCTTCGAAGACGAGCCTCAGCTTGGCCGAGGTCTCACCCATGAACTTGGTGATGAGGCCATCCAAACGGACCACAAACAGCGGCAGTCCCAACTCGCCGGCGAGGGCCGATGCCGTCAGTGTTTTGCCGGTGCCTGGTTTACCGACCAGCATAAGCTTGCGACGCGCTGACAAGCCCTCGCTGCGGAGACGGCGGATGGCCTTGTGTTCCTTGATGACTCGCGTCAGACGCTTCTCCAGCTCCTCAGCCAGAACCATGTCAGATAGCCGCGTCTTCGGATAAGTTACGGAGAGAATGTCAGCCAGTTCGCCGCGCGGCTTGGCGAGCGGGATTGGCGACTTGGGTTCAAGTGCAGAGCGTTCCTTGGCTTTGTCAATCAGATCGCGGATTTCCTGCGCCAGCTTGCCATGACCGAGACGTGCTTCTGCCGCCGCGATTTGCATCGCCACAGAGAAGAACTGCGCTTCATCACCTTCCGCATGGGAGGCTAAGAGCGCCTTTATTTGATCGGCCTTGGGCATTCGATTCGCCTTAATGTTCTAATTTCATTTTACCATGATTTGGGTTGACTTTTCTAACTATTCCTCCGCGCAAGAGGCGCTGACGGACGAGCAACGCACGTTGTCCAAGGCGCTGCGTGGCAAGCGGTCGAAACGCGCGGCCAAGGCGCGCAAGGCGATGGCGCGGCGCTGGCGTAAGATCGCCAGCAAACGCAAGGATCGCAACCATCAAATCAGCGCGGCGCTGATCGCCACGCATGGCCTGATTGGCACCGAGGATTTGGCGATCAAGACCATGGCGGCGAGCGCCAAGGGATCGATCGACAAACCTGGCAAGCGCGTCAAACAGAAGGCTGGCCTCAATCGCGCCATTCTGGATGCCACGCCGGGGCGTTTCCTTTCGATGCTCGCATACAAAGCGGCGGAAGCTGGATGCGAGCTGGTGATGATCGACACGCGCACGCATCGGCCGTCTCAGACGTGCCCTGGCTGCGGTTGCGTCGAGAAAAAGCCCTTGCAGCACCGGGAGCATCGCTGCGGTTGTGGGTTTATCGCGACCCGCGATCAAGCCGCCGCGCTCCACATGCTCACTGTTGCGCGACAGGTTTTGGGCCGGGAACCGGCCCGAGCGGCGAAAGCCGCTTGAAACGCCATCCAATCGATCGATTGGGTGGGGTAGTTCATGTTGTCTTGAGACGCGCGCGTCTGTGATTTCCTGTATTGATCCAATTGGATCAAAATTGTTGGAGAAACCGCGCTAAAAAAATGGCCGCCAGGATGGTAAACTTACCATTCGCCCGGCGGCACCTTGCACGTGCACGGATCACCCATGCCTTGTTACAGAATCAGCGCTGGCGCGCAGGCGAAGGGTCTACCACGCGGACCGTCCGCTCGGGAAAGCGCGCGACCAGTTCCAACTCGCCGCCCAGCGCCTCCACGTATTTCTTAAGCGTCGACAACCGAATGTCTCTTTCCGCGCCCTCGATCCGGGAGATGGTCTCTTGTCCCACGCCCATGCGGGCTGCCACCTGCTCTTGGGTGAGCGCAAACGCTTCCCGCAAGCTGCGTAGCTTCATTTCCTCCGCGATAAGCTCCGCCGCGCGCTTCGCCACGGCGTCGCGCTCCGCCGGCGAAAGCCGCTCCATCATCTTTTTTGCGGAAACCGTCATGTCCGATCCTCCTTATCCTATTCCCGCGCCAACGACTCCAGGTGCTGCTGAAACCTCGCGTCGGCGGTGCGAATCAGTGCCTTATAAAACCGCTTCTCGTTTGATCCGCGCTTGTCGCCGGCCACCAGCAGGATTGCCGTTCGTTGGGGATCAAACGCAAACGCAACACGCCAAACACCGTGTTCAGCATTGAACCGCAGTTCCTTCATGTTAGCGAAGTCAGAACCGTTTAACGTGTCGCAACGCGGCCGGCCAAGCTCGGGACCAAGCTGCTCAAGCAATTGCACGTGGGCCATCAGCTCAATGCGCACGGCCGGCGCCATCTGGTCGACCTCTTGTGCAAACACTTCGTGAAGTTCGATGTTCCAAGCCATGCCCTGAATATGACTTATATATCATATGCCGTCAAGGCTATAATTGTGTCGGGAAGGGTTTTCCAACTGAACGTTCGCCCACGCGCCAGCGCGGTGCGCCTGCGTCCGTCATTGCCTCGCAAGCTGAAGCCGTCGCAGACGTGCCCGGCCTGTGGGCGGCAAGCAAAAAAGACGCTCAGTCATCGCACGCACCGCTGCCAATGCGGCCTCGTCGAGGGGCGCGACCTTGCCGCCGCCCGCGTCGTGCTGAACTGGGCCCTGTCGGAATTGGGTCGGGAACCGACCGTGCGGGGAGTGACGGCGTCGGCCGCAGGATGAACCGCGAAACCGCCAGCCTTTGCGCAGCATAGGTGGTGGTAGTTCATCGCACCCGTTGTCAGCTCCCGCCACTTCCCCGATCGTCTTCCCTCAAAATAATACGTATTTATTTGCGCAATTTCTCTTGACATAAGCCGGCTCTTTGCGTATATATATACACACAGAGGGAGCCGGACGATGTCGAAGCCCGAAACCAACACCCGCAAGATCATAGCGCGATTGGAGCGTGACGGCTGGGTCAACGACGGCGGCTCCAAGCATGATAAGTTCACACATGAGGATCGCGCCGGCGTGATGATCATCGTGCCCCGTCACCGGGAACAATCGATCGGTGTGGCCCGGTCGATTGCCAAGGCAGCTGGGTGGATCTAGGAGAATTGCAATGGCCTACTACACGGGAATTCTCGACGGTAGCGGCGACGTCTGGGGTGTGCGCATTCCGGACGTGGCGGGGTGCCATGGCGGTGGCGCGAGCCCGGAAGCCGCGATCGCCGATGCGATCTCCGCCCTGCGCGCGATGGCTGAGGACGGCGAACTCGCACCCCCGCGCACGCCCGATCAGATTGCCGCCGATCCTGAGGCTGAATTCGACGCCGCCGCCGGCGAAAGCCTCGTCATGATTCCATTGCTGGCCGATCGCGGCCGGCCGGTGCGCGCCAACATTTCGCTCGATGCCGGCGTGCTGGCGGCGATCGACGCGGAAGCAGCGCGGCGCGGGCTAACGCGGTCTGCTTTCCTTGTCTCCGCCGCGCTCGACAAGATTATGCACGGGTGAGGGCGCGCCGCACAACGGCCGCCGTCGCGACGGTCTCCTCGCAAAACGCGCTTGCCGTAACCTCGCTCACCCAACCAACTGAATGGGCGCCGCCGCTCACGGCGAGCAGGGGCAAAGCGGCATACAAAAACCGGCTCATAAACCAGCTCAGCGCGGAGGCAACATAAATCCGTGTACCTCCTATGTGTACGCGTCACTTGTGGATGGCCCCTTACCTCGTCCTTTTGCGGCGCACGTGTGGATCGACATACTCGAAGCGACTGTTGCGGAGGCGGCCGTGACCGCCGACGTTGACCGCGCCGGCAAGGTTCGGTCCACCGCGCGGCGAACGCGGCTGTGCGGTTGCGGGTCGACTGCCTCCCAGCGCGCCGGCGAGCGCCGCTGCCGCATAAAGACCAGCCCCTAAGGCCAATGTTTTGAGCCCCCCCTTGCGGATGGCGACCTTGCCTGCCGCACGCAGTCCTTTCGCCAGTGTCGCCGACGCGGGTTTTGCCGGTGCTGGTAACGCCTTGAGTGCCGCTGGCGCCTTGATCCGTGCCGTGGGTTTTGGCTTGGCGGGAACCGGCTGCGATGGCACCTTGATGACAACCTTGGCCGGCGCCGCGCGCTCGGCGCGCGCCATGCGGGTGCCGACGCCCTTGTGCGCGGCCTTTGATCGGTTCAGATGACGCGCCTGGGCTTGGCTTTCCCGGCGTGCCCGCGCTTCGCGCGCACGCTCGCGGGCGTGCTGCGCACGCGTCTCGGCCTCGGCCTCAGCGGCAATGCGAGCCTCGCGCTTTTTGCGCACGGTCTCCCGCGCCTTTCGAGCGCGTTTGCGCGCGTTCTCGGCCTTGACCTCCGCGCGCGCTTTGGTCGTCGCCGTGGCTTGCGCGTTGGCCATCGTCTTGGCGGCGTCCGCAGCCGCTTTCTCCGCGGCCTTTGTCACCTTCGCCAACGCGGCCTCCGACCCCTTGACCTGCCGCGTCATGGCCGCAACACGCTTGCGCATATCCGCCACCGACGCCGCCTTGGCCGAGCGCTTGGTGGACTCCCGCAAGACTTTGTCCGCCTTCTCCAAAACCTCCTTGTCGGCCTGCGTTAGACTGGCGCCCGTCAACACACCCTTGGCCGAGACGACGCCCGCGCCATACGCCGCATACTGCTCCGCCAAAGCCACGGCTTCCAACACGGATGCCACGCCGTCTTGACCATCTTGACGCGCCAAATCCGCCAACGCGCGCGTGGCGGCGGCGCCGGCAAACCCGAGGCCGGCAAGCCCCAACGCGCGCGCCGCGCCCGCGCGCGCCGCCATGGGACCAAGGGCGCGCTTGTCGCCCAATGCCGCGATCGCCGCGCGCACATTCTCCAATGCCTGCTTGCCGGCCGCGCCCTTGGCGCCGACGTTGGGCAGGTTCAACGTGATCGACCTGACGGCGTCCTTCAGGTCCTTGACCGGAACATTCAGCTGTTTGGCCGCAAGCGTAACGCCGGCCGCGCCGCCGGCCACCACGGCGCCCACCAACTTGGTCTGCTCGATGACCGCTTGCTGATCGCCACGTTGCCGCGCCTCCTCCGTCAGCTCGTCGAGCCGCTCGGTCAGCGCCGGGATTTGGCGCTTGAGCGCTTGCGCATCGCGATCGAGATCGCGCGCCGCCGCCATCGCCTTGTCGGCCTCCATCGCCAGTCGCTCAGCCTCGCGACGGGCAACGTTGTAGCCGCTATCTTCCCCGCCGACGCTACGCGGAACGCGGTGTCCCGTCAGCGGATCTCGGCCGGCCCGCCAGCTTTCAGCCTCGCGCATCTTCTGCGACGACGCCTGCCGCAGCGCGCGCGCCTCCTCGCGGGCGCGTTCCGCTTGATCGCGATAGGACGCTGCCGCAGCGCGCGCCTCCTCGAGTGCGGACCGCGTCGCATCGAGGGCGGGGTTGGTCACCAGGTCTGCCATTGATCGCGCCTTGAGCCTTACTTGAGTTTCGCGCCGGCGAGCTCGACGTTGAATTTGACCTGCCGCTCATGCGTTGTTTTGAATCGACGCAGGCGTAGGGCGAGCACGGGCACGCTGACGGACGATAGATCGCCGGCACCGGCGCTGTCGTAGCGATAGTCTTCACCCGCCTCGAACACCGGCCGCGCTATTCCAAAAAACGCGGCAGCACCTGTTCCGTAATCGCCATGCCATCCGCCATCGAGACTTGCTGCGCCGCCCAACTGGGCAACGCGATCAACGGCACCGGTCCCCCGACCGGCTTGGCGCACCTCTCCAGCAGCATCAAGGCCTGCGCCAGTGGCGACTCGGCGCATAGGTGACGAAGCCTTGGTCCTGGAGCTGCACCATTGCGTCGTGCGACCACGGCAGTTTGCAGCTGGCCGGGCGCTTAATGCACGACAGCAGACCATGGGTGCGCCCCTGAATCGACAGCTCCGGATTATCGCAAGCCGAGCAGCAACTCTTCGCCGCGTAGTCGGCCACCATTTCCCACGGGAAACTGACGTCGTTGGTCGGGTAGGCCAGTTTACTGACGACCTCGCCATTTTCGAACGTCGCCAAGATCTGGCCGACGGTGCCCGTATTGAACGTATAGCCGTGGCCGAAACACTGCGACTTGGTGCAATCCCAATTGTTGCGCAGATGGGCGATCAGCCCCTTCTGCCAGGCGCTGTCCTCCGTCAACAGGGCGAGCATCTCACGCTGGGCTTTAGAGACGCGCCCGGTCGCGGTTTTCAGCTCCAAGCCATACGTGCGGGGATCGGCAACGAGCATCAAATCGGGAGCTCCCGCTTGGGTGCCCAAAGCCTTGAGCTTGGCGCCCTCGCGCTCGTCCGTCGCCCCTCGTTGGGCGGGTGGAACCAACACACGTCGCGTTTGGCGCGGTGGAGCAAGAGGCCAACGACGGCCATGTGAATTTGCAATTCCGTCGGCGCCGGGCCGGCGCGTGCCGCCGCGACGGCAGGACTGAGCAGGCATAGTGAATCTCCGCGGGATTGAAAGCCCAACGGAGACGGATGATCAGCGGTGATGCGGCTCCGCCGGGCCTAAGCTGGCTGTGAGCACCCAGCCGGCGCCGCATTGCGCGGCCGGGATGACGAGGTTCGGATTCCAAAGAAAGATATGGTTCATCCGAAAGGTGAGAACGACCGCGATCTGGTCGGCCTCGATGTCCATCGACACGTATTGCAGCAGGCCGTCGCGCGGTGAGCGCCAACCAAACGTGTTGGCAAGAAATGTGTCGCGAATGGCCTCGTAATTGTAATAGGCCCAGAACGGGGATTCGGAGCCGTCGGTTTTACGGTAGCGATCGGTTTGCAGCCAGAATTGGATCAGCACATCCTCGCTGATCTGAATTGGCATGTTCGACTGCGCGGAGTGCTCGGCCGATTCGCGAGCCAGCGCGACCATGACCAACGGCAACTCGGGAACGTTTTCGCGCGTCACATCGGCTTCCGACACGGCGAACGCGCGGCCCTTGAGCTCGGGAAACCATCCGCGAATGGCAGTGGCGAGCGCCGGCAGCGTCGGCGCCGGCAAGCCGCATGCCCCGGGTTGAGATTGGGTGTCGATGACACGGTCAGCCACGCCGCCACCTCGCAAAGCCTTTGAGGTCCTTGTGCAGTTTCGGCAGGGTCTCCTGTAACGCCTGCGCGCTCATCTTCCGTTTGGCCATTTTGCGTGTGCCTTTGGCGAGATAAACCGAATAAAAAACGCCGGAGCCGATTTCGACCGACATGGCCCGCGTTTGCTTGCGGATCGAGGCGATCAAACCGCCGGTGCGAATATTGGGATAGGCCCCCGGCAACGAGGCCGGCGGATAAGCCTTCATCTGGCCCTTGAAGTGGGCAATCGTCTCGTCACCGACGCGATCGAGCCAACGACGAACGCGTGGATGATCGTTGATGGCCTTGAACTTTCGCCACGGCCGAATTTTGAGGGCAATCATCGAGGCACAGGTCGGCGCCGCAGGTGATCGCGGACCGGGATGCCATTGCGCGTATGCGCCGAGACACGCATGATCTCTTCTGGGGCGCGATGGCGGGGATGAGCGAGGCCGGGGCGATGTCTATCATTCAGCAAAGCGACGTCGTAAGCGGCTTGGCCCGGCAGACGATCGCGAATGAGTTGGCCCAACGGCTGCTTGTAGGAGACCGGATAGGCCAGCTGGTGGGCTGGTTTGTCGGCCGGGTCCACGTGATAAACGGGCGTCCGCTGCGGACCGGTTGCGGGCACCATCTGAAACGCGCCGGGCGCAGGGTAAAATCGATTCATGTCGGATGAAGCTCCTAGATCGGGCGCATTTCGGCGTCAGCGAGCATGGCCCCTCCGTTACGCGCTATCTGGGTTGTTTCCACCCATCACGCCAGGCCTTGAATTCGCTCGGCCTTACGCCGTAACGGGCGAAGTTGCCTTCGTGCAGGCTGAGGACTTCAGTCTCGGCGGCTTCGTCGATCTGCTCGATCGATAGGCCGGCACCGGCAGCCGCGATCAAGGTCTCCAGGGTATTCAGCTGCTCTGCCAGGCCTTGCTTTCGTGCCAATTTGCGCGACAGTTCCTCTCTTATCGCGACATTTTTTTGTCGCGCTTCACGAAAGTGTCGCGTAACTGTTCTTCAAATATTCTTTATGCAGCGTAATGCTGGTACGATGGGGAATCTGTTCAGAACGAAAGGTGAGCTGGCACGGTGTGACATGGTCTGCCTCGCCGCTGCATTCGATCAGGCTTCCGCTCCAGGCTTCGCAGCGTTCGGCGGCCTGCTGCCTAAGGGCATCTATCATGGCGGCTGTCAGCACCTTTCGGCGGTACTTTGTCGCCATAACCAAATGATAATGAAGTGCATAGACGCAGTGATTTAGGGATTTTAGGCTTGATATTGTCAACGGTCGATCTCACGCCGCCCGAATTCTGACAGTCCCACGCTGTTTGGATCGCTTTGGGCACTTGACCGCGATCTCGATATCCCGACCCAGCGATTGCAGGCAGTCCATCAGCTTTTCCAGTGAAATCGGTCGGAACTTGCCGGCCAGCATTTTGGACAGATCCGGCTGCGAGATCCCCATACGGCTGGCAGCAGCGGTTTGACTCAACTCCAAGGCCGCGATCTCCCGGCTGATTGCGTGGACAAGCTCGGCCTTGGCCCGATGGATCTCGGCATCGGGCAGGTCGACATCGGCGAACACGTTGGCCGATCCCCGCTCGATCCCTGTCTTGCTCATCCGTTTTCTCCTTTTGCGTCGCTCTCGGCTGCCTTCAGCCTTGCCCGGATCAGATCGCTGTCGCGCTGTGGTGTTCTCACCCCGGTCTTCGATTTCTTCTGAAAGACATGCAGAACGTAAATTGCATCCTCGAACTTGACCGTATACACGGCCCGATACGTATCGCCGTCGTGGTTCTCAATGACCTCTAGGACACCCGCACCGCCAAATCCCTTCAGCGGTTTCGCTTGAGAGTGCGCATCACCGGCCTGCGCCAGATAAAGCGCGTACCCAAAGACGCTTCGTACCTCTTCTGGGCAAGACTTGAGGTCTTTAAGTGACGATCCCACCCAGCGAATTGGCTTGAGAGATGTCTGAGGCATACGTCATAAACTATGGCAAATATGCCATGGCGTCAAGACGAAAAACGAGGGTTGGGGATAGATTGCGGCTCACGAAAAACGAGTCCAGGTTGTGAAATCCAGTTACCCAGGGCGTCCATGCGTGAAAAGCAGAGAAATTTTGCGAGAAACGCTTCTGGTTGGTTAGATCGCGAAGGGTGCGCGGTGAGGCCGATCCGAGTAGCCGCAGCAACAAGTAGGCAAAAAACCAATGCGGTGGATGCTCGCTGCCCCAGCCTTGAGCTGGGTGCCGATCAAACAGGTGCCAGGGCGTAACTGGTGCTTCGTCCGCCCGCTGCGTCCTTGACGAATTCAAGGTCGGCAAACATCGCCGCGGGGCCGGAAATCATCAAAGCGATTGATGAGATCGTGAACGGACACTCACAACTTCACCCCATCGGGCAGCGGGGCGGCGAAGGTCGGCGTCGGACAGTCCGCTTCCGGTGCGGTCGGCCGCGAGACATCGTCGTCACGCTCAACCAGCCGACAGCCGAGCTTCCAAAAGCGACCCGTTTGACCGATCTCACCGAACTCCTCCACGGTGAGGATCTTGAACCAACGCGGTGACAACCGTGTGCGGTGCTCGAATGCCCAGGCCGCCGACGAGATCTCCACGCCCTCGCAAATCCGAATGGTGATGTCGTGGGAGGCCTGGTCGCGGGTATCCTTGATGACTTGGCCATCACGACCGAATTGCGAGCCGCGGCGCTCCTTGATAGCGGCCCAGGTGGTCATCGCCCGCTCCCGGATGAGACGCAATGAGCCGCCGTCGTCGGACACGTCCTTGGCCGTGCACAGAATAATTCGGCGATTGAGTGAGCCGATGGGCGGCAGTCGGTTGCGGGGCGTGCCTTGGAAGCCCGAAGAGCCTTTAAATCCACTGGGCATGAAGGACCTCGCTAGCAACACGTTCATTCGGTGAGGACATTTGCCCGGAACTGGCTGGAAACGCCCGAAAAACGCGCAGTAAGCATGCTCGACGTAAGCCCGACGTCCGCTAGAACGCGACTGTCATCAGCGGCCGCCACAGATCGAGCGCACCTGAATCGGTGGTCCACCGATTGGGATCGTCACCGCGACACTGATAGGCGTGGGCCACGAATTTTAGGATGCCGAGCTCAATCATCGGATCGGCATCAACCAACAGACCACGGGCCAATTCCTCAGGTGGGCCGATGCGGTAACGCAATTCGACCCGGGCGACGCCGCAGCCCACCGCCACCGGCAAAGTGGCCTGTTTGCCCGACACCGTGGCGGGATAGTGCTGGATTAAGCCGCCGACAAAGATTTTGGCCACGACGGCGCCGTTCGGCGTCGCCGACAGCCGAAACGCCTGCGTGCGCTCGGCCGGCCACTCATGAACATCGACGGTCCAACCCGGCGTCAGCGCCTGGCCGGTGGTGCGCTCCGCCGCTTTGATGGCCGCTTGGACATAAAGCGACAGCGTTGCGTCCTCACACTCCTGGTCGAGCTTGAGATACTCGCGGACGGTGTCGAGTGTCAGGGTCATGCGCGTACCGCTATTTTTTCTTGTCGGGGCGAACCCACTGCATGCGTGAGGCCACTTTGCCGGAGCGCGTGCGATAGGTGACGGCACGCTGCACAAGGCCGGCCTGCTGCTTAATGCTGGCCGCACGTCCTTCAGCTCTTCCCAGGAAGTGGCTTAAGGCCGCCGCCCGAAGGCGCTGCCGCTGGCCCTTTTTCGCAAGCATATTCGATTTGCCATCCAGTGTGGCAGCTAGGCCGAGTAGGCCAGTGCCAAGCGCTCCGAACGCTGCTGCACCGACGCCGGTCGGAGCTGCGGGAATGCCTATGGCATAGCTCGCTATGGCGCCTCCTGATGCAAGGCCGCTTGCGATATCCACCCGCGCTTTAGCTGTGCTTATGGCTCTAATCCTTTTCTTCTGATAACTCATCGGCCCAAAGCTGTATTTACGTTTTTTCGGCATGTCGCTTGTCCCTCACATGTCGCAATTTTCCACCGACACCAGCGCACAATCCCAGTAGGTGGCCGTCTTGCCGTCGCAATTCTTGAAGGTCGCCAGCGCCTCGACGCGATACTCCGTGTCGTCCAGACCCGCTTCGACCAACACCGTGGTCTGCACGTTGGTTCTGTCGACCCACTCGCTTGGCGCATTGTCGGTGTCGTGTGGGATGAAAAGGTCCGTCATCGGCGCGGGCTGCAAGCCCCATTCCGTCTGGCCGACCGCCAACGGCGCGTTACCGCCAACCAACACATCGGATTTGGCTTCATAGATGGCCGCGCCGACCGAAACCTGGGCCCCGGTGGCATAGGCTCGAGATGGGTCATGGGCGGGGATCGCCAGCTGCGAGCCGTCCTTGTGCTTGATGACATGGCGCACGGACTTGAGCGTCCATATTCCGCTGCACTCGAGACGGTGCGCCCAATCCAGACACACCGGAATACGCTCCGGAATTCGTTTCCTGAGCGTCTTTGAGCAGCACGTTGGACACGCCCCGCACACCGACACGTTGGGCGTCATAATGGTCGACATGGTTACCTCGGAACACCTGAGAGAGCGCTGGATCAAATCTGTTTGCGCTTATTGACCACCGGCGCCGACGGTTTGGTCGTGTCGATTTTGTTGGGATTTGTCGCCACCGATTGACCGGGGGAAACGCTACGCTGTTGTGTGCTGACCGGCGTGGCCATGCGCGGCCGCTTGGTCCCTTGGCGCGGGCTGAACGACCGCCCGCCGCCGCATGTGCCACAGGCCATGTTGGTCTCCTTTACGGGCTCGCTTTCGCGCTGGCACGGGCGAGCGCCCGTTGACGCGCGCGAACCACTTTTTGCAGCCCATGCGCACGCGCCCTCGCGACGGTTTCGGCGCGTTGCCAACACGTGATGGATGTGGTCAATCGCGCGACGGGAATGTGTTCGACGTCGATCCTGGGATCGCAGCGCGGCGCCTTCAACGCGCGCATCAAGCCATTGGAGATCGGCGGTAATGTAGCGACCTTCGTTACCACGTTGTCGCTAACGCAGCCCACCAAGGCAGCTGCGAGCAACAGTGCACCGGTCACCAGCAGCAGGGTGCGTAGCATTCGCCGCACGCAACTGCTCCACGGCGACTTTGAGTTGGGCATCTTGCTCCCCCAGGGTTCGGATGATGATCGCATCGAGATCTGTGACCTTTCTGGCGCCCTTCGCCAACTCGGCGCGAACCGCGGCCGATGAGGCGGCGATCCGCTCGCGCCAGCCGGCATTGCAGGCCGCGCTGATCCACCACCGCCAAACCATCGCGCCAACGAAAATCGCCGCGATCAGAAAAAACAGCTGGGTCAGCGACCACGACGGTGGGTCGATGCGAATATCGTCGAGGCGCCGTTTGGCCGAATAGGCCGCATCGCGCACGCCGAGAAGCGCCTTGTGCATGTGTTACCTCGAGATGTCGAGACCGGCCCGGTGCTTGTCCAGGCGAGCCTGCCAAATATGTGCGCCGTACCGCCAGAGCGCGATGCCGATGACCGTCACGAGACCGAGGATCACCACCTGCTTGGGTAGCGACAGGCCAACGCTCGTCACCTTACCGACCGCTTCGCTCATGTTGCCGAGACCGTCCATGAACGTCCCCCACAGCGAGTAGCCGGCGGTCTGTGAAGCAGCCTCCGCGGCGCCTGCCGCGGTGGCAGCGGTGCCGACTTTCGAAATGGCGGAGCCGGCTTGCTGCTGCTTGGAGCCCGGCACCGATGTCGCCTTCGCCCGTTTGCCTAAGTCGGCCGGTCCCGTGGCAATCAAGACCTCGCGTGTCATATCGTCGACGACGCCGTTGGCCGGCAGACCGTGCTCGATCTGCAGTGCCACCACCGCGCGTCGGGTGAGCGTGCCGAATTGGCCGTCGATTTTTCCGACTTGGTACCCGCGCTCGCGCAGCTGAAGCTGAATCATCGCGACGTTGGCACCCTGGTCTCCAATCCGAAGTCCGGGTGTTGCGGAAAAAACCTCGTTGGGCCAAATCGCCTTGGCGCGCGCGGTCCATCGGCGCCGGCGATCGAGACCGTTGGTGATCGAGATTTTGCTTGGCGAGCCGGTGTTGAGTGCAGCAGAAACAGCATCGCCGTCGTCGGCCTGCGCCCATCGCGACAGGCCTTTATGGGCCCAATCGGCAAACGCCGATCGCACACCCAGATCGGGCTCACACAACCGCTCCGGCCGCGCCACGAGATCGACCACAGGTCCGCCCGGTTGCCGTCTGAGTTCGGTCGCGACGGCGGCATAGCCGTTCAAGTGGGTGATTTGGAATGGGCCGCGGCCAATATATTTGTGTCCTTGGTAGGGCGGGGTGCCTTCGCGGCCGGTGGGACCGGCATAGACAATGTCGGCCAAGTCATCGGGCTTGCCGACCAAATGCCGGGCGAGCCGATCGATGGTTCGGTGTTTCGCGTGCAAATCCGGATCGTGTCGCAATGCGAGCTTGAGACGGTAGCGATAGACCTGCTTGATGCGGCGTGCCGAGGTGAACCGCATGTTCTCGGTCATCAACGCGAGCGATAAACCATTGGTCTCGGCCGCGAGCTGGCCGGCAAAATGCACCCAGTCGAGACGCGTGAAGCCGTAGTGGGCGGTCAAATCCGGGGCCAATCGGGCCAGGGCGTCCAGCCATGCCGGCTGGGCACGCGGCAGGAACCGCGCGAGATCCTCGCGCGTGAGTGTGAGCATGGATCACGTCCCCGTTGGTGCCCTACTCGATCGCACCGCGCAGAGCGTTGGCCGCAAAGCTGCGGGTGTAGGATTGATTGCGCTCGAGCTGGTCCAACCGGTATTTCAGCAAGGCGAGAGGGACATCGTTGGCGCCACTGGAGACGTAAACGATGCCAGACACGACGCCGGCGATCAGCGCGGACGCCAGCACCGCAACCGTCAGCCATTGGGCAATCTCGGCAATGGTGGTTTTACCGTGTTGGGCGACGATCTTGGTCAGCCCCTTGATCTGATCGACCACCTCATCCATCGATGTTGTCATATGGTTCATCGTCGCGCGGATCTCGACCATGTCGCGATGCAAGGAACCGATCGACTGGTCGTGGTCGCGCAGCTGGGTCAGGATCTGCCGGCGCAGCGTCGACGACGTGTCGCGTTCGATCGCTTCGGAATCGAGGTCCATCTCTTGCTCCAAAGAACTCAAGCCGACATCACGACGCGAGCAACGCTTGACCTGAGTACGGACTGTTGTTGCGCACCGAGGCGCCGCGTTCGCGGACGCTGTGATCCATCAAGCGGCCTGGTTTCCCTCGCCAGCCGTCGAATTGGCTTCGGGTTCGGCGGTCGGCAGGGACATGTTGCGCCGCGCCTTGACCGTATCGGCGATACGCTTGTCCAAAAACCGGATGAGAGTGACGACATCGTCATAGGGCATGCGCCCGAGCTGGCTGCGCATGCTTTGAAGCTCGTCGCCATTGAAGGCGCTACGGACTGTTGTTGCGCACCGAGGCGCCGCGTTCGCGGACGCTGTGATCCATCAAGCGGCCTGGTTTCCCTCGCCAGCCGTCGAATTGGCTTCGGGTTCGGCGGTCGGCAGGGACATGTTGCGCCGCGCCTTGACCGTATCGGCGATACGCTTGTCCAAAAACCGGATGAGAGTGACGACATCGTCATAGGGCATGCGCCCGAGCTGGCTGCGCATGCTTTGAAGCTCGTCGCCATTGAAGGCGACGATCAAAGGTTGCTCGTCCATGTGATCCCCCGCTGAGAGTCAAACGACCAGCGTTAAGCGGCTTTGGTCTGGACGATGTACGGGGTCAGCGCGAAAGCGGCGACCGATTTCGCCGTGTTGGCTGCCTTTGTGTAGCAAAAATAGGTCATGTGCTATCCTCCTTGTTGGCGGTGAATTGGCGAACTTTCCTGGTTTTGGCCGGCGCGCCGTTGTCTTTTTTTGCCGGCGCGTTTGCCGGAGGATCGGCTGCGACGTCCGCTGCCGGGACGGCATCCGCCGCCGGCTGGGCTGTCGGCACGTTGGCATCATCGAGACCGTCTGCCGGCCGATGGTCGGCGGCGGCGACGGGGTTGGCGGCGGGCTCGACGACGTAGGTTTCGGTCACTTGGACCTCTTCGGCCCATCCACGATCGATGAAGGCTTGGGCGTCGTAAAAGTGGAGGTCGTAAATCTCACCGACTTCATAGGTAATCAGGCCGCTGTCGACGCCGGAGGCCGAAAAGGCATCCGGCGATAAAATCCTCACGCGAACCACCATTGTTGTCCCCCATAGGTGAAAGGAGCCCGACCAAGTGGCCGGGCTTGCTGCAACATCGGTTGAAAAGTCCTCACGACTAGGCCTCGACCAGCCTCCGCGCCTTGCCGATGACGTGCACCGAGATCGCTTCGTGGGTGGACGACAGCTTGGCACGCACGAACTGCACCGGACACGGCAGGAGCTCGCGACAGATCAGCTTGCGCTCGGTTTTGAACGGATCGACGTTGTGCACAATCGCAATCGACAGCGCCTCCTCCTCCTCGCAAAACCCACCCTTTTTGATAGGCGCCCAGCCGGACGCCAACGGGTTCCCCGGAGAGGATGGGTCCTCGGTCGTGCCCTCAAAGGTCACGGTTACCGATTTGCTGAGCGTGCTGCCGGCGGTCACCAACACGGTGATGGGGCCTGCGAATGGCGCCAACGACACAGGGTTGCCGTCGCGTGAGCCATGGTTGCCCGGGATCGTGACGTCGAACCATAGATCGCGGACGGGATTGGCGGGAAACATGATCTCAATCTCCTAATTGGATCGGGGTTCGGATTAGACGATGCGCAAGAACACGGACGCGTTCTCGCACAACACGCCGCCACCGACGCGCTGGCCGAAGTGCCACGTCACACCACACGGGTTGTAGGCGGGGTCGCGGACCACGAAAAAGCCCTTGCGGTTGACCACCAAATAGGCCGCGTGCCAGGCGCCGAAGCCGATCGGCTTGGCGCCGACCACCGGTACACCGGATGAACTCAGATAATTCGGGAGCTGATCCACCTGCGTCACGGGATAGCCCCACAGCCTCATCACGCCATCGTTGCTGGTCATCAGATACTGATCGATCATCGGCTTACCATCGCCGTCGGCTATGGTGAACAGCGCCATCAGGGCATCCCGCGAGAACATGTAGGAGCCCTGCGCCTGAAACTTTTTGGCCAACTGAAATGGCATGATGCGCAGATGTTGCCAGGTGAACTGGCCGGCCGGCGAATTCGCGATGGAGGTCGACGGCATTTCGATGTGATTGCCGGGTTGTAACAACCCTTTCGGCTCGGTAGTGCCGTTGCCCCACATGAATTTTTCGTTGCGCCCGCGGCTGAAGCCTTCGGCCACCCGTGGCACTAGCCAGGATTCCAAATCGATCTCGGAATCCTCGAGCATGGTGTGCGTGATGCACTCCCGGTCATAGAGCTCGAAGGTGGGAATGACTTCCGTACCCGGCCCCCTCGGCGTATCCGCCGCCTTGCCTGGCTCACAATCGATTTCGCATTTGAACAACGCGCGCTTTTCGACGTCGTTGTCCTTCATGACCTCGATGGCGCCACGCGAAATGGAGACTTGGCTGAACAGCCGGCTGAGATCGGTCGCCTCGTCGTAGCAGGCGATGATCTCGCCATACATTTCATTGGTCAGCCAATAGCGCGAGCCGTGCGAGACGGTGGAGATGCTCTTTTTCATGAGCAACGGCTCGATCGCCTTCAGCTCGTCGTTGGTCATGCTGTGTTCGACCATCGGTATGGCCGCACGGGTGCGCATGGCCTTGCTCCAGAACAGCTTGACCGCTTTCCGGTAAGCCTCGACCGCATCATCTGGAATCTTGGTGGCGTCGAACTCGTCGGCGTCGTCGTCCTCGCCGAAATGTTTGGTACGCAGGAACTCGGCAGTGTGTTGCTTGAGTGTCAATTCGCGCACATCGCGGCCGAACCGGCTCTTAACGACGGCATCCTCGTCGCGCGTGTCGCCGCCTGGCGCCTTGATCTCGGCGGTCAATCTGTCGATCGCTGCGTTGGCCTTTTGGTTCTGCTCGGTCAGATCGGCGAGCGCGGCGGAGATCTCGCTGACCTTGGCCTTGGTGTCACCGAATTCAGTGCCATATGACTTGGTTTCGGTTTCCAGATTGGCGAGCTTGGTCTTCAGGCTCTCGGCGGTCTGATTGAATTCCTCAGTGTTGGACTTGATGACGTGCTTCAACTCGTCGAGAGGGGCTTTGATCGCCTCCTCGACCTTGACGGTCAGATCCGTCATGATGGGTAACTCCTTAGTGGGATAAAGACTTGATGTCGGCGACGGCGGTTCCAAACGCGGCCTTCAACGCCGCGAGGACCTCTTCATCCGCCTTGGCTTCGGCTTCAGCCGCTGCCTTGGCGGCGGCGTCGGGCGTCCTGGCAGCCTCTTTGGCCGCCTTGTCCGCATCGGCATCCCGCGCGATGTCGGCATCGCGATCGTCCGCAGCATCCCGCGTGAGGAACAATCGGTCTAACAGGGCCTTGTTCGCTGCGATGAACGCGGCCCGCTCTTTTCGAGACATGTCGCGCGCATCCCGCAGCACGGCCTCGAAATCTCGGAGGCTGTCGGCCTTGGCGATCAGCTCCTGGAACTCCGCCAGGGTCACGTCGGCTGACAGTGATTTGTCTTCGTCGCTCTCGCGATGGGCGGTGATCATCTCGATTTCATGTTGCGATAGCCCGACATCGGCGAGCTTGTTGTAAAGCTCAGCGCTCTTGGCGATGCGGGCAGTTTCGAGACATGGCCGGCTGACCAGGCTGCACTCCCACAGCTCGGCCTTGCCGATGACGCGCACCTTGCGGCGCTTGCCGCGCACATCCATTTCCTTGATGACGCATCTGGAGCGGTCCGACTTGAAGCCGACCGACAATCCGGACAAGGCATCGTGCTGCACGAGACTGGCCGCCTGGCGACCGAGCTCGAAACCCATGTTGATTTCGCCCTTGCCATAAAGGCCATCACTGCGAGTCTGGATCTCGGTCCATTTTCCGATCGGCGCGTCCATTTTGTGCTGCCACAGCAAGGAAGTCTTGCTCGCATCGACACCGTGCCACGCCTCCGCCAGGACGAGGTCGTTCTCGGCATCCACTTCCGGGCGCGACAGATAGCCTTCGAACACGCACACATCGCCAAAGCCGCGGGTTTCGACCCGAACTTTCGACGGCTCGTTGGCAAATGGCGTCAGTTTTTGGATGTACATTACGAATGGACCTCACAACATAACGGCCGCTCCGGCGTGCCGGGCGGGCCGTTCGCATCTGTGTCGATTGATCGGGATCGGCTTAATTGGCCTTGCGTCGCGCCATGGCGGCGGCGATCTGGTCGGGCGTCAATGGCTCGCTTTGTGTGCCGTCCGCCCGTGTGAACGTGGTGCGCTGCGCACCAGGTGTGTGATCGCCCGTCTCGGCGCTGGCTTGATTGTTGCGCGCTTGCGCGGCATCAAATCGCTCCTTGGCGATGCCTGCCGTGACGGCAAGCCCGGCGACCCGCTTGCCGGCATGGGTGGGCGGGGCCCCATCCGGTTGGCCGATGGCAGCCATACGCGCTGCATAGGCCCCCGTTCGGATCGACGCCTCGGCCGCGGCGCGCAGTCGGGTCAACGCCGGTTCTTGTTTAGCTTGGCGCGACATTGGTTGATCCGTTTCTCATGGGCTTGGCGCTGCTCGCCAGATCAGCGAATTGCGCCTTGATGCTGTCTTCGGATGCACCGTCTTTCAGCAGTGTGAGCGCTTTGCCAATTATCTCGCGCGTGGCGGGATCGGCCTCGAGGATGGCGGTCAGGAGCTCGGGTGGCGTCGACAAGACAGCATTCGCATCGGAGACCGCGAGCTGGGTATCGAGCGCGATGGCAGCCGGGTTCACGACAATCCGATTGCCCATGGGATGCGGCCCAAAGCCCAGCTGCTCGCGCTGCTCGTTGACCTCGAGGATGCCTGTTAGGCGCGTCAGATTGGCCACTGCCTCTGAATTGACCTTGGACAGGGCGGGCACGGCGCTCAAATCGGCTTTCACTTCGACAATCGCTCCAGTGGCGTTGGTGAAATATCGCGACAGGGCCGATTCGATGTTCGAGATGTAGCCAGGGATGATCGTGTCGACCCAAAAACTACGATTGGATTCTTGATAGTTGGAATAGGTTGGTCCCAGGGAGCTGGAGGTGTAGAGCAGCGGTGGCACGCCGAACGCCAGGCACACCTCGCGAGCGACGTCGAGCTTGCCTTCCCGCGGCTGCAGCTTGTTGAGATCGCCGGCCAGCGGGATGAAGTTGACGCTGCCGCTGAAGGCGTCGAGCAACAACAACTCACCGAATTTCTCGCCGTCGAGGCGAAAGCTCTGGATATGCTCCCTCAGATTCGTACGCTGCTCCTCGGATAGCTCGGTCTGTCCGGAAAACACCAACGCGCCAGGGATGCCGCCGGAGTTCTCCAACACCTTCCGCGCCAAGCGGACAAAACCCGAATAGATTTTCGCCGATTCCCAAACGCTGTCGATTGGCGCATAGCCCTTTTCGTCCTTGCCCACCCACGTGTGGCGAACATGGCAAATCTCGTCGGGCGCATAGACTTTGGAACCGCCGCCAGTGTTGTAGGCGTAGGATTCCACCTGAGTCGTGTCACGCGCCTTGGTCCTGATGTCCATGCGATCGGGACGCAGGGCGTATATTCCCACCGGCATACCCTCCTCCCGTTCAGAGTTAACCGGCAGGAGATAGGCGTTACCAGTGGTCGCGAGCGAGGATGCCACGACTTGAAACAGGTCCGACCGCGATTGCCGCGGATTGGGATTGTTCAGCCTCTGGCTGATGGGATCGTCGTGGATGAGTTGGCCCTTCTCATCCACGACACGCCACCGCACCGACGACACGGCGGAGGCGATTTTGCGCACACACCAGTAGGCGACCGGATGGCCTTCGATGAAATCGATGCGCTGACTATCGGTCATAGGGCCTGTGGTGGAGATGTCCTTCAGCCGGATGGCGATCTGCTCGAGCGCTTCGCGCGAGGGCGGCGCGTGCTTGACCTCGGGCGCGGGCGCCGGTTGGGTTTGGCGCCCCAGAATTCGGTCGTACCACGCCATGAGTCATCCTTTGCGGACGCGCAGCGATGGTCTGCGCTCGGTCGTCTGCTAAGCGGTCGTAATCCGGGTCGAGATAAGACCGTTTTTCACCGTAATCGTCACGGTCGAGACAAGGGGCTTGGAAAAACAAACCATGATGGCTTCTGCCTATGAACTACCGCCCCTATGCTGCACAAAGAATGGCGGGCGGTTTACTTCCAGAAAAACCTCTCGCCTTCATCTTGATACAGGATTATGATCTTGACAATATATGACTTATATGCCATATAACGCACATGGCTTGGGACATCGAATTTCACAACGCGTTTGCCCAAGAAGTCGACCAGATGGCGCCGGCCGTGCGCATTGAGTTGATGGCCCATGTGCAATTGCTTGAGCAGTTTGGTCCCGAGCTTGGCCGGCCCCGCTGCGACACGCTGAACGGTTCCGACTTCGCCAACATGAAGGAGCTGCGGTTAAATGCCAACAACGGTGTCTGGCGCGTAGCATTTGCATTCGACCCCAACAGAACGGCGATTTTGCTGGTGGCCGGTGACAAGCGAGGCTCAAACGAGAAGCGATTTTACAAGGCGCTGATTCGCACCGCCGACGCGCGCTTCAAACAGCACCTGGACTCGTTGGCGCTGGGATAGGATCAGGAGGATCAAGACATGACGGTGACAAAAAAGAAGATGATAGCGCGGCTTTCGCCGGCGGAACGTGAAGCCGTGGCAAAGCGCGCGGCCGAGTTGATCGAGGACGAGATGAAGCTGCGCAGCTTGCGGGAAGCGTTTGCGCTCACCCAAGAGAAGATGGCAGCCCGCATGGGCGTGGGACAAGAGACGATCTCCCGAATCGAGGGCGAGGCAAGAGATATTCGGTTGTCGACCCTGCAGAAATACGTGGCGGCGCTGGGCGGCGAGTTGGAGCTGGTCGCTCGTTTTCCCGAGCGGACAGTCCGCGTGCTCGATCCCTCGCCTGCGCAGTCGGGCCAGCGCCGTTGATCAGCCAGCGGTATTCACAATGCTGCCGGTTGCGCGCACAGCAAGTTCTGCCACAAGTTCAATGTCGGAAACGACAGCCTGGCTTGCTGGCGACTGCGAACCAATAATCACTTGGCGGATCATCTGCTCACGTTTCAATGTGGCGCGGGGCTACAAAACCCCGAACCAAGGGATCGGCATTGTGCCCAGGGTCCATGCACGCATGTCCAAGGCGCAAGCCCAAAGGTGCATAGGCACGACCTTTGGCGTGTTTTGTAGCCCTGGGTGCCTGTGCCGCTTACAAAACGACACTGGCATTCCGTTTTATCAGATTGCCAAAGGTGTCGTTATGAAAATCCATTTGCGTCTTACACCCAACCAATCCCGGCATGTCGTTGAGGCGTTGGCGGATAATGCAAAGCGCGGCCTCGAAACCGCTGCGGATCAAGCGCGCGAGAACGGGGACATTGCCAGAGCCGATGCCACTTGCATGGCGAAATCGGCAATCTTTGGTCTCAAGCTTGCGGATCGAATTGCCGCGCATGTGGATCATCAAATCAGGGTAACATCTAGCGGTTAAGCCGATGCCGAGTGCTCGCGCGGCATACACACGGGAGCGGATCATCAAGCTGCTGCAATGAACTACCGCCACCTATGCTGCGCAAAGAATCGCCGTAGTTCATGTGTTGGGCTATGCCGCCGAGCGGCCCGCCATGGCCAAGGTCTTTGCCCTGAACGTCGCCAAATCCCGCAACACGCTCGACACGTGTCGTCTAACCTCGGCGCCGCTGGCATGCTTGGGTACGTTCAACCCAAGCTTTGCTGCAACGGCGTGTGCTTCGGCCTTGCTCATCCTGGTGTTTGCCAGGGCCTGGAGGGCATCCGTAATGGCGGTTCCGTTGTCCTGCACGCCCATCGCATCCTTGAGTTTGGACGAGACCTCGTTGACAACTTCCGTTCGCGGCTCTTTGGTTCGCGTCTTTGCGCGTGCTTTGGCCGGCGTCTTGGCTGGAGCATTCGACTGACCTGCGTAAACAGATTTCGTCTTGCCAACGGATTTGACCACCGGCTTGGCGGCTCGGCCCTTGCTCGTCGACGCAGCAGATGTTTTGGCGGATGTCTTCGCCTTGGTTGCTTGTTTGGCAGACTCTTTCGTGACCGCGTTCGCAGCGGTTTTCGTGCCCGCCTTACCGCCACTGGGCGCGGCGCCACCCACAGCACGGCGCGTGTTTGTTACCGTCTCGGTTATGGTTTTTCCGGAGCGCGGATCGACTCGGGTCCGTGTAAACGTAGCAGGACCGGGCTTTTTTGCTTTTGCGACGGCCATCGCGCTCTTCGCCGCGAGCTTGAGGCCGACTTTAAGAATAGCACCTAAAGCCATTGCAGGCTCCACTTCACCTAAGCCGTCTGGCCATAATCAAACATGATGGCCGCGTATTGCTCTTCCGGGTTCAGGGTCGGCCGCAGCGCGAAGGTGGTATTGACACCGTAAATCACGACACGGTGGACCGTGATCTTGAGCAGGCCCTGCCACATGGGTTTGCCTGTCGCCTGAAAGCGAAATCCGACCCATTCGAGGACGGCGCAAGCGATGGTGCCGTCCGCGGCGTTGACGCGCGCGATCAAGGCAGCCTGCGTGGCGCCGATCCATACACCCTCGATCACCGCGCGGACCTGCTGTTCGGTATCACAAACAAGCGTTTTGGTGGCGACCGGTATGCCCTTGGGCTTGGCCGGCTTGATGCCGTCAGCCTTGATGCCGCCAACGACCGCGTTGGGGTTGGCCGCGATCTGTTGGCCCGCATAGACGTCGACAAGAGGAATGCCGCCGAGGATGATGACACTCACGAAGATGGCAAGTTCACGCATTGGACGACTCTCATTTCAGAGGGATATGTGCGTCACTGGGTGACATGCTCGTTGGTCAGCGTCAGCTTGATGCGCGCGCCATCGATCCAGGCGCTGGCGACAATCAGGTCGCACGCGATCTGGTAGACATCACTAAGCGCCGTGCCGGCCGGGATCATTTGGTCTTTCAGTGTAACCGGCTTGGCGAGCTTGATGGTCGGCTGCTGGGCCATAGATGCGTCCTGTTTGATTTGGATTGTGGAGACGCACTGCACACCCATCAGGCGATCCCTTGTCGCGCAGGTGTCGCGACATTCAGTGTACCGTGTACGTATTTGGCAGTTTATCGGACTCGGCGTGGTCACGCGCCCATATGGCGTGTGCCAGAAACAGCACCTGCTCCTCGAGCTCGCGCGCGCGCGCGTCCGCCTCTGCGTCGCGCCGATCCAGATACGCTTTCAGGCGTGCAAGGCCTAACCCAACCGCCAGTCCGACAGCCAGTCCGACGGTGAAGATGACGAATTGATCGATCATCGCGTATCCCCATTGAGCGGGCTAGCAGCCAAGTGACCACAAAGTGGGGCAACGAACCGCGCATCCGCAGCTCTCCCAACCGCATTCATCTAGAGTCATTCGAATTGGGCGCACTGGTGACACCTGCGGACGCCGGCCCACAATAAAAATATCTCTTTTTATGCTTGACGCTCACGGATTGAGGTGTGTACGTGCGAGCGATGATCAAACGGAAAATCCGCGACAACACACCTGAAGAAGAAGCCGCGATCCAACGAGGCATCGCAGCCGACCCCGACACCTGGGAGGCGCCCGCCGGCGCGAAATTCATCCCACGCCGCAAGCCTGGACGACCACCCGGCACAACCAAAACGCAGGTTTCGATCAAGATCGACGATGATGTGTTGGCGAAGCTGAAATCACCCGTCCCCAAGGGCTGGCAGACCCGATTAAACGCTCTCTTGCGACGCGGCCTTGGCCTGTGACCCGTGGGTCGTGTTGGCGTGCCCGGCGCATCGGAACACACCGGGATCTCGCCGCAAGCGACGAGGGCAGAGGCCGCCACCAATCTGTCGTCGTGCTCACTCTTGCGACACCGCGCGCCTTGGCCTGGAAGCTCGTTGAGTGACAAAATCACCGTGAAATGGCACTCAACGTAGGTTGCGTGACAGACACCGAGTGTCGCTCGGGCGCGAAGTGCTCACACACCCAATCGGGTCCGGTTCTTGAAAGTGGTCCGCCCAATCGTGGTCATAAACATATCCCGAGTACGGGCCACCGTAGATGCACTTACCTGTGTCGAGAAAAATCCAGCAGACTTGACAATTGGCACATTTGCTCTTGACCAACGTCCGCTTACGCCCCTTGTGGTCCACCTCGATGCGGGTGTCTTGCTTCATGGGGCCCATCATGAACTACCCCACCCAATCGATTGATTGGATGGCGTTTCGAGCGGCTTTCACCGCTCGGGCCGGTTCCCGACCCAAAACCTGTCGCGCGACAGTGAGCATGTGGAGCGCGGCGGCTTGATCGCGGGTCGCGACAAACCCACAACCGCAGCGATGCTCCCGTTGCCGCAAGGGCTTTTTCTCGACGCAACCGCAGCCAGGGCACGTCTGAGACGGCCGATGCGTGCGCGTGTCGATCATCACCAGCTCGCATCCAGCTTCCGCCGCTTTGTATGCGAGCATCGAAAGGAAACGCCCCGGCGTGGCATCCAGAATGGCGCGATTGAGGCCAGCCTTCTGTTTGACGCGCTTGCCAGGTTTGTCGATCGATCCCTTGGCGCTCGCCGCCATGGTCTTGCCCGCCTTGCGGTAGGCATCGATGCGTTCTTCCAGCGCGGCGTTGTAGAGCCGTCGCAGCATGTCGCAGTGATGCTCCAACGCCGCCGCCTGCTTGGCCGTCGGATACAGCTTATAGGTGAGGCGGCGGTTGACGGGAATCATGGAGCCGATGTAATTGGTTCATATGACAATATCAAGCCTAAAATCGCTAAATCACTGCGTCTATGCACTTCATTATCATTTGGTTATGGCGACAAAGTGCCGCCGAAAGGTGCTGACAGCCGCCATGATAGATGCCTTTCGGCAGCAGGCTGCCGAACGCTGCGAAGCTTGGAGCGGAAGCCTAATCGAATGCAGCGGCGAAGCAGACCATGTGCATCTGTTGATCGAGTTGCCGCCAACCGTTGCCGTGGCGGACTTCGTGAATGCGCTCAAAACGGGGACATCACGGCGACTACGAAACGAGTTTGCCGATCGCGTCCGACAGTTCTATCGCAAGCCGGTGCTGTGGAGCCGATCGTACTGCGTACTTTCATGCGGCGGGGTCCCCCTATCGGTCCTCATGCTTTACGTCGAGAATCAAGCAAAGCCAGCATAGCTGGCGCGCCGCTATCGCCCACCAAGCTGCGCTTGGAAGGAGCATGCGCGGCGCAAAAGATGGTCAAATCCGCTCGTTAAAGCGCATCTCAGATTGCCGGTTGTCGCTCATGTTGGAAGGCCGATTGCGGGTATTCACGGCACCATCATCGAACAACGCCATTTGGTCGCCCCAGCACGTCCAACCGGAATGGGATTCGCGCGCGAAAAGTTCCAAGTAAGGCCCGCACGCAAGACGCTCGATGCGGGCGCGAACCTCATCGGGTTTGCGACTATGCTCCCGGCGCGGCGCGATCACCAAGCGGCGCACGTCCTTGGCCAAACGCGGCGGCGCGCCCCGGGTCGCCAGCAGACATTGCTCGACGTTGGCGCGCGACCAGTAGCCGAGCCCGGTGAAGAAATCATCTGGCGTCAGCGCCTCCAAATCCGCATTCTTGTTGGTCTTGGCCCAATAAAACCCGACGGTCTTGAACGTGAAGCCCCAGGCCTCAATCAGCTCAAAGGCTTTGGGCAGCATCGGATCGGTCGCCCACAAAAACAACACACAATCTTTTGCCGCCCAGCGCTGCGGTTTGAGCGCAGCAAGTTGAGCGAAATCCATGCACGAATAATGCGCAACCGCGTTGCGGCCCGTGCCCCGCTCGCTGAAGTTTCTGAACTTCCAAGGTGGGTCGGCGTAGATCACGCCAAACCGGTTATTGGGTTTCGAGCAATGCATGCAGACGGTCTCGGAAATAGCAGTTGATCTGTTCGACGGCGTCGACCACCGGATACTCGAAGTGCGCGTCCAGCTCCTCGCGAACAAGCGACAACGGGGCGGGTACCGACCGGACGCCGTAATAATAAATGATCTTGGCTTCCGCGTGGTGAATGTTGTAGCCACGACCTTCGCCGTAGCTTTTGAGCAAGACGTGGGTGCAAAGCAGGTCGCGCACGATCGACCGAACTTTGCCAGTATCGTGCTCGCCATTGCCACGCTTCACTTCATAGGTACGCAACGCCTGATTGGTGTTGTCATAGACGACGATATCGACCTGCAGCGTCCGCGTGGCCTCGCCGTAGGGAAGCTGCGACTTCAGGCAGTCGATCCGGCTGCTACTATGAACCAGCGCGTCGGCGGCCCCCGAGACGGCAAACTTGGGATCTGTCCAGACGGACAGGCGATTGTTGTCGCGCAGCCGCTCGAAGATGGCCGACTCAAGGATCTTGCCGTGACGCTTATAGGCCGAACTCACGATGCTCGTCGCGCGGGCATACTTGCTGCCGGCGATCGGATCGTCGCGAAACGCTTTCACCGCCAAGCGGCGCACCGTCTCATCGACCAGTGGCTTCACACGATCGAAACACGCAAACACGACAGTCCCTCTAGCCCATCACGTTCCTAGAGCTAAACACATTTTTGCCGGTCGCGAATAGTCCCCGCGTCCAGGGCTGGCGGGATTGGCGCCGGGGATTTGGCCTGCCCCGGCTCAGGCGTCCTGACCGCCCAGGATCTGGCCTACTCACGTCGCTCCACCAACAAAGGGGCGCCGGCTTATCGCTCCGGTCCCTGGCTGGCTTCATCGCGTCGCTTTCGCTCGGGATCTCGCTCATACCCTACGGCTTCCACCCAGCGGTGAATCGAGCTCGTTCAGCACATGCCCGTGATGATCTGCAGGCACAGTGATATTGCGTTGCTGAAGCGGTCCAACATCGATCCTGATATTGCGTATCTGATCGTCAATGTCGCGACGCGCGGCAGCGATGAGGCATCCACGACGTCCCTGGACCGTCAGTGCGGGATGTGTCGCGGGTCTCGATGCCAGCGTTCTGGCGATCGCATCGACCAGATCGGCCTTGTTGATACGCCTTTGTTGCTCGATGGTATCCATCACCACCTCGGCAAGCTGCTCGGCCAGCGATGGCGTGTCCTTGGCGTTCGCGCTGTCTGTCATCGTCCGTACACCGCTGGCCTGATCGTTGTCACCCAACGCCAGCCACCGTTGCCGATTCCGTCGACTATGGCAAAACTTTAATCCGCCTACAAATCGACTGGTGTGGACATCTAGTGGGATGCCCGATAGTGAAATCGAATGCCGGTCTTAGTTCAGTAGGACTTGAGCGTTGGTGCGCCAGCTACAGTTGATCGCAACCGGGATTTAGGGTAAACTGACGATATGCGCCAATACCGCCAACAGATGCTGGACCGACTGGAGCCGGACGAACTGGCCGTGTTCGCGGCTATGTCGGCGAACGCCCTCGATTACGCCAACCGCAACACCATCTCAGAGCGTCTGAACATGACGATGAGAGAGGTTGAAGCCGTCCGGTGCCGGCTGGCCGACAAAGGGTTGATCAAGCAGATCTGGCGCGGCAAATGGCGGCTCGACCAGCTGATGACTCGCTCCTATCAGCCGTTCCTCACGGACCATGAATGGGCGGTCCTGTTCGAGATGAAGTCCAGCGGCCAACGCCCGGTCGGCTATGCTGCCTCACGGCGGATCGCATGTCAGCTCAACTTGTCCCAACAAGAGATGCGTGACGCCCTGGCTGGGCTGGTCGACAAATGCTGCCTCAGGCGCAGCCATGGTCCGGCGTGGTGGATCAACGACTATTAGCCGAAATCAGTAGACGAGCGGCTTTGCCCTTTTCGACTTGGGTCGGTAGCGCGTCGCACCTATGACAACGCCTGCGGCCACCGGCAACGACACGCCGCGTTTCAGCGCCTTTTTCACGCCACGAATGCCACCCTTACCGAATATTCGGTGCAGGTTGGCGATGTCCTCACGCGCTGGCCCGATGCCGCGTTGGGTGGCGGCCGCGGCATCCAATGCCGGACGTTTGGCATAATGCTGACGGATCGGCTTGCTCGAGAGCGCCTTGGCCATGCCCGGCGCGGCGTCGATATACCCGAGCATCTTACGGGTCACGGCGCCGGAGCCGGGCGGGGCGGCCCATTGGTCCTTGAAGCTAATGAAGTCTGGGCCGCTCCATCTGGCGGGCTGTCCGCCAAACTGGGCGATATAAGCCGCCTGTTCGGCTGATTTATCCGACAACAGTGTCGCTGAACGAGGGCTGGTGTGAGCGATTGGAACACCTTGTTTGGCGATGGCAGTGATCCTTGCGCGGTCCATCCGCCCCGTCAGCACAACGCCCGGCATGCCACGGACAGTCGTGGATGGCACAACGTAGTGCGACGGCACGGCGTCTTGCACGTCCATGGCGGCCTTGAATGCGCCTTGGGCGTCAAGTCGCCGCGACAACCGCTTCGACAAATCGCCGGTCTTATTGACCGGAACGGTGCGCGCATAGGGCCGCAGCGGGTTGACCTCCAGGGGTCCGTCGGGCGGTTTATAGGCGCCAGTCAAGCGGCCAGTGGCTTTCGTCTTGCCGCCCAGCGCCGCGTCGAGCGTCGGATCGCTGCGACCAAAAAAGGCGCGCTCATCGGTGAACTTGGTCTTGGCCCGCCAGCCTTGTGTCTGAACGCCCTCCAAGTGCTTGGACTTAGCACTGGGAACTAACTCCCCGGTCTGATAGAGGCGCGCTCGGCGCGAAGGCTTGGTCGGGTCAGCCTGCCCGCCCGGACGGCCGGGAGCGGCATTGCCGGTGGCGGGGCGTCGGACCGCGCGACTTGCCAACCGTTGGCTGGCGCCAACGGCAACGATGCCGCCCAGCATCGGCGCCTCGGCCGTGGCCAACACATCGCGCCCGAACAATCTGGCCGCATCGCGCTGGGCGGCCTGCGCCGCGCGCTTGGTGTCCGCGAGATTGTTCCATGGCAGCAGGCCGGCCACCGTCGAGGCGATGCCGGCGGTGTAATAATCGGCGACCCCTGCCACGGCATTGGCGTAGCGGCGCACCGATTGCAGCGTGCCGGAGCTTTTTTGCTTGCCCGGCTGCGCTTTTTGATTTCCCGGCAGTGCTACAGTCTTGCCCCTCACCCCTGCCGTGCCAGACGCCGGGGTGGAGACGGACAGTTTTTTTCTTCCCGGCGCCGCGTCAGTCTTTTTCCTTACATGTGTTTTGCCCTGCGCCTGGGTAGAGCCAGAGGAGCCTTTTTCAGTGGCGCCTAATTTGCCGCCGCGCGCCAAGGTCTGAGCCGCCTCGATCGTGGACCGCGCAACGGCTTCGTGTTGTCCCGACGCGGCGGCAAGCTTGTCCCTTACATGTGTTTTTCCTTGCGCCGGGCCGGAGCCGGATCGGGTTTTACCCGCAGCGCTTTTGTGTTGGGCGCCGGCGATGACGCGGGTGTGTTCGGCCACTCGTTTGCCGTTGCGCAAATGCGCTTTGACGTGGACGGTTCTGGACGGCATGGGACAGCTCGGTCAGCGCGCACGCAGACGACGCGCGAACGCATGTGTTGGCAACGGGGCTCAGCCCCCGGGCGGCGAGAACAGGCATCTGAGCCGCGGCGAGCCGTATTTCACGATGCAGCCGTGAAAATGCTCGTCCTTGGATGGCCGGAAGCTGGTGTCAGGCTCCACTTCGGCCGACCCATGCTTGGTCGTGACCACCATGGTGCCCCTGCGCGAGGTGCTGAATTCAAGAACACGGGCGCAGTCCTGATCGTGGCAGCAGTCGTGCGGATACTCCCAGCCTTGCGGCATGGCCGCCGTTGGTTGCGCGCGATGAGCATGACCCGATGGCGCCGCCGCGACGCTGGCGGCGATGATACAGGCAACACGCAGACTGAGATGGCGTCGCATGAATCAACCCTCCAGTGGTCGTCAGGGTCGGGCTTACTGGCTCGCCATCTGACTGACTAGATTAGTTTTTATTGAATCTACTGTTCAATTTTGCGGGAACGATCAGTTGAGCGATATGCCGCCGACCGTGCCGAATACCATCGGTCGCGACGACGGCGTCGCATCCAAGACGTGCCGCGCCGCGTAGACCAGCGCGTCGAGGCGGTTGGGCGAGGGATCGCGGGCGCGGTTCCAGCTCGTCGTGAAATTGCGCATTTCCTCTTCCAACTGGGCAAACTCACCGAGATGATGGCAGCGGCCTTGCTCGTAGACGGACGAGAGCGGCAACGCGCGCGCGACTTTGTTGGTGGTCGCCGTGACATCACGCACATAAATGTCGGCGGACGCGCGCTCACCGCGTTGCCACATGTCCTGGGCCGCCGCGCACAGCGTGTTGGTGGTCATGTCGCCGCCGAAATTGCGCTCCACGACGATGACGTCGGCGTCGTACTGATCGTAGGCCTCGATGGCGGCGCGCGCCCATTGCGCCGGCGTTGCTTTGAGCGAGCGATCGGCCAGCACATAAGCGTGACGGTCGGCTACGCCAACGACGACGATGCCAGCCTCGGCACCTTCCTTCGAGCCGGGCGGGTCGACGCCGACGGCGATTTTTTCCAAGTCAGGCGTGTCGGCGACACGATGAGTGTGGATCGTCTCCCAGGTCCACAGCGCGCCGACCACATCTTCGACGATCTCGCCGTAAAGCTCTTGTGCCGCGATCCGGGTGCCAGCGTATTGCTCCTCCAGACTCTGAAAAAAGCTGTCCGGCAGATTGGCGCGGTTGGCATACGTCGACACCCGAGTCACATGGGTGGAGGCGCGCGCCATGATGGATTTGAGCAGGGGCAAAGGCCGCGGCGTGGTCGTCACCATCGCCTGCGGCAGCGCGCCGATGCGCAAGCCCATCTGCAGGGTGTCCCACGTCTCCTGTGCGTAGCGGAATTTGGCCAGCTCATCGACCCAGGCAAACGCCGAGTTTGGACCACGCAGTTGGTCCGGTTCGTCGCCCGAATAGGTGGTCGCGATGGTTCCGTTTTTCCAAGCGACGCGCCGCAGCGATGGGTTGTAGACGCAGGGCCATTCGGACTTCATACAGGCCATGAGGCCAGACGTCCCTTGCACCATCACATCGCGGGCATCCGCGGCGGTTTCCGCCACCAAGGCAATGCGGCACCCGGGGTGGGCCAGCGCCATTTGATGGACCCATTCGGCGCCGCATCTGGTCTTGCCGGCGCCACGACCGCTCAAGATCAACCACGTCCGCCAATTGCCAGCAGGCGGCCACTGGTCAGGCCGCGCCCAAAAATCCCACAGCCGGCTGAACTTGACCGCCCATTGATCCTTAGTCAGCCCGTTGGGCGGGCTCGACAGAATCGTGTGCAAGAAGCGATCGCGGGTGTCTTTGTCGACCTTGGTCTTCAGCCAGGAGGCCACCGAGTCCGCATCAGTGAGTGAGGGCAGATCGTGTATCGCCGCCCAGTTGGCGGCTAAGCTCCTCAAAGACCGCATCGTGCGTCACCGTCACATTGACCTCCGGACGCTGTGACTTGTCCGCGTTGAACATACCCAAGTGTTTGCCCAAATCGTTGAGGGCACCGCGTTTGTCGGCCAGCTTGATATGGGCGATGGCGTGGCCCGACTGGGAATAGCTCATCTCGGCGCCGACGATGGCCTTGCGCTGGACTTTGCTCAACTCTTCCATCGGCTTTAATGCCACATAGGGCTCCTCGACCTCGTAGCTTTGGTTCTTACCGCGGTATTTGGTGACCGTGCGAACGCCCCACGTGAAATAATCGGTCGGGTCCGCGAATGCGATGGCGGCCAGCTCTTGGGCTATTCGGTCGACGGTAATATCGAAGCGCTCTGCCATGCGCCTGGCCTTGACGGCCTGCAATTCGGCCACCCTTTGCGCCACCTTAGCACTCTTCAAGAGCTTGCAAGAATTGCACTCGATGGAGGTCGCCTTCATGCGGCTGGCATCGTAGGCCTGTCTGTAGGCCTCACAGGCATTGCCGTGAAGGGCATAGTGCTGGGCGAAGGCCTCTTGTTTGTTGGTGAGTTTGGTCATGGGTCTTGTCGCGGTCGTGCGAGTTGTTAGGGACTGGCATTGAAGATCATGGGCGGTTGGATGATCGAAGCGTTCGTTGGGGACGGCCGATTGATGCGTTCATCGTCGTCGGTCTCGGCGTGGAGCGTGTCCAGGATCTCATGCAGGCCAATCAATGCCAGATCTCTGTGGAAGCGGATTAAAAACCCGCCGTCGTCGGCCTCCTCGACCACGATGCCGTTGTAAAAACGATTGAAGTCCTCGTGCACCGCCGTCATCAATAGGCGCCGGACATGCGCAGGTGTCAGTTGGTCAACCATGGGGCTCACCACGACTCCGTTGTCGTGAGCGGACGAATGTCGACCACCAAGTTGCCATCCACGTCCAAATGATAACGAACGGCGCCATCACCGGCGTCCAAGCCCGATCGGTCCCAGTCGCGCAGTACGTCTGCTGCCTCCTCGAAAATGCGGACCAAGTCCGGAGCTCGGTACGGCGGATTGGCGTGCGGGCGCAGTGGGTCGGGCATGGCAGGACTCCGATGGCTGGAGGTGGACAAAAACTGTTGTCAGTTGCGTCAGTCGAGATCCGACGCCAGCACCACCGCGATCACCGTCATGACGGTGAGCACGGCGGACCACTTGACGATGAGAGCCATCGTCTCGGGCAGGACAATCATGATGCGTCCTCGAAAGATCACGTGTTGTGATCTGGGCTAAAGGAGACGGGATCGCGCGACGGCACTGGAGGGACACCACGCCCGTCCCCGCGGGGAGCGAGGGACAGGCGCGGCAGGTGCGGCCATCAGCCAATGGGGCGAGCTAAGGGCGCTGTCCAGCGCCGCGATGCCTTGTTATGTGGAGGCGGCATAAAAAGGCTCAGCGCGATCCCGATTCAGGTTAGTGCGGATATTCTGTCGGCCCGATGTCGGCGAGGTTTTCATGGGCCTCGCGACCATCAAGCGAATTGTGAATCACGATATACCCGCCGGCATCGACGGCGATTCGTGGTGCGCACCAGCAGTGGCCGGCGCAGTCGTGCGTTCGCAGATCGTTTTGTGGCACGACGTGAAGGACGTCGCGGTCGGGGATACCCGCTGGAAGCCGCGCGACAATTTTTTCGTCATCGGTCATCGGGTGATCCCCTTTGAGCAGAGGCGTTAACCTCTTCCCCACCCTAAAGGACGGGGATTTCCTGCGCGGCTCTCGCCGCTTTTGGAGTTTCCCGCTTCACGGCCAAGCCCAACGGCTCGGCTCCACGGGCATTAGGCTCCGATCGGCTCAACCGGAGTATGTTACGGGACGCATTCACGTCCGCATTGTCAGAATGTCCGCAGTCTTTGCATTCAAAGCGGGCTTGGCTCTCGCGATTTGCTGTGGAAACGCTGCCACAGTCTGCGCACGTCTGAGACGTGTGTGCGGGATCGACTTTCTTCTGCCGCCACCAATCCCGGCGCTGTTCAAGGGCCAGATTGTAGACGAAACGCGCACTACCGGCAAAGGCCGAAAAGCGCTCGGCTTCCGTTTCGGTCGGATACAGTTTGAATTTATGTGTGCGTCTGATGATCATGGCTCGTATTATTTGCGCGTTGCGCTACCACACAAGGCCGTTTTCACCCCCGTCCTGAAGGACGGGGCACCCAACGGCCGAACTTGGTGGGACATCGAAGCCCTTACACATGCACCTCGGTCCAACGATAAAACGCCACCCAACCCATCCGCACGACGACGACCGCGGCGCATACGGCCACAGCGCTCCAGGGCCCCAACACCGAAGACAGGACAAGGGCCGTGCCCACTCCGAACAGAAACGTGCGCCATGCCATGCAACAGGGGCAATCCACGAACACGATGTCCGCCAAAAGAATACTTGCATTGCGACGAGGACCATGGCCGCATAGCCCGAGCCGGCTGGCAATCGGCTCGGCCCATTGATCAATCAGTAAAGAGAGTTTTTGCCGGCATCGCACATAGCGCCTTGCGCTCGCAAATGACATGGCCCCCCGCTGGAAATGCAAAAACCCCGCGGCTGTACTCGCGCGCGGGGCAAATGTGACCTTATGATAGCCCGATCATGCACTACATGTTTGAATTATGCAAATAGTTTTTACACTGAATAATTCAAATTATCGTGATCCACAAATCAGTCCGCAATTTCGTTGCGCAGAAAGGCGCGAATGTGGTCGCGGGTCACGCGCCGCTGTTTGCGTACACCCGTTGATTTGAGCTTTCCGTTGCGCAGCATGGCATGGACCGCATAGCGGCTGGTGCCGAGAATGTCGGCGGCCTGTTGGGGCGAAAACGCGGCTTGGGAACTGACTTTGAGCCGTTCTTCGACGGCCTCGACATCGATCGGTCGGCGCCGGCGAGCGATCGACATCAAACGGCGACTGAGCGCCTCGCACCGCGTTTCCGTGGCCGACCGCGCCACCCTTTCCGTGAGCAAGTCCTGCTTGAACTGTTCCAACCTGATGTAGGGGTCGGTGGCAGCGCCCCTCGTCTCGCGTTCGCAGGCCGCCGCGATGCACCGTCGGATGACCTCGGATCGCTTGATGTTTTGAGCCGCGGCGGCGCGATCGACGTACGCGATCAGATCATCGTCCAAAACGAGGTGGACATGTCGGTTCAAGCGGGGTCGGGTAGATTTGGCCATGATGCTGTGTGTGCTGATTTGCACCGGTCCATGGCAACAAATCGGTGAAAGGTCAATCGGTGATTTGATGAACACGACTGCTACACGACTTAGACGATTCAAGCAGACGATTCGCCGTGAAAAAAATGCTATCTCAGTGCGTTAAGTTGTCCAAAGCCACACAACTTACACAACTTTTAGACTACTTTGCACGACATCATTATGCCATGAAAACGCCCCCTACATGGCTCAACACGACCTGCAATCAGCCTACAGATGTAGCAGGCATTGAGCATCGTCGAATTGCACAGCGCGCTTGGCCGGTCACTCTGCCAGCGACGCTTCGATTGTTTTGCAGGTAGGATCTGTCAGTCGGATCTCGATCCGATCGAGCGCATACCAAGAGGGGCCGCGCTCGATGACCCCTTGCAGCGCATCCAGTTCGTCAATCTGAAATTCGATATCAATCAGCCCAGCATCGGTGTGGTAATAGATAATGACGGGCCAGCGCATCTACCGGTCTTTCTTTTTCATCGCGTGCAGGTGCAAATTATTTCGATTTTTGCGCCCACCGACGGTCGCTCTCTCACCTTGTCGGGACGTTCTAACAACAACGTCAATTGTCCGATTTGGCTTCGAGGCATTCCAATGTCACCGTTGACGAATCGCAGTCGACGGAATCCACATCGCCATCGTCCAGACTGTCGTGTTGTTCCCAGTCACCGGCAGCAAACGCTTTTTTGACGGCCTCCAGTGGTCGGCCTCGACAATGCTTGTCGTGCTGACGGTTACGATAGCGCGGCAGGTGTACGCCGGCCAGTCTCGACTATCGAAAAAGAATCAACACAGCTTTTCATGATGCTCCCTCCTGTACCGGCTTCTGCCGTTGGCCGGCCCGAATGCCGGCGGCGTACGCAGCCCGACTACGCGCGCACGCATTGGGACGTCGCCGTAGGGCGAGACCCGCGCGCTGCATGGTGGTTCGGACCGACGTGTCCCGCGTGTCCCACGTGTCCGGGGGCAACCTATCAGGCCCCGCATCCGAGACCCGCTGGACATGCCGGACATCCTGGACATGCCGGACATCCTGGACATCTCGAACATCTCGGACAGCTCGGACAGCTCGGACATGCCGGACATGCCGGTCCGCCAAAGTGTCCAGGCGCTGTCTCAGACAGCTGGCCAACGCCTTCATGAAGGAGGACCGGAGCGACCGCGGCGCCTCGGCGCGCGACAACGTTCCGTATCCAGATGTCCGCCGCCAACGGTCGCATTCGGTGTCCATGGTGGTCCGTGTTCGGTCCAATAGGACATGCGCGACCCGGGTGTCCGAGGCGCGTCCGAAGAACGTGACAACGCGGCCCTCACGGTCGTACACCGTGTTGGTCAGCCTGCCGATCGCCTCGCCGACCAGGCGTGCCTCATGCAGCGATGGCCACGTAGTCTCGTCCGCCCCGATGGGGTTTTCTCTCATGGCCATATCATCAATGGCATATCATTTTATGGTAATGGTGTATGTTTCACGTGAAACAATACAACGGTCTCGAGCTTGGCCCGCAGATCCGCGGCAACAGCCGCAGAGATTGAACCGTTGAGTTCCGCCTGAGTCAATGACTGCTTTAATATAGCTTTTAGCGGCTCTCCTACGTGCACCATGCGCGCGCCCTCGTCGTCAATAGCGACGGGTACTATGGCATACAACGCCAAACATAGTAAATTATTAATTGATTTTTATCACCTACTCTTTAGCCGCTTGACCTCCTTGGCGATCTCGATCTCGAGACGGGCGACACGGGTGGCCTCGTTGAGGATTTCGATGCCGGCTGCAGCGGCCGCGCTCACGATCAACGCGTGAATCTGACGATCCTCCAGATCGAACCAAGCCGACGTCATCCGATCGGCGTCATCGACGGAGCCCTGCAGCATTTGCGCAATTGTCATCGCGTCAGCGCGGTTGGTGCACCAGACCACGGCACGCAAGTCGACGTCCTCCCAATTCCATTGGCGCGCGTTCCAAACGATCTTTTGTGGATCGGCCGACGTGCCGAACTTGACGGGCCGCTTAGCGCGGTTGGCGCCATGATACCAAATGGGCGCAGTCGGACCAACGGCCCACACCGCGCAATAGCTCATCTTCTCCGCGACGCGCTTTTCGAGAGCGCGGCCGAAGTGCGTGTTAGCCATAGGTTACCACCTGACCGAGCAGGATCTGACGGGCGCGCCGTTCAAGCCCGATGGCGTCGGCGATTTGATCCGGGGTCCGGCCCGCGCGGATCAGACGAACAATTATTGGCCACCAGTTGATATAAACTACGGTATTGCCGGCCGGGCGACGCGGCGGCAAACCCAATTGATGGGCCGTTCGGGTGATTGCCCCTCGCCCGGTGTCGAGTTCGATCGCGATGGTTTCGGTGTCCACGCCTGACAGCCACATCGAGCAAATGCGTTCGGCGCGATCCTTGATACGATGGCGGGGGAGCTTGGACATCGTCTCGTCTTTGATTTAACCTCTTCCCCGCCGTAAAGGACGGGGCACCAAGCCATGCGCGTATACCAGGTATCGCGCGACCGTGCTTTTACCTGCGCCCTTGGCGCCAACGAGACCGATGATCATGGTGCCCCTGCTTTCGTTGTCATTTTGCCTCCGACGTCGCCGGCCAAATCTCGTCGTCCATGACGTCATGCCGGTACACATATCCGCTGGCCTCAGCAGTCAGCTGCACATTGAGCGGGCATAGACAGCAATGGCTGCTCTCGATCCCGCTCGGATATCCCGGCCGCACGACCAGGCGCCGGCGCCCAAAAAACCGCCGCGCGTCACGGATGCGCGAAATGACGGTCTTGACCGGCCCACCTTCCATGTCCCGAACGATGATCGATCTGCACATGGGCTGCCACCCTATGCGCGCTGCGGTCTGTTCCAATCCTTCCCGCGCGCGGCGCGCCAAATGCCGTCGATGCCGTGCTCGTACTCCTGCTTTGCCATGTAGCGAGACCGCAGACGCATGGCATCTGCGATCCATTCCCAGGACGGCTGGCGCGATTGTTGCAGGCCAAAACTGCGAAGGCGGATGATTTTTTGGGTGCGGTTATAGCTCCACAGCTCGCGGCCGTTATGCCACTGCGACGGTGGATTGATCGCGCCGAACCACATCAGCGCCGTGTCCCAATCGGTCCGATCACGCAGGTCGGGTTCGAACACGTCGAGATGTGTCATCTCGCGCTCCTCCTGCTCACGCCGCTCAATGATCGCCTGCATCTCCTCGTCGTCGTGGGTGTAAATCGGCCAGGAGCGGGCGACACCCAGCGCGACGCTGCGCACAATATCGGGTTGACGCTCCGTCGCCAGAGCGCGTAACACCCGCAGTTCCGCTTCCTCGCGGCTGCTGGGCGGCTCGTTGGGCCCGCGCCCCAAATAAATCCTTGCTGCGCTCATCACTTCGCCAAGACCGGGTTTCTTTGCGTCACGTTGGGCGCGGCGTGCACCGGTCGTTTTCGTCGAAGAAAGACGCCGCAACACCGGCGCATGTGGCCGGGGCACATGGTCGTGCCAGGCCACACGGCACGCCCGCACATCAGCAAATCTTCGGGCTCGCCCAAAACGTAGCGACACTGATCGTGTGCGATGTCGAAGACATGAATGGCATCGCCAGCTGCACGTCGTGCCCTCGCCTCCGCCTCCATGCGCGCCATGACCGCCCGGGCATCGTCGTCGAACGCGGCGATCGGCAGGCCATCATCGTCGTTGACCTGCGCGACGGCCGGCTCCATTCGCTGCGCCGCACCTTCGCTTTTGCGCTTGCTTACAGCGTTGCGGCGGGGCTTTTTCCCCTGTGCATGATCGCCATTTTGCCGCGTGTTCGAAGGGATGCCCATGCGGTAGAGTTTGCCCAACACGGCAGAGCGCGTCACCCCGCACAGGCGTTTGGCGATCTGACTGGCCGATAGGCCTGCGGCTGCCAATTCTTTCAATTTGTCGATGCGCTCAGGGGTCCAGTCGGACACGTGCGTCACCTCCGTCGGTTTTGACGCACACACCAAGCCGGTGCCAGGTTATTGGATCAAACTCGACGGCAACATCACCGTACCAATCGATGGCCAAACGCGTGCATGCCGGCAACGACTCGGCGGGTGGCTGGCCGACCTGGAGATTGGCCAGGATCTCGCCGCGCGTCAGGGTCGACTCGACGTGCCCGTTTTTTTTTGTTTGATCGACCATGGCTCAAGCTGCTTGCTGTTCGTGTTGAAACCGAACCACATCTCACGCCACTCACTGGGTTGCAGAACTTCGATTGCACGTGCCCGCCTGGGCAGTCGGCGGATAATGCCGCGCCGCTCCAGGCCTTCGAGCAAGCCGATGAACTACCCCACCCAATCGATCGATTGGATGGGGTTTCAAGCGGCTTTCGCCGCTCGGGCCGATTCCCGACCCAAAACCTGTCGCGCAACAGTGAGCATGTGGAGCGCGGCGGCCTGATCGCGGGTCGCGACAAACCCGCAGCCGCAGCGATGCTCCCGTTGCTGCAAGGGCTTTTTCGCCACGCAACCGCAGCCAGGGCACGTCTGGGACGGCCGATGCGTGCGCGTGTCGATCATCACCAGCTCGCATCCAGCTTCCGCCGCTTTGTATGCGAGCATCGAAAGGAAACGCCCCGGCGTGGCATCCAGAATGGCGCGATTGAGGCCAGCCTTCTGTTTGACGCGCTTGCCAGGTTTGTCGATCGATCCCTTGGCGCTCGCCGACAGGGTCTTGATCGCCAAATCCTCGGTGCCAATCAGGCCATGCGTGGCAACCAGCGCCGCGCTGATTTGATGGTTGCGATCCTTGCGTCTGTTGGCGATCTTACGCCAGCGCCGCGCCATCGCCTTGCGCGCCTTGGCCGCGCGTTTCGACCGCTTGCCACGCAGCGCCTTGGACAACGTGCGTTGCTCGTTCTTCAGTGCCTCTTGCGCGTCGGCCAGCGGTCGATCGTTGGCGAATCGGTCGTATTCACCCGGCGCATAGGCCAGCGTTGCAAACGTCTCGATGCCCCAGTCGAGACCGGCTTCGGCAGTTCCGCAAATGCGCTGCGGATGGCATTCGACAACCAGCGACAAGAACCAGCCATCCGCCTTGCGCATGATCGAGCAATCGCGGATGCGCTGACCAAACGCGCGCGCTTCACCACGCGCTTGCATCGTGCCGATGCCGGCAATCCGCACCGTGCCATGCTTCCAGTTGCCATCGGCATCGAAGCTTGGATCGAACCGGAAGCCGTTGCCGTGCTGTTTGAAGCCGAACCCCTTGAACCGATCCTTGCTCTTGAAGCGCGGAAAGCCGGGGTCCTGACCGGCCTTACAGCGCCGCCAAAAGTTCTCGAATGCACGTTGCAGCCGCTTCAGCACGACCTGGCCGGCATGGGTGTGGATTGCGGCATAGTCGGGATCGTCCGCTCGGATGCGCGTGAGCGAGCGGCACTGGTCGGCAAAGGTGATGGTCTTGCCCGCCTTGCGGTAGGCATCGATGCGTTCTTCCAGCGCGGCGTTGTAGAGCCGCCGCAGCATGTCGCAGTGATGCTCCAACGCCGCCGCCTGCTTGGCCGTCGGATACAGCTTATAGGTGAGGCGGCGGTTGACGGGAATCATGGTGCCGATCGTACTTCGGGCTTGCATGCGGCGGGGCCCCCCTATCGGTCCTCAAGCTGTACGTCGAGAAGCAAGCAAAGCCAGCATAGCTGGCGCGCCGCTATCGCCGACCAAGCTGCGCTTGGAAGGAGCATGCGCGGCGCAAAAGATGGTCACGCGCACTTGCTCGCAAACTTTTTCGGTGCCGTCGCCGCGCAAAATTGTCGTGACCTTGTGCTCCAAATCACCCGAGGCGACGCGCGCTTGATAGCCAAGCCAAATCGAGCCGCCGGGCCGCCGGTAAATCCAGCCGTGCTGGCTCAGATAGGCAAACAGCTGCTTTGGCTGCACTTGCAGCGCCTTGGCCGTTTCCGTGATGCTGAGCGAACCCTCGGCCTCGGCGATGCGCTTGAGCGCCTCGACCTTGGGCCGTTGCTGTTCGACCGTCTCCTCCAAGGCAATGACGCGTTCCGTATACATCAACAGCGTCGAGCGCAGCACATCGGGATTGTCCAGCGCCTGCATGAGCCCGGACGGCTCGGCGGCCGCAGCCTTGGCCCGCCGCTCGCATTCGATGAAGTACTGGCGCGCCTGGCGTCCTTTGTCGGTCCGCTCGACCATGGCCAACTCCTTGGCCATGTCGAGGGTCAGGTGGTAGTCGATGGCATTATGCCCGCCGTGTTTACTCCCCAAAACGGGGGAGCAAATAAAATCCCGGTTTTCCAAGAAGTTGTACTGCTCGATCCGGCCTTTGATCCAGGTCGAAAAATCTTTCCCGACCCCCAAGAACGCGTGCAGCTCACGCGCATTGACAGTCTGAATGCCGTCCCGCTCCGCGATCGGTATCAGCTCGCCTTGTGCCTCGATCGATGTCATCGTTGCAGCTCCAATCCGAGACTCAAGCATCTCATAGTTAAACTCAGTTATTAATGTACAATCAGGTCGCACGACAAGCCCGAAAATCACGCCATACGGCCTTTTTTATTGACTATCTTGCGTTGCCAACGGCACCACTCAAACTAAATCGATAGTTGAGTCCAGCGTGCACGTGGTGGTTCCCCGTCTTGGGTTGGTTGGCACGCAGGACAATCTGGTTAGTCACCGTCATCAGCGAGGATATCAAAGCCGATGCGCGTGACTGCGAACCGCCCGAGCCCCTGGTCGAGGTGAAGCTCTGCGAGTGTCGGCTTTCCGAGCAGTTCGTGATCCTTGACTTTGTCGATGTGCAGACGACTGGGACAATCGTCGGCCATGGTCGGCCGCCACATACACCATCCAATGTCGGATTTGTTGCCGAAATGCGCTGAATCCGCCGCGTCGTTGAGCGTCATGAGCCGATACTCTGATGAACGATGTGCGGTACTGTCTTTCGGTGGATGGACCAACACGATCATCAGCAGATTGTAATCATCCGAAAGCTGTTTCAACCGCATGATCAACTTGCCCATGTACACAGTGCGAGACTCGCCGCTCGGAATGCTGTGATCAATCTCATTCCAGGGATCGACAACCACAACCTCCAGCCCGTATACCCGCACCGCATACTCAATGCGATCGAGCAACCGCTCGCCATCCAGCAATGTATTGCGCTTACGACGCAAAAAGCGAAAGCCTCGCTCGATCTGTTCATCTGCAGCGATGATGTCCGCTTCATCCCATGCGCTGGCCAGCTTTGTCCGCCACGACTCTTCGCCATTCGCATTCGAGTACTCGTTCTTGCCGATCAAATTGCGCCGCAATTCGTGGTGGTACTTCGGCTTGATCTTTTCCTCGAATGCCGTGATGAGCGAGCGCCAGCCGTGTAGTCGCCACAAATTGCAGCACAGCTGTCGGATCAACACGCTCTTGCCCGATGAATACGGCCCGACCACCGTCATGAAGGCTGGCCGTATCAGGCGTGTGCCGTGTTTGTCCAACCGGGCAAAGCCAGTTGCAAAGGTCTTGACCTTCCCGATGTCGGGCACGTCCGACAGGACGCAAATCTCGTCCGTCCACATCGGGCGCGCATGTTCGACCGCACTGCGAGCATCCTCCGGCGTCAGTTCCGTTGGGCCCTTAACTTCAGCACCCCAGTCGACCCAACGGCACTTGAGGTCGCCCAACCGCATGGCCACGGCGTCGCGCACCTCCTCCCACCCGAGGGGATAGGCCAGCACGAAACGGTCTATGATCACCAACCGCGGATCGATCTGGTAGCCGTCACAGGTCGGCACAAATAGGCTCTCTACCGTCGGCGCGATGTGGACCGAGCGATAGCCGGCCCAGCGCAATGCGTCCCGATCTTCTTCGTTGGCACACAGCAGCAATTTCAGGTTACCCATGGCGCACCTCCCGCTCGTACCACGCCAATGCGGTTTGAATTTTTGTCACCTCGATGGCAGTTAGTTCACGGTCACTGCTGATGCCGATGTTCCACAAATCGGTCACGAGGCACCACGGTAGATCGGCCGTCTTGCTATCGGACAGGATGCAGAGCGCCGCCGTGCACCAATCCTGTCCGTCAACGGCAGCATCCCGTATCGGGTCGCTGTCCCAATCACCCAAAGCGGTAATTGCATCATTGAGAAACTTCGCGTCCTTGCTATTCATCGTTGTTTTCCGCGCTGGAAACCTCGTCCTTGAGGGCGGGGAAGACGTTAAGCGAAGTGGCCACGCTTCAAGATTGAAGCCTTGCTTTTACTCCGCGCGGCCTTGGCCGTGAGATCGCGATTGTGTTGGTTGACAATCGCGCTACGAATGAGCAACGCGGGATCGCGCGGGAGCACATCGAATGCACGCTTGCCAGCCGCGATGGACGCCGCCCACTGCAAGGCATGCGCGATCGACGCCTCGCGCGCTCGCTTTCGCTGCTGATCCGGTGTCAGATCGATGTTGGCGGTCGCCAGGTGATATTCGACCGCGGCCATACTGATGGCGAATTCGCGGTGGCGGATGATCTTGGCTTCGTCATCCAAATAGACACCGTCCCCCACAGCCTCGCCGGTTGTTTCGACCGGGCGCACGGCGACTTTGTCCTGATCCTGCCATCGTGGCTGGTTGGCACGCTGTTCGCCCTGGTTTTCGAGAAGCGTGTTGTAGCGGGCGCGCTTCAGGTAGCGCTCCGCGTGCAGCGGCGAATGCGTGGCACCGTTCTTGATCTGCCGACGGTGGTCGTCCCAAAACAGCTGCACCGCCTCAACTGCCCGGGCGCGGTCATCGGCGCCCAAGTCCGCCCAGGCCTTGGCGGCTGGCGCCTTGTCGGAATGATCGCGGATGCCGCCACGCGCCTTGATCCAGGCCGCCCAAAACGCTTCGAATGATTGAGGATAGACCTTGCGCTTCGGCGATGGTGATTTGGGTTTTTCGCCCCCCTGCGACATGTCATCCGAACACACGTCCGAAACGCCGGTTTCGGACATTGGTAGTTCTGGATTCTGAGTCTCTATGGAACTCTGACTCTCAACAGAGATATTACCAGAATCTAAGCTCTGGACTCTAAGCTCTAAGCTCTGCACCCCATTTTTTGGCGTTTTTTCTCGTTGTTTGCGCGGCTCTCTGATCGGAGGCCCGCTGATTTCATTGAGGTTTTCTTCACCCAACCCCAGGGTATACCCCGGGGTATACTGGGGGGTTAACCCTGGGGTACACCCTGGGGTACACTGGGGGGTTAACCCCGGGGTATACCCTGGGGTATACTGGGGGGTATGCTGCGCCAGATGGTCTTCCAGGCGCGCCTTGCGGTCCTTTTCAATTGCCTCCGTGATCATGCGTTCGAGACGCGCTTTTTTGTTGGCTTCGCGCTTGCGAGCCGCATCGCTGCGCAGCCGCGCTTTGTCCATTTCTTCCAGCACGCGCTCGTTGATGATGACGCCCTGTGCGCGGATGAGCTTGCCTTTTCCGATCAAGGCCTCCATCACCTTCCTGTACTGCAGGAGGTTCACGCGCAGCTTCCTGGCGGCCTCGTGATCGTCGCTGGGGATCGGCAACCCCACCTCGGCCATATACGCGCAGCACCTGATGTAGAGCCCTTCCTCAGTGACGGTCAGATTGGCGCATCCCGAGCGCCAATCGCTCGGATAGAACTTCATGAACGTGAGCGGGATCATCTTGCATCCTCCTCGACTGGAGGGCGTGTCATCACGGCATGCAAAATGCGCTGCTCGCGATTGGGCTTAGACGCCTTATCGGCACGCTTCAGTGCTCGAACGAGTTCGCCGGTTTCCTCAAGCGTCAACTTGAGCGCCGCGCGCACGAACAAGTTGACGTCAAACTCGATCCCATAGAGGTCCGCAATGAGGGCGGCCTTGCGTTCTTCATCACTCATTGCGCCCTCCCCTCAGCCTCGCAGGGATCGGCGGCAACGCCGAGCTTATCCAAGACCCAAAGCGTCAGATACAAGCGCTCGCCACGCTTGACGATCGCACCACCTTCGATAAGTTCAGCTTTAACCCGCTCATAGTCCGTGACGCCGAAGTCTGGCATGTCACCCAAAAATGCAATGTCGTCATGCGCTGACCAGGTGTCGTGCAGCGCCCCTGCCATGATCATCTTCATGAGGAAGCCGAGACTTTCGCCCTCGAAGTCGCGGGCGTTATCGAGGAAGCGCTCAATGTGAATTGGCAAGATCTCCATCACAGCACCTCCACGATCTTGTTGCTCACCCTAACCGAATCACCTACATCTTGTGTCGGCATGGCTGATCTCCATGTCTTCGGTTGCTATCGCGCCCGGGCTCCGACCAGCCCGGGCGTTGGCGTTCAACGCTTACGAATTTCAGCGCGCCACATGCGCGGCCTCACGCGCGAACGCGACCAATTGCGCGCGCGAAATACTGGGGTTTTCGATCGCGTCGGACAGCATACGGAGCATGCGTTCGCTGTGCGCGGCACGAAACGCAACGTGATCTGAGCGCACGGCCATGTAAGCCACCATTTCGGCGAGTTGCTCGCTCGCGTCGGTGGGCGACACGGTGGGGCTCAGCAAAATCGTGTCGATCAAAAGCTGCCACTGCCAGCGCGCGATTTCGTCTGCAGTCAGAGCGTTGACGCTCGGCGTGATCGGTGATATCGGCACGTCCTAGACCCCGGTGATCTGTGAGCTTGGGGTTGATCGAGGCTCGAGCGGTGTGCGCCGCCGGGCCTCACTTTTTTAGGCCGCCAGGTCCAAAGCCGTCGTGGTCGCACGCACGGCCTTTGCTTTGATGGTGTTTGCCGGCCGACGCCATAGGAGGCTGACGATGTCGTAACGGATGGCTGGCCGCATCCCGGAGATCCGACGCTCCTTCGCGCTGATGCCGGTTGTCAGTCCATAGCCTGGTCGTTTTGTGCGGCAGCCCATGCGCCTCAAGGTGTGACAAAGATCCTTGTGCAGCGCGTCCAACTCGGGCGGGGTCATCGCCATCAGCGCTTCACCACAACCGCGCTCCTCGCACGCCCATTCCTGCCACAGGCCCCAGATTCCCGACTTCGTCAGGACGTCGTCTGGCTGACCGTAGGCCTGCCACCACCTCGCCCACGCGATGAGGTCTTCAGGCCCGATCGGAAACAGATCCGCGCTGGCATCCATCGTCGTCGCCATCGGGATCGCTCCCGAGCCCCCGCTGTTGTTCGCCGTCGACGCGACCGGCTCCCATGAATCACTTGCGGCACGCTTGTAAATCAAAATATAGATTGAATCAATTATTGCCACATCATTCATTCAATAGAATATATAGTTTATCCCTTGCCTTGTGGGTGGAATCCGGATCAAGTATCGATGAACAAGCGTAAACGGGCGGCACAATGAGCACGACAGACGACGATCGATCAGCGCTAGGAGCGCGCATTCGCGAAGCGCGGCTGGCACGCAACAAACTCCTCAAGGATGTTGCCCAGCCGTTCGGCATATCTATCCAATCGGTCAGCAACTGGGAGGGGGCTCACACGCGCCCGGATGCCGACAAATTGGCCCAGTTGGCCCGCCTCCTGGGCGTTTCGCTTGATTGGCTGATGGATGGCCGTGGTGTGCGCGATCTGGTCGACGGCGACACCCCCATCGCGTTGGCGGTCAGGCGCAAGGCGGTGATGGAAAGCGCTGGCCGCGCCACACTGGTCGACGAAGATGGCTACGAGTCGGCCAGTCGCGCGGTCGGGCCTGGGTCCTGGCGGGTATCGGCGTGGGACGATAGCAATGCGCCAGCCATTGCGCAGGGATCGCGGCTGATCGTCGATCCCAACCCGGTGCCACGGCTGGGCGACATGGTGATGGTGACCTTGACATCCACAGGTGAGCCGCAAATCAGGCGCTACGAGCCCGGCGTGCGGGACGGCGAGCGTGTGGTGACACTGCGGCCGCTCAATCCGGAATGGGTAGCGGAGACATACATTGGTGAGCCGCGGGCAGTTGAGGATTTTGAACTGCATGGGGTGATTGTCGAGGTGACCCGCTTCCGGCCGTTGGGCTTTTGAGCCAGGGAGTGACGGCCTAATCAATTGAAAGTGCAATTGCTTTTGAGTTCCAGGGGCTGGCCGCGTCATAACCATCTTTTGCGCCGCGCATGCTCCTTCCAAGCGCAGCTTGGTGGGCGATAGCGGCGAGCCAGCTATGCTGGCTTTGCTTGCTTCTCGACATACAGCTTGAGGACCGATAGGGGGGCCGCGCCGCATGAAAGTACGCAGTACGATCGGCTCCACAGCACCGGCTTGCGATAGAACTGTCGGACGCGATCGGCAAACTCGTTTCGTAGTCGCCGTGATGTCCCCGTTTTGAGCGCATTCACGAAGTCCGCCACGGCAACGGTTGGCGGCAACTCGATCAACAGATGCACATGGTCTGCTTCGCCGCTGCATTCGATTAGGCTTCCGCTCCAAGCTTCGCAGCGTTCGGCAGCCTGCTGCCGAAAGGCATCTATCATGGCGGCTGTCAGCACCTTTCGGCGGCACTTTGTCGCCATAACCAAATGATAATGAAGTGCATAGACGCAGTGATTTAGCGATTTTAGGCTTGATATTGTCATATGAACCAATTACATCGGCTCCATGACTCCCGTCAACCGCCGCCTCACCTATAAGCTGTATCCGACGGCCAAGCAGGCGGCGGCGTTGGAGCATCACTGCGACATGCTGCGGCGGCTCTACAACGCCGCGCTGGAAGAACGCATCGATGCCTACCGCAAGGCGGGCAAGACCATGGCGGCGAGCGCCAAGGGATCGATCGACAAACCTGGCAAGCGCGTCAAACAGAAGGCTGGCCTCAATCGCGCCATTCTGGATGCCACGCCGGGGCGTTTCCTTTCGATGCTCGCATACAAAGCGGCGGAAGCTGGATGCGAGCTGGTGATGATCGACACGCGCACGCATCGGCCGTCCCAGACGTGCCCTGGCTGCGGTTGCGTCGAGAAAAAACCCTTGCAGCACCGGGAGCATCGCTGCGGTTGTGGGTTTGTCGCGACCCGCGATCAAGCCGCCGCGCTCCACATGCTCACCGTCGCGCGACAGGTTTTGGGTCGGGAACCGGCCCAAGCGGTGAAAGCCGCTTGAAACCCCATCCAATCAATCGATTGGGTGGGGTAGTTCATCAACTTTTGCACAATGGAAACGGTCGACGTTGCTGGCCTTAGGCTTCGATCTTCCTAACGATCACCGCTTCCGCAAGGCTTCGGCCAACAGTGCGCCTTGCGCTCACCGCACCGGCTGCAGCGGAGCGCTTGGCCAATTCGCAACAGCGGCGTCGCGTGGTCGAGCCCATGCTGATCAGCGAACGCGATCGGCTTCACGATCGCCGCGTGGCCGCACACACAGCGAACCCACAGCCGCTGGTCGAGCGCTGCCACGCTGGCAGGCGTCACCGCCTTCCATGCGTCGGTGTCGGGTATGCGATGCCGCGCCATGGCTCCCCCCCAAATTAAAGCGCTCAATCAAGTTTTTCCTGAACGCTGAGCCCCTTGGCTCTGCATAACCGGGACAAGCCTGTTGTCAACAACCGTTGCCGCAAACCCTTGCGGCGCAAATTTTATTAAGTGATAATTACTTTATTCATTATTTCTTGACTATCTAAATTGTATGTCATATTATCAGTGTGCGTGGCAAACACGGCCGGGGAGATCATCATGTGGGACGGTTACGATTTCTGGCGCGCGGCATTCGTCGAAAGATTCAAGGTGGAATGGGACGCACTCACCGAAGTTCAGCGCATGGATCTCGTGGACGGCTATCAGACCTTGATCGCTCGTCTGCCTACGCATCATCAAGCGGCGATCGATGGCATCGTTGCGGGGGAATACGCATGAACGTGCAAGATGCGGCGACGATGGAAATCGACCGCCTGGAACGCGAATGGGACCGCATTCGGTGCAAGATCGATCGGCTCAAAGCATCTGGCGCCGACGTTTCGGAAATCCTGCTGTTAGCGGCGCGTTGCGAAATCCTCAGTGCGGCGATCGATTGGGCCATCGAAGTTCGCCTTGCATTGACCGTCGCGGATTTGAGGCGGCGCTATCTCGGCGCCGGCGTGTGAGAACCGAGATGTTAGACGAGCAAATTCCCGACGTGCCCGCGGTCACCGATCTCGAAATGGCATTTCCCACGCGATATCGTGAATTGCTGCCCACATGGGACGATCTGACCGACGATGAAAAGGCGATGCGCTGCCCAATTTGCGATGCCGTGGCGTCGTTGTTCTACCGCGGCGGCACGCTCGCGGACCATGGATTCACGGTCAAGGAGGGCGTCGTTGAATCCAAAGTCATCCGCTACCTCCACGCCACGTTAGGTGATTTTGGGCCGAGCCACGAACACAAGATCGGTGGGATCGCCCACCAACTGAAGCAGTGGTGTCACATCGGGTAGCGTCGATGCTTGCGACAACCTCAGCGCGGAAAAAATTTTGGCACCACAGTCAAGCAAAATTTGAAAATGACAAAGCAATACCATATTTCGCTGCTCTCCAACTATGCCGCCGCCCTGTGCAATCAGCGCGTCAAGGACGACGACGGCAACTGGGTGCAGGCGATCTCGCACGACGACGCCAAGCGGATGACCGCGGCGCAGGTGGCGAGCTTGTTCGAAGTGGATCACGTCGTTCCCATCGCCATCGGCGGCAGCGATCATCATTCCAATATCGTTCCCCGCTTAATCGGCGAACACAGAAACAAGACCCACACAGTCGACCGGCCCGCCATCAGACGGGAGGCGCGATTGTCAAAAAGCTACGACACATTGAAACGCCGGCGCGATCTCCCCTTTGCGCCGTCGCAGGCGGACGCCGAAGGATCGAAGTGCCACCCGGCGGGGATTCGGCGTCCGCCGCCCCAAAAGCTCGCGAAACTCAAAGGCCGTAGGTTTCGGGGCTGGCGGAAGTTCAACGGCCAGAAGGTGTGGAGGAACACTCAGGGGACGTCATATGAAGGCGAGACATAAGGTTGGCGCGCGGGTCGCCATCAAGCCCGGCGCGTGGCTTGAGGAACCGTGGCTCCGCGGAAAATCCGGGGTCATCGTGCAATTTATCGACGGATCGATGGGACGAATGGCCTGGATCGAATTGGATCGGGCCGACATGGATCGCACACGCGCCCTCGTCCTGTTGGAAAGTCTCATTCCAGCGACCAAAAGGGTGCAAGATGTCATCGGTGTCTGAACGCGCGCGTGCTGGCGTGCGCGATATGCCTCAGCGCGAACAGCATCGCCATCAGCCGTTGGATCGGCTCGTGTCCGACGACGAGGTCGGCAATGCCGTGCGGTTCTTGGCAGAGAATGCCGCCGCCATCGGCCACGCGCGACAGCGCATGGTGGAGACGGAGGCGCTGGTCAAATCCACTGAGGCGCTACTCATAACCGGGCAATCCGACGGGGCGATGCAGCTGCGGCAAGCGGTGGCGCGCGCCGATCCCAAATGGATGGAGGCCAACGTGGCGCACGCCGAGGCGGTCGGTGAATTCCAAAAGATGCAGGCGCTGCGTGAAGGCGCGGCCGCCAAGATCGAGATGTGGCGATCCGAGCAGGCTTCGCTGAGGCAGGCCGGAACGATCAGATAGGGGCACGCGTGCGGCAGCGGGGTTTTAGCCTCCCGATCTTTCTCCGGCTGTCGCACCGCCTGCGGGCGTGACATCTAAACCGCGCCCGCAGGTTTCAATCGAGAGGGCGAGTCATGAAATCGTGGCTGTTGTTTTTTGGTGTTGATGACCGGCGCGGTGGGGTTCGAGCCGGTCGATCACGTGCACTGTCATGCGGTGCCGATGGCGCTGGAGGCGGGCGCGCAGAGAATGGGGCGGAAGCATGAGCGAGCCGATGGGTCTCTTTGCGAAATACTTGGTCTTGAGGCCAAGGGGCAGCGACGTGTTTGCCCAGACTTCCCGGCGGGCCATGCGGGCCTATGCCGATTGGCTCAACGAGCACGCCAGCGACCCGGACCACCAAGCCTGGCTATCATGCTGGGGGTTGCACGAAGGCAACGAGGCGCCGACCCACTGGATGCCGCTGCCGGCGGGGCCGAAATAAAATAAGCGCACGTTGAAACAGGGGAACACCATGCATTTTTACGCTGGCGAACGGGTCGCCGTTTTTATCGATGGCGCCCATTTGCATGCCGTCAAAAGGGCGTCGGAGGTCGATGTCGATTACCGGCGGCTATTGGGTTTATTTCGGCAAAAAGCGCGGCTCATCCGGGTATCTTATTATACCACGCTGGCCGAAGACCAGGAGTACTCATCGCTTCGCCCGCTGATCGATTGGTTGGATTATAACGGCTACACCACGGTCACCCGGCGGACCAAGGTGGTCACCGACGCCGCCGGCCGGCGCCGGTACCTTCCGATGCCTGGTCGCCGCCCTGCAGCAGAAGGGCAAACGGGTCAGCGTCGTTTCGACCTTGCAATCGCAGGCGCCGATGGTCGCCGATGGACTGCGCCGCCAGGCCGATCAGTTCATCGATTTGGTGGACCTGGAGCCGCTGATCGGCCGCGATCCGGCCATGCAGGCACCATCACAGCCACGGGTTCTCGACGACGGGGCGCCCTTGGTTGTGACGGAGAGCGGGTAATGGGCAAGACGGCATTCGATAAAATCGCGAAAGGGCTGAAAGAAGTGATGAATGACCTGGAGCAGGCCAACGACAAGGCTCTGGTCGAGAAGACCATGGGCATCCTTGACGAGCTTATCAAGGCGCTGGAGGAGTGCAGCAAGCGCCGTGGCATCGACATGGCGATCGATAGCCTCTTTTGGGCGCTCTTAATCAAGGAGCGCTTGACGCTGTCCGACTGAAGCCGTGCACAAAGAGGACTGAAATGGGCAAAGGGCACCTCGCACTCTTCATGAAAATTATGGAAGAGTGGGACTTCAAGGATAAGGACGCCGCGGCCCTGATCGGCGGCTCCATCAACACCAACCCGCCGATGGACCGGACATAGCGATGCGCAACGGGGGGCGTCTGCTCAATAAGTCCGAGGTTGCCGAACTGCTCGGCTGCTCGATCCGCAAAGTCGAGGGCCTGCCGATTCCGATTGTGCGCGTCGGCAGGCATCGCCGCTATGATCTCCGCGACGTTGACAGATTCATCGAGGAGTCAAAGCAATGCGCGACGGCATCTATCTGTTCAAAAAACCGAGGTCGCCGCACTGGTACACGGAATTCGTCATCAGCGGCCGTCGAGTTAGGCGAAGCACTGGCACTGCATCCCGCCGAGACGCCGAGAACATTGCGCGGCGTCTGCGAGACGAAGCTCGTGCCGAAGCGGCCCGGCCAGCGCCCAGCAAACCCGCCAGCCTCACCGTCTCTCAGGCTTGTGGGCGCTACTGGATCGAACACGGGCGAGAATTGAGGGCGGCGCGAGACGAGCAGCGCCACCTTCAGCTGATCGTCAAGCATATCGACGAGACCATGCTGTTGTCGGAATTATCCAATCGGCACATCAATGAACTCGTCGCCAACCGCCGAGCAGAGGGCGTCGCACCCGCCACCATCAACCGCACCGTGGAATGCTTAAAGCGGCTGCACAACCGCGCCGGCAAGCTATGGGAGGAGCCGGTGCGGGTGATCGCGTGGTCCACGCACCGCCAGAAGGAGCCCAAGGAGCGGATTCGCTGGCTACGGCACGAGCAGGCCACACGATTGCTGGAGCTGTTGGACGGCTTCGCCCCGCACATTGCCAGCCTGGTGCGTTTCATGGTGCTGAGCGGATTGCGCAAGCGCGAGGCGTTTCAGGCGACCTGGGACAAGCTCGATCTTGAGCATCGCATCCTGCACGCCCAGGTTAAAGGTGGTCACTATCGCGAGGTCCCGCTGTCGGAGGAAGCCTGCCTGCTGTTGCGGACTCTGCCGCAGGACGGCGCCTACATCTTCGACACGACCAACGCGCGCAAGCATTACGACCGCGCGCTGGCCGAAGCGGGCATCACCAATTTCACCTGGCACGATCTGCGCCACACGTTTGCATGTTGGATGGCGATGGCCGGCGCGCCGATCGAGGTGATCTCGCGTGCGCTGGGTCATTCGTCGATCGCGGTGACGATGAAGTACCGCCACGTGGTGCACGATGAGGTGCGCGAGGCGCTCAAGTCGTTCCCATCGCTGCGGCGGCCGGAAGTCGACAACGTTGTTGTCATCGCAGCGGAGTCAGGGGCTTGACCCGTTGCCGGTCAAAGTGCCTGGCGTGATGCACGTTCTCCCCCCACTGACTCCCCCCACTAAGATCGGATCAACACAACATGATAGCTCTTCTGACGCGTGAAATCGGCCGCAGCAGCGCCGGTGTCATCTGCGCAAACGCCTGTAAACACGGCGTTTTCGGCGCCTCGCAATTTGCCGTGGCCTGTGCTAGATTAAGGGTGTGGAGACGTGGCCGAGTGGCTTAAGGCGGCGGTTTGCTAAACCGTTGTACTCAGCAATGGGTACCGGAGGTTCGAATCCTCTCGTCTCCGCCATGACCACTACATAAATCATTGAAAAACTGACAATTATTCTGGGATCAGATTTTGTTCCCACAACGAGCCTTGCAATGCCTGGCTAACTCCCGGCCTCCCGCGTACACACGCCCCCGGCCCACAGGCGCTCCACTTCCGTCATCGGCGTGTCATGGCGGCCGCCAATCTAGACGGTTCGGAGCTTCCCCTGGGCAATCATCTGGTAGATCGTCGAGCGCGGGATTTGCGTGAGCCGCATCGCCTCGGCGAGTGCCGGCGCACCTGCAGCGGTTTCGTAGCGGCGTGAGCGTCTCAGTCATTTGTCAGTCCGCTTTGCGCGCGGTTTTTATCGGTTGCCATTGATTCAGTGGCTGCTTCAGTTGTCTTCCAGCCCCTAACGCGCTGTTGGTGCTGGTCCCGGCCCGTGACAGCCATGGCCAGCTTAGCGTGCATGGGATCTCGATCATCGCGCCTTAAATCGGAACCGCAACGCCGGTTCCAATTGCGCCGGTTCCGATTTAAGGCGCGATGATCGAGAGTTCGGCGAGGCAAAACACGCCTTATACCCCGCTTTGCGGAAACTGCCGCACCAAGCAAAACCCAAGCGAATTTCGCGATCACCCGTAATCCATTGATGCCAAGCCGATCTTTTGCGTGTCGATTGGCGGGAAGCAAAACCTGTGCAAATCCGGAAACTTGCGGCAAAGATCGGGAAAAACCTGCGACGCAGTGCGCAAAAATCTGCAACATACTCTGCGACATACCGTGTGCGGGCTTGCTACCCAGAGCGCTGCGGCCACGACGCGCGGTGGGCGACCCCGGTCGTTGCGCTCGACCTTGCCCAGCGGCTTGGTCTTAACGAGCGCGAAATGGTATCCCTTGAACAGACGACCCCGCGAGGACTTTTTTCCCGAAGGCAAAGAAAAGTCAATAATCGCGATTTTCTAGGAAATCATATCGTTCGATAAGGCCCATTCGACCGGATTGAGATCAGGCGCGTAAGGCGGCACAAACAGGAACCACGCGCCATTCGCGGCAAGCACTGCTTTGGCCTTGGCCGAATCGTGCACCTTAAGATTGTCAGCAATGACGACATCGCCGTGTGGCAACGTCGCTGCAAGCTGCGTTTCGATGGAGATGCCGAAGGCAACCCGGTCGATACCGCCAGGAACGACCCATGGTGCCGTTGGTCGTGAGCACCGCAACCCGGCAACACACGTCTGGCTGTTCTTATGACCATGCGGCACCGCGCCTGCCAAGCGTGCGCCTTTAGCTGCGGGTCCTTCCAACCGTGTGACCTTGGTGTCGATCGAGATTTTGTCGCCGAACACGGCCAAGAACGCTTTGGCCTTGGAACGGTCATCGCTTCGGGTTTTGCGCGCACTGCGTGAACTTCGGTGAGTTGAAATACCGGTCGAACAAATGCGTACAGCAGATTTCCGATTTGAGCGGCATCAAGGGGGTCGACGGCGGGCGTCGGCGGCGCGTCATTTAGAACAAGTGCTTTGCCCAGACCGCAGTGGTGAGCCGCGAGCCCGGTCGATGAGTATACTATCTTGACAGATATTATATTAATTCATTTTGGATTGTTATTCGTGCGGCATATGGAGCGATGTCGTCGGTCGATCAGCGCGCCGCACCGCGCCGGCGGGCCCCCAATGCGCTGGCTGATCGACATCGCCGCGGTGGCGGCGGGAGCGTATGTGGCCAAACAAGCTGGGGCCAGCACGGAGCGCATTGGCCAGGCCGTCATTTTGGATGCCAAAAATGTCGCCGACATCGAAGCCATAGGCTTTTTTGCGCAATCCTACAAATTCAGCGGAGGTGCTCTTAATAGTTCAACATCACATTAAACCCAAGCGCGCTCGAAACACGTGTAAGAAGGTGCGTGAAGCGAGATTCGCTGTCTGTCGTTGCATGACAAAGGTGTTGACCAGCATGAGCCGCATTGCTAACTTTAGTTGGTATACAGATTGATTGCTACCAGACATTACACGCATGTTAGTCAATCAAAAGCTTCCCGTCATTTCGCGCGTGCCGCATCCCATCGCGGTTGCGAGCCGACCGGACCGAGAACCGAGCGTCGCGGCGGGGATGGGGCTTGAGCACCAGGCGCTTCTGGGGCATCGCCGCGCTTCCGTTGAAGGGCGGAACGTGGCTCTTCATTTCAGCAGCGATCATCATCTTGCGTGCGTTGTCACGGCTCCCCTCAGGCGCCCATCGGTGTGTCTGCAAACCCATCCCTTGCGGCCAGGTCGGGGCGTGCCATGAACGGCGGGACGATGGCGGACGACATTGAGGGGGCGCGGCCAGCGTGACGCAACACCCACCAGCGCTAGGCGACCGTCCGCACAGCGGCGTCGACAATCACCGCAACCAGGTCCCGACAGCGGCTGCGCCCTCACGGACCCACCAAAAACTACGCGTCCGGTTCGCCACCCGTGACGAGGATGTCGCCCGTACCCGTGTTCTGTCGATCGAAGCCCATGAAGAAGGCCGGTTTCGCAGCACCCCATTCAGCATGGACAAGCGCGACCACTTCATCGGCAACGCGATCACCACCCCGCAATGGTGGGCCGTTATCGTCGCGGAAATCGGCGAGGAGCCGGTCGGCTTCATCGTCTGCTCGGTCGGTGAATACATCGTCGGCACCTTCGCGATGGTGAGCGCAGCCCACGTTTTTTGCACAGCCGAATTAATGCTACGTTCTAACGCAGCGAACAATTGGTCGGAGTCGAGGACGGGACGTCTCGCTACGATGATGTCGCTGCCTGCGCCCAAAGCGCAGCATTAACTAGGGAAGGTTGCGTGATGGTTGAAATACGAGGTCGCATTATGCGGCGGGAAATTGAATTGATCCGACGAAGCTATATCCGAGAATTTGCAGCCTTTATGATGGCCATATTCTCGATGGCGAACCTAGGCATGGTGTTCGCACAAGCGAGCTGTGAGGGCAGGGACGAGCCTCGCATCAGCGAAATCGGATCTTATGTGGAGGCCAATGATGTGGATGCCATCAAGTGCCTCGTCGAGCGTGGATTGACCTATGGCCATCCTGGATTATCCAACAGGGAAAACGTCCTTCGCAAGGCGGCTTATCTCGGTCATGACAAAATTTTGGACATCCTTTTGAGTAAGACGTTTCTGGCGGGACATAGGATCCAAGACGCTCAAGAGAAGCAGCTCTTCCGCGAAGCCTTTAAGGGCTTTCTTAAGCGTCATTATTTTGGGCCATTTACAGATTTGGCCGGGTCCAAGCTTACAATTTCACAATTGACGGAAAAACAGAAACGCAATCTCACTCAGTACATCGAAACGTTTAAGGCGCTTGTAGATCACGGATTTAATCCATTCTTCGCGATCGATGTCCCCAAGCCTGATGCGTTACCCAAAGAGTTGTCATTGCGTTTTGAGCAATTGAAAAAAAATCTCAATTCAGCACAATTCTTCTTCGCTCATGTAGGTGTACTTTGCGATCCAATCAGCTTAATCGCTTCTGATGCTGGAGAGCTATGGCAGATATTCAAAAAATCACGCAAAAAATATGGGTGGAGTATAGATGAAGATAAAATCTTGCGTGGACTGATATATCTTCAGAGCTTGCTTTTTGACAAGCATTGCCTGCTAGCTGCGAGAAAGGCGCTTGGTATCTCAAAATGAATTGCCAACAAGTGTGTTAACTGCGAATTAAAAGGAGCTAAAAGTGTCAACACGTTGCGCAATAATCAATGAATATCGTCGAAAAGCGGTTGATTTGCTCTACAGTGAAGGTGAAAAGTATGAAAGAATGATAGGTAGGGCCATCGAGAAGTCTGGGAGCGTTTCTGAACTTGCCTCAAACGTTTGGATAAGCATTATTGGCAGGTTTGAATGGTCAAAACTCCTCAAAAAACTAGACTCGGTTTTGGAAGCTGCCGGATTTGCATCGCTTACGCATGAGGAATTCTGGGTCTTCAAAAGAGACGCGATTGAAGCCACCTTGCTTTACAATAATCAGCGGGCTATGGGCTGGGAGCTTGTGCCACCCAAAATTGATCCTAACGAAATCCAGTGTGAAGAGCCCCCGCCACCGCCTAGAAAGTTTCCCTCCGATCCACCCACCCCACCGAAGGACCCGCTGGTCATCGATCTTGATGGCGATGGCATCGAGCTGGTCTCGCTCGCCAATTCCCAGGCCTATTTCGACTTCGACGAGGACGGGTTTGCCGAAAAGACCGGCTGGGCGGCGCCCGACGACGGCTTTTTGTTCCGCGACAAAAATGGCGACGGCGTCGCCTCCGGCATCGGTGAGCTGTTCGGCAACCTGGAGGACGACGGCTTTACCGAGCTGGCTAAACTCGATTCGAATGGCGATGGCGTCATCGACGCCAACGACCCGGCCTTTGCCCAGCTGCGGATCTGGCGCGATCTCAACGGTGACGGCATCTCCACGCCGAACGAGGTCAGCACGCTGGCCGACCACAACATCGTCTCAATCGGCCTTGACCGGCGCGAGGTGCGGCAAGAAAACAACGGCAACGAGATCCGCTATTCCGGGCGCGTCGGAAAGTCGGATGGCAGCCACACCCTGGTCGGGGCCGCCTATTTTGCGCAAAGCTCGGTGCTGACCCGCTGGACGCCGCCGCCCGGCACGGTGATCCCCGATGACATTCGCAAACTTCCCAGTCTGCACGGCTACGGCCGCCTGACCCATCTCGACTACGCGATGTCGCAAAACGCCGCGCTGCGGCAATTGATGGAAGACTTCGTGCGTGACGCCAGCACCCTGTCGGCCGGCCGCATCGCCGATGTGTTCAACGCCATTCTGTTCGAGTGGGCCGGCGTCAGCGGCGTGGCCGCCGGCGGCCGCGGCGCCACCGTCGATGCGCGCGAGGTGGCGTTCCTGGAAAAGTTTTACGGCACGGAGTTCCGCGACCGCGGCAGCCCGACCATCGGCGCGCGCTATGGCGCGGTAATCAACGCCAGCTTCGATGATCTCGCCAGCGCCTTGATGCTGCGGGTGCTCGCCAATGTCCCGGGGAGCGAGCTATTGCGGGGAGGAACGTTCGATGAATTGCAGAACAATCCTTTCACTGCACTCGTCTTTCTGGGCTATTTTTCGGCGTTCGACTTATTCGCGGGTGACTTCACCGTGGCTCTCGGTCGCGTCGTCGCCAATTGCCCAGACACCCTGCCCGAGGCCAAGGCTTACCTGAACCTGATGGTCACGGTGCTGCGTGGCGCGCTGTACGATTTTGCCGACGGCAATCCACGCACGCTGAAATCACTGCTCGCCACCGCCTTCGCCGACATCGAGGATGAGGACATTCGCGCCTACGCCCTCAAGCTCGCCAATGTCGACTATCTCGCGCTGGGCACCGATGGCGCCGACACCATCACCAATCTCAATAACCGCAGTGGCGCCGAGACCACCAGCGCCGATGACCTGATCATCGCCGGCACCGGCAACGATACGCTGTCGGGCGGCGACGGCTCGGACACCTATGTGTTCAACCGCGGCGACGGCCAGGACACCATTGAAGACAATGGCGACGGCGATCGGGATGTGATCGAGATCCATGGCTATACGCCAGATCAGATTCATGTTGCGCGGTTGACGCCCGGCACAGGCACCACGCTGGTCATCACCTTCACGGGCTCCACCGACCGGATCACGATCATCAACACATTGGGCGAGGACCGTGCCGACGGCATCGAGCAGATCCGGATCATCGGCACCGGCGACGCGGACGACACCGTGTGGACCATGGCGCAATTGCGCGCGCGCATCTTGGCCGCCGAAACCACCGATGGGGACGACACCATCCACGGCTTCTTTTCCAACGACCGGATGGTCGGCGGCAAAGGCAACGACACGCTGGAAGGCGGCGACGGCTCGGACACCTACGTGTTCCGCCGCGGCGACGGTCAGGACACCATTGAAGACAATGGCTGGGGGGATACCGACGTCATCGAAATCCATGGCTATACGCCGGATCAGATCCATGTTGCGCGGTCGACGCCCGGCACAGGCGCCACGCTGATCATCACCTTCACGGGCTCCACCGACCGGATCACGATCATCAACACCTTGGACGAGGACCGCGGCGACGGCGTCGAGCAGATCCGGATCGTCGGCACCGGCGACGCGGATGACACCGTGTGGACCATGGCGCAATTGCGCGCGCGCATCTTGGCCGCTGAGACCACCGACGGGGACGACACCATCCACGGCTTCTTTTCCAACGACCGGATGGTCGGCGGCAAAGGCAACGACACGCTGGAAGGCGGCGACGGCTCGGACACCTATGTATTCCGCCGCGGCGATGGTCAGGACACGATCGAGGACAATGGCGGCCGGGATACCGACGTCATCGAGATCCACGGCTACACGCCGGACCAGATTCAGGTGGCACGCTCGGGCAGCGCCACGCTGGTGATCACCTTCACCGGCTCCACCGACCGGGTCACGATCGTCAACACATTGGGCGAGGACCGTGCCGACGGTATCGAAACCATCCGCATCGTCAGCGCCGACGACGATGTCGACGACACGGTGTGGACCATGGCGCAGCTGCGCGCGCGGATTTTCGCGGCGCTGGCCACCGCCGGCGACGATGTGATCGAGGGCACCAACGCCAGCGATCCGCTGACCGGCGGCGCCGGCAACGACACCTTGCGCGGGCTCGGGGGCGAGGACACGCTGACCGGCGGGGTTGGCAACGACACGCTGGAAGGCGGCGACGGCTCGGACACCTACGTGTTCCGTCGCGGCGACGGTCAGGACACCATTGAAGACAATGGCGGCCGGGATACCGACGTCATCGAGATCCACGGCTATACGCCGGATCAGATCCAGGTGGCACGCTCGGGTAGCGCCACATTGGTGATCACCTTCACCGGCTCCACCGACCGGATCACGGTCGTCAACACATTGGGCGAGGACCGTGCCGACGGTATCGAAACCATCCGCATCGTCAGCGCCGACGATGATGTCGACGACACGGTGTGGACCATGGCGCAGCTGCGCGCGCGAATTTTCGCGGCGCTGGCCACCGCCGGCGACGATGTGATCGAGGGCACCAACGCCAGCGATCCGCTGACCGGCGGCGCCGGCAACGACACCTTGCGCGGGCTCGGGGGCGAGGACACGCTGACCGGCGGTACGGGCAACGACACGCTGGAAGGCGGCGACGGCTCGGACACCTACGTGTTCCGTCGCGGCGATGGTCAGGACACCATTGAAGACAATGGCGGCCGGGATACCGACGTCATCGAGATCCACGGCTACACGCCGGATCAGATCCAGGTGGCGCGCTCGGGCAGCGCCACGCTGGTGATCACCTTCACCGGCTCCACCGACCGGATCACGGTCGTCAACACATTGGGCGAGGACCGTGCCGACGGTCTCGAAACCATCCGCATCGTCAGCACCGACGATGATGTCGACGACACGGTGTGGACCATGGCGGACCTGCAGGCGCGCATCTTGGCCGCTGAGACCACCGACGGCGACGACACCATCTATGGCTTCAGCTCCAACGACCGGATGGTCGGCGGCACGGGCAACGACACGCTGGAAGGCGGCGACGGCTCGGACACCTATGTGTTCCGCCGCGGCGATGGTCAGGACACCATTGAAGACAATGGCGACAGGGATACCGACGTCATTGAGATCCACGGCTATACGCCGGACCAGATTCAGGTGGCACGCTCGGGCAGCACGACGCTGGTGATCACCTTCACCGGCTCCACCGACCGGATCACGGTCGTCAACACATTGGGCGAGGACCGTGCCGACGGTCTCGAAACCATCCGCATCGTCAGCGCCGACGATGATGTCGACGACACGGTGTGGACCATGGCGCAGCTGCGCGCGCGAATTTTCGCGGCGCTGGCCACCGCCGGCGACGATGTGATCGAGGGCACCAACGCCAGCGATCCGCTGACCGGCGGCGCCGGCAACGACACCTTGCGCGGGCTCGGGGGCGAGGACACGCTGACCGGCGGGGCCGGCAACGACACGCTGTCGGGCGGCGACGGCTCGGACACCTACGTGTTCCGCCGCGGCGACGGTCAAGACACGATCGAGGACAACGGGCGCTGGGATACCGACGAGATCGCGATCCATGGCTATACGCCGGATCAGATCCAGGTGGCACGGTCAGGCGACACCACGCTTGTGATCACCTTCACCGGCTCCACCGACCGCATCACGATCATAAATACGCTGGGTGAGGATCATGCCGACGGAATCGAGCGGATCCGCATCGTCAGTGCGAACGATGACGTTGACGACACGGTCTGGACCATGGCGCAAATGCGCGAACGTGCCATGAGTGGATCGTTCACCGACGGCGACGATGAAATCCAGGGCACCGACGCCGGCGATCTTCTGGTCGGCGGCGAAGGCAACGACACGCTGCGCGGGCTCGACGGCAATGACACGTTGAGCGGCGGTGTCGGCGATGATCGTCTTGAAGGCGGCCGCGACAAGGACCTACTCATTGGCGGCGCGGGCAACGACACACTAAGTGGTGGCTGGTACGGCGACACCTACGTGTTCAATCGCGGTGATGGCCACGATACGATCGAGGACAATGGCAACAGTTTTTGGGGCGCCGACGTCATCGAGATCCACGGCTATGCGCCGGATCAGGTGCAGGTGGCGCGCGCCACGCCGGGCAGCGGCGCGACGATCGTTATTACTTTCGTTGGTACGACCGACCGCATCACGGTTGTAAATTCGTTAGACGGAAGCCACTCGGATCAAATCGAGCAAATTCTGATCAAAGGCCGTGGCGGGGCAAACGATACGATTTGGACGATGGCCGAACTGCGCTCGCGCATTTTGGCAGCTGAAACCACTGATGGCGATGACCTGATCGAGGGCTTTGATTTCGCCGATAAGCTGGTCGGAAGCGTTGGCAACGACACATTACGCGGGCTCGACGGCGACGATACGCTGACCGGCGGTGACGGCAACGACACGTTGTCCGGTGGTGCCGGCTCCGACACGTACGTGTTTAACCGTGGTGATGGTCAGGATACTGTTGAGGACTTTGGTGATGCTGCAGGCGCCGATGTCATCAAAATCTACGGCTATGCGCCGGATGAGATCCAAGTGGCGCGCGGCGAAGGCCTCACCCTGATCATCACCTTTACGGGCACGACTGACCGTATCACGGTCTTCAACTCGCTGGGTACGGACCGCTCGCCCGGTATAGAGACCATCCGTATCGTTAGTGCGGACCAGGGTGTCGATGATACGATCTGGACGATGGCGGACTTGCGCGCACGGATCTCAACGGTGCGGGCCAACGATGGCGACGACGTGATTAGGGGGACGGCGGCCGCCAATGCGCTTGACGGTGGTGCCGGAAACGACACCCTGCGTGCGCTCGATGGCGATGACACACTGACCGGTGGTGTCGGCGACGATAATCTAGAAGGTGGTGACGGCTCGGACACCTATGTGTTCAACCGTGGAGACGGAGAGGACACCATTGAGGACAACGGCGATGGCGACTTAGATGTCCTCGAGATCCATGGCTACACGCCGGATCAGGTCCAGGTGGTGCGCAGGGACGGCGCCACGTTGGTGATCACGTTTGCTGGCACGACCGACCAGATCAGGGTCGTCAACGCGCTGGGCGCGGACCGTGCCGACGGCATCGAGCAGATCCGGATTAAGGGCACCAACGGTGCCGACGACACGGTGTGGACGATGGCGCAGCTGCGCGCGCGAATTTTCGCGGCGCTGGCCACCGACGGCTACGACTACATCAGTGGCACCAACGCCAGCGATCCGCTCACGGGTGGGGCGGGGAACGACACGTTACGCGGCCTCGAAGGTGAGGACACGCTGACTGGCGGCGCCGGCAATGACGATCTTTATGGCGGCGATGGCTCGGATACCTACGTGTTCCGTCGCGGCGATGGCCAGGACCGGATTAGAGACGATGGCGGCGCGTCAGATGTTATCGAGATCCGCGGTTATATGCCCGATCAGGTGCAGTTTGCGCGCTCGGGCACCTCGCTGGTGATCACCTTCACCGGCTCCACCGACCAGATCACGGTCGCCAACACACTGTCTAAATACAGTAGCGACGGCCTCATCGAGCAAATCCGCATCGTCAGCGCCAACGACGATGTCGATGACACGGTATGGGCCATGGCCGACGTGCGTGGGCTGATATTTGCGGCGCTGGCCACCGCCGGCGACGATAGGATCGAAGGTACCAGCGGCAGCGAACTGCTCGTCGGCGGCGGCGGTAACGACACGTTGCGTGGGCACAGTGGCGCGGACACGCTGACCGGCGGGGTTGGCAACGACACATTGGAAGGTGGTTACGGCTCCGATACCTATGTGTTCCGCCGCGGCGACGGTCAGGACACCATTGAAGACAGTGGCGGCCAGGATACCGACGTGATCGAGATCCACGGCTACACCCCAGATCAAGTGCAGGTGGCACACTTGGGCAACACGCTGGTAATCACCTTCACCGGATCCACCGACCGCATCACGATTGTCAACGGGTTGGGCGGCGGTTATGCGGATCGGATTGAGCAAATCCGCATCGTTAGTGCAGACGAAGGGGTCGACGATACGATTTGGACCATGGCCGATGTGTCTAGGCTGATTTTCGCTGCGTTGGCCACCGACGGCGACGATGTGATTGAAGGTACCAGCGGCGGCGAACCGCTTGTCGGTGGTGCTGGCAACGATACATTGCGCGGGCTCTATGGGGCCGACACGCTGACCGGTGGAACGGGCAACGACACATTGGAAGGTGGTCGCGGCTCCGATACCTATGTGTTCAACCGGGGCGACGGCCAGGATACGGTGGAGGACAATGGCTCGTTCGAGACCGATGTTATCGAGATCCACGGCTACACACCGGATCAAGTGCAGGTGGCGCGCTCGGGCACCTCGCTGGTGATCACCTTCACCGGCTCCACCGACCGGATCACGGTCGTCAACGGGTTTGGCGGCAGTTATGGGGATCGGATCGAGCGAATTCGCGTCGTCAGTGCAGACGAAGAGGTCGACGACACGGTGTGGACGATGACCGATGTGTCTAGGCTGATTTTCGCGGCGCTGGCCACCGACGGCGACGATGTGATCGAAGGTACCAGCGGCAGCGAACCGCTTGTCGGTGGTGCTGGCAACGACATCCTGCGCGGACTCGGTGGTTGGGACACGCTGACCGGCGGGGCCGGCAACGACACGCTGGAGGGTGGCGACGGCTCAGACTCCTATGTGTTCCATCGCGGCGATGGCCAGGACACGATTACTGACCGCGGCACGCGCACGACCTCTGGTGGAGACGACTCGATTACAATCCATGGCTATGCACCCGATCAAGTGCAGGTGGCGCGCGGTCCCGGCATGACGTTGGTGATTACATTCTCCGGCAGTTCTGACCGCATCACGGTCAACAACGCTCTGGGTAGTGATGACCGTGATCAAATCGAGCGGATCTGGATCGTCAGCGCCGACGAGGACGTCGCCGACACAATGTGGTCAATAGCCGATCTACGCGCACGGGCCCTGAGCGGTACGTTCACAGCTGGCGACGACGTCGTTGCGGGCACCTCGGACTCCGAACCGATTATGGGTGGCGCAGGCAATGATACCTTGCGGGGTCTTGACGGCGATGACGTGCTGTTTGGCGGTGCAGGCAACGATCGTTTGGAGGGTGGCGATGGTTCGGACAGGTATGTTTTCAACGTTGGTGATGGCGAGGACACCATTGAGGACAACGGTTCCGGCGACTCCGATGAAATCGTTATTTACGAACATTCGCCCTATTTCATGCAGCTGTCGCGCGAGGGCGGCGACACTCTTGTCATCACCCTCGTGGACTGGACAGGACGTAATACGGTCGATGATCGGATTAGGATCGTCAACGCCTTGGTGAACGATGAGGCCGATGGCATCGAGACCGTCCGATTTGTTAGTTTTAGAGATGGCTCGCGTGATTTGGCGTTTACTATGGCGGACCTGCGGGCCCGGCTATTGGCCAGTGAAACCACTGATGGCGACGACATCATCTCCGGCTTCTTCACGAACGACACACTCGATGGCGGTGCCGGCAACGACACGCTCGATGGCGGCGCCGGAAACGACTCACTCGATGGCGCCGCCGGCAATGACACGCTCGATGGCGGTGCGGGCAACGACACGCTGACCGGCGGTGCTGACGCGGACACTTTCGTGTTCAAGTCCGATTTCGGTGCCGACACGATCACCGATTTCGACTCGGACGCCGACGTCATCGAGTTCGCCAGCCAAGTGTTCGCCAATTTCGCCGCGGTGCAAGCGGCGATGGCCGAGGTCGGCACAAGCGTCGTCATCACGGTGGATGATGACAATACGCTCACATTAAACAACACGCGCATGGCGGACTTGACCGCGGACGATTTCAGGTTCGTGGCATGACGGCGCGCGCGCATCGGCTGGCCGAGCCCAATCGACCCCGACCGGGGATCCGTGGAGGGGCCGACGTGTGAACGCTCAACCCGCCGCACCGTTGGCGACCAGCACCGGCGGCCTGCGGGCGGCGCTCACCACGGTCGCCATCGTGTCGGGCGTGAGCAACGCGTTGGCGCTCACCGGCTCGCTTTATATGCTGCAGGTCTATGACCGCGTGCTCTCCAGCCACAGCGTGCCGACGTTGGTGGTGCTGACCGTGCTGATCATCGGTCTTTATTTCTTTCAAGGCACGCTTGATGTGCTGCGTGGCCAGATGATGGTCCGCGTCGGCGCGCGGCTCGACCAACAGCTGAGCCCGATGGCCCATCGCGCAGCCCGGCAATTGCCGCTGATGGGCACATCGTCGACGCAAGCCGTGCAGCCGGTGCGCGACGTCGACACCATTCGCGCGTTTGTCGCCGGTCCCGGTCCTTTGGCCATATTCGATTTTCCTTGGATCCCATTGTACCTGGCCTTCGTTTTTTTCTTACATCCTTGGCTGGGCTACCTGGCCATCGCCGGCGTGCTGATCGTGGTCACGCTGACCGTTATGACCGAGGTCTGGGCGCGCAAGCTCAACGCTGAGGCGGTCGCGGCCGGCGCCACACGTCTGTCTTTGGTCGATGCCGACGCCAAGAACGCGGAAGTCGTGCGGGCGATGGGCATGGCCCCACGCGCCGACCAACGCTTCGCCAACGCCAACCTCGCTTATCTGGGCGTGCAATCCAAGGCGAGCGATCTGACCGGCGGCATGAGCGGTGCCACCCGCGTGTTTCGCATGTTCCTGCAATCAGCGGTGATCGGGCTCGGCGCCTATTTGACCTTACAAGGACAGGTCACCGCCGGCGCCATCATTGCCGCGTCGATCGCCACCTCGCGCGGTTTGGCGCCAATCGAGATCGCGGTCGGCAACTGGAAGGGTTTTGTGGCCGCCCGCCAAGCCTACCGGCGTTTGGTGCGGATCTTGAGCACGCTGCCGGTTTCACCGTCACCGATCCAATTGCCGGCGCCGGAATCGCATCTGTCGCTGGAGGATGTCTCGGTCGCGGTTCCCGGAACCCAGCGTTTGATCTTGAAGAATATCACCTTTCGTTTGGATGCCGGCCAGGGCCTCGGCGTCATCGGCCCGAGTGCCGCGGGCAAGTCGACGTTGGCGCGCACAATCACCGGCGTGTGGTCGCCGTTGCGTGGCGTGATCCGTCTCGACGACGCCGCGCTGGATCGGCGTACGGAGGACGACTTGGGTCGGTACGTCGGCTATCTGCCGCAATCCGTGTTGTTGTTCGACGCGACCATTGCGGAGAACATCGCCCGGCTGGAACACCCGTTGGACTCCGATGCGATCATCAGGGCGGCGCAAGCCGCCGGTGTTCATTCGGAAATACTGAAGTTGCCCGATGGCTACGAGACCCGTTTAGGCGCCGGTGGCCACGTGTTGTCGGCCGGCCAGCAACAACGGATCGCGCTGGCGCGCGCGCTCTACCGTGATCCGTTCCTGGTGGTGTTGGACGAGCCCAACTCCAATCTCGATGCGGACGGAGAACGGGCGCTGACCGCGGCCATTGAAAGCGTGCGCGAGCGCGGCGGCATCGTCATCGTGATCGCGCATCGACCCAGTGCGATTTCCGCCGTCGATCAGGTTGCCATGCTTCGCGATGGGCAGCTGGTGGCCTTTGGCGGCAAGGATGAGGTGCTGGGCAAGGTCCTGCAGCACCCGGCGGCCAGCAGCGCATAGTTTGTCCGACCTGCGCGCAACGACGAGTGAACCTGACATGCAAGTCCCAACCCAAGATCCGGCCGAGCGCGCCATCGAGCGCACCAAGGCCGGCTTGCGGGCGCGCATGGTCGGCGGCTTGCTCGTCGTCGGCGTTCTGGTGTTAGGGGTTGGCGGCTGGGCGGCGACCGCCGAACTGTCCGGTGCCGTGATCGCCTCCGGGTTGATCGTCGTCGATGGCAACTCGAAAAAAGTCCAACATCCCCATGGTGGCGTGGTCGGCGACATCCGCGTCAAGAATGGCGACCGCGTCACCGCGGGCGATATCGTCGTGCGGCTGGACGACACCCAAACCCGGGCGTCGCTCGCCATCATCGTGGCGCAACTGATGGAACTGACCGGGCGCAAGGCGCGCCTGGCGGCGGAGCGCGAGGGCGCCAAGGCGATCTCCTTTGACGCCGATCAAGCGTGGACGACGGCGGAAGGGCGGCGCATCGCGCAAGGCGAAATCCGGCTGTTCGCGGCCAAGCGCAAGATGATCGCCGCGCAAAAAGCGCAATTGCGCGAGGTCGTCGGTCAGTTGCGTCAGGAGATCAAGGGGCTCGCCGCCCAACGTCAGGCCAAGGCGCACGAGTTGCAATTGGTGCGCGAGGAGCTGGCCCGCGTGAGCGGACTGTTCGAGCGCCAGCTGACGCCCGTGACGCGCGTGTTGGCGATCAAGCGCGAGCAAGCGCGCATCGCCGGCGAGCACGGCGCGCTTGCCGCGCAAATTGCACGGGCGAAGGGGCGCATTGCCGAGATTGAGTTGCAATCGGCCACCATCGATCTGAAGGTGCGCAGCGAGGCGCAGAAGGAATTGCGCGAGGTCGAGGCGCGCATCGGCGAACTGCAGGAGCGCCGGGTGGCGGCCCAAGACCAACTGAAACGCATCGATATCCGCGCCCCGCGCTCCGGTATCGTGCACGAGCTCAACATCCACACCGTGGGCGGCGTGATCAATGCCGCCGAGCCGCTGATGCTGATCGTGCCGAGCGAGGATCGCTTGAGCATCGAGGTGCGCGTGGCACCGGTCGACATTGACCAGATCAAGCTGGGACAAACCGCGATGTTGCGGTTTTCCGCGTTCAATCAGCGCACCACGCCGGAGCTACCGGGCATCGTCACCCGCATCGCCGCCGACTTGACGCTCGATTCGCAAACCGGACTGAGCCATTACCGGGTGCGCTTGAAGGCCGAGGAGGCGTCCTTGGCCCAGCTCGGCGCGCTGACCCTATTGCCCGGCATGCCGGTCGAGGCCTTCATCCAAACCGACAGCCGCACGCCGCTGTCCTACCTGTTCAAGCCGGTGACCGATCAACTGGCCCGCGCTTTCAAGGAGGAATAGGGGGGTGCGGGTGGTGGGCGCGACTGAAATCATTCCGGCGCTTTACCGAGTACCAGTTATTCCGCTTTGCCTACCCGTCAGCATTCGTCCAACATTGCTCCGCGGCGGCGTGCATCCTGCACAGCACATCGTACGGCGTCGAAAAAATGCGTTGGAACACGTCGAATGTTTCCATGCCGGCCACCGGATAGGGTTGGGTGGTCGGGCGCTCCATCCGATCTTCGATTGACCCAGGATCCCTTGCCAAAACGCTCATGATAAAGGCGTTAAACGGCAATTTGACCAAGTCACATTGGGGGATCCAGAATTCCGAACGGGCAATGCAAGGCTTGCCGATCAATTGAGATGGATCCACCTGAACAGCGCACACGTGAACGTCAATCGGTCCGCCCTTGCGTGGTCTCCACCATCCCGATTTGTTCGGATTGCGATTGAAATATCGCTCATCGCGAAAATACCACACCAGGCCATAGCCGCCCTCGAAACGCTTTATAAAGTCGGGCATATCTCCTTCCGGTGGTTCCAGCCCAATATACTCTTCGTAATTGTAGCTTGGAATCGATTCTATTCGAACCAGGTCGAGCGGCGCCAGCAATGCTCCAACCCGATCTTGCACGTCCATTTTGTCGACGTCCGTCATGGTAGCTCGTTCCCACCTTGGTATTTATAGTCGCCAATTGATGCGCATTGACCTACCGGTTAGCATCCGTCCAACATTGCTCCGCGGCGTCGTGCATCTTGCACAGCACATCATACGGCGTGGTCAGAATGCGTTGGAACACATCAAATTTTTCCATGCCGGCCACCGGATAGGGTTGGGTGGTCGGGGGCAGCCGGATGTTGCCGGGAAACCTTGCCAAAACGCTCATGATGAAGGCGTTAAACGGCAATTTGACCAAGTCACAGTGGGGGATCCAAAATCCCAGATATGCAATGCAGGGCTTGCCGGCCCATTCGGCTGGAGCTACACGCGCGGTAAGCACGTAAACATCAATCGGTACGCCCTGGTGCCGTCTCCACCATCCCGATTTGTTCGGATTGCCATCGAAATATCGCTCATTGCAAAAATACCACACCAGGCCATAGCTGCCCTCAAAGCCCTTAATATAATCGGGTATATTTCCTTCGGGTGGTTCCAGCCCAATATACTCTTCGTAATTGTAGCTTGGAATCGATTCGATTCGAACCAGGTCGAGCGGCGCCAGCAATGCTCCGGCTCGATCCCGCACGTCCATTTTATCGACGTCTGTCATGGTAGCTCGTTTCCGCCTTGGTATTTATGGTCGCCAATTGATGCGCATTGACCTACCGGTCGACATCCGTCCAACATTGCTCCGCGGCGTCGTGCATCTTGCACAGCACATCGTACGGCGTGGTCAGAATGCGTTGGAACACATCAAATTTTTCCATGCCGGCGACGAGGTAAGGTTGGTCGGTTGGGCACGTCGTGAAATCCTCGATTGTCCCAGGGTCCCTCGCCAAAACGCTCATGACAAACGCATTAAACGGCAATTTGACAAGGTCTCGATGCGGTATCCAGAATGCCAAATGGGCAATGCAGGGCTTGCCGACCCAATCGGGTTGGGCTACACGCGCGGTAAGCACGTAAACATCAATCGGTACGCCCTGGTGCCGTCTCCACCATCCCGATTTGTTCGGATTGCCATCGAAATATCGCTCATTGCAAAAATACCACACCAGGCCATAGCTGCCCTCAAAGCCCTTAATATAATCGGGTATATTTCCTTCGGGTGGTTCCAGCCCAATATACTCTTCGTAATTGTAGCTTGGAATCGATTCGATTCGAACCAGGTCGAGCGGCGCCAGCAATGCTCCGGCTCGATCCCGCACGTCCATTTTATCGACGTCTGTCATGGTAGCTCGTTCCCACCTTGGTATTTATAGTCGCCAATTGATGCGCATTGACCTACCGGTCAGCATCCGTCCAACATTGCTCCGCGGCGTCGTGCATCTTGCACAGTACATCGTACGGCGCCGTCAGAATGCGTTGGAACAAATCAAATTTTTCCATGCCGGCGACGAGGTAAGGTTGGTCGGTTGGGCACGTCGTGAAATCCTCGATTGTCCCAGGGTCCCTCGCCAAAACGCTCATGACAAACGCATTAAACGGCAATTTGACAAGGTCTCGATGCGGTATCCAGAATGCCAAATGGGCAATGCAGGGCTTGCCGATCCAATCGGCTGGAGCTACACGCGCGGTAAGCACGTAAACATCAATCGGTACGCCCTGGTGCCGTCTCCACCATCCCGATTGGTTTGGATCGTCATCCATATATCGCTTATTGCGAAAATACCACACTAGGCCATAGCTGCCCTCAAAGCCCTTAATATAATCGGGTATATCTCCTTCCGGTGGTTCCAGCCCAATATACTCTTCGTAATTGTAGCTTGGAATCGATTCTATTCGAACCAGGTCGAGCGGCGCCAGCAATGCTCCGGCTCGATCCCGCACTTCAACTTTGTCGACATCCGTCATGGCAGCTCGTTCCGGCCTTGATAATTATACGTACCGATTGGTTTTCCTCCAGAGTTGCAAATCATTCCGTCCGTGCACTTGGCCTGTTGATGATGCACATCCGCGCCGGGTGGGCGGTATTGCTTCGCCTGATTGCACGCTGCCTTTGCTGCTTCCCCAGGGTGCAACTTACTGCCAATTAATCTTCAGCCTCCCCGATATCGGGCAATATTGTGTTTGATAGAAAGCTCAATCTATCTTTTAGATCCCTTGCGTTCTCAAGTGTTGGCGGCGCTTCAACAGGATGAACGGTCTTCAAGTTACCACCTGTCATAACAGAATTGACCCAGTCGGTCATCAGATCAATGTAGGTTTCAAGGGCCTCAACGGGCGTGGGTGCATCGTCCCTAACGAAGTAGGCCGACGGGATGTCGCCAACCACGCCCCCCAGCCAACGACCAACAAGCGGCTGGGTCGGCCGAATGGCAAACAAAAAAATCGCTATTATTCCGCCAATACCGAAGCCATAGCATTCCTTTTCAATTGTACCGCACCAATGGTGAGACAATAAATATTTTCGAGCCTCGACAAGATGGGTAAGGAGCATTCTTGTGTCCTTAGCGCAGTAGCCCTTCATAAGCAAGGTTGGGACCAATTTGTCTAGTTGGATGTTCTTTGGTGGCTGGTTTGAATGTTCGTGCGAGTTCATGGCAATCTTTCTCCAACGGCGTCGGGCCCATCGGGGATAGTCACCTCTCTTTTTGTGTCGTTCCATGTATTCTTGGCATTGCCTGGACATAACGTTGTCCGAAATAACCGGGCCGCCGTCGGCAAGCGGAATGTCATGATCAGCATCGCCACTCCTGGCAGTGTCCGGATCTTTTGGCCAGTCCTGATTATGAGACATTTCCCATTCTTTGAGCGGCTTTTTTTGCTATTTCCCACGCTTTCCGCCCGCCCCGGCGGTTCGGACTGAAGTGTGCTGCCGAGCGTGCGATGATAGTATCTGTACAGATCCTCAAACAAGGCTGTTTCCGCTGGGGCGGCACAGGGCCATCGATGCCGACGCAATCGGCCTCAGCCAGCTGGAACCACTGACCGTGAAACCGCGCCGCCGGCTGCGCCAGGGTGCCGGTGATGGCGTGCGGCGCGCCCCAGGCCAGCAACCGACCCACGCACCTCAAATTGATCGTTCATGGAATTCTGCGCAAATCTCTAGGGATGGTGTCTCCCGCCACTATGCAAACCAACAGCCCACGAATGGCCAATTCCAGGTCACGAATTCGTTTAAGCTGGCCAAAATGTACACAAATGTATTTTCTAGAAAGAGAATGAAGTGCCCAAATGTGGCCAGCCGCCGCCGCTTGCTGTCGCAATTGTAGTGCCCTCTCGGGGTCCTCCGGCCCACCTAACCCATCATCAAGAAAATCTGCCAATCGATTGAGTGCCGGTAGATAGGAATTGCCAACTAATCTTTCCAATAATGTCCGCGCCTCCACGAGTTTTTCGCTTCGATCATAGAACGCAGCCAAACTATATAATCCCCAAGAATCGCCATTACGTGCCGCCTCTTCAAACAGGCGTTGTGCTTCATTTGCGTCCTGTTGGACACCTCGACCTTCTTCGTACAATCCGGCCAGGGCCACAAGACCTTCTGGACAATGCGCCGAACACAGTAAGCGGTAGATCTCCAATGCACGCTCTACGTTGTTGGAATCGATCGCATCGTCGGCTTCACGCATGAACTTAATACGGTCCTCTGGCGTCATCGGTCACAGCTCCTCGCGCAGATAATGGACTCCGTAGATTAAATTGCCAAACACTGTCTCGATTCTGACATTTAACCCTTGCGACCACTTCCTCCAAGCTGGCTCATCGGTGGCCCATTTTTCTTAGGAGGCGGAGGGCCGCCTCCTTTCGGTGGCTGCTCGTAAGGTTTTTCTATCCCGGGAGGTGTACGAGTCGGCGGCCGAAGCCGCTTTACTTTGCCGCCAAAATATAAGGTGCCGCAATAGAGCCCAGCCAGCCGCCAATTTTTTCTTTAGCTGTCTCGGCCAGCCTTTTACGGCCTCTTTGCATTCGTAAGCAAAGTCCTTCAATCGTAAGCGCTGTCTGGCTCACACGTTGACGGTGTCGGTGTAGGGCTAGGGCATGAGATCGTCGATGCGCGATTGGGGCCAATGATTGACGAGTTTCGTCAGTGTGTCGGTGAGCCAGGCATGCGGATTGATGTTATTCAATTTGCAGGTCTCGATCAGCGACGCGATTGTTGCCCAGTTAGCGCCGCCCTCATCGGAACCGGCCAACGGTGCGTTCTTGCGATTGAGTGCGATCGGCCTGATGGAGCGTTCGACCGTATTGGTGTCGATCTCGATGCGCCCGTCATCGAGGTAGCGGCTGCGTCCATCCCAGCGATTGAGACCGTAACGGATATCTTTGGCAATGGTTGCCTTTCTTGAGACGCGACCAAGTTGCTCTTCGAGCCAGGCCTTGAGATCGTCGATAAGGCTCCGACTGCGAGCCTGCCGAACAGCACGGCGTTGTTCTGCTCCACGACCGCGAATCTCTGCTTCAACAGCGTAGAGTCTGCCGATCCGATCCAGCACCTCATCTGCGATCGGCGCGTTGCCACCTTTGGCAAGGTCGTAGAAACGGCGCCGGAAGTGCGACCAGCACAGGGCCAAGGGCACATCTGGTTCAAGCGCGTTGTAGCCGGCGTAGCCATCGACCTGAAGAACACCGGTGAAGCCGGTCAGCAGGCGCGCAGCATACTCACCGCCGCGTCCCGGCGCATACCTGTAAGCAACCGCCGGCGGATCAGAACCACCCCATGGGCCATCATCACGCGCGATTGCCCAAAGATAGCCGGTCTTGGTGCGGCCGCGTCCCGGATCGAGTACCGGACACGGCGTTTCGTCGGCGAACAACTTGGGCGAAGACTTGAGAATGGCGATCAGACGATCATGTAGAGGTGCCAATTCGAACGCTGCGAAGCCGACCCAGTTCGCCAAAGTCGAACGATCGATATTGACCCCATCCCGGGCCAGGATCTAGCTCTGGCTCTGGCGATACAAAGGCAGATGATCTGCGTAGTTTGAGACCAGCACGTCGGCAACGAGACTTTCCGTCGGGATACCGCCGGGGATCAGGCGTGCCGGCGCGGGAGCCTGATGCACACCATCCGTGCACGATCGGCAGGCATACTTGGGCCGGCGCGTGACGATCACTTTAAGCTTCGCCGGAATGCGATCGCGCCGTTCTGATATATCCTCGCCAATGACATGCAATTGTCCACCGCAACACGGACAGTCTTTCACGTCCGGCTCGATGACGATCTCTTCGCGCGGCAGATGCTCCGGCAAATGACCGCGGTTGACTTTGCGTGCCGCTCTGCGCGACGCTGCCAGCGTCGCGTCGGCCTTCTCATCGGCTGCTTCAATCCCTGCTGCGGCGGATTCCAGATCTTCCAACGCCAGTTTCAACTGGTCGTCAGATATGCGTTCTGATTCGCGCCCGAATTGCGCACGCTTAAGGCGTGCGGATCTTGTCTCCCACTGGTCGCGTTCGGCCGAGTGCGCTTCACGTTCAGCCAGAATGAGCGCCTTGAGACTTTCAATGTGATCGGGAAGTTTGTCGGCCGTTGGCTCCATAGTCGACACACTCACTGATTTGCTGGCCTATGCACCAGTTCCTGATCAGTTTGCGTGTTGATTACTGCACCGCTGTGGGCCGCATGACACGGCGGCTGTGGACACGCGTCCAATCGAGCCCTTCAAGTAACGCCGATAATTGCGCCGCAGACAAACGCATCACACCGTCCTCGATTTTGGGCCAGCGGAACTTTGCATCATCAAGCCGCTTGTAGACCATGATGAAGCCGCTGCCGTCCCACACCAGCAGCTTCAAGCGATCTGCACGTTTGGCGCGGAACACGAACACGATGCCGGAGAACGGATCGAGTTTCAGGTGCTCCTTCACCAGCGCGGCAAGGCCATCGATGCCTTTGCGGAAGTCGACGGGGCGGGTTGCGATGAGCACCCGGACGCCGCCCGGCGGCAGTATCACGGCTGACCCTTGAGTGCGTTCAGCACCGTCATGAGTGTCGTCTGATCAACGGTGCCGCGAATGTTGATCTCAATGCCGTTTATGCAGATCTCAATCATGCCCGCCGCATTACGGGCAGCTGCCGATCGCCTGGACTTTGGCGCAGCCGAACCGCCCTCTTCAACAATCGCCGGTGCAAACGCCGGCACCACGGTCGGGTCTAGAGCAACCTGCCTTTAATCGGAATCGGAACGATCCCGATTAAAGGCAGAAAGTTGCTCACCACTTTAAGAGCGATCATCTTTGCGCCTTAAATCGGAACCGGCTTTGCGGTTCCGATTTAAGGCGCGATGATCTAGCCTCGCGACGAAGCCGCGATCGTCGTAGCTCTTGTCCGCGCCAAGCGTGATGTGCCGCGTCGATCCGGGCGAGGTGCGGTTGATCATGGTGATGGCGGCGGTCCGCTCGGCGGAGCCGTTCGCGTACGTGAGTTCGGCCTCGACCACGAAGCCGTGCCGGTTCTCGGTGAGCGCATGGCCCATGTACGCGAGTTGCGCCGGCTTGGCCTTGGCCTTGCGGTAAAGCCGGGCATCGGGATTCTCACCGAGGCGTGCGTCGCGTTCGACCACGCCGCGCCGCGCCAGTTGCGCTCCACATTGCGACCAATGCTGCTGTCGCTATCGTCTGCCGCTTGAGTTGGCGCTGTCTGTTTCATCTCGTCCGCTCCGCTTGTCTCACCGCCGCCTGCACCGTCCTCCTTGTCGGGCGGCGGATCATCGCCGGGTGGCGGGGCCTCGCAAACGGATGATTTGGGCCGGAAGCTGTTGAACGAGGCCCACGCCTCGACCAGCGTACCGTCGACTGAGAAATGATCGTCCGACAACAGCGGCGCGATGTTTTCGTGCGCCAGGATCGCGGCCAACAGCTTCTGCGCCATTTCGGTATTGAGGAGCCGGTCACGGTTCTTGGTGAACACCGTCGCCACCCAGACCGGCTCGTCGATCGAGAGCCCGACGAACCAGCCCAACAACAGATTGTACTGCAGCTGCTCCATCAGCTGGCGCTCACAGCGGATCGAGAACAGGATCTGAACGAGACTGGCGCGCAGGAGCCGCTCGGGCGCGATCGACGGGCGCCCCTCGCCGGCGTAGAGCTGCTCCAAGTCGGCATCGAGCGACGCCAGCGCCGCGTCCAAGATGCTCTTGATTTTGCGCAGGGGATGGCGCCGAGGGATGCGCTCATCCAAGTTCACGGAGCTGAACAACCAGCCTGTGTGCTGATCCGATCCGCGCATCTGCCGCCTCCCGGTCAAGAGATGACGGAACCATGTTCGCGCCGCGCTGTCAGCAGCAAAGTGGCGGGTTTTTCAGCAGCCTGCTAGACTGTCAATCGACTTATCGTTTGCAAGCAATCCGCGCGGCGCTCCATCCTTGTCGACGATGTGCAGGTAGACATTGACATTCCTGAACCTTCACCGCTCCGCCATCTTGCAACTGCGCGACAATTCGTTGTGCAACGTCGATTACTGCTTCCGCTTCAATTATTCCTTTGGCTTTAAAACGCATAACTCAAATCTATCTCAAAACGATACGTGTAATGATTATGTAAGCGAAAATCAAGCTGCTGTGTGCAGCTCTAAAAATTCCAACGCGTCAGAATGCCGAACATTGACCGGCAGTCTGGCACCCTGAGACATATTCCTTTGCCGTTCCGATTGTCTTCTTAGCGCGGTTTGGCCTTTGCACTGGAAAGAACGCAGCAACTCTAAGCCTCGCAAAGGTTGGCCTCCCCCAAGTGGCGCAAAGGTCGTAGGTTGCGCCGCAAATGTCCGATTGCGTATGCATCAGGGAGCTTTTGGCTCTCCACAATTGGACGACCACCCACGCGACCTTCATAGTAGCCCGCCTGCATGGCGCCGGAGGATCAAGCCGGCCGCACCTTTCGCTAGGTGGGGGCGGGACGGCGCTTACCTTGGAGATCACGTCGCCAACTTAGAAGATCAACGCCAGAACATCATCGATGCCATCGACTTTTTGCTTCAAGGGTTTTAGCCACCCCGAATGTCACCCCCCGCACTGTGTGCTAAGATATGCACACCGACGCCCCGATGATCACAGAACCGCCCGAAGTGTTCGTCATTGTGTATTGCACTGCTTCAACGCACGGACTATGCAGGATCAATCTTGCAATCCAGCACCTATAGAGTTCCAACCAATCCGAGAGTGGATTTACCAGCATCCATGGGGGAAAGCTGCGCGATACGACCAGGGCAAACCAACGTTGCTGATGCACCCATCGGCAGTGAGTGCCCTACGTGCCGCCGCGCGTGACATCTCACCCGTTGAAGGGTATACGCACAATTTCTACAGATACCCAGCACGCTTTTCTCCGGTATTTGTCCGTCAGACAATTGAGACGCTGACAAATCCGGGCGATCTCGTAATCGACCCGTTCGTTGGGGGCGGTACGACGGTCGTTGAGGCTCTAGCCTTGGGAAGGAGACGTGTCGGCGCAGATATTAGCTCTCTCGCGACCTTTATAACTTGAGTAAAAATGTCACTATATTCGGACCAGGAATTTGAAGAAATGAGGGCCTGGATCGATGCGCTTCCAAACAGAATTAATATGTCTGGATACGCCGTCTATCCGAACGAGTGGGTCGAGAACGGATACTGGAGGAATGTCACAGGCCGCATGACATGGCGCTTGCGGAAGGCCATTCAACAAAGCCTTCATTATATCAATTCCTACTGACGTGCTCCCCTGAAAGATCCTCGTTTGTGGGTTAGTCTGTTGCCGATTTGAGGAGACAGACGATGAAGCGTAGTCGTTTCAGTGAAGAGCAGATCATCGGGATTTTGAAGGAGCATCAGGCCGGTCTCTCGGCGGCGGAGCTGTGCCGCAAGCACGGTATTTGTGATGCAACGTTCTACAAGTGGCGCTCGAAGTATGGCGGCCTGGAAGTGTCTGAAGCCAAGCGGCTGAGGGCCCTGGAGGAGGAAAACGCACGTCTCAAGAAGCTTTTGGCGGAGCAGGTGATGGACGTTGCGACGCTGAAAGAGATGCTCGGAAAAAACTTCTGACGCCTGGTTCAAGGAGGAAGGCCGTGAGCTGGGCTATCAATGAAAAGAACTATTCGCAGCGCCGCGCCTGTGGTCTTGTGGGCATCGATCCGCGGGTATTGCGGTATCGCTCGACACGTCCTGACGATGCCGGTCTGCGCCAACGCCTGCGGGAACTCGCCTACCGGCCGCCGGTTCGGTTATCGCCGTCTGCACATCCTGATCAAGCGAGAAGGCATACACATCAATGGCAAGAAGCTCTACCGCCTTTACAGGGAAGAACGCTTGACGGTACCGCGGCGTGGAGGTCGCAAGCGTGCGCTTGGCACGCGGGCGCCCATGCCGATCCCGCAGGTCACAATCAACGTTGGAGCCTGGACTTTGCCTCGGACACGCTGATCGATGGGCGCCGCTTCCGCATTCTGTGTGTCATTGACGACTTTACCCGCGAGTGTGTCACCACGGTTACCGACAACTCGATCTCAGGCGAGCGTGTTGCCCGCGAACTGGACGCGCTTGTCGGGCGGCGTGGCCGACCCTGCATGATCGTCTCGGACAACGGCACGGAACTGACCAGCCATGCCATCCTCAAGTGGCGGCGCGACAGGGATGTCGAATGGCATTACATCCAGCCGGGCAAGCCTCAACAAAACGCTTTCATCGAGAGCTTCATCGGTCGCTTCCGGGATGAGTGCCTCAACGAGCATCTCTTCACAAGCTACGCTCACGCTCGACGGATCATCGAAACATGGAGGATCGCCTACAATACACACCGACCGCATTCGAGCCTCAACGGGCTCACACCCTACCAATTCGCAACCCGGTCCAACATCGACCAGACCACGAACAGAACTAACTTTTGAATGTGGACATCACGGGGAGCAGGTCATGTCGCCCCTGCAAGTTGTTGCGATTCCCTCGCTTCTAGTTTCGGCCATCCCGGCTTCAGACAGACACCGCCTCCCCAGAACCACGCCTATCAAATCACTGCAATTGAAGATTTGACGCCGATCAAAAGAAGGTCGACGCCAACTGCTAGTCTGTATGATGGTGGGCGGGATGGGCTGGAGCGTCGTCATGTTGCGCCAGGTCCGTATATCGGCGGTTCTTTTAATTTTCGCCGTAGTGGCGATAGCAGTACTTGGGCCAAGTTCGGTGCAGGCCGCTGAAGGCACGATCATCATGCGGGTGGTCAATGTGGCCCCGGATGACGTTCTGAATATCCGCAAGTATCCCAGCAGCAGATCCACGATAATTGGTATCATCCCGCCGAATGCTTCAGGCATAGAATTCCTGGGCGAGCGAGCTAGTAATTGGTTACTTGTCGAATTTGGCAATACCCGGGGATGGGTACACAGAAGGTACGTGGTTGCTGAGGTCGCTGGTTGGAGCGAGCAGAACCGCAAACATAATGGTCCATACTCCGCCATAGCTGCCGGTCCAGATAGTTGGGGGATTGTGGGTGGCCATGAAACGCTCGCTGAGGCTAGGCAGGCAGCACTTGAGGTCTGCAACACTTATGTCGATGACGTTAGCAATGCCTGTACGGCATCCGCGGCGGGGCGCAATGAATTATACTTTGCGGCTGGGATTTGTGACAGCACTCCATTCACAACCGCAAGCACTATTAGTTGTGCGGAAGCAAAAAGCATAATTAAGAGGAAAGCCAGGGGGCGAGAACCGACAGCTCGATGCAGGCTTTGGTGCGAACAAGGAGGCAAAGGTTGGCCTTACGGAAGACATTGAATGGGTCAAACTAGACAGTCACGCTCCGTCAAAATTTATACTCCAAAATATTCATCCCCCGAAGAATAACATGGCGAAATTAACGTTCGCCTTGCCCATCTCCTTCTCAGTCATCGAGATCGCAACAACGACAAAACTGGAATTGATGCCGATGCCAAGAAAAAACTTTCTCACTTATGCAGTCTTTCTAACGTTTTCATTAGGATCCCCTATAATTGCGGGGTCAAACATTGAACCGCTGTTTGGGGTTTGGGCACATTCTGAAGCGGACTGTATGGCCTGGCGGACTGGGAAGTTGGACAGAATTTCGAGGGCAGATGCATCTCGTCATGAAGTAATTGTGTTCTGATGACCCGCTTTCCTACCTCTTGCGCTTCTATGATCTGCTCAAGTAGATCCACCTGAGGACCGTCGCGTCGTGGAATGCCGCTGTCTTCGAGTGTTTCCAGAATGGGGTCGAGCATTGACGCCCAATTCGGGAATCCATTTATCGTGTTCCGGCGCAGAAGTTCCGTTGGCAAATCTGAAAAGGAAACGTCGTCGATCCGAACCGGAATCATGAAAGCATCGTCTTCCAGCTGGCGCCCAATCAAGTCACCGAGTGCCAACTCCTTCTGGACGCCCTGCTTTCGGATATATTGTGAGACTAACACGATCTGCTTGCGCGCATGATTGCGCAGGGTCCGCTCTATGGCTTGCCAGAAATCCTCTCCGCCCCGGAGGTTTCGCAAATCCACCCAAACCCGATACCCGAGCGCAGCTAACCGCGCCGCCAACCAACGAGAGATCTGATTGTCTTCAGGGTTGGCGTGCGTGATGAGCACGAGGTCGCGGACAGCGGCGTCATACTCTGTTTGCTTACCCTCAACTTTGGTCGTGCCCGATTCGGTCATGCATCATCATACCATTCTCTTGATCCAACACGCGCATTCGACGGCAATCACTTCGCAGCGGACACCAACGCGACTTCCAACAAGGACGATCCAAGATGGCCAGGATGGGGCTGGAAGAAATCAATCGTTTCGAGATCGTAGTTCTGTCGCTCGCTACTGGCTCGCCAGATGGGTGCAATTGGCAACCGTTATTTTTGCGATGCCATAACATTCTAAAAGTATTGAGGAATTTGGTGGCGAAGGAGGGACTGAACCCCGACACGCGGATTATCATGCGCAACGTCGTCGGACTACCGCGCGTCAAATGCCTTCCGCCAACAGCAACCAGCTTTACCACGCAGACTGGTAGCTATCTGGTAGCTATTGCGAAATGCCTTCGCGTGGACTTGAGCTAACTTATTGATTTTATTGGTACCGCCTCCCCGGTTCGAACGGGGGACCTCTAGATCCACAATCTAGCGCTCTAACCAACTGAGCTAAGGCGGCTACCTGGGGTGACCCGCGATAGGATTCGCCTCATAATATAGCGCAACCGGGTTGGCAAGGCACGCCTGTCCCTCGCTGCCGACGCGCGAACGCTCAAAGCCGATGCAGCGCGACGCCCGCCGCCGCCTGCCCCGGCGCGTACCACGGTACAGACCGGGGACATACCTGACAGATTAGATCGGGAGCATGCCTGCCTGGTCAAGCTTGGATCTTCAGCGGGGAGATTCGGGCGATGCCTTTCAGGCAGAGCACTCGGGTGGAAGCGTGTATCGCGTTGTTTCAGGACTATGACAGCGGCGCTTATTCGGTATCGGAGCTGCGCCGGGCGCGGAATTTCGCGCGACACGTTCTAGCTCTTGAAGCGTCGTCGCGAGGGCGGCGATCAGCGCTGGTTCGAGGAGCGTTCGCGGGCACCGCGGTCGTGTCCGCATGCCACGCCACAGGATCAGGCGGCGACGATCATCCTGATGCGCAAGCGCTTACCGCATGTCGGGCCGAAGACCGTGCGAGCCAAGTTGATGGCCGCAACGCCGGACGTTGCCGGGCCGGCGCCGTCGACGATCAGCAGCATGCTCAAGGCCGCCAGGCTCGTCGCGGCCCGCCGGTGCCGCCGACGCCCGCTCGACCGGGGCCAGGTCGTTGCCGGTTCCGATGTCGCCAACGGCGAGTGGGCGCTGGACTTCAAGGGCCACTTGGGCACCCGCGACGGCACGCCGGGTGATCCGCTGACCGTGTCCGATACCGCGAGCCGTTATCACATCGGTGGGCGCATCGCCGAGCCGGCCTAGAGCAACCTGCCTTTGATCGGAATCGGAACGATCCCGATCAAAGGCAGAAAGTGGCTCACCACTTTAAGAGCGATCATCTTTGCGCCTTAAATCGGAACCGGCGCAATTGGAACCGGCGTTGCGGTTCCGATTTAAGGCGCGATGATCTAGGCCGGTGTCAAGGCCCGGCTGGAGCGGGGTTTCACCGGCATTGGCGTGCCGGATGCGATCCGGTCGCACGACGGTGCACCGTCCGGATCGATTGGTGCCGGCGGGCTGTCGCGGCTGCCGGTGTGGCCGCTCAAGCTTGGCATCGAGATGCGCCACATCCGCCCGGCAAGCTTACAGGACAATGGCCGCGTCGCCCTTGATCCATGAACGCACGCACCGCACATTGACAGCCGAGACCGTGCAGCCGCCGACCGAGGATTGGATCGAACAACAGCTGCGCTTCCATGCATTTCGCCTGCACGATAACCCTGCACGATAACAAGGAGCGCCCGCATCAAGCCCTGCGGCAGAGGACACCGGCAAGCCTGTGGCAGCCGCCGCTCCGCCAGCTGCCGAAAGTCATCGAGCCGCCCTGGTATGATGCCGACCACCAGGTGCGCAAGGTGAGCCTGACGGGCGAGATCAAGTGGTGTGGCGGGCTGGTCTTCATTGGTGAGGCGCTGGCGCGTGAGCCGGTCGGCATCATCGAGATCGACGACGGCATTCATCCCGTGGGCGTCTGCAACCGAGACCTCGGGACCATCAGCTGCGACGGCCGGTTCCACCGCTTCGCGCTGCCGCGTGCGCGGCTGCGCTACACGCTGGTATCGACTGGAACAAGCAACGAATAGTGTCGGGTCTGTTGCCGGTTCAAGCCGTCAGCTCTCCTCCCGGTCGGTCACACACCCTCACCCGCACTAAACGCTCACCCGCACTAAACGCTGGCGATCAGGCCGCCGTCGACCCGGATCAGGGCGCCGGTCACGTAGGACGCGCCCGCGCCGGCCAGAAAGGCGACGACCTGAGCGAATTCCTCCGGTTGACCATAACGGCCGGCGGGAATCTGCGCTGTGCTCTCGCGCGCGATGTCCTCCGGCGTGCGGCCTTGCTGCTTGGCACGGTGGGCATCAAAGAAGGTCAGCCGGTCGGTGGCGATGCGCCCGGGCAGCACCACGTTCACCGTCACACCGTCGCCCGCCACTTCGCGTGCCAACGTCTTCGACCAGCCGACCAGCGCGCTGCGGGCCGCATTCGACATCGCCAAGCCCGGGATCGGTGCCACCACGCCGCTCGACGCCACGGTCAGGATCCGCCCCCATTGGCGCGCCCGCATGCCGGGCAATACGCGGTCGGTGATCGCGATCAGCGGCAGCACCATCGCCTCCAGGCTGGCGCGCCATTGCTCCGTCGACTGACCGGCCGCCGGTGTCGGCGGCGGCCCCCCGGTGTTGTTGACCAGGATCTCGACCGCGCCCAGGCCGGCCTCGATTTCGGCGGCGCGGGTCGCGATTTGGCTCATGTCGGCGACGTCCCAGACCAGCGGCAGCGCCTTGCCCCCGGCCGCCACGATCTCGTCGGCGACCCGCTGCAACTTGTCCTCGGAGCGCGCCGCGATCGCCACGTTGACGCCCTCGCCGGCCAGCGCGACGGCGATGGCCCGCCCCAACCCGGCACTGGCGCCCAACACCAACGCGGTTCTGCCCTTGATGCCCAAATCCATCACCACCTCCAAAGCTGCGCCACGCCGGCAGCGGTCCGTCACGCCGCCGCCACCTTCAAGTGTCAGCAAACATGCGCCGCCCTGCTGTCATTGAGCAACACTGTTCTACACACGGGGCATTGACCAGAGGCCACGATTCGGCGAGTTAGTCGGTATGCGCGACCCACTTTTCAGCTCATTGGCGGCCGGCATCTTAGCCGGGATCCTGGCCGGCTCGCTCGCCGGCTGTAGTGCCGGCAATTATCTGTCGACCGGGTCCGTCGCGACAACCCAAGGACAGGCCGCAGGCCAAGCGCCGAACGGTGCCCTGCAGCCGGGCGCCACTCCGCAAACGGCGAGCGCGCAGGTGCCGGCCGGCCGGCCGAAGCCGACATCGACGCCGACGGACCGCGCCCTGCACGCCGGTGCGACGGTCGCGCGGGCCCAGCATTGCGGGTTTTACTTCGACCCCGCCCAGCTGCGCGCTGCCTACCTGGCCAGCGAATCCCAATCCGGCCTGTCGGCGGCGGACCTAGCCAAGCTTTCGCAGGTCTACGACTTCACGCACAAGAAGGTCACTAAAGCAGTCGCGGCCAAGGACGGCTACTGCTCGGATTTCAAGACCAAGCAGATCAAGGCTGCGCTGACCAAACAACTGGCCGGCGATTTCAATCCGCCCCCGCCGAAAAAGGTGGTGGGTGGGGGATGGTTCGACTTCGGCGCGGCACCGCGCAGTCGCGACAAGCTTGACACTGAAGAGGTGTTCAAAGAAAGCGAAGAAATCGCGGGCCGCTAATCATCTTTGTGCCTTAAATTACCGTGCCATAAATTGGAACCGCAAAGCCGGCTCCAACTCTAGAGCAACTTTCTGCCTTTCATCGGGATCGTTCCGAGCCCGATCAACAGCAGGCCGCTCTAGCCGCCATCTAATCGATACCAAACCTCTTGACATCGGAGCCGCCAGCATGGAGCCACCACGACCCCGATCTGTCATACAATCGGGAGCGGTGAATGGGGCGCCCCCCAACGCCGGGATGAGAGTTGCCAACGCGGTTCGCCGTGAGGGCGCGATCCACCCGCCGTGTGCGTCTTGATGGCGGTTGGCCCAGACTGACCTAACCCTTCTGCGCGATTGGCCAGGTACCCATGTCCGCGTTCGCTCAGCAGCTGCTGTGGATCGAGACGCTGCTCAAGGGTGTGGGCGGGATGGTGTTGTGCGTGTTGCCGTTGACGACAGCGCGCGTGGTCGGGCTGCCGGTCGCGGCAAGCGGATTTTGGCCACGCACGCTCGGCGCGATCCTGCTCGGCTTGGCCGTTTCGACCTTCATCGAAGGCAGCCAAAACGGCCAGCGCGGGCTCGGCCTGGACGGGCTGATCGCCATCAATCTCGCCGGTGCACTGATGGTCATGTCGCTGCTGATGGCCAGGCGCGCGGCGACCACACGACGCGGGCGCTTCACCCTCTGGCTCCTGTGCTGCACGCTGTTGACGCTGGCTGGGCTTGAATTCATTGCCGCCTGAGCAGGCCCGCCAAGATCATCGTGCCTTCAATTGCAACCGCACAGCCGGTTCCCAGTGGAGGCACGATGATGATCGCCCGTAAAGTGTCGAGCAACATTCTGCTTTTCATCGAGTTCGTTCCGATTCCGATCAAGAGCAGGTTGCTCTAGTGTTGCAGGTTGGCTGGACCCATCCCGCTGCTCACCCGGCCAGCCACTGCCCACATCTGTGGGAGGAAGGGCTGGCAAGCCGGCCGGCCAGGCTGATCCGCCTGAGCCGGACGTGAACTAAACAGAGCGGATACCGTGCCCGTCCAACTCCTGGGCCAACTGCCGCTCAACCGCGCCGCGCGGGCGCGAAAAGCCAGCCATCAAATTATAGAGTACAGGCGTCAGGAACAACGTCAAAACGGCGGCAAAGGAAAGCCCGCCGACCACCACCATGCCGATAGCGGCCCGGCTTTCCGCCCCCGCCCCGGTCGCCAGAACCAGTGGAACGGCACCCAGAACGGTCGAGATCAGCGTCATGACGATGGGACGCAAGCGCAGCACCGACGCCTCGATCGTCGCTTCGCGCACGCAATAGCCGCGATCGCGCAACTGATTGGCGAATTCAACGATCAAAATGCCGTTCTTGGCCATCAACCCGATCAACAATATGATGCCGATCTGGCTGTAGATGTTGATCGACAACCCGGCAATCGCCAGCGAATAAAGCGCACCGGCCAGTGCAAGCGGCACCGACAGCATGATCACCAACGGGTGAACGAAGCTTTCGAACTGCGCCGCCAGTACCAAAAACACGATGAGGAGCGCCAGTGCGAACGTGACGGCGACGCCGGTCGAGGTCTCCAGATACTGTTGGGAGTGGCCGGCAAACGAGATTGTGGCTTCAGGCGGAAGCGATTGCTCGGCGGCTTGAACAATGTCCGAGATCGCGCGACCCAGCGGATAATCGGTGTCCAAGGCCGCGGTCAAGGTGATCGCCGGCATCCGATTATAACGGCGCAACTGCGGCGCTGCGGTACCTTCCTTGACCGTTACCAACGAGCCCAAGGGCACCAGGGTCTGCTTGTCATTTCCGCGCAAAAACAGGTTGACGACATCGCGCGGCGCGGCGCGGTCGCGATCGCTGGCCTGCAAAATCACTTTGTACTCGCGCCCGCGATCGATGTAGGTGGTCACCTCGCGCGAAGCCAGGAACGTTTGCAGCGTCTCCGCCAGCGTCGCCACTGGAATACCGAGATCATCGACCTTTTCTCGATCGATGCGCAAATTGATTTGGGTCTGATTCTCCTCGTAATCGATCTGCGGATTGCGCAGCCCTTCGATGTCCTCGGCACGCTTCAACAGCAGCTGAGCCCACGCCTTCACCTTCTCGAAATCCGGTCCACCGATCACTACGCGCAGCGGCGTGCTGCTGCCACGGATACCGAGACCCGAGGGGGAGACCGGAAAGCCCCGCGCACCGGTCATGCTGCCGACCAACGGGCGCAGCTTGTTGATGATATCGCGATGGCTGTTCTCTCGCTGATCCCAATGCTTTAGGCGGATGACGACAAATGATCGATAGGGGCGATTGCGGCTGCCGGTGTAGCTCAGCACGGTCTTGATGCCGGTGTCGGCTGGCAGGGCCGCGATGCGACGCTCCAGTTGTTTGACCTGGGCATCCGTGTACGCGACATTGCTACCCTGCGGCGCGGTGACCGGAATGAACAGGATGCCCCGGTCCTCACTGGGTGTCAGCTGACGTGGCAGGTTTTGGTAGACCAGCACCGCGCCCATCGAGAAGGCCAAGGCGATGGCGATCACCACGATCGGCATGTCGAGCGCCAGGGTCACACAGCGGCGGTACAAGCGGCTAGCAAAACCCGGCTTGGCGACGCGTTGGTCGGCTTGCGGCCCAGGCCCAGCGACCTGGTCGCCGCTGCTCGGCGCGCGTGCCGGTCGCAGAATTTTGGAGGCTAACGCCGGACAGGCGGTCAACGCCACGAATGTTGAGATCACGACGGCGCTCGCCATCACGAACCCGAACTCAGTGAACAAGCGGCCCGCAGCACCCCCCAAAAACGAGATCGGAACAAAAACGGCGATCAAGGTGACCGAGGTGGCGATGATGGCAAAGGTCACCTCCCTGGCGCCAAATACGCTGGCTTGCAGCGGGGTCTCTCCAAGCGCAATCCGGCGTTCGATGTTCTCCAGCATGACGATGGCATCGTCGACCACCAGACCGATCGCCAGCAGCAATGCCAGAAGGGTCAGCACGTTGACGGAGAACCCCAACAGAAAAATCAGGAACATGGTCCCGATCAGCGACACCGGGATGGTGATGGCGGGAATCAACGTCACTCGAAACGAGCGCAAGAACGCCAGGATCACCAGAATGACAAGCAATAATGAGAGACCCAGCGCGATCACCACCTGCTCGATCGAGGCGCCGATGAAGTCCGCGTCATCGGAGCCGAACGTGATCACCATGTCCTTCGGCAGATTCGGCCGCATCCGCTCCACTTCCGCGTGAACGGCCCGGGAAATGGCGATCGTGTTGGATTGAGCTTGGCGCAAGATGGCCAGTGCCACGGACGATCGGCCGTCGCTGCGAACGATCGTCGAATAATCTTCCGCGCCCTGCTCGACCTTGGCCAGGTCTGCCAGTCTGATCGGGTAGTCCCCGTTGCTGCTGACCACCAGCCGGCGGAACTGCTCCACCGTCGACAGGCGGGAATCGACGCGGACCTCAAACAGCCGCGTGCTGGATTTGATCTCTCCGGCCGGAAGCTCGACGTTATTGCGCCGCAAGGCCTCGACGATATCGGCGACGGTCAGCATCCGGGCGGCCATCGCGCGTCGGTCCAGCCAAATGCGAATGGCGGCTCGGCGGCCGCCGTAGACATTGACGCCAGCAACGCCATCCTGCGTGGTCAAGCGGTCAATGATGTAGCGTTCCACGAAATCGGTGATCTCATGCTGCGCCATCTGCTGACTGGTGACGCTGAGCCACATCACCGGATCGGCGTCGGAATCGTTCTTGCTGACGCGGGGCTCGTCAGCGTCATCTGGTAACTTGCCCCGCACCCGACCGACCGCATCGCGCACATCGTTGGCTGCCACATCGATGTTGCGCCCCAGCTCGAATTCGACGGTCGTCTGGCTTCGTCCCCGCCGCGACCGAGAGGTGATGGTCTTGACGCCGCTGATGCCGGCTACGGCGCTGTCGATCACTTCGGTGATGTCGGTATCGACCACCTCCGGCGCGGCGCCCTTGTAGGTCGTCACCACGCTGACCACCGCCGCATCGACGTCAGGCAGCTCTCTGATTGGCAACCGGGTGAGCGCGGCAAGTCCGAACACGACGATCATCAAGCTCATGACCGCCGCCAAAACCGGCCGCCGGACCGAGATGTCGGACAAGGTCATTGGCCGACGGCTCCTGGCTGCGCGGGCTGCGTGGCGCGCGCTGACCGCTTATCCTTGTCCTTGCTGGTCCAACGACCTTGCTTGTCGCCCTTGCCGCGCTGACCAGCCTGTTCGCCGCGCCGCTCCTTGGTCGCTGGCGCTGGCCTGGTGCGCCCGGACTCCCCGTCGCCGCCTTTGCGCCGACCGGCGCCCGGTCGATCCTTCGACCCAGTCACGCTGACGCGCCCGCCATCGCGCAATCGCGCATGCCCCTTGACGACCACGGCCTGCTCGGCGGCGAGCCCCTGCTTGACTTCGACGAAACCTGGAATGCGGCGGCCCAATTGAACCTGTACGCGCTTCGCCCGCCCCTGGTTGACGACGAATACGAAGGTGTTGTCGCCCTCGGATATGATCGCTTCTTCCGGAACCGTCAGCGGCTGGCTTTTTTCAAACACGATCCGTACCAGCATGAACAATCCGGCCGGCAGCGCATCGTCGGGGTTCGGCAGTGTCGCCCTGACCTTAAACGCCCGGCCGATCTGGTCGATACGGCTGTCGATGGCCGAAATCTTTCCAAGGAATGTCCGATCCGGAAACGCGGCCGTGGTGGCGACCACGATATGACCCGGTGCCAGCTTCGCGTAGTGACGTTCTGGAACTTGAAACGCGATATCAATCGAGGACAGATCGTCTAGCGTCGTCAACACGGTCTTCTCGTCGACCCGCGCACCGACGTGAACCTGTCTGATCCCGACCACGCCCGAGAACGGCGCCCGGACCACCCGGTCACGCAACTTGCGCTGGGCGCGATCAAGGCTGGCCCTTGCGGTCGCGTATTTCGCGGCGGCCTCATCAAGGCTGCTGCGCCGACCGGCCTGGCTGGACATCAACGTCTGTGCCCGATTGTAGGCGAGTTGCGCCTCCTTCAGTACAGCCTCGGCTTGAGCCACGTCGGCGCGCTCGATGTCATCGTCGAGCTCGACCAGCACGTCAGTTCTGGCCACCTTCTGCCCGGCCCGAAACCGGATCGCTTCGACCCGCCCCTCGGTCAGCGGCACGACTTCAATCGACTGCCGGGCGAGGCTGGTGCCCACCGCCTCGACGCTGGTCTCCATTTCCCGCGGTTGCGGTTTGGTGATGTCTACCCGCTGCGGTCGCCGGGCGCGGCCTTTTCTCGGATCGGCGGATGAGGCGATGTCACCACGTGAGTGGTCGAACGCGAGGTAGGCTCCGCCGGCCATCACGGCTAGGGCAGCGACGATGAGAAGCTGCATCGATGCCTTCATGCGCTCATGCCTTCGAGCCACCGGGCCTAACGAACGACCAACCGATCAGAGCTAACCCTTATCATAGCACCCTTCAATCGATTTCACCGACAACTGCCCCACGCAGACGACAGCGCCGGGCCGACGCGGCACCCCACCCAACGTTTGGCGGTCGAGACATCCGTCGGTTTGCGTGCTCGGTTGGTGCCTTCATACGCGTCCCCACACCTCACCAACCCGACCACGCCGAGTCCCGCACGCGAGTCCCACGGCTCGGGCTCCGCAAACGTTGTGCGCCAAAATGCTGGTCACCCCCTGCGCACGATGCTGAGCAATGCCGTGGTCAGCCATGCCGTGGCCAGTGGTGCCGTCGCGCGTGCTGGCGTGGCCAGCGATGCCACGGCGAGCGCTGTTGCAGCCGTCATCTCAGCAACGGCGAGCGGCCGACGCCAATCAGGCTTCATGTCGTCGCTCGCGCGGTGACTTCAGAGATCGGTCCGCGCCAGTTATGATCAAATTTTTGTTATCTGGCGCCGCGGGCCGATGATCACAGCTGATCTGGCCCAGTGCTCATGAAAATTTACTGTTGTTTATCAGAAATATTTATGTGTTGTTTGCTACATACTATGAACGCTAACCAGACGCATACAACGTATATCTTGCGATTTCGCTCGCTGGCGGTGGCGATTGGGCATGAAGTATGCTCGTCGGCAGGAGTTTAGCCAACTTCGACACACCGCTGACAGGCTGCCTGGGCCCGGTGCGGAGAAAAGGGCGCGTAGCATGGCGGTTCATACGCTTGTCGTTATTGTCGCAGCAGCGCTGTTGTCCGGCGTCGTCATTCTGGTCGGTCTGATCGGCGGCTTCGATCACCCAACCAAGCAGCCGGAGCAGGTCGAGCGCGCGCAAAGCAACAAGCAGCTGCCGGTTGCGCGGGAGCGCCGCGAATATGGCAAAACCCAACGTCGCCAGCCCCAAACGCAACGCCAGAAGCCGCAAGCGCAACGCGGTGAGGAGACCATCGACGAGGTCGCGACCGACCGGACGCCGAATGGGCCGGCAACCTCACCGGCCGAAACCGAATTGGCCAGCCTCACTAACAACGACGAAGTGCACGCTGGTGGCAAACAGCATCTAGCCTTTGATGTGGCCCGTGTTGATCCGGCCGGCACCTCGGTGTTCGCCGGCCGCGGCGAGGCCGGGAAAGTCGTGAGCCTGATGGCCGACGGTCGGATCATCGGCACAACCAAGATCAACGCCGGAGGCACCTGGCTTTTGGTGCTGGATCACAAGTTCGCCAAACCCGACCCCAACCTGAGCCTAGCCTATGCCGCGCCGCGGGCCAAACCGGTGGTGCGCCAGCCGCCAGCCCCGGACCGGCTCGACCAACACGACGTGGCCGGGCTTGCAGATGACCCGCGCTCGGTGCGCGAAGTCAACGCGCGCATGATGTCAAACCTGCAGAGCTTGGTCGATCGGGCCACGCAACAAACGCGCAAACAAACGGGGGCGAGACAGCGCCCGCCTGGCGTTGTGGCGACGACCCCGTCGCAGACGTCGACCTCGGACAGACCGGGTGAACGGGTTACCGCGCGTCAGCAGGTGGCGGCGACCGGGACGGACAAAACAACCTTGCCGGCGGCGTCGAAGTTGTCGACCCGTCCCGGTGCGGCACCGGTGCCGGTGCCCATCCAGTTTGTTTACCGAACCTCGCAGTTCACGCCGGACGGGATGAAGGCTGCCCGTCTCGTCTTGAATTATCTAATCGCCAGCCAGTTCGAGTCGGTCACATTGACCGGACACGCCGACGATCGCGGCCCACCTGAATACAACCACGCTCTTTCGCACGATCGCCTCCTGGCGGTGGAGGCGTTCTTGCGGCGTGGCGGCTATAAGGGCCGCTTGCATCTCATACCGAAAGGCGAGAGCCAGCCCTACCGAAACGTGGATCGGAGCAAATTCACCACCAGCGAACTGCATCAACTGGATCGGCGGGTCGAGCTGGTGACCAGCGCACGGCGCGCCGTTAGCGGGACCATCGGTGGCAGGCCAAGGTAAGCCCCCTGGCGGGCAGTCCAGCCGGGGGCATGGTGACGGCATGGTGACTTGGCGCAAAGCCAAGTTGGGGATGGGTCAAGGTCATGGGCTTGAGCAACCTGCTTTTCATCGGGATGGAACGATCCCGATGAAAAGCAGAACGTTGCTCGACACTTTAAGGGCGATCATTTTGGTGCCTTGAATCGGAACTGCAAAGCCTGTTCCAGTTGGAGCCTGTTCCAATTAAAGGCACGATGATCTAGGCTTAGAGCCAATCCAGCCCGGTCTCGCGTGAGTTGCGGAGAATTTTGACCTGTTCGGGCGTAAAGCCGTATGCCGCCAACTGGGCATCTGACATGCGGCCAAAGTAGCTGCGCACGATGGCGTTGGCGCGTTTTTGCTGCGCCAACTCGACCGCCGCCAACCAGCGGCCGAACACCGAGGCGGCAGCCCGCTCCGGCTGCTGCGATGGTGCAAACAGGGTTTGTGCGATTGTCGTGTTGCTCATGGTCTTCCTCGTAGCTCGATCAACTGCCTAGTCCAGCCCTTCGGACGGTTTCCGCCATTGCTGCAGAGCTGGTTGTTTCGCATGTAAGCGCATCTGTGGTCCGGGTGAAGCCGCAATGTTGCAATGCAGCATTGCCGGTCCGACATAGGTGATGTCGTACAAGCGTCACGCGCTTCCTTTCGGATCCTGCCTATGTGCAGATCGCGCGGTCGGTCGCGGTTGTCGGGCACTGTCAGCCAATTTACTGTTGCGCCGCACATCGGGGCGGGGCATATATCGCGCTCCGATCGCTCCGGTCGGAGGCTGAACGGAAGACGTCCGCCCACCGCCTGTGCCTGGCTGAGGTGGTGCCCAAGTTGGCATCACGGTGTTTCAGCATGGTTGTCTCAGCATGGTTGTCTCAGCATGCAGGGGCGTTTCGGACGTTGGCGCAGTCAGGACGCACAAGGCACAACGTGCCGACTGCGCCGGCTTCCCGTGTCTCCGCTCTTCGGGTCTACCTTTCAGGGCCTTTCCAGCCGCGTCAGCAGCGCGAGCTTGGGCTCGTAAAGGGGCTTTGCACCGGGCGAGTAGCGCTAGAGCAACCTGCCTTTAATCGGAATCGGAACGATCCCGATCAAAGGCAGAAAGTTGCTCTACACTTTAAGGGCGATCATCTTTGCGCCTTAAATCGGAACCGGATTTGCGGTTCCGATTTAAGGCGCGATGATCTAGAGGAAAGGCTGACCATGCCACTATATGAGCATGTGTTCCTGGCACGCCAGGACGTGTCCTCCGCACAAGTGGAGGCGATGATGAAAGAATACACGCAAGTGATCGAGGAAGGCGGGGGAAAGGTCGGGCGGACCGAGTACTGGGGCCTCAAGTCGTTGGCGTATAAAATCAAGAAGAGCCGGAAGGCGCATTACGCCTTGATGAACATTGATGCGCCGCCTGCGGCCGTGGCGGAGATGGAGCGGCGCATGGGCATCTCCACCGACGTCATTCGCTTCCTGACGGTGCGGGTCGAGGAGCACGAGACCGAGCCCTCGGTTCAGATGCGCAAGAGTGACCGGGAGGACCGTCGCGGCGACCGTGGCGGGTTCCGCGGCGATCGACCTCCGCGCGGCGATCGACCTCCGCGCGACGACCGGCCACCTCGCGACGACCGGCCACCTCGCGACGGTGGTCCGCGCGGCGAGCGGGGCGCGCGCGACGGCGGCCCGGGACGGGAGGCCGGATCGACGTTCCGACCTCGACCGAGCGGGAGCCGATCGCCACGTGACGGTGAGGCGGGCGCAGGTTCTGACAACAGTTCGGTGGAGAATTGATCATGGCGGAGCAACCACGCGCGGGTGAGCGCCCAGCCGGTGGGGGTGGCGGCGGTGCACCGCGGCGTCCGTTTCATCGGCGGCGCAAGACCTGCCCGTTCTCATCGGATGCCGCTCCCAAGATCGACTACAAGGATGTACGGTTGCTGGGAAGGTACGTTTCCGAGCGGGGCAAGATCGTCCCGTCGCGGATCACGGCCGTGTCGACCAAGAAGCAACGCTTGTTGGCCAAAGCCATCAAACGTGCCAGGTTCCTCGGACTGCTGCCGTACGTTCTGAAATAGGCATCGCACCCGCTCTTGGCTGAACGGCTCAGCCGAGAGCGGATCGTGTCACTCGGTTGGGGTGTGGGATGCGATGTGCGCCTCGCCGCCTCTAACCGCCTTGCGCGGGACAGCTCGAAGACATGCCCATTGGCTTGCTGATCGGCCTAGGCGCCGGCCTCGCTTCAGCGTTGATGTTTATCTCCGCCTCCACCGGTGGTCTGGTGGGGGTGTTCGTGCTGTTTTGCCTATCGCCGTTACCGATTGCTATTGCCGGATTGGGTTGGGGCTGGGTTGCGGCCGCCATCGCCGCAGCAGCGGGGGCCGTTTTGGTCCTGGTGATCGGCTCAGAGCGCGCCGCCTTGATCCACGCGCTTGCCATCGGCGCGCCAGCCGCGGTGTTCTCCTATCTGCTGCTGCTCAGTCGCCAGGTGATAGCTCCCGCGCCCGATGGCGGCACGACCATTGAGTGGTACCCGATCGGCCGGGTCATTGCCTGGGCGGCGATATGGGCCGGCCTGTTGGCGGCGCTGGCCATGCTCAGCATTGCCACCGATAAAGCCGGATTGCACGCGGTTATCTTGGAGGTGTTCGACAAGGCGCTCACCGGCGCGCCGCCCATGGGCATCGATCGTCCGCTCACCGCGGATGAGAAAGCGCAATTCGCCACCTTGATGGTGCATCTGTTTCCCTGGGCCATCGCCACGTGCTGGTTCCTGGTGGCCGTTGTCAATATGTGGGTTGCCGGCCACATCACGCGCGTGTCGGGTCGGCTGACGAGGCCATGGCCCGACTTGGCTGAGATCGCGCTGCCTCCTCTGCTGCCTCTCGGCTTTGCCGGCGCGCTCCTCCTGACGCTTCTGCCGGACATGGCAGCACTCATCGCCTCGGGTTTCGTGCATGCCTTCTTGTTCGCGTTCATGCTGGTCGGTCTGGCGACGCTGCATCGCCTAACGCGGACCTTTGATCTACGACCGATCATCCTGACGATGGTCTATGCAGCGCTGATCTTCTTTCCACCGCTGTCGACGCTGTTCGTCGCAATGATCGGATTTGCCGATCCCTACCTGCGCCGCCGCCTACCACCTTCACAGCCGCCGGCATAAGCGATCAAAAGCATTACGGGCGCTCGTCGAATGAACAACACTGGACACGCAGAACTGAGTCAAAAGGAGAACGATGATGCAGGTCATCCTGTTGGAACGGATCGGCCGCCTTGGCCAGATGGGCGACGTCGTCAAAGTGCGAGATGGCTATGCCCGCAACTACTTGCTGCCGCAGGGCAAGGCCTTGCGTGCCACCGGGCAGAACATCGCGGAGTTTGAAGGCAGGCGCGTCCAGCTTGAGGCGCGGAATTTAGAGCTTAAGAGCGAGGCGCAACAGATTGCCGACCGGCTCGAAGGCCATAACTTCGTCGCCATTCGCAGCGCCGGTGACACCGGCCAGCTTTACGGCTCCGTCTCGACCCGCGATCTTTCGGCCGTCATCTCAGCAGCCGGTTTCAGCGTCGAGCGCAAACAAGTTGTGCTTGACCGCCCGATCAAGACGCTGGGGCTGCATGATGTCCGGGTTCAACTGCATCCTGAAGTTCAGGTCAAAGTCATCATCAATATCGCGCGCAGCGAGGAGGAGGCCGACCGTCAGGCCCGCGGCGAGGATGTCGCCGTCGTCCGAGATGAGGGCATAGAGCTGGAAACCTTTGATCCAGATGCAGAATATGACATTGACGGGGAGTCGGACGAAGGCGCGCCGGAACCTGCCGGAAGCGACGACGGAGAGGCTCAGGCCAACCGATGAGGTGAGCATCACCCGCCTGCGCGGGGACTGAATGACCGAGCGCTGGGCGGCCTTCCGTCCAGCGCTTTTTTTTCTGAACACTCGTATTTTCTGCGTTGAATCAAGCCACTTTGGTCGTTTCCATGCAATTTTGGGGCTAAACAACCGCCACCTTTGGGTTAGGATGGGTGAAGCGGGGTATAGGCCGGAATTATGCGGCCGAAAGACGGGAGACAAATTGGTAACAAGAGGTGGTCCGATGTTTAGCGGTCTGCGCTTCGCCCTTGAACGGCTCAACTTGAGCGGCACGCTCATTGTCGTCGACGCCAAAGGTCAACGCTCCACCTTTGGCCGAGGAGGCGATCATGCGGTTCAAATTCGCTTCACGGATACGGCGACCGAGCGCAAGATCGCATTCGATCCGACGTTGGCGTTTCCCGAAGCGTTCATTGCTGGACGGATGCAGATCGAACAGGGGACCGTCTACGAGCTGCTCGAGTTGCTCATGAAGGCGGAGGCGTCCCACGGCTTGCCGAATTGGACCAAGGTCCTCGCCGGCCTCCGCATGGCGTTCCGACGCTGGTCCCAATTCAACCCGGCCACTCAGGCGAAGCGCAATGTCGCGCACCATTACGACATCGATGGCAGCATCTACGATCTGTTCCTCGACAAGGATCGACAATATTCCTGCGGCTACTTCACGCCCGGCACAGATTTGGAGGAAGCCCAGCTCGCCAAAAAGCGACATCTGGCAGCCAAGCTGGCGATCGAACCGGGTCAATCGGTATTGGACATCGGTTCGGGATGGGGCGGATTGGCGCTCTATCTGGCGCATACAGCCGACGCCGATGTCACCGGTGTCACACTCTCCAATGAGCAGTTGGCCCTAGCTCGTGATCGGGCCCGAACGGAAGGGCTCGAACATCGGGTACAGTTTCACCTACAGGACTATCGCCAGATCCGGCGCAAGTTTGATCGGATCGTGTCGGTGGGCATGTTTGAGCACGTCGGCATCAATCACTATCGCGCCTATTTCAATGCGGTGCGCGAGATGCTGAACGACGACGGCGTTGCCGTTATCCACGCCATTGGGCGCTCGGACGGTCCGGGATACACCAACCCCTTCATCGCCCGCTACATCTTTCCCGGTGGCTATTTCCCGGCCTTGTCGGAGGTGTTGCCCGCGGTGGAGACATCCGGGCTGATCGTCTCGGATATCGAGATCCTCCGCCTGCATTATGCGGAAACGCTCAAGGCCTGGCGCGAACGCTTCTTGGCGCACCGCCAACGCGCGGTGGAACTGAAAGGCGAGCCCTTTGCGCGCATGTGGGAGTTCTACCTTGCCGGCTCCGAGGTTGGTTTTCGCCACCAAGGATTGGTCGTGTTCCAGCTGCAGGTGGTCAAGGCGATCGATGCGCTACCGATCACGCGCGACTATATCACTGCCAGGGAGCGGCAGCTGGCCTTGGCGGAAAGATCGGGTACCGCCGGCCCGCTGGCGGCCGAATAGGGCAGCCTCCAAGGGCGGAGCGATCCTCAACAGTGGCAACCAACGCTCGAGCCGGCAACTCAGTTGCCGGCCAATCGCCCTGCTAAAGCCTCAAAACCGCCAAACAGAGAGCATCGAGTCGGGGCCTCGGCCACACCAGCTGGCCGACCAACCGACCAGGCTGTGCGTCACCGACGATGGCGGGTGGAGCGTGACTCGATGCTGAAGCGCATAATTGCTCTGGTCTTGCTTGGCTGCGGGTCGGCCCTACTCACCCCTGCCGATACCCAAGCGCGCTCGCAGCCCAAGCAGCTCAACCTCTCGACGCCGGCCGCCATTCAGCAGTGGATCTATCGCTACCGGGCCAATCCGCAGCCGACACAGGTGCCACGAGCCGTCAAGGCGATGAGCGACCTCGGCGTGTTCCGAGAAGTCGACACCGCCGGCCTCTATTTTGGTTTCACAGCTGGCGTGATCGGGTCAAATCCCAAGCAGGCGCCGCGCTTAATCGCCCAAATGTTTCCGATCCCGCCCGCCGACCAGATCATTGTGGTGCGCGCCATCGCCTGGTCGGGTTTGCCGGACTGGAAGCCACTGCTGCTCAAGTTCGTCGAGCGGATGCCGGCGCGCCGCGTGCTGATTGAGCGTCACTATTATGACAAGCTGCCGACGTTGGACACCATTGAGCTCGATCAGAGCCCAGCCGGCATCGATGCGCTGTGGGGCTACTACTATGCGACCGGCTCCGCCCGACCGATTGGCCGTATCGTCACCGCACTGGGCTGGTCGCAAGAGCGCAACGACGTCGACAAGTTGACGGCGGGAAGCATGGCCAAGCTGACGCTGGCGGTGAACGGTTCACGCGATATGGATCTGTTACGGATTTTGAAAAAGGAGGCTGGCCGGCGCGACGGCACGACCGGTCTTGCACTGCGCGAGGTGATCGAAGCCGCGGAGACTTACGAAACTGGTCGACTGCGCAAGACGGCTTTGGCGGCGATCGACGAGCTCAAACAAAAGGGACCCGCCAAAGGGCGCAATATTGCCTGGTGGGGGCAAGTGGGAACCACCATGCTGGCGTTGGGGTGTGTTGCGGCCAGTGCGTTGGGCCAGATCCAGGTCGGCATACCCTGCGTCATCGGCGGCGCCGCATCGACGGCGGCGCTCAAGCTTTACGCGCCAGGCCGCTGAGACAAGCGATCAGCAACCAACGCCCGGGATCATGGCGCCGCGTCCCAAGATGGCTGCGGTGCCCGTGCACGACGCCGTGACCCGATCATGTTCGCTGAAGGCGGATGAGCCTTGCAGGCCAGCTCCCCCGCCCGGCCACCCACACCAGCGTTCCATCGCGTGGCCGGGCGCGGGCGCGGGATCGTTCAAGCTGACATTGACCCCGCTATCCGCGCTCAAACCACCGACGGCAAGGCCCGATCACTGGAGCGGGATACGCAGCTTGGCCTTGGCACTGATGGCTCTGCGGCCGGAGCCATAGAGCCCCCGATAGGCGGAGGAGACGCCGAGAGTGATTTTACTGGGGAAGCGCACCGACAGCCCCCCTTCCAGCTGCGCTTGAACACCCGCCCGTGCCTTGACCTCTTTACCGTCCAGCGAATAGCTGCTCGGCCGTTTGAAGTCCCAGATGCCTTTGATCGAGGCGTGGGGGGTCAGCACAGTGCCATCGGCGAATGCTGCGCGATACACGATCTTGGGTCCGAAGATCGCGCGGCCAAGGGCAATGCTTTGCGAACCGATGGAGAGCCCGTTGGAGTCGATATAATCGTGTTGCGTCTCCTTGAAATGAATGATTTCCGCAGACGGCATGAACGACCATTGGCCCACCGCCCAGTGACCCGTTAGGCGTGCCGCCGCCAGCCACCGGGTGGTATCGAATGTGTCGGTATAGGTGAGAAACGGACTAACCTGGTTTTTTGACATGCCCCACGTGGCACGCCCATCCAAATACAGGTGCTCTGACAACCGCATCGCAGCGTACGGCCCCGCCATCCAACCGTGACCGGAGATTTCATAGCGCTCACGATCCGAGAACAACTTCGCGTGGTCGTATTGCGCCATGAGACCGACCAGCATCCGAGGCGTCAACAGATAGTCCGCGCCGCCTCTCACAATCCCGAAATGGCCCCGCTCGTGGTCATCCTTGAAGTATGCCACGCGCCCATCGGCCCAGGCATCGATGCCGAGGTCACGGGCCGGCAACGACGCCCGAAACGTGATGTGCCCGCGTCGATTATCGCCTGAGCCGCCAAACCCGACCAACGGCTTTTTTGGGCGTTTGGACGCGCTGGCGGACTCGAATCGGGAAATCATGCGGTCGGGTTCTGGTCCACCGGACGTAATCATGTCCGCCCTTCGCGCCATAAAACGATGAATAATGGCGCGGGTGCGCGCACGGATGGATGTGCTCGTGAAATCACATGTGATTTTTGCATTTGCGGGCGCATTGAAGGTCGCGGAGCGGGCCTTGAGGTCGGTGGTGGCAGATACGCCACGACAGGCGATGCCGGTCAGCTTCCAACCGCGCGCAAGCACCTCGGTGATGGCATATCGCCCTGGTGACAGATTGGTCCGGGTTGCTGTGCCGCGACCATTCGAGGTTCGCAGTGACAAGGGTGCAAATTTCTTATTCGATGCGTGGTACTCGAATGTGTCGTCACCGCCGACCGCGAACTTGCGGATCTTGATACTGACGCTGCCGATGTAGGAATTGATGAAATTGCAAATGACATTTTCCCCGGCCTTCAAGCTGACGAAAACGCTGCGTGCATTTCGATCGATTTGATGTCCGCCGCCCGTGCACGTCAGCTTGGACAAGGTATACCCGGCATGACGATCCTCGGTGAACCTGTAGTTTCCGGCCGCCAATGCGGAAAACTGCCGCCGCGCCGTTCCATTATCGCTGGGCGACAGCGTGAAATTTCCGACCCCGCCCCCAACGGCCTTGAAGCCAAACGCCGCGCCGGCCCCGTTCACCGTCTTGGCAATGGTGATGCTGGCGGCTTTGACGTTGGTGAACGTGCAGGTGGTTTTGCTGTTATGGGTCACGTCCAGCCGAACGCTGCGGGCGCTGAGGTCTGTGCTGACGGCGGACGTGTTGCACTTGATGTTCTTCAACCTCCAACCAGCAGCCGCAGCCTCGGTAATCGTATACCGGCCCGGCGCCAGACCCGTGCGTTCTTGGGAGGCGCCCTTATTCTGGGTGCTCAGCGTGAGCGGTGCGAAGCCGGGGTTGGTGGAAGTAAATTGAAACGTACCATCACCGCCGATCGTCTGCTTGACGATCTTGATCGATGCCCCGATTTGCTCGGTATTGGTGAATGTGCAGGTTTGCGTTTCTCCGGCATCCAACTTGACAATCACCGTCCGTTTCGCGCGATCGATTTGGTTGTTATTGTTGGTATCGCCGTTGCACACCAAACCTGAAAGCTGATAGCCTGCATGCGCGGCCTCGACCAGCTTATATGAGCCGACCGGTTGATCGAGGAAGGTCCGATCAGCGGTGCCGTCGTTGGCTGGCGCGAGTGTAAAGTTGCCCAATCCTCCTCCATCGAAGGCAAACCTAGCGCCCTTGCCATCGACTATTTTGACAACAACCAAGCTGCCGGTGGGGTTGGGGGGCGCTGCTAGCCGCAACGGGGAATTGGTGAATGTACAGGTTTTGTCTTCGCCTAGCCCCAGATTGATCGTCACGGTTCGGTTTGCGCGATCGATCGAATTGTTTGCACCGCTGCACGTCAAGTTGGACAGCTGGTAGCTTGCATGGCGGGCTTCGGTGAAGGTGTAGTGGCCTTGGACCAAACCAGCGAACCGCCGCGACACCGTCGCGTTCCGCCCCGGCGTCAGTGTAAAAGCGCTCACGCCCGCACCGGTCGCGCTGAAGGAAAACCGATCACCGCGGCCTTTCACGTTTTTTGCGATGGTGATGGAACCAGTCTTTTCGTTGATGAACTGACAGGACACCTGCCCGCCATGGGTCAACACGAACGAGACCGATCTGGATGGAATATTCTTCGTTGCAGGCGTGCCCGTGCCCGTGCATTGAATGTCCGTCAACCTCCAGCCGGGGACCACCTTTTGTGTGATGGTGTAATTATTCCCCGGCAGCCTCTCAAAGTTTTTTGCCGCGCGTCCATTGATGGTGGTGTGAGATGCATTTTTGAAGGCGGAATTTGATGACGTGTAACTAAAGGTCGCGTCACCACCCTTGGTGGTGGTCACGATTTCTATGCTTGACAACTCGTCATTGGTGAAAGCGCAGAGCTGCTTCTCACCGGCATCAAGGTCGATGACCACCGTTCGACGAGCCAGATCGACTGTGTTCCCTCTATCGGTATCTCCTGTACAATGAATTTCATCCAGCTGATAGTCGGCGTGGGCCGACTCGGTAACCCTATACGTGCCTGCCTGCAAGCCTTTAAAGGATCTGGTTACATAGGAACCGCCGGCGGGGCTAAGAGTGAAATTGCTGAGGCCCGCTCCGACCGTGGTAAAATTGAAGTTGGATCCGCGCCCCTCCACGGCTTTTCTGATGGAGATCTCCCCGGTACCTTTTTTAATTTCTTCGTTTGTGAAAATGCATTCAGCGAAATCGCCTGCCTTGATGTCTATGGTGACCTTACGCGCAGTGAGATCAATCGCCGCCGTTCCAGATGGGCATCGAATGCTTTTAACCTTATAGCCCGGGCCATAGTCTTTTTCCGTAACTGTGTATTGGCCAGGGGCCAGCTTGTTAAAAGATTTACTAGCCGGTGTCGAACCATCACGAGGACGAAGCATAAAGTTGCTAAGGCCCGACCCAGTTACATCAAAGTGAAAATCTCGAGTGTTACCAACAATATGCTTGCTAATTTTCAGCCCACCGTCTTGAGTCCGTCTGCTGGTTAAGGTGCATGTTGCACTGGCACCTGGCGCCAATTCTACGCGCGCCCACCGCTTAGATTTATCGTAGTTCGCTGATTTAGTATTTTGACATGCCATATCGCTTGGCTGCCAACCTGATGGAAGCGTTTCCTCGAACTCTATTTCCATAGGGTAAACATTTTGGAGCGTTCGTTGGGCTGATCCGTTGCTAGTTGTTAACGAGACCTGAGCAGGGAATTCACCATATTTTTTTTTAAATACAAAGGTACCGTCTCCGCCGATGGTTTTCTTTACGATCTTGAGCGTCGCTGCCTGAAAATTGACAAAGGTGCAGATTTGCGTCTCACCCTCGGCAAGGTCGACTTCGACAGTGCCCGCCCATTTATCCGGGGTAGCACTAGAGCCTTTGCTGGCAACACAAAAAATGTTCTCGGGGGCATAACCATTAGCCGTCTGAGTAATATCATACTTGCCCTTTTCGAGGTCTAGAAATTCTTTCTGAACGTAGCCGTTCGTCGCTGATGTCAGAGTGAACGTTTCTTGACGTTTGTTTGTTTTACCTTTTACCTGATATTCGAAATTGGTGCTGGGGCCGTTTAATGCGTTGACAATGATCAATGCCGCACGCCCTTTGGCTGGAACCGCCAACCCATCCCCACCGATCTCGAAGCTAAAGTCCGATAATGCTGGATCAGTGTTGGGGATGCTCACCTGTGCGGTGCGGCGTCCCGCAGCCGAAGGCGTGAACGCAATCTGAAATGTGGTCGACTCTCGCGGCTGTAGCACCAATTCACCGGGGCTTGTCGCCACCTCAAATTCTCCGGACGTACCTCCCGAAATCTTCACTGGGGGCTGATCAGTCAAATAAAGGTCGCGGCCCCCGCCATTGTGGATCTCAAACTTCAACGTTTTTTTCTTGCCGACTGCGGAACTCCCAACGTAATTGCCATCAAGCGACGACGTAACGGCACTCTTCGGCTTAATCGAATAGACAGCACGCCTCAAGACGAAACCGGGTGGGTCGACACGCGCGGAATATGCATAGCCCTCGATCGCGAAGTCATAGGGATTTTCATCGGCATCGGTGTTGGCAATGCGAACGGTCGCCCTGTGGCGCCCGCGCGATGTCGGTGCGAAATCAATCTTGAAACTCGTGTGACTGTTTGAGGCAATGTCGGCAGAGGGCTGGTCCGTTACCGTGAACGCGCCGCGGCCACCGCTGATCTCGACCAGGTCATGACCCCCCGTTAGCCGAAGGGTTGCGGTTCCCTTGTTGTGGATCTCGAAGATGCGAAGACTAGCCGTTGAGCCGACGGTGGCGCTTTGAAACCGGGTGCCAAGTCTAGAATTGATTACCCTTGTACCATCGGGAACGGTGCGAACGGACAATACATTGCCCCTGCTGGTACCAATCGTCTTATACTTCACTTCAATTTCAGGCTGGCCGGCAGGACCAGACTGCGATGCGGCCGGGGCTGCATTCGTGATGATGACAAAAATGCCCAAGGCCAAGGCGGTTAACCCGCGCATGCAACGCCCAGCGGCCCGTAACGCAGTAGCGTGAGATTGAAATTCAAGCATGAATCGCCCCCGCACCGCACGCGATCGGCTGTGCGCTGCACAATATGTTTGTCGCCAAATGTTAAAAGACCAGGACGCGTAATATAATCCGCGAAACCCTGCGCCGCGGCCGAACACTGCACGTTACGCTCTAGGCCACGACCCTCCAGCCACACAGGACCGAGACATCCGGTGTGCTGCTTTGAGTCCGCAGTATACTAATGATTTGGCGACGATTCAAGCCGCATTGTGTGCCTTCGCGGCAAATTGCTGCTGGTCTGGGCCAATGCCTAGCCACTTCCGGCTGCCAACTGACATGACGTTGCCTGCGTCAGCGCTCCCCTAGACCCACATCGTGTAGACGCACATCGAGTAGACGCGCATCGAGAATTCCCGCATGCCGATAGCCAGGTGGCGCCCTGCCTGTTACGCGCCTGCACATGAGGACCGCGGCCCGCTGCACTCCGATCCGGTCCGCAACCACACCCGGCATCGATCAATCGGCCGCTACGGGCCGGCTGGACGTCGCGAGGCAGGGGCGGTAGAGCTATGCACGGACACGTTTACGACCACGCCCTTAGACCGGCGCGCGGCCGGATGTGAGTGGCGAGCATGGCGGCGGTTGTCACCGGGCGCCGCGCATGACGGTTGGGCGCTGTAAGTTGTCGGTCACGTAGCCGTCGGACGTGCGGTGCGATCGGCGATCGGAGCGAGGGGAGCAACGAGGAGAAACCATGGCAAAATCGTATCTGGTTGGCGCCAAGGACGAATTCAGCGACGGCGACCGCAAGGTCATCTCCTGCGATGGTGTCGAGATTGGCGTCTTCATGGTCGACGGCGGGCTCTTCGCCTGGCACAACGACTGTCCCCATCGGCACGGTCCGGTGTGCCAGGGTCGGTTGTATAAGCGGGTGTTGGAGCCGGTCGACGAGCGGGGCATGACCCGCGCCTTGGCCTTCGATGACAGCGTGACCAACATCGTATGCACGTGGCATGGCTATGAGTACGATGTAAAGACCGGGATCAACCAAGGCTCGAACCGGTTTCGATTGCGACCGGCGCGCATCGAGGAGAAGGACGGCAACGTCTATGTCATCGTCTGACGATGAGCGCCGCAACGACGCCTACGGCTGGATCGACGGGTACGCGGCGGACCTGCACGAGGCGGCCAAGCACCTCGTCGAAAAAGGTGAAGCCTCGCGTGTTAGCGACGAAGCCGTTGCGCAGATTTTGACAGCCGCGGTCAGGCTCTATTATGCCAAGGCGGAGACCGAGGGCGACCAGCGCACCCCGCCGGCGATCATACACGAGGGCGCTGAGACGATCACGCCGACGGAAACGCTCACGACCGTGTCGGAATTGTTGCGTGCTGTGCGGCTCGGCCCGATGGAATTGGGTCTATGGTTCCGCCGCCGACCGGAAATGGAAGATCAATAGCGCCATCGACGGCGGCCCTATAGGCGCCAGACAGTTGAGCGCCAGACAGTTGAGCGCCAAACAGTTGGACGCCAGACATGTGCGCCAGATAGGACTATCCGCAGTAAGGAGCAGCCTCCATGAACCAACCCGTCACCGGCATCCCGCAGATGTTGCCGACCCAAGTGATCGACACCTCGACCGACAGCCGGGAGATCCTCGCGCATGCACGGCGGGAGGCGCGCAAACGCAAGCTGCAGGACTGGTTCGTGGTCGACATCGACGCCCACCACGTGGAGACGGTATCATGGAAGGAAATCGTCACGTTCATTGACGATCCGGTGATCCGCGACCAAGCGATGTATTTCCACCAGGATCGGATCGGCGCGCCCCCCTATGGCCTCAATGGCGATCTTGGCCTGCGCTATCAGGGCGTGGGCGGACGCATTCCCCATCAAGACGGCCTGCGCGAGAAGGTGGACGACACCGATGTTCATCGCGACGTGGTGCTCACCCGTCGCGCCATGGACTCGCTTGGGGTGGACAACATGGTGGTGTTTCCCACGCCGATGCTGTTTTTGGGCCTGCATCCGCAGCCGGAAATGGAGGTGTGGCTGTCGCGGGCTTATAATCGTTGGATGGTGGCCCACCTGCTGTCCGCCGATGATCGGATCAAGACGTTGGCCGTGCTCCCCTACAATACGCCGGAGGAGGCGGAACGGGTGGTTGAGGAGATGGCCGGCCAGAAGGGGGTGATCGGCTTTTGCGTGCCATCGACCCGGCATGCGCCGGTGCACCACAACAAGTACATGCGGCTATACCGAATGATCGAGGAGACCGGCCTGCCGCTGTCGTTTCACGCCGGCTATCACTGGGACGATCCCTCGCTCAAGACCGTCAACCGGTTTTTGGGCATGCACGCGCTCGGCTTTGCTTGGCCCAACATCGTGCACTGCACCAATTGGGTGCTGAATGGGATGCCCGTGCGCTTCCCGAAACTGAAGATGATTTGGGTGGAGAGTGGACTGGCCTGGGTGCCATTCCTCATGCAACGGCTCGACGACCAGTTCCTGATGCGACCCTCCGAGGCGCCGCACCTGAAGCGCTTGCCGTCGGAGTACATGCGCGACCACTGTTGGTACACCACCCAGCCGATGGAGACCACCAATCTCAAGGCCTTGGAGTGCACGCTGGAGATGATCAACGCCGAGACGCAGCTGCTGTATGCCTCGGACTGGCCGCACTTTGATTTCGACCTGCCAAGCGAGATCACCGACCTGCCATTCCTATCCGAGCAGGCCAAGAAGAACATCTTGGGCCTCAATGCCGCGCGGATCTTCCACCTCGACCCGACCCCGGTGAAACAGATTTGACATAGCCCGACGTGGTGTCGCGCCGGCCGTGGCAATAGCCGGCGCGCGCCCGATAACCCCCACGCCCAATCCCACGCCCCAATCCCACGCTCATGCGCGCTTGCTGACCTGGGCGCGGGCCGCTGGCCTACATCATGTCCGCTAAAGCCGGCATCGCTGTGCCGGCCCGTGGCCGGCCCGGCCTGCCTCGCAAGCCTCCCGAAACAGCCTCGCCCACCGTGCGCCTCACCGCAGGCGCCCAAGGCGTTGCTTGTGGTTGTCCGGTCCGACGTGTTTGGTCAGATAATCGAGCACGAGCACCGTATCCCCAGGTTCCAATTGCGGCATCTCCTGCTCATCATACATCACCTGCAGCAGCTCTTCCCAGCCGGCCCGGGTCAGGCCCTGTTGTACGACCAGGCGTATGGAATGACAGCCACTGCAAAACGCGATCACCTCCTCCCTGCCTTTTTCATCGGGCAGGCCGAAGGTTTCCTCGCCATCCGATTGCGTGCGGGCCGGCGCGCTCAGCACGACGGCGAGACCGGCAATCACGGCCAGGATCATGCCGCCTGCGGTTGCCGCCGCTGATGCTCGCCTGCGTTTCACGATCAATCGCGCGCCGACCTGCCCCGGTAAGCCTGCGCCATCAACCAAAGACCACCCCCACGCGGTGCAGCGAATTGTTGAGGTAGCCCTTCGGGTTCCAGGCGATGGCGTGGGGTTGGCTGATGCCGTCCGCATCGGTCGCCTTGGCCCAGATCTCGTAATACCCCTTCTGCGGCAACAAGACCTTGGCCCGCCAGTTCTGCCAGGCATAGGGATTGACCGGACCATCGAGCGTGGCATCGAGCCAGGTCGCACCGAAGTCGCTGGATACCTGCACCTTCTCGACCTTGCCATCCCCGGCCCAGGCATGGCCTCTGACATCGATCGCAGCCTCGGAGGTCTTGTGCCCGTTGGCTGGCGCGGTGATCAACGACTTCACCGGCATCGCCTCGATAATCTCGAAATCCTGCTTGGCGACCTTCTCGCCGGGAGCCACCGGCCGATTGGGCACGCGATAGGAGGTTCCGGTCATCTTCGCACCATCGTGCACGACGTCGCGCAACCAGATGCGTTTCAGCCATTTCTGCGAGCATGAGCCGGGCCAGCCGGGCACAACCAGCCGCAGCGGCGCGCCGTTCATCGGATGAATCGGCCGGCCGTTTTGTGCGAATGCGATCAGATTATGGGGGTTGAGCGCCTTGGCGATGGGAACGCCTCGGGAGATCGGCAGCTTGCCGGGCTTGCCGGATAGATGCAGGTCGGCGCCTTCGTGCGCGGTGTAGATCACGCCTGCTTTCGGGCCTGCGGCCTTCAACACATCGGCGAGCCGCACACCGGTCCATTCGGAGCACGCCACCGCGCCATAGGTCCACTGATTACCGCGCGCCGGCGGTTCAAAGAAGGCCCTGCCGTTGCCGCCGCATTCGATGGTCAGCGCTTCCGTGACCACCTCAAATTGCGCTTTCAGCTGATCGAGCGACAGTTGCAGCGGCTTGTCGACCAAACCGTCGATCGTCAAACGCCAGCTCGCCGGATCCACATCCTCCGGCGGAATCCCATTGTTACGAATGAAATGCCGGGAGGTCGGGGTAATCGGATCGTCCAGCAAGTGCGGCGGCGTTTCCGCGTTCACCGGCCGATCATTGAGCACGCTCAAACCATCCTTGCCGGTGATTTCGAGCTGCTCGGCAAGCGCGATCGGAATGAAATGTGCCGGCATGTTGCGGTGAAACGGGATCGCCGCGCCGACCATCGCACCCATGGTGGCCAAGCCAGCGCCCTTGAGAAAGCCCCGTCGGTCGGCGTACGTCCGTCTGCCGAATACGATGTGATCCGCAGCGTCCGGATCACGCGCATAAAGTGCAAACAATCGCGCTCGATCACCGGTGTCAGCCATCATCGTTCTCCCTTAACAAGTTTCGCCTCATCATCAATGTAACGTCGCGATAACAGCGGTTTGATCCGCCCAATGCATGTCCCCGTGCGCCGCGGGCTGATCGCCCGACCGGGATCTGACGCAGGTGCGGGGCAATCGCCCGCTCGAAAAAATGCTGCGGATTTAATTCGTGCACGTCGGTCATGGTCGGCATGACGGGTGGCTGTGGGTCCTCATAGCGCCGAACGCCGAACGGGTCAGCGGGGACCGCACCGCCCAGCTGGACGCACCGCGCGTCGGCTGCACATCCCGGGCATTGTAGGAACACAGTCGATCTCTGACAAGAAGGTTATGTCGTCCGAAAAATGCACGCCGATCCCTAGAGCAACCTGCTTTTCACCGGGATCGTTCCGATCCCGAATAAAGTCAGGTTGCCCTAAAACAGCGTCGGCGTGTCCTCGGCCTGCCGATCGCGCCCAACTGTGATCCGGGCTGTCCGCTAAAGACCGGCGTCGCGCCAATTGTCCGCCGGCTGTTCCGGGTGCGACTTCAAGCCGGCCGCGCGCACGCCCATGATGGCCGCATATTCATCCTTATCCGACGCATCGCCGCTGATACCGACGGCGCCGATCACCGCACCGTCCTGGTTGCGCACCAACACACCGCCGGGGACCGGAACAAACCGCCCTTGCGCCGCGGCCGCCAGCGCCGCCTGAAACGCCGGACGATCTTTTAAGCGATCCCTGATGGTGCGGCTGGCAATGCCCATGCCCAGGGCGCCCCAAGCCTTGCCAATGGCGATGTCGGTGCGCAGGACCCCGGCACCATCCTGGCGTTTGACCAAGATCACATTGCCACCGGCATCGAGCACCGCCACCGCCAGCGGCAATAGTCCGGCCGCATGCGCAGCAGCAAGACTGCCATCGCCAATCCGCTCGGCGCTCGCCAGAGGCAACGTGGTCAACAAGCTCAGCACGGCTTTGTCGTCGGGCATGTCAGCTCCTCATGCCGTTGGTTTCGCATGCCGCGGCGCGGGACACGCCGTGACGAGATCATGTCCACCGATGGCGGCGTGCCGCGCCGGCCCCCACCCCGTTTCTCGCCACTGGCCACCCAGACCAGCAGGCCATTGGGTGGCCCCGTGGAGGAACCGGGTGGCGGAACCGGGTGGAGGAACCGGGCGGGGGAGCGGGTCGGGGGGAGTGGGATGGCTCCAACGCGCTGTGCAACGCAATAATGGCATTGCCCTTGCCTTACCGCCGCAAGTCGTTGCTCAATCCGGCGCGCCAAAGCCACCGCCGGTCGGCGAGACGATGATGATGGCCTCGCCCGGCTCCAGCACCGTCTCATCACAGCCGTCAAGCCGCTCGATGCTACCGTCATGACGCCGGACGCTGTTGGCACCGCATTGACCGGGCTCGCCGCCTTCGATTCCGTACGGCCGAACCCGGCGATAGCCCGTCAGCAGCGCACATTCCATGCGTTCCAAGAAGGTTAACTGTCGGATGATCCCGTCACCGGCACTGTGCCGGCCGCGTCCGCCGGTGCCGCGCCGGACCTCGAACCGGTCCAACAGCACCGGGTAGCGCAGCTCCAAGATCTCCGGATCGGTCAGGCGGGTGTTGGTCATGTGGACATGGACCGCAGCCGCGCCGTCGAAATCCGGACCGGCCGGTGCCCCTGAGCAGATGGTTTCATAATACTGATACCGGTCATTGCCGAATGTGAGGTTATTCATCGTTCCCTGGCTGGGGCCCATCGCCTTCAGCGCGGCCATCAGGCAATTGACCACGACTTGGCTGGTCTCGACATTGCCGGCCACGACGGCGGCCGGATAGACCGGTGACAGCAGGGACCGCTGCGGAATGACCATCTGCACCGGCTTCATGCATCCTGCATTGAGCGGGATCGGCGCGTCACACAACACGCGCAGCACATAGAGCACGGCGGCCCGGGCGACTGGCTCCGGCGCATTGAAATTGGACGGCTGCATCGGGCTCGTGCCAGTAAAGTCGAAGATCGCCGTGCGGGCCTGATTGTCGACGCTGATCCGCACCTCGATACGGGTGCCTTGGTCCATCTCCACCGCGAAATGACCATCGCTCAGGCGGTCGATCAGACGGCGCACGCTTTCTTCTGCATTGTCCTGCACATGGCCCATGTAGGCTTGCACGACGTCGAGCCCGAAATGCTCCACCATGCGCGTCAACTCTGCCGCCCCCTTGGCGTTGGCGGCCACCTGGGCTTTGAGGTCGGCAATGTTCTTTTCCGGCGCACGGGCCGGATAGAGTCCGCCCGTGAGCAGCGCCCGCACGTCGTTTTCCAAGAACCGATCGGCTTCCACCAATTTGACGTTGTCGATATAGACGCCTTCCTGGTCGATCGAAGTCGCGCGCGGTGTCATCGAGCCTGGCGTGAGCCCACCAACATCCTCGTGATGGCCTCTGCTGGCGACATAGAATAGGATCTCAGGTGTTGCCGGGTCACTCCCCTCGTTGCGCTTCGGGCTCGAGAACACCGGCGTGATAACGGTGATGTCCGGCAAGTGCGTTCCCCCGTTATAGGGGGCGTTGATCATAAACACGTCGCCTGGCCGCATCGTCCCGGCATTTTCGCGCGCGATGGTTTCCACGGAACGGTCCATGGAGCCCAGATGCACCGGAATGTGCGGCGCGTTGGCGACCAGTTGCGCCGAAGCATCGAAGACGGCACAGGAGAAGTCCAAGCGCTCCTTGATGTTAACCGATTGCGAGGTGTTGCGCAGGGCCTCACCCATTTGCTCGGCAATCGACATGAACAGATTGTTGAACACTTCCAGCAACACCGGGTCCGCAGTCGCACTGAGCCGCTGGCGCGCGCGCGCTTCTATCCGCTTAAGGACCAGATCGTTGCGGGCGGTGAGGTTCAGCTGCCAGCCAGGCTCGACCACCACCGTCTGGTGCGGCTCGATGACGATCGCCGGGCCCACGATCGGCTGCGGCATCGTCAGATCGGGACGCAGCAAAACCGGAGCCTCGTGCCAGCGCCCGCCCGAGAAGAAACGCGTAGCTTGCGGCTTATTCGGCTGCGCGCCACCGTCCGGCGAGCGCAGGCTTTCGCCGGCGTCGGCATAGTGTTGCGGCGGTTCCCAGCTTTCGGCGTCGATTGCCGCGATATAGATGGTTTTTTCTGGCGAAATGAAACCGAATTGTTGCCGGTGTTGCTGCTCGAAGCGCGCAATCATGTCTGGCAACGCTGCCTCGGCCGGCACCGCCAGGGCGCTCTCGCTCGCCTCATAGCGAAGCAGAAATCGTGCGTCGTGAGCGATCCGTGTCGGCGCAGCGCCCTGCGCGACCAAATCGCGGCGGTTATCGGCCTGCAATCGATGTTGCATGGCGCGAGCCGCCACCAGCGTCGTTTCGTCAAGCGCTTTTTCGACGGACTGCTGGCGGCTGGTGGACAACTTGGCGAGCGCCATGCCGTAGGCCGACAACAGACCGGACAACGGATGGATCAAGATCGTCTCGATACCGAGTGTATCCGCAATCATGCATGCGTGCTGGCCGCCCGCAGAACCGAAACATGACAGCACGTACTCGGTGACATCGTAGCCGCGCTCCACCGAGATTTTTTTGATGGCATTCGCCATATTCTCAACGGCGATGCGCAGAAACCCGTCCGCGACCTGCTCGGCACTGCGGCCGTCGCCAATATCGGCAGCGATCGCCTCAAACGCTGATCGCACCGTCGCGTCATCGATCGGCTGATCGCTGCCCGGCCCGAAGATGGCTGGAAAGTTGGCCGCGCGCAGCTTGCCGACCATCACGTTGGCATCCGTGACCGTCAACGGTCCCCCGCGCCGATAGCATTTCGGACCGGGATTGGCGCCGGCCGATTCCGGCCCGACCCGGAACCGCGCGCCGTCGAAGGTCAAGATCGATCCGCCGCCGGCGGCGACGGTATTGATCCGCAACATCGGCACCCGCAGGCGGACCCCGGCCACCTCGGTCTCGAACGCGCGCTCGTAGTCCCCGGCAAAATGCGACACGTCGGTGGAGGTGCCACCCATGTCAAAGCCGATGACCTTGTCAAACCCCGCTTGCCGTGCGGTCTCGGCCACCGCCACGACGCCGCCGGCCGGCCCCGACAAAATGGCGTCTCGACCCTGGAAATGCGCGGCCGATCTGAGCCCCCCGGAGGAGGCCATGAACATGATCTGCGGAGTGGAGCTGGCCGCCCGTGGGCGCGCCTTAGCGGGTGCATCGGTTGCCGCATTATGGACAGCGCCCGCCACCAGATCGACATAGCGGCGCAGGATCGGGGAGAGATAGGCGTCCGCCACGGCGGTGTCGCCGCGTCCAACGAATTTGATCAGTGGACTGACCTGATGGCTGGCTGAGATCTGTTCGAAGCCAAGCTCCTCCGCGAGTGCAGCAACCGCCTGCTCATGGGCCGGAAACGCGTAGGCGTGCATGAACACGATCGCCACAGCACGCATGCCATCAGCCAGTGCAGCCGCCATTTTTGGCCGCAAGTCCGCAAGATCAATCGGGGTGACAACGCTGCCGTCCGCCCGCACCCGTTCTTTGGCCTCCACCACGTCGGCATACAACATCGTCGGCTTGACGATCTGGCGCGCAAATATCAGCGGCCGCGCTTGGTAGCCAATTTCCAACTGGTCCTTGAAACCCGCCGTGGTGATCAGCAGCGTGCGGTCGCCTTTTCGCTCCAGCAGCGCATTGGTGGCGACCGTCGTGCCCATCTTCACCACCTCGATGCGCTCAGATGGAATCGGCGCACCGGTGGGGACCCCCAAATAGCGACGGATCGCCTCGAGCGCCGCGTCGTCATAGGCGCCAGGATTCTCCGACAACAGCTTCATCGCCTCGACGCCGCCGCCAGGTGCGCGCGCCACCACGTCGGTGAACGTGCCGCCGCGATCGATCCAGAATTGCCATTTGTCCATGCCCGCCAGCCCGCCAGCTGTCATCTGAGCCGCGCCAGCCGCTCAGGCGGTGGCGCAATCTCGGTGACGAGATCACGCACCAGCGGCTTATTGGCGAGCGGTGCCACCCGCATCATCCGTGCCTCCAGGCGCGCCAGGCAGGCATAAGCGACCCTGCCATCCACTTGCATCATACATTCTTTGCAGGCATTGGCGTTCAGGCAAGAGTACCGGAACGCTAAGGTGGGATCTTGGTTGACCCTGATCCAGCGCAACCCGTCCAACACCGATTGGCCCTGCTCGAACGGCACATCGAACGACTGGGTCCGCTGGTTGCCGTCGTTATCGCAGCGCTCAATCGCCAGGCGCGCAACGCACGTCATTCCGCCGCCTCCAGGTGCGACAAGTGCGGACCGCGCGCGATTGAAAGGCGGCCATCGCTCCAGCTGACGAATTGATTGCAGCGCCAGTCTTCCAGCATGCCAGGGTAATCCTCACGTTGATGGGCGCCGCGGCTTTCCGTCCGCGCGAGGGCTGCCTGGGTCACCGCCTGAGCCACCAGCAGCATGTTGCGGACGTCGAACCAATCCAGCCGCGCCATATCAAACGCGCCCGGCCGACCAACCGGAACGGACCCAAGCTGCTCGCTGAACGCGTCGAGGACGGCAGCTGCGCGCTCCAGCGTTGCTTGGGTGCGGAACGGGCCCACCTCACGTGACATCGTTGCCTGCAGCTCGGCCAGCAGAGCGGCCGTGTTGAGCTGCGTCGGAGCGGGGCCGGTGCCGTTGACCATGGCGAGCGACGCAGCCGCAGCAGCCCGATCAAACTGCGCAGCGGTTCCTACCCGCCCGTCGAGATGGTCAAGCGCTGTGCGACCGGCCTGACGGCCAAACACCAAGGCCTCGGTGATGGCGTTGCCGGACAGTCGGTTAGCGCCGTTCGCACCGCCGACCGCCTCTCCGGCCGCCAACAAACCGGGCACCCCGGTCTCCATGCCCGCATCGACCGCAATACCACCCATGTGGTAGTGGGCCATGGGTGACACCTCGACCGGCATCTTGGTGAGATCGATACCGTTGGTCTTGAGCTTGTCGATGACCGGTCCAAACGCGGCCTTGAGCTCCGCCTCGCTGTTGTGCATGAAGCTCAGGTAAGCCCCACCGTGGGGCGTGCCGCGTCCCGCCTCCACCTCCTTCGTGATGGCGTAGGTCGCGGTATCGCGGGTGATCACGTAGCGGCCGTCCTCCATCGCACCGTAGCGATCGGTGAACTCTTCCATGTCACCATTTAACAGACGCCCGCCAAGCTTGTAGCGGAACGGATCCCACATGATCGGATCAAGACCAATCAGACGCGGCGCGAGATGGCCGATCGGGAAAAACTGTACGAACTCCATATCGATCAGTCGTGCACCGGCGCGCAACGCGAGCGCATAACCATCACCGCCCATGTTGGCCGAGGCGCTGTTACGCCGATAGAGCCGGGTCAGTCCGCCGGTGGCAATAATGGTCGTATGCGCGGCGATGGTCACCGGGCGGCCGGTTGTGACGTCGAGCCCGACCGCGCCCATTACCCGATCTTCAGAACGTACCAGATCGACGATCAGAACGTCCCCCAAACGGTGAACATTGGGCTGCCGGTGCAACACCGTGCGCAGGGTTTTCGAAACCGACGGTCCGGTATTGAGAAAGTCGACATAAACGCACCGCGGTCGATCGTGGCCAGGGGCGTGCGCCTGAGCCAGGTGCCCGTCGCGCCGGGCCCAGCCGACGCCCCACGCGTCCATTTCCCAGATCACCTCCGGACCCTGCTCGCACAACAAGCGCGCGAGCGTCGGGTTGCACAACCCACGCCCGGCGGCCAGCGTATCGCGATAGTGGTGCTGCCAGTGATCCTCGGTCTCCTCGCCGACGGCGACGGCGACCGTCATCATCGCCATCACCGTAGCCCCGCCACGTCCGATCAGGCTGCGGTCCACCAACATCACCCGCGCACCGCCCCGCCCCGCCTCGAGGCTGGCGTACATGCCCGCCCCGCCGGCGCCGATCACCAATACGTCGGTTTCCAGATGCCTTGGCTTGCCGTCCATAATGTGTCCTGGTCGTTGTCGCCGGGCTATGATGCAGCGCCATTGTTAAATGAGTGAGTTTGAGAATGCTACCTAGTCCCACCTTCACGCGAGCGGTCGGACCAAGCAGCACCGGCACAGGGTCATCGCGTTTTACGGGGAGCTGGAACCAACCCGCTCCCTCGCCCGGCCACCCCATCGCCCGCTGTTCTGGTGGCCGGCCTCGCCAGCCGCGGCAGGGAGCGCGCCGGCGAGGCAATTCCACTTTAAGCGGACATGATCTAGGTCGCCGCCAGAAGCTGGGTAACAGCCAGAATCTGGGTAACAGCCAAAATCTAGGTAACAGCCAAAATCTAGGTAACAGCCAAAATCTAGGTAACAGCCAAAATCGAGGTAACAGCCAGACGGGAGCTGTCGCTTGAACAGAGAGCCGAAACGTTGGGTGGGTCAGTCCGTTCCCCGGATCGAGGATCGCGCCCTGCTGCGCGGCCAAGCGCGCTTCATCGATGACATTCATCCGGCCGACCTGCTGCATGCCGTGATGGTGCGTAGCGAGGTCGCGCACGGCCAACTGGAGGCGGTCGACTTGGAGCCCGCGCGCGCACTACCTGGCGTCGCAGCGGCTTTTGCGCTGGCAGACCTGGCGCCGCATCTCACCTCAACCCGCATCCCACTGGCGATGCCGAGCCCAGCGATCCACCACGAGGTCAACCCGGAGGTGCTGGCCGGGCGTGAAGTGGTCCACATCGGCCAGCCGATCGCCGTCATTGTCGCCACGTCGCGGGCGGTGGCCGAGGATGCGGCCGGTTTGGTCCGTTGCGACATCGCGCCGCTTCCGGCGGTCGCCGATCCCGTGGACGCGCTTGCTCAGGGTGCACCACGCGCCCTGTCCCAGCTTCCCGATAACCTGTGCGCCAGCTTCACCACGGCCTACGGCGACATCGATGCAGCGTTCCGTGGTGCTGCCCATACCGTCACCATCGCGTTGCACCAGCACAAGGGTGGTGGGATGGCGATGGAATGCCGCGCGGTGCTGGCCGCGTACGACGATGTCCAGGACCTGTTGACGGTCTGGGACGGCACCCAAATGCCGCATCGCGCCAAAGGCTTGATCGTTGACCTTCTGGGTTGGCGCGAGGATCAGGTCCGCGTGATCTGCCCCGATGTCGGCGGCGGCTTCGGCCCGAAATTCGTGTTCTACAGCGAAGAGATCGTCATCCCCCTGTTAGCCTGGCTGCTGCGCAGGCCGGTCAAGTGGATCGAGGATCGCCGCGAGCATTTGATCGCCACGACCCAGGAGCGTGACCAATACTGGAGCCTCGAGGCCGCCGTGGACGCTGATGGCCGGCTGCGCGGGATTCGCGGCAGCCTGGTCCATGATCACGGCGCCTTCACGCCCTACGGCCTGACCATTCCCTTCAACGCCGTCACCAATTTGCTCGGTCCCTATCATCTGCCGGCCTATGCGCTGACGGCGCGGTTGGCGTTCACCAACAAGATTGCCGCGACCCCCACCCGCGGCGCCGGACGGCCGCAAGGCACGTTCGTCATGGAGCGCGTGCTGGACGAGGTGGCGCGCGCCTTAAGGATCGATCGCGCCGAAGTGCGCCGCCGTAATCTGATCTTGCCCGAGCAGATGCCTTACGCCACGCCGCTGAAGACCCGCGACGGTGGCACCATGATCTACGACGGCGGAGATTACCCGGCGACGCAGGCGGCGGCATTGAAGATGGCCGGCTACGGCAGCTTTGCTGAGCGCCAGGAAACGGCGCGGAAAGCCGGGCGGTTGATCGGCATCGGGATCGCCAACTACGTGGAGGGCTCCGGGCGCGGACCGTTCGAGAGCGCCGTGGTCCGGGTCGGACCGTCCGGCGCCGTCACCGTAGCCTCCGGGGTGACGGCGCAGGGGCAGGGGATCGCCACCGCGCTGGCCCAGATCGCCGCCGATGCACTCGATGTGGCGTTAGACGCGGTCAGCGTCACCATCGCAGATACGATGGCCACCTCATTGGGCGTGGGCGCCTTCGCCAGCCGTCAAGCTGCCGTCGGTGGTGCGGCCGTGCATCACGCGGCGCTGGCGGTGCGCGACAAGGCGCTGAGCGCGGCCGCGCAAATGTTGGACGCCTCCGCGCAGGACCTTGAGATCACGGACGGCATCGTGCGGCTGCGCCAGCGACCGGAGCCGGCGTTGCATCTGGGCGAGATCGCGCGCGCCCTCACCGCCCTGCCCGGCTATGCGATCCCGGCCGGCAGCACGCCGGGTCTTGAAGCCTCCGTGACGTTCGCGCCTGAAGCCATGAGCTACTGCAACGGCTGCCACGTCGCCGAGGTCGAGGTGGACGTGGAGACGGGCGGCGTCAGCGTCACCCGCTATGTGGTGGTGCACGACTCCGGCCGGCTCATCAATCCGCGCATCGTCGAGGGTCAAATCGTCGGCGGACTGGTCCACGCGTTGGGCAACGCCCTGTTGGAAGAGCTGGTGTTTGATGGCGACGCCCAGCCGCTCAGCACCAACTTCGCCGAGTATCTTTTGGCGAACGCGGTCGGCCTGCCGCGCATCGAGATCAAGCACATGGTAACGCCGACACCGCTCAATCCGCTGGGCGCCAAGGGCGCCGGTGAAAGCGGGACCCTACCGGTGACTGCGGCGATCGCCTCGGCGGTGGAACACGCCTTGGCGCCGTTCGAGGTGCGGATCAGGCGGGTGCCGATCCGACCGATGGACATCGTCTCGGCGATAACCTGCCGGTAAGCGACGCCAATGGCGTGTCTAGAGCAACCTGCCTTATATCGGAACCGGCTTTGCGGTTCCGATATAAGGCGCGATGATCTAAAGTGAGGTGGACCCATCCCACTCGTCACCCGGCAACCCCATGGCACGCCTGCGTGGTTGGCCGGGTGGCGTGCGGGCCAGCCCGGCTCATCCGCCTCAGGCCGACCTGATTGAGGATGATCGAGCTCAGTCAGATGGGCTCGGCCGCGGCGCCATGCCCTTGTCCGCCAGCTGTTGGATGGCGTTCTCAGTCTTGCGCAGATCCGTCAAACCCATGCCGCGCAGCACATCGTCGGACTTGGTAAATTGGATGCCGTCATAACCGACGATTTCAATGCGATTGCCCCAGGGATCGTAGAAATCCATGAAGCGCGTGGAGACGATCTCAATGCCCATCGCGTCGAGCGCCGCGCGAACTGCGTCCTTGTCGTCCACCACAAGCCCAAAATGACGTTCGTGGTCGCGCGGTTGGTGTTGGCGTTTGGACAGCGCAATGAATTGATCGCCCAGGTCGATGAACGCCATGTCGTTGCTTTTCCCGCGCAGCTCAAATTGCAGAAACTTTCCATAGAAATCCAACGCGGCATCAATGTCGCCGACCTCGAGCGCAACGTGATTGATGCCGACGGCACGCGCCTTTTGCGATGTGGTCATGTCGTCCTCATGCGCCGGAATTGGCTTCTGAACAATAGTCGTAAACGCTGTTTTATCCCACCCATGATAGCAGCCGCGGTCCGCTGAGCTAGATCATCGCGCCTTAAAGTGTAGAGCAACTTTCTGCCTTTAGTCGGGATCGTTCCGATCCCGACGAAAGGCAGGTTACTCTAGGCCCGTCGGCGTCAAATCTGTGCGAGCTTGAGGCCGATATTTCGATAGGTGGTCTTGATCCGGCGCACAGTGCCGGTCATCGACCGCATCACCACCGTCTCGGTCTCGGCAAATTCTTCGCGAAAATGTACACCGCTCATGAGCGAGCCATCAGTCACGCCCGTGGCGGAGAACACGACATCCTCCGAGACCATGTCCGCCATGCTGTATTTTCGGTTGATGTCGCTGATGCCCATGTCGGCCGCCCGCCGGCGCTCGTCATCGTTTTGCGGCAGCAAGCGCCCCTGCATCTGGCCGCCGATGCAGCGCAAGGCGGCTGCGGCGAGCACGCCTTCTGGCGCGCCACCTGAGCCCAAATAGATATCGATGCCGGTTTGGGCGGGATCGGTGGTCCAAATCACACCGGCGATGTCGCCGTCTGGGATCAGGCGAATGCCGACCTTCGCCTCCCGCAGCGCGCTGATCAGCTTTTCGTGCCGGGCGCGATCGAGGACACACGCCGAAATCGCGCTCATGGGCACGCCCTTGGCCTCGGCCAGCCTAGCGACGTTCTCGGCCGGGCCAAGATCAAGATCGATCAGACCTTCCGGATACCCCGGTCCGATCGCAATCTTATCCATGTACATGTCGGGCGCGTTGAGCAGACCGCCTTCCTCCGCGATGGCGAGCACCGCCAACGCATTGGGCATGTCCTTGGCACAGATTGTCGTCCCCTCGAGCGGATCAACGGCAATGTCGACGCGCGGTCCATCGCCACTGCCCACCTCCTCGCCGATATAGAGCATCGGCGCTTCATCCATCTCGCCTTCACCGATCACGACCCTGCCGCGAATGTTGATACGGCCGAGCTCATACCGCATGGCGTCGACCGCTGCCTTATCGGCGGCCTTGTTTTTTCCTTTGCCGCGCCAGCGCGCTGCGGCGATGGCCGCGACCTCCGTCACCCGTGCAAACTCCAGCACCAGCGCTCGATCGAGACAGGTGTCCTCAGAGTTGTGAGCTTCCATGCCTCGCGCCTCCACTGAATGATCCAGCCCGATGTGGGCCAAGGCTTCAATGCTTTTCAATGCGTATCAACTGCGGTCGCCCGGCAATCTTACCGTCCGTCTCAATCAAGCCCAATGCGTTGCGAATCGCTGCTTCGGTGGTTTCGTGCGTCACGATCACCAGCTGCATTAGCTCATTGGCCTGTTCTGATCTGCCGTCAAGGCCTGGGCCACTGGCAGCGCGTCTTTGCACCAGCCGCTCCAACGATACGTCATTGTCGGCCATGCGTCCGGCGATGGCGGCGAGAGCACCGGGCTGGTCATACACCGACAGACGCACGTAGTAGGAGCCCAGGTGGGCGCCCACCGTGGCTTTGCGGTGCGGCTTGAGCTTCGCAGCCGGGATGATGAATGGCCGCAGGCAGTCACCGCGCGCCACCTCAACGATGTCACCAACGACGGAGGAGGCGGTCGCGCCGGCGCCGGCCCCGGGACCGACCAACAGCACATCGCCGACGAAATCGGCCTCGATCTCAATCGCGTTGGTGACGCCCCATACCTCAGCGATGGCCGAGTGGATGGGCACCATCGCCGGACCGACCCGGGCCTCGATCCCATCGTCGGTCTTATTCGCGACCCCAAGCAGTTTGATGCGAAAGCCCAACTCGTCCGCCGCGGCGATGTCAGCCGGCGTTATGTGTTGTATGCCCTCGCAGTCGATCTGGTCGAGCGCGATGCGGGTCTCGAAGGCCAGGCTGGTGAGGATTGCCAGTTTGTGGGCGGAATCCTGACCGCCAACATCGAACGCGGGATCGGCTTCCGCGTAGCCCAGCGCCTGGGCTTCCGCCAGCACGTCGTCAAACGGCCGCCCCTCGCTTTGCATCTGGGTCAGAATATAATTGCACGTCCCATTGAGAATACCAGAGATGCGCTTGATTTGGTTGGCGATCAACGCCTCGCGCATGGCCTTGATGACGGGTATGCCGCCAGCCACCGCTGCCTCGTAGCCGAGCGCTGCACCATTGGCCTCCGCCAGCTCGGCAAGCTCGAAGCCGTGCTTGGCGAGCAACGCCTTATTGGCGGTAACAACATGCTTACCAAGGCTCAACGCGGTCGTTACCGCCTGCCGTGCGGGGCCTTCATCGCCGCCGATCAGCTCGACGAAGGCATCGATGTGGGACGATCGTGCCAGCGCCTGCGGATCGTCAAACCACTCAGCCTCACCCAACGGCACACCGCGCTCCTTGCCACGCGTGCGCGCACACACGCCGACCACGTCGATCCTGCGACCCATCGCATTGGCCAACCGCTCGCCATGCGCCCTCAGGTTATGCAGGACGCCGCAACCGACCGTACCGAGCCCGGCGATACCGATTCTAAGGGGATGAGAAGGCACGCTCATACGCTGGTCCGCTTTGCCCGCTGCGAGATCGGGATCACGTTGTCCATCGAGTCACTTTCGTCGGCAAAGAACCGTTTCAAATTGCGCGCTGCCTGACGAATCCGGTGTTCGTTCTCAACCAGCGCGATGCGCACAAACCCCTCCCCATACTCGCCGAACCCGGTTCCCGGCGAGACAGCCAAGTCCGCCTTCTCGATCAGCAACTTGGAGAATTCAACGGTATCCATGCCACGGAACCGCTCAGGAACCGGCGCCCACGCGAACATGGTGGCCGGCGGTGGCGGTATCTCCCAGCCGGCCTTGCCGAAGCTCTTGACCAGCGTGTCGCGGCGGCTCTTGTAGGTCCGGCGGATCTCCTCCACACAACCTTGCGGGCCATTGAGGGCAGCGGCCGCGGCCACCTGAATCGGTGTGAACGCGCCATAATCCAAGTAGGACTTGACCCGTGCCAGCGCTGCAATCAGCCGTTCGTTGCCGACCGCAAAGCCCATGCGCCAGCCGGGCATCGCATAGGTTTTGGACAATGACGTGAACTCGACAGCGATATCCATGGCGCCCGGCACCTGCAGCACCGAGGGCGGCGGATTGTTTTCGAAATAGATCTCCGCGTATGCCAAATCCGACAGAATGATCAGATCGTGCTTCTTCGCCAGCTGAACCACATCCATATAAAAATCGAGCGAGGCTGTCATGGCCGTCGGGTTGGAGGGATATGACAACACGATGGCCAATGGCTTCGGGATCGAATGTTTGACCGCGCGTTCGACGGCCCGCAGGAACGCCTCGCCGTTGGAGGCCTCGATGTGACGCAAGGCGGCGCCGGAGATCAGGAAGCCGAATTCGTGGATCGGATAGGTGGGGTTCGGCACCAAGATCACATCGCCGGGCGCGGTAATGGCCAGCGCCATGTTGGCGAAACCCTCCTTGGAGCCCAACGTCGCCACCACTTGCGTCTCCGGGTCCAGCTTGACCCCGAAGCGACGGCCGTAATAGGCAGCTTGGGCGCGACGTAGACCGGTGATGCCCTTCGAAGCGGAATAGCGATGGGTGCGCGGCCGACGAACCGTTTCGACCAGCTTGTCGATGATGTGCTTGGGCGTATCCATGTCGGGATTGCCCATACCGAGATCGATGATGTCCGCGCCGCGCGCCCGAGCCGCTGCCTTCAAGCCGTTGACCTCGGAAAAGACGTAGGGTGGCAGGCGCTTAATGCGGTGGAATTCCTCGTTCACGGCTAGGTCCGTCGGGTTAGGGGTTGGGATCTCGTTGCGCGAGCGCCATATCCCGCCCGCACCCCGTGTTTACGCGCCGAACGGCGCATTCGTAAAGCATGCTGTCCCCATTGCGTATCGAACGCGCGCGCTCGTCAAGCCGCTTGATCGCGCCGGTGAACAGCGCGCCACACCGCCTCCGGCGTTGTCGGGAGTTCCAGGTGACGCACCCCGAACGGCGCCAGCACATCGGCGATGGCGTTGGCGATCGCCGGCAGTGCACCCGAGACGCCGGCCTCGCCACACCCCTTGACCCCCAATGGGTTGGTCGCGGTCGGAACGCCATGGCTGTGAAACGCCATATTCGGCGTGTCGACCGCCCGCGGCACGGCATAATCCATCAGCGAGCCGGTCACCAGCTGGCCATCCTCGTTGTAAACAGCCCGCTCCATCAGACACTGACCCAGTCCCTGAACGACGCCGCCGCGCAGTTGGCCCTCAACGATCATCGCGTTGAGCAATGTGCCAAAGTCGCCGACCATGTCATATTTGACAACCTCGATGAAGCCGGTGTCCGGATCGAGTTCCACCTCGCAAATATGGCAACCGTTGGGATACGTAGGCGGCGCAGCATCGTGCACATAGTCGACATCGAGCGATGTTGGGCAGTCCGCCGGCAGACGCGGCGCCGTCGCCAACGTACGGGCCAGCTCTATGATCGACAGGCCGCGATCGGTGCCAACGACATTCAGCTGTCCGTTCGCGAACCTGATATCGCGGGCGTCCGTCTCCAATATGTGCGAGGCCGCCAGCTTGGCCTTCTCGATCACCCTTTCACCCGCCTCGTAGAGCGCCGTGCCGCTGGCCATCGCCGACTTGGATCCGCCGCTGCCGCCACCGGCTTGCAGCAGGTCCGAATCGGTTTGCCGCACGGTGATCTTCTCAAACGGGACGCCCAATCGCGTGGCCACCACTTGGGCAAAGCTCGTGGCATGCCCTTGACCATGATCGTGCGTGCCGGTCAGCACGGTGACGGTTCCATCGGCTTGGAAATGAATCGAGCCCTGCTCGTTTCGCACCGGCGCCGTCACCTCAAGAAATTGCCCAACACCGCGCCCACGGCGCTTGCCGCGCGCTTCACTGTCCCGCACACGCGCAGGATAACCCTCCCAGTCGGAGACCTGCAGCGCCTTATTGAGGATCGCGGGGAAGTCACCGCAGTCGTAGACCGATTGCGACGCTGATTTGAACGGCATTTGGTCCGGCGTCACCAGATTGCGCCGGCGCAGCTCGACGGGGTCCAACCCGATCTCGCGGGCGGCCGTATCGATCAACCGTTCGATGTAATAATTGCCCTCCGGCCGTCCCGCCCCACGGTAAGCGGTAATCGGCACGGTGTTGGTCAACACGCAGCGCGTCTTCACCAACATCGCCGGCGTGCGGTACACGCTGGCCGCGTGCTTCGTCACGTTGAGCGATGCAAACTGCGGACTGAGCGCGGTGATGTAGCCGCCCATGTCGCTATAGCCGTCGAGGCGAACAGCAAGAATATGCCCCTCTCCATCCAACGCCATCTCAGCGTCGAAATCCTGAGCGCGCCCATGGTGATCGGACAGATAGGACTCGGAGCGTGTGTCGGTCCACTTGACCGGCCGTCCAAGCGCGCGGGTGGCATGCAAGGCCACCACGTACTCGGGAAAGATGGCGCCTTTCATGCCGAACGAGCCACCGACATTGGTGGCGATGAACCGGATCTTGTCCGGCGCCACCTTCATGACGCCAGCGGCGGTTGCGCGCGAACCCATCACGCCCTGGGTCGGGGCATAAAGCGTGAACCGCTGGCTGGCGGCGTCGTAATCAGCCACCACCGCACGTGGTTCCATCGCGTTGACCACCAGCCGCATCTGCTGGAGCCGCATCTTGGTGACATGGGCCGCCGAAGAGAATGCCGCATCGACCTTGGCGGCATCGCCGAAGGCGAAATCCAGCGCCACGTTGCCCGGCACCTCGTCCCAGACCAAAGGCGCACCGGTCGCAGCCGCTTCGCGCGGGCAAATCACGGCCTCAAGCGGCTCGATATCCAACTCGATTGCCTCCGCCGCGTCCTGGGCCTGAGCCTCGGTATCGGCAATCACACAGGCGATCGGATCACCGACGAACCGCACTTTGTCCGTCGGCAAAGCCGGGCGCACGGGCGAACGCAGCGCAGAACCATCCGCATTCTTGAGCGGCAAGCGGCAGTCGATGCCACCGTAGCCCGCAGCGGCGATGTCGTGGCCGGTGTAGACCGCGAGGACGCCGGGGAGCGCACGCGCCGTCGTGGTATCGATCCCGCGCATGATGCCGTGGGGAACCTGACTGCGCACGAACGCCGCGTAGACTTGGCCGTCGAGGTTAACATCGTCGGTGTATTGGCCTTGCCCCCTGACGAGGGTCTCATCCTCGACGCGGCGAACCGGTTGACCGATGGCAAATTTTGTCGCGACGAGCCGTTCGTCCTGGGAAGCGGTGCTCATGTTATGCCTCATGGCGCAGTGAACCAGACACGTTATGCAAATTGTCTTGCCGTCGCCATATACCGAACGCAGGCGGCAGCTGTCCAACCAAGCGAAAGCGCGATCGATCGGGACAACAGCGATCCACGGTCGATGTTGATGATGGCTGGCGCGCCTCATGTTACGCCAGCCGCGCGATCCCGGTCGAGGATGCGTGCCAGCACTGGCGATCGCGCTCAAGCGGCACCACATCCGGTGCTGCGGACGGGCCGCCGACTGCGCTCTACGCGCGCTGCCATCCGCGCTTCAATAAGATTTTGGCAAGCCCAGCACCGCATGGCCGAGGTAGGCCAGGATCATATTGGTGGAGATCGGAGCAATTTTCTGGATGCGGGCGTGACGCCATTTGCGCTCCACATCGTATTCCCGAGCAATCCCGAACCCACCATGGGTCTGCAGGCAGGCCTCAGCCGCATTCCAGCAGGCATCCGCCGTCAGCAGCTTGGAGATGTTGGCTTCCTCACCGCACGGCTTGGCATCCTCAAACAGCGCCGCCGCCATGCGCACGAAGGTGTCGGCTGCCCGCCATTGCGCATAGGCACGCGCCAACGGGAACTGAATGCCCTGATTTTGACCGATCGGCCGGTCGAAAACCACCCGCTCATTCGCATAGGCCACCGCCTTTTCGATAAAGAAGCGGCAGTCCCCTAACGACTCATGTGAAATCAGAATCCGCTCCGCATTCATGCCATCGAAGATCAGGCGCAAGCCTTTGCCTTCCTCGCCCACCAGGTTGTCCACCGGCACCCGCAGGTCCTCGATGAACAACTCGTTGACCTGATGGTTAACCATGGTGTCGATCGGCTGAATGGTGAGGCCCTGACCGAGCGCCTCTTGGATGTCGACCAGCAAAATCGAGAGTCCTTCGGTGCGGCGCGTCACCGCCTCCAGCGGCGTGGTGCGGACCAACAGCGTCAGCAAATCGGAATGCAATGCCCTCGACGTCCACACCTTTTGGCCATTGACGATGTAGTGCTCACCATCGCGTACGGCGCGGGTCTTGAGATGGGTGGTGTCCGATCCGGTGGTGGGCTCGGTTACGCCGAATGACTGGAACCGGATGCGCCCATCAGCGATGCCCGGCAGGTACTTCCGCTTCTGCGCGTCGGTGCCGTGGCGCAGCAGCATTTTCATCATATACATTTGCGCGTGACAACATTCCCCCTCACAACCAGCAGCGTGAACTTCTTCCAAAATGACGCCGGCGGCGCGCAGCGGCATGCCTGAACCGCCAAACTCTTCCGGCACCAGCGCCGCGAGGAAGCCCGATTGGGTCAGCTCAGCGACGAACGCGCTGGCGTAGGCGGATTTATCCTCCAGGTCTCGCCAATAGCTGGCCGGATAGTTGCGGCAGATTGCCTGTATCGCATCGCGGATTTCGGGGTAGTCCCGTCCAACCGACATGCGGGTGAGATCCTCTTCTCCCGACGATGTCGTCTCTGCAAGGCTCACACCCGCCTCCTTCCCTGACTGCATCCGACCGAGCAAAGGCGCGCCACCTCCGCCACTTCGAACCACATTGCTAATGGGCGCTTTTATTGCTACCGCGAAACCTGATCGCCTGACCACCCATAGGACGTCACATGGCCATTCCTCAGCCGTCAAATGATCTCGGCCAGCTCAAGGTGGCGATCGTGCGCGTTACGCCGTTTGAGCAAAACTGTACTTTGCTGTGGGATCAGGCCACACGGCACGGCGTGGTGATCGATCCGGGCGGAGACGTCGTCCGCATCGAAGCGGCCATCAAGCAGGTCGACATCAGCGTCGACACCATCTTGCTGACCCATGGCCATATCGATCATGCCGGCGGCGCCAACGCGTTGCGGCGAGCCTTGGGCGTGGATATTGTCGGTCCGCACCTAGCCGACCAATTCCTGCTCGACGAACTGGCGGCAACGGGCCGACAGTTTGGCTTCGTCGCCGAGCCGGTGACGCCGAACCGCTGGTTGGTAGAAGGGGAGTCGGTCGACATCGCCGGTCGGGCGTTTGAGACCTTCCATTGCCCCGGCCATTCGCCGGGGTCAATCGTCTATTTTTGCGCTGCTCAACGCTTCGCGATCGTCGGCGACGTATTGTTCGCCGGCTCAATCGGCCGCACCGACTTTTCCTATGGCGATCATGCGGCGCTGATCGATGCCATTCACCGCAAATTGCTTCCGCTAGGCGATGATGTCACGTTCGTATGCGGGCACGGACCGGCAAGCACGTTCGGCCGCGAGCGGCAAACCAACCCGTTCTTGCAGGGCTAGAGCAACCTGCCTTTAATCGGAACCGGCTTTGCGGTTCCGATTAAAGGCGCGATGATCTCGAGCAACCGGCATTTCATCGCAAGCGGGAGACGCCGGCGCGTGTCAGGGCCAAACATACAACAGGATGCCGCGCTCGCCGCCGACGCCGGAGGGCTCCTCCTGCGTGTCCCAAAAATCGACGGTGTTGACCCGCAATGTCTCAGCGCAGCTGCGGATGCAATCCTCCCAGGACCCCCCGGGAAGTTGTACCTGGGCGCCACCCAGCCACGGTCGTACGCGGCCAAACACCTCGTCGCTGCCCCCCCAGCTCTCAGTCACGACAAAGCCGCGGCGGATATCGGCGGCAATGATGCGGTTGACGCGGCCGGTGGCCTGGGCGACGTCGATCATCACCGAACCGATCAACACCGTAGCAAGACCGAGGGCCATCCAGCCAACAGGGAATTTCCGCATGTCAGTCCTCTCGCTTCCAAGGGCAGCCGGACCAACCTGAGGTTTTCGCTGGTGGTCTGCCGCTGGTGGTCTGCCAAAGCACGCCAGGGGGCAAGCGACGACGTCGCCGGCAAAGGCGTCACCGAGACTCACTTCACGCCAAGCAAACCCAGGGCTTGTGTCGGCCAACAGCGGCGTCAATAAGGCATAGGCGGGACCAAGCACACCGCGGACGATCGAAACATGAACGCTCCACACCAAGGCCAACCGGTGCCGACCTCCCACAGCTACATCTCGCAACGACTGCGCTTGAGCTACGTCGACTGGGGCAATCAATCAGCGCCGCCGCTGGTTCTGCTGCACGGCGGTCGCGATCATTGTCGCAGCTGGGATTGGGTCGCACGGGAATTGGCAGACAGCTGGCATGTCATCGCGCCTGACTTGCGCGGGCACGGCGACAGTGAGTGGTCGAATGCTGGCAACTACATGATGGCCGGGCACATTTACGACCTGTCTCAGCTGGTGCACCAAGAAGCGCTGGCGCCGGTCACCTTGGTTGCGCACTCGTTGGGCGGTGCTATCGCACTGCGCTATGCCGGGCTCTATCCGCAGGCTGTGGCCAAGATCGTGGCGATCGAAGGATTGGGCTTGGGGCCCAATACCGAGCTTGGCAAGCTGACCACCCGCGAGCGCACGTTGCGATGGATTGAGAGCACGCGAAACATAGCCGGCCGCACCCCGCGTCGCTACCCGACGTTGGCGGACGCCACCGCCCGCATGCGCGAAGCCAATCCCCATCTGAGCGACGCCCAACTTCAGCATTTGACAATGCATGCCGTCCGCCGCAACGAGGATGGCTCATTCAGTTGGAAATACGACCCTTACGTCCGGCCGTGGTCTCCTTACGACATGACAGCGATGGACGTTGCCGATCTCTGGAGCCGGATTGAGTGTCCGACCTTGCTGGTATCCGGCACGGAGAGCTGGCATAAGGACCCGCGCGCCGACGGGCGCGCCGATCATTTCAAGAATGCCTCGGTCGTGGTGTTCGATGGTGCCGGGCATTGGGTCCACCATGATCGCTTCGAAGAGTTCATGACCGTGTTGACGGACTTTCTCGCTGCTTAACATGGTTTCGCGCCGCGACCGATCTGGCCTAAGCCCCAGACTGCAACGTCCTATCACACCCGCGTCGCTGGATCATCTTTGCGCCTTAAATCGGAACCGGCGTTGCGGTTCCGATTTAAGGCGCAAAGATGATCTAGCGCGTCTCTTTCTTGCGGAATTCATCAAGACTGAGGACCTTAGCGCCGCCAGCCGGCTTGCCTTCCTCCTCCTGGGTTTTGCCGTCCCCGGTGTCTTCACCGTTGGTAGCCTCGCCCGCAGCAGCCACGTCCGTCTTCCGGGCCTCAACCAAGGCTGGAACGGCTTTGTTCGGCAGTTCAGAGACGGTCGGCCCGCCGGCCGTGCTCCTCGGCTGTCCGGTAACCCCCTCGTGCAGAATTTGCGACGCGCCCGCGACCGTGCCGTCGGCACCTGCGGGCTCGGCGGGCGCATCCCGCTTACCACGACCATCGCTGTCGCCTGCCTTGGCCGGTGCCGGCTGGCCTGCGCTGGCGAATTGCAGTGAGTAGCGCACGCTGGGATCAAGGAACACGCGCATGGCGGTAAAGGGAACGGCCAAACGCTCTGGAATGCCATCAAATGCCAACTTGACCTCGAAGCCATGCTCGGAAACCTTGAGGTCCCAAAACCGATGCTGCAGCACGATCATCATCTCTTCGGGGTACTTTTCCCGCAAGCGACGCGACAGCACCACACCCGGCGCTTGGGTATCGAAGGCGATGTAGAAATGATGATCTCCCGGCAGTCCGAACTTCGCGACCTCCGCCAACACAGCCCGAACCACCCCGCGGGCGGCGTCCAGGGTGAGTGCATCGTAGTCAATCGAGCTTCCAGCGGTCATAAACAGGTGCGCTTTGCTCCGCGGTCCGAACTTACGACCGCCCACCAATACAAATCGATTCCATCATCGACATGGGATCCAGAGGCCTGCCAACAACATATTATAAAGTTGGTGCATCGCCTTGGAAAGTCCAGGTGTCACCGACCACAAGCCGACCGGCGGTTGTGAACACCTGTTCGATGGCCCAAATCAATGATGACGTGATGCACAAGCGTCAATCGATGCCAAGCATCAGTTCCAGGTTTTGCACCGCCGCGCCCGACGCACCCTTTCCCAGATTATCGAGGCGTGCGACCAACACCGCCTGTGCCAGCTCCTTGTGGGCGAACACGGTAAGCTCAAGCGCGTTGGTATGATTGAGCGCCGTTGGCTCGAGCCTGCCGCTGCGACGAGAGGCATGCGTCGACGGCACCACCGTCACGGATTTGGTATCACGGTAGTGATCGGCGAGCACGCCACGCAGCTCTTCAGGAGCAGGCTTGCCGGGCAGCGTATCGAGATGGAGCGGGATGCTGACCAGCATTCCTTGACGAAAATTTCCGACCGACGGCACGAAAATCGGTCGGCGCGTGAGCTTGGAATAGGTCTCGATTTCGGGCACGTGTTTATGCTCTAGCCCAAGCCCATAAAGTTCAAATGGTGGTGCCGTGCCGCTCTCGTAGCTTTCGATCATCGTCCGACCGCCGCCGGAATATCCAGAAACCGCGTTGATCGAGATCGGATAATTGGCCGGAATCATACCGTTGTCGACCAGCGGTCGCAAAAGCGCGATGGCGCCGGTTGGATAGCACCCTGGATTGCTGACCCGACGCGCCTGGCGAATGGCCTGCGCCTGCCCCGCGCAAAGTTCAGGCAGACCATAGATCCATCCCGGGATGACGCGGTGCGCCGTCGAGGCGTCGATGATCCTCGGGCCGCCACCGGGCATGGCATCGGCGATGGCCACCGTTTCGCGAGCGGCATCGTCAGGCAGACACAGCACCACCAGCTCGGCTTCCGCCATCAATTCGCGTTTTGCATCACGATCTTTGCGCAACTCAGGCGCAAGGCTTCTGAGCTCGATGCGCGGGTGCGACGTCAGGCGTTCCGCGATACCCAGGCCGGTCGTGCCGGCTTGCCCATCGATGAAGACAATGGGTTGGGAACTGGTGGCATGCACTTCGGATTTGGCCCATTCGGTCTGAGCAGCCATCCTGATCGCCTCCTCAAGCGCCTGTAACAGCATGTTGTGCGACAAAGCCAAAACTGACGGTGACGTGCAAGGAGAAATTGCAACTGCGCTTCTGCGACACGTGAAGCATGGTGGGTGGCCATCGTCCCGCTTCGGCTCGGGTCGGGCGCCCTGGACCTGCCCGCCTCCCACGCACCGATTGCACTGGTTGTCCCACACCCCAGAGACGCGCTAAATTGAGCGCATGGAAAGAGTAGGCTTTTATTCAGGAACGTTCGATCCGGTCACGCTGGGCCATGTCGACATCATCGCGCGAGCGCTGCAGCTGGTGGATCGGCTGGTGGTTGGCATTGGCGTGCATCCAGGCAAATCCCCGATGTTCTCGCTTGAGGACCGGATTGCCATGATCGAGCAGGAAGCGCGGGGTCTGCCCGCTGCCGATGGCCGCGTGGAGATCGTGACGTTTGCCGGTCTTACCGTCGAGGCCGTGCGATCAGCCGGAGCTGAGGTCGTGTTCCGCGGCCTGCGCGACGCCGCGGACTTCGACTACGAGATGCAGATGGCCGGCATGAACGGTGCCATGGCGCCGAATATCGGTACCGTGTTTCTGCCGGCGAGCCCGAACGTGCGGCACATCACCGGCACGTTGGTTCGGCAGATCGCCCTGATGGGCGGCAACGTCACCCCGTTTGTATCGCCGCAGGTCGCCACCCGACTGGCGGCCAAGGCAAAGCCGAATTAGGGCAGCGCGATACCGCCGGCGTCCCAGCCGGCGGCCCAGTCACAGACCTGGTTCGGTCGGCACGGCGGTACCGCTCCATCCTGCGCTTCTGGCCGACAAACGACCGGCCCCGGAAAGCCGGCCGAAGACGAGTTACGGATAGAATGATGATCGCCGCACGCCTTTATCATGCGCTCGCTGAAGCATTTGCTGCCGAGGACATCGATACGCAGTTCGTATTGATGGGTGACGGCAACATGCACTGGGTGACGGCCCTGTCAAAGTTGCCACGGATTAAGACCTACCATGTACGCCATGAACATTGCGCCGTTGCCGCGGCGATGGGCTACCATCTGGCCACCGGGCAGGTCGCCGTTGCCTCGGTGACCTGTGGTCCCGGCCTCACCCAAATCATCACCGCACTGGCCGCCGCCGCACGCGCGCGCATCCCACTTGTCGTGTTTGCCGGCGAGAGCCCGATCAACGCCAAGTTTTACAATCAATGGATTGAGCAAGCGCCGATCGCCACCGCCGCAGGCGCCCATTATATCGCCGCCCACAGCGTGCCGCGCATGCTGGAATATGTGCGCGAGGCCTTCTATGTCGCGCATCACGAGCGTCGGCCCGTGGTGCTGGGCGTGCCCTACGATCTACAGAAGCTCCAGTGGGACCGCAAAGCGCCGTACCAGCCCTCGAAAATGGTGCTCCCACCACCGCTGCGTCCGATTCCCGATCCCGATCACGTTGAGATCGTCGCCGAACGCCTGGCCACGGCCAAATGGCCAATCATCATCGGCGGCCGCGGTGTCATGCACGCCGGCGCCAAAGCCGCCGTGGAAACCATGGCCGACCGATCAGGAGCCCTGCTGGCCAACTCGCTGCCCGGCCGCGGTATGTTCGACCATCATCCCTTCAGCATTGGCGTCGCCGGCGGCTACGCTTCCGCTATCGCCAAAGAGATATTTCTCAATGCTGATCTGGTGGTCGCGATCGGCACAAGCATGGCCTACCACGCCAGCGACGGCGGCCATCTGTACCCTGACGCCTATGTCATTCAAATCGATTCAGAGCCACGGGGTTTACGCGACGGGATGAAAGCGGCCGATCTGATGGTTCGCGCTGATGCCAAGCTCGCCGCCGAGGCCGTCACCCATGCGCTGGAACGGCGCACAGGCACCGCCGCCGAGATCCGTAGCCCACAGCTGGCCAAACGGCTCGCCACCGAGCCAGCGGACGACACCCATTTCGAAATCGAACACGGTGAACTCGACCCCCGCGCCGTTATCGCCGAATTGGACCGGGTCATCCCTAAGGACTGGGATATCGTGAGCGGCTCAGGTCACCAGGCCTACTTCAACTCACAAATGCGCGGGCGGGCCCCGGAATACTTCCACGTCATCCGCGAATTCGGTGCGATCGGCAATGGACTGTCCTTTGCCTTGGGCGTAGCGGCCGCAAGGGGCCATGGCAAAGTGGTGCTGATCGACGGCGACGGCGGCTTTCTCATGCACATCCAAGAACTCGAGACGCTCAGGCGACACGGTCTGCGCATGCTGCTGTGTGTCCTCAACGATGGTGCTTACGGCTCCGAGATCCATAAGCTGAGGTCGGATGGCGTTGATGACAGTGGCGCCATCTTTGGTCGCCCTACCTTTGAAGTGATCGCGCAAGGGTTTGGGCTGCGCGGCGCAGAAATAACGCAGCTGTCACGGATCAGGGAGCTGTTTCCGGAATTTGCCGCACAGCCCCGGTCCGAGGTTTGGAACATTCAAATCTCAGATCGTGTCACCGCACCCAGCATTCGCGGTCTCATCAAACGCGGACACGGCGTGATGTGAAGCACTCTCGCAACTGGCGGTCCATAACGTCATGGGCGCCCAGGTCCGCCGCGGGATGGGGTCATTTGTCATTTGCCTTGCCGTCCAACAATCGCCATAAGGCCAGCGCACCTATTGTCGTCGGACCTTTCAACGACGGCGCCCGCATCATCAGCGATGGTTAACCTTTGCGCCGTCGTCTTCCAGGGAGCCTCCACTCATGCACTTGCTCGCAATCGTCGCGGCAGCACTCGTGCTGGTCTGCGCATCCGCCCTCGCTCAAACGCCCAAAGCAACGCCGGATAACACGCTGGTGATCGAGCTGAAATCAGGTCCCGTGCACATCCAGCTGCGACCGGATCTGGCCCCGAAGCATGTCGCCCGCATCAAGCGCCTGGCCAACGAAGGCTTTTATAATGGCGTGAAGTGGCATCGCGTGATCGACGGCTTCATGGCGCAAACCGGAGATCCGACGGGAACCGGCACCGGCGGCTCCAAATATGCCGACGTACCGGCAGAATTCACCGGCTACACCTACCGCGCCGGCACGGTCGGGGCAGCGCGCACGGCCGATCCCAACAGCGCCAACAGTCAGTTCTTCATCTGTTTCAACGATACCGGCTGTCGTGGCCTGACCGGACAATACACCGTTTGGGGTCAGGTGATCTCCGGCTTGGAGCATATCAAACGCATCAAAAAAGGCGCCTCCGGCTCCGGCATCGTCACGCGACCCGATGTCATGCAGAAGGTCTACTTGCTGTCCGCCAAAAACTAGTTGAACATCGATAAAATATCGCCGACTGGGGTCCCGGTTACGCGACGGCGGGACGGTGCCGGCGTGCAAGCACTGCGCCGCCGCGCATGCGGCTTCGCCATCACGTGATGGCGACGCGTTTGGGTCCGTCCGAATTATGGAGTACGTTCAATGTCTGACGCTGACAACACGCTCGTCATCGAGACCACCAAAGGTCGAGTTGTGATCGAAATGCGGCCGGATCTGGCGCCCGGCCACGTGGAACGCATCAAAACGCTAGCACGTGAAGGCTTTTATGACGGCATCGTGTTCCACCGGGTGATCGACGGTTTTATGGCGCAGACCGGTTGCCCGAATGGAACGGGAACCGGCGGTTCAACGTATGGCAATCTGACCGCCGAATTCAACGATGAGCCACACGTGCGCGGCGTATGTTCAATGGCCCGCGCCGCCAATCCAAACAGCGCCAACAGTCAGTTTTTCATCTGTTTCGATGATGCCAATTTCCTCGACAAGCAGTACACGGTGTGGGGCAAAGTCACCGAAGGCATGGAGAACGTCGATCAAATCAAGCGGGGCGAACCGGTGCAAAACCCCGATAAGATCGTGTCGATGAAGGTGGCCGCCGACGTCGACTGAAGCTACGTCATCGGTTTGAGCCACTTCGTTGCTAGAGCAACCGGCCTTTAATCGGAACCGGCTTTGCGGTTCCGATTTAAGGCGCGATGATCTAGATCACTGCCGACGAAGCGGATGAGCCATACCGTCTCGCTGTCTCAGTCGGCCGTCCAATGGCACGCACGTGTGGGCGACCGGGCGGGGAGCGGGTTGGCTCCCGCCAACGCCGCAACGCCATAGCAAACCTACTGTTAGGCGCAAGTCGCCCGAGTCCGATCAACGTTGCGTTAGATCATCGTGCCTTAAAGTGGTGAGCAACTTTCTGCTGTTGATCGGATTGGATCCGATTCCGATCAACAGCAGGTTGCTCTTGGGGACGAACTGCGCTTGGCTCATACTGCCGCCCGGTTGGCCGAATCCACCATCCACGGCCGCGGTAATGCGCGGTAATTGGTCTTGCCGCTGCCCAGCAGGGGTATCTCCTCCATATAATGGATATGGCGGACATAGGCGATCGGGGGCAATCCCGCCGCCTTGAGCACCCGATTAGCCTCCTCCAGATCGATGCTGCGATCGGTAGCGTAAAGACAGATGAGCGGTGACAATCCGTTATCGCGTTCCTCGCCATCGACGGTCACGATCGGTCCGTCCTCCCCGGCAGGCCACCTTGCGACCAAGGCCTCCTCGATCGCGGGCAAACTGACCATCTCGCCGGCGTACTTCAAAAACCGCTTAAGACGACCGGAGATGACGAGACTGGGGCCGACGAAATGTCCCAGGTCGCCGGTGTTGTAGTAACTGCGTCCGTCGACCGTGACAAACGGGGACGCCACGTTGCCGAGGTAGCCGCCAAACACGCTGGGCCCATGCACCATGATCAATCCTTCTTGCCCAGGAGCCAATCGCTCGAAGCTAACAGGATCGACGATGACGACATCAACGCCCTTGATCGGCCGGCCCACGCCGACCGCCGGCTCACCGGTGCGGGTAGCGCTCACCAGCGGAGAGGTCTCGGTAATACCATAGCCCTCGATCAGGTCCGCCCCCAGCGCCTCAGCGCGATCGCGCAACGTTGCCGGCGCCTTCTGCGCGCCGGACAGAAAAGCACGAACGGTCGCGAAGTTTTCCTCCTCGCCGGCATTGAGAATGCCAATCAAGAAATCCGGTGTGCCGGCAACCAGGGTCGCCCCCCACTTCTGCACCCCATGCGCCAAGTGCCGATACTTGCGTGGATCCGCATCGAACGCCACCTTCACGCCGCTGACCATCGACAGCGCGACGATCATGGTCATTCCGAAACTATGGAACGGCGGCAAAAACCCGTACATCACATCGCCAGGAAGCCCCTCGATGGCAGCCAACGCCCCGTCAATGTTGGACAACATGTTGTCGTGCGAAAGCGGCACGCCCTTGGGCAGAGTTTCTGACCCGGAGGTGAACAAGATGACGGCCTGATCCGCCCGTCCGGCGTTATTGCCGCAAGCGGCCAGAATTTTCGCTGCGGAGCGACGCGCAAGCCATTTACCGGCGAGCAACCCCGTTACCCCGATGTTCGAACGCAGTCCCTCCAACGGCACGAGTTTGGCCATCGTCTCGTCAGACAACGCGACATTGGCCTTGTCTAAGAACACGTCCGACGTAAGGATTGTGCGCAAGCCCGCCAATTCGACCGAAGCGTCCAGCGCAGCCGGACCATTGGTCCAGTTCAAGGGCACCAATGTCTTCCCGGTCAACAGGACGGCCAACGACACCACCGCGGCACCGACGGACGCCGGCAACATCACGCCGATGCGATCCTCCGGCAGGGCACGCACGACACGCGCCAGCATGATCGCGCGCTCCGAGACCTGCCGATAGGTAAGAACACCGGAACGGTCGTCTCCCATGGCCACCGCACCAGGCCCCATGCGCTCGGCCTGCAGCAGGATGCCGTGCGCCAGATTGCGTGCCTCTACCGGAAACGCAGGGGCTAACCGAATGTTGTCCCGCCAGCCATCCGGCATCGTCACATCGCGCTGCGGCCCCACCTCATGCAACAGGCCCTGCGCGCCCAAAATCACGTCGCGCACTTCCAGCACCTGAGCTCCAGCGTCGATTTGATGGCCGAACTGCTCTTCGACCCAGAGCGGCAACGTAGAGGTCACGAGCGAATCGAGTCCCAAATCCCTGATCAAATCCATCTCGGGCTTGACCGTCGCCGGATCCACTCTGGCTTCCATGGCCAGATGGGCGATCACCTTTTTTGAGATGGCAGGATCCAAGGGCACGTCATCGTATTGAGTCACGCGGTCGGCATAACTGAACCCCTCCACCTGCGCCTCGGGTCGACCCGGAATCACCCCATCGGGAACTGCGTTATACCAGCCTTCCAACCATTGGTTGAATTCGCGGACGGTCGCCAGCGCAGGCGCACGGTCAAACCGTTCCAGCTCGATGGTCACGGTGACCCGACGCAACAGCAGGCTTGGCGTCCTGCGCACGATCGCGAATATGTGGGCCCAGCTAGGCGTGCGGACGCCGCCGGTGAAGTAGCGCGACCAGACGCTGCCGTGCAGTCCACGGATGCGCGCCAGAACCAGCGGCTGATCGCCAAATTCCCGCATCAGTTCGAACACGCTGGACTTTCCACCCAACTGCTCGGTTTCCCCCGCTCTGAGTTGGCCGGAAGGATAGACCAGCAAGGTGTCGCCGGCCGCCACCGCCGATCGGATCACGTCAAGCTGTCGCCTGATCTTAAAGCGTTTCCAATCGCTGACCCCGTCCCAGGTACTGTCGATCGGCATGGCTCTTATCAGCCGCATCAACGGATTGAGCAGCGGTGCATAATACATGCCGCTATAGGCGACCGGGCGCGGCACCACGTACCTGCCGATCGCCGTGATCAACAGCGGGGGGTCGGCGAGGGCAACGTGGTTGGGACAGATCATCCCGCCCTTCAAGCCGCGCACCGCATCGGCGTTCTTCAGCTCGACCTTATAGTGCAACGCCAAAATGACACGGGCGAGCGCCAAGCCGCCGCGCTGCAGAACCTTGAGCATGACGTCATCCTCGACGTTGCAGCCACACCGATCCGCACACTGAACCCTATTGGCTCAGCTGAAGCAATCATCGGTGTTGATAAGTCACAAAGCATGCGCGTATGGGACGCGCAAGTACACTCCTCGCGATCCGCGCCCTGAAGCTAGATCATCGCGCCTTTGATCGGGATCGTTCCGATTCCGATCAAAGGCAGGTTGCTCTAGCGGCCCGTGTTGCGCCGGGCCCGGTCGACCACGCGGCCCGAGGTTCGCCATTGTTCCATCCGCAATTGCGGGGTTTGACCAAACCGTTGCACGGGCCCGACGGATCAGCCGGCTCGGCGAGCAGGCTTGACCGCGTCTTGCCACCGGCTTGATCGGTCCCCTATTGTCCACTGGCCAGAGCGACCTGCGTCTCACCGCAAGCGGGCGCTTCCGATCACTTGCAGAAGGTTATTCTCACTTCAGGAGCAATCATCGGTGGGCCTTGAGGTGGTCAACCGGCGTGCGCGAGCCGGCGGCCTCGAGGGCAAATACCACGCGTTACAACCACTGAGGTCCGACAACCGTGATCACGCCCGCAAACCGGCTGATTGGAGCGCCGATTGAGCGGTTCGAGGATTTGCGCTTTCTGCGCGGGCAGGGCCAATTCGTCGGTGATATCGCCTGCCAGGGGATGGTGCACGCCGCCATCGTCCGCAGCGGCATTGCGCATGGATTAATCCACGCGATCAGGCCGGAAGCAGCCTTGGCGCTGCCCGGCGTGCTCGCCGTTTTCACGGCTGCCGAGCTTGGGCCGCCAGTGCCGCGAATCCCGATCCGGCTTGACGCGCAGCCACCCTATAAGCCGTTTGAGCAGCCGGTGATCGCCGACGGCAAGGTCCGGTACGTGGGCGAGCCGGTGGCCGTTGTCATCGCCGCGACCCAGGCCCTTGCAGAAGATGCGGCGGAGGCGGTGACCGTCGAGATCGAACCGTTGAGGGCGGTGCTGGACGGGGCCGATGCGCTGGCCGGTGCAACGCTCTTGGTCGAGGCGGCCGGCGCCAATAGCCCGGCCACGCTGGAAGGCATCAAAGGGGATGCGGACGCCGCCTTTGTCGACGCCGCTTATGTGCGTCGCGAACGATTTTCCGTGCATCGCCATAGCGCAACGCCGCTAGAACCGCGTGGCCTGTTGGCGAACTGGGACGATGCGGCCCAACGGCTGACCGTGCTCGGCGCCGCCAAGGTGCCCTATCACAATCGGCGAGCGTTGGCGCAGTTACTGGCGCTCGCCGAGCAGCAGGTCGACCTCATTGAAAACGATGTTGGTGGTGGTTTCGGTGTTCGCGGCGAGTTTTATCCGGAAGATTTTCTGATCCCGTTTGCGGCGCGCGCGCTTGGTCGGCCGGTGCGTTGGTTGGAGGATCGGCGCGAGCACTTGCTGGCGACCAATCACGCGCGCGAGGCGGAATGCGAGATCGAGATCGCGTGCGCGTCGGATGGCCGGATCCAAGCGCTACGGGCACGCACGCTCGTCAACATGGGCGCCTACATCCGCACCACGGGCTCGACACCACCGCGCAACATCGCGCAGGTATTGAGCGGCCCCTATCGGATCGAGCACGTTCACTCGCAGGTCACGTTGGTGGTCACCAACAAAACGCCGTCGGGAACCTATCGCGGACCTGGCCGCTACGAGGCCGATTTCTTCCGTGAGCGCATGCTGGATCTGGCGGCGGGCGATCTCGGCATTGACCGTGTCGCGTTTCGTCGCCGCAATCTGGTGCGCGCTGAGGACATGCCGTGGCCGCTGCCGACGGTGATGCCGCTCAACATTGCCAGTGCCTGCGATAGCGGCGACTATGCCGTGACCTTGGACCGCTGCCTTGCCGCCTTCGATTGGCCGAAAAAAGCCGCGATGCAAGGACGCTTGATCGATGGGCGCCGACACGGCATCGCCATTGGCTGCTATTTGGAGGGGGCCGGCTCCGGTAAAGAAAGTGCGCGACTCAGTCTTGGGGCCGACGGCCGTGTCACCGTCAACGTCGGCTCTTCAGCCCTCGGCCAAGGCATAGAGACGGTATTTCGCCAGATCGCCGGCGATGTTTTGGATCTACCGCTGGACCGCATCGCGCGCGTGCAACACGGCTCGACCGGGCTGGTCGAGGATGGCGTCGGCGCTTTCAGCTCGCGCTCCACCGTGATGGCGGGCTCCGCTTTGATCAAGGCGGCACAAACCCTCAAAGCCTCGATCCGGGCCGCCGCCGCCGCCCGACTGAATTGTGCGACAGATGAGATCGAGATCGGCGACGGCACCGTTTCCGGAGCAAGCGGCGCGACGCTGAGTTTCGCCGAGCTCAGCGGCGATGTTGCAGCCGCCGACGGCGTGTACACCTCACCCCATCGCACCTATTCTTATGGTGCACATGCCGTCCATGTCGCGGTCGACCCCGGCACTGGGGCGGTCGTCGTGCTCGATTATGTCGCCATCGAGGACGTGGGCCGTATCATCAATCCGATGACGTTGCATGGCCAATGCCTGGGGGCCATCGTCCAGGGGCTGAGCGGCACCGTGTTGGAGCATTTTGTCTATGATGACGACGGCCAGCTGTTGACCGGCTCGTTGGCTGATTATCTGCTGGCGACCGCGCGCGATTTCCCGACCATCCGCATTGAAGCATTGGAGCTAAGCCCGTCACCCAACAACCCGTTGGGGGCCAAAGGAGCGGGGGAGGGCGGGATCATCCCCACCGGCGGCTTGCTGGCCAATGCCGTAGCCAATGCGCTGGGCACGCAGCCATATGCCTTGCCCCTCAGCCCGCAACGGGTGTGGCAGCTCGCGCAGGGCTGAGCTCAACGCTGCGCGTAGAACGACTATCAGTTCGGACCGAGGTCGTGTCTGGCAGGGCCACGGACATGATTGCGCGCGCGTCACGCCCGTCGAACTCGCACCCGGAGCTGCCATCTCCTTGGCGGCGCCGTCAGATCATCGTGCCCTGCGTTCGTACCGCGACAGCAACCCGCTCGCCGGTTCACGGTTTGGTTGAAATGGATGAAGTTCAATTGCTTTGCCGTACGCTTGGTCACCGCTTTACACTTGTGTCAGAAAACGCTGCTCAGCGCGGGCAGACGCGGGGACCCGAATGCGCTGCGCGACTGTTGACGGGTGGCGTTGATGACGTCGGTCGGTATCATCCCAATGGTCATCCTTGTTGCCGTGTTGGCAATTGGTGTCGGGTTTGCGGCGGACGTCGTGCTCGATCAAAGCAGGCTTGGTCCGTTCGCACCGGTTATTTAGGGGCTCGACACCGCCGTGCGTTGACAGCCCGGCTAACGATGGGTTCGAATGAAATTGCCCCCGCGACGGGAGCAATGGTCGCGCGCGCCCCGCAGCTCATCGAGATGGCGCGACAGACGGCGGCGCCTCGCTCCCTCGGGTCCGCCGCCTGCAATCTTGGCCGGCCTTGTTCATCAGCAGCGCAACACAGAGGATTGCAGCAGACGATAGCGCAGCGACATCTGGCGCGATGCATGAGACCCTATCCGCCATAGGCCGATCAGCCGGGTCGCCCGCTCACCGCTCGGCCACCCAATGGCACGACGTCGTGGTTGGCTGGGCGGGGGAGCGGGATGGTTTCAGCTATCTCTGACACGCATGTAGTTAGCGCACCGGCACGCCGTTGGCAGCTGTGCGATCAACGTGGTGCGGCGACATGCGACGTGTACGCCAGCTCCCGACCCCCATGATCCATCCGCCCTCACATTCACGGTCGGGACCCTGGGTCCCGGCGGTTGCGAGAGCGCGAACGCTAGATCATCGCGCCTTAAAGTGTCGAGCAACTTTCTGCCTTTAATCGGGATCGTTCCGATTCCGATTAAAGGCAGGTTGCTCTAACGACTGCGTCGCTAACTCGCTTCGCCTACCGGAGAACGCCCCCCGATAGCAGAAAATACGCGGATCACGGAATTGAAAGCGCCACTTGCCAATTGCTAACAGGAGACAATCAATCGCTACCAATTGCACGTTCACGCCACCACCTTGGCCAGCACCTTGGAATATCGCCCGACACTGCGGCATCGAGCGATCACTGCCGGTCACGGGCTGGCTTTACGCGCCATGACTGGAGCGCAGTCACGCCGCTTAATCTGTCGATAATGACATCATGTGCGCGATCCGTCCGGGGGGCCTTTGAGTTCGACCTCATTGCCCTCCGGGTCTGTCACGTAAATCGATGGCCCATGGCCATCGGCCCCGTACCGGCTTGTTACCTCACCATAGGCAACGCCGTGCGCGTCCAGGTGACGCCGGATGGCATCGGGATTGAACGGATCGATGCGCAGGCAGAAATGCTGCATGTTGCGATCTTGGGACGGCCCCGGGACTGGGTCGCCATCGGCGCTGCCGTCGTGGCGCGGGACGATGTCGATTTGCGCGCGACCGGCGCGCAGCTGCGTGAGCGAAATCCGCTCCTGGCGCCGATCCAGCGGACAGCCCAACACGTCCGTGTAGAACGCCTCCAGGCGCGCAGGATCCGAAGCGCGCAGCACGACATGGTCAATATCGAGAATTTTGAAGGGTAGCGTCATGGCGGCGCTCCGGGTTGTCGTTGGCCTCAACGTCAACGAGGCTGCACCCGACACGGCACGCGGTCAATCGACGGGTTGTCGGTCCTGTTGGGGACGCCGCCGACATCGGTCGGCGCCGCATTCAGCTTTCGGCGACAACGTCATCGACCCAGCGCAAGCCCGCAATGACGGCGCTGAACGTCGTCGTGGCCGCAAACGTGACGAGCACGGCTTGACGCAGGGCAGCCGGTGCCACACCTTCCTTTACAAGGCGACGCGCATGCGTCTTGAAGCTGGCCTCATTGCCGGCCGTCACCATGGCGCCGAGCACGATCAATTCGCAGGTGGGGTGGTCCAACGGGCCGGCGCTGAGCACGGCCTTGCGTAGCTCCTGGAACGCTCGACTGGCCTCCGGGCTGACGCCCGCCAGCACCTCGACTGGGGTTCGTTTGCCTGTTGGCGACGCCTGTGACATTGTCACCGACCTTTCTTCAGAAAAGGGAACTCCCCGATCTGCGTACCCAAGCCGAGTGCCTTGGCGCGGGTGAAGATCATGGCGGCCAAGGCAATGTCTTGGATCCCGGTCCCCACTGATTTGAACAAGGTTATCTCGGTCGCGGATTGCCGCCCCGATCGCCGGCCGGCGACGATCTCGGCCAACTCGCTGACATCGTCGGGCGCCAACACCTCAGCTGCGGCAACAGCATCACCGGCCTCACTGAAAACACCTTCACGCGTATCGACGGCGATGCGCGTCGAGCGGGCGAATGTCTCGGGATCGATTTCGCGCTGGTCCCGGCGCGCGGTGCCCACCGAGTTGACGTGCATGCCGGGTTTCAGCCAGCGGCCGAAGAACACGCTGGCGCCTGATTTGACCGCTGCCAACACCAACTGCGCCCCGTCGACCGCCGCTTCCGCACTGGACACCGCCGCCACCTCGATCCCCATTTCAGCACGACATCGCTGGGCCAGGTTTTCGCGGTTGGCCGCGGTTGGGCTGAAGACTTTTGCCGACCGCACAAAGCCCGCGCAGTGCATCGCTTCGAGTTGCGCTACGGCCTCGGCGCCGGAGCCCAACAACGCCACACTGCACGGACCAGGGTTCGCTAGCCGCCGCGTGGCCACTGCGCTGGTCGCACCCGTCCTCAGCGTGGTCAGGTACTGAGCGTCCATGATCGCCTCGAGCGCGCCCGATGCGATGGTGTAAAGGTGCACCTGGTAGCGCACGCCGTGCCCCGGTGCCAGGTTCATGGCCTTAAACCCCATCCAACCGGATTGCTCCATGACGACGGGGCCGACGCGAAGCCAACCTTTGCCGGCGCCAATATTGGTCCGCGCCGGCATCCTGGTGTGGCCCTCACCCTCCTCCAAAAACCCGGCCTCCATGGCTTCGATGGCACCGGCCATCGTCACCGATGCGCGCACGTCGTCATGGCTGAGCAAAAGGGTCATCGTAGACGGTTCAGTTCGTCGAACACGCAAACAAGCGCGGCCGGTCGCTACCACGGCAGACCGCTCCTCACGCTTGAATAAAACGTGACCAATGCCGGCAGCGGAGTCAAGGCAGCGGAGTCAAGGCAGCCGAGTCAGGGCAATCAAGCCGGTGCGCTGGCGGCAGATTGGCGCAAGCGGACACTTCGCAGAAAACGATAGCGCCGCCGGCAATGCGCCTGCTCGACGCTTCGCTGGCAGCGCTTTACCGGCCTATCATCACCACACCCAACGGTAGGGCGGCCGGTTTAAGCCGGCTAGCGACGCCGGACCGCCGCCATCTGATTGTCGAGAGCCGATTATCGTGGAGAGCCGGTTAACGAGGGGAGCGGGGGTCAAACGCAACAGCCCCCGGCATCGCCCTCACGAAGGTCAGCACAGCAGCGCCAGACCCGATTTGGCACAATTCCCCGCCGCCACCCAACAACCCTTCAGTCGAAGCCTCACACCACCACAAAACGCCAGCTTCCGGTCGGGATCGGCGGCAACGACGGCGCCGAGGTGAGGACGCTGGGCGGGTCTTGTTGTCAGAACCTGTAATTGACGCCCACGCGAACCGTTTGCAGCTCCAAATCTGCCGAACGGCTAACCTTGCTGCTTGGCAGTTTCACCCGAATTGGCCCCGCGTCAACTTCACCAAGGCTCTCAGACGAGATTTTTCCAAACTTTGTATAAAGGTACTCCGCCTTTAGCGACCAATTCTGACTCAGCGCCACCTCGGCACCGCCGCCAAGCACCCAGCCAGCCTTATTGCTCGATTTACTCCCTTGCATGCACATAGATAAGAGGGCTGATACACATGGTGTGCCGGTATTGGCTATGTGAAAACTTTGGGAGAAACTGTGATCGACTTTAGCGTAGGCAAGTCCACCGGTCGCATAGATCAACAGCGCGTTCGTTGCAAACCCGAGCCGCCCGCGCAGCGTTGCGAAGTAATCCACGCTGGCCTTATTCTTGTCACGCGCCGCTACGGTAATCGGTGGATTGACGCCAGCCGCGCTCCGCAGCGTCAGGACATTCGATTGCTCAGGCTTTGCCTTCACAAAGTTGAGGTCAGCTTCGATACCGAAAACCAGCCCGCCAGTTTGCCAGTTGTAGCCGGCTTGAACACCACCATTCAACCCCCGGTCGGAGATGCTCCACTCATCTGTTCTGCCCTGGTAGCCTGAATCTTTGAACAGATCGCCGACCAAGGTTCTCGATTGGCCACTCTCGGCCCACGCGTAGCCAATGTTGGCACCGGCATAAAAGCCCGTCCAGTTGACCGGCGCCACCGGCGCATCCTTCAAGCCTCCGCCGGCCAATGCCGCCGACGCCGGCATGATCATGGCGGCTGAACAGGCTAACGGACCAAGATATCTCGACCGTAAGGTCATTTGTCATTCTCCCTGGCTCAGTATCAAGTCTGCCGTTCACGTCCGCGTTCGGCCACAGGCCGTTGACAGCAGCGCAGGCATTGTTCCTCTTCGCCACAGTTGGCCACACTTGTTGACGGCCTAGAATACCTTCACTGCGGTGATGACACTGAGCAATGTAGCGTCAGCTTACTGACTGACAACTTATTTCCAACGTTCAGCTATCTTTCGTACACAGATGTTGCCAACCTACACCAAGTGCAGCAACCTGTGGCCATCAACTTATGGGCGCGATACGTCATTCTTTTTTCGGTGTCATCGTCACTCAGGCGCGCCGCACCGGCGTTATCGATGTCAGCTCCCTGTGCAACGCGGCGTGCTGGCAGACCACTTTAGCGAATTTCATCTGTATTCGTATTAACGGAATACATATCTTTAGAACTGACCGCCAACCGGAAGCCAACAATCGTATGACACCCGCCCGCGGTGGGATCAGGATGTTGGTTCATCGATGCGCTTCAGGCTTGGTCATCACGTCAGTTTGCCGACCGGCCCGATCCTCTGACCGCTCGGATCTCAAGCGTGTCAGAGTGTGCCGGACGCATCCCGCTCGCCACCTGACCAGCCCTTGGCACGTTGGCGAGCGGCCTCGTCGGGCAGCGGGATGGGTCCAGCCAACACTGAAATGCTATTGCCGTTGACCGGACGCGACACTCAGCCCACGCAAGCGGAGCTTGCGCGTCGCCGGGGCTGGACGCTAGCCGTTGGGTGATCAGCACCCTGACCAAAGGTCCTCGCTGAGCATCGATGTAAACTGGTTTGGCGCGCAGCGGGCCGATCAGAAACGATAGTTCACACCGATGCGGGCGATCTCCAGCTTCATGTGCGATTTATGCTTGATGTCTGTGCCCTTGATTTTCTTGGCGTGGCCGCGTCCACCCACATATTGCTTGCTCACCACCGACAGCTCGCTAAAGTCAAACATCAGGTATTCCGCCTTCAGCGACCAGTTGCCGTCCAACGCCCATTCGACCCCGCCACCGATCACCCAACCGGGCTTGTAGCCGGAGGACCCACCGCTTGCACAATAGTAGCCTCCGTCGCCGAAACACGGCTCCATCTCCTCGTCCTTGTACCAGGTTTGACCGAGAAAACGGTATTCCAATTTGGTATAGGCCAAGCCGCCTGTGCCATAGATCAGCATCCCGTCCGACTCCATGCCCAGGCGGGCCCTCAGCGAAAACAAATGCTTGGCTTTCAACGTCTCATGGATCGACGTTTTCAAGGCATCATTCGGTAGCAGCCGAATAGGATCGAGCGCCATCGTCCGCCCACGTTGGAGCTCTGCGCGCAAATAATTGAGATCCGCCTCAACGCCGAGCACGTAGGCGCCCAGCTGCCAGTTGAACCCTGCCTGGATGCCGCCGACGAAGCCCTTGTCGCTAAGGGTATAGGGCAATTCGAGCTTCTTCTTGTTCACAGATGACCGATAGTGCTTGCCCTCAAGCGAATGCTTGACGTTGGCGTCGGTCCAAACCCAGCCGCCGCTGGCACCTACATAGAACCCTGTCCAATCCACCCGCCCGGGCTCCGAGTTCATCATCCGCCATTGGGCCACCGCAGGCGACGCCGCCCCGATCCACGCTGCAGCCAGCACCAAGGCCGCGCCTGAATAATATCTTAGGAACGCCAAACGTTTGCTCATTAGCATTCATCCTATAACGAAATTCAGAAACTCGAATTCGCCTACTCTCCCGGGGCCTGGTTTCAAGAAATTTGCATTTTTGACTGTAGTTTTGACTGTAGATTAATCGCGTGCAAAGTTGTGAATTATAATAGAATTGGACAGTTTTCCTTTTTGCGGCGTGCGAATTTGCCTCATTACTGGTATGGATAAGAAACACAGGATTCTAATCAGCGCCGTGGTAATATCGTACAGATCTTTTCTGCAGTATCCTCGACATTTCTCGAGGTGCGGCAGAGCCTTGGACTGATGTCATCAGATGCCGCTGCAAAATCGAGTCACGCCGGAGGGCGACATCGTCGCGGTGGCGGCAAGGGGCCTGTTGATGGGCAACCGCGGCGGCTGCCTGCATCACAACGATCGGACGCTGGGTCGCCGCCGATCGGTCACTCGCCGGTGGATCGCCTGCCTCCTCGCCTTCAGAGGTCGGCGACGCACGGTCATGGCGCCGCGCCGTTATACCGAACTGTTTTTTCTCGACGAAGCGACCGCGTTGGCCGCCGGCCATCGACCTTGCTTTGAATGCCGCCGTTCGGCTGCACGCTCATTGGCGCGGCATTGGCCGCGGCCAACCGACTCGCCAGCTGACTGGTCCGCGGAGATGATCGATCGCCAGCTGCACGCCGAGCGGCTGGATGAGGCCGGGACAAAGCGCACTTGGGTAGCCAAGCTTGGCGCGGTACCGCCTGCCGCGATGGTCAAACTAGCTGGCGACGGCGTAATCTATCTGGTGACCCCAAATGGGCTCAGGGTTTGGTCTTGGGACGGTTACGGACCGATCGTCAGCGTTGAACTCGATCGCGACGTGATCGTGCTCACGCCGCCAAGCCTCGCCAGCGCGTTGAGGTCCGGCTATCGGCCTTTGCTGCATCCATCTGCCGACATCTCGCTGTGCTCCAATTCATGTCCACCCAACGCCGATTAGAGCAACCTGCCTTAAATCGGAACCGGCTTTGCGGTTCCGATTTAAGGCGCGATGATCTAGCCTGGCCGGCCCGGCTCTCCCGCCCGGCCACATCACCGTGCCATCCGAAGGCTGGGGGAGGGGCGGGATGCTACCAACACACACCGAAACGCTCTGATCAAGGCCTTGCGCGTGCGGTGACGTCAGCGTTATGGAAACGCCGGTGAGAACTGCTCCATCGGATGCCATGACGGCTCCAAGCAGCCGCGCAGCCGTCTGCCGACCGCCGCTCTCGGACGACACGCCACGGCGCTACGCAACGCTCACCGGGGCAGGTCGGTGCGTCCCATCAAATACCGATCGATCGCGGCTGCGGCCTGCCGACCCTCGCGGATCGCCCACACCACCAGCGATTGCCCACGGCGGATATCGCCGGCAGCGAACAACCGCCTGTGTCCTTTGACACGGTAGTCCCGCTCATCAGCATCCAAGCCTTGAAAACGCCCGCGCGGCACGACGTCGAGGCCCAACTCTTTCACCAAATCGGTCTCGATCGGGCCAGAAAAACCCATGGCAAACAGCACCAAGTCCGCCGGCATCTGCCCTTCGCTACCGGCAATCGGCTGTAGTTTGTCGTCGACGCGCACATAGCTGAGCGCCGTCACCTTGCCGTCCTCGCCGACAAAACCGGTGGTCGAGATCGAGTATTCGACCTTTGCGCCCTCCGCTTGACTGGTGGAAACGCGCAGCTTGACCGGCCAATGCGGCCAGCTGAGCGCCTTGTCCTCCAACTCAGGCGGCTGCGGCATGATCTCCAGCTGGGTGACGCTCTTGGCGCCCTGGCGAAAGCTGGTGCCGATGCAGTCCGAGCCGGTATCGCCGCCGCCGATCACAACAACGTGCTTGCCCTCCGCGGAGATCGGCCTGGTCTTGGGCGGCTGTTTCTCACCGGCAACCCGGCGGTTTTGCTGGGGCAGAAACGACATGGCAAAATGCAACCCGTCGAGGTCACGTCCCGGCGCATCCTTGAACAAATCGAACGCTTTTTCCGACCCCCCGGCCAACAACACCGCGTCGTGCTCGCGCTCCAGGGTCTTCGCCATCACGTCCTTGCCGACGACGACATTGCAATGGAACGTCACGCCCTCCGCCTCCATCTGTCGTACGCGCACGTCGACAATCGACTTTTCCATTTTGAAATCGGGAATACCATAGCGCAACAAGCCGCCCGGCTTAGCTTGCTTCTCGTAGACATGAACCTCGTGACCAACCCGTGCCAGTTGTTGAGCCGCCGCCAATCCGGCCGGCCCTGAGCCAACCACGGCGACGCGCTTGCCAGTTGGCACCTCGGCCGGCTGCGGTCCCACCCATCCCTGTGCAATGGCCCGATCGGCGATGGCGCACTCGATCGACTTGATGGCGACCGGGACATTCTCAATGTTGAGCGTACACGCAGCCTCACACGGGGCCGGGCACACCCGCCCCGTCATTTCCGGGAAGTTGTTGGTTGAATGCAAGTTTTGCGCGGCTCTTTGCCAATCGCTATGGAACACCAGGTCATTCCAATCGGGAATTTGATTGTGGATCGGACAGCCCGTATGGCAATAGGGAATCCCACAGTCCATGCAGCGCGCCGCCTGGTTTTTGATCTCCGGCTCCGGCATCGCCTGGACGAACTCACGCCAGTGTTTGATGCGCGTCTCAACCGGCTCACAGGCTCGATCGGCGCGCTCAAACTCCATGAAGCCGGTGATCTTTCCCATCTTGCTGCCTTACTGATTCAAAGAATTCTGCCGTCCGACCTTCCGGCTAGCGCATAGCGACGTTCCGCGCTCGAGGCGGCACGCGGAACCCGATCCTTAAGCCTAGGTCCGCACACCGATTTCCAGCACATTAAAACCGGTCGTGTCGGCGGCTTGGACCACCGAAATCTGCTTGAGCGCCTCGCGGTATTCCACCGGCATGACCTTTTTGAACTTGGGCAGCCAAGCCTGCCAGTCCGACAAGATCATCTCGGCTTTGGCCGAATTGGTGTAATGCATGTGTCGGGTGATGAGGCGATGTAAGCGCTCGGCGTCCTGTTGGGTCATATCACCCATGACATCCACCAGACCATGCGATTCAAGGTCACCGCTCAAGCCTTCCAACCGGGTCATCACCTCTTCCTCCGCGGCGATCGGCTCCAGATCGATCATCGCCAGATTGCAGCGCTGGGCAAAGTCGTCGGCCTCATCCAGCACATAGGCGATGCCTCCCGACATGCCGGCGGCAAAGTTGCGCCCGGTAGGACCCAACACCACCACGACACCGCCGGTCATATATTCGCACCCGTGATCGCCGGTGCCTTCGACCACGGCAATCGCGCCGGAGTTGCGCACCGCGAAGCGCTCGCCGGCAATGCCGCGGAAATAGCATTCCCCAGTGATCGCGCCATAAAGCACGGTGTTACCGACGATGATACTTTCCTCCGGCGCAATGCCTGACTGCGGATCTGGTCGCACGATCAACTTGCCGCCCGACAAGCCCTTGCCAACGTAGTCATTGGCCTCACCGATCAGGTCGAGCGTTACACCGCGCGCGGCCCAAGCGCCGAAGCTTTGTCCGGCAATCCCTTTGAAGGTCAACCAAATGGTATCCTCCGGGAGCCCCGCATGGCCATGTCGCTTGGCGATCTTGCCCGACAGCGTCGCGCCGGTGGTGCGATCCCGGTTGGTAATGAGCAACGGCGACTTGGGATCGGTCTGGTAGCGTTCCTTGCCGTCAATCGCCTTCGATGTCAGTGCGATCAGCTTGTTGTCCAGCACCTTTTCCAGGCCGTGGTTTTGACGTTCCGAATTCCAGATCGCGACGTCGGGCCCAGCCGCTGGCTTGTGGAACAGCTTGCGGAAGTCGACCCCGCGCGCTTTCCAATGGCGGATGGCCAGATCCTTATCGAGATAATCGGATTGGCCGACCAGCTCATTGAAGGTCTTGACGCCGATATCCGCCATCATCTCCCGGACCTGCTCGGCGACGAAGAAAAAGTAGTTGATGACGTGCTCGGGTTTACCCTTGAAACGCTTGCGCAACTCGGCATCCTGCGTGGCCACGCCGACCGGACACGTGTTGAGGTGACATTTGCGCATCATGATGCAGCCGGCCGCAATCAACGGAGCGGTGGCAAAGCCGAACTCATCGGCGCCGAGCAACCCGCCGACCACGACGTCACGTCCGGTTCGCATGCCCCCGTCCACCTGCACCGCGATCCGACCACGCAGCTTATTGGCGACCAATGTCTGATGGGTCTCGGCCAACCCGATCTCCCAGGGACTACCGGCATGTTTGATGGAGGTCAGCGGTGAGGCGCCAGTGCCGCCTTCGAAGCCGGAGATCGTCACGTGATCCGCACGCGCCTTGGCAACACCGGCGGCCACCGTGCCAACCCCGACCTCGGAGACCAGCTTGACGGAGACGTCGCCATCCGGATTGACGTTCTTGAGGTCAAAGATCAGCTGAGCCAGATCCTCAATCGAGTAAATGTCGTGGTGTGGCGGCGGTGAAATCAAACCCACCCCTGGCGTGGAATGGCGCACCTTGGCGATGACCTGGTCGACCTTGTGACCGGGCAGCTGTCCGCCCTCGCCCGGCTTAGCGCCTTGCGCCATCTTGATCTGCATCAGATCGGAATTGACCAAATACTCCGTCGTCACGCCGAACCGGCCGGAGGCGACCTGCTTGATCGCTGAGCGCATGGAATCGCCGTTGGCCAGCGGCGTGAACCGATCGACCTCTTCGCCGCCCTCGCCGGTGTTGGATTTGCCACCGATCCGGTTCATCGCCAGCGCCAACGTCGTGTGCGCCTCACGGCTGATGGATCCGAAGCTCATCGCCCCGGTTGAGAACCGTTTGACGATTTCCGATGCCGGTTCCACCTCTGCCAGCGGCACGCGCTCACGGCCCATCTCCTCGGCGCTGCGAATGCGGAACAATCCGCGCAGCGTCATCAGCTGCTCGGCCTGCTCATCGACCTGACGGGCAAAATCCCGGTACTTTTGCGGGACCCGTCCGGCGGCAGCATCGTCCGGCTCGGTGCCACGCACCGCGTGCTGAAGATCAGCGACGACGTTAGGCTTCCACAGATGCGCCTCGCCGCGAATCCGAAACGCATATTCGCCGCCGACATCGAGGGTATTGGCCAACGTATGCACATTGCCAAAGGCTTGGGCATGGCGCTCCACCGTCTCCCGCGCGATCTGCGGCAGTCCGACACCCTCGACTTGCGTGTAGGTGCCGGTGAAGTAGCGTTGCACGAACGACGAGCGCAGACCGACCGCGTCAAAGATCTGGGCGCCGCAATAGGACTGAAAGGTGGAGATGCCCATCTTCGACATCACCTTCAAAAGCCCTTTATCGACGGCCTTGATGTAACGCTTTTGCGCTTCCTTCAAGTTGAGTTGCTCATCGAGCATCGGCAGCAGATTGGCCAGCGTCTCGAATGCCAAATAGGGGTTGATGGCTTCGGCACCGTAGCCGGCCAGCGTCGCAAACTGATGAACCTCGTGCGCCTCGCCGGTCTCGACCACCAAGCCAACCGAGGTGCGCAATCCGCGCCGGATCAAATGGTGATGCACCGCCGATGTGGCCAACAGCGATGGAATCGGGATCCGTGCCGGCCCCACGTCCCGATCGGACAGGATGATGATGTTGAAGTCGCCGGAGCGCACCGCCTCCTCAGCCTCCGCGCACACCACCGACACGGCTTCCGACATGCCTCTGGCGCCACGCTCTACAGGATAGGTGATATCGATGGTGATGGTGGTGAAATGATTGTCCTTCACTTCCCCAATCTGGCGAATGCGTTCCAGATCGCTGTTGGTGACAATCGGTTGGCCCACCTCCAGGCGCTTCACGCGGGAGGTGCCCTCCAAATCAAGCAGGTTCGGCCGTGGACCGATCAACGACACCAAGCTCATGACCAACTCTTCGCGGATCGGATCGATCGGCGGATTGGTGACTTGGGCGAAGTTTTGCTTAAAGTAGGTGTGCAACAGCTTCGGTCGGTTCGAAAGCACCGAGATCGGCGTATCCGTCCCCATTGAGCCGACCGCCTCTTGGCCGGTATGCGCCATCGGCGCCATGAGGAATTTGAGGCTTTCCTGGGTGTAGCCGAACGCCTGCTGCAAATCCAGTAACGCGACGTTGGACTTGCGCTGCGGCGCGGCCTTAGCCAGTGGAAGGTCGCCCACCAAGATCTGGGTGCGCTTCAGCCAGCTCTCGTAGGGATAGCGCGAGGCCAGATCGGCCTTCAGCTCGTCGTCGGAAATGATGCGCCCCTGTTCCAGGTCGATCAGCAGCATCTTGCCCGGCTGCAGCCGCCATTTCTGCTTGATCATCGGCTCGGGAATGTCGAGCACACCAGATTCGGAGGACATGATCACGCGGCCGTCGCTGGTCTCCAGATAGCGGGCCGGTCGCAACCCGTTGCGGTCCAGCGTCGCGCCAATCTGCACACCGTTTGTAAAAGCCATCGCCGCCGGGCCGTCCCACGGTTCCATCAAACAGGCGTGGTACTCGTAGAACGCCTTACGCTTGGACTCCATGGCGTCATGGCCGGCCCAGGCCTCCGGGATCAGCATCATCGCGGCATGGGCGAGGCTGTACCCGCCCATCGTCAAAAACTCCAACGCATTGTCGAAGCAGGCGGTATCGGACTGGCCCTCGTAGGAAATCGGCCAGAGCTTGCGGATGTCCTCGCCAAACAACGGCGACGACACCGACGCCTGCCGCGCCGCCATCCAGTTGACGTTGCCGCGCAGCGTGTTGATCTCGCCATTATGCGCGACCATCCGATAGGGGTGCGCCAGCTTCCAAGACGGAAACGTATTGGTGGAGAAACGCTGGTGCACGAGCGCCAAGGCCGACTGGAATTCGGGATCCGACAGGTCCGGGTAATAGGCCTTGAGCTGGGCCGACAGGAACATGCCCTTGTAGACCACCGTGCGTGCCGACAAGCTGACGGCATAGTGACCGATGTCACGGCCCTTGTAGGAGTGGTAGATCGCGTTGGAAACGGCTTTGCGGATAATGTAGAGCTTGCGCTCGAAGGCCGCGTCATCGGTCATTTGCCAGGGCCGGGCGATGAACAACTGACGATGGATCGGCTCGGTCTCCCGCACCATGTCCGACAGGCAGGTGTTGTCGCGCGGCACCGTGCGCCAGCCGAGCAGTTCGAGGCCTTCCTCGCGCACCACCCGCGCCCACACCCGCTCACAATGCGCCATCAAACGCGGGTCGCGTGGCATGAACACTTGGCCGACCGCGTAGTGACCGGCCTTCGGCAATGAGAAGCCGAGACGATCGCAAGCGCCGGCAAAAAACGCGTGCGGAAGCTGCACCAAGATGCCCGCGCCGTCGCCCGCCAAGGGGTCCGCGCCGACCGCGCCGCGATGCTCCAAATTCTCAAGAATCGATAGCGCGTTTTCGACAATCGCCCGCGATCGGGTGCCGCTCATATCGACGATGAAGCCGACACCGCATGCGTCGTGCTCGCGGCGCGGATCGAACAGGCCATAACGCGCAGCGTCGTCATCCGCGTAACTGTACGGCAGGCCGCGACGGAAGGGGCTCTGCATGATGTGATCCTCTCCAGGCATGTCGGCTCGTGTCGTTCGTTGTCGGTCGTAGCCTTGCGACTCACTTAGCATGATGCGTGTTGTAACGGGCAGGGGTTGGTCGGTGACTGGCAGGGGCGGGTAGGTCGTCGGTCCAAGCCGGTCGGCGCGAACCTTGAGGAGGACTTGGCCTATGAATGCCAAATGGTCCCAACCGTACGCCAGCGACGTTTTCGGACCATGGCGCAGCCTGGCCGCGCTCCGCTCGGCGAGGCACGCGCCGCGACGACGTTCGCCCTCGCCCTCGGCGCGCTGCAGCCACCCGTGTCCTCAACGTGCGTCACTATGTGTTCTCGTAGCCACAACCACTCTCGTCGCACCATCAATCTGGCGAAAGTCCCAGATCTCGCCAACCCGCGCAGGCGCGGCATCGCCAAACCCGACCCTGATGATGGCGCCTAAAAGGACAGGAATGTTGACCTTTCGTCTATGCTAATCACAAATTTGCGCACTGCACAAGCTTGGTTTGATCGCGCGGATGGTCCGTTAAACGTTGCAGCGGCTTCACAAATCCAGTCCCGCGGCCAGCCTTAGGCCTCGACTGGAAACGCCTCCCACACCCAGCGGGCGACGGCCATCAAATCCGCGTCGTCATTCATGCGGCCAATCAGTTGCAAACCCAGCGGCATGCCGTCGTCAGCTAACAACGGCAGCGATATCGCGGGCCCGCCGAGCAGCGAGCCGATCACCGTGACCGCAGGGTCGCCGGTGGTTTCTAGCCCAATCGGGGCCGCGCCGGTCGCGCCGAGCAGGACAAAGGCGTCGTAGCGCGCGCCAACCCAGACGGCACGCTGCCGAATGGCGCGGCGGCGGGCCAGCGCGGCGCGATAGTCATCGAGCGTCATCTGCGCGCCCTGGGCGTAGGTGTCGCGCAGCACCTCCGACAACTGATTGGGCTGTTCCTTGTAATAGCTACCCAGCGGCCAGCGATACTCCCAATTAAACATCTCAAACGTCAGCGCGAGGGCGTCTGAGGTGGCCCGTTCGAAGTGCTCGATATCGGGATCATCGTCGCGACCGATCACATCGACACCTAGCGCATTGAGCCGGCGGCGCGCCGTATCCAGGGCCTGCCGGGCGCCGGCCGTGGTCCGCTCCCAGCCTCCGGTTTGAAGCAACGCCAGCCGCGCGGGTTTGCGCACCGCCGGCGGCAAGGATGGGCCCGCCATGCCCTCAAAACCCGGATCGCCACCGACCCGCTCCACAATCGCCGCGGCGACGATCCAAGCATCTTCGGGTGAAGCGGCGAGGAGACCGGTGCAGCTCTGGCTGAGATGGTCGTAGCTGCCGGCGCGATTGAGCGCGCCGACACTCGGCTTGAAGCCGACGCAGCCGCAAAAGCTGGCCGGGCGCAGCGTCGAAGCGACCACTTGCGTGCCGAGTGCCGCCGGCAGAACGCCGGCGCCGACGGCAGCCGCTGAGCCGCTCGATGATCCGCCGGGGGTCCGGTGTGCGTCATGCGGGTTGGTGGTCACATGGAACGGGTGCATGGTGGCGTATTCGGTGGTCGTCGTTTTGCCGACGATCAATGCGCCTGCCTCCCGCAGCGCCTGCACGGCCGCGGCGTCGCGGTCGGTGCGCCAGCCCTGCCAACGGAGGGTTCCCTGTTCGGTCGGCATGTCGGCAGTTTCGATGATGTCCTTGATGCCAATTGGCATGCCGTCCACCGGCGACAACGGCCGCGCTTGCGCCCAACGTGCGTCCGCCTGCCTTGCTGCTTCAGTGAGCTTGGTCGGTGAAGCGCGGTTGACGAAAGCCTTGAGCGTCGGCTCCCGCTGCTCCAGTTCGCTCAAGCAGCGCGCCAGGTAGTCCGACGGTTGGGACGTGCCGGCTTTGAACGTCGCGGTAGCTTGGAAAAAACTGGTGCGCTGGTTCATGGACCGAAACTCCTGTCAATCAGAACGGTTCAGTGTGAGCTGGAAACCTCCCGCTCCCCACCTGGCCAGCCACAACTTCGCACCATCGGTGGCAAGTCCTTCGTCCACCATGGCGCAATCATCGTGCCTTCATGCTCCTGCGCCGAAGGTGCACCGCCCCATCAGCGCTGGCAACACGTCATTCAGCCGGCCGACGGCAACGCTTGTCTGATTGACGCGGTGCGTCGGTGCGTCGGTGCCTCGGCCGCCTGCACCGGGCGGGATGGCAGCTCAATCTGGGACAATATGCAATCGATCGGCCGGCGCCGCTGGTGGGTCGCGCCAACGACGTGGTGTTCGCCGGCAAGGGTCAAGTTGAATTGGTGCACGCACATCGCTTCCTGCGCCGCTTGATCGCGCACACAGCATTGGCGAGCGAGCTATTGGCCGGCGGTGCAACCGCGCCCGAATGAAATCGTGCCAACCGCGCATGTGGTGCCGCGCATGTGGTGCCAGTTGGGGCCGGGGGCCGGGGGAGCGGGATGGTTCCGGCTCATACTGAAACGCTATAGCGCCCGCCGGTTCTTGACCTTATCGCTTAGCGCAGTACCCTGCCGCCATCGGATCGCCGGGCGCGGCAGCTGGACGCGTGCGGCGAATATGACCGCCTGCTGATTGGTCGAACCGGCGTGGACGTGGACGGCGTGCTCAAGGATCGCATCATCGTCATCACTGGAGCTGCCCGCGGTGTCGGCCGCGCGATCGCCGAGGCGTGCGCGCGCCATGGGGCTAGCCTGATCATTGCCGACGTGCTCACGCAAGACGGCCAGTCGACAGCAGACACATTGGCCGCGGGCGGGATCGCCGCACGCTTCATACCGCTCGATTTGGCCGATCCTGCCTCCATTGAAGCCTTCGCCGCCGACATTCGCGCCAACGAGGGGCAGATTCACGGCCTGGTCAATAACGCGGCGATTGCCACAGGCATCGGCGGTCCGAGTTTCGAACAGACGGCGATTGAGACCTGGGACCGGGTGATGGACGTCAACGTGCGCGGGACCTGGTTGATTACGCGGGCGCTGTCGCCACTGTTCGCGGCCGATGGCGATGGGCGGATCGTCAACTTGGCGTCCGACACCGCACTATGGGGAGCGCCACGGCTGTTGGCCTATGTCACCAGCAAGGGCGCGGTGATATCGATGACCCGCGCGCTGGCGCGGGAATTGGGCCCGCGCGGCATTGGCATCACGGCCGTTGCGCCAGGCATTATGCGCAATTGGGCGACCGAGTATGTGCCGGCCGAGCGCCACCAGCACTACGAGACGGGTCGCGCCGTGCCGGGCCCGCAAGTGCCGGAGGACATCGTTGAGGTGGTCGCCTTTCTGCTGACCAAAGGCGCGCTCGCCCTGACCGGCCAGGTGATCCCGGTCAATGCCGGCTTCGTCTACACCTGATGGGGTTGCAACCGCGCCGGCTATCACACCGGTTGCAGTGATGGGTGCGCCATGCCGGCGGCGCGACATGCCGCGCGCAATTCAGTTGCAGATGGATGGCGCAACGGTCCAATCTCGGCCCATCAGGCTTGGAAGGGTCGGCCACTCAGTCGGCCACTCAGACTGCGCGAGAGCTGACGCCGTCCAGACTGCCTGCCCCGCGATCTGACGCTTGTGGGTGTTGCATGCGCCGGTGGGCACCAACCAGGAACGGAGGAGACACTCATGAGCGGGCGCGAAATCCATCTGTGCGGGAGCATCCCGTTGGCCGACGCACAAGCAGTGTTCAGTGCGGTGGCCGACAGCCTCGGGGTCAAGGCGCGTCGCATTCCCGACGGCGAGACCGGTGAGCGGCTGATGTGGATCCGTTGGCAGGATCACGTGTTCAAGGACCATCCCCAACTGGAGACGCTGCCGTCGCAAGGCGATTACCGCAACGCGACGGCCTACATTGGGTCCAAGAGCATGGCGCACACCACCTGGTGGCGCATCAAACCCGGCGTTTCACCGCAGGACCTGACGATGCCGCCGCTCGGCTATGCGGCCTGCGCCTTGGACAGCTTCGCCGTTTTCTCAGAACTCAAGAAAGCTGGAAAAATTGCGCCACAAACACGTTTTTTGATCGCGGTTCCAAGTCCCTTCAACGTGTTGAATTCCGCCATTGCCCCCGATCACCGCATCCTGGTCGAGCCCGCCTACGAAGCACGGATGCTGAGCGAGATCGAACAGGTCGCGCATGCCTTGCCCCACGATCAGATTGCCTGGCAATGGGACAACGCCCACGACATGCAGGCCTTCGAAGGGGCCCGTCAAAGCTACTTTCCATTTCACCAGGACGGCATCGCGGCCCGGCTCATCAAGTTCGGCGACGCCATCCCGGCCGATATCGAGCTGGGTTATCATTTTTGCTACGGATCGTTTGGTGGCAAACATTTCGTTGAGCCGCGCGACATGGCGCCGATGGTCGATCTCGCCAATCGGCTGGCGACCGGCGTGGAACGGACCATTGACTGGATCCACATGCCGGTGCCGATCGAGCGCAACGACGATGCCTATTTCGCGCCCTTGAAGGACTTGCAGCTGAAGCCGGGCACCCAGCTGTTTCTCGGCCTCATTCATGACGCCGACGGGGTGGAGGGGACACGCCGGCGGATGGCAACCGCCAGCAAGTATGTCGCCGATTATGGGATCGCGACCGAGTGTGGCTTTGGACGACGGCCGGCGCAGACCGTCGCTCCGCTGCTTGATTTGCATGTCACCTTGGCGACCGATTGATGGTGCCGCTCAAGGCTCGGCCGGTCACTGTTCTGGGGCGACCACCCGCTCGGTCGATCTCAATAGATGGGTGGCTGGCGGTCGCTGGTGCTTTCGGCCAGCTGGGCGCGTCGGCCGGCGTCGACGAGCCCCGGCCCCAAGCTGGTTACTGCTTGCCACGGGCAGCGGGTGGCCGTGTTAGAGCCGTCTCGATGCTGTGCCGCAGTCATGCGGAACCCGGCTGGGGTGTTGCGGGATAAGTGCCGACAATTTGACCATCCCGTCCGATCACGTATTTGTGGACGTTCCAGCGTGGCACGTGCCGCGCATCGAAGCTCGCCCGCGCCCATTGATAGAACGGGTGGGCGTTTGATCGCTTCACCCGCGATTTGGCGGCGAGCGGGACCGTGACGCCAAACGCGCCCCGACACAGTTCGACGATCTCGCCGGCGGTGCCGGGCTCCTGCCAGCCGAACTCGTCGGATGGGACGCCGCTCACCACCAGCCCCTGATCGCGACAGCGCGACCACAGCGCCTGCAGACCCGTGTACTGGTGCGAAAAGCCACACCGGGAAGCGATATTGACGATCAACAAGGCCTTGCCGCGCAAGCTGTCCAGCATCAACGGCTGACCATCGATCGCCTCGAACCGATGATCGAAGGCGGCAAGCGGCGGCGCAGCACGCTGGGCGGCGAGCACACCTCCAGCCAGCGCCCCGGCGAGCAGGCATTGCAGCGGCTACGTCGTGCCAGCGACATGGCGACCTCTTGTTTGGGTTGAGCCAGCGTTATCGCAACGGGCATCGTTGTTTGGTGACGTGTATCGCCACGCCTGCAATGGGTGCGGTGCCGGTAACGCGGGTCGATGCGTTTGCCGCGCACCTGCCCAGTGACTACGCATCAATGCGCGCGGCGGGTTCCCAGATCAGCTCCCAGCGACGTGTCGCTGCCGCCTGTCATAGCTGTTCCGTCGCCACCGCAGCACGCCCGATCGGGATGGCGCTCCGTCTCATTGCAAACGCTCGCTTAAACCTGGTTGGTTCTCCGACTGCGATCTCGTTTGCGCCTTTGGTCTTGAACGGCGACGCGGCTCGATGACAAGCGGTGCGGATCGCGATCACGTCCGCCTTGGGCCTAATCGCCGTACCGGCCCGCTCCCCACCTGGCCGCCAAAAGCCGCGGTGGTGTCGTTGGCCGGGTCGGGCAACGGCGTGGGCTCCAGCTATAACTGAAACGTTCTAGCCACCCGATCCAACGCACTATATTGTCCGTTAATCTTTTTCGTCGTCATTCGGATCAGCCTGCAATGAATGAAGCCCTTGCCGCCAGCTCCAGAGATGAGCTGCCGTTTTTCGTCACCGCTCCCGGCCAAACCGACGTTCTATTTATTCTAGTGGCGATCGCCCTCGTCGCGGTCGTGCTTAGCTTTGGCGTTGTCTATTTCACCATTCAAGCGTGGCCCGATCGCCTGGCTCAGGGTGCTAGCAAAGTGCAGTTGCAAATCGTCGGCATTCTCCGTCTGTTGTCGCTGCTCACGCTCAACAATGCCTTTTGGGTCGCGGCGCTGTTGCTGGCCACCATTCGTATTCCCGATATTGTGACGCCGCTAAGGGTCATCGCGAAATCGCTGGTGCGACAATCGGTGACGAGGAACTAATCCATGCTCGAACTGGTTTTCAGCGCCCTTATCACGATCGTTCCGGATTACCTATATCGCGTTTATGTGCAAGCCAGGCAGATCACGCTTTTCAACTTTTGGTACGAATTGCGGTGGGGAGTTACGGCTTGCGCTTGCCTGGCCATCACCCTGATTACCATTATTTTTTATTTTCATCCCACCACCTCGAAGGTGACGTCCCTGTTTCGCACCGTGTCGATCATCTCAGATCGACCTGGCCGTGTGGAAGAGGTCTATGTCCGCAACAACCAAACGGTGAAAGCCGGTGAGCCGATCTTTCGACTGGAGACCAGCCGCCAACGCGCGGCCGCGCAAACCGCACGCAAGCGGATCGTCGAGGTCGATGCCGCGCTGGTCCTGGCCCGCTCGGAATTGGACATCGCCAAGGGTAACATGGCGACGGCCGAGGGTGCGCTGCGCCAAGCCAGGGACGAGCTGAGCCGGCGCGAGCAGCTCTACGAGCGCAATCCCGACGTCGTCACCGAGCAGCAATTGGAGGCGTTGCGCGCGACCGTTCAAAGCCGCGAAGGTGCGTTGGACGCGGCCCGGGCGCAACGCGATGTGGTCAATGCACGCATCATCACGCTCCTGCCCGCGCAACGCGCCAGCGCCGAAGCCGCGCTAGCACAGGCCGAGACCGAGATCGACAAGGCGACGGTCTACGCCGGCATCAGCGCAACCGTGAAGCAGTTCGTGCTGAAGCCTGGGGACATCGTCAACCCAATCCTCCGGCCAGCCGGAATTTTGGTGCCGACCACCTCCGGACGCAATCGATTTCAGGCCGGCTTCCGACAGATTTCCGCGCAGGTGCTGCACGTCGGCATGGTCACCGAGATCACGTGTGCCTCCAAGCCCTTGACGGTGATCCCGATGCTGATCACCGACATCCAAGACGCCATCACCACTGGACAGCTGCGCCCGACCGATCAGTTGATCGATGTGCAAGATCGACTGCGCGCCGGCACCGTTATGGTCATGTTGGAACCGATCTTCAAAGGCCACGCCAACGCGATCCCGCGCGGCAGCAATTGCACCGGCGTCGCCTATACCAGCCATGCCAAGCAAATCGCGGCCGGTGAAATCAGCGGTCTCAGCGCCTTCGCGCTGAGGCTGGTCGACAGTATGGGGATCGCCAACGCGATCGTCATTCGGGCGCAGGCCTTGCTGCTGCCGATCCGCGCGATTGTTTTTCCGGATTGATCGGGTTCCGGGAATGAGTCTGTTTTCGGATTGGGCGATTCCCGATCTCGACCCGGGCTACCCGCAGCATTCGCCCCATCGTCCCGCGCCGGCCGGTACTCAAGCAGCATGCGTTGGCCCGGCGCAGTGCGGACCCCGCTGAAGGATGACCCGCGCTCGCCTATGATATTTCAGGGTGAGCTAGAGCAACGCTCTGCTTTTCATCGGGATCGGTTCGATTCCGATGAAAAGCAGGTTGCGCCATGGCGTTTCAGTATTAGCTGGAACCGCTCTATATCGTATCGTTTTTAGATTGATTGTCTTAGCGGTGCCAACAAAAGGCACGATGATCTGGCGCCCTTCAGCACCGGTCGCGGGCCATGATCGCTCCTGACGCATACGGCAGTTTTCGGGATTTAAACAAAATCCTCTGGTTTCCGATCAAAAGCCGGTTGCTCCAGTGGGCGGTACATGATCAACGCGTCGGTGTAGCCGTTGTGCGGATGTTTGAAAGCCGACGGCAGCCTGCCGACGATCTCGAAGCCGAGGCTCAGCCACAACTGGATCGCCCGCGTGTTGGTTTCGACCACGAAATTAAACTGCATCCCACGAAAGCCGTGGGCACGCGCGCGCTGCAGGGAATCAAGACACATCCGCCGTGCGATGCCGCGGCCCTCACCACCACGGGCGGTTATATATCCGCAGTTGGCGACATGTGCGCCGCCACCCAGTTGGTTGGGCTTCAGGTAATAGGTTCCGACGATGCGGTTGTCATCTTCGGCCACCAAGGTTTGTCGATCCGCACCCAGCCAATAGGCCAACGCGTCTTCCCTCGTCATATCCGGCGGCAGCGCATAGGTTTGGCCGGCTCTGATCACGGGCTCCAGAATGGCCCAAATGGCGGCGGCGTCATTGCCATCGGCCGATCGGATCAACATCGCAGGTCTCCGGACGCGTCCAAGCTGGCATAACCCAACCGCCCCGTCGTTTGCCAGCACGTCGTTCGTCTGTGTGGCAGCCGATCGTTCGGGCTGCACTCGCGACCTGCCGCATCGCGGCTCGACCTGCCGGCGCCGTCGCAGGACCGCAACGGCATTGGGATGGATCACGGGCTCTCCAGACGCGCCACATTCAGCGCCTGCCCGCCTCAACCCACGCGTCGTCCACATGCACTGAGACGCCCCGGCGACGGGTGCGTTCGACCTGTTCTGCACAGCCGGCCGAGGTGGCAGATGGGTTGGGGCCATCGCTGACCCAGCGCATGCGCGCAAAGCTGACACCCGCCAGCTGCCACGGAAGCGGCCGCCCTATGGCGCCTTGCGGCGCGACACCGATGGAACCTGAGCGCGGCTTAGCCCACAGCCGTTCGCTACTGGCTGCCCAGCGGTGAGGTCACCGCCGGAGCGTCGGCCGCCGGTGTTGTCGACAAAGACAGTTGCAGGTTACCGTACCCAAAGTAGGCCACCGCGCCGAACACCAACGCAAAAATAATCGACGTTACCAGCGCGTTCACGAAGCGGTTGCCGAACGTCAGCGCGTTGCCAATCCAGCAAATGACGAACACGATAATGGCCAAGATCAAAATTGGCTCAAACCAGGCATATTGTTCGGGCAGTACCATATCTCACCTCATTCGAAACAGCCCCAAGGTGTTGGGCCCTGAGGGGAGGGTCAAGCTGCCGACAAGCCACTGTTGACCAGCGCCATCCAGTGTTCCGCTTGCTATTCCCAACCCCCCGAACGCAGCATGCTATGCCTCAACAATGTGGCACCAATGACTCGATCTAGAAAACAACAAACCCACCTCTTCGCCGATCAGGGCGCGATGAAGGTGCCGTTGCGCAACTGCGCGACCGCCTGCTCGATCTCCGCTTGGGTATTCATGACAATGGGTCCATACCAAGCGATCGGCTCGCGGATCGGCCGTCCGGAGACCAGCAGAAACCGGATGCCCGCGTCCCCCGCCTGAACCGTGACCTGATCACCGCTATCAAAAACCACCAGCGAACGATTGTCGACGTGCTCGCGCACCACCTGGTCACCATCGGGCCCGGCCCGTTCCGTCAACACGCCAAAGGGGCGTGAACTGCCAGCAAAGTGGCCGTCCCCCTCGAACACGTAGGCAAACGCGTGCCGCCCGAGCTCCACCGGCAGCGTCTTGCGATGCCCCGCAGGCACCCAGATGTCCAGATAGCGCGGATCCGCGGCGATGCCATCGACCGGCCCGCGCCGACCCCGGTATTCACCGCAAATCAAGCGCACAACCGTGCCGTCGTCATCGCTCAGCGCCGGGATCTCGGCGGCCGGAATGTCCTGGTAACGCGGCGCGGACATCTTCAGCGCCGCCGGCAAGTTGGCCCACAGTTGAAAGCCGTGCATCCGGCCGTCGGCGTCGCCGCTCGGCATCTCCTGATGCAGAATACCCCGGCCTGCGGTCATCCACTGCACATCGCCAGCCCCGAGCCGTCCCTGGTTGCCGAGGCTGTCGCTGTGCTCCACGGTGCCCGCCAGCACATAGGAAATCGTCTCGATCCCGCGATGGGGGTGCCAGGGAAAGCCGGCCCGATAATCCTCCGGATGCTCGTTGCGAAAGTCATCGAGCATCAAGAACGGATCGACGTCGCTGGTATCGCCGAAACCGAAGGCGCGATGGAGTTTGACGCCGGCGCCCTCCATGGTGGGTTTGGCCTTGGCGTGTCGACTGATCGCGCGCGTAGACATCGACGGCCTCATCAACGAAAGTGCGCTTCGATGAGCGCGGTCATAGGACGGCGGGCCTGGATCACCTTGCCTTCAGCAAGGCACCGCGAAAGCGGGCTACTCAAGGCACCAACGTGTTCGCTCGTTAAGATGAGAGCACGCTTCTGCTGTTCATCGGAATCGTCGCAAGTCCAATCAAGCGCAGCATGCTCTCGTCTTGGCGGCGAACTCCGCGGTCGACCGTGCCATCTGCGGCTCCGCGAGTAAAGTCCGTCGGCTCAATTATCGCCAGGCGGATCGGTTAAGCGAGCCGGGTCAGATCAAGTCCACCACGGGTTCACGCTCAGCATAGGCGACCGCGTGCTGCAGACTGCTCTCCGCCGAGGCATGCACCCGATACATCACATCACCGGCCCTCAGCTCGGTTCCGACCCGTGCCACCAGATCGACGCCGGCGCCCTTGTCCATGGGTGCGCCCGCCCGCCGCGCAATGCCTGACACCCGGCGCGCGTCGATCGCGCCGATCACGCCACTTGCCGGAGCACAGATCTCGCGCACCAAGTGCCCGGGGGCGTCTGGCGCTTCACGGCGGCCTTGGGCATCGATGATACGCTCGAACGCCGCCAATGCTGCGCCCGAGCGCAAGATCTGCTCGGCGGTGCCCAAACCTGCACCCGGCGCGATGTCCGGGCTCCATTCCAGGATTCGGCCGGCAAACCAAAGCGCCTTGTCCCGCAGGTCCGACGGCGCGTCGTCGGCGTTGCGCAGCACGGCGTAGACATCGCGGATCTCGAGCGCCGGGCCGACGCCCCGCCCGATCGGGCGGGTTCCCTCGGTCACCTGGGCCTCAACCACCAGGCCCAGCCGCTGTCCGACCTTGACGAACAGCTCCGCCAACACTTCGGCTTCTGGTCGCGTGGCAATCTTAGTGCCCCGACCGGCGGGAATGTCGATGATGATATGGGTTGAACCGGCGGCCAGTTTCTTGGAAAGGATCGATGCAACCGACCACCTGCGCGAGTCGACCCCGAGCGGACGCGTCATGGCGTTCATCACATCGTCGACGGCCGAGTGATTGAGCCGACCATTCCAGACGATGCACCCGCCGGCCCGCCCGACCGCGCTTTCCACCTCCCGCCGGGTCAAGTCGACCCGCGCAACCACCTCCATCACGTCGGCGGTACCGGCCGCGGAAGTAATCGCACGCGACGAGGTCTTCGGAATGACAAGACCATAGGCGGCCACGATTGGCGTCACGATCAGTGTGATACGGCTACCGGGAACTCCTCCGAGCGAATGCTTGTCGACGACCAAATCGTAAGGCCACGTGATCGTTTGCGCATACTTAGCACGCGCGCGCGCCAGGGCGACCACCTCCTCGTCATCCAGCTGCTGGGCCGATGACACCAGGAAAGCCGCTATCTCCCGCCCGTTGTAGGCACCCTCGACAATGTCGCGGATGATGCCATCAATATCATCGTCCCGCAGGCTTTCGCCGCCGACCTTTGCGCGCAACGCCTCGATGCTGGCGGGTTGCGGTGCGCGCGTCAGCGTGAGCGGACTGCCTTCCCGCTGTCCGAGCCGCTCGAACGCGAAGCGGCTCAGACCAATCTCGTCGCGTTTGACGATGTCGTCGTGGGCAAGGTTGACGCGTGCGGTAACGCAGCCATGCCGGTTGAACGCTCTCACCTTTCCCGGGCCCAGAAACGAGCGCGCGTCGTAGCGCTCGCAGGCATAATTGAGAAAACAAATCGGCTCGTTCCAGGTGTCGATATCAACGCGTTTGAGCTTCAGCGGCTGCGGCACCACAGAGCGGACAACAGCAACGAATTGCGCGACGGCCTGCTCAATCGACGCATTGTTGTCGACACTAAGGACTTGAATGTTGGCCGGCATTGGCGGCGCGCCGCGCCCCAGCCGCGCCTTGATGGCGGCGGCGTCCTCACGGCCGCGACCGCTCAAGCGAGCGGCAATCATCTCCGGATCAGCCTTGATCTCGATCACCATGGCGTCGGGCCAAGCGTCCACGATCGCCTGTAACGCCGCCCGCGAGACGTTGGCCAGCACATGGCGACCAGCCTCCAGCTGGTGCTTGAGTTCGATCGGCAAGCCGTAGTCAAAACCGTGAGCACGCCAGGCGGCAAAAAAGGTCCCGTCCTGACGCATCTTGGCAAACGTGTCGGTGCTGACCGCGTGATGGTCCTCGCCGCCACTGTCAGCTGGTCGCGTAATCACGCGCTGGGCGAAGATCAGATGGGGATCATCGGCCAACGCCAACCGCGCCCCCTCCAAAATCGTGTCCTTGCCCACACCGCTTGGCCCGACGACAAGGAACAACCTACCTGGCACTTTATTGACCTCGTCTCAACGGACACCGTTACCGCATACCGAAGCGGCAGCGGGATGCTCCCGAACCCATACAAAATGTCGATCTCTTGTCGGGCGGCGATCGTCGCGGTGCCCGACATGCCTCCGCCATCGCGTCGTCATGGTCACGCGATGATCTGGGGGGCGCTGCCAACCCGCTGATGATCGCGACGGCCCGTTGTCGCTCAAGCGCACCAGGTTGGGACCGCGGGGTCGCGATTGGAGGCTGAAGCATGGCCCGTGCAGCATCAGTCGCGGCGGCCGTCGTCCAAGCCGATATCCACGGCCCGCGCCGACTGCGTGATACGCCCCACGGAGATGAAATCGACACCGCTTTCAGCCTTCGCTCGCACGGTCTCAAGCGTAATGCCGCCCGAGGCCTCCAACGGAATGCGGCCACCCACGATCGCCACGGCCTGGCGCATCATGTCGGGCTCCATATTGTCCAACAGCAGCATATCGGCCCCTGCGTCCAACGCCTCTTTGACCTGCTCGAGCGTATCGCATTCGACCTCGACCTTGGTGAGAACCGGCACCTGAGATTTGGCCCGCTCCACCGCGGCTTTGATGCTGCCGAACACCGCGATGTGGTTGTCCTTCACCAGCACGCCGCCGTCGAGCGCGAGGCGATGGTTGCGGCCGCCGCCGCAGACCACCGCGTGCTTTTCCAGCATCCTCAACCCCGGCGTGGTCTTACGGGTATCGATCAGCTGGCAGTTGGTGCCCTTGATCTTGTCGACATATTTCGCCGTCTCCGTGGCGATCCCACTCATGTGCTGAAGAATGTTCAGAGCGGTTCGCTCGACCGTCAAGATCGCTCTGGCATGACCGGACACGCTCATCAGGCAGGCACCGATGTCGACGCGGGTCCCATCCGTGACGAAACGCTCCAGCTTTGCGCCGGGGACGCCGTAGTCGAAGACGATACACGCGACATCGATACCGGCCAGCACGATCGGCTCGCGCGCGTTGATGTAGAACGACCCCTGGGCGGCCTCATCGATCATAATATTGGAGGTGAGGTCGAATTGGCCGACGTCATCTGCGATGAACTGAACGACCTGTTCGCGAACTTTCATCAAATTCAACACGGGGATCTCCAAATCTCCAGCACTGCGCGCACCTCCCCCATGGTAGGCGGCTCGCCGCGCTCGGATCAAGTGGAGCCGGGGTAGTTCGGTGATTCGCGGGTGATGGCGATGCCATGCGGATGGCTTTCACGGATCGCGGAAGGTGACACCCGAATGAAGCGAGCTCGCGATTGCAACTCATCGATCGATCGTGCGCCCACATAGCCCATGCCGGCGCGCAGCCCGCCGACCAGTTGGTGCAACACGGCCGCAACCGGCCCCTTGAAGGGAACCTGGCCCTCGATCCCTTCGGGCACCAGTTTTAACTCATCACGCACCTCTTGCTGGAAATACCGGTCCGCGCTGCCGCGCGCCATCGCACCGACCGAGCCCATCCCGCGATAGGCCTTATAGGTTCGGCCCTGATAGAGATAGGTCTCGCCCGGGCTCTCGTCGGTGCCCGCCAGCAGCGATCCGACCATCACGCAATCGGCCCCAGCCGCAATCGCCTTCGACAGATCACCTGAAAATTTGACCCCCCCGTCGGCGATCACCGGAATGCCTTGTTTCTTGGCTTCCGTTGCGCAGTCGAGAATCGCGGTCATTTGCGGAACGCCGACCCCGGCCACGATGCGCGTGGTGCAAATCGAGCCCGGTCCGATGCCCACCTTAACCGCATCCGCACCGGCATTGATCAAGGCCTTCGTGGCATCGGCCGTGGCCACGTTACCGGCGATGACCTGGGTGCTGTTCGACAACTTCTTGATCCGCGTCACCGCCTCGAGCACGCGCTCGGAATGACCATGCGCGGTATCGACCACGATCAGATCACACCCCGCGGCGATCAACCGTTCGGTGCGCTCGAACCCGTCCTCGCCGACCGTCGTGGCGGCGGCGACCCGCAGTCGGCCTTGGGCGTCGGTGGCGGCGTTGGGATTTTGCTCCGCCTTCTCGATGTCCTTCACGGTGATCAGACCGACACAACGATAGTTCTCATCGACGACGAGCAGTTTTTCGATCCGATTGGTGTGCAACAGGCGCTTGGCCTCGGCTTGCGCCACGCCCTCCTTGACGGTGACCAGTCGATCCCGCGTCATCAGCTCCGACACCGGCGTCAGCGGATTGGTCGCGAAGCGCACGTCGCGATTGGTCAGAATCCCCACCAGGATGTGCGACTTAGGCTCGACGACCGGGACGCCGGAGATGCGGTGGCGGTCCATCAAGTCCCAGGCCTGCTGCAACGTCTCGCTGGGACCGATGGTGACCGGATCGAGCACCATACCGGAGACGAAGCGCTTGACCCGATCCACCTGTTCGGCCTGCTGCGCTGGGCTGAAATTGCGGTGAACGACGCCGACGCCGCCGGCGAGCGCCATCGCGATCGCCAACGGTGCCTCGGTCACGGTATCCATCGCAGCGGAGAGAATGGGGATCTTGAGTTCAACCGCCTTCGTCACGCGGGTGGTGACGTCGACTTGGCCCGGCATCACCGCGGACGCCTGCGGCACCAGCAACACGTCGTCGAATGTCAGCCCGATACGCTCCAGATCGTCAATCGGAGGCGTCGCCATGGCCGGGGCTCCTTTGGTGAAACCATGTGCCGGACACCATGTCCCGGCCGATTTCGCTCCGGCGATACCACGGGTGATGCCAGAAAAAAAGCGGCTCCGGCCAGTTACCGACCGGCAAATTCAATGTCACCAACCTGGCCATTAGCCGGCCAAAGACGATTTCAAGTCGACCTTGTGACATCGGTGCTGTAGCACCCCATATGAATAGTGCGTCGATCGGGTTGCCGCAGCGGCCCCTCAATCCAAGGGGCGACCGCCGGCTGGCCGCGATCGCGACCGTTTGCACCATCCAGTAAGGTTCAACCAACCCAACCCTCCCATGCGAACATGACCCTCGAGACCGGGCTACACATTATAGCCATTGTTTTGCTGCTGTTCCTGTCGGCCTTTTTCAGCGGTTCTGAAACGGCCCTCACGGCCGTATCTCGCGCCCGCATGCATGCCTTGGAGCAGGAGCGCAACCAGCGCGCCGGTTTGGTGAACCGCCTGCTGGCTGCACCGGAACGCATGATCGGCACGGTGCTGTTGGGTAACAACCTGGTCAACATCCTGGCGTCGGCGCTGACCACCTCTTTGCTGATCCATCTGTTCGGCGATTTCGGGGTGGCGTATGCGACCGTGATCATGACCGTGTTGGTCGTCATCTTTGCGGAGGTGCTGCCCAAGACGTGGGCCTTGGCCTATCCTGATCATGTCGCCCTACAGGTCGCGCCCTTGATGCGGGTGCTGATCGCGGCGCTCTCGCCATTCACCGCGGCAGTTGCGTTCTTCGTGCGACAAATCCTCAAGTTCACGCCATCGCGCGTCGATGACGCGGCCAACATCCTTGCCCGGCACGAAGAATTGCGCGGCACCATCGAACTGTCCCAGCGTGAAGGGGCCGTCGCCAAGGGCGATGCCCACATGTTGGGCGGGGTGCTGGATCTCGGCGAGTTGCAGGTCAGCGACATCATGGTCCACCGCACCCGCATGGAGACCGTCGACTCCGCCGACCCGCCAACCGCCATCGTCAATGCTGTCATCGCCTCGCAATACACCCGCGTTCCGGTATGGAAGGACCAGCCCGACAACATCATCGGTGTGCTGCACACCAAGGACATGCTGGCGGCGCTTGCGGAAGTCAACTGGAAGCCGGATTGCCTCGACATCACGGGCTTCATCGCCAAGCCCTGGTTCGTGCCGGATCAAACCAGCCTCAAAGACCAGCTCAACGCCTTCCTCAAGAAGAAGGCCCAGCTCGCCCTGGTGGTCGACGAATACGGCGAGGTGCAAGGTTTGATCACCTTGGAGGATATCCTGGAGGAGATCGTCGGCCAGATCTCGGACGAGCACGACATCGCCGAAACCATGCTTCACGTGCAGCCGGACGGCTCGGTGGTGGTGGAGGGCAGCGTGCCGATCCGCGATCTCAATCGGGAGATGGATTGGCAATTGCCGGACGAGGAGGCGACGACGCTGGCGGGGCTGGTAATCCACGAGGCGCAAACCATTCCGGCTCCCGGACAGATCTTTACGTTCTACGGCTACCGCTTCGAAATTCTGCGAAAGGCGCGCAACAAGATCACGGCGCTCAGGATCCGCCGCTTGACCGACCAAGCCCAGGATGCGGGCGCCACCGGCTCCGATGCCAAGCCCAGCGGCGCCAACACACCGCAACGCGAGGCCTGAGCCTTCATCGGCCGGCCAACCTGGTGCGTTTCAGTATAAGCTAGGGCAACCTGCCTTTAATCGGAACCGGCTTTGCGGTTCCGATTAAAGGCGCGATGATCTAGGCGATCCCGCTCCCCCGCCTCATTCCTCCATTGGGCCACCCCATGGCACGATCTGATGGCGGCCACGGCAGGGCGTGGGCTGGCAAGGCTCATCCGCCGCAAGCCGAGATCAGCCGGCCGCGAGCAGCGCGCTGTCGAAGCGCAGCCACGAAGGCGGTCCAGCTGCGACGCGTCGGGGCCAGGCGATCGCCCCCACCAGGTCGGCGCTGAGTTCGAGCGAACCGACCCACAGGTCAGCGTGATCGCGCAGGGCTGCTGCCGCGGCGGCGACAAGTTGCGGCGATTGGCACCGCAGGCCTGCAGCGGTGATGCCCAAGTCCGTCAACAAGCTACCGATGCCGCTGCCGCGGGCCTTGGCCACCGCCTCAAGCCGCGTCCACGCCGCCAGCGTTTCGACCGTGGCATCGACCGATACCGATCCCGGCAGCCTTGTCCGCGGGCCATCGAGCGCTGCGCCCGCGGCCTCGATCAACCGCCGTCGCCCCGGCGACAACGACAGCGCGCGCGGCCGCTCCAGGTCGACGCCGACCGGACCCGCGCGCGAAATGGCGATCAGAGCGTGGCCGCCGCTATGCGCAATCGAAAACTCCAGCGCGCGATCGGACAATCCCGGCTTGCCCCCGGGTGCATACACAAACGGCCGACCGAAGGCCGCGTCGCATCCGGACCGCGCCAACAGCAAACGCAAGGCGATCCGCGTCGCACGTCGATTGGCCCGATGGCTGTTGCGCTCGCCGTGCGGCCAGGCCTGTTCGTCCGCGGCCAACACCGCTTGGGCGCAGTTCAATGCCTCCAAGGCTTCACCGTGGGCGCCCAGATCGACCAGCCAGAGACCGATCTGGTCGGCCGCCATCAGCGCCGCCCACGCGCGCGCGCCGTTGGTGGTGCACGGGCCACTATCTCATCGGTCTTACCGGCCAACAATTCGCGACAGGCCTGCAGTTCCGCGATCATGGCCTGGATCGTCGCCTCGACGTCGACCGGCCGCGCGCCCGCGGCGGTCTTGCGCCGGCGTGTGCGCTGGCCGCGCCGGCCCGCCGCGGTGGTTGGCTTTGGCGCGTCGGATTTCGCCTTCTTGGTTTCCGCCTCAGGCCGTTGCTTGACCGCCTCGACGCCTTGCTCACGCAAGATCTTCTGCACGCCCTTGATGGTATAGCCCTGGTCGTGCAGCAAATGGCGAATGCCGCGTAGTAATTCCAGGTCGGCCGGGCGATAATAACGCCGGCCACCGCCACGTTTCATCGGCTTAATGTGAGGAAAGCGCGCCTCCCAGAACCGCAAAACATGCTTGGGGACGTCAAGGTCTTCTGCGACTTCACTAATGGTACGAAAGGCATCTGCGGCTTTGCTCATATCAGCTGCCTCGCGCTAGATCTGCATCACAAGTGGAGCGATGGGGCGCAGCTCACTCGCTTGCCTTGGCACCCTTTTTGGACAAACCTGAGTTAATGCGTTCCTTCATGATGTTGCTTGGTCGAAAGACGAGCACACGACGCGGTGTAATCGGCACCTCCTTGCCGGTCTTCGGGTTGCGCCCGATACGCTCGCCCTTTTGGCGAATGCCAAAAGAGCCGAAGGAGGATAGTTTGACGCCCTCACCTCGCGCCAAGGTCGAGGATATCTCACGCAACACCGTCTCGACGATCTCTTGCGATTCGTTACGTGGCAAACCAACCTTGTTCACCAACGCCTCGGCCAGATCAGCTCGCGTTAACGTTTTACCCTTCATTCGCGCCCTCCCGCACCTTGAGGCATTCCGCGATGCTAGACCCAGGGCTGACCTCGGTCAATGCCTACCAACGACAACAGGCTGATTAGAAACAGGAAAATTGAAGCTCTTTGGCCCCAAGATCACACCTCACGCACATTCGGCGGCAGCCCCGCCGAACACCCACCAACGGTTCAGCATGCCTCGCTCTACCGCTGCCACCAATCATGCCAACTGAACGGCTTTCCTCGGGTGCCGATCCATCGTCTCAGTCCACCACGCACAACACTGTAAAGTTGCAGCTCACCCTGGCTTGCAAAGCATGATGGCCACTGAAACACTGAGGACGCCGGCCGTATGCGGTCCACAGCGGCAGCCGGCGCCAGCCGCCCCCGCGTCGGGCGTTGTGGGTTGCACAGCGCCGCGCGACCAACCCCGCAAGACGCGGTTCCAGCCGTAAGGGGTAACATGACGAGGCAAACATTAGGGCATCTTGGTACGTCCGTCAGGCGACTGGAGGATCCGCCGCTGCTCACTGGTCAAGCTGCTTTTGTCGATGACATCTGCTTCACCAACCAGTTGCACATGCGGGTGCTGCGCTCATCGCAAGCGCACGCGAAGCTGATCGATCTTGATACCTCGGCGGCGCGCGCGTTAACCGGCGTCCATGCCGTTTGGACCGCTGCCGATCTGACCGACTTGCCGCCGATCGAGTTTCGCGAAGGCCCGATCGAGCGTTTGGCGGCGTGGCGCCAACCGGTGCTGGCCAACGGCGTGGTCCGCTACGTTGGTGAGCCGGTGGCGGCGGTGTTCGCGGAGGATCCCTATCTCGCCGAAGATGCCGTCGGACAAATTCTGTTGGAGACCGAATCGCTTGCCGCCATCATGGAGGCCGACGCCGACCCCGGTGCCTTTGCGCCAGGTTTAACCACCGAGCCGACCGTCTGCACCCAGGGTTTCGGCGATATCGAGGCCGCGCTGCGCGCAGCTCCGCATGTGATCGAGCTCGACCTGCGGATCGGCCGGCATAGCGGCGTCCCGATCGAAACCCGCGGCGCCATCGGCCGCTATGATGCCGCCCGTGATGTCTTGGAGTTGCACGGCGCGGCCAAGGTCCCGCACAAGAATCGTGAGTCACTGGCGCAGATGTTCGGGCTCAGCGTGGCCCAGTTGCACCTGTACGAGGGACATACCGGAGGCGGTTTTGGTGTGCGCGGAGAGATCTATCCTGAAGATGTGCTCGTCTTGGCCGCCGCGCGGCGCTTCAAGCGCCCGGTAAAATTCATCGAAGACAGGCGCGAACACTTGATCGCGACAAATCACTCACGCCAACAGCGCCACCAGGTGCGCCTTGGCGTTGCCGCCGACGGTCAGCTGCTCGGCATGGACGATGCGTTCTACCACGATCAAGGTGCCTACATCCGCACCCATGCGACCCGCGTCGCAGACATGACCTGCGGTATCCTACCGGGTCCCTACCGACTACCGGCCTACCGCGCCGCCGGCCATTTCCGCCTGACCAATAAGACACCGGCGGCGACCTATCGCGCGCCCGGCCGGTTCGAAACCAACTTCGTCCGTGAGCGACTGCTCGATGTCGCCGCGGCCAAGCTTGGGATTTCGCGCGTTGAAATCCGGCGCCGCAATCTGATCGCCAAAGAGCAGATGCCTTTCGCCCGCCCGCTTCGCGTCCTCGGCGATGAGGTGTGTCATGATTCCGGCGATTACGCGGGCCTGCTTGACAAGGCGTTGGCGCGCTTTGGCTGGGCGCAAGCGGAGCGCGACGCCCAGGCGCGGCGGGCCGCAGGGGAGTTGATCGGCCTTGGCCTGGTGGTGTTCGTCGAAAAGAGCGGTCTCGGGCCGAGCGATGGCGCTCACGTCGCCGTCGACCCGACCGGCACGGTCGAGGTGATCACCGGTGGGGCCTCGCTCGGCCAGGGCTTCGAAACGGTGATGGCCCAGGTGTGCGCCGAGACGCTCGGCGTTGACTACCGGCGCGTGCGGGTGGTGCACGGACGTACCGACCGTATCGCCTATGGCGTCGGCGCCCACGCCTCGCGGGCGACCGTCCTCACCGGCAACGCCACCGCCGTTGCAGCGACCCATGTCAGGACCAAGGCGCTGGAAGTCGCCGCCGAACTGCTGCAGGCCAACCCACAGCAGCTGACCATCACCGATGGCGTCGTGCATGCCGTGGACCGCGACGGCGGCCCGACCATCACTCTGGGCGAGCTCGCCGCCCGGCTCGCGCCAACCTCACCAACGCGGGGCGGTCGGCCGCCGGGGCTGGCTGCCGATGGCTGGTTCGATACGGAACATCAAACCTACCCCTACGGCGTCCAACTCGCGCAAATCCGCGTCGATCCGGACATCTGCTGGATCGATGTGGAGCGCGTCTTGGCCGCCTACGACATTGGTCGCGCGATCAATCCGATGTTGGTGCAAGGCCAGATCGTTGGCGGCTTCGCGCAGGGGCTCGGCGGCGCGATGCTCGAAGAGTTTCTGTACGATGAGGATGGTCAGCCGCTGTCGATGTCGCTCGCCGACTATCTGATGCCGACGGCCATGGAGGTCCCGCTGATCGACATATTGCTCTGCGAAGATGCGCCAAGCACGCGAAACCCGCTCGGCATCAAGGGGGCGGGCGAAAGCGGCATCGCACCGGTCGGCGCGCTGATCGCCTCGGCCGTTGACGATGCCCTGCAAACGCCAGGCGCCGTGACCGAGTTGCCGTTGACGCCGGTCAGGCTCAAGCGGCTGATCGACACCTACCACGCGACATCGCTGCCCTGACGAGCGCCCAGCTCGGACCGCCCAGCTCGGACCGCCCAGCTCGGACCGCCCGTCATCGACCTCAATCGCCCCAGATCATTGCCGACTTGAGCGGAAAGCATCACATACGATCGTGTGTATGTCGAACGATGCGAGCCAGCCTTGCCTGACGCGCCGGCGCCTGGGTCTACATGGACCAAATGGCGTACAGCGATCGCCGTTTCACGCCGCGACCCCATATCACCATTGGGGTTGCCCTTCCGGTCCGTTAAGGGCCAATCTAACCCGAGAGCAACCTGCCTTTAATCGGAATCGGAACGATCCCGATTAAAGGCAGAAAGTTGCTCTACACTTTAAGAGCGATCACCGTCGCAACGCCAGCATGCGGTTTCAGCTACCTTACTTTGAGATGATCGCTTGAGATGGATCGATTATTGGTCTGGGGCTTGCCGGCGCAACCATCCCGGACCGATTGCACCGCGAGGGCGACGGCCCATCTGCGTAGAACACAGCGAGGCAACCAAGGCCGGTCACAATCGGAGCGAGACAGGAGGTTTTCATGGTCATGACCACAACACCCGTACCGGATCCTACGGCGACGACCCCCAATTACGACTTCGGCGGCCCGCTCGGCCCCCTGCAGAGCCGCCTGGTGGAGATTGACAAGCTGGCTTGGCAACCGACCCCGTATCAAGGGATCGACATCAAAGTTCTCCTCAACGATGAGACAACCGGCCTGATGACGGCGCTGTTTCGCTGGCAGCCCGGTGCGGTGTTGCCGGACCACGAACACGTCGAAGTGGAACAGAGCTACATTTTACAGGGCAGTTTGGTCGACGAAGACGGTGAGGTAACCGCTGGCAATTTCGTCTGGCGGCCCGCTGGCAGCCGCCACGTGGCGCGGGCACCCAATGGAGCGCTCGTGCTGGCTTTTTTCCTAAGGCCCAACAAGTTCTTTTAAGGCGGGGACAGACGCGTAGGGCGGGGACGGACGCGGGCGCCGGGTCGCGAACGGATCGGGGCCACCGCCTGCGCGGCTAAAAGAATAGGGGACTGCGCCGCCTGCTCACATCGCCTTGTCACATCGCCTTGTCGCATCGACTTGCACGGCCGCGGCAGCCGCACCCCTCCACCCAGCGGACGCCACGGGCGAATGCCGGCGGTCTTAGAGCAACCTGCCTTTAATCGGAATCGGAACGATCCCGATTAAAGGCGCGATGATCTAGGCCGCCACGTCACCATCGTCGCTGGGATCGCGCAGGACATAGCCGCGTCCCCAGACGGTTTCGATGTAGTGTTCCCCGTTTGTGGCCGCTTGCAGCTTCTTGCGCAACTTGCAGATGAAGACGTCGATGATCTTGAGCTCCGGCTCATCCATGCCGCCATAAAGGTGGTTCAGAAACATTTCCTTGGTCAGCGTCGTGCCCTTGCGCAGCGACAGCAACTCGAGCATCTGGTACTCTTTGCCGGTCAGATGCACACGTTGCCCGTTGACCTCGACGGTCTTGGTGTCGAGGTTGACTTTAAGCGCCCCGGTGTCGATCACCGATTGAGCGTGACCTTTCGAACGCCGTACAATTGCATGAATGCGTGCGACGAGTTCATCTTTGTGGAATGGCTTGGTCATGTAGTCATCAGCTCCAAAGCCGAGACCTCGTACTTTATCCTCGATCCCGGCCAGGCCGGACAGAATCAGAATCGGCGTCGAGACCTTGCTCACCCGCAGCGTCTTCAAAACTTCATACCCGCTCATATCAGGCAGGTTTAAGTCCAAGAGAATGATATCATAATCGTAAAGCTTCCCGAGGTCCACACCCTCTTCGCCCAGATCCGTTGCATAAACATTGAAACCTTCCGACTGGAGCATGAGCTCAATGCTCTGCGCGGTGGCGCTATCATCCTCTATGAGAAGAACTCTCATTTATCCATCTCCGTCCCTGGCCTGGCCAGAGGCCGCCTGCCCGGCCCCAACCTGTTCGGCGAACTCCCTCACCACGCCATGCACACCTAATAGGACGTTACCGCTGACTTATTAACAAAACCTAAGAATGTGTTTCGCCTAACCCAAGAACGACACGCTTCAACCTGGCGGAGATCAGTTTCCGCCAGCACACGAGATCAGGACTGCTAGCTACGTTGCGCGGAAATGCCCCTCAAACCGCCAACTTGATGACCAAGCATGACCGCCGTGCGCGTTGTATCAGCACGGCGCGACATTTTAGTGCCCACGAGTCAAGAGCTAACATTATTCGCACAATATCCATAGCGTTGTTATCCACAAAATATTGAGTGCGCCGTACTGAGACACATGGAAAATTATGATTGTCATTTGGTTTACTGCGACTTAAACCAGCTTTGGCACACTAAGGTTTAATCCGGAACGCCGCTGTGCGGCTACTCGGGATCAAGCACCTCAACCGTGTGCCAGAACTGCCCTGCAACGAGGGCTCAGGGGCCGCGACATTGGCACGGTTCTTGTTCCATCAACCGGCGACAGTTCGAAGTAGTTAGGGGTATCGAACATGAGGTCACGAGAAGCCGCAATCCGGACCAAGCGGTTCGGCGCGCAAGAAAAGGCCCGCAAGGTGAAGGGTCTTGAACAAATGATCCGTGAGTTTGAGTCAATGGAGGCTGACCTTGAACGGCAAGTGCAGGCGGAGGAGGATCGGACCGGCGTGAAGGATCGGGGGCATTTTGCCTATTCGACGTTTGCCAAAGCAGCCAATCAACGCCGGGAAAAACTTAAAGAATCCATCGACGACTTGCGCGTTCAGCTCGACGCAGCCGTCAAGGAACGCGACGAAGCCATGGAGGAGCTCGCGGCAGATGAGCCCCTTGAACAGCGGCAACTGATTCGCTCGCGCCGTCGCGGCGATCGGCAGACGCTCGCCTTGCGCTCTGCCTGAGACCTCGCAACTCAAGACGACACCGCACCTGCGGCGTTAGGTCGGCCCCAATCTAGATCATCGCGCCTTAAATTGGAGCCGCACAGCCGGTTCCCAATTAAGGCAAAAAAGGTGATCGCTCTTAAGGTGGTGAGCAACGTTCCGCTGTTCATCGGGACCGTTTTATCCCGATGAACAGCAGGTTGCCCTTGAACGATCTGTCCCGCCAGCGCGGATGCCGGCATCTGAGTACGCCACATCGCGCGTCGCCGCATGACACCTATGCCGACCAGGCGGCGCGAGCCGCCAGCCTGGTCTGCTCGCCAACAACGTCGTGAACCACGGGCCATCTGGCGTTGCCTTCGCACAATCCATCGGCAACGCATCGGCATGCCATGATCAGCATGCCATGATCAGCATGCCAAGCATGATCCAAACGCTGGTCCGCACGCACTTGCCTGATCACCACGCAGGAGCGTAAGGATGGCCCCGTTGGGCGGTTGTCTCCTCACCCGATCCGGTAGGTCAGTGGTCCACCCGTGCGAGCCATATCCCATGCTGCGTCGACTGCCGTACATCGTGGCGTTGGTGACCTGTAGCGCATGTGCTGGCGGTCAGAACGCGCTGCCAAAGCTGCCGACCCCCGGCCAAATTACCGAGGCCTCGGCGCTAGCGGTCGCATCGATCAGCCAAAATCCAAACTATGTTTCGGCGCGCTCGGCGGAGGTCTACGCACGCGTGGCGCGCGGCGCCAACAAGTGCTGGTTCGGGCCGCATGGGCGTTTCGCCGCCACACACATTTTTCACGCGGCGGTCGATCCGGCCGCCAGCGGCGGCGCCGTCGAAATCAACGTGCACAAACGCGCATACGATCAACCCAAACCCTGGGGCGCCAAGGCCTTCCGCGTTCGCATGACACAACGCCCAGGTTTGGATGGCACGCCGGACGGCGGCGGAACCGACATTAAGATCGACAACCTGAAATTCTCGGACGTCGAGGCGACGCGGATGCGCGCGGACGTGCTGACATGGGCCGCTGGGACCCTGGACTGCATGGCAACTGCGCGCACTGATCAACCTGGCAGCGAACACCCCAGGGCTGGACCGCAAACGCCCGCCTCACCAGCCAAAACCGACGCCAAGCGCAAACCCAATGCGGGCCAGACGACACGGAAAATCCGCCGCTGAGCACAAACCGTCGCAGCATCTTAGAGCAACTTTCTGCCTTAAATCGGAACCGGCTTTGCGGTTCCGATTTAAGGCGCGATGATCTAGGCGCAGCGTTCAAAAGCGATCAAGCTGACCGGATTGCTGTAGCCACAGCGCCACCCGTGGCCCCTAATGCAACCTGCTTTGCATCGGACGGGCAACGATCCCGATCAAGAGCCGACAGTTGCTCGACCGATTAACAGCGATCATCCTTGTGCCGAGAGATCCTGTCCGCCTGAGGCGGAAGCGCCGTGCCATCCCGCCCGCGCCCGGTTCCTCCACCGGCCGCCCAGAACATCATGCCGTTACATCATGCCGTTACATCATGCCGTTTCATGGCCGGCGTGGGAGCAGGTCGCGCTCACTCTGAAATGCTATCGATCATCATTGTGGCTTTGGTGGCAATCGCCAACTCGTTTCCAACTAAAGGCACGATGATCGGTCCTGTGGTATCGACCAGCATCGATGCCACGCGGCCAACGACAGATCCGTGCACGCAACCCGCCATACCCTCGTCAGACAGGTGGGGCAACCAAAACGGCACAGGGAGCTTCACCGCATCTGTGCCGTTCCGCATCCAACCGCGAGCCGTCAATCGCCCCGGTAATCCTGAACCCGCGTCGCACGCAACCCAGGCAACCCGTGCTCATCAATCGACCGCTGCCAGCTCAAGAATTCGTCAACGGTGAGCTTGTAGCGCTCACACGCCTCGTCGAGGCTCAACAGCCCGCCGCGGACGGCTGCCACAACCTCCGCTTTGCGCCGAATGACCCAGCGCTTGGTGTCACTTGGCGGCAAATCCGCCACTGTAAGGGGGCTACCATCCGGCCCAATCACGTAGCGCACACGCGCTCTAAAATTTTGTTCGGTCATGTTACTCTGCACACGTTGCCAGACCCAGTCTTTACCCTACCGAAATGGGATTAAATCAGCTCTAAAGCTTGAGGTAAATGCCGCGTCAAGCAGCGTCCCAATTCAACTCAACCAACAGTATAACTCGAATTTTATAACGCTACAACAATAGCTTTTCACTTTATGTTAAACATTATTTTGAATGGAACCGACGCTCGTAGTCGACCGCCTCGATTGCCGTGATGGGCCAACCATGCCGGATTAGACGCGTACACAGATCAGTCGATCACAGCCTACAGACCAAACTCATTTGCGTTTTGTGAGCGACGGCCGGCCGTGGCGCATTTGCCCAGGCGGCCTGCAAACGCCGGTCAGACGTGGTATGGAATGTGGCTCGTAACGTTAACGGAATCGGTGCCGGCGACCATGCAACATCCTGATCCATCCAAGCGTTCGGTTGATCGCATCGGCGCGGGACGGCGCATCGTGGTTGCCATGTCCGGAGGTGTCGACTCCGCCGCCACCGCTGCTTTGCTCGTGCGTGCCGGCCACGACGTGATTGGGATCACGCTGCAACTTTACAACGCCGGAGCCGTCGCCACGCGCCCTGGCGCCTGTTGTGCCGGCCAAGACATATACGATGCGCGGCGGGTCGCTGAGCAGCTGGGCATCCCCCACTACGTCCTGGACTACGAGCAACGCTTCAAGCAAGCCGTGCTTGATCCATTTGCTCAAAGCTACCTCGACGGCGAGACCCCGATTCCCTGCGTCGCCTGCAACCAACGGATCAAATTCCACGACCTGCTCAACACGGCAAACGAGCTTGGTGCCGGGCTGCTGGCCACTGGACACTACGTGGAGCGGCGCGATCGACCGGATGGCCCGTCGCTTTACCGCGCTGCCGACACCGACCGTGACCAAAGCTATTTCCTGTACGGCACCACCCGGAGCCAACTGGCGCGCTTGCTGTTTCCATTGGGTGATTTGCTCAAATCGGATGTCCGCCGCCTCGCCGCCGACCTCGGCCTTGCCGTCGCTGACAAGCCGGACAGCCAGGACCTTTGTTTTGTCGGACGCGGCGGGTACGGCCAGGTCATCGAGCGCTTGCGACCGGAGGCGGCCGAGCCTGGTGCTATCGTCCACGTTGATGGGCGGCTGCTGGGCCGACACGACGGGATCATCAATTTCACGGTCGGCCAGCGCCGCGGCATCAAGGTCGCCGCCGAGCATCCCCTGTTCGTGGTCAGGCTGGAGCCAGCGACGGCAACCGTAGTCGTCGGCCCGCGCACGTGCCTGGAAATTCACGAACTGAAGCTGCGTGAGGTGAATTGGTTGGGGTCCGACCGCCTGGCTAGCGCTGCGGCCGGCGACGGCTTGCCGCTGTTCGTGCGCATACGCTCCACCCAACCGCCAAAATCAGCGCGCTTGTACTGGACCCCCGACAGCCCACACGCGCGGGTTGTTCTCGGGGCCGGCGAAACCGGCGTCGCACCGGGTCAGGCCTGTGTGTTTTATGCTGACGGCACCGCCCGCGCGCAGGTCCTCGGCGGAGGAACCATCGCCGCCGCCGCCAGAGCCGCAGCCACGAAGCCGGCAGCAGCGTATGACGACGCGCGCACGTGAGGCGCTCAGGCACGGCTCATTCGCCAACCGGCAGCGTCGCCTTGGATGCGAACGCCGATGTTCTGGTCCTCGCGCAGCACTGCCGAGATCATGCTTGTGCACTCCATCGAAATCCTCCCGATCCCGATCGAAAGCAGATAGTTGCTCACCACTTTAAGGCGCGGTGATCATAGCCTTTCAGTATCAGCTGGAACCATCCCGCTCCGCCGCCCGGTTGCTCCACTCGCCACCCCCACAAGCGTGCCATTGGCTGGCGAGTGGAGGAACGGACTGGACGAACGGAGTGGAGGAAGGGGCGGGGAAGCGGGCCGGCACAGCGATTGCGCCGTTAGCGGACATGACGTAGCGCTGCGCCAGCCAGCCTAATTCAGCCGGCCCTTGAGATCGCGGATGCTGTTGTCGACCAGCTCTGACGCCTCCTGCGGCGAAACGGACGTTCGCAAGATGCGCTCAGCCGCCGCCACGGCCATTTCCGCAGCCGCCGTCCGAACATCGGTGACGGCCTGAACTTCGGCTCGGGCGATCTTCTCTTCGGCCAGTCGCGAGCGCCGCTCCAGCATCTCCGCCAAGTTCTTGCGGGTTTCCTCGGTCAGCAATTCCGCCTCGAGCCGCGCCTGGTCGACGATCGCCTTGGCTTCCTCATCCGCTGTTGCCGTTTTTCTCTTGTAGTCGGCAAGCAGCGTTTCAGCTTCCTCTCGCAGCTGGCGCGCTGCATCGAGCTCTCGTCGGATAGTGTCCGCGCGATCGTCCAGCGCTTTGCCAATCAGCCCCGGCACGTTGTAGTGAACAATCAGCGCGGCAAAGCCAAAAAACGAAACGGCCACCCAAAATTCCGCCGTTTGGAAAATCGACCCCGCACTGGCAAGCATCGTCAACATCGGATCAGGTCCCCACCAAACCTTGAACGGTATCGCGCACCTTGTCCGGCGGCACAGACTTGCCTGTCAGCTGCACCACGATCGCCTCCGCGGTTTCCGCAGCGATCTGGCCGACGTCGCTCATCGCCTTTTGCTTCATCTCGACGATCTGGCGCTCAGCATCATCCAGGCGGGTTGCCAGTTGGGCCTCGACATCGGAACGCTCAGCATCCACTTCCGCACTAAGCTTTTCACGAAGCTGACGCGCAATTCCAGTCGCATTGGACCGGGCTGAAGCGATCGACGCCTCATAGTCGGCTAGCGCCTGTTCGGTTTCGATCTTGAGCCGCTGGGCCTCATCGAGATCGCGCTGTACCCGCCGTTTTCGGTCCTCTATGACACCGCCGACGCGCGGCAAGGCGACTTTGTTCAACAGCACCAGCAACGCTACGAACGTAATCGCGAGCCAAATCAGCTGCGGAGCAAAATCGTTCGGATTGAGCTGCGGCAGGCCACTCTTGGCTTCAGCGGCCAGCATGGTGGTGACCGTGGCGAGAGCGGTGAGCATCGATGCGCCTTCCACCGTTTGAGTTCGTGTTGCCCCGCGCACCTGTGCGACGGGGCTATTTCAAGCATTCACGTGCAGCGGCCGAGCGTTGAGACATCCCGGGCAACCGCGACATCAGCCGAACAGAATGATGAGGGCGATCAACAGTCCGAATAGGCCGGTCGCTTCGGCCAATGCGAAGCCGATCAGCAAGTTGGTGAACTGACCGGGCGCCGCCGACGGATTGCGCATGGCTCCTGACAGATAATTGCCGAAAATGTTGCCGATGCCGATGCCGGCCCCGATCAACGCACTGCAGGCCAATCCGGCGCCGATCATCTTTGCTGCTTCGACTTCCATCTGCAATCTCCCGTTTATGTGGCGTAGCCCAAAGTTAAAAGGTGAAACCCGACGCGGCCGCACGGCCGCCCGGCCAACTAGTGGTGCATGTGCAGAGCGTCGTTGAGATAAATACAGGTCAACACCGTGAAGATCAGGGCCTGTAGGAAGGCGACGACGATCTCAAGTCCCGTGAAAGCGATCATGAACGCCAGCGGCGCGAGACCGGCGAGGTAGCCGGAGGTGCCCAACACCGCACCGAAGCTGACGATGAAACTGGCGAACACCTTCAACATGGTATGCCCGGCCATCATGTTGGCGAACAAGCGCACCGAATGGCTGATCGGACGGATGAAGTACGAGATCAACTCGATTGGAACGATCACCGGCATCAACCAAAACGGGACGCCCGAAGGCACGAACAGGCGCAAAAACCCGACGCCGTGGCGCATGAAGCCGACGATGGTGACCACCAGCCAGACCATGGCCGCCAAGGCGAAGGTGACGATGATGTGGCTGGTGACGGTAAAGGCGTAGGGGATCATGCCGGCGAGGTTGAGCACCAGAATGAAGCTGAACAGCGCGAACACCCAGGGAAAGAACTTCATCCCTTCATCGCCGAGGTTTTCCCTCACGATGCCGGCGACGTATTCGTAGATCACCTCCGCGATCGATTGGACGCGCCCGGGCACCAACGCCCGCGGGCTCACCGCCCAAACCATGAAGCCGATAATGGCGGCCACGGCAGCCACCATAAACAACGACGAATTGGTGAACGATGCATCATAACCAAACAGGTTCAGTTCGACGATCCGATTGATCTCGAACTGATGCATGGGACCGTGGGCCCCGTCCGCTGCGCCTGTCGCCACCGCTTACCCCATCCGCTTGCGCCACTGCCTGTCAGCGATCCAGGCTCGCCCTATCGCCGCTGTTCACTCCTCGTCGTCATCGGCAGCAGGCTTGGCCGACCGCTGCAATGGCGCCGCCTCCGCCTGCATCCTGCGCGCAGTGCGGATCACGTTCGACACGCCGGCGGCAAACCCCAACACGAGGAACAGCACCAACAGCCATGGTCGGGTGCCAAGGAGCCGATCAAGAGCCCAACCCATCGCACATCCGACGGCGACGCCAACCACCAGATCGGCGACGATCTTGAAGGCATCGCCGAGCGCGCGACCACGCGCCGACGGACCGATCGCCGACGGCGCGTCTGGCGCCTTGGCAGCCTCCAGTCGACGACCGAGATTCGACGCCCGAGCCCGCAAGGACTCGCGTTCCTCGGGGGAGAGCTGGCCTCGCCCTTGGTCCGGATCCCGACCATCGCGTGACATGAGAAGGCGTGCCCTTGCACGGGTCGCGGTGGGTTGACTTCCGGCGCGGACCATACTGACAGTGGATGCGGCAAGTCAAGGAACGCTATCGCCCGAGCAACAGCTGAAGGTACGGCGAAACCGCGCAGCCCCTCAGCCTACCGACGAGGTACCGACCCTGCTGGCGGCCGCGCGCCCTCAGCCACGGCCGCGGTGGCTCCAATGCATCTCGACGTGGGCGCGACCCATCCCGTTCGCCGCCTGGCCACCCACACAAGCGTGCCACTGAGCGGCCCAGTGATCGGCGGCCCAGTGATTGGGCGGCCCAGTGATTGGGCGGCCCGGTGCTGCCCAGTGCAGGCCAGTGCAGGCCAGTGCGGGGGAGCGGTCCGGCACCGCGCTTGCGCCTCAGGCGGCAAACTCCAGCTGACGGCCATCGTCCAAGCAGCTCGCCGCCGGCCGCGCCGTGTTCCATCGGCAATCCCAGGCCGCTGCCGTGGCAGGCGGTGGTGCCTTCCAGACGAAACCGACGTGCGAGCATTAAATACAACGTTCTTCTTGCCAACCGCATCCGTCACGGCCGACTCAAGGCATTTTTAAGCAAACTCCGCTAGCACTTTCGGCTATTACGCAAGCGAAGCGTTGGTACACGATGATATTCGATGGGTTCTTCCGGCTGATCGTCCTGTCGACGGGCAGCGCTCCAAGGAGCACCGCAGCGCGACTCTGCACACGCCAATCCAACACGATGTTCACTGCTTTGACCATGGCGTCGGTCGTCGGCATCTGCATGGTGTCCTGGCTCGATGCCACAGCGATCGCCGGCGGTGGGCCGCCTTCGCCGTCCAACAAGGGACCGTCAGTCTCGGCCGGCGCCGACCCGGACACGTTCGACGCCGGGTGCCATCGCCATGACCGGCCGACGTCGCGCCACAGCGCAGGGCGACCCCGACCGTCTGGTCAGGCGGCCAATGCCGGCAGGCAGGTCGACGACGACTGCCCGGGCTGGACCGGCGCGGCGATGTGGGCGGCAGCCGGCGGCAATCGAGCCATCTACAGCCGCCTACCGTTCCGTGACTGCCCGATCTGCCCACGGCTGGTGATCGTCCCTGGCGGGAACGGCCAATATGGCACGCCTTTGGATGAGCGCGGGCGCACCGCCGACGAGCCGGTGGCGACCACGCTGGCGAAGTCACCGTTCGCGATCGGGCGGACGGAGCTTCTGCGTAAGGAGTTTGCTGCGTTCGTCGAGGAAACCGGACATCGCACTTCGACGCGCTGCGATGTCGGTGTCAAACGATCGCGCGGCACGTACGATTGGCAACACCCGAACTTTGAGCAAGACAACCGCCATCCGGTGGTCTGCGTGAATTGGCACGACGCCAACGCCTATTTGGCCTGGCTCGGCCGAAAGACAGGTCTGAGCTACCGTCTGCCGAGCCAGATCGAATGGGAATATGCGGCCCGCGGGAGAACCACGACGCCGTTCTGGCAAGGCGCCACCTTGCGCTCCGATCAGGCCAATGTGGGGGCCTTCCGCGACGGCACCTTGCCGGGCGGACTATTCAAACCCAACCCGTTTGGCCTCAGTGACACCAGCGGCAATGTGTGGGAACTCACAGCCGACTGCGATGTCCAATCGTCGTCACGCGCGACGTCCTGCAGGTTTCGAATCGTCAAGGGCGGCGGCTGGAGTAGCCCACCCCACAGCGCCCGGCCCGGCGCCCGGCGCGCGGTCCCTAATCAACTTCGGCACAATACCGTCGGGTTTCGCATCGCCCGTGACCTCGACGCGCGTGACAACGTGCGCTTGCTGAGCCCGCAGCAGGCGCAGGAACTCCAGCAGCCTGCGCACCGAGCCGCTGAGATTGCTGCTGAGCAACGCGCAGCGGCGGAACCAGCGGCCCGCAAACGACGCCTGGACCGCGCAAAGCGCTGATGGGAATGGCAAGCATGCTCCGCCACACTGTCGTTTGAGTGTGCAGCCGAACCCTCCAGCTGCTCCGGCCGGCCACCCACATCATCCGGCCATGGGATGTCCGGGTTAGGCAGCGTCCGCAAGGCACATCCGCCTGAGGTGGATATTAGATCATCGCGCCTTAAAGTGTAGAGCAACTTTCTGCCTTTAATCGGGATCGTTCCGATTCCGATTAAAGGCCGGTTGCTCTAGTGACGTCGATCAGTCGATGCCCGTACCGGCTTGATCGACGCCCTGACCGGCCTCACGGCTTTGCTGAAACCGATCCCAGGCGGTGCTGACCTATCTCGCAGCCGCTGCCCGATCCAACGCCGGCCGCCAGCCTGCTGCGAGCGCTTCCGCTTCATTGCAAAACCACCGCTCACCGCGAGCCTTGTCAATCCGGGTGTGATCATACCAACGGCCCCAGGGAACATGATAGACGCGCCGTCCGCGGCGCGTGATATTGCCCTTGATCACACACCCCCACGGCGTGACGCCACGCTGCGTCGACGCTGCCATCTGCCAGCGCCGCGCTCGCCACGCCCAGGCCGGCTCGGCCTCACCGCTCCAGATGCCGCGTCGGCCCGCCCGGGCCGCCGCCTCGAGCGCGACGTAACGCTTGGCATACCTGGTGAAAGCCCACGCCCAGCCGCTGCTCACCATGTGGCGGTTGATCTCGACGCCGGCGACCGCACAGACGCCCAGCAGACGACCATAGCCGTCGGTTCCCCGGCCAGCGCAGCTCACCTCCTGTCCGCCGATCAACGCTAACAGCTGTCGTCGGGCCGCCTTACCGCACGCCCAGCGCTCAGCCGTCGCGGCCTGGTCGTCGTCCCCCAACCGCATCCGCCGACAGGTCTGCGCCAGCTCCGGCGCATCGATCCCTTCCAGCCGCACCTTGATGCCGCCGACCTCCAAGCTGTCGCCATCCAACACGCGGGCCTGGCCGCGCGCGGCTTCGACGGAACGGTTGGCGAAGTTGGGTTTGGCAAAAACGGCCAGCAACAAACTTTGAGTTGCATATAGGCTGCCAGCCAGGGTGAGCGCGAACGCCAACACACCCATCCGACGCCGTGAAGACCTGATGACAGTCGCCCGCATGAAGTGTTTCATACGCCGCAATCTGACCGAGTCTCAAGGCCATGGCGAGGCAAAAAACGGATATATCGCGGTCATTTACCGCCAGGTCTGGGCAACCGAACGCAACCAGTCAGGTCATTTTACGCGACCGTAAAGCCGCGGCATGGCGACGATGTCGACATGCACATCGGCGCCAACGGGCTCGAATAGCCGCATCTTATAGTTGCAAGAGGTTCACACCTCAGTCCGCCAGGAGCCGCTGCGTGGCGACCGGATAAAGCCCGGTCCGACCCAACATCCACACCGCGAAGCCCGCCTCGCTGAACAAACGTGCGATGGCGCCGTCGAGCACGTTCAGCCCCCCGGTGAACGCGCCAAACGCGGGGAGCACCAGCCGCAACCCATTGCCGACAAAGCATGGCCGGCGCAGCATCCCCGCCGCGGTGGAAAGCCGTGCCGCCGGATGCAAATGGCCGGCGATCTCATCGATTGCGCGGCCCTGCCGCGGCATATGCCGCAAGCGCAACCGACCGATCTGAACCTCCGCCCTGCAGGTTCCGCCCAACCGTTGATCGATCTGAGGATCGTGATTGCCGGTCAGCCACATCCAGTCCCGGCCATTTTGCAGCCAGCGCAGAATGCGCAGATCAGCGCGTCCAATCCGTTGCCCGGCGTCTTGGTCGTGCAAACTATCGCCCAGCGCCACCACCGCGCCGGGCCGGTAGCGGTCGACCGCGGCTGACAGCTTCAACAGCGTCACCCGGGTATCGTAGGGCGGCAACATGCGACCGCGCCGCGCCCAAGCCGAACCCTTCTCAAGATGCAGATCGGCGACGATCAACGCCTGTTGGGCGGGCCAGTAGAGCGCGCCTGACGGGTCGGCGATGAAACGCTCGCCACAAACCTCGATCGGCTGTGTCGCATATGGATCGGGCGCGTCCCCGTCGGGTTGAGCAACCAGCATATCGTCCCCGCACGCCTGCTTCCGGATCCAAACGCGGCCGCCTCTGGCCGGGCGCTGCCGCCGATCGATGCTGTCACCGATCGATTGAGAGCCGCGTCACGTCCCCGGCCAGCCGGCGCCTCGCTGCGATCTCGAACGATCAGGCCCCAGCCTCGGCGATCAGCGCCTCCGCTGCCTCCCGCAATAAGCTTTCCGACGCACCTCCGCCAACCGATTCTCGACCGATTTCCAACAAAATCGGCACGGCGAGCGGGGATACCCGCGGCAGATTGACATACCGGATGCGTCCCTTGATGCGGCGCAGGAAGCCGCCCAGTCGTGCGACATCGAGCAAACCGGTGGCCGCGTCCGCCCACGCCGCCTCCAACAGGACATGCCGAGGATCATGTCGACGCAGCACGTCATAGATAAGGTCCGAGGAGACCCGGAGCTGGCGGACGTTTTTTTCTTGTCCGGGGTGACGGCGCTCAATCAGCCCAGCGATCATCGCGCACATCCGAAACGTCCGACGCATGAGACTGGTCTCGGCCAACCACGCCTCCAAGTCATCGCCCAGCATATCCTCGTGAAACAGCTGTGCCAGATCGACCGGCCCCTGCTCGATCAGATGGGCGATGTCGTCGAGGCCCCACACCGACAGGCCATAATCGTTGGCGACAAAGCCGATCGGCCGAGCGCCTGCGCGCTCCAGGCGTCGGGTCAGCAGCATGCCGAGCGTCTGGTGGGCAAGGCGTCCCTCGAACGGATAGGCAACCAGGAAATGCCGTCCACCGCGCGGAAACGTTTCGACCAGCACCTCTGAGGCGGTCGGTAGCTTGGATCGCGCCGACTGCAATCGCAGCCATTCCGCCACCGGGCTGGGCAGGCGGTCCCAGCCGGCCGCATCAGCCAACATGGCGCGCACGCGCTGGGCAAGATGGGTGGACAGCGGAAACTTGCCGCCGGGATAGCTCGGTATCCGTGGATCGCGGGCGGCGGCGCGCGACACGTACACTTCCGAACCCGACTGTCCCTCAAGCCGCACCACCTCGCCGGCGAACGCGAAGGTGTCGCTGTGCGACAATTCTCCGATGAAGTCCTCATCGATCTCGCCAAGCACCCGCCCACCCAGCAACGCCCGTTGCTGCCCCTTTTGCCGGCGCGCGTTGTCGGCCAACCGGGCCAATGTTCGTGAACCGACGAGGCGCACCTTGATCATCGGGCTCTCGACGATCGTGCCGATGTTGAGCCGGTACTGTTGGGCCAGCCGAGGATGCGACAATCGCAGGCGACCATCCTCCGTCGGGCGCAGGCGGGCGAACCGTTCGTAGGCGCGCAGCGCGTAGCCGCCGGTGGCCACGAAATCCACCACGCGATCGAACTGCTCACGGGCAAGCGTCGCGTAGGGCGCGGCGGAACAAACCTCAGCATAAAGCGCATCCGGCAAGAACGGACCCGCGACAGCCACGCCCAACACATGCTGGGCCAAGACGTCCAAACCGCCGCTGCGCGACAACACGACATCCTGCGCGCCCGCTTCGGCCGCCTCCAGCGCGGCCCGACATTCCAACACCTCGAACCGGTTCGACGGCACCAGCAGTGCGCGTGAGGGCTCGTCCAGCCGGTGATTGGATCGGCCGATGCGCTGCAACAGCCGGCTCGCCCCTTTCGGCGCGCCGACATTGATCACCAAATCGACGTCGCCCCAATCGATCCCCAAATCCAAGGTCGAGGTGCACACCACCGCCCTCAATCGGCCCGCCGCCATCGCCGCCTCCACCTTGCGCCGCTGGCCGGCATCGAGCGAGCCGTGGTGCAGGGCAATCGCAAGGCCGTCGTCGTTGGCGCGCCATAGCTCCTGGAACAGCAGTTCAGCCTGCATGCGGGTGTTGACGAACACCAAGGCCAGCCGGCTGTCACGGATGGCAGCGTAGATCTCGCCGACGGCGTAGCGGGTGGTATGGCCGGCCCAGGGAATCAGGTCCTCGGCCTCAACAATGCTGATCTGGGCGATGGCGCCACCCGCTGCGGTGATCAAGTCTGCCAGATGCGTGACCTGCAGCGGGTCCGGTTGCCCGACAAGGAAAGCGCGCAGCTCAGAGGGCCGGGCCACGGTCGCTGACAGCCCGGTTGTCACCAGGCCCGGCGCCATCGCTCGCAGGCGGGCCAAGCCAAGCGCCAACAGGTCGCCGCGTTTCGAGGCGGCCAAGGCGTGCAGCTCGTCCAAGATCACCATATCGACATCGGCAAACAGATGCGCGCTGTCCGGGTAGCTCAACAACAACGCCAACTGCTCCGGCGTGGTGAGCAGGATGTCCGGCGGCCGCACCCGTTGCCGCTGCCGCTTGGACGGACCGGTATCCCCGGTCCGAGTCTCGATCGTGACCGGTAGGTCCATCTCACGGATCGGCGCCTCCAGGTTGCGGGCGATGTCAACGGCCAGCGCCTTGAGCGGCGAGATGTAGAGCGTGTGCAGCCCAGCGCCCTTGTCCGGCCGTCGCTTCCCGGCGTCCGAGCGACGCGAGGTCAGGTCGACCAGGCTCGGCAGAAAACCGGCCAGGGTCTTGCCGGCGCCGGTCGGAGCGATCAGCAGACTCGACCGTCGCCCGCGCGCCTGCGCCAGCAGCGCGAGCTGATGCGGCCGCGGCCGCCAACCGCGCCGCTCAAACCACGCGGCAAACGGTGCAGACAATGAGGCGTGCGTACGCGGTGCGCTGCTGCGGCGCGGGCCTGCGGCAGCCTGGCCACGACTTCGCTTACGGCCCACCATCAGGCGCGCTCGGGTCCTCTTTCCATCATTGGCGTGCTATGGCACGTGCACCAGCAATGGCAAAGGCGACGCACTGGATCAACCGGCGGCAGTTCCGCGTCAGTACGCGGCCGCCGCGATGGAGCCCGCACAATGGACCCGGAACGCTTCCTGGGTGGCAGCCCGCTGAGCGTTGCCATCAAGCTGATCTTGATGTCGATCGTCGTCGGCATCGTCCTCGCCGCGCTCGGCTTGAGCCCGGTCGAGCTGGTGCGCCGGGTCGAGTTTCTGGTGCGCCGGGTTTACGATCTCGGCTTCGACTGGGTCAAAACGCTGGTCGGCTACTTTCTCGTTGGCGCGGTGATCGTCATCCCGATTTGGCTGCTCGGCCGCCTGATCAGCGCCCTGCGTAAGCCGAAAGCCTGATGGCGTAGACCGACGGTCGAGCTATTGTGGGCCGGTCCGGCGCTGTGCCGTGGCGTTGACGTGCTGAGAGGCGCCATGTCCGCATCTACCGATCTCAATGAGCCGATCATCCCGTTGGCCGACGCGTTTGCCGCTGCTGACAAGGAGGCGTGGCTGGCTCTGGTCGACAAGGTGCTCAAGGGCCAACCTCGTGCGCAGCTCAACACTTCGACCCTGAATGGACTAGAGCTGCGTCCGCTCTACACCCGATCCGATACGGACGGTCTGGCGACCGCGTTAGCGCCCGGCAGCGCGCCGTTCACCCGCTCCACCGCAACGCGGATGGCCGCACCATCGGGTTGGCGCATTGGTCAGTTGGCGAGCGAAACCACACCGCAGGCGCTGGCCGCCCGCATCCAAGAGGATTTGATCGGCGGCGTTGATGCCGTCACGATCCGTATCGCCGCACCCGGCCAAAGCGGTCTGCCAGCTGATTTCAAAGCGATCGAGGCGATGCTGTCAGCGCTGCCGACCGCACCACCCCTATTGTCCCTGATGCCTGGCGGCCATGCGATCCATGCCGCCCTTTCGCTGATCGCCCTCGCCCGCCAAGCTCAGCCGCCGGTTCGCCTTGCCGGCCTGGGGATCGATCCCCTCGGCGTGCTGGCGCGCACCGGTGAGCTACACCTCATGCGACGCGATGGCGTTGGCTTCCAGTTGGGCGTGCCCTGGCTGCCGCCTCCGATCACCACGCTGTTGGCCGATACGCGGCCCTATCACGATGCTGGCGCCAGCGACAGTCAAGAGCTGGCGGCACTGCTGGTGACGTTGACAGCTTATCTGCGCGCTGCGGAAGGCGAAGGCTTGCCACCTGCCGACGCTCTGCCGCGGATCGCCATCGCGATGGCGACCGACGCCGATCTGTTCGGCAGCATCGCCAAGCTCAGGGCCGCGCGGCGCTTGGTTTGGCGGATGGCGGATGCCTGCGGTGCGGGCGAAGCAGCCGGTCGCGTCGCGTTGACGGTCTCCACCTCTGAGCGGATGATGACCCGACGCGACCCCTGGCTGAATATCCTGCGCGCCACGGCTGCCTGTGCGGCCGCGGCGATGGGCGGCGCCGACGAGATCATCGTGTTGCCGTTTACGTGGGCGCTGGGCCAGCCGGATGCGTTCGCCAGACGCATCGCGCGCAACGTCGGGCTGGTGCTGCGCGAAGAAGCCGGTCTCGGTCACATTCTCGATCCGGCCGGCGGTTCCTGGTACGTGGAACGGCTGAGCGACCAACTGGCCCACCAGGCCTGGACCACGTTTCAGGCTTGGGAGACCGCCGGCGGCCTCCCGGCGCTCCTGCTCAATGGTCGCATGCAAGACGACATCGCCGCCGTCGCCGAAGCCCGCGCCGAAGCCGTCGCCACGGGGCAGATGGCCATCACCGGACTAACCGCCTTCCCGTTCCTCGGCGAACAGGGCGTCACCGCCGAGCCGTGGCCGAAGCCGCCGGCCGCGACCGACGATCCGGTGGCGCGTCCACTCGATCGCATCCGGCCAGCCGCGCCGTTCGAGACGCTCCGCGATGCGGCCGATCGCACCGGGTCGGACGCCGGCGCACCCCGCGTCTTCTTGGCCTCGCTAGGGCCGCAGACGGAGCACGCACCGCGCTCGACCTGGACCACGGGCTTTTTGGCGGTGGGCGGCATCGAGACGATCCCATCCGAAGCCTCTCTCAGCTCGGTCGACATTGGTCGCCAGTTTGCGGCCAGCGGCGCCACCGTCGCCGTCATCTGCGGCGCCGATGCCCGCTATGACGAGCTGGCCGAGGCCACGGTGATGGCGCTGAAGGCGGCCGGCGCGCAACGGGTTTACTTGGTGGGGCGACCGGGGGATGGGCGGCCGGGGGATGGGCAGCCGGGGGATGGGCAGCCGGGGGATGGGCAGCCGGGGGATGGGCAGCCGGGGGATGGGCGATCTGGCGTTGCGGAAGCTCAACTGCGGGCGGCCGGCGTCGACGGCTTCCTGTTCCGGGGGTGCGACATGCTGGCGACGTTGACCAGGCTGCTCGGCGACCTCACGACCGCAACGGCGCCACATGACAGGTGAACGGTCTGCCGACCATTGATGGGCGCGCTTGCGGGCACCCTGACTTGCGCGCGCCCCGCGGGCCTATATAGTCGGGGGCACTCAGCCAAAACCTCAGGAGCCCCATGACCGAGATCCGTTATGACGTGGTCGGCATCGGTAATGCGATCGTCGACATCATTGGCCGTTGTGAAGACGCGTTCCTAGCGCAACGCGATCTGACCAAGGGCGGGATGCAGCTGGTCGAATCCGCGCGTGTGTCAGCGCTTTACGGCGCGATGGGGCCGGCGATCGAAATCTCGGGTGGCTCGGCTGCCAATACGATCGTCGGTATTGCCTCCCTGGGTGGCAAGGCTGCCTTCATCGGCAAGGTGGCAGACGACGAATTCGGCCACATCTTCGCCCACGATATCCGCGCCGCCGGCGTCAGCTTCGACACACCGCCCGCCAAGCATGGCGAACCGACTGCGCGCTCGCTGATCCTGGTCACCCCCGACGGCGAGCGCACGATGAACACGTTCCTCGGCGTCAGCCCCGAGCTCAACCACGGCGAGATCGACCCTGCGACGATCCGTGCTGGCCGTATCGTCTATCTGGAAGGCTATTTGTTCGATCGACCGGAGGCCAAACAGGCGTTCCGGCAGGCGGCCGACATCGCCATCAAGGCCGATCGCAAGGTGGCCCTGACGTTGTCCGACGGATTCTGCGTCGATCGCCACCGCGACGAATTCCGCACGTTGATCAAGCAGCAGGTCGACATTTTGTTCGCCAACGAAGCGGAGATCACCTCGCTGTATCAGACGAATTCCTTCGATGCAGCGGCGCAACAAGCCGCCGCGGATGTCAAGCTCGCCGTGCTCACCCGCAGCGAGAAAGGTGCGGTGATCCACGCCGACGGTATGACGACTGCGGTGCCTGCGGTTCCGGTCAATGTGGTGGACACCACCGGCGCCGGCGATCTCTACGCTGCCGGGTTCTTGTTCGGACAAGCGCAAGGCAAAGACCTGGAAACCTGCGGCCGACTCGGAAGCTTGGCGGCCGCCGAAATCATCAGCCACATCGGGGCGCGTCCCGAGACACCGCTGCGCGAGCTGGCGAGCGCACAGGGCTTGCTCTGATCGGGTCGGTCAAACACATGTGGTCGAGCGAGCGTGCGTGGCACTCAAGACACGCCCACTGATAATTCAAGTAACATGCGTTGACACAATCCCCTGCCGCTGATTAATTCGTCGGCAGATGAAGCATTCGACTTCGTCATCTCCTTCTGGCCGCGGATGGTGTGTGCCGCCGAGGGAGAATTGGTCGCCAGTGCTTTGGCCACGTTGCACTGGGCGTTGATCGGGGGGAGCCGGCGAAGCCGGATGTGGGCCTGATCAACACGACAAAGCGGGACGAGCTTGCCCTTCCGGCGCCAACACGGCTCAGTCGGGAGCGCATGGTGGAGCGGACCAATGTTCGCTTCCTGTCGCAGCCGCGCGAGCGCGATGCGGCCCAGTGTCCTGCGCAGTGGAACTTCCTGTTGGATCCAGTTGCGCGAACCGAGACCGGTGCGGAGCCACGACGCCCGACGACAAGTCGACCACGGATTCCAAGCCGTTGTTTGGAATCCATCAAGGGCGCAGAAACCTGCGCATGGAGGTGACGTGGCAGGACCAAAATGCGCAGGCCTAGAGGTGTGAACGCCTAGGTCGACTCGTTCACACCTCTTTTCAATATTTCAATCAGCGCAGTGCGCGCAAAGACTGCTGCTCCAGAGCCGCGATCTGGAGATGACGGCTTATTGCCAGCGCCTGGCACGGCTCAGCGGCGCGTCGTGCCAACCGTATCACGTGTAGGGAGCAACAATGACCATCATCGCCCATCTTCGAGACACCTGCGTGGGAACACGATCCAGGGCCGGCAGCGCCGGAACCGTTTGCATCGCAAGCCGCGCCAAGCCCAGCTGGCCGGTGCTTTGCCTTCATCTGCTAACTGCGGCGGCAACCAGCTGCCTTGCCATGACCGCTTGGGTCGATGCCTCCGAAGCCACCGGCAACCGTGCGGGGAAGACCAAATCAGTCCACAAGCATGTCACGAAACAGGTCTACTCGGTCGTTCGCAAGCACGTCCATAAGGTCGTCATCATGGACCGCAACCGAGGCGGCCACAAAACCAAAGATCGTCACAAGCGCCATCATCGCAGGGATGATGGTCAGCGCCAGGGGAATTGGCACCAGCACTCTGGCTACCACGAGCACGAGAAGAAGCGACGCCACACTTTATCGCCACCTATGTATACTTACCAAAAAAAGCAAAAGGGGAGTCACGGTTGGCACGGCGGTCACGGTCACTACGGCGGTCAGGGCCATCAGCGCGGTCAAGGTTCTCACGGTTGGTACGGCGGTCACGGTCAGTACGGTGGTCAGGGCCATCAGCGCGGTCAAGGTTCTCACGGTTGGTACGGCGGTCACGGCCAGTACGGCGGTCAGGGCCATAAGCGCGGTCACGGTCACTACGGCGGTCACGGTCATCAGCGCGGTCAGCACGGTCAGCACGGTCAGCGCGGTCATGGCGGACATCACAACGGGCACTGGGGCATTAAAAATCAGGTCAAACGCAACAAAATAGGCGTCCATTTCAATCGGCACAATATTGCCAAAAACACGCAACATATCGCCCACAACAGGCACGACATCGATATAAACAGACACGCCATCATCAACAACAGGCAACACATCAATATAAACACGCAAAATATCGCTCACAACAGGCGTGACATCAATATAAACACGCAAAATATCGCCCACAACAGGCATGACATCAATAAAAACACGCGAAACATTCAACGCAACGCCCATGAGATCGTGCGGGTAGAAAAAAGGGTCGATAAGAACCAGAAAAACATAAATAAAAACACCAAACGCATTCGTAAAAACGAGCATAAAATCAAACGTATCGATCGCACGGTCGCCGGCCACACCAAGGCCATCCGCCAGAACACCTACCGCATCGACCATCTCGACGACGTGACCGGGCAAACCGTCACCGCGATCAATGAAATCGATCATCGGGTCACGGCGCTCGACCACAGAGTGAACCGCAACTCACGCAAAATCAAAGCGAACTCCGAGGGCGTCGCAATGGCGATGGCGATGGAGGACCCGGATCTTCAGCTGGGCGAGCACTTCGGCCTGCGGGTCAATTGGGGCAGCTTCGAAGGTGAGAACGCGATGGCCGTCAGTGCAATGGGCGTCGTCGGCAGGAACGTGTTCCGGGCGGGGGACCGCATCGCCGTGGGCGCCGCCCTTGGCTACGGGCTCAGCGAGCACAATCTCGGCGGCCGGGTAGGCGTGCAGATGACGTGGCGCTGAACCCGATGATCCACTATTGGCGCGGCTCGCCGGTTACGCTCCCGGCGCGCCGCCCGAGTTTTAATTCGCGGCCTATCAATTCGCTCAGGAGTCGATGTCGAAATGATGCGCGGACACAATCGGCCCATCGCCGTTGCCATGATCTCCCTGCTGTTGTGGGTGGGCGACGCCCTGGCCCGGGAGGCCGACAACCTGCCCCAGCAGGCGCGATTGGTAGCGCTTGTGCGCAGCGCAGTCATCCTGGTCAATCACGCAAACCAGACCGGAAACTACACGGTGCTGCGGGATATGGCCGCGCCAGCGTTTCAGCGTACCAACTCAGCGGCGCGTCTGGGCACAATCTTTGCCAAGCTGCGCCAGCGGGACTTCGACTTGATGCCAATACTGATTGCGCCACCGACATTTACCGAGCAACCCGCCATCAACGATAACGGCTTCCTGCATTTGACGGGGTATTTCCCCACCTATCCCGAGCAGGTCATGTTCGATCTCGTTTATCAGCATTGGGAGAATGAGTGGAAATTATTCAATCTGCGGATTTATACCGCAGCCGGCGGCGATACGGTACAAAACACCGCTTTAAAGTCGACGACTGATCCGGCGCCGGCGGAAGGTTCCGGCACCACGCCTCGCCGTAGCGATGCGGACAAAACAGCTGTCAAGGCCCCACCCTCCAAGACGGACAAAAAGCTGCTGGCCCCGCCGAAACGGGCCATGCCGAGAACGCCGCGCAGAGCCCGACAATGGGTGACGCCGGCGATGAAATCGGCCGCTTCTGACAAGCTCCGCGCGTCGAAACGCTGATCAATGCCGCGTCGATGACGCGTCCGGCTTGGGTAGCACAAGATCGCAGCGCCGCCGCTTATATCTTAAGTGGGCGCTCAAATACTCAAAAGGGCCGTCCTATGGACGGCCCCCGTGAGAATAAGACTATCGAGCGCCGGCCGGACCGGCGCATTCCGGCAGCCGCATTACGCGGGCAAAGGAGGCCACCCCTTCGTCCACGTGACACACACAAGCTGCTCCGACAGCCCTGCTATCCCACTAGACATCGGATCACCTCCTTTCGGTTGTTGACACTGCGCTAGCTATGACACGACTCGCGACCGAGGCCAAGCCCGATCTGCATTCGCCGCTTACCAACCCCAACACAGTGCCATATCTTGGTTACGGCCGCCGTCATATGTTCACAGCATCGCACCGCCCAACAGGTCGCGCTTCTCAAACCCCTCCAGCACGATGGTCATTTTGTCAGCGGGGTACGGTTTGGCGAGCGCGAAGGCGGCCTCCGGGCTCCCCGTCAACCAGGTCTCAAAGTCGGCCTCACAGGACAGAACCACCGGCATGCGCTCGTGATTGATGGTCGCCACCAAGGGGTTGGGTCGGGTCGTCATGAAGCTGAACACATCACATGTGACGTTGGGACCATCGGTTCTGATCGGTCCCGTCCAGCGCCGCCAAATACCGGCAAATGCGAACGTCGGCCGCGGCTCGTCGCCGCGCAACGCAAACCAGTGCCAGGTTGCCGGCTTGACCGCGGCCGGCTCGCAAAATGCAGATCCCGGCACCAGACACCGTCGCTGTACGAAGCTTTCACGCCAGAACCGGCTGGTCCGCGCCTTGTCGTCTCTGACGTTGGTGACGCGTCGTGGCGCCCGCCCTTGCCGCAGCAGGATGAAACCCCAGGACAAAACGACCAATTCGCGCTCGCCATCGGCGGCCCGACGGACAACGGGCGCCATGTGCCCAGGGAATATCGCCGGCAGCGATTCGAACGGCGCCGCCCGGTTATGCGGGACCCGAAACAATCGGACCACGCTCTCGCGGGCGGTCGTCATGGCGTAAAGGTTGCACATGTGCCAATCGCCTCACCCGCGCACGTCGTCGATCTGGGACAACATGACAGCTAAGTCCTCGGGCCGAGACAGCCGATGCTCGGCATCCGCGACATCGATCAGCCGCACCCAATCGCCGTCCAGCATCGCCATCAATCGCTCTGAGTGGGTGAACGGCACATCGACATCCCGTCGGCCGTGAATGATCCGCACCGGTCGACCCGGGTTCCACGGTCGCCCGGCGAACAGATGACGCCGCCCCTCCTCGATCAGTGATCGCGTGATCGGGTAGGGATCACCGTATTGCGACGGCCGCGACCAGATCCCTGCGGTCATCACCTGTTGCTTAACGCCGTCGGGCAAGGTCTTCCAGATCAGCTCCTCGGTCATATCCCAAGCCGGTGCGATCAGCACCAGCGCGCTGATCCGGGCCGCAGCCGCCGGGTGCTCGACCATCAGCCGGCGCAACAGCAAAAGCGCCAAATAACCGCCCATGCTGGAACCGACCAAGACCTGTGGACCCTCAGTTAGCCGTTCAAACGCGCAGCGCGCCTCCTCAGCCCACTGCCCGATGGTACCGTCCTCGACCCGACCCGGCGATCGGCCATGGCCGGAATAGTCGAAACGCAGCAGCGCCAGCACCTGTGTGGCCGCCCACACCGACACAGCGGTGGCCTTGACGCTGACCATCTCGGAATGAAAGCCCGGCAGCCAGATCAGCCCGGGTTCACCGCCGGGCTGTTTCAGGTAGGCGATCTGACGCCGCGAACCGGGACGGTTGGAACTCCCGCCAACCTCGAGTAATTGCGCTTCACCTGCGTCCATTCTATCCACGCCCTTCGATCACATCGTTGAGGCGAACCGGGGTCAGATCCGTGCCGGAGCATCGGCCAACCATACTGCAGATCATTCCGCGGCTCGATACTGGCGGTGCCGAGCTCGCCACCATCGAGATCACGCAGTCCCTTGTGCGCGCCGGCGCGCGCGCCATCGTCGTCACCGAGGGCGGACGTATGGCCGATCGCATCACCGAAGCGGGCGGTGAGCTGATCGGGTTTGCGGCCGGCAGCAAAATGCCATGGACGATGTGGCGCAATGCGGCGCGGCTGGCCAAACTGATCGAGCACGAGCAGGTCGGCCTGGTGCACGCCCGCTCGCGCGCGCCAGCCTGGAGCGCGCTGCGCGCTGCGCGGCGCACCGGTCGACCGTTCGTCACCACCTATCACGGCGCCTACGGCGAAACCAATCCACTGAAGCGGTTTTACAATAGTGTCATGGCCCGCGGCGATCTGGTGATCGCCAACTCCCGCTATACCGCAGATCTGATCCGAGCCCGCTACGGCACGCCTTGCGCGCGCATCGCCGTGATCCCCCGCGGCGTCGACTTTGAGCGCTTTGCTCCGGAACGCATATCGCCGGCGCGTATGGTTGCGCTACGCCAATCCTGGAAGGTGACGCCGCATCAACCCGTCGTCCTGCATGCAGCCCGGCTCACCAGCTGGAAGGGGCAAACCCTTCTGCTCGAGGCGCTGGCCCAGCTCGCACGCCGGCAGCAGTTGGGTGACGCCGTGCTGGTCATGGCCGGCGACGCCCAGGGCCGCGAGGCCTACGTCAGATCCCTTCATGACCGGGCCAAGCAACTCGGGCTGACGGATCGGATCAGGCTGCCCGGTCACGTTGACGACATCGCCGCCGCCTACGCCACCGCCCATGTGACGGTGGTCGCCTCCATCGAGCCGGAGGCGTTCGGCCGGGCGGCGGCCGAGGCTCTGGCCGTCGGTTGCCCGGTGATCACCACCAATCTCGGCGCCCCGCCGGAAACGGTGCTCAGCACCCCGGCCGTGCAACCCGATCGCATCACCGGCTGGATCGCCGAGCCGACATCGGACGGCCTGGCTGCCGCGCTAGCGACCGCCTTGCCGCTGCCGATGGCCGCGCGCGCGGCCATCGGACACAGGGCGATCGCAGACATGCGTGCGCGCTTCGGCCTCGATCGCATGTGCGGTGCAACGCTGCAGGTCTATGATAGTCTGTTACAGGTGCGTCAGCCTGGAAGCAGATTGTTGAACAACCGGCTCTAATCCGACCAATTGCCGCTTGACACCGCATCGCTTCGTCACAATCCTTGAGTTGCGGCGCAGCGGACCCGTTGAAAATGGCTCCGTTTCGTCGGCGTGTGCCGGGACCGTTAAGATTTTTGTGTAGAATCGGCCGGAACCGAAACCCGAGGTAACGAAAGAGGTAACGAAAGGAGATTGAACATCAGAAAGCCGATGGCAAGGGGCCTGCCCGAGCGCGAGCCCGCCGGGCCTAGGATCAATGACGCGATCCGGGCCAGGGAGGTCAGATTGATTGACGAGACCGGTAACAATGTCGGGGTCGTCAACTGCGAGACGGCGCTTGAACGCGCCCAGGAAGCTCAACTCGACTTGGTCGAGGTCTCGCCCGATGCCCAGCCGCCTGTCTGCAAGATTCTCGACTACGGAAAATTCAAGTACCAGGAGCAGAAAAAGGCTGCCGAGGCGCGCAAGAAGCAGAAGATCGTCGAGGTCAAAGAGATTAAGATGCGTCCCAATATCGACGATCACGATTACGACGTGAAGATGAAGTCGATTCGGCGCTTCTTCGATGAGGGCGACAAGGTCAAGGTCACGTTGCGCTTCCGCGGCAGGGAGATGGCGCACCAATCGCTCGGCATGGACGTGCTCAAGCGCGTCAAGGCCGACACCGAGCTGATCGCGAAGGTCGAGCTCGAACCGCGCTTCGAAGGACGCCAGATGGTGATGGTGCTGGCGCCGCGCTAGATCATCGTGCCATAAAGTGGTGAGCAACTGTCTGCTTTTCATCGGGATCGTTCCCAGTCCGATGAAAAGCAGCTAGGCCTAGGTTTCGCCGCATCATCCGCGCCATCGGACCCGATCGGCGCCCACCTGCCGCCATTGACAGGCGGCAAGACAAACGCTCCGATCTTTGGACGTCGATCATTGGACCATGCCCCTTGCTCGCCGCGTTGAAGTGGCTGGTTAACGAGTGCCATTGCAGCGGCCGGATGCCAGCGTGACAACCAGACCTGCAAACGAGCGCCCCGCCGCGCAGCTGCCGAACGGCGATGCCATCTTTCTTGATCATCTCGGTTGGTTCGTCGCCGGCCCCGAGGCCGCTCAATCGGGCTTGCGACGGTTGGGCTTCGCACCGACGCCGCTATCGGTGCAAGTCAATCCCGATCCCGATGGCGGTCCGGCGCGGCTTACCGGCACTGGCAACGTCTGCGCGATGTTAGAACGCGGCTATCTGGAGCTGCTGTTCAAAACGGCTGATGCGCCGTTGGGACTGCACTTGCACGCTGCGCGGTCGCGTTACCCGGGCCTGCATCTCGCCGCCTTTGCGGTCGCCGACCCGATCGCCTGGCACCGGCACCTGGTCCAATCCGGCTTTCGCACGCAACCGGTCGTGCGCATGGAGCGCCCGGTTGAGACGGCTGATGGGCCAGACGTAGCCGCCTTTGACGTGGTCAGGGTGGAACCCGGTGAAATGATCGAGGGCCGCATTCAGCTGCTCCGGCATGTAACCGAACACACCGTCTGGCAGCCGCGTTGGCTGCGCCACCCCAATTCGGCCCACAGTCTACTCGCGCTCACCGTCGTCGTCGCCGATGTGGCCGAGGCCGCCGCCCGGTTCAGCAGGTTTTTGGCCCGCCGTGCTGAGACCACCGCCGATGCGCGGCTCATGCGTTTGGACCGAGGAACCGTTCGGCTCGTCGGCGAGCTTGACTGGCGTCGGCGATGGCCCGACGTCGATATTCCAAGTTTGCCGTTCATGGCCGCCTGCACCATTGCCGTGCGCTCGCTCACCGCCCTGCGTCACGTGCTGGCAGCTGAGCCGGACCTGATCATCCGCGACGGAACGGACGGCCTAACCGTGCGCTTCAATACCGACTTGGGCGTCGGCATCTGGCACTTCGTCGAACGGCAATGAGACGGTCACTGAGCTAGAGCAACCTGCGTTAAATCGGAACCGGCTTTGCGGTTCCGATTTATGGCGCGATGATCTAGCCGAGCCGCGTTCAGATCGGCAAGGCTGATCCGCCTTCGGCGCAATCGATGTCACCACATTCACAGCGCCGCCGCCTCTCGCCGACGCGATTGCTTCTTGCGCTCATGCGGATCGAGCCAGCGTTTCCTCAACCGGATCGAAGACGGCGTGATCTCGACCAACTCGTCGTCGTCGATATACGACATCGCCCGCTCCAGTGGCATTTTCATCGGCGGCGACAGTTGAATGTTTTCGTCCTTACCCGAGGCGCGGACGTTGGTGAGCTTCTTGCCCTTGATGACATTGACCTCCAGATCGTTGTCGCGACTGTTCTCGCCAACAATCATCCCGACGTAGACTTTGGTCTGCGGCCCAATCATCAACGGACCGCGGTCCTCCAAATGAAATAGGGCATAACCGGCCGCGTCCCCATCCGCGTTGGAGATCAAAACGCCGTTGCGCCGCCCGCTGATCTCGCCTTTGTGCGGCACGTAGCCGTGGAACAAGCGGTTCATGACGGCCGTGCCGCGGGTCAGCGTCAATAGCTCTCCGTGATAGCCGATCAGCCCGCGGGTCGGCACGACGAACACCAGCCGCTGGCGACCACCGCCAGAGGGCCGCATTTCCATCATTTCGCCCTTGCGTTCGGCAAGACTTTGCACGACCACCCCGGCATACGGCTCATCGACGTCGATGATCACATCTTCGACCGGCTCCAGCCTTTGTCCGGTTTCAGCATCGGTTTTCATGACGACCCGTGGGCGTGAGACGGTCAGTTCGAAGCCCTCGCGCCGCATCGTCTCGATCAGCACACCAAGCTGCAGCTCACCGCGGCCCGCCACGTCGAAACTTTCGCTGTCCTGTGATTCACTCACGCGAATGGCGATGTTGCGCTCCGCTTCCCGCAGCAACCGCTCCCGGATCACGCGGCTTTGCACCTTGTCACCCTCCTGTCCAGCCAATGGACCGTCATTGATCCGAAACGTCATCGACAGCGTCGGCGGGTCGACCGGCTGCGCGGCGAGCGGCGCGGTGACGTCCGGATCGCACAAGGTGTCGGCGACGGTCGCTTCGGCCAAACCGGCGACGGCAACGATGTCACCGGCATCGGCTGCCTCGATCGGCATCCGCTCTAGGCCGCGGAAGGCCAAGACCTTGGTGGCCCTGGCGGTTTCGATCAAATCGCCTTCCCGGTTCAGCGCCTTGATCCGCATGTTGGCGCGCAAGGTGCCAGAGCTAATGCGCCCGGTCAGAATACGGCCAAGGAAGGGATCGGCCTCCAACGTCGTCGCCAGCATCCGGAACGGTCCGTCTTCCACGGTCGGTGGCGGCACATGCTGCAACACCAGATCGAGCATGGGCGCGAGGTCGGTTCTAGGCCCGGCCGCGTCGTCCGCCATCCAGCCGTCGCGGCCCGAACCATACAGCACCGGGAAATCGAGCTGCTGATCGCACGCATCCAGACCGGCGAACAGGTCGAACACTTCGTTCAACACCTCGTTATGCCGTTCATCGGGACGGTCGACCTTGTTGATCGCTACGATCGGACGCAACCCCTGCTGCAGCGCCTTCGACACGACGAACTTGGTTTGCGGTAAAGGCCCCTCGGATGCGTCGACCAAGACGATGGCACCATCTACCATGTTGAGGATACGTTCTACCTCGCCGCCGAAGTCGGCATGGCCCGGTGTATCCACGATGTTGATCCGCGTACCGCGCCACACGATCGAAGTGCACTTGGCGAGAATCGTGATGCCACGCTCGCGTTCCAGGTCATGTGAGTCCATGGCCTGGGAGGCGACCTTTTGGTTGTCCCGAAACGCTCCGGACTGTCGGAGCAGCCCGTCGACCAGCGTGGTCTTGCCGTGATCGACGTGGGCGATAATCGCAATGTTGCGCACCTGCATGGACGACTCGTTGGCTCATTTCAGGCATCAAGGGATGGTCGCGCGTCGCCGCGCAGAACCGTTCCTGGCCAGGTGGGGGCATCGACGGGGAATTTGCTCTGCGCCCTAACACAATCGCTGGGCTCCCGCCAGCGTCACACCCGGCGCAAGGCTTGACGGCGAGCACGGCGACGATCGAAACGCCACGACGCCGATAGCCGGTGTCGACGATTGGCCGGCGCCCGCTCGCCCCACCGCGGCATCAGCAAGCTTGGCCAGCCTGAACCAACCCGACCCCAGGTGCCGGCGTCACGCCCCATCGGGGACGCCCGTATTTCGCCGAAACGTGACCGCGGCGGTTGCCGGGACTAGATCATCGCGCCTTTAATCGGAACCGCAAAGCCGGTTCCGATTTAAGGCGCAAAGATGATCGCTCTTAAAGTGGTGAGCAACCTGCCTTTAATCGGGATCGTTCCGATTCCGATTAAAGGCAGGTTGCTCTAGCATGCGGCCGCATCCCTGCTGCATCCCACCCCAAACCTGATGGCCCTACCGGAGGCTCGATGGACTTCGGCGTATCAACGCAGACACTCGTGATGCTGGGTTTGGCGCTGTTGGTCGCCGGGTTCGTCATGGGGTTTCTGTCCGGGCTGTTCGGCATCGGCGGCGGCGCCATCCTGGTACCGGCTCTTTATGAAGCCTTCGCCGCGATCGAGGTGGAGCCCACGATCCTGATGCACATGTGCTTGGGGACGTCGCTGGCAGTGATGGTGCCGACCACGCTGTCCTCGTTTCGCGCCCATTGCGCCACGGGCCTCGTCGATCTGGCTTTGCTCCGACGCGTGGCGCCGTGGATCGTCGTCGGCGTCGGCGTCGGCGCATGGATTGCCGGGCATGTGACGGGACCGGTGCTCATGGGTATCTGGGCTGGCATCGGGGCGGTGTTGGCGATCAAGACGGCGCTCGGGCGCGAACATTGGCGGATAGCCGACCGCTTGCCCGCTTCGTTCGTGGTCGAGGCAACCGCGTTTGCGATTGGACTGATTTCGACCCTGATGAGTGTCGGTGGCGCCGCCTTTATGATCACCTTCCTGTCGCTATATGGCTGGCGGCTGCTGCCATCGGTGGCGACCAGCTCTGGATTGGGACCGCTGATCGCCATTCCAGGCACGATCGGCTTCATCTGGGCCGGTTGGGGCCACGAGGGTCTACCGGCGCTATCGTTGGGGTTTGTCAGCCTGGTCGGCGCTGCCGCCGTGATCCCAGCAAGCGTGTTTGCGGCGCCGATTGGCGCGCGGCTCGCGCACGGCCTGCCCAAGCGGTGGCTGGAACTCGCATTCGCGGCGTTCTTGGGCCTGATGTCCGCGCGCTTCTTTTATGCCGTGATCACCGGTTAAGTTTTCTCCGCGCTTGGCAGATCAGCCTCGCTGGCCCGTTCCACCTGCCAGACCATCCATGGCCCGATGTTGTTGGAGGCCGGGTGGAGCAGGGGACGGGTCCCGCCAACACTCAACGTTCAAGTCTAGCCGGTGGCCGCATGCGTGCTGAAAGGTGCAGCGCCTGAGCCACACCGTGACGATTTTGTCGGCGTCGGCGATCGCCAACCAGGCTGTGGGCAGACCTGTCACCAACGCGCCACACTTGACCACCGCCGATGGCTGGCTTGCGTTGATCGCGACTCACGGATGCTGTAGGCACGGCCTAATTGCATCCAGAGGATTTTCTTATGCAGGTATTGCGCGGCCGCTTGAGCATCGGCCTATCATGGATTGTGTTGACCCTGCTGGCACCGGTGCAAGGCACCGCCTGGGCCGAGCAGACGGCGCGGATGCCTCAACTTCACTCCAAGCCGTCCCAGGTTGCCGCCTCGCCGCATGCGGGTTCGTCCACCAACAAGCGGCACCTGCCGGCGATCCGGCAAGCCCTTCGGGCGCAGCACTACGATCGGGCCATTGGCTTCGCCGGTGCGGCACTCCGTGCCGATCCGAGGTCGGCGGCGGCCTATGTTCTGCGTGGTGAGGCCTTCAAGCACAAACACCAGTGTGAGCGGGCCACCGCCGACTTTGACGAAGCGATCCGCATCGATCCGGGCTTCACCCGGGCCTATGCCTTGCGGGGTGAATGCTACCTGCTTCGCTTTCGCCTCGAACGTGCGATCGCCGACTTTGATGAGGCCCTGCGCATGGCGCCAAACCAAGCGCGGCTGAGGGTCAAGCGCGCTGGCGCTCTGGTCCTGCGCGGACAAACCGCGCGCGCCTTGCGCGACGCCGATCGAGCCGTCGAGCTGCAGCCCGACAACGCCCGCGCCTACGCCATGCGCGGTATGATTCTGGCACGCAGGATGCAGCACACCTCCGCGCTCGCCGATTTCACGACATCCCTGCAGCTGGCGCCACGCACCGCATCGACGCTCCGCGCCAGGGCCTCTTCCCACATCGCGCTCAAACGCTATGACGCCGCGACGAAGGATTACGACGCGCTCCTGATGTTGGAGCCCAACAACATTGCCAGCCGGTTGGCGCGTGCCGGCGTGCTGCTCAAGGCCGGCCAATTGAAACGTGCACGCTCTGACTACCTGCACGTCGCCGAACACGCCCCGCGGGGCAGTGTGCTCGCCGTGATCGCGCGCAACCGGCTGGCGGACATGGCCAGCTCGGGCATCTGACCTGCCAGCATCGACCCACATGTTGGGCCGCACAGCCGCCGACGGCGCGATGCTGTGCGCACCTCCCGCGCGTCTTGCTTCAGCCTGCCGCTCTTCAAAGCACGCACCTTTGGGGCGACAGGGCACGGGCTGATGCCGGCGGCTGCCGCCGTTATCGCCACGCTGCAGCTGCGCGCGCCCGCTTCGCATTCAGCAGCGGTTCACGAACGCCACCGTCGACCGCCCCGCTCATCTTCTGGCGAAGCCCATGGTATAGGCTAGATCATCTTTGCGCCTTTGATCGGGATCGTTCCGATTCCGATTAAAGGCAGGTTGCTCTAGCGCGGGTCTGGCTTCGGAATTGTGAGGATCGATCATGGCAGCTCACTCTGTGTTACGTGCAACCTTCACTGGCGGCTCCGGCGAAACCCTGTCGGCCCGACTGGACCTACCGGCCGGTCAGATCAGAGCGTTCGCCCTGTTCGCCCACTGCTTCACGTGCACAAAGGACATTTTGGCAGCAAAGCGGATCTCGAGCGCACTGGCCCAACTCGGTGTCGGCGTGCTCAGGTTCGATTTCACCGGCCTCGGCTCGTCCGAAGGAGAGTTTTCGAACACCAACTTCTCAAGCAACATCGAGGACCTGGTGCGAGCTGCGGATTATCTGCGGCAGGCCTACCAGGCACCAGCCATTCTCATCGGCCATTCGCTGGGTGGAACGGCCATGCTCGCCGCGAGCCGGCAGATACCCGAGGCCAAGGCGGTCGTCACCATTGGTGCGCCCTGCGATGCCGCTCACGTCTTGCAGCAGTTCGGCGCGTCGCTGCAGGATATCAAGCGCGACGGCCAGGCCCAAGTGACGCTCGCCGGCCGCACCTTTACCATGCGCCGCTCCTTTATCGAGGACGCATTGGACCATGCCCTGACGAGCACCATCGCCGAGCTGGGTAAGGCGCTGTTGGTCATGCATGCGCCCCGCGACCAGGTTGTGGGCATTGACAACGCAACCAAGATCTTCGTCGCCGCCAAGCATCCCAAAAGCTTCGTCTCGCTCGATGACGCCGACCACCTGGTGTCGGAGCCGGCCGACGCAGCCTATGCCGCGACCGTGATCGCTGCCTGGGCTTCCAAGTATCTGCCGGAGGTTGCCGCCGACGACACCGCCGCCGAAACAGTCACGGTGCGTGAGACCGGTGAGGGCAAGTTCCAAAACATCGTTCTGTCGGGCCGGCACCGATTGCTGGCGGACGAGCCGGCATCCGTTGGCGGACTGGACACCGGACCGAGCCCCTATGACTTTTTGTCGATTGCGCTCGGCGCCTGTACGGCGATGACGCTGCGCATCTACGCCGAGCACAAAAAGTTGGACCTGGGCCGCGTCTCAGTGGGTGTCAGACACGGCAAGGTGGCCAGCCAACATTGCCAGGATTGCGGAGAGGCTGCCGTGGGTCGGACCGGGAAAATCGATCGCTTCGAGAGAATAATCACAGTGCACTCAGAGACTGATCCGGATATGCGCGCAAAGCTGCTTGAGATTGCCGACAAGTGTCCGGTGCATCGGACTTTGCAAGCGTCTTCGGCGATCGTCACCGGGCTGACCGATCACACCTAGATCATCGCGCCTTAAAGTGTAGAGCAACCTGCCTTTAATCGGGATCGTTCCGATTCCGATTAAAGGCAGGTTGCTCTAGCGTTTCAGCGATCGCTGGAACCATCCCGCTCCCCACCCGACCGTTCAGTGGCACGCTGTCGTCGCGGGCCAGGTGGAAGCGGGCCGGCAACGCAATTCTGCTTGAGGAAGACACGATCCAGGCGCCGTCCGGTCGACGCGGCTGCGCCCTGAACACTGCTCCGCTGTGTCTGATCGGCGATCGCTATCGCGGTCGCCGGCGGGCCCGCTTAACCATGCGATGCTGTTGTCCTTGCAGCCGGCTAGGTTAGCCTGGTCACGCTCTTAAGATTATGGACTATAATGTTGTATCATCAGCAATTCTGCCGGAGTTCGCGCGATGAACTTTGACCTCCTGTTGTGCACCGCCGCGGGTGCCTTCGGGTGGGGGTTGAGCCTTGCCACCTACCGAATGTTCGCGCTGCACTACGGGTGGCCGATGGGAGTGATCCAGGTCAATTGGCCAGCTGTGCCTGTGCTGTTGGGACTTGTGAGCCTGATCGTCGGGTTCGCGTCCGCCATACTCAATGGTGGCGAGGTTGGCGGTTGGGTGGTTCTTGCCGGCGGTCTGGTGCTCGCCATTGTGTGGACTGGCCTCCTTCGCGTCGCCTCACAGACGTCGCTGTTTCTCGCACCTGCTGCCGCCGGCTTGGTGATCCTCGGCTGGACACTTTCCTCGCTCGGATGAGCCCATCGCCCTTAACCCGCTTGCACAGACTCCTGGGTCGCGCCCGCGACGATCAAAAGCGCAACCCACGGGCAGATGGCATGACCCCGGTGTTGACCGGCCTGCTGCATCCTGTCCGGCTTGTCAGTCCGGTCGGGACGGCTTACTCAGTGAGCGACATCGTAGCGTCGCGCTCTGACCCGTGAGTTGGCACGCGGCCTTCCGGCAAACCCGACTGTGCGCTCACCGAAACAGCCCTTACGGGTTGCAGGGGGGCCTCCAAGCCAAAGCGAGACCAACGTGGCCGTACGCCGATTTCATCCTGAGCAGCCGGCGAGCTTTGCGTTCACGGCAGAAAACCTGAACTGGGCGCGGGAGATGATCGCGAACTATCCAGCCGGCAAGCAGGCGTCCGCCGTCATCCCGCTGTTGTGGCGCGCTCACGAGCAGGAGGGATGGCTGACCGAACCGGCCTGCCGCGAGGTCGCCGACATGCTGCAGATGGCTCCAATCCGGGTCTACGAGGTGGCGACGTTCTACACGATGTTCCAGCTCGCCCCGGTCGGCGCCAAGGCCCACGTCCAGGTGTGCGGCACCACGCCCTGCATGCTGCGCGGGGCGGAGGCGATCCGCGCCGTTTGTGAGCGCCGCATCAGTCCGAAGCCGCATCAGCTCTCCGCTGGTGGCGATTTTTCGTGGGAGGAAGTCGAGTGCCTCGGCAGTTGTGCCAATGCGCCGATGGTGCAGATCGGCAAGGACACCTATGAGGATTTGACGCCGGAATTGATGGAACGGGTTCTGGACGGCATTGCGAACGGCCAGCCCGTCAAGCCCGGCTCGCAGATTGGACGCACCGCTTCCGCGCCGGCGGCCGGCATTACCACATTGAAGGAGCCGAGACTGTTCGACGGTTCTGTCGTCGGGCGTTGGAAGCAGCGCTTCTTAGATGCCGCGGCCAAGTCCGATGCGTCGGCCGCCGCACAAAAGGAGGGATAAGGACTGCTCCGACCACCGGCATGTAGCGTTTGAGATCACAGCACCACCACCAACATGCATTCGCAACAGGCATTGCCGCGCACAACAACCGATTGCCGACACGATGACCGCGAACAAGAAACCGACCGAGCGACCCATCTACCGCGCCGTGATGATCGGTCTCGCGGTAGGATCGGCGGTTTTTTTGGCCGGGCGTTGGGTCGGCCAACTCGACGTCGAGACCAGCCTGATCGTAGCCGGCTTTTTCGGTTTTGCCGTCGCGACCTATCTCATCCAGACGATCAACAGTGGGAAGTCCTGAAGCCCGGTAGGCCGGGCCCGACTTGACATGGGGAGCTTGAGCTGATGCTCGCCGACAAAGACCGCATCTTCACCAACCTCTATGGCTTTCACGACCGGGGGCTCGAGGGCGCCCGTCACCGCGGGGCATGGGACGAGACCAAGCTGTTGATTGAGCGCGGCCACGACTGGATCATCGACGAGGTCAAGGCGTCTGGCCTGCGCGGACGCGGCGGCGCCGGGTTTCCGACCGGGCTGAAGTGGTCGTTCATGCCCAAGAACGATCCTCGCCCGAGCTACCTGGTCGTCAACGCCGACGAATCCGAGCCCGGGTCGTGCAAAGATCGCGAGATCATGCGGCATGACCCACATCTGTTGATCGAAGGGTGCCTGGTGGCCTCCTTCGCCATGCGCGCGCACGCCTGCTACATCTACATCCGCGGCGAATTCATCCGCGAGCGCGAGCACCTCCAGGCCGCCATCGATGAAGCCTATGCCGCACGCCTGATCGGCAAGAACAACATCCACGGCTGGGATTTCGACTGCTACGTGCATCACGGCGCTGGCGCTTACATCTGCGGCGAGGAAACGGCGCTGTTGGAAAGTTTGGAAGGCAAGAAGGGCCAACCACGCCTGAAGCCACCGTTTCCGGCCGGTGCCGGGCTTTACGGCGCGCCGACCACGGTCAACAACGTCGAATCGATCGCGGTGGTGCCGACCATTTTGCGGCGCGGCGCGTCATGGTTTGCGGCGATCGGCAAACCCAACAATACCGGGACCAAGTTGTTCCAGATCTCCGGCCACGTCGAACAGCCGTGCGTGGTGGAAGAGGAATTGGGCATCCCCATGCGGGAGCTGTTGGACCGCCACGCTGGCGGTGTGCGCGGCGGCTGGGACAATTTGAAGGCCGTCATTCCCGGTGGCTCGTCGATGCCATGTCTGCCAGCCCACATCTGCCAGGACCTGAGCTTGGATTTCGACACCTTGGTCAAGCACAAGTCCGGCCTTGGCACCGCCGCCTTGATCGTGATGGACCGCTCCACCGATATCATTAAAGCGATTGCCCGCATCGCCTACTTTTACAAGCACGAGAGCTGCGGTCAGTGCACACCATGTCGCGAGGGCACAGGATGGATGTGGCGCGTGTTGGAGCGGATGACCTTGGGTCAGTCGAGCCGCGCCGAGATCGACAAGCTGTTCGACGTCTCAAAACAGATCGAAGGCCACACGATTTGCGCGCTCGGAGATGCTGCGGCCTGGCCAGTACAAGGCCTGATCCGACATTTTCGCCCCGAGATCGAAGCTCGCATCGACCAGTATGCGGCGCAGCAACAAGCGGCCGAGTGACGCTGGCACGACCGCCAACGGCGGCGATCGAGGTGGTGATCGCCATGGATCAAGCAATCGGAGTTTGCCGCCATGTCCACCGCCGCCATGTCCACCGCCGCCGACCCACTGCTTCGCGTGCTGCGCGAACCCGATCTCAGATCCGTGCTCGACGTTGCGGCCAGCCTTGACGTGATCGAGCGCACCTGGCGCGGCTATGGTGAGGGACAAACCTTCACCTTATCGCAGCCAACCTCGATGTTCGCTGGCTCCGGTCGCGATCGGACGGCGCGATACAAGGTCAAGGGCGCCAGCTTGCCGAACGAGCGCGTCACTGGCTTCCGCTTGATCGGCGATGTGCCCGTCGACGGTGGGTTTAGCTCCCATCATCTGCTGTGCGTGTTCGACGATGCCACCGGTGCTCCGATCGGCCTGTTGGACGAACTCTGGCTGCATCGGTTCCGCACCGCACTTACCGGGGTTGTCGCCGCCCGTCACCTGGCCCGACCGGAGGCTTCCACGGTGGCGCTGATCGGCGCCGGGGCCATCGCCCGCGAGCTGTTTCCCGCACTCGAGCACGTGTTTGCGCTTGACCACGTGCGCGTGACCGCGCGTCGCTTCGAGCGTGCCAAGGCGTTCTGTGCCGAGGTCGGCCAGCACAGCCGTAGCACCTTCACACCGCATCACACGGTCGAGGAGGCGATACGCGGCGCCGATATCATTTTTACACTGACCTTTGCCGATACCCCGGTGATCGGTCCCGGCATGCTGCAACCCGGTATGTTCCTTTGCTCCATGGGGGAGACCGAGGAAGTCGAGCTCGCGGTGCTGAACGAGGTCGATCGCTTCATCGTCGACGAGTTCGAATACGCGACGGTGCTCGGTGATATCGCCGTCTGGCTGCAAACCGGCAAGGTCAAGCGCGAGGACATCGCCGCCCGCGTCGACGCACATATCGGCGAGGTCGTTGCCGGCAAGGCGCCTGGACGGCTCGATCCCCAGCAACGCATTTATGCGATCATCCAGGGCATGGCGATCTGTGATCTCGCTTTGGCCAACCGGGCGCTGGCGCTCGCCCGCGATCGCGGCCTTGGTGAACAGTTGAGGCTGTTTGACCGGCCATCGGCGTGGAGCCGACGTCCCGGGCCGGAACGATAGACAAGCATCCCGATGCCTGATCATAAACCCTTACTCGGAATCGCGCTGATGATTGCCGCCATGGCGCTGCTGTCGATGAAGGACGGCATCGCTAAAGTGTTCGTGCGCGATATCAGCGCCTTCCAGGTGATCTGGGTCCAGTATGCCTGCACGTTCGCTGTCGTCGCCCTCATCGCCGTCCCGCGCTACGGCTGGCGCGTGTTCTTGCCCACACCACTTGGCTGGCAGATCGTGCGCGGCATTGCCGGCATCTCGGCGGTGGGCACCTACTATCTATCGCTTTCGTTTATCCCGCTTGCCGACGCCACCGCGATGGCCTTGTTCGCACCCATAATCGTCACGCTGCTGTCCCCCTATCTCTTGGGCGAGCAGGTCGGCATCCGACGGCAGATCGCAATCGCAGTTGGCTTCATCGGCGTTGTGATCATCTTGCGCCCCGGCTTTGCCGGCAGCAGCATCGGCTACTACATCGGGTTGCTGGGCGGGTTCATCATGGGCCTTTATTTCATCGGCAATCGCAAGATTAGTGCTAGCCATCCCCCCTTGATCAACGTCGCCCATAACGTCTTGATTGGCGCCGTCGCCGCAGCACCTGTGATCCCCTTCATTTGGGTTGATCCGCCGTCGCCGAATGCCACGTCCTACCTGGTGTTCCTGGCTCTGGCCATCAGCGGACAGGGGCTGATGCTCACCGCCTTTCGCCACGCGCCAGCCGGGGTGATAGCCGCCTTCAACTACACGCTGATCGTGTTCGCAACGTTGATCGGCTATTTCGTGTTCGGCACGTTTCCCGATCCGGTCACCTGGGTCGGCATCGCCCTCATCGTGCTCGCCGGACTGTTCATCGCTTTGCGCGAGAACGCGTTGAACACTGCGGCGGCTGACAAAACCCACCGGTAGCGCGTTTCGGTGGAACCATCCTCCTTCACCAACGCGGCACAAGCGCACTAGATCATCGCGCCTTTAATCGGGATCGTTCCGTTTCCGATCAAAGGCAGGTTGCTCTATCATCCGGCGCATGCGAAAAGGGGTCGTCAGTCGGTCGCTTTGTTGTCCGACACGCGGGCGATACATGCAGCTAGGCCGCGGCCGGGCGCTGCCTGATGTTCTGCCCCCCCGCTGACGAACACGCGCGGCGAGCCGAGCAGTCCGCCGATCAGCCCGCTGGCCGCGGCGCGCATATGTTTGTCTGGATCGACCTCGCTTTGAAAGACGGTGGTGCGCTGTCCGCGCACCTGACCATCCGGTGCCACACCCGCCTTCAAGAACACCGCCTGCAAACCTTGCGTACCCGCTAACTCACCGTCGCCATCAAGACCACAGCCGGCCCGCAAGAACAGCCGCTTCAAACTGCGCCGATCCAGAATGTCGTCGATTTCGGTGCACAGGATCTGGCAACGACCGGACGCGCCCGGCCTATTGCCCAGCACCACAACTTCATTGTGGTTGAGCTCGGTGCCGGAGAAGGTCATCGCGCGATGCGCGTGGATCGCCACGTCGGCGCCAATGTTCACCTCCTCAAGCTCACGGCCGGTGATCTCGCCCAGCGCCAACGCGGCGCCCAACGCTGCCGTGCCCCGTGAACGTCCGCTTGAGCCCGCGCGCGCCAACACCTCAGGCCGGCCCGTCGCCGCCGCGTCGCGATGCGTCAGGATGGGGCTTTTGACTAGAACCAAGCTAACCTGATCGGCGGTTAGGTCAGCTTCCTGCAGGGCGGTCTGCACGGCGTCGGCGACCGCCCGGGCATGGATCGGCGTCACCAGCTCATCGGCTGCCAACACGCGTGAGCGCGCGCCGCCCATCGCCAACCGCGCCGCGGCATTGTCGACGGCCGGCGAACGCGCGCCCGCTTCGGCCTCCTCGATGGCGGCGATCACCGTGATGTTGGGGCTCAACACCCCCTCACAGCCGGTCGAGAAAATCAGCGTCGTGCGCGCCAGCAGCGCCTCACCGCCGGCCGCACGCAAGCCATTACTTGCCGCTAAAGTTGCCAGCTCTCGCGAAAAATCGTTGATCGTCGCCGTTCCCTCGGTCTTGCCGATGATCGCCAGGCGCCGGACCTTATCGATCGCCAACCTGCTGAGCATGGCCTGCAGACCGGCCACATCGCCTGGTCCATCGGTCGCCATGGTTTCGACGATCACCGGCATGATGGGCGCTCCTTCGGGTTCTCGATCCAGGGTGCATGGGTCGATCGCGGCCGGCGAGTAAGACGAACCATGCGCAAGCCACCGTACGCGGGCGTTAGTCTAACCGATCTTGGATCCGGACGAATAACGGCGCATCCAATCGGCCAGATCCTGAATGCCGTCGATCAGGTTAAACTGCGGCTGGTAACCCAGCACCGCGCTCGATTTGTCGGGGCTACTGAGGTGGTCGACGTTGGGGACCGCCGCCGCGCTGTCGGCCGGCGTATCGATTTTCACCTGTGCACCGGGCACCGCCTTGACGATGGCATCGGCCAGCTCCGCCGGGGTCGACAAGGCCGCCATCGTGATGTTGAAGATGCCGGTGTCGAGCGCCTTGGCGCGCAGAGCCAACACCGTGCCGAGCGCTGCGTCCTTGGAATACACCCATTCCATGGCCCGGGCCGGCACGACCGCCTGTTCCCCGGCCAGCGCCCGCCGCACGGCCTCGCGCACGAGATTAGACGGCCCACCGCCGCCGAAGCCACTCCACGGCCCGAACACCGCGCCATAGCGCATGCCGGCAAACTCTAGGCCGCACCAACGCGCATAGTTGAGACCCAAGCTTTCCACCGCCTGTTTGGTGGCGGCATAAAACGTCGTTGGCCGCGGGAACGCTTCTTCCTTCTCCAACGCACCCGCGCCCTCACCCCCGGCCAGATAGTGGCTGAGCACATTGGAACTGGAGACCACAACCCGGCCGATGCCAAGCGTCCGCGCCGCCTCCAGAACGTTCACCGTACCCATGATGTTGAGCTCGATCGCCGCGTACGGATTACGCTGCGCCCCTAACGTCAACATCGGATTGGCTGCGGTATGCACCACCGCGGTGATCCGATGATCCCGCAACGCCTTGACAATCGTCAGCGGCCGCAAGATGTCGCCCTCGGTCAGGACCACCCGATCGAGATCGACGATCTGAGCGATCGCCTGCGGCTGGGCGGCCGCATCCAGCAAGACCGGTCGCTCGCCCTCGTCCACCAAGATGCGCGCGACTTGCGAGCCGACCAGACCGGCACCGATCACCAGGGTTGTCATGCCTCACCTCCGCATCTTTCGAGCCCGATGCCAATCGCCACCGCCATGATCGCTGATGGGAACTAGCCCAACCCAGGCCAGCGCCGACAGCGATCCACCGACGGTTTAGGCCTGCCAAGCACATTCAGTCCGGGCATCCCGCGCCGCCTAGATCATCGCGCCTTAAATCGGGATCGTTCCGATTCCGATTAAAGGCAGGTTAATCTAGGGGATCGGACGGACGCCTGCAGCTGGTCTGATGCTGCTCCGGGCCCAGCTTGCCGAAACTGCGCAGCGCCCACAAGCCATGGGCGGCGGCGCAGGAGGTCCACAGTAACCTGCTCAACATGCTCTCGAGCCGCCATCTGAACGCCTCGAGTTGGACCGCCTTCGCGGTCCCAATTCAAAGCCTGAGGATCCGGAGCGTTGCAGTCTTAGCTGGAACCATCCCGCTCCCCGCCCCCTTCCTCCACTCGCCACCCAGACCAGCATGCCATTGGGTGGCCCAGTTGAGAAATAGGGTGGAGGAACCGGGCGGGGGAGCGGGCCGGCACGGGCGTTCCGCCTTTAGCGGACATGATGGAGCATGGCTGTGATCCGGCTTAGCAGGGGCCGTGCGTGACATCTGCCGCCGCGCGAGCCGCGCTCACGCGCCGCGTCAGCCAACGCGACGTCGCAGCACGCCGCAGCCGCTCACCTCAAGCCTCAGTTCAAAATCACGTTCTCTCGGGTGCGAACGCTATGCGTGCTACAGCCCAAGAACAGACGCGCAATGGCGACCAACTCCCCGGCCGCAATCGCACGCGCCAGCACCATCCAGTCGCCAGCCCCCAGCTGCTCGTCGACGCCATGCAGCAGACCCGTTTCGCGCCGCTCGTGGCGCAGGTCCACACCATCCAAGTTGGGCGGCGCCGCCATCAGCGCAGCACCATTGGTCAGCAGGTCGATCTGCTCGGCCCCTGCCAGTTGCGCAACCAGCGGATCACTTGCTCCCCTCCTGCGCGATGGAAGCCCGGTGGCTGCCCCGATGCTGTCGCAACTGGCCAACACACAGATCCTGCTCGGCGCAACCGCCAACTCCAGCAAACCATCCAACGCCTTGCGCATTCGGCGCAGTTCGTCGAACCCTGCAACCGCCAACAGCTCGGGCGACCGCATCACCGGGGCGACCGCCGTTTTGCAAGGAAGCATCGTCATCAAGCCCAATGGTCCTCCCCTTCCGCAATGTCCTTCAGCCCCTCCCGATCGAGGATAGCGACATAGCCACCATGGTCGAGGTCGATCAGACTCTGAGCCTTGAGTTTGCTGAAAGTGCGACTGACCGTTTCGATGGTCACGCCAAGAAAATCAGCGATGTCCGCGCGGCGCATGTGCAGCACGAACTCGCTGGCGACCCGACCACGCCGTTCATGCCGATGGGACAGGGCCAGGAGGAAGTTGGCTAAACGCCCGGCTGCGCTGCGATACCCAATCGTCATCAGATGACTGCGCGTAGCCTCCAGCTCGAGCGCGACCGCCTCATAAAGCTCAAAGCCGAGCCGCGGATTTTCAGAGGCCAATTGCTCCAGCGCGCCTACCGGGATGCACCGCACCCGTGAGGGCTCGGTAGCCTGCGCGCTAAACGGCTGTTCCCTGACCGGTCCCAGCCCGATGAGGTCGCCAGGAAAGGCGATGTCGATGATCTGGCGCTTGGCATCGGGCAAGATCTTGTAGATCAAAACCGTGCCTACTTCGACTTTATAAACGTGGGTCTTTAAATCGCCTTCCAGGAACAGGTGCTCACGCGACCGGATTTTTTTCACTGATGCGTTGGCCAGCTTTTCATCGAGCGCATCCAGACCCCATCTCGTGGATGTAGGCAGTTGTGCACGCTCTGACGGTGCGGACATCGGGCTGCTTGTGGCCAACATCGTAATCTACCTCCAAAGAGCGATTCACTCAAAGTATCTGGAACTCAGCAAAGCGGCCCACCTCTTCGTCGCATTGACGGCTGTGTAACCAATTGTAACAAGATGTAACATGTTATGTTCGCAGAACGCCTCCGGCAGCCGCGTGGTTGTGTCGGTGGCTTTCGCGCACGCGGGATGGCCATGGCCGAATCAGCCCTTATTCTGGTTGTCGACGACGAGCCAGAGGTGCGAACGCTCCTGCGGCGTTGTTTTGAAATGGATGGTTACCGGGTCGTGGAGGCGGCAACCGGCGCCGAATTGCGCCAGCACATGGTGTCGGAAGCGGTCGACCTGGTCACGCTGGACCTCAATTTGGGCGGTGAGGATGGCTTGGGGCTGGCCCGCGAGGTCCGCGCCAGCAAAAATGTTCCGATCATCATGATCACGGCCAAGGATGACCCGATCGACCGCGTCGTCGGTCTGGAGCTCGGCGCCGATGATTACATCATCAAACCGTTTCATCTGCGCGAGGTGCTGGCACGAGTCCGGGCCGTGCTGCGCCGCTACCAAACCGCATCGCAGGAGCTCACCTGCACCGGCGAGACACAAAAATTCGCCTTCGATCACTTCACGTTATGGATCGATCGACGGGAGCTAGCCGACATCGACGGACGCACTGTGCCGTTGACCACGGCTGAGTTTAACATGTTGCAAATGTTTGTTACCCGCCCCGCCCGCGTCCTGTCGCGCGACAACATCATGGACATCCTCAAGGGCCACGATTGGTCGCCCTACGACCGATCGATAGACGCTCTGGTCGGGCGTTTGCGCCGAAAAATCGAACCCGACGTCAATAATCCGCGCCTGATCAAGACCGTTCGAGGCATCGGCTACGTGTTCGCGGGCGACGTAAGGCGAGCCTAGAGCATCGTGCCTTCAATGGGATCGGAATGATCCCGATGCAAGGCAGGTTGCTCAATAAGGCGTCTTAAGGTTTTGCGCGGCTATCGGCACGGCGGCGCTAGATCATCGCGCCTTAAATCGGAACCGCAAAGCCGGTTCCGATTTAAGGCGCAAAGATGATCGCTCTTAAAGTGTAGAGCAACTTTCTGCCTTTGATCGGGATCGTTCCGATTCCGATCAAAGGCAGGTTGCTCTAGCCCTGCAGCGTTTCCTCAACGCACTGGGCAAGTTCAAGTTGGCTGTGCGGCTTGCGTAAGAGCCGCGACCCGTGACCTGGCACCGTCGTATCAGGCGCCAACGGCGCGTTACCGGAGGTCAGCAGCACCGCTAGATTTGGCCGGTTATTTGCCACCCAATCGGCGAGGTCGTAGCCCGACATGCCCCCAGGCATGACAACGTCGGTGAGCACCATGTCGATGTCCCGATCGGTTTCCAACTGGGCAATGGCAGCGGCCGCGCTGCCCGCGATCAGCGTGGTATAGCCCAGCAGCGACAAGCGGCGCACGAACAGGTCGCGCACTTCGTCGTTGTCCTCAACGATCAGGATCCGCGCCCCAAGATGGGGGGTTCCGTCGCAAGCGCTCGACACCTCTTGTGCCACCTGCTCGACAATCTCCTGACCACGGGGCAAGTAAAGGCTCACCGTCGTGCCGAGGCCAACCGCACTATCGATCGTAATCAAACCGCGAGACTGTCGGACCAAACCGTAGATGGTGCTGAGTCCCAATCCGGTTCCGCGGCTGTCCTCCTTGGTGGTAAAAAACGGCTCGAACGCCCGTGACACGACTTCTGGTTGCATTCCCACGCCCGTATCACTCACCGCCAACCTGACGTAGTCTCCCGGCGCCGCCCCCGGGAAATGAGCCACTTCATCCGCCGACAACACGACATTGCCGGTCTCGATGGTGATTTGTCCCCCGTTGGGCATCGCATCGCGGGCATTGATCGCCAAGTTCAGTATTGCATTCTCGATCTGGCTCGCGTCGACGCGGGTCGTCCACAGACCAGGCAATAGCTTGGTGCTCATGGTGATGTTCTCGCCCAGGGAGCGGCGCATCAACTCCATCATGCCAATTGCCGTTTCATTGAGGTTGACGACCTCGGGCTGCAGATGACCTCGACGGCTGAATGTCGATAGGCGCTCGATCAGCCTGGCACCGCGACGGGCCGCCGCGGACGCTCGATTGAGCAGATCGCGACTTGTCTCGTCCTGCAACTGCATGTCCAACAACTCGAGGTTTCCAGCGATCACCGTCAGCAAATTGTTGAAATCGTGCGCTATCCCGCCTGTCAGCTGCCCGATCGCCTCCAATTTTTGCGCCTGCGACAGTATGCGTTCGGTTTCGCGCAGCTTATCTTCCGCCGCCTTTCGGTGGCTCAGATCCGTCATGATGCCCATGAAAAAGCGCTGGCCCTCGACATAGAATTCGCTGACGCCCAGATGAATCGGAAAGGTCGAACCGTCCTGCCGGCGCCCGGAAACTTCGCGACCTGTCCCGATGATCCGGGCGTTGCCGGTGTCGATGTAGGTTTGGATGTAGCTATCGTGGCGGCTGGCCTCCGGCTCCGGCATTAGCCGTCGCACATTGTGCCCGACCAGCGCCGGCCGATCATAGCCAAACAGTCGCAGCGTGGCCGCGTTCACCGACCGGATCGTGCCGCTCGCATCGATCGTCAAGATCGCACTTGCAGCGGTGTCGAGGATCGCGTCCAGCTGATGGGAACTGGACTCAAGTGCGCTGCGCAGCGCCCGCCCGACCATCCGCCGCTCCTGCATCATGGCCGACAGCGTTAACGCGCAGAACACGATGGAAAAGATGAACAGCTGGGCCGCCGCAACGCGATCGGTCACTGTGGAATCCGGATTGGCAAACGCCCCGGTGCCGCTGGCGACGCCGAACATCGCGAACAGGCCAACCAGCAGTGCGGCCATGGCGACACAGCTCGTTCGACAGCGTGCCGCCGCCCATAACAGCAGGGGGAACAATATGGCAAAGGAGACGGCCAGAGAGAACGCACCAGACGAAGGGCTGCGCGCGAGCAGGAAGATCGACACGATCACCGACGAGGCCAAAATCGCGATCGCTTCCCCATCTTTCGGACCAAGCCGATGCCCAGCGGCGAGGTCTGCGCGCAATGCCAAAAACACCGGAGCGACAACGACCATCCCGATCACATGCGATGCCACCCACGCCCGCCACAAATCGGCAAATGCCGCCGTCGTATATCCGGTCAGCCGCAATCCGACGCTGGCCATAACGGCGGCCACCATCACGCCAACCACCGTCAGCACTATCCAGATCAGCACGTTGCGCAAGCGATCGAGTTGTAGCGGCGTTGACAGGATCGCAGCGACCGACTGCTGAATGAGGATGAACTCCAGCGCCTGGCCACCACACAACACCAATGCGGTCGCCACCGACAAGCCGGCTGTCAGCGCACAGGCCAGTAGCCCTGCCAGGGCACCGGCTAAGCTGGCGATCCGCGCCGCACCACCCGTCGCCAGGATCGCACCGATGCCGACGCCGGCCGAAGGCCAGAAAGGGGCTAGATTGAGGGGCCGAACCACCAGTTCGGTGGCGATCGTTGCGGTGACGAACGTCAGCACTGCCACGCCCGCACCCACCCCCCAGACCCGAGGATCGGAGCACCCCGTCAAGCGCCAGCGATCTGATACAAACAATCCCATTGCAGCCGTACCTGCATGGTTTGCTGACAAAAAATTTCTGTCCGCATCAAGCTCCTAGCACGACCAAATGAGCCGTCCAAGCGAGTCATGCGCCGGCCCAATCGCGCGCCCGAAAGGCCGATTGACTTGCGCTCAAATCCGTCCTTCACCAACCAGCGCGACCGCCAAGTTCACGTTGGTGACGGCGCGCTTTAGCTCTGCTTTTGCATGTGGCGACAAAGGTTTCAGGCGGACCCGCGGAGACAGCGGCACCCCCTCGTCACTGTCGCTCAGTTGTTGATTGATCATGGCGCCCATGATCGTTCGATGCGCATCAATGACGTCGTTGACGTCATTTTCCGAGCCGATCCCGCGGGCGTGGACGGCACGCAATCGATCAGGTGTTGAGCCTGACCGAATCCCATGGCCGATCGCCAGCACCCGAGCCGAAGACACGATCGGCAACAGGCCTCCCAATTTCAAATCGATGCGCCCATCCGGATCCGACTTGAGGCCGCCGAACAACGACAGCGGCGCCCGCCAATGCCGCGCCGATTCGGTCAGCCGATTGAGAAAATCGGCCCGACCCGAGGCCGACGTGAAGGCATGAGCCATCACCTGTTCTGCCAAGGCGTGATCACCATGCACCACCACCGCATCAAAGAAGATGTCGACGTTGAGCAAATCCTCCGGCCGTTGCCGCCTGATCCAATCCTCAATCAACACCTGCCACCCCTTGATCGACCGGCGCCATTCGGCGTTGCGTGCCATGACACCACCCTTGCAGTAGGGCACGCCCACCTCATCGAGGAGGTCGGCGATGTGACGGCCCAATGCTTCGAACCATCCGTCTTCCGGCCCGCCCGGCTCACCGTGGGCATAAACGATCGCGTTGTCCTGGTCTGCCGCCAACAGACTTTCCCCGCGGCCCGCTGAGCCGAGCACCAGCAGCGCATAAGGGCATGGAGGCCCGCCCTTGCCATCCTGCCGCATGCGTTGCTCGGCGAGTTCGGCCGCGCGCCGCGTCAACGCGCAAATCTCCGCGCTGATGACGGCGGCCACCGCGTTCGGCTCCACCGCCTCCTCGACAAGGCTTTTCGCCATCACCGGCAGTTGCGCCCAGGCATCGGCCAAGCTCGCCGCGCTCGGCGCGATGTCGATCTGATCGCCCAACATCACAGCCGTTGTCGCGCGGTGTCGCAAAAGATTGCGGGTCGTCACCATCCCGATGATCTCTCCGCCATCATCGTTGACCGGCAGATGCCGCACATTCATCCGTTCCAACCGGCCGATCGCCCGATACACGTAGGTGTCCGCGGAGATCGTGTGCAGCGGCCGTGAGGCCACCGCACTGGCCGGGGCCTCCAAACCGGCATGACCTGCCTTGTCGATCACGCGCAGAAAGTCGCGCTCGGTGGCGATGCCCGGCTGTCCTTGCGCATCGTTGATCAGCACCGAGCTGATTTTACGCTCAAGCAGCAAGCGAATGGCCGCGCCTACCGTCGCCGTCGGCTCACACCACACCGCCGGGGCCGTCATCACGTCCTGGACCGAATGCCGATAGGTGAAGCTATCGACGCGCAACACCGAGCTGACCGCATGAGCGGTCCCGGGCCGCACGTCATAGATCTGCTGTGCTGCACCTGCCAGACGCGCGACCAAGGTTCTGCTCGCCGCCTCCGCCTCCGCCAGCGTCCGGATGCCACGATGCCGCAGCAGCGGGATCAGGGCGTGATAGACCGCTGCCGTCGCCCGCGCATCACCCATCGCTGAATGTCGGCCGACGATGTCGACGCCGAGGGCGTGGGCCAGCCCATCAAGATCGTATTGGGCCAGCGTCGGCAGCGCCAGCTCAGCGAGCATACGCACATCCAGCGGGCGCGGCACCTTCCAGCTGAGGCCCGCCGTCACAAATTCGCGCTGCAGGATCGACAGGTCAAATCCGATGGTGTGCCCAACCAGAATCGCATCGCCGATGAATGCATCAAGTTGTCGCGCAACGGCGGCAAACGTCGGCGCGTCGGCCACATCAGCGTCGGAGATGCCGTGGACGTTGGTGGCCGTCGGTGGGATCGGCACACCGGGATTGACAAGCGTCTCGAACCGATCGTCTTGGCTGACAGTGCCGTTAGCCACGCGGACCGCGCCAATCTGCACCAACCGTGCGGCGCGGGCATCAAGCCCGGTCGTTTCCGTGTCAAGAACCACGGCTCGCAGAGCTAAGAGCGGGGTTGAGTTGACTGAGGCGGCCATCCTGCAAATCCCTTCGGATCAATGGCATTCGATCTAAAACGGCGATCCGTTGAACCACAGCAGATACAGCGTCTACGCTGCAATCGATGTTTGGGCCGTCGGGCCCAGCAGGCGCATCGGCAATGCTCAACGTTGAGCCACATCAAGGCGCCGCTCGATCCGCCGCAACAAGTTGGGCCGATCGATCATGTCACGTCCAGATCATGTCAGCCGCGGCGCAGTCTCGATCACTCAACGGCGAACAGCTATGCCGGACGACAAGGACGATAAGCGCAGCGCGACCAGACCGGAAGGGGTGAACCCAATGGTTGGATCGTCAGGTGTCACCGCTTCAATCGTGAGCGTCTCACAACCTCTGAAACTGATTGAGTACGAGCACGCTCTACAGCTGTTGTTCTGCGATCGGCTTGAGCAGATCGCTGACGCCCTTCCCAGTATGGCGAACAAAAACCTGGTGCACGGGGTGTCACAACTGCTGCGCGAAGGCATGTGGCCGCACATGCGCATGGAGGAAGAGATGTTGTTTCCGCTCCTGCGCCAGCGCTGCCCGGCTGATGAGTTGCTCGAAGAGGTGTTTGGCCAGCTGGAGAAGGAGCATCAGCAAGACGCCGACCTCGAGATTGAAATCGCCGAGGAGCTCAACAACCTGCTGCGTACGGGGGCGGCGCACAACGCGGAAATGCTGGGTTATATGCTGCGCGGCTACTTTTATAGCCAACGCAGGCACATCGAATGGGAGAATCGTGTTGTATTGCCACTGGCGCGTGAACGGTTGAACCAGGATGATCTGGCTCGACTGTCAGACTGGATGGACCGCAATGACCATCGCCGATTTACCGATCTGCTGCACCTGATCGTGAGCAGTTGGCAGGACAGCAACCATTGAGGCGCGTGGGGCGAGCGTGCGTCCGCGGCCCAACGCCGCGCCCGAAGCCATCGTCACGGTCCCGCATTCGCAGCGAACCCACGGAAACTGTACCCATTCTTCCGCGTCAGGACGACCAAGTTCGCCTTTAGTCGGAATTTGATCGGCATCAAACGTCCGGCCGCCGCTGGCGGCCAGGCTCGCGTCGCGTCTGCTGCGCGTGCTAAGACGCCCATTACGGTGTGGAAAAGAACGTGGAGTTACCAATGGCGACGACGACGGTCGAGCGCAACGCGTTTGGCGATGCGTTTGCAGCGATGGTGGCCGGGGGCCTGGCCCTGTTGGGCATCGCAATCGCCTTCGGGACCAGCCATCCAGGCATGGCGATTCACGGTGGTATTCTCATCGTTGCAGGGCTGCTGGCTGCCATCGGGATCGTCAGCCGGTCGTTCACCGAGGAAAACCTGTCCGACGGCTACTTCGATGGCCCGGTCAAGGTTGCGACCATCGCGACGGTGTTTTGGGGCATCGTTGGTTTTCTGGTCGGCGTCGTCCTCGCGTGGCAGATGGCCTATCCAGCGCTCAACCTTGATATGCCATGGACCAACTTCGGACGCCTGCGTCCGGTTCACACGTCGGCGGTGATCTTCGCTTTCGGCGGCAACGCGCTGCTGGCGTCATCGCTCTATTGCGTCCAACGCACATGCAACGCACGTCTGGCCGGGCGCTGGTCCCCATGGTTCGTGGTCTGGGGCTACCAACTGTTTATCGTGCTCGCCGCCAGCGGCTACGTTTTGGGCATCACGCAATCGAAAGAGTATGCCGAGCCGGAGTGGTACATTGATTTGTGGTTGACCATTGTTTGGGTGGTCTACCTCCTGGTCTTTTTGGGCACGATCGCCAAGCGCCGCGAACCCCATATTTACGTGGCCAATTGGTTCTTCCTCGCCTTTATCGTCACCGTGGCCATGCTTCACCTTGTCAACAACGCCACGGTTCCCGTGTCCCTGCTCAACCCCAAGAGCTACATCGCCTATTCCGGCGTGCAAGACGCGATGACGCAGTGGTGGTACGGCCACAATGCGGTCGGTTTCTTTTTAACCGCCGGGTTTTTGGGCATCATGTACTATTTCGTGCCCAAACGTGCGGAGCGACCGATCTACTCCTACCGGTTATCGATCGTCCATTTCTGGTCGCTAATCTTCTTATACATTTGGGCCGGCCCGCATCACCTGCACTTCACGGCGTTGCCGGAATGGACGCAGACGCTGGGCATGACATTCTCCGTCATGCTGTGGATGCCGTCCTGGGGCGGCATGATCAATGGCCTGATGACGCTTTCTGGCGCCTGGGACAAGCTGCGGACGGACCCCGTCATGCGTATGCTGGTGGCATCTGTTGCCTTTTACGGCATGTCGACCTTCGAAGGCCCGCTGATGTCGATCAAGGCCGTCAACTCGTTGTCCCACTACACCGACTGGAACATAAGCCACGTCCACTCCGGTGCCTTGGGATGGGTGGCGATGGTGTCGTTCGGCGCAATCTACTGCCTCGTGCCCTGGCTGTGGCGGCGCAGAGGTCTTTATTCCCTGCGGTTGGTCGAATGGCATTTCTGGATCTCGACCCTCGGCATCCTCCTTTACATCACGGCGATGTGGGTGTCCGGCATTCTGCAAGGCCTGATGTGGCGGGCCTACGACAACCTCGGATTCCTCCAGTACTCGTTCATCGAGACCGTGGAAGCGATGCACCCGATGTACCTGATCCGCGCCGTCGGCGGCACGCTGTTCCTGTTGGGCTCGCTGATCATGGCTTACAACATTTGGCGCACAGTGCGCGGCGACGAGCTGGTGGATGCGGCCGACCAACCGCGGGTGGCGGCCGCGCCGGCTCTGCGCGGCGTCGCGGCCGCTGAGTGAGGGGACAGCAATGAAACATGAAGTCTTAGAAAAGAACTCGATCCTCTTGCTGGTTGCCATTTTGATCGTGGTCTCGATTGGTGGCATTGTCCAGATCGCTCCGCTTTATTGGATCGAAAGCACCATCGAGAGGGTGAAGGGTATGCGCCCCTACACTCCGCTCGAGCTCGCCGGGCGCGACATCTACGTTCGCGAGGGCTGCTATAACTGCCACAGCCAAATGATCCGCACACTGCGCGATGAGGTGGAACGTTATGGCCATTACAGTCTGGCCGCGGAAAGCATGTACGACCATCCGTTCCAATGGGGGTCCAAGCGCACCGGACCGGATTTGGCTCGGGTGGGCGGTAAGTACTCCGACGATTGGCACGTCGAGCACATGCGCTCGCCCCAGGCGTTGGTCCCTGGCAGCATCATGCCGGGCTATCCGTTCTTGGAGAACACGCCGCTCAGAACCGGTGACATTGTGCAACGCTTAAAAACGCTGCGCGTTGTCGGTGTGCCCTACACCGACGAGATGGTCGCCAATGCGATGACCGACCTGCAGGCGCAGCTGGATCCGGATGATCGCCAGGTCAAGGCATTGCTACAACGTTATCCGAAGGCCAAGGTCGCCAATTTCGACGGCAAAGCAGGTCGGCCCACGGAGCTTGACGCGCTGATCGCTTATCTGCAGGTGCTCGGTACCCTGGTGGATTTCGCCAGCTTTGACGCCGCCGGCCCAAATCTGAGGTAACCCCAATGAGTTACGAGCAGGTTGCAGCCATCACTCAAACCACCGCCCTGTTGATTTTCATCGTCATGTCGGTACTGGTGCTGGTCTACGTTTTTTGGCCCGGCAACCGCGAGCGCTTCGAAGCAGCACAAAAGGCCGCGCTCGATCTTGAGAGCGAAGACGATTGCGGCGAGGACAGATCATGAGCGAAGCTGAAGTCGACGAGATCACCGGTGCTCGGACCACCGGCCACGTCTGGGACGACAACCTGAAGGAACTCAATCAGCCGCTGCCGCGGTGGTGGCTGTGGACGTTTTACGTCACCATTATCTGGGCCATCGGCTACATGATCGCCTACCCGGCCTGGCCGATGATCTCCGACTACACACATGGAGTTTTGGGATATTCGCAACGCGCTGAGGTGGCCAGGGCGGTTCAGCAAGCCAAGCAGGGTCAAGCCGGCCGGTTGGCGCTGATCGCGCAAAAACCACTCACCGACATTCGCGCCGACGCCGACCTGCTGCGCTATGCGATCACCGGTGGCAAAGCGATCTTCGCGGAGAACTGCGCACCCTGCCACGGCCGCGGCGCCCAAGGCTCACGCGGCTACCCCAACCTGAACGATGACGCCTGGATTTGGGGCGGAACGCTGGACGACATCCATAAGACCGTCGCGGTTGGAATTCGCTCGGACCATGAAGACACGCGCGATAATATGATGCCGCGCTATGGCTTAGACCAACTGCTCGAACCGCAGCAGATCAACGACGTGGCCGAGTACGTGATGGCGATCAGCGGCAACAAGGGGAGCGATACCGCGGCCTTCGAGCGCGGCAAGCAGGTGTTTGTCGAGCAGTGCGTCGCCTGTCATGGCGAACAAGGCGAGGGCCTCAAAGAGCAGGGCGCCCCCAGCCTGATCGACGATATTTGGCTGTTCGGCGGCTCCAAAAGCGATATCGTGGAGAGCATCTCGACGGGCCGCGGAGGACGTATGCCGCAATGGGCCTCACGGCTTGACCCGACGTCGATCAAGCTGTTGACGCTTTATGTTCATTCACTCGGCGGAGGCAAGTAGCGGTTGCAAACGACATGACCGCACGGATTGCATCATGGACCAATCAGTCGATGCCAGCATAAGGGCTAAGGACTCGGCCGACGTCAGCGTTGAGACGATCGATGTTTCCGCCGTCAATCGGCGCGCCGATCGTGAACTCTATGCCATCCGCCAGAAAATTCATCCCCGACTGACGCACGGTCGCTTTCGCACCATCAAGTGGATCGTGCTCGCCCTAACGTTGGGCGTCTACCTTGTTCTGCCGTGGCTGCGTTGGGACCGTGGCCCGTCGCTGCCCGATCAAGCGGTGCTAATTGACGCCGCCCACGGCCGAATATTCATGTTCGGGTTGGAGATCTGGCCGCAGGAGCTTTACCTGGTCACCGGGGTGTTGGTGATTTCGGCCCTTGGGCTGTTTCTTGTCACCTCGCTGGCGGGTCGGGTTTGGTGCGGCTATCTGTGCCCTCAGACCGTTTGGACGGATCTTATGATTGCCGTCGAGCGGCTCTGGCAAGGCGACCGCAATGCCAGGATTCGACTCGACAAGGAGCCTTGGGGACCCAAAAAGGTCTTCCTAAAGGCGATGACGCATCTGACCTGGCTGCTGATCGCGGGCGCCACAGGCGGGGCCTTCGTGTTCTACTTTCGCGATGCTCCGCAGCTGGCCGGCGAACTGCTGACTGGTCAGGCGCATGCTATTTCCTATCTGTTCCTAGGTATATTCACCTTCACCACCTACCTGCTGGGCGGGATCGCACGCGAGCAGGTGTGCATCTACATGTGCCCTTGGCCACGCATCCAAGGCGCGATGCTCGACAGCGACTCGCTGTTGGTCAGCTACCGACCGTATCGCGGCGAACCGCGCGGACCTTTGCGCAAGAGCGAGGGCTGGCACGGGCGCGGCGACTGCATCGATTGCAAGGCCTGCGTCGCGGTGTGTCCGATGGGGATCGACATCCGGGACGGCCCGCAGTTGGAATGCATCCAATGCGCACTTTGCATCGATGCGTGCAATGACATCATGAGCAAAGTCGACCGGCCACCTAACCTCATCAGCTACGACACCTATCGTAATTTGCAGGCCGCCACGCACGGTTCGAAGGCCGAGCTCAGATTGCTACGTCCGCGCACGCTGCTGTACGCTGCTTTGATCGTATTTGTCAGCGGGCTCATGCTCTGGGCACTGACCTCGCGTGCGGTGGTTCAACTCAACGTGTTGCATGACCGCACGCCGCTTTACGTCAAACTCTCCGACGGCAGCATCCGCAATACGTTTACAGTGAAGATCATCTCCAAGCGTTACGAGCCGCGCACGTTCAGCCTGAAACTTGAGGGCCTACCCGACGCCAAGCTCAGCGTCCTCGGTCTCGAAGCCACCGATCCGCCGCAGATCACCGTCGCTCCCGACACCCTGCGCGAGCTGCGCGCCTATGTGACCGTTGGTCGCCAGTCGCTGCCGCGCCTTGCCCCGCAGCGCCAGCCCTTCCAGTTCATGGTCCAGGATCTGGCCGACGGGACCACCGCCGTTCGCGAAAGCGAATTCAGGAGACCAAGGTGAACAACAAGGCTCAGGCAACACGCAACCCCGAACTCAAGGGCTGGCATGTGCTGGTTGCGGTCATCGGTTTTTTCGGGCTGGTGTTTGCCGTCAACGGCGCATTTCTTTTTGCCGCACTGTCCACCTACTCAGGCGTCGTCTCAAAGCAGCCCTACGTCAAGGGGCTCCACTATAATAATCGGATCGCGCTCGACGATCGCCAAGCCCGTCTCGGTTGGTCGGTGACGGTCGCTCCATTGATGGCGGACCGACCCTTGCAAGTTGAATTCCGCAACCGCGCGGGCCATGGAATTGAGCGACTGGAGATCGCCGCCGTCATCGGCCGCCCGTCAACCGCTGAGCACGACAGGACGCTGACCTTCAAAGCCTCTACGCCAGGCGTCTATCTCGCCGACGTCCATCCGCTTGCGCCCGGCAGCTGGCTGCTGTCGCTGAAGGCCAACAGGCGCAGCCAGCTTGGTGACACCGAGACCTACCGCTTAAAGAGGCGGCTATGGCGCAAGCAATAGATGTGGTACGCCCGCCGCCACCGCAGCAAGCCCTGCCGGCAACCGCCACCGCAACGCCGTCGTCAAATGCTCCAGCAACCGTCACACTTGCGGTAGAAAACATGCACTGCGGCGCCTGCATGCGCTCGGTTGAAGCCGCACTGACGGTGCTCCCTGGTGTCAGCGCGGCCCGCGCCAATCTCAGCCAGAAGCGCGTCGAGGTCACGCTCGCCGATGAAGGCCTAGGCCCAGCGGCACTGGTCGACGCGCTGGAGCACAACGGTTTCAATGCGTTTCCGCTCACCGCCGAGCAGACGGCCAACACCACCTCCGTCACCCGCCAATACATAAGCTATCTGGGCGTGGCGGGGTTTGCGGCAGCCAACATCATGCTGTTGTCCGTCTCGGTTTGGGCCGGGCTCGTCTCTGACATGGGCTCAGCTGCGCAGAGCCTGTTTCATTGGTTGTCCGCTTTGATTGCATTGCCGGCCGTCGCCTATGCGGGCCAGCCGTTTTTCCGTTCGGCGCGCCAAGCGCTGGCGGCCAGGCGGCTGAACATGGATGTACCGATCTCGCTCGGTGTGATTTTGGCGACGGGCATGAGCCTGGTTCAGACCATCCGCGGCTCTGAGCAGGTCTACTTCGATGCTGCCGTCACGCTGTTGTTCTTTTTGCTGATCGGACGCGTCATGGACTTGTCGGTGCGCGCCCGCGCAGCCGGTGCGGCGGCCAATTTGATCGGCCTGCGCTCGACCATGGCCGGCCTGGTCGGCGCGGACGGTCGGGTCCAGCAAGTGGCCGCGGACACATTGCGCCCAGGTGATCAAATCCAGGTCGCGGCGGGTGAGCGCATCGCGGCCGACGGCGTCATTCGCGCCGGCTCAAGCGAGATCGATGACAGCCTGATCACCGGTGAGACGCGATTGAAACACGTCGACGTCGGCAACGAGGTGCACGCTGGCACCCTCAACATAACGCAACCGCTGCGCGTCGAAGCCAAAGCGACCGCGGAATCGACGCTGCTTGCCGAGATCGCGCGCTTAATGGCGGCGGCCGAACAAAGTCGCGGGCGGCATGTCCAGTTGGCCGATCGTGCCGCGCGATGCTATGCCCCGGCTGTCCACCTGCTGGCCCTTGCCACCCTGATCGGCTGGCTCGCGCTTGGCCACGGTTGGGTGCCATCGCTAACCGCAGCGATCGCGGTGTTGATCATCACCTGTCCGTGCGCGCTAGCACTGGCGGTCCCCGTCGTCCAGGTGGTGGCGTCGAGCCGCCTGTTCGCGCGCGGCGTGATCTTGAAGGCCTCTGATGGCTTGGAACGGCTAGCCGATGTCGACACCATCGTGTTCGATAAGACCGGCACTTTGACGTTGGGCCAACCCCGGCTCCGACCGCTCAGCGAGGATGCTGCAAGCTATCTTGCTGCCGCGGCGACACTGGCACAGGCCAGCCGACATCCCTATGCCCGCGCCTTGGTCAGGGAGGCCGTCGTCCGCGGTCACGCGCTGGCAAACCTGGATGGCGTGCGTGAGACCCCCGGTGCCGGCCTCGTTTGGCGCGGCACCCAAGGTGAGCATCGGCTCGGATCAGCGATCTGGTGCGCGGTCGGCGATGATCGTGCGCGGCCCTCTGCCTCGCTATGGTATCGCGCGCCCGGTATCGAGCCGATCGCGTTTCAGTTTGAGGACCGGCTGCGTCCCGATGGCCGGGAGGTCGTCGCTCAATTGCAGGATGAGGGCTATCGGATTGAGCTGCTTTCCGGCGATCGTCGGTGCGCTGTCGAAGCCGCGGCCGATCTGACCGGTATCACCTGCTTCAGCGGCGGTCTGCGACCTGACGAAAAGTTGCATCGGCTCGAACAGCTCAAGCGTCAAGGTCGTATGGCGGCGATGATCGGTGATGGCCTGAACGATGCCCCGGCGTTGGCAGCCGCCCACGCCTCGATGTCGCCGGCGACCGCGACCGACATCACGCAGACAACCGCGGATGCCGTGTTCCAGGGCGAGCGGCTCGAACCGATCGTGGAGACACTGCGCACCGCCAAGGCCGCCAAACGCTTAGCGCTGCAGAATTTTGCGCTGGCCATCGGCTATAATCTGGTGTTTGTACCGCTCGCGGTGATCGGTGAGGTCACGCCATTGATTGCGGCAATCGCCATGTCAGCGTCCTCCCTGGCCGTGACTGTTAACGCGGTCCGACTGAGGACCCTACGCTTCAGGAGGTGGTGATGACGGCGCTCGCTTGGCTGATCCCGTGCGCGCTTGCCCTGGGCGGTTTGGGTCTCGCCGCCTTTTTATGGGCCTTGCGCTCTGGTCAGTTTGAGGACCTGGATGGGGCGGCCTGGCGCGCCATTCAAGACGACGACGAGCCTGCGCCCAAGTGAGCGGCGGCATCGATGTGAGCGGCCGCATCGGCGTGAGCGGCCGCATCGGCGTGAGCGGCCGCATCGGCGTGAGCGGCGGCATCGGCGAACGAGGCGGCACCGCCTCTCTCTCTCCGCACCCATCTGTCCGCCCGACGTTTCGGCACTAATCGGTCCAGCTCGACCTGTCCAAGGCGGGCTCGACGTTCAGTTCATATCCGCCTTAGGTCGAAGCGCTGTGCTAGATCATCGCGCCTTAAAGTGTAGAGCAACTTTCTGCCTTTAATCGGGATCGTTCCGATTCCGATTAAAGGCAGGTTGCTCTAGCTCGCTGCTCCGCCCCGCCAACCCCACCAGCATGCCATGGGGTGGCCGGATGGGATGGGTTCCAGCGAACTCTGAAACGCAATCGGTCGATGGCGCCGGGCGCCGACGCGGGTTAGCGCGCCAGCGCAATCGTATCGCGGAAAGCATGCCACGTCGCGTGACCGATCCAGGGGAAGGTGACGATCAGACCGATCCCGAGCGTCGCGATGCCCAATCCGATCAATGCGACGATCAAGATCGCCCACAAAGCCATCCTCATCGGATTGAAGGCGACGGCACGAAAACTCACGATCCCGGCGCTCACCGCGTCAACGTCCTCCACCAACAGCAGCGGAACCGAGATCACCGAAATCGCGAACACGATGATGGCCAGCACGGCGCCGACCAATGAACCGACGATCAGCAGGCCGAGACCATGCGGCGTCAACAGCAGGTCGGCCGCGAGCATACTTGGCTGCGGCGGCATCTGGCCGCCGTAAAACAACATGAACAGCAACAGCGCAACATTGATCCAGACGAAATAGATCACGAACAGGATGAACCCGAAGAACCCGAGCTGTCCCTTCGCATTGGCGCCCGCCGTGATCGCACCTCGCAAGGTCGGCACCTCGCCGAATTCGATGCGGCGGCTGACATCATAGAGCCCGGCCGCAATGAACGGGCCGACCAGCAAGAAGCCAAAAGCCAACGCCAAGATCAGCGACAACCATCCGCTACCGCTGAGCCCTAGCGCCATCACCCAGGCGACAACCGCAATGACCAGCCCAATCGACAGGCTAATCTGCGGTGCAGCGCGCAGATCAGCCCAACCGGCCTGCAGCCACCGCCACGGTGCCTCGGCATCGACCTTGCGGATCTCCAACCCCAGCTGCGCCTCGATCGAACGAAGCGGTCCGGTTCTCTGGGTTTGCCCCTCTTGTGACATGTTTGCCCTCACGGCTTGACGGCGCTCTGCGCACCAACATTTTAGGTCGTCGCGTCCGGCATCCGTTGATCCTGATCAATTTTGAGCGGACTGACAAGCTCCGCCCACACCGTGATGACCTCAAATTCCTATCGCTTGACGCGTGCGTGCCAGCGTCGTCTCCGGATCGGCACCGGCGTCGACCGTCGGCCACTTGACCGTCCCGCTCCCGCGCTCAATCTGCGCCAGCACGACGTCCCCAGTCGCATCGGAGGCATCACCCGTTCGCGCCCCGACCCGGCGGATCAAATCGGTCTGTGCCGCACTCAACCACACTCCATCGCAGCCCACCTCATGCCGCCGCGCCACGGCCTCGATACCGTTGCGCTCAACCGATTTGGAGAACACGGCATCGACCACAACCGCATGGCCTGCCTCAAGCACAGTCGCGGCCTTTTGGTAGAGTGCGGCGTAGACGTTTGCATTGGCCTCCTCGCTATAGGCCGTCTCTGGCAGGCGCTCGGTCTCCCGGACGCCGAACATGGCCTTACGCTCCAAATCGCTTCTTAGGTGCACAGCGCCAGGGACCGGCCCTAACAAAGGCGCAAGACCGGCCGCCAACGTCGATTTTCCGGTGCCTGAATAACCACCGATCGCCACCAGCCGTGGCGACGGCGGCTGCAGATATCTCAAGCAGACGTCGTAGTAACGCCTCGCCTGCCGATCAGCGTCGGCACGGACAGCAACCTCCCCCAGCCGGGCCTTTTGCAGCGCCACCATGGCCCGCACCGCCGCCCTCATCCCAAGGAACAACGGTAAAGCTGCCAGTCCCTCAAGGTCCAACTCCGCGCCGGACCGCCACAGATAGCGGTTGAGCACGACATTGGCCGCGCCACGCGCACCGAAAACGTCGAGATCCATCAGCATGAAAGCGAGATCGTACAGCGTGTCGATGGTCGCCATCTGTTCGTCGAACTCAAGGGCGTCAAACAGTGTCGGCCGGCCGTTCCACAGCACCACATTGTTGAGGTGGAGATCGCCATGACACCGGCGCACATGGCCGTGCTGCGCCCGCCGCCGCAACACCGGCCCGACCCGTTCCAGTTGCGCCGTCGCCAACTGCGCGAAAGCGGGCTTCGGTCCCAAGACGTCGTTGCCATCCCCAAACGCTTCGGCCAGCTCGCCGATGACGCTGGCGAGATAGGCCACACCATCGATCTGTGACGCCGGCGGCGCCAATTGGTGGACCTCGATAATGGCGTCGGCGAGCGCTTTTGCTACCGTTGGCGGCACCCCTTCGGCGGCCGCGTGATGCGACAACAGCTGGCCTTGCCCGAAGCGCCGCATAACCAGTGCCCACTCGACCACCGGCCCGTCGCCGCCAAACCGCAATGCGCCGTCGCCGGCACGCGTGATGGCGACCACCTCACGGTAAATCTCCGGTGCCGCTGGCTGGTTGAGCTCCAGCTCGCGCAGCAACGCCCGATGGCGCCGCTCCACGGTGGAGAAATCCATGTAGGCATAGCGCACGGCGCGCTTGACTTTGATGGCGCGATCGCCCGCGAGAAAGACATAGGCGCCGTGCGTCTCGATGCGCTGCACCTCGGCGGAACATGGATGGTAGGAGTCGGGCCGCGACAGAAAGGCAATCACCTCGCCCTGGTGATCGACGGCGCCACTTTCACTCGCCTTTGCTTGGTCCACAATCACCTCAACTCGCGGTTCAGTCGCACCGCCGAAACGGCTGGTGCCAACGCAGTAGCGCGGTTGCACCGCCTGCTCCATGACCTTGAGCGGATCCGCTTTCGGCGAAAATGCCTTACCGGCCCGGCCCCAATTCGGCCGTCACGGCCGCCGGCCAACCCACAAGCACGCGGCTGCAGCCCCGATGTCAACCCTGAATTGATCACCGTCAATGATGTTGCCGGCACGCCGGTGCATCGACGTCGGAACTGCCCGCCCCTGGTCGTCCGCGCCCGCATGGCACGGTTCAGCGGCAGCCAGCCACAGGACAAAAACGGTCACATCATGCCGGTGCCCAACCAGATCCGCCAGCAAGTGCCCCCTAAGCAGGAGCCGTTCACGCGACCCGACCTCGCAGGTACGCTTGCAGCATGGCAACCGATGTTCAACGCCTTCAACACGTGGCATGGCCAGTTCGGCGCCACCATGGCCAAGGCGAGCTACGCGTGGATGGATTTTGTCAGTCGTCGCCTGACCCAGGACGTTGCCTTGGGACAACGTCTGGCGGCGTGCCAACGCTCTGAAGAGGCGTTTCGAATCTATGCCGACTTCTATCGCAAGGCCATGGAGGATTACCAATCGGAGATCATGACAATGACGCAGCTCGGCGCCGACCTGGCCCATCGTAGCGCGCAACAAGCAATCCGGCGCCCGCAGGACGATCCGCGCAAGCCGCGACCGGCTTGTCCGTAGCACCTTGAGTCCCGGTGGCGGATCAACCTGCCCGGGACACTGGGCCTGGGACACTGGGCCTGGGACACTGGGCCTGGGAACCCTGAGCCTGGGACCCTGGGCGTGGGGGTGCGTCGGCCACGATCGCAGCGGTCGACGGACGCCCTGCCGGGCCAACCGTCCGCCGCCGTTCCACACCGCCTGCAGAATGACCAACCCCTAAAACCATCGCAACCTATAAGTGAGGCAACATGGCAAAGTCATCAGACGTCACCAAATCCGGCGCCGGCCAAGTACAGCAACCCGTCGACGTGTTTTCTGCGATGAGATCCGAGATGGATCGCATGTTTGAACGCTTCGAGCACGGTCTGCCAAGTTGGTCGATGCCGCTGACGCGCCGCGGCGAACGCTTGGGGCTGCTGATCCCTGACGTCGACGTTCACGAAGACCCCAAGCAACTGACCGTGGAGGTCGAGCTGCCGGGCGTGGATGAGAAAGATGTCTCCGTCACCCTTTCCAACGGCATTCTGTCCATCAAGGGCACGAAAAAGACCAGTCGCGAGGAGACCAAGAACAACTACCACATGGCCGAGCGCAGCTACGGCTCATTTGAGCGGGCCTTGCGCCTGCCCGATAGCGTGGACGATGGGCAATTGACCGCCAAGTTTGATCAAGGCGTGTTGAGGATCGTTGCGCAGAAGCGGCCCGAAGCCGTGAAGGCGGAGCGCAAGATCGAGATCAGCAAAGGATAAGGCCTGCCCCGCCAGCAGGCGCACCGGGGCAAGTCATGCACCGCAGCAGCCCGACGACACGGCGCGTGCGCATGACTTGGTCGGTGCCGGATCGGCAGCAGCGCGCTGGCGACCTGTCTCTGAGCCGATGCCGTAGGTTGCCCCGGCCCAAGAAGCGTATATGGTCGATCCCTGCAGACGTCGGCCGCCGCCGGTGCGGCCGAGTTCCAATTTAGGACGACTCTACATGTATAAGAACATCCTGCTCGCAACAGACGGCTCTGAACTGGCGGCCAAGGCCCTTGAGCAGGGCTTCGCGCTGGCCAAGACGCTCGGCGCTCAGGCGAGCGTCGTTACGGTGACGGAACCGTGGACCTCTGTGGTTTCTGGCGAGATGGGATTGGCGTTCCCCATCGACGAGTACGAAAAGGGGTGCGAGGCCAACGCGGCGTCGATTTTGCGCACTGCCGAAGAGAGCGCTCGGGCGGCGGGCATGACCTGCCGGACAGTTCACGTGAAGGACAAGTTCCCGGCCGAAGGCATCATCGACACGGCGAAGCAGCACAACAGCGATTTGATCGTGATGGCATCGCACGGCCGGCGCGGGCTATCGCGCATGCTGATCGGCAGCCAGGCCAACCAGGTGGTCACACATTCGGCCGTGCCTGTGCTGATCGTGAAGTAGGCTGCACCGGCTGGATGCGGTTCATCACTTCGCTGCGGTCGGCCGACGAACCGGCAGCCGACGCGGCAAACGGGCCGCCTGTGCTGTCCGGGCAAAGCCGCCAGAGCCGCCCGCCGTGCACCCTATCTCAGACGCGCATTGATGGCCTCGAGCGCGTCCGATCCCGGACACAGCTCACCCAACGGCACCTCGTTGAGCGGGCGCTCACACGTCGCCAGCACGTCGTGCAGATCGGCTTGGTCGTCGTTGATGTAAAGCAGACCGGTCGCAATTTGCCCCTGGGCCGCGTTGGCGCGGATCGCCGCGATCGCCGCATCCGCATCGCGTGGATTGTGGATACCATCCAACTTATGCAGCCTAATCAGCGATCCATCATGCAGCGCCACCGTCTCCGAGCTGCCTTCCGGATAATCCGCGGTGATCTCCACCTGCTCGGCGACAAAGTCGAGCGGTCCCATCACCTGATTGTGAGCACGCACATAATCGAAGCTTTTGGTCGACGCGGGATGGTTGTTGAACGTCACGCACGGCGAAATGACGTCAAGCAGGGCGAAGCCGTTATAGCCGATGGCCGCTTTGATCAACGGCACCAGCTGCTTTTTGTCGCCTGAAAATGAACGGGCCACAAAACCCGCGCCCAATTGAATCGCCATCTGGCACAGGTCGATCGGATCGAATGGGTTGGGCTCGCCCCGTTTTGACGGCGAAGACTTGTCGTTGGTCGCCGAGAACTGGCCTTTGGTGAGTCCGTAACAGCCGTTGTTCATGACGATATAGATCATGTTGAGACGGCGTCGCACGGCGTGGGCGAACTGTCCGAGCCCGATCGAGGCGGTGTCACCGTCCCCGGACACCCCAATGTACACCAGATCCTTATTCGCCATATTGGCGCCGGTGGTCACCGACGGCATCCGCCCGTGCACCGAATTGAAGCCATGGCTGCGCTGCAGGAAGTAGGTCGGCGCCTTTGACGAGCAGCCGATGCCAGACAACTTGGCCACGCGGTGGGCTGGCAATGACAGCTCAAAGCACGCCTCGATGATCGCCGCCGTGATCGAATCGTGGCCGCAGCCTGCGCACAGGGTCGACATCGTCGCCTCATAGTCGCGACGGGTCAGTCCCAACTCGTTGGTCGGCAGCGCGGGATGGTAGGCGACGGGTTTGGCAATGTAGCTCATGGACGACGTCCCCTATTCAGCCGCGGCAGCGCTGCGCGGCGCGAGGTGGGAGAGGATCTGGCGCTGCACAAAATGGGCCGTCAAGGGCGCGCCATCATAATTCAGCACCGGCACCAGCTTATCGCCAGCTATGCCAGCCTCGGTCATCAGCAGCGATCGCATCTGCGCGTCTCGGTTCTGCTCGATCACAAACAACCGATCATGCGCATGACAAAACGCCGCCACCTCTTCGCCAAACGGAAAGGCCTTCAAGCGCATGGCGTTGAGCCGCCAGCCCTCCTGCTCAAGAGAATCCAAGCCCTCTAGCACCGCCGGTCGGGTTGCGCCGAAATAGATCACGCCGGTTTTGGCGCCCGGGTCCCGGCTATCGATCTCCGGCTTCGGCACCAGCGTGGCCGCGGTCTTGAATTTGCGGCTAATCCGATCGAGCACGCGCGCGTGAATTTCGCCGTTCTCGGTATACCTCGCATTTTCGTCGTGACTGGTGCCGCGCGTGAAGTAGGCGCCCTTGGTCGGATGCGCGCCAGGCAACGTACGGTATGTGATACCGTCGCCGTCAACATCGCGATAGCGTCCCCAGTGCTCGGCCGCCTCCAATGCGGCCGCGTCCAACACCTTGCCGCGATCGTGCTCGTAGGCATCGTCCCAATCAAAGGCGTCGGTCACCCACTCGTTCATGCCGATGTCGAGGTCGCTCATCATCATTACCGGCGTTTGCAGCCGGTCGGCCAGGTCAAAGGCGTCGCGGCTCATCGAAAAACACTCGGTGGGATTGGCAGGGAACAGCAGCACGTGCTTGGTATCGCCATGCGATGCGTAGGCCGCCGCCAGCAGGTCCGACTGCTGGGTCCGCGTCGGCATGCCGGTTGATGGCCCACCGCGCTGCACGTCATAAAGGACCACCGGGATTTCGGCGAAATGCGCCAACCCGAGAAACTCGCTCATCAGCGAGACACCCGGTCCGGAGGTCGCGGTAAATGACCGTGCTCCGTTCCAGCCGCCGCCGATCGCGATGCCGATGGCCGCCAGTTCGTCTTCGGCCTGCACGATGGCGTACATCTTGTGGCCGTCCTTATCGACGCGCAATCGCTTGGCATACTTCTCGTAGCCCTCGGCCAGCGAGGTGGACGGCGTAATGGGATACCATGCGCACACGGTGGCGCCAGCATAAACGGCCCCAAGACCGGCTGCCTCGTTGCCGGTGACTAAGATCTTACCCTTGGCAGCCTCCGCCGGTCTGACGTGGATCGGCAACGGACAGTCAAAGTGCGCCTTGGCGTAGTCGTGACCCAGCGCAATGGCCTCCAAATTGGCCGTGATCAGCTTTTCCTTGCTGCGCAGCTGATCGGCGATCACACTCTTCACCACGTCGCCGTCGATGTCGAGCAGCGCGGCAAGCGCCCCCACGTACACCATGTTCTTGAACAACTGGCGTTGACGCGGATCGCTCCACTTCTTGGCACACATCTGCGCGATCGGGATCGGGATCACCGTCACATCGGACCGGTTCCACACGCGGGTCATCGAGCTGTCGTAAAGCAGCCAGCCTCCCGACACGACCGCAGCGAGGTCCTCGTGATAGGTCTGCGGGTTCATCGCGACCATCAAGTCGACGCCAGCCCGCCGCGCCAGATAGCCCTTCTCCGACACCCGCACCTCATACCAGGTGGGCAAGCCTTGGATGTTGGACGGAAAGATGTTTTTCGGCGAGACCGGGATCCCCATCCGGAACAACGCCTTGGCGAACATCCCGTTGGCCGAGGCCGACCCCGAGCCGTTGACAGTGGCAAATTTGACGACGAAATCGTTGATCCCGCTCATGTCCTGTTACCCTATTGGCCGCAACGCGCACGATCGGGCCGGCTCAGCTGCTGCACGTTACCTTGAGCCCCTGGCTCGTTAACTGAGATAGGCATTGTGACGGCGTAGGCACGCCTCCGACACCTGTGGTTCCACATAGAAGAATTTTTGCATGTCCCACGCTCCGGTCGGGCAGCGTTCAGCGCAAAGCCCGCAATGCAAGCAAACGTCCTCGTCTTTCGCCATAATGCGACCGGTTTGCAGCGTGTCAGAGATATACAGATCCTGCGAGACGTTGACGGCCGGCACGCGCAACTGCTGGCGCAAGACCGGTTCCTCGGCGTTCTCGATGAAGTTGATGCAATCCACGGGACAAATGTCCATGCATGCGTCGCATTCTATACACAGCCTAGGCGTAAACACTGTCTGAACGTCGCAATTGAGACAACGTTCAACCTCCTTGGCGGCGAGCGCGTCGTCGTAGCCGAGTTCGACCTCCATCTTGAGGTTTTTCAGCGAGGTCGCCAAATCGGCGTGCGGGACAGCGGTACGGTTATCGGCGGCATAGTCGTTGGAATAGGACCACTCATGGATACCCATCTTCTGACTGACCAGCGTATGGCCGGGCCGAGGCCGCTCCTCCAGGTTCTGTCCATGACAGAACTTGTCGATTGAAATCGCCGCTTGGTGACCATGGGCAACCGCCCAAATGATGTTCTCCGGTCCCCAGGCTGCATCGCCGCCGAAAAATACGCCCGGGCGCGTCGACATGAAGGTGGTTTTATCGACTTTCGGCATGTCCCACTGGCCGAATTCCAGACCGATATCGCGCTCGATCCATGGGAAGGCATTGTCCTGACCGATGGCCATCAACACGTCATCGCACGGCAACGTCACCAATTCCCCTGTGCGCTCCAACTGCGGCCGGCCGCTGCCGCCGACCCCCACCTCCCGCATCTTCTCGAACACCACGCCCGCCAATTTTCCATCTTCGATCACGAATGAATGTGGGTTGTGGTTATCGAGGATCGGGATGCCCTCATAGATGGCATCCTTCAGCTCCCAGTCCGACGCCTTCATCACCTTGCGCGGGCTACGCACGGTCACCGTCACCGTCTGCCCACCCAGCCGCAACGAGGTTCGGCAGCAATCCATCGCGGTATTGCCACCGCCGATCACCACCACCCGCTGGCCGATACTGTCGATATGCCCGAACGCAACGGAAGTGAGCCAATCGATGCCGATGTGGACATTGGGATCCGCCTCGGCCCGGCCGGGGATGTCGAGGTCCTTGCCGCGCGGCGCGCCGGTACCGACAAACACAGCGTCGAAGCCGTCGTCGAGCAACGCCTTGAGGCTGTTGACCTGCTCACCGAAACGGGCCTCCACCCCCATCTTAAGGATCAAGTCGAGTTCCTCGTCCAACACGTCCGCCGGCAACCGAAACGAGGGTATGTTGGCCCGCATCAGCCCCCCGGCCTTGGCGTCCTTCTCAAACAGGACGCACGCGTAGCCCAACGGCAACAGGTCCCGAGCCACCGTCAGTGACGCTGGCCCCGCACCGATCAAGGCGATCCGCTTGCCGTTCTTGACTTTGGGAACGCAGGGCAGCAAGCCCTTGATCTCACCCTTGTAGTCAGCTGCCACGCGCTTTAGACGGCAGATTGCGACCGGCTCCGCGTTGTTGATCGAAGGGTCCTTGGCGGTCACCTCGTCGCTGACCTGCACCCGGCCGCGCCGACAAGCGGGCTCGCACGGGCGGTCGCAGACCCGTCCGAGGATGCCCGGAAAGACATTCGACTCCCAATTGAGCATATAGGCGGCGGTGTATTGGCCCTCGGCGATCAATCGAATGTACTCGGGCACCGGCGTATGGCTGGGGCAGGCCCACTGGCAATCAACAACCTTGTGGAAATATCGCGGATCGGTGGTATCAGTCGGAGCCATGCCAAGGCCCCCGGGGTGCTCCAGGGTGGCTGCATCTTCCATTCGGGCACATCCTCTGGCCGCTTATCAACATGCTCGGGAGGCGCGACCTATCTGGCCCCCGATCGCCAACCGCGTTCGTTCACGACCGGAACGGCACGCGTGACCCTCATCGGTAGCACCTCGGCCACTTCTGGCACAAGACCAGCAAGCACCAGACCAGCAACCACCGCCGACTCGTTCACGACATCGTGTTGGGCAGCACCACCGACGGCCAACATGGCGCAAGCCGATCTCGATCATGTCCGCCTACGGCGGATCGGCCGCGCCGTCCAGCTCCGCCGCCCGCCCGACACCGCCAAATTGCCGCTATCATGTGTGTGCATAGTGTCTTGCGGATCAAGACCGTCGGGCTTGACAGCGGTTGCGGTCGAGGCAATTGATTTGTTAAATCAAAGCGTTGGAACCCGCCTCCGGCCAACAGACACCCCACTCGCGAGGAGCCGTCACGTGGCCTCCAAACCTGGCATGCGCACCTACATCGATTTTGAGAAGCCGATCGGCGAGCTGGAGAGCAAGGTGGCCGAGCTTCGGGCGCTGTCCGAATCGGACAGCTCGGTCTCGATCTCAGAAGAGATCGCGCGTTTGCAGCAAAAGGCGCAGCAGGCTCTGATCGACACCTACAGCAAGCTGACGCCCTGGGAGAAGACGCTGGTCGCGCGTTATACCGGCCGGCCCCATACACTCGATTACATCGACGCGCTGATCGACGATTTTACGGCCTTGGCCGGTGATCGCTATCACGGTGAAGACGCCGCCATCATCGGCGGGCTCGGCAGCTTTCGTGGTCGCTCCGTGGTCGTGATGGGCCACGAGAAGGGCTCGGACACCGACAGTCGGATCAAGCACAACTTCGGCATGGCCAAGCCGGAGGGCTACCGCAAGGCCGTGCGTCTGCTGGACCTGGCGGAACGTTTCTCGATGCCCGTCATCACGCTGGTCGATACCGCAGGTGCTTATCCGGGCGTCGACGCCGAAGAGCGCGGCCAAGCCGAAGCGATCGCTCGATCAACCGACCGCAGCCTTGCGCTCGGCGTCCCCATCGTCTCCGTCGTCATCGGCGAAGGTGGGTCCGGCGGCGCCGTCGCCATCGCCACCGCCAATCGGGTGTTGATTTTGGAACACGCGATCTACACGGTCGCCTCACCTGAGGCGGCCGCCTCCATCCTGTGGAAGGACGCCAACCGCAACATCGACGCGGCCACCAACATGCGCATCACGGCGCAGGATTTGCTCCAGCTTGGCGTGGTCGATGCGATCGTGCCGGAGCCCCTCGGCGGTGCGCACCGTGACCCCGAGCAGGCGACCAGTGCCGTTGCCGATGCGGTCGAGGAGGCGCTTGCCGAATTCGACGGCATGGAGCCCGCCGAGATTCGTCGGCATCGCCATGATCGGTTCTTGCGGATCGGCCGCGCGCTTTAAATCGTTTCAGCGTGGGCTGCACCATTGCGCTCGCCACCTGGCCACCCAATGGCACGCTGGTGCGGACAGCCGGGCGGGGCGGCGATTCTGCCTTAGGCACAAATGATCTTGCATGCCATCCGGATGGCGTCGGGAACTATATTGCGGGCGGTTTGCGTCGATCGATCAGAGATTGCGTGCCCGGAACGTATCGCAAACCTTCATGCTCCCTGACTGAAACCCGATTTTGAACCAACGCGCGCGCTGTTCGGACGATCCGTGGGTGAAGCTCTCCGGTACGATGTGACCCTGCGTACGGCGCTGGATCATATCGTCGCCGATCTGGCTGGCTGCATTGAGACCTTCTTCGATGTCGCCGGGCTCCAGCCGATTGTTCAGCTGATGATTGCGGTTAGCCCAAACGCCGGCGAGACAATCGGCCTGGAGCTCCATGCGCACCTGGATCGCATTGGCTTCCCGCGGGGGGTACCGGGCCTTCAATTGGTTGACCTTGTCTGAGATGCCGAGCAACGTCTGGACGTGGTGGCCAACCTCGTGTGCGATCACATAGGCCTGAGCAAAGTCGCCGGGGGCCTTAAAGCGCCGCCGCAGCTCGTCGTAGAACGCCAAATCGATATAGATCTTTCGGTCCAGCGGACAGTAGAACGGTCCCATCGCCGCCAGCCCTCGACCGCATGCGGTCGTGGTAGAACCGGTAAACAATACGAGTTTTGGCTCTTTGTATTGGCGACCGACCTGTTTGAACAACAGGTTCCAAACCTGCTCGGTGTCGGCCAACACGCGGCCGGTAAAACGGCCGAGTTCGTCCCGGGCCGCACCCTGACGCTGGGCTGGTGCCTGGGACCCAGGCAACCCGGGAATGTCGAATGGCGAGCGTTGCGTCTGGCGTCGCTGAGGCTGATCAAACCGCGGCATCTGGGGCACCTGCGACATATCCACGTTGCCGCCGCTGCCACCTCCGCCGCCACCCAACATCTCCAGCGGATTGAAGCCGAACAACAGCATCAACGCGCCGATGATGAGCAAGGTTGTGATACTAAAACCGCCGCGACGCCCCACTGGGATGGGCACGCGCATACCGCGCCCACGTGGAAACCCGCGTGGAAACCCGCGTGGAAACATGCCGCCGCCGCGCTGGCCGCGACGATCCTCGACATTCCGACTCACTTGGTCGTTCTCGTCGTAGCGCATGACTTGCCTTCTCCAATCTCCGTCAGCCGGCACCATCGACCGTGGCCGCCAGATGCGCCTCGCTGTCAACACGCGCGCATTCAACACGCGTGGCGGGCCAACAACAACCCCTCAGTGCATCATCCGCCATCGGAACCGCGACGGCACGAGGGCACGTCCGCCTTTGGCGCAACCGCCGTGCCGGCCCGCTCCCCCACCCTGCCAACCGCTCAAGCGTGCCACGGAGCGGCCGGATGGCTGAGTGGGATGGGTCCCCGGCCAACAGTGAAATCTAGGCCTTCTCGACCGGCTGCGTGACATCGATGGTCTGGGTGTGGGCCGCCGGCGGCTCGAGCAATTCCGGTCCTGGGCGGCGACGCATCCCCTGCCGTAAGGCGTGGTGCACAGACCGCGCCGCAACCACCCGGCCCTCATTGGCGTAGGCTTCATGATTGCGCTCGATCTCCTTGAGATCGTATTGATAGTTGACCATCAGGCCATGCGCCTCGGCCAGGGCGCGATCGGAGGTGTCGGCCGGCCAATTGATCCGCTCCAAACGTGCGCCGTTGCCGAGATGAAACCGTGCCACCGGATCCAGCGGCCGTCCGTTCGCCGTCTTTGCCTCAATAAAGTAGCGCGCCGCCAATGATCGCAGCTTCGAGCGCAGCCGCGACTCAACGCTATCGGCATTGATCCACGACAGGTCCTTGAGGGCGGCGAGCGCCGCATGCTCGTCCGGGCTCAACACTGCGCCGTCGGGAGCGCCGACAGCGCCCAGCTGCAGCCAGGCGGCGAAGCCTGGCACCGGCGAAAGCGTCACGAACGTACCGAGGCTGGGACGCTCCCGCACCAACACCTCAACCACCTGCTTGATCAAGAAGTTGCCGAAGGTGATGCCCGCCAATCCCTGCTGACAGTTAGAGATCGAATAGAATACGGCCGTGGTCGGCGGTTTGGCGTCCGGCTCCTTCGGCGTCTCACCCAACACGTCATCAATCCGGGTCGGAATCTCGCCCATCAGGGCGACCTCGACAAAGATCAGCGGTTCATCGACCAATGCGGGATGAAAGAACGCATAACACCGCCGGTCCGCGGGGTCCAAGCGGCGTCGCAGGTCGTCCCAGCCGTCGATCGCGTGCACGGCCTCGTAGGCAATGATCTTTTCGAGGATCGCGGCCGGGGTTTGCCAGTCGATCCGCCGCAACACCAAAAACCCGCGATTGAACCAGGACCCCAGCAAGTGCCGTAAGTCGGCATCCACTGCGGCAAGTCTGGGATCGTCGTGCATCTGCTGCAGCACATCAGTACGCAAGGCAACGATTTGGGCCGTGCCTCCCGGCGCTAAATTGAGTCGACGGAAAAACTCTTGGCGGGGGCTCTCCACGGCCTGCTGCAGCCGGCCCAGCGAGGCTTGCTCAGGTTGCGCCAAATACGCTTCCGCCGCCTGCCTAACGCTGCTCTCGTTCGGCAGCAAATCCTCGGCTAGAAATACGAAAAACGCCTTGCGCTGATCTGGTGTCAACTGGCGATAGCGCTGCAGGATCTCGCGGGCAATGGCCACGCCGGAGGCCTCACCGCGACCTGACATCAACGCCCGCGATAATTCAACAATATCTTGGCCGCCTCCCATCCCCCATGGGATCAGGTGGCGCCCTTGCTCCGCCACCGTATTGAGCAGCTCCTGCAGAAACGAAACGTTCACGTGTTCGACCTCGCTGCGTGACCAGAACCGATCTTATGGCACAATGCAAAGCCGATCGCGCCCTGAACTTTTTTGGGAGCATAGTTCATGTTCGAGATGGTTCGGCGATCCCGTCCTTTGCAAACCTCGTTGCGCAAACCGTCTTGCTCAAACCGTGTTGTTGTCGGGCGACCGGCGCCCAACCCGATGCGGCCGGTTACCGAGCAAAGCTGGTCGGCTCAAGTTTGGGGATGCGGCCAGCCGAAGCACCCGATTGTGACCACCACTGCGGTTCAGCATCGGATGCAATGTTGTGACGGCTTCACACGAAACCGGCATACGCCATGGCATAGCATATCACTTTAACAATCGAGACAAAGTCGCGGCCGACGCTACAGCGTTTCAAATTGAGCTGGAACCATCCCGCTCTGCCACCGGTCACCCACACCATCGTGCCAACAAATGCGTGCCATTGGATGGAACGGCGGGAGCAGCGGATCGGCAACGCAGATCCGCCCAAGGCGGCAACGATCTCGTGCCGCGCGCTGCGGCGCTCACGCGGCCACGCCACCATGCCCCGGCTTGGCGCTTTCCATGATCGCCGCCACTCCCATGCCACCGGCCGTACAAATGCAAATCAGCCCGCGACCAGCGTTGTCGGACAGCAGTTTGGCCATGTTGGCGATGATCCGAGCGCCGGTGGCCGCAAACGGATGTCCGATCGCGATCGACGATCCCCTGACATTGAGCTTGCCGCGATCAAGCGATCCCATCGGCTCGGAGCGACCCAATTTTTCCCGACAGTACTCCGGATCCTCCCAGGCCTTCAGGGTGGCGAGCACCTGCGCCGCGAATGCCTCATGAATCTCGTACACATCAAATGACTGCAGGGCGCAGCCGGCCCGCTGCAACATGCGTGACACCGCAATGGTCGGCGCCATCAACAAACCGTCGCCAGCGACAAAATTGTTGGCGGCCGTTTCGACGTGCGTCAGCCAGGCTTGCGGCGTCAGCTTGTGCTCGGCCACCCACGCCTCCGACGCCAACAACGCGGCTGCCGCACCGTCGGTCAACGCGGTTGAATTGGCAGCCGTCAACGTCCCCGTGGGGGAACGATCGAACACCGGCTTTAATTGAGACATCTTCTCCAGCGTGGTGTCCGGGCGGACAATGTTGTCCCGAAACACCCCGGCGCAGGGCACGATCAGATCATCCATCCAACCGGAGCGGTAGGCCGCCGCCGCCTTGAGATGGCTGTCCATCGCCAATTGGTCTTGTTCCGCACGCGGTATCTGCCAGGTCTTGGCCATCAGCTCACAGTGCTCGCCCATCGACAAACCGGTGCGCGGCTCGGCGACGGAGGGCGGCTGCGGGGCCAGCTCGCCTGGTCTTAGCCCGTTGAATACCTTTACTTTTTCCCATGTTGTCTTCTTTAACGAGGCATCGCGCAGGCGGCCGGCCAGGCGTTTGGAGACGACGATGGGCGGGTCTGAGGTGGTGTCGGAGCCGACCGCGATGCCACACTCGATCTGTCCGGTGGCAATCTTGGCGGCGATTCCGGCTGCCGCCTGCAATGACGTGGCGCAGGCCTGCATCATGGTGATGCCCGGTGTCGATGGCGCAAGCCGGGTGCCGATCACCGCCTCTCGCGTCAAATTCCAATCGCGGGAATGGGTCACGATGGCGCCACCCACCACCTCGTCGATATGCACGCCGGCCAAATGATATCTGTCGACCAGGCCCGACAGCGCGGCCGTCATCATGTCGAGATTGGTCAAATCGGCATAAAGCGAATTGGAGCGGCAAAATGGAATGCGGACCCCGCCAATAACGGCCACGCGGCGAACACTGGTTGTCATGCTAAGCCTCTAAATCATGTCCGCCCGAGGCGGAATCGCTTTGCCGGACGGCGCACCGAGCCGGCCACACACATATATTGCCATGGGGTGGCCGAGTGGGAGAGCCGGAGGGTTGCAGCCCAAACTGAAACGCTCCAACCCATCTGTTGTGCCGGATCGTGCGCCCACGGCCCGTCCAACCTCATTCCGCCGCCGCACGCCGGTTCGCCGCAGCGTCTGGGTCGTGCTCGTTGGCGCGAAAATGCAACGGGCCGCCACGAAACGGCGCGAAACCGGTACCGAAGATGACGCCGGCATCGACCATATCGGCGCTGTCGACGACCTTTTCATCGCGGCAGCGTTCGCATTCGATGATCAACGGCTCGATCAGCAAGCGTCCCAACCGCCTGAGCTCAGTCGGCTCAAAGGCCTGCTGCTGCTTGGTCGGCTTGCCGTCAACCCACGTGTAAAAGCCCTCGCCGGTCTTCTTGCCGAGATGTCCAGCCTTGACCAGCCGATCGAGTTTGGAACCCTCGCCGCCGCCGAAGCCCAACACGGCACCCACATGCCAACACACGTCGAGACCCACCGTATCCGACAGCTCGATCGGCCCCATCGGCATACCGAATGCGCGTGCGGCCTGATCGATCTTGTCCTTGTCCTCGCCGACCTCCAAGCGCCGATAGGCCTCCATCAGGTAGGGGCCGAGCACGCGATTGACCAGGAAGCCCGGGACGCTCTTCACGATCAGCGGGAACTTGTCGATGGCGGCCACGAACACGGCGCCCTTGGTCAGCTCCTCCTCTCGGCTGTCGGCGCCGCGTACGATTTCCACCAACGGCATCCTCGCCACCGGATTAAAGAAATGCAGACCGATCAGGCGGCCGGGATCGTCGAGGGCGCGGGCGATGTCCTCGATCATCAAGGAGGAGGTGTTGGTGGCCAGCACCGCGCTCGGCTTGAGCTTGCCCTGCAGCGAACTGAAGATCTGCTGCTTGACCTCGAGCTTCTCCACCACGGCTTCGATCACCACATCGGCGTGCGCGATGTTGTCACCATCCCGATCCGCGATCAGGCGCGCATCCGCCGCCGCCCGAGTCGCCCGGGTTCGGAACTTGCGGGCAAACAATTTGGATTGGGCCTTGATGCCCTTGCTGATCTGATCCTTCGACAGGTCCTGCAGCGACACCTCCATCCCAGAGGCGACACACCAGCCCGCGATGTCGGCGCCCATGGTGCCAGCGCCGATCACATGCACCCGCAGCGGTTTCCAGCTGCTATTCTTGGGCGCTTGCGCCTTCATTAACTCGGACAGTCGATAGACACGACGCAGGTTCTGCGCGGTCTCGCTGACCATTAACGGCGCGAACGCCCGAGTTTCCGCCTCCTTCATCTTGGCGAGGTTGCCGCCGTGCTGCTCGAACAGATCGATCAGCCGGAACGGCGCGGGATAGTGGTCCTGTCTGACCTTGCGCTCGGTCTCCTTGCGCATCCGCTTGACCAACATGTCGCGCATCGGTCGCAGCGCCAGAACCGATTTGGCGAGTCCCGCGGGCTTGGCTTTTCGCTTCTGCAAGACAGCCTTGCGGGCAGCCCAGTGCAGCGACAGCGGACTGTCGACCAGCTGGTCGATGTAGCCCAAGCGACGGGCGACGCTGGCGCGGATCATGGAGCCGGTGAGCATGTTTTGCATGGCGGCCACCGGCCCGGCTTGCCGGATTGAGCGCGCGGTGCCGTTGAAGCCGGGAAACAGCCCGAGCTTGACCTCGGGAAACCCGACCCGGGTTGCATCGTCGCGCGTCGCGATCCGGTAGTGGCACGCCAAGATCAGCTCAAAACCGCCACCAACGCACACGCCGTGCACCGCCGCGACCACCGGGATCGGCATCCGTTCAATACGATCCAGCATCGCGTTGACCGGAAGGATGGCGCCGATCACCTTCGCCTCGGTGTTGATCTGGTCGAACTCGCGAATGTCGGCGCCAACGATAAAGCTCTTGTCCTTGCCGGACATTAACACGAGACCCTTGACCTTGCCGGTCTTGGCCGCGCGCTCGGTCTCTTCCACGATGGCGGCGAGTTCCTCCAGCGGTCGCCGGCCGAGCGCGTTGGCGCTCTCGCCTTCACGGTCGAAAAGCGCCCAGGCGATGCCCTCCACATCCACCGTGTAGCGCCAATCTCTCAGCTGGGTGACGTCTGGCAGCGTCAGGCTGAATGCACCTGTCTCGGTCGACATATGAGCTACTCCACGTGGCAAGGATCCGCATTATTCTGCGGCCAGCTCCTTTCCGCCCGTCGCATTATGGCCGATGGGCGAATAGTTCGGGCGGACTTCGGCCGGGTCGAAATCATCCACGGCAATCACCTTGGCGGTCAATCGCTCGACCTCGCGCAAAAGGGTGGCCTCCTGGCTGGTAACGATCGCCTTCATTTCAGCCTCAGCGATCCAATCCAAACCGTGAAAGCGGCGGACCCTCCCGTCCCGCACGGCACGATCCAGCTTGCGCTCTGTCGCCTCGGCGGCCACCACCTTCTCCAGCGTCACCTCGAGCACCCCGGTTGGATCATCTGGATCGCGCGACACGTAGATGTACCGGGTGAGGCGGTCGCGCACATCGCCGGGCTCGAGAACTTTGCGTACCACCGCATGGGTCAGTCGGTCAGCGGCAGGCCGCCAGCTGCGCCCGAACGGGAACACGGCCCAGCCCATCAAAACGCGCAACGGCGTGAGCGGAAAGTTCTCTATGGCGCCCAGCAGCGCCTCCTCGTGGCGGTGCAGCGCGTTGCGGGCGACGACCTCAACGATCTCCAGATCGGCCGCCGGCCGGCCATCATCCTCGAACCGCTTGAGCGCGCACGACAGCAGATAAAGCTCCGACAGCGCATCCGCCAGCCGACCGCTGAGCTTTTGTTTGATCTTCACACCTCCGCCCAAACCGGCCACGGTTAAATCAGCGACTAGCGCGAAGTTGCGCGATGCCCTTCCCAGTTGACGATACCAACGGGTGATCGAGGCGGCGGACGGCGGCGCTGCGGCGAACCGCCCTCCCGTGACGTTGTGAAAGATCGCACCAAACACGTTGGAGACGGCAAACGATACGTGCGACAGGAACGCCGCCTCGAACGCGTCCAGGCCCGCCTCCGCGTCGCAGCGCTGGGCGGCTTGGATCTCCTTGTAGAGGTAGGGATGGGTGCGCAGCGCGCCTTGCGCGAAGGTGATCAGGCTGCGGGTCAGAATATTGGCCCCCTCCACCGTGATTGCGATCGGCACCATCTGATAGGCGGACATCAGGTAGTTGGTCGGCCCATCGCAGATACCGCGGCCGCCGTGCAAATCCATCGCATCATTGACCGCCCGGCGCATGCGCTCCGTGGTCTGGTATTTCATCAGTGCCGAAATCACGGCGGGTCGCTCACCGCGACTGACCATGGCAGCCGTCACCGCGCGGGCGGCCTCATTGAGATAGGCGGTCTCGATCATCCGCATCAGCGGTTCCTCAAGCCCTTCCATCTTGGCCACGGGCAGTCCGAATTGCTTGCGAATGCGTCCATAGGCCGTCGAGCTGCGCAGCAGCGACTTGGCACCTGCGGCAGCCGAGGACGGTAGCGAGATCGAGCGCCCGGCCGATAGGCACTCCATCAGCATGCGCCAGCCTTGGCCGCACATATCGGCTCCGCCGATCACCCAGTCGATTGGAATGAAGACGTCACGGCCCGCGTTGGGACCGTTGGGGAACGCGGCACCTGTCGGCAAATGCCGGCGTCCGATGTTGACCCCCTTATGATCCGCAGGAATGATGGCGAGCGTGATACCGAGATCCTCACCCTTGCCAAGCAGATTGTCCGGATCAAACAGATGGAACGCGAGGCCGAGCAAGGTCGCCACCGGACCCAGGGTGATGTAGCGCTTTTCCCAGCGCAATCGGATGCCGATCACTTGGTCGCCGTCATGCTCACCTTTGGTGATAACGCCGATATCGCGCATCGCTGCCGCATCGGAGCCGGAGGTTGGCCCGGTCAAACTGAAGCACGGCACCTCTTGCCCGCGCGCAAGCCTGGGCAGGTAGTAGCTCTTCTGCGTCGCGCTGCCATACTTTTCTATCAGCTCCCCCGGCCCCAAGGAATTGGGCACCATGACGATGGTGACGACGTCCGGCGAGCGCGAGGCAATCTTGCCCAGGATCAGCGATTGTGCCTGCGCCGAAAAGCCCAACCCGCCGTGAGCCTTGGAAATCGCCATTCCCAAAAAGCCATTGTCCTTGACGAACTGCCAAATCTCGGTGGGGATCTCGCGCTGGCAATGGCGCATCTGCCAGTCGTTGACCATGGCACAAAGCTGTTCGGTCGGCCCATCGAGGAAGGCCCGCTCCTCGGCGGTAAGCACAATGCCAGGGACGCTGCGCAGCTTGCTCCAATCCGGCCGGCCGGAGAACAGCTCAGCATCGAAGCCGACGGTTCCCGCCTCCAGCGCCTGCGCCTCGGTGTCCGAAACCCGCGGCAAGACGCGCCGCACCGCGGCGAATGCTGGCGCCACGATCAACCGCCGCCGGATGCCGCCGATCGATAGAACCGCAAGCAGCGCTGCTGGCAGCCAAGCCAACAGCATCGCAAACGCCCCGACCCAGCCGCCGACCCCGCCGCTCACCACAGCGAGCTGAAACAGCAAAGTGAACAACGCCGCCACCGTCGCCCAGGCCCATAGTGGGGCTCGATGGATCGCCAACGCAAACAAACCGATCAACCCAACGATCGCCAGAACTATCTCTGTCATGCATTTGGCCTCGTGCGCCGCCGATCAGAACCATCAACTCCGGGCCACGGCTCCACTCCCAGAACGCGGGCGCCGCGCTCGTCACCCGTAGCTGGCGGGTTTGATACCATAACCCCGCGCCCGCACCTACGGACCTCCACGCGGGGCCACGGCCGGCCCGAGCACAAGGAACGGATTGCTGCGTCGGGCCGGCAAAAACGTCGCAGGCGCCCGCTGTGATGATCGACGGCAACGGCGAGAGAGCATCGCATGCCTGGTGTCGCTCCATGGTCGAGGCCCTGACCAAGCCCGTTGCCGCCTGGGACGGCTGGCGGGCTGTGGGCGCGTCCCACACCGATTGCAGAAATCTGCAATCGGCCGTGTGGGATCGTCTTTTTTTCTTGTAGAGACAAGAAATTTCTAGGTTGGTTGACCGTCAAGTCAGACTCATAAGTAATCAATGAAAGAAAAATTGGCCGGGAATGAATGCGAGCTGATGCCGCCATCATTCGTTGAATTCAACAGAACACACGTTAACCACCAACCAATGACGTTTGAACAAATCTAAGCTGGCGTTCGGACCGTTAGTGCGGTTTAATTTCTTGGCACGATAATATCCACCACACGCAGTCGTGAAAGAGAGATGAACTGTTCGCACGGACACTTGCTTTGACCGTTACGACGCCCGCCGTCTATTAACTTTTTCAACGACAGCAAAGTTTGGTCCGGTGGACTAGAAGCCACGATAACTAGGCCCTATATCTGCTGCACGTTGTTTATAGATCAGCTGTCGCGACCCCCGTGTCAGCATTACATGAGAAGGGAACACAAACATGCCTAAGCTCGCAACAAAATTGGCCGCTGCCGCTGTCATCGGCGCGTTCGCCTTCGCAAGTGGCGCCAGCGCCCAGAAGGCTGGCATCGATGGCCAGAAGTTCTTCCAACAGCTTGAGAACCAGGGCGTCAATACCCGCGGGATCGACGGAAATCAGTTCTTTCAGGAGTTGGAGAACCAAGGCGTCAGTACCAAGAATATTGATGGCGAGAAGTTCTTCAAGGACCTTGAGAACACCGGCGTGAAGTCCAGTGGCCTGGACGGTCAAGCCTTCTTCAAGGCGCTCGAGAACCAGGGCGTGAACACCAAGGGCATCGACGGCCGTAAATTCTTCCAGGATCTGGAGAACACCGGCGTCAAGAACGTGCAGACCGCCGAGATGGATGGCCGCAAGTTCTTCCAGTCGCTGGAAAATCAGGGCGTTAACACCCGCGGTATCGATGGCCAGAAGTTCTTCCAACAGCTGGAGAACCAAGGCGTCAGCGCCAAGAACATCGACGGTCAAAAGTTCTTCCAAGAGCTTGAGAACCAAGGTGTGAAGGCTCAGGGCCTTGACGGCGAGGCATTCTTCAAGGCGTTGGAAAACACCGGCGTCAACACCAAGGGCATCGATGGCCGCAAGTTCTTCCAAGATCTTGAGAACCAGGGTGTGAAGAACCCCGGCAAGATCGAGATGAAGAAGTAATCCAGACCATCACCTTTAGCTCCGGCTTGGCGTTGCCAGGCCGGAGCTTGGATTTAAGTCAAACGCCTGACAGGCTGGTCCTGTCGGGCGTTTGATGTAGAATGATCTCGTTTCGCGATAAAATGCGCAATCGTGACACCGATGAGATCGTCGCCGGCCAACTGCGATCGCTGATCTGATCCGATGGTCGCATTTGCATGCTACAGAAGCGACGCGGTAGATGGTCAGGTCTGTATTATCGGTCGGTCGTCGAAGGCGTTGGCATCAGGCGGTCGCACATCTCGTCCCAAGCGCAGCTTCACAATCAGGCGGCAATACAGTCAGGCGGCAATACAATCAGGCGGCTCGAGTATGATTGACTTCAGGCGTTTTGTGGTCCACCCGACGTTGGCGCTCGCGGTGGTTGCTGCTCTAGGCGCGGCGGTGCCGGCCACCGCTGCTCAACCGATCGTGCCCCCCACCTCCCTGGTTTCGTATGCGCCGATGTTGGACAAGGTCATCCCATCGGTGGTGACGATCCGCGTGATTGGCGAGACCAAGGTGCCGGTCGTGTTCGGGCCGCGTAAGGATGGTCGCTCCAATGCGCTGCCGCCGCTAAAGACCGAAACGTTTCGTGCAGGCGGCTCGGGCGTGGTGGTGGATGCCAAGAACGGCTACATCCTGACCAACAATCACGTGATCGAGAACGCCAAGAGCATCGAGGTCGGGCTGTCGGACGGACGGCGCATGCCGGCGGAATTGGTGGGCACCGACATCGGTACCGATGTCGCGGTGATCCAGGTCAAACGCCGCGATCTGCCGGAGTTGGCATTGGGAGACTCCGATGCGGTCAGGGTGGGCGACGTTTGCATCGCGGTCGGTAATCCGTTCGGGCTAGAGGGGACCGCGACGCTAGGCATCGTCAGCGCCGTGATGCGGACCGAGCTGGGCCACGGCAGCTTCGAGGACTATTTGCAGATCGATGCGCAGATCAACCCCGGCAACTCGGGTGGCGCTCTGGTCAACAGCAAGGGTGAGTTGATCGGCATCAATACCGTCGCGGGCGGTGGTCCGGGCCAGAACGTCGGCATCGGGTTTGCGATTCCAGTCAACATGGCGATCAGCATCATGAAAGAGCTGATCAACGCCGGCAGGGTGCGGCGCGGCTCGGTGGGTCTCGTCGTTGAGGATCTCCCGGCAGAACTGACGACCGACGACGATGGCGTCGCCAACCGCGGTGCGATCATCACCAAGGTTTTGGAGAATTCGCCGGCCGCCCGAGCAGGCGTCAAGCCCGGCGACATCGTGGTCAGTGCCAATCGCAAGCCAGTGCGCAGCGCGTCCGAGTACACCACCCGCGTGGTCACGGCCGCGCTCGGCAGTGAAATCCCGGTGATCCTGTTCTCAAACGGCGAAGGCAAGCTGCTCTCGCTGGAGGTGGCCGACCTGGTGCTGGACCCTGAGACCCAGACCATCTCCGATGAGATGGGCAATCTGGCCGGCGCCGAAGTGGGCGACATCCTTTTGGGCAACCCGCTCTACGGCAATTTGCGCGGCGCCCAGATCACGAAAGTGCCCAAGGCCTCGCCCGCCTACGCGGCCGGCCTGGAGGAAGGCGATGTGATCGTGGGCGTCAACAACGCTAAGGTGCGCTCGGTCCGCGATCTGGTGCGCCGTCTCAATCAGGCGGGCATGACTTATCGCGTCAAACTGGAGCGCGACGGTCGACCTGGCTGGATGCGCGGCCAGCGCTGAACCGGCCTGCGGGCGTACAGCCAGTGCCTTGCTTCGGACCGTTCTCGCGGTGCCAGCACGGGGCACAACGATCTATGGCGTTTCAGAGCCGTTGGCTGCAACCCCGCCGGTCTCCCACCCGGCCAGCTCAAGGCCCGCTTGTGGGGACAGCCGGGTGGGGAGCGGGATGGTTCCAGCTGACATTGAAGCGCTATAAGGTGGACATGATCAGGGGCAGGACGTTGCTCTCATCTTCAAGAACTAGATCATCGCGCCTTTAATCGGGATCGTTCCGATTCCGATTAAAGGCAGGTTGCTCTAGCCTTGCCGACGAGAGGCCCCAAATCGGCGCCAACGCTAACGCCCCCCGCTTAAGCTTCCCCCGCAAAAGGCTATCCGACCTCGGCAATGGCTCCCAGCTGGTCTAAGTCGCACACGTACTTGTCGCCTTTGCGGGTAATCGCTCCGCCGTCCTCCAGCGTCATCAGCGCGGCGTTGACCTTCGGTCGGCTGGCGCCCAACACCAAAGCCAGCTCACCTTGCGAAATGCCCAAGGCAATCGCTGGATGGTCCGGCGGCTCATCCCCGTGCTGCTGACGCACCGCGCTCAATAGGTAGCGCGCCAGTCGGACCTCGATACGATGTAACGCGATCACCTCCAGTTGCTGATCACCTTCACGCAGGCGCTGGCAGACCAGCTGGATCGCGGCTTTGACGAACTGCGGCGAATTTTCCAACAAGGTGTTGAGTTGAGCGCGCGACAGCGATAGCGCCTTGACCGCCGACACCGCGGTTGCATCCGCCGTGCGCGCGCCGCCGTCTAGCGTTGCGATCTCTCCGAAGATGTCGCCGGGGCTGGCATGTGTGAAGGCCAGTTCGCGCCCTTCCAACGAGATGATCGACAACCGCACGCGCCCCTGCAAAACCAGATAGAGGTCGGTGCCAGCATCGCCTCGCGAGAAGATCTGCTGGCCCGACCCGAAAGACACCGGCCGCATCTGCTGCGCCAGCTTTTGTTGCTGATCTTCGGGCAAACCTCCAAACAGCTGTGTTTTGGCCAGAAGCTCGACAACATCACCCATGGCGGCTTCTCCTCACGATCCAATCCGTCACCGTCCCCAATCCATCTACGACAGGATTGCGACGGGATCGCTTAATCCGGCCGATGTCCCGGCATAATCCACAGCCGGGATTCATGCCCGGGCCGGTAGGCCAGTCCGGCCGCGTCTGGATTTCGGTTGACCAACGCTCGGGCGTACATCGGATGGCGCATCGAGCGAACCTCATGCTCAAGGCGCGCCAACACCCGGCCGGTATCAAGATCGGTGATGTCGATGAACCGGTATTCGTGCTGGTTGGTTTCGCGGGAAATCAATCCACGCTCGCCCAGGCGCCGGTGGGGGCCTGAGAAGTTCGCCAGATAGATCGCCACGTGATAGCCGTCCCAGTCGGGATGTGGTCCGGCAGCTTCACGGAACAGGAGATATTGGTCGGTGCCGATCGACACCCGCGCCGCGGTGCCCTCCGCATCGTCCACAACCTGCGCTGGCGTGTCCAGCATCTCGCGATAGAAGCGGGCGATCCCCTGCGCCGCGCCCGGTTCGGTCTTCACCTCCACGTAAGGCATGCCCAGGGTCATCTCGCCAAACCGCGGGCTTGGCTCGTAGCAGCGCATGTGGTTGCCCCATGGGCAGATCGCCTCCACATACCCAGGCAGCTGCCGGAACGAGAAGCGAGTGCCCTTTAATGGACCGCTCACGGCCTCCAGCCGGCGCACCAGGGCATCCCGCCCCTCGATCACCAAGCCGACATGACCATTCAGCACCTGCGCTGTCCCAGTGGGCAGATGAAACTGGCAGCGACCCGCATTCACCCACATATTGGTGATGCCGACCACTTGGTAAGGGTCACGCGTGAGGCCGAGCCCCATGACATAGAACAACGTGGAAAGCTGTTGATCCGGGATCTGCGCGTTGAAGTGCTCAAGACTGAGCACGTTGCCAACATCCTCTTGCGCCCGGTCAAATTGCAATGCTTGCTCGGCCATGGACGAGGCCTCCCCATGGAAGCTGCGTTGGATCATCGTCGTCGACGCTACACCATGCGTGTCTGTCTTGCCAGGCGCCCGGCCGCCCCACGGCAAGGTCGACGGCTCCACTCAAGGCAGGACAGACGCTGCCTTCGGTTGACACCGGCCTTGCCGCGCCCGACGGTTCCGGATCGGGACGCACCTGAGACACGCCGGGAACATTGCCTCCGCTGCCTCGCATAGGTACACGCCGTGGTGCTCGGCCATCTCAGCTGGCCGGAATGAAACAACGTCGGGGACTTGTGCGGCGCACGCTCAGTCTGGCACAACGCCTGTTGCGCTGGCATCCCGCCCCGATCGGCACGCCGTGCCAGGTCGGCCCCACGCTGAGGACAGTGTAGCCATGCAATTCGAGAACAGTTTCGAGGTCCCTTTACCGCCGGCACAAGCCTGGTCCGTGCTGATGGACGTGCCGCGCATTACGCCTTGCCTGCCGGGTGCGGAGCTGACGGAAACGATCGGTCCGGACAGCTACAAGGGAAAAGCCGGGGTGAAGGTCGGGCCCGTCAAGCTCTATTTTGCCGGCCAAGCCGACATCATCGACAAGGACGACGCCGCGCATACCGCCAGGATCAAGGCGCGCGGCAACGATACCAAGGGTCGCGGCCAGGCCAGCGCCACCGTCGACTTCGCCCTCGTCCCGCAAGGCGCTGGCACCCGAGTCGATGTCAAGACCGACCTCAACATGACGGGCGCCGTGGCGCAGTACGGCCGAGCATCGGGGCTGATGAAGGAGATCGCGGGCGCCATTCTGACCCAGTTCGCGGAAAATCTGCGCCAGGAGCTTGAGGGGCGCGACGAAATCGCGACCGCCCCGGCGGCAGCAGCCTCCGAGGCAGCGGCGGCGCCGGTTGCGAACCAAGCGGAGGCGGCTGCATCGCCACGCGTCGCGACCATCACCGAGCCCGAGCCGGCCGCCGCGTCCGGCCAAGCCGGCACACCCACCGCCCCGGCCGCGGCACCGATCTCCGCCTTTGCGGTGCTTTGGATTGCGCTGAAGTCTTGGTTCGCCAAGCTGATCGGCTTAAAGCGGGACTGACGGCGGCGCGACATCAGGCCCCCGACGCCGACATCGGCCGGTGCAGCCTCCGGGAGGGGAGCCGCCCGGCAAGACTGATCGGCCTCAGGTGGACATGATCTGAGGCAGCTGGCTGAATAACCGTCGCGGATTGGTCTCGGCGATCAACGCGACGTCAGCGGCCGTGAATTGCGCGCGACGCAACGTGTCGATCGGATCATCATCCGAAGGCGGGAAACCATAGTCGGTTCCGATCACAAGGCGATGGATGCCCACCTCCGTGGCCAGCACGCGCAGCAGCTGCGGCGCGTGCAGGATAGTGTCGTAATAAAACCGACCGAGATAATGCGATGGAGCAAACCGCGCCACGTTGCCCAGCGCCGCTCGGTCGCTCCGCTGGTGCATGATGTCGAACCGGCCCGCCAAATAGGGGTAGGCCCCGCCACCATGGCAGGTCAGCAGCCTCAATTTCGGGAACCGGTCGAGCACGCCGGTGAAGATCAACGAGCCGATGCACAGGGTCGTATCATAGGTGTACTGCGCAATTTGGGTCAGAGCGAACCGACCGGCGCGGCCTGGGCCTTGGGCTGGCGCGGCAGGATGGATCATCACGCCGGCATCGAGCTCGACCGCCGCGCTCCAAAATGGATCCAGCGCGACCTCGCCAAGATTGACCTCCTCGACGTTGGCGCACACCACACAACCGACCGCGCCCAACTGTTCGATGGCATAGCGCAGCTCCTCGGCCGCTTCGGCCGCATGCGGCAGCGGCACTGAAGCGATGAACGAGAAGCGGTCGGGCGCGGCGGCGACCAATCCCGCCATGGCTTGGTTAAGCCGACGATGCCAGCCGACTGCCTTGGGCTTCGGCAGGCCGTAGCCGAAGGCATCGGCCCAAACCGACAACACCTGCCGGTCGATGCCCGTCACGTCCATGGCCGACAGCCGCGCCGCGGTCGGCTCGATCAAACGCGGCGGAAACGGCCGCAAAGTCAGGCCGTATTCAAAGCTCAGGGCACACTGGCAGGCGGGCGGGGTCTTCAGCAAGCGCACGCCCAGCGCGCGTGCCTCATCATCCAGCTTATCGATGAGGTCGGGCGGGACGTAATGGGCATGGGTGTCGATCGGCATCGGTGCGCAATTCCCGGTTGGTCAGCGCCGGTTGGCCAGCGCCGGTTGGTCCGCGAGAGTGGTCGGCGATGACCTGTTGGTAAGCAACCGGCGCCGGCGCGTCCAGGCTTCGCCCCAGCGCTTTGCTTGCGCGCTCGGCTGGTGGGCAGCGTGGATGGGCAGCGTGGATGGGCAGCTTGGACGGGTGGGCCGCCATCCCAAATCCGATCTGTTCAACGCTGACCATCGACCGAGTTCGAGGCCATGATCGCGGCGTGGACGCGGGCCGGTGATAACGGCAGATCGGTGATCTCGACACCCAAAGGCTGCAGCGCGGCCGCGACGGCGTTGGCGAGGGTCGCGGCAACCATCACGATGGGACCTTCGCCAGCGCCCTTGGCGCCGAGTGGATTGGACGATGAGGGACAGTCCTCGAGCGTCACCGCACGCACATGCGGAAAGTCCGATGCGGTCGGCAGCAGATAATCCGCCAAGGAGCCGGTCAACAGTTGCCCCTCCTCATCGTAGACCAAATGATCGAGCAGGGCGCCGCCGAGGCCTTGGACGATGCCGCCGATGGCCTGTCCGTGCACCAGTGCAGGGTTGATGGCGCGCCCCACATCTTCGACTGCCACATAATCCAAAACCTCGACCGCACCCGTCGACGGATCCACCGCCACGTGGCAAGCATGCGCACCCGATGTCCAGGTGAGACGCGAATTTTCGAACACGCCCTCGACATCGAGGCGCTCGCCCGATGCCGCGGCCTGTGCCGCCAATTCAACGAGCAATTCCTCAGACCACGGTACGTTGCGACCGTCACCCATATGGCGCTTAAGCTCCGTCTTGAATTTCAAGGCCGTCACGTGCACGGCGCTTCCGCCCATCACAACGGCGCGGCTGGCGTAGGTGCCCAGTCCATGTTTCAGGTGCGTTGTCGAGCCGGGCACCACGTCGAAGACGCCGATCGGCAGCGCCAGCGCCGCACCGGCAATCTGCGCGAACACGGTCTTGAGACCTTGCCCCAGGTTGGAGCTTCCAACAAAAATCTGCACGCGCCCCTCAGGCGTTAGCCGGATCCTGGCATGCTCACGCGGACCGGGTCCGCTGCTCTCAGCACACGCGGTGACGGCGACACCTTGACGCCGTCCGTCGATCAGCCGACCTTGGATTTTCCGCAACCGATGATAGTCGATCTCGTCGGCCGCACGCTGCAAGGCGGCAGGAAAATCCCCGGTGTCGAATGCGGCGCCGCTTTCATAGGGAACCAGGTTGCCGAGCTCGTAAGGCATCTCGGCGGGCGTCACCAAATTGCGCCGCCGCATCTCGACCGGATCGAGCCCGAGCTCGGCAGCCGCCATGTCGATCAGGCGCTCGCGAAAAAAATTGGCCTCAACCCGTCCGGGGCCGCGGTAAGTGCCGATCGGTGTCTTGTTGGTGAGCAGCAAAGCGACGTCCATGCGCGCATGGGCGATGCGATAGGGACCAACCAGGAACTGCGCCGCCTTGGCCGGTACGACCGCACTATTGGGCCTGATCCATGCCCCCATGTCGGCCCACAGCTTGGCCCTGATACCGAGCATTTCGCCGTCGCGGCGGCATGCGATCTCCAAATCGCAACTCATTTCTCGCGAATGGTTGGCCGAGCACAGGTGCTCTTGTCGGTCCTCAATCCATTTGATCGGCCGACCCACCGCCCGCGCAGCAAACGGGATCAAATAGTCCTCCGGATGGACTTCGCCGCGCACGCCGAATCCGCCGCCGATGTCGAGCTCGATCATGTCGATGTCATCGGCCCGCATGCCCATCATGACGGCCAATACCTGGCGTGCCGTATGCGGCACCTTGGCCGCCCCATAAACCGTCAACCGGCCGCTGGCGCGATCCCACGCGACCACCAGACCGCGTGTTTCCATCGGACATGCGGTCTGCCGTTGCGAGCTGAACCTCGCACAACGCACATAGTCGGCGCCGGCGAACATCTCATCGACGTTGCCCTTCGTAACCTCGTAACACGCCGCGATATTGGTGTTGTGGGTAGCATGCACGAGTGTTGCGGCGGCCTCGGCGGCCCACCGGTCGGCAACGGCGGGCAGTGGCTCAATCACGGGCTCGATGAGCCCGAGCGCGTCCTCGGCGATCGCTCGACTATCGGCTAAGACGATGGCCATCGGTTCGCCGACATAACGCACGGTGTCAGTGGCGATCGGCACCTGCATGAAGCGCTCGACGCCGACGATCGGGGCCAGCCGCAACGGCAAGGTCGGCACATCCGGACCAAAATCCGCCGCGGTCAGGATCGCGTGAACGCCAGCCAGCCGCTGCGCGGCTGCAACGTTGAGCCCCCTCAGTCGGCCGTGCGCGGCGGTGCTGCGCAGAATGGCCGCATGCAGCATGCCCTCCAACTGCAGATCCCCGACAAACAAGCCTTGACCCCTCAATAGGCGCGGGTCCTCAAGGCGCTCGACGGCACGTGCATCTGCCGGTTCATTCATCTGCCCACCTGAGCCAACATCACTGCCACGCCCGCGGTTGCCAGCCTAGGCATGCCTTCGATGGGGTCGATGTGGCGGGGCCGCGTTGACTTCACGGAGATCGCCACGGATAGTTCCGGTCCAAACGTGCCACAGGACCCCTGCATGAAACCAGCCCCGTTCTCCTATCACGCCCCACGCACACTGGCCGATGCCGTTGCGGCACTGGCCGAGCATGGCGCTGACGCCAAAGTGTTGGCCGGAGGCCAGAGTTTGGTCCCGGTGATGGCCTTTCGGTTGGCGCGTCCCCAACACATCATCGACATCAATGAGATCGATGCGTTGGATTACATCCGCACGGAGAACGGCCGGCTAAAGATTGGCGCACGGACACGGCATGCAGCGTTTCACGAGTCGGTCGCGCCCGGTCCGCTGGGCCAGCTGCTCACCGCGGTCGTCCACAACATTGCCCACTGGCCGATCCGGGTGCGCGGCACCTTCTGCGGCAGCCTGGCCCACGCCGATGCCGCCTCGGAATGGTGCACCGTCGCGGTCACGCTGGATGCCGACATCACCCTGGCCAATGCCAGCGGTCAACGCATCGTGCGCGCCGACGACTACTTCCAAGGCTTCCTGGTCACCGACCGGGCCGACGACGAGATCATTGTCGAGGCCAGCCTGCCGCTGCTGGAGGCCGACACACGCTTCGGGTTCGAGGAGTTCAGCCGACGCGCCGGCGATTACGCGCTGGCGATGGCGCTGGCGGTGGTCCGGCAGGAGCGTGGTCAGGTCACCGCGGCGCGAATCGGGGTCGGCGGCGCCGAACCGCGGCCGCGCCGCATGAGCGAGGCGGAACAGGCGATCATCGGCCAGACGTTCAATGCGCATTCCATTGCCAACGCCGCGGCCGCCGCTGCGGCTGCGGTTGACCCGATGGGCGACGTGCAGGCTGACGAGGCGTATCGCCGCGATCTGGTTCAAGCCATGGTGCGACGCGCGCTCTCAAGGTGCCTGTCATGAGCGGCCAACAGGGGTCCGTAGCTGCGCTCGGCGGCTGGGTCGGACGCTCGATCCGTCGCTTTGAGGATGATGCCCTGATCCGGGGGGCTGGTCGCTTCACCGCCGATCTCAAGGCCGAATTAGCGGTGCGGTTCGTGCGCAGCCCGGTCGCGGCCGGCCGGATCATCAGCGTTGCTGCACCCGACGGCGCTCAGGTGCTCACGGCCAAGGATCTTGCCGGCGTTGGGCGCATCAAACCGATCCTGCACCGGCCGGACTTCGTCGCCACCGAGCAACCGCTGCTGGCCGAAGACATCGTCCGGTTCGTCGGCGAGCCGATCGCCGCGGTGATCGCGACCAGCCCCGAGGCGGCCGAGGACATCGTCGACCAGGTGGTCGTCGAGATCGAGGAGACCGAGCCAGTGGTCGACTTTGCGGCGGCCCTGGCCGGTGATGCCCGGCCCGTGCATCCCGGCACCGCGCACAACGTGCTCGTTGAAGGACGGATAAAGACACCTGAGGTCGATGAGGCGTTCGCCGCGGCGGAGCGGATCGTCGAGATCGCGCTCATTTCGCACCGGCAGAACGCGACACCGTTGGAAGCGCGCGCCGCCCATGCACGCTTGGACCCGCGGACCGGACGCATCACGCTGACCTGCTCGACGCAGAACCCGCACGTGGTGCGGACCGGCATCGCCGAACTGATCGGCATGCCCGAACAGGAGTTGCACGTCGTCGCGCCCGACGTCGGCGGCGGCTTCGGGCAGAAGATGATCCTGCCGCCAGAGTACGCCGTCATCGTCTTGATCGCGAAACGGACCAGACAGTCGGTGGCTTGGATCGAGGACCGCCGCGAAAACTTGATCAACGGCTACCACGCCCGCGACATGCGTGCTGCGGTCAAGGGCGCCTTTTCCACCGACGGCAAGCTGATCGCCATCGACGCCGATTTGGCCGCCAACGTCGGCGCGTACTCGGGCTACCCCCTGACCTGCGGGGTCGAGCCCCTGATGGCGATGGCCGAGCTGCCGGGCCCTTACGATGTGGCGCACTACGCCTGCGTTTCGCGCGGTGTCACCACCAACACCTGTCCGATGGCGCCATATCGCGGTGTCTCGCGGCCCGTCATCACGTTCGCGATGGAGCGGCTGATGGACACCGCCGCGGCGCAGCTCGGCCTCGATCCGATCGAGATCCGCCGCCGCAATCTGATCGATCAGTTTCCGTATACGTCGGCGTCAGGCTTGATCTTCGACGTCGGCACCTATCGTGAGGTGATGGAGATCGCCGTGCGCGAGCTTCCGCTCGATGCGCTGCGCCAACGACAACGAGAGCTGCGCGCCGAGGGTCGTTATCTCGGGATCGGCTTTGCCACCTTCTCCGAACGGACCGGATATGGCACGCCGGCCTTTGCCGCGCGCGGCATGGAGATCACACCCGGCTATGAGCTGGTCGATGTGACGATGGATCCCTCCGGCAACGTGATCGCGCGCATCGGCGCGTTTCCGCACGGCCAGGGGCTCAAAACCACACTGGCTCAGATCATCGCCGATCACGTCGGTGTGGCGCCGGATCGGATCACGGTCGTCGCCGGCGACACCGATCAAACGCCGTACGGCTGGGGCACCTTCGCCAGCCGGTCCCTGGTGATCGCCGGCGGTGCGTCACTGGTGGCCGCGCGCAAGTTGCGCACCCGGCTGACCAAGATCGCCGCCCATCTGATGGAGGTGACCCCGGACCAGGTCGAAATCGAGCCAGGTTACGCTAAAGTGCGCAACACCAACCAGGCGATCACGATCCCGGAGCTGGCGCGGACCGCCTATCACAAGGCGCATCTGCTCTACGGGGTGGTCGAGCCCGGCTTGACCGAGACCGGATTTTACGACCCGCCGGGCACGTTCTCCAATGCCTGCCATGTGGCCGTGCTCGAAGTCGACATCGAGACCGGCGGCGTTAAGTTGGAGCGCTTTATGGTGGTAGAGGACGCCGGCCGGTTGATCAACCCGATGATCGTCGACGGTCAGATTCACGGTGGTGTGGCGCAGGGGATCGGCAACGCCCTGCTGGAGCAGATCATTTACGATGCCAGCGGCAATATCCTAACCGCAACACTGGCCGATTTCTTACCGCCGACCTGCGCCGAGATCCCGCCGTTCGAGCTGTACCACATCGAGACCTATTCGGACGCGACGATCACCGAGGCCAAGGGCATCGGCGAAGGCGGTGCGATCGGGGCGCCGGCCGCGGTGATCAACGCAATATCGGACGCGCTAACCCCGTTCGGCGTACAGTTCTACGAGATGCCGGTCACACCGCAACGCATCCGCGCTGCCCTGCGGGCCGCCTCTCCCCACGTGACGGAGCCGCACGCATGAGCGAGACAACCGACGTTGAGCTGATCATCAACGGCACAACACATCGGATTGCGATCGAGCCGCGCCGAACCTTGGCCGACGCGATCCGCGACGACTGCGGGCTGACCGGTACCCACGTGGGATGCGAGCACGGCGTGTGCGGCGCGTGCACCGTGTTGTGCGATGGCCAGCCGGTGCGTGCCTGCCTGATGTTCGCCGTCCAGGCCAACCGCCGTCAGCTGCGGACCATCGAGGGGCTTGCCGACGGCGATCAGCTGCACCCGCTGCAGCGGGCGTTCATGGAACACCATGGATTGCAGTGCGGCTTTTGCACTCCCGGCTTTTTGATGTTGGCCACCGGTGTGCTGGACGCCAAACCGGAAATCACCGATGATGAGCTGGTGGAGGCACTGTCCTCCAACCTGTGCCGCTGTACCGGCTACCAGAACATCTTGAAAGCCGTGCGCGCTGCGGCCGTGGACATGAAGGCCGTCTGACGTGGCGATGGTCGGGCGCTCCGTTCAACGTTTGGAGGACCCACCGCTGGTGCGCGGCGAAGGCCGGTTCGCCGCGGACATCGGGTTTACCCATCAGCTGCACATGCGGGTCGTGCGCAGCCAGGTCGCCCACGGGTCCATCGTCGGTCTCGATACGACCCAGGCCCGCGCGGCGGCTGGCGTGGTAGCGGTGTGGACCCGCACCGATGTGGCCGACCTGCCGCCGATCGACTTTAGGCTGACACCGGTGCCGGGCCTGGAGCCCTATCGCCAACACGTGCTCGCCGACCAACGCGTGCGCTATGTCGGCGAACCGATCGCCGTGGTGTTCGCCGATGATCCTTATCGGGCCGAAGATGCCGCCGATCTGATCGAGCCCGAAATCGAGGAGCTGACACCCTGCCTTGATGCCAGCGCTCCGCCCTCGGCGTTTGACGAGACCCATCTGAACGAACCTGCCGTCATCGCCAAGGCCTATGGCGATCTCGACGCTGCGTTCCGCGAGGCTGCGACGGTGGTGGAGCTGGAGTTCGGCATCGGCCGCCACGCCGGCGTGCCGTTGGAAACCCGGGGCGCCGTTGCCCGCTATGATGCGGCCCGCGACGTGCTCGAGCTTTATGGTGCGGCCAAGGTCCCGCACTGGAACCGGAATGCGATCGCACGCATGCTGGGTCGTGCGCCCTCCAAACTGCATCTCATCGAAGGCCATGTCGGCGGCGGCTTCGGCATCCGGGGCGAGCTTTATCCGGAAGACGTGCTGGTCTGCGTGGCGGCATTGCGCTTGCGCCGTCCGGTGAAATGGATCGAGGACCGGCGCGAGCACCTGATCGCCGCCAACCACTCGCGCCAGCAGTTGCATCGGGTGCGCGCGGCGGTTGCGGCGGACGGCCGGGTGTTGGCACTCGATGACACGTTTTGGCATGATCAGGGTGCCTACATTCGCACGCACGGCGCTACCGTCCCGGATCTCGCCGCGGCGATGTTGCCTGGTCCCTACCGGATCCCGGCCTATCGCGCGTGCGGGCATATTCGATTGACCAACAAAACCCCGTGCGGGACCTACCGATCGCCCGGCCGATTTGAAAGCACGTTCGTGCGCGAGCGGGTGCTCGATGCCATCGCCGCTGAATTGCGCCTGGATCGCGCCGAAGTCCGCCGCCGCAACTTCCTTCAGCCCAGTGAGCTGCCACTTGAACGCGGACTCGACACCCTCGGCACCCAGATCGTGTTGGACTCAGGCGATTATCCGCGCCTCTTGGATCGCGCGCTGGCCTTCGCCGGATGGGAGGCGCTCCAGGACGAGCTGCACACCAGGCGCTCGGCCGGCGAGCGCGTCGGCGCCGGGTTCGCCTGCTTCGTGGAGAAAAGCGGCCTGGGACCGTTCGATGGCGTCAAACTCAGCGTTGATGAAGCCGGTCAGGTCGAACTGGTGACCGGCGCCGCATCGGTGGGTCAAGGCGTAGAAACCGCCATGGCGCAAATCGCTGCCGATGCGCTGGGCATCGACTATCGCACGGTCACGGTCCGACACGGACGCACCGACCTCATCGAGCACGGCATGGGTGCCTTCGCTTCGCGGGTCACCGTGATGACCGGCACAGCCACCCTTGATGCGTGCGAGAAGCTGCGGTCCAAGGCGCTCGCTTACGCCGCCGAGGCGATGCAGACCTCCGCCGCGGCCTTGACCATCGAAGCCGGCGTCGTGCGCCATGCCGACCCGCGATCGCAGGGGTCGATGTCGCTGGGCGAGATCGCCCGTGCGTTGAGCCCGGCATCGGCCCAACGGGGGCAGCACCAACCGGGCCTGTCTGCCGAAGGATGGTTCCATACCCAGCACATGAATTATCCGTACGGTGTGCACCTTGCCTTAGTGCGCCTCGACGCGGAGACGGGCGACGTCCGGGTAGAACGGTTCTGGGTCGCTTACGATGTCGGTCGCGCGATCAACCCGATGATGATCGAAGGCCAGATCCACGGCGGTCTGGTCCAGGGGCTGGGCGGGACGCTGTTGGAGGAGTTCAACTATGACGAGCGCGGACAGCCGCTTTCGGTCACCTTGGCCGACTATCTGATGCCAACCCTGTCCGAGGTGCCAACCATCGATGTGCTGCTCTGCGAAGATGCGCCCAGTCCGCTCAACCCGCTGGGCTTGAAAGGCGCCGGTGAAGGCGGCTCCAATGCGGTCGGCGCGGCGATCGCATCGGCCATCGATGATGCGTTAGGCCAACCTGGCGCGATCCGTCACCTGCCGGTGACCCCGGCGCGGCTGCGCGCGCTGATCAGAGCGGCGCCATCCTGAATCGCCAGGCACGCGATCTGTCGACGGCACGATGATCGCGCTTAAAGATGATCGCTCCTAAAGCGGTGAGCAACCTTCTGCTCTTCATCGGGTTGGTTCCGGTTCCGATGAAACGCAGGCTGCTCTAGCGGCCGTGCGGTTGGTCAAGCCAACCGGTATCGGGTCCGGCCGGGACAATCCCGCTGGGGTTGAGATGCGGCATCGACTGATAGTACCCGGACTTCATGGTCGCGAGATCGCAGGTCTCCTTGATCCCCGGCCATTGGTACAGCTCCCGGGTGTAGCCCGCCAGGTTCGGATACTCATAGACGTGCCGAATGTTGCACTTGAAATGGCTGTAATAGACGAGGTCGAAGCGGATCAGGGTCGGGAACGCCCGCCAGTCGGCCTCGGTGATCTGGTCGCCCGCCAGATATCGCTGCGTCGACAACCGCTGCTCCATCCAGTCGAGCCCCTTGAATACCTTGGCTACGGCCTGGTCGTAGGCTGGTTGGGTCTTGGCGAAGCCAGAGCGATAAACGCCGTTGTTGACATGCTCGTAAACGAAGGCGTTGACCGCGTCGATCTCATCGGCCAGCACGGCTGGGCAATAGTCGTCTGCGGTGGCACCGACGTCATTGAAAGCACTGTTCAGCATTCGGATGATTTCGGACGACTCGTTGTTGACGATGGTCTTGCGCTCACGGTCCCACAGCGTCGGCACGGTCACCTTGCCGGTATAGCTCGGGTCAGCGGCGGTATAGACCTGGTGCAGTCGGAACACGCCGTCGTCGATCGGCTCAAAGCCTTCAAAGCTTTTCGTGTAACCCCAGCCTTGGGTCTTCGGCGCGTCGGCGACCGTCATTGAAATCTTGTCGTCCAATCCCTTGAGCCGGCGAAAGATCGCCGAGCGATGCGCCCACGGACAATTGGAGGCGATGAACAGGTGGTATCGACCCGGCTCGGCCTTGAAGCCGGCTTGTCCCGTCGCTCCGGCCGAGCCGTCAGCGGTCACCCAGCTGCGAAATACCGATTCTGGCCGCACAAACGCACCGGCTTTATCGGTCGGTCGATCGTCGTTGTCGCTCCATTTGCCCTCAATCAGCAGACCCATCTCGCGCTCCTTGACACACGCTCCTCACTGCCCGGCCCTGTCGCCCGCACGCCGCAGCCGCGCGCAACCGTCGCAAGCCATCAGCCGTTCAGCAGGCGCCAGACTTTTTCTGCGGTCACCGGCATATCGATGTCCACCTCGGCGCCGTTGGGCAAAGCATCAATCACCGCATTGACCAGCGCGCATGGCGCGGCCGTCGTGCCCGATTCGCCCACGCCCTTGGCCCCGGCCGGGTTGGTCCGGCACACGGTCACCTGATGATGCACCGACAGTCTCGGCATATCATCGGCGCGCGGCAAGGCATAATCCATCAAGGAGCCGGTCAGCACCTGGCCGCTATCGCGATCATATACCATCCGCTCCATCAGCGCCTGCCCCAAGCCTTGGGCAACGCCACCGTGGACCTGGCCCTCCAGGATCACATGATCAAGGATGGTCCCGCTATCGCCGACCGCTGCATAGTTGACGATCTCGATTTCCCCGGTATCAGGATCAATCTCAACCTCAGCGACATGGCAGCCGTTGGGAAACGATGAGCCGGTGTGAACCTCGCCGGTGGTATCGAGCGTCTGCGGCAGCGCCCCTTGGCTCACCAATTCAGTCGACCGCTCGGCGACCTCAAACAGCGAAATGCTGCGATCGCTACCGGCAACCGCGAACGTGCCTTGGGCGTAGCTGACCTGCTCAGGAGCGGCCTGCAGCAACACCGCGGCGGCCGCCTTGCCCTTTTCGATCACTTGATCGGCGGCCACGGTGAGGGCACTGCCGATCAGCATCGCCGAGCGCGACGCGACCGCGCCCATGCCAGGCACGTCGCGATCAGAATCGCCGCATAAAACCGTCACCGTCGATGCCGGCACCCCCAACCGGTCGGCCACCAGTCGTGCGAACACCGTCTTGTGACCTTGGCCTTGCGCCGAAGCGCCGATGCCGGCGTTGATCTTGCCATCACCGGCGAACGTGATGGTCGATCTTTCATCGTTGTGTCCGCCCGATATCTCTAAAAAACAGCCGATGCCGATGCCGCGCAACTTGCCGCGCCCGGCAGCTTCCGCCTTACGAGCGGCAAATCCTGTGTAGTCGGCGGCCGACAACGCTTTTTCCAACATCTTTGGAAAATCGCCGCTGTCGAAGCTTTCACCGACAAAGGTCGTGTACGGCATTTGCTCCGGCTTGATCAGATTGCGACGCCGGATCTCGGCGGGGTCGATGTTCATTTCGCGCGCCGCCTTGTCGATCAGTCGCTCGACCAAATAATTCACCTCCGGCCGACCGGCACCGCGATAAGGTCCGATCGGGACTTGGTTGGTAAAGATGCCCTTGGTGTCGACGACAATGTTCGGCATGTCGTAGACGGTCGGCAGGCAACCGGCAATATGAAAGGTGTTGCAGAACAAGCCGACACCCGTCAGATAAGCCCCCATGTTGGCCAGCCCGTGGATCTTCAGCGCCAACGCCTTACCGTCCTGGTCGAGCGCAAGCTCTGCCTCCCACAGTTGGTCGCGGGCTTGGTTGTCGCTGACGAAGGATTCGGAACGGGTGCCGAACCAGTGCACGGGCCGCCCAATCTGCTTGGCAGCCAGCAACAATGCGACGTATTCGGGATATCCCATCGCCTTCATGCCGAAACCGCCACCGACGTCATCGGTCAGCACCCGCAACTTGTCGGTACCCAGCTTCATCGACATGCCGACTTGCATCTGGATGCCGGCCACGCCCTGGGTCCCCGCCCGCAACGTGAATTTATCCTGCGCCGGATCATAGCTGGCGGTTGCCACGCGCGGCTCCATGGAGACCGCCGCGATGCGCTGATTAAGAAGCTTGATTTTGGTGATGTGCGCGGCCTTGGCGAAGCTGGTCTCGATCGCGCTGCGCTTGGCGCCGTCAGGATCCTCTGGCGCCGTCCAATCGAGCGCCAGGTTGCCCGGCGCCTCCGGCCATAGCTGTGGGGACCCAGCCGCCGCGGTCTCGGTATCGATGGCCGCCTCCAACGGGTCGTAGTCGATCTCCACCGTCTCGGCGGCATCCTGGGCTTGGGCCTCGGTCTCGGCGACCACCAGCACGACCGGCTGGCCGACGTGCATGGCGCGATCGGCGGCCAAGGCCGGCCGGTAGGGGCTGTAGGGCATCGTTCCATTGCGGCCGGGCACGGGCATCGACACCGTCACCGATTTCAAGCCGGCGCTTTCAAGCGATTTGGCCGTCACCACCGCCAGCACGCCCGGCATCTCGGAGGCACGGGTGGTGTCGATGCCGTTGATTTTGGCATGGGCATGCGGCGAGCGAACGAACACCCCGGCGGCGGCGTTGGCCTTGACATCATCGCCATAGCGGCCCAGCCCGCGCAGCAGCGCGTCGTCCTCGACCCGACCAGTCCAGTCGCCGGACCCGCCGTTCACTCCAGTACCGTCCATGTCACACTCCCGTGCAGTCAATCTCAACGCGGCACTATAACGTGCGATTGCTACACGTGAAGCGCTTCAAAAGCGACCGCTAGAGCAACCTGCCTTTAATCGGAACCGGCTTTGCAGTTCCGATTAAAGGCGCGATGATCTAGGCCCGGTCGCGCCCCGATATTGGATCATTGGCAACGGCCGCGCTCGCGATGGCTGGCGCGCCCGTCCGATCGCCAACCATCAAGCTAAAGGTGGATTGGCGGGCAACGGCCTTAGCGGCGCCGCAGACCGATCGAGCGCAGGATGATGTTCTTGATCGTGGTGGCGATGGTGCGGCTGATGGAGCGCTGCAGATCGCGGGTGATCATCGATCCCATGCCTTGTCGCTTGCGACCGGTGGCCGGGTTGCGGCCGCCGAAGATGGTGGTGCTGAGCCAGCCACCGCCGGCCTCTTGCTGCTCCAACTGCGCGGCCTGCTCGGCCCGTTCCTGCAGGATCTCGTGTGCGGATTCGCGTTCTAGGCGGTCCTCGTACTTGCCGTAGACCGGGCTGTGCTCGATGATGCCGCGCCGCTCCTCGGCCGTCAGCGGGCCGATGCGACCCTGCGGCGGACAGATCAACGCGCGCTGCACGATCGATGGCTCGCCCCTGTTCTCAAGAAACGATACCAACGCCTCGCCCACCCCCAATTCCTTGATCACGGCCGCGGTATCGAGCTCGGGGTTCTGCCGAAACGTGTTGGCGGCGGTCTCCACCGCGCGGCTCTCGCGCGGCGTAAATGCGCGCAGAGCATGCTGCACGCGATTGCCGAGTTGGGATGAGACGTCGTCGGGCACGTCCAATGGGTTTTGGGTGACGAAATACACACCGACGCCCTTCGATCGAACGAGCCGCGCGATCTGTTCAATGCGATCCACCAACGCCTTCGGCGCCTCGTCGAACAACAGGTGCGCCTCATCGAAGAAAAACACCAGTTTGGGCTTGGGCTGATCTCCGACCTCGGGCAGCGTCTGCCACAGCTTGGTCAGCAGCCACAACAGGAACACCGCGTAAAGCCGCGGCTTCTCCATCAGCTTGTCCGACGCCATGATGTTGACGATGCCGCGACCGTCCGGCGCGGTGCGCAAAAAGTCGTTGATGTCCAGCGAGGGCAGACCGAAGAACTCGTTGGCGCCCTGCTCCTCCAACACCAGGATGCGGCGCTGGATGGCGCCCACCGATGTGGTCGAAACGTTGCCGTACTTGGTGGTAATCTCCTTGCCGCGCTCAGCGACGTTGCTGACCAGCGACCGCAGGTCGTTGAGGTCGTCGAGCCGCATCTTCTCATCAGCGGCAATCCGGAACGCGATGTTCATCACGCCTTCCTGAACCTCGTTGAGCTCCAGCATACGACTGAGCAACAAAGCACCCATGTCGTTCACCGTCGCGCGCACGGGGTGGCCTTGCTCTCCGAACACGTCCCAAAACACACATGGGAAAGCTTTATTGGCGTAGTCGACCAGCCCCATCCTCTCAACGCGCTTGTTGATGAAATCCTTGGCTACGCCGACGGCGCCGATGCCTGACAAATCGCCCTTAATGTCGGAGGCGAACACCGGAACCCCGGCCGCGGAGAAGCCCTCCGCCAACACCTGTAAAGTGACGGTCTTGCCGGTACCGGTCGCACCCGTGATCAGTCCGTGCCGGTTGGCCAGCCGCAGATAGAGGATCTCGGGCTTACCGCTCTTGCCAACGAGAATATTGCCATCTTGCAACATGGAGGGGCTCCTAGAGCATTTCAGAGTTGGCTGGAACCATCCCGCTCCCCCGCCCGATTCCTCCACTCGCCACCCAGACCATCAGGCCATAGGGTGGCGAGTGGAGGAATGGGGCCGGGGAGTGGGCCGGCACGGCTGATCCGCCTAAGGCGGAAATAATCTCGCGGGCCGATCTCAGCGCGATTGTCACCTGCGATGGCTGGTACACCTGGCGCCGGCAGCGATTGGAGCGGCGGCACGTCAGCACATCATGCACGCCGGCTCGGCGCCGACACACTTTGCATGCTGATCACGGCAATTCAATTGCCAGTTGCGCCGAAATCATCTGTTTTTCACCGTCGCGCCCGCGCGCGAAGCGGTCAACCGGCGGCCCGTGTCACGATCGAGAACCATCTCGGATCGGTTCCGCTCACTTGCTCACGCCCTCGTTCTGGTCCAGAAAATCCCGCTCCCAGCGGTCGTAAGCGTCGGCGCGGGTGACAAGGCGCTTGAGGTGGGCGTCCGCCAGGTCCTGCAGCGCTGCTGGCGGAGTGCCGGCCCGCAACGCCTGCAAGGTTCGATGAACAACGGCCACGGCGGCCTCGATCGGCTGGTGCCCGGTCAGGCAGATGCGGACGTTGTTGGCGGCCAAATAGCTTTGATCCATCAACGCCTCCGGCACACCGCCGAGGATCAGCGGCAGCGCGGTCACCGAGCGGATTGCCTCGACTTGTTCGCGCCGGGTCAGGCCAACTACGAAAATGGCATCGACGCCGGTGCTGGCGTACGCGGCCACACGGGCCTGCGCATCGGCCAGGCCCGAAATCGCGACCGCACTGGTGCGGGCGGCAATCACGAGGTCAGGATCGCGTCGTGCCGACACGGCCGCCCGCATTTTACCCACACCTTCTGCGATCGAGGTCAGGCTCGGTTGGCCGCCGCTGCCGAACGGCTGCGGTAGGACGGTGTCCTCGATCGAGAGCCCGGCAATGCCGGCGCCCTCAAGCTCCTCCACGGTGCGCATGACATTCAATGCATTGCCATAGCCGTGGTCGGCATCCACCATCAGCGGCAAACTTGAGGCACGACAGATTCGCCGCGCCTGTTCAGCGAACTCACTGAGCGTCAGCGTGATGTTGTCAGGCGCACCCAGCACCACCAACGAGGCCACCGATCCAGCGAGGATTCCCGCCTCGAAACCCAAATCCTCGGCGATGCGCGCCGATATCGGGTCGAACACTGAGGCCGGATGGATGCAGGCCGCACCCGCAAGCACCTGGCGGAACCGACGGCGCCGCTGTTCGAAGCGCGAAGTCATATCACCTCCATGCTCAGATCGCCGGCATGCACACGCGTTGACCGAGCCATGCCACCCGATAGGCTAGAGCAACCTGCCTTTGATCGGAATCGGAACGATCCCGATTTAAGGCAGAAAGTTGCTCACCACTATAAGAGCGATCATCTTTGCGCCTTAAATCGGAACCGGCTTTGCGGTTCCGATTTAAGGCGCGATGATCTAGCCCGATCTTGCCGGGCTGCAAGGCTCGACTCAAATCACCCGGCACGCCACGCGCCACGTCGAAGTCCAAACGATCGCGACTTGAGGCGGTGCGCCGCGCTTGACCACGCCGGCCGCCGCCGCCAAGGTCATCGCGTAACCAGCCCTTGACCGGAGCCGAAACCAACCCGAATTCATGCCTATAATCCCACGCGTGTTGAGCGGCGAACATCCTTGCGCGCTAGCTCGGGACTGCGGTGGCGGTGCCGGCTGCAGTGAGTGAGCCTAATGACGATCACGTCCAACCGAGACAACGCGCCGGACCTGCGCAGCTTTTTGCAGCTGCTCGAGCGGGACTATCCAGACCACGTGATTCGGATCACACATGAGGTCGACCCTCACTTCGGCGTCTCCGGCATTCTACATCGCCTGGAACAGGATGGTCGCTTTCCAGTCGTCGTGTTCGAGAACGTCAAGGGCTCGGCGATCCCGCTGGTCGCCAACATGCATGCGGATTTCGAGCGCCTGCGGCTGGCGCTCGGCATGGAAGCGGGAACCGTCCGGGACTTCGTCAAGGACTGCGCCGCACGTCAAGCCAATCCGATCGCGCCCGTAACCGTGGAGACCGCGCCGGTGCAGGAGGTCGTGCAGTTGGGCGCGGAGGTCGACGTCGAAACGCTGCCGATCTGCACCTATCACGAACAGGATGCCGGCAAATACATCACCGCCGGCCTGGCCGTCATGCGCGATCCGGACACCGGCATCAACAACGTCGGCATCTACCGGCATATGGTGCATGAAAAGAACCTGCTCGGGGTCCAGCTGTCGGAGACCGCCGACGGCAACGTGATCTGGAAAAAGTATGAGCGAAGAGGGCAAGCCTGTCCGATCGCCATCGTGATCGGCCACCATCCAGCCGTGTTCATCGGTTGCCTGGCTTTCTCCGCGCTTGATTCCGATGAACTCTCCATCGCCGGCGGCATGTTGCAGCAGCCATTGCGCCTGGTGCCGTGCAAGACCATCCCGCTCGCCGTGCCGGCGGACGCCGAGATCGTCTTGGAATGTGAGATCCGCCCGGTTGAGCGGCGGCTGGAGGCGCCGTTCGGCGAATACCCAGGGACCTACGGGCCACAGCGCATGAACCCGGTGCTCGACATCAAGGCCATCACCCATCGGCGGCAACCCTTATACCAAAACGCGTTCGTGGCGCACGCGGATAACTTGTTGTTGTCCGGTGTGATGCGCACGCCGTTGATCGAAGAAACGGTGCGCATTGCCTGCCCGACGGTGAGGGCCGTTCACGTGCCGCGCGCCGGGCGCTATCGCTTCATGTGCTACATCGGCATCGAAAAGATGATGGAAGGCGAGGCCAAGCAGGCGGCGATGGCTGCGTTCGTTGCCGACCCCTTCTTGAAGTTCGTCGTGGTGGTCGATCACGACGTCGACCTCACCAATGACACCGCGGTGTTGGAAGCGATCGCGTGTCGGGTGCGGGCCGATCACGACGTCTTCATGGTCCCCTACGCCAAGGGCTCGCCGCTCGATCCGGCCTCCTACGATCCCGCCGGCGGCTCGCATCTCGTCACCAAGACGGGTATCGATGCGACGCGCAAGGCCAATTATCCCGACGAGGTATACGTACCCGGCAACGAGACCATCGACCTGACCGCGTTCATTCCTGGCTACACCGGCAACAGGCCTTAGCTCATCGCCGCTTTAGGCCGTCGCAGACTGAGCTGGAACGATCCCGCTCACGCGCGCAGCTCAGCGATCGCCGCACGCGCGAGCTCGTCGGCCCGCTCGTTTTCCGGATGCCCAGCATGGCCCTTCACCCAACGCCAATGCATGTCGTGGCGCTCGGCGGCGGCGTCCAATCGTTGCCACAACTCGGCGTTCTTCACCGGCGTCTTGTTCGCCGCCCGCCAACCATTGCGCTTCCAGCGATGGATCCAGCTCTCGATCCCGTTCTTGACGTATTGGCTGTCGGTGAACAGTTCAACGATCGACGGCCGTTTCAAAGCTTCCAAAGCGGTGATCGCTGCCAACAGCTCCATGCGGTTATTGGTGGTCGCCGGCTCACTACCGGATAACTCCTTGCGGTGACGACCCGACTTCAACACGACGCCCCAACCACCCGGCCCCGGGTTGCCCGAGCACGCACCATCGGTATAGATCACCACGTTCGGCTTATTTGTGGATGCCGTCGAACGCCGGGCCGCGGTATCGTTGTCGGTCATCGCCTTATAGGTCCAATCCATAGGTGCTCGGGCGATCGACCCGTTGATGCCAGCGCAGGCGCTGCAGGTAATGATCGGGGTCGTGCGGGCGAACCAACGCATCCGGCGGTGTCACCAGCACGTCATAGGCGCGGGTGAGCAAAAAACGTAAGGCGGCGCCCCGTGCCAATATCGGGAACGCCGAACACTCGCTGTCCAGTAAGCGGCGAACACCCTGGTATCCGTCAAACAGCGCCCGCCCCTTCCTCGGATTAAAGCTGACATCCGGCTCAAAGCACCAGGCGTTGAGGCAGATCGCCAGATCGTAGGCAAAGCTGTCGTTGCAGGCGAAATAAAAGTCGATGATACCTGACAACCTGTCACCCAGGAAGAACACATTGTCAGGGAACAGATCGGCATGCACAACGCCACCGGGCAGCGACTTCGGCCAACGTGGCCGCAAGACGTCCAACTCGTCGGCGATGACCTTGCCCAGTCCGGATCGGACCTCATCGGCACGATCTGAGAAACGCTCAAACAACGCGCGCCAACCCTCAGGACCCAGCGCGTTGGCGCGTGTCAGTGCGAAATCTGCGCCCGCCAGATGGAAGTTGGCCAGCGCCTCACCGACCAGCATGCAGTGTCGCGGTTCTGGCTCTCCAACCGAGATACCGTCAAGAAATGTGCAGATCGCCGCCGGCCGGCCAGCCAACGTGCTGACATGCTGACCGTTTGCGTCTCGCACCGGCAGCGGGCAATTGATGCCGCGCGCGGCGAGATGCTCCATCAATCCAAGGAAAAACGGTAGGTCTTTGGCGTCCACGCGCTTTTCGTAGAGCGTCAGTATGTACCGGCCCTGCGTTGTCTGCACCAGATAGTTGGTGTTCTCAACCCCTTCGGCAATGCCCTTGAACGAGCGCAACTCGCCCAGGCCATGCCCTTCCACGAAGCGCGCCAGATCTCGATCGCCGACTTGGGTATATACCGCCATGTTCACGCTGCGTGGCTAAGCCGAAGTGCCCGGAGGTTGCGCCCGAGGGATCCGTTTTTCGGTCATCGATCGATCGCCTCGGCCTCGCGCAGCTCCCGCGGCACATTGAACGCAACGGATTCAGCCACGGTCGTGACGTCCTCGATGGTGATATCAAACCGCGTGCTGAGGGCATCGATTACTTCGTCGACCAACTGCTCCGGCGCCGAGGCACCCGCCGTGAGGCCGAGGGTACCGACGCCGTCAAGCGTCGCGAGATCCAGGTCCGCGGCCCGCTGTACCAAAAACGCACGTTGACAGCCTTCGCGTTGCGCCACCTCAACCAGCCGACGGGAGTTGGAGCTATTCGGGGCCCCCACCACGATCAGACCATCGCAATGCTTTGCGATCGCCTTGACCGCGTTCTGACGGTTGGTGGTCGCGTAGCAGATGTCCTCCTTGTGCGGAGCGGCAATGGTTGGAAACCGGCGCTGCAACACCTCGACGATCTCCGCGGTATCGTCGACCGACAAAGTGGTCTGGGTTGCAAAGGCCAGTTGATCCGCGTGCTCGGGCTCAATGGTTCTGGCCTCGCCGACGGTCTCGATCAAGGTGACCGTGCCGGCGGGCAATTGTCCCATGGTGCCGATCACCTCGGGGTGGCCGGCGTGACCGATCAAGAGTATGTGGCGGCCGGCCGCGTGCTGTCGTTGGGCCTCCTTGTGCACCTTAGAGACGAGTGGACAGGTTGCATCCACATACGTGAGGTTGCGCAACTTGGCCGCCGCAGGCACGGACTTCGGTACGCCGTGTGCTGAAAATATCACAGGTTGCTCAGTTTCCGGGATCTCGTCGAGCTCCTCCACAAAAACGGCACCTTTGGCACGTAGCTGGTCGACGACAGTGCGGTTGTGGACGATCTCGTGCCGGACATAAACCGGCGCTCCGAACTTGGCCAACGCCAATTCGACGATCTTGATGGCCCGATCGACGCCGGCGCAGAACCCGCGCGGACTTGCGCGCAGGACGGTGATGCGATGACGAGGAGTAGGCCGTTGAGGCGCGACGAGATCAGGCATGCATTGCTTCCACGCGGTGTTGCAGGGCGAGCTGTGCCGCCGGCGAGGGACAAGGCGCACAATCTGCGGGTCAGCGATGCCCTGGTCCAGACCGTTGGCGTGTACAATACGTGCTACGCGCTTGGCTGGAGCCTGTCGAGGGTGCTAGGTTTTGATTCTTGAGGGGGATTAGAGTTTTGGTGGCGTTCGGCGACCGACGCACCGGTTGTCTCCGCGTAGGACGGTGTCCGCGTGCTGATTGCGCGCGGCTTATGTCCGCGGCATTCAGCAAGCTGACTCGGCATTCATCATGCAAATGACAACCACAGTCACGCACGGCATCGCCACGAGCGTCACCCTTGGGGCCTCGCCGCACCGTCGGCTAACCGCCGCAATAATCGTGGCGGCATTGGCGCTTGGTGTGTCGGGCTGCGGGCTGAACTCGTTTACCTCTGGGCTCAGCGGCAATGCGATGACCACCGGCTCAACGCCTGCGGCCCAATCGGACAACGTGGACAAGGACCAATTGCTTGCAGCCGCGCGTGGCGAGGCTGCACCGGCCACCGGTTTCGGAAAGTCGACTCCCGGGGGATGTCCGCGGGTTCAAATCCAGGAAAACAACAATCAGATCACGATCTACCAACCGGGCCGCATCGGCGACGGGCTCGCAGTCGTTCACCGTGGCGAACTATCAAAGACCGCCCGTGAATGTCAGATCAACGGCGGCGCCATCACGGTGAAATATGGGTTCTCGGGCCGCGTCCTGTTGGGGCCGAAAGGCCGGTCGGGCTTGGTGTCGCTGCCGATCAGGGTCGCTTTATTGGACGCTCAGCGCGCCACGCTTCACACTGAGGCCATAAAGCTCGAAACGGCGGTGACGATTGACCGGCCGATCGGCTATTTCTCGACGGTGAAGCTGCTGACCTTCGAGCTGCCGATCGGCTCGCGACCCGGGGAGTTTGAGATCCTGGTCGGCTTTGAACGGGCGCAGCCGGCCGGTGCGGGCTACCAGGTCTCCAACGAGTTCTCCAACCGGCTCTGAGTCATCGCCACCTCGGGTTGCGATCGGGACGGTGCAGCCGTCGATCGACATTGGGCCGGAGGCCACAGCGGCCTCAGTCGGCGTTTTGTACGCCATTCACGCAGGTCTGTCCTCGCTAGAGCCCACAGTGCTGCAGGGTTGGTGATGTCGGGGTTGGTGGGGCGATGCTGGCAGACCAAGTTTTCCAGGCTCTCGGCTGGCCGCGTTGACATCGTCAACGACCAACCTATGATCGCGGCAGGCCAATGGAGGTCTGCGGGAGAGATCGGCAGGTGCCCGCCCGGGTACGCTGCTGGCGCCGAAGGAGCAACCGCCCCGGAAACTCTCAGGCAAACGGACCGCAGTCTGATGGCACTCTGGAAAGCAGCCGTGGCGCCTGGCCCGGCTCACCGAAGGGGTTAAGGCACAGCCGCTCCACGATGGGGACGGCGGGGAGGCCGACTCTCTCAGGTTCCGCGACAGAGGGGGCTCATGTGTGGGTGCTGTTTGGCGCCCCCGCGATCGAGCTGAACCTGTTTGGAACCGGTCATGCCAACCGCTAATGCCGAGATCAGGCCGAACCGCACCGTCCTTTACGACGCCCATCTTGCGCTCGGCGCCAAGCTGGTGCCGTTTGGCGGCTACCAGATGCCGCTGCACTACGCGCTGGGGATTTTAAAGGAGCATCAATGGACACGGCAGAAGGCCGGGTTGTTCGATGTCAGTCACATGGGCTTGGCCACGCTGGCGGCCGGTGATCGCAGCTACGAGACCGTCGCCCAGGCCTTACAACGGCTGGTGCCAGCCGACATCCTCAACCTAAAGCCCGGGCGCCAGCGCTACACCCAGTTGCTCAATGATGATGGTGGGATCATCGATGACTTGATCGTCACGCGGCCGCCGGAACAGGCAGACGGGCTGGACAAGGACCAGGTGTTGCTGGTCGTCAATGCCGCCCGCAAGGGGGTTGACCTTGCGCACATATCAACCCGACTGCCGTCAAGCGTGACGCTGACACCACGCGGCGATCTTGAGCTGCTGGCGCTGCAGGGCCCGATGGCGGAGGCGGTTTTGGTCCACCGATCGCCGCCCGTCGGCGCGTTGCGCTTTATGTCGGCGACGATGGCTCAGATCGGCTCGATCGCGGGTCTGGTCAGTCGCTCAGGCTATACGGGCGAGGACGGTTATGAGCTTTGCGTCGCTACCGACCAGGCTGAAGCGCTCTGGCAGAGCCTGCTCAGTGACGACCGGGTGCGGGCGATTGGGCTTGGCGCGCGCGACAGCCTGCGGTTGGAGGCCGGCCTTTGCCTTTACGGCCACGACATCGATGAGACCACCTCGCCGGTGGAAGCCGGCTTGAGCTGGTCGATCGGCCGGCAGCGGCGCATCGACGGGGATTTCCCAGGCGCAAGCAGGATCCAACGCGAACTCAACCGAGGCCCCACGCGACGCCGCGTCGGGATTAGGCCTGCCGGGCGGGCACCGGCGCGCGAGGGAACCGAGATCCTGTCGGCCGACGACCAGCCCATCGGCCGGATCACCTCCGGCGGGTTTGGCCCCACCGTTGGGGGGCCGATCGCGATGGGTTACGTGGCCGCAGAACACGCTGGCCTCGGGAGCGAACTGCAGTTGGTGATCCGCGGCGCCCGCCATCCGGCCAGCGTCGTACCGCTCCCCTTCGTTCCGCATCGCTACGTCAAATAAAGTCAGACCATCGGCCGGTAGATTTAGGCCGCATCGAGGAAGGATCAGCACATGTCGACCCTCAAATTCAGCGCCGATCACGAATGGGTCCGCGTCGACGGCGACGCCGCGATTATCGGCATTAGCAATCACGCCGCCGAACAGTTGGGCGACGTCGTTTTCGTGGAACTGCCGGAGCTCGGTCGCAGCGTAAAGGCCGGCGACGCGGTTGCCGTCGTGGAGAGCGTGAAAGCCGCCAGCGATATCTACGCGCCCGTGTCCGGCGAAGTGATCGAGATCAATCAGGGGTTGGTCGATCAGCCCGCCCTGGTCAACGAGGACACCCAGGGTAAGGCTTGGTTCTTCAAACTGCGGTTGGCAAACGCTGCCGAGCTCGACGCTCTGATGGACGAGGGCGCCTATCACAACCACGTCGCCGACAGCTGATAACGCCATGGCGGAACGTTACCAGGCGAGGATCGAATGGCAGCGCGGACCGCAGCCATTCAACGACCTGCGCTACAGCCGCGCCCATCGGTGGCGGTTTGATGGGATCGCGGTGGCGGCCTCATCCGCCCCTCAGGTGGTGGCGCTGCCCCATTCGCGCACGGACGCCATCGACCCGGAAGAAGCGTTGGTGGCGGCCGTCGCATCTTGCCACATGCTGTTCTTTCTGGAGTCCGCGGCCAAGGCCGGCTTTCGCATCGACGACTATCAGGATGCCGCGGTCGGCGAGATGGGAAGCGCGCAGGATGGCCGCATCATGATGACCAAGGTCACGCTGTCGCCCCAGATCACGACTTCCGGCCAGCCGCAACCGACCCGCCGGATCTCGACCGCCTGCACCAGACCGCCCATCGACACGGCTTCATCGCCAACTCGTTGCGCACCGTGGTGGAGATCAGCGCCCGGCCGGCCATTCGCCGCTGACGGGTCGCGCCACCACACCACACCATTAAGACGGAGCCCCTTTGATGCGCTATCTGCCGCTGACGCCGACCGACCGCCAGACCATGCTGGCCCGGATTGGCGTGGCCTCAATCGACGACCTGTTCGCGGCCGTCCCCGCCGACAAATTGATGTCCGAGCTCCCGCGCGTGGCCGAGCCCGCCGGCGAAATGGAGGTTGAAGCCCAGCTCGGCCGGCTGGCGGCGCGCAATATCACGGCTGCTGAGCTGCCGTTCTTCGTGGGTTGCGGCGTCTATAAGCACCATGTTCCCGCGACGGTCGACCACCTGATCCAACGCTCGGAGTTCATGACCAGCTATACGCCTTATCAGCCAGAGATCAGTCAAGGCACGCTGCACTATCTGTTCGAATTCCAAACCCAGGTGGCGTTGTTGACCGGCATGGAGGTCGCCAATGCCTCGATGTACGACGGATCGACAGCGACCGCCGAGGCCGTGCTGATGGCGCACCGCATCACCCGGCGCCGCAAGGCGGTGATCTCGGGCAGGCTCCATCCCCACTATCGCGCCATCATCGACACGCTGTCGCATTATGGCGATGCCGAGGTCGATGCCCTCGCCCTGGACCCGGCCGGTGAAGAACATCTCGCCAGCCGCATCGATGCACAAACCTCGTGCGTCGTCGTGCAGTACCCCGATCTATTCGGTGCTGTTCATGATCTCACCGCGCTGGCCGAGGCCGCCCAGGCCCATGGCGCGCTGTTGGTGGTTGCAGTGCCAGAGATCGTCGCCCTCGGTCTCGTCAGATCGCCGGGCGAAATGGGGGCGGATATCGTCGCGGCCGAGGGCCAGTCGATCGGCAATGGGCTCAATTTCGGTGGTCCTCACGTCGGTCTGTTCGCGACCCGGGACAAATACGTGCGGCAGATGCCGGGCCGTCTGGCCGGCGCAACGGTCGATGCCATGGGTCGCCGCGGGTTCGTGCTGACGCTGTCGACTCGCGAACAGCATATTCGCCGCGAAAAAGCGACAAGCAACATCTGCACCAATTCCGGCTTGTGCGCGCTGGCCTTTTCCGTGCACCTCACGCTTTTGGGCGAACTCGGCCTGCGCCGATTGGCCGAGATCAACCATGCCAACGCCTGTGATCTGGCGGATCGGCTGGCCGCCGTCGACGGCGTCGAAATCCTGACGCCGGCCTTCTTCAACGAGTTTGCCCTCAGGCTGCCGGTCGATGCGGGACAGGTGATCGATCGGCTGGTCGCCAAACGGGTGCTCGGCGGCGTGCCCCTGTCCCGTCTGCTGCCGCAACGGCCTGAGCTGGCCAACATCATGATCACCGCCTCTACCGAGATCAACACCGATCAGGACCGTGCGACCTACGCCGAAGCGCTCAAGGAGGTGCTGTCATGAGCATCAACCGCCAAGGGCGCCCGACGGCGCCGACCCCAGCAGCCGCCGGCGCGCCGACAACGTTTACCGGCGACCGCGGCCTCGATCATGAAACACCGCTGATTTTTGAGGCCGGCAGCCCGACCAAGACGGGCGTGGATCTGCCGCAGCCGCCTCCGGTCAATTCGCGGATCGGCGGGCTCGCCCGACTTGCCCCGATCGGATTGCCAGGCCTGACCGAGCCGGAAGCCGTGCGCCATTACGTGCGGCTGTCGCGTATGAATTACGCCATCGACAGCGGCATTTATCCGCTCGGCTCCTGCACCATGAAGCACAATCCGCGGCTCAATGAAAAAATGGCACGCCTGCCCGGCTTTGCCGACGTTCACCCGTTGCAGCCGCAGCACACTGTGCAGGGTGCCATCGCCTTGATGGATTTGTTGGCGGCGTATCTGCTTGAATTGACGGGGATGCAGGCGGTCGCGTTGTCTCCCAAAGCTGGTGCCCATGGGGAGCTGGCCGGCATGTTGGCGATTAAGGCCGCGCATGAGAGCGCCGGCATCGGTGCGGAGCGCAAGGTGGTCTTGGTGCCGGACAGCGCCCACGGGACCAACCCGGCAACCGCTGCTTTCATGGGCTATCGGGTGAAGACCGTGGCCGCGCGCGACGACGGCACGGTGGCCGCGGCGACCGTCCGCGACGCGTTGGGACCGGAGGTGGCGGCGATCATGCTGACCAACCCCAACACGTGCGGGCTGTTCGAACCCGAGATCGTTGAGATCGCCGACGCCGTGCACGACGCTGGCGCCTATTTCTATTGCGACGGCGCAAACTTCAACGCCATCGTCGGCAAGGTCCGGCCCGGCGAGCTGGGCATCGACGCCATGCACCTCAATCTGCACAAGACGTTCTCGACGCCACACGGCGGCGGCGGTCCGGGTTCGGGACCCGTGGTCTACTCCGCCGCGTTGGCCAAATTTGCACCGCTTCCGTTGACGGTGCGCGAGGGCGAAACCTTCCGCTTGATCGAGCAGTTAGAGGAGACGCCGGAGCAAGCCTCGCTGGGACGGTTGACGGCCTTTCATGGTCAGATGGGCATGTTCGTGCGGGCCATGGCCTACATGTTGAGCCACGGCGCGGCGGGTTTGCGACTGGCCTCGGAAGATGCTGTGCTCAATGCCAACTATCTGCGGGTGTGCCTGGCGGATCTTTTCACCCAACCGTTCGGTGACCAGCCATGCATGCACGAGGTCTTGTTCGATGACCGGTTTTTGAAGGACACCGGTGTCAGCACGCTGGATTTTGCCAAGGCGATGATCGATGAAGGCTTCCATCCGATGACGATGTATTTCCCGCTGGTGGCCCATGGCGCCATGCTGGTCGAGCCGACGGAGTCTGAAGCGAAACCCTCGATTGACCAGTTCGTCGCGACCATGCGGGATTTGGCGATCGCCGCCCAGAGCGGTGACACGGAGCGCTTCACGTCGGCGCCTCGGCTAGCTCCGCGACGCCGACTCGACGAGACCAATGCCGCCCGCCACCCACGCTTGCGCTGGCGTCCGCCACCGGTGCGCAACGAAGCGGCGGAATAGCGTACGGGCCCACGCTCATGTTCGGGTCGGCGCACCTGGGAACGTAGATCAGTTGTGTCTTGTCAGCTGGCGCCACCATCCGTAGACTGCCTGCGTGCGGGATGGAACATCAGCCGCTTGCCGATGCGTTTGCGGAGAGGTCGCAATGGCAACCTATGTTTTGGTACATGGCGCTTGGCACACCGGCGACTTGTTGGCTGATACGGCAGCGCCCATCAGGGCTGCCGGGCACACGGTGCATACGCCGACCCTGGCGGGAAACCACCCCGGCGACGCAAAAACGGTCGGTCTCGACGACGCCATCGGCTCGTTGGTCGCCTATTTCGACACGCACAACCTGTCGGACGTCGTGTTGATGGGGCACAGCTACGGCGGCATGGTGATCACCGGCGCGTTCGACCGGCTGGGGGCGGGTCGGATCCGGCGGCTGGTCTACTGGAACGCCTTCGTGCCCAACAACGGCCAGTCAATCGACGATCTCTCCCCGCCCCATTACGTGGCATTGTTTCAGCAGCTGGCCGCAGCGGATGGGTCGATCACGCTACCCTACCCGATCTGGCGCGACGCCTTCATCAACGATGCTGACGAGGCCACCGCTAAGAGGACCTACGACAGCCTAAACCCGCATCCGATCGGGACGCTGCGGGACAGGATCACGCTCAACACCGAGCCGCACGAAATGCAGGTCGGCAAGTCCTATTTGAACTGCACCGAGGACATCGCCATGCCGGCGAGCTTGCCCTGGCATCCACGGCTGTCGGAAAAACTGGGGCTTTACCGGCTGGTGCAAATGCCCGGCAGCCATGAGGCGTGCTTCACGAACCCAGGCCTGCTGGCACAAAAGATCATCGAGGCCGGGCGGGATTGACGGCGCGGAAACGAGTGCGGGCGATTACGCGATCAGTGGGCACCGCATCGATCGGGGCTCAAGCGGCCGTTAGTTGCCGGACCAGCGTCCCTCGCTGATCAACCGGGCGCGCGTTAACGCGCCTTGATAAAGGTAGATCCAGGCGGCCCTCCGCTCGCCCGATGCCAACCGAACGTCATATTGCAGTCGCCGGTACGCATTGTGAGGGTGATCGCCTGGGACGATCCCTTCATAGGCGTCGAGCCAGACCAGCGAGCGCGCCGGATCGATCAGCTCCAATAGCTCGCCGTAGACGATTTCGCCATCACCGTGCGGCTCAACCAGCCCCGGGTAGCTACCGAGATCAAACAGCCGGCCGCGGACCGACGCCGGCCCAAGCGATTTTGCTTCACGCATCAGCCGTGCGCGCTGGGCCCGTCCCAGCACACCGACGGCGGTGGTCATCAACGTGCCATAGGCGAACAGGTTGCGACATTCGGATTGGGGCATCGGCGCAGTCGGATGAAGGGCTGGTCGAACGCCGAACGCAGCCCGTGTTGGGTGCTCGATCATGTCCGCCTTAGGCGGATCAGCCTGGCCGGCCCGTTTCCCCGTCCGGTCACCGACCATGTCGTGCCATCGGGCGGCCGGGTGGAGAACGGGCGGGGGAGCGGGATGGTACCAGCTCACATTGAAACGCGATAGGCGGACATCAGCAAGGCTACGGCCGAGCCTGTCAAACAGCGGGCTCCACTTTGCCCGCAAGGGTCGAATCGGCGCCTTGCCCTGCTATTGCCGCTTCGCCTTCCTCTTGCCGCCCCATCACACCGGCATAGTCCTTGACGATCTCATCGGGAGGTAACCTTAGCGCTCCGTTAACCTTACTGCGGTTACCCTCGATCCTATGTGTGTTCGTCGCGTCGGTATCGTCCTCACGCTGGTGGTCAGTGTGCTGCAGTTCGGCTGTAGCATGCCGCAACTGCCCTATTTCGATGCACCCCCCGAACCGTGGCGTGCCTCCGAGGAACAGGCCTGCCTCAGTTCCGGCCGCATTTATCAGCGCCCCTGGCTGGTCAGCCGTGGCGCGCTCGGTGGTGCACGCGCGTGTGGGGCGATCAAACCATTTGTGATGGCGGCGGCTGCCGGTGGCACGGTGGCCCTCGATCCGCCGGCCACGCTTCGCTGCAACATGATCCCCGCCGTCGAACGCTTCGTGCAAAATGTGGTCGAGCCCGCGGCGCGACGCCACTACGGCAGGTCGATCATGCAGATCAAGGTCGCAGCCTCTTATTCGTGTCGGCCCATGAACAATGTGCGCGGTGCCCCGCTGTCTGAGCACGGACATGCCAACGCCATCGATATCTCTGGCTTCCGCCTGAGCGATGGTCGGCTCGTCACCGTCAAGCACGGCTGGTGGGGCAATCGGCGCGATCGGTCCTTCCTGCGCGCGGTTCACGCCGGCGGTTGCAATATCTTCACCACCGCGTTGGGGCCCGCCTACGACGCCAATCACCACAACCATTTTCACTTTGACCTTCGGCGCCGCCGCGGCAAGGGCGTCTGCACCTAGAGCAACCTGCCTTTGATCGGAATCGGAACGATCCCGATCAAAGGCAGAACGTTGCTCACCACCTTAAGAGCGATCATCTTTGTGCCTTAAAGTGTCGTTTCGTGCCATCAACTGGAACCGCAGAGCCGGTTCCAGTTGATGGCACGATGACCTAAGGCCATTGCCAACGCGCCAGCGTCACAAACCAATCTGGCCACGGCGCCAGGTGCAGCACCATTTCGGTGCTGGCCGACAACATCACCGCGCCGGCGAGCGCGACCACCGCGGCCAGCGCCAAACGACCACTGAACACCTCGTGCTCGCGGTTCATAAGCCAACTGAAACCGAACAAAAACAGCTTGGACAGGCGTTGAATGGGCTGCACGACCGTGACCGGTGCCAACGACAACGCCGTGAACCGCAGCATTTGCGACACGCTGACCGATATCCCGGCGGCGCCGAACCATACCAGCGTCTGTCGGTTGGTCGCTAGCACGTGCGCAACGCGCCCCGTCACAGCCAAGAACAGCGCGAACGCCAGGGTCGCCGCGCCGCAGGCAATCAATCCGCCGACCAAGCCGGCGTGGGTGCCGATCTCCAACAGCCCGAGCCGCGTCAGCGTCGGCGAGAATCCGTAGCCCAGTGCCGCCAATGCGATGTAGACGTAGCCTTCAAAGTAGCGCGGCTGAAATCGCGCCGGCTTGGACAAGAGCGGCTTGACCGTGGGGTTCGACTGGGCGGTGACCGACTGGGCGGTGACCGAGTGGGGCGTTCCCGAGAACGCCAGCGCCGGCCCGATCAGTACCAACGCGATCCCTAACAGCCGTAATGGCGTCAGCACCTCGCCCAGGATCACGATCGCCAAAGCCAGCGACAACAGCAGGTCGAACTGCTGCATGGTTCCAGCCAAGTTCGCGCCGATCATTTCCTGCGCACGATAGAAAAAATATCGCCCCCAAACGAAATGCGCGACGCCGGCCAACGCGAGCCAGCCAACGGCCTCTAGCGGGATCGTCCAAATGACGCCGATCTGCCCGAACACGATTGCGCCGATCAAGAACATCGGTATGCCCATCGGAACCGTGATGGCGATGCCCTGGAACACGCTGCCGGATAAAACAGCGCGTCGGGCGGTGGCGCTATTGAGGGCAAACGAGGCTGCCGCCAACAATGCGAACAAACCGCCCAGCATCGATGTCATCCTCCCTTTGAGCAACCATAACAGCGATCATCGTGCCATTGGGTGGCCGGGTGGGGAAGCGGTCCGAGTCTTATTTGTCCTATCGCCTAGCGGCTATATGAGGACGGGGTTCGGACGGGGTTTCCGTACCCACGCCGCCACGATCGTGAGAGGCAAGCTGCGTAGCAGCGATGTCTCGAGCGTGAATCGTGGTGGCCACTCTAAGATGTCCTATCGCCTAGCGGCTGCATGAGGACGCTTTGCCTGTCCTATCGCCTAGCGGCTGCATGAGGACGCTTTATGAGGACATCGTCGAGCCGGCGTCGCGCCGCCGTTGGCCTTACGGCCAGCGCCACCGGGCCAAGCTTTCCAGCCAAGCCGGCCATGCCGCCAGCGACAAAAACACGTCGGTGCTGATCGACAAAGCGATGGCGCCGATCATCGACACCACCGTGGCCACGATCACCCCGCCGTCGAACACCTCGTGCTCACGGTTGATGATCCAGGCGAAATAGATCCGGAACAGCGACGACAAGCGCTGCAGCGTTGTCATCACCGACACCGGCACGAACAGCAAGGCGGCGAACCGGCAGGCGTGCGAGACAAACACGAAAAAGCCCGCCAACAGAAACCAACGCACGGCGGTGGGGTGAATGGCGAAGGTCTGCCGCGACGGCCGCCTGATCGCCAACAGCGCCGCGATCGCCAACGTGCCGGCGACGTAGGAGATCAAGCCGCCCGCGATAGCGCCGGTGCCGCCGGTGTGCGCCAACCCCAATCCCATCAAAATGGGGCTCACGCCGTAAGCCAACGTGCCCAACGCGGACGCCGTATACCCCTCCAGGTAGCGCGGCTTGAACCCGCCCGCGTCCGCAGCCTTAGCCTCCCCTTCGGGTTGCAGGTGGGCGCTGCGGAGGGCGCTGACGGCACCCTCACGCTGGAACACCAACAGCGGCCCCAACAGCACCAACACGATGCCGATCAGTCGCAAAGCCGAGAGCTGCTCGCCGAGCACGACGATCGCCAGCACCAGCGTCACCAGCACTTCAGCTTGCATGATCGGGGTGGCAAGGTTGGTGCCGATCAGCGCCCCGGCCGAGTAGTTAAAGTAGCGGCCAATCACGTAGTGGACCACGCCGGCCGCGGCGAAAAATCCCATCGCCGCGACAGGCATCTCGAGCGCGAACTGCAATTCACCAACCGCAAGCGCCAGCAGCGCAAACAGCGGAACGCCCATCGGCACCGTGATCATCAAGCCTTGGATCACACGACCGCTCAGCACCGCGCGACGCGCGGCCGTGGCGTTGAACGCAAAGGTCGCCGCAGCCAGAATCGAGAAAAAGATTCCGAGCATGCCCCTCCCCTTGCCGCCGACAAGCCGCGCCCAGATGCCGGCCCGCTTTGCTTGATTGTAAAGATCCACCCGTGTCTATAGTGCGGCTTGGCCTGTGCCAACCCGCAGGCCAATAGCCACCGACCGGGTTGCATCAAGCCATCTGGCACGGACCATCCAAGCGCCGCGTTTGCGCGTAACACAGCGGACATGGTCGACCACCCGGTCTCGGAGTAAAAGCACCTGCCTATGAAACTGTTCTACCCCGATACGCCCGACCTGCCCCTGCCGGACGACCATCGGTTTCGGCGCGGCAAACACCGTTTGTTGCGCGAGCGCCTGCAGCACGATGCGAGATTTCGCGACGTCGCACTGGCCCCCGCACCCATCGCGACGTTGGCCGACATTCGTCGTGCGCACACCGACGCTTATGTCACGGCCGTCTTGGAGGGCGGTCTGCGGCCAACCGAACAGCGGCGCATCGGCTTGCCGTGGAGCGAGATCTTAGCTGTGCGCGCCTTGAGCGTTGTCGGCGGTGCGCTGGCCGCTGCGCGATTAGCCCTCGAAGAGGGGCTGTCTGGGCAACTGGCCGGTGGCACCCACCATGCGCATGCGGATTTCGGCTCCGGCTTCTGCGTGTTCAATGACCTCGCGGTGACCGCCCTGACCCTGCTCGCGGAAGGCGCGGTGCAACGCATCGCGATCATCGATCTTGACGTCCACCAGGGCGATGGCAACGCAGCCATCCTCACCACCCATCCCGACGTCATGGTGTTGAGTGTTCACGGTGAGCGCAACTTCCCATTCCAAAAGATGACCTCTGACATCGATATCGGGCTACCCGACGGCACCGACGATGATGGTTATCTGGCCGTCCTGCCCGCCGCGCTGGATCAGATCGCAGCGTTTCGCCCCGATCTGATTTTGTATTTGTCAGGCGCCGATCCGCTTGCCAGCGACACGCTCGGCCGCCTGGCGCTCAGCCTCGATGGGCTCGCCGCCCGCGATCGGCTGGTGTTCCAGCTCGCTCGCCGTCAACGGGTTCCGATCTCGATCGCCATCGGCGGCGGCTATGGAGATCCGATCAGCGATAGCGTTGCTGGCTATGCCCAAACCTTTGCGGTTGCCCGCGATGTCATGGCGCGGTGATCGACGATCGCCGCGAGCGGCTGTTGCCGTCGATTGCCGCACCCGCTAAAAGCCGGCCATGTCTGAACGAAGCAAGCGATCCAGGCCGTCAAGCACGCGCCGGACCCGACGGTCTGCGCCGGCGGCGCGCCAGGCCCGCCCCGGCCCGCACCGGCCGAAGATCGCCAAAGCGCGTCCGCCAAAGGTCGGCTTTGTGTCGCTGGGCTGCCCCAAGGCGCTGGTTGACTCGGAGCGCATCATCACGCGCCTTCGCGCCGAAGGCTATGAAATCGCCAAGCAGTACAAGACGGCCGACGTGGTCGTGGTCAACACCTGCGGCTTCCTCAACTCGGCCAAGCATGAAAGCCTCGAAGCGATCGGCGAAGCGCTCGACGAGAATGGTCGCGTCATCGTCACCGGTTGCCTCGGCCAGGAGCGTGACCGCATCATTGCAGCCCACCCCGGCGTCCTCGCGGTCACCGGTCCGCACCAATACGAAAGCGTGGTGGAGGCCGTCCACGACGCGCTACCACCCTTGCACGATCCGTTCTTCGATCTGGTTCCCCCGCAAGGGCTACGACTAACCCCGCGCCATTACGCCTATTTGAAGATCTCCGAAGGCTGCAATAACGCCTGCAGCTTCTGCATCATCCCGCAGCTGCGCGGTCGGCTTAGCAGCCGGCCTGCCAGCCACGTTATGCTTGAGGCCGAGCGGTTGGTGGCGGCCGGGGTCAAGGAGCTATTGGTCATCAGCCAGGACACCAGCGCCTACGGCCTTGATCTGAAATATGCCGAGAGCGATTGGCGCGGCGCACCGCTCAAAGCGCGCTTTCGTGAGCTGGCCGAGGCCTTAGGCTCGTTGGGCGCGTGGGTGCGGCTGCATTACGTTTACCCTTACCCCCACGTCGATCAGGTTCTACCGTTGATGGCCGGCGGCAAGATCCTGCCCTATCTCGACATCCCATTTCAGCACGCCGCACCCGATGTGCTCAAGGCGATGCGACGGCCGGCCGCGCAAGAACGCGCGCTTGAGCGGATCCAGAGTTGGCGACAGATCTGCCCGGAGCTGGCCATCCGCTCCACGTTCATCGTCGGCTTTCCCGGCGAGACCGATGAAGACTTCCAACAGCTGTTGGACTGGCTACAGGCGGCACGATTGACCCGGGTGGGCTGCTTCACATACGAGCCGGTTGACGGAGCCGCGGCCAATCGGTTGCCCGGAGCCGTTCCCGAAGCGGTGAAACAAGAACGCTGGCATCTTTTGATGGCGACCCAACGCACCATCTCAAGCGGCGTGCTGGCCAGCCGCATGGGCCAATCCGTCGACGTGCTGATCGATGAGGTCGATGAGGAAGGCGCGATCGGCCGCTCGGCGTGGGATGCACCGGACATCGACGGCGCGGTGTTCCTCAACGGCGCCAGCGCATTGGCACCCGGCGACCTGATCCGGGCACGAATTGTACATGCGGATGACTACGATGTGTGGGCCGAGCCGATTGTCTGAACTGGCCGCGAAGCAGCCATGGTCCTAGAGCAACCTGCCTTTAATCGGAATCGGAACGATCCCGATTAAAGGCAGAAAGTTGCTCACCACTTTAAGAGCGATCATCTTTGCGCCTTACATCGGAACCGGCGCAATTGGAATCGGCGTTGCGGTTCCGATTTAAGGCGCGATGATCTAGGCATCGCGGCTTGGATGTCCGCGTGCCTGCTGCAAATCAGTATGGTTTCTCGCGAATGCGCAGCCGCCACAGGATCGGTGACACGATCATTTCACCCAGCGAGAACAGGCCCACCACCACCATCACCTCAAGCCAAGTCAAGCCCATCGGCACCAAGCATACCAACAGCGGCAACAGCGCCTCCGGTATCTGATCGAGCCACATGGCCTGACTGCTGGCGGGCAGCTTCAAACGCCGCTTGGTGAAACTCGATGCCAGATCACCGGCCATCGCGGCCAATCCGAACAGCGCACCGATCCACCAGGCCAAGCCCATCGCCACCGCGCCCACGGCGGTGACCAGCACCGCCCCAACGACACCACGGATGGTTTTTGATCGGCCGAACAATGGCGCGCCATCATGCAGCACGAGCCCGCCATCAAGCGGCCAGGAGAAGCGGTCGCCAAGGACCCGCCTGAGAATGACGGGGACACCATTCGCCAGCGTCAGTAGAACCAACAGTTGAAAGCAAACCTCAAGCCTAATCACATCGCGGGCTCACCGAATTGGCAATTTGTGGTCAATTGACATTGAAACATGACGAGAACCTCTGCGCCACCTGGTTCTCCAACTGTTCCCTCAGAGTTGGCCAACCGGCCGGCTCAATCGACGGTCATGTGAACGGGCGCGCATGCCAGCCGACGATAAAGTTCCCGTCGTCGCCTAATCGGTAACCAGTCGTACAAAAACGTTTCGATCGGCCGCCAGTTGGCGACCCAACCCAAAATAATGAGGCTTTCAGCCAGCGTCCGTGCGAACGCACCGGTCCCCAAGTTTGCCCGTATCAGCTGGCTCCCCATCAAGCACAACAGCAGCACCGTCAGCCCGATGATCAAAAATCGCCAGCCATTGCGGAACAATTCCCGCAAATCGCTGCTGGTCTTGGCGGCGCGCTCACTGAAATAATTCTGCAGAGCTTCGGCCAGGCCGAGCTGTCGTGCTTTGACCGCTTCTTCCCTCGGTAGATGAATGTGGATTTCCAAACGCGTGTCGGTCGGCAGCTCACGCGCCCATCCGACGATATGATCTTCCGCGGCAGGCTCGATATCGCGCTCGCGGAACGGCGAGGGATCAAGCGAGTTGAACAGTTGTGACAACTCGCGGATACGCACCTCGATCACGCTGGTGGATCGCTCGGCCATCACCAAACTCTGCCATACGGCACCCTGATCATCGAGCGCAGCTCTCTCGACATCGCGCTGGTCTTGAGAGCTAGGACGCGATCGGCCTTAGTCGAGTCCTTGTCAACGTCACGCAAGGCGCCATCAATCCATCCTACAGGCCTCAGTCATGCTCGCGATGAGACGTGATGCGTCCATCTCGACCCAGCCTGGTCTAGCCCCAATACACAAACCAGAGCAGAAGACCGCAAATCCCGGCCGCGAGCGCCGCGCCTGCAGCGAGCGCCATGCGACGTCCAGCTTTCGCCCCTCCGGAGAACCATGCCAGCGCCGCCTTCGACACCGTGTTCACCGCGGCCGCAAGGATTATCGACAACGCCGCCGCTTGCGGTCCCAATTGATCGGCCCCATGTCGGGCCATCGTCAGCGCGATGGCATCGACATCGGCAATACCTGATACTGCGGCCAGCGCATAGGCCCCCAGCGGGCCGATGGTGGTGGTGAGAACCTTCGCCAACAGCATCACGATCGTCAAAAGGGCGCCGAACTTGAGGACGGTCACGAGGTCGAACGGGTTTTCGATCTGCAGCTGCTCGGCCTTGGCCGACGCCGGCTCGCGCCTGAATTCGAACAGGCCGATCGCGAACAAGGTGAGACCCGCCAGACCCAACGGCAAAACCACGTAGGGCAACAACTGCACGTTGACGGCGGCAACCACCACCAGGACCCGGGCGAACATCGTAGCGCTAGCGATCAGCGCGCCGGCCATCAGCAGACGCTGCTGCTCGCGATGCAGGCTGGCCAGCTTGGCCAACGTCACGGTCACCGCTGTGGAGGAGACCAGCCCGCCAGCGAGGCCGGTCATTAAGATGCCCTGCCGCTGCCCAGCCACCTTGACGGCGACATAGCCGACGAACGAGATGGCCGCGATCAAGATCGTCAACAGCCAGATTTCATAGGGGTTGATGGCGGCAAACGGGTCAACTGTCCGGTTCGGTAGAAACGGCAACAAAATGAAGGTCATCGCCAACAAAACGAGGGATGACCGAAGCTCGGGCCAGGTCAACCTTGCGACGATGCCGTGCACAATCCCCTTCAAGGCCAGCACGCCGGCGGTCGCAACACCGGTCGCCGCTGCCACGCGCATATCGCCCAACACCGCGAATGCCCCAAGCGCGAAAGCCAGCATGGCCGCGACAACTGTGGTCGCACCGAAGCTCTCACTGCGATTGGTCTCGCGATAGCGATAGACCGCGATCACGGCGGAAAAGGCCATGAATGCCAAGCCCAGTCCGACACCGCCGGCGCCGGGTCCGACGAGGTGCGTGGTCGCGCCCCACACCCCGCCCAACAGGGCGGCCAACGCGTGCGTGCGCACGCCGGCGGTCCGATCGCCGTCGGCATCGGTGCGTTGCTGCCAGCCGCGTTCTAGGCCAATGACGAGACCAATGGCCAAAGCGACCGACAAACGCTCCATCAACTCGATGCCGTGCATACCTTTTGTTCGCCCAACCGGCCCAAATTCTCGGGAAAGATCAGGGCCTTGACCATACTTATATCAGCCGGTCTGGTGTTGCCATGAATCAAGGCGGTGGTGACAGCGATGCCTACCTTCGATGCCACTGAGCCAGAATTCAGCGTTCGGCTGCCCGGCGCCGAGCCAATAGGTTGCCACCGACGACCAGCGACAGGACCACGAGCCGCCCCATGCGCATCGCCACCTTCAATCTGGAGAACCTGGGCGCCACCAACAAAGACGGCGTTGAGCTGGAGGAGCGGTCGGCGATTCTGCGACCGCAACTCGAACGCCTGCGTGCCGATATCGTCTGCCTTCAGGAGATCAATGGCCAGCGCCGCCCCGGGGAGCCGCAGCGATCGCTCGGTGCCTTGGACGACCTCCTGCAAACCACCCGCTATCAGCACTACCATCGCTGCGCCAGCCAAGGTCCACTGGGCCATGGACTGGCCGACGTGCACAACTTGGTGATCCTGTCCCGCTATCCCATTCGCGCCCACACCGACATTCGCCATGGTCGCCTGCCGCCGCTTCTTTATCAGACGCTGACGTCTGTGCCACGCTCAGCCGCACCGGAGCCGGTGCTGTTCGACCGCCCGATCTTGATGGCGGAGATCGTCCCGGAACAGCAACAACCGATCTTTGTCTTCAACGTCCATTTGCGGGCACCGCTGGCGGCGAACATTGCCGGCCAGAAGCAGGCGCCGTTCGTCTGGAACAGCGTGCGCGGCTGGGCGGAGGGCTATTTTCTGTCGGGTCTGAAACGAACCGGACAGGCCTTGGAACTCCGGCTGGCCGTCGACGATTTGCTGGACGCCGAGAACCAGTGCCAAATCGCCGTTTGTGGCGATTTCAACGCCGCCGATCATGAAACACCGCTGAAGATCCTGGTCGGCTCGGAGGAGGATACCGGCAATGGACATTTGGCCGGCCGCTCGTTGGTCGTCCTCGATCGTTCGATCGCGCGCGACCGTCGGTTCAGCGTGCTTCACCACGGCCGCCCGCAAATGCTCGATCATATCCTTGCCAGCCGCGCGTTGACCGGCCGCCTGATCGCGGTGGAGTGTCAGAACGAGGCGCTGGGCGATGAAGTGGTCTGCTATGGCCGGATCCAGCACTCGGTCTCGTCTTACCACGCACCGGTGGTCGCCGAATTTGCCGCATGAGCAGCGGTGATGGGCTTCGGCCCGATTGACAGCTGTCAAATTCGGCAGGAGCTGCCAGAATATGCTGCCACCATAGAACGAGCAGGCGAGGTCGGTAGCCATCGCGGCTCGCCCATTTCGCGGCAGCAATCATGAGGAGTGTCGTCATGGCGATTAAGACCATCCTGGTCCATGTCAACGAAGAGAAACGGGCAGGCGCACTGCTCGACGTGGCGATCGACGTCGCCAGCCGCAACGAGGCCCATCTCATCGGTCTGTTCGTTGTGCCACCGGCCAGTATCGGCTCGGCCGGGGCCTTCCACCCCGGCATATCCATCGACCCCGGCCTAGCCGGTCGATCGCGGCAATATTTTCGCGAGGAGGCGGAAAGGATCCGGAACACCTTCGAGCAGGCGGCCAAGGGACGGCCGATCGTCGCGGAATGGCGGATGCTCGATCCCGACGTCAGCTATGCCGATTGCGCGAGCGCTGTGATGGAACACGCCCGGACCGTGGATCTGGTGATCGCCAGTCAGACCGATCAACGTTGGGACTATCACGTGGTGCTCGACTTTCCCGAGCGACTCGCGCTTGAAAGCGGTCGGCCGGCGCTGATCGTTCCCCATTGGGGTCGGTTCCCCCACGTCGGCAAGAGCGTCGTGGTCGCCTGGAACGGCACCCGGGAAGCGGCGCGCGCGACATTCGACGCTTTGCCGTTATTGCGCGATGCCGACATTGTTCGCGTGCTCTGGGTCGATCAGTCCGGCGAAGCCGCGGCGGCCGATACCGTGCCGGCCGCCGAAATCGCCGCCACCCTGGCCCGCCACGGCGTGCAATGTGAGGCCGCTCACACCACGATGGGCGGAATTGATATCGGCAATGTCCTGTTGTCACGGCTCGCCGATTATGGGGCCGATATGCTGGTCATGGGCTGTTATGGGCATTCCCGCTTCCGCGAATTCGTGATGGGCGGTGCCTCGCGCAACATCCTGCGGCAAATGACGGTTCCCGTGCTGATGTCGCATTGAGCGGCGATCGCAAGCGTCGGCGCCGTCAGATCCGCCCAAACCAATGAGCATTCGCTCGATCCATCTCGCTCCCCCGGCCACCCACAAGTTCGTGCTATAGGGTGACGGGTGGAGGAGCGGGAAGGTTCCAGTTCACTGTGGAACGCAATCGAGACCATCGTGCCTTAAATCGGAACCGGCTTTGCGGTTCCGATTTAAGGCACGATGGTCGAGGCGGATATGATCTGGGCAGCGGTGCACCCAACCGTCAATTGCCCGTCACGCCGCCCGTGGCAGTTCCACCTCAGAGGGCGCATTGGAGATCGGCGGCCGCCGCCGGCACAAGACGCCGTAGGCCGGGCTAAACATCACCGCAGCACCAAGGATGACGCCGCTGACCACGGCGATCATCCCGCTGATCGCAACCGAATGCTCCAACCCGATCCAAAACGGACCGAAAGCCGCAACAACGTACCCGCCGACCGCCGCGATGGCCGCAAACAACAAGCTGAGCCCCACCTGCGTGATCAAGCGGTCGGTATAAAGCCTGGCCGCCGCGGCCGGACAAATAAACATGGCGATGACCAGAATCGAGCCGACCGCCTCGAAGGCAGCCACGGCAACGACGCCGACCACGATCATCAACCCGAAATTGATCAGGTTGGCGGAAAACCCCAACGCCGTGGCGAGGCCTGGATCGAACGAGGAGATCTTCAATTCTTTCCAGAACAAGCCAATGACCGCTGCGGTAACCAAGAAGGCGATCGCGAGCGTCACCACCTCACGCGGCAGATCGGCCCAAACCCTCGCCTCCAACAGCGAGGCCAAACCGGATGGAGCCAGCCAAATGATGTCTTCCAGTTGGCCGAACAGCACACACTCCGCATCAAGATCGATATTTTGAGCGGCCGCCTGCTCCATCAGCACCACACCAGCTGCGAACATCACCGAGAACACCACGGCCATGGCCGTTCCCGTGTCAAGCCGACCGAAGCGCCGGACCAGATCGATCAACACCACCGCACACAGCGCCGCGATCATCGCGCCGACGAAGATCGGCCAGGTCGACCGCGTTCCGGCCAGCAAGAACGCCACGACAATCCCGGGCAACACGGCATGCGAAATCGCGTCACCCATCAAGCTTTGGCGTCGCAAGACCAGGAAATTGCCGACCAGCGCGCACGACATCGTCGCCAACAGCGCGGCAAGGAGGCCAGGCAAATCGAGTTGAAGGAACATCTGCACGTTGTTTGATCCCGTCCCTAAAGCCGACCTCACGGGTGAACGCTATCGGGCATCACCGAGAGCTGCGGCAACCGCCCGCTGTTTTCCAGTTGCGCCTCCAAGCGAGCGACAATGTCTTGATCGAGCACGTGCTCGACGAAGTCGGCCGATTGGTCCACGTGGGTCGGCGCCAACTCGGCATGCCTGACCAGATACGCCTCCCAAAGCCGGTGATTGCGGGTGATCCGTCTGGCCTCGCGGGCACCATGCTGGGTCAGCTGGACGTCGCCGCCGCGTTGCAGCAGCAGTCCACGCATGCCCAAGGCCCACAGCACCAACCGACGCCACGGCGCCGACCAGCTGCGGACGATTCGTAGCTCTGCAACGGGTGCTGGCCCACGCAGCGGCACCCCGCGCGCCTCCGCCCGCTCGAAGATCGCCCTCAGCGCATGCTGACTTTCGATGCGCAATCGCAGCCGAAGCCGCCGCAAGCTGCCGGCGATGACGCCGCGCCGCGGCGCGAGGAACAAGCTGAACAGGAAGATCATTCCGGCCACCAGAACGATGATGCCCCCGGCCGGGAACCGCGGCAACAGCGCCGATAGCGCAGCACCGATGTACCCGCTGGCCGCGCCGATCAGTCCGGCGAGGACCGTCACAATGATCAGCCGATCCGTCCAAAACCGCGCTGCGGCGGCCGGGATCACAACCAGGGCGATGATCAAAATCAGGCCAACGGCCTGCAATCCGACGACGGTGACGATGATCACGAGCGTCATCATCAACAGGTCGATGCGTGCCACCGGCCACCCCTGCGCCTCGGCGAAATCGGGATCAAAGCACACCAGCCGGAATTCCTTGAACAACAAACCCACCGCCAACGCCGAGCCCAGCGCGATGGCGCCGATCAACCACGCATCCTCAGCGCTCATGGCCGCGGTCTGGCCGTAGATGAATTTGGTGATGCCGCCCTCAGCTCCGGTCCTGAGCGTCTGGATGTAACTCAAGATGACGAAACCGAGCCCGAAGAACACGCTCAGCACCGCACCCATCGCCGCGTCCTCAGGCAGTCGTGTCCGATGAGCCAGAAATTGCACAATGAGGACGCCGATAACGCCAGCGACAGCGGCACCGGTCAACAGCACCGGCAAGCTGCGCCCTTCCAGGCCCAGCGCAAACGCCACCAAAAACGCCAGACCGATACCGGGCAGCGTCGCGTGGCTCAGCGTATCGCTCATCATCGCCCGCCGACGCAGCACCGCAAACGTGCCGACGATACCGACCGCAAAACCGAGCAAGGCCACGCCGATCATCACCACCCGCGTGTTGTAGCCCGTCTGCAGGGTCAACACCGCCCACAGCTGCGCCAGCGTGGGCCATTGGAACGTGGCGGCCAACGAGGTCATCGCAATGCCTCGCTGGCCCGCGCCATCGCCTCGGAGACCTCATCGAGCAGCGCCAAACGCCCCCCATAGGTCCTTTGCAGATTGTCGCGGGTGAACGTCTCCGACACGGATCCATCTGCCACCACGCGGCCGTTCAAGAGCAGCACGTTGTCGAAATACTGCGGCACGGTGCTCAGGTCGTGGTGGACAACGACGACGGTCGATCCAGCATCGCGCAGCCGGCGCAGTACGTCGACGATCGCACTCTCGGTCGCCGCGTCGACGCCGGCGAACGGCTCGTCCATAAAATAAAGCTCAGCCTCCTGCGCCAACGCTCGTGCCAGAAACACACGCTGCTGCTGGCCGCCGGAAAGCTGGCTGATCTGTCGGTGGGCGTATGCGGCCATGCCAACCTGGTCGAGGCAGGCGAGCGCAGCCTGCTCATGGGCGCGTGTCACCGGCCGCAGCCAGCCCAGCATTCCGTAGCGGCCCATCACCACCACCTCCAGCGCCGACACTGGAAAATCCCAATCGACGCTGCCGCGCTGCGGCACGTAGCCGATCCGGCGACGCATCCACTTCAACGGCCGGCCCCAGAATTCCACCACCCCGGAGGTGATCGGCATCAGGCCCAATACGGCCTTGATCAGCGTCGATTTTCCAGCGCCGTTCGGGCCGACGATCGCGTTGAGTGCCGCACCCGGCACTTCGTACTCCACATCCCACAGGACTGGCTTGTGGCCGTAGGAAACCGTAAGGCTATGCACCGACAACGGGCTGGCCGCGCTGTGCTCGGGGTGGGCGGAAAGCGAGGCTGTTTTTCGCCTTGGATGTTGCGCTATGACCATGGTTCAGTTCTGCGCCAATGTTAGCCGGCCGTTAAGCCCGCGCGACGGAACCTCCGCACCCAGCGCGCGCGCGATAACGGTCACGTTATGATCGATCATGCCGATGTAGGTGCCCTCGTAGCTGCCGGGTGGGCCCATCGCGTCGGAGAACAATTCGCCGCCGATCGTCACCGCGTGACCGCGCGCCTTGGCACCCGCGATCAGCGCCTTGACGCTGCGATCGGCGATCGTCGATTCAATGAACACGGAAGGAATCTTGCGTTCCACCAACAATGCGACAAGCTCCTCGACCCGCTTCAGTCCGGCTTCCGATTCGGTGGACAAGCCCTGGATGCCGAGCACGTCGAAATCGTAGCGGCGCCCGAAATAGCCAAACGCATCGTGCGCGGTGACGAGGATGCGGGTGGGCTTGGGGATCATTGACAGGGCGTTGCTGGCGTAGGCGTCGAGCTTGTTCAACTCCGCAATCAACCGCTCGGCATTGGCGGCGTAGCTGGCCCGGCCGTCTGGATCGCGCCGCGCGAGCTTGTCGCGCACCACCTTGACCGCCTTCGCCCAGCCGCGCGGGTCCATCCACACGTGCGGATCATAATGTCCGGCCTGACCGCCGGCCGGCAGCAGGTTTGCTTCGTCGATCAGCTCGGTCACGGCATAGACCGGCCGACCCGACGTCGCCACTCGGATCAACGCATCGGTCATTTTACCTTCCAGCAGCAGTCCGTTGTAGAAGGTGATGTCCGACCTGAGCATCGCCGCCACGTCCGACCGGGTGGTCTTATAGAGATGCGGATCAACGCCTTCACCCATCAATTGCCGGACTTTGACGCGTTCCGCCCCGACTTGGCGAACGATATCCGCGATCATCCCAGTCGTGGCGACGACCTTGAGCGGGCCGGCCGCCCACGCCCCACCGCTCACCAAGCTTCCGGTCAATGTGGTGGCGGCCTGCATGACGGCGAGGGCAATCACCCCCCATATGCCCACCCAGGACATCCTTTTCATCGCCAACTCCGCGCCAAGCAAAGAATTCATTGGCCACATATAGGTAGCTTGGGCACCCATTCTTAGCAAGGGCTATAATTATCGCAGCCACACCACCGTTCGCCACCGTCGACATGGACTGCGACGCGACAACTGCGAGCCAACCGCAAGCAGGCCATTGAATTCTTCTGTTGAATGAGTTATAGCTCAGGCTAATAAATTTAAGTCGCTCAATCGGACAATTATGACGGCGCCCAAAACCGCGACCAGCAAACGCAGGCGAGCGAAGGCAACCACGGCTCCCCATGCGGACGGTTTATCGCTGCCCAAATCCCATGCCGAAAGTTTTCGGCAGGCGCGGGAAGCGCGCCGCACCGAGCTGGTTGAAGATTATGTGGAGCTGATTGCCGATCTGATTGATAACTCCGGCGAGGCCCGGCAGGTGGAGATCGCGGCCCGGCTTGGCGTGGCCCAACCGACCGTCGTCAAGATGCTGAAACGGTTGGTGCAAGAGGGTCTTGTCTCGCAACGCCCCTATCGCGGCGTATTTCTCACCGATGCCGGCCGCACGCTGGCTGAACAATCGCGCGAACGCCACCGGATCGTGGAAGCTTTTTTGTGCGCCTTGGGCGTCAGCCCGGACACCGCGCGACGTGACGCTGAAGGCATAGAGCATCACGTCAGCCCGGAAACGTTGGCCGCCTTCCGAAGGTATTGTGGCGCTGCCTCGTAAGTTCACCCGTGACCCGTTGGCGACGCAGCCGTTATCCACCAGCAGCCGCAAACAGCAAACGTGTGTTCGATCAGAGCCGAACCGCCGCAGCCGTGACCATGCAGCTAGAGCAACCTGCCTTAAATCGGAACCGGAACGATCCCGATTAAAGGCAGAAAGTTGCTCTACACTTTAACAGCGATCATCTTTGCGCCTTAAATCGGAACCGGCGCAATTGGAACCGGCTTTGCGGTTCCGATTTAAGGCGCGATGATCTAGGGTCATTTCCGCTCTGCGCAATTTCGGCTTGCCGCGCGGTTCCCCGGCCGGCCTCCCATTGGCACGACGTTGCGGGTTGCCGGAGGAGGCAGCGAAATGGTTTCAGCTCACACCGAAATGCCCTAAAGCCCGCAGTTAACCTAAACGCGCAGTGATTTGACGCATCGAGATTGTCGCCATGCGAAAGGCGACCACCAGCCGCGCCACCGAGCAGCATCCCCAAAACGTTGACACCAAACGTCGCAGGATCGTCCTGACCGAGATACTGGTCGATCGGCGTTAATCATGGCATCGATAATTGATCAGCGAGTATTTTGCCTCCGGACACGCGGCGATGTGCGAGCAAAAAATGGCTCTGAAAACTTGGCAGCGAGTCAGGGTCTTTGTCCTGATTTTTGCGCTTTTTATCCTCACCAGTTGTGGCTCGCAGCAATCGAGCCAGCCGAGCCGACGCGACAAACCGCTACCCAGCGTCGTGATCGCCCCCGTCGTATCGAAAGACGTTTCGGCTGCCGTCGAGTACGTAGGCCGCAGCGAAGCCTCTCAGCGCGTCGATATCCGGGCGCGTGTCAAAGGCGTTTTGCTCAAACGACCGTTCAAGGAGGGCGGCAATGTCAAAGCCGCAGATCCGCTATACCTGATTGATCCGGCTGAATTCAAGGTCGCGCAATCGGCCGCGAAGGCCCGCGTCGAGCGGGCCGAGGCCACCTTGGAGGAAGCCACACGCCAGCTGGAACGCTACGCGAAGTTGGTCAAACGCGATACCGTCAGCGTCGCCGCCTATGACGAAGCCAAGGCCAAGGATGGTGAGGCCCGCGCTGATCTGGCCGAGGCAAAAGCGGCCCTTGAGCAGACCCAGCTCGATCTTAGCTACACCCGGATTCTATCACCGATTTCAGGTCGCAGCGGACGATCAAATGCGGATGTTGGCAATTTGATCGGCCCGGATACCGGCGTGCTCGTCACCGTTTTACGGTTGGACCCAATTGATATTCTGTTCTCCGTCGGCGAGCGCGACTACTTGAATTTCCAACAGGCGATCAAGCGCGGCGAGGTCGCCGAGTTTACGCCCCGCATTCGCCTCGCCAACGGTGAGATTTACCCGCACGATGGCGACATTGATTTTGTCAACAACGAGGTCAACCCCGCCACCGGCACGATCACCGTACGCGCCAAGTTTTCCAATCCGGGCGGGATGCTGGTTCCGGGCCAATTCGTCAATGTGATCCTCAAGAGCACGGTTCCGCAAAACCAGATTGTGATTCCACAGGCGGCCATTCAGGAAAATCAGGCTGGACCGTTTGTGTTGGTCGTCAATCCATCCCAGCGCGTCGAAATGCGACCGATCAAAACCGGCCAAAGGCTCGGCCCAGAGATTGTCATCAAGCAGGGCGTCGCGCCTGGCGAATCGATCATCGTCGAAGGCATCCAGAAAGTCAGGCCCGGAGCCGAGGTGAACGCGGTGCCGCAGACGACCACGCCGCGGATCAACACACCGCAGGTCTCTACGCCGGTGCCGTCCAAGCCAAAACCAACGACGCCTGCCACCAAATAATGGTCCGCTTCGCATGTTCAGCGCATTTTTTATCGACCGGCCCAAGTTCGCGATCGTTATTGCCGTCGTCATGACGATCGCGGGGCTGTTGGCCATGACGGCGCTGCCGATCGCCGAATTCCCCGAGCTTTCGCCACCGCAGGTCAGCGTGTCCACCAACTATCCCGGGGCCAACGCCGAGGTGGTCGAGCAAACCGTCGCCGCCGTGATCGAGGCCGAGGTCAACGGCGTTGAGGGCATGTCGTATATGTCGTCGAAGAGCGCGATGGACGGCTCTTACAATCTCACCGTCACGTTCGCGATTGGCACCGATTCGGATACGGCTCAGGTCAACGTCCAAAACCGGGTCGCACAAGCCGCGCCAAAACTTCCCGAAGAGGTGACCCGGCAGGGCGTTACCACCAAAAAGCAGTCCACCAACATCCTGCTGGTCACCAGCATCGTCTCGCCGAACGGCACCTACGACGATTTGTTTTTGAGCAACTATGCATCGATCAACATTCGCGACAATCTGGCCCGCGTGCCGGGCGTCGCCAGCGTCGATATCCTGGGGGCCAGTGACTATGGCATGCGGATTTGGTTGGAACCCGACCGCATCTCTAGCTTGGGCTTGACCGCCAGCGATATCATCGCCGCCATTCGCGATCAGAACCTGCAGGTGTCACCCGGCAGCGTCGGTCAGGCGCCCTCCCCGATCAACCAACAATTCCAATACACACTGCGTGCGCAAGGTCGTTTGCAAAGCGTCGATCAATTCAGCAAGATCGTGTTGATTGCCAATGCCGACGGCTCCGTCGTCACGCTCGGCGATGTCGCCAGGATCGAGCTCGGCTCCGCCAACTACGGCTGGTTCGGACGCCTGAACGGCAAGCCGGCAGCACTGCTCGCGGTTTATCAGCTGCCTGACGCCAACGCGCTGGAGGTGGCGACCGCCATCAAGGCGGAGTTGCAGCGGCTTTCGCAGCGATTTCCCAAGGACGTCGAGGCCAAGGTCATCTACGACACGACCCTGTTTGTCATCACCTCGATGAATGAGGTGGTTGTCACCCTATTTCAGGCCCTGGTCCTCGTCGTTCTCGTCGTCTTTGTGTTCCTGCAGGATTGGCGCTCAACCCTGATTCCAGCCATCGCCATTCCGGTCTCGCTGATCGGCACGTTTGCGGCGCTGTTCGCGATGGGCTTTACCATCAATACCGTCTCGTTGTTCGGTTTGATCTTAGCGATCGGCGTGGTCGTCGACGACGCCATCGTCGTCGTCGAAAACGTCCAACGTCACATGGCCAGCGGATTATCGCCGCGCGAGGCGACCCGCCAGGCCATGGCAGAGGTTACGACACCCATCATTGCCACCACGCTCGTGTTGTTGGCCGTATTCGTTCCGGTCGCCTTCACCCCCGGCCTCACCGGACGCCTGTTTGTCCAATTCGCCGTGACAATTTCCGTCGCGGTCACGCTGTCCTCGATCAATGCGCTGACGCTGAGCCCGGCGCTGTGCGCCAGCATCCTGCGTCCCACGCAACCGGCCAGCCGCGGTCCCTTGGCTTGGTTCGAAACCGCCATCGAGGGCACCCGCCTGCGGTATGATCAGATTGTGCGCATGCTCGTGCGCCGCCTGGTGATTTGCGGCGCTGTGTTGGGCATTGCAGCGCTCGCTGCCGGCATGATCGGGACCAGGACGCCGACAGGGTTCATCCCGGCTGAGGATCGCGGTTCGTTTTTCGTCGACGTGCGGCTGCCCGACGGCGCCGCCCTGCCTAGAACCGCGGCCGTGTTGAGCGAGGTTGAACGCATCATGGCCGATCATCCGGCCGTAGCCGACGTGTTAGCGGTGGGCGGCTATTCGCTGCTGCAGGGTTCAGTGATACCCAATGGTGCCTTTTTGATCGCGGTGCTCAAGCCCTGGTCCGAACGCACGACGCCGCAGCTGGGCCTTAATGGCGTCTTGGCCGATCTCACTGCGAAGCTCGCTGCCATTCCGGCAGCCACGATTGCGCCCTTCATACCTCCACCGATTCCTGGGCTAGGCACGACCGGCGGGTTCGAGTTCATCGTGCAGGACACCGAGAGCCGCACCGCACAAACCATGTCCGCTGCACTGGGCGGGCTGATCGTCGGCGCCAATGCACGGCCCGAAGTGACCGATGTGTTCAGTACCTTCCGCGCCAACTCCCCACAAATCTACATCGATCTCAATCGTGAGCTGGCAAAAACAAAAGGCGTCGCCATCAACGAGATCTTCACCGTACTCAATGCCAATTTCGGCGCGTACTACGTCAATGACTTCAACAAGTTCGGACGGGTCTATCGGGTCTTGATCCAAGCCGAGGCCGATCGCCGCGCGACACCCGACGATATTGGCAAGCTGTTCGTGCGCAGCCAGACCGGCGAAATGATCCCATTGCGATCGCTGATCCAGATCCGACCCGTACAAGGGCCGGAAACCATCGAGCGCTACAACATGTTCCGCTCCGCCACCGTCAACGGTCAGCCCGCCCCCGGATTTAGCTCAGGACAGGCGATCGCCGCCATCAACCAATTGGCCACAACCACCTTGCCGGACGGATTCCAAGGCGAATGGACGGGCATGGCGCTGGAGGAGATCAAATCCGGACAGGCCGGCTCATTGGTGTTCGGGTTTTCGATTTTGTTCGCTTACTTGTTCCTCGTCGCCCAATATGAAAGCTGGACGATCCCGCTGCCGGTGATGCTATCGGTGGTGTTTGCCGCGCTCGGCGCGTTGATCGCGCTCAATCTCGCCGGTATACCGCTCGATGCCTATACCCAGGTGGGGCTTGTCCTATTGGTGGGGCTCGCGGCAAAAAACGCGATCCTGATCGTCGAATTCGCCAAGGAGCGGCGCGAAAGCGGTCAAAGCCCGATCGAAGCCGCCGAGCAGGCAGCCTCGCTCCGCTTCCGCGCGGTGATGATGACGGCCCTCTCATTCATCCTCGGCGTGCTGCCGCTGGTGTTCGCCAGCGGCGCCGGCGCGGCAAGCCGCGTTTCCGTCGGCGTGACGGTGCTTGGTGGAATGCTGGCGGCGACCGCCGTCGGCGTGGCGATCATCCCCGCGCTGTTTGTGATGTTCCAACAGCTGCGCGAGAAGGTGAGGGCGTGGTCGGGGCCGACCGCGGCGTCGACACCGGACGCCTCACCCGGTCACTGACGCCCGACGCCCCACCTCGGATCATTTCCGCTTTGAGGGATGAGCCTTGCTTGCTTGCTCGCTCCCCCACCCGGCCAGCCAATGCGATGATGCTGTCGGTGACCGCGTGGGGAAGCGGGATGCTCGAGTGGCAGTGGTGCGTGCGGTGGCGGATCAGGCAATGACGACATCCCTGACCGCGCCCCTGATCACACGTTGATCTCGGTGACGAACTTGGTCCGCATGAAGGCATCCAGACCCTCGATCCCGCCTTCCGAGCCGTAGCCGGACTCGTTGACACCGCCGAACGGCGTCTCTGCGGTCGACACCAGCGGATGATTGACACCCAAAAGTCCGCTCTCGATCTCCTCGGCGATGGCGCGGGCCTTGTTGCCGTCGGAGGTAAAGGTATAGGCGGCAAGCCCGAATTGCAGACTGTTGGCGCGCTCCATGACCTCGTCGAAGTTGTCGAACGTGGTGATCGGGGCCAGCGGTCCGAACGGCTCTTCGTTCATGATCCGGGCGCCATCGGGCACGTCCTTTAAAACGGTCGGGGCGAAGAAGTAGCCTTGATTGCCGATACGTTCACCGCCGGTGGTGACGGTTGCGCCCTTGTCGCGCGCATCCTGCACGAAGCCGTCCATCACTTCGAGCCGGCGCGGCGCGATCAACGGACCCATGCGCACGCCGTCCTCCATGCCATTGCCCACCGTTAAGCTCTTGGCGCGCTCCGTGAACCCATCGACGAACTTGTTGTAGACGTCTTTTTGCACGTAAAACCGGGTGGGGGAGATGCAAACCTGACCGGCGTTACGGAACTTGAAGCCGGCCATGTTCTTGATCGCTGAATCGATGTCGGCATCGTCGAACACGATGACCGGCGCATGACCACCCAACTCCATCGTGCAGCGCTTCAGCGTATCAGCCGCCAGCTTTTGCAGATGTTTACCGACCGGCACGCTGCCGGTGAATGAGACCTTGCGCGGAATGGGGGAGGCCAACAGGTGGCGCGACACCGTATCGGGCACGCCGAAAACCACATTGAGCACTCCCGGCGGCGTCCCAGCGTCCTGGAAACAACGCGCGATGGCAACCGCCGTCCCCGGCGTCTCCTCCGACGGCTTGATGATGATCGAACACCCCGCCCCCAGAGCGCCCGCCACCTTGCGGATCACGTTGGTACCGGGAAAGTTCCAGGCCACGAAAGCGAGGGCTGGTCCCACCGGCTCTTTATAGACCATCTGGCGCGCGCCGGGCACGCGCGAGGGCACCAACCGGCCGTAAGCGCGTTTGCCCTCCTCGCCGTACCAGCGCGCCACGCTGATCACGAAATCGATCTCGGCTTTCGCCTCCAAGAACGGCTTGCCCTGCTCCAACGTCAGCGTGCGGGCGATGTCATCGATGCGCTCCTGCATCAAGCGTGCCGCCCCTTCCAACACGGCCTGACGCTCCACCGCCGTTTTTGCCCGCCACACCTTGAACCCACGCGCGGCAGCGTCGAGCGCCCGATCCAGATCGGCGGCCGAGGCGTGCGGCACCTCGCCCAACGCTTGCTCCGTCGCCGGATTGATAACCGTCTCGGTCTTGCCGGAGGTCGCCTGGGTGAACTCTCCGTCGATCAATAACTCCAACGTCTCATAGGTCATGGGCATCACCTGGTTTGCTGCTGGGGAGTTGCAAGCCGCCGGCCTCGTCAGCTCGCTGCGGTCATGTAGGCGTGCTGCGCGGCGGCGACCCCCGACCCCAGCGCGATCTTGATGCCGGCATCGTTCATCGCCATCTCCGCGCCCGCGATAGCTTGTATGAGCATGAGTTCGTTGAGCCACCCGATGTGACCGATGCGGAACGCGCTGCCGGACAACGGGCCCAGCCCCAACGCCAATGACAGGTTGTAGCGTTCATAGGCGATTCGGATCACCTCGTTAGCATCCGCGGCCTCCGGCACCATGATGGTCGTCACCGTGTCGGAATACCAATGCGGTTCCTTGGCGCACAGCTCAAGTCCCCAGGCGAGCACCGCGGCGCGGACACCGGCGGCGAGACGGGCGTGTCGGGCGAACACGCTGGCCAGTCCCTCCTCCAGCAGCATGTCGATTGAGGCGCGTAGGCCGCGCAGCAACGTGGTCGCCGGCGTATAGGGATAGTAGCCGATTTCATTCATCTTCAGCACATCACGAATATCATAAAACGCGCGCGGACACTCGGCCTGCTGCATCGCCGCCAGCGCCTTTTGACTGACCGCCAGAATGGCCAAGCCCGCTGGTAGCATGAAGCCCTTTTGCGAGCCGGATACCGCCACATCGACGCCCCAAGCGTCCATCTGGAAGTCGATGCTGGCGATCGAGCTGACCCCGTCGACCATCAACAGCGCCGGATGTTTGCTGGCATCGATCGCTTGGCGCACCGCCGGAAGGTCGCTGGTCACGCCGGTCGCGGTTTCATTGTGGCAGATCAAGAGCGCTTTAATTTTGCGTCCGCTGTCCGCGGCAAGCCGCGTTGCGATCTCAGCGACGGGGGCTCCGGTGCCCCAATCACACGCGATTACATCGACGTCGAGGCGGTGACGTCGGCAGGCTTGCGCCCACAGTTGCGAGAATTGCCCGTAAACCGGGATCAACACACGATCCCCCGGCGACAGTGTATTGGTCAGCGCCGCATCCCACCCGCCAGTGCCCGAGCCGGCAAACACCACCGCACGACCGTCGGAGGTCTTGAAGATCTTCTTGAGATCCTCCATCAGCGCTTTGACGAATTGTGGGAATGCGGGGCTACGGTGGTCCTCCAACGCGACATCCATGGCCGCGCGCACCGCAAACGGCATATTGGTTGGGCCAGGAATCGACAAGCTATTGAAACCAACACGTCGCATCAAACATTTCTCCATCCAGCAAACATCTTCACCGTACCGACCGCACGCGGCGGCGTTCCCCGATCGACAGCCAATCTCGCCGGCCATGGCCCGATCGCGCGTCCCGATCAACTGCGACGTCCACGCTGGCATCTGCGGCCGAGGGGGTCAGCAGTCTTGTCATCCAGCAGCGATCAGATCTGAGGCCTTTTCCGCAATCATCATGACACAAGCGTTGGTATTGCCGCCAACCACAGTCGGCATGACCGAGGCATCAGCCACCCGCAAGCCTTGCACCCCACGCACGCGCAGCCTCTCGTCGACCACGGAATCGGGATCCGTCCCCATCCGACACGTCCCCACCGGGTGATAGATGGTGCCAACAGTCTCGCGCACGAACGCATCGATATCATTGTCGGTCGTCACCTCGGCACCCGGCGTGACCTCCGGTCCAATAAATTCGGCAAGCGCCGGCTGGGCCGCTATCTCACGCAACATGCGGATACCGGTTCGCAGCGCCGCCAGATCCTCCGCCGCCTCCAAAAATCGATTATGGATTCTCGGAGCCACAGCCGGATCAGCCGAGGCCAATCTGAGCGTGCCGCGGGCGGCCGGTCGCAGGTGGCAGGCGATGAAGCCGAACCGGTCCTGAAACGGCGCACGCAGTCCCGGAAACCATTCGTGGGCATCTTTCGCGAACGGACGGAATATCATCTGGATGTCGGGGATCGCCAGCCGTGCATCGCTCCTCAAAAAGGCCATCCCCAAGCTCATCGGCTGCGCCGCCGGCCCATCCCGCAGCAACAACGCGCGCGCGGTGTTCAACGTCAACCGGTCAAGGCGCAGGTTGCGGGTGAATTCGGTGCGCTCTTTGGCGGCATACTCCAGGATCGCCATCAGATGATCTTGAAGATTATCGCCGACGCCGGGGGCATCATGCAGGACCTTGATGCCGTGGTCATTGAGGTGCGCGGCCGGACCGATCCCGGACAGCATCATCAGCTGCGGCGTGTTGTAAGCACCTGCGCACATCACCACTTCGTCGCGCGCGCGCACCTGCCGCGTCTGACCACCCTGCTCAAAAACCACGCCACACGCACGACCTCCCTCAAACAGAATGCGCTCGACATGGGCTTGCGTCTCGACCTCCAGGTTGGGTCGCTGCAGCGCCGGCCGCAGATAGCTGACCGCGGTGGATTGACGACGTCCACCGCCCATATTGGCTTGCGTCGGCGCCACACCTTCTTGAACCCTGCCGTTGTAGTCGAGGTTGACCGGGTAGCCGGCTTGACGACCCGCCTGCAGCCACGCCTTCACCAAAGGGTTGTTCAGATCACTGCGGATAACCCGTATCGGACCGCTGGCGCCGCGCGCCTCATCCGGCTCACCGACGTAGGCCTCCAGCCGTTTGAAATAGGGCAGAACTTTTTCGTAGGACCAATCGATCAATCCGGCCTGAGCCCATTGGTCGTAGTCTGCCGGGTTGCCGCGAACGAAGGCCATGATGTTGATCGAACTCGACCCACCGATCACCTTCCCGCGCGGGTGATAGATCCGCCGACCGGCAAGCTCAGCCTCCGGCTCCGACATATAGGACCAGTTGTAGGCCGGGTTATTCCAAACCTTGCCGACGCCCAGCGGAATGTGGATCAACCAGTTGCGGTCCCACGCCCCGGCCTCCAGCAACAGCACCCGACGCTTGGCATCCGCGCTCAATCGATTGGCGATGACGCATCCAGCCGAGCCGCCACCGACAATAATCACATCGAACATCTGTGCCGCTGGCTGGTTCATCGTCAATGCCTCATCATCGATGGTAAGATGGTGGCGAGGTCGGCAAACAGCACGATCAATGTTGGCGCCACCACGTTCGCCAACGCGATCACCAGCGCGCCACCCGACATCGTCGTCAGCAATCCGCTGGAAAAAACGCCGGCAGAACCCACCAGCGCCGCTTCCATCCGCACCCCCCCAATCGCGATCAGGTGAGCCCTGACGCCTGACCCCGATCCCCGTAGCGACCTAGAGCAACCTGCCTTTAATCGGAATCGGAACGATCCCGATCAAAGGCAGAAAGTTGCTCACCACTTTAACAGCGATCATCTTTGCGCCTTAAATCGGAACCGGCGCAATTGGAATCGGCGTTGCGGTTCCGATTTAAGGCGCGATGATCTAATGTCGAGAACCACACCGATCAGTGCCAAGACCATGGGCGGCGGGCCCTAACGCGGCCAAGGCGCACGCACGCGGATTGTTTTGATCGTTGGGCTTTATGCACAAGTGACCATGCACTGGTGACCATGCACAGGTGACCATGCACTGGGCCTGACCTATTTGCCAGCTTGCAGTCTTTTGACCTCGGCCCTATACGCCTCGATCACGGCCCTTCCGTCAACGCCCAGCTTCGATTTGGCCTTGGCGATCCAGCGCGCCACCAACGTAGAGCCCGCTTGCAGCAGCTCCGCCTTGAACGCCGCGCTACCCGCCAAGATCTTAACGCCGGCATCGATAAACTTGTTCCGCGCGGCTAGCTCGGCCGCGTCGGCCCGACGGCCCATTGCCCGCGCCATCTTTTCACCGGAGACCAACATGATCCGCTGTTGGTCACCCGGTGAAATCTCGCTCCACTTTCGCGCAACCATGAACATGGCAAATGAAGCGGCCTGAATTTTTCCTGGCAGCACCGTCGCCGATTGCGTGAAATTCAGTGCACCGAACGCTTGGACCGCGTTCATGGATATACCAGCCAGCGCCTCCACCACCTTGGTCCGGGTGAATTCGCTCACGCGCGCCGCAGGTCCCGACACGTGGTTGACCCCTGCGGCTTTCAACGTGCGCGAGGCCGTACCGGCCAGCGCCCAGACCTTACGCGCTCGCAAATCAGCGATCGAGATGATCGGCTGGCTGGTACCACTGTAAAAATTTCCGCCTGGGAACTGCCACATGGACAAGATCTGAACTTGGCTCTTATCGAATTCATTCTTGTCGCCGAAGTACGTCTGATAGGTGCGCCAGTAAGCGACCGAGCCTTGCTCCGCGGTGCCCTCTAATATGAACGGCAAATTGCCGAACTGCGGCCCCGTTGCGCGCTTGGCGATAAATCCGTGGAAGATGAAAGCCGCGTCGAATTGTCCGCCGACGGCAGCATCCATCTGCTTCGGCGGCGGCGCCGCGTTGGCCGGCAAGAATTGGATGTTCACGCGCCCTTCCGTCACCCGTTCCACATCCTTGGCCCAGGTCTTGAACGGAGCATTGACGAAATGCCGTGGTCCAGTGAAGACATTAAAAATCACGTCGGTCGCTGCTTGGGCGCAGCTCACGCCGGTCAGTCCAACACCGAGCACAAAAGCGACAACGCCTTTCGCCATCAGCTCTCCCTTCCTTCCTCCTCGACACCCAGGACGGTGGCGGATGCTTCCTCGGGACCGGAGCCATGTCCTAACCCAGCCTCATCCAACCGTCCACGTCCACATCTGATCCGCGTCAACAATGCCAAAACAATCCAGCCGGCGCCCGCGGCCGACGGTCACGTTGCATGAGCATGACGGCGTCGACCGCTCGCGCCGAGGGCACCGAAAACAACACTGTTCCGTATGAAACAGCTCCCAGTCGGAGTCCGCTTTACTCCTGGTCACAATCAGACTTATGCGCCAAGCTTGTGCGGTGAGGAGAAAGATAATGAGCAGATCACCCCTCAGTCGGGCGCTTATTGGTGAAAATTTAGGGAGTCCAGCCCATGCCGGCCCATATAGACCGCTGAGCCGGCCCACCGCACTCAGCGCGTCCACCGTTTGCGGAGCAGGCGCCGCGACCGCCCATCACTTAGACGGATGGCGGCCCGATACCGGCCAGCTCACCGCTCGCACGCACGCCAGCATAACCGAGATCGCCCGCGACGCCTGGAACGGTCTGTTTCCCGGCAACCCTGGAAGTTGGGACTTTTACCGGGCCGGAGAACGCACATCCTCGCCGGACTTCACCTACTTCGTCATAGCGGCCTACGCCAACGACCGCCTGGTGGGCGCGGTGCCGATGTTTCGCTTGGATTATCGCCTCGACGCACCGCTCGGCCCGTGGTTCCAGCTCGCCGGCGACTGGATGGACCGGCACGCACCCGACATGATCAGAATGCCGGTGCTCTGCGTCGGTTCACCGCTGACGGATGAATGCCATATTGGCACGCTGCCTGCGCTCTGCGATCAGCAAAGGGCCGAAGTCCTCGATGCCTTGCTGCGAGAGATGTCGCGGTTTGCCGCGGCAAACCGCGTGCGGGTGCTGTCGTTGAAGGACGTGAGCGACGACGGCAAGCAATGGGCCGACCCGGTTCTCAGGCGGCACCGGTTTTCCGCGGTTCCGTCTCTGCCAGTGGCAACGCTGGACCTGCCGTTCGCCGACGTGGACCAATACCTGGCGAGCCTGTCGCCGAAGATGCGCTCCGATGTGCGCCGCAAATTACGGCAGGCCAAGTCGGTTCGCGTTGAAATCCGCGACAGCATTGCGGGGTTGGAAGACGAGATTGAGCGGCTTTACCAGAAAACCCGCGACAACCGAAAAGCCAGTTACGAAGGCTTTGACGATCTTCCTGAGGACTATTTCCGCCAGATGATGGTCGGGCTCCGAGGCCGTTGTCGGCTGCTGCTATGCTGGGTTGGCGATCGGCTCGGCCTGTTTAATATGTTCTTTGTTGAGCGTGAGCGCGTGCTCGGCAAGCACCTCGGCATGGACTACGAACTGTCGCGCACGCACAATCTTTACTTCGTAAACTGGATGGCGACGGTCCGCCATTGCATCGACAACGGCTATTCCAGCCTGCAAGTTGGTCAGACCAGCTACGGCCTCAAGGCCCGGCTCGGCTGCAAACTGCATCGCTCCTGGGTTTATGGCAAGCACACCGGCGTTTGCCGCGGGCCCCTGTTCCGTGCGTTGGCGCCCTACGCGGCGTTCGACCGGACCGACCCGGACCTACGTGAGCTGGGGGCCGACGCGCCCTACGCTTAGCTGCACCCGCCGTGCACCTGAGTGGGCTGCCCCCGAGTCCGACCAGGCCCGATCGTTGGTGGAGCGACCAATGCCGATTGAGCAGCTGACCGCTCCAGGTGCTCCCGCGTCGATCATCCTTTTGCCCTGAGCTCTTGCGCCGTGCGATCAGGACTGTCCTCAAGGCTCTGGCTTAAGGCGCAAGCATCTAACGCCGGCGGGTCTCGGCCCTTGCAGCGGCCGCGCCCCGAGTTGAAACCCCGACAGGTTGCGTCTAAGCTCGCGCATCGCCGGGCCACGGCTCGGTGAACAGGCGGTGGACCGGCGCACGACTTTGGCAGCTTCGTCCCGTCACACGTTCGCTTGCGAGCGTGGTCGATCTGCCGTTGTCCAACCATTTCAGGGGTCAGCAGGGTATGAAACCGGCGCCATTCACATATCATGACCCTAGGACCGTCGCCGAGGCGGCCGACATGCTAGCGAGCCTGGACAACGTTCGCCCGCTAGCCGGCGGGCAATCGCTCATGCCGATGATGAACTTCCGCTACGTGATGCCGGATCACGTCGTCGACCTCAACAAGATCGATGAGCTGGCCTACATTCGCAGCGACCCGTCGGTCCTGCACATTGGCGCCATGACCCGGCAGCGGGACGTCGAATTCTCAGACGAGATCAAGGCCGCCTGCCCGATCCTGTCCGAGGCGCTGCAATGGGTCGGCCATCGTCAAACGCGCAACCGCGGCACCATCGGCGGCTCGCTGTGCCACATGGATCCGTCCGCTGAGCTGGCCGCCGTTGCAGCGTTGCTGGACGGCACCTTGACGGCACGCAGCAAGCAGGGCGAGCGCGCGATTGCCATGGCTGACTTTGGCCAAGGCTTCATGACGACGGCCTTGGAGGAGACCGAGCTGCTGACCGAGATCGCGTTGCCGCTTTGGCCCAAGGGGCACGGGCATGCCTATGAGGAGTTTGCCAGGCGTCACGGCGATTTCGCGATCGCGGCCGCCGGCGCGCTGGTGGAGATGAACGGGTCGGCGATCTTTAGAGCCGCCATCGTGCTCTCGGGCGTGCGTCCCAATCCGGTTCGCTTGTCCGCCGCAGAGACACAGCTTACTGGTCAACCACCGTCCGATCAGCTTGCCGAGGCCGTCGCAGCCGAAGCGGGCAAGATCGACGCCATGGAGGACGCTTATGTGACCTCGGACTACCGCAAGCATCTGGGCCAAGTGATGGTCAAGCGCGCCTTAAAGCGAGCCTTCGCCCGTGCACAGGAGGGACGGAACTGAGATGGCGGATCGACGCAACATTTCACTGCGCGTTAACGGCACGTCGTATCAGCGCGAGGTCGAGACGCGCATGACGTTGGCGGACTTCATCCGCCATGAGCTACGGCTGACGGGCACCCATGTGGGCTGCGAGCATGGTGTGTGCGGCGCCTGCACGATTTTGCTCAACGGCCAAACGGCGCGCTCCTGCCTGATGCTCGCGGTGCAATCGGACGGCCAGGATATCGAGACCATCGAGGGCTTGGCGCTGCCGGACGGCAGCCTCAACCCTTTGCAGGAGGCGATGCGCGACAACCACGGCCTGCAATGCGGATTTTGCACGCCGGGCGTGCTCATGACGCTGACCGAGCATCTGCGGGATATTCCCGACACGGACGAGCGGCAGGTGCGCGTGGCGCTGTCCGGCCACCTGTGTCGCTGCACCGGCTACCAAGGCATTGTCGATGCCGCGCTCGATGCCGCGCAGCGCTACAGGAACGGAGCGTGATCGCTGCGGTTTGCCGCGCACAACTGAGGTGAGCAATGCTATGGGCGCAAGCGAGCCCGCCACTCCCGCCACCTTCGGCGACCTCAGCCACATCAAGGTGCTCGATCTCACCATTTTCTTATCCGGTCCTTACGCCACCCAGATCCTAGGCGATCTGGGCGCGGAGGTGTTCAAGATCGAGCCGCTGAACGGGGAGCAGACGCGCCAGCTTCCGCCGCACTTCATCGGTCCGGACAGCGCCTACTTTCATGCCATCAACCGCAACAAGAAATCCGTGGCGGTCGATCTGAAGACGACGGAGGGTCAAGATCTGGTCCGCCGGCTGGCACAGAAGTGCGACGTCTTCATCGAAAACTTCCGCCCCGGCGCGCTGGACAAATCAGGGCTCGACTACCCGCGCATGTCCGAGCTTAACCCGCGACTGATCTACGCTTCGATCTCGGGCTTCGGCCAAAATGGGCCGTACCGCGATTATCCAGCCTACGACATGGTGGTGCAGGCCCTGTCCGGCGGCATGAGCCTGACCGGAGAACCAGACGGACGACCGGTGCGTGCCGGCATTCCCATCGGCGATTTGGCCGCAGGGGCTTATTCGATCATCGGCATCTTGGCGGCCTTGGAAGCGCGCCACAAGACCGGCCGCGGCCAGCACATCGATGTCAGCATGTTGGACTGCCAGGTCGCGATGTTGTGTTATCAGGCCGCCTACCATCTAGCCTCCGGCACCGTGCCCGGCCCGCAAGGCCGCGGCCATGCATCGATCCCAACCTACCGCTCGTTCACGGCCAAGGACGGACTCGACGTCGTCGTCTGCGCCAACACCGATCGCATGTGGGCCGCCCTGTGCGAGGTTGTCGGCCGGGAGGATTTGCGCGACGACCCGGGCTTGAAGTCCGGCGAGGGCCGCTATGCCCGCCGCGTCGAGATCTGGGCGGCGATGGCGGCGGCGTTCAAGACCAAAAACGCCGATGTATGGATGGCTGAGCTGCGCGCTGCCGCCGTGCCGGTCGGTGTCGTCAACACGCTCGATCGCGCGCTGCGCGATCCGCAGGTGGTGGAGCGCGCGATGGTGCTCGATATTCCCGGGCCAGACGATCTGAACGTCCAGGTTGCCGGCAATCCGCTGAAAATGTCGGACGCACCGGCGGCTTCCCACCGCTTTCCGCCGCGGCTCGGTCAGGATACGCGCGCGGTGCTGGTCGATGAACTCGGCCTGACCGAGGTCGAAATTGAACGTTTGCTGGACCGCGGCATCGTCGCCCAGGCGGGCGTTGGTGGGGACCAGGCGTAGCCCTCAACGCCATCGTGGGTAGGTAAAGCCCTGGGCCGCATCGCCGCCGGGCCGGCACCAGTTCCCCGCCAGGCCACCGCTTCGCACGGTGTGAGGTTGGCCGGCTGAGCAACGGGCGGGCAAGACAATTCCGCCTAAGGTGGACAAACTCTAATCCACCACGCGGTCAGCGAACTCCTTGATGAAACCGGCATAGGTCTGTGGCTGCTCGACCGGCGACAGATGGCCGGCGCCCGCACAGAGCCGATAATCACAGTGCGGAAGCCAACGCGCCATCTCCTCCACCTCCGCCGGCCCGCTCGATTGGTCGTTCTCGCCGGCGATCGCCAACGCCGGCACCGTGAGCGACCGCAACCGCTCGGCGTAATCGAGACCTTTGATGGCCCGCCACGACCATGCGTGCACGATTGGATCGGCGTTCGACAGCCAGCCATGTGCCAGCATCACATGCTCCGGGTGCGCCTTCTGGTAGGCCTCATTGAACCAACGATTGAGCGTTGTCCAAAGCTCCATCGGCATGCCCTTTTCGGCGGCGATCGCGCGGCCTTCCATCACCTCGCGGATCGTGTCGTCGCGCAAGTGCCCGGTGTTGGAAATAAAGATCCCATAGAGCAGGTCCGGCGCCTTGACGCCGACGCCTTGGGCGATCTGACCGCCCATCGAGCAGCCGCCGACGATCGCCCGACCGCCGCCAACCGCCCGTAACAGCTCGATCACGTCATCGGCCAGATCATCGATGGTGAACGGCGCGGCCGGCACGTCGCTCTCACCATGGCCGCGCACCTCCATGGCGATGACGCGGTAGCTGGTCTTGAGCTGCGCCATCACCGGATCCCAAAATTCCTTGGGGCAGCCGATCGCCGGGATCAGCACGATGGTCGGGCCGGCGCCACACGTCTTGTAGCCGACGGCCAGACCGTTTGAGAGACGAAAACGCATCACGCACCCTTCATGTGCAGTGGATCATACGCGGACCCAAAACCGCTCCTCCCCGCCGGTCGGGATCCCTTCTTCTGCGCGCTTCAGCCCTTCTTCTGCGCGCTTCAGTATGAGCCGGAATGATCCCTCTCGCCAATCCGGCCACTCACATCATCGTGCCATTGGGCGGCCGGCTTGCGGCGCGGGCCTCCAAACGCTGATCCGCCTGACGCGGACATCATCTGGTACCGGCATCTGGTACCGGCATCTGGGACCTGGCTGGAGACGCGGTGCACTCAAGCGCCAGCTCCGGCGTCGCCAGGCATCAACGCCGAGCAACCGCCATCGACGAACACGGCCGAACCGGTGATGAAATCGGCGTCGTCGGAGGCCAAGAACAACAGCACTTTGGCCATATCCATCGGCGTTCCAGCCCGGTGTTGGCGCAAGTTAACAACTGGACGTGTGGGGTCAAACGCGTCCTGGCCGACCGGCGAGCCGATCTTGTTGGGAACCGCCAACACGCAGCGGATATTGTGCGGGGCCAGCTGGATGGCCATCGATCGTGTGAGGTTGGTGACGCCGCCCTTTGCGGTGGTATAGGCGATCGCATTCGACCGTCCATAGAAGCCGGAGGTCGACCCGACGTTGATGATAACGCCGCCGGAGTCCTGCGCGATCATCTGTTTGGCGACCGCGCGGCCCATCAGAAATGGCGATGTCAACGTGACGGCCATCACCCGGTTCCATTCCTCCAACGAGACCTCGAAGATCCTTTTGTTGTCGGAAATCGCCACGTTATTGACGAGGATGTCGACCCGGCCGAGCTTGGCACAGACCTCAGCCACCAGCCGCTCGGTTTGCGCCGCATCGGCGACGTCGGCGATGAACGGGGCGGCGACACCCCCGGTCGCCGTGATCGCTGCGGCAACGGTTTCCGCCCGGCCCGCGTCGAGGTCGACGACGGCGATCTTGGCGCCTTCTTGGGCGAACAGCTTGGCCGTGTCCTCACCGATATTGCGGCCCGCACCGGTAATGATCGCCACCTTATCCTGCAACCTCATGGGGGTCTCCTCGCTGGTGTCTTCAGTTGCATCAGTTGCATCAGTTGCATCGCCGCGGCCTCAGGCATCCGCACCGGGGTGTCGGCACGGATCGTCGTGACAGCTTCCGCACTGATCATGGCCCAATCTGATGGCGATAGCATCCCTTCTGAGCCAAGCCCTGGATCGGCCGGCCGCCGCTGCGCGACGGTTGCAGCCGGTGTGCGGTCCGGCCCACTCATCGCTCACTCATCACTGGACCCATCAACGACGCGCGACCGCGTAAGACACGAAATACATTCAGTTTTAGCTGTGGTTAGAAACCGGGTCTCAATTGCGAGCTGCACGTAAAGTATGTCATCTGGACCTACGCATGCCATCTACCCCAAGACCGACAGGAGATGCCGATGTCGTTTGGCGCTGAGCAACTGCAGGATTGGACCAACCTCGCTCTCCGTTTGGGCCTTTACGTGATCTACGCCCTCGTCATTTGGTTCGTCGGACGGTTCGTCGCCCGTTGGGCGAGCGCGCGGCTCAAGACCTATCTGCTGAAGTCGGAGAATGCCGACCGAGCCCTCATCAACTTCGCGACCAGCGCGCTGCGTTGGCTGATTATGGCGGTTGCGCTGATCGCCATCCTGCAGCTGATGGGGGTCAACGCGACCAGCCTCGTCGCGATTTTGGGCGCAGCAACTCTGGCGGTTGGTTTGGCGCTGCAGGGGACGCTGGCGAACTTCGCGGCCGGTGTCATGCTGCTGTTGTTCCGCCCGTTCAATCTTGGCAACTACGTGGAGGTCGCCGGTCATTCGGGCACCGTGCAGAAGATCGACATCTTTATCACCGAGCTGGCAACCGTCGACAACGTGCAGATAATCATCCCCAACAAGGAAGTGTGGACCAGCGCAATCGTCAACTATTCAGCCCATGATCGGCGCCGGGTGGATCTGACCATCGGCATCGACTACGGCGCCGACATCGAGAAGGCGATCTCGACGGTCCGTAATCTGATCGCGGCCGATCCGCGTGCATCGGCCGAGCCGGAGCCGTTCGTCAAGGTCACCAACCTGGGCGATAGCGCGGTCGATGTGACGCTGCGCGTTTGGTGCCAGGCCGCCGATTATTGGGATCTCAAATTCGACATCACGCGAAAGATCAAGGACGCATTCAACGCCGCCGGCATCACCATCCCGTTCCCGCATCTGGAGGTCATCCAGAAATCCCCGGCCTAAGCAATCCGAAGCGTCAGTCTATGCGGGGTCATGCGCGGCAACGACCGCCCCCAGGCCGCAGCGTTGGAAGCGATGCCGCGACCTGTTAGGCTGCGCTCGGCTGGATCTGAACAGCCGATCACGCGACGAGGCGAGGTGCGGCATGGACCTGCGTAAGACCACACTGATCACCGAGACCATTTACGCCGACGGGCTTGGCAAGGCTTGTGCGCCGATCACGCGCGTCGCGGCGCTTGCTGTCGTGAAAAATCCTTTCGCCGGCAGTTTTGCCGCCGACCTTGCCGCCTTGTTCGACGCCAGCAGCGAGATCGGTCATCGCCTAATGGGCGATGCCGTCGCCGCGCTGCCTGGTGCGCCGGTCAGCTATGGCAAGGCTGCCATCGTCGGTATCAACGGTGATTTGGAGCATGGAGCGGCGGTGCTGCACCCAAAGCTTGGCAAGCCGATGCGGGCGGCCGTCGGCGGCGGCCAAGCCATCATCCCCTCCAATGCCAAGGTTGCGGCCGCGGGCCAGTCGGTCGATTTGCCGCTCGGCCACAAGGACAACGTGTGGTCGTTCAACCACTTCGATACCATGACCGTGTTGATCGCCGACGCGCCGCGTCCTGACGAGATCGTCCTATGCATGGCAGTGGCCGATGGTGGCCGACCCCATCCGCGCGTCGGAGACCGACCGATCACCGATTAACCCATGACCGATCAGGCCTGATCATCGTGCGGACGCGGACCGCCTCAGGTGTCCCGGCCACTACCTCGGCGGGTTGGGCTGGCCAACATCCGCACGATCAGCCCAAATCCACCGAGCTGGCCATGCCGCGGCAATGGCGCTAAACCATCAACGAACCGTATCCTAGGCAGCCGGCGCCAGCCGATGCCTGAGCGCGCTCCGACAGCAGGCAACACACCCATGGACCCCAACTACATTCCATTTCATCCCAATCCCTCTAAGCCCAGCTTCAAACCGCCGGCTGGCGCCGTCGATGCCCACTGCCATGTGTTCGGGCCGGCCGCGCGCTTTCCCTATGCGCCAGAGCGCAAGTACACCCCATGCGACGCGCCAAAAGAAAAGCTGTTTGCGCTGCGCGACTTTCTAGGCTTCGACAAGAATGTGATCGTGCAGGCCTCCTGCCATTCCAAGGACAATCGCGCCTTGGTCGACGCCCTGGATGCCTCCGACGGCAAAGCCAAAGGGGTTGCGTTTGTCGGCCAGGACGTCAGCGATGATGAGCTGGCGTGGATGGATCGGGCCGGCGTTCGCGGTGTCCGCTTCAACTTCCTCAAGCGCCTGGTTGATATCACGCCGCGCGAGCAACTGGAACGGATCTCCAAGCGCGTCGCAGACCTCGGCTGGCATGTCGTGATCTATTTTGAGATGCCCGATCTGCCAGACTTTCAGGACTTTTTCCGCGCCTTGCCGTGCAAGGTCGTGGTCGACCATATGGGCACGCCCACCGTGGCCAAGGGCGTCGACGATCCGGAGAACCAACGCCTCCACCGGCTCATGGAGGACTGTGACAATTTCTATGTCAAGGTCACCTGCCCGGAACGTATGACACGTGTCGGTCCCCCCTATGATGACGTCATTCCGTTTGGCCGCGCGCTGGTCGAAAAGTTCCCCGATCGCGTGATCTGGGGCACCGACTGGCCACATCCCAATATGAAGACCGAGGCGCCGGACGACGGCGTGCTGGTCGACGTGATCCCCAAGATTGCGCCGACACCGGCTCAGCAGCAGGCCCTGTTGGTGGATAATCCGATGGCACTTTATTGGACGTGACCAACTGCCAATATGATGGCGGATCGCGGCTCACCGCGACCCGCCCCGACCAGATCCGCAGCGCAGCGGCGCCATCTCGACCACAACGCGCCGGCAGCGCCGCTTGATGGCGGCCCCTGTACTTCGCCGGCAGAACTTGCTTTAACAGATGCTCGATGATTTGCCCCGCCATCGGCCGCCGGCACCTGCAGACACGACCGGGACTGGCTCGGCCTGTCGATCTACTTCGGATGACGTCGGAGCAAATGACCGGCGAGCGGCATTTGTCCGGTCTCCCTCTGCCGTCGTCGCAATGGAGCAAACGATGACTGACGAGCATAAAAAGGCATACAACGACATCCCGGGTACGTTCGTGTTCGATGCGGAGCGCTCTCGCCAGGGCTACCACATCAACATGTTCTGCATGTCGCTGATGAAGGAGGATAACCGCAAGGCGTTCAAGGCCGACGAGGCGGGCTACCTGAAGCAGTTTGCGATGACGGACGAGCAGCGCGATGCCATACTGAAGCGCGAGTGGAACAGAATGTTGGAGCTGGGCGGCAACATCTATTTTACCGCCAAGTTGGGCGCCACGGACGGGCTCTCGTTTGAGCAGGTGGCCGCCAAGATGACCGGCAAGTCCCAGCAGGAGTATCGCGACATGATGCTAGCCGGCGGCCGACCGATCGAAGGAAACCGCAGCAAATCGGAATGGGAAGACAAGTCAAATGGCTAGGATCGTTGCAGGCATCGCCACGTCGCACGTGCCCGCCATCGGCGCGGCGATCGATCTCGGCAAGACCGAGGAGGACTACTGGAAGCGGGTGTTTTCCGGCTATGAACGCTCCAAGGCGTGGATCGCTGAGGAGCAACCCGACGCTTGTATCGTCGTCTACAATGACCACGCTTCTGCTTTCTCGGTGGAAATCATCCCCACCTTCGCATTGGGTTGTGCCGCAGAGTTCCCACCTGCCGATGAGGGCTGGGGCCCGCGCCCGGTCCCGGTGGTACCCGGCCACCCGCAACTCGCCGCCCACATCGCTCAGTCGGTGATCCTCGATGAGTTCGACCTGACCATCTGCAATAAAATGGAGGTCGACCACGGGCTGACGGTCCCGCTCAATTTGCTCTTCGGTAAGGTCGACAGGTGGCCGTGCCCGATCATTCCGCTGGCGGTCAACGTGGTGCAATTCCCGCCGCCCACCGGCCACCGCTGCTACCAACTGGGCAAGGCGATCCGACGTGCCGTGGAGTCCTATCCTGAGGATTTGAAGGTGATGATCTTCGGGACCGGCGGCATGTCGCACCAGATCTCCGGGCAGCGTGCCGGCCTTATCAACTCGCAGTTCGACAAGGCGTTCCTTGACGGGATGACCGAGGACCCGATCGCCCTGACCAAAATTCCGCACATCGACTACATGCGCGAGGCCGGCGCCGAGGGCATCGAAATGGTGATGTGGCTGATCATGCGCGGCGCGCTCGACGACGACGTCAACGAGGTCTATCGCTTTTATACCGTGCCGGCTTCGAACACCGCAGTTGGTCACATCATTCTTGAGAACAGAACCTAGTGTTCTGGAGCGAACGCTTGGTTCCGGGCCCAGGTCGCCAAGTGTTGGTTCATCCAGAACACAAATAACAGGCTAGGCTAGGGCTCCGGGCTGACGCTTGGGTCGCAAGCGTTGGGGTCAGAGCACTAGAGCAACCTGCCTTTAATCGGAATCGGAACGATCCCGATTAAAGGCAGAAAGTTGCTCTACACTTTAACAGCGATCATCGCGCCCTAAATCGGAACCGGCTTTGCGGTTCCGATTTAAGGCGCAATGATCTAGGCACCGGTAGCATTCACACACTCAGAGGTGGACCCATGAAAATCTGCGTCGCCGGCCAGGGCGCGTTTGGACAAAAGCATCTCGATGCCTTGCAGCGGATCGACGGCGTTGAGGTGACGTCGCTGATCGGCGGCAACCAGGAATCGACCGCCGAAATTGCCAAGAAATACGGTGTCCCGCATTGTTCCGGTGATTTATCGCAGGGTATCGAGCGTGCCGATGCGGTGATCTTGACCACGCCGACCAAGATTCACTTCGCGCAGGCTGAGCAGGTGATGCGCGCCGGCCGCCATGTTCTGGTTGAGATTCCGGTCACCGATAGCCTCGATGATGCGGAAAACATGTTGAAGATTCAAAAGGAAACCGGCGTGACGGCGATGGGCGGGCACGTCCGCCGGTTCAACCCGAGCCACCAATATGTCAATCGCAGGCTCCGTGCCGGCGAGCTGAACATCCAGCAGATGGACGTGCAGACCTATTTCTTCCGCCGCCGCAACATCAACGCGGCCGGCCATCCGCGCAGCTGGACCGACCATCTGTTGTGGCACCACGCGGCCCACACCATCGATCTGTTCCAGTACCAGTGTAACGAGGAGATTTCCGACTGCTACGCGGTGCAGGGCCCGATCCATCCCGAGCTTGGCATCGCGATGGACATGGGCATCGTCGCCAGGGTGCCATCAGGTGCGATCCTCAACCTGTCGCTATCGTTCAACAACGACGGACCGATCGGATCGTTCTTCCGCTACATCTGCGACAACGGCACCTATAAGGCCTATTATGACGACCTGTCGGACGGTAAGGACAATCAAATCGACCTGTCCAACGTCGCGGTCTCGTTCGACGGCGTGGAGCTGGAAGATCGTGAGTTCATCGCGGCCATCAACGAAAAGCGGGAACCGAATGCGAGCTTGGCACAGTTGATGCCGTGCATGCGCACGCTGCATAAACTCGAGCAGATCGTCGACCCGAACCGTCAAGCTCACGCGTAGGCGGTCGATTAGTTCAACCTATGCGGGATTACCGGCTGCGGCGATTGCTGTGCTAAATGGCAACTTGAGGGCCACGCGAACACCGCCGCCGCCGGCTCAAGTCGACCAAAATTGCCTAGCCGGCGTCATAATTTCGAGCCATGCACACGATAGCACCGTAGTGGTTCTGCCACGCTGTAAGCGGCATGGTGTCCGCCGAGCCGATCGGAGCGTGAACAATTGGACCGTTCGGATGGACGGCACAACGCGGTTGAGCTAAGCAGCCAGGCTTGGCAAGACGAATCGTTTGCAACGATATGAACATCAAGGGCCAGCACGTCAGGCATCGTGGCTTCGGTTAAAAATGCGCTACGTCATGTAGTTAGCGAGTGCCATCCGGCTTCAGGTTGGCGGCCGGAAGAGATAACGAGAGGCAATTCCATGGCGCGATCGAACCGGTTTGGCACGCTCGTGCGCTTAACCGCCGCCATCGCGATCGCGGCTTCGCTGGCGGCCTGCGCATCCGAGCAGCAAGCCTCAAACCTGCAAACGACGCTTGATCCCAATGCGCGGGGACGTACACCGGCGCCGCCCGGAACGGCGCGCGATTTCTCGCAGAACGTCGGCGACATCGTCTATTTTTCGACGGACAGCACCACGCTTACACCCGAGGCGGAGCAAACCCTCAGGAAGCAAGCCCGCTGGCTGCAGCAGTATCCGCGTTACACGGTCACCATCGAGGGGCATGCCGATGAGCGCGGCACGCGTGAGTACAACATTGCTTTGGGCGCGCGCCGTGCGGCGGCGGTCCGCAGTTTTCTCGCGCGCAGCGGCGTACAATCGCGGCGCATGCGCACCGTCTCCTACGGCAAGGAACGGCCAGTCGCCGTCTGCAACGACATCTCATGCTGGTCGCAGAACCGGCGGGCGCAGACCGTGTTGAACAACAGAACGGCGGCGGTGCGGTGAGCGCTTTAGGGCGCGAAACAGTCCGGCAGTCTTTTCAGCCGCCACGATAGTCTGGCGTCCCTCGCCGACGGCCGGGCTTTTTTTGAGGTCCTCGACTCAATCCTTCACAACCCACCTCACAATCGCCGCAGTTTTGAACGAAACTCACCATATGTGGAATGGTACCGTATTTTCTCCCTCAGCGAGGGAATTTTAGTTGGGTTGACGTGCAGGTCATTGCAGCAATGGTAGCTCTAGGATTGACCGCGGGCCGGGTGAGCCGCCTGCTGGTGTTCGTCTTGTTGATGTGGTCCGCGACTGCGATCGCCGCCGCCAGGGACGCCACCAGCCCTGCCACCGACGGTTGGACGTCGCAATCGCGCCGGCCGGGCAGCTTTGATACCGTGCGCTCCAGCGCCCCCCGACCGACATCCAACCCCTCATCAGCGGTCGCTCGTCCCGCCGGCACGGGTCAGCAGCGTAGCTGGAGCACCAGCCGCAAACAGCCGCACAGCCGCGCGACGCGAACGGCGCGCCGCATGCTCGCGCTGGCCCGCGAGGACCTGCAAGCGGGACGACCCGAGGTCGCGCAGCGGCTGCTCGAGGTGTTGATCGCGCGTTTTCCAGCCGACCCCAGCACGGACGCGGCGCGCCGTGAACTCTATGCGCTTTATTCTCGAAATGAGCAATTCAAGGTGGCGCCGCGCGGCGCTTCCGACGATCGGCGCCCCGCATCGCTCGGATCGGCCGGTCGGTCCGTCGCCCCGGCACGTTCGGCCGACCGATCGATCAGCGCACGCCCCCCACGGTACCGGGGCACGGCGTGGCGCACCGAGATCGCCGTCCCATCGCCACGACAGGCCGTGTTTCGCAGCGCAATCGGTGATCGCGTGTTCTTTGCTGCGGGCAGCGCGGCGATCGGCAGCAAAGCGCGCAGGCTGCTACAGGCGCAAGCAGCATGGCTGCGTCGGAACCCGAAGCTGGCGATCGTGGTCGAAGGTCACGCCGACGATTCCAGGGTCGGGGTGGATGACAAGTGGCTGGCCGGTCGCCGCGCGGCTGCGGTGCGGGACGGGTTGGTCCGGGAAGGGGTGGATGCCGACCGCATCCTGGTCTCCAATCTGAGCGCGACCCATAACATTGCAACATGCACCGACAGCGGCTGTGCTGCACAAAATCGCCGAGTCGTCGTAAAACTCATGGACACGATGCCGCGCCGGCGCCAAACATCGCGACGGACGTTGGCGACGCCGCTTCAACGCAGCGCGTATCGTCGTTGACAAAGCGCACCGGACGGGCCAACCGGAGTTGATCAAAAGATCAAATTTGTGGTCTGTGCCTGCAATGTCGTCCGACGCCGGGCGCCTTCATCGGATAACCTCCCATGCAACGGTCTTTGATCAATGCGGTCCTTTTGAGCACCCTGTGTCTGTTGCCGGCGACGGCGGAAGCTCAGCGGCAAAAGGCTTGGTCGTCGAACGCGACCAAGACACCAGCGGCCAAGCCCGCCGCCCAGGGCTTGAACCGACGCATCGAGCAGATCGAAGAGCAGCTGGTGGACCTGCAGGTTGCCATCGGGACGCTGGAGTCGCTCGCCCGACCTGGCGGTAGCGGCGCTCCACAACCAACCGGTGGTGTCCGCTCTGGCAGCTTTACCGGACCTCAAGCCGGTCGCGTCGCTGCGCTGGAAACCCAGGTGCAAGCGCTGACGGCTCAAATTGAGCAGATGCGGCGGCAGATCAGCGCGTTCCAGGCCGGCGCGGCACCGCCGGCGGTTAAGCCGCGCGCCGGCGGCTATAACTCGCTTCCTCGTGGACCGGTTGCGACGCCGTCGGGCGGATTTCGCACCACCACCGTTAAGCCGGCCACGGGTAATGATCCGATAGGCAATCTGATCAGCCGCGACAACCAACCGCCGACCCGCAGTTTCGGATCACGCGTTGCCTCATCCCCGCCGCTGGTGTCCGCGGCGAGCCAACAGAGCTACGAGACCGCTTACGGCCACCTCCTGCAACAGAACTACGGTGCCGCCGAGGCCGGATTCCGGGATTTTCTGCGTCAACACCCAAGCGGCGCGCTGGCGGCAAACGCCCAATTCTGGCTGGGTGAGACCTATTTTGTTCGCGGCCAGTGGGACCAAGCAGCGGACGCCTTCCTTCGCGTCGCAAAGAACCATGCGGGCAGCGACAAAGCACCCGACAGCCTGGCCAAGCTCGCGATGGCGATGGGACGCAAAGGCAACAATCGCGCTGCGTGCCGCGCGCTTGCCGAATTGAAGGCGCGGTTCCCCAATCCGCCGTCCCATGTCAAGAGGTGGGAGGCTGCCGAACGCCGGCGCGCCGGCTGCGGATGAGATCGCGCCGTGCTCCATCAGGTCTCGATCAAACTGCGCTGACTGACGATGACTTCGCCGCACTGGTCGGCAACCGGTTTGGAACATTCGGTAGCTTGGTGCTCGCGGTCTCCGGTGGCGCCGATAGCACCGCGCTAATGCACTTGACCGCGCGTTGGTGGCAGCGCACCGACAGCACCGCGCGCCCGGCGGTGATGGTGGCAACCGTTGATCACGGCTTACGTCCCGAATCGCGTGCGGAAGCCGACTGGGTTAGCACCCAAGCAGCCCGCCTCGGCCTGGCCCATCGCACCCTTTGCTGGCGGCAACCAAATGCCACGACGGGGCTACAGGCCGCGGCCCGAGAGGCGCGATATCAGCTGCTAAGACGGCTGGCCGAGGCGCAGCCGGCCCAGCCCTGCGCCATCGTGCTGGCCCACCAGCTCGACGATGTGGCCGAGACGTTGCTGATGCGGCTGGCGCGCGGCAGTGGCATCGACGGCCTAGCCAGCATCGCGCCGGAGCGTGGGCTCGCCCCCGATGAGTTCGGCGCACCCGACCTCGCCGCAACAGCGGCCGGCGTGCAGATCCTAAGGCCCCTTTTGAGCATCCCGAGGACACGGTTGCAGGCGACCCTACGGCAGCTCGCCGCCGCCTGGCTTGACGACCCCAGCAATGACTGCGCCGCCTTCGAGCGCGTGCGCCTGCGCCAAGCTCAAGCGACGCTCAACTCCGTCGGGCTTTCCAACGCCAAATTGGCGCTCAGTGCGCAACGCCTGGCGCGGGCCAGGGAAGCGGTCGATTGGGCGGCGCAAACCTTGGTTTCGAACACCGTGTGTCTGCATGACGGCGCGTATGCCGCCATCGCCTTCCAGGCTTGGTCCGCTGCGCCACGCGAGCTGCGCATCAAAACATTGAGCCGCATCATCGCCCGGTTTGGCGGCACGGCGCGGCCACCGAGACTGTCCCAGTTGGAGGCGCTCGAGCAGCGCCTGTTGGCGGGGTCGACTGAGGTCCGCGACCGGGCGATGGCCGCCACCCTGTGTGGCTGCCATCTCGAACTGGCTCAAGGCGAGCTGCGCGTGTTCCGCGAGCACGGGCGAACCGGCCTTCCGGAAGTGCGCATCGCGCCGGGCCAAACCGCCCTTTGGGACAGAAGATTTCTGGTCCACACCGAGGCCACCCATGCCGCGCCAGTGATTGTGCGCGCCCTGCCGGCTCTAACCTTACGCCGTTGGTTGGCCGATCATGGTGGACCGTTGCCGCTGCCACAGCGCGCCGCTCTGACCTTACCATCGTTCTGGGACGGCGAGCGGCTGTTGGCCGTTCCTCATCGCGCTTTGCGGCAGATGCGGCCGCCCGGCTCAAACAGCGCCGGCCGCTTCACTGCCACCTTTCTCGGGTTGTCTCCCGCTACGCTGCAGCGCGACCCGATTTGCGATGATTGAGAGTGAGCTGGAACCATCGCGCTCCCCCGCGTGCCGATGACGATCCAACCCAATGCGCCTCGGCGACGATGTGGCCTAGATCATCGCGCCTTAAAGTGTAGAGCAACTTTCTGCCTTTAATCGGGATCGTTCCGATTCCGATTAAAGGCAGGTTGCTCTAGCACGTGCTATTTCTTGGCGCTGAAGCCGTATTCCTCCCAACGACGATCGACCAGTTCCATGTCCTGCGCATCAGGTTTGACCATCATCGGGTAGCGATCGCCCTGGTAGTTCTCCTCGGGCTCGAAATCCAGGTTGATGGTGGCATCGATCAGCACTCGGCACCATTTGCCCGTGCCAAAAAGGTTGGTGTCGCGATATTTTAGGCGCGTTGAGGGATCGAGCGCCGAACCGAATGTGCCCGGCATGAACACGATGTCGTCCTCCGCCGCGTTGACCCGATAGGCAAAGGCCCAGTCGAGCGAACCCGGATCATGGATGTCGATGTCATCATCGACCACCCACACATGCTTGTAGCGCAGATGCGCCGCATTCGAGCCCCAGATCGCGCAAGCCGCCTGCTTGGCCTGACCGCGGTAGGTTTGCCTGAGCTGAATGATCAGCGTGGTGCCGTTGTTGGCTGCGGGACAATGCACATCGGTGACGCCCGGCACACCAGACCGCTCAAGGATATTCCAGGCCAACGCGGCGCGCTGCACCGAACTCATGATCGAGTTCTCGTTGAGCATCTTCGGCATCGTGCCTTCCAGCGTGCCGCGGAAAATTGGGTCGTTGCGGTGGGTGATCGCGGTCACCCGCACGGTGTGCTTCAAGCACTGGTCGCCGCCGAAATAGCCGGTGTATTCACCAAATGGCCCTTCCATTTCAAAGGTGGCAGGATCCGGTGAGATCCACCCCTCGACCACCATTTCCGCGCTCGCGGGCACCTTGAGCGGCACGGTCTCGCAGTCGACCAGTTCAACCGGAGCCCCACGAATCGCCCCCATCACCTCGTACTCGGAGACGTCGGGAGGGATCGGCGAGGAGGCTGCGAACGGCAGCGATGGCTCCCATCCGTAGATGAAGGCGACCGGCATTTCCTCCTGCTTGTCTGCGTATTTGCGGAAGTCAAGCCCCCAGTTCTGCGGTCGCCACAACAGCACGGGCAGCGTGTTCTTTTGGCCGATCATGCCGCGATAAAGACCAACGTTGAGCCTGCCGGTCTTGGGATCTTTAGTCACCGTGCCTTGCATCGTATTAATGTAGCGACCACCATCGTGCCGATGCCATTTCGGCACCGGAAAATCGGACAAATTGATGTCGTCGCCGGTGACGATGTTCTCCTTGACCGGACCGGTCTTGACGTCCACCGGCGCAACACGCTCCGCGTACGACCGCCGAGCCGCCTGGACAAGATCGGTAATCGGCGCGTCGCGGGGCAGGCCGAACATCATTGCCACCCGGCTGTATTTCGACAGTCCACCGGTGAACAGCTTCGTGCACCGCGCACCCGGCCCGTTGTAGCCCTTGATGTTGTTGAACATAAGCGCCGGGCCGTCACCGTTGCCGAACGCCTTGCGCGTGATCGTTCCCAGCTCGCAATCCCAATCTACCTCGGCATCTATTTCATGCAGCTCTCCTTCACGCCGCAACGCCTCGATCCAACCGCGCAGGTCGCCGTAGGGCAGCGGCGCATTTGAGCCAGGTGCCGAGGTGGCCGGAGCAGCGGCTGGCGCCTGCGATTTTGGAGAGGAATTCGCCATGTCGATGTGCCTTTTCCAGGTAATCAGGGGTGCATCGGTTGCAACGCGCAAGCCTCACCCAGAGACCAGTTCGCGACCTCCGTCCGGCAGCCAGCAGCCGCGATGAACGGGGATCACGCACGCATGACGCCGGCATCTGCTGGTTGGGGAGGAGTATCCATAAAGGGTAGAAACCACAATTCCCGCCGTCAAGTACCACAATTCGCCGCGCTGCTGGTCCTGCAAGGGCCAGCGCCAGCCTCCGACCGCGCCGCACCTCATGCGCCAAGGCGGCACCTCCGCCGGCGTCACAATTGTGGTCATCGACGGCTGCATTTTTGACCTGGGGCGCCGACCCGGCTATGCAAGCACCGCCCCCGCCGCGCCCAGGCCGCCTGCCCGAGCCGGCGCCCACACCTCTGCTCAAAGGAGTTCGACGCCCATGGGCCTAGAGCGCAAGCCGGTGCAATTTGGCGACCTACGTGGCTGGATCGAAGCCTTGAGACGGACCAACAAGGAGCTCAACGACGTCGACGCTGAGGTGGATTGGAATATCGAGTTGGGCACCATCGTGCGCCTGGCGCAAGGGACCGGCACCGGGCCAGCGCTGTTGTTCAACAACATCACGGGATACAATGGTCCCGACAGCAGATGCGGTCGGCTGTTCACCTCCGGTCTGGCCAGCTATAGCCGCGTCTCGATGATGCTGGGCATGCAGCCCGACACCCACCCCCGCGACCTCGTCCAACTTGGCCGCACCATCCTCAATGGATCGATCCCGCCCCGCGTCGTCAAAGACGCGCCTTGCAAGGAGGTGGTGGTCACAGGCGACGCTGTCGATCTCTACGATTTTCCCGCGCCGCATTGGAATCGGCCCGACGGAGGGCGCTATATCCTGACCTACGGCGGCGTCATTTCCAAGGATCCGACCACTGAAGCAATGAACGTCGGCATCTATCGCGGCATGCTGGCCAGCAAGAACCAGATTCCAATGCTGATGTGGCGCGCACAAAACATTGGACATCACATCGCCGCCTGGAGCCAGGCCGGCCACAAGGAGATGCCCGTCGCCGTCGCCATCGGCTGGGAGCCATCGCTCGGCTTTTGCGCCTCGGCGCCGATCACGCGGGGCGTGTGCGAGTACGACGTGATGGGCGCGATCCGCGGAGCGCCGGTCGATGTCGTGAAATGCGAGACCGTCGATCTCTACGTTCCCGCTACAACGGAAATCGTGATCGAGGGCATGCTGACCCTGGATCCGGCCGATTATGTCATGGAGGGGCCGTTCGCGGAGTTCACGGGATATATCGCCGGTGACAAGAGCCCGAAACCGACCTTGCGCGTGACCGCCATCACCCATCGAAGCAACCCGATTATGCACGGCGCGATCGAGGGCGCCTTACCAGGCAGCTACTCGGAGAACGGCATCTGTTCGTCGATCATGCGCGCCGGCGTGGCGTGGAATGTGCTCGACCGCGCCGGCGTGCCCGGTGTTGTCGACGTCTGGTGCCCGCCGGTGCAGATGGGCATCAATACAGTGGTTGCCATCAAGCAGACCTATCGCAATCAGGCCAAGCAAGTGGGGCACGCACTGTGGGGTTCGGCGGCCGCCAATGTTCGCTACAAGCACGTAACCGTCGTCGATGACGATATCGACATTCACGACTACGCGGCGATCGATTGGGCCATGGCCTATCGCGTCAATGCCGGCGAGGACGATGTGTTGATCTCGCCGTCGACATTCGGCGCCGGCCTGGACCCCTCGATCCGCAAGCGCGACCGTAATGCAGCGCTGTTTGGCACCGGCAAGTGGGCGCGCGTCTTGATCGACGCCACCATGAACCTCGACTACGATCCGGACCCGGACTTCGACGGTGCGCGCTACCCGCCGTTGATTTGGCCCGCAGACGACGACCGCAAAGCCGCGCTCGCGCGCTGGGAGGAGTTCGGGCTACCCCCACCCGCCAAACCATAATGACGCACGCCACCGACCTGGCCTGTGGCCATCAGACCAGGGGTTCAGCCCGCTTCGCGATCTAAGCCAACACCGCAGGTCCCATGATGTCGATCGTGCTGCCCACACCGACCGCCCGCTTCGAGGTTGCCATGGCGGACGGTCCGAAGGTCCGCTTGCGCCGCTATGGCAATCCCAACGGCACCCGCCTGATCATCGCCCACGGCAACGGCTTCGCGGTCGACGCCTACTTTCCCTTTTGGAAGTTATTTCTGGCCAACTACGATGTCGTCATTTTCGATTTTCGCAACCACGGCCAGAGCGATCGGTCGACCCCGCAAGCGCATGTCTACGAACAGTTGGCGCGCGATCTCGACGTCGTGATCGATGCGGTTCACGCCGAGCTTGGCCGCAAGCCGACGGTCGGGGTGATGCACTCATTTGCTTCCCGCACGGCGATGAAGCACGCCATCGAGATCGCCTGGAGGTGGGAGGGTCTGGTCCTGTTCGATCCGCCCAATGTTCCGCCACCAGGTCATCCGGTCTACGATCTGATGGCGGCGTTCGAGCAGCGCCTCGTCACCTACGCCGGCCAACGCCGACGCACCTTCGACCGCATTGATGAACTGACAGCGGACTACGCGGCCTCCCGTGCCACCACGCGCTGGGTTGAGGGTATGCACGAGCTGATGGCACGCTCGGTGTTGCGCAAGGACGAGGACGCGAACACCTGGTCGCTGGTTTGCGCGCCGCAGATTGAGGCCTCGATCTATGCCCAGGCGATGACACTCAATCTCTGGCCGCAGGCCGCTGCCTTTGCAGGCCCCGTTCGCCTGGTTGGCTGCGATCCGGAACTCAAGGGTGCACCGGCGACCGGCCAGGCCAACCGGGCGCTCGGCACCGAGAACGGGTATGACTACGTGGCCGTGCCCCAGACCGGTCATCTGCAGCAAATCGAGCGCCCCGAAGCCTGCGCGCAGGTTCTCGAAGCGTTTCTCGCGCGCCATAATCTCACCGCGCGAGCATAACACACTGCGAGACCCGATCACCTTTGGAGATCATTAACGCCTATCAACCACTTAGACGGTATCAACAATCGATCCGCGGCAACCCGCGGTGAGGCTTAGGTCTGCTGGTCGGCGAGATTAACATTGGGTCCCGCCACAACCACGATAGCAGGTGCTGTTCGCAACGCGTTGGGCACCTTTTTTGCAGAAAGTTGTGCGCTATGGTTCAAGGTGTCGTCATCTGGGGTGCGATCGCCATCGGTTCGGCGATCCTGGCCGGCGTGCTGGCTGGCGTAAAGAACCGGGATTTTTCGTTCTGGATAGGCTGGTCCTTCATTTTCCCGCCGATGGTCCTCATCTTGATCTTCATGCCCCGGCTCAAAGGCCCACGCCCGCGCCGCCCGAGCCTGGATGAGGAAGACATGACGATGCCGTGACCTGACACGCGCGACGCCTCTCATCCCTCCGTCGCCGTCGTGACCGCTCGCGATCGCCGCATCCGGACCGCATCATGCAGGATCTGGCGATGGTCAAACGCGAGCTCAAGGGCGCGCCAGTCCCTGAACCAAGCAACACCCGCGGCGTCGTCACCGGCCACCGGCTGGGCACGGCGTGCGCTCGCCAAAAACGCTACTGAGCAGGTATGCCCACGCGGGTCCCGGCCAGGCTCAGAATAAATGCCGATCAATTTCAGTCGGCCGATCTTGATCCCAGTCTCCTCCAACATCTCGCGCCGGCACGCGTCCTCGACCGTTTCGCCGATATCGACAAACCCGCCCGGCAATGCAAACTGGCCCTTGAACGGCGGATTCTTGCGCTCGATCAGAAGCACCCGGTTTGCCGCGTCGAACAGGACGCAGTCGACGGTCAACAATGGCGTTTGCGGTCGTGGCATCAGCTCGAGTTCAGGTCCGGCCGGTCCGCTGCAGGGACATCAACTTCGGTGGCGTCAAGCAAGCGCGTGCATGGCTCGCAATTCTTTTGATTGAGTGCAAGGCTAACATCTGGGATGTCTCGCGCAGCGTGTCGATCTCAATCGATCGAGCTGTGGGCACATTGCATCGAACCCAGCTGCGACCTGGGCCCAGAACACTGCGCACAGCGCGGCTCACCGTCGAGGCGGCCGGCGCGCCATTCGTCACGGCCGCCACGACAACCGCGCCGGGTGGACCTAGATTATGGCCGCACGTGGCGGAAGCGCCTTGCAACGACCGGCTCCCCACCAGGCCACCCCCACAAGCGTGCCATGGGGCGGCCGGACGGGCAGTTGGATGGTTCCAGCACGCACTGAAGCGCTTTAGCCGATCGGTGGCTCCGGCGGCGCGCTGAGTACCCAACCGTGCCGATTATTTCGCCGGCGGCGTGGCTGCGAATTGAGAGCCGCGCACGCACATTTTGCCGCGCGGGTCCTGCCACAATCGCTGCGTCGCATGCAAATGCCCAAGCGCCTGCGCCACGGTGCGGAAATCGTACTGGGAAAAGCGCTCGGCGAGATCCGTGTAATAGAGCGGCTCGACCTCGATCGCAGTCAGGATTGCCTCCGCCAGCGCCTCGATTTGCTGGCTCTGCCCGGCCACGCCAGCGCTGTCCGCCTTGCCTTTAACGTAGTCTTCGATCTTAGCGGTCTCGGCGTAAGCGTAGGTGATCCGCTCGTAATGCTCCTTTGGAATTCCTTCCGGGATGGTGGCATCGATGCCCACCTTGGCTCCGGTTGGCACCACGCCGGCCCCCTGCGCCAGACTGGGGTCGAGCGGCTTGGCGCGCGCGTTGGACACCACCATGACGTCCTTGTCGCCCTGCACCCGCGTTGCAATCGCCCATTCCACGTCGGTCGGATCAAAGATGTCGATGTCATCGTCGACCACCACCACGTGCTTCAGGTCCATCACCGAGAGCGCCGCCAACAGCGCGTTCTTAGCCTCGCCCGGCTGCTTTTTGACCGAGATCACAGCATGCCAGAACGCGCAGCCACCCAGTGTAACGTTGATGTCCTTGACTTGCACGCCAGCCGTGCGCAGCGCTTGTCGGATCGCCGTATACCGCGTCGGCGCAGCGAGCCAGGTGTTCTCCCATGGCATGTGCAGGTTGTAGTAGATCGCATCCTTGCGCATCGCGACCGCCTTGATCCGCACCAGCGGGTTCCAATGCAGGCCGCCCATCAAGCGGGTGAATTCACCGAACCGACCCTCCGGCCAGCTCCAGCCGGTCGGCAGAATCTCGCCTTCAAGGACGATCTCCGCGTCCGCGATATAAGGTAGGTCGATGGTCTTGCAGGCCGCCAACGCGACCGGCTCACCCCGGAGTCCTCCGGCCACCCCCATCTCGTCGACGCCCAGGGGCGCGCGAAACCCCGAGCCCGTGATCTCGATCGGGTGCACACCGATCGAGATCGATATCGGCAAGGCTTCGTTCCGCTCCAGCGCCCGCTGCGCAAACAGGCGCATATTGTTAGGGGTGACGATGTCGATGCCGGTCAGGTTTTTCTCCTTGACGATGAAGCGATAGATCCCGCTGTTGACGCCCAACTCGGGATCACGGGCGATCACCACGCCCGCGGTGATCATTGGCCCGCCGTCATAGATCGAAGAGATCGGGATCGGCAACGCGTAAAGATCAACGTCCTCTGCTTCCATCACCACCTCGTGGGTGGCGGATGCGGCGACCATCTTCGGCGCGATCGGATGCTCGATGCCGGCCTTCAGCTTGTCCTCAATCTCGCGATAGGTCTCGCAGCCCAGCGCCATGATCGCTCGCTCACGGCTGCGGATAATCCCCGAGACCACCGGCCGGTCGTAGCCGATCACGTTGTGAAACATCAAAGCGGTCTTGGCCTGATCGACCAGCGTCGAGATGTGGCGAATGTCGACGGGTTGGTGCAGATCGACCAACTCCCCGTGCTGGCGTAGTCGATCGAGAAATTGACGGAAGTTTTCTTGCATCGCGGATGATCCCGAGGAGGTGTGAACGACGCACCATAGGCCAACGCGCAGGAGCCGGCAAAGCGGCGCCCTTGCAAGGCAAGCCTCTCCCGCCACGCGGTGCTACAGCCAGCGCAAGCGCCCGCTACGGTGAACCGCCCGGCCAAACATGGCCCACCGGTTCTCAGGCCAGGTGCGGCCAACGATCAAAATCCCTGGACCTCCGCTAAGTGGCATCGCCAACGGTCAAGCTCACATCACGCTCACGAAATACTGAAGGCACGGCACCGGCTGAGACGGGCAAATCCAATGACAAATTTGCCACATTGACCGGATATACGGCAACGGGCCGGTGGCCAATTGCGGCCGAACACTTCAAATAGACTTGCCCGTAAACGTGCATCAAATTCAGCCAGGCAATTGATTATGGGGACCTGCCAATGCGACGACTGAAGGCTGCGGTTGCCGGATGCTCAATTTTGAGTCTTGCCACACTGAACCTCGTTGCCGCGCACGCCCAGACGACACACCCACAGCCAACCTCGATGAAAGCCGCAAGCGCGCCCCCGTCGCCCGCGACTAAAGCCGGAACCGCATCTGACGCCACCGCAACTTCTGTGCCCACGTCGTCGCAACCGGGCGCCGCTAGCTTTGAGACCGCCAGCACCGAAGCAGATGCCCCCGGTGCCAGCAGCCCGCCTGGCGCATCGCCCAAGCCGCCAGCGACGTCGACGTCAATGCCGGTGCAACGGGAAGCGTCGGCCGCACCGATCGTCCCACCGGTGTCCGCGGCGCCGATAGCACCGGAGAACCGATCGGCACCCGGCACGGACGCCGACGCTCAAGCCGCTGCCCAGCCCAGCAACGCATCAACGACAGATCAAAAAGCAGCGCTTACGTCCGACCCGAAGGCGCCGCCGCCCTCCACCAACCACCGCGCAGCGCACCCGGACGCCCCGTTGGACGCCAGCAGCGGCGCTCAGGTGGCGGCCCCGGCCCAAGAGAAAGGGTCAGGCGTCCCCGACGCCACCCACCCGCGACTTCCAGACGCCGAGACGCCTGAGCAACCGGGGCCGATCATCGCAACGGTCCGCCGTCTGCTGCCGACGATGCCAACGTCCAGATCCGTCAACAAGGCGGACCGTGCCGCTGCGCAGGCCTTCTATCTAACCCGCGGCGCCAAGCCGATATGGACGGATCCGAAGGGTTTAACCGCGCGTGGCAAACAAGCGATAGCGGAAATGCGCAAGGCTGACGATTGGGGCCTAAGCGCTTCATCGTTCGTGCTGCCATCCACTGTCAACGCCGACGACATCGACTCGATCGCCACCGCCGAGATTCAACTGGCGCACGCCGCGCTGACCTACGCTCGACACGCCCGCGGCGGCCGCATCAACCCGCAAGCGATCAGCAACCTCATCGACCGCACGCCGACATTGGTCGCGCCGGCAGCCCTCCTCAATGCCGCCGCCAACGCAGACGATGTTGCCGCTTACTTGCGGTCGCTGCATCCCCAGCATCCGCAATTTGAAACGTTGCGTCAGGCGTTGCTGGCGCTGCGCGCCCCGGATCGATCGCAATCACAAGATCCCAAGCCGGTGGTGACCATTCCACACGGGCCCTTGATCAGGCCGGGTCAATCTCACCTGCACGTCGCGCTCGTGCGCCAGCGGCTCAAATTGCCCGCCAGCGATGGCCAAGATGTCGTTTACGATGACGCGCTGGTGAAGGCGGTCAAGGCGTTTCAGCGCAAGCATCGGCAAAGTCCGGACGGCATCATCGGCCGCCGCACCCGGGCAGCCTTCAACGGCGTAAAAATGCGCCGCCCAGATAAAGCCGACAGGATGCAACGGTTGATCGTCAACATGGAACGTTGGCGGTGGATGCCGAGAGACCTGGGCGAGCTTTACGTGTGGGCCAATGTCACCGAGCAACGAACCCGCGTTTACAAAGGTGATCGTGTCCTGTTCGCGGAAAAGATCATCGTCGGCAAGCCGAAGACACCGACGGTCGAGTTCTCCTCCAAGATGCTGTACGTGATCTTCCATCCGAGCTGGGGTGTGCCGAAGGGTATCAAGAACAACGAGCTGGCCCCACACTTGCGTCGCGCAAGCAGCAATGGCTTCTGGTTCTTCGGCGGCGGGCGCTCCGCTGCGTCGGTGTTGCGCGGTTTTGGCGGGCTGGTGGCCACCTACAACGGCCGTCCCATCAACCCCAATTCCGTCAACTGGCAGTACATCGACATCAATCGGGTCAGCTTCAGACAGCCACCCGGACCGAAAAACGTTCTCGGCGTCGTCAAGTTCCGATTTCCCAACAAGCACGACATTTACATGCACGACACGCCGGAGCGTCATCTGTTCAACGGCAACAACCGCGCTTTCTCCCACGGCTGCATGCGGGTTCAGCACCCGATGCGGCTGGCTCAAGTGCTGCTGGCCGAGGACAAAGGTTGGTCACCCTCGTATGTCAACAGCATGGTGAACGGCCGCAGCAGCACCACCAGTGTGACGCTTGACACGCCGATCCCCGTGCATGTCGCCTACTTCACGGCGACCCCCATGCAAGGCGGCCGCATCTCATATCCGCACGACCTTTACGGGCTGGACAGCAAGATCGCCTCCTCGCTCGCAGGGCGTTCTGTCCATCTCGCTTCTCACGCGGCGTCTTCTTCGCTGTCACGGTCGGTCGACGCGACCGTTGACCCCTACCAGTACAGTCGGTCTCGGCGCATCAGTCAGCGACGCAGCAGTCGGCGGCGTGTGCGACGCACCAACCCCAACGCCAACAATCCATTTTACAATCTGTTCGGGCCTTGACCCTATCACTCGCTGATCAAACGCCCGCACACAAAAATGAGCCCGCGCTCAATCTCACCACGAGCCCGCGCATGATCGATTGAACCGATCGTTTCGCGATCGTTTGATCATGCTCGGGGCCAAGGGCGGTGCTATCCCGGTCCCTTGCGCCATCCCGGTCCCGGCCCGGTTACCCCATGGCGTGGCGTTCTCGGCGGCCGGGCCGGGAGCGGGCCGGCTCGGCGGTTCCGCCTCAGGCGGACATGATCTCAGCTGTATACGATGCCGGCAGCGTCGACGACAGCGTGGATCAACACGTCGGCGCCCGCCTTAACCCATTGCGGCCGGCAATCCTCGCTCTCGTTGTGGCTAATCCCGCCCACGCACGGCGTGAACACCATGGCCGTCGGCGCGATGGACGCCACATAACACGCGTCATGCCCGGCGCCCGACACGATCTCACGGGACCGGTAGCCAAGCATATCTGCAGCGTTACGAACCGCCTCCACGCAGGTCTCATCGAAGACCAGCGGCGGCATGTGAAACAGCATGTTGAGGTCCAACTCGAGACCGAGTGCGCCGGCGATTGCCTCGGCACCCGATCTCAGTTTCTGGTCCATTAGGCTGAGCTGCTGGTCATCGGGATGCCGGAAGTCGACGCTCAAGAAAACGTTGCCCGGGATCACATTGCGAGAGTTGGGCTGCACGTCAATCATGCCGACGGTGGCACAAGCGCCGGGTTGGTGATCAAGACCCAGCCTGTTGACCAACTCGATCACGCGCGCGCCGCCGAGCAACGCATCCTTGCGCTTCAACATCGGCGTCGGTCCTGCATGCGCTTCAAGGCCCCTGAAGCGCACGTCATACCAGCGCTGCCCTTGCGCTCGCGTCACGACGCCGACGTCGTAGCCGCCATCCTCCAAGATCGGACCTTGCTCGATGTGGAGCTCGAAATAGGCGTGCAGCGGACGATGTCCCACATCGGCGGTACCGGCATAGCCAATCCGCTGCAGCGCTTCGCCGATCGATTCACCACCCGCATCCGTGATGGCGAGTGCCTGCTCCAGCGTAAACTTGCCCGCAAACACGCCGGATGAAATCATCGCCGGCGCAAATCGCGAGCCTTCCTCGTTGGTCCAGTTGACGACCTCGATCGGATGCTTGGTCGAGATCGACAGATCATTGAGCGACCGCACGATCTCCAGTCCCGCCAACACGCCGAGCGCGCCATCGAATTTTCCTCCCGTCGGCTGACTGTCGAGGTGGCTGCCCACCAGCACCGGCGGCAGCGTCGGGTCGGTCCCGTCCCGTCGCGCGAAAATGTTACCCATCCGATCCACGGTGATGGCACACCCGGCCGCGCGGGCCCAACCGATGAATTGGTCGCGGCACGCCTTGTCGAGGTCGCTCAGCGCCAAACGACACACGCCGCCCTTGGGCGTGGCGCCGATCTTGGCCATTCCCATCAAGCTGTCCCAAAGACGCGCGGCATCAACGCGCAGATTTCGATCCCCACTCACACTGACCTCTCGTGCCGTTCGACTTCGCTCATCCAACCGCTAGAGCAGCTTTCCGCTTTTAATCGGGATCGTTCCGATTCCGATTAAAAGCGGAATGCTGCTCTACACTTTGCCTGTCCTACCGGCTAGCGCCTGCTTGAGGACTCTTTCAAAGCGATCATCTTTGCGCCTTAAATCGGAACCAGCGCAATTGGAACCGGCGTTGCGGTTCCGATTTAACGCGCGATGATCTAGCGTGCCGGCGGCCGACCCGGCGAGGCGCCAACTCGCCAATGCGCTGCCCACACCCTCACGGGCGATGCAACATCACAGGTCCGCGCGTAAACGTCTGACGCCCTCTCTTCAACCCCATGCGCGGGTGCGCGACCCGGGCCACCGCTTCGCCAGGCGTCGCCACGTCCCAAACGACCAGATCAGCCCACGCCCCAACCTCCACCCCGTAATGCTCAAGCCCCAGCAGGCTGGCCGGATGCGCGGTGAGCATGCGGAAGCACTCGGCCAGCTCATCGGCACCACCACGCTGCACGACATTGGCATAAAGATTGGCCATCCGCGTCAACGAGCCGTCGCCGAACGGCGTAAATGGATTGAGGATGTTGTTGGTCGACAGGCAACAGTTGACGCCATGGCGAGCGAGCGCGTTAACGTCGGTGACGCCGCGCAGCACATTGTGATCGCGCTCTCGACCCATGATGAACAGATCGGTCGCGGGCAACACCGTGACGGTGACCCCGACATCAGCCAGCCGGCGGCCGAGCGCGGCCAGGTCCGTCGGCGGCAAAGCCGCGTATTTGGTGCCGTGGCCGACCGCCACCCGTCCACCCCAACCGCACCGCTCGGTGAGCTCGCAAACCAGGTGAATATCCATATCCTCAGCGGCGGCACCGACGTCGAGGTGAATGTCGACGTCGACGTCATAGGCTTGGGCCAGCTCGAAGATCCGCCTGATCTGCGCTGCATGATCCCGATCATAGCCGGGTGCGCCGCCGACCACCCGCGCGCCGCGCTGCAGGCCGGTCTCGACGTTCGCATCCGCCTCCGGCACATTCGACATGCCCTCTTGCGCGAACACGCACAACTCCAGATCGACCGCCCATCGATAGTCCTTGGCCAGTTGTTGCAGTGCATCAAAGCCCCGCAACCCGACATTGGGATCAACCTCGACGTGGGTTCTGATATGGGTCGTCCCGTGGGTGATGCACTCTTCCAGCGTCGCCTTGGCCCGCTGGTAGATGTCTTCGACGGTAAATGCACCCTTAACCGCGGCAACCCGGCGCATGTGATCACGCCCGCGATCGGGAGCCGGCGCACAACGGTCGAGGATTCGGGACTTATCGAGATGAATGTGGGTCTCGATCAGCCCCGGCGTCACCAGCGATCCCTGCAAATCAATGCTCGCCGCAGACACCGCCAACCCCGATCCCAATTGGGCGATCCGTCCGTCCCGGATCAAGATGTCGAGGAATTCTGGCTGTCCACTGTCGGCGCCCAACCTCGCATTCTTAAGGACCAAATCAGCCGTCATCGTTTATCGTCCAAAGTCGTACCCGCTGTCGATCAATACTCATGATCCATAAACTTACGCGCTGCGGGTTCGTATTGACAGGGGGATTGCGCCACGTACAGTGCCGATCGAAGAAGCCCGAGAACTGAATGGGAGGAACAGCATGCCCCACACAACGGCGATTGCATCAACAGTGACGGCGAGCCTGCTGGCGTCTTTTGTTAGCCTTTCGACGCCCGTGTTTGCTGAGGACATCCGCTGGGGGACGTCACGCGTCGGCTCGTCCGGACACCGCGCCGTGACCGCGCTGTCCCAGGTGCTCAAAACCAAAATGCCAGAACTGCGCATAACCGTGCAACCGACCGCTGGCGCCTTATTGACCGTCAAAGGCCATGCCAACGGCGATTTTGAAGGGTTTTACGGCTCCGACGTCGCTTTCTATGAGCTGGCCAACAACATCAAGCGCTTCAAGGGGTTCAAGGATAGAATCAAGCGCATGCCGGTGCAATCGTTTTGGGCCTTCACGATCGAGATGGGCATCGCCATCCATGCCCGCGATCGCGATAAGATCAAGCAATGGTCCGATCTCAGTGGTATGCGCGTGTTCACGGGTCCGCGGCCCTGGGATACCCGCGCTCAGCTCGAGCGGGCGCTGTCGACGCTCGGCATCAAGCACAAGTACATGGAGGTCAGCATTAAGACGGCTGGCTCACTTTTGGAGAGCAACCGCTTCTCGGCGTTTGGCGTCTACACCAATGCCGAAGCCACGACGGCGCCATGGATAACCGAAGCCTCGCTGCAGACCGATTGGGCGCCACTCGATCCCAGCGCCGACGAGATCAAGAAGCTTGAAGGTGCTGGCTTCAAGGTCGTCAAGGTTGCGATGTCCGCCTTTGGACAGAAAAAGCCGCATGCGCAAACGATCACGATGCTGCCTTTTTATTACGGCCTGCATTTGGGTTCTCAGATCTCCGAGGCGACCGTCTATAAGCTGCTGAAAACGATCGAAGCCAACGCCAAGGAACTGTCGCAGGCTGACAAAACTTTCACGCAGGTCGCTCAAAACATGGCCGAGATGCAAAAACGCGGGGTGACGTCGTCAGCGTCGTTCGTCCCCATTCACCCTGGTCTCGCGAAATATATGCGCGAGAAAGGCGTTTGGGACGCGGCCTGGGACGCTCGCGTAGCAAAAGCAAAATAGAACACGAGTCCCACGTCGGTAGACGGCACCGTCTGCCGGCGTGGTGATTGACTGCCGGATAGGCAATACTGTGACGCGGTCCGCACTCAGCCAAGCCATTCAACACGCCGCCAACGCAGCGTTTTTTATTGTCGCGATTTGTTTCTTTGCATACCTGTTTCATTACTATTGGACCTCGGCTGACGGTCCGACACTGTTGGCGTTCACGCTGGTTCCGATCACTTTCGTTGTGTACGTGCTCGATGCGCTGCGCAAGGGTGCGTTTTATCCCGCGCTCGGACCCATCGCGGAGCTGCTGATAGCGCTGGTCTACATCGCCATCTCACTCACTGTCTCCATCTACATGCATGTGGAGTTTGAGGAGATCGGCACTGTCAGGGCGGGAAGCTGGGACCCGCTCGACATTTATCTCGGCGGCGCAATGTTCCTCCTCGTGATGGAGTTTGCCCGCCGGAATCATAGCGTTCTATTCGGACTGAATATCATTCTCATCCTTTATGCCGTATACGGCTTCGTCGTGCCCGGCATGTTCTACCATCCAGGTTTGAGCTGGACCCGCATCATCACGTCGATGAGCCTGGAAGACACCACCGGCGTGTTTTCCAATCTGCCGCAATTGGCACTGACGCTGATCGGCTCTTTCGTGTTGGTGTTGAGCGTGCTCCGGGCGTTTGGATGCGTCGATTCCATACTGAACGCGGCTTCACGCATTGCAGTCTATTCGCCGCGCGCCCTGCCACAAGCGGCGGTCGTCGGCTCATTCGGCATCGCTGCGGTCAGCGGCAGCGGCGCCGCCAATGCGGTGACCACCGGCTCAGCTACGATCCCGGCGATGATCAATGCCGGCTTGGACCGCGAGGATGCCGCCGCCATCGAATCCGCTTCGTCCTTAGGCGGGCAGCTGATGCCGCCGATCATGGGCATCTCGGCGTTTTTGATGGCAAACTTCTTGGACGTCAGCTACTTTGACGTCGTCGCCCGCGGTTACGCCCCAGCCCTGATCTATTTCATCGCCGTCGCGCTCGGCGTCTATCTGCTATCGGCGCGCATCAAGACCTGGTCGATCGTCGACCTGGCCGTTCCGATCACCTGGGTCGACAAGGCCAATATCGGCGCGTTCCTATGCGTCGTGATCGGCCTCATCCTGTTGATGGCGGTGGCCCATCAGCCACCGATGTTCGCGGCGCTCTACATCTTCTTGTTGATCGGCTCGTTGTTGCTGCTGCGGCTCATCGTTGCCACCGTGCGGACCGATGCGCGCGCCTTGTTCAGCGAGGTCAAACGCGCTTTGACCACGTTTATCGATAACTTCACGACCATGACGGCGGAGCTGACGCTGCTGTTGGCCACCCTGTCGATCCTGACCAGCGCGTTGGTGAACACAGGCGTCCCGACCAAGGTTGGTTTCATCCTGGTCGATGCCGCCTCGATCAATCTGGCGGCGATGGTGATCGTCGCCTTTTTGTTTGGCGCGTTGCTGGGGGCGGGTCTGCCGCCGGCGCCCACCTATATTTTGACCGCACTCGTCATCGCGCCGCACATGATCAAGGCTGGCGTCGAAGCCTGGCCCGTGCACTTCTTCGCGTTCTTCCTTGCGGTGTGGGGCGAGCTGACCCCGCCGACGTCGGTCGTGGCGGCGGTGACATCCAGGATTGCCAACGGGACGTTTCTGGGCACACTGTGGCGTGCGCTTATGTTATGCTCATCATTGTTCGTGTTGATGGCCGCCATGTTCTTGCGCCCGGAGCTGGTGCTCAAGCCCGGACTTGATCAGCTTTGGGCGATGGGGCTCGTTTTGATGTCGACAATCGGCATCACCTTTGCCCTTCAGGCCCGCTTTACAATGCAGCCCGCCTCCGATCTGGGCTTGAGAATGGCGCTCATGGTCGTTGCACTGATCGCGCTCGCTCATCCTGACCCGACCATCGCAACGCTGGCCTGCGGACCGATTGCGCTTTTTGTCGTGTTTTGGGTGTTCCGGGTCCGTCCCACGCTGTTAGCGGCGACGCCGTCGTGAGCCGCACATGACAGGCGCCGCCCCAGCTTCACCGCCGGCACGCGTGGTCAGGGCGGCCACGCCTGGCGATATGGCAGCGGTGGCCGCCATCTACGCACCAGAGGTTGAGACCGGGTTAGCCACCTTTGAAGAGGTGGCCCCTAGCGTTGCGGAGCTGTCAGCGCGTCGAGACGAGATCGTGCGCCGCGGACTACCCTATCTGGTCGCGGAGCTAGCGGGGCAGGTGGTTGGCTTCAGCTATGCCGGCCCGTTCCGCACCCGCCCTGCTTATCGCTATACGGTCGAGGATGCGGTCTATGTCGCGGCCGAGGCCCGCGGCGCCGGCGTCGGCCGCGCCTTGCTCGATCAGCTGATCGAACGCTGTACGCTGGCCGGTCGACGCCAGATGATCGCCGTGATCGGAGACACAGCCAACCTGGCGTCCATTGCTTTACACCGCAAAGCCGGCTTCACCATGATCGGCACACTGCCAGCAACGGGCTTCAAGCTCGGACGCTGGGTCGACACCGTGCACATGCAGCGGGCGCTTGGGCCGGGAGCAACGACGCCGCCTGATGTCGATTTGGCGGGTGGCCGTGGCGGATAGCTCGTCGACGGCGCGGTAGCGATTCCGACCCAGCCCATCACCGCCATCGATCGATCGACACCGTATTGTCGTTCATGCGGAGCCCCTCGTAGATGCGCCAATTGCCTTGCGTCTCGCCCCCTGTCACAACGACGTTGATGTCCTGAGGCGCATAAAGGCGCAGCATCTCATCGGGCGCGGCCTTCAGATAGCTGGCAAACGGCTCGACGCCGGCGGCCGCCTGCGGCCGCACCAGGGTCTGCACCCACTGCTCGTTCCAGTACTGCGCCGCAGGCAAACGCGCGTTGTCCGCACACCAGGCGATAAATTTCTCGGCGGTGTCGAACCCTTTCTCCACCAAGCCGCGCGCCACGATCGGATCCATCACAATCAGCGGCATCTGACGCGCCTCCCCGGCGGCAAAGCAGCGGCGGAATTTGTCCTGCCATTCCTCGCGCGGACCGAACCCCGACGTCATGTAACGCCCACCGCGAAATACCGTCACGGCACTGTCCTCGGCTCGGAAACCATAGCGCGTGTGCAGCGGCGACCATGGACTGGCTTCCTCGTTCTCTGCAAAGCAGCTGGCGATCGCATACCAGTTGCCGAGCGAGCCCATGTAGGTGTCGCCGGGCGTCGAGCCGCCCTGCAAATTGCGTGACAGCAGATTCCAGGCCCGTCCAATCGTCATATTCGCATGGTTGTACGGCCCCATTGCACCGATGCCGTAATTCATCTTCAATTCATCGCGGATCGGGCCGTTGACGACGGCAAACGCCGCGAACGATGTGGTGCTGCTGGACAATGACGTCATACCGGAAGCGGCCATCGCCAGTATCACAGGCAGGTAGCTGGGACAGGCACCGGCCATTACGGCGTTGACGGCCACCTTTTCCACGTCGAAGGTCCAACTCTCCCGAAAATTGGTCGGCGATAGTCGCCCGACGATCTGATCGGGGGCATGGCTGGTGCCCTTCAACATCGCCGCGACGCGCTGCTCGGTCGGCAGCACGATCGGCAGGAAGTCCGTCCACCAATTGTCCATGAACAGCTGCTGGAGATTTTGCTCGGTGTCCGGCTCCAGCAACCGCGGCACATCACGCTCAAAGCTCAGCCCTGTCAGATCCGCCTCGTTGAGCGGCTGGGTGAGGCTTTCCAGCACGACCTGCATAAACGGGCGCTTCGCGATCGGATCTGGGCCTTCGATGTAGCCGCGCAGGTCCGCCGCCGAGCGATCGACCAGGGGCTGGGGAACGAAGGCTTGCCGGGTCGTCGGCATGCCATTCGCGCGCGCCACCGAGCGGGATAGACGCGCGAAGGTATCGGTGTGTATGGCGACCGTCGGGACGCCAGCCTCTTCCAGAGACATCGCCAACCCCACGACCGTGGGGCTACAGGTGCTTCAATTCCCCACGCCTAGGATCGCCGCCGCGCCATCGGCCGCGATCGCGGCGCGCATATCAGGATCGTCCACCCAACTTTCGCGCGGCTTGATCGGCACTGTCGTCACCGCCGGGAGGTGATGCGCAAACCAATCCTGCAATTCGTGCATAAACACGTCGGAATTGTCGAACAGACAGTCAACCAGGTAGACCTTGCGGCTATCCAAACTCTGCAGCCGGGCCGCCAGTCGCTTGCCCGTCACCTTCGGGGCGTACCCGCGCGGATCGTGAACGACGATTTTTTGGGTCATGCATCACCTCTGAACCCGCCACAGTGTCCGTCACTCGCGCCCCATCATCGACCATCGCAAGGGACGTGGCAAATGCTGATCATGGGTCTGATCCCGCGGTTGCGTCCGCGAAGGCGCTGTACGCCGCGATCGCGCCGTCGCCGGCGGCGGACACCGCCCGAAAGATGCTGCCCGAGCGCACCGTTCCCGCGGCGTAAAGCCCTTTTTCCGTGGTCCTCATGTTGGCGTCGACCTGCACGAAACCGGTCTGATCGAGCACGTTGGCCTTCAGAAGCGAGGACGTATTGGGCTCAAGGCCGATGAACACGAACACACCATCAACCGCCAGCGTGTGTTCTGCGCCACCCGAAGCGATCCGAACCCCACTCACGCTCGCTTCACCCATGATCTCCAGCACCATCGTGTTGGTCCACACCGTGACGTTGCCAGCCCGTTCAAGCTGGCGCCGGTAAGCCTGCTGCGCGGTCAGCGCTTCGCCCTGGGTGATGATGGCGACGTGGGCGGCGACCGGAACCAGCGTCAAGGCTTCCTGCAGGGCGGAATCGCCACCCCCGATCACCGCCACCGGCTTGTTGCGCAACAAGGCTGCATCACAGCTGGCACAATGGCTCACGCCCTTACCAAATAATCGCCGTTCGCCTGCGACCCCGAGCGTCTTCAAGCGCGTCCCCGACGCCAGCACGACGGCGCGGGCCGCCACTATCCCGCCGTCGTGCTGAACGGTCCAACCGTCATCATCGCGGCGCACCGCTTGCGCACTGAGCGGCCGCAATTCAGCCCCCGCCTCGGACGCCAACTCCTCCGTCGCCGGACACAGATCAAAGCCAGCGATCCCCTCAGGGTGCCCCGGAAAGCCATCGATTGATGCAATCGAGACCAAATGCCCGCCGAGCACGTCGCCCGTTAGCACCAGCGTGCCCATTCCCAGCCGCGCCGCCGTCGCCGCCGCCGTCAATCCAGCCAGGCCGCCACCAATCACGATCAAATCATAGCTGTCAGACACGTCACCGATCACCCAACAACTGCCGCCAGCCGGTCGCCGGGGACGACCGCTCGTTCAGCCTCACAGCGGCTGTCCCGCCAAGGATCCATTTGCACTCGCCCCCAAGTCGGCCGTGATCGGCTGGCGTTGCGTGTGCCCCACCGTCAAAGCCAGGTTATCCGAACAGATACGATGGATGCCAAAGGATATGCATAATCTCACCGTAAAAGCCGTACAACACGGCCAGGGTCGCGGCTGAATAAATCAACACGGTGCGCCAACCAAACCCACCCCAACGCCAGAGGTAGAGCCCAACGAAAAGCGGTAAGGCGACCAACTGACCGGCGAGATAGGTCACCGCCATCACGCCGAGCAGATAACCAAATAAGTGCATGGACGGCCAGAAACAGGCCTTCTCCAGCGACCGTGATAATGCCACCGCGGCCCCCTCCGGCCCCGTCATGGCCCGATAAAGTTGACGCAGGTCGTTGAGCAACGTCAACAGCATGATCGGAAGCGCGGCCAGCAGAATTGCCTCGGGAAACTGCGCGGTAGCCACTTCCTCAAACGCTTGCGTTTCAGCATAGGCCCACACGAACAACGCCATCATGGCGATCGAAAGCGGCACCGAGATAAATGGGTTGATGGCGCTGCCCTCGCTGAGGTCTTCTTCCATACTGCTCGCCGACCGGGACGGTGCTGTTCGGGTCAGGACATCCCTCAGTGCAAAGATGATGGTCACCACGATCAGGATCTCGATCACGACGACGATGGGCTTTTCGACAAGCCAGGACCAGCCCCCGTAAATCTGCGTGCTCAGATGCAGGTTCTCTTCCATCAGCTCGCCCAACACGATGGCCAGGATCAGCGGCGGGCGCGGCCACCCCCCTTGTTTCATCAGATAGCCCAACAGGCCCATGGCCAGGCACAGCCACCAGTCTTCGATCGAGGCGCTGGCGATCCACGCACCCATCAAGATAAAGCAAATGGCGCCCGGCACGATGGCGTGCCCTGGCAGAAACGTGATCTTGGCGATCTGCTTGCTCCAGATCATCAACAGCGCCGCCGCGATGATATTTGCAATCACCAGATCCCAGATCATGCTGAACGTCAGCGGAAGGTTGGTGGTCAACATCTCGGGGCCCGGCTTCAGGCCCTGGATGATCAGCGCACCCAGCAGGATAGCGGTCCCCAGGCTGCCCGGAATACCGAACGCAACCGTTGGAATGAGCGCGCCAGCGCGATTGGCGTTGTTGGCGGCCTCAGGCGCAATGACGCCGCGAATATCACCGTTACCGAACTGGGACCGGTCCTTGGCCGATTGCACGGCGTGGCCGTAAGCCACCCAGTCGACGATCGACGCCCCGAGCCCGGGAATGATGCCAACATAGGTGCCGATCAGGGCGCATCTTAACGCCAACCACCGATGATGGATTGCGTCGCGAATTCCCCGCAACATGCCACCCCGCCCCGACATGTCCTTGGGCACCCGCGATATCGAGGTATTCTTGACGGCTAAATCGATCAGTTCTGGAACGCCGAAAAGACCGAGCACCACTGGAATGATCGGCAGTCGATCGCTGAGATAGTCGGTATCAAAATCGAACCTGATGGTGCCGGTGACCGCCGCCTCACCCACCGTCGAGAGCAACAGCCCAAACAGCGCGACGACCAGGCCTTTGCCGACGGATCGGCCCGATACGGATCCGACCATAGTCAAACCGAGCACGGCGAGGATAAACAGCTCAGGAACGCCGAATTGCAAAATGATCGGCAGAATGACCGGCAACGAGGCGGCCATGATCATAGCACCAAGCACACCGCCGAACGCAGAGACGGTATAGGCCGCCCCAAACGCGCGCGAAGCCTGCCCCTTCTTGGCCAGTGGAAAGCCGTCAAGGACGGTCGCCTGCGACGCCACGGTTCCGGGGATGCCCAGCAAAATTGAAGCGATGGTGTCGCTGGTCGAGGTGATGGCATACATGCCAAGCAGCAGCGCGAAGGCTGAGACCGGCTCCATCCCAAATGTGAAAGGCAGCAATATGACCAGACCAAGCACACCGCCAAGGCCGGGTATCACCCCAATGATGAGACCTAAGATGATGCCCAACATCAAATAGCCGATGGCCGGCCAGGCAAAAACTTGCCACAGCCCGGCCAGCATGGCCTCAAGCATCGTCAGCTCGTTGCATTGAGGGCGTCCTAAGCAGAAGCGCAGCGATCATCGAGGTTGATCAAGAGACCGGCCGACCAGACGGGCCGACCAGACGGGCCGACCAAACGGGCCGACCCAAAACGGGCCGACCGGCGCTGATCCGTTACTTTTTTTGCAAGCCCTTTTTAGCGTACGTATCGAGGAAGGCGAGATGGCTCTCCGGCGTTTTGCTCAACAGGCTGATGAAATGACGCCCCGTAGGCCGATCGACATAGGGCAGGTTGAATTTGAAGCGTTTCATTTCGCTGGCTTTGTAATCTGGATCGGCAACCACCTTCGCGAAGGCCTCCTCGAGTATCTTGATCGGCGCTTCCGGCGTTCCCGGCGGCAGCAGCGCTACGTAGCTCATACCATTGATGACCGACAAGAGCCACTTATAGACCTCGTAGATTTCGCCTTCCGGCTCTTTGCCATTTACCGACTTGTAGAAATCTGGGAAGCTGGGCGTATCACCGAAGACGTCGGCCATATCGACAAATTTGCCGTCCAACGTGCGGCGAGGATGATACCACAGCGGAATCGCCTTTCCCTTGCTCACCAAGTTGGGCACAGCAAATTTCTGATACACGTTGTTGCCGGACGTCATCAACTTGATCTCGCCACGGATCAGCGCCTTGGCAACCTTGCCGGATCCTCTGAAGCCCGGAGCATATTTGTACTTTCCCTCGGCGCCGATCATGTCCAGCGTCATGCGGCCGGCCAGATCGAACCGGTGCAGACGCCGCTGACCACCATAGACCGGCCCGTCAATCTTGGTGATGTCGGCCCGCGATTTAACGATATCCGTACTGGCATATGTCAGGCTCGGATTGAGCAACGCGCCAGCGATCGGCATTTTCGTAAAGTCGGCACGGAGACTTTTTTGCTTAAGTAGCTGCGGCAGTGGATTGTAGGGTGTAAAGGCTATCGTGTAGCCATCGGGTTTGGCTTTTTCGTAGATATGATTGAAAACCTTCATCCCGCCGCCACCGGCCATGTTGGATGAGACAATCGTGGGATTGCCTGGAATATATTTTGTCCAGAAGCGTGCGAATTCGCGAACGGTCGAATCTGCACCACTGCCGGGCGGACGGCCGATGATAATGCGAATGGTCTTGCCCTTGTAGTGGTCCGTTTGCGCTTGGACCGGTGCCGTACCAAACCCACTTGCCAAGCCAGCAACCGCGATCAGTGTGGCCAATCCGTAATAGTGCCTCATGTGGAAGTTTCCTCCGTTTGCGTCTTTCCGCTTTGAGCCGGCTTCAAGATCCCCGCTTCGTCGACCAACACCACGGGCGGTGGGACTTCATCATCGGCCCGCCCAAAGCAGTTGGCCCACATCCATCGCCCAGGCCATTTACAGCACGATCTTCGCCGTGCATGAGCGTTGCCCGGCAACGCTCTGAATTGGCTTGATAGCATGGAAAACACCAAAAGGTCACGCGCCAACCACCATGCCAATTGCCGCCCAAAATGGCTGCGACTATGCCGATTGGACGGTGGGCCCGTTGGCTGCGACTGAACGCTCACTCAACGCATGGTTCGGTTGATTCCGATCAAACGCGATTTAGACGGTCGCCACAGACGTTGTGGCGTCTGCGGATGTTCTCAAGACGGCCCGCCAATTCGATGGCCCCTTGCTTGGCGTCGTCAGCCAGCTGCGCGACATGATCGACCCGATAGCCGTGTTTCGGCGCGATCGCAACCGGCCAGCACATCCGCCATGGCCGAGGGCGGCGCCTCGCCAAAGCAGGCGTTGACGTTCGCCAACACGCCACCCGCTGCGGCCGATCCGGGTTTGCCATACGTCGTTCAAACCGGCAAGCTTCCCATTGCGCGAAAATCCTGTAAGAGCAAGGGCGTTGCTAGCGCCGCGCAGACACGTGCCGCGCAATGATCGATTGGGAGGTCAAGTCATGCCAAGCCCGGAATGTCACAACATGCGATTGATCGCCCACGATGATTTGCTCGGGCACGGCAACATGGGCGAGGGCATCAGCCTTCAGTTGGCGCGGGATGGTCGGCGAATTTTATGGCTTGCCCATGAGTGTGCGCCGAAGAATTTTACAGGCGTCGATGTTACCGATCCCCGCAAACCCAAGGTGATCGTGCAAACCGAAATTGCGCACAACACGGTCCGCTCCAATTCCCTTGACGTCGTCGGGGACCTGATGGCGGTCGCCTACCAAGTCCAAACCCACGGCGACAAGCCGGCCGGCATCGAGCTGTTCGACATCTCAAAACCGGAGCAGCCCAAGCCGATCGGCTTTTACGACGCCTCCGGCCCGCACTCGCGCGGCGCCCATCAGGTCTGGTTCGTCGAGGAGGGATGGCTGACCACGGCAGCGCCAACACCTGATTTTCAACCCCGACAAAAATGGGACGACCAACCGTTCTTGATGTTGGATATCACTGACCCGACCAAGCCACGGGAGCAATGTTTCTGGTGGTTGCCGGGCACCCGCGAAGGCGATGAGGCACCTGTGCCGCCGCGCCATCCAAGGTTCGATGCCGGCTGGCGCTGCCATAACACCAACGTCTATCCTGAGCGGCGCGACCGCGCCTATCTCGGCTACATCGACGGCGGCGCAGTCATTCTTGACATTGCCGACACCAGCGCACCCCGCCTGATCAGCCATTGGAACCCGAGCCCCCCCGCCAACGGCTTCACCCACACCGTGTTGCCACTGTTTGATCGCGAGTTGCTGGTCGTGTCGGACGAATGCGTGCGCGATCTCGGCGCGGACTGGCCCAAGCGGGTCTGGATCGTCGATGCCAGAGTGGAGGACAATCTGGTGCCGATCGCCACCCTGCCGATGCCGCCGGTCGAGGAGTACGCCTCCCGTGGTGGTCGTTATGGGGCGCACAATCTGCATGAGAACCGCCCGGGTCCGTCGTTTCGATCCAGCGAGATCTTGATCGGCACCTACTTCAACGGCGGTGTGCGCGTGCACAATATCCAGGATCCCTTCGAGCCCAAAGAGATCGCCCACTACGTTCCCGAAACGCCACCCGGCTCCAAGGCCGGTTCAGCGCAGATCAATGACGTCTACGTCGACGAGAACGCGATCGTCTACGCCGTCGATCGATGGGCCGGAGGCCTATATATCCTTGAAATGGAGATCTAACGGCGCGCGGCCGTCGCAGACCTCGCCGGCGTCGGTCAAACCTACGCTGTGCCGGCGTCGAGTGCGGTGTCGCGGCCGGACTGCACGCACGGATCGAACGCGCTAGATCATCGTGCCTTAACGTGTCGAGCAACTTTCTGCTTTAAATCGGGATCGTTCCGATTCCGATTTAAGGCAGGTTGCTCTAACATCAATCAACGTTCGATGCACTGCGGTGAACCGCACCCAGATCGAGGCCTACGAGCGGAGCACGCCATGAGCCGCGCAGATTTTCGACCCTTCGTTCCCGCCCCCGGACAATCGCCGATCGCGGGGCCGACCCCACGTACCCACACCGAGGTACGGTTGCAAAGGCCGCGCGCGCAAACATTGTTCGGGACCTGGGAGCAATTGGCGCAGGCGCCGTTCAAAGGCATCACCACCGACGGTCGGGTGCAGCCAGGCTTGTTTGCCCTGCGTTCGGAAGGCGCTCCGACCGCAGCGATGGTCGCAGCCGTCACAGCCTTGCGTGGACATTTAAGCCCGGACCGATTGGCGCGCATGAGCTTTCCCGTCCAGTCCGAGTTCTGGCGCCGCTGGCAGAATACCGAGAATTATGTCGAGCACCATGGGCTCCGTCTCGATGAGGTTGACACCGTCATTCAAGAGGCGGTGATGGAGGTGCTGCGCGCCAGCCTCAGTGCAAAGGGCTATCAGACCTCCCGCTCGGTCATGCGCCTCAATCGCTTTCTCGGCGACCTGGTCGGCTGTCCGGCCGTGCTCGGCGAATGGAGCTACACGTTTTGCCTGTTCGGAGAGCCGTCCGTCGCGGAGCCCTGGGGCTGGCAGCTGTTCGGTCACCACCTCAGCCTCAACTGCCTCGTCATTGGCGAACAAATGACGTTTACACCATGTTTTCTGGGCGCTGAGCCCGCCTACGCCGATCAGGGGCCGTTTGCCGGCACCAGCCTGTTCGAGGACGAGGAACGGGCCGGACTGGCCCTGATGCGGTCGTTCTCGCCGGATCAGCAACGTCAGGCGATCGTCGCCCACTCCATGATCGGCGGAGATCTACCGCCGGGACGTTGGCATTTCGCCGATCACCTACATTTGGGCGGCGCCCATCAAGACAACCGCATCGTACCATTGGAAGGGTTGCCTGGCACCAGCCTCAGCGCACTGCAGCGACGCAATCTGATCGATCTTGTTCAGGCCTACCTCACGACGCTGCCGAGTGGCCCGCGCACGGCCCGGTTAAATGAGTTCGAACGACACCTGGATTCAACGCATTTTTGTTGGATCGGCGGGTTCGATGAGGAGAGCCCGTTTTATTATCGGGTCCAGAGCCCGGTGGTGTTTATCGAGTTTGATCACCACACCGGCGTATTTCTGACCAACGAGGAGCCCGCCAAGTTTCACGTCCACACCATCGTGCGCACGCCGAACGGCAACGATTATGGGATTGACCTGCTGCGGCTCCACTATGAGCACAGCCACACCGCCAAATCCGGCTAACGCAGATCGGGTTGAGGGACCGACTTGGGACTTGCACCGTCAATTTGGCGCTATGTGGAACAATCCGATAATCCACATGCATCCTTCAAAGGCCGGGCCTGCACCACTTTGGTCGGTGACTGGCCTTCCACCCTGGCCACGCCGACCAACAGCACAACTCCCCTTGGTATCGCACCCGCGCCACAGATCATCAGCACGACGGATTACAATGGCACCATGAACTTGACGCCGACGCCGGTGTCGTTCCGGCTGCGCGAGTCGTGGTCGGGGTTCAGGCGCAGGTAACCGCCCAGGCTGAGTTTAGCACTGCCCAGAACATCGGATTGGTAACCAAGTTGGATCATCAGCTCGCGATCGTCCGGCGCCAGGTCTACACGCTCATTGCCCATGACAACGCGGCCATCTTCGGTCTCGCCAATGGGAAGCTGAAGTGTCGCCGTACCGGATACCAAGCGCAGCGGCTGGCCGATGGTAAAGGACAGCGTGTCGCTGGACGTGAACAGGCGCGAATAGGTGGCGCCAACCGTAAAGGCGTTGAAGGCGAGGTCCGAATGGTTGGACCACATGCTGAGCGCAGCCTCCTTCGCGTCGACCCAGCCATGGGTATAACTTGCCAGCACAGCGAAGCGTTGGGTGATGGGTACGTTGAGGCCCAACTGGATAAATGGAGAGTTGCCTTTGGCGGCAATGGCCATGGCGTCCGTGCCGACGCTGTCCAAGATCCCGCCCGTCTCGCTGAGCACGCCGGCTTGCAGCATGGCGGCCCCCAACGCGCCGCGATAGCTTAAGCCAAATTGGCCGAGTTTTTTCTCCGTATGCGGCGCCGATTCGGCAAACTGAGCAAGGGCGCCCAACAGTCCGTCATCGTTGGGACGGATCTTGTCGCTGGCGGCTGAAAATCCGAGCTTGACGGTCTCGGATAGGGCGAAGGCAACGCCAACACTGCTGCGCCGCTGCATCAGGGCTTCGAGCGGGGCCGCGGTTTCCGTCAGCGCGAGCGGCATCCGCGCGGCGCCGAGCATGCTGGCGATGTCATGGCCGACGCCGAGCCCCTGGCTGCTGGTTTGGGCGATGCCGAAAGCCAGTTCAACGCCGCTTGCGATCTCGGGATTGTCAACCGTTGCCGCCGGTCCAGGCAGCTCTTGCAAAGTGTTGTCGAGAAACCGGCTCAGGAACCTGGTCTGCGGTAGCGGGCGCACATTCCTGCCGAGTGCCAGCGCAAACGGCGCATAATCTCGGTCATACCCGAGCACCCGACCGCGCAGCAATTCGGCGCGCCGTACGTCGGCCACGGCGCGCGACCGCTGAAGCGATCCGATCGGTCTCGACGATGATTGAGTGTAATGCCGACCCGCGGTGGCGGCCAGCGTTAGCTGACCCTGCGGCTTGAGCGCGTTGGCCAGATCAAGGACCCCGACACCATACTTGCTGTCCGGCCCCACGTCGCCGACGTCCCTGGCTCCAGCGGTCAAAAGCCGCGCAAGATGCCAGTCAGCCCCAAAATAGATACCAGGGCGGTGCCAAGTCGTGCGATTGGGAAACCACGCTTTCAAGACCGCGTAGGCCCCGGCGACGATGGGTGCAGCCAAAGACGTACCGCTCTTGCCACCGGAATAGCCATTGCCCGTGGCCGTCGTGACGGTAAAACCAGTCGCGGGCGCGAAAATACAGAAATGCTTGGCCGCCTCGCCGCACCAATGGCTGGTTGTACGCCCCGACCTTGATAGTTGCCGTGACGGCGATTGACGCGAAGGGTTCCGGGGATCGAATGTACCCACATCGTACCCGCCGACGACGATCGCTCGCCCGCGCATCACGCCCCGTGTCGCAAACTGCGCGAGAGAAGTCGGCTCGTCTTTGCCCTCGTTGCCGGCGGCCACGACCACAACACCGGTCTTCGCAAACCGCTCCATCATGGAGCGCGTTACGCGTTCGGCAAAAGCGTCATCCCCGTCAACTGTTAGGGATACATTCATGACATCAATAGGATTGCTTTTCAGGCTACGCTCCCAGATGCCCGCGACCCGGTCCACCGTTCGAGCAATCTGCTCTGCCGTGGGAGTGGGATCGTCCGGGAGACTTTCACCTTCAGCCAAGTCCTCCATCATGGTGCGGGGCATCGTTTGCTCAAGCACGGCTGCGAGCCCAGCTAGCGACAGGTCAACGATCTGGCTGCCAGGGGCGACACCCCGCACCCCATAGGGGGATCCGTCTCGATTTGCAGCCGCGACACCTGCCGCGGCTGTACCATGGTCCAAAACTTTGTCCGGCGTGTCCAAATCATCCGCAGTTGAAAAAACGCTGCTCGGACCGTGAGTGATTCGGCCGGCAAACTCCGGATGCGACTGATCAATGCCCCGATCAAGAATGCCGATCCGCACACCTTCGCCATCTGGCTTGCCGCCAAACCACGACAGGTGGTCGGGAACGTTGCGTTCCGCATCCCCAGCACGGATGCTATCGAGATAACCGCCGAAATTGTACTCGGCGCGATATCCCTCGCCTACCGCGCCGGCTAACGACCGCTTTGAATAGTCAGTCTGTGACGGTTGTCGTTGACAGATCCACGTTCCCGAGGCCACCAACCGACACTTCAGGCCGCGGGCTTCGAAGGTGCGGGGCTGTTGCTGCGATCCGCCGATCCTATCAGCTCCCCCGGCACTTGCATCGGCATGCCAAGCCAGCAGCACGGCGAATGCGATAGCTGTGCGTGCAAAGCGAACCATCATCGATTCTCCTTGACGATGCACCCTGGGCCAGCGGACGTTGAAAATGACGACCCGGACTACAGCGAAGCCTCGGTTGAGTCACGTGAACGGCTACCAGATGATACGATTATTTGTCATGTGATAATCCCATTGCTGCTCGTTTTTGAAAGGTGCTGTTGTAAAAAATACCACTCGCGAACGGTCTGCACTGAACATGTGGTCTCATCGCGCGCCATCCATCGTTGGTGATGTCAGAATGCAACCGGATCGCTGCTCGTATCACGGTGGCAGTCTTTAGACCCGGCCATCCGTGTAGCAGCCTTTTGGTGTCAGGATCGCTCGCGCGCGTTCAGATCAGGGCCGCCGAAGTGAAGATGACGACGTCGCACTGGTCGCTGGGTGACGACAGCCCTGGATAGCACGTCGATGCGGTCTGGCCGGTGCTCTACTTGATCAGCGTGCACGCGACGCCACACCGATCGGCCACCCGCTATTGCCGCCGGTGCGCGGCTTCCGCCGTGGTCAGCACTGCACCTTGGGCGCGCAGCGCATTGCGCACGACCGCCACACCAGCCGGATCGAGGCGGCCACCGTCAGCAACATGCGCTGCGGCGACACCGGCAGCTTGCCCGGTTGCCAGACTGGTCCCCATCACGCGGATCGCCGCTCCCGCCTTGCGGTCACCATCCGCCGTACGCCCTGCGGCCAGTAAATTTGGCGTATCGCGACTGATAAGACAGCTGAGCGGAATGTCGTAGCTTTCGCGTTCCGGCGGCAAACAGAACGTGCTCTCAAAGCTTGCGCGATCATGCCATTCCGCACCCCACGCACCCAGCGCGACACAGTCGGCGAAGCTTCGCCGCGCCTCGATATCCTGCCACGTGAATTGACGGACGCAATCCAGGTGCCGGCTTTCGCGGATTCCGAACTGCGGACCGGTGCTCACCAGGTAGGCGTTCGCGCAGCCGGCGATCGATCGAACCGCCTGTAGATAGGCCGCGGCCTGCCGCCGTCCCGACACTTCCGCCATCGTGCGTGCGCGCGCATCACGCGGATCAAAGTCAGCGCTTGCCACATAGATCACCAGATCACCGCTGATCGGCAGGCGCACGACCACGCTGCGATCCTTGGTTAGTGGTCCAACGCCGCCAGCCGCCGCTGCTCTTACCGCATCGGCCAATTGTTGGGCGGTGACGACGGTTTCCGCCGATATGCCGCCAAAACGGGTGCCCAATGAACCGAGGTTCACCTGTCCGGCGTTGCCGTACCGGGTCGAGGCGCCGCACAGTGCGGCCAGGTTGGCGTCACCTGTGGCATCGACGAAAGCAGCCGCTGTGATCTCCCTGCGTCCGCCTGTGTCGATCGTTATAATTGCGGATACCGCTTCGCCGCGCCGGTCGGCGCCGATCAGCTGACTATGAAATCGCAGCTCGACGCCGGCCTGCTCACAAACCTCATCCAACACGAGCTTCAACTGCTCCGGGTCGAACACCACGAACACGCCGCGAAACCGCTGCGGTGGTGTCACGGCGCCGCGCTGCTTGAGCCTGCGTAAGATGTCTTCGGCGACCGCGAACACCACTTGCCGCGGTGGATCGCTGAGCGTGTAAAGACCACAAAATGTCGTGACGTTACGCAGCGTCGCCGCCCCGCCCAGGCATCCGGCAGCTTCCACCAACAGCGTTTTGGCGCCGGCCCGCGCCGCGCCGACGGCCGCACCCACGCCGGCGCTACCACCGCCAACGACGACGACATCATAGTGATCGCGCCTCATCGCCACCTCAATAGAGCGCGTTCGACACGACCCAGAATCCAACTCACGACCAGACCCATCATCGACAGCAAGGCCACGCCGGCCACCAGCTGGTCCATCGCCATCAAATTGCCCGCGAGCAGAACGTAGGCGCCGACCCCATGTTCCGCACCGATCATCTCCGCTGCCACCAGCAAGATGATGGCGATCGACGTGGAGATCCTGAAGCCGGACAGGATTGCTGGCATCGCTCCTGGCAACACGATCTTGCGGACGATCGAGGACCACGACAGACCAAACGATTGCCCCATGCGAATAAGGCCGCGGTCGACGTTATCCACCCCGCCATAAACTGAAATCACCGTCGGAAAGAAAGTACCAAACAGGATGGTGGCGATCTTCGATTCCTCGCCAATGCCGAACCAGATGATGAACAACGGCAGCAGCGCTATCTTTGGAATCGGGAAGATCGCCGCCACCAGCGGCACGATGCCTGCGCGGGCCAGTGAGAACAGGCCGGCCGCAAACCCGACCAGAATGCCGAGGATCGTGCCGTACACCCAGCCTTGGATCAGACGGTTCAAGGAGGCGCTCAGATGCAACCAAAGCTGCCCACTGCGCACAAGTTCTGCAAATGCGGCAAACGCCTCACTGGGCGAGGGTAAGATAATGGGGCCGATCCAGCCCAGCCGCGAGCCAAGCTCCCAGACACCAATCACCGCGGCGAACACCAAAGGGCCAATCACCCCCACCGGCTTGGGTTGGAAGCCACCACCGCGAAACTGCACCGGCCGGCCCGCCCCGGCATCAGACATCGGCCAGCTCCTGATCCGCGGCCAGTGCCTCCTCCCGCATCAGACTCCACAGCCGTTGCTGCTGGGCCTCAAGCGCGTCGCGATGGCGGCCGCGATCCTCCAACGGAATGTCAATGTCGATGATTTCCCGAATGCGGCCAGGCCGGCGTGAAAGCACCACCACCCGGTGACCCAATCTCACCGCCTCCGCCAGGTTGTGCGTCACATAGCAGGCCGTGAAGCGTTCGCGCAGCCACAGCTCCAACAGGTCGTCGAGCAACAGTTCACGGGTTTGGCTGTCTAACGCCGACAACGGCTCGTCCATCAATAAGCACGCCGGGCGAACGGCGAGCGCCCGCGCAATCGCTACGCGCTGACGCATGCCGCCGGACAACTGCTTTGGCAGCGCATGACGAAATTCGGAGAGCTTGGTGCGCGCGAGCACGTCCTCGATGATCGATTTTGCGTCGGATCGCGAAATGTCGTGGTCCTCCAGCACCAGCGACACATTGCCTGCCACCGTGCGCCACGGCAACAAGGCGAAATCTTGGAAGATATAGGTCAGCGGATTGAGGCTGTCGCAGGGCGGTTCACCCAGCTGCAGGACGACCCCTTCGCTGGGTCGCTCCAGCCCACCGACAAACCGCAGCAACGTCGATTTTCCGCAGCCGGACGGCCCGATGAGACAGACGATTTGCCCGGCAGTGACCTGCAAATCGATGTCGCGGACAACCTCTATCGCACCGTAGCTGTGCGAAATGTTGTGCAGGTGCAAATCCATACGACACCGACCACACTGATGCGTATTGGCCCTCACGAGCCAACCGCATTGGCTCACACGCTCACATCGCAGCGCGCTGCAGACGCCGGACCCGGGCTCTATCTGCCGACGAAGCTCGTGTCGACGTAGCGATCGACTGCCAGCTCCTTGGGCGCGAACCCTTGCGCCTGAAACCATGCGAGTTGTCGCGCTAGATCCGCTTTGTCCAGCTGGGCCGCCTCGGTCATGAAGACGGCGCCGGCCTTAATCGAGCGGGCAGCCTTGTCGCGCGGCCGCGAGGTGTAGACGTATTTGTGAATGAGATCGACCATCGCCTCGGTCGCTGCCGGGTCCTTGCTCTGGTCCAGCATCACGCTGCGATAATCGGCAATGCCCTTTTTATAGGCCCGCATAAAGCGTTCAACCTTGTCGCGCTCGGACGTCACGTTCTTGTGTGAGGTAAAAATCGTCGTGACTTGATAGGGCCCTAAATCGCGGATCCAGCCGATGATCTTCGCCGCCCCACCCTTATCAAGCGGGATCGCGACGTGCGGGACCATCGCCATGGCATCGACCCGGCCCGATTTCACCGCACCGATCATAGCGCCGACTTTCTGGAGTGGCTTAACCTTGATATCGGCAAGGCTGAAACCGTGTTTGCGGGAGATCATGCCGGCGATGTAGTGAAACGAAGACCCCTGCTGCGTCATCGCCCAGGATCGTCCCTTCAGATCGGCCGGCGTCTTGAGCCCGGCAGCATACGCCTTGTTCGACGCCAAGATCGCCATGCCGTTGTGCTCGCGGCTCTCCGTGTAAAGCCCACCAATGACCTTGAGCGCCCCCTTGTTGGCCAGGCTGTAGAAGCCTCCCGTTAGCGCCGTCACGCCGAAGTCGATGTCGCCGGAAGCAATAGCTACGGCAATCGGCTGGGCGGCTTGAAAGAACTTCAGGTCGGCGTTGAGGCCCTCGGCCTTGAAGTACCCCTTTTCATAGGCAATGAATGTCGGGGAATGCGACGTGAAGCGAAGTGCCCCGATCGCTATCTTATCCGCCGCGTGGACCGCTCCGGACGACAGCGCTACGATCATCGTGGTGGCCGCCAGGGCCGTACTCAGCATCGGCTTCATCAGTCCTCCCCTCAATTGCTTCATAGCCATTCTCGCCATCTAATGTTGCAATCTCTCAAAGCCGGCTCGATCAAAGCCAACCCTCGCCGCTCTAAGCCAATCACGCCCTAGATCATCGCGCCTTAAATCGGGATCGTTCCGATTCCGATTAAAGGCAGGTTGCGCTAACGCGATCGCCGCATCAGCATGGTGTCATCCGCCTCAAATTCGCTGCCCGTCCGCCGCCCTCGGCTGGACCGGTACCTGGTGCGCCTTTTGCTGGCCGTCTGTGCTCAATGGGGCTTTGTCGCGTGATGCCTGGGCAAAACTATCGATGGTCTTTAAAGCCCCTGCGAGCTCCTTGCCCTCCGCATCCCTCAGCGCCAACTCTATCAACCGTTTCGCCCATTGCGACCCATCTGTCCGTCCTTGCACTTTGGCGATACCATCCAACACCATGTCGTATTTGCTCAAGCCACGCACATGGGTATCGCTATAACCCTTGATCAGGCGCCGCGCACGGATCACCTCGACGGCGAGGTCGTAGTCATGAGCCAGCGTTTCGTGCACCAGCCGCAACCACTGGGCGATGTGCTCCATCTCCGTTTTGTGTCGCAACGAGCCCAATCTAAATCGGCGCAACCCGGCCAAGGTGTAAAGCGTCAAGAATCCGCGCAATGAGTCAGTGCGCACCCGCTTGCCGCCTTCGAGCAAAAAGCGGATGAGACCGGACCACGTTCGGCTCTGCAGCGCCGTTCGCCCCATCCGTTCGGGCAACAAACTGCACAACTCCTGCACCCTGGGATGCATGAATTCGGTCATCGCCACGATCTGCTGATCCGCGGCCTTAACGTCGCGACGCACGCGAGCAAATCGGCTGGCGCGGGTCTTCAGATCGGCAACCCGGATCACGTCGGCATAGGCCATCGCACCCGCCAGATACTTGGCTGCCTCCCGCGTGGCCTGAAAACTCCTGTCCGCGCCGCCGTGTGCGCGATCCAAATCGGCCATGCGCTTCATATGTTCGAGGTAGGTGGCGCCGTAGGTGGTATCTTGAAAATCGATCACCCGATTGAGACCGGTCGTCAGCATATCCTGCGCGCCGGCAGGAAACGCTTGCACGATCTGTGCCTTGAATGCTTGAAGCTCCGCCTGTTGCGCCGGTGTGCCACCGGTCAACGCCGGCGCGCGCAGGCCGGCCTGTTCGCTCGGCTTTACCGTTTGGCTGGCCGCCGTCACCGCATCGAAGCCCGCGCCGAACGCGGCCAGACTCGCCTTGACGCCGACGCCATACGATCGGATCGCCGCCGCGAATGCGTCCTTGTCGAACGGGAGCGCGCCGCTGCCTGCGATCGCACCGAACAGCGAAGCGGAGATGACGCTGCCATGCTGTTCGGCCAGCCGCGCCATGTCCGCATGCAAAAAGCGTTTCGCTGACGCTTTGCCGGCAGTATACACGACCTCGGGATCCATCGCTCCCTCGCCGGGCACGGACTTCTCCGCGATCGAGTACATCCGGTGCGTGGAGGCGATCAGACACGTGCGATTGGGCGTCACAAATCCCCGTTGGATGGCGCGCCCCGCCTCCATCCATTCCGCGGCAACAACAATATCCACCAGGCCTGGAACCGGCATCAGCGACAAAACCGGTTCGCGATCCGCCGCGCGCATCATTTCGACATAGTAGACGGTCGCGCCGGTCCGCTGCGCCACGCCCGGCACACTGGTCGACTGCGCCACCCAGCCGTGCTGCTCGGCCAAGCCCACCAGCCAAGAAGCGATCACCCCTCCGCCCTGGCCACCGAGTGCCAAAATCGCGATACCGATCGGCTGATCCTGAGAGAGTGTGACACTCATCAGCTGCTCCTTTCCACGCCAATCGGCCCTTCCATCATGTGTCGACGTTGGCGCCGCGCTTGCAGCCAAGCGATCACTGGCCGTCGCAACCGATGCATCGTACGATCCCACCAATTCGGATTGTTGATGGCGTCGGCGCGATAAAACGATGGACACAAGACCGCTGCATCCGCCACTTCGCCGCAATGACCACATGCCACGCATGATGAATCCACGGTGGCAACCGGATCGTCCTTGAGCGGGTCATCGCTCGGCTTGATGGTTAACGAGGGACAGCCAGACAGCCGCATGCAGGCATGATCCCCGGTGCAGACATCTTCATCGACACCAAATTTCTGCGTCAGCACGCGCTTGCCCTCGTTCAGCGCCTGACGCAGTTGCGGCTTTTCGCGCCGCTGACGGTTCAGCATGCATTCACTGGAAGCGATCACGACCTTGGGCCCGGGTGTCGTCGTCGTCAAAGCCTCCTTCAAGGCCCCCTTCATCCGTGTCACGTCGTAGGTCCGGTCAATCCGGCGCACCCAGTTAACCCCAACGCCACGCACCGCCGTTTCCAACGGATGGTTGGTCGACCTTAACGCGTTGTGCGCCCGCGAGGAGAGCACGTCTTGGCCGCCGGTCGCGGCCGCGTAATGGTTGTCGACCAGCACGATGACGTCGTCGCTTTTGTTGAACACCGCGTTGGCGATGCCGCTGGCGAGCCCGTTGTGCCAGAACCCCCCATCACCCATCACCGCGATCGATCGCTTGCCCTTGCCAATGTTGAGGCCCGCGGCCGACGCCGCTCCCAAGCCATACCCCATGGTGCTGGCGCCGATGTTGAACGGCGGCATAACGGAGAACAGGTGACATCCGATATCACCGGCGACATGGCGCTCTCCGACCTCGTTTTGAACAAGACGCATCGCCGAGAAGATCGGTCGCTCTGGACAACCCGTGCAAAAGCCCGGCGGACGCGGGGGAATCGCTTTGTCGAGGTGGGCGACGACCGCATCATGCTGGTCATCGGCATCCTCATCCGGCCCGATCAGGGCCGAGCGCGAACGGCCTTCATCGATCGCCTCCGGCGCGACCTCAGCAAAGAATGAGCGCAGGCCATCGATCAAAACGCCGGCCTGATACTCGCCTGCTTTTGGCAGGTGCTCCTTACCCATCAGCGGGGTATCGACAGCGTGGCGCCTGAGAATCGCATGAGCGGCTTGCTCCAGATAGTCCGGCTGCCCCTCTTCGACCATCAGCACCGCGCGTTTGCCGCGACAAAACGCGACCAATTCATCCGGCACCAGCGGATAGGTCACGTTCAGCACATAAAGCGGGACCCGCGTGGCGCCATACACGTCCGCCAACCCCAACCGCCGCAGCGCGCCGATCACCCCATTGTAGAGGCCGCCCTGCAAGATCAGGCCGACCTCTTCAAGGTCGCCGTCAAACACCTCGTTCAGCTGGCGTTGCTTGATGAACTCAACGGCCGCCGGCCAGCGTTGTTCGACCTTTTCGTGCTCGTGATTGTACGAGGCCGGCGGCAAAACGATGCGACCGGTGTCCCGGCGCGGTGCATTGCGCGCGTCCTCCAGCGAGAATGCGGGACGCACGTTGTTGCCGGCGACATACGAGCCGTGCACGTGGCAGGCTCGGATGCGCAGTTGCAGCATCACCGGCGTATGGCTCGCCTCCGACAGCTCAAAGCCGTCCTTCACGGCCTGCACGATGCTCTTGGTGTTGGGTCGTGGATCGACCAGCCATATCTGCGACTTCATCGCGAAGGCGTGGCTGCGCTCCTGCATGATCGACGAGCCTTCGCCATAGTCTTCACCGATGATGATCAGCGCGCCACCGGTCACGCCCCCCGAGGCAAGGTTGGCGAGCGCGTCGGAGGCGACATTGGTACCGACGGTTGATTTCCAGGTCGCCGCACCGCGGATCGGATAGTGCATCGAAGCCGCTAACATCGCCGCGGCGGAGGCCTCGCTGGCGCTGGCCTCAAAGTGCACGCCCAGCTCATCGAGCACCGGTTGCGCATCGGCCAACACATCCATCAAGTGCGAGATCGGCGCTCCCTGGTAGCCACCGACGTAGCTGACTCCGCTCTCCAGCAGCGCCTTGGTGACAGCCAAAATGGCCTCGCCAGTGAATGTCTCACCCTCACCGAGTCGCAATTGCTCGACTTCTTTTTTGAATGATCGTTCTGCCATGCCACATCTTTCGGGTTATAGCGTGCTCGACCCAACTTGATCGCCCGGCCGTGGCGCTTCCGCCCGCCACGTCGCAATCATCGCCTGCGTGCGGACGGGTCGGAGATGCGTGCCACCGCAAGCGGCCGGCGCCGCTCAGCTCTCGCGACAGCATAAACGATCAGATCGCGTCCGCGCCAGTTCTTCTGACGCCCTTAAAGCGTGTCGGAGTGAACTCGAACCATCCTACGCCTCCGCCCGGCCATGAAACAGCACGCTGGTGTGGGTGTCGGGCCGGGGGGGCTGGCCGGCACGGCTGATCCGTCCAAGGCGGACATGCACCAGATTTCGTGCCTTAAAGTGGTGGGCAACTTTCTGCTTTTCATCGGGATCGTTCCGCTTCCGATGGAAGGCAGGTTGCTCTAGCAAGTCCGCCGAGTTAAGGCGACTGGGCTCGACGGTCACTTCAAGTAATTCGGCAGCCAGGTGGCCATCGCCGGAAACGCGATCAGCAACACCAGGACGAACAGCTCGATCAGGATGAACGGCAGCGCCGATTGCACCACCCGCGCGATGCTCACGTCGAACGGGGCGACGCCCTTCATGACGTAGAGCAAGAGCCCGAACGGCGGCGTCAGCAAGCTGATCTCCATGGTGATCAGCATCAGCACCATCAACCAGATCACATCGATGTTGAACACCGCCTGCATCGACTGCGGACCCAGCAAAAAGAAGGGTAGCGTTATCAGCAGCATGCTGACCTGATCCATGAACGCGCCCAAAAACAACAAGACGCCCATCATCATCAGCACGACCATCAACGGCGTCAGGTCCAAGGCATTGATCGCGGCCAACAGTCCCGCGGTCGCGCCAGAATTGGAAAGCGACTGACTGAACACCAGTGACCCCGCTATGATAAACAGGATCATCGTGTTGATTTTGGCTGTTTCCATCAGCGCCTTGACGATCTCCCGCCAACCGAATTTAGCCCCCTCGATTCCACTGATGATGATCGTCGAATTGAGCAGTCGAAACAGATAGCACGCGGCCAGAGCCGCCAGACACCCCAAGGCGGCTGCCTCCGTCGGCGCGGCAATCTTGAAAAAGATGCTGCCCACCACAACCACGAAAATGATCATCAGCGGCAGGATGTAGACGATAAACGGCAGAACGCGGTTGAGCTGCCCCCGAAACCGACCGCGATAGGTCACCGAGCCCAGCTGGCGCCCGCCCAGCGCGAAGGCAACGCTCACCGGCTGATCGAGCGCCGAATGGTCTGGCGCGTAGCTGGGCGCCAACTCCGGGCTGATCACGCAGCGGATCATCACGTAGGCGAAGAATAAGATCGCCATCAACACGCCAGGAACGATGCCGGCAATCAACAGCTGCGCCACCGATTGCTCCGCCAGGCTGGCAAGCAGCACGGCGAGCGCGGAAGGCGGTATCAGCATGGCGATGCCACCGACCGCCATAATCGGGCCCATGGCGATCGATGGGTGATAGCCGCGTCGGATCATATCGGGCAACAGCACCGAGCCAAGCGTCGCGGTGTTGGCAATGGTCGATCCTGACAGGGCCGAAAAGATCGTCCCACCAATGATTGAAACGATCGACAATCGACCCGGCACCCGCGAAATCATCCGGTCGATCGCCCCAATCGCCCTGAACGCAACGCCGGTCTGCAGCAGGATTTCGCCCATCAGAAGGAACAGCGCGATCGGCGTCAACGTGAACTTAATCGCGTTGTGAAACTCGATCGGCATGAACAGTAGTCCGATATCACCACCGATGAACAAGTAGGTCCCGACAACATTCGCGGCAAAAAAGGCAAACGCCACCGGCATGCCGAGAAACATGATGAAGCATACGGTGCCGAGCAGCAGCGCCAGAGCCGAATACCATTCCATGCCGAGCGCTCCTAAAGCCCCGTTTTGGCCTGTTGGGTTTCCGCTCGCTCCCGAGCGCGACGCAGACGGAACAAGAATTCGATGGCCAATAACAGAAATGAGATGGAAAAGACGCTCAGCATAATCCAGTTATCGATGCGCAAATCTTTGTCGGGCAGTGTTCCGGCCATGAACTCGGAGAGCGTCGCCCGCACGCCGTAGTAGCACAGCACCACGCACAAGGCCGCCCCGGCCGCGTCCATGATCTGCTCCAACCGGATCGCAGCTTGGCGTGGCAGAGCTGCGACGAACACGTCGACCCGGACATGCGCACCCTGCTGCAGCACCCACGGCGCGCACAGAAAGATGCCGACGAAAAGCGTGTACTCGATGGCCTCATACAACCACCAGATTCCACCCATCTGCAGTCTGATGGACAGCAGGTTCAATGGAATCAGGATGGCGAACGCGGCAATCGAAATGGCAACGATCACCGCCAGCACCTGAAGCATCAGGTTGAAGCCCGTCTCCAGCGTGTCGAGAAGCCTGGTCATGTTGGATCGCGGGTCCAGTTCGGGGCGGCAGCTGCCAGCCGGCCGCCCCCGGGGCTGTCATCGACGCAGGGGACTTACTTCGTGAACAGTTCCTTCAGCTTCGGCCCATGTTTCGGCGAACGGTCAAGAACTTCCTTCCAGCCAGAGGACTTAGCCGCCTCGACCCACTTTTTGCGGTCAGCGCCTTCGAAGGTGATGGTCTTCATGCCCTTGGAATCCAACCACGCGCGCTGCTTTTTGACGAGCGCCGTCATTTCCGGGCTATCGGGCTCGGCCCGCGCTTCGAACTCAAGCCCGATCTTCATCAGCAGGTCTTGTTGTTGCTTGCTGAGCGACTTCCATTTGCGCAGATTGACCAGCGTATGCAGCGTGCTGTTATAAAATCCCGGATCGATCCGATACTTGGTCACCTTGATCCAAGACGGCACCCAGCCCGCGATCGGCCAGCCATAGCCTTGCACGGTGCCGTTCTCCATATAGGTGTAGACCTGCTGTATGTTGGACTGCTGTACGGTTGCCCCCAACGACGTGAAAAAGGCAGTATAAACCGGGGAGACGCGGAGGTGCAGCCCCTTCAAATTGGGCTTATTGATCGGCCGACTGGTCCATAGATGGAATGGTCCGTTGTCGGCGTGGCGCACCAAAAAATGCAGACCCTTGGCGCCAAACAATTTCTGCACATAGTCCAGACCACCGTTTTTGCGCAGCTCCGCATACGATTTTTCTGCAAACCGCAACACCGGCCCCTCGGGCAGCACGTTGCCAAAGTAGGCCTCCGTGCAACCGACTATGTCGTAAGCGCCTGCGGCCACCTTTTGGGTGAGCGTAAACGGACTACCAATCGCTGGTGCCCCGCCAACCATTTTGATTTGTACCACGCCCTTGCCGCGGGCGTTGATCTGTTTGACCAAGGCCTCGAAGGACCTGGAGGGCGGGCTGCCGATCGGGAAGCAACTGGCTGCTCGCAGTGTGATCTCGGCTGCCTGCGTGTGTCCGCTGATCCCGACCATCATGACGGCCAGGCCAGCCACCATCGTTCCTATTGGTCTTGGCATACTGTCCTCCCACAGTGATTGACGCATCTCTTCGTTTAAGCCTTTGCCAGGCTGATGTATCACGCGTTCAACCATACGCGCTGAGTCTTTTCTAGGCCATTCCGCGGCAGCTATCAAACGCGGAGCGCTCCAACCGGTAGCCATATCGTGGCACCGCGCCCGCCGCAAAAACCGCCACCATTTTTCAGCCCACCTCCGTTGCCTAGAGCCTGTCCGCCTTGGGCGGATCAGCCATGCTAACCCGCTCCCCGCCCGGCCGCCTAGATGATCGCTCTTAAAGTGTAGAGCAACTTTCTGCCTTTAATCGGGATCGTTCCGATTCCGATTAAAGGCAGGTTGCTCTAGAACATCATGCATTGGGTGGCCCAGTGGAGGAACCGGGCAGCGAGCGGGATGGCTGCAGCTTACTCTGACGCGCGTTAGGCGAGCGGCCGACGCAGCTCCCATCGCCACCATCCGGCCTCAAAGGCCCTTGGGGTGGGCCATGAACTCTTCAATGATGTCCGGCGGTGGCTTGACGAAATCGGATGTTCGGCTCACGCCAAGTCCGTTAACCCGACTGAGCTTAACGCTCATCTCGGCCAGCTTAACCACGATCGGAATGCCATTGATCACCGGCGCGCCCTGAACCCGGTGGGACTGCAGTTGTGAGAACAACAACATGGGTATGCCGCCGCCGGGGATCAGGACGTCGATCCCGCGCTCCACCAACGGCTTGGCCTGCTCATCAAACAACCGGCGCACGTCCTGCAATCGGGCATCGGACCCGAAGGCGGCCAGAATCTGACCCGGTTCGAACTGCATGGCATCCACGCCGGTGACGCGCTTTGCCAAGCCATACTTCCCGATTTGGTGATGAAACCAAGGAATGTAGCGCCGATTGATGGTGACGATGCCGATTTGCTGGCCCAGTTGGCAGGCGTAAAGCATCGAGGCTTCCCCCATGCCGAGCACGGGGATATCGACGACGGAGCGGGCTTCGTAGAGCCCCGCATCCTGAAAATGGCCGATGATGAAGGCGTCGTAGCCGGCGCGCTCCGCCTTCACCGCGTTGCAGATCACCTCGCGTGCACACCGGAATTCGACGATCGGATGGGCATAGTTGTCATGCGGCGTGATGCCCTTGATGTCGACTTCGGTGCCGGGATCGACAATGGCGTCGAGGTGTTGCTTGAGTTCATCCCAATATAGCGCCCCGTGCTCGTAATCGACGTAGCTCTGATACCATAACTTGATCATCACACACTCCTAACGCTCACTGAACGCTGAGACCCATCACGCGGCAACGCAATTCGGGCCGCCAGCGCTACACCACCGGTGGTCGCGCAAGACCCAAGTCCTGTACGGCTTTGAGAAACGCGGCCATGCGGTCCATCCGATAGCGGTCGATATCGAGCGCGCCATAGTCCAAAAAGCCCGACCCCGATCGCAATCCGATGCGCCCCGCCTCCATGTTGGCTTTGACGATCGCTGGCGCGGCAAACCGATCATCGCCGAAGGCTTCACTCAGCTGCTTGCTGGCATAATAAAGAATGTCGCCGCCGCCCCAATCGATGAATTCCAACAGGCCCAGGACGGCAAACCGCAAGCCAAAGCCGTACTTCACGGCCTTGTCGACATCCGCGGCCGATGCCACGCCCTCTTCGACCAAGCGCGCCGCCTCGTTCATCGCCAGCGCCTGAATGCGTGAGACGATAAAGCCGGGTGAAGCCTTGCAGGTGACGGGAACCTTGCCGATCGACTCCAAAAACGCGCTCAACCGCTCCAGCGTCGGCGCCGCCGTTGTCTCGGTTGGGCTCAGCTCCACCAATGGAACCAGGAACGCTGGGTTTAGCCAATGCGCGTTCAAGAACTGCTCCGGACGCGCGGTCAGCCCCGCCAGCGTGGTCGACAGCATCGTCGAGGTGGTCGACGCCAAAATGGCATCGGGATCGGCATGCTGATCGAACAGGGCGAACGCCTGACCTTTGGCAGCCTCGACCTCGGGCACCCCCTCAAACACGATCGATGCGCCCGCCAGAGCCGCGTTCGCCCGCGCCGCCGGCAACACGCTGACCCGCGTCATCAGGTCCGGGATCAGCGCTGCGTCGAAGCCGCCGAGCGCGGCCAGCATGCCCAACGTGTCCTCGACCTCGTGCAGGGCCTGGCGCTGCAGCTCGGAGAAGTCCGCATCAGTGCGCAGTTTGGCGTCGAGCAGTCGGATGTGATGGCCGGCATAGGCGACGCAATGGGCGATGCCACGCCCCATGCGGCCGGCCCCGATACAAGCGATTGTCGCGCCATCGGCCATCAAACACCCTCCCCCAACAGCCGCTGCAGCTCGGCGCGGCTCTTATCCGCCAGGCCCAGCGCCTCAAGCGTACGTCCCGAGTTGCGCAAATCTTGACCGGTGACGGCGCTGGCGATCGCCAACAGCCCCCGTGCCACGGGCGCCTCGACACCCGCCCACTCGGCAACGGACACCAGAAAGGCAAGGCCGACGGCGATATCTTCGCGCATATACCGATGCGTGGTGAGGTTGAGCTGCTCGTGCCAATCCCCCGAGTCGACCAATTTGTCATGGGCCAGGTTGCCGTACATCCAGTCGCCGCTGTCATAGTGATCCGAGAGCGGAAAATGCGGCGGACGATAGCCGAGCGCTTCGCGCAGCGCGATCCGCTCATGGTCGAGCGCGGTATGGGTGCGCCGAATCGACGGCTGCGTGCCTTCGTTGTGGATGTCCCACCGCTCGAAATGCTCAATCGGGCCGGCATTCATCAGGATCAGCGGCGGATGGATGATCGGCCCGGCGTTCATCAGCGCCGCCGACAGGGCATCCTCGACCGGCTCGATCACACCCGGGAACGCTCGGGAGATCACGGCCACGGCATGATCGTTGGCGCGAGCGGGAAGCGCCCCGGTCGGCAGCCGGCTCGCCCGCGTGGTAATACGGACCTCCGTCGTGCTGCGCTTGCGCGTTAACCAGGGCAGCGTGCCGGTCTCGGCGAACACCACATCGGCCCGGCAGCCCCTGTCCCTGATGCGCTGCAGCATGACATAGGACCCAAACGACCCCGGCGGCAGATAGACCACTTGACCGTCAGTCACATGCGGCGCCATCGCGTCGGCTAAGTCCGCCTGGGCGAAGGCCGGGATCGGCGCGACGATCAGTTCCGCGTCGGCCAGCGCCCGACTGATGTCGTCGGTCGGCGTGACAGCGACCCGCCGGCTGCCCTTGTGATCGGTAATCGTCAAGGTCTTGGTGGCGAGCACCTCCGCGAAGCTGTTACGGTCCCGACGCCACCAAATGACCTCGTGGCCGGCTTCGACAAAATCCGCGACGGCCGCATAGCAGCCGTTGCCGCCGCCCAGTACAGCTATTTTCATCATGATCTTCCTTCCGCTTTGCGGCAACCGACTGTTGCATCCGGTGGGCTCTGCTCGCAAGACGAACCAAAGTTCGCTTCCGCCGGACCCAATCGCACGCTAAACTGAGGTAACGACCGGCTACAGATCAATTCGCAATATGCCACGCGACGGAGTTAACACCCGATAATGGCGGAGCTGACCCTGAAAGTCACAGATATCGGGGCGCCGGCTCCGGCCATCAGAGCCGTCCAGCTCGTTACCGCGGACGCCACGCCGTTGCCTGGATTTCGGGCCGGTGCCCATATCCGCGTGTTTCTGCCGGACGGTGGCCACCGCCACTATTCGCTGATGAACCTGGCATCGACCCCCGATGCGACCGCCGCACCCACCAGCTACCGGCTCGGCGTACTGCTGGAGCAGAATGGCCAGGGCGGTTCAGCCTATATGCATGCGCTCAAGATCGGCGATACGATTTCGACCTCCGCGCCCAACAACGATTTTCCCTTGGCTCAGAGCCCAGCCCATTCGGTGCTGATCGCCGGCGGCATCGGCGTAACGCCGATCACTTCAATGGCGGCCGAACTCAGGGCCGCCGGCCGGCCTTTTGCCCTGCACTATTCCGGTCGATCGCGCACCCGCTTGGCTTTTGTCGACGAGATTGAGGCCCTGTGCCAAGGCGCCTGCACGGTCTACTGTGACGACGAGCCGGAGCATCGTCTTGATTTGAGGGCGCTGATCGCCAGCCTCACCGTCGGCGATCACATCTATGTCTGCGGCCCGCGCGGCATGATTGAAGCCGCACGCGAGTTGGCCGCCGAGATGGGCCATTCGCGCGACCACGTCCATTTCGAGCTGTTCTCAACGCCCAAGGACCAGGCCGGTGACACCGCCTTCGAGGTGGAGATCGGTTCGACCGGCCAGGTCGTGGTGGTGCCGGCCGATCGCACCATCATTCAGGCGCTGGAGGCGGAGGGCCTTGATCTCATTTATGACTGCCAGCGCGGTGATTGCGGGATCTGTCAAACGGGCGTTCTGGCCGGCGTGCCGGACCATCGCGACGTGGTTTTGACGGACCGTGAGCGCGCGGCCAATACTGTCATGCAAATTTGCGTGTCCCGCGCGAAAACCGACAGACTTGTGCTCGATCTTTGAGCAATTGGAGGACGAACCATGGTCCAATACACCAACGATCCGACTGCGGTCGAAGCCCTCATTCGCCCGACCGAGGTCCATCGCGACGTCTACGTCAATGATGAGATCTTTCAACTTGAGATGAAACATCTGTTCACCAACACCTGGGTGTTCGTGGGCCACGACAGCCAGGTGCCCAATCCAGGCGACTACTTTGCCGCCGAGATTGGCCGTCAGCCCGTGCTGATGGTGCGTCACAGCGATCGCGAGGTCTATGTGATCTATAACCGCTGTGCGCACAAGGGCACCAAGATCGTCATTGATCGCAGTGGCAATACCGGCAAGTTTTTCCGCTGCCCCTATCACGCCTGGTCATTCAAGACCGATGGGTCGCTGCTGGCGATCCCGCTGAAAAAGGGCTACCAGGATACCGGCTTTGAAAACAGTGAAGCGGGAAACGGATTAGCCCGCGTTGGCGCCGTCAAGAACTATCGTGGGTTCGTGTTCGCCAGGCTCAGCGCCGATGGTATCGGGTTTGAGCAGTTCTTCGGTGATTCGCTGTCGTCCCTCGACAATATGATCGACCGCTCGCCGGTCGGCAAGCTGGAGGTCGCCGGTCCGCCGTTGCGCTATATGCACAACTGCAATTGGAAGATGCTGGTCGAGAACCAAACCGACACCTGCCATCCCATGGTCGCGCACGAAAGCTCCGCCGGCACTGCGGTGGATTTATGGAACGCGATGGCCAAGCCCGAAGACACCAAAAAGCCGATGGCGATGGAGGTCATTGCGCCCTTCATGTCATCTTATGAATTCTTCGAGAATATGGGCATTCGCACGTGGCCAAATGGGCACGGCCATACCGGCGTCCATCATTCCATTCACTCCGATTACTCAGCGATCCCGGGCTATTTCGAAAGGATGGTCGAAGCCTACGGCGAGGACCGGGCCCGGCAGATCCTCGGAGAAAATCGGCACAATACGGTTTATTTCCCGAACATCATGATCAAGGGGCCGATCCAGGCATTGCGTGTGTTCACGCCGCTCGCCGCCGATAAGACGTTGGTAGAAAGCTACATCTACCGATTGGTCGGCGCACCAGACATGCTGTTGGAACGAACCGCGATGTACAACCGGCTGATCAACGCGCCGACCTCTATCGTCGGGCACGACGACCTTGAGATGTACGAGCGTGCGCAGGAAGGTTTGCAGTCGGACGGGCTGGAATGGGTGAATGTCCAACGGCTCTACACCGCCGGTGAAGACCCCGATGAGGGTGTAGTGGAAAACGGCACCACCGAGCGGCAGATGCGCAATCAGTTCAACGCTTGGAAAAAATACATCACCATGTCGATGAACGGAGCTGCAGCATGAGTTTTCCAACTCGAGATGATTTGATCGACTTCGTCTACCGCGAAGCGCGCTTGATTGATGACGGCGACTTCGACGCCTGGCTCGCTCTTTGGGCGCCGGACAGCTATTATTGGATGCCGCTCGACTACAAGCAGACCGATGCCAAGCACGTTACGTCATTGCTTTATGAGGACGAGTTCCTGCGCCGGCTGCGGGTCGAGCGCCTGAAGGGGGAGCGCACCTTCTCCCAGAAGCCGAAAAGCCGCTGCCATCACGTGCTGAGCCGACCGTACATTGAACAGATGGATCACGCGGCCGGCCGATTTGTAACCCATACGCCTTTTCATTATGTGGAGACGAGGCTGGACGATCAGTTCCTGCTTGCAGCCAACGCCCGCCACGAGTTGGAACTGATCGATAACCAACTCAAAATTCGGTTGAAGCGCGTTGATCTATTGAACTGTGACGCGGCGTTCGGCAACATTCAATTGTTCCTGTAAGGTACGCGCACTGGGCAGTTCAACTTAGGCACCTCGCGATGCGTGAACCGAAAACCGTTTACCAGGCCGTCGCCGCTGCGGCACAGCGCTGGCCTGACCGCCCCCTATTCAATGTGTTGGCGGAAACGGCCGACGCTTACGGGATTGAGCCCGGGGAGCTGACTTACGGCCGCGTATTGAGCGAGGTAGAGCGTCTGCGCAAGCTCTACGCCGCCGCTGGATACCGCGCCGGCGATCGGGTGATGGTGCTGGTCGAAAACCGTCCGGTGTTTTTCCTGCATTGGTTCGCGCTGAACAGCCTCGGTCTGTGGGTGGTGCCGGTCAACCCGGATCTGCAGGCATCGGAGCTAGCCTACTTGGCCGGCCACGCCGAGCCGATTTTGGCGATCGCCATTGCAAGCAGGGTTGATGACCTCGCGCAGGCCGGCCGGGACGCTGGCGTCCAGTTTCCAGTGATCCGCCCCGAGATGGCACCACCGCAATCAGTGGGCGGCGGCGCCGATTGCGACACCGAAGATCTGGACCTGCACACGCCGGCGGCCATGCTTTATACGTCCGGCACCACCGGCCGACCGAAAGGTTGTGTGCTGGCCAACAGCTATTTTCTACACATCGGCCGGTGGTATGCCGATGCTGGCGGGGTGTGTGCCTTGAGCGAGGCCGGCGAACGCATGATCACGCCACTTCCGCTGTTCCACATGAACGCGATGGCGTGCTCATTGATGGGTATGGTGACGGTAGGCGGGTGCCTGACCGTGCTCGACCGCTTCCACCCGCGGACATGGTGGGACAGCGTGCGTGCCAGCCGCGCCACATGCCTGCATTATCTCGGCGTCATGCCATCGATCCTGATGAAAGCCGAGCCGTCCAGCCAGGATCGCGAGCACACCGTCCGCTTCGGCTTCGGCGCTGGGATCGACGCCAAGCTGCAGATCCCCTTTGAGCAACGGTTCGGTTTCCCGCTGGTAGAGGGCTGGGCGATGACGGAGACCGGCGCCGGTGCCGTGATCACTGCCAACCGTGAACCGCGCAAGCGCGGCCAGAACTGCATCGGCCGACCCGAGCCGGAGGTCGAGGTGCGGATCGCAGCCGACGAGGGACAGGACGTGGCGCCCAGCGAACCCGGTGAGTTGCTGGTGCGACGCGCCGGCGACGACCCGCGCTACGGCTTCTTCAGCGCCTATTTCAAGGATCAGCAGGCGACCGATGAGGCCTGGTCCGGCGGCTGGTTCCACACCGGGGATATCGTGCGCCGCGACGAGGACGGCGACTATTTCTTCGTCGACCGCAAGAAGAACGTCATTCGGCGCAGTGGCGAGAATATCGCGGCCGTCGAGGTGGAATCGGTTTTGCTCCAGCACCCCGACATCAAGGCCGCCGCCGTCGCCGCCGTTCCCGACGCCATCAGGGGCGACGAAGTCTTCGCCTGCCTCGTCATCGACGGTGACCGCAGCCAGGAACGGGCCCGCGCCATCGTATCGTGGTGCCTGGAGCGCATGGCCTATTACAAGGCTCCCGGCTACATCGCCTTCGTCGATCAGCTCCCCTTGACCTCGACCCAGAAGATCCAGCGCGGCGAGCTGAAAAAACTGACCAACCACCTGTTGCAGGACCCGGCCACGGTCAACACCTGCGCCATGAAAAAACGGCAGGCGGCTGCGTGAACGGCTCTTCACAGCGCATGGGCTACGATGGGGTGGTTGTGACCGCGCCCGTCACCATCCCCTATCAGCGCTTTTCCAAGGAGGCGGCACATTGGTGGATCGCCCGGGCCCTGCGGCAAGCGTTGCAATCAGCCTCGATCGAGCCCAACGCACTCGACGGCTTTTCAGTCGCGAGCTTTACGCTGTTTCCCGACACCGTCGTTGGGCTCACCCAGCATCTCGGCCTGTCGCCGCGCTGGCTTGACCATATTCCGATGGGCGGCGCCAGCGGCATTGCCGCGTTGCGCAGAGCCGCCCGGGCGGTGCAGTGCGGCGACGCCGACGTCGTCGCCTGCGTGGCCGGCGACACCAACCACGTCGACAGCTTCCGCCGCATGCTCTCAAGCTTCAGCCGCTTTGCGCAGGATGCATCTTACCCCTATGGCTCCGGCGGCCCTAACGCCTGCTTCGCCTTGATGACCGACTACTACATGCGCACCTACGGCGCCCGCCGCGAGGACTTCGGCAAGATCTGCGTCGCCCAGCGTGCCAACGCGCTCAAAAATCCGCACGCGATCATGAAATCACCGCTGACCCTGGAGCAATACCTCAACGCACGCGCAATATCTGATCCCATTGCGCTGTTTGATTGCGTGATGCCGGTGGCCGGCGCCGAAGCATTTCTGGTCATGCGCGAGGCCGACGCCAAGGCGCAGCGACTGAACTATGCGCGGATCCTGTCGACGATCGAGCGGCACAACGCTTTTCCTGAGGACCCGATTCAATTCCGCGGCGGATGGGCGGTAGATGTCGCGGAGCTTTATGCGATGGCCGGCACGTCCAGCGCACACATCGACGTCATGCAGACCTACGACGACTATCCCGTGATCGTCATGATGCAGTTTGAGGACCTGGGCTTTTGTGAAAAAGGTGCTGGACCCCAGTTCGTGCGCGCCCACGATCTGACCATCGCCGGCGATTTCCCGCACAACACCTCTGGTGGCCAATTATCGGCTGGGCAGGCGGGCGCTGCGGGTGGCTTCATCGGCCTGGTGGAAGCGATCCGGCAAGTCACCGGCGCGGCCGGACCAACCCAAGTTGCCAGCGCGAAGGTGGCGATGGTGTCGGGCTTCGGCATGATTAACTACGATCGCGGCCTTTGCTCAGGCGCAGCGATCATCGCCGGGAACCCGCCATGACCGATCCGATCGTTCCGCCGCCGAAAAAAGACCCACAAAAGCGCACTCGCGTGCCCACCCGGCCATCGCATTTTCGCAGCCGCGCCGCGCTTGGTCTCGCGGCCGCCGCGGCCGAGGGGCGGTTCATGCTGCAGGTCTGCGCGCAATGCGACACGGTCCAATATCCGCCGCGCGATGCCTGCGCCGCCTGTCTGTCGCATGCGTTGACTTGGCGCGAGCTGTCGCCCAAGGGACGGCTGATCGCGGCGACCACGGTGCACACCAGCACCAACGTCTATTTCCGCGAGCGCACGCCCTGGCGGGTCGGCACCGTCAAGCTTGACGCCGGCCCCGCCGTCATCTGTCACGTCCACGGCGACGTCGCAGCCGACGCTGAGGTTCAGCTGATCAACCGGTTGGACAAATCCGGTCAGGCCGTGTTGTTCGCGCTTCCTGCCGACGCGACGCCAAACATGGAGGATGATCCGCAGATGCGGGAGTTGACCTGCGACCCCAAATTCCGCCGGGTACTGATCACGGACGCGCGCAACCCAAACGCATTGGCGCTCGCCAAAGCCTTCGCCAAGGCCGACGCTTCGATCATTTTCGTTGGCGAGGCGGAGACCTGGCGGCCCTATCGGTGGCAAGCAGAGATCGCCAAGGTCAAGAACGTTGAGGTGTTGCCTTTGGACGTTACCGATACCGCCTCGGTGCACGAGTTGGCCGGCGAGATCAGCGGCAAAACCGATATTCTGGTCAACAATGCGCGGTTTGTGCGTCCAGGTGGAATCATCGCACGGGGCGACGTGATTTTTGCCCGCGACGAGATGGAAGTGAACTTTTTTGGCATGATGCGGCTGGCGCAGGCATTTGGCCCGGCCATGCGTGACCGCGGCGCTGACGGCCAGAACAGTGCGACAGCATGGGTCAACGTTCTGTCGGTTCACGCCTGGTCCAATCTGCCCGCCTATGGCAGCTTCAGCGCCTCCAACGCCGCCGCACTGTCTTTGTCGCAGTGCTTGCGGGCCGAGCTTTGGCCCGGCGGCGTCAGGGTCATGAACGTGTTCACCGGCCCCAGCGATGACGAATGGCACCAACCCTTACCACCGCCCAAGGTCCAACCAGAGGCCATCGCCAAGGCGATGATCGCCGGTCTCAAAGAGGGATTGGAGGAGGTGTTCGTCGGCGATGTCGCCAAGGACGTCATCGATCGTTGGCGGGCGGGACCGAAGATCTTGGAGCGCGAGATGATCGAGACGGGAGAATCGGGAGCATGAGCGACGCAGCCCTCACACAGCCCAATACGCTCGCGCAACTGGCGCTCGACATTGCCCGTGGCGCGGTTCAGGTGATCGACCTGGCCCATACCCTTGACCCCGATTTCCCGGTGATTGTGCTGCCGCCCGAATTCGGCCAGTGCGCCCGCTTTCGCCTGGAGGAAATCTCCGCCTATGATCATCGTGGCCCGGCCTGGAAGTGGAACAATTTCACCTGCTGCGAGCATACCGGCACGCATTTCGACGCCCCCATCCACTGGATCACCGGTCGCGATCTTCCCAACAACAGCGTCGATACGATTCCGGTAGCGGATTTTGTCGGCCCCGCCTGCGTCATCGATTGCTCGCAAGGCGTCGCGCAGGATGATGACTTCGAGCTGACGTCGCAGATCGTGTTGGCGTGGGAGGCACAGCACGGGCTGATCCCGCCGGACAGTTGGGTATTGATGCGCACCGATTGGTCGAAGCGGTCAGGCGCGGCTTACCTCAACATGCGCGAGGATGGACCGCACTCGCCGGGGCCGACAGCAGAGGTCATGCGGTTTTTGATCAATGAACGCAACATTCGCGGCTTCGGCACCGAGACGATCGGAACGGACGCGGGCCAGGCCAGCCATTATTCGCCGCCCCACCCGGCACACTATTACTTGCACGGTGCTGGCCGCTACGGGCTGCAATGCTTGCGAAATCTTGATTTGCTGCCACCAACCGGTGCTCTTTTGCTCGCCGCACCATTGAAAATCAAGCAAGGCACCGGCAGCCCATTGCGGGTGCTGGCGCTGGTTGAAACTGGGGAGGCGTAGGCCATGAGCGAGACATTCACCGCGGTCATCACCGGTGGCAATCAAGGTATCGGTGCGGATCTGGCCAAACGCATGCTCGATGAAGGGTATCGGGTGGTCTCGATCGCCCGCCATGCGCCGGACTTTACCCATCAGCGCCTGTCATCGCTGGAAGCCGATCTGCTCGACCGCGACGCCGTTGCAGCGGCGGCTGAAACCATCGCCCGCGAGTATGCCGTCACCCATCTGATCCATAATGCCGGGTTGATTTGGCCCAATCTCGTCGAGGATGCCAAGCCAGAGGACATCGCCGGTCTCGCCCAGCTGCATCTGGGCGCCGCGCTGACCTTGTTGCAGGCCGCCCTGCCTAACATGAAGCAGCGACGGTTCGGTCGGGTGATCTTCAATGCCTCACGCGCTGCGCTCGGCGCACGCACACGCACCGCCTATAGCGCCTCAAAGGCCGGGATGATCGGCATGGCTCGCACCTGGGCGCTGGAGTTGGCGCAACATCAAATCACCGTCAACGTGGTTGCGCCCGGCCCGATACTGACCGACAATTTTTGGGGAATCATCCCCAAGGACAGTCCGCAACAGCACGAGCTGGCGGAAAAAATTCCGGTGGGCCGGCTCGGCACGGTGGAGGACATCACGCACGCTTTCATGTTTTTCGCGGACCCCAAAAGCAGCTTTGTGACGGGGCAAACACTGTTTGTCTGCGGCGGGGCCAGCGTGGGCGGCGCCCTGTTGTAGCCGTCGTTGTCGATCGCCCGAGCGCGCCACGCGGGCGGTGTGGGATGACCGCAACATTTCGTCAGAACCGTGGCTTAAGATTGAATTTCTTGCTTTAACCGTTGCAGCCCAACAACATTGCATGAAAAATACTTGATCCTGCAAAGCAGCCGAGCGACGAAACACATCCACAGCCTATATTTTCTTGGCTGGGTGTGTCTTGAGCTGTTGAGCTTTTGTGTTCATCTTCCCAGCTCTGGAGCGGGGCGCCATGCGTGGCGGTCCCGACCAACGGACCGACCACTGAGAGTTGACGGGGGATGACCATGTCGGAATGTGTTGTCGTTGAATGCCAAGGTGGTCGCGCCGAGATTCCGAAGGACCTCGCCCTCCGACACGGCATCCGGCACGGTGACCAGGTGAGCCAGACTTTGATCGCCAAAGTCGTCGTCGACGGCCTGCAGAAGGTCTGCCAACAATTGGTTCAATCCGGTCGTGATCATAACCCCGAGCCGGCAACAGCCGGCGGCTAGAGCAACCTGCCTTTATTCGGAATCGGAACGATCCCGATGAAAAGCAGACAGCTGCTCACCGCTTTAGGGCACGATGATCTATAGCGTTTCAGTATGAGCTGGCACCATCCCGGCTCAGTGGGGGCAGTCGATCGAAACCGTCATACCGGCCCGCGGGACATATTTCCTGCAAGCGGAGCTGTCACGGGAGGATAGCTTCTTGATCGGTGGCCGCGACCGGCCCGCGACCGACGTGATGGCCGCCAGGGTGCCGCGTCCAAAGCCGCCATCGATCGGTCCTTTATAATGACCACCGCTCCTGAGCCGACGTTGGAACGCCTTGCGAAACGCCGCTCCCCAACTGCCGGCATTGGACGTCAGCTCCTTGCGCGCGAATGCATCGCCGGCCTTCAAGGCTCGGTAGGCGAGGTCGACGGCCTTGCCCGTGTTACGCTTAACGCCGTAGCCCCTGGCATACAGCAGCCCCAAAAACGCCATGGCGCGCGGATGCTCACGCGCCGTCGCCCGTTTGAGATAACGCAGCGCCGTTGGCAGGTTCTTTTTCACCCCCCGTCCCGAATAGTATGAAATTGCCAGATTGAAGAGGGCGGCGCGATCACCCTTGTTAGCGGCTTTGCGATACCAGGACACCGCTTGCGTATCGTTTCGATCAACGCCACGCCCCAGCCGATAGGCAAGCCCCAGGTTATTCATCGCCGCGGCAGAGCCCTTCGTCGCGGACTTGCGATACCACGCCACGCCTTGGCGTTGATCGCGCTCAATCCCGCGCCCATTCCAGAGCGCAAAACCGATCAAGTTCATCGCCCCGGCATGGCCCGCATGAGCCGCCTTGCTGAACCAATTGACCGCCCGTGCATCGTTGCGCGGCACGCCATACCCCAGCATGTGCAGCAAACCGAGACTGTAATAGGCGGGCGCATATTTTAATAAGACGGCCTTTTGGCTCCATTGCAGGGCCATCTGATAATCGACGGGCACGCCGTGTCCGTTCACGTAAGCATCGGTGAGCATGTTCATCGCACCGGCCACACCGCGGTCCGCTGCCTTGCGCAGCCAGCCGATGGCCTCGTGATAGTCCCCTTGTTGATACAATGCCCGGCCGAGCTTATCGGCGTAGCCCCAAATATCTGGATGAGCCTTGACCGCTTGCCGACAGGCTTCGACGGTCGCCCGCGCCGTTTGTGCCGAAAGGGTCTTACTGCGTTCATCACATGCGTGCTGTCCGTTGGTTGCGGGCAGCGACGGGCGTGCCGGCTTGTCGCTTGGTCCGGGCATCTGCGCTGAATCTTTGGCCCGGAAACGGGATTTTATCGGACGCGTCTGCCGACCGAAACCTGGTTTCAGGATCTGTGCGCCATTAAAAAGCAATCCCGATTGCAATCCAATCTGAGGCTTGGATTTAAACAACGCCGCAGCGCCAGCAGCCAACGCCGACGCCAGCGATCCTTGCGCCGAAAGCAGCACAGCCCAAGCGCTCGCCAGGACGTAAACTTGCCTCATAGAAAAAACGTCTGCACAACGGGCCCAATCTGCGAACTTAACGGGCCTAACACTGTTAACGACGAATTAAGCCCGGCGCTTGCCATCGCGCATTGCGATCCGTCTACTTTCGACCGCCACTTTAGCGGACAACGCTAATTGAATGGTGATCACAATTGCGTGAAAATTTGCTCGGCGCAACAATGGCACCCATCATCGAGGCGTCGTCAGCCGCCGGCTGACCGGGTTGCATCGCCTGCCGGCCTTGCGCGTGCCCACCACTCATCTCAGCACTATCGATAGGGACTGAGACGGAGTTTGACGCATGCCACACTTCAAACGACGGCCATCCGCATGAACTCAAATTTTCTGGCAGGCGAGCGCTGCTTCACCATGCCGGTCGGCCAGGGTCGAAGCAGGCGCGAGCCCGAAGCAGGCGGACCCGGATAAGGCAAACGCCCGCGCATTTCTGCAGCGCGATGATATGCCGTTACTGATTGCACGCGCCTGCACCAACGCTTATGACAAACGGACATCTTGGAACGGACGGGAGCATGACCACCTACGCCGTAGCCCACGCACACAACGCCAGTCGGCAAGATCTCGTCGACAGCTGTGCCCGACAACTCGGCCACATTCACAGACACACACTGGGGTTCGTCTACGCGACCCACCATCTCGGGGCCGCACTCAACGATATCGTGGCAAACCTCAAGGCGCAGACGCTCGTAGAGCACTGGGTCGGCACCGTCGGATCCGGTGTGTGCACCACACGCGCGGCGTTCTTCGACCGGCCGGCTCTGGTCGTCTTGACCTGCGACCTTGACCAGAACAGCTTTCGCCTTTTACCGCTCATAAGGCACCCCAACGATGTCAGCACCGCCACCGACGACCAATTCTTTGGTGGCATCGCGATCGTGCACGCTGATCCACGAAATCGACAGGCCTCGCAAATCATCAGCTCTCTCGCGCACGCGCATGCCGCCTATCTGGTGGGCGGTGTAACCGCCGCAGAGCATGACTTTCCCCAGGTTGCCGGAGGCGTGGTGGGCGGCGGCGTATCAGGCGTGTTGCTCGATGAAACGACCGTTGCCGCCGTCGGCCTGTCACAAGGCTGCACGCCGATCGGACCGGTGCATACGGTCGAACGTGGCTCTGACAACATCTTGATCACGCTCGACGGCGAATCGGCATTGGACATTCTGTGTGAAGACCTGGGGATCGCGCAGGGAGCCGACCCGCGAAGGTGGTTGAAGAACATTCATGCCGCTTTGCCGGTGACCGGTACCGATACCGACGACTATTTGGTCAGAAATCTTATCGGCATCGAGCCGTCTAACGGGTTGGTCGTCATCGCCGACCGGATCGCGCCCGGAGACCGAGTCATGTTCGTGCGCCGCGATGCCCACAGCGCGGCTGAGGATCTGCACCGCATGCTCACCAGACTGGCCGAGCGCATCAACCGGCCGCCCAAGGCTGGGTTGTATTTTTCCTGCGTCGCCCGCGGACCGAACCTGTTCGAAAATGGCTCCCACGAGCTAGACGCAATCCATAACGTTCTGGGCGCGTTTCCCATCGCCGGTTTTTTTGGCAACGGTGAAATTTCAAATGACAGGGTCTACGGATATACGGGCGTACTGACCCTGTTCCTCTGATCAACATGCGGTTGCCGCGTATCAGAATATACCGGCACCCTCCCGCTCCCCGCCCGGCCATGAGATGACATGATGTTCTGGGCGACCGGATAGGCGACGAGGCCGGCACGGCGTTGCGGCAAAGGCAGCCATGGTCTAAAGCCGATCGGCGACAGCTGTTCCGATAACAGATCACCGTTTCAAATCGCAACGGCAGGCGCAAAGCTCTTCATTGTTCTCATGATCAAATCCAGTTCGGTTTTTGGCTGATGGACGCGACTGTAACGATGCCGAAACCGGAGTGGATTACGATCAAAATTGCACATATGTGGGCGACGATCGCCTCGATCGCGCCTCAAGTCAGCTCGCCCATCAACTCTTCAGCATCGGCCGGCAATGCGACCGGGGCACCGCGCTTGGCCGACAAGTCCATGGCCATCGTCAACATCAAGTTTCGATGCCCGTCCGCGGCCGTCGCGTGAGGCGTTTTTTGACGCATGTAGATCCGTTGAAACCACGTGTTGGTTTCTTCCCGCATCGGTCCCCACAGTTGAGCATCGTGAATATCGCCAGGCGGGTAACTGGTCAGGAAGTCCACGTGGCGAGGCGCTGCGGGCTTAAAGCCGTCCGGTGCGTAGCCCGCACCTTGTGCCGTCTCGGTGGCCAGCACCACGTCCCGGTGCGTATCCTCGATGTCGATCACCCCCAATGTGCCGACGATGCCGATTTCGATTCCGTAGACGGCTCCGGGCCAAACGACGGGCAAGGCCCAACTGATGTTCATGCTCCAAATCGTGCCGTCATCCATCGTGAAGATGCCGAACGTGGAATCCTTGGTGCCCCAAGCACCGAGAGCCTTGTCGGTCGACTGCGCGAACACCGACACTGGCGTTTTGCCTTCCATCAACCACATGCACATATCGAGGCTGTGGGTGCCAGAGACCACCATCGGCGTCAGGTTGGCGCGGTCCTGCGTGCGCGAGACCGTTGCGATCGGCACCATCCGGTTCATGAACGCCCGGGTGACGACCGAGGTCACCTCGCCAATCTGCCCGGTCACCAATCGCTCCTTGACCACCAGAAATCGCCGGCGAAACCGTTGGGTATAGCCGACGACCGCATCGATGCCCGCGGCCTCGATGGCCTGATGAATCTTCAATGATTGGCGCGCATCGGTCGCCAATGGCTTTTCAATGAATAGGTCAAGACCGCGCTCGATCGCCGCCATGGTCGGATCGAAGTGGAAGTTCTCATCGGTGGCGATGATGGCGGCCGTGACCTCGGGCCGCCGAAGCAACGCGCGATAGTCGTTGCAGAAGAAATCCGCATTGCAGTCCGTCTTCAATCGCTCACCCAGGTCCGACTTCAGATCGCACAATCCGATCCAACCGACGCCGGGGTAATCGCGCGCCAGCTCTGCGCGGATCCGACCGATCGTGCCGCACCCGATGATAGCGAGACCGATCTCCTTCGTTTGTCGTGTCATGTGGCCGTCCTCCGCTGGCGTATAGGTGTATCAGTGCCAGATCCGCTGGCGCGGTCAGTGTGCCAACCCGTGCTCATGCTCCGCAACCGATCTCATGTGTCATCGTGGCGTCGCCGCCAAGTCGATACGCTCCACCCAATAATGGCGCGATAAGCTGCGGACGTCGTGCGGGCGCACCCGAAACACCGTGGTCGCATTGTCCTGTGTGCCGCGGATCGTTCCCATCCGCTGATAGATGCCGAGGTGGAACTGTTCAGGCGCAAACTTGGTCGTCACCACGATGTTGAGGCGCTTGGCGTCTTTGCCCAGCGCAGCCTTCAGCGCCGCGCTCATGCGTGACGGGCCGGTGATCACGCCCCAGCTCCAATAGCCGCCGATCAGCACGGCAACGACAATCAAAAACCTGACATCGCGCCGCTGGTACCAGCGCCGCTGCTGCGCCGGCGCCTGGTGTCCTTGAATGGCCATTCAACACCCGCCTTACCGCCTTACGTCGGTTTCCAGACCAACCCCCAACGATGGATCGTCCACTTTTCCAGCGGCACCAGTAGATACCGGTCCATCGACAGAAAAATAATCGAGATGATGATGACGCCGAGAAACACCCGCTCGATGCTGAATTCCTCAGCGGACGTAAATATCATAAATCCGAGCCCGCTATCGCCACCGATCATCTCAGCCGCGATCAACGCCCGCCAGCCAAAGCCAATCGACATGCGCATGCCGGAAATGATGCTCGGCATCGCACCCGGCAAATAGACCTGGGTAATCACCTGCCAACGGCTCCCACCGAGCGTCAAAACCGAGTTTTCATAGACCTTGGAGATACTCCTTACCCCCATCATCGCATTAAAAAAGATCAGCCAAAAGATCGTGTTCAGCATGATGAAAAGGGTGGTCAACCAGCCGACCCCGAACCAAACGATGGCAAGCGGGATCCAAGCGATCCCGGAGATCGAATTGGCAAAGATGCCGATCGGCTCCAGCACCTCGGAGACCGGGCGGTTCATGCCCGCCAACAACCCGAGCGCGATCCCAGCTGGTACGCCGACCAACGCCGCCAAAGCCACCCGACCAACGCTGGAGATGATGTTATTGGTCAGCATGCAACTTTGGTCCATCACCACAACGCCGACTAGGCCTGGACAGCCGTCCTGCAACGTGACCGCGGCCTCGATCACCGAGCTAATGGACGGGATGAACACCTCGGGCAGCCAGCCGAAGGTCGTGTTCATTTGCCACAGCACCAGCAGCACCACGAACGGGATCAAGCCGAGAATGAGCTGCCGCAAGTTTTGCCGACCAAACCGGCGTTGCATCGCATGGCTGAGGCGGCCGACGGCGGTCATCGCTGCACCATCCCCCACCGCTCGATGGTATCGACTTCAAACGGTCGCAACAGATAATGGTCCAACACAATCCAGGTGACGCCGATCAGTATCATGCCGAGGATCACTTGCGCCGTCTGGTCGGCGTCCTGCGCCGTAAAGATCATCCAGCCCAGTCCTTCGCGCCCGGCCAGCATCTCGCCGGCGATCACCGCGCGCCAGGCAAAGCCGATGCTCAAGCGCGCGCCCGTCGCGATATGCGGCATGGCGCCCGGCAGCAGCACATCCCTGATCACTTGATAGCGACTGGCGCCCAATGTACGGACCGCTTGGATATATTTGAGCGGTATCTCGCGCACGCCCGCCAGCACCGTAAAAGCGATCGGAAAGAACGCCGTGTAAAGGATGATGGCAAAAACCGTTTTCTCGCTATTCCCCCACCACACCACCACAATCGGAAAAATCGCAATTCCGGAAACCGACTGAAAGAAATTCATGATCGGGTAGAACATGTCAGCGATGGTTCGGTTGATGCCGAGCAGCAATCCGAACGGGATTCCGAGCGCTAGCCCGATGGTGCTACCGACGATAAGCCGGACCAGCGTGTCGCCAAAAAAGCTCGGCAACAATCCCTTACGGATCATGTCGACCGACGAGTACGCGACGTCCAGAGGCGATGGCAGATAGCGCTGGGGGTTCTCGATCAAGGCTGACGTGATGGACCAAACCACCAAGATCAACACGATTGCGATCGATGTCTTGATCGCACCTGCGAGCGGCCAGTGATGCCAGGACCCGCGCCGAAGACCCGCCCTACTCCTCGACGGCATGGGTGACCTCGTCGCGCACCAACCTTAAGATTTCGTCGCGCGCATTTCTAAATTGGGCGCTGGCGTTCATGTCTTTCCAAATCCGGCTCTGTCGTGGAATATCGATGCGCACCACCGTTCGTACCCGCCCTGGCCGCGCGGTAAAGACGATGCAGCGATCCGCCAAGAACGCTGCCTCCTCCACCGAGTGGGTGATAAAGAGAATGGTCTTGCGCGTGGCGATGGCGATGCGGTTCAGCTCCTCTTGCAGCGTGATCCGCGTTTGCGCGTCCACGGCGGCAAACGGCTCATCCATCAGCATAACGACGGGATCCGCACACAGCGTGCGAGCCACCGCGCAGCGCTGCTTCATGCCGCCGGACAATTCATGGGGATACTTGTTCTCGAACCCGGTGAGACCGACCAAGTCGACGAAATCCTGCACCCGCTTGGCCCGCTGCTGACGTGGCACGCCGCGAATTTCCAAGCCGTGACCGATATTGCGCGACACGGTGCGCCACGGCAGGATCGCGTGCTCTTGGAACACGACACCGCGATCCGGACCCGGTCCCTTCACGTCATGACCGTCCACCTGAACCACACCTTGGCGGTAAGGCAGCAGCCCCGCCAGAATGTTGAGCAAGGTTGACTTACCACAGCCGCTGGGTCCAACCACCGCAACGAATTCGCCTTCTTGGATCTCCAGATTGATATCCTCAAGCGCGTGCACCGTTTCCCCCGTATACTCATCGGGGTAATAATGGGTCAGGTGCTGAACCACGAGTTTGGCAACCATGGCGGGTCCGACCGGGCGTCAGGCAAACAAACCAATCGCGCCGGCGAGGTCCAATTTGGCCCACCGACGCGACCGGCGCTCGTGCGACCACATTATTTCAGATCGGCGAACCAATCCGGGTGCTGCTTCATGGTCTCGCCGATGAAGCTGGTGTCCAGGTAGTTGGCCGGATCGTAGGGCTTCTTCATGCGTTTTTGCCTGATCAGTTGTTTGACGGAGACGTTGAACGCCTCCGCGGTCCCGCCTCCGATCCGCGCGTCATAGACGACATGTTGGATCGTTCGTTTGACCAAATCTGGCGTCATGCCGCGCACGAAACGTGCACCGATCTTCGCCACCTCGTCGCGATTTTTCGGATCACGCAAATACCTGGCCGCCTCCGCCATGGCGTTGACGAAGGCCTGGGTGCGGGCGCGGTCTTGGTAGACGGTATCGGGTTGGCCGTGCATGACGGCGCAAAAGCACACATGCCCGCCGCCGCGCACCAGCAACGACGCGCCTTCAACCTTGTCGAGCGCGCGCGTCAGATTAGGCTCCCAGGCCACGATCGCGTCGACACCGCCGGAGTCGAGGATCGAGACCAGGCTCGGCGGGCGCACATTGACCCGCGTGATATCTTTGATCGTCATGTTGTTGGCGACCAGATATTGCCGCAGGTAAAGATCCACGGTCGAGCCAAACGTCACCCCGACCTTCTTGCCTTTCAGGTCCGCCGGCGATGTGATGCCCGATTCGGCGCGCACCGCGATACCGACGTTGCCGTCGTGCGAGGGTTTAGAGTAGGAGGCGCCGAGGTAGCCAACCACGCCCTTCAGCTTGAGCCCCTTTTCCAGCGCCACCGGAAGATTGGTGAATGCAGCTGGAGCGAAATCGATCTGCCCGGCGCGCAGCGACTTAGTGAGTGCCGCACCGGTGTTGCGCACGACGACTTTGGCATCGAGCCCATGCTTGGCAAAAAAGCCCTTGTCCTGCGCAACGAACACAATCATGCCACCGATGTTGCTGGCCGCGCCAACGCGCAGCTCCTTGTCGGCAAAAGCCGATCCACCCGTGATGGCGGTAGCGGCCAGCAGGCCGACAGCCATGCCCACAATTGGTCTCGTCATGCGCTTTCACTCCCTTTGCGTGCTAAGCCAGCCCGCGCGGCCAGCATTCATTTTTCAGGTCTTGTCCAGACCATCTGCCCTGTCGCTGCGTCGAGCGGCATGGCGAGCGGTTGCGTGGACCCGGCAAACCGACGTTACGCCCATCGGCTAATGTCATTCTGGCATGTTTGCAAGTCAGGCCAAACCTTCCGCTTGTCGCTGCGGATCTCCAGGCGGCCGGGCATCGGTACGCGTCGGCGCTGCGATGCCGTGCCTGCCGTCAGCGCTGAGCCCCATGCCAGACCGTATCATCTCTTGGCTTCCAGCTCGGGATAATGGCGGAAGATGCCGTCCTCGTTAAACGCAATCCGGCGTGGTGAAGCCAGGTAGGCCGCAATCCGCGGGCGCTCGGCGATGCGGTCGTGCAAGGCGACCACCAACGGCAGCTTACGTTCCAGCCGTCGCATGGCTTTGGGAAACGCATAGCGCATGCCGGCGACGATCTGAAACAGCGACAGGTCCGGATAGCTCAATCGCGCGCCGATCAAATTTGCATCGCCCGCCGGATTGCGCTGCAGCACCTTCTCGAAATAACCAAGATATTTGGCTGCTCGCAGGCTGAGAAAGGTATCCGTTCGGCGTTTCGCCTCCGTCTTCTGATCCTCGTAATAAAGACTGTTGGCAATCGGGTGGTGCGTGTCGTGGACCTCCAGGACAAAATCTGTGATCGTCAACTGCAGTTGATTGGCCCACAGCCGGCCGCTGTCCGTCCGTGGTGCCAATTTATGGCGGTCACCCAGAAACATCAGGATATTGGCTGTTTGAGAGATGATCTGACGGCCGGCCTTCAACACCGGTGGCGCGAAGGCCGGCCGCTCGATGGTTGTGGCATCGACCAGGTCCAACACCGCCGCCCGGCCGGCTTTGCCACCGGTCCCGCCGCGAGCCACATCGATGTAATCGGCGCCGGCCTCCTCTAGCGCCAGTCGAACAAATTCTCCGCGGCCCTGGATAGAGGGCCAATAATAAAGCTCATATCGCATCGCCATCCCCTCGCAGGATTCTGATCACTCATGCGCGTGATCGGCACGGAACGCAGAGAACGAGAGCGGCTCGTCAGCGCCCCGATCGTCGATCGACACGTCGAACACGACCTCGCCTGCCTGGGTCACCTCCAACAGGCGTGCACAACCAAATGTACCGACGTTGGAGTTGCTCGGCACACCGTCTTCAAAGCAAATGCCGCCGAAGGTGATGAACGTGTTGCCGGTTACCGGCAAGCGGCGCGCGCCACCTTGATAGCACGCAAAGATGCGGTCTGCGCCTGGCACCCCATAGGCCCAAACTTGGCGGACCGTGCGCGCGTGCTCATCGACCTCGAACTCAACGGCCCGGCTGTAACATTGCTCCGCCGGCATCGGCGTTTGAAACGCACCGGCGCGAAAGTTGCCGTTATCGAAACAAAGCACTCGTCCCGGACGGGGTGCTGAGCAATCATGCTGATGAAACTGCCAAACCACGCCGTCGTCCGGCTTCAGCAGATGATCGGCCCACGGTCCGCGCCATTCAGACGGATTGCCGAGTATCCATCTGAGCTCCCCTGTCGCGCGATCGATTTTTATGATGCAGTCCTGGTGCCGCAACGATACCAGAAGTGTGTCGTCGTGCGCATCATAGCCGACGGCATTGGCATGACCCCAATCGTAGCCTTGCGGGAAGCCCAGCTTGCGCCAGTAGTGAGAGCGGCTGCCCAGCGTCATACGCTCAGGATCCAGAATGTCCAGCATGCGATAGGACTTGACCAAGTCACCGTCGCGCGACAGCTCGCACACAACATCACCAACCACTTGCGCCGGCTCGCGTTTGGCCTGGCGATCGGTGGTGCTGCCCGGCCATGCCGGGTAATCGCGCGCCTCAGCATCAAGGATCAGAAAATTGCCGTTCGGCAAGACGTTCACGGTATGATGCATGAAGTCGATCGGCAATTCGGTGCTGTCCGCCGGCGGCGCCTTGTTGCGCCATTTGCCGCGCGCATGCCAGCCGCGCAGAAACTGTCCGTCCCGATCAAGCTCGTGAAGCAGCCCCTGGGCCGACAGTGAGAACAATATCTTGCCGTCCGCCTGGCACCGCACGTCTTGCGTGTGCCCTTTAAACCGTCTGGCGAAACTAACGCCCCCGTCCTGCTCGACGGCGATCAGCCAGCCGACCGGCGACCGCTCGCCGGTGCCGCCCAGCCGACAGCTGAAATAGCTACGGCCCGGCTCTCGTCGCGCCGTTTCGCAACGGCTGATTTTGATTGGTGGCAATTCAGGATCCACTCACAGTTCTCCCTGACATGTTCCTGCCTAACGACGAAACGCACTGTTGGCGCGCCCGCCAACCGTCACTGTCGCACACCATCAAAGGCAATTCCAACTTCGCGCTCCGATGGCTCATTGGATTTGGTTGCATCGGCCTTGGTCTTGTGCGCACAGCTTGCGAGCATGCGCGGAGCAGACTTGTTGGGCTGCTCAACACCAACAGGGCGTTGCGCCGACGTCAGCCCGCGCCGATCGTCCCACTCGCGCGTCGTATTGCCCCGACCTCCAACACCGGCTAGCAATCACGATGAGCCGAGTTCTAACGTAAGAGGACGCCCCATGCCCACCACCCACAATCTCCTGCTTCTCCCCGGTGACGGTATCGGCCCGGAGGTGATGGGCGAAGTCGAGCGCCTGATCAGCTTTTTCAACGAGCGAAGCAACAAGGTAAATTTCGTAACCGAAACCGAGCTGGTCGGCGGCGCTGCGATCGATCAGCTGGGCGCCCCGATCGCGGACGCGACGATGGCCAAGGCCCACGCCGCCTCGGCCATCATTTTCGGCGCGGTCGGCGGGCCGCAATGGGACGCTGTCGCCTACGACATGCGGCCCGAGGCGGCGTTATTGCGGATCCGTAAGGAGTTGGATCTGTTCGCCAATCTGCGCCCGGCGATCTGTTATCCGGCGTTGGCGGAAGCCTCCTCGTTAAAGCGCGAGTTGGTCGAGGGGCTCGACATTGTGATCGTGCGTGAGCTGACCGGCGGGGTGTATTTCGGAGAACCCAAGGAAATCGTCACGCTGGAAAACGGGGAGAAGCGCGCCGTCGATACGCAGGTCTACACCACCCATGAGATTGAGCGCATCGGGCGCGTCGCCTTCGACTTGGCACGAACCCGCAGCAACAAGGTGCACTCCGCCGAGAAGCGCAACGTGATGAAGACCGGCGTCTTGTGGCACGAGGTAATGAGTGATACCCATGCAAAGCATGGGCAAGGCGTCACGTTGGAGCATATTCTCGCCGACAACTGCGCCATGCAGCTCATTCGCAACCCCAAGCAATTCGACGTGATCGTCACCGATAACCTGTTCGGCGACATGCTGTCGGATGAGGCGGCGATGATGACCGGCTCGCTCGGCATGCTGCCGTCCGCCTCGCTGGGCGCACCCGGATCCGACGGTCAGCGCAAGGCGTTTTACGAGCCGGTGCACGGCTCAGCACCCGACATCGCGGGCCAGGGCAAAGCCAACCCGATCGCCACCCTATCGAGTTTTGGCATGGCCTTGCGCTATTCGTTTGGGCTGAACCAAGAAGCCGATCTGGTGGAACAGGCGATCGCCGCAGCGCTCGCGCAAGGCCATCGCACCGGCGATATCATGCAGCCCAATATGCGCAGCGTCGGCTGCGAGGAGATGGGCCGGGCCATTGTCGGCGAGTTGGGCCGTCTGGTGAGCTAACCGATGGCCAGCAACCTGTCCTCGATTGGGTTCCGGTTCCAACGCCCGGCCGAATTCGAGCAGACCATGACCGCGCTGGCCAATGACAGCATCGAGCGGCTGTGCTGCCCACACGGCGAGTACGCGATCTGGCGATCGCGGACGGGGGCGGAAATTTGGTTTCATCTGCCGTTCCTGGCGACGGAGGATCAGGCCGGAGAGATCGTGGGACTGACGCCGTGGTTCGAGGGTACCAGCAAAACCCCGCTCAAGATCCGGCGCCCGCTCCAGCGGGCCGACGACAACGCGTTCGAGGGCTCCTTCGAAGGCTTTGCAGGTGAACCGGACCCGGCCACTGAGGATCGACACCGCATCATCTTTGAGGCCGTCGACTTTGCTGCCCACGTCGATCGCGCTGTTCCCTTTCACAGCGATGTGCGATTGACAGGGTTCGCCCGCAAGCTCGATGGCTACAAGGATGAAGCCGCCTTCTTGCGGGGCCAAGCGGCGGCCGACGCGGACACGCCGCGCCCAGAACCACCAGCGCTGATGTCGATCGCCATGTTGGATCGCGACCAACGGCCCGGCACGCCCGCCGTCACCGATGCGGTGCTCACCGGCCATATCTTGGAACATCGGCAGCTGATCAACGAGGTGACGGGCACCGCGTTTGCCTACGTGCTGTTGGACTGCTCAAGCTGCCACGTCGACGTGCTGGCGGATCCGGACGTGGTCACCGGCCCGTTGGCCGAGGACGGCATCGCGCAGGTGGTCTGTCAGCTTTTCGGTCGTCTGTTGAGCTAAGCGTGGTCCAGACGGCCGATCGGCGAAGACCACCTTTCTGTGCAAGATTGCACTTGCGCGTGGACGCGGACCGTCATAACAAGGCTGCCTGGCGCCGAAGAGGGGCAGCCACCCATCCCAAATACCTGGGGCCGTAGCTCAGTTGGGAGAGCGCTTGAATGGCATTCAAGAGGTCAGGGGTTCGATTCCCCTCGGCTCCACCAGCCCCCTAGACCTGTACCCTAGACCTGTACCCTAGACCTGCCCGCCCAAGACTTGCCCCCCCAAGACCTGCCCCCCAAGACTTGCCCCCCAAGACTTGCCCCTTGCCATCGACGAGCTGGCGGCGCGAGGCATCGGGTTTGGGTTGCTGCCCTGCGACCAACGCGGCATCATCGCGTCCAGCCAACCGGCGCACGGCCGTTGGTCCGGGCATGCCCTAACGACTGGATCAGGTCCGCCCCAGGCAGTTTGCCGTGCCGGCCCGCTCCCCACCCGGCCATCCGCACCATCGTGCCGTTAGGTGGCCTGCGGGGTGCAGGATGGTTTCAGCCAACTGTAAGGCGCTAAAGGACACAACACGCAACCGACCAGGAGACCCGAACATGCAACAAGCTTTCATGCAGCGAGCCTTGGAGGTCGCGCGCGACAGCCTCCAGACGGCGGGTGCGCTGCCGTACGGGGCGATCGTGGTCAAGGGCGACACAATCATCGGCGAGGGCGTCAACCAGGCCATCATGAAATGCGATCCGACCTCGCACGGAGAGATCGAAGCCATTCGAGACGCTTGCCAGCGCCTGCAAACGACGGATCTGTCCGGATGCGATCTCTATACCACCGCCGAACCGTGCGCGATGTGCGTGGCCACCATGTACGTGACAGGCATCAGCAAGCTGTACTACGCCAGCGCGTTGCCCCAGTCGGCAGCCTTCACCGAGCGGCTGGCCGCACGCGACCCGCGGTGGCGCCGCCGCATCAGCAGTATCGATCTGCGTCGCGAGGTCGGGCTGCCGATCGAGCAGCGGCAGATGGCGGCCGAACAGATCATGGCTCCCGAGGCGCAGGCGCTCTTCGATGAGTTCGCGCGCGGCATCGGCGCCTGAGGGGTTCGATACGAGGCCGTGAGCGTGGATGGCTTTTGCGGTTTGGCTGGACGACGGGTATTGGACAGCTCCGTTTCCAGCCGCCTATTCCGCCGTCGCCTGTTTCCAACCCTCACCGGGATCGAAAGCCTCGATGGCGGCGGCCCTTGCTTGGGTTTCTGGTCCCAGATCCGCTTCGTAGACCGTTCCATCGTGATTGATCTTGAACGCCATCACACCTGATACGCCGTATTTGGCCGGATAGGCCAACACGGCGAAGCCGCCAAGCAGTTTGCCATCAGCAAGATAGTCGTAGGCGCCGCCTGGTGCGCGCGCGCCTTGCCGGGTGAGGAGCTTAAACCGATAACCGTGGTAAGCCCCCGTTGCATCGGCGTTGGCATCCTTGACCTTGTAGCCGTCGCGTGCCGCCCGTGCCACCAGTGGGCCAAGCGGACTGACGGGCTGACCGGCCTTGGTCAGCCAATAAAGCCCATCCCGTTGGCCGTCAGTGCTCTTGAACCTTTTGGCGTACACCAAAAGCCCATCTCCATCCCAGTCCTGGGCGGCATATTCGCGCTGCGCATCGGCGATAGCGCGCAAGACCTGGATGGTGTTGAGTTCGTTTTCTCCGATGCGTCGGTTCAAAACCTCTTCCCGCGCCGCCGCCACGTCAAACGCCCACCCTGCAGCCCGGCGAACGATGGGAAACGGAAAGGGAAACCCGTCGGCGCCCACCGCAAGCACCACCTTGTCGTCGGCCCCCCGCTGCAGCTCATACCGTCGTTGATAGGCGGCCACGAAACGCTCGCGGGCGAGACGGTCTTGGACAGGGTCGCCAGACAAGACCAGATCCCTGGCATCGGCGCCGAGCACGGCGAGGAGCGCGTCAACATCGTTATCTCTTGCAGCCTCGATCAAGGCTGCGCCGGCCGCCTCCGGTGACCGAAACGCCTGCCCGGCCGCCTGTTGCGCCAAAGCCTGCGTGAGACCCGGCTGAGCCATCACGGCCAGCGCCGCCAGAGCAAGCCCTCTGAACGCACCCCGATTCGATGTCCGCCTGATCATCACGTCACTCCTCAGCTCAGGGCCAGCCAAGCCCGCCAACACACCATCACCGCCGCCGCCCACCTCCACGGGAATGGCGTGCAGTTCGGCTACGCTGACCTCGCGCACTGTGTCGCTTCACCTGCCGACCACTACCCAGGCCCCTGTAGGCCGCTGGACGCTTGGCCGAGGATGAACGTGGCGCCGGGCGCGACCGCTGTTTCGGGGCCGGACGCTTTTTGACCGCCGCTGGCTTTTTGACGGCTGGCGGCTTTGCGGCGGAACGCTTCGCAGGAGGTCGCGCCACGCTTGGCCGTGCGCCGGCACCGGGTCGCTTGTTGCCCGCCGGTCGCGTGCCGACACTTGGGCGACCGTTGCCGCCCGGTCGACCGCCGATACCGGGGCGCCGATCCCCAGGCCGGATCGCTGGTAAATCCCGCCGGCCGGTCTCGGCGCGACCGCGGAAGTGTTCACGTGCGCGGGTATCGCGGACCGCCCTGCCGTAGCGGGTGGATACCTGTCTGTTCCGATAGGGAACGGCGCGGCGATGCCGCGGATTATGTTGCCACCGCGCGTTGGTGATTTTCGTTCGATTGAAGCTGTTGTAGCGATTGACGTCGATCGACACCGCCCGGCGACCCCAATCGCATCGCCCCCACAGCGCACCGCCGACGGCAACCCCGGTCGCAAACCACATCGCGCCGCGCGCGACGTATCCCGCAGGGTACCAAGCATAAGGTGGATTGGCCGGATAGGGCCATGTCCCGTAGACGACGGTGGGATCATAGGCGGGCACGTAGACCATTTCCGGATCGGCGGGCTCAATGACGATCACGGTTTCCTGGCCGCCGGTGCTGGTCGAAACCGTTTGCTTTTCCACCTTTTGGTGCTTGTCGGAGACCAGCGTGTCCTGCTCCACCGCTCGCTCGCGCAGCGTTTGAACCGCAGCCAAGACGTCCGCCTGCTGAGCGAGGACGGCGTCGCCCAGTTGCTGCGTCCAACTGAGTTCGTCATTCATCATCTCCAACACCTGCGGAAACGCCGTCAGCGACTTAACGCTTGCGTCCCAACGCTGCTTGAGCATCGCCTGTTCAAGCGCCTGGCCCGTGACATTGGGGTTGGATTTCGACCAGCGCGCCGCTTCAACCACCTCCAGGGGATAGGTTGACGCCATCAAAATCTGAGACAGCAGTGGATCGGGATGGAGCGCAATAGGTGCCACGAGCTGCTCGAGCTGCGCCTGCGACAACACTTGCTGCGGCGCGGTCGCGGTTTGCGCCCGCACGCTATAGATCGAGAAACTCAAGGCGACGAAGACGAGAACCGATAACTTGACAACGCAGGGCGTAACCCGAGGCGCAATGACCCTTCGCATGATCCGATATGACCTTTCACCACTTCCTCAATTAACCCGTGGGATCGATGGCACGGCTTAGCACGATGATGTGGCCGGCAGGCACGGCACGGCTGCGACCACCAATACCAAGCAGCTGGGGCGTTCGTGCTCCGCTGCCAAACCGGGTGCAATCGGATGCGCTTGCCTTAATGGAGCAACCAACGACGCGGATTGGCTGCTAGATCATCGCGCCTTAACTCGGAACCGCAACGCCGATTCCAATTGCGCCGGTTCCGATTTAAGGCGCAAAGATGATCGCTCTTAAAGTGGTGAGCAACTTTCTGCCTTTCATCGGGATCGTTCCGATTCCGATTAAAGGCAGGTTGCTCTAGGCCAACACGTTCGCGCCACCATCGACCTCGATCACCGCTCCTGTCAGAAAACCATTCTCCATAATTTGTACGGCCATCATGCCGATTTCCTCGGGCTGGCCGACCCTGCCGACGGGCAACCGCGCTGCGGCGTTCTTGAACATGTTGGCCCGCATTTCATCGGGCAGCCGCGCGTGCAGGGGGGTATCGATCACCCCCGGCGAGATCATGTTGACGCGCACCGGCGCCAGTTCGACGGCCAGGCCCTTGCCCAAAACGTCGATCGCCGCGTTGACGACCGCGCCCATCAGGATGCCCGCCATCGGACGGCGGGCGAATTGGCCGGTGATAAACGTCAGCGAGCCGGTCGGGGCGATCTTCGCGTACTTTGCGGTCCGCACCGCCGCCACCACCTTGGCATCCAGGCCCTTGAGCACCGCGTTGGTGTCGATCTCACGAATTCTCCCGACGGTGCCTCCCGGCGGCGTGAACACCACATGGTCAACGGTGCCGATGGTCTCGAACGCGGCCGCGACGCTATCATCAAGCAGCACATCGATTTGCATCGTCTCGACGGCACCACCGATGTCGGCACGCGCGGCGCCGAGCTTTTGTTGAGATCGGCTCGCGATGATGACGCGCGCACCTGCCGCCTGGGCCAGTCGTGCCGTCTCCAGGCCGATGCCGGAACTGCCACCGATGACGAGGACCTTTTGGCCGTCAAGGCTCATGTGTGTCTCCTAAAGTTTGTGTCTCCTAAAGTTCGCCAGCCGGCTTTGTGCGGGTGGGACACTAGATCATCGCGCCTCAAATCGGAACCGCAAAGCCGGTTCCGATTTAAGGCGCAAAGATGATCGCTGTTAAAGTGTAGAGCAACTTTCTGCCTTCAATCGGGATCGTTTCCGATTCCGATTAAAGGCAGAAAGTTGCTCTAGCCAACCCACCGCACACCAGCAAGCCAAGAGCGAATTGGCATCGTTCTGCGACCGGACTTGCCGCGCCTGGCATCGCCCCCTCACCTGCATGGGGGGCGCACCGCGAGCTGTTCGGAACCGCACCCCTGCCGGTCAGGCTGATCGCATCGCAACGACCAGCTAACACCGACATGCTCTCGTGCGCTTCCGGTGCACAAACTCGCACCACGCGGCCGCGCGCGGTGGCTGGGGCGTGCGGATCAGCTCGACACCATGCCGCCTCCGCCAACGTGGCGCAGACGATCAACCAGGCCTTGGGCCGACGCCCGCCATCGCACCGCACATCGAAGCTCCGCGCCACCAAACCGATTTGGTGCCGGCGCCGCTCACTGGGCCGCGGCACTGACCTTCGCCACCCCCGCCGGGGACCAGGGCGGACGCACAAGCCCCAGGTTGCCGCGCAGCGTCGTTGCTTCGTATTCGGTCCGGTAGAGCCCGCGACGCTGCAGCTCCGGGATAACGAGATCCACGAACCGTTGCAGATCGCGCGGATAAAGCGGAGGCATCATGTTGAAGCCGTCGCAGGCCTTCTCTGTCACCCACTGCTCCATATGATCGGCCACGTCCGTCGGCGTACCGATGATCAGACCATGCCCCCTCGCCCCTGCGAAGTGCTTATAAAGCTCGCGCAAGGTGATACCTGGGCTATTGGCAATCAGCTCATTGACCAGCTGCGTCCGACTGCCGCCATGCGGCGTAACCGGCAGCTCGGGCACCGGATCATCCGCGTCGTAGCCTGAAAAATCAAAGTCCATACGCTGCGACAACAACGCCAGCCCCATCACCGGATCGATCAAGTCCTGCAGCTCGTCGAATTCGGCCTGGGCCTGTTCGCGCGTTTCGGCCACGCAATAGGTGAGGCCGGGCATGATCTTCAAGCTGTCGGGATCGCGGCCGTACGTGGCCATGCGGCCTTTGAGATCGGCGTAAAAGTCCTGCGCCGGTATCAGGTTTTGTTGGGCGCCGAATACCACCTCAGCCGTTGCAGCGGCCAATTCGCGGCCATCCTCCGACGCGCCGGCTTGCACGATGACGGGCTCTCCTTGCGGCGAGGGGGGCACGATCAGCGGGCCTTTTACCTTGTAAAACTCGCCCTCGTGCTCCAACACGAACAACTGGTCCGGATCGAAAAATAGGCCGGTTTCCTGATCGCGCACGAACGCGTTTTCGCCCCACGAATTCCAAAGCCCGCGTACCACATGGGTGAATTCTCGCGCCATCCGATAACGTTTGGATTTCTCCACGTGTTCATCCAGTCCGAAGCTCTTGGCTTCTAATTTGTTGCCGGAGGTGACCAGGTTCCAGCCGGCACGACCGCCGCTGGCAAGATCCAATCCGGCAAACCGACGGGCGATCAAATACGGTTGGTCGAAGGTGGAGCTCGACGTACAGACCACGCCCAAATGCTTGGTGTGTTGGGCGACGGTCGCCATTACCGTGAACGGTTCCATCCAGGCACCGGCCGCATCGTGACTCATCGCTTCCAGCGAGCCTCGCCAGAAGGTCATGGAATCGGCCATGAAAAACATGTCGAACAGCCCGCGCTCTGCGAGCTTGGCCAGATCTATGATCCGTTGAACATCGACATCGAAGTCCGCATGAGCCTCCCGGTGGCGCCAGGCCGCCATATGTTGGCCGGCGCCGGGCCAATAAAACATCCCGAGCTTCATCATCGGTTTGGCCATGGTCGTTCTCCTGTCTATGCACCCAGCCTTATGCTTCAACCAGCTCCAGCGGCGCCCGTTCGGACGCTGTGGTGCCCAATACCAGCTTTTTCAGCAGGCGGAGCAGCTGCCGCCGCTCCTCTTTCGACAAGGGCGCCAACAGCCGCTCCTTGGCCTCCTCGGCGTGCGGTCGCGCGGCTTGATAGACGGCCAAGCCCTCCGCAGAGATCGACAGCGAGCGCTTGCGCCGGTCGCCAGGTTTGATCACCCGCCTGAGCAAGCCTTTCCGCTCCAGATTGCCGACAACCAGGCCAGTGTTCGACTTGTCGAGACCGAGGATGCGCGCCAGGCGATCCTGATCGACGCCATCTTCGGCATGAAGGACGAACAATACGTCATACTGGCGGGTGGTCAGACCGAGTTCCGCGCAAGCGCGTTCGAAATAACCACCGGCGGCCTGACTGCCGCGGTTCAGCATAAAGCCCGGCCGCTCGTAAAGGGCCAGCAGCGTATTCTGGTCTACCATCGACGCCTCATCATTTGTAAGATATCTTACGATATCACTATACCGTTGTCGAGCGAGAAATGTCATGCGATGCCGTTGATGACATGGGTTGGCGCGAACGAGATCGCGCGCTAGATCATCGCGCCTTAAATCGGAACCGCAAAGCCGGTTCCGATTTAAGGCGCAAAGATGATCGCCCTTAAAGTGTAGAGCAACTTTCTGCCTTTAATCGGGATCGTTCCGATTCCGATTAAAGGCAGGTTGCGCTCGAGGCCATCGCAGACCGCCGCGGCCATGTCGCCCCGAGCACTGGGGGCAGTTACCCCTCGCTGGACGATAGCAGGCGATCGCGAGACCAAAGTCGTCGATCGGCGATGCGGGGCTCAGGCTTCGGCGGGAATCGTTAAACCGCCCCGTTCACTGAGGAATGCCAGGATGGAGGTCAGGCCCTCGCCGTGCCTGAGATTGGTGAAGGCAAATGGCTTATCGGGGCGCATGCGCATGGCGTCGGCCCGCATCACGTCGAGATCGGCCCCAACGTGGGGCGCCAGGTCGATTTTGTTGATGACCAGAAAGTCGGACTTGGTTATGCCCGGTCCGCCCTTGCGGGGAATGTCCTCGCCCTGCGCCACGTCGATGACATAGATGGTCAGATCGGCAAGATCCGGGGAGAACGTCGCCGCCAAGTTATCTCCGCCCGATTCAATCAGAACCAATGCCAATTCAGGCAACCGCTGTCGCATGTGCGCAATCGCCGACAGATTGAGCGAACAGTCCTCTCGGATCGCCGTATGCGGACATCCACCCGTCTCAACCCCCATCACTCTGTCGCCCGGCAAGACCTGCTGACGCATCAGCGCCTCGGCGTCCTCGCGGGTGTAGATATCGTTGGTGATCACGCACATATCGACGTGCTGGGCCAGCGCCCGACACAATAAGGCGGTCAACGTGGTCTTGCCGCTGCCCACTGGGCCGCCGATCCCGACCCGCAACGGTCCGTGTGGTGACATCATGATCGAAACAATCTCGTCTCAAGGGTCTCGTGTTGCATCGACGCCAGGTCGGCGCCGAAGGCGGCTTGGCCGAGACCATGCTGGGAAGCCCGCTCGGCGGCTTTACATGCGCACCGGATTTCAGGCATCAGGGCAGCCAAAACCCGTTGGCCGTCGAATTGTCCAATTGCGCCTAAGCGGATCGCAGCGCTGACCAAATTTGTATGATAGGCCACCGCAAACGCCACCAGCGTGGCCAGAATCTCGAACCGATAAAGGCGCGCGGCCAGGCCGACGGCAACAGGATAAGTCACCGGGGCACCATCGAGCCATGGATCCGGGTCGAAATCGGGGCGCAACCAACCCGCGCGCAAGGACGTCAAGAACGCCTGGCCGACCTGCACGGCCTCCTCCGCCCTTTCCTTGGTCGGCTGCAAGGCCAAGCACAGCTGCGCCAGCTCGCCGATCGCCGCGGCGTCGGCCGCCTGACGCACCAACGACACGATGATCACATCGTTGCGCAACGCGCCATGATGCGTCAGCACGCGCAACCAGTCCAGCAAGCTGTCCCGGTCGCGCACCAAGCGATCTGCGACGGCCTGCTCAAGGCCCTGGCTGTAGCCAAACGCACCGCTGGGAAAGCTTGGCGACAGCCAGATCGCCAGCTCTGCGGGAAAATCGCACCCACCATTCGGCGGTCCGCCGCGCCATTCGCCCATGATCAGTGCCCGTGATGGTGGCGCGGGGCGCCGTGGTGAACATGTCCTGCCTGAGACGCGTCTGCGGCGTCGGGCGGGCCGTAGGCGCCACCCTCCGGCTCGAAGGCGGCGGTGATGTCGCAGACCGCACCACCCAATCGACGCACCATATCCGCCAACACGTGATCAGGCTGAATATGAACGGCATCCGGCAGAATTTGCGCGGGCGCATGACGGTTGCCGATGTGCCATGCGATGCGCGCCAACTGAGCACCATCGCGCGCGGTCACGCGCATCACCGGCTCCTTCGCCGCGCGAACCACAATGACGCGACCATCGTCGAGCAACAGGCCGTCGCCATCGCCGATCCTGGTCGCCTGGGCCAAGTCCAAAAGGATCCGCTCACCCCCGTCGGTGGTCATCGCAATCCGGCGGCGATGCCGATCCTCCCACGCCAGCGTGATGGCATCGGCCGGATGGTCGAGCCGCGCATCGTCACGGGGTAGCCTGTTGGTTGCACGCTGCATCACACGTTTCGACGTCATTAGAACAAGAAATAGCGCTGCGCCATCGGCAGCTCGTCGGCGGGCTCGCACACCAGCAACGCGCCATCCGCCCGCACCTCGTAGGTCTCCGGATCGACCTCGATATGCGGCGTAGCCGCGTTGAGCACCATATCCGCTTTCGATATCCCACCCCTGACATTATCGACGGCCACCAACGGCTTCGCCAATCCCCAGCGTGCGCCGACGCCTTCGGTCACCGCCGCCGCCGACACGAACGTCACCGACGTCGCCGTCGCCGCCCCGCCGAAGGCACCGAACATCGGGCGGAAGTGAACCGGCTGCGGCGTTGGAATCGATGCGTTCGGATCGCCCATGGCGGCGGCGGCGATGGCACCGCCTTTCAGGACCAAATCCGGCTTCACTCCGAAAAATGCCGGCGACCACACCACCAGATCGGCCAATTTTCCCGCCTCGACCGAACCGATATGGGCGGACATTCCGTGCGCGATGGCCGGATTGATCGTGTATTTCGCCAGATACCGCTTGACCCGCACATTGTCGTTGCCGCGCCCCTGATCCTCCGGCGCCGGACCGCGCTGAACCTTCATTTTGTGCGCCGTCTGCCAGGTACGGATAATCACCTCGCCGACCCGGCCCATGGCCTGGCTGTCCGATGCCATCATCGACAGCGCGCCGAGGTCGTGCAGGATATCCTCCGCCGCGATCGTCTCCTTGCGGATCCGGCTTTCGGCGAAGGCGAGATCCTCCGCAATCGATGGATCGAGATGGTGACAGACCATCAGCATATCGAGGTGCTCATCGATGGTGTTCACCGTGAACGGACGGGTTGGGTTGGTCGAGGACGGAAGCACGTTCATCAGACTGGCCACACGGATGATGTCCGGAGCGTGCCCGCCGCCCGCGCCCTCGGTGTGAAACGCGTGGATGGTCCGTCCCTTGAATGCGGCGATGGTATCCTCCACGAACCCGCTTTCATTGAGCGTGTCGGTATGGATCATGACCTGCACGTCATAGGCGTCGGCAACGGCTAGGCAGCAATCGATCGCCGCCGGCGTCGTGCCCCAATCCTCGTGCAACTTGAGCGCACAGGCCCCGGCCTTGACTTGCTCCTCCAATGCGGCCGGCAGCGACGCATTACCCTTTCCGGCGAACGCCAGGTTCATTGGAAACCGGTCCGCGGCGCGGATCATCATCTCGATGTGCCACGGGCCTGGGGTGCACGTCGTAGCGTTGGTACCGGTCGCCGGGCCGGTACCGCCGCCCAGCATCGTCGTGACGCCCGACATCAACGCCTCTTCGATCTGCTGCGGACAGATGAAGTGAATATGCGCGTCGAAGCCGCCGGCCGTTACGATCTTGCCCTCGCCGGCAATGACCTCAGTGCCCGGACCGATCGGGATCGTTACACCGGGTTGAATGTCAGGATTGCCGGCCTTGCCGACGGCCAAGATGCGTCCGTCCTTGAGCCCGATGTCGGCCTTAACGATCCCCGCGATGGCATCGAGCACCAGCGCATTGGTGATCACGGTATCCGGGGCGCCATCGGCCCGCGTGAGCTGCGACTGCCCCATCCCGTCACGGATCACCTTGCCGCCGCCGAACTTGACCTCTTCGCCGTAGGTGGTGAAATCGCGCTCCACCTCGATCACGAGTTCGGTGTCGGCAAGCCGCACCTTGTCGCCGGTCGTCGGACCGAACATGTCGGCATAGCTGGCGCGAGAAATCTTTGCTGGCATGGCTCACCCACCCCTAAAGCTGCCCCATAACCTGCTGACGGAACCCAATGGCGGTGCGCCGTCCGGCCATCTCCACCAGCGTCACGGTCCGCGACTGGCCCGGCTCGAACCGGACGGCGGTGCCGGCGGCAATATCCAGTCGGAAGCCACGCGTGCGCTCGCGATCGAACGACAGCGCCGGGTTGGTTTCGAAGAAATGGTAGTGGCTGCCAACCTGCACCGGCCGATCGCCGGTGTTGGCAACCTCAACCGTCACCACGCTGCGGCCGGCGTTGAGTTCGATCTCACCTTCAAGGGTGATCACTTCACCAGGAATCATGCCGAAGCCTCCAAACTCAACGGATCGGATTGTGCACCGTGACCAATTTGGTTCCATCCGGGAACGTTGCCTCAACCTGCACGTCGTGGATCAGTTCAGCGATGCCGTCCATCACCTGCTCACGCGAGATCACCTGAGCGCCGGCCCGCATCAAGTCGCTGACCGAGCGACCATCGCGGGCGCCCTCAACGACAACATCGGTAATCAGTGCGATCGCTTCAGGATGATTGAGCTTCACCCCGCGCTCCAGCCGGCGGCGTGCCACCATAGCCGCCATCGCGATCAGCAGTTTGTCTTTCTCTCTTGGCGTCAAATTCATGATGCAGGCCCCTTCGTTTCCCACCAGCGCGCTTTATCGCCAAGCTGCCGGCTCATGTTGACCAGACCCGCGGCACCGGTGCGTCGGTCAAGATCGGCAGCACCCTCTCCAGCAGCGCTCGCATCATCTGGTTTGAAGATCCAAGCGCTCGCACAATCAAGCGCCCATCCCATGCGCTCGCCGCCGTCCGACAGCGGGCCGCGCTCAACGCCAAACGCACGCGCTCGAGGCGATCCTCCGCATCGGGGCTGATGCAGACCAGCGTCGCGAGGATGTGCGCCCGATCGGCCACCGCCTTGCGGTCCAACAGCTGGTCGATCTCACCATCAAGCTTGACCGCCTCGACAAAAATCAAGCGTCCACCGCGCTGGATGCGCCAGGTATCATGCAACAGCCCTTCCCGCACCCGCTCGCCCATCGCGGTACGACCGAAAATGACGGTTTCCGCAATCACCAAATGCGCAGTCTGCGCCACATTGGCCGAGATGGTGCGCGTCAGTCGGGCCTGGTCGAAGAAGATCGTCTCTTGCGGCATCCAGTTAAGCCGTGCGCCGTGCCCCACACAAAGCGCTACATCGACCTGTGCCAACGATGCGCCGACGGCGCGGTAAACCCGCTCCGAGGCCTGGGTCGTGACGCAAGCCCGCGCGCCCTCGGCCACCGAGCACATTTGATGCACGCGATCACCGCCCGCTAATCCGCCGCCGGTATTGATGATGACGGCTTGTGGATCATCGGTGCCACGCGGGAAACGCACCTTATAGCCATCGCGTTCGCGCACATCGACAACGCGACTGCGTCCCGCCCGCCGTTCGAACGCGATTGAGATACCGCCGGCAACGCGCACGTTGTCAATGCAAGTGCGTGAGCGGCTTGCCGGCTCAAACGGCGAGTCGACGGCGGACATCGGCCTCATTCAACTCCTCACGCGTACCCGATAGGACGACCTGCCCCCGATCCATCACCACGAACGTGTCAGCAAGGTCGCGCGCAAACTCGAAATACTGCTCGACCAGGACGATTGCAATTTCCCCTTTGTCGCGCAGATAGGCAATGGCGCGTCCGATGTCTTTGATGATCGAGGGTTGGATACCTTCCGTCGGCTCGTCGAGCACCAACAGTTTCGGGCGCATCACCATCGCCCGGCCGATCGCCAACTGCTGCTGCTGACCACCCGACAAGTCGCCGCCGCGCCGCCCGAGCATGTCCCGCAACACCGGAAACAGCTCGAAGATCTCATCGGCAATGAACCGATCACCTCGGCCCGCCGCGGCGTACCCGGTCTCGAGGTTCTCGCGCACAGTCAAGAGCGGAAAAATCTCCCGGCCCTGCGGCACGATGGCGATACCGTGCCGCGCGCGCTGATATTGCTGAAGCGGCGAGATATCACTGCCGCTCCAGATAATGCTGCCGGCACTGATCGGCTGCTGCCCCACGATTGCGCGCGACAAACTGGTTTTGCCCACGCCGTTGCGACCCAGAACGCAGGTGATTTGACCCGCGTTGGCCTCAAGCGAAACGTTGCGCAGCGCCTGTGCGGCGCCATAGTGCAGATCGATATGTTGAACATCCAGCATGGTTTGGACCTGACAGCACCGCGACCGCGATCAGCGGCCCAGATAGACTTCGACCACCCGCTCATTTGACGACACGTAATCGATCGAACCTTCCGCCAGCACAGAGCCTTCATGCAGGCAGGTCACCTTCACGCCCAGCGCACGAACAAACGCCATATCATGTTCGACCACCACGACGCTGCGGTCCTTGGCAATGTCACGCAACAAGCGCGCAGTCTCCTCGGTTTCCGCATCCGTCATGCCGGCGACCGGTTCATCGACCAGCATCAGTTTTGGATCCTGGGCCAGCAGCATCGCGATTTCCAGCCACTGCTTTTGACCGTGGCTCAGGTCGCCGGCAAACCGGTCGCGAAGGGCAATCAGGCGAACCCGTTCCAGCACCTCGTCAATGCGCTGCTGTGGGATGCGGTCGCGCGCACCGAATAACGCGGACAGAGGCTCGCGCGGGCCGGCCAAAGCCAATCTGACGTTGTCGGAGACCGTGTGGCTTTCAAATACGGTTGGTTTTTGGAATTTTCGCCCGACGCCGATTTCGGCAATTTCCGCCTCATCGAGTTCGGTCAGATCGTGGGTGTCGTCGAAGCTGACGATCCCGCTGTCGGGCCGGGTCTTGCCGGTGACAACGTCCATCATCGTCGTCTTGCCGGCCCCATTCGGCCCGATAATCGCCCGCATCTCCCCAGGTTCGACAACAAACGACAGTTCATTGAGCGCCTTGAAGCCGTCGAATGAAACGGTAACGCCGTCGAGATAGAGAACGCTCTTGATGGGCCGGTGCACGGGTTGTTCGCTGGTCATTAGATTACTCCGCCGGTTGCGGCATCGATTCCGGCTGACGTTGTGCACCGTTTCGATCCCGTCGCCGTTTCACCAGCGCGCTAACCGCGCCGACGATGCCCTTCGGCAGCAGCAACGTGGAAGCGATGAACAGACCGCCCAATGCGAACAGCCAATAAGACGCCAAGAAGCCGGAGGTGAATGTCGTCTTCGCATAGTTGACCAGAATCGCACCAACCGCAGCACCGGTCAGCGTCCCCCGTCCGCCCACGGCCACCCAAATCACCGCCTCGATCGAATTGGCTGGCGCGAACTCGGACGGATTGATAATGCCGACTTGCGGCACGTAAAGCGCGCCTGCGACGCCGGCCATGCAAGCCGAGACAACGAACGTTACCAGCTTGTATGTCTCCACGCGATAACCGAGAAAGCGCGTTCGGCTCTCCGCATCACGGATCGCGATCAGCACCTTGCCAAAGGTCGAGGTGACGATTACCCGCGCGATCAGATAGGTCAGCGCCAGGACGAGAACTGTGCTGACGAAGAGTGCATTGCGGGTGGTTTGCGCCTGAACGTCAAAGCCCAGAATATCCTTGAAATCGGTCAGACCATTGTTGCCGCCGAACCCCATCTCGTTACGAAAGAAGGCCAACAACAGCGCATAGGTCATGGCCTGCGTGATGATCGACAGATAAACCCCAGTGACGCGCGAGCGAAATGCGAGCCAGCCGAAGCAGAACGCCAATAAGCCGGGCACCAGCAGCGCCATCACCATGGCGAAACCGAAGTGGTCGAAGCCATACCAAAACCACGGTAATTCCTGCCAGTTCAGAAACACCATAAAATCTGGAAGCACCGGGTCAGCATAGACGCCACGGGTGCCGATCTGCCGCATCAGGTACATGCCCATGGCGTAACCGCCCAGCGCAAAGAACGCCGCATGTCCGAGCGATAGGATACCGCAATAGCCCCAAACCAAGTCCAGCGCCACGGCCAGAATGGCGTAGCACAAATATTTGCCAAGCAATGAGACGATGTGGGTTGGAACGTGAAGTGCCGAGCTTTCCGGCAGCAATAGGTTCGATGCCGGCACTAGAATTGCCAGCAATGCCAAAATGGCGAGAAAACTGCGGCTGCCGATATCGCTCAGGCTGAACACTGCGCGCGTGATCATGCTTCGATCGCCCGTCCCTTGAGCGCGAACAGGCCGCGCGGTCGTTTCTGGATGAACAAAATCAACAAGACGAGGATCAGGATCTTGGCTAGAACGGCGCCGGCCCAGGGCTCCAGCAGCTTGTTGGTGATGCCGAGCGCAAAGGCCGAGACCAAGGTGCCCCAAAGGTTGCCGACGCCGCCGAACACCACCACCATGAAACTATCGATGATGTAGTTTTGTCCCAGGTTTGGCGAGACATTGTCGATTTGGCTCAGCGCGACGCCAGCAATTCCGGCCACGCCAGACCCCAACCCGAACGTCATCGCGTCCACATAACCGGTACGAATCCCCATCGAAGCAGCCATGCTGCGGTTTTGTGTGACCGCGCGCATCTCAAGCCCGAGCCTGGTGAGCCGCAGCACCGCCAGCAACCCTGCGAAAACGACGAGGGTGAAAACGATGATCCAAAGCCGATTATAGGTGATGACCAAGCCAAACAGGTCGAAGCCACCGGACATGTAGGATGGCGCGCCCACCTCCCGATTGCTCGGCCCAAACAGTCGGCGCACCGTCTGTTGCAGGATCAGACTGACACCCCACGTGGCCAGCAATGTTTCCAGCGGACGCCCGTACAGATATCGAATGATGCCACGCTCAATGGCAATTCCGACCAGGCCCGCGACCGCGAATGCCGCGGGCACCGCCAACACCAAGGACCAGTCGAACGCATCGGGCGCGTAGGCGCGAAACAGCTCTTGCACGACGAAGGTCGTATAGGCGCCCAACATGACCATTTCGCCATGGGCCATGTTGATGACGCCCATCACGCCAAACGTGATCGCCAATCCGATCGCCGCCAGCAACAACACGGAGCCCAACGACAGGCCGTACCAGACATCCTGTATGCGTGAGATGGTGCGCAGATGCGCCTCGATCGTCTCAACGGCCTCCGCTCCAGCCTTGTGAACCGCCGGGTCACTCGACCCCAGCGCCGGTTGCAGAGCCGCAATGGCGGTTTGATCGCCCCTGCTGCGCAACACGGCAACGGCTGCAAGCTTGGCCTCCTGCGACCGCCGCTGATCGAGCAAGACCAGCGCCGCCCGTGTCTCCACCATCGCTTGCTTGGCGGCGGGGTCAGCTTCCTTATCGATCAGCTTGTCGAGGACCGGCAATGCCGCCCTGTCCTTGGCGCGGAGCAGCTCGTTCGCCGCCTCGATGCGCAACGCCGGCTCAGGCGAGCGCAACCGCAACGTAGCCAACGCCGCCTTGACCGCGTTGCGCACCCGATTGTTGACGCGCACGCTCTTCAGACCACTTGGTCGCGCATCAAGTTGTTGGTGGGTGACTAGATCAAAGTAGGTCTTGTCCGCGCGAAAGGCACCAATCGTGCCGGTCTTATCGACATAAGCCCTGCGCCGGCTCAGCGCGGTGAGAATATCGCCGGCATGCGCAGCGCCCGATTCGGCGACGGCATTGATGCCGTCAATCACCTTCGCGTAGGATCGCGTCGCAAACAGCGAAAGCGCCGATTGCAGCTTGGTCTGCTCGGCGCTCAAGCTCGGCGCCGGGGCTTGACTTTCTGTGGTCTGCGCCCAGGCAGGGGTCAGCCATACCGACAGTATCACCACAAGAATTTGTGCCCGAGTGAGGACTGACGGCATGACCAGAGTCTCCAGCGATTAGGTGCAGATCGCGCGTGTCGGCCAAAAGCGAGCACCGATCCGGCGCCCGCCTTCGGCCCCATAACATCAGATCAGGACGCTCCACATGTGCCGGTGGCTGTGTTGAAGTTGCCGCACTTCTTGCCGACCCAGTCGCCGATCAAATCCTTGGACCCGGGTAGGAAGTCCGACCAGGCGTCGCCGGGCACCAGTCCATCGGTCTGCCACACCGTGTCGAACTGCCCGTCTTCCAAGATCTCGCCGATCAGGACCGGCTTGGTGATGTGATGGTTCGGCAGCATCTGCGACATGCCACCGGTCAGGTTCGGCACCTCGATGCCAATGATCGCATCGATCACCTTGTCGGGATCGGTCGTTCCCGCCTTCTCGACCGCCTTCACCCACATGTTGAAGCCGATGTAATGGGCCTCCATCGGATCGTTGGTGACCCGCTTCGGGTTCTTGGTAAAGGCCTTCCATTGCTTGATGAACGCGGCGTTGGCGTCGTTTTCCACCGATTGGAAGTAGTTCCAAGCTGCCAGGTGGCCGACCAGATTCGAGGTGTCGAGGCCTGCCAGCTCTTCCTCGCCGACCGAGAAGGCGACGACCGGGATGTCGGTGGCGTTGATGCCTTGGTTGGCCAGCTCTTTATAGAACGGCACGTTGGCGTCACCATTGATGGTCGACACCACAGCGGTTTTCTTGCCGGCCGAGCCGAATTTCTTGATGTCGGCCACGATCGTCTGCCAGTCGGCATGACCGAATGGCGTGTAGTTGATCATGATGTCCTCGGCCTTGACGCCCTTGGACTTCAAGTAGGCCTCGAGGATTTTGTTGGTTGTACGCGGATAAACGTAGTCGGTGCCCGCCAGCACCCAGCGCTTCACCGAGCCGCCATCCTCGCTCATCAGATAGTCGACCGCGGGGATCGCCTGCTGGTTGGGCGCCGCACCGGTATAGAACACGTTGCGCTCGCTTTCCTCGCCCTCGTATTGGACCGGGTAGAATAGGATCGAATTCAGCTCTTTGAACACCGGCAGCACGGATTTCCGCGACACCGAAGTCCAGCAGCCGAACACCGCCGCCACCTTATTCTGGGCGATCAGCTCGCGCGCCTTTTCCGCGAACAAGGGCCAATTCGATGCTGGATCGACCACGACCGGCTCCAGCTTTTTGCCGAGCAATCCGCCTTTCTTATTTTGCTCCTCGATCAACATCAGCATGACGTCCTTCAAGGTCGTCTCACTGATCGCCATCGTGCCCGAAAGTGAATGCAAAATGCCGACCTTGATCGTATCTTGCGCTGTCGAAGCGCCGGCCAGACCAAATGACATGGTCAGTGCGGCCATGGACGCCAGGATCGATCTGCGGGTGGTGACCATCAACATCTCCCGGTTGCGGTTAGAACCGGTTAACCAGCCGCAAGCGCCGTGCCAATGCATTTTCCCACCAATTAGATCGGAATAAACCGCTGAAATATAAAAAATAATATCGCTTCCGGGTGTGGAAAGAATGACGGTAAGACTCTTCGTGGCGCACAATTTGTGCGCACTTGATTAGAATTTGGGCAAACCCGAATTTGCACGATCTCTAAGCGTTCGACTGGCATTAGAGCACGACCGCGACCCAGTGGTGACCGTTCGGTCGCATCACCGAGGATTGGGGCACAGCGCAAGCCGACGGTTTGAAAACACCGGCTCGGGTCATCTCTGCTTGAGGCGGATCAGCCTTGCCGGCCCGCTCCCTACCCGGCCACCCGCAACATCGTGCGATCGGGGCCTGATGCGGCTGCAGGGTGGTTTCAGCTCACTGTGAGCGCTTAGGCGAGGACCGAGCCCCAAGCCGATGACGCAGCGGTGGGCTGGCTGGCGATATAACCGGCGTCATCTAGATCATCGCGCCTTAAATCGGAACCGCAACGCCGATTCCAATTGCGCCGGTTCCGATTTAAGGCGCAAAGATGATCGCTCTTAAAGTGGTGAGCAACTTTCTGCCTTTGATCGGGATCGTTCCGATTCCGATCAAAGGCAGGTTGCTCTAGCCACCACCTGGACCATCGGCCGCTGTCGGCCCTTGGCGGTTCCACGCATCGCGCGTGGCTGATCCCAACCATCACAGAACAGCGCGCATCGGTCGGGCTTGTCGCGATCTGGTTGCCAACCGACACACGTACTATAACGTTGGTCCTCTCCAAAGACTGCCACAGCGTCGAGCTTGCAATGCAACGCCACAAGGCACCCAATTCCAGCACCCACGGCGATACGACGTCGAAGCCGGCCGCACCGTCCGAACACAGCCTGCGGACTGCGCCGATCCCACGCCCGCGAGCCACGTCTTGCACGCCCGAACAGATTGCCGCCCGTGGCGCGCGCTTGCCGGTTAACCTGGCGCTGCAAGGCGGTGGCGCCCACGGCGCCTTCGCCTGGGGCGTGCTGGACCGACTGTTAGAGGATGACCGGCTCGCAGCGGACGCGATCAGCGCCACCAGCGCCGGGGCCATGAACGCGGTGGTGATGGCGATCGGGATGTCGGAGGGCGGCCGTGACGGGGCGCGGGCCAAGCTGGAAACGTTTTGGCGCGAGGCGAGTGCCATCGGTCAGCTGTGGAGCCCGATCAAATCGACACCGTGGGATCAATGGCTGAGCGCCAATCACCAGCCAACGCCCCCCTCCATCGCCTTTTACATGTTCGAGGCGATCACCCGTGTGTTCTCGCCCTACCAGCTCAATCCGTTCGATATCAATCCGCTCCGCGATGTCCTGGTAAAGGTCGTTGACTTTGAGCGTCTGAGATGTTGCCCGCATGCGACACGGCTGTTCTTATCGGCCACCAACGTGCGCTCGGGAAAGATCCGGGTGTTCGAGAACGCCGAGCTGACCCCCGACGTCGTCATGGCTTCGGCCTGCCTGCCCCACATCTTCAAAGCCGTCGAGATCGATGGTGAGCACTACTGGGATGGCGGCTTCATGGGCAACCCGGCAATCTTCCCGCTGATTTACCATGGTGCGTCAAACGACGTCATCATCGTTCACATCAATCCGATCGCACGCGATAGCGTGCCCACCTGCGCCGATGACATTTTCGACCGCATGAACGAGATCTCGTTCAACTCTTCCCTGATGCGCGAAATGCGAGCGATTACGTTCGTCACGCGGCTGTTGGAGGAGCACGCGATCGACGAGACCCGTTACAATCGCATGCTGATCCATGCCATCCGCGACGATCAAGAGATGGCGCGCCATGGCGTCGAGTCCAAGCTCAACCCCGATTGGACGTTTCTGATCCACCTGCGCGATGCGGGCCGCCAGACCGCCTCACGCTGGCTGTCCGCCCACATCGACGATATCGGCCAACGCACCACGGTCGATCTGCAGGAAACCTATCTTTGAGCCTTGGGCCTGATCGCTTGTGCCGGCGTGGCGCCCCACACCGTCTCAAGTTTGACCCTTGGCCCATATCGAAGGTGGGGGCGTGGACGACTTTGGGGGCCATCCAAGTCCACCATCGCGCACATAAATTATCGTGCCTGAAGCGCAGGGCAAATTCCACATTTGATCGCAAGCCTCCCGATTCCGATCAAATGCAGATTGATCTAACGGGGGCGGCCTTCTGGATAGTGGGTGGTATCGGCGCCCAACGTCGTGCAGGGCAACGCGCGCGACGTGTAGACCTCCACGGACGGTTTGACGAATCGAGCGTCGTCGATGCTGCCAACGCGAATCGCGCGAGTCTCCGGACCACCGCTGGAAAATCCGAAGATCTGACTGCCGCACACTGAACAAAACATCCGCGTCATGGTTGCCCCGCTGTCGGTCCCGTGCTGATATTGTGCCGGCTCGCCTTGGACTATTTTAAGGGCGTCAGCTGGTACGAAAACATTGGTCGCGAAAGCGGCACCGGTGCTGCGACGGCAATCATCGCAATGACAGCGCGCCATGCGTATGGGCTCCGCACCCACCTCATATCTGATGGCGCCGCATAAGCAACCGCCGCTAAATCCTGCCATGGAAACCTCCGCCCAATCGATCACCGAATTTGCCGTCGCTAGAGCAACCTGCTTCTCATCGGACTCGGAACGATCCCGATGAGAAGCAGGTTGCTCACCACCTTAAGAGCGACCACCTTTGTGCCGCCAACAACCGCACGCACGCACAACGAAACGTCAAAACACACCGACCCTGACCCTGCCTGCGAAGGCGACCGATCAGTTCAAAGGCTGATTGCCCTGATTGTCACCGTAGGCCTCCTCCCGATAAAGGCCGAGCGCCGTCATTACGGGAAGGTCGTTGAACGAGAACAGGCACGCATCGTCACCGTCTGAGGCGTTCGCGTGCTCGTGGAACGTCCACGACGGCACACAGAAAATGTCACGCTCGCTCCAGTCGAAGCGCTGGCCGCCAATGATCGAGTAACCGGCGCCTTTGGCGACCTGGTAAATGCTCGACCCGGTATGGCGGTGCGCCTTGGTGCGCTCGCCCGGTCGCAGCAGTTGCATCGCGCAGCCCATGGTCTGCATCACCGGACCACCGGTCACCGGATTGACGTAGTTGAGAAGCACGCCATCGAACGGCGAACCCGGCGTCGATTTGGCATAGCGCAGTAAAGACTCATAGGTCGGTCCCCATTCGTACTTCAGCAACGGCGAATAGCCTTTGGTCCATTGCACCCCTGCCGGCTGCAGGCCCGGCACGGCCCACGCGTCCGAGGTATCGTTCACCGGGTGCTCGACCTGCTGGTAAAGATCGGGGTGAACAGCGAAGAAATTGGCCTCCAGCGCGTTCATCAAGGGAATATCCAAACCGTCCTGCCAGATACAGGGGCTACCGTCGTCTGCCACGCCATGCTCGTGCCAGGTGCCGTTCGGCGTCAATACCAGATCGTTGGCCCCCAGTGTCACTTTGTGGCCGTCGACCACCGTATAGGCGCCGGAGCCCTCCATGATGAAGCGCAGGGCCGATGCGGAATGATTGTGCGCGGTCGCCACCTCACCGGGATGCATCACCTGAAGACCGGTGTAGAGCCAGCCCACCGCAGCGGTAAACTCGCGCCGGGCCGGATTGGACAAATAGATCACCCGGCGCCCGGCCTTTTCAGGCGTCACCAGATCCACCGACCGCAACACATGATCACGCAGATCCGTGTAGCGCCAAATCAGCGGCACCGAATCCGATTGCGGAAACCACGGCTCGATCTTGTTGGCGACGGTCCACAACGCGCCGGCGTTGAGCTGCTCCAACTCATCGTAGTAGCCCAGCAGCTCCGGTGTGTCCTCGACGTTGGCACGACCGATGATGTCTTCTCGCATGGCGATCGTCTCCCGACTGACGTGTCCCAAGTCCAATGCCTAAGCTGCCGTTGTCGCGGACCACCTCTCCGCGTCGCACCTATCCTCGTGCGGCCCCGGCCTCAAACACCGGTGTGAGCGATCCCTTCCCGCACCTTGAGATCCTCCGACCGGGCGCGCGCAAACGGCACTGCTTCCGGCAGCACGAACGACGCCGATCGCACCCGATGGTTTTCCCGCTCCAGCCCGCGTGGCGTGGTCTGCTTGTCGCGCAGCGCAACCGCCGCACGCTTCAGCATTGTCCGTGCCATGATGATCGCATTGTCCGTGGAGACCAGGTTCTCCTGGCTCCGATCGACGATCGGTCCCATGCTCTCTTGCAGCGATGCATCTTGCATAGCGATGCCGGCCACTCCGGAGTAGTAGCGACCCTCCTTCTGCGCCTGACGATCGATCATGTAGTCGTTGTCCTTGTTGGCCACGGGCCGAAACGTGCCGGGAATCAGTTCGACATGCATGCCGCCGCCCTTGTCCATCGTCGCCAGCTCGGCATCCGACAGCGACCGCGCCGGATGCCATGTAAACGACCAGACAATACAATTCTCATCGTCGATCGGGACCCAAGCATGGCCGTTGAGCGCATTTTCACCATAAGGTGGGATCATCGTGTACCACGGCATGATGAATTGGCTAATCCGCCAATAATAATGCCCGGGCTCGGCATTGCGGCGAACGCCTATCAATAGCCCGCCGGGGCTCTCGACCACCTCGAATTTCGGTGTTCTATCCTGTTGATAGGTTGCACCCCTGGAGACGTGCAACGGGTCCGATTTCAACTCTCCGGAATGCAGCCACGACACATGGCTGGAATCGATGCCGCCCTCCATCGCCTGCAACCAGTTGCATTCTTGATGTCGTTTTTTCAGATAGCGATGCGAGGCTGGCAGATCGAGCCATTCAAATGCGGGATAGGCCGGCTGCACCTCCGGCGGCCCCATGTAGGTCCAAATCACCCCACCTTTCTCAAAACAGGGGTAGGACGTCAGCTTGATTTTCGCACAATAGCCCGACTCGACCGGCTCCGATGGCACGTCCGTACACTGACCGGTGACATCGTATTTCCAGCCGTGGTAGGGGCAACGCAGCCCGCGCTCCTCGTTTCGACCAAACCACAGCGAGACGCCACGATGCGCGCAGAATTCATCGATCAGTCCGATCCGCCCGTCGCTATCGCGGAATGCCAACAGCCGCTCGGACAGCAGTTTAACGCGTACCGGTGGAGCGTCCGGCACCGGCAGCTCGCTGGAATACAGAAATGGCACCCAATACCGACGCATTAGCTCGCCCATCGGCGTGCCTGGCCCCGTCCCGCACAGCAGCGCATTATCGGCGGGTGACAGCATCTGATCCCTCTCGCAGCTCTCGGTACATCATAAGCGTGACAGTAACCGACACCACTGCAAGGTCAATGGTTGCTCCTGCCCGCCCCGCCAGCCGGGGTCGCCCGCCCCTCTGACCTCTCCACTCGGCTTTATTCGACGACATTGACCCTCGCCCCCTGTCGTGGGCATAACCCCAACGGCCGCATCCCAGCAGGCCGACACTTGGCGTGACCATGGACCCCATCATTTCCATCAAGCATCTCGAGAAGTCCTACGCTTCGGGCTTTCAAGCGCTCAAGGATCTGAGCCTCGACATCCGTAGCGGCGAGATCTTCGCACTGCTTGGCCCGAACGGTGCCGGCAAGACCACCCTGATCAACATCGTGTGCGGGATCGTCAAAGCCACGCGCGGAACCGTCACCGTCGACGGCTACGACAATGTCTCCCAATTTCGTCACACCCGGGCTCGGATCGGTTTGGTCCCGCAAGAGCTGACCACCGACGCCTTCGAGACGGTCTGGAGCACGGTGTCATTCTCGCGGGAGTTGTTTGGCAAGGCGCCGGACGCCGCCTACATCGAGCAGGTGCTGAGGGACCTGTCGTTATGGGACAAGAAGGACAATCGCATCATGACGTTGTCCGGCGGCATGAAACGTCGCGTGATGATTGCCAAGGCGATGTCGCACGCGCCGCCGATCCTGTTCCTCGACGAGCCGACCGCCGGCGTCGACGTTGAGTTGCGCCAGGATATGTGGGCACTGGTACGCACAATGCGCGATTCCGGTGTGACGATCATCCTGACCACCCACTATATCGAGGAAGCCGAGGACATGGCCGATCGGATCGGCGTCATCAATCACGGGGAACTGATGCTGGTGGAGGACAAGGCGACGCTGATGCGTAAGCTTGGCAAAAAGCAGTTGGCGATCCAGCTCGCCGGAGCCATCGAGGCTGTACCCGCTGAACTGGCCGGGCATAAACTCGAAATAGCCGCCGGCGGCACTGAGCTGATCTTCACCTACGACACCCAAGGCCAGCGCACCGGCATCACGGCCCTGCTCAACGATCTGCGCCAAGCCGGCATCGTGTTCCGTGATCTGAGGACCACACAAAGTTCGCTTGAAGACATCTTTGTTGATCTGGTGAAAAGACCGAAATGAACACGCGGGCCGCATGGGCGATCTACAAATTCGAGATGGCCCGAACGGGGCGAACGTTGATGCAGAGCATCGTGTCCCCGGTGATTTCGACATGCCTTTATTTCGTGGTGTTCGGCGCCGCCATCGGCTCGCGCATCTCCGAGATTCAAGGCGTCAGCTATGGTGCCTTTATCGTGCCCGGCCTGATCATGATGTCGCTGTTGACCCACAGCGTCACAAACGCCTCGTTTGGCATTTATTTTCCGCGATTTACCGGCACCATCTATGAAATTCTCTCGGCTCCGGTGTCCACCCTGGAGATCGTCCTGGGCTATGTCGGCGCGGCGGCGACCAAGTCGGTGGTTCTCGGCCTCATCATTCTGGCCACGGCTTCGTTCATCGTTCCACTGAAAATCACCCATCCGGGGTTGATGCTGACGTTCTTGGTTTTGACCGCGGTCACGTTCGCCCTATTGGGGTTCATCATTGGTATCTGGGCTGATGGGTTCGAGCAGTTGCAGATCATACCGCTGTTGGTGATCACGCCGTTGGCGTTTCTCGGCGGCAGCTTTTATTCGATCGATATGCTGCCGCCGATCTGGCAAACCGTCAGCCTGTTCAATCCCGTTGTCTATTTGATCAGCGGGTTCCGCTGGAGCTTTTCGGAGATCTCAGATGTCAGCGTCGGTGTGAGCTTGGCGGCGATCAGCCTATTTTTGATGATCTGCATCGGCACGGTTTGGTGGATGTTCAAAACCGGCTATCGCCTCAGGAAATAGAGCGGGTCAATGTGAACGGAAACCCTCCCGCTTGCTCAGCCAGCCACCCAATGGCCTGACGTTGTCGGTGGCGGAGTGGGGAGCGCGCCGGCAAAGCGCTGCCGCCTCAGGCGGACGTGCTCTAGATCATCGCGCCTTAAATTGTAGAGCAACTTTCTGCCTCTAATCGGGATCGTTCCGATTCCTATTAAAGGCAGGTTGCTCTAACCTGCCTTGCCGTGACGATCCCACCTTAAGCCGGAGCCAGCCCGATGCCATATTGCTCCGCCAATTGCCAGAACCAGTCTTGGTCGATGTCGCGCTGATGGCGGGCGACGTTTAGCGCGTCGGCGCTTCTGTCAAACAGCGCGATGCACTCGGCCTGATCATCATGGCGTGCCGAATAGGCAATACCATCGGCTGCGAGCGGATGATCGTGAAGTGCGCGCGACCACGCTTGCGGCACGCCATAGGACTGGCTCGTGTGACAGACTTCAGCCGTGGCGCCAACGCGCGCCAGTCCCGGCCCGGCCAGCCGGATGATGCGGACCGGACGCGACACCGAAATTTGCGCATAGGCCTTGGCCTTGACCAGCTCGAGCGAAATGAGCGTCCGCCCCGGCACCCGCAAGAACGTTTCCGCGAAGGCCCCTTCACGCGCCGTCGCCGCGTAGAGCACCCCATATTGACCGTCGGGCGCGTTGAACCGCCCGCCTTGCGAACGGTCAAAGTGGATCGGCGCGTGTGGCTTGCTGTGAAAGCGGTGCAGCAAGCTGCCGCGCGACAATGTCGTCACGAGCGGGTTTCGCCGCACCAGATCGGCCGGCGGCAGCGGTGGCCCCGCCCGGCTCACGCTCCAGGCTCGTAGGCACGCGCTGCAGCCTCGACGACCCGAGCCGAGTGCCCTTCCCGCAAAACATCGATCGGCGCACGTCCCTGCAACCGATCGTCAGGATGAATGAGAAAGTTCAAAACCACCCAGGGATTGCGGGTACCAAGCGCGGATTGCACGAGCCGCAAACAGGGAACCAGACTGCCATCGGGATTGAATTGCACAGCCGGGTAGCGCCGACGGTTGCTGGGGCCAGGCACCGCGAGCAGGTCGCCGGATCTGACCAACTGCTCGATCCGTTGCCGAGAGACATTATTGAGCAGCTTGCGAACCTCTTCCAGCGTAAACGCGCCTCCGGCTTGCCGCAAATCCTGCTCGGCGATCTCACGGCCGTTCAACACTGCGCGTGCGCGCGGGCCAGCCGCGAACGCATCGCTCGCCAGGGCCCGCGCCCGCGCCCCACCTTGATCTTCATCGGCACTCGCCACGCAGTAAAGCCGCCATGACGCCGGCCGGCCGCGCCCCAACGGTTGGCGCGATAACACCGGGATGTGCGCCTTGCCGTCGATGTCAACCGCGCCGCCAACCAACGCGGCCAAATCCTCAATCGCTATGTGATGGGTCCGGTAGCCACGCGTCGACCGCGCGTTTGCCGGTCGTGAAGCATCACCGGCTTGGGCTGCGGGACGCGGCTTGACCGGTTTGGCGGGTGCCCTGCCGGCTGGCTTGGTCCGGCTTTGGGCACGCTTTTTGGTGGTGGTCTGCGCCATTTAGGGCTCAGCCCTCCTTTCCTTCGGTGATCATTGAGACCCAGATTATAGCCGAATTTAAAAAATTTGACAAATCAGACAATTATGACAAGTCATACGGCCCCGTGCCACTCAGTCGGCGTGCACGCGTGCCCAGCCCGTGCCAAACTCCGCGGTCGCAAGTTCCCCGGTCCGCCGATCGGCTTGCGCCCACGTGTTGCAGAGATTAGACAGCCAGCCAAACCCACCTCCAACCATTGTCGGGAGACGTCCATGCCGACCTTCAAGCTCGCGACCTATGCGACCGACCGCGGCCCACGCGCAGGCTTGGTCATTGACGACAAACTGATCGACGTCGCCGATGCCACCGGCCAAGCCGCCGATGCCGCGGTGATGGCGCTGCTCGCTGATTGGCAGGTCAACCTGAAGCGGCTCGACGCCGCTGCACAGTCGGGCGCCGCTTCGGCCAAGCCGCTCGCGTCGGTGCAATTGCTGGCACCCGTTCCATGCCCGACGGCGATCTATTGCGCCGGCGCCAACTATCGTGACCATGCCAACGAGATGGCGCGCGCCCAGGGCAAGCCCGACCCACAGGATCCGCACGAGCTCGGCCTGCGCTCTTGGCATTTCATCAAGATCGGCCACTGCGTCACCGGCCCCGACACCACCGTCCAAATGCCGCCGAAATCGAACAAAGTCGACTGGGAGGTGGAACTCGCCGTCATCATCGGTCGCACCGCCAAGGACGTCGCCGAAGCCGATGCGCTCAACTATGTGATGGGCTACACCGTCGCCAATGACCTTTCCGCCCGCGACTTCGGGCGGCGCGAGCAATTGCCCGACAACTCGAATTTCAAATCCGACTGGGTCGCCCATAAGTGCTTCGACGGGTCGTGCCCGATGGGGCCCTGGATCACGCTGGCCCGCGATATTCCTGACCCGCATGATCTCAAGCTCGGGCTCGACGTCAACGGCGTTGCCAAGCAGAACTCCAACACGTCCGAGCTGATCTTCAACATCAATGAGCAGATAGCTGATATATCCGGGCGCCTCACGCTGCATCCCGGCGATGTCATTTTGACCGGCACGCCAGCCGGCGTCGGCGCCGGACGCGGCACGTTCCTGAAGCCCGGCGACAAGGTCCGGACCTGGGTCGACAAGATCGGCGAGATCGTCAACACCATGGCCTGACCTGGCACGGCGCCACCTGCGCCGCACCGGCCACTGACAACCGCCAACGCGGCGCGAGTTGGTCGACCGGTCTTGTGGTTGCTTGCTGGCTTTTGCCGGGCGTGCCCGATTTGGCCCGCCCATCGCGCACGTCAACCAAGATCTCTGGCATGGCTAGAGCAACCTGGCTTTGATCGGAATCGGAACGATCCCGATCAAAGCCAGGTTGCTCACCACTTTAAGAGCGATCATCTTTGCGCCTTAAATCGGAACCGGCGCAATTGGAATCGGCGTTGCGGTTCCGATTTAAGGCGCGATGATCTAGGGCTTCGCAGGAACCAACCCGCCCCCACAAGGCGACCCGACGGCATCTTCTCATGGTTTACCCGGTCGGTGAACAGCGGGCCGGCAAGGCCATTCCGCCGTCGGCGGACCGGAGCTACTCGGGCTTGGAGTTGGGCGCCAACGGTTTCCCGCGCAGTTGCAGCCAGCGGATCAGCACCGCCGCGACGATGCCCACGGGTATTAAAATCGGGCCGAACAACCACAAGCTGATGAGGACTATGAGGGCGACGGCCATAAAGTGCTCGAAATCTACCGCCACCGGCACCAGGCTAAGAATCAGCACAAACATGGCGATGATGACGATCAGCAAACCGATGATTGCAGCCCGCAACAGCCCACCCGAATGATTCGGAAACCCCCACCACCAGCAAGGCAATGTCGCGATGCCTGCTGCCAGCGCAGCTCTGGCCTGCATTGCGACAGGGGGAAAAGCCCCATCCACGACATACAAGGTCAGTCCCATGGCGAGGAAAGCGACCAATGATGCGGCGAGAGCGGCGAACAAGGTTTGTCTGATTCTTTGAGCCATCTGCTCAATCTATCTAATTGATCTTTGTCCTGCATCATCTGCGTCCCGCGCAACGCTACCGCCTCGCCAAGGGATCGCGAGCGTGCAGGTCCCACGCCAACCAGCTCAGCACCCCAACAGTTCACATGACAGCAGCGTTCTGCTGTCAATCTGACGCGAGAGGATTTCGAATGAAAGCAGGTTACTCTACACGTTACTTTATAAGAGCTCATCTTTGTACCTTGCGTTGCAACGTTTTGGCGGTTCCAACGCAAGGTACAAAGAGGATCTAGCGCCAGTCGCCGAGCGTGGCATTGATCAGCGCCAGCGCGGCAACGGCGGCGGTATCGGCCCGCATCACCCGTGGACCCAGCGAGATCGGCACCGTGAAGGGTAAGCTCAGCAGGGCCCCACGCTCGTGCGCATCAAAGCCGCCTTCCGGGCCGACGATGACGGCCACCGGCGGACACAACCCAGATGCAGGACCATTGAGGCCCTGTTGCAGTGCCCTAATCGGATTGGCGATTTCGGCGGCCTCGTCACAGAACACCAGCGGTCTGGCCGGGTCCCACTGCGCCAAGGCCTGCCCCAGTTTGACGGGCGCATCCACCTCCGGCACGCGCAATACGCCACACTGCTCGGCCGCCTCGATCACATTGGCGCGCATCCGCGCCACGTTCACGCGCTCGGCGATGGTGCGTCGCGTGATCACCGGCCGCAGCCGCGCGACACCTAACTCGGTGGCCTTCTGCACCACATAGTCGAGCCGCGCCCGCTTCAGCGGCGCAAACAGATAGTCGAGATCGGGACCGGCCTGCTGGCCGCGCACCTGCGCCATGACATGTAAGCGCACGCCCCGCTTGCCGACCACTTCCAGCGCCGCCCGCCATTCGCCGTGCCGACCGTTGAACACCAAAATCTCGGCGCCCGGCTTCAACCGCAGCACGCTCACCAGATAGTTGGCCTGCGACGGCGAACACGCGATGATCGCGCCCGCCTCCAAGCAACCGTCCAGATACAGGCGCTGGGCGTGGGGATCATGCAGCGGCATGCCAACGGGCGTCCTCAGTGTTCCAGCCCCACCCGATCAAAAGGAGCCGCCGGTTGTAAACTCATCGCTGTCGACATCGAAGCCGGCTTCCGGTCCCGCCGACGGCAACCGCGGAAAATCACTGGGCGGAAGCCAGCCGCCGCGCGTTTGCGGCTCGCGCCATTCCCCGCCGCGCGCCCCATCGCTGCCGCCGCCCGGCATCGGAAACGGGAACGGGAACGTCGGTGCACCAAAATCCGGTCGCCCCCGGCGTCGGCGCGTGCTGAAACCGCCCCGCAACAGGTCCCATAAGATCCCGCTGCGCACCGCGCCTTCGAGCATCTGCCCAAGCACATCGGACAGTTCATTGCCATTGCGAAACGTCGTGCTGGGATGATCGAATCCGGAGGACCGGAATCGGTCGCGCAGGCGCTCAACTTCCAGGCGTCGCTGCGCCAACGTCTGCGCGAGCTGCCGCAGTTTCGCGAGCTCAGCCTCGATTCGCTGTAGATCACCCTCATTGTCCTTGATCCGCGCAACGATCTTATCATCGGCTGACGTCTTGGTGCGCCGCGCCTCTCGATAAAGGGTCGCGACGTCGTCCTGCGCATCCGCACTCGCAATGCCTTGTAGCGCCTGTGCGAAGCTCGTATCGCCGGTACCGTCGACCAGAGCTTCGCGCACTCTGTCGAGATCCTGCACCAGCCGCTGCTTTTTTTGTACCATGTCGTCGGCCGTCGCCAGGCGATGGCGCACTTCGCTCAAGGTTTGCTCCTTGGCCTGCACCCCGGCCTCGACCATCGCCTGACGCTCGATGGCGGCCAACGCCGCCTGCAGTTCTGTGGCGATCCGACCTTTGTCCTCGGCGTGCTCCTTCAGCCGGATCGGGATCTCGATCAGCATGGCATAATTGGCGCGCGCATCGTCATACCCGATGAAGTCGGCGATCATCCGGTCCACCATGCGAACGATCCCACTGGACCGATAGTGTCGCGTGGCATAGCCGTTCGACCACAGGTAGCTGAACAACCGATCCTCGTCATATGGCCGCTTCTTGGCGGCCAGCTCGGCCGCAGACTGTTCCGCCTTGATCTTGGCCTCGCCAGCAACCTGATCGGCCGCCTCGTAGGCCTTGTTAGCGTCCACCCAAGCCGCGGTCGACTTAACCTGGCGCTCGGCGGCATCGCGCAACTCCTCCACCTCCCCTAACGCGCTTTCGACCGCCTCCGCAGCGGCATCCCGCTCGTTCTGGGCGCGCCCAACCTCGCCGACAGCCGTCGTGCGCTGGGCGTTGATCGCCTCCAGCCGAAGTCTGCGGCTGGCGAGCAGCTCGACGGCACGCGCCTCCGCAGCATCGAGATCACGCACCAGACGGCGGGCCTCGATCTCACCCAGCTTGACACGGGCCAGCGCGCGAAAGGCCTGGCTACGCTCGTGCCGCAGGCGCTCGGCCTCTGTCGTCGCCGAGGCCAGGGCTGCGTCGAGATCACCCTCATCATGTTGTAGCTTGGCGATCGCTTTCTCGATCTCGCCGAGCGTTCGGCGTCCCGTCCACATCGCCCGATATCCCACCGCGTTGCCTACCATGACGTAATGGCGCCGCCAGCAATCGGCATCTGATAGGTTGGCTCCAGCGCACCGCGCTGTTTGCGGCCCATTCGATTGTCCTGCACGATCCCGTCGTCGCGTTTGTCCGCCGCCACCTTGTCGTACGTGGTCTTGGGAACGCGAAGGCCGAATTTGTCGACCCGCTCCGTCTGACCCGTCTCTTCGTTGCGGATCGGCAAGGTGAGCTTGCGGCCGTCCGCGGCCAAGGCCTCGACAATGATGTAATAGTTCCGCGCTTGGGTGTTGCCCGGCGGCTGACGCCAAACCCCGGTCGTCTCTCCGGGGCGGGAGACGATGGTCAGCACATAGTCCTGCGCCACCTTGTCCCGCAAGCCGATCAGCGCATCACGCGCTTTGAGCATGCCGCCGCGATCCTTGTCCCGGATTGCCCGTTCCGCGTCCGTCATCAGGGCTGCCGCACGCCGCTTGGCCTTGGGATCGGTGGCGATCTCCTCGACATCGGCGTGGGCCTGCCGGATCTCCTGCGGGAGCGTTTCAGCGAGCTCGACCCGCTGGCGCTCCGCGGTCAGCTGCGCGGGTCGGGTCACGCTGAAATGATAGACGCCGCAGGTGGCGAGCAGGGCGGTCAAGCCAACCGCGGCATAGGCCCCGATCCGTCGCCGTCGGGTCCACACCTCAAACAACCCTCGCTTCAGCGACGGCGGCGGCGGCGTGTAGGTGAACCGCGCCTCCTTGAGGGCCTTGACCCCCTCCTGCAGCACGTGATCGGGCACCTCGATGCCCTGCCCACGATAGATCTCGCGCAACCTGTCAATCAGCTCAGCTTCGCGTCCTGCCTCGTTGAGCTCGCGGCGCACCAGGTCCTCGCGATGGCGCAGCGTATCCACCACGTCCATCGCGATCATCATGTCGTCCAGCGTATGCGGCTTGGACTGGGCCAGCGTCGCCTCCAACCGTGCTCAGGTGCCCCTACCCGCGCGCTGCGCGCGGCGCGGCGGTGGTCTTATTCGAGCGTCTGCGCGCGTTCTGCGATGCGCGCCATGCGCTTTTTGCCCTCCTCCACCGCCTCACGGATCTCGGTGGAATTCTGCGTGGCCAGCCTACGCATCTCCGCAATGATCTCGCCAGACCGCTCCTGGAAGGTGACCACGCTGTCCACCAGCTTGCGCACCGCATCGGCACGGATGGTCGGACCGTAGCCGGCGCGGACGGCCGCTTCCTGCACCTGATCGCCGATTTCCGACAGCGTCTCCAAGCTCTCGGACATGCCTTCCTTCATCGCTTCCAGGGTCTTGGTCGACTCGTTGAGGCCGAACATGCCGGTGAATGATGCCTTGAGGGCGGTCAACACGCTGTCGTTGGTGGAGAAGAACGACACCGCCTGGCTGTAGACCCGCTCCTTGGCCGAGGTCGTCTGCATCAGGCGCGCCATGATCACCTCGGACGTGTTGTAGGAAATGGTCAGGTTGTCTGCCAGGTCCTTGGCGATCTGGTAGCGCTTCTCCTCTTCCTGGGTCCGCCGCAACACCTGGTCGCGCGCAAGTTCGAGCTTGGCGCGCGCGGCCGGCTCGGTGCCGGAGAAATTCGCCACCTTCTCCGACGCTACCGCCAATTCCGCCTTTGCCGTATCCAGCCCTGCCTCGGCCTTTTTCAGCACCTCAAGCGACATCACCTCGGCGTGCTTGAGTGCGCCGCGATAATCACGGTAAGCATCGAGGATCTTGGATTCGCGCTCGATCTGGTTCTTAGTTTCCTTACTCACGTCAATGTAAACGTCGCGAATTTTGTCGAAACGGTCGGCGATATCGCCACGCGCGATCTTCATCCAAATGTTGGTGCCGCGCTCCAGCATATCGATCTTGCCGTCCTCCACTTGATCGACCAGCCGCTTGCTGTCGTCGCGGATCGAATTGAACCCTTCGGTAATCTGCTGATAGCGATCGCCGATCGTCATCTTGGTGGTCTGCTCCCGCACCACCTCGTTAAACACCTCCGCCTGCCCCAGCGTGCGCGCGATCAACGCGATGCGCTCCGCATCGAGATCTGAGATCTTTTCCAACAACGCATTGATCGGGGCGGGATCGAGTTTGCCGGGCATCAGCCCCATGTCGCGCAGCGTCCGCGAGGCCTTGTCGAGATACTGGATGGAAGAACTGACAGCGCCTTCTGACATGCTCATCTCCATTTTTGGGGCCGGACCCACGCTCAATTCCACAGTGGCCCGCCGAATCCTCAAAGCAATCCATCAAATGACGTGCCGGTGACAGCGACCTATGGTGCAGCACCACTCACTCCCGGCACACTAAGCCAATACTTATACAGAAACAGGACTTACATAACCAGCGGCCATAACCAGCAGCCATAACCAGCAGCCATAACCAGCAGCCTGTCTGCGCAAGAACCGCCTGGCCAAAACCGGCACCACTCGGCTGGCTCAAGCCCACCAGCGCGGCCCGGCGATGCTCAAGCGGCGCAGCCATCACCGGCCTTCGTCACCGGCCTTCATCACCGGCCTTCATCACCGGCCTTCATCGCAAGCCTTTTCAACCCCTAAAGGCGGGGTGCTTGACGCCAGCAGTGCCGCCAACACTAATGCCATTGACCGGAGCAGAAAACGAGGGAGGCTGCCGTGACAGACCAGACACCGAACAGTGTCGGGCGGGGCGCCGTGCGGCCTGCTTCGCGCCGTAGCGCGATGCACCATCGGCTGTTACCGCTGGTCGCCGTGTTCGTCGTGCTCGCGATGATGGCTGCGGGCTATTTCACCTACGACATTGTCGCTGCGCAGATGACACCCTGCGAGACGATCTTTCGACAAACCTCAGTAAACCTGTCGACAAAAATAAGTTTCCTGAAAACCGAAGGCGAGATCGAGGTCGGCCGCAAGCCGCTCGCCGAGTTGGATGAGCGCGCGCAGATGGCGGCCCTCAATCTCAAGACCTGCTGCACCGTGCTCGATGCCGGCAAGCTCGACCCGGAGCAATTTCTGCAATGCAAGGCTAAAGTGCGCAATTACGAGGACCGCATCGAAAACATCGTCGCCGTTGTCCAGCGCATCATGAAGACCAGGTCGTCTCCGGCCCCGCTGGTGACCGGCTCCACCAACCCATCGATCAATCCGGCCTCAACCCAACCAAGTCTTCCGCGCGCCGCGCGGCAATCGATCCAATCCGATGTGGCAGCCGCCAAGCAGATATCGCGGGCCTTCAATAAGGAAATCGTCGACGTCCGAAAGGCGCAGGCCGTCGAAACCCTCAAAGCGTTGCCACCGCGTCACGTCGATGTGGCAGCTCAAGAAAAAGAACCCAACAACGATATACTCTCCACCAATGTCGTCAAACTGGGCCAATGGATTACTGCGTCGATCGGCACCGGCAAAGACGCTGATTTCTTCGCCTTCACCACACCGCCAACGCATCGTGATTGGATCAACATCGAAATCGAAAACCGGTCGACGTCGCTGGAGCCGAGAATTCAGCTGTTCAGTGACCGCAAATCGCTGCTTGGCCAGCGCTACGACACCACGGCCGGCGCAAATCTGACCCACGGCTTCATAGCCGCTCCCAAAACAAGATACCTGGCGCGTGTCAGCAATTATTATGGGAACAGCACCGGCGTCTATTTGTTGCGCGTGGTGGCAACGAAAGCCTACGACACCTATGAGCCCAACGACAGCATTCTCGCGGCAAAGCCGATCACCGCAGGCCAACCCGTTTCCGCGAGCATCATGGACAAGGGAGATATCGACTATTTCGAAGTAGCGACCACGAAGCAAGCCAAACAGCTGACGATCTCGGTTCGCAACGCTTCGACCACGCTTCGCCCGCGATTTCTTTTGTTCGATGAAAACAAGTCACAGATCGGCAACATTTATAATACCACCGCCGGCGGCAACATTTCGCGCAGCTTCAAGGTTCAGCCCGAGTGGCGCTACTATATTGCCGTGAGCGACTACTACCAGGGTGCCGCCGGAAAGTACGTCCTGACCGCGACCGTCAAGTAAGCATCGGTGTTCCGCGCCGGCCGCGGCAGCCCATTGCGTTGGCGGGCGATCGCCGGCCGGCGATTTGGGTCGCGTTGACGTGTGTGCTGTTTCTTGACGACACAGCGAACCGCCGCAACGCCCGACCTGAGCATATCCCTAAGCGCACAGTTGAGCATATTGATTTTTATGCATTATTTCAGCGTGCGATCCAACTCTCGCCACGTTTCGCCATGATGTTCCACCGTACGGAGACAACGAGCGGGGGATTGACCCCCACTCCCATCGACCGTCCGCGAGACGCCTGCCACGGCACAATGGGTCGACTTATGTCGATCAGAGGTCTGACACACGTGAGACCGGTAGCGGAACGATCCGAACCATCGATGCCGATCGAAACGCCGCTGCACTGATCGCCCCGAGTTCGACATCTGCGCGCAACCCCGATCGCGCCGGCACGGCCGAAACATCATAGGCACCAGTGAGCGCGACGACGTGCTCGCCGCCCGCGCCCGACGACAACGGGTGCGGGAACGTCGCCACGCAGCGTCACTCAGTTGACAATGTTAATTTCGTCACGGAGGTCGGTCATGGCCAATCCCTATTCCACATCGAACGGCAACACTGCCTCGCAACCGCTCTCGAATGAGGGGTGCCAGGGCATGCCCCAACCTCAAACCGGCACCGATGGCAGGCTTCGTGTTGTTAGCGGAACGGCGTCCGATGACCTTCTCGTGGGCACCGATCAAATCGATGTCATGCTCGGTGGCGCCGGCAATGACAGGCTGTTCGGCGGCGCCGGCGATGACGTGCTGCTGGGCGGTGCCGGCAGCGACGCCTTGATCGGTGGCGAAGGTCGAGACGTGATCGACGGCGGCGAAGGGATCGATTCGGTAGTCCTAGCTGGCACCCACGATGACTATACCGTCGTCGTCACGCCGACAGGCCTTCAATTCACAAATCAAAAAGGCGAGACCGACATCGTGCGCAACGTCGAGCAGATTCGGTTTAGTGGCGAGGACAAATTCTACACGGTTCGCGATGGCGCGCTGGTCGAGGAGGGTCAACTCGACCAGGACCACCGCCCACAGGAGCAAGCCGACGGCGAGCAACGGTCCCCCGAGCCCGGCGCCGATGGGCCGCGCACAAACCAAGAAAACGGTGCAGCCGACGGCCAACAGCCCACCGTCAATCACGGGGACTCCGACCCGCGCGACCCAGAGAGCGGAAGCTCGCCGAACAAAGTCGGCCCGCAGGGGATGAACGTCACATTCGGGACCGATGCCAACGAAGCTTTGTTTGGACAGGACAACGATGACCTGATCGTCGGCGGGGGCGGAAATGACCTACTCTCGGGCAAGGACGGGTCCGACACCCTACTGGGTGGCGCAGGCAATGACACGCTGGAGGGTAGCTTGGGTCGCGACGTCTTGGTCGCCGGCGCCGGTGATGACAACTTAACAGGCGGACCCGGCGACATTTTATTCGCCGGCGCGGGAAACGATTTTATCGTTGACGCGGGCGCAGCGCTGATCGACGGTGGCGACGGGACCGACACCCTTAGGCTTGAAGGCAACTTCACCGAATACCGGATCACGCACACTGGGGTCGGCGTCCAGATCACCAACGCATCCAACCAAACCTGGACCGTGCTCAACGTCGAGCAATTCAAGTTCGGTCAGGATCCGGCCGTCTATCGCATCGGGGACAACCAGTTCGTCCCCAGCAACTTGCTAAGCGCTGGCGAGAGTCTTGGCGGTGAGCCTGACCGCTCCTTCTTGTCCGCCCCCAGCGGCTACGGCGGCTCGAGCACCGGGCCCAACCGCATCGAGGGAACCTCAGGCCAGGATACTCTGCAAGGATCAGCGGCCGGCGACATGCTGCTGGGCGGCGACTACGCCGACACCTTGATCGGACTGGCCGGCGACGATCTGTTGCATGGAGGCCGAGGCAGCGATGCCATGTCCGGAAATGACGGCGATGACACCTTGTATGGCGGCGACGGCCAAGACGCGATGGCTGGGGGCGCCGGCAACGATGTGCTGTTTGGCAGCGCCGGCAACGACACGCTGGAGGGCGGCGCCGGCAACGACGTGATCGACGGCGGCGATGGAACGGACGCCATCTTGCTCGCCGGCGCGCTCAACACCTACACGATCAGCACGCTTGGCTTGGGCCACCAGATCACGAGTGCAGATGGGTTCACCGATACCGTCGTCAACGTGGAGTACTTCCGCTTCCATGGCGATGACCGCGTGTACCAGATCCAAGACAACCAATTTGTCCCGGTGACCTTGTCCACCACCCCCGGCCAGAGGGCCGGCTCTGGCGACGGCAGGCAATCTTCTGACATCCCCGGCCAACAATCCCAGCGCGATGATCCCGAAAGCTCCCAGCGGGGCCAAGGTTCCAACTCCGAACACGAAAACCCGCGCAGCGACGGCAACCAGCATCCGTTCGAGATCCGGCAAGGGACCGACAGCGCAGAAGTGATGACAGGAACGGCCAAAGCAGACTATCTGTCGGGCAATGGCGGCAACGACACGCTGAACGGCGGCGCCGGCAACGACACGCTGCTGGGCGGCACCGGCGACGACGTGATCAACGGCGGCGCCGGCAACGACGTGATCGACGGCGGCGTTGGAACGGACACCATCGTGCTCGACGGCGCGCTCAACACCTACACGGTCCGCATGGATAGCTTCGGCCATCTGATCACGGGGGCGGATGGGTCCACCGATACGGCCTATAACGTGGAGTACTTCCGCTTCCATGGCGATGACCGCGTGTACCAGATCCAAAACAACCAATTTGTCCCGGTGAACGTGCCCGCCAACCCCGGCCAGGTGGCCGGCTCTCCCGAGGGCAGGCAAGCCTCTGACATCCCCGGCCAACAACCCCAGCGTGAAATTCCCAATAATTGCCGACAGCCCGACGCCCCCGGCCAACAATCCCAGCGCGATGATCCCGAAAGCCCCCAGCAGGGCCAAGGTTCCAACTCCGATCGCGAAAACCTGCGCAGCGACGGCAACCAGCATCCGTTCGAGATCCGGCGAGGGACCGACAGCGCAGAAGTGATGACAGGAACGGCCAAAGAGGACTATCTGTCGGGCAATGGCGGCAATGACACGCTGAACGGCGGCGCCGGCAACGACGTGCTGTTTGGCGGCACCGGCGACGACGTGATCAACGGCGGCGCCGGCAACGACGTGATCGACGGCGGCGTTGGAACGGACACCATCGTGCTCGACGGCGCGCTCAACACCTACACGGTCCGCACGGATAGCTTCGGCCATCTGATCACGGGGGCGGATGGGTCCACCGATACGGCTTATAACGTGGAGTACTTCCGCTTCCATGGCGATGACCGCGTGTACCAGATCCAAGACAACCAATTTGTCCCGGTGAACGTGTCCGCCAACCCTGGCCAGTGGCCCAACCAACCCGAGGGCGGGCAAGGCGATACAGGCGGTGGGGACAAACAGGGTTGGCACGACGGCTTCCTAAATCCATCGGTACAACCAGGAACAAGCGAACCGCAGGCACAATATCTCAGCAACACGGATCAAGCGCCGTATGATGCCTACGAACTCGGCCTGATAGCGCCGCTGGACACCGAGCCAGCACGGTCTCCTCAGCCTCAGCAATCGGCCTCCGCAGATCCGAGCAACCATTGGATCGTATCAACGAGCGGCGAGGACATTTTTACCGATGACGGATTGACCGCCGGCTGATGGTGGCTTTGGGAGGGGATTGATGGTCAATCATTGGACGGCGCTCCGCGCTCGAAGCTTCCCGATCGACGCGGCGGCGACAATCGTGGTGCAAGCAGGGTTGTGGGTCGACGGCATAAGGCAGGATCGCGATGTCCATCGTTGAGTCCGGCCAGGCCACGGCCCTGACCGCCTTTTTTTGGCTGGCGGTGGCGTTGGGCTTGGGCGCTGTCATTTTGAGCTCGGGCGTCCTATTTTGTCGGTTTTTCACACAATCCCAACCCCGGGCGCAAACCTCCGGCAAGCTCGCCGGTGGCCTCCACGCCATCACCATCGCCGCGCTCGTGATGTTGATTTGCGCAAGCACCGCCCTCGCGCTGGTGTCGGGCGACCTCGCCCTAACACCGGAGCACATTTTCGAGCTGTCGCACCTCGAGGTCACCTGGCTGGCACAAACCACCATCGCCTTCGGTTTGCTGCTGACGACGATGGTGGTGAATGAGGTGCTGATCGATCGCCATCTCATCCCGCTTGCGCACCGGCCGCAGCGGCCGTTGCTGCGGCATCTCACACCCGGCGAAATCATGCGCATCGCCACACTTGGCAGTGCATCGCTGGTGACCTGGTCGGCGATCCCGGCCATCACCTTTATCGCGGAAAGCGAGCCGTGGCCCGCAAGCCAACTGTTGGCACACGTTGGATTGATTTGGATCGCTGTTGCTGGAGCCGGCACACTGCTGCTGCTTGGCTTGCGCCAGCTCCTCTACCCGCGCCTACGCCCCAGGCCCTATGGTGTACGCACGCTCAAAACCTCGCCACAAAAGATCGATTCGGAGACCAGCGCGACACCGGCCCCGCCTGGCAAGGCTGCGCAATTGCCCGTCCAACTCGCCACGATCAACACCGCCTGCGACCTCGCCTCCAGCGCCGACACACAGCGCGCCGATACCCGCAACGCACGGCCCCTGCCCATCACCGTCGATCAGGTGGTGGCGGCCTGCAAGACGCCGCTGTTGGCGGTCGCTGCCATTGGATTGGCCTCCAACATCCTGATGCTCGGCGGTCCGCTCTACATGCTGCAGATCTACGATCGGGTGCTCACCAGCCGCAGCGAAGAAACGCTGGCCGCGCTCACGGTCCTGATCGTCGGACTCTATCTGTTCATGGGCGTTTTGGATCTGATCCGTGTGCGAGTGATGGCGCGGCTTTCAATTCGGTTCGACCAATTGCTAGCCCCACAATTGCTGGCCCGCACCATCGCTGTTGCACCCGTTGATGTTGACCCGCGATCTACGCACCCCTTGCGCGATTTGGAGCAGCTGCGCCAATTTGCGGCCGGGCCAGCCCCGCTTGCGCTGATGGATTTGCCGTGGGCACCGCTTTATTTTGCGGTGATTTTCCTGATGCATCCCCTGCTGGGTTGGGTGGCCGTGGCCGGTGGCGCCGCACTGATCGCCCTATCTATGGCCAATCAGCATTTGACCCACGCACCGCTTCAGCAGGCGTCCGAGAGCCGGACCCGTAGCCACGCCCTGGCCGAGGCTGGTCAACGCAATGCCGAGGTGATCGCGGCGCTCGGCATGGCCGGCGCGGTGCTGCGGCGGTGGTCAGCCGAGCACTGCCGCTCGGTATCGCGTCAGTTGACCGCAACCGACTTGTCGAGTGCATTCACCATCATCGGTCGGACCTCGCGGCTATTGCTGCAGTCGCTGATGCTTGCGGTCGGCGCCTGGCTTGCCCTGCAAGACGCTGTGTCAGCCGGGGCGATGATCGCCGCATCGATCATTGCCGCACGCGCGCTGGCGCCGATCGAACAGGTCGTTGGCCACTGGCGCGGCGTGTCGGCGTCGCAGGCAGCCTTCCAGCGCTGCCGCGCACTCCTTGCCGACGCATCGGGAGTACCTGAACGCATGAATTTGCCGGAACCGCGCGGCGAAATCACCGTATCCAATCTCTATGTTGCCCCCTTGGGCCAACGCGAACCGGTGCTCAAGGGCCTTTCCTTCAAGATCAAGCCGGGGGACGGATTGGCGGTGGTCGGCCCCAGCGCTGCCGGCAAGTCGACCTTGGCGCGCGCGCTTGTCGGGCTTTGGCCGATCCGCCATGGAGACATTCGTCTCGACGGAGCCTCGATCGAGCAATGGGCCCCTGAGCGCCTAGGTCGCCGTGTGGGCTACCTGCCCCAAGAGGTGCAGCTGTTCGATGTCACCGTAGCTGAAAATATCGCGCGGCTGTCACCTGAGCCCAGCTCAAATGCCGTGGTGGCGGCAGCCGTGGAAGCGGGCGCACACGAAATGATCCTCGGCCTCTCGCACGGCTACGATACGCGAGTCGGTCAGAACGGCGCGGCGCTCTCCGGCGGACAGCGACAGCGTATTGCTCTTGCCCGCGCATTTTACAGCAATCCCGCCGTGATCGTTTTGGACGAGCCCAACGCCAACCTCGACCACGAGGGGGAGACCGCACTGATCTCAGCCATCGACCGAGCACGTAGTGTTGGCCGCACCGTCATCGTCATCGCGCATCGCCAAAGCATTCTTGCCTCTGTCAACATGGTGTTGGTGCTGGTGGGCGGCAAACAGATGGGGTTCGGGCTGCGCGATCAAGTCCTCAGTCGGCAACGTCTGCAATCCGCCGCCAACGCCCAACCTGGATCGGAGCAGCTCCATGCCAAGCTTGCAGCCCAACGCAGCCATGGAATTGGATGGGGATGAGCGACGATACCGATCAGCCGACGCCGAAATCGGCCGCCTGCTGGCAGTGGCCGCGCTCGTCATCATTGTGCTTTTCGGCGGCATTTGTGGCTGGGCAGCCATATCGAGCATTACTGGAGCGGTGATCGCGGTGGGAAACGTGACAGTGCAAACCAAGCGCAAGGTCGTCCAACATTTAGACGGCGGCATCGTTGCGCGCGTGCATGTCGCGGACGGCGACCTCGTCACGGCGGGGGCGTTATTGGTGAGCTTGGACGGCCGCGAACTCGCCGACGAGCTGTCCGGAGCCGAGGCGGAGGTTGCGGCACGCTTGGCCCAGGCCAAACTTGTCGCCGCCGAATTGCAAGGGCTGAAAGAGCTTCACGCCAAGCGCCTGGTGCCGAGAACCAGACTGACTGCGCTGGAGCGCGAAGCCAGCAGCATATCGGCTGACATCGCCAGATTGAAAAGTCGTAAGAGCAAGGTGGCGGCGCGGCTTGGCCGCATCCAGATCCGCGCCCCGGTGTCCGGCCGTGTCCATCAGCTGACGACCAACACCGTCGGCGGCGTCATTGCACCCAATGCGACAATCGCCGAAATCGTTCCCAGCGGCGACGGTTTGGTGATTGAGGCCAGGTTGGCACCGCACGACGTCGATCAAGTGCACGTGGGTCGGCCAGCCAAGGTGCGGATGACCAGTTTGAACCAACGCACGACGCCGATGTTGAATGCAGCGGTCAAGCGGGTCTCGGCCGATACCGTTCAAGACTCCGCCGAACAGCCTGCCTATTTCCGCGTGACGATCGGTCTCATGGAGGGTGAGCTCGCCAAACTCAAAGGCATCCAACTGGCGCCGGGCATGCCGGCTGAAGTCCTGATAGAAACCAACAAGCGCTCCGTGCTGAGCTATCTTACCAAACCCCTGCAAGACCAATTCGCACGCGCCTTTCTGGAGGAATGATCGGCCCAGCGCCCCTCGTGCGTCGGCTGGAGACGTGGGCCTTGGTGCAAAACTTCGTCGACATTCTGCCGCCGCTACACATCGACTTTGCCTACCTGTCAAAGCACATCGACGCGATGATCTGAGGACTGTGTTCATGAAGCGTTCCACGACGTCTTTTGGGTATCTGCGCCAACTGACATCGCCGACCAACACGCTACTGACGATCGCGCTGCTACTGGCATGCGGTGCTCTAACCGGCGTCGCCCGCGCCGAGACCATTGCGGAGGCCATGCTGGCGGCTTGGGCCCACCATCCGCAGCTGGCGGCCGCGCGGGCACGTCATGATGCCGCAGCCGCCAAGGTCGAAATTGCACGATCAGGCTATCGCCCACGCCTGACCGCCGCGGGAGAACTGGGCGCCGGTCGCGGCCAATCGCGCTTGGCGTCTGCCACACCGAGGCGTTACGATCAGCAGCGTCATGGCGGCTTGGATGCCGGGTGGAACAGCGGTTGGCGCGCTAGCATCAATCTGGAGCAACCGGTATTCGACGGCCACAGCACGTCGAGCGCGGTCGCGGAGGCGAAGGCCGGCGACCGGCTCGCCCGTGAGCGCGTTCGTGGCGCAGAGCAGTCCGTGTTGTTCGAAGCCGCGACGGTTTATGCCGGTTTGTACCGCGATCGTCAGATTGAAGCGCTGCGTCTGAGAAACACCGAAGCCCTTAACGAAGAGGTGGAGGCGACCTGGCAGCGATCACGGCAAGGGGTGGCAACGAAGACCGACATCGCCCAGACGATGGCGCGCCGGGCGCAAGCGATTGCGGAACTTGCCACCGCCAAAGCCAACGTCAAAGCCAGCACTGCGGCCTATCTCAGGGTCATTGGCCATCAGCCTGGCCAACTCCAGCCACCAGCCGATCCCGAACCGCTGTTGCCGGACACGCTTGAAGACGCCTTGCGCCTGGCTCGGGCCGAAAATCCGAGCACGTTGATTGCGATCCACCAAAGTTTGGCCGCGCGCCACGCGATCGATCGCCATCGCGCACGACGAATGCCGAAGGTTCATCTCCGGGCCGGACTGGAAACCGGGCGCACCTTTCAGCACAGCGTGGCCAACCAACATGGCGCGTCGATCGCACTGCGCGTGGTGGTACCGCTATACGACGGTGGAGAGACGGCGGCTCGCATCAAACAAGCCCGCTCCATTAAAGCCGGCTTCATCGAAGAGCTTCGCGACACGCGAGCACGTGTCCATGCCAATGTCGTGGCAGCGTGGGTGCGGCTGGCCGGTGGCCGCGAACGGTCGAAATTGGAGCGCGCGGCGGCGATCTCCAATCAGCAGGCCCTCACCGGAATCCGCGACGAAATCCGGCTTGGTCAGAAGTCGACCCTCGATGGCCTTAATGCCCAGCGTGAACTCGTGATGAGCGAGGAGCGCATAGCCAATGGTGATCACGACCTGCTGATTTCGGCCTACGCGCTGCTTGCTTCTACCGGACAACTGACCACCCGTTTGGTCGATGACTGGAGCCGGCAAGCGAAGCCAACGGGGCCAATTTGGTCCGCACGCGTCAAACGCAACACCGGCCGGCAACTCGCGCGCACCTGGCGCATGCGGGTGAGACCGGCTGGCTCGGTGGTCAGGAGCTGGTCGATGGCCCTGACCAAATCCGATTGAACAGTCCGCTCGGTCGTCGCTGTCGGCGTCGCACCAACATCCCGGCAAGCGACCAGTGCGTTGCCGACTTAGGCGGTAGCTCCTTGCCGGTGCGTTCCCCCACCTGGCGACCCTATGGCACGATTGAGTAGCTGGCCCGGGGGAGGGGCGGGACGGTTCCAAATCACACTGAATAACTTTGCTGGCGCGCGAGTGAGCTGCCCGATGGGAGGCGAAATCGGCACGAAATCACGCAATTGTGCCCAGCTGGGCAACGGACCCCACTTATCGTGACGCCGAAATGACCATAGTGTCGAACGGGCAGCATTGAACGAGGACAGCCGTATGCCAGCAGTGATAGCGCGCCTGAGAGCTTCAGCGACGGTAGCCATGGCGTTGCTGGCCGTCGTCCCGCTCACAGGTTCGGGGCCCCTCGCTCAAGCGCAATCATCGAGCTTGCAGGGCAGCTGGCGTGGCAGCGGTCGGATCGTCCTACCGTCCGGGAGTTCAGAGCGCGCCCGCTGTCGTGCGCGCTTCACCCGGGCCTCGCGCAGCACCTATCGCATGAGCGCGGTCTGCGCCACGGCCTCAGCGCGGGTCTCGCAAACGGCGACACTCCGTCGGGTCGGTAGTGGCCGCTACAGTGGACAGTTTTATAATAGCCAGTACGATCTATCGGGTAACATTTACGTTCGTCAGCGCGGCAATCGACTGACGGCATCTTTGCGTGGTGGCGGCGGATCCGCGCGGATCTCACTGCGACGCTGACCGCCCCGAACTGACAGGCTTCAGCCTATGCGTGGCAGCTCGCCGATTCGATCGCAAGGCTATGACGACCCGCTGCTGGTCGAGGTCATGCAGGCCCATGGCTACGACGAATTGCCGCTTTATGCCGCTCGCCCGCCACAGCAACAAGCCGTCCGCGACCGTTGGAAAGCGCTGGGCAAGCAACGCGATGGGCCTGTTCACCTCCGGCGTCACCGCTTTGACGATCACCGGTATGCCGCCGATCATGTCAAACGGCTCGCAAAACACCTTGGCGCAGATGACGTCGGCATCGCCCGCCTGACGCCGACCATGATCCGCGCGGGACTGGACCTGCCGCATGAGTTCGTCGTTTGCATGATTTTCGCGGAGGACTTTAGAGCAACCTGCCCTTAATCGGAATCGGAACGATCCCGATTAAGGGCAGAAAGTTGCTCACCACTTTAAGAGCGATCATCTTTGTGCCTAAAATTGGAACCGGCCTTGCGGTTCCGACCGGTTCCAAATGGTTCCGAGCGGTTCCAATTTAAGGCACGATGATCTAGACGATTGACCGAACAATCATGAACGAAGCGCTTATCTTGCGCTCGTTCAACAACACGGCAACACACACTCACGTCAGGGAGGACCGCGTCATGCGCTTTCAAGAACCGGGGGTCAATCTACACGACGCGGCGCACGCGACGCCAGGTTACACGCTGTTCGCTCCGGTGCGCGGCAATCAAGCCTATCTGATCGATATGGCTGGCGACCCAGTCCATCGCTGGCAACTGGAACGCGGTGGAACCAATCGCTGTCGGCTGACCGACGATGGACATTTGTTCATCTGTGAGGATTCAGGCGACGGTCCCCCAATCTCACCCGGCAAGGGCGGCATGATGCGGGAATATGATCATGACGGCAACGTGGTCTGGCAGCATCACGATCCGGGCCAACATCATGACGCCCGTCGGCTCCCCAATGGCAACACCGTCTACATCGCTTGGGAGGTGTTGGACCAGGCCACCGCCGACCGCGTCAAAGGGGGAATTCCGGGCACGGAGCTCGACGGCAAGATTTATGGCGATGTGATCCGTGAGATTGATCCGGCCGGCCGCATCGTGTGGGAGTGGCGCGTGGCTGAAATGGACATGGGAAAATATCCGATCTGTCCCCTTTGCGATCGCTACGAATACGCCCACGCCAACACCTGCTCACCGCTGGCCAATGGTGATGTCATGGTCAGCTTCCGCGTGCTCAACTTGCTCATCATCATCGATCGGCAAACCGGTAAGATCAAATGGGAGCATCACGACCTCAAGCTTGGCCATCAACACGACTGCCACTTCATCGACAACGGGAATATCCTCGTCTTCGCCAACGGTTTTCATGGCGGCGCCGACCAAATGTTCTCACGCCTTTACGAGATCAATCCGCAGACCCAGCAGATTGAGTGGTCGTTTGAAGGTACGCCACCTTCCAGTTTTTTCTCAGCCAACATCAGCGGGGCCCAGCGATTGTGGAGCGGCAACACGCTGATTTGCGAAGGCGCCAAGGGATGCTTGTTTGAGGTCACGCCGGACGGAAACATCGTGTGGGAATATGTTTCCCCATTTACGGGGATCCATCCCCAGTACGGAACCACGAATTGGATCTTTCGAGCCTACCGCTATGCGCCCGACGCACCGCAACTGGCTGGTTTCGACAGCCTGTAAATCATCCTCCCGGCTCCCCGTTTTGAGCAATGGGAGCGATTGGGTGCTCGTGTTGCGGACCAGACGCTTGGTCGCGGCTGCAGGTCGCCAAGCGCTTGTGCAGCCAGAACCCAAACAAGGAGTAAGGCTAGAGCAACCTGCCTTAAATCGGAACCGGCTTTGCGGTTCCGATTTAAGGCGCGATGATCTAGCCATCGGCACGCCATTGCCGGTGGCCGGTGGGGGAGCGAGGCGGTTCCAGCCAACTCTCAATCGCCATCGCCATCAGCAAAAAAACGGCACGCGCGATGATGGAGCAAATTGGGCATTGCGGCCCGGCCAAGCGGCGATCCGCGCTGTGCGCGATTACGACCGATAGCGAAAGATTGCCGCCACCGGACTATCGTATGGCAGCCGCCCGGCCTCGACCGGGAGCACCTCACCGCCGGCGCGTAGCGTCAGGCCAACGATCTCATCGCAAATGTCATAGGTGGTCGCGCCCGGCTCATCTGCAATCGTGACCAGTCCTGTCGCCGGGTCGATGGTGCCCGGTTGCGACGCGCTGACATCGACCATCAGCGTCTCGACCTGCCCCTTGGCCGCAGCGTTGGCAACCTGCGCCAGATCGGTGCTCGCCAAATCGACATTAACCAGTTCGTCCACCAGTTTCAGGCGTTGGCGCACCACCGCCCTGGCGTGACGCAAGGCGATGCTACGGCCCTCCTGAGCAAGGTCCTGCACCGAGGTCTGCTCGGGGTTGCCGGAGATCGACTTGCGCAGGAGGTGCGGGTAGCTGCAATGAGTTCGATAGATAGCGCTTAACTCATCGACCGCGGCCACCACCAACGGTGTCGTTCGGCCCACCAGAACCGGCCGCAACGCCCGATCGATCGCGCGACAATATTGGTTCATCAAAACCTTCATCCCCTCGCTGCCCTGCAATCGCCCAGTCGGCCGACGATCGCGTGGGAATTGCCGCTTCAGCGCGTCGTTCATCGACTTCGGCAACCCGGCCACCTTGACCTCCTCGGCCAAACTGGTGGTTACCTCGATCAATCGCGTCGCACCTTGGGATAGCGCTAGAATGAAGCAACCGGCCGGAAACGCCAGCAGCGGTACCAGCGGTTTGATGTGGAAGCGGTCAGACACCTCGATCGCCTGATCTGGCGCCATCGGCAACCGAAACGTCTGTGCCTGGTTCGGAGTGACAAAAACAGCAAGTCCGTCAGCGAGATAGGCCCAAAATGTCACGTCGTCGTAGATCAGGCCCAGCTGTTCATCGATCGCGCTGATCTTGCGCTTGTTTGCATTTTCCGCCCGCAGCTGATTGACCGCTTCCGTCGACAGGTTTTTAAACAGGATGCGATCTGCCTTGGCCTGCCGCGTGACCGGAGTCGTCGGCAAGTAGATCGAAACGCAGATATCGCCCCTTACCGCATCCAGCAGTCTAAATTCATCGTCGGTTGGTATATCGGTATGCAGCATTTTTCCTCCCAGTCATCGCATCAAAAATATTTGCTGAAACCCGAATCCGGACGGGCGCACGGCGGGTATGACCGGTTCCGCTGAGGCGGGCCGACTGTAGACGAAGATATCCGCAAATACCACCTGCCCGGCGAGTGTTCGGCGGCAAAAACTAATGGGCGCGAGAACCACCGCGAATGGATTGGCAAAGCTACGACGCCAGTAAAGTTTCTGGCTTCACGATCCACGATGTCCGCCCGACATCGGGTCGATCCCGGCACTTCACCTGTCAAATCAGGTTCGCACATTGACCCGATAATTCCGGGCTCAATTCACGTGTTTGATCGGTGCCATCTAACCTAATCCGCATTAAGCAGCGGACCGACCGAGTTGCTCCACGCTATCCAGCCATTGTTTGCGTCGTTCCTCGCTGACCCCGTCGACCATACCGAAAATGGTTGAGCGAACCGGCTTGACGCCGATAAACGCGAGAATATTGCGCTTGAGCATTTTGAGCGCGTGCGCCCCGTAATACCAGCGATAAATCAGCCCCGGCATCCCCATCGTCAGAATGATCCGTGCCGACTTGCCATTCAGTATTTTGACATAGCGACCCTTGCGGGCCGTCTGCACCAAATCAGGCTGCAAAATGCGTTCCAGGAACCCTTTGAGAAGGGCAGGCAGCGTTCCCAGCCACAACGGGAAAACCAGCACCAAGTGATCGGCCGCCATCAACGCCTCGTGGGCCTTCGCCAGATCCGGCTCCAAAGGTTGGGCCTGCTCATAGCCATGCCGAAGGATCGGGTCGAAGGTTAGGCGCGAGATTACAATAAGGTCTGCATCATGTCCGCCGGCCTGAGCGCCCTTGACATAGGCTTGGCCCAGCGCCTCGCAAAACGTATCCCTACGAGCGTGTCCAACGACCACAACAATGCGCGCCATCCCCGCATCCCTTCACTTGGCTTTGTTGCGCGGCGACGCTGCCGATCGACGGGCATCGCGCCCGGGCAGCCGTTGGCTTGTCACATGGCCATGTCATTGATCGCTTTGATCGGCATCAACCGCCCGCCCGGTGGGTCTCATTGACCCCGATCAAAGCGGGCAACCGGCCTTGCGCGACACCTATCGCCTCAAGCCGGTACCGCCGACGCCAGCGGTGCAGTCCGCATCGCATCGAACGCAGCCCAATCCCGAACCACCACAGAGGGTTTCCCGTGTCCCCTCCCTCCAAATCGGAACCAGAGCGCACACGCCTGCCGTCTGCAGCATGTCGGCAAAGGACCAAGCTATGACCATTCGCAACCTTGACGCCTTGTTGTCGCCCCGCTCCGTCGCGCTGATCGGCGCCTCCGCCCGCGCCGGCTCGGTCGGCAACACCATCGCCACCAATTTGGCCGTCAGCAGTTTTTCAGGTCCGGTCCATTTCGTTAATCCTCGACACGACACGCTGCTCGGTCGCCGCTGTCACCGCAGCGTCTCCCAACTTCCCGACGCACCGGACCTTGCCGTCATCGCGACGCCACCTCCCACCGTGCCGACGCTGGTGGCCGAGCTGGCCGAGACGGGATGTCGCGCGGCGCTGATCATCACTGCTGGGATCGACCACGCCGCTCGCCTGCGCATGTTGGCGGCTGGCCGTGAGCGGCTGATGCGCATCTTGGGGCCCAACACCGTCGGATTGATGTTGCCACCGCTCGGCCTGAACGCCAGTTTCGCCCATCGTCCGGCGCTGGCCGGCGACCTTGCGTTCGTGTCCCAGTCCGGCGCACTGGTCACCGCCGTGGTCGATTGGGCGAGTGACCGGAACATCGGTTTTTCTCACGTTATCTCGCTGGGTGACATGGCCGATGTCGACTTCGGCGATCTGCTCGATTATCTGGCCGGAGACACCCGCAGCCGCGCGATCTTGCTCTACATGGAGGCGGCCACCAACGCGCCCAAGTTCATGTCTGCGGCGCGACGCGCAGCCCGTGTCAAACCAGTCATCGTCATCAAGTCCGGTCGACACGCCAGCGCCGCCCGCGCAGCCGCTTCCCACACTGGTCGGCTGGCCGGTCGCGACGACGCCTACGAGGCGGCATTCCGACGCGCCGGCCTGTTGCGCGTGACGGCGCTGTCTGAGCTGTTTGAGGCTGCAGAAATGCTCGCCCGCCAAGCCAGGATCGCCGGCGAGCGCCTGGTCATCCTGACCAACGGCGGCGGTGCCGGCGTGCTTGCCGCCGATCACCTGGCCGACGCCGGTGGCAGCTTGGCTGAACTTGACCCCGACATCCGCCTAAAACTGGACCAACTGTTGCCGGCCAACTGGTCGCGCGGAAATCCGGTCGACATTATCGGCGACGCGCCACCACAGCGATATGGGCAAGCGCTGACAACACTGTTGTCCGACCCCGGCTGCGACGCCGTGCTGGCGATCAACTGCCCGACGGCGCTGGCGTCCAGCACCGCGGTGGCGGAAGCGGTTTTATCGGCTCACGCCGCCGCCCGACCGCGCAAACCGCTGGTTACGACGTGGCTCGGCCAATCGGCTGCGGTAAAGGCGCGCGACTTGTTCGCCCAGCACCGCATCGCGAGCTTCGAGACACCGCGCGCGGCGGTCCGCGGCTTCATGCAGCTGGTCCGCTACGCGCGAGCCCAAGATGAGTTGATGCGCACCCCGCCTGCGCGCGCTTCGAAGTTTGATCCGGACCCGGCGCGTGCCGAATCCATCTTGGGCGGTGTGCTGCGGGCGGGACGAACCATGCTGTCGGAGGTCGAGAGCAAGTCACTGCTGTCAGCCTATGGCATCCCGGCAAACCCCACCCGGACAGCTACGACACCTGCTGAGGCCGCTCAAGCCGCGGCCGAGCTGCTGGGGGGCGGGACCAACGTCGTGCTCAAAATTCTGTCAAAAGACATCACCCACAAGTCAGACGTCGGCGGGGTCCACCTGGACTTGACCAGCCCCGAGGCAGTGAAGCAAGCCGCGATCGCCATGCTCGCCTTGGTCCGGCAGATCGCTCCTTCTGCCGACATTGCCGGTTTCACTGTCGCTGCGATGGTTCGCCGTCGCCACGCCCACGAACTGTTGGCCGGAATGACGGTCGATCCCACCTTTGGCCCGCTCATCATGTTCGGGGCTGGCGGCACCGCGGTTGAGGTGATCGCTGATACCGCGCTGGCGATCCCGCCCTTGGACCTGATGCTCGCCCGCCGTCTGATCGAGCGCACGCGCGTCGCCCGCCTGTTGGCCGGCTATCGCGACCGCAAGCCGGCCGATATCGATGCCGTCGCCGAGACCTTAGTGCAGCTGAGCACGCTGGTCTGCCGACATCCTGAAATCCGCGAGATCGATATCAATCCGCTGCTGGCTGACGACAAGGGCGCGATTGCGCTGGATGCCAGGATCAGGGTAGCAGACCCGGCGAGCGAACCGCGCCCACCGTTGGTGATCAGACCGTACCCGACTGAATGGGAAAGGCGCGAGACGCTTAAACGGCTTGGTAAGATTGTGCTGCGTCCGATCCGACCCGAGGATGAATGGCTTTACGAGCGCTTTTTTGCGCGCATATCGCAAGCCGATTTGCGGATGCGGCTGTTCGCCCCGGTCAAGGAGTTGTCGCACAAGTTTCTCGCCCGCCTGACCCAAATCGACTATGCGCGGGAAATCGCCTTTGTTGCCCTCTCGCCTGAGGATGGGGAGCTGTTGGGCGTCTCCAGGTTTACCGCCGATCCCGACTACGACACCGCCGAATACGCGATCCTGGTGCGCACGGACATCAAGGGCAATGGGTTGGGATGGCGGCTGATGGCGCAGTTGATCGATTATGGCCGGGCCACTGGCTTGCGCGTGTTGTACGGGCAGGTTCTGGCAGAAAACACCGCCATGCTACACATGTGTCGGCAGTTGGGCTTCTCGGTCGCGCTTGAGCCGGGAGACCCCACCAGCAGGCGCGTCACACTGACACTGAACTGAGAGCCGATCGGATCGGCGCTGCGCCGCAAAAACTTCGAATTGACGGCCATCAATCCAAACCCGATGTTAGATGACTTTCAATGAGACAATACGGGTTAAAACGCAAGGGTGCCTCATGTCCTACAAAACCCTCCTCGTACATCTCAATGATGAGCACCGGCTCAACGGCCCCGTGAGCGTCGCCACCGCCCTCGCCAAGGCCAACGATGGGCACGTCATCGGTCTCAGTGTCCTGCCTCCGATTATCGTCGTGCCGGGTGGCGAGGGCGCCGCCGGGGCGGTGATCGAGGACCACCGCGATACCTATCGCGAGCAGATGGCCCGCATGAAGGAGAGCTTTCTGGCAGCGACCGCGGCAGCGCAAGTTTCGGCGGAATGGCGAGAAATGGATTCCCAAATCGTCGATCCGTTTGGCAATGTCAGCACGGTGTTGGTTGATCAGGCGCGCAACGCTGATCTTGTGATCGCCAACCAGACCAACCCTGAATGGCTGATGAGCGGCTACCTCGACACCGACGACTCGCTGATCTTGGACACCGGCCGCCCGGTGCTGTTGGTGCCACGGATTGGGGCGCCGCAAACCATTGCCCAGCGCGTGCTGGTTGCATGGGACGGTCGACGCGAGGCCGTGCGCGCGGTTTTCGACGCGTTACCCATTCTACAAAGGGCAGAGTACGTCGGCATCGTCTCCATAAATCGCCAAAGCGATGCGGACGCCAGCGGATATACACCCGGCGCCGACGTTACCGCGGCGTTGAAGCGACATGGCGTCGCCTGCGGCCAGATCCAGGATGTCGAGACCTCAGGCAGCGTCGGGCCAACGTTGCTGGAGACCGCGCAAACCGGTCAATGCGACCTCATCGTCATGGGCTGCTATGGGCATTCTCGCCTGCGCGAATTCGTGTTTGGCGGCGCAACCCGTCACATTTTGGAGAACACCACGCTTCCGGTGCTGATGTCGCACTGATCCAGACGTCGGTCGCTGGGTCGCGTGACGTGACCGGTTGGCTGGTTGAGTTGGTGGCCGGCCGATCGCTGCCCATCAGCTATGAATGTTGGCCGGCCAATTTCCCGGGCACGCGATTTTGACCGTCATCAAACCGACCTGGCAAACCACAGCTAGTGTCCTGTACCAAGAGTTCGTTTGATGTCTCAGCGAGCACCGTACAAACTTTTGGTTCAAGAAGGACACAGGAGCAACCTGCAGCGCTATTAACAGCGGGAGCCGTCCATGGCCTATAAGACCATTCTCGTTTACCTCAACCATGAGCCACGGGCGCGGCGACTGCTGGAGATCGGCGTTGACCTGGCGCGCCATTTCAATGCCCACCTGATCGGCCTACATGTGTTCCCGGCGTACGGGTTGGTGCCGCTGATGAGCCTTCCCTTCGATGTCACGGTGGAACAGCAGATCCAAGAGGCGATCGCGACGAAGGAGGCCGGCATCAAGGCGATCTTTGATGAAATGACGAGCGGCCAGCCCTTCGTTGCGGAGTGGCGATCGGTGACTAACGAGCGGCGGGAGGCCGCCTTGACGGTGATTGATCATGCGGTGTCGGTTGACCTTGTCATCGCCGGACAAACCGATCCGAATTGGTCGCTCGCCGATTTGCTCGACTTTCCTGAGCGTATCGCCCTCGCTGCGGGACGGCCGGTGGTTGTCGTCCCCAATCAGGGCCAGTTCAGGGGCGTCCCTCGCCGCATGACGATCGCGTGGAACAACCGGCGCGAGTCAGCGCGGGCAGTGAGTGATGCGCTCCCGCTGTTGCAGGCCGCAGAAAGCGTGCATGTGTTGAGCATCGCGGAAAGCGAATGGGCACAAGACACCGCCTCATCGATGACCGGCCTTGAGCAAAGCTTGATCCGACACCGCGTCAATGTGCAGTGCTCGCGCGGCGTGGCCACCGAATTCACTGTTGGCGAGGAGATTCGCCTGCGCGCCATCGACCTTGAGACCGACCTTTTGGTGATGGGATGCTATGGACATTCGCAGGCACGCGAGTACGCTTTCGGGGGCGTGACCCGGCATCTGCTGCGCGACATGACGATCCCCATAATGATCTCGCACTGAATGCTCCTGAATCTGGCCCGATGACAATGGACCCACAGACATGACCGATAAAATGACTGCGGCTGAAGCCACCAAGCTCCTACGCCACGTCCGACTGGAGCTCGCTCGCGATCATGATTTTCCGAACGGCAGCCATGAGCGCGGTTACGAGTTTGTGGCGCCACTTGATAAAGAGGGCCATTTGTTCGCGGCCGCCTGGCGCGCCATCAAGGACCGTTGCCGGGTGCGTCGGTTCTGGCCCCATGAGGCCGACGAGGTGGGACATCTCGTGCACAAGCGCGGCGGAGCGTGGGCGTTCCATTATGACATTCACGGTGATGCCGAGCACGACGAGACCGGATTTCACCTCGACACCCACAAGTTCATCCCCGGCGAGTACGTCTCGATCAAAGAGCAAGATGGCGTGATGCGGACGTTCCTAGTGACCGCCGTCGGCGAACTCGACTGACATCATTGGGCGGCCGGCTGGCACCGTGTTCGGTGCCGCTGGCGTTGATGGCGCGCCGTGATCGTCTGATGCGTGTTTGCCGCGCCAAAGCGTTTTAGTGTTGACTGGAACCATCGCGCTCGCCCATCCGACTGCCCAATGGCGTGATATTCGGGATGGCCGGCAGGGGAGCGGACTGGCACAGCTCATCCGCCCAAGGCACAAACACGATCGCTCCCGAAGTGTAACGTCCAACGTTGTGCTCTTCAGCAGGACCGTCAGCTCAAAGATACCCGCTCATCCCGTCCCACAGCATCTTCACCGACGCCACCACCAACAGCGCGTAACAGGCTTGATAAAGCTGACGTTGGCCGAGCCGGCGATGCAGCTGCCATCCAAGCCAGACGCCAAACACCGCAACCGGCACGCACGCGGCAATGATCCACCATACCGCCGTCGTCGGATGCGCAAGGACGATCCACGGCCAGACTTTGACGATATTCCCGATCGCAAAATAGATGGTCAGAGTACCGACGTAAGACTCCTTACTCAGCCCACGCCGCAACAAGTAGATCACCAACGGCGGCGCGCCGGAATGAACGATCATCGTCGTCACCCCCGACGCCGTCCCGGCCAGCACCGCCAGCCAGGTACGTCGCGGCAGCGCATCGATTGTCTGTCCACCAAGATACCATTGCGCCGCGAAGGCCAGCGCGACGACGGCGATGAGGATCGAGACCAGCCGCGTGTCGAGTGCGGTCAGCGTCAACGTCCCCAAGGCGATGCCCAGCATCAGCGCCGGCACCAGCACGACGAGGTCCGGCTTCGACCAGGTGCGCAGCGGAAAATAGCGCAGCGCAACCAGGTCCATTGGGATGAACAACGGGGCCATGATGACCCCGGCGGTGATCGGGTCGACCACCAACGACAGCAGCGGAATCCCGACCAGCCCGAATCCGCCGCCGAACGCGCCTTTCACGAATGCGATGACCAGCGTCGCCAGCATGGCGACGATTATCACCATCGGCTCGGCCTCGATCATGCCGATGGCCAAGATGTCGCTGCGCCGCCGCGCCCCCGCGCGCGCCGATCCATCGTCGTGCCGTGCTGACGCTGGCGCCGGCACCAGCCCGCACGGGATGTGCAATTATCCTTGCCGCCCATCGCCACCCGACTTGCCTTTCGGTTGCGGCACGGGATCTTCCAGGCAGCGCGGCGCGCCCTCACACGTGCAGCCTGTCTTACACACCACGACCGCCCGCCCGCACCCGAGGTTCGGCATGCAACGACCGGTCGCGATGACCAGACGTTTGCCCTGGCACTGACACGCCTTGACACACCTGATCCGGATCGAGCTGCCACGGCGACACTGTCCCGATAACGCGTCGCAACGTCCACCGCCCCTAACCCAGACATTGCCTTGGCAAGATCCCCTGCTGCCGCTGGAGCCGCAATTGATGCGGCCGATTTCGGCCGACCGACAGCGCCCGCTTTGACACTGGCGCCGAATTCTCACCAGCGTGTTGCCGCGACATACGTTGCTGCCGCCAATCCGTCGACAATCAAAATCGGTCCGACAGGACTGAGCTACAGCCGTCGTGCCGATACCTGCCGACACAGCGCAACTGGCCCAAATCGCTAACAGCAGTCGCAGGTTGTTCAACTGAACAAACAAACCGCAGCCTCCTGCAGGGCAGCCTATCCCCTTGAGCAGATATGACAAGCCAAACCCGGCGCGACGCCCGGGTCTTGATTTTGTCTGCCTCGCTCCTATGTCGTGAGCTTACCCCCCCAAAACCCGACTGCGCATGCAACGCGCTTTGGCGACTGGCGGCATCCCCGACGGAGGAGACCTCATGACCTCAAGTGGAAGCCTCGCCAGCGGCCTTGCTGGCATGTCTCCCAGCAGCGCGCTGGAGGAAACGATTTCGCTGCGCCATGCCAAGAAACTGATCCAATGCATGGCTCACGAGCAAAGCTTTTTGTTGCTGTCACCACCCGGCGTCGGCAAATCGGAAGTCGTGTACCAGGCGGCAGCCGAAGCCGGCCTACCGTGTCGTTCGCTGCTCGGCACACAGATCGCACCCGAAGACGTCAGTGGCATCCCACGCATCGTCGGTGAGCGCTCGGTGTTCTGCCCACCGCGGATATTGCTGCCCGAGCACCCCGAGCCATTCTGTCTGTTTCTCGACGAACTGCCGGCGTGCGCCCCCGATGTGCAAAAATCGTTCTATTCGCTGCTGTTGGAACGGCGCCTAGGTGAGCACGCGTTGCCACCGGGCACCTGGGTGGTCGCCGCCGGCAACCGTGCGCAGGACCGCGCATTGGTGCGTGCGCTGAGCTCTGCACTGATCAACCGCGTGACCATCCTCAACATCGCCGTCGATCCGACAGAATGGCTGGAATGGGGCCGGGCCAACCATGTCCGCGCCGATATCCTGAACTTGATCGACTACATGCCGGAAGCCTTGATGCGTCCGGTCCCAGTCGATCCACAACCGTTCTCCACCCCGCGCGCGTGGACCCAACTGTCACGAGCGCTCGACAAGGCCGAGGCGAGCGGAATCTTGACCCGGCAGGCGCGACGCGCCCTGGCTTTCGGCCGCGTGTCGCCGGAAGACGCGGCGGTCTATTGCGCGCTGGCTGAGGAGGCGATCGAGCGCATGCATCCGCTCGAACACTATATCGAGCATCCCGAAAGTCTGCCGACCAGCGACGCGGCCCGATGGTTCGTGCTCAATTGCATCCGTCAACAGGTCCGCGACCGCAAGCTCCATGGCCTGCCAGCGGCAACGATCGACGCGTTTTTGCGCAGCTTACCGAATGAACATCAGCTGACACTGATCGCCGATTTGGTCGGTCAATGGAGTGAGCTGGGCGCCGACCCGGCGATGTTCGATCTTCTCAAGAAGGTAACGAGCCTGCCATGACCCAAATGGACACCACCGATCGCGCGCAAGCTGAGCTGCAATATAAGCGCATTGGGCGCGCGCTCAAGCTGCTGACGGTTCCGCTGCCCTATCTCGCCGGTTTGGCGGCCGCGGTGCGCTTTGCGCTCGACGAGCGCATTCCGACCATGGGCGTGTTTGCATCGGGCCGGCTGATCGCCAACCCCCGGTTCGCCGCCCGGCTCAAAGAAAACGAGTTGATTTTCGTCCTCGCCCACGAACTTCTGCATCTGGCGCTGCGCACGCACGATCGTGCACGCGGCAGCAATCATCTAGAGTTCAATTACGCGCACGACTACATCATCAATGACATCCTGCGCACCGAGCTCGGATTTCAATCCATCCCGGCGGGCGGGCTCGATATGCCCGGTGCGCGACACCGCTCGGCCGAGGAGATCGTGCTCGAAATGCGGCGCAACGCGACGTCGATGCCGTCGATGACCGCGGTGTTCAATGGACAGTCGACCACCGTCGGTCGCCTGTTCGGTCCGCGCGGGCGGGCCGACGCCCCGACCCATAACAACACCGCCGACGCCGGTGACGTTCTCGACGAGCGCCGCGAGCGCGAAATGTTCCCACAGGAAGCGCAGCGTCAAACCGCACAGATCGAGGCGATGCGAAAGGCGGCCGCGAAAGGCTTAGCGATGGCCAAAGCCGTCGGTGCACTGAAGAGCATGCGCGGGGTCGACGCGGGATCATCCAGCCAATTGGTGACGGCGCTTCGCGGCATCTATCGCACCCCCTGGCAGATCGCACTGCAGCGCTGGATGGAGACGGCCGCACCCGGCGAGCGCACCTTCTCCCGGCCATCACGCCGAGGTGCCGATCACCCCGATATCGTCCTGCCGGGCCGCCGCCGCGACGGTTGGGTGCTCAACGTCGTGCTCGATACCTCTGGATCGATGGACGAGGACATCCCGCTGGCGCTCGGCGCCATCTCCGACTTCTGCGATACCGCTGGCATCGATGAAATCCGACTGCTGCAATGCGACGCCGAGGTGACCGGCGACGATCGCCTGTCCCCGGCCGAGCTGAGCCGATTTGAAATCTCTGGCTATGGCGGCAGTGACCTGTCGCCGGCCATGCAGCGGCTGGCGCTTGATCCCCAGGTCAATGCCGCCGCCATCATCACCGACGGAGACATCGAGTATCCAAAGGAACCGATGCCGTACAATGTGCTGTGGGTGATCACGCCCAGCGGCACGACGCTGTTCGAGCCGGCCTACGGTCACCGCGTCATCATGCAACCCGTTTAAATGAGCCCTTCCCACGACGACAGGAGGCCTACCACATGAAGGTCATTCAAGAGCTGGTCGCCCACTTCGACCGCAACAAGATGCTGTCTGCCGAGCAGATAAAGAGTCTACTCGAGCAGGGCTTTTTGGCCGCGGATGCGCCCGACAACATGGTCGATCATTGCGACACGGTCGGCACCACCTACTATTTCCGCCTAACCGGTGATGAGGACGGCATGGTGTGGGGCACCGATGTCTACGCCGGCGATTCGTCGCTGGCGACCGCGGCCGTTCACGCCGGCGCGGTCAAGGTCGACGAATCCACGATCGTCAAGGTCACGGTGATGCAGCCGCAAAACCACTATTCGGGCTCGGAGCGCAACGGCATCACCAGCCACGATTTCGGCCGGTTCGGCTCCGCCTTCTCGGTTGCCCGCCTGTGAGTGATCACCGCCCACCTGCGATCCCGGCCCGCCCGCGCCGTCAGCGTTCGGGCCGCCGCACGCCAGCCCAGAACACCACCGTCGCGTTGAGCAGGATCACCCGGGCGATGTGATGACCGGTCACGAACGCCGCATCCAACCCCAGCGACAGGGCCATGATCGCCGACGTCTCGATGCCGCCTGGTGCATACGCCAGCCAAACTTGCAAGACCGGCAGACCGACCATGGCAGCGACGGGTGCCGCCCACGCCAGGGCCAACACAGAGCTGAGCACCAGCGACCCGACCCCGGCGCGCAACACCTCCAAGAACAGGCGCATGTCGGTCCCGACAAAATTGGCGCCGACCATGCTGCCCAGCACGACGAACACCGGGATCAGCAGCCAGATCGGCAGCGGCGTATCGACCAAGCCGGTGCCGAACAGCACCGCCGACGGCAGCATCGCGCCGATCAGCGACGGCGCCGGCGTGGCCATACGATGAAATGCCGCCGCGCCCAGCCCGCACGCGACACATAGTCCGAGCAACTGGCCGATGTGCACCGGACCCTCGACCACTTCCCGGCTGGGCGTGGGGACTTCACCGCCAATCAACGTGACCAAGCTCGGCAGGAACATCAGGATCGCGCTCAGGCGCACCACCTGAACAATGGCGACGCGGCGCGGGTCCGCATCGGCCTCCATCGACAGCAACAGCACAAAGTTCAGTGCGCCCGGTGTCGAAGACAGCCGTGCCGTGGCGCGATCGAAGCCGTGCACCCGCTGCAGGTACATTGAACTCACGGCCATCATGCAGATCAGCGCACCCACCAGCCCGATCAGGGTCACCGGCCACTTGGACGCCTGCGATAGGGTGTCCGGCGAAACCGTGGAGCCGATGATCAACCCCAACAGCGCGATGGCAACCTCGCGCAGCTTGAGGTGAATGCCGAGCCTGTGACCGGCGAGCGCGGCCGCCGCGACGGCGGCGGCGGACCCCGAAAGCCAAGCCAATGGCATGCCGCACAGCGCAAATGCGATGCCACCGACTGCGCCCGTGGCGATCGTCGTCGATGTGGTCGCCAGGCTGACCGCGATTCTTGCCATGCCGCAGCCTTTAAAGCCAGCAGGCCGGCTCACGCAATCGGCACAGCGGTTGTCGAGGCGTTGTTTGACGGCTGTGGCTTGGCGTAAGGTCCCGCCGCCGGCCGGCTTGCGCGCCTTGCGCCTGGGCCGGACGCCATCTTCATCGTCAGCCATTGAGATCCGGGACAAGTCGTCACATGATCAGCGTCGAGCAAGCCATCACCGGACGACAAAGCATCCGAGCCTTTCTGCCAAAGCCGGTTCCGCGCCACCTGATCGAGCAGATCTTATTGATCGCCGGACGGGCGCCATCCGGCAGCAACACGCAGCCTTGGAAAGTGCGGGTGTTGACCGGCGAGGCCAGAGCCAAGCTTTGTAACGAGCTCTACGCGCTGCACCAGTCCGGCTACAACGGCGAATGGGAGTATCGCTACTACTCCAACGCCTGGCGCGAGCCCTACCTGGGGCGGCGGCGCAAAACCGGTTGGGGCCTTTATGGCACGCTCGGCATCGCCAAAGGCGACCGCACCGCCAGCCGGGCCCAGCAGAGCCGAAACTTTCTGTTCTTCGATGCACCGGTGGGGCTGATCTTCACCATCGATCGGGACTTGGCGCAGGGAGCATGGCTCGACTATGGCGGTTTCCTGCAATCCATCATGGTGGCCGCCCGCGCATTCGGGCTAGAAACCTGCCCGCAAGCCGCCTTTTGCGAGTTCCACGACATCATCACACAACGCCTGAGCATTCCGCCGGAGGAGATGATCGTGTGCGGCATGGCGTTGGGCTACGCCGACCCGGACGCCATCGTCAATAGCTTCCGCACCGAGCGCATTGGCCTCGACGAGTTCGTCCATTTCATCGACACACCGATCGAGCCCGCGCGCGCGCCCACCGCCGCAACGCGGACCGAGCCCGACTGAAGCTGCCTTATCGAGGCTGAGGGCATGTCCGCCTGAGGCGGATCAGTGGTGCCGTCCTGCTCCTCCGCCCCGTTCCTCCGCCTCTTCCCCCGCTAGAGCAACCTGCCTTAAATCGGAACCGGCTTTGCGGTTCCGATTTAAGGCACGATGATCTAGGCCACCCGTTGGCATGATGTTCTGGATGGCCGGGCGGACAGCGGGACGGTTCCAGCTCACACTGAAACGCCATAGGTTACTATGGGTTAGCCAGCATCCGAGGTCCGCCCGCGTTCGATTTCGCGCCAACCGATGTCGCGACGACAATAGCCTTGCGGCCAATCGATCACGTCGATCGCGGCATAGGCACGCTGCCGTGCCTGCTCGATCGTCGCCCCGCGGGCGGTCACGTTAAGCACGCGTCCGCCGGCCGCCACCAGCCTATCCCCATCCGCGCGCGTGCCGGCCTGGAAAATCTCGACGCCGTCGCATTGAGCGGCTTGCTCAAGCCGCCTAATTTCACTGCCTGTCTCAGGCGTACCCGGATATCCGGGGGCTGACATGACCACGGTGAGAGCCACATCGTCCGACCATTGCAGGTCGAAGCGGTCCAAGCTGCCGTCGCAGGTGGCCAGCAAGGCCGGCAACAGATCTGACGTCAGCCGCACCATCAACACCTGCGCTTCCGGGTCTCCCAAGCGCACATTGTACTCGATCAGTTGCGGTCCCTCCTGGGTCAGCATCAAACCGGCATACAGCACGCCGACATAGGGCGTTCCGCGCGACGCCATGGTCCGCACTGTCGGTTCGATGATCTCAGTCATGATCCGCCGCGACATCTGTTCGGTGACGATCGAAGCCGGCGAATAAGCGCCCATGCCGCCGGTGTTGGGGCCGGTGTCGTCCTCGCCGATGCGCTTGTGATCCTGCGCCGTGGCCAGCGGTACTGCGTGCGTGCCGTCAACCAATGCAAAAAAGCTGGCCTCCTCGCCCTCCAAGTAGGCTTCCAGCACCACTTCTTCGCCTGCCGCGCCGAACTGACCCGAAAAGCAGGCATCGATCGCCGCATCGACCGCCTCTGCCGTCTCGGCAATGACGACGCCTTTGCCAGCGGCCAGGCCGTCCGCCTTGACCACCAACGGCAACGTTTGCTGGGCCGCATAGGCCTTGGCTGCGCTCAGATCGCGAAAGCGCTGATAGGCAGCGGTTGGAATGCCGGCCTGGCGGCACAGGTCCTTGGTAAAGCCCTTCGACCCCTCCAGCTGGGCCGCTGCGCTGCTCGGGCCAAACGCCTTGATGCCTGCTGCGAGGAGATCATCGACCAATCCCGCCACCAGCGGTGCTTCCGGCCCGATCACCACCAGCTCGACGGCATGCTGCGTGCAAAATCGCGCGATAGCGTCATGATCGCCAATGTCGAGCTCGACACAGGTTGCATGAGCCGCGATGCCGGGGTTGCCGGGTGCGCAGTAAAGCGTCTCCAGCAAGGGGCTGGCCGCAAGGCACCAGGCCAGCGCATGCTCCCGACCTCCGGAGCCGACCAAAAGCACGTTCATGGGCATCCACGCATCGGTCTCGACTGCGCACCCACCACTGTGAGTGCCGATTGGGAAACGAGATCATCATTCTGCTCCTCATCGGCATCTTCCCGAAGCCAACTCAAAGCAAGTGATCTACCGCCCGCCGCGCTGGGCGAACCGCACCGCCTCGTGGGCAGCTCGCATTAACGCCTTCGCCTTATTGATACATTCCTGTTGTTCGGCCTCAGGATCTGAATCATAGACAAGGCCAGCCCCGGCCTGCACATGCATCACACCATCCTTGACCAAGGCCGTGCGCAGCACGATGCAGGTATCCATCTGCCCGTCCACCGAGAAATACCCGACGCACCCGGCGTACGGGCCTCGCTTGTCCCGCTCCAATTCATCGATGATCTGCATCGCCCGCACCTTCGGCGCACCCGACACAGTACCGGCTGGAAACCCCGCCATCAGGGCATCGATCGCATCGGCATCCGCGCGCTTTCGCCCAACGACGTTGGAGACGATGTGCATCACGTGACTGTACCGCTCGATGTTGAAACGCTCGGTGACCTCCACCGTGCCGATCTCAGCCACCCGCCCGACATCGTTGCGGCCCAGATCAAGCAGCATCAAGTGCTCAGCCCGCTCTTTCGGATCGGCCAGCAACGAGCGCCCGAACGCTTCATCCTCCACCATCGTCGCACCCCGCGGTCGCGTGCCGGCAAGCGGTCGGATGGTCACTTCGCCATGGCGCAGCCGCACCAGAATCTCGGGGCTCGAGCCGACCAAGGCATAGCCGTCAAGTTCCAGATGGAAAAGGAACGGCGACGGATTAAGGCGACGCAGAGCGCGGTAAAGATCAAACGCGGGCAGCCCAAAGGGCATCGAAAAGCGTTGCGAGAGCACGATCTGGAACGCGTCGCCGGCGCGAATGTAGGCTTTGGCGCGCTCCACCATCGCACGGAAGTCCTGCGGCGACGTGTTGGACTGGGGCTCTAATGGTGGCGGGACGGATTGAGGTGATGGCTGGGCTGGTGGCAGCGGTTGAGCTAACACGCGCACCACCTCGCGCAGGCGTATTTCGGCTTTGCCAAAAGCATCAGCGGCCGACTGGTTGGCGACGGGCCGTACCGGCGTCACCAACGTCATTTCGTCTTTCACGCTATCGAACACGATGATCACGGTAGGCCGCATCAACAGCATGTCCGGCACCTCGAGCGCGTCGGGCGGGATATCGGGCAGCGTCTCGACCAGGCGCACCGTGTCGTAGCCCAGATGGCCGAACACGCCGGCCGCCATCGGCGGCAAATCGTCCGGCATCTCGATCGCCGACTGCTCGAGCAGCGCGCGCAACGATTGCAGTGTGGGGCGGGGATCGCGCCGGTAGGCGTTCGGCGCTGTCATCGGCGTTCGGTTGACCTCGGCAATCGCACCGTTGGCGCGCCACACGACATCTGGGTTCAGGCCGATGATCGAGTAGCGACCGCGCGTTGCACCGCCTTCCACCGATTCCAGCAGGAAGCTCATCGGTCGGCCGCCGGCAATCTTCAAATACGCGGAGACCGGCGTCTCCAGGTCCGACACCATTCGGCACCAGACCACTTGCGGGGCAAGCGCGGCGTAGCGCTCAGCGAACGCGGCAAACGATGGCTCGATGTCGAGCGTGGGCATGGCCTGGTCGCGCGTCGTCATCGCCGGGCGCTACCCAACCTAGCCGGCGACCGTGCGCATGCGCGACCTATTGCGCGGTGCCCGTTCGGCGGCGCAGCATTTCCTCATCGATCGTGACCCCATATCTGTTGCGCAATTCGCCAACATAGGTTTGCGCAAGATCGGTTTGATATTGGCTCCGCAAGCCGTCCAGCAAATCGTCACGCTGATCCTTGGTGAGCGGCGCCGGCTTCTTGATCTCGACCAGCCGCATGACGGTACGCGATTTGCCATCGCTGGTCAGCGCGGAAGCACGATCGCCAAGTTGCATCGCGAAGGCACGTTCCGCAACCGACCGGCCAACGCCGTCTCCGCCGAACCGCCTGAAGGGTTTTGAGGTTTCCAGCTTGCCGCCCACCGAGCGCGCCAATTCGGCCATCGGCTCACCTTGCTTTGCCCGCTCGATCAGTTTGTCCGCCACCTCCTTGATCTGTTTGGCGCTCTCGATCCGCTCCCACTCGGTCTTGACGTCGGCCTTGACCTCATCGAACGGACGTTGCCGCTGCGGCGTGACATCGAGCACGTCCACCCACGCATAGCCCTGATCGGCCATGTCGACCGGCTCCGCTTCGATACCCACCGCGCCCTCAAAGCCCGACTTCAAGATGGCTGCGGCGTCCGCGCCGGCATAGGCCGGCTTGCCGTCCAGCCGCCAACCGCGTTGATCGGTTTCCGGGATATCGACATAGGTGAGCTTGAGCTCGGCGGCGATCTGCTTTAACGGTTTGCCCTCGCCGCGCCCGTCATCGACCGCATCGAACAGCTCCCTGATCGACTTGTTGGCCCGGGAATCAGCGATCTCGTCACGGATCTCGGCCTTCATCTCCTCGAATGATCGGGTCCTACCGGGAACGATGTTGGTGACCCGCAACAGCACCGTCGAAAACCGACCTTCCACGGGCTGAGAGACAACGTCTTTGGCCAGCGCGAACGCAGCCTCGGCAATCTTCTGATCCAACATGCCCGCCTTGGTGAGTTCGCCCAAAGCGATATCGCTTTCGCTGGCGCCCGCCGCCTTCGCGACGTCGACAAAGCTCTTGCCGGATTGAAGCTTCTGATAGGCTGCCTCAGCAGCGGCCTTGTCGGAAAACGGGATTTGTTGGATGGTCCGCTTCTCGGCAATCACCCGACCCTCGACATTGTCGTCGTAGGCTTTGCGGATCTCGGCGTCGGTGATCGTCAATCGCGCCTTCGCCGCCTTCGCTGACAGCATCAGCACGGCCAGGTGGCGCAGTTCAGGTGCCACGAATTTCGACTTGTTGGACTCGTAGAAGGCCTTCAGCTTGGCGTCGTCCGGCTCACCCAACTTGACGGCGAGCTTGGGGTCGATGGTGAAGGATTGCACGGTGCGCTTCTCCTCCCGCCAGGCCTGCACGAAGTCGGCCAACTGGGCCGGAACCGGCACGTAATTGAACAGCGCTTGAGACAACTGCACGCGCACGTCCTCGCGGCCCCGCAGCGCGATGTAGCTGCGCTCACCGTAGCCGACGTTGCGAAGGAAAGTGTTGAAGGCGATCTCGTCGAATTGTCCGTCCGCCCCGCGGAACGTGGGATCGCGATGGATCGATTCGATCACCGCGGCCTGCGAAAGTCCCAGCTGTAGGCTGTTCGCATTCTGGTCCAGCGCGGCGGCATCGATCAGGCTGGACAACACCGCCCGGTCGATGCCCTGCGCCCGCGCCTCCTCAGCGGTCGGCCTTCGCCCATAGCGCTGCGCCAGATTGTTCAAGGTCGAAGCGAACGCGTTCTCGAAGCGTTGCAGACTGATCTCCGAGCTACCCACGGTCGCTAATGCGCCCTGCCGCGATCCGGTAAAAACGTCGGCGACGCCCCACACGATAAAGGCCAAAACGAGCAGCAATAACAGCGGCTTCAATACCCAGCTTGAGGCACCGCGGCGCAAAGCGTCGAGCATCGGTGAAAATCCCTTTATGTCTAGCACGCTGTGCGCGGTGCCAGCATTTCGCCGCAGTTCGCGCGCAACGCATTTCGGCGGCCCGCTCAGGACCGACGCGTTCCTTGGGCGAAGCTCGGTCCCCGCCGATGGCCGTACCAGTGCCATCGATCGCCGACCAAAAATACGCAAAGGACACATAGGCACGCTGGCCGTGATATGAAGCCCAGGCTAATCACGATTGCAAGATCACGGTCGGCTCCGCAGGCCCGGCGTGGTGACTTCATGGGGATTTCTGAATCCGGGGCTTTGACCAAGATCATTTCCGACTTAGGCAGAACAGCCTTTCCGACCCGCTCCCCGCCGGCTACGCCATGGCACGATGTTGTGAAAAGCCGGTGGGCAGCGGGATCGTTCCAGCCCACATTGAAACGGCCTAACGCGAGGCACAACCGATGACGACACGTGGAGCCATAAGACCGCTGGTCGCCGGCAACTGGAAAATGAACGGATTGAGGTCAATGCTGGTCGAGGCGATCACGGTCCGAGATCGCCTCTCCGGCGGCGGCTGGGCGGCAGGCGTCGATGTGATGCTGTGCCCGCCGGCCACGCTGATCGCGGCGCTGGCGGACCTGGCTGCGGGCACGCCGCTGATCATTGGTGCGCAGGATTGCCATGCGGATGCCGGTGGTGCGCACACGGGCGACATCTCCGCTGAGATGCTGGCCGACGCCGGCGCTGCAGCGGTCATCGTCGGCCATTCGGAACGTCGGGCCGACCATGGCGAGGTCAACCGCGACGTCCGGGCCAAGGCTGAGGCCGCCCACCGCGCCGGCATAACGGCGATCATTTGTGTGGGGGAGACGGCCGGCGACCGCCAGGTCGGACGCACGTTACAGGTGATCCAGCACCAACTCGCCGGTTCGCTGCCCGACTGCGCCAAGGCCGCGGACACCGTGATCGCCTACGAACCGGTGTGGGCGATCGGAACCGGGCTCACACCAACGCCGGAAGATGTTGCGTTAGTGCACGAATCAATCCGAACCATCATGATCGAAAGGCTCGGGCCGACCGGCCAAGACATGCGCATTTTGTATGGCGGTTCGGTCAATCCGTCGAACGCTGCCGCGCTGATGGGCGTGGCGAATGTCGATGGGGCGTTGGTCGGGGGCGCCAGTCTCAAGGCCGGGGATTTTATGGCCATCGTTGCGAGTTATGACGGCTCATAGCCGGACGTCATCGGGGGCAGAACTCAGGGGTGGGAGAGCATGCTAAAGACCGGAACGATCAACACCGTGATCGCCATCGCGGTGCCGCTCGCAGTTATGGTAATGATGGGTTCGTTGACCACCGCGCGGGCCGACCAACTCGATAAGGCGGCATGCGCTGCGCTGACGAGCAAAATCGCCGATTTCGAAAAGCGCGGCGTGGTTGCCAACAAAGCCAAGGGACCCGCGTGGGCGAAGCTGAACTTGGCCGCGTCCGACCTCGACGCGATCAAGCAGCTGATCGAGACCGAAGCGACCGTAAAATTTCGGTGCCCGCAGGCCAAGGAACCGAAAACCAGGACCGCAGGTACCGCCCGACGCGCCCAACGCGGTGCAACAGCGCGGACCGGACAGCGGGCGGCTTCAAAGGTTATGCCGTCATCGGCGCGGGGCAAGCCTGGCACCAAGCGCAAGGTCGTCGATCGGCGACGGCGTCAATCGCGGCAACCTACGAGCTACTTCAATCCGTTTCAATAGCTGTTCAATAGCTGTCGCACGGGCGCGAGCGAACCGGCCCAAAAATCGAATCAACAGCCAAAGTCGGGTCGGAGACCTGCGGCCGATCGCCTTCGACTTCCAAACGGTCGCCCGTTGCGCTAGGTTCAGCGCGCCGTTGGCGGGCAAGCCTCGGCGACGCGCGGTCGGTTCGAGCAAACGACCAGGTGCTGACCTGAGGATTGAACTGGGAAAGGCGAACGGCGGCGACGGGACGTTTCGGGAGCGGGTCCGGCGCGCAGCGCACGGCCGAGACCTCACACGCGAGCTTTGTGGATCGACGTAACATGGCCAACATTCTCCTTGTTATACATCTGTTGATTGCCGCTGCGCTGGTCGGCGCCGTGTTGGTGCAGCGCTCGGAAGGTGGCGCGCTCGGCATCGGCGGCGGCGGTGGTGGCGGTGGCTTCATGACCGGCCGCGGCAGTGCGGATTTTGCGACGCGGGTGACTGCCGGCTTGGCGTTGGCCTTCTTTGCCACCAGTTTGCTGCTGTCGATCCTCGCCAGTCAGCAGCGCAACCAAGGCTCGTTGGTGGCCCCGCCCACGCCCCCGGCTCAGTCGTCCACCACGACACCGTCGACCCCTCAAGTCCCGGCGAGCACGCCATCAAGTCCGCCGGCTTCCGGCACCGCTCCGGCCCCGCGCGGCGGCATCCTCGACAAGTTGCAAGGCGGCACGCCCACGGTGCCCCCGTCGCGCTAAACCGCGTCAGAGTGAGCTGGAACGGCTTTGCGGTGAACGGCTTTGTGGCAAACGGATTTGTGGTTCCAATTTAAGGCACGATGATTTAGGCCGCGGCCGGAACTGAGCGCGTGCGGCGGGCGCGCAATCGCAGCGCCCGCGCGAGCCGGCCTCGAAGCAGGATCCGGTCGTGGACCGCTACCATTTTGCCACTTCGAATCGCAACGGAAGGTGGCTAAAGTCTAAGCCCATGCAACGGTATATCTTCATTACCGGAGGCGTGGTCTCTTCCCTCGGCAAAGGCCTCGCATCAGCGGCGCTCGGTGCCCTTTTGCAGGCACGCGGGTACCGCGTCCGGCTGCGCAAGCTCGACCCTTATCTCAACGTCGATCCGGGAACCATGAGCCCTTACCAACATGGTGAGGTGTTCGTCACCGACGACGGCGCCGAGACCGACCTTGACCTTGGTCATTACGAGCGCTTCACCGGGGTTTCGGCCAAGCGCAGTGACAACGTGACGGCAGGGCGTATTTACCAGGACATCCTGGCCCGCGAGCGTCAGGGCGATTATCTGGGCGGGACCGTGCAGGTGATCCCCCACGTCACCGACGCGATCAAGAATTTCGTGACCTGGGGCAACGAAGGTATTGATTTCGTTCTCGTGGAGATCGGCGGCACGGTTGGCGACATCGAGGGCCTTCCGTTTTTCGAGGCGATTCGCCAGCTCGGCAACGAACTTTCCCGCGGCGCCTCGATCTACATCCATCTTACGTTGGTGCCCTTTATCCCGTCCGCCGGCGAGCTGAAGACCAAGCCGACCCAGCACTCCGTCAAGGAGCTGCGCTCAATTGGCATTCAACCCGACGTGCTGTTGTGCCGTTCTGATCGCGCAATTCCGGCCTCCGAGCGCCGAAAAATCGCGTTGTTCTGCAACGTGCGCGAGGAGGCGGTGATCCAGGCGCTCGACATGACCTCGATCTATGAGGTTCCCTCGGGTTACCACGCTTACGGGCTCGATCAGCAGGTGCTCAACGCCTTCGGACTGAACGACGCACCCGCGCCGGATCTGGCCAGATGGTCCGAGGTCGTCAGCCGCTTGTCGCATCCCGAAGGCGCTGTGACGGTGGCCATCGTTGGCAAATACACCGAGCACCAAGACGCCTATAAATCGCTGACGGAAGCATTGGTGCATGCCGGCATCGCCAACAGCGTCAAGGTCAACGTCGAGTGGTTCGAAAGCTCGATCTTTGAGCGCGAAGACCCCGCGCCCATGCTGGAAAATGTGCACGCCATTTTGGTACCAGGGGGCTTCGGCGAACGCGGCGCGGAAGGCAAGATTCTGGCCGCCAAATATGCCCGAGAACGCGGTGTGCCTTATTTTGGTATCTGCTTCGGGATGCAAATGGCTTGCCTGGAGGCGGCCCGCAGCCTGATCGGCCTGTCAGCGGCCAGTTCAACCGAATTCGGTCCTGCTGATGAGCCGGTTATCGGCTTGATGACAGAATGGATGCGCGGCGAGGAGCTTGAACGGCGCCAGGCGGACGGCGAGCTTGGCGGTACCATGCGGCTGGGGGCCTACGCGGCGTGCTTGAACCCCGACAGCCGCATTGCCCAAATCTATCAAACGACACAGATCTCGGAGCGCCATCGGCATCGCTATGAGGTCAACATGAACTACCGGGAGCGTTTGGAAGCGGCCGGTCTCAAATTCTCCGGCTTGTCACCCGATGGCCTGTTGCCAGAGACCGTTGAATATCCGGGCCACCCATGGTTCATCGGCGTCCAGTTCCACCCCGAATTAAAATCGCGCCCGTTCGAGCCGCATCCGCTGTTCACGAGCTTTATCGCCGCCGCGGTTGAGCAAAGCCGCTTGGTGTAGCGCACCATCGGCGCTATCGCGTAGGGCTATCGACGCGTTGGACCAGCCGCGCTACCCGCCATGCCGTTGCCCGGCCGCGCCCGTCCTTGGTCCCCGCCTGCGCGCGCCGATTGCCGGCTTGCGTTTCGGCGCCTAAAGTACCCGCCTTCTCTCAGCGGCGTAGAGGTGGCTCATGGCGACCGAACTCTATCACTTCGTAGGCGGCAAGCGTCACAAGGGGACCTCCGGCCGGTACGGTGACGTGTATTGGCCGATGACCGGGGAGGTTGCGGCACGCGTCCCCCTCGCGTCCGCCGGCGAGGTGCGCTCGGCCGTCGAGAACGCGATAACCGCTCAACGTGACTGGGCAGCGGCCAATCCCCAACGACGGGCCCGCGTGCTGATGAAGTTCGTGGAGCTGCTCAACCGCGACTTTGACACGTTGGCGCTTGTGCTGGCCAAGGAGCACGGCAAGACCATTCCCGACGCCAAGGGCGACATTCAGCGCGGCCTGGAAGTCGTCGAGTTCGCCTGCGGCGCGCCGCACCTGTTGAAGGGTGAGTACACGGAGAGCGCCGGGCCCGGCATTGACATGTACTCGATGCGCCAGCCGTTGGGCGTGGTCGCCGGTATCACGCCCTTCAACTTTCCCGCCATGATCCCGATGTGGCAGTTCGCACCCGCCATCGCCTGCGGCAACGCGTTCATCCTCAAGCCGTCCGAGCGCGACCCGTCGGTACCATTGATGCTGGCTGAGCTGATGATCGAGGCCGGTCTGCCCCCTGGCGTGCTCAACGTCGTCAACGGTGACAAGGAAGCCGTCGATGCGCTGTTGGATGATCCGGATGTCGCGGGCATAGGCTTCGTCGGATCGACGCCGATCGCGGAGTACGTCTACCGGCGGGGAACGACGTCGGGTAAACGTGTGCATGCCTTTGGCGGCGCCAAGAACCATATGATCGTGATGCCCGATGCCGACATGAACCAAGCGGCCGACGCGCTGATCGGTGCCGGCTATGGCTCGGCTGGCGAACGCTGCATGGCCGTCTCGGTCGCCGTGCCGGTGGGGGAGAAGGCCGCCGACCTCTTGGTCGACAAGTTGATAACCAAGGTCGAGAGCCTGAAGATTGGCCCGTCCACATCGACCGACGCCGACTTCGGACCGCTGATCACCAAGCAGCACGTGCAGAAGGTGAAGGACTATGTGGCCGCCGGCATCGAGGAAGGGGCCAAACTTCGGGTCGACGGTCGATCCTTCCGAATGCAGGGCTACGAGGACGGCTTTTACTTGGGCGGTTGTCTGTTCGACGCCGTCCAACCGCACATGCGGATCTATAAGGAGGAGATTTTCGGGCCGGTTTTGTCGGTCGTGCGCGCCCAGGATTACGAGCTGGCGCTCAAGCTCGCCAACGATCACGAATACGGCAACGGGGTCGCGATATTTACCCGCGATGGGGATGCGGCACGCGATTTCGCCGCCCGTGTCAACGTCGGCATGGTCGGCGTGAACGTGCCGATTCCGGTACCGCTGGCGTACTACACGTTCGGCGGATGGAAGCGCTCGATGTTCGGCGACCTCAACCAGCACGGCCCCGACGCCTTCCGGTTCTATACCCGAACCAAGACAGTCACCAGCCGCTGGCCGTCCGGCCTCAAGGAGGGCGCCGAGTTCGTGATCCCGACTATGGCCTAGATCATGTCGGGGGCCTAGATCATGTCGGCCTTGGGCGGATCAGCCTGGCTGGCCCGCTCCTCCAGCCGGCCACCCGATGGCGCGATGTTGGCGGTTGCCCGGTTGGGAGCGGGATGGTTCCAGCTTGAGCAACGTTCTGCTTTTTATCGGAATTGCAACGATGCCGATGAAAAGGATCGCGATGAAAAGCAGAAAGTCGCTTACCACTTTAAGGGCGATCAACTTTGTGCCTATCATTGCAACCGGCTGTGCGGTTCCCATTTGAGGCACGATGATCTGGCCCTGAAACGCTTTAGAAGCGATAGCGCCTCACCCCCCGATTTCGCGGCGAACAACGCGAGCAGAAGGCCCTGTGCCGGTGCGGTTTGCGCGGCCGGTCTCGCCGTTGCGATCAACGCGACGTGGTCAAGCAGCGCCGCGCTGAGCCATCGACATACAATCTCGTGTGCCGTCGAACGCCGCCCTCGATCGCAGAGCCGACGATGACCGCCAAACAGGCGCCCAGCCCAGCGCCGCCCCTAGCACGGCAACACCTGATCGCGCGCGGTCAGCGCGCGTTCGATAAGGGCATTGGCGCGGACCTCGATGGCGATGCAGCGCTGGGCATGATACTGGTGCTGCGTGACGTCTTGACCGCTTCCACCCGTCCAAACCGTGCCGCTGATGCGGCTGGCTGGGTCGAGGATCTGCTGCAGCGCTCGATCGGACCATCGCTGCAAGGCCAGGAAGTCGGCTGCGGCAAAGGTTGCAGCTACTGCTGCCATCAAAACGTCGCTTGCACGGCGCCAGAAATCTTCCGCGTCGCGCAAGCGATCAAAGCTGGCGCACGCACCGCGCCGCCCGTCGACGCACTGCAGGCCTGGCCCCATTTAGCCAGCGAGGCTGAACGCAGGCGGGGGCTCAACGCGGGCCAATTGGTCCGCCTGCTCGCCCCTTGTGGTGTGCTCCGCGAGCACGCCTGTGGCGTCTATGCCGCGCGCCCGATCGCGTGCCGGGCACTTTTTTCGCGTTCGCGCGCGGCCTGCCAGCAGGCGTGGCAGCACCAGGTTGGCGAGATTCCGCTGCTCGGCGCTCCGCTGGACGTCGCCGAATGCGTGCGCACGCTGCTGTTAGCGGCGGTACAATCGTTGGGCCTGCCCGATTGCGCCTATGAGTTAACGCAAGCCGTCCACCTCGCCTTGACGACGCCCGACGCCGAACATCGTTGGTTGGCCGGCGAGGACGTGTTTGCAGCGCTCCCAAATTTCGCCCGCCAGCCAGAAGCCCGGGCGATTCAGCAGGCGTACCTTCAGCGGCTGCGCCCTTAGCGCCGCGAAATCGGGACCACCAATCACCGAACCGCGCTTCCTGCTAACCGCCGAGTGTTGGCCCATTCAGGTCCCGTCTCACCCCTTGTCAACGCCGGCCGATCACAGTACAAGCCGCACCATCTCACACGCGGATGATCGCGCTCGGCTTCCACGCGCTGACTTGAAGGTCTCGCCGACCTGATGGACATAGTTGGGGATCGGGTGCTCCGGTGGGCGCTGTCGCCTGTTGGCGGCAACGCCTTCATTGATCCGCGGCGGACAACCGGAAAAGGACCAGCAATGCTTCCCGCGTACAACATGCGCCAGCTCCTGGAGGCTGGTGTGCACTTCGGACACCAAACGCACCGTTGGAATCCGAAGATGCAGGACTTCATCTATGGGTCACGCAACAACATTCACATTGTCGACCTGACCCAGACCGTGCCTTTGCTGCATCAAGCACTCCTCAAGATCTCAGACACCGTTTCAGGCGGTGGCCGCGTCCTGTTCGTCGGCACCAAGCGGCAGGCGGCCGATGCCATATCCGAGGCGGCGCGGCGTTCAGCCCAATATTTTATCAATCATCGTTGGCTGGGCGGAACGTTGACCAACTGGAAAACGATTTCGCAATCGATCCGTCGCTTGCGCCAACTTGATGAGATCCTCGCTGGCGAGGGCCAAGGCCGCACCAAAAAGGAGCTGTTGAACCTGAACCGCGAGCGCGACAAGCTCAATCAGGCCCTCGGTGGCATCAAGGATATGGGCGGCACACCCGACCTGTTGTTTGTGATCGACACCAACAAAGAGCAAATCGCCATCGCCGAGGCCCGCAAGCTTGGCATCCCGATCGTCGCCGTGGTCGACACCAATTGCGACCCCGATGGCATCGACTTCCCAATCCCCGGCAACGACGATGCCGGTCGCGCCATCACCCTTTATTGCGACCTTATCGCCCGCGCCGCCATCGACGGCATCGAGCGCGGTCAGGTTGCCAGTGGCGTCGACATCGGTGCCTCCGAAGAGCCGATCGCCGAGACCTTACCGGCTCCGAAAGAGCAGGCGGAACAGTTTACCGGGATCGAAGGCCCGCGCGGTGAGCCCGACGATCTGAAGCGGATCAACGGCATCACGCAACGCATCGAACAGCGCCTCAACGACCTAGGCGTGTTCCATTTTTGGCAGATCGCCGAGCTTGACGAGCCGAGCATCGCCCTCCTGGAAGGGCAGCTAAAGCTGGATGGTCAAATCACCACAGCGGCTTGGATCGATCAGGCCAAGAATCTCGTGGCTGCCACATCCGCCTGATATTGGTTGTGTCCTCCCAAAGAAGCATGGGGTCGGACCGCGCGGTCTGACCCCATTGGCTAAAGAGAGTTGGAGCCATGACGACGATTACCACTGCCATGGTCAAACAACTGCGCGATCGCACCGGCGCAGGCATGATGGACTGCAAGCAGGCCTTGACCGAGAATGACGGTGCGATCGATGCGGCCATCGACTGGTTGCGAAAGAAGGGACTATCGAAGGCCGCGCAGAAATCGGAGCGTGTTGCCGCCGAGGGATTGATCGGCGTCATCGTCAAGGATCAGACCGGCGCGGTGGTTGAGGTGAACTCCGAGACCGACTTCGTGGCGCGCAACGACGTGTTCCAGGAGATGGTTCGCAACGTAACCTCGCTGGCGCCGGCAACGGGCGGCAATCTCGACGCCTTGCTGGCCGCGACCTACCCCGACAGCACACTTTCGGTCGATGAGTACGTCAAGGAGCAGGTCGCCACCATCGGCGAGAACATGAGCGTGCGACGCACCGCGACCGTCTCGGTGGAGAACGGGGTGGTGGCAGATTACGTTCACAATCGGTTATCCGAAGGCGTCGGCAAGATCGGCGTGCTGGTGGCCTTGGAAAGCGGCGGGGACCGCACCAAACTGTTGGAGTTCGGCCGCCAGGTGGCCATGCATATCGCTGCCACAAGTCCGCTGGCGCTGAGCCCGGATGACCTGGATCCGGCCGCGATCGAGCGTGAGCGCGCGATTTACACGGAGCAAGCGCAAGCCTCGGGCAAACCTGCAGAGATCGTCGCTAAGATGGTCGAAGGTCGCCTGCGCAAGGAGTTCATACAGCAAGTTGTTTTGATGCAGCAGGTGTTCGTGATCGACGGCAAATCGACGATCGAGCAGGCTGTCAAGGCGGCCGAAAAGGAGGTCGGTGACCCGATCAAGATCAGCAAATTCGTCCGCTATGCTCTGGGCGAAGGGATCGACAAAAAGGATGAGGACTTTGCCGCCGAGGTCGCTAAGGCCGCACGTCCTAAGCCAAAGGATTAACGTGAGGACTGGGGGCCTAGAGCAACCTGCCTTTAATCGGAAGCGGAACGATCCCGATTAAAGGCAGAAAGTTGCTCTAGACTTTGAGAGCGATCATCTTTGCGCCTTCAATCGGAACCGGCGCAATTGGAATCGGCGTTGCGGTTCCGATTTTAGGCGCGATGATCTAGCCGTCCGCAACACCTGAACCCCTGTCTCGCTGCATGGAGGACACGAATCGACGGCCGACCGGGACGCCCCAGTCGGCCGTTGTTGCAGCCACCGCATCGTTGTTTGGCCCAGTGGGTCAAGTTCAATGGGACCGAAGCATGGCCTGCTGAACCCACGCCACCGCTTCGCCGCGAGATAGCCAGCCAAGAGGCGCAAGCCCATGTCGAAGACGAAGCCTCCGTTGCGATTTAAGCGCCTGCTGTTGAAACTTTCCGGGGAAGCCCTGATGGGGCAAGGCCAGTATGGCATCGATATCTCCATCGCCAATCGCTTGGCCGGCGACATCGCCGAAGCCTCGCGGTCCGGCGCCGAGCTTGGGATCGTCGTCGGCGGCGGCAATATCTTCCGCGGACTGGCTGGAGCGGCGGCAGGCATGGAGCGGGCCACCGCCGATTACATGGGCATGCTGGCCACGGTGATGAACGCCTTGGCGCTGGGCAACGCGCTCGAACAGCTGGGGATTCAGGTTCGCGTGTTCTCGGCCATTCCGATGCCGACCGTGTGCGAATCCTACGTGCGCCCTAAGGCCTATCAGCATCTTGCCCGGGGTCAGGTGGTGATATTCGCTGCCGGCACCGGCAACCCGTTCTTTACGACCGACACGACCGCAGCATTGCGTGCAATTGAAATGGGCTGCGAGGCGGTGGTGAAAGGAACCCAAGTTGACGGCGTATACTCAGCCGACCCCAAAACCAACCCCGAAGCCATCCGCTTCGACCGTTTGACCTATGGCGACGTGCTGTCCCGCAATCTCAAGGTGATGGACGGCGCTGCCATAGCCCTTGCCCGCGACAACGATCTTCCGGTAATTGTATTTTCCATCCAAGAGCCGGGCAACCTCCTGAAGCTGCTTCGGGGCGAGGCCCGTGCCACGATCATTACGAGCGAGGCCTAGCCAGCCTCGCGGACGGCCAAAGGCCGGTTGAAAACAGCGATGTGCTGGTCGCTTGCAACGCATGCGGCCAAGTGGAGCACGCGCCGTAGCGAACCTTGGGCACGACAGCCGTCCCTCTAGCCAACGAGGTGATTGCGATGTCGGGCCAATTTGATCTTCCGGATCTGGAGCGGCGCATGCGCTCGGCACACGAGGCGCTCAAGCGTGAATTCAGTGGACTGAGAACGGGCCGGGCCAGCGCCTCGTTGCTAGATCCCATTCAGGTCGAGATCTACGGCCAGCGCATGCCGCTCAATCAGGTCGGAACCGTCAGCGTGCCGGAGCCGCGCATGATCAGCATTACCGTGTGGGATAAGGCGGCGGTGTCTGCCGTCGATCGCGCGATCCGGGAAGCGAACCTCGGCCTCAATCCGATCGTGGACGGACAAACTCTCAAACTGCCGCTGCCGGCGTTGACCGCGGATCGCCGCAAGGAACTCGTCAAGCTCGCCCACAAATATGCCGAGACGGCGCGCGTTGCGGTGCGTAACGTTCGGCGCGATGGTATGGATGCCCTGAAAAAGGCAGAAAAGAGCAGCGAAATCAGTCAAGATGAGCATAAGAAGACGTCCGCCAAAGTGCAGGACTTGACCGACAAGCTCATCAAGGAGATCGACTCCACGCTGGCGCAGAAAGAGGTGGAAATAAACACCGTTTAGAATCACCTTGGTCGGGCCATCCGCCGTGAGCATCGGCTCGCGTCGTCCCGCACGGCTCCGGCAAACACAGGCTCTTTATCGGCCGCAACAAACCGCGGCTGTGGCCCGCCGACAAGCGGACCGCGATGAGGTGTGGCGCACTTGCGCCTCCCGTGCTCGCCGCAAACGGTCTCGCCCGATCGACGGCAACGATCCCCAAGGTGGACCTATCGAGGATGAATGTTGAAGCTGCCATCGACCTGGCGCTAGCCTGGAGACCCGCACCGGTGTAGACGATCATAAGTTCATTCGCCTGTCCCTCCGATGGACGCTGAAGCCACAACCGCCCGGGCCACCTTGGTTACGCATCATCCAAACCCCAGTTCCGACCCGGCACATTTGGTGCCGCGCCACGTCGCCATCATCATGGATGGCAACGGACGGTGGGCGCGCGCGCGCGGTCTGCCGCGAAGCATCGGTCATCGGATGGGCGTTGAGGCGGTGCGACGGACGGTCAGAGCGGCAATCGAAAGCAAGATTGAGTTTTTGACGCTTTACAGCTTCTCGTCTGAAAATTGGTCGCGGCCGGCATCGGAAATCGATGACCTCATGGGATTGATGAAGCGCTTCATTAGGCGCGATCTGGTGGAGCTGCACGAGGCGGGCGTCCGCATCCTGGTGATCGGCGATCGCGACAATGTGGACTCGGAGCTGCTGTGCTTAATCGACGAGGCCCGCACGCTCACGCAGTCAAACACGGAGTTGTCGCTGGTCATTGCGTTCAATTACGGCTCCCGCAATGAAATCGCGCATGCCGCCCGCCGCCTCGCCGAGCGCGCAGTTCGCGGCGAGATCGACCCGAGCGCGATCACCCCCGACGCGATCGGCGCGGAACTGCAAACCAAGGGGGTACCCGATCCCGACTTGTTGATCCGCACCAGCGGAGAAATCCGGCTCTCCAACTTCCTGCTGTGGCAGGCAGCGTACACCGAGTTCGTGTTTCTCGACGCCTACTGGCCGGAATTCGGACGAGAGTTGCTCGATCAAGCGCTGGCGCAGTACGCCTCACGCACGCGTCGCTATGGCGGCTTGAACCAGCGCTCGCTGGCTTGAGGCGGGTGACGATGGTCGGGGACGTCTCTGAAAGCGTTGTCATCAAGCAAGCCTCCGCGGCGCGCCGTGATCTTGCCGCGCGAGTCGTATCCGGCTTGACGATGGGAGCCGTCGCGTTGGCGTGCAATTGGGTTGACGGCCTGGTGTTCGCCTTGCTCGTTGGCTCGGTTGGCTTGGCGATGAGTTGGGAGTGGGGTCGCATCGTTCGCCGCGCGGCGGTGGATCGGTTGCTGCTTGTGCACGGGCTGGCGGTGATCTCCGCCATTTTGGTGACGGCTGCGGGTCGGCCGGCACTCGCCATTGCGCTTGTCGCAGTTGGCACCGTGATGATGGCGGTGTTTCGGCCATCGCGCGCGTCGCGCTGCGAAACGCTGATGTCGGCGCTAGGCGTGTTGTATGTCGGGGTGCCGGCTATCGCATTGGTGTGGTTGCGCACCGCGGACAGTTATGGGGCGCTCGCAATTTTGTTTTTGTTCGTCATCGTTTGGACCACCGACAGCAGCGCCTACGGCTGCGGACGCAACTTCGGCGGCCCAAAGCTCTGGCCGGCACTGTCACCTCACAAGACGTGGGCCGGCACCTTGGGTGGCATTGGCGCTGCTGCGGTTGCCGGCTTGGTCTTCGGTTGGCTGACCGGCAACCCGGGGTCGGCCGGGCTGTTGGCCTGCAGCATTCTGTTATCGCTCGCAACGCAATTGGGCGATCTCGCCGAATCCGCCCTCAAGCGTGCCTATGCCCTCGATGCGACCAGCCAGCTGATCCCGGGCCACGGCGGCGTCATGGATCGGATGGACGGACTGGCCGCGGCGGCCACTGTGGCGGCCGCTTTGGCCGCGCTGAAGTCGATCGAGGCACCGGCCCGTGCGCTATTGGTCTGGACCTAAGCCGAGGAGCCAAGCTTGGACCCCGTTGAACAAGCCAAAACAGCCCCGTTGGTGGGCACCGATCCCGGCTTGGATCGGGCTTATGTAGGCCGGCGCAAGCTGACAATCCTGGGGGCCACCGGATCGATTGGCACCAGCACGTTGGATCTTGTCGGCCGCCATCCAGACGCATTTGAGGTCGTCGCCGTGACGGCACACGGCAACGCCGAGGCGTTGGCCGAGGCGGCGCAGCGCCATGCCGCCAAACTGGCCGTGGTCGCCGATGAGGCAAGCTACGCCGCGCTGAAGGATCTCCTAGCCGGCACCGGCATCGAAGCGGCGGCCGGCGCCGACGCCATGGTTGCCGCTGCGTCGGAGCCAGCCGACTGTGTGGTGGCGGCCATCGTCGGTGCGGCCGGCTTGCGGCCGACCTTCGCCGCCGTCAAGCAAGGCCGCCGGGTTGCGCTGGCCAACAAAGAGTGCTTAGTGACGGCCGGTCATCTCTTCATGCAGGCGGTATCTTCCGCCGGAACTGAACTGATCCCGGTCGATTCGGAACACTCGGGCATCTTCCAGGTGCTCGGTAACGCCGCCACCGACGATATCACGCAGGTCACGTTGACCGCCTCGGGTGGTCCGTTCCGAGGGTGGGATACCGCCCGCTTGGCCACCGTCACGCCGGCGCAAGCCTTGCGCCATCCCAATTGGTCGATGGGCCCCAAGATCACGGTCGACTCGGCGACACTGATGAACAAGGGGTTCGAGCTGATTGAGGCGTTTTACCTGTTTCCGATCGCCTTGGATCAATTGAGCGTTGTTGTCCACCCTCAATCGATCGTGCACTGCCTCGTATCGTTCCGGGACGGTTCCGTGCTGGCGCAGCTATCGAACCCGGACATGCGCACGCCGATCGCGCTCAGCCTCTCGTTTCCCGCGCGGATGCCGGCCCCGACCACCCCGCTCGACCTGGCCGAGTTAGGCGCGCTGACGTTCGAAGCGCTGGACCGCGAGACCTTTCCAGCAATCGAACTTGCACTGGCTGCGGCCAAACGGGGCGCGACCGCGCCAGCTGTTCTCAACGCGGCCAACGAAATTGCCGTGGGGGCGTTTCTTTCGGATCGTATCAGTTTCCTTGACATCTGTGCCATCGTAGCCAAATGCCTGGAACAAGCAGAGCAGCTTGGGCTCATTTTCGAACCGACAGCGCTCGATGATGTGCTGAGTATTGATCATGAGGCCCGCAAGTTGGCACGCAATGTGATTGGAGCACCGGCGACACCAGACTGGCGCAAGCCCCTGGGCCATCTCTAAAACGAACATTGTGGGAACAAAAATGCTTTCGATAGCACTATTGGCCGAAATGGGCATGGGCTTCATCTTCTACCTTGCCGCCTTCTTATTCGTGCTCAGCATCATCGTCTTCATCCACGAACTTGGCCACTTTCTGGTCGCGCGATGGTGCGGCGTGAAGGTCACCGCCTTCTCGCTGGGTTTTGGCCCGGAGATCTATGCTTTTATCGACCGTCAGGGCACACGTTGGCGCATCGCCTGGATCCCACTTGGTGGCTATGTCAAATTCATGGACGACGAGAACGGCGCAAGCGTTCCCGATCATGATGCGATCGAACAGATGAGTGAGCGCGAGCGCGCGCAGAGCTTCCACGCCAAGCCCTTATGGCAGCGCGCCGCCATTGTTGCCGCTGGTCCGGCCGCCAACTTCCTGCTCGCGATCTTCATTTTCGCCTTGGTGTTCACCTTCATCGGCCAGCGCACGATCGAGCCGCGAGTGGGGGAGGTGATCGCCGCTTCGCCGGCTGAACGTGCGGGTTTCAAGGCCGGCGATCTGATTGTTTCGATCGGCTCAAACACCATCACCAGCTTCAATGACGTGCTGCGCGTGATCAGTGCCAATCCGGAGCACGAACTGGCCGTGACGGTCAACCGCGGCGGCACCCCGGTGATTCTGAGCGTGATACCGGAACTCAAGCGCCTGCCCGATGGGATGGGCGGCAGCCTGCGCCGAGGCGTGATCGGGATTCGCGCCAACGGCGGCCCGGACAGCATTGAAATCCGCAAGACCGGATTTTTGGAGGGCGTCGTTCGAGGCGCTCAAGAGACGCAGTTCATCATCACCACCACCTTGACTTACATCGGAAAACTGTTCACCGGCCAAGAGAGTGGTGATCAGCTGGGCGGCCCGATTCGCATTGCGGAGATTTCTGGGCAAGTTGCCAAGATCGGCATCGAGCCGCTGCTACAGCTGGTGGCCGTGGTGTCGGTAAGTGTTGGTCTGATCAACCTTTTTCCAATCCCTCTGCTGGACGGCGGCCACCTTTTGTTCTACGCCATCGAGGCCGTTCGCCGCCGTCCGCTCAGCGCTCGGACGCAAGAGATCGGCTTCAAGATCGGACTGGCCATCGTTCTGACCTTGATGGTCTATGCGACATGGAACGATCGCCTCATCTTCATGAAATGGCTCACCGGCGAAAGTTGAGTGCGTACCGACAAATTCATGGCGCTGAAGCATTCTTGCCACTTCCCATACCGTTACCAAGCGGTTAAAAGTCTACAACTCATCGAGGCTAGTCAGGGGCATGCAGCATTGCTGCAATAAGGCGTCGGTGTTTTTTTACCTGCACTCCGGTTCTCCATTGGCGGACGTGTGTGGGTGGGGGAAGATTGTTTGGGGGCAGACCGGAAAACATGCCGAAGCTCAAAGCCCAGGCTATGGCAGGGTTCTATGCGCTCGTACTAGGGATGCTGGCGCTGACGAACTGTGTCATCATAACAGGGGTGTTTGCACCCGATATTGCGGCGGCCCAAGGGGCCGTTATCCGTGAGATTAGGGTCGTTGGCAACCGTCGGGTCGAGCCCGAAACCGTCAGGTCCTATCTGCATTTCTCAGTTGGCGATCGCTATGACCCGGGCCGCGTCGACGGCTCGCTTAGATCGTTGTTCAATACCGGCTTGTTCGCCGATGTGCGAATCGATCTTGAGGGCAGCGCCATCGTCGTGGTGGTGGTCGAAAACCCTGTCGTCGCCAAGGTCGCCTTCGAGGGCAATCGGGAAATCGACAACGACACCTTGAAGGCGGAGGTGCAGCTCAAGCCACGCTCGGTTTACACCCGCGCGCGGGCACTGGCGGATGTTCAACGAATTCTTGACGTCTACCGGCGGCGCGGGCTGTACGCCGCCTCGGTGGAGCCGAAATTGATCCAACTCGAACAAAACCGCGTCAATGTGGTGTTCGAGATCAACGAAGGGCGGACCACCAAGGTCAAGGCTATCAGCTTCATCGGCAATCGCGCATTCAGCGATGGTCAGCTGCGCGACATTATCTCGACCGGCCAAGCCGGCTGGTTTGACTTCTTGACCGGCAACTCGGTCTACGATCCCGACCGGCTGGCCCTGGATCGGGAACTCATTCGGCAATATTATCTAAAGAACGGCTACGCCGACATCCGGATCGTCGCCGCCACCGCCGAGCTCGATCGTGACGGCTCAGGCTTTATCATCACGTTCACCCTCGACGAAGGTGAGCTCTATCGCTTCGGCGATGTGCGGATCGAGAGCCGGTTGAGCAACCTGCGGCCAGAAAGCCTGCAGGCGAGCGCGCTGACCAAGCCGGGGGGCTACTTCAACGCTAGTTACTTGGAGAAGTCTGTCGAGCGCCTGACGCTGCTCGTGTCGGAGCAAGGCTTCGCGTTTGCGCGTGTGCGTCCAAGCACCGATCGCGATCCGGTCGCCCGCCTGATCCATGTCTCTTACATCGTCGACGAGGGCCCACGGATCTACATTGAACGAATCAATATCATCGGCAATACGCGCACCAAGGACCATGTGATTCGTCGTGAGTTCCGTCTGGCCGAAGGTGATGCGTTCAATCCGCTGATGGTGGACCGTGCGAAGAAGCGGGTCAAAGCCTTGGGCTTCTTCAAGAAGGTCGATATCAAGCGGCGTCCTGGCTACGCCCCGGATCGGGTTATTCTCGACGTCGTGCTGGTCGAACAGCCTACCGGCGAATTGTCCTTTGGTGCCGGCTACTCGACGGTTGAAGGCGTGATCGGGGATGTCAGCTTCACGGAGCGCAACCTGTTCGGTAACGGGCAGTTCTTGCGGCTCAAGGTCGGCGGCTCGCTCGAGCGGTTCCAAATCGATCTCAGCTTCACAGAGCCTCGCTTCTTGGATCGAAATCTGGCGGCTGGCTTTGACCTGTTCCACAAGGATATCGACCAATCATCGACGTCGTCGTTCAAGAGCCGCAAGACCGGCGGCAGCCTGCGCCTGGGCTTCCCGCTGTCGGAGAACCTCTGGTTCGGCACCAGCTATACGTTGTCGCATGACAATATTTACAACGTCGACACGCTGACCGCCTCACGCGCGATCCAACAAGCCAAGGGCGCTGCGCTGACCTCTTCTGTCGGCGCAACCCTCACATACGATACGCGTAACCACCCACGTAACCCCAATCGCGGTCTGTTCTTGACGATGGGCGGCGAGTTCGCTGGTGTCGGTGGCGACGTTCAGTACGGTCGGGCGCAAGCGGAGGGGCGGTATTACGTTCCCTTGTACGATCGCGTGACGTTCGTCGCGCGCGTGATCGGTGGCCACGTCGAGGGGTGGGGCGGCGACTCGGTTCGCTTGCTCGACCTATTCTACCGGGGTGGTGAGACGATCCGTGGCTTCTACCGATCCGGTATCGGTCCGCGCGACCTCAACACCGACGACGCATTGGGCGGTAAGACGTTTTGGGCGGCGACCGCGGAGGTTCGCTTCCCGCTGCCGCTGATCCCTGAGGAGATCGGTATGAGCGGCGCCGTGTTTGCCGATGCCGGCTCTCTGTTCGGTGTCTCCAAATACCTCAAATCATTGCCGAACGGCTGTAATCCAGGCGATCGCACCCAGATCTGCATCGGTGACGACTCAAGCGTGCGCTCTTCGGTTGGCGCCAGCTTGCTCTGGCAATCACCGGTCGGACCGCTGCGGCTAGATTATGCTTACGTGTTGTCGAAGCAGACGTACGATCGCGAACAAGCGATACGGTTCGGCGCCTCCACCAACTTCTAGAGCAACCTGCTGTTCATCGGGATTGGAACGATCCCGATGAACAGCTGAAGGTTGCTCTCCACTTTAAGAGCGATCATCTGTGGGCTTTTTGTTGGATCCGTCCGAGCGGTTCCAACACAAGGCGCAAGGTCTTTGGCGCATGATCGCTTGAGAGGGACGTCTGATCGTAAGTCCGTCTCGAACCTCAAAAGCCACGCGGTCCCAGCTCCGGTGCGCTCAAATTGCTTTTGTGACGGAAGCGGATGTGACGGAAACGGACCAAGTGTGCCGATCGGGGATGTGGCCAGGGTTTGGAGAGGTTATCGCTGCATCCTTGGTCGGGCGCCCCAGCCGTCGCGCGTGAGAGTTCGGATTGCAGCAACCTGTGCTGCCCGTGATTGGTAATCCGACGGCGAACGCTTGGTCTTCGCCAACCGGCCTGCGGCGCTGCAGCGTTTGCCGCCAGAGATCGAAAGGTCATCTCAAGGGGGCCTTGAACCCGCCGCCGGTACCCACGAGCGCAGCCTCCAAGCGGCCTGAAGTGATGATTCCGCTCGATCGGCGGATTGAAAATGACGCCCCCCGAATGGTTGCTGCATCGGCGTTCGCACCCTCCCGACGCGACCAGTGCCCAGCGCCCAGTGCCCAGTGCCCAGTGCCCAGTGCCCAGCGCCCAGTACCGAGTGCCCAGTACCGAGTGCCCAGATCGGCCGATCGCGTTTCAGAGTTGGCTGGAACCATTCCGTTCTCCGCCCAGCCACACCTCCCATGGCAGGCTTTATGTAGGTGGCCGACGGTGGAGCGGGTCGGTAAGGCTGATCCGCCTCAGGCGAACATCATCTCGATCACCGCGTCTGTGGTCGAAGCGGTCTGCGCGCTGCCAACGCAAGGCATGATGATCTAGATCATCGCGCCTTAAATCGGAACCGCAACGCCGGTTCCAATTGCGCCGGTTCCGATTTAAGGCGCAAAGATGATCGCTGTTAAAGTGGTGAGCAACTTTCTGCCTTTAATCGGGATCGTTCCGATTCCGATTAAAGGCAGGTTGCGCTAGAGATCGGCCGTGCTGCGCGTTCCTTCCCAACCGCTCATAGCTGACACACTGCGACGACGCTTTACGACTTCGGTCCGTCATTGAACCCGACGCGATCCACCAGCCGCGTGGCGGCGTCCCGGTGTTTGGCGACGGTCTCAATTGAAATCGGATCGGCTTTGAACTCACCCCAGCCCTTGACCATTTTCGACCAGGGAATGTCGGCCTTCGCAGGATACTCGAAGTTGTCCTCCGCATACATCCGTTGCGCCTCATCCGACGCCAGGTACTCCATCAGCTTCAGCGCATTGGCGCGGTTGGGCGCATGTTTGGCCATCACCATGCCGGAGATATTGATGTGCGACCCCCGGTCATTGGTGTTCGGAAACAGAATCTTCACTGCATCGGCCCACTTTTTCTGTTCGGGATTTTTTTCATTGGTCGCCATCTTGCCCATATAGTAGGTGTTGCCGATCGAGATATCGCATTCACCGGCATAGATCGCCTTGACCTGTGCGCGATCGTTGCCGTTTGGCTTACGCGCCAAGTTGTTCTTGACGCCGGTGAGCCAAGCCTCAGCCTTGTTCTCGCCGTGGTGCGCGATCATCGAGGCGATCAAAGCCACCGTGTAGACGTGGTAGCCCGAGCGCGAGCAGATTTTGCCCTTCCACTTCGGATCGGCCAGCTCTTCATAGGTGATGGCCTCCTGTTTGACCCGATCCTTCGAGGCATAGACGACCCGCGAGCGCCGCGTGAGGCCGAACCAGGACCCGTCCTTGGCCCGATAGGCGGCGGGAACGTTGGCTTCGATAACGGCAGACGTGACGGGCTGGCTGACGCCTTCAGTGACGGCCTTGGTCAGGCGACCGATGTCGACGGTCAACAGAACGTCAGCCGGACTGTTCTTGCCCTCGGTCTTGACCCGCTCAATCAGCCCCCTCGGCGCGAACAGAACATTGACCTTGATGCCGGTGTCTTTCGTGAAGGCATCCAACATCGGCTTGATCAGGAACGGCTGCCGATAGGAGTAGACGTTGACCTCGCCGGCGGCATAGGCGGCCGGAGCGATGCTCAAGGCAGCAAGCGCAACGGCAAATACCGGCATCAATAAATTAAGCGTCCCAGAACTCTTTTGAGTCATTCCATCGCCTCCCACCAAAAAGACAGTCCAGCGGAACCAAAATATCCCGACACCACTGTGATTGACAGTCCACAAATAGATATAACCTTTCTCGTCGTCAATAAGCGTGTCGAGATCGATTCTGCAATTCTGGCTGCGCGCACTCAATTAGGAATTGTTCTAATTCCAAATCTAATGGGCTGCCGCATCGACAAGGCGTAAATCGCCGGCCTTGCGATATTTGACGCTGCTTTTGGAAACGGTTCAGTTCTTGCGGTTCTGTTGGTTACGCGATTGCGACAGAGTGATGCAGGCTTCCAGGTCGCCGCGGGCCACAGGCCATTCTCAAAAGTACGGACAAACCGAAATGCAGCGAGACAATATTTCAAAAAAGTCGCTTCTGCCGATTGAATCCATGCCGCAAAACTCTTTTTAATCATTCTAACTCTTAATCAGTCGGCGCCTTCCAATCGCCTGCACCGCTTGCAATCATTGAAAAATAGTGGCTGGCAACGGTCGGACAAATTGGCTTGCCCGCAAGGCACCGTTGAAGATCGGCCGAGGCTTTGGCGAGATCATCGTGCCTTAAAGTGGTGAGCAACTTTCTGCTGTTATCGGAATCCTCCCGCATCCGACCATAAGCAGGCTGCTCTTCGATGTGCAGGTAGCCGCACCGGATCAAGGGCGGCGCGGCGCCATCGCCATCATCGATTGACATCAACCACCACACGCCCACGTAGCTTTCCGTCCATTAAGCCCCGGGCTGCGTCAATGGCCTCTGACAGCCGTACCTCGCTCGTGGCCAGATCCAGTTTGGCAAGATCGAGATCGCGCGCTAGCCGTTGCCACGCCTGCCATCGCTCCTGGTACGGACACATCACACTGTCGATTCCGAGCAGCGCAACGCCACGCAAGATGAACGGCGCCACCGTGGCGGGAAGATCCATGCCGCCCGCCAAGCCGCAGGCCGTAACAACGCCGCGGTAACGCATCGTCGCGCAGATGTTGGCGAGCACGTGGCTGCCGACCGTGTCAATGGCACCCGCCCACCGCTCCCGGCCCAACGGCTTGGCCGGTTGGGAAAACTCGGCGCGATCCATCACCTCCGCGGCGCCCAGTGAAGTTAGGTACCCGGCTTCAGCACTGCGTCCGGTCATTGCGACGACGCGGTAACCAAGCTTGGAGAGAACCGCGACGGCGACGCTACCGACACCACCGGTTGCTCCAGAAACCACAATTTCTCCCTTGTCGGGGCCGACGCCCTGCCGCTGGAGCGCCATGATGCTCAGCATGGCGGTGTAGCCGGCGGTGCCGATCGCCATCGCTTGGCGCATCGTCAGCTCAGAGGGAAGCGGAACCAGCCAGTCGGCTTTGACGCGCGCGACCTGCGCCCACCCGCCCCAGTGCTTTTCGCCAACCCCCCAACCATTCAGCACCACCGCGTCGCCCGGCCGATATCTTGGGTCCGCACTCGCCTCCACCGTACCGGCAAAATCGATCCCGGGCACCAGCGGAAAGTTGCGGACCACGGGTGCCTTACCGGTGATCGCCAGCCCATCTTTGTAGTTGAGCGATGAGTAGGCGACTTTGACCGTCACGTCGCCTTCGGGCAGGTGGTCCTCGGCGATCGGCTTGAATTCGGCGCGATAGCCGCGTTCGTCTTTCTCAATCAATACGCCATTGAACATGGGCTTAGCTCCTGATGATGCGCAAACCGTCTTTGGTCGCCACGTCCTCACGTCGATCCAGCCCCACCATCGGGCGCGACAGCGGCTCAATGAGATCATGAAGGGCGTTTGCGCGGGCGGCAACCCCGTGCCGACGCGCCTCACTCTCGCCGACGATCGAACCGGGCCGGCCGATCGCTGCGGTGGCCGCCGGTGTCAATGGATGTCATCATCAAGCGTTGCCACGATCGACAGATCGCCAGCCGGAAAGCGCTTCAGTGATTGCTGGAACCATCCCGCTCCCACGCGGGCGCCCAATGGTCCGTCGTGCCGGTAAGAAAGGTTGGAGCAGCCGGTGCGCTGCATGCGGCTCAAGCCCGGCCTCGACCGGACCGCGACATCGGGGCCAAGATATCGCAATGTGAACGCGCATGGAGCGACACCGTGTTCACGCGTGATCGGGCCGTGTATGGAGCAGGTTCAACAATCTCATTGAATACGCTGAAGGAGACGACAAGGTGAAAACGACGAGTCAGGTGCTGGCGTTGGCAGTCCTCGGCCTCCTAACCGCGACTGGCAGCTTGGCACACCATGGTTGGAGTTGGACGACCGGCGGCAATATTGAGCTGTTCGGCGTCATCAAAAGTGCTCGGCTCGGCAACCCGCATGGGATCATTAAGGTCGATGTCGAGGGTCAGCTCTGGACGGTCGAGGTTGGCCAACCGTGGCGCAACAAACGTGCCGGCCTCAAGCCTGCGGACTTCGCCGTCGGGGCCGAAATGCGCTTTATTGGCGAGCCTGCGGCCGATCGAGCAAAACGGCGCATGAAAGCGGAACGCATCTTCATCAAAGGCCGGGAATATAAGCTCTATCCCGGCCGGGATTGAGCCGTGGATGCGCTACTGAGCGCGCTTGAAACCGCGTGGCCTGCCTCAACGTTGAGGGCTTCGCGATGGGGGTATGCGGCACTCAACGCATCGCATATCGCCGGAATTGCCCTGTTGGTGGGTGCCATCGTCCCCATGGATCTGCGGCTGATCGGCGTTTGGCCCACCGTTGCGCGCCGCGATCTGGCACGCGTACTGGTACCGGTCGCTGCGACGGGTCTTGGCGTGGCGCTGGTCACAGGCGTCTTGCTATTCTGCGTGAGAGCCTCGGAGTATGCCGCGCTGTCGATTTTCTGGATCAAACTGTCGCTGGTGACCATTGGTGGCCTCGCCGCCATGGCAACCCACGTCAGATTCGGGCTTTGGTTCGATGCCCGCGGCAATACCAACCTACCGGTTGCCGGCGTGGTCTCCATGGCCTGTTGGTTATCTGCACTGGCCTCGGGTCGATTGATCGGGTTCTTCCAATAAAACGGCAAGGGGCTGCAATCACCACGATCTGTGCGATCAATCCCCTGGCTTCAGCTGTGTCACCGAAATCTGCCGCTGGCCGCATGGGCGCAACGGCTGCGCCAAACAGCCCGATCGCACGCGGTCGCCTTACTCAAGGCCGCCCATCAAGCCCAAATAAATTAATTTCAAACTTGATTCTCGTTTGAAATACGCCGCTAAACTGGCCAGCCTCACCCCATCATTTCCGAAACCGTCAAATTCGAAGCGCTCAGCAACCCACGCTGCTGCAATCTTCAAGCTGCCTCCGTGCGGCGGAATGCCCTGCGGCAATTACGGCACGTGCGTGGCCATGCGTGTTGTCGCCTCAAGCTGCTTGTCGAATCGCCGGGTCGAGACGCGAAACATCACGCAATCGCCAGCACATGTGGGGGCGGATCTCCGTGAGTTGTCCATCCTTTAAGCGTGCCAGCGGCCACGTGCCCGGCTCACAATGGACTATGACGGCTACAATCCAACAGTCACCGAGCTCGTTGACCGCCGCGATATCTTTCCATTCGCGATACTTAACCTCGATCACATCGCCGATTTGAAGTTCTTGCATGGTTGTAGACATGGCCCAAGTCCTATGATCCGAACAAACAAGCAGACGGCTCCTTACCCCGTTTGTGTTAAAGTTGTATGGCAGGTGGCAGCATTGCGCAGAACCCGATTGTTCAGCCGGTCATTGTGACGGTGCCAACAAAGGGGTTCGCCACCCCTACCAGGCGACGCCCACGGCTCAAGGCCGCTGCAGTTGAGCTGGGACAACGAGACTAAATACTGAGACGGCGGGCAACGGCGATCATCGGGTGTGGCATTGCGAACCTTCGCTTATGATTGTAATGTGACACTCAAATTGAGTTTCGTTCACAGCGATGACGTAGGTTTCGTGGATGCAGTACGAATTGGGACTTAAGGTTGCCCGCCAATTCAATAGCGCGATCGATGACGAGTGGGTATATACATTTGAGAAGTTGCGGCGTCAAAAAAAATTACTCTCGGCCATGCGGGAACTTAACGCGCTTTTGCGCCATCCCAAGTATGGCAACGAAGCCGAGAACGCCTTGAAGCGGATCGGACTTTGGAACCTCGGGTAGATGTCCATCTGGGCTTTGTCCTCTGGAGCAACCTGCCTTTAATCGGGATCGGAACGATCCCGATTAAAGGCAGGTTGCTCTACACTTTAAGGCGCGATGATCTAGCAGCGAGCGTCACAACACCATGTGATGGCGAGCCGATGTGTTAGCCAGCCGACGCGCGCAGACTAAGACCAATTGTTAAACTGCACTGTACGCTGCGTAGCAGCCGCGCAGGCGGGCAACTGATCGCGTTGGCATCCTTAGGTGGTGCTGCACGCTCGCTGACCCCGACAGCTCGCAGTCATTGGCGATGGGCCCCATCGTCGCTCGCGGGCCCACCCATGCCCCGGCACGCGGCCATCACATCGGTAGCCGGGTCGAACCCCAGTTGGATCGCCATCCCAATCGGCCATGAACCCAAATCCGATCCCGAAAGGCTTGTCTATCGACGTTGCATTTTGCATATGACATCGATCGACTATGACGTCGAGTATGCAGACACCCGCTCGACGACGAATGGCGTGGCATCGGAGAAATCTGTGGTCAGACCGACAATCGTCCCCGAACTCGAAGGCGCCCGGCTCACGGTGGCGGACTTTAGTGAAAGCCCGAGGTTCGTTGGCTTTATTACGCTGCTCATTTTGATCAATGCAGTCTCACTGGGGTTGGAGACCGTCCCATCGTTCACAGCCAGCTATGGTGATATGCTGTACCTGGTCGACCGATCGATCCTGATCATCTTCACAATTGAAGTGGGATTGAAACTTTACGCCTATCGCTTGAGGTTTTTTGCTTCGGGATGGAACGTGTTCGACTTTCTGATCGTCACGATCGCTTGGTTTCCGGCGAGCGGCCCGCTGGCGATCCTACGCGCCTTGCGCGTTCTACGAGTGCTGCGGCTCCTTTCCGTCGTCCCACAACTCCGCCGGGTCATCAGTGCCATCGGGCATTCGATCCCCGGCATGATATCGGTGATTGGCGTCCTGTGCTTGGTGTTCTACGTTTCGGCGGTTCTGACGACCAAGCTGTTCGGACAACATCCCGATCCGCGCATGCAGGAGTGGTTTGGATCGATCGCCGCCTCGGCTTACAGTCTGTTCCAGATCATGACCTTGGAAAGCTGGTCGATGGGCATCGTGCGCCCGACCATGGAGCTATTCCCCTACGCTTGGGTGTTCTTTGTGCCATTCATCATCGTCACCAGCTTTGCCGTGCTCAACCTGTTCATCGGCATCATCGTCGATGCGATGCAATCCTCGCAAGAACAACCGCGCGCGCTGGATCGCGCCGACGTCAAGCAATTCACCCACGCTGAAATCCAATCGCTGCACGAAAGGTTTGACGAATTGAACCGGGAGGTCGCAAGGCTGGCAACGTCGCTGCGCGAGGTCGGGCGTGGTTAGCGTCCATCACGCCTAATCAACGTGCTTTGAGTTGGAACCGGCTTTGCGCTGCCAACTCAAGGCACGATCATCTAGCAGGCGCCGACTCTCGGACTTGTGAACGGCTGCGGACTGAGGCTCCGGGCTGAGGCTCCGGGCTGAGGCTCCGGGCTGAGGCTGCGGGCTGAACCGAAGCAGGGCGAATGCCGAACCGGGCAAGGCCTGCACCATCCCTTTGACAATCGCCGTTTCGCGGCGGGCTGCCACTCGGCTGCGATCAGGTGAGGCGCATGCTGCGCCGTACCTCCACTGCCACGATTGAGCATCACGGCGCGGGTACCGCGGATCACGAGCGACGCTTGCGATCTGGTCCGTCGCCCCTGCACAATCAATTGCGCACAATTTAATTTTGCGCTAATGAAGAGGTCAAAGCGTGCCGGCGAACGGCAGCTTGGCGAGAGGTGCGTGTGTGGCGCGTTGGGCAATCCGCACGTTGGCAAGGCAAAGGTGGACGACACGTGAAACGCCAAGGGACCTCATCACAGCTGCGGGCCGGCTCTCTTCTGCTCGATGACCAGTTGTGTCTGGCGCTGCATCGGGCGGCCCGGGCGATCGCACGCGTCTATGGCGAGGTGCTCAAGCTTGAGCAGATCACATACCCGCAATACCTGGTGCTGATTTGCCTGTTGGAGGAGGATGGCCTGACGGTCGGCGAGATCGGCCGACGATTGGGGCTCGACTCGGGCACGTTAACACCACTCGTCAAGCGACTTGAGGCTCAGTCGATTGTCGCGCGGCAACGCAAGACGAACGATGAGCGTAAGGTTCAAGTCCGTCTCACACAGAAGGGACGTGGTCTGCGTCGCCTTGCGACCCGTGCAAGACAGCACGTGGTTGCCAAGCTGACCATGAGCGATGGCGAGATTGCCGAATTGCGTCAGCAGTTGCAGTCAATGACCGGCCGCCTGACGTCGCACCCTGCCACCCGAAAACCTCTCATTGATGACGGCTTGTCCGCGGCGCCCACCTGAACCAAGGCAGCACGTGATGCGCACCGGATGCCACCCGCAATATTTTGGTCCCGACCTCCGACGGCCCGGATAGTCAAGAGTACGACGATGTTCTCCGATCACACGAGCAGCCCAATACCCAAAGCAAACGCGCAAGGCCTCGATGCGGTCAGCCTTGTTGGATATATGCGGCAGGTCGCCGAACACCGCGACGAAGCGGCATTTCGCAAGCTTTTTCTGGCCCTAGGACCACGCGTAAAGGCCTACATGCAGCGCAGTGGTGCCGATCCGGCGGCGGCAGAGGAGCTGGCACAAGAAGCGCTGCTGACGATGTGGCAGAAAGCCGACCTTTACTGTGCGGAGAAAGGCAACCCGGCGACTTGGGTATTCACCATCGCCCGCAACCTGCGGATCGATCGCATAAGGCGTCACAGGGCCTGGCAGCCGCTTCCTGAAGCGTACACCAACGTCCCATCGGAAGATGCCTTGCCGGATGAGACAATATCTGCGGAGCAGCGAAGAATGACCGTCGCATCAGCCCTTCAGGACTTGCCGGCGGAGCAGCTTGAGGTCATCCAGCTGTCATATATAGATGGGCTTTCGCAAGGCGAAATCGCTGAAAAGCTGGCGCTTCCCCTGGGCACCGTGAAATCGCGCATGCGTCTTGCCTACGCCAAAATGAAGTCGGCGGTGCAACACCTGCAGTAAGCAGGGATGCTGCATTTTTCAACCCAACAATGATCGGGACCGGCTGGCGGCTACCGCGTAGGTCATTGGATGCCGGCACAGCTGTTTTGGCATCTGCCTTTATCTTCGGGTTGCAGGCCACACCCCGCAGGCCACAACGAGTCCCGCCCCGGGAAGCAGACGCTTTTCGACCATTCGCTGCTGCGTGTGAGAGCTAAAACGCACGGGAGGGCGCAGGCCTTTCGGGCCCGAAACTTCGGTCAAATGCTCCGCGGGTCTGCGGCCAGCATCTGGTCCCGGCCGACGCTGAAAAACGCGCAGACCGGCGGGAGGGAGTCGAGCTGCGGAGATGGAATGCCGGATCGGCCATCACCCGGACGAGGCAACGCTAATGAGCTATGCGGCCGCCAGCCTTGGCAAAGCTCTGGGCGCCGTCGTTGAGGCGCACAGTGCGTGAAGCCGCGCCTACCGGTCGATTTTCGCAACCTGGACGCACTCGGAACTGCGCTGATGACAGAGCTCTCGGGGCACGAGCTGGCGTCGCGGCCACGCATCGCCGATCCGGCCGGAGCCCGTCTTCAGCCGGCGCCGTCGAGGAGACAGGGATTGGTCGCCAGGCTCGTGACCACGGGCGGCATCGGTTTGGACCTGCCGTCGCTCCATCGGCGGCGTCTCGGGTGGGGCATGTGGTCACAGCGTCTGCGGTTGTCGACGCGAGCTGCCGATGTCCTCAGGTTGCTGAAGATCGACTGAGGGGTAACGGTACCCGCACACGGGCACGTGGCATGGAGCTAGATCATCGCGCCTTAAATCGGGATCGTTCCGATTCCGATTAAAGGCAGGTTGCTCTAACGCCGGTCCTGTCCGGCGCGGCTTCAGATGATGGCGGCAATTGTCGGCCAGGCGACGTGCAAGAGGTGGACGCCGCCAGCGACCATGCACCGTCAAGCGATGCGGATGCGGGCTGTACGTGCGTCATGGCCAGCGATAACGAGGCCATCTTCAAGACCTCGACCGGGAGATTCAAGACCTCGACCGGGAGATTGGTGCAGCCGTTTGTGTGGCTGTAGGCGGCCCGAACGCCTCGATCGGCGTGCCAGCTCCGCAAGTGTCACGACGTGTCTGAGACTGACTGTAGCAAAAGGGGACTTACAGGGATGCGTCCGAAAAACCCGGCTTCGGGATAACGTTCACCATGACGACCCGGGCACCGCGGCCGGCCTTGATGCTCAAACGCGGCTGCCAGCTATTGCATGTCACGGTGTGCTCGAACCTTCCCGCTCCACGACCCGGGCACCCAATGGCACGATGTGAGAGTGATTGGGTGGAACAGCGGGCCGGCAAGGCGCATCCGCCTGAGGTGCAAATGATCTAAGGGCTCTGGGCCGCGCGGCTCAGCGTGCGCTTACCATGCAGATGAATGCCCGCCGTCGCCAACAAGCCCAACACCGCGATCCCAGCCAAAAATCCGAAATAGGCTTGATAGCCCAAACCCGCCGCGTTGCCCCGAACGAACCAGCCCGACAGCGTGTGCGCGAAAATATCCGGGGCGAAGCCGACGACAGAGACGATGCCGACCGTGGTCCCAGTTAACGACATTGGAATTCGCGCCTCTTGCAGTAGCGCGAAATAGACGCCGCGCAACGCGAACGCGGCCATCGACGCGATCGCTACCTGTATCCAAAGCAACCAGAGATAGTCTGGTCCGGTCGGCATGAACATCAGCACGCAATAGGACAACAACAATAGCACGAAGGCCGCGCTGACGGTCCGCGTGCCGCCGACCCGATCTGCGATCAGTCCAGCGCCAATCGCCGCCACCGGTCTCAGCCAATCTCTGAACGTACCGAGCTGGGCGCCGAACAGCTTGGACTGCTCAAAACCCCGTTCGGCAAACGCCGGAAAATCATAGGTGCCCAGAAACAAAAGATAGGCGCAAAATACGATCGCGGACAAAAACCAGACTTTCGGCATCGCCAGCGTCTTTCTGATCTGCCCGGCGCCCGCAACCGGTTGAGCCGATGCCGGTTTGGCAGGAGGCTCAGCGTACAGTGTATCAGGCACCGTAAGCCAGACCGCCAGTGCCGCCACAAAGGTCGCCACCGCGTAGACAAGGATAACGGCGATCAGGCCTTCTCGAGCCGTGTTTGCCAGGGCAAATGCAGTGGTCCCTAAGGATGCGAGGACCCCGGCGATCACGCCGCGCCCACCATCGAGCAGACCGAAGCTCTTACCCTGTTCGTCGGTCCCACCCCAATTGCGTGTCGCCTTGATCAAGGCCGCCCAGAACGTCAGTATCGTGACAACCCCCCAGAACGCGTGCAGCGCCAACAACTGGCGATATGACGGAAGTGTCGCCATGTAGAGCCCGCCGAGGCCCGTCAACACCAGCGACGTTGTCAGCAGTTTTCTGGCTGAGAAATGATCGGCCAAGCGGCCGCCAGGAAAGTAGCAGGCGATGGCCAGAAGCCCGAACATCGAGTTCAGGACGCCAACCTCCATTGATCCGACGCCAAAGCTGTCCTCCATGGACGTTTGAAACGTCTTGCGCAGGTAGGGCAGCATATAGATGCTCTCGCCGGCGAGCATCAGGCTTCCGATGTAGACCCAACGATGTGCTATGGCGCCGATTTTCATCTGAGGTCTGCTGTTGTTTCAACGTGAACGAGGAGGAAGGCCGGACGGTGAATGGTCAACCCAGCGCTCATGCCAACAAGTTCGCGTGACAACAAGGTGGCGTTCGCGCAAAGATGCATACGCCCAGATTGATGCAATACCCGCAGAATCTCCACCCTCCGGCCGCAATCCAACGACGTGTCCACCCGAGATGCCGTGGCCTCAATCGGTGTTCACTCAAAACCACCCATCCAACCTGCGCGCTCATCGATCGTGCGGCGCAGAATAGGTGCTGATCCCGCCGATCGGTGAGATCCAGCCCGCGCGCGGCACAGCATGCTAACCGCCCTCAATGGTTCGCCCTACCCTAAATGTCGCATGCGAAAAGATGTTGACAGTTTAGATGTCTCACACGGAGGCGGGCGCCGGGCAGCCACCAACGAGATCGTTTCAGTGTTGGGTGGACCCATCCCGCTGCTGCCCCGGCCGCCCACGCAGACGTGCCATTGGGTGGCCGGCCGGGGCAGCGGGCCGGCAAGGCCGATCCGCCTCAGGCGAAACGACACTGACCGATGGGATCGCCGCAGCTGACGCCGTGCATAGGATCCGAAATCATTGTCCCACACATCGGTTGCGGCCTATTCGGATGGCCCTTCCGATCCGAGATTAACCGGTGTGATTGCGTTGGCCAATTGAACGGCGAGCGCGGCCGCTGCCTGTTCAACGTCGTCCGATAGTCCATAGCCGGCAGCGAAGGACGCCCCTTCGATTCCGTAAATCCGCAACCGTGGCGGCAGCATCCCGAGCGCCCGCGCGATCTCCACGGCCTCGGCCAGACCGATCCGATGCGTTGAACACTGAAAGACGTTGATCGGCAGTGGCGCTTGAGTTGCGTTGAGGTGAAGCAAGGAACCGGGCGGCTTGCCGCTTTTGGTGGCGTCGACCATGATGATGTCGTCGTACCGCTCAAAATACGTGATGAGACCCGTGCCGTCGGCTTCATGAACCTCCGCGTTGAAACCTTTCGCCTTGAGCGCCTGCGCCACCCATGGCCCAACGCCGTCGTCGGTGCGAAACGGGTTGCCGATCCCCACGATCAGCGGCTCGCATGGTTTGCCGTTAGCCACGGTCAACGGTCAGCTGCAAAAAATGCGTGGCGCAGGAAATGCAAGGGTCATAGTTGCGGATCATACGTTCGCAGTGTCGTTGCAGGTCGCGATCCGGCAAATCCAAATGGGTGGCGACCACGGCGGTCAGATCGGACTCGATTTGCGGCTGATTCTGAGATGTGGGCGGAACAATTTGCGCGCTAGTGATGCGGCGGTCCCCATCGATTTGATATCGATGATAGCAGATTCCGCGCGGGGCCTCGGTGCAGGCATGTCCCTCGCCAGACCGTGTCGGCGCGTCCAGGAAAGCTGGACTGGGTGGCCGATAGCTGCGCACGATACGCGCCGCTTCTTCACAAGCGTATTGGACCTCGATCATCCTAACCAGTATCGACTGGAACGGATTGCGCACCACCGGCCCCAAGCCGGCAGCGCGCGCCGTCGCCTGACAAGCCTGCGATAGATTATCGAAATTGTTGGCGTAGCGCGCCAGGGGGCCGACAAAATAGGCCGATCCGTCGCGGATTCGGCCGTGCAGTGCGCTGGAGCGAGCGACGTGCTCCTCCATAAAATGATCGTTGAACGCGCCGGCTTCGATCTCAAGCCCACGGTTGGAGCCGATCCGACCCTCGATGATCGGATAGACGGTCGGGTGCACTAACGAGACAAAGTGATAGTCGTCTTCGTACTGGGGAAATTCAAACGTCGCGAAAGTGAGCGCCAGCTCACGGGCCGCCGCCATTCCCCATTCCAATTCCGGCAGCAAAGCGTGCAGCTTTTCTGGCCGCGGCGGCGAATAAAACCCGCCGACCCGCGTGTTAATCGGATGCACGGCACGGCCACCCACAGCTTCCATTATGCTGTTGCCGAGCTTCTTGAGCCGCAGCGCGTTCTTCACCAGATCCGGCGCCGTCTGTGCGATCTCAATAGCGTCGTGACGACCAAGAAAATCCGGCGCATGCAGCATCGCGGCATGCAAGACATGGCTCTGTATCCATTCGCCACAATAGATAAGCCGCCGCGAGTCGTGGATGTCTGGTGAAACCTCGATGCCCAGCGCACTTTCCACACTCTGGCTTGCACTCATGATATAGGCGATCGGACATATTCCGCAGATGCGCGAACAGATATCCGGCGCCTCATAGGCATCGCGCCCGACCAGCAACGCCTCAAAAAACCGCGGCGGCTCAAATATGCGAAATTCGACGGCCTCGATATCGCGGCCGCGAAGGCGTACGTAAAGCGCGCCTTCCCCTTCGACCCGTGCCAGTTCATCAACCTTGATGATGCGCTCAGTCATGGGCCCTGCTTTCCGCGCCAAAATCAGGCGCCGCGGCGTTATAGCAGCGGTAAAGGTCACGCAGTTGTCCGGGCGTTACGCCCATTTCGCTCAACCGCGCGGACAGCGCATGCGTATTGGCGTTCTCTTTGGGCCCAAAGCAACCGTAGCAACCGCGCGCATACGAGGGGCACAGATTGCCGCAGCCTGCCTGCGTCACCGGTCCCAGACATGGAATTGCTTTGGCGACCATCACGCATACGGTGCCTTTGCGCTTGCACTCTACGCACTGCGAGGCGCGTGGTACACACGGCTTGCGGCCGGCAAGCATCGCCGTGATCAGTTCGAGCAATTGAGGCTTGGATATGGGACAGCCGCGAAGCTCAAAATCAACTTGAACATGGTCCGCGATGGCCGTCGACGTCGCGAGCGTATCAATGAATTCGGGCCGCGCGTAAACCGCTTTGGTGAAAGCCTCAACGTTTGCGAAATTACGCAGGGCCTGGATCCCGCCGGCCGTCGCACAAGCGCCAATGGCAATCAGTTTGCGCGACTGCTTTCTGATCATGTGAATGCGTTCCACATCCTTTGCAGTCGTAATCGAGCCTTCGACCAATGAGATATCGTAAGGCCCAGGCGCTCGTGCGCTTGTCCCTTCAAGGAAGTATGCAATCTCGAGCGCCTCAGCGATGGCGAGCAGCTGATCCTCGCAATCCAATAGCGTCAGCTGGCAGCCGTCACACGATGCAAATTTCCACACCGCAAGCTTTGGACGCCTCCGCATCTAAATCTCCCTCGTGGCCAATAAATCGGCAATCGCGTCATGGCGAAATACCGGGCCGTCCCGGCAAACAAAACTGGGGCCGAACTGGCAATGGCCACAAAACCCGATCGCGCACTTCATGTTGCGCTCCATCGAAATCCAAACTCTGTCATGGGCAACCCCGGCGCCTAAAAGACTCATCACCGCATAGCGCATCATGACTTCCGGGCCACAGACGAAGGCGGACAACGACGCCGGATCGATGCGGCTGAGCAGGCGATCGAGACCGGTGGTGACGACACCAACCCGCCCGGTCCAACTCGCCGGTGCATGATCGACCGTCACCTCAACCCGGACATCTGATCGCGCGCTCCAAGCTCCCAGCTGGCCGGCGTAAAGCAGGTCATCCGGCGACCGTGCACCGTAGATCAACGTCACATCCAAATACCGCTCACGGTGGCGCAACGCGTGGTAAAGGGCTGGCCGAAGTGGTGCCAAGCCCAACCCACCGGCGATCAAGAGGATATGGCGGCCGGTTTCACTGACGATCGGCCACGACGAGCCGAAGGGCCCGCGCACGCCAAGCACATCGCCGCCGACCAATTCGGTCAGGGCCTGGGAGACCGCGCCCACCGCGCGGATGGTATGAACGAATTGCGGTTTGGCATGATCCCCGGAAATGGAGATCGCCGCCTCGCCGATCCCGAACGCGTAGAGCATGTTGAACTGGCCCGGCGCGGCGGGAACATCACCACCTTCGATAGGAGCGATTTCAAGCGAGGCTACGCCAATGAGCTCGTTCCAGGCGCGGACCACCCGGTAGCGGCGCGGCAGCATCGGATCTGGGCCCGGACCGGCTGGCACGTTCCCTACCCCCTTTTCGTGCCGTATAGATCTAGAAGCTGCATGCGCATGGCGCGCATGCGCGCTGCCAGGTGAGGCAGCCAATGCCGAAACATGAGATAGCCGAGCACCGGATTTTGATCGCACTTGTCACGTACACAACCGGCATCGAGGCTCACGGCCCGCACCTCGGTCAACGCGCGCGCATCCGACATATGCAGGTGCGGCGGGACCATCCAGGACCAACCGAGTAAGTCCCCCTCATGCAGCGTTTCGACGATCAGCGGCGCCATCTCGGGCGTAGCAATTTCGACTGCCACATCACCTTTGCGCAAAATGTAGAGTTTATCGGCGGCATCACCCTCGCGGAAGATCGTCTCCCCGGCCACAAACCGCTCATTGCGCGCGCATCCCCCGAGCAGCTCCAGCGTCTCTTGATCGAAGTTTTTGAACACGGAATGCTCTGCCACGATTTCCCGAAATCCCTGGATGCGCATGCCTTCATCCCTCCGGCTTCGAGGGGCTCGCCGCGATGGCGGCCGCTTCTTCGGTCAAGTCGATGCCGACCGGGCACCAGGTGATGCAACGCCCGCAACCAATGCATCCCGACATGCCAAATTGGTCGTGCCACGTTGATAGCTTGTGCGTCAGCCATTGCCGATAGCGCGATCGGGTCGAACGTCGAACCGAACCGCCGTGGATATAGCTGAAATCGGCGGTGAAGCAGCTGTCCCAAACGCGCCAGCGCTCGGTATGAGCCCCGGTGAGATCATTGACATCCTCCACATCGGAGCAAAAGCAGGTGGGACAGGCGAGTGTGCAATTCGCGCAACTGAGGCAGCGCCCGGCGACCTCGCTCCAGCGCGGGTGGTCCAGGTTATCCCGAAGGAGCCCGGCCACCTGTGGCGTCATCCGACGCCTCTGGCCGTTGCACGCGTTCTCGTATGCGGCTTCGGCAGCGGCCAGCTGATGCACCTGCGGCAGTGCCAGCTCAGCACCGTCGAGCAGCCGCGTGCCTTGCGCGCTGCCAATCTCAACCAGGAAGCGGTCGTCGCCAGCCTCACCCAATTCGGTCAGCGCCAGATCGAACCCCGCCTCGGCCCGAGGCCCGGTGTTCACCGATTGGCAAAAGCAGGTCGATGCCGAGCGCGAACACTGCACGGCAATGATCAGCGTGTTCTGTCGACGGCGGCGATAACCGGGGTCCGCGACCTGACCTTCCATGAACACCCGGTCCAGGACTGCGAGCGCGGCAATATCGCACGATCGAATACCGAACAAGGCCGTCTTCGGCCACGGATCCACGTGCTCCTCGATCAGGAAGTCGTCGCCATCGGCCTTGCGCGCCGACCACAGTCTGTGCCGGGCGGGAAACAACCATTGCTTCCAACTGTGCGGGCTGACCACGAACTCAAACCAGCTCGACGGCCGCCCTTGCCGAAGCCGATAATGCCCGGCGTCCTGCTCATCGATCACCCCGCGTGGTAGATCCGCCGCGCCGGCAATCTCACTATAGATGATCGCTCCGTCGGCGAGACGCGGGCCAAGGACGCGCCACCCATCGCACAGCAGCGCGTCGATGACGACTGCAGGGTCTTTGATGATGAATGTTGACCCCACCGCCGCTGGCATGTTGTGCAACCTCGTTCCAGTCGGTCATCAGTGCAATGGGCAGCTGCCATCATGCCCGCCTCGGGTGGGCAACCGCATCGCCGGCCCGCTTGCCCGCCCCGAACCTTGCGCCGCGACCGGTCGGGCAGCAAACGTGACCCCAACATCGCGTCGACACCGACGTGACCTATCTAGGGATTGATTCGGCCCAAATGATCTAAGTCAAGACGCGTCATCACGGCCGTCGGCCAAGACCGTCCTGGCCGGCGCGCCACGGTTACCCAGGTCCGCGCAGTCCCCGATGTCCGCGCACGATCACGGCTCGGCCCCGTTTACATCGCGGCTGCCCATGCGATGCAGCTTGAGGATGGTGTAGACCGCTTCGTTTGCCGGGGTCGGCACACTATTTGCGCGGCCGAGTTCGACCACCTTGCCAGCCAGCCAGTCAAGTTCGAGCCGCCGGCGACGCTCCAAGTCGTGGAGCAATGACGCCTTGAAATGGGGTGGTGCAGCATCGGCGAACTTCAGGCTCTGGTCCGCTTGATCGACCGCCAGACTGACGCCTTTGGCGCGCCCAACCGCCACCACTTCGCGCATCAACCGGTGCAGAAACGCACGCGTGTCCGGATCCTCCCGGATCGGTCCGAGCGGCTTGCGCATGGTACCAGTTGCACCAGACAGTCCAGCTAGAAACACGAACTTCTGCCACCGTTCACGGTCGATGGCGTCCGTCAACGTGATATCGATCCCCGCCTTGTGCGCCGCGTCAACGAAGCCCGTAAGCCGCGTATCGGGCAGTCCGTCCAAGCGGCCGCAGACAATGCGCGCAAACGCGCTGGTGTGGCTGACGACGCCTGGAGTTGAGAGCACCGCGGCTATATAGGCGCAGCCGGTGATGACCGTTTCGGCGGACAGAATTGGGATCAGGCGCTCGGGGCTGTCGACACCATTTTGCAGGGTAATCACCCGGGTCTGGGGTCCGACAATGGGCAGTAGCTGTTGCGCGGCCGCCTCGGTGTCCCACAGCTTGACCGCGAACAACACCACATCGACCGGTCCGATCGCTGTCGTATCCTCGGTGACGACGGGATTGGGCAGATATAGATCGCCAAGCACACTGGTGATCCTCAACCCATTGGTTTTGATGGCGTCGCGTTGGGGGCCGCGCGCAATAAACACGACGTCGTTGCCGGCGGCCGCCAAGCGGCCGCCAAAGTAGCTGCCAAGCGCGCCTGCCGCCATCACTGCAATTCGCATGTTCGCTCAACGTTTGATGTGGGCCGAAAGGCTTCGATGAATTACAGCTGCCGCAGACGAAACCGCAGTGCGTTGCGGACCGAGCCGTGGCGCTGAGCGCCTAAAATCGGGTGATCGTCCCTCCGCGCAGCTGAGCGATCCATCTGTTGCAGACACGGCCTGGGCCGGCGCGAGGCCGTGTCGCTGCAGGTCGACCGCCTAGAGCATCACCTCGCCGCCGCAGCAAGCGATGGATTGCCCGGTGATGAACGAACTCGCAGGCGATGCCAAAAACATGACGGTTCCGATCAAATCGTCGGGCGTCTCCTTGCGCTTTAGAATGCGCTTGTTCTGGATGAATTGGCGCATCTCCTCGTTCATGCTGGCGTGCTCGACCTCGGTCTCCGTGTAGCCCGGCATTACGGCGTTGACGTTGATATTATCGTCGCCGAGTTCGCGTGCCATCACCCGTGTCATTCCGACGACGGCTGCCTTTGACGTAACATAATGCATAAATCCCGGTACGCCCTGGGGAACGGTCCCAGATGAAATATTGATGATACGCCCACGGCCGGCCTTTCGCATGGCGGGAACAACGGCGCAGGCGCACAGATAGGAGCCCGTGATGTTTACGTTGATCACCTGGTTCCACTCGTCCGTCGGAATATCATAAAATTTGCGCTGCGGAATTGTCGCGAAGATTGCGGCGTTGTTGATCAACACATCGATCCGACCGAAGGCTTCGATCGTCTTGGCAACCATGGCGTCGACCGATTGCTTCGATCCAACGTCTGTCTCGATGGCGAGCGTTTTGCCGCCGCTGGCCTCAATCTCGCGCGCCACCTGGTGCAGCTTCTCCGAATTGATCTCGGCCAATACCGGGATCGCGCCAGCCTTGGCGAACGCGAACGCATAATCGCGGCCGATACCTTGCCCGGCGCCAGTGATGATGACGACTTGGCCGGAAACGTCGAAACGATTGCTGTCCATATCACCTCGCTTGCTGAATTTGCGGCGACCTTGCGGCCGCGCGCAGCGCTGACCGGCGCGCAGGTCCACATTCATCAAGGCGATCTTGCTCGACGAGCTTGGGACCCGTCAACAGCCCCGCCCCATCGTCAATCCGATCAAAGGGCGTCCGGTGTCGCAGCGGGATCGGCACGATCAAGGGCTAGATCGTGAACGACGACCTCATTGAACCGGCGCCAGCCCGCTCTGTCCCCGACCGCTCTATCTGTTGCCGTCCGCGCAAATTGCAACGTCCGCACTGTCTATCGCATGCTGCGCGCCGTGCAACCTGGCTCCTCAGCGTTTCGGGCCCCGATCGGTCAGTTACAGCGCGTTGCCCAGCGATCGCACCACCCCCGACACGGCCACATCGAGCACCGCGCTTCGAGGATCAGTAGTCATGACGAAGCTTTTGTCGCGATGGGCAGGCTCGCATTTGGGCCGGCACATCAAGGCCGATCAGCCGGCCACCGCGAATCTAGGCGTGCTGAGCTGATCCTTGCTCGTTCAACCTTCTGCCCTTAATCGGGATCGTTCCGATCCCGATTAAGGGCAGGATAATCTAGCGCCAGTGCGCGGCTTGCCGCGGGTTCCGCTGCGCACGTGGTCTCCGTCCGGCTCTGCGCGCTTTCGCTCAAATGCGCGATGAACGGATCGAGCGAACAAGCACGGTCCTGGATGGGCCGACCGTGCCACAGTCACTAGCAGCGATCAGGAGGATGCGACATGGATGCCGTGCAAAAAGCAATGCGTGATTTGGTGGTTGCAAACCGGATCCTCGCCCACAACGGCGTGGTTGATGCCTACGGCCACGTCAGCGTGCGTCACCCCGGCGATCCCAAGCGCCACTTTCTGGCGCGCTCAATGAGCCCGGGCATTGTCGACGTCGACGACATCGTGGAATTCACCCATGACGGCATTGCGACCAATCACGAGACGCGCCCCCTCTACCTGGAGCGCTTCATTCATGGTGCCGTGTATGAAGTTAGGCCCGACATCAACGCCGTACTGCACGCGCACTCGGACGACGTGTTGCCATTTACCATCTCTTCGGTGCCACTGCGCGCCGTCATCCATGCCATTGGCGACATCGGCAGCACCATACCGGTCTGGGACATCGCGGACAAATTCGGTCCCAACACCGACCTTTTGGTGCGCAACATGGCGCAGGGCAAAGATCTCGCGGATCGACTCGGCACCAACCGGATGGCCCTGATGCGCGCCCATGGTTTTGTCTCGACCGGTCGAACGTTGAATGATTTGGTCCGGATCTCGGTCTACATTCCACGCAATGCGCGCACGTTGATGGCCGCTATGCAGCTCGGCGGCGCCGTCAAATATTTGCACGAAGGTGAAATCGCCGCGCGGCTGAACGTGGATCCGGAGTCGCCTGCAGCGCGGCGTGGCTGGGACTACTGGGCCGTCGAGGCGGGCTGCGAACATATGCTATGAGGCGACGCCCCGGCTGCCTGGGGTGCCAATTGAGAGGCGTTGCTGCGCTTGGTCTAGGCCACGCGCCCTTGATCCGGATCACAGTTAGCTCAATTCTCCCATGACAGACGGTCTATATCGTTTTGCAACACAAGGGCTGGTGAATGTCCGGATTAAACATTCCCGCCATGATTGTATTGCGGATGGAGACCTACATGAACCACCTCATTCCCTGGCTCTGACGGACGCCAATCGTTAGAGCAACCTGCCTTTGATCGGAATCGGAACGATCCCGATTAAAGGCAGGTTGCTCTACACTTTAACAGCGATCCTCTTTGCGCCTTAAATCGGAACCGGCGCAATTGGAATCGGCGTTGCGGTTCGGATTTAAGGCGCGATGATCTAGCCTTCTCCAGCGCGGTCAACCACTTGCTCTGCCGCCGCTTTCGATGGGACAATCGCATGCTGGCGGTCTACGGTTGAGTGCGGATGGTCAACGGCGGCGGCGTGGCGGCGTTGAGCTGAAATCTGCCGCACCTTCACCGTGAAGTGCGACGTTCGCGGGTTTTGCGTGCGGCTGCCGGAACGCTCAGCCCACTGGGGATCACGGTGAGCGCGCGTGAATTCAACGGTGCGCGGTAATGGGCCGCGTCGGTGGCAACGCAAGGGCGCAGATCAACAATCGGGAGCGGATGCAACGGTGCGCGTTCGGCGACTGGCCATTATCGGCGGCGGCTTTAGCGGTGTCGCGCTAGCCCTGCGTGCGCTGCACGCAGCCGGTCGAGCGCTGAGCGTGGCCATCATCGAGCCGCGTGCCGCACCAGGCCAAGGCCTCGCCTATTCGTCCGCTGATCCCGACCACCGTCTCAACGCTCCGACGGCAATTCATTTTGCCCTACCGGACGCCCTTGATGGCCTCGACCGTTGGATTGCGGATACCGCAACGCTGGCTACCGATCCAGAAGCAAGCACCGCTAGCGGAGGCGTGTTTCTCCGGCGGCGGGACTTTGCTGCCTACCTGTCGCATTTGCTCAAACCGCACCTGGTCGATGCGTTCGGTTCGCCCGGGATCTGCCATATTCCGGCCCGCGCGCTGGATCTGGCGCGCGACGGCGAGGCCCTCTCGGTGCGCCTTGACCAAGGTGCCGACGTCAACGCCGATGCCGTCGCGCTGGCGACCGGGTGGTCGCCGGCCCCTCCACCACCGCCATTTGACGATCCGCGGCTCCACGGGCATCACGGGTTCCTCGCCCAGCCGTGGGATCATCACCGGTTGGGCTCGGTTGATCGCGACGCAGCCGTGCTGATTGTGGGCACGGGGCTGACCACGTTTGATATCATGGTCAGCTTGCTGCGTCATGGTCATCGCGGCCGGATCACCGCAGTCTCCCGGCGCGGGCTGCGCCCGCAACCTCAGGCCCCGCCAACCGGCAAGCCGCCGACCTCACCCTGGCTCAACATCCAACAACCCGTGCCGGAGTTCATTGCGGCTCAGCCCGGCCCGCATTCATTGCGTTCGATCACGCGCAGTCTGCGCCGCCAGATCCGCGACGTCGAACGGGCCGGCGGCACGTGGCATGGACCTTTTGACGAGCTGCGCGACTGTGTGTGGCAGCTCTGGCCCGCCATCGGCGAGGCCGACAAGCGACGCTACCGGCGGCACCTGCAGCCCTACTACGACAGTCACCGCTTCCGTCTGCCCCCGCAAACCGGGCAGATCGTCGCCAACGCCGAGGCCACAGGTCAGGTGCAGTTCCGCGCGGCGCGAGTGATCGCCGTCACCTCCGCTGGAGAACGCTTCTCTATCAGTCTGCGCGGTCGCGGCGTGAGGGCGGATAGTGCAGAGCAATTCAATGTCATTGTCAATTGCACCGGCGTGGTCACCGGCCCTGGCGACGACCACCTTTCGGGAGCGCTCGTCTCAGCAGGATTGGCGCGTCCCCACCCATCCGGCCTTGGCTGGGATGTCGACGATGCCTGTCGCGCCTTTGGAACGGATGGGACCGTCGTACCACGGCTGTTCGTCATCGGCCCGCCAAGCGTCGGCGCCTGGGGCGATCCGATCGGCGCACCCTTCATCGTGGCACAGATCGACCGGATTATGCCGGCACTGCGCAGCGCGCTGAAGCTTTAGCAGGCGAACACGCAATCAACGCGCAGCCTCAACTCGGTCGTTGGCCCCGATATCCGCTGACACCGCCGCGCCGAGTTCTTGAGCATTAGAGCAACCTGCCTTAAATCGGAACCGGCTTTGCGGTTCCGATTTAAGGCGCGATGATCTAGAACACGTCCGGCTTTAAGGGCGTTTATCTTTGTGACTTTATTTGGAACCGGCCTTGCGGTTCCGAGCGGTTCCGAGCGGTTCCGATTTGTTGCGGTTCCAATCTAAGGCACAAAGATGATCTAATCGTAGGTCACCGCGCCACGGCCCAAGAGACGCTGCGAAACGATGTCGTCGAACAGCGACTCAACCTCGGTGAAGTGTTTACGCTGCCCTATCACCGGCTTGATCAAGCCTCGCGCCATGATGTCCATCGTCTCGATCAACTCCGCCCGATTGGAATGGCGCGAGCCGGTGATTACGCGCTCTCCGTAGACCAGATGGCGCGTCGTGAAGTTGATGGTGTGCGGCATGGAGGCGATCGCCACAGCTCGACCGCCGACCGCCAAACTATCCACGGCCAGCTGAAACGAACCTGGAGCCCCGGCATAATCGATTGCCGCGTCCACACCTCGCCCCTCGGTTAAGCCCAGCACCGCGGCGGTGGCGTCGTCGACGGCTTTGACGTTGATCGTCTCATCGGCACCCCATTGCCGGGCCAACGCCAGCTTCTCCTCCGACACGTCGCAGCCGATCACCCGAGCACCAAACAGCTTGGCCACTTGCACCCCATGGATTCCGACGCCGCCGCCTGCCCCGATCAACAGCACCTGGCTGTGCGGGTCGATCTGCGCCCGCTCGCGCATGCAATGCCAATTGGTATTAACCGCGTCGGCAGCGATGGCGGCGGTCTCGTAGTCGAGCTCTGGCGGTATGTGCAGAAAATTGCCCGCCGGCAGGCACACGAGTTCGGCAAAACCACCATCACGATGCACACCGACATGTCCGTCCCAATTTTGACAAAGCGTCTCGCGACCACCGCGACACCAGCGGCAGCGTCCACACGTCAAATAGAAGTAGACGGTGCAACGGTCGCCGGGCGCGACGTTGTCAACACCTGAGCCGACGGCGATGATGTCGCCGGCGATCTCATGGCCCATGATGCGCGGCGTTGTGCCACCCGCGCGCCCGGTGCGCATGTTGAGCAGGGTCAGACCGACGCCGCCCGCTTTGACTTTCATCACCGCCTCGCCCGGTCCGGGCACCGGTTCCGGCACGTCCTTGAGCACGGACGCCTCGCCCCATTTCGGCACGACCATCGCACGCATAATAAGACATCCTATTTTCAGTCATCATGTCGCCCGTCAGCATTCAACCAACCTTGTCACCGGGTTCCATCACCACCGCGATGGTCGCAGCGACCGGTGCGAACGGCATGACGGAACCGGGCCGGTTTGGCCCGATCGGGCGGTCGGGCTTAGGGCTCTAGGAACCCTAGCACCTTGGCATTGAATTCATCTGCGCACTCGATCTGGCCCATGTGTCCTGCGTGCTCGAACACGTGCAGCTGACAGTTGGGGATGTTCGGCACGAAATCATCGGTATAACCCGGATTTCGCAACACGTCCTGTCGGCCTGCAAACACCAAGACCGGGCAGGCGATCGCCGCGTAATCGATGCGATCGCGTTCGGTCGGCCCACCGGCCTCACGAAACGGCGCCTTAAAGCGCGCCGCCGACGTCGCCTCCCATGCACCCGGTAGATTCGCCATTGTGTGCCGTCGGCTGATGTAAGCGTCATCCCGCACCCAGGTTTTATCGACGAACATGACATCGACAATCCGCCGCATATGCTCAAAGTCACCCTGATAGGAATTGATCACTTTGCGTGCGTCGTTGTTGGGTGCATCGCCGCCGCCAGAGCAACACACCAACCTGGCGATGTTCCAATCCGGTCGCGGCCGCGCAGCAACGGTCAGGCCCATGCCGCCGGACATCGACGAACCGATCACGTGCACCGGCCCATCGATCGCCATCGTCTCGATGAAGCGCTTGATGTGAGCCACCCGGCGGTTGAACGGGTTGGTAAAATCGTGGATTTTGTCGGTAAGCCCGAAGCCCAGATGATCCGGAGCCAGCACGTGGAAATGCTCGGCCAGTGCCCGCAAATTGAATTCCCAGGTGAATTCCGCAGCTCCGCCGTACTCAGCAGAGTGCAATAAAATGACGGTCGGTCGTTGGCCGCGATGGGTCTCACCATCCTCCAGATAGTGGGTGCGCACGCCATCGACCGCGACGTACTTGTGTTCCCGCAAGGTGTGTCCTCCCACACTGGAAAAAGTTGAAACGACAATCACCGAGCGCCTCGCATCAGGCTGCCGGCCGCTGGCCTATTCCGCCGCCGCGACCCACGGCCGCGATCTGGACCGCGGAAGATCCTTGATCGCCGGATACACCTCTTTGGCGAACAACTGGATGTTACTGAGCGTTCGATCTTGGTTCATATGACCGGCCTGCATCATCATCAACAGATGATCGAAGCCGCCGACCCGCTCATAAAATTGTTTGATCTGCGCGATACAGGCGTCCGGCGTGCCGTAGACCATCACGCCCTGCTCTCTTAGAAAATCCATGCCCTTGGTGCGGATCGCCGCGGTACGACCGGTAAATTCGCCCTTCAGCGCCTTAACATTGGTGGCAAGATCGACATAACCCGGAGGATTGCGAAACTGCGGCTCGCTCGTCACCTTCAGATACCATGTCAGCTGCTCGGCACCCGCTTCCGCCTCGGTCTCATCGTTACCGACGTAGACCAGTGGCATGTATGCCAGACCGCCGCCGCCCGGTAGTCCTCGATCCACAAACGCCTGGCGATAGGCATCGAACATCTCGCGCACGCGTTCATAGGGCTGCAGGAACGTCGCGAAGACGAAGCCGTGGTCAGCGACCCTTCTGATGTTCGGCAGGTCCGATGAGCCGGTCACCCATATCTGCGGATGCGGTTGCTGCCAGCAGCGCGGCCAAACGTTGACCAGACGGCGATGAAAGAAGCGGCCTTCATAGTTGAATGGCTGGTCATGGCTGGTCCAGGCCCGCTGGCACAGGTCGATGCCCTCCCAAAGCCGCTCCAAAGTCTGCGTAGGGTTCGTGTTGGCGGCTGGGATCTCGTAGGGAACACCACGCACAAAGCCCGCCTCGAGCCGCCCGCGCGAAATGCAATCGATCATCGCCATCTCCTCGGCAATTCTGATCGGGTCGCCCCGATTGGCGATCGGATTGCCGAGAATACAAATCCGGCCCTGCTTTGATTGCCTGGCGACGATGGCGGCGATCAGCGGCACGCAGGTATCGATGCATGTGGCGGTCTGATGGTGCTCGTTGAGCATCATGTTGAGCCCAGCGTCATCGGCCGCCAGGTACTCATCGAGGTAGCGGTGATAAAGATCTGCCCCGATCGCCGGATCGAACAGTCGATTGGGGATCACCACCCGCATATTCGGCAAGGTATCGATCGGCGGCAAATCCGGGTAGGGCATCTCGGTGAAGTACCAAGCCTCCATCTGTCAATCCTTGCGCTCGTTCGTCAGCAGACGCCGTCATCGTGCGGCCGAAACGGTCCAACAGCCCTTAGAGCATCCTGCCAAATTTTTGGATCGGGCGGATTGCGATCGCTTCTGTCAACCGACATCTGCCGTCAAACATACATCAGGTACCATAGTTCGCGAGCGCCAATGCCCGTCCAATATATCGGCGCGCTTATCCAGGCCCGACGGGCTCAACCGATAAACCGCCGCAACACTTTCACAAAACGTTCCGACTGCTCGATGTGTGGCAGGTGTCCAGCCTGCGGAATGATGTCCAGCTGCGCCCCGGGGATCAGCGCCTGATAACCTTTGCCATAGGTCATTGGCGCGACGATCCCGTCCTGTTCGCCCCAAATCAGCAGCGTCGGGGTCCTGATCCGGTGCAACCGATGCCGCAGTTTGGGGTTATGCATATAGGGTTCCCAACAAAATCGCGCCGTCGTTTCCGCCGCACGCGCGATTGCCGTCAGCTGTTGATCCGACATCGCCTTGTAGTCGCGAACGGCATGGGCGGCATCATACCATTTGAAGGCGTCAACCTTATCGGGATGCATCAGCCAGATATCGGCGATGTCCCGCTCGGTCGGGCCGCCGAGCTTAATGCCGTAAGGGGCCACCAGCACCAGGCGGGACATCGACTGATCATTGATCGTCGCCATCTCCGCCGCGATCCAGCCGCCGAGCGAACACCCCACCACCACGACGTCGTCAAGGCCCAGCGTATCGATCAGATCGAGCATGATGAAGGCGAGGTCGTGTGGCCGCGTCAGCCATAAGGGGCGATCCGACTGACCGAAGCCGGGGGGCGAGGGAATGATCACATCGAACGACGTCGCAAGGTCATCCAGGAACGGAGCTGAAGGTTCGCGCGCCTCCTCGCCATGCAAGAGCAGTAATGGCTGACCCGCTCCGCGTCGCTCGACCTCAACCTGCATGCCCGCAAGCGTCACAAAGCGTCGGGTCGCCACGTCAGCTGTCATCCTGTTCTCTCGCCGTGTCTCCAGCGCAGTTAAACGATGCCCTGTGCTTAACAATGCCCTGTGCTTAACAATATCCTGTGCTTAGCGATGTCCTGTGCTTCAGGCCGCGCTGCCGGCTTGAACGTCTAATCCTCGATCGGGATCGGCCGCTGCTCGACCAGCGTGATGCCGTAACCGTCCAACCCGACGATGGTACGCTGCGTGTTCGACAGCAACACCATCTTGCGAATCCCTAACTCGTTCAAGGTTTGTGCGCCAATGCCGTACTGCCGCAGATCCGCGATCGGTTTTTGGGGGGCCTTGCCCATCCGCTCCCAAACGATACGGCTGAACATGGTCGGCTCGTGATCCCGAATCAGCAGCACCACACCACGGCCCTCCGAGGCGATCATCCGCATGGCGGCTTCCAATTCGCCGGACCGGTTGCGCGCCTCGCCACCGAAAGACGCACCGTTGAGCGTATCACCGAGCGAATCGGTCAACGGATTGAGCTGGTGGACGCGCACCAGCACCGGGGCATCTCCGGCCAGATCGCCTTTGATCAGGGCGACATGCTCCGCCCCTGTGATCGTGTTGGCGTAGACGACGAGTCTGAACTGGCCGCCGAACCGGCTCTCGATCGTTGCCTCAACAACGCGCTCCACCAGCCGTTCATGGCGCCGCCGGTAGGCGATCAAATCGGCGATGGTGGCGATCTTCAGCCCGTGGAATTGAGCAAATTTCACCAAGTCCGGCATGCGGGCCATGCTGCCGTCATCGTTCATGATCTCGCAGATCACGCCGGACGCGTTAAGATCGGCCATCCGCGCGATGTCGACCGCCGCTTCGGTATGACCGGCCCGCACCAAAACACCGCCGGGCTGGGCACTGAGCGGAAACACATGCCCCGGGGTAACGATATCTTGGGCGCCGCAGGACGGATCGACGGCGGCCGCGATGGTCCGCGCCCGATCGGCCGCCGAGATGCCGGTGGTCACCCCCTCTTTAGCCTCGATCGACACGGTGAAGGCGGTCGAATGCCGGGTGCGATTGCGCGGCGCCATCGGCGGCAAGCCCAGCGCGCTGACGCGCTCCTCAGTCAGTGCAAGGCAGATCAGCCCTCGGCCATGTTTGGCCATGAAATTGATGGCCTGCGCATCGGCATGGATAGCTGGTATGACAAGATCGCCTTCATTTTCGCGATCCTCATCATCGACCAGAATGAACATGCGTCCTTTACGCGCATCTTCGACGATCTCCTCGATCGACGACAGCCAGGTCTGTTGCAGTTCGGTCATATCGGTAGCAGTCTCGCCTGTCAGATGCCCGGTCTAGCCAGCACGCCAGGCAAGTTGCCGTGCGCCAGAGCGGCACCCAGTCTCTCAACATATGTGCCATCGCGGTCGGTTGTCCACGGCGCTCGAAGCTGGGCCGGGCCGCACGCATCATTGCTTGACGGCACCGCAAGCGCCTTCAGCCCGTGTTCTGTGCCGCCGCCGCCACTTCCTGACCTATCCAACTGCGGAATGCGACGATGTTAGCTCGCTGCGCAACCGTTTCAGGATAAACCAGATGAAACGCCCGGCCCGGACTGAGTGTGAGCGCGAACGGCGCCACCAACCGTCCCGACCGCAGATCATCCCAAGCCAGCACGCTGTGGGCCAGCAGGATGCCGGCCCCCTCCACGGTGGCGTCCAGTGCATGATCCGGGCTGTCGAACTGCAAGCCGTGCCTGAGATTGACATCGCGCACACCAGCTGCGGCCAACCAACTGCTCCACTGCGGCATGTTGGGCCGGTCGGAGAAGGTAACGTCGTGGATCAGCGGCACGTTGGCGATCTCGGCGGGATCGTGGAATGGACCGTAGGTCTGCAGAAAGCCCGGTGTGCAGACCGGCAGATATGTGATCTCGATCAGAGGCTCTGCGACGAGACCGACGTCCGGCTGGTGATTTATCGGCAGGTTTCTAATCGCCAGGTCAACGCCGTCGGTGATGAAGTTCGCATTGCGGCGTTGCGAGGAAACCCGTGCCTCGATCTCCGGGTGGGTGTTTGAGAATTTGTAGAGCCTGGGCGCCAGCCACTTGCCGGTAAATCCTGGCGGCGTGCTGATGACCAGGACGTTGGCCGAGCCGGCCCGGTGCACCGACGCCACGGCCTCGCGGATGTCTGCGAAAGCCGCACGCAAACCGGGATACAGCATCTGCCCGGCTGGCGCCAAGGCAATCGCACGCGGCCGGCGTTCAAACACTTGCACGCCGAGAAATGCCTCCAATCCCTTGATCTGGTGGCTCAGAGCACCGGCCGTGACCGACAACTCTTCGGCCGCCTTGGAGATACTCAAATGCCGGGCGGCAGCCTCGAAGGCACGCAAGGCGTTCAGTGGCGGCAAGCTCGAATGCATGAGATTTTCTCAAGTTTCAGATGAGATAAGATCCATTGCACGACCCCTGAGAACCGGGCAAATAGTGGTCAAAGGTCGTGCCTCTGGGCTCGACGTATTAATGAGGAAATATAAAATGATCAACAACCATGATAAGAACCGAGCGGAGATCACCCGCGAGTTGATCGACGCCGCGGTCAACGCCGCACAGCGGGAACGGGCACGGATGTTCCGGCAGCTGCTGGCCGGCGTCGGGCGAGCGATCCTCAGGCTGAGCGACGGCCTCCTGCGCAACACCCCACTCCGATCACGGCCCACATGAGAGGTCCGGCGTCCGATGAGGCGGCGGGGTGGCGCCTGCCCTGCGCCGCGCGGCCCGCACCTCACCGCCACGCACTGATCGTGACGCGCAGTACCCGGCCAACAGCCGGCAAGTCCAGCCCCAAGCCCGCGTTACGCCTGGCACGGCGTGGATCTCACCGCACCGATTGAGACAACCATGTCGTGTCAGGCCAAACCGAAATTCCCCAGCGGCCGTGTTATTCATGAATTGTCAATGGATGACGCCGCCGCACCATTTATTAAGAACCCACGTTTTGTTGCGCCTGCAATGGTGCAAAGATTAACCGTCCGCGTCGTCCACTGTGACCCGGTTGGAACATCGGCGACACAACCACCCGTCAAAGCACGTCTTTTGCTTCCGCAAATCCCTCGAATCTTATAATTTCACGGTGTTTATGAAATCCTCGAGGTGCTCTGCGTCGCCGGAGACCAATCTATGATGAGACGACCATTTTCCAAATGGTGCGCAGCAGCAGCGTCAATCGTCGTAGGGTTGCCGGCGTTGTTGGGATCGCACATTTCGGCTTTCGGCGCAGAGTATGGGAGGCAATTCTATTTGCTCGGCGTGAATGCCGCATCCGGCGTTGCGATCACACCGCCACCGGGCGCCTACTATTCTTCGATCAAGTATATATATTCCGGCGACGCGTCTGGCAGCGCGGCCGCGGGTGTCACGTTGGATCGGCTGGGAGCGCAAATAACCGCCGAGGCCAACATCGACGTCGAAGGCAATTTCGTGCTGGACATCCCCTATGGCTTTTGGGTCGCTCCGCACAAGGTGCTGGGCGCAACGCCCGGTTTTGGCGTGCTCATGCCGATTGGCTACATCGATGTTACGGCCGATTTGACGGCCAGCACCACGCTCACGCTGGCCGATGGCCGGAGGTTTCGGCGCGGTCAGTCTTTCGGGCTTAAAGACGACACCTTCAGCTACGGCGATCTGGTTCTAAATCCTTTTCTCGGTTGGAGCCGAGGCAATTTTCATTGGCGCCTATTCAGTTTTATCAGCATGCCCACGGGCCAATACAGCAAGGGCAGCCTGGCAAACCTGGGAATCAACCGCTGGGCCTTGGATGTGTCAGGCGCGATGACCTGGTTGGACCCCGCCCTTGGCTTGGAGATTTCCAGCGTCGCCGGTTTTACGTTCAATGGAAAGAACCCCAAGACGCAATATCGAACCGGCACCGAATTCCACGTTGAATGGGCGCTGATGAAGCATTTCTCAAAGGCGTTCGCTGTCGGACTTGTCGGATTTCATTACGAGCAGATCAGCGATGATACGGGCCCCGGCGCGACGCTTGGACCTTTCAAAGGTCGAGTGACGGCGCTTGGCGTCAATGCCAATTACAACTTTAATTTTCGCTCGATCCCGGTCGCTACGTCGCTGCGCTGGATGCATGATATGGATAATGTCAAAAACCGGCTCAAAGGCGATTTGGTCATATTTACGGCGACTGTACCGTTGGGTGGGCTGCGGCGTTAGATCATTTCCCCTGAGCAGGAACCTTGCCTGCCCGCTCCCCTATCCGACCACACAATGCACAATGCCGTGGTTGGCCAGTTAGGGGAGCGGATTGGTTTCAGCTCACACAATCAAGCTTTAGCAAGTTTGAGATTGGCTGCACCTGCCTTCATGGCGAACTTGGGCCCGTCGTGGCCAGCACGGCTATCAAGGCGATCCTCAGTCACTGGCATTGAGCTTCCCCCATATTCAGGGTCAATTGAAACTGCAATTTTTGAGTTGCAGTCATGTCCTAAGCCGCGGCGTGAAGCCCTTGTGCGGCTCAATCCCCGGCGCGGTGGTCGTCATGAACGCAGCCGGCGTCAGGCAACCGAGCGATGCGTGCGGTCAGCGTTTGTTGTCATGCTGTCGCCAGCCAGAGCAACCTGCCTTAAATCGGAACCGGCGCAATTGGAACTGGCGTTGTGGTTCCGATTTAAGGCGCGATGATCTAGCGAACTCGGTTCTGGCGTGGTCGATCGAGCACAGTCTATCGCGATCGAGGCTCACCTCGCAAAACGGTCATTAAAACTCTCGACGCATGCGTTCTGCACTGATTGGCCAGGCTCAATGTAGCGCCCGGCGACTCCGCCGCGTTCACTTCCAAAGCGCGTTTGAACTGCTTCGCGGCCGTTGGCGTTGCCCCAGCGTTTGCGGGCACCGTGGCCTCACCGATGGGCAGATCTGAACGCGCGGCGTGCCCATCCTGAGCCCGGAATACGGAGGGACCTTGTTGTCGTCTTCGATCCGGCCGGCGCTCAATGACCGCGCGGTTATGCCGTGGGGCAATCGATGCACCCAGCCGTCATCGTGCTAATCGGTTTTCACAAACGCTTCCGCCAGACCGTCGCTGCCCCGTCGACCAGACAATTGCGCCAATGAAACGGAAGATCAGCAGCAGCGCCACTGCTGCACGCCATGGCCGAACTGCGCGAGCCGGCTCGAAACTCTGCTTTGAGCAAATCCGTCTTTGGCGGATCATCCTTGCCGGCCGATTCACCCGCCGGTTTGTCGATGGCAGGATATTGTAGCTGGCCGGCTGGGAAGCGGGATGGTTCCAGCCGATGACGAAACGCTCCCATGATGCGAAGTTCCGTTGTCGACCATCGCAAGCGACGCGCGCTCACGGCGGTAAACGCGATACGCTGACCATCCTTATCCGATATCGGTCCATGCCTAGATCATCGTGCCTTGAGTTGGCACCGTCCCAGCTATTCCAACGAAACGAGCCATTATTGGGGTAAATCGCTAAGCCGCCTGGTTAGGCTCGGCGTCCAATCAAAACAGGACTCAATTCATTTTTGTTGAAACTCTTTTTGTCAATTTAGTCTGCGCGCAAACAAGTCAAATCAGGTAGATTAGGTAAAGCAAAAAGTTGGCTTTTTGCACAGTCGCAATCCCGGTTGATCTCGTTGTCGTTTGTCAAAAATCACCAAAAGCAAAAAGCGAGGACGGATCGTGAGACTTTTCAATGTCGTGACCGCATGGCTTGTTTTGGCAGCAAGCCTATTGGCTTGGGCCGCCGCCTCGCCGGCATCAGCGCAAACGATCGGCGTTTCAACGGACATCTTGACAGTCACGGTAACGCCTTCGCCAACTTCGGCAACTGCGATTGGGCAGGTGATCACCTACACATATACAATCCACAATAATGACAGTGGTACGGTTCCATGGTTCAGAGGCAGAACGCTGGTATTTTCCGGCGACGAGAGTCATCAAGTCGAAGATATTGCTGTCAGCGATAATGTTGTTTCTCCGATCGATTGCGGCGGTCAGACAGTGCTCCTATCGAACGCCTCGATGACCTGCACGGGAAGCCACACAATAACTGCGGCGGATGCAGCGAACGGTTTTGTTGCAAATACGGTGACGGTTACCGGTCGATGGTTTGCAGGTCATCCGCAAGACTCAAGCATATTCGATGTCTTGGTGACGGCTCAAGCCAACGTCCCGGTCAACCTTCCGCCGGCAACCGGCACGCTGCAACTGGTCCAGAACACAAGTGGTGGCGACGGCACGTTCACCTTCACCGGTACCGGGGCCGCGCCGGCAACGACGTCGATCACCACCAGCGGGGGGAGTGGCCAGGCAGCGGCGGCAACCTATCTGGCGGGCAACGCGTTCACGATTACGCAGGCAGCCGCAGCCGGCTACGTCCTGACCGGGCTCAGTTGCACCGGTGGCGCCAGCGTGGTCACCAACGCCGCAACGGGCGAGATCTCTGGCTCTGTGGGCGCTGACGAGACGGTGGTATGCACCTATAGCAGCGCACGCCTCGGCTCGATCACGATCCGCAAGGACGCGATCGGCGGGGATGACACCTTCAACTTTATTTCCTCAAATCCCGCGCTGCCGAGTTTTAACCTGACGACACTCAGCGGTACTGCGTCTCAATCCGCATCCAACCTCGCCCCCGGCACCTATCGTGTTCAAGAGGTGATGCCGACAGGCTGGAAACTGGACCGCATTCGTTGCACCGGCGGGACCACGACGACGAATCTCGCGCAGCGCACGGTCACAATTACCCTGAGCCTCAGTAGCAACGTGCACTGCATCTTCACCAATAGCGAGGCAAGCGACCGCACGAAAAGAATCATCGGCAAGTTCATGCGCCGACGAGGCGATCTGGTTACCGCGAACTTGGGCGGACCACGTCTCATCGATCGGATGCGTAAGCAATCTCCGCGTGGTCCGAAATACAATGGACGTTTGAATGACCGCCGGATCAGAGTTGGCGGTGCTGGTGATGAGGATAATGGTCAGCTGGCCCTGTCGACGAGCCTTTCAGCCTGGAACGGGTTCAACGCGCGCCGCGGTTGGGATCTGTGGCTCAGTGGTCGGCTCACCTATTTTAGGACTGATGACCTTGGCTACCGATCCTCTGGCCGGTTCGGTCAGTTCGAGGTTGGCGCAGACTATCTCGTCTCTCCCGGCATTCTAATTGGGGCCATGGTCCATCTCGATCACATGAAAGACGACTCTTTACAACTTGGCTATCGGGTCAGCGGATCGGGATGGATGACGGGACCTTATGTCGAATTCCGTCTCAATGAGCACCTGATCTTGGACTTTAAGGGACTGTGGGGCAGAACGGCCAACGAAATTAGTCCGTTTCTCACCTACACCGACTCCTTCAAAACCGAGCGCTGGTTGGCCTCGGCCCGCCTTCTGGGATCTTGGCATTCTGGAAAATGGCACTTTTCACCCAGGGCCCAAATCGTCGGTTACCGTGACAGGCAGCATGCCTACACCGACAGCAACGATATCCGCATTTCCGGGCAGGCCGTTACGCTTGGCAGACTGATACTCTTTCCGAAACTGTCGTACCGGCACATAAACCAAGACCGTGTGCTTTTCGAACCCAGCATCGGGTTAAAGGGGATGTGGACGTTCTCCCAAAACGAGATCGCGGCGATTAGCCAGGCCGGACATATGTTACGTATCAACGAGTTTCAGCTGGGCTTGGAGGCTGGCCTCAAGATCGAGACAGAACAAGGCATCCGGATTGAATTGTCGGCACACGAGCAAGACTTCCTGGATCGTGACAACACAGCAACCACGGGAAGGTTTTCTCTGACCATTCCTCTCCAAAAGCACTGAGCTGCTCGATCAATCAAACAAGCGAGAGGGTCTGGCCCATGATACACGATGGACCCGGCGGGCTAGAGCAACCTGCCTCAAATCGGAACCGGCTTTGCGGTTCCGATTTAAGGCGCGATGATCTAGCCCGATAACCGATTACATCAGGGTTGCAAGATGCTTCATCGATCGCGCTGAGATATGGAGGCCACGGCCGGAATCGAACCGGCGTTTACGGATTTGCAGTCCGCTGCGTCACCACTCCGCCACGTGGCCTTGACACTGTCGTCCGACAGCACACTCATTTTACGACGCTCGGTCGAATTGCGACGCTCGGTCGAATTGTGACGTTCGGTCGAACAGTGTGGCTAAGACGCCGATCAACGTGATAGGGCCGAACGCCAAGTCAACCGTGCTGCTCCGTCACCATACCGCAGCAGGCGCTTGCCGGCTGAGGGTTAAACGACGATTGGAGATGAGTCCAGCGGTCATGACGGGTGTAGCACGCCTAGCCCTGGCCCGGCAAATCCAGAACCGCCTTGTCGGACGCGACCCGAGCAGCGAGCTGACGGCGACGGGCTGGTCCGTGGGCGGTGGTTCGTCTATGGTCGCGGCGGCGCGGGACCATCGCAGAGTGACCCGGATTAGCGGAGGCAGCCATGGTCGATTTCGAGTTGCAGCGCAAAAACATGGTGGAGAGCCAAGTCCGTCCTAGCGACGTGACCGACCGCCGCATCCTTCGCGCCATGCGCGGGGTCGCGCGCGAAGACTTCGCCGCACCGGACACTCGCGCCATTGCTTACATGGACCAGGATCTGCCGGTGGGCGCAGCAGCGGCGAACCAAACACGACGCGTCCTGCCCGCGCCGCGGACCTTCGCCCAGATGGTCCAACACTTGGAACTGAGCGAACGCGATCGCGTCATGGAGCTTGGGACGGCAACCGGTTACGGCGCCGCGGTACTCGCCCACCTCGCAAAATCAGTGATTGGTGTTGATAGCGACGCCGCGCTGACCGCCCAAGCCAGCAAGATCCTCGGTGGCATGGGGGTCGCAAACGTCCGCATTATCACCGCCGCTCTGGACGCGGGCGCTCCGGACGACGCACCTTATAGCGCAATCTTGATGTCCGGCGCCGTCTCCCAGGTTCCACCGGCGCTGCTCGACCAGCTACAGGATGGCGGCCGGCTCACCGTAATTATGAGGGAGGCCGGGGTCGGACGACTGATGCAATGGCGCCGGTTGGGCAGTACGTTTGACGCCCGAGCGATCATGGAAGCATCGCTACCCGACCTGCCAGGCTTCGAACGCAGCCCGGAATTCGTTTTCTGACGACAACCAACCCGCATCGCTCGACCTGGCCATCAGCGAGATAACGGTGCCGCGTCCGAACGCTTGAGCGGTCGCCGATGCGACGGCATCAGGGCCTAGGCAACCTGCCTTTAATCGGAATCGGAACGATCCCGAATAAAGGCAGAAAGTTGCTCACCACTTTAAGAGCGATCATCTTTGCACCTCAAATCGGAACTGGCTTTGCGGTTCCGATTTAAGGCGCGATGATCTAGCGTGCACGGCGGCAATTTTGGCTGTGAATAACTGCTGGTTCTTGCCATCAGCGGCCTAAAGGTCGTCTACGGCCACTCAAGAATCGGGTATCCAGCACAAGCCGATACCGTTTGTTGATTGGGCTTGCTGGCGCTCGACCTTGTGAGTTGACGAAAACAGTAACAGTTGTCGGCAACACCGATCGCCCCGAGTCAGCGCAGCGCGTAAAACGCAAAGTTCAGGTCGCACGCCCAAAGATTCGTTCACCACCCGGGTCCGTCGCATGTCACCAGTTGCGCGACGTCAAGTCCGAAATCGCTGGTTGGCAAACGTGCGTTACACCAATGCGCCTTCTGTGTCACAGTACTGGCATTTTTAAATTTGCAGCGCGTTTAGACTTGATCCAGCAAGTCGCCCCATGCGACGTGCACGGTCGATCGGTTAATCGTATCATATATGTAACACGCTGAGCGCGACTGCCCGGCAGTCGGCAACCTGCGAGGTTAAGCAGCTGCAACAACGAGACGAATCGGTATAGCCGAATACTTGGTGTTGTTTTTGGGCAGTGAAGGCAGCGTTCAATGGATTGATTTAGCTTAGCCGATTTTGCGGGGGCGGAATGACGCAATGCTCGTCAGAGAAACGCAGGGGTGCTCTGCCGTTGGCCTCGGCAATGAGCGCGGTCTGCATCGTTTCTCTGGGTATGGCGCTGACTGTGCCCTCGCCAGCTCACGCCCAATCGATCCGCCAAGCGCTGCGGCAGGCCTATCTGACCAATCCCCAGCTCGATGCATCCCGTGCCCTGACGCGCGCCACCGACGAGGGCGTGTCCCAAGCAAATTCCGGTTATCGCCCCAGAATTGAGGGCACGGCAAGTGGCGGCTGGAACCGCATCGACACCAAACCGCCGCGCTCAACCCCCGGCGAGAGCCACCCGCGCGCCGTCGGCATCTCGCTGTCTCAGAATATTTTCGATGGATTTCAAACGCTGAATTCAGTGCGGGTTGCAGAGGCCAACGTCCGCGCGCAGCGGGAAAGATTGCGGGATGTGGAGCAACGCGTGCTGCTGGCGGCCGCGCGCGCCTACATGGACGTGGTTCGCGATCAGGCTATCGTGACGTTGCAGGAGAATAACGTTCGGGTTCTGACCAACCAGCTCAAAGCTACGCAGGACCAGTTCTCGGTCGGCGAGGTCACCCGAACCGACGTGGCTCAGGCCGAGGCCCGCCGCTCGTTGGCGATCACCGAGCTTGAGCAGGCGAGATCCCAGCTTAAGAGCAGCCGGGCCACTTACGAGCGGGTGGTCGGCAGCCCCCCGGGCCGGCTCCAGAACCCGGGTGAACCCATCCAATTAATGCCTCGCAGCCAGGGCCAGGCGACGGGCATAACGCAACGGGAGAACGCGCTGATCGTCGAGGCTCTCTATCGAGAGCAGTCCGCACGGTACGATGTCGACAAAATCCGCGGAGAATTGCTTCCGACCGTATCGTTAGGCGCCGCCTATGAACGGCGCTTTGATACGACGCTGGGAACCGATCAGGCGGATGATCGGTCGGTCACCGCAAGAATGTCGGTGCCGATCTATGCCCAGGGCCTGGTCTCCTCCCGCGTGCGTCAGGCCAAGCACGTGCACGTGCAGCGGATCCAAGAGATCGAGCAGATCCGCACCGAGCAGATCGAGCTGACGGTCCAAGCCTGGGCTCGGTACGTGGCCGCCAAGGCGCAGATCCGCTCCGCGGGCGATCAGGTCAGAGCCAATGAGACGGCGCTGACGGGCGTGCGGGAAGAATATCGGGTCGGCCAACGCACTCTGTTGGACGTTTTGAACGCCGAACTGGAACTGCGAGACTCGCAAGTCGCTGAAGTCATTGCGAAACGCAACGCCGTGGTTGAAGCCTATACGCTGCTTCAGATTATCGGCCGCTTGAACTCTCAGGACTTGAGCCTGGGCGTCGAGATTTACGATGCCGAGATCCACTACTTCGAAGTACGACGCAAGTGGTTTGGCTTGAGCATCACCTATGCAGATGGCAGACACGAAGTTATTGATGCTGCATGGGAGGGCCATACACATCGATCCATCAAGTAACACGGCCTTTTGCTTGATCGGACAACTGCTCCAACCCTATGTCGGTTGGGCTAAGGTCGCGACTCCGCCTTAGTGGAGACAGAATTGTTTTTTGGCTTGCCCTCACCAGTTCATCGCGCGTTAATTCGCGTTTGCAGCGCCGGTCGGACCCAGGGCGCAGAGTTGGTCTGCGCTGAAAGCCTGCCGCAATGTTCTGCGTCAGGTCAGATCCGTGCTAAGCGGGATGGGCGTCAGGTTGCTATCGGTTCAGATATTGACGTGCTTGAGTATTTTGTTGCCCATTGTTGGGGCGGAATCGAACCTTTTAGACATTTCAGACGTCGTCATTCGTGCGTAAGCGGCTTAATTGATGTCAAATTTGCGGTTTAGGGACGTCGCATTGCGGCCAGGGGTGAGCTGTCAAGAGGTGAGCGGCCATGACGCAAGAGCCAAAGCCGGCCGAGCCGAGCATGGAAGATATCCTAGCTTCGATCCGTAAGATCATCGCGGACGAGCCCGAACAGTCGGTCTCGGCGGACAGCCCAGCACAGGAACCGTCAGCCAAGGCGATCGAACCCTCCGGCTCCGATCGCCACAGGCCGGCCGGCAGCACGGCGGACCAACCTCCTACCGCCGCCACATTGAACACTGCCCCACAGGCTGTTATCGCGAGCCAGCAGCCCGCAGTATCCGACCTGGAGCGCGAGTTGGCGGACCTGCTCGCGGAGCCCGCGCCGGCATCCCCATCTGAACCGCAGCCGCAGTCACCGGAGCCGCCGCAGCAAGCGGGGGCATCGGCGGCGCCCGCGCTCGAACGCCGCCCCAAACAGCCACCGGTTGCTGAGGCCAATAGCGCGCTGCAGGCCTCCAGCTCCGATCTTTCGTCGCCGCCCCCGGCGCCGCGCCTATCGTGGCTACGCTCGAAATCGCGCGAGACAACGAAGCAGCCCACCAATGCACCGCAAGCACCGTCATTGCCGCCATCGACGACGGACGAGGCTAGCGGCGGGGCACAGCCTGAGACGCCGAAGCCCGGTTCTGTGGAGCAACCGGCAGCAACCGATCGAGACCAGCAATCGGTCGCGGCGCCAGGCTCCAGCGCCCTCGAACCTCAACTTCCCATGCCGAGCAGCCCGACGCCTGTGGTCAAGCCTGCCACTGTCGCGCCCGATGATGCTGTACAAGAACTGCTCGGCAGGCTGACGCGGACGCCTGAGCCGGGTTCGGCTGCTGCGTCCGGATCGCAGACCAGCTCCCTCACCCCGTCTGAGGCCGCACCCGCAAACACCGCCTCGGGCGGACCAGCGGAGCCCAGGCCGGACGCACCGCCCGCAGCCAAGGATGGCGGTCGATCGCCGGCAGCTGCAGTGAAGCAAGGCACGGGATCAGCAGCTGAAACCACGCAGGCCGCACCCTTGAGGCCCGAGCGCGCGGACGCGACGTCGAGCGGCACTCGACCAGACGCCCAGCGGCCATCCCAACAGCGGTTGCGTGAGCCGCCGGACCAGCATGGCGCTACCCACCCGCCGACGCCAGCATCGAGCCCGCCGCTGGGCCTTACGCCGTCGGCAACGCCGAACACCGGCGCCGAGCATGCAAAATCCGCTCGTCCCGCACCGCTTCCGTTGTCGGGCGACCAGCCGAACGCGCCCCCCGAGCAACGCGGACAGCTGGTTTCCGACCAGCCCGGCGCAACGGGCTCCCCATCCACGACGTCGGCTTCAGCGGAGCCCTCACAGGTCGCGCTGGACGATCTCCTCGCCGACATGTTGCGCCCGATGGTCCGTCAATGGCTGGACGACAACATGACCCGCGCGCTGGAGAAGGCGGTCCGCATCGAAGTGGCCGAGGGCATCAAGAGCGCCACGTCGAAACTCGGCGGCAGCAAAAAGGGCTGAGGCGGCCAACGCCGGTTGGCTGTCGACACCCTCCCAGTCGACCTGATCTACGGCACCGAGCACGATCTACGGCACCGAGCAAGGCGCGCAGCGACCGGCAAGCCGGCTAGATCATCGCGCCTTTAATCGGGATCGTTCCGATTCCGATTAAAGGCAGGTTGCTCTGGCATACCTGCGCCGACAGATGACGTTTTTTGCCCGATCCTCCGAGCACTTCATTGACATCCAGCCTCGGCGATGCCTAATCGCCCACCTGACACCATCCAGCCAACGCCACCGACGCCCGCAGACGAGCGCCCAACAATGCTCGACAAAACCTACGACCCTGCTGATCTCGAAGCGCGCATCCATGCCGCTTGGGAGCGAGCCGATGCCTTCAGATGCGGCCGCCCCGAGCGTCTGCACGCTCGCCCGTTCACGATCGTCATCCCGCCCCCCAACGTGACCGGCTCGCTGCACATGGGCCATGCCCTGAACAACACGTTGCAGGACGTGCTGTGCCGTTTTGAGCGCATGCGCGGTGCCGACGTGCTTTGGCAACCCGGGATGGATCATGCCGGCATCGCCACCCAAATGGTGGTTGAACGTGAATTGATGGAGCGCCAACAGCCGGATCGCCTGTCGCTCGGGCGCGAGGCGTTCGTGGAAAAAGTTTGGGCCTGGAAAGCGGACTCTGGTGGCGCGATCGTCAATCAGCTGAAACGTCTGGGCGCTTCCTGCGACTGGTCACGCGCGCGCTTCACCATGGATGAAGGCCTGACGCAGGCCGTTCTGAAGGTGTTCGTCGAGCTGTATCAGTCTGGTCTGATCTACAAGGACAAGCGCTTGGTCAACTGGGACCCGCGCTTTCAATCAGCGATCTCTGATTTGGAGGTGGAGCAGCACGAACATAAGGGCGCGTTCAAATGGGCGCTGTCGGACAAAGCCAAGGACGGTCGACCGGCCACGCTCAATTTAGATGCCCTTGGCAGACAGCTGGGCCGCGACCCCAACGGGCATATGTACTATTTCCGCTATCCGCTAGCGGACGCGAGCTACGATCCGGAAAACGCCGCGACCTATCTCACCGTTGCCACCACCCGCCCCGAAACGATGCTGGGTGATACGGCGGTGGCTGTCCATCCCGACCATCCCACACTTGCCACGCTAATCGGCCGCGCGCTGACGCTGCCGCTGACGGGGCGCACCATACCTGTCATTGGCGATGACTACGCCGACCCGGAGAAGGGCACCGGCGCCGTCAAAATTACGCCGGCACACGATTTCAACGATTTCGAGGTTGGCAAGCGACATGCCGACCAGCTCGCCGCGCCGATCAACATTTTCGACGCATTTGCGCGGATCAATGACAATGCGCCGGCTGCATATCGCGGACTGGATCGCTTTGAGGCCAGAATACGCATCGTCGCCGACCTCAACGCGCAAGGCCTGGTCGAAAGGATCGAGCCGCAAGCGCACGCCGTCCCGCACGGCGACCGATCCGGCGTGCCGGTCGAACCGTGGCTGACCGATCAATGGTACGTCGATGCGGCCGCGTTGGCCGGACCGGCGATGACGGCGGTGCGCGAGGGCCAAACCCGCTTCGTGCCGGAACGCTTCGCGGCCGATTACTTCAGATGGTTGGAGCACATCCAGCCATGGTGCATTTCGCGGCAACTGTGGTGGGGTCACCGCATACCTGCCTGGTATGGACCCGACGGGGAGATCTTCGTCGCCCTGTCGGAGGCCGAGGCGATGGCCGCGGCGAAGGCCCACTATGGCGACCAACCCTTCAGCCTCGACCGCGACCCCGACGTGCTCGACACCTGGTTCTCCTCCGCGCTGTGGCCGTTCTCGACGCTGGGCTGGCCTGAGCAGACGCCGGAGCTTGCGCGCCATTACCCCACGACCACGCTCGTCACCGGCTTCGACATCATTTTCTTCTGGGTTGCCCGGATGATGATGATGGGCTGCCATTTCCTGCAGGAGGTGCCGTTCAAGGACGTCTACATCCATGGCCTGGTCCGCGACGAGAAGGGCCAGAAAATGTCGAAGACCAAGGGCAACGTGGTCGATCCGCTGGACCTGATCGAGCACTACGGCGCCGATGCGGTCCGGTTCGCGATGGCGTCGATGGCGAGCCAGGGCGCAGACGTCAAGTTCTCCCGCCAGCGCGTCGAGGGCTATCGCAACTTCGCCACCAAACTTTGGAATGCGGTGCGGTTCGCCCAGCTCAACGGCTGCGAGCGCGACGCCACGTTCGATCCGGGGCTGGCGCAACATACGATCAATCGCTGGATCATCGGTGAGACGCAGCGCACCAGCAAGGCGGTCACCAGCGCGATCGAGAGCTATCGGTTCAATGAAGCCGCGTTCGCCATCTATGACTTCATCTGGGCCCGCTTCTGTGACTGGTACCTGGAGCTGACGAAGCCGATTCTTGCCGTCGCCGAGCCCGGCATCCAACAAGAGACCCGCGCCTGCACGGCCTGGGTGCTGGATCAGGCGTTGGCGCTGCTGCACCCCTTTATGCCGTTCATCACCGAAGAGCTGTGGGCGAAAACCGCCGGCCAGCAGGCGCGCACCCAGATGCTCGTGCTATCGCAATGGCCCGACCTGGACGGCTTGGCCAACGCCGAGGCCGATCAAGAAATCGGTGCGCTGATTGAGCTGATTAACGAGGTCCGCTCGGTGCGCGCCGAAATGAACGTGCCCGGTGGCGCCAAGGTCCCCCTCTTGGTGATCGGCGCGGACCCTCACGTCCGCCTCCGGGTCGATCATCACATGGACACGATCAAGCGGCTTGCGCGGCTGGAGACCGTCGATTTTGCCGCGGTTCCGCCGAAGGGTTCGGCCGTCATTGTCGCCGGCGATACCACCGCCGCGTTGCCGCTCGCCGACGTGATCGACATGGCAGCGGAGCGCCATCGGCTGCAAAAGGCGATCGGCAATCATCAAGGCGACATGGCCAAGATGGACGCCAAGCTCGACAATCCGAATTTCTTGGCCCGCGCCAAGCAAGAGGCGATCGACGAGGCGCGCGAACGCAAGGCCGAGCTGGAGGGCCTGATCGCCAAATTGGAGGCGGCCTTGGCGCGCATCGAGACGTGATGGGCCGGTCCTGCTAAAGCGTTTTCAGGGGGAGCTGGAACCCTCCCGCTGCCCCGCCCGGCCAACAAAATAGCACGCTTGTGCGGTGGCCGGCCGCGTCAGCCACGGCGGGGAAGCGGGCCGGCAGAGCGGTTCCGCCCAAGGCGGATGTGCTCGGGGGCCAACGTCCGCAGTCGCCTGGGCCTATCCGGCAGCGGCCAGCGCGCGCAGACCTTGGCGATAGGTCGGGTAGGCGAGGCTGATGTTGAAGTCGTGTTTAACGCGATCGTTGCGGACGCGCTTGCAATCGGCATAGAAGCTTCGTGCCTTTGCCGTCAGCTGAGCTTCATCGAAGTTTTGCTCGGCCGGGGGCGCGACGCCGAGCAGGCCAGCGGCAAACGACACGACGTCCTGCGGCGGTGCGGGCTCATCGTCGACCAGGTTGTAGATCGTCGATGCCCCCTGCCCGACCAATCCGGCCGCCAGAACCTGGGCGATATCCGCGACATGGATCCGGTTGAACACCTGTCCCGGTTTGACGATCCGGCGGGCGGTTCCACGGCGGACGGTGTCGAGCGCGCTACGGCCGGGACCATAGATGCCACCGAGCCGAAAAATCTGCAGCCGGAGGCCCCGCGATGTCGCGAGCTGCCGCCATTGGTTCTCGGCCAGCAAGCGGCGTTTGCCGCGCTCACTCGGCGCAACGATCGCGGTGTCCTCGCCGACCCAACCGCCCCCATGGTCCCCGTAAACACCGATCGTCGACAGATAACCGATCCAGGTCAGATGGGGCGCGCGCAACAGATCAACGCGGTGCTGGGCGATCAGCGGATCGCCCTCGTCCACCGGCGCCGCCGACACCAACAGATGCGTGGCCGAACCCAGCCGCCGCGCAAGCTCGGGCTGCAGCCGCGTTCCATCGAACACGATCGCGTCGAAACCCAAAGCCGCGATCTCGCGCCGACGCTGATCCGAGCGCGCGCTGCCTGAGATCCGCCACGCCTCCGGCTTTAGCCCTTGCGCCAAGTGACGCGCAGTGTAGCCCATGCCGATGCACAAAAGATGTCGCATGCCTGAAAACTCGTCCGTGCTTGCCCGCCGCCTTTGCATGAGGCCACCCATCAAGGCGATGCGGCAACAGGTGATACGGCCGCCGGATCGGAGCGATCCTTGAGTGATCCAGCGCGTCTAGATCATCGCGCCTTAAAGTGTAGAGCAACTTTCTACCTTTAATCGGGATCGTTCCGATTCCGATTAAAGGCAGGTTGGTCTAGGCCCACCGTCACTTCTAAGCGGTTCAGCGTGAGTTGGAATTATCCCGTTCACCACCCGACCACCCGCACAAACGGGCCATTGGTCGGGCCGGTGGGCAGCAGGATGGTTCCAGCTAATACTGAACCGCTATAGCCGGTGCGGCCTGCGTGGGGGATCGCCGCGGCCTCCACGCGCCGCGCTCACCGGCGACGAGCGTGTTCTCAGTGGTGCCATTTTCTTTTTGAAGTCCCTTCCATCACACAGTATGAACACTGCTGCCGCGGAGCATGAACGTTGGTGACGGAAACGAACTTCGGTCACCATCGGTCGCAGATCATGCTCTCAATTGCATAGTTTGGAGCGCAGTTCACGTCTTTCAGGGGTGTCGTCGCAGACGCTGGCGCGCTCGCCACGCCACCTCTGCCCAAACCCGACCGGCCTTAAGCCGAACCGCCGAGCTTGATCACTTGCGGCCAAAGCCGCCTGCCCGTCCTGACACGTCGCGCTCAACTCCGGTTGCGAGCCGAGCACCCCTGCGACCATGTCTCCGCCACGTTTCACGTTGAAATGGCCACGCCTGCCATCTGAGGGAAATCGATATGCTGCCCAAGCCGCGCCCCGATCTAAAGCCCAACACAGCGGCGTTCGAGTCAACCCCGCTGGTCAAGCCGACCGGCTTCCGCGAGTACGACGCGCGTTGGTTATTCCCTGAAGAGATCAATCTGATGGGGCTGAATGCGGTCGGTCTTGGCTTGGCTCAATTGTTCGACGACCACCGGGTGCCGAAGCGGCTCGTCGTCGGACACGATTTCCGATGGTACTCCGGCGCCGTCAAACAGGCCCTGATCACCGGCCTCTTGGCCGGCGGCGCCGAGGTCCACGACATCGGGCTGGCGCTATCACCGATGGCCTACTTCGCCCAGTTTGCGCTCGACGTCGAAGGCGTCGCCATGGTGACGGCCAGTCACAACGACAATGGCTGGACCGGGATCAAGATGGGCATGGCTCGGCCGTTGACCTTCGGCCCGGATGAAATGTCGGCCCTGCGTGCGATTGTCCTGGAAGGCCGCTATCAAACCCGCGATGGCGGCCGTTATCTGTTCATCCCTGATGTCGCCGAGCGCTACAGCGATGATCTGACGGACCGGCCGAAGCTAAAGCGCCCGCTGAAAGTGATTGTGGCCTGTGGAAACGGCACCGCCGGCGCCTTTGCGCCGCAGGTTTTAGAGCGGATTGGCTGCGAGGTGATCAAGCTCGACTGCGAGCTCGATCACAGCTTCCCACGTTACAACCCCAATCCGGAAGACATGGCGATGCTGCATGCCATAGCCGAGGCCGTGCAGGCCCACAAAGCCGACGTCGGGCTCGGATTTGACGGCGACGGCGATCGCTGCGGTATTGTCGACAACGAGGGCCAGGAAATCTTCGCCGACAAGGTAGGCGTGATGCTTGCGCGCGATCTGGCAGCGCTGCATCCCCATCCGGTGTTCGTCGCCGACGTCAAGTCGACGGGACTATTCGTCACCGATCCGGTGCTCTTGGAGCACGGCGCAAAGACGCTTTATTGGAAGACCGGCCACTCCTACATGAAGCGTTACACCAATGAGCAGCAGGCGCTGGTCGGGTTCGAGAAGTCGGGACATTTCTTCTTCCGCCCACCGTTGGGACGCGGATATGACGATGGACTGGTGGCGGCGATCGCCGTCTGCGACATGCTGGACCGGGCGCCCGGAAAGAGCATGGCCGACCTGCAGCGCGCGCTGCCCAAGACCTGGCAGTCGCCGACCATGTCGCCGCACTGCGCCGATGAGGAGAAATACGGCGTCGTCGACGAGGTGGTGAGCCACTATCAGGGGCTGGCCAAGGCCGGCGAACCGGTCGCCGGTCAAAACATCCGCGAGCTGATCACGGTCAACGGTGTCCGGATCATGCTGGAAGACGGAACCTGGGGCCTAGTCCGCGCGTCTTCCAACAAGCCGGAACTGGTGATCGTCGTGGAAAGCCCGGTATCGGAGGCCAACATGCGCGCCATGTTTGCCGACATCGACGGTCTGTTGTCACGGCGGTTCCCGCAAGTGGGGCCCTATAATCAGAAAATCTGAGACGCGACTGCATGTTCGGCCGCTGGTGATCGTGGCGACGCCGTCAGAGCAACCTGCTTTTAGAGCATGATCACTTTAGATGGAAGCATAACCTGAGTTTGCGAAGTAGTTTGCGAGCTCGTCGCGGGTGAATTGGCTCAGCAAATCGCCGATCCGGTGCCAAAGGTCGTCGACTGTGCGTTCGCGCGCCTTGCGGATCAGATGCTTGAGCTTTGAAAAAACTTGCTCGATCGGATTGAGATCCGGCGAGTAAGGCGGCAGGAACAGGCGATGAGCACGTGCATTCTTGATGGCGCGGCGGACGGCCTTGCCTTTGTGCGAGCCGAGATTGTCCATGATGACGATGTCGCCAGGTGATAGCGTCGGCACCAGGAACTGCTCGACATAGGCCAGGAAACTGATGCCGTTGATCGGACCATCGAGCACGCAGGGTGCATCGATCCTGTCGATCCGCAGAGCAGCAAGGAATGTCAGTGTGCGCCAGCGTCCGTGAGGGACCTTGTCGATCAGGCGTTGGCCGCGCGGCGCCCAGCCTCTGAGCGGCGCCATGTTCGTTTTCGTCCAGGTCTCGTCAAGGAAAACCAGCCGGTGCGGGTCGATGTGCGCTTGATATTTGATCCAGCGTGCCCGTCGACGTGCGACGTCAGGCCGGTCTCGTTCGGCTGCGACCACGGTTTTTTTTATGGCTCAAGCCTTCGCGATGGACGAAATTCCAGACCGCACCATAGCTCACGATGATGCCGCGTTCGGCAAGTTCAGATTGCAGGCCACGCAGAGAAACATCTGTCTCAGCGTTGATGCGATCGAGCAACCAATCGCGTTCAGCTGCCAGCGCGAATGGACGGTGCCCGCCCATCCGCCGCGCAGAAACGCTGCCCGTCGCACGGAAGCGTTGCGACCACTTGACAACCGCTGAAACGCTGACACCGAAGCGATCGGCCACGGCGCGGCAGCTCAACCCTGAATTCAAGGCATCAATCACACGTTCGCGCAGATCATCGGAATAAGGTCGTGCCATGCATGCCGGCCTCCACCTCCGGCATGCAGTGTGAATCATATTCGCACGCCCTTGGGAATCCCCCGCGAAGATTCCAACAAGAATGATAATGCTCTAGCCGGTACCGGAACCTACCCGATGCAAAGCAGGTTACTCTGAGGGCTCTGGATTTGAACTCTCAGGCATAATGCCCGAGAGCAACCTGCCTCAAATCGGAACCGGCTTTGCGGTTCCGATTTAAGGCGCGATGATCTAGCCCAGGTCGATGGTGGTGACGTTCACCTCGCGGGTTTGCGAATCGCGCACCACGGTCAGCGTCGCAACCTTACCAACGCCGACCTTGGCCAGCTCGGCGGCCAGCTGCGATACCGTCCGAACCGGATTGCCATTCACCGCGGTGATCACGTCGCCCAACCGTTGTTGGCCTTCGTCCAAGCCGATCAGTCCGGCGCTTTCGGCCGGTCCGCCTGGTGTCACCGCGTACACAATCACCCCCGGCACGTTCAGCTGCGCTGCAAGCGCTTCGGACGCCGCTTGAATGCCGATTCCGGGCCGCGCGGGTCGCCCGCGGGCGATGATCTGCGGGACGATCAAGTTGACGGTGTCGACCGGGACGGCAAAGCCAATCCCGCTGTAGGAGCCTGTGCCCGAAACGATGGCAGTGTTAACGCCGATCAGCCGCCCGGCCGAGTCGATCAGGGGTCCGCCCGAATTGCCGGGGTTAATCGCCGCGTCGGTCTGGATCACGCCGGTGATCTCGCGCCCCGATTGGGTCGGCAACCGCCGGTCCAGTGCGCTGACGATGCCGGTGGTCAACGTCCGGCTGAGGCCGAACGGATTACCGATCGCGAAAACGGCTTGACCGATTTTGAGATCATCGGATCGACCAATCGGAATCGGCTCCAAATTGCCGGCGCTGCGCGTCACGCGTAAGACCGCCAAATCGTGATCCGGCGAGCTACCGACAATACTTGCACGCGCCGCAGCTCCGGTATCGAAGCGTACGAACACGCGACTGGCGCTGGCGATCACGTGGTGATTGGTGATGATATGGCCAGCGCGATCCCAGATAAATCCCGATCCGGTCCCTTCCTGCACCGCGTCGCGCCCGAACATCGATCGATCTTGACTTTGGGTGAAGATATAGACGACGGACGGCGCCACCGACGTGAACACGTCATTGGCAGTGCGCTCGAACGCGGCCAACTCTCCACGCGGCGTGATTGAACGTTGCGTGTTGCCAACCAATAAGGTGTTGGTGACCAGATTCGAACCGTACCACAGCCCCGCCGTAACGATCACCGCCAACAAGAGGTAGCGCCAAAATTGGTTGTCGTTCATGTTTGGCAACCTCCCAACACCAATCGTTCTATCAAAAAAGCTGTGGGTCAGCCGTTTCGATCTGAACCCGCGTTATTTACACTATTGGTGTACCGCAACCACGCAAGTCCAGACCGAGGGCGCAATCCAGCGATCTGCCAGGCCCGCCCGTGGACGCCCGCATTGCGGCAGATTGGCCGGCGGCGGGCCATATCTTGCCAGCCGAAGGCGGGACGCCCCAGTTGCCGGGCTTGAACCGCGGCCGGGCATGGGCTACCCGACCAACGTCCATTTCCGTGCCGTACGCGCACTGGCAAACAGCTCAATCCCAGCGGCGGACATGAAACGATGAAAAAAATTGCGGTGCTGGGTCTCGGCAAGGTCGGATCATTGGCAGCTCAGCTGCTGCACGAAGCGGATTTCGGCATCGTCGGCTTCGACATGACCGAGCCAGCTCCCGATCGACCGTTTCCCATCCAGGCGGCCGACATCGCCGACGCGCGCGGCCTGCCCGAACTGCTGGCCGGCTTCGACGCCGTGCTCTCCTGCCTCCCCTATCAGCTCAATTTGGGCGTCGCCACCGCCGCTCATCACGCGCAAATTCACTATTTTGACCTGACGGAAGATGTGGCAACGACCCAGGCCATCATCAAGCTGAGTAAGACGTCGAAGGGCGTCATGGCCCCGCAGTGTGGTCTTGCTCCCGGCTTCGTCGGGATCGTCGGCGCTGCGCAAATCGCACAGTTCGACCATTGCCGCTCTTGCCGGTTGCGGGTTGGAGCGCTGCCTCAACATCCGACCGGGCTGATGGGCTATGCCTTCAACTGGTCGCCGGACGGGGTCGTCAACGAGTATCTCAACGACTGCGAAGTGATCGAGGATGGCCAGCGCAAGTGGGTCTCGCCGATGGAATGGCACGAGACCCTGTACATCGATGGTGTCAAGCTGGAGGCCTTCACCACCTCTGGCGGTCTGGGCACCATGTGCGCGACCTACCAGGGGCGGGTCGACAACATCGACTACAAAACGATGCGGTACCCTGGGCACATGAAACTAATGAATTTCTTTTTTCATGAGCTCTTGATGCGGGAGCGTCGCAAGCAGGCCGGCGATATCCTGGTCAATGCCAAACCGCCGGTGGACGATGACATCGTCTACATTCATGTTGCCTCCGAGGGCACCATCCGCGGCCGTTTGCGCCGCTTGGAGTTCGTCCGCGGCTACCGCCCCAAGATGATTGCCGGCGACCAACGCACGGCGATCGCTTGGACCACCGCGGCTTCCGTGGTCGCCGTCATCGAGATGGTGCGCGACGACCAGCTGCCCGACCATGGCTTCGTGCGCCAAGAGGACATCCCGCTTGCGACGTTTCTGTCAACCCGCACCGGAGCGCTCTATGATCAAGACTAGATCATCCTGGTGCCATGAACTGGAACCGTCCTTGTGGTGTCAACTCAAGGCACAATGATCGAGCACCATCCCTCACGAGGCCGAGCAATCGCCATGCGGAATACCAAGATTCCGGTCACGATCATCACCGGCTTTTTGGGCAGCGGCAAAACGACGTTGCTCAATCGGCTGCTGCATAATCCGCAATTGACCGACACCGCCGTGATCGTCAACGAGTTCGGTGAAATTGGCCTCGATCATCTGCTGGTCGAAAGTGCGATCGATCAGATGGTGCTGATGGATAACGGCTGCCTGTGCTGCTCGGTACGCGGCGATTTGGTCGATACGTTGGAAGATCTGCTGCGGCGGGTCGCGGCCGGATCGGTACCGAGCTTTCGGCGCGTAATGATCGAAACGACGGGCCTCGCCGACCCAGCCCCGATCGTCCAGACGCTGATTTCCAGCGATGCGATGACCGATCGATTTTCGTTTCACAGCATCGTCGCCACCATCGATGCGGTCAATGGAGCGGCCACGCTGGACGAATACGACGAGGCGCGCAGCCAAGCGGCAATGGCTGACCTCATCGTCATGACCAAAACCGACATGGATCGCGCCGACCTGGCCGCGGCGACAGCTGCCGTCCGCGACCTCAATCCTCGGGTCGAGATGGTTTCGTCAGACCACGGCGCCATCGATCCGGCGCTGATCATCGGCCGCGACGGTGACGCCATCGACGCATGGCCCAAAGCGACGCACCACAATCGTGATGCTGGGGCCAACGATCGTCCCGCCGCGCCGCATCAGGCCGACGCCGACCGGCATCACAGTGGGAACGGGCATGGGCATTCCGGCGAGCACGAGCATGGGCGAGACGGGCGGATTCAGTCGGTCTCGATCGTCATCGACACGCCCTTGCCTTGGGCTCATCTTAAAGGCTGGCTGGAGTGGCTGACCGCCTTGCGCGGGCCGGATGTGCTGCGCATTAAGGGGCTGGTCCGCGTCGAAGGCTTTTCCGGCCCCGTGCTGATCCATGGCGTACAGCACGTGTTTCATGCGCCCCGCGTGTTGCCCGATTGGCCCGACGCCGATCACCGCAGTCGCATCATCATCATCGCGCGTGACATACCGCAAGCGGCCTTGCGCGCATCGCTGACCGCGTATCGCCAGCTCCAAGCCGCGGCAGACACGATGATTTAGCGCGCGGAGGTGTAAGCTGGAACCATCCCGCTGCCCCAGCCCGTCCACGCACAACATCGTGCCATTGGCTGGGCTAGATCATCGCGCCTTAAAGTGTAGAGCAACTTTCTGCCTTTAATCGGGATCGTTCCGATTCCGATTAAAGGCAGGTTGTTCTAATGCGCCTGAGGCGGACATGATCTGAGCCAGCACAGAGCGGCCGCTCCTCCACGCCTAATCATCGAGGCGCGGGCGGTCCGACTCTGGCGCGGGTTGCGATGACGGCTCTTCCGGCTGCTCCCAGACTTTCGGCTTGAAGGCGAAATAAAGCGCCGCGACGATCATCAACACGATGATGATGGAGATCGGCCGACCGAGGATATACGTGAACGGATCGCCATCGGAGACCGTCATCATGTCGCGGAAGCCATTCTCGGCGATCGGGCCCAAGATCAGCCCCAGCAGAATGCCAGCCGGCGAGAAGTTGTATCTTTGTGCGTAATAGCCGAGCACGCCGAAGCCGATCATAATCCAGACATTATGTATGTTGTTGGTCCCGGCGTAGGTGCCAATGACGCTGAAAATCAAGATCAGCGGACCGATGATGCCGCGGGGGAACAAGGTGAGATAGGCCATCACGCGCGCAAGCAGCGCGGCCACGAACCCCATCAGCAAGTTGGCAAATAAAAATCCCCACATGATGGTGTAGATCACGTCGGGCTTATTCTTAAACAGCTGCGTGCCCGGCTGCAGGCCGTGGATCATCAATGCGCCAAAAATCACGGCGGCCGAGATGCCGCCGGGGATGCCGAGCACGAACATCGGAATCAACGAGGTCCCCGTCACGCCATTATTGGAGCCTTCCGTCGCCGCCAGCCCTTTGATTTCGCCCTTGCCGAATTGGTCACCGGGCTTGGCGTTATTGACCTCCCAGGCGTAGGCGATCCATTGCCCGACGCTGGCGCCGGCCGCCGGCACGATCCCCATCACCAGCCCCGTCACCCACCCACGCACGAGCGACCATCTCACATGCTTGATTTCCGACACGCTGGGCCACACGTTCCAACTCAATCGGGTCACGCCCGAGATGGTGCCGGTCGTCCTGCTTTCGCAAAGCTCCAGCCCTTGTGCGAAGGCGAACAAACCGACGATCGCGGGCAGGATCTCAAGCCCGCCCTCAAACCCGATATAGCCGAACGTGTAGCGCGGAAATCCGGAGTATTGGTCAACCCCGAAGGTCGAGAGCAACAATCCCAAAAAACCGGCAATCAGGCCGCGGTAAAGCGCGCCAAAGGTCACCGCAGCGATCGAGGTCAGGCCGAGCAGGGCGACGAGAAAATACTCCGATGGCCCGAACAGCAAGGAAAACTCCGCCAACGGCGGAGACAGCACCATCAGCGCAACGCCGGACACCAGTCCGCCGACGACGGAGGCAAACGTCGAAATGCGAATGGCCTCGATCGCCTTACCCCGCTTGGTCAGCTCATAACCTTCGATGGCCGAGGCAGCGGACGCCGATGTCCCAGGCGCCCTCAGCAGGATTGCGGAGAATGAGCCGCCGTAAATGCCGGCCGCATAGCAAGCCACCAATAAAATGATGGCGGTATCCGGCGGCAACTGAAACGAGACGGGGATCAGCAAGGCGATTGCCATCGGCGGGCTCAACCCCGGTATGGCGCCGATGACCAGACCGACCGCGACCCCCACCAGCATCGCGCTGAGATTGGCCAGGCTCAACACATTGAGCGCATACCCAACGAACTCTCCGCTCATCCGTGCCGCCCCGCTAGATCATGTCCGCCTGAGGCGGCATCGCCTTGCCGCTCAGCCCCGCGAGCCGGCCACCCACGCCATCGTGCAATCGGCCGGTCGGGTGCAGGAGCGGGATCATTCCAGCACACAGCGAAACGCTCCGGTGCTCGTTCGACGCTCGCGCGCTCATCAGCGCGCCAACCACGCCCCAACATCATCAGATCAATAGCCCTCGCGGCATCTGCGCTTCCAAGAACAGCTCGAAAAACGCATACATTAAGGGCAGCGTGATGAGCGCGGTAAGCCCGATCATCCGCAGATCGCGCACACCGACCGCATAGGCCATGCAAACCAGGAACAATAAGGTCGACGTGTAATAGCCAAGCTCGAAGATGATCAACACGTAGGCGACGGCCGCAGCCGTCAGCAATAAGGGCTTGGCCTGCTCGCGCCATGGCGACCAGCGAAAGCGGCCGGTGAACACGTCCGGCGAGATCACGGTGCGGATCACCATCAACATCGAGATGACGACGATGGCGGCTGCTGCGAACACCGGAAACTGGTTGCCAGCTGCTGGAAAGTTCCAGGCCGCATAGGCCATGTAAACAGCGCCGAGACTACTGAGAACGGCCGCGATGCGCTCGCCCCAGACCGTCATGTCGATCGACCACTGGGCGTTTTAGCGCCGCGGCAAGCAGACGGTGAACTTCGCATGCTGATCACCCGACCGATCGATATGGCAAGGCGGTCTGCTGCGCCGCAGCAACCCACCGGCAATGTTTGCGCCGCAAAACACGCGCGATCCAAATCCGGCGCACCAAGACGGAGCGGACGGCCGCAGCTTGGCACGGCCGTCCCAACCCTGGTCCCAGAACCCTAGCTTAGGTCTTTTGCTCCCAGAATTTGACCGATTCCACGTAGGCTTTCGTATCGGCGATTTTCTTGGAGACCGCGTCACCCTTCATGAACAAGATGTTGTTCTTGTTTCTGGCTTCCTTTTCCAAATATTCCTTATTGGCGATGGCCCGCTCAACGGCCGCCAGATAGGTCGCCTTTTTCTCCGCCGCCAGGCCTGGTGCGACGCACATGGTGCGCCCGGCAAACGAGACATTGTTCTTGCCCGTGACTTCCTTAAAGGTGGGCACGTCGTTGATCACCGAATAGCGCTCCGGATGTAGCGCGACGATGAATTTCAATTTCTTATCGGCAACATAGGGTGCGTAGTAGCCAACGTTGCCGGCGACCGCATCGGATACGCCGCTGATCGTCTCCTGAATCTTCTTGCTGTCGCCGTTGGCGTAGATCTTTTTGACCTTGAAGCCGGGAATGAACTTTTCGGCGAACGCGATACCCATGTGATCATCCGACCCCACGGCTGTCGTGCTCATGGTGATCTTATTGGGATTCTTGATCACATAGTCGATAAAGCTCTTGAAATCCGTAAACCGCTTTTCATCGTGTCGGATCGCCCAGATGCAGGGGTCTAGGGAATGCCAAGCGAGGAAATTGAAGCTGTCGACCGTCTCTTTGCGTTGCATCCGCGGATCGAGATAGGAGAACACATGTGGGAAATTGATGGTGCCGATCTTGTGATCGTCTTTCTGTGGATCCCAACGCGCCATCTGCTGCCAGGCCACCCAGCCGCCGCCACCGGAGATGTTGACGACCTTGACTGAGGTGCCGAGCTCCTGAGCCAGATAGGGTGCGAACAATCGGAAGGTCCGATCCGCTCCGCCGCCGGGCTTGAACGGCACGATCAGTTGCACCGGACCGTTGGGAAATTTGCCGGCGCCGCGGGCAACGGCTGGCGCCAACACCGCCGCAGCCGATGAAGCTGCAGCCAGTTTGACGAATTCCCGGCGTTTCATGTTCATAGGTCGTCCTCCCATACTGTTGAAGTACTGAGTGTTCAATTATCCGACTGCGCCGATCCGTTGCGCCATCGCTCAATCATCGCCCAAGGCGATCCATGAGGGCAGTGAGCAAGATGTCGAGCTTGGACCGCAGCAGTCGAAACCATGAATCTCGTCCGATTTGCCACGCGAGGCTTGATCATCATTTGCGAATCCTGTGGTGATGTCAAACGATGAGCTGCGAGTCTGAGACGGTTGAACCCCCTACGGCAGCGCGCCGAACAAATCAGCGAGGCTGTATCCATGCGGTCCATCGATGACATCTTCAAACGGCTGAGCCGCTCACCGTTTCGCTGTCGCTTTAGCTTAAGCCCACGCGAGCAACGCTACTTTCTAGAACGAGGCATGGCGCAGATTCTGGAGCACGCCGCCGAATTCATCGACAAGCGATTGGTGCCCGCGAACCCGACCAACGACGGCAAACAAACGCCGATGCGCGGCCATCCGGTTTTCGTGGCCCAGCATGCCACCGCCACCTGCTGCCGCAGCTGCCTGGCGGACTGGCACGACATCCCGGAGGGCTGTACCATGGGGCCGGCCCAGCGCGCCCATGTACTGGCGGTTTTGGAGCGTTGGCTGGCAACCAGCGTCGATCCCCTAGATCCGCCGGAGCGGTATGACGTCGGACGCAATCACCCGCAGCCTCCGACCGATTGGATCGACCGCCCTGGCAGGTATTGAACCTCCTCTCAGCCCCATCGCCGTTGCTGCGAGATGGCGCACCGACATCAACCCAACCACGCTCTCGTCACCGCGCGCAACTCGGCGTCGGCGACGTTTGCTCTTGATCCTTAAGCGCTCGGCGAGGCACGCTCTTGAGAAATCGTCGGGTCGTGGGCGATCTTGGTCGCGCGCGGTGCAAGGGCGCTCGGCGCACGCTCTCGCTCAGGCCTGATGGTGGCAGCCTTGACAAGGTGCAGCCTTGACAAGGTAATGGCGAAGCCCAGGCCCAGCGCCGCTCGCGCGTTTCAGTGCTGGCGGGAACCACCACCTCCCCCGGCCGGCCACCGACAACATCGTGCGGTTGCAGGTCGGCCGCAGAAGTCGGCTGGTAAGGCTCACCCGCCTCGGGCCGACGTCAGCTGGTGCCGGCTTATCACACCGCGTTCAAAAATCACCGCTTGCGCGTAGGGAAACACTTGCGCCGACGCGCCAAAAAAGCGCAAGCAACAGCATCATCCTCGGCCGAGGCATCGCCTGGCAATGGGGTTCGCCACTCCAGACATGGGGGGCTGGCATCGGGTGCTTCCGGCCGGTGCCAGTTTAGCGAGGTGTGCTGTTGACGATGCCTGGTTTGCAGCCTGAGCCCAACGGCGCCGTCGCCACGCTATGGAGCATCAGCCTGGCGTTGGCCGGTTGCTCGAGTGCTGGCACCCCGGAGTTGCCGCCAATCGCGGCCGCTCCACCGGCTCACCAGCTGGACGCAAAGCCCGCGCCCGCCACCCCCACGGCCGCTGCCAGGTACGCCCTCACGTCAACTAAAATGACGCCCGCACGCCGAGCGACGCTCAACAGAGCCGGCGGCGACCCATCCGGGCGCCCACCCAAGACCCCTGGCGTGTTCAAGATCGGCCAGCCCTACTCGATCAACGGCCGCTACTACACACCGGTCGCAGATCCCACCTACGACCGGGTGGGCGTCGCCTCTTGGTACGGTGAGGCCTTTCACGGCAAGAAGACCGCCAACGGCGAGTATTTTGATATGAACGCCCTGACCGCTGCCCACCCGACGTTGCCGCTGCCGTCCTACGCCTACGTCACAAACCTCAATAACCAGCGAACCGTGTTGGTCCGCATCAATGACCGCGGACCTTATCGACACGGACGATTGATCGACCTATCGCGGGCGACGGCACGCACGCTCGGCTTCGCCGCCGACGGCACCACCCGCGTTCGGGTCCGCTATGTCGGCAGGGCCCCGCTGCGGCCAGTGGACACACGGGAGCGCGCCTTTCTGACCAAGCAATCCTGGTATCGAAAGCTCAAAGCAAAACCGTTCGGGCTGGGCGTCGCCATGGCCCAAACAGTGTTGAACCGGCCCTGAGAGCGCTTGACGACAAGCCAACAAGTGACGCATAACGCCCGCCATGAAAAGAACCGCTGGGAAACCCGCCGTCAATATTTGTAACGGCATCATGATTTGCACGAGCTAGCTCTATCGCTGGCGCGCGGTCCGGTTCTTTGCCTCAAGTGACAGACAGAGAAACGCCCTCGCCAGCCGGCCGAGGCCCGACGCATGTCGATCACGCTCTACAATACGCTGACGCGACGCAAACAGAGGTTGGCGCCGCTCGACCCGCAAAACGTCCGCATGTACGTTTGCGGTCCCACCGTCTATGACGACGCGCACATCGGCAATGCGCGACCCATCATCGTGTTCGACCTGTTGTTTCGCCTGTTGCGCCACGCGTACGGACCGGACCACGTCACCTATGCCCGCAACATCACCGATGTCGACGACAAGATCAACGCGCGGGCTGCCGAGCTGGGCATCTCCATCGGCGAGCTGACACAGAACACCACCGCACGCTTTCACAGCGACATCGCCAAGCTCGGGGTGTTGCCACCGACCGTAGAGCCGCGCGCAACCGATCACATCCCACAGATGCGGGCGCTGTGCGAGACCCTCGTTGCCAATGGCCATGCCTACGTGGCGGATGACCACGTGCTGTTCGACGTCGCCGCGATGGCCGATTACGGCGACCTGTCGAACCGCAGCCTGGAAGAGATGGAGGCGGGCGCCCGTGTCGAGGTCGCGCCGTACAAAAAAGGGCCGATGGACTTCGTGTTGTGGAAGCCGTCCAAGCAGGGCGAACCGGCATGGCCCAGCCCATGTGGCATCGATACCCCGGGCCGGCCGGGCTGGCACCTGGAGTGCTCCGCGATGTCCGAGGTCCACTTGGGCCGCACCTTTGACATTCATGGTGGCGGCATTGATCTGGTGTTCCCACACCATGAAAACGAGATCGCCCAGAGCCGCTGCGCGCACGGCGCGCCCTTCATGGCGCAGATTTGGATGCATAACGGGTTTTTGCAGGTGGAAGGTGAGAAGATGTCGAAATCGCTCGGCAACTTTATCACCATCAACGAGTTGCTGGAGACCGACAAGTTCGGCGGCCAACCCTGGCATGGGCGTGTGATCCGCCTTGCCATGCTGTCCACCCACTATCGCCAACCGATCGATTGGACGGCGGAACGGTTGATCAATGCTCGCACGGCGCTGGCCGACTTTGCCGTCATCGTCCACGACGTCGATCCCGCCCAAACGCCCAACGCGGAGGTGATGGCCGCATTGGCCGATGATCTGAACACCCCGAGTGCGCTGTCGATCCTGCACGGGTTGGCTAAGTCGGCGCGACGTGGGGATCGCCAAAGGGCTGCCCAGCTCAAGGCGACACTGCAGCTGTTGGGCCTCAGCGACAACGAGACTGTCGACGACCTGTTTGTCGGTACCACCGCCCCCAGCATCGCCACCGAACAGATCGAGCGGCTGATCGCCGCCAGGCTGAGCGCGCGCAAAGCGAAGGACTACAAGCAGGCCGATCACATTCGCGATACGTTGGCCGCCCAGGGCATTCAGCTGAAAGATGCCAAAGACCCCGGGTCAGGCGAAATCATCACCACGTGGGAGATCAGACGATGAGTCCGGATCCTAACAAGCCGCCGTTCGCAGCTCACCAACGCTATTACATCATCTTGAAGTTCGCCGTGCTTGCGGCGGCCATCTTCCTCGCACTGCGCTTTCTGTCGTAAGCGCGCGGTCTGCCTCAACCGAAATCAACCGCCATGAGTGATTTTCCGCTCCGCCCCTACATCCCCGCCGACACCATGGCGCTACGCGAACTGTTTGCGCAGAGCATCGAAGAATTGACGGCGGAGGATTATGACGAGGACCAACGCGCCGCCTGGGCGATGAGCGCGCTCGATGCCGATGGCTTTGCGCAACGGCTTGCCACCAATCTCACGCTGGTGGTGAAGATCGCAGATGACTATGCCGGCTTCGCCTCGCTCAAGGACAATTCGGTTCTCGATATGCTGTACGTCCACCCACACTTCGCCGGCCGAGGCGTCGGCACGGCGCTGGCCGACGCCCTTGAGAAGCTGGCGGCCAGCCGCGGCACCAAGGAAATCACGGTCGACGCCAGTGATACGGCGCAGATCTTTTTCGAGGACCGCGGCTACGTTGCCACCCGCCGCAACTCCGTCCCGCTGGACGACCAATGGCTGACCAATACCACCATGGCCAAGCAGCTAGCGCCGGCTGAAGGCACGAGCCGATCATGAGCTACGCACCCGAACCGCCGCCGTGGAGCATTGCCCGTCGTGATCACCTGACCATCGCACCAGTGCCGGCGAGCGCCGTCGCTGTCGCTTTACCGCTGCGCCAAAAGACATCGAGGGCCGATCCGTTATGACCGTAAGCATGGCCAACAAAGAGCGGCTTTACCTGTTCGACACCACCTTACGCGACGGCGCGCAGACAACCGGCGTCGATTTTTCTGTCGCAGACAAGCAGCGCATCGCCCTGGCCCTCGATGAACTCGGCATCGACTACGTGGAAGGGGGATATCCCGGCGCCAACACCACCGACTCGCGGTTCTTTAAGGCCCGACCGGCACTTAAGACGGCTGTCTTCACAGCCTTTGGGATGACCAAACGGTCCGGCCGCTCGGTTGCCAATGACCCTGGCTTCCAAGCGCTGCTGCAGGCTGACGCGGATGCGATCTGCCTGGTAGCCAAGAGTTGGGACTACCACGTGCGGGTCGCGCTCGGCATCTCCAATGAGGAAAACGCCGAAGCCGTCGCCCAGTCTGTGGCGGCCGTGCTTGCGGCCGGCCGCGAACCGACCATCGACTGCGAGCACTTCTTCGACGGCTTCAAGGGTAATCCGGACTATGCACTCAAGGTCGCTCGGACGGCCTACGAAGCCGGCGCCCGCTGGGTCGTCTTGTGCGACACCAACGGCGGTACGCTACCGCATGAGGTGGGCGCCATCGTGTCACAGGTCACCGCCGCCGTCCCCGGCGACCACCTCGGCATTCACACCCACAACGATACCGAAAACGCCGTGGCCAATTCGTTGGCGGCGGTGCGCGCTGGCTGTCGTCAGATCCAAGGGACGATCAATGGCATCGGCGAGCGCTGTGGCAATGCCAATCTGGTCTCGATCATCCCAACCTTGATGCTCAAATCGGATTTCGCCGCGAAGTTGGCCACCGGCGTGACCCCGGATCGGCTGCTCAAGCTCTCCCATGTAAGCCGTATCGTCGACGAGATCCTCAATCGAGCGCCGAACCGGCAGGCGCCCTATGTCGGCGAGGCCGCGTTCGCAACCAAGGCCGGCATCCACGCCTCGGCGATCTTGAAAGAACCTGAGACGTACGAGCACATCCAGCCCGAACAGGTCGGCAACCGCCGTCGCGTGCTGGTATCGGATCAAGCGGGCAAGTCCAATGTTCTTTACGAATTGGACAGGCTCGGCGTGATGATTGACCGCAACGATCCCCGGGTAGGCACGCTACTTGACGAGGTCAAGTCGCGCGAGGCGATCGGTTATGCCTATGAGGGGGCCGATGCGTCCTTTGAGTTGTTGGCGCGGCGCATGCTGGGCGAGGTTCCGCAATACTTCACGGTCGATAGCTTCCGGGTGATGGTCGAGAAGCGCCACAACGCACTCGGCAAATTGGTCACGGTGTCGGAGGCAACGGTCAAGGTGTTCATCGACGGCGAATCCCAGCCGTCATGGTCGGTGGCCGAGGGCATCGGCCCGGTCAACGCGCTGGACAGCGCCCTGCGCAAGGATCTAGGCCGCTACCAACACCACATCGACAATATCGACCTCGTCGACTACAAGGTCCGCATTCTGACTGGCGGCACCGAGGCGGTGACGCGGGTGCTGGTGGAGACGCGCGACAAGGTCACCGGCACGCGCTGGTCCACAGTCGGCGTATCCGCCAACATTGTCGATGCGAGCTTCGAGGCGCTGCTCGATGCAATCAATTACAAGCTGTTGAAGGATGGCGCCAAGACTGCCTGACGTCCGATAGCGTTGCAGTGTTAGCTGGAACCATCCCGCTTCCCCCACCCGGCCCTCACAACATCGTGCCATTGGTCATCGGCGTGGGGAAACGGGCCGGCAAGGTTGATCCGCCTATTAAAGTGGTGAGCAACTTTCTGCCTTTAATCGGGATCGTTCCGATTCCGATTAAAGGCAGAAAGTTGCTCTAGGAGAGCGATCTAACGGAGGCGCTGGAGGCGTCACCCGCCAACGCCTCCCACTAAGGGCGCTGCCGTTTGCCAGCCCTGCAATCAGCCCATCAGCGCGATCACAGCGGATTTGCGCCCAGGCGCATCAGCGGCGGCGATAACGCGTGCTGCGGTACCGACGGCGTTGATTATAGTTTGAGGAATAATAATAGCTCGGACCGGAGAACCAGAACGGGCTGGAGGTGTAGCGGTAACGGTACCTGCGATTGCTGCGGTAGGTGCGGGTGCGCGACCGCGACACGTACCGCGACCTTCGGCTCACCGGCGTTTTGCCAGTGACCTCGATGCGGGTCTTGGCCATGCCGTGGCGGCTGACGAGTTTATAGAACGCGCGCGCGTTCGAGGTCGCTAGCCGCACGCAGCCATGTGAGGCGGGCCGCCCCAATAGGCCGGTCGCGGCCGTGCCGTGTACCGCTATACCACGATTGAAGAACACCGAGTATGGCATCGGTGCACCATAATATTGGCGCGAGCGCCACATTCTAACTTTCCAGGTCGGACGAAACTTACCGGGCGGCGTGTGGTATCCGCTGCGACCGGTTGACACCTTCCATCTGTGCACCACCTTGTCGCCGTTGCGAACCGTCATCGTCTGCGAGGTGAGGTTGATGCTGGCAAATAATGTTGGCTTTGGCGGCTCTGGCTTGGCTTCGGGCGTGGCCGCGGCCGTTTCCGATGGGGTTTTGTCTGCGCCTGCCGGCACTGGGACGCCGACATTGACGTCGGCCTTAGCGGCTTTTTGGGCACCCTCGACCGCTGGTGGCGTCGCAGCCCTAGCTTCAGCGGCGGCCTCGTTCCCGGTCGGTTCAACTGACGCTGCGCCGGTCGATCCGACGACAACCGGTGGTACGACGGATTGCGCCGTCTCGGACTTGGTCGGACCTTCGGCTGAACTCTCGTTGGCGATAGCAGCGGCCGGCGCCAGCAGCAACAGGCCGGCCACCGCCGACGTGATCACGGGGCCGAGCGGGTAGTCAGAACGCATGACAGACTCCGGAACAAGGCGCAAAACGCTCGCAGTAAAAGTATACGCTGCTCAGACCTTCAGAGATCTTAAAGCGACTTTCTCTACGATAAACCAATAACGCGAAAATGCAGCCCCTAAATTGCGATCAATATGAATTGAAGCCTACATTTATCCGTATGCACCTTTTCTCGCGATCATCAATTATTGAAATGGCACTTGAAAAGTGGGCTGATATGATAATACAATCAACGCTTTTAGACCAATTTACTAAGATGCATCTGCCACGTTAAGGCGGATTGGCGACGAGCGGTTGTCATTTTGAAGCGACGCTCTCATGCGAGGTAGAGCTTCGGGATAATGCTGCTGTAAAAAGGCGATGAGCTTTTCTCGAACTTCGCAACGCAGTGACCATGTGTGCGATGAGTTATTGGCACTCATTGTTGCCCGTAATGTCATCGTCTGCGGACCCGCGTCGGTAACCACCAAGCCCGCCGATTTACCATCCCAATGCTCCGATGCTTTGACGATCTCAAAAAGCTTTTGGCGCACTGTTTCCACCGGCACGGAATAATCTGTTTGCACCGTAACAACTCCGATCAGCTCATCGGATTCACGCGTCCAATTCTCAAATGGCCTTTCAATGAAGTGGGCCAATGGCACGATCAGCCGCCGCAAGTCCCAAATGCGGATGACGACATAGGTTGCGGTAATTTCCTCCACCCGCCCCCATTCGCCTTCCACGATCACCACATCCTCAATACGAATCGGTTGGGTCATCGCGATCTGCACGCCAGCGATCAGGTTCATGAGCACGGGACGGGCGGCGAAGCCAACGACCAGCCCCGCCGCTCCCGCCGACGCGAACAGGCTGATGCCGTATTGGCGCACGGTGTCAAAACTCATCAGTGCGGCCGCGGCCGTCAAAAGCACGATCACCGTGTCGGCGGCGTGGGTCAGGATTCCGATTTGTGTTCGCTGCTTGCGCTCGGCCACGCTGGCAAGGCTTTTGTCGCCCAATCGATCGAGATAGAACTCCGCCGACAGGTGGGTTGCTGTGATCGTCAACCAGCCGACCAAAACGATGAATGCCACCTGCAACCACCGGGCCGTGACGTCATAGATGAAGGGTTCCAGCGGCAAATACGGCAGCACCAATGTGACACCTAGGATCTGCGATGCCACCCGCACAGGCCACTTGGCTTTGGCCAGGAGCGCCGTCAAGAACGCACTGCGATCGGCGACGAGCCGGTGGAGGGCGGAGAACGCCACGCGTTCAACGATCAGAACCGCGAGGATCACCAGCACCACCACGATGATGGCGAGCACCGGATCGGGCACAAAGCCGAAGCGTGCCAATGGGCCCGGCTCAGCGGGTTGGATAACAGGCTCCGTCATGACGGCCGCTCCATCCACAACAGTTGGTCGGTGATTGCAGAACTCGATAGGCTGATGAACTCACTCAAGCAGCACCAATACGATTATCAACGCCAAAGTGACGAACGTCAGCAAAGCCGCTAGAACGCGATAATCGGACCATCCCCAGCCCCGATGCTGCTTATCCGCTGCAGTAATGTCACTCCACTGCACCACAGTTGCAGCCTCGACACGCCGATCCTGGTCAGGCAGCACAACACTGAGGACGGCTAACGCTGCAAACGTCACCGCCAACAGCACCACCGCCATCGTCGTGAAGTGCACGGCCGGCAACCCCATGCTTTCCCAAACACCGCTGAACTGTTGCAGCAGGAACAGCGCAAATGCTACCGGCTCGATGATAACCAGCGCCCAAAACGCACTGCGGGTGGATATGCGCCGAGCGAACAGGCCTGCCATGTAGATCGCGACGACCGGCGGGACCAGGTAGGCGAGCGTCGCTTGGAAATATCCGAACAACGAACCAAAACCGGCGATCAAAGGCGCGTAGAGCGCGGCGAACAGCATGATAACCGCCGTCACCGCCTTACCGATCGTGGCCAACCGGCGATCGCTGGTGGTGGGCCAAACCGGCTTGATGAAATCCATCGTCACCAGCGACGCCGCAGCGTTGAGGGCGCTGTCCAAGCTCGACATAATGGCAGCCAACATCGCCGCCAGCACGATGCCGCGCGCGCCGGCCGGCAACAGGTCGAACGCAAGCGTGGGGAAGGCCCGGTCCGGACTGGACAGCGCCGGGTAGAGCGCGATCGCGACCAAGCCCGGCATGATCATCAGCGCGAGATTGACCAGTTTCAGCAAACCGCCCAATAGGGCGCCCTTGCGCCCATCGTCGAGCGACCGCGCAGCCAGCGCCCGCTGCACGAAATATTGGTTGAACGTCCAATAGTAGAATCCCAAAACCACCACGCCAAGGATACCGGGCCACGGCAAGAATTCATCGTTCGCCGCATGAAACAGCGTCAGATGGCGTTGGTCGAGCTTGGCCACCAATTGATCGACGCCGCCGACCGCGGCGAGGCCAAACCCCGCCACCAGGATCGCACCGATAATCAGCACGCCGGCCTGCAAGGCGTCGGTTATCACCACCGCGCGCAAACCGCCGAAGATCGTGTAGATCCCGACGCAAATCGATATCAGTATGCACGCGGGCCATAAGCCGATGGCGGGAAACCCGGTGCTGACGACCACGGCGCCGGCATACAGGGCGCCAGCGGTATCGATGAACAACAAGGTCATCAGCGTGAACAGCGAATAGGCAACCCGGGTTCTTCGTTCGTACCGCCGCTCCAAGTATTCCGTTACCGTATACAGCCGGTTGCGCAGAAACACCGGAGCAATGAACAAGGCGAAAAAGATGAGAACAAAGGTCGCGGTCCATTCATAATTGAAGACCGTCAGCCCGTGGCCGTAGGACGCGCCAATCAGCCCGACAAAGCTGGCCCCGGACATGTTTGAAGCGTAAAACGACAGCCCGATCAAGTACCAAGGCAACGCCCGGCCGGCGAGAAAATAGTCCGCGGTGTTGCCCGCTTCCTCCTTCTGGCGCCCCAAGTACAGCGCGATCCCGAACGTCCCCGCCAAGTAAACGAGAATGATCACAACTTCGATGGCGCTAAGACCCGTCATCGCGCTGGTATCGCTGCGTGCCGCCGTATTGCCCAGCCTCGCCAAAAGTCTACGCGGTCCAGCCAGCAGATCTCAACCGTTAATGCTCTAGGCCTGCCGACCCGGTCGGCGACGCATCCAGCTTGCAAACCGGCCGCAAACTGGGTCAGGCTGCCCGCGATCGCAACGGTGCGGACGTAATGGAACGGCGAGCGATGACACAACGCAGCTTTGCTGAGGATCTGACGGCGCGAGCCGACGCCCTGGCGCAAGCATGCACGGGATGCGGTCGGTGTTTTGAGGTGTGCCCGATGACCGGTCCTGCCGAGCTCGATCATCTGGATGCCGGCGCGGTCGTGGCCGCCGTGCGCGATCTGTTGCGAGATCGGCCCGGCACGCCGGCTGCTGAGCGGTGGGCCAGCATCTGCTCGGGCAGCGGCAGCTGCATTCCCGCCTGCCCGGAAGCCATCAACCCGCGCTTGATGCTCACGCTTGCGCGGCTGGCGATCGCCCGTCGCCAACCGGTCGATCGGCAACGCCAGACCGGCGCCCGCGCGTTCCGTAAGATGAGCCGGGCCGTGCGCGTCCTTTCGCGGATGCAGCTGCCCCCCGACGTGCTCGCGCGTTTCGACGCGGAGGATGGTGAGCCCACCGCCGACGACGCGCACACCGATGTCGTGTTTTACACCGGCTGCAACTTACGCCGCACGCCGCACATTGCGCTGCTTTGTTTCGACATCATGGACGCGCTTGGCGTGCGTTATCGGGTGATGGGCGGCCCACAGATGTGCTGTGGCATTATTCAATTGCGCGCCGGCGATCTGACCCTGGCCGAAAACGTCGCCTACCGAACGTCGGATCACTTTGCCGCCGCCAAGCCGTCGCAGGTGTTGGCCTGGTGCCCGACCTGTCACATCCAGTTTTCCGAGACGGTGTTGCCGGGCCGACGGTCGCAAGCGCCTGAGAGGTTCGGCTTCGACATGGTGCCATTCGTCGTATTTCTAGCCAGCAAGCTCGACCAGCTTCGCCACTTGATGAACCGCCGTGTCAACAAGCGGGTGGGCCTGCATGAGCATCCCGGCGTCACCGGCGTGACCGAGGCAGCCGAGCGGATTTTGCGCGCCGTGCCCGGACTTGAGCTCGTCGATCTCACCCAGCCCAGCGTCGGCTATATGTGCAACCAATTGCAATCGCTTCCCGACTATAAGCGCAGCCTCCATGCTCGGCTGTTGCAGGCGGCGGCCGCCGCCAACCTGGACGCCCTCGCCGGCGTCTATCATGTCTGCCATCGCGAACTCTGTACCCACGAGCGGGATTGGCCATTTGCCGTCGTCAACTTCTTGGAGTTGGTGGCCGAAAGCATGGGGCTTTGCCGCCGGGATGCGTTCAAGCGGCTGAAAAAAATCCAAGACGCCAATGCCATCTTGACCGACGTTGCGGACCTGGCGGCCGTCCATCGCCTGCCGCTCGAGGTGGTGCAAGACGTGGTGCTCGAAGAACTGCTGGGCGAGCAGCCGCTACCGCTGGTCGCCGGCAACCCCGGCGCGGACGCGGGATGATCGACCGCCGGCGTCATTGCGGTCCTCGGCAAGCTCGCACGGCCGGGCGTGCTGTAGCGTTTCACAGGGAGCTGGAACCCTTCCGCTCCCCCGCCCCATTCCTCCACTCCGTTCCTCCACTCCGTTCCTCCACTGGCCACCCAATGGCCCGCTGGTGGGGGTGGCCGGGCACACGTCAGTGGCGGCCGATACGACCGACCGCAACGCCACGTCCGGGGAAGTAGGGACGGAACCCGGCACCGCCGCGCGGATGGAAATACCGACCGCGTTTGCCGAATCTGCGGAAATCACGGCCGTAGCCGAACGCGCCCGCGGGCACCCCGTACGTGTTGTAGCCGCGATTGACGGGCTGGTCCCTGCGCCCGCTTCGATCGTAGAAGTAGTTGCGGCTGACCGAGCGCTCACGCACATCGGCGAGGCTTAGGTTGAGCGGCGTTTTGCCATCTGGATTGATGATCACATACCGATTGGGCGGCAGCGGCCGCCACACCCGGACGCCCTGCTCCAGCGTCACGATCGCCCCATGGTAGGGTCGCGGCTCGATCCGGATTGTTGACGCCGCCTGCGCCAGTACCGGAGCCGTGGCGCCGACCGAGATCAGGCAGGCAAAACTGAACGTAGCAACGCGAAGCATCGAGGCGACCTCTAACCGAGAATTCGGGAACATACGGCAAGATTGTACCGGTCAACGCGGCTGATGCCCTAACCAAATTGTAAGAAACCGTTAACCCTTAAGGTTGACCGGCGACAGCCGCCGACGGCGATCTCATTCAAGCCGCGTCCCGACCGGCACGGCCAAGCCACGCAGCAACGCGGCTGCATCCATCGGCTTTTTCCCCGCACGCTGCAGCTCCAGCAGCTGGATGGCGCCGGAGCCGCAAGCCACCGTCAGCTTCGCATCCAAAACCTCCCCGGCCACCCCCGTGCCAGCATCGCTCGCCACTTTTGCGCGTAACACCTTGATCCGCTCGCGCCGCCGATCCGGCCCCGCCGCTTCCAGCTCGAACCAGGCACCCGGCTGCGGCGACAACCCACGGATCTGATCGTGAACCTCACCGGCGGGGCGGGTGAAGTCGATCCGCAGCTCGGCCTTGTCGATCTTGTTGGCGTATGTCACGCCAGCGCTGGGCTGCGGCTGCTCCGCCAGGCTCCCACGCTCCAGCGCGGCCAAGGCCCGGACCATCAAGCTGGCGCCGCGCTGGGCCAGATCATCATGCAGTTGACCGGCCGTCATATCAGCTGTGATCGCCACCCGTTCCGCCAAACAAATCGGCCCGGTGTCGAGCCCTTCCTCCATCCGCATCACCATGATCGCGGTTTCGGTATCGCCGGCCATCACGGCGCGGTGGATCGGCGCCGCACCACGCCAACGCGGCAACGCCGATGCGTGGAGATTAAAGCAGCCATGGCGGGGTGCATGCAGCACGGCCGGGGGCAGGATCAAGCCATACGCCACCACCACGCCGGCGTCGGCAGCCAGCCCACGCAAGGCCTCGCCGGCCTCCGGAGGTTTGAGCGAGCGCGGCGTGCGCACCTCAAGGCCGGCCCGCTCCGCGTAAAGTTGCACCGGCGATTTTCGCGCCTCCATGCCCCGACCGGCGGGGCGGGGCGGCTGGCAATAGACTGCAGCCACGTCGTGGCCGGCCGCCACGATCTCCGACAAGGTGGGCACGGAGAAATCAGGCGTACCCATGAAGATGATGCGTAATGTCATCGTCAAGCTTGTCTGCACATTCCGCGCCCCGGTCAAGCTGGTCCGGTCGCCCGCGACGAGGTCATCCCTAGAGCAACCCGCCTTAAATCGGAACCGCAACGCCGATTCCAATTGCGCCGGTTCCGATTTAAGGCGCAAAGATGATCGCTCTTCAAGTGGTGAGCAACTTTCTGCCTTTATTCGGGATCGTTCCGATTCCGATGAAAGGCAGGTTGCTCTAGCCGCGCACTGTGGAAACCTCAAACGACGGTCTGATGAGGCAGGTCCGCATCGAAGAATCGGGTAGTCTCTGGCTATGAACGCTCCGATTCGCCTACCCGTCGCCGACACGGCGTCCGCTCGTCTTGCCGGTCAACCGACCCTGCCGGCATTCATTCACCTGAAGGTGCACTCGGCCTACTCGCTGTTGGAAGGCGCGCTACCCATTTCGCGGTTGGCGCAGCTGACTGTGGCACAGGGTCATCCCGCCCTGGCGCTCACCGATACCAACAACCTGTTCGGAATCCTGGAATTTTCGAACAAGCTCGCCGCCGCCGGCATTCAACCGATCGCCGGTGTCTCACTTGCCATCGATTTCGGCGAGACGGCTCAGTCCAGCGGCGGTGCGATGCCCCGCCCGCAATCTGCGGTCACGGCCAACAAGGGCCCCCATCGTGATGGACTGATCGCGCTTTATGCCATGAGCGAGGAGGGCTATGCCAATCTGACCAAGCTGGTGTCCAAAGCGCATCTGGACGGTGAAGACGCGGACGGCCCCCATGCCCGGATGGCTGACGTGGTCGCCCATGCCGACGGCTTGATCGCCTTGACTGGCGGACCGGACGGGCCGATCGACCGTGCCTTGCGCGACGGCTGGGACGACGTCGCTGCCAAGCGGCTAGCCCGGCTGGGGGCGGCCTTTGGCGATCGACTTTATGTCGAGATCCAACGCCATGGCATCCGCGCAGAGATGGCGTGCGAGCCGCGGTTGCTGAGCTTGGCCTATGACAGCCAGTTGCCGCTGGTGGCGACCAACGAGGTGTATTTCGCCGAGCCAGACGACTATGAAGCCCATGATGCCCTCCTGTGCATCGCCGGCGGCAATTACGTGGTGGAAGACAACCGGCGACGGGTCACCCGCGAGCATGGCTTCAAACCACCCGCCGCAATGGCTGAGCTGTTTGCCGATCTACCTGAAGCGCTGACGAACACGGTGGAGATTGCCCGCCGCTGCGCGTGGCGGCCGGTTGACCGCAAGCCGATACTGCCAAGCTTTGTCGAACTTCAAGCGGCCAGCGACGATGACGAGCGGCTGCGGGCGGAAGCGGCCGAGCTCAAGCGGCAGGCCGAGGAGGGCTTGGACAAGCGGCTCGAGATCAACCCCTTAGCGGAGGGGTTCACCCGCGATGATTACGAACAGCGGCTTGCCTACGAGCTCGATATCATCACCGGCATGAAATTCCCCGGCTACTTCCTGATCGTCGCGGACTTTATCAAATGGTCGAAAGCCAACGGCGTCGCGGTCGGCCCCGGTCGCGGGTCGGGGGCGGGCTCGCTGGTGGCATGGTCGCTGACCATCACCGACTTGGATCCATTGCGCTTTGGCTTGCTGTTTGAGCGCTTCTTGAACCCGGAGCGGGTGTCGATGCCGGATTTCGACATCGACTTCTGCCAAGACAACCGCGAGCGGACGATCCGCTACGTGCAACAAAAATACGGCCGCGACCGGGTCGCTCAGATTATCACCCATGGCAAGCTACAGGCCCGGGCGGTGCTGCGCGATGTTGGTCGCGTCCTGCAGATGCCCTACGGTCAAGTGGACCGGCTGACCAAGTTGGTGCCTAACAATCCGGCCAACCCCGTCACCTTGGCTGAGGCGATCGAGGGCGAGCCGCGTCTCCAAGAGGAGCGCGACAACGACCCGATGGTCGCCCGCTTGATCGAAATTTCCCTGAAGCTTGAAGGCCTCTACCGTCACGCCTCAACCCACGCCGCCGGTATCGTCATTGGTGACCGGCCGCTCGCCGAGTTGGTGCCGCTTTATCGCGACCCCAAATCCAACATGCCCGTCACCCAGTTCAACTGGAAGATGGTCGAGGCGGCGGGCCTCGTAAAGTTCGATTTCCTTGGCCTCAAAACCTTGACCGTGCTGGAGAAGGCGCTGGCGCTGATCAAAGGCGGTCGCGGGGCCGCTATCGACTTGGCGACCTTGCCACTCGATGACCGCGACACGTTCGACTTGTTGTCGCGCGCCGATACGGTTGGGGTGTTCCAGCTGGAATCCACCGGCATGCGCGACAGCCTCAAGCGCCTGAAGCCCGACCGGTTCGAAGACATCATCGCCATGGTGGCGCTGTATCGGCCCGGCCCGATGGACAACATCCCCACCTACATCAATCGCAAGCATGGCGAGGAACCCGTCGATTGCCTGCACCCGCTGCTCGAAGGCATCCTGAGCGAGACCTACGGCGTCATCATTTACCAAGAGCAGGTGATGCAGATTGCCCAGGTGATGGCCGGCTACAGCCTTGGCCAGGCCGATCTGTTGCGTCGCGCCATGGGCAAGAAAGACAAGAACGAAATGGCCAAGCAGCAGGCGCTGTTCGTTGAAGGTGCCGTCAACAATGGCGTGAAGAAGGACGACGCCGTCTACCTTTTCGAGCTGGTCGACAAATTTGCCGGCTACGGCTTCAACAAGTCCCATGCCGCGGCCTATGCGCTGGTGAGCTACCATACCGCCTATCTCAAGGCCCATTACCGCGAGGAGTTTCTTGCCGCCTCGATGACGCTCGACATGGCGAACACCGATAAGCTCGCCAGCTTTGCCGCAGAAGCGCGCAAATCAGGTATCGGCGTGCTGCCGCCGTGCGTGAATGCTTCGGCGGTGGAATTCACGGCCGAGCCGGGCACCAGCGAAGCCCCAGGCGCGGTGCGCTATGCCTTGGCGGCAATGAAAAACATCGGTCAGGCGGCGGTCGAAACCATCGTCACCGAGCGCGGCCAGGCCGGCCCGTTTAAGGATCTGTCCGACTTCGCCCGTCGTCTCAATCCGAAGGCGCTCAACAAGCGCGCCCTGGAGACATTGGCCGCCGGCGGCGCCTTCGACGCGCTGGAGCCAAACCGGGCGGCTGTCCATGGCAACGTCGAACAGATCATCGCGTTGGCCAATCGGCTGGCGGAGTTGGCAGCAACGGGAACCGCCGATCTGTTCGGTGGCGGGGCCGGAGCCGATAGCGCGGCCACGGTCGACATCCGGCCGGTGCGCAACTGGACCGCAATGGAGCGTCTGGAAAAGGAGTTCGAAGCCATCGGCTTTTATCTGTCGGGTCACCCGCTCGATGAATACGAGGCGACGCTGGCCAGCCTCAAGGTCAAGCGCTATGCGGAGTTTGAGGCCAGCATCGACGCCGGCGGGGCCAGCGCGCGCCTGGCCGCGATCGTGGTCTCCGCCCGCGAGCGCAAGTCCGCCAAAGGCAATGCGTTCGCGTTTGCCGTGTTTACGGACGCCAGCGGACAATTCGAGGCGATCATCTTCGCTGATACGTTGGCTGCCAACCGCGAGCTGTTGACCGCGGGCACACCGGTCTTGCTGTCGGTGTCGGCGGAGCGGGTGGACGGCGACACCGTGAAGCTGCGGGTGGAACGCATGGAAGCGCTCGACAAGGCGGTCGGCAACGTCGTGCGCACCGTCAAGATTGTGTTCGATCCATCATCGATGAGCACTCAGACCTGGTCCGAGGCGGTGGCAGAGCTGCGCGACCATCTGCAGCCGGGGCGGGGTGAAATTCGACTGGTGTTACCACTGGTCGATGAGAACTGTGAACTTGAGCTGGCGCTTCCCGGCCGTTTCGATGTTTCACCGGCCCAAAGCGGACGGATGGCGACGGTGCGGGGTGTCACTTTGATGGCTGATGAGTAGGACACAATCGTCTTGATTGCACCGACGGACGGATGGGCGCCGCGAGGTGATGCGTTCAAGCGGCGCACCGGTCACCCGGCGCAGCAGGCGTGCACACGTCCAGCTTTGACATCGTGCTTTACCGCGGCTCGCCGGCGAAGCCGGCTTGGATCTGGGCGGCACGCGCCAGACCGGCGGTCGATAGCGGCCCGGCCTCAGCCGCGGCGATGGCATCGGCCAGTTGCTCCGGATCAGACACCCCGACGAGGATCGTCGACAGCGCCCGGTTCGCGATCGCGTAGCGCAGCGCCGCATGGGCTAGACTAGCCGCATGGCCATCCGCCACGAGCGCGGCAAACCGCTGCGCCCGTTCAAGATCCGCACCGAAACTCGAACCGGTGCCCATCGGATCGACAAAGCCCCTGGCCAACGGGTGTGGCTCTGCTTCGACCAACGCGCCACCGGCCAGCACGCGAATGCCAATTCCACCGATGTGAGCCTCCATCATCCGCACCAGCAGGCGATCGTAGTTCTGGGCCGGATAGTCCTCGGGCACCTCATGGGAGGCACTTGGGTTGAGCAAGTTGAGCGGAACCTGCGCACTGGTAAAGACACGGGCCTCAATCAAACGGGTCAGCGCCTCGGTATCGCCGAGCGCCGTCATGCCAAAAAAGCGGATCTTACCGGCCTGCGCCAACCGATGAAGGGTCGGCACCACCACATCCAACACATGCTCCGGCAGCAGACATCCGATCCGCGGCACCGTCGATATGGCGTTGTGAACCGTGAAAACGTCGAGCGTCTCACGCTGCAACCGCTTGAGACTCTCATTGAGGGCAGCTTCGATCACGGGTCCGATTTGGGCCGGTTCGACCGGTGGCACCTTGACTTTCGAGCCGACGATGGCCTGTGCGCGGTAGGCCTGCAACGACCGGCCCAGGTTTTGCTCGGACGCGCCGCTGCCGTATTGCGCCGCGGTGTCGAAATAGTTGATACCGTGTTCAAGGGCGATCCCGATGGCGCGATCCTGGTCGCTTGAGCTGCCGCGGGTCATTAAACCGCCGACGTTGCCACAACCGAACCCCAGAACCGATACCGCCAGGCCAGATTGGCCAAGCTTGCGCTGTTCCATCGTCTCAATCCAATCGGCTCATCGTGCCAACCCGTGACACGGCTTCATCCATACGCTGCTCACCAACGCAAAATAGGCCATCAGCAACCAGACTGACACCTTCAACTGCCGCATTCCCCAAGCAGTTGAAGCTTGCCCTGTTCCATGGGCTGTGCTGCGATCACGCCCGCGCCTTCAAGGTCGTGCGGTGAGACGGTGCCATCACCAGGGAGGCATCATGGTGTTCAAGCAGCATGAAGAAAAGTGGGTCGACGTCGATGACGTTCGAACGCGGTATGTCGCGGCCGGAACGGGCCGCACCGTGGTGTTGGTCCATGGCGGAACCATGGGCGATGCCTCCGGTGGCAACAGCGCGGAGGATTTCCAGCTGAATTTCGCTGCCCTGGCGCAGCGGTTCCACGTCATTGCGCTCGATCGCCTCGGCCAGGGTGTCACCGGCAATCCAACGTCAGACCAGGATTGGACGATGGCCGCCGCCGTGCGCCATGTGAAACGGTTTTTGCGAACGCTCGCTGTTGGTCCGTACAATTTGGTTGGACATAGTCGGGGCGGTTACGTGGTGACGCGGGTTACACTGGATGAACCTGCTCTCGTGGAAAGCTGTGTGATCGTCGATTCCAACACCGTCGCCCCCGGCCCCGGTCGCAACGACGTGGTGTTCGCCACCAATCCTCATCAACCGGGCACGCTCGAAGCAGCGCGTTTCATCGCCGAGCACTACTCCTATCGGCCCGACCACATCAGCGAAGACTGGCTGCAGCATGCGCAAGACCTCAATAGCGCGGCCAAAACCCAAGCAGCGATTGCCAAGATGTCCGGTGAAGGCCTGCTCGTCACCCGCTTTCTCCCGGAGCTGGTCGACGACAGAGACGATCTGTTCGCCCGGCTCGACAGCACCGGCTTGGAACGGCCAACGCTGCTGGTTTGGGGCTATAACGACCCGACCGCGCCTCTGGCCCAAGGCCTCGCACTCTACGACCTGATCGCCAAACACCAGCATCGCACGCAGCTGCACGTTTTTAATCAAGCCGGACACTACAGCTTCCGCGAGCGTCCCACCGCGTTCAATCGCGTCGTCACGGAGTTCATCGAAGGGGTGGGCTATGGCAACTAGCTCAGCAGCAGTAACGGCACCGGACCGTGGCTCGGAGACCTTCACACCCACGTCGGTGGACATGGGCGAGGCCCGTTGGATCGAGGTGGATGGGATCAAAACCCGCTACTTCGAGCAAGGAGAAGGGCAACCCATCGTGTTCGTTCACGGGGTGCAAATGGGTGCGACCGACGGCTCCAGCTCGGCGCGGTCCTGGGAGCTCAATTTTCCTGCGCTCGCGCGCTATCACAACGTCATTGCGCTGGACCGCTTGGGCCAGGGCTACACCGACAATCCGAAGTCCGATAACGACTACACGATGCATGCCAGCGTCCAGCATGTCATCGCGTTTTTGGACGCGCTCGGGAACAAGCCCTATCACCTGGTCGGTCACTCCCGCGGCGGCTACATCGTCACCCGCATCACCATGGAACGGCCGGACTTGGTCAAGTCCAGCATCTGCGTGTCATCGGGGACCCTGTCGCCCGGCACGACGCGGACCCACGTGATGGTCCGCAACCGGCCGCCTCCGCAAGCAACGCGCGAATCGATCCGCTGGTACCTCGAGGCCTATTCCTTTCACCCGGCGGTGGTCACCGAAGCCTGGGTGGACGACGCCTTGACGATCGCCCTGACCGAGAAGAACCAAGCCGCCGTCGCCAAGATGAGCGGCGGTTTGCATAACAAGCGGTTCGTACCGGAGCTGTTTCGGCAAAAGGCGGAGGTGCACCGCTGGCTGTTGACCGAAGGCATGCCGTGCCCGACGCTGATCGTCTGGGGACGCAATGATCCCGGCGCTGATTTCGAGTCGGGTCTGCTGTTGATCGAAATGTTCATGAAGCACCAGCGCGAGACCGAGGTGCGGGTGTTCAACCGCTCCGGTCACTTCGTTTACCGCGAGCACCCCGCTGCCTTCAACCGCATGCTCGACGCCTGGGTTGTGGCGCATCGTTAGATCATGTCCGCCTAAGGCGGATCAGCCGTGCCGGCCGGCTCGCCCGCCCCGGCTGACGAGGCGGAGCAACAGGGCCGGGGAGCGGGATGATGCCAGCGGACTTTGAAACGCTAGATCATCGCGCCTTTAATCGGGATCGTTCCGATTCCGATTAAAGGCAGGTTGCTGTATAACAGAGTGTATGGCTCAGCGCTCAGCCGCCGAGCTCGCGGCGCACCAAGGCGGCACCGTCGACGAGTGCCTTGAGCTTGCCGAAGGCGGTGGAACGCGGCAGATACTTCATGCCGCAGTCCGGCGCCACGATCATCTGCTCGGCCGGAACGTAAGCCAGCGCGGCTGTGATCCGCTGCGCGACCGTCGCGGCCGGCTCCACCTCCGGGTCGGACAGATCGATCACGCCCAAAATGACGGTCTTGTCTGCGAGCTGGGATAAGATGCCCAGATCGATCCGCGGCTGCGCGGCCTCGATTGAGATTTGCTTGGCAGATGACCCGGCGAGCTCGGGCAGAAAGGCGTAGCCCGCCGGCTTGTCTTTGACCAGCTGGGCATAGCCGAAGCACAAATGAACAGCGGTTTCGACGGTCAACCCCTGCAGCGCGCGATCGATCGCGCGGACCGCGAACTTCCGGGCTGCCTCCGGGTTGTTGCGCAACCACGGCTCATCGAGCTGTATCACATCGGCCCCGGCCGCCACCAACGCGTGCAGCTCCTGATTGACGGCTGCGGCAAAATCCATCGTCAGCGCTTCGAGATCCCGATAGTGCTCGTCCACCACCTGTTGCGCCATTGTGAACGGACCGGGCAGCGTGATCTTCGCGGCACGGTCGGTGTGCGCACGTAAGAAGCGCACATCCTCCGCTTCCACCGGGCCGGGCCAACCGATCGGCCCGACGACACGCGGCACCGCGGTCGGGCGCCCGGCCCGTCGCGGCTGCAGCATCGCGGGCGTGTCGTCGTCAATGCCCTCAAGCGCGGTCGCAAACCGGTTGGAGTAGCTTTCCCGCCGCATCTCCCCGTCGGTGACGATGTCGATCCCAGCCAGCTCCATGTCGCGGATCGCAAGCCTGGTCGCATCATCCTGCGCGGCGCCCAGATAGGCTTCATCGACACGCCAGATCTCGCGCCGGCGGGTGCGTGGAACCGGCCCGGACATCAACGCGGCGCGGTCGATCAGCCAGTCAGGTTGAGGATAGCTTCCCACAACGGTGGTCGGCAGCAAGGGAAGCGTAGGAGCGGACGTCATCAGCTTAATGCTCCTGCAAGGCCTATGATCTCGGTGCGGGCGGGACTATGCTTCACGCTCTTATGAAGGCGCGCAGCCGTCAAGCCGCAAGAGCCGGCCCCGTGAGGCGCGTCGCATCAGACCGCGCCAGAGTCAGATACCTAGGGAGGAATCGCAACATGGATCTCGGCATCGCAGGACGTACCGCCCTTTTATGCGCTTCCAGCCGCGGGCTCGGCCGCGCCTGCGCCGAAGCTCTGGCCAGCGAGGGCGTCAACGTCGTCATCAATGGCCTTGACGCCGAGCGGCTCTCATCCACGCAAACCGAAATGAAGGCCAAATACCCCGCAGTCTCGATCGGCGCGGTGCAGGCCGACATCACCACCTCCGATGGACGCGAGAAGCTGTTGGCCACGTGTGCGACACCGGACATCCTCATCAACAACAATGCCGGGCCGAGCCCCAAGGCGATATTGGAGACCTCGCATGAGGATTGGATGAAGGGACTGGAAGGCAACATGGTCGCCGCCTTGATGCTGACCCAAGCTGTGCTGCCAGCCATGCGCGACCGCCAATTCGGCCGCGTGATCAACATCACCTCGGCGATGGTGACCACGCCGAGGGCTCATCAAGCCTTGTCCTCGGGGGCTCGATCCGGCCTCACCGCCGTGATGAAGGGCATCAGCCGTGATTTCGCCAAGCACAACGTGACCTTCAACAATCTGCTGCCGGAGCGCTTCGATACCGATCGGCAAAAACAACTGGCCGAACGCATGATGAAGCTCAAGGGTTGGACCCGGGAGCAGGCCCGCGCCGACCAGGTCTCGCAGATCCCCGCCGGCCGCTACGGACAGCCTTCGGAGTTCGGTGCAACCTGCGCCTTTTTGTGCTCACAGCACGCAGGCTTCATCACCGGCATGAACATTCATTTGGACGGTGGCGCGTATCCCGCTCTGGTGTAAGGCCAAAAGCCGATGCGACGGCCGGCGAACCGCAGGAAGCGAACCGTTGAGCAAGATCCCAATCACGATCGCGCTGACCGACTACGACCACTTTCGCGATTTCCGCACCGGCAAGGTCACGGCGGCCGGCGTCGAGCCGATCTGGCTCGATCTCGATCTGCACGAGATCTTTGCCCGCTTTGCTGCGCGCCGCGAGTGGCATGTGAGCGAGATGTCGTTCGCCAAGTTCATCGCCCAAGCCACGGCGCCTGACGCCGATATTATCGGCTTGCCGGTGTTTGCATCGCGGGTGTTTCGTCTGTCGTCGTTTTACATCAACGTCAACGCCGGCATCCGCACAGCCTCCGACCTCAAAGGCAAACGGGTCGGCGTGCCGGAATGGGCACAGACGGCGGCCGTCTATTCGCGCGGTTGGCTGGCGCATGAGGCGGGCGTACCGCTGACCAGCATCGAGTGGGTCCAGGCCGGCATCGAGACCGCCGGCCGCACCGAGAAGGTGGACATCGCGCTGCCCGAAGGGCTCAGCTTGACCCGCGAACCGACCAAGACGCTCAACCATATGCTGATCAGTGGCGAGATCGACGCGGCAATGACGGCAAGCGTGCCATCGGCGTTCCGAGCGCGGCACCCCAACGTGGCACAACTTTTTCCCGATTATCGCGATCAAGAGATGCGCTATTATCGGCGCACCGGGATCTATCCGATCATGCACATCATAGCGATGCGCAAAGATCTGCTGGCCGACCACCCGTGGATCGCACGCAATCTTTATCTGGCGTTCGACGAAGCCAAACGCCTCAGCCTGCGGCGCCTGCGCTATGCCAGCGCCTCGCGCTACCCGGTGCCATGGCTACCCCATTACTTGGAAACGCTGCAGGAAGAGTTCGGCGAAGACATCTTCCCGTTCGGGATCGACGCCAACCGAACCACCCTGGAAGCTTTCCTCTCCTACGCCTACCAGCAGGGCATCGCCCAGCGGCTCGCGCAGCCGGAGGACATCTTCCCACCCGGCATCGCGCCGGTGGTCGCGGTTTAACGATCAACCATGGCCTGCGCCCGATTTTCGCACCACCAGCCTGCCTGCATACCAGAATTACGTGCACACCAGCGCGCGCCTTGACACGAAACCAACGTCGTCGAATGATTTGGAGATTGCACAGGAGGACGCGATGTGTCGGATTTTTGCAAATCAGGACCCTGCCGGTTTCGAATGTGTGACGCGGTCGGTGCGCTTATCGGGCCACGCAACCAGCATCCGGCTTGAAGCAGCTTTCTGGAAGCTGCTCGATAAAATTGCCGAAGACCAAGGCCTCACGACGCCGAAGTTCCTGTCGAAGCTGCATGACGAGGTGACCGAGCTTCGCGGTGAGGTGCCCAATTTCACATCGATGCTGCGCACCACATGTCTGCTTCATCTGTCCGGCACCCGGCCGGCAACCGATGAGTTCCCGTCGCTGGCGGCGACCGCCGCTTGAAATGCCGGTTCTGCGACCGACGACACCTCGGTTCCAGCTGTCGGGCGGTCAGATGAGAACGTTCGACCATCATCGAGCTTGATTGCGGCTGTTCATCGGGATCGTTCCGCTTCTGATGAACAGCCGGTTGTTCTATGAACGTTGCCGTGTTTGCTGAGTTCATCCCGCACGCCCCCGGACCACCCGTGCCGCGATCTCATCGATGGCCAGGTGGTCGAGCGGGTCCGCAAGGCAGGTCCGCGCCAGGGCAAATCATCCAGCGCACGAAGCTTCGACGTAGTAATCCACTACCACCACACTCTTGCGCGGGGGCCTACCTTGATCCGTCTGGAGGTGCCCATGGCAAAAGCAATCCACGCCATGATTCGGGTGCTCGATCTCGACCGCTCGATCAGCTTTTATCGCAAGGCGCTCGGCCTGGACGTCGCAGATCGCTTCGATTTCGACGATTTCACACTCGTCTATCTGCGCAATGATGAAGCCGACTTCGAGCTCGAGTTGACTTTGAACAAGGGTCGGGCAGAACCCTACGTTCACGGCGATGGCTACGGTCATATCGCTGTTGCGGTTGACGACGCGCACGCCGAGCACCAGCGAATCGCTGCCCTCGGCCTCAATCCGGCGGATGTGAAGGAGTTTCATCGCGACGGGTCGCTGATGGCCAGATTCTTTTTCGTGCAGGATCCTGACGGCTACAAGATCGAGGTGTTGGAGCGGCATGGCCGCTACCGTTGAGCCGCTTAATCGATAACACCAAGAACGCGCAAGGGAGGACATCACAATGACACTTGTGTGCGACCGCACCGCCCTCACGCGCCGCGCTCTGCTTGCGCGCAGCGTGGCATTGGGGACAACGGCGCTGATCTTCGGCCCCGGATTCGTGGCCGGCAGCGATGCCGCCTGGGCGATGGAGCTTTCCCATCTCAAACCTGAGACGATGGCAACGCTGATCCAAATGGCGCGCGATATCTACCCCCACGATCGCATTGCCGACAAATACTATGCAGCAGCCGTCAAAGGTTACGATAGCGCCGACAAGGCGCCGATGGTGGAGACGGGCATAGCCGCAGTCAACGCGGCGGCTGTGGCTGCTGGTTTTACGGGCTACGTCGGAGCGGGCTGGGAGCGCGACCGCGTCGACATCCTTCGCAGCATGGAAAAAACCCCATTCTTCCAGACGATCCGCGGAGGCTTGGTGACGGGTCTTTATAACCAGAAAGCTGTGTGGCCGGTCTTCGGCTATGAGGGCGAAAGCTTCTCGAAGGGTGGTTACATCGATCGCGGGTTCAACGACATCGAGTGGATCTAAGGGAGGCGACGATGGCAGCACCATTTGCAAAAACGGACGACAACGTCGTTGTGGTGATTGGGACCGGCGCCGGAGGCGGCGTGCTGGCCAACGAGCTGGCCCAGAAGGGCGTCAACGTTGTGGCGTTGGAGGCCGGCGGGCGTTACTTGCCGGAGGACTACATCAACGACGAATGGGAAAGCTTTGGCCAACTGGCTTGGACCGATCCGCGCACGACCTCCGGCGATTGGCGGGTTGCCAAGGATTTTTCCGGTCTTCCGGCCTGGATCGTCAAGGCCGTCGGCGGCACGACGACCCACTGGGCCGGCGCGTCATTGCGCTTTCAAGACCATGAATGGAAGGCGGCGACGACCTATGGCAATGTCCAAGGGGCCAACCTGCTGGACTGGCCGATCGGCGCTGCAGACATGGCTGGCTGGTACACAAAGGCCGAAAACAAGCTGGGCGTGACACGCACCGGCGGTCGCGCGGGGCTACCGGGCTGCAATAATTTCAAGGTGTTCGAGGCCGGCGCCAAGAAGCTCGGCTATAACAGCGTGCATACCGGCCGCATGGCCATCAACAGCGCCGACTACGACGATCGACCGGCCTGCCAGCAGACCGGGTTCTGCTTTCAGGGCTGCAAATTCGGCGCCAAGTGGTCCGCCGCCTACACCGACATTCCGAGGGGAGAGGCGACCGGCAATCTGGAGGTGCGCGAGCGATCCCACGTCCTGCGCATCGAGCACGACGCCGCCGGCAAGGTCACTGGCGTGGTCTATGCGGATGGCGACGGCAACCGACAGCGACAAAAGGCGCGCGCTGTTTGCGTTGCCGGCAACTCGATCGAAAGTCCGCGTCTGCTGCTGAACTCCACCTCCAGCACATTTCCGGACGGGCTCGCGAATTCGTCCGGTCAAGTCGGTCGAAACTACATGCGACACATGACCGGCTCGGTTTACGCCATCTTCGAAAAACCCGTTCGCATGCATCGCGGCACGACGATGGCCGGCATCATTTCCGATGAGGCCCGCCACGATCCGTCCCGCGGGTTTGTCGGCGGCTATGAGATGGAAACGCTCGCGCTCGGGATCCCGTTCATGGCAGCGTTCCTCGACCCCGGTGCCTGGGGCCGGGAATTCACGTCCGCGCTCGACATGTATGAGAACATGGCCGGCATGTGGCTGGTCGGCGAGGACATGCCACAGGAGACCAACCGCATCACGCTCAATCACGACGTGAAGGATCAATTCGGTCTACCGGTACCCAACGTGCACTTCGACGACCATCCCAATGACATCGCCATGCGCAACCATGCCTACAAGCAAGGCGCCGCCGTTTACGAGGCCGCTGGTGCGACGCGCATCTTTCCGACGCCGCCGTACCCATCGACGCACAACCTCGGCACCAACCGGATGTCGGAGAAGCCACGCGATGGCGTGGTCAACAGATGGGGCCAATGCCACGACGTGAAGAACCTGTTCATCTCCGATGGTAGCCAGTTCACCACCGGAGCTGCGGAGAACCCCACCTTGACGATCGTCGCACTGGCCATCCGTCAAGCCGATCATCTGGCGCGAGAACTGAGCCGGGGCAATCTGTGACGCTGATCCGCTCGGTCGGGGCTCGCTATGCCTTGGAGGCGGGGCGCCACCCGATCCGTGCGGCCAAGCGGCCACGTCGCTGTTGGGATCGGAGCTTGCGGGCTCCGATCCCGGGCCGGCACCGACCTAGATCATCGCGCCTTAAAGTGTAGAGCTGACAGGTACGACCCGTTAAGATCCCTGACAGAATTGACCGGGAGCCTACCAGACAGGTCAGACTTACACTGCAAGGTTCTATTGCTCGAGCACGAGGGTGCCGCCCCGAATCTCCGTGCGCGACAATCGACCGAGGAAGGCCATGCCGAGGAGCGTCATGTGCAGTTTGCCAGGTTCGCTGACCGCGGCCCGCACATCGTGCACTTCGATATCCCCGATGGCGATCCTTTGCACGGTGATGGGTGCGACGCGGGCGGTCCCGTTGGCGGTGGACACCCGATGTGTGAAATCCGCCGGCCGCACGAAAATTCCGGCGCGCTGCGCGTCGTCGTAGGTCAGTGCAACGATGGTCGCACCGGTATCAACCATGACTTGGATCGGTCGACCATTGACCATGGCATGTGCCAAGAAGTGACCACTCCGCTCGGCTTTGAGGGTCACATTGCGCCCACCAATTCGGCGTGGCCCGGCCGCAGTGTGAAGCTTAGCGTGGTGCCGCCCCTGAGCTGCAACCTGATGTTGTTCGGGGTTGATACCGAGCAGCACGCTCGTCGCCGATCTGAGCTCGTCGAAATAAATCAGCGATCCAGCCAAACACGCCGCTGCAAACAACCAGCTGGCCGCGGTTCCTGCGGCGCGCTTCATTACTGGCGATGCCATCCCGGCCTCCGCGAACACACCATGGGCCGGCCAGCCGTTCCGCTCTCGGTCAGACGTCAGCCGCGCAAAATGAGAAAATCTCTGGAAAACTCGTATGCCCTGAGTTGCCTTAAGAAACTGATACCAAGCAGGCTTTCCCTTAGCACCCCAGGCTTCGCCACCAGTGCGTCCACGTCGCGCAGCGTGATGGGACCGATGCTGACCTCGCGCAACCGCATGGCGGCGCAATAGGCAATACCGTTAGCCGTTTGCACCGGTACGGAAAATGACAGCCGCTTGGGGTCGACACCGACGGCACCTGCGTCGGAAGCGCTCAACACGATGGCGGAGGCACCGGTGTCCACCAGCATGGTCACCGCAAACCCGTTGAGCTGCATGCGCGCGGCGAAGTGACCGTCATGGCGACGGTGGATGCGCACGGCTTTCTGCCCGGCCTGGCTCGGTTCGATAACCTGGTAATGACCTTGAGGCATGAATTCTTCGGTCATGCGCAGCGCGAACTGGGAAACCTCCGCCTTGTATCGAAAACCGGTGACCAGGCCGAACCCGATGACGGCGCTGACGACCCCATGCTTCAAGGCCGTGCCGTAGCGACCGCGATAGCTGGCCAGCATCGACGTGCCAATGAAGGCGGCGAGCGCCCCGCCGACCAGCAGCGTGGCGAAGGTTTCCTCGTCGATCCCCGTCATGTTTTGCACCTGCTGACGCAGCACCAGCGCCAGCCCAGCGACAACCAAGGCAATCAGGGGAAGCCACGTCATGTGTGCTTGATCTCTTGCTCCATCGGCCCGCGGGAATAGGGCCCGGTATGTTTAATGGCAGTGCCTGGACAAACGATTCGCTTAGTTATGAAATGATTTTCTTAAGATAGTTGTTAGCGGCCCTGCCACGCGCTGTTATCAACCTTCGCAGCCGCAACGTGGCGCAAGCGCTCGGCCCGCCGCCGCAGCCTGACCGCTTGGAGACGATGGTCGAACCGATGCCGCCAGCAAAGCTCGCAACCTTACGACACCGCGTGCTGCCCTACGGAAGCGCCGCCGTCAGACCGCAAGTGTTGACCGCCTTAGCGAGCGGACAGACCGACGATTTGGAACGTCCGGGCGCGCCGGTGGTTGTCATTGAAGCATCCAGCCATGAGGCGCTGCGTCTCAACACCATCGCCCACCCCTTCACCCGTCCCCCGATCGCACGAGATCTGGCCCACGCCGACCTGCAGCTGGCATTTCTAGAACAGCATCTGAAAAGCCTATGCGGCGATTGGGCGAGGCCGCGTGAGATGTTCATCACCCTTTATTTCGCGGCCATCCGCGCGCACGTGGCGGAGCATGCGGCAACCCTTGACCTCAAGACCGGCAACCTTGACGGTCTCGTCGAGCGCGACCATTGGTGTTTCTCGGCTCTCATGCCGCTGCCGCGCATCCACCTGTTCTGTCCGCAACTCAGCGAACCGCCGCCGCTGAACCAGCATCGTCCCGTACTGCCGACGGACTACGTCACCGTCGATGTCGGCTTTTGGACAGGCCGGCGGCTGTACGCGATCATCCTGGAAACGGGGGGCACGCCCACCGCCCGCCGCCGGCAAGCGCTTGCGCGGCTCGAGCAAGACGGTATCACGCTGAGTTTCCTGTCCATATCGGCCCACGCGCCGTCCGCACCGCTTCAGTTGTTGGACCAGCTGGGCGCGCCATTCCAACGATTTTGGCTTGACTGTCCGCTGCCGGTCAGCCCGTTCAGCGGTCGCGGGATCCCTGAGCCGTTGCGGGACTGACTCGTGCCCACCCGAAGCGGATCAGCTTGGCCGGCCCGTTCCCCGCCCGGCCACCCACACAATCGTGCCGTTGGGCGGCCGCGCCGGGCAGCGGGATGGTTCCAGCTGACTGTGACAAGCTGCAACCCCAAGCAGACCGGCTGCGGCGATCACCCCAGCCCGCCCTCTTCACGTTTCCTCATTTATGCGGCAACCGCATTCATTCGGCCGCGATCACTATCGAGCTTTCGTAATCCTCCGAGCCGAGGCCGTCCTCAAAGATCCCACGCTCATCGATCCACTTGAACGTGGCATCGAACGTCTGCTTCGAATAGGGCTCGAACACGATGCGCTCGCCCGGCCCCCAGCGTCGCGTATCCATTTGCGCGTGATAACGCTCAGGAAATTCCTTGGTATAGTAGTGGGTGTATTTGTCGGGCCTGAGATCGATGTCGCGCTGAGCGCGGCGCAGGGCGTTCATGTATTTCGTGATGTCCTGCGGGTCGGGATCTCCGACCACCGAGGTCGCCATCATGAAGGTTGTATCGATCACCTTGCGGAAACCCAGTTGCTCGGCAAAGTAGTAGGGGCCCGAGAACAACGCGCAAGCCGGTGACGCGCCGCTCAATAATTTGTCCATTCTTGCAAACAGCAGACCGTCGGCAAAATTCAAGTTGATCTGGTCGAGCGGCAGGTAGGGCTCCAACGCCTGAATCGTGGAGTAATGGGAGCCGGACTGAAAACCGACCGAGATCGGGACGCCGGCCAGATCGTCGGGCTTGGTGATGGAGGAGTCGGGCGGAACGAAAATGCCGGCCGGCGAGACCGAGTAGCAGCCGGCATATAGCTTGCCGTGTTTTTTGGCCGCGGCCACCGCGACCGTCCAATGGCAAGCGCTACTGACGTTGGATTTGCGTCCCGCCTCGATTGATTGGAACGCCCCGACCCGGTCGCCTTGGTCGTGGTGACGACCATCGGTGGACTGGACCAGTTCGCGGAACTCATAGTCAAGCCCCTCTTGCCGAAAATAGTCATGCTCTTCCGCCACCCACTCGTGCAGTCGGAAATGCGGTTCAATAATAAACTTTGACATGGTCGTCTCCTTGGGCTCGACGTTTGCAACATTGCCCGCAGGGGGCAATTCCCTGTGTCAGGCAGCCGCCTATGGCCCACCTGCTGCGCTCCGGCGCTCCCTGTTTTCCGCGGATCGCCGTCGGTTGATAGATCATTGTTCAGCAACATCCCCACAGCACGCCGTCGGCGTTGTCGACGTCGCTTGAAGCGCTGGTTCGCTCCGATGTTCGTCGCGCCCGTATCATGTTGACGTGGTCATTCATCAGCTGGCGCGCGCCGGCCGCATCGCGGATTGTGATCAGATCGGCAAGCTGTCGGTGCACATCGAGTACGCGGCGGGCTACGGCCGGCGTCAGCGTGGTATTGCGCAGCGGCCAGGCTACATGATCGAGCGACACCAGCTGCACCACCAGCACGCGATTGTGGGATGCCTCGGCAATGGCGAAGTGAAACGCGTGTGACAATCGGGTGAACTGGTCGCGCTGATCGATGGCGTTCTGCGCCTCCACGAGCAACCGCTCGATATTGGCATGGTCCTGCCGGGTGGCATGCAGCGCGGCGAGCTCCGCCGCCATACACTCGATGGCCCGTTGCGCGTCGATCACCTCCTCGGCCCTCGCGCCCATCAGATCCAGCTGGATCGCCAGGGCCTCGGCCAACAGCATGGGATTGCCCTTGGCGATCCGGGCGCCGCCACCCTTGCCCATCCTGACCTCAGCAACGCCCAACGCCTGCAAGGACCGCAAGGCATCGCGCGCCACCACGCGGCTGACGCCATACTGCGCAGCAAGATCCTTTTCCGTGCCAACAACGTCGCCGGCCGTCAGCTGTCGATCAAGCAACGCCTGACGCACGTCGGCGACGATACGGGAGGATAGCGATTGGGTGCGCAGCGACAGATAAGCGCCGCCGGCACGATTCGCGTGCGGAGCGACTTCCCCCGATACGGTGCTGCGTGATTTCAACCAGGACGACACGGCAAACGCGCCCTCTCTAAAGATCATAAAGATATTATCTTATGGATCGCGCGGTCGCAAGGGCTCTTTGTCAGCCCGATGAATGGCAGCTGAAATCGACATTCAGAGCCGGTTCAAGGCGGGCCGCATAGGGTCTTCCGTATGCCGCGCATCACAGCGCGTTCGGCGCGGCCGTTGACCCAGATAGATACCGTCCACCCGGTTTGAGAGAGCCTACCATGAGCCCTACATCCCGAATCAGCGCAGCGGCGCTCACGATCTTGATCGCATCGACGGCGGCAGCCTCGGCCCACTCCAGCTGGCCGACCAACATCGCGCGTGAACGCGAACGGCAAATCGCGACCATCCAGCAAGGCCGTCTGGATGGCTCCCTGACCTGGTATGAGCGCTTCATGCTCGCTCGGGAGCAAAAGCGCATCGCGAAGTTGGAGCACGCCGCGCTGGCCGATGGGCGCCTCACACGCCACGAGTATTTGACCATCCGCCGAGCCCAGAAAGACGCGGCACGTCACATCTATCGCCAGCGCCACGATGGATCCGTGCGCGGTTGGTGGTGGCGGCAATTTTTTTAGATCATGTCCGCCTAAGATGGATGAGCCGTGCCGGCCCGCTTCCCCCGTCCACCCCACAAGCTTGCGCCTGCACAGATTTGCGCGCCCACAGATTTGCGCCCCCACACATTTGGCATGGGGTGGCGAGTGAAGGAATGGGGCGGGGGAGCGGGATGGTTCCAGCTCACGCTTGGAAAGCTCTAGAACGACCGTCCACCACGACGTGCTGTACCTCCAACGCCGCCTTGGCCGCCTTCCGGGCGGCTTTTTTTTTGACCCGGCACAGCCAGCCGTCGCGCACGAGCCGACCGTCCGACCGAGACTGAGCGGAGCGGCTGCTTCGTCACTGTGCGAGCGCTCACCTGCGGCAATCGTCTCGCAGCAGCCGGCAAGTTGGGCACCACCGGCAACATGAACGCACCCAAACGGCGACGTTCAGTGTCAGTTCAATCCGAAACCGTCATGATGTGCGCATACCAACGAACACATCGAAAACCCAACCGGCATTGCACTGACATCGAAGCCAAACCAGGGAGTCCACCATGAAACGCACACTGCTGACGATCGGTACCATCGGCGTGGTCATCGCCTCGGCAACCGCCGCCAACGCCCAGCGCGGTGCCCGCATGATCGAGGTGTCGCGCGACGCCATCGAGATGCGGCAAGAGCGTCAGGCCCGCCGCATTGTCAGAGGCGTGCGCAACGGCTCGCTGACGCGTCGGGAAGTTCGGCGACTGTGGCGTCAGCAGCGTAGAATCCGGCGGTTTAAATGGTTTGCGCAGGCCGACGGCCGTCTCGATCGCCGCGAGCGTGTCCGCTTGATGCGGATGCTGGACAGGGCGAGCTTCCGGATCAGGGACTTCAAGCACAACGAGGTGCGGCGCGGCCGAGGCTGGGGCCGGGGCCGAGGCTACCGCTATTTCTAAACGGTTGCTGCTAACTCAACACGCTTTTGATCGAGCGATCGACCAGCTTGGTCGGGGCCGGGCCATCCAAGCCTTGGATGGCCCGGCCCTTTTGGCCGTGCGAACGGGTTCAGGCTTCGGGCCGACAAGGTACGTTCGGCCCATCTAGATCATCGCGCCTTAAATCGGAACCGCAACGCCGATTCCAATTGCGCCGGTTCCGATTTAAGGCGCAAAGATGATCGCTCTTAAAGTGGTGAGCAACTTTCTACCTTTAGTCGGGATCGTTCCGATTCCGATTAAAGGCAGGTTGCCCTAGAACAGCGCATGGGTCCGGTTAAGTTGGGTCGAAGCCGTCATGCCAATAATCCGCAATCCATGCCGCCGGGCGAAATCGCCGCTGGGTTGGTCGCAGGCTAAAGCCCTGGCCGACACGCTTGCGGATCTCGTGCTCGCCGCGCAACGCCGAAGCCGGGGTGATTGACCCGAAGAACACCAGGATTCGCCCGCCGGCGGGTTTTCGGGGCGTTGCAAAAAAACGCAACAGTCGATTGCGGGGCAGGCAAGCCAGCGAGAACGGAACACACCAGGCCTCCGGCCAAAACGTGACCTGATCGACCTCCTTGGTCAGGAAATTTTGCTCTTTAGACTGATAACGGGCGATGATCTGCTCGGCCGGCATCGCGTAGAACCGCTCAAGCACCGCCTTTTCCAGGCCGACGAAGAAGCGCACCACAGAACTGTTGCCATAGCCGAGCTCCGGATCCTTCCACTCTTTGATCAGACAGAACCGACCGGGGTAGGTAAAAAACGGATCGATGCTGTCGATGATGACCAGATCAAGATCGAGAAACAGGGTCATGCCCGCGAGGCCGCCGAGCCCCTCTTGCATGAGGCCGAGCTTGGGCCAATAGCGCCCGATGCGGGTGGCATCGAAGTCCACATGCGGCAGCGGCTGACACTCGACCTCTGAGCGGATCCCGGCTGCGTTGTCGGTGAAACACACGAATCGGACGGTCCAGGTCGAGTTTCGCTGCACCATCGCAAACAACCGGTTGACCCATTCCGGTCCGTAGCGATCGCCCCATTTCATGCACACGACGTTGGCTGTTCGGGTCCGCTGCGCCGTCTCAAACGCCTGTCGCCAGTCGGGCTCGCCCATCGTCTGTCCTCGCTTGTCCGCCCAACCGCCGCGCCCGTCGCAGTCGACGCCGCCACGGCGGCGCTGATCAGCTGTTGCCAAGGCGCAACACCGACCAATCTGACCTTGTACGTATTAGTTTCTTGTTAGCTATCTGTGCATAGCCTGCCGATCGTACAGCAGCTAGGGACGCAACGGACATGGCGACACTCCGACTGATGGCGATTGACGCTATATGCCAGCGGGGCAGCGTCAAAGAGGCTGACGTCGCGATCCTGCGCAGCGCTTTCCGAAACGAGCCTACGATTTTGCCGAGCGACGTGGATGGACTGCTGCGTGCGCATTCGCTGGCGCGGGTTCAGGCGCCCTCGTGGTGGGCATTTTTCATCGACACCCTCACCGAGTATGTCGTGTTTGAGTTGGAGCCCGAGGGTTACGTGACGGCGGGCCAGGCGGGTTGGCTGGTTTCGCGGATCTCCGATGCGGGCCGCGTGCGAACCAAAACCGAACATGATCTCCTGGTCAATGTGATTGACAAGGCGCGCTGGGTCCCTGAAAGCTTGATGGCCTTCGCCTTGATCCAGATCCGCGATGCGGTTGCCAGTGGCGAAGGGCCGCTCAGAGTTGGTGGCACCCACGTCCCGGGCGTTTTGACGCAGCCTGAAATCGAACAGCTGCGCGCCCTGCTTTATGCCTACGGCGCCGATGGACCCCGGGCCATCACGCAGGTTGAGGCCGACATTCTGCTGGACATCGACGCGGCGATCAAAGCCCGCCAAGCGCTGGACGATAGCCGTGACGAGGAGTGGGATGACCTGATCGAGAAGGCGATCGCCAACGCCATTCTATCGGCTTCAGGCCATGTTGGACCGACACGCGAAGAAGCACTATCGCCCACCGCGCCTTTGACCGACCGGCAGGCGACCGGACAACGGTTGCTGCGCCCGATGGGCTGGAGCGGCCGCGCCATCTTGGACCACTATCATCCCTTGACAGCCGAATTGAAGTCGTTGCTCCGCCTAGAGCTGCAACGAATCGAGATCATAACGTCGGAGCCGGTCACGGCGGCGGATCCTGAGCGGCTGGCCGCCAGGGTGATCGATCACGACGGGATCTACCTGGCCGCGCGACCGGGCGTCATCAGCTCGCTCAACGCGGCCGGCATCAGCCTGCATCGCGCCTTCTGCCGTGACCAGCCCAAGGCGACCTCGGCCGCTTAATACGTGCTGCCACGACCATCATCGGCCTGATCCCATCATCGGCCTTATCCACGTGCCGCTGCACGATGCGCCCTTGAGCCCTGCGCAGATGACCGGTATGACGCCGCAACTGAAGCGGGTAACAGGAGTGGGCGATGCCGGAGCGGAAGGGCTGGAAGTGGCCGCGCAGCCGAGCCCTGCAGTGGGTCATAGCCATAGCCCCAGCGTCCGTTCTGGCACTGATTGCCGGCGCCATCGCGTTGCGCTTCTGGGACCCTGGCCCCCCGTCGGTCGTGGTGATCACAACTGGGAGCGAGCAGGGCGGTTATTATGGGTTTGGCAAACGCTACGCGGACGTGCTGGCCCGCTCCGGCGTCGTGCTCGATGTGCGCACCTCGGCCGGCTCCATACAAAATCTCAGCCGTCTCGACGACCCCAGCTCCGGTGTCAGCGTCGGCCTGCTCCAGGGTGGGATCGGCAATCGGACGATCGCGCCCGACCTGGTTTCCATCGGTCGCGTGTTTGATGAGCCGTTGTGGGTGTTCCACAGGGGACCGCCCCTCGATAGGTTGATTTCACTTAAGGGCAAACGCATTGCGATCGGTCCGCCGGGCAGCGGCACCCGCGCGCTGGCGCTGACGCTGCTGAAGGCCAACGGCATTGATGAACACTCAGCCACGCTGTCACCGCTGACCATGCAAACGGCGGTGGACGCCATGGCGAGAAACGAGATCGACGCGGTATTCTTGGTGGTGGCGCCGCAGGCCCCGCTGGTGCAAGCGCTGCTGCGCGATGACGGGTTCACGCTGATGAACTTCGCGCGTGCGGACGCCTACGCCCGACGGTTTCCCTACCTTGCGCGGCTCACGCTGCCGCAGGGTGTGTTCGACCTCGTCGACAACGTCCCCTCCACCGATATCACGCTGGTCGGTCCGCAAGCCGCCATTGTCGTGCACAAAGATATCCACCCCGCGATCGTCGCCTTGCTGGCGGAAGCCGCGCAGGAGGTTCACAGCGGCCCAAGCCTGTTCTCCAAGGCCGGCGCATTTCCAACCTCGACCGACCCGGAGTTCGCCATGCACAGCGACGCGGTGAGGTACTACCGGTCCGGCCCCACCTTTTGGAAGCGGATCTTACCGTTTTGGATGGCCAATCTGGCGGAGCGGCTGCTCATCCTGCTGGTGCCGATTTTGACGGTGGTGATCCCTCTGTCCAAGGCACTGCCGTGGCTTTATCAGTTCCGGTATCGCCATCGCCTGCATTATTGGTACAAGCGCCTGCGCGCGGTGGAGGCGGACGTCGGCAACGTGACCTCGGGGCTCGATACGTCCAATCTGGACGAGGAATTGGACTGGCTGGACCATTCCGTGAGCCAGGTTCCCGTGCCGGTCCAGTTTGTCGAACAATTCTACGAGCTGCGTACGCACATCGACCTGGTCCGCGCACGCCTGAAGGCGAAGGCCGTCCCCGCCACAGTCGCCGCAGCACATGAGATCAGCCCATGAGATCAACACATGACATCAACACATGAGATGATGTCCGCTTGAGGCGAATTAGATCATCGCGCCTTAAATCGGAACCGCAACGCCGGTTCCAATTGCGCCGGTTCCGATTTAAGGCGCAAAGATGATCGCTCTTAAAGTGGTGAGCAACTTTCTGCCCTTGATCGGGATCGTTCCGATTCCGATCAAAGGCAGGTTGCTCTAGCGTTGCCGGCCCGCTCCCCAGCCGGCCGCCCAATGGCGCGAAGTGTTGGGTGGCCAGATCGATGAGCGGGTGGGTTCCAGCCCACACTGGAACGCGCCAAATTGGACCGGCCCGCTGACCCCGATCGTCGTCGATGGCCAACGCCGCCAGCATCGATGACAGAGATCTCACCCACCAGCTTTGGCCCTTTGCCGCGCCCGTGAGCCCAACGGACAACGCCGAGACGCCGCCCGTTGGGCAGATGTTCATTCAATGCGGGCTCACAGGGTCGCGGCCCGGGCGGTCAGTTCGCTCTCGGGGTTGGCGCCGATCTTGTGGATGGCGAGATCCGCTCCCAACCGCTCATCGTCCGCGGTCATCCTGATCCCGAGCATCAAGTCGACCAACGTATAGACCACATAGCCAGCCACCAAGCCTGCCGCCGCTCCGATCACGCTGCCAACCAGCTGCGCGCCCAGTGTCACGCCGCCCATGCCGCCGAGCGCCTCCAAGCCAAAGATCCCGCAAGCGATGCCACCCCACAGGCCGCACAAGCCGTGCAGCGGCCACACGCCCAACACGTCGTCGATCTTCCAGACGTTGGTCATGCGTTGGAAGATCAGGACGAAAATGACGCCGGCGACGCCGCCGGTTACGAACGAGCCGAGCGGGTGCATTACATCGGAGCCCGCGCATACGGCGACCAGCCCGGCCAGCGCCCCGTTATGGATGAAGCCGGGATCATTGTTGCCGACCACCAGCGCTAACAGGATACCGCCCGACATTGCCAGCAAGGAATTGAGCGCCACCAGTCCGGACACATCCTTGACGCTTTGCGCGCTCATGACGTTGAACCCGAACCAACCGATGCATAGCAGCCAAGAGCCCATCGCCAGCCACGGAATCGAGGATGGGGGGATGCCCAGCGAGCGCCCGTCCTTGCCGTACCGTCCCAACCGCGGGCCGAGCTTCAAGACGGCGGCCAGCGCGGCCCAACCACCAAACGCATGGACCACGATGGAGCCTGCGAAATCTTTGAACGGAGCGCCAAGAGCGCCTTCAAACAGGTGTTTTTGCAGGCCAAAGTTACCGTTCCAGACGATACCTTCGAACAGCGGATAACACAGCCCGACGATCACGGCGGTCGCCAAGCACTGTGGACCGAATTTGGCGCGTTCGGCGATGCCGCCGGAAATGATGGCGGGGACCGCTGCGGCAAATGTCGCCAAGAAGAAGAACTTGACCAAGGATACGCCCTGCGGTCCAAAGCCGTCTCCCCCCGATAGTGTCTGCGCGCTCACCAGAAAGGAGACGCCATAGGCGATCGCGTATCCGACCAGAAAATAGCAGATCACCGATATCGCGAAATCGACGATGATTTTAGACAGGGCGTTGACCTGGTTCTTGTGCCGAACCGTTCCCACCTCCAGGAAGGCGAAGCCGCCGTGCATCGCGAAGACGAGGATCGCCCCCATCAACAAAAAGAAGACGTCCGTTCCCGCCTGTAGGTTCTCCATCGAGTCGCTCCCACCGATCCCAGCCAATGTCTTAGGCAACGCGCCGCAGATATGGGCGTTGTGCCGCAATCTCGGGCGACGGGATCAAGAAGCGTGCCAAGCTGGCAGCCAAAAATTTTGTGCAAAATATCAGCGCCTTAGAACAAGGCCGACCACGGCATCATACGGGTTTGCCTAAAATTCAGGCACGCAAATCGCCGCGGTTGCCCGTTCTTTCATCACGGCCCACGGACGTGTTCCGCTGCGGCGGCCGGCGGACGCGCGCTCCGCGCTCACGGTCCGATCGGTCCCTAGACGACGCCAACAGCGACGGTGCTGACCGGTGGCCGGGACACGACGGTCCGACCCAACGGCGCGCGCAGGCCCAGCCCCGCTCGACGATGTCAGCAGTCAGGCTCCTGGCCAGACCCGGACCCACATCGCTACAGCCTAAGGCGGTACCGCGTGACCGGCCCGCTCTCAGCGCGGTCACCCACACAAGCGTGCCATCGGCCGGCCCAGTGGAGGAACGGGGCGTAGCAGCGGAACGGCTTGAGCGAAGCCTGAAAGGCGCAAACCGAGCGGGTCTGCAGATGGTGAGGCTAGGGCCTGTTGGGAATCAGGATTCACTTTGGACCTGGTTTGTGATTCAAGCTCCCAAAACAGGGGGCTGCAAATGCTTCGTTACTGTTTGACAGATCGTCAGTGGGAAAAGATTGAGCCGCTTTGTCTGGGCAAGAAGACCGATGCCGGTCGCACCGGTGGTGATGGTCGGGTGTTCATCGAAGCCGTTCTGTGGATCGTTCGCACGGGCAGTCCATGGCGCGACCTGCCATCGGAATTCGGCAATTGGAATACGGTGTTTCAGCGCTTTCGTTATTGGGCTGCGCGTGATGTTTTTGCGAAAATTTTCAATGCTCTATCCGATGATCCGGACATCGAGTGCGCGATGATCGATGCCACCATCGTCCATGTCCATCGCCACGGACACGGCGCAAAAGGGGGACTCAAAGTCAGGCCATCGGCAAGTCGAAGGGCGGGTGGACAACGAAGATTGTCGCACTGACCGACGCCCTCGGCAGTCTCGTGCGCTTCGTTCTGCTGCCCGGAAATCGCTACGATACGGTCGGCGTCGCACCGCTGATCGAGAAGGTCGAGTTCGCAGCGCTGATCGCTGACAAGGCCTACGATTGCAACTGGATCATTGATGAACTGAACGCGCGGGGTGCCGGCATCGTCATCTCGCAAAGACCAAAACGAAAACGGCGTCTCCAAATCGACGAGGAGATCTACAAATGGCGCCACCTCATCGAGAACTTCTTCTGCAAACTCAAGGAGTTCAAGCGTATCGCCACACGCAGCGAGAAGACTGACAGCAGCTACCGTGCAATGATCTATGCGGCAGCAACTGTGATACACTCGCGCTGAATCACAACAGGCCCTAGATCATCTTTGCGCCTTTAATCGGGATCGTTCCGATTCCGATTAAAGGCTGGTTGCTCTAGATGCCTTTGAACACAGTCCCCGCCCACAGCAATGCATAGCCGATCAACAGCACTTCAAACAGGTGCTTGGCCACCATCGGGCCGGCGACCGGGATCAGGTTGGAGACGCCGAAATATTTTGCGGCAATCACGAGCACGACCAGGATGGTGGACAGCACCCAAATGACGAAGGTAGGACGAGACAGCATATACCCCTCATTGGCTACGATGTTGGACGCTTCGGCTTAGGGTCCGCGCCGCACAGAACGGGCGCTCCGCCAGCTGATGGTATCGGTACGCTGAAATTGTGATAAGCTACAGAGCCCGTACCAGGTTTTCCCCAAATTTTGGGTGAGCCGACCGGAAAAATACATTCGCATTCTGGCGCGAACAACCGCTTGCGGCCCAATGAACGCGGCTGGCCTCGGTTCGGCCCTAGACCATGTCCACCTGAGGCGGGTCGGCCGTGCCGGCCGGTTCCACCACTTCGCTCGCCTGCGGTGGCGGCCGCGCCGCGCGGCGCAGCCGCCTTAGATTGGCGGCGAAGCGTGTCGGGATGCTGCCGGTCAAGCCGGCCAGCAACGTTGCCTGTGGTTCAGCTGGTTCCGGCTCACAATCAACGTTCCTGCCCGCGTTGGCGACGGGTGACCGCCGGCGCTCAGCTATGCTAGATCATGTCCGCCTTTGGGCGGATCGGCCGTGCCGGCCCGCGCGCCCGCCCCGTTGCTCTACTCGCCACCCAGAACATCAGGCCATGGGGTGGCGAGTAAAGCAACGGGGTGCGGGAGCGGGAGGGTTCGCACTCACGCTGAAACGCGATAGGTTCGATCAACGCAAATCACGGAGCGCGCCGATCATGACTGCCCGCCTGCCGCAAGATTGCCAGGATCTGTCTGAGGTTCGCGTCGAGATCGACCGGATCGACAACGGATTGATCGACCTGATGGCGGAGCGGTTTGGCTATGTCGAGCGCGCGTGGCAGATCAAGCTCGGGCTGGGGCAGGAGGCCAGCGTGCCTTGGCGCAATCAGCAGGTGATCGACAAGGTGCGGGCGCGGGCGTTGGATCGAGGCCTTCCGCCGGACATGGCAGAGGCCCTGTGGCGGCAGATGATCGGTTGGTTCATCCAATATGAGGAAGAAAAGCTGAAGGACCAGTTGGAGAGCCAGGGGTGACGTTATTGGCTGTCGGCCAACCCGACGGACCAACGGGCGGCGGGCGACCGACCATTGGCTTTTGCAGGGACTGAAGGCGATATTCCCGGGAGCACACCCATGTCACGACGCCGACGGCTGAGCTTGCTGCTGGTTGCCGCTGCGGTCTGCACCGTCGCAGCCCTGGCCTATGCCGCGCCCACACTTTACTGGCTGTGGCCGCGCGCGCCCGGCCACCTGATGACCGCCGCCGATGCCCACGCAAAGGCGATGGCGGGTGAACTGGTGCTGGTCGATGTGCGACGTCCGAGCGAGTGGTTGGAAACCGGCGTGCCGGCCAGTGCCCATGCGATCACCATGCACCAAGACTCTCAGGCGTTCTTGGCCCACCTTCGACGCATCTTGGACAATGATCCCAGCCGTCCGTTGGCGCTGATCTGTCGAAGCGGCGGCCGCACAAGCTGGCTGCAAGGAGAACTGACGCGGGCCGGATTCACACAGGTCATCAATGTGGCCGAGGGCGTCGCGGGCGGCCAACATGGCAGCGGTTGGCTGCGATCGGGGCTCCCGACCCGCACCGGCAACAAGACCATGAGTCCGCCAGTTTTGCGAGCCGGCGTGAAGCAGGCGGCGGACGGTCGGCTGTGAGTGGCCTGCAGCCGTTCGATCCGTTCTCGTTGGTGTTGATCGCCCTGCTCAACCCGGCCGTGATCATCGTGGGTTTTGTGATGGGGCGGTCGGCGAATCAGGTGCAGAAATTGGTCGTCGCCGGCTTCGCCGCGGCCTGTGCTGGAGCGATCTTGGTGTGGCTCGCCGCCTACGTGGACATCTTGCCGGCGCGGGGAGTTGGTGGCGAGGCCGGCCTGTTCGTGATGCAGCTGCTGCTCGGCACGCTCTGGGCGGCGCTCGGGTACAAGCTTCGTCCACGGCAGCGGCCGGATGGTGGCGCAGGCGGGCAAGGCTAGATCATCGCGCCTTTAATCGGGATCGTTGCGATGCCGATTAAAGGCAGGTTGCTCTAACCCGCCTGAGGCGGCCATGATCCAGCCAAGACGGGCGCTACTTAACGCGCACCGCGCCTTGCTCATCGACCACCGGCCGCCCCAGTGGAAAGATCGCGTCCGGCCGGATCACGGCGTAGTCTCGCCCACCCAGCCGGGCGATCGGCAGCAGGTCACCGGTCGCCACCCGGCCGTTCTTGATCATGGCGTCATCGATGTAAACGCCGACCACCGCGCCGATCACGATGTGATTTCCCAAGCCTTTGCCATGATTTGGCAAGTGGATGGTCTGCACGTGGCTGCACTCCAGCGCGGCCGGGCTCTCTTTGACCCGCGGCGGCTTGACGAATTTCGACGGGGCGGCGGTCAGGCCAGCGATCGGGAATTCGTCGACCTCGATCGGCACGGAGGCCGAGCTGAGGTTGACGGCGTGGTGCAGATCCCACGTCGCCAGCGAGCAAACGAATTCGCCGGTCGCCTCGACGTTGCGCACGCTGTCTTTGATGCCGGTGGAGGAGAACATCACGTAGTGCGGGTCCTCGCCGACCGCGTTGAAGAAGCTGTAGGGCGCCAGGTTGCAGATGCCGTCCGAGCTGAGTGTGGAGATCCAGCCCACGGGTCGAGGGGCGACGATCGACTTGAACGGGTCGCGCTCCAATTCGCCGTGACCTTGACGTGCGTCATAGTGCATGTTTGGCCGTTCCCTTGTGTTGTCGATCTGGATGCGCGCCGCCGCTCGGCTCAAGCCTGATAGTGCGAGACGATGGTTTCCAGGCTTGGGCGGGCGCGATCGGGCTGACGTTCGATCGGCGTGCCGATGTGGATGAAACCAGCCACGCGCTCCACGGGCTTCAGACCGAGGTGCACCCTGACGCCCGGGCTGTAGGCATACCAGCGGGTCACCCATTGCGTACCGAATCCCAAGGCGTTGGCCGCTAGGCACAGGTTTTGGCAGGCCGCGCCGCAGGACAGCACCTGCTCCCATTCGGGGGCGCCGGGCCGATCGAAAGCGTGACTGATCGCGGCGATCACCAATGGCGCGCTCATCAACCGCTGCCGCTCGGTATCGAGTCTGATCTGCGAGGGCGGATCGGTCTCTTCTCGCAGCAACACGTCGGCCAACATGGCGCCGAACCGCTCCCGCGCATCCCCCTCGAACACGATAAACCGCCAGGGCACGAGCGCTTTGTGGTCTGGAACGCGCGCAGCAGCGGTCAGGATCGCAGCCAGTTGATCGGCGTCCGGTCCCGGCGCAGCCAGCGCTTTCACTGAGCGGCGCTGGAGCAACAGGTCGATCGTGGGATTTGTCATCGTCTTGCTTTTGACCCCAGCTAGATCATCGCGCCTTAAATCGGAACCGCAACGCCGATGCCAATTGCGCCGGTTCCGATTTAAGGCGCAAAGATGATCGCTCTTAAAGTGGTGAGCAACCTGCATGGTACCGCGCTGCCGCTCCGGATCAACGCGGAGAGTTGCTCGATCGCAAAGAGTCGATCATGTTGGCGCCATACATTGGACCACCTTGGCGGTCCAACATAAGGCGCGTTGATGTACCCTAATTCCGGATCTGCGACAATCTCCCGTCCGTCCCCGTCGAAGCCGCAGACACACTGCCAAGAGAACCGCAAGCCGAGCATGCAAACTCCCTTTAGGCTTTTGTCATCGCTGTCAAATTCCGATCCGTTGGTCCGGTTGACCCAAGCGCTCCGCCTCGCGCTGATCGGGTGGGTCGCCGTAGCACTTGGCGTGCCCGCAGAGGCGCTCGCCCAAACACCTGCGCACGCGATGATCGTGCTTGACGGCTCGAATTCGATGAATGCCAGGCTGAGCGGCGATCCGTCCAATAAGTACGTTGTGGTGCGCGACCAGTTGCTCGCCGTGCTGCCGACCATCCGGCCAGGCTCGGCGATCGGACTGACGACGTTCGGCGCACAGCGTCGCTCCGACTGCACGGACGCGGCGGTCGTGGCGCCAATTTCATCCAATCGGGAGCCGCTCCTTGACGCATTGCGCAGATACCGGCCGAGGGGCTTTAGCCCCGTCGTGTTGGCCATGCGCACCGCCGCGGCCCCGCTCCCGGTCAGCCGCGCCGGCGACGGCAAAACCAGCATGGTGATCATCATGGATGACCTGGCGAGCTGTCGCGGCGAGGATCCGTGTCAGGTCGCGACGGCGCTGAAGCGCCGGAATCCGGGGCTTGCCATCCATGTCGTCGGCGTCGGCATGAAACAGCACGATGCCGCTGTCATGAGCTGCGTGGCCGCGCAGACGGGCGGCAAGTTTTTTGCCGCGCCCGATGCCCGTTCGGCCGCGCCATCCATCAAACAGGTGATGGCGTTGATCGGTACCGACCCGCGGCCATCCGTTGCGTTGCGGCCGCGGTCCACACGACGTCCCATCCACCCGCGTGCAGCTGCCAAGCCGGCGCAGGTGCGGCTCGACGATCACTTGCCCGGTCTCCACTTGGCGGCGCGGCTCAACAGTGGTGGTGCGTTGATCGATGCGCCGATCCGGTGGCGGGTGATGAAAACGGGGGCATCGGCACCGACGCTCGCTGTGGCACAGGCGACGGCGCCGACCATCAGCCGTGAGCTACCCAACGGTCGTTATCAGGTGGTGGCCGAAGCCGGATTGGTGGAGGCCAAGCGCACCGTCGAGGTTACCTCCCGCACCGCGCAGCCGGTCGTCCTGTCTCTCGATGCTGCGATGCTGGCCATCTCTGCGCCGCTCGCCAAGGGCGGTCCGATCCTGAACGATGCGACACTCACGGTAGAGACGGTCGATAGCGCTTCGAACCAAGCGCCCGGCAAACCGGTGTGGCTGAGGCGTGCCGGAACCTATAACTTGGTGGTCCCGGCCGGATCCTATCGGGTCCACGCCCAAGCCGGGTTGGCGCGCGCAACCAAGACCGTAACCGTCACCGCCGGGCAGCTCCGGCACGTGGCGCTGGCGCTCGACGCCGGCAGCTTGCGCATCGATGTTCAGCGATCCGTCAAGGGCCTCCAGCCACGCGCGACGCGCATTGTCATCGAGCGCGATGATGCAACCAGTCCAACCGGACGGCGCGAGGTGTTGCGACGTGTTGGCGACACGCTCGATCTGGTGCTGCCGAAAGGCTATTATCTGGTTTCGGTTCAGCAAGGCACGGCATCGGTCGGCCAGCGTATAGCGGTGACGGCCGGCACGGCGAGCAGCCGCACCATCACCTTGAATGCCGTGTCCGCTCGCTTGGTCACGCGGATCGGCAAAGGAGTGCCCGAAGGCCTGCCGATCAGTTACCGGGTTGAACGCATTGGTGGTGCCAAACAGGTCATCACGCGAAACGGAGAGGCCGAACCGATCGTCGACTTGACCCCGGGCCGATACCGCTTCGAGGCGCGAGTCGGCGCACAGAACGCGGTCGCCAGATACGATGCCGACATCAAAGGCGGCAGCAATCTGCGCGTCACATTGAAGACGGGAGCTGGTGCGGTGCGGCTGAAAATTGCCGAACAAATGGGCACGACTGTTCGCGGTGAGGTGCTTTGGCAGGTGTTCGACAGCCGCGGACGCTCGGTCTGGCATACCGGCCAAAGCCAACCACTGCTCGCGCTCGTGGCCGGTACCTATACGGTCAAGGCAGCGATCCGGGACAAGCAATTGCAGCAGACATTTGACGTGAAAGCCGGCCAATCCAGCGTGGTTGAAGTCGGCGGATGATCGGCCACGCACCGGCCTGCACGGGCGGGCGCCAGTTGTGATGCTGCGGCGCACGCGAAGGGGACCTGACCGCACGGCGCAGCAGAGCGGTCAACGTCCACCACATTGTTGGCGCCCAGCGGCGCTAAATCTACATCGGACCGGACGCAAACGCGTACGGTTGACGGGCTGGGTCAGGATCGACGCGCGGCAAGATCGGGGAACGGGTGCTGGTGATGACGACGGAGCGATTGCCCTATTCGTCGTGGCACACGACTCGCGTATGGGGGTCGACCCAAGCGGCATATGCAGCCTCGCGCACCCGCAATCCGTACAGACGTGATGGCGACGGACGGGTTGAAGCGAGCCGATCGGACTTCTGGGGGTGATGTCGTGAGAAATGCGCAGCCACAACGTGAATGCTGGCACCGCACCGACCTGAGATTGAAGCTGGTGCGGAGCATGATGGGGCGCGTCGGATTAGCGGCTGCCGTCTGGTACCTCGGGCTTGCCGCGGTGCCCGCGCACGCTCAGCAACAGCTCAGTCCGTTTGGCCTTGATATTCTGCAAGGCGCGATCCACGCGGACAGTCAGGACGCGACCGGTAAGGGGTCGCGGCAAGCCACGCCCGGTGTCACAGTTCCTGGCCAAATGGCCACCAAAACAGCCAATGGCGGCGAGCTCAAGCTGCTGGCTCGGGTCACTGAGGACGGACAGCACATCTCCCAGGGGCTGGTTTGGCGAATATTTTTGCCTGGCGCGGCAAACGGCAAACCGAAGTTGATTGGCATACATCGTAGCGCTGTCCCGGTGGTCGATATCGCACCGGGCGAATACCTGATCAATGCCGCTTTTGGTCAGGCCAACGTCACGCGCAAGATCAAGGTTGCGGCGCTATCGCGCAAAACGGAGACCTTTGTGCTCAACGCAGGGTTGTTGAAAGTGCAAATGCTGCTGGGCAACAACCAACCGATCGCCCAGGGCACTGCAACCTATGACGTGTTCTCCGATCAGCGCGACCGCTTCGGTCGGCAGCCGCGCGTCGTCACGGGCGCGCGCGCCGGACAACTGTTCCGCTTGAACTCCGGGCTCTATCGCATCGTTTCCAGGTATGGCGATGCCAATGCGACGGTGGCCGCGGAGTTGACCGTTGAACCCGGCAAGCTCACCGAAGCCACCGTCATCCACCATGCCGCCCGCGTAACGTTCAGGCTGGTGACGCGGGCGGGCGGGGAGGCGATCGCCGACACGACGTGGAGCATAATTGATCGGGATGGCGATCTGGTAAAGGTCAGCGCCGGCGCTTTACCATCGCATTTGCTCGCGCCCGGGACATACACGGTCAATGCTAGGTCGCAGGGAAACAGCTACCGCCATACATTCGCGGTCAGGTCGGGGCGCAACATGCAGGTCGAGGTGCTCAAGCAGTAACTCTGAGCACCTGGCCGCGATCGTGCCCCTTGAGCGAGCCGGAAACGATGACCTCGCGACCAGCGGACGTCCAGCCGATCATGCAGGATGTCGGCCATGGGTGGGCGGCAACCTCGGCGATTTTCAGGTGGACCGACATGGTACGATACGACATGGCGCCTTAGATCATCTTTGCGCCTTTAATCGGGATCGTTCCGATTCCGATTAAAGGCAGGTTGCTCTAGAGCCCGTCCGCTTGTGGCGGAAGCGCCGTGCCTCCGGTTGGCAGGATGTGGTGATTGATGGCCGGATGGGAGCGGGATGGTTCCAGCGCACTCTGAAACGCTGAAGGAGGTCGGCAAGATGGAAGCGTTCGGAGAGGTCCGCATCGAGCGGTTGACCGGACACCATTTGACGTCGGCGCTGCCGGCTGTCGCGCGTTTGCGCATCGATGTGTTCCGCGAGTGGCCCTATCTCTACGACGGCTCGCTCGACTATGAGCAGGCCTATCTGGCTGACTTCGCACGCGCGGCTGACGCCATCATCGTCGCGGCGATCGCCGGTGACGAGATCGTCGGTGCAGCCACCGCCGCCCCGCTGCATGGGCACTCCGCTGAATTCGTCCCGCTGTTCACCACCTATGGCCTGGATCCGGACCGCGTGTTCTATCTCGGCGAGTCGGTGCTGTTGCCCGCCTATCGCGGTCGGGGCATTGGGCATGCGTTTTTCGATCACCGCGAAGTACACGGTCGGAACATCCGCAGTGCCAGCGGTCCGTTTTCGCTGGCGTCGTTCTGCGCGGTCGTTCGCGCCGAAGATGATCCGCGCAAGCCTGCCGGCTATCGACCACTTGACGGATTTTGGCGCAAGCGCGGCTACGCGCCGGTGGACGGTCTGATCGGCTCCTACCGGTGGAAAGAGATCGGTGAGCCTGCTGAAACCGACAAGCCGATGCAATTTTGGATGCGCAGGATCTAAGGCGTTTCAGATTTAGCTGGAACCATCCCGCTCCCCCGCCATCCCGCTCTGCAACGCCGTCGGCCCGACCGCCGCTATCTGTTGCTCACCACTTTAAGAGCGATCATCTTTGCGCGTTAAATCGGAACCGGCTTTGCGGTTCCGATTTAAGGCGCGATGATCTCGTGGCCCGATCCGGCGCGGCCAAGTAGCGGTGGGAGTGTCCCGAAACGGCTCGCCCGAGGCCGAGAATGCGTCGCTTTAACGCCGCACCGGTCAGCTCGGGCTGATGCTTTAGCAAGCGGGCTGCCAGAGCTGCGACGCGGGCTGCTGCCAGCTTGTGCACGGCCCCAGCCATGGCACCTAGTGACCTCGAAGCTGGCAGCGCGTCGACCCCAACGGTCAGCTCGACTGCAACCTGACCCGTCGACGTCCCTGCCCTGCCGCCAGCTTCAGCCGCGGCAGCCACCACCATCATGTTGGCCAGTCCCAACGCGGCCGGAAATCGGTTGGCGCCCGCGGCAACGGGTACGACCAGCAGCAGCCGGTTGAAATGCGCACCCGCCTCGGCGAACTGGCGCCAATCCCGCGCGCGCGCTCCGGCATCCAGATAGAGCGCCACCCGCGCCGGCGTCTGGGCGAGCAGGACCAGGGGACGCACTGTTGCGGCGTCGGACTGAGGGGGCGTTCGGATCGGAATGAGGCAGCTCGCGCCAGCCTCGCGCAGGATCACACTGGCCAGCCGCGTCATGCTGTCGGGCGTGGCCGGAGCCAGCGGTTGATACGGCAGTCGGTCGTGGTCGATGAAATCCCAGCCGATCAACTCGCCCTCACCGTCGCGGGCGAGCCGCGCGGCAATGCTTGCAATCGTGTAATCGATACCTTGCGGGCCGACGACGGCGACAGCGACGCCGCCGGGGTGCCGGCCAGGTGGGACCGGCGGTTCTTCTGCTTGTGCGGTATTGAGGCTGCCGGTTTGGCCGATCAGCGCCACCGTACAGGCGGCGCCACACCAGCGCCGCCGCAATCGCCGCTCGAGCTGGGCCGGCTCAGCCCGCATCGTCTGTGATGCCAATTGGTCCGATGCTGCGCTCGATGAATTCAGCCAAGGCGGCGACATCGTCATGCGCAAACACCGGAAGCGCGGTATCTTGAACCTCATGGTCGGCCACGATTGCAATGATATGGCCGGCTTCCAGCGGCGGCGGTTGGCGTTGAGCCGGTTGGCGCCGGCGCACCTCGATCTTCGGAATCGATGCGGCCTTATAGCCCTCGACGACCACCACATCACACGGCGCGAGCTTGGCAACCACATGTTCCAGCGCCGGCTCCGGTGCATCCCCCAACTCCGTCACCACCGCCCAGCGCGCGGCGGAGACGATCGCGACCTGTTTCGAGCCGGCGCGACGATGTCTGGCACTATCGGTCTCCTCGGCGTCGATCTGAAAATCGTGGTGGGCGTGCTTAACGCTCGCCACCGACAGCCCCCGCGCGCAGAAGGCTTCGATCAGACGCACTGCCACTGTTGTCTTGCCGGTATTTTTCCAGCCCGCGATGCCGATCATCGGCGGCAACCGACGCTGAGGGCTTAAGCTGCTCATGACCATCCGTCCGCGGCCGCCAACATGTGCCGCAGCTGCTCCAACTCCTGCGGCGTATTGGCATTGAAGAAGGGATCGATTTCGACCCCACCTAGCTCGATGGGGTCGAAGGTCACCGGCACCGTGCGATGCCGATCGGTCCAATCCAACACCTTTCGCACGCCCGCCTTCAACGCCGCCTCCAGGTCGTCGGCCAGCGCCACCGGCCACAGACCGATCACCGGATGCAGCCCGTCAAGCGACTGCGCCATGGCGATCGCTGCGCGATGCTGACCGGCGGCCTCGGCCAAACGTACCACCAAGTCCTTCGGAACCAACGGCGCATCGGCGGACACGCTGACCACCCAGCTGGCGCCCGTCGCGGCGTCACGCGCCCACTTGAGCCCCGCCAACACCCCCGCCAACGGACCGACGAAGCCCTGAACGGGATCCGGCACGACGGGCAACCCGAATTGAGCAAACCGGCTCGGATCACCATTGGCATTGATCGCCACCTGGCTCACCTGCGGGTCGAGGCGCCCGATCACGTGCGCCAGCATCGGCTTGCCGCCGAGCTCGATCAGCCCCTTGTCGCCGCCGCCCATCCGGCGCGACAGTCCGCCCGCCAAAACGACGCCATGGGGTGCTGCAATCGCGATCGTCATTGGCCGCCTCTCGGCTCGCTCCTCGTGCTGACAAACCCTTAGAGGACGGAGCGCAGCAAGCGTTTGGCTTCCTCGCTATCCCATTCCGCCGGACCGGTCAGCCGTCCGACCTCGCGGCCCTGCCGATCGATCAACAGCGTCGTCGGCAGGCCGATCACGTTCAGGGCCGCGCCAGCGCGCGCCGTGTCATCCACATAAAGCTGCAACGCGGTTGCTTCGGTCTCGTTCAGAAACTTTTGGGCCGCCACTGCGCCGGCGCGATCGACCGCTAACGCCACCACCTCGAAGTGATCGGAGCCAAGCTCGGTCTGCAGGCGCGCAAGGCCCGGCATCTCGCGCCGGCATGGCGCGCACCAGGTGGCCCACAGGTTTAGCAACACCACGCGGCCGCGCCAGTCCGCCAGAGTTCTGTCGGCGCCGGTGCCATCCTTGAAACGCACCTCGCCGAGCACCTCCGGCGCTTCTTTAAAGACGAACGCCGCCATCTCACCGACATTGAGGCGATCACCAGCCGCCGCGGGCTCACCGGTCCCGGCCGAGGGGCGCGCGACCGTAGCATTGTCAGTCGGCCCGAGCATGACGTATACCGCGCCAAACCCAAGCACTGCCGCGATCGCGGCAACGATCATCGCTTTCGTTGTGTTGCTCATGCTTCAACCGTTCAAGGTGTTATGACACTAGCCCATTTCCACCTTAGGCGGAATCGCCGTGCCGGCCAGCTCCCCCGCCCCGTTCCTCCACGCGCCACCCAATGGCATGATGTTCTGGGTGGCGAGTGGAGGAACCGGGCGGGGCGCGGGATGGTTCAAGCCAACTGTGAAACGCAATAGCGTGGACCGCCACGTCGATCCCGAGCGTCGACCCTTGTCCAATCTGTGGAGACCGTGTGCCGATGTCCAAGGCCACCACCGATCGAACCGCCAACCAGATGTGGGGTGGCAGGTTCGCCATGTCACCGTCCGAGCTGATGGAGGAGATAAATGCCTCCGTCGGCTTCGACAAGCGGCTGGCCGAGCAGGACATCCGCGGCTCCAAGGCACACGCCAGGATGTTGGCGGCGACCGGCATCATTACCAAGGACGACGCGCGAAAAATCCTGAACGGGCTTGATGCCGTCCAGGCGGAGGTCAGGGCCGGGACACTGGACTGGTCGCGCGCGCTTGAGGATGTGCATATGAACATCGAGAGCCGGTTGCGGGAGACGATCGGGGCAGCCGCCGGACGCTTGCACACCGCCCGCTCCCGCAACGACCAGGTCGCGACCGACCTTCGGCTCTGGGTGCGCGATAAAATCGACGATATCGATCACAGCCTGGCCCAGCTGCAGTTGCAGCTCGCACGCAAGGCGGCCGACCACGCGGCCAGCGTGATGCCCGGCTTCACCCACCTGCAACCGGCCCAACCGGTGACGCTCGGTCATCATCTGCTGGCCTATGTCGAGATGCTGGCGCGCGATCGCGGCCGGCTGCGCGACGCGCGGGCGCGCCTCAACGAATGTCCGCTTGGCGCGGCGGCGCTGGCGGGCACATCGTTCCCGATCGATCGGCAGGCCACCGCCGAGGCGCTGGGTTTCGCGCGACCGACGGCCAATTCGTTGGACAGCGTGTCAGACCGCGATTTTGCTCTGGAGACGGTGGCCGCCGCGACCATCGCCGCCGTGCATCTGTCGCGGCTGGCCGAGGAAATCGTGATCTGGGTGACGCCGCAATTCGGCTTCATCAAGTTATCCGACCGCTTCACGACTGGCTCCTCGATCATGCCGCAAAAGCGCAATCCGGACGCTGCGGAGCTTGCGCGGGCCAAGGTGGGGCGGATCGCCGGCGCGTTCCAAAGCCTCGTGCTGGTCATGAAGGGGCTGCCGCTGGCCTATTCCAAAGACATGCAGGAGGACAAGGAGGTCACGTTCGACGCGTTGGACAACCTGGCGCTGGCAGTGGCCGCGATGGCGGGCATGATCGAGGATTTACAACCACAAGTGGATAACATGCGCGCGGCGGCGGGCAGCGGCTACGCGACGGCGACCGATCTGGCCGATTGGCTGGTGCGGGAGTTAAGGCTACCGTTCCGCGACGCCCACCATATCACTGGCCGGATCGTCGCGCTGGCCGAGAGCCGCGGCGTCGATCTGGACGCCTTGACCCTCACCGACCTGCAGTCGATCGAACCGCGCATCACCAAATCCGCGCTGGCGGTATTGGGGGTCGATAGCTCGGTGGCCAGTCGTACCAGCTATGGGGGAACTGCGCCACAGAACGTCCGTAAAATGGCCCGTAGCTGGATCAGGAAACTGGATAAACCGTCGCGGACCGGCTAGGAGAAGGGTTGACCCTTGGGTCGGGCGCAGGCCGTGGCGGCCCCGGGGCGCCCGTCGAGTGGGCCAGGTTCAGCCGTAGGTGGTCGATGTGACGGGCAGAATCGGGCTGTTGGGGGCTCCGACGGCGATGTTGAACAAAAGGCCGAGCGAGATGAACAGCCGTGCACAAGGTCCAGCCAACACAGCCCTGCCCGTCATGGCTATCGTGGGCGCTGTGCTATCGGCCTGGCTCGTCGCCGGCTGCGGCATCCGTGGGCCTTTGGAGTATCCCAATGCCGACGTCGAGCAGTCGACGACCGCGTCGGCGGAGTCCGGACAGGGCAAGCCGGCCAATGCGGCGCCAAAGCCACATAAGGGCTTCGTGCTCGACGGCTTGCTGCGGTAGAGTGGTGCGGATCTGACCGCGCCCTTGGCGTCTGTGGGCGTCCTCGTCACGAACGACCCCATCACGGTCAACCACTGAAATCGAGAGCTGGCGCTTGGATCGCCGGGGACCATGCATCATTTTGCCTATCGCGCCGGCGTCCTCCACGCCGAGCAGGTGAACCTGGCGGAACTTGCCGAGCGGGTGGGCACGCCGTTCTACTGCTATTCCGCCGCCACCCTGGAGCATCATTATCGCGTGCTTGACCGGGCCTTTGCCGGCACCGACCACCTGATCTGCTACGCGGTCAAGGCCAACTCAAACCAAGCGATCTTGACGACGTTGGGCCGGCTTGGTGCGGGCATGGACGTGGTCTCAGGCGGCGAACTGCAACGCGCACGAACGGCCGGTGTGCCGGCCGACCGCATCATCTTCGCCGGCGTCGGCAAAACCCGCGAAGAAATGGACTATGCGCTCAGCCAGCACATTCTAGGCTTCAACGTGGAGAGCGAGCCGGAGCTTGCGGCTTTGTCGGCCGTCGCCGAGGCGACCGGCAGGATGGCTCGGGTCGCGCTGCGCATCAATCCGGATGTCGATGCGCGCACGCACGCCAAGATCTCCACCGGCAAGTCGGCGGACAAATTCGGCATCCCCTATTTGGACGCCGTGCGCTTGATGGCCCGTGTCCGCGAGCTGCCCGGCGTGGTTCCGGTCGGCATCCACATGCACATCGGCAGCCAGATCACCGATGCGTCGTTGCAGCCGTTTCAAGATGCCTTTCGGCTGATGCGCGATCTCGTGATCGAGCTGCGGACGGCCGGTCACACGCTCGACCACTTGGATCTCGGCGGCGGCCTTGGCGTGCCCTATCACGCGGACCAAGATCAGCCGCCATCGCCTGCCGCCTATGCCGATATCGCCAAGGCCGCGCTCGGCGATCTCGGGCTGAAGCTGATCTTGGAACCCGGTCGGGTGATCGTCGGCAACGCGGGTGTGCTGGTGACCCGCGTGATCCATGCCAAGCAGGGCGAGGGCCGCCGGTTTGCGATCGTCGATGGCGCCATGAACGACTTGATCCGGCCCACGCTGTACGAGGCCCATCACGAGATCTGGCCAGTCGCCGAGCCCCTGCGCGCCGCGCCCGCAATCCGTCAGGATGTGGTCGGCCCGGTGTGCGAGACCGGCGACTATCTGGCGCTGGACCGCCCGTTACCACCCTTCACGGCTGGCGACCTAATGGCCGTCATGACGGCGGGGGCCTACGGCGCGGTGATGGCGTCAACGTATAACACCCGGCCCTTGGTGCCTGAAGTGATGGTCAATGGCCGGGCGTGGTCGGTGGTGCGGCCCCGGTTGGAGCCGGCGCAGATCATCGCGCTCGACCGCTTACCGGCATGGTTGTCCGCCGACCAGGACTGATGCAGCCGGCGCCGATCCCCGGGGCCGCCGCGGTGCACATCAGTATCGGCTTGGAACGGCGCACACCACAACGGGTCTGAGTTGGCTGGAACCATCCCGCCCCCGCCCGGCCGCCCCCGCCCGGCCGCCCCCGCCCGGCCGCCCCCGCCCGGCCGCCCCCGCCCGGCCGCCCCCGCCCGGCCGCCCATGACATCGCGCATTGCGGGGCCAGGTCGGGAGCAGGTCGGCACGACGACCCCGCTTCAGGCGATCATGATCAAGGTGAATGCGGTCTTGTCCGCGACGCGTCACCGTTGCAGATTTGTCGGGCAGCACATCAGCTGAGCTAGATCATCGCGCCTTTAATCGGGATCGTTCCGATTCCGACTAAAGGCAGGTTGCTCTACCATGCGCGCGCACCCAACCCTGAGGCCCTGTGATGTCCGATATTCCCAAGATCTCCTCATTTCTGGGTGGCGCCGCGCCGCCGGCGGGAACCGAACTGTTCGATCTCGTGGACCCACAGACCGGTGACACCATCGCGCGGATCGAGGAGGCCGGCAGCGCCGGTGTTGATCTGGCTGTGAAGACGGCGAAGGCGGCGTTTCAGACCCACCGCAAGGCCCCGATCCACCAGCGCGTCAAATGGCTGCGCAATGGCGCCAATGCGCTGCGCGGTGCCGTCGATGCCATCGCACCGATCATCTGCCAGGATGTGGGCAAGCCGATCCGCGTCTGCCGCGGCGAGGTGATGCGGGGGGCGGAGTTCATCGACGCGGTGGCCGGCTGCCTGCCGCAATTGTCAGGCGAGGTCCTGGCACTGGATGCAACCCCACCCGGCGAAGGTCATTTTGGCTTCACCCGTCGCGTGCCTTACGGCGTGGTCGCCGGAATCGTGCCGTTCAACGGCCCCGTCAATCTTTTGGTACAGAAGGTGGCGCCGGCGATCGCGGCGGGCAACGCCATCATCACCAAGCCGCATCCGGCCGGTCTGCGTACGGCCTTGAAGCTCGCCGAGCTGTTTCAGGAGGCGGGCTGGCCGCCGGGCCTGTTCACGGTGCTGACGGGTGATAAATCGTCGGCGGCAGCGCTGGTCAGCCATCCGGACGTGCGCGCGGTCTCGTTCACCGGTGGCACGGCCGGCGGGGATGCGTTGGCGCGGCTCGCCGGCGCCAAGAAGTTCGTGGCGGAGTTAGGCTCCAACGCAGCCAATATTGTATTGGCCGACGCCAACCTGGAGGAAGCGGCCAAGAAAATCGCCGGCGCGGCTTTCGAAGCCAGCGGCCAGCAATGCATTTCCGCCCAGCGCATATTGGTCGATAGCGCTGTGCTCGACAGCTTCGTTCCGACCTTCGTCGCAGCCGCGCAGGCGCTGAAGGTCGGGCGTGCGGATGATCCTGGAACGGATGTCGGCCCGATGGTCAGCGCATCCGCCGCCGATCGGGTGATGGCCATGTGCGCAGAGGCGATCGAGCGCGGCGCGCGCTACGCATTAAGGCCGCAGCGCGACGGCGCAACGGTCTCGCCGGGGATTTTGTTGGAGGTGTCCGATGCGGCGCGGCTGTGGCGCGAGGAGGTGTTCGGGCCGATCGCTTTAGTCACCGGGTTCAGCGGCATCGAGCAGGGGCTGAAGCTCGCCAACGACTCGCCGTTCGGTTTGCAGGGCGCGGTGTTCACCCGCGATCTCAACGCGGCCTTCCGGTTCGCCGACGATTTTGATGTCGGTTGTCTATGGGTCAACGAGCCGAGCCGCTTCCGCGTCGATATCTATCCTTTCGGTGGCGTCAAATCCAGCGGCGTTGGCCGCGAGGGCATTCGCTATGCGATCGACGAGCTGAGCCAGATCAAGTTCATCGGCATCCGACCCTGAACGGTTGACGTCGGCGCCCAAACCCACGACCATCAATCCGAGACGAAGCATGATCATCAAAACCCAACAAGATGTGACGACCGCTGTTCTCAGCGAGCTGCAGCGCGCCGATGATCCTCGATTTCGAGAGATCATGACCGCCTTTGTGCGGCATTTGCATGCCTTGATCCGCGAGGTGCAACTGACTGAGGCGGAATTTCAGCAGGCCTGCGCGATCATCAACCGGATCGGTGCGTCCACCACGGAAAGTCACAATGAGGCGGTGCTGCTAGCGGGTTCGCTCGGCGTCTCAAGCCTCGTTTGTCTGCTGAATAACGGAAACCACGGTCAGACCGAGACCACCGCCAACCTGCTCGGCCCGTTCTGGCGCGCCAACTCACCACCAACCGAAAACGGCCAGTCGTTGGTGCGCTCACCGACCGAAGGCGAGCCAATCTTCGTTGAAGCGACCGTGATCGATGCGACCGGCCACGCGGTCGAAGGCGCGAAGGTCGATGTCTGGCATTGCTCGCATGACGGCTACTACGAGAACCAAGACCCGACCCAGTCCGACATGAACTTGCGTGGCCAGTTCACCACCGACGCGGACGGCCGAATTGCCTTTCGCTCGATCAAGCCAAGCGGCTATCCGGTGCCGCTCGACGGCCCGACCGGCGATCTTTTGCGCGCCCAACGGCGACACAACTTGCGGCCGGCGCATCTGCATTTCCTGATCGCCAAACCCGGCTACAAAACCCACATCAGCCAGGTCTATGCCGACGATGATCCCAACTTGGAAACCGATTCCCAGTTCGGCGTCACCGAGCGGTTGATCGGCACGTTCAAGCGGCACGACAGCGGACCGCCGCCGGCCGCCGACATCGCAGGTCCGTGGTACACGCTGTCCTACACGTTTGAGATCGAGCCCGGCGAATCCCAGCTGCCGCGACCACCGATCACTGGCAAACAAGCGGGCTCACGGCCCGAGATCGAGCGGCTGGTGCGAAGCTGAACGCTGCTGGCGATGCGATGGCCTTGACCGGCCGGGTCGCCGTCCGACCCTCATTGGCCGCCAACTTTTGGCTGACCGGGGATCATCGCGTTCGGCTGCTCCTCGCAGAACCCCCAGGTCGCGTTCCGGCGGGCTGGAACGTTGTTGTCCAGAAACGTCGGCGCGATCCGGCCATAGTTTTTGCCTTGCCACCGATGGGTGTCGGTCCTGGCCATACTGCAGGTTTGGCGTCGATCGTCGCCCGGTCAATAGCCGCGCTGGAACTGGTCACCGCGACGGCTGTGCCGTACGCCGCGCGGTCCCTTCAGGAACCTTCGACCGGCCTCGAACGCGGACTTCTGGTCGCCATCAAAGCTCCACACCGCGGCGCTGCCACCATCGGCTTGGCAGACGATGGCGCCCCAATTGCTTTGCCAAACCTGGTCGGCGTTGGCAGCAGTCGGACTGACGCGCAGCAGCGGCACGGCCATGCTGGACGGCTGGTTCACTAACATCGTCTAACCCACTTTTGACTATGTCCGTTATCAATGAGCTAGAGCAACCTGCCTTTGATCGGAACCGGCTTTGCGGTTCCGATTTAAGGCGCGATGATCTAGAATAGTCATGGGACCGATAGCATGAGCAGGGTTTCACCACCAAAACGCGGCGTTGCAACGCAGCTGCGCAGCGGTGGTCAAAAGTCCGGACGCGGGGCCGCCAACTGTCGTCTGGCACCGGTTGACGGCCCAATCACGACGGGCAAGATTGAAAAGTTGAACTTTGACGAACCAGCCGCCTCGGTCCCCGCAAGGTTTATGTAGCCCCGCTGCTCACAACTCACATCAAGGAACCGCGCCCATGATCATCGACTGCCATGGCCACTATACCACCGAGCCGGCCCAACTTGGACTGTTCCGCAATCAACAGCTGGCTGGTCTCGCTGACGCCAATCGCATCCCGAAATCGGAGGACTTGGGCATATCAGACGACGAGATCCGCGCCTCCGTCGACAACGCCCAGCGCAAGCTGCAAAAAGAGCGCGGAACCGACATGACGATCTTTTCCCCGCGCGCCTCCGGCATGGCCCATCACGTCGGCACCGAGGCGGTCGGCCAACAGTGGACCCGGCTGTGCAACGATCTGGTTAACCGTGTGGTTGGTCTTTATCCGGACAATTTCGTTGGCGTGTGCCAATTGCCTCAGCACCCCGGCGTCAGCCCTAGGAACTGCGTGGCCGAGCTGGAACGGTGCGTTACCCAAATGGGCTTTATCGGCTGCAACCTGTCTCCCGACCCGTCTGGCGGTTACTGGCAGGATCCGCCGCTGACCGATCGTTTTTGGTATCCGATTTACGAGAAGATGGTGGAGCTTGACGTGCCGGCGATGGTGCATGTCTCCTCTTCGTGCAACCCCTGCTTCCACGCGACCGGCGCCCACTACATCAACGGCGATACGACGGCCTTCATGCAGTTCATCACCGGTGGTCAACAGCTGTTCAAGGACTTTCCTGGGCTACGCTTCATCATCCCGCATGGCGGCGGCGCGGTCCCGTTCCATTGGGGCCGTTATCGGGGTCTGGCGCAGGACATGAACAAGCCTCCGCTTGAAGAGTGGCTGCTCAAGCACGTTTATTTCGATACCTGCGTCTATCATCAGCCTGGGATCAATCTGCTGGCCGAGGTGATCCCGACCGACAACATCTTATTTGCGTCGGAGATGGTGGGTGCGGTTCGCGGTGTTGATCCGCGCACCGGCCACAACTACGACGACACCAAGCGGTACGTTGACAAGCTTTCCGTCAGCGATGCCGACAAACAAAAGATCTTCCGCGGCAATGCTCTTAAGGTCTATCCGCGCTTGGCCAACCACTTGGCGAAAATAGGCAAAGCCTGATCCTACCGCCTCCTGCCTGTACATATGCGGACCGGCGGGCAATGAACTGGAGACTGAAATGGCCACCATCCCGCGTCTCAACGGCGTCATCAAAGCCCTAGAAAGCGGCACACATTCGATCACCTGTTTTCAGCCGGCCGAGGTCAGCGTCGCCATCGAACTGGCCACGTCGAACTATGACGGCGTCGTGTTCGAGATGGAGCACCAAGCTTGGGATGGACGTGCGTTGCGCGATGTCCTGCAATATTCGCTGAATCGGGGTCAGCTGATCAAAGGCGGCTCCTTGGCCCCGGCGGTGACGCCGCTCGTCCGCATTCCGCCTAACGGTGTCGAGAAGACCCAGTGGCATGCCAAACAGGCGCTTGACCTCGGCGTTTACGGTGTGGTGTGGCCGCACATTTCAACCGCCGACCAAGCCTACAACGCCGTTGCCGCCTGTCGCTATCCACGTCTCAAGGACAAACCGCTGTATGAACCGGCGGGGATCCGCGGCGACGGACCCGCCCAAGCGGCGCGGTACTGGGGATTGTCGCAACAAGAGTATTATCAAAAGGCGGATGTTTGGCCGCTCGATCCCCATGGCGAGATCTTGGTGGTTTTGCAGATCGAAGATACCGAGGGCATTACCAACTTGCAGGACATCCTCAAGGTGCCCGGAATTGGCGCGATTTTGATTGGTGAGGGCGACTTGAGCCAAGAGCTCGGTTTCCCGCGTCAGTACGAGCATAAGGCGGTGCTGGAGTCGATGGCCGAGATCGTGGCGCGCTGCAAGGAAGCCGGCGTCGTGGTCGGCCATCCGCATGTCGAGCAATCCAACGTGGAACGCATCATCGCGGAGGGCTATCGTTTCTTGATGTGCTCGGCTCCGCGCAGCTACGCCACCTTGAACAGAGTGCGCGAGGTTACCGGTCGGTAAGCTGACGCCGGACAGACCTCCGCCCCCGCCTCAATTCTGCGGCCGCGGCGGAGGATACCGGCCAACGGTGACAGGAGGCTGCGCCTTGATGCGGGCGCGCAAATAGTGTGACCGCCAGCCGCGGTTATGTCGCAAGGTCACCAGATCCATTGGAAGGATAACGACCATGCCCAGTCCCCTTGCCGACAGCGGACCGGTCACGTTGCAGGCCAACATCGCGGAATACCTCAACACCAAGGCGCTTTACGCCAATGAGGTACCCTCCGACTTGGTGACGATCGACCTGTGCGGCCCGAAGATCGCGAACCAGGGCTTCAAGCCGATGATCCGCGAAGGTCGGTTTCACATCTCCGAGCTTGCCGTCGTCTCGTTTCTGCAGGCGCGGGAGGTGGGCAAACCATTGGTGCTGATGCCGATCCCGATCATGTCGCGCTTTCAGCACCACTGCATCTCCTACAACACCGCCCGCGGCGCGCTGGCCCCGAAGGACATCGAAGGCAAATTGGTCGGCCTACGGTCTTATTCGCAGACGACTGCACTGTGGGTGCGCGCGATCCTCAAGCACGAGTATGGCGTCGATCTCAGCAAGATCCGCTGGACCAGCTATGATCCCCCGCACCCGGCCGAGAAGCAGGATCCGGCGTTTGTCATCAAATTCGAGCCGGATGGTCGCTCGATTGACGAGATGTTGGTCGACGGCGAATTTGACGCAGCCATCGTCGGCAACGAGATCAAGGGCGAACCCAACGTCACAACGCTGATTCCCGACCCCCACACGGCCGCGCTTGATTGGTTCAAACGCAAAGGGATCGTTCCGGTGAATCACTATTTGGTGGTTGGCGCGGCGCTGAGCCGGCAACGACCCGATGTGATCTGCGAGGTCTACCGCATGCTGGGCGATTCCAAAGCCGCCAACCCGCTGACGGCCGGCGGTGTCGATCTGTTGCCGATGGGCTTTGAGGCCAATGCCCCGACCATCGAGCAGGTGATCACCTACGCCACGGAACAGGGACTGATCAACCAAAAGGTCACGGTTGAGGAGTTGTTCGATGAAACGACGCGCGCGCTTGGCCGATGACACGGCGCCTCGATGACGATCGAACGCAACCGCAAATCCGGTCCGTCTCAACCCGGCACGCACGCGAGCATCACCGCGGACGCTGACACGGCGATGGTGCGGTGCCACTGACTTCGCACCCAACAGGATCGATGGTGGGGCTTGCGGCATAATTTGCAGCCAATCAGATGCAACGCGCGTCCAAGAGCTGGCAGGTGTATTGAAGAGCCGCATCCCCAAACAATGCGTTGAGCCTTGTGATGCAACTGCGGTCGCCAAGCGGAGCGTGGCATGAAGAATTATCGTGACGGGGGCGAAGCCATCTTGCAGGCCCTGCGTGCGTTGGCTGTCGACTATATCATGTCGTCACCAGGCTCGGAGTGGGGCCCGGTGTGGGAGGCGATGGCACGCCAGACCGTTGACGGGCGATCCGGCCCGCAGTTCATCGATCTGTGGCACGAAACCTTGGCCGTCGACATGGCGATCGGTTACACGGCCTATACCGGCCGCATGCAAGCCGTCCTGGTGCACGCCGGCGTCGGGCTGCTGCATGGCGCGATGGCGATTCGCAGCGCGGCGGAGGCCGAAATCCCGATGCTCGTGATGTCCGGTGGCTCCACCAGCTTTGGCGAGCAGCCTGATCTGCCGATCGAGCCGCAATGGTATGGTGGTTTGAGCGTCGGCGGGGCCGATCGCTTTGTCGCCCCGATCGTCAAGCACGCCAGCCACGTTGGCCAAACCGAGACGTTATATCACAGCGTCGTTCGCGGCGGTCAGCTCGCGCAACGCGACCAGATGGGCCCGGTCTACCTCGACGTCGGGCTGGAGGCGATGCTGGCCGAATGGCCCGGTCATATCCCGGCGGAAAAGCACCCTCCAGCACCCAAATTGGCACCACTGGATAGCGACGTCGAGGCGGTGGCCAAGCTTGTGGCAAGCGCGTCGTCACCGGTCATTCTCACGCAGATGAGCGGTCGCGATCCGCGCGCTTATGCGCAGCTGGTCGAATTTGCCGAGATGCTGGCCTTGCCCGTGGTGGGTGCGCGCAGCACCGTCACCTATGCCAATTTCCCTTCCAGCCACCCGCTTTGGCAGGGTTGGAACCGCCATGATGTATTAGATCAATCCGACCTCATCTTGCTGGTCGGCACCCGCACGCCGTGGTATCCGCCGTCGCGTCGCCTGGGCAAGGGCGCGGTCGTTGCGATTGGCAGCAACCCGTTCAAGCAACACTTGGCCTACCAGGTGTTGGCTGCCGACCACTATCTGGAGGGGGATCTGGCGGTTTGCTTGGGCAAGCTGACCGAGGCCGCCAAGCCTGGCAAAGCCCAAACGGCAACGATCGAGACGCGCCGCAAGGGTTGCGAGCTGGCGCACATCGCGATGGCCGGCGAACTGGCCGAGATCGCCAAGGTCGAGCGTGCGCGCAGCGAGATCAGCGCTGTGGCCCTAGCCAGCGTGGCCGCCGAGGTGTTCCCCTCCGACACCATCTACGTCGACGAAACCATCACCCATATGGCCGCAATGCGCCCGCATCTGCCACTTGACCAGCCGCAGAGCTTTTTCCGCGTGACGGGCGGCGCCCTCGGCCAGGGCATCGCCTGCGCGCTTGGCATCAAACTTGCCGCACGCGACCGCCCCGTCGTGCTGTTTGTCGGTGACGGTTCATTCCTTTACAATCCGATCACCCAAGCGCTGGGCGCAGCCCAGGCCTATGACGTGCCGATCGTGATCGTGATTTGCAATAATCGTCGTTACGAGGCGATGCGTCTAGGCCACGTTCACCACTATCCCGACGGCGTTGCCGCCACAAATAACCTTCATTTCGGTGTGCACATAAATGGGCCGGACTATCAACAGCTCGGAGCCGCTTTCGGCTGCCATGGCGCCAAATTGGATACGGTTAACCAGTTGCGGGACGGTCTGAAATCGGCACTTGCCTCAGCGCAAAGCGGCAGAACCGCGTTGGTCAATATACTTCTATCACGCTGATTGCGGGCCACCGCGATCGGTTCCATCGGCGGCGCCAGCTCCGTGTGAAACCAGTGTCGCAGGCCCGGTTTGCCGAGGCTGCGTGATCGAAGTAATGTTATCTGGCGTACCAATATTAGATGATCCCGTCTCATTCGTGCGTGGTCGGGTGCTAAAGGTGGAACAACGTGACAACGAAATGTGAAACGCCGCTGCTCGACCGGGTTGTGACACCCCAAGATCTTAGAAATCTCGATGAGAAAGACCTGGTCCAACTGGCCGATGAGCTACGCGCCGAGACCATTGACGCCGTGTCTGAGACGGGCGGTCACCTGGGGGCGGGTTTGGGCGTCGTCGAGCTCACGGTCGCATTGCATTGGGTTTTCGATACGCCGCGTGATCGTTTGATCTGGGACGTGGGCCACCAAGCCTATCCCCATAAGGTTCTTACCGGCCGCCGCGACCGCATTCGAACCTTGCGCCAAGGCGGCGGCCTGTCTGGCTTCACCAAGCGTGCGGAAAGCGAGTATGACCCGTTTGGCGCGGCCCACTCCTCCACGTCGATCTCGGCCGGTCTCGGCATGGCCGTGGCCCGCGATCTGCGTGGTGGCGACAACCACGTGGTTTCGGTGATTGGCGATGGCGCGATGAGCGCCGGCATGGCCTATGAGGCGATGAACAACGCAGGTGCCCGCCATGAGCGCCTGATCGTCATCCTCAATGACAACGACATGTCGATCGCCCGGCCGGTTGGCGCGTTGTCCAGTTATCTTGCGCGCATCACCTCGAGCGGAACCTATCTGCACCTGCGGGAGATCGGTAAGCAGCTCGCCAAGCGGTTGCCGAAGTACTGGGAACAGGCCGCGGCCCGAGCGGAGGAGTACACCCGCACCTACTTGATCGGCGGCACGCTTTTTGAGGAGCTTGGCTTCTACTACGTCGGCCCGATCGACGGACATGATCTCAACGTGCTGTTGCCGGTGCTCAAGAACGTGCGCGACGCCAAGAAGGGGCCGATCCTCGTGCACGTGGTGACCAGAAAGGGAAAAGGTTATCCGCCGGCGGAAAGTTCCACCGACAAATATCACGGCGTGAACCGCTTCAACGTGATCACCGGCGACCAAATCAAGGCGAAATCCAACGCGCCCAGCTATACGCGGGTGTTCGCTGACAGCCTGATCCATCAGGCGCGGCGGGACGACAAGGTGGTCGCTGTTACCGCGGCGATGCCGTCCGGTACCGGGCTTGATGCCTTCGCTAAGCAATTCCCGGATCGCACGTTTGACGTTGGCATTGCCGAGCAGCATGCCGTGACCTTTGCTGCCGGCCTTGCCACTGAGGGCTTTAAGCCGTTTTGTGCGATCTACTCGACGTTCTTGCAGCGGGCCTATGATCAGGTCGTTCATGATGTCGCGATCCAGAGGCTGCCCGTCCGGTTTGCGCTTGATCGCGCGGGCCTCGTAGGCGCCGACGGCCCCACCCACGCCGGCTCTTTTGATTTGGCCTATCTGGGCTGCTTACCCGATTTCGTGATTATGGCGGCGGCCGACGAGGCCGAGCTGACCCGCATGGTCGCCACAGCGGTGGCCATCGACGATCGGCCCTCGGCCTTCCGCTACCCCCGCGGCGAGGGCATCGGCGTTGAGCTGCCCGAACACCCGTTGCCGTTGGAAATTGGCAAGGGCCGCATCGTCCGTCAGGGCTCGGCGATCGCGCTGCTCTCGCTGGGTACACGACTGGCGCAATGCTTGATCGCTGCCGACCAACTGGCCGCCATGGGCTTGTCGACGACGGTGGCCGATGCCCGCTTCGCCAAGCCGTTGGACACCGCGCTGGTGGAGCAGTTGGCCGCAAACCACGAGGTGCTGGTCACGGTTGAGGAAGGTGCGACTGGCGGGTTTGGCGCGGCCGTGTTGCACCACTTGGCTGCCGCCGGTGTGCTCGATCGCAGTCTGAAAGTGCGCACGATGACCTTGCCGGACAGCTTTATCGACCACGACAAGCCAGACCTGATGTATGAACGCGCCGGGCTCAACGCCGGCGGGATCCTGACCACAGCGCTGTCCGCCTTAGGACGGGAGCACCTCGCCCAAGATTTGGACCGCGCCTGAGGTGCGGCGCCAATCCGTTTAGACCTTGCGCGGACGTCAGCCGCAGTTTTCGCGAACCGACGCAGACCGACGCGGAGGCGCTGCTTCCCGGTGCATGACGGCCGTGTTATCGGCAACGCCATGAGCACCATCTCTACCTTGTTCGTCACCCGGCTCTACCGCAACCTGTTGACCGGGCGGCGCGCCGGTGACCTCAATCGCGAGCTCGCCGCCACCTGCCAGCTGATCGCGGCCGAGGACCAAGCGGGCCAAGCTTGGTCGCAGCAGCACGGCTACGCCGGCTACACGTCCTATGCGTCGTTGGATGACCTGTGCAGGCGGGCGCCGGCGTTCGCCGATCTGGAGCTGGCGCTCGACGGTCATGTCGCCGCGTTCGCCAAGGAGCTTCAGTTGGACCTAGACCGCCGCCGCCTCGTGCGCGACAGCATGTGGATCAATGTGTTGCTGGATGGCGGTGCGCATACCGGACACATCCACCCGGGCGCCGTGATCAGCGGGACCTATTACGTTGCGGTCCCACCCGGTGCCGGTGCGATCCGCTTCGAGGATCCACGGCTACCGCTGATGATGGCCGCCCCCCCACGCAAGACTAGGGCCCGCCTGGATAACCGCACCTTCGTGGAGGTCGCCCCGAAGGCCGGCGAGGTGCTGCTATGGGAAAGCTGGCTTCGCCACGAGGTGCTGCCCAATCGGGTCGACGCGCCCCGCGTCAGCGTCAGCTTCAATTATCGGCTGGAGCCGTAACCGCCCAACATCCATGCAAAACCGAGGCGAGCGAACCATAAGCGTATCAGAGTGTCGATCGCCGCTGGTGCATCCGATCGGCTTGGGCAGCCTAGATCATCGCGCCTTAAATCGGAACCAGCTGTTCGGTGCCAATTTCAGGCACGATGCTCTAGGTCGTGCGCTCCGCGCGCAGCTTGAAGCGTTGGATCTTGCCGGTGGCCGTCTTAGGGAGCTCCTCGCGCACCTCGATCCAGCGCGGGTATTTCCAAGTGCCGGCCTGTTGCTTGACGTGCTCCTTGAGATCGTCCAGCAACGCCGCGTTGGCGACGTGACCGGGTTTCAAGATCACGAAGGCCTTCGGCTTCAACAAGCCGTCGCTGTCCTCGACGCCGATGACGGCAGCCTCGATCACGGCGTCGTGGCTAACGAGCGCCGACTCCACCTCAAACGGCGACACCCAGATACCGGAGACCTTGAACATATCGTCGGTGCGGCCGCAGCAATAATAATAGCCGTCTTCGTCGACTCGGTACTTATCGCCAGTGTGCGTCCATTCGCCCGCAAATGTTCGCCGCGACCGCGACCGTTGATTCCAATAGCCCTCCGCAGCGGTCGGCCCCTTGATCAGCAGCTCACCGATATCCCCCGGGCCCAGCAGGCTGCCGTCGTCATCGACCAGCTTCGCTTCATAGTTCGGGATCGGCGTGCCGGAGGAGCCATAGCGCACCTGGCCTGGACGGTTCGAAACAAAGATGTGCAACATCTCGGTGGAGCCGATACCGTCCAAGATTTCGTAGCCCACCTTCTCCTGCCAACGCTGTCCGACATCCTCCGGCAGCGCCTCGCCCGCCGACACGCACAGGCGCAGCCGATTGGAGCCAGCCCCATGACCGAGCTCGGGATGCGCCAGCATCGCGGCGTAAAGGGTCGGCACGCAGTAAAACAGGGTCGGATTGTGGGCCCGCATCGTCGCCAGTACACTGTCCGGCGTCGGCCGTTCCGGATAAAGCACCGTCGTCGCACCGACCGCCATCGGAAAATTCATGCCGTTTCCGAGCCCGTAGGCAAAGAACAACTTGGCGACGGAAAACCCAACGTCGTCCGGCCTAATGCCAAGCACCCCGATGCCGTAGCTGCGCGCGCTCCAATACGGGCTGGAATGAACGTGGCGTGTGCCCTTCGGGTTGCCGGTGGAGCCGGATGAATAGAGCCAAAAAGCCGTCTCATCAGCGCTGGTCGCCGCCGCCTCCGCCTGCTCTGAGCTGCTGGCCAACAGCGGCTCCAGGCCGATGTATTTGCCGTTGCCCTGCCCGCCATCGCCTGGCGCACCGCAAACGATGATGTGCAGATGGCGTTGTGCGGCGATGCCATCCAGCATCGGCGCGGCGCGCTCCATCAGCTCCGCTGAAATCACCACCGCATCGACTCGACTATCCTCGATCATGTAGCGCCACTGCTCCAGCGTCAGCAGCGTGTTGACCGGGATCGCCACCACGCCGGCCTTGATCGCACCCCAAAACACAACGGGAAAATCCACCGTATCGAGCATGATCATCATAATCCGATGTTCACGCGCGATCCCGAGCCGCGGCAAAGCGTTAGCAAACCGATTGCAGCGCTGTTGCAGCTGCCCATAGGTTAATGACCGCTGCGGATCGATGAAGGCTGGATGTTGACCCCGCCCGTTACGTACGTTGCGGTCCACGAAATCGTCGGCTGCGTTGTAGTGGCCGGATGGCTCGGGCCAGTCGCTGTGCCCGTCGGTCATGACGCTTCCTCCCGCACGACATGTCGGCTGCTTATTGTCGGGCCGTGCTTCGTCAATAGGTTTCGACGTGATAGCGGCCCTGGCTGCGCATTTTCGCTTTTTCATCTCGCCAATCAAGCCCGGCCCGACGCGAGATGTCGCTTAAAGCTTCGTCAACGCCGGATTCCATGCCCTTGAGGCCACAGATGAAGATGTGCGTCTTATCCGAGCCTAGCAGCTCCACGACGCGCTCTGCCTCGACGCGCATGCGGTCCTGCACGTACTCCTTGGGCGCACCGGGGATGCGGGAATAGACGAGATGTTTTTCCAACAGGCGCGAGGGCACTTTCAACAGCGGCCCGAAATAAGGCAGCTCCTCAGGTGTGCGTGAGCCAAAAAACATCACGAGCTGACCTTGTCCGGAATGACCGGTGCGGCGCCGCCGCTCGGTGAACGCGCGAAACGGTGCCGAGCCGGTGCCGGTGCAGATCATGATGATGTTGCACTCAGCATCGTTGGGCATCAAAAAGGTCGAGCCGAACGGTCCCGTCACCTCAACCTTGTCGCCGACCTTCAAATCACAGATGTAGTTGGAGGCAATGCCGCCGGGCACGCGCTTGATGGTCAGCGACACATTGTTGGCGTTGCGCTTTTCGCCGTCACGCTCGGAGGCCACGGAGTAAAGCCGCATGTCGTGCGGGCGACCGTCGGGCCGGGTGCCCGGCACGACGATGCCGATCGACTGACCTTCCAACACCGGAAACACGGTGTTGCCGAAGCCCAGCACGATGTGCCGGATGTCGCTTTCCACCGTCGGCGAGGTGATCCGCAAGTTGCCCTGTACGGTGGCGATCGCCGGATTGGCGCGGGTGAACAGATTGATCGCTGGCTTGGACGCCGAGGCCGGTGCGACCGGCTTACCGCCGGCCCCTTCGTGCGCCTTGGCCAACAGCTCACCGACCTCACTTTCCAGCGCTTCGACCGCCGCTTGGGTCTCAGCGCCAAAGTCCTCCTGTTGCGGAAGCTCGGTCCACGCGAGCTGATCTTTCAACGAGTAGGGAATGCGCACCAGACGCCAATTGTCGATCGAGCCGGTCGGACAGGGCGCGATGCAGTCCATGCAATAGTTGCATTTCTTCGCGTCGACGACGTAGTTGTTGTCGTCGTGCGTCACCGCTCCGACCGGACAGGTGGCCTCGCACGTGTTGCAGCGGATACAGATCTCTGGGTCGATCAGGTGCTGTTTTTTGAGATCGGCAATCACCTCAGTCGACGTCATCGTCAACATGCCTCAAGCCTGATGCAGCTTAACGTACTCAAAATCGCCCGGCCTGTTGTCGATGCCGACTTTCGGCGGCGCGATCCACGCAGCATATCTACCCCGCTCCCAACAAGGCTTCATCAGACTCTCAAGAAAGGCGCCATCGTCAGTGGACGGCAACCACTCATCCTTGCGCGCATTCCAATCCTCCTGCGAGATCACGCTGCCGTCGGGCATGGCCTCGACGTTCTGGAACTGACCGATCTGTCGGTGGAACGCCACTGAAGGCAGCTTGATTTGATAGCTGATGCCGGCCTTCTCGATCAGCTTGTTCCAACGGTTCACGCCACCCTGGCAGTCCTTGCTGTAGTCATCGCGCAGCCGCATGTTGATCGCTGACAGCGCCGGCTCATCGACCAGCGTCGGCACGCCATCGATCAGCTTGAGCACTGGATAGGTTGAGCGCGTCAACAGATGGTCGTCGTCGATCTTACCCTCCTGGAACCGGCCCTTCAGCCCGGCGTTGTAGAAGTTGGCCGCGTTGGTGGACACCTCAGAGCCGAACAGATCGAGCGACAGGGAATAATGCAGGTTGGCCTTTTTCTGCACCGTCGGCAGATCGATGACGCCGAGCTTTCTGACACGCTCGACGTCCTCGGCATCCTTAATGCCGGCCTCATTCATGGCCTGGCAGGTGCGCTCGATCACCCGACCGACCCCGGTCTCGCCGACGAACATGTGATGGGCCTCTTCGGTCAACATGAACCGGCAGGTCCGCGACAACGGGTCGAAGCCCGATTGCGCCAGGCTTTCCAGCTGCATCTTGCCGTCGCGGTCGGTAAAGTAGGTGAACATGAAAAACGACAGCCAATCCGGCGTCGCTTCGTTGAAAGCACCCAACATCCGCGGCTTGTCCGGATCGCCGGAGCGCCGCTCGAGCAGCGCCTGCGCCTCCTCGCGCCCGTCCCTGCCAAAATATTTGTGCAGCAAATACACCATCGCCCACAGATGACGGGCTTCCTCCACGTTCACCTGGAACAGGTTGCGCATATCATACAACGACGGCGCGGTCTTTCCGAGATGGCGTTGCTGCTCGACGCTGGCCGGCTCGGTATCGCCCTGAATGACGATCAACCGACGCAGGTTCGCACGGTGCTCGCCGGGCACCTCCTGCCAGGCCGCTTCGCCCAACGACGCGCCGAAACCGACTTTGCGGTCCTCCTCCTGGTTGGCGAGCAACACCCCCCAGCGATAGTCCGGCATCTTCACGTAGTCGAACTTAGCCCAGCCCTTGGGATCGATTGACACCGCGGTGCGCAGATAGACGTCGGCCGTCTGGAACCCCTCGGGGCCCTGGTCCATCCACCAATCGATATAGCCGGGATGCCAGCTCTCCAACGCCTTCAGCACGCGCTGGTCGTCGACGAGGCCGACGTTGTTGGGGATTTTGGTCGAATAGTCAACATTGATCAGGTCGGTCATCGCTTGCCTCCATTAGACCCGTCGAGGGTCGAAATTCGGTTTCTTGCCCGTGCCATAAAGCTGCAACGCGCCCGCCTCGCCGATCGCGTTGGGGCGCTGAAAGATCCAATTTTGCCACGCCGACAGTCGGCCGAAGATCTTGGTCTCCATGGTTTCCGGGCCGGCAAACCTCAAATTGGCTTCGAGCCCGATCAGCGCATCGGCGGAGAAGCTGGCGCGCTCCTCCAGGAAGATGCGGATTTCATCGGACCAATCGATCTCATCGAACATCGCGGTAACCAGACCGAGCTGCTCGCACGCCGCAGCATCCAACGGGCTGCCGACCTTGGCTTCAGCAGCCGCCAAGCTGTCCGGCTCGCCCAGAAAACGGGTCGCCAGCCGGCTCAAATCGTTTGACATCGGATAGCTGCCGAAGTTGACCGCGCCCAGGTGCAGACCCGCCGGTGGCCGATTATCGCCGCCCAGCGTGCCCTCCAGCATGAAGCTGCGATCGGCGGCGAAGGCGAGTTCCGCCAGCGTCCCGGCATAGCAGGAGCCCGGCTCGATCAACGCGACCAGCGAACGGGAGGTGACATCGATGCGCTTTAGAACGCGCTTCCAATTGAGCAAAATCTCGCGCGCCAGCCAATTGTCCTGATGGGCCAGCAAGAATGCATCGTAGCCGAGCACGTCCGCGGCCTGCCCTTCTGTCTTGAACACCAGCGTGCCGATCTCCGGCGCATTGAGCCGCAAGTGCAAAATCGCATCGTCCAACTCTCGGGCGACGCGCAGCGACCAGAACGTATCGCCGGCCGCCAGCAGCTCTTCAGCCGTCGACGGCGGCGCCTGCTCCGGGCCCGTGATCATTAAGGTGGCGCGACGCGCCGCGGCATCGATCTCGACCTTGACGCAGGAATACGCGAGGCTGTCGGCGCTAATCGCGCGCGACAACGGGTTGAGCTTGATGCCGTGTTGGTCGCTCGGACGATCCGAGCTGTCGGCCAACGTGCGCGCCGCCGCCGTCACGGCCGCATCGAACTTCGAGGTCGGCACCACTTCATCGACCAGCCGCCACTGCACCGCCCGCGCGCCGCGCACCCCCTCCTCCACGGTGCAGAAGGCATCGGCCAAATCGCGGCGCACCTTGCGCTTATCGGTGACGCGCGTCAGGCCACCGGTGCCGGGGAGTACCGCCAGCAGGGGCACTTCGGGAAGCGAGACCGTGGCGTTGCCATCGTCGGCCAGCACGATGTAATCGGTCGCCAGGGCCAACTCGTAGCCGCCGCCCGCCGCCGTGCCGCGGATCGCCGTCAGGTACTTTTGGCCTGAGCATTGGCTCGCGTCCTCGATGAAGTTCCGGGTCTCGTTGGTGAACTTGCAGAAGTTGACCTTGTGCGCATGGGTCGCGGCGGCCAGCATGCGGATATTGGCACCGGCACAGAACACCCGGTCCTTGCCGGACTTCAAGATCACGACCTTCACGCCCGGATGCTCGAAGCGCAAGCGCTGCACCGCGTCGGCGAGTTCGATGTCGACGCCGAGGTCGTAAGAGTTCAGCTTGAGCGGATGGCCGTCGAACAGCCCCTGGTTCTCGTCCACATCGAGAATGAGGTGCGCGATGTCGCCATCCACCTCGATCCGCCAGTGGCAATATCGGTCAGGAGAGGTCTCAAAGTCGATCCAAACGTCATTCGACGCGCCGTCGGTCGGCGGACGCTTAGCAGTATAATGCATGAAACACCTTCCACTCGCCATTATTATGCACTATAATGCATCAAACCGCACCGGCGTCAACGCAAAACACGATGGACGAAGGGCACGATCGCTTGCGTGGTCTGTTCGAGCGCCTCGCGGTGGATCGAATGACCCGCTCCGGGGAATATGGTTGCTTCCACCGGGCAGTAGCATTCCGCCTCGGCGATCTCGATTTGGCGGTGGGTGCCGTACTCGTCGTTTTCACCCTGCAGGATTTGGATCGGCACCCGGATGTAAGCGAGCGCATCGGTGATGTCCCAGCTGCGCTGAAATTCCGGATCGGCCACCGTCTGATTCCAGCCGTAGAAGGCCCCATCGACGTCGTTGTGCCAGCGCGCCAGCTTGCCCTTGAGATCGCCCTGCTCGTAGGCCAGCTTGGCCGCTCGAGCACCTGCTGCGGTTTGATCCTCGATGATGAAATGGGGGGCGATCAGCGTCAAACCCTGCACCCGATGATCCTCGATGCGACCCGCATAGATGGTCGCGATCGAGGCCCCATCGGAAGCGCCAATCAGCAGACCTCGCCGGAAATCGAAGCGATCCAAGACGCGCGGCAGCACCGTCAGCGCCTCATCGTGCATGAATGCGTAGGGACGCGGCACCGTCACCGGCGATGACGCACCGTAGCCAGCACGGGAATAGGTGAGCACGCCGCAGCCGGTGGCCTTGGCCAGTTCGGCCGGCAGATCGCCCCACAGATCGGCCGAACCCAAGCCCTCATGCAGCATCACCAAGGTCGGCGCCGACTGCGGGTCCGGGCCCATCAAGCGATATTCGAGCCGCTGCGTTTCCAACTCGATCCAGCCTTTGCGCATCGCTTGGCTCATGCGATCCTCATCGCGCTCGTTGCTGATCCCCGGTGGCGCCGGTCATCGATCCGCACGCATGATCGGCCTCGATCGATCGACCGTCCATCTCAAAATCGATGCTGCAGGGGGTCTGACCTCGCTATCGCCGAGGCACACACCCTTCGGCCCAGCACGTGATCGGCCCAACATCTGACGCCAAAAGTTGAAATATAATTCAATTCAAAGCCTGTGGAGCCGCCGTTGTCAATGTGCTAATGCATTATTCTGCAGATTGGACCGAAGCGAATGCGCAGATCGAGCCGCCCAGACAAGCCCGCACGGAACGACCCGATGCCGACCGATAAGGCGCCTGGGTTGGCAACGGCCACGCTTGCGGCGAGCGCAACGCCGGACGCCGACGGCGATCAGGATGCGGCCTATCTGGCCGCGCTTGGCCATCGCTTGCGTCGCCTGCGGGCGGTGCGCGGGATGTCGCGCAAGGTGTTGGCCCAAGCCTCCGGATTGTCGGAGCGCTATATCGCCCAGATCGAAAGCGGCACCGGCAACGCATCGATCATCTTGCTGCGGCGTATCGCCAAGGCGACGGGCGTCCCCCTCGATAATCTGATCCACGAGGATTTGCTTGAGCCGATCGATACGCTCATTCGCGATTTGCTGCGCACCGCCACACCCGAACAGTTGCAGCAAGTCAAGGCGTTGCTGTCCGGGCCGCAATCCAACCTGGGGATCCGACACAGCCCGCAGGCGATGACAGATCGGATCGCACTGATCGGCCTGCGCGGTGCTGGCAAGACGACGCTAGGACGCCACGCGGCGCAACGGCTGGGCTGGACCTTCAGCGAGCTCAACGCAGAGATCGAGCACGAGCAAGGCTTCTCCATGACCGACATTTTCACGTTGTACGGTCAGGACGGCTACCGACGATTTGAGCAAGACGCGCTGCGCCGGGTAGCACAGCAAAACGGCCCGATGATCCTCGCCACAGGGGGCGGCGTCGTGGCCGAGCCGGTGACGCTGGAGTTTCTGCTGTCGTCCTTTTTCACGATTTGGATCAAGGCTCCGCCGGAGGCACACATGGCGCGCGTGCGCGGTCAGGGCGACCTGAGACCGATGGCGCACCATCGCTCGGCGATGAACGATCTCAAAACCATCTTGTCGAGCCGTGAGCCACTTTACCGGCGCGCGCACGCGATCGTCGACACGACAGGCACGGACGTGGAGCAAAGCCTGCAGGCGCTACTCGACACCATCATGCATTTCCGCAACCTGACGGTCACCACCAGCCAATGACGATGGCTCGCCACGCCGGAAACGGTCAGGCCGAGCGCACGGCGGCCACCGGCACCAACTTGGCGATGGCCTGGTCGACCGTCAGCACATCGCCAAAGAACATGGCAAAGGTGTTGAGCGTCGCCGCATGTTCCTGTGTGCTCAGCGTGGCGTTGGCGTCCGACAACATGGCGACCCGGTAATCGCGCAGCATGGCATCCCGCGCCGTCGATTCACAGCACACGTTGGTCAGGGTACCCGCGATCAACACCGTGTCGATCCCACGCGCGCGCAGCTGTGCCTCGGCATCCGAAGAACCGTCGATGAAAGCACTATATTTGATCTTCTTGATGTAAATGTCACTGGCGAGCGCCTGCAATTCCGGGAACAACGCGTAGCCTTCGGACCGGTCATCAAGGCCGGCGAGGCGTCTGGCCTGACGCTCCGGCGTCAGCATCTTGGTCTGAAAGTGAGCCCAATGCTGCAAGACACCCTCAACGGTGGTTTGCACCCAGGCCACCGTACCGCCCGCCGCCCGCATCGCCGCGGCCAAGCGATTGATATTGGGAACGATGGCGCGCGCTTGAGGAACCTCGTTTGGATAGCCCTTGGCACAGAAATAATTCTGCATATCGACGACCATCAAGGCGCTGCGTTCGGCCTCCAGCCGCTCCAAGCAGTAAGGTCGACCCATCCGCGCCAACACGCGGTCCTTGACGGTTTGCGGCATGGCATAATCGTGCATAACGCTAAGCCCTCATCGAGATCAAAGACTGGGCGCCGAGGGTAGGCCAGCCACGCAGATCGCGCAACGCAAGCCACGCCGAAGCGTCGGTTGCCCAGAGCGCTCCGACACCCGTCCGTTAGCCCGGCACGCCATCTTTCGTCTTGGTCGGACCGGCGTCACCATTTTGTCGGGACTGCTGCTGGCCCGCGGTGCCGGTTGCCTCGCCTGCAGGCGCGCGCACGTGCTTGCGCGGCTTCAGCCTGGCGTGGCTGCGCCGCCGCCAAACCTCAAAGATGCTCTTGCCTTGATAGATTTCGCCATGTTGCTCCTTATACGACTCCAACGACTGCGCCAGCCAATCGAACACCGGTCCCAACCACAGCCATCTGACGACGGGGTGGCGCCCAATGAAAGAGCGCACCGGCGCCCATTTCTCCGTGATCAGAGAAAGCAATGCATCAAGCCCGATCACCTGAACTCTCTCCACCATCATCCACAACACGACAGAGGCACCTAAGCCCCACCATTTGCCGATGTTCTGCGAGATCCAGATGAATAGGGTGACAAACAAGCCGATCACCATCACCGCAAGCGCTGCTCTGAGACCACGTGGCCAATTCGGCTTGAAGTTGACGATGGCCTTGGCGTACGCGGCAAACTGGGCCTGCCGCTTGCCGATCCACCGCTCGGCCCGGTCGTGGCGGTTGCGGCCAATCAGAAACAAGGATGAGACGATGATCAAGGAGCGCCAAATCGGCTGCATCAATCGCCGCATCGCCGCCCGTTGTGCCACCAACCGAATCCAACCGGCCAGCGACTTGGAGAACACGCCGGCAACGCGTGCGAACAGTTCCACGATCTGCAGCCAGAACCAGACCAATAAGCGGGACACGACGCCGATCACGTCGGCGCCGAGCGCTTGGCCGACGATGGCGGCGCTCCCGAACAGGAGGGCAACGGCCAGCGCTATTCGAACTGCAATCGAAGCCATCGAGCATGCCTTTCAGCGAGACCGCTTACGTTGGTCGCGGCCCTCGCCAGCCGATCCCATTAACACCTCTAAAAAGGCGGCGAAGGCAAGACGCGCAGCAAACATCGGCAGGCGGCCTCAGCAACATCACCCTGCCGCGGTCAAACATGATATCTGATTCCACCCACCGGCATCCGCAACCGGTCGACGGGCAGCTCGTGTCACAGAACACTCGCGTGGACGATCGACGGTGGAAGGATGCAGGCGCCGATCCCGCACCAATCCGCACCCTGCTATCAATCACAGATCGCAGACGCGCTGGGCGGCTTCGACCGAACCCATTGAAATCGATCGCAGTCCGGATCGATCTCACCTGAGGCGGACGCTGCTTGCCGGCCCGCTCCCAGCTGCGGCCACCCCTTGGCACGATGGTGTGCGCGGCCGGATCGGGGAGCGGGATAATTCCAGCTGCGGCGGGAAAGAACTAAACCGTGGCTCGGTCATAGGCCCGGTTCAGCAGCCCGGCGATGCGCTCGCGAACCTCGCCGTCGGGCCAATAGGCAAAGTGTCCTGCACCGGTCTGCAAGCGGACGTTGTTGACCGGACAGACCGGACCGTCAACGGGCTTGGCCTCAATCTTGACGCACGTCGACAGCGGACCGGAAATCGGGTCGTCCAACCGATAAAAGTTGGTCCACGTTGCCGGGCACGGGGACATCGCCGCGATCTGCGCCGGCAGGTCCCGGTATTCGTTGAAGTAATACTCATAGATATTGCTCAGCGGCGAGCCCGCGGTGACGACGTGCGGCCGCCGATCCCCCAGCGCGGCTCGCGCGCGATCGCCGCGCAGGTAGTCGAACACGATCACCGTGCCTTGGCTATGCGCGAGAAAAATCACGTCGTCATAGTCTTGCTTCGCCACCAACTCCCGCATCACAACGTCGAGACGGGCGGTGATCCGATCGCGCCGGATCGGCTGGTCACCGGGCCGCCTGGTCATGCGACCGACCAAGCTGGTCCCGACCCGGTAGTGATGGTCGATCAAATCCTGCATCACGTCGAGGATGCCGGAGAACGCGGTCTTGAACACCGACGCTTGCGAGACGATCAGCAAGGCGCTGGCGAACAGCACCACCATCTGCACAACCTCCGCAGGCACCGCAATCCCGCCCATACTCGCGGCCTGCTCCAAGCCGATTCTCGCAAGGACAAGGCGTGCGGTTTCTCCGCCGTGATCGATCCAGCTGAAGCACAAAACAACGTTGATGAAGCCCAACACGCCAAGCCACCACAACCCCCACATGCTGATCACGAGCCGCGGCGGCCGCAGCGTGGATGACAACGGCAATATCCGTGTCCGCAAGAAATGCCAGAACACCACCGCCAGGCCCAACACAACCGCGCCGAGTAAAATGGCGCTGTGCCAAACAACGGAGAGCGACAACTCGGTGATCGCCCGCAACATCGGCGGGTGCATCTTTTGCGCCGTGCGCTCGGCAATGGTTCGGTCGAGCTTGGCGCGGGTCTGCGCTGGCAGCACGCCGCGCGGTGCGTCAACTTCCTGCAGAGAGCTCAACAACCGCACCAGGTCGTTGTTTTGTCTTAATTTGGATTGGCAGCCCACCGGCTCAATCTTGTCGGAATAGCGATTGCCGCTGCATAACACGTCGTCGATGTGCAGCACGCCGAGCGCCGGCAACACCGTCAGCCAAACGCAGGCTTGAACCGTGGCAAGCGCCAGCGCCGCGAAGATGCCGCGATAACCCCTGCTCCAGCGCCAGAAGTTCAGCACGTAAAGGGCGACAGCCAGCACGAACGCCGACAACATTAAAACCGCCCAACTCGCCCACAGCCAACTCAACAGCCAGTAGTAGAGATCGAAGGCCTTAAAGTGCACGGTTGATGAGTGGATATCCGACGGCTTGATCAGCTGCTCAACGTCAAACCCCAAGCCGGTGCGAACACCATCCCCCAATGGGCTCAAATCGAACACAAAAAACCAGGCCCACGCGCCAACGAAAAAGCCCAGGTCGGCAAATCCAACATCGTGTTTGCGTCGTGTGACAAAGGCATGGAACCCAGCCCAGCCCAGCACGAACATCGCCACCGACAAATAATCGAAATACAAAATTCCCGCATAGTTGGCGTATCGACCCGGCCGCAGAACCAAAATGTCGATCAGATAGAACAGCGCCAGGATCAGCAGGCATAGGGCGGACGACGTCACGGCCGGCCGCTCGGATCTGGCCAGCAAGCTCACACAAGCCGAGGTCACGGCAAAAGCGGCGATGCCGACGGTGCAGATCAACAGTACATCCCGGTACGGCGTTTCCGCCATCCCGGCCATCGGCCGCAGGATCGTCGATATATTCAGCCAAGGCGGCATCTGTTGGGCGACGTCGCCGATCACCTTCGCGATCTGATCGGCGAGCATGCCGACGTCCTCACGCTTGGGGATCTGGCTGAATGACCAATAGATCAACCCGCCGCCGAGCATGACCGTGCAGTATCCCGCCAACGGCCCCCGCACGCAGCAGCTGGCGACCAACACCAACCAACGAAACACTTGGCTGAGCCAATCCTTCGGATGCCGCAGAAATCCATCGATGACATGCGGGATCTCAAAAATGAAGCGCGCAAAGCCAACGGCGGCGTTGAACCATCCGCCATCCTTCTTGGTGAGGTCGGCCCAATAAAGCTCGATCACCGTAGCCCTGCCACCACCCGCCGGCGTCACCCGCCGCGCGAACACCGGGAATCGCATGGCAGCGGAGGGCGTTCTGCCAAGCTTGACGGCCTTGGCTGCGGCCTCGGTGCGTTCTGCCTCCACCAGATCCGTCGCCGGCTCCGGCAGGTAATGGACTTCATTGTGCGCGGCGGCGGCCACGATATGCACCGTCGACGGCGCCCCCGGCTCAGGCTCCGGCACTGGATCTTGGCGGTTATGCGCGACGGGCTCAGTCGTCCCGCCCAGCGAATCGACGATATAGTTGACCGTGTCGCCGGGACGCGTGTCGCCTACGCCGTGCACCACCACAACCGCGACATTCCTGGAGACACCACCTGAATCCGGCATCTGCAATGGCCCCCGTGCCACCACCGCCACGGTCGATCGGGTCGCTCAAATAAGGCCTGATCGTATTGTCCGGTTCTGCATATGGCGCGTATCGGTCAGCATCGAGGCGAGCCGGCACGATCGGCCAACATCACGCGCCGGCTGTGGAGATCAGGCCACCGTCGACCCTCCCGCCGGGGACGGTGGGCTTGCCGACGGCTCCGTTGCTATCGGCGAGATCGATCGCTGGACGAAGAACCACCGGGCACAGTCCTGACAGGTCTGACCGGCTGCCTCCCTGTCACCATTGGTCGTCAACCATGGCCGGTTCGGCCGTGCGGCGCTCCCGCCACCAGGCTTGGCGCACGCCGCAGATGGGATAGGTGTCGTGCGCGAAGCATCGTGCCGCGCATCGATCGCGCCTGATCTTGTGCTACCGCAGTTCTCCCGCAGCAGCCGGCGTTTGGCGGCTAGCCTGATTGCCCAGAACGCTGCTTAGGATCGCCGCGGCGCCGGCAAGCCCATCGGTGTTGCCCGAGCCGACCACGGTATGCGGGACCAACCGGCTGACCAAGCTCACCAATTTAGGCTTTCGTTCCAACGAACTCAGCACCTTTTCGAGCGCCTGCAACATGGCGACCCGGTCCTGCCCCAGCACATCGGCCTGCGCACGCTGGCCGCGGGCCAACTCCTCCAGATACTTGCGCTCACCTCGGCCCAGGGTGGCACGCTCTTGCTCGCGTTGACCAGCCACTTGAACCGCGATCTGAGCTTGCACCAGGCGCGGCTGCTCGTCGGCCGTAGCGCGCGCCTGCTCGGTCTCGATCCGCTTGTTTTGCGCCATGGTTTCACGCGCATAGGCCTTGGCCAGCTGCTGCGCCAATTGCTCGCGCAGACGCGACACCAGCAGCTCCGGGGGAATCGAAGGCTCACCCAGCCTGATCTCCTGAATGTCCACGCCCGCTTTGCGGCCCTCGCGCTTGACGGCCCGCTCGATGGTTTGTTCCAGCGCCGCGCGATGCTCGATCAGGTCCAACACGCGCGTGCGCCGCCGCACCATTCGGGTCGAATCGTCGGGATCGGGCAGCTCGATCTCGGAGCCCGCCACGTTACGCACGATCGATTTGATGACCGGCGTCAAGATCCGATTCTCGATCTCGTTGAGGCCACCAACGGCGCCCACCACGATCGGAGCATTCTTCGGATTGATCTGCACCAGGACCCGCAACTCCTGCGGGATGTCCCAACCCTCGATTTTCACGAACACCGAACGGTCCGCGGCATTCGCCGGCACGTTCTGCGGCTCGGAGACTTCCTTTTGTCTGATGTTGCCTTGCTGATCGACCTGCAGGTTGATGAGCCGCTTGGTATACCCGCCCTTGTAGAGCCAGGTCTTGACCCGGGTGTCGACCAACGTCACGTCGTAGGCCTTGCGATTGAGGTAGTAGGCGCCAGGCAGCAGCGGATCGCGCCAAATGCCGATGCAGCCGCGTGGCACCAAGGGAACCGACAAGGCCCCTGGGATCGCCCCATCGGACGCCTTCACCTCTTGTTCGAAACAGCGCGCACCTGGCGCTGCCACATTGCTTTTCACCACGCCGACATGCCCGGCAGGAATGATGGTGGCCTTCCTGTCGCGCACTTGAACATAAAACAAATAGCGATTGAGACGGTATTGTCCGGGCTTGAGCACGGTCTCTTGCGGGCCCCGATAGCCGATTTCGGAGGACAGAAACGACTCCGCCTTGAGCAGGTCGGCGACTTGATCGTCCGGAAATTGCGGTGCGATGTACATGCCTTCTGGCATTGGTTGACCATCGAGCGCGACGATCTCGCCGTACGAGCCTTCCGGCACCGTGATCACCGGGTACTGCTCGACGTCGTAAAGCACCCGGACCAGCGGAATGATGTGAAACCCCGGTCCGAGAATTTGGGCCTGCGGACCTTTCTGCCCCGGCATCGCGATGATCCGGCCCGGCGGCAACTCTTGCAACCCGTAGATGCGCTTCAGGTGCCCGACCCGATCGCCATCGACGTGCACGAATGACGTCGACGCCAGCAACCCGATACCGGCCACGATCAGGATCACGCCACCCAGGGCGGTGGTGAAGAGGCCCGCCAGCGCGCTGAGCCCGCTGCGTCCGCCCTGCACTTGACCAGTCGCAACCGGCGCCGTCGCGCCGGTCGATGCCCGTCGGCTTCTCAACAGCACAATGATGCCGGTGAGCAGCGCTGCAAATCCCAAAACGATGTAAAACATGACGTTACCAAAAAACTTGGCAGGAGGCGGTGGCCAAAGCAGCCAACGGATCAACCTGGCCGAATCAACTGGTGACCAGCTCAACACAGAGTCGTTGCCAAACCCCTGACGACCGGCTGACCTTTGGTCAACCATACCTGCTATCGGGTAACGTGACACGACGCATCGTAAGGTTCACGCGCCCGCCCAGGGGCACGAGCGCCGATGTCCCTGGCATGATGCGATCGATGCCGTGATAGGCCTTGCGCGCCGTCCCGCCCAGGATCACCACGTCTCCGGAGCGCAACACCATGCGGGTGCGCGGATCGGAGCGCCGCAGGCCGCCAACGTGAAAAACCGCGTCGTCACCCAACGAGACCGACACCACCGGCGCTGCGGTGTCTGCCTCGTCGGCGTCAACATGACTGCCCAGCTTGGTGCCCGCTTCGTAGTGATTGATCAAGCAGGCCTCCGGCAACGCAGGATAGTGAGCGACCTGTTGCCAGAGCTCGATCAACCGGGCCGGCAGCGGCGGCCAATCGCGTCCGGTCAGCGGATGGGCGGCCTGGTAGCGGTAGCCACCCAGCTTATCGGAGACCCAACCGAGCTGGCCGCAGTTCGTCATTGACACCGAGAACGGTTTACCGGAATTGGGCATGGTCGGGCGGTAGAACGGCGCCACTGCGAGCACGGCGGCGATGTCCGACCAAAGCGCGCGCTGGCCCGCGGCATCGATGTAACCCGCCAGATGTTGAAAGCCTTCCAGCATCGGCATCTCCACAACTTTCTTTGCGCCTGCTGGCTTGTCCATCAAGCATACACATCCCATCATCACGGGGGAACGATCGGTGGCGGATGCTAGTTGCGGATCTGCCACCCGAACGTTGCCGGGAAGCCGTTGCAGGCCAGTTCCGCTCTGCCTATATAACGGTCGGACGAAAGTTAGAGCTTGCCGCAAAGGATCAAGGGGGCCGTTCCATCGTTTCCATGAGATGATGGTAGCCAGATGCCGAAGTCGTCGGGTCGGCAACGGTCTGCCGCAAACCGAAAGGACCCAGTCAGATGAGCAAGGTAATTGGTATCGACCTTGGCACCACCAACTCGTGCGTCGCCGTCATGGAAGGCACGACCCCGAAGGTCATTATCAACGCCGAAGGCTTGAACACGACGCCATCGATCGTTGCCTTCACCGACGATGGTGAGAAGTTGGTCGGTGTCCCAGCCAAGCGCCAAGCGGTGACCAATCCCAGCAACACCTTTTTCGCGATCAAGCGGTTAATCGGGCGTCGCTACGATGACCCGAAGGTGGTTTCGGACCAGAAGCTGGTTCCCTACAAGATCATTAAAGCGGCCAATGGCGACGCTTGGGTGGAGGCCCAAGGCAAACAGTATTCGCCCTCGCAGATCTCCGCCTTCGTGTTGCAGAACATGAAAGGGACCGCAGAGGCCTACCTGGGCGCTGAGGTGACGCAAGCGGTTATCACCGTCCCCGCCTACTTCAACGATGCGCAGCGGCAGGCGACCAAGGATGCCGGCCGGATTGCCGGACTTGAAGTGTTGCGCATCATCAACGAGCCGACCGCGGCCGCCCTCGCCTACGGCCTGGACAAGAAGCAGGGCTCCAAGACCATAGCTGTGTACGACCTTGGCGGCGGCACCTTCGACATCTCGGTGCTCGAGATCGGAGATGGCGTGTTCGAGGTCAAGTCGACCAATGGTGACACGCACCTGGGCGGCGAGGACTTCGACCTCAGGATCGTGGAATATCTAGCCGCTGAATTCAAAAAAGAGAGCGGGATCGATCTGACCCAGGACAAATTGGCGCTGCAACGCCTCAAGGAGGCAGCTGAAAAAGCCAAGATCGAGTTGTCGTCTTCCGCTCAGACCGAGGTCAACCTGCCGTTTATCTCGGCCGACCAAACCGGACCCAAGCACCTCAACATGAAGCTGACCCGGTCCAAGCTGGAAAGCCTGGTTGAGGATCTCATCGAGAAGACCAAGCAGCCGTGCACGCTTGCCATTAAGGACGCCGGCTTGAAGGCGGCCGAGATCGATGAGGTGGTGTTGGTCGGCGGCATGACCCGGATGCCGCGTGTTCAACAGGTGGTCAAGGAGTTGTTCGGCAAGGAGCCGCACAAGGGCGTCAATCCTGACGAGGTGGTGGCGGTCGGCGCGGCGATTCAGGGCGGCGTTCTCAAAGGCGACGTCAAGGACGTGCTGCTGTTGGACGTGACGCCGCTGTCGCTGGGAATCGAGACGCTGGGTGGCGTATTCACGCGGCTGATTGATCGCAACACCACGATCCCAACCAAGAAGAGCCAGGTGTTCTCCACGGCCGAGGATGGGCAGACCGCGGTCACCATCAAGGTCTATCAGGGCGAGCGCGAGATGGCCGCGGACAACAAGTCGCTCGGTTTGTTCAATCTAGAGGGGATTCCTCCCGCGCCGCGCGGCATGCCGCAAATCGAGGTCACGTTCGACATCGACGCCAACGGCATCGTCAACGTGTCGGCCCGCGACAAGCAGACCGGCAAAGAGACGTCGATCCGCATTCAAGCGTCCAGTGGGCTGTCGGAGTCCGAGATCGAACGCATGGTCAAGGACGCCGAGGCGCACGCCACCGAAGACCGGCAGCGGCGTGAAGCGGTCGAAGCGCGCAACAATCTTGAAGGGCTCACGCACTCGACCGAGAAATCGATGACAGACAATGCCGAGAAGCTGTCGGATGAGGTCAAGGCCGAGGTTCAGGCGGCGATCGACGAAGCTCGCGAGGCACACAAGGGCGAGGACGTCGAACGGATCAAGGCCGCCACGGAGCGGCTCGGGCAAGTCGCCATGAAGATTGGTGAGGCGGTGTACGGTGCACAGGCCACCCCCGGCGGCATGCCGGAGGACGACGGCGCCGAGCAAAGTGCGTCGGCGAGCGGCGGTGCGGCCGATGACAATGTTGTCGACGCGGATTTCGAGGAAGTCAAAGACGACAAGAAGAAGAATGCGTAAACGGCTGAGGGCCAGCGTCGTCGCTGGCCCTTATGCTGTTCGGGCGAGCGCGCGAAGGACGGGATATGGGATCGCCAGACGCGACGGCAACATCGATCGCAGCGTAGCACCCACGACCAGAATCGTGCAAACCTCGCCCGGCAGTTGCGGCACATAGAGCGGGGCACGAAGGGGTAGGGCTTCGTAAGGTGATCCGTGGGGGCCGGTGAAGTCAGCCTTTCGTTAACTGTCCCAATCTTGACTGTGGCCCACGTCTTCGGACCATGGCCGGTCTTTGCGAGCAGGCGCACCAGATGGCCAAGCGTGACTACTACGAGATACTCGGCGTAAAGCGAGACGTTGGCGAGCGCGAACTCAAATCAGCGTTTCGTCGGCTCGCCAAGCAGTACCACCCGGATCGCAATCCCGGTGATGAAGCCGCCGAAAAGAGCTTCAAGGAAGTCAATGAGGCCTATGAAGTCCTAAAGGACCCGCAGAAGAAGGCAGCATACGACCAATATGGGCACGCCGCGTTTGAGCAGGGCGGTGCACGCGGTGCCGGTGGCTTCGGACCGGATTTTGCCGCCTCGATGTCGGACATTTTCGACGACTTGTTCGGCGACTTCATGGGTCAGCGCCGCGGCTCGCGCGATCGCAGCGGGCGCGAGCGCGGTTCCGACCTCCGCTACAATCTGGAGATCACACTTCAGGAAGCCTTTAACGGGAAAACGGCACAGATCCGTATTCCAACCGGCGTGGCCTGCGATGCCTGCACCGGCAGCGGTGCGAAACCCGGCACCAAGCCGTCGGCCTGCCCGACCTGTGGCGGCTACGGCAAGGTCAGGGCCAGCCAGGGTTTTTTCACGATCGAGCGGACCTGTCCGAGCTGCCATGGCCGCGGTGAAGTGGTTCAGGAACCCTGCGACAGTTGTGCCGGCACCGGACGCGTTACCAAAGAGAAGACGTTGTCTGTCAATATCCCGTCCGGCGTCGAGGACGGTACCCGCATCAGGCTGGCAGGTGAGGGGGAAGCGGGCCTGCACGGCGGCGCCAGCGGCGATCTATATATTTTTCTGGCGATTACCCCGCACAGCTTTTTTCAACGGGATGGGGCAGACATTTTCTGCCGGGTGCCGATCTCAATGGTGACGGCGGCGCTCGGAGGCCAGATCGATGTCCCCACCGTGCAGGGCTCGATGACGCGGGTGAAAGTTCCGGAGGGCACGGAAACGGGCAAACAGTTCCGCCTCAAGGGCAAAGGCATGCCGGTGCTGCGCTCCAAGATCACCGGTGACATGTACATTCAGGTCGAGGTTGAGACACCTAAGAATCTCACGCGCAAGCAGCGGGAGCTGCTCGAAGAGTTCGAGAACGAAAGCCGCAAGGAGACCAACCCGGAAAGCCATGGCTTCTTTTCGCGGGTGAAGGAGTTCTTCGAAGGCAAGGGGGCCTGAGCGGCGGACCTTGCGCCGTCGCCGTGACGACCAACCAAAGGTTAACGGCCGCGGTGATAAATGCGCCTATCTATGGACAAATGCTCAATCCTTGTTGGTTAGCCTGCGCTTCACGACAGCGTTTAGACGTGGAGCACACCGATGAAATTGGGATCGCCCGTATTCGCAGCCTATAATCGAACCCTGCGCCGCGTGCTGTGGGCGGATTTCATCGACGGGCAGCTCGATGATGCGCGCAACGCCCAGTTCAAAGCAGAGCAGGTCTCCACCGAACCCAGCTCGGACAGCCAAAATCAGTTGGACGGCTTGAACATGATGCGCCGCCAACAGGTGACCCGATAGATACGGCCCGATTACGCGACCATCTTGTAGCTGCACGCGCAAGCTGGCACACCTGACGTTCGGCAGAACTCCAAGCTCGTGCAGGTCGATCTGTCCTGCGCATGAAGCTGCGGTGGTCGGACAATAGAGGATGGGCCATGACGGGCGACGTTGACCAGCCAGAAATCTCCGCCGCCTGGGCAGCATTGGAGGCCCACCAAGCACGCCACTCTCAAGTGACATTGCGCGCGCTGTTTGACGCCGATCCAGCTCGCTTCGACACGTTCTCCGCAGGCCAAGGCGAACTGCTCTTGGACTATGCCAAGTGTCGCGTTACCTCGCTGACGATGAAGCTGTTGGAGCGGCTAGCGCTTGCTGCCGGCGTGAGCTCACGACGCGACGCCATGTTCGCTGGCGATCGGATCAATACGACCGAGCAGCGCGCCGTGTTGCATGTCGCCCTGCGCAACCGATCCGGCCGCCCGATCGTCGTTGACGACCAAGACATCATGATCGACGTCAAGGCCGAGTTGGACCGGGCTTTGGCGTTCGCGGATGCGATCAGGCGCGGACGCATCGTGGCAAGCGATGGCGGGCCGTTCTCCGACATCGTCAACATCGGCATCGGCGGCTCAGACCTCGGACCAGCCATGGCCACCGCAGCGCTGCGGCCGATGCATAGCGGGCCGCGCCTCCACTTCGTGTCCAACATCGACGGCGCGCATTTGGCCGATACCATCGCCGGACTGGACCCTGCCCGTACTTTTGTCCTGATTGCCTCAAAAACGTTCACGACCATCGAGACCATGACCAACGCGCGCAGTACGCGCGCTTGGATCGTCGATCAACTCGGAGCCGCCGCAGTCGAGCGCCATTTTGCGGCAATTTCCACCGCGCTTGCGAAGGTTGCCGAATTCGGCATCGCCGGCGACCGTGTGTTTGGTTTCTGGGACTGGGTCGGGGGACGGCTGTCGGTGTGGTCAGCGATCGGCCTGCCACTGATGATTGCCATCGGCCCACATGAGTTCCGGCGGTTCCTGGCCGGCGCGCATAGCATGGATGAGCATTTTCTATCACAACCGTTCCAGGCCAACCTACCGATGCTGTTGGGCATGCTGGGGCTGTGGCATCGCGCCGTGTGTCGCCATCCGACCCGAGCCATTCTGCCATATGACCAGCGGCTAAGGCGTTTCCCGGCCTATCTTCAGCAGCTAGAAATGGAAAGCAACGGCAAGCAAGTCACGCTCGACGGCGCCGCCGTCACCCGACCCACCGCGCCCGTGGTGTGGGGGGCGGCGGGCACCGATGCGCAACACTCTTTCTTTCAGATGCTGCATCAGGGCACCGACGTTGTCCCATGCGAATTTTTGATTGCAGCGCAGGGCTATGAGCCCCACCTGCGTCACCATCATCACCTGCTGGTCGCCAACTGTTTGGCGCAGTCCGAAGCGCTCGCCCTTGGCCGTACCACCGAAGAGGCAAAAGCCAAGCTCCTGGCGCAAGGTGCCGCGGAGGAGGAAGCCAATCGGCTGGCCAACCATAAGACCTTTCCAGGCAATCGCCCCTCGCTCACCATCGCCTACCCAAGGCTCGACCCCGAAACGCTCGGCCAACTCATCGCCCTTTATGAGCATCGGGTGTTCGTTGAGGCGACCGTCTACGGCATTAACGCCTTTGATCAATGGGGCGTGGAACTCGGCAAGGAGCTTGCCCTTCAACTGGAACCGATGGTCTCCGGCAAGGCTAACCCAGCCGGCCGCAACAGCTCCACGCGCGGCCTGCTCGCGCATCTGCGCCGTCAACGGACATGACGCCGGCTCGATCATCTCCGCGGGAGGCGGATGAGCCTTGCCGGCCCGCCTCCCCAGCCGGCTACCCAATGCGGCGAAATCATCGATGGAGGGGCTTCGGGAGCGAGATGGTTCCAGCTGTAGGCAGAAAGACAATCGTTCCTAGATCATCGCGCCTTAAATCGGAACCGCAACGCCGATTCCAATTGCGCCGGTTCCGATTTAAGGCGCAAAGATGATCGCTCTTAAAGTGTAGCGCAACTTTCTGCCTTTAATCGGAATCGGAACGATCCCGATTAAAGGCAGGTTGCTCTAACGTGTGGAGCCATTTTTTGCTGTTGATCGGAAGCCTCCCGCTTCCAAGGACGAGCCTGTTGCTTTTTTGGTCCGGCACCGCCCGTCCTCGTTGCTGCGCAATCCCGCCCAACAGCGGCTGCAACGCTTGAAGATCTCCTTATTCGCGATCGATCAAGCCTGACGCGGCTCGTCGATGGCGGCGCTTTTCACCAGCGCATAAACCCGGCTGCCTTCGACCAATCCCAGCTCCTTCAGCCCCGGCCGGGTGATGCTGGCAATCAGATAGTCCTTTCCGCGCAGCGCGATATCGACGGTCACGCCCGGACCGGCACCCATCTGGATCGCCACCACCGTGCCCTCCAGCACATTGCGAATGCTGAGGCCGTGGGGCGGCTGGATGGCGAGCGCGACATCGGTTGCCTTGATCACGATCCGCAGTGACCGCTGCGCCGCTTCGACAGGGCCAGGTAGGTAAAGATTGCCGGCCGGATGTTGCAGCGTCGTCAGCATCGATTGCTGGTCATAGTGACCCACACGCCCGGTCAGAACCGAGACTTTCGCGAACCGATCATCGTCCGCGCGCAGGCCGATCGCATGCACGACCGCTTCCGGCGCGCCACATGTCACCACCTTGCCGGCCTCCAGCACGATCACTTGCCGGGCGAGCCGCGTGACCTCCTCAAGGTCATGCGAAACATAGATCACCGGCACGCCGTGTTCGCGCGCCAGCGTGTCGATCAAGGGCAGGATCTCCAATTTGCGAGCACGATCGAGCGAAGCCAGCGGCTCGTCCAACAAAAGCACGCGTGGCGAGGCTAGCAGCGCACGGCCGATAGCCACGCGTTGCATCTCACCGCCGGACAATTGGCTGGGTCGGCGATCCAACAAATGCGAGATGCCGAGCGTCTCAGCCACCGGCTCGAACGCCACCAAATCGCGCACGGCGCGCGAAAACCGTCGACCGAAGGCGAGGTTCTGCCGCACGCTCATATGCGGGAACAACTGTGCATCTTGAAACACCAAGCCGACGCGGCGCTTGTGGCTGGCGACGTTGATACGGCGGCTGGTGTCGAGCAAGGTCTCGCCGACCACCTCGACCCGACCGCGATCGGGCGCAACCAGACCCGCGATCACGCCAATCGTCGTCGACTTGCCGCAACCGGACGGGCCGAACAGCGCCGTCACGCCGCCCTCACTTGAGAAGGCCACGTCGAGCGTAAAGCCGGGACGGCGCAAGTAAGCCTCGACCTCGATCATCGGCGCCTCGTCAGGCGGGCGCTGAGCCGCCGATGCAGCAACTCGGAGCCGACCAGGGCCACCAGCGCGACAACCACCGCAATCACCGTCAACCGCCAGGCCGCCGCCTCGGCCCCAGGAATTTGCGTGAACGTGTAGATCGCCGCTGACAGGGTCTGGGTCTCGCCGGGGATGTTGGAGACAAACGTGATGGTCGCGCCGAACTCGCCCAGCGCGCGGGCGAAGGACAGCAGCGATCCGGCCACCACACCAGGCATCGCCAGCGGCAAGCTGATCAACAAAAACCGCGCCACGTGGCCCGCGCCCAGCGTGCCGGCGGCCGCTTCAAGCCGCGGGTCGATCGCCTCGAACGACAGCCGGATGGCACGGACCATCAGCGGAAAGCCCATCACCGCGCAAGCCAACGCCGCGCCGGTCCATCGAAACGCGAATACGATGCCGAACGTCTCGGCCAGAAACGCTCCGATCGGCCCCCGCCGCCCAAACAGCAACAACAATATGTAGCCGGTCACCACTGGCGGCAGCACCAACGGCAGATGCACCAGACCATCGACCAGAAACCGACCTGGAAAACGGCCGCGGGCCAACGCGTAGGCGATCAAAATCCCGATCGGCAGACTGACGATCGTGGCGGTCAGCGCGACCTTGAGCGATAACAGCAGGGCTGTGGCTTCTTCCGGTGTTAGGCTCATCGATCGTTAGCGGGCCCGTAGGGTCGTGGCAGAACAGACGCACAAGTCATGGCAATAACGGCAACGCACCGATCGCTCATATCCGCTGCCGCCTCATGACGTGTTCGCGTTGGCTGAACCATCCCACGCCCCGCCCCGATTCGCCATTGGGGCAACCAGAACATCATGCCATTGGGTGGCCCAATGGAGGATCGGGATGGGTGGAGTGGGCCAGCATTTTATTTGTCCTATCGCCCATCGGCTCTTTACTGGTCCTATCGCCTATCGGCTATATGAGAACCGGGGGTCGGACGGTGTATGCGGACCCACCCAACCACCACCGTGAGAGGCAAGCCGCGTAGCAGCGATGTCTCGAGCATGAATCGTGGTTGCCACTCTAAGATGTCCTATCACTATCGGCTGCTTGAGGACGCTGCTGATCCGCCTCAGGCGAACTTGATCTAGGGCAACCTTCCTTTAATCGAAATCGGAACGATCCCGATTCAAGGCGCGATGATCTAGCGCAGCACGGTGAAGCCCTGCGCCTCGAATGCTGGCCGGGCCGCTGCAGATTTGAGAAATTCGAACAGTTGCCGGGCGGCTTGCGATCGGCTCGCCGCCACAACTGCCGCTGGGTAGACAATCGGCGGGTGGCTGTCGGCGGGGAAGGTCGCGACCACGCGGACCGCCGGCTCGGCTTTCGCATCCGTCCAATAAACGATGCCGAGCGGGGCTTCGCCACGCGCCACCATCGCCAACGCCGCGCGCACGTTGGCGGCCGGGGCGAGCCGATCGCGCACCGAGGCCCAGGCTCCGAGCGACAGTAGCGCAGCCTTCGCGTACTTGCCCGCAGGCACCGATTGCACTTGACCGACCGCCAGTCGACCGCCTTGCAGCGCACCGACCAGATCGACGCCCGGCTCGAGTTGCACATCAACGGTGGACGTGCTGGGCGCAATCAACACCAGACGATTGCCGAGCAAATCAACGCGACTGGCTGCATCGATCAGCCGGCGGCGCTCGGCAAAATCCATCCAACCCCGATCGGCGACGATCACCAGATCGGCCGGCGCACCAAGCTGGAGTTGTCGGATCACCGCATGACTACCCGCGTAGGACACCCGCGCACCAACCTCGCCGGTCCCACCGGAGCTTTGTTGCCAGCTTGCGATGGCGTGATCGAGCGCGGTCTTGAGGCTTGCGGCCGCCATCACCAGCGGCGGTTTTGGCTGCGCACGCACCATCATGGTCTGGCCCACCACGCCCAACCCGGCGGCAACCGCCAGCGCCGCCAGCGCGCGTGCCGATCGCATGACCACGTCTCAATCTCCCAAATCGGCGGTTGGCGACGGCGTCGACCCGTCATTGATGCGTGCCTCCAGCGCGTATCCGACCCAGTCTGTCAACCAAGCCAGCACGTCACGCGCATGCGCGTCCGGCGGATGCACTGGATAAAACACCCAGTCGATACGACCATCCACGACGACCAAGGTCAGCCGCTTCAGGTAGCCTACGCCGCCGGCGTCGAAGCTCGGCAATCGAAGCTGGCGGGCCAGTTTGAAGCTGGCGTCGCTGACCAACTCAAACGGCAGGTCGAGACGCTGCGCCAGCTCACGCTGCCAGTCGCTGGTTTGCGTGCTGAGGCCGAACACCGCCGTATCCAGGCTGAGGAACGAGGAATGGAGATTACGATACCCCCGCGCTTCGGCGGTTGAGCCATGGGCGCCGGGGATTTCGTCCCAACCTGGCGGATCCTCGACGCCCGGCCGACCGGTCCAGGGATACGCGAAGATCACTGCGCGTCCGCTGAGCCTGGCGAACGAAACGGTACGCCCCGCCGTCGTTGGCAAGGCCACGTCCGGCAACGCCAACCCTGGGCGCAAGTGAACAGCACCGCCGTCCTCAAATGGTGCGGGCCAAGGCCAAGGGATCATGCCGTGCACCGCCCGCCAATGATCGCAACGACCCACTCCGGGCAAGTAGGCGCCATCACCCCTTCTCCCGCATCAGCCGGGCCTTTTGCCGCTGCCAGTCGCGCTTCGCCGACGTCTCGCGTTTGTCGTGCAGTTTTTTGCCCTGTGCCAGAGCGAGCTTCAGTTTGGCCCGTCCACGTTCGTTGAAATAGAGCTCCAGCGGCACCATCGTCATGCCTTGGCGCTGCACCGCGTCGGTCAACTTCTTGATCTCAGAGGCGTGCAGCAACAACCGACGGGGCCGGCGCGGATCATGCTGGAAGAACTTGCCGGCATCCTGGTACTCGGGGATGTAGGCGTTGACCAGCATGAGCCCATCGGCTTCCGGCGAGGCGTAACTCTCGGCAATATTGGCCTGGCCACGGCGCAGCGACTTGACTTCCGTACCCTTCAACTCGATACCGGCTTCGAAGGTCTCGGTGATGAAATAGTCGAACCGGGCTCGCCGGTTTTCAGCGACGCGCTTTCGCCCATCGTCTTTTTTGGCAGCCATGTGCGTATGGTCCCGCGTGCGCAGTGGGCCCTGCCTTACTCGGCAGCGGCCGCCGGCGCAAGCAATCCGACCTGAACCAACGCCGCATCGACCAGCCGCTTGGACGCATCCTGCAAGGGCGCGATCGGCAAGCGCGCCTGCGCGGCGCACAGTCCGATCCGGGATGCCGCATATTTGACCGGCCCCGGATTGGTTTCCACAAATAATGTTTCATGCAACGGCATCAACTGCTCGTGCAGGGCGCGCGCCTTGTTGAAATCCCCCGCCAGGCAGGCGGCGTGGAACTGCGAGCACAGTCTGGGCGCCACGTTCGCCGTCACCGATATGCATCCAGCACCCCCGTGCGCCATAAATCCGAGCACGGTGGCGTCCTCGCCGGAGAGCTGGACGAAACTCTCGCCGCATGCCAGACGCTGGGCCGACACGCGGGCGACATTGGCCGTCGCGTCTTTCACACCAACGACATTTTTGAGCGCGGCACATCGTGCCATCGTCGCCACGGACATGTCGGTGACGGTGCGCGCCGGCACGTTGTAGAGGATGATCGGCAGATCGACCGCGTCGTTGATCGCCTGGATGTGGAGATAAAGGCCCTCTTGGGTCGGCTTGTTGTAATAGGGCATCACATGCAGCGTCGCATCTGCCCCGGCCGACTTGGCAAATTGCGTAAGTTCGATCGCTTCCTCGGTCGAATTGGAGCCGGCGCCGGCGATAATCGGCACCCGCTTGCGGGCGACCTCGATGCACAGCGCGATCACGCGCTTATGCTCCTCCATCGACAGCGTCGGGCTTTCTCCGGTGGTGCCAACCGGCACCAGTCCGTCTGTCCCCTCGGCAATCTGCCATTCCACCAGCTTGGAGAACGCGTCCTCATCCACCTGATCTTGGATGAATGGTGTGATGAGGGCGGTGAAAGATCCCTTAAACATGCGCGATCTCATTTAGGCTCGTCGTGATTGTGAGCTCATGGCTGGCGGAGGACACCGATCGCTGGTGCGTCTCGGTTCGGTTCCGCCATCCCCCAATGCGACACCCCCCGATGCGACACCCTAAATCACACTGACCAGGAAGCTGCCACAGTGTTGCTTTACGCCTGAGTCCTGTTTTGCACGAGAACTTTATGCGCTTGCGTCCGACCTCGCAAGCAGGATACCGAAGCAATCCCTCCGCGCGCCGCACGATTGGTGCCAAAAGCCGATGATCTGGAAGGCAGAACATGCGACTTGAGGCTCGACCCTTCGATTTTTGCTCCGCGCCGTTGTCCGCGCGACGGCCCCTTCACTTTGTGCTCAAGCACCTGATTGTTGGCGTTACCACCCTGGCGGTGTTGGCCACCGTCGCGTCCCAGGTCGCATCTGAGGTCGCGGCCCAATCGGCCCGAAACGGCCTGGTCGCAACGCCACGCGCCGGCAATCTCGCGGCCGAGAAAGCCCATTTGGCCCGCTACGACGACGCCCTCAAACCGCTGCGGGATCTGAAGATCTCAGCCACCGACGCAGATCTTTTGAAAGCTGCAGTCAAGCGTATCGACAAGCGTGATCAGGGTGCCGCCACCGCACTTCGCGGCCTGATACAACATCCCGTCGCGCGCAAGCTGGTGGACTGGTATCGCCTACGCGCGGGCCTGGCAGCGGCCGCAGAATATCGGGAATTCCTGACCGCCAACCCCGGGTGGGGCAGCCGCAGGACGTTGATCGAGCGTCACGAAGAAGCGATTTTTGTCAACGGCGGTTCGGCGCGGGACATCGTGGCCCAATTCAAGCAACAGCCGCCGACCACCGGGGCCGGCCATGCAGCTCTTGCTTCGGCCTACCTGACCCTGGGGCAGAACGAAGAGGCGATCCAGTCGGCCCGCGATGCCTGGCGAGATCACACCTTTTCTTCCGATTTAGAGCCTGCCTTCCTCGCCCGCTTCAAGCGGATGCTGCGGCGCCAGGATCACAAGTGGCGGATTGATCGCAGGTTGATGGACCAGGTCCGCTGGACCACTCAGCGTCGCGCCCGCGCGCGCTATGTTCGCAAGCTCTTGCCCCTGCTTCCGGCGGCCGAGCGTCGCAAGGTCAAGGCGCGCTTAACGGTGTTCCTGCGTTCTCGTAAAGGGCTCACCCGGCTGTCGAAGTTCTCGCAGCCGGACGCCAGCGATTGGGGCTTGGCGTTCCAGCGCGTCCAAGCGCTGCGGCGCGCCAAGCGCATCACCGCGGCCGCCAAGCGCCTGCAAGCCGCGTCGCTTGATCCTGATCAGATCGTCGACCCCGATAGTTGGTGGATCGAACGCCGAGCCACGATCTACGCCCTGTTGAAATACGGCAAGGCGAAGCTCGCCTACCAGGTGGGCAAGGCCGCCGGCCCGCTATCGATCAACCCCGCCAAGGACCAAGCCTTCCACGCCGGCTGGTTGGCCTTGCGCTACCTCAAAAAGCCGGAGCTTGCCCTGCGTCATTTCCAGGTGATGCAAAACAATGCCGATGGTCCGTTGAGCGCTTCGAAAAGCGCCTATTGGCTAGGCCGCGCGCTGGAGGCGCTCGGGCGACAGCAGAAGGCGCGTGCCGCCTATGAAAAGGCTGCCAGTTTTATCGACACGTTTCATGCGCATTTGGCGCGGCTCAAGCTTGGCCGGTCGGCCGCCCACATTGAAATCGTCCCGCCAAAGCCGCCGACCCCGGCCCAGGTCCGACGTTTCGTGACCAGTGACGCCGTCAAGGCGATCGTGGTGGCGCACAAGGCGAAGCTGGGGCGCAAAATCACGCGCGCGCAGTTCGTGAGGCTGCGTCGCGTGCTGAAGAGCGAGGCGGAGGTCGCGATGCTGGCGCATCTGGCCAATATGATCGGCGACACGCAGATGGCCGTTCGCGTCGGCAAAGCCGGCGTAGCGCGTGGCTTCAACGTGCGCACATTCAGTTATCCCGTGCATGCGTTCCCGACCTTCAAGCCGCTGCGTCGTCCGATCCCGGAGATGGCCTTGCTGCTCGGATTGGCGCGCCAAGAAAGCGAATTCAATGGGCAGACCAAATCGGGAGCTGGAGCGCGCGGCATCTTGCAGGTGATGCCGATAACGGCGCGGCATGTCTGCCGTGACTACAAAATTCGCTGCAACATCTCCCGCCTGATGCGCGACAACGCCTATAACACCAAGATCGCCACCGCCTACGTCGGCGATCGCATGGGCGAGTTCAACGGCAGTTATCTGCTCGGCATCGCAGGCTATAATGCGGGACCGGGTCGCGCGAGACAGTGGATGAGAGAGTTTGGCGACCCGCGTCGCTCAGGTGTCGATCCGATCGATTGGATTCACCGGATTCCATTCGAGGAGACCCGAAAATACGTGCAGAAGGTGCTGTCCAACGTGCAGGTCTATCGGGCACGGTTGGGGTCTGGTCCGGTCGCGATCCGGCTGGCCGAGGATTTGGTGCGCGGACGGATCGGCAGGGGCGACGCCCGAACCGAGCCGACGGCGGCTAGGGCACGCCTGCGCTGAGCAGCACGTGATGCCGATCCCAGGCCAATTCATGTCAGCATTTGGCGGATCGGCCTTTCCGGCCAGCCACAATATCGTGCCATCGGGTGCCCGGATGGGAACCCGGGATGGTTCCAGCCACCGCTGCAATGCGCTAGATCATCGCGCCTTTAATCGGGATCGCTCCGATTCCGATTAAAGGCAGGTTGCTCTAGCACTGACGTGTTCGCGCTCAATCCCTCGGGGTATGCCGAGAATACCAAACTGCTGAACGATCTTCGCCGGCTGATCCGGACGGGCGTGCCACCACCCGACAAGCGGATCCCGGTTCCGGCCCGGGTGCAGACGGCTCAGGGCGACGGCTGGCGCTTTCCGAAAACGTCACGCGGCCGCAAAATCCTAACGCATCTGTTGGGCTTGACGGCTCACCAATCGTTAACGCGCTGTGCCTAAGCTGGGTGGTCGCGATGCGCGTTGGCAGCACGATGCCGGCGTCGGTTCCGGTGCTGACGATGACTGATTCAGGCGTCGGCAGCCCGGCTGCAATGGCGCACACTATGGCGGCCGTCATCACCGGCTCAATGCCACGCAGTTGATTTATATTAGTGAGTTTCGCATGGCCAGCTCAGACGATTCGACCGCCAGCCCCTCATCCGACACCAGGCAGCACGGGCGTGCAGGCATGCCGGCAGCGGTGCAGACATCCTCACGCAACCTCGGCATGCCGGTGTTCATGGGCATCGGCTTGCTGGCAGCGGTTGGTGCGCTGGCTTGGCTGTTGTTGGGTGGCCCAGGGCCGCAGCCCAAGCCGACCCCCGCCGACAACGTAGCGCTAGGCGCAAACGCGCACCAGCGCTTGACACCGCCGGCCTCGACGTCAACATCATCGCGCCGCGCGATCACCGCAGCGTCTCAGCCCGCCGGCCAAGCGTCCGATGCCGAGCCTGCATGGTCTGCCAAGCCCCACCGGGCCAACCAAGCTGGCCGAGGCAGCAAGCCAGTTCCACGACCCCAGCAAGCGCCTTTGCGGGGAACCCTGCACGAGCCCCCGACGCCTGACCCGCAGCCGGCCGGGACGATCGGCCCAAAACAGCGGACACCAACCGGCGCAAAGGCCCCTGCAGCGGCCGCCGCCAAACCGGTCGCTGTGTCCAGCCAACGACCGTCCGCGCCGCGTCCGGCGGCAATTCCCATACCTAATATCACAGCCACCGAAAGTGGCTCGGATGCGCAGCACCCCGAGGCCCGACGCCCCCCGAGCGCGGTGCGCTGCATGGCGGGGTGTTACGGCCGATCTGCCAGGCGTTCATCCAAACCGGTCGGTTCCGCCCCATCTCCCGCTGGCGCTACGGCCGACCAACCCCTCAAAATCATCGTCCGGCGGGGTCCCGCCAACGTCAAATCGTATTATAGCAGATAGCGTGCGGCTCGTAGTTGGACTATGGCACTTTAGAGCAACCTGCCTTAAATCGGAACCGGCATTGCGGTTCCGATTTAAGGCGCGATGATCTAGCGTCAGCTGTGACCCTACCGGTCCCGGCCCGACCACGACGGCTCACCTGCGTCGGTGGTGGGGTGGTGGGCGAACCGGCCAAGGCTGATCCGCCCAAAAGGCGGACATGATCTAGGTCCACAACGCCCTGATGCCGAAGAAAGCGGTATCTTTGATGCGTCTTGCCGCGCCTTGCAGCAATGAGTTGCGCGGATCGGTGCAAAACGTCATGGACAGCACCACCCGACGCTCGCCTTTGTCGATCGGCGTGGCCTTGTGGACGATGCGCGCGCCTTCAAACACGACGAGCTCGTTAGGCGGGGTCGGAATCTCGCGCTCTTCTTTGCCGATCTTGCCAAACAGGCGGGCGGCTGAAAGTCCGTCATGGGTCGCATTACGATTGACGATCGCCAATAACACGGTGAAATGCCGCCCCCTGTAGAAGTTGTGGTCAAAATGCCATCCGATGTGATCACCGGGCTGCTCATAAAACAGCACCGAGCAGGAGCTTTGATCGTGCACCGGCGTCGGCACCACATCGACGCCGACGATCCCAGAGATCAGTTCACGCACTTCATGGGACATATAGAAAGCCACCACCCCCGGTGCTTGGCTGCACAACGTCTCGTAAGCGACCGTACCGCCCTTCTTGTGCGTGGGCAGGTAGCTGCGCTCCGTCCGGTTGAGCTTTTCGATTTCGCCCGCCAACGCTTGGAACTGATCGTCGGGCAAAGCGTTGGGCAAGACGGCAAGGTATTCATCGAATGTCGGCAACCGACGCGCGACCAGCGATGCAGCTCCGCCAGCCGAGAAATTTTGGCGCATCGCCTGCTGACGATCCGTCATCTCACGGTAAAGCCGGACCCGATGGGACCGCAACAGCAACACGACGCATGCGCTCAACAAGACCGTCGCGACCAACGCTAGTTCCAACATGACAATCTGCCACCCGAAAACACCGGATTGTTCGACCCCATATTAACGCGAATTTCACCCTTCGCGGAAGTAAAAACACCATGTTCAGTTGTAACAGTCGCCGCAGCTCTCGGTTGCGCGAGCAACCAGCCGAGCCCCTCTTGATCGGAGATAGCGCACCCACCCTGGCGCCGTGGCGGCCGCACAATGATCCAGCATCGCACCGGGCAAGGCCACCATTCGGTGCCTCCATCATGTCCGCGTGAAGCGGATTGGCCTTGGCCAGCCGGCCATGCCCATTCGCGCACTGGCAAGATATTGTCGGTGGCCGGGCGGGGGAGCGGGACCGTTCCAGCGAACACAGAAACGCTCTAACACCATCATACTAAAGGCAAATTGCGTGCGACCCGGAGGGCGGATTGTTCATCATCCATGCCGATGTTGTCATCCACGCGCCTGTTGTGATCCACGCGCCTGTCGGTTCGCCAAGGCCGTGCTCCCGATCGGAAGTGCGGCCACATTCATTGTTAACCGGAAGGAACCCGGAGCGATGGTCCGATTGACTTGCCATGCCTCCACAGATAGTCTGTTTACGTATGGTTAATTGTTGCGCACACGATTCGTCCGGCAGTAAGCAACGCGAAAGCTTCCTGTCGTAAACCGATAATATGGTGCGGTGCTGCGCTTGGCTGATCCGGGTGCGACCTGACCGCGATGCCAGAGAACGGTGTTATATGCAATTTGTCGTGGGTGCACTCTTGCTGATCGCGGCTTGGACGTTTGCGCCATATGTCCTCGATCGCGTGGAAACCGGCGACCGCCTGGTCGAAGCGGCCGAGCCGAGGCGCGATCAGGCGTCCGCCCTACCGGCTCAAGTCACGCCGACGAAGACGGCAAATCAGCGCCCCTCTCAACCCCCTGCAACGGTGGCTCCGGCCCGCCCGCCGGCTCCACCCCAACAACCTGAGATCAGCGAGGCGCGCGTGGTGAGCCCGCCCGCGCCCGACGTCCTTTCCGGTGACGCCAACGCCGATCTGGTGCTGTTGCTGCAGCGCGAATTACGGCGGGTTGGCTGCTATCGCCGACGGCTCGGATCGAGTTGGTCGGCGACGCGACCGGCCGTGGTCGCCTTCTTGTCGCGGATCAATGCATCGCTGCCCACAACCCAGCCAGATCGCATTTTGCTCCCTATGCTGCGCGCCCAGATGGGACAGGTGTGCGACGCGCGCTGCCCCATCGGGCAGTCGATGCAAGCGGGCCGTTGCGTTCCGGATGTGGAGACCACCCAAAACGCCGACGCGCGGGCAGCCAGCGATGTTCCGCTGCAGATGCGCTTCCCTGCCGTTGCGGCTCCGAGCGATCAATTCAATCCACCAGTGCAGCCGGGCGCAGACGCCCTCGTCGTCGACATCCCTGATCCAGATCTGCTCGCACCGCCGGACCCGACACCGCGCCGAGCCTCGCGGCCCCGCACCAATAAAAATACTGACTGGATTAGGCAGGCGCTGGGAGACAGCAGTTTCTGATCGGTTAGACCAACCTGCCTTTTGATCGGAATCGGACCGATCCCGATCAAAAGGCAGAAAGCTGCTCTCCACTTTAGCCACGATGATCTAGATCGAAGCATGAGGCCCAGTTGCGGCGCTGGTTGACGTGTCTCAAGTCATCTACCACAGGCCGCAGCCGCTGGCAGACGCGGTCAGCACGCTGGTCCGGCCGGTCGCAGAGCGATCCTTTGCCCACGTGACGCCAGGGCGCTGATGGATGCGCGAGCGCAGTGAGGCCCAAGTGGCAGGCCCGCCGATTTGGCGCCTGCTGTAAACCGTTCACAATTCGTTCGAGTTGCATAGCCGAATCCCCCGCCGCCCGTTACGGTGACCCCACTGGCGGCTGGCAGCCGACCGCGGTCGCCCCCACATATCAGCAACGTTGCGCTGTCGACGTCTTCGTCGGTAAGCAGCCATCGTGGATTGCAGGCGGGACCCATGGCCAAGCACGCCCACACGTTGGACGACAAATTCGATCTTGATCAGCAGCATCAATTGCTGACCGGGACGCAGGCGATCGTGCGCCTCATGCTCATGCAAAAGGTGCGCGACCGCCAGGCTGGGCTACAGACAGCCGGCTATGTTACGGGCTATCGCGGCTCGCCGATCGCAGGCCTTGAGGTCGCCTTTCAACGCGCCGCCGGCTTGATTGCGCAAAACGACATCGTGTTTCAGCCGGGCCTCAATGAGGATTTGGCCGCCACCGCGCTGTGGGGATGCCAGCAAGCGGAGCTACGCGGGGAAGGCAAGTACGACGGCGTGTTCGGGCTATGGTACGGCAAAGGCCCCGGAGTCGATCGCACCGGTGATGTGTTCCGGCATGCCAATCACGCCGGCAGCTCCAAGCATGGCGGCGTGGTGGCGCTGTTGGGTGACGATCATACCTGTGAAAGCTCGACCAGTGCCCACCAGTCCGAGTTCGCGATGGTCGATTTCATGATCCCCGTCCTGAACCCGGCCGGCGTGCAAGAGCTGCTGGACTACGGTCTTTATGGGTTCGCACTGTCACGTTATGCGGGGGTATGGGTCAGCCTCAAGTGCGTTAAGGATAACATTGAATCGACGGCGACCGTCGACGGCCGGTTAGACCGCGTCACCATTGAGCTGCCCAGCGACGACGAATTTCGCATGCCGCCGGGCGGCCTCAACATCAGGTTGGGCGATACGCCGTTGGAAAAGGAGCAACGGCTCCACGATTTCAAGCGCCGGGCGATGCTGGCCTTTGCCAAGACCAATCGCCTGGACCGGATCGTGATGTCAGGCGGCAGCAACGCCAAGATCGGCATCATCACCACCGGCAAAAGCTACCTCGACACGCGCGCCGCGTTGGATGAGCTGGGCATCGACGAGGTCAAGGCCAACGAACTGGGGCTGCGGCTCTACAAGGTCGCCATGACCTGGCCGCTGGAACCCGAAGGCCTGCAGCGCTTCGCCGATGGGCTCGATCTGATCCTGGTGATCGAGGAGAAGCGTTCGCTGATCGAAACGCAAGTCAAAGAGCAGCTATTCGATCAGCCCAACCGGCCGGACGTGCTGGGCAAGCGCAGTGAGGCCAACGATATCCGCGACTGGCTGTTTCCGGCATTCGGCGCGCTTGAGCCGACCGAGCTTGCGCTCTCGATTGGTGGCCGGCTGATCCAGCGCGGGTCGGGCGGCGAACATCTCAAGGCGCGTGTCGCCCAACTCAACCAGCTGCGCGGCAACCGCGCAACGCAGGCCGACAGATTTCCGCGCACACCCTACTTTTGCGCCGGCTGTCCGCATAACACATCCACCCGCTTGCCCAAGGACGCGCGCGCGTATGCCGGCATCGGCTGCCATTACATGGTGCAGTGGATGGACCGCAACACCGAAGGCTTCACGCAAATGGGTGGGGAGGGCGCCAATTGGATCGGTGAGGCTCCGTTTTCGACCCGAAAGCACGTGTTCCAGAACCTGGGTGACGGCACCTATATCCATTCCGGCAGTCTTCCGATCCGGGCCGCCGTCGCCGCCGGAACCAACATCACATTCAAGCTGCTCTACAATGACGCCGTTGCGATGACCGGCGGCCAAGCGCTGGATGGCGGCATCACCGTCGCGCAGATGGCCCGTCAGGTTTTGGCTGAAGGCGTGCGCCGTTGCGTCGTGGTGACGGACGAGCCTGACAAATACGCTGGCTCCGGCCAGTTACCCGCCGTAGTGGCGGTTCACCACCGCCGCAACCTGATCTCGGTGCAAAGGCAATTGGCGGAGACACCTGGGGTCACCGTCCTGATCTACGACCAAACCTGCGCTGCGGAGAAGCGCCGGCGGCGCAAGCGCGGGCTGTTCCCCGACCCCGACCGGCGGGTGTACATCAACCCCGCCGTCTGTGAAGGATGCGGGGACTGTGGTGTTGTCTCTAACTGCGTGGCGATATTGCCGCTGGAAACCGCGTTCGGACGCAAACGGCAGATTGATCAATCGGCCTGCAACAAGGATTTCAGCTGCCTTGAGGGCTTCTGCCCAAGCTTTGTCACCTTGCACGGCGCCAGCATAAAAAAAGCCGGCCAGCCAACCCGATCATCGACCAGTGCTGACGGCGAGCGGCAGAGCGGCGTTGCCGCTATGCTCGGCGCACTACCGGAGCCGGACCTACCGTCGCTCGATGCGCCCTACGCCATGATCGTCAATGGTGTCGGCGGCACCGGTGTGGTGACGATCAGTGCGGTGTTGGCCCAGGCCGCACACATGGCCGGCTTGGGCTTCGGCTCGATCGACATGACCGGCCTTGCACAAAAAGGCGGCGCCGTTGCCTGCCACATGAAGGTCGCGAAAAGCCCCGCCGACATTCACGCCATCCGCGTCGGGGTCGGGGGCGCTGATTTGATCGTCGGCGGCGATCTTGTCGTCACCGCGTCCAACAAGATTCTCGACGCGGTGAAACCCGGCGCGACCGCGGTGGTCTTCTCGACCTATGAGATGACGACGGGCGCATTCACCCGCGACCCCGACTTAGCGGTGCCTGGCGACGGCCTGCGTGCTGCCATTGCCGAAAAAGTAAAGGGTGGTCCATGCCACGCGATCGACGCCCATGGCTACGCGACGCGCCTGTTCGGGGATTCGATCGCCGCCAACATGCTGCTGTTAGGACTGGCCTATCAATTGGGTCATGTGCCGATCCCGGCGGCGGCAATTGAACAGGCGATCGAGCTCAATGGCGCCGCCGTCGAGATGAACCGGCAGGCGTTTCGATTCGGGCGTTTGGCCGTGCACGATCTCGACGCGCTCAATCGTTATTTGGCGCCGATCGCGGCCTCGCACCCACCCGCATCACCCACGTTGGACGAAATGGTTGCGCAGCGCAGCAAACACTTGTCGGCATACCAAGATGACGCGCTCGCCGCACGCTATCGCGCCCAGGTCGACGCCGTCGCCAGCGTCGAACGCTCGCAAGCGCCAGGCGCGTCCGGGCTCGCTGCGGCGGTGGCCGAAGCCTACCACAAGCTGTTGGCCTACAAGGACGAGTACGAGGTGGCGCGACTGTTCACCGAGCCGAAATTCAAGGCGGAGATCGATGCCCAATTCGAGGGCGTGCGCCACATCGACTTCCATCTGGCACCGCCGCTGATGTCCTGGGCTTGGAAGGACAAGGTGACCGGACATCCGCGCAAACTGCGCATCCCAGGCTGGGTGATCCTGCCGCTGTTCCGTTGGCTAGCCAAGGCCCGCGGTCTGCGCGGCACGCGCTGGGATCTGTTCGGGCGAACCAGCGAGCGCCGGCTCGAGCGCCAGATGATCACAGACTACGAGCGCCTGCTGGGCGAGATCAGCGAACGGCTGTCGCCCGATACGCACCCCGTTGCCGTAGAGCTCGCTCGGTTACCGCTCGGCATCAAGGGCTTCGGCCACGTCAAACTGGCCAACGCCGAACGGGCCAAGGCGCAGGAAGCCACTTTGTTGGCTCAACTGCGCGCACCGGCACTGCCGCGTCCCTCAGCCGATGTCGATCGGGCGTCCGAACGCCAACAAGCTTGACGGTCCTCCACCGCGGCCGATGCGATTTGCCGGGCTGGAAAGCTTTGATCGGTTTCCTCCCGCTTCCGATCAACAGCAAGGTGCTCTCTAAAGCGTTTCAGAGTTGGCTTGAACCCTCCCGCTCCCCCGCCCAGCAAAGCTAATCCGCCTTAGGTGGACTGATCTAGATCATCGCGCCTTAAATCGGAACCGCAACGCCGATTCCAATTGCGCCGGTTCCGATTTAAGGCGCAAAGATGATCGCTCTTAAAGTGGTGAGCAACCTGCCTTTAATCGGGTTCGTTCCGATTCCGATCAAAGGCAGGTTGCTCTAGGGCCTGTTGGGAATCAGGATTCACTTTGGACCTGGTTTGTGATTCAAGCTCCCAAAACAGGGGGCTGCAAATGATTCGTTACTGTTTGACAGATCGTCAGTGGGAAAAGATTGAGCCGCTTTGTCTGGGCAAGAAGACCGATGCCGGTCGCACCGGTGGTGATGGTCGGGTGTTCATCGAAGCCGTTCTGTGGATCGTTCGCACGGGCAGTCCATGGCGCGACCTGCCATCGGAATTCGGCAATTGGAATACGGTGTTTCAGCGCTTTCGTTATTGGGCTGCGCGTGATGTTTTTGCGAAAATTTTCAACGCTCTATCCGATGATCCGGACATGGAGTACGCGATGATCGATGCCACCATCGTCCATGTCCATCGCCACGGACACGGCGCAAAAGGGGGACTCAAAGTCAGGCCATCGGCAAGTCGAAGGGCGGGTGGACAACGAAGATTGTCGCACTGACCGACGCCCTCGGCAGTCTCGTGCGCTTCGTTCTGCTGCCCGGAAATCGCTACGATACGGTCGGCGTCGCACCGCTGATCGAGAAGGTCGAGTTCGCAGCGCTGATCGCTGACAAGGCCTACGATTGCAACTGGATCATTGATGAACTGAACGCGCGGGGTGCCGGCATCGTCATCTCGCAAAGACCAAAACGAAAACGGCGTCTCCAAATCGACGAGGAGATCTACAAATGGCGCCACCTCATCGAGAACTTCTTCTGCAAACTCAAGGAGTTCAAGCGTATCGCCACACGCAGCGAGAAGACTGACAGCAGCTACCGTGCAATGATCTATGCGGCAGCAACTGTGATACACTCGCGCTGAATCACAACAGGCCCTAGTATTTGCCATCGGCGGCTTTGACGTGCGGCGCGTCGATCTCGATGCGCAGGGCCTTCACGAACAGAGCATTGGCGTAATATGAGGTGGCGCAATAGCAGATCTCGACAATTTCCTGCGGGCTGAAATGTCCCGCCAACGCCGCATAGGTCGGATCGTCGACCTCGCCGCCGGCACACAGCTGGTCGATAAAGGCCAGCAGCGTCAGCTCCTTGTCCTGGAACAGCGCGGCCTGCGACCGCCAATCCCGCAACGCATCGATCTGCTGATCCGTATACCCGGCTTTACGGGCCATCGGCACATGATGATCCAACTCATAGGCGCAATCGACGATCAGCGCGGTGCGCACGATTGTCAGCTCCAAAAGCCGGCGACCCAGCTTCGTCTCGTTACGCAGCATCCACACAAACGCGCTCTTGGCTTTGGTCAGGTGCGGCGCATGGGCCTGGGTCAAATGGAGGTTCAAGGGTTCGCCGCCGCGCGCGCGCTGATCCGCAAACCGCTGCGCGACGATCGGGTCCACCTGTTCCGGCAGCGGCGGCAACCGCGATACCTTGCGCGTATGCGGCAGCCTGTCGGCAGATGCGGCGTTGGTCATCCACAAATCCTCCCAAGCGATGGTTGTGACGTCGAAGACCGAGCGAACCCATTCAACCGTGAATCAAATGCAAGATCAAAGCCTGCAACGCCGTCGGATTGAGCGGCCACGCGCAGCCGCGCTCTGCTGATCCCGTTACAACTAACGATGGATAGACAGGAATTTGACAAGTCAAACGAAACACCGAGACCAACGGCCTAGATCATCGCCCTAAGTTGTAGAGCGACTTTGTGCTTTAGCCGCGATCCGATAAAGACCAACGCTGGCAACGAGACCGGACTTGACCCCGGCATAAGGTTGCCGGCTTGATCGGCAACGCGGGGCTGAGCGCACGTCACGTCCCAACTGGTTGGACCAACCTCATGGGCACGATCCAAAATCCTTCGCTTCCTAAGGACAAGATCAAGGTCCTGTTGCTGGAGAACATATCCGACAACGCGGTCGCCGTCCTCGCCAACGCCGGTTACACCAATGTGGAGCGCCATGGCAAAGCGTTGGACGGCGCGGCGTTGATCGAGGCGCTGGATGGCGTGCGCATCCTCGGCATTCGTTCACGCACGCAGATCACCGCGCAGATCGTGGCCGCAACCGACAAGTTGGTGGCGATCGGCTGCTTCTCGGTAGGAACCAATCAGGTTGATCTTGCCGCAGCACGGCGCAAGGGCATCCCGGTCTTTAACGCGCCCTTCTCCAACACCCGAAGCGTCGCCGAGTTGACCATCGCTGAGGTGATCATGCTCTACCGGCGGATCTTACCGCGCTCCGCGAGCGCCCACCTCGGCGGCTGGGACAAGTCGGCAAGCGGCAGCCGAGAGGTGCGCGGCAAGACGCTGGGGATCGTCGGCTACGGCAATATCGGCAGCCAGCTCTCCGATCTGGCCGAGGCGATGGGCATGCGGGTGATGTTTTACGACCATACCGATCGCTTACGTCGCGGCAACGTAGAGCCGACCGACACGCTGGACGAGCTGCTGGCGGCAGCCGATGTTATCACCGTTCATCTGCCCGCAACGCCCGAGACGGTGAGCATGTTTGGCGCCCGCGAATTTGCGCGCATGAAGCCGGGCGCGTTCTTCATCAACAACGCCCGGGGAACACTGGTCGATCTTGACGCGCTGGCAGCAGCCTTGAGCAGCCGACACCTGGCGGGCGCCGCCGTCGACGTCTTTCCGGTTGAGCCGGTCTCCAACGCCGATCGCTTTGGCAGTCCATTGCAAGGGCTCGACAATGTGATCCTCACACCCCATATCGGCGGCTCGACGGAAGAGGCGCAGGAGCGCATCGGCGCGGAGGTGGCCCGCAAGTTCGTGGAGTATTCCGACGTCGGCTCGACGGCTGGCGCCGTCAATTTTCCGCAAGTCCAGCTGCCGCCACGGCCAGCCGGCACCCGTTTCATCCAGGTCCAGGAGAACCTGCCGGGTGAGTTGCAACGCCTCAACGAGGTGTTTGCGCGCCGCAAGGTCAACATCGCCGCCCAGCACTACCAAACCGACGGCGACATCGGCTATGTGGTACTCGACGCGGATGGTCATGTGGAGGATGCTGAAGGGATCTTGGCCGAAATTCGCGCCAATCCGGGAACGGTGCGCGCGCGCGTTTTGCACAGACTATGAGGTCCACCTGTCTATGAGGTCCACCTGTGACGCGACAGGTTTTGCGTGGCGCGGCGACCGACCTGAGAACGCAGCTCGTGCATGTGCGCCGTGGGCGGATAAGCCGCGCCGGTGGCTTCATTGGCCGACACGAAAGCCCACGGCCCAACGCAAGGAGTGCCCCCTCATGCTGATAACCCGTCGCGAGATCCGCATTGAATGGGGCGACTGCGACCCCGCCGACATCGTGTATTTTCCCAACTATTTTCGCTGGTTCGACAACAACATCCTGGAGCACTTCGAAAACGCAGGCCTACCGAAAAAGGTGTTCTTGCAGCGTTATAACCTGGTTGGCTTCCCGCTGGTCGATACCCGCGCGCAGTTTCATATCCCATCGAGCTACGGCGACCGGGTGACGATCGAGACCAGCATTCCTCAGTTTGGCCGGTCCAGCTTTCAAATTGAGCACAAACTGCTGCGCGGCAAGGATGTTGCCGTCGAGAGCCAGGAAAAGCGTGTGTTGGTCGGGCGCGACCCCGACACCGGCAAGCTGCGCTCCGTCCCCGTGCCGGCCGAGGTGATCGCGCTGTTCAATGCGGCAGGCTAGATCACTATAACTTGAATCAGAACCGCTAAGACAGTTCCAATCCAAGGCACAAGGATGATCAAGCGGCCCTGCGCTCGCCACGCGCCCCTTGCATGACCTGACGTGGTCGCTATATCCGGGCCGTGGCGAAGCAGCGCGGCCGGTGGAGGTCTTATGAACACAGCACCCGACAACACATCGCAGACCTCGGCCAGCCAATCGTTCGCCTTTCAAGCCGAAGTCGCCGAAGTCCTGCGTCTGATGGTGCACTCGGTCTATTCCGAAACCGAGATCTTCTTGCGCGAGTTGATCTCCAACGCATCCGATGCCTGCGACAAGCTGCGCTACGAGGCGATCGCAAAACCGGAGCTGCTCGCCGAGGATGCGCAGCTGAAGATCAGAATTGCTCCCGATGCGGCTGCCGGCACGCTGGCGATTTCGGATAACGGCATCGGCATGGATCGGCAGGAGCTGATCGACAATCTTGGCACCATTGCCCGATCGGGCACCCGAGCCTTTCTCGATAAGCTGGCCGAGGCCAAGGACGGCACCGGTCTGATCGGTCAATTCGGCGTCGGTTTTTATTCCGCATTCATGGTCGCTGATCGGATCGAGGTGGTCAGCCGCCGGGCCGGCAGCGAGCAGGCATGGATTTGGCGTGCCTCAGGCGGGGCCGAATTCGAGATCACCCCGGCAGACGCGGCCCAGGCCGAGCGCGTAACGCGCGGCACCGAGATCGTGTTGCACCTAAAGCAGGACGCCAAGCGCTACCTGGAGCCCGGCACCTTGGAGCGCGTCGTACACACCTATTCTGATCACATCCTGTTTCCCATCGAGCTCGGCGGCAGCGCCGGCGCGACGCGCCAGATCAACAGCGCCAGCGCCATCTGGCAGCGCTCCAAATCGGAGCTGAGCAGTCAGGACTACAAGCAAGCCTATCAGACCCTCGCCGCCGCCTTCGACGAGCCGGCCATGACCTTGCACTATAAGGTCGAGGGCCGACAGGCCTATGCCGTTTTGCTGTTCGCGCCGACCCGCCGCCCATTTGACCTGTTCGACCCGGCGCGCAAGGGACGCGTGAAGCTCTACGTTCGTCGCGTGTTCATCACCGACGACGCTGAATTGCTGCCGCCCTACCTGCGGTTCGTGCGTGGCATCGTCGACAGCGAGGACCTGCCGCTCAACATCTCCCGCGAGATGCTTCAGAATAACCCGCTCGTCGCCCAGATGCGCAAGGCGCTGACCGGCCGCGTGTTATCCGAGCTGGCCAGCCTTGCGGACAACGATGCCGATACCTACGCGCAAGTGTGGGAGGCGTTTGGAACGGTGTTGAAGGAGGGCATCTACGAAGACCACGAGCAGCGCGATCAGTTGTTGGCGCTGGCCCGCTTCGCGACCACGGCCGGCGACTCGCCGCGCACGCTCAAACAGGTGGTTAACGACCTCAAACCGCAGCAGGAAGCGATCTACTACCTGGTCGGCGACAGCATCGATCGCTTGCGATCCAATCCGAAGCTGGAAGCCGCCAAGGCACACGGCGTCGAGGTGTTGCTGCTGAGCGATCATGTCGACGCGTTTTGGACCTCGACACCGATCGAATTCGAGGGCAAGCCGCTGCGATCGCTGAGCCAGGGCGACGTCGATTTCAGCCAGATTGCACCGGTCGAAGGCGACGATGAACAGGCGAAGCCGCAAACCAACGCGGTCGACGACGCCGTGGTGATCGCGGCCGTGAAGTCGGCGCTCGGCCCGCGCGTGCAAGACGTCAAGATCTCGAAGCGCCTGACGGACAGTCCGGCGTGTCTCGTGGCCGCCGGCGCCGGGCCGGATCGGGCCTTGGAGCGGATCTTGGCGCAAGCCCAGCGCACCGAAAGCAACAAACCGATCTTGGAGCTCAACATGCGCCACCAATTGGTGCAGGCGGTATCGGCGGCCCGCGCAAAGGGCGATGAGACTAAGGTTGGTGATCTGGCGCATTTGCTGTTGGACCAAGCGCAGATCCTGGATGGCGAGGTGCCCGACGATCCGGCCGCCTTTATGCAGCGTCTCAACCGTCTGCTCGAGCCCGCTGTCGCGAATCGCGGCGACGCGCCCAGCTGATCGCGAACCGATTGCCACCTGCGCTATTGATTGCACCGGGCGATGTCCGCGATAGTGGTCACGGGTCGGCGACCCGGCCGGTGATCGGGACGTCATAGGAACACAACAGAACAGGTCTGGGAGACAGCAGATGGGCACACGGATTACGTTCAACCGGCCCGACGGCAAGGCCGCCGAGGGCTATCTCGCCAAGGCCGGCCGGGCCAGCGCGCCCGCCGTGGTCGTCATCCAGGAGTGGTGGGGCCTGCAGGACCAGATACGGGGGATTTGCGATCGTTACGCGGCGGCCGGCTACGACGCGTTGGCACCTGATCTGTATGGCGGCGTGGTTGTGCCCTATCACGACAAGGATGCCGCGGCCAAGGAGATGGGTTCGCTCAACTTCCTCGATGCCACCGAGCAAAGCGTCCGCGGCGCGGTCCAATATCTGAAAGCCGGCGGCGGCAAGGTCGGCCTCACCGGCTTCTGCATGGGCGGCGCGGTGACCATCATCGGCGCGTGCAAGATCCCGGAGATCTCCGCAGGTGTATGCTATTACGGCATTCCTCCGGAGGCCGCTGCCAAGCCCGCCGATATCAAGGTGCCGATGCAATATCACTTCGCGCAGCGCGACGATTGGTGCACGCCCGCCGCCGTCGATGCGTTCGAGGCGGCGCTCAAGGCCGCCGACATCACGCCGGAGTTGTATCGCTACGAGGCCGAGCACGGCTTCGTCAACGAGCAACGCCCGGATGCCCACGATCGGGCTGCCGCCGAATTGGCCTGGCAGCGGACGCTCGGCTTTTGGCGGCAGCATTTAGCTGGCTAGATCTGGGCTGAAGCACCGCGGCTGCCAGCGACCCGAGCAGGGGCCATGGCGGGAGAAACGGATCAATGGCAGGCAATGACCAAGGCGATATGTTCGCCAATCTGCGGCTTCGCTTCGGTGAGGGTGCGCCGGACGATAGCGATGGCATCGAACCGCCGGAGACGTGGCGGCAGCTTGCGACGCGCGGGGTCGTGCGCTGGTATCGCGACCACAAGTTGCCGCCGGCGCTGATCGAGACCCTGTGCGCGCTGGCGCTGACTTCGCCGACCAAGAGCGACTTGCAGCAACGCGACATTTTGATCGTGGAGGATCCAACCAAGCGCCAGCGGATCAATGACCTTCTGGCGGACCAGGATTGGCTGCCCGGCTGTCCGCATCTATTGGTCTTCCTCGGCAACAATCGACGCCAGCGCCAGATCCAGCAATGGCGAGACAAGCCATTTCCCAACGATCATCTCGACGCGTTTTTCAACGCATCGGTCGATGCCAGCATCGCGCTCTCGACCTTCGTGGTCGCGGCAGAAGCGGCGGGATTGGGGTGCTGCCCGATCAGCGTCATTCGCAACCACGCTGCGCAGGTCAGTGAGATCTTGCAGCTTCCCGATCACGTGTTTCCCGTCGCCGGTCTAGGGCTTGGATGGCCCGCGCGCGATCACTGGATCAGCCTGCGCCTGCCGCTCAGCCATACGGTCCACCGCGACAGCTTCAACGAGGACGGCGTTGAGGGCGCGATCGACGCTTACGATGCCCGCAGACGGGCGATGGCGCCCTATCGCAAGCAACGCGATACTGAACGGTTCGGTGAGCATCCCGCCTACGGCTGGTCGGAGGACAAGGCCCGTCAATATGCGGTTCCGGAGCGGACTGACTGGGGGGACTTCGTGCGGCGCAAGGGCTTCAAGCTGGATTAGGTCATGATCGTTTGAGATGGAACCGCCACACGAGCGACATCGATCGCCACACCTGCTCGCTGTCCGCGGTCAGCGAGCGCGATGGTGGCTTCGATACCATCGCATCAGACCATCACATCAGGCCATTGACAGCCGCCAAGCTGACGGTTCGCAGCGCTTGCAACACAAGAGGTTGAACGCAGATGCATCCCAGACAACGCCTTGCCTATTCCGCGATTGAAGGTCGTCCAGCCCTGCGGCTGCCCGATGGTCTGCGCTTGATCGTCTGGCCGGTATTGGCGCTGGAGGAATGGGACATGGCGCGACCGATGGCCCGCATGGTGATCTCACCGCCGCAAGGCCAACCGATGCTGCCTGACCATCCCAATTGGAGTTGGCATGAGTACGGCATGCGGGTCGGCTTCTGGCGCCTAAAGCGCATGCTGGACGCCCTCAAATTGACCCCGACGGTGACACTTAACGCGCGCGTCTGCGAGACCTATCCGCAGGTGGCCCAAGCCTGTGTCGATTCCGGATGGGAATTGAATGCGCACGGCTACGATCAGGTTCCGATGCATAAGCTTGAGGACCAAAGAGCGATGATCGACAAGTCGGTGGAGATCATCAAAAAGTTTTGGGGGCAGCCGCCTCGGGGATGGTTCGGGCCGGGCCTGACGCAAACCTTCGACACCCTCGACCACTTGTCCGCCGCCGGCATCGAGTACATCGGCGACTGGGTTCTGGACGACGAGCCGGTGAGCTTGCAGACCACGCATCGGCCCGTCGTCGCGCTCCCCTATAACTTCGAGCTGCACGACATTGTCCTGATGGCGCTACAGGGCCAACCCTCCGAGCAGATGTATCGGCGGGTGATGGATCAGTTCGACTGCCTTTATGAAGAATCAGCGCAGCGCCCCAAGTTCATGGCGATCGCGATGCACTGTTATCTTTCCGGCGTACCGCATCGCATCGGCGACCTGCGTCGGGCCTTCGAGGCAGTGCTGAGCCGTCCTGGCGTGGCCGCCTGGGACGGTCGCCGCATTCTGGATTGGTACAAGGAGCAACCGGCGTGAGGCAATCGTTCTTCGTTCCCCACGATCTGCAGGCCCCCGTCTCTGGCGCGGCCGATGGGCCGCTCGCCGGGCTGACGGCGGTGGTCAAGGACATGTACGATATGGCTGGCTACCGAACCGGCGGCGGTAGCCCGGAATGGCTCGCCGAGCAGCAACCGGCCACCGCCCATGCCGCCGCGATCGAGCGGATCTTGGCGGCGGGCGCCACGGTCGTCGGCAAGGCGATCTGCGAGGAGCTGTTCTACAGCCTGACCGGGATCAATGCTCACTACGGGATGCCGCCCAACCTGCGCGCCCCGGGCCGGGTCCCCGGCGGATCTTCGAGCGGATCGGCGGCGGCATGCGGGGCGGGCGTCTGCGATTTTGCGCTCGGCAGCGACACCGCCGGCTCGGTCCGCATTCCAGCGGCGTTCAATGGCCTCTACGGCCTACGTCCGACCCATGGCCGCGTCGATATGACCGGCGCCATGGCGATGGCGCCTTCGTTCGACGTCGCCGGCTGGTTCGCCAGCACACCCGGAGTGTTCCGGCGCGTCGGCGCCGTTTTGCTCGATGATGCGACCCAAGCGGCCGCCGCGCCGAACCGCCTGTTGGTCGCCGGCGATGCGTTTACACTGGTCGACGAGGACATCGCTGAACTTGGTCGCGCGTTCCTGAAGCGCGCTGCTGCCCTGCTGCCGCCGACGGCCGAGGTGAACGTGCTGCCCAAGCAGTATGACGCTTGGTGCGACGCCTTGAGGACCGTGCAGGCCAGCGAGGTTTGGCAATCGTTTGGCGCCTTTGTCGAGCGCGCCAATCCGAACTTGGGACCCGGCATCAAGGAGCGGATCGAATTCGCGGCCTCGGTCACGCCTGCGCAAGCCGCCGCCGGCCGGCTCATGATCGCCGCTGCCAGGGAGCATCTCAGGGGCGTTGTGGTGCCAGGCACCCTGATCGCGCTACCGACGGCGCCGTCGATCGCCCCCCGCGCCGACGTCGACGCCGATTCACTGGAAACGTTTCGCAGCCGCGCCATGCGCCTGACCTGCCTTGCCGGCCTGGCCGGATTGCCACAACTGTGCCTGCCGGTCGGCACCGTGGCCGGCTGCCCTGCCAGCTTGTCGTTGATCGGGTGGCCGGGTGCCGACGAAGTGCTTCTGGATCTGGCCGTTGAGCTGGGACGCCATTGCGGCATCGTCGGCGCCTAGATCACGGAGGTGGCCCGCCTCGTCAGCCGCCGCCGGGAGCGAGCCGGCAAGGCTGATCCGCCTCAGGCGGACACGATCTCAGTCGGGTTCCAATTGGGTTCCAATTGAACGCGCAAAGATGATCCCGGGAGGGGCCGAACAGCTTAGAGGCGTCCAGCCGCCTCGAACCTCTTCCAAGCCCGGCGGACATGGTCCGGCCGCAGCCAATGACCACCGGAAAATTGGCAGAAATTGAGGATATGTCCCCGCGGGTTGCGCCGATCAGCGCAGCGCAGGCCGCCGCCGTTACTGAGCTGCGGCGGGCCGAAGGCCCCGTACCGGGCATACATTTTGATCACTTGAGGAACATCACCCTGGCGCGTATCGCCGATTTTGCGCCCTTTCAGCGGCACGATACGGTCCTGATCCCCGTGAATATGGATCAGGCTCGCCGGTGGCGTCGTGCAGGTCTTCGGCTCCGGCTGCCAAAATGTTCCGGCGATCGGCGCGAACGCGGCAAACTGTGTACTGCGATGGCAAGCAAGCGTCCAAACCATCATGCCGCCAGCGGAAAATCCGCTCGCCATCAATCGCTTCTCATCGATCGGAAAGCGCCGCGCCACATCCGCAACAAGGCGGTCGAAGTAGGCCAGTTCGTCGAATTTGGGTTTGTTGACCGACCACGGCGCTCCGGGTAACGACCAGTCATCGCCGGCCGATTTGGCCGCGATCAAGGCAACACCCAGTTCGGCGGCGACCTGGGCCAGCCCGGCATTGGCCATCACCTGGGCGGCGCTGCCGCGATAGCCGTGCGCAAATACGATGGCGCCGATCGGCTTGCCGCCGCCATACCCGGCCGGCATGCGGATGCGATAGGTCCGGTCGCCGAGCCGGCAGTCGGTATCGGGCCCACGCGCAAAGGCCGTACCGGCACCGAGCATCACGCCCGACAACGCCGCCGCTGCAAACAAGTGCCCGGTTCGCGACAGCTGATGGTGTTTGCGCCGGCCGGTGCCATCGCCATCGCGCTGCCAACACGCGGCCTGCTGTTCTAACGCGCCCACTGCTCGCCCCACCGCCTGCTGCCGCCGTCGGTCCGTGCGCGCCTTTGCTCCCGGGACCCGGCTTGCGCAGATAGACGGGATCGGGGCCGCGTGCAAGGCCGATCCCGTGCTCGGGCCAAGCGATGGCGTGACCACGACCACCGCAGCCGCCAGTTGGTTTCCGCGTGAGCAGCAACCGTCCCGCCCCCCTGCCGCCGGCGGGGATCGGGTGGGAATCGGGTGGGCAATGCGTTTCCGCCTCAAGCGGAATTGATCTAGGTTCTCCGGGCTGGGAGACGGGTCGCGGCGACGCCGTTGGCTGGCCGCCCTGTGAGAGCCGCTCCTCCCGCGCTATCATGCGTTACTCAACCAGGGACAATCCCATGTCACGTATTGATGAGAGCCGTCCGTTCCTTCCGGTCCGTATCGCCGTGCTGACGGTGTCGGACAGCCGCGACCTGGCCTCCGACATATCCGGAGCGACGCTGGCGGAAATGCTCACCAACGACGGTCATGAGCTGGCCGAACGCAGCGTCGTGCCGGACGATCGCGGTGCGATCCGCGGCCAGGTGCAAGGCTGGATCCAGGACCCCTCGGTGGATGTCGTGATCACCACCGGCGGCACCGGCTTCACCGGCCGCGACATCACGCCGGAGGCCATCAAACCGCTGTTCGAAAAGGAAATCGACGGGTTCGCGATCCTGTTTCACATGATCTCCTATCGCACGATTGCAACCTCGACGATCCAAAGTCGAGCGTGCGGTGGGTTGGCACATGGCACCTACATTTTTTGTCTGCCTGGTTCACCGGGTGCGTGCAGGGATGCTTGGAACGAAATCTTGAAGTGGCAGTTCGATAACCGTCATCGGCCCTGCAACTTCGTCGAGATTATGCCGCGCTTGGAAGAGCACGGACGCACGCCATAAGTGCTTCGTGCCGCTGCACCGACGCCAGGTCCGCTCGACACGGCGACGGCGTTCGATTTGTGCGTTGGTCAGCGTCGAAGTGGAGCGCAAGTTTTGCCGATCTCAACGGTGCCCCCAGCGCTATGGCATGTCAGAGTGTGCTGGAACCAGCCCGCTCCCACGCCCGGTTCCTCCACTGGCCTCCCAAGAGCATGATGGTCTGGGTGGCCGGGCGGGCAGCGGGCTGGCACGGCTAATCCGCCTCCAGCGGTTCTGATCTAGATCATCGCGCCTTTAATCGGGATCGTTCCGATTCCGATTAAGGGCAGGTTGCTCTAAGGCCATTGCCAACCGAGCAGCGCGATGACCCAATCGGGTAGGGCCAGCGTCGATAGATAGGCCTCGACTTGGAGTGTCAAAAGGATCGCGCCGAGCATGGAGATGACCGTGCCGGCGATCACGTTGGCATCAAACGCCTCATGCTCTCGCGCGAACAGCCAAGCAAAATAGATGCGAAACAGCACCTGCACCCGCATGATCGGTGCCACCACGGAGACCGGGATCAAGGCCAGCGCCATGTAGCGACACATCTGGCTGAGAAACACAAGAAGGCCGGCGAACCCGAACCAACCCAGCGGTTCGCTGCCGACGGCGGCGACGTGACGAACCTGACCCAGCGCGACGACGATGACGACCACCACGATGGCAGCTGCGACATACGAGATGAGACCAGCAGCAAAACTGTCCAGTGGGCCAGCGCTCTCCAAACCGGCACGCACAAAGATTGGGCTCGAGCCGTAGCCGAAGATAGTCAGAAACGCATAGGCGTAGCCCTCCGCATAGCGCGGCTTGAATGTCGGCTTGCGGTCGGTGTCACCGGCGCTTTGACGGTCCATGCCGGTGGCAAGCGCCGGTCCCAACAACAGCAGCACTATCGCCACGATCATCACCGGCGATAAGCGCTCACCGAGAAAAGTCAGCGCCAACGCCAGTGTGACGAGCACCTCCAGCTGCTGGATCGGGCTCGCCAAATTGGTGCCGATGGCGGCAATTGCCCGGTAGTTGCAGTAACGACCAAACACGAAATGCGCGATCCCGGCCGCCGCGAAACAGGCGTAGGCCTGCCAAGAGAATGCAGCTAAGGCGTGAAAGCCATCGGTCAGCAGACAAACCACGGCAAACAGGACCGCGCCCATCGGCACCGTGATCGCCATGCCCTGGATCGTCGTTCCGTTGAGCACACCGCGGCGCGTGGCGACGTTGTTGTAGCCAAACAGCGCAGCGGAAATCAGGGCGAGCACGGCCCCCAGCATCACCCCGTCCTCCTTCCGCCACCGCTCCGAAATCTCGTCAAAGCTGGCCCGCCACCGCGATTGGCGAGCCGCTCACCGGTGTGCTGTCAGCATATCTGTGCGGGGCCTGGCACATTTGCCGGCATGATCACCGACCGCCACTGCGCTCCTATTCCCTCAATGTTCAGCGCCACACTGGCGGATTTGGAGGGGCAGTGCAAACCGGTCATCGCTGGCGACCAGCCACCACCTCAAGTGCGAGGACCGGGCGCGGACGCCGCGAGGCGGACCGGGCGGGCTCACGGTCGAGTGCGGACCCAAAGGCGTGACATGGGCGGCCCATCGAACCCGCACGCGGTCGAGGCCATCCTCAGCGACGGCAGCGGCTCGCTGTCGCCTCGTGCAGGTGGCGCCTGCGGTGGCGAACGATGGCGTCGGAGCTGACGTCGTTCCGCGCTCCAACGCAATCTGTCGACAAAAAAGCGGGACCGGCTTTCGGTCCCGCCATAGGTGTCAGCTCAAGCTGGTTTGATGCGTTCGATCGGTTGCCGGCGATGTTGTCCGATGGGACGGCGCCGGTGGCGCCTACAACGGAACCCGCGCAGCCTTATGCGAGAAATAGTTGTCGATCGCAGTCATGATCGATTTAGACACCTTCTCCCGCCAAGCCTGCGAGCGTAGATTGCGCGCGTCGCGCTTGTTGGACACGTAGGCCAGTTCAATCAGCACCGCCGGGACCTTTGCCGTTTTCAGCACGGCGAACGCGGCTTTGCGGTCGGGCTTTTGCTTCAACTGCGTGGACCGCTTCATGTATTGGATCACCGAGCGAGCGAACACGCTGGTGCGATCGCCGTTGGCTTCAACCTCCCGCTGGGCCAGATCGGCCAACCAGCCCTTTACAAACCCGGGTGATGCGCTCGCCTTGATCGGTCGCAGCTCGGCGCCCGACAACACCGACTTGCGCACCGACTTGCGCGCCGCGCGCTTGAGGCTACGGGCCACATTTTCGCGCAGCGAATAGATTGTCGCCCCGCGCGCACTGGCGCGCGCATAATCGGCGTGGATCGCGATGAACAGCGCGGCCTTATTGCGCTCGGCAAACGCCCGCCGCTCATCGAGCGGAACAAAGGTGTCATCGTCCCGCGTCATCAAGACCTTGTAGCGATCCTTGAGCTTTTCCCGCAGCATCTTGCCAAATGCCAGCACCACGTTCTTCTCGACCGTGCCATGCTTTTTGGCACCGCTGTCGTGACCGCCGTGACCCGGGTCGAGCACGATCACGTGTTTATGGGTCTTGGCCGCGATCACCTCCGGCCGCACCGCAGCGCGCGGCAGCGGCGGTTGCACGCTGGAACTGCGCAGCCGCGCCTTGGCGTACCGGGTTGATGGCTTACTGCGAACCTTGGTGCGTCGCATCGCCGCCATCCGTATCACATGGGCAGCCGGCACGATGTCGATTACCAGACGGGCATGCTGGCGGTTCCGGGTCCGTCGCATGACGGCCCGCTGGACGACGACAGGCCGGGTCACATGGATCACGACTCGCGAGCGACCCGGCGCCGACTGACCACCGCGAAATGAACGGATGAGCCCGACCGGTCCGTTGCGCGGCGCCGGTGGCAAACGCATGCGCATGCGCGGGAGATCGACGATGACGCGATTCGGGTTGTTCAGTGAGAAGACCTGAAAATCAGCTTTCCGACTGAGGCCGATCACGAAGCGGGTTGATTGCCGATCGCCGCGCAGCGATTTGCTCACGGCTGATCCGGACGAAGTGAAACGATCCGCGGCTTGGGCCAGCCCGCCGCCGGCGAGGATGGTCAGGGCGGCAAGAGCAATGATCGGTTGCCAGCGATGGCCGTTGATAACCGTTCGCCCCCGGAATGGCAGCATATTGCGTGACCCTCGTATACGCTGAACAAATGGACGGTGTGTCCAAACGGATGCACGACAAACATGGCGACACTCGGTCTGCCATGGGGCACTGTTATGAAAGTGAAAAGGTTAATTGAGCGTTAAGGGAAATGTCTGCACGCAAAGATTGACGAAAGATGTGCACGTCATGACCATTGTTTCAGGCCTCCGACCTCAATGGACGCGACAGCAGCGCTTCGATTGCGGCCGCAACGGAGGTCTCGCCCTCGATGATCGCGTGCACGGCTTCGGCAATCGGCATTTCCAGACCCTTCTCACGCGCCCGCTGAACCACGGCCGCCGCCGTGTAAACGCCCTCGGCCACCGAGCGGCGGCTGTTCAATACCTCGCTCAGGGCTTGGCCCTCGCCCAACGCGCGCCCCAGGCTCATGTTGCGCGACTGCGCGCTGCCGCAGGTCAACAACAGATCGCCGAGCCCGGATAATCCGGTCAGCGTCTCGGGCTGCGCGCCCAGGGCTCGGCCGAAGCGACTGAGCTCGGCAAAACCGCGGGTGACGAGGGCCGCGTGCGCGCTAGCTCCAAGTCCGCATCCGTCAACGATGCCGGCGGCAATCGCGAGCACGTTCTTGACGGCTCCGCCGAGCTGGACCCCGACCAGATCATCGGTCCAGTAGATGCGGAAGCGATGCGTGCCTAGATTGGCGGCGAGCCTTTGCGCGTGGCCGACATCGGTGGTGGCCAACGTCACCGCGACCGGTCGTCCCAACACCACGTCAACGGCAAAGCTCGGCCCCGACAGCACGGCCGGCACCGCCGTCGGTAGGACCCGTGCCAGCACTTCGCTCATCAGCATGCCGCTCGCCTGCTCCATCCCCTTGGCGCAGATCACGATGGTTCGCCCATCGCCGACAAACGGAGCCATCGCCTTGGCGACGGCCTCAACGTGTTGGGCGGGTGTGACCATGAGCAACAGGTCGCGACCGCTCACCTCCTCCAAGGCACCGGTCGCCCGCAGTTCGGGATGCAGCGGCACGCCTCCCAAATATGACGGGTTCGCATGCCGCTGATTTATGTCGTCGACCACCGCGGCTTCCCGCGCCCACAGCAGTACGTCGCGTCCCGCCAGCTTCTGCATTTGGGCCAACGCCGTACCCCACGCGCCACCGCCGATCACCCCGATCCGAGCCGTCTTGCCGATGCCCCCGTCCGCCGTCGTTGTTGGCATGTGCCACCCCGTCAAACCGTATGATCAAACCGCACGCGTCCGTCACATGGGCGCCGCTGTCCGTGCTGCGGTATCGAGCGCACGTTTAAGTCCCATGCCCGGATAAGTCCCATGCCCGGATAAGTCCCATGCCCGGACCTCTTCAAGCCTTGGCGCCCAACCGACCCGTGCCGTGCACCGGCTTTGCCAACTGGTCAAGCGGCCACCTCGCCCGCGCCGCCACCTCAAAGCCGTCCACCGATCCGAGCGCCAACCGCGCTGCACCGGCCCACGCCACCATCGCCGCGTTATCGGAGCACAGTTCAATTGGCGGCGCATGAAACGAACAACCCTGTGCCCATGCAACATCTTTGAGCGCAGCGCGAAGTCGCGCATTGGCCGCCACGCCACCGGCCACCACCAACGGCAGTGCGCGGCGGCTGTTGCTCGACGGCTCCCTGATCAAGCTGATGGCCTGCCTCACGCGGTCGGCCACGGCCTCAGTCGCGGCCGCTTCGAAACTCGCGCACAGGTCAGCGACGTCCTGATCCGTCAGCGGAGCACACTGCGTTGCCGCCTGCCGCACCGCCGTCTTCAGCCCGGCGAACGAAAAGTCCGGCACCGGTCGGCCCAGCATTGGACGCGGCAGATCGAAGCGCGTTGGATCACCGCTCTTTGCCGCCCGCTCCACCGCCGGCCCCCCGGGAAACCCCATGCCCAACAGCTTGGCCGTCTTGTCGAAGGCTTCACCCAGAGCGTCGTCGACGGTCGTGCCGAGCCGCTGGTAGTGGCCGGCGGCCTTGACCAGGAGCAGCTGGGTATGCCCGCCGGACACCAGCAGCACCAGGTAGGGCGGAGCCAAACCCTCGGTGAGACCGACGGTCAGCGCATGGGCCTCCAGATGGTTCACCGCGATCAAGGGCAGCTGGTGCACCAGCGCGATCGCCTTGGCCGTGGTCAGTCCAACAATCAGGCCGCCGATCAGGCCCGGCCCTGCGGTGGCAGCGACCGCATCGAGTGCCTGGAACGTGGTGCCGGCCCGCTGAAGCGCCGCCGCGATGATGCTGTCCAAGCACGCCACATGGGCACGCGCCGCAATCTCGGGCACGATGCCGCCATAGGCGCGGTGCTCCTCCCATTGGGCGCGCACGACATTGGACAGGATCGTGCCGCGCGCCGGCGGTTGGCCGAGCGCTACGACGTCGGCGTCACACGCCACCACGGCCGCTGCGGTCTCATCGCAGCTGGTCTCGATGCCAAGCACCACCGTTTCCGTCTGAAGCGCCACGATCGGACCAACACCCTTTGTTCGGTTGCTTGTCTGGTTGTTTGTTCAGCTGCGCATGTCAGCCAGCACCTTCCCCTCAGGGCCGCCCAGTGCGGCCAAGGCTGGTACTCGGATCACCGCCGGCGCCGTGCCGGCGTACTCGTCGTGAGAGCGGCTGACACGGCGGTCGCTGCGCTGTCAAGCCCGGCGCAACGATGGACGCGACCCATTTCAGCGTCTGGCGAACCTCACAGCGAGGCCGTCGCAGAGGCCATTCTCGCCTGCTGTGACCTTGTCGCAGTCGACATCTCAGCGTCGCAGTCGACATCTCAGCGGCCGCGCGCGCCTTACTGCGCCGGTCTAGAGACGGTGAAGCAGTCAGCCTATAACACTTTGGGCGGGCCGGCCCCACCGGCGTCTTGAGGTGGGTGTTCAGCTGGGACCCGATCGATCCGTCCACGCCGCACTGGTCGGAGCCGGCGGGCGCATCGATCGCGCAGCAGCGCGGCGGGACGCGAGAGTTGCCCGCCCCGGGATCGAAGGGGTCGCAGTAGCGCCGTTTTGGTGAGGTCGGTGACATTCGGATGAACCTTGTTGTTGACAAAATTCGCATCGGCACCCGCGGCTCGCCGCTGGCGTTGGCGCAAGCCCGCGAGGTGCAACGCCGGCTGTCGGCGGCGCTCGGCCTCCCAACCCCGCAGCTTGCGATCGAGGTGATCAAAACCTCCGGCGACCGAATCCAGGATCGGCCGCTGTCGGAGGTCGGCGGCAAGGGTTTGTTCACCAAGGAGATCGAGGAAGCGCTGCGCGACGGCCGCATCGACATCGCGGTGCACTCGGCGAAGGATATGGCGACCCGGCTACCCGACGGGCTGGCGATCGGCGCGATCCTGGAGCGCCAGGACGTCAGAGAGGCTTTCATCTCTTTGGTGGCGCCATCGCCGTCGGCGCTGCCCGCCGGGGCGCGGATCGGCAGCTCCTCGCTCAGGCGTCGCGCGCAAGTCAAACGCGCACGACCCGATCTGCAGGTCGTCGATTTTCGCGGCAACGTCGAGACCCGTTTGGCCAAGCTGCAAGCCGGCGTCGCCGAAGCGACATTTCTGGCGGCGGCCGGTCTGCGACGGCTAGGCCAAGAACACCGCATCACCCAGCTGGTACCGGTCGAAATGATGCTGCCGGCCCCTGCGCAGGGCGCCATTGCGCTTGAGTTACGCGCCGACGACGCCGACATCACCCAAGCGATCGCGCTGCTGGATCACTGGCCGACCCACCTGTGCGTCGCCACCGAGCGGGCGTTTCTGGCCGGCCTCGACGGATCCTGTCGAACGCCGATCGCGGCGCTGGCCACATTGACCGGCGATCGGCTAGAATTTCACGGGTCGATCTACACACCCGACGGCTCGATTTCGCATGAGACGCGGCGTTCGGGTCGACCTGCCCAAGCCTGTGAGATGGGGGCAGATGCGGCGCGGGAGCTGCTCGGGCTGGCCGGCCCCTCGTTTTTTGGGAAGAGCGCGTGATGCGACTACTTGTTACCCGTCCGGAGCCCGATGCGACGACTTTGCGCACCCGGTTGATGGCGCAAGGCCATGACGTGGTTATCGAACCGTTGCTCTATGTCACGTTGCATCCGATTGATGAAACCGAGCTGGAGTTGGATGACATCCAAGCGCTGATCGCGACCAGCCGCAACGGCGTGCGCAGTCTTGCCCAGAGCCCCGCGTTGCAGCGTGCTCATCGGCTTCCGATCTATACGGTCGGGTCGGGCACCGGCTCAACCGCCAAATCTCTTGGCTTCCGCACCGTGATTGAAGGTCCCACCGATGCCCATGCTTTGGTGGCCTTGATCGCGCTGCAAGCCGACGTCAATGCCGGTCCATTGCTCCACCTGGCGGGCGAAACCCAGGCGGTGGATGTTGCGGGCGAGTTGCGCCACCTCGGCTTCCACGTGATCGAACCGACGGTCTATTCGACGCAGCCCGCCGAGCAATTGAGCCGGGAGCTGGTGCGGCTTATCAGACGTAGGGAGATCGACGGTGTCCTGCTGTTCTCGCCACAAACCGCCCGCACCTATGCGCGACTGATCCAAGCCAATGACCTGGCGAGCGACACCCGCTCGGTCGTTCATTTTTGCCTGTCAAGCAAGGTCGCGGCCGGCTTGGTCGCGCTCTGCCCACCGAAAATTGTAACAACACCCAAACCCAACCTTGACGAAATGCTTGCACTCATCACCCGCACCGCGCCACAATTGCGGTGAACGCGGGTCATAAACATTGCTTCAGCACCTACATGTGTGTTCAAGACGTCGACTGATGAGGTCTGACGTATCCGCGCACGGGGAACCAACGCGAGTTGACGGAGGTCCGCAACAATGCCGTCCAACGATGACAAATCCGGCAAAGGCCCGAGCAAGCCCGGGACCGAAGCTGCGCCGAAAAAGCCATCCGCGATCATCGATTTGAAGCCCTCGGGCGTAAACGTGAAAGATTTGAAAGACAATAAAGCCCAATCCGAAACGGCCGGTGCCGACGCGGCAAAACCACAGACGACCAAACCGGAGCCGACAACCAAGGACGCGCCAGCATCGACCCGACCGGCTGCTGGCCCATCGGCCGGCGGCGCTGGATCCCAATCGGCAGCGAACGACGACGCGGCGCGCGCTGCCAAGGGCGAGCCGGGCCCGGGCGCAACCAAACCGGCATCGGCGACCGGCTCTGACAAAGCGACCACGACGCAGACTGATAAACAGAGTTCGCCCGCCACGACCAGCCCACCCACGAGCCACGCTCAAGCCAAATCTCCAGCTTCTGCGGCAACGCGTTCGGCCGCTGGCGGCAACGAGGCGGCCGCGGCCGCCGCTTCGGCACCACCGCCGAAACGGCGATCGTCTGGAGGCGGAATTTGGAGCACGTTTACCCATCTGGTCGCCGGTGTGATTGGCGGCGCGCTGGTGTTATTCGGCGCCGATAAGTTACCGCCTGAGCTTGGACTGCCCTTGGCCGGCTCCTCCCAGCAGACCGACGCGCTCGATCGCCGCTTGGCCAGCCTTGAATCGCGGCTGAATCAATCCGGCCAAGGCACGGCGACGCTGGAAAAAAAGCTGTCCGGCGCTGAGGCGCGGTTGGCTGATCTCGAAAAGCTGAGAACCACCGTGGCAAGCCTCGAACAGCGTCAGAGTGTGCAGTCAGCCACCACCAAATCGCTCGGCGAAAAGATCGCGCAAGCATCGACGACGCAAGCCGATGATGCGCGCGTGACCGACCTGGAACAAAGGCTCAACGCTCTGGTCAAAGCCGGCTCGGCCGATCCGGCGGCGGCGCCGATCGCTAAGCTGGCGGCCATCACCGGCCGCATCGCCGATCTGGAGTCGAGCGTCGACAATCAGTTGGCCGGTTTGCGCACCAGCCTGATGCAGGAGGTGGACAAGCGGGTGGCCGACGCCTCGGAAGCCGGCGAGGCGGCGCGCAGCGGGACCCAACGTCTCGACCGCGAACTGTCGCGCATAAGAACCGACGGTGCGCGCTCAATCGAACGGATCGCTTCGCTGCAACGCACCGCCGAACAGCTGCAAGGAACCTTGCAGGCGGTCAAGGATGAGGCCGCCAGCATCAAACGATCGGTTGCCGACGTCAAATCCGAGTTGGCACGCGAGCTGCAGCAAGTGGCCAAGCTCAGCGACCTCAAGTCCGCGCTCTCGCCTGTGACAGGCCGCATCAGCGATCTGGAACAAGGCGTGAAAGGCGTGGTTCAAAGCGAGGATCAGCGCCGTGCGACCGCCCGCCGTATCATTCTCGCGTTGGAGCTCGGCAATCTCAAGCGCACCATCGAGCGCGGGGCTCCCTATCCGGCCGAACTAAGCGAGGTGCAACAGGTCGCGGACCCGAAGCTCGACCTGACGACGCTGGAGCGCTACAAGGACCGCGGCGTTCCGACCCTGACCCAACTGCAACGTGAATTCCGCCCACTGGCATTCGACATTGTGGAGGCCGATCAGCACAAAGCGGACGCGAACTGGTCAGACCGATTATTGTCGGGGGCCAAGTCCTTGGTCCGCATCCGCAGAACCGATCAAGATCCGAAGGCCGATGGTGTGGAAGCGATCGTGGCGCGGATCGAGGCCGCGCTAAAAAACGGCCGATTGATTGCGGTGACGCAGGAGGCTCAAAAGCTGTCGCCGAAAGCGCGTGAGCCGGCGCAGCAATGGCTCGATGAGGTTGCGGCACGGGCGGCCATCGATCGCGCCATCGCGGAGCTTGAAAGTCAGTTGAAGGCCTCGCTCGGAACCACTGCGAACGACTCCGGTAGCGGTAAGGAAGGCTAGTAATGCTGTGGCTACTTCTGATCCTCGTAGCGGCCGCGGCCATTGCCGGCGGCATGGCTTGGCTGGCCGAACGGCCCGGCACCCTGGTCATCAATTGGCAAGGCTACGAGTTTGAAACCAGCATAACGGTAGCTGTCGTCTCGTTGATGGTGATGATCGGCGTGGCGATCATCGTGTGGTCGCTGGCCGTGCAGCTGTGGCGCAGCCCGGCCTCTGTGGGCGCGTTCTTCAATCGCCGGCGCAACACGCGTGGAATGGAAGCTCTGTCATCGGGGATGATAGCGATCGGTGCCGGCGATCGCTCGTCGGCCACGCGCTATGCCATGCAGGCCCGCAAGGCGCTGCCGGACGAACCGCTGACCCATCTGCTGCGAGCTCAAGCCGCCCAGCTGTCCGGAGACCGAACCACATCGCGGCGCATCTTCGAATCCATGCTCACCCATCAAGAGACCGAACAGTTGGGTTTGCGCGGACTGTATTTGGAGGCGGAGCGCGAAGGCGAGACGGAAGCTGCCCGGCAATTCGCAGAACGCGCCGTCGCGCTTAATCCAAAACTCGGTTGGCCGGTGGATGCGCTGTTCGACCTGCAATGCAAGGAGGGCGATTGGGAAAGCGCGCTGGCGACCCTGGCGATCTCCCGGCGCCATCGCCACCATGAGAAATCGGTGTTGGACCGTCGCCGCGCGGTGCTGCTGACCGCGCGAGCGCAGGCCCTTGAGGACACCAACCCGGATCAGGCGATGGGCCTGGCGCTCGAGGCGCACGGCCTTGCGCACAAATTGATTCCGGCTGCGGCGATCGCCGGTCGGCTACTCGCCGCCCGCGGCAACACGCGCAAAGCCGCGCGCGTGCTGGAACGGACGTGGCGGCTGGCACCGCATCCCGACCTGGCCACGGCCTACGCCTATGCCCGCCTGGGAGACAGTCCGCGCGACCGGCTGGATCGCGTGAAGCGCCTCGCGCAACTGCACCAACACTCGATCGAAACGCCGATCGCGCTCGCGCGGGCAGCCATCGAGGCCCACGATTACGATACGGCGCGACACGCCTTAGAGCCGCTCTCCGACGAGCGCAAAAGCCAACGCGTCTGCATGCTGATGGCCCGGGTGGAAGGCGAGGAGCATGGCGACACCGGCCGCGTGCGCGAATGGCTGGCGCGGGCCCTCCACGCACCTCGTGACCCGGCTTGGACGGCCGACGGCGTGGTGTCCGATCATTGGGCGCCGATCTCCCCTGTCACCGGCACGCTCGACGCCTTCCAATGGCGTGTGCCGATTGAGGCGGTCGAAACCGCTGACACCACCGCGGCGTTGGCCAAGCAGTTGGAAGATCTGGTCAAACTCGGGGCGCCCGCGCCTTCGGCATTGCCCGGCGAACCATCGATCGTACGCCAGCAGCAAGCCATCGACGTCACGACAGCTGCAGCACCGGCTCAGCAACCGAGCGAAGGCAGCCCGGCCACCACCCAAACGGTCCCGACCGAAGCGACACCGCCATCGCCCGCGCCTGCACGTCCTGCCCCGTCAAGCGCTATCGATGTGAAACCGGCGCCAAGCCCGTCGGCGGACGCGGCCGACCAACCGAGCCCACGCCAACCGGATCGACCGACACCGGCAGCGCCGAAAGCGCCGGCGCCGGCCCCGACAACCACCGCGGCGACATCGATTGCCAGCGCGGGCCAAGCGGAACCGGCAAGCACGGCAGCGCCGGTCGCCGACCAAGCCTCCCAACCGGTCTCCACGCCCAAACCGCCAGCGGAACCGACGCCGGCCCCAACGAAGGCAGCTCGACCGCCCGCAAGCGCCGCTGCGGGATCGACCCCGGGCGCGAAGACCGCCACGCCCGCTCCGCCACCGGCCGATCGGCAGCCTACATCGACCCCGAAACGAGCGGACGGTGGCGGCTGCGAGCCCGAGCCGAAGCGTTCGGCCGCCGGGCCTTCCGCAGCATCAAGCAAATCACCGCCGATCAACTCGGGAACGTCGCGGCCGACAACGCTGGAGGCGAAGGGCCGGGTTGCAAACGCCACGCCGGCGCCGGCTCAGCGTGAGGCCGACGATGCCGCGATCCCCGCGCAACCGCCGGACAAGCCGATGCAGAGCGCTGGCAGTGCGGCCGGCCCCAAGCGCCAGCCAGTGCGCGAGCCCACCCGCTAAAGCGTTTCAGTGTTCGCTGGAACCGTCCTCAACGACCCGGCACCTACAAACGCGTGCCATCGGGTGGCTGAGGCGATGCTGCATGATGGCGAGACTACTTTTAGACGACGCCGGCCCGCAACAGGTCATGCACGTGCACGATGCCGACGGGTTTGGATCGCTCGACCACGAACAGTGCCGTGATCCGCGAGCTGTTGATCAGCTCCAGCGCGGCGGAGGCCAGCGTGTCGGGCTTCACGGTTTTCGGCTTGCGCGTCATGATCTCGGCGGCGGTCGCCGACAACAGGCTGGGCCCCATGTGGCGGCGCAAGTCACCATCGGTGACGACCCCGCACAGACGTCCTTTGGCATCGACGATGCCGAGGCAGCCAAACGCCCGCTGTGTCATCACCACCAGCGCATCGGCGACCGCGAGGTCCTCCGTAACCAGCGGCAGCTTGTCACCTTTGTGCATGATGTCGGCGACGAATTTGAGCTGGGCGCCGAGCGATCCGCCCGGATGGTAGAGCTTAAAATCACGCGCGGTAAACCGCTTCGCCTCCAACAGCGCGACCGCCAGAGCATCGCCGAGCGCCAACTGAAGCGTGGTCGACGTCGTCGGCGCGAGACCATGTGGGCAGGCTTCCTTCAGGCGCGGCAGCTCCAGGACCACGTCGGCAGACCGCGCAAGCGCCGACTCCGCGCGGGACGTGATCGCGATCAGCGGGACCGCAAAGCGGCGTGAGTAGGTGATGATGTTCTTGAGCTCAACCGTTTCGCCCGACCAGGAGATCGCCAGCACCGCGTCGTCGGACGTGATCATGCCCAAGTCGCCGTGCGAGGCTTCGCTGGGGTGGACAAAGTAGGCCGGGGTCCCGGTGGAGGCAAACGTCGCGGCGATCTTTTGACCGATATGACCGGATTTGCCGATGCCGGTAACGATCACCCGACCGCGTGCGGCCTGCAGCAATGCCACCGCCCGCTCGAAGGCCTCCGCCATCGGCCCGGACAGGCAGTGACCGAGGGCTCTCAGACCAAAGCATTCAATTTCAATCGTGCGCAGCGCTGAATCCACGCAGCCGGCCAGCTGCGGGCTCTTGCCGCCGCGGATGGCCTTGAGTTTCGGCTGTCGCACGTGTGTTGATGGACCAGCCATCGTCCCTGCCCCCCTGTTGCATCGGGCCAGAGCAACCTGCGTTTCTTCGGACTCGGAACGATCCGGAGTAAAAGCAGAAGGTTGCTCTCCACTTTACGAGCGATCACCCCTGTGCCTTAAATTGGAACCGGATGTTTGCGGTTCCAGTTTAAGGCACGATGATCTAGCGAGATCGACGCGGGGGCAAGGAGGTTCTGGCAGACGCTCGCAGGCATCTTGGCGATGCCGCTTGTCAAGCTCTGCGTCCCCCCAAACCGCATTCAACCTCTCAATACCGGTCTCGGTCGAGCCCCGCAACCCGACCCCCCGCATCGTTCCTCAGCAAACTCGTCGCACAATACCGACGATTTCGAGGCAGATGCGCAGCTTCAACCGATCCGCTGATTCCATCAAGGCGCGCAATTCGAATCCAACAACAATCAAAACAGCAGTTTGGCCAATGCACTGCCCATCTAGACCATTTCAGCGTGAGCTGGATTCATCCGGCGACCCGAGCCGGCCAGCCATACCATCGTGCCATCGGGTGGCCAGGTGGAGGAGCGAGCCGGACGGCTGATCCACGCAAGGCGGGATGATTTAGAGCAACCGGCTTTGCGGTTCCGATTTAAGGCGCGATGATCTAGCAGCCACGCGTCGCCCCTGCCGGCGATTTCAGCAGATGTCCCCACTTTTGGCGAGCCAGCTTCCGCACCTCCGGCGGGGGTTGGTTAACCTTCGGATAGGCATCACGCCAGTGGAACGGCTTGCAGGCGTCGATGATCGCCCGCGAATTGGTGAAATCGCCCTTGGCCTTGCGCTCCGGCTCGATGCGCGGGTCGAGCGGCGTCGACCAGGCGTTGGTGATGAAATCGATCGACGTCGCCGGATCCGACCGGGTGAGCACCGCCCACATCACTTCTTCCAAGTTCGATGGGTCGATGTCATCGTCCACGACGATCACATATCGGCCGGCGTAGGCCCCGGCATGGCACATGGCGGCCACGTGGCCCGCTTGCTTGGCATGACCGCCATAGCGTTGATTGATGGCGATCACCAGCAACAGCCGCGAGGTCCCCACCTCGTGGGCCCACGCCGCCGTCACGTCCGGCACCCCCGCCTTGACGATGTTCTCCCGCACGATGGCGGAGCGCGTCAGCGCCCGATAGCGCGCGATCTCGTCCGGAGGCCTTTGCGGCGCGCAGCCGAGCAAAATCGGATCGTTGCGGTAATAGATCGCCTTGATGTCGAGCACCGGCTCGTCGCGCACATCCGAGCCGTAATAGCCGAACCATTCGCCGAACGGACCTTCCGGCTTGACGTTGCCGGGTTCGACATAGCCCTCGATGACGATCTCGGCATCGGCCGGAACCGGCAGACCTGTGATCGGCGCCTGCACCAGCTCGACCGGTTGACCGCGAATTCCGCCGATGACGTCATACTCGCACACGCCGTTGGGCAGTTCCGATGAGCCCATCAGAAACGACATCGGATCGCAACCGACCACGATCGCCACCGGCATCGGCTCCCCTTTGGCCTCGTACTTGTCGCGATGAATCCGGCCGTGCTTGCCCGGTGAGATGTAGAACCCGACCGTCTGCCTGTCGTGGATCATCACCCGATAGGTTCCGCAATTGATCCAGCCTTGCTCCGGATCCCTGGTCACGTTGAAAGAGCCGGTGCCGATATAACGGCCGCCGTCGTCGGCATGCCACAGCGGTGTCGGGAATGCCGTGACGTCGATGTCGTCGCCCTTCATCACGTTCTCAAACACCGGCCCATCGTTGACGAACTTAGGCTCGATCCGCTTCAGGTCCGCCAGGTAGTGGTGACGGAAGGCATCCGACAATTCCAGCTTGCTGAGGTGGCCGGGAAAGCCGAGTGTCATCTTCTGCCGCTCGCCGCCGAAAAAGTTGACCAACACGCGGGAGCCAGGCAGCGAGCCCGGAATATCACTGAACAGAACGGCGGGCGCGTGCTCTTCGTGCGACAACACTTCCGCAGCCATGCCGATATCCTGTTGCCAGGAAGCCCCGGACACCTGTCGGACCTCACCCAGCTTGTCAGCCTCCGCCAACCACTCTCTCAAGTCCGTGTACGGCACGTACGGCACCAGATCAGCGACATCGGTCGGTCGGCCCGGCATCGAGGCAGACGTGGCCTGACGCGTGCCGGCACCGGGCGCAGGGCCGCCGCCAGTTTCACCTGCACCGGACGTCGCACCAAGCCTATCCGCCATGTTGACATCCTCCCCTATTGACAGCTTGCGACTGGATAGCCCGGCGGCAAAGCCTCTGCAACGACGCCGGTTCATGGGCCCGCCGGGCGGTGCACCGAGGCCAGCACCGCAAGCGTCTCCAGCACCGAGGCATGCTCCGCCACGCCGGCGCCTGCGATGTCGTAGGCGCACCCATGGCCGACGCTGGAGAACACGATGGGGGTGCCGATCGCCAGCGCCGACGCCCGGCGCGGCGACACCAGTTTGATGGGAATGTGTCCTTGATCGTGAAACATCACGAGGTAACCGTCATGTCGACGCTCCGAGATCGCCAAATCGGCGCCAACCGGTCCCGTCGCCGCGATGCCGCGAGCGCGCAATCGGTCGACCGCCGGCTTGGTGATCCGTTCATCCTCGTCGCCGAACAGCCCGTCTTCGCCGGCATGTGGATTGATGCCGCACACGGCAATCCGCGGCGTCTGGAACCCGAGTGAACGCAATGCCCGATCGGTGGCTGCTCCGGCCGCCTCGACCAACGCCGGCGTCAAGCGCGACAATGCGGTCGCGATGCTTTCGTGCAGCGTACAATGGGCAATCCTGAGCTCGCCGGCCACCAACATCATGAACACCCGATCGCGGGGCGTCTGCGTCAAGTCCGCAATCAGCTGCGGATAGCCGGAAAACGCGATTCCGGCCCGATTGATCGCGGTCTCCGACTGCGGGCAACCGATCACGGCGGCCACATCGCCGGCGGTGGCCATGGCCACCGCCCGTTCAGCATACGCAATGGTGGCGTGACCGGCAGCCGCGCTCAGGGTGCCTGGCCTCAACTCGGCCGCCGACAACGCCGCAACATCTTCAACCGCGATGGCGTCAACGCCGGCCGCTTGCCATGGCTGCAAAGGCACAGCACGCGTCATGAGGCCGCTGTAGTGCTGCAAGACATGGGTGTCGCCCACCAGCAGCGGCCGCAAGTGCGGGTCACCCAAGTGCGCGGCAGCAGCCTTAAGCGCAATCTCAGGACCGATACCGTTGGGATCGCCAATCGCTATGGCGATGCGCTTCGGTTCTGACATCGGCTCCGGCTCCCATGGTTCCAATGACGACGTGCGCTTGACCTGCGGCTTGCTCTTGCCTGCCATAACCGGGACGGTCTGACGACACCGAACCACAGCAGCGTCACAGGATTCGTCGCACGGCGACACCTGCGGCCTGCAACGCCGGCTTTGCCTGCCCCTCAGCCGAGCGGCCGCCGCGCCGGCATCGATCGGCGCACTGACCTGGGTCCATTAAGTCACTGCGGCAGGCAAATGGCAGCGCAACTCACACGCAGGGGTTGCATTTCCAATTCAATATCTTAATAGAGTCCGTGTGCGGGTAGCGGGGGCCCGCACACTCACCAACCCCGGCCCGCGTTCCCGCCGGCGGTCAGCATCACCCGATCGACGGCAGCTTGCCACCCGATCGCCGATCCGACACCTGGCGCGCAACGGCGTGCGATGCCGATCCACCCGCCAAGCCGCGACATCGTCATTGTGCCAAGTCCACTTTGCTCTGAGGTCGGCTCCACCGCCGACGCGTAGCGCGCATGTTTCTTTCCCATCTGGCATCGGCCGCGACATTGACGCGACGCTCTAACAGCTGAACCACGCAGTCGACCGCCGTTCGCCCAGCTTGCCGGGCAAATCGCTCCAGCGACGGACGCGCCGAAACGCCGATCACCTGTGGCGCGGGCCGCTCGATATCGATATCGACAGCAGCCAATTCTAGATCCAAGGCGCGCGCTGCCCGGCGCGCCAGCGTTCGAAGCATCGCGACCTCCGCTTCGTCGGCCGCATGCGGGTGGACATGAAGCACGGCGGCGACCTCATCGCCCACCACCAAGCAGCTCAAACGCGCCGATCCCGCCGCCGACGGCAGCCGGTTCCGGCCACGTTCGGCTACCCTGGCCTGGCTCGCCGTACTGGGTAAGCGATGTGATACGCCGCTGCGGCTCAGCGCCTGCAGCGTGGCGATCCGACTTGCCCGACGGTCAAGCGCATCGCCGGAATTGATGGCGAAGCTCCCCATCATCTCCAACTGCCGCACCACGGCGGCGCCGATCCGACCATCACGCGGTCCCACCCGCGGGATCACCGCATCAAACTGCGTGATCGGAGCGCCGGCATAGCGCAAACCCGGCCCATCCGCGCCAAAGCTCGGCTCAAGCTGTGACAGATCAAGCGCGGTCAGCACATGCCCGCGCGCCTGTGCGGCACGCGACAACATGCGGCTCGAAGGGCTTTCAGGATCGCGGGCCACCAGCGCGATCTGCAATTCACGGGGCCGCCGCGTCCGCCGGCTTGCGACACGGTACAAGTCATACGACAACCGCTCTTGGCAGAATGACTGAGCCGGATCGACCATCATATGCGGCGCTATCGCCTGACGACCCAGCAGCATCCGGTAGGCCATGCCCCGTCGGTTGGCGAGCCCGATCTCGATCGGCCAGCACCGTCCGGCCAGCTGCACCGTCGTCTCGATGACGTAGCGCGACTCGGTTTCACCGTTGGAGCTCGTCACCTCGCGCCGTCCGACCAGCGGCATGGTGCTGGCAACCACGATGTCTGGGCGCCCCGCAACCGGCTGCATACGCAGATGCACCATCGGCCGATCGATCGGTCCATAGGTGTCGATACTGGACACATGCAGCGCCGAGGTCCTGGTGCCGGTATCGATCTTGGCCTTGATCGCAGGCAGGCCGAGGCCCGGTAAGGCAAGCCATTCTTCCCGGCCGATAATCACGGGCCTCGGCACGACGCACCCGCTTCAACTTGGGGCTCAGCCATTCTCGTCCGATCTGACGACGGAAATGTCCGGCGCATCTTCATTCTTCATACCCTGGATGTGATAGCCGGCATCGACGTGATGGACTTCTCCGGTCACCCCACGGGAAAGATCCGATAACAAATAAAGGGCTGAGGCGCCCACTTCCTCGATGTCGACGGTGCGCCGCATCGCAGAATTATATTCGTTCCATTTCAGAATATAACGGAAATCGGCAATTCCGGATGCCGCCAGCGTTTTGATCGGTCCGGCGGAAATGGCATTGACGCGGATCGCGCGCGGCCCGAGGTCGGCCGCGAGATAGCGCACACTTGCCTCCAGCGCCGCTTTCGCCACGCCCATCACATTGTAGTGCGGCATCACCTTCTCGGCACCATAGTAGGTGAGTGTCAGCAGCGAGCCACCGTGGTTCATCAGGGGTTCGGCTCGTTTGGCCAGCGCCGTCAGCGAATAGCAGGACACCAACATGGTCTGCGTGAAGTTCTTCTCCGAGGTGTCGACGTAACGCCCGTCGAGTTCGGCTTTGTCGGAGAACGCGATGGCGTGGACGAGAAAATCAAGCGCCTCCCATTCTTGTCCCAGCCTGGCGAATAGGCTCTCCATGGACGCGGCATCGGTCACGTCGCAAGGCAAAACGAGCGTGCAGCCCAGCTCATCTGCAAGCGGGACAACGCGCTTCTTCAACGCTTCCCCTTGATAGGTCAGCGCCACCTCTGCGCCCGCCGACACCACCGCCTTGGCGATCCCCCAGGCGATCGAGCGATTGTTGGCAACTCCCATTACCAGCCCGCGCTTCCCGCCCATCAGTGAAGCCGTGGGCGTGGCGGCGACAACCTCCGGTCCACTCATCCGTGTTTGCCTTGTAAACGTTCGAGCGAAAGCATGTTCATCCTACAACAGCGGCTTGAACGATCCAATGCAACTGTCTTCTTCGGCGCCCCCCAGGTTTCCCGTTGCCGCCGACCGTTGGGCCGCGGCGCCGTGTTGGGCGCCATGGCGGATATTGCATCTCCCAGCGACCAGGTGCAGTGTGATCCAGCCCATCGACATTCCGCAATCAATTGCCTGGAGGAAGGCCCTGACATGGTAAAGTTGTATTACGCAGCCGGCGCGTGCTCGTTGTCCCCTCATATCGTGTTGCGCGAGACCCAGACGCCCTTCACCATGGTCAAGGTGGACCTGGCTGCGAAAAAGACTGAGGACGGCGGAGATTTCTGGAGCAAGAACCCAGGCGGCTACGTGCCGGCACTGGAAGCCGACGACGGCACCATCGTCACCGAGGGGCCGGTCATCGTGCAGTACCTGGGCGACAAGGCGGGTCAACTCGTGCCGGCCTTTGGCAGCCCGGAGCGCTATCGGCTGATGACTTGGCTCAACTACATCACCAGCGAATTGCACAAGGGTTTCTCACCGCTGTTTAACCCGAAGGTCCAAGACGAGTCGAAATCGGTGCTGCGCGACCGGCTGCGGCATCGACTGGGCGTCGTCGACAAACATCTCGCCGCCCATGATTACCTGATGGGCTCCGAGTTCAGCGTTGCCGATGCCTACCTGTTCACAGTGTTGAACTGGACCAAAAGGCCGACCGTGGCCATCGATCTGGCAAGTGAGTTTCCGAACCTCGCTGCCTTCCATGCGCGCGTCGCGGCGCGTCCCCATGTCCAGGCGGCGATGGCCGCGGAGGGACTTGCCTAGATCGGGTTCGCCTGAGGCGGATGAGTGTTGCCGGCCGGTTGCCGACCCAGCCACGCGATGGCGGGATGCGATGGGCGGCCGGCTGGGGAGCGGGACGGGTCCAGCCGATCCTGAACCGCTGAGCTGTTGGTCGCCCGCATCGCGCCTCCCGCGGGGCGGGCCGCATGGTTGGTCAGGCAAAACGTGCAACAAGGAGAGGGCCGTTGAGCAACTTGGAGGCCAAGATTGCAGCGATGGGGCATACGTTGCCGGCCCCGTTCGTGTTCCCCAATCCGAACCGCACCGGCTGTGTCGTCGTCGGCCAGATTGTTTTTGTGTCGGGACACGGGCGCGACCTGCAGGGTCCCGGGGTTAAGCCGCGGGGCAAGGTCGGCCAAGAGCTGACCGCTGAGGAGGGCTATGTGGCCGCCCGCGCTGTCGCGCTGTCGATTTTGGCCAGCCTGAAACAAGAACTCGGCGACCTCGATCGGATCAAACGCCTGATCCGCTTGTTCGGCATGGTCAACGCCGCACCCGGCTTCGACCGCATGCCGCAGGTGATCGACGGTGCATCGGACTTTTTCTACGAGCTGTTGGGACCGGTCAACGGCCAGCATGCGCGTTCAGCGGTCGGCATGTACGAACTGCCGCACGGCATTCCCGTTGAGATCAACGGCGAGTTCGAACTGAAATAGCCGTTGTCGGTTCGACATGTCACGGGCTACTAGGGCCTGTTGGGAATCAGGATTCACTTTGGACCTGGTTTGTGATTCAAGCTCCCAAAACAGGGGGCTGCAAATGATTCGTTACTGTTTGACAGATCGTCAGTGGGAAAAGATTGAGCCGCTTTGTCTGGGCAAGAAGACCGATGCCGGTCGCACCGGTGGTGATGGTCGGGTGTTCATCGAAGCCGTTCTGTGGATCGTTCGCACGGGCAGTCCATGGCGCGACCTGCCATCGGAATTCGGCAATTGGAATACGGTGTTTCAGCGCTTTCGTTATTGGGCTGCGCGTGATGTTTTTGCGAAAATTTTCAACGCTCTATCCGATGATCCGGACATGGAGTACGCGATGATCGATGCCACCATCGTCCATGTCCATCGCCACGGACACGGCGCAAAAGGGGGACTCAAAGTCAGGCCATCGGCAAGTCGAAGGGCGGGTGGACAACGAAGATTGTCGCACTGACCGACGCCCTCGGCAGTCTCGTGCGCTTCGTTCTGCTGCCCGGAAATCGCTACGATACGGTCGGCGTCGCACCGCTGATCGAGAAGGTCGAGTTCGCAGCGCTGATCGCTGACAAGGCCTACGATTGCAACTGGATCATTGATGAACTGAACGCGCGGGGTGCCGGCATCGTCATCTCGCAAAGACCAAAACGAAAACGGCGTCTCCAAATCGACGAGGAGATCTACAAATGGCGCCACCTCATCGAGAACTTCTTCTGCAAACTCAAGGAGTTCAAGCGTATCGCCACACGCAGCGAGAAGACTGACAGCAGCTACCGTGCAATGATCTATGCGGCAGCAACTGTGATACACTCGCGCTGAATCACAACAGGCCCTAGAGCAACTTTCTGCCCTAAATCGGAACCGGCTTTGCGGTTCTGATTTAGGGCGCGATGATCTAGTCACGGGCTACCAGATCCCCGATCGGCTTCCTTAATCCGCGCAAAGTCCGGGGATCTCTTCTCGACGAACGCCGCGAAGGCCTCTGCGGCTTCAGGTGAGACCAGCCGCCGGGCGAAGATTTCCGCCTCTCGTTCAATGCGTTCACCGACGAGCTCCGGTGGGCTGCGCATCAGCTGGCGACACAGCGCCAATGCCCGCGGCGGTTTGCGCGCCAGCCGTCGCGCCGCGGCCAAGGTCACCGCTTCCACCTCTGCGCTGGGATGGATCGCGTTGACGAGGCCGGCCTGCAGCGCGCGCTCAGCGGTAAAGGTCTCGCCCAAGGCTAACAACTCGAACGCACGCGCATAACCCATCCGCGCCGGCGCAAGCATGCTGGAACCGGCTTCCGGAACGAGGCCCAGATCGAGAAACGGGGTGCGGAAGGTGGCGGATGGCGAAGCATAGACCAGGTCAAAATGCAGCAGCATCGTGGTGCCGACGCCAACCGCCATGCCATCGACGGCGGCCAGCATGGGCCGCTCGACCTTCGGCAGGTCGCGGATGAACTGCAGGATCGGCCCACTCAACTCGGTGCGTCCCTTGGCCCGCTCGATAAACTCCACGATGTCGCTGCCGGCACTGAAGGTGCCGGGCGCCCCGAGCACGACATGAACGGCGACGTCGTCGCGGCGATCACCGACCGCGAGCGCCTCGCCGATGGCGGTGTACATCTGCGCAGTGATCGCATTTTTTTTGGCAGGCCGGTTGAGGCGGATGATCTGGACGCCGTCCTCGATCGCAAAAGTCACGTCATCGGTCATGGTGCGACAGCTCCTGTTGGCGACAGCACCATAAAACCAAAGCCGCAGCGCTGATCCAAGCCGCTGTGGGTCTAACGCTTCTGCTCCGGCGCCAAGGCCTCGCCTCAACCTGCCTTGATGCCCCGTTGCTTCATGCCTCGTTGCTTCTTGACCCGTTCGTTCTTGACTCGGCCGCTGCCGCAGCCACCTCAGCAGCGCGCGCTTGCCCACCGGAGCTTGCGGCAGATTGCTGACGGACCTCGGTCAGCACGTCCAACAGCGGCGTCAAACCCTCCACGTCGACCACCTTGAAGATCTCAACGTCAGACTGAGCGAACTCGGTCCAGCCAGCGATATCGAGGGCGCGCTGCGCCTTCGACAACAGACCATGATTGCGGATGGCGGTTGGCCGGGCTTCACCGGCCCCAGCCGCACTCTCCGCCCGGTTTTTATGCGCCGCTCGGATCACGGTGAGATCGGTCAAGCTGTCGCGTTTTTCCTCCTCGGCCGCCCGCTTCAACTCCCGCGGCGATAACGCTTCAATCAGTTTCACATCGGAGAACACACCGGCCAGCTGGTTCATCGCCAGCGCCTTTTGTTCCTCCGCCTTGCCCGCCTCACTGCGATCGGCACGATAGAGATTGGGGATCACGAAATAGGACCGACCGGCGTGATGGATGAAATGACCGTGCACCCACTGCAAGCTCGCATCGGCGCGGGCAATCGCGGTATGAATTGCTCCTCTGATCTGCGCCTTGGTGGATTCGGTCACTTGCCGAAGATTAGATTGCGCCTCTCTGAGCCCATCGCGCCGGATCGGCTGCGTGGCCGGCGGATCCAGCAGCGCCATCACGAAGATTCCCAGATCGATGCCGATGCTGGCCAACAGGGCGATGAGATCGCGGCCCGTGATCGGGTTGCCGGCCTCCGTCGTGGTCTGTCCGGCCGCGCCGGCGGACACCACGTACTGACCCAGGCTGACGACATAGGTACCGATATTCTGCCACAGGCTCTTGATGGCGTTGGCGGTACCGGCAGGACCCTCGTTGAAGGCTGCCTGACGCAGCTTCAGGAGGGCCGGCTGATCCGCCTGATCGGCCGCCAGCCGCAAGCGCTGGGCGAGGGTGGGGTCGAAGCAGGTGAAGCCAGGCCGGCCCGGCTTGACTGAAACCGCGGCAGCCAGCGTCCGCATCTCCGCCGCGGTGGATTTGCCCAGCTCATTCGACCGGGCTGCGATCGATCGCGCTTTGCCGCGGATCGCGGCGGCGCGCATCTCAAATAGGCGTTGTCGCTCGGCAACGGTGGCGCCACGGGGCGCTGTCACCCCTTGCTGCAACTGCTCAAGGTCGCGCTTGACGGGCGCAAGCCAGGCGCCGTCGATGCTGTCGCGCAGCGAGGTGACCGAGTCGCGCACGCTGCGGCGGGCGGTGTACAGCTTGCCGCGACCGGCGCCGGACTGGATGCCGCAGCTGCTGCCGCTGGTCTCCTCCCGCGACATCTGACTGTCAGACCAGCTCACCACGCTGTCGATTTGAACCCGCACCGCGTCAAGCCGGGCCGCGATGGCAGCAGCGGCGTCGCGGGCGTCCTCCTGCAGTCCGGCAATGGAGGACCGGGTGGCTTCCTGACCGGCGATCAAGCTCCACCAAAATCCATAGCCGAACCCGACCGACCACACCGCCAGAAACAGGTAGAGCGGAAACGTGATAAGCCGCTCGCTGAGCCGGCGGCCAGCCCCGAACGTCTCACGCAGCGCCAGCCACATCAGAAACGTCAGCGCAGTCACGATGATGATGACGAGCAGGTCATGCGACACGTTGATCCCGCCCGGACCTTGCCGCCCCAACCCCTCAACCGGAGAGACGCCGACGATGAAATCGTGCATGCCGGCCCAGGTGGCGTAGCCCGAGATCAGCAGCAGCATCAGCGAGGCCACGCCGATCAGCGCGTTGCGGCCGAACAGATAATCAATCACGCGCGTCCAACTGCTCGGGACTGTGGCTTGACCGACCGCCATCGCGCCCGCTCCCTCATCGCCGCTTGCAGGATGATAATGCGATAGCGCAACTGGCCGGGTTTGTCCTGCCAATTCGACCCATACGGATAGGATCCATCAAGATGGTGTTCAGCCAGACACCCTCGCCGACACGCCATCGGGGTGCGGGAGGGCAAAGCGGACCAAGCGGTCTTTCAGCGCCCAGATCGCCCTGACCACTTGGTTGGCCTGTCATTTCTCAGCCTGTCATTTCTCGGCCTGTCATTTCAATGTGCGATCGGCTGCGTTGAGCGGCGGCGAGATCTGTTGCACGGGCGAAGATCGCAGTCGCGCACGGTCGGTACGCCGCGCATTGTTGATGATGGTTTGTACCGTGACGGATCGCAACGTCGCCTGCGTGATCCGATCGATCTCGCCCAGCACCCGACCGACCTCGACGGCCACGGGCGTATCAGGATCCTCCCGACCCGTATCGCGGTCGGGCCAGTCGCTCTCAAACAGCGTGATGATATCGGCCAATGTCAGCCGATTAGCGCGACCGGTGAACGCAAAGCCACCACCTGGCCCACGGACCGATGCCACCAACCCGGCCCGCGCCAAGGCCCGCAAGACCTTGGCCAAATGATGCTGCGAAATACCGTAGGTCTCGGCCAGCTCGTTGGCGGACACCTGCTCACCGGAGCGTGCGGCCAATTCGATCACCGACCAGATCGCATAACGCGTCGCGTGCTGCAGCTTCACCTGGTCTCCTCCTCAACTCGATACGATGGTCTTGGCAAGCGCACCTATTGGTCGGCATCCAGGCGCATCTCAAGCTCGACGAACGGTCCTGCCGTCAAGCCTTGCGCGCGAAAGAACGACATCAACAAATGATCATCGATGTGCAGCATGGTGCGTACCGTGTCGATGCCGTGCTGCTTCAATCGGACGTTCAAGGCAGCGAACAGATCGGAGCCGATTTTGCTCAACCGATAGTCAGGCCTAACCCCAATGGTGACCAGCCATCCACAGGGCGGGGAGCCAAACTCCCATCCGCGTACCTCGCCAACGACGTAGCCGACGACCTGCCCATTGACGCGCGCGACGAGAAAGCTGCGCTTAGCATCCTGGCCGCGCTCCTCAGACCACGGCTCGACCATCAGGCCCTGCCATAATTCTGGTTTCTTTGTACCAGTTATGCTGGCGTCAATGTCGACGATAGCCGCTAGGTCAGCGGCGGTCGCGTCGCGAATTTCGCAGCCATGATCCAACGGTTTAAGCGGACTGGACATGGGATCGACGTCGACCGGTTGGGCGAAACCAGGGGCCTCAGCCCCGCATTCATTCGAGGAATTCTGGCAGATGACCGGTACCCGCGCAATTCTGCTGGTCACCGTCACGGCGAGCGTACATCGATCGCGTCGCGCGGACCCCGGCCGACGCAGGGCGATCCGTCGCAGGGCGTTCTATTCCGGCATCCCAAGGCGGAATTACCTTTACAGCATCTGACCGCCGTTGCTAGCTTTCCGGATCGCTGCGTTCTCGCTTTGCCGGCGCTGCGCGATCGGCCATCGCAAGCGCAGGCGTACGGCCTGCGACGCCCGTGCGGCGGGTGGTGACGCTGCCATCCAGCAATCATTCCCGCGATCGTATGCATTGGACGTGTCATAGGTTGCCAACGGAGGGCTCGACTGGATGGGTATTCTGGGTGAAGCCATTCCCCGCCGCGAGGATGCGGCCTTGCTCAGCGGCCAAGGGCGCTTTGCCGATGATCTGGCGGAGCCGAAGCGCACGGTGCATGCCTGCGTGATCCGCTCGCCGCATGCGCATGCCCGCATCATCTCGATCGCGACCGAGGCCGCGCTGCAGTGGCCCGGCGTCAGCGCCGTCATCACCGGGGAGGATGTCAGGCGGCTGTCGGACCCGTTCCTTGTCGCGGTTAAGGCCGACGTCCCGCAATGGTCGCTGGCCGTCGAGCGCGTCCGCTATGTCGGTGAGCCCGTCGCGCTGGTTTTGGCGGAGACCCGTTACGCGGCTGAAGATGCGGCCGAAGCCGTCGACATCAGCTATGAACCGTTGCCGGCCGTCGTCGAGCTGGCCGCCGCACGCGCCAGTGACGCGCCGCTGATTCACGAGGCGGCGGGCTCCAACGAGGTGCACACGCGCTCATTTACCTATGGCGAGCCGGACCAAGCGTTTGCGCAGGCCGATTACGTGTTTCGAATGACCAGCGAATATCCGCGCAACTCCTTCATGCCGATGGAATGCTACGTGGTGGTCGCTGATTATCGCGCGGCCGACGATGCCTACGAGGTGCTGGCTAATTTCCAGGGCCCCTATTCGACCCACCCCGTCATGGCCCGCTCGCTGCGCGTGCCGGGCAGCCATTTGCGCATCAAGACGCCGGCGGATTCCGGCGGCAGCTTCGGCATCAAGCTGTCGGTGTTCCCGTTCATTGTGCTGATGAGCATCGCCGCCAAAATGGTCGGACGGCCGGTGAAGTGGGTGGAGGATCGGCTCGAGCATCTGGTCGCCGCCAGCTCTGGCCCCAATCGCATCACCGAGATCGAGGCGGCGGTCAGCAACGATGGCCGCATCCTTGCGTTGAAGCTCGATCAGATCGAGGACTACGGCGCATTTTTACGGGCGCCGATGCCGGGTCCGTTGTACCGCATGCATGGTGCCCTGACCGGGGCCTATCAGATCCAAAACCTGGCCGTGACCAGCCGATGCGTCTTGACCAACAAGGCGCCATCGAGCTTGATCCGCGGCTTTGGCGGGCCCCAGCTTTACCTCGCGCTCGAACGCATGGTGCAAAAGATTGCCCGCGAGCTTGGCCTTGAGCACGTCGACGTCATTCGCAAAAATCTGATCCCCGCCGACGCCTTCCCCTACCGCACCGCATCCGGTGCGCTCTACGATTCCGGCGACTACCCACGCTGCGTCGACATGACGATCGGCGAAGGCCGGCTGGAGGCGCTACAGCGCCGCCGCGATGCTGCCCGCAGCGCCGGCAAATACTACGGGATCGGATTTGCCGCCGTGGTCGAGCCGGGCATGTCGAACATGGGCTATCTGTCGACGTTGTTATCGCCGCAAGCGCGTGAAAGGGCCGGCCCAAAGAACGGCGCGGTGTCGATGGCCACCGTCAATGTCGATCCTTTAGGGAGCGTGTTTGTCACCGCCGACTGCACCGTGCAGGGGCAAGGCCACGAGACGGTGCTGTCGCAGATCGTGGCCGAGGAGTTGGGTCTCAGCATCGATCAAGTCAAATGCAATCTCGAGCTTGATACCGCTGCCACCGAGTGGTCGATCGCCGCGGGCACCTACTCGTGTCGCTTCACGCCGGGAACAGCGGTGGCGGCACACAAGGCCGCCGGACAGATCCGCGAGAAGTTGGCGCGCATCGCCGCCAAGCAGCTCAACGTGTTGCCTGATGATGTGGAGTTTGTGAACGGCACGATCCGAAGCGTGTCGAACCCTGACAATGCGCTGTCGTTTGCCCGTGTGGCCGGCACCGCGCATTGGTCGCCGGTGATGCTGCCGGAAGGCATGGCGCCGGGGTTGCGCGAGACCGGGGTTTGGGCCCCCAACCAGCTGACGCCGCCGTCCGAGGACGATCGGATCAATACCTCGCTCACCTACGGCTTCGTGTTCGACATGTGCGGGGTTGAGATCGATCCGATCACCTGCGAGGCCCGCGTCGACCGGTATGTGTCGATGCACGATGCCGGCCGTCTGCTCAATCCGTTGATCGCGGACGGCCAATTCCGCGGTGCCTTCATGCAGGGCTTGGCCACCGCGCTCTACGAGGAGTTCGTGTACGACGACGCCGGCTCATTTTTAACCGGAACCTTCGCCGACTACATCGTGCCTACCGCCACCGAGCTGCCCGACCTGGAATTATTGCACATTGAAACGCCGTCGCCCTTCACCCCGCTCGGCGCCAAGGGCCTGGCCGAAGGCAATTGCATGAGCGTGCCGGCCTGTGTGGCCAATGCCATCGCCGATGCCCTTAAGGTGGAAGCTGTGCAACTGCCCGCCACGCCGGTCCGACTTCATGCGTTGATCGCCGGGGAGGAACCGGCCCGGCCGGAGCATATCGCGCCGCGCCAGGGCATCACCGCGCCCGGCGCAGGTGCGGGCAAGGACGGACGGCACATCCAAGGCGCGGGAACCGTGACGGTGTCGGCACCGCCGCAGCAGGTATGGGATGCGTTGCTCGACCCCGACAATCTGCGCGCGGTGATCCCCGGCTGCCATGCGCTGGAGGTCAAGGGTGAGCACGATTATCGGGCCGAGGTTTCGCTGGGTGTCGGCCCGGTACGGGGACGCTTCAAGGCGACCGTGCGGCTCACTGATCTGATCCCGGTAGAATCGGGGCGCGTCGGCGGCTCGATTTTCGGCCCGTTGGGCGGTGCCTCCGGCTCCGGCATGCTGCAACTGTCACCCGACGGCGATGGAACCCGGATCGATTACGATTACGAGGTGGCGGTATCCGGCAAGGCCGCAGCGGTCGGCGGCCGCATGCTGGAGGGCGCTGCCCAAATCGTGATCGGCCAGTTCTTCGAGCGCTTCGGCCGCAAGCTTGGCGGCACCAAGCGGTCGCTGAGCTTGGCGCAACGGCTTGGCTCGTTGTGGTCAAAACCGAAGGCTGGCGAGCAGGAGAGCGAAACGTGAAGCCGCGTCCATTCGATTATGTTCGCCCTGAAACGGTCGATGAGGTTGTCGCTTTATTGGCCGAGCACGGCGAGGATGCGCGGATCATGGCCGGCGGACAGTCATTGATGGCAATGCTGAACCTGCGCCTGGCCGAGCCCAAGGTGCTGATCGACATCGGCGGCAACGCGCAGCTCAAGACCATCCGCGTCGCCGGCGGCATGCTGGAGGTCGGCGCCGCGGTGACGCAAGACGAGCTGCTGAATTGGCCGCATCTGCCGATCCAATCTCCGCTGCTGATGAAGGCGCTGCCGTGGGTCGGGCATTTCCAGACCCGCAACCGTGGCACCATTTGCGGCTCGTTGGCGCATGCCGACCCCTCATCGGAGATTCCGTTGTCGTTGGCCACGCTCGGCGGCGAGGTCGAGCTCGTCTCCAAGCGCGGGACACGAACGCTTCCGGCGGCTGATTTTCAGACAGGGATGCTCTCCACCGCAACCGAGCCCGACGAGCTGATCGTCGCCGCCCGCTTCCCGATCGGCAGCGCGGTCAAGCGGGTCGCCTTCCGCGAGGTTGCCCGGCGCCATGGTGACTTCGCCATCCTGTCGCTGGCCGCGATCGCGGAGACCGACACAGTGGTGCGGTTGGGCGTCGGCGGGCTGGCCGACCGACCGGTCGCAGCGCGGATCGAGATCGACGCAGATGACACCGTGAGCGAAGCGATCGGCATGCTGGCCTGGGAGCTTGAAGGCAGCGATGACATTCATGCCAGCGCCCGTTACCGCCGCGATCTGCTGCGTCGGCTTGGTCCCATCGTCATTGAGGAGGCTCTTGCATGCGCCGCATGACCAAGGACGTCAGATCAAAAATCACGCTGACGGTCAACGGTGAGACGGTGAGCGGCGAGGCCGAACCGCGCATGCTGCTGACCGACTTCCTGCGCCACGAGCTCGGGTTGACCGGCACCCACGTCGGCTGTGAGCATGGCGTGTGCGGATGTTGCACCATCCTGGTCGACGGCATCGCCGTGCGCGGCTGTCTGACCCTTGCCGCCCAGGTCGAAGGTCGCTCAATCGAGACCGTCGAATCGCTGGCTGCGCGCGACGGCACGCTCAATCATCTGCAGGCAGCCATGCGCGAGCATCACGCACTGCAATGCGGGTTCTGCACGCCGGGGATCTTGATGTCGTTCACCGACTATCTAAAGCGAAACCCGGATCCGACAGAGGCGCAGGTTCGCGAGGTGTTGGGCGGGCACCTGTGTCGATGCACAGGCTATACCGGGCTCATCAAAGCGGTTTTAACCGCCAGCCGACGCATGCGCGACGCGGCGCAAGGGGACCCAGCAACGGCCTAAATCATATCCGCCTTAAGCGGGTTAGCCTTGCGGCCCCGCTCGATCGGAGCAAGGACAAAAATGGCGCCCAACGCCCTGGACTTATCGATTGCCCTATCGGTCAACGAACGCACCAAGCCGATCCTTGATGGCCGCATCACGACCCAGGGACTTCGGCTGATCCCCACCGGCGTCCATCCTTCCGAAATGTTCTGGCGCCAGCTCAAATACCAAGATTTCGACGTCTCCGAGATGTCGATGTCCTCGCTCATCATCGCCACGGCGCGCGGCGACAAGACCTGGGCAGCGCTGCCGGTGTTTACCACCCGCGAATTCTTTCACACCCGCATACTGGTGCGTAACAACGCGGGCATTTCCGCCCCGGCCGACCTCAAAGGCAAGCGCGTCGGCGTTCCCGAATACCAGCAAACCGCGGCGATCTGGTCGCGCGGCGTGTTGGAGCATGAGTTCGGCGTCAAGCCATCGCACATGGAATGGTTCATGGAGCGCACGCCCGAGGTCAGCCATGGCGGCTCGACCGGCTTCACGCCGCCCGCAGGCGTCACGCTCAATCGCATTGCGCCTTCCACCAACATCGGCGAGATGCTGATCAACGACGAATTGGACGCCACGCTGCTCTACCTGACGGACAAGAACTTGGTCGACCGCAGCCGGATCGACGTGCTGGGCAGCGGCAAGGTGCGGCGACTGTTTCCCGACATGCATGCGGAGGGTGCGCGGTTCTACAAAAAGACCGGGCTTTATCCGATCAACCATGGTGTCGTGGTCAGGCGCCGGCTGCTGGAAGCCCATCCCTGGGTCGCGCTCAACCTGTTCAAGGCGTTTGTGGCCGCCAAAGACGCGGTCATCGCCAACATGACGTCGGCGTTGGAGCCCTACTATGCGACCGGCATGATCAGCGGTGACGTGTCAGCTCAAGATGCCGTCGACGGGCTCGGTCACGGCTTTAAGCCGGCGTTGTCGGGCGACCCCCTCGCCTACGGCATCAAGGCGTCGCGCGAGGTTCTTGAGACCATTATCCGCTACAACCACGAGCAGGGACTGACCGCCGAACCGGTCCGGCTGGAGGACATCTTCTGGCCGAGCACGCTGGATCTGTAACGGCCGCAACCGCCGGTCCGGTAAAGCTGCTGTCGGCGGGTCTCTCACCGGACGCGGCGCGATGGTTCCGGCCACCTCCGACACGCTTCAGGGCGGACACGATCTAGATCATCGCGCCTTTAATCGGGATCGTTCCGAGTCCGATTAAAGGCAGGTAGCTCTAGCCCCAGACCTCGTTGGCCACCTCGACCAACCGTTGCAGCTTGGCCCACTGCTCCGCTTCGGCCAGCACATTGCCTTCCTCCGTCGAGGCAAAGCCGCATTGCCCGGAAATACAAACCTGGTCGAGATCGACGAATTTCGACGCCTCGTCGATGCGGCGCTTTAATTCGTCCTTGGTTTCCAGCCGACCGGACTTGGTGGTCATGATGCCAAGCACCACGATCTTGTCCTTGGGAAGCAGCTTGAGCGGCGCGAACCCGCCGGCGCGATCGGTGTCGTACTCCATGAAGTAGCCATGCACGTTGATCTTGTTGAACAGCACCTCCTGCACCGCCTCGTAGCCGCCCTCGCCCTGCCAGGTCGAGCGATAGTTTCCACGGCAAAGATGCATGGTGATCGTCATGTCATCGGGAATATCAGACATCGCCTGATTGATCAGATCGCCATAGATCACGCCGAGCTTGTCGGGGTCATCGCCACGATCGCGCTGGGTCTGCCGATACGCCTGATCGCACAGCATGGCGATGAAAACTTCGTCCATCTGCAGGTAGCGGCATCCGGCATCGGCGAAGGCCCGCACCGCCTTGGCATATGCTCGACCGACGTCAGCGAAGAAGTGGTCGAGGTCAGGATAGACCGACGGCGCGAAGCCGGCCCGGCCCACCCGGCCATAAAGCGCAGACGGCGCAGGAATCGTCATTTTCGGCGTCTGGGCGGTGTTCGCCTTGAGAAACGCGAAGTGGGCCAGCATCGGGTGATCGGCGTAGCCCACCGGTCCGGTGACCAGCGCACCCTCGGCGCGCGTTTTCATACCGGCGAAGGTCATGCCTTCTTTCAGCTCGATGCGATCGACGCCGTCGAGCCCCCACAGAAAGTCCAGATGCCACCAAGAGCGGCGGAACTCGCCATCAGTGATGCCTTTAAGGCCAACGTCCTGCTGCCGGTTGATAAGCGCACGGATTTCCCGGTCCTCGACTTGCTTCAGCGCGGCCGCATCGATCTCACCGCTCACCCATTTCGCGCGCGCCTCCTTCAACGCCTGAGGACGCAACAAGCTGCCGACATGGTCGGCGCGGAACGGCGGCTTGGATCTCAGCATGGTGCAGCCTCTGAACTGGTGGTGGTTGGCCGTTAGGCTGGCACAGCCCGTGTTGTTCGTCGAGAACGTTTGGCGACGGTCTTGGTCCTGCTGCCAATGGGTTTCCGCAGGCGCTGGGACCATCCCGCTCCCCACCCGGCCACCGCTTTGCACGCTTGCATGGGCGACCGGCATGTTCCCGATCCGGGGTCAGCTGAACGTATAGCGCTTGTGACCGATCCAACTGGAGATGCTGGGACAAAGAAGGCCGATCAGATGGGCGAGATCATCGGCATACCAGGTAAACGCCAGCGCCGGGAACACCAGGCGCGCCAGCCCGACGCTCACGCACCAAACCAAGGCCAGCGACACCAGATTGACCACGGTGAAGCGCCAAAACTCGGAGCCGACCCCGCGCGTCGAGGCACCGAACACGAACAGCCGGAACAAGTTGTAGGCAACGACCATACCGATCAGATAGGCGACAATCACCGCGGTCTCAAAGCCGATGATCGGCTGCATGGCGAACCGAGCAACCAGATTGACCGCGGCGGAAAGGCCACCGAGCGCAAGGAAACGGACGATCGCCGGCAACCGCTGAAAAGCCTGCCGCAGTGCCGTGGAGCGTTTTGGTATAGCGCTCGTCAGTGTCATTTGGCGATTCATAGGGTTGGCGCGCTGAGACAACGCCTGGCTAGAGCAACCTGCCTTTAATCGGAATCGGCTTTGCGGTTCCGATTTAAGGCACGATGATCTAGAGACGGCAGACACGCTCAAAGCTTGGTTTTGTGAAACACTTGGGATGGCACGGCCCGGATCGCCAACATGATCCAGCGCCAGAACCCGGGCGCGTAAACCACGGGCGCGCCGCGATCGACGGCCCGCTTGATGATCTTGGCAATGGCGGGGGGCTTGGCCCACAACGGGCCCTGCTTATTCATCCCTTCCGTCATCGGCGTATCGACAAAGCCCGGTTTGACCACCACCGCCCGGCCGCCGCTCGGCGCCAGCCGGTGCGCAAGGCCTTGGACCAGCAGGCCAAGCCCGCCTTTGGCGGCTCCATAGATGTAGTTTGACTGACGACCACGATCGCCGGCCACCGAGCCGATCACCACCAATGAGCCATGGCCCTGCACCTCGATCATGTCGGCGGCAGCCAGGCACCATTCAGCCGCGCTCATGAAATTGGTGCGCAGGATGCGCCTGGCCTCGGCCAGGTCCTTTTCAGCCAGCGCATTGTCACCCAGCGTTCCGTAGAACACCAAGACACCGTCGATACCGCCGATGGCGCCGGCCATCCGCTCCAGTTCCGCGTGCGGATCCTCGCAGGCGGACAGATCGATCGGCCACACCACGGTCGATGTCGCGCCGCGCGCTTCAAGATCGTTTGCCAACCCGACAAGACGCGGGCGGCTGCGGCCGGCCAGCACGATGCGCGCGCCTTCTTCCGCATAAAGCCTCAAGGTTGCCTCGCCCATCGCCGACAGCGCGCCCAGCGCAACGATCCGTCGCCGCTCTGTACCGGTTCTCATGTCATGGTCCTCCGCCAGAAATCGGATTGAAACTTCGGGTCGACGTGGGCTGCGAATTGATCGAGCTCAGGGTAACCGTCGCGAAACATCTGGGCCGGCATGCGCCCGTCCTTGGCTGGATAAAGGCGACCCTTCGCGGCCATTACGATCGCATCGAGCCGGTCAAACAGCGCGTAGGTGCGCGCGGCGCGGTTGGGAAAATCCAACGCCAACGTCACGCCTTCGAAGGGAAATGAAAGCAGTCCCGGTGAGCGTCGCGTTCCGAACGTCTTGAGCACAGCCAGGCAAGACCCTTGTCCGCTGCGCGCGATCTCCGCCAGCATCTCAGGGATCGCCCGGTCAGCCGCGGCTGGCGGCACCACGCATTGGTACTGGTAAAAGCCGCGCCGGCCATAGGCCTTGTTCCAATTGCGCACCGCGTCGAGCGGATAAAAGAACGGTGCGTAATGCACCCGTCGTGCCTGCTGGCGACGCGCGCCAGCGGCGAAATAAAGCGAATTGAACACCTTGATGGAAAATGGATTCATCACCACCGCCGGCAGCTCCAGCGGTAAGCTGGCCAGGGTTTGGTCGTCGTGGGCGTCAAGCGCGCCGTCCGCGAGCCAATTGGCGCGCGTGAACAATCCGCGCGAGCCGGTCCCGCCGGCGCCGCCGGTGCAGTCGATCCAGGCGACGGTATGTTCCCAATCCTGCGCACTGGCGTCCGCCAGCGCCAAAAATTCCTGGTAGCCACCAAACGGAATTGTCTCGGCCGCAAGGTAGCCGCTGCGGATCGGCTGCAGCGTGAGTTCGACCCACGTGATCAGCCCGGTCAGCCCAAGCCCACCAATGGTGGCGTTAAACAGTGCGCCATGCTGGTCCGGCGCGATCTCCACCGCGCCGAGATCCGACCGATAAAGCCCCAGGCGGGTCAACGCGCACCCCAAGGTCCCGGCGCGATGATGATTTTTACCGTGGACATCGTTGGCGACGGCGCCACCTAGTGTGACGAAGCGGGTGCCGGGCGTCGTCGGCAGGAAAAAGCCGGCCGGCACCGTGATCCGGAGCAGATCCGACACGGTGAGGCCGGCCTCGGCCCGCAGCACGCCGGTGGTCTTGTCGAAGACCATGATCCGATCGACGCCGGTCATGTCCACATGTCGCCCACCACGATTGAGCCCACTGTCGCCGTAGGAGCGGCCCAACCCGACGCCGAGCACCGAGCCGGCCTCGGTCGTATGCAAAAGAGCGGGAATCTCGTCGCGAAAGCTCGGCCGTGCGACGGCAGCGGCGTGGCGTTTGACGCGGCCCCAGGAGGTGATGGTGCGACGCTGATCGAACGCTGCCATGACCGACCTCCGGCTCTAAATCGCCAAACCGAACACAACGGCAACGACAGCGCCCAGCGAGAGGCTAACCTTGTCGCGGATGGCGAACGCGACCGGATCGGCATTGAGCTGTCCGCGGTGGCTCAGCCCCCAGATCCGCAGCGACCACAAGAACACGACAAACGCGGCCACCCACAGCCAATAGGGCTGGGCGTAGTAGCCGGCCGGCATCGCGTCATTGGTCAGATATAAGAACATCACCAGCATCGCCACGGCGTTACAGCCGACGCCGAGCGCCACCGTCAGCGGCAAATCGCTCGCTTGGTAGTCCCGTCCGGCAATGCGCATCACGCCGGCTTGATGGGCGTTGACGACCTCCACGTGCCGCTTGGCCAGCGACAACGACAGGAAAAAGAACATGGTAAAGGTCAGCAACCACGGCGAGGCGGTCACGCCGGCCAGCGCGATGCCCATCGCCACCCGGCTCGTGAACAGCACCGCAAGCACGAACACGTCGACCAGCATCATGCGCTTCAAGAACAGCGAGTAGGCCAACGTGGTGACGAGATAGCCCGCCAACATCACGAAGAACAACGGGGACAACGCCAACGCCGCGCCCAGACTGCAGACGATGCCAGTCGCTGCCACGCCGATCGCGGTGCGGACTTTGATGTCGCCGCGTGCCAACGGCCGATTGCGTTTGCTCGCGTGCCTGCGATCGGCATCGAGGTCGAGAATATCGTTGACGAGATAGGTCCCCGACGCCAGCACGCTCACCAGCAGCAATCCCGCCAGACAGCTGATGACCGCAACCGGGTCCGTATAGGCATGCCCCAACAGCAGTGGCACGAGCAACAGCGCGTTTTTCGACCATTGGTGGCAACGCAGTGCCTTGATCCAGGTCGCAAGGCCCGGTGAGGGTATGTCGATTTCGGCTTCGACCGTGCCGCCCGCGGCCTTCACCCGATGACCGTTCGGTTCGCCCTTGGCCATCACCACGGCGGTGGCCGCTTGCAGCAACGCCGCATCACGGCCTGCATAGACAAAGCCGCCGGGCCAGCGGCGCTGCACCTGTGCTGCCTTGTCCGCCGCGCCGAGCGGCTGGCCGGGAACCGCTCCGCAGGCACCGACGATGCCGCCGATCCGTTTCGCTAACGCCTCAACGATCTGTTGGTCGACCGAGCCGATCAGATGAACCTGCCGCCCGGCCTCTGCGCACATGCTGATATAGTCGACGAGGCTCTGTTGCAGCGGCACCTGCGAGACGTCGACGCCCTGGCGCGCATAAAGCGCGACGCTGGCCGGGTCGGGTCGATCCGCATCCGGCTCGCGGGCAGGGCGAACGGCACGGCCCATGCGCCGAACGCTGGCCTCGAGCTCAGCGATGACCCGTTCGATATCGAGATCGGCGCACAGCAGGAAGTCGTCAAGGTCCACGATCAACGGCAGAGCCGCTGGGCGCGACATGGCGAACCCGGCGGCTGCATTGCTCGGTGTTTTGGCAACCACTGCCGACATCTGGACCCTTCAAAATTGCCAAACGCCGTTGCCACAGCCGGTGAGAGCGCTGGGCGGCATCGGAGCTAACATTCAGTCTGGTAGTGATGCGCGGTCAGAGTTACGAATTGCTTAGCGCCGGTTTCGGCGACCAGCGATGACCGACGGCGACGGGCGCGGCGGCGTGGGCACGGGCAGACCCGTTTAACCCTCAATCCAATAATTCATGGTTCTCTAGGCCCGATGACCAACGGGAGCACGGCGTCGATGCGCGATTTGGGGACTTTGGGCGATCCGGCACGCCTCAGTAGTTATACGCGGCTCGCCGTGGCGCTTTATGCCTTGGGCATCGCCTGTCTTATTATTGCATCGCCGCAGCTGGTTGATCCCTCCGGCAAGCCGTTCGGCTACGACTTCATCACATTCTGGAGCGCAGGCCTCATCACGCTTGACGGCAACGCTGCCGGCGCCTTCGATCCAGCCACCATCTTTGCCGCCCAACGGATCGCCGTGCCGGCGAGCGACATGATCTTCTTGTGGCATTATCCACCCACGTTCCAGCTGCTCGCTGCCGCGTTGGCGGCGATGCCGTACCTGGTGTCCCTCACCGTCTTCGTCACCCTGACGCTCGTCGCCTTCTTACTGGCGATGCGCCCGTTGGTTCCCTGGCGCGAACCCACCTTCCTGCTGCTCGCGTTTCCAGCGACATTCATCTGCCTGTTGCACGGTCAGAACTCGCTGTTGTCAGCCGCGCTGATCGCCGGCGCGCTGTTGACGCTCGATAAGCGCCCGATCCTGGCCGGCATTCTGATCGGGCTGCTGGCGTTTAAACCGCAGCTCGGCCTTCTGTTCCCATTGGCCCTGGCCGTCACCGGCCGCTGGCGCACCTTCGCGGCGGCAGGCATAACGGTCGCTGCCTTCGCTGGCCTGGCGACAGCCGTGTTGGGCACCGACCTGTGGGCCGTTTTCCTGGCCAACACCTCGGTGGTCCGCACCGTCATGGAAACTGGCGCGCTGCCTTGGGCCAAGATGCCGAGCGCGTTCATCTTTGCCGCCAAACTGGGTGTCAGCTTGCCGGTTGCCTACGCCGTGCAGATTGTTGTGGCTGCGGGAGCGGCCATTGTCACCGTCGTGGTCTGGCATCGCTATGGCCCGACGCCGTTAGCCGGTGCCACCTTAGTCACCGCCACCTTGCTATTGTCGCCCTATACGTTTGACTACGAGCTGGCGATCTTGGCCATTCCATTGGCCATCATTGCGCGAGATCTGATCGAACACGGCTCCAAGAGAGCTGAACGGGTGATGCTGGTGGTGCTGTTCGCAGCGCCCGGCTTCATCACCGCGATCGCCGAGAGAACGGCTCTGCAACCGGGGTTCTTGCTGCTGCTCGCCACGTTCGCGTGGTGCATCCACCGCATCCTGGTGCGCGTTCCCGTCGACGAAACGGCTGCCGCGCCGGCGCGCGCAAGCCAAGCCTTGAGCGCGCCTGGTTGAGCGGCAACATCCGCCTATTGCACAGCGGCCACAGTCAGTTGAATCAATCTAGTCAGCCCCCATATAGTCGAGGGTAGCGGCGGAGCGAATATGAGATGCTCTGACCCGTGGGCGGGGGCCGCTTTTGGACCCGCTCGGCAACCAAGGTCGCTTTCACAAAGGGCTTTGAGGACATGGCGCGGATGTCAATGCTATCAAGCCCGCTCTTGCTGGGCTTCGACGAAATAGAGCGACTGGTCGATCGCGTTGGTAAGTCGTCCGCGGAGGGCTACCCGCCCTACAACATCGAGCGTATTAGGTCCGATGAGAACGGCCAGGAACGGCTGCGCATCACATTGGCCGTCGCCGGCTTCACCCGTGATGAGCTCGACGTGACTGTTGAAGACCGGCAACTCACGATCCGCGGCAAACAGGTCGACGACCAGGAACGAGACTACTTGTACCGTGGTATTGCGGCGCGCCAGTTCCAACGAATGTTTGTATTGGCGGATGGAATCGAGGCACGATCAGCTGACCTTGCGAATGGCCTTCTGTCCATCGATCTGGTGCGACTGGAGCCAGAGCGCCTCGTACGATCGATAAAGATCGGTGGCAGCGATAGATCTGATTAAGCGCTCTCGGGCTCAGGGGAGCATTGGATAGAATGGTGCGCTATGAGATGGTTTGGGTTGCATTGGCTCACCCATCGACCCAAGCGCGGTAGGCGCGCCCATGCAACAAAAGGAGGTAAGGCGTCATGAGCAAGAAAAATGAGAGCCTTCCCGACATGCAGAATGAAATGGAAACGGTAGAGCCGGTGATGAGCACACTTGAGTTTGCCGCGCTGGGAGGGGGCCAGGTTGCCTATATCAAGGTCATGTCCTCCGACGAGGCGAAACGCATGTACCCCTCGGTCGAAGATGTCCCTTCCGGGATCAACCTTTACGCTCTGCAGGCTGCTGACGGGACACCGATTGCGCTGACCGACACCCTGCAGGCCGCCATCGGCCATGCCATGGGCGACGAGTTGGAGTTGGCCAGCTTGCACTAAATCGAGCAGCCGCGCCTGGCGGCTGCGGCGCTGTGCCTAAACATTCCCTGGGGCGGAGCTTGACAGCGCTCCGCCCCTTTGCGTTGCACCGGCCGGTGCCGATCGAGGCATCGTTGACGCCATCCGCCCAATGCGCTCATTTAGCAAGCCGAAAGCATCCGACCGGCCAGCCCCGTCGCCGCGCTTGAAAATGAGGTTACGCATGAAGCTTGTTGGCTACTACCGCAGCGGCGCCGCCTACCGCACGCGGATCGCGCTCAACATCAAGGGCATCAAGGTCGAGCATCAATCCTGCCACCTGCGGCACGGCGAGCAACGCTCGCCCGACTATCTGCAGATCAACCCGCAGGGCTTAGTACCCGCGCTGGTGCTCGACGATGGCACGGTGCTGACCCAATCGCTTGCGATCATCGATTGGTTGGAGCAAACCCATCCCGAGCCCCCGCTGCTGCCGGCCGATCCCATCCAGCGAGCCAAGGTGCGCGCCTTCGCCCTGGCCATCGCCTGCGATACGCATCCGCTGCAAAATCTCCGGGTCTTGCAGCGCATCAAATCGCTCGGCCAAGACGAGGTGGCCTGGGCGCGACAGATCAATCAGGATGGTTTAACCGCGGCCAATGCCCTGCTCGCCGACCAATCCGGACCGTTTTGCTTCGGCGCCCAACCTACGCTCGCCGATATCTGCTTGATGCCGCAGCTTTACAACGCACGCCGGTTTAAGGCCGACATCTCCGGCCTGCAGCGCCTGCTTGAGGCAGAACAGGCCTGCCTCGCGCTTCAGGCGTTCCAGGACGCCGCGCCAGAAAACCAACCGGACGCCGAGTAGCTTTGAGCGGAGCGCCGAGCGGTGCGTGTTTGTTCCTCCAACCGACGAGCCGAGCCATGGGTCGCATAGATAAAGACAATCCGATCATCATCGTAGGGGGCGGAATCGGCGGTCTCGCCGCCGCCGTGGCCCTGTCGAACAAGGGATTTCCCGTCCACGTTTTGGAGCAGGCCGATGAGTTTGGCGAAATCGGTGCCGGCATCCAACTCGGTCCCAACGTCCTGCGCGCGCTCGGCAGAATCGGCCTACGTGACCGCGTGATGGACGTGGCTTGGGTGCCCAATGCGATGGAAATGCGGTGCGCGCTCACCGGCAAATCCATTACGCGCATCCCGCTGAAGGAGAATTTTGAGCGCCGCTTTGGCGAAGTCTATGCGGTGATCCATCGCGCAGACCTCCATGATGTGATCCTGCAGGATGCCAAGACGCACCCGAATATCACGTTGGAGACCAGCCGCCAGGTCGCCGACTTTGAAGACATCGACACTGGCGTCCGCGTGAAGCTCAAGGACGGCGCGACGATCGGCGGTGCCGGCCTCATCGGCTGTGACGGACTGTGGTCGACCATCCGCCAGAGCATTGTCGGGGATGGCAAGCCGTTGGTATCCGGTCACATTGCATTCCGCGCCGTGCTGGCGCGCAAGGACGTTCCAGAGGACCTTTGGAGCCCTGACGTGATCCTCTGGGCCGGCCCCCGCACGCATCTCGTCCACTACCCATTGCGGCGTGGCGAACTCTACAATCTCGTCGTCGTGTTCCATTCCGACCGATACGAAGAGGGATGGGATGTGGAGGGCAGTGCCAGCGAGCTCACCGCCCACTTCCGCGATCAGCGCCCGGAGGTGCTGCGCCTGTTGGACAAGATCGAGACCTGGCGCATGTGGGTGTTGTGCGATCGCGAGCCGATCAAGGAGTGGACCAAGGGCAATGCCACGCTGCTCGGCGATGCCGCGCATCCGATGCTGCAGTATCTGGCCCAAGGCGCAAACATGGCGACGGAGGATGCGGTACAACTGGCCGAGGACATCGCTGCCCAGCCGGAGGATCTCAACGCCGCATTTCGCTCCTACCAGTCCAAGCGCTATCTGCGCACCGGCAGGGTCCAGGTCATGTCACGCATCTATGGCCAATTCTATCATGCCGCCGGCGTCACCGCGGAATTGCGAGACATCTCGCTCGGCAGCCGTCAGCCCGAGGATGCCTATAAGTCGAGCGAGTGGCTTTACTCCGGCGGCGATCCCACCTGAAAAGTAACGACCGCCGCCGCAGCGAGGAGGGAGATCAGCCGGGGCGCCGGTAAGGCAAGTAGTGCACCTCCTTGCACTCAATCGCGCCTCCCAGGTGGCCGCGCACGTTCACCGTCGTATGGGAGTGCTCCAGCACGCGACCGTCTTCGAATGTGAGGATCGACGCCACGGATAGGGGCAGGCCGGTCGCCGCACTAACCGTTCGCCGCGTCACCACGTGCCCGTCCACCACGGCCTTGATCAGATCGAGGATCACGTCCAAAGACGGCAACGGCCAGTCTTCATAGGTTTCGCTGGCAATCGTGATGTCGCAGCGCTGATCATTTCTCAGCACGATCTCCAGCGGACACGCACGCTTGGCAGTGGGCCACAATGCCAACAGCCAGGCGCCCTCGATAACCTCATCTTGGACGCGGGCAACATCGGCGATAAAGCCGGTCCAAGCCCGAACCGATGCGATCGTCCGCTCAAGCTTGGCGCGATAGACATCGTCAGACAGCATGTCGCCGCTCGATCTGTTGGGTGTTACATGAAGCCTGGACGCCCTAGAGCAACCTGCCTTTAATCGGAACCGGCTTTGCGGTTCCGATTTAAGGCGCGATGATCTAGCGTTGACGCGACCCGAGCTCCGCAGGGCATGCCTGCCGCGCGGCAAGGCGAGGTCGCGGCGCCCGGCACAACTTTTGATCGACGCATGTTTAAGTTGATACGCTAGCGGTTTCAACAACCTCGAGGTCGAATGCGGCGGCGAGCAGCGCCTTGGTATAGTCCGTTTGGGGGGCGGTAAAAATCTCCTCACATGCACCCTGCTCGACGACTTTGCCGCTCTTGAGCACGATGACGAAGTTTGATAGTGCACGCACGACCTTAAGATCGTGGCTGATAAACATGTAGGCCAACTGGTGGTGCTGTTGGATGTTCCTTAACAGCTCGACCATCTGAGCTTGCACCGACATGTCGAGCGCGCTGGTGGGCTCATCGAGCACCATAAAGCGTGGCTCAAGCACCAGCGCTCGCGCGATGGCGATGCGTTGGCGCTGGCCGCCCGAGAATTCATGCGGGTAGCGATCCTGGCAATCCGGGTCGAGCCCGACTTCTGTCAGCGCCTGACCAACGCGCTGACGCCGCTCGGCCACGTCCATTTTCGGGGCTTGGATCAGTAGCCCTTCCTCGATGATCTGCGATACCGACAGGCGTGGAGAGAGCGAGCCATAGGGGTCTTGGAACACGATTTGGATATCGCGCCTGAGCGGGCGCATCGCGCGCGATGTCAGCGCATCGATGTTCTGACCCAGGTAGACGATTTGCCCTTCCGACGGAAGCAAGCGCAACACGGCGAGCCCCAGGGTGGTCTTACCCGACCCCGATTCGCCGACGACACCGATGGTCTGCCCGGCACGCACCTCGAAGCTGATGCCGTCTACGGCCTTGATGTGGTCGACGGTGCGGCGCAGAATGCCACGCTTGATGGGAAACCAGATCTTGAGATCGTTTGCGGCCAGCACAACTGGTGCGTTGCGATCGGCTTCGGGCACACCCCCCTTTGGCTCCGCGCTCATTAGGTGGCGCGTATATGCGTGCTGGGGGCGATCGAACACCTCGACGGTCGCCCCCTTTTCCACCACCTCGCCGTCCTTCATGACGAACACGCGATCGGCCATCTTGCGCACGATCCCGAGATCGTGGGTGATCAACAGCATCGCCATGTGGAGCTCACGTTGCAGATCCCGCAGCAGCTCCAAGATTTGTGCTTGAATGGTGACATCGAGAGCGGTCGTCGGTTCGTCGGCGATCAGCAGATCCGGCTCATTGGCGAGCGCCAACGCGATCATCACGCGCTGGCGTTGACCGCCTGAGAGCTGGTGGGGATAGGCCGCCATCCGCCTTTCCGGATCGCGGATGCCGACCTTGCTGAGCAACTCCAGCGTGCGTGTCCTGGCCGCCTTGAGCTCGAGGCCCCGATGCAGCCGCAGGATTTCCCCAACCTGCCGTTCGATGGTGTGCAGCGGATTGAGCGAGGTCATCGGCTCTTGGAAAATGATGGAGATGCGCCTTCCGCGAATCTTGCGCATGTCCGCTTCCGACGCTGCCAACAAGTCCTTACCGGTAAAAAAGATCTCGCCGGAAGGATGGAAAGCCGCCGGATAGTTGAGCAAGCGCAATATCGACAGCGCGGATACCGTCTTGCCGGAGCCGGACTCGCCGACCAGCGCCACCGTCTCCCCTTTATCGATCGAAAACGAGACGCCCTTGACGGCCTCGCTGACGACCGCGCCAGCCTTGAAGTTGACGGATAGATTGCGCACTTGAATCAGAGTTTTGGCCGACATGGAGCGCCCGCATCCTATCTGAACGTCTTGCGTGGATCGAAAGCATCGCGCACGCCCTCGCCGATAAAGATCAACAGCGACAGGATCGATGCCAATGACACGAATGCGGTAATGCCCAACCATGGGGCTTGAAGGTTGGCCTTGCCTTGCGCCAACAGCTCGCCGAGTGAGGCCGAGCCCGGCGGCAAACCCAAACCCAGGAAATCAAGCGCCGTCAGCGCCGTGATCGCCGCTGACAACTTGAACGGCAAAAAGGTCAGCGTTGCGACCATCGCGTTCGGCAGCAGGTGCTTGAACATGATTTTCGAATGCGACAGGCCCAAGGCGCGCGCAGCCGTGATGTATTCGAAGTTGCGTCCGCGTAAGAACTCCGCCCGCACCACGCCGACCAGGCCGACCCAATCAAAGATCAGCAGCACGACGAGCAACGTCCAAAATCCGGGCACCAACACCGAAGAAATGATGATCAGGACGTAGAGCATCGGGATTGAGGACCAGATTTCCAGGAACCGCTGGAACCCCAAATCCACCCAGCCGCCGAAATAGCCCTGGACAGCGCCGGCAGCGACACCGATGACAGACGATAGCGCGGTCAACAACAACCCGAACAGCAGCGAGATCCGCAGGCCGTAAATGACCCGCGCCACCACATCGCGCCCTTGATCATCGGTACCAAGCCAATTGCGGTTGCCCAGGGCCTGATAGCGCGCCAGCCGCTCGGCAGGCGCATCGCACAGTTCAGCGCGGGTGGCCCAAAACGGAGGTCCGGGAAACCCGAGACACCGGCCCTCCGCGTTCTTGATGCGAGGATAATCCTTATTGATCGATTCAAAGGTGTAGCGGATCGGCGGCCAAACCATCCATCCGTGGGCCTGGATCTCATCCAATATGACGGGGTCCTTGTAGTCCGTCACGGCCAGGAAGCCACCGAACTTGGATTCGGGATAGTCGACCAGGATTGGAAACAGGAACTCGCCCTTGTAGCGCGCGATGATCGGCTTGTCGTTCGCGACGAACTCGGCCATGATCGCCACGACAAACACGATGAGGAAGATCCACAAGCTCCAATAGCCGCGCCGGTTGGCCTTGAAGGCCTGCCATCTGCGCTGCCAGATCGGCGATCGAAAGCCGTCGATTTGCCGACCGAGCCAACCCCTGCGCACGCTGCTTAAGGTGCTCAAGCCGCCCTTGGTTGCAACCGACGTCGTCAGATCCGATCTCCGATCGCTGGCGAGCGTGGGCGGAGCGTCGTCCATTACCTTAGGTCTCCCGGCTTTCGAAATCGATCCGCGGATCGACCAGGGTGTAGGTAAAATCCGCAACCAGATTGATCACGAGACCCATAAGTGAAAAAATGTAAAGCGTTGCGAACACCACCGGATAGTCACGATTGATAATGCTCTCAAAGCCCAACAGTCCCAAACCATCCAGCGAGAAGATGGTCTCGATCAGCAGGCTGCCGGTGAAGAACGCGCTGATGAACGCGCCTGGAAATCCGGCGATGATCAGCAGCATAGCATTGCGGAACACGTGGCCGTAAAGCACCTGCCCTTCGCTGAGACCCTTCGATCGCGCGGTCAGCACGTACTGCTTGCGGATTTCGTCAAGGAACGAATTCTTGGTCAGGAATGTGGTGGTGGTGAACGACGCCAGCGCCATTGCCGTCAACGGCAGCACCAGGTGCCAGGCGTAGTCTACCGCTTTGCCCCACAAAGACAGTTCCGACCAGTTCTCCGAGTACAGTCCGCGCGAAGGGAAGATCTGCATGAACGAGCCGCCGGCGAACAACACCAGCAGCAAGACGGCGACCAAAAAGCCCGGAATGGCGTAGCCAACAACCAGGATGCCGCTGGTCCAAGTATCGAAGTGCTCACCATCATGCACGGCTTTGCGGATGCCGAGCGGGATCGAGATCAGGTACGTGAGCAACGTCATCCAAATCCCGAGCGAGATCGAAACCGGCAGCTTTTCTTTGATGAGTTCCAGCACGCTGACATCGCGAAAATAGCTCTTGCCAAAGTCGAAAGTCAGATAGTTACTCATCATAATGAAAAAGCGCTGGTGCGCGGGCTTGTCGAAGCCGAACTGCTTCTCCAGCTCCTTGATGAACTCCGGATCGAGCCCCTGCGCCCCGCGGTATTTGGAGCCTCCCGTATCGCCAACCGCAGCATTGCGGCCCTGTTGGCCGGCGATGTCGGATTGGCCGCCGCTGATGCGCGCGGTCGCCCCCTCGTCGGTCCCCGTCAGCTGCGCGATGACCCGTTCGACCGGCCCCCCAGGCGCCACCTGAATGATCGCAAAGCTAATCAGCATGATTCCGAACAAGGTCGGAATGATGAGTAACAAGCGCTTACATAGATAGGCGGCCATTGGACGGACCTGGGACTAAGCAGTGTGGCTGCCGCAAGTGTCGATTTGACGCGCGCAAAGCGATTGATCGGCTCCACGTGTCGCTCGGCTATTTGGCGCTGGGCTGCTCCTTGGGAGCAAATGTCGCCTTGTTCCGCTCCAGTGTGGCAGCTTTCGCCGCGTCATACCACCACGTATCGAGCACTCCTCGATCATACTTGGGCTTAACTTCGGGCCAACTGTAGCGATTCCAGAAGGCGATGTGGTGGGCGGCCTTGTACCAGTGCGGGACCCAATAGTGGCCGGCGCGCAGCACGCGATCCAGCGCGCGGGTGGCCGCGATCAGGTTGCTGCGGGTTTTCGCCTCCAGAACCTTGACGATCAATGCATCGATCACCGGATCACTGATCCCGGCCAAGTTGACGCTACCATCGAGCTTGGCTGCGCGGCTGCCGAAGTAATTGTTGAGCTCCGCGCCCGGGGTCAACCGCATGATGAAGCGCCGTGTGGAAATGTCGAAATCGAAACGCTTGATGCGCTCCACGTACTGCGCTGCGTCGACACGACGAACCCGGGCATCGATGCCGATCCGCTTCAAGTTGCGAACATAGGGCGCGACCAGCCTCACCCCAGTGGGCTCGGTGGCAAGAAACTCGATCTCAAGCCGCTCGCCCTCGCGGTTGCGCAGCACTTGTTGGGTAGGTGCCTGACCGAGTCCAACCGTGCGCAGCGTTTGACAAATAAATCCGCAACTGGGATCTGCCATCGCCTCAGATCTGATCGTCCAGCCGGCCTCGGCCAATAGCTTGACCGCTTCGCGCAGATGCGTGCGGTCGGTTCCCGAACCATCGGTCACCGGCGGCGAGTAAGGCTCACGCGCAAACAGCTCCGGCGGCAACTTGTCACGAAAGGGTGCCAGAATGGCGCGTTCTGCTGCCGACGGCGGCCCCGTCGCCTTCAGCTCCGAATTCTCAAAGTAGCTGGCCGTCCGCGTATAAAGGCCATAAAACAGATGGCTGTTGGTCCATTCAAAATCGAACACCAAATCGAGCGCACGCCGCACCTTGCTGTTCTTGAACTTGTCGCGCCGGGTGTTGATGAAAAAGCCTTGTGCGCCGGACGGGTTTTCGTCCGGCAAGGTGCGCAACACGATACGCTTATCTTTGACGTGCGGGATGTTGTAAGCCGTCGCCCAATCCCGTGACGTAAATTCCTCGCGAAAGTCGTAGTCCCCCGCCTTGAAACTTTCCAGCGAGGCGGTGCGATCGCGAAAGTACTCGTAGCGCACCTCATCGAAATTGAAGCGCCCCCGGGAGACGTTGAGCTTTGCCCCCCAATAATCGGAGCGCCGACGATAAGACACGTACCGCCCCTGTTTGAAGTCGGCGATCTTGTAGGGGCCTGAGCCCAACGGCGGCACCAATGTGGTCTGCGTGAAGTCGACCTTTGTGTAATAGGCTTTGGACAACACAGGCAGGCTGGCAACCACCAGCGGCAGATCCCGCAACTGGGTGCCCGTGAACCGATATTTGACGGTGAGCGGGCCCAGCACATCGACACCCACCACATCGCGCAGCAATGTGCGGTAATTTGGGTGTCCTTTCGTTCTTAACGTCTTGAAGCTAAAAGCGACGTCCTCTGCGGTGATCGCCGAGCCATCCGAAAATCGGGCTTCAGGGCGCAGCTCGAAGACCACCGAGAGCCGGTCTGGCGCCAGATCCGCCGATCGGGCGATCAAGCCGTAGACCGAGTCGGGCTCGTCGGCCGCCGCCACCATCAGGCTCTCGAACACCAGCGAGTTCAGGCCGGCCGCCGCATCCCCGCGCAGGATGAATGGATTGAAGCTGTCATAGGTCTGCCCCCCGACCTCGGAAAACCGTCCGCCGCGGGGCGCATCCGGGTTGACGTAATCGAAATGCGCAAAGCCAGCTGGATACTTCAGCTGACCAAAGGCGGAAAGGCCGTGGGCGGGCTCGCCGGCCGCATTCGAGAGGTGGAGCACGAGCATCGCCAACCACGTCACCGTGGCCGCGAGGACATTGAATGTTATCCGAGCCATGCTCCCGCCTCCGCCCTTGATGTCGGGTCTATCTCTATGCGAAGCCCGACATGGCATGCGCGGCCTTACTGTTATCGCGGCGCCCCAGTTAAAACCCACGCTGGCACTGCAAATTGCCAGTGGGGTGCTTCTATTGGGCGCGGCGCCGCTGCAGATCTTTTTTGCGCTTGGCATCGACCCACCAGACGCGCTCAAAGCTGACATCGCGTTGCGGCAACTGCTTTGGCCAACCGAACTGATCCCAAAACGCAATTCGCGTGTAGGGATAATGCCACTGCGGAATGACGTAAGCGTTCCACATCAACACGCGATCCAGCGCACGCGTGGTCGCCACCAACTCGGCTCTGTCCTTGGCGAACACGATGCGATCGATCAGCTTGTCGACGGCCTTGTTCTTGATGCCCATGAAGTTGCGGGTTCCACGCTGATCGGCCGCGGCGCTGGACCAATACGAGCGTTGTTCGTTGCCGGGCGAGATCGACTGGCTGAACGTGCCGATAAAAATGTCGAAGTCGTACGACATGACACGGCGTTGGTATTGGGCCGAATCGACGGTGCGGACGCTACAGCTGATGCCGAGCTTCTTGAGATCCCTGACGTAATGCAGCACGTGGCGCTCAAAAATCGGCGAATAAAGCAGAAACTCGACGGTCAGCTGCTTGCCTTCGGCGTTCTTGCGATAGCGGCCGTCAAGCTTCCAGCCCGCCTGTTCAAGCAGCCGCGAGGCCTTGGCCAGATTGCGGCGGTGCGCGCTGTCGCTGCCGCCGACGGGATTGCGATAGGCCGCTGTCAGCACCTCCTTAGGGATTCCTTCCGGCGCCTGTGATTTGACCTCTTTGAGGATCTCAAGCTCGCGGCCGTTGGGCAGCCCAGTGGCCTTCAACTCCGAATTCTCAAAGTAGCTGGACGTGCGAATATATTGCGAATAGAGCAGCTGCTCGTTCATCGCCTCGAAATTGAACGCGAGAACGAATGCCCGACGCACGCGCAGGTCTTTGAATTGTGGTCGGCGCAGGTTGAAGGCGAAGGCCTGCATGCCGGCGATGCCTTTGCGCGGCACCCGCAGACGCTTGACGAGCCCCTCCTGCGCGGCGCTGAACTCATATTCCGTGGCCCACGCTTTCGCGCTGTTCTCCTGCCAGAAATCGAGTTCGCCGGCCTTGAAGGCCTCGAAGCCCGCCGTGCGCTCCCGGAAATATTCGATGCGAATTTCGTCGAAATTCCATTGTCCGCGCGACACCGGCAGGTCCTTTGCCCACCAATCCTTTACCCGCTCATAGGAGATCGAGCGTCCGCGATCGACGGACTTCACCTTATAGGGACCAGACCCCAAAGGCACCTCCAAACTCGATTTCGCTAAGTCGCGTTTCTCCCAATAATGTTTCGGCAGAACCACCAGCTCTCCAACGATGTGCGGCAGTTCACGGTTGTTCTTCACGTCGAAATGAAACGTCACCTGATGCGGTCCGTCCTTCACGCCCTTGACCACGTTTTTGTAGTAGTGCCGTGCGCGTGGGTTGGCTCTTTTCAGCTCGTTCATCGTGAAGATCACGTCTTCAGGCGTGATCGGCTTGCCGTCGTGAAAGCGGGCGCCGGGCCTCAATCCGAACGTCACCGATGAGTAGTCCGGTGGAAACGACACCCATTCGGCGACCAAGGCGTATTGCGCGGTCGGTTCGTCGGGGCTGGAGGTCATCAAGCGGTCGTAGATCAAGTTCATCCCGCTGGCGGATTCGCCGCTGATCGAAAAGCCGTTAAGGCTGTCGAACGAGCCGCGGGACCACATGTGAGCCACCCCGCCTTTCGGGGCGTCGGGATTGACCCACTTGAACGACTTGAAGTTCGGCGGCATCTGCGGCTCGCCGATCAGCGAGTTGGCGTGCAGGCGCTTCGGCTCCGCGGGTTCAGCGCCAACCGGTAGGGCCATATGCGATACGGCCCAGGCCATCATCATCGGTCCGACCAACAACGCCAGCCGTTTGATCGGGCCCGACTGACCACCATCGCTTTGGACTTCAGCGGGGTGAAACTGGGGTTGACGCGAGCGGCAACGCAAAAACTTTTCCTTGGGCATTCCTCACCTGCTCCGGATGATTGTTTTGTCCCCCCCCCGATCGTTCCCCGTCCCCACCGTTAACACGAACACTGGCACCGCAACGCATCAATTCTGGTGCGCACCGGCCAGGTCGCTGGAGAGAACGCAGGCCCCGTCCACATGCGTCAAACGGGCGACAACTGACCCCGCTTACAACCGCACCGGTCAAAGGCCGCAGCTCTCAACCTATACTCAACCAGCCAATTGTGCCGTCACTTCGACAGCGGCTGCGGCGAATCGCTCAACGAATTGAGGTAGGCCAGGACGTCGGCCAGGTCGTCGTTGCTCTTCAATCCCGCGAAAGCCATCTTGTTGCCGGGTATCGCCTTGCGCGGGTTGTACAGGTAAAGCGCTAGCTTCTCTAACGTCCAGCCGCCTTCTTGTTGCTTGAGCGCCGTCGAGTAGCGGGTGAAGGCCTCGTCCGAGGCGATGTCTCGACCGACGATGCCCCACAGATTGGGACCGGTTCCCGCTTTGCCGCCCTTGTCCGGCGTGTGGCAGGCCTTGCAGCGCCTGAACACGCCGCTACCGTTGTCGGCGCTGGCGTCGGGAAACAGTGCTGCCACGGCTTCAAAAGTGTAGCCGGCTGGTTTGCCGGCACCAGGCGTGCTGGCCTCATCGCCAGTCACCGGCAGCTTGTAGCCCGGCTTTGCGTTATGCACGGCCCCCTCACCTTGAAAGATGGCGGCGAGCGTGCCACCGCCGAAAGCAACCAACAGCGCTGCCAACACCGCACCGGCGATCTTGTTGAATTCGAAACTGTCCATAACCGTTGCCCTTCCGTGCGTCTTCAAGGCCGCCCAAACCAATGCCCCAGCCCCTCCGCATGCCGGAGCGCTGTCAAAGACGCAAAAACCAGATCCTTACCCCTTGCCACCCAACGCCCGCGTGTTCTAGGGCCTGAGCCCGAGACCAATTGTCACTCGCAGCACGCAAGATCATCGCGCCTTAAATCGGAACCGCAACGCCGATTCCAATTGCGCCGGTTCCGATTTAAGGCGCAAAGATGATCGCTCTTAAAGTGGTGAGCAACTTTCTGCCTTTAATCCGGATCGTTCCGATTCCGATGAAAGGCAGGTTGCTCTAGTGGTGCACCAGCGTTGGCCGAACGAGGACTGCCAGGTGAGCAAGACAATGATCATCATACCGGCCAGGCTGTCGGCAAGTCGGCTGCCGGGCAAACCCCTGGCCGAGATCGGCGGCCAACCGATGATCGTTCAGGTCTGGCGCCGCGCGATGGAAGCTGCGGCGGGCCGCGTGGTGGTGGCCACCGACACCGCCGCGATCGCGCAGGCCATCGCTGCTGTGGGTGGAGAGGCCGTTATGACGCGGGCGGACCATGCGTCCGGCTCTGATCGCATTTACGAAGCCTTGGTCGCCCTCGATCCCGATGGTCGCGTTCAGCAAATCGTCAATCTGCAAGGGGACCTGCCTACATTGGAGCCTCGCCTGGTGCAGGCCTGCCTGCAACCGCTGGCGGACCCTGACGTCGATATCGCCACACTTGCCGCAAAAATCATCGAACCCGAGGAGCGCACGGCGCCCAGCGTCGTCAAGGTCGTCGGCACCCCTGTGGCCGCGGCGCCGCCGATCTTGCGTGCGCTGTATTTTACGCGGGCGACGGCACCTTATGGCGACGGGCCGCTCTACCACCACATCGGCATCTATGCCTACCGCCGCGCCGCGCTGGACCGGTTTGTCCGCCTGCCGCCATCGCCGCTGGAACTGCGGGAGCGACTTGAACAACTGCGTGCGCTCGAGGCCGGCATGCGCATCGATGTCGCGATCGTTGACACCGTCCCGCTGGGTGTCGATACTCCCGCCGATCTGGAGCGCGCGCGCAATCTGCAGGCCGCTCGTCACGCGGCGAGCGACCCGAACGGCTGACCTCCACGTGGTTCGACCCCGACCCAAGCACCCGCCCCACTTGGCAGCTGCAAGGCTCACGGCGGTACGTGATGGGCTATGCCCTGTTCGGTTCAGTCGGGAGTGGTGGGCCAGCGCGCCGCGATCCCTTCGTCAATCACCGTTTAGCACCCAGCGCACCTCATAGGCCCGTGACACACGATCATCGACACTCCCCTCAACGCGCTGCCAAGCGGGCGACCAGTCGCAAGCCGGCGGCGAAAGCCAGGTCCGCAACGCCCGCCAAGCGCATCGCCTACCAAGGCGAACCTGGTGCCAATTCTCACATGGCTGCCATCGAGGCCCGTCCCGATTGTCAGCCATTGGCCTGCGCCACGTTTGAGGACGCACTGGCCGCCGTCAAATCGGGCGAAGCGCAATATGGCATGATCCCGATTGAGAATTCCGTCGCCGGCCGTGTGGCCGACATTCACCATCTGCTGCCGGGTGCCGGCCTCTATATCGTCGGCGAGCACTTTTTGAGGGTGCGCTTTCATCTGATGGGCATCAAGGGGGCGCAGCTCAGCGACATCACCGACGTCTACAGCCATGTGCATGCGCTCGGCCAATGTCGAAAGATCATCCGCAAGCACAACCTGACCCCGCATGTCTCCGCCGACACCGCCGGTGCCGCCAGAGAGGTGGCCCAATCCGAAGACCCGCACCGCGCGGCGCTGGCCCCCCCGCTTGCCGCCGAGATCTACGGGTTGGAGATCTTTGCCCGCGACGTCGAGGACGAGGCCCATAATACCACTCGGTTCGTCCTGTTGGCGGCGGAACCGGAGGATGCCGAGCCGGGCGAGGGCGCTTACATCACCACCTTCATCTTTCGTGTGCGCAACGTCCCGGCAGCGCTCTACAAGGCCATGGGCGGGTTTGCCACCAATGGTGTCAACATGACCAAGTTGGAATCCTACCAAATGGATGGGATGTTCCTGGCCACCATGTTCTACGCCGACATCGAGGGTCATCCAGCCGATCGGCCGGTTCAATTGGCCTTGGAGGAGTTGTCGTTCTTCTCGCGTGAGCTGACCGTGCTGGGCACCTATCATGCCAGCCCCTATCGCCAGGAACTGCAGCGCCAGCAGCTACCCCGTTGAGCCGCTGCCGCGCTGCGATGGGCCGCTGCGATGGCCCATGCGCCAGTTCAGCTCGACCGACGATGTCTTACGCTGCCGTCGCCAACCGCAGCGAGGCCCTGGCTTTCTCGCGCAGCTTGTCGCGCGCCTCCACCTCCGCCCGCTCGCCCAGCACACTGTTGATGAACGTGGCGCTGCGCTCCACCACCAACTGGCGCTGTCGATCCAACGTGATGTTGTGGTAGCAGTCCTCGAGCACCGAGATGTCGACCCGTCCCAGCATATTGCGTTGCAGGTACCATGCGTTGCCGAGGTCGGCGATGTCATCCTCGCGGGGGTGCAGGATCAGTGTCGGTTGGCTGGTCTTGGCGATGAGCGGCTTAACCGCCCGCACCAGCCAGCGATGCTCCAGGACCGCTCCGCCCGGCGTGTTGGGCAGCCCGGCTTGCGAGCTGTCAGCGCTCATCAGCGCCTGCAAGAAAAAATCGCGGATCCGGGCATCCTTGATGCCGTGCGGCGCGATGTCCGGGAACTTGATCAGGTTTGCCAACCACTTGTGATTGACCAGCCGGAACAACCGGGCATACCAGGGGATCGACCAACCGTTGAGCCACAGCGTCGGGGCATGCAGTGTCAGGGCCTGCACGTCGCCCGGGCGGTTGGCGGCAAGCATCAAAGCGAGCAGCGCGCCCGTCGAAAGGCCGCCGACGATCACGAACTCGCAATCCTTGCGCAGCTCATCCAAAGCCGCTTCACAGCTCGCGTACCAGTCCTGCCAGGTCGCCCGCTTCAGGTCGTCCTCGCTGCCGCAATGCCCGGCCAACTGCGGGCACAACACCGTGTAGCCCTGCTTCGCCAAACCGTTGGCCACGTAGCGCATTTCCATCGGAGTGCCGGCGAGCCCATGGATCAGAAGCACGCCAGTGCGGCCACCCTTGATGCGGAACGTATAATCCTTGCTCGTCATAACACCCTCGCCTCCGCTCTTCGGTATGACCTCACGATAGGTCGCGAGCGGCGGACACTCTGTTCCCCTGGTCACAGGCCGCGTTGAAACAACGCCCCTTGGAAGCTGTCAGGATTCGGTTAGCTGTATGTGAATGCCGGACGGGCTGATCACGCCGCACAAAAACTCCATGCCCCGTTAGCCGCAGCTCTTCGCCGCAGGGGTTTAAGCCCAAACGCCACCGAATGCTGCAGCGCGAAACGCCGCACCCCGACTTGAACTAAAATAACGCCTTTTCAATGGGTTAATGCCGTTTAATGCACGCCGACGGATTTCAATGTCGTTCACTAAAATTCTGATTAACGTCCAGTTTAGGCGACATCGGCCGGCTCGGGTCGGGCAACAAGGCCGTGCCGATCCATCTGGTTGGTCGGTGCGACACCATCGGCCTCACACCCGGTTTTCCTGGCCACCCCTGGCACGTCCCGCTAGATCAAGACATGCACGGAACGCAAACCTAAGGCCGCCATGTCCCGCACCAGTCACCCGCGATCGTCACCTGAGACCGGCCGGAGCTATTGGCAGCGCCATGCGGGAGCGCCGCTAGCGGGCGCTTGCCTGACGGAGCCCGCATTGCTGGGCACCGATCCCGCGCCACCGGCGCCATGGCCGGCAACCACGGACTTCGCGGTGATCGGTGGCGGTCTGGCCGGTTTGATGACCTCGATTTGCCTGGCGGAGGTGGAGCCGGCGGCCGACATCGTGGTGTTGGAGTCCGCGTTTGCGGGATTTGGCGCAAGCGGCCGCAACGGCGGTTTGATGTCGCCGTTGGCTGCCCCGGTCTGGCTGGTCACGGCCCAGTCGAACCCGGACCACGCCTGGGCGCTCCGGCAGCTCAACCAGCGCGCGCACGAAGCCGCGAGCTGGTTGCATCAACATGCTCCCGAGAGTGAGATCAAACCGATCAACCTGTGTTTGAAATCGGCAGGTCGATTAACCGCGGCCGGATTGAAACGCGTCGCGCGCGCAGTTGAGCACTGCCGGCTTGAGCACGCGATAAACGAGCAGGACGGCCAGGTCAGCCTGGAAATCCCAACTCACGTGTTGCAGCCCTATCGCACCGCCCGAGAGCTTGCTGTGGTTGCGCGGCGGCTGGGCATCGATGTTCGGGAGCACTGCAAAGTCGCCACCGTGTCGGAAACCGCCCAGGGCATCGAGGTGCAGCTGACCGATGGCCGAAGCCTCCGCGCGGCGAAAGCCATCATCTGCACCAACGCCTACACGCGCACGATCAAACTGCCCAAGAAGGCCCGTGCCAAGGTGGTCTATAATTTCATGATCGCCACGCCACCGCTGGAACCGCAGGCGCTGGACCGGCTGCCGACGGGCCAAACCTTCGTGGTCGAGCTCAACCGTAACTATGTGTTTTACCGTGAGCACGCCGGCCGCTTGGTGTTTGGCGGCATCGACAGGTTCTCGCCGCCAGGCGAGGACGATTTTGCGGTGCCGCCCAAGGTGTTGGCGGGCCTGGAGCGGCTGTTGGATTTGAGCTTTCCCGGCACCCGGCTCGAGGCCGCTGAGGCGTGGAGCGGATGCTACCATGCGACTTCAACCGAGCTGCCGCACATCGAGCAATGCGGCGCCACCGGTGCGATCATCATGAACGTGGGATACGGCGGAACCGGCGTCGCCTTGGCGCTGATCTGCGCGCGGCTGGTCGCCGGCTTGGCGCGGGATGGCCACCCACCAGATCCCGATGATCGACGCTTGCTGGACACCATCACATCGACCAGAACGCCGGTCTGGAGCGCGGCCAAATTCGGTCTCCAGGTTGCGAGCCGGGCGTTGGCGTCGAGCCTATCGCCCACCCGCTCGGGTTAGATTATGTCCGCCTAAGCTGAATTAGCCACTGAATGACCGGGAGCATGCCTGACATCCTAAACTGGGAACATATCTGGTTTTATTCTTGGTTTGCACCAGGCGGGGCAGCGGTGGTGGTTTCCGTTAGCTCCGAGCCGCTGTAGAGCAAGCTGCCTTTATTCGGAAGCCTCCCGCTTCCGATTGACGGCAGCTTGCTCACCGCTCTGCTTGCTCACCGCTCTAACAGCGACCATCTTCATGCCTTGAATTGCAACCGGCTTTGCGGTTCCAATTGAGGGCACGATGATCTAGTGTTGGCCCCAGATCTCGACCACCGAAGCGCCGCGACCGATCGCCTTAGCGTCCATTACAGCAGACCGGTAGCGGGCTTTGATCTCCTTGATCACCCGCTCACCCCCCTTGAGGTCGACCGGCCCGTAGGTGGCGTTGGCTGCGACCGTCGTCTTCACCGGGATCTGCTCCTGCGCTCCGTCGCCATAGATCACCTGAATGTCGTCGAGTACCAGTGAGCGATCTTTCACCGTGACGCGAAGCCGTTTGAATTTCCCCTGGTTGCGCCCGACCGCAATGGTGTCGACCTTGGTGCGCGAGTAGCGGTTGGCCGTCTGCGCACCCAGCAGCACCCATCCCTCGTTGTAGCCGCGCCCGCGCCCTTCCGGCCCCAGCCAATCCTTCGCATGCTGCCCATAGACCTCGATCCGCGCCTGTCCCCGATAACGCGGCCGCGATCGATAGATCACTCGGATCTCTCGGATGAATTTGGTGCCGTCGATCTCCATCCAATCGGTGCGGCGATTGCGCCGTACCGTGGCATTGATCATCAACTTCTGGTTCGAACCATCCATGTAGATGATGTCGAGTTCCCTGATACGTATGGAATTTTTCAACACCCGCAGTTGCATACGCTCGAACTGACCCATGTTGGCGCCGACGCTGATCACGTCCCGATCGCGTACGAAACCGACATGCTGGACACCAAACAACACCGGACCGTTGGGCAACACCGGACCGGCCGCGGCCGCGGCCGCTTGCGCGATCGGCGTCATTGGGCGGGCGTCAATCGGGGTGGTCGGCGGCGCCGTCACCACTTGGGCACCAGAGCACGCCGCAGGCCAGGTCAGCCGCTTGGTGATCGCGGGTCGCTTGGCACGCCGCCCCTGACGGCTCTGCAGGCCAATGATGCGGAGCTTCACTCGACCCCGCGCACGCCGAAAGCACAGCGTCGCGCCATGCACGAATTTCTCCGCCCCCGAAGCGATCGGTCGAGACCGGTCGCTGGTCAGTTTGATCCCGCGCTGCTCGGTGTGAAAGGCGCCGTCTGCATAGCGGAATTGCACGCTCGTCAGAAAAATGTTGCCCTTGACGGCCTGAACGCGGAAGGCGCGATAGGACCCGCGCGCCTTGCTCAGATCAACCTCGACCGGACCACGCCGCAGATCAATCTCCTGCTCGCCCAGCCTGACCTCGCGCAGCTGCGCGACAGCCTGCGTCGCCGCACCGCTGACGAGCGCGGTCATACCGGCGATCAACAAACGTTCCAGCATCTCCGCCAAACCCTCTTTGAACCAAGTTTGCGCCCAAGTTTACGCCCAAGTTTACGCGTTGGGGGCCAACCATCACCGGGCACCTGAACCGGCGCTGTTATGCTGGCGCGGTCGCTGATCGATGGCGAGCCACCTCCACACACCAGCGGTTGGCGGGATCTTATAGCTCTGACTTTCGGGTACCAGCCCCCAGACGGCATGGCGTTCGGTTTTCCCAAGGTCCAGCCCACGAAGCGCCCAGCCCGCGACGCGCCCAGCCCATGAAGCGCCAGCTCAAGCACGCCCCTTTTGGATCGGGATTGTCGCGCGAGCAACCCCATGCGATGGGTTAAGCCGGTCGATGTCAGCGCGCGGCTGACTATGACATAAAGTTGCACACCCAATCGCGAGAGGCCATCATGGCAGCTGATCCACGCCGACGCTCGGCGACGACCAATCGACAGCCCACGCCGACGCCCGCCACCAACGCGACCCAGACCGCGATCACCATCCTCCGCCAGCAGTTTGGCGACCGCCTCCAGACCAGCGAGGCGCTGCGTCGTCAACACGCCAACACATTGACTTGGATCGTCAATCAACCACCGGACGCCGTGTTGTTCGTAGAAAGCACCGACGAGGTGCGCCAGATCGTCGAGGTGGCGGCGACGCATCGCGTGCCGCTGATCCCGTTCGGCGCCGGCACCTCGCTCGAAGGGCAGGTGAATGCGCCCCGCGGTGGGCTATCGCTGGATTTCTCGCGCATGGACCGGTTGTTAAAGGTCAACGAGCGCGATCTGGATTGCGTGGTCGAGGCCGGCATTTCCCGACGGGCCCTGAACGAGCAGCTGCGCGATACCGGATTGTTCTTCGCCGTCGATCCCGGCGCCGAAGAGGCCACGTTGGGCGGCATGGCCGCAACCCGCGCCTCCGGCACCAATGCCGTGCGTTATGGCACCATGCGGGAGAACGTGCTCAACGTGACGGCCGTATTGGCCGACGGTCGGGTGGTCAAGACCGCCGGCCGGGCGCGCAAGTCGGCCGCCGGCTATGACTTGACCCGACTGCTGGTCGGCTCCGAAGGCACCCTCGGCATCATTACCGAATTGACCGTTCGCCTGGCCGGGATACCGGAGGTCGTGCTCGCGGCTGTTTGCCAGTTCACCCACATGGAAGGCGCCTGCAATGCGGTGATCCAGGCCATTCAACTCGGCCTTGGGGTGGCCCGCATCGAGCTGATCGACGAGTTGCAGATCCGCGCCATCAACACGCATTCCAAGCTCAGCCTCAACGAGACGCCGACGTTGTTCTTGGAGTTCCATGGCAGCGAGGTCGCCGCCAAGGATGCGGTGGCTCAATTCCAGGCGTTGGCCGAAGCGGAAGGCGCGCTGGACTACCAGTGGGCCGAGCGCGAGGAGGAACGGCGCCGGCTGTGGAAAGCGCGACATGAGGCCTATTTCGCGGTCAAGACCACCTGGCCGGGCACCGAGATTCTGGCCACCGACATCTGCGTCCCCATTTCCCGCCTGGCAGACGCAGTGCGCGAGACCCAAGCGGACATTGCCGAGTTGGGGCTGATAGCGCCGATTGCTGGACATGCTGGTGACGGCAACTTTCATTGCTCGGTCGTGTTCGAACCCGATGATCATGGCGCCCGGGCGCGGGTCGAACAATTCTTGGAACGGCTGGGCGCACGCGCACTCAGGCTCGATGGGACTTGCACCGGGGAGCATGGCATCGGCCAAGGCAAGATCAAGTACATGGCGGCCGAGCACGGGTCCGGCCTCGACATGATGCGGGCCATCAAACGCGCGTTGGACCCCAACGATTTGCTCAATCCGGGCAAGATCCTACCGGCGCCCTAAGCGCGCCGCCGCGGTTCGCGTCTGAGCCATCTCGAAGGCCCGGGATGTGTCGGCGCGCGGGCTGTGCTAAGCGTTTCAGGCTTAGCTGGCACCATCCCGCTCCCCCGCCCGGCCGCCGCATGGCATGCCTGAGCGGGTGGCCGGGCGGGTAAGCAGGCCGGCCAGGCTGATCCGCCGGAGGCGGCCTTGATCCAAGCGTGCACCCCGTCAGCGCCATGAACCACGCAGAGCCCGAGAGCATGTCGACGTCGCACAAGCCATCACCGCAGCCGGTCGTCACGCGCTTTGCCCCCTCCCCGACCGGCACGCTGCATATCGGTGGTGCCCGCACCGCATTGTTCAATTGGCTGTACGCGCGCCACACCGGCGGCAAGTTCCTGCTGCGCATCGAGGACACTGACCGCGAACGGTCCAAACAAGCCTATGTCGAGGCAATCCTCGGCAGTTTGCGGTGGCTGGAGCTGGCCTGGGACGGCGAGCCGATCTATCAGCATCGCGCCGCCGACCGGCATCGCGCCGTGGCCCAAGGGCTGCTCGCGCGCGGTCTCGCCTATCGCTGCTACTGTACGCCGGATGAGCTCGCCGCCATGCGCGAAGCGGCGCGTGCGGAAGGCCGCGTCGCCACCTATTCCGGTCTGTGGCGTGACCGCGACCCAAACGACGCACCGCCCGGAATCGAGCCGGCGATCCGGCTCAAGACGCCGCGCCAGGGCGAAACGGTGGTGGACGACCAGGTGCAAGGCCGCGTCGTGTTCCCCAACAAGGACCTCGATGATCTTATCATCCTGCGCAGCGACGGCGCTCCGACCTATAACTTCGCGGTCGTTGTCGACGACCACGATATGGGCGTCACGCACGTGATCCGTGGCGTCGACCACCTCACCAACGCGGCCCGACAATCCCAGATCTACCAAGCGCTGGACTGGCAGCTGCCGGTGTTTGCGCACGTGCCGCTGATCCACGGACCGGACGGTGCCAAGCTGTCCAAACGGCATGGCGCGCAGGGCACCGAGGACTATCGCGCGATGGGCTATCTGCCGGCGGCGTTGCGCAATTATCTGGTCCGGCTGGGCTGGAGCCATGGCGACGATGAAATCTTCTCGACCGAACAGATGGTCGCGTGGTTTGACCTTGACGGCATCGGCCGTAGCCCCGCCCGCTTCGATTTTGCCAAGCTGGCCGACCTCAACGGCCACTACATCCGCACCGCAACGCCCACCGAGATCAAGACGCGCCTGCAGCAAGCCCTGCCGGAGATGCAAGCGGGGCCTGCCCTGGCCGCCCGGCTCGACGCGATCGGATGGGCGAGCCTCGATCGCTGCCTGCCGGCCCTGATGCAGCGCGCGAAAACGCTGCAGGACATTGTCGACGGGGCGCGCTTCCTGGTGCTCGAACGCCCGTTAAAGCTCGATGAAAAGGCCGAAAAACAGCTCGATTCTGACGCACGGACGCTGCTGGCCGGCCTGATCGTCAAATTGGATGCGCTGCCGCAATGGCCGGCCGAGGCGCTGGACGCGCTGCTGCGGACCGAGGCCGAGACCGCCGGCGTCAAGCTCGGCAAAGTCGCCCAACCGGTGCGCGCCGCCCTGACCGGGACCACGGTCTCACCGCCAATCGCCGACGTGATGGGCGCGCTCGGGCGGGAGGAAAGCCTGGCCCGGCTGCGCGATCAAGCGGCCGAAGGTTAGTGCCGTCCCGCCTCACCCAGCACCAGATCATTTCCGCCTAAGGCGGAATCGCCGTGCCACCCGGCTCTCCCGTCCAAGGCGGGGCAGACCTGCAGCTCCCTGCTTGTCATCGCACAGGCAACGATCCCGATGAAAAACAGGTTGCTCACCACCTTAAGAGCGATCATCTTTGCGCCTTAAATCGGAACCGGCGCAATTGGAATCGGCGTTGCGGTTCCGATTTCAGGCGCGATGATCTAGCGCTTGCCGCGACTGGCCTTGGCCACCTCCACATCGTCATCGGCACCGGCGTCCTCCGACACGTCCTCAGCATCGCCTTCGGGCAGGGCCAGCATCTTATCAACGATCAAGCCGGCATTCTCGCGCACCGCCCGCTCGATATTGCCGGCAACGTCCGGGTGCTCCCGCAAGAACGCCTTGGCATTCTCGCGCCCTTGACCAATGCGATCACCATCGAACGAGAACCACGCGCCAGACTTGTCGACAATGCCCGCCTTGACGCCCAGGTCGATCAGCTCGCCCACCTTCGACACGCCTTCCCCGTACATGATGTCGAATTCGACCTGCTTGAAGGGCGGCGCCACCTTATTCTTGACCACCTTGACCCTGGTCTGGTTGCCGACCACCTCATCGCGCTCTTTGATCTGACCGATGCGGCGGATATCAAGGCGCACTGAGGAATAAAACTTGAGGGCATTACCCCCGGTCGTGGTCTCCGGGTTGCCGAACATAATGCCGATCTTCATGCGGATCTGATTGATGAAGATCACCATGCACTTCGATTTCGATATGGACCCGGTCAATTTGCGCAACGCCTGGCTCATCAAGCGTGCTTGCAGTCCGGGCAAGCTGTCACCCATGTCGCCTTCCAGCTCGGCCCGCGGCGTCAGGGCGGCCACTGAATCGACGACCAGCACATCCATCGCGCCCGAACGCACCAGAGTATCGGTAATTTCCAACGCTTGTTCACCGGTGTCCGGCTGGGAGATCAGCAGTTCATCGACGTTGACCCCGAGCTTTCGGGCGTAGACCGGGTCGAGCGCGTGCTCCGCATCGACAAAGCCGCAGATTCCGCCGCGCTTTTGCGCCTCGGCCACCACGTGCAACGCCAACGTCGTCTTGCCGGACGATTCGGGACCATAAATCTCGATGATGCGCCCGCGCGGCAGCCCGCCGATACCAAGCGCGATGTCAAGACCAAGCGAGCCGGTGGAAATTGCCTCCACGTCGATCGACTTATCATGCGCGCCCAAACGCATGATCGAGCCTTTACCAAAGTGCTTTTCGATATGAGCGAGTGCTGCGTCAAGCGCGCGTTGCTTGTCCATCTCAACCCCCTCGATCAACCGCAGCTCTGGCTTTGTCATGTCTCACCCTATGGTAGGAGCCCCGCCTCATCAATGGCGATTGATGTACACGATTTGTTCTCATATGTCCAGCGCCATTCCAACCGGTGTTGACCTGCCGATGCCACCGCCCATAGGTCAATATTTGACGACGCGCCGCTCGCGGCACGGCTTGCGTCATTCTCTTGGGGGGATTCGCGTCGCGATCCAACGCCAAGTTGAAGATGATCGAGCGGTGGGGCGCACTGGAACGCCGCGTTGGATCTTGTCCGCCTAAGGCGGGATCGTCTTGCCGGCCCGCTTTGCCCGCCGGGCCACCCCCATAAGCGTGCCAAGCGGTGGCCGGGTAGGGGCGGGATGGTTTTAGCTGACACCGAAACGGTTGAGCCGGCGGGCCAGCGGATGGTCGCTTCGATCGGGAGCATCACCGGCGGGAAGCGCAGTGGAGGGCTGCAGCGACAGCATCGGCGATGCCCGCCACCTGTCGCGCAGCGGACCAACCTCAACCCAAATGGCTGCCGCGCGCCGGTTGCGGAGGCGGTAACCCGACCACGACCACCACCCAGATCAGCTGTTTGCATCTCGTCGGAATTCTCCCGGTCCCGACTAAAAGCAGGTTGCCCTAGATCATCGCGCCTTTAATCAGGATCGTTCCGATTCCGATGAAAGGCAGGTTGCTCTAGCGACCGATCTCTTCCTTCACCTTGGCGGCGATCTGCGCCAGGCTGTAGGGCTTCGGAATGAAGGTGAAGTCGGCGTCGGGGTCGAGGTTGTTCTTAAAGGCGTCGTCGGGATAGCCGGAAACGAAGATAAACTTGAGCTTGGGATCGAGCTTGCGCAATTCTTTTAACAGCGTCGGCCCATCCATTTCCGGCATCACCACATCGCTGACGACGATGTCGACGTGGTTGCCGTTTTGCTTCATGACTTCCAGCGCCTCAAAGCCGTCGCTGGCCTGCAGCACCTCGTAGCCCTTGCTCTTGAGCGCCGCCACCGCGAACCGCCGTACAGCGTCCTCGTCCTCCACGAGCAGCACGCGCCCCGAACCGGTCAGATCCCGTTGACGTGGCTTGGCCGCCGCAGCGGCGGGCTGGGCCGCCTCGTCTGCCTCGACATGATAGCGCGGCAAATAGACCCGAAACGTGGTGCCGACCCCGGGCGTGCTGTCCGGAAAGATATAGCCGCCGGTCTGCTGGACGATACCGTACACGCTGGCAAGACCAAGTCCGGTTCCTTTGCCAACCGCCTTGGTGGTGAAGAACGGGTCGAAGATCTTGGCCATCACCTCAGGCGTCATGCCTGTACCGGTATCTTCGACCTCGATCAGCACGTATTCGCCGCGCGCTACGCCCTGCGCTTCCAGCTTCTGGCTCTCGCGCTCGCCAATATTGCGGGTACGCAGCATGAGCTTGCCGCCCTTCGGCAACATCGCATCGCGCGCGTTGACGACCAGATTGAAGATCGTGCGCTCGATCTCGGAGGGATCGGCTTTGACGTACCACAGGTCGCGACCCGACACGATCTTGAGCTCAATCTTCTCGCCCAGCAGCTGGTTGACCAACGTGGAGAGGTCGGTCAACACCTCGCTCATCAGCAGCACCTTGGGCTGCAACGTCTGCCGGCGCGAGAACGCCAGCAACTGGCGCACCAAACCGGCCGCGCGATCCGCGCTCGACTTGATAGATCTGATATGGCCGTGCGAGGGATTGCCCGGCATGTGGGTCTGCAACAACAAATCGGAAAACCCGATGATCGCGGTCAGCACATTATTGAAGTCATGCGCGATGCCGCCGGCCAGGGTGCCCACCGCCTCCATTTTCAGGGCTTGCGCGATACGATGCTCGAGCACCTTTGCTTCCGTCGCATCGACCACGTAAAAGATCGCCAACTCGCTGGCCGATTTGGTCTTGGGCAGCGCGGTCACATAGATCCGGCGGGTCAGCTCGGTGTCCTTGCCCTTTCTTCCCTCCTTGGTCAGCGTCACTTCAAAGGTGGGAATACTCGCCTTGCCCTGCCGCGCCGCCTCCAGGGCCGCTGCCACGTTACCGGCAATTTCCGTGTCGCCCTTGGCCAACACGTCGACCAGGCTGGGACCGCGCTGCGTTGAATTATCCAGCATCAGCCGCCAGAACGCGGTATTGGCATTGACGATGTTACCGCTGGCATCGACCGCGGCAATGCCGAACGGCGCCGAACGGAACAGGCGTGAAAAGCGTCGCTCCGACTGCGCCCGGGACCGGCCCGGCGCGGTTCCTTCTTCGATGCGCGGGATCACGGTCAGCGTGATCGAGTCATAATTGGCGGCCACGGCGAGCGTTGCCGGCCAACGACGCCCCGCCTCTCCGACCAGGTCGAGATCCAAGCATTGCGGTAAATCGCCGGCATCGGCGGCCACAGCGGCTGGCGGCGCCGTCGTCATCGCCATCAAAAGATGCTCACCGCCATCGGCCACCAAATCGCGCAGGGAGCCGATGCCCGACCAGCTTTCGCCAGTGAAGCCGAGCCACTGTTTCAGGCGGTCATTGAGGAACGTAACTTCCCCGTCCGGTTTGGCCGTCACTAGGCCGAACGGCGCACGCATGTAGCGCGCGAGCCGGCTGCTCACGACGCCAACGTTTTGCGCCTCCCGCTGCCGGTCGACGGTGACATCGCGCACCCGCCACATCTTCAAGGGCGGCCGATTTGGCCGGCCCGGATTGGCCACCGGCTTAACCGACAAGTTCAGCCAGCGCTGTGCCACCTCCGCCGCTGCGCCATCCGCGGACCGAGCAGCGGCCCCCACCATCAATTCCTCCACCAACGCTTCACCGCGTTCGGCCGCCCGACTGAGTCGAAACAGGGCTTCCGCACCCCCGACCTGTTGCGATAGCAGCGTTTCCAGCGCGTTGACATCACCTAATCCGCTAACGCCGACCAAGCGGCGAAACGCGGCATTCTCCGCGACGACGCGCCCGCCGGAATCGGTGACCTGCACCCCGTCGTCGTCCGCTTCGATCATGCCCCGCAGCAGGTCCTCGTCGCCGCTGCCCTGCCCGAACCGCACGTGGCCCGCCGCCAGCGCAAACAGGAAGAACACGCCGACCGTTGCCAGCACCGCCAGCAAGATCAGCCCCAGCGGCTCGCTGGTGCGCGCAGCGACCAAAGCCAAAACGCTGGCCCCACAAAGGACGACAAGCGCCAACAGTGCTGGAAACGAACTGCGTCCCGCCTCCGGGCGCGGTCCCCGGGAGGAGGATCGTGGAAACAGGCGCGCCTCGACCTCGCTCATAACGGCGAGTCTTAGCCGATTCGCAGGATTTACGGCTGCATACAGCGCGGCAAGATTATTACGCATCAACTTGTTATCTGTGCCTACAGAGACCCGAGCGCCTTACGCGTCGCTCGCACCCACGTTTACCCATTGGCGCGAACGGCGCAGGCGAACTCACCCGTCAACCGATCGCGTCAACTGCAAGGTTTCGGTCAGCAGGGTTAAAAAGCGGTTGAAATTCTCGTCTATACGGCACGAGAATTTGCAGATAGGGAGTGGTGCCAGCAAACTAAAATGCGCGCCGATTCTCTTGGGGGGATGGCGGCGAGCGAGCTGTGGCACCGGCTTGGCTCACGACCGAGGAGGCGGCGAACGCCGCAGAGATGGCCATGTGGGACACCTTGTACACCATTCTGACATGGGCGTTCTTTATCGCGTTCATCGCCACCCTGGTGGTGGCGGGTGCGATGTTGCTGCGCGACTATCTGGCCACCGGGTCCGTGAGCAGCGGGCTGGCGAACACGTTGTTTGCACCAAAGCCCCAGAAACGCCTTGAGGTCGTCGATCACGCCAATGTCGACGGCCGCCGCCGACTTGTGCTCATCAGGCGCGATGATGTTGAGCATTTGATCATGACCGGAGGCCCGGTCGATGTCGTGATCGAGACCGGCATCGGGCAAGACGAGAAACGGCCTAAGGGTCGGGTGGTGGAAGGCCCCACGGCAGTGTTTAGCCGCCCGGGGCGAGCGCTCGGGCAGGCCGTCGGCGAGAAGTGAGGGGTGCGACGCCCGGCGGCGGTGGTGTCGTCGGCCGGTCAAGCCCAGGACCGTCACCGCGTTCGACGCAAGTGAGTTGACGCCATGCGGATAATCCAACAACGCGGTGGCGTCGTCGCCATTCTCCTCGCGGCGGCCGCGATCGGCATCGCTGTCGGCGTGACGTCGGGATTGGCCCACGCTGGCTTCGAGACGAGCCTCGTGCTGCTGGCCGCCGGGACGATGGCGCTGATCTTGGCCGTGAGCCTGCACACCGTTTGGATCGACTGTGCCAGCGGCTTCCAGCTGTTGCTCGAGCGGCCGATCCGGCGCGGTGATTTCATCGCCGTCGGCGCACACGAAGGCACGGTCGAGCGGATTGGGTTGCGCACTTGCGAGCTGCAGAGCAGGGATGGCGCCCGGCTGATCATTCCCAACGGCGACCTGATCATGCGACGCGTGCGCAATTGGGGCGGACCCACATCACCCTGGCCGGTCGCGATCACAGTCGGCGTGGGCTATGCGGCCGAGCTCGAGCGCGCCCGCGACGTCGTCGTTGAAGCGGCCCAAGCCGATCCGCGGGTCCTACAGCAGCCACCGCCGAGCGTCACCTTTGCAGGGTTTGGTCCAAACGCCGTCGACCTGTGCTTGACGGTACGGGTCGCCGACAGGACCGCGGCCGCCGACGCCAAGACAGAGCTCGCGTTTGCGGTGCTCAATGCCCTGCGCGCGGCGCAAATCGAGGTTCCGCGACCGCAAACCGATATCCGCCTGCGCGACTTGGAACCGATTCGGCAAGCCATTGCCCTGGCGCTGGAAGAGCGTCGTCGAGCGGCTGCGGCCGCCGCGACAGAGCAGGATCCCTAGAGCAACCTGCCTTTGATCGGAATCGGAACGATCCCGATCAAAGGCAGAAAGTGGCTCACCACATTAAGCGCGGTCTTATAACAGCGGTCTCAAGGGTGACCATCACCGTGGCCCGGTCAGCGGCAGACCGGCACCGAGCACGCTGACAGCAACCGTCAATCCTCCCGATGCACCCGCTCGCGCCGCTCATGCCGCTCCTGCGCCTCCAACGACAGCGTTGCGATTGGGCGCGCATCGAGTCGCTTAAGCCCAATCGGCTCCCCGGTCTCCTCGCAGTAGCCGTAACTTCCGTCTTCGATCCGGGCCAAAGCGGCATCGATCTTCGAAATCAGTTTTCGCTGTCGGTCTCTGGCGCGCAACTCCAACGCCCGATCCGCCTCCGATGTGGCCCGATCGGCCAGATCGGCGAACTGCATGCTGTCTTGGTGCATGTCGTTCAGCGTTCGCCGGGTCTGCGATAAAACATCTTCCTTCCACCGCGTCAGCTTCCGCTTGAAGTAGTGGAGTTGCAGCTCGTTCATGAACGGTTCGGCCTCGCTCGGCCGGTAGTCCTCGCGCAGCACAATCTCAGGCCTGGCCACCTGCTGGGCCAGCTCCGGCTCACCGACGGGTCCAGTGCGTGGATGACTCACTGCCTCCAAGCTCTTGGAGGGTTTGCCCATGCCGTTGGCTCCCGACGATTTCACCTTGTTGCTGCGCGACTTGCCGCCTCGAGTGGCCTCGGCTGGTTTCGGCGGCGCCTGACCGACAGCCTTGCCGACCTTGACCTTCGATCGCGCTGATCGACTTTCGATCGTCACAGGCTTGGCCGCCGTCGCCTTGCTTCGCTTAATGTCGACACACCCTTTAGACGTATCCATGTCCAACCACATCATCGGTCGGATGCCGTGCTCGGCTTGAACAGCCCGCTTCGATCCGACGTCGAGCAGTTCCTTGCAGGCCGCCTCCGCATGTTTGGCGCCGCCGGCCGTAGTCACTGGCTGAGCCGATTGCCGTCCCGCCGAGCGAACGATCTCGGCGCGTTCCGCCTTCCGGTGCTGGCTGTGGGGGGCCCGTTTCGATTTGGTCGGCTTAGCGTCCTCAACCCGGCTAACAGTATGACATCCCCCGCGCGACGTTGCCACCTTCGCACGCTTCTTGACCGCCGCTCCCGGCACCATCCGGGAGGCTGGTTTCGAAACAGAGATGCCACGTCTGTTGGTCAAATCTGAAACCAGGCAAAAGGGCAATGTTCGGTGCTAGCACCATCCGCTTAGCAGCCACCTTGTTATTCGGTTGCACGCCACAGTCAAGCGGCTGATCTGCCAACGACCAAATTGGTTCGAAATACGCTGACAGCGCGGCTGGTCCAATCAACAAATAAACTATCCATGGTTGTATGTTTTTATGATACACGTTATAAGATTGTTCGGCACGGTGACGGGCGCGCGAGCTGCACGCGCAACCTGGCGTACCCGAATCGTCAAAGCTCGCGTAACAGGGAGTCAAGATTTCGCGCTTCTGGATTTTTCGTTCGTTGTTCCAATGATTTTTTGATTCAAGGTGGTAGTGGCCTCGAGCCAGCCCATATTCGTGCCCGAGAAGGCACTCCCTCCAAGCCCAGGGCCTTGCATCGGGAACCCCACGCGGACATGTTGGCTAACCGCCTTGGACGGCGCGACCTGCGCCGAGCGCCACCTCCGCGAGCTCGGGGGTGGCGCTGCCTACGGCGACCGTGCGCTGCCGTTGATACCCCACCTTGCCGACCCCACCATACGCGCCCGCCGTTTGCCAGGCACCAGATGCCGCGGTTGCCTTGATCCGGCCAAGTGATAAACCTGGTATCGACCCTGGCCGCTCGGCTCGGCCACAAATGGTGGATCATCAACCATGACGACAGTCCTCTTGACGGGCGCCAATCGGGGTATTGGCTTGGCGCTGGTCCATCATTACGCGGCGCGCGGCGACACGGTGATTGCGACCACACGTCAACCTAAACAGGCCACGGCGCTGCAAGCCCTGGCCGACACCAGCGGCTATCGCGTTGAGATCCTGGCACTGGATGTCACCGATGAAGCTAACATCGCCCAAGCCGCCGAGGCGACCGGCGAGCGCGCCATCGACGTCGTGTTTTGTAACGCCGGCTTGATGAGTTCGCGCGGCGGCATCGAGGATGCCGGCCATGATGCGGCCGAATGGTCGCGAATCCTGATGACCAACGTCGCCGGCCCGTTCTTGACCGCGCGCGCCTTTCTCCCTCATCTCAAGCGGGCGAAGGCTGGCAAGCTGGCGATCCTGTCCTCGATGATGGGCTCGTCTGCGCATGCCACCGGCGACACCCTCGCCTATCGCGTCTCCAAAGCCGCGGCGGCCAACCTTGCGCTCAACCTGGCCGTCGCGCTCAAGCCCAAGGGCATTGCCGTCGGCTGCTATCATCCAGGCTGGGTCAGCTCGACTATGGGCGGACCGGCCGCGCCGGTCACGCCTGCCGCCAGCGCCGAGGGCCTGGCTGCGCGCCTTGAGCAGCTCTCATTGGCCAACAGCGGCGTCTTCGAGGACTATCAGGGCCGGCCCTACCAGCATTAGACGCATCAGCCAATAGGATAATGGCGAGCCGCCACCCCACACCCATCGAGGGACCTGTCAGCGATCATGAGCGAGACCATGGCGCGGTTTGAGGGAACCGCAAGCTACGTTGCGACCGACGACCTAAAAATGGCCGTCAACGCGGCGATCACCTTGCAGCGCCCACTATTGATCAAGGGCGAACCCGGTACCGGCAAGACCGTGCTGGCGGTTGAAGTCGCCCAGGCGCTCGGTGCGCCGCTGATTGAATGGCACATTAAATCGACAACCAAGGCGCAGCAGGGTCTTTACGAATACGATGCAGTCTCGCGGTTGCGCGATAGCCAACTGGGCGATGCCCGCGTCAAGGATATCGCCAACTACATCAAGCGCGGAAAGCTCTGGAACGCCTTCGACAGCGTGCAGCGGCCGGTATTGCTGATCGACGAGATCGACAAGGCCGATATCGAGTTTCCCAACGATCTGCTGCAGGAACTCGACCGCATGGAGTTCCACGTCTACGAAACCGGACAAATCGTCAAGGCCAAGCAGCGGCCAATTTTGCTGATCACCTCCAACAACGAGAAGGAGCTACCCGACGCCTTCTTACGCCGGTGCTTTTTCCACTACATCAAGTTTCCCGACCCGGACACCATGCGCGCCATCGTCGAGGTGCACTATCCGGCCATCAAGCACCGGCTGGTCGAGGCGGCGCTGCGCGCATTCTACGAGATCCGTGACGTTCCCGGGCTCAAGAAAAAGCCTTCCACCTCGGAGCTGCTTGACTGGATCAAGCTGCTGCTCAATGAGGATATCCCGCCTGAGGCGGTGCGCGAAAAGGATCACAGCAAGCTGATCCCGCCGCTGCACGGCGCCTTGCTGAAAAACGAACAGGACGTGCACTTGTTCGAGCGTCTAGATCATCGCGCCTTTAATCGGGATCGTTCCGATTCCGATTAAAGGCAGGTTGCTCACCACTTTAAGAGCGATCATCTTTGCGCCTTAAATCGGAACCGGCTTTGCGGTTCCGATTTAAGGCGCGATGATCTAGCGTTCATGAGCCGCCGCCGCACCCACCCAGAATGAAGTTTGATGCTGCGCGGCCGCCCGCATGATGTTTGCTCCAATCGTCGGGCGCGATCAACTTTGTGGCTCGGTGGGGAGCGGGCCTGCCCAGCGATCAGCCTTCGCGCGGCACACGGGGAGCCCATGCCGCCCATGCGATCTTAAAAGTCAAAGAAGTTGCGGCCGACGCGGTCGTCGATTTCGACCACCCAGACATCGGGGTCGAACGCGATTTGCTGGCTGAGATAGGCTTCGGCCTCAGCCTCGGGCACACCCTCGGCGTCCAGATGCGCCGTCATCGCGCGCAACGCGCCGCCTGGCACCTCCCCCGATTGCAGACCAGCGGGCGCCGGCCCGAACAGTTTGGCCGTGCCGTCGAGCAGCCGAACCTTGACGAACACCGTTCCCGCATCGGCATCGCCGCGCCGGACCACGACTGCCGGCACGGCCTGCGCATCGCAGTGCCGGACGAGCGCCCTGACCCATAATTCAGATGGCACACGGATCATGCTCGCCAACCCGGCTTCACCGCCGCTGCCCACCGCTGCGGCGCTTTGAGCGTTGCGCATCAGGAGCGCGGCTTCAGGCGCGCCAACGCTCGCTCCATTTGGAAGGCCAACCGCGCCGTGATGCGCCCGACCCTAGGCAAATCGTTCTCCGCCTCGAAGGCCCGGATGCCACGTATGAAATCGTGCGTCAATCGGCCGGTGTCCGGGCCGGTTTGGTATCCCAGGCTCGCCAGCATCCGGCGGATGCGCCGGACCGATCGGTCTGCGGCCGTGCCAGGCACCACCCGACCCCCCTGACCTGATGGTGCCGGATCGCCGCTCGGACCGAGAATCAGATGGCGTAACAAGGTCTGCGACGGCTCACCCGTAATCGGCATCGCCCGGGCCTGCTGGTATTCCATGATGGCAGCATAGGTCAGCAGATTCGCCTTGCCGTCCACGCGCCCCGGATAGAGGTTGAGCGCCTTCAGCTCACGTTGCACCGCTCGCACAGTGTCGAGGTTTTGATCGGCGTCCGCGCGATTGGTTGTGGCAGCTACCGAAAGCCGCATCGCCTTGGAGGTCGCACGACTGGCACTGGACCAGCCTCCGCCGGAGGACTGGAACAATAACAGATTGGCGCATACGCTCCCGCTCAACGCAAGGAACAACCATAGATATGTTTTTGCCCGCTGTGGCGTCATACGCTGAAACACTCCTGACGCGAACTTTCCCAACGCCTGCTGTGGGATTATCAAAGTATGAACCTTAATAATCCGCTAACACCGAGCGCGACCGGTCTCCAGCGAGGGGACGGACCACGCCGTCCACCCCACCTTGCATCCTTGGGCGGTGGCGCTAAGTCAGGTGGGAGACCGCCAACCGTTGCCGCTGCCGAGCCGTCAGTCTGTAGACCAGGCAAGGCGCCCGGCGAACTCGTAGCTGATAGCCTGTCGCCGGAGCCAGACCCCCATGTTGCTTGATGAAATCCGCGAGAATTTCGAGCTGCTTGATGATTGGGAGGATCGCTACCGCTATGTGATCGAGCTCGGACGCGCATTGCCGGGTCTCAAGGCCAGCGACAAGGTTGAAGCGAACCGCGTGCGCGGGTGCGTCAGTCAGGTTTGGTTGATCTGCGAAATGCACCCGCGGGAAGGCTTGCCACCCCAGCTGGTGTTCAACGGTGATAGCGATGCGTTCATCGTGCGGGGCTTGATCGCGATCCTGCTTGCGGCGATCGATGGCAAGACCGCGGACGAAATCGCCAACACCGATCTGGGCCAAATCTTCGCCGGGCTAGGCCTTCACGAACACCTCACACCGCAACGTTCGAACGGCTTGGCGTCGATGATCCAACGCGTTCGCACCGATGCGGCGGCCGCTGCGCGGACGACGCGGGGTGCCGCAGCGGGTGCTTGAAGCCTATCCGCCTTAGGCGGCTCAGCCTCGCCGGCCGATCGCCCCACCGATCACTACATCATTGCCGCCTTTCATCGGCATCGAAACGACGCCGAAGAAGAAAGGCGCAAAGATGATCTGGCGCCGGTCTAACGGTTAGCTTTCACCAGGCGATGCGGCATCGAACGATGGCCGATAATCAGCGACGGCCCAGCTTGCTATCCCAGCACGTGCAATGGCCTGTTTGCCGGTGTCGGGCGCCAATCCGTAATGCCGGGCCAATTGGGCGAGGCCGACATGGAGCAGGACCTTTCCAGAGCGACGCGGCCAGCGATAGGCGAGCTCCGCCTGCTCGAGACCTTTCAAAAAACAGCAGACATCGAGCAGCACGTTTGCCAACTCCGGCCCGACCGCCTGCAACGCCGCCTCAACCCGCATCCGCGCCGCCAGGGCCCGTTCGGACAGTTCAAGCCCGACCTCCGGCCCACGTCGTCGCCCGGCCGGCACAGCTGCACCCCAGCTCGCGGTCACCCGCGGCATCAATTGTGCCAATTCGAAGTCCAGCCGCAAACGCTCCCCAGCGTCGAACTGAGCCTGGGATATCAGCGGCTGGCCATCGCGGTTACGACGTTGGTGCAGCCATGCCAGCGGGCTCTCTCGCGCATTGAGCTTGGGTGGACCGGTGGCGGATGGCTGCGCGCGAGCGTTGTCATCGCTGGCCGGCCGCAGCGCAGTTGCTGGCTCCGCTGGCGTCTCCACGCCCTGGCGACTGAGCGCCCGGCGCAACGCACCGGCGCCGCGCCGCGACAGCACGAACCCATCGCCGCCGAGTTGCCTCAGCCATCCGGCCGCGAGCGCCTGGGTCAATTCGCGCGGCAACAAGCGAAGGCTATGCGAACGGCGTGGTTGATGGGATTGCTGCTGCACCAGCCCACCACCATCCGCCTCGCGACGCAAGACAGCGCCACGCCGCGATAAGGCCTTCAACTTGGTTAACATCGCATCATCGATGTCGAAACGATGGTTCTGCCCCATGCGCCTCTCCTGTTTGACCAACTGCAGCGCTGACCGTCTATCGCTCCACGCCCTGTCAACTGCTACGACACATGCGTGGTGGAGCCTTGCGTTGACCCGACAAAGACTTTGATCACCAATTCCAACAGCTCGATGGCCTGATCGAACCGGGCTTCATCGCGTCGCAACTCAACGACGCTACAGGCGTGCGAGACCGTCGTCCGGTCTCGCTCGAACATGGTTCCGACCTCGGTGAGGTTGAAGCCACACCCAACATGCGCAAGATACATCGCGACTTGCCGCGCGAGGGCAATCTGCGCCCGCCCCCGTGTTGAGCTGCGCATTAACCGTACGTCGATGTCGAACACGCCGGCTACGGTCTGTTCGATGATGGATCTGACCGACACCAGCGCCTCTTGATCGCCGGCTGCGCTTTGCATGAGGTGGATGTCGTCATCAGCAATCATCATTTCTCGCAAGCATAATTCATATGCGGATTAAAATTCCGAACTGCCTGCTGGCGATGCCGCAAATTCTATGAAACTCACGTCGCGTTGGACGTATCGTTTTACCGAGTCGGTGAACGCCGGGGATAAATACGTCGCGGCTACATCAAAACGTCACTGGACAAGCGGGCGCGCCGTTGAAACAGGCCGAACGTGGAGCAAATGCCATTGAATTCATTATACGGAGATGAAAAACATCTCTTCTGTCGGCCCTGCCCAACCCTACCGAGCGAGAGTAATCCCCGCAACCGCGGCTGCGCTGCATCATTGCAATAATGGCCAAACCGGGCAAATGGGCTGAATGGGATCAATTGAATAGAGACCGGCCGCGAACTGCAACCGCCACCCGTACGTAGAGCGGGCCGGGGGCTCGGGCCGGCGCCGACGGCCAACCTATTCGCGGCTGGCACGTTGATGGCCGACGGCCGCGGCCGTCGGTGGCCTGGCTGCGCAGTCGGCCAACCGTTGAGACGATGTCCGGCCGCGCCTCGATCAGGGTTCACGCCACGCCCCCACGAGCGTACGGTCGGAGGCCAGCTTGCACCGCCAGCACGCCAACCAGCACAGCTGAAGATGCCGGTTGACGCTGGCCGCCCCCCGCACGGATCGACTGTTGCGGATCGACTGTTGCGCAACGGCTTGCGGATCGTCCGGTGGCGGACAGGACGTTAACGAACGTAACGCCGGCGGCAGCAAGCAGCGACGGCTGATAGCGTTTCAGTCTTAGCTGGAACCATCCCGCTGGCCCGCCCCATTTCTCCACTTGTCCCTCAACGGGGCCACCCAGAACATCATGCCATTGGGTGGCCCATTGGAGGAATGGAGTGGAGGAATCGGGCAGGGCAGCGGGCCGGCTCGGGCGATTCCGCCTAAGCCGGAATTGATGTAGGCCGTGGGCCTCCGACCTCAGTGGAGCATTGTCGCGCGCCGGCCGGCGGCTCCATGCGCACGCGCAAATTCGTACCGTGCTCAGCGCTCGCGCCGGGTTCCCAACCCCATCTTCTTGGCCAGATTGGAACGCGCCGCGGCATAGTTGGGTGCGACCATAGGATAATCGGGCGGCAGCCCCCACTTCTCGCGATACTCCTCCGGAGAAAGATTATAATGCGTCCGAAGGTGGCGCTTCAGCGATTTGAATTTTTTGCCGTCTTCCAAGCACACGATGTAGTCAGCCGTGACCGAGCGCTTGACCGAGACCGCCGGCTTTAATTCGTCGCGTTCGATCGGTGTATGGTTCAACACGACCCTGGACAGCGCCATGTGCGTATCGGCGATTAATTTCGACAGCTCCGTCGCTGGCAGCTCATTGTTGCTGACATAGGACGAAACGATTTCAACGGTGTAGCCGAGCAGCTCGTTCCTTGGCGCTTCGTCCATTCTGCCCTCCTCCTCAATCAGCACCGCTCGCGCCTCAAACAGTCCGGCCACGCAACATCCGCAGCAGGGCAGGCGCCAACGACCCTCCTCGACCCTGCCATCGCAGAATTATGCGCGAAAAACATGTAAATCCACCGCGGAGGACGCTTGTCCTTCTCCGCCTCTCGCAATCTTGGACAATATCCCATAGTGTCTGTCAATGTTTTATGCCAACAAATATTAGACGTTACTAACGGGTCCGCCGGACGATAATAGATCTCAACCAAAGTTGCCCTCAAGACTAGGATTCAATCTCTGACATTTGCTCTACTCGACCACCCACGCACACCAATGCCGCTCGCCCGTGAGGGCGGCGGCGGCCCGCTGGTAACCACCGCGCGTTCACCATATTTAAGTGGCGATCCGCGACGACAAGCTCAAGGGACGCGTTTCGATGACCAAGGACCTAAAAGGCAGCTCCAGCTCCCGCCAGAAAGTGGTCAAGAGCGAGGAGGAATGGCGCGCGCAACTGACGCCGGAAGCCTATTACGTGACGCGCCAGCAGGGGACCGAGCGGGCCTTCACCAGTCCGCTGCATGCCGAAAAGCGCGCCGGCTCGTTCAGTTGCGTCTGTTGCGGGCATGACCTGTTCCACGCCGACGACAAGTTTGACTCAGGCACCGGCTGGCCGAGCTATGTCCGCGCGGTCTCAGCCGATGCGGTCACCGAGCATGAGGACCGCTCGCTGTTTATGCGCCGTATCGAAGTAAAGTGCGCGCGCTGCGACGCCCATCTGGGTCATGTGTTCCCCGACGGCCCCGGACCCACCTTTCAACGCTATTGCATCAATGGTGTCGCGCTCGCCTTCGAGCCGGAGGAATGAGGCTTCTGCTGGCTGTGAGCCCGTCACCGCAAGCGCCCCTGCGGGCTTCCGCGTCGCCCGCTCGCCAGCCATGATCGGGAAGGAATGCGGTCGCGGAGGCCGGAACCGACGGGTCGGGCGCCGACGGCTCAGCGCCTCTTGCAATCGGCCTTATGGCACGCCACGTGAGTAGCCGGGGCGGCGCGGCAAGAGACAAAATCGTTCCACCAGGCCCATCGCCGCACCGCGACGCCGACGGTGAGCCGGGCGCCAAGCCGCAGCGAAAATCCAGACGACGTCCTGGTTGCGCCGTTGCGAAAGGTGGCCCGCTCAAGCAGCTTCCCAAGCACGCGACAAATTTGTGCAATGCAACATCTACAGTACCATCGCGCCGAACAAGCTGTCACAATACTCCGCTAAAAGCCTCGTGGCAGCAACATTGAGCAACATCCGATGCGCCGTACCGAAGACAAAAAATTGGTTCGGCTGCGCGTCAAGGACGAGCGGCCGACACTTGAAGAAGCCATGTTCGCGGCAGCGGGCATGATCGATGATCTTGAGCAGCAGGTTGAAATCGCGGCCGCGTTGCTGGGGTTACCGCTGGAGCAGGACACCATCCGAGCGCTAAAGGCAGCCCGGCCAAGGCCTGCGAGCAACGTGCAGCGGATCGACGTCGGCAGGTCGAACGGACGGCCGAGTCGCGCCGTCGTCGTCGAACGCAAGCGTACACCACGTGCCCCGGTCAGCTCGCCGCCGCCAACCCAGATTGCCGTGCTGCGGCCGAAACGCGCGTAGCCCGGATCGCCGACCCGAGCTATGCGACCGCAACGGCCGGTGCGCTTGTGATCCTGACAAATCAAAATGGACGATGGCCAAGCAATTGATCATGATCCGGTGGTCGGTCCGGCTGCCGGCGATCATCGGGGAACGATCGATCCAGCCCACGTTTGACGCCGGCCCCGCGAGAGCAACCTGCTTTCGATCGGAACCGGGCGGACTGCGATCGAAAGCAGCGCGCTGCACGACACGTCAGGAGCGATCAAAGCCCCAACCCAGAGCAAGGCCCCGAGGATGGACAAACCCAAGATCGAACCGGTCGCCACTCCGTCGGCACCACCGCGCGCGCCACAGCACCGACGCACGACCTCGTGCCATGGCGTCACGCTGACCGACGAGTATGCCTGGCTGCGCGCTGAAAATTGGCAGCAGGTGATGCAGGATCCCGGTGCGCTGGATCCGGCCATCCGCTCCTATCTGGAGGCTGAGAATGCCTACACCGCGGCAGTCTTAGCCGATACCGAGCATTTGCAGGAGGTGTTGTTTGCCGAGATGCGGGGCCGCATCAAGGAGGACGACAGCTCGGTGCCGCTGCCGCATGGCCGTTGGTCGTACTACTCGAGCTTTACCACCGGTGCCCAGTATCCAAGGATCTGCCGTTGTCCGCGCGACCAGACGCCGGAGGACGGTGGGGAGCAAATCCTGCTCGATGGCAACGCGGAGGCGCGTGGCCTCACCTACTGGCAGCTGGGCGGCGCCACCCACAGCGATGATCACCGGTTTTTGGCGTACGCAGTGGATGACAAGGGCTCGGAGGCCTACACCATTCGCGTTCGCGATTTACTGACCGGTCAAGATCTCGCCGATGCAGTGACCGGCACCCGAGGTGGTATCGTCTGGGCCCGCGACAACCAAACTTTTTTCTATGTCAAGCTCGACCCCCACTTGCGGCCGATGGAGGTCTGGCGGCATCTGCTCGGCACTGAACAGAGCCAAGACGTGCGCGTGTACGCCGAAGCCGACATCGGCTTTTACGTCGGCGTCGGCTCGACCCAATCTGGCCGTTTCATCCTGATCGACGCGCACGATCATCAGACCAGCGAGATCCGCCTGGTCGATGCCGCCGCGCCTAGCTCGGAACCGGTGCTGATCGCGGCTCGCAGCGAAGGCCATGAATATAGCGTCGAGCACGCCGTTTTGCCTGAACTCGGTGACCAGCTGATTATCACCACCAACCGCGACGGCGCGGAAGACTTTAAGATTTGCCAGGCCCCCGTTGCCTCACCCGACCCGGATCATTGGCGTGAATTGGTGCCGCACAAGGCGGGACGGCTGATCCTTGACGTCGTCGCCTATCGCCGTCACCTGATCCGGCTGGAGCGCGAGCATGGTCTGCCACGCATCGTCGTTCGCCGTTGGGCCGACGGCGCTGAGCACGCGATTTCGTTCCCCGAGGAAGCCTATGCCCTCGGGCTGTCGGCCGGCTACGAATTCGACACCACACGCACGCGATTCACGTATGCCTCGATGACGACGCCCAGTCAGGTTTTCGACTACGACATGGAAACCCGCCAACGCACCTTGCGAAAGATGCAGGAGGTTCCGAGCGGTCACGATGCGGCCGACTATGTGACCCGCCGGCTTTACGCGCCGGCTCGCGACGGCGAGACCATCCCGGTATCACTGCTCTATCGCAAAACCACGCCGCTCGACGGAACCGCGCCCCTTTTGCTCTACGGTTATGGCAGCTACGGGTCCTCGATCCCGGCCAGCTTTTCTATCACCCGTCTCTCATTGGTCGACCGCGGCTTCGTATATGCTATCGCCCATATCCGTGGCGGCAAGGACAAGGGCTATCGCTGGTACACGGGCGGCAAGCACAAGACCAAGCTCAACACCTTCACAGATTTCATCGATGTCGGCGAATTCCTGGTGAGCGAGGGCTACACCCGGCGGGGCAACATCGTCGCCAATGGTGGCTCGGCCGGCGGCATGCTGATGGGTGCGGTCGCCAACATGGCCGCGGATCTCTACCTCGGCATCATCGCCGACGTACCATTCGTCGATGTGCTCAACACCATGTTGGATAAGGACCTCCCGCTGACCCCGCCGGAATGGCCGGAGTGGGGCAATCCGATCGAAAGCCTGGAGGACTTCGAGATCATCCGCAGCTACAGCCCCTACGACAACGTCACGGCCAAGGATTATCCGCATATCCTGGCGTTGGCCGGACTGACCGACCCTCGCGTCACCTATTGGGAGCCGGCCAAATGGGTGGCGCGACTACGCCAACGCAAGACCAACAACAACCTGCTGCTGCTGAAGACCAACATGGACGCGGGCCACGGCGGCGCCTCCGGCCGCTTCGAACAGCTGCGCGAAGTGGCATTGGACTATGCCTTCGCGCTCAAGATCGCCGGCCGAGCGGCATCGGCCTAGATCATCGCGCCTTAAATCGGAACCGCAACGCCGGTTCCAATTGCGCCGGTTCCGATTTAAGGCGCAACGATGATCGCTGTTAAAGTGGTGAGCAACTTTCTGCCTTTCATCGGGATCGTTCCGATTCCGATGAAAGGCAGGTTGCTCTAGCAGGCGGGACATTGTCGGCAGGGTCTTGTCGGCAGGGTCTTGTCGGCAGTTTGGCCGCCGGGCATCGACCCACCCGCCTCAGGCCGCCATGAACTGACGGACCGGCGGGGTCCAAGCGGCAAACAACAAGCTGCATCGAAGGGCAGCATTAAACCAGGCGGTTACTGGCCACCAGCGATCGCCTGGTGGTTCGGGTTGGTCCAGCGTGGCGCTGGTGGGAGATGGCGCGCTCCACTTGAACGCGGGAAGCTGGCTGCGAGGTCGCGCGCCTCAAGTGGGCCTGACGCGCTCAGTCCCAGCCGCCGAGGTCGAGGTCGTCGTCGCCGAAATCCTCCTGCCCGAAATCATCCTGAGCATCGTGATATCCGCTCCCACCGTCCTCGTTCGGCGTCGGCCCAGTCGGCGTGCCGGACAACGATCCGGGCGTCTCGTCCGCAGCCGGTGTCGCTTCCGCCGCTTGTGCCGAACCGCCGGATTCGCTGCTGAACATGCTGCTGATGGCGTTGGCCGCCAGCATGCCGCCGGTCACGCCGGCGGCGGTGGCCATCGCGCTGCGCAAGAAGCCGCCGCCCCGCTCCGCACCGGCCCCGCGCTGCCCCGCACCGGCTCGCGCGCCGCCGCCGGCACCTGCTGCAGCTGACCAGGGGCTGCCGGTTCGGGGTGCGGACGACGCTGGCTGCGTCGGTCGCGGACGTCCAGCCGCCGGCACGCTCGCCGGCCGTGCACCGCCCAACAGACCGCCCAGAAAGCTGCCACCGCCCGCAGCTTCGGCTGGCGCAGCGTGATTGCCGCGCTGCTGCAGCTCGCTGACGGTTTGCTCCAGCTGTTGGATACGCTGCTCCTGCTGTTGCAAGGCGATATCCTGCACCAGCGCGGTTTGCACCAGCATGTAAGGGCCGTCCGGCAGCTGGCGCACGCTCTCATCGATCAGCGCCTGGGCTTCCCGGTCCTTTTCGACCGCGCCCTGCTGGCGCATGCGCTCAAACAAGCCGGAAATCATCTGCCGTTCATCGGGGGTCATGGGATCAACCTCAAGAGCTGTGGACCCGGCTGATGTAGGTCAAAAGCGGTGGGACGCAAGTCCGGGCAAGCGCCGAACCGATAGGACCACGATCACCGAACGCAACGACGGGCGGCAATCGCCACCCGATCCCGACCTGACAACAAAAAAGGCCACCCCTTGGGTGGCCTTCTGCTTGAGTGCCGCTGAGCTATGCGGCCTTTACATCGTAAACCGGCGGCTTCTTATCCTCCTCGTGGTCCTCTTCCGCCTTCAACCCAATACCGAGGTAGCGGACTCGTCCTGCAATCTTGGCTTTATGCACTCCAAGTTCACCGAACTCGCGACCAAATGTTGGCAGTGCTAGTGGCTCCTTGTTGTGTTCCTCGCACCACTCACAGTAGTCCTCATATAAGGCCGTTGCAGTGAGACTGGACCCCTCCCTTGTTTCAATGCGTTCGCGGTAGAACCCCTGGACATCACTCTCCGGCGCAACAAGCCGAGGCGCCGATGTCGCCTGCGACACCGATTTGTTGTCGTTAGCGCTCGCCACCATGGGCTCAGTTTCAGGTTGCTCCGATGTGATCGCTGGGATCTGTTCGACCTCTGCAGCTTCGATGGCTACTTGCTCAACCTTCGCAGGCTCGACCGCCGGAGCTGCGGCAACGATGGTACGTGCCGGAGCAACCGGAACCAGCCGATCGTTGATGCGCCACTGACTGAAGGCGATGTAGATGCCTAAGCCCGATCCAACTTCGAGCAACAGCGCGATGAAGATCGTCATCGCCATTTGCACGTCCTCGACCGTGATGCCAGGGACGACAAGCCCCGCGACTTTGGCAAGCACCGTCGCCTGAGGATCGCCCCCGGCCTGATGGCCTTCTCCCTTGACTTGCGCGAGCTCCGCCTTCACGCCGGCGATCCGCGCCTCCAGCGCCGCGGCCTGTCGGGCTGACGCGAGCTCGGACGACAGAGTGTGGAGCTGTTGGCAGAAGCCGCGCGTGGTACGATTACGGGTCACCGTGCAGCCCTTGGACCACTTCCAGGCCCGTTTCGTCTTGAGGCCGTCGATGGCGCTTTGCACGGTCTCAGCAGGTCGATGTTGAGGGATCCAACTGAGTTGCCCCTCAGCCCGCTTCAGATCGGCGCGCAGGTCCTTATAGGACTGGGCCTGTTGAGTGCGCTGGGCCGTCTTATCAAAGCGGTTCAGCGCAGCATGACCAAGCGCGGAGGTCAGCGAATAGGCCGTGACCACGCACAAGACCAAAACCGATGCGGCCGCCTGCGACCACATTCGTGTCCTCAGTGCGGCAAACAGGAAGAACGGTACGAGCGCCTTGAGGCAATCGGCAGCTGCACTTGCAACCCCGTAGATCTGCCCGTCGAGCTCGGTTCTTCCGAGATTTACGCCAAACCGGTAGTTCATCGCCGCCGATACCGCCAACAACACCCCGGCCGCGAGGACTCCCGTTACCCCTAGCGCATGCCTTAGCATGATGGTGCCCTCATCTGGTTGGGAAGCCGACCGTGCGTGGAGACATTCCACATCCACCGACCCCCGTTACGAGGAAATGTACGCTCCGCACCAACGGCGACACGTCCAATGTGGACTCCTCGAACCCGGTTGAGCGTTACAGCCAGGTGGCTGCCCGGAATCTTGGTTGAGCAGAATGTCACCGCCGCAGCAGAGGGTCGAATCGACGAATCCTGCCGTGAGCTGCCTCCGCCGCTGGAAGCAGTTACGTCATGGATCGCCGCCCTTATCCGACGCGACGCAAAAGCGCCATACATCCCTCAACAACGAATCTTTTACCTGATTCGGATGCAAATTGATAAGAGTCTCAACCGCCTAGGGTCAGGGATCGGCGCTTGCCGCCCGGCGCATGGCGATCTCCGCAGGGCGCATCGATGGCACGATGCGACACGTCGACGACATCGCCGACGTTATCAACAGGATATTGTGGGGGCGTTTAGACGCACATCTAAATGTTGTGCTTACCCCTCGAGCACCGCAGCCGGCTAATGCAGCACCTAAGCATTTATTTTGAGTAAATTTTCAATGTTCAGTGTACGGTTTTAGTTGCCAAGTTGTTGGGGTTGGCTCTACCATAAGAGGCTGTAGATAAGCTGTGGGTTGTGGGCTGTGTCGTTCCAGCCACGCTGCCGGTCCCGCTGGCTTTTCGTTGAAGATCTGCAGCTGCGCATGTCGATGGGCGCGGCCGTTCATCTTGCCGTGCCGGTGCGTAATCAGGGTATCAGGTGATGCGGCTCATCCTCGCGCTGCTGTTGTTGTATCTGGGGATTTCCTGCGCGCTCCTGCTGCAACGGCCTAACGGCGGCGAGAGGACGGCGTGGACCCAAACCGCCGATTCATCGTCGCGCGCGACACTTCGGGGGATGGATCCGCGCTGGATGTACTCAGCCAGCCCGTCGCGCACGTTTTCTCCGGCAAAGCCGTTGCTGTCGCAGTCTCCGGCTGCGCTCAGCCGTGTGGCCGTGCGGCGACCTATCGCGCGTGCGGCTTTGGCGGGAAAAACGGCAAACCAAAAACCGATGCGGCGCGCTGACACATTGGCCGGCGCAACCGCGGCCACGGCTGCGACAGCGGCCACCAGTGCGACAGCCGCATGGCTCGCAACCGATCGGTCTGGGCAGGCGCCCGGCCGTGCGTTAAGCCGTGCGTCAAGCAGCGGTGGTCGCCGCCCTGTCGGGCGCGCAGCGCTGCCGCGCGTGGCCGCCAGCGTGGTGACCCAGCAAGGCCTGGCGATGCCGAGATCGGGTCAGGGGCAGCCGCCCCAAAACACCAAAAAACCTCTATCCAAATATCAGCTCGCCACTGAGCTGCAAACCGAACTGCGGCGGGCAGGCTGCTATCACGGTCAGATTGACGGGATTTGGGGACCTGGCTCCAAGCGGGCGATGGCCGCGTTTACCGCCCGGATCAACGCGGCGTTGGCGGTCGCCAAACCGACACCCCTGCTGCTGACCTTGATCCGAGGTCGTCGCGCCGTTGCGTGTGGCGGGACTTGTCCGGCTGGGCAATCGCGGTCTGCGTCTGGCCGTTGCATGGTCGATGCCGTAGTCCGGTTAGCCAAGCGGGAAAAGAACAAATGGCAGACGACGGTAAAAAAGCGAACCAATGACAACCGTAGCCTGATAGCCTCCGCGCGCGCACCGTTGACGGCGTTCGCCCCGCCCTCGAGCTTCCGGCTGTCCTCGAGGCATTTCGGATCGGGGTTTGAAGGGCGCATGTCGATGGGCGGACCGCGCGTGGCCGGCGTCGTGATCCGAGCACCGAGCCAAACGCGGGCTAAACGGTCAGTCCGCACCGCGGCCCGTAACGCGCGCGCGCAGACCCCACGCCTCACCCGCAGCAAGTCGCGCGTGAGGCGTGCCAAGAAGCGACGGCATGTCCGTCGTCGATACGCACGAAGCCGTATTCAATATAGACGTTCATCACGTCGCGTGGTCCGACGCTATGCGCGTCGCTCCACCGTATGGACCGGTTGGTTTTTCAGTCGATAATGCGGCCTTCTGAATGCTCGATCGTGTCCGCCTGAGGCGGAATGCCTTGCCATCCCTCCCCTGCCCGGCCACCCACACACGCGGGCCACACACGCAGCCCACACACGCGGGCCACACACGCGGGCGATTGGGTGGTCGGCTCGGAAAGCGCGATGGTTCCGGCCCGACCCCGAAATGCGAGTGCAGAGTTCAGCCATCCTCCGACGCCTTCCGGCCACCAGGCCTTCGCCAACGACGATGCGGCAATCGGTTGCTAACCCACGCCTTCGGTTGCGCGCTTGGACAACGCGCGACCAACCGAGGCATACGCAAAGCCGGCGGCAATGGCATCCCGCTCGCTAAAGATGTTGCGCAGATCGACCAACACATCGCCGTGCATCGTCCGCTTCAAGGCGACGAGGTCGAGCGCGCGAAATTCGTTCCACTCGGTCAGCACGACCGTCACATCCGCGCCCTGCGCGGCCTCCAGCGCAGCCTCACACCACACAACGCCGGGCAGCAGCGGACTGGCCTGCCTGCGGCCCTGCGGATCGTAAACACGGACCGTTGCTCCCCTTTCGAGCAGCATCGGAACCACGACGAGGCTCGGCGATTCGCGGACGTCGTCGGTATTCGGTTTGAATGTGATCCCCAACACGGCGACGGTTTTGTTGAGCACGGAGCCGCCGGCCGCCTGTTCGATTCGGCTGGCCATCGCAATCTTGCGCTCCTCATTGACGCGGTGGACCTGCTCGACCAATGACAGTTGAGCCTTGGCCTCGCGCGCCGTCCGCATCAGAGCCGAGACATCCTTGGGAAAGCAGGAGCCGCCGTAGCCCGGTCCGGGGTGCAAAAATTTGTCGCCGATCCGCCGATCTTGACCGATGGCACTTGCCACCTCCTGCACATCCGCCCCCAGCTCTTCGCACAGATCGGCCATTTCATTGATGAAGCTGATCTTCATTGCCAGAAACGCGTTGGCTGCATACTTGGCCAACTCCGCTGACTCGCGTGAGACGAACATCACCGGCGCGTTACGCAGCGCCAACGGGCTATAAAGGCGCTCCATCACGCTGCGAGCACGTTGCTGATCGCAACCCACCAAGACTCGGTCAGGGTGCGTGAAGTCCTGGATCGCCGAGCCTTCACGCAAGAATTCCGGGTTGGAGCACACGGCAAAGTCGGCATCCGGGTGCAGCTGTCGCAGACGCGCTTCGATTTTTCGGCTGGTCCCGACCGGCACCGTGGACTTGGTGGCGATGACGGTAAACCCGGTCAGCGCCGGAGCCAGCTCCTCGACCGCGGCATAAACAAAGGAAAGGTCCGCGTGACCGTCGCCACGCCGCATCGGGGTACCGACGGCGAGGAATACCAGATCGACGCCAGCCACCGCCGCCTTGAGATCCGTTGCAAAGGCCAGGCGCTTGGCCGCGATGTTGCGCTCAAGCAGATCATCAAGGCCAGGTTCGTAAATCGGCACCTCGCCGGCCTTCAGCGCCTCGACTTTGTCGCGATCTTTATCGATACAGGTGACCGTCCAGCCAAACTCCGAAAAGCACGCCGCCGAGACAAGCCCAACATAGCCCGCACCAATCATGCAGATCTTCATCGCTGTGTTCCCCATCACGCCAGATCGCCACCAACGTTGGTGGCACGGCGCTTGCTTACGCCTGTCTCACCGGTCGATCGCCGTTTGTTCGTTCACCCAGTCCAAAAACGGCTGCGCGCCCCCGGTCACCGGAATAACGAGAAACGCAGGTGTATCATAGGGGTGCATTGCAACAGCGGCCCCGATCAGCCGATCGGCCAATCCGGCTCGGGTCTTCAACAGCATGACCACCTCCTGCTCCCGCTGCAACGTTCCGTCCCAGACATAGACCGACATCATGCCAGGAATGATATTGGCGCATGCGGCAAGCCCCTGGCCGACAACAGCCTCAGCCAGCGCTTCGGCCGCCGTGGTTGATGGAAACGTGGCATAGACGAGAACAGGCTTGTCGTTGTCTTCCAAGTGAGCGAGCCTTCTAACGGACTGACCCCCAAAGAGCCAGCAGCTGGACGCAGAACCGGTACCATATGCCCGAAACTGACAGCAAACTCGAGCGCATTGCATTCATCGCTTCAACGGCGCCGGCAGCGCTGTCCGCGCTGCAACGCCTGAGGCACACTTACGGCAACGTGGAACCCGCCGCCGCCGACGTCATCGTCGCTCTGGGCGGTGATGGTCACATGCTGCAGACGCTGCGCCGCTTCCTCGATACCGGGACCCCGATCTATGGCATGAACCGCGGCTCCGTCGGCTTTTTGATGAACGAGTACAGTGAGGACGACCTAAGACGGCGGTTGGCCGAAGCCGAGATCACCCGCATGCATCCCCTGTCGATGCTCGCGATCGATGTCGAAGGCCGTACGCATGATGATCTGGCCATCAACGAGGTTTCATTGTTTCGACAGACCTATCAGGCCGCCAAGCTGCGAATTACCGTGGACGGCAAAGTGCGGATGGACGAACTGGTCTGTGATGGACTGTTGGTGGCAACGCCAGCCGGCTCCACCGCTTACAATCTTTCCGCCTACGGCCCGATTTTGCCGATCGATGCCCCGCTCCTTGCCTTAACGCCGATCAGCCCGTTCAGGCCCCGCCGATGGCGCGGCGCCCTGCTCCCGAGCAATGCGCATATCCAGATCCAAGCGTTGGAAACCGACAAGCGGCCGGTCTCGGCGGTTGCCGACCACTCCGAAACCCGAAACGTGGTGCAAGTCGACATTGCAGAGGCCAGCGACCGTGAGCTCGTGTTGCTGTTCGATCCGGGCCATAACCTCGATGAGCGGATTTTATCGGAACAGTTTCGCTATTGAACGATCGGCCTAGATCGTGTCCGCATGAGGCGGATGTGCCGTGCCGGACGGCGCGCCACTCGGCCATCGCCAAATCCGTGCCATCAACTTGCCGGGCGGGGAGCCGGAGGGTTCCAGCCCCTCGGACACGCGATAGATCAACCCCTGGCCGCTCCCCCGCTCGGGGCAACGCGCGTTGGGCGAAGCTGTGATCGTCCCGGTCATAATAAGGACAGTGTTTGGATTGTTAGCTGGTGGCCATGCCAGCGGCAGCGCGGCCTCTATCTGCGCACGACAGCGCTGCATAGCGTGCGGCCGCCGGCCGAGTTCGTCGCGCAAGTTCGCTAGAGTAACCTGCCTTTAATCGGAACCGGCTTTGCGGTTCCGATTAAAGGCGCGATGATCTAGAGCCACCTGCCTTTAATCGGAATCGGAACGATCCTGATAAAAGACAGAAAGTTGCCCTACAGTTTAACAGCCATCATCGTTCAGCCTTAAATGAGAACCGGCTTTGCCGTTCGCATTTTAGGCACGACAATCTAGCCCCTCTCAGCACCGCTCACCCCTTCTCAGTTCAGCAAAGATGTTACCGTCATGTTCCCAACGGCAAACTCCGTCATGCGACCCCACACTGCGGCGGCGCCAAACCTGACCAAGCCCGCGCTAACGGCCGCCTGCACGATTTTCACCGTGATGACCTTGGCCGCGACCCTCTCGCAGCCGGCGTGGTCGCAAGCGCCGCCACAGAACAAGTTGACCAGTCCCCGGCCAGGCAGCGTCGTCAAGGCTCAGTATGGCGACTGGAAGCATGAATGCGCCAAGCCGCCCGGGGCAAGCCGGCAACTCTGCGCGATCACGCAAGATGTCACCGATGAAAGCAATGACGAGATTGGCCTCAGCGTGCATGTGCAAAAGTTGCCGACCGGCGAGAGCATCTTGCGGGTGATCGCACCGCTCGGCGTCCTGCTCACCCATAATCTGGCGGTCAAGGTGGACGGCGATTACCTCGGCGAGGCCCCCTTCCTCAGATGCTATGTGTTGGGGTGCCAAGCCCAAATCGACATCGACCAGAAGTTGCGCAAGCGGCTCTCCACTGGCAAAATGGCCTTGCTGATTGTTCATCGCACCGAGGAGCAGGGGATCGGCATACCGATCTCATTGAACGGTTTTTCCTCGGCCTTGGCCGCGCTCAAATAGGTCGTCGAATAAACCATGGTGTCACTTCTGCAACACCTGCTGGAAGGATCGATTTCGCGTTAAAATTGAATATTCCTCAATTTATAGGTGTAGTGCACGATGGTCGCGGCCTGTGCATTGCACACAACCTCCAGCGTTTCGCCACTTTGTCGCATTAACCATGGGCTGAAAAAGGTGTGATGGATGCGGCACAGCAAATCCCAAAGTGTATCTCTGCCTGTCGTCTCGAGCGAGGCTGGGGAAATCGGCAGCCAGCGTCGCACGCGCCGGCTGGAAGCGTTTGCCCCCCGGTTCCGGGCCGACATAGCCGACTTGGCGCTGGCCTCGCAACAGCTCGAGGACTTGGCGGAAAGCTTCCCCGCGCTGCTGTTTGCGATCGCCACCGGCTATGGCACGGCGCCGCAGCGTCGCGCTGCGTTGAAGGCCGTCAACGCCGGCCGCTCCTTGCGCGAAGCCGCTGGGCAGATCGGACTCCCAATGTGGATGCGCAGGTTGCCGCCCATTGCGTTCCATAGGCGCCTGAAGCGGATACCAACCGACCCAGCCTTGACCAACCGGCTGCAGACCTTGATACCCCAGCAGCCAGGCGCAGTTGCAGCATGGCTCGATCGGGTGTTGACAGCGTTTCATACCGGTCGGGCCGATCTCACGTTATGGGTCGCCCAACATTACCGTGGCTCGACACCGGCGGCGGCCACGGGCCCGTTCCTGCGGGTCTTGGCCTGGGCCTGGTTCAGCACGCAGCCGGAGCTGCCGGGCGCCCGCCTGTTGGCAACTCGCTGGACGCCGGAGACCGGCATCCGTAGGGCCCATAAGGAGGCGGCGCTGTGGCGCGAACGCATTGCGCTCGACGTCTGTCTGGGACAGGGGCTGGAAGACAGCTGGCTACTTGAAGGCACCGCCGGCGGCTTCGACTTCGTGGCGCTACGGACCGCCGACGACTTCATTGCCGAAGCCAACGCCATGGACAATTGCCTTGACCGCTACGCTGACCGCCTAATGGCCAGGACTGTGCGGATCTTCAGCATTCGCCGCGACGGCCGCAGCATTGCCAACGCAGAGATCGCACCCCACGAACATGAGGCGGGCATACCCACGGTCGCGCAACTGCGCGCACCCCGCAACCGGCGTGCGCCGTTCGAGGTCTGGCAGGCGACCTACGCGTGGCTCGGCAGCCAACCGATCCGATTGGCCGAGCCGCATCTGGAAATCAAGGCCACCCGCGCCGAGCAGCGACGCCGGCTGGACTCCATTTGGCGCCCGTTTTTGAACGCGCTGCCAGAAAACATCGCGGAGCACTTCGAGGACGAGTTGATGCCTAGTCGTCGACAGACTCAGGCGCGCCGCCCGCGCGTCCAACGCCGCGCAGCGCCGCGAGCCGATCTCGATCTCGGCTCTGAATTGACCATCGCTGCCAGCGAATCTGTGTGCGGCCGCGAAGCAAGCCCCAGATGATCTGAGCCGTCACCATCGCGACAGCCCCGTGTCGGCGGCCCTAGAGCAACCTGCCCTTAATCGGAATCGGAACGATCCCGATTAAGGGCAGATAGTTGCTCTACACTTTAAGAGCGATCATCGTGCCTTAAATCGGCACCGCAAAGCCGGTTCCGATTTAAGGCACAAAGATGATCGCCGAAGACGGGACGGATCTAGTAGGCCGATGCCAGGCGGCCGGCACCGTCCTTGCGGTAAAGATCACGACGGAACTGGACCACACCGTCCTCCGTCGCCCAGGCCGTGACGTAGGCCAGGAACAATTTGGTCGGCCGTCGCAGCCGCACGGTCTTGGTTGCACCGTTATCCTTCATGCGCCGTACCCGAGCCAGCGACCAGCCAGAGTTGCCACGCAGCAACCATGCCGCCAGCGTCTCGATATTGCTGACCCGCACGCACCCCGAGCTGGCCGCGCGGAAGTTGCGGCCGAAAACCGTGTCGGAAGGCGTGTCGTGCAGATAGACTGAATAGGCGTTGTGGAAGTTGATTTTGAGAAAGCCCAGCGGATTGTCCTTGCCAGGCTGCTGCTTATAGGTCAGCCCACGAACCAACGAGGAACGCCAGTTGAGTTTGTTTGGATCGAGCTTACGCCCGCTAGCGCCATAGGCATCGATCCCGTATTTGACCAGGACGCTCTTGCCCCGCCGCTGCATTTGCCGCCCTTTGGGAATGAGATCCTTGTGAATCACCGTCGGCGGCAAATGCCAAACGGGATTGAAGTTCAACGCGTGGATCCGCGACCTCAAAATCGGCGTCCGGCGATCGATCTTACCGACCACACCGGCATGGCGCGACACCACCTGGCCGTTTTCCACCGCCTCGATCTGGGCGGCCGGGATGTTGACCAGCACGTAGCGTTTGCCAGCGGCCTGGCTGAGCGCGCGTATGCGCGGCAGATTGGCACGCAATTGGCGCAGGCGAACCTTCGCCGACACGTTGAGGGCCGATGCTGTGCGCCGGTCGACCACGCCGGTCGGGCTGAGGCCATTGGACGCCTGAAACCGCTTGACCGCCCGCTCAAGATAGTAGTCGAAGTAGCCCGGGCTGGACGTCCGTGTGCGCAGATCACCGGAGACCAGCAAGCGGGCGCGCAAGGCTGCCACGGCTGGACCTCGCGCCCCAGCCCGCATCTCGACGGCCGGCACCTTACGCCAACCACCAGCTTTGACGATACGGCGATAACGATTGATCGCCTGCCGCGTCGCCCGAAGGTTAGCCTTGGCCGCGGTTGGAAAACCTCTGGGAGGATTGGCTTCCCATTCGCGGACGAATTGCCGGTCATAGTGACCCACTTCACTGTGAGCAGCCGAAGAGGTGACATCGGCGAACGGGTTCCAATGCTGGGCCATCGCCGGCGCGCCGCTAACGACGGCCACCCCAGCCAACACCACCGACAACGCACCCGCTGCCTGGCGATGCCATTGCCGCCCTTCAGCGGCGCGACACTGCACCGTACCAGCAACCATCATCGCGCTGACCACTCCAATCTTATCGATGCCATAACCGCTCCGTAACTTGATGGCACGCGCCGGGAGACTATCCCCATCCAACCCAGACGTCCCAATCAGCCTTGCCAACCCTGGCCCGGTTGATCGCGTCAGGTTGATCGCGCCTCACGTTCCACCTGTCACGACCGCCCACCTGTCACGGCCGCCCACCTGTCACGGCCGCGGCTGCAGAGGCTCGCCACGGACCGAAACGGCGACGATCGCCACCATCATCAGCCCCGAGCGAACGGGCCCAACTGCCGCCTATCCGCCGCTTGTTGTTCGAAGGTGGTTAACGATAGATGAACGCAATCGCCCCACAGCACCCCGCCGATGCCTGCCAACCTGCGGTGCGTCGGCGCAGAAGGAAAGTTAATTTCGAGTTTCAATGTGGCGATCGATGAAGCTGATGCGCGCTCGCAACAACAGCGATGTCGGCCTCCCTGATCGCCCCTTGTCGAGGTGCCGTGAGGTCGAACTCAGACCGTTTTGGTGTGAGCTGGAACCATCCCACCTCCGCCCGGCCACCCTCAGCATCGTGCCATTGGGTGTCGATTTGGGCGGGCCGGCAAGGCGCAGTGGCGTGTGGCGGACACAGATCTCGGCAAAGGCCTGATCGAGCCTTGACGGGCAACGGCGGCCATCGACATCAGCCGCCGTTGCCACGTCAGCGCATGGAACCCGCCGGCAAGCGCACCGGATGGCGACATCATGTCCGCTAGATCATCGCGCCTTAAATCGGAACCGCAAAGCCGGTTCCGATCAAAGGCAGGTTGCTCTAATGGCGGAAGCGCCCGAGCCGGCCCGCTCCCCCGCCGCGTATGGCTGGGGCCCGGATCACAGCCGGTAGCGGATTTGATCCGACCAAAAGCGCTCCAATCGCGCCAGTGCGCGGTTCAACTGAACCACCTCATTTTGACCGACCTCACCCACCGTTTCGATGGACCCCAGTTGACGCTGGTAGAGCTTGCTCATCACCGCACAAGCGTCCTTGCCCTTTTCGGTGAGGCTGACGCGCACACTGCGGCGATCAACCTCCGAGCGCTTGTAGTGGATAAAGCCCATGTCCACGAGTTTCTTTAAGTTGTAGGACACGTTGGAACCGAGGTAGTAGCCGCGCGTTTTAAGCTCGCCGGCCGTCAGCTCGCTGTCGCCGATATTGTAAAGTAGCAGCGCCTGAACTGAGTTCAGCTCGGCACCACCATGGCGGTCGAATTCGTCTTTGATGACATCGAGCAGCAGGCGGTGCAGTCGCTCGATCAGCCGCAGCGCCTGCAGGTATTCGCCTTCAAAGCTGCCTTGCGTGGCAGCCGGCTGGCGTACTCGTGCCAAATCTAGTGCAACACTCATTCGATCTGCCTCAGTTGTTTAGAGTTCGCCGGCCATTGGGCCGGTGCCCGTTCGCCCGGGTTAGGCTCGAGCACTACCCCATACAATTAAAAGTTACACTAATACTTATAGTAAAAGAATACTTCCCGGCCTTTTGATTTACGAACTCTTCAGATTTTCGCTCATTTTGCGAAAATTTTTACTTGCCAGCGGGTCGATAGGGGCCACTCACACATCACGCCACGGGTGCATTTCCTGCCGCGTTGGCAGCACCAACGCCGACCCTCCGGTCATCGGCGCAAACACCCGGTTCAGCATGGCTGGCGTCACCTCTTCCAAGCTCCGCGGCTGCCAGTCAGGGTCGCCATCCTTGTCGATCAGCAAGGCCCGAATGCCCTCCTTGAAGTCATGCCCGACCGCCAGCCGGGAGCCGACGCGGTGGTCCAGCATCAGGGTTTGGCGCAAATCAAGCTGGGCGGCTTGTCGGATGTGACGCAAAGTGACCTCGAGCGCCAATGGCGAGCGCGCCCGCAACGTACGGGCGACGTCCGTGCACCACGCTTGCGCGTTTGGCTCCGCTTCCAGCCGCTCGACAATCGCACGCACCGTTGGTGCACAAAAGCAGCGCGCGATCGCGTCGGCGACCTGATCCAACGGCGCTGGTCCTGGCTCGGTGTGGAGTTGGTCCAACACCGGATCGACCGGATCAGCGTTGGCCAACGCCGACTCAACGGTGGCAAACTGTTGGGCGGGCATGCAATGGGTGACGAGGCCCAGACGATAAGCGTCCGCAGGTCCGATCGAAGCCCCCGTCAGCCCCAGGTAGATTCCGACCTGACCGGGCAGCCGGGCGAGAACATGGCTTACCCCATCGTCGGGGAAAAAACCAATGGCGGTCTCCGGCATCTGGAACCGATAGTCCGGGGTAGCGACGCGGTGCGTGCTGTACAGCGTGATGCCGACGCCGGATCCCATAGCGGCCCCGTCGATCAACGCCACCGTTGGCTTGAAGCAGCAGTCGATCTGCCAAATCAGAGCATATTCGTGCGCCAGCGCCGCGACCGCGTCTGCTGGATCCGCCAGCACCTGCCCATAAAGCTCCCGCACATCGCCGCCAGCGGAAAACACCTTGCACGGCGCCGCCCGCAAGATCACGACGTAGATCTCCGGATCGCGTGAGATACCCGGCAACGCCTCGGCCAACCGTGCGCGCATCGCGCCGGTGATGGCGTTGAGCTTTTCCGGACGGTCGAAGGTGATCTCCACCAGCGCGCCGCGGCGCTCAATTCTCAAGTCGGTGGCATTCCCGACATCAACCACAGGTCGTTGAGTTGCACTGGTCATGGCACCGCCATTTGTTGCCGGCCACTCATACGGGGCCGATACTCGCCTTAACGGCACCGTCCCGGGCCACAGCATCGCGGGTAACGTCACCGGTTAGCCATTTTTGGCCACTATCGTGTCGCCATTGGCGGATTTTGAACGCCTGTGATTTGAACGCCTGTGAGTCGCGTTTTGTTCGCGCTTGGAGATCAGCACTCCTCACGGCGTACGGGGACCACACGAAACTACGGGGAATTGCCCAGTCCATGGGACGTCTGCTCTCTCTTCTCGTCATCGTCATTGGCGCGGCGATCACGGCGATCGCATTTTCTGCGCTGCAGAAGGACAGGAAGTCCGACGGTGTCCCGCAACGCTCTGGGCTGATCGCCGAGTTGGCCAGCCGCACCAAACTGACCCTATTGTTCGACGGCTCCAGCCGCCAGCGCCAGGCAGGGTTCCTAGCATCATCTCCGGATCGCGGCCCGGTGAGCGGCCTTGAAGATCCGCTTCGCTCCGAATTGGGGCCAGGTCAGAAATACCAGGCACGGCTCGCAACCGCCAACGCTCAAGACGCCACGATCTCTGTGCGTCCGCGCGCCCCATTGCGATTGGCCCAAGCCAGCGATCGTCGCAGCAGATTGGTGGCGCAGCGGTTCCCCCCACCGTCACCAAAACCGCAGCGGACCCAGCCGACCCACACGGTCCCGTGGCGCGAGACGACCCGGGCTTCGGCCACATCACGGAATTCACCGAAGGACCGGCCGCGACGTCAGCGCGGCAGCCGCGCGTTTGCGCCGACCTCTGCGGCATCCGCGTCGGCCAAGGCTGAGCGCCGGCGCGCTGGCGCTCAGCGCCAACGGGCCGATGCCACCGACAGCACCGGCGGCCCGCAATCCGCGCGCAGCCGGACCAAACGGACCGCGCTGCTGCGGCCGGAGCCCGCCCCATCTGCGCTGCCGGCGCCTGCGACCGACGCGCCACCCAAGCCCGACGTGTGGAGCCAACAGCAAATCGCTGCGGCCCGCGCGCAGTGCAAATCCGTGCTCAAGGGCGTACGGGCCAAGTTCACCTACGACAAGCCCATCAAGAAGGGGCCGTGCGGGGCGCCCGTGGTCCTCAAAGTCACCAGCGTCGGCAGCGCGCCCCCCGTCGAGCTGTTGCCGTCGGCACGGTTGACCTGCGACATGGTGGCGACGCTTTACAACTGGGTGCAGCACGATCTTCAGCCGATGGCCAAGGCTGAACTTGGCAGCCATTTGGTGATGATGCGGACCATGAGTTCCTATTCGTGCCGCAACGCCTACGGCCGCAAGACCACCCGGCTCTCCGAACACGGCCGTGCCAATGCGCTTGACATTGGCGGCTTCAAGCTGGCGGACGACCGTAAGGCCATGGTTCTGACCGGTTGGGGGCCGACCGCGCGCAAGCTCAAGGCGTTGGCCAAACGCGCTGGCAAGGGCAAGACGGCGGGCCAGAAACTGGCGCGCGGGACGACGGCGGCCAAGTCCGCACCGAAGGCGGCCGACAAGCGGTCGAACCGGCAGCGGCGCGGCCGGGCCGACCAGGGCAAGCAGGCGTTGGGCGCAACGTCGATGTCCGCCGGCCGCAACCCCGATTTGGCCAAGGCCGGCAGCAAACCGCAGCACAACTTCAACGCCGTCACCGTGTTCAATCAAGGCGAAGGTGAGTCCATCAATTTGGACCTTCGGCCAGTGAGCGTCGCTGCGTCGAAAGCGGCGAGCGCCCGTCGCGAGCGCCTGCTCAAGCGCAAACACCGGCGCAAGACGGGCAAAGTGCGATCAACCCGTCAGCAACGGCTGCAGCGCTTTATGCGGCAGGCCCACGTCAAGGGTTGCAAGCGCTTTGGCACGATGCTTGGCCCGGAGGCCAATAAGGCCCACGAAGATCACTTCCACGTCGACATGGCCAAGCGCAAATATGGCAACTACTGCGAGTGAGGCCCTGGTCCGCCGTCGCGCGGATCGCCTAGATCATCGCGCCTTAAATCGGAACCGCAAAGCCGGTTCCGATTTAAGGCGCAAAGATGATCGCTCTTAAAGTGGTGAGCAACCTGCCTTTAATCGGGATCGTTCCGATTCCGATTAAAGGCAGGTTGCTCTAGGTTAGCGTTGCAGCACAAGGCCGTTTCAGTGTGAGATGGAACCATCCCGTTCCCCCGCCCGACCTACCACCGATAACATCCCGCCCTTGGATGGCCGGCTGGCAGAGCGGGCCGGCAAGGCCATTCCGCCCAAGGCGGGAATGATCTAGAGTGGCATCCCGTCGTTGGAACATGGTGCTGGCCCAGGCATGCGCGAATTCGAAGTTCGGCCCGATCCTGACGATCCACAGCTGTCGATCAGCGTCGAAGGCATCGACCAGCACGGTCAGCCGATCGCCACCAGCGTCGTCACCGAGCAGCCGTTGACGCTGTTCCTCAACGCCCGCGAGATCGTCACCTTGATGACCATCGGCGATCATCCTGATCTGCTGGCCATCGGCTATCTGCTGAACCAGAACATGTTGAGCGCCGACGACGAAATCACCGCCGTCGATTACGAGCCCGACATCGCCACCGTGGTGGTTCGCACCCGGCGCCAAACCGATTACGAGGACAAGCTCAAAAAGAAGGTGCAAACCTCAGGCTGCGCGCAAGGCACGGTGTTCGGCGATCTGATGGATCAGCTGGAGACCGTCGAGCTGTCGAGCGCGGCCAAGCTAAAAACCTCATGGCTCTATCAGTTGACCAAAAAGATCAACACGCAGCCGAGCCTTTATCTGAAAGCCGGCGCCATTCATGGCTGCGTCCTGGCCCATCAAGACAGGCCGCAGATCTACATGGAGGACGTCGGCCGCCACAACGCGGTCGACAAGATCGCCGGCTACATGATGCGTCACCAGATCAGCCCGGATGACAAGATTTTCTACACCACGGGGCGGCTGACCTCGGAAATGGTGATCAAGACCGTCAAGATGCGCATACCGATCCTGCTGTCCCGCTCAGGCTTTACCGCCTGGGGGGTCGAGCTGGCCCGCCAGGCCGGGCTCACCTTGATCGGGCGGGCCCGGGGCAAGCGCTTTATCGCACTGTCCGGCGCGGAGCGGCTGGTGTTTGATGCCGAACCGCACCTCGTCCAAGAAGAACATCCAAGACACACCCGCAAAGCCGGCGCATGAGGCAGGCTCGGGACGCACGCCCTGCCGGTAAACCCATCCTGCTTTAGACCATCTTTGTGCTTTCGATCGAATTCATCGCGATACGGATCAAAAGCAGGTTGCCCGATAGCGTTCCAGAGTGTGCTGAACCGTTCCACTCTTGCGCCCGGCCACCCCGAAGCAGGCTTGTGTGGGTGGCCGGATGGCGGGCGAAGCGCGTTAAGGCAACATTCCCCGCAGCCGGTCGATGATCACGCTGGGCCGGGCCCGCCCGGCGTTAAGCCCGGCAGTGGGGCAGCTCATGAAGCGATTGGATGCCGAGTTGAACCAATGCATTGTCCAATTCTTCTTTGAGAATGGCTGCAACGTGGGCGGGACCTTTTGCGCCAATGGCGCCAGCGCCGAACAGGAATGCACGGCCAAGGAGGACGAAGTCGGCGCCAAGCGCCAGCGCCCTGGCGACGTCGAGGCCACTGCGAACACCACTGTCGAACAAAATCTTGGTGCGATGGCCGACGGCTTCGACAATGTTTGGAAGCACCTCTACGGCCGCGGGGCCGGCGTCGAATTGGCGGCCACCGTGATTGGACACCCAAACCCCGTCCACGCCGATCTGTGCGGCACGAGCAGCATCTTCCACGCGCATCACCCCTTTGATCACAAGCGCGCCTTTCCAGGCGTCACGTAAGCGCCCAAGCCAATCCCAATTCGGCATGGCATGCAGCCCCTGGCCGACAAACCTCACGACGTCAGTCATCGCCGGGCTTTCGGCATAGCGTTCAACGGTTCGGAACCTCGGCATTCCGTGCCGCAGCACGCCGTACGACCAGGCCGGCCGCAGCAGTGCATCGCGGACCAGCTTGGCCGACATCTTCGGAGGCATCGTGATGCCGGCCCGGCGTTGGCGCTCGCGGCGACTGCCGACCGGAACATCGACCGTGATCACCAGCACCGGCACCGCTGCTGCCTTGCACCGGTCCAACAGGTCTGCTGTCACCTGCCAGTCGCGCGGCGGATAAAGTTGGAACCAGGCGCGCCCCTCGGATCGCTCGGCGATCGTCTCGATCTCAGCTGAGGCGACGGTGGAAAGCGTCGTCGGAAAATTGTGGGTGCGCGCGGCATCAGCAATGGCAGCCTCGGCACCGGGCCATAGCAGGCCCGCCATGCCGATCGGAGCGGCTCCGAACGGCACATCATAGCATCTGCCGAAAATCTCGGTGGCGGCCTGCGGAACGATGCGTCCTGCCAGTGCGCGGGGCAAGAGACGCACCGATGCCATCGTCGCCAGATTGCGCGCGATCAATGCCTCCTCGCCCGTACCGCTGGCTAAGAACTCCCAGGCGAAGTGCGGCATGCGATGCTGCGCACGATGTTCGAGATAGCTCACGCAGGGGTACCGGTCCATCTCGCTCATGTTGACGCCCTCCCGTGCCAGCGCCGCCACGGTGCTTTCGCTTGGCACCACCGTTGAGTGTTAACTTTGCGCATGTCCGCCTTAGGCGGATTAGCCGTGCTAGCCCGCGCCCGCCCGGCACCCACACAAGCGGGCCATTTCATGGCCGGGCGGGGGAACGGGACGGTTCCAGCGCACTTTGACACGCTTTAAGTCCCATTAAGTCCCATTGCGTCGCGACCCGGCCGACGATTTGCCCGATGACGTCGCGTCAGCCCTATCCCAAATGGCCGCGCTGGCGTCCACACCGATGTCCCACATCGATTGTCTCACGGCGCGCCGCACCGGCTAGCACCGCGACCGTTCGGCACCCGACCGCTGGCTGGCCAGGTGGCCAAGTGGCCAAGTGGCCAAAACCATCTCGCCACGCGTCTCACCCCTGCACGTCAACGAAGCAAACTTCAGTTGAGCTATCAATATATATGTTGACAAGACAACATATATGGCGTACTCGTCCATCTCTGCCACGGAGCCGCTTATGCTCGGACTAGCCCGCGAAGCCCATGAACGCAGCCTGGAGGGGATCAACAAGCTCGAGGCTCGCCTTCCGTTTCGCTTCGCGATCCTGCAGCGCCTCCTCGACAAGCAAATTGCCCGCATCGTTGCCCGACACGGTTTGTCGGTGACCGCTTATCGGACGCTGACGACGATCGAAGCCTTTGGTGAACTCTCGGGAGCCGATCTTGTTCGTCTGGTCGCCGTCGACAAGGGTCTGGTTAGCCGCAGCTGCCGGCAGCTGATCAAGGACGGCTACATCGAAGCTCGCCCCGATTCCCGCAATTCTCGTCGCAAACTGCACACCTTGACGCGCACAGGTGCGGCGAAGATGGCAGCCGTGATGCCGGAGGCTGATGCTCGCAACGCGGCGATCAGTGCGCTTTTTGACGCGAACGAGCACGCTGAGCTGGTGGCGGCAATCGAAAGAATAACGGTTCATCTCGCCCAGTCGCTCGACGAGGACGCGTTTAAGACAGCGAGCTAGCTCACCAGAGGAAAGCGAGCGGGCATGTCCGAGGCCAGCCAACGTGGCTCACACCCCGAATTTTTCCTTGTGCTGCATAATTGTCACACTTGCCGCGATACGGGCACAAAAGAACCGCCGGTTGAAGCGATCGCAATCGAACGACTGCGCCGGGGGAGACGCAAGGCCCGCATGGCTTGAGACGCAACATCTGGCCAATGAATGGAGAAAAGTTCATGAACGAACATGTCCCCAATTTTGTGATCGCGAAAAGCCGGGCCAAGTACAACGAGGGCTACATGCCGGGCTTTGGCAACGACTTCGAGACAGAGGCGCTGGAGGGCGCCTTGCCGATCGGCCAGAATTCGCCGCAACGATGCCCCTACGGCCTTTATGCCGAACAGCTTTCCGGTTCCCCGTTCACGGCGCCGCGGGCTTCAAACGAGCGTTCATGGCTGTATCGCATGCGCCCGACCGTGCAGCACATCGGCGCCATGACGCCGCTCGATCTGCCCTATTTCCGGTCTGCGCCGACCGTCGGCGAATCAGAGCTTCCCCTGGCACCGCTCCGCTGGGATCCGGCACCGATCCCCAACGACGCAGGGACCTTTTTGACCGGAATCCGAACCATTGCGACGGGAGGCGATGTGTTCACGCAAACCGGATATGCGATCCACGTCTACGCGATAACCGGGAGCATGGAGGACCAGTATTTCTTTAATGCCGACGGCGAGATGCTGATTGTTCCCGAAGTCGGCGGTCTGCGCTTTTTCACCGAGTTTGGCTTGATCGACATTGCTCCGGGCGAAATCGCCGTGCTGCCCAGAGGCGTGAAGTTTAAGGTCTCATTGCACGGGGACGACAAAGCGCGTGGCTACATCTGCGAGAATTATGGGGCCAAATTCGCATGCCCGGAGCGCGGACCGATCGGGGCCAACTGCCTTGCCAATCGACGCGACTTCCTCACGCCGGTGGCAGCATTCGAGCAAAAGGATGGCGTGACCTGCCGCGTCGTGGTGAAGTGGTGCGGGGCATTTCAATCCTGCGACATCAATCATTCGCCGCTCGATGTCGTCGCCTGGCACGGCAATTATGCGCCCTATAAATACAACCTCCGGCATTTCTCCCCGGTCGGCCCGGTTTTGAACGACCACGCCGATCCATCGATTTTTACCGTGCTTACTGCGCCTTCCGGCGAGGCGGGTACAGCCAACATTGACTTCGTCATCTTTCCGCCGCGCTGGATGGTGGCGGAGGACAGCTTCCGTCCGCCTTGGTATCACATGAATATCATGTCCGAGTTCATGGGGCTGATCGAGGGCGTTTACGATGCAAAACCTGAGGGCTTCGTGCCGGGCGGTATGAGCCTACACAATTGCATGCTACCCCATGGTCCGGATACGGATGCATTTTATGGGGCATCTTTGAAAAAGCTGGAACCGGAAAAGCTCGACAAGACCTTGGCATTCATGTTCGAGACCCGCTATCCGCAGCAGCTGACACGCTATGCGGCGGACTTGCCGACCCTTCAGGTGCGTTACCCGGACGTCTGGAAGGGCTTGCGTAACCACTTCGATCCGACCCGTCGGGTTTGGAACGGGGAATGAGGCACGAAGCTTAACGCGACAGCACTGAAACCAACGTCAACGATGGGAGAAGATATGCCCGTGCTCAATGAGACCCATGATCTGTCGCGTCGCAGCTGGATTGAAAGCGCCAACACAGTTGGCGCGGACTTCCCAATCCAAAACCTGCCCTATGGCGTGTTCTCGCATGGCTCGGACGACAAGCGCGTGGGCGTGGCGATCGGCGATCAGATCCTCGATCTCACGCGGCTCGAACAGGTCGGTGAGCTGCTGGTGGCGCAAGATGGCGGCGTGTTCGCTACCGGGGAGCTCAACGCGTTCATGGCGTTGCCGCAGGCCGTCTGGGGCCAAACCCGCCGAAAGATCGCCGCGCTGCTGGATGCCGGCAACCCGCAGCTGCGGGATAACCCAGACCTGAAGCAGCGCGCGCTCGTCCCGATCTCATCGGCGCGGCTGCACTTACCGTTTTTCGTGCGCAGCTTCACCGACTTTTACGCCTCCAAGGAGCACGCGACCAATGCCGGCGCCATTCTGCGTGGGCGGGACAGCGCGCTGATGCCAAACTGGCTTCACGTTCCGATCGGCTACAACGGCCGGGCGTCAACGGTGGTGATTTCCGGCACGCCGATCCGCCGCCCGCTGGGACAACTGAAGGGGCCAAACGACAGCGTCCCACGTTTCGGCCCCAGCGAGAGGCTCGATATCGAACTTGAACTTGGCGCCGTGGTCGGCACGGCATCGCCAATGGGACAACCGATAACCGTCAGTCAGGCTTATGACATGATCTTTGGCTACGTGTTGCTGAATGATTGGTCGGCGCGCGACATTCAGTTTTGGGAATACCAGCCGCTCGGGCCGTTCCAGGCCAAAGCATTTGGCACCTCGATCAGTCCCTGGATTGTCACCCGCGAGGCATTGGACCCATTTCGCGTGTCCACGCCGGAGCGAATCCATCCGTTGCTTGCCTATTTGGCCGAGACTTCCCCCAACAATTTCGACATCAATCTCGAGGTGGCGTTGGCGCCGCACGAGCGTCGGCCGACCGTGATCAGCCGCACCAACTTTAAGTACATGTACTATTCCCCAGCGCAACAATTGGCGCATCACGCCTCGTCAGGCTGCGCGATGTGCACGGGTGATCTGTTGGGATCGGGCACGATCTCCGGTCCGACCCCGGGCAGTTACGGATCATTGCTGGAACTGGCTTGGAATGGTCGCGATCCGATCAAAGTCGACGGCGGGGAAAGGTGTTTCGTCGACGATTACGATACGATCACGTTGCGCGGCTGGTGTAGCGGGTCGGGGCGCCACTTAGGATTTGGCGAATGCGTGGGGCAAATCCTCCCGGCCGTTGAATTCTCAGGCTAGAGCAACCTGCATTTCATCGGGATCGTTCCCAGTCCGATGAAATGCAGACGGCCCTAGCGCGCTAGAACATCGCGCCTTAAATCGGAACCGCAACGCCGATTCCAATTGCGCCGGTTCCGATTTAAGGCGCAAAGATGATCGCTCTTAAAGTGTCGAGCAACTTTCTGCCTTTAATCGGGATCGTTCCGATTCCGATTAAAGGAAGGTTGCTCTAAAGCGTCAGTGCGCGCTGGAACCGTCCAGGCGCGGGAACCGTTGGCGCCGAAAGAGCACGCACTCTTCTGCCTTAACGCGAAATCATGCCGCGCCCGAATTGCAGCAGATGATACCGCTTCGATCACTGAATGATTGGTCTGATTGACAGCATTCGCGGACAGGTTCTCATGATCATTTTCGCGCTGAGACCGGGCCAACGGACCGACGTACACCTATTGCAGCATGAAAATGCAATCCATATTGCCGTGGCACCACAAATTCGAACTGAAACTGTAGCGCAGGTGTAATAAAACACGGCTATGTTGAAGCGTCTTGATACTTGATCAAGACGCCGAGCGGGGCCGGCCTGTGTTACCGGTTCTGCAATCAGCGAGGCAGCGTCCGGTTCCCCCCGCCCCCACGCTGCCTCGCTCCCCTTCGCCTGGCAACCGCTTCTTGGCCTGGAGAAACGTCGCCGGCAGGGACATCGCCTGTAGAGACATCGCCTGTAGAGACGGGCCGGCCGATCGGGCCGCGGAGGCCGGAGGCTAAACCCGTTAAATTAGGCGCCTGGGCTTGTTCACGGCCAACTTGGCTTTGCTGCGCCGCCGGATCGTGAGCGATCAAACCGACCGTGGCCGCCGGTGGCCCTTGACCGGGGGACGCGGCGCAATCTCGCCTCCGACAGCGCCGTAAGCAGCGCTTTCACGCTACCGTCTATAAGATCGAGGACAACTGGCCGCACGACACCCAGCTATCGCGTCAAGGACCCCATGATGGGTCTTGATATTCACGTCTTCAGATGTTTCTATGTGATAGGTGACGGGTCCAAGCGACGCGATTGATCACTCAAGTTGACGATTTCAAAAGGCGAACGCGAGATGGCGCGAACGCACCGTGCTGGATTGCCCAGTTGTTGGACCCCAGCGGTATACTATGTATTGATCGGTTGTATGGCGATGGTAGCCCCTGCGCACGGGGATGATCGTGAGCTGGGAGAATACCTGTCATCTCAGTGTACAACCTGTCACCAGTTGTCTGGCAGAGAGGCGGGAATCCCGCCGATCGTCGGCTGGGACACCGAGTCATTCATTGCCGTCATGCTCTCATACAAAAAAAGGGAGCGTGAAAACAAAGTCATGCAGAGCATTGCCGGTTCGCTGAGCGGAGAAGACATCGCCGCGCTTGCGACCTACTTCGCGTCAGTCAAACCCGAGGTTCAATACTAGATCGTCCAACATGTCGGGAGGAGAACATGACACTTTGGTCACGCCGCACCTTCAATCAGATGCTCGGCACCGGCGCTGCCGCAACCGCGCTCAGCCTGCCCTTCGTGGCGCGCGCTGCCAACCCTAAGGTGGTGGTGATCGGTGGCGGCGCCGGCGGCGGTACCGCGGCGCGGTACATCGCCAAAGACACCAACGGAGCGATCGATGTTACCCTGATCGAACCCTCCAAGACCTACTACACCTGCTTTTTCTCAAATCTCTATCTCGGCGGCTTCCGCGACTACGCTTCGATCGGTCACACCTATGAGCGGATGGCTGGCCACGGGGTCGCCGTCGTTCACGATTGGGCAGAGGCGGTCGACCGCGATAAAAAACTTGTGCACCTCGCTTCCGGCGCCAAGGTGGCCTATGACCGGCTGGTGATGTCGCCGGGCATCGATATCAAATATGACGCGATCCCGGGCTATTCGGTTGAAGCGTCTGCGAAAATCCCACACGCTTGGAAATCGGGCACCCAGGTCCAGGTGTTGAGGGCGCTGATCGACGATATGAAGGAAGGCGGCACATTCGTCATGGTGCCACCGCCCAATCCGTTCCGTTGCCCGCCAGGTCCCTACGAGCGCATCTCGATGATCGCCCATCGGCTCAAACAAAAAAACCCGAAGGCCAAAATCATCGTGCTCGACCCGAAAGAAAAGTTCTCAAAGCAGGCTTTGTTCCAGGAGGGCTGGGAAAATCACTATCCCGGAATGATCGAATGGCTGCCCGGTTCGATCACGGGTGGCGTCAAAAAGGTGGATGTCGACACCATGACCATCGAGACGGATGGCGATCGCTTCAAAGCGGATGCGGCCTCCATCGTACCACCACAAATGGCAGGTCGCATCGCGCAGAAAGCCGGTCTCACCAACGCCAAAGGTTGGTGTGCGATCGACCCCAAGACGATGCAGTCGCAAGTGGATGAGAACATCCACGTATTGGGCGACGCGGCTGTCGCATCTGCCATGCCGAAGTCCGGTTTTGCCGCCAATAGCCAAGCCAAAGTAGCGGCCATGGCCGTGCGGGGCGCGCTGACCGGCTCGCGCGTTTTCGAACCACGATTCGCCAACACATGCTGGAGCCTGATTGCCACCAACGATGGGGTCAAAGTCGGCGCCACCTACAAGGCCGGGGCGGATAAAATTGAACCGACGTCGACCTTCATCTCCAAGACCGGGGAAGATGCGGCGCTCCGCAAGCAGACCTATGAGGAATCAGTGGGTTGGTATGAAGGCATCACCAAGGACATCTTCGGATAGCAGCTTCGGCTGGTAGCTCAAAACCAACGGTTCTGTCGGCGACCCGTTCGCTGCCAACACCGCCGCCCGCGCCGCCGAGCCGCCGGTGCGCCACGCACGGCAAGCGCGGGTGCTGCATTGAACAGGCGCGCGTAGGACCGATGACGTCGGTTCTACCGCCGCCAATGTCGGCCAAGTCTCACCGATGGCGCTTGTTCCTCGCGAAGGGCACAGTTCAGCTGATCGGCGACGGATTGGCCAAGCACCTGAGACCGAGCGCGGCTCGCCGGACAGGACCACCTCGGCCGGCCGGCCCGAACCGATGCGTCTGTCCCCAAGACCACCGATCTCACCGGGGTTCAGTCCGATCTGCACACCCTAGATCATCGCGCCTTAAATCGGAACCGCAAAGCCGGTTCCGATTTAAGGCGCGAATATCTAGAATGAAGGTCGCTCTGCATGAAACGCCTATACTTCATCATAATTCTTGCAAACAGTTTTTCTTTCTTGGCGTACCAATTTCTTTTTGACTAAAATTATTGCAATTTGAGACACGCTCGCGCTCTTACTCGAACGCTTGGTGATCCGCGCCCGGCACCAAGCATTCGAGCCAGAACACTGGGTACTCGGCGTTTGCAAATTCACGGAGTTTGCAGACTTTTATCAAGAAAATGTTTTTGCTGAATGAAGAAGATGCGTGAGCCGAACGACGACTAATCAGTAGGCAACCTTGATTTTCGAGCCGCTGACGAGATCGCCTCTCCTGAATTTATCAAGAATTTGGATTAAATTAATCAGTAACTGTACTTTGTGTTTTAGGGGAGGGGAAGCGATTGTAGCTGAACCGTTTTGACCCTGGGGCGATCTGCGCTTATTCCAATCCCCCAACATGCGGGCGACGGAGTTGGTGATGAGAATTGCTGGATCGAATGGAGACGATCGTCTCGCTTCATCATCGGTGGGTGACAGCATCTGGGGCGGAAACAACGGTCAAGATACCGCAGTGGCTTCGGATCAGCACACGGACTCCATAATCGTCGACAATGGCAATCGAAGCCCTATCATCACAGGCTTGCACGACGGTTCGCCTGACGGCACGGATATCATCCGCTCAATCGACGTCATGGAGCTTTCAAATGGTATTTTCACATCTGAAACATCAATTGCCGATAGAACCAGTCTAATTTTTGGTGCGGACAACGATGATATGCTGGCAGGGGAAGCCGGCGACGACAAGTTTGTCACAGGCACCGGCTCCGATCGGGTCTGGAGTGGCAAAGGCGGCATCGACACCGCGAGTCTTTCAGAAAACGCCACGAATTACGCCATCGAAGATGACGGCGACGGCAGCTATCCGCTACACGACCTTCAAGACGCCGAGCCCGACGGCACCACGGCCCTGCGTGATTTCGGCGTCCTGCAATTCACCGCCACAACCACGGACCTCACGTCCCATTTAGCCGACCGCGGCAATCATGATTTCGGCACCGCCGTGGACGTTGGGTTGGCGGGCCCCGACGGCGATGCGGTGATCGGTGAGACCAGGGGCGACGACGGCGATGATGTCGTTTCCGGTAGCGCTGGCGATGATCATGTGCAAGGCGGTGGCGGCGCCGACACCTTATTTGGCGGAGAAGGCAGTGACCATCTGTACGGCGGCGCCGGCGATGACATCATCGTGGGTGGCTCCGACAGCGACCATGTTCGTGGCGGTGAAGGTGATGATACCCTCACCAGCGGGGCCGGCGCGGATCCATTTCATTTCGCTGATGCGACCGGCGAGGATCGCATCGCCGATGTCGATGTCGCGCGCGAAACCTTGGATCTCACCGACGTCACCACGGTCGCAAACGCCGGGGATCTCACCATCAGCCATGACGCCGGCACCTTGCGCCCGTCATACTCGGCAGTCGGCGAAATGGACACCATTGTGTTGGGCGACCTAGAGCAACCTGCTTTTAATCGGAATCGGAACGATCCCGATCAAAGGCAGAAAGTTGCTCACCACTTTAACAGCGATCATCTTTGCGCCTTAAATCGCAACCGGCTTTTCGGTTCCGATTTAAGGCGCGATGATCTAAGCGCAACAGATGTTGGCGATCTCGGCTTCGTATCCTCAAGCCACTGACGATCACGGCGAAGCGTTCCGCGAACGCCCTGCGAAATCAGACATTTGCAGCGGCACATTGGCCATCGAATAGCTTTGTTGAGTGATTGGGTCACACTATTCCTCGAATAGCATTCCAATCACTGGCAAGAACTCCGAGAAAATCATTTTCAAAGGGATGAAAAATCAAGCGCGGCAACGCAGCGGAATATTTTACCAATCTCCCATAGGATGAGAAAACGCTTAAACCTGTCGATCCGGGGGGTGCGTGGATATGCGAATTTACTGCTTGACGGTTATAAAGAACGAGGCGGACGTGATTGCTGAAGCGATCGAACATGCACGTCATTGGTCGGATGGCATTTTCGTCGCAGATAACGGATCTGACGATGGTACTGCGGACGTGGTTCGAAACCTGTCGGAGCGTAATGCAAACGTCCACTTTCTAGGCGTCTTCGACATTCCATTCACCGATGCAATCCGCGGTGAAATATTCGCACACATAAAAAATGTTTCGCATCCAGGAGATTGGTGGTGTCGACTTGACGCCGACGAATTCTATATCGATTCGCCGCGGATGTTTATCGAAGCTCTTCCCGAAGATGTCGATTGCATTTGGGGCGGCTGCTATCAGTTCTATCTGACCGACCGGGACTACGCCCGCCATTGCGAGGATCCCGACGGCTTTGAGCGGACGCCGATTCTTGAGCGCTTGCGCTATTATCGGGGCAACTGGGCTGAAATAAAATTTTTCAAGCACACGAGCTACCTGCACTGGCCGAGAAGCCGCCCATGGCCGATCTACATGGTCAATCCGGCCGGCGACTACCTACGCTTTCGACACTATCAATACCGCACAAAATCGCAAATTGAGAAACGCCTCAAAATTCGCCAAGATGTTTTGCGCAAGACAAATGGAATGGTCTTTCCACATACTCTGAACATCAAGCAAAGCCGCGACCTCCAGCAGCAGCTCGGGATCAATCCGGATGCTCCCATGGACGCCACCGATTTTCGCGCTGTCATCAGGGACCACCGAACGCTGGAGCGGCTAGGAGATAATGACTGGCGCCCCCCGCACCCCAGCATGCCAAAAATAAGATTCAAGCCGGCGTGGCAGCCGGTTTGGTTGGCGCTGTTGTTGGCACGCATTAAATATCACACGTGCAACATTGGACGACAATTGCGAGATCTGTTTCGCGCGACATTCAGGCTGGCAAAATTAGACAAGACGCCGGGTGTCATTTTCTCTCAACAGTCAGGCATTTGCAAATCATGCTTCACGGTTCCGCTTGCCCTTAATCCACCGTGTACGGAAAAAGGCAATAACCGCGCTCCAACATCAGAAGATCGCCATGCTTGAACACGCCCGGACTTTTGGCTCTCAGGCCAAGTTACTTCAGCGCAATTCTCCTCGGAATTGCCACGACTCCTCGACGGCGGTTTGTCCGGATCGGGATCGTCCATCATTCGAAATCTTCGGCTACGAAGTACAAAATGCAACCCTGCAAGAGGCGGCCGATTTCATTGTTGGCATGAGCACGGAAGGGCGCAAGTCGGCAGTGTCATTCATCAATGCCGAATGCATCAACATCATGCATAGGAGTAGCGAGTATCGCCTCGCGCTGCATCGGTTCGACGTCCGTTTTGCCGATGGCATTGGTGTTCGGCTTGCAGCACTCCTCAGCGGCACGCGACTTCGCGGAAACGTCAACGGTAGCGACTTATTTCCGTTGCTGTGCGCCCGAGCGAGCGAACAAGGCCAGACCATCTATCTGCTTGGTGGCATACCGGGAATCGCTAGCGCGGCGGCAACCAATCTGGCGACAAAGCTTGGCTGCAACCCCTTCGTTGGCGCGCGTGATGGCTATTTCGGTCGCGATCAAGATGACGCCGTGCTCGATCAAATCAACCGGACCGGTGCTGACATTGTTCTGGTCGGACTTGGCGTGCCGCAGCAAGAAATCTGGATCGCTCGCAACAAGGAGCGTTGCGCCGCGCGCGTCATGATCGGTGTCGGCGGGCTGTTCGATTATTACTCCGGCAGAATTCCTCGCGCGCCCTTGGCCCTGCGCCGCCACGGGCTGGAGTGGTGTTGGCGCCTTGCGATGGAACCTCGGCGTCTGGCGGACCGCTACATCCGCGGCAACATCGAATTTCTCATGCGGCTTGGCGCACTACGGATTGCCGACCCCAACTTCTTTGAGACGATTGATCTCGACGCCTAACGTCGATCAAACCAGGGGGTGTGAACCATGAGTGCGCGGCACAGCGCTTCGATAGAAAGGCGCAAGCCTGCCGAGCCGAAGAATCGGCAGGCTCGGCCAATGACCAGTTGGCCCCGCGCGGTCGTTCGCGACATGCTGGTCGCTGGTGCGGTGCTGGCTGGTAGCCTCCTCGCCGCGGCAAGCACTTGGGCGCTCGCTTCGGACGTCGGTGCGGTTATTGGCTTTTTGAAAATGAGCTTGGCCACTTACGCAGTGCTGCTACTGCCGTTGTTGTGGTTCGCGCGGCGCCGGTTTTCCCCGACCGGAGGACGCGATGATGCCGTTCTCCTGCTTCGTTGCAGCTACGCACCGCTTGCGGTCGCGATCGTGGTCGGGCTCGGCGCGGCGCCAGTCCCGCCTCAGATCGCGGCCTGGTTCGCATTAGTCCTGTTGATTGCGCCGGCAGGTGTTCGAATTGCGAGCGGCTTTGCCCTCCGGCACCTTGGCATGGAGCGCCACCTGTGGCGTCGGGTTGCCGTATTTGGGGCGACCGAGCAAAGTTTGCAGATTTTTTCGCTTCTCGCCGAGCAATCCGACGTCGAACTTGTCGGGCTTTACGACGATCGTCTGCTAGACTTTCGCAGAACTGACACGGGTATCGACGTGACCGGAACTTTATCCGACCTGCGCGCGCGCCTTGCCGCCGGCGATGTTGACGATGTGATCATTTGCCTGGCGCCCTGCGCGCAGGACCGGATCGAAAAACTGCGACGACAGCTTGGAGACTTCCCGGTTCATACCCATTTGCCGGTCAACTTCGCGCTTGAGGAATGGCGCGAGAAATCGAAGGGCTTTCGCGTCGCCCGCTTTGGGCAGGTTGTTGTTGCCAACGTCCAGCGCCCCCCGCTGTTGGAGTGGAATTGCATTGTTAAGTGGGCTGAAGACCGCATTGGCGGAACCCTGCTGCTGTTGTTGGCGGCTCCGTTCATGGCACTCATTGCCGTGGCCATCAAAATCGATTCGGCCGGACCGATCTTCTTTCGCCAGCGACGCAATGGCGTCGGCGGCCGCGAGTTCGTGATCTGGAAGTTCCGCACCATGCACGTTGCCGACGACGGGCCCGTTGTTCATCAGGCGCGCAAGAATGATCCACGCGTCACCCGGGTCGGCCGAATTTTGCGGCGCACCAGCCTCGACGAACTGCCACAGCTGATCAACGTCGTGCTCGGAGACATGTCGATTGTCGGGCCTCGTCCACATGCGGCAGCCCACAACGAACTTTATAGCAAGTCGATCAACGACTACAGTCGTCGCGCGCTGTTGAAGCCGGGAATAACCGGCTGGGCCCAGATCCACGGCTACCGCGGCGAAGTAAGAGAGCCCGGGAGCATGGAAAAGAGAGTAGAGCTCGACCTCTGGTACATCCGGAATTGGTCACTTTGGCTCGACATTCGAATTATCCTTGCAACACCGATCTATGGCTTCGTCCATAGCAATGCCTATTAGTGGGGGACGAAGTTGAACATGCAGCTCGCTGAGAGTCGATTGGGGGCGGCAAATATGGTGCCGGTCGACAATGTAGCGTCTCCGCCCGTAGGTTTGCTCAACGCCTACTCAACGAGAAATCTCGGCGATGCTGCAATCATGTCAGCTCTGATCGAGATGCTTCCTGGGCGTCAAGCAAGAGCGGTGATCCATGATGCCGAACCGGTCGCAGTGCGGGGCTTGACATTGAGTGGCCGATTGACCGCCTGTAATCGTTTCGTGTCCGTTGGCGGCGACATTTTCAATAATGCACGCCCCGCATTTATAACGCGAGCGTTTCTTGACAACGTTCTCACACTTCATGCGCACGCAGACCGCGCCATTCTGTTCGGCCAGTCGATACCCGCTTCCTGCGGCTGGCTTGGTTTGTCGATGCTCGCAGCCGTGCTGCGCCGAACGCAGTCCGTCGTCATGCGTGATGAGCATAGTCTCGAGCTGCTTCGCCGCAAAGGCGTGAGGGCCGAGCTATCCTATGATGCCGCCTTCGTGTTGCGGCCCTGTGATGCCGGCATCTGGGGCGCTCAGCGAGCGTTCGCACTACAAGGGCTGGCACCGGAGCGCACGGTTCTGCTTTCGATCCGCTCATTCGACTCGCTTTATCCGCACAATGAGGCGGAGTTCATCACCAAGATGACCCGGCTTGCTACGGCGTTGATCGACCGCGGTCATCAAGTCGCCGCCATCGTGCAATCCGATGTCGATCAGCGCGATTCCGATCGTCGCGTGATCAGCCAGCTGCAGGCCATGGAACCTCGACTGTGCTGCCTCGACTGCTTCTCCGGTTCGGATCTGTGTAACCCCGTCGACTTTCTCATCGGCGCCCTCGCCATCGCAAAAGTGGTCGTAGCCGTCAGGTATCACACGGCGGTGCTGCGGCTGGTCTGCGGACGCCAACCCTATAACTTGTTTTACTCGGGCAAGGGGCGCGATCTCGGGGCCCGCTTAGGGCTCACGGGCTGCCCGGTCAATGCGTTCGACCCGGAGGCGATGATTTCGGATGTAGAGGCGACCGCCGAGCAAATTTTCGATCCTGACCCACTCTCTGTACATGTTCGCCAGACATTCCAAACCGCATTGCGAAAGTTGTCATGACAGCGCGGGTGTTCCATTTCATCACAGCGCTGCCACGGCGGCTCAAACAGCGTGGCGCCGGCCTTGTCGTCGATGCTGGCTTGATGACCGCGGCAGTTATGACCAACCGATTGACCCGACTTGCAACGGCCATTGCGCTCGCCTGGACACTCGATGTCGCCGAATTCGGTATCGCGATGATCGCCATGACGGTGCACGAGATTGTCCGCATGTTTTTCAACAACGGCCTCGGCGCTCGGATCGTCGCCGCAAATGATTTGGAAGCGGACGACGTAGCAAATGCCGTTTTCCAGCTCAATTGGATTTTGTGCGCCACCCTTTTTCTGTTGCAGACCGCGCTGGCCTGGCCGATTGCAGCGTATTTCGGATCTTCGGAATTGGGTTGGGCGCTGATTGCGTTGGCCGCCGTGAATGTCATCTACCCGTTGGCCATGGTGAACGTTTATGTCGCGCAACGCCAAGAGCGCTGGCAGTATTTTAGCGCTGCCACCGTGGCACACGGCGTGATCGACAATGTCTTGACCATCGTCCTGGCGTTTGTCGGCTTCGGAATCTGGGCGATCGTTTTGCCCAAACTGGTCGTCGCGGTCGGCTGGGTCATCCTACATCGCCAAATGACACGATGGCACCCGAACAGAAAATTGAGTCTTGCGCAGACCTTTGCTGCCAAGAACCGATCACTTATTGCCTATTCATCTCGCGTCTTGGCCGTTGAACTTCTGGCCACGCTGCGTACGCAGGGCGACAAGGTTCTGATCGCCGCCGTGCTCGGTCCGGTCGCGCTCGGCTATTACGCATTCGCGGCCAACATCGGCCGAGGATTTACCATTTCGATCTCGGGTGCCCTGAGCACCGTCGTCTTGCCGTTCATGCGGCGCAGCCGCGATAGCGGGCAGCTGCGGTCCTCTTTTGCGCATTCCCTGACATTGATGACGGCGAGCATCGCCCCACCCGCGATTGGTCTGGCCGCCACGGCTGCATGGATTGTTCCGCTCGTGTTTGGCGAAAAGTGGGAACCGGCGGCGCCCCTCGTCGCCATCTTGGCGATCGGCTCGATCGCCCACCCGTTCGTCGAATCAACATCGCAAATGCTGCGTGCGGACAATCGAACCCGCGACGACCTCAGAATTGCGATTGTGCTGACAGGCCTATCGTTTGCGGCAATCCTGCTGGCACTTTCATATGGTCTGATCGCTGTCGCGGTGACCATCGCCGCCGTCCAACTGACCGCGGCGATGGCCGTCGCAGCTTACGCATTTCACACGCTCGCGCCGGAGCGCAAGCAGCCAACAGCGGAAGGAGCGGCCGCGTGATCCGTCAAGGACAGCACAAGTGCGCGCGCGTGTGCGTTGTCATGCCGGCCTACAATGCCGAGGCGACAGTTGCCCACAGCATCGCCGCCGTCCAGCAACAACCGTTCGACGACTGGGAATTGGTCGTTGTCGATGATGGATCAGCTGATCGGACGCATCGTATCGTCAGTGCCGCAGCGGCACTTGATCCGCGCATCCGGATCATTGCCCAGGCGAATGCCGGCCCGTCCGCGGCGCGCAACCGGGGCGTTGCTGCGAACCGCGCTGACTATATTGCGTTTCTCGACTCAGACGATGGTTGGACGAGCGAGCATCTGGCGGTGACCGTCGCCATGCTCGATGCACAACCGCGGTTGGGAATTGCCTTCGCACCGAGCCGGATCATGTCCGAGACCATGCAGGACACCGGCCGTCGCACCCGCAGCTGGCCTGAGGGCGCCCGACCGGCTGATATTCTCGCAGGTAATCCGACGGCCACATGTTCCAGTCTGGTCGTGCGCCGTGAGGTGTTCGACGAGGTTGGAGGTATGCGCACCGACATGGTTCATGCCGAGGACCAGGAGTGGTTGTTCCGTGTCGCCGCCGCCGGCTGGCAGATCAAAAGCACCAGGCTCGCGACCGTCCTCTACCGCACCAGTCCCCGAGGTCTGTCGAGCGACGTGGCGCGGATGCTGGCGGGCTGGCGAATGGCGATCGAGCACGCGCGTCAGATCGCCCCGTTGCTGGTTGCTGCGGAACTGCCGAGAGCCACCGCCATGATGCAACTTTATTGCGCGCGGCGGGTGTTACGGTCCGGACGACCCGGTCTCACTGTTTTGGAACATATCGTTGCAGCGTTCCGAGCCTCACCCAGAACAATGCTGCTCGAGGTCCCACGCCGATCGTTTGCAAGCCTCCTACTAGCGCTAACATCGCGTGTTGCCTCGGCTGTTGCTTCCACCTTGCCATCACAACGGAGTACCGACAGCTATGGCTGAAAATCCACCGCAGATTTCAGTCGTCATCCCGCTCTACAACGCCGAGCGGTATATTGGAGAGGCGCTGGACTCTATCCTCGCGCAGTCCTTTCACGACTTTGAGGTGATCGTTGTCAATGATGATTCGACCGATGCTGGTCCTTCTATTGTCCGGGACTATGCCGGCCGGGATCGGCGCATCTCAATGGTGACGCAGGAGAACCGCGGCCTAGCCGGCGCACGCAATACCGGCATTCGACATGCCCGCGGCACCTACATTGCCCTGCTGGACGCCGACGATGCCTTCGAACCGGACAAGCTGGCCCGGCATTTTGCCCATCTTGAAAGTCGCCCGCAGGTTGGCGTGAGCTTTGCCGCCTCCCGCTTCATGGATGACGACAGCCAGTTGATGCGCGCCGTGCAACAACCGAAGCTGATGGCGATCACGCCGGAGCATATCTTTTGCAGAAACCCGGTCGGCAATGGCTCAGCCGCAGTACTGCGCCGGGCTATGCTCGCTGATTTGACTTTTCAGCCGCCCGACATGCATCACGACGACTTGTGCTGGTTCGATGAGACGTTCCGTCAATCGGAGGACATCGAGATGTGGTGCCGGATCGCGGTGACAACCGACTGGCGGTTTGAGGGCATTGCGGGCGTGCTGACGCGGTACCGCGTCAACACCTCTGGTCTGTCCGCCGATGTCGAGCAACAGTTCGCGAGCTGGCAGCGCTTTAAGTCCAAACTTGCCACGCTCGCACCCGCACTCGTTGAGCGATACGGTGCACAGGCGGAAGCCTTCCAACGCCGTTATCTAGCCCGGCGCGCTGCGCTTGCAGGAGACGGCAGGAAGGCCCTTCGCCTCGGGCTCGGGGCAGTTGCGGTGTCGCCATCGATCCTCATCACCGAGCCGAAACGGACAGTGGCTACGCTGATCCTCGGCACGTTGGCAACGGTGCTTCCCCGCGTTGCCTTCGACCGCGTGAAGGAGGCCGCGCTGACGCCGGTGAAACTGCCCACACCGGCCTAACGCTTTTCAGAGTTATTTGGAAACATCGCGTTCCCCAGTCCATCCACCCACAACATCTTGCTTTTGGGCGGCCGGGTTGGAGATCGAGCCGGTAAGGCTGAACCGCCGGAAGCGGAAACGACTTAGATCATCGCGCCTTAAATCGGAACCGCAACGCCGGTTCCAATTGCGCCGGTTCCGACTTAAGGCGCAAAGATGATCGCTCTTAAAGTGGTGAGCAACTTTCTGCCTTTAATCGGGATCGTTCCGATTCCGATTTAAGGCAGGTTGCTCTAGACCACTCAATCTTCATCCCTCAACTGGCCAAAGACAGCGGCGTGCGCGCTGTTATGCGACCAAGCGGCGAAACCAGCCGTTGAGCGCTCGCCAAACCGACGATCATCAGCCACGGCCAAATGAGATAGGCCAGGATTTCGACGTTTTCGGTGAACGTAAAGAGTGTGAACAGCAACAAGCCGGCAAGCGCTGCCCTTGCAGTGCGGCTCATCTGGGCGCGCACGATCAACTCGCCAAACGTGTAAATCAATGGGATCAGCAGTGCGAAAAATCCGACGATTCCCTTAACGAAAAGCAGGCCGTACCAGGAATGGTGGGAGCCGATCGCCATAAACTCCACCAGATGTGAACCGTGCTCGAGGATGCCGTGTCCCCATATCGGCGCCTCAGTTTCCCAGCGATACAATGCCATACGGGCGAGGATCGCGCGGACATAGCTTGAGTCCTGGCGCATTTGGTCTATGCGCTCTTTCTGCTCGATCGCATATTCGATCAAACCGGGGCCAAAGATACCAAACGTCAGTGCAGCGACGGCCCCCAACATGATCATGCGTGGATCTGTCATCCGCGCGAGCGCGAATGTCAACAAAACGGCTGTTGGGACGGCGACAAATCCCAGGCGCGACTGGCACATCAGTGTGACAGCAATCATGGCGCAGACACCTGCTGCGCGGATCATCAAGGACCGATCGCGCAACAGCAAAACGAACATCATGCCGAATGCTACGGCCGCAGCAGTTGCCCACGGGGTGAAAAAACGCCATCGATAGCCGCCCCCGGGGTTGTGGCCGTAAAGTTGGACTTCAAAAAAGTTCGGGCTCGATCCGCCGACAACCTTCAGAGGAGAAACGTAGAGCGTCTCCGGAACGCCAACCATCGGCGCAATAATCATGACGGGCAGCAGCACAAGTGTCTGCAGCGCGACCCAGCCGACGGCGCGATAGAGCACGCATGCTCTGATATTCAGACAGGCTCCAAGCAGTGGAAAAATCGCCAACAGCGCCCAGCCCTTGGCCCAGCCGATCGATGACTTGATTGTTTGCCCTGTGCTCAGCCCCGCGTTCGCATGGCCGACGAGCAAGGCGATCTGCATGACCAGCATCGCGAGGCACCAGACCACCACCAGCGGCGTCAGCGGCCTGGGCCGAAATTGGCTGTCGGGTGGCGCTATCAGCCATGCCACCACCACCCGGGCCAGGAGCAGCCAGGCGATCACCGGTGCGACGACATAGAGCGCCCCAAGCGCGTACCAGACCCAGGTCAGGCATATGGTGTAAAAGACGACCTTCTCGTCATACGTAAGGAGGCGAACCTCTGGTGTAACCATGCGAGCATCCATGCCATGATCGCCAGAACAGATCCTAGTCCCGCACCGACCACCGCAAACATCGGCCTTGGCGAACTGGGCCTGCTCGGCAAGGTGGGCGAATCCAGGACCTGCATCAGCGGGTAAGATGCATAGACGTCGGATTTCGACGCATCGATCCTGGCCAAAGCCGAGCTGAATACCACGTTTGCAATCTTATGGTCGCGCTCGGCGTCGTCCAGTTCCGCGGCCGCAACACTCAATTCCAACTGTCTCTTCTCATAGCGGTTCAGCTGATTGGTGATTTCGGAAATGCGCGATTCAAGTCCGCGAATGGTGGCGTGGTTTGCGATCAGGTCGGTCAGAATTCCTAGCGTTTTGTCATGATTGCTCGAAAGCAGGGCCAGTTCGGCTCCCGTCAGGCTTCGGTTTGCTTTGCGCCGCAGAAACTGGCGCAACGCCGACTCCATCGACTGCTTTATGGCGACGGCCTCGCGAAGGCGCGGATGATTGCTGCCGAAGTTGGCTACATTCTCCGCGTAGGTTGCGCTTGCCTTGGCAAACTTGCGCCAAAGATAGCGGTATTCAGGATCAGAATTGACGAGGAACAGCGCGGCGGCGGACTCGGCATCGATGCCGACCCGGGCGGCCACAGCCGTAGCCGTCTGCCTATGTTCGGCCAGCGAAGCTTCGGTCTCTGACAGGTTCCGGCGCAGGCCCTCAATTGTGCTGACAAGGCTGTCGTACTGATCGAGGGACACCAGTCCGGAGGACAACTGCAGATCAAGTAAGCGCTTGCGCGCCGCTCCCAGTTTGCGCTTGACGTTCGCCAAGCTGTAGCGAATCGCCCGGTTGCGTCGGTCGATCTCGTCTTGGCGCAACGCATTCAGCTTTTTTTCAAGCGCGTCGTGCAGCGCCAGCGCTTTTCGGCGCGCAATTTCGGGGCTCTTCCCATAAATGGCAAACTCGATGATCGATGTCCGATCAACCAATCGCAATTTCGGCATGCCGAAGGCGCCAAGCGATAGGTTCAGACGGTCGGCGGCGGCCTGGCGGACCGGCTTGCTCCTGGCAATTTCTTTGTAATTGACGCGCGGGCTGATTTCTTTCGATGAGAAGGGAGATGCGGCACTTGACCGCGTTTGACCGATCCCGCGCAGTGCGATGGATGATGCGACTCCGGCACCTGGCAGAATAATCGACCATTCGCTGGTATATTGTTTCGGCATCCCCCAAAGGTAAAGGATCGCCAGAAAACAAATGGCCAGGACCGAAACTGCGGAGCCGCGGACGTAGCGACGCCAATCACCAGGCGCCTGCTCTCGACAAAGCAGCCAGTCAACCGCGAGTGCGAGAAAGCGTTTGGACTTGAGAGACACGGGAATCCCCGGTGGAGCTCACACAATTGCGAATCATCAGACTACCTTAAGGTCGTTCGATTCGCGTTAATCAAAACCCCCGGTTTATCAAACTAGCAATCGCTGAGACGGGCCCGACCAACGTCTTTAGGCTTTCGGCAATATTGGCTTTTTCAGATTTGGGGCTGTCGTAACAGGCTACCCCGTCATCCGGCATCAAGTAAGGATTTATTAAGTCTCTGTTCTGGTGGCGCAAAAGTTCCTCGACGCTGCGTTGTACGACTTCGGTTGCCCGCGTCTTGGGGTTTTTCGATACCAGGACGATCTCGCGATGTCCCTTGATGGAGTAGTTGCCTCCGATGCAGCTCGCCATGATTGCAGCGTTGAGCAGACGTAACCCGTACGGAACCTTCTCGTCGTAGCGTGCATCCGCGGCAAAATGCATTTTCGAGATGTAGATGCGAATACCCCGTGGCGTGATCCCGGACGGGCGGACAAGGTCGGCCTGAAAACAGCCCCGAGATGGCACGTACACCTGGTCGCCTTCCTCGAGCACCGGGTCGTAGACCGGACGCCCATCCAATACGCCCCTCAGATCCACCAGGTAGCTACGGCGGCGGCGGGTGATGACAACGCCTGTGATGTCGGCATCGGGCCGAACGCCGGACGCCATCTGTATGGCCGTCGTCAATCTTCGTTTGACGCTGAAGCCGCCGAAAACGTCGACCTTTCTCGCGGCCTCGTCCTCTGTCCGCCCGCCACGCGGCTCGTTGACGACATGCCGCCCCGGTTGGAACACGGCTCCGGACACCTGAATGGGGATTGCCCCGTATCTCAGGGTGCGAACAGAAACACGGGCGACACCAGGCTCATAATATCTGTGTCTAACGAGGGCCGCCTCGATCCGTTGCTCAAGGCGGGAGGTGGTCAGGCCGCGCGCCCGCATGCGGGGTAGATAGGGCAGCTCAATCCGGCCATTTGGATCGACCGCGTACCTGCCATCGAACTCATCGTCGGATGAGACGCGGATCTCCAGGACATCACCGCGTGACAATCGCAAATCGGGCAACCGATCGGTCGCCGATGCCAGGTTGAACCCCGCGCGCCCATCTTTGAGCGAATACCCGTCCACGTGCAGCGCCGAACACGCACGCAGATCTGCTGTCCATGACGTGTTGGCAAGCTTGAGCGACGCATCTAACGATTGGGCTGGCTCTTGTTCAGGTGCGTAAAGCCGATGTCCCGCGTTCTCAAGCGATGCCACGCGCGCGCAGCCGGTCAGCGCTAAGATTGCTAGAACTGGCAAATAACGCCAAACAAATGTTACACGGGCACCAAGCCGCATCATACCATCCCACTGCGCTAGACCCCCCTGAGCCTTATCTGAGATTCGGTTGGCGGATTAGGTCGATCTGGAAAAGACAGATTCACACAAAATTAATAATTACCCTACGGACCTTACTCGGTTGTTCGACGTGATAACCTCCTGAAAGTTCACAGTTAGAGCATGTAAAAGTCGAGCTTGGTCGGTAAAGTGTCGTTAAGAATGAGGATCTTCTTGGCTCGAATGCGCCACGCCTGAGCGATCCGGACCAATTGGAGCTGCTGGCGGGTGACGGTGCGAAGCTCTCCACGGCGCTTTGGGTCATAGATGTGGGTGATGCAAACGCAGCGCACGTCGATCGCACCATCCTCGCCGGCTTCCACTATCACGTTGGAAACGGCGTGTGCGGTTCTCGGCAACACCAGCGCGGCCGCCGACCTGCCTGAGCGGATGCGTGCGATGCGTTCTTCCAGGCGCGACCGCGAAGTCAGATAGATCAGGGAAATCTCGCGGCTGGGATCGCCGGTCGGCTCATGCTCGCTCTTCCAAGCCGGCACCCAGAACTCGACGTCTTTCGTATAAAGTTGGAGCCAGTCGTCCCATCGTTGCTCATCGAGGCAAAGCGCCTCGTGGTAAAGAAGCTGCTCTGCCTCGGCTCGCAGTTGCCCGTTTGTCATCGTGCTGCCGTCTGTTCGCGTGATGCGCAGTTTTGATCGGGTATTGACAGCGCGGCCATCAGCCTGTCGCGCCACGCGCGAATCGGTCCTTGTAGTATCGTCTCATCGCCCAGGCCAAGCGATCCGACAATCGATGTCTGAGGCGTCATCCCAAGCTCCCTGGCTTCGGCAATCGGCGTCATGCTAACCTCCCGCATCCCGCGCAGATAGCCCTGATTCCATTCCAGCATGTCGGCCCTGGCCCCATCTTGGATGTCCTCGAAGATCGAGGTATCGTCAGGCGTGGCCAGGCCGCTTGGGTTGAAAAACTCCTCATATTGGCGAATGCGCATTTCCCGGGCTTGCGCGGATTCACCCTTGGGCGCGATGCAATACGTGGTGATGTCCGTGCGGTCGGCGCTAATCGGGCGGTTGACCCGGATCTGCAGTGAGGCGTTCTCCAACAGCTGCATGTTGGGAAAAAACAGTACGTTGCGTGTGTAGAACATCCATTTGAGCCGAGGGTTGCCGATCCGCAACTTGAGCTTTTCAAGCTCAAGGTAAAGTGGCCTGGCTTCGATTTTGTCGCCGGCGCCGAACATCACGTTGTGGCCATGTGGAAAGTTCATCGAGCCGCGGGTGACGTACTCCTGGACGCGCTGACGATAAGGCGAGTCGGTCGCGGTGTCGTTGGTCGACCGTCGGTTCAAGATCCTGACGAATGTCTCGTGGGTCGGCATGAAATGATAAAGGTCGGCTGAATTCTCGATCTGAAGCTTCCAGTTGCCGCGGTAAGTATAGTTGACCGTTCCCGGGATAACTTCCAATCCGTCGGGACTTTGATCGACGACCAAGTCTATAAACACTTTGCAATCACCGAGAAACGCGTCCAATGGCGGAACGTCAGGGTTCAAACTGCCGAATAAAAAGCCGCGATAATGGTCAAACCGGGGAAGGTGATGAAGCCCGTGGTCCTCCTCATCGAACGCCGCGCCGTAGGCGCCATGGTTATGACCGGTGACCGCGGTGTTGTTGCCCGCGCTATCGTAGGTCCACGCGTGATAGGGACAGACATGGGCCTTGGCGTTGCCGGCCGCAGTATGACAGATCAGCGATCCGCGGTGTCGGCAGGCGTTGATCAGGCCGTGCAGAGTCCCATTTTGATCGCGCGAGACGATCACCGATTGGCGGCCGATATGGGTGGTAAAAAAATCATGCGGCCGCGGCGCTTGACAGGCCAGCCCTAGAAACATCCAGCCGCCTTCGAAGATGTATTTCTGCTCCAGATCGAAGATCTGTTGGGAACGATAGACATCGGCGTGGACCTTGAAAATGCCTCGTTCGGGCTGGTCGATCACGAGCGCATTGATCTCGCTGGCATCCATCGTCATCCCCATCACAGGTCACTCAACTCGCTTCGCGCAGCGCCAGCCGCGCCACCGCTTGCAGGCGCAAGCCGATCGGGTCGAGACAACCAACACGCGGATCGGCCGCGGCCATAGCATAGGCGAACCACCCGGCCTTGTCGAAAGCTGTGCGAACGGTATGCTAACAGCGCCGTCAGCCAACGGAGCAGCGATCGCAACCGCCCGCTGGAGACCGAATCGAGTGCGCGCGGGAGCAGCATCCAGCCGGCCAGATCACCGCTGCTAAATTCTGGTCTGGTCAAGGTGCTCTCGATTAGAAGCGCCGCAGCGAGTCGGCCACAGCAGCGTATCGCTGGACGCAACCGCGCGGCTGGCAAGATCGCTAGAGTTGGCGAAATCCCGACGGGCCAAACCGAGGAGGACAAGTAACATGGGCGTCAGACGCGTGGTCGCCGGTCACGATGAGCACGGAAAGGCCATCGTACTCTTCGACGGCGAGGCCACCAACACCCGGCGACCGACGAAGGAGATCGAAAGCACCCTGCTGTGGGTCACCGATTCCTCGCCGGCCCGTAACGACGGCCGGAGCGATGCCGCCAATCGGACCATCGGGATCGCGCCGCCAAAGCATGGTTCGATTTTCCGCGTCGTCACGTTTGCGCCTGAAGGTAGCGAACACGATGCTGGAGCCATGAGCTACCTGGCACGGTCCGGAGCCGAACAAAAGGAGGGCGCGCGCCATCCCGGCATGCACCTGACACATTCGGTAGACTACGCCATCATCATGCGTGGCGAGATCGACATGATCCTCGATGACACGGAGGTGCACTTGCGGGCCGGCGACGTGGTGGTGCAAAGAGGCAACAACCACGCCTGGTCGAACAAAGGCAGTGAGCCGTGCACAATTGCCTTTGTGCTGATTGATGCGGATCCGGTGATGCCAGGCTAGGTCATCGCGCCTTTAATCGGGATCGTTCCGATTCCGATTAAAGGCAGGTTGCTCTAGCCCAACCATGACGGGCAGCTCGACCTGGATCGGCTGCAGACGGTCATGCCGGGCCGACTCCGACCACCTGCGCATCGTAGATCTTGCCGCTCTTATCGACAATCCGCACCTCAACCAGCAGGGGTTCTACGCCCTTTGGTAAGAGGACTTGGATATTCAGCTTCTCAGTTGTCGGTTTCTTTTTCGCCATGCATCCTACCCCACTGAGATCAAGCCGTTGTCGAGACGCTCTACTGTAATGTCCTCGCGTGGGCGTTGCTAGCTATCGACGCGATCATATTCGCCTTAGGCAGACCAGCCTTGCCGGCCCGCCGCCTCAGCCGGCCACCCATGCGATCGGGCTATGAGGTGGCCGGGCGGGGAGCGGGTTGGTTCCAGCTTACACTGAAACGCTACAAAGCACCGTTCAAGTTGCCCGATGACCGCACCCAGGCAAGGTGTGCCGTCGGGTAAGAAGGGTGCAGATGAAATCGTTCGCATACGCATGCTACCGGTTGTGCTGGGCGCACGATTGCGGCTCTGGTCAGATGTCGCCGGAGGCGGCGCGATGACGGGGCTGACGTTGGCTCTCGTCATGAGCTGTCGTGCGCTGATCCCGCCGGAGCACTTCGTCAATTGGGCACTTCGTCAATTGAGCGCTTCGTCAATTGAGCGCGCGGAAGTCCGAAGCGGCTGGCGGGGGTCGACGATGATGCTGTCAACGCCATGCCGTGATCGCTTGCGGTGGTCCCGCCCCGCAGGCCCATCGCCTGCAGTCGACAGCTCCGGTCGGCCAAAACCCTTGCAACCGCGTCCGGCCAGATCACTGGCAAGTCCATGAAGCCGACAAAAATGATATCGAGCCAGTCTCGTTGACTTGGCGCGTTGTTGGCTCCAGGCTCTTTGATGCCGGTGGCGTCAATGGGAGCGAGAAGCGCCGCGAACCCCGCCTCTCGCGCCTGATTGGGATTGAGAAGCGGTTGGGTTGCGATCACATCGGCTTGCGAATTAGAGCATCAGTCAGGGCACCTCCATGCATACCAGTGTGTTGATCGCGGGTGGCGGACCGGTCGGCCTCATTCTATCGCTCGTCCTCGCCAAGTTTGGGGTCGATTGCATCGTGGTCGAACGGAATGCCTCCACCACCCAGCACCCAAAAATGGACATCACCAACGGCCGTTCGATGGAGATTTTTCGCCTGTTGGGACTTGCCGACGAAATAAACGCGGCCGCGGTATCTGAACACATTTGTCTCGACGTCAGTTGGGTTTCCAGCCTCACGGGTCACGAGATTTATCGATTTGCGTATCCCGCGCCGGCTCAGGCGCGCGAATCGTACAGGCGGCGCAACGACGGCACCCAGCCGATGGAGCCAGCGATCAGAATCTCTCAGATCATCGTCGAGCCGCTGCTCCGCGATGCCGCCCTGCGTTCGCCTCACATCGCCGTCCACTACAATCGGGAGTTTCTCGAGCTGCTCCAGGATGCGGACGGCGTTACCGCGCAAGTGCTCAACACCACGACCGGCGCGCGCGAAACCATAAGGGCACGCTACCTGGCCGGCTGCGACGGGGGCAATAGCCGGGTCCGCCGGGGTCTCGGCATCGGGCTCAGCGGTGAGGCCAATATCCGCACCCGCTACAGTGTGCATTTTCGCTCAAACGACAAGCCAACCTTCGAGCCTTGGGGGCCGGCATGGCATTACCAGTCGCCTATCCACGGTACGCTGGTTAATCAAGATGGCGTCGAGCGCTATACCCTGCACGCCTATCTGACCGAAGGTGAATTGCCCGAGGCGGTGAATCCCTATAACAAGGTCCGCGCCTTTGTCGGAAAGGATTTCCATTTTGATCTGTTAAAGGCCGTGCATTGGGAAAACAACTTGTTGGTCGCAGACCGCTATCGGGACCGCCGCGTGCTGCTCGCCGGCGATTCGGCCCATCAATTTGTTCCGACCGGCGGCTACGGCATGAATACCGGGGTCGGCGACGCATTTGATCTTGGCTGGAAGCTCGCGGCGGTCCTCAAGGGTTGGGGCGGAGACCGGTTGCTAGACAGCTATGAAGACGAACGGCGCCCTGTCGCCTGGAGAAACCGAGAGGCCGCCAAACGGCATGCGCAGGTGCGGGCGGCGATCGGGGCGCTTTGGCCACATGACATCGACGGCACCGGTCCGCAGGGCGATGCCCTGCGCGCCGAGCTAGCCAGCAAGGTGCGGGCGATCGGCAACGCCGAAAACGAAAGCCTCGGCATTGAAATTGGCTACACGTACGCGGGATCGGCCATCGTCTGCAACACCACCGATGACGAGCATCATGACGACCCATTGCATTACATTCCGACGACGACGCCAGGATATCGGCCGCCGGCCATTTATCTTGGCGACGGCAGACCGATATTTGATCTCTTCGGACCAGGTTATACGCTGTTGCAGCTGGCGCCTGATCAAGCCGACGCGAGCGCTTTCGAAGCTGCGGCAAGCGACCTCAAACTACCGCTCAAGGTGGTGCCGCTTAAGGATCGCCTAGCCCAATCCCTTTATGGGCATAACCTGGTACTGTTGCGGCCCGACCAGCACGTGGCGTGGCGCGGACAATCGCTCCCCGACAACGTCCGCCGCGTTTTGAAGACGGTCTCCGGGAACTGACTCGCACCAACTGGCGATGATGACATTGATCTGAGCAGCGGCGAATTTGAGTTGCGTGGCGAAGCCGCCCGCGCCGAGTTCTGCGACCCTCAGTCGACCACATATCAGGACGGGGCCACCCCGATTGGTTTGCGGCTCGAAGCCTTCCACCGGGGTATCCCGCTGTGTGCGCAGAAGGTCCGGCCTAGATCATCGCGCCTTAAAGTGGTGAGCAACTTTCTGCCTTTGATCGGGATCGTTCCGATTCCGATCAAAGGCAGGTTGCTCCAGGCTTACAAAACTCTTCCCCCTACCGCTCTAACGAAGTCCATTTCAGGAACGTCGACAATGACCGGCCTGGTTATGTTCGCCCGCGGATGTGTGCGATCGGACCGGAGCGGATCGATGGACCTGATTTGTCGGCCGAATTCGCCCTGCCTGACATCATGGCGTCGAAGTGCGCGGCGTGGGCATCTTACCATCGCGTCGAACGTTCGGCTGCCGCGGCGTCCGAACCAGCGCCTGAGCGTTTCACACTCAGCTCAAACCGCCTAGTACCACCTGCGCCGCGTTCCGCCCCGGCATCATCGATACACCTGGACCCGGATGGTTGCCGGCGCCGCAGAGATAGAGGTTTCCGACCGGCCCGCGATACTGACCCATGGCAAGTGTCGGCCGCATGGCACCTTGCTGATAGGCGACCATCGCTCCATGGGTGACGGTTCCACGGACGGCCGAAATGACATCCGCCTCGTAGTCGGTCGGCGACATCACAGCAGTGGCGATGATCTTCTGTTTGAGGTCAGGAAGTGGGCCTGCGGCAAGTTGATCTATAACGAATTGGGCGTAGCTGGTGCGCGCCGTGCTCCAGTCGATCTGGTAAGGAACGGTCACCACGATGACCTTGAGAGATGATTTGCCGACCGGGACGCGGCTGGGGTCGGTCGAAGCCTCGTTGACAACAAAAACCGACGGTCGTTCGGGCAGGCGATTGGCGCGGATGTCGCAAAAGGCCTGGGCCAACTCGTCCACCGTATTGGGCATGACCTGAATCTGCAGGGCCGCGAATGCCGCGTCGCCGGCGGCGTAGGTCACCGGCGCGGAAAGAGCCAAATAGATGCCCATCTGCGAGGTACCGAGTTCGTATCGCTTCATCTCGTTGACGACGTGCGCTGGGAGTGCGGTCTCCGAAAGCATCTCAAGAATCAGGTGACGCGGATGGGCGCTCGAAACAACACAGCCGCCGGAGATCACCGAACCATCCGCAAGCCGGACGCCTGTCGCCGTGCCATTCTCGACACGGATTTGGCTGACCGGCGCGCCGATGCGGACCTCGCCGCCAAGGTGTTCGAGGCAGGCGCGCAGTGCCGCCGGCAGTCGCCCCATGCCCCCTTTGACCGCCTTGTTTCCCGTGTCCTGGATCACCGACAAATACAGATAAGCGAATTCCGCGCCGCCGGCGTCGTCGGGCGCAAAGCCGGCATGTGCAGCGAAGTCCGCAATCAGCGCGCGCATTTGCTCGGACGCGAATGTCTCGGTGGCCCATGAGCGCACCGTCTGGGATCGAAAGCGAATGAACGACGGCCCCTCGGGCTGGCCCTCAAGTTGTGCCAGGGTCTCGGCGGGCGAGCGTGGCGGGCTCTCGAGCGTTCGCTTGAGCGCGTCCTTTTGCGCCAGGTAATCAGTGATGAGTGACGCCCAAGTATCGGCGTCGCGCTGGGAGTACTGAGCAATACTGGTGCAAGTGTCTTCGATATTCGCCATAATGCTTAGGCAGCTATGGTCATCAAACGCCTTGCTGAGACATGTGTTTGGAGCAATGAATTCAAGTCCAAAATCGGCAAGCCGCAGCTCGTCCGGTGCCGACGACAGGTTGGCGAGCTGGTAGCCGGTGGCGTGGATGTCGGTGTGATAACCCGGAGCCACTAGCTCCCGTGTGCCGGTCATCCCCCCAATTTCGGCATTGCGCTCGACAACGAGCACGCTCATGCCCGATTTGGCGAGGTAACAGGCACAGGTCAGGCCGTTGTGCCCAGCCCCTATGACGATGGCATCATAGTGCTTCATTGGTTTCGGCGCCCAATTTAATCCGCAAAATTTCATCGACGCAGTCGAGCCTGGCCATAATCAATTTGCCTGACCCCGATGATGATCGACGCCCGTCAACGTATCTTCGGTGGCGATTACTGGCAAGGACCAGCGGGCATTGTTGTTTTTTTGGGGAACGCTGCGTTCGGCTATTTGCGCGAAAGCCGAAGCCGGCCGCGCACTTGACCCGTTCATTGGCGCTACCTGATGTGGACAGGTCTGGGGTGAGTGTCCGGCCCACGAACGCCAAAGGTGCAGGACCGGCTCGACGGAACTTGGATCCCGCCGCGGCGCCCGCCCGTCCCATTGCTACTTGATCATTGTCTGCGGCAGCAGCAGTGCGATCTCTGGAAATGCTATCAGCAGGCCGGCGCAAACGATCATGGCGATCCAGAATGGAATGATACCCTTAAAGATTTGCGCCATCGGCACGTTGGTAATGCCTTTCACCACAAAGACATTGAGTCCAAGCGGCGGGCTAATCAATCCCATTTCAAGCACAACGACGATCAGCACACCAAACCAGATCGGGTCAAACCCGGCCTGAATAACCATCGGAAAGACGATGGGGATGGTCAGGACCAGGATCGCGAAGCCCTCTAAAAATGTACCGAGTAGGATGTAGCCGGCCGTAATCAGGCAAATCAGCATCAACGGAGACAGCTCGAGCGCCTTGATCGCTTCCGCCAATGATTGCGGGATGCCCGTAAGCGCAAGGAATGGATTAAAGATGAAAGCGCCGATCAAAATCATGAAGACCATCGCGAAGGTCTTGATCGACTGTAGAACGCAGTCTTGAAAGGTCTCCCAATTCAGACGCCCGCGCGCCATCGCAAGCAGCATGGTCAGAAACGCGCCGACGGATGCTGCTTCCACCGGTGTGAACCAGCCCAAATATATGCCGCCAATCACCACCACAATGACGAACAGCAGCGCGCTGGAGCGCCAAATGGTCTGCAGTTGCTCGACCGTCGTTTTGCGATCTCCGGCCGGTCCCGCGGCCGGATTGAGCGTGGTGATGATGAAAATCGTGATCATGAACAGGACGGTCAACAAAAGTCCGGGCAGCACGCCGGCCAGAAACAACCGTCCAATCGATTCTTCGGTCAGGATCGCATAGATGATGAAGCCGGTACTGGGCGGGATCAGGATCCCAAGCGTGCCACCGGCGGCCACGCAGCCCGTCGCGAGACTGGGTGCGTAGTTGTAGCGCTCCATCTCGGGCAACGAGACCCGCCCCATCGTCACCGCGGATGCTAAGCTCGACCCGGATACGGCGGCAAAGCCGGCACAGCCCACAACCGTGGCCGACGCTAGCCCGCCACGCCAGTGCCCGACCAATGCGCGCGCCATGTCGTAAAGATCACGGCTCATGCCCGACGCGAGCGCAAGATTTCCCATAAAGACGAACAGCACGATGACCGACAGGTCGTAATTATAGGCCGTGCCGAACGGAATACTTCCAAGCTGAAATAGCGTCGTCGTCGACCCCTCGATGGCGTAATAGCCAAGGCCACCCGCAATCGCCAGCGCAAAGCCGATGGGAACGCGCAGGAAGATCAGGAGGAACAGGCCTGCGAGCCCGAGCAGGCCAATCGCGGTCAGACTCATTCGTGGGACTGCTCTTGTTTGAGATCGGGGCGCAGGGCGTGCACGATCAATACGAGCGCCGTCAGAAGGCACCCGAAGACGACGATCCAGTAAAGGGGATAGACCGGCCATTCGAGCAACTGCGAGGTCTGGTTGAAGTCGCGAACCTGAATGCCGGACTTGCCCGTCTGCCAGGAAATCACGCACAGCAGCGCGGCGGCGGCGAGATCGGCCAACCTCTGGACAATGTTCCTTATGAAAGCCGGGAAGCGGTCAAAAATGAAATCAATCGCGGCATGAGCGCCAAAGTACGTGCAGTAGCCGAGCCCGAGATAGACCATGATCACCACCGCAAAGTGGGTGAGATCAAAAACGCCGGTGATTGGTGCGTTGAAAAAGTAGCGCCCAGCGACGTCAGCAACGGTGCCAAGCATCAGCGCGACCAGTGTCAGGCCTGCGAGATACCCGGCAACCGTTACCGCCAGCTTTAGTGGGTGGCTCATGAGCGCGGCTCAGGCTTTGTCAGCCAGATAGTCCTTCAGAATCTCCCGGTACGGCAGGCCTTGCTTTTCAAACTTTTGGATCCAATTCTCTTTGACCGCTTCAAGCTTCGCGATCCATTTGGCCCGTTCGGCGTCGGTCAGTTTGGTGATGCTGGTATCGTCACGGCCCTTGACGATGTTGATGCCGATCTCGCGCTCTTCGACATAGCTCTCAGCGCCGCGCTTGCTCCAGTCCTTTGTCAACTCATCGAACTTGGCCTTCTGCTTGGCATTGAGCGCGTCATAGGACTTCTGGTTGACGCCGAAAATGATTGGCGAATAACCAAACGGCAGATCAATGATGTAATTCTTGACGACTTCGGCCAGCTTGAAGCTTTTCACCACCGAGATGCCGACGATCGCACCGTCAACAACGCCCTTCTCAATCGCGTTATAGGTCTTTGGCATCGGCATACCGACCGGCGTCGCGCCCAGTCCCCTGATCACGTCAGCCTGGTTGCGCGAAGGGGTGCGCAGTTTGAGCCCTTTAAGGTCATCTGGTGTGCGCACGACCTTGTTGGTCATCACGACCGGCACGTCGATCGCGAACAGACCGAGAATCTTAACGCCCTTGTACTCTTGCGCCAGGTGCTTGTCGAAGATCCGGTTGATCGCATTGGTCGCCGCAATGCCGGAATCGTACTGCAACGGAATTTCCATCACCAGCGTGCGCGGAAACTGGGTGGACGTATAGCCCGGCAGATGCAGTTCCACATCCGAAATGCCGTTGACCATCCTCTGAAAGGCCTGGGGCGGTCCGCCGCCGCCAACCTGTCCGGCCCCGAACACTTTGGCGTTGAAGTCCAGACCGGAATCATTGAGCTGCTTGGCGAAAGGCTCAAGAATCTTGCTCGCCAACGGATGTCTGGGCCCCATCCAATAAGCGACTTTGAAAATCCTGGATTGCCCGAGCGCGCCGCTGGCGATGCCAAGTGAACCAAGCGTCACCGCTCCAGCCTCAATGAGGCGCAGAACCTCGCGCCGGTCCATGTTCACGATGTCCATGTGTTTCCTCCACTGATCGATCGTCGAGTCGTCCGCTCCAGAAGCTGCGCAGCCTCCTCGCGGGCCTCCTTGCCGGCTAAGTTGCCCCAGACGGATCGGTTGTGCAATCCTTCTGCATGCATTGGTGGGTGGAATTGCTGGAACGCGGGCCTGGCCCTATCGTACAAGTTACATTCCGGGACGACACACCGTGCCGAACATCGCCAATAAGAAAGATGCAACCATGACGACCAATGCCCCTGATGGCAAAATTCGACCTCGTGCGGACCATGTTGGCAGCCTTCTGAGGCCGCAGGCCATCAAAACGGCGCGGGAAGACCTGTGGGCCCAGGGCGCTTTGGCCCGCTTCGGCCAGGGCAGGCCGCCGGCCCGTCTCCAGCAAGCTGAGGACGCGGAGATCCGCAAGATCGTCGCCTATCAGGAGGACCTGGGACTCCCGGTGGTGACCGATGGCGAATTTCGACGCGCTTATTGGCACTACGACTTCATGGTCGGGCTGACCGGTCTCGATCTGGAAGAACGCAAAGCGCAGGAGAGCGTCGATTCCTTTTCCCTCGCCGTGGTCCCGGTCATCACAGGTCCGCTGTCCTTCCCTGCGGATCACCCGATGATCGCGCATTTCACATTTCTGGCATCAGTTGCCAAAAAGACGGCAAAGATCTCGATTCCCGGCCCGAGCTGCTGCCACTTCCGCTTGGCCAAGCCGGACATTCGTCCCGTTCAGTACCAAAACGATCCAGAGCTGTTGTTCGCCGACATCGCCAAAACCTACAAACAGGCCGTCGAGGCGTTCTATGCCGCCGGCTGTCGTTATCTGCAAATGGACGATATCTTCTTCGCCTACCTGTGCGACCCCAAGGTGCGCGAGGCCAGAAAGGCGCTCGGAGAAGACCCCGACGCGTTGATCCGCAAGTACGCCTGGATGATGAATGAGGCGATCAAGGATCGCCCGGCCGACATGACCATCGGCATGCATCTGTGCCGTGGCAACTTTCAGTCCACCTGGGTCGCGCAAGGCGCCTATGATCCGGCAGCCGACGCCATCTTCAACCAAACTGACGTCGACATCTACTTCCTGGAATACGATAGTGAACGCGCCGGTGGCCTTGAGCCGCTGCGTCTATTGCCGAAAGGCGCTAAGCGCGTCCTGCCCGGCTTTATCACCACCAAGACTCCCGAACTTGAAAGCCCAGACGACCTCAAAGCGAAGTTCGATGAGGCCGCCACCTATGCCGACATCGGACAGCTTGGCATCGCCCCCCAATGCGGCTTTTCTTCAACCGAAGAGGGCAACAAGATCACCATGGATGACCAAAAGCGCAAGCTTGAACTGGTGGTCAGCACGGCGGAGGCGATTTGGGGCACCGTCGCAGACTGAGGTCAGCCGCTTCCATCATTCGCATTTTGGCTCACGTACGCAAAATCAGTAGGGATCAGAATGGTGATTGACAGTGAACAGCGCGCAGCCGAATGGGACTGCCAGCAACTGTTGAACAGAATGATACATCTGCTGGACCAGGCCCGCTGGGAGGAGCTGGCGCAGTGCTTTGCCGAGGATGCGATGTTCTATCGGCCCAGCGATCCCCACAACGCCGTTGTCGGCCGCGCCAATATTCTTGAAGCCTTCGCCAGCCGTCCTGCGAAAATCACCTGTCACATGCTTGCAAATTGCTGGTTTGAAAATTTCACAGGCCTCAGCATGCGATCACAGAGCCGGGTTTTGTTGCTGTCCGGTGCCGCAAGCGACAGCCGTCCGGCAGCGGCCGATGGCAAGATGTTGATCGGTGAATTCATCGACGAATTCCGAAAAATTGACGGCCAATGGCTAATCGCTTCACGTAAAGGCAAAATCGATCTCGCGTTCGGCGATTGAAGCGATCAGCGGGACGTTGAGTTAAGAAACAGTACCGGACAAAGGTCACGCTGATGCCGCGGCACAAGATTGAAGTCACCCATGTCGGAAGCCTACCGCGGGGCGAACAATTAACCCGGCTTTTGCTGGCGAAAGATCGCGGCGAGATCTATGACGTCAATCAATTTGAACGCGTTGTTCAGACTGCGATTGACGACTGCGTTGACAACCAAATCGCAGCCGGTGTCACGATCGTCAGCGATGGCGAGCAGGGCAAGGTCGGGTACTCCACGTACATTACAGAACGGCTGGAAGGCTTCGGCGGCCATGTCGAGCGTAAACCGGCCCGCGATCTGGCGCCGCATCCCGAATTGGCCAAAAGGCTGTCTGCCGTGATGGGCCGACAAGAGTTCGTCCGCGCCGCCTGCGTCGGAAAGGTTCGGCTCCTCACGACGCAGCCGTTTGAAGTCGATATTCGCCGATTCAAGTCTGCCTTGGACCGGCACAGCGCCGGGGCGCGCGGCTTCATGAACGCCGCCTCACCCGGCCTTATTACAGCGTTTCAGCCCAATCAATTCTACGCTTCGCACGACGCCTATCTCGCCGACCTGGTCGATGCAATGCGGCCTGAGTACGAGGCGATTGCCAATGCAGGAATCGATCTGCAGTTGGACTGCCCCGACCTCGCCATGTCGCGCCACACCGGGTATCAGGATTTGCAAGAACGTGCGTTTTTGAATGTCGTCGAAGCGAACGTCGACGCATTGAATGCGGCGACGGCCAACATCGATCCGGCCAGGATGCGTATGCATATCTGCTGGGGAAACTACGAGGGTCCCCACGATCACGACATTGCGCTGGAAAAAATTCTACCTGCCGTTCTGCGCGCAAGGCCAGCGACGATCCTGTTTGAAGCTTCCAATCCGCGCCACGAACATGAATGGATCGTGTGGAAGCAGGCCAACATTCCCGATAACAAGATCCTCGCGCCCGGCTTGATCGATACCTGCACAAACTACGTCGAGCATCCGGAGTTGGTGGCTCAACGCCTGGAAAAATACATTTCGATGGTCGGCTTGGAACGCGTGGTAGCAAATACCGATTGCGGCTTTGGCACATTTGCCGGTTACGGAAAGATCGATCCCGCCGTGACTTGGAAAAAGCTATCCGTTCTCAGTCAGGGCGCCCAAATTGCAGCGTCGCGCGTGAGTGGCTGATGATGAGGCTCAGCGGCCTGCAGTCAAGCGCGCGGCTCAATGGCTTGAGGCCGGTTTGGCTACCGCAATCGATCGCGGCCGGCGCAGGCATCAATGTCCTTTTGGCCTGGCACGCAGCGGAGCGCCGAATGTCGTGTCGCCCATCGAACCATGGGCTGGCTGTGAACCTTCCGGACGTTGTCGGCCCGTGCAACTAAGTTGCATGACCTCCGCCTGGGGCATCGCGCCTTCTCCGCCGTGGGCTGTCACCTTGTCGGGACGCGTTACTGGCTTGGGCTAAGGCAGATCGCGGATCTGGAAGATCCGAGCTGTCAATCAATCCGGGGGGAAGAATGATCGATATCTGCGATTGGGCTGAAGACGCCATCGTTGAAGCTGATCAGCTGATTGAGCAAGCCGAGGCCATTTGACCAACTGCCGACGCGCTTCTTGCCATCGCGCGGGGGCACCTCGGATTGGCCTATTGCGCCATCACCGAGCTCCGGACGGCAGATAACAAGGCCTCCCACGACGTATCCCTTGGCGGATTACAGGACGGACCGAAGGGCAAACGGACCACGCACTGAGATCACAGCGAATGGTAAGTCGTGCCGGGCCGCCGCAAGCATATCTTGTCTGCCAATTGACAGTGACGCAGTCATCGAGTCGAGATCACGATCATGGATCGACCGTGATCGCGGACCCGGTTCGATTGCCGCCCGACACGCATCGGGTTCCACCGAGCCCATGTGCCATGGTCCCTTGCCTGCTCGTTGCTGCCATGCGCTGACCGGTCCGGCTTGCCTGTTTCCAACGAGGGTCCTGGCGTTTACTCGTCAGCCTCGTGAATAAGACCAATCAATCTCTTCGGGCCTCGCGCCATCCTTATGACAGGTCACGTCAATGTAGATTTTTCATGCCCGACAAAACCGGATCCGTAGCGTAGCGAAGGTGCAGATGGTGTCATTCATGGCAGCCGCCAGGGTATCCCTCCGAATCTCAGCGCTGCGCGGGATCATGGCCATTGACTGCGACGCCGTCTCCAGCACAGCAAGGTGCAGTCCGAAGCACACATGGATCCCGACTGCGAAGCCCAGATGACGGCGCATCGGGAGTAGCGGACCGTTGAGCGGCCGGGATCAAAGCGTCGCCAGGAATGTGTTCACGCGCGCTTCACGGCTTGCTATCAGTGCGATGGCGCACGCTGATGCGTGCACTTATGGTAACAAAAAACTGGAGCAACGATGTCGGACCCGCCCGCCTCTACGATCTACCAGGCCGAAAGCGAAGCGCCGCAACCCGGCGACCTGGTCGAATGCCGCGTCATCGGCACCATCCACACGCCCTACAAGCGGATGGAGGACTGCCCCTCCCGGCACAACAAGCGCGAGTACCTCACCTGCACGATCCGGCTCGCGCCAGAATACGCACCCGGTCTCATCGGGCTGGAGGCTGGCGGCCGGGCGCTGGTGCTTTATTGGCTTCACCTCGCCCGGCGCGACATGGTGCAGCTGCCCGCACGCGCTGGCGTGCGCGACAATCCGGTCGGCGTCTTCTCCTTACGCACGCCGCCGCGGCCCAACCCCATCGCGGTTGCGGTAGTCGAAATCCTCGCCGCGCGCGAACACGAACTCGACGTGGTCGGCCTCGACTGTCTCCACGGCACGCCGCTGCTGGATATCAAGCGCGCGAGATTCTACGAGGGCAGCGAGGCCGCCGGCGGGCTGAGTTGACGGCGCGTTACGTCGCTGGCGGCCCGTTCATGGCGAGTGCCGACCAGTTTTGTCTGCGTGCATCAGATCCTGGCCATCATTTTGGCCGCTGTCGGAACTTTTCGCCTGCACTATTAAGGATAAGCAATCGTTGAAACTGTACTGCGGTGCAAAGCGCGGTGCAAGGAACGTCCCGGCGTCCGGCTGCACTTCGACCATTGAAGCGCCAGCCCCGCCACTCCGCACCAAATGGCGGCCATGGCCCTCGCGCTCACCCGCTGGGGCCCCGACACTTCTTCTCTGCGTCGACCTCCCGCTTTCCAGCGGCCTAGATCATCATGCCTCAAATGGGAATCGAAAAGCCGCTTCGCCTTGAAAGCACGATGATGATCGCTCTTTAAGTGGTGAGCAACTTTCTGCTGTTCATCGGGATCGTTCCGGTTCCAACGCACAGCAGGTTGCACTCGCGTGCACCCACGCAGAGCGTCACAGCCGTGCCGGATCGTGGGCTAAAGCCGTAATGGTCTCCAACGTTTTAAGGAACTTTACGAGAAGGGCGGAGACCTGGCGCTGGTGCTGTAGCAAGACGCGCCCTTGGGCGGCCCGACGTTGGCGGTGGCCCCACGCCACGCCGATCAACATAAACGCAAGAGCGGGAGCCTACGGGCTCCCGCGCGGTCACGGCCAGACATCGATGAGACTACATGGCCGCGCAAGGGACCGATATCGTGATGCCAGCACCCGGCACGAACCGCTTGCACCTGCCATTGCGACCGGCATTGATGATGCCTTGCGTGTCGCTGATGGACTGGTCCTCGCGCGGGGCGGCTGGCGCCGCCTGGTTCCTTTCGCGCATCAGACGGCGATTTTCAGCGCGCAACTGCCGCAGCTCAGCCTCCACAGCCTGCAGCCGACCACTGGCTTTTGCCTTGGTGATCGCCGCTGCCCTCGCCATGCGCGCGGCCCGTTGGCGGGCAGCCGCAGCCGCAACGGCGTTGCGCCGGGCCCGCTTGATCGTTGCCGCCCGCGCCCGTTGAGCGCGCAGTCTCGTAGCCCGCGAATGCGACCAGCTCTTGAAGCGCACGCGCGTGCGGCCAGCCGCATGGTGGCGATCCCTTTCCTCAGACCACTTGAGAATCGCCTCATCGAACCCGTGTCCCCGTCCCGCGGATGCCGGCGCAGCAAATCCAACTGTGGCAACTGCGGCGATGGCGGCCATCGTCAGTGCTATTGTTTTCATCATCTTATTCCCTTGCACAGCACGTCCGCCTAAATGTCGGCGGAGCGGCGTTTCAACGATCATGCTGAGACCTTACGCCTAGACCGGCTCGCCATCAGTTCCGGGCGGCACACATCAACCAGCGTTTCACCCTAGAGCAACTAGCCTTTAATCGGAATCGGAACGATCCCGATTAAAGACAGAAAGTTGCTCTCCACTTTAAGAGCGATCATCTTTGCGCCTTAAATCGGAACCGGCGCAATTGGAATCGGCGTTGCGGTTCCGATTTAAGGCGCGATGATCTAGACAAGGCGGCTCTTTGACGGGATCGAGCCGCGCTGGCCGGCCGCAGTTGCCAACGGCATGTTAGCCGTTGGTGGCGTTGATGAGGATCGGCGCCACCCATCGGCTGACCTGGCGCGGTATGGTCCCGTGCTGATCGGTCGCTGGACCCGTTGAGCGCTGCGCTGTGTCTGCGGCGGTGCGCCACAAACTCTGCGTGATGGGCGCGAGGCCCGATCGCCGATAACGACACGAAGCTGCCGCCCCGCGGTCTTGCTGACCGCGATTGACCCAACTGGTGCGTGCCTCGCTCGCCAGAGGTTATTGAACCGGAAATCAAGACTGGCTGGATGCCGGCCAACGGCAGCGCGCAAAGGCTGCCGCAAATCCGACCAACTCGTTGGCTTACCTCCGCGCGCCCTAGAACGCTTCGGTGTGGGCTGGAACAATCCCGCTCCCCTAGCCGTCCACTCGCAATATCGTGGCATTGGGTGGAAGAGCTGGAGGAGCGGGCCGGCAAGGCGCTTCCGCCTGAGGCGGATAGGATCTTGAACAGGATTGTGGACGCATGGGTCAATGGATTGCTGGGTGGCAGAGCGGCTGCCGAACGAATGGATCGCCGCGTTCGCATGCGCGGCTGGGTCTGTGGCTGATCCTGCTTACCGCGATCGCAGCTCCAGCACACGCCGATGATCGCCCTGGCGCCGCGGCCGGAATTGGTCCCTTGATGGTTGCGCCGGACGGCGATGATGCGCTTGTCGAACTGAGCCTTCGCAACTGGAATGCGTATCAGCAGCGCCTGCAGGAACAAAAGATTGATCAAGCCAAAGACCTCGCACCGGACGGGTTCCAGATGCCGCGACCATCGACCGCCCGGAGCCTCCCTTTCGACCTGTGGAGCAAGACCGAGCTTGAGGGGCTAGCCGGCGATGCCGGTCCGCACAGTCGGCTGAGCGAAGTGGGAGCCGCGGTCGCGGTCAGTCGCGACCTGAAGCTCAGTCTCGCCAACGAGCGCCGCGAAGGCGAGAACGAACTACAATCGATCAACCGCGCTGGACTGCAGGCGAACATGTCGCTTCAGGGTTGGCGGCTAGTGCCGCATGCGAGCATTGTCGAAGAATCGGTCACGCGTCGCAGCACGGGCGGCGAGCAGGGCACGCCGGTTGGCAGTGCCGCCGCCACGACCAGTTCCATGCGGCTCGAGGTCGCGCCGGAGATCCGCCGACCGTTCAAGCTGAAAGACGGCAGCGTGCTCGAGCCCTTCGTCAATTTTTCAAGTCGGATCGGGCTTGACCCCAACGCGCCCGGAAGAAAGACCGGTCTTGAGCAGATCGATAAGTTCGGAATCGGGCTGAATGTTTCGCAGTCGCGGGGCTACAAGTTCGAGGCAACCACCGATTTTGAAGGCTTAGGCGAAGTCGATGCGCAGAAAGTCAATGGCCGCGTCAAGCTGACTGTCCCACTCAATTAGCACGTTTCAGATCTTGCTAGAGCCATCCCGCTTCGATGCCCGACCTCCCATAACATCGTGCCATTGGGTGGCCAGGAGTGGGAGCAGGCCGACAATGCGATTCTGCTGGAAGCGGACATGATCGCGGCGCGGGCATCATCGTGCTGCGATCGCAGTGTCGGGCGATCTCACTTGCACATGCCAACGACGCGGCGGTCAACCTTGAACACTCGCAATTCGCGCTCACGGCCCAAGTCGGCGCGCCGTCGTCATTGATGGTCTATCAAATGCGCGCTTCAAGCAACGCGATGGGGTCGGATGGAATAGCGCACTAGATCATCGCGCCTTTAATCGGGATCGTTCCGATTCCGATTAAAGGCAGGTTGCTCTAGCGGATGCATTCCCATAGGTGCTCTTCCTCGTCCAGCCGATCGACCTCGATGCCGGTGAAGTCACCGCGCGAGACCACGCCCAAGATCTTCCCGTCTTCAACAACCGGAAGATGGCGGAAGCCATGATCACTCATAACATGTAAGGCATCGATGGCGCGGCCATCCGGCCTGATGGTCTGCGGGTTTGACGTCATCGCCGTTGCCAAATGCTGGGTGGCAGCATGCTCGGTGTTGACCAATAGCCGAACCACGTCACGACCGGTGAGGATCCCCGCCAATTTTTGCCGAGTGTCCGCGACCAACACCGATCCGACCTTGCGCGTCCACATGGCGTCGCAAGCCTGCTGAACTGTGTCGTCTTCCCGGTACAAAATTGGGTGTTGTCCCTCGATAACTTGTCTCAGCTCGCGATTGTTGGTTGAGCTTTGCAGTCGGCCACTGTTGCGAAAATGGAAGTCTTCAAACTCCATTCCCTTGAAATCTCCCCGAGAGACCACACCCCAAATGCGTCGATCCTCGATGACGGGAATGTGACGAAATCCACCCTCGCTCATCAGCCGCAGGGCATCGATGGCCCGACCGTCAGGCGCAATCGACACCGGGTTCGGCGTCATCGTATCGGCCAATGGGGCGGCGGCAGCATCCGCGCCGCTCGACAGGAAGCGCACAGCATCGCGGCCGGTAAAAATACCGACGAGGTGCTGGTGACCGTCAACCACCAAAACCGAGCCGACCCGACGTTGCCACATCGACTGGCACGCGTCGCGCACCGTCTGATCGGCGGACTGCAGCACCGGCTGCTGATCCTTAATAATGTAGGCGAGAACTCGATTGGACATAACGCGATCTAGTAACCGCCATCACTGCGCGCTCTGTTTGATTTGGATCAAGGCGGAGCCGAGGAAGGCCCGGCCAGCACTGTGAAAAAAGAGTTTTAGGTTTCGGCTTTTGCCGATGGGGCCGACTCGGCGGCGATCATGTCGCTAATGATGCGACGTGCCCGCATTGATCCGGCATCGATGTTGATATTGCGCAGCGGCCGCTCAGGATCCGCGTCAAGCATGCGCTGCTGCGCTTCGACCACGATCTGATCCTCGACAAAGATCTTTGCATTGGCCTCCCGCAGCTGCGTCGTCAGCGATTGGTCGCGAAGCCTGTAGTTGCGCATGAGCGACCAAAAATACATACACGTGGTGTCCGTCTCCGGCGTTATGGTGTTCAAGACCCGGCCGTTCACGCCCTTGGAGCGATCCCCTTGCGGCGCGCCGGTGCCGGTTGGGGCCACCCCGACGTCGAGCACGATGGTACAAGGCGCCTCAAAGTGAATGATCTGCCAGCGATCGACGTTGCCGGGTCGACCCAATTGGGCACGCCAGAATGGCGGCGCCTCGATGTCCGTCATCCAGCGGGTCGACGTGACGGTGCGCTCGTCGTGCACTGTCGTCATGGGCGATTCCGCCACATGCTTGTTACCGATGCTAGTCGCGTGGACGAAGGTTTCGTGCGTCAGATCCATCAAATTGTCGACAAACAGCCGGTAGTCGCATTTTGCGAACATGGTTTTCCCGTCGCCATCCCATTCGGGATCGTCATTCCAATGCATATCGGGGACGCGTGCCGGATCTGCGCGTTCAGGATCGCCCGGCCAGATCCAGACAAAACGATGCCGCTCGACAGCCGGAAACGCGCGCACGCGCGCCGCCGGGTTCAGCCCATCCTGGGACGGCATCCGCGTGCATTGGCCTTTGCCGTCGAATGCCAGGCCATGATAGCGGCACACGACCTGATCACCCTCCAGCCAACCCAACGAGAGCGGCAGCTGGCGATGCCAGCAGGCGTCTTCAAGTGCGGCGATCGATCCGTCCGCCTGCCGCCAAAGCACGACGGGCTGATTGCAGACCAGGCGCGCCAATAGGTCGCGCGCGCCGACCTCGTGCTTCCAGGCCGCGACGTACCACGCGTTCAACGGCCATCTGCGAAGCGGTTGCATGGGTCGACCTCTGTGTATCGCTGCGCTACCTGGCCGCATGGTTGGCGAAGGACATGCCGATGAGCAACGTTACGCTCGCCGTGCGCGCCGATCTTCACCATCGACCGTGATCGATCACAGCCTACGACCGGCAAAGCCGGCCAGCAAGCCCATTTGGAGCACCCTCCCGCCAACAGACACTCTGCGTACATTGGTCATCCGGACGCCGGATCGCTGCCATCGCAATGCCCCGCCCAAGCCCGCACCTGGTTCGGAGCCGATCGATGAGCTCATCAAAAAATTTTTAATGTGATAAGTTGTAGGTCGTCTTTTGCTATACTATGGTCTTGTTCGGCGGTAAAAAGAGCATCGGGCTGGGGGCCAACAACGGAGGTTCTTTTGGCCTATGACGTTAATCGAGCCGATATTGATAAGAGAGCGTCGGCTGATGCTGATCATCGAAGCAGGCGCTAGCGGGCCAACATAGAAAGGTCCACGATCTGGGTCGGCGACGCCTCCCGGACAGGCGAGGTTCATCGCAATTGTCGGTCGGTAACGGCTCAATTTCGGCACGCGCGAAAAGACGTGCAACATCTTGCCGATTCGGTAATCCGGTTCGACCAAGCCGGTCCGATTAAGCCGGTCCGACCACGGAGCATCGGTGGCGACCGAGCCAGACGAAACAGATTGAGCACAGATGGTTGCAGTCGATCACAGACCTGCGAGCGACGGCCGGCTTAGTCGCCGCTGCCTGCGCAGCTCACAGGCAGTGGGCTTCGCAGTTGTGGTGTCACGACGGTTTGCCGTCGCGGGGCAAGACTGACGGCCCCGCCCACGCGTCAGCGTCCACACGCTCCCCCCGGTGGCGGTCCGCCCCGGGACCACGTCACAGCCGCAAGCGGTGAAGCTAGTCATCACGAACCGTGAAAGGACGAAACCATGACCTCGCTTTTTGCCCAAGGCGATCTTCTGATCGAGAAAGTCGCCGACAGCCCACTTTCTGGATCGATCATCGACGCGGCCGCGGACGGTGCCATTGTGCTGGCAGAGGGGGAAACCACCGGGCACCGCCACGCGATCTTCGATCGGGTCACGATGTTCCGCGACGATGGACTGGCCCGCGATATCCCGAATGGTCTTTATGTGGGTCACGTGCGTGTTGATGCCCCATCTGCGCGCCTCGTTCATGAAGAGCACGATGCCATCACGTTGCCGAGAGGCACCTACCGGATCAGGCGGCAGCGGGAGCTCGAACCGAGAGATGCACGCATCGTCGCAGACTAGGATCGATGAGCTGACGCCAGAGCAGGTCGCACAGCTGGATCACCACCAGCAAACATGGACGGACGCCTGCCAGTCAACGGCGCCCGTCGATCGGTCGGCTGCCGAGGCCGGCGTCGATCGGGCCTATCGGGCCGCAGGTCGTCCGCCACCTGCGCACATCGTCTGGTGTAACGGCCCGATCGAGCTGGCCTGTGATTGGGAGCGCTCGCGACGGGTTCGAGGCGGAGGAGCCAACCTGCGTGCCGCATTGTTCGATCGGCAGCGCGTGTTTGCCGACCTGACGATCGCGACCCGCCTCGGCCCGCAGACAAGAAAACAGATGCGCGCGCGCAGCCGCCTGCAGACATCCACCGTTGGGCGGGCGGTCATGCAGGCCGTGCTCAACGGTGTCAGCACCGGCCATCCTTCGGCCGGCCGGGGCCTTTGGCGCGCGCTGACTTCGGTGCTGCGGCTCAGACGCTCGGTGCGGACTTGGCTGACGCTCGGCCAAAGCGGCTACTGTCAGCACGAGCTAACCTGGCTTGCGACCTACGCGTTCTTGCACGACGCCTGCGGCTTGCGCTTTGAAACCGAGGCGCTGGAAGGCCATCGGCTGCTCGGCATGAATGCAGGTTGGGTGGTCCCCCATGAACATGTGTGCTGGCTGAGCGAACGACACTGCAAGCTTTCGTTTGATGCCGGCGGCCGATTGCATGGCCCCAGCGAACCGGCACTGGCCTACCCCGATGGTTGGACGTGCTATGCCTGGAAGGGCATCATGGTTCCAGCCGACGTGATAGCGCGACCGGAGCGGATCACCCTCGACCGGATCGACCAGGAGCGGGACATTTTCGTGCGTCGCTGCTTGATCGAGATCCTCACGCCACAACGCTTTATCGAGATGGGCGGGGCGGCGCGTCTCGCTCAGGACGAGACCGGCACCTTGTGGCACAAAACCTGGTGGGCGGGTGACGCATGGGCGGCGGTTGAGGTGGTGAATGGAACGCCCCATCCAGATGGGACGTACCAACGCTACTTCTTGCAGGTGCCGCCAGAAATTCGCTCGGCGCGGGCCGCGGTGGCATGGAGCTACGGCATGTCGGAAGCTCAGTACGCCCGCCTCGGGGTGCGCACGTAACATGCGCACCTCAGATCAGGGGTATTTGTTGCAGGGCTCTGGGTCGCGCTTGGCTGACGGTGATGCCGGTGGCCCGGGGCTTCGCGGCACGGCGGCCAATAATGGCCACAGCTGGACGGGATGGCCATTCCCTGCTACCTCGTCACGGCGATCAGGCCGCGCGCCGTCCTTTAGGTCGCGCTGTGATGGCTGGTGGACCACCATCACATCCCCGTGCCGGCTTAGCTCAGCGGTAGAGCAGCGGTTTTGTAAACCGTTGGTCGGGAGTTCAAATCTCTCAGCCGGCACCAAGGATTTCAAAGAGTTATCGAGCATTTTTCGGCCGGCGATTCTTAGTGGGGGCAGTCAGTGGGGGGGGGGGAGAACGTGCATCACGCCAGTCACTTTGACCGGCAACGGGTCAAGCCCCTGATTCCGCTGCGAGGACAACAACGTTGTCATTTTCCGGCCGCCGCAGCGACGGGAACGACTTGAGCGCCTCGCTCACCTCATCGTGCACCACGTGGCGGTACTTCATCGTCACCGCGATCGAAGAATGACCCAGCGCGCGCGAGATCACCTCGATCGGCGCGCCGGCCATGGCCCGCCTGCACCGGCTGCATCTGCGCGATGGGGGCGGGGCGAGGGAGCCGGAGGGTTCCAGCACGCTCCGAAACGCTGTTGGCGTCTCTTCCCTGCTCGGCCGCGGGTGCCGGTCATGCTGGAAGCCGCAATCGATGGCCCCGATGGCGCTCCACTCAAACAGCAGTGAAGGCCAACGGCTCCCGCGACGCCGGCCTGGAGGAGCTGACAATCGCAGCCTGACTTAAGCAACACAGCCTCCGGAGATCGGGGCGGTTCAGCCTGTCTGGTGGCCGCCTGTTGCGAACGCAGGGGTCTTCTCGTGCCGCTGGCCTAATGACTCAGTCGCGCCTCGAAGGTACTCGACCTTAGAGCGAAACTGCGGCGATAGTCGCCAGCCACGACCACACCTGTGCTGGGAGTGCTTCAGGACATGAGGCCGTCACGTGCCCTGCTTGTCAATATCCTTGCCACCTGCGCATTTTATGTTGGCAGTTTTGTCGCATTGGGCAGTCGATTTCCGACAGTTGACTCGAGCGGTCAAGAGATCGTCCAATGGTTTTCCGACAACGCAAGCAATGCCCGGATCTATGCTTGGACCGCCGCGTTCTTTTCGCTCGGGCTAGCCATTTTCGCAGGACAGGTCGCTGCCGTACTCCCCAAACCCAATCGCTACATTTTTTTGGCCGGCGGGTTTGGCTTCGCTCTTACGGCGCAGGTTCAAGCCTGGTTCTGGGCGGGGTTGGCCCTTCATCCACAAGATCTCGGCCCGGCGACCGCTCGCACGCTCTTCGACATCACCTCCTTTTGGGGGCCGCTGGTCAATGGATCAACGACTGCCATGGCAATCGCAGTCGCTGCCCTCGGTTTCAGTCGGCCGCCGATAATTCCACGATGGCTCACGTGGTTAAGCGTCATTTTCTTCGTCGAGCAAGCAATTGAGACGATCACCGTCTTTGGACAGACCGGCTTGATTGCGCCGGGCGGCACGATGAATGTCTATCTCGGCGGTGCCATCGGCTTTTTGTGGGTCGCCGGGGTGGTCCGCTGGGTGATGCAGCGCGTTGACGCGACCGATCAACTTAACGCCAAGTAGGCGCAGGCCGGGGCGGCGAATGATCGCGGGTGTCGTCGAAGGCAATGGCATTTGCGTCCGGCGAAAGTTCTGCGAAGGCAGCAAGGACTTGTGGGGCATTGGTATCCCACCGACGGGCTTGGCCGCGGCCTGATAGGCGGCCCAGTGGGTCTTTGGCGTGGACGGCCTGAGAAGGGCGGTCAGCCGCTGACCGACTCCTCGGGTCGAAGTCACTTGATCGCCGTGATTAGAGAAAGCGAAGCAAGGGGAATCGCTGCCGGGTTCGAGGCTGGTGCTAACATCATCCGCTGCTCCGTCTGTTGACACGAATACCGACAAGGCCGCACCAATCCGGTGAGCTGGGACGCGCAGGACAGAATCCCCCGCACTATTGAAGCCGGCTCCACCGCCGACGGCGCAGCTGGCAATCTTTGAGATATCGAGCCCGTCGACGCCGCCGGCAAGAGCGACCTGCCTTTAATCGGAATCGGAACGATCCCGATTAAAGGCAGAAAGTTGCTCTACACTTTCAGAGCGATCATCATCGACCAAGCGCAAGACGTTCTGCAAAGTGGAAGCGTCAGGCAAATTGCGACTTTGCAGGATGCGGTCGAGCTGAGACAGACCATCCCCTGACTTCAGCATCCAAGATGTTTTTTTGGGTCACGTTGCTATTGTTTCAACATGTCCTCTGCCCCCATATCCGCCAACAGGTGGAACAATCGCAAAGCGGCTGAGCCGATCGGCTATTAAACTTGCTGTCACGTTGACAGCTTAGTATACTCAGTGCGAACAGACTCGGCAGGCGATATGGCGCGTTTCGCATTCAGGGCGCCGTGCATGCGTGCGAAAACTGGAACCCCCGGGAGAGCAATCCAATGCGTAAGCCAATGCACCAGAAACATGCCACGACTGTTGTTCACGCCGATGACGAAAATCATATGGACCGGCGCGCCCTCGTTAAGGGCGTAACCGCAACTGCTCTTGCCGCTGGCAGCCTTGCAGCTACCGGACGGGCGCCAAAGGCGTTTGCGGAGGCATCTGCATCACCCGCGCAAAAAATCGACAATCGCATCTATTTTCTCACCATACAGGGGACACCCTACGAACGCGGTTTCCAACATGGGCAAGCACTCAGATATGTTATCCAGAGTGGGATCGCGCGTTGGAAGCAGTGGGTCAATGAAACTCTTGAGCAAAAGAATGCGGAGATCGAAGTCGCCGAGTTTGTTCATGGCACTGACTTCATTAATGCAATCCAAAAGCATACCCCTGATCTTTATCTAGAACTGCAGGGCATCGCGCTCGGCGCGAACGTTGATTTCAACACACTGTACGCCTACAATGTATTCGACGAGTTCGTCTCCTTCACCATCCAGAAATATCGGCTCGGCTTTTGCACTGGTTTCGGCGTTTATGGAAGGCAGGGGCTGCCCAACATTATTGGACAGAACAACGATTTGCCACCGTATTTTGACCGAACGCAGACGCTGCTGCGGGTCAAGCAAGGTGACGGTCGAGAGTCGTACGTGTTCACATTTGCCGGGCTGCTTGCGAACAACGGGCTTAATAATGCGGCGGTCGGCTGTACGATCAACATCATGCCATCGCGTCTTTCGGGTGACCTTTCGGGCCTGCCGATGCCTTACGTGGTGCGTGGCATACTGGAACGCAAATCGCGCAAAGAAGCGGTCGAATTCGTCAAGCGTGTTGGCAAATATGCCGGTCCTATGAACTACATTATCGGCGATCCTACGGGCGTCTCGTCAGTGGAGACTGGAAAAGACTTTTTCAAGGTGCACGAGAGCTACAATGGGGAGAAATACATTCCTCATGCTAACCACCCGCTTGAATTGACGTCGCGGGTGAAGCCTGGAGAGGCGTCAAAGAGCCCGGAGCGGCAAGCTAAGCTGGTAGAGATGATAGGTGGTCGCGTCGATAAGATTGACGCCAGAGAAGCGCGTCGGATTTTCCGGACTCCGCCGATCCTGAAAAATTATTCGACTGATCCCAATTTTCCGACCCTCGAAAGCATTATCATTGAGCTTGATCCAGCCAATCCGCGGCTTCAGATCGCCGCCGGTCCACCAGATATCTTCAAATACAGCAGTTTTGACTTTAAAAAAGGCTTTGTTGAAACGGAAAAGTAAGATCGCATTGAGCAACCTGCGTTTGATGGAAACCTCTCGCTTCCGATTAATCGCAGTTTACTCGATAACGTTTCAGAGTGTGATGGAACCATCCCGCTCCCCCGCCTGGCCGCCCAATGGCACGATGATCTGAGTGGAAGGGCTGGGGACCGGGCTAGATCTTCGCGCCTTTAATCGGGATCGTTCCGATTCCGATCAAAGGCAGGTTGCTCTAGCACGGCGATTCCGCCTAAGGCGGACATGAGCTGGCTTCAAAGAGCTAACGAGCCACCCTACAAATCCGGCTCAGGAGCGGCCAGGCTTTTGCCGGTGACAGTCATCATCCAACAGTAAACCTCGATGCGATTGCCATCGGGATCGAGAAAATAAATGGCATGGCTGCCGCTACCGCCTACGAAGTGGTGCTCGCTACCTTCAGGCGCGTGGACCAACGGGCCCTGGACGATTTCAACCTCGCATTTGCGCACGTGGTCAATGAAATTCAGCCAATCCTCGCGCGACGGCATCTCGAAGGCGATATGATGAAGGCCCGGCTGCGTGCGCCTCGCCGAATCGGTGGCGTCGATACCATCCTTGGTCGCATCTGCAGATAAACCGAACAACACCACGTCATGGTGCATTTCGCCAAAGCGCATGAAGCACATCGGCCGGCGTGCGGCCGGTGGCTCCCAGCGTCCAGTCACTTTGAGTCCCATCACTTTGCGGTAAAATGCAATGGAGCGGTCCATTTCGGAGACGTGAATGCCGATGTGCCCGGCGCGCGTGATACCAAAGCTCATTGTGCGACTTCAACACCTGTTAGATCAACCTTACGACTTGGGGAAGGGAGAATTTCTGGCTCATTGTAGCCGCCAAGCAGCGTTCATGAGTCAGAAATCCAGCATCCCGTTCCGATGGAGTCTTCCGAACTGCTCGTTCCAACATCGGAAGTGCTCCACCGGCTAGAACAGTAACTTGGGCAGCCAGAGCGCGATCTCTGGGAAGATAAGAAGCAGGGCAACCAACACCGCATCAGCTACGAGAAACGGCATAATCCCCTTGAAAACAGTTGTCAGCTCAATGTCCGGCAGCTGGGCGCGGATCACGAAAATATTGAGTCCAACCGGCGGCGTGATCAGCCCGATTTCGACAACCACCACCATCAGGATGCCGTACCACACAGAATCGTAACCCATGGCGGTCACGACCGGCAAGAATACCGGCACCGTCACCAGAATAATTGCAACCGCATCGAGCACGCAACCGAGAATAATGTAGAAGATCAGGATCATCGTGATCACCGCCCAAGGGGCGAGGTCCAGAAAATTGATCAGATCAATCAGTCCCGCCGGCAGTCGTGTCTGCACGACAAAATAGGCAAACACCCAGGCGCCAACGATGATGAACATGAGCATTGCCGTCGTGTGCAGCGTTTCAATGATGCAGTCGTACAGTCCCTTGAACGTCAACTGACGGCTGGCGAACGCGATGGCAATGGCGGCAAAGGCGGCGACACCGGCGGCTTCGGTGGGTGAGAACCAGCCCCCGTAAATGCCACCGACGGCGAGCCCGAACAGCGCCACCAGCTTCCACATCGAGGTCACCGCGCGGAGACGTTCACCCCACGGCATCACCGGTCCGACCGGCGCCCACGCTGGCTTCAACCTCGCAATCACAAACACGGTCATGAGAAACAGCAGCGCCAGGAGGACGCCGGGGATCATGCCCGCGGCGAACAGCATCGGTACCGACTCCTCGGCCGCCAGCGCATAGATCACCATGATCACCGAAGGCGGAATTAGAATTCCGAGCGTTCCGGCCGCCGCCACCGAGCCTGTGGCGAGCTGCTCATGATATCCGTAGCGCCGCATTTCCGGCACCGCGATCTGGGTAAACGTTGCCGCTGTGGCCAGGGATGACCCGCTGATCGCCGAAAATCCGGCACAAGCACCGATGGTGGCCATCGGAAGCGCGCCACGTCGCCCCGCAAAGATGGCATTTGCCGCAACGAACAGTTCTTGCGACATGTTGGAACGGGTCGCCACCGTCCCCATAAGGATGAACAGCGGTAGGACGGAAAACGAATAGTGCGTCAATGAAAACGGCGTGGTGCCGAAGACGATGAATGCCTTGTCCCAACCGTCAATCGCCGCATAACCGGCCAGCCCGACAAGCCCCATGGCGGCACCCAGTGGCACCCGTAGCAGCGTGAGAATGACGAGGATCGTGACACCCAGTGCTCCGATGACTTGCGTACTCATCCGGTCTTACCGATCGCTCTTGATAGATCGCGGATAAACATGGCAAGCGCGGTCAGCACTGAAGCGCCGACACCCGTCATGATCAAGACGGCTTTCCAGATCAGCGGCAATTGCAAATCCATAGTGATTTCGTTGAATTCGACATAATCCATTGCCGGTTGGATCATGTGCCAAAACAGTAAGGCGACGAACACCATCGCGCACAGCGTGCCAAAGGCGCGGAGTGCATCGACGGCGCGCGCAGGCAGCACCTGATCGATCAACTCAATCGTGATGTGCTGGTCGCGCAGAAATGCTTCAGGAATGGCAAGAAACGCTACTGCCGCCAGCATAAACTCGACAATTTCATAGGTGCCGAAGATAGGAGCATTGATGGATACGCGCAGACCGACATCCACGACATTCACCAACATCATGGCGATCAGAAAGATGGCGGCGACTCGGGTCAAGAACCGAGCCACCGCGTTCACGAAGGCAGTCATTGGCTCTCCACCGCCATCTGCGAGCCCTATTTGGCGTATTTGGCCGCGAGTGCCTTTATTTCGGCGTAGACTTGACGCGCCGGAAGTCCCTTCTTTTCCATCGCCGTAATGCGATCTTCCATGACCCTTCCGGCGATGGCCCGCATTTCCTTGTCCGCTTCGGCACTCATTTTGACGGTCTGGATATTCTGCCCGCCCATGTAATTGGTGAAGACCGGAAAATCGGACCAGGACATCGTGGCCATCTGGATCGCGCTTTGCTTGGTGCCGAGACCATCGATCAGTTTGCGGTACTCAGCCGGCAGGTTTGCATAAGACTTATTGTTGATGACGAATCCGAAACTGATCACCGAATTGAACATGTCTGTGTAATGCTTAACTAGACTACCGAGCTTGAACGAGAAAATCCCCATCGGGTCGGTGACAACGCCGTCGATGGTCCCTTTCTGGAGCGATTCGGCCATAAGTGTCGCCGGCATACCGATCGGCAGGGCACCTAACTCTTTCATCACGGCAACGTCCGTTGGGGTCGGTGCCCGATAGCGGCGGCCTTTAAGGTCTTCCAGCTTTGTAATGGGTTGGCCACTATCATAAACGCCGGAAGGCCGATTGAACACGATCCAGATGAGATTGGTGCCCTTGTGTTCTTTGGCGAAATATTTGTCTTTCAGGTCGGCAGCGATCTTGGTTGCCATGATGGAACCCTCGGCGCCCGAGGGCACCATGTACGGACTGTGGGTCAGTTCCACCAACGGGAAGCGGCCGCGGGTCACCCCGTGCTGAAAGAAGGCCATGTCAGCGACGCCGGTGCGCGCGAGATCGTAGTGCCGAGGCATCGGTCCCATCGAGGACCCATAATAGGTTTCGAGGAGCAGTTTGCCGCCCGTCTTTTCGGCCAACTGCTGTTTGGTCTTTTCGAACCAGCGCGACGTCGCCGACCGCTTCGGCGTAAAGATTGCAACCTTGAGCTTGTAAATCTTTGCTTGCGCAGCATGCTGCGCTGACGCTGGAGTTGCAGGCTGGATCAGCGTGCCCAAGACAAACGAGACCACGGCTGTAGTAACTAGCGTTTTCATGATGTACCCACCATTCCATGCCGTTCTTCGATGGCTGAAAATTCCATACGCCCATCTTCGTTGCTTTGGTGTGAGCCTGCCACACGGCAAACGAATTCGGCAAGGACAGATCGCTCACAACTGATCGCTCGATCAGCAGCCCCGCCGGGTTCGATGGGCGCGATCACGGCGGAACGATCGCTGGCTCGCGGCGGCGTGGCGTTGCCGCCTAAAGCGTCGGTGTGTGCTGGAACCCTATCGCTGCCCTGCACGGCCAGCCAATGGCATGCTTGTGGGGTGGCCGGGCGGGCGAGCGGGTCGTCTGGCAGCACAACCCCGCGCCGGGCGACGTTACGATCGGGCCGCACCGGCACGAGCGGCTTCTGATAAATGGCGGACGCTTCGGTGCAGGAAAGATCGATAACATTCAGGGGTACGCCACGCTCGGCCGCCGCCGATGGCAGCCCAGCGACGCTAGAGCAACCTGCCTTTGATCGGAACCGGCTTTGCGATTCCGATTTAAGGCGCGATGATCTGGTGTCCAGTGTCCAAACCCGCACCAGAACGAAGCCGTCACCGAACATATCGACGGTCGAGCGCCTCTCCCCGATCCAGCAATGAGGCGCCCGTGTGCCGGCCCGCACAAGATGCCGTCGCTGCGTTCGGCAATGATGCAGTCGATACTGCGCAATCCCAGTTCTATGCCGAGGGTAAGGCCCGCCGGAGCGGCCCCGGCAATCAACAGTTTTGTCTTGTCGGTCTTTGGCATGATGCCATCGCCAGCAAGTTCCAACACGACGCGTGCGAATATGGCCAACGCTCATGGCGCTTCAGTCGCGGAGTTCCTCGCGCAGATAATCGAGCCGCGCCAACACCTCTCGGTCGGTCAGCTGAAACAACTTGGCGTCATCGGATTGTGCACGATGGCTGATCCAGTGCCCTCGCGGTAAGCTGAAAATGTCGTTCTTGGCCCAGGCCAACACCTCGTCGCCGACCTGAGAGATGCCGTTGCCCTCGACCACCAGGCACATCATGTTGGCATTGGTCCGATACGGACGCGTATCGCAGTTCTTGCCGGGTGCAAGCATGTAGCAGTCGATGCCCGGCATTGCCACACCACCGGTCAACGGATTGGTATAACGTATGCGTTTAGAGCCGTCGGACGCCTGCGGCATGCCATCGAAAGCCTGAATAACTCTTTCAAGCGGATAGCGGAAGATTGGCGAATATGGCTTATCCTCTCCAGCAATGAGGGGTGTGACGCCTCCGACGGCGTAAGCTGTTTCGGTCAGCGGTGGCGGCAGGTCATTCGATGGCCCGGTCTCGAATTCGTTCGTGCAGAGATGGCGCTGCAGTTGGGCGTCGAGCGCATCGAGCCAAACCGCACGCCCCTTGCCGTTGTGCGCGTGCTCGTGCCAGCACCAGCCTGGCGTCAGCAAGAAATCGCCCGGACACATCGGACACGGCGTGCCGTTAACGGTGGTCACGGCGCCACCGTCGCCCTCGATGACGAAGCGCAGCGCATTCAGACGGTGGCGATGTGGTCGCGCGAATTCGCCGGGCATCAAAATCTGAAGGTTCACCACCATATTGATGCTGGCTCCGTTGCGGTGGGAGCCCTCGTAGGCCGGATTTTCCAACACTAAAACCCTGCGTTCGGCATCCTGCATGTCTGTCGCCGCGACCGCTGCATCGAGCAACCGATCAAGGTCCGCCCATCGCCATAGGTAAGGTGCTTCCGCCAGTTGTGCTCCCTCTGGGTTGGTGCGCTCCCACAGGGCACTCACGTGGGCGCTCCGCATGGCCGCGTGGAAGTCGGCAGTCATATTGTGCACCCTCCAAGCCTTAACAACACGGACACATTCTGACGTTCCATGTTTGACTATGCCGCATGCGTATTCTTAGGTCCGGTGACAGGTGACTTGGATATGGAAGGTCTTGGCCGGTTACTTCCTTGGTGGCTTTGTTAGCGACCGGAGCGTAACCGGATGCGGCCCAGTTCGGCAAGCTCCGACCACGCCCTAGGGCACCCGATCATCGTGCCATAAAGTGGCGCGCAACTTTCTGCTTTTCATGGGTTTTCATGGGAAGCGGGAGAATTGCGATGAACAGCATGTTGCTTTGCCGTAGATGCATGGCTGTTTGTCACTCTCGCTCCGCCGCCATCATCTTCTGCAGGATCATCTTGAAGCGGACGGCGCCGGGGTCGACCGAGAGAATGACGGGGTCGAGTGGCTTCGGCGCGGCCGCGATCACCTTGTGCTGAGCCTCGATGATTGGGCCATCCTGTTCGGCGAAGGCGAAGCGGCGGGTCTTTCCGATCCTAAGGCGCAGCTCCTGGTTCTCCGTCTCACTGGTTCGGACGCCGTAGCGAGCCGCGGTGAAGAAGTAGTGGGTGGACGCGTGCGTCTCCGGCGTCAGGATGTGCAGGCCCCAGTAGCCGACGCCGGTCTCGTTGGGCTGGCCCACCTCGCAGATGCCGGCCATCAGCTTCATGTTGGTGGGTGGCATGTAGCGCATATGGGTGAAATTATCGATGCGACCGGGGCAGCCGGGCCACTGCTGCTTGAACATGCCTGGCGGCTCGGCGTTCGTGGAGATGCGCGACACGATCATATCGCGGCCGTCCATGTTGACCTCGACCTCCGATTCCACCGTGTCGGAATTCCCAAGGATGCCCTCGTGCAGATACGAAGTATGGCTTGTATCCATTAGATTGTCGATGATGAGCTGGTAGTTGGCGTTGAGCACCAGGTAGTCGTTTGGCGTGATGTGCGATGGCGGCGTGGTGTCGAGCACGGAGAAGTCGGGCAGCACGCCCGCGTCCGCTGGCTTGTCGCCCATCCATAACCAGATTGCCTGGTGTTTCTCGATCAGCGGGTAGGCGGCGACCCTGGCGCGCGATGGGATGTTCTTGGCTCCGTGCGGATTGTGCACGCAGGCGCCGTCGGCACTGAACTCCAGGCCGTGGTAGGGGCACATGATGCGGTCGCCCCTGCTGCCACCTGACAGGATCTTGCCCATGCTGAGTGGGGCGAAGCGGTGCGGGCAGCGGTCCGCCAGCGCCACCACCTTGCCATCGGTCTGCCGGTAAAGGACGATGGGCTCCTCCAGGATGGTGCGGGCGACGATCTTGCCAGCCTCGAGTTCTTGCGCCCAGGCCGCGCAGTACCAGGCGTTGCGGACGAACGGGCCGCCGATCATCGGCTGGTCGGTGAGCGATTGGCCTGTGAGCGATTGGCCGGTGAGCGATTGGCCGGTGCGGCCGGGCGTGGAGCCGTCCATGGCGACATCCTCCGATACGTTTTGATTACCGGCGAGGTTAGTGCGCGCGTCGACGGTACGCAATCGATCGATTGGATGTCCAGCGTTATGGCCGACTCGATGATCATCACCGCCTAGGGCGAATTAGCATTAGAGCGACTTTCTGCCCTAAATCGGAACCGGCTTTTCGGTTCCGATTTAAGGCGCGATGATCTAGCTCCCCCACCCGGCCACGCAACGACACGATGTCGTTAGCGGTCGGGCGGGACGGGATGGTTCCAGCTCACACCGAAACGTTCTAACCAGTCCCGTAGCCAGCGTGAGTTGCCACATTCGATCGCCAAACCTTGCCTGATGCCTCAGCCGCTGTTGCGCAGGCCCGCGGCGATCCCGTTGATGGAGAGCAAGATGCCCCGGCGCGCCACCGCGTCCTCATGGTCGTTGCGCCATCGACGCAACAGCTCAACCTGCAGATGGTTCAGCGGCGCGATGTAGGGAAACCGGTGCGAAATAGATCTTGCCAGTGAGGGATTATCCACGAGCCGCTGTGCTTGGCCGGTGATGATCTGCATCGCTTCGACCGTCATCCGCCATTCCCGCTCGATCGTCTCGAATATGGTCTTTGCAAGAAGAGAGTTGGGCATCAGCTCGGAATACCGGCGGGCAACGCCGAGATCAGCTTTTGCCAAAACCATATCAAGGTTCGACAGTATCGTCCGAAAGAACGACCACTCCTGGTTCATGCGTTGCAGCAGCTTCAGCCGGGAAACCCGCTCCTCAGCCAAAAACACGGTCACGGCCGAGCCGAAACCGAACCATCCAGGCAAGGCAATACGACACTGACCCCACGAAAAGCTCCACGGAATCGCTCTCAAGTCCTCGATGCGCCGGCTCGGTTTGCGCGCGGCAGGCCTGGAACCAATATTCAGCTCCATAATCTCCGCGATCGGCGTGGTGGCGAAAAAATAGTCCGTAAAGCCGTCGGTCTCGTAAATGAGGTTTCGATAGGCCTTCATGCTGAGCGATGACAGTGTTGCCGCGGCCGCCAGAAAGTCGGTGGAAGGTGCCGTGTTAGCCGTCAACAGCGTGGACTCCAGTGTGGCCGCCATCAATGTTTCCAGATTACGCCGCCCAATGTCGGGATTTGCATATTTGGCGCTGATCACCTCACCTTGCTCTGTCAATCGTATCTGTCCCCGGACGGTCCCGGGCGGCTGGGCCAGGATGGCTTGATAACTGGGACCGCCGCCGCGCCCAACGGAGCCGCCGCGTCCGTGGAACAATCGCAACTGCAGCCCTGGTTTATCGGAAAACAAACGCACCAACGCCGTTGAGCATTTGTAAAGCTCCCAATTCGACGTGAAATAACCCCCATCCTTGTTGCTGTCTGAATAACCAAGCATGATCTCCTGAACGCCACCGGAATTTCGCATCAGCGTTTCAATGCCCGGCAGCTCATAAAACGCATCAATGATGCGTTCGGCCGATCGCAGATCCTCTATGGTTTCAAATAGCGGAACCACAATCAAATCGACGCGGGCCCAAGATGCGTCCAAGGATGACAGCGTGCCGTGAAGCAAGCCGCATTCTTTCTGGAGGACCAGCACCTCCAACAGGTCGCTGACCTCCTCGGTGTGGGAAATGACGTAATGACGTATGACCTCCGGGCCGAAGGCGATACGCAGAGCACGTGCCGTCTCCAGGATCGCAAGCTCGCTAGTTGTGCTTTCGCCATAGGCTTCTTGGCGTAGTCGCAAAGGTCGGGGATCGTTCAAAACCTCCAACAGCAATTCGCGCTTTTGCATCTCGCCGAGCGCATCGTATTCAGCTTCGATCCGCGCTACGCGCAGCAGCTCCGCGACTGACTTCGCGTGCCGGTCCGAGTCCTGCCTCAAATCGGTGGTTGCCAGGTGGAACCCAAAGACTTGAACGGCGCGAATAAGCGGGTCTATACGAAAGCGAGCCATGGAGGCGCCATGGTTGGCCACCAACGAATCGCGCACCGTGGAGAGATCCTGCAATAGTTCGTGAGCGTTATCGTAGGGTGTCGCGTTTGCAGGCAACTTGCGCGTTAGATCCAACTCAAGCGACGCATCGCCAACCAGATGATGCAGCGTCGCACTGAGGCGGTCGCGAATGCCGCGCGCCGCGAGACGATAGGGCTCATCAGAACGGTGTTGATCGCCCGAGCCCGTCGCCGCGAGATCAAGCAGAGCGCTCGAACACGGAATTAATGTTTGCGAAAGCGAGAGCTCCGCTGCGAGGCTGTCAACTTCAACGATATAGTGCTTGATAGCCGTTTCGGCATGGCGCTTGATCGATACGTCTAACGTGTTGGCGTCAACGTTGGGGTTGCCGTCGCGATCGCCTCCGATCCAATTTCCGATCCGAAAGAACGGTGGCACCTCGCATCCCAATTTTTCCTCGAAATGGGCGTAAAGTTTGGGGAGTTCCTTGAGGAATGTCGATCTATAAAAACTCAGTACATTTTCAATCTCGTCGTAGACCGTCAGCCTCTCGGTGCGCAACAATCTCGTGTGCCACAGTTGTGCGACTCGGGCCCTGAGCCTGGCCTCATTTTCCAACAGTTCCCTAGTCGAGTGCAAGCCATCGCGCAGTTCTAGCAGCTGCGCGATCGCGTGCTCGGCATCTAAAATACTTCGCCTTTGGACTTCTGTCGGGTGGGCTGTGAGAACCGCGCTCACATAGCCGCGTTCTAGTGCTGATATCACGTCTGATTTGTGAACATGAGCCTTGCGAAGCAGCTCAAAACAATGATCGAGGCTGCCCGTTTGGGTCTCGTTCAACGCCTCGTGAATGAGCCGGCGGCGGATGTGGTGGCGATCCTCGGCGATGTTGGCCAGGTGGGAAAAATAGCTAAAAGCGCGGATGACGGTCACCGTCTCACTCGAGCTTAATCGGCTGAGCAACCGAGCCAGGTTGGCGCCCACCTCAGGGTCGGCCTCCCGTTGATACGCCACCGAAAGCTGACGCACTGCTTCGACGACCTCAAACGCGTCTGTCCCCGAAGCCTCGCGTATCGTGTCCCCAAGGATTTGGCCCAGCAACCGTATGTCTTCGACGAGCGGCCGATCCTTGTCAGCTTCGCTTTGCTGCATTGGCTTGTCACCCCAGTTCGTTGAACCCATCGGGGACGGCGACCACTCAGGCAGCAATCCTGCATGCCGAATCGCAGCATTTTCCAGCGGCTCGCGCAAGAGCCGGGTTAGACGTTGCACTGACGGCGGCTGCGCAGGCAGTCGAGGGGGTCGTTCATCGCGGCGAGGCGGATCATGCTGATGCGACCCGTCAATCGGGAGAAGTTCCCGTTCGGCGCTTGGTCCAACCGGGCATCCGAGCGCAAGCCCGAACGCAAGCGCGCAACAGCCCTGACCCGGCCACTCACACAAGCGTACCGCTGGCTGACCGCGGGGGTGCAGGATGGATCCAGAGCAACCTGCCTTAAATCGGAACCGGCTTTGCGGTTCCGATTTAAGGCGCGATGATCTAGCACACGCAGAAGCGCTTTAGCGACCCGCCGACAGGCTGTTGATGTAGGCGACGATGCTGTCGATCTTTTCGTTCGACAGCGCAAACTTCGGCATCACATCGTGCGGCGCAAAGATCGCCCGCGTCAGCGGTTCGCGCAGCGCCATCGCTGGATGTCGGGCATGAAGGCCTCGAAAGGTCGGCGCACGCGGATTGGGACTGGCCGTCGCCTGGTCAAGACCATGGCAGCTGCCGCAGCTGGCCTGCGCGAGTTTGCGGCCCGCATCAATCAGACGCTCGCTTTGCGCTGCCAACGGTCCCAAGGCATTGAGCCGTGAAAGACCGTCCCGCGCGCCACTCAGGGATGGGTCGAGCAGCAGCGCCCGGCGGAAATCGGCTACCGCTGCCGTCTTGCGGCCGCGGGCCTCCAATGCGTAACCGCGGTTGGCATAGGCCAACGCGTAGATCGGGTTGATGGCGATCGCTCGCGTATAGTCCTCGATCGCCTTGGTTAGTTTGCCCGTCTTGCGATGGGCGAGGCCGCGATTGTTGTAGGCCCTTGCGCTCTTGGGGCTGATGTCGATTGCAGCGCTAAAATCAGCGAGCGCGCGCTGGGTGTCGCCCTTAACCAGATGGGCATGCCCGCGCCCGTTATAGGCCATCGTTGAGCGGGGCTGCACGGCGATGGCCGCCGTGTAGTCCGCGATTGCTCCGTCCAAATCCTGCGTTTGGACCCGGACCAGCGCACGTGTGACGAGGGATAGGTCATCGGCTGGGTTGAGTGTTAGCGCGGCACTGATATCGGTGAGTGCCTGATTGAGCGCCCCCGCCTGCGCACGCGCTCGGCCACGCAGCCGGTACGCAACCGCCTTGTCGGCAGGTGTCGAACCCTTGTCAGAGATAATGATTGTGCACGCCGCCAGCCGCAGACGCTGATCGCGGCTTTGCCTGCAATCGGCCAAGGTATCCGCCAACGCGGGAACCGAAAGAAAGCGCGTCACGATCAGGAAGGCCACTGCCAAACCGAATAGCTGCACCGTACCAACTCCCAGGTATGTCACGCCACAGGCCGACGGCCAATCGTCGATGCATGAACCCCGACCGATCAGGATTTGGACCAGGCATCGTGCAAGGCTGTGCCCGCAAAGCCGGGTCTTAAAGCACCGATCTGCCACCACCAACGGTCTATTTTGAGTTTTCGACACATTCGGCGCTCGACGCGGTCTTGCGGGAACTGTTCGAATACCGCCAGCGACCGAATTGGACCACGCGCCTTCGCTGGGCGCCTCAATCGAACGCATTCCTTGACCATCGCCGCAAGCAGCAGCGGGCCATGGAACGCTTCAGTGTTACTTGAAACCATCCCGCTCCCCCAGCTGTTCCACCCAATGATACGACGTGTTGGGTGGCCGGTTGGCGGTGCGGACCGGCAAGGCTGATCCGCCCGAGGCGGAATGACCTGGGTCCGAGCGGGCCCGACGGCGCGCATGCGTTTGATCGGGAGACGGATTGTCCTTCGTCAGCGGCTGATTGATGTCATGATGTTTTCCAGAACCTGGAAAAAATGCCGATTGTTCTGCGACAGCAACATCTGGTCGTGAATCTTCTCTCGATACGACTTGAACGTGGTCGGAGAAAAATAGAACGCCAGCGGTGCGTAGGGCGCACAATCGTTGCGAAGCTCGCCTTCCTCCACGAGCGGCGGCTCATGGATTTCCCAATTGAATTGCAGTAACTCCGTTCCACTCGCCTCGAGCTCTTTAATAAGTTTGAGCGTGTATTCGCTGCGCGAGTCCCTGGCATGGAACAGTGCGCCGGCGTGTGCCAAGTCAGGGTCGCGACCGATGGGGGCAGAGGCGCTACCGATGGCACGGATGTTCTCGCAAAGCTGCTTTTCAAGCTGGGTCGCGTGGAGATAGATCAGTACGATTCTGACCGCGCCGGCCGTTTGCTGCGACAGCCTGGCCGCGATGTTTTGCCTGATCGTCAGCGCGGTCGCCAAACCGGAATTGTCGAAATAGCCTCCGTCGACGAGCATATGCCGCCGGCCGCCCACGTCCTCAAAGACGGTGGCCGGAAGTGCGATCGGGAAACCGGCGCTGGCGCTGGCGCCCGATATCAGACTGAATCTGAAGTTCGCGCCGCTAGACTGCGCATCGGCGAGGACGCTTTCGCCGAGCTTGGGAAGGAGTGGCGGTTCGACGAAATTCAGGCCTTCAAGCAGATCGGCGTCGATGTTCGAAAGGATGATGGGGCGGCCGTTCGTCGCCGATGTCGCGTTGAACACAAGTAGGGGCAGCGCTGCATCAGACGACCAGTAGCGATCGCTCGCACAATCCAGGAAGTCCCGGGCACTGCACATCCCGGCATCACCGCCCCGATTGACAGGCTCCGCTTGCTTGCGAACCGTATCGACAGCATTCCTCCAGCTGTCCGCGAAAGCCTCCTTGAACGCTTTCGAACGGTCGATTGCCGGCAGCAAGCGCGGCGGTACCATGCGTTGAAACAGGTCTGAAAACAGGCCCGCACCGACAATCGACGGAATGATCTCGGTCTGGAAGAAGGTATCGAGCAGTGGGGAATCTGCTTTTTGTTCTCGTTTCTGCTGCTCTTTTTCTTCAACCATCAGCCTCTCTTCGAGACCGAGCCGGCAGTGCGGGGCGGGCTGGCTGGAGGGGAGTAGCGCGCCCTGTTCTTGTAGGAACTTCATATGGGCTGCGTGGATGAGCGCCCCAAAGGCGCCGCCGGACACTGCGCTGATGGCCAGAATATGCCGTGTGGCAGCCGGACAGTGAAGGCGCAAATGCTCGAGGAAATAGGCCGTCCGCATGGCAGCGCGCAATCCGCCACCTGAAGCAGCAACGATAAATACCGGAAATGGCTTCTCAGATGCGGACTGCCGCGCGCCCAGCCAGCGCTCGAACTGGCCGGCCCCTGCCGCGACAGCCTGCGGGCGTTGTCCGCCGACGTTTTGGGCTGTGCCCGCCGTCGCATCCGACAACCCATTTTGCGGCACTTCGCGAAACTGCTTGAATGCTCCGAGAACCGCAAGGTAAGCGATGAACAGCACGATCGCCCAGGCGCCTGTCCGCTCGTAACAAAACAGGGTCACCCCGCACAGGATCAAAAACAGCAGCAGGAGGAACATCATCACGATGTTGACCGTACCCATCGCTAGCGCGAGGTGGGCACCGCCGTAGAGGAAAGCCAGCGCTATGGCCGCATATAAGGCGACGCTGACGAAGAACAGGATATGGAAGGCACCTTTGCCGCCGCTGCGTAGGCCACGCGTTGCCCGATGGCGCAGACCCAAGGCCGTCAAAACCAACAACGACATCGCGATGACCGCCAGCGTGAAACTGGGAAAGCCCGCGGTCGCGATCCCTGCCAGCGCGGGGTGCCATGACGTCCAGTATTTGATCAGAAAGATAAGCGGCAGCACCAGCGGCACGATCATCGCGATGACGAAGCGGATCGCCGTCGGTGTCGCCTTTGGCGCCATCTGAAGCACCCACGCGCCCGAGACCAGCAGCCAAGCGATCAACAGCAGGGCGAAGAGGCCGAATTTCGGCAGGAGGTCGGTGAAGGCCCCGAGTTCGGAGGCCCGACCGGCGATGTAGCCGTTGAGGTCGATCTCGGCAAGCTGTATCGCCCGTGCGATTTCGGCGGATTGATCGTGCAGGAACGGCCCGTACAGAAAAAGAACGAGAAACCCGTTTGACAGTAAGGCAGGGAGCAGAACTGCAAACCAGCTGAAACTCGTCTGTTCGGACGCAAGAGTGTGATCACTCAAGCTGGACATTTCTGATTAACCCCAGACAAGATATAACCAGTCGTAAGATGTTACTGGTCGTAAAACGACACGCAACGGTCGCTACGACCCGCTACCTTTGGAAGCAAGTGATCGTAAAGACGGGACCAGGATGGCGCCGGTCGATTTGAACAACGTTGGTATTTGCTGGACACTCGTAAGCGGGCTTCGCCTGGCCATCACAGAACCAATTGATCTGGTGGTTCGCGACGCGCGCGAACACGTTTTGGTAGGTGCGGATGGGCTTTTGACGCGCATCGGCGGTCTCAACTGCGACGTTGCCAGGACAGATCAGCCGTCCGTACCGGAGGAACTTTTGTGCGCTGGTCGGCTCGGCACCGATCGAAATCGCGGTGGCGATTGTCATAGCCATCAGTAGACGTTTTGTGGGCGAGATCATCGGCGTTCTTGCCCCCCCGTTGCCGCACCGGCTGCGATCGATGGCTGCCCCAGATCGACCCAGCATCAGCAGTCCTTAACAGGTTGCACGCTGAATTACTACCGATCCGAAACGGCCGCCGTGATCGTCAAACCCGCCTTGACCGATCCCCCACACCGCCGCTCGATGCTGTCGTGGCGTTGCCAAGGCGGATCGGGGCGATCACCAACCCGGCAACCGTGATCGCTTTGGCCGCGTCCCTGCCCGGCGGCCTTCGCCGTCGCATGGACGGGTCGACTTGAGCACCGCCACCCGGTCACAGAAATAACCGGTACGGACGGGTCAAGGGCGCTGCACGACAGGACAAAAGAATAGACTTGAAAGCGGGGCGCAAGCTAGTGTTGCCAATCCGGCGGTTGGCTGCGCGCCGGCTCCGCGGGAAGACCAGCAAGTGTCTGACTGTTTTCTCAACCCAGAAGCGAGGCCCCGATTGGAAACGATGACCAGCATTCGGCACCGCCCGCTGGTCCGAGTTAACCTGGGATGTTTTGCAGCATGGCATTACAGCAAGCTGATAGTACTTCGGTCAACCGCAACACTGCACCCCATCAGGGTAAGGGCACGCTGCGACAAGCCACCAGGCGCGACTTTTCGTCGGTTACGGCCGACGCGGCATTGGCTCGAGCACGAGACATCGTACCGATCCTGCGCGAGCGGGCCGCGGCGTCGGAGGAGGCGCGGGGGCTAACCCGAGATATCGAGCAGTTGCTGCATGAAACAGGGCTGTTCCGGCTACAGCAGCCAAAAGCCTTTGGTGGCATGGAGTGCGATTTCGTCACGATCATCGATGTGGCTGCCGAAATCGGACGCGGCTGTCCGTCAACCGCATGGAATGTCGGAAACCTCGCCTGCCATCATTGGATTTTGGGATATTTCGACCCGCAAACACAACACGAAGTCTGGGACCAGAACCCCGACGCCTTGATCGCCTCTTCGATCGCCCTGGCCGCCGGTCGGGGGCGCAAGGTCGACGGGGGTTTCGTCGTTAACGGACGCTGGCCGTTTTCGTCGGGCGTCGACAACTGTGACTGGAATTTGCTTGCGGTCTCGGTCTTCGACGACAGCACCAGGATGCCGGTCGACTGGCGACTATGTCTGGTTGCGAAGACCGACTATGAGATCATTGACACCTGGCACGCGATGGGCATGTCGGCAACCGGCAGCAACGATGTTGAGGTCCGCGAGCTGTTTGTGCCAGAGCGGCGTGCTTTGCCGTTGGTCATGTGTCGCGGCGGTCATCGCCATCCCGGCGGACAGCTGAACCGGGCGCCGCTTTACGGCATACCGATCGTGGCCGCCTCCGCTCATCCACTAGCGCCGGCGGCATTGGGGGCGGCGGAAGGCGCCTATGAACTGTTCCAAACGGCGATGGCAAACCGGGCCGGAACCTACACCGGCGCCAGGATCGTCGACTTCCAGGCCGTGCAAATCAAGTTCGGTCGGGCGCGTTGCCTGATCGATTCAGCGCGGGGGCTACTTCGCGACTCGGCCATCCATCTTCAAGCCATCGCAGCCGCCGGTGACGCACCAGACCTCGATACCAAGCTCAGGTATCGGGCGCAGGTCGCATTCGCCGTCAATCAATCGCGAGAAGCCGTCGAGACGCTGTGGTCTTGCTACGGTGCAAATGGACTTTATTCGCGCGATCCCCTGCAGCGGCATCTGCGCGACGTGCTCGCCATCAATCAGCATTTCTCATTTAATTTCGACATTGCCGGATCGGCTTACGGGCTGAATGCGCTGGGTGGGGCATATGCCCAACCCACCATGTAAAATGCGATGTCCGCCAGTAGCGGACCGGCGACGCCGCTTGCACGCGCCAACTCGCGCGGCACGGAGCGCCTTGGGCAGCCGAAAAGTACCAGGCCTAGGCTCGTCTCAAATGATCGCCGCTAAATGAGCATTCGAGCACCAAACCACCGATTTCGAATGCTTTCCTGCCAAGAGCATAGGCATGAGGCGTGGCAGGTCGGCGCCGTCCGATGCTCGTGCAAATGGGTTGGGAGTAAAACGGAATGACGAGCGAACAAGCCCGAAAGCTCGACGATGATGAGGTGGCGCGCTACTGGATTCCGCGCTTGGTCGCAGATGGTGGCGACCCCAACGATGCGCTGGCTGTCTGCCAGATTGCATCGACCTGGGATGAGTGGCCAAAGGCCTGGGCCGGACTTGGCGACGGCTATGTCGCGATGGCCGACAGCCGTAAGGCGGATGGCCACTCGCTGACCGCCTCCGAAGCCCTGACCCGAGCCGCGATCTGCTATCATTTCGGCCAGGTCGTCGCGTTCCATCTCCCCGGCGTCAAATCCGATCTTCAGGCCCGAAAAATAGCAGCATTTCGCGATGCTGCTCCGCTGATGTCACCGCCGGCAGAACGGCTCGAGTTTGCCTTTGGCGATACGACGCTGCCCGGCTATCTGCGCTTGCCGGCCGATGCCGCCCGGCCGTTGGCCTGTGTTCTGCTGGTGCCGGGTCTCGATTCCACCAAGGAAGACTTCGCCACGATCATGGACATGTGTGTTCGCCGCGGTCTGGCCGCTTTCGCCTTCGACGGACCGGGCCAGGGGGAGGTGCATCCGCGCTTGCTGCTTGGCGATGGTTATGAAGATTGTATCCTGGCAGCATTTCAGGCGATGGCCGCACGGCCGGAGATCGATGCAAGCCGGATCGGCACATTGGGCCGCAGCCTCGGCGGCATGTACGTGGTCAAGGCGGCCGCCGCGGAGCCGCGCATCAAGGCCACGGTGGTGTTCGGCGGTGCTTGGGATCTCAGCGATTGGCCAACCATGCCACCGTTGATCCGCGCCGGTTTCATCTGGGCCACCGGTGCCGACGATGAGGAGCAGGCATTGGCTCAGATGGGCCGCGCCTCGCTCGATGGATGCATCGAGCGGGTGAAATCACCGGTGCTGATCGTACATGGCCGCCGCGATGCGATTTTCAGGGCGCATCAAGCCGAGCGAATCGCTGCCGCGCTGTCGGCCAACGGCAGCTTGTGGATCGACGAAGACGGCGTTCATTGTTGCCACAACCACGCGTTCGCGTATCGCACCGGCATGGTCGACTGGCTCACGCATATGCTGTGAACCGAGGTCGGCGAGACGGCTCAGGTGCCGGACCGCTCCGATGCCGAGGCGTGCCAGACCGCGGGCCAGCGGTGGTCGGTCACGACCTTGCTGCCGAATGACCGCTGGCAGCAATGAAGTCCCAAAACGCTGGGAAATTGACCTCGAACCAGATCATCCACGAAAGGATTATAGGGGATGATCGCTGGCGATGAAGTTAGGCATGGCCAACGCACGAGCCGGCGCAGCCGCCCGTCAAACCGCGCCCGTTGCCGGCGCCCTCATGTTTGATGCGAGCGCAACCTGCCTTTAATCGGACTCGGAACGATCCCGATTAAAGGCAGGTTGCTCTAATCCGCCTAAGGCGGACCTGATCTTGTCAACGTTCAGCCCGACCTCGGGCGCCCGTAGAAGGTGGGGCAGAGCTCAGAGGTGGGCGACCAAATCGTTGCTAGCAGAGGTCTAGATATCCGGCGGTCCGGCCATCTGGCGGTCCGGCCATCTGGCGGTCTGGCCATCTGGCGGTCCGGCCATCTGGCGGTCTGGCCATCGGGCGGTCTGGCTATGGCATCGGGATGCCGTCCGTCTTCACGGGCACGTCGAAGCCACGCTGCACTGCCGGACGCTCGGCAATCGCCCGATACCAACGCACAACGTTTTTGTACTCGCCGATTGTGGGCAAATGCCATTCAAAACGTGCGGCCCAGGGCCAGATCGCGATATCGGCGATGGTGTAGTCATCGCCGGCAACGTAGTTTACCTCGCCGAGGCGCTTGTCGAGTACGCCATAAAGCCGCTTGGTTTCGTTAGCGTAGCGCTCCTCGGCATAAGGCGCCTCGCCTTTTTTGGCACGCATGAAATGATGGGCCTGGCCTAGCATCGGGCCAAACCCGCCCATCTGCCACATCAGCCATTCCATAGTGCGCCAGTGCGGCTCGCCGCTGGCCGGCAGCAGCTTGCCCGTCTTTTGCGCCAGATAGATCAGGATGGCACCGGACTCAAACAGTGACATACCCGTGTCCCGATCGACGATGGCTGGAATCTTGTTGTTCGGGCTGATCTTCAAAAACTCAGGATCGAACTGCTCATCCTTCGTGATGTTGATGGTGTGGAGCTGATAAGGCAGAGCGATCTCCTCAAGCATGATCGAGATCTTTTTGCCGTTCGGCGTTCCCCACATGTACAGATCGATCATGTTATCCTCTCCAGCTTTGCGATGTTCGTCGATTAGCCTGTCGTCTCGCACTGTTCAAGCCCGACTGCGGCCGAATTGGTAGGTGTCCATCGATAGCACGCCATATTCATAACTGGTATGCAGTCTGACTATCGGTTCGTCCTCGTCCGTAGCGCCCATCGCCACGAACAGCGGCAGCAGGTGGTCGTCATAAGGGTGGTTGTCGGCGGCGTTTGGCGCCACGTTCATCGCGTCGAGCAGTTGCGCGCGATCGCCGGCGATGAGCCGGTCGTACATCCAATCGACGAAGCGCGTCACCCAAGGGTACGGCGGATGGTACAGGCCGCCCCTCTCGATTGCGCGCAGATTATGGGTGAACGAGCCAGATGCGATGATCAGCACACCCTCGCCGCGCAGCGGCTTAAGCGCCTGTCCCAGCCGATAATGATGCCTGGCATCCTCAAGCGGTTGCATGGAGACCTGAGCGATCGGCACGGCCTCATCTGGGTACATAAGGTGAAGCGGCACCCAAACGCCATGGTCATAGCCGCGCGTGGCATCCTCATCGGCTTCGAAGCCCGCCGCCACAAGTAGCTGGGCGGCATCGCGCGCCACGTCGGGGGCGCCCGGTGCAGCGTAGTTGAACGCGTACAGGCGCTCGTTGAAGCCGCTGAAATCGTGGATTGTGGGCGGCCGCTCGGTCGTCGCGTAGGCTGGGCGCCGCGTGCAGTAATGCGCAGAGATTACCAGGATCGCCCGGGCCCGCGGCAGCTGCGCGGCAACCCGGCTAAAGAATCGGTAGGCCGGCGTCTCAGGCGTGAGCGCAAGGTTGGGTGAACCGTGAGACACGTAAAGCGTTGGCAGTCTCGCCATGATCAATCTCCACGACCGACCGACGGCGCCCGAGGGGTGTGGCATGCCTCGATCGGCTTGAAGCCCTGGGCTCGGCCCGTTTCCATCTCGGTCTCAGTCCATACGACGGGTCGCCGGTCGGGCTGCCTTATCAACCGTGCCCCCACCTTGGCAAGCGCGACCGGCTACCGGCCCGCTGCCAGAGTTAAAGCAATTGGGTTCTGTGCACAGCAGGCGTGTGCGGGCCGGCTCCGTGCAGACCCCGTCCTCAAACCAGATCTGATCGCTCGAAGACTGTCCACATGGCGAGCGCGCTGACCTGGCTGGCCGGCAGGCGAACATGCCGGGCGGTGTGACGGATCAGCCAATTCTTGACGGCATACGGGGTTGCGATGTCACAATCGGGTTCTGGTGGCCAAAACTGCGCCACTGCGGTCTCAGCAATTGGCGGAGATCTTGAGATAGGGAGCATTTACATGAAGCGCCTCAATTTACTACCGTCGGCGATGGCCCTTTCGGCAGTCGCGCTGCCACTGGCGACGCCAGCCGCTGCCCAAGCACCATTAAAGGTCTCCACCTGTCAACAGCGCACCCACGATCACGTCGAGGTCTTTCTCAAAACCTTCTATGAACCGCTCAAAGCCAACAAGGTCGGAATTAACGTCAAGTATATCGGCGGACCCGAGATCACGCCGTTCCGCAAACAGGGCGCGGCGCTCAAGCGTGGCATTCTGGATATTATCTTTTGCCCGACCCCTTACTATGGCGGCGATTTGAACGAGGCCCGGCTTGTCGGTCTGCATAACAAGTCATTGGAGGAACTACGCAGAAATGGGGCCTGGGACATGTTGCAGGAAGCCTGGGAGAAGGGGCTGAACGCACGTATTCTTGCCTGGCCGGCCTTCAAGGCTTCGACGTTTTTCATCTATACCAAGTTCGAACCAAAGATTAGCGATGAGACTGGCCTCGATCTCACGGGGCGAAAAATGCGGTCGACTGGTCTCTACAATGCATTGTTGCAGGCCATGAACGCCACGCCGGTGACGATCGCGCCTGGCGATGTTTACACAGGTCTGCAGCGCGGCGTGGTGGACGGCATGGCGTGGCCCAGAGGGTCCATCACCAAGTACGGATGGCAGCGCTTTCTCAAATACAAAATTGAACCCAATTTTTACGGTGCGACTTTTTTCGTGGTAATGAACAAAAATGCCTATGCGAAGTTGAACCCGGAGCAAAAAGGCTTTTTGAATAAACTGTCCCAAGAATACGAAAAAAACAGCGACGAACTGGTCGCCAAGAAACTGTCGGCAGACGATCAAAAGTTGAAGGACGCGGGCATTAAGTCGATTAAGCTGACCGGTGCTGCTAAAAAGGCCTATCTGAGGGCGATTTACGCCTCGAAATGGAAGCAGAATGACGGCCTTCGATATCTTGTCGACTACAAGAAATTAAAGTCGTTGATGTATGATCCCAACTAGCGCTCCGATTCTAATGCTTGGCGACCCGCGTCCACAACTGGCCATCCACAACATCAAGCCATTGGGTGACCGCGTGGGGACTAGAGCAACCTGCCTTTAATCGGAATCGGAACGATCCCGATTAAAGGCAGAAAGTTGCTCACCACTTTAAGAGCGATCATCTTTGCGCCTTAAATCGGAACCGGCGCAATTGGAACCGGCGTTGCGGTTCCGATTTAAGGCGCGATGATCTAGGATGGTCGGAGCGAACACTGGAACGCTTTAACCGCAACCAATCTCAGAACAAAGATCAATGCCGCCAGCGATCGGGCCGAGATCGCTAGCGGCGTCCCGGCCTCAAAATCGGAAGTTCAAGCCAACGCGTACCAGGTCGACCGTGTTGTCGAAGTAGTATTTTTCCCGATTTTCGCTGTAGCCGTTGTAGCGACCGAAGTCCATATGCAGGTACTCGACTTTCGCCGACACCCCGGGCGCAAAGGCGTGCTCGATGCCGCCGCCGACGACCCATCCAGATCGGAAACTTTCATTGGTCGCCGTCTGCCCGGCGGCGTCGCCGATACCGACCTCGTTCACCTCCATGAAGGCCCAGCCGCCGGTTCCGTAAAGTAGCGTCGCACCGAGCAAGACGCCTGCGCGCACGCGAGCCGTTCCCCACAGCGCACCAAATCCGGATTTCCAGATGTGACCATCGAAGATGATCTTGTCGGTGGCAGACAGATCCATCACGCCAACATCGCCCTCCAACCCGAGCACGAAGCCGGGCGCGACTTGGTAGTTGTAGCCCGCGGTCAGGCTCGCCAGCCCACCCTCCAAATCGAGCGTTTCGGTGCCGTGGTTGTTGCCCCGGTCGTAGTAATGCTCGCTTTCTCCCCAACCGTATCCGAGGCTTACGCCCCAATAAAGGCCGGTCCAAATGGTAGGCGGTGCTGTGCCATAGGCCGCTTGCGGCGGCGGATCTTTTAAACTACCGCGGCCTAGGTCCGCCGACAGGGCAGCACCCGCCGGCAATATCAGTAGCCAGACCAAACATACTACGGTTAGGAACAAACTCCCGATCCGCGATTCATGTCTCATCAACGGCGTCGTTGGTGTCATATGGCGCTCCATGGTCGCGCCGATGCCCCAGACGACAATCGGCGTGCGAGCACCTCCCCCGGGATGTTCCGGTCGCCCCTCTCACGATGTGATCTTCGATTGTGACGAGAACAAGAAAAGACCGCGACCGCATGAGATAATTATTCTTCAGAAACAGTTAGTTAATTGGCGTGAGTGGGCTCAGCATGAGAATATTGCAGTTGCTCGCCCACCCAATCTCCGATCACAGCAAACAGTGCACCGCTAACCGATCCAGGTGCGGGCCTCGATGCCGAGCCACGTCATCACCAGGCGGGCGATCACCAGACTGGTTATTCCGTTGACGTCGAGCGAGGGGTAGTGCTCGGCCACGTTCATGCCAACGATCTGGTGGTCGTTGGCCAGTGCGCTGACGATGTCTTGCGCTGCGATGAAATCGAGGCCGCCGGGCAGTGGTGCACTGGTGCCAGGAGCCACGGATGGGTCGAGGCCGTCGACGTCGAACGCAATGTAGACCCGTGAGCCGGGCGCGATCTGAGCAAGAACGGCCGCCGCGCCGGACGCTCGGACCTCGCGGGCCGTGATGATCGTATTTCCGGCCGCACGGGTGGCGTCGACATCGGCCCGGCGCGCACTGCCCAAGCCCCGCGTCCCGACATGGATGATGCGATCAACCCACGGCGCCTCGCTGGCACGACGCATCGGGCTTGAGTAGCCTTCGCGCATGCCGTTGACCTCGTCTCGAAAATCGATATGGGCGTCGAGCTGTACGATGGTGAACGTAGACTGATCGCGAAAGCCGCGAATGGCCATCCACGTGGTCGAATCATCCCCGCCCAGAACAATCGGCTTACAGCGCCGGTTGAGGACTGCAGCGACGACCTGGGAGACGCGCGCGGCGTTGCCCGGCAGATCCAGCGGATCGGCGCGCACGTCGCCCAAATCCCGCACCGGATGCGCCAGTCCGGCAAACGGCTCGCCCATCACATCAAAGTCATAACGGTCGAGCATGCCACCATAGCGCGCGGATTTGGCGCGCAGTGCGGCTGGTGCTTCGGAAGCGCCGTAATGGACGTTGCGGATGTCGTAAGGCATGCCGAACGGCGCGCCGATGACGGCGAAGCCGCCGTCAAGCTGATCGATATCATGGCAAGCGGGCGCACCAAGAAAGGTCGGCGCGCCGGCTTTAATGGGCTGTGTCAGCCGCTCCGTCATCGCAGGCACCGCACGCGTCGGCGCAGACCACCCGCCGTCGTTCGCGACCAACCTAGCGCCTCCGATGCCTGCACCGCATGCTCCCGTACCAACCGGCCATACCGCCTCACCTTGCTCTTTGAGGCCCGGTAGAGCGGCATCGTGATGCTCAAACCGCCGACGATGCGCCCGTTGGCATCGTAAAGCGGCGCGGCGATGGCGGCCACATCCGGTTCAAGGCTGCCCTCACGCACCGCATAACCGTCAGCATTCACCGCACCCGACATCGCTTCACCCATCGCCGTGCCAGCGGCGGGCAACGACTCGCCGAGCCAAACCCTGTGACGAACCGCGCGGGGGCTTTCCGCCTGCCTGGCATAGACCGGTCGTCCATCGGGACCCGGAATCGCCAAGTTGGCGGTCTCTCCGGTGGCGTCCCGCAGCGCTTCAAGATGTGGCCCGGCGATATCGAAGATCGAGAGGCTGTGCAGCGCCGCGAGCGATAAACGTACCAGTCGGGTATCGCACGCGTAGCGCCCGCTCTCGGTCTTGCGCAGATAACCGGTGGTTTGCAGGGTGGAAAGCAGCCTGGCCGTGGTGGTGACCGGCAAATTCGTTTCGCGGGCGAAGTCCGACAGGCTCAATTCCTGCCTGGACGGCGAGAAGCACTCCAGCAATTCCAGCGCCCGCAGGGCGGAACGAACGTGGCCTGAGCTTGGCGCCTGGTGCGTGTCGGTTTGCACCCCACAAACTCCTTGACTCGTTTCCCATAGAACGGGTTAGATTTCCGATATGCGGAAATCTAAGTCAAGCGGACAGGACCGTTGCGCGGCTGGTGATTGTGGGAACTCCAGTGCAGGATGTTGAATTGCTGATCATCGGCGCGGGAGAGCTGGTGACCTGCGCAGGCCCACCAGGCGGCTTGACCGGCGCGGCTCTCGACCGGCTCGATACGCTCAAGGACGGCGCCATCGCGGTCAGTGGGGACCGTATCATGGCGGTCGGGCACAGCGCGGAGATCGCTGATGCCTTCCGTGCCGGCCGGTGCATCGATGCCAAAGGAGGGCTCGTCAGCCCCGGGTTTGTCGACGCCCATTCTCACTTGCTGCACGCTGGAGACCGTTGCGGCGAATATGAAGATAAGATCCGCGGTCGGATTCGTGGTGCCAACCTCGAAAGCGGCATCAATGCCACGATCCGGGCGACGCGGGCGGCCAGCGACGAAGCGTTGCGGGCCCAGGCCTACGCCGATCTCGACCAGGCGCTGCTTTACGGTACCACCACGCTGGAGGCTAAGACCGGATACGGATTATCGAGAGCGCACGAGCTCAGATTGCTTCGGCTGACGGCTGAGCTCGATCACGCGGTCGACGTGATCGCCACGTTTCTGGGCGCGCACGTGGTGCCGGACGATTTCGCGGACCGGCGCGCGGACTACGTCGAACTGGTGATCGACATGCTACCCGACGCGGCGAAGCTATCGCGTTATTGCGACGTCGCTTGCGATCCCGCCTGCTTCACCGCACAAGAGTGCGTGAGGATCGGCCGGCGAGCGCGCGAGTTGGGCATGCAGGTTCGCGTGCATGCCGACCAGACCGGCGACGGTGGCGGAGCTATGATCGCGGCCCAGCTCCAAGCCGCCTCCGCCGATCACCTGGATCAAGCATCGATGGCTGGCCTCACAGCCATGGCAGCGGCGGGAACGGTTGGCATCTTTTTTCCCGGCGTCACACTGCACATGCTGGAAATGACGCCGCCGCTATTGGCTAACGGCGTCGGCGAGGCGGACAAGCCCTACATGCCTGACGCCGTCAGGCGCGCGATCGACGCGGGCGTGGTCGCGGCGATATCGGCGGATTTCAACCCCGGCAGCTGCCCGTCCATCTCGATGCAAATGATGATGCAGCTTGCCGCGCGGCTTTATCGCCTCTCATACGCGCAGGTATGGAACATGAGCACGCTCAACCCCGCCGTGTCGTTGGGGCTTGCAGCAGATCGGGGCTCGCTTGAGCCGGGAAAGCGTGCAGACATACTGATTTGGAACGAGGGCGACCACCGCCGGGTGATCAATCGCTTCGGAACCAATATGGTTGACACGGTCGTCAAGTCCGGTCGCGTGGTCGTGCACCGGGGTCAACGTGTCAACCAATAGCAAACAGGAGAAAACCGATGACGCTGATTTCCAGAAGAAGCGCCTTGAACGGTGCTGCATCCCTCGTGTCGGCCGCGGCTGCCACTGCGCTACTGTCGGTAGGCGCAGCATTTGCAGCAGACCCGATCCGGATCGGTTTTCATGCGCCGATGACCGGATTTGCGGCAGGTGACGGTAAGTCCGCATCGCTCGGCGCGGAGTTGGCGGTGTCGCAGATCAACGCAGCCGGCGGTGTGCTCGGGCGCCCCCTGAAGCTGGTGACCTATGATGACCAGGCCAAGGCCGACCAGGCCGTACCGATCGCCAATAAGCTGGTCGGCGAAGGTGTCGCGATGGTGATCTCCGGCAGCTATTCCGGTCCGACGCGGGCCGCCGCCGGCGTGTTTCAGGCCAAGCGCGTCCCATTCATCTCCGCTTATGCGGTTCATCCCGACATTACACGCGCGGGCGATCACGTTTTCCGCACGTCGTTCGTGGGCGAGGTGCAAGGCCGCGCCGGTGCCAAGCTGATGGGCAAGATCCTCGGAGCCAAAAAAGTCGTCATTATAACGATCAACAATGACTTCGGGCAGTCGTTGGTCGCCGGGTTCAAAGAAAAGGCCGCCGATTTTGGCGTCAAGGTGGTCAATGAGTATTCCTACAGCATCAAGGATCGCCAGTTTGGATCGATCGTCGCAGGCGTGCGGCGTGACAATCCCGACGCGATATATGCGACCGGCTACTTTTTCACCGGTGGCCCGCTGGTGAGCCAGTTGCGGGCGGCCGGCGTCAAGGTGCCGATCGTTGGCATGGAGGGCTTCGACAGCCAGCATTTCATCAGTATCGCGAAAAAAGCGGCAGAAGGCGTGATCATCACAACCTCGCTCGACCGCGACACCAAAAAACCGGTTATGCGCAAGTTCATTGACGGCTTTGAAAAGAAGGCCGGTTTCCCTGCCGACATGGTGGCCGCCTCGACTCACACCGCGGTTCTCGTAGCCGCCGATGCGATCCGTCGCGCCGGCTCTCCTGATCGCGCGGCCATCCGCAATGCGCTCGCCGCAACCAAGGATCTGGAGGTCTCAACCGGCAAGCTGAGCTTCAACGCGCTCGGCGAAATCTACCATGAGGTCTCCGCGCAAAAGGTCACCAATGGTGCATTTCGACATTATGCCACCATTGACGATCCGGAGCTGCTGGCACCACCGTCCAAGTAGACGACGACATAGGCCGAAACGCCGTCATGTTTCACGTTGAACTGCTGGTCGTCGGGATCATTCAAGGTGCAATGTATGCGATGATGGCGCTCGGCCTGACCTTGGTCTACGGGCTATTGCGCATACTTCATATCGCCCACGCCACGCTGTTCACGTTGGGCGCCTATGCCGGCGTGCTGGCGGCGAATTCGGGCCTGCCGATCGAACTGGCCACGGCCGTCGCAATTGCGGTCGGTGCGGTCGCCGGACCGATCGTCTACCTGCTGGTTTACCGGCCGCTGCTTGATCAGCCGCCCTACGTCGCGTTAATCGCCTCGATCGGGCTGCTGATCGCCATGGAGGACGGGTTCAGGCTGGTGTTTGGACCCTACGGCATCTCATTTGATTATAACCCGTGGTTCGTGAGCGGCTGGGATTTTGGCGGGGTCTATCTCAACGCCGTCCAAATCGCGATCGCGGCCTGTGCGATCGTGCTGATCGGCGGCTTTGGGCTGTTCGCGGCAAAGACACGCACCGGGGTGGCCTGGCGGGCAACCGTCACCGATCCGGCCATCGCGCGCACCTTCGGCGTCGATCCTGGTGGCATCCGCCTGCTCAACTTCGCCATCGCCTCCGGTCTGGCGGCGATTGCCGGGGTTCTGGTCGCGCTCCTCAACAACCTGGTTGAGCCCGGCATGGGTGCCATCATCAGCTACAAGGGCTTGGCGATCATCGTGCTGGGTGGCCTCGGCAACGTCTCCGGGACGCTGGCAGCCGCGGTCACGCTCGGCATCGCGGAAAGCTTCGGCCAGGCCTATCTCGACAACATCCTCGACCGAGACGCGATCGCATTCCTGGTGCTGATCGCCGTGTTGATGTTCCGCCCTCAGGGCCTCTTCGCAAAGGCGCGCTAGGGCGATGGATGCCTATCTCATCAGTCTTGCGACATTCGCCGCGATCAACGTGGCGCTGGCGCTGAGCTTAAATATCATCAGTGGGTTTTGCGGCCAGATCAGCCTTGGCCACGCGGCCTTTTTTGGCACCGGCGCCTACGCGTCCGCGCTGTTGTCGGTCAGCGGATGGCCTTTTGCGCTGGCGGTCTTGGCCGGCATGGCGGCCGCGGCGGTACTCGGCTTTGTCGTGGGGTTGGCCTCGCTGCGCGTGCGCGAGGATTTCCTTGCCATCGTCACCATGGGCGTGAGCTTCCTGTTCGTCGGCTTTGTCCGCAAGCAGGATTGGCTCGGCGCGGAGATCGGTATTTCCGGGATACCCAAGCCGCTGCCAGACTTGGGCATGGCGGTTCTGGCGATCGCGATCGCGCTGCTGATCGCCGTGCTGCTGGTGCAGATTCGCCAAAGCCGGATGGGAAGAATCTTCGACATGATTGCCCAGGACGAGGAAGCAGCGGTCAGTCTTGGCGTCGACGCCGCACGCTATAAGCTCGCGGCCTTCGTGATGGGGACGGCCGGCGCCGGGCTGGCGGGCGTGATCTACGCGCACATTACCCAGCTGATCGTGCCGGATGCGTTCGACTTCATCGTCTCCATCACCATCCTGGCAATGGTGGTGATCGGTGGCATCGGCTCCATCTGGGGCGTGGTCGCTGGCGCTTTGTTGCTGACGCTGCTGCCGGAGGTCGTCCGATTTGTCAATGACTACAAACTGCTGATCTACGGCGGGCTGATGATCGCGGTGATGTTGTTGAGCCCCGGCGGGCTCGCCGGCTTGACGCGCCGCTTGCTGGGTGGAGGCCGACCATGACGGCGCTCCAGATCCATCATCTCAGGAAGTCATTCGGCGGCGTCCACGCGATCAAGGATGTCAGCCTCACCCTGATGGACAACGAGTTGCTCGCGCTCATCGGACCGAACGGCGCTGGCAAGACCACGCTGATCAAGCTCGTTACCGGCGCCCTGAGGCCGGACGCCGGGCGTGTGATCCTCAATGGGCAGGAGGTGACGGCCAGATCGGCGGATCGGCGTGCGCGCATGGGATTGGTGATGACGCATCAGATCGTCCGCCCGTTTCGCAACATGACGATCAAAGAGAATGTCGTCGCCGCAGCGACGTCGCGTTACTTCCACAATCCACTGTCGGCCCTCGTCGGGCGTCCGACCCGGGACGAGGAGGCGCGTGCCGTAGCGCTGCTTGAGCGTGTCGGCATTGCCGCAGCCGCCGACCAGCTCGCCAGCCAAGTGCCGCTCGGTTTTCTGAAAAGACTGCAGATCGCGCGCGCGCTCGCGGTCGGGCCCAACATTCTGATGCTCGATGAGCCGCTGGCCGGGCTGAACCAAGGCGAGGCACAACGTATCGCCGATTTGATCGTCGAGCTCAGGCAGGGCGGACTGACAATCCTGCTGATCGAGCACAATCTCGGTGAGGTGTTGCGGATCTCGGAGCGGCTCGCCGTGCTCGACAACGGTGCCTTATTGGCCGAGGGCGATCCGCAACAGGTCATGCAGCGCAACGACGTGCGTGCCGCCTACCTCGGCAGCATGGTGGAGCGGGCCTAATGCTGCAGCTGACCAATCTCGCCTGCGGTTACGGATCGGCCCAGGTCGTGCACGACCTGACGATGAGCGTGGCAAGAGGTGAGATTGTCGGGCTGCTGGGACCCAACGGCGCGGGAAAGAGCACCACCGTGATGGCGATCGCCGGCCACGTGACGCAGTTCAGTGGCGCCATCACGTGGGACGGTGCCGATCTTACGCGGATGGGTCCAGCCCAGCGCACCCGGGCTGGTCTCGGCCTGGTACCGGAGGGGCGGCGGATCTTCGCCGATCTGACGGTGGCCGAAAATTTGCTGGTCGGCGGCTATGTGAGGTCAAGACAGCAGGCGCGCGAAACTGAGGAAGAGGTCCTCAGCCTATTCCCGCGGCTCAAAGAGCGATACGCGCAGATCGCCGGCACTCTGTCGGGCGGAGAGCAGCAAATGCTGGCGATCGGCCGCGCCTTGATGCCCCGGCCGGAACTGCTGATGGTTGACGAGCTGTCGCTCGGCCTGATGCCAGCCATGGTGGAGCTGTGTTTCGATGCACTCGAGGCCTTGAAACGCCGTGGCGTCGGGTGCCTGCTCGTTGAGCAGAACACGCAGAAAGCGCTGGCCCACGCCGATCGCGTTTACGTGCTTTCGGCTGGTCAGCTGATCCATTCCGGCACCACCGATCAAATGACCGATGGCGCCGACTTTCTTGGGCAGATTCTCCGCGTTGCCGGATTGCAAACGGGAGACGAGGACAAATGAGCGCGACCATGATCACCGCAAAGCGAGGCCCCGAACTCAGATGCAAGGGCTGGCGGCAAGAGACCATCCTGCGGATGCTCGAAAACAACTTGGAGAACGCGGAAAACCCGGCCGATCTGGTGATCTACATGTCGTGGGCCAAGGCAGCCCGCGACTGGTCGAGCTTCGAGCGCATCGTCGCGGAATTACAGGCGTTGGAGCACGGCCAAACGCTGATCATGCAATCGGGCAAGCCGGTCGCACGCCTGCCCACGCAAGGCACCGCGCCGCTGGTGCTGATGGCCAACGGCAACGTGGTCGGCGCCTGGGCCGATGACGACAATTATCGCCGTCTGGAAGCCACCGGCCTGACCATCATGCCAGGCATGACCGCCGCCGCGTGGCAATACATCGGCAGTCAAGGCATCCTTCAGGGTACATACGAAACGTTCATGGCTGCCGCCAGGCAACATTTCGGCGGCACATTGGCTGGACGTTTGATCGTTTCGGGAGGCTGTGGCGGCATGAGCGGCGCGCAGCCACTTGCCGGCCAACTCGCTGGAGCGGCGACGCTGGTCGTGGAAGTCGATCCGCAGCGGATCAGGCGGCGCCTCGATACCGGCTATTGCCAACGCATGAGCGATAATTTGGAGGAGGCGTTGCGCTGGCTGGACCAGGCCAGATCGGAAAAAGCCGGCCTTTCTGTCGGATTGGTCGGCAACGTTGCGACGGTCCTTCGCGTGCTCATCGAACGGGGCATTGTACCTGATATCGTCACAGATCAGACGATTTGCGAACCGCTGCAAGGCTACGTACCGGAAGGGATGAGCGTCGAAGAGGTGAAAAGCCTGAAAGCCAGCGACCCGCAGACGCTGAGCCGGCGCGCGCACGAGACCTTGGCCCAGCATATGCGCGCCATACTGGAGCTGTCCCGACGCGGGGCGCTGGCATTCGAGTATGGCAACAATTTGCGTAAGCATGCGCAGAACGCGGGCGTTGCGGACGCCTTCGAAATCGGATCGTTCATCGAGATGTTCATCCGACCGCTGTTCTGCGAGGGCGTCGGCCCGTTCCGTTGGATTGCCCCATCCGGCGATCCTCAGCATATCCGCATCATCGACGATCTGATCTTGGAGATGTTCTCCTCAAATCACCGGATCTCAAGCTGGATCAACACGGCAAAGACCCATGTGCGGTTCACCGGGCTGCCGGCGCGGATCGGTTGGCTCGGTCTTGGTGAGCGCAAGGCGCTGGCGCTTGCCGTCAATGACCTCGTCGCCCAGGGCGCGATCAACATGCCGATCGCCTTCACGCGCGATCATCTCGATTCTGGTTCGGCAGCTCTGCCCCATCGGGAAACCGAAAGAATGCTGGATGGCTCGGACGCGATTTCCGATTGGCCGATCCTGAATGCGCTGGTCAACTGCGCGTCGGGCGCTGATCTTGTCGCCGTCCATGCCTTGGGGAACTGGGGACAGTCGGCCGGCGTGACCACGATCGCCGACGGCACCGAGGCAGCAGCCTTGCGTCTCTCCCGTGTGATGGACAACGATCCCGGACTTGGGGTGCTGCGCCATGCCGATGCCGGCTACGTCGATGCCCAAGCCGCAGCCGCTTCAGCTGGCCTGGGACAGTGGGATAACCGGTAGAGCGCTTCAGTGTGAGCTGGAACCTTCCGCGCAAAAAACAGTTGCATAATCCGACCGACCGGTCAAATAAACACAGGACGGTCAATTTGCAACGTGGCGCGCCGACCCAGCTCGGGTGAGCGTGCAATGGCGTTGCAGCGTGAGCTGGAACCATTCCGCTCCCCCACCCGGGCACCCATGCACGATGTTTGGGCGGCCGGGCGGAGAGCAGGCCGGCAAAGGATGATCCGCCTTTGGCGGACATGATCTCAGTGCCAGCCGAACGAGCCGGTGCCAGCAACGTGAATGAGCCGACGTGATTGAGCCGACGTGATTGAGCCCATGCCAAACGAGGATGTGCCCATGAGCTTTTTTGATGCGCATCGCGATGTGTTGACGGCTGCGGTGAAGGCGACACAAACGCGGGACTATTGGTCGCCATATCCAGAGGCGCCCAGTGGCAAGGTGTACGGAGAGACCGCCAAGGACGACGGCGAACGGGCGTTCAAAGCACGGCTCGGCAGCAACTTCGCATTGGCGGGCCACCCCGCCGACGGGTCGTTTATCGGCGCGGAGCGCTCGCCTTACGGTCTCGATCTTTCCATCAAGTATCCCCGCGCCGGCGTCGACGATCTGATCGCTGCGGCCGATGCGGCAGCGGTTGGCTGGCGCAAGGCGGCGATCGAAGACAGGGTGGGTGTTTGCCTAGAGATCTTAAGTCGGCTCAATAAGCGCAGCTTCGAAATGGCCAACGCCGTGATGCACACCACGGGTCAGTCTTTCGTGATGGCGTTTCAAGCTGGCGGTGCGCATGCGCAGGATCGCGGGCTGGAAGCGGTGGCTTACGCCTACGCCGAGATGACGCGCACGCCGTCAACGGTAACCTGGACCAAGCCGCAGGGAAAACACCAGCCGCTGGTCCTCGACAAGGCATATCGGGTGGTGCCGCGCGGCATCGCACTGACCATCGGCTGCGCGACGTTTCCGACCTGGAACGGCTATCCCGGCATCTTTGCGTCGCTGGCGACCGGCAACCCCGTCATTATCAAGCCGCATCCCAATGCGGTGCTGCCGCTGGCGCTCACCGTGGAGATCGGCCGCCAGGTTTTGCGGGAAGCCGGCTTCGATCCCAACGCCCTGCTGCTGGCGGTCGATGAACCCGGTGCCGAGATCACCAAGCAGTTGGTGACGCATCCCGATATTAAGATCATCGATTTCACCGGCTCCAACGCTTTCGGCCAATGGGTGCGCCACAATGCCGGCGAAGGCACCCAAGTCTACACCGAGGAGGCGGGCGTCAACTCGATCGTCATTGCGTCGACCGATAACTTTCGCGGCATGTGCAGCAACATTGCGTTTTCGCTTTCCCTTTATAGCGGTCAGATGTGCACGGCACCGCAGAACGTGTTTGTGCCGGCGGCCGGGATCGAGAGCAACGACGGCCACAAGAGCGTGGACGAGGTGGCTGACGGCATCAAGGCCGCGGTCGATCAACTGCTGGCTGATCCGGCGCGCGCAGCCACCATCTGTGGCGCCATCGCCAATCCAGCGACGACCAAGCGCGTCGCCGATGCTGCTGGTCTCGGTGACGTCGTACGGGCCTCGACTCCGATCGAAAACCTTGCCGATGCCCGCACGGCGACGCCGATGATCCTGCGGGTTGACGCTGCGGCCTCAAACGCGCACACGCAGGAATGTTTCGGTCCGATAAGTTTCATCGTCACGGTTGAGAGCGTCGAGGCGGCCATCGCTCAAGCTGCCGACCTGGCGCGCAACAAGGGCGCCATCACCGCGGCCATCTATGCCACCGAGGAGGCCACACTGGCCCAGGCCGCCGATGCGTTTGCCGATGCGGGCGTCAGCCTATCGTGCAATCTGACGGGCGGCATCTATGTGAACCAAAGCGTCGCGTTCAGCGACTACCACGTCACGGGTGCCAATCCGGCCGGCAATGCCTCGCTCACAGACGCGGCGTTCGTCGCCAATCGTTTCCGGATCGCGGCCGTGCGGCGGCAGCACGCGGCATAGCCGGACGTGGCGCCGGCGCGAACCACCTGAGCGGGCCGCCAACCGGGTAGCCAGCCGGGTAGCCAGCCGGGTAGCCAGCCAGATAACATGTCGCCGAACGTTTTTTGAGCTTGGGCCGTCGGCTCTGCGCGCCCGTGCACCGGTCGCACGGGCCGATCCGGCATCGGCCGCCGGGGGATTGGCAATCACATTTGCGCAACCCAGAACTCCAACAAACGTGATTTACTCATCCAGCTGACCGTTCTAACCTCACCTCTCGTGATCATTCGTTTCGCCCAGATCCGTAGCAGCGAAAAAGGAAAATGCGCCAATGGCAGTGGCAGAACAGACCGGCGCAGCACATGTCTCGTCGTTCGAAATCGAGCAGGTCGGCAGCTATCTCGGTGCCGAGATCAAGGGCATTAGCCTTGCGGCGGAGCTGACTGAGGCCGATGTCGCGGCGATCGAGCAGGCACTGGCGGATCACGCGGTGCTCGTGTTTCGCGACCAGCAGATGACCTCGCAACAGTTCATGGCGTTCGGTCGGCGCTTTGGCGCGCTCAGCGTGCACCCCTTCTCCCCGGCCGATCACGACAATCCTGAATTGATCGTTTTTCGCAACGACGAGACCAACCCGCCATTTTCAACGGACGTGTGGCATTCCGACGAAACGTTTCGTGAAGCCCCGCCGATGGCTACCATGTTGCGTGCGCTCGATGTGCCGAAAGTCGGCGGCGACACGATGTTCGCCAGCATGAGCGCGGCCTATGAGGGTCTGAGCGACCGGATGCAGAATTTCATCTCCGGGCTCGAGGCCTACCACGATTTCAAGGTGTTCAAAGCGCTGTTCAGCAAGGACCGCGAGGGCATCAAAAAGATGCAGCCCTACGAGCTTGACTATCCGCCGGCGTTGCATCCCGTGGTGACCAAGCATCCCGTCACCGGCCGCAAGGTGATTTTCGTCAACCCTCAATTCACGATCCAGATCAAGGGGATGGAGGAAAACGAAAGCCGGGCGCTCTTGAACCAGCTGTTCGAGTTGGCGCGCGTTCCCGAATATCAATATCGCCATCACTGGACCAACAACACGTTGGTGTTTTGGGACAACCGCTCGACCCAACATTATGCGGTGCACGACTACTTCCCGAAAAAGCGCTACATGGAGCGGGTGACGATCAAGGGCACCGCACCGCTGCCAGCGTTCGCGGCGGCGGACGCCGAGGGCGTGCGCAATCGTAAAAGCCGCACCCCGGCCCAATTCGCGTCCAGCCACGGCGGTCACGCGCCGCGACGGCCGATCGACAAGACACCGTGAGCGCAGCCGATCAATCATCCACGTCACCGCCGGCGGCCGCGACCTGCCGTCGGCGGTGTCCAGGCACCCCGATTCGCGACGCGCTTCCTAAGATGCGTTTCAGTGTGAGCCGGGCGCACCCAGCTCTTCTGCCGGCCGCCTAACATAGCGACATTGGATAGCCAGGTAGTGGAGTGGGCCGACACGGCGCTTGCGCCTAAGGCGGACATGACCTAGAGCAACCTGCCTTTGATCGGAATCGGAACGATCCCGATTAAAGGCAGAAAGTTGCTCACCACTTTAAGAGCGATCATCTTTGCGCCTTAAATCGGAACCGGCGCAATTGGAATCGGTGTTGCGGTTCCGATCTAAGGCGCAAAGATGATCTAGCAGCACCCTGACAAATGCCCCTCACCGGCTAAGCAGACTTGCTCCGAGCCATTAGGCCGCATAGATATCAACTTCTGGCGGCGTGCGCGCTCACGTTTGCAGTCGGCCGCGTTCATTGGGGTAGACCGATGACCCGTGCGCAATGACCCGTGCGCAATGGCCCGTGCGCAATGGGAAGCCGAAAGGGCGCAAGGCATGCGGCGGCGATGCGATGGTGGCGGACTTGAAGCGCACCGTGTTCCCCGATCAGGAGCTGCGCGTGCTGACGCTGGTCGACGGCCGGCGCGAGGTGAAGGTAATGGTGGGGGGTGTCGACGACACCGGCCTTTGCGGCTAACAACCAACCAGGGGTGCGCGGCCGCGGCGCCCGCCGGTTGCGCCGTCATCATCAGCTGGGAGCACGACGACATGCCCTATGAGATTCGTCATGACTTACGGCGCCGACTGGATGCCGAACTCGCGTTCGAGCCGCCGATCGACGACGATAGCTCACAAGCCCTTGGCGCCAATTATGGCAACCGTGAGCCCGATACGGTGCAAAGAAAGATTTGGGAGGCGACGATGGCCGATTTGCGCGCCCGGCCGCGCATCGTGCGCGTCAAACCCACCAAACCGCGCGGCATTTCCGCCGTGATCAATTGGCGAACGAACAAGTTTTTGGTCAACGAAGCGATCCGGGCGTTTCTGGCGGCCGAGGAGCCCGGCGCGCACGGCTTTTTCCCGATGACGGTGCGCTCCAAGAGCGGCAAACCGATCGATGGCCAGCCGGAGCTGACCTACCATATGATCACCAGCTACCCCAATGTCGATTGTTTCGACCGGCCCGACGACCGGGACCGCGCCATGCGCCGCGCCGCGATCGCGGGCCATCATCTGTGGAAAGGCACCGATCAGTGGCGGCCCTACTTCTTTTACTCCGACGCGTTGCACGCGTTCTTGGCCGCCAACAAATTCGAGGGCTGGCGAGTCGAACGCGAATTCGACGTGGTGGATTGAACGACACTGCCCTTGTGCCGCAAGGGCCATTTTTTTAGCCCTATTCTCCGTATAAAGATCACCATGTTTCGAATCGCAGATTCTGCCAGTTTGAAGCGACCATCCCAAAACAACGCACACGTTTCACTTCAGCGATCGCGCGTGAAGGGGACGAAGCGGACGGCAGCAATCAATTTTGTATCGGTGGCGTTGGCACCGGTTTTGCTGACCACCGACAGCTGTTGAATGGCCCCTGCTGGCCCGACCGGCATCACCAACCGCCCACCGACCTTGAGTTGCTTGATCAATGGCGCGGGGACGTGATCGAGCGCCGCGGTCACGATGATCGCGTCGAACGGCGCGCATTGCGGCCAGCCCGCGTAGCCGTCACCGATCTTGACGCGCACGTTGCGATAACCGAGTTCGACCAAGCGTTTTTCGGCTTTCTCGCCCAAAGCGCTGATGATCTCAACCGAACACACCCGCTGCACCAGCCGCGATAATATGGCGGCCTGATAGCCAGACCCGGTGCCCACCTCCAGCACCGTGTCGGACGGTTGCAACCGAGCGAGATGGGTCATCAACGCCACAATGAAAGGTTGCGATATCGTTTGGCCTCGACCGATGGAGACCGGGCGGTCGGCATAGGCGAGCCCGCGATAGCGTTTGGGAAGGAACAGGTGCCGGCGCGTTTGCCGCATCGCATCCAAGATGTCCGCCGATATCCCTTGCTGGCCGAGGATGTTGCGATACGACCGGGCGTAAAGCCGAATGTTCTCCACCATCGCCGCGCGTCGCTTGTCGAACTCGGGTTCGCGGGCCAAGCTATCCTGGGCGAAACAACTCAGCGTCGAAACCACGATCGAAATCAGTTTCCTCATGGCGGTGCTCCGGCTGGCAATGTTTGGGCGGGGCGCATCCCTGACGCCCGCGTGCCCTGCTCGATCTTATTCCGCGCTGATTGCAGATTTGGCCAACAAGACAGTGCGTTGCATCAAATGCCGAGATCATGTCCGTCTGAGGCGGGAGCGTCTTGCCGGTCCGCTCCCCATCCGACACGCCTATGGCTACCTGCTTTTGATCGGACTCGGAACGATCCCGATCAAAAGCGGAAAGTTGCTCCACACTTTAGAAGCGATCATCATTGTGCCTTGAATTGCAACCGGCTTTGCGGTTCCAATTTAAGGCACGATGATCTGCCGGTTACCGCAAGCGAGCCACGGGATGCACGCTCAAGCGCCGGCACGATCGCAGCGGGATCGGTCGTGTGGGCGCATGGCGGTTATGCGGCGAGGGCTTAACTCATGCGCAAGACCGGCTTGATCGCCTGACCCTGGTGGCTGTCGTGGAAGGCTTGGCCGATATCGTCAAACGCGTAGAAGGTGATCAGGCGATCGAACGGAAAGCGTCCGCTCATGTAGCTATCGACCAGATAGGGGATAAAGACATCCGGATTGCTGTTGCCTTCAGTGATGCCTTGCAGCTTGCGCGCCTTCATCATGTGACGCAGCGGTATGGCCAAATGCCCTTGGTCATCGTCACACGGAGCGACGAAACCGAAGGTGCCGCGCGGCGCGAGACAATCGATCGCTTGGCGCATGACGGAAGCGACGGTGGTGGTATCGAGCGCGAAATCGACGCCGTCGGGCAGTATGCCGCTGATACGTTCGCGCGCCGAGCCGTCGTCGCCTCGAATAACCTCATCGGCACCAAGCTCGGCCGCCATTTGAAGCCGATTGGGATGCAGATCGACTGCGATAATTCGGCCAGCTCCGGCGAGCTTCGCGGCCATGACCGCGGATAACCCCAATGAGCCAGCCCCAAACACGGCAAGCGTCTGCCCCGGCCGCAGTTTGAAATCATTGAGGATGGCGCCTGCTCCGGTTTGAATGCCGCACCCGAGCGGTCCAAGTTTCTCCAGTGGCGCATCCTGCCGGACCTTGACGATGCCGCGACGCCGTCCGATCGCATAGGTGGCAAATGAGGACTGATTAAAAAAATCGCCGTGAACCGGGCCTTCGCTGGATTGCAGGTAGGTTGAGCCGTCGGGACGGGTGCAGGCGAAATGGTCGGCGGTATAGCAATATGCGGGTTGCGCACTGAGGCAGCTCGGGCACCCGCCACACCATGTGAACGTCATCACCACGTGGTCGCCTTCAGCAAGATCCGTGATGCCGGGACCAATCGCCTCGACCACACCGGCGCCCTCATGTCCCAAAACGACGGGTCGTGGGGAGCGGCCGTGGGTGCCGGCGGTCTTGAGATCGGTATGGCAGACGCCGGTTGCGACGATACGGACCAGAACTTCACCCTCTCCTGGCCCGGTCATGTCGAGCTGTTCGATCGACGGTGCGACGGTGGTGTCGCGGAAGACAGCGGCTTTGATTTTCATAGCTCACCTCCATGGCACCAACAGTGTGACGGATGCGCCGCATGAAGTGAAGCGCCGCTTGCGTCGCTGCGCCCGACGGCGACAGCACCGCAGCGGTATCGATTGGCGTGCGCCGGCTGTCAGCATAGCATCCTCATCAGCGAGCTGAAAATGGACACCGCGTGCCGCTTGAGCGATCGTTGTGCTATAGCGTTTCACAGTTAGCTCGAACCATCCCGCTCCCCTTCCCGGCCACCCCAAGGCATGATGTTCTGGGTGGCTCGGTGCGGGAGCGGGCCGGCACGGCTGATCCGCCTTAGGCGGAAATGAGCGGGCAACACATCAGGTGTGCGATCGCGCGGATACGGAAAGGCAGACTGATGGCAGAGACGACATTGGGTCCGCGCGGGGAGCTGACAACGCGAACCTTGACGATGCCGGCCGACGCCAATCCGAGCGGCGACATCTTCGGCGGCTGGGTGTTATCGCAGATGGACATCGCAGGTGGCATCGCGGCTGGCCAACGGGCACACGGCCGGGTTGCGACCGTCGCGATCAACGCGATGAGCTTCATCCGACCCGTCAACGTGGGAGATGTGTTATGCGTCTATACCGACATCGAGCGGACCGGCCGGACCTCGGTGGCGGTCCATATCGAGGCTTGGGCCTTGCGCGGTCGGATCGGCGAAAGGGTCAAGGTCACGGAAGGCCTGTTCACGTTCGTGGCCATCGACGGTAACGGTCAGCCGCGCCCGCTGCCCAGCCCGCTGACGTGAGCAGCGCGCGTGCGCGACAATACCGGCGTGGTCGCTTGGCATCGTCTTGTGGCATCGTCTTGATCGCCCGTCGGTGCGGCTGCCGACTTCGCGGGGTTGAGGATGACCATAGACCGCGATCGGCCGAGTTCGGCAATCAGCCCAAACGGCCGGACCCATTGATAGGCACCCGGAGACGCTGGATGATCCAAGTTTCGCCACGCACCGCCGGAAACGGCTTAGCTGAGCAATTCAACCGAGGCGCCTTTTTGTTCACCGGCGAGATCGTTCCACCGGTTGCTGGAGGTCCGGACGAGCTGCTGGCGTTGGCCGCGCCCCTCATGAACCGATTGGCGGGTCTCAACGTGACGGATGGCCCCGGCGCGCGGGTCCACATGAGCAGCCTGGCGGCGTCAGCGCTGTTGGTCCAGCACGGCTGCAACCCGATCATGCAAATGACCTGTCGCGACCGCAATCGGATCGCGCTCCAGGCCGATCTGCTCGGCGCATCCGCATTGGGCGTCACAGATCTGCTTTTCCTCACGGGCGACGATCCCTCTCGGGGCGACCAGCCGGATGCCAAGCCCGTGTTCGACTGCAATTCGATCGATCTGTTGACTTGGTCGGTCGAAATGAGCCGCGAGGGCCGATTGCCTTCCGGCCGCGCGATCGCGACGCCCCCCACTTTTTTCAATGGCGTCGCCGACGTTCCCATCGCCCCGCCGGCGGGTTGGGTTCCATCAGACTTGATGCGTAAAGCCGATGCCGGCGCACACTTCGTGCAAACCCAGCTGTGCTACGACATCGATATCGTCAGGGGGTACATCGGCGCCTTGGTCGATCACGGGCTCACTGATCGCCTTTACGTTCTGCTCGGCACCGGCCCGCTGGCCCATGCCAAATCGGCGCGTTGGATGAACGACAATCTGTTCGGCGTTCAAGTTCCCGAGGCAATCATCGAGCGGCTCGAACGTGCGGCTGATCCGCGACGGGAAGGGCGCAAGCTGTGTGCGGAGTTCATCGGTGAGCTGCGCCAGATCCCGGGATTACATGGCGTACATCTGATGGCCCCTGGCAACATCGAAGCCTTGCCGGCCTTGCTGGACGATCTGGCGGTGCCGGGGTGAGGCTTGGTGGACCGTCCTGACGCAGCCGGCGCGGCGCCTCCGCCTGCCCTGGCCCCGTTCAGGTTGGCTGCCCTGCCAACCATGTTTTAAGATCGGACTTGTTAAGATCAAACTTGGGCTTCCCGACGGGGGTTCGAACGCTTCCAGGGAGGTGAACCCGCTCGTTGACGCACGTAACCATGAGTGGCACCAACAATGGCTGATCGCGCCCATCTCGTGCCCAAAGACATGGGCTTCAAACTGGACGCAGTCGATTTGAGCCGTTCGGTTGATGCTGAGGTCTACGAGACCGAGCTCAGATCGTTCAAGAAGCGCTTGCGCCGTATCCAGCAGGCCTATCTCAAGACCGGCAATGCCGCGGTGATCGTGTTTGAAGGCTGGGATGCCGCCGGCAAAGGCGGCACGATCCGGCGCATGGCTGCCGTGCTCGATCCGCGCGGCTTCAAGGTCTGGCCCATTGGTCCGCCGCGCCAGAGCGAATTGGAACGCCATTACCTGGCGCGCTTCTGGCAACGTCTGCCCCCACGCGGCGGGATTTCCGTGTTCGATCGGTCATGGTACGGGCGGGTGCTGGTGGAGCGGGTCGAAGAGTTGGCGCGTGAGGCTGAGTGGAGACGCGCCTACAACGAGATCAACCAGTTCGAGAACCAGTTGGTCGACGATGGCGTGCGCATCGTCAAGTTGTTCCTCCACATCAGCCAAGACGAGCAATATCGACGACTGGAGGCGCGGCTGCGCAAGCCGACCAAGCGCTGGAAGTTGTCCTCGGAGGATTTCAGAAACCGCGAGCGTTGGGGTGATTATCAACGCGCCATCGAAGACATGCTGCAAAAGACATCAACTCCTTATGCGCCCTGGTATGTGGTCCCCGCAAACAGCAAGCGGTTTGCGCGGGTGAGCAGCCTTAAGATCATCACCGACGCGCTGGCTCACGGAATCGATCTCGACCCGAGCCCACTTGACGAGGAGATTAGGGCCAAGGCAGAGGCGCTGTTCGGTGCGGGTGCGGGTGCGGAGCAAATGTGAGACCGTTGGCAAACGGTTCGGACCGGATCTGCGGCCAGGCAGCAACCTCCTCACGAACACCGTCGGGATCCTTTCGTACAAGACATCACATTAAGTGCTATGCCAATGGGAAGACAACAAGCCCCCCTTTGACCCCACTGCTTGACCGGGATCAATGCCACGGCAGAGGCGGCCAAGTGGGATCGATCGGCTTGCACACGCGCTCGGCACACCGCTTCGAGCCGGTAACAGCGCGTGGACACGATCGCCATCAGCTTGATGGGTTTGGGCGGGCACGATGAGATCGCTAACGGCAAGCGGCAAGAGGTGCGGACCAGACATGAACGAGGCACGTCACTCCGGCGCACAGGCGCGGCCGCGGCTCGCCATCGTCGATGGGTTCCCCGACTCGCTGCTGGAGCTGCCCGCCTCACAGCTTTGGCAACAGCTGTCGGGGCCGACATTGTTCCAAATCGAAGGCAAGCGTGCTCAGCCGCTGTTCGTCAGCGTGCTACTGCACGGCAACGAGGTAACCGGCTGGCAGGCCGTGCAACGCATCATGCAACGCTTTCGCGACGAGCGACTGCCTCGCTCGCTATTACTGTTCGTGGGCAACATCGCGGCAGCCCAAGCCAACGTTCGCACCTTGCCCAGCCAGGTGGATTACAACCGCACGTGGCCCGGCACGCCCCATGATACCTCAGCCGAAGCACTACTGATGACGGATGTGTTCGAGTTCGTTCACCGCCAAGCGCCATTTGCCAGCATCGATATCCATAACAACACCGGAAACAACCCGCACTATTCCTGCACCACGCGGCTCGAGAGTCGCTATTTGCAGCTGGCCCGCCTGTTCAGCCGGACCGTCGTCTACTTCCAAAAGCCCGAGGGTGTCCAATCGGCAGCGCTCGCGCGGCTATGTCCGTCGGTAACGGTTGAATGCGGCCGCGCCGGCGATACCGCAGCCCTCGAACATGCTACCGAAGTCCTGGCCGCGGCGTTGGCCATTGCCGCGCTACCCGATCACCCGATACCGGAAGGGGATATCGACCTGATGGAAACCGTCGCCATCCTCAAGGTTCCATCGGAGGCCAGCATGTCGTTCGACGGCAGCCAAGCCGACTTCCAATTTCGGTCAGACCTGGATCATCTAAACTTCTCCGAACTCAAGCCCGGCGAAATCCTGGGCCGGTTGGGCGGTCGCGACGCAAAACGGTTGGACGTCGTGCCCGCCGTCCCGTTGGCCGAAACGGCGCCGCTGATCGATTACCAGCAAGGCAATATCCGCCTCGCGCGACGTGCGATACCGGCCATGCTGTGCGTTGACCCGGCTGCCGTCAGGCTCGACTGTCTGGGATATTTGATGCACAGGATCGGCAATGACGGCCAGCCGGTTTCGACGTAGCTTGCAAGAGCCGGCGGGTGTGGCCAGATAGTTCGGACGGAAACCACAGCGAGAAAGAACGACAACGTGTTGGTTCAAGGCCGATCGCTTATGATTGAGGGTTTCGGTTCGCCCGCAACGGACAGCGAACGGGCGCAGTTTGCCGCGCTGCAAGCGAGATTTGCGCAGTCTTTTGCCGAGATCTTTCAGAATCCAAGCCAGCCGCGGACCGTGGTGATCGTGCCCAGCCTGAGCCTGGATCGGCAGGTGATGGCCAAGATCGCCGGCGTGCACCATTACGAAGAGCGGATGCTGTGCCTGCTGTTGCTGCTTCGCATGCCGCGCACCAACATCATCTATCTGACCAGCACACCAATCCATGATTCGATCATCGACTATTACCTCCACCTATTGCCTGGTGTGCCCCACCAACACGCCCGGCAACGGTTGACGCTGCTGTCCTGCGATGATTCCTCCGCGAGCGCGCTCACCCAAAAAATCCTCGCACGTCCTCGATTGCTCGCGCGCATCAAGCAGGCGATCCCCAACGTTGCATCGGCCCACATGACTTGCTTCACGGTAACCGAGCTTGAGCGACGGCTCGCGCTAAAGCTTGAGCTGCCGATCTACGGCTGCGATCCGTCGCTGCAGTACTGGGGCTCGAAAAGCGGATCACGCCGGATCTTCAAGCAAGCCGGCATCGATTCGCCGCTGGGTTTCGAAGACTTGAGCGACAAGGATGATGTTGCCCGTGCCATTGCGGAGCTCAAGACCCAAAAGCCGCAGCTGGCCAAGGCGGTGGTCAAAATCAATGAAGGCTTCTCGGGGGAAGGCAACGCCGTATTCGATCTCAAGGATGCACCCGGCGGCTCCGCGCTATTGCCGTGGGTCAGCGCGCGCCTGCCAAATCTCGCCTTCGAGGCCGGTGGCATGACGTGGGACCTTTATGAGAACAAGTTGTCCGCCATGGGGGGGATCGTCGAGGAATTCGTGCCAGGGCAAGAAAAGCGTTCACCATCTGCCCAATTCCGCATTGATCCGACCGGCCGGATCGATGCCATCTCGACGCACGATCAAGTGCTTGGTGGTATTAACAATCAAATCTTTCTCGGCTGTCGATTTCCCGCAAACCAAGCCTACCGTCTGGACGTGCAGGCCCGTGGATTAAGGGTTGCCGATGTTCTTGCCAGTAAAGGCATTCTGGGCCGGTTCGGCGTCGACTTCATTTCGTTGAATGAGGGCAACGCTTGGCGTCACCTGGCGATCGAAATCAATCTGCGAAAAGGCGGCACGACCCACCCGTTCCTGATGCTCCAATTCCTGACCGATGGCCGATATGATCCGGAAACCGGACAATTCTTGACGTGGTCCGGTCAACCCAGATGCTATTATGCATCGGATAATCTCGAATCGGTGAACTACAGTGGTTTGACGCCATTCGACCTGATCGATATTTCGGTCATGAATGGTTTGCATTTTCACGCGGCGACCGGCGAGGGCGTAGCGTTTCATCTGATCGGCGCCCTGTCCGAGTTCGGCAAGCTCGGCGTGGTTTGTATCGGTGGAACCTATGAGCGCGCGGAGGGACTTTACCGCCGGACGGTGCAGGTCCTGGATGCGGAAGGCGGACGCTCTCTTAATTCGGCGGAATAGCGTCGCACGGTGCCTGCCGGCGTTCAGAGCTTCCTTCGCAAAATCCGCCCCGATACGATCTCGATGTCATACGGGGCGTTGTTTTAGAGCAACCTGCCTTTAATCGGAATCGGAACGATCCCGATTAAAGGCAGAAAGTTGCTCACCACTTTAACAGCGATCATCTTTGCGCCTTAAATCGGAACCGGCGCAATTGGAATCGGCGTTGCGGTTCCAATTTAAAGCGAGATGATCTAGCTTCAAGCGTCGATGCCGCATACGCCTAAAATTGGGCCGGCCAAGCGAACCCGCCTAAGACGGAAATGATCTATGGCTTTTCAGAGTGCTCTGGAACCAACCTGCCCCCGTTGGGGCGCATTATTTGGCTGATCTGTCGCGGTCCCGCGACGCAGCTGGCCCAACCAGTGGCGCGTGGCGAAGTGATCGTTTGCGCTAACTCTCATCGACAACCGTTGACCTGTGGCATGATATTTGCGCTAAAGCAACGCAACGAGCAGGGTTTGTGGGAAATGGCTGAAGACAATCAACTGGCTGCCGAGATTGCAGCGCTGCGCGCCGACATCGAGGCGTTGAAATTGGCACGGGACGAAAGCGCGGATGCAGCTTCAGAGCTCCACTCGGCATTTGCCGAGCAGAATACTGGCACGCAGGATGGCGCGCCCTCCCCGCCCGCGCAAGAGCATGTGCGAGATGTCGAAGCGGCGTTGCAAGACCTGGCCGAAACCATTGAAACCGATATTGGACAACGGCCGATGGCGTCCATTGCCGCTGCATTTCTGATTGGTTTTTTCATCGGCCGATTGTCGGCGCGTTAGAGCAACCTGCATTCAATCGGAAGCGGGAGGCTTCCGATTGAATGCAGAAAGGTGCTCTACACTTTAAGGGCGATCATCGTGCCTTTATTTTGAACCGGCTTCGCCGTTCCAATTCAAGGCACAAAGATGATCTAGTGGAGACATCCGGATGAGTACGTTGACAAAGAATCTGATAATCCTTTGGCGCTCGGAACGCCTGCTGGCCGAGGCGGAATGGCGGCGGGCCTCGCGTCAGATCACGATATTGGTGCTTGCCGGACTTATGGGACTGCTGGCGCTCATCATGCTCAACGTCGCGGCCTTTTATTGGTTGTCGACCGGCCTGGGGAATGCGGAGGCCGCGCTGGCGGTCGCCATCGCCAACCTTGTTTTGGCCGCCTTGCTCGTGTTGTCGGCGCAATCGCTAAAATCGGCACCGGAGACCGAGATGGTACGCGAGTTCCGCAATTCGGCGATGGCAGATATCGAATCCGAGGCAGAGGCGATCCAAAAACATTTAAATGAGATCCGCGGCGAGGTTCAATCAATCGGCTCGATGGTGGCAAAATTTTCATCCGGGTCGGTGAGCGCCATGTCCCCCGCGCTGCTGATTTCGGCGATCACCGCGCTGACCTCGGTGCTGAAATCTTCAAAAGCTCCCCCCGCGACGGCGCCCACCGCCAAGACCGATGGCTGATGGTGTCAGCTCCCGCTAAACGGATCGATGCTATGCGCGCCGCTTCGCTTTTGTCATTGCGCAGGACGACCGGGCTGCCAGCTGAGGGCAATGGGTCGGCCGAGATCATTGTCGGTGGTTGCGTACCAGCGCCATCGTTGCGCACTCAGCAAGCAGCATCACTTCTGCACCTTGGTCGCGTTGATGTCATCGACATCCGCGCGCAAACGTTCGACCTCGTCTTTTTGCGCCTGCGTCAGCCCGACCTCCAATGAGCCGTGACCCGACCCACTTGGTGCCGCACCCGGCGCGCCGGCGTCCGTTGGCGCACTCTGGCCGGCTTCGGCGACGACTGCCGCTCGCCCCGGTGCGGCATCAGCGGCAGCAACGTCCTCCGCGCCCGATTGTCGGAGCAAGTCGTGGGTTATCTCGAGCAGTGTCACGCATACCGAGGCGATCACCGGACCGAGAATGAGGCCGGCGGCGCCAAACATCGCCAGCCCGCCGAACGTACTCATGAGAACGAGCACGTCAGGCATTTCCGCTTCGCCACCGACCAAAATGGGTCGCAAAACGTTGTCGATGTTGCTGACGATGATCGCACTCCAAAGCAGCAGGCCCACAGCCGCCGTCGTCTCCCCCACCGCCAACAGATAAATCACGGCAGGAATCCAAATCAGCGAGGTGCCGACCAGCGGCAGCATCGAGGCAATCGCCATGACGACGCCCCAAAAGGCGGCACCTTGGACTGCGAACATGAGAAAGCCGATGCCGCCCAGTGCACCTTGCACAATGCCGATCACGAGCGTGCCCTTCATCGTTGAGCGCGTGACCACGACGACACGTTCGAACACTCGATCCTGCACGCTTGCGGGCAGAACGGCGTAGCTTTTCAAAGCGGCGAGAATCTCCGGGCCTTCCTTCAGAAAGTAAAACATCGCCGCAATCAAAACGAATAGGTCGAGGAAGAACCTGGCCGTACCGGAGGTGACTGCCGATATGGCTTGGACGATAAAACCGCCGATTTTTCCAGAAAGCTCTCCGAGCTTCGAAGCGACCGTGGGCAGCCACTCCTGCAGCGTACCACGAAATGGCAGCCATTGGGGCAGTTGGAACTTTACTCCGCTGGTGGTGTGAAGCTTCCCTTGAAGCCATGGCAGCGCGTTTTGACCAATGTCCTGGGCCTGCTCAACGACGATTTGAAGGAGCATGAAGCCTGGCAGCAAAATGACGGCCAATAACAGAGCCAATGTTGCGCCAGCGGCAAGGCCCTTTCGGCCCGCAAATGCCGCCGAAATCCTGCGAAAAATGGGAAATGCCATCGCGCTGAACACGGCCGCGAGAAAGAGCGCGATCAGAAAACCCCTGATCATGCTCAAGAAGATCGCCGCAACGCCAACCGTTAAGATGATGACGGCCAACTTGCGAAGCAACGCGGGGCTAGATCATCGCGCCTTTAATCGGGATCGTTCCGATTCCGATTAAAGGCAGGTTGCTCTATTGGCGGTCTCTACCATTGACGATCATCCTCAACCAGGCGGCGACCATGCGAGCCGATGACAATTATTCAATGCGTTGGATGCCGAATCAAGCATCGAGGTTGGCGTGCGGCCGCAGCCTCGGAACTTTTTACGCGTTGCGATGAATTGGGACGATGGCCCAGTTTGGCAAACAACGTCGGCACGCGAGCGTCGAGCAACGTGCTGCGTTAAAGCGCAGTCGGGCGACGGCCGGCTTTATCGGACTTGCTCTTCGATGGTTTGATGCCCGCAGCGCGCTCGTCACGGATCGCGCCTTCATGAACTCAGATTGGCACGAACATAGACTGCCACGAACATAGACTGGCACGAGCTTAAACTGGCACGAGCTTAGACTGGCACGAGCTTAGACTGGCGCGAGCTTAAACTGGCTCGGGGCGAGAGCCGCGTTAGAGCGCCTTGACGGCTCGCTCGTAGCCCATTTCAGCTCGTCGGCGAGCGTGGAAAGGGCTTCCTCGACGCCGGTCGCCGTTTCTTCCAGCTTAGCCTTGACTGTGAACGCATTATACTTTTTCTCCAACTCCTCCGATTCGGACTTGGCTTCCATGGAACCAAGCTTGACTGGCAGCTGGAGTTCATCACGCTTTTTTCTGTAATTCTTCGACTAGTTTTTCTACATCGGCCTTTGGTCAATCGCTTCTGATACGACAGTCGAATTGCGCCAACTGTTGTATGCATGGTGATTACATCAATTTGCAATATGTCCACAAGCAAATCCTCATTTGCGCGTCGCGAGCTTCACGTGCGAATGCAGAAGGCTGGCGAGTGGCGACAATTCGTCGACCCTCGGAAAATCGATGTTGGATCACGGAAGCGTAAGAGGGCTCGCCGCCGTCAGTTTCGTGACGTCCGTCCCAAGACGTCCATCAGCTCGGCAATCTTTTGTCGCTGCTCGCTGGCATCGCCGCTGACAATCGCGTGCTCGACGCAATGTGCGACGTGCTCGCGCAAGACCTGATCTTCGACCCGTCTCAAAGCAGCGCGCACCGCGGCGATTTGTGTGAGGATATCGATGCAATAACGGTCCTGCTCGACCATGCGCGCAACCCCGCGCACCTGGCCCTCGATACGGCTCAAGCGCTTAAGCCGGGCTGCTTTGGTCGCATCAGACATATCAGACATACTTGACCTATACCCCCAGGGGGTATAGGACGTCAACGGTTAGATGTTGGCGAGTGGTCGCCTGGCTGCCGGTGCGATCGAGCAGGGTTAATTGGTAGGACGCATAACGTGAGTGAAATCCAAGCGCGGTCCGAGCTCCCGGACCAGCCGGACATCGCTGATTTTGAAACGCGGGACCCGGTGTGCGGCATGCGCGTCGACCCGCTCAACAGCATGCACCATTACACCCACGAGGGGCGAACCTATCACTTTTGCTCGGCGCGCTGCGTTGAGAAATTTAGTGGCAGCCCTGCGGCCTATCTCGATCCCGACCGGCGCGGCGCCGATACGGCGGATCCGGATGCCATCCATATCTGTCCGATGCATCTGGAGATCCGGCAGAAGGGGCCAGGCTCGTGCCCGATTTGTGGCATGGCGCTGGAACCGGAACTGATCACGGCCGACGCCGCACCCAATCCCGAGCTGGCGGAGATGACCTGGCGCTTTTGGGTGGGTCTGGCGCTGACTTTGCCTGTGTTCGTGCTGGAGATGGGTGGGCACCTTACCGGCCTTAATGCGTGGTTGGGCCAACAAACATCAAATTGGATCCAGCTGGTGCTAGCCACCCCGGTAGTGGTCTGGGCCGGCCAGCCGTTCTTTCAGCGCGGCTGGGACTCGCTCAAAACCGGCAATCTCAACATGTTCACGCTGGTGGCCATGGGCACCGGTGTCGCTTGGATCTACAGTACCTTCGCGACCATCTGGCCGGAGCTGTTCCCTGCCCAAATGCGCGCCAGCGACGGCGCCGTCGGCGTCTATTTCGAGGCCGCGGCGGTGATTACCGTGCTGGTGTTGCTGGGACAGGTGCTGGAACTCAAGGCGCGCGAACAGACCAGCGGCGCGATCCGCGCTCTGCTTGATCTCTCGCCCAAGATGGCGCGTCGTCTCGATCACGACGGCAGCGAAAGCGACGTTGAGCTGGGCGACGTCATCGTCGGCGACCGCCTGCGGGTTAGGCCCGGTGAGCGGGTGCCGGTCGACGGCGTAATCGTCGACGGCCGCAGTTCCATCGATGAATCGATGGTCACCGGTGAATCGATGCCGATAACTCGAGAGATCGGCCAACCGGTGATCGGCGGAAGCGTCAATCAGTCCGGCAGTTTTGTGATGCGGGCCGACAAGGTCGGACGCGATACGTTGCTGTCGCAGATCGTGCAAATGGTAGCGCAGGCTCAACGCAGCCGGGCACCCATTCAACGGTTGGCTGACCAGGTCTCGGCCTGGTTCGTGCCTGCCGTCATCTTGGTCGCTGTCGTGGCATTCGTGACATGGTCGATATGGGGACCTGAACCGCGCCTCACCTACGGGATGATAGCTGCCGTTTCGGTGCTGATCATCGCCTGTCCCTGCGCACTTGGCCTTGCCACCCCGATGTCAATCATGGTCGGTGTCGGGCGCGGCGCGCGTTCGGGTGTGCTCATCAAAAATGCGGAAGCGTTGGAACGACTGGAAAAAGTCGACACGTTGCTGGTCGACAAAACCGGAACGTTGACCGAGGGAAAACCGCAGGTCGTCGCCATTAGGACAGTCGAGCCGAGTATCACCGAAGCCGAGCTGTTGCGATTGACGGCCAGCCTGGAACGGGCCAGTGAACACCCTTTGGCCGCTGCGATCACGGAGGCTGCGGCTCAGCGCAAGCTGGATTTGGCGCCGGTGGTGGACTTCGATGCGCCGGCCGGTAAGGGGGTCACTGGGTCGGTGGACGGGCGCACCTTGGTGGTCGGCAATCACCAAATGATGCGCGAGGCCGACATCGAGACGGTGAGCCTCGAGCAAGAGGCGCAGTCCTTGCGCCGTGATGGCGCTACGGCGATCTACGCCGCGATCGATGGTCGAGCGGCGGGTCTGATCGCCATCGCCGACCCGATTAAGCCGACCACGCCGACCGCGCTGGCGGATCTCAAGGATGCCGGCATCCGCGTGATTATGCTGACCGGCGATAACGCGACCACGGCGACAGCGGTCGCCGAGCGGCTTAGTCTCGATGACGTCGAAGCTGAGGTGCTGCCGCAGCACAAAGCCCGCGCGGTTGAACAACTGCGCCAAGCCGGGCGCATCGTGGCGATGGCCGGTGACGGCGTCAACGACGCCCCGGCGCTCGCCGCCGCCGACGTCGGCATTGCCATGGGCACTGGCACCGACGTCGCGATGGAAAGCGCAGGCGTCACCTTGCTGAACGGAGATCTCAACGGCATTGTCAGGGCCCGACGGTTGTCGGCGGGCACCATGACCAACATTCGCCAGAACCTGTTTTTTGCATTCATCTACAATGCTGCCGGTGTTCCGATAGCGGCGGGCGTGCTGTATCCGTTCACGGGGCTGATGTTGTCGCCGATGATCGCCGCCATGGCGATGGCGCTGTCGTCGGTCAGCGTGATCACCAATGCGCTACGGCTTAATCGCATGAGGCTCTAATTCATGTCCGCCTTGGGCCAATTGCCATGCTCCCCCGCCCAGCCTCCCCCACAAGCGTGCCCTGGGATGGCCGGGCGTTGCGCTGGCCGGTTCCAGCCAACGATGTCACGCGCTAAGTGTCGGTAGCCAACATTCAGCCGCGGTGCACCTGACGAGGCCCGCAGTCCGCGAGCAACCCATTTCGCACAGGACGTCAGCCCTCAGCGCTCCAGGATTCGCCTCCAGATCGAATGCAGCCGGCGCAATCGACCGAAACGGGTTGGCGCTTGCGGAGGCCCGGTCTGTCCGTTCAACTCAAATCGCCGCAAGATGCGCTGCAGCGTCCGACGGTGCATGGACAGTTGGCGCGCGGTAGCTGACACATTCCGATTGTTGCGCTCGTAGGTGTCGATGATGTGCTCGACGCGCACCTCCTCCGTGTTTCGCTTGTTGGGCGGAAAACAGGACCAATCGTAGTCATCGGGTCTGAGATAGGCTTCGATTTCGTCAGCGTCCGACGGCTTAGCCAGATAGTCTGCCGCGCCCGCCTTGACCGCGGCCACGGCCGAGCTGACATTGCCGTATCCGGTCAGCACCAGGGAGCGCACGCACGGCTGAACGGACCGCAAGTGGGCGACGAGATCCAAACCATTGTCCGACCCAAGGCGCAAATCAATCAAGGCGTGGGTCAACGCGTTGTCCGCGATGAGGCGTTTGGCTTCATCGAGGCTATTTGCGATGTAGGTGCTAAATCCCCGCTGGCGCATCGCCCGACCCAGCAGTTGCGCAAACAGCTTGTCGTCATCAACAATCAATAGATGATCGCCCATCGGCTATCTCCCGGATTCGATGGCCGAAATACGGTTTGCCTTGGCGGGTCGGAGCACGGTCACTTGGTCGCAGGCGAGGCACACTTGGAGGTCCGTGGCGGCGATCAAGTGACCGTGATGGGCTTGCTCAATCGCTCGCGATAGGCACTGTTGGCCGTGATCGATGTGCCGAGAGCGACCGTAAGAAGGCTGGACACGACTGAGTAACGCGCGCCAACATCCGGCTAAACGCGGACGGCATGCTCAAAGGTCCCGGCTCACTTGATTTAGCCAAGCTCCAACGCTCCACACCCGAGTTCATGAGACAAAGATGACCCAGACCTATGATTGCGCGCTTATCACCGGCGCCAGCCGAGGGATCGGTCGTGCCATCGCCGAGGCTCTACCGTCGAGAACGCGGCTGCTGTTGACGGCGCGTGATCGCTCGGCGCTTGACACAACGGCGCAAATTCTTCGCGCCAGGGGTCGTGTGGTGGAAACCATGCCCGCTGACCTAACCGAGCCGACCTCGCTCGCCGGATTGATTGCGTGGGCTAACACGGCCGAACTCGACCTGCTCGTCAACAACGCCGGGATCGGGCATTTCGGACCATTTCTCCGCGTCGAGCGTGCCAAGCACGTGGCCGCGCTCGCGGTCAATGTGGCCGCGCCTATTCAACTGACGCACGCGCTGTTGCCAGATATGCTGGATCGTGCGCGATCGCGACGACGCCGATGTGGCCTCGTAAATGTCGGCAGCTCGGCCGGATTTGCGCCGGTTCCACAATTCGCCGTGTACAGCGCCTCGAAGGCGATGCTGTTTAGCTGGTCGACCGCATTGAGCGAGGAATTGCGTAATGAACCTGTGGACGTGCTCACCGCGCTGCCCGGTGCTACGCGAACATCGTTTGGTCGCAGCGCAGGCTATGCCGGGGCGGTACCGCTCGGCGCCCGCGATGCAGACATCGTCGCGGACGACATCGTCGCAGCGTTGGGGCAGCGCTCCGTCGTGGTGACGGATGCTGCGCTTCGCCCGACCGAGCTGCCCCTTAGGCTGGCCAGCAGACTGGTGACGGGTGTCTTGGGCCATATCACCGCGCGCATGGCTCGCGCAGACGACTGACCACCCCCAAACAGCCCCAAGCCAAACACCAGGCTTGCTCCGCTCGCCAAGATCGCGTGATCCGAAGGCCAGACTGAAGCGTTGAAAAACCATAAGTAGAGCCGAGGAGAGAGATTATGGGCAACATCGCACGTCGTCTTGCAGACGCTTTGGCCAGCCAGATCGACATCCTTGATCGTGAAGGGCTGCACTCAGTGGCGCTCGCTGCCAAACGTGAAGCTAACAGCTTACGGCTGCTGGCAGAATTGGACGCGGCCTAACCTCGTTTGGTTGCACGTTACCCAGCCACGTTGACGCGGCATGTCATGTAGGAGGACCGAGCGGGGTGCGGCTGTGGATGGCGAGGGCAGTGCGTTTAGTCGGTTAGGTGCGCTTGTTCCGAGCCTAGAGCAACCTGCCTTTAATCGGGATCGTTCCGATTCCGATTAAAGGCAGGTTGCTCTAGGCGCCATCCCCAGAGGTCGTCGCGGTCCGTCGACGCGCCGCGCTCGGCGGCAGAGCGCCTATGGCTGCAGAGATCGGCACCGGCGGTCGGCCAACTAAGATTCGCAGCTTATCACTCGACTTCAGTTGACCCGCATAAAACCGCTCAATCAACTGCTGCGGCAACCGATAGAATCGCGCGAACACATTACGTCGCTCTTCGCCTTTCGCCGCCAGGAATAGCAGACGGTTCAAAAGCCGGTAAAAGCTTTGCTGCTGCCACCGCGAACGCGCCAGCCCCCGCACATGCGTCGCGACAGCCGCCGTGGTCAATTGATCGAGGTCGGCGATGCGGTCGGCCACATCGACCGCGAACGGCAACGAGTAGCCCGTGGTTTGGTGAAACAGACCCGCGCGCATCCCTGATCGGGCGAGAGCGGACGGTTCCGGCCAAACCGTCGCGTGCTCGCCATCGAGCACCACGGGCAGCAGTCCGTGTTCCTCCCGCATGACGTCGCCGATTTCCCACCCACGCGCCACGGCATAAAGTTCAACCTGCCTGCGCAGATGCGCCTGATCAAGACCGGCCTCATCTGAATAGTAGGTGTCCTCGATCAACATCCGCGTTGGCGTGTACGGCAAGCAATACATGAAACGAAATCCATCGATCTGTTCAACCGTGGTATCCATCAAAATCGGTTGGTTAAGACCGTGCGGACGACGCATCTCAAGCTCGAGACCAAAAAACTTTTGGTAGCCCAGGCTCAGTCCCGATGGCTTGATCATTCCGCGACCGTCGATCACACACGGCGCAGACAGTTGTTGGCCGCCCTCCAAAATAACCGCGCCAGGCGCCGCCTCGATGACGCGCGTTGCCACGGCGAGATTGAGGCCATCAATCTGGCTCAGTCGGTTGTGCAAATTGGCGCTGAGAACGGTGCGATAGCCGGTCGACAGCGTGCGGCGATAGGATGGAAATCGAACCTCCTGCGCGGACCAGGCCGCGTGCACGTAGTTGCGCAGCCACGACTCTTGGGCGGCGGTCATGTCGGTCGCGTGATAGGACCACGTGTGATCGCCACCCAAACGGTCGCCGGCTTCGATAATCATCATCCTCAGACCCGGCCGCCGCGCGAGCAGCCGGTCAGCGATCAGACCATTGGCTAGCCCGCCGCCGATCAGAATGACATCGAAATCGTGCATCGCCGTCACGGGTAGTGGCCTCGGACCTAACAGGTTGCCGGCGCTGGTCTCGACCGGCAGCGGGCGGCCTAAAACAACCGCCCGTCGCCGGTCTCCAGTGCTATCAGATCACGGGTCAGGACTGAACTTAGCGATTCGTCATCGGTGAGAGTTTTCTCGGCACCCACCGGTGAATGGCCGTCGACCCATGCAGGTCTCGCGCTGCGCCATACGGCTAGAACGCGCGCGATGGTAGTGCCGGTGGTGATGCCATCCCATGGGTTAGCGCGCTTGAATGTTTGCGGGCACCATCCCGCTCCCCGCTGGCCACCCACCATATCGTGCTCTTGGCTGGCCGGATAGCACGCGGGCCGGCAAGGCTGAACCGCCCACGGCGGACATAATCCAGCGCCTTAGTAGGCTTACCGTTTGCGCAAATCGATGTGCAGCGATTTGAGGTTAATTCCTAGCGTCTTAATCTTGATGACTTGAACCTCACTGGCGAAGGCAATTTCCATGGATCCCGTGAAGCCACCCCCCAAGATGGCCAGGTCAAGCCGCCCATCCGAAAATTGTCCTTTGGCGCGGCCTTCAGCATTGTGCGTCCGCTCCTGCCAGACACCGGACAGCCGCCCGCCGCTGGTCCGCAACTTGCTCCTCAATTCGACCTTGTAGGCAGGCGTCGCGCAACGCATCGCCAATCTCAACTCCCCCTTGTCCTGACGGTTGTAGGCGTTACACTTGATCCGCTCCACTTTGCCGGATCGCAGCTCAAGTCGGCCCGTGCCGGACCAAGATCCGAGCAACGAGCCCAGCGGCGACGCCGCGGCGATCTGTGCGGATACGAAGGGGGCGAGCGAACATATTGTCATCAGCACCAGGATCGATGGTAGGTGTGACCGGCGGACGCATGAATGACGTGAGAAACTTTGCATGAGAAAAGCCCCATTTAGCATTCATTGAATGACATTGATTTAGCCGTCGTGTGGCGACGGCCCACCGCAACGCCACATCCCAACACAGCCCACCCGCTTGGCTAGAATCAGACCTTAAATGATCGACGTGTTTAAAGCCAGGTGTAAGCCGGGTATGCGCCAGTTGTGCACCTTTGGAAAAGCCTGTGTAGCCAGATGTTTTTTGGCTTGAGGGATCCCATGCGCAGGTCATGTTGAACCGCGATTGATGCATTTCAGCCACGACCACCGGTCGTTGATGACGTGGGCGGAAGGCACGGGTCGGATTGGCGTTGTCCGTCAACCGACTGCCCGTCCGATCGCGATCATCCGACGGAACGCGAACTGCAATCCGGCACCGGGATGGGCTCGGCCCCGAGCTTGTTTCGCGTGCAGTTTCAGCAATGAGCGGGTCGGGGTTCAGGAGCACCGTGACGGCATGCAAGCGACAGGCTAATCTTGCACCTCTGCAATGAGGCCGAGCATGCCGAGCAAGATCTTCATCAGTTTTGTCAGCGATACGAGCCTAAGGGAAGCGCAGGCACTGAAAGGGCAGTTGCAGCGCCATTTTGGCCGTCGCGCCATTATCCTCGATGACTACCACGCCGAGGACGATGGCGACGACGGCCGGTGCCGGTTGCAGCGTGACGTTGACGCCTGCGCGGCGATGTTGGCGGTGGTCGGGCCCGGCTGGGCCGATGCCACCAACGAACAGGGTAAAAGGCGATTGCAGGACCCTGACGATGTGGTCCGCGGCGCGCTGGCCCGAGCCTTCGCCCGCCACATCCCGGTGCTGCCGGTCCTCGTCGACGGTGCGCAGCTGCCGGACCAATCACAGCTGCCGCCGGAGCTGCAAGCGCTCACCATCCAGCCCGCGCTGCCGTTCAGACCCGAACGTGCCCACGACGACTCCGATCGCATCGCGGCGCGATTGAAGCAAGTGATCGCCATGACCCGCAGCCGCGGTCGATTGCCAATGTGGGCCGCGTGCTTAGGCGGCTTGACGCTGCTGGCGGTGGGCCTGGCGGCAGGACCGTATGCTTTCAACACGGCCAATCTCCCATTTCCCTTTGTCGATTTGCCCAAGCCGGACGTGCACCGCGCGCTGAAGAGGGAAGTTGCTGGCCTCAACAAGCGTCTGGCTGAGGTGGAGACAGAAACGCAAAGGCTGCAGGTGATGAGGCTGAAGCTGGCCACCGTCGAGCGCGAGCGCGATCAGGCCCAAGCCAGCGCGGCCAAGGCCAATTCGGCGTTGACCCAGGCTCAAGCCGGCCTGCGCAAGCTAAAAGCCGCCGCCGAACGCGGCGAGAACGGGATCCGGCAACGATTGACCGAACTGGGCCGACGCCTCGAGCAGGAGACCGCCGCACGCGCCGAGGCCGTGTCGGTGGCGAAGCGGGAGGCTCAGCTGGCGGAACAACTGCTGCGACAACTGGAGGCGGCACGGCAACGGGTCGCGACCCAGGAGCAGGCGTTAGCGCGCGAGCGCCAAGCACGGCTGCAAGCGGAGGCAGACGGCAATCGGGCCCAATCGGACGCCCAGGCGCGGATCGCCGAGGCCCGTCGCAAACATGCGATGGCAATCCAGCAAGCCGAGAGCGACCGCCAACAGCTGGGTGAACTTCTGCGCACGGCGAAACGAAAAATCGACTCCGAGCGGCAGCGGGCCGACGTCGAGGCGCAACATAAAGCGGAGGCCGAACGCGAGCGCCTGGCGGCCGTCAAGGCGGCACAGTCTAAGCAGCAAATCATCACTAAGCTGTTGGCCCAGACCGCACAGCGGCGCGTGGCGACCAAGCCCATCGCCGCCGAGCCGACGCGAGCGGCGGAACGTCAACGCATCGCCGAGCTTCAGCGTATCGCCAAACTGCGCGCCGAGGCCGGCCGACGCAAGGCCGAACACGAAGCCAAACTCAAAGCCAAACTCAAAGCCGAACGGGCCGCCCGGCGAAAAGCCGAGGCGCAGGCGCGGCGAGAGGCGGCCGAGACGGAGCGACAACGCGTCGCCGCCGAGCAGGCGCACGCAGCGGAACGTCAACGCGCCGTTGAACTCGAGGTCGAGGAGGTTCAACAGCCGGTGGAACCCGACGCCGGCGGTGCCGCGCCACAAGCGGAGTCTCCGACCGACACACAGGCGCTGCGCAAGACGGCGCAAGCCCCCAATTCAGCGGGCGACGGGCGCACCACGACACCGGCAAACCCAAAGGCTCAATCGACAATCCAACCCATGGGGGAAAGCGAGGTTCACATCGCGCATGCCTCACCGACCGGGCCACCATCGGTGCGCAACACACTGCCGACAAGCGAAAAGCCTGCGCGATCGGCGTCGGCTGAGGCGACGGACGCGGCCGAGGGCGCGCCCGTTCCAGACCGCGCCGGAACACCCACCTTCGGCGCGCAACCGCGAACGAGCGCCGATCAGCCCGGGCTGAAACCCGGCGACAGCTTCCGGGACTGCCCAACATGCCCGCAGATGGTCACCATCCCCAGCGGATCATTCACGATGGGCTCGACCAGCGCGCAGCCGGGACACGAACCAGACGAGGGCCCGACCCGAAGGGTCCGGATCGTCGCTGCGCTGGCGCTGTCGCGACATCCGATCACGCGTGGTCAGTTCGACGAATTCGTCAATGCGACCGAGGCTCAAATCAGCGGGTGTCGAATCTACGACCACGGCTGGGTGGTCAAGCCTCACCTGACATTCCGAAATCCTGGTTTCGAACAAGCGGACGACCATCCGGTGGTGTGCGTGAACTGGACGGACGCAAGCGCCTACGCGCAGTGGCTGAGTGTGCGCACTGGCAAGGCTTACCGACTACCGAGCGAGGCCGAATGGGAATATGCTGCGCGCGCAGGCCGTGACACCGCGTTTTGGTGGGGCGATGACATCGCGCCCAGCCGGGCCAACTATGACTGGTCGATGGCATTCAAAAACGGTCAGACACAAACTATGCCCATCGGCACGATGCCCGTCGATCGGTTTGAACCAAATCCTTGGGGTCTTTACCAGGTGCACGGCAACGTCTCGGAGTGGGTGGAGGACTGCTGGAACAGGAATTACCGCGGGGCGCCGACCGATGGCTCGGCCTGGCGCGCCGGCGACTGCCGCAGACGGCTGTTGCGCGGCGGATCCTGGGGATATGCACCGAAAGATCTGCGGGCCGCCTATCGTGAGGCTCTGCCTTTGTGGAGCCGCCACTACAATGTCGGATTTCGGGTGGCCCGGGTGCTCAAGTCCGACCAGGAATGACACGCATGGACCACCTCGCCGCCGGCGCTTTTACAAGTGACTTGGTGAGCAGGCGATCGGCGATCGCCCTGCCCGCAACGGCGGCTGTAGCACTGTCAGTCGGTAGGCAGTCGATCTGACCGATGCACCGCACGAGCGGCTCGGCCGAGAGCAACCCGCATATCATCGCAATCGTGAGGAGGCCGATGAATGGCAGAAGGTTGCCGTGCCGTACAGGAGCGCACCGAACCCACCGGCCCTGGCCTTGTTGGCGCCGACGCTTGGGCCGGTCGCGATGCGCCTGCGCCCGGCAGCATTACCCCTCAGATAGCCCCGAAAATGTGGCATGATCGGTCGCGATGACCATGCCCCGGCGCATGGTTCAATGCCGGCATACTGGCGACGTTAACCATTCCGGCTTACCCACCTTTTGGTGCCCGGTTGTTAGCTTCCTATCCCGAACTTGCAGGCGCAGAGCCGAGGAGGTCCATCATGAATGCTCAAACTACCCCGCAATTTCCGCTGCCAAGACTCAAGGTGTCGTCACTGGGTATTGGCTCCATCGTCCTCATCGCTATCCTCATCTTGTTCCTGGTTGGCGTGTGGCTTGGGATCTACCGGATCGATGCCGGCCACGTCGGAATCGTAAAACGCTTCGGCAACGTCGTGAACGTCGTGGACCCTGGGCTGCACGTTAAGGTTCCCTATGCCGATACGGTCGAGGAAATGGAGGTGCGTGAGCGCGCATTCACGATGAACATGGATGCCGCATCGCAAGATCCGTTAGAGCTTCCCGTGACTGTGACGGTGAACTGGTTGGTGAAACGCGACCATGTTAAAGACTTGTACATTCAGTTTGGATCATTGGAGCAGTTCGAGAAGCGAATCATTCAACCGCGCCTCAACGATGCCGTGAAGGGTGTGACCAGTTCCTACACCGTGAACGACCTGTTGCGTAAGCGCTCGGAATATCGCGACCGCTCGCAAAAGGCTTTCGACCAGCGCATGCCGGAAGCCATACAGATCACCGGTTTTTCAATCGTCAACATCGGCTTTCCGCCCGAGTACACACAGGCGATCCGCGATAAGCAAGTGGCGCGCGAGCGAGCCGAGACCGAAAAGTACGTGCTGGAGCGCCAGCGTCTCACGAGCACGCAGGTTACGCAGACTGCCATGGCCCAACGCGACGCCGACAAGGCACGCGCGGATGGCAAAGCCTATGAGATCAGGGTGCAAGGCGAGGCCCAGGCCGAGGCGATCCGTAACATGGGCAAAGCGCTCGCCGACAACCCGATCGTCGTCGAGTACAAAAAGGTCGAGCAGTGGGGCGGCGTGTTCCCAACCACGTTCATGGGCGGCGATAGCGGTGCAAATACGTTGTGGTCGTTGCCGGGCTCCGGGGCAAAACCGAAGCCGCGAATGTGACGGCGACCTCGGTACGGCGTCAGGCTGCGGCGTGACCCTATGCGGTCGGTGCGCCGCGCGCCCCAATGCGGCGTACTGCTGCCCATATCGCAATGTCGTCTCGTTTAGCGACGATCCAGCGGCATGGCGCGACCGACGATGATCGGCCAAGTCCGAGACGCACCTGGTCGTTCATCGGCGCGCATGGGCGGAACTTCAACGTCATCTTTATTCTCGGCGATGCTAGATCATCGCGCCTTTAATCGGGATCGTTCCGATTCCGATTAAAGGCAGGTTGCTCTAGCTGAACAGTTGGCCGTTGCATTCCGCCTATATGCCGCGTTCTCAACCATGTACCGAACGGAACAGCCGATTACAACCGATGGGTTAACGTTAGCCTCGGAACACGCGCAAAGTAAATCAAGTCATTCCAAACGACGGAGATAAGACCGATGCTGTTCTGGCTTATTGATCCACTGGCATCGCCCGAGGACTACATTTTCAACTGGCGCGACGGTGAACTTTACATCGAACCCATCAACGCTCTGCCGGCCGAGGAGGCGACCGGCCTGCGTAGCGCCGAAGGCACCCCCCCATGCTCCCCAATCCATCACATCTGCCCCATTGACGCTTCGCCGGCCCCCACACAGTAGTGTGGCCTGGAACCATCTCGCTCCCCCACCCGGCCCGCCACACCATCGTGTCATGGGTTGGCCGGGTAGGGGAGCGGGGCGGCAAGGCTCAACTGCCGCAAGCAGACATGGTCTAAGGCGGCACGACGACGCCAGACATCGATTGTTGGGTCGGGTTATGCGCGAGCCACCGCAATCCAACGCTTCACTCATCCCGAACCGCAGGCCTTGGTCGGCAAGTTCGGACCGCCCGCGATCTGGCTGCGGCGTTCCAGCAAGATGACGTCATGCCAGACGCCCTTGATATGGCCCAAGCGTTCGCGATAGCCAACCTCGCGAAAGCCGCACTTGCGATGCAAGGCACGACTCGCGGTGTTGTCCGCGATGATCTGCGCTTGCAGCGTCCAATAACCGTGCGCCTCGGACTCCGAGATCAGTGCCTTGACGAGCGCGGTGCCGACGCCGCCTCCCTGAGCCATCCTGCTGACATAAACGCTGACCTCAGCGACGCCGACGGCCCCTCACGTGTCAGCCGCTCGCGCCAGCGCGGCCCAACCGAGAACCGCGCCGTCCTGTCGCGCGACAAACCTGGCGATGGCGAGGTGAGCGGCATCCCAAGTCTTCCAATCCGGCGCACTGGTCATGAAAGCAGCAAGCCCTGACGCCAGCCCGTCTGCGTAAATCGAGCGGACTTTTGCCCAATCCAGCCGCTGCATGCGATCGATCAAAAACGTCATTGGCATCTTACCGCAATTTCCCTCGGCTTCGGGCGCCATCGGCCATCACGTCAGGGACCGTTGTTCGACACCGAGCTTACGTCACGCCGGCGGCGCCGTCATCTGCAGCGCAGCCAATGGGTCGGTGCCGCGTGCGGCAGTTGAGCGGGAAGAGGGCTACCTTCTCTCTAGCTGCCTTCGAACCGGTAGTAGTTGGCAAAGCGCATCACGAACTCATCGGACATCGAGAACATGATGGTATCGGATTGCACCTCGTGCTCAATCCAGTTCCAAGTCGGCGCCGCAAAGGTGTCACCGCGCTCCCAATGAAACGTCTGATCGCCGACGCGCGAGCGCCCCGTTCCCAGCATCGGGCAGAACACCACATTTGCGGTCGAACGATAGCGCCGTGTCCTTTGACCTGCCTCCAGCCGCTCAACAAAAATGCCGATGGTCGGCATGGTCGGCGCCTCCAATCGGACGCGTCGGCCGAAATAACCGTCCGTGTCGGGCGCCGCCTTTTCCGTGCGGGATTGAATGGTCGACCAGGTAAAGCGCATCGGCGAGTCCTCTGTCAGGACATCGACCTCCTCGAACCCGTCCGGATGCAGCTCAAAGAACATCGGTTCCAGCAATTGCGTGAGAGGCACGTCCAGCCCGTCCAGCCAATAGGCGGGCTGATCACCGTCATGGCCATGTCCGTGCCACGCCCATCCCGGTGTCAGAACCACATCTCCGGTTTCCATCAGGGTTTTCTCACCGTCGACAGTGGAGTAGGCGCCTTTGGCATCGAGAATGACGCGAAGCGCATGCGGGGTGTGGCGGTGCGAGCGCGCTTTCTCGCCCGGCAAAATCATCTGGTAGGCGTTGACCAATGTTTGGGTGGTGGCGATGTCGTTGCCGGGAACCGGATTGCGCAAAATCAGGTTCCGTCGCTCCGCCAGATCTGTGCCGATCAACCGCCCGGCGGCATCCAACGCGGCCTTGCAGTCGGCGTACCGCCACAGCTTCGGTGGAAACTTGCCTTTGGGCTCGGATCGCAAGATAGGGACCTCGCGATCGATCCACCCCGGCGTCAAATCGAGTTTGCCCAACGGCTCGTAGATCGCGTCGAGGTGCGAGGCGTGTTCAAGCGCTGCCAGCGCTGCGACCCTATCGTCGGCTTGCGGGACGTCCATCATCGTCGACACTCCTTGTCGATCGGCATCGTGCCATATGGGCCAGACCAGGCCGGATCGGTGGGAGTTTGCGCCCGTTCGACGGCGCTTGCAACAGGCCGCGGAATGCGGCACCCAGATCGAGGGAGGGTCGGTGAGCATGCCCCGTATCGGTTGATGCTCATGCGGCGCTGTCACAGCCTTGTGATACGCCTGCAGGGGATTGGGGCTGGACAAGCGCCAGGACCCGGCGCTGGATGTCGCCGTTTATTGATTGCGATCGGCGCATCGGTTGCCGGTTGCCAGCTCGGACCTGCCGCGCCCGATCGGCGCACCGGCCTGGCGCACCGACTTGGCGCACCGACTTGGCGCACCGACTTGGCGCACCGACTTGGCGCACCGACTTGGCGCACCGACTTGGCGCACCGACTTGGCGCACCGACTTGGCGCACCGACTTGGCGCACCGACTTGGCGCACCGACTTGGCGCACCGACTTGGCGCACGACGCGCTTTGCGCGCATGGTTTTATTGCTCGTTGACCTACCGTGAGCTCCACGATCGACCCGCTGCTGCTGTCGCGCATTCAGTTTGGCGCCAACATTTCGTTTCACATTCTGTTCCCTGCCATCACCATCGCCCTGGGCTGGGTCCTTCTGTTCTTCAAGCTCAGATACGCGGCAACAGGCGATGCCAAATGGATTGAGGCCTATCGCTTCTGGGTGAAGGTGTTCGCGCTCTCCTTTGCGCTCGGTGTCGTGTCCGGCATCACCATGAGCTTCCAGTTCGGGACCAATTGGCCGGGTTTCATGAACACAGTCGGCAATATTGCCGGCCCGTTGCTGGCCTACGAGGTGCTAACCGCCTTCTTCCTTGAGGCAGTGTTTGTTGGGATCATGCTGTTCGCGTTCTCGCGCGTTCCAAGCTGGCTTCATACGCTGGCGACGCTGCTTGTCGCCGTTGGCACGACCATGAGTGCGTTTTGGATTCTTGTGTTGAACTCCTGGATGCACACGCCAGCCGGCTTCGAGCTCCGGGATGGCGTTGCCTACGCGACGGACTGGTGGGCGATCATCTTCAACCCATCGATGCCGTACCGGCTGACCCACATGCTGTTGGCCAGCGGGCTGACCGCGGCGTTTCTGCTGGCAGGCCTGTCGGCGCTGCGCGCCCTACTTGGCGACAGATCCGCGGGCGTGCAAACGGCCCTGCGCACCGGGATCGTGCTGGCCGCCACGCTGATACCGCTTCAGATGCTGGCGGGCGACCTTCACGGTCTCAACACGCTGAAATATCAGCCGCAAAAGATAGCCGCCGTGGAGGCCAACTGGCAGCGGCGCAGTCACGTGCCGTTGCTGCTGTTTGCCATTCCCGACCAAACGGCCCGCACCAACCATTTCGAGATTGGCCTGCCAGATGGTGCCAGCTTGATCCTCCAGCACCGAGCGGACGGCGTGGTGCCGGGCCTCGACACTTATGTCGCTGAAGACGGCACGGCGCTGCACCCGCCCGTCGCGCCGGTGTTCTTCTCGTTTCGCGTTATGGTCGGCGTCGGCGTGTTGATGCTGTTGGTATCATGGTACGCGGCCTTCCGCTTGTGGCGCGACGGTGCAGAGCACCTTAACACTTGGGTGCTGCGTGCCCTGGTCGTCATGACCTTCTCCGGCTGGATTTCGACGCTGGCGGGTTGGTATACGACAGAGATCGGGCGCCAGCCTTGGCTTGTGCAAGGCGTGTTGACCACGGCCGGCGCCGTCGGCCCGGTGACGGGGCAGATGGTGCTCAGCACGTTGTTGGCCTATCTGGCAATCTATATCGGTCTGATCGCCAGTTATATGAGCGTGCTGATCTACCTCGCCCGCAAGGCAGCGCGTGGGTCCGCGCCGCTGGAGCCGCCGACGGCGCCGACCGACAGGCCAAGATCAGGGACCCTTCCAACCGGCAGCTTGGAGGCGAACGCGTGACTTTGTTCGGTGACCCCACGATCTGGCTGCCCATCGCTTTTGCGACGTTGCTGGGTTTGTCAGTCTTGCTCTACGTGATCCTCGACGGATTTGACCTCGGCGTCGGACTCCTGTTGCCGCTTGGCGCGGCGGCTGAGCAAGATCGCATGGTTGCAGCCATCGGACCGTTCTGGGACGCGAACGAGACCTGGCTTGTGCTCGGCGTCGGCATCCTCTTGGTCGCCTTTCCGGCGGCACATGGCATGATTCTGACCGCGCTTTATATTCCGGTGGCCCTGATGTTGGTGGGTCTGATTTTGCGCGGTGTTGCCTTCGAGTTTCGCGCCAAGGTATCGGGCGCGCGCAAGCCCCTGTGGAACGCGCTGTTCTCGATCGGCTCGGGTATGACAGCGCTAACCCAGGGGTTCATGCTGGGTTTGTACATCACCGGTCTTCAGTACACGGTGGTGAGTGTACTGTTTGGTTTGCTAACGGCAATGTGTCTGGCGGCAGGCTACGCCTTCATCGGCGCAACCTGGCTGGTGCTGAAGGCGGAAGGCGATCTGCAGAAAAAGGCGATCCATTGGTGTCAAGTCGGCCTGGTGGGCGCGACCATTGGCCTTGCTGCAGTATCACTGGCGAGCCCACTGGCGAGCGCGCGCATCTTCGAGAAGTGGTTCTCGGTCCCGCAGATCATCTGGTTGGCACCGTTGCCGATTCTCTGCGCCGGGCTGATCGTCGTGTTGTGGTTCGGCCTGCACCATCTGCCACGCAGCGACGATAAATGGAGTTGGGCGCCCTTCGCAGCCGCACTCACGCTGTTCGCGATTGCGTTTGCCGGTCTGGCCTATTCGTTCTTTCCGTATATCGTTCAGGACCGGTTGACGATTTACGCGGCTGCCAGCGCCCCCGAAAGTCTGTTTATCATTCTGGTTGGCACGCTTCTGGTGCTACCGGTCATCTTGGGGTATACGGCCTTTTCGTATTTTTTCGTATTTCGTGGAAAAGCGGTCGAACTGCACTACGACTGATGACGGGATGAACGCTGGCCGGGCTTGGGATTTGGCTCATCGCGACGGATCATTGACAGCGCGTGCGCCCGTGACGTTGAGGGGCAGCTCGCCGCGCCATGACATCAGCCCAAGGCCCAACCGACATAACGCCTCCCGACGCGATCGATCTCTGCCCACAAAGGTGATCTAAAATGCCCGGCGTCACAGTCGATCCGAATGCCCCAACCTATCATGTCGACGTTTTTGGCGATGACTTCATTCAGGATCCCTATCCGCGCTGCGCGGAGATGCGAGCGCTCGGTCCGGTGCTCTGGCTCTCCCGGCACGAGGTCTTCGCCGCGGTTCGCTACGCGGAAGTCAGCCAAGCGCTGCGCGATCCTCAAACCTTCATCTCGGGCAAGGGCGTGGCCATCAACGACCAAGCCAACGCGTTGTTGATCGGCAACTCACTCAACTCTGACAATCCCGAGCACGATGCGATGCGTGCCGTCACTTCTGCACCGCTTCTGCCTGGAGCTTTGGACAACTTGCGACCGCAAATCGAGGCGGCGTCGGAACGCCTCGCGGACATGCTGGTAAAGAATGAAGCGTTCGACGCTGTTGGCGATCTTGCACAATATCTTCCGATCACCATCGTCGCGGAGCTGGTCGGCCTGAGCAATGTCGACGCTGACCAGATGCTGAAGTGGGCGTCGGCAGCATTCAATTTGTTTGGCCCGCTCAACGCCCGCAGTCTGGAGGCATTGGGCGCGGCAATCGCCCTTTAACGACAGCTGTCTTCTTGAGGTCACGCCCCGTCCTAATCTTGAGCGGCGGAAGGCACTCGATAAGCGATCAAGATTTTTGCGATTGACCATTCATCAAGGCGTAAAGATGGATAGGTTGAACTTGGAAAAAATCGGTGAGATTGGCGCGGGTGCCATGGGCGACGTGTTCGCTCGGACGTTTGCGCTGGCCGGGTTTCCCGCCGTGATGCAGGGCATAAACGCAGAAGCGTTGGCGGGAGGACAGGCCGCAATTCAGCGCAGCTTGGCGCGCTTCGCTGAAAAAGGCACGATTACCACCGAAGAAATCGAACAGACGCATGGCCGCATCACGACCGCAACCCAAATCGAGGAGCCGCCCGACGAAGTGTTGGTCATCCAAGCGATCATCGCGGATATCACGGTTAAGTCCAAGCTGTTGGCTCCGCTCGAATTGATATGCGACGCCGATACGATTTTTGCGTCAAACACACCCTCAATATCATTGACCCGATTGGCGGCCGCGTCAGTCCATCCGGAGCGGGCCATCGGCATGCATTTTTCAATTCTGTGCCGGTTATGAAGCTCGTGAAAATCATTCGCGCACTTCAAGCCAATGATATAATTTGCGATCTCATTACGGAATTGACGAGTGCGATCGGCAAGACACCACGGGTCTCCAAAGGCAGTTACGGCTTCGTCGTCAATCGTTTCTTGATCCCGGTGATCGGTGAAGCGGTCAACGGCGTCTATGGGGTTTTGCTTCACCGGAGGATGCCGTCGTGATGCAGAAATTGGGTGCAGACCGCTCCTTAGGCCCGCTCTCTTTAGGAGATCTGATCGGCCTCGATGTCGTTCTCGACATTATGGAAATGTTGGACAGCGGCTTTGATGATCCAAACAACTGGCCTAGCCCGCCTCTAAAACAAATGGTCGATGCGGGCCATCTCGATCGCAAATCCGGGTATCGCTTGCTCAGCTACGCGTGATGCCACTCATACATGGCATGCCACTCATAGATGGCGCTGAGCGCGTGTTCCAACCTCGGCGGTTGCCGCGCAACCGCCCCCGCCGGAACGCTGACGCAGGTACGCGATCAACCGCGTTTAGTGTGTGGCCTTACATATCATCGTGCATGTCACTTGTACATGTTCTTCCACGGCCCCATCGATTGCTGCCAACTCTTTTGCCACATGTCTGCGGCTTGCAACCAAAACTGCATCGGGTTGAACAGGAAATTACTCATATCGACGCCGAAGGGCGAGGCGCGGTTCGCATTTGACATGCCGCCAAACGCGCCGGACAATTGAGAAAAGTTGGAGAAGCCGGCGCCAGGGTTCTTCATCTGTCCTTCCCAAGCGTCCATCACCTCGTCAATGAACTGCAGCTGCAGCTTGGAAGCCTGCTGCATCTGCTGGAACGTCGTATCGATGATATTGGCCGGCCATCCCATGGCTTTGGCGGCCGTTGCCATCTTGTCATAGGTCGCCGCCGAATGGCGTTCCGTGGTTGCGGCGATGTCATTACGCCAGTGCGACAGCGCATCGAATGCCGCGTTTATCGCTTTGCGCGCCTCATCATTGAGACCCGGCGAAGAAAAGTCCGGTGCTACAGAATTTCGATTGGAATAATTGGTCGGCATGACGTCACCTCTAATTGGTTCGGGACAACGGGGAACAAAAGCAAGCTGTATACCTTCTGGCCTTAGGCGTTGAGGCAAAATGGACGCGCCGTCAAGATGCGCGTCATTGTGTTCCCGCCGCCATTATCTCCCTTTGGCTGCAAACTCAAGGCGGGCCGCGCGGGCGACAGGAGCATGACGGAAACACGGCTGATTGTCGAGACATCGCTATAGCGTTTTAGCGTTAGCTTGAGCCATCCCGACCCCCGCCCGGCCATGACATGTCGGGCTTGGGTGGGTGGCCGGTTGGGTGAGCGGGCCGGCAAAGCGCTTCCGCCTTAGGCGGAGATGAATTGGCGCGGTGGCAACGGGTCGCAGGGGCAGCATCTTGCGGTGGGCGGTCACGTCGCGCGCTGCATTGCGCGTGGAGATGCGGCTTCAGCGGCATCTATCGACCGCCTCGCGTAGCCGTCAGGGCGACAGTCCGGGCTTGCCCAGTCCCTCGACCAAAAAGCCCAAATCAGCTCTGTTCTTATGTGACAAAAAGCGGGCAGCGCGATTGCCGTCATTTGTGAACAATCGATATTGCTTGCGAGCGCGGAGGACGCAGTCATAGGACTCCCGGTTTTCAGTGTGCTTGCGCACCTGCGGGGTGCCGATCAGTTTGATCTCAAGGGCGCGTACGATCTTTTCGGTGACATCGTCCCTAACGGCAAAAATATCCTCAAGTGTCCGATTGTAGCGCTCGGCCCACAGGTGCCCACCGCAACGGCCATCGACAAGCAGTGCGGTGATCCGAACGAATGCACCGGCCTTGCGGACGCTCCCCACAAACACATAGCGCAGTTCTCAATCGCGGCAAACGTCTTAAACCTTGATTGCTCTGCGCTTATAGGTGAAGCTTGAATTGCGCGAGATCACCATCATTCCAGGAATTTTTGATACCTCAGTGATAGGGTCCTCGGTAAAGCCGTCAGCAGATCGTTTTGTTCGAAATCCCCTGCCATATTGCCGAACGGCAGAACCGCAGTCGACGGTTTGTCGGTGGTTGAGAAAACTGCCGCGGCGGGTGTCGCCTGCGCCTGATGACCGATGGCACTCTTGCCAACTTGCTCGGACCCGATCGGCGCTGTGAGCGGCTTTCTTGATTTGCCAATACCGCTTGATCATGGTCCGGAACATCTCGGTCCGGGCCAACAAGGGCCGTAGTTCCGCCGCATGGCCGCTTTAGGTTCGGCGCATGACTCGACCTTGATTCATGCGGAGCCCCGTTTCCATGCACGTCAACGTTCGCACCGTTCAGGCGGCCATTGTCGCTTTTTTTGCCGCTCTTTTGGCAGCGTCTGCCGCGCTCGCCGCGTCTGTCCAACTGAAGGCCGATCTCGGCCAGCGTGTGATCGAGCGTGACCACACAGGCAGCATCTATCTCAGGCTCAGCTTGCGCGCGATCCTGGAGTCGCGCGATGACGAGCGGACGCCCGTCAATGTGGCGATCGTCCTTGATCGGTCCGGTTCAATGCAGGGCTCGCGCCTGCGTGCAGCCAAGCGGGCGGCGCGCATGGCGCTGATGCGGCTCGGCTCACAAGATGTGATATCGCTGATCGCCTACAATCACCAGATCGATACCATCCACCCGGCTTCGCGGCTCGACAACGTCTCACGCCTCAAGCAGCGAATTGACGATCTCACGGCCAAGGGACGCACCGCGCTCTATGCGGGTGTCAAGGAGGGGGCGCGGCAGGTGCGCGAGTTCTTTTCATCGACCCGCGTCAACCGCGTTATCTTGCTGTCGGACGGTCTCGCCAACGTCGGTCCGAATTCGCCGGCCGAGCTGGCGCGTCTCGGTCAGAAATTGGGAGGAGAAGGTATCCCGGTGACGACGATCGGGCTCGGGCTGCAATACAACGAAGATCTCATGAGTCGGCTCGCGCTCGCCAGCGACGGCAACCATGCGTTTGCCGAAACACCTGATGATCTTGCGCGGATATTCGATTCCGAGTTCGGCGATGTGCTGTCGGTGGTCGCACAGGAGATCACCATCCACATCAACATCAACACCCAGTTCCAGCCCGTGCGGGTGCTGGGCCGGTCTGGGCGGATTAAAGGCAATCAGATCCGGCTTCGCCTCAACCAACTCTACGCCAATCAGGAAAAATATCTGATCGTCGAGTTAAAATCGCGGGGCAACGCTGATGTCGGACCTGCCGATGTTGCGGATCTTGATGTTGACTACCTCGATCTGTTAAGCAAATCACGGCGGCGGCTCAATGGCTCAGTCAAAGCGGAATTCTCTGTCAACCGCGAGCGGGCGAGGGCCAGCGTTAACACGTCGGTAATGACACAGGTCACAACCCAAATTGCGACGGAGCGCAACGAAAAAGCCGTGACGTTGCGCGACAAAGGCGATCTGGCCGGAGCGCGTCAGCTTTTGCAAGACAATGCGGCCTATCTCAAGCGCAAGGCGCGCGAGTATGCGGCGCCGGCGCTGGAAGTCATGGAGCGCAAGAACAAGATGCAGGCGAACAACCTGGATGGCGGCAACTGGGCCCGGACGCGGAAGGCCATGCGACACGATCAGCATCGCTCGAAGGTCCAACAGTCCTACTGAACGGCTCCGGCGGATGGGCCGCAGTTGCAGCCTACGGATGACTTTCCCAGCAGGTGGCATGCTCGCAAGCTGCGACATCATGGGTGTTTGTTGATCGGTCAGCTCAATTGAGCTCGGTATTGAGCCACCTCAAGTAAAGATGCCGGGAATGCCGGCATCTTGCCGCTGCGTCTCGATCTTATGCTTATGCCAAATCGAAACGGCTGCGATCGTCACGCCTGTGGGCCGCAGGCGTGATTGCCGGTGATCAACCCGCCGTGGCGCGCCTCGACACTGACGCAGCCGTGTCGGCACCATGCACCGCGCGCCTTGCTCGCATTTTCATCACCCCAAGGATCTTAAGACCAAAGCTAATCCTTCGATCGTACCGCAATATTGCCATGTTCGACTGGAGTTAGTTTACTTTGTACGACTGGAAGAAGACGTCATGAAATCATCGGACGGATTGATCACGTTTGGGCGCAAACTCAAACCGGCCGGGGTCGTGTCCACCGCACCCGACTGGATGCAATCGAAGGTGTCGTGGATCGACCGCGCTTTGCAGCGCGCCCTGGAACTCCCGTCAGGGGGATGGTATGCGGTCGGCGCGTCGCGCGACGTCGCAGACCGGCCTCGCCGCTATCGCGTGGACGCAGAAGACTACGTGGCGTGGCGCGCCGACGGTCTGATCCGCGTCGGCCCCGATCGATGCCCGCACATGGGCGCATCCCTGGCCGAAGGTTTTGTGCGTGACGGATGTGTCGTGTGCCCGTGGCACGGTCTTGCGCTCAGTTCAGCGCAACAGGGCGGCTGGCACCTGGTCGACAGCTACGATGACGGCGTGTTGTTGTGGATTCGACCGGGACTGGAGCAGGCCGGCGTCACCCGGCCGGTGCTTGCCCCGCGTCCTCAGCGCTTCCTCGACGCGGTGATGTCCAAGGAGGTGGCCTGCGAGCCGCAAGACGTGATCGCCAACCGACTCGACCCCTGGCACGGCGTACATTTTCACGGCCACGCCTTCGCTCAGCTGAAGATTATCGAGCAAACCGAAGCCGACATCACCGCCCGCGTCATCTATCGTGTGTTGGGCCAACTGGGCGTTGAAGTCGACGCGCATTTTCATTGCCCGGAGCCGCGCACGATCGTTATGACCATCGTCGACGGTGAGGGCAGGGGCTCGGTCGTCGAAACGCACGCGACGCCGATCGAGCACGGGCGATGCACTATCATCGAGGCAACCCTGGCCACCTCCGATCGCCCCCTGTTCCACCACGTGGTCCGCCTGTTCGGGACGTTCCTTCGACCGCTGGTTGTCAAGCGCGCGGACCGGCTGTGGGCCGAAGACGCGGCCTACGCCGAACGCCGCTATGCCATTCGCCGCCGTGACCAAACCCCGCACCAGCGCCCCGATGGAGATCGGGTGGCAGCCGGACCAGATCCGGCAAGCGCCGTGGTTCTTCGCTACCGGCGCTAGATCATCGCGCCTTAAATCGGAACCGCAACGCCGATTCCAATTGCGCCGGTTCCGATTTAAGGCGCAAAGATGATCGCTGTTAAAGTGTAGTGCAACTTTCTGCCTTTAATCGGGATCGTTCCGATTCCGATTAAAGGCAGGTTGCTCTAAGGTCGGTCAGCTCGTGCTTGCAGGTGCCCGCCCCCGTCGCCTTAGGCGGCATCGCCGTACCGGCCCCTTGCCGTCCCGTTGCTCTGCTGGGCCACCCAAAACATCATGCCACGGGGTGCCCAGTGGAGGAACGCAGCGCAGAGCGGGATGGTTCCAGCACACTTTGACGCGCCCGCTTATCGGCTTTGGCCGTCGACGGCGGATCGGGCGAGCTGCTGATCCCTATTCGAAGTCGTGGACGGCACAGGTGCGAAATCCCGCGATCACGTCGCGACGGTCCGGCGTAAAAAAGTTTCTGTAACGCGGGTTGGCGAGCCGCGCATGCGTGGCCCAGGCGCCGCCGCGCAGAACTTTGCGTGTGCCAAACCAGGGGCAGGAATAGTCCGCGTAAGGGTCGGGGCTGAAGCCGTCGAACGGCAAGAAGTCGGTCGCTGTCCATTCCCAGACGTTGCCGATCATCTGGCGGCAGCCGAAGGCACTGTCGCCGGCGGGGCAGGCGGAAACATCGATCGTACCTTGCGCCACATGATCGATGTTGGCGTGCGCAGCGCTTGGCGACGCATCGCCCCAGGGCCAGCGCCGTTTGACATCGGCTAGACTTTGGCGGTCCACCGTCGGCTCACCGATCGCGGCGGCCTCCCACTCGGCTTCCGTCGGCAACCTTCGACCTGCCCAGCGGCACCAGGCGTCGGCTTCATACCAGTTGACGAACCCGACGGGTGCGTCCGCAGCCAAAGCTTCTATGCGGTCGTAACGCCGCCAAGTCCAGCCATCATCGCTTTTGGACTGCCAATAGACCGGCCGCTCCGCCCCCACCTGGGTGCGCCATTGCCACCCCTGTTCGGTCCAAAGTTGGCGTCGGCGGTAGCCATCGTCGTCGACGAAGGCGGCGAATTGGGCATTCGTCACCGGCGCGCGCGCGATGCTGTAGGGCGTGAGGGGTACAGCGTGAGACCATTTTTCGTTGTCGAACACGAAACCGTCTGTCGGCTGGGATCCCAGCTGCCACGTCCCGGCCGGAATGGCGGCATCGCCGGGCAGCGCCCCGAAGCGTTGCGCAGGCGCCTTGCACAGCGCTTCAGGTTGCCGATAGCCCCATGTTTGACGCATATATGTCAATGCCTCGCAATGCATGTCTTCGTGCGCGAGGCTGAGCTCGTAATAGTAGGTGGCTGCCCGGTCGATACCTTTGGCAAGTTGCTCAAGCTGGCCTTGCAGGACCAAAGCCAGGTAGGAAAAAACGCGATCCCGGTCAGGCAGGTCCAAGTCCCACCGCGTGTCGTGCGCGACGTTGCTCGAATCCCACAGGCGGTCTCCTCTGGCGATCAGCGGAGGCAGACCATGCTGATGTCGCAATGTCCAGAATTCGTGAAACCAGCCGACGTGACCGATCTCCCAAAGGACCGGATTGACGATCGGCAGCATCGGTCCCAGTAACTCCGCGTGAGATAGGTCCTCAGTCAATGCCAACGTGCGTTGCCGAACTTGCTTTAGTTGGGTGGCGATCTCATCAAGGGTTGCGCCGCTGGTCGGCCGTGTTGCAGTGTTTGCCTCCATGGACATCATTATCGTCACTCCACAGCTGGTTGCCCGATGGTCAGGCAATCGCATCACGTCAGACCGTTGGTGCACCATTCTGCAGAAGCTTGGCCATCGGGTGCGCGTGGTCCACGATTACGACGGCGCGCCAGCCGACCTGATGGTTGCACTTCACGCTTGGCGCAGCAGCGAAGCCATCGACCTTTATAGGCGCAAGTATCGAGATCGACCACTGATCGTCGCGTTGGTCGGCACCGACGTGTACCAATATATTGACAGCGATCCAGAACCAACCGTTCGCTCGCTACGAAATGCCGACAAACTGGTTGGGCTGCATGAGAACATTGCTAAGCGCATTCCGGAGGAGTTCAGGGACAAACTGACGATCATTCGCCAGTCTGCCGACCCACCGCCTGCAGCCGAGGCTCAGCATAGCGATGCATTCGATGTCGCGGTGATTGGCCACCTCAGAGACGTGAAGGACCCGCTGCGTGCAGCGATCGCCGCGCGCGCGTTGCCGCCTCAATCGCGCATCCGGATCGTCCATCTGGGCGCGGCCATGAGCCCGAATTGGGAGGTCGCGGCCCAACGCGAAATGGAATCGAACCCAAGATACGTCTGGCGTGGCGAAGTTTCGCACGAGGCGGCGCGGCAGACGTTGGCGATATCGGAGGGGATCGTGTTGTCATCCCTTAGCGAAGGTGGTGCCAACGTTGTGTCCGAGGCTGCCGTCTCTGGGGTGCCGGTCGTGTCATCGCGCATCGATGCGGTCGTGGCGCTGCTGGGCGAGGACTATCCGGGATTTTTTCCGGTCGGCGATACCGCCACGCTGACCCGCTTACTTCACCGCCTCGAGACCGACGCAACTTTTGCGGCTAAACTGCGGTCGAGGCTGAGCGCGCTGCGCTCTCAATTTGCTCCGGCGGCGGAACTCGAGAGTTGGCGCACCTTGATCGAAAGCCCGACGCGCTAGAGCAACCTGCCTTAAATCGGAACCGGCATTGCGGTTCCGATTTAAGGCGCGATGATCGAGGCCCGATGGATTCGCTGATGTTATCGCACCCCGACCCGGATCGCTGTTGGCTATGGCTCGCACTCATCGCTGCACCTGCGGTCGAGAAGGGCAACTGCCCCGGATCCGGTTGGCACCTACAGCCTGGGATAGAGCGGCCTCTAGATCAACCGGCGATGGCCGCCAACAGCAAGGTTGGGCCACCAAGCCGCCACCCCTGTGACGGCAACCGCGCGCGAAGGTCAGCAGCAATCCCGGCCACACCACACTACGCTTGCCAACAGCATCGACGACATCGACGTGGTCATGATCTCCACCGCACGCCCAGCGTCTGGCCGGTTCGCCGCAATGGGACGTAAGGCCGCGCCACGCCACCATAGCTATCGCAGTACGGTTGACCGCGTGACATCCTCGCCTGGCCAATTGCAAGCCAAAGCTCGCGCGGTCAGACAACCTTGTCTGAGCGCAGCATCATATCAATCGGGAGTTCAATCTTATGTATCTTCGGCTCGTTGCGGTCGCCATTCTTGGCTTGAGCGGAATCAAAGGCGCTGCGGCGCAAGATAGACCAACGCTGGTATTCACCGCAATTCCGGATCAGGACGAGACGCGGCTGGTCCAGCGCTTCACGGCGTTTGGCAAATATCTCGAGACCAAACTCGGCGTACCGGTCAAGTACCTGCCGGTGAAAAGCTACGCCGCTTCCGTCACCGCATTTAAGAACAACCAGGTCCAGCTTGCGTGGTTTGGCGGATTGTCCGGTGTGCAGGCGCGCCTAGCGGTACCGGGTTCGCAGGCCATCGCGCAAGGGGCAGAAGACGTCAGGTTCAAAAGTTACTTCATTGCCAATACCGCGAGCGGCGTGAAGCCAATGGAGAAATTAGGGGCCTCCATAGAAGGCAAAACGTTCACGTTCGGATCTCGCGGCTCCACCTCAGGACGCCTTTTCCCGGAGCATTTCCTGCGCAAAGCTTTGGGCAAAGCACCTGACAAAATTTTCTCTCGCGTTGGCTACTCCGGTGACCATAGCCGGACCATCCAGTTGGTGCAGTCCGGCGCCTACCAAATTGGGGCCGTCAACTTCTTGGTTTGGGAATCAGAACTCAAGGCCGGAAAGGTCGATCCCAATAAGGTCGCAGTCATTTGGACCACGCCGAGCTATCCCGACTACAATTGGACCGTCCGTGGCGACGTCGGCAACAGCTTTGGTGCCGGCTTCAAGCAGAAGCTGAAAGCTGCGATATTGGGACTTTCCGACAAGTCCTTGTTGAAAAATTTCGATCGCTCGAAGTTCATCGCGGCAAAAAATGCCGATTACGCGGCGATCGAGGAGGTCGGCAAGCTCACTGGTCTCGTCAACTGATTGCGCGGCAAAGCCCTGGGCGGCCATGATGCCGAATGACGTGGTTTTCCGGCTGGACAAAGCCTCGGCGAGCTATCATGGTCGCCCCGTGCTTGTCGACGTCGACCTGACCATCCGGTCAGGTGAGCGCATCGCGATCATGGGGCGCAGCGGCGCCGGCAAGTCAACGCTTTTGTCGCTGCTTTATGATGGCCGACCCAACGATATCGCATTGATTCCCCAGTCCGCCGCACTGGTGAAGCAACTGTCGGTCTTCCATAACGTTTTTATGGGACGGCTCGACCGGAACTCGACGGCCTACAACCTCCGCAACCTGATTTGGCCGCTGCCTGCGGAGATTGAGGCGGTGCGCTCCGTACTCGAGGATGTCGGGCTCGCCGACAGATTGTTCGATCCGGCTGGCGAGTTGTCGGGCGGTCAGCAGCAACGGACGTCGGTGGCGCGCGCGCTGTTCAACGGCCGACCTGTCGTGCTCGGCGACGAGCCGGTGTCTGCGCTCGATCGCGTCCAGGGCGCCGCCGTTCTGGAGCGACTGGATGCACAAGCCGATACGCTTGTGTTGGCGCTGCACGACGTCTATCTCGCATTGAAGCACGCGGACCGCGTCGTGCTGTTGTCGTTCGGCCGCAAGGTCCTGGATGAGCCCACCGTACACCTCCAACCCGCAGATCTTCTGGCACATTTCGGCGGGGAACTATGAGGCGACTTGGGTATTCCAACGCCAGTCTCGCATTCTTGGGCGTAGCCATCGCCTGTCTGCTCGTTGCCGACTTGGCGATTTCAACGCTCAGCCCGGGCGCGGAATTGGCGCGGCTGCTGGAAGGCGTCCTGCGCCCGGATTTCACGTCAATCGAAGCTTGGAGCGTCGTGTTGACGGTGGCGTTTGCCGTGCTTGGGGTCGGCTTCGGTGCCGTCTGCGGCATCGTCTTGGCGCTTGCCTACCCGCACTCGGCCGTTGTCCGCGCGCTCGCCGTCGTATTGCGATCAATTCACGAGCTATTCTGGGCGCTCCTGCTCATGCAGGTCTTCGGGTTGGGGCCGTTGACCGGCGTACTCGCCGTTGGTCTGCCGTATACCGGATATTTTGCCAAGGTCTATGCGGAGATCATCGAAGAGGCGGATCTTACTGCGGTGCGTGTGCTGCCGCGAGGGACATCGATCGTATCGGCGTTTTTTTTCGCACGCCTTCCAGACCTGGCGGTGCAGTTTAAAACCTACACGCTGTACCGCCTCGAATGCGGCATGCGATCGACGTTGGTGCTTGGCTTCATTGGATTGCCGACCATCGGTTTTCATCTGGAAGTCTACTTCAAGCAGGGGCAATACGCACAAGCCGCGGCGCTGTTGGCGATGTTCTACATTCTGATCGGCACCCGTCGGTTGTGGGCGCGGGCGTCGACCGTTCCATTGCTCCTGGTGGCCAGCCTCCTGGTGTTGCCCGCCGGTGTTGCCGGCAACTCCGCCGTCGACAACCTCATTCGCTTTGTAAGTGTCGATATCGTGCCGGCGCCGCTGCGTGACGGCGACCTGGCCGACGCGACGACATGGTCAGCACTTGCCCTCTGGCTGCGCACGCTGCTGTTTGACCAAGCCGTGCCGGGCATTATCGACACCATCATCGTCGCGCAGATCGCGCTTGTTGGTGCAGCCTTGATTGCGCTGATAACATTCCCCATCGTCAGCCACCGCTTCGCAGGGCGCATTGGGCAGCCTGCGGGCCGGGTATTGCTGGTTGTCGTGCGCTCCACACCCGAATATATGCTGGCTTACGTGCTTTTGCAGATCATAGGACCGTCCATGCTGCCTGCCATCATTGCGCTCGCCGTGCACAACGGCGGCATCGTCGGCTATCTGATGGGACGACAAGCTGATGAACTTGAAATGCGCCGCGATGCGCCGAAGGGCCTCGATCTTTACGTCTGGGAAGCCGTGCCGCGGCTTTACGGGCAGTTTATGGCCTACATGCTTTATCGCTGGGAGATCATCATCAGGGAGACGGCGATTTTTGGGATCCTGGGCGTCACAACCCTGGGCTTTTACGTCGACGCGGCGATATCCGAACTGAGGCTGGACGCGGCCGTCGTGCTGATCGCGGTCACCGTATTGCTGACCGCGGCGGTTGACCTGTTGTCACGGCGCTTAAGGGCGGCGCTCAGGCTCACGACGCTGCCAACCCGGCTCTCAACGCATCGTGCAAGCGTCAATGCTGCACATCAGCTCACGTGAGGCCCATCGCGATGCAATCTAGCGTCCTACCGGTCTTGAAAGACATTGTGCTTGTCGGCGCGGGGCATGCCCATGTCGGCGTGTTGCGCACATTCGGGATGAAACCGGTCCCCGGTGTGCGGTTGACAATGATCACGCGGCAGGTTGACACACCTTATTCCGGTATGCTGCCAGGGCTGGTGGCCGGTCACTACGGTTTCGACGACATCCATATCGATACCGGTCCGCTTGCCCGGTTCGCCCAGGCGCGACTGTACAATGCCGCCGCTGTCGGCCTTGATGTGGCGTCCAAGCGCGTGATTTGCGATGGCAGACCTCCCGTGCCCTACGACCTCGTGTCGATCGACATCGGGTCCACGCCCGGCGGTGGTGAGATTCCCGGCATCGCGCAGCACGCGATCCCGGTCAAACCGATCGACAGCTTCCTCACGCGTTTCGAAGCGGCACGTGCGCGAATTCTGGCCAACACCGGCCGCACCCGTGTGGGTGTGGTTGGCGGCGGCGCGGCCGGTGTTGAGTTAGCGCTATCGCTGGAGGCGCGGCTTCGGCGCGAGATCGGCGACCGCGGCAACGACCGCGCGTTGGAGATGGTCATTTTTTCAGGATCGACCACGCTGGTTCCGGCGCTTCCACCCAGCGCGCGCGATCGCCTCAAACGCATCCTGCAGGAACGTGATATCGATGTTATTGCCGGGGCACGCGTGGTGGGTATCGACGGACGGGTCGTCAGCATCGAAGGCCAGCCGGAGCAGGACATCGATGAAGTGTTCTGGACCACCGAGGCCCGGCCCGCGCCGTGGCTCAAGGACACAGGTCTGGCGCTTGATGAGCGCGGCTTTATCGCCGTCGATGAAACACTGCGATCGACATCGCATCCCGACGTATTCGCGGCCGGCGATGTCGCATCCATGGTCGGGCACGCTTTGCCCAAATCCGGCGTCTATGCGGTACGCCAGGGGCCATACCTGGCTGCCAATCTGCGGCGCAGCTTGGCGGGACGCGGATTGGCCCGCTACCAGCCGCAGCCCGACGCACTTTACCTCGTTTCAACCGGCGACCGTTATGCCGTAGGCGCGCGCAACGGCATCAGCTTTGAAGGCCAATGGGTGTGGCGATGGAAGGATTGGATCGACCGCCGATTCATGGAGAAGTTCAACGCCCTGCCTGAGATGCCGGAGCCCGTGAGCAGGCTACCCACGGGGATCGCCGACAAGGATGCCATCAAAGAGATCTCGGCGCTGGCCATGCGCTGCGGCGGATGCGGCGCCAAGGTTGGTGCCAGCGTCTTGACGCGTGCATTGGGTACGGTGGTGCCGGTCGACCGATCCGACGTCATCGTTGGCCTCGACGCGCCCGACGACGCGGCAATTGTCGAAACCGGTGCGCAAAAGCTCTCGGTACACACGGTCGACTACTTCCGGGCCATTGTGGATGATCCCTACACGTTCGGCCGCATCGCCGCCAACCATGCGCTCGGCGACATCTATGCCATGAATGCCGAGCCACAGACCGCGATGGCGATTGCCACGGTGCCCTATGGCATCGAAGCCAAGGTTGAAGCCGAGCTGTCCGACCTGATGGCGGGCGCTAACGCGGTTTTGCGCGAAGCGGGCTGCGCGCTGGTCGGTGGGCATACCAGCGAGGGGGCCGAACTCTCGCTGGGTTTTGCCATCAACGGCCTCGTCGAACGCGACGCAGTCTTGCGCAAGGGCGGGCTGGAACCGGGTGATGCCCTGATCGTCACCAAGCCGATTGGTACGGGCACGCTGCTGGCGGCCGATATGCGCAACAAGGCGAAGGCGCGCTGGGTCATGGCGGCGTTGGCCCACATGATGCAGTCGAATGGCAAGGCTGCCAAAATCCTGCAACGGCACGCCGCACACGCATCAACCGACATTACCGGCTTCGGCATGCTTGGTCACCTTGTCGAGATGGTGCGAGCCAGCGACGTCGACGTCACGATAAAGTTGGCAGCGCTACCGCTGTTGGAGGGGGCGGCCGAAACGGTCGCGGCCGGTATATTCTCGTCCTTGCAACCGCAAAACCTGCGCTTGCGGCGCGCCATCAGAAACATCGAGGAGGCGGCCAAGCATCCGGCATTCCCGCTGCTGTTTGATCCGCAAACCGCGGGCGGGCTATTAGCGTCTGTATCGGCTGCCAGCGCCGAACACTGTGTGGCGGAGCTCATTGCGACCGGTTATGCGCAGGCGGCCATCATTGGAACCGTCGAGGCGCGGTCCGGCGCTCTTGAGCCGGTGGTGATCGATCTTGCCAGAGAAACAACCAAGCCGTCCGCGAGCGAACAGCAGGCCAACTCAGGTTGCGGAGCGGAAAACCGATCTATGTATGAAACGGCAAAGTGAGCCTCCCAACCTCTCCAATGGCCAATCATCGCTGTGATGGTGCGGATGAGACTGGGCCACTTGGCGCATCCCCGGCGACCGCAACCCCCCAATCGGCGGTCTAGAGCAACCTGCCTTTAATCGGAACCGGCTTTGCGGTTCCGATTAAAGGCGCAAGGATCTAGATCAGTTCCGCGTGAGCCGGATTGGCCTTAACGGCCCGCTCCTCCTTCCCGCCCGCCCATTGGCACGATGTTGTGGCTGGCCAGGTGGGGCAGCGAGATGGTTAAAACAACTGACAGCGAAACCGTCTAAAGCGGCCGCCCCTGGGCATCGATCCTGTTGCGCACTGCCCGCATCCGCTCATTATAGACCGGCAAGCTCAGACCCAGAATCTCAAATCGGGTCAAATATCCCAGCAGAAACGCGTTTGCGCCCCTCAGATACAGCTCCCCCACTTCGCCGGCCAGCACAAGCTGGCGTTCCTCGTCGGTTAGCTCCAGCGACGCCACGGCCCGATGCGGGTCAACCTGCATCGCATGCCGCCAGTTCTTGTCATGCATGAGCTGGTGGCACATGCGGTTTACGGCGTAGATGCTCATGACTGTGTCCCCGCTGCCCAGGCGCCGTAGGCGTGTCCGCGCTCCGGCTGAGACATCATCCATTTCGCCTTGCGGGTGCCCACCGCGCCGATCATGGCGATCCAGTTGAGCAACTCACCCCCCACGTTGCCTGCAGCGAGCATGCGCTGCTCGGTCGCCTCCGAGATCAGCTGTTCGATATCGCCTTGTTCCATCAAGGCCTGGACACGCAGGGCCCAGGGCAGGTCAGGCACCCCGAAATTTTCGCCAGGCGACATAAAGGGACCGGCCACGTCAAGCGAAAAGCTGCCCGTGCCGATCACTTCGACCCGAACGTTTTGGTCGAAGCTATCGATCCCACGCCGCAACGCCTTGCCAAACGCCAGCAATCGTTGAGCCGACGGCATGGGCGGAAGGTGACCATTGACAAACACTGGGACGACCGGCACGTCGAACTGAGGCGTCAGAAAATACAACGGTACGCCGATCGAGTGACCAACCTTGTAATGGGTGACGAAGGAACTGTCGAAGTCGTTGCGGATCAACGTGGTGTGCAGATGCCTGGCCAGGCCTTCGTGCGATGGGATCTCACGCGGTGGGCACAAGGCGACATCATCGACCGGGCCGTAGAACGCTTGGTCGACACCGACGCCAAACGTCGGAAAATTGTCGAAATAGAACGCAGAGAAATGATCTGTATCAATCAGGACGATCACATCCGGCTTATCGCTCTCGAGCTCCTGCCTGACCGCCTTGAAGTAGCTGTTGATCTCGCCGTCGGGCCCCTGGTCGGCGGCAATCTTCGGAAAATAGGGCGTATGTGGGACACCCAATCCGCCCGACAGACTGGCCATGGTTTCAATCTCCCTACTTTGGTGGCGCACCAGGTCCCTCACGGAGGATGGCGCTGAGCCCGCCATAGCTCAACCCCAAAACGGTTGGTGCAGCGCGTGGGCGCCTGTCTGCAAAGCTGTCGACATGTGTGCTCAGCGGTTCAGCAGTCGCGACACGACCTCAAGCAGATCCTTATTGGCAAACGGCTTGGCAATGTACTCATCAGCGCCCAACTCAAATGAAAGACGGCGGTCAGCATCTTGGCCCTTTGCCGTCAACATCAGCACTTTGGGCTGGGGAATCGTCGTATCATCGCGAAGCGCTTTGAGAACGTCGAAGCCGTTGACATCTTGCATCATTGCGTCGAGGACCACCAGGTCGGGGTGGGCCGAGCGGAGTATTTCAAGCGCCCGGCGACCATCGGTGGCGAATTCCAACCTATAGCCCTCGCGCTCAAACAGAAATTTGAGTGCCTCGACGATAATCGGCTCATCCTCGGCGATCAGAATTCTGTGCGGCAAACACAATTCCTCCCTGAAATAGGCCATTCGGCAGTGTTCTGTTTGACCGTAGCGGTAATCCGACATGGGCATGCGGGATTGCCGCCACCTGCAAGTCGTTCAATGCGGCACGTGCGACGCTGGTCGGATCTGAGCGTAAGCGCGTTGTTGGCAATCACTCCGTGGACACAGGCGACAGCTCACACCGACGTCTGTCATCTTCAATGGATCAAGCGGTGCATAACCGTCGCCGTAGACCAGACGGTTCGCGTAGCTTGCATTGCAGGCAAGCATGATACTGTAGATCTGAGGCGGCACACCAAATGAACTGGCCTCCTTGGATATGGCCCGCGCCATGATGAGAAACTGACGGTCATCTGGCAATCGCGCCAACTGGGTGGTGATGCGGTCCGGGGTGAGAAACGCTCGGTAGATGACCCACAAGGGACAGGCGCTGCCGTGGCGTGGCAGGCGCAGCTCCGGTAGACTAAAGCGTTTCGACGTGTTGCCGGCGAGATCGGTGCGCATGAAGGCAAACGGTACAGCGCTTGCCCCCGGACGGCGCAACGTCACCAGTCTGTGGCAGGCCTGTTCGAAACTAACAGCGAATTTGGTCATTAGTATTTGAACATCGTAACGCAGGCTTTCCGCCGCTTCGAGGAAGCGGTCGTAGGGCAGCAGCAATGCGCCTGCGCCGTAACGGGCGAGGGCGTGAAAGGCCCGATCTCGGGTCTCATCCGAATTCAGCAATTTGCCTGTAATCAGCGTATTGATGGTCTCCCCGCCGAGCCGGGCAAACAGAATGCGGGCGAGCTGGAAGCGCTGGGTGGTCTGCGGTAAAGCGGCATTGAGAACCAGGCGGCCCGCGTCATTGTCCAAAACGAACTGCGATTTCTCCGATCGGCCAACCGAAGGGATTGAGGCGAAGTGTTCGAAAGAAACGGTCAAGCCGCAGCTGTCGGCGAGCTGGTCGATCAATGCGCGCTCGTCGACCTGGCCCGAGTGCTGCAGCCGGTCGAACAGTCTCGAAGCCTCGGCCTCCAGCTCGGGGAAATAGTTATTGTTGTCGATAATGAAGTCATCGACCTCGCCGGCTGGCGTCGTTGGCCGGCTTTCTTGCTCGCGCTCGCCCATGAAGTGGAACAGCGCGCGGGCGCTGTCACCGAGTTTCTCGCTCTCCTCGGCGAGCATCGAAATGAACCGGGCTCTTTGGGACTTGGGCAAGTCCTTATGGTCGTCCAGGATCTCGGCAATGGATCGAACAGCCGTAATCTGGGTAAGGATCTCGTGGCTTGTTTCCAGGACGTAAGGGTCGCGATTTAGTTGGTCCGACAGGGCTTCGATCAATTCGCTATTGCTGCGCCAAGCATTGTGCAGCCGGATCGTGGCGCGTGCCCAGTCCGGCTCATGGCTGATCACCGATTGCGCACCGTGTTCCGATAGCGGAATGTCCTGCAGTAGCGGCTCCGATGACAACTCGCTAAGCTGCTGAACGAGGCGGGCATCTTCTTGGCCGGACAGCTTCGACACGTCGAGCTCCAGCTCGCGGGCAAGCCGGTTCAGCAGCGCGCCACCTATCGGGCGCTTGTTGTGCTCGATTAGATTGAGATAACTAACCGAAATGCCGACGTTCTTTGCGAGCGTTGACTGTGTCAGCCGCAACCGTTTGCGCGCCTCGCGCAGTCTGATTCCAATCGATGCTGATGCCATTGACGAGGTGGCTCCCAAGCCGGGCGAACACTCAAAGCTTTACACTTTTACAAAATTGACCCACGATGCGCTAGAATATTTACAGAAAAAGCCAACAAATACAAAAGAATAATATCGCTTTGACAGGCGAGCGGATACGACTGGTTGTAGGTGGCTCAGCGAAGCTGGCACTGGACCTACTGCCTGAAACCGCCATCCAATTCAATCTTGGAGGAATTCCCAAATGAGCTTGTTCGACAAAAATATCAGTCGCCGCAGTGTTTTGCAGGCCGGTGTTGCAGGCGCGACGGTCGCGACTGCTCCATTCCATTTTGTCAGCGGTGCCTACGCCGCCTACCGCAACGAGCCGAAAGGCAAGAGCGTCATCTTTGGTTTCAACGTGCCGCAAACCGGTGCCTATGCGGACGAAGGCGCTGATGAGCTGCGCGCCTACAAGCTCGCCGTCCAGCACATCAATGGCGAGGGTGACGGTGGCATGCTCAACACGTTCTCGTCGAAGGCCCTGAAGGGCAACGGGGTCAATGGCAAGAAAGTCGAATTCGTTACGGGTGATACACAGACCAAGTCTGACGCCGCTCGCGCATCGGCCAAGCGGATGATCGAGAAGGACGGCGCGGTGATGATCACGGGCGGCTCGTCTTCGGGCGTGGCAATTGCCGTGCAGGGCCTGTGTCAGGAAGCAGGCGTCATCTTTATGGCGGGCCTCACCCACTCCAACGACACCACCGGCAAGGACAAAAAGGCCAACGGCTTCCGCCACTTCTTCAACACCGAGATGTCCGGCGCGGCGTTGGCACCTGTGCTTAAGAACGCCTTTGGTACCGATCGCATCGCCTACCACTTGACCGCCGACTACACCTGGGGTTGGTCGCAGGAAGGATCGATCAAGAAGTACACCGAAAAGCTCGGCTGGAACACCGCTAAGGCCGTGCGCACGCCGCTTGGTGCCGGTGACTTCTCGCAGTACATCACGCCGGTTCTCAACTCCGGTGCCGACGTCCTCGTGCTTAACCACTACGGCAAGGACATGGTCAACTCGTTGACCCAGGCCGTCCAGTTCGGACTGCGCGACAAGCAAGTCAACGGCAAGGACTTCGCTATCGTCGTTCCGCTCTACAGCCGCCTGATGGCTCAGGGAGCCGGTAAGAACGTTGCGGGCATCTTCGGGTCGACCAACTGGCATTGGTCGTTGCAGGACGAAGGTTCCAAAACCTTCGTCAGGTCGTTCGGTAAAACGTACGGTTTTCCGCCGTCGCAGGCCGCACACACCTGCTATGTCCAGGCCATCCTTTATGCCGATGCCTGTCAACGTGCCGGCACGTTCGAGCCGTGCCAGGTCGCCAAGGCGTTGGAAGGCTTTAAGTTCGACGGTCTCGGTAACGGCCCGACCGAGTATCGCGCCGAAGACCATCAGTGCTTCAAGGATGTTCTGGTCGTGAAGGGTAAAGAGAAGCCGACCACCAAGTTCGACGTTCTCGAAGTTGTCGAGGTGACGCCGCGCAAGCAGGTCGAATATCCGGCCTCGATGCTTGGTGGCCAACTCGGAGCCTGCAACAACGGCGCTTAAGCTGCAGCAGGCTGCTGACGCGTTCCCACTCCAGCCGGCTGCTCGTCCTACAACGGCCGCCGAGGTCCAAAGCCGGCTGGAGGTCAATTGCCGCCAAAGAGGTATCAGTCAGATTTTCCTGGATTGGAGAGCGCAAGATGGATGCCATCCTGCTTCAGATCCTCAATGGCCTGGACAAAGGCGGTGCTTATGCGCTGATTGCCCTTGGTCTCACGCTCATTTTTGGAACGCTCGGTGTGGTCAATTTCGCGCACGGTGCGTTGTTCATGCTGGGCGCTTTCTGTGCCGTGACGGTCAACAAGCTGTTGTCGCTGGAACAGGTTGTTCTCGACCCGACCAGGACGACTGCCTGGGGCACGCCGATGGAGATCCGCACGCCCTACGTTGAAGCATGGTTTGGCGACTTCGGAGCGTTCCTGGTCGACTATTCGGTTCTGTTCTCCATTCTGCTGGCGATCCCAGTGATGCTGCTGATCGGTGTGATCATGGAGCGGGGGCTGATCCGCTTCTTTTATAAGCGCCCCCATGCCGACCAGATCCTGGTGACTTTCGGCCTTGCCATTGTCATTCAAGAAATCATCAAGGCGCAGTTCGGAGCCAACCCAATTCCACAAGCGGCACCGACGGTGATCGCCGGCTCGGCCGATCTCGGTGCTGGCTTCGGACTCGATGCCGGCACCATCGTCTACCCGTACTGGCGGATCGTCTATCTGTTTTTCTCGCTTGCCGTGATCGGCTTGGTCTTCGCCTTCCTGCAGTTCACGACCTACGGCATGGTGGTCAGAGCTGGTATGGCCGATCGCGAAACCGTCGGCCTGCTCGGTATCAATATCCAACAGCGCTTCACGGTGGTGTTCGGCCTGGCTGCCGTTGTCGCCGGTCTTGCCGGGGTCATGTACACGCCGATCCTCCCACCAGACTACCATATGGGTATGGACTTCCTGGTCCTATCGTTTGTCGTCGTCGTGGTCGGCGGCATGGGATCGCTGCCAGGTGCCGTCGCCGCCGGCTTCCTGCTCGGTGTTCTGCAGTCCTTTGCATCGATGAATGAGGTCAAGAGCCTGCTGCCTGGCATCGACCAGATCATCATCTACCTGGTTGCTGTCGTCATCCTGCTCGTTCGTCCGCGCGGACTAATGGGTCGCAAGGGCGTAATGGAGGGCTAAGACCATGTCGCAGAGCCTGGAAAAGATTAAGTCACCGCTCGATATGGAGCCGCTGACGATTGAAATCCACGATGTGGAAGCCGCGACACGCAGCAAGTCGGCAACGAACGACCTGATTTTGATGGCTATATTTTCAGCCGTCGTCCTTGCTAGCCCGTGGTTGTTGGCGCCGGTTGGCGCCGCCTATCCGGACCTGCTCCAACGGTTTTGCATATTTGGCATCTTTGCCATCGGTTTCAACATTCTGTTCGGCCTCACAGGTTATCTGTCGTTTGGCCACGCCGCCTTCCTTGGTGTTGGCTCCTACGCCGCCGTCTGGTCGTTCAAGCTGTTCACGATGAACGCCATACCCGCGGTGATTCTCGGCGTCGCTTGCGCCGGGTTGTTCTCGGTGCTGATAGGCTATGTGTCACTGCGCCGCGCCGGGATTTACTTTTCGATCCTAACGCTGGCCTTTGCGCAGATGTCGTACAATCTCGCCTATTCGGTGCTGACACCGATTACCAACGGCGAGACGGGCTTGCAGCTGACGCTTGGGGACGCACGCATCATCGACGGCATGTTTGGTGTCGAACGCTCTGCCAGTCTGCCGATCACCAACCTGTTCGGCATTAAAATGAGCGGGTATCCCGGCTTCTACTTCTGCGCCATCATCCTCATCATCGCGTTCTACATCTCCTTGCGGATCTTTCGCTCACCGTTCGGGATGATGTTGCGCGGCATCAAGACCAATCAGAACCGGATGTCCTACACCGGCATCAACACGCGCCCTTACCTGCTGTCCGCTTTCGTCATTTCCGGAATGTATGCAGGACTTGCAGGATCCCTGATGGCTGTGACCGACCCGTTGGCCGGAGCCGAGCGCATGCAATGGACCGCATCGGGCGAGGTCGTGCTGATGACCATCCTGGGCGGTGCGGGGACACTGCTCGGTCCGGTTCTCGGTGCTGGCGTCATCAAGTACTTCGAGAACATCTTCTCGGCCTTCAACGCGCAGACGCTCCATTCAGCCTTCTCTTTCCTTCCGCAGAGCCTGGAAAACCTCATGGTTGCTATCACACATCCGTTTGTTGGCGAAGGCTGGCATCTGACGCTGGGCGTGCTGTTCATGTTGATCGTGATCTTCCTGCCTGGTGGCTTGATGGAAGGTGCACAACGCCTTGGCAGTCTGTTCACCGGCGGCGGCAAATCCAAGACTGAGTCCGCTCCCAACCGAGCGCAACCGGCAGAATGAGGCGACGCTGAATATGGCAATCCTTGAAATCTCCGGTGTGAACAAGAGCTTCACTGGCCTCAAGGCGCTCACGGATGTGAACTTGAGCGTTGAACAGCGCACGGTCCACGCGATTATTGGTCCGAACGGCGCCGGAAAGTCTACGCTGCTCAATTGCATGATCGGCAAGCTGGAGCCCGACAGCGGTGAGGTCAATTTTGATGGCACCTCCCTGCTCGGCGGAATTACGCCCTACGAAATCAATCAGCTCGGCGTGTGCCGGGTGTTTCAGACGCCGGAAGTGTTCGGCGACATGACGTTGTTGGAAAACGTCATGATCCCTTCCTTTGCAAGGCGTGACGGAAACTTTAAGCTAAATGGATGGGAAACCATCGCAAACCGCGTTGAAGTGAGCGACGAGGCGATGGCGATGCTCGATGAGGTGGGTCTGGCAGATCAATGCAATGTCATCACCGACTCGTTGTCGCGTGGCGACAAGCGCCGCCTGGAATTGGCGATGTGTCTCATTCAGCATCCCAAGCTCCTCTTGCTGGACGAGCCGACGGCTGGCATGTCTCGCGCCGATACCAACAACACGATCGACCTTCTTAAGAAGATCGGTGAACGCGGCATCACCAAGATCATAATCGAGCACGACATGCACGTTGTGTTCTCGCTGGCCAACCGCATCTCAGTGCTGGCACAGGGCACCGTGATCGCCGAAGGCGAGCCGGAATCCATCAAGGGCGATCCGCGGGTGATCGAAGCCTATCTCGGAGGAGAGCTGGGATGACGATGGCAGCCGCCGCTCCAGCGGTCACGACGGGCACCGATACCTACTTCTCCTGTCGCGATGTTCACGGCTACTACGGCGAGAGCTATATCGTGCAGGGGGTGTCGTTCGACATCGCCGAAAGCGAGATCGTCGCATTGCTTGGCCGCAATGGGGCCGGCAAGACGTCGACGCTGCGCACCATTGCGCGCATGGATAGTCCGAGATTGCAAAGTGGCGAGATTTGGCTTGCGGACACCGCCATCCACCAGATGTCGGACTATCAGGCCTCGCGCGCGGGCATTCAACTCGTGCCAGAAGACCGACGGATCATTCCAGGTTTGACGGTCGAAGAAAATCTTGTGCTCTCACAAATCGCCAAGCCGATCGGTTGGGAGCTGGACCGCATCTACGAACATTTCCCGCGTTTGGCAGAACGGCGCAAGCAGGAGGGAGTGACGCTTTCCGGCGGTGAACAACAAATGCTAGCCGTCGCGCGGGCACTCGCTCGGGACATCAAGCTCCTGTTACTCGACGAGCCCTATGAAGGGTTGGCGCCGACGATCGTCTACGAGATCGAAAAGATCCTGCAGGAAGTGAAGCAGGCGGGCATTACCACCGTGATCGTCGAACAGAACGCCGTGGCCGCACTGAAACTGGCGGACAGCGCAATCATCCTTGACACGGGCGAAGTCGCTTTCAAAGGCAGCGCCCAAGAAGTACTGGACAACACAGAGCTGCGCCACGAATATCTGGCGATTTGAGGACGGGTCCGCGCGGGGCCAGACGCTCCGCGTCAAAAATTAGCAATGACGCCGGAGTAGAAAGCCAATCTCGGCTGCTGTCGCTTGCCGCGGCCGGCTGTCTATCCGGTTGAGTGAAAGGTCTGTATATGAGCAAGTCAATCCTGATCGTCGATGACGAAAGCTACATCGTCACCTCCTTGAGCTATGTCATGCAAAATGCCGGGTTTGAGGTCGACTCTGCCAGTGACGGTGAGGAGGCGCTTGAGAAAGTTAAAACCAGGGCGCCTGATCTGATCATTTTGGACGTCATGATGCCAAAGCTCGACGGCTTTGAAGTCTGCAAGGCGATCCGCGCCAATCCTGACTGGAATTCCGTGCGGATCATCATGCTGACGGCCAAGGGTCGGGATTCGGAGCGCGAAAAGGGCTTGGCACTCGGCGCCGATGACTATCTAACGAAACCGTTTTCGACGCGCGATATTCTGCGCAGGGCGCAGGAGATCCTGGCCGAGAACCGCATTGCAAGCTGATCGAAGCGCGCCGGCAACTCGACGTGTTGTCAGCGCCATCTGAGAGGGGTCGGTGATGAATGGTCGGTACCTGCCCAGTGAACGCCTCGTCTCGTTGTTCTTGTTTGCTGTCCTGCTGTTCAGCCCGCCCCTGATTCTTATTTTTGATTCACGGTCCATTGTCGCCGGCTTTCCCGTTCTGTATCTGTATCTGTTCATCGCGTGGGCGATTCTCATTGTGTTGCTCGCGCTTGTTTCAGAGTTGTCATTTGGTCCAGAAGATCACCCGGAACAACAGTCCGCATCCGAGGCCGATATCAGCAAACCACAGCGCACCGAAGATGCTTGATTGTCATGTTGCAGGGCTGGATTATCATTGCGGTTGCTTGCACATATCTGTGCATACTTTTCGCGATTGCATACTGGGGTGATAAGCGTGCCGACGCCGGTCGCAGCATCATATCAAACCCTTACATCTACACGCTATCGATCGCCGTTTTCTGTACGTCCTGGACCTTCTATGGCAGCGTTGGGCGGGCCGCCTCGAGCGGCATCGGATTTCTGCCGATCTACATTGGTCCGACGCTGACCTTCATTCTCGGGTGGCTGCTGCTGCGTAAGATCATCCGGATCTCAAAAGCCAATCGGATTACGTCGATCGCCGATCTGATCGCCTCGCGATACGGTAAGAGCGCAACGCTTGGAGGGTTGGTAACGGTCATCGCGGTCGTCGGCATCATGCCCTACATCTCGCTGCAATTGAAAGCCGTTTCGACGAGCTTCACGATGCTGCTGCAGTATCCCGAGGTAGCCAGTTTGGCGGCACCGCCGGGCAGCATCTCGATATTTGCCGATACCTCGTTTTACGTGTCACTATTCCTCGCGACGTTTGCAATCCTGTTCGGAACCCGTCATATCGACGCCAGCGAACATCATGAGGGGATGGTCGCCGCCGTCGCCTTTGAATCCGTGGTCAAGCTCGTGGCCTTCGTTGCCGTCGGCCTGTTCGTGACGTTCGGGATGTATGATGGTTTCGGTGACATCTTCTCGCGCGCGCAGGCAAACCCCGAACTGTCGATGCTGTTCACCATGGAAGGGGCTGGCGGCTACAGCAGCTGGGTGTCATTGACACTGTTGTCGATGGCTGCAATCGTTTTTTTGCCGAGGCAGTTCCAGGTCACCGTCGTCGAGTGCACCAACGAGGCGCATTTGCGCAAAGCGATCTGGCTATTTCCCCTCTATCTTTTCTTGATCAATATCTTCGTGTTGCCGATAGCGTTTGGCGGGCTGCTCCGATTTCCCGATGGTAGCGTCCATGCCGATACATTCGTGCTGACCTTGCCGATGATCGAACAGCATGAGGAGTTGGCGCTGCTCGCCTTTATTGGCGGGCTGTCGGCGGCGACGGCGATGATCATCGTGGCGTCGGTCGCGCTCAGTACGATGGTCTCCAATGACCTGGTGATGCCGGTGCTTCTTAGAATCCGGCAGCTGGGGCTTGCCGAGCGCCGGGACTTGAGCGGACTCATCTTGACGATCCGTCGCTGCACGATCGCGCTGGTTCTTCTCCTCGGCTACGCTTATGTGCGCCTAATCGGCGATTCCTATGCGCTCGTTTCGATCGGCCTGGTGTCTTTCACGGCTGCGGCTCAGTTCGCGCCCGCGATACTTGCCGGCATTTACTGGAAGGGCGGCAGCAAGGCCGGGGCCATCGCAGGACTGAGCGCCGGGTTTGCATTGTGGGCCTATACGCTTCTGATCCCATCGTTCGCGCGGTCCGGATGGTTGCCTCAGTCGTTTTTGAGCGAAGGACCGTTTGGCATTTCAATGTTAAAGCCCTACGAGCTGTTCTGGCTGCAAGGCCTTGATCCGATCAGCCATGCCTTATTCTGGACGCTGGTATTCAACATCGGCCTTTTCGTTCTGATCTCACTGCTGACCTCGCGCAGCATCGTCGAGCGTAGCCAGGCCGTTCAGTTCGTCGACGTCTTTCGGCAAAACACCGAGGGTCGCCGGGTCTGGCGCGGAACCGCCGCGGTCGGTGAAATCAAGCGTCTGGTGGCCCGCTTTGTCGGCGAGGCGCGGATGGTGGCTGCCTTCCGGCAACTCGAAATCAATCTCGGCCGCCCACTTTCTGACGGCGGTCCCGCCGACGCGCCGGTTGTTGCCTTCGGCGAACGGCAACTCGCCGGTGCCATTGGCACCGCCAGTGCCAGAATCATGATTGCTTCCGTCGTGCGCGAGGAACTGCACGACATCGACGAGATGATGGAAATTCTGGATGAGGCATCCCAGGTGATCGAGTACAGCCGTCAGCTCGAGCAAAAGTCCAAGGAATTGCAGATCGCAACCGACGATCTCAAGGCGGCCAATCTTCGCTTGCAGGAACTCGACAAACTCAAGGACGGCTTCGTATCGACCGTCAGCCATGAACTGCGCACGCCGCTGACGTCAATCCGTTCGTTCTCCGAGATCGTTCATGACAATCCCGACATGCCGGAAGAGCAGAGGTCGGAGTTCGTCGGTATCATCGTCAAGGAGAGCGAACGCCTGACACGACTGATCGATGATGTGCTCGATATTGCCAAGATGGAAGCTGGAGAAATCGACTGGCGCTTGGAACTGTGCGATCCACAGCCGATCATCGAGGAAGCGCTCAACGCCTCGGCCGGGCCGTTCAGGCAAGAGGGCAGCCGGCTGCGGCTCGAAACCGCCATCGCCGATCACCTGCCGGTGGTAAAGGTTGAACCCGACCGGCTGACACAGGTGATCGTCAACTTGATCTCGAACGCGGTCAAATTCAGCGACGAGGATCAGGGCCTGGTCAAAGTCAGTGCCGAGCGCGTTGACGGCTCATTGCTCGTGCGCGTAAAGGACAACGGCATAGGCATTGCGCCGGAAGATCATCCGAAGGTGTTTCAGCGCTTTCAACAGGTCGGCAACACACTGACCGAGAAACCCAAGGGCACGGGCCTGGGTCTGCCGATCTGCGTGGAGATCATCAAATACTTCGGTGGTGACATCGGCGTTGACAGCGAGCTTGGCAAGGGAGCCGTCTTCTGGTTCCGCCTGCCCGGCGCGACTGTCGACCAACCGCGCCCCACAGACGCCGAGCGCGACGAACTGCCGGTCGATTAGATGATTGCGCCTTTGGCGGCCCCCCGCACCGAGCCGCTCCCTCGCCCGGCCACCTAGATCATCGCGCCTTAAATCGGAACCGCAAAGCCGGTTCCGATTTAAGGCGCAAAGATGATCGCTCTTAAAGTGTAGAGCAACTTTCCGCCTTTAATCGGGATCGTTCCGATTAAAGGCAGGTTGCTCTAGGGCCTGTTGTGATTCAGCGCGAGTGTATCACAGTTGCTGCCGCATAGATCATTGCACGGTAGCTGCTGTCAGTCTTCTCGCTGCGTGTGGCGATACGCTTGAACTCCTTGAGTTTGCAGAAGAAGTTCTCGATGAGGTGGCGCCATTTGTAGATCTCCTCGTCGATTTGGAGACGCCGTTTTCGTTTTGGTCTTTGCGAGATGACGATGCCGGCACCCCGCGCGTTCAGTTCATCAATGATCCAGTTGCAATCGTAGGCCTTGTCAGCGATCAGCGCTGCGAACTCGACCTTCTCGATCAGCGGTGCGACGCCGACCGTATCGTAGCGATTTCCGGGCAGCAGAACGAAGCGCACGAGACTGCCGAGGGCGTCGGTCAGTGCGACAATCTTCGTTGTCCACCCGCCCTTCGACTTGCCGATGGCCTGACTTTGAGTCCCCCTTTTGCGCCGTGTCCGTGGCGATGGACATGGACGATGGTGGCATCGATCATCGCGTACTCCATGTCCGGATCATCGGATAGAGCGTTGAAAATTTTCGCAAAAACATCACGCGCAGCCCAATAACGAAAGCGCTGAAACACCGTATTCCAATTGCCGAATTCCGATGGCAGGTCGCGCCATGGACTGCCCGTGCGAACGATCCACAGAACGGCTTCGATGAACACCCGACCATCACCACCGGTGCGACCGGCATCGGTCTTCTTGCCCAGACAAAGCGGCTCAATCTTTTCCCACTGACGATCTGTCAAACAGTAACGAATCATTTGCAGCCCCCTGTTTTGGGAGCTTGAATCACAAACCAGGTCCAAAGTGAATCCTGATTCCCAACAGGCCCTAGAACATCACGCCAAGAGGTGGCCGAGCGGGGGAGCGGGATGGGCCGAGCCGACGCTGCCTCGCTCTTGATACGGAAGTTGCACTGCTGGCCCAGCGACTTGAACGGGTGAACGCAATCATGCGTGTTCTGCAACCTGCCAACCCGTCGATCATGTCGCACATTACGCCGTCTTGCGTGCGGGAAACCGCTTCGACACAATGTCGCGCGCCTCATCCAGCCAGCGCGCCCGGTCGTCCGGCGTGCTGGTTCCCATCACTGCGAATGCGTGGCGCTCAACCGGCATTCCGCTCAAGGCACCGACGTAGGTTTTCCAAATGACATTGAGCGTGTCACCAAATTTATTTCGTTCGGCTTCAACTGGCAGATCTGATGTGTTGAAAACAATGGCCTGACAGGACGTGAGCAGGCCAACATGCACGGTCGGGGCACCTTGTGCGTCCTCCTTCAAGCGGTAGGCGACGCCGGGACGCACCACGCGGTCGATCCAGCCTTTGAGGATGGCGGGCGGCATACCCCACCAACTCGGATGCACGATGATCAAGCCTTCGGCGCCCGCAAGCTCGCGACAATGATCCTCGACCAATTGATCGGCCGATTGGCGCGTACGGGCTTCGTCTGCACCTACCAGCGGATCAAAACCTTCTTGGTGAAGGTCGTGGAAGGCTATGTCATAGCCCGTTTCGAGCAATGCGTCGCGGGCCACGGCGGCAATGGCATGGCAAAAACTGCCGGGATTTGGGTGTCCGAGGATGATTGAAACCGTCATGCTGCGTTGTCAGACCTTCAGCTAGCTCATGTTGAAGCATGTCAGATGTTGACAGGCCAGGCGATGTGTCGAGCCTACAGTTTGCCCTTGATCACCTTGCGTGTTGCGGTCAGTGGCAAGCTTTCGCGAATTTCCAAATATTCTGGAAATTTGTATTTGGCGATGCCCTTGGCGTCGAGGTAAGCACAGATTTCCTCAAGCGTAATCGTGGCACCCGGGCTCAGCATGGCATAGCAGCACGCCTTTTCTCCCAGCCGCTCGTCAGGGACGGGTGCGATGGCGCATTGGATCACCGCTGGGTGGCCTTCGATCAGGCATTCGATTTCCTGCGGGTTGTATTTCACGCCGCCCCGGTTGATGACGTCTTTGGAGCGGCCAGTGATAGCGACGTTGCCGGCCGCATCCATCCGGGCAAGGTCGCCGGTGCGAAACCAGCCGTCCTCAGTAAAAGATTTGGCTGTTGCCTCAGGATTCTCATAGTAGCCTGTAAACACGGTTGCGCCGCGAATCTGCAGCTCGCCCTCCTCGCCGACCGCAACGTGATCGGTGTTGCCGTCTACGATGCGTACTTCATCGCCAGGCGCAACGCGGCCCGCAGACTGGGCAGCGAGATCGATCGGATCACCGGGCCTGGAATAAAGAACAGCCTGACACTCGGTCATGCCCCAAAGCTGGGAAATCTCGCCGTTTATTAAGTACGGTGATGCGGCGCGAACCAGTTCAGGCGGAACCGCAGCGCCTGATAAAACAAGCAGTCTGACCGACGACAGATCCGCCTTATCCCAAAGTCCCGCGGCGCGGCAGGCGGCGATATGAGCAGGTCCAGCAAAAATATGCGTGGGCCGCTGGTTTTCGATGACGTTGATCATATCTGTTGGAGTGAACCGCGGTAACAGTAGGACAGAAGCGCCCGCACAGATGGCCATTTGCACCGTATAAAGCGCGTATATATGACCGAACGGTGCGCCCGATAATACGATGTCACCGGCGTTGATGTTGTGTTCTTCGGTGCCGACGCGCGCGTTGGTCAGCAGCAGCTGTGAGCTTAACAGGACCCCTTTGGGCGCGGATGTGGTGCCGGAGGTATACAGCAACAAAAACGGATCGGCGGCTGTCGGCTCGGGAAGGTTGCTTGGCGGCGCGCGCGTCGAACGGGCCAGTTCGGCATGATTGTGCGTTCCCTCCACCCGATCGCCGATAACGATGATTTCCTGCAGGTGGGGCAGAGAATGTTTGTTGGCGAGCGCCCATTCGCTCGGTGAAAACGCGCCAATGCGGCGCGGGACAATCATCGCCTTGGCACGGGAATGATTGAGCTGGGTGGTCAGTTCGGACTCGCGAAATGTCATGTAAAGCGGTGTCATCACCGCGCCCAGCCAACAGATCGCCAGAAAGCTTTCCAAATGCTGCAAGGAGTTGGGTGCCTGCACGGCGACGACGTCACCGGGGCAAACGCCGAGGTGGTAGAGCGCCGAGGCGACCCGCACGACATTCTCTTCAAGTTGAATGTTCGATACTGAGCCACTAGCGTCAATGACGGCCGGGCTGTCAGGGGCACTTGCCGCATTGCGCGCGATATACTTTCGGATCGTATCATCGCGCCAGAAACCGCCCTCAACGAAGGCTTTGACGCGTTCGGGGTCAAAGTTCATTTCAGACCGCATGGCCAGCGCCTCCCTGCTGTCACGGACATGGTCCTGGAACGGCGTTGTCGGTTCCGCGCATGCGTTTGCGGCCGCCGCGTGCATTAAGCCGCCCCCACCGCGTGGCCCGATCCGGACCTTACATCATTTCCGCCTGAGGTGGAATCGCTGTAGTGGAGCATCGGCGGTATCGCTAGAGCAACTTTCTGCCTTAAATCGGAACCGGCTTTGCGGTTCCGATTTAAGGCGCGATGATCTAGCGCGTCACAGCGTTAGCTCGAAAACGCTCGCCCCTGCGCCCGACCGCCCGCAACATCGGGCCATTGGCTGCAAGCGCTGGGGAGCGAGACGGCAAACCGGATCCGCCTTAGACGGACATGAACCAGCCGCCAAGCCGGGGGCTAGCCGCCGGCACACACGAAGGATTTGCAGTTCTGGCAAAATGGTCACACATTGCATGATCTGCACGCTCAGCTCACTCGGTGAAATGGTCAGCGCCGGACGGTTCGGCCTGGACGGGAGCCGATCTGATGCAAGATCGCCTCGCTTCATCATCGGTGTTGACCAAGGAATGCCGGCATCATGCCTTGCGCGCTGGTTATTGGAGGCTCGGTCGGCGGTCTAATGGCCGCCAATCTGTTGCGGACGATTGGCTGGGAAGCAACGGTTTTTGAGCGCACCGGCGGCGATCTTTCGACACGTGGCGCAGGCATCGGCGCGACCCAAGAACTGGTCGACGTCATGCGGCGCATCGGCGCAAGGTTCGACGCATCCGCCGGCATCGCCAACCAGAGTTATGTATGGATGGCGGCCGACGGCTCTACGTTGTTCGCGTTCGAGCGCGCCAGCAGGTCGAGCGCCTGGCAGCGGGTCTACCAGCCACTGCGCAACGTTACGCCCGCTTCGACGTATAGACCGGGGATGAGATTGGACCGCGTAGAGCAGGATGATTCCTCGGTAACGGCCATATTCAACGACGGGTCACGCATCACCGGTGACTTGCTGATCGCTGCCGACGGAGCGCTGTCGACGGTGCGGGCGCAGTATTTGCCCGACATCGTTCCGCACTATGCCAATTACGTGGCCTGGCGCGGCCTTGCGGAGGAACGCGATCTGCCGTCGTGGGCGCGAGAAGCAATCGCGGGACGTGTCGTCTTTTGTTTTCCGGATGGCGAACAGGTCTTGACGATGGCCGTACCCGGTGCCGACGAGGACGTGCGACCCGGCTTTCGACGATTTTACATCATCTGGTATCGGCCGGCGGATGCGATGCGCCTCAGCCAGCTGTTCACTGATATCAACGGCCGGCATCATAGTCTGGCGATACCGCCGCCGCTGATCCGACCGGATTTTATTGCCGAATTGCGCGCGGATGCCGAGCGCGTATTGCCACCCGCCGTCCGGGAGGTGCTGAGAGCCGTGCCGCATCTTCTGCTGCAGGCGATCACAGATCTGGAGTGCCCGCGCATCACCTTCGGCCGCGTTGCGATCATGGGGGACGCGGCATTTGTCGCGCGTCCGCACAGCGTCGCTGGCGTTTCGAAGGCCGCGCTCGACGCGCAATGCCTGGTCGAAGAATTGGCGCAGTCCGGCGGCGATATTCCAACGGCATTGGTCGCCTATAATACGCGGCGCACCGACTTCGGCCGGCGGCTGGTGGCGCACGCCCGCTATTTGGGCGCTCACATTGAAGGTCGATCGAAGCCGGATAGCGCGCGGACCGCCCAGGAACGGCAACGCGACCCCGCCCAGATCATCCGTGACTATGGTGCACCGCATCTTCTGCACGACGTTGGTGTGGCGGTGTAAGCCTCTCCGGCCTATGCTCGCGTGCGGACATCAGGTCAATGACGCATCAAGACGGATAGGGTGGAACGACAATGAGCGGAATGGACGACAGTTTAAAGGACGCCCCAAAGCTGCAATTCGTCGGAGCGATCCACGAAGGCATACCCGTCGCCAATGAGCGGCTCGACGCATGTATTGCCTTTTACCGAGATGTATTCGGGCTGAAGGTGATCCCTCGCCCAAAGGCGCTTGACGAGCTGGGCCGCGGCGCGTGGCTCACGGATGAGAACGAGACTGTGCAGTTTCATCTGATCGCCAACGATGCCGCGATCAAGCCCGGACCTACCGCGTCGATCGAGCCTGCCGGACGCCATACCGCCTGGCGCATCAAGGATGCCGCGGCGTTTCGCGCGCGCATGGACGCATTGGGCGTTATTTACCAGGAGATCGGGGGACTTATCGGCGAACCGCAATTGTTCGTAATGGACCCGGAAGGCCACACCTGGGAATTTCAAGCCATGCCGCAGGCCAAATGATCGCACGCGGCGGCCCGCTAGATCATCGCGCCTTAAATCGGAACCGCAAAGCTGGTTCCGATTTAAGGCGCAAAGATGATCGCTCTTAAAGTGGAGAGCAACTTTCTGCCTTTCATCGGGATCGTTCCGATTCCGATTAAAGGCAGGTTGCTCTAGTCACTTCTGTGACCCGGCCTACCGACGGCAAAGTACCGACGATGAGATCCGCGCCGTGGTCGCAGCATCGGCCGCGTCGGTTGCCTTCGTCACCGCCCACATCGACTCGCCGGATCACGCTCGGCGCGCCACCCGCCTGGGCTTGAAGAAAATCTTGCACGTCCCCAATCTTAACCGGAGACGGCGGAGCTGAGGGTCAAGGAGGGCATTTTCTACAATCCACAATTGTTGCAATCGACACCGGAAGCCTCAGAGGCGAAGTTCGAAGCCCCGCAAACCGCCAATAAGGCCAATACCCGCGTCACCCTGCAAGCCATGGTGACGACAGTCCAGATCCTGAAGATGGCCTGCACCAGCGTGCGTCGACGATCACCCTCATGGTAAGCGCAAGCTCGGCTGGCGGCGGCTCATTGCCGCGTGGCTTAGCGCCTTGGCCTATGGCCCGGGTCGCGACGGTTTGGAGTTGGACGACGGCCAAATCGGCCAACATGCTCTCCGCTCAAGATCTGACGGGCGTCACCATCGACCCTCCCGCCAGCATCGTTTGGTGACGGATCACAACTGACCACGCAAGGGCCGAACAGGGCACCCGCCTCCAGGGCCTGCTTACCCGACGGCCTTTGTCATCGCGCACTTGTTTTGGACGTCACGGCTCGCAGCGACGACGCACCGGCAACACCACACCACCAACCGCGGCGCCGACGCCGCAACATGAGGGCCACCTCAATTCACTGAGTCTCGGCCTCAATCATTTTTGCTATGGCTCGGCGTGCCGGCACGCGCGCGGCATCATGCTTGATGTTGATCAATTCACGATCCTGATATTTCAGCATGCACTCATGCTGCCTCTCGAGAAACTCGACATCTTCGTCAAACGTGCTGGCGATGCCTTTGTGCAGCACCTCCGAGGCCTGCTTGTCATCCGGCTTGTAGCCGTTGCCCGGTGACCAGAAATAGTGGCAGGTGTCCTCCGTTTCCGGAGTCGCGGCGTGGTAAAGGCGCAATGTAAAGCCACCTGGTTGATTGCGGTTCTCCTTGGCGTTGCGGCCGTGCTCCAGCGCGCCGGTCCATTGTATGACGTTAATCGGCACGACGTACTCGAATTCCTGCCAGCGGTCGCATTTCTGACCCGGCTCCCAGCCGGCAGCGAGACAATAAAGTGGTGGTGCCTCTATGTTCTCCATCCAGCGGATGTAATGCACACCGGTGGGCGTTGGCGTCACATCCATTGTGGCGTTTACCTGCCCCTGCTGGTCGCCGCCGCCGATCGTTTTTTTATGGATGTAGGGGATGTGGGTGAGGTCCATTAAATTATCGACCAGTAAATTGTAATTACATTTTATATAGTTGTAACCATACGTGTGCGGCCAGTTTTGCTCGTCGTCATGCCAGGGATAGTCGACAAGCTTGGATTCGTCGACCTTGTCGGGGTCGCCCATCCAAATCCAAACGATCTTTTGTCGTTCGACGGTTGGGAAGCTTTTCACCTTCGTACTGCTGGAAATGATATCCTGACCCGGAATGAACACGCACTTGCCAGTACCGTCGAAGACCAACCCGTGATAGCCACAGGCCAAGCCTTTGTCCGTGACTTCACCCAGCCGCAGCGGCGTTGCCCGATGACAGCATCGGTCCTCCAAAGTGCTCGCGCGACCATCCTTGTCGCGAAATAAAACGATCTCCTCGTTGCAAATGGTCCGTGCCAGCGGTTTGGCTTGCACCTCGTGCGACCACGCAGCATGGTACCAAGCATTGCGTGGCCACGGACGTTCAGCGTCGACGAACGGACTTTTGTGTGACGCCATCTGTTGCATCGCAAATCTCCCAATCTACTGCGCCGAGCTTCGCCTCAACATCTTGCAACGGTCGGATCCGGGAGCGAGTTGTGAACGCTGGAGCGCGAATGCTTCGCTGCCAAAACTTGCGGTTACCGACGTTGCCCTAGCTTAACAGCAAGCTGAAGGCTGGCAAGGATCAGCATGAGGCCAAACCGATCCGATGCCAAGATCGGCTGGGCAGGCGTGGCTATCTCAATAGGAGCGGACCCCATGCGAGCCCAATTAGGTGAGATGTCGGTCCGACGACCAAATCGCGGCCGAATACCACCGCAATTCGGACGACCGCTCCGCTGCACACCCCAAAACACCGAATGGACCACACCCCATCGGTGGCGTTGCCGGTGTAGACGGGCCAGCGGCTCGCGGACGCGCCGGCGACGATCTGGGTGGCGCCCCGAGAAGAGGCGATCGATGCGCGCCCGGCGATCACCGGCGTATCGTTGATGCGCTCCATGCACCGCGGCCTAGAGCAACCTGCTGAAAGGCAGAAAGTTGCTCACCACTTTAACAGCGATCATCCTTGTGCCTTAAATTGCAACCGGCTTTGCGGTTCCAATTTGAGGCACGATGAACTAGAACTTTCCTGAGTTGCCCCATTGGTCCCGAGGTAGGATCTTCTCCGATGCGTCCCAGTGTTCGACAATCAGTCCGCCGGCGACGCGATAGAGGTCAAACACCGCGTGAGCCTCGTTGCCCAGACGCAGCTTACTGAGAGTTGCTACGAAGTTTCCCTGTCCAATCAATTTGAACAACATCTCGCACGACCCGACAGCTCCGGAACGGAGCCCCTCGGCAAGAGCGTTACGGCCTGATGAGAGGCCGGGGCTACGCTGCGTGAGATTTTGCGATACAAACTCGCCGAGCAGATCGACGCGACCTTCCGTGAGCACTCGTTTGACATACTCTTTCACGAGCGTCTTGTTGCTGTGGGTCAGGGCGAGGTCTTCCGGCTCAGTCGGGCCACCGACCATATCCTCGCCAGACACCGTATCTTCGGTATATGGAGCAATCACATCCCAGTGCTCGACAATTCGGCCATCGTCATCAGTGTCAAACAAATCCATTGTAACCCATTTTGCTTCGCCGCCATTCAGCGATTGGTAGACATGGCAGAAGACATAGGGCCCATCCTCAATGCTGCGAATGACACGGATATCCCGATCCGGCGTGCGTTCAAGGAAAGATGTGAAGAAGTCCAAAAAACCTTGCTTGCCGGTGGCAACGCCGGTTGAATGCTGCGTGTATCTGGCGCCTGTGTACCTATCGAGGGCTTCGGCAGGGCGACCATCGCGGATGCCTTCCATGTAAAGGCCAATGGCGTTTTCTAGTTTTTTACTCATTTTGCGCCTCCGATCAGAAAAACAACAGTTCAGGCCTGTGCCTCAAGCATTGTCAATAGGATCGACGCTGACAGCGCCCGTGTAACCATCGCTGGAACGCCGCCTGTTCCGGGGTCAAAACGAATGTGGAGGGCCGTTGCGCATACTGATGCCATTAGTAGGGCAAGCGTACCGATAATGCCTGCCCGCCGTGCCCCATATGGCTCAACACGGCAGATCGGCTCGACCCCGTACGCAGACCGGTACTCATCGACGAATGCAATCATGTCTTGGACCGGCGGTCGAGCTCGGCCTGCGCGACATAAGCTGACGCCTTGCGCAGGATCTCGTTGGCCTGTCGCAGTTCGCGAACTTCGCGCTCGAGCGATTTGATGCGTTCGCGCTCGTCGCTCGCCGGGCCAGGTTTCAGCCCGGCATCGCGTTCTGCCTTACGCGCCCAGGTGTCAACGTCTGCGCTGCACACCCGATCTTGGCCGCCACGCTCGCGATGGCGGCCCGTTGCGACGGATACGCGCCGGCATGGTCGATAACCATGCGCACGGCGCGTTCACGCACTTCAGGTCATGCTTCGGGGATCTTCTGCGCTTCTCCGTGGCTCCAGTCTCTCAAGAGTTGCGGCCTCCGGCAAACCCGCAGCGGTTCACTCTCATGGAAGGGGAAGGGGAGGGATGGATGGAGGTTAGCGGCTCACTGATTGCGGTGACGGCTGGAACACTGCCCGTTTTCCCCCGGATACGAGGCATGGGTTCCGCGCTATCGGCACAACGCCGCTAGTCGCGAGTGGCGTGGACCCATCACCACACCGAATGTTGAACGTTCAAAATGAGTAACCTACCGGATCGAACCCGTTGAATGCGGTGAACTTCAGGATCGCAGAAAGATGCGGGTCTGAACTGGGCTCGTTGGAAGAATTCCGCCCCCCGGTCCTTGCGCTGCAGGGCGCCAGGTCAGATCGTCAATGAACATATTTGACGCGAACCTGGCCTCCATCGCCATGAGGTGCGATGCTATCATTCCCGCCGCACAACCAGGGGACATCATCAATGACGGACGAGGAACGCCAGGCCGCGGGTGTCGAGATGCGGCGCAAGGTGCTGGGCGAGGCGCGCGTCAATGCGGCGCGTGCCAGCCGTGATGATTTCAGCGGCGAGATCCAGGACTATATTTTGCGGCAGGTGTGGGGGTCGGTCTGGACACGGCCGGGCCTCGATCTCAAGACCCGGTCCTGCATGGTGCTCTCGATCATGATGGCGCTCGACCGCTGGGAGGAGTTCCGGCTGCACGTGCGGGCAGGTTTCAATAACGGCCTAACAAAGGACGATTTGAAGGAGATCATCATCCAAAACGCTGCCTATTGCGGCGCGCCGGTCGGCAACCGGGCGATGAACGAGGCGCAGGCGATATTTGCCGAAGACGGGTTATGAGCGGCAGTCGGGGCGCCGTGAACGGCTACGAGATCGTCGTCGTCGGCGGTGGCGGGACGGGATTGATGGCGGCCTGGACTGCGGCAAACGCAGGCCGCTCGGTGCTTGTGGTGGAGAAGGCGGAACGTCTCGGCGGTACCACGGGCATGTCAGTTGGTACGATCACGGCCACCGCGACCCGGCTGCAAAAAGCCGCTGGGATCGAGGACAATGCGGACGATCACTTTGAAGACATGGCGAAGTTCGCGGGTCCGCTGGTCAATCGGGACAATCTAGAATTACGCCGGCTGCTGGTCGACAACTCGCGCGAAACGGTCGAAATCCTCGCCGACATGGGAGTAGTGTTCGTCGGCCCGTTGCCGGAGCCACCACACAGGTTACCACGGATGCACGCGATTATTCCGCATGCGTTTGGTTATATCCGCCAACTGGCAAAGGCGTGTCGGCGGCTGGGCGTGGAGATCAGGACACAGTCCCCGGCGGCGGGATTGCTGATTGAGGACGGCCGCGTGACGGCAGTGAAGCTGGCTAACGGCGAAGCGGTTCGCGCGCGGCGCGCCGTCATTTTAGCGTCGGGCGACATCAGCTCATCGCCGCTCGCGTACAAGTCGCGATTCATGAGCGGGCCGTTGCTTGATGTGGACGGCATCAATCCCTTAAGCACGGGAGACGGCCAGCGAATGGGCGAGCAGGTCGGCGGGGTCGTCGTCAACGGCGATCTTGCCTGGGGGCCGGAGATCCGCTTCCAGGCACCGCCGCGGCCCAGCATCATATCGAAGATTCCGCCCTGGCCGTCTCTTGCACGATTGATCGGCGTTGCGATGAAGGTGATGCCGGACACCATCATGCGCCCATTTCTGCTGGGCTTCGTGACGACCTTTCTGGCACCCTCTCACCTGTTGTTCAAAAAGGGTGCGATCCTGGTCAACGCCGCCGGTGAGCGGTTTTGCGAGGAAACCGACCGGCCGCAGGATCACATCGCGCGTCAGCAGGCCAAGCAAGCGTGGATCGTGTTCGGCGACGAGGTGGCACGGCAATTTCGGACCTATCCGCATTTCATTTCGACGGCGCCAGGCGTCGGATACGCTTACCTGCAGGACTATCAGCGCACGCGCCCCGATATCGTCTATAAGGCGCACGACCTCGATACGCTGGCTGCGAAGATCGACGTTACAGCCGATGCGCTGAAGGCGACCGTCTCGGGGTTCAACGCGTCGCGGACGCCAGAAGACGAGCGCGCCCCCATGCGGCAAGCGCCCTATCACGCGCTGGGACCAGCGATCTCGTGGATCGTATTTAGCGAGGGAGGCTTGAAGGTCGATACGCAGTTGCGCGTGCTCGATCGCGACGGACAGCCGATCCCCGGGCTGTTTGCGGCTGGGTCGGCGGGTCAAGGCGGTGTGCTGCTCGAAGGTCATGGCCATCATCTAAGCTGGGCATTTACCTCCGGCCGGCTGGCGGCGGCGAACGCCGCGGCCGAGCCGCCGACATGACGGCTGCGATGCGCCAGCATGTCCGCAATGTCCAGATCAGGACGCCTAGGGCAACTTTCTGCCTTTAATAGGGATCGTTCCGATCTCGATTAAAGGCAGGTTGCTCTAGGACATCAATGCCCAGGTCCGTTCCCGCGGCCGTCGAAGCTAACATTGCACGGCTTAAAATATATTTTGTTAATAATCCTTGAGACATGCGTTGATACCGTCGCGTTGTCGCGGTTTTAGCAGTGAGTATTCCAATGCGAAATTGCCCTAACGACATCGATAATTTACAGATCATTTTCCATAATGACGATGAGACACCCTGGGACTTCGTCGTCGATCTCGTTCGATCGGTATTTGGTCGTTCTGAGGAGCAGGCGAAGGCATTCACGGCGTCGGTTGCTCAGCAAGGGACGGCCGTCTGCGGCAACTACCCTAAGGCCATTGCAAATGCCATGCTGGAAACTGCTCAGCAACACATCAAGGCAGCGGGCCACTCGCTACTCATCACCACTGTCCCATTTGGTGCCGCTGAGATTGATGGCAAGCCTCGTTGCGACTTCTGTGGCAAACTCGCCCTTGACGAGCAGTCCCTCTTGAAAGGGCAGTCACTTGTCATCTGCAATACCTGCATATTATCTGGCGCAAATCACCTTTCTGAGGTGCTGCGCAACAAAAAATTCAAGTACGCGTATGAGGCGATCGCCTGGCATTTTGCCGGGTTGGCGCACGACGAGATTGTTACCACCGCACGCCAGTTCCCCGGCCACATGCGCGCCGACGTCCAGATCGCGCTCGACAACCTATTTTCAGCAACGCCCATTCGCTTCTTCGGCCTTTACGAGCAGCATCGCTATGAGACACTGACCTACGCCGCCTTGACGAAAGACGGGCGATACGCCGTGACGATATCTGCAGCGCAATACCAGGATATTGACATCGGCGAAACCGAACTGGTGAAGTGCCTCAATAATGGGTTATGGCTCAACCGTGATGGGCAGCTCCGATACGCTGTTGTGCTCTCCTTCCATCGCGAGTATGGCCACGAGGCGGGAACCTGTGTCGAGATAGCTGTCCCGGCTGGAGAGGAAGGCATTGCCTTCGTCCAGCACTGTTTTGCGGAACTCGAAGCCGCGATAGACGATGCTCGTTCATACCGTGGTAAAGTCCTGTCGCTCGACGTGGATGCTGACTATAGCGGTCGCTCGAAAGGCGTGATGGTTCATCGCCTGCCATATGTCGGGCGTGACGAGGTCATTCTCCCCGAGCCGACACTGCGGCTGCTCGACCGCAATGTTGTCCGCTTTATACAGTGCCGGGATGGACTGAGACGGCTTGGGCAATCAACGCGCAAAGGTATCCTGCTTTACGGACCGCCCGGCACCGGCAAGACGCACACCATCCGCTATCTCGCCGCCAACCTGCCAGGTCATACAACACTTATCGTTACGGCAGGCCAGATGGGACTGCTTTCGCAATACATGACCCTGGCACGCCTGCTGCAGCCAGCGATGGTAGTTATTGAGGACGTGGACCTGATAGCCCGCGACCGGGAGGCCATGCGGGGCCCTTGCGAAGAATCCCTGCTCAACACCTTGCTTAACGAGATGGATGGTTTGAAGGACAATGCCGATATCCTTTTCATTCTCACAACCAACAGGCCCGAGCAACTCGAAGGTGCACTTGCCGGGCGCCCTGGCCGTATCGACCAAGCCATTGAGGTGCCTTTGCCTGACGGCGTCGGGCGGGAGAAACTGGTGCACCTTTACGGCGGCGGACTGAAGCTGTCCGACGAGATCGTGGCTGAGGCAGTTGAGCGTACCAAGGGCGTCAGTGCGGCCTTCATCAAGGAGTTGATGCGCCGCACCGCGCAATCCAGCGTCATGCGTGGCGGCGGGGAGGTCGTGACGCCAAAGGATCTCGCCGAGGCAGTGGACGACATGCTATTCGCAGGCGGCCGGCTCAACGTCAGGCTGCTCGGCGGCGCCGATGATGGATCGGAGTGCGACGAATAAAAGCCAATAAAGACGCCATGATGCAGCTGACAGAGTTCAAGGCCAATGCGGACGTTAACCACCGCATAGCTTCGACCGCAAATGTCTTTGGCAGGGTCACCATCAACCATCTGCACCACCCCAATAGCACCGGAGGCTGTAGTTGTATTGCCTAAGTCAGGCTGCGATGATCAGCTCCTGCAGGCTGGCGTCGTGGGCGGCTGCTGCTTCGATTGAGGCGCGTTAGGCGCTCACGTTCATCCGTCGTGGGCCGGGTTTGCGGCCTTGGTCGCGTCCGGCCTGACGGGGCCAGGTGTGAAGCGTCTGCGCTGCGCAGCCGGTCTTGCCCACAATCGACGTCGTGGCCGACCACTGCCTCGGGGACCCCAGCGGGATCGAAAACCTTGCTTCGCTCAGGTTCACCAACATAAGAGGGTTCCATTTTGCTCCCCCTGCTGCTGAAACCGGCTGACGCAGCTCAGAACGGGCCTAGATCATCGCGCTTCAAATCGGAACCGCAAAGCCGGTTCCGATTTAAGGCGCAAAGATGATCGCTCTTAAAGTGTGGAGCAACTTTCTGCCTTTAATCGGGATCGTTCCGATTCCGATTAAAGGCAGGTTGCTCTAGCCAACACCCGTATGAACCTCGGTCACAAAACACCAACATTGGCGCGCGGGCTATTGCCTCAGTTCATCTGGCACATCTCCGCCATGTTCTGCCAACTTGGTCATCACCTGCTTATGAAGCCAGATGTTCATTTTGGCCGAGTCGCTCATGCTGCCATCGTAGCCAAGCTCTGCAGCGAGCTCTTTTCGTGCTTTGAGGCTGCTGTCTAGCTTGAGCAGCTTCATGAGGTCGACGATGGACCGACGCCAATCGAGGTTTTCCGGGTTTTCCCTGTCGAGCTTATCCAGCATGGCCGAAACATCGACCTTAGACATGCCACCTGGTGACAGGGGTGCACCTGAAGCAGCACCGGCTGCGCCCCCTTGCGGGCGGGGATTGGCTGGTGAGGCGGCAGCAGAAGCGCCAAATATAGCATCTCGAATTGAGCCAAAAATACTCATACAGAACTCCTCTATTGAACCAAAACGTTTGCGTTTCGCCGTCAAATCTCGACGCGTGCTTTGATCTCACGCCACGGATCATTACCGCGCCCAAGCTTCGAATTGTCAATTTCTCCTTTTAGGTTTCAAAAGGCACGCGCAGCCGCGTCCGCTCTCATGTTCAAATTCGAAGGGCCCTTGCCACGTCGTCCAGGGTCGCTTTTTCGGCATCGCTGACGGCGACCCCGCCAAAGCCCATAAATCCACCCTCAGTTGAAGCCTCGGCGACGTTTTGGGCAGTCTGCCGCAGCCAAGACTTCACCGACGTGGCCTCACCGCTTGCTTTGCTATCGATGAGGTCGGCGGCACGCTCCAATGCCTGGATGATTTGCGGCTTCAGTTCGGCGGCACTCTTGCCCGTAAGACGGGTTTTCACGAACTGCTGTGCCGCGGAGCGACCATCTGATGTGGCCAAATCATCAGCAATTGACTTTGCCAGTGCGCTTGCATTGGGGTTGGACTTTGCATCCAACATCGACCGAGCGCTCGCCCATCCCTCTTGAAGCATACCAATAAGACCACTGGGATCAGCGATGGTTACGGCCATGCCCGCCAAGACTGGGCTCGCCAAAAGCATGTTCCATTCATCAGTACTAAAATCTGACTTCGTCGCCATGGCTGGAAACTCCGCAAATGAAAACCATAACCCTCAGCAATCAACAGGTGCAGCGTGAAAGCCAAGATAGAGCAGCGACGAGCGCAAGCGACGCCGCTCAAACACAGTTGTACGATGCAAGCGACTTAACAAAGGTCCACAAATTGAATGTGATTCTCCTCAATACTGTTTGACCAGATCCACATCTGGAATTCGGATGCTTGCGAACCCGTTGGCGAACATCTGCGGAACTACGACCGTCTCCATGCGCTCGACACGCCCTATGCTTTGGACATGGCGGAACGGATAAGGCCAATGATCGCCATTAGCACGCCGCCACCATAGGACCGCAATACAAAAACATCCACAGTTATTAACCATCGGTCTTGAGTTGCATCAACAGCAACTTCGGGCTAGGTCTTCGCAATGTTTTAGTTAATACCACCTAGGCCATTGATTTAGAACAAGCTATTTTTGATCCGTCAGGCAGGCGAAGTCGGCGCGAACGGGCGGTGTGCACGGACAATGCTGCATCCAAGCAATGGCTCGCCGCGATCATGCCAGTACCACTTCAGCGTCAGGAGCGGGACCAATTTTTCTCTCGCAAGCTGAGTTGCATCGAAGACCTCGCTGCAATCGCATTGATTGTGATTGCCGCCAAGGCCATCTCCGCGCGCCGGTTGTCGCGCTGCACCGGTGTCTACCCTAGATCATCGCGCCTTAAAGTGTAGAGCAACTTTCTGCCTTTAATCGGGATCGTACCGATTCCGATTAAAGGCAGCTTGCTCTAGATAATCGATGTTCGCCGTTAAGCCTCGCGCGGCGCTGAGCGTGGCGATGAACGGCCTCACACTTAGCTGCGCGGTCGAAATCGACGGAACCTATTTCAGCGGACGCATTCGGCCGGCAAATCGCTGGGATATGATCAATGCTTTGCTGAGCCAGCATTATTTTTACTAACCGCGAGACTAATTCCCTTCCTCGCCGTTATAATCTGAATCAATCTTAGCGTCACCGCGGAAAGCCAGAGCCTGATTGACGCCGGTCGAGCCCGACGAATTGAGAAAAGCCAGTACGAGCTGGGCCACTTGGTGTCGTTGCCGGTCCAACGTGACAATATGATATGAATCGCATATCAGGTTCAGTTCGACCGGCCCGGATAAGCGGCGCGCGATTTCGGTTGCATTGGTCGGAGAGGCTTTGTCATCCTCTCGCGAATGAATGATGAGCGTAGGTATATCGATATCGCCTAGGCAGCGACGCACGGCTCTTGACAGGCGACGGAATTCCAGCACCTTGGTGCCACTGACGGCAGATCGCTCTTGCTGACTGCTATCACCGCCTTTGAGCTCGCCAAGCAGGAGATTGCGCACCCGTTTATCTTTGATGCCAAAGGGTTGACGTTGGGTGAATGCAAAGAACCGCGCAAGCCAGCGGGCTTGAACCAGGCTGAACCACCGCAACCCCCTGGGGATTGCCCAGCCATCGGCGCGCAGCATGGGGCAAAGAAGCACCAACCTGCCGGACGTCATTCGGCCCTCTGCGGCTAACATCAATCCAAGGAGGCCACCGAGACAAAACCCGACAATATGGACGGTTTCGCATTTTGCGGCGAGTTGCTTAAACGCCGCTTCCGCCTGGGCTAGCCAGTCGCGCCACTGCAAATGATCATTTGTGTACAAGCCGTCGCCCATACCTTCGATATGGGGTGCAGCAACTTCAAATCCCTTCTGATGCAACTGCGTAACTAAAATCCTCAATTCCGCCGAAGTGCCGGTCAGGCCATGCAGTAGGAGCACACCGTCAATATTGTCCGTGTTCGAATCTTCGGACGAGACTATTCTCAGCACAAGATTTCTCAACAACTATAATGAGAGGATTGATATTGAGAAGCACAACCCCAATAGATCGCCTACTGGTGAAGCGTATTACCAGGCAAAGTGTCAAGACTTGTTCGTGCAAATCAGTTACCGGAGACGCACCTCACCGGCAGCACGATGGCAATTCGCTTCACGATACCGCAGCACATCTTCTATCGGGGCAAGCCGTTTGTCATGTGTGGACGGGCAAGCACGCACACCGCGTCAGAATGGATTAGAATGACATTGACCCGAAACTAGGGGCCCCGCTCCGAAAGCGGCAATTCAAAGCGTTCGCAGCGGCGGAGCGGTGCGTCATAGTTCCCACAAGCATGGGCAAGCAAACCAGGCTAGGGTGCTTTCCTATACAGGCTGGCGACTGCGTTGCCGTCTGATGTCTTGCAGCTGATATTTTCGAGGCCTACGGAACCAAAGCAAGCTGATTTTAATCGGAATCGGAAAGATCTTGATTGGTGGCACAAAGATGTTCCAATCCGGCTCCTCACGAGTGAACCGCACTATCGTCTTGTGTTTCCGATTCTGGGTTGGAGAGACGCGGTTCCACGTCATCGAGATGGCACATTGACCGCCAATGGGGCAGGTCAGCGAGCACTGGATTGATATAGGTGTGGTGCCAAAGCTGCGTTGCAACGACGCCGACAAGACCCATTTCTACCGCGGTTCGTTTGTTCACAAGATTTGAGACCGAATGGTGAGCATCTTTCCACTTCTTTACCGCAGCCGGATCGAAGTAGCCCGTTTTGTTAAGGCTCTCCTCGCTGAGAAGCTGATCCACGTACGGCAGGCGATTGTCCAATAAGAAGCCATTAAAGGGCGCCCGAAACATCGCCTTGCGCCGCCAGGCCACCTCCTTCGGCATCCACCGCTCAGCCACCAGCCGCAAGAGATACTTGTCCTGCAAGCCACGCAGTTTCCAGGTCGGCTTCAACTTAGCTAGAAAGTCGAAAACGTGATTGTCGAGGAAGGGGTAGCGCATTTCGACGGATTGGCTCATCGCAACACGGTCACCCTTGGGGCTCAAGAGATGGCCTGCGAGATTAATCCGCATCCCCCAGTAGATCGATCGATTGAGCGGGTGCCAACGACGGATGCGCTCCAGGTCGGGGGCCATGTTGGTATAGGCATTGTGGTTACCCAGATGACGCGCCATATCCTTGCTATAAAAGCGCCGACGGGAAATGTTCATCAAGATATAGAAATAGTGAAAGGCATTCCGGCCGCCGGCTGCTGCATTGCAGTCTTCAACGAAGCGACTACCTTCTTCATCAAATCCAAGCCACCGACGGCCGACGCTTCGCAAAAACTCATCGCCATAGCCTGCCGTGGCCCTACCAATCAGGTTGAAGACATGATCGGCCTTGTGCCAGGGATAGCCAGCAAGAAATTCATCGGCGCCTTCTCCACAAACAACCACTTTGTAGTTTTCCTCGTGGATTTTTCGGGCGAGCATCATTAGGGCGACGCAGGCAGTATCCACGACCGGTGCTTCGGCCGCGACCAGCAAATTTTGATAGTTAGCGACAATATCATCGACACCGCATTCTGAAACGAAATGCCTACTGCCAAGATACCCTGAAAGTTTTCGAGCGTTGTGCGACTCATCAAGCGCTTTGAGCAGCACCCTGCTCGTGAAGGTATCCAGGGGACGCCCATACCCGGCATTGGCGATAGCGGTGACCAAGCTGGAATCGACTCCCCCGCTTAAACATGCGGCGATGGGAACATCGGCGCGAAGGCGACGCCGAACGGCGGCTTGAAGCAGGCCCTCGAATTCGTCGGCAAGTAACTTGGCATCTTGGCCGCCCAACTCTTGCCCCTGATCAGGAAAATCGATCGACCAATAGGCGCGCTCGCATAGCTGCGCCTTCTCACCAGTTCGACCCAGATCAATCTTGAGAAAATGACCAGGGGGAAGCAGGTGTATCCCTTCGAAGCAGGTCTCTGGCGCTGGTACGGCAAGGAAATTGAATACAGAATCTATGCCACGCCGGTTCGGCGTCGCGACCACCAAGCCGGTCGATAGTAGGGCCTTGATCTCCGAGGCGAAAAAAAGCCATTCGGAACCAAATTGATTGATGACAGTCCAATACAGCGGGCAGATTCCAAAACGGTCGCGGGCCAACAGGATTTCGCGATGGGTTTCATCGAAGATTGCCAAAGCGAATTGACCATTGAGATGCGACAGGAAACCCTCTCGATGGTCTTCCCACAGATGAGTTAGGAGTTCGGTATCGCAGCGTGTGCGAACCGAATGCCCACGAGAGATGAGTTCCGCACGTCTCTCGACGTGATCGAACAGTTCGCCATTGAAGACGGCAGAGATGTCCCCGATTTCATTAAGCATTGGCTGATGGCCGTCAGCCACGTCGACAATGCTGAGCCGGCGTGAGGCCAGACCCACACCGGGCCGCCTCAAATAGCCCTGCTCGTCGGGACCGCGATGGCGCAACATGGCTGCCATACGTTCAAGAAGAGTGGCCGAGACGTCTCTACGGCTCGTAAGATCAATGATGCCGGCTATCCCGCACATGTTGCAGAATACCACCTTTTTTATGATGAATGGGAAAGCTAATTTAAGCAGCGCGTTCGTCTTCAATTTGCATGGTATGGTTCGCAATCACTAATGCGGCGGATATCGCAGCGGGAACAAAAGTTGTTGCAGATAGGATGACCTTGGAAAGTCTGGAGCGTCGCTGATGCCCATGTCGTTAACCTTGATCGTGCGCGGTGGTACCGGACAAAACGTGCCGAGCATTCGATCCCACAACGTCATGAAGAGGCCAAAATTGCAGTCGCCCTCCTTTCCCCAGTTTACGTGGTGTATTCGGTGAAGCTCTCCGAGCGGGAGCCAGTTTCTGAAGGAACCCAGTTCAAATGCTACATTCGAGTGCTGCAACATGAGCTGGATCGAAATCGCAAGACCGAGAACGATGGCGACATCCACCGGCATGCCGGCAATGACCAGAGGCATTGTGCCCACAACCATGTCGAGCGTTTGATGGAGTGGATGGCGCATGAGGCCATTCAGACCATTCAGCCGGATGGATCCGTGATGGACCGCGTGCAATCGCCACAGGATGCTCCAGCGGTGACTGTAGTAGTGCACCAGTGTAAACGCAAAATCCGTCGCTACTATCGCAAGCAGCAATTGCGCCAGCAGTGGCCAGTGTGTTGGCCATAACCCGAGGGACGGAAATAGCAAGGTGACGATCGGGATCAAAAGAATGCCATTTATGCTCGACTGTTCATAAACAATGGCATGCACAACAGCGGGTACGCTATCGTCTTTGAAACCATTCCACTCCTCAAAGTGAGGTAGCAGCCGCTCGGCGAGATGCGATGCGGCAAACGCTATTCCCAAAACGACCAGGAGCCACGCGTATGACCAACCGTTCGCAACGACCAGCAGCCCCGCAACATTAAGTCCAACCAACATAAATGGGACGTAGCCAAATCGGATAATCGTCAATACTGCTTCCATGACTCCACCAATAGGGCGTTACGAGGCGCCCTCATATGGAACCCTTTTGGTAACGTTAAAGCCTAGGCGGCAACGCTTGGGGCTGGTTGCGGATTGAAGCTGGTTGGATGACCGGGCAACCACCCCTGTCGGCGGTGTTGCGCCAGCTCAGGGCGGGGGCGTGAGCAGGCTTCGACCTGCTGGACCTGCCAGTGAGGCTCTACCCCTGAAACCGAATGGTCGAGGAATGATAGCGAACGGCTCCGCCTGGCGTTCGAAGGCCGCTGCAATAGGACCCGTGAGCGTCCGGCAGCGGTGAGCCAAAATCAAGCATTCAATCCAAAGTTAATCGGAAGGCACGGTTTAACCTTGCAATGTCAGGAGGCTCCGCGGTCTGTACTAACTCTGGCTTTTTGATGCTTTGCCCAGATATCCAAGGAAATAAGGTGAGGCGACCACCTGCTCCCCGTGTTGTTTTCCTTCAAAAGCCAATTCTGTTCATGTCAGATTGACATCGGACGTCAGGGCTTTGACACCTGCACGGCAGAATAACCGACCATGTCGGAGACCTTTGGTCCCGGCGCCATACTGCCCTCGACCGCTTCAAGCGATATGCGGTCCGCTGATTTCAGTAATGGCATGACCGCGCTGATCGCACGCACAGCCTCACTGCCTGCGTTCCGGTAGATCGAGACGATGGTACCGAGCGTGTTGGGCAACTCCGGCGGTGTAATCATAACGGGCCGGAACGTCCCGAACAGAGCGGCTTCGAGCCTTGCCATCAGTGGATCAGGCCGGCCATCGCCCGCTCGCCCAATCGCCGGGCGAGCGGATTGGCGACCGCCAAGCTGGACTCCATGGCCGACTTGGCTTCGACCGGCAGCAATGCCGTTTTCATGAACCACCGCTCACTCAGCGCGGTTGTGCTGCGCGCAGGCTAAGTTGGTTCAGGTGGCCGTCTTTGCAGATAGAGGCGGCTAAGGCGGCCACGCTCTTCAACGCCCAATTACATCGAGCGCAAGAAGTTGGCGTGCTGCGACCAGTTCTCAAGCGGTGTGATTTCCCATTTGTGCGCCATCCAGAAGGGCAAGCGGTGAACCAATTCGGTGACCTCATCGATGGATGCGGCCTCGACAATAAAAACCTGCCTTTTCTGTCCAGCCGGAACACCGCCGGCCAGGATCTTCCTCTCCTCCTGCAGGCGCACCAGAGTATCCAGGCTGTTCGCGACGGTCTCCAGCAATGGGCCGAGGTGTTCAGGTGATGGCGGAGGGCCGCCAAAGTGGTCGGTCGTGACGAGAAATTGCATAACAGGGTCTCCGCGTTAGCGGTTTAATCTGCCGATCTCCCCATTCTAGCGAGAAAAAACCGCAGATTTCGCATGGCTGCGACTCGGATGGAGCGGTTCCACGAGCTTCTTACGGTGCACCCGCAATGATCGCCGCCGCCTCCTCATTGTTGTATGCCCTTAGCGTTGTGGTTCGGGCGAACCCCCGAGAACCTATTGCAATCGCGAATTGGGCCGCGGCGTTGCCTTCCGGTAGATCGAGCACTAGAACGCGATCATAGCTGCCCATTGTCATGTAGGCCGCTTTGATTTCGCCCCCAAGTTCGTTGGCAATATTCTCGACCGTCGCCCGTCTCGTGGAGGCTTCCTCCTTGATCCGCTTTACGCCCTCGTCCGTCTGATTGATCAGAAAAATATAGGTCGCCATCGGTTTTCTCCTAAGCGGTTTTGATTTGGCCGGCCAGAATTGGCCGGAGCGGCTGCATGTCATGACGCATGCGGAATAAAACCATGATGCCTTGTTGACTTAGACAACAAGCCGTGCAGATCTCGTCACCGGCAAGAAACACCACTGGCAACCGCAATCATTGCCGCGCCAATGGCTCCGGCGCATGGTGCAGATGCCGCATTCATCGAAAGTGTTTGCTGGAATTGAGCGCAGGTCTGTTGCCAAATTGCCGTCATGGCACATCTCGCATGGCAAACCGATGCAACCAGCGATAGCCTAGATGTGAACTATCGATGCGGTCAACGATATATTGTACATCAACCGCTATCTCTCCTCCGAAACGGTGATGGAACGATCGCTCGATCACCGGCACCCAACAATGCAATTCCGTACCTAACCCTCGGAATGGAATGGAGTTCCATCAGCAGTCGAGGAACTCGTTGCTTATGACCGGAGCACCGGGTCTTTCAAGAAAAAACGCCCAGGAACGACGCCGCGCTGGAATGCCGCAAAATCATCCGCAATGTGAGAGTAGAGAGTTGTCGACCTCGATGGTGCAGAGAGGGTCGCGTTCGGTTCGTTGCGCTTTGGGGTGCGCATGATTGTGCGAACCTGCCCACGTTGGTTCGGTGTTGGCCCAAGCGACGCCGGGCAGATCAGCGAATTCGATCAGAATGACGGGGCCGTGACTCCGGTAACAGAATTGGCTCGAGCAATCATGGCTCGGATGAACATTGATCAAGGCACGACGGTGGCCGCAAGATTGCAAATGAAGCTTCGCAATCCCGCTCGCTTTGTGTTAGTAACTGGTGGCAGCTCGAAGGACGTACATAAGACGAAAATGTGTCGGGATTCTCGTTAGCCTTCGACCGCAGCGTTGCCGCCGACAGGCCATGAGCGCAATTGGCGCGACTTCAGTCGCGCCGCACCACGCATAATGATCGATATGAAGTAACCTCGTGCCAGTGGGAGGAGGTAGCCATGCATTTCTGCATCACTGCTCAATACACGCCAGAAGCTCTCAACATTATGATGGACGACCCTACGACCAATCGCTTCGAAGCGATCAAGAAAATGCTTGAAGCCGCCGACGGCAAATTGGTGTCGATGTATAACTTTCCTGCAGACGGACCCGGCGTGTTGTTGATCTTCGATGTGCCTGACGCCGACATGGCGGCGTCGATTGCCGGCGTTGCAGTAGCGGGCGGCGCCGTCCAAAACTTAAAGCTGACGCGCCTGCTGACCCAGGACGAACTGAAGAATGTGCAGCAAAAGGCTCGTCAGATCCGAGCTGCGTACAAACCACCAGGAAAATAAGTTTCGGCGGCGGCTGACCAGCTTGCCACCAATCACGCTCGTCAAGAAGCCGATGAGCAGCACGCAGCGGACCACGCTGGGCAACGGCGTGCCACGCTAACGTGATCGTTTGCCCGCTGGCAGCGCTTTATTGTGTTCCAGCGGGCATACGTTGCGCGCGTGGTTTGCCGCTGTACGAGCGTGACTGCGGCAGACGTCACCGCGGCAGACGTCACCGCGGCAGACGTCACCGCGGCAGACGTCACTGCGGCATAACAGTCAGCGTGATGTTCGGTTGACTCAGCTCGTCCGGCGTATTGATGAAAAGCCGCGAGAAAGCAAAGCACGACCACTGCCAGAGCACAGGTGCCGTGCCTTCCAGCCACAAAGGAGATCACAACGGCGGTCGACCTCAAGCCGCGCACTGCGGACATCAACAGACCTTTATGGGGGCTCACGTGCCCAAGTCTGGTCCAAGTCTTGGCCGCCCAAGTCTTGACCCAAGTCTGGTCTGATCTTCACGAAGCAACCTTCCGTCCGCTCTGTGATGAGGTGCACGCCCGTGGCGGGGTCGGTCCCGGGACGCTTTACTTCGATGTCGTCTGCGGCGCTGAGCTTGCGGCGCAGATGGCAGCTTCCAGAGGTGCCGAGGTCTCGGCAATTGGCACGGCCGAAGCACTCCTTGCAATTGCGTGGTCGCCCCTAAATGGAAGCGACGTCCGAAGAGGCGATCTGGAGGAATTGCCATTCGCCGATGACACTTTTGATGTCGTAGCCGGGTTCAACGCCTTCCAGTACGCCAGGAATCGCGTCGCCGCGCTTAGATCATCTTTGCGCCTTTAATCGAGATCGGTCCGATTCCGATTAAAGGCAGGTTGCTCTAGCGAAGCGCGGCGCGTGGCAAAGCCAGGCGGAGCAGTCGTCATCCACTTGGCGCGCGCGCGATGGAATGGAAGCAGCCGCAATGGTCAAAGCGACCGGACCATTGACGCCGCCGCCAGGCGCACCCGGTGCGTTTGCGCTTTCCGACGAGGACAACTTGCGCGACTTCGCGTCAAGCGCTGGTTTGATGCCGGTTGCGGTGTTCGACGTCGATTGCAGGTTGCGCTGGCTCAGTTCCGCCCAAGGCCGAACCGCCTCGCTGGCGCGCCCGCCCACCCGGCCACGCAATGGCCGGTTTGTGTCGGTGGCCGGGTGAACTATCGCACGCGTTTCAGTCGGATTAGCCGACCTCGACAGTGCCATCCTCGCTGATCTTGATCGGATCGCCGGTCTTGATGGCTTGCATAAATTCGTCGCCGAGAAGGTCGACCGTTACCACGCGCCGATCGTTCCAAATGTCGTCAATGACGAGCCCACCGGCGGCAATGCTGTCGATGTGCGAGGAGAACAGGAACGCCCTCGCCCCAACCCCGATCGCGTTCATGCCCATCAAGGCGCCGGCCCCCATCGTGGAGCCGACGGTTTGCGGCGTGCAGATAATCGCGCCCTTCAGATCCTTTCGGAACAGCTCTTTGTTGTTCGCATCGGTGCAGGGCGCATTCGTCGTGTTGCCCGCAAACATATTCTCAAAATAAGACGCGGTCGTGTTGAACGGTTGCTTTGAAACAAGCGCCCTTCCCTCGAGATTTCCAGAAAGAATGGGTCGTCCTTTGAACGTCTTCTTTGCCATTTGTCAGTCTCATGATGGTTCGAATTGCAGGTGGCCGGATCGCGAGAATGACCTGGCGTCAGGACTTGATCTTGCCGGTCACGATGGTGTTCACGAGGATTTGGTCCGGAAAGTAACGGATGTTCGAGTAGTTCCGGGTCTTCGCGGAGTTCGTGATCCCGCGCACACGCTCGCCGAAACCCTTCATGCCGGAGTAACTCACGGCACACATGTTGGTGGCGTGCATCCCGGCCCGAAACATGTTTCCAGCGAGTTCGGTCTGTTCCATCAGCAGGCGGTCCCGCACCTTATTGACGCAGAACAAATATACCGGAATCGCAGCTTTTTCCTTGCCGGCTTTCTCGAGCGCCTCGGTGATCAACCTACCCCATTTCACCACCTCAAAGTAGGTGTTATGCGGGCAACCGATGAAGGCAGCCGTCGGGTCGCCGTCCTTGTCCTCCCAGAGGTTTTCGAAGGTGGCGATGATCGCTTGCTGTTCCTTGTCGTCGTAAACGTAGGTCTGGTAGTCCTTGACCAACAGGTCGCGGCCCTTCCGCTTCGGTTCCGGCGTGACGCCCTCGACGTGGTATAGTCCAACGGCGCCCGACGAGGCCGTCGCGCTCCCCATCGCCTTCAGCTTGTGCAGGTTGTGCTCGGTGACCGTGCCACCCTCAAAATACGTGTCGATGCCGGCGATGTAGGGAACGTCCTCGACGCACTTGCGGCCGATGGCTGTCCCGAGCGTCCCCCAGTCAGGCTCTTTCGACGTCTTGACATCGATCAGCCACTTGGCCTGTCGGCCCTCATCGGTCATCAGTCCAAACTTCGGCGCCTTGCCGATCATGGCGCAGATCATATCCATGCCGGCACCGTTCCGGTTGGTCCGAATGCCGAGAACCGAGTTGCCGTAATTGACCGCCGAGGATTCACACCAGGCAACGTTGGTGCCCGGAATTGGCGCGTTACCGACTTCTTTGATGTAGCAAGCGCAGGAGCGGTAGTTGAGGTCCGGCGCGCCGAGCTTTGAGTGCACATAATCCAGTTTCGCCTGGAGCGGATAGCCCTGGTAGATGAGCTTCATCTCCTCGGCGTTGTTTTGAACGTTATAGACGTCGTAGGGGCGCGGGTTGACGGTGTAGGGCGCGTAAGACTTAAGACCGGCATCGGCGCACTGCTCCAGCATGTCGATCATGGATTGCATGTAAGGCGCGCCGATATACAGGTTGCTGTGTGGCGCCCCGCCGAGGTCCACGAGGTTTTCGGCGCCGAAGATGTTGCCGAAGGTCACGAGGATCTTCATCAGCTTGGCTTTTTCCTTCCCCTGTTTGCCGTCCAGGATGTCCTGCTCCTCCTTTGTCAGTTTCATCTGGTGTCCCTTGGCGGATCCCGCGTTGGCATCGGCCTTGGATGCACCGGTAAAGGTCATTCTCTGGCCGGTCGGCTTGCCGTCGGGGCCGAGGCCTTCCATGTCGGACGTCAAGAAATGCTCGGCGAATGCCGGAACCGCGCTGTTTCCTGACGTGCCGGTGGACGCTTTGCCGGCGGCCTCCAGCAGGAGCTCGTGTTCCGGTCGCGGCATCTTGGCGAGAGGCGGTGCGGCCCGCGCATCATTGGGTCCGGCCGAGAGCGCGGCGGGGGCTAGCGCGGTTGCAGGCACGGCCTTGATAAAGTCTCTGCGTCTCATGAATTCACTCCATACCTAACACTTGGGAATAACCATGATCGATGCCACCCAGCCTTCCTAATCGGTATCTGCCCATGCGGTTTATCGTTAACTCCGTTATGACCGTCAAGCCTCGCGACTTTTTAACAGGTAGCGTGCTTACAGAACTTAAAGCGGTTTATCAGGAGAAATACCGATTTCTAAGCGACCAATATGACGGGACCAACGTTATTGCTTTAATTCCATCCGCCACTATCAATGCTCCAGCCCAGGCACAGCTCAACGATCAACACCGCACCTCCAAAAGCATTCATTGCGTTGCTCAATGGCCGATCAGGTGCATTCCGCTCAACTCAGACGATCGACCGGGCTTATTCGCCATCTGGCCAATGCTTTGGCGTGGTCGGAAACGGGGCGCGCGACGGCTGCTGCCGTATCAATCCGTTCTGCCGTATCCGCCAGTAGAACACGTCAAACCGGTTCCCACCGAAGAACGGCTCGCCGTTGAAGATCATAAGCGGCACACCGCCATGGCCGGCATGCGCTTGCACCTTCGCGTTCGCCTGCCTCTAGGCGTCAGTCTCCGCAGGGCTCTGTTGGATGTATTTAATTGCCTCGTCGCAATCGAGACCTTCGATCCGGTTGAAGCATTCCTTGACATGGTTTGGCCAATGGGCGGTGTGGTTGCCCCAAATCTAGGCAGACACCCGGTTGACGTAGTCGATACCTTTGCCGTGTTTCTGGCAGTAGCACGCCAGCCGTATAACCCACACGATGGAGGGCTGCTTTTCCGGCGGGTGGACATAAAGAAAATTGTCGCCGAATGGCAGATGTATCGCCTGCCAAATTGGCTGGGGCGAAGCCCACTTGCTCTCAGAGAAGCCACGCTGGGGGGTTGGGAACTGGGATCGGCTACAAGGTAGTGGACCAGATCCCCGATATCTCCGGCATCAACAAGTTGATCGGCGGGAAGGATGGTACACCCGCCTCCATCGCCGTCGGCAAACTGAAGGGTATTGGCTCCGCCGCGTCCGCGCGCGGTGCCGTCGGACTGTATCATGTCGAGAACGTGACGCCCGAAGCCATCGCGCACGGACACCAGCTGCTCACTGGCGACCACAAGACCTAGGTGATCGATGACGCAGAGCTCGCCCGCATCCGCGATGGGTTCCCCGACCTCTGGAAAGATTCGATTGGCGACCCAAATGGGGTCGATGTCGGGTGCCCGCATAACACCTGCGACGAGATACCGTACCGGTGCCACGGGCGCCACAAGGCGCTCAAGGAGGCGGGACAGGAGAAACTCGCGGTCCCCGCTGTCTTGGCCCGCTCGGTCGCTGAAAGGGACCACCTCCTCCACGCGTATCCCATCTGCACCGAGACATGGTCCTCGCTGGCGTCGCGCTCACCGGCATCTGTACCCCGGCCTACCTCGCGCTGAAAGGCATCGCGCACATCGAACGCGGCGTGACCAATGCCGGCAAAGCGCGCTGCGACACCAACCTGCGTCGTCCCCTGCGCCACGATCGCACGCGCCTCGCCGCCGCCGTCACGTTAGAGCGTGTCTGAGTAAGCTGGAACCAACGAGCTCCCCCACTCGGCCACTCACACCATCGTGCCCTTGGGTAGCCAGCAGGGAGAACGGGCCGGCATGGCGCTCCGCTTTAGGCAGACATAATCTGGTGAGGTTGTGGAGCCGGCAGCTAGAGCAACCTGCCTTTAATCGGAATCGGAACGATCCCGATTAAAGGCGCAAAGATGATCTACACTTTAAGAGCGATCATCTTTGCGCCTTAAATCGGAACCGGCTTTGCGGTTCCGAATTAAGGCGCGATGATCTAGAATGACGTCGTCAATCGCAAGGAATATGCCGACGAAAAATTAAAGCGAGTCTCAAACGCGGGGTCAAAGATAGCTTGGTAACTTAGGGTCGCGTCAACGTCCGGAAGCAGCGGAAAGCGATAAAACGTTTCCCAGTTATATTCATCCCTCGTCTTCTCAGCCGATGAATCAATCCAATTGAATGCCGTGCCGATGAGATCGTCCGTTAGCCGACCAAATGGATCGTAAAATAATAGGTGCACGCCGGCTTGTTGATCATAGATCGCCGCCTTTTTATAGCTTCTCCCGTACCGCCCAACGAGAACCCAGCGGCCGTCGTAAGACAACTCTTGCTCGGCCACGATGGCGAAACCCCACCCTTGGTTGCCGGTTTGCCCGTTAATCGGTTTGCCGTCCTTTGTCCCATCGGTGTGCCACAAAAAAAACTTTGAAAAGCCGGCTTTTGCCGTGAGTGGAGCGATTTTCACGCCGAACTCCACCCCCTTGTAGTAGTCGCCTGCGCCCGGGTCACCCCAGTTAAAGCGGTCACCGTTCGCGTCTGTGACTCCGGCAGCGATGTAAGCGCGATCGTTCAAATACAATGCACCAACCATTCCCAGTCCGGAATCCGCAAAACCGGCGGCGAAAACGCCCGTCCCCGCATTCGGCAGAAAGGTTGCGTTGGGACTGATATGACGATTGGAGAGAAAGATCGCATCGACCGTAATCTTGCCCAACCTAAACACCCAGCCGGCCTCTTCACCACCTTGACGGTAATATAGGTTGCGCAGGATAAAGGTTGGGGTGTAGGCTGAATACGTGTTCGCGGTTCCACCGGCAGTCCCGATGCTGCCGAAGCCGATATCCTGTGGGCCGACCGTGTCGTAATCCCAACGGCCTTCAACGCCGAACAGAAATTCGCCTTGTGTGGGCAGTCCGCGGTGAACCACGGCCCAACGACCGGTGAAATCGTGATCGGTAGTGGTCCCGGAATCAGCCGTCAAGGGCCGCACTTTGGACGCACCCTGGAATAGGTGGTGGAAGGCAAGCCCGAATTTCATGTGCGCCGTACGGGACAGCCTTTCATTGAGGCTCCTAAATCTATCGCGGAACGGCTGTAGCGGCGAAAACGGAATTAAGCCATGCATTTTCTTGGCACGCACCGCGGCATGCTCGAGTATATTTTTGGGATCCTGCAGAGAGTCGGCAAAACCAACTGGCTCCTGCGGTTTGGCGGCCGCAGCCTCACCCGCCCCCTGTTGGGCCAATACGTCGCTACTATGCGAAGACACGAGCAGAATGACCAAAAGAGCATGCGATAAATTCTTCATATCCTGCGCACTCTTGGTGTCGAATCAGAAAAGTACTCCTCATGGTATATAAATCGACACACGCGCATAGTTGAATGTCTCTTGCCCACCTGGGAATTCATTTTGAGGTGGCTTTATTATCACTTTCTAAGTCTGCTAAATTGCGCGACTCAGATGTTTGCAAAGGCAACGTGCCCTGTCGGAGGTCGAGGTTCTCGGCATCCAGCAGGAGGTAGTCGAGCAGGGGATCAATGGCTTAGGAGTTACGCATCTCTAGAGCAATCTGCTCTCAATCGGAATCGAGACGATTCCGATTAAAGGCAGGTTGCTCCAGCTGACGCAGAAGATGTCCCAGATGCGACTACAGCAAAGATGGCGATCAGATTGCCAAACCCTTCATGTAGCCGTTCGGGGTCTAATGTTGGGTTGTGCACGACAATACGCGTGCCATGAGCGCGGCATGCGGCCGCGTGCCTCAATGTTAGAGCAACTTTCTGCCTTAAATCGGAACCGGCGCAATTTGAATCGGCGTTGCGGTTCCGATTTAAGGCGCGATGATCTAGTCTTTCGTGCTTGGTTGATGAGGCCTCACAACATCCAGGCATTAATGTCGTGCAACAATCCGATAGCCGGTATCGTAAGCATTATCTGGGTGGCTTTCGACACGTTTCCGCCCGGCTGCGTTGCTCAGTTGAATTTAAGCTTGCCGAATAACTTCACGCTCGCACCGGGCAAAAGCACCCCTTCCCTTCGCTTGAAGGAGCTGTGGTTCAAGACTTTGTCGTTGGCAAGGTTCTGGCCTTTTACGCCAATTGTTAGCTCTGTATATTGCCCGGACGCCGAAGTCCAAATCTTATCCGTGTAAGACAGTTGGGCGCTCACCAGCGTGTAACCGGGCGTGGTCAGCTCGTTCGACTTTGCGTTCACCTTGTTTTGATCAAAGGCATGGAGGAAACCGACCCGCGCAAACATCTTGCTATCGCGGTAGAACAGGCCGGCGCCTAAGCGATGCGGCGGAATCCGCGGGACGTTGTCATCTTCGAATTTGGCGCGCACGAAGTCGTACTGGCCATCAATGCCCCAAAAACCGCGCCATATTTGGGCAACGTCGTATTGAGCTGCGATCTCAAAACCATAGAACGTGGCTTTGCGCTGCTGGAACACGAGCAGATCAAGCTCGTCCTCGTCGCCGCACGAAGCGAGCGTCTCCCCGCACGTGTCACCGGTAAGCTGTTTGAATATGAAGCTGTCGTATCGAGCGTAATACAGGGAACTGTCGAACCGAAAATGACCGTCCGCATTCCTCAGACCGATTTCGACGGAATTCGCCTTCTCCGTTGTCAAAAACGGGTTACCGATTTCGAATGTGCCGGTGGCTTCGTGCACACCCTTGGAAAACAGTTCCTGCGCCTCCGGCGCACGCTCCACGTGCTGGGCATTCAGCCTAGCAACAATGCCAAGCGGAAATTCGTAAAGGACTGCGAAGCTGCCGCTTACTGGAGTGAATGAACGTTCGCCTTGGAAGGTGTCTGGATTGGTCACATCGCTAAAATCTGCAAGCCCTAGACCATCGACCGTGCTCCTGCCGATGCGGCCCGCCGCCTGGAAACGTAGCCGATGATCGACATGTAGCTCCTCAAACAGATAACCGGCGATCGAACGTGTCTTGGCCGGATCGAGCAGGCCATCGACGGGCTCATCTACGCCAAAGCCACGGGTTTTTCTCTGCCCGCCCTGGAGGCCGATGGCGCCGCGCAACTCACCAAAAGACGTGCCGATCGGAAGGTGTTGCACCTCAAGCCGCGCCTCGGCTTCGCGATTGGTGAACCTCGTGCCGATAATGTCGCGCTCATCTTCTTCTTCGAAAATGACCTCGTTATGAGCGTAATCCGAAAAGCCCAACCAGAACCGAATAGCCTCGATGCCATGATCCCTGATCCAGAACTCCCCTTTGGACAGGATCTTGTCCTGCTCGAGGTCTATGCGCGGACGTGCCTCGCGGGCTTCTTCACCCGGTATGCCATAAAGGCTCCTGAACCGGATAAATGAGACACCAACGTATCCACTGTCCCAAACATGTGAAACGCCAAACGAATAGCCATCGCTATCAACGAACGTGTTAAGCTGACGACCAATAGGCGTGTTGTAGTCGTCTGCCCGCCGCAAAAATGCATCGGCGTGGACTGCAATGCCGCGCGCGCCAGCGGTCACGTTGAACGCGCCGTCTTTATCACGATCGACGGAAGACCAGCCGCCTTTGAATTCAACAGCATAGCCGTTTTTCGGTATGAAACTGGGAATACGGTCGTTCTCAACCGAGACGACTCCGCCGATTGCCTGACTTCCGTAACGCAGCGTTGCTGGGCCACGGATAACCTCAATGCGCTTGACGGCATTTGGGTCCACCGGCACAGCATGATCTTCCGAAAGTGTCGACACATCAGCCGTCCCGATACCGTTCTCCTGAATGCGCACCCGCGCATTGTCGAGACCGCGGATGATGGGACGATTAGATCCCGCGCTGAAGTTTGAACCGGTGATCCCGGGCCTTCTCTCCAGTGAATCGGTTATCGTCGGGCCGCGGTTTGACAGCACATCCCGCTCTGTGACCACCGTCACCGACACGAATGTGTCGTCGGGAACAACCAACAGACCTGGCGGCGGCGCTATATCAACATTTGATACCAGCGGCACTGTTGATGCCGCCGGACCCGCCGGTCCAGCAGGCGCCGCGGGGGACACGGAGGGTATTGATGGCGTTGGCGAAGGTTGGCTCGCCGCAGGACTGACCACGGGGCTGGGGGTCGTGACGACAATTCCAGGAAGGGTGGTTTGAGCGACCGCCGGCGGCGCCATCATCATGCCGGTGATAGCGAGCGCTGCGATCTGTACGCACCGACGCTGACACTTTTTCCCGCGCCACGCCCAGCGTTTCCTAGACGACTGTCCCATTTTAGCCCCCCTATCTTCATGCGCCCCGAATCTAGATGTAACGTTATAACGTTTCTAATGGCTTGAGTGTTCCGCGTGCAAGCCTTATTGATGCTTCGGGCGCCGATTAGTTGTAACGTTACAACATAACGCTGTCATTGACAGAGTTCACAAGCGACGACCTCAGATGAATACGCTGTTCAAAAGAGGACTGATGTTTCGGAACCCAATCACCATCGTTGCTGGCGCAATTTTGTTAGCTGGAATTGGCGCGATCCCGGTCGCCGCCACGCGCGATGTGGTGTCAGGTGGCGGTGCGACCTTAAAGATTGAGCTGAACGCGGCCAGCCAGCGCGAGAAGGCGTGCCGGCTGTCGTTTGTCTTGACGAATGGGATGCAGCGCAGACTCGCTAACCTGGTGCTTGAGCTGGTCGTGTTCGATCGCGATGGCAAAGTGTTGCGGCTGCTGTCGGCTTCCTTCGGCGCGATGCCGACCGGAAAGACACGTCTCAAGCAGTATGACGTACGGGGACTTGCCTGCAAAAGGATCGGCCACGTCCTGCTGAACGATGTCACAACCTGCAAGGGTGAGAACCTGACGCCCGAACACTGCACGGCCGCGGTGCAGACCTCAACGCGCGCAAAAATCCCGTTCGAATTCTGAGGACTGACATGGATCTGTTGGATTTGCCGAATCTTGCGACGATAAATCTTGATGGGGCCCGCTCGCTGATCGAGCGGGGTGGCCCCGTTGTCGTCATTCTGCTCGCCATGTCGGTGGTCGCGTTGACCGTAGGTCTGTTCAAGCTTGCGCAGTTTCTGGGGCGCGGTGTCGGTCGCGCCGGTGGCGTTGACACGGCGCTCGCGGCGTGGGTCGGAGGCGATGCTGAAATGGCGCTGGCAGGTCTTTCGCGCCGACGCAACCCGACGGCACGAGTCGTCTCACAGGCCATGACGGCAAGACTCGCCGGCGTCGACGATCCGCTCGTGCGCGAGGACGCAGAAAGAGTGGCTCTGGCCGAGCTTTCAGAGCTGAGATCAAGCCTGCGCGTCATCGAGGCGACGTCGCAGCTAGCACCGCTGCTGGGCTTGTTCGGTACCGTGATTGGTATGATGGGGGCGTTCCAGGCGTTGCAAACTGCGGGCTCAGATGCCGATCCGGCAGCGCTCGCCGGCGGCATTTGGGTGGCGCTGATCACCACAGCGGTCGGCCTCGCCGTCGCCATCCCAGCTTCGTTCGCTCTTTATTGGTTCGAGGGGAGGATCGATCGCGAGCGCAGCAGGATGGAGATCAGTCTAACACGCGTGCTGACGACAGAGCCAAAACGCATTCTGCCCGCTCGTCGTGTTGTTCAAGCATTTGCAGGCCAGCCCGTCGCCGAAGCGCAAGGGGAAGGCTATGCGTCTCAATGAACCCCATCGCGCAAAACGGAGCATCAGCCTAACGCCGTTGATCGATGTCGTCTTCTTGCTGCTCGTCTTTTTTATGCTGGCGTCGACCTTCCTCAAATTCGGCACCGTACGACTCGAGACGGCCGGTGCAGGCGCCGGTGTGACCGACCCAGCGACGGTGGTGCTTGTCCATATCGATGGTGAACGTCGCTACAAGGTAAATGGCATCCCGGTCGAGAGCGAGGGACTGGCGCGCGCTGTTGATCGGCTGATCGCTAAAGGCGCGCGCGAAGCGGTCGTCATCGTACGCCAGAAGGCAGCCGTCGATGACCTCCTCGATGCGGTGCGCAGGCTGCGCCGGAGCCGCGTATCGTCGGTCCGGATCGTTGAGTGATGGATCGTAGGAGCGGAACCCCATGCGCTTGAAAAGCTACGACCCGCCGCGCCGCCGCGAACCTGACCTAACGAGCTTGATCAATATCGTCTTTCTGATTTTGATCTTCTTCATCGTCGCCGGCACGCTGCGCCCGTTCTCCGCCCGGGAGATCAAGCTTGCCAAGTCGATCCCGGACAGCGTCGGTGTGTCAGGGTCCACCAATCTCATCGCGCACGCCGATGGTAGGCTGTCTTATCGCGGCGAGCTGGTGTCGCTTGAGGCGTTGGCCGCACGCCTGAGACAGGAGCGGGACGTGACTGAAGGCGCTCCGCTGACGATCATCGCTGACGCCCGGCTCAATGCCAGGCGGCTCCTTGCGGTCATGCGAGCGGTGCGTGGGCCCGGTGTCGGCGAGATCTCAATCCTCACAGAGAAGCTCAGAGAGGAGTGATGGGCAGAGCAGCTTGGCTTGTAGCGTTCGCGGCGTCTCTCGCGCTCCATGCCGCTCTCGCGATCGGATTTCGCGACCCAAGCGTCGCAGAGTTTCCGACGGCCGCAAGCAAGCCAGTATCGATTGCGGGCAGTCTTTCAAGCGTTCTTGGATCATCCTCGCTGGCGACTGAAGCCTCGGTCGCGTCGGTGGAGGCCGTTCGCGCCATGCCAATGGAGCAAGCGCCAAGGCGCCCGAGCCAGACGATCGGTGAAGTAAAGCCCGAACCGGTGCCCGAACCGGTGCCCGTACCGGCCCCCGACGTCGCGGCAACTGCGCGCACTGAAACCGCACGCCCGGTTGCGCCAGCGCAAGCCGAGGACGCTAAAACGGTGGAGCAAGCAGCGCTCGCCGAACCTACCGAGGCGGCGCCTGCCACGCCTGAAACTGCTCGCGAGGCGCCTAGCCGCAGTTCACCGAGCTCTCAGGTTCCGCCCCTCCGACAGCAACGCGTCACGTCCGCGAGCAAGCGGGCCTTGAGAGTCTTTGCACGAAAGATCGTGCGGGCTCTGGCACGTTCACGACCCAAGCGCATTGCCGGCACCGGCAAAGTTGTGCTCGCCTTTACACTCGCAGCGAGCGGCGGCCTGGAAGCACTGGCCGTGAGAAAATCGAGCGGCGACAGAAAAATCGATAGGGCGGCGCTTCGTGCCGTGCGTCGAGCACGCTTTCCAAAGCCGCCGACGGGCGCCACACGCAAGCAACGGAGTTTCTTGGTCCCCTACCATTTCCGTAGGCGGTGAGTCCCGTGGCATAGATCATTGCTCCTGAAGTGGAGAGCACCTTTGTGCGTTTCATCGATAGCCTCCCGCCGCCGATTGAAAGCAGGTTGCACTCAACAATGAGGCTGACATTCTACGGCTTGACCGTCCCCGTTGCATCGTCCCGTCGCCGCTCCAGGCTGTTTGGCTCAAGCGTATCGGCATCGAACCAAGTGATCGGCGCATTCAGTCCGATCAGAGCACGCTTAGGAGCCCTCGCGCGGCCATTTTTGCCTGACCGTCCCGTGCAAGCCCGCCGGCGAGCTTCTCGACCGTGATGGAAAGCTCTTGCGTGTCGCTACCCGCGCGTCACGCCGGTGTTCCTGGCTGGGCGTCGATCCGCGGCGACTGAGACGCGTCCGGGGTCATCAGGCTTGGCCGGCAGGTCAACCTTGCTTGATCTTCTCTGGCGAGGCCGCCTCGGCGGGTCTTCCCATGAACTCGGCGATGTGTTGATCCGTGTCGTTTGGCTCAAGCATCTCGCAGTTGACGACGCGCATGTGGTCCACCGCAATGGGGTATTCGCGGCACGTCTGTGGACGGGTTTCGTAGATCGAACAGTTATAGCGATTTGGGCCGTCAGCCACGAGAAACGGGCATGGTCCGGGATCTCGCCATCCAGACACGTCATTGAGCATGGCCAAGATATCTGTGCGGCCTTGGCTCTTCCAGCGGGCGACATCAGGTGCGCTGATACCGATCCGCTCCATGAAGTCGGCGTTCGTGCAGCAGCGGCCACATTGGGTACAAGGTTTTGTCACGGTGATCCAGCTCATATCTATGCACACCACCGCAGCTTCCATGTAGCTAGAGCAACCTGCCTTTAATCGGAATCGGAACGATCCCGATCAAAGCCAGAGAGTTGCTCTACACTTTAAGAGCGATCATCTTTGTGCCTTAAATCGGAACCGGTTTTGCGGTTCCGATTTAAGGCGCGATGATCTAGCGAACGCATGAGGCTTTAGCGGTCAGTCACTTATGGGTACCATTCACCGGAGCGTCCAGTCACGTGGTGTCGCGGACGCTAACCTTTCACCGGCGAACCCTAGGAGCGATCGTCCTTGTGCTTCAATTGGGAATCGCAAAGCCGGTTCCGATTTAAGGCGCAAAGATGATCTAGTTTGTGCCGGCTCATCCTTCCCTCAGAAATTTACGGAGGTAGTTATATTGAAAGCTCCATCACACTGAAATACGTCGCTGGTGCACCAGTTGTCGCGATTGGAAATGTTGGTGTTCCAATACTGGATTTCGATCCTCAGCTTGTCAATGTCGAGCTGGAGGCCGACGTTCCAGTACTCATAGTGGCTCGCCCCGTTGGCCAGCTCGAACGGGTGCTCGACATCGTCTGGCTTGCCCATGACCGTGCCGATCGTGCCACCAATGGTCGGCTTGATGCGCCAGATGTCCCGCAGCTTGTAAGCAACGATGCCCTCGAAGCGCCATATCTCGCCCTGCCCGAACCCATAGTTGGGATAGTAGAAGGCAACGGCCGTCGTGGTCAGCCCCTTGATCGGCTCAATTGCTGCTGAGCCGCGAAACTCTATGAAGTCCAGTTCGGCAAACTCGCCGAGCTTAGGCCCGCCATCGCGTGCGCCTGGATAGCTGAAGTAGGACGTGCTCAGGTCAAAGGACACGTCACCGAGCTTTGGCGTCCAGCCGGCGTAGGATGCCAGCTGCGTGTTGGCCAGCGACGAGCCGTTGGAGTTCTGGCCAAATTGCACATCGCTGTAGTAGAGCCCAGCATACCAAGTTTCGGTGAATAAACTCACCTCGCCAAAGGGCGCCGGCTTGCGCGCATTGAGCGAATATCCGATAGCTATGCTATCACTGGTGACGCCCAGGCGCCAGCCAAACGTCGGCCTCTCCCAGGCCAGCGCTGGACTGGAGAGCAAAAAGCCGGCGATCGCCAATAGTTCTCGCTTCATTGATATCCACCAAGTCTCACCAGCCGCTGTCCTCAAACAGCGCTGATAACTTGTTTAGCGATTCCCCAATAGTGCCAGCACGCGATTTCCCTGCGCTCGTGAACCGGCAGCACGCTCCGTGAACGAAGCCGGCGAAGTTCAACTTCGAGTGAGGCGATTAGGAATGGCACGGAAACGGTCCACGACGGCGCCGATCAGAGGTCCTTTGCTGGAAGCCGAAGTTAGACTGAGCCGAGGTGAGACAGTTGCGGTGATCGGCCGCGAACCGAGTTGACACGGCACGGCCCCACCAACGTTGTTGCGCCGAAACGAAAATCCGATCACGTGCTACCATGTCTGAGCGATCGCGCACCTTCGCCGACCCTCACGCTAGAGCAACTTTCTGCCTTAAATCGGAACCGGCTTTGCGGTTCCGATTTAAGGCGCGATGATCCAAAATGTTTGCCTTGCCGATCTGACGGCGATGTGTGCCAAGATGAGGATGGCAGGGCTCGCACCAGCCGCGGCACAGGGAGGAGACGATGGCGCAGTTGGCTCAAGACGTCAGGCGGCGCATCGCCGAGATGGGCGCCAGCTTCAATCCCGATATTCTGGAGGCGACCAAATCGCTGTTCTCATCGCACTGGCCCGCAGCCCAATCCGACGTCGTGGAGACACGAGACAGCGCCTATGGCGCCCATGCACGCCAACGGCTGGACATTTTTGCGCCGACCGAAAATCCACGTCGGGCCACCTTGCTCTACGTGCCAGGCGGCGGTTTCACCGGCGGCGATAAGAGTGGCTACACCAACATCGGTCGCTTTGTCGCCGCAAACGGCATCACCTGCGTCGTCATCAACTATCGCCTGGCGCCGGATGATCCCTGGCCGGCGGGAGCGGAGGATGTCAAAGCAGCCGTAACCTGGACGCACGATCACGTTACGCAGCTTGGCGGCGATCGTGACCGCATCGCGGTGTTCGGTCAATCCGCCGGGGCTGCCCATGTCGCCGCTCAGCTCTGGGATCACCGGTTTCGTATGGAGACGCCACCCAACGCCGTCGTACTGGCAAGTGGCGTTTATCGAATCGAGGAGGGTCAGGTTCCGCCCAACGTGGCCGCCTACTATGGAGACGATGCGTCCCAGTACGCGGACCGATCGCCATACACCCATGTCGACGCCAGCAGATGCCCGATACTGCTGTCGCTGGCCGAATTCGATCCCGCCTATCTGGCGGCGCCGACGTTGGAGCTGGCCGCGCGTCTGTGTCGGGCCGACGGGCGCAGCCCCCGGTTGGTCTGGCAGGCCGGTGAGAACCATGTCTCGACCGTGCTTGCGATCGGGACGCCGTTTGGCGGCATGGGGCCGTTGCTGATGGCGTTTCTGTCGTCGGTGTTTGTGTGAGAGCGGCGCATCAGGCAACATGGCTGGCTTGTAAGCTTCGCCCTCGCGCGGGCTGGTCCGGCTCATGCCGATTATGACGGGGTGTTGGCGTCGCCATACCTCTTGGTGCAGCCTGCGCAGTGGACGCCTTGAGAAAGGATTGGCCATGGCTGAGATCGTGTTTGGGCTCGGCGCGTCGCACGGACCACTATTGGTAACGCCACCCGACGAATGGGATTTACGCGCCAATGTCGACCGAAAGAATCCGGCGCTCGCGTTTCGAGATGGAACCTATTCGTTTGCGGAGCTTCATCGGCTACGCGGCGGCGACGAATTCGAGAGCCAAAATACATCGGACGTTCGCAAGCATCGCTTCGATCTATGCCAGCGCCATCTCGATGAGCTCGGGCGGCGCGCCACTGCGGCAAAGCCAGACGTCGTCGTCATCATCGGTGATGATCAGCATGAGTGGTTTCGCGGCGACATACAGCCGACATTTGCCATCTTTCACGGTCGTCACATTATCAATCGAGCATTGACGCAAGAAGAAACGCAGGCAAAGATCAAGCAGGGTGGAAAATACTCGATAAAAGTCTATCACCCGCCGTCCGATGAAATCTATCCGTGCGCTCAAGAGTTGGCGCACGTGATGATGCGGCAGGCGATTGCGGACGAATTCGATGTGGCATCGTGCGCCGAGCAGCCGCACGATTTCGGTACCATTCGCCATCTTGGCCACGCTTATGGCTTCATCTACCGGCGTATCCTCAGTGATCGCAGCGTGCCGATGGTGCCTGTCTTGATCAATACGTTCTATCCCCCCAATCAACCATCGCCGAAGCGCTGTTTCGCATTCGGCCAGTCGCTGGGGCGCGCCATCAGCAATTGGAAATCGAATGCCCGCGTGGCGATCGCCGCGTCCGGCGGCGTCAGCCATTTCGTCGTGGATGAGGACTTCGATCACCGCATGCTGCAGGCGCTGCAGGTGCGTGACTTCGAGGCGCTGTGCGCCGAACCGGACGTTCATTTCAGATCGGGCAACTCCGAAGTCAAGAATTGGATCGTGTTGGCCGGAATGCTCGCCGATGTGGACCTGTCAATGGAGCTTGTTGGCTATGTGCCTTGTTATCGTTCAGAGGCCGGCACAGGCAGCGGCATGGCATTTGCCACATGGAACTAACGGGCTAGATCATCGCGCCTTAAATCGGAACCGCAACGCCGGTTCCGATCTAAGGCGCAAAGATGATCGCTCTTAAAGTGTCGAGCAACTTTCTGCCTTTAATCGGGATCGTTCCGATTCCGATTAAAGGCAGGTTGCTCTAGCAGGCCGTTGAATTTGCGGCCACGATGGCACGAGTTGCGGCATACGTTCGCGACCGTGGTTGCGCCAGTCTGGTGTGTCGCTGGAGGTGGTGGCCCGCGTTGGGTCACAAGCTGGTGACGACCACCCAGCGGTCTGCGCATATGGACGACCGCGAGACCAAAGGTGGGTTGCGCAAGTCGTCGGACTTGACGCCGGCGGCGGTTGACAACATGGTGGCAATCACTGGGACGGAATGTAACACGAACACCAGCCAGACCGCGATGTGATGCCGGTCCCGCCAAGAGGGGCGGTGTCGGTGTTGGGGATATGTGTTGGGCCTCGGGCCAGCGCGTTCACGATATGTTGTGGTTAGGTTTGGTTAAGTTCGCATTGTGCACTTACCAAAATAACTTTAGGCATTGCAGGCGTGTGGGCGGGTAGCTCAGTGGTAGAGCATCTGACTTTTAATCAGATGGTCGAGGGTTCGATCCCCTCCCCGCTCACCAACGATTTCAATGGGTTGGCTCAAATTTCCGAGGAACGCTCCGTGAACGTCTGACCTTTCACTGGGTTTGTTCCGGATCGCCCCCTCTGGCCAGGCCGCCGCACCCTTCCGGCCAGGCGGACCTGCCCCGGCTAATCCGGCCCACCTGAAGCGAGAATTCGTTCACACAGTGTTCTGAGCACGAAGGAGAACGGACGATGCGCAAGGCACGGTTTACGGAAGACAAGATTGTCGGCATGCTCAAGGAGTATGAGGCGGGTGCGAAGGTCGACGAGTTGTGTCGCCGCCACGGCATGTCACAGGCGACGTTTTACAAATGGAAGGCGAAGTACGCCGACATGGGCGTCAACGAGGTCAGGCGCCTGAAGGAGCTTGAGGATGAGAACGCCAAGCTCAAGAAGCTGCTCGCCGAAGCGAAGGTCGACAACGATGCGTTGAAGACGCTGCTTGCGGCCTTATTTAGTTTAGCATCCGTGGTCCAAACAATATTTCGGTACGCTGCATCCGCCATGGCCGAGACCCTTCGGACGATGTCGAATCCAAGGCACGAGACGAGCATCCAAGGTCGAGACAGACTAGATTAGACCCAACGAGCCGTTGGTGCTTGTTTATACCGGACCATCATTCATCGTGCTAGTCCAGCTCGACGTTTTATCAGCATACAACTCTTATCCTTTTTTCACCCGATCGATCAATGATGTCAGGGAGGACGTCGAGAGCAACCAATTGCGGGCCCAAAAAACCAAAGGAGGTTGCAATGTTTATGTCTGCTCAATTCGGCCGAACTCTTCTATTCAATTCGCGACGCGCATGACCTTTCCGAGCGCCGTGCGTGCCGGCTCATTGGCATTTCACGTTCAGCGAACGCCTACCAGCCGCGTCCTGACCGGCATGCCCGCCTGCGCCATCGGCTCAATGAGCTGGCGACCAAGCACAAACGCTATGGCTACCGCATGTTGCGGGCCAAGCTTGCCCAGGAGGGTTTTCGGGTGAACCCCAAGGCCGTCGAGCGCATCTACCGCGAAGAGCGGCTTGCTCTGCGCCGGCGATCGCGCAAGCGCTTTGCAAAGACGGTTCGTGAAGGCGCCTGGTGTCCGATCCGGGCAAACTAGAGCAACCTGCCATAAATCGGAATCGGAACGATCCCGATCAAAGGCGCGATGATCTAGCGCTGGTCGCTCGATTTTGCCGAGGACGGCCTTGCCAATGGCGTCACGTTCCGCACCTGCAATCTCAAGGACGACTGCACGCGCGAATGTCCTGCCATTGATGGGGCGCTGTCGATCCCGGGGACACACGTTGTCGAGATGTTAAAGCGGGTCGCCAGAGAGCGCGGGCTTCCTGATCGCCTGGTCGTTGACAACGGCCCTGAACTGCGCAGCCGTGCACGCGATGCCTGGGCTGCCGATCACGGCGTTGAGCTTTACTTCATCGATCCCGGCAAGCCGACACAGAACGCCTACATCGAAAGCTTCAACGGCCGCCTTAGACAGGAGAGTCTCAACGTTCATTGGTTTACATCGCTCCAACAAGCGCGCGCGATCATCGAAGAGTGGCGCGTCGATTACAACGAGAACCGGCCGCACTCTTCGCTGGGCTATCGCACGCCGCCAGAGTTTGCCGCAGCCCGTCCGCAAGGGCCGGCTGCGCTCCCGCGCAGCCGGCCCTTGCTCACGTTGCATGAAACAGGCAAGGATGTTGGCTGACGGGTTCTCATAATCCCTGGCCCTAAAAGCCGGGGCAGGTCACTACCAGAACAAATTCAAAAAGATTCTACGTGGCCGCCGCGGGCGATGATCATGGTCTGGTTGCGCGGCCGCTATAAACTTCCGATTGCTCGTGAGGATATGGTGTCCGCTGGTCAAATTTGACGGCGACCGCCCTCGCCTTTGCGAGGGCAGTCAATGTCCCAGCCAGTTGACGGCCGCTGTGTCCGTCGTCTTGCAAAGCAGATCCTTTCCGGCCGAGTGATTTGGCATGTCGAAGTTTTTCAATCCGTCATCGCCGGGACAATCTGCTCTGTCTCGACTATCGCCCTCACCTTTTCTGCCTTTAGCCCTTTTGCCAATGATTGGCTTGTTGGCGATCGTCGTTGTTTTTGTCTGGGTTAGCTTTCAGGAAGGTGAGCTGGGTACGGATGACGTTCAGTACTCAATAGAGAACTATGTCACACTGTTTGGTGATGAATTCGTATACGAGGTGCTCGAAAATACCTGCATCTTCGCCATTGTGACGACGTTAGTGTCGCTGGCCATCGGTCTACCCGTCGCCTGGATCACTGAACGCACGACGATCCGGCCGAAGGAAGCCATCTATGCAATGATGACGACTGGTCTACTGATTCCACCGATCTTTGTCGGCATGGGGTGGACCTTCATTGCGCATCAACGCATCGGATTGGCCAACAAGATTGTGATGGGGCTGCTTGGGCTTGAAAATGCGCCATTCAATCTGGAGTCGCCTGCCGGTATGGGGTTTGTGGAAGGTTTAACGCTAGCGCCGCTTGCGTTCGTATTGAGTGTTCAGGTGTTTAGAACGATGAACCCGGCATTTGAGGAGGCGGCCCAAACATCTGGCATGACATTCCCCAAAACACTTTGGCGAATTACGTTGCCGTTAGCCCGACCGGCGATTTTGGCTGCGCTTATCTACATCTTTGTGATCGGCCTGGCGACGTTCGACATCCCAGCAGTCATCGGCCTTTCGAGCAACATCTATGTATTCAGCACATTTGTCTTTACAGAGGCCTTCCCTCCGGACGGACTGCCGGAATATGGAATACCTGCCGCGCTCGGCACAGCAATGGTGCTGGTCGCGCTGGCGCTCACCGTTTGGTATGTTCAGATGCTCCGCCGCAGCCAACGCTATCAAGTCATTACCGGCAAGGGATATCGCGCACGGCAGCTCGACCCTGGAAGATGGGTGATCGCTTGCTGGATTTTCATAATTGCGTATTTCGTTGTCGGACTCATGCTGCCGATTCTGCTGGTCGCGCATATGGCGTTCATGCCGTACCTGACACCGCCATCGTTGGAGTCCATCAAGCTGGCGACGATGATCAATTTTGATCAGATGAACTGGGAGTATGTGTTCCGCGGCATCCGCAATACGATTACTCTGATGGTCGTTGTCCCGCCGATCATCCTGATTCTAGCATTCTGCGTGTCATGGCTCGTGGTGCGCTCGCGCAGCAGATTTAGATATCTACTCGAATTCGGCGCGTTCTTGCCGCACACGATTCCGCGGGTGGTCATATCGGTCGGCGCGCTTTTGCTCTCGCTTTACGTCCTGCAAAAATACCTTCCAATCTATGGGACAGTGTGGATCCTAGTCGCGGTCTACGTGATCGTTTGGTTGCCGTTTGGCACGCGGGCCCTCAACAGCTCGATGATCCAAATACACAAAGAGCTTGAAGAAGCCGCCTACATTTCCGGGTTGTCACACGGTAGGACGGTGCGCCGGGTGATGGTACCGTTGTTACGCCCGACCCTGCTGTCGGTGTGGATTTGGACTGGCCTTTTGGTCTACAGGGAAATGACGGTTGCTGTGTTCTTGATTAGTCAAGACAACGTCACGCTGCCAGCTATCGTGTGGGGGCGCTGGACCCAGGGGGCGCCCACCTCGGCAGCGGCGATCACGGTCTTGATGATGGCTGCACTATTGCCCCTATTGGTCATCAGTTGGCGGTTCGCGCGACGCAGCCGGCTCTCGGCGGACATCTAACAAAAGACGACGCACTCATGGTAACTCAAAGCATGTCCAGCAAAGCGACCGTTTCCATTCGCGGATTGCAAAAAAGCTATCAATCTAGCCAGGGCAAGGTGCAAGCCGTTCGCAATATCGATCTGGACGTGAGCGAAAACGAATTCGTTGTGTTGCTGGGACCTAGTGGTTGCGGAAAAACCACGACGCTGCGATGCGTTGCTGGATTGGAGCGGCCTGACAGTGGTCAAATCGAGATCGGCGGGAGGCTGGTCAACTCGATCGCACACGGCGTATTTGTTCCGCCAGAACGGCGCGATATTGGCATGGTGTTTTAAAGCTATGCCGTGTGGCCTCATCTCAACGTTTATCAGAACGTCGCTCTTCCTTTGACCGATGGGCGCCAACGGCTTCCGGTGAGGCAGGTCAAGGATCGCGTGATGAGTTGCTTAAGGCTCGTGCGGCTCGACGCGTTGCACGACCGTCCGGTGACAGACTTGAGCGGGGGGCAGCAGCAGCGCGTGGCGTTGGCCCGGGCGATCGTCACTCAACCAATGGTGCTGCTGATGGACGAACCGCTCAGCAATCTTGATGCGCGCCTTCGCGAGGAGATGAGACTAGAACTACGCAAGATTGCCACCTCTGCCGGGGTTACGACGCTTTATGTCACACACGATCAAGCTGAGGCTCTCAGCCTCGGAGACAAAATCTGCGTGATGAGTGACGGAAAAATCCAGCAGATGGGAACACCGAAGGAGGTCTACTCCGACCCGCCAAACCTGTTCGTTGCTGAGTTTGTTGGCGAGATGAACTTCATCAAGGCCAGCGTTGCTGGAGCGAACGAGATCGTGTCGCCGCTGGGCAAAGTGATGCGCACGCCACCGCCTGAGTCGCGGATTGGTGATGCCGTAACGCTCGCCATTAGGCCGCAGTATATCGGTCTAGAGCGGGGGCATAAGGAGAATTCGGACTCTCCCCGGGGCGTGATTAAGGCACGCACATTTCTGGGTGACGCAGCGCTTTACGAAGTGGAACTGGCGGACACGCTTCTGACGGTTCGGCTGCCCGGCGAATCCGACTTTGCACCTGGTGAGAATGTCTCGGTGGTGTTGCCGGAGGACCATTGGCACGTGTTTAGCTAGAGCAACTTTCTGCCTTTGATCGGAATCGGAACGATCCCGATCAAAGGCAGAAAGTTGCTCGACACTTTAACAGCGATCATCTTTTTAACAGCGATCATCTTTGCGCCTTAAATCGGAACCGGCTTTGCGGTTCCGATTTAAGGCGCAAAGATGATCTAGTTCACGGCGGCCAAGGCAGATGTGCCGGACTGACCCGGTGCGCCTCCCGGCCATCCCCACAAGCGTGCCATCGGGTAACCGGGCCGGGCCAAAAGACGATGTCGAACTAATCTACGGTTCTGCCCAGGACTCGCGCCGGCGCGCCATCGCAGCCTACTATAGGCAGTGGCGCAAACAAGAACTCGGCACGATGCCGCGCCAAAGATTTCAGATTTGCCAGTTGCTCGGCGATCAGGACGCCGCGCTGCAGTAATTTCTTGTGAACAGGAAAATCGAACCCGTCAAGGCGGAGATCAAACGGCAGTTCTGGATCGATCGTATCGACAGCAATCATTTTCACATTTTTCTCAAGCAGCCACTCAGCAGCGTCATCTGCTAAGTAAGGATGCCGCGCCCAGTCGGATGTTTGCCAACGCGTCGTCCAGCCTGTTTCAATCGCTACGATGTCACCAGGCTCGATTGGCGGCGAGGCGTTGCGTAGATCATCGGCCGTAATCGCATAGCACGGACCCGCGTCGATACCGATCACAACACCCTGTCCCATTAACCGCTCAATCGGTATTTCGTCCATTCCCGGTCCATTGGAGCAGAAGTGCACTGGAGCATCGACGTGTGTGCCAGTGTGCACGACCATTTCCATACGGCTTATATTGGCAGGCGACGTGGGCAACTCTGCGACACGAGCAAAGGCAGGCGGTTCAAAAATTGTGGCCCGCGGCACGCTTGGCGACAACGGATAAGTCAGGTCGACCCAATCTCCGCTCGCGCTTCTGCTTTTTTGCGCGGATAATTCAATCCAGCCCTGAAACGTTACGCCTGTTTCCGATTGTGGTGTGTCACACATGTTCTACATCCTAGATCGCCAGAGATGGAAGATAACTTAATCGCTCTACACGCGCCACAGCCGGTCGTTCGCTGTTTCAGAGGCCGTCGTCAGGTTTGGAGGTGCGTCGACCCATGGACAGATCGCAAGCCGACGTAAAACGCATAGATGTTGGCACTGGTTCACGACCTGGCGTAATGATCTGGTCTTGTTCGGGCAGATTGAGCCATGGCCAGCGAGCGAGAACTGGTCCATTGAGCGATGAACCACCCTATGAAGCAGTGCTGACAATAAACGTATGCCTATGCCGCTCGCCCAAATGCATTTTGCATAAGCCCCGCTCGGTCGATACCGTCATGGAATCGCGGCATCGCCACCGGCGCTTGCCCGCCATGTCGACGAGTTCCAACTTCCCGTTCGGGCCAAGCCAAAGGTCGCTACCCAACGGCCCGGATTACAGAGCAGCGCAACATCGGTGCGGACCAATACTGTTGCCGTCAGCGCGATCGCAGCACACTCAAACTGAGACAAGGTGCCGGCTGAGATGGAAGGCTACGAACCGGGTCGATCCCTGACAGAATTGACCGTCGGCATTCCTGACAGGTCGGGTCTGCGCGAAGCAGCTCGCTCGTCGTGCCTTAAAGTGGTCAGCAACATGCTGTTCATCGAGATCGTTCCGATTCCGATGAAAAGCAGGTTGCTTTAGAGATTCGAGCGATGCCCGTTGCCAAGGCCTGTCGTTTGGAACAGTGTACCGCATGGTTGCGGGCGTTCGAGCGTGGCGCCTTCACGGTCGCAGCTTACGTGCCGGCATCGTTTGCAACCCCAGGTGCCCAGGTTGGCGGTGTCGGAGAAGAGTTCAGACCCTCCCACGCTGGCGGCTCCGACCACCGCCGGGTGACAAATTCGGTGATGGAACCGCGGATGCGGTGTTCAGCTCGGCGGCAACCCGACGGTGGCACGAAAGCCCAACCGTTCGGCGGTATCCATGTTAGATTAGGATCACCGCCAATCAACACGGGAGCTGGGGAGGAAGGATGGGATTGCTCAATCGGCCACAACGTCCATTACACCTTGGGCCCTACCCGCTCGAGCAGATCCGGCGGGTGGACCAGACCACCACATTGATTATCGAAGACGAGATCAAGCGCGTGCCCCGGCGCGCGGACGGCTTCGAGCGCGCTCGCCACGGCGACTATGGCGAACAGCAAAAGCGGCGTCGAGAAGCCTCGGGTGGCGCACGCAAGGCTGGACAGAAAAGCCCGTTACAGGGGGCATTGAGTACGGAATTGCTTGCCTTGCTGCCGCGTCACGATGGTCAGGTGGCGGAGCAGCGTGCACCGATCCCGGACGATCCGCAACAGCTAGCGAATAACATTAAGTCGCTCTGCTATTTTCTCGATTCCGATCAAGTCGGCATTTGCGAAGCGAAACCGTGGGTGTGGTATTCGCACCAAAGCGACGGCACCCCCGTTGAGCCCTATCACAGGTATGCCATCGTTATCCTCATCGACCAGGGCTACGACACCTTACAGGCGTCGAGCGGTGACGACTGGATCAGCGGGAGCCAGAGCACCCGCGCCTACATGCGCGGGGCCGAGATCGGCAACGTGGTCGCCGCCTACATTCGCAACCTCGGTTATTCTGCGCGCTGCCAGTCCGCAGTGGAGAGCGACGTACACCACCTGCCGCTGATCTTGCTGGCGGGTCTGGGCGAAATGAGCCGGATCGGAGAGGTGATCATCAATCCATTTCTCGGTCCACGTTTCAAATCGACGGTGGTGACGACCAATCTTCCGCTGGCCGTCGATAAGCCGATCGACTTTGGCCTTCAGGACTTCTGCGAAAAATGCACCAAATGCGCGCGGGAATGTCCGGTGTCCGCCATACCGTTTGGGCCCAAGGTCATGTACAACGGTTACGAAACGTGGAAACCCGACGTGCAAAATTGCACCAGCTACCGCGTTTCCAATCCACGTGGCCAGGGCTGCGGCCGATGTCTGAAGATGTGCCCTTGGAACAAGGTGAACGTACCGATGCACCGCCTCGGCCGCTGGATGGCGATCCATCTGCCTTGGACCCGGCGGTTCCTCATTATGCTCGATGACTGGATCGGCTACGGCGATCGCAATCCGATCAAGAAATGGTGGTTCGACCACGCCAACGTCAATGGAATGATCGTCGAGCCCAGCAAATCCAACCGCCGCGACAACAATCCCAACAAGCAGCCCAACCCCCATCACCGGATTGCGGGCTACACGGTTGAAAGTTTGCCGCCGGCGGACATGCAGGGACCTTTTCCATACGATCGTACCGAGGGCTACGATGTCACCGCCGCATCGGAGCCGCCACAGGCCGCGCGACGACGCGTCCAAGCGAAGCATTTGGGCGGACCGACATAGCCGGCGATGCGAGGCTTGGCTGGTCGAAATCGCAACATATGCCGCTTGAAGCGCGGCGCCATGATCTGCGTGAGGCCGCTGGTCATTGGCCTGTGCGCCGTGGCGCCCCACTGAGCGTCACGCTGATTGGCTTACCCTTAGACCCCAAAGGCGTTCGCCGGGGTGGCGGACCGGAGCGCTACGCCCGGTTTCCGGCCCGCATGAGAACGGTTGAACCGGTCCGCCGAAGCCATCGTGATTTCGAGCCCGGCGGCCGCCGTGCTATAGAACGCGGAGGGGACAGGCCGTGCCGCATGAGCCAGGTCGTTTCGGCCCGCGGCTGCGGGCATTTCGGCGATCGGCGCTGATGGGACGGCATCAACGACGGGCCGCCCGACGGGATAGCCTCGTGCGTCGAGGCCTTGATCGGTGTTGATGATGACGCCACCGCGCTTTTTTTGTCGGTGCAGCGCATCAACTCCCTGAGTGCAGCGTTGCGGGGCCTACGTGTACTTCTCTTTAAGCCGATCTGCCCGGTGACCAGCGATCGTGACAGTGACAGTAAAGGAACAGAATGACGGCTGCTGATGACGCGATTGTAGAGCTGAGCCGGCAACGCATCGAGCGCGGCTCTAAGAGCTTTGCCGCCGCCGCTAGGCTGTTTCCGCGCGAGGTGCGCAACAGCGCCTACATGCTGTACGCCTGGTGCCGTTATTGCGACGATGTCATCGATGGGCAGGAATTGGGGTTTCATGCCCCCGCGGCATGCAGCGGGGCGCGCGCCACTGGCGATCCGTCAGCGCTGATCGACGATCTGCGTCAGCGTACGACCGATGCCTGCCGCGGCAATCCATCGGGCCCGGTGTTCGAAGCACTGTGTCGCGTTATCGCCAAGCATGAGATCCCGGAGCGCTTTCCGCAGCAGCTGATTGATGGCTTCGCAATGGACGCCAACGGACGAGACTGCGCGACGCTGACCGACACCTTGGTCTACGCCTATCACGTCGCAGGCGTGGTAGGCCTGATGATGGCGATGGTGATGGGTGTCCGCGACAAAGAGACGATGCGCCGCGCCGCCGACCTGGGGATTGCCTTTCAACTGACCAATATTTCGCGCGATGTCATGGAGGATGCGCAAATCGGCCGGCTCTATCTCCCGCGATGCTGGCTGGAGGAGGAGGGTCTTGCGGTCTCAGCGATCTGCGATCGCCGATCACGTGCGGCCGTGTCACGGGCGACGCTTCGCCTGTTGGAGGAGGCTGACCAATACTATGCGTCAGCAACCTTCGGCATTGCCGCGTTGCCGTTTCGCTGCGCCACCGCGATTGCCGCGGCCCGCTCCGTCTACCGAGCGATCGGCACGACTGTCAGACGCCGAGCGGAGACGGCTTGGGATCAGCGGGCAATCGTCCCGACCCGACGCAAAATTGCGATTCTGGCAGCCGCCCCGCTGGTCGTGTCCTACGCAAAAATTTCCAGCCTGGCAGGGCAGCCGAGCCGCGCCGGGCTTTGGACCCACCCCGACCTCGAAGACGCGCGGTAGGACGCGGATGCCGCTCGGTTCGGTTCCAGCCAACTCTGCAACGCCATAAACACCGCCCCACGGCACATCCGGCCGGGGTCTGCATCCGACGTCGGACGATCCAGCGTCATCAAGGAGCAACGGCGGCGGGCGCATCCAGCCGGGACATGGCGCTATCGGCCATCCAGCGGATCAGGCCGCTGGTGTCGCCTGGGCCCAAAATTGGCGTGATCAACGCGAGGGCCCCGTCGACCTCAGCGTTGGCGTGTTGAATGGTGCCTTCGATGCCGAGCAGGTTGACGGCCGTGGCCTTCCCAGTGTCTGCCCTGACGTCTTTACCGGCGGACGTCGGTGATGCGCACGCGTCGATCAGATCGTCACACATCTGGAAGCCGACGCCGATCCGTCGTCCAGCCGTCCAAAGATCGGTCATCTGCGCGCTGGTTAACGGTCTCACGCTGGCGCCGAACAACAACGCCGCGCTGAACAGCGACCCGGTCTTGCTCATATACCTGCGCCGCACGACGTCGAGATCCTCGGTGCCCCTGCAGGCCGTCAAGTCATCGTATTGACCACCTGTGAGGCCGGCGAAGCCCATCGCTTGCGCCAGTTGCTCGACGGCATGCGTGGCAACGTCCGGCGCGGTGTGCTGCGCTCGACCCAACACCTCGAAGCCACGGCTGATCAGGCCGATGGCGGCAAGGATCGCAGTCGACTCTCCGACCTTGCGATGTAAGGCCAGACGCTTGCGCCGCAAGACCGCGTCATCCATGCACGGCAAATCATCGAGGATCAACGAGGCTGCGTGGATCATCTCGATCGCACAAGCGCAGTTCTCCACCTTGCTGAGGTCGCCGCCTCGATCGCGCGCGGCCGCAAAGACGAGCAGCGCCCGAACCCGCTTGGCGGGCGCGAGCAGGCTATAGCGCGCAGCTTGGATCAGCTGATCCGGCGCGCCAACACACCGACCGACGGCGACATCAAGCCTGGCATCGATCTGGCGACGCCATGTCTGCATTCGATCCGAAAGCGATATCATATCATTCATTATCGCAGCTGCACCGCGCACTTTACCATTGACCTAGATCAATTTGTCGGTCTGATCCGGTCACCCGGACGACCACGCATACAGAATATGTCGTGTTACGGACCACCTAGCCGGGCCGATAAAAGTGCTCTCACGGCCTCGGCCATGCTTCGCAACGCGACCATATGTCTTTAACATAGACGACGCCTCAATTGGCATCCGCTAAAGTTACCAAGTCAGACCGATCATCATGACAGAACACCGCTGAACTTCAATCCAAGTCAACCACTTATGAGAAATCAGATGGGTCCAGCGTTAGCCAATTCAGCATCAAAAACTGATGCAGTGCAGCGCAACGGCCACAACCAAGTCGCGGCCCGGGCGATCGTGATCGGTGCAGGTTTCGGTGGACTCGCCGCCACCATACGCTTGCTCGCAAAAGGCTATCGCGTCTGCCTGATCGAACGGCAGCAACAGGCCGGTGGGCGTGCGCAGGTGTTCGAACAGGACGGCTTTCGACACGATGCCGGACCAACGGTCATCACCGCGCCCTCCCTGTTTGAAGAGCTGTTCGATCTGATGGGCGTTCCCATGGCCGACCGGCTGCGGCTGGTCGCTCTAAATCCCTGGTACCGGTTTCGATTCGCCGACGGACGCACGTTCGATTACGGCGGCAGCGTGGAGCAGACCCTGTCCGAAATTCGCCGATTCGAGGCCCGCGATGCTGATGGTTATCTGCGGCTCGTCGAGCACTCTCGTAGGCTCTATGAGGCCGGGTTCACTGCGCTGGCGGATCAGCCGTTCCATAATGCTCGGACGATGCTCAAGCAGGCCCCCCGGTTGGTCAAGCTGCGTGCGCATGAGACGGTTTGGCAGATGGTGTCGCGGTTCTTGAAACATCCACAGCTACGGCAGGCCTTTTCGATCCAACCGCTGCTGGTGGGCGGCAGTCCGTTTCATACGACCAGCATTTACGGGCTAATCCACTTCCTGGAGCGGCGCGACGGCGTTTATTTCGCGATGGGAGGCACCGGCGCGATGGTGCGCGAGCTGATGCGGTTAATCACGGACGCTGGCGCGGATGTCCAGTTCGGAACCACCGTCCGGGAGATCTTGATCGAGGACGGTCGTGCACGCGGCGTGGTAACGGACGATGGCAGACAGATCCGCGCGGACGTCGTCGTCTCCGATGCTGACCCGATGCATCTCTTCTCTAAAATGATCGCGCCAGAAAAGGTGAAGCAGAGCGCAAAATTGAAGCGCCGCACGGCGCGGCTGTCGATGGGACTTTACGTGCTCTATTTTGGCAGCAAGCGGACATATCCAGAGGTGGCACATCATACGATTTGGCTGGGTGATAGATTTCGTGGGTTGCTGGACGATATTTATCGTCGCCGCAAGCTGGCCGAGGATTTTTCGCTTTACGTCCATCGCCCGACGGCAACCGATGCGCGTTTCGCGCCGGAGGGATGCGACAGCTTCTATGTGCTGTGTCCGGTGCCAAATCTGACCGCCCCGGTCGACTGGACTATCGAGGCACCGCGGTTGCGCGATCGGATCGTCGACGCGCTCGATCGGACAATGCTTCCGAAGCTCAAGCAGAACATTTGTTCTGAGTTTTGGATGACGCCGGAAGATTTTCAGGACCGCTATTTGAGCTACATGGGTACCGGGTTCTCGATCGCTCCCCATTTCACCCAGTCGGCCTGGTTCCGCTTCCATAATCGCGCTGAAGGTCCAGCGGGACTTTATCTGGTCGGCGCGGGCACGCACCCGGGCGCGGGGATGCCGGGCGTGCTGTGCTCCGCCAAAGTCATCGACCGGCTGATCCCGTCGTTGGTGGCCCAATAGAAGCAGTGCCTTTAGACAGCGAAACCGACCGCGAACTGTTACGCTTGATTGATGGCGACCGATGCCGGTGGCGCTGCCGGCGAGATCGCAATCGGCCAGTAAAAAGATTGTTCCCGCGAACTTTGCGCGCGGGCCGTGGCCCGCAAATCCTGGCGCGACCCGGCATCCGGCCGCCGTCTGTCACCGGCGTGCCTACCGTCCAGCGAATGGGCGTGATCATTCCGCAGGCGCGCGCGCAACGGGTTGACAGCTTTGCCGGATTGAAGCGGATTGGTGACAGCGTTGGCTTACTCTCTGGCGATCGCCGAGCGGCGCATTTACTGAGCTGCCAGCTTCAGCATCGCACGAATTGCCAAATGCTGCCGATTGATTGCAAATGGAGGCATTATGCCCGGTTTTCACTCGTTGTTGAAGGTTGCGTTGTTATTGCTTGCTGCCCCGATCTCGGTCTGCCTTGGCCTTGACGCAAAGGCCGCATCTGGGCATGACGCCGCCGCCGATATCGAGCGTATCGAGCAAAAAGGGCTGCCATCGCTCCGGCTTGCGGGGATAAGCGGCGCTCGTATCGGTGACCGCACATCGGCTGCCGGAATTGAGCTGGCACATTGTTGTCATGCGCACCGTTATGCTCCGTTCGACCGGTATTGTTGCCACGGGCCGAGCAGTCGCGTGGTCGTCCGACGCGGCTACGTTGGGCCGGCCAGCGTTCGCGGCAGTGCGCGGCGAACGGCGCGGCGCACCTCCAGGCGCGTTGGCCGTCGCCGGTGAACCAGATCATTTCCGCCATAGCCAGAACCGCCGGGCCGGCCCGCTCTCCCGGCCAGGCCTCCCACAAGATCGGGGCATTGGGTGGCCGGTCGTTGGAGCGGGATGGTTGCAGCTGATACTGAGAGGCTATAGCCGCACCCCATTCCAGCCCTGATCTACAGCACCGGGAGTTCGTCATGATGTCTCATGCCACCACGGCACTGGCCAACGCCGTCATGACGGTGCGCGTCACCTTCGCCAGCGTCGTGCTCGGCCTGGCGCTCGCCGCCCCGGCGTGCGGCCAGCAGCGCGGGCCGATGGACGAACAGGCCATAAAAATCCTTGAAAGTATGTCCGACCATTTGGCCCAAGCCAAGACCATGTCTTTTCGTGCCCGTAGCTTTTTCGATCTCACCCGCAAATCGGGCATCAAGATCAAAGCAGCCCGTGAGGCGCGCGTCTTAATCAAACGCCCGGACCGGCTGCAGGCCACCAGCATCTCCGACGACGGCAGCGCCCAGTCCGCTTGGTATGACGGGGCGAAGCTCACAGTCTGGCGCCGTCACGTGAACGAGCAGATGAGCTTGGACTTCAAGGGCTCAACCGATGCCCTGTTGGATTATTTGGACGAAAAGTACGGCATCTACCTGCCGCTGTCCGATATCCTCTACTCGAATGTGGCAGACACATTCAAACGGAACATCATTTCATCGGAGTATCTGGGTTTGCGTACGGTGGAAGGCGTTCCCTGTCATCACCTGTCGTTTGAAAGCACGGGTTCGGATTTCCAGATATGGATCGAGGCGGATGAGACGCCGCTGCCACGCCGCTTCGCCATCACCTACGTGACGCAAAAAGGTGAGCCGCAGTTTTTGGCTCATTTGGACCAGTGGAGCATTGGCGCAGAGCTTCCCGATGATCGGTTTCAGGCTGCGATACCCGCTGGTGTGAAATCGGTGCCATTCGCCAAATGACCGCGATACTTGAGCGGGTCGTTGCCGATCGCGCCGAGGTAGCCCACGAGCGCGGGTCTGCGTAATTCGTTTCCGCCCACATCATGTCCGCCATCGGCGGAAGCGCTGTGCCGGCCCGCTCATACTGAAACGCTATAAGGCCGATTAGAGCAACCTGCCTTAAATCGGAACCGGCTTTGCGGTTCCGATTTAAGGCGCGATGATCTAGCCTTGCCATCCAGCTAACACTGAAACGGCCTCGGCGCGTCAGTCGGAAACGTCGTCGGGATCGGTTATCACGTCGGCTGCGTCGGGCGCGGCCTCGAATAGGTTGGGCTGGCCAGCGGACTGCCGGGCCGGGCCGGTCAATCCCAGGTGGCGGTAGGCTTTCAAGGTGACCACACGGCCGCGCGGCGTCCTGCCGACGAAGCCCTGTTGCAAGAGGTAGGGCTCGACGATCTCCTCGATGGCATCGCGCGGCTCAGAGAGCGCGGCAGCGATGGTCTCGATCCCGACCGGTCCGCCTTCGTAGGTTTTGACGATGCAATCCAGATAGCGATGGTCGAGCGCATCCAGTCCTTCAGAATCGACCTCAAGCGCCTTGAGCGCTCGGTCTGCCACACTGGCATCGATCGCCGCAGCGCCCTCGACGGCTGCGAAATCCCGCACCCGGCGCAGCAATCGGCCGGCCACACGCGGCGTGCCCCGCGCGCGTCGCGCGATTTCTCGTGCTCCATCGGCGGTCATCGGCGCCCCCAATACGCGTGCCCCTCGCTCGACCACCAATTGGAGCTCAGCGACGTCATAAAAATTAAGCCTGACGGGGATGCCGAAACGGTCGCGCAACGGTGTGGTAAGCAAGCCTGCACGCGTGGTCGCGCCGACCAACGTGAAACGGGCCAGGTCAATGCGAACGGATCGGGCCGCCGGTCCTTCGCCGATGATCAGATCCAGCTGGTAGTCCTCCATGGCCGGGTAAAGGATCTCCTCAACGGCCGGACTGAGGCGATGGATCTCGTCGATGAACAGAACGTCGCGCTCTTCGAGGTTGGTCAGCAGCGCGGCCAGGTCGCCGGCCTTTGAGATCACCGGGCCCGAGGTGGCGCGAAAGCCGACCCCCAACTCCCTCGCCATGATTTGCGATAACGTGGTTTTTCCGAGCCCCGGCGGCCCGACAAAGAGCACATGATCAAGCGCGTCGCCCCGCGCCTTGGCCGCTTGTACGAAAACCTTTAGGTTGGCGCGCGCCTGCTGCTGGCCGATGAACTCGTCCAGCGATTGGGGGCGGATTGTCGCTTCAAAAGCGTCCTGCTCCCGCTTATGCGCAGAGATCAGACGGTCGTCGGACATCGAATCAGCCTGCCAGTTGACGTCCTCCCCTTGCCGGAGCTGCGCCCGTTTGGCAACCGCCAACTGTTGCCATCATCGATCTTGAACTGCTGGAAGCGGCGGCCGCCACGCTTGGAGCGTGTCCGAGCGAGCTGGATCCATGCCGCCCCCTGCCCACGCGGCCGACCAACGGCATGACGGTCTAGATCATCGCGCCTTAAATCGGAACCGCAACGCCGGTTCCAATTGCGCCGGTTCCGATTTAAGGCGCAAAGATGATCGCTCTTAAAGTGGTGAGCAACTTTCTGCCTTTGATCGGGATCGTTCCGATTCCGATCAAAGGCAGGTTGCTCTAGGCGGCCGGACGGCGAGCGGCCGGCACGGCTGATCCGCCAGCGGCGGATGTCATCTGGCGGCTCGAGCGCTCAATGTTCTCCCCAGTTCCTGCTGGAACAGCGCCGATCACGCGCTTTTGGCAGTGTCGGCTCAGACAGTTCGACACACGTGATGATCACAGATCCACAAGGAGACAGACGATGACCAAAGGTACCAGCCGCTTGCGCAGAGCCGTCGCCATCGCCGTTGCGCTTGGCACGATCGGCTTCGCCACCCAGGCCGGCGCCGTCAGCGCCGCGGTCCAATATGCCTGCATGGGCGATTATTTCCGCTATTGTTCGCGCCATGCGGTCGACAGCCCTGGTCTGCGCCGCTGCATGAACGTCAACGGCCACAAGCTGAGCCGGCGCTGCGTAAGCGCCCTGGTCAGGGCCGGCGAGGTATCCCAGGCCGAGGTCGACCGCCGCGCCGCCAGCAGCCGTCGCGCAAGTCGCGGCCTGCGCGCCCGTCACCGCTAACTCATGCCCGCCTCAGAGCCCGTCCGCCTTTGGCGGTCCAGCCGTGCCGGTCTTGATCGGTGGTGACGGTGATCGCGGCGGGTATCGGGGGCGACCGCCGATGGTGTTCCTCGCCACAGGCAACGTGTTCCGTCGGGAACAGCCGAACTGCTCCAAAACCCGCATGTTGCCATCATGAACACCACTGAGCCGGACGGTTGGAGCGGGAACATGAAGCTGACGCCAACAAGCCGCGCTACGATCCCGATCACTTCCGCCCTGGGCGGGTTCGCCCTGCCCACCCGCACGCCACCCGGCCACCCAATGGCACGATGTTGCCGGTGGAAGGGCCGAGGGAGCCGAACGGTTCCAGCTGACACTGAATCGACTTAGCGCTCCACCCCCAGCAAAGGATGCCATCTCACCCAGACATTTGCGCCAACGGCCAGCGTGGCCTGTCGACGGACCACGCCTGCCGCCAAGGTGCGACGCATCAGGCCCTCAGGCCTTTGATCGAACGTCGAGGTAACCCCTTCTCCTCCCCAAACTGGGCCCTTCTGTCTTGAGAGGGGCCCTTTTTTTGTCGGCATATGCGCAAGCTGCTTTGACCTAGCGGTGCCTTGTCAGCAGCGCAAGCGGCTCAAGATTCCATCAGTTGTTCACGGCGTGATGGCCGACGTCGATCGACCCAAGCGCGGTCGATCGCGCATCGCTTGGGGGTGGTCGGAAACCTTATTGAGCCGGCTAGGACGTGCCAGAGTTTGCTGGACCCATCCCGCTCCACCATCTGGCTCCCAAAGCACGGTGATGTGCGTGGTTGTTCTGGGGGAGGAGCCAGCAAGGCGAACCCGTCTAAGGCGGCAATAATCTAGATCATCTTTGCGCCTTTAATCGGGATCGTTCCGATTCCGATTAAAGGCAGGTTGCTCTAGCGCCGGAAGAACGCGTCCACCCGCATGCCGGTGAGCAACGGCGGGGCACCGTCGAGGTCGATCAGCACCTCCAGGACCTCGACATCGGTCGGCCGGCGTGGCCCGCGGTTGACGATCTGCGGACCTGCAAGGGTTGGTGCAATCTTGGTAACCTTGCCGTCGAACTCGCGGCCAGGATAACTTGTTGAGCGCACGAATGCACGCTGCCCCACCTTAATCTTGGCCACGTCGCGCGCATCGACTTCCGCGCGCACGCGCAACCGCGACAGATCGCCGATCACTGCCAGCGGTTGCAAGGGTGAGGGAGCGACGAACTCGCCGACTTTCACGTTGAGCTGCAATATCGTGCCGGCGGCCGGCGCTCTGATCCGGGTCCGGCCCAGGATCGCCTCGACCTTGGCTACCGTCGAACGGCCAACGCTGAGCTGGGAATCAGCCGCACTCGGCGCGGGCAGGTTCGGTTTATGCTGGGCCTGGGCATAGCGGGACTGCCGACGTTTCAGCCGGTCGAGGGCGTCGACCAACCGCTGCCTGGCCGCACGCACGGTTTCATTGCGTCCAGATCCCTTGCGACGGGCCAACAGCGCCTCATCCAATTCGTGCCGCGCACCAAACACGGCGCGCTCAGCGATGAACACGGCATCTTCCGCATCACGAACGTCGTTGCGGCCGCTGGCCGCCGGCGCCCGGTCCCGTGCCCGCTTGAGGGCGCCCTCTTGTGCCTCGGCGGCAGCCAGGTCGGCGCGCGCCACATCGTCGTCGAGGCGAACGATCATCTCGTCCCTCTCCACCTTGTCGCCGACCTTGACCAAAACCTCAATCACGCGACCGGGCTGAGGCGTGCCGATCCGCAGCTCGCCCTTGCGCGGCTCGACCCGGCCGGGTGCCGCCGCCACCCACTCCGATGCGGGCGTGGGGCTGGCCGCCGAGACGGACTGGGCTCTGGCCACGCCGTGATGAAGGATCTCGATCGAAGCGGACCCAGCGCACACCATGGAGATGGCGGCCGCCGAAACCATCAAGTTTGTTTTAGGCACGTTGCTTGACCCTGACCAAGTAGCTGAAGCCCGACTCTCCGCCAGGGCTTTGTTGGAAGATCACGTCCTCTTTGCGCGTCTTTTGCTTATTGTTGTTGGGACGCTCGTCGGAATGGATGAGGCCATCCTCAATGCGGATGATCCGATCGGCATACTCCAGCATGCGATGGTCGTGTGTCACGGCCAACACGGCGCGCGTGGGATCCTGCGCCACCTTCGACAGCAACGACATCACCGCCTTGCCGTTCTCGCTATCGAGCGCGGCGGTCGGCTCATCGGCGAGAATCAGGCTCGGCGAGCCAGCCAACGCGCGCGCGATTGCCACCCGCTGTTTTTCACCGCCACTCAGTTTGGACGGATAAGCCTTGATGCGGTGTGCCAGGCCCACTTGTGTCAGGGCACTGGCGGCCATCTCCCGCGGCGCGTCGGACGTGGTGCGCCGCACATCCATCGCCAACAAAACATTGTCCAAGACCGACAGCGTCGGAAACAGATTGTAGGACTGGAACACAAACCCGATATGCCGTCGCCGCAGATCGGCCAGGCCCTCGCCGGTTAGACCATGCGCTTTGAGACCAACCAACTCGAGTTCACCGGTGTTCGGCGTCATCAGGCAGCCCAGGATCGACAGCAATGTCGTCTTACCGCTGCCGGACGGTCCCATCAGCAAGGTCAGCTCACCCGGCCACAGCGCCACATCGATGCCTTTGAGAACAGTGATCGCCAAAGAGCCCACGCCGAACACCTTAACGACCCCGCTGGCCTGCAACAGCGGCTTGCCCAACGGTTCCATCGTCGTCATGGAGCCACCTCCGCGACGCGGGCCGCCAATAACCAGCGGGTGCGACCCCCAGACGAAGGTCTATCCGGTGGCAAAGTCCCGCTACGCGCCGCAGTCGGCGGGTTGCATGCAGCAGATGGGCCGCCAGGCGACGTCGGACCGCTTTGTACTTGATTGATGCGTGCCAAAACAGGCAGCCTCCTCTTTATCGGCTGAATACGCCGGCCGGATCTATTCGCGTAACCTTGAAGATTGCGGAAATGGCGGCAATGGCACACATAACGACGGTAATGACGAACAGCAGCGCCGCCAGCTCTCTGGTCATCACCACCACCATGGCGGTGCCATCGGCCGCCCACACCACCAATAGGCTCAGGGCCATGCCAATCAAATAACCGACCAGGGCGCTGATCATCGCCTGCATCAAGATCACTTGCCGGATGTAACTGGCCGACGCCCCCAGCGCGCGCAACGTGGCGAACTCGTTCAAGTGATCCTTGGTGCTCGAATAAAGCGTCTGCGCGACGATCACGACGCCGACAATAAGCCCCAGAATGGCGCCGGCGATCAACGCCGCGCCGGCACCGGTTTGGAACAGCCAATAATCTATGCTGCGCTTTCGGAACTGGTCATGATCGAGAACTTCGATGTCGGGCAGTTGCTTAGCCAGCGCTGCCTTCACCTCCTTGCGGTCGGCACCGTCGGCAAGTTGGATCAGCGTGTACGATGAATCATCACCCACGGCCCGCGGATCGTAGGTGCGGGCCCGCTTGAGCGTGGTAAAGACATAGGGCAGCGTCGTGAAGGAACGGATCCGGTCGGTGACCGCCCGTACCACCACCCGCTGTGAGTTGATCTCCGCATGCGCCCCGAGACCATCGATCCCGAGGTCCTTGAAGTAGGACCTGTCGACCGCCACGCCATGTGGTGCCTCCAAGTCATCGAGGCTGCCGGCGACGATGTTCCACGGTTTCAGTCCACCTTCCTCCCAGTCGGAGCCAACGACCACAACCGTGGTCGCCCCACCCTTCGGCTTGCGCCAGCTGGCGAAGAAAACCACCAAATCTTGAGCACTGCTGACACCCGGGGTCGACAACACCGCGTATCGTTCACGGCCCATCAGGTAATTCGGATCGTCGAAGCTCTTGGTGCCGATTGGCGCGATCCATAGATCGGCTTTGACCTGATCGAGCACGGCCGCGATGGTGCGCTCCGAACCGAGGTAGAGACCGAATTGTACAGCCACCAGGACGACGGAAAACACGATCCCGGTCAAGGTGACCAGCAGGCTGACCCGGTCATGGATGAGGTTGCGAAACGCCAGCTTCGGCGCCATCCACACCGTTTTGCCCTTCCCCACGGTCGCCGCGCGGGCCGCCTGAGCATTGTCCGTCGTCGCCATATCGCCGCTGTCCTGCCCGATCGATGCCGCTTCAACAATTCTGAATTGAGGCTGTCCACACTATAACCGCATCCGACGCGAATTCGGGAGCCCTTTTCGAGCACCCGTTGCGGCCCGACTGCCGATTTGGATTTTTGTCGCAGCCACAACCGGGGCGTTGCAGGGTTGGCTGGAACCCTCTCGCTCCTCCGCCCGGTTCCTCAACTGGGCCACCCAGAACATCATGCCGTCGGGTGGCGAGTGGAGGAACCGGGCCGGGGGAACGGGAGGGTCCGAGCTAACTCTGAAACGCCATAGGCGGCTGTTACTTCCGAACCATCCGTCAGTTTATCGCGCCCGCGGCGGCTGCGACAAGGTTGCGGCGGAAGCCTGCCTCAGGCTCCCGCCGCCGAATCTTGCTGTGGTTGCTTATTGCGCGCAGGGCACCGAGACCGTGACGCCAGCACTCGGAATGAACCGCTTGCACGCTCCGGTCACGACCACGTTCGCCTTGACAGGCTGCGGCTCATCGGTGGCTGCGTTCGGATCGGTCGTGGCAACCGTCTGTCCACGCTGTTGCGCCGCGGCCAATCTGCGATTTTCCTCGCGAAGGCGGGCAATCTCCACTTCCTGGGCCTTGACCTTGGCTGCAGCCTCGGCCTCGGCTCTTGACGCCGCAATGTCCGCTTGCTGGGCCGCCTGGGCTTGCGCGACGGCGCGGGCACGGGCGGCGGCCTTGGCTTGCGCCTGAGCTTGGGCACGAGCGCGGGCGCGGGCGGCGGCTCTGGCTTGCGCTTGAGCTTGGGCACGAGCACGGGCACGAGCGGCGGCCTTGGCGCGGGCATGGGCACGGGCGCGGGCGGCGGCCCTTGCGCGGGCACGGGCACGGGCGCGGGCACGTGCCGCAGCGCGAGCACGAGCCCTTTCACGTGCCTTCGCGCGGGCAAGGCTGTGCGACAACAGCACAGCCCCTGCGCCTACCGCGAGACCGACGCCAAACCCCTTACCAGCGCTTGCAGGTGTGACGTGAGCCGCTGAAGCCATGGCAAAGACGGCAGCAATTGTGAGGGCGAGTTTTCTCATGACAGTCTCCAAAGGGTATCAGTCTGCTTCTCTCTCCCCGGTAGCTTTCTCGCTGCCGGCCTCATGACAGCACCATAGCCATCGACCCGATCGGCCGCTGTTCCGTCCGTAACAAGATCAATATTTGGTAGCCGCGCGCCAACCATGGCGTCCGACGCGACCGCGCCAGACTGCCGCCCGGCCCTCGTCGCAATCAACTAAGCTATTGGCAAACATGTAGAAAACTGGGTATGCCGTCGCTGTGCGGTTGCCCGTTGACGGAACTGGCTGCGCTGATCGTGCCGAGGGTTAGGGGAGGGCCGCGCCGGAACGAGCCCTGCCGCGGCTGGCTGCGTGCGGCACTGTTCCGCTGGATCATGTCCGCCTTGGGCGGCATCGCTTCGCCGACCCGCTCCCCGACCAGGCCACGCAAGGGCACGATCCAGGCAAGGGCACGATGTTTTGGACAGCCGGTTGGAGGAGCGGGACGGTTCCGGCTCACACTGACGCGCGATGACGGAAACATGTCCACACCGGTTGCTGCTTGGGACCGCCCCGTAGCCCAACAACTTGCATCACAAACGCAAATCGGGAGCTCGAAACCGAGCCCCCGTTCACATCGGCGTCAATGTGATCAGCGCAGTGATCGGCACGCCATCAATGGGAGCAGGGGACCGCCACCGTTACAGCGGCACTGGGGATGTAACGCCGGCACTGGCCCAATGTCGTCGACTGAGGCGCTTCCCTGGCGGTCTTGGAGGGCTGGGGGTCTGAACGGGTGCCAAGACGAGTGATGGGCGCCATGATCAGCGTGGAATTTGGAATATAGCCGACCGACGTCTCCTTGTAGGCATTACGGGTCCGGCGCTGCTGGGCAACCGTGTCGGCCAGAGCCACCTTCTGCGCCTTGGCTTGCGCGATCGCTTGCGCCTTGGCGGCTGCTGTTGCGCGCGCCTTGGCGGCCGCCCTGGCCCGCGCCGCTGCTTTGGCCCGCGCAATGGCCTTTGCCTTGGCGGCCCGTTGGGCACGGCGGTGCGCCGCGGCCCGACGGGCTTGAGCCCGACGCTGCACCGAGCTCTTGCGGGCCTTCTGCCAGCGGGCATCATCCAGCACGATGGCGGTGGTGTTAAAGCCGCCAAACCGACCGGCCTCGGCCGGGGTGGTGTTGAACGTTGCGGCTGTCGCGGCGACTGCAACCAGCGTGAGGATGATCTTGGTCATGGCGGTGTCTCCAGCGTTGTCTCGTTTGATTGGCTCGCTCCCCGGTAGCCAAATCGCCGCCGGTTTATGTACGAACTCTAACCAAAGATGCGCGCCAGCACTGTTCCGACCGGGACACTTGCGTCGATTCCCGCTACGAGATCCGCTCCGCCTGAGGCGGCATCGCAGTGCCGTCCCGCTCGCCGCCCGGCCAACCGCAACCCACGCGCACGGGCCAACGGGTGTCCCGATGGGGCAGCGGGACGGTGCCAGCTCACACCGACACCCCATAAAGCCCATGATGCATCATGAGCCAAAGCCGCGGCTCATTGGCGTTTGCGCCTGAGACCGTCCCAATAGGCCAGGCGCTTATTGATCTCGCGCTCGAAGCCGCGATCGGGCGGATCATAAAAGCGCTGGCGCTCCAGCTCGTCAGGAAAATAGGACTGGCCGGAGAATCCTTCGGGCGTAGCGTGATCGTACTGATAATCGACGCCATAGCCTTGCTCGGCCATCAGCTTGGTGGGCGCGTTGAGGCTGTGCTTGGGCGGCGCCAGGCTGCCATGCTGACGCGCCGCAGCAAGCGCCGACTTATAGGCCGTATAAACGGCATTGGATTTCGGCGCCGTGGCCAGATACAGCGTCGCCTGCGCCAGTGCCAACTCGCCTTCCGGCGATCCCAGCAAAGCGTAGCTGCTGTTGGCCGCCAGCGCCTGGGCTATGGCCTGAGGGTCGGCAAGACCGATATCCTCCGAGGCCATCCGTACCAGCCGGCGCGCAATAAACAGCCGGTCCTCGCCGCCATCGAGCATGCGCGCCAGCCAATAAAGGGCGGCGTCGGGGTCCGAACCGCGTACCGCCTTGTGCAGCGCCGAGATCAAATTGTAGTGCGCCTCACCACGCTTATCATAGAGCGGGGCCCTGCGCTGCACGAGCGCGACAAGCCGGGCGCGATCGGCCACGGGCTCACTTGCCGACAGCGCTGAAAACAGCTCCTCGGCGAGATTGATCGCCACGCGGCCATCACCGTCGGCCATCGACGTCAGGGCCTCCCGCGCATCAGCATCTAGCGGCAACGGACGCCCTTCTGCCGCCTCGGCGCGCGACAGCAGCTGTTCTATCGCGATCGCATCGAGCCGGTTGAAAACCAGGGTCGAGGCGCGCGACAAAACCGCACCATTGAGTTCGAAGGAGGGGTTCTCGGTGGTCGCCCCGACCAAGGTGATGGTGCCATCCTCCATGTGCGGCAGGAAGCCATCTTGTTGCGCGCGATTAAACCGGTGGATTTCGTCGACGAACAGTAAAGTGCCCTGCCCCTGCTGGCGACGCGCCGTGGCGCGATCGAACACTTTTCGCAAATCCTGGACACCAGAAAATATGGCCGACAATTGTTCGTAAGCGAGCTGCGTCTGCTCCGCCAGCAAGCGCGCCACCGTCGTCTTGCCGCAGCCCGGCGGCCCCCACAGGATTAGGCTGGGCAGCCGGCCGGATCGCAGCATCCGCGTCAGCGCCCCCTCCGCACCGACCAGATGGTGTTGGCCAACGACATCGGCCAACCGCTTGGGCCGCAGCCGATCGGCCAGCGGCCGTGGCGCCTCTTGCTCCAGTCCCGCGGCTTCAAACAGATTGGTCATGCGCACCCTGTACCGGCCGGATGGCCCAGCGGCTAGATCATCGTGCCTCAAATGGGAACCGAAAAGCCGGTTTCCATTTAAGGCACAAAGATGATCGGCCTGAAAGTGTCGAGCAACGTTCTGCTTTTCATCAGGATCGTTCCAACCCGATGAAAAGCAGGTTGGCCTAGCGCAGGAGCGTTGGCGATGGTCTGGCCTCGGGCGCGGTTTAGCTTCGGGCGCAGTTTAGCTTCGGGCGTCCTGGCCAGCACAGTCGATGCGCGGCCTTGTGCTGTCGAGGGCGCAATCCACGGCATCGATCGCACGACAAATGTCGATCGCGGGGGCGCGCGGAAGAGCCTCCGCCCCTCAACGCCAGCGCCCACCAATTCGAAGCCGGAGCGCTGTGCCAGCCCACTCAGCCGCCAATTTGAAGCTGCAGGACCTGATTGCCGCGCTTGATCGACATCAACCATACGCGCTGCGGTCGAAGCAGCACCCGTTCCAAGCCGACCACGTCCTCGACCGGCACCCGCGCCACCTGACGCACCACGTCACCCGGCTGAAAACCAAGTCGGGCCGCCGTCGATCCACGACGCACCGACATCACAACGACGCCGCTTTGCTCATCGAGGTCGAACTTGTCGGCGACCACCGGCAGAATGTTGGCCACCCTAGCGCCTGACAGCGGATGCCGCCCGGTCAGATTGCGAACGTCGTTGCCGGTCAGTTTCGGCGGGGCCTCAAGCGCCAGCTGCAGCGAGTGGCGCTGGCCGAAACGCAGCACCGATAACGTCGCGCGTTGCCCAATCCCTCGCGTCGTCAGCCGATACAGTGCAGCCCGTGCGTCGGCGACCTCAACCCCCTCGACGGCGGTGATCACGTCGCCCGCTTCCAGCCCGGCGCGGTCAGCGGGTCCGCCGGTATTGACGCGTGCCACGAAGGCGCCGGATATGCGCGGCAGCCGATATTCTTGCGCGATCTCCCGCGTGACCGGCTGGAGCCGTGCCCCCAGCCACGGACGCTCGACCTTGCGCCCGGCCACCGCGCTACTAACGTACACCTTGACCAGATTGGACGGTATCGCGAAGCCGATGCCAACCGATCCGCCCGAACGCGAAAATATTGCCGTGTTGATGCCGACCAGCCGGCCCGCCATATCGACCAGCGCGCCGCCCGAGTTGCCCGGGTTGATCGCCGCGTCCGTTTGAATGAAAACTTGAGCGTCGGAGGCTGCTACCTCGGTTCGGGCCAATGCGGAGATGATCCCGCTCGTCACCGTCTGACCGACACCATAGGGATTGCCGATCGCCAGCACCAAATCACCGACGTCGAGCCGATCTGAATCGGCGAACGTCAGATAGGGAAAGGGGCCCTTACCATTGGCGATCTTGAGCACGGCCAGGTCAGACTTCTTGTCAATCAAGATCAAGCGGGCGTCGAATTCCCGCTTATCCGCCAATGCGACCCTGATCTCAGCGGCGCCGCCACCTTTGACCACTTTGACCACGTGAGCGTTGGTCACGATGATGCCGTCAGGGCGTACCAGCACACCCGACCCGAGCGAATTTTGAATGCGCTCACGCGGCATGCCGAACGACTCGCCCAGCAGTCGACCGAAGAATGGGTCGCCGGCAAACGGCGAGGCAAACGTGCGCACCCGCGTGCGCACATAAACGTTAACGACGGCGGGCGCCGCCTTCTTGACGATCGGCGAGAACGAATACTGGATCGCCGCCCGCGACGGCGGAACCTGCACCCGGCTTTGGCCAATTGCAGCCTGTGGCACGACGCCAACCGACATGGCGAACAGCGCGAACGCTAGCAAACCCCGTGCGCCCGCCAAACCCGGGCACCGGCGCGCCCGCAGCCGGGACATTGCGGCATGCATGGCCATCCGAGCAATCAACGATGCTTGAACCATTGGCGATAGGTGATCCAACGTGTTTTTGGCGACGACGCAATACTTGGCGACGACGCAATATTATGTGGCCGAAAAATGCGGCGCCGGCGCGGCTTGCGCCACGCCGCGATGCTGACCGCCAGAGTGGCCCGGATGGTTATCCCGTGCCGGTGGTGCCCTGACACTCAGGAGCTGCTCAGGAGCCGCCGTTCAGGGTCCGCCGTTCAGGGTCCGCCGTTCAGGGTCCGCCGGTGAGGGGCACACGTGTCTACTCTGTGCGGTCCTCCTCCTCCTCGGCCTCTTCGCGCTTCTTGATCGCCGCTTTGAAAATGTCGCCCAACGAGGCCCCTGCATCCGATGAGCCGTACTGTGCGACCGCCTGTTTCTCCTCGGAGATCTCCAACTGCTTGATCGAGACGGAGATGCGGCGGGCGGACTTGTCAACGCTGATCACCGCGGCGTCCACCTTCTGACCCACCGAGTAACGCTCCGGCCGTTGCTCGGAGCGATCACGCGACAAGTCGGACCGCTTGATGAACGTGGTGACATCGCTGCCAACAATCTTGGCTTCGATGCCGTTGTCCTGGATCGCTACCACCTCGCAGGTCACGGCATCGCCCTTCTTGTACTTGGACAGGGTGTCGAGCGGGTCGCCGCTCAGTTGCTTGATGCCGAGCGAGATGCGCTCTTTGGAGGAGTCGACGTCCAGCACCACGGCTTTGACGGCATCGCCCTTCTTGTATTCCTTGATCACTTCGTCGCCGGCCCGGTTCCAGTCCAGATCCGACAGGTGGACCATGCCGTCGATGCCGTTCTCCAGCCCGATGAACAGGCCGAACTCGGTGATGTTGCGGATCGGCCCCTCGACCTCACTGCCCTTCGGGTGCTGCGCCAGGAAGGCGTCCCAAGGATTATCCTGGGTTTGCTTGAGGCCGAGTGAGATCCGCCGCTTATTGGGATCAACCTCGAGGATTTGAACCTCGACCTCTTGGCTGGTGGAGACGATCTTGCCCGGATGGATGTTCTTCTTGGTCCAACTCATCTCCGAGACATGGATCAAGCCTTCGACACCGGGCTCCAGCTCAACGAACGCACCATAGTCGGCGATGTTGGTAACCGTGCCCTTGAACCGCGCCCCGATCGGATACTTGGCCTCGATCGACTGCCACGGATCCGCTTGCAGCTGTTTCATGCCCAGGCTGATGCGCTGGGTATCGGGATTAATCCGGATGATACGCACCTTCACGGTATCGCCGACATTGACGATCTCGCTGGGATGGCTGACGCGACGCCAGGCCATGTCGGTGACATGCAATAGACCATCGATCCCACCAAGATCGATAAACGCACCGTAATCCGTGATGTTCTTGACGACGCCGTCGATTTCCTGACCCTCCTCTAACCGGGCCACGATGTCGGCGCGTTGCTCGGCCCGCGTCTCTTCGAGGACGGACCGGCGCGAGACCACAATATTGCCGCGCCGACGATCCATTTTAAGGATCTGGAACGGCTGCGGCTGATGCATCAAGGGGCCAATATCGCGAACCGGCCGAATGTCGACCTGGCTGCCTGGCAAGAACGCGACGGCCCCATCGAGATCGACGGTGAACCCACCCTTGACCTTGTTGAAGATCACGCCCTGGACTTTCTCGCCGGCCTCAAATTGCTTCTCCAGGCGGGCCCAGCTCTCTTCGCGGCGGGCCTTGTCGCGCGACAAAACCGCTTCACCGAGCGCATTCTCAATCCGCTCCAGGTAGACCTCAACCTCATCGCCCACTTTCAGGTCCGCCGGCTTGCCCCCAACGCTGAACTCTCGAAGCGGAACCCTGCCCTCCATCTTAAGGCCGACATCGATAACAGCGAGGTCCTTTTCGATCGATACGATCTTGCCGCGAACCACGTTGCCTTCATAGGCCACGTCCGCAGCGAGTGTTTCATCCAGCATTGCCGTGAAGTCTTCTATGCTGGGGGTGTGGACGTTGCCGATCTCCGGGTGGGTGTCTGGGGTGGTCATCAATACTCCATCGATTCCGATCTTGCCCCGGCGCTATGGCCGGAAGCGCATGTTCAAGTTGCCTGCAGTCATTTGCCGATCCGCCGGTGAAGCTCAGCTGTCGCTTGCCGCGAAACCAAAGCGGTTCGGCCGAGTTCAAGATAGCCTGTCGGTCGCAACGTTCTCGCCTTTGATAGGCTTCGCCCAAAACCGCTATTGCCCGCCCCGGCATGCTTCTGAGGCGGACGCGTGGCGGCCAGAACGGGGCGGCCAGAACCCTGTCCCGTTCAGCAAATGTGTCTGTGACCGCGCATGGGACGGCGTTGGGCCGCACCGATGAGATTACGGTCATCCCGATTGGGATTGACGTATCGGCCGATCCACCTCTTGATCGCACCCACGACAGTCTCCTACGCCGTTTCTATAGCGAAGTTGGCGCGCACGAGCAACGGGCGCGCGCTGCGCGGTGTGGTGGCGGGCTTAGGTCATTACCGGCTGAGGCGGATTAGCCTTGCTATCCCACCTGTTCCGAAACGGCATAGCACAGAACCGGCCTGGGCACAGAACCGGCCTGGGCACAGAACCGGCCTGGGCGCAGGACCGGCCTGGGCGCAGAACCGGCGTGGGCGCACACGCTGGTCGGCGACAACTGGTTCGGTCGCGACACGATGTTAGCGGCCTGGATGAAAGTCAGCGCCCGATTTTGGTGGCCAGCAAGCTCAGCGCGGTCACGAAGCTCGCGTCCACGTCCAGCTCGGTTGTATCCAGGATCATCGCGTCCTCGGCGGGTTTCAGGGGAGCATCCACCCGGCCCATGTCGCGGGCGTCGCGCGCCTTGATCACATCGAGCACCTGCCCGCAGGTCACGGGCTCGCCGCGGGTCAGCTGCTCCTGATAGCGCCGGCAGGCGCGTACTTCAACCTCGGCGGTCACGTAGAGCTTGGCGTCGGCGTCGGGAAGGATCACCGTCCCGATGTCGCGGCCATCGAGCACGGCGCCCGGTTCCTGGCGCGCGAAATCCCGCTGAAACGTGAGCAAGGCGGTGCGGACCGCCGCAAAGCGGGCAACGACACTCGCCGCCTCGCCCATCGATGCCAACCGCAATGCAGGATCGCCGAGGGTTGTGAATTTGAGATGACGGGCAGCCGCTATCGCAGCTCCCTCATCATCCAGCGAGCGCCCCGCAGCCAATATGTCTCGACCGACGGCGCGATACAGTAGTCCTGTATCGAGGTAGGACAGGCCGTAATGAGCGGCGACACGTTTGGCAAGTGTACCCTTGCCGGACGCGGCGGGTCCATCAATGGCGATCGTTAACATCGGGAACTCAACGGCAGGTCAATGATGCCGGTAATATACTGAGATCTCCACCCAGCGCATTATCGGACCGGTCCAGGGCTTCACCACACAGCTTCGTCGTATCACGACTCGCCTGGTGCCGGGCAAGAGGTTCTCGGTGACCGCAGCTGGAGCAGCCCCAGCCAACCTGTTCCGGCCGCACCTGCCGATAACTTCGGCGAACGCCTGGCTGGGCGCACATCGACGCGGCGGTCAGCGCCTCAGATGGGCCAATTGCCGTTGCCGCCTCCCGCGCGGGCAAATTCAATCACGGGTTGCGCAGTTAACTGAACTGCCCCTCAAGTATACCAATCAGGCGGCTGCGACAGTTTGCAGCTTCTTTACGACTTCGGTTCATCGTGGGCTCGTTGAGTGCAGTCGCCGATGTTTGAAGGGTGGCTCAGACAGACTTTATCTGATTGGTTCTTGGACCCGCGTCATGTATGATTGCGATGTATTGGTCATTGGTGCTGGCCCCGCCGGTCTGACTGCATCCTACCTGCTCACCAAGCACGGCGTATCGACCACCGTCATTGAAGCTGACCCGGTCTATGTCGGCGGCATCAGTCGCACCGCCAGTTACAAGCGCTTCTTATTCGACATCGGCGGTCATCGCTTTTTCTCGAAGTCGCCGGAGGTCGTCGACTTGTGGCGCGAAATCCTGCCGCAAGATTTTATCACACGACCACGCCTGTCGCGCATCTACTATGGTGACCGATACTACAGCTATCCGCTCAAGGCCGGAGAGGCCCTGGGCAATTTGGGCGTGGTCGAAAGCACGATGTGCATGGCCTCCTTTCTTTATCGGCAAGCGTTTCCGCACGCATCACCGGAGACATTTCATCAGTGGGTCGCAAACCAGTTCGGTGAACGCCTGTACTCGATCTTCTTCAAGACCTACACGGAAAAGGTGTGGGGGATGAGCTGCGACGAGATCTCGGCGGACTGGGCGGCCCAACGGATCAAGGGGCTTGACCTGTGGACGGCGCTGACCAACGCCATCGGCAACTCCTTGAGAGCACGCGACCGCGGCATGAACCCAGCGCCCGATGGTTCTGGCGCCGGCGATCGACCCGTGATCAAGACGCTGATCGAAAGCTTTCAATACCCGCGCAAGGGCCCCGGTATGATGTGGGAGGCGGCCGCAGCCAAGACCCGCGCCCAAGGCGGCACCATTCACATGGGCACGACGCTGCAGCGGTTGTCGCGCGATGCAGCAAGCGGACTGTGGACCATTGGTGCAACGTCCGCTGACGGCACGCTAAAATCCTACCGGGCACGCCACGTCATTTCCTCTGCGCCCATCCGCGCGTTAATGGACGCCATGACGCCGGCGCCACGGTCCCGTGCTGCGGCCCGCGCCTTGCGCTATCGCGACTTCATCATGGTCGCGCTTGTGGTCGACAAGCCCGATCTGTTTCCTGACAATTGGATCTATATCCACGACCCCAACGTCAAAGTCGGTCGCATTCAAAACTTTCGATCCTGGTCACCGGAAATGGTGCCAGACGATAACTTGGCCTGTCTCGGGTTGGAATATTTCTGCTTCGAAGGCGACGGTCTGTGGACCGCGAGCGATGCAGAGTTGCTCGGGTTGGCCCGCCGCGAGTTGGCCCACATCGGTCTGGCGTCGGAGCAGGCCTGCGTCGACGGCTGCGTTGTGCGCCAGAACAAGGCCTATCCAATTTACGACGACGCCTACCGATTGAACGTGGATACGGTGCGCGAAGATATTGAGACCAACTATGAGGGCCTGCACCTGGTCGGCCGCAACGGCATGCACAAATACAACAACCAGGACCACGCGATGATGACGGCCATGATGACGGTCGAAAATATTCTCGCCAACCAGCAACTATTCGATGTCTGGAACGTGAACGAGGACGCGGAGTATCACGAGCAAGGTGGAGCAGACTCAAAGCTGGCCTCGATCGGTCTGCGCGGTGTACCTCGACGGGCCAAGGTGGAGCAGGCAGCATGACCAGTTGGTCAGGGCCGCTGCCCGAACGGCTTGGCGCGCTACCCCTAGAACTGATAGGCTTCGCCGTCGTCAGCGGTTCGGCGTTCCTGTTCGATACCTGTATCTTTTGGTTGTTGATTTATTGGTTGTTGCTCGAGGGTCCGATCAGCGTTCCGATCGCCGCCACGGGCAGCTACATGTGCGGCATCGTGTTCCACTACACCGCATCTTCACGCCTGGTATTTGCGCGCCGTCGGGACCGAACGGGGTTGATCTCAGAGGCGCCAGTCTTCGCCAGGTTTTTTGCTGTGGCATTGGCCGGCCTGGCGATCACCGTCGTGGTCATCGGCCTGCTGACCGCTGAAGGCGGAACCCATCCGTTGTTGGCCAAACTGATAGCGGCACCGTTGTCGTTTCTCACCACATTCATTGCCTCACGCGCGTTCGTATTCATCGCTGATGCCGGGCCGATGCATCAAGACCCCTAGGGCGGATTGAGTATCAGGCTCGATTGATCATTGCGGCGGCAGCGTAAATCATCGCGGCGAAGCTGTGGTCGGTTTTGGCGCTGCGCAGAGCGATGCGCTTGAACGGTTTGAGTTTGCAGAACACGTTCTCGATGAGATGGCGCCATCTGTAGATTTCAGCGTCGATCTCAAGTGGCGCCACGCGATGCGGCATTCAATCAGCGGCGCGACACCGACCGTGTCGTCGCGATGGCCCGGCAGAAGCTGGAACCGCACCAGCTTGCAAAGCGCATCCGTGAGCGCCAGGATCTTGGTGGTCAATCCGCCTTTGGAGTTGGCTGTGGCCTGGCTGTGAGGCCCCCTTTTGCGCCCTGTCGGTGACGGTGTACCGTCGCGATCGTTGCATCGACCATCGCATACGCCATATCAGGTTTGCCGGATAAGGCTCAGAACATGCGATGAAAAACGTCGATCTTCACCCACTCTCGAAAGCGCTTGAAGACCGGGTTCCACTTGCCGAATGCTTCCGGCAGGTCGCGCCACGGGCTGCCTGAAGCGCTTTCGATGCCGGGCGATCCACAAGATGGCTTTCATCAACTCACGATTGTCGCTGCCGGCACGACCGGGATCGGTTGGTTGGCCGAGACCGTGAGGTTCCATCAACGTCCTCATGTCATCCGCGATCACCCGCCGTGCCGCCATTCAAGCCTCCCCTCAAAAGCAAGCTTGAATCAGAAAACAAGTGAGTTGGGAATCCCGATACTCAACAGGGTCTAGATCATCGCGCCTTAAAGTGTAGAGCAACTTTCTGCCTTTAATCGGGATCGTTCCGATTCCGATTAAAGGCAGGTTGCTCTAGCGCAAGAGATCTGCTCGTCGGCGCGTCGAGCCGATGGGTCGAGCCGATGGGTCGAGCCCTTGTCTTGACGGCAGCGGCAGACAGGGGCACAAGCGGATCGGTCTTACCTGCGATCGTAGGCAGCGAGTGAGAGGAACGAGCCGATGCCGGATGTATCTTTGATGTTTCCCGATGGCGCCAGCCGCGCTTTCCCCAGCGGCATCACCGGCGCTGAGCTTGCGGGCAGCATTTCTAAATCCTTGTTGAAGCGCGCGGTCGCGCTCAGCCTGGACGGCGAATTGGTCGATCTCGCCGATCCCATCACCGCGGATGCAGCGGTCAAGATCATAACGCGTTCCGATCCCGAGGCGCTGCAGCTGATCCGGCATGACTGTGCTCACGTCATGGCTGAAGCGGTGCAGGCGCTGTTCCCCGGTACCCAAGTGACCATCGGGCCGGTGATCGAGAACGGCTTTTATTACGATTTTGCGAAAGACGAGCCGTTCCATCCTGACGATCTGGCCCGGATCGAAGAGAAGATGCGCGAGATCATCGGGCAAAACCAGCCATTTGTGAAGGAGGTGTGGTCGCGCGCCGAGGCGAAGGCGCGGTTTCGTGAGATGGGCGAGTTGTTCAAGGTTGAGCTGGTCGACGCCATTCCTGCCGACGAAGAGATCAAGATCTATCGGCAAGGCAGCTGGTTTGACCTGTGTCGTGGACCGCACATGACCGCGACCGGGCAGATCGGCAAGGCTTTCAAGCTGCAGCGAATCTCCGGCAGTTATTGGCGCGGCAACGCATCCGGCGCGCAGCTGCAGCGCATTTACGGCACCGCCTGGGCCAACGAGGCCGATCTAGCCACCTATCTCAAGCAACTGGAGGAAGCAGAGAAGCGCGATCATCGCAAGCTTGGGCGCGAGATGGACCTGTTCCATTTCCAAGAGGATGCGCCGGGGACGGTGTTTTGGCATCCCAAGGGTTGGCGATTGTTCCAGACCCTGATCGGGTACATGCGCCGCCGTTGCGATGAAGAGACCTACCTGGAGGTGAACTCTCCACAATTGCTCGATCGATCGCTGTGGGAAACCTCCGGTCATTGGGAGGCTTATCACGAGCATATGTTCGTGACCGAGACCGAGGATGAGCGGACCTTCGCAATCAAGCCGATGAATTGCCCGGGTCACGTTCAGATCTTCAAGCACGGGCTCAGAAGCTACCGTGAACTGCCCTTGAAAATGGCCGAGTTCGGCGTCGTGCATCGTTACGAGCCATCGGGCGCGCTCCACGGGCTATTGCGGGTGCGCGCATTTACCCAGGACGATGCGCACATTTTCTGCAGCGAGGATCAGATCGCGGAGCAATGCCTCGATATCAATCGCTTCATGCTGTCGATCTATCAGGACTTTGATTTCCACGATATTCATATCAAGCTTGCGACGCGTCCCGACAAACGGGTCGGCGCCGACGCCCTATGGGATCGCGCGGAAGCAGCCATGCGCGCGGTTTTTGACCGTATGAGGACGGAGCACCCTGATATCAAAACCTCGATCGCCGAGGGCGAGGGGGCGTTCTACGGCCCGAAATTTGAATATCACCTGCGCGACGCGATCGGTCGCACCTGGCAGTGCGGGACCACGCAGGTGGACTTTAACCTGCCTGGACGGTTCGGCGCGTTTTTCATTGATGCGGATGGCCAGAAGAAGACGCCGGTGATGATTCACCGCGCCATGTTTGGCTCGTTAGAACGCTTTACGGGCATGCTGATCGAGAACTGTGCCGGGCATTTCCCGCTGTGGCTGGCACCCCTTCAGGTCATGGTGTGTACGATCGTCTCCGACGCTGATGGCTATGCCGCCGAGGTGACCGCAGCGTTGCACCGCGCGGGACTGAAGGCTGAGGCGGATCTGCGCAACGAGAAGATCAACTATAAGGTGCGCGAGCATTCCTTGACCAAGGTGCCGGTCCTGTTGGTGGTCGGCAAGCGCGAGGCCGACGAGCGGACAGTGTCGATCCGTCGCCTCGGCAGCCAGAAGAATGAGGCCATGGCGCTCGACGACGCGGTAGTGATGCTGAAAGCGGAGGCAAGGCCGCCCGATCTCATCCGCCGCGAGGGCGCTGCATCGCTGGATTGATTTATGGCAAGTCAGTAAGAGTGGGATCGTTCCATCCCCAACAAAAGCAGGTTGCTTTGGCCGGTGGCAGAACGTTCCAGTGTTGGCTGGAACCAACTGAACGACCGGGCACAGTTCTGACAGAAGAGACTGGGAGCACCCCTGACAGTCTTGGTCGTCGACCTTAGAGCAACCTGCCTTAAATCGGAAGCGGAACGATCCCGATTAAAGGCGCGATGATCTAGCCAGTTGCACCGCCCGGCGCAGACGTCAACGCAGCCGGCATGGGCCGCTGACATGGGGCCGCTGACATGGGGCCGCTGACATGGGGCCGCTAACATGGGGCCGCTGACATGGGGCCGCTGACATGGGGCCGCTGGCATGGGGTAGCTGGCATGGGGTAGCTGGCATGGGGTAGCTGGCATGGCGTAGCTGGCATGGCGTAGCTGGCATGGGGTAGCTGAGACCGGGTGGCTGAGACGGGATTGACCGGTTCTGAGTTCGCCTTCACCCTAAAGACCGGCGACCAGAGCCATCGGTGCGTGCGGCCGCATCCGGCTGCTCGGGCTCCATCACCAACGGCAACCCGATCTTGACCCGGTGCCAAGCTTCCGCGTCGTCGCGCGGGCTGCGGGCGAGGTTGTCGGATAGGCGCTTGATCAGCCGGAACAGGGCTTGTTGCTCCGGCGGCAGGGCGCCTTGTCCATGGGAACTCTCCATGTCAGCGACCATTTCCTGGATCAACCTGTCCGTGGGCCCATCGGGCAACAAGCTGATCAGTTTCAGATTGCCCAGAACGTCCGCGTGGGCCAGCTGCAAGGCATTCTCGGCTGTCTCGGTCTGCGCCTCCTCCCAACCGGCAATATGCGCGTAGGTCCGTTCAATCGAGGCATGGACCTCCTGCTCTCTTTCCTCGATGGCATTGGCCAGCGCCTTGTTGGTTTGCTGGACGGATTGGTGGAAAGCAGCGACCGCGGCCTGTGCCGCGCGCAATGTCTCGTCGGCGATCTTGACATAGTTCTTAGGATCGACGCCTAACGCCTCTACGAATAGGGCGATAAAATATTCTTGGTACTGTTTGCTGCTCCAATTCCGCATGTCCGGCTCGCCCATCGTCGACGGAGACGGCAGGTCATCTTGCAACAGGAAAGCCTCTTCGCCGCTTTCGATCGCAGCATCCGGCCGTGCGCTCGAGACGGACCCTGCAACGGCCGCCGCGCCCGCGCGTGGCGTGAGGTCGCCGCCAGCCAGTGCCTTTTCCGATCGGTCGGGGGCCGCCAGCGCCGGAGCAGTGCTGCGGTTGCCCGTCTTGGGGTACAGTGCGGAAATGGTCAGCAATGTCTTGTACAGCTGTTTGTGCATGTAATAGCGCATGTACGGCTGCTGATCGCGCCGGTCGTCATAACTCACGTAATTGAGCGTGCCGCCCGCGTTCAGCGCTTTTTGCACGATAAATCTGTCGTTGGCGTCCATTTGCGACAAATAGATTTCTGCCGAGAAGCCTTTCCGCTCCGAAATCGGCCGGCAATGGTACAACACGATGTCGGCGTGATCGCCCACATGCGGTTGCAGGGCGACGGTCAAAACCTTCTGCAATTCGGCGAGCCGCCCAAGCTCCTGATCGGCCTGGAATGCCTTCTTCTTGACCTGATTGAGGTATTCCAGCAGCTCCTCGCGGATTTCGTAGAGGTGGTCATGGCCGTCGACATGCCGCACCGCGCCGATGGTGGAGCCAGCATTGAGCACGCGGCGGATCTGCCTCGAATGGGGATGCTCATCACTGACATGGACACGGGCCGTGAAGCCGTCATGGCGGGTCATCGGCCGCATGGCATCGACGACGTGCTCGGCCGCTTCGTAGGTATGTGGCAACAGCGCCGCATCGATGATGGCCTCCAGCTGTCGGGCAGACCGTGCCTTCGCGGTCGGGACGTCAGACAGCGGCGAGCGCAGCGCGTTGGCGCCAAACAAGCCCGACATGAACACCAGCGCGTCCATCGCTATGGCGATGCCGAGCGCCAGATATGCCAAGCGGTTGCCATCCTGAAACGCATTGATGGTTGCGACGAACGGGTGGGCCTTATCATCTCGAGACAATTCGGCCAGGTTGATTTTTGCTCTTAGCGCGTTGGTCTCTTGGCTCGGTAGGCCGCTGTCGGCGAGGCACTTGCGCGCGAACGCATACAGCGCGTCGGTACCCTTGGCCTGGGCGATCTTGTCGCCCCCGTAGCAGCCGGTCTCGAACACCTTGATGCCGTTGTTGAGAGCGAACAGCACCGCGGCGGCCTCGTTGGCGGACTGTGGATCGCAACTGACGTTGCGCACGCTGGCTTTGGTCGGCTCGTCGCTCGCCATCGCCGTGTAGAGCTGGGCGCACAGCTGCTGCAGTCGACCGAGCCGATCGGCCGTCGGTTCTTGGCGGAAACGGGCCCGTGCTGTCTCGAACAGCGGTAATACCTGGGTCGGATCGACCTGCGGTGCGTCATCGGACGGCTGAGCATCACGCCTCAGGTTAATGCGTTGGCGTGCGGTTTCCGCCTCCCCTTTGAGCTTGGCGAGCTCGCCGTCGGTCGCCGCCAACTGCGCCTCCAGCGAGGTCATCCGTCGGTCGACCTGCCCCAACCGTTGCTGCGCGGATTTAACGCGTCGTTGTTGAATCTCGTAGGCCGCGGTCAATTGCCTAAGCTCCTGCCGGCGCTGGCGGTAGACCGGCCCCCGACCGCGCTTGAGCGTCCCTTCCGCGCCTTCCAATTCGGCCTGCATCTCGACGCGTTTGGCATCGACGCCGCGCGCGCGTGCCTCCAGTTCGGACTTTTTCGCGGCCAGGTCGGCGGCCAGGTTCGGGCGCTCGCTCTTCAGTCGCGACAACTCATCAGTGAGCACGGTTTTCTTGGATTGCAGGCCGGCGCTGGAGCTCAACGACGAGGCGATGCGTTCCTGTTGGCGCTTGATGGCTCGATTGTTGTCCTCGATTTGCTTGGTGAAAAAGGCTTCCAGCGCGTCTTGCGCTTGGGTGGCCGCCACCGTGAGCCGGGCCAGATTGTCATTGTACCCCTGCCAGCCCTCGCTCTGGAACAGTCGGTCGATCTCTTCAAGGCGCCGACTTTCGATTGTGGTGCCGATATCGGCAATCAGCCCGGCCACCTGGTTTTGCGCCCGCAGTTCGGCGGCGCGGACCCGTTCCGATTTTGGAAAGATCACCGAAAAGAGGGCGTCGAACGAAAAGAACACCGATGTTGCCATGCAGGCGAGAAACATCACCCACAGCACGGCGTTGCGGACGATCACCCGGGAGCTTTGAACATAGGGAACGGTCAGGTCGCCGCGGCGCGAAAAATTGAACGCCAACACCCCGACCACGATCAATGCCAATAGAAAATATGCCGTCGTTCCGGCCAGTATCGACCAATCGATCTTCCTCAACAGACCGGCCGGCGACCATGAAATGGCGCCAGCATTGAGCAGCACCAGGTAGAACACGATGGAGATCAGCGCGACGGCCAGTACCATCCCGATCAGGGGGTCCCAGTCACCGCGCGCTTGCGACCCATGGACCGCCTGTCGGTTCATGCCAGCGGCAAAACTTTCACCGATCAGCCAGGCCACGATCAGCATCACGCCTTGGATGCCGAACGTGATCATCAGCGACAGCATTGCTTCGCCGGTAAAGTTGGTCATGCCGGCCCACGTCGTGTAGCCGGACGCCAATGACAACACGATGCCGGTGGTACCGAGCGTGAGCAGTTGCCAGCGGTCGGTCCAGGTGCCCAAGCGCATGGCACCGGCCTGAGCCAGGGCTTGCCCGCCGTCGCGTTGCTTGAATAGGCCGGTCACGCCCACCAGCATGAGTCCCAGACCTATCAGGGCCATCAGCACGAACAGCGGGTTCGACATCACCCAGTCGACCAAACTGTGCGGCGGCAGAACGTTCATCAGTCTCGACTCCCCGAACGCCGCATCCGATTGGATCGGCCGATCACATTAGTGTGATCGGCGGTCCCAATCCGAGCGGATCGGATGACAAACCATAGACCGACTCGCGGAGCGGGTCTGGCCGGTCGTGCACATCTCCACACGAGAATTATGCCGTATTGGCATGGCGTGAAGATGACCTTCCATGCGCGCGCACGTCTTAGCACTCTTTCGATCGGGAGCCGGAAAAAGTTCATCAGCATGGCATTGAAAAAGTAGTCGCATTGTGCGGGATCAGCAACTGGCAGGAGCAAGATTGGAGAACGGCGCAGATGGGATCTGGTCTGGTCGAGTTTTGTGCAACCAGCTCTGCGCAGGCATGCAGGCCCTGAACGGGCCCCAAATAAAGCAGTCAACGGCAGGGGTGTTGCGCGGCGGTCGCTGCCACGCGGCTGAGCGGTCGCGCGGCTCATTTGGCGCGGATCACGCCGCTGATCGGGTCCGGGCGGGGGAGCGGGATGGCACGGCAAATCCGCATCAGGTGGACATGATCGAACTGGTCAGCGCGCCTCAAACAGCGCTGCCAGACCAAGGCCGCCGATCGCGCCCTGGGTCACCACTCCGTAGCCTTGCTTCGGTGCCGCCCCACGCAGCAGCCGGGAGAACAGCCGGACCACCAGCACTGCGCCGGATGCACCGAGGGGGTGGCCGCGAACCACCGCGCCGCCTTCGGGGTTCACGATGTCGTTTGCCAGCTCCAGCGTTCTCATGAGTGCGATCGCCTGTGCCGCCGAGGCCTCGCTCATCTCGATACTGCTAATGGCCGTCTTGTCGAAGCCATTGAGCCTGCCAAACAGTTTCTGCATCGCCGTAATCGGCGCCTCGGCGGCATGCACGGGGGACACGCCCTGGGCGGCGCTGGCCAGCAGTCGCAGCGCCGGGGGCCGTCCCAGCCGCTGCCACATCGCTTCAGATACGATTACGGCGATCGCCGCCCCATCGTGCGGATGACTGATATTGGCCGGTGACAATGTACCGTCGGGGGCCTGAAACGCCGCCTCCGATTCGATGTCCTCAACCGACGAGCCGACGGCGCTCTCGTCCTCGGCCTCTTCCCGATTGGCGCGTATGGGGACAATCTCGCCGACGAATTTGCGCGCCTGCTGTGCGGCCTCCGCACGGGCGTGTGATGCCAGCGCGAACTCATCCTGTTCGTGCCGCGAGATGCTGTGGCGTCGCGCCAGTTCCTCACAGGCCTCCAGTGTTAGGGACATTTGGCTGTGGTTCTCGGCGGCCGACTCAAGGCCGATGAAGTGCGGGACTTGATAGATGCTCCGAGGCTTGGCGATGCGCCACGGCGCCGTCGACAGGCTTTCCGCGCCGCCAGCAACCACGATCTCAGCTTCACCCGCATCCACCACTCTGATCGCGTGCAAGATCGCGTCCAAGCCGGAACTGCATTGTCGATCGATGGTGAGAGCTGGTGCCGCTTCCGGCAAACCCGCAGTCAAAGCAATCAGTCGGGCCGGATTGCCGCCTTGACTGGTATTTCCGATGATCACCTCTTCGACATCCGAAGCGGCGAGACTAGCGTCTGACAACGCGGCTGCAATGACGGGCGCGGTGAGATCCGCGATGCGCCGGCTGCGATGCAGTCCTCCGATCCGACCGAGCGCGCTGCGGCGGGCGGCAACGATATAGGATGAGGCAGGAGTCGTGGCACTCATGTCGACACTCACATCGGTGCGCTACCGCGTTCGCTCGTCGGCGGCACCGTCCAATTAACCTTATCTCGTCGGCTGAACATAACAACATGGCAAAAACGCGTTGCATGGGCTGCGGCGGAGGGCGTCGAACGGCGTGCTGCATTGCTGCGGCGCACCGGCCGCCGCGGCCGGACGCGTTGACAGGGCCGCCCGGTGGCTGCTGATAGCGTGGCGTTCAGGACCGCGCCAAGCTGGCCCAAGCCGTGCTAAGCCTGATCTCGGAAACTGATGACAGAGACCAGCCCGTGTCCAATCGTATGATACCCCAGCCGATGGCCAGCGAGCGGAGCCAACCGCTGCGCGGCACCGTCCGCGTCCCCGGCGACAAATCGATCTCGCACCGCGCCCTCATGCTGGGTGCGCTGAGCAGCGGCTGCACGCGGATCAAGGGTCTGCTCGAGGCGGAGGACGTGCTCAACACCGCGCGAGCCGTCGCGGCACTGGGCGCGCCCACCAAAAAGACGGACGACAACACCTGGCAGGTGCTCGGGCGCGGTATTGGTGGGCTCTCCGAGCCATCTGGGCCGCTTGATTTCGGCAATTCCGGAACCGGCACCCGGCTGATGATGGGCGTGATCGCGGGCCATCCGATGACCGCCACGCTGACGGGCGATGCCTCCTTGACCCGCCGCCCGATGGGGCGGGTGTTGACGCCGCTGAAACAGATGGGCCTGCAGGTGCTGGACGGCAATCACGATACGTTGCCGCTGACCATCCGAGGCAGTTCCGCCCTGGTGCCGATCTCATACCAACTCCCGGTGGCATCGGCTCAGCTCAAGTCGGCGATTCTGCTGGCTGGCTTGGCCGCCGCCGGCGAAACCACGGTGATCAGCGAGCAGACCCGCGATCACACGGAGCGGATGATGCGGTTTTTCGGCGCCCGGGTCCGCAGTGAACGGCATGGGGCCATGGTTGCCGTTACCGTCGAAGGCGAGGCGGAGCTGACCGGCGGCGACGTGACCGTGCCGGGCGATCCATCCTCAGCGGCGTTCCTGATCGCGGCGGCGCTCATCGTGCCGGGCTCCGAAGTTACAGTGGAAGGGGTGCTGGTCAATCAGACCCGCTTCGGCTTCTATGATACGCTGCGGGAGATGGGGGCCGATTTGGTGATCTCGAACCTGCGGGACGAGGGCGGGGAGCCGGTCGCCGATCTCACCGCGCGTCACGGGCCGCTCAAGGGCGCCGTCGTGCCGCCGGAGCGGGCGCCGTCGATGATCGACGAGTACCCGATGCTGGCCGTCGTCGCGGCTTTCGCGCGGGAGCGAACCCGGATGCAGGGGCTTGGCGAGCTGCGGGTCAAGGAGAGCGATCGGTTGGCGGCCACGGCGGCAGGCCTTGCTGCCAATGGCGTCGACGTCACCGTCGAAGGTGACACGTTGATCGTTGACGGACGCCAAGGTGGCGCGGTGCCCGGCGGTGGTCAGGTCGCGACCCATATGGATCACCGCATCGCCATGGCGTTCCTGACTATGGGGCTGGCCAGCGAGCGACCGGTGGCGATCGACGACGGATCGTTCATCGCCACGAGCTTCAGTGAGTATGAGCCACTCATGGTCCGATTGGGCGCCCAACTCACCAGCGGTCAATAACCGCGTCGCCTGCCACCTTGGCGGCCTGCTGGATCGGCTTTGTCAGTGCTTAGAGCAACCTGCCTTAAATCGGAACCGGCTTTGCGGTTCCGATTTAAGGCGCGATGATCTCGTGGACAATCAACAGCCCCTCACCCCTTCTACATCATGTCCGCCTCAGGCGGAATCGCCGCCCCGCCCGGCTGTCCGGCCCGGCCACCCGGAGATCATGCCTTGGGTGGAGTGAGTGGCGGGCCGGTGGCAGCCCACGCTGAAACCCCCTAACAGGCCGTTGAATGTCCCGCACGTTGCCATCGATCGACGGCGATGGCTCCATCATCGCCTTAGGCCAGAGAGAGCGCGGTGCGGGAATCGGCGCGCCGGTCAGGTGCGCTGTTCAGCTGCGTGGACCTTGCAGCGCGGGTGCCGGCAAGCCCCGCTGCGGGTGATCACGGCGATCGTCGACGCTGCGCGCGGCGAGCGCGATGCCGAATTCGAGCGGGTCTACCAAGGCTTGGGCCGGCGCTCGATCGCGCCGGAGCGTTTGTTTAGGGGCCCGCTATTGCAGGCGTTCTACTCGGGCCGAGCGCGAAGCAGCGATCCGGATGAGCGAACATCACACGCCCGGCTCAACCCGCCGGCTGACGCTTGGTGCCGACAAGGGCTATGACGCCAAGCCGTTCGCGGCCGAGCTGCGCGCCTTGAACGTGACGCCGCACATTGCGCGCCACGACGCGGTGACCAAAACGGGACAGCGGCGAACGTCTTGCGTTGATGGCCGCACGGCCCGGCACCCCGGTTACACCGCCTCGCAGCGCATTCGAACGCGCATCGAGGAGCCGTTCGGCCGGGCACAGACGATCGCCGGGCTGGCCAACACCACGTTCAAAGGCCGCAAACGCGTCGACCACCGGTTCACCTTCGCGATGGCCGCCGACCACCTGATCCGATGGCCCAGACGGATCTGATGGCCCAGACGGCTCGCCGCGGCGCCGCGATCGCCGTCCCGACGATCGACACCGGGCGCGCAGTCTGGGCCAACCGGGGCTGCAAACGGCTGTCAAACCGACCACCACCCTGCCAACAGGCCAAACCACGCCATCGTGGCCGCAAATTCGACGGCTTGTTAGGTGAAAGCATGCGTTTGGGGGTAAGATGAACATAGCACATCGAGCGAGGCAGCGATGGTTGGTCAGTTCCTCGCTAAAAAGTTGTATTGCGTCCAAAGACACGTCAAGATTGTTGGCGTGCGGAGAATGTCCACCAGGTACCACGGGCCGATCTCAAGTGACCGGCCGGCGGTGGCCCTAAGGCATGCCATGGCTCGTTCCGTTTTCGACGCAAATGGTCAAATTCAGCACAAAGAGGGCGACCATGTTCAGCAATGCTGTTGCATTTTTGATCGCCGCAGCCGCGATGACGCTGTCGTCGCTTGCTTCATTCGCCCAGTCAGATCTCACGACGGGTCCTGCCTCGGATCTAAGACCTAAACCGCTTCAGCTCGCGCAAACCGCTTCACGCGGGATTTCGGCGGCGGCCGTCGGAGAGGGTGATATCCGTGAGCGAACCAATGCGTGGACGGTCGGTCTTGCCGCCGGTCTACCGCAAGGAACCTTCTTGACGATCGCCGCAGAGATCGCCCGCAACTTGAACCGATCCGGCAAGCTCCGCGTCCTTCCGGTGGTAACACCGGGGGCCACACAGAACGTGCGTGATCTGCTCTATCTCAAGGGCATCGATATCGCGATCACCAACACCGATGTGTTCGAGCACTTTCGCACAACCGAGCCGATACCGAATATCGAGAAGCGCATTCACTACATCACCAGCCTCTACGTTTCCGAGGTTCATATTCTCGCGCGCCCGGAAATCAACTCGATCGAGGATCTGGCCGACAAAAAAGTTAACTTCCACAATCGGGGCGCCGGATCATCCACCTCAGGACCGATCATCTTCAGCCGATTGGGCGTCAAGGTCCAACCGGTCTTCATCAACAATCGGGTGGCGATCGAGAAAATGAAGACCGGGGAAATCTCTGCCCTGGTTAACAACGGAGGAAAACCTGTCGGACTGTTCAACCGTTTCAACAACGACAAGTCTAACTTCAAGTTTCTCAGCGTGCCGATTGAAAAGTTTACGGATTTTTATGTCCCATCAACCTTAACGTCGGAGGATTATCCGACCTTCATCAAGCCTGACGAGAGCGTAGACACGGTGGCCGTTCCAACGGTTCTTGCCGTCTACAATTGGCCGAGTTCATCGGATCGATTTCGCAGGGTCTCCAGGTTCATCGACCTTTTATTTGAGCGGTTCGAAGAGTTCAAGCGGCCCGGATATCGGCGGCAATGGAAGGTCGTTAACCTGGCCGCGAGCGTACCCGGCTGGACCCGCTACCGACCCGTCGAGCAACGACTGCGGCTTGAAGCGGCCAAACGGCCGGAGGCGATCCGCATTGATCCAACCCTTGCCCGCGAGCAAGCGGTGCGCGCAGCCCCCAACAACCCGGCCGTGCAAGAACGGTTATTTCAACAGTTCCTAGAATGGACTAAGAAGCGAGCCAATCGACAGTGATGTGATCATGACACGATGAAGTGGCGCGCGTGGAGGAGGTGATGGACAATGTCGGCACACTGGTGATGCGGGCGCTTGCTGTCGGCATGCTGGCGCTTGTCGGGTTGTCGACGAACGCCGGGCCGAGCCGAAGTCAGGCAGCGACCGAAAACAGCGCGCCGAGCGTCGAGGCCTCCGCCGTGATCTTCGCCGAGCCTGACGTGGTGACGCCGATCTCGATCAGGGTCGGGCCGGCTGGGGACGTCCTGGACCGAACGTTCCTGCGGATCCGTGGCCTGCCCGCCTCAGTACAACTGTCGGAAGGCCACGCCATCACGCCTGGAGCATGGGCGGTACCCCTCAAGTCCTTGAGCAACCTAAAACTGATTGCGGCAATCGAGGGCTCTGGTCGGGCCGAACTCGACCTAGCTCTGGTGCACGTCGATCGCGGCGTGTTGGCGGAACGCAAGGTGACGCTGATCATCGCCCCTGCTTGGCTGTTGAAGTCGGTGAGCCCAGGGTCGATTGGCGCGCCGGCCGCAGCGTCGGCGGCCAGCCAAACCAACACAACTCCTGCGCCGGCGAAGCCAGATGCCAACGCGGATCAAAGCCAGGACAGATCCGCGCCCGACGAACGCGAGGTGGCCGCGCCCGCCCCGGCCGGGGCGAACACGACTGCAGCCCAACCAGCCGGGCCGGCGGCCGCGGGTGGACGCTTTGCCGAGACCTTCGCGCCTGCGGCCACGCCCGCACGCCCCCTGGCGCCGGTCCTGAGCGAACAGCAGCGTGCGCTGGCCGAGCGCCTGATCCGGCGTGGAGATGATTTCCTGCGCCATGGCAATTTGGCGGCCGCTCGCCCGTTCTACCGGCGCGCCGCCACCGTCGGGTTGGCCCGCGGCGCGCTCAGGCTCGGCGCGACGTTTGATCCGATCGAACTCGCCAAACTCCCCACTGCTGGCCTCGCTCCAGACCCGAAACTGGCGCGGAAGTGGTATGAGAGGGCGCGCATGCTGGGCGCGGCCGAAGCCACGGCCCGATTGAGCCGTCTCAACGCGCGTTAGAGCAACCTGCCTTAAATCGGAACCGGCGCAATTGGAATCGGCGTTGCGGTTCCGATTTAAGGCGCGATGATCTAGCGACGGACGCGGTCACCGACAGCGCTCGACCATTTGCAGAGATCCGCGATCACCTTAAGTGCGTTCATTCGGGTCCGGTGACGAGCGCGCCGCGCCCGACTCCCGCTCGGCCGGATCACCGGCAGACGGGCAATACAGCCCAGGCCAACGGCCGTATCGCCACGGCGCCAGAACGAAGCGCTCGGATCGCAGGTCGGGGACTGGGTCATACCCGGATGTGCCCCAAGGCTGGCAGCGGGCCAGTCGTGAGACAATCAGCCAGCTGCCGCGCCAGGCGCCGTTGCGATCAATCGCCTGCAAGGCATAGTCTGAACACGTCGGTAAATGTCGACATTGCCAGCCAAAAAACGGCTTCAAGGTAAAACGATAGAGATGGATCGGCAGCTTAAGTGACAACGCCGCAAGTCTGCTCAGATTGCGCATCGCCATCACACCCACTGCTCCGACGCGAACGGAGTTTGTCGCACAAGGAGGCTTCGCAGAATCACCATCCCGCCTTATCAGCCATCGCATCGGCAGATGTCCGTCAACGCTTCATACCATAGATTGCGATTACGGTCTTCTCTCCACCCTGCGGTGCAGGTTGAGCGACTGCGATGATTTGACCAACACTCAGCACGCCGCCAAATCACGGGTCGCTCCCCGGCGCCGGATCGGCAACCGTCCACCGCTTCAGGCTCCGGCCGGTTCCGCGTCGGCATCGGTTTCAACGGTGGCGATCGCGTCCAGCGCCTTCTCAACCGCCTCGAAGACCAACAACGTCGAGGCGTGCCGCGCTTTGAAGTCCTTCACCGGTTGCAGGACGGCCAGATCCGCCCACCGACCATCGGGTGGCGCGCCGCCCTGCTTCAGCATGGCACGCATGCGCGCGGCGATGCCATACAGCTCATCCGGCGTCGAGCCGATGATCTCACGCCCCAGCACCGAAGCCGATGCTTGGCCGAGCAAGCACGCCTTCACGGTTTGCCCAAAGTCGCTGACCTTGCCATCTTCGAGCTTGATATCTACCGTGATCGTGGATCCACACAATTTCGAGTGGGCGGTCGCCGACCCATCAGGGTGTGCCAGCCGCTCGCCGTGCGGGATGTGAGCGGCAAGCTCGATAATGCGGTTGTTATAGATCTCACTCAGCGCCGTCATCGTAAGCCTTCATATGCTGCCAGTCGCCAGGGTCATGTCAGCGATCAGTCCCAAACGGCATGCCTTGGGTTGGCGACACGCTAGCGTATATAGTGTCAAAGGACCACTTGCGAACGTCCTTGCGCCAGGATTCACAACGGGCGCTTCCCAGCACAGATCATCGAGGTCGGCGCATAACGTGAAGTGGAGTGAAACTGCCTTGAAAAATTTACCGATTTCCGATCTTGCGCCGCCCGCTGGACGGTTCAGACAGCGCCCCACCCGGGGTGAGGCGGAGGCTGCCGTCCGCACCTTGTTGGCCTGGGCCGGGGATAACCCCGACCGCGACGGCCTGCAAGCAACGCCCGGACGGGTGGTGGACGCCTATAAGGAGCTGTTCGGGGGCTACGCGCAAGACCCTGTCGCCTTGTTGCAGGACCAGACGATGAGCGACATCTCTGGATACGACGACATCGTCCTGCTTAAGAACATCGAGGTGTTAAGCCACTGCGAACATCATATTTCGCCTTTCATCGGCCGCGCGTCGATCGCCTATCTGCCGGATGGACGGGTCGCTGGTTTGTCGCGCCTAGCCCGGGTCGTCGATGTGCTGGCCAGACGCTTGCAGACGCAGGAGGCGCTGACGGCGCAGATCGCCGACGCCCTGGATGCCGGATTGGCGCCCCGGGGCGTCGCGGTGCTGATTACGGCGGAGCATCAGTGCATCGCCGCCCGCGGCATTCGACAACCCGGGCTGTCGGCGGCCACCACCCGGTTTCTCGGCGAGTTTGCCAGCAATGATGCGCTGCGCGACCGGTTCATGCGGCTGGCGCACGGTTAGATCAGCGTGCCTTAGATGGGAACCGCGAAGCCGGTTCCCATTTACGGGACAAACAGGATCGCTCTTAAAGTTGCGGCCGGTTGTGATGTCGGTTCAAGCGGCCCGGCGAAGCGCGGCCTCGGGACGTGATGGTGACATGCCGCCCGTTTGATTTGGCGGCGCTGCCGGGCGATAGCGGAGCGCCTGCCAGAAGCGGATGCCAGAAGCGGATGCCAGCAGCGGATGCCAGCGCCGTTCCCGCCGCAGGCAGACGATCGAGCGCCGTCGCCGCGACCAAGAATGGCGCAAACGTGAGCCGTGGAGAGTGCTGATGACAATGGGCGGTCACCTGTTCGCGGCACGAGGGAACTCGGCTGAGATCGAAACCGGTGAGGCGTTTTCACCGCTGTTTGACCGAGACGGTCTGCTTCCCGCGATCGTTAGCGATGCCGACACCGACCAGGTGCTGATGTTTGCATGGATGAATGAGGACGCGTTGGCGTTAACCCTGACGACTGGCTACGCGCACTTTTGGAGCCGTTCGCGTCGACGGCTTTGGCAGAAGGGTGAACAAAGCGGTAACCGTCTGCGTGTCATCGAGGCTCGAACCGACTGCGATCAGGACGTCGTGTTATTGCGGGTCGCGATCGAGGGCGACGGCGTCGCGTGCCACACCGGCGCGCGCTCGTGTTTTTACCGCTCCATCGAGCTTGAGAAGCCGGATCACCAACCGGCACGGTTGATCACCAGCCCCTAAATGGGGTTGCGCGGCACACCACCCTTGAGTGACTGAACGGCCACGATGGCGAGTTCATGTTGCTTTTGAAAACTGGTAGCAAGACCTTAATCGATCCAAGTTTAGTTTATATGTAAACACGCGTGTGCTGATTCGGGCGTGGCGCGGTCGGCGTGTGCCGTGTGCGTGTGGCTGGCTGGAGCGACAATGGAACGCAGAACCGGCGGAAATTGCATTGGTCTGGCACTCGGAGGTGGCGCGGCGCGCGGGTGGGCGCACATCGGTGTGATCAACGCGCTGCGCAAAGCGGGGATCGAGCCGGACATCGTCGCCGGCACCTCAATTGGCGCGGTGGTGGGCGGCTGCTACGTCGCTGGTCAGCTCCACCTGCTTGAGGATTTTGCGCGCAGCCTCACGCGCCGCAAGGTGCTTGGCTTTCTCGATTTCAACCTCGCTGGCACCGGGCTGATTTCCGGCCAGCGGCTATGCAACCTGCTTGATCGCAGCTTTGGCGATTTGTGCATTGAGCAACTGGACAAGCCGTTCGCAGCCATCGCCACCGAAATCGGGTCGGGCCACGAGGTCTGGCTATCGCGTGGCCATCTCGTCGACGCGATGCGTGCGTCCTATGCCTTGCCCGGTATCTTTCGGCCAATCCGCGTCAACGGCCGCTGGTTGTTCGACGGCGCGCTTGTCAATCCGATTCCGGTGAGCGTTTGCCGTGCGATGGGGGCACGGTATGTCATTGCGGTTAATTTGAACGCCGATATGTGTGCCCGCGGCACAGTATTGCCGAACATTGCCGCCCTCGACGACGAAGAGCCGGTCGAGCCAAAGCCAGATCCAAAGCTCAAGGGTCGGAATGGTCACGCCGCCCGCCGCTTGTTGCATCGGCAGGTGTTCGGCAGTGGTGAAAGCGACGACACGCCGGGCATTTCCAAGGTTGTGATTGACGCGCTCAATATCGTGCAGGATCGGATTGCTCGCTCGCGTCTGGCCGGTGACCCGCCAGATGCGGTGATCAACCCGCGCTTGAGCGGTATTGGTCCGTTCGATTTTCACCGAACCGACGAACTCGTCGCCCTCGGCACGACCGCCGCGGAACGCGAGATGGAGGATCTGCTCCAACAGCTCAGGGTCAGGTCCGATCTCTGCGAGGGCCAATTGATGGCCATGTCGCCGGCAGGCGGGTGACGCGGACGGCGGCTCGGTCGTGCCGCCGCGCTCGGCCATCGATTAGATCATCTTTGCGCCTTTAATCGGGATCGTTCCGATTCCGATTGAAGACGGGTTGCTCTAGCCGTCGATCGACCGCGGGTCAGTCGGCCGAGATATAGCCGCTTAGCGCACCCGCTTCCATCTCGACCTCGGCGATGTGATGCTTGACGACGTCGCCGATGGATACGATACCGACCAGCTTTCCGTCCTCGACAACCGGCAAATGGCGAAAATGACCCAAGCTCATTTGGGCCATCAACTCATCGACGGTGTCCTCGAGCTCACAGCATGTCACATCGCGGGTCATCACATTCGCCACGGGTTCCGCCAGACAGCCCGCGCCGCGGGCAGCCACAGCTTTGATGATGTCACGTTCGGAGACGATGCCCTCGATCCGACCTGTCGTGCCGGTGACGACAAGCGAGCCGACCGCTTGATCGGCGAGTTGCCGGACAATGTCCACCACTTTGGCGTGTGGTGACGCCGTCAGCACGCGGTCGCCTTTGACCTTAAGGATCGCCGCCACGTTCATCGCCGCCTCCCGTCCCATATCGCGCCAACGCGATCATATCCGCCGAAGCCGAGTTAGATCATCGCGCCTTAAATCGGGATCGTTTCCGATTCCGATTAAAGGCAGGTTGCTCTAGCCTTGCCGGCCCGCTGCTCCGCCCGGCCGCCCGCACAAGCGGGCCATCGGGTGGCCGGGTTGGGAAGCGAACTGGTTCCAGCACACGCTGAAACGGAAAACCCGCGGCGGCCAAAACCTCAGTCGCCGAGGCGCGCTTCCCGCGCACGCACCAACGGTGTCTCCTCAAGCCATTCCAGCTCAATCCATCGTGTTCGAGCACCGATGCGTCGACGATGCATTGACGTGGCGCAGATCGGCTTTGTAATGCGCCTGGTGCCCGGGCTGCGGATCTGGCCGCTGATTGGGCTGGGCCTGTCCCTGGGTTCAGAGGGATCAAATTGGACGATCGACGGCAGGCCCGCGGTCGAACATGCCGAACAATAAAAGGCCGCTGACAAAGCCGCCGATATGGGCCTCCCAGGCGATTCCGACACCTGAGCTGAAGCCGCCAACGCCAAAGCCAAAGATGAGGTTTAGCGCGATCCAAACTCCGATCGCAATCAGCGCCGATGTGCTGCGCGCGGTTGCCGCCAATGACAAGCGCGGTATGCGGCTCGAATTTTCTCGTAAAGGTTGGAGATGGTAGGGGTCTTGCACCGCATAAATCAGTCGAAACATCGCCGCCATCAGACCGGAAATCGCGCCGGATGCGCCGACCATCGGCACACTCAAGCCAACGTTGAACAACCAAAAGAACGCCGCGCCGCCGATCGCGCAAACGGCAAAAAACAGCAAGAAGCTGACCCCACTCATGCGGCGCGCCACCGGGGTGCCAACGGCCAGCAGCCAGGCCGAATTCACCAGCAAATGGAACACGTCACCGTGCAAAAAGGCATGGGTCACGAACGAGGTGACGTCGGCCCAGGGCGCTCCTGGTAGCTCATTGCCGAACACACCGTAACGGGCCGGTATGAAGGCGAGGCTGAGCACGAGATAGTAATTGTCGATCTGATCGAGCAACTGCCGACCAGAGTGGATCGCAGCAAAAGCTGCAATGAGAGCGATCACAATGCCGGGGGCGTTGAAGATCGGCTCTCTGCCTTCAGTGCTCATGGCTCACCCTAATTCACCCGATCCCGCGTTAACGATCTCATCACCGTTAGCACAGTGCTGAACGCTGATGGCCGGCGAAAGCGCGCAGTTGGCACGAATGCTGCTCAAGGGGATGGGCCTGAACGGCGTCGCCGCCATTCAGGTCAATACCGCAAATGCACCAAGCGACAATCTGTAGCGCTCCATTCGGCCCAGCATTGAAGAGATATTGATGAAAAATATAACGACCCAGATCCTTTATTCATATTGGAACGATGTGCGTCTCGACCGCGTAGCGCCTATGCGGTTTGACATCGAGCCCTCGCGAATTGCCGGTATCTTGGGCGAAACCATGATTTTGGAAGAGTTGGGGCCGGAACACTATCGGTTCCGCCTCGCGGGCTCCCGATTGGTCGAGCACTTTGGCATGGAACTGAGAGGCTTCAGTTTCTTGGACCTGTGGCCGACACAGGAACACCGGGACGTGGCAGTGGCACTGGAAACCATCGCTGAAGGTGGCGGGGCGGCCGTGCTAGAGATCGAAGCCGCGCCGATCGCAGGTCAATGCACAGTAATGGAGGCGATCATCCTTCCCTTGATCCATACGCGTGGCGTGATCGACCGCTTCCTCGGGGCCATCTCCATCGCCGAAGCACCCCAGTGGTTAACAACGGAGCCAATCCAAAGCCTACGCTTACTGCGTAGGCGGATCATCCATCCCGACGGGCGGCAAGACATCAGCGCAATCGCGCAGAATGAACCGCCACCACTGATCCAATCGGCTCCCCTCAGCCGCACCCTTCGCGACAATCGCCGGACGTTCAAAGTGTTGATCGGCGGCCGCCAATAGTTTGCATGAACGCGGCAGTTTTTGCCAACCACGTCGATCCCATTACGGATGGATCGCGCTATCAGTGCGCGCATGCATCGCCCACAACCGTCATCACTGCGGCCGCCAACGCCATGACAACAGGCCTTGTGCGTACCTCATTCGGCCGTGGCTCAGAGACAGTTGCACCATCAACGAAACGCTGGATAGAACTGGATGCAAAGCACCATCGATGCTTACAGCCGTGTCTCAAAATCAGCCGCGAGTTTAGCGAATCATTAAAACCTGCCCCGCATATTTAAAGCCAACCGGCGACGGTGAATGACACCCATCGGCGTGAGCATTTGTGCTCCCCGGATTGCGTTAACGTGCGGAAAACGGCCAGGCATTCAATGGAATTCTCGACGCTGAATCCTACGCGCGGCGCCCCGGTCCAAGATCGCCTCGAACGCCGGCGCAACCAACGTTTTCCTTTGGCGTTGCTGGGCCGCTTCATGCTCACCAACAAGCAAGAATATGTGTGCAAGCTGGTCAACGTGTCGGTCTGCGGTGCGGAGATCCATTCCGACCAGTCGGTTGAAACCGGCGAGCGCATCATCGCCTACTTCGATTACATCGGTGGCATCGAAGGCATCGTCGTGCGGAGTTTCCAAGGCGGTTTTGCCATTGAGCTGTGCGTCACCGAATACAAGCGTGAGAAACTTGCCAGCCAAATCTCCCAGCTAATTAACCGTGGCGCGACGGCGCGAAACGAGCAGGCTCGCCGTCACGAACGCTTCGCCCTGGCCAACAATAAGACCACGCTCAAACTCGACGAACACATCGTGGTCGAGGCCAGCGTCCTGGATTTATCGATGTCGGGCGCCTCCGTCTCGACCGATGCGCGACCGCCGTTGGGCACCAATGTCCAACTCGGCAAGTTGCGGGGTCGCGTTGTACGTCACCATAACGAAGGAATCGGCATCGAGTTTCTCGACCTTCAAAACGCCGAGGCCATACGCCGCTATTTCGGATAACTGCAAATGGCTAGGCGTAAACATGTTTTGCACGATCATCGCCACCACCCCTCATCCAAGTTAGAGTTAGAGTTGGAGTTGCGTATGCTGCGAGTTTTATTGGTCATCTCATGTCTTGCGGGCGGCTGGCCGATTGCTACGGCCATCGCCGATGCGTCGCGTTATAGCGCTGACATTCCATCAGCCTTTATGCGCAGCTTTGGCACGACGCCACCTCCCTTCGGCTACGTACGATTTTGCCTACGCGACCCGAGCCATTGCCAAGCGGGGACGCGCAAGCTGAGCCGGCCCCGGGCCACCCCTTTGCGGCTGAGCGAGCTTGACGCGATCAACCGGTTGGTCAACGGGGCGATTGAGCCGGTTACCGACGCACAGCTGTACGGCCAGGAAGAATATTGGACGATGCCGAACACCAAAGGCGATTGCGAGGATTACGCGCTGCTCAAGCGCAAGATGCTGATCGAGCGGGGCTGGCCGGCCAGCGCACTGTTGCTGACGGTGGTTCGCGATGAACTCGGCGACGGCCACGCGGTTCTGACCGTTCGGACGTCGCAAGGGGACTTCATTCTTGACAATAAGGTTGCCGAGGTCTTGCGGTGGCACGAGACCGGCTACCACTTCATTATGCGGCAGTCCTATGTCGACCCACAGCAATGGCGCTCGCTGGATCCTGGCGCCAACAAGCGTAGTACCATGCTGACCAGTCAGCCCTGATTCATCGCCAGTGACGGGGCCGGCGCTGTTGGCCCACCTGACGACGCCCACGCGCTAGACCAACCTGCTTTTCATCGGAATCGGAACGATCACGATGAAAAGCAGAAAGCTGCTCACCACTTTAAGAGCGATCGTCTTTGCTGGCCCGCTCCCCACCTGGCCACCCACAACAGCGCGCCATTGATTGGCCCGGGAGAGAGCGGGCCAGTTCCAGCTGACACCAAAACGCTTCAGTTGCGCTCGCACTTCACGCCACGACCGATCGCCAGGGGCGGATGGCTCGAACAATCGGCTTGCCGCAGCGTCACTGGGGTGGCGTTGGGCCGGCTGCGTCGATGGTCAGCTGGGGCTTGAGACCGGCAACGTAGCGTTTCCAGCGTTGTTGGTAATTTTTGGCCGTCTGCTGAATGCCGGCCACGTCTTCATCGTTGAGTTGGCGGGCGATCTTGCCGGGTGAGCCGAGGATCAAGGAGCGCGGCGGGAAAGTCTTTCCCTCCGGGATCAGTGCGCCAGCACCGATCAAACATTGTTCCCCGATCACCGCCCGGTTCAACACCACCGCGCCGATGCCCACCAAGCTGCCGCCGCCGATTGTGCAGCCGTGGACCATAGCTAGGTGGCCGATCGAGCAATTGTCGCCGATGGTCAGCGGCAGGCCGGGGTCGGTGTGCAACACGGCGCCATCTTGAATGTTGGTGCCGCGGCCGATGCGGATGACGTCGAGATCGCCCCGCGCCACGGTGCCGAACCAAAGGCTGGCATCCTCGCCAATTTCCACATCACCGATGACCACCGCGGTCGGCGCCACCCAACAGCGGTTGGCACCGGGCCCGCGAACGTTCACGCCGTCGAGCGAGTAAACAGGCATCGGCGGACCTCAAACGTCCTCAAGGTCGATATCAAGAATGGCCATCTGCAAATAATAGCATACCTCACCGTCTTCATCGTCGCGGGTTAGCGTGGCGATCTGCTCGTCGCGGATGAAGACTTCCGCCATATCCTTTTTTTGCGGCGGCATGATCACCTTCAAGGCCTGCGTGTTAAAGCGTCGCCGCAGATATTCCTGCAGGCGCGGTAAGTCCTCTTTCATGCGATATCACCCTCGATTCAAACTAATCCCATGCCGACATCGGTCGAGCGCAACCACCAGCCGTCACCCGAAAGCACCAAGCCTTTCATCGGAACGGGAACGATCCCGATGAAAGGCAGAAAGTTGATCTCCACTTTAAGGCACGTGATCGAGTACTCTCAATGCGGCACTGCAACAATCTCATCCGCCAATGCTGATCGCTAAGCTCTGATCCATCGTCCGCGCCGGTTCCGGGCAACCGGCCGGCCCGATCCGCCTGGCTGGAACGCCGGCAACCGTCGTATTGGCTGGAACGTCGCTGAGGACGACGCTGCCCGCCGCGATCCGACAGCAGCGTCCAATCTCAATGTTCCCCAAGACTTTGGCGCCGGCACCGATCAACACGCAATCGCCGATCTTGGGATGGCGGTCGCCGCCCTCCTTACCGGTTCCACCCAAGGTAACCCCATGCAGCATCGAGCAGTTGTCACCGATCGTCGCCGTCTCGCCGACGACGATACCGCTACCATGATCGAACATGATACCGATGCCGACCGTGGCTGAGGGGTGGATGTCAACGCCAAAGATCCGCGATGACTGACTCTGCAAATAAAGTGCGAAATCCTTGCGACCCGCCTTGTAAAGCACGTGCGCAAACCGGTAGGTGACCAGCGCGTGGAAGCCCTTGAAATAGAGCAACGGCTCCAAAAAACGCGTGCACGCCGGATCGCGGTCGCGCACGGCGGCCAAGTCCGCCCGAAACGCAGCTCCAAGCTCCGGCGCGTCGTCAAGCACCTGCTCGAACGTCTGATTGACCAGATGCGGGTCGACGTCGGCGTGGCTCAAGTGTTGGGCCAGGCGGTGCGCGACGGCCCGCTCGAGGCGATCGTGGCTGAGCACGGTGGCGAAGACGAAGCCGCCCAATGCGGGCTCGCTCAGGATCGCTGCCTCCGCTTCGGCGCGCAATGCCGTCCAGATCGGATCGACCGATTGCAGCCGGCCGTCGGCCACATGGCTTGAGATGGGCATCAACGTCCTCCTCAACGCGCGGGACTTGTACCAAAACCTTTGATACCAAAACCTCTGACTGGCCTGCTCCCGACCGCCTGCCGGCAAAGGCCGTACCGCGGGGGGCGCCCGACGGTCAACCCAGCCACCTCAGCGGCTCTAACTGGCCCTACCGCAATCGTCAACGTTGGCATGTTGGCAACGGGGTGATGCTCGCTCCATACCGGTGGCAGGACATTTCCGCTGCGGCCCGGAACCGAGCAAAAAACTTCACACTTTATCGTGCGACTGCAAAACTATACCTAACACTACTTCGGAGTTACGTCTCATAACCCATAGAGAACAATACAATTTTATCAAATATGACACTGGGGTTGCAGGCGTGCATGTATTGATGCCGCACTGACCTTAGGTCGACGTTCCCAAACCATGGCGATATTGCGCTGCACAACATTTTACCTCTTGCGTTCAGAGAATTTGCTTCCATATTCTCGCCGCGTTAGTCGCTGTCCAATAGTGGTCCTGATGACTAGCCACGCGACCGAAAGCCGGTGGTCCCGGCAATGGAGGCTGCAATGCAAGTCACACAGAGATTGAATGTGCTGCTGGCATTACTATCCTTTGGGCTCATCGTCGCCGTCGTCCTGGGCCTGCTTTGAATGATCGTTTGATGCACAACTGAGCTTTTTCTAGCAACACCACACCAGACCGAGCAACTAGCGTTCAACCCACGCCAAATTTGGAACCCGCGCTGATGTCGATTGCTGCGGGGTGAGGGTTGTTCGGTCGCTTGCGCCGCCTGAGGCGATGCCGAAGCGTCGGTGAGGAATGGCTGTTCGCCGGCACGCGATCCCTAAAGCGCTTCGAGGGGAGCTGGACCCAACCAGCTCCCCCACCCAGCCACCAACCAGCACGACGTTATCGGGGCCGGGTTCGGGAGTCGGTCGGCAGGGCCAAGGCGGGCAAGCAAAGCCGGAGGTGTCCGCGTCTGGGCGCGCACCTAGTCTGAGCGCACCTAGTCTGGGCGCACCTAGTCTGGGCGCACCTAGTCTGGGCGCACCTAGTCTGGGCGCACCTAATCTGGGCGCATCCATTTGAGCGAACTTCGAGCCCGATTACTCCGCCGCCACCAATCGGTTGGTTGGCCGGTAGTTGAGCACCGGCGCCAGCCAACGCTCGGCGTCCGCCACGTCCCACCCCTTGCGCGCCGCGTAATCTTCAACTTGGTCTTGCTCGACTTTTCCGACCCCGAAGTAGTGGCTGTCGGGGTGGGCAAAATACAGGCCCGATACCGAGGAGGCCGGCCACATCGCAAAGCTCTCCGTCAGCCGGATGCCCGTGCGACGTTCAGCATCCAGCAGTGTGAACAATGTGGCCTTCTCCGTGTGATCGGGCTGCGCGGGATAGCCCGGCGCCGGTCGAATGCCACGGTACTGCTCGGCGATAAGCGCCTCGTAGGATAGCTCTTCATCTTTAGCATAGGCCCAGTACTCGCGGCGGAGCCGGGCATGCATCGCTTCGGCGAACGCCTCCGCCAGACGGTCGGCCAAGGCCTTGAGCATGATTTGTCCGTAATCGTCCGTATCGGCGATGTACCGCTTCAGCGCCTCGTCTTCGCCGATACCCGCCGTTAGCGCAAATCCACCGATATAATCAGGGCAACCGGTTGACTTCGGCGCGACGAAATCAGCAAGCGCCGCATGCGCACGATCATTGCGCGCGCTGTCCCGCGCCATCTGCTGACGCAGCGTGTGCAATACCGCCAACCGCTGCGTGCGCGCGTCGTCAGCATAAAGCTCGATATCATCCCCAACGGCATTGGCCGGCCACAGCCCGATGACGGCGCGGGCGGTGAGCCAACGCTCGTTGCACATCCGCGCCAACATCTGTTGCGCGTCGGCAAACAGCTTGCGCGCCTCTTCGCCAACGATCTTGTCGTCGAGGATCGCCGGATGGCGCCCCCGCAGCTCCCAGGTCGAAAAGAATGGCGTCCAATCGATATAGGGTACCAAGCTAGCCACATCGTAGTCGTCAAACACCCTGGTGCCGGTGAACGTCGGCCGCGGCGGGTTATAGGCCGCCCAGTCAATCTTAAAGCGGTTGGCGCGGGCATCGACGATGGAAATCCGGCTCTTCTTGGCATCGACCCTGAGATAGTTGTCGCGCACCTTGGCGTATTCCGCCTGCACCGTGTCGACGTAGGAGACGCGCTCTGTTTCGGACAACAGGCTGGAGACGACGCCGACAGCTCGGCTCGCGTCCGTGACATAGATGGCTTGGGAACGGTGGTAATTCGGAGCGATTTTGACCGCGGTATGTACGCGACTGGTGGTGGCCCCGCCGATCAGCAGCGGACAATCGAAGCCCTCGCGTTCCATCTCGCTGGCGACATGGCACATCTCGTCCAGCGACGGCGTGATCAGCCCGGACAGTCCGATGATGTCCGCGCCTTCCTTCCTGGCCGTCTCGAGGATACGAGCGGCTGGCACCATCACGCCAAGATCAATCACCTCATAATTGTTGCACTGTAAAACAACGCCCACGATGTTTTTGCCGATATCGTGCACGTCGCCTTTGACCGTTGCCATCACCACCTTGCCGGCTGCCGGCTGATGATCGAGGCCGGAGGCCTGTTTCTCCGCTTCGAGGTAGGGCTGCAGGTAGGCGACGGCCTGCTTCATGACCCGCGCCGATTTGACCACCTGCGGCAAGAACATCTTTCCAGCGCCGAATAAGTCGCCGACCACGTTCATCCCGGCCATCAGCGGTCCTTCGATCACCTCCAACGGCTTGTTTGCGGCTTGCCTGGCCTGTTCCGTATCGGCCTCGATAAACTCGGTGATGCCGTGCACCATTGCGTGGGTCAGCCGCTCGTCCACGGTGCCCTTCCGCCAGGCCAACTGTTGCTCTTTGGGCTGCGATTTCACGCCCTTGAAACGGCCGGCGATGTCAAGCAGGCGGTCGGTGGCATCGTCGCGACGATTGAGGATCACGTCCTCCGCCAGCTCGCGCAGCTCAGGATCGATATCGTCGTAGACCGGCAGAGCGCCGGCATTGACAATCGCCATGTCGAGGCCGGCTTTGATCGCATGATAAAGGAATACCGCATGCATCGCCTGGCGCACCGGCTCATTGCCGCGAAACGCAAAGGACAGGTTGGAGATGCCGCCAGATACGTGCGCATGAGGAAGGTGCTGCTTGATCCGTCGCGTCGCTTCGATGAAGGCGACACCGTAGGCGTTGTGCTCGGCGATGCCGGTGGCGACCGCAAAGCAGTTGGGATCGAAGATGATATCTTCCGGCGGAAAATTGAGCTTATCCGTCAGCAAATGATAGGCGCGCGAGCAGATCTCGAATTTGCGGTCGACGGTATCGGCTTGCCCCTCCTCGTCGAAGGCCATTACGACGACCGCGGCGCCATAGCGTTTGACCTTGCGCGCCTGCTCCAGAAACGGCGCCTCGCCCTCCTTGAGACTGATCGAGTTGACGATCGCCTTGCCCTGCACGCACTTGAGGCCCGCCTCGATCACGCTCCATTTCGAGGAGTCGATCATGACCGGCACGCGCGCGATGTCGGGCTCGGAGGCGATCATATTCAGAAACGTGGTCATCTCCTGCTCGGAATCCAGCAGGCCCTCGTCCATGTTGACGTCGATAATCTGTGCGCCGTTCTCGACCTGGCTGCGCGCCACGGCGAGCGCGGCCTGATGGTCGCCAGCTTCGATCAGCTTGCGGAATTTCGCCGAGCCGGTGACATTGGTACGTTCGCCAATGTTGATGAACGTGGCTGCAGCGGAATTGGTTTCGGACACACGATCAGCGGTCACAATCATTCTCCATCAATGCCACCGCCTGAGTCGCAGGTCCTATCGTAGCAAGAACCAAGCGGGGCCAACTCTATTTGTTTGGAACCGGCGTCTTTCGATGAGCCGGACCAAGTCGCAATCATCCGTGAACAAAGGGCTCAAGCCCGGAGAGACGCATCTTGACCGGCAGCTCGACGGGCTTGCGCGGGCGATGTTGCAGCAAACGCGCCCGGATCGCCGCAATGTGCTCCGGCGTCGAGCCGCAGCACCCGCCGACGATATTGACCAACCCGTCCGCAGCCCACGGTTCCATTTGGCCGCTCATATCGTCGGGTGTCTCATCGTATTCACCCATCGCATTGGGTAGCCCGGCATTGGGGTAGGCCAGCACCAGCGTGTCCGCGACCGCCGCGATCTCGGCGATGTAAGGCCGCATAGCGCTTGCTCCCAACGCGCAGTTCAGCCCGACGGCAAACGGCTCCAGATGACGCATCGAATACCAAAACGCTTCGGCGGTCTGCCCCGACAGCGTGCGACCCGACAGGTCGGTGATGGTGCCGGAAATCATCACAGGCAACGCGACGCCCATTTCGTCGAACAGCTCCATCACCGCCACGCCGGCCGCCTTGGCGTTGAGCGTGTCGAACACGGTCTCGATCAGGATCATGTCGACACCACCTTCGATCAACGCACGGGCTTGCTCGTCGTAGGCGGTCTTGAGTTCGTCGAACGAGATATTGCGAAAGCCGGGGTTGTTGACGTCCGGCGAGATGGATGCGGTGCGGTTCGTCGGACCCAATGCGCCGGCCACCAGGCGTGGCTGCTCGGGCGTACGATCGCTGTAGGCGTCAGCCACCTCCCGCGCCAGGCGCGCCGCCGCGAAATTGATCTCCGGTACCAACTCCTCCATGCCATAGTCGGCCATCGAGATGGCCTGCGCATTGAACGTGTTGGTCTCCAGGATATCGGCGCCGACCTCCAGATAGCTGCGGTGGATCTCACTGATGACGTCGGGTTGGCTCAACACCAATAGATCGTTGTTGCCCTTCAAATCCTGCTGCCAAGCTTGGAACCGTTCACCACGAAAATCGGCGTCGCTCAGGCCGCGGCGCTGAATCTCTGTGCCCATCGCACCATCCATCACCAAGATGCGCTCTCGGGCCGCCGCCTGAAGCGCGGCAATCCTATGCTCTCGGGTCATCAGGCGCTCACTTTCAAAGGCGCGGTTGTTGCTGCAGCACGATCAGTTGCCGCGCTCTCGGCGCGGGGGCGCATCCCGAGCAGATGACAGATGGCATAAACCAGATCAGCGCGATTGAGAGTGTAAAAATGGAAGTGGCGAATGCCTTGGTCGACCAGCTCCATGACCTGTTCGGCGGCAACGGCTGCCGCCACCAGCGATGCGGTGGCCGGATCTTGCTCCAGCCCCTCGAAGCGGCGCGCTAGCCAGGCCGGCACGGACGCACCGGTCCGCTCGGCAAAGCCGGCGATCTGCTGGAAATTATGGATCGGTACAATACCCGGAACGATCGGCACATCGATCCCCTTGGCGCGTACCTTCTCGAGGTATTTGAGAAAGTCCGCGTTGTCGAAAAAGAACTGCGTGATCGCCCGGTTGGCGCCGGCGTCGATCTTGGCCTTCAGATTGTCGATGTCGGCTTCCACGGACGGGCTATCAGGATGCATTTCCGGATAGGCCGCAACTGAGACCTCGAAGTTGGCCAGCCGCTTAAGACCGGCGACCAGCTCCGCCGCATTGGCATAGCCGCCGGCATGCGGCTGATACTTGGTACCCGGCCCGGCCGGCGGATCGCCACGCAAGGCTACGATGTGGCGCACACCGGCCTGCCAATAGGCCCGCGCCACATCATCGACCTGTTCGCGCGTCGCCTCAACACACGTTAAGTGTGCCGCAGGCACCACCAGTGTCTCCCGAACCAGGCGCGAGACCGTGGCGTGCGTGCGCTCCCGTGTCGAGCCACCGGCACCATATGTGACGGAGACAAACTCCGGTCGCATCGGCTCCAGACGTCGAATGGCCTCCCACAGGGCTTGTTCCATACGCTCGGACTTGGGTGGAAAGAACTCGAACGACACCGCGAAGTCAGCGGAGCCCAACCAACGGCTCTTGCGCTTGTCTTCGACCACGCTCACACCGCTCATCCAACGAACTCCCCTGTCGTTGCCACCGTGTTTGTCTGCGCCGGTGCCGCCGAGATCAAACGCTCACGGGGGCTCGGCGCACCGACATAGATCGAAACCGTCAGCTTGTTGCCATCCGTATCGCTCGGCGGCTCGAGATCGAGGGCCGACACGAGTTTCAAGTCCGCTGCCGCCATCCACTGGGCGATTTGGTCCGCCGCGACGCCAAGCCTGACATGGGCGAATTCGTCACGCAAAATCTCAAGATTGTGCGGCGCAAAATCAACCACCAGCAACCGTCCGTCCGGGGCCAGAATCCGGGCCGCCTCGCTGATCGCCAGCGCCGGTTCGGCAAGAAAATGTAGCACTTGATGCATCACGACAGCATTGGCCACGCCATCGTTGAGGTTCAAGTTGCAGATATCACCTTGCCGCAATTGCGCTACCGGCCAACCCAAGCGATCAAGCCTGGCGCGCGCATACGACAGCATGGCCGGGCTGGCATCGATGCCGATGGCGCGCTTGTAGCGCCCCTTGCAGACATCCAAGATGCGGCCAGTGCCAGTGCCCATATCGACCAGGAGATCGAACGGTCCAGGCCCGAGCGCGTCCAGCATGGCCGTCTCGACCTGCTCTTCGGCAAGGTGCAGCGCGCGAATGCTGTCCCACCGCGCAGCATGCGCACGAAAAAAGGACTGCGCCGCCTCGACCCGTTCCCGTTTGAGCGCCTCGGCCCGAGCCCAATCGCGCCGCGCAACGCCGATCGATGGGTCAATCGGCTCGATGAGAACCTGGGCCAACCGGCCTGCCGCCGTGCCTTCGGCGAGGTGATAGTAGGCCCAGCTGCCTTCGCGCACCCGTTCGATCAATCCGGCTTCGGTCAACAGCTTCAGATGCCGCGAGATACGCGGTTGGCTTTGGCCCAGGACGCGGGTCAGGTCTTTCACACTGTATTCGCGCTGCGACAGCAGCAACAGGATCCGTAGGCGCGTCGGCTCGGCCGCAGCCTTGAGCAGCAACACCAGTGAGGCAGTATCCATCAAATCGCCCCTGGAAGAGAGACTAAAAACGTCAACCATGGGCACCAGCATATAAAGATATCTTTATGTGTCAAGTTGGGCTGATCCTGACAGTGATTCTCTTTCCGCCCGCAACGGTTGCTGATCGGCAACCCTTTCTAAAGGTAAACGGTCTATCGATTACGGCACCAATCCGAAACACAATCTGGAAGGCGTCCATGCGAATTGCCGCGATTGACCGCGTCATTACCTCTGGCAAGGATGGACACCTGCCCGTTGAACTGCGCCAATCGTCGGCACGGCTGATTGCGCTAACCCTGTTGGTGCTTTCTGCCACCGCCATCGTCGCCCTGCTAACACCTGCCGCCATGATCGTCATCGGCGTGGCGGACAATCCGCAGACGCTATCGAAGGTGTTCGCGCATCCGGGCTCGGCAGCGCTGCTGATGTTCGGGATCCTCGTTGGCTTGATGTTGCTGGCCGTTCCCCTGCGCGCGGGTCTAGCGCGGCTCCGCGGCCAACGCGTGGTTGTGTTGACGGAAGATTCGGTGGACGTCGAAGACCAAGGTCTGTTCCGCCGCAGCAGTTGGACCGCATCACCCGCTCAGTTTTGCGGTGTGACCCATCACATCCGTGCGACGCTGTCAGGGGCCCGCCACGAGATCATTTTGATCCATCCAGACAGCGATAAGGACGTTCTCCTCAGCCTCACGCCGAGCGCTCCGGCGATGGGTGCGCACGAGTACGCCCGGCTGCTCGGATTGAAGGAAGTGCATGCCAAGCAATTGTACGCCCGCAACCGTTCAGCGTCGGCCAACGATCGCGCCCCGGAACGTCAACGCGAAGCGGCTTAAAAGGGGCAAGGCTCACCGGTATACTTCTCTCGCAGCAACTTGATGGAGTGAGGCAATGATGCGCTTCCACAAGACGTTTTAGCAAGGCTTGGCACCGATTTTTCCCCGTTGGGCACAGATCAGCCATATTGATTGCGAATGTCACGCCAGAGGCGCGAAGATTGTGGACAGTTCGGGAGCGCGAGCTTGATCAGGGGCAAGTCAGACATGACCAATCGCGGCACGGTAAGGAGAGCAGCGCTGTTCGGAGGCTGCTCGTTGCTGGTGGGTGGCATCCTGTTTGGGGACTTCACCAGCGCGAGCAAACCCGTGGCGGCGGCCGAAGGTCCGGTGACATTTGTCAAGCGCATGGCCCGGGAATTGACCCGCGCCAATCGATCCGGCTCGGCGCCGGCGTTTGCTGCGGCGATCTACAAAAACGCGCACGTGCGAGCGATCGGCCGCTATGCCTTGGGCAACTATCGGCGGTCGCTGAAGGCGTCGGACCGGGACAGCTACTACAACGGCATGGTCCGCTTCATCGCCCGTTATGCCGCCGGGGAATCGCAAAAGTATCAGGTCGTCCAGACCCGCATTCTGGGCCCGGCCTACCGCACGCGCAGCGGGGTGATGGTCGATACCCGCGTGTCGTTGCGCGATGGACAGACCTATGACGTGCAGTGGCTGCTGCAAAAGAGCCGAGGCGCTTATCGGGTGCGCGACGCGAAAGTTCAGGTGTTGCTGGGCGACTATTGGATGACGCCGTTTCTGAAAGACCTGTTTGAGAAATACATCTCCGACAACGGCAGTGTGCGCGCACTGGTTGTTGCGCTGAACAGATAAGCGCAGATCGCGGGCGTCATGCAACCTATCATTGCGTCACCGCTGGTGCGGTATGGCGGTGTGATTGGCGTTTAGGGATCGCGCAGGCGGCATTGCCTGTCGGGTTGCGATCGGCGCCCTGGACACGCCTTCGGGCCATGCACCGCCGCCGTCACTGGCGATCAGCGATGCGCCGTCAGTCAGCCGTTGCGCTGGCTCCGAATCATCGCCGGTTGCGCCGCAGCTCATTGAGCGACCAATCATAATCGTAGCCGTCGATGACCCCACGCCGCAGCGGCTCGGCCAGTCTGGGATCGGCATAGCGCCGCAGATGCGCGAGCACGCCGGCGTCGGCGTTGCCGAAGTCCGCTTTGAACCATTGGTAGATCTTGGACACCCTTAGGCGCCCAGGACCGATGACGCGCACGCCACGCGGATGGTTCACATAGGCTCTGGCAGCACGATCAAGATCGGCCTCCAGCCTCGCCGCCGCCCACGGCCGCGCCATCAGGTTGTGGCAGCCGAACGAGGCGCAATTGACCGCATAGTGAACGCGTGGGTCCTTGAATCGGGCACGCAGCACGCTGTGCTCAATGTCGTCAAGCGAGAGCATTCGCCGTTCAACCCGCACCCGCTTGGTGCGCCATGGACCCAGATAGGCTTTAGGGTCAAAGAAGCTGTCGCTCTTGATCTCGCGAATCGATCGCACTGGGTAGCGATCGAGCACGACCTTCAGCGTTACCGCGTTGTACAGGTTGACCCAATAGGCAAACGCCGCTTTGCGGGTCATGCCCGAGGGCCGGCGGCGCTGCATGCCGGCGATGTAGGCCTCAAGACGTGCGCGATCGGCGGGTGTTCGTCGCCACGCTGCGTAGTCGACTCGATTGACGCCGTCCGCCATCGCGTGGACATAGCGCTTGAGCAGTGCGCCGTAGACCGCATCTGGATCCCCGGTCTCGGCCTGCCCCGCGGCTACGCTCGAACCAGCGATCAGTGTCACCGCAAACCCTAACGCAAATCCCAGTTGACGTGTCATCATCGCTTGGGGCCCCTCGCTTTGGCGGCCTGGCCGGGATCATCACGCGTGCAGCCCAGGCTGACGGCTCAACGTCGAGGGCGGCGCAATCGCGATCCGATGCCAAGCGATGCTTGGCCTTATGCGTCGAATAGCACGGCACAATGCGTTTGGAGACGCGCCAACCTAAGAAGCCTGCTGCTCAACACTTTGCGAGCGATCATGTTTGCGCCTTAAATTGGAACCGGCTTTGCGGTTCCAATTTAAGGCACGATATCTACGGCACGTACCGCTTCGGCTGAAAATCAATAATGATTGAATACCGATCACGAGCCGGTCACGGGTGTAAACGACGCTGAGCCTCACGCACCCCATCCCTCGACCGCTGCTACGCGACCGCTCCTGATCTGGGGGCTAGAGCAACCTGCCTTCAATCGGAACCGGCTTTGCGGTTCCGATTTAAGGCGCGATGATCTGGATCAGTTCCGCCTGAGGCGCACTCGCTGTGCCGGCCCGCTCCCCCGCCCGATTCCTTCAACGGGCCACCCAGAACAGCATGCCATTGGCTGGCCCAGTAGAGGTACGGGGTGGAGGTATGGGGTGGAGGAACGGAGTGGAGGAATGGGGCGGGGGAGCGGGATGGTACCAGCACAGTCTGAAACGCTCTGACAGTTACGCGGCAGCCCTGGAACCATTGATGGTCTGCAACGGTGACGCACGAGACAGCTTGCGCCACAACACCGTCTCAAGCGCCCGGGCCCGAGGCGGCCGTGACATGTTCCAGCTTGAACAGCCGGCGGGCATTGTCGCGACCAATCTTGGCCCGGTCCGCCTCGCTGATCGGACACTGATCGAACCACGCCGCCGCCTGGTCGATGCCCTCAAACGGCCAGTCAACCGAGAACATGATGCGATCGGCACCGATCACTTGCATCGCGTTCAGCAGCGACGGCGTGCTGAAGTTACCGGACACGGTGATATGGACATTCTGCTGCAGATAATCGGCCAACAGACGCTTGGCCGGGTAGGCCGGCGGCTCCTCGAGCCAGCGATTGCGGTGATCACAGCGCCAGATGCTGAAGGTGAGCCCTTCCCCCATGTGGCCCAACACGATCTGCAGCATGGGGTGCTCGTCGAACAGTCCACTGCACATCAGGCGGAGTGCGTGAACGGCCGTCTCCTGGCCGAAGGCCCAGGTTGGACCGAGCAGCCACGGGTGGCCGTCATAGATGCGCGCATCTTGCGGTAGCGGGTTGCGCGGATGCAAATAGAACGGGACCTCCAACGCCGCCACCTTGGCCCAGAACGGCCGGTATTGCGGCAGGTCGAGATAGACCGGCGTATCTGGGTCCACCACTTGGCTAAAGCCGTTGACCAACGCGCCGCGGAAGCCCAAGTCACGCACGCACCGCTGCAATTCCTCAGTGGCGCGCTCGGCATCTTGCATCGCCAGCGCGGCGAAGGCTTGGAACCGGTCGGGACGTTTGGCGACCGCCTCTGCCAGCAGGTCGTTGGATCGACGGGCCACCTGATGAGCGCGCTCTGGGTCGGGGATCGCCTGGATCGCCGGCGCATTGAGCGACAACAGCATCATCTCCAGGCCGGCTTCGTCCATCTTCCGCAGCCGCTCGTCGTGGATGTCGCGGATGCGACGCTCCAGCGTCGGCCAAATGCGTGCCGGCACGAACCCCATCGAATCCTGCAGCGTGTCGTCAAATGCGACGTGCTCTTCGAGTGCGATTTTGCCTTGCATGGGACTCCTCCGGCCACAGCATCCGCGCTGACGACCGAGGCTCCCGCACTTCAACCAAGCGAGTCAATGGGCGTTGCACCGGCCGCCCACCGACCATCCGGCGCGCCAGACCGGTCGGCACCCCCGCGGTAGCCGCAGCGCATAAACCCTATTCGGCGGCGGCCGCCATTTGCGGTGCGGCGGATCGCACATCCTGGTCCACATGCGGGGCGAAGGTTGCGAAGTTCTTATGGAAATCTTCCACCAGACGCCGGGCCATGTCATCGAAGCCAGATGGGTCGCTCCAGGTCTCGCGCGGCGTCATCAGGGCCGGATCGATCCCCGGCACCGCCGTCGGCACCTGAAAGCCAAAGTGCGCGTCGGTGCGCATCGGCATGGTCTTCAGCTGCCCCGACAAGGCGCCATCGAGTAGCGTGCGGGTGACCTTGATCGGCATGCGCGCGCCGACCCCGTACTTACCGCCTGTCCAACCGGTGTTGACGAGCCAGCAGTCGACGTTGTGCCGGGCGATCAACTCGCGCAACAGATTGCCGTAAACGCTGGGGTGGCGCGGCAGAAACGGGTGACCGAAACAGGTTGAGAATGTGGCCTCAGGTTCACTGCCCAGACCCTTCTCCGTGCCGGCCACCTTGGCGGTGTAGCCCGACAGGAAATGATACATGGCCTGGCTCGGGCTCAACTTGGCGATCGGCGGCATGACTCCGAAGGCATCGGCCGTCAGCATCACCAGGTTCTTGGGCTGGCCGGATCGGCCGGACATATCCGTGCCCGGGATGAACTCGCAAGGGTAGGCGGAGCGCGTGTTCTCCGTCAGCGAAATGTCGTCGTAGTTCGGGTCGCGGTTGGGGCCAGTCAATATGACGTTCTCCAGAATCGCGCCGAACCGATTGGTTGCGGCCCATATCTCCGGCTCGCTCGCTTCGCGCAACTGCACGCACTTGGCATAGCAGCCGCCTTCGAAATTGAAGATTCCGTGCTCCGACCAGCCGTGCTCATCGTCGCCAACCAAGGTCCGCTTCGGATCGGCCGACAACGTCGTTTTGCCGGTGCCCGATAGGCCGAAGAACAACGCCGCATCGCCCGTCGGCCCGTAATTGGACGAGCAGTGCATCGGCAAAACGCCACGCTCCGGCATCGCCCAATTCATGAACGTGAAGGCCGACTTCTTGGTTTCCCCAGCATAGGAGGTCCCACCGATCAAAACCAGATTGCGGGAGAAATCCACGGCGATGACGGTGCCGCTGCGGCAGCCGTGGCGCTTGGGATCGGCGCGGAAGCTCGGCAGGTTAACGATCGTCAAGTTCGGCTGGTAGCCGACCAGCTCGTCAGCGTGGGGCCGGCGCAGCAAATGGCGAATGAACGCAGCATGCCAGGCATATTCGCAGATCACCCGCGTGTTGTAGCGAAACTGCGGATCGGCGCCGACGTGCAAATCTTGAACGAACAGATCGAGCTTCTTGGCGTGGGCCATGAAGTCCTGGTACAGCACCTCGAAATGCTCGCGCGACATCGCGAAGTTGTTGTCCCACCAAACCTGGTCCTCGGTATGCGCATCGCGGACCGTGAACTTGTCCTTGACCGATCGGCCCGTGTGCTCCCCGGTTTCCGCCACGAGTGCGCCGGTGGAGGCCAAACGTGCCTCGCCGCGTCGGAGCGAACTTTCGATGAGTTCAACCGGCGAATTGTTGAGATGCACCTTGCCCGCGGCACTGAGGGGAAATTGTTCGGTCGTCATTCGCCGTTCCAGCATTGGTTGAAGGAGCCCTATTGCACGATCGCAATCAACAAAGGCCGAAGCACGAACAGATGAGGTTTCGCCGTAGGACAACTCCACCGGTCGAAAGGCACCCATCGATCTCGCCGCCCTGCATCGCGCTGGATGACTACCAAGCAGCGCAGTTCAGTCAAAGCAAGCAGAAAGTCGCAGCAACGTGCGTGTTCATCCTGACCATTTCAGATCAACGCGGCCGGCTCAATCACGGCACGCCCATGCAATAAATAAAGCCATCGTGGCAAACCATACTCACAGTTCTTATTGCAGCGCAAATATTGCACCGCACATACTTCGCGCCCGCGGCCTGGTCGCGCGTCAAGCCTATAATTCTTTATGGCAATCCTTACCGCGGCCGGAGATTGCTGGGCAACAACGCGGGACACGCTTCGAGGTTAACTGTCCGACTGCGAGGATGGCATCGGGCTGTCCCGTCTAAGCCGCGGCCAGGCTGCCGATCCATCACCCGAACGCGCGCGCTTGCTTGACCATCGCAATCAAGGCCTGTCTGACCTCGTCGGCGGTGCGCACGAGGCCCGGAAAGGTCAATCGAACCGCTTCGTTATCGCTTGCCAAATCGATGCCTTCAGGATCGCATCCCACCATCCTCCAGTGGCCGGCGGCCGCATGCCCCAAGCGGTGCGCCATCAGCGCGATGGCATCCGCGTGACCTTCGTTCATGTGATCAACAATCGCCGGTTCCGCCAACGCCAATCGCTCGGCCTGGGCTGCGGGCAACAGCAAGCCTGCTCCATCGACGTAGGCGATGCGGCCGAAGCCGGCAACCAGATGTGCCCGCTGCACATCGAGGCGGTAAAGAGCAAAGTCGGCGAAGTCGATGTAGGTGCCGGCCCCGGGGTGACGCGCGAGATAGCGCCAGCGCGCCGATCGGCCGGAGGTCGGGTGCAGGCGGCCGACCAGCGTCAGGCGGGATCCGCTCAGCGCCTCGGGGCCGGCCGTCGTGCCATCCAATAGCAGGCTGGCCCGGTTGTCCTGCTCAAGATTGCGTGTATGCTCCGCCAAGCGCGATAACAACAGCAGTGGTCCGCCATCGACCGCGGTGGCTGTTGCGACAAGTGAGCCATAAGGGTGGCCGTCGGCACGGGCCAATGTCGCCAACGCGCCGGTCCACGCGGTGCGCATCAAGCGACGCGAACAGGCGACAGCTTCGAACGCGACATTGCTGTTGGTCAAATCGCTCTCTGGCATATTGGAATCCGTGTCGACGTGATAAGAACAGCTCAGGGCCGTCGATGTCAGGCGCTCGTGCCCACATACCACAGACCGGTTAGACACCGGGCCGTGGCGGGAGAAAGTTCGGGGCATGTTCACAAGCTGTTCAGCCAACATCGACCAATCTGTTGAACTAAATACGCCACATTTCGTACGCGTTGAACTCGTAAGCAAGAACGTTCACCGGTGGCTGGTGAGGCGAGAGATCCATGAAAGAAAAAAGCACGATTGCTTTGGTTGACGACGAGCGGAGCATCCTGACCTCCTTGAGCATGGCGCTCGAGGCGGAAGGCTACAAGGTGCGCACCTATGGCGACGGTGTATCCGCACTGGAGGCGTTGATGGAGGAACCGGCCGACCTCGGCGTGTTCGACATCAAGATGCCGCGCATGGACGGGATGGAGCTGTTGCGCCGGGTGCGCCAGCAGTCTGACATGCCAGTGATCTTCCTGACCTCGAAGGATGAGGAGATCGACGAGCTGTTCGGGCTCAAAATGGGCGCCGACGACTATATCGCCAAGCCGTTCTCCCAGCGCCTGGTGGTGGAGCGGGTGAAGGCGGTATTGCGCCGGATCTCGGCGCGCGAAGGCGGCCAAACCTCCAACGAATCGGCGCGTGTGCTGGAGCGTGGCAAGCTTCGCCTGGACCCGGAGCGACATACCTGTCACTGGGACGACAAAGGCGTAACGTTGACGGTCACGGAGTTTCTGATCTTGCAGGCGCTGGCCAGTCGGCCCGGCGTGGTCAAGACCCGCGATTCGTTAATGGATGCCGCCTACGACGATCAGGTATACGTTGACGATCGCACGATCGATAGCCACATCAAGAGATTACGGAAGAAGTTCAAGGCGGTTGACGACTCCTTTGACGTCATTGAGACGCTGTATGGCGTCGGCTATCGCTTTAAGGAAGGCTAAGCCAAGCTCTGCCGCGGGCGATCGCCACCACTGCGATGCATTGGCCGGCGTGACGCTCTGGCCGGCGTGACGCTCTGGCCGGCGTGACGCTCTGGCCGGCGTGACGCTCTGGCCGGCGCGGTGAGATGATCGAAGCTCCGTCGGCGCACGTGCGGCCCGATCAGGAAACGAGATGGCGTTCGATACCGAACCATCCAGCTTGCTGGCCGATGCGAAGGCCGGGTCCAAGGCGCTGGCCGGGCGGGCGCGAGGTTTTTGGCAATCGCTCGGTTGCAGCTTGGGTGAGATCGGCACGCGCGGTGTGGAGCTGCTGCGCTCGCAGCCGATCGTCCGCTATTTCTCTGCCAGCCTCAAACGCCGAATCATGCTGTCGAACCTGATCGGGCTGGTGATCTTGCTCGGCGGCTATCTGTACATGAACCAATACAAGGACTGGCTGGTCGACTCCAAGGTGGACAGCCTGACGGCGCAGGGCGAGATCATCGCGCAGGCGATCGCCGCTAACGCGAAGTTGGACGGTCAGCGCATCACCATCGATCCCGATGCCTTCCCGGACGGCCCGGCCTCGTTGGCGCCATTCCGAGACGATGCGTTCGCCAAGCTCTCCTTCAATCTGGGGCCGGAGCGCATCGCCCCGGTGCTGCGTCGGCTGATCCAACCTCACGTTCGCGCCCGGGTGTTCGATCGCGGCGGCAAGCTGATCGTCGATTCGGGGGACTTTTTCGCCAAGGGCGAGATCGGGCTACGGCGCGATCGGATCGGAGCAAAAGAAAAGCCGAAGACCAAGAATCTATGGACGCGGATGACGGAGTATCTGTTCACCCGCGACCTGCCGGTGCTGAAGGAACTGGACCAAGCCAACGGCAACTATTATCCGCCGGTCAGAGCGGCGATGGCTGGCACCGGCTCACCGATGTTACTGTTGAATAGCGAAGGGCAACAGATCGTGTCCTACGCCGCGCCGATCAGGCGCGCGCGACAGGTGCACGGCGTGTTGTTGTTGTCGACCGAGCCGGGCGAGATCGAGGAGGTCCTGAACAAGGAACGTAACGCCATCATTTCGCTGGCGGTGCTGGCGCTCGCGGCCGCAATCGCCGTCTCGTTGCTGCTGGCCTATTCGGTCGCCGGACCGATCCGCCGGTTGTCGGCGGCGGCCGAGGCGGTCAGTCAGGACATCAACGCCTATCATACGCTGCCGATCTTTCCGCACCGCGCCGACGAGGTCGCGCAACTGTCCGAGGCGTTCGCGGCGATGACGGCGTCGCTGCAGCGGCGGCTGGAAGCCAGCGAAAAATTCGCCGCCGATGTCGCCCACGAGCTGAAGAACCCGCTGACGGCGGCCCGCTCCACCGCCGAGTCGTTGGCCTACGCCCGCACGCCGGAGCAACGCGATCAGCTGGTCGATCAAATACAAATGGAGCTCAAACGCCTCAACCGGTTGATCACCGACGTGTCGAACGCCTCCCGCCTAGACGCGGAGCTGGCCCTGCAACAGCGTGAGCCCGTCGACCTGTCGGCCGTGCTGACCGGCGTTGCCGCAACCTTCCAAGATATCTTGCAGGGCGATCCCCGCGACATCGCGTTGAAGGCCGATGAGGCGCTGGCGCCCGGGTTGGTGGTCAACGCCCATGAAGGCCGCATGGCCCAGGTGCTGACCAATCTGATCGACAATGCCATCTCGTTCTCGCCGCAAGGCGGGACGATCTTTATCCGCGCCCAACGTACGGCTGCAGACATGATCGAGATCGAGATCGAGGACGAGGGGTCCGGCATCGAGCCCGACAAGCTGGAGACCATCTTCAAGCGGTTTTACACCTACCGACCGACCGGCGAGAGCAGTCGCGGCAACAATTCCGGCCTCGGCTTGTCGATCACCCGCGAGATCGTGCGTGCGCATGGCGGCACGATATCCGCTGCCAATCGCCAGCGGCCTGGCGCGGGTCCCGACGACCCGCCGATCGGCGCTCGCTTCACGGTGCGACTACCCGCCGCCGTCACGGGTCCCCCGCAACGCACCATGAGCAAGACCGTTCGTCGTGCCTGACGACCTCCTCCTGCATGGTACCGCAATCGCCGTGGCCGGCCAGGCGGCCTTGTTGCGAGGACCTTCCGGCGCGGGCAAATCCGATCTGGCGCTGCGCTGCCTGGGCCTGCCGCCCAGCCCGCTGCTCGGCGCGCCGGCACGATTGGTGGCCGACGATCAGGTTCTGGCCCACACTTGCAACGGCGAGGTGGTGTTGCGCGCTCCGCCAACGCTGTTCGGCCTGTTGGAGGTGCGCGGGCTCGGCATCTTGCCAGTCCCGGCGGTCGCTGCGGCGCGGCTGGCATTGCTCGTCGATCTGGTCGCACGGCACCGCATCGAGCGCCTGCCGGACCGACCCGTGCTTGAGGCGCTGAGCGGGGTCGGCATCCCGCGTCTGCTGCTCGCCCCGTTTGAGGCCTCCGCGCCCTTAAAGCTATTGCTCGGCCTGGCGACAACGCCGAGACTGAGCCCAAGGGAACGGATCGGTGGACTCGGATGATAGGCCCTTGACAAGATCCCTGACTGGAAAGCGGATGTGCTGGCATCATTGCCCTTCGCGCCAACACTTGCCAACATGGTCGCCGAAGGTCCGGTCGACCGGGAGCCATGGATGATCGGCGTCGTCATTGTCACCCACGGTGGGCTTGCCCGCGAATTCCGCGCGGCTTTGGAGCACGTCGTGGGCCCGCAATCACAGCTTGAGACCATTTCGATCGGGCCGGAGGATGATATGGAGCTGCGCCGCAGCGATATCCTCGCCGCCGTCACCCGCGTGGAGGCGGGCTCTGGCACCGTCGTGCTGACCGACATGTTCGGCGGCACCCCCTCCAACCTGGCGATCTCGGTGATGAATGAAGCCAACGTGGAGGTGATCGCCGGGGTCAACCTGCCGATGCTGATCAAGCTGGCCAGTGTGCGGGCCGATGCGGAGCTGTCGAAGGCGGTTGATCTGGCCAAGGATTCGGGCCGAAAGTACATCAGCGTCGCCAGCCAGGTGTTGGCGGGGGAGGCATGATGGCCCGCCCCCGTGCCGGCGCCTCGAGCCGGAACCGCGATGCCGCAGCCAAGTTCACGTTAACGCGCCGTGTTGATCGACGCTGGACAGCGGGATGGGTCCAGCTGGATCCGAAACGCGCTAGAGCAACCTGCCTTTTATCGGAATCGGAACGATCCCGATCAAAGGCAGAAAGTTGCTCACCACTTTAAGAGCGATCATCTTTGCGCCTTAAATCGGAACCGGCGCAATTGCAACCGGCGTTGCGGTTCCGATTTAAGGCGCGATGATCTAGGGGGCTGGCAGCAGGATGCCGACGCCGGCCGGCAAGTTAGGAACGCTCGATGTTGAAGAGCAACCGGCCGGAGGCCAGGGTCACCATCTGCAATCGCAAGGGGCTGCATGCCCGTGCCTCGGCCAAGTTCGTGAAGTGCGCGGAACGCTTCGACGCGATCATCACCGTGACGCGCGACGGCCACGCGGTGGGGGGGACCTCCATCATGGGGCTGATGATGCTGGCGGCGGGACCGGGGAGCGAACTGCATTTGGTGGCGGAAGGCCCCGAGGGCCCGGAGGCACTCGAGGCGCTGGTAAATCTGGTCGAAGCCGGCTTCGGCGAGGACCTGGCCGGCGAGGAGTGACCTCGGCCGGCCGGTGGCGATCAATGGTGGGCGTCAAGGCGTGAGATTGGCATAGGCCGCAGATCGCGGCATACACGTCGCCCGCTCGCCTCCGTGTTAGGACTTCAGCCGCACCGAACTAATTTTGATAGCGATATCACGGAATGCGTTTCTTAGCTGCCCTGCGTTATCGGCTCGGTAGAAATAGCTCGGCGAATCGGCCGGGTCGTTGACCTCGCTCGAGGCGCAGTCCTTCATGGTGTTTATGGCGACGTCGGGCGCCTCTTTTGTTTTAAAAAAGACCGTATAAATTTTAATCCCTTTATCCTTCATATTCTGACAGATGTCCTTCGCTCTGTCCGAAACCTTCGTTACATGGGCATCGCCCTCATCCTGAACACCATCCATGGTGTTGTATTCACCATCGGTCATGAGAATCGCGATTTTGCGCAGTTCGGGCTCGGTGTCTGCGTCTTTCGATTTGGTCAGGCTATAGTCTCCAGGCCGGCTGCCCGACTCAAGCTTCTCCCAAATATCTCCAAAGTTTGGTGAGAGCGTATACCAGGTCATGGACGTACCCAGCGCGCCAGCGGTGTAGCCACCGTTCGTTAGGAGGCCGATCGAACTTAGGAGTTTGGACTTATCGCTCGTGAGTGGTTGGATGCGGACTTGCGGATTAAGCTGGTAGCTACTTTTCTTCTGTGTACAGAAAAATGCCGCAATCTTGCTTGTCCGATAGCTGTCATCCAAAACTAGCTGATTATCCTTCAGATGGGGATCATGATCCTCTACTACCTTGCCATATTTCCCAAACCCGTTGTTGGAGGTTTTTGATGGCGCAGTGTCCGAGGTGGCCCAAGTCCCTTCTCGATCGACAACACAGGCAACGAGTTTACGACCGTCCTGATGCTCTTCCGGAAGGAACGTCAGATCACTAGCGTAACTTCCTACGTTGACTGATGTCGAAAATGGGACGAGCGCCACCCGCGTCGAGGATTGACCGGCGTTGCCCCACAGCACGATGTTGACCAAGTCCGCAGCGGACTCTCTGAGCGCGCGCATATGTCCTGAATCCCCCATCGAGCCCGTCACATCGAGCATCATCGAGATTTCTGTTTTCGTGTTGTTGGCAAGCACCGCTGCCGCTTTGGTCGAGATGTCCAAGCTTTGAATTCCAATGACGCTCAGAAACGGCGTGGACAGCGCCGTCCTGGTCGTGCCTTCGACGGCGGAGCCACTGTTGGTGACCCTAAACGTTGTCGCGCTGTCTTCAATCCAGTCCGGCTTGTGCGCATCGAAATATTTTTTGGCGGCATATAGCGCAGCCGTCTCATTGGCGCTACCTTTGAGCTGAAGGACCCGCACCGACGCGAGCACGGCGCTGTCCAAAGCATTGGCCACCTGGTTTTCCGCACTGTGCCAGCGCGCAAAATCGATGGCGCCGCCGACGGCGGCGAAAATTACCATCGTAGACAGGGCGAAGATGACGATGACACTTCCGGACCGATCGTGAGCGAGGTCCCGCAAGATCCGCTTTGGCCGCGGCACGGTCTTCGGTTGCAACGTGGAAGAATGAGATAATGGTAGGCGAAACAATCGTCTAGAAAACATAATGCCACCCAATCTATGCAGTATCGAATAATTGCAACTAAAGGTTGGTGCAATGCAAAATATGTGTGTGTACGGAGCTTCTGCGACCGCCGATTAATGCCGCGTAAAAATTGTTCCGTCGCCGGTAGATCGTGCGCACGATCTTTCGCTATGGATAAAAAACTGTTGAAGTGCCCTAGGATCAAATCCGCCTTGGGTGGAGTAGTCCTGCCGGCCCGCCCCTCCACCCAAGGCACGATGTTGTGGGCGGCCGGATCGGGAACGGCGTGGTTCCGACCAACACTGAGACGCCCAACGGTGAATGAAGGCGCATGGCTGCGCGGACCCCGGCGCAAGCCTGGTGGTCGGCGGCGCCGGTGGGGACGTTGGCTCGGCACGAGGCCGAACCGCGACCGACTGGAGCCGCTTGCCTGTCAACGCAATCGCAGTCGGTATGGTTTTGGAGCTGGCCGGCGAAGCGAAACCTCAGCCGGCCAGTGATGATCGAACGGTGGGCCGGTTATCTGCGCGCCGGCAATAGGATCGACGTTTGCCGCCGAATGCCGAGAGCAACCTGCCTTTCATCGGACTGGGAATGATCCCGATGAAAGGCAGAACGCTGCTCGACACTTTAAGAGCGATCATCTTCGTGCCTTAAATGGGAACCGGCCTTGCCGATCCCATTTAAGGCACGAAGATGATCTAGCACCTCCTACCGGACACACCCACGTTAGGACTTCAGCCGCACCGAGGCAATCGATACCGCGATACTTCGGAAGGCGCTCCTCAGTCCGCCGGCATCTGAAGCCTGGAAGAAATAGCTTGGCGAATCGGCCGGGTCGTTGACCTCGCGCGAGGCGCAAGCCTTCATGGTCTTAATGGCGAGGTCTGAAGTCGACTTAAACAGGACCGTGAATACTTTGATGCCCTCGTCCTTCATGCTGCTACAAATGGAGATCGCATCGTCCGAAACCTCTTTTCTAAAGTCCTGGTCTCGTTGACTTCGGCCATCTTTGGTTACCCCGTCCCTGGTATTATATTCTCCGTCGGTCATGAGGATCGCGATTTTTCGCAGCTTGGGTTCACCATCTGTGGTAATCTCGTTGATGAGGCCATAGGCCGCGGGTCGACTGTCCGCCTGATGATTTTCCCAGATATCTCCAAATTTCGGGGACAGCAGATACCAGGCGAACGACGTTGCAAGTGCCCCAGCGGTTTGCCCACGGCTTTTCAGTTTTTCAATCGACTCCAAAAGTTTGGCCTTATCGTTCGTGAGCGGTACCATCGCCACTGTTGGGTTTGGATTACCTTCGTCTGGATCCCTGGGCCGGCACTCTTTGGCATGATTGGGACGAGTCCTATAGCTGTGACGCCGGACTTGATCAGCTGACTTCGGGTTTTCGTCCCCTTCCTCAGGCTTGACGCCGTATGGCAAAAATGCGTCATGATTATAGATCTTCGGCGGATCATCCGTATCAATTGAAGATGCTTTTCTGTCTAATACACATTTAACGAGAATTTGTCCTTGCGCACCCGAATCCGGCAGCAGCAGCAGGTCATCTGCGTATTCCCCCACCTTGACCGATGCCGAGAATGGGACGAGCGCCACCCGCGTCGAGGATTGACCGGCGTTGCCCCACAGCACGATGTTGACCAAGTCCGCAGCGGCCTCTCTGAGCGCGCGCATGCTACTTGAAAATCCCATCGAGCCCGTCACATCGAGCATCAGCGAAATTTCGGTTTTGGTTTTTGCTTGGGTGGCAAGCACCGCTGCCGCTTTGGTCGAGATGTCCAAGCTTTGAATTCCAATGACGCTGAGAAACGGCGTGGACAGCGCCGTCCTGGTCGTGCCTTCGACGACGGAGCCACTGTTGGTGACCCTAAACGTTGTCGCGCTGTTTTCAATCCAGTCCGGCTTGTGCGCATCGAAATATTTTCTGGCGGCATTTAGCGCAGCCGTCTCATCGGCGCTACCTTTGAGCTGAAGGACCCGCACCGACGCGAGCACGGCGCTGTCCAAGGCATTGGCCACCTGGTTTTGCGCACTGTGCCAACGCTGGAAATCGATGGCGCCGCCGATGGCGGCGAAAATCACCATTGTGCTCAATGCAAAGATGATGGCGACACTACCAGACTTATTGAGAAACAACTCTTGCGGCGCCCCGTTTTGAACGGAGCTGGCCATCGCTCGGGCTCTAGAAAAGCAGAAAAGTGGCAAACCCCTCAATCGTCTACGCAACATAAAAAATACCCATCTCTAAAATATCGAAATATTACAATCAAAATGCAATCCGCCGGCAACACGCCGGGCACCAAAATCAAGCTTGGCTCATTAAATTCGCGTAAAAATTGTATTCGATGCACCGTTTTAGCGGCACGAAATCGCGGTCTACTTAATTTTGTTTGAGCGAGTTGGAATTGAATTGGTTTCGTCCCCGCAAATCGCGCCGCGGCGAGGGCTGGTCGACCGTTAACCCGGACCCGCGACCCGGCAGCGCCGGATCAGTCGCCGCGGCCCCAGTGATGTCGGATGAAGTCATGCCGGATAAAGTCATGCCGGATGAAGTCATGCGGCCGAGGTCATACTGGCCGAGGTTGCTGGCCGAGGTTGCTGGCCCAGGTTGCTGGCCCAGGTTGTTGGCCCAGGTTGTTGGCCCAGGTTGTTGGCCCAGGTTGTTGGCCCCAGTTTCATCAGGTTATGCGAGCCCAGGGATATGCCAGCCTGGGCACCGCGCGACTGAAGTCGCACGCTCAGTGGTCAACGACGCAGATGAAGACATAAGCATCTCTTTATGTGCCCTTGCCTCGAGACGTCGGTGCCGGTATAGAGCGGTATCCCCAAAATAGGTTGGCGTATGCGCGTAGTCGCATCGACACGCCGATCGTGTATGCCGTGCGTCCCGCGCCCGGTCGACCCACTGCAGAAGGACCAACCATGTCGAATCCCAACGATTACATCGTGAAGGACATCTCGCTCGCGGACTGGGGCCGCAAGGAAATCGCCATCGCGGAAACCGAAATGCCGGGGCTGATGGCGACCCGCGCCGAGTATGGGGAGAAACAACCGCTGAAGGGCGCGCGGATCGCCGGGTCATTGCACATGACCATCCAGACCGCGGTACTGATCGAAACGCTGGCCGAGCTGGGCGCCGACATTCGCTGGGCGTCTTGCAACATCTACTCGACCCAAGATCACGCTGCCGCAGCGATCGCAGCCCGCGGCATTCCGGTGTTCGCCGTGAAGGGCGAGAGCCTGGAGGAGTATTGGGAGTATTCACGCAAGATCCTGGAGTGGGGCGACGGCGGCACGCCGAACATGATCCTCGACGATGGCGGCGATGCCACGTTGCTCGTGCACATGGGCTATGGCGCGGAAAAGGGCGATGCCGCCGTGCTCGCCCAACTCGACAAGCCGACCGGCGAGGAGGAGGAGATCCTGTTCGCCCTGATCAAGCGCACGCTCAAGGAGAAGCCGGGCTGGTTTGCCGAATTGGCGGCCAACATCAAGGGCGTGTCGGAGGAGACCACGACCGGCGTGCACCGGCTCTACGAAATGCAAAAGAAGGGGACACTGCTGTTCCCGGCCATCAACGTCAACGACAGCGTGACCAAGTCCAAATTCGACAACCTTTATGGCTGTCGTGAGTCGCTGGTCGACGGCATCCGCCGCGGCACCGATGTGATGATGGCCGGCAAGGTCGCCTTCGTGGCCGGCTACGGCGACGTCGGCAAGGGTTCGGCGGCCTCGCTGCGCCAGGCCGGCTGCCGCGTGATGGTCGCCGAGGTGGACCCGATTTGCGCGCTGCAGGCGGCGATGGAGGGCTATGAGGTGGTGACCATGGAGGATGCGGTGCCACGCGCCGACATCTTCGTGACGGCGACCGGCAATAAGGACATCATCACCGTCGACCACATGCGCGGCATGAAGGACCGCGCCATCGTGTGCAACATCGGCCACTTCGACAACGAGATCCAGGTCGGCGGGCTGAAGAACTTCAAGTGGGTCAACATCAAGCCGCAGGTCGACGAGATCGAGTTCCCCGATGGCAAGCGCATCATCCTGCTGTCGGAAGGGCGGCTGGTGAACCTCGGCAACGCCATGGGCCACCCCTCGTTCGTGATGTCGGCCTCGTTCACCAACCAGACGCTGGCGCAAATCGAACTGTTCAACAATCCGGGCAAATACAAAAAAGAGGTCTACACGCTGCCCAAGCATCTCGACGAGAAGGTGGCGCTGTTGCACCTCGACAAGATCGGCGCGACGTTGACGAGGCTGACCAAAGACCAGGCCGACTATATCGGCGTGAAGCAGGAAGGACCGTATAAGCCGGATACCTATCGGTATTGACGCCTACTCGGGCGGCGTCGCGGGCCGGCCACCCAATGGCATGATGTTCTGGGTGGCGAGTGGAGGAACCGGGCGGGAAGCGGGATGGTTCCAGCACACTCTGACATGCTCAAGGGCCGGCCTAGATTATCGCGCCTTAAATCGGAACCGCAACGCCGATTCCAATTGCGCCGGTTCCGATTTAAGGCGCAAAGATGATCGCTGTTAAAGTGGTGAGCAACCTTCTGCCTTTCATCGGGATCGTTCCGATTCCGATGAAAGGCAGAAAGTTGCTCTAGCGACACGACCGCGGGTTGGAAACGATCGGCGCCGTGCATCGCCATGCATGGGCTTCAAGCCGGATCAGCCGATCTCGACCAGAACGGCGCCGCAGGTGATCAGCACGATCAGCAGCACCCGCACGCCGTCGATGCGCTCGCGAAAAATCAAAACGCCGATCAGCGTGGCAAAAATGATCGAGGTCTCGCGCAGCGCGGCCGCCTTGCCCACACTATCGAGCCGGGTGGCGATCATGATCGAGCCGAAGCTGATAAAGGCGATCAGTGCACCTGCGACGGCGCGCACGGCCAAGCCCGAGAGCTTCGGCTTGATCGGCACGAATTGCCACCGCACGAGCGCAATCACCGGAAACCCCAAACCGCTCAAGGTGAAGAACCAGGCGAGAAACGTGAATGGATCCGCCGCCAGCCGGATGCCGTAGGCATCGACGACGGTATAGACCGCAACCATAACCCCGGTCGCCAGCGCCATGGCAATCGCGAACCGTAACCGGCCCAACCCGACGCGATCGGTGCCAACCGTGTTGATATTGGTGATCGCCAGCCCGACTATCGCGGCCGACAGCACCAGCGCGCCAATCCATTGGCCGATGCTGTAGGATTCCTGGAAGATGGCGACGGCCAGGATCAACCCTGCGATCGGTCCGGTGCCACGCGCAATCGGGTAGACCAACGTAAATTCGCCGCTCTGAAATGCCGAGGCCAGCAGATACTCATAAACAATATGAACGACGAACGCGACGGCCAGCGCCCACCAGACGGCTTCGGTCGGCCAGTCGAACACGAACAACGCGAACGGCGCGGCCATCAGGCTATAGGTCAGATTGATGGCCCCGCGATTGATGAACGGATCAATGCCTCCTTTGTTGATGGCGCCGAAGGTCGCGTGGGCCAAGGCCGAGACCAACAGCAACGCCAGGGCGAGCCTTTGACCGTCGGGAGTGCCCGACAGCCCGACAATCAGGTCGCCCATCGATGACCTCGCTGATAACTTGGAACGCCATCGGCACGCCGCGCCTCGCCACCGACACCCGCGCCGAACGAAACTAGATCATCGCGCCTTTAGTCGGAACCGCAACGCCGATTCCAATTGCGCCGGTTCCGATTTAAGGCGCAAAGATGATCGCTCTTAAAGTGGTGAGCAACTTTCTGCCTTTGATCAGGATCGTTCCGTTTCCGATCAAAGGCAGGTTGCCCTAGATCATGTCCGCCCTAGGCGGAATCGCTGCGCCGGCCCGCTCCTCCAACCGGTCACCCAATGGCACGATGATCGCTCCTGACGTACAGTGCAACTTTCTGCTGTTGATCGGACTCCTCCCGATTCCGATGCAAAGCAGATTGCTCTGGCGTGGCATGCGGCAGCTGGGCCAAGCGGCCCGTCGTTCCCTAACCTTGAAGCTTTTGCGATATCGCAGCGCCGGCCGGCCACCACCGTTGTGGGAGACAGCGACCATGAAGACCATCGGCCTCGTCGGCGGCATGAGTTGGGAAAGCACGGCGACCTATTATCAAGTGTTGAACCGTCTGGCGCGTCAACGCCTCGGTGGCTTGCATTCCGCACGGCTCATCGTTTGGTCCTTCGACTTCGCTGACATTGCGCCTTTGCAGGCCAACGACGATTGGTCGACCGCCGCCGCTGTGTTATGCGACGCGGCGCAGCGACTGCAACGTGCCGGCGCGGACTGCCTGGTGATCTGTACCAATACGATGCACAAGCTGGCCGATGCCGTCGCCGCCGCCGTCAACATTCCGCTGATCCATATCGCCGACGCCACTGCGCAGGCGATCAAGCAGTCCGGCGCCAGGCGACCCTTGCTGCTGGCAACGCGCTACACGATGGAACAGGACTTTTATACCGGCAGGTTGCGCGATCATCACGCAATCGAGGTCATGGTGCCGGCACAGGCCGACCGCGATCTGGTGCACGACATCATTTATCGCGAGCTGTGCCAAGGCGTCGTCTCGCGCCCGTCAAAGCAGACTTATCTTGACGTGGTCGCCCGTAGCCGCGACGCCGGCGCCGACTCCGTCATTTTCGGCTGTACTGAGATCGGACTGTTGCTCAAAGCGGGCGACGTCGATGTCCCAAGCTTCGACACCACCGAACTCCACGCCGCAGCAGCGCTGTCCTTTGCGTTGTCGACATAAGCGGCGGCAATGACGGCACAGTCGCCGGCAGCGAGCGTCAGCTGCGCTCGGTACGCCCTAGATCATCGCGCCTTAAAGTGTAGAGCAACTTTCTGCCTTTATTCGGGATCGTTCCGATTCCGAATAAAGGCAGGTTGCTCTAGATGCGCCCGAGCAAGGCCTCACGATCTGCCGCAAAGTCATCGGCGATCCATTCCGCCTCGAGGCGACGCAGCACCCGACCCACCGCGGGACCGGCGCTGACACCGCGGGCCACGATGTCAGCGCCGCTGACCGGAAGGATCGGCGCGGTCCACCGGTCCGGCAGGGTCAGCGCCTGCGACCACTGACGATCATCAGTCGGGGCGCCGAGCGCACGTGCCCAGGCCAACGCGATCAGGCAGCGATATTCGGTCGGACCGCGCCGGTAAAGCAGCAACCGTTGTCGGCGCTGGTCGGGAGCGTGCTGGTCCAACGCACGCACAGCCGCGGCCAGCTGCAAGACGTCGTGCTCGGCGCGCGACAACCGGAACCGACGGTCGAGCCGTCCGGCATCCTCCATCGTTTCGACCGCCAGCGCCGCCAAGCGCAGAGCGGCGTTGCGCGCCGTGCCATGGCCGGCCTCGATTTCGACGATCCGCGCTAGTGAGCGGGGCCGCGGCGCGGCCGGCATCACCTGCGCCAAAATGCCGTAACCTTGCATCGCCGCCACAGCTGCGTTGACGCCCGGTGCCACCAACAGCCGCAGCAACTCCTGGCGCAAACGCTCTGCCGACAACCTGTTCAAGCCATCGCGTTCGACGATGGCGGCGTGCAATCCATCCGGGTCCGGTTCACTGGTGGAATACTCGGCGGTGAAGCGAAAAAAGCGCAGGATGCGCAGGTAATCCTCTCGAATCCGGGCGTGAGGATCACCGATAAACCGCACACGCCGCGCTGCCAGATCGCGATAACCGTCGAGCGGATCGAACACGCTGCCGTTACGGTCGCAATAAAGCGCGTTCATCGTGAAGTCTCGGCGCCCGGCATCGGCTGCCCAATCCGCCGTAAAAGCCACGGTGGCATGGCGCCCGTGGGTTTCCACGTCTTTGCGCAGGGTCGTGACCTCGAACGGGTGATGCTCGGCAATGACCGTGACGGTCCCATGTTTGAGCCCGGTCGCGGCGACGCCGAGCCCAGCCGCCTCGGCCAGGCGCATCACCTCTTCAGGCAGCGCCGTCGTCGCGATGTCGATATCGGTGACAGGCAATCCCAACAGGGCATTGCGCACCACGCCGCCAACGGCGCGGGCCTGGTAGCCTCCGGTGGCAATAACGTCGAACACGGCTTGCGTCGGCGCCGCACGCAACCACGCGGCGTCGGCAAGGCTCGGCAGTTCGCGGGTGACAGACACCGACTTCGATCCAACTCCCCACGCTTCGACACGATCCTATTGGTCGCCCGGCACGATCTTGCCGTCGCGAACAACGGCCGGCGCATACCCTTGTCCCGGCTTGCCACCGGTGTAGGTGGCAAAAAAGCTCATGACGATCACCACCAAAGAGGCACCGAGCACGGCTAACCAGACCAACGGCGCGCCATCGAGGACGGGTTTGCCGGACCCTGTTCGGCGCCGGGTCACCCATACAAAGGCAACGTAGATCGCCGTCGGCAGCAAGAACAGCAAAAGGCTTTCGATGACCACACGGATCATTATGGAAACAGCCTCAACTGAAGATTTTTGATCATCGCTGCCGTTGCCCCCCAGATGAATCGCTGTTGATAAGGCATCGCATAATAGGAACGACGGCGTCCATCACGCACCCGCGATAAGCGCCGGTGGTTGGCGGGGTCCATCAAGAACGTCAACGGCACTTCGAAAACGTCGGCCACCTCACGCGCATCAAGCCGCAGGGCGAAGCCCGGCTGCACCAGCGCGACAACTGGATCGATGTGAAAACCGGTGTGTGTTCTCAGTGCGTCGAGGTATCCGATCGGCTCGATGAAGCCGCCGCTCAGCCCGATCTCCTCGCCGGCCTCGCGCACCGCGGCGGCGATTGCGTCGGCGTCACCGGGCTCCAGCTTGCCGCCGGGGAACGCGATCTGGCCGGCGTGGCTGGGAAGTTGATCGGTACGCTGGGTCAGCAGAACGGTCGGCTCATCGCGGGCGACGATCCCTACCAGCACCGCCGCCCGCCGCAGCGACCTGCCGAGCATGAATTCATCGACCAATTCGCTGTTGCCGGTCGCGATCGCCTCCGCTGCCGCCTCAGTTTCCGCCATCGCCTGCCCACGCGCGGGGTGAAAAATCCGGCTCGACGGCGCCGCATCCAGGCGGGCGCGCGCCACAGCAGCGATGGTGGCCGCGCCAAGAGCTGTGCAGGGCTGTGTCGAATCGAGGCTCATTACGGCTAGTATACACGTTCTTGCGTCGTTTGCTTTGCAGGGTTCGATGATGCGAGATCGAGGGATGCGAGGCCGGCATTGTCCGGTCTATCGGCAGCCGGAACAAGTTCGGCCGACACCGGCCATCGGTGCGTGGTCCTGGTGGCTGCACGCCGGCGAAGGCTGGTCTTAGATCATCGCGCCTTAAATCGGAACCGCAACGCCGATTCCAATTGCGCCGGTTCCGATTTAAGGCGCAAAGATGATCGCTCTTAAAGTGGTGAGCAACTTTCTGCCTTTGATCGGGATCGTTCCGATTCCGATCAAAGGCAGGTTGCTCTAGCTGCCGGTGGGCCACGCGGGGCCGCAGCTTCACTCTGGGTTCACCCTTCACTCTGGGTTCATATGCGCCGCCCAACCGCCGCTCAAGATCCGCCAATCGCCCCTGTGATCGTGCTCGCGCGTCTGTAAAGCGGTGGCTATCCCATCGGTGATCCGGGTGGCGATGCCGATGCGGAAGTGCAGCGGGTCCCAAAAGTTGTCATCCGCCGCTGTGAGGCTGGAGCGAATACGAAAATCGATCACCGGCACCGCGTGGCGTGCGCCGATGCGGGCGACCCGGCGCTTGCACTCGGCTTCCTTTTGCTCGTGCAGCGATCCTGGGGTGGGCTGGGCGGTGACGTGGACCGGCGCGAACACCACCACCGCGTGGCGCCACCTCCCCGCCGTGATCAGCTGCTCAAGCCACGGCAGCGCCGGAAATCGCCACGCTTCGCGCTGCGCGGCCGTGACGGAGACGGGCGGCACCACGGGCGACGGCGGACGTGCTGGGCCAGTGCCGTAGAGCTTGAACTTGACCTTGGCGCGGTCATAGGCGCTTTCCGGTGGCGTGAAGATCTGATAGCCGTTGTCCGGCAGTCGCGGCTTGCGACCGGAAACTGCCGCCCACAGCCGGCGCACCGAGATTTCCACGGCGCGCGAGTTGAAGGTGTAAAACAGGTCATTCCAAGGGTCGGTATCGTACATCCACTCTGGGAAGCCGCGGAACGTGACGCGAGCCCGGTCCGCATCGGGCACGCACCACGGATAATCGAGCACGGCCACCAGCGCGTGGGGCCGAGGCGTGTGGCGCACGAACAGCTCAACGAGCTGCGTCTGCTCCCAGGCCGTGCCCGCGTTCATCGCCAGGTTGGCAAAGCGCCCGCCGAGGATCGCCTCGAAAGCGGCCGGTTTCAGCAGGCGCGCGGTCGACGTCCCCATCACCAAACTATCGTAGCGACCGGATCTCGCCACCGATGGATATTGAAAGCGCTGATTATCGTCCGTCATGACATGGCTGGCAAACGCCCAGTTGGGCAGATTGCCATACGGATTCATCGCCAGCACAAACAGATAGAGCGCCAAGGCGATGCCGATAAAGGTGGCCAGAACAATCTTGAGGTGTCGAGGCCAGCTCATGACGACGTGATCCACTGGCGGGCAACTGGCCGCGCGCCCCACCCCGCCCGACCGATGATCAAACCCTGTCTCAACCGACTTTGATGGTCTTTGGACCACCAACACACTCGATCGCCCCCAGACCGAGCACCAGCGCACCCGCGGTGCGCAGCTCACGTGCAACTCATGCGCGACCAGCACCGCGGGCAGCGATCAATCCGGTTGTAGCACGATCAATGGAAGGCCGCAGCCAGCGCCGCATCGAGATCCTCAGCTAAATCCTCGTAGGCCTCGAGCCCCACGGACAACCGCAACATGCCATCACCAATGCCAAGTTCTTCCCGCGCATGCGGCTTCAGGCGCTGATGGGTGGTTGTTGCTGGATGTGTAACGATGCTCTTGGCGTCGCCCAGGTTGTTGGATATCTTGATCAGCTGCAGCGCATTTTGGAAGCGGAACGCGGCCGCCTTGTCGGCGTCCAGCACCAACGTGACGATTTGTCCGCCGCCGCTCATCTGACGGGCGATCACGTCGGCTTGGGGATGATCGGGCTTGCCGCAATACAAGACCTTGGCGATGCCCGGCTTGCCGGACAGGTGCTCGGCGATGCGCATCGCCGTCTCGCACTGGGCCTTGACCCTAGCGGGAAGCGTTTCCAAGCTTTTCAGCATCACCCACGCATTGAACGGTGACAAGGCTGGTCCGGTCTGGCGCACGAAGTCGTGGTAGTGTTTTTTGATCAACTCCGTCGAGGACAGCACCACGCCGCCGAGACAACGACCCTGTCCGTCAATATGCTTGGTGGTCGAGTAAACCACCACGTCGGCGCCGTGCTCAAGCGGCTTTTGCAGCATCGGCGTGGCGAACACATTGTCGACGATCACTATGGCGCCGGCATCATGGGCAAGTTGGGAGACGGCGGCGATGTCGATGATCTCCAGCGTCGGATTGGCCGGTGTCTCGAAGAATAACGCCTTAGTGTTCGGCTTGATCGCGCGTCGCCATTGATCGAGCTCGTGGCCATCCACCAGCGTGAACTCGATGCCGAACCGCGGACAAAGATCCTCCACGATGTAGCGGCAGGAGCCAAACATCGCTTTGGCCGCAACGATGTGCTGGCCCGCTGAGAGGTAACCGATGATCGAGGTGGTCACCGCCGCCATGCCGGTAGCGCAAGCGCGCGCATCCTCAGCCCCCTCCAACAGGCGCATCCGGGCCTCGAACATCGACACCGTGGGATTGGAGAAGCGCGAGTATTGGAACCCGGGCTCTTCGCCGTTGAACCGCCGTTCCGCAATTTCCGCACTGTCGTAGGCATAGCCTTGCGTCAAAAACAACGCCTCGGACATTTCGCCGAACTGGGACCGCATGGTGCCGCCGTGCACCAGCAGCGTTTCTGGCCGAAATTTGCGGGGCTTAGCTGTCGTCATCGCGCGTCTCCTCAGCTGATGCTGCCGGGGCCATCCTCGCCGACTGGACGTCGGCGGATGGTCCCCAACCTCACAGCAAAACATCCGGCTCATGTCTCACGCCGGCGGGGACCGGCGCCCGAGCCAGGTGCGCGCGCGGCCTCTTTAGCTAGTTGTTTAACGTGGCTGCAAGCTGGCGCAAATCACCACGGTTGCGGGCGGATAGCCGTTCGCGGCGCGCGAGTCAAGGCACAACCGGGTCGCGGCGATCGGGCCTGCGTTGAATTCTCGCCGCCGCCCCGATACGTTGCTGAAGTTCTGTCGACCCAACACACCAACCCAAACATGCCAGGGGATCGATGTGCCCGAAACGCACCTAACAGCCACGTTCCACGGCGGACTCGGCGCCCTACCAGGAGAGGCCACCATCAATCAGGCGATCATCGCCGGCTGGACCGGCCGCGATCCCGACGCGGTGGAAAAGCATATCCGTGAGCTTGAGGCGGTCGGCGTCGCGCGGCCGGCCACCACGCCCATCTTTTACCGGGTGTCCTGCTCGCGCCTGACGAGCGCGGATCAGATCGAGGCCTCCGGCACCAAATCCAGCGGGGAGGTCGAATTCGTCTTGCTTAAGGCCAACGGCCAGTTGTGGGTCGGGGTCGGCTCGGACCACACCGATCGCGAGGTCGAGACCTACGGTGTGACTGTCTCGAAGCAGATGTGTGACAAGCCGATCGCACCGGCGTTCTGGCCGTTCGATGACTGCGATCCGCATTGGGATCAGCTGATCTTGAGGTCGTTCATCTTGGAGAACGGCGAGCGCGTGCTGTACCAAGAAGGTACGGTCGCCGGCATGATCGCGCCGCGCGATCTCGTCGCCAAATACACCGGTGGCGCGGCGTTGCCGGAAGGTGCGCTGATGTTTTGCGGCACGTTTGCAGCCAAAGGCGGCATCCGGTCGTCGGCCCGGTTCGACTTCGAGTTGGAGGATCCCGTGCTGGGACGCAAGATCGAGCACGGCTACGCGATCGAAAGCCTGCCGATCGTGGGCTGATCGCGCATGATCGGGTGGCCTCCGACTTTGTTCGCCGCCGGCGCCATTGGCCAGGCCACCCGGCGCGCGACAGGTCAAGCGCGCTTGCCGGTGGCGGCCGGTAGCGTGGCCGGTAGCGTGGCCGACGCGGTTGGTCGGCCCGTGCGGTTGCCGCTATCGTCACCCAAGCCAGCACGCTGACCGAAAGAGGAACGCAGTTGATGCAAGAGCGTAGGATTTTGATCGCCGGCGGTGGTCCCGTCGGCTTATTCGCGGCCCTGCTATTGGGCCGGGCAGGGCTCGAGGTTCGGCTGTTCGACGCCAACCCATGCCTGCAGGAGGATCCGCGGGCAGCGACCACCCACCCGGCCACCTTGGACGTGCTGGCGACGGTCGGGCTGGTGGAGGACATGGCGCGGGTCGGGCTGGTGACACCGATTTTTCAGTTCTGGGACCGCCCGACCAACACCAAAATCGCCGAGTTCGACCACGCGGTTTTGGCACAAGATACGCAGCACCCATACGTGATCCAATGCGAGCAATTCAAGACCTCCAAGCTGCTGCTCGAACGCCTTGAGCAACTCGACAACGTGGAGGTCCGGTTCGATGCAACGGTCACCGACGTCGAGCAAACCGATCGCGCGGTGACCGTCAACGTGGCAACGGTGGGCGGCAACGAACGGCACACCGGCGCCTATCTGATCGGTGCCGACGGTGGTCGCAGTACGGTGCGCAAGTCCAGCGACATCGGGTTCGAGGGCTTCACATACGCAGAACGGTTCTTGGTCCTCACCACGCCGTTCGATTTCGCCGCCAACCGCGGTTACTGCGAACGCACCTACATCGCCGATCCGGACGAGTGGTGCAATTGCTTCAAGGTTTCGGCCGATGGCCCACCGGGCCTTTGGCGTACCGTGTTCCCGGCCGATGCGACGGAACCGGAGGCGCGCACCTTGAGCGACGAATCGGTGCATGCTCGCATGCAAAAATTTTTCCCGCGTGAGGGCGGCCACGACATCGTACACCGCAATCTTTATACGATCCATCAAAGGGTGGCGGCCACATTCCGTCGCGGACGGGTGCTGCTGGCCGGCGACAGCGCGCACGTCAACAACTCGATCGGTGGGATGGGCCTCAATGGGGGACTGCAGGACGCCGCCAACGTCAGCGAAAAACTGATCGCGGTGATGTTGGAGGGCGGATCGGAGCGGCTGCTGGATCTTTACGCGCTGCAGCGACGCACCGTGACCAACGACTTCGTGCAGGCGCAAACCATCGCTAACAAGAAGCGCCTAGAAGAAAGCGACCCGCAGGCGCGCACGCGAAACTTTGATGACTTGCGCGCCTTGGCCGCCGATCCGGTCCGCGCGCGAGAATTCTTGTTAAAGACCTCGATGATCGCGATGCAGCGGCGCGCGGCTGCAATCACCCTGGAGTCGGCATAATGGCGACCCCCAACGCACAACCCACGGCGCAACCGTTCCTCGCCCTGGCGCCGAAATTTCGAGCCGGGCAGGACGATCCACGCGCGCTGTTAGACCGCTGCTTCGCCAATATCGACGCGAACGAGGCGACGCTTCTGGCGTTCGTCACGGTGAACCGGCAGGCGGCGATCTCAGCCGCGGACGCGGCGGCCAAGCGCTGGCGCGACGGCAGCCCGCTATCGGCCATCGACGGCATGCCCATCGGCGTCAAGGACGTGATCGAGACTGCCGATATGCCCACGCAAATGGGCTCTGAGCTGTACAGCGGGTGGCATTCTCATCGCGATGCGGCCTCGGTGCACGCCTTGCGAGAAGCAGGCGCCGTGATCCTCGGCAAGACCGTGACCACCGAGTTCGCGGCGACCGAGCCCGGCCCGACCCGCAATCCATGGGATCTGGCGCGCACGCCCGGTGGCTCCTCATCGGGCTCGGCGGCCGGTGCCGCGGCGGGTTTTTTCTCGGCCGGCCTGGGTACGCAGGTGGTCGGATCGATCCTGCGGCCGGCGAGCTATTGCGGCGTGGTCGGTTTTAAACCGACGGTCGGTGCCATCAATCGTGGTGGCAGCCATGATCATATGAGCCAAAGCGCACAGGGTGTACTGGCGGCCACCATCGAGGACGCTTGGGCGGTGTTGCGCGCGATCGCCGACCGGGCTGGTGGCGATGCCGGTCATCCGGGCCTTTATGGACCGGCCGAGCTGGCACCGCCGGCCGATCGCGGCACGCTGATGGTGCTGCGAACGCCCGGTTGGGCCGACGCCAGCGATGCTGCCAGATCCGCACTGCAACGCGCCATCGAGCAGCTGAAGGACGCAGGTGTCAGGGTCTTGAGCCAAGCCGACAATGCCGCGATTGCGGCGGTCGAAGCGGCGCTGGAGCGCGCCATGCTGCTGACCCGCAAGATCAATGCTTGGGAATCGCGCTGGCCGCTCAACACCTATCGCGACCGCGACGCGGCAAAGCTCAGCCCAACCTTGCGCGAGCGTGCGGCCGAGGCCGAAGCGATGACCTTGTCTGACCACCGCGCCGACCTCGCCGAACGCGATCGGGTGCGCGATGCGTACGCGAAGCTGGCCGCACTCGGCGCCGCCTGCATCACTCTGTCAGCACCGGCCGAAGCGCCGATCGGGCTCGCCTCGACCGGGAACCCGAGTTTTGTCGTGCCCGGTTCCCTGTTGGGGGTACCGGCGGTCTCGCTGCCGCTGCTTACGGCGGCCGGTCTCCCGCTCGGGCTGCAACTGATTGGCTTCGCGCATAAGGACGCGGACTTGATGCAGACCGCGTTGACGGTCGAAGCTATCCTTGGCGACGCACATGCGGTGCGAGCGTGAGGCACGGCAACGACAGCACCATCAGCTTCGCGCCCCGTCGCGCACCATGACATGGAGGACACAGAATGCCGGTCAACAAGGCTCACGATGAATTCTATACGCTTGATCTGCAGACCGGCTGGGAGACACCGCCGGGATATCCGTCAGGCATTCAACAAAAGATCATCGCCGGCGGGCTCGACGAGACCAACAAGCGCGGCACTCGGACCCGGCTTTTGCGGTTCGCGCCCGGCGTCTATACCACCGCCCCATTCGTCCATGATTATTGGGAGGAGGTGTTCCTGGTGCAGGGCGACCTCACGGTCGGCAATGACGAGACCGGCGCCGGCGGCACGAGCTATCCTCCGTTCACCTATGCCTGCCGTCCGCCTGGCGCCGAACACGGACCGTTCCGCTCCGAGAACGGCTGCATCCTGTTGGAGATGCATTACTACGACCCGGTGTGATGGCGTCGATGACGAGCGGGCGCCCGGCGCATAGAAGATCGTTGCGCTTGGGCCAGGCGCATCGCCTGGCTGTCGGGGGCTGCTCGGCCATGGCGCCTAGAGCAACTTTCTGCCTTTAATCGGGATCGTTCCGATTCCGATTAAAGGCAGGTTGCTCTAGGGTGGTCGGGCGGGGAGCAGGCCGGCCCGGCTATCCGCCAAGGGCGGACATGAACCAACGGACGGCGTGATGCAGGCTTGAGATGGTTCGCAATGCGAAGTCATCGCAAAAGATCATGCTGCGGACAGATCGCCCGACGTCAATAGCCGCACACGGAATTCACGTGATTGTACATGTTTCGCGAAATGCGGGCTTCGTCCTTGGTGACCCGGCCATCGCGCCGCATGCGCTGATCGTACTCGCGAGCGTTGGCCCGAAGCGCTCGGCACCGGCGGCGCCCGCTTCGGCGACGGACCGGCGGACCAAGATCGTACACCACGGGCGGACCATAGTCGTAATCCCAACGGCGGGAGCGGCGGCGCGGCGGCGGGTCATCGAAGTAGGGCTCAGGACGGCGGTAGCGCCATCGCCCATCGCACCGGACGTTGCCGAATTCCGGCACGTGGCGGTGAAACCGCACCGGCCCCTGCCGGCACCGCCGGTGCCACCCATGCACCTTGATGACAAGGCCTTCGCTGCCCTGTAGTGCGGGGCTGACCAACCGCGCGGCCGGCGCCGCCTGTGCCGCGGCGGCGGCAAGCATGAGCAGTGAGCCGGTTGCGGCCACAATCAGTCCGAATCTCGCCATGTTCTATCCCTTCGCGTAGGTGTTATCCCGCCGTGCGCGTTTGGGGTCCGGGCGCGTGTCCTTCGCTTCGCCGCGCTTGGCCGTCTAGCGGCGCGCCAAGCCATCTCGCGACGGTTGCGCGTACAAAGACCGCGCTGCCCCAACAGCTTTTGACGTGGTAGGCGAAGCCCCCTGAACTCAACATGAATAGCACTGTCATTCTGCTGACGCATCAACTCCTCAACCGTTCGAAAGCTGCTTGCGACATGTTCGCGCCAAAACTGTGACGATGCCGCTCCCGACGTTGCCGCTCCCGACGTTGCGCGCAGCAGGTCGCGAGGTGGGCTCTCAGCGGTGGCAGCATCGCCGGCGCGACAGCGGCGCTGCGCTCCTGGACGGCACGAACTGCTAACATTGCAGGATTGGCGCCGTAGTTGCGCAGTCGCGCCTCGTCCTGCCGCTCGCCCCTTGGTCCCAAGATCAAAGATTTAAAACAATAAGATGTATAGATGATCATATTGCTGTCTTGAGGCGTAAATGTGATCGCCGGTTTGGAAGCGCCCGGCTCGCCGCCGGCGATGGCGGACGGGTCGATGTCGTTTGCCCGCCCGGAGCTGCTGCCGCGCTTCATCGCAGGCGCGATCGATGGCTTCAACCGCCTCACCGAAGGCACGCTCAGGAATGATCGGTCGACCCCACGCACCGCCTAAGTCGTGTCCGCCCCAGGTGGATCAGCCGTGCCGGCCCCGCTCCCCTGGCCACCAATGGCAGGCTGTTGTGGGTGGCCCGGCGGAGGAGCGGGATGGCGCCAGCCAACGCTGAAACGCTATCGGTTGGCCGTCAAATCAGCGGTTCAGTTCGCAGCTCAAAACGGCTAGAACCGGGTGGCGATGTGGTGGCGATGTAACTGGCCCGCAGCACAATGCAGCGTTCATCGTTACCGCCGACGCCCACATCGCATCTGCATTTTTGAGCCTTGAGCCAACGCCACCTGCGACCTTCAACCCCGCCGCGAATTGGATCACGCCGCCATGCCCGCCTCGGCCCTCATCAATGTCATGGTCACCGCCGCCCGCAAGGCGGGGCGCGGATTGGCCCGCGATTTCGGTGAGGTGGAGAACCTGCAGGTGTCCGTCAAGGGACCGGCAAACTTTGTCACCGCGGCTGACCTGAAGGCCGAGGAAACGCTGTTCAACGAATTGTCCAAGGCACGGCCGGGCTATGGCTTCCTGATGGAAGAGCGCGGCGAGGTGACCGGTGCCGATCCCTCCCACCGTTGGGTGGTCGACCCGTTGGACGGCACCACCAACTTCATGCACGGCATCCCGCTGTTCGCCATCTCGATCGGTTTAGAACGGGACGGTCAGCTGGTCGCAGGCGTGATTTACAATCCGGCGTCGGATGAACTATTTATGGCGGAAAAGGGGAGAGGTGCCTACCTGATGGGCCGCGGTCCCAATGACCGGCGTTTGCGCGTGAGCGCTCGGCGATCTTTGGCTGACGCTGTGCTCGCCACGGGCGTCCCGCATTTGGGCCGGTCGGGGCAGGATCTGTTTCTGCGCGAGGCCGGTGCGGCGATGGGCGTCGTGGCCGGCATTCGACGTTCGGGATCGGCGGCCATCGACTTGGCCTGGACGGCGGCCGGGCGATTTGACGGGTTTTGGGAGCACGGCCTCAAGCCTTGGGACATCGCGGCCGGCATCGTGCTAGTGCGCGAGGCCGGCGGCGCGGCCAGTGACATCGACGGCGGATCGAACATGCTGGAGACCGGGGGTGTGCTGGTCAGCAACGGGTTTCTCCACAGCGGACTGCTCAAAATGCTGAGCCAGGCGCGGTAGTCATGCCAGGTCTGCTCTACGTCCGCCTGCCGGGGGCTTGGCATCCGGCCTCTGACGGTCGTTGTCGGCCGCTGGGCTGATAAGCTATGACCTTTTGGCACGATGCCGCCGGGATTGTCTGCGACGGTGGTGAGCGGGTAAGGGCCAACGACAGGGGTCCGTTTGCCCATCGCATAAGCGCCTGCCGGTCAGCGCTTGGCTAGGCCGCCCGAGACGATCCACCATCTGCCGGTTGGATCAGACGTGAGCAATGCAGCCGGAGACCGAAAGGCGGCAAGCGGCGACCGCCCAGGAGTGAACACACGATGGCCAGAAGACGACAACGAGACGTTGGGCGCCCTGCACTTCATCGCACCTTGTCCACGCCCGGCATCTACTTGATCCGCATGCTGGTTTTTCTCGCATTGGTTGCCTTTATTCCGGCCTTCTTGTCACAAACATTGATCATTGCGTTCCAGACCAACCCCTTGCTGAATGGCCTGATTGTCGGCGTATTGGTGTTCGGCATCATGTTCTCGTTCGGTCAGGTGCTGCGCCTGTTTCCAGAGATCCGCTGGGTCAACGCGTTTCGAATTGCCGATCCCGGCCTGGCGATCTCCCATCGTCCGGTCCTGTTGGCGCCGATGGCCACCATGCTTCGGGAGCGCACCGGCGCGTTGTCGCTGTCGGCCACCTCGATGCGCTCGATCATGGACTCGATCGGTACCAGGCTGGACGAGGCGCGCGATACCGGCCGCTATATGGTCGGCCTGTTGGTGTTTCTCGGCTTGCTGGGAACGTTTTGGGGCCTGCTGGAAACCATCCAGTCGGTGGGTCGAACGATTGCAGCACTCGACACCCGGGCAACCGAGACGGCGGCGTTGTTCGATGATCTGAAGGCCGGGCTTGCGGCGCCGCTGCAGGGCATGGGGACGGCCTTCTCCGCCTCCTTGTTCGGCTTGTCAGGCTCGCTCGTTCTCGGCTTTTTGGAGTTGCAGGCCGGCCATGCGCACAACAAGTTCTATAACGAGCTGGAAGAGTGGTTGTCCGGCATTACCGAGTTGACGCCGGGCGGCGGCGCGGCGGCAGGACCCGGCGGCGTTGCCAGCAACCAAGTGTATGGCGCGCTGATCGACGTCCAACGCGGCATCTCGGAAATCTCCGACCGGCTCAATGCCGGCGGCAGCGCCGGTGGTGCAAACGCCGACTCGATGCGGGAACTGGCCAGTGGCGTCGGCCAGCTGGTCAATCAGATGCGTGCCGAGCAGAGCGTCGTGCGCCAGTGGGTCGATGAGCAGTCCACGCAGAACCAAGAGGTGGCATCAGCCCTCAAGGATCTGGCGTCGAAGCTTCCCTCCAAACGGGTTTAGACCATGGCTCGCGCGCGCCGCATCGGAGAATACGGCCATTTTTGGCCCGGCTACGTCGACGTTTTGTCGACGCTGCTGATGGTGTTCATGTTCTTGTTGTCGATCTTCATGTTGGCGCAATATTACGTCTCACAGGAGGTCAGCGGCAAAGACGACGCGCTGCGCCGGCTCAACCGCCAGATTGCCGAGTTGACCAACTTGCTGTCACTGGAGAAGGCCCGCGGCAAATCTTCGGCGGATGAATTGGCCGCGTTGCAGGCCACGCTGTCGGATTTGCGACAGGAAAATAGCCGACTGTCCGGCCTGGCGCTGACGGGTGACGATAAAGCGAAGACGGCGTTGGCGGAAGCCGCCCAGTTGAGCGGCAAACTTGCCGATCAAAAGAAGCTGTCGAATGCGGCGTTGGCCAAGGTCGATCTGCTCAATCAGCAGATGCTCGCCCTGCGCCGCCAAATCGCGGCGCTGAACGACGCGCTCGAAGCGTCGGAGCGCAAGGATCGGGAAGCACAGACCCGCATCAAGGATCTCGGCAGCCGGCTCAATGCCGCGCTGGCCCGCCAGGTGCAGGAGCTGCAACGCTACCGGTCGGATTTTTTCGGTCGCCTGCGCGAGCTGTTGCGCGGGCGCAAAGACATCCGCGTGGTGGGCGACCGCTTCGTGTTCCAGTCCGAGGTGCTGTTCGAATCCGGCGAAGCGGACATGACGGTGGAGGGACTGCAGGCGATCGACGAATTGGCGCGCGCCATCGTCGAGCTGTCGCGCGCCATCCCCAGCGAGATCAACTGGGTCATCCAGGTCGATGGGCACACCGATATCCGCCCGATCAACAGCGCACGTTTTCCGTCCAACTGGGAGTTGTCCACTGCGCGGGCGATTTCGGTGGTTCGCTACTTGGTATCGCGGGGTGTGCCGCCTGCGCGGCTGGTGGCTGCCGGCTACGCCGAGTTCCAGCCGCTTGAGCGGGGCGCCAGCGAGGAGATGCTGCGCCGCAATCGGCGGATCGAGCTTAAGCTGACCAGCCGCTGACCGACTGCGGCTTCAACTGCGGCGACGGCGGGAGGCGATCTGCCCTCCCGCTCCGCTACAGGTTATCGCTCCTAGAGCAACCTGCCTTTGATCGGAATCGGAACGATCCCGATCAAAGGCAGAAAGTTGCTCTACACTTTAAGAGCGATCATCTTAGCGCCTTAAATCGGAACCGGCTTTGCGGTTCCGATTTAAGGCGCGATGATCTAGCGCAACCTGCCTTAGATCGGAATCGGAACGATCCCGATCAAAGGCAGAAAGGTGCTCTACACTTTAAGAGCGATCATGTCCGCCCAAGCGCACGGGCGGCATCTCCCGGCCGATCACCTTATGCGCGGCAACCGGGATGTCGGCTCGACAGCGCGCTAAAAAGGCCTTGTCGAGACGGGTGACCGCGAAGCCCTCACCATCGGAGGCTTTGGCAACCACGTGCCCCCAGGGATCGACCACCATTGAGTGCCCATAGGTGTAGCGCCGGTCATTGTTGGGCGCCAGGAACCAGCCGGTCTGACCCGGCGCTGCGACGTAGGTTTGCGTTTCGATCGCGCGCGCGCGGCACAGCACTTCCCAATGGTCCTTGCCGGTTTGCAGCGTGAAGGCGGATGGCAACGCGATCAGATCGGCGCTGAGCGCGGCCAAGGCTTGGAACAGCTCAGGGAAGCGCAAATCATAGCAGATCGCACAGCCGACGGTCAGGCCCTCGCAGTCATAGCCGACCACGTCCCGACCCGGAATCACGCTCGCCGATTCCCGATACGTCCGACCGTCCGGCGCGGTGATATCGAACAAATGGATCTTGCGGTAGAGCGCGACCTGGTTGCCGCCACGATCGAACACGACCGTCGTATTATGCACCTTGCCGCCTGCAGCCTGTTCCAACAACGAGCCGGCGTGCAGCCAAACGCGGTGCTTGGCCGCCAACTGCTGTGCGGCGCGATAGGCTGGTCCGTCCGGAATCGGGTCGGCGTTGGCCGATTTGTCCCGGCTGCTGCCGCCGGCCCAATTCCAACATTCCGGCAGGCACAGCCAATCGGGCCCTTCCCGGTCGATGCAGCGCTCGATCAACTCGGTCGCTTTGGCGATGTTGGTGGCCACGTCGCTGACCGAGTTCATCTGAATAACAGCCACTTTCATGGTGCGACCATCCACGTCCGATCTGCTTCATGGTCAGGTGCCGAGGCGCGCAGCATGACATCAGTGGACAGGGCTGCCTAGATCATCGTGCCATCGGGTAGCCGGGCGGGAGCGGACCGGCACGGCACACCCGCCAACCGCGGACATGATCTCATGATAGCGCACGCTGGTCTTAGTTCGTGCCCTGGGTGGCGATCTGGGTTGCATAGCCGCCACAGCGTGATATATGTCGATTTGTCTCGACATAACATAGAAGTGTTGGCCATGTCGGTAGCGCCATACAACGTCCTGTTCCTGTGCACGGGCAATTCCGCCCGCAGCATCCTCGCCGAGGCCATCATCAACCGCGAAGGTATGGGAAAATTCAAAGGCTTCAGCGCCGGCTCGGATCCGAAAGGCGAGATCCATCCCTATACGATCGAGCTTCTGAAGACGTTGAATTATGACGTCAGCGCACTTCGCTCCAAGAGCTGGGACGAATTCGCCCGGCCGGGTGCGCCAGAATTGAACTTCGTGCTGACCGTTTGCGACCATGCAGCCAATGAGATGTGCCCATTGTGGCCCGGCCAGCCGATCACGGCGCACTGGGGCGTGCCTGACCCCGCCGCGATGGAGGGCACGGAAGCAGAGCGCCGGGTTGCGTTTGCGGACGCCTATCGGATGCTGTCGCAACGGATCTCGATCTTCGCCAACCTGCCGTTGGGCAGCTTGAACCGGCTGGCACTGCAACGCCGGCTCGACGACATCGGCCGCAGGTCCGATGGCGGACCGCGCGCCCGCGCCAGCTGAAGGGGTGGGGAGCTGTCGACGTGGAGTTGCGCGAGCCCATTTCCGCCGACGAAGCCGCGTCGGTCTATGCGGCCCTGTCGCAGGTGACGCGGCTGGAAGCGTACCGGTTGCTGCTTCGCTATCAACCGTTCGGGCTCGCAGCCGGCGACATCGCCCGGCTGCTCGCCGTACCGCACAACACGTTGTCGACGCACATGGCCACCCTGGTCAGCGCCGGCTTGGTTCGGTCGCGGCGGCAGGGCCGGTCCATCATCTACGCCGCCGATCCCCACCAGTTATCGCGGGTGGGCTGCTTTCTCGACCAAGGGCGTGCTGAGCCCCCAGCGCGGCAGCGCCGGCGTGCGGCGGTGGACGTGTTCGACCATCCCACCAAGCGTCCATCCGCCGCGCCAGCCACCGACCATACCTACAACGTCCTCGTTTTGTGCACGGGAAATGCGGCGCGCTCAATCCTTGCGGAGGCCCTCATCGCCCAAGAAAGCGCGGGGCGCTTCACGGCTTTTTCGGCCGGCAGCCGGCCGAGGGATGTCCCCGACCCGCATGCGCTACAGCTGCTCCAAGGCCTGGGTTACGACACCAGGGATTTGCGGTGCAAATCCTGGACGGAATTCGCTGAACCCGGTGCACCCGCCATGGATTTCATCATCACCGTATGCGATGCGGCTGCCGGCGAGACCTGTCCACGCTGGCCGGGTCATCCGCTGACGGCGCATTGGGGCCTGCCGGACCCAGCACAGGTGACGGGCTGCGATGAGCACAGGCGGGCCGCCTTCCATCAGGTCTATCGCTATCTGATGACGCGCATCACAGCCTTTGTGAATCTGCCGATCGAGCAGCTGAGCCTCGACGCGATGAAGGATCGACTGCGCGATATCGCCAGGATGGAGGGCGCGACGGCGCACACATTAAGAGGGCTTGCGGCATAAAACGCAATGGTTCGGGAGGCATCGATCGGGCTTCCACCCAGGACACTCATCGCGACACAAGCAAGGGACTGGTAGGCGCTTTACCAGTTGGATTGAGACGATCACAGCCGATCATGCCCTCAAGCAACAAGGGTGCGCGGACCAGACTCGTGCGCGGACCAGACAACGATCGCTGCGGCGCTACCAGGAGTAAAACAAGATGACAGTCGACCGACCGCGCCGCTTCGTCGCCGAAGCGCTTGGCACGGGTTTGCTGGTGGCAACGGTCGTCGGTTCCGGCATCATGGCGGACAAGCTGGCGGACGGTAACATGGCGCTGGCCTTGCTGTGCAACACGATACCGACCGGCGCGATTCTGGTGGTCATCATCACGATCTTTGCGCCGATCTCGGGAGCGCACTTCAATCCAGCGGTCAGCATCGTCATGGCCGCGCGCGGTGACCTGCCCAAAGGTGAGGCCGCCAGCTACGTGTTGGCGCAAATCATCGGCGGCTGCCTTGGGACTGTGGCCGCGCACGCGATGTTTGCGCTGCCGTTATTGCAGATCTCACAGACCGCGCGAACCGGTGGGGCGCAATGGTTCGCGGAGTTCGTGGCGACCTTTGGCTTGTTGGCGACGATCCTGGGATGCGTCCGGTTCAAGCCGGACTTTGTCGCATCAGGTGTCGGCCTGTACATTACGGCCGCCTATTGGTTCACCGCTTCGACCTCATTCGCCAACCCGGCCGTCACCATCGGTCGAACGCTGACGAATACGTTCACCGGTATCGACCCAACGCACGTGCCGGCGTTCATTGCCGCGCAGGTGGCTGGTGCCCTCGCCGCGGCCGCCGCGTTCGCCTGGTTGCTGCCGGCGCCGGCGACCGTGGCCGGCAAACAAGCGGTCGGCCATGGCGCCTGAGCCGCACTGCAGCGGCGACCGACAACCCAGATCATCGTGCCGTTGGCTGGCCGGGCGGGGGAGCGGCACCGCTGCTGCGCCTCAGGCCGAAGTGATGCAACGGTCATCGCATGCGCCGGCCTCGCTGCGTCACGCGGTGTCGCGTTGGCCAAAATCCTGGCCGTCGCTCGTGGTTTAAGGCTGGTCTGCCACCAACCATGGGATTAGTCTGTGTGCCTGTGTGTGGTGCGCCAGCGGTCCAATCGAGCGCGAGCCCGGCGCGCGATATGAGTGAGGATCGATGAGTCTGGGCCTGCACATCCGGCATATCCTTGTCCTGTCCCTGGCGTGGTTGCAGGTGGGGTTGGCCGGCGTTGCGGCGCCACCGACGGCCGAGGCGGCCGGCGTGTGGATGCAAGAGCATCAAATCCGAGCCGAACTCGTCGGGCTCAAGCTCACTGGCGTCTATCCAGGGGGTCTGGCCTGGAGTGAGGTGATCGAACAAGACGGCCGCACCGATTATCGGGAACGCGGCATGCGTCGGTTGGGCCGGTGGCGCATTGCCGGTGAGCTGTTCTGCTTCAGCTACGCCGAACCAATGCAGGGGGGATGTTTCCGCATCGTCAAACGCGGACCCAATTGCTACGAGCTTTACACCGCAAGCATCGGCGACAACCTGCCCCCACGACCACCGCCTGCGGAAGACATGGCGTGGAACGGGCGGATGTGGCGAGACAATGCGCGTCACACCTGCGATCGCGGCGCGATTTCCTGAGGCTGCGAATCGATTGCCGGCATTTGCCTGTGCACATTCGCTCAAACCTTGATCCAGCGCAACCACGGGCCGCGCTATCATAATCACACTCAGCCGGAGGCCAGTTGGACCGTTCGACCATGGCAGCCGCCAATACCCACCAACGTAGCCGGTGCTCATAATGGCGTTTCAGAGGCTGCTGGAACCATCCCGCTCCCCCGCCCGGCCATGCAACGGCTGACGTTCTGGGTGGCCAGTGAGGAGCGGGCTGGGGAGCGGGCCGGCACGGCTGATCCGCCTGAGGCGGAAATGAACGAGGCGAGCTTGGCGAACAGCGAGGGGGTTGGTCGATGGGGCACACAACACTGGCACGGACCTGCGCGAGCGCACCGTGGCGTCATGTGCGCGGCGATCGGACCGCCAAGGTCTGCGCGGCGATCGGCATCGCCGCATTGCTGCTCGCCGCACCGCGATGGCTCGACACCGGTGGCACGACGATTGCGGACATGGCTGACGCCGGCGGCCCGGAGGCGGCTGGCTCGGCTCGGCCGGCAACCCCGACCGGGTCGGCGCTGTCCGGGTTGGATCGGCGGTTCCTGATCGGCGGCTATAGTGGCGTTGCCTATACCCATCCCAGCACGGTAACGATCCGCGATCGGGCCCGCACCGACATGACGGTGAAGGACTTCTCATGGATTGGCCGACCGTTCAAGGCGCCGATATACTATGGTGTGCGCGGCATCGCTTGGCCGGAAGGCTCACGGTTTGGCGCCATGATCGACTTCACCCACGCTAAGGCGATCGCCAATTATGACGACATCGGAACGTTCAGCGGGACGGCGGACGGCAGACCGCTACCGGCCAAGGCGCGGATGCGCGATGTGTTCAAGCACCTGGAGTTCAGCCATGGCCACAACATGGTGACGTTCAACGGCATGGCCCGGTTAGGTCTGTTCGTTCCCCACATCAGCCCGTACCTGGGGATCGGCGGGGGCATTTCGCTGCCGCATACCGAGGTCGCACTGCGCTCGGAAAATGGGCGCACCTACGAATACCAATATACCGGATTGGTCGGCCAGGCCCTCGCTGGCCTGGAAATCCGGCTGGGCCGTATCTCGCTGTTCTTCGAGTACAAATACAGCTACGCGCCCTATGACGTGCCGTTGTCAGGCGTCGTTAACGGTTGGCTGCTGGTCACCGATCTGTGGCGACAACTGACCGCCTGGCTATCGGGGGAGAAGCCGCCGCGTGGGACGCTGCAAACGACACTCAAGACACACCATGCGATCGGCGGGGTGCTGGTGCGGGTCAATCGCTAAACCGCATCAACGGCCAGCTATCGAGCGCGTTGGAGCCCGCGTCGGATGGTCCAGGACAATCGCCGCCAGCACTCGAGATCGTCTCCGCCTTCGGCGTGTCAGCCCGGGCTGAAACGCTAGATCATCGCGCGTTGAATGGGAACCGCAAAGCCGGTTCCCATTTATGGCACAAAGGTGAACCCTCTTTAGTGGAGAGCAACCTGCTCATGCCGCCGCCAACGGGGGTGTGGCCGGTACCCGTAGAGTGCGGCACTGCTCCGCCAAATGATCGATGAACACCCGCAAGCGCACCATGGCATGCTTGGCGTTGGGATAGACCACCCAAACGCCAGCGCCCGATGCAAGCTCGTGATCGGGAAGCACATGCACGAATTGGCCGGTCAACAGTTCATCCCAAACGGCGATTTCTGATGTGCGGAGTATGCCAACACCGTCCATCGCCGCCCGGTGCAACATCTCGTTGCAGTCCGAGCGCAGGCGCGCCGTCACGCTCACCATCCATTGCTGAGATCCGCGCAACAGCGTCCAACCGCAGTCGTCGCGGTGCACCAAGCAGTGATGGTCCATCAAAGCCTCAGCACTGGTCGGTGCACCGAAACGCTCAATGTATTGGGGGGACGCAACCAAGATCATGCGATCGATGGCTATCCGCTTCGCCTTTAGCGAGCTGTCGTGCAGCGCACCGGTTCGGATCGCCGCGTCGTAATCCTCCTCCTGCAAGTTGACGACGCGATCGGTCACATCAAGACGCAGATTGATGGCTGGATAGACTTCGATGAAGCTCAACACGGCAGGGGCAACGACGCTGCGCGACAAGGCTGTAGGCGCAGACACCCTAAGCCTGCCAGCCGGTTGTCCCGCGCATGAACTCACGGTGTCGTGCGCCAAGTCGAATGCCTGCAGACTTTGCAGGATATGCGCGAGCGCCAAATGGCCTTCTTGGGTCAACCGCATTGACCGCGTCGTGCGATCTAGGAGCCTGGCTTTGAACTCATTTTCCAATGCTTGAATGCGTTTGGAGACGGTCCCGGGCGTAAGCTGCAACTCGGCCGCGACGGCAGAGATGTTCTGGACGGCCGCGACGCGCGCGAAAATGCGAAGGTCCTGAATGTTCATGGCGTTGCACAAAACTCGTAGGGCTTCGCGCGGCTGCAAGGCTCGAGGCGAAATGCATTTTGGGCCTGGCCGGAGGCCGCGCCTCGCTAAATGGTGGCGCTGTCAATCGAAAAAAAAATGGTGGCGGCCTCAGTCTTCGCCGATGCCGCAATTAGGCTAATCTGAACCTCCCATCTTAGGCGATTGTCGAGACTTTGTCATAGCCAACAATGGCCTGTGAATTATCCACGGCAGCGCGCGGTGACGGCCTACGCATTGCCACCAGGTGGGGTCGCGCTCGGGTTGTCGGCGGGCACGGTGCGGACCCGCGCAACGGCCGCCGTCCGCAGCCGCGCGGTATATTATTTTGGGGTCCGTCCTCCGGCTTCGAACACGGCAACAAGGTCCGTAACCTGCGATCAGAGGTTTGGAACCGGCGCAAGATTGGCCATCGCGAACGTGAACTGGAAGCCGACGCGCTTTGTGCCGCGCCGTTGCGTCTCGCCGAGCCCTGCGATCGTTCTGGCCCAGCCGAATGCTGCTTCGATGCGTTTGCGCACGCGCTGCGAGGCGGCGTAGCCGGCATGGCACCGGGTGCCGCCGTCAACCAGCGAGCGCCGCCGCTCGCCGGTCGTCGTCAGGGCGGCGTGGCGAGCGTCAGGGCAGCCATCAGGGCGGGCATCAGGGCGAACGACGAGCGGCCCGTCCTGCCACAAAGCGCTTCAAACCCGCCGTCCAGTGAGATCAGCGCAGCATCGACAACCGCCTTGATAACGCGCAGCAGATGTCTGCTTGGCACGCGCTGTTAAGGCTCACCGAGCCGCACCTGACGGGCTGTCCATCCCCGCATCGCAGGCTCCATCGCCGCCGGCACGCCGGCACGCCATCACGCGAACACGGGCCGATGTTCGCAAGCATCCGCCAGGCGCGAAATTCAACAGTTTGGTCGGGTGTTTCAGGGTAGGCTGGAACCATCCCGCGCGCCCGCCCTTGCCTCCACCGGGCCACCCAATATCATGATGTTCGGGTGGTTGGCAGGGGAGCGGCCGGCAAGGCGTGTTCGTCTAAGGCGGAAGGGATCTAGCTTCCATGGGCGAGATCACTGAGCAAGCGCGCTATATTCGAACCGACCGAGATTTGTGGCTCCGATGAAGCGAGCCCTTCCTTTTCCTCCCTCTGCTTAACGAGTTTCCGCGCCATGTGAAACGCGTCCGTGATCGATTGTGTCGAGCGCAGTCCGTGATTGAACAATGCGTCGCCAAAAAAGGTCCAGTCGGCATCGTTCGCGCAACCAAATGATGTCTTATCCGCGGCGGCGGCCGTCATGATCAGCGTGTTCTCGTCGGCGAGTTCAGAAATAAAGCTTCCAGAATAGCATGCAGATAAGATGATAATTCTATTTTTAATTCTGGATTGAGCCAGCATCGACGACAGCTCCGTCGGCGTCAGATCATTCAGCGCAAAACGCGGAAAATGAAACGTCAACCGATCTTCACTGCCATGCGACGTGATAAACAAGACTAACACGTCTTTATCGATATCCATGCGTTCAGCCACGCCGTTGATCACGGCCCTCAGATTGGAAACGCTCGCCATGGCGATGGTCTTAACAGAATCTCGATGATTGATCAGAATGATTGAGCGGTTGCTTGTATTAAAATGTTCGTCGAATATGGCTTGCGCGCCCAACACTTCGCGCTTGAAAACGTCCTGGGTCGCAAATGGCGCGGCGCCGACAAAGTACATCTGGGTTCTCTCGGCCGGTGATGCCTTAATCGCGGCCAGGGCGTCACGCACCAGGGCGTGCTGGCGATGGTAGGCCCTTTCAACGTCGACCCTTTTACGTTGCTTGGACCTTGGTGTTTCCGAACTGTCATCGACAACCTGGCTAGCCAGATACCATACATCGTACCTGATCCATGCGGTGGCCGAGCCATGAACCATGGGCTCATACGGCACCAGGAACATTGACAGAATGAATACGGCAAGCAGGCGCAATCCTGGCAACCTGAGCTGCCCCCGCCAAATTTTACGTCCCATCCACCACACCGCGGCAAAGTACCAGAGAAAGAGACCGAGAACGATGACCAATTTGGCCATACCGATCTCAAACTCGCTTAAGCCGAACAGCTCACGACCAATTGTCTCACCCAATGTCGCTTCTAGGATGTTCGCGGCAACGAACAGCGTACCAACGACCGCCAAGTTGGCGACGACACGAGACAGCGGAACGTTTATCGAGCCCGCGCCCACGCATACAAGCAGCACACCCAAAACAGTCCACGAGGCGATGCCCGAGACAAATCCGTCAACGTTGAGCTTAAGATCGCTGCCGGCCGCCGCCGCTTCCAACCCAGCGACGGCAACCATTGCGACTGTGATGAGCAGCACAACGGTGGCGGGTCTGACGGGCTCTTTCCTGCTCGCCACCGAACGAAAGGTGGCGATCCGGCCTACGTCTTGAAAGGTGGTGATTATTTCCAACAAAATCTGTCGCATTGGCAACCAGCTGCATAAAATGAGAAAAAATAATCAGCCATAAAACAACCGGCACGTTACGAAACTTGAAATTTAGTTGGTAAACAGAACGTTGGATGGCTTGGCATTGGTCTAGATGTGAGCCCCCCGGTGTCCGCCTGTCGCCGTTGGGCGGAGATAAAGCTGAACGGCACTCATTCTGCTCAGCGCAGCCGTGGCCATCGTCGCTTCGGCACCGAACCTCCTCACGGCGCGCGCCGCCGGGCGCGTCATGAGCGGGCACTGCTACAGTGATGATCAACGATTCCACCTTCGCGGATGACGAGCCACGGGGAGTGGCCTTCACAGGTCAACCACTGCTTGGCGTTGCGGCGCTGTCCGATCTGCTTGCCCGAAGGCTCGGCGTGACGTCCGGCCAGGGCATGGCCAACGCCCGGTCAACAGCCGAGGCGCGGCACGTCCCAGCCGTCAACGCTTAAACCCGCGGCATCACCTCTTTTGCGAACAGCCGCATGGAGGCTTCGGCCTTGGCCTGCGACATGGTGCCGAAGTTGACCTGCAACGAGGCGATATCCCAGCCGCCGACCTGTTCCGCATAGCTGCCGATCATCTCGACCAGCCGATCCGGCGTACCGACCCAGGCCACGCCCTTATCGACTTGGCTTTCCCAGGTCTCCTTGGCGAACTCGGCGATCAGTTTGTCATAGCCCGGATAGTCCTTGGTCGACGCGCCTGCGGTCCAATCACTGGCGGCCTCGACCACCGACCGCAAATAGTAGTTGAGATCGTCCTCGCTATCGGCCCGCGCCTGGGCCTCGGTCGGCGCACAGTACATATGCATAGCGAGCATGATGCGACCCTTGCCCGGATGGCCGGCCGCGGACCAGGCGTTGCGGTAGATATCCAGCAACTCGCGCATCCTGCCCCCGGTCATCGGGATCGCCATGATGCCGACGCCGTCGCGACCCGCCCGTTCGAAGCTGGACGGCGTGCCAACCGCGGCCGTCCACAGCGGCGGATGCGGCTTTTGTGTGGGCCGCGGCAGGGTGGTGGTCTCCTTGAAGCTGTGAAATCGGCCTGCGAACGAGACGTTCTCCTCGCTCAGCAGTCGCTTGATGATGGCCGCACCTTCTTCATAGCGCGCGACGCTCTCATCGAGGCTGATGCCGAACCGCACAAATTCCAGCGGCAGGAACGCCCGCGCCAAGCCAACCTCAAGCCGCCCGCCGGAAATCGCGTCGACCATGCCGATCTCGCTGGCCAACTGCAGCGGATGATTGAACACCGGCAGGCAGGCTCCGGTGATCAGCCGCGCTTGTTGCGTGCGCATGGCCGCAGCGGCCAGGAACGTCAGCGGCGATGGCGACAATCCCCCATAACGATGGAAGTAGTGCTCGACGGTGCGCACGGAGGTGTAGCCGAGCTCATCGCACAGCGCCGTCAGAGCCAGGCTCTCGCTCCAATACTGGGCGGCTGATTTCTCGTGCGGTGCCACCACGGGAAAAAACTGAACACCAAACTCCACGCCAAGCTCCATCGCAAGCATGCCAACGCGCCGCGCGCAGGCAATCACCACATCGGTGGCCCATCGACGGCCCCAGGTCAATGGCCACGAACGCGCCGCGTGCCCGGCCCGACCCGCACGGTGGACCTGGTCAAGCAGCTAGATCACCGTGCCATAACTGGGAACCGCAAGGCCGGTTCCCATTTGAGGTACAAAGATGATCGCTCTTAGAGTAAAGAGCAACGTCCTGCTTTTTCATCGGGATCGTTCCAATGCCGATGAACTGCAGCCTGCCCTAGGGCCGCGGCTTGGGCGTCACTGTCAAGGTGAGGGAGGTTATGGTATGACCGAGGCGAAGGGGGGGACGTGAAACAAACCTCCAGTTGCTCGCCAACGTGGAAGCTGCCCTGAGTTTCACGCCCCAGGGATCACACCGGGAAGCTTTGTTTCAGGGTTGCTTGCACCCTACGCCGCTGGCGTTGAACCGAGATTGAATGCCGCGTTCATCTGCCGTTCATGTTCACACTCCCGCTGCTGGCGTGCACGGGCGCCGGCGGCATCGATGGCTGCATTCGGCCGCCTGGCACCCGCCCTAAGCTTCTGATTTCAATTACGATCCGGTCCCGAGTTGCGTGGCGAAGCGGGCCCACCCGAGCGACCCGATTGCTAGATCATCTTTGCGCCTTTAATCGGGATCGTTCCGATTCCGATTAAAGGCAGGTTGCTCTAGCCATGCCCCGAGCTCCCAGATGACACGCGCCTCAGGCGGTATCGCCGCGCCGGCCGGTTCCACCAATTCGCTGCACGGCGTTGGCGGCCGCGCTGCGCAGTAGAACCGGCTGATGTCGCCAGCGACGCGTGTCAGGTGTGCTACCGATCCCACCTGACAGGACTGCCCGGCTGTGCAAAAGGCTGTTCGGCCAAAGGCCGACATGCTTGCGGCCGCGGCCGCGGCGACCAATTGCGCGGGCCAGGCAATCTTGCTTAGCTGGGCTTGAGGCCTCTGCCATCACCGGCCTCGCGTCCCTTGATCCTCGCGCCCCAGGTTGCGGCGGCATCGGCCGACCCAGTTCACGGCGCAAGGAGGATCGGCGCTTGATGACCGAGCGATTTGCCGCGTGACGTCGGGCCCGTGCAAGATCCGATGTGGCGCAGGTTGGTCGAGCGCGAAGCCCCGAGCCCCCGGGTGGATTGAGAACCGAGGCCAACCCATGCCAACCATGCTCGAGGGCTGGTCGACCCTGCGCCACCGCGACTTTGCGCTGGCCTGCGGCGCGCGGTTCGCGGTCACCATGGCGCTGCACATCGTCAACGTCGCCATCGGCTGGTACATCTACGATGTCACATCGAGCCCGTTGGCCTTGGGCTATCTGGGCCTGGCTGGTCTTGCCCCCTCGTTGTCGCTGGCCCTGTTCACCGGCTACGCCGCCGATCACATCGACCGGCGCCTCATCATGTTCGCCTGTGACATCGTGTTGACGCTGACGGCCCTGGCGCTGCTGTGGCTGATTGCGACCGGCTCAGGCAGCGTTTGGCCGATCTATCTCATCGTCGTGTTCGCCGCCGCCTCGCGCGCGTTTCACAATCCGGCTGCGCAAGCGATCATCCCAGCGCTGGTCCCCACCGACCTGTTGTCCCGCGCGGTCGCCTTCGCCTCCGGTGCATTTCAGACCGCTCAAATCCTCGGTCCGGCGATCGGTGGGCTGGTCTACGCCATTGATCCGCGTGCGGCGTTCATGTTGGCCGCGGCGCTTTATGCGTCATCGGCGTTCGCGGCGCTGGCCATCAAGCACCGATCCGTGAGTGGTTCGGGTAAGGCGCCGCTGAGCCTCTCATCGCTGCTTGCCGGCTTCGACTTCACCTGGCGCAAACCAGTGGTGCTTGGCGCCGTCTCACTGGACGCGATGGTGGTGTTGTTTGGCGGCGTCGTTTTGCTGCTACCGATCTTTGCCAAGGACATCCTGCAGGTCGGTCCGCTAGGCCTCGGCCTATTGCGCGCCGGCCCGGCGATCGGCGCGGTATTGATGGCGGCCTGGCTGGCCAACAACGATTATGTCAAGCGCAACGCCGGACCCAAACTGTTCCGCACCGTCGCGATGTTCGGCGCGGCGACTGTTCTGTTCGGATTTTCGCAGAGTTTCTGGCTGTCTTTGGCGTGCCTGATCGTGGTTGGTGCCTCCGACATGGTCAGCGTTGTCATCCGCCACACGATGGTGCAGACCGAGACGCCAGATGTCTTGCGCGGCCGCGTATCGGCGGTGAACTCGCTGTTCATCACCACGTCGGCCGAGTTAAGCCAGTTCCGGGCTGGGGCCATCGCCGGCCTGCTGGGCGCGGTGCCGGCGGTTATTATCGGCGGCTTGGCCGCGGTCGGGCTGGCCCTGGTCTGGCCGCGGCTGTTCCCGGATCTGGCCGATCGCGATCATCTGGTGGAGCCGCTCGCCCCCGAGCCGCCGCCGCTCAAGGGAAACAGCAAGCCATGACCGCGGCAACACCGACGGCCCGGAGCGCGTAACATGTCTGGGCGCCTCGCAGCCACCACCTTTCCCTGGCGCGATTATCCGGATTTTCTGTTCAATGTCGGCGCGCGCTTCGGCTTCACCTTGGCCGCCCAGATCCAGACCGTGGCGATCGGCTGGTACGTCTACGATGTTACCGGCGACGCCATCGCGCTTGGCATCGTTGGGCTGGCGCAATTCCTGCCGGCCGCTTTGCTGATGCTGGTGACCGGCTACATCACCGATCGCTACGACCGGCGTTTGGTGCTGACGTTGTGCTGCGCCGTGATGACCGTGGCGACCTTGTTGCAGGTGATGATTGTGGCGCGCGGCACCACGACGATGTGGCCGCTTTATTTGACCATCGTGTTGTTCGGCGTCGGCCGCGCCTTCTACGTGCCCGCGACCTCCGCCATTCTACCCAACCTCGTGCCGTCGGAGCATTTCGCCCGCGCCGTGGCGATCGCCACCGCCGTCGCCCAAGCCGCCAACGTTGCCGGCCCGGCGGTCGGCGGACTGCTCTATGCCGTCGATGGACAGCTGGCGTTCGCTGGCGCGCTCGCCTTTTATGGCATGGCGACCGGCTGCAACGCGATGATCGGCTACCGCAGCACCTCCGCACCCAACACCGATGGCGCGCTTGCGAATATGCTCGCAGGCTTTCGGTTCATGTGGACCAAACCGGTGGTGTTGGGCGCCATAACCCTCGACCTATTGGTCGTCGTATTGGGCGGCGCCGTCGCGCTGTTGCCGATCTTTGCCAAGGACATCCTGCACGTCGGCCCTGACGGTCTCGGCCTATTGCGCTCCGCCCCGGCGATCGGTGCACTCTTGTTGGGCTTGGCGCTGGCCCGCCACAATTTCGCCGAGCGCCAGGCCGGGGCGCATCTCTTCAGGGCGGTCTTCATATTCGGTCTCGCCAACCTCGGCTTCGGTATGTCGGACAGCTTCATGTTGTCGATGCTGTACCTGGCGATCATGGGGGCCGCCGATACTTTGAGCGTGGTGATCCGCATCACCTTGGTGCAGGCGGAAACACCCGATCAGCTGCGCGGTCGGGTATCCGCTGTCAGCAGTCTGTGCACCGCGTTTTCCAACGAGATCGGTCAATTCCGCGCCGGCACCATGGCCGGCCTGATCGGCGCCGTGCCGGCCACCGTGGTCGGCGGCTTGGGCGCCTTGGCCGTCGCCGCGGCCTGGCGCCAGGGGTTCCCCGCCCTGCGCCAACGCGACCACCTGGTGCCACCGACGGCAGCGACCACCTAGTCCGTCGCGATCACTCGTTAGATCAAGTCCGCCTGAGGCGGATGAGCCGTGCCTGCCGCGCCTAGAGCAACCTGCCTTTAATCGGAATCGGAACGATCCCGATTAAAGGCAGAAAGTTGCTCTACACTTTAAGAGCGATCATCTTTGCGCCTTAAATCGGAACCGGCGCAATTGGAATCGGCGTTGCGGTTCCGATTTAAGGCGCGATGATCTAGCACGCCACCATCCCCCCGCGCCGACGCCTTATCCGATCGGCCAGGGGAGCACGTAGCTGTGCTGTAACAGGCCGCGTGGGAAATCGAGCACCATGATGTAGGATAGCGCGGTGATGAAGCCGACGCCGGCGACCGTCAAGATCGCGGTACGTATCCACGACGCGCCGGCCTTCAACCGCAAAAACAAAATGAAGAACCCGATGATCGACAGCCAGAAGCCAATCAGCATCACCGCGACGATGAACCCCCCCAGCCAGGCCAGATAATGGCCGAGCGATGCCGTGCCCTGCTTGCCCACGTGCTCGCCCTCGACCTCGTGATCATAATTGGCCGGATTTTCGGTCTGGTTGGTCGCCGTCACATAGAGCAGGTAGGCCGCCATCGGCAGCATCACCACGGCGATACCCACCGTATAGACACCGCCGAGAAACGACTGCTGCAGTCCGTCGACCAGCCCGACCACAAACACCAGCAGCACGAAGCCGGCGAACGCGGCCTGTGGCCGCATGTCCGTCGGCTTAGCAGCAATCACATCTTGTTCCGAGTCGGTCTGGCCGGTCGGCGCATTGCGCGTTCCCATCCAGATCGACGCCACCGTGATCGCCGCGATCACCCAGACACCGGTTCGCAGCAGAAAATTCCAATCGTAGAACTGGATCGCCTGGTACAGATAGGTCTCCGAATTGTCAGCCAGAACGAAGCCGATCAGGAAGGCCGGGCGTGGCCATCCGAAGCGCTTGAATAAGATGCCAAGCAATCCAAAGCCAAACAGCGCGATCAAATCGGCCAGATCGCGCGTCGCCTGATAGGCGGCGAAACAAATCACCATGATCATAAAGGGGGCGAGATAGGCGTATCTGATGGTGGTCAGCTGGGCCACCCATTTGGAGATCAACAGACACGATCCCGCGCCGATGACGTTGGCCAGCGCCAGCGACCAGATGATGACGTAGGTCAGGTTGAGATTGCCCTCGACCATGCTGGGCCCTGGCTCGAGCCCGATCAACACCATCCCGCCGAGAAACACCGCCATGCTACCCGAGCCGGGAATACCGAACAGCAGGGTTGGGATCAGGCCGCCCCCTTCTTTAGCGTTGTTGGCCGATTCAGGCGCCAACACACCGCGGATATCGCCCTTACCGAACTGCGAGGGGTCCTTGACCGTCTGCTTCACGTGGCCATAGGCAATCCAGTCCACGACGCTGCCACCGAGCCCGGGCAGCGCGCCGATCACACAGCCGATGCCGGCACAACGCACACAGATCCATTTGTAAAGCCACATGTCCTTGAGGCCACGGATCCAACCTTGCCCCAAGGCCCCGCTGCGCGAGATGGCCCCGCCCGATCGCAGCAGGTCGACGATCTCGGGAACCGCAAACATGGCTAGGCCGATGACCACCAGCGGCAAGCCGTCGCCGAGATAGGGGCTACCGAACGTCATCCGGTATTCTCCGGTGGCCGGCGCGCCGCCAAGCGCGCCGATCAACAGCCCCAACCCGCAGGCGAGAACCCCCTTGGCCAGGCTGCCCCCGGCGAGCACGCCGACCATCGACAGACCCAGTATCGTCAGCATGAACAGCTCGGCGGAGCCGAACATCAAGATCACCGGCCTGGCAACGACGATGACCACCGTCAACACGATCGCGCCAATGACACCGCCGAACAGCGAGGCGGAGAAGGCTGCACCCAACGCGCGCGCACCCTCGCCCCGCTTCGCCAGTGGAAATCCGTCGAGCACAGTCGCCTGCGAGGCGCTCGACCCCGGTATGCCCATCAACACTGAGGTAAAGGTATCAGAGGTCGGAATGACGGCCACCAAGCCGATCAGCATGGCCAAGGCTGAGGTCGGGTCCATACCGTACAGAAAAGGCAGCAGCAGCGACAGCCCGACGATGCCGCCCAGCCCGGGAAAAATGCCGACGATGAGCCCCATCGCGACGCCCAACGCCAAATACAGCAAATGCGTACCGCTGGTGATCTCCGCGAGCGCTGCGAGCAGCGATTCAATCATGGCCCCCACTCTTTCAAATCGGTTTCACTGCCTGGCAGCCGCCCCAACCAAACAGAAACTAGAGCAACCTGCCTTTAATCGGAATCGGAACGATCCCGATTAAAGGCAGGTGCTCTACACTTTAAGAGCGATCATCTTTGCGCCTTAAATCGGAACCGGCGCAATTGGAATCGGCGTTGCGGTTCCGATTTAAGGCGCGATGATCTAGGGCGGAGATGCGGACCGCATCCCCACCCCAATCTGGCGTCGACAAAAAGTTTCAGGGCACTGCGTTATAGTTGCGCTTGAGCCAATCGAGCACCCACGCCTTCGCCTCGGGACTGACCGTGGAGGCGATCTCCTTCAGCTTCTGCGCCTTGGCGCCCACCGCTTGCGGGTAATTGCCGAGCGCCTTGGCCGCAGCCTCCTCGAACCCAGGCAATTTGACCATTTTGGCCATCGACGCACGATAGGTATCGATGATGTCCTTGGGCGTACCCTTCTTGATGAAGATCATCTTTTGCGCGGGATAGCCCGCCGCGAAAAAGGTCTTCCATGCGGTCCAGGCCAAACCACTGGGCTTCTTGCCATGCACCATCTCATAGGCTTCGCCGAGATGCGGCAGGTCCGGGAATGTCGGGTCTCTGATCAGTTTGCCGTTCGCGTCCAACATGCCCCACGTCAGGATCGGAACCGCCACGCCTTTGTCGACCAGCGGCGTGACCCGTTTGAGGAAAGCGGGTGTGGTCTGATAATCGATCTCGACCTCACCACGTTCGAATGCCAGGCGAGCCGGACCGCGGCCCTTCATGCCGAACACGGCTTTCACGTCAAGGCCGAGCAGCTCGAAGGCGAGCAGCGGAACCAAATCGAGCGAAGTCGGCCCCTGGGATCCGAACTTGAGCTGCTTACCCTTCAACTTGTTTAGGTCTGCGACCGATTTCACGCCGAGATTTGCATTGACGTAGGCAATTCCGCCGACCGGCGTTGCCAGGATTACGTCCCAGTCCGCATAGTCATATTTCACGCGCCGATCACCCAGCAAAAATGGAAACTGGGTAGAGCCTGAGCTACCAAAAATGGTGAGACCGTCTTTCGTGCCGCGGCGAGCGAAATAGTTGGTGCCCTTGGTCGAGCTCGCCCCCGGCATATTCTTGACGGCGATCACAGGCTGGCCGGGTAGGCTCTTGGTTAACCACGGCGCGAAGAAACGGGCCCAGCGGTTTGATCCGCCACCGGTCCCGTAGGGGATGATCCATTCAATGCGCTTGCCAGCGAAATCCGCTGCCCACGTCTGTTGGAGTCCCATGCTGGCGAGCATCGCCACGGCTGCACCAGCCATGACCAGCGTCCGGCCCCATGCGCGACCGGACAGACCATTTATCATGTGCTCCCTCCTCATTGTTCGATTTTCTATTAATAGGCGCTTGCGCACGTCATCCAATCATCGCCAGATGAAGCCGAAACCATAAGCGCACCAGCTGCCCGAGGCTAGCGGAAATTTGGACTCCCTGTTCCCGCCAAGCCCAAGTCCACCCTAGATCATCGTGCCTTGAGCATTGCGTATCGCGCAACGACCAACACCGTCGCAACAGCCGTATGGATCGGAACGATGATCTGCAGCCAGAAAATAGGAGAAAAAATAGCGACGCACCGCGTAGGTTTTCGTTGCGCCACGCAATTCGGCAGCGTGCAAAGTCGCTCCATAACCGATCGAGCGTGGCGTTGGATTTTTTCCGCCTATGGCGCCATCGCATTGCCAGCGCGCTCCGCCATCCGGCCACCCGTAACGTTGTGCCGTTGGGTTATCAAACGGGGAGCAGGATGGTTCCAGCCAACACTGAAACGCTATAAATCAACGAACCGCAGGCCGATTACCGTTTCGAGGGCGCGATCGACTGGCCCGACGCCGGTGGCGCTTGGCGTGCTTGTCAAGGTCGACAAGCAAGGTTCTCAACAAAGGCGCAGCCACCTGAGACGCATGCAGATTATGAGCCCACGGCTCGGCCGTCGAGCCGGTCCCAACCAAGACCACATAGGAGTAGGCCGCTCCGTTGGTGAACTGGATGCCGCCCGTGATCCAAGCGTCGACCGTGGCGCTGGCATCGCTGCCAACGTCGGTACCGGTCTTGGCAAAATGCAACCGAACCTCCCGCCGACGCTGGGCACACCAGTCAGCCAGGACCTTCAGTGTCCCATGTGACTTGCCGTCCTTTTCATAGCACATCGGTGCGCGCAGCAGCGCCCGCAACAAACTGTGACCATCACGCCGGATCAACTGGTTCGGCACCACGTCCCACGACCGATCGCGGGCAAAGTGCTTGCCCTCGCTGCGGTTCGTTAGATCGTAGCCCTTGACCAGAGTCGGTGGCGCCACCGGTCGATGGCCACGGCGCACTAGCGCCGCGAGTACGATAGCGGCCATGTGGTGGACCCGTTGCGGCGAGCCGGTCACCAGGCCGCGCACCGCGGCCGTGGAGGGCGGTGTTGCCAGGTCGGCCGACGGCGCCCTTGGCATGGCGAAACCAAGTTGATCGATGATACGACGCACCCGCCGTTGACCGACCCGCGCTAGTCGCCATTCGACCGGTCGGTTAAGCGAGCACGCGAACGCCACCTCGGCACGCCTGCGGCGCGTCAACGCGCCGCGTCGGCAGGTGTCGATCGCAGCATCGGCGGGCGCCTGATCGTCGCTGTAGCTGGCGGCGGCGCCGCCAAGCAATTGGTTGGCGATGCCGATGGCAGCGATGATCTTTCCGGTCGAGGCGATGCGGCGGGATTCGCGGGCCGGCCGATACTGCCCGGTAAGGGCATCGCGGGCGCTGGATGATCCGAAATAGGGTGCCGTCTGCGATGTATCGAAGTAGCGAATGATCTCGCCTCTGAGGTTGGCGGCGACCACCACCACCTGCGGACTCTTGAGATCGGGTCCCACTTGCTTCGGATCCAACGTATAGTTGGGATCGATCCGACTGGCCCAGCGCCGTTGTGTCGTCGCCATCGTCGTCATCAGGCGCGCGCGAAGGGCCAAATTCTCGCCGACGTCAAGCGTCGTTCTGACCCCGCGCACGTGACTGCGCCACGCAAAACCCCAAACCTTCTTCATCTCCTCTCTCAGCCCCAGCCGCGCCGCGGGCATCAGCGCATTGGCGCGAACGATCGGATTGGCCTCAGCCCGCCGGGCCATGCGCGGTGCATGGCGCCTAAGCGCGGTTTGCAGTCGTGGCCTAACCTTGGGATCGGGGGGACCGCTGGCCAGGTTGATCAATTCGAACAGCACATCCTTTTGCTGCTTAGGGTCGGTCAATAGCCGTTCCGCGCACGTACGGGCACGCACCTCCGCGATGTAGCGCCAGCGATCCAAGCGCACGGCATTGAGACGTTGACTGCCTTCCAGCAAAATTATCGGTTTATTGACGGCTGAGGCCAGCACGAATTGCTCCGCGATCGTCAGGTCGCTGGCCTGCTTGCCGAACACGATCCGGCTGGTCACCTCGACGCCGTGCAGCGGTTGGCCACCGGTGCGCTGCGCCAGCCAGATGTGATTGGCCGCCCAACGCTGGAACAGCGTGTCATCGCCATCGCGGGTCAGAACACGATAGATCACCGGTGCTAGCCACCACTCCTGCAGCTTGCGGCCGAACTTTTCCAGCGGCCCTTCGTCGACCCGTGGCGGCGTTTTGTAGATCACGCGCGCCACTTGCATCGGCAAGGTCGAGCCGCCCACCCCGAGGCTTGGTCGGCGCAGCTTGATGCTGCGATGCACTGTCGACAGCGGGATCTTCAACACCCCCAAAAGGTCGATTCCGAACGGATTGGACAGTCCGCCAAGATGGCGGTCTTCTTGAAACACCAAGCAGGCCCAGTAGTGCGCTGGGACATCGCGAACGGGGATCGACTTATGGTCGGGATTGGCGATGTAGTCGCCAAACTCGATCGGCGCGTCGGAGTAGTTGACGTCGCGCTGGCTATCGAGCCGTGGGTCGAAGGTGCCCACGAAATTGCCCGACCCGTCGTAGATCGCGGTCGCCAGCCAACGCTCTGCGTCGTAGTGCAGTTTTTCGGCCATGTAGACCGCACCGACCAGCCCCCGGATCGGCGCGACGACATAGACCAAGACGACGGCAAACACCACGTAAAGCAGGGCGGCGTGCACCAGGTAGCGCAGCGGCCCGAGCCACGGCAGCGCCACCAAGTTCAGCGTAAAACGCACGATTCGGGCCGGCCCGGCGAGGCTTAGCTCGCCCACCCGAGTCAATAGCCGCCACACCCTCAACATCGATTGATCTACCCGCCCGGTCTATAGCTTTTCAGTATGAGCTGGGACCATCCCGCTCTCCCGCCCGGCCATGCCATGGCACACCTATGTGGGTGGCCGGGCGGGGGCGGGCCGGCAACGCTCATCCGCCTCAGGCGGAACAGACTTCAACGTCTCGCTCCGGCTGGCCGCGCAAGCCACCCCGGCCCAAATGGCCCACCTGCCAACCCGTACGCGGATTTTGTGTCCGTCGTGGGACCCTCGCGCAAAAAACCCGGCCGAGGCTGGTCCGGCGGGTGCCGACCAGCGGCGCCTCACGCGTCCTTATCGCTCAGCACCCATGCCCATCGGTCGATCGCCGATTGGTCCGTCTCCCGCGCATCGACCCAATGGCCGGTCCCATCTGGCCCGACCTCCTTCTTCCAAAACGGAGCGGAGGTTTTGAGATAATCCATCAAAAACGCGGCCGCCTCAAAGGCCGCATGCCGATGCGCCGAAGCGGTGATGACCAGCACGATATTGTCTCCGGGCCGGAGCTGGCCGTAGCGGTGGATAACGAGACTGGCCTGCAGCGGCCAGCGCGCCGTCGCCAGGCGCTCCACGCGGGCCAGCTCCGCCTCCGTCATGCCCGGATAGTGCTCGAGCGTCATGCTGGCTATGCCGCGATCGCCCGCCGAGTCGCGCACCGTGCCCGTGAAGGTCACCACCGCGCCGATGTCGGTGCGCTCCGCCGTCAGCCGGCGCACCTCGGCACCGATGTCGAAATCGGCTTGCTCAACACGCACCACCATCGCCGCTACCCTCCCGTCACCGGTGGAAAGAAGGCAATTTCCTGCGCGCCATCGATCCGGGCGCTGGATTTGACATGGGTGTGGTCAATCGCGGTCCGGATCACCTCCGGCCGCGCGAAAGCGTTCGCATACTCCGGACCGCGTGCGCTGAGCCAATCGATCAGCTCGGCAACGGTGCCGATCTCGGCAGGCACCTCAAGCTGCTCACCGCTCTTGCCAATCCGCTCACGGACCCACGCAAAATAGACCAGCTTCACCATCGGTCCGTCGCTCCACGTCCACACCTGCCTCACGTTGGCCTCGTCATTGCACCAAGTGGCGCAGCGCGGCTTTAAGGTAATCGTAGCCCGTCCAAAGCGTCAGCAAAGCCGCGAGCCACAAGCATGCGATGCCGAACCCATGCACTTCGGTTTGATAGGTCATCAGCGCGGGAGCAACCAACAACACCGCAAGCGCCACCATTTGAACGGCTGTCTTCCATTTCGCCAGGCGCGAGACCAACACCGTGACGTTCAACCCTGCAAGGAACTCCCGCATGCCCGACACCAAGATTTCGCGGCTCAACACGATCAACGCCGCCCAGATCGACACGCCATCGATGGTCTGATCGTGAACCAACATCAACAGCGTCGTCCCGACCAGCAGTTTATCCGCGATCGGATCCAACATCTGGCCGAGCTTGGATTGTAGCGACCACGCCCGGGCAAGGTAACCGTCCAACCAGTCGGTCACACTGGCGGCGACAAACAGCCCAAACGCCAGCCACCGTCCAAGATCGCCGCCGACAAGCGTCAAGCTGACGACGACGAGCGGCACCGCGACCAACCGCAGATAGGTTAAGATATTGGGCAAGCTCAGCGCCAGCCGGCTGGGAACCGTCCGATCCATGCCGCGCATCTAGGCGGTGTGGGACATTCGCGTCAACTGCGCCACGGCGCCGGCAGCGGGTCTCACCACGATGCCGTCAGACCACCAATGGCGCCAGCATCGCATAGATTACACCACCGCCGGCCAACACGATCAGCGGAAACACGTTACGCCACACCAAAAGTGTGGTCGCGGCTGCCGCGATCAGCCATCCCATCAGCCCGGCATCCGAGGTTCTCAGCACAATCACCGCACCGGCGACCGCCAGCCCGGTTCCGATCGGGACCAGACCGCGCTCAAGCGCGGTGTGCACCGCAGTACCGCGATACTTGTTCCAAATCCGCGCCGCGCTGAAACACAACACCGAAGCCGGCAAGTAGATGGCGACCGTGGAGACGATAGCGCCGGCCCATCCGGCGACCTTCCAACCGATCAGCACCACCAACATCGACCCGGGTCCCGGGCTCGCGCGCGAGATCGCGAAGTAGTCGACGAACTCGCGCCTGGTCAGCCAACCGTATTGGTCCACCGTCGCCGCTTGTATCGGCGCCAGGATGCTGGAGCCGCCGCCGAACGACAGCAGCGACAACGGCGCGAACAGTGCCGCCAGCGCGATGATCTCACGCATCGCGCTGGCCATTTTCAGACGCATGTCGCGGCCAGGCGAGGGCGACACTGATCGGTGCCAGCACGACGATCACAGGGATCATCGGCCAGCGCAGAATGCCGACGGCGGCGACCACGAGGCCCAAGATCACCAGATGGACCACCTGCATCTTGGTCGCTCTGACCGCCAACACCGCCATCGACAGCAGCATGCCAACCACCGCCGTCGCCATCCCCGTCAGGAAATCCTGCAACACGGCTGCAGCTTTGATGTACCAATAGACCGAGCCGAACAGGATGATCGCAAAGAAGGGGACCGTTATCAGCCCGACCATGGCCATCGTCGCCCCGCCGGCGCCCCTGAGCCGCTGGCCGATGTAAACCGACAGGTTCGCCATATTGATGCCGGGCAGCACCTGCGACAACGTCAACGCGCTCAGAAAATCCTCTTCCCGCAGCAACTTTCGCTTCACCACCGTCTCCCGGTAAAGCCAGGCGGTGACGCCGCCGCCGAAACTGAGCGCGCCAATCTGAAAGAACAGCATATAAATCGTCAGCAACGGCACGGGGGGATCATGGCTTGCGCCCGGTTCGCTGGGCGCCGCTGGTGGCTGGTTCTGGGCCATCTCACGCCTTCGTCAGGTCAGGATCGGACGCGGACATCCACGCCATTGCCTGCAGTTGTGGACGGTTTCTTTACCCGCGGCAATGCCACCGCTACCCTCCACGCGTGCGATACGCACGACACGAAGACCTGCCGCCATCGTCCGACAGTTGATGCCTGAGAGGTTGCATCGGCCGGCATGGATCGCTGACCTGGTGACATACGCCGGCCGCCGACCATTGTGCCTGCAAACAGGGCCCAGACCAATTCCCCCCGTCGGGGAACCAACAACACGCCGACCTGGAGGATCGCCCATGAACCGTCCGAGCAAGGCGCGAATTGTGGCTGGGCCGTGCACATGGGCGCTCGGCTACGCCGCACTTGGCGGCACGGCGTTGGCGGGCGTTGCGCTGGCAGGCGTTGCGCTGGCAGGCGACGGTACCCCACGTGATTTGGCCCCTGACGCCCTGGCGAAGGCGCGGCGTCTGGTTGCCGCCTACCCGGCTGCGCTCGACCGGGTCGCTGGCAATGCGATCGCATGGAAAGATGGGAAACGCATGACGTTCGACGACGGCCTTGGCCAAAAGCCGTTCGCAACGCTTATGAACGATCCGGATCTGGAAGATCAGTTCACGTTTGCGTATCGGGCCGGCGCGCTGAAACTGCGTCCCGCCACCTACGTCGATCCGGGTGCGGCCGGAGCCTACAACTGCCGCCAAATCGCGCGCACCGGCCGTCTGAGCATGCATGCCTACGGCGCAGCGATCGACATCAATGTGAAGCATGCCGATTACTGGCGTTGGGCCGGTCCCGACAACGGCAATCAGAACCGGCATCGTAACAAACTGCCGTTCGAGATCGTGCGCATTTTCGAAAAGCATGGCTTCATTTGGGGCGGTAAATGGTATCACTACGACACCATGCACTTCGAATATCGCCCCGAGTTGATCGACCCTGCCCTCGCCCCACCGAACCGGCCTTGATCTGGCCCAGCGCGACGAGCCCATGCCCACCGGACCAATTCCGATCCGATGCCGTTATCGATCCCGTTATCGAGCCCGGCAACGGCGAGGATTTGGCCGACCGCCAGCTCAGACTGCCCTCGCCAGCACGGCTCTGATCGATGCCGTCAGTTTGCCGCATGAGCGCTTGCGACGATGGCCAGTTCAAGCGAAACTGTGGGGAATTAAGCGGGTCGGCTGGGACACACCGGTGCGTCTGACCGGTCCGCAGCAACAGATTGCAGATCATACAGGCAGATCATACAGGGAGCGAAGGCAAGGATGAAAGAGCATAGCAATGATACTTCGGCGCGCCATCCTGGCGTCAGCCGCCGCACCGTCACCACGGGCTTAGCTGCCGCCGGCATCTTGGCCGGGACGGCGCCGTTCAACATCGGCCGCGCGCAAGCTGGCAAACTCAAGGTCGGGGTGCTGCTGCCCCTTTCAGGCTACCAGGCGGGCATTGGTCAGGACTGTCAACGGGCGGTGCCGCTGGCCAACCAGATCCTCAGGGACAATGGCCTGCCCGAGCTTGAGATCATGAACGGCGATACCGAAACCAAGGTCGACGTGGCTCGGGCCCGCGCTGAACGTCTGATCAATGAAGGTGCACAGCTATTGGTCGGCGCCTTTGATTCCGGCGCGACAACCGCTGTCGCGCAGGTCGCCGAGCAGAAAGGCATTCCGCTCGTCATCAACATCGCCGCCGCGCCGCCGATCACCGAGCAAGGTTATAAGTTTGTATTCCGCAATTTTCCGACCGCACCGATGATCCTGGGGGACGCATTCGCCAACCAGATCGAGGTGTTCGCCGCGGCCGGAGCCAGTCCAAAAACCGTGGTGTTCATGCACGTCAACGACACGTTCGGCACCGCCATGCAGCGTGGCATCTCCAAGGTGATGCCAAAGTTCAAGCTCCCCTACGAAATGGTGCAAAGCATCGCTTACGACCCGACTGCGCGTGATTTGTCGGTGGAGGTAGCAAAGGCGAAGGCGAGCAGGGCCGACGCGCTGATGGTGGTCAGTCGCTTGAACGATGCCATTCTCATCACGCGTGAGCTCGCCAAGCAGCGCTGGGTCCCGCAAGCGATTCTGTCGATGGGTCCGGGTTGGTATGAGGACCAATACTTCAAGACGCTCGGCAAGCTATCGGACGGACCCATCAGTTTCGTGCCTTGGTACGATCCGACCAAAAAGCTGTCCAAGCAGCTGGAGGCCGAGCTCGGCAAAGCCCACAACAACCTCAACCTGAATACCAATCACGTGTTCACATTCGAGGCTTTGTTGGTTGCCTCCGATGCCTTCAAGCGCGCCGGCACCAGCGATCCGAAGGCGCTGGCGGAAGCGATCCGCGCCACCAACATCACCGACAACGTCAGCATCGGCCCCGCCATCCAGTTCAACGCCAAGGGTCAAAACGACAAGCTGAAAAACGCCGCGATCCAGAACCGCGGCGGCAAGCCGGTGACGGTAGCGCCGAAAGGGGCCGCGATCGCCAAGGTCGAATGGCCGTTGAAGCCCTTTAACAGGCGCGGCTGAGCGACCGCGTCAGCAGGGGCTGAACCCGCGCCATCGCCTGGCCGTTCTGAGGACCGGGCATTGGCGCGGCATCAGCTTGCCTTCGGAGCCAATCCGGTGCCCGCAGAGATCTATCTCAATGTCGCCGTCGGCGGCCTGTTGACCGGCCTTGTATACGGCTTGATGGCGCTCGGGCTATCGGTGATCTTCGGCGTCGTGCGGATCGTCAATTTCGCCCATGGCGAGATGATGACCATCGGCATGTATCTCGCCGTCTTCCTGTTCTCCAGCTATCGCCTGGATCCGTTGGTCATGATGGTGCCGATTGCAGCGGCGCTGTTTGTGATCGGCTATGCCATGCAACGCGGGTTGATCAACCATTTCGTCAATCGGCCGGAGCACAGCCAATTCATGCTGCTGGTCGCCATCGCGCTGATTATCGTCAACCTCCTACTGATCATCTTCGGTCCTGACGCGCAGAGCGTACAGACCGCCTATGCCTTCGACAGCTTTGCCATCGGCCCACTGATTGTCGACGCCACCAAGGTCTACGCCGGTGTTGCCGCGATCGTGTTCTCTGCGGCGCTGCTGGCGTTCTTCCGCTATACGCTGATCGGCAAGGCGATCCGGGCGTGCGCGGACAACTATGCCGGCGCGCTCGTCGTCGGGCTCGACGTCAAGCGACTTTACGCGCTGACCTTCGGGCTCGGTGGCGCCTGCGTCGGCGCGGCCGGCGCGATGATGGTGGTGTTGGTCGACGTCACCCCGGCGCTCGGTCCGGCTTACACGCTGTTGGCCTTCGTCGTCGTCATTGTCGGCGGCCTGGGCTCATTGACCGGCGCCTTGCTGAGCGGGGTGTTAATCGGCGTCACCGAAGCGCTGGGTGGGCTCCTGTTTACGCCTTCCGCCAAGTCGATGTTCGCCTTCGCGATCCTCGTCGTTGTGCTATTGTTTCGTCCGCAGGGGATTCTCGGCAGGAGCCGACCATGATCAGACGCGCCTTCAACAGCGTCGATCGGCGCGCGCTCGTGTTGCTGCTGGCCTTGCTCGCCGTATTGCTGGCGATCCCGCTGTTCGCTAGCGACTATCTGCTGACCGTGATGTTCACGATTCTTTATTTCGCCTATGTCGGGCAGGCCTGGAACATCATGATGGGATTTGCCGGGCAGCTTTCGCTTGGCCACGCGCTTTACGTCGGTCTGGGCGCCTATGCGGCGGCGGCGCTCTATGTCCATTTTGGCCTGAGCCCGATGATCGGCATGTTCGCGTCGCTGGCGATCTCGGCGGCTGTGGCAGCCTTCATCGGGTTTCTCGCCTTTCGGTTTGGCGTGGGCGGCGTTTATTTCGCAATCTTGACCATTGCATTTGCCGAGTTTGCACGCATCGGGTTTGATCATTGGCGCTGGATCGGCGGTTCGGCTGGCTTTTTTCTACCGGTCGCCACCTACACCGGTAACGACATCATCAACCTGCGCGGCAGCCCCACGATGTTCTACTACGTGATGCTGACGCTGACAGCGCTGGCCTTGATCGCCTGCCACGCCTTACTACGCAGCCGCATCGGCTATTATTGGCTGGCCATCCGCGAAAGTCCGGAAGCGGCCGAAGCACTCGGCATCAACCTGTTTCGCTATAAGATGTACGCGGTGATGATATCCGGGGCGATGACCTCGCTGGGCGGCGTCGTCATCGCCTTTTTTTATAACAATCTGTTCCCAGAGCAGATATTCCATATCTCCCAGTCCATCGAGTTGATCCTGGGACCGATCATTGGCGGGATCGGCACCTTGTTCGGACCGATCATCGGCGCCTTCTTGTTGACGGCGCTCGCCGAGACATTGGGCGAGATCCTGCTCGCAGCCGGCATTGAGGTTCCCGGTTTCAAGCAGGTGTTTTATGGCATCTGCTTGTTGATCGTGGTGATGTTTCTACCCGACGGCATCTGGCCAGCGCTGCGCAGCGCCTTGGGCCTGGGCGCCAAGCCGAAGGATGAGGCTTAGCATGGACGCGCTGCTCAAGGTTGAGGGGGTCTCAAAAAGCTTCTCCGGCCTGCGCGCGGTCGAGAACGTCGGCTTTGAGGTGCCGCAAGGGAGCATCGTGGCCGTCATCGGCCCCAACGGGGCCGGCAAAACCACCTGCTTTAACATCATTGCCGGCAACCTACGCCCCGATTCCGGATCGGTGATGTTTGCCGGCCGGCGCATCACCGGCCGGCGACCGGACCAAATCTGCAAAGCCGGCATCGGCCGCACATTTCAAATCGTCAAACCGTTCGCCGGATTGACGGTGATGGAGAATGTCGTCGTCGGTGCTCTGAACGCAGCACCCGATGTCGAGGCGGCGCGGCGCACGGCCCAAGACGTGATCGGGCAACTGGGCCTGGCGTCCAAGGCGCACGAGCCGGCCGCCGCCCTGACATTGCCCAACCGCAAGCGCCTTGAGCTGGCCCGGGCGCTGGCGACGGCGCCGCGCCTGCTGCTGCTCGATGAAGTGATGGCGGGCCTGCGTCCGACCGAGATCGACGAGATGGTACGCCTGTTTCGCGACATCAACCAGCAGATGGGATTGACGATCTTATTGATCGAGCACGTCATGCGCGCCGTCATGGCGTTGTCGCAGCACATCGTGGTTTTGCATCACGGCGAGATCATAGCCGCCGGCAGCCCTGCCGAGGTCGCCCGCGACCCCGCCGTGCTTGATTGTTATCTCGGAGCAGAAGCGCTGTGATTTTGGACGTCGAGAATCTGGATCTGTTCTATGGCGATGCCCAGGCGCTCGATCGCATCACGATCAACGTCGAGGAGGGGGAGCTGATCGCCATCGTCGGCGCCAATGGGGCGGGCAAATCAAGCCTCATTCGCACCATCGCCGGGATCGAACGGCCGCGCAGCGGCCGCATTCGCTTTCGTGGTGGCGACATCACCGGCCAACCGAGCCATATGATTTGCAATCTCGGCATCGGCCAGGTCGCCGAGGGCCGACAGATCTTCCCTTCGCTTACGGTTGAGGAGAACTTGGAAATGGGCGCGCTGTTGCCGCGCGCACGCCGGCACATGCAGGCGACTAAGACCGAGGTCTTCGAACTTTTTGCGCGGCTGGCTGAGCGGCGCGGCCAGGCGGCCGGTACCATGTCGGGCGGAGAACAGCAGATGCTGGCCATCGCTCGCTGTCTGATGGGACGGCCGGAGCTCGTCATGTTCGACGAGCCGTCGCTTGGGTTGGCACCGACCTTGACGCAGGAATTGTTCCGCACCATCCGCGCGCTCAACAACCGTGGGCTGACTGTGATATTGGTGGAGCAAAACGTCGCCGCCTCACTCAAGCTGGCCAATCGGGCCTATGTGTTGGAGAACGGCGCGATCGCCATGCACGGCACCGGCGCCGCGCTGTTGGACGATGACGGGGTGCGTCAAGCCTATCTGGGAATCGATGCCAGCGCTGTGGGGACGTCGTTAGCAGCTGCGGGAATGAGGACCATGCCAGATCGTCGCGAGATCGCGTTCGCACCGCCGAAGGTCGACAAGCTGGACTGCGGGGACGGCAGTTTCATTTTGCGATCGCCGGTAGCGCTCAAGGATTATCCGTTGAGCATCGCCCATCAGTTGCAACAGTGCAGCCAGACGGCGCCCGATCGGGTGTTCCTGGCCGAGCGCGATGGCGACGGTGGTTGGCGAAAACTGACCTACGCACAGGCCTGGCGCGATGCGCTCAAGATCGGGCAGGCCCTGCTCGCCCGCGACTGTTCGGTGGACCGCCCGGTCATGGCGCTATCGGGAAACGCCATCGAGCAGGCCCAATTGATGCTGGGAGCGTTCGTTGCTGGCGTGCCGTTCGTGCCGGTTTCGGTGGCCTATTCGCTGATGAGCAGGGACCACGCCAAGCTGCGCCACGTGTTCGGTGAGATCAACCCGCGTCTTGTCTACGTCGCCAACGGCGAGGTGTTCGCCAAGGCGCTGGCGGCCCTCGACCTGTCCGACGTCATCGTCGTGGCCGGCGTCGCCCCAGTGCCGGATATCCCAACAACGATGTTCACACAGCTTTTGGACGTGGAACCGGCCGCGGACATCACCAACGCGTTTGCCGATGTCGGCCCCGATACCATCGCCAAGGTGCTGTACACATCCGGCTCCACCGGACTGCCCAAAGGCGTGATCAACACCCAACGCATGCTGTGCGCCAATCAAGCCATGATTCAGCAAACCTGGCCGTTCCTGGTGGAGCAGCCGCTGACCCTGCTCGACTGGCTGCCGTGGAACCACACCTTCGGCGCTAACCACAACTTCAACATGGTCATCGCCAACAAGGGCACGCTGTATATCGACGAAGGCAAGCCAGCGCCGGGGCTGGTCGAGGCTACCATAAACAATTTGCGCGACATCTCGCCGACCATCTACTTCAACGTCCCGGCCGGCTTTGCCGCCATCCTGCCATTCCTGGAACAGGACCGGGATCTGGCGGCAACGTTTTTCAAAGACCTGCGACTGATCTTTTATGCGGGCGCGGCGTTGTCGCAAGATCTTTGGGAGCGGCTGGAGGTGGTGGCCATCAAGACCACCGGCAAGCGCGTGCCGATGGTCTCCAGCTGGGGCGCGACCGAGACAGCACCCGCGGCCACCTGCGGCCACATTCTAATTGATCGGGCCGGCGTGATCGGCCTGCCACCGCCCGGTGTCGAGCTCAAGTTCGTGCCGTCCGGTGACAAACTGGAGATCCGTGTCAAGGGTCCCAGCGTGTTCCCGGGCTATTGGAAACGTCCGGATTTGACCGAGTCGGCCTTCGACCGGGATGGGTTTTATTGCATCGGCGACGCCGCCCGCCTGGAGGACCCGGCCGATCCGAGCAAAGGCGTGGTGTTCGACGGTCGGGTCGCAGAAGACTTCAAGCTGGTCACCGGCACCTGGGTCGCCACGGGCGTGTTGCGCTTGGCAGCAATCGCGGCCGCCGCGCCGGCGTTCCAAGATGCCGTCGTCACCGGCCATGATCGCGATTTCATCGGTCTGTTGGTGTGGCCGAGCGCCGCCGGCATGCAGCAGATCTGTACTGACGCGGCTCTCCATGACGACCCGGCACGGATGCTGGCTACGCCCGAGGTGCGCGATCACATTCGCGCCAAGCTGGCGGCCTACAATCGCGAGCAGAAGGGCTCATCCACGCGCATCGGCCGCGTGTTATTGATGGCCGAGCCGGCCTCGATCGACGCCAACGAGATCACCGACAAGGGCTACATCAACCAGCGCGCGGTGCTGGAGCGTCGCCAGGATCTTATCGAACGCCTCTATGCGGAGCCGCCAGCATCGGACGTCATCGTCATCACGTGATCGGCACGGGGTAGAGCCGTAAGCACCGGACGCGCAGCTTCAGCCCGCTCAGCCCGCGCCGACGCCCATCGCACAGGGGGCGGGACCGGATGGCCCTGACCGCGTTGAATAAAGGCTGCAACGTCGGGCTGCCGCCACAGTCAGCCGTTACAGTGTTGCAGGCACCATCCCACTCGCCTGCCGGCCACCCACACGAGCGTGTCATCGGGTCGCCGGCTGGGGGCGCGGGCCGGTAAGGCGATTCCGCCTCTGGCGGAATTCAAGTCGGGCTAGAGCAACCTGCCTTGAATCGGAACCGCAAAGCCGGTTCCGATTCAAGGCGCAAAGGTGATCGCTCTTAAAGTGGTGAGCAACTTTCTGCCTTTAATCGGGATCGTTCCGATTCCGATTAAAGGCAGGTTGCTCTAGAACCAAACAGTTTGCGCAAGGCCACCGCATGACCCAAGCCACAGGAAAGGCCGATACCCAACAGCGCGCCGCGATGGTTCGCACCCGCCTCGCCAGCCTGCACCGCTCCATGCAGGTCTACTGGGACGACGCCGCCCGCGCCGCGGCCATGGACCAGCTCTATCGGCGCTTTGTCAGGCCCGGCGACCTGGTGTTCGACATCGGTGCCCATGTCGGAGACAGGATCGGATCGTTTCGACGGCTAGGCGCGCGCGTGGTGGCCGTGGAGCCGCAGGACGATTGCGCCGGCATCATTCGGTCGATCTTTGACGGCGACGCTGACGTCTTACTGCAAACCGGCGTTTGCGCCAAACAGCCTGGCCAGCTGATGCTGCACATCAATACCGCCAACGCCACTGTCGCCACCGTGTCGGATCAGTTCGTGGCGGCCGCCGACGGCGCCGTCGGCTGGGAGGATCAAGTCTGGGACAGGGCGACGCCGGTTGCAGCGGTCACCCTGGATCAAATGATCGCCCGCCATGGCTGTCCGGCTTTCGTGAAGATCGATGTGGAGGGGTTCGAGGCCGAGGTGTTGGCGGGTCTGAGCCGACCGCTGGCCGCCCTGTCTTTCGAATTCACCACCATCCAGCGCGACGTGGCGCTCGCCGGCCTGTCACGTCTGGCCGCTTTGGGCACCTACGGTTTTGACATGGCGCTTGGCGAAAGCCAGCAGCTCACGTTCGACCGCTGGATCAGCGCCGGCGACATCGCAAACCACCTCGGCACGCTGCCACACGAGGCCAATTCGGGCGACATCTATGCGCTACTCAATCCGTGACGACCAGCGAGTTCGGCGCCCTGCTCCGTGCCAGGCCATCAGCCATCGGCGCAGACGGTGCCGGCGAGCCCTGTGCGCGCTTGGCGGCGTGATCGCATTGGCCGGCCAGCTGCTCGCCAACGCACCGGCCGCTGCCGCAAGCGCCGGTAGGGTGGCGGTCGAGGTCAGCAACCGCTCCACACCCGTTCTGTGCGCGGAGAAGGACAACGTCACCATCGCATTGACCAGCCCCAAAGTGCGCTCCTTTCGCATCGAGGCCGCGCATCCCGCCTACATGGGCAGCCTCCAGCGCGACAACTTCAAGGCGGACTGGACCGCATGCGACTTTTCAGCCGACCCAGCGTTCAAACCGGCCACCCCGCCGAAGCGGGTGACACTTTATGAAGAGATCGGGTTTTGGTTGGTGGGCCATACGTTCGCCAGCAACTGGCGACCGGCGACCGCGACCGTACGCGTGGGGGATCGCGTCACCCGTGACATTCACCTGCTGCAGCTTTGGCAGATTAGGCCGATGGGCGGCGAGGAGATCCTGGTGCTGTATCCACAGGACGGCTATTGGCGCATTCGTCCGATGGCGCCACCCGACCGCGCCCCCACCGCGTTCGGCTCGTCAGTCCTAATCGGTCCGACCGAAAAACAAGGCCGGCCGGTGGTCCGCATCAAAGAGGTGGTTTTCGATCCCAAGACGCGCAGCTTCACGCTCAGCTTCGCACGTGGAGGCACGGCCACTGTTACGCTCGCGCGCGCCGATCACGGCCTGGCTGCGCTGGACGTCGCCTTCGACGCCGCCATCACGGATCGCCCATTTGCCATGTTGCGCTCGATGTACGTGACCAGCTTCAACAACGACGTGGCCCGGATCGCCGTCCGCCCGGCAGAAGCGACCGGTTGGCGCGAGACCGACATCATGCGCTTCGACCGGGCCGCCGCCACCGACGTGTGGCTGGGAAGAACCGCGCCATCGCGCCACAACACCTCTTCACCCGATATCGTGTTCAAACAATTTTCCTCTGGCCAGGTCGAGTGAACCAGTCGCCGCAGTGAGCCCACCTGTGATGCAATGATCGCGGGCTGGGCACCGCTCACGCTTTCGGTGGATTCGATCGCGAGGTTGACCTGCGCCGCAAGCTTCACATCAAGGCCATGGGACAGGCCTGGGATGGCGTTCAAAGCAGCCGCCATCGCCATCGATCAGGCTGTGGTCGATAGGCCGGGCATCGGCTGGGCCGTTGCAATGTGAGCTGGAACCATCCCGCCACAACCAACCCGCCACCTCTAACATCGGGCCATTGGGCGGCCGCGTGGGGAACGCGCCGGCAAGGCGATTCCGCCTAGGGCGGAAATAATCTAGGCTGGCGAGCGACAGTCACAGCGCAAGGAGAGTTTGAGATGCCCCAGGACGTTTCACCGGAACACAGATTGCAATTGGTGCAGCCCGATCCGAGCCAGGCCCATCGCATGCCCTATGCGCCGGCCGTCAAGATCGTCGGAGCCTGCGATCTGATGTTCGTGTCCGGCGCGACGCCGTCGCCGCTTTATCATGACCACCCGCATGTCGACAGCCAGCACGATCATCCCTGCGACATTGCCGAGCAAACTCACCGGGCCATGGAGAACATCAAGCTGGTATTGGATGACGTCGGCGCCAGCTGGAGCGACGTTGTTAAGGTCACCAAATACATGATCGATATCCGTGACTTCGACGGGATTCATCGGGCGATGGGGCCGTACTTCGGCAGCTGGCAGCCGGCATCGACCACAATTTGCGTCAATCAGCTGTCATCACCTGGAGCGAGGGTCGAACTGGATATGATCGTCGCGCTGCCGAAGAAAGGGTAAGTGATCACCGACAGCGTGGCCGCGCATCTGGCGCGATGGTCCGCCGCCCATGGCCGTTCGACATCCGCCTCCCGCTCATGCCGAACAGCCGGTGTCATCGGCTCCGGCCGCGAGGCGATGGCAATCGCACGAGGGTCGCCAAACCGATGAAGCTGATCGACGCCGACCCACCCACCACGTTGACAGCCTCGCCGGAGCTTTGAGCCGTTCGATCATCTTTCTGCTTTTCTCCAGGATCGTTCCGATCCCGGAGAAAAGCAGGTTGCGCTAGATTTAACGTTTCAAATAAGTCGATCCTGATCTCTGTATGACCGCCGCATGAGTAGGGAAACTCTACACAACTTAGCATGGTCTCGGGACTTGGCATGGCTCGGCACTTAGCATGGCTCGGGAAAAAGTTTGTGTGCCGCCAAGAAGACCCTAAGTTAGCGCCATTCCCGGCTTCAGGCATCACCAGGCCACCCCCACCATGGCGGCAACCGGTCGCCCCTCGGCTCCCGCCAACAACCGCTCCAAGGCTGCTGCGTCCAGTTGGCCGGCGGACAACACCTCGCTGCGATGAATGCCCTGGCCGATGAATAGGCAGTCGAGTCCAAATTGTGCCGCACCGGCAATGTCTGTGCGCACCGCGTCACCAATCGCCAAGATCCGGTCCAATTCAGGCCTTCCACCGCGCGATCGCTCGATCGCGGCCAGCGCACGCTGGTAGGCCGGCGGATGCGGCTTGCCCGCCCAGTAGACCGCCCCGCCCATCGCCTCATAAAGCTCCGCGATCACACCGGCACACGGCAGCAGCGCGCCGCCGACGTCGACCACCAGGTCCGGGTTGGCACACACCAAAGGCAACCGGTTGGCCAGCGCTTGTTCAAGCAATGGGCGATAGTCCTCGGCCGTCTCGGAGCGATCGTCGAACAGGCCGGTGCAGACGATGGCCTCCGCCTGGTGCATCGCAACCCGTTCCACGGGCATCTTGTCAAACAGCGGTAAATCACGCTCGGTCCCGATATGGTGGACGCGCTCGAAGCCCTGAGCGGCGACATGGCTCAAGGCCAAGTCACCGGAGGAGACGATCACGTCCCACGCATCGCGGCGAACGCCCTTCTCATCGAGCACCTCGGCCACCCAGTGCGAGGGCATCGGTGCATTTGACAACAACATGACGGTGCCGCCGCCGGCGCGGAACCGCATAAAGGCCTCAGCCGCCGCGGGATAGGCCCGCGCGCCGTCGTGCACCACCCCCCAGATATCCGAGATGATGGCGTCGTAACGTGAGAACAGGTCACCGGCGCTGTCGATGATCAGCGGCCGGGCGCGGTCGTTCATGGACGGGGTCCCTTTCAAATCCGACTGGATCAATTCCGGCTAAGGCGGATCGGTCCTGCCGTCCCGCTCCACCATCCGACCACCCACGCCACGCTTGGGTGGGTGACCGGATCGGGCAGCGAGTTGGTTCCAGCCCACATTGAACCGCTTTAGCCTCGCCAGTGCCGGCCGAACACCCCATAGCGATAGCCCATGTAGGAGATCAGCATCGAGACCAGGCAGGCCAGGATCAGGGCTACGATCGGCGGCCAAGTTGGCCAGGTGAGAACGATGACGGCAAAGATCACATAGTTCACCGCTTGCGCCATCCCAACCACCGCAGCGTATTTGGCGAACTCGCGATAGCTGGGCCGACTGACAACCGCGAAGGTGACGGTGCGGTTGACCAGCCAGGAGACGATCATCGCGAGGCCGATGCCGATCGGGCGCGCCAACAGCGGCGACAGGCCACAACCGGCTGTCAACGCCAGCAGCAAGGAGGCATCGGTAACAAAGGCGAGTGCACCGGCCAGCACGAAGCCGCCGTAATGCAGCGCGGCGGTCGGCAGCGCGGTGTTGCGCTGGACGAAGCGTGCGGCTGTGTCGATCAGTTGGTTCAAGGCTGGCACCTCCGCCCCGGCCATGCCAGTTGCTTGCCCGTCGCGCCACGTTCCACATGCCAGATGGCGTCGACCAGGCCCGGCGCCTGCGAAATCGCCGCCAACTCATCCTGGCGCCGCTCGACGATCGGATCGACGGCATGCAGGCCCGCATCGGGATAACCTGGATGGCACATGACCAGATGACGTCGCCCAGGCAGCTGGAAGAAGCGGGTCAGCTCCTGCTCGTAGGGCGACCGTCGATCAAAATCGGAAACGCCACTAAAACCTTGATTGGTACCGAAGCCCGCCCGTCGCACGGTGCTGCCGAAACCGGCGACCAGTGCCGACAGCGCCAACGCCTTGGGGACGCTGGCTCCGCGCCGCACAATCACGCCAAGGCGATCGGCCGGATCGCGGACCAACAGCCGTCGTTCCCGGTCGTGCCGGGCCAGGGCGCGCACCACACCGCTTCGAATGCCGGGCAACGCATGTGCATGCTGGTGGCCGTCGACGAAGTCGGGCGGCCAGCCAACGCCGGCTTCAAAGGCGGTCAACTGGCGCAACACCTCCGCGACCACCTCGTCTTGGCTCAGCCGCCCGGCCAGTGCCATCGCCAAAAGCGTCGTCAACCCGGGCAATCGACCGTCGGGCGCGATTCGGGGCATCGCCGCCATCGGCTGTCCCAATGTCAGATTGATGTGCAGCCCGATCGCCATTTTCGGTCGCAGTTTGGCCAGCCGCGGGGCATGGCTGGTCCATGTGGGAAGCGTCACGATCGCGCTCGTCGCGCTCAACCGCCGCACAGCGCCGAGTTCCTCGATGGCCCGGCTCACACCGTCTGAGATCGCAAAATCGTCGGCGCACAAGATGACGTTGGCGCCGCACGGCAGCGGCCCGGAGCGCCTCCGCGCCATCGTGCCGCTGGCACTGGTTGGCTTGATCACAAAGGCTCCCCGACGCGGACACCGACACAGGATGCCACGCCGCTTGGCGGGTGCTCTCCACCGCGCGCCGCCGTTGGCGACAGGCCAATCTCTTCGGCGACCAAGTACAGCGGCCGCGCCTTTACCTCCTCGTAGATCCGCCCCAAGTACTCCCCGATAATCCCGAGAAAGATCAGCTGAACCCCGGCAAAAAACATCACGGAAATCATCAGCGACGGAAAGCCCGGCACGTCGATCCCGAAGATCAGCGTCTCCAGTATGATGATCATTGCGTAAGCGAACGCGAAGATCGACACGACAAGCCCCAATATCGTCGACACCCGCAGCGGCAGCGTCGAAAACGAGGTCAACCCGTCCAACCCGAAATGCAACAGTCGTCGAAGGTTCCACCGCGATCCCCCACCGCCCTGCCGCTCACCGACGGCGTAAGGCACACCCACCGACTTAAATCCGATCCAAGAGAACAGCCCCTTGTTGAACCGTGACGTTTCCCCTATCCGGTTCATGGCGTCGACGGCCTGGCGATCCAGCAGCCGAAAGTCGCCCGCGCCCTCGGGTATGTCGGTTTTCACGAGCGTATTAAACAACCGATAATAGATCAACGAGATGAACCGGCGCATCAGGCTGTCCGTCGATCGATCGATGCGCTGGCCGTAGACGACCTGAAACCCTTCCTGCCAGCGCGACACGAACTGAGGCAAAACCTCCGGTGGATGCTGTAGGTCGGCGTCCATCAGCACGACGGCATCGCCGGATGCGTATTTCAGGCCAGCCGCCAAGGCAATCTCCTTGCCGAAATTGCGGCTGAGCGATACGGCCTTGATCCGGGGATCGATGACATTGAGCTGCTTGATGCACCGCAACGTTTCGTCAATGGATCCATCGTCGACGAATAACAACTCCCACTCGAGCTGGAGGCGCTCCAGCTCGGGCGTCAACCGCTGCACCAGCTCGCGCACATTGGCCGCTTCGTTCAGCACGGGAACGACGATGCTGAGCAGCGTTCCGGGCGGTGCTCTTTCAGGTTGCACGCGCATTCAACACCATTTTGGACCGTCGCACGGGCTGGCGCCGAACCGCCCGCCTGGGCACTTGCGCGCCCTATCGCGTTTCACAGTGAGCCGGAACCATCTCGCCCCCTCGCCGTCAGGCGGGGGAGCCGGCCGACAAGACGCTTCCGCCTCCGGCGGAAATGATCTAACCTTCTGATATAGAGCATAAATCACGTTCGAGATATCTCGCGAAGCGGCTCCATCGCAAACTGTCCTGCTCTAAGATCGGCCACCAGCCGCGATCGACCCGCCGCATCGGTCGCGACGCAACCAACTCCAACAGCACGGTCGATCAATCTTTGACCAACGGATTCGGCAATTGCAAGGCGCTGAGATGATTATGCCAAACGCCTAACCCTTTGCGGGACCAATCAATCGACCGGGTCAGCTGTCGATGGCGGCCCGGTCCCACAGCTGCCGGGTCGCCAGCCGCGCCCCTTCAGCTAGCGCCTCCAACTTGGCCCACATGATGCTGGGGTGAACCCGACGATAGAAGGGACTTTGCGCGAAGCCGCAATCGGTGCCGGCGATCACGTTCTCGCGCCCGACCAGGTTGGCCAGCCGAACGATCCGATCCGCCACCAATTCGGGATGCTCAACGATGTTGGTGGCATGGCTGATCACGCCGGGAATCAGCACCTTGCCGTCCGGTAGCTTGACGTCCTTCCAGACCTTCCATTCGTGATCATGGCGCGGGTTGGCGCCCTCGATCACGTAGGCCCCGGCCCTCACCGATAAAATGATATCGACGATGTCCTTGAGCGGCACGTCCGTGCTGTGCGGCCCCGGCCAACTGCCCCAGCAGACGTGATAGCGAATGCGATCTTCAGCCAGCCCTGCAATGGCGTGGTTCAACACCGCGGCCATCTTGCCGGCCCATTTGCGATAGTCCTCGAAGCTGGCCGGCGGCACCATGCGATCGAAGGTGACGGCCGTGCGGGCATCATCCAGCTGGACCACGAATCCGGCCTCGATGATCGCCTTGTACTCCTCGCGCATGGCCAGACCAATGGCATCGAGCAGCTGATCCTCGCCGGCATAGTACTCGTTCTCGCGATCCGGGATCACGCTGGCCGGCGCCACCACCGGCATAAAAGCTTCCCGCACCGGTGTCACCGCGATCGCCGCCTTTAGGTTGGCTATGTCGCGAGCGAGGTCGGCACCGCCTGTATAACTGACAGGGCCGATACAAACCGCTTTCGATTGGGTCGCCGGCGCATCGCGCGCATCAAGCTCGGCATAAAAGTCGTGAAACCGCGTGCGATCCGCGCCGCGCGCCCACGGATTTCCCGAGGCATCGAACGGCCTGCGCTGGAACCCGGAAAATCTGTCGAGGACGTATTGCGACCAGCTGATGAACTTACCGAATTCGCCGTCACTGACGATGTCGATGCCGACCTTGGCCTGCGCCGCAACCACCTCGGCAACCGACTTTGTCAGGCACTGAGCAAAGGCGGACTGATCGAACGCGGGTCCCGACTGCCGCGCTCTGATCTGCGCTTGCAGCTCTCGGGGACGGATCAAACTGCCAACATGTGTGGTCAGAATCCGATCAGTGCTTCGCAACATGTTAACCTCGGGAGGTCTATGGCCTGTTGTGCTCATACCGCGGGTTGGCGGCGGGGCTTGACGCTCCGCGTCGGGCAACCAAGGCAACGCCGCGCCAAGCACCGTACCAGCTCGATGGGATCATTTGAACTTTACCGCTAAAGCTTCGTGTTGAATACTCAAGCCGTTCGCACCTCAGCCGTCCGCTCCCGGCTGGGGTTGCCAATCTGAGCGACAATAACTAATGACGATGGGGCCCCAATACGGCCCGCTAAAACAGGGAGGTTCCTGATAATGTCCACAAAATGCTTGGCAGCGAGCGTCGCAGTCGTGATCCCCCTCGCCTTTGCCGCATCATCGCAAGCTGCCGACGTCACGCTGAAGGTCAGCTCATGTCTGATCAAAAACCATGATCAAGTCATCGCCTACTTCAAGACATTCCATGACCCCATCAACAAGATGAACGCCGGCTTGAAGCTGCGCTATATCGGCGGGCCCGAAGTGACGCCGCGGCAGAAGCAGGCGCCGGCCTTGAAGCGCGGCCTGGTCGATATCATCAACTGCCCCTCAGCCTATTATCAGGGTCTGGTGCCTGCCGCCCGCATGACGGGCTCTTCGACTATCTCACCGTCCGAGCTGCGCAAAAATGGCGGCTGGGAAATCATGCAGGAAGCGTGGAAAAAGGGAATCAACGCCAAAATTCTTGGCTGGGGCCATTGGGAGGCCAGCACCTTTTTCATTTACATGAAGAAAATGCCGAAGTTCAACGACAAGACCGGAGTTGACTTGACCGGCATGAAAATGCGGTCGACCGGGCTCTACAACGCCTTTCTGAAGGCGATGAACGCCACTCCGATCAACATCTCACCGGGCGACGTCTATGCCGCGCTGGAACGCGGCGTAGTCGACGGCCTGGCTTGGCCGGAAGGTTCGGTTGCAAAATACGGTTGGCAACGCTTTTTGAAGTATAAGATCCGACCGAATTTCTTCCATTCCACGACCATGACCGTCATCAATCTCGACAAGTTCAACAGCCTCAGCAAGGAGCATCAGGACATTTTGCTGAAACAAGGCAAGATCTTCGAACGTGACAGCAACAAAATTCTCGCCCCGCTGTCCGTGGCCGACAACAAAAAGCTCGACGAGGCCGGCGTCAAAAACATCGATTTAAAGGGCAAGCAGAAAGCGGCCTACTTAAAAACCATCTACGGCGCCAAATGGGCCGAAAACGACGCCAAAAGATACAACATCGACTATCAGGCGTTAAAACCAAAAATGTACGCGACCAACTAATCAGCACGGCGTCGACGGCCACCGCAAGGCCGACGCGATCACAAATCCGATCTGCAATTGCCAGAAACCGGTCCCGCCCACGGGACCGGTTTTTGTTCAACCATAGAGGTTGGCCCGAGCTTCAATCCGCAAACCACTTCGATCTGCAAGCACGCCGTCGATTGGTTTTTTTGCCAACAGCGGCAGCGCCGTGCCGGGCGCGGCAGCCGGCTGGTCCAGCTCCCTCTGAACCGCTATAGAGGCAAAATCGGACGACGCGCCGGCCCCTTGCCCGCGACGGGTCACATCTGGCCGGGCAACCAGAGGGCGACGGCCGGGACGGCGATCATGATCCCGATCAGCACCGCGTCGCATACCAAGAACGGAAAGGCAGCGGCGGCGACCTTGTATAGCGTGGTCCCCGGCGGAGCCACGCCCAACATGACATAAAGCAGCAGACCGAATGGCGGCGTAGTGCCCGACATTTCAATGGTCAACAATACGAACAGACCGAACCACACCAGGTCGATTCCGAACGACTCAGCCAACGGGAAAAAGATCGGAATCGTGATCAGCATCATCGACGTACCGTCCATGAACATGCCCATCATCAGCAGCACGCAGAACATCACGGCCAGGATTTGCAGCCGAGACAAGTCGAAGCCCGTCACCCACTCGAGCATGCCTGCGGTGGCGCCGGAGAATGCCAATAGTTGGCTGAACACCGTAGAGTTCATCAGGATAAAGAACACCATCGCCGCCACCCGCACGGTACCATCGACCGATGACACCAGCGCTTTCCAGCTTAGCGCCCGAAACGCTATCGCCAGAATCATGACGCCAAGCACGCCGAGCGCGGCCGCCTCGGTTGGCGTCGCCCACCCGAAGATGATGAAGCCGATGACCATGAACACGACGAAGCCCATCGGCAGCACGTGCGTGCACAACATCAACAGCTTCTTGCCCCATGACACGGGCTCCACGTCGTACGCGGGCGCGCTCTCGGGGTCGAGCAGTAGCTGAATGGTGATCATCAGCGCGTAAAGTGTGGCCAGCAGGAACCCGGGAATGAGCCCGGCAATCAACAGCCGACCGACGTCGATGCCGGCGATTGCCGCAAGCAGCACGCCGAGCGCGGACGGCGGGATGATCATGGCGAGCCCGCCGCTGCCCAATACCGGGCCCATCGACATGCGCCAATTGTACCCCCGGCGCTGCATTTCCGGCACCATCAGCGAGCCAAGCATGGCTGTGTTGGCCATCGACGAGCCGGTCAGTGTGGAGAACAACGCGCCGCCGGCCACCGTGAGATAGCAGAGCCGACCCGGCAAGCGGCCGAACAATACGTCGAGCCCATCGAACACACGCAAGGCGAGCCCGGTGTAGAAGAACAGCGAGCCCATCATGATGAACATCGGCACCGGACCAAGCGTGAACCGCGTGATCAGAATCGTCGAATTGTCGACCACCTGCAGGATCGCGCCAAGATCCCATCCATTAAAATAAAGCCAGCCGATCAGGTTCGTGGTCAGGAACGCCAGGGCGACGGGAAATCCCAAAGCCATCATAAAAATGATCATTCCGAGCAGGAAAGCTAACGCCCAATACCATTCCATGACTAAACGTTATCCTTCACATCGGAGCGGTCACCATACATCGAGTCAAAGCCCAGCAAAAACCGGATGAATTCGATCGCGACCATGAAAAAGGCAAACGGTATGGGCAGCAGCAATGCCCATTGCGGCACATCAACTGCACGCAGATCAATTTGATTGTCCACAATGGCGGTGATCAGCAGCTGGCTGGAATAGTAGCTGAAGGTCAAACACGAGATGATGCACACCAGATAGACGAACTTGGCCACAAAAAATCGCGCGGTCGACGGCAGTAGCTGGGTCACCGCATCAATGAACACGTGGCCCTTGGTGCGCGCCAGCCACGGGGCCGCCAACATCGTGAACCACAGCAAACCGTACTCGACGAGCACCGAGGCATAAAGCCAAGGTTGCAGACCGAACAGGCGCATGAAAACGTCCGTGACAATCAGCACGAAAATGCTGAAAATCACGATTCCGGACAAAACTCTTAGAACATCGATTAACTTTGCGTAGGCGGTATTGATCGCGGCCAAACCACCCCTCCCTTAATACTCGTTGTTATCGACTTGATTGGCGTCTAAGGACGCCGAGACGACGCTAACGTCGGGGTTAACAACTATATCTCGTTCGCCCTGCAAGTCCATCACATTGGTCGATCCGCACCAGTTCGCCACCGCTCAGAGCGCCCGCTTGGCCGGGCCAATGGTCGGTGCTTGCCTAAGTGAAAGCCACCAAGTTGTAGGCAGTGCCCAATACCCGCAGGGCCGAGAGGCTTATTGTCTTGTGATCGCCTAACAAATTTGCTGTAATTCGCGTCGCCGTGTCGTTTGACCGAAATGGGTCGCGACAATGCTAACATGCGTGGGAACAACACGTCTAAAGAGCGACACGTCTGCGGACTGAAGTGGCCTGCGCTCATTCAGTGGTCAGATCAATCGCTTGACTTGACCTTAACATGCGTACCGCGCCGCGTTTTGGCGGGGCGTGGAACGACGAAGGGAGGACTTCATGACTGAACGCCTTGTGAAGCTGATCTCGGGCACGGCCTTGGCCGTGTGCGTGATGGCCGGCAGCGCCGCGGCTCAAAAGCTGACGCTGAGGAGCATTACAATCGGCAGCAACCCCGCCGGCTCGACCTACTATTTGCTGGCCGGCGCGTTTGCCAAGACGCTGCAACAAAACCTCAAAGTTCGGGCCACTGCGCAGCCGCATGCCGGCTCCAGTGTCTACATTCCGCTGCTCGACCGCGGTGAGATCACGCTGGGTCTGAACAGCTCGCTCGACTCTGCAATGGCCCGCGCCGCCGACGCGCCGTACACCAAAAAATACGAAAAAGTGCGCGCCATCGCCCGCTTCTGGGTGCTGCCCTACGCCTACATCGTTAGAGCCAGCTCACCGATCAAGACGATGGCGGACCTGAAGGGCAAGCGCGTGTTCGTGAAAGTCAAGACCAACGTTTCGTTGCGGCGGGCCAATATCGCGCTGTTGGCGACCGCCGGTCTGACACCGGAGGAAGTGAATGCGTTGGACTCAGGGGGCGTGGTCGCCGGAATCAATGCCGTGGTTGAAGATCGCGCTGATGCCACCACCGTCGCCATCGGCATGCCGCAGCTGACCAAGGCGCACGCCAGCACGCCCGGCGGCATTCGCGTTCTGGCCCTTGGTGACAAGGCGACGGACGAGTTCATCGGATCCAAGATGAAGGGCCTGCGGACGCTGACGATCAAACCGGCCAAGCGCATCCCAATGGTCGACAAGACCAAGTTGATCGCCGCCTTCGACAGCTATCTCAATGCCGGCGTGACGGTGAGCGACGACGACGCTTACCTGATCGCCAAGACGCTGCATCAAAATTGGAAGCAGTTGCAAAAGGACTATGGTCCGTTGCGCGGCGTGCAAGCCAATCAACTGGCGCCAGCGACCAACGTGATGCCCTATCACCCCGGCGCCATCAAATACTATAAGGAGGCAGGGGTCTGGACTGCCGACAATGACAAGAACGAAGCCCAGTTCAAATAATACCCAAGTCGCTCCGGCCGCGGTCATGGATCGCTGGCCGGGGCCGGCAGGGTCCATGCGTGTCGGACTGCTGGTGGCATCACAGTTAATGGGGCGGCCCTGATCGACACTTTTGCAGCTGTTTGCAAAGCCCGCGTCACCGCGCTCGGTGCGCGTAGCGACGGCAAACGGCGACCCGGTCGCGACAACCGTGGGACCCATGGTCGGACCCATGGTGGGACCCATGGTGGGACCCATGTACGGGGCAAAACGATAAGGCATTCGCCAGGGGCGTAGAAGGGTAGCAGGCTTTATGGGTAACAAGCTGGCCCGCGGGCTCCTCGGCGTTTGTCTAGTGATGCTGCCAGTAGTTGGCATCGGCTGGATCCTGTCGATACCCGACTATCTCGCCCTGGCCTACACCTTCCAGCAAGCGCTCGGCATTGTTATGGGACTGGCGGTTGCCGCCGCGCTGTTGCGCTATCCCTACGGCAAGAGTGCCGGCTGGCTCGAAGTCGCGCTCGGCATCGCCGCCATCTTCGCCTGGGGTTGGATGTCCTACAATTTCGAGGCGTGGGTGGTGGGAATGGCCGACCGCACGCCCGACAAATGGATCCCTGGCGTGGTCGCCATCGTTTTAATGATGGAAGCGCTCCGCAAGGCCTGCGGCAATGCCATCACCATTTTGGTGTGGGTGATGATCCTCTACGCCTTGTTTGGCAACCACCTTCCCGGTGTGCTGAAGGCAGACGTCTACCCGTTCTCCAAGCTCACCTTGTTCCTTTACGCTGACAACAACGGCATTCCCGGCCTGGTTTTGCGCGTTGTCACGGAGATGGTGCTCGGCTTCGTGATCCTCGGCAAGATCATGCAGGTCTCGGGCGCCACCAAATTTTTCACCGATCTCTCGTTGGCGGCGATGGGGCATCGCCGCGGCGGGCCGGCCAAGGTGGCCGTTGTCGCCTCCTCCGCCTTCGGGTCGATCAGCGGCTCCACCGTCGGCAACATCATGTCGACGGGCATTGTCACCATTCCCCTGATGAAGCGCACCGGCTTCCAACCGCACCATGCCGCGGCCATCGAGGCGGTCGCCTCCAATGGCGGGCAGATCGCGCCGCCGGTGATGGGGGCAACGGCCTTCATCATCGCCGAGTTTCTGGAAGTCGCCTATGCTGATGTCGTCATCGCGGCAGCCGTGCCGGCGGTGCTCTATTATCTGGTGCTGTTTTTGCAGGTCGACTCGCTGGCCCAGCGCTTCGGGCTGGCCGGGTTGCCGCGCGAAGAGCTGCCGCGGGCGGCGCCGGTGTTGTGGTCCGGCTGGATTTTCTTCGTGCCGTTCGTGGTGCTGATCTACTATCTGTTCGGCCTGGGCTACAATCCCGGAAAATCATCGCTCTACGCCGGCCTTGCGCTGTTCGTCCTGGCTCTGATCAAGTTGCGGCGCCTGCCCACAATCGCGGAGTGGCGCGAGTATACGGTGGGCAGTGGCGAGAGTCTGCTGCCGTTGATCTTGATCGCCGGCGGCGCCGGTGTCGTGATCGGCGTCCTCAACACCACCGGCCTCGGTTTTCAGCTCTCGCTGATCTTGACCGAAATCGCCGAACAATATGGCCTGCTGGCCATGCTGGTGCTGACCGCGGTGATCTCGATCGTGCTCGGCATGGGCATGCCGACAGCCGCGGTTTATATCACGCTGGCGACCGTGGTCGCGCCCGCCGTCGTCGATATGAACGTGTTGCCGATGCCAGCGCACCTGTTCTTGTTCTATTTCGGCCTATTGAGCATGCTCACGCCGCCCGTCGCCGTGGCCAGCATGGTCGCCGCTGGCTTGGCAGGCGGCGACATGTGGCGCACCGGCCTGGTCGGCCTGCGGCTTGCTGCGCCGGCCTATCTGCTACCCTTCCTCTGGGTCTACAATCCGGCCTTGCTGTTGCATGGATCAAATCTGGCGATCGCCCTGGTGATCATCACCTTGCTTGCCGCTGCCTTGCTGCTGGCCCAGGCGGGACTTCGCCTGGAGGACCGTGGCGTCATCGGCAAAGCCAAGAGCTTAGCGTTTTTCGTGCTGGCATTGGCGATCGGCTCCTCGACCGTGTGGCTCGGGCCCGAATCGCTCCTTACGCTGATCCCCGCCGGGCTCGGTTTCGTGATCGCCGTGGTGTCGATGCGAGGAAGCGCGGCCCTGGCGATCCCGGCCGCGCAGCCCGGCAACGCCGTCTCCAAGGCAACGACGCCGAGCCGCTGAGCGATGCAGCATCGTCCGAGCAAACGCTACGATACCGCATTCGACGGCTCGCATCGCGCCCCTGCGCTAGACCATCGTGCCCTTAATTGGAACCACAAGAATTGGAACCACAAGGCCGGTTCCAATTAAAGGCACAAAGATGATCGCTCTAAAAGCGGTGAGCCACTTTCAGCCCTTAATCGGGATCGTTCCGATTCCGATTAAGGGCAGGTTGCTCTAGGTCGGGAGCCTCACACCATCGCCATCACCCGTGTGGGCCCGCCAGTCGCGCCAGCGATTTTCGGCGCTCCCACCATCAGCGTCGCCCCAGTGGCAGGCACCGCGGACAAGCCCGCCACGTTTTCCAAACCCCATCGACCAGCAGGCAGCCAAATGTAGTGGGTCTTGAAGGTCCGCGACAGACCGTGGTCCAGCGACAGCGTATCGACCGCAATGCCGGCGATTTGGCGTTCTTTGAGCAGGAACGCCGTCGCCTCGGGATGGAAGCCGGGAAAGTGCATGACCCCCTTGTCGTCGCGACCGGCGAAGCGCCAGGTGTGAACATGTTGTGACCAGCCAGAGTTCATCGCCACGCAAGCGCCTTCCGGTAGGGGGCCGTGGCGCCGCTCCCAAGCCTGCAAATCCTGCGGGCTCAACTGGTAATCGGCATCGGCCGCCGCCTTGTCCCGGACATCGACGACGGCCAGCGGCACGACCAGCTGTTCAGGCGGGATGTCCGCTGGACCGGCGCCAGCCGCGGAAAAATGGATGGGCGCATCAATATGCGTACCCGAATGCTCCAACACGCTCCATTCGGCCATGTTGTAGCCGTCCGACTTGAACCGCTTCAGCGTCTTCAATGTGATGCCGGGGGCACCTGCAAAAGTGGGGAATTTGGGCGTCAAGGTATGGGTCAGATCCAGCACGCGCGTAAAGGCTGGATATTGACGCGCTTGTGCGGCGCGCGCGCCTGCCGTTGCGGCCGCCAGACCACCGGCGCTCACCGCGGCCGCCTTCAACAGACCCCGACGCGATAGCTTCCCAGCAACATGCTCCATGCAACCTGGCACACACATGTCCTCGGCCTCCTCCCGTTGGCTGAACATAGCTTGAGTTTGCCATGTCTAGGCCGGCCTGGCCATCGTCGACAAACGCCGGCCACCGTCCGAATGTTCGCCTTTTCGCTGCCGAACATTTGCGCTATCCCGCCAACGCTTAGTGATGTCCGCCTAAGGCGAATCAGCCGTGCCGGCCCGTTCCCCTGCCCGGCCACCCACACCAGCCAGCGATGTCATGGTCGGGCGGTGCAGCGGGATGGTTCCAGCCAACACTGAAACGCTATAGAACGCTGATATAGCAGGCTGCCAACAAGACTGTCCGCGGCCGCCCGTGTGGCTCGCCGCCCAACCAGGTCGCTCCAACCCGATGAGCCTGTTCCGTGTCTATCTCAGAGCAGTTGGCTTGTTGGCCGATCAGCGCTGGCTGACGATCGGTCTTGTGGCGGCGGGCGGCGCGGTTGCGCTGGTGCAGGTTTACGAGCAAGTGCTGTTCGGCCGTGTGGTCGATGCACTCGCCACGCGCGAGCCGGCCGCGCCTTACATCATCCAGTGGGCTGGGCTGGGTCTGATCGCGATCATCGCGAGTGTGATGATCTCCGTGTTGGCCGACCGGCTGGCGCACCGGCATCGCCTGGCGGCAATGCAGCGCGCGTTCGAGCGCTCGATCACGCTGCCCATCAGTTATCATGCGAAGGTCGGCACGGGGGCGCTGGTTCGTACCGTCGTCGCCGGTGCTGACACCTTGTTCGCCACCTGGCTCAGCTTCCTGCGCGAACAGGCCACAGCGGCCATAGCGGTTATCGTCCTCGTGCCCACCGCGATCTGGATGAACTGGCGCTTGGCGTTGCTCTTGGGTTCCCTGGCGACACTCTATGCCGTGCTCAACATCCTGGTGATCCGCCAAACATCGGAAGGACAGGCAGCGGTCGAACGCCACCATGTGTCCGTTGCCGGCAGGGTCGGCGACGTGGTCGGCAATGTTTCCGTCGTCCAGAGCTACACCCGGCTGGCGGCTGAAGCGAGCGCCATGCGGGATTTGATGCATGAACTGCTGCAGGCCCAATACCCTGTGCTGACCTGGTGGGGCGTGCTGACCGTGCTGACGCGCGCGGCCGCCACCATCACCATGATCGCCGTGTTCGCAATCGGCACCATGCTGGCCGCGGACGGAACGGCCACCGTCGGCGAAATCGTCAGCTTCGTCGGCTTCTCCCAACTGTTGGTGGGAAAGCTCGATCTGTTATCCGGCTTCGTGGCTCGCATTTTCATGCAAGCTCCGACCTTGCGGACCTATTTCGGTCTACTCGACACCCAGCATGCGATCACCGAGCGGCCCGGTGCGCGCGACCTCGGACCGATCAAGGGGCACGTGCGCTACGAGGCTGTCAGCTACAGCTACGGGCCTGGTAGCAGCGGCGTGTTTGATCTCGACATCGACCTGGCCGCTGGCAGCACCGTGGCGTTGGTCGGACCGACAGGCGCCGGCAAGACGACGACGCTGGCGTTGCTGCAGCGCTTGCGCGATCCCGACAAGGGCCGCATCAGCATCGACGGGATCGATATCCGACAGCTCAAGGTCAGCGCCTTGCGCAACGCCATCGCCGTGGTGTTCCAGGATGCCGGTCTGTTCAATCGCTCAATCGCAGAGAACATCCGCATCGGCCGTCCGAACGCAACCCAAGCAGAAATCGAGGCTGCCGCCCAGCTGGCACAAGCGCATGAGTTCATCACCCAGAAACCCGAGGGATACGATTTCGTCGTCGGCGAGCGCGGCAGCGCCTTGTCCGGCGGCGAACGACAGCGGCTCGCCATCGCCCGCGCGATCTTGAAGAATGCGCCGATCCTGATTCTTGACGAAGCGACCAGCGCACTCGACACGGAGACCGAAGCCAAGATCAAACGCGCCCTCGACGCCGTGCGCGACAACCGCAGCACCTTCATCATCGCGCACCGCCTGTCGACGGTGGCCAACGCCGATCAGATTATCGTGTTGGAAGCTGGTCGCATCGTGGAGCGCGGTACCTTCGGTGAATTGATCAAGCGACAAGGCTTGTTCGCCCGGCTCGTTGAAGAGGGCGATTTCACCCAGTCGGAGGAGACGACCGGCCCCAACGGTAACGGCGGCGACGGGTCTGAAACGATCTCTGCGTAATCATCACCCCGGCTTTCCGCGGCGCATCGGTCGGCGGCGGCGATCGGTTGCGTGGCTGGAGGCGCGGAGACCGCCGCGCCCGCTAACCATGTTCAGACTTGGCGGCACGCCGTCCACAAATAACACAAGCCGCCGCAACGGGGCGCCGCTGCGACGGCTCAGACCAAGACCGGTGCCCTAGATCATCGCGCCTTAAATCGGGATCGTTCCGATTCCGATTAAAGGCCGGTTGCTCTAGCGCCTTGAGCTTACAACTTGTGCGCCATCCGTTCGCGCTTTGTGGCCAGATAACGTGCATTGTACCGGGAGGCGGACACCACGTGGGGGACCTGTTCGGCCACCCTGATCCCGAGGTTGCGCAACTCCTCAACCTTCCTCGGATTATTGGTCATCAGCCTGATTTCTGTGCAGTCAAGGTCCATCAGGATCTTGGCGGCCAATTCGTAATCGCGCGCATCGACCGGCGCGCCAATCGACAAGTTGGCATCTACCGTGTCCAACCCGCGATCTTGCTCAGCGTAGGCTTTAATCTTGTTGACCAGACCGATCCCGCGACCCTCGTGGTGCGGAAGATAGATGATGACACCATGACTACAGCTGGTGATCTGTTCCAGCGCCTTTTGCAATTGCTGGTGACAGTCGCAACGCAAAGAATGGAAAATATCGCCGGTTACGCAGCCGGAGTGCACGCGAACCAGCGGCACGTTCGGTTGTAGATCGTCATCGCGATGGACGAGAGCCATCGCCTGATAGGAAACACTGTCATCCTCGTAGGCATGGGCCTCAAGCAATAGCTCCTGTCCCCTAAATTCAATTGGTAGAACAGTATGGGCAGTATCTTGAAACATCGGATTCTCCGACCGATGCGCGGCCTTTTGGCGAACCCTTCTGACCAAGGCGCCAGCCGCATCGCTGCCCAGGCCGTAGTTCAACGGAACGACAGAAGGCTTGGCGACCAAAGTGGAAGCTCCAGCCGACGCCGCTTGTGCCGATCCTGAATTATCTGCCATGCTCTGCCTGGCTTCGGAAACGATATTTTGCTGCATGCCCTCAGAAACTCGGCTCGTGATCATCTTCCTAATCCGTTAGTTTTCGGGATTTCCGTGTATTCGACCACCACGGTGGGATGGCCAGAACCGCAACGCGCAAGATGGCCTGGACAACCGCCGTTACACAAACAAACGCTCTCGACTGCTTATGCCGTCACGCACAGCTCAGCCTTGGCGCCGTCCAAACATGACAACGGAAGACAGCCCTTTCTCGCGCTGTGGGGAAATCGAAGCTACTTTCGTCCATCTGAACTGGCTTGGAAAGGGTGCGACTCCTTTACTACGCCACGCCAACGCGGACGGATCAGCACGATCAATCGCCCCCACGTGATGAATTAGAGCTGAACAGTTTGGCGCCAATAGGATATTGGACGCATAAAATCCTCACGTTTGCTTTCAGATTATAGCAGGTTGACATGTGTTCTCACGGTCATCCCAGGAATCAGTCTCGGCCGGTTGAGCACATAACTGCCGCGACCCTGCGACAATCCGACTTTTTAATATGATTGCGGAGCAAAACATGAGACAGTGAATTGCACAAGCAACATATTAATCAACTACGACCTCTAGTAGAATAAAATTATCGATACATCTTTTATTGGCCTAAGCCCAGGGCTTCAAATCGATCTTGCCACCTGGAAATTGCGGCTGGCTATCACGGCCAGTGCCTCACAAGCATTGAGCCGACCGTCATACAGCGCACGACCTGAGATGGCCCCTTCGAGCATGGCGTATTCGGGTGATAACAAGGCCTCCACATCGGCCAAGGAGGCCAACCCACCGGAGGCGATGACGGGAATGCTGATGGCTCGCGCCAACTCCGCCGTCGCCGGAAGGTTCAGTCCAGCGAGAACGCCGTCGCGCGTGATATCGGTGTAGATGATGGCCGCCACGCCGGCATCCTCGAACTGACGCGCAAGTTCGATCACATCCATTTCGCTGGTTTGCGACCAGCCTTCGACCGCGACTTTGCCGTCTCGGGCGTCGATGCCGACCGCGATTCGCTTCGGAAACTGGGTGCAAGCCTCGCGCACCAGGTCTGGATCACGAACCGCAACGGTGCCCAGGATCACGCGATTAACACCTTTCGACAACCACGTCTCGACCGTCGATAGATCGCGAATTCCACCGCCGAGCTGAACGGGAATCGACACCGCCCCGAGGATCGACTCGATGGCCGCTGCGTTGACTGGCTTACCGGCGAAGGCGCCGTTCAGGTCAACCACATGGAGCCATAGGAACCCTTGCGCCTCGAACGTTCGCGCCTGTCCGGCCGGATCGGTATTGAAGACGGTTGATTGGCTCATCTCACCTTGCTTGAGCCGAACACAGGTCCCGTCCTTGAGGTCGATGGCCGGAAAAAGGATCACGTCTCGCTCCAATTCACTGCAGGCACCTTCGCTTACTTAAGTTGCAGAGCGAACCATCGCCATGGATTCGCTGATTTTCTGGTCAATTCATCGCGATGATTTGAACCAAGCGTCAAGCGTAAGGTCAACCGTTCGATAAAAAATGTGCGGGTACTGGTGCGTTTACCGATACCACAGCGGACTGAAGGTGCGAAGGCGAGCCACCAGGCTGGCCGCCCTCTGACTGAATTGGACGCCATTGACATTTGGATCGCGCGCTGGTTGCGGATCCGACGCAAGGATCTGATTGAGCGTTACGGCTGCGATCCGCGTCGCCTGTACGAGATCTGGGAAGAACAACGCTTTCCTGAGGCCCGTGCCAAAGCCATCGAGATCTTTCAAAAGCGCCACCCAGGCCTTGTCGACCGCATCGACTTTGGCCGTCACAGACGGGTATCACGCACCGTTCACCCCGACCAACTCAAGCTGTTCGACTGAACTTGAACGGCCATGCCGCCGGCGAGTTCTGCCGCTTTGCGCCACCGCGTTGGCGGCTGCGCCGCACGGCCAGCGGACCGGCATGGCGATTCCGCCCCAGCCGGAAATGATCTAAGGTTGACGGCGAAGCGCGTCACGGGCGCTGCCGGTCAGACCTGCCCGGCAGCGCCCGGTCGTTCGCAACACTTTATCGGTCCAGGCTTCAACAGGAGCGCGGGCGGTGGCAACAGCGCCAACACCAAACCAGGGAGCCGCCAATGGCCCAACCGGCGAAGCCGACAAAATCTCCCGGTACCAGGTCAGACGCGCACGCGAAATCGGCCAAGGTTTTGGTGTTCGCGCCTGAAATCCCGGGCGTGTTCACCGATCTGGAGCAAGATCTGCAGGCGGACGGATGTGACATCGTGCAAGGCGCCGCCAGCTGGCATGACCCGCAGGGCAACGCGGAGTCGGAGCTGGTGGCCATGGCGGTGGGCGCCGACGCCCTGATGGGCACGTCGATCCGCTCCACGCCGATCACGCGCCGCGTCTTGGAGGCTGCGAAAGATCTGCGCATCGTCGCGAAATACACGATCGGACATGACGATGTGGACGTGGATGCGGCCACCGAATTGGGCGTGATCGTCACCCATAGTCCAACCGAGGCCAACTGGGGCGGCGTCGCCGAAGGCTCGATGGCGATGATGCTCGCCATGCTCAAGCGGGTGCGTGAGCGCGATGAGGCGATGAAGTCCGGTCAATGGCGCGCACACGAATTGGAAGGCACCTATCTCGGCCAACGGCTGCAGGATGGCTATGAAGGCATCACGGTTGGCATCATCGGGCTAGGCCGCATCGGGCGGCGCTTGACCGAGCTGTTAAAACCTTGGCGTGTGCGCATTTTGGCCTACGATCCATTTTGCGAGATCGCCCGCTTTACTTTGTCCGGCGTAATTCGCTCGGATTTGAGCAAACTCCTGCGCGAAGCCGACGTCGTCAGTATTCACTGCACTTTGAACGAGACCAGCCGCAAGTTGATCAACGCCGAAACGCTAGCGCTGATGAAGCCGAGCGCAATTCTGCTAAACGCCGCGCGCGGTGCCATTGTTGACGAGGCGGCGCTCGTCACGGCGCTGACAATGGAAAGACTGGCCGGGGCCGCGCTCGATGTGTTTGAGAACGAGCCGCTCGATCCCGGCTCGCCGCTACTGAAGTTGGGCCACAAGGTGCTGCTCTCAGCCCATATGGTATCGGGTAACCGGCACAGCGGCATCAAGCCTGGCGCGCGTTGGGCGGCACAGAATGTGACAGCGGCATTACGCGGCGAACTCCCTGAAAACATCGTCAATCCGGACGTGCTTCCGCGCTGGAAGCAGCGCTTTATCGCCAAACCGTTGATCCGGACCTGAGCTGTCGTGTTGCAGAGTTGGCCGGAACCAGCCCGCGCCCTCGCCCGGCCGCTCACAACATCAGGCCAGGAGGTGGCCGGGCGGGGAGCGGAGCGGGGGAGCGGGTTGGCACAGCGATTCCGCCCTTTGCGGAAATGATGTGAAGCGGACATGAGCCGAGCGAGTTTCAGCCGATCCTGTCGGCGATCCACCGCGCCCACGCGATCGTGCGATCATCGCTGCCGACGGGGCCGACCACCTGGATGCCGACCGGCAATTGGTTCGGCCCTGCGAAAGCTGGAAGACTGAGCGTAGGAACGTGCATCAATGTCCAGGTGCGGTTAAATGCCGAATTTGGCACGGCAGTGAGGTTCGCCACCGCCTCACCGCAGGTGCTGGGTGTGATCAGCACGTCGTGGGCCAGCAAGATCTCAGTCAGCGCCCGCTGGCAGGTGACGGCATGCAGCTGAGCCTTTTCATATGTCGCCTGATCCGTTGCCCTAGCCGCCCCCACCGCCTCGCGCGCCCAGGCGTTCAGCTTCGCTTGGTGTGCGCGGACCTCCAACGCCAGCGAGCGGGCACCTTCCACCGCCGAAATGGTCCGGAACGAACTCTCGATGCCGTCGAACTCCGACGGCAACACCACGTCGGCAATCCGCGCACCATGCGCGGCCAGTTGACGGGTGGCGGTCTCCAACGCCAGCTGGGTGGCGGGCTCCGCCTGGCCCCAATTAAAGGTCCTGCACACGCCGATCCGCGGTGGATCAGAGCCTCCGGCCAGCTCCGCCTCACGCTCAACCGAGCCGACCAGGGCCGCGCGCAAAAGCGCGATGTCATCAACCGTGCGCGCGAACAGTCCAATAGTGTCGAGTGTCGGTTTCAAATGGCGCAGACCGCCCCGATCGATCCCGGTCAGGCTGGCCTTGTAGCCGACGACCCCGCAAAACCCGGCCGGCAGGATCGTCGAGCCGCCGGTTTGCGAGCCCACGGCCAGCGGCACCATGAAATCGGCAACGGCAGCGGCGGAGCCACTCGATGAGACACCGGGGCTGCGGGAGAGATCGTGTGGGTTGCGGGTACCGGCCGGCACCGGGCTGGCAAACTCCGTCGTCACGGTTTTGCCGAGGATAACGGCACCCGCGCGCCGCAGCAACGCCACCACAGCCGTATCGGTCTCAGGGCGATGGCCGGCGTAGATCTGCGAGCCATAAGCGGTCGGCATGTCGTGCGTGTCGAAGATGTCCTTGATGCCGACCGGCACGCCGTGCAGCGGGCCGCGCCGGGGCGCCCTATCGCGCTGACGCGCTTGCTCCAGCGCTGCGTCGCGGTCGACGTACGCCCAGGCGCCGATGGCTCGATCACGCGCTGCGATGCGCTGCAGGCAGTCCGTCACCAACGCGACCGAGGTTGCCGCCCCGTCCGCTATCGACTGCGACGCCTTGGCCGCGCTGAGAAGGTTGAGACCGCCGGGTCCGGCGGCGCGAAGATCAACCATCAGCTATGCTCAACGCACAGCTCGCCGCGCCGCAATCCGCTCGCCCGGTCGGTGTCGTCCAGCCAATTGCCCCCTCATCAGCGCTGCCATGCAGTCCAGCCAGGCACCGGACGATCCCGCCATTTGGGCGAACTACGGCAGCAACACCGTGGAGCCAGTGGTCTTGCGGGCCTCGACATCGCGATGGCATTGCGCCGCCTCCTTCAGCGGATAGGACTGGTTGACATTGATCTTGACCACGCCCCGACCGACCACGTCGAACAAATCATTGGCGCTTTCAACGAGATCCCACCGCGTGGCGGTGTAGGCAAACAAGGACGGGCGGGTCGCGAACAAGGAGCCCTTTTGATTGAGGATGGTGATATCGAAGGGCGGGACGGGACCGGAAGAGTTGCCGAAACTGACCCACAACGCGCGCGGCTTGAGACAATCGAGGGAGGCTGGGAACGTGTCCTTGCCGACCGAATCGTAGACGACATCGCAAAGCGCCCCGTTGGTGATGTCTTTCACCCGACTGACAAAATCCTCCGTATTGTAGTTGATCACGTGGGTACAGCCATGCGCCTTCGCCAACTCGCCCTTCTCCGCCGATCCAACCGTGCCGATGATGGTGGCGCCGAGCTCCTTGGCCCACTGACAGGCGATCAGGCCGACACCACCAGCGGCGGCGTGCAGCAGCATCACGGTTTCGGGACCAACCTTGAAGGTCTGACGCAACAGATACCGCACGGTCATCCCCTGCAGCATCATCGCCGCTGCCGTCTTCAAATCGATGGCGTCGGGCACCTTGACCGCCCGGTTGGCCGGCATCAGCCGCTCCTCGATATAAGCCCCCATCGGGTTGGCGTAGGCGACCCGGTCGCCGACCTTGAAGTCCTCCACCCCGGCGCCGACCGCAACCACCTCGCCGGCCCCTTCCGTCCCCATCACGCACGGCAATTCCGGCACCTTGTAGAGCCCGGATCGGAAGTAGGTATCGATGTAGTTAAAGCCGATCGCATGGTGTTTCACGCGAATTTGGCCTGCCGCTGGCGCTCCGACATCGACGGTCTCCCACACCATCTTTTCTGGACCACCGTGCTCATGAATTCGAATCGCGTTCACCATACCGCTCGTCTCCCTAGCTTTCGACCTCACGGTCGTGGCTCATCCTGTTTGAAATGGAGGGTGATCCGAACCGATCACGCCCGTGCCACACGGCCGCCATCACACATTACTATGGGCTCGCGAGCGCCGACTCAAGCACGCCACATCATGAGCGGGATGGCGAGCGTTGGTGATCGATGAAACGCGATAGGGCGGTGCGGAAGGTGGCGGCATGGGCACGCGACGGCAACAAGCGGCGAAAACGGGGCAGAGCGCTGGAATGAGGCGTTCGGCGCAACCGCTCTCACCAACCTTGGTCGCCCTGGCTGTGCTGGCGGCCACCGGCTGTAGCACTTTGAATTCGGCCGATTTGGCCCCCACCGGCATGAATTGCGTTGATGATAGCCCGCGTTGCGTTGCAGAACGCAGCGAGGCGCTGTCGCGCTTGGCTGGTGACCCATCGAAATCCTGGATCAAGCAACGGGCCAGCGCGCGCGCATATGCCTCAGGCGTCCGACTGTTTGCGTTCAAGACCTTCAAACAGCGGCTGACGTGTGCCGAGCTGGCGATTGGAAGGCGCGAAGCTGAAGCCGGCCCCAGCATTCTGCGAGGCCCGCAGGGACGGGAATTGACGCCCGCTCAGGTCTCGCGTGGCGTCATGCTGTCCAGCGAGGTCAACAAGGACCTCAGTCGCGAATTGCGGCGCCGAAAGTGCAAGGTGTGATCTGCCACGACGTGAAGCTGCAATAGGGCGCCCTGGTGTGCGTCGCGGCATTGCATCTGTGGTCATGGCATGCCAGCACTTGCATCGTTGGCACACCCCTGATCCGCAAGGAACCCCGCTGGGCCATGGAACAATTCGCTGCTGACGTCATCGACTTTGTACGCGCCAATCAATCGTGGATGGCACCGATCGCTTTCTTGTTCGCGTTCGGAGAGAGCCTCGCATTCGTCTCATTGATCTTGCCATCGACCGTCATTCTCGCCGGAATCGCTGGTCTGTTGGGCGCCAGCGGCATCAGCCTTTGGGACTTTCTGCCGGTGTGGATCGCGGCGGGCGCCGGCGGTTCACTGGGATATTGGGCGTCCTATTGGGTCGGCTACTACTTCAAGAACGACATCGACCGCATTTGGCCGTTCAATAAGCATCCCAAAATGCTCGCCCGCGGTCGGCTATTCTTCCGCAAGTGGGGCACACTCAGTATCTTTTTGGGCCACTTCTTCGGCCCCGTTCGTGCCGTCATACCCGTGGTTGCGGGCACGTTCGGCATGGCCCAGATCCCGTTCCAGATCGCGAACATCTCCTCCGCCTTCCTGTGGGCCGGGGGGGTCTTGTTCCTGCCGATGCTCGGGTTTAAGTGGCTGTGCGGCTGGAGCGCATTCGATTTCGCTTGCAGCCATTAGCTAACATGCTGACACCACACTTTTGACGGACTGCAGGGTCGTCGGCGCACGGTCGCGGGTCGATTTAGACGCCAACCCTCAGGCCTTCACGATCGCCACGGCACACCACTTGCCCCGATGCGAGCGATGAAGCCGAGCCGACAGGTGCCGCGGCGCGAAGCTTAAACCGCGCGCAGACCACAACCGCCGTGCCGGGGGTGCCAACCGGCCGCGTTGACCGGCAGCGCGGGATTGCCGGCAGGCCGCTGCTGCGATAACGGAAGCGTGCAAGCAAGGAGACCGCTATGCAGGAACCGGTCAAGTCCGCGCCGAAGCCGGATCATCTGGCGCAAGGCGCGACCGGAGCGTGGGAAGTTGTGATCGGTCTTGAGGTCCATGCTCAGGTCGCCAGCCAAGCCAAGTTGTTTTCCGGCGCGTCCACCGCGTTCGGCGCCGAACCCAACCAGCACGTCGCGCTGGTCGACGCGGCGATGCCCGGCATGTTGCCGGTGATCAACCGTGAGTGCGTGGCGCAAGCTGTACGGACTGGCCTCGGCCTCAAGGCAAAGATCAACCTCAACAGCGTCTTCGACCGCAAGAACTACTTTTATCCCGACCTGCCGCAGGGCTACCAGATCTCCCAGTACAAACAGCCGATCGTCGGCGAGGGCGAGGTGGAGATCGATGTCGAGGGTGAGCAGGTGACCGTCGGCATTGAGCGGCTGCACCTGGAGCAGGATGCCGGCAAATCGATCCATGACCAGCGCCCGGACTACTCCTACGTCGACCTCAACCGGTGCGGCGTTGCGCTGATGGAGATCGTCTCCAAGCCGGATTTGCGCTCCGCCAAGCAAGCGCAGGCCTACGTCGCAAAGCTGCGAACCATCCTGCGCTATCTCGGCACCTGCGACGGCGACATGGAGAAGGGCAACCTGCGCGCCGACCTCAACGTCTCCGTCCGCAAGCCTGGCGACCCCTTGGGCACCCGTTGCGAAATCAAGAATGTGAACTCGATCCGGTTTGTCGGCCAGGCCATCGACGCCGAGGTGCGGCGCCAGATCGACATCATCGAGGACGGCGGCACGATCGACCAGGAAACCCGGCTGTTCGATCCGGCGAAGAATGAAACCCGGTCGATGCGCTCCAAGGAGGAAGCGCATGATTACCGCTACTTCCCCGACCCCGATCTGTTGCCGCTGGAGCTGACCCAGGCGTTTGTGGACCAATTGAAGGCCGACCTACCGGAGCTGCCCGACGCAAAGCACAACCGCCTGATCAAGGAATATGGGTTGTCGGCCTACGATGCGGAGATATTGGCGGCTGAGCGCGAGAGCGCTGATTATTACGAGGCGGTCGCCCAAGGGCGTGACGGCAAGCTCGCCGCCAATTGGGTGATCAACGAGCTGTTCGGTCGGCTCAACAAGGAGGGACTTGAGATCACCTGTTCGCCGATATCGGCGCAGCAGTTGGGCGGCATCCTCGACCTGATTAGTTCGGATACGATTTCCGGCAAGATCGCCAAGGAGCTGTTCGAGATCGTATGGAGCGAAGGCGGCGACCCCGATGAGATCGTCAAACAACGCGGCATGAAGCAGGTCACCGACACCGGCGCCATCGAGGCCGCGGTCGATGCGGTGATCGCCGCCAATCCGGACAAGGTCGAGCAGGTCAAGGCCAAGCCGGCGATGCTGGGCTGGTTCGTCGGCCAGGTGATGAAGCGATCGGGCGGCAAGGCCAATCCCAAGGCGGTCAACGCCGCCTTGAAGCACAGGCTCGGTCTCGACTAAGCACGCCACGCCCTGCCGGCAGGTATGGCCTGGGCAAACCAGAGCCGAGCGCTGGCGTGCGGTCGATTGGACGTTGCAGCGTTGGCGGGAACCAACCCGCTGCCCGCACGGTCACCCAATGGCACGATGATCTAGGCAAGCTTCGCCGTGGTTGCGCTGGCGCCCGGTTCGGCTGATGGCCCGCGCTCTGGTGGACGCGGCCGTGGCTCCGGCGCTGTGGTCCTGCAGATCGGGCCACATCGGCCGCCCAACCAGCAATCTGGCGTGCCAATCCCCACCGTCATGCACGATGGTGCCACCCACCATCGTCAGCTGTGCCTTGATTGCGTGGATCTCGGTGTCGGGCAGGCTCAGCGGGTCGGCGCTGAGCCCCGCCAGATCGGCAAGCCTGCCGGGCTCGAGTGTCCCCATCTTCGCCTCATCGGAGGTTAGGCAGGCGCCATTCTGGCTGGGCCAGCGCAACGCCCGTTCGCAGTGTGCTGGAACCCAGCTCCCCGCCCACTCAGTGGCGCGCTTGGGAGGGTGGCCGGATCGGGCAGCGGACCGGCACAGCGAATCCGCGGCAAGCGGACATGTGCAACGTCACATCGGCGTCAGCCACAGGCGAAATCCGACCGAGCCGCCCTTGACCGGTGTTGCGATCGCGATACGGTGAGTGCGAGGCAACAGGAACGACGACCACGATGTCTGCAATCTCCTATCAAGCGGCCGCCTTCACCGTGCGCGGACCACTGGCTGAGGCCCACCAGCGTGTGTGGGATCGGCTGGGCCGGCCGGGCACGTGGCTGGACGGGCCAACCCGGATCAAGGTTTGTGAAGAGGCGCGGCATGCGCCCGCATGCGAATTGTGCGCTCGTCGCAAGGTCGCGCTCTCGCCATATACGGTCGAAGGGGTGCATGATCATTTGCAGCAATTGCCAACGGACTGGGTGGAGGTTGTTCACCGCATCGTCTCCGATCCCGGCCGGCTGACGCAGAGCTGGTTTCAACGGGTCATCGCAGATGGGCTCGCGGTCGAGACCTATGTCGAGATTGTCAGCCTGATCGCGCATATCACCGCCATCGACACCTTTGCCCATGCGCTTGGCCTGCCGCGCCAACCGCTGCCGGCACCACAGCCGGGCGCGCCCAAGCGCTATCGTCCAGCCGAGGCGCGCCTCAGCGATGCCTGGGTGCCGACCATTGTATGGGGCGAAGCTGGTGCCAACGAGGCCGACTATTTCGTCGGGCCCAGCTCCAACATTCGGCGCGCTCTAACGCTGGTCCCGGACGAAGCGCGCAGCTTTTTCGATCTGGCCTCCCAGCAGTATTTGGCGGGCCCGGAAATGCGGGACTTTGCGACCGAGTACCGGGCGATCACCCATGCCCAGATCGAGCTGTTGGCAGCGCGGGTATCGGCCCTCAACCAGTGCACCTATTGAACGTCCCGGCATTCACAACTGCTCCGTGCGAGCGGTCGGCACTCCGGGACAGACATCGAGCTGCTCGCCGTCACGGGGGGTACGCAGGCGGCGGACACCGGCATCGAACACGGCGCCCGCTTGATCGAGTTCGCCGAAGCCGTGTTGGGAGATGATGCCGATCGGCTGAAATCGTCACGCGACGACATTCTGCAGGCGATGGGGCCGGCGGCGCTGGTCGATGCCGCTGGCATCGCCGGTTTTTTCAACGGCATCGTTCGCGTTGCCGACTCCACCGGCACGCCCCTCGATGAAGAGACCGCGGAAGATACGGTCGAGCTGCGCGCCCGACTTGGCATCGATCGCTTCGCCGAGACCAAACACCAATTGTCCGACCAGAAAGCGTGAGCGCCTGAGATGGAGCCACGTGGCGAACCGTCTCAAGCCGTTGGCGCACGTGTACTCAATCGCAAGTCACGGGCGCCCCCGCCGCGCTTGATCGTCGACCGCTTGAGCGAGCGGCCGGATCGATCACGCGGTGCTAGAGCAACCTGCCTTTAATCGGAACCGGCTTTGCGGTTCCGATTTAAGGCGCAAAGATGATCGCTCTTAAAGTGTAGAGCAACTTTCTGCCTTTAATCGGGATCGTTCCGATTCCGATTAAAGGCAGGTTGCTCTAGTTGGTTTCGCACCATGGCGTGCCAAGGCTCGCTGCCCGTTACGCCGCGCAATCGGTTTCCGCGTGCACCCGCTCCGCTGGAATGGTGACCATCATCGTGGCGCCCTGGCCCGGCATCGAGCGAATTTCCAACGAGCCGCCATGGGCATTGGCCACCGCCTTGACCATGGCAATGCCTTCACACTGTGATTCCTGCATGTTGGTCGGCAGAAAGTGCTCATTGCCGAGCGGCCATAGGCATGCGGCAAAAACGTCCGGCTCGATACCTGGACCATCGTCGGTGACTGAGATCGACAACATGCCGTCATCATGCAGCTGGGTCTCGATCACAATACTGTCGCCGGGCGCCGACACCTTGATCGCGTTGGTGATGATTTGCGACAACGCCGCCGCCATCTCGTCGGGATCACACGCGATGAAAATGTCCTCAGGCGATCGAGAGACACAGACCGGCACATGACGTTCACGTGACATCTCGGCCACGTAGGACTGCACGCTGGCCAACAGGGTTTTCAACGGCGCCAGCTTGCTCTCCGCCGAATCCGGTCTGGACAGCACGCACGACAGATCTCGTGCACTCATCAACGCTGTTTCAATGTCTTCGGCCTCGCGCACGATTGCCTGCAAGCGGTCCTTCACGACATCGGCATGCAACCAACTTTGCAGGCTCGCATCGATTTTCTCAGCCAGCGCCGTGATCCGCCCGACATGCGTGAGGCATGACGCGACCGCGCACGCGATGGCCGCATCCTTGAGTTGGCTTGCCGCATCCGCGCGATTGACCTTCAACCGTTGCGCATTGACTGAAGCGTCAAGACGCATGAGATATTCGACGTGATTGCCAAACGAGCGCCAATCGACGGGTTTGGTGAGGAATGAGGTCGCACCCGCTTCAAAGGCGTCCTTAATGGCGGTGCTATCGCTGCGAGCCGTGATCACGACCACGGGCACGTGCTGCATACGCGGATTAGCGCGCATACACTCAATCAGCGAGAAGCCGTTCAGCTTTGGCATATCCAGATCGATGATGGCCAAGCACGCGCTGTAGCGGCGCAATGCCTGCCACGCTGCATTTCCGTCTTCTGCTTCAATCGGCCTGAATCCCAACTCTTTGAGATTCGCGGCAGCGAGTTCGCGAAAGATTGGGTCGTCGTCCGCGACCAGAACTAGTCCCCCACGAACTTCAATCTTTCTGTGCGATATGCTTGTCATATCGTTAATGCCGCCTTAGCTATGGATCACTAAATTTTAGTAATTTTTGTTTTGCGCAGTATGCGCACCGAGTATTGCGGATAAAATAACGCTTTAATTACACTTTTATTATTTCGCATATGATCCAACCTACTCATCGCCGAATACTCCGAACCTAGCTCACTGAACCAATCGCGCCGGCTGCCCGGCACCACGGATACCTGCAGGGACCGGCACATCCGTCTTGTCATAGTCGCTGTTGAGCACCAGATGGGGGCCTTCCAGCAAGATGAGCCGCCGCGCGACGATGGCCGTGTAGGCCGATTCACTGCCGACCTCGGCCTCGCCGTCGATGATCAGGTTGCTTGTTGGCAGATAAACTGTACCTACCAGGTTTTGTGCCCCGCGACTGAGAATTGTGTGGGTCAAGCGCGACGGCTGCTGGCGCGAGCCGAAGATCAACAGCCCAGCCAAACTCCCGTGTTTGGATGCGGCGAGTTCGACGGAGGTAAATCTTCCGAAGCGAAGCCACGCGTCCGGCCCGAGAAAGAACGAAACGCCAACGCCGCTCACCCGAGCCGTTCCATCAACTAGCAATGGCCCGTTAACGATCGCATAAATGCCGGGCTTTAGTTCAATTTCGGCTCGACCCGAAATTATCAAGCCACCACAGTAGACGCCAGGCACAAGCTGCCTCGCCATATCGACAATCTGCACATTGTGAAAATCACAGGTCCCGACGCGAGGCTCCAGCCGGGAGGCCAACGGATCTTCGAATTGTGGGCAATCCGTGTAAGGTTCAGGCGATATTTGGCCCGTACCGGCAATCCCGCCCGCCGAGCACACGGTCGCCGCCTCGAGCCGAGCTTGATCACGCACGGCCAAGCCGCGCATCGACGTTGAATTCGAGAACACAGCACAATTATTAGCGGTCATGCGCGCATCCCTCGCCAATGACAACGCGTCAAACGCAGCGGGCTCAAGCGCGAGCACACACAGGTTGGGCTCGCCGACCACTTCCGCAACCGAAGTTGCCTCAACGAACCGCCTCGACATGCCGAACACGTCGGGAAATACCGGCTGGAACGGCTGTCTTGCGACCACCGTCACCTGCACCGGATTAGCCGATACTTGAGTATCGATGATGGTTTGTTCAACGAGTTCCGCAAGCGCATGTGCTTGAAGATGATGCTGGGCCACGGCGGCGGACACGTCCTGCAGATTTGCTTGGCTTGCGTCAGCCAGGCTCATGTGCTTGGCGGCTGCCAAAGCAGCGGCATCCGTCGCATCTCGCAACAGCGATTCGCGAAGCAAATAGCGTCCATAGTCGATGGGCCCGGCGACCACGGTCATCAACAGCGGCAACACAAAGGCAAACTTCACCGCAAGTGACCCCCGGCGATTGTCCATAAATCGCGCCAAGATCCGGTGGGGCTCGATGTTTGGCATCCCGCACTCTCAATAGATTGCACCAAGTCATCCAAACTGCTGCAATTCAAATATGATTTGTATACGTGACATGGAAGCGAAACAAAGATTCTTGGAAAAAATTAAGTCAACTTGTTCGATTTGCACTCACCGTAATGTGCCATATTGAGAGAATCCGACCCGGCGAGCCCACCCTGAACATTTTGAACGATGATTTTCACGAACGGGACAAACCATGGTCGGCGGTTGCAATCCGATGAATTTCAGCACCCTCAATAATAATCCATCCACTAATAATCAAAGTTTCTGGAAATAGATAAAGGCACGTCCGTCAATTACAGGTAGATTAGCGCTCGATCCCCCTTGCTGCGGTCGACGTTCGCATGCGATCCTTCAAATCATGGACCATCAGCTGCAAGCTGGTCGCCGTCGTCACGGTCGCGGTAAGCAGCGCGGTATTGATCTCGTCATTGGCTTCAGCCTGGCGGGAGGCCGATCGCCAATTCGAGGCCAAATATGGCGAGCTTCACGGCATCGCCGTGGCGCTGGCCGCCACGGTTTCTGAATCCCTCAATACGGGCGATCGGCGTCGGATCGCCAATACCTTAAAGGGTGTCGGCGCCATTCCCGGGATCAGCTACGTTCAAGTTCGCGACCGCAAAGGTGTCAGCGCTTTTCAGTTCGGCGCCGGCGTGATCTTACGTCGGGAGAATACTGAGCCAGCCAATGCGACCACCGACAATGCAACCACCGACCAAGGGTCATTTGCACCGAATCTGTCGACCTTCGCGGTGACGGTGCCGATCGTGCACGCCGGCAGCCCGATCGGTGCGCTGCACATGATCGCCGACATCTCCGATTTACGCGAGGCACTGATCTATAGCGTGATCGCGGCGCTGGCTGTGGGATCGTGCTGCATTGTCTTCGGCATTGTACTCGCCTTACGCCTTCGGCGTACGATCACCGGACCGATAGCGGCGCTGACCCGCGCGATGCACGAGGTCAGCCAGACCAAACGATTCGACCAGACGGTGCCCCGACCCAACGATGATGAAATCGGCGTCATGGTAGATGCCTTCAATGACATGCTTGCCGAAATCCGATACCGGGATCAGTCTTTGGCCACCCACCGCGATCGGCTTGAACACGAAGTTGCCGAACGCACCGTGGCGTTGGCCGCGGCCCATCAGGCTGCCGAGCGCGCCAGTGCTGCCAAGTCAGATTTCTTGGCCACCATGAGCCATGAAATCCGAACACCGATGAACAGCATGCTGGTGATGGGCGAGCTGCTCGCGACCTGCGATTTGAGCGCGCGTGCCCGCCGGTGCTCCGACGTGATTTTGACGTCGGGAAAAATGTTGCTGTCGATTGTCAACGATGTCCTCGATCTAGCCAAGTTCGAGGCTGGCCAACTGCGGCTGGAGAGCATTGAGCTCGACGTACGTCGCACCGTCGAAGACGTCCTGCAATTATACGCTGAGCAAGCCAATAAATTGGAGTTGGAACTGGCTGGCTATGTCGCACCGGACGCGCCCATCAAAATCGCCTCCGATCCCGTTCGCCTCAAGCAGTTGCTTTCAAACCTGGTCAGTAACGCTTTGAAATTCACCTCGCGCGGCGGCGTGTTGGTCAGGGTCGCGGTCGCCGATGGTGGTGCGCAAGATGGGACCAAAACGACATTGCGCTTCAGTGTGGCCGATACCGGCATCGGTATTCCCAGCGACAAGCTTCCGGTCATCTTTGACGCTTTCACCCAAGCCGAACAATCCACCACCCGGCAATTCGGCGGGACCGGGATCGGGCTCACCATTTGCCGCCGGCTGGTCAGCGCCATGGGTGGCCGCATCTTCGTCGACAGCGAGCTTAACCACGGTTCGACATTCGCATTTGAGCTTCCCGTCGACATCGTCGAACACGCGGCCGCCATCGCGCACCCGGTCGATCCACCCAGGCCCGCGCTCGTCCTGCTCCCGCAGGGCCCCAATCGCAGCGTGCTTTGCGATCACATGGCCGACCTCGGGTACCAGGCAATAACCGATCTTTCGCAATTGACGCCCACCGCGAAAGCCAAATTACGGTTCGTGCTCACAACCCCGACCAGACTCCCCGAACTGCCTGAAGCGCTCCTCCCGCCGCGGTGCCCGCGCCTGGTTCTGTCCCGTTTCGGTGATAGCAATGCCGATGCACTGATCGCCGAGGGCAAAGCGCACGGCATCTTGCACACGCCGGCAGGGACCGCGGCCAACGTGGAAATCCTAAGCCAGGCGCGGGACGGCCTAGCAGGCTTGCAGCGCGTGTTCACGCCGATCGTGCCCAATGCCGAGCCGCGCACCACCGCCGCGCAGACATTTCCGGGCGTGCACGTGCTTGCCGCTGATGACAGCGCAATCAATCGCGAGGTGTTGGAAGAAGTGCTGCGTCGCCTTGAGGTGACGGTCACCTCGGTTGAGGATGGTGCCGAAGCGGTGGCTGCTGTCAAATCTGGCCGTTTCGACCTGGTTTTCATGGACGGCAGCATGCCGGTCATGGATGGGTTTGATGCAGCCCGCGCGATCCGAGCCTGGGAAGCGGCGCATGACCGTAACCCGGTACCGATCATCGCCCTGAGCGGACATGTGACGGCCGATGTCGCTGCGGCTTGGCGACGCGCGGGCATGCAAGATTTCATCTCCAAGCCGTTCACGCTGCAGGCGATTTCGACATGCCTCGCGCAATGGCTCAGCCCGCGGCAAGCACCAAGGCCGGAGCATCAGCCAACCATAGACGCCGACTGGACCGCCAGCGCCGGCGCAGTGGAGGGTCCGGCACCATTGATCGACCTTTTGGTGTTGCGATCGCTCGGCCAGAATCAGGGGTGCGCCAGCCCGATCGTCGGCCGCGTCATTGCTCTATACGAACAACACGCACCGCACGCGCTGGAAAAAATCCGCTCAGCGGCGCGATCCGATGATCCGGCCTGCCTGGCCTCCGCCGCCCATGCGCTCAACTCCATGAGCCGAAACATCGGTGCCAAACGGGTCAGCGCGCTGTGCCAGTCGATCGAAACAGCCGCGCGGGACGGTCAGCTCTGGGCACCTGACACGGATCGCATCGCCCAACTCGACCGGGACCTGACGGACACCGTGCAGCAGCTGCGTCGCCTGCAAAGGGCTCCGGTGCCAGAAAGACTTTAACCCGGCTGATGTCCGCCTGCGGCGGGAGCGCCATGCCCTCCCGGACCCCGCCCGGCCGCCCAATGGCACGATATTGTCGGTGGCCCAGTGGAGAAACGGGGCGGGAAGCGGGATGGTTCCAGCTCACTGTGACAAGCCAAGATGACCGGTGTCGCGTTTGGCGCCGCTGTGTCGGTCAGGGCCGGTCGCGTCGCATCAAGCAGGGTCGCACCTCAAGGCGCGTGACGTGTCGACAAAGTCTTCCGGCGCCAATTCGAAGCCGGTGAACTCAAACCCGGGCGCAACCGTGCAACCAACCAGGGTCCAGGGTCCGAGGCTGCAAGCCGATTGCCAGACCAGGGCGGGCACGATGGCCTGCGGGGTTTGCCCGGCCAGCACGTCGCCACCCATCGTGCGTTGCACGATCGGTGCGCTCAGCGTTTGACGTTGGCTCAGCGTCAGCGGCGCGCCCGCATACCAATGCCAGATCTCGGCCGAGTCGACGCGATGCCAACGCGACACCTCGCCAGCCTTCAGCAAATAAAAGATCGCAGTCGAGTGAGCGCGGCCGTTGGCCATCGTATCGCGGAACGTTTCCCGGAAATGGCCGCCTTCTGGATGCGCGACCAGCCCAAGCGCCTCAATAATCCGATCTGCCTCTGTCATCTCAATCCTCCGGCGCACGACACCGACCAGCGAACTGGGCCACGAATGCTGTACATGGTCAAGCCAGCCCAAGACGGAACGGCCTTTTCGCCGGTCAGCAAGCACGCGCATCGGCATGGGAGCAGCTGCTAAGCAATCGGCTGGCGTGGGACGAGATCATCGTGCCTTAAATTGGCACCGCAACAAATTGGAACTGCAACAAATTGGAACCGCAAAGCCGGTTCCGATTTAGGGCACAAAAATGATCGCCCGTAAGGTGGTGAGCAACTTTTCCGCTTTACACCGGGATCGTTCCGATACCAAAGCAAAGCAGGTTGCTCTAGCCCGCCTCGGCAGCGCCGGTGTCGATTTGTGCGCGGCCGCCGGAGCCGTCGCCGATCAAGATCCGCAGCCCGGTGAGCTTCCAACTTACGCCGTGCAGCTCGAACACGCTGACATAACGTCGGCTGGCGTCCCACTGATCGCGGACTTCAATTTCAAACGTAGTGAGGGATAGGAATTGTGCCCGCACGATACGACGGTAATAGCGCCGGAAGCGCTTCGTGAACCGGATTTGCTCGTCTGCTCCATCGCCGGAGCGGAGCCGCTGCCGCTGCTGACGATATCGGAACAACGTGGTCAAGCCTTCGGGCGTGATGTAGGTTTCGATGAAGCGGTCGATCATCGTCGCGCCGAACGCGTGTTTAACGCGTTGCCACAGCGTTGGCCGCACCTTTTTTGCCAACGCCTCCGCTTCCGGCACCAACTGGCGCGCGGCGACCAGCGACGCCCGCAGGCTTTTGCGCACCTGGTACCAGTCCACCCGGTGCTGGACGGTCTCAAGGTCTCCAGTCTTTATGGCCTCGCGCAGCACCCAGGCCGCCCGCAATGGCGAGGCGACATAAAGTCCGGCCGCTATGGCCAGAATAAGGGCGAAGGCGACAGCACGACGCAAGCGGTACCCCCACGCAACGGTTTGGTTCTGATGTGTTGATAGACAACGAAAATCTGTCACACGGGTGACATCTGGGCAGCCAATCGTAAATATCACGCAAAGCACCGACGATTTACATACATGTCAAGAGCATCCCTCGCCATCCGCTGTGACCTCAGACACGACCTTATGGCTGCGCGGCACCCTCGCTCGACATCATCGTGCCTCGAGTTGGCACCGCGAAAACGCTGCTAAAGGCAATAGGGCGATCGCTCCTGCAGGGTAGCGCAACCTTCTGCGTTGACCACGAAGCCTGCCGCTTCCGCGTCAACGCAGGTCGCCCTCAAGCGTTGCAGGCGGGGCGGCACGGTGATGCCGCCAAAGACGAACTGCCCTGGGCGGTCGAATGGCTGGGCCTTGGCCCATTGATCGCGCCGAAACTTGCATCATCTCACAGCCTGTAACACATGATGGTCGTCAGCATCGCGGTAACCCAGCGGCCGCGATACCCGAGGCCTGGTGTGGCGCCGACGAGGAGAGCCGCTTGATCCGGACAATTCGACGATCCCTACCCCGACCTGAGCGGCCCCTTGGTCGGTCGGGATTGGCCACCCCGTCGCGCTGGCGCGCGGCCGGTGTCATGATCATCGGCGCCCTGGCAATCGGCACCGCCGCATCACCCGCCCACGCTCAAAACGGTGCCCCGCCGCTGCCCGGGACATCCGAACCCAATGCCCCGATCATCGACTGTGCGGCGATACGCCCTGTCTCCGCGCGGACATGGTTGGCCGCGTTCCAAGCAAATGTTCCCCCGGTCGGTACGATCTGGATCGAACGTTCGGGTCGACGGGTGGGATGGTCCGATTTTGTCGCGGACCTTTTGATCGCCAGCCGGGGTCCGGCCTTGGTGCTGCTCGGCGAGGTTCACGACAATCCGGTGCACCATCGGCTTCGCGCCGAGTTGATACGTCACCTGAAGTGCACCAACCCGGCTCTTTCAGCCGTGGTCTTCGAGCACATCCGGGCCGACCAACGTGCGACGCTGAAGGCCGCGCTGAACCATGGCGCGGTTGAGGGCCGGGACGCCGTGGCGCTTGATGTCCTTCGCGCCCTCGAATGGGACAACAGCGGTTGGCCCGCTGCATCGATGTTCGCGCCGCTGTTCCAGGCGGTGCTTGACGCGGGCCTGACGATCCAACCTGGTAACCCACCGCGCCGAGCAAGTCGTGCGATGGCACGCGACGGCCTCAGCGCGTTATCAACCGACCAAGTCGCACGCTTGCAGCTGTCCAAGCCGTTGCCGACGCCGCTGGAAACCGCGCTAAAGGTGGAGTTGCGCGAAAGCCATTGCAATTTGTTGCCACCATCTGCCATCGCCGCGATGACGAGCGTGCAGCGGTATCGCGACGCGCACCTCGCCGATCGCTTGTTGGTCGCGGCCAGCACGCAGGGTGGTGCACAGGGCAGTGCGGTGCTGGTGGCCGGCAACGGCCACGTCCGGAAAGACCGAGGTGTCCCTTGGTTCATCCGACAACGCGCGCCGCAGCGACCGGTGTCAGTCGTCGTGTTCGTCGAAGCCGAGCCAGGCCGCGATATGGAAGCGACGGCCATGCCACGAGGACCGGATGAGCGCCCCGCGGCGGACTACGTCGTTTTCACGTCCGGGATCGACCGGCCGGACCCATGTATCGGGCTGCGCCGACGCTGGCGGAAAAGGGGTGAGGCCCCATGATCAGTTGGATCGATTTTTGGAACACTGATCACGCCATCTACGTCAACGAGCGCCATAAGCAGGCCCACGCTGCCGCCCTGTCGAGCGCCATTGCCGGCTACATTCCTGCTCCCGATGCCATCATTCTCGATTACGGCTGCGGTGAAGCGCTTTATGCAGATCAGATTCACGGGCGCTGTGGTGAGCTTTTGCTGTTCGACGCCGCACCCAAGGTCCGCAACGAGCTGCAGCGCCGCACCGGTGACCTCGGCAGCGTCACCGTGCTGGATCAAGCCGACATCGACCGGCTGGCACCGGCCTCGCTCGATCTCATTTTGGCGATTTCGCTGATCCAGTACCTGGACGAAGCGGCGATGGTGCGGGTGCTCGGCGTTTGGCGGCAAAAATTGAAACGGGAGGGCCGGCTGATCCTGGCCGACGTCGTACCCCCGACAACGAGCCCTGTCGCAGACGCTGCTGCGCTGCTATCGTTTGGTTGGCGCAGCGGCTTCCTGCTGCCGGCGTTGACCGGGCTGGCCCGAACCGCGCTGTCTGACTACGGGAGGCTCCGCCGCGAGCTTGGATTTTCCATGTACACAGAGCAGCAGATCATCGACCTGCTTCACGCCGCGGGGTTTGCCGCCCGGCGAACCCACCCTAACGTCGGTCACAACCAAGCGCGGATGACCTTCATCGCCACCTGCAAAGCCTGAACCATGGGACTTTCTCAGGCCTCCGCCGATTGCTATGGCTATCGCGTTCCAGAGTAAGCTGGAACCATCTCGCTCCCCATTCCTCCACTGGGCCACCCAATGGCCCGCATCTCTGGTTGGACGGGGGGAGCGGGCCGGCACGGTGGTTCCGCCTTTAGCGGACAGAATCTAGAGCGCGAGCGTCTGCGATGGGTTCGATGAAACAGCTGAAGCGTGCTGGGAACTCACGGCTTAGAGCACGAGTCCCGTTCAAGGCTTCCGGCGAAGCCGTTCCACCTCACGCGATCACGTCTCCACACCGGATCGAGCAAAGGGTCGACAGCCATGGGCACCTATAGAATCGGTATCATGGGAGCGGCCGGCCGCATGGGGCGCGAGCTCGCCCGTGCCGTCGGCGCAGCCGAACCGTGTCAATTGATCGGCGGCATCGAAGCCGCCGGCAGCCCGGCGATCGGTCAAGATCTCGGCGTGCTGGCCGGCTTAGGCGAGGTGGGGGCACCGATCACCAGCGATGCGCTGGAGCTGATCACCAAGGTGGACGCCATCCTCGATTTCACGGTGCCGGCCGCGACTGCCGAGTTTGCGGGGCTTGCCGCCAACGGTCGCATTGTGCACGTGATCGGCACCACCGGGCTGGAAGCTGAGCACGAAGCCGCGATCACGTCGGCCGCGCGCCACGCCACGATCATTAAAGCCGGCAATATGAGCCTGGGCGTCAACTTGCTGGTGGCCCTCACCAAACGCGTGGCGCAGGCGCTCGATGCTGAGTTCGACATCGAGATATTCGAGATGCACCACAAGCATAAGGTCGATGCACCGTCCGGCACCGCCTTGATGTTGGGCCAGGCGGCGGCCGACGGCCGGCAAGTGAGACTGGCCGAGGTGAGCGCCCGCGGACGTGACGGCATCACAGGCGCGCGCCGCACCGGCGACATTGGTTTCGCCAGCCTGCGCGGCGGCAGTGTGGTTGGCGATCACACGGTGATTTTCGCCGGCGAAGGCGAGCGGATCGCGTTGACCCATGAGGCCAGCGATCGCGGCATCTTCGCACGGGGTGCGGTGAAAGCTGCCTTATGGGGCAAGGGCAAAGGGCCCGGTCTTTACGACATGACCGACGTGCTCGGTCTGTAGGTCATCATCCGTGACAACTCGGCATCCGCGCACTCGAAGATCGACCGCCAACGCCGGCGATAATGCCGATTGCGAGGACGTGCCATGCTGGTTCAGTTCCGCCGATCGCGTTTCAGTATTGGCTGCAATCATCCCGCTCCCCACCGACCGCCCGACGCCACGCTGTTGTGATTGGCCGGGCGGCGGAGGGGCCGGCACGGCTCCATGCAGCGCAGCAGCTGCGGCGAGCCTGCGGTCAACGTCGGCGCCGCCACCCAAGGCCGCTCCGACCCAGCGGACGTTATCGCTGCATTGGAGCAACCTGCCTTTAATCGGAATCGGAACGATCCCGATTAAAGGCAGAAAGTTGCTCACCACGTTAAGAGCGATCATCTTTGCGCCTTAAATCGGAACCGGCTTTTCGGTTCCGATTTAAGGCGCGATGATCTAGGCTACGGCCCGACATGTCCGGGGGTTGCGGCAGCCCCATCAACGCCAGCAGCGTCGGCGCGATATCGGCCAGCCGCCCATCGTTCAACGTAACCTCGCCGGCGCCCAACAGCACGATCGGAACTGGATTTGTCGTGTGCGCCGTATGGGGTCCACCGGTCTCCGGATCGCGCATCAGCTCGCAGTTGCCGTGATCGGCGGTCACCAACAACGCGCCGCCGGCACGCGCGATGGCCGCTGCGATGCGACCGAGCCCGGCATCGGTGGCCTCCACCGCCTTGATGGCGGCCGCCAAGCTGCCGGTATGGCCCACCATATCCGGATTGGCGAAATTGAGCACGATCAGATCGTAGGTGCTGGAGCCAATCGCTTCGACCGCCCGATCCGTCAGCTCCGCCGCCGACATTTCAGGTTGCAGATCATAGGTCGCGACCTTTGGCGAAGGCACCAAGATCCGGTCCTCGCCTGGCAGTTGTCGCTCTTCGCCACCGTTCAAAAAGTAGGTCACATGCGGGTATTTCTCGGTTTCGGCCATGCGCAGTTGCCTGCGGCCGGCGGCGGCCACCACCTCGCCCAGCACGTTGGCCAATGACTGGGGCACAAAGATCGTCGAGCAAAACGCATTGAGCGCATCGCTATATTCGGTCATGCCCGCCGCGGCCGCGAATTTGACGGTCCGTGCGCGCGCGAAACCGTCGAAGTCGGGGTCAAGCAGCGCGGTCAGCAGTTGGCGCACCCGATCGGCGCGAAAGTTGAAGCAAACAACCGCGTCGCCGTCGGCCATGCCCTGATAATCACCAATGACGGCCGGCAAGATGAATTCATCGCTAAGATCGTTCGCGTAGGCCGCGCGAATGACCGCGATCGGATCGGCGGCCCGTGGGGCCTGCGCGTCGACCAGCATGGCATAGGCCTTGGCGACTCGATCCCAGCGCTTGTCGCGATCCATCGCGTAATAGCGACCGCACACCGAGACGATCGGCACGGCCGCCGGGAGCGCGGCTTTGAGGCGCGCGATATCCTCCGCCGCCGCGCGCGGCGGCGTGTCACGACCATCGGTGAAGACGTGAAGCACCGTCGGAAGCGCCGCATCGTGCATGATTTTGGCGAGCGCCACGACGTGATCCTGGTGGGCGTGCACCCCACCCGGAGACACCAAACCCATGAGGTGACAGGTCCCGCCGGACGCGCGCACCTGGGCGAACAGGTCCTGCAGTTGCGGGATCTGCGCGACATGGCCGGCCTCGAACGCCTGCGAAATCCGCGGCAGGTCCTGCATCACGACGCGACCGGCGCCAATATTGAGATGGCCCACTTCGGAATTGCCCATCTGCCCGGCCGGAAGGCCGACATCGAGACCCGACGTCTGCAACAAGGCGTGGGGCTGCTGCGCCCATAGCCGGTCAAAAGCGGGCGTTCGCGCCTGTCGCACCGCGTTGTCGGCGACCTCCTCGCGCCATCCCCAACCGTCCAGCACGACCAGCATAACAGGGCGGCGCTGTTGCATGATCCGTCATCCTCAAAACATGACCGATGGCTTCGCCCGGCGCACGCCGGAAGCGGCTTTAAGACGCCGGGTTATGACGTGAAGCCGGCATAACCGTCAATCGGGCGAGCCGGAGCTGGAGCGTTTCGGTGTGAGCTGGAACCAACGAGCTCTCAACCCGACCCGGGCATGCCGTGCATCGTGCCTTTGGATGACCGATTGCGACCGGGCCGGCAAGGCTGATCAGCCTCAGGCGGAAATGATCCAGGCCGGTTTGCAGGCCAACGTGCCATCAAGCCGCCGATCACACATTGACCTGGCTCAGCTGCCGACGCGCTCAGCACCGCCTGACCGCACATGCGCCGCTGAGCGGCGCTTCGGTTCGGGGTGATCCGGGGCGCTCGGGCGCGCACCCGAGGTTCGCCGGTCAGTTGTTCGACGGCTCCAGCCACGCCAACACGTCGCACTGAATGAGCTTGCCCCGATCCAACGGTAATTCCGTGGTCTGCCGCACGGGACGGGTGTTAGGATCGGGGAACATCGCGACCCAATGGGAATTAAGCAGAGCCCGCTGGGCGATGTCGGCGATCTGGATGTTGAGCTTGGCGATGTGATCGACCGAACCGCCGGCCGCCGCCATCACCTCGCGCACGCGCTCAAACATGAGGGCGCACTGCTCGTCGAATGAGCCGGGCTCACGTGCGGCCGGATCAAGCCCGTTGATGATGCCGGTCACCACCAAGTTGCCGAGCCGGCATGCTGCCGGTATCGGATTGGAATGGCTGAAACCAGTCGTGTAGATACCTTCTCGCATGAGGTCGCCAATCTCCCATGTTGTCCTTGCCGGCCCAAGCGCTCCGGCCCCAGCGCTCCGGCCCCAGCGTGGCGGCCCCAGTTTGGCGCCCCAAGCCTCATCGTGGCCAGTTGGAGGTAGCGGGCCGGCCAAGCTATTGCGCCAGAGGCGGACATGATCGTGCCCACCTGCCCCCAACCATGGCGCCGACTGAGCGCGCATTGTCGCACGCATGTCAGCGGTGCTGCCAGTTGGCCTTGCGCTTTTCGGCGAAGGCGGCCATGCCTTCTTTCTGGTCTTCGGTGGCAAAGGTGGCATGGAATAAGCGACGCTCGAAGCGAATGCCCTCGCTCAACGTCGTTTCATAGGCGCGGTTAATGCTTTCCTTGGTCATCATCACCGCCGTCAGTGACATGCCGGCGATCGTCTCCGCCGCTTTAAGAGCCTCGTCCAGCAACACGTCGGCGGCAACCACGCGTGACACCAAGCCGGCGCGCTCCGCCTCCTCGGCGTCCATCATGCGGCCCGTAAGGCACAGATCCATCGCCTTGGATTTGCCGACGAACCGGGTCAGCCGCTGGGTTCCACCGGCACCGGGCATCACGCCCAGCTTGATCTCCGGCTGACCGAACTTGGCGCTATCGGCCGCGATGATGAAATCGCAGCTCATGGCGAGCTCGCAGCCGCCGCCCAACGCAAATCCAGCCACCGCCGCGATCACCGGCTTACGACAGCGGGTGATGCGCTCCCACGAGCCGATGAAATTCTGCCGATAGGCCTCAATGTAGGTCTTGGCCTGCATCTCCTTGATGTCGGCGCCGGCAGCGAACGCCTTCTCCGAGCCGGTGAGGAGGATGCAGCCGATGCCATCATCGGCCTCCCATTGATCGAGCGCCTGGTTGAGCTCATCGATCAGCGCATTGTTGAGCGCATTGAGCGCCTGCGGCCGGTTCAGCGTTATCACCCCGACCCGCCCCTTGGCTTCGGCGACAAGATTCTCATAGGCCATGTGATTCTCCCGGCAGCTGGCTGACGAAGCAGACGTGATCGAAGTTCAACGTTGACAGCTTGGACAATGAAAGGTCGAGCGTCCGCCATGGACGGTGCGACGCACAATGCCCCGGCAGGTGGGCCGCGCGCAAGGCTCGCCTTCGCGTCCGTAAACCTTGAACGCGTGTTGAAAGTAGCCGAGCGCTCCATCCGCGTGCCGATAGTCCCGCAACGTTGAACCGCCCGCTTCGATCGCATCGATCAGTACCGCGCGAATCGCCCCCACCAGGGCCTCGCAACGTGACGATGGCCGACCGCTTTTGCGCGCCAGACTTCCAGCGCGCCGAACCGGCGACGCCTGCGCCCGGAACAGCGCTTCGCACACATAGATGTTGCCCAGCCCTGCGACGATCCGTTGATCAAGCAAGAAAGCCTTGAGGTCGCAGGTTTTTGCCGCGGCCCGCGCGGCAAGATAATCAGCATTGAATAGATTGGACAGCGGTTCTGGACCTAGCCCCTCGAACAGCTTGTGATGGGCGAGTTCGGCTGCTGGGATCAGGTCCATGTATCCGAACCGGCGCGGGTCGTTGTAGGTGATCGTGGCTCCGCTCTCCATCTTGAACACGATGTGATCGTGGGCCGGATCGGCGCCGGTATCCAACGCGAAGTTCGGCATGCCACCGGGTTTGGCAGCATCGGTTTGATCCGGCACCGCAACGGTAAATCGACCGCTCATCCCCAGATGCATGACCAGCACGACGCCATCGTCCAGGCGCGCCAAAAGATACTTGGCGCGGCGGTCGAGGTGCTCGACCCGGCGGCCCTCCAACCGCGGCCCAAACGCGACCGGCAGCGGAAATCTGAGGTCCGGCCGTCGCTGTTCGACCCGCACCAACCGCGCGCCCGCCATCACCGGCTCTAGGCCGCGCCGCACGGTTTCGACTTCGGGCAGCTCGGGCACAGCGACGGCAACTCCTCGCGCGGACTTGGATTATCGCGCCAAGTGTTCCGTGCCGCTCAGACGGCACCAACGCGAGGCACGATGAACGAAATCATTTCCGCCTTGGGCGGAGGCCGTTCTCCCGCCCCGACGCCCACACCGGCTTGAAATGCGGTGATCGGGCGGGGGAGCGGGATGGTTCCAGCTCACACTGAAACCCTTCAGGCAGTCAAATCGACGGCGCCCAGGGCCGCTTGGGTCGATCACGTGCACTTGCCTGCTGCACTTTTGCGCGCGCTTGGGCGATTTCACGGGCCAACGCAAACAAGGCTTCCGGCACGCCTTTTCCGGACACAGCTGAAACCAACAGCGGCACCTTTCGCGCCACCTTTCGCAGCGCCGCGCTGCGGCTTTGCAGCGTCTCCTCGTCCAGAGCGTCGCACTTACTGAGCGCGACGATCTCCTTCCGTTTGTCCAGACCCGCCCCGTAGGCGCGCAGTTCGCGACGCACCGTACGGTAGGCGGCGATCACGTCGTCCTGTGTGGCGTCGACCAGATGCAGCAACACCCGGCAACGCTCAATATGGCCCAAAAAGCGGGCACCCAGGCCCGCTCCTTCGTGGGCGCCTGCGATCAAGCCGGGAATGTCGGCCAGGACGAAATCGGTTTCGCCGGAGCGCACGACCCCGAGGTTGGGGTGCAAGGTGGTGAAAGGATACGCCGCGATTTTGGGCTTAGCGGCGGAGACGGTGGCAAGCAACGTCGATTTGCCCGCATTGGGCAATCCGATCAGCCCCGCGTCCGCGATCAATTTCAAGCGCAGCCAGATCCACGCTTCCTTGCCAGGCTGGCCGGGATTGGCATGGCGTGGCGCCTGATTGGTCGAGCTCTTGAAGTGGGCGTTGCCAAACCCGCCGTTACCGCCGCGCAACAAGCAAACGCGCGTCCCCGGCTCGGTCAATTCGGCCAAAATCGTCTCGTGATCATCGGCCAACACCACGGTCCCGGGCGGCACCTTCAACGTGACGTCGGCGCCGGCCGCGCCGGTGCGGTTGCGCCCCATGCCGTGTTGCCCGGTTTTGGCTTTGAAGTGCTGCTGATAGCGAAAGTCGATCAACGTGTTGAGGCTGTCCTCACAGGCGAGCCACACGTCGCCGCCCTTGCCCCCATCGCCACCGTCCGGGCCGCCGAACTCGATGAACTTTTCGCGCCGAAACGAAACGCAGCCGGCACCGCCGTCGCCCGATCGCACGTAGACTTTCGCTTGGTCCAAGAACTTCATGCCACGAGGTGTCCTGCAATGTCCGGCGCCGCCGCCTGTCGGCGGCCCGGCACCAGCGTGAAGCGCACGACGGCGACCTTGCGTTGGAGCGCGCGCGAGGCATGCATATCCCGGGCGATCTGGCGCCGAAAGCCGGCTTTTTTCAAGACGCCGATCGATCGGTGATTGCCGGGCAGCACCGTTGCCGTCGGCTGCGCCTGTGGATGCCAGGCTTCCACCCAGTCGAGCGAGGCCGTCAGCGCCTCCAGGGCGTAGCCTTTGCCCCAAGCCGATTGCGCGAGCCAATATCCGACCGACGGCCGTGGCTGGTCCAGGTTATGCCACGACAGCATGCCGATCAAACAATCAGGACGTTCGCGACGGGCGATCGCGAAGTTGCGTTCGCACCGGCGATCGCCATCGTTGACCACCGTGTCAAGCCAAACCCGGGCGTGTCTGGGCACAAATGGATATGGCACGCGCGTCAACCAACGCACGACGCTCCAATTGCTCAGTTCACGCACGACCCGAGCAACGTCGTGCTGGCGCGGCGTCCGCAGCACCAGCCGGGGCGTCGGCAGCGGTTCAGGCCAACACGTCATGATGGTCCTCCGCCAGGCGTTTGCCGCCGTCTCGATCCCAGCCCGCCGGGCAACCGATCTGCTTCCAATCTTCACGCCGCAGGCAAAATTGCGCCACCTCAACCGATCCGCCGCGCGCCGGCGCGGGCATCGCCGTTCGCCGCGCCGGTGCGAAGCCGGCCTTCTCCAACACCCGGCGCGAGCCGGCATTGTCGATCCGACTGGACGCGTCGATCCGATCAAACAGGGTCGCCGTGAAGATCACCCGCACCACGGCGCACACCGCTTCCGTCATGTAACCACGGGCCTGATGGGGCGGGCCCAGCAGGTAACCGAGTTCGAGCGCGCGTTCGTCGCGGGCAGTAAGCATGATCACGCCGATCGCGCGATCGACGCGACGTTTGCGGACCATGACCAAGTCCAGTCCAGTGCCCGCGGCACACGCCTCCCGCATGTGCAATATGCGCCGCTCCACTTCACCAGCGGGCAACGGATGCGGCCAGCTGGCGGTCATCTCCGCCACCTCCGCGGCGGCGGTGACCTCGTGCAAGGCCAGAGCGTCGCTGGCACGTGGCCACCGCAGCCACAACCGGGCGGTCTCCAGGTGAAACACGTCATCTCGAAACAGGTGCGGAAAGGCCATGACCAGTCTCCGGTCGCAAACAAAGATAAAGGCGGTCGGGGTTACCCGCCGCCCTAATCTTCGGAGCCGGAGACTGGTTGAGGGCTCAGCGCCCCTGTCAACCCATCGCGTCGTTTGGCTCGCTTTCAGGCGGGTGACCCCGCGGCGAGCCATTTTGGGTCTCGCCGCCTACTCGGCCGCTGGTACAGCCAGCGGTTTCACCGAAACGTAAACGCGTTCATTGCGGCCGGTTCGGAACTCGACTTGACCGTCGATCAGCGAGAACAGGGTGTGGTCTCGCCCCATACCGACATTGGTGCCGGGGTGACACTTGGTACCGCGCTGACGCACCAGAATGTGGCCGGCCAAAACCCGCTCTCCGCCATAACGCTTGACGCCGAGCATCTTCGGATTGGAATCGCGGCCATTGCGTGAGGAGCCGCCCGCCTTCTTGTGTGCCATATCGCAGTCCTACCTTGCCGCCGCCTCGTGCCGGCCCCGGCTAAGCCCCAACAATATCTGTTATCCGGACCACCGTCAGGTCTTGACGATGCCCCTTCTTGCGCCGCGAATTCTTGCGCCGCCGCTTCTTGAAGGCGATCAATTTCGGTCCCCGCTTCTGCTCGACAAGCTCAGCGGTGACCTTGGCGCCGTCGACCAGCGGGCGGCCCACCTTCACCGTATCGCCCTCGCCGACCATCAACACTTCGGCAAACTCCACGGTCGAACCGGCCGCGCCGTCGAGCCGTTCGACCTCCAATTGGTCGTTGGCTGCGACACGATACTGTTTGCCACCGGTCTTGATGACAGCATACATGGCCAAACCTCTACCCAATTAGGCCCGAGCGCATCGCACGTGAGGGCCTCAAACCTTCTCGATCAACACCTCGCTCAACGCGCCACCCGGCACGGGCAGGTCAATCGAACCTTCAGGACAAACTCGACCGGCGATAACCTCGATCGGCGATAACCTCGATCGGCGATACCGTTGCCAGATCACCGGACCATCGCGGCACCGGGCGCATCTCGACCAGCACAACCGGCGTGCACCACTGGCGCGCACCACTGGCGCGAGGGCGCGCAGCCTTCGCAAGCGCCGGACTATGATGTAAGCGCGCGCTCAAGTCAACGCATTGTGGCGGCTGAAAGCGTTCCACTGGTCACTAAAACCATTTGGTGCCCCATCCGGCTCCCGACGACATCATGGCGTTGGGTGGAAGGGCTGGAAGAGCGAGCCGGCGCAGCGATTTCGCCTCAGGCGGGAAGCACTTGGGCCGAGCTATTCCGATCTGACTGGCCGGCTTGCAAGCGCAAACAAGACGCGGCCCCGAGGGGCCGCCGTCCAGCTTGTAGACAATCTTGGCTGAAGCCATCAAGCGCTCGGCGCCGGATCGGAAGTCGCCGTTGGCGGCGGCGCATTTGGATGGGTGCGCCGCTCGGCCATGAACTGGTCGAATTCAGCCTTGTCCTTGGCCATCCGCAACCGCTCGAGAAACTGGCTGAACTCCTTCTGCTCGTCATAAAGACGGCTGAGCGTCTCCTCGCGATACTCGTCGAACGCCCGATTACCGCTCGCGGGAAAAGTCGCGCTCATGCGGCGAACCTTGCGCTCCCATCTGGCCTCCGTCCGCTCTTTCCAACGTGACCAGCCGCCTCTTCCACAACCCATACGTCCACTCCATATCAAATAGGCCAGGATGCCGAGCCCGATCGGCCAAAACACGACAAAGCCAACGACCATAGTCGCGATCCACGCCGGCAAGCCCCAATCGTCCAACTTCGCTACGACGTCTGTCATAACCGCCTCATGTGCATGTTATTTACATTCACATAGTTGGGTGATCGCGCCGCGTTGTCAAGCGAATTCGATTAACGGTTGTAGACGCACGATGGCGCGCGAAAGGTTGCTGCGACTTTTAGCGCGCGTGTTCAGTGTGAGCTGGAACCATCGTGAGCTGGAACCATCGCGCTCCCGTGCCCGGCCAAGCCATTGGCACGCTCGTCTGTGTGGCCGGGCGGGAGCGCCGGCCGGCGCGGCAATTCCGCCAAAGGTGGGCAGGCTCTCGCGTGCTGCTGCCGCTGTCGCAGCGGCTTAGAGCTGCGGCCGTCATCGCTCAGGGGCTGCTTTAGGCACGTCGTCGCCGTTCTCGTCGCCGCGCTCGCCCATCGCCGTGAGGCCTAAGCCTTGCAGGTAGATCAGCACCCCTGCCTCCAACAGCTCCTCCGGGCTCATCGGGATCTTCCGTCGCGCGCCATCGGCGCGACCGTACAAGGAGGCAATCCCGTGCACCAAAGCCCAGATGTGCAGTGCCACCATCAGCGAGGGAGCGGCCTTGCTGCTCGGCTGGCCGGCCACCAGCCGCTCGGAGGCTTGACGCAACAAATTGAACGCGTTGTCCGCGGCGGTGCGCAGCTCGGGTGTGTGGTCCAAGGCGATCCCCGACTCGAACATCGCCGCATAATAGGCCGGCTGATCACGGGCGAACGCCAAATAAGCCTTACCCATCGCTTCGAAGGCGCGATCGGGGCTCGGATGACCTCGGTTCCATGCCGCTTCGAGAACCGCGTAGAAGAGTTCAAAGCCGCATCGCGCGACATCAGCGAGCAGTGCATCCCGATCGCGAAAATGGCGATAGGGTGCGGTGGTGCTGACGCCGGCCCTCCGTGCCGCTTCGGCGAACGTCACGCCAGCCGCACCCTTTTGCCGGATCAAATCCAGGGCCGCCTCGATCAGCGCCTCGCGCAGATTGCCGTGGTGATAGCCACGTCGCCCGCTACTATCGTCCTTTCGCCAGCTCATGGTGCGCTGTTTAGCGCATCTGTTAGGCTGCTGCATCCCCGAGGCCGCCGGGCGGCGGTATATCCCCGCTCAACGCGCGGCTTCACAACTGGTGGATCGGCGGTATATGTCGGCAATGCGATTGGCTGGCGATGTGAGCAGGAGGCACAGATGACGTCACCGGGAGGCGACCAGCTCATCACCGTGTTCGGCGGGTCGGGGTTTGTCGGCCGTCACACTGTACGCGCGCTGGCGCAGGACGGGTGGCGCATCCGTGCGGCTTGCCGCCGCCCGGACCTGGCCGGACACCTGCAGCCGATGGGGCGGGTTGGCCAGATCCACCCCGTACAAGCCAACTTGCGCTATCCGGACTCGGTGGCCCGCGCCGTGGAAGGTGCCAGCGCGGTGGTCAATTGCGTCGGCATCCTGGCGCGGGCCGGACCCCAGACCTTCACCGCCATTCACGACGAGGGCGCCCGCCAGATCGCGCTTGCCGCGCGCGCAGCCGGCGCGCACCGGCTCGTGCACGTCTCAGCGATCGGCGCCGATCCCAACTCCAGCTCCGACTATGCCCGCACCAAGGGCGTCGGCGAACGCGACGTGTTGGACGAATTCCCTCCAGCGGTCATCGTGCGTCCCTCGGTCGTCTTCGGGCCGGAGGACGACCTGTTCAACCGCTTCGCCGCATTGGCCGGCGTGTCACCGTTGTTGCCTTTGATCGGTGGCGGCAGCACCCGGTTTCAGCCGGTATTCGTCGGCGACCTGGCAGCCGCGATTGCAGCGGCTTGCGCCGGTCAAGCGCGGCCGGGAACGATCTACGAGATCGGCGGTCCGGAGGTGCTGACGTTCCGTGAGCTGCTGGACAAGACCTTGCAATGGATCGGTCGATCGCGCGGCTACCTGCCCATGCCGTTTTGGATGGCCAAGCTGCTGGCGCTGGTGACCTGGCCGCTCCCCAATAGCCTGCGGCCGCTGACCTATGACCAGGTGCGCCTGTTGGGTTGGGACAACGTGGTCAGCGATCTCGCGATCAATGAAGGGCGCACCTTGGCCGCGCTCGGCGTGCCAGATCCGCACGCCATGGGATCGGTTGTGCCGACCTATTTGGAGCGCTTTCGCCCGCGCGGCCAATTCTCGCACTATCGTGGCTGATGCTTGATTGCGCCGCTGCCCTAAGCGCCTGTCTTTCAGGTTCCCATTCAAGGCACGCCGATCTCGATCATGTCCGCCTAGATCATCTTTCTGCCTTTAATCGGGATCGTTCCGATTCCGATCAAAGGCAGGTTGCTCTAGGCGGTTCAGCGGTGCCGGCCCGCTGCCGCCCGGCAACCCAATGGCATGATGTTCTGGGTAGCCGGGCGGGAGCGGGATCGGCCAGCCAACCCTCAAACGCCATTGGGCTCAGATCGGGCGGCCGGTAGCGATCCCACCGCGCGCTGCCAGTGGTTGACGTCAAGCAGCCAGCGCGGCTGGGCTGGCCGCTTGCAATGACCGGGTCACCGAGCGGTGAGCTGGGCCGGGTCCGCGCCGACGCGGCCCGTTGCCCTGTCGGCCTCCGACATCCGCGACAGCTTAAAGTCATAGCGGATCGCCGGCATGCCCTTCAGCGGGCTGCCTTCGTCCTTGGCGCGGACCCACGCGACTAGGTGCTTGGACGACGAACCAAACACGGTGTCGCTCGCCAAGTATGCGCTGTCGGAGGCATAGAGCGCGGTCACGAGCTCGCGGTAGTCCGGTGCGCTGATCAGAAAGTGCCAGTGCGCCGGGCGCATGCCATGGCGCTTTTGCGCAATGATCATCTCCCCCACTGGCCCATCCAGCGGAACCGAGTAATCCCGCGCCCGCACCGTTCTGATCAGGTAATTGCCGTCTTGATCGGAATGAAAGATGCCGCGGCAATCCATCTCGCCGTCAGGTGCGGACTGAATGTCATAAAGCCCGTCTGAAGCGGTTTGCCAGATGCCGATTTCGGCGTTGGCGATCGGCTCGCCATTGGCGTTGACGACCTTGCCATAAATCGCGATCTCGCCGGCGGAGGTATCCGAAGCAATCTGATCACCGGCGTTAAAGCGTGGCGCGTTCTCACGAAAGAACGGACCCAGCAGGCTGGTGTCGGTGCCCAGCTCCAACGCGGTCTTGTCGTGCATCATGTTGACCAGCGCCGACAAACCGAGCGTGTCGGATAGGAGGATGTACTCCTGGCGATCAGGCGTGCACATTTGGCCCACGCGGGTCAAGTACCCCATGGCAAACAGCCATTCATCCGGCCTCAGCTTGACCTCGCGCGCGAAATCATGGATGTGGCGGACGGCCGCCTCCATGATCTCCCGCAGGCGAGGATCCTGTGTCGTCGCCATCTGATCGATCACGGCCTGCGTGATCGTGTTTGAGTCCAATTCATACACCTTGGGAGTCTCGCCGCCTCCGTTCGCACCACTAGGCTGCGCGACGGCATCGTCTAGGGGAGCGCGGCCTTCGCCACCGAAAAGTCTTTGAAACATGGCGCTGAACCTTCCCTTGCTGGCTACATCAATGGTTGCACGCTGGCTTCACACTGGCGCTAAACTCAGCCAAAGGCAACACGCTCCCAATCACGCCAATGCCGCAGCTCAGTTTTCACGGGACCATGACGAGCGATGATCCGACGGCGCCGGAGCAGTTGAGCTGCGAACCACGAGCTCAACCGGCATAACCACGCTACCGCCAGCGACGGGCGCGCTGTGCTCGATCCTTTCAACGAGGAGTGCCGCCGCCCGCCGGCCGAGCTCATACTGCTGCACACGCACCGTCGTCAGCGATGGTTCGAAGCGGTCGACCAACGGCATGTCGTTGAAGCCGGTCACCGATACCTCCATGGGACACGCCAAGCCCCGACGCTTCAGGGCGGATATCGCGCCGATCGCGAGCCGATCGTTGCACGCAACGATGGCTGAATGCGCTATGCCGGTGTTGAGCAGCAGTTCGGCACCTCGCTCGCCTTCCACCTCATTGCAGCCTTCCGCGAAGCATTCGAGCGCGTCGATCGGTTCAAGGCCAAGCGAGGCCCGGTGGCGCTGGAACGCCCGATAGCGCGCAAAGCCGGTCGATAGATTTTGCGGCCCGGCGATCGTAGCGACACGGCGGTGACCAAGCCTAAACAGATGCTCCAGGATCAAGCGCAGGCCACGATCTTCGTCATTGATCACCGAAGCGACGGAGCACTCCTCGACCTCGCGATTGACCGCGACCATGGGCAACCCGCTTTCGACGATCTCGCGCACCGCGGCATCCCGCCGTTGCAGGCTGGCCACCAGCAGGCCATCGATACCGCGCGCGGTGAGCATCTCAATGTGGTTGGCCTGGCGACCGGGCCGCGCATCCGTGTTGACCAAGATGGCGACATAGCCGTGCGCACCCAGCACCTCCTCGATGCCGCGAATGATCGGCAGAAATACGGGGTTTGCGATATCCGGGATCAGGACGCCGACCGTCCTGGTGCGCCTGGTTCGCAAGCTGTAGGCGGCGGCGTTTGGTCGATAGTTGAGCGCTGCGCTGGCTTGCAGTATGCGCCGCGCCACCTCTGGTCGCATGAAATGGCGGGTATCGGGGTTGAGCGCACGGCTCACGGTCGACACATGCACGCCCGCCGCGTCCGCGACATCGCGCAGCGTGGTTCGGCGCCGTACGGCCGAAACGGTCATCGCAGTCTCCCTGGCCCAGTGGGCTTGAGCAGTGGGCTTGAGCAGTGGGCTTGAGCAGTCGGCTTGAGCGTTGGGGTGGGCTGGGCAAACGGCCCCGCTGAGCCGGGGGATCGGCCGCTCGCCGGCCGGGCCTGGTCGGCAGCCTGCCATCGAAGGCCGTGACGCAATCGATTGCACGATCCAGGGCGGATTGGCTACACAGGGGCTGAGCGCGCTCAGATCTCGAGCAGCGGCCTCGTCCTGATCCCTCTGAGGAGACCCGTTATGACCAACCGGCTTGATCCCCAGGTCGTCACCGAGGATCGCGCATTGCCGTCGATCGAACCCAATTGGAACTGGCAGCGCGCCATTCCCGCGCCAGGCCATACCAATGTCGACTTCGAAACCCGGGTCGACTTCCGCCGCTTGCACCGTTATCGGCTTGGACGCGCCAAACAAGCGCTCAAGGCGTCCAACCTCGGGGCGCTGTTGACGTTCGACGTCAACAACATCCGCTACCTCACCGGCACCAAAATCGGCGAGTGGGAGCGCGACAAGCTTTGTCGGTTTGCGCTGCTGGCTGGCGACAACGATCCCATCGAATGGGATTTCGGCTCCGCCGCGGTCCACCACCGCTTGTACTGTGATTGGCTGCCGCCGGAGAACTTCCGCGCCGGCATGCTCGGCATGCGTGGCACCGTCCCGCCGGCACATGGATTGATGCAGCGCCATGCAAAAGAGATCGCGGAATTGTTGAAAGAGGCGGGTGTCGCCGACATGCCGCTTGGCATCGATTTGATCGAGCCGGGCATGTGGCATGCGTTGGAAGCCGAAGGCTTAAAGCTCGTCGATGGTCAGCAGGTGATGCTCGACGCGCGCGAGATCAAGAACATCGACGAGATCGTGCTGCTCAACCAGGCCGCGGCGATGGTCGACGGCGTCTATCATATGATCTGGGAGGAGCTGAAACCCGGCGTGCGCGAGAACGACATCGTCGCCAAGGCCAACAAGATGCTCTACGAGATGGGCTCCGACGACGTTGAGGCGATCAACGCGATTTCCGGTGAGCGGTGCAATCCGCACCCGCACAACTTCACGGACCGTTTGATCAGGCCCGGCGATCAGGCATTCTTCGACATCCTGCAGTCCTACATGGGCTACCGCACCTGCTATTATCGCACCTTCAACGTCGGCCGCGCGACCGACGTCCAGCGCGATGCCTATAAATTGTGCCGGGAATGGCTGGATACCGCCATGTCAATGATCAAGCCGGGCCAGTCGACCGACCGAATTGCCGCGGTATGGCCGCAGGCGACGGAATTCGGCTTCCCCGATGAAATGGCGGCATTCGGCCTGCAATTCGGCCACGGCCTCGGCCTTGCCCTGCACGAGCGGCCGATCATCTCCAGATTGGTCTCGCTCGATCACCCGATGGAACTCAAGCCCGGTATGGTGTTCGCGCTGGAGACCTATTGTCCGGCCAAGGACGGTTATTCCGCCGCCCGCATCGAAGAAGAGGTGGTCGTCACCGACAAGGGGTGCCAGGTGATCACCCATTTCCCCGCCGAGGAGCTGCCGATCGCCAACGCGTATTGAGGCCAAGGCAAACGATAAAACCGATAAGGACGACGTGACAATGACAACTCCGCATAAGATTGGCTGGATCGGACTTGGCCGCATGGGCGAGCCGATGGCCGAGCGATTGCTCAAAGCCGGCTACGCCGTGAGCGTTTGGAACCGCACAAAATCGAAGGCCGAGCCGTTGGCGGCGAAAGGCGCCCGGTTGGTTGACAGCCCATCGGATCTCGCTGACAGCGACGTCGTGTTCACGATGGTGGCGACCGGCAAGGACGTGGAACAGGTGTGTTTCGGGCCCAACGGTGTGGCTGCCGGCGGGCAAGGCAAGGTGCCGAGCATCTTCGTCGACTGCTCCTCGATTTCGGTGGAGGACTCAGCGGCCATCCGCGCGCGTTTATCCGAGGTCGGAGCGGATTTGTTGGCGGCGCCGGTCAGTGGTAACGGCAAGGTCGTCAAGGCCGGTAAACTCTCGGTGGTCGCGTCCGGTCCTGAGCCGGCGTTCAAGGTGGTCAAGCCTTACATCGATGCGTTCGCGCCCAACGGCGTGTCTTACGTCGGAGATGGAGAACTCTCGCGGATTTGCAAGATTGCACACAACGTGATGCTCGGCGTGGTGATCCAGAACCTGTGCGAGATCACGATCCTGGCGGAAAAACTCGGCGTTCCGCGCCACGCTTTCCTCGACTTCATGAACAACTCGGTGATGGGCTCGACCTTTACCCGCTACAAATCGAATGCGCTGGTCAATCTGGATTGGACCACCACCTTCACCCACGCGCTGCTGTTGAAGGACTTGGATCTCGGGCTGCAAGCCGGCCGTGACCTCAACGTATCAATGCCGGTGACGGCCGCGGCTCGGCAGGCGATCCAGGCGCACTACGGCACCGCCGCGCTCAAGCCGGAGGGCGCCGAAGCATTCCTCGAGAAGGATTTTGCCGCCATCCTCGAAACGCTGGCGCTGCAAGCGGGCGTTAAGCTGCAGCCGGAGAACGTGCCGACGCCGACGGGCCTGGAGTAAGCAAGGCTGAGGCATCGTGGCGGGCGGCTCTCGGTGCGGCTGACCGGGCGGTGCTCCGTGTCACATCACAGACCTATCGCAGCACCGTGCGATGGCCGGCTGCCAACACCGTTGCCGCGGCACCGATCGGCGGTGCATAGTGGCCAACGGCCCCTTTTTGCTCCCGCCATAGCCTTTTTGAGCTAATTCTACTCAGGTGACCGCCATGCCCATGATCGCCGTTGATGACGCTGAAATCTATTATGAGGTCAGTGGTACCGGCACGCCGGTCATGTTGCTTGCGGGGCTGGGCGGGGTGGGAGCCACGTGGGGGCCGCAAATCAAGTTGTTCGCGGCCAATCATCAGCTGATCGTTCCCGATCATCGCGGCACCGGCAGGTCTTCGGCCACGGCCAATGGCCAAACCATCGCCCAACACGCGATCGATTTTGCGCGCATCATCGAACATTTGGGTGTCGGTCCCGTTCATCTGGTGGGCTCGTCGACCGGAGGTGCGATCGCCCAAACGATGGCACTCGATCATGCCGATCTGGTCAAAACCGCAACCATCGCCTCGTCCTGGGCGCGGACGGACCCGTTCTTTCGGCGCCAATTCGAGGCACGCAAAAAAATGATGGCCGCTGCCGGCGTGGGGGCGGCCACGGATATGAGCGCCTTGTTTCTGTTTGATCCGAGTTTCCAGCACGCCCACCAAGCCACGGTGCAAGCCTGGGTCGATGCCGCCGCCGCCGGCGCTGCCCAAACCCAGATTGCGCTGGCCCGTATGGACATGATTTTGGCGCACGACAGGTTAAATGATTTGGGTGCCATCACCTGCCCCACCTTGGTGGTCGTGGGCCATTCCGACTTTTGCACGCCACCCTACCTATCCGAGCAGATGGCCGCTGCCATCCCCGGCGCCGAGCTGGCCAAGCTGCCCGGCGGTCATCTCGTCTACATGGAGCACCCGGCCGAGTTTCATGACCGGGTGGAAGCGTTCTTGGCAAAACACGCCGGCTAGAGCAACCTGCCTTAAATCGGAACCGGCTTTGCGGTTCCGATTTAAGGCGCGATGATCTAAAGTGGAGAGCACTGTTCTGAGCGCACGGCGACGGCCGCGCGCCTTAGTCGCGGTGATAGGGGTGACCGGACAGGATTGTGATGACGCGGTAGATCTGTTCGAGCAGCATGATCCGGGCCAATCCGTGCGGCAACGTCATCGCGCTGAGCGCCATCGACAACCCTGCCGCCTCCCGCGCCGCCGGTCCGTGTCCGTCTGGCCCCCCGAGCAGAAGGGCCACGGGTCCTGCATCGTGATCGCGCAGCCGCTCAAGCGTAGCGGCGAATTGCAGGGTGGTTTGCTGCTTGGCCCGCTCGTCGAGCAAAATCACATGGCGCGCATCACGGCACCGCGCCAGCAAGCGCTCTGCTTCATCCGACCGTCGCGCCGCTTCACTGGTTGCCCGGCCTTCGGGTATGTCCCGCAGCTCGACCGGCCCCAGTCCGACGCGCCGCCCCATTGGCCAGATGCGGTCGGCATAGCGCGCCGCAAGCGCGCGCTCCGGCCCCTCGCGCAATCTGCCCACCGCCGCGATCACCAAACGCATGGCCTTTGACCGCCCATCACCTTGACGTTGATCGCGCACGCGACCCCGGCGCGACACCACCGCGGCGAGAGTTTACGCGATGCGCACGACGGCGCCATGCTCCAGGCCATCATGACCCGACCTGAAAGTCAGCGCTGCGCCAACACCCGATCGGGAGATGTTTTAGATCAATTCCGCCTTAGATCATGTCCGCCTGAGGCGGAAGCGCTGTGCCCACACGACGGCCGGAGAGCGGGAGCATTCCAGCTAACACTGAAACGGTTTAATGCGTTGCCGCGTCGTGTGGCCGATCCGCCATCCACATGCGCTCGAGATTATAGAATTCGCGAACCTCGGGCCGGAACACGTGCACGATAATATCGCCGGTGTCGATCAACACCCAATCGCAGGCGTCCAGGCCTTCGATGCGCGCGCGGCCATAGCCGTGTTCTTTGAGCTTACGTTGCAGCTGTTCGCCGATGGCGCCGACGTGCCGATCGCTGCGACCCGACGCGACAATCATGAAGTCCCCGATCGACGATTTGCCCTTCAGATCGATCGTCACCACCTCTTCAGCTTTGGCCTCATCGAGCCAGTACAACATGCTGTCGAGAAGGCTTTGGGAGCTAGCTCCATCGGAGACGAGCTCTGGTGTGGACGGCCCGGAAGGGCGACCCGCAAGAGCAGTTGTCATCGTGTCGTGATGATCCTTCTATCGTGCGCACCGTAGGCGATGCCCTCGCGTGAGGGGCCGGTTTGGGCCGAGGTGTCGAGCAAGACGAGCATGATCCCAAGTCCATGGCACGGATGCGCAGGCAACCGATCGGCCCCGACGCCCTGTGAAACTAAGTGGATTTGCTCTGAATTGCAAGATTGAGCCGTCAGGCGCCGGTCCTCACCCACGCCATATCGGAACAAGTGCCTTACCCAACGGTTAAGTGAGCCGCGCGCTTTATCGCGCGATTACGATTCGCGTACGACGCAAACCAACGCTCTGGACCAACCGGTAAAACAGGCGGGCGTTCCGCGGCGCCAGCCGGATGCAGCCGTGTGATGCGGGTCGGCCCAAGCGGCGGACCTCATAGGTCCCATGGATGGCATAGCCGCCGCGATAGAACACCGAATACGGCATCGGCGCGTTGCCGTACTTGCTCGAGCGGTGATACCGACTGAGCCGGTAGGGTCGGTAGCTGCCGCGGGGCGTCGAATACCCTCTCCGCCCCGTCGATATGGCCCAGGTGTACCGGTGAACACCGCCAACAAAAATCGTGATCCGTTGTTGGCCGAGTGAGACCCGCGCCGTCACCGTTTCCGCGGTCGCCGCACCAACGCTACTCAGCGCAATGACGATGACCGCCACAGCAAACCGTATCATCCATCCAACTCTTTGATTTGCTCATAAGATTCACAATCCCGGCGCAAAAACGCTGTAGTCAGACTCACATTACGCGATCGACCCCGTCAAACAGAATCTTTTGGATTGAGGTTAGCGCGGCCCGCTGCACGTCGCCCGCCCGGCGTAGGCCGATCGTCGACGTTCACCTACCGTCGGTCAGCTCCGACCGGACGGCGTTGCCTTCACCTTGGACGGTTTGCACCAGCATCGGCGAAGCCGCTTGCCTGAGCTGGTCCAAGCCCAACGACCGATGACTGCCGGTGATTGCGCCTGATGGCATCGGGCGCTAGAGCAACCTGCTCTCAATCGGAGCCTCGCCCTCATGTAGGCGCTAGTGTTCCGACTCCGTCGCCCGGTCTCCCAGCGTCTCCGCCGTCACACTAGATCATCGCGCCTTGAAGTGGAACCGGCCTTGCGGTTCCAACTTAACGCACGATGATCTAATGGTCATGTCAGGCAACCCCCTTCTCCTGCCTAGCCTCCTCTTTAGTCTTCCTGACCTTGTTCTTCCTCTTGCCGGCGGCGCCCAATGATGAAGAACCCGATCAATCCGAGAATCCCGACGCCTCCGCCGATGCCACCAGCCGTCATCATAAAATCGTTTAATCCGTCATCCTTATCGGCAAGCAGGATGGGCGGGCCGGCGGCTTCGTCGGCAAGATATTTGATCCGATAGGTCGAAACGGTGAGCCGATCGCCCGAAGTGCTGGCCTCCGCAAGCTTTCTGCTGACCCGCACATCTTTTGCATGCCGGATCTTACCGGCTTGGTCCCGCCACGATAGATCGACGTTGTAAGTCGCCGCCCTTCGACGGCGTTTGGACCGGGTCATCGACTCGACCTTGGCCACCGCTTCGATGCCGTTCTCCATAACGTTCTGCTTGTGGTGCTTGTCGGACCAGCCGATATATGCCCCAATTGGCCCACCAATCGCAGCCACAACGAATAGCCATTTCAACTTACCCAACAACCAATTCATTAACGTCTCCTTCAGTATACTTTCGGTGCGTATACATACTTTGTTCTGGGGTAGAGCTCAACTGGACTGACCTAGATCATCGCGCCAGGAGTTGGAACCGAACTGGCATTCCCGTGTGGACGGGCAAGGATGATCGAACCTGTGGAAGCGAGCGATGTGCTGCTCTTAATCGGCATCGTCCCGATCCCGATTAAAATGCCGGGACGAAACACCCCTAGTTCAGCCTGCCGCTGGCCCTGGCTTGCTCCAACCATTGGTTGGCCCATTGCTCGGCCTTGCGGCGCTGCGCTGCCGGCAGGCTCGCCACCAACCGGTCGAGCTTGTCATCGGTGACGCCCTGCGCCTGCGCCACCAACCGCCATTTCGCGGCCTCGGCCCTATCCCTTTTGGTCCCCACGCCGTTGGCGTAGACGTGGGCCAGCCGGTTCTGCGCGCCGGCCAAGCCGCGTTTGGCCGCCGCCCGCAGCATCGCAACCGCGCGCGGTCGATCGGCGTTAAGGCCACGGCCCCTGAGCAACATGACGGCGTATTCCAGCTTGGCCTCCGCGGACCCGAGCTCGGCGGCCCGTCGTAGCCACAGCGAAGCCAAGTAGGTGTCGTGCGGCACACCGTGTCCGCTGGCATAGAGCGTTGCCAAATCGTATTGGGCGGCGGCGATCCCATTCTTGGCGGCATAGGCCACGTGCAGCGCGCCACGCAGCGGGTTCTCCGGCTTGCCAAGCCCGGCGAGGAACAGCATCCCGAGATTGTAGTTGGCGTAGATGTGGCGTTTGATGGCAGCCCGCTCAAACAAGCTCGCCGCATAGTCGTAGTTCTTCTTGACCCCGCGACCTTCCGCATACATCAACCCTAATGCGAACGCGCCCTCAGGATCGCCCAATTGAGCAGCGCGATGATACCATTTTGCCGCGGTCTTCAGGTCGCGCGGAACGCCGTGGCCCTCACCGTAGATCCGCCCAATCAGCGTATGCGCTTCCGGTTGTCCGCGCGCCGCGGCCTTTTTGGCCAGTGTCAGCGCCGTCAGAAACTGCGCCCGGTCGAACGCGTAGTAGGCGGCCATGTCGCCACCCGCCGGGGCGGCCTTGTGGGCGGCCTTGTGCGCCGCTTTGCGCGTCGTGCGGCCCGAGCGCGGAGCGCGCTGTTTGCGCAGCAGGCGACGGGCTCGGATGGACTGCGGGGTGGTCGTGATGGGAACCAGCGCGCCTCGCGTCTCGGCTGTCGGGCGCGCCAGTTTGGATCTGGTCGACTTGCGCACCTTCGGTTTGCGCTGCCGCGTTCGCGGCCGGCGTTGCGAAGCGGGCACCGACGAGCGATTGGTCGCCTCTGGTGCGCGGCTCTCGTGCGTGCGGGTAGACCAGGAACTGGTCTCTGCCCCGGCCGTCGGCATCCCGCCCGCGAGCACGGCCGCCAAAACCGCACAGCCCCCCATGCGGCACCGCAGCGCAACCGACCGCCAAGAGCACGACGCTTGGTCACGTCGCGACGCCTTTGCCGTCATAAAGCTGAGCATCACTAGGCCCCCCCACTGCCGACGTTGCGGCCAGCCAAGTCGGCCGCGCCGGCGACCGCCCGCACCCGCTCGACGGCCTGTGCCGGCGTCAAACTGCGATCGATGGTCACGCTGAGAAAATCCGCTCCGCAGCACGCCAACGCCCGCGCTTCCTCGTGTCCCCCGACGGACAGGGCCACACATGGTACCTCGATCAGGTCGGCCCACCAGGCGATCAGCCCACCGCACCGCTCGAACGCGGTCGCTTCGCTCCCAGCCTCGACCGCGCGTTCAAAGCCGACGTAGTCGGCACCGGCTTCACCCAACACCATCGCCTGGTGGCGCGACCGGGCCGTTGCTCCAACGATCGCCGTGCGGCCAAGCACCTGCCGGGCCTCGGCATACCGCTGCTCGATCTCCTCCGACCAGGTCAGATGCACGCCATCTGCCCCAACCGCGCTGGCCAGCGCCGCATCGTCGGCGACCAGCGCCGCGCACTCTGCCGCCTGGGCGATCGACACCAGCGACCGTAACCGATCCAATGCACCCGCGCCGCGCCGGGCTTCGCCACCGGAGGCGTCGATGTCGCTCGACCGGCCCGCTGCGGCCTCGGACGGCGGCCGCAACACCACCGCTGAAATGGGCGTCGCCGCCAGCACTGCACTGAGACGATCTCGTGCGGCCGCGTCAACATTCACCTCCAGGCAGAGTTTGCTCACCTCCCCCTGAGCTGGCACGCCACCCTCCCGCGTTCGCTGCGATGTTTGCGCCGGATGCAGCCTATCGGCTCCCATTTCGACGATAAAGCGACAACAATATGCGATCTCCAAGGCAACCGGTCACGGCCTTGGACAGCTTTGTGGTCCAGGCGAAGCATCGCAGCGGTGGTAAACCATGATTGCCGTGGGCGGGATCGATTTGGTCGGCACAACGATTGTGACACTCATACCCGCACAACGCGAATGTTGTTGGTGGTTCCAATCACCGCAAACGGGATGCCGGCGATGATCACGATGCGGTCGTTGGGCTCAGCAAATCCTTCCTCGCGCGCGTGCTGGCAGGCGCTCTCCACCATCTCGTCATAGGAGTGGATTTGTTGTGAGCTGATCGAGTGCGTCCCCCACAACATGACCAGACGTCGGGCTATGGACATCGACGGAGACACGCTGAGGATTGGCACGCTCGGCCGTTTGCGCGCCGCCCTGAGCGCCGTGGTTCCGCTGCCGGTGAAGGCGACGATGGCAGCGGCCCCCAAGCTGTCGGCGACATCCGCGGCGGCCGCCGAGATCGCATGTGCGACGGTGTCCTCCGGCGTCGGTTGCAAGGCCTCGATGATCGAACGGTAGAACTTGTGTCCCTCGGTCTGACCGATGATGCGGTCCATCATTGTCACGGCTTCGACAGGATAATCGCCGCTCGCCGATTCGGCTGACAACATGACGGCATCGGCTGAATCGTTGATCGCCGTCGCCACGTCGGAGGCCTCCGCTCGGGTCGGCGTCGGCGCCTTTATCATGGATTCCAACATTTGCGTCGCCACCACCACGGGCTTGCCCGCTAGCCGACAGATGCGGATCAACTCCTTCTGCTTGCCGGGCACCTCCTCCAGCGCAATCTCGACGCCTAAGTCGCCGCGCGCCACCATCACGCCATCGACCAGTGTGACGATGTCGTCGATCCGGTCCAGCGCCGCCGGCTTTTCGATCTTGGCCATGATCGCGGCCCGGCCTTGGATCAGCGCCTGGGCTTCCAGGATGTCGGAGGTTCGTTGCACAAACGATAGCGCGATCCAGTCCACCCCCTGCGACAGGCCAAACGCCAAATCCGAGCGATCTTTCTCGGTGATCGGCGAGATCGGCAAGTCAGTATCCGGCAGATTGACGCCCTTGCGATCACTCAGTTGCCCACCCACCACCACTGAGGCGTCAAAAGAGTTGTCGCCGCAGCTCGTACACTTGAGCACCAATTTGCCGTCGTCGACCAGCAGGCGGTGGCCCGGCAAGATGTTTTGCACCACCTGCGGATGCGGGATGGGGATGCTGGACTCCTTGGGCGTCACATCAAGCGCAAAGCGCACGGTGTCACCGATCTGCAGATTTCGCGGCCCATCGTTGAGCCGGCCGATCCGGATTTTCGGTCCTTGTAGATCCTGCAGGATGCAGATCGGCCGCCCGACCTCGGCTTCGAGCGCGCGTATCGCCTCGATCCTGGCCCTATGGTCCTCGTGGGTCCCATGACTGAAGTTCAATCGGAACACGTCGGCGCCAGCCAGGTACAGTTTGCGGATCGTCTCCGGTGCGGAGCTGGCCGGCCCCAAGGTCGCGACGATCTTTGCTTTGCGTTGCCGTGTCATCTCGTTGGGTCCCGCGCAGATAGTCCCAAGCCTGCCTTCGAACCGGCAGCTGATCGAACAGCTAAGCTGGACGGCGTGGAATGCAAGCACGAGTTCATTGCAGGCCTGTATCAGCACCCGGCGTCAATCATCAAACCATCATCATGCTCGGTGCGACGCTGCAGTAAATCGCTTCTGAACCCGCGGATCGGCCGGCGCGCGCCGATCGCTGAGGCCAGGATGGCGATTCGGTCGCATAAATCGGCGAACGACTTGGCCGGGGGCTCAATTCAGCGTCGAAACCCCCGTGAAGAACAAATGCCCGAGCCCCACCGTGAAGATCAGGCAGCCATACAAGGAGTGTTCCAGCCATACCGCCCAATAGGACCGGGTTTGCTCATAACGCCACGCCAGCAGCACGCCCAACACGGCGGTCAGCACGATCGAGGCATAGGTTGCGAATATGATGTGGGCGAAGCCGAACAAGGCACCGTTGACCAGGATCGCCATCCGGCGCCAGCGCCCGAACAGCGGTCCGTATCGATGAAAATAGAACGTGCGGTAGACCAGCTCTTGCGGGATCACCGACATCAGCGGGTACATCACCATCACCATTGCCCAAAGCGGGGTGTTCCTCTTGGGGAAGCTGAGGAACTGCCACGGCATCTGGTCGTGCACGTACCAAGCCAACGCGCCGCCGACGACGGCAAACATCAGGCCGATCGATAACAGCGCGCGCTTCGGAATGCCGGCGCCGAGCTCGCGGCGCAGGCGAAACGAGGTGTCCCAGAGCAGAAACAGAATAATAACGAGAAGCACCGGCTGTAGCGCCAGCGGCAGCGGCACGTTCAACGCGAAGACGGCGTGCCGGATCAGCAGCGGGGCGGCGATGAACAGCACGCCCAATTCGACCAGCAGCCGCAGCCGACGACGCGTCGACAGGTGGTCAGACGCCAAGGTTTGCGGCAGCGAGCCACAGGCTTGCAGCGTCTGTCCTGCCGGCACGGCCCCGACCGTCATCGCTGCCACCGCTGTCGGTTCAACGTCGCCCCTCCGCTACTGCACCGCGGTGACCTTCTTGATTGCGGCCGACAGCTTATGCCGGACTTTGTGCCAGCCGCGCGTGCCTTCGCTCGTCATCCAATTCATCTGCAGGCTCCGTCTGGGGCCGTCAAACGGATGATGCCCGTGCCAGGACGTATCCGAGCGCTTGAAGATCAGTAAGGTCCCGTTGTCCGGCACGACCTCCGCTGCATAGTTGTCGACGTTGTGCCCGTCTTTCAGCAACCGCAGCCGCCCGCCGGACTGTTGCCAGGTCTCGTTGAGATAAAGCAGGACCGTGATGATTTTGTCCTTGCTGTCGGTGTGAATTCTGCCGTCCTTGGCCCGGGTGTACCCGCGCAGCGAGTACATCTTCGGTCGACCGGCCAGGTCGACACCGAACTTCTCCTCCACCGCCGCCTCGAACGCCGGGTCATCGAGTTCGTCCAGCACCTCCTTGATGGTCATGCCGGGATCCAGGCTTTCGATCGGAAACGAGCCGCCCGCATTGATCGGTGGAAACGTGGCATTGACCTTGGCGACCGTCTCCGCGCCGATAAACGCTGGAACCAGCGTGTACATAAACGGGTCGGTCTCCAGTTTCGCCGCTCGCAATTTGTCCAAGTCGAGATGCTTCATGGTGTGTCTGCCTCATTGCCTATCAACAGCTATCGCGTTTAAAGTTAGCTTGAGCCATCCCGCTCCCCGGCCCTTTAGCCGCCGAAGCCGCTAGAGCAACCATAAGGGCGATCACCTTCGTGCCTTCAATGGGAACCGGCCTTGCGGTTCCCATTGAAGGCACGATGATCTAGTCGCCCCCGATGGGCTGCGCCGCGCCTGCCGTCAGACCTGGCAACGCGCTGCGCCGCCTCAGCCACCGCCGCTCGATTTCGCGCGCGATCGCGCTGGCTGCGTCAAGCGGCTGATAGCTCCAATCGCTCCATTGCGTCAGCTGTTCCGGTAGCGGCCGGGTCGCGCCATGACGCTGCAAAGCCTGATGAAAGCGGCGAAACTTTGAGCTGCCCCCGGTTGGCTCGAAAACCCATACCGGCTGTCCCGTCGCGCAAGCCTCACCGGTCATGTTGACGGAATCAGCGGTGACCACCAGCACGTCGGCATGGGCCAGGAAGTCCGGATAGGGGTTGTCCCCGACCATATCCCAGATCAGCCGTGGCCTACCACGCGTCCCGGTCTCGGCGGCGCGGATCAGGCGTTGGTGGCTGCGCCGTGACGGCGTAACCATGAAGCTGGCACCCAGGGCGGCCATCGCGGCCAGCCCGCGCTGCAAGCGGTCGTCGTCGTGTTCGGTGTAGCGGTAGATGCCGTTCTTGCCACCCAACATCACCGCGACTCTGGGTTGCGGCAACGCGGCGATCTCGGGCGGAGGGCTTGAGCGCAATTGCCGCAGCCGGTCCGCCGTAAACGAGTGCGGCGCCGTCAATGTGGTGATCACGTTGGGAGCGCGTCTGCGATCATGCTCGGGCACCCAGATCAAGTCGGCGGCGTTCGGACCGGTTTTGGGATCCTGCAAAATCACGCAAAAGGTGGCGATGCCGGCGGCGCGCCGAAGCCCGCGGATGTAGGGAATGCTGGCGCGGCCGGTGGCGATCGCGACCGCCGGCCAGGGTGGCGCGAACTGGCTCCCGGCTTGACCGAACTTGTCAGCCGGCGGCACCGGCCCCCAGGGCGCTACCAGCTTCCATAATCCCCCAGGGGCGACCTGTTTCATCTGATAGTCGAGACCGATCGCGTCGGCCACGCCGCGCGCCTGCACATCCATACCGGCCTTGCCGTCGGTGATGATCCAACCTTTCAGCCCTTGCATGGGCCGCTTAAGCCGCCGGACATCGGTGTCTTGCTCGTGCTTCATCTGATCCGCCTGGCGCTTGCGCGAGGCCCCGTGCATAGCACCAACCGAGGCCCGCTTCACCAGGGGCCGGCGTGTTGCCAACCGTTAAGGTGCATCCTATCAGGGATCGAACAACCTGGAGCGTCGCGCACTATGCCAACCTCGCTGGATGCCATCGATCGGCGCATCGTCAAGGAGTTGCTCACCGATGGTCGCGTCACCAATGTCGCGTTGGCGGCACGCGTGGGAATTACGCCGCCACCGTGCCTGCGACGGCTACGCGCGCTGGAGGAGGCTGGCATCATCACTGGTTATCACGCTGCGGTCGACGAGCGCCGGGTCGGATTTGAGGTCGCCGCGTTGGCTATGGTCGGCCTGCACAGTCAGGCGGAGGGCGACCTCAATGGCTTCGAAAACCTGGTCCTGTCGTGGCCGCTGGTGCGCGAGTGCGACTATGTTGCCGGCGAGTCCGACTACATATTGCGCTGCGTGGCTCCCGATTTGCCGGCGTTTCAAGATTTCGTGACGCGACAACTGATCGCGGCTCCGAATGTGGCAACCGTCAAGACGTTTGTTTCGATCCGGCGCGTCAAGCGCGAACCTGGCGTGCCGATGACCGGCATGCCCAGGTGAATCGCCCGCTCAACTCCGCTCAGCGGTGAGCCCCGGGTAGCTCATGGCGCGCCGAGCGATCGCAAGAACAAGCCCAACGTCAGCAGCCCGTCCGGCCAAGGCCCGTAACCGTCAGCCGCAGTGATGTGACCGGCGTTGGCCAGAATCGTCGCTTGCGCGCCCCATGCCGTGCCGAACACGTTGGCGCGGTCCACGCTGCAGTAGGCGTCATTCGAGCTCGCAATCAAGCGCGAGCGAAATGGCAAGGGCGCGACCGGCATCGGTACGAAGCTCGCCGTGAGGTGAGTCCAGTTCGCCCCCTCCATGGCGGGCCAATCGGCAGCATGATCGACGTCCGACGGCGCCACCAACAGCGCGCCGATCACGCGCGATGGATCAAGCGCGCCGGCCGCGTACGCCGTGGTCGCCACGCCCAGACCGTGGGCGATCAGCACAACCGGTCGCTGCGCCCGGTCCACCGCTTCAACCACACGCGCTACACGGCTGGCGCGATCCGGCACCAGCTCGTCGCCCACGGCAATGCGCTGAGCGGTGCGCAGATTGCGTTCCCACCGCGCGAGCCAATGATCCGACACGGGCTTCGGCCAGTCCGGTATGATCACGATATCGACATCGCCCGTGCGCATTTCGCCAGACCCTGTGCATCTGCCGACACCGGCCCGACCCGTCGAAAGACCTGGCCGGCGCCGCGTACCTGGGCCGCAAGCGTGGGCTCGGCCCGTCGGCTGAGATCCAACCGTTGCGGCGACCGGCCCGACCCGTCGCCCTCGACGCGATCGTCTTCAGCCATCGATCGCTCGGCTAAACTAGTCCTAGATCATCGCGCCTTTAATCGGGATCGTTCCGATTCCGATTGAAGGCAGGTTGCTCTAGAACTTTGATTTCAAATCGTTTTCATCCCAACCGTGATCCACTTGGGCGGGTCCATCGGTTGAAGTGATGCGCTACAGGTGCCAGACGTCGCCGGAAAAATCCAGGCGTGGTCGCGCCGGGATCGGTCCGACCGGCGATAACGCGCCGCTGCTCAACCGTCCGATCGCTTCAGGGCGTGCTGAAACCACCCCGTTCCCCCACCCGGCAAGGCTAACCCGCCAAGACCGGACATGAGTTCGGCAGGGCAGCCCGCAAGCTGCACCGTCTCATTCGCCAGTAAACCATCTTAAGCGTCGTTCAGTTGAGGGCGCGAAGCGCGTGCGGACGTCGCACGGTATGGCCCGAAAGCGCGTCAGCGTAAGCTCGACCCCTCCCGCTCTCCGCCCGGCCACCCAGTCCATCATGCCATCGGGCGGCCAGGCGGAGAGCGGACCGGCACGCAGATTTGGCTTCAGGCGGACTGCCGTGGCCGCGCGATCATGCTCGGGCCCGGCAAGCGATCGCGCCGATCCACATCGATGGTCCCGCGCGCCTTGATTCGGCCACGGTGATGTCCAAATAAAATGATCGTTCGTTTTGTTTACGGAGCTGTGAGGAAGCCACCCGGGCCGGAAGCAACCTGATGCCGAAGCTGACCGCCACCGCTCAAGCCCAACGTCGCGCGCATATTCTGGATGCCGCCGAGCGGTGTTTCGCGCGCTCCGGATTTCATCGCACCACCATGCAGGACATCTGCAAGCAGGCACGGATCAGCGCGGGCGCGCTCTATGTCTACTTCAACTCGAAAGAACAGCTGATCGCGGGCATCGCCGAACGTGACAGGGCGAAGATGGCGCGGGAGCTGGCCGAGCTCGCCAAGGCGCCGGACCTCACCTCTGCGCTGGGTCGCCTGGGCGAGCAATACACCGTTGAAGAGCCGCCGCACAAACGCTTGATGAGCATCGAGATCGGTCTGGAAGCGACCCGCAACGACGCCGTGGGAGAGATCTACCGTGAGGTGGATCACTTCGTGCTCGACAGTCTGGAGCAGTTGTTCCGGCGGGCGGAGGCCGAGCGACGGATCGCTCCGGAGGTCGATTGCCGAACCTTGGCGCGGTTGCTCGCCGTGATCGGTGATGGACTGTTCTGGCGGCGCGCGATCGACCCGGATTTCGACGCCAACGCCATTCTGCCTGTGATCATGTCGATCATCGGCGGCCTTTTGCGGCAGGAACCGTCGCATGAGCGCGGACGTCCGTCGCCGGACGCTTCGCGCGATGATGCGCCGCCGCTGACATCTCCATCCCCGGCCGCAGCGGCTCGACATCCCGAGCCGACCCATCAGCGCGATGCCGCTTCGCCGTCACTCAGCAGGACCAACCGATGAGACGCTGGATCATTGTCCTGATCGTGTCGGGCCTTGTCGCAGCCGCGCTTCATCATCAGGGCTTGCTGCCGCTCGATCATCTTCATGCATTGACGGCCGAGCCCGGTCGGACCACTGCACCAAAGTCGGAAGCGGGGCCGGCGATTCCGGCGATTAGCGTGACGGTCACCAAGGTCCAACCGGTGACGCTGCATGAGAATGTCTTGGTCACCGGCAATCTGGTGGCACGCACCGAAGTGCTCGTGGCGCCAGAGGTTGAAGGCTTGCGGGTCCTTGAGCTGTTGGCCGAGGCCGGCGATCGCGTCGACAAGGGCGATGTTCTCGCCCGGCTCGAGCAGCAAACGCTGAAGGTACTTCTGGCCCAGAACGATGCCGCGCTGACGCGAGCCGATGCGGCGATTGCCAGGGCCAGCAGCAATATCAAGGTGGCCGAGGCGCGCAAGGACGAAATGACCAAGGCGCTTGAGCGCGCCAAGCCACTGCGCAAATCCGGCGTGTTGGCGGAAAGCGTTTTGGAGCAACGTCGTTCTGCCGCATTGGGTGCGTTGGCCACTCTAGCCGCCGCCCGCGACGGATTGGCCTTGGCCGAGGCCGAGCAGGCTCAGATTGAGGCGCAGCGGCGCGAGATCCTGTGGAAGCTGGAGAAGACCGAGGTGCGCGCGCCGACCGCCGGCACCATCAGCCGACGCAGCGCTCGCGTCGGCGCCGTGGCGACCGGTGCGTCCGTCGCCAAACCTATGTTCCGCATGATCGCCAATGGTGAGATCGAGCTGGAGGCCGACGTTCCCGAAACCGAGCTGGCGCGCCTGGAACCGGGCCAAAGCGCCAGCGTCTGGGTGGCTGGCAACGGCGAGGTGACCGGCAAGGTGCGGCTGGTCTTGCCCGAGATCGACCCAACAACGCGCCAGGGTCGTGCTCGCATCGCCCTGCCGTCTACGACGGACTTGCGCATCGGCAGCTTTGCCCGCGCCAGGATCAGGATCAAGGCCGCCACCGGATTGGCGGCACCGCTGTCGGCCGTGCTGTTTCGCAAAGACGGTGCCGTGGTGCAGCTGGTCGAACAGGGACGCATTGTGACACGCGGGGTCGAGACTGGGCTGGTGGCCAAGGGGTTAGTGATGATCCGCGCAGGGCTTGAGCAGGGCGACACCGTGGTGACCAAGGCCGGCACCTTCTTGCGCGCCGGCGATGTCGTTCGGCCGGTGCCGTCAACTGAACCGGTCACCGCCGACCATTGATGCACTTGGGCCGGCGCAGCTCCTGACTAGAGCAACCTGCCTTAAATCGGAACCGGCTTTGCGGTTCCGATTTAAGGCGCGATGATCTAGCGCGCAACCATTGAATCCAACAGCTCATATGACATCCGCCGCCTCGAACCGTTTCAACGTCTCCGCCTGGGCGATCCGCAACCCGGTGCCGCCGATCTTGATGTTCATCGTCTTGTTGGCGTTGGGATGGTTCAGCTTCGAGCGGCTGCCGATCACCCGGTTTCCCAACATCGATGTCCCCGTGGTGCAGGTGTTGATCACCCAGCCGGGAGCGGCGCCGACCGAGCTTGAGAGCCAAGTCACCAAGAAGGTGGAAGATGCGGTCGCTGGCATCACCGGTCTCAAACACATCAACTCAACCGTGGTCGAAGGCAGCTCGACCACCATCATCGAATTCGAGCTGGGCCTGCCCATCGACCGAGCCGTCAACGACGTCAAAGATGCGATCTCCCGCATCCGTGCCGAGCTACCGCGTTCGATCGACGAGCCGATCACCCAACGCATCGACATCGCTGGCTTGCCGATCCTGGTCTACACGGTGCAGGCGCCGGCCATGAAGCCGTCCGAGCTATCCTGGTTCGTCGACGACACCATTTCCCGGGCGCTGCAGGGCGTTAAAGGTGTCGGCAAAATTGAACGCTTGGGCGGTGCTGAGCGCGAGGTTCGGGTGGCACTCGACCCGGATCGATTACTGGCGCTCGGTATCACGGCCGGCGACGTCAACCAGCAGCTGAGACGCACCAACGTCGATTTGGCAGGCGGGCGCGGTGAGATCGGCAACCGCGAGCAAGCGATCCGCACCCTGGCCGGGCGCAACACCGTCGCGGATTTGGCGCAGACCAGGATCGCTTTGCCCGGCGGTCGATCGGTCCGGCTCGATCGCCTCGGCAGCGTCACCGATACCTATGCCGAACCGCGCGAATTTGCGGAGTTCAACGGCGAACCGGTGGTCAGTATCGCGATCAGCCGGGCCAAGGGCGCCAGCTCGGTGGTGGTCGCCGAAGCCGTCGACAAGGAGGTCGCAAAGCTGCGCAAAGCGCACCCAGATGTCGGGCTGACCTTGATCGATTCAGCAGTGGTTCACACCGTCGGGGTCTACCGCTCGACCATGACCACGTTGATCGAGGGCGCGGCGTTGGCGGTGTTGGTCGTATTTTTGTTCCTGCGCGACTGGCGCGCCACCATGATTGCCGCCGTGGCGTTGCCGCTGTCGATCATTCCGGCATTCTTCGCGCTCGATATGATGGGCTTTTCGCTCAATCTGGTCAGCCTGCTCGCGATCACCATCGTGGTCGGCATTTTGGTCGATGATGCGATCGTGGAAATCGAGAACATCGTGCGACACGTCAGGCTCGGCAAATCGCCTTACCGCGCAGCCTTGGAAGCCGCCGACGAGATCGGGCTGGCCGTGATCGCGATTACCGTGACGATCATCGCCGTGTTCACACCAGTGAGCTTCATGGGCGGCATCGCCGGTCAGTACTTCAAGCAATTTGGTCTCGTCGTCGCCGCCGCAGTGTTTTTCTCGCTGCTGGTGGCGCGATTCATCACACCGCTGATGGCCGCCTACTTGATGCGCGACACCGGTCGCCAAGAAAAAGAGGGATGGCTGCTCACCACCTACACGCGGCTGGTGGCGTGGTCGGTGCGCCGCCGACTGATCACGGTTGCACTTGGCTTGTTGGTGTTTGCGGCTTCGATCGGCAGCGTCTATCTGCTTCCCTCGGGATTTTTACCGCCAGAGGATCAAGGTCGCTTGCTGCTGGCAGTTGAGTTGCCGCCGGGATCACGCATCGAGGACACCCGTGCCGTCACCTCCCAGATCAGCGACCAGCTACTGGCCCGCCCCGGGGTCAAGGGCGTCCTCGTCACCGGCGGACGGATCCTTGGTTCCGGCAATGAGGTGAGAAAAGCCACGCTCACCTTGGTGCTCACCCCCAAAAACCAGCGACAGCAATCGGCCGAGCAGCTCAAGCGCGGAATCGCCGCCGGGCTGCAAATGGTGCCCGACATTCGTTTTTGGTTCATGGAGGAGAATGGCCAGCGCCGCTTTCAGATGGTTGTCACCGGTCGCGACGGGGCAAGCGTCGACCGTTCCGCCGCCGAAATCACCGGCCAGATGAAGCGCCTGCCGCAGTTGGCTCAGCCGACGTCCACGGCCGAGCTTGACCGACCGGAGTTGCGCGTACGTCCCGACCCGGCGATCGCAGCCCAGCTGGGCGTCAGCACCGAAGCGATTGCGGAGGCGGTGCGCATCGCCACCATCGGCGATATCGGCGCGGCGTTGCCGAAGTTCGACGCCGGCGACCGCCAGGTCCCGATCCGCGTGCAATTGCGCGCTGATGCACGCGGTGAGTTCGATTTGTTGCGCGCTTTGAAAGTGCGCACGACGAGCGGCGTTGCGGTGCCGTTAGCGTCGGTGGCCTCATTCGAAATCGGCCAAGGCCCGACATCGATCAATCGCTACGACCGATCGCGCCAGGTCACGCTGTCGGCTGACCTGGTGGGTGACGCACCGCTCGGCGAAGCCGTCACGGCGGTTGAGGAATTGCCGGCGGCCCAGGCGCTGCCGAAGGGTATTGAGCTACGCCAATTCGGTGATGCGGAAATCATGGCCGAGGTTTTTGAGAGCTTTGCGATCGCCATGGCGCTCGGTCTGATGCTGGTGTTCTCCGTGCTCGTCCTGTTGTTCACCAGCTTCCTGCAACCGGTCACCATCCTGTTCTCGTTGCCGCTGTCGATAGGCGGCGCGATCATCGCCTTGCTGATCTCGCAAATGCCGATCAGCCTGCCGGTCGTCATCGGCATTCTCATGTTGATGGGCATCGTCACCAAGAACGCGATCATGCTGGTGGATTTTGCGCTGGAGCAGATCGGCCGTGGTTTACCGCGCAGCGAGGCGATCGTGGACGCCGGCCGCAAGCGCGCCCGCCCGATCGTGATGACCACCATCGCGATGGTCGGCGGCATGCTACCGTCCGCATTAGCGCTTGATGCCGGCGGCGAATTCCGCGCGCCGATGGCCGTGGCCGTGATCGGCGGACTGATCTCATCGACCGTGCTGTCGCTGGTGTTCGTACCAGCGGTGTTCGTGCTGATGGACGACATCGGACGGGTGCTGTGGCGACAGGTGGGGCGCTTCGTTGGGCCGACCGATGAGCCCGATCGCGCGATCGCTGCGCCGGGTGTGCCGGGTGCGCCAACACCGAGCAGCGGCCGATGAGCGATGGGGCACGTTTGCCGACCTTCGGGCCTTCTTGTAAGGTTCGGCCCACCCGCAACCATAGGAAGAGTTTTCTGTCATGTTTGACGCAAAAGTTTTGCTCGATGCTTTAATGCGCGGGCACCAGCGGTCAGATCAGTCTGGCGCCGGCCCAGCTAACGACCCGACAACAGGTGGCAGCCTTCAAGATATTCTTAGCAATTTGCAGCGTCAGCTCGGCCAGCCCTCAAGCGACGCATCGTTACGCCAAGAGATGTCGGGTGGAGGTCTCACCCCACCGGGTCATGATGTGCGCCAATCGCCGACCGGCAGCAGCGGCGGCGGCGGCCTTGGCGACATTTTGGGTCAGCTCCAGCGACAACTGAACCCGTCGGGCCAACCAGGCAGCACAGGGCCCGGCGCTGGCGGCCCAGCTGGCGGCAACATATTGGACACCCTCGGCCAAGTGTTCGGCCAGGCCACGACCGGCGTCCGCGAGGGGGCCGGCCGCCTCGATGAGATGACGGGCGCCAGCGACCGGACGCGCGACATCCTTGGCCAACTCACCGGCAAAACCCCGGAACAATTGATGGCGCAGTTGCAGGAGCTCATCAAACATAACCAACTCGGCACCGGCGCCGCGCTTGGCGGCCTCGGCGCGCTGATCCTCGGCACCCAAACCGGACGCTCGCTGGCGACCGGAGCGGCGAAACTGGGTGCGTTGGCGCTGATCGGTGGCCTCGCCTATCAAGCCTACCGCAATTACTCGGAAGGCCGTTCGCCGCTCGACGGCGGCCAGACCACCGCCGGTCTGTTGGAGCAGCCGGCACCGACCGGATCCGGCTTCGAGCCCGAAGCCCTCACCAACGAAACGGCCGTGTTGTGTCTTCGTGCGATGGTCGCCGCAGCCGCCGCAGACGGGCGCATCGATCCGGCCGAGCAGCAAAAAATCCTCGGCGGTCTCGAAAACGCGGGACTTGATCAGTCAGCTGAAGCGTTCCTGCGCCAGGAGATTGAACGACCAGCGACGGCGGAACAGTTGGCAGCGGAAGTCACCTCCCAGCAGCAAGCTGTTCAGGTGTTGACGGCAGCCCGCCTCACCGTTGATTTGGATAGCGCGGGCGAGCACCAGTTTCTGACTGAGTTGGCTGATCGCCTGGGTCTTGAGTCCGATCTGACGGCCCACATCGACGCCACGGCTCGCGCCGTCGCCGCCTGATCGCTGACCATCCCGGGCCGGCGCGCCGACCGTTACGATCGCGCCGGCTCGGCATGCAACATGACCACGCTGTCGTCATTCGCCGTGAGCGGCGGGTAAATCGCCCTCACCAACGGGTCGTGTCCGGGAATGATATGGTCATCGCTGTCGGCCAGCCGCCGCAGCGTGTCGAAACCGGCCAGCGTGTCGGCGACGTCCACGACGATCGGAAACGGCTTTTTGCACCGATAGTTCTCGTAATAGTGCGTGGCATCGGAGGCGAGCACGACCCATCCCCGCCGCGTTCGCACGCGCACCGATTGCAGACCGCGGCTGTGGCCACCGATCAAATGCACCTCAACGCCCGGCGCGATCTCTTTGGATCCTTGCGCAAACGCCAGCCTGCCGGCGTACAGGGCGCGCACGGCATCACACACGTGCTCCGCCGTGAATGGCATGCGGAAATGATCATGGCACATCAACGGACCGGTGGCGAAAGCCATCTCGGCGGCTTGAAGATGCAGCGTCGCATTGGGGAAGCGGGCCAACCCACCGGCATGATCATAGTGCAAATGCGTGAGAATAACGGTGTCGACGGTGGCCGCCGAGACTCCCATCGCGGTGATCATGGCGGCGGGATCGCGCAACGTCGGCCGCGCTCGTCGCGTCGCCTCATCCTGGCAAAAGCCGGTATCGACAACGATTGAGCGCTGACCGGATCTGAGCAGCCAAACATAATAGTCGATCGGATGCGGACCGGCATGATCATCATGCAGAATGAAGCTATCCGCACGCACCCGATCGTCTCGCTCCGCAAATTTGAGTGCGAAGACCTGCCAATGATCGCTCATCTCATCGATCGCTCATAGGTTACATCCATCCAAGAGCAACCTGCTCTTAATCGGAATCGGAACGATCTCGAGTAAGAGCAGAAAGCTGTTCGACACTGGAAGAGCGACTATCGACGCACCTGTGCGGCCATCAAACGACCAGTCACGCGCCCGCCGTTAGACGCCGTTCCAAGTAGGCGAAGGTCGCGGTGTGATCGGCATCGTGAGGGAGCTCGGCGCTGGCCGCTTGAACCAAGCGCAAGCACGCTTCGATCCAAGGCGGATCGAGCCCCAAACCGGCTGCCAGATCGCGCGCCATACCAACATCCTTACGCATCAGATCGAGTGCAAAGCCCGAATTGAAGGCCCGGTTGAGAATAAACGGCTCGACTTTGTTTGAGGTTGTGTTGTTGCGGCCGGTCGCGTGATCGAGCACACCGTTGACGACATGCGGATCAAGCCCGAAGCGCTCGGCAATGATCAACGCCTCGCACACAGCGATCAGCCCCGCGGCCGATACGTAATTGTTGAGCGCCTTGGTGGCGTGTCCAGAGCCGAGGCCGCCGGTGCGCTGCACGGTGCCCATCGCCGACAAAATCGGCTCGGCGCGCGTCACGAGGTTCGCATCACCGCCGGCCATGATGGTCAGCGATCCCTGCGCTGCCCGCGCTACGCCACCCGACACGGGTGCATCGATCAAACCGAGGCCACGCTCGGTCAACTGCGCGCCGAGCGCCTGCGTGGCCAGCGGCGCCGACGAGCTCATGTCGACGATCAGTCCGCCCGCGGCTAGCCCGCCCGCGATGCCGGGATGATCCGATGTGCCGATCACGACCGTGTGCACCACGCCGGCGTCCGGCAGCATCGTGATCACGATCTCGGTGTCCCGCGCGAGGTAGACCAAATCGTCAAACGCCTCGATCGCGTCCGGCGCCTGCTCGACGAGCGCCTGCATTGCATCGGCGCGGACATCATTCACCCGCAGCCGAAAGCCCGCCGAGGCGAGGCTGCGCACCATCGGCCGACCCATGTTGCCAAGACCGACGAAACCGACTGGCCCGACCATGTGCGTTTCTCCAGCCTCAGTCCTGCGACCGCCGAACCATGGACGGCGGCCATCGGTGCTACGCCGCGGCGAGCGCCGTCGCCAAGCTCTCGAACAGTCTAAGCCCATCGGTGCCGCCGAGCGCAGCCTCGGTCAAGCGCTCCGGATGCGGCATCATGCCGAGAATGCGTGCGCGGTCATCGAGCACGCCGGCGATGCTGAGCTGCGAGCCGTTGGGATTGGCCGCCGCCGTGATGGCACCGACTTTGGTTGAATAGCGCAAGGCGATCCGACCCTCGCCTTCCAGGCGCGCTAGGGTTTGCGCGTCGGCAAAGTAATTGCCATCACCGTGCGCCACGGGGATTCGGATCACTTCGCCCTGGCGGTAGCCGGACGTAAACACGGTGTCGCTCCGCTCCACCTTCAGGTGCACGTCTCGACACACGAAGCGCAGCGAAGCGTTGCGCATCAGCACGCCTGGAAGCAGGCCGATTTCACACAGCACCTGGAACCCGTTACATATTCCAAGCACGGGCACGCCGGCGCGGGCCTTCACCAACACGTCGGCCATCACCGTCGAATGCGCCGCCATCGCGCCGCAACGCAGATAATCGCCGTAGGAAAACCCACCCGGCAGCACGATCAGGTCGGTCGGCGGCAGCATGGTCTCGCGGTGCCAGACCATGCTCACCGGCCGGCTGGTCACCGCCTGTAACGCGACCTGAACGTCGCGATCGCAGTTCGAACCGGGAAATACGATCACACATGCGCGCATAGCTGATCCGCTGTGGCTTGAGACACCATCGCCGCTGGCTATAGAACCGCTACGGGGTGGTTTCAAGCTGCCGCCGGCGTGGGCGAACCCGTCGAGCACGATCGGCATCGGCTGGGATCGCCGCAAGAGCAACCTGCCTTAAATCGGAACCGGAACGATCCCGATCAAAGGCAGAAAGTTGCTCACCACTTTAAGAACGATCATCTTTGCGTCTTAAATCGGAACCGGCGCAATTGGAATCGGCGTTGCGGTTCCGATTTAAGGCGCGATGATCTAGAGCACGTCCGCCCAAGGCGGATGAGCCGTGCCCGCTCATGCGCCGGCCGATGCGCATGGACGGTTGGCTGCCCCCGTTCTTGCGGTTGTCATATTTGAAGTGGGCAGCAGATATCCACAGCGGAATTCAACCGCAGTCTATAGAACAGAATTAGAACTTTACGTGAATAGAAAGAACTGTAGAGTTGCGGCTGCACGGGCGGGTCGGCTTTCACGCCTCCCCTCGGCCAAGCAGCCCACCGCTCGCGCAAGGCGTCGCGGTGACCCGCCGGTGTCACGCGGAGCGGCCGTAAACCCCGCGCGGCCGCACCACAGCGAGCCCGTCCGGTCGGACTGATCGGGCGGGCTTCCCGACGCCGGCCGATCGGCCACACTCGCGTCATCCGTTTGGCGTAGCACGATCCCGACGGATACAGACAGATCTGCGCCGATCGACGCCACGCACGGCACCGGCCCATCGTGACAGGCCGGCGTTTGACGCCCGACGTGCCGCGCCATATGAACGGTCGACTCGTCGGCACTGAGGCCACGACCGCACATTAGTCCTGGTTGGTTCGGCTCCCGTATTTGCTCATAGATCGGTCCAGAGTAGCGCTTATGGCCCCAGCCTCCTTTGCGATCAGTCTCCATCGTTTGCTCGGGCCGGACATCAACGGACCAAGCGGCGTGGGAGCGGTTGACGTGTGCGGTTTGACGGCCGACAGCCGCGAGGTCAAGCCAGGCTGGGTGTTCGCCGCCGTCCCCGGCGCCCACGTCGATGGCGCTCAGTTTGCCACCAGCGCTGCGGCCAACGGCGCGGTGGCTATCCTGGCTGGAACCGATGCCAGCCTACCAGCTGTCGATGTCCCCGTGCTGCGTGCGCAAGACCCACGCCGCGCCCTGGCCATGATGGCCGCTCGGCTTTACCGGCGGCAGCCGCGTACGGCGCTCGCCGTGACCGGGACCAGCGGCAAGACCTCGGTGGCCGAGTTCACCCGCCAACTGCTGATGGCCAACGGACGCCGCGCTGCTTCGCTGGGAACGCTCGGCATCGTCAAACCCGAAGGCGCCAGCTACGGCGCGTTGACCACGCCCGATCCCGTAACCCTGGCCGCAACGCTCGCCAACTTGGCCGACGAGGGCATCACCCACATTGCCTTCGAAGCCTCTTCCCACGGCCTCGACCAACGCCGCTTGGACGGTGTCAGGCTTGCCGCTGCGGCATTCACCAACCTCGGCCGCGATCATCTCGATTATCATGCCTCGATCGACGACTACCTCGCCGCCAAGTTGCGGCTGTTTGATACGTTGCTTGAGCCGGGTCGGCCCGCCGTCGTCAACACCGACGGGGCCAGGTCGGGCGAGGTGGTGGCCGCCGCACAGCGACGCGGGCACCAACTGATCACTGTCGGCCGGACCGGTGCTGATCTTAAGCTCGTCGATGCCCAGCGCGACGGATTTGCCCAACGTTTGACGCTCGCGCACGCCGGGCAACGTCATGCTGTTCGCCTGCCGCTGCTAGGCGACTACCAGGTCGAAAACGCCCTGACCGCGGCCGGACTGACGATCGCCGCCGGCGAGGCGCCGGATCGGGTGATTTCCGCTCTGGCAGGGCTGACCGGTGTGCCTGGCCGGCTCGATGTGGTCGGCGAGGCGCGGGGCGCCCTGGCGGTGGTCGACTATGCTCACAAACCAGAAGCGTTAGCGGCTGCGCTCGACGCCTTACGGCCGTTCGCGCGCTCACGGCTGATCTGCGTGTTCGGGTGTGGCGGGGACCGGGATCGCGGCAAGCGCGCCGTGATGGGGGCCATTGCCAGTCAAAAGGCTGATGAGGTGATCGTCACCGACGATAACCCGCGCACCGAAGACCCCGCCGCCATTCGTGCCGAAATACTCGCCGGAGCAGGCCAAGGCCAGGCCCGCGTTCGACAGGTCGATGACCGTGCCGAAGCCATCAGATCCGCCGTCACGGCGTTACGCCCTGGTGATGTGGTCGTCGTCGCCGGCAAGGGACATGAAACCGGCCAGACCATCGGCGATAAAGTGATCCCGTTCTCCGACCACGACGTGTTACGTGCCATTTTGCGCCAACCCAACGACAACGGTGAACAGCATTAATGGCGAACCAACTTTGGACCTGGGAAGATCTGATCGAAGCCACCGGAGCAACTGTCGACGGCGAGCCCACTGCGCCGATCACCGGCGTTTCCATCGACAGCCGAAGCCTTGAAGCCGGCGCAATGTTTGTTGCGCTACGCGACCAGCGGGACGGTCACGCATTCGTACCGGCCGCGTTTGCCGCTGGTGCCGCCGCCGCTCTGGTTGCGCACGACTACACGCGCCAACTAGCCAACGGGCCACTGTTGCGGGTCGCGGACCCGCTCGCTGCACTGACCGCATTAGCGCGCGCGGCGCGCGCACGGCTCGACCCCACGGCACGGGTTTTGGCCGTAACCGGCAGCGTCGGCAAGACCGGCACCAAGGAGATGCTGCACACGTGCCTGGGCCGGCTCGGTCCGACGCATGCGCCGGAAAAGTCATTCAACAACCATTGGGGTGTGCCGCTGACGCTGGCCCGCATGCCGCAGTCGACCCACTATGCGGTGCTTGAGATCGGCATGAACCATGCCGGCGAGATTCTGCCGTTGACGAAGCTCGCCCGACCGCATGTGGCGATCATCACAACCGTGGAGCCGGTGCACCTGGGCCATTTCCCATCCGTCGAGGCCATCGCTGACGCCAAGGCGGAAATCCTGGACGGACTGGAAGCCTTCCCCGACGGCCTCATCGCGGCACCGGACGGACAAGTTGGAACCGCCTGGGGCAGATACGCAGCCATCCTTAACCAGGACAGCCCCTACTTTGGCAAACTGGCCAATCGGGCCAGGCTGATCGGCGCCGACGTGATCTCCTTTGGCCTGAAACCGCCCGCCGATGTCAGACCCCGGACCCTGAAGCTCACAGCGCACGGGTCGCACTTCACCGTGTCGCTCGACGGCGAGCCAATTGCCGTCACGCTCGGCGCGCCGGGGCGTCACCTGGTCAGCAACGCGTTAGCTGTCATCGCCGCCCTGTTCGCGCTTAATGTCGACATCGAGGCCGCCGTACCGGCACTGGCCGGGTTCACGGCGCCTGCTGGCCGCGGCGCGCGCGAAATCCTGAATGGCCCCGACGGCTCCGTGTTACTGATCGATGAGGCCTATAACGCCAATCCGGCCTCCATGCGCTCGGCACTGTCGACATTGGCGTTGACACCGCGCTCCGACTTCCCCCGGCGCATTGCGATCATGGGTGACATGTTGGAGCTGGGCGAGGCCGCCGACGCGCTACACGTGTCGCTGCTGGACGCCATCGAGGATGCCGGCGTCGATCGCGTTTTCGCCGCCGGCCCGCACATGCGCCAGCTGTTCGATCGGTTGGCGAAAAGCCGACGCGGCGATTGGGCTGAAACCTCTTCGGATCTCGAGGCCAGCATTTTGGCCGATGTCCAACCGGGCGACGCGGTGATGGTCAAAGGCTCATTGGGATCTCGCATGGGACCATTGGTACAGGCGTTACGCGACAGGTTTGCGCGACCGACCCACGCCAATGATCGCAATAACTGATCCGGCAGCAACTGCGGATCGCGGAGACACGGCATATGTTCTACGAGCTGATTCAATTCTCCGATCAGATCGGCCCGCTCAACGTTTTTCGCTACATCAGCTTGCGCGCCGTTGGCGCCACGGTGACCGCACTTTTGCTGGTATTTATTTTCGGCCCGATGATGATCGACGTGTTGCGTGTCCGGCAGGGAAAGGGCCAACCGATCCGCGAGGATGGACCGCAGAGCCACCTGACCAAGCGCGGAACTCCGACCATGGGCGGGCTGATGATCCTGTCCAGCGTGCTTGTCGCGACGCTGATGTGGGCAAATCTTCATAGCGCCTACGTTTGGCTGGTCTTAGGCGTGATGCTGGCCTACGGCGCCATCGGTTTTTATGACGACTTTCTTAAGGTCTCCAAACGCTCCGCTGCTGGATTTTCCGGCAAAGTGCGGCTTTTGTTGGAGATCGCCGTCGCTGCCCTCGCCACCTTCGTCTTTATGCAACTGGCGCCATCGGCTCTGTCGGACACGGTGGCGGTTCCCTTCTTTAAGGACGTGCTGATCGCCCTGGGTCCATTCTTCGTTTTATTTGGAATTGTTGTGATCGCGGGGTCTGGCAATGCGGTGAATTTGACGGACGGCCTTGATGGGCTCGCGATCGTCCCGGTCATGATCGTCGCCGCCACCTTTGGCATTTTTGCCTATGTGACCGGCCGCGTCGATTTCACGAGATACCTGCAGCTCCATTATGTTCCCGGCACCGGCGAATTGACGATCATTTGCGGCGCGCTGATCGGAGCCGGTTTGGGCTTTTTGTGGTTCAACGCCCCGCCCGCCATGATCTTCATGGGTGACACCGGATCGCTGGCGCTGGGTGGTGCGCTCGGTGCGATTGCGATTGCCTCCAAGCATGAGGTGCAATTGGCCATCGCCGGCGGCCTGTTCGTGCTCGAGGCGCTCTCGGTCATCATCCAGGTCGCCTCATACCGATTGACCGGCAAGCGGGTGTTTCGAATGGCACCGCTTCACCACCATTTCGAGCAAAAGGGTTGGGAGGAGGCGACGGTTGTGGTCCGCTTTTGGATTGTCTCGGTGTTGTTGGCCCTGGTGGCACTGACCACCTTGAAGCTGCGCTGAGCCCAGCAATGTCCAAGCCCCTGCTGCTTGTTGCTGCCGTCGCGCTGACCGATGCCGACCGCCGCGTCTTGATCGCTCAGCGCCCACCCGGCAAGTCGATGGCCGGGCTTTGGGAGTTTCCAGGCGGAAAGGTGGGCGCGGGCGAAACGCCAGAGCAGGCGCTTGTGCGCGAATTGATGGAAGAGCTCGGCATCGACGTGTGCCTGTCGTGTCTGGCCCCGTTAACCTTCGCCAGCCACAGCTATGATACGTTCCACCTGCTGATGCCGCTCTATTTGTGCAACTCCTGGGATGGCGTGATCAGCCCACGCGAAGGCCAGGCGCTGAAATGGGTGCGCGCCAACAGATTGCGTGATTATCCGATGCCGCCTGCCGACCTGCCGCTGATCCCTTTTTTGCGCGACGCGCTGGCTTGAACGCCGCGACCAACACCGGGGGCATCGTGGCTTCAGTTGGAACCGCCAAGGCGACCCAACTCAACCCATTGAGATGGTCTCTCATATGGATGAGCGTTAGTTGATCGAGAAAATTTCAGCGACAGCCGGCACCGTCACGCTCCCCACCCGGCCACCTATCACATCGTGCCATTGTGTGGACGGATGTCGTGCCAGCAGGCCAGCTGATCCGCATCAGGCACAAACATGATCGCTCTTAAAGCGTAGAGCAACTTTCTGCCTTAAATCGGAACCGCAACGCCGATTCCAATTGCGCCGGTTCCGATTTAAGGCGCAAAGATGATCGCTCTTAAAGTGTAGAGCAACTTTCTGCCTTTAATCGGGATCGTTCCGATTCCGATTAAAAGCAGGTTGCTCTAGAAGCGGAAACTGACGCCACCGCGAACGGCATTGGATGTTATGTCGCTGCGATCCGCGAAAAACACCGTAGAATTATTGAAATTGGTTTGGCCCAGATCGGTGTATCGGTATTCCAAACGCACCGTCGCCGTCGGCGTGAACGCGTACTCGACCCCGCCTCCCGCAGTCCAGCCGGTGCGCCAATTGTCCGACGCCTTGTAGTTCACGCCCGCGATCGTCCTGGTCACGGACACGCCGCCGTAAGCAAAACCGCCCGTCGCATAAAAAAGCACATTGTCTTGCGCAAAACCCAAGCGACCGCGGAATGAGCCAAGCCAGTCGGTACGCAGCTTATGCCGACCACCCAAGTTACCATGACCGGAGCCCTCGATACCGCTGCCTTCGATATCCGATTCCAGCCCAAACACCAGATTGCCGGATTGCCAGTTGAACCCTGCATGTCCGCCGCCGACAAAGCCGCTTGTGCTGTAAGAAAAGCGCTCTTCAACAGGACCCACCGGAAAGCGCGTGACGGCCTTGGTTTGCCCCCATCCATAGCCGGCTTGCAGGCCAAGATAGAAGCCGGACCAAATCAATGGGCTCGGCAAACCCGGCTCATAAAACTGCGGCGGCGGCAGCGGTGCGCCCAGATCAGCAGCACCCGCCGTCGGCGCCAAGGGACCATTCATCATTGTCGTCAGCGCCAAACCGGCCGCCGCGCCAAAACGCTTCACGCGCAACACACTCATGGTAGATACCCCGAACCTCATTGTTGCCCCCTACCGCTTTTGACTTTCGGCACGATACCGCTGACCGGCCCGTCGCACGGGCCGGCCCGACAGTCGATTTTGCTCAGTTGATGGCGCCGAAGCGGCCATAAGCGGTCAGCGAACTGGCATAGGCCGCTCAAGCCGGTGCTAACTTGAAATCGAGGCAAAGCTTTGACTGGATCAATTCCGCCTTGATCGGAAGCACCTTGCCGGCCCGCTCCGGCCCGGCCACCCATAACGTCGTGGCGTGGGGTCGAATGGCTGGAGCAGCCGGACGATTCCAGCTAACTCCGAAACGCCCTGGCCGATGACGTTACCGCCCAGAGTTTTGCAATCAAATTCGTTCCCACCCGTTTATGCCAAGCCGTTCTTGCGGCCTAAACCGAACTTTATAATTCATTTTTCGCGAGCCATCGATCCAATAGCCGAGATACAAGTAAGGCAGACCCAACTGCCGCGCATAGGCGATGTGGTCAAGGATCATATAAGTGCCGAGGCCCCGCGAGACGGCCTCTGAATCATAAAAGCTATAGACCATTGACAGCCCGTCCGACAGCTGGTCGGTCAACGCCACTGCCATCAGCGGCCCGTCCTGACCATCCGAGCCGCCCAAGCCGTCCAACGCGTCACGGGGCTTGAGGCGGTACTCGCTCAAGAAAGTATCGACGATGCTGTCCTCGATCATCATCGCATAATCGAGCACGGTCATATCGGCCATACCGCCGTCGGCGTGACGCCGATCGATATAGTCACGAAATAACGAGTACTGCTCCGATGTCGGGCGCGGTGCGACGCGGCGGGCGATGAGATCGGCATTGGCATCTATATTTCGACGGAACGAGCGCGAGCACTCAAATTCATCGACCAGAACCCGCACGGAGATGCACGCCTGACAGCCTTCACAGTAGGGCATGTAGGCGACGTTTTGGCTGCGCCGAAATCCGCCACGCAACAGATTGTCCACCAACGCAGGCGACTTGTCGTGGGTCAGGTGGGTGAACAGCTTACGCTCGTAACGGCCCGCCAGATAGGGACAGGTCTGCGGCGCGGTCACATAGAATTCAGGAAAGTTCTTTTGCTGCTCCGTCATCGCGTCGGAGCCCCCGCATAGGCTTGTGGCATCGCGTCATGGTCCCTCTAAGAACGCCCCGAATGATAGGGAGGCCGACACGAGTGATCAAGTCATCCTCTCATCTCAGGTTGCCTGTGCCATTGACGGCCAAGCTCTCGCATGGTCGTTAAAATTCACACACTAGCCGCTAGGAGATCTGGTACGCCCGGCGATCCCGGCCTATGCTCTCAGCGTTGAGGACCCAATGCGCCTTCTCCCGTGACTGCGACATGGTGCCCATGCTACGCGCTAGGCAGCCGCCCCCACCACCGTTCCCTCAGCAACCAACAGTTCCCTCACCAGCATGGTGCCGGGCACACGAGCGTCGAGCATGAATGCGTCGGACAAAACTGTTTTCAGACACTACACCCAAGCCGCGCTCGAGCTACAGTATGACAGCCGGGCGCGCTCACCTGAACTCCATCATGAACGCGAAGCCTGGGAGTCCCGGGTCATCCCGCTGGCCCAGGCCATGCGCGCATCTGCCGCCGCCGCTCTCGACATCAGCTACGGCCCGCACCCACGGCAAAAGATCGATTTGTTTTTTGTCGAAAACAGCGACCGGCCGCTGATGATTTTTATCCACGGCGGCTACTGGAAACAGCGGCACAAGGATGAATTTGCATGGATGGCGTCAGCCTTCACGGACCGCGACATCAATTTCGCCACCATCGGTTATCCATTATGTCCACAGGTGCGGATCGGTGACATTGTCGCCTCAGTGCAACTAGCGCTGCGTTTTCTGCGCGATAATGCCGGCAGATTCGGTTTTGACGCCGACCGCATGCACCTGGCCGGTCATTCGGCCGGCGCCCATCTCACAGCAATGATGGCCACCGCCGACATCGCCACGTCTGAGGCAGCACCTGAACTGCTGAAAAGCATCACTTGCGTGAGCGGGCTTTATGACTTGGAACCTTTGCAGCTGGTCAAGGTCAATGACGAGATAAGACTTGACCAGCCCACCGTGGACGCGTTTTCTCCGCTCCGCTTGTGTCCGCGCCCGGGTATCGCGATCACGCTGACCGTCGGCGCACGCGAGGCTGAGGAATTCGTCCGCAACACGACGGAGCTGGATCAAGCCTGGCGCGATTGCGGCCGAGTCGTTTCGTTGATCCGCGCCGATGACGCTCATCATTTCAATGTGCTTGATCATTTCGCGACACCGGGTCGCCCGCTCAATGAGCGCGTGATGGCGGTGATCGAAAGTTGGGGTTAGTCAGCTGTCCTGCGCCATTGGTTGGCGCGCCGCGTCAAGGTTGGACGCAACCACGTGCGTCGGCCGATCTGCGACACCATCTTGCGCCTGCCGCCGCGCCGGCCTTCGAGCCGAACCACGCTCCGCCCCCTGATCAAGGCCATCCCTTGCAGCAAAAAGGACCTTCCATGCGCATTGCCTTACTCGACGACTATCAGAGCGTGGCTCTGCAGATGGGCGATTGGTCGCGCCTGAAGGAGAAGCATGAAATCAAGGCCTTCAGCGAGCACATTGCCGACGAAGCCGCATTGGCCGAGCAGTTGGCCGATGTCGAGATCCTCTGCATCATGCGCGAGCGCACCCCCGTGATGCGCTCGCTCATCGAGCGGCTTCCAAAGCTGCGCCTGATCGTGACGACCGGCGGCGCCCACGCGAGCCTCGACATGGCGGCGGCGAGCGACCACCGCATCACCGTGTGCCACACCGCATCCTCACGGTTTGCCACTGCCGAATTGACGTTCGGCCTGTTGCTGGCCTTGGCGCGCCGGATCGTCGCCCAACACAATAGTGTGCAGGCCGGCGGTTGGCAGCTCGGGCTGGGCGAGGATGTGCGCGGTAAGACGCTCGGCATCGTCGGATTGGGCAATCTGGGCGCTCAGGTGGCCGGATTAGCCAAGGCGTTCGGCATGATCCCGATCGCTTGGAGCCAAAACATCACCGACGAGAAGGCGCGCGCTGGTAACGCCACACCGGTCAGCAAGGTCGAATTGTTCAAGACAGCGGACTTTGTCACGATCCATTACAAGCTGTCCGAACGCTCCCGCGGGATCGTCGGCGCCGAGGACATCGCGCGCATGAAGCCAACCGCCTATCTGATCAATACCTCGCGTGGCGCCTTGGTTGACGAGAACGCGCTGATTTCAGCCATTGAAAACGATCGCATCGCCGGCGCGGCGCTCGACGTGTTCGAAACTGAACCGCTGCCCCCCGATCACGTGTTCCGGTCCAACCCGAAGGTGATCGTCACCCCGCACGTCGGGTATGTCACGCGCGAAAACTACCGGACCTACTACCGCGAGATTGTGGAGAATATCGAGGCGTGGCTGGCTGGCAAACCCGTGCGGGTGCTCAACGCCTAGAGCAACCTGGCTTTAATCGGAATCGGAACGATCCCGATTAAAGGCAGAAAGTTGCTCTACACTTTAACAGCGATCATCTTTGCGCCTTAAATCGGAACCGGCGCAATTGGAATCGGCGTTGCGGTTCCGATTTAAGGCGCGATGATTTAGGTCAATTCCGCTCAAGCCGGAAGCGCCTTGCAAGCCGCTTGTGATGCCGCCTATCGACTGTGATCCCGCCTATCGACTGGCCCGGCGCGCGCGCGAGCGGCGCCCCTTGGCGTTGCGGTAGCACGATAACATGGCGCGGCAGCGGGCCGGGCCGGGCAGGTGCGCACCCGTGCCGCGCGACCCGGCAAAGGCCCGGCACACCTGCCTGACCCCGCGCTCACTAAGCCACCCCTGACGAACGCCAACCCGAACCGCCCAACAGTCAGCTGCCGTTTCATTGGCACCCACGTATTGATGTGCGCATTCATGCAGAAAGATGATCCGGCGGGTGACGCTGGGCAGCCGGTTCAGCAGGCGCGGATTGAGGGTGATCACGCCGCGGCGCGCTGCTCCCACGTGCGGTGTGGAACGGGATAGCACCACCCGGGCCGGCCGGCACGACATCCGGCGCCCGCCGACAACCGCCGTTCCGGCGTACGCTTTTGCCAGCCCGGACTGCTGGTGTGTCAGCGGCCCGTTCCCGATCATCATGGCGGCACCACCACAGGCCAGTGCCGCGAGCCAACCCATCGCGCGTGTAAGACGCATGTCAACCTCTGCCAATGAACCGACCGCCAGCCGATCCGTTATCTTGCCTGCCCGCAACACAATCCAGCGCCCAGCCCACACCGCTTCAACACATCCTTGTGATCACCGGACAGCAACGCCGTTGGCGCCAACAGCAGAGCCCGCCGGTCGGAAGCATCAACTTGGATCGGCGCCCGATGGGCAGCATGGGCGTGGCCACCTGCACGCCGGGAGCCACGATCAGACCCAAGGCTCCGCCACCGCCTGTTGCCTTCAAGACACAGGTTGATCCGGATCGTCCTCGACTTGTGCCAGGGTAGGATTTGGTCATGGTCCATCGGGCATAATGCTACGTTGATCACCTACACTGAACGCTGGTGGCCAATCGGCGACACCACCGGGCAGTTCGGTCGGCGGAGGCACTTGGATGGCGCCAATCGGCTTGACAGCGAGGGGCTTGATCTCCGAAGTGAGTCGAAGCTGGCCGTTGGGCTCGACGCACCAGCTTCAGCACGGGCCTACCACCGGGTTGACACACCGGGTTGACACACCGGGTTGAGCAAGAGGCGGGGACAGGCGGGGCAACAAGTCATGGCCAATCGACGTCAGGTGGTTTTGGCGCGTTCGCAGCGGCGGATGATGGCACTCGTCGCGCTGGCCTTGGTGACGTTTTCAGTTGGGAGCCAGGCCCACGCGCAACATTTCGAGCCGGTGGATGGCCGAACCATCTATGTCGTCACGCTTGGTGGGTGGGTGATGGCGAGACCGAAGTTCGATGGGTCAAGCGACCTTCTGATCAGCGGGAAACCGATCGTCAGGTGGCGCAGGAAAGGCGCCCGCGAGTGGTTGTCGATGCCCAATGACAGCTTCGGCTTACCGCTCTTTACGACCGACAATTTCAGAATCGGCCCAGCCGCAGCGATCAATTTTATTCGCGAGATCAACCCGCGCAGAGGTGGCCCGTTCCGGCTTGGAGACAGCAACACCAGCTTTGAAGTTGGCGGCTTTGTCGAGTACTGGCCGGTGCCATGGCTGCGCACCCGAGCCGAGCTGCGACGTAGCGTGAGCGGGGCCAGCGGTTGGATCTCCGACCTGACGGCCAACCTTGTATGGCAGGCGGCTCCCGCCTTTACAGTGGCATTCGGCCCCCGGTTATCGCTCGCCTCCAACGCGTACATGGACGACTACTTCTCAATCAGTCCGTTCGAGTCGTCGGTGACCGGCCTGCCAGTCTACAAAGCCGGTGGCGGTGTCAGGGCCTATGGCGCCGGCGTTTACGGCCGACTCAAGCTGACCGAACAATGGACCACCCATGCGTCGGTGGAATACGAGCGGTTGGCAGGTGATGCGGGCGATAGCCCGATTGTTTTGTCCAATAAGGGGTCGGCCGACCAATACACGTTTGGCTTGGGCCTCAGCTATTCGTTCGAACTGGCCTGGTGATACGCTGGCGGGTTGGAATAAGGGTGACGAGATGGCTTCGCTGCGGCTAGAGCAACCTGCCTTTAGTCGGAATCGGAACGATCCCGACTAAAGGCAGAAAGTTGCTCTCCACTTTAACAGCGATCATCTTTGCGCCTTAAATCGGAACCGGCGCAATTGGAATCGGCGTTGCGGTTCCGATTTAAGGCGCGATGATCTAAACGCGGGGCGCTGATCGATGGATCGGCAGGCGCGACACGGACGGACCAATCGTGCAGGCTGCATTTTGAGCGGTTCAGCGTGAGCTGGAAGCATCCCGCTGCCCGCCCGCCCCAATGGCACCCGTGTGTCAGTGGCCGGCAGGAGGAGCGTGCGAGCACGGCTAATCCGCTATAGGCGGACATGATCGAGATTATCGTGCCTTAAATGGGAGCCGCAAAGCCGATTGCGATTTTAGGCACAAGCAGGATCGCCCTTCGAGTGGTCAGCAACTTTTCTGCTTTTCGTCGGGATCGTTGCGATGCCGATGAAAACCAGGTCGCTCTAAATGGTGCCGGCCGCCTTCAGTCGCTCGATCTCCTCGCCGTCCAGTCCGAGCACATTGCTGAGCACGTCATAGGTATCCTCGCCGAGCATGGGCGGCGCCTTCGCCGCTGTCGTGTCCTGGCCAGCCAATCGTATCGGATTTGCCACGGTCGGCAGCGGCGCGGCGCGGCCTTGGTCCAGTACGCGATGCATGGCGCGCGCCGTTACCTGGGGATCGGCGAACACCTGGTCCAGGCGGTTGATCGGACCGCAGGGTACCGCTCTGGATTCAAGCAGCTCAACCCAATGGGAGCTGCTCTGGGTCGCCAGTCGCTCGGTAATGATGGCGCACAACGCCGGACGATTGGCAATACGCATCGGGTTGGTCGTAAATCTTTGGTCATCAAGCAGCGCCTCGAGCCCGACCGCCTCACAAAACCGGGCAAACTGGCCATCGTTTCCAATGGCCAGAACGACGTGACCGTCGGCGGTGGGAAAGGCTTCGTAAGGCACGATGGTGGGGTGGGCATTGCCCATACGTTGTGGCGATTGGCCGGTGACAAGATAGCTTGAGGCCTGGTTGATCAGCCCGGCGATGGTGGCGTCGAGGAGTGCGACGTCGATCCGCGCGCCTTCACCTGTTCGCTCCCGCCGCACCAATGCTGCCAGGATGCCGGCGAGCGCATTCAATCCGGCCAACTCATCTGAAATCGCAACACCAACCTTCATCGGCTCCCCGCCCGGCGTCTCCTCCGGCTGCCCCGTGACGCTCATCAATCCGCCCATGCCCTGCGCAACGAAGTCATATCCGGCGCGATTGGCATAAGGGCCGGTTTGCCCGAAGCCGGTGATCGAGCAATAGATGATGCGCGGGTTGATCGCCTTGATCGAGCCGTAGTCGAGCCCGTATTTTGCCAGTCCTCCGACCTTGAAGTTTTCGATCATGACATCCGCGCGCGCCGCCAAGGCGCCCATCAAACGCTGCCCATCCGGCTGGGTGAAATCGATGGTGACCGACCGCTTCCCCCGGTTTACCGACATGAAATAGGCCGAGATGCCCGGCACTCCGTCTTTGGCTGGGACTGCGAACGGGGGCCCCCACGCGCGCGTATCGTCGCCACGACCCGGCGGCTCCACCTTGATCACCTCCGCGCCTAAGTCGGCCAGCGTTTGCGTGGCCAATGGCCCGGCAAGGACGCGCGATAGGTCGAGCACGCGGAAGTTGGCAAGCGGTAGTGTCATGACGTGTTCCTGGATCCTTTGGTGTAGGCTGACCCACCGGAGACGAACCGATCTGAGCGGTGCTCAGGCGAGAGCGCTTTGAGGGGCTTTACGCACCGACCGTGCGCGTTGGCCACACCGGTGCGACGGCATAAGACGCAGGCCTAACGCATCGGCTAGCATGCTGAGAGATTGAAGGACGAGCAAGGGGAGCTGCACGACGACATGGTAGAGCGCAACAAGACCCGACTGGTGCATGTAGCACGAACGCCAACCGGCGGTGATGCCCAAAGTGTCAATCCCCCGTTGGTGCGTGCCTCGACCGTGCTCTACCGCAACATGCAACACCGCAACGACTTGATCCGTCGCCGGCTCGCCGGTGAGCGGCTGTTCACATACGGCGCTCGTGGCACACCGACCACGTTCGCCCTGGAGGACGCCCTCACCGAAATTGAGGGCGGCCATCGCACGCAACTGTTTCCGACCGGTCTTGCTGCCATCGCCCACCTGTTTTTGAGCACCTTGAAGCCCGGCGATCACATGCTGTTGGCGGAAACCATCTACGGCCCCGCCCGCCACTTGGCCGACGAGTTCATGACACCGCGCGGCATCGCATGCGAGTACTTCCCCGCCGGGGCGGCAGGACCGCAGGAGGTCGCACGACGCCTGCGGCCGCAAACCCGGCTGGTTTACCTCGACAACCCCGGCTCGATCGTGTTCGACGTGCAAGACTTGCCCCAATTGGTGGCCGCCACTCGGGGCTCGCAGGCCCTCGTCGCCGTCGACAATACGTGGGGCGCCGGCGGTCTTTATTGCCCGCTCCACTTGGGCGCCGACATCTCCGTGATCGCACTGACAAAATATATCGCGGGCCATTCCGATGTGACGATGGGGTCCGTCACCGGTAACGATCGGATTGCCGATCAGCTTTGGCGGGACAGCTATACGCTTGGCCAAACCGTGAGCCCGGACGATGCCTACAACGCGCTGCGGGGCCTACGTACGGTCTCCGCCCGCATCGCCCAATCCTGGGGGCATGCCAAAGACGTGATTGACTGGCTCGGCGTTCAGCCACAAGTCAAGCGCGTGCTGCACCCGGCGTTGCCATCCGATCCCGGACACGAACTGTGGAAGCGGGACTTCCGCGGCGCGGTCAGCCTATTCTCCATCGAACTGCAGCCTCAGTATACGATCGAGCACGCCGCCGCTTTTGTCGATGCGCTGCAGCTCTTTGGCATTGGCGCCTCCTGGGGCGGGTATGAGAGTTTGGCACTGATCTATCCGCAAGGCGTCGCCGGCTGGTCAGGTGGCACTTTGATCCGCCTGCACGTCGGATTAGAAGACCCGACAGATCTGATTGCAGATTTGGAGCGCGGCATGGCAGCGATGTCGGCTCATCCCGAATAACGGCCAGACAATAAATGAAAGTTGTTGTGGCGGGCGCGATCGATCCCATGCTCGCCCATCGCGATCGGCCGACGCAGCGATCACGGCAGGCCTGAAGGCGATCGGCGATCGCCTTGCCAAGCTTCTGATTTGGCGGCTGCGCGCCTCAAAGCGTTGCCTCGATCCGCCGTCGCAGCTCGGTCGTCACCTCGGGCGATATGCCGAACCAAGACTGCCAAGCCGGACGCGCCTGATGCAGCAACATTCCCAAACCATTGACCGTTCGATTGCCGCGCGCCCGCGCAGCAGCCAACAGCGGCGTTTCGCGGGGAATGTAGACGATGTCTGAAACGATCGCCCGTGCCGGCAAATTGTCCAAACGCAGATCGAGCGGCGCCATTCCGACCATACCCTGACTGGTGGTGTTCACCAGCAGGGCCGCGTCCTCTAGCGCATCGTGCCGCGCCGCCCACTTGACCACCTTGACGGGAGCGCCAAAGTCCCGTTCGAGCGCCTCGGCGCGGGCCAGCGTTCGATTGATCAGCCTAATTTGCGAAACCCCCCGCTCGGCCATGCTCATCACCACCGCCCGAGCGCCGCCTCCCGCACCGATCACCACCACCGGGCCGGCACTCGCCGACCAGTCCGGGCAGGCCTCCAGCAACCCATGGATGTATCCGTAACCATCATTATTGGTGCCCAACAGCGTACCGTCGGCTCGTACACTCACACAGCTGATTGCCCCCATCCGTTCGGCAGTCGGTGCGACCTCATCCACGAGCTGCAGCGCGGCCTCCTTGTGCGGTATCGTCAGATTGCAGCCAGCAAAGCCCAGCGGTTCCAGCGCGCGCAAAGCGGCGCCCAATCTGTCCGGCGCGATGGCCAAAGGGATATAAGCGCCGGCCAACTTGTGGGCTTCAAACCAGGCATTATGCAGCATCGGCGATCTGGAGTGCATCACCGGCCAGCCCATAACACCAGCAAGCAGAAAACGTTCCGCGCTCGCCATCGATAACCTCTTTGCCGCACATTCCACGCTGCCAAACTAATCCATTGGCTACTGATAGCAGCAAATCTTGGTTGGCAACCACATTCCACTTCCCCGGCGCCAATTTCGTTGTTCCGGGATCCTCCGACGCAGCTCAATTCGGCTCCACCTCACCCTCGATTTCGCAAGCGTTGAAGTATCTCAAATTGTGAGTCTTATGCATTCAACCAGTTGGCGAAATCTGGCAATCAGGCGCATTTAGTCTGGCTTTCCGATTGCCGTCGGATTGTTCGCGATTAATCGGCCTCGAGAATAGCACCTGCCCTGAATCTTGCTCAAAATCAGAAGTTTAGACCAGCAGTCCTGGCTCCTTGTTTCAATCAAAGCCACTGCACGCTCGCCTCTCTTGATCGCAACAGCTGAGCGAAGCACAACCCGATTAATTGAAGCGTTAAGCTGCCACCAATCGTGCTCGATTGAGGCCAAACATCGCATCGTTTCTTACCACTGCGGGTGCGCACCTAAACCAGCCCACCTCTACGAAACGAACAGGAGTATTTTCTGAGTATCGTTCAAAAACCAATCGGGCTGCCGCACATAAAACTATAGGCCGACCCGCAAACACAGATGCGGGAGCTGAAGCGGCTTTTTGACAAAGGAATGGAACCTTATCGGCTGATCACTTAGCGAAAAGGACTTGCTATTTTTGGTGTGATGGACCATTTACAGCTTGCGTTTGGAGCCCATAGCCATTAATACCACGAGCTTGCCTGGCCCAAACTAGACCTAAACCAAACACCGGCGGAAAGGCGGTTTCCTGAAAACGCACAGCGGCCAATGACCAAAATGGTAGGGAATGTAGTCGCGATTGCAGCGTCAACCGCACTGCCCAAGCCAAAGCGGCAATTGATTGTCAGCAAGAACCCTGTTTTGGGGGATTGCGCTGCGTGCACCACGGCCGAGCGGCCGCCCGGCAGCCACGAGCCGTGATAATCAAATCAAAATCAATGTTCAATGGACTGGGTGAAATTACGTTTGCTGAGAACTTTTACCATTACGCAGGGTTTATTTGGATAATTGTGACTCTTGCATATTGTTTTGTGCGCGATCTGGCTTGAAAACTTGAAAGGAGAACTAGATGACCAAGGTGAATCTCGATAGAATGTCCCATAAGGATCTGTTGGATCTTCAGCGCGATGTGGCCGCCGCCATTGACCGCCGTCGCAACCAGGAGCTCTCCGAGCTGAAGCGTAAGATGGTGGAGATGGCTTCCGCATCGGGCTTCGAGATCAATGAACTCCTAAGCGGCAAGCGCACGAGCGGGAAGAAAGCTGGCTCGGCCGCCGTCAAATATAGAAATCCGAAGAACCCGGCACAGACCTGGGCCGGCCGTGGTCGTAAGCCCACATGGATGGTCGAGGCTCTGAAAAAGGGCCAAAAAATGGAGAACTTCGCAGTTTAATCGGCGAATTGATCGAACTTGATCGTTGCCGACAAAGCTGAGATGCGATTTCGGCATCGGTGAGGATAAAATCGATCCTCCACCCAGACGACGGGAACCGTCAATGATGGCCTATAGCGGGTCAGAATTGACAACAGCCAGTTGGCCAACAAGCCCGAGACTTATGAACGGCGTTAAGCCAGGAGTCGAAAACGCGCCCCAACCGGGGCGCCTTTTTTTTCGCTGCGAACAAAGTCTATTTCAAATCCAAAGCCAATCCTCGAATATGCTTATTTCTGCGTCGTCGCTTGAGAACAAACCAAGATCAGACATGGTTCGGCCGGTTGCCGACGAGCCCCCGGACATTGTCTCCCGCCGCACCTACCCAGCGCGCAATGTGGCGAACCAGCGAACCCGCCACCAAGCGCGAAACGGATAACTGGCCTGGTTTTAGAGCAAGGTCGTCTGCGCCCTCAAAATCGTGAGCGGACCTGGCAACCTCAGGAACCAACCGAAGCGGCGCTAGATCATTCCCGCCTTGGGCGAAACTGTCGTGCCGGCCTGCTCCCCCGCCGGGGCCACCCAATGGCGCGAATTTGCGGGCGGGGGGCGAGATGGTAGCAACCGACGCTAAAACGCATAAAGCCAACGCCCGCCAACAAAAAAGCCGCTGGAATGAACGGTGGAGGCGCTATTCGATCAAGGCTGGCGCCTCAGATCGGTGAGCCACCAGGTGTCTGGCCTTCGATCTGAGCCTGCCCCGCACCTTGCATATATTCGGGCAGGCCGGCGCGCCGTTTCCCCGGTTGTTTTTCAATGAACCGGCCCTGCAGCACTTTATCATTGGAGTCAGCAAGGTCTTGATCGATGGCAGAAGGTGCGCGCCCGAATTGTCGTTGATGCCAACGTGTGAAGCTGAGACCGCCATCGTGGTTCCCAACGAACCGGCAATCATGTTGCGGCCCTGTTATTTTTGGCCCGGCGCAATCACTGTGACCGACCAGCCCCTAAATTTCACCTTTTGAAACGAATTCGCCAATAGACCCAGTTTCATCGGAAATGCCGTGGCAATCCGCCTCAATTTCTCCACGGCTAGCCGTAATGCAAATGTGGCAGCTTCGGACCGCAAATGGTCAACCAGCGATCGGCCACGATCGGGCGGAGCAGGCGCCAGTTTTTTGCACACCGTTTTGATTAATCCAAGCTCAGAAAAACAACTGTGTCCAAGATCTTACAAAAGGTTCTGGTGTGCATCACCGAAGACTGGTTTGCCCTGTCGCATTTCCAGCCGCTCCTTCGAACCTTGGCCAACCTGGCCGACGAGGTCGTGGTCGCCACGAGATCGTCCGGTCGCATGCCCGAAATTGCCGCCCTGGGCTGTCGCCCGGTTGAGTTCGATTTCCGTCGATCATCACTGCAACCGCTCGCCCAAGCCGCCGTCATTCGCCGATTGGCGCGCCTGATTGGCCAGGAGCAACCCGATGTCGTGCACGCCATCGCCATGCAGACTCTGATCGTGACGGGGCTGGCGATCAGGCTGGCGCCGGTCCCTCAACACGTCATTTTGCACCTCACAGGTCTCGGATTCCTGGGCATCTCCAATTCAAACGCGGCGCGTTTGTTGCGGCCAATTGGGCTCAAAGTGCTGGCCGACGTTTTGAAGGACCCGCGCAACTGGCTGCTCGCCGAGAACCCCGAAGACGTCCAATTTCTGCGCGACGGTGGCGTCGTTGTGACGGAGCGTCTCACCATTCTCGGTGGTGCTGGCGTGGATCCGAAAACGTTTCCGGCACTGCCACCGCCAAACAATGCGCCACCGGTCGCCGCCTTCGTCGGTCGGATGATCCGCTCGAAAGGCGTCGCGTTCCTTGTCGAAGCCCAACGTCGCATGGCCACCCGTGGCGTCGGCCTGGCTGTTGCGCTCTACGGCAGCACGGATCAAGACAACCCAGAAGCTGTGCCGGCCAAACAGATCGAGCGATGGGCCGCGCAAGGCGGCGTCACCTGGCACGGTCACGTCTCCGACGTCCGCGATGTCTGGGCCCGCTGTGATATTGCCGTGCTGCCGGCGATTACACGTGAGGGGCTGCCACGCTCAGTGCTTGAAGCTGCTGCCTGTGCAAGACCTGTGATCGTCACCGACGTGCCCGGATGCCGCCATTTTGTGCGCGATCGTCAGGACGGTTTGATCGTGCCACCGGCCGACCCAGAAGCTCTCGCGACCGCTTTGACGGAAATGGCCGGCGACCCGAGCTTACGCTTGGAGATGGGTCGATCAGCGCGTCAGCGTGTGCTGGCGGGCTTTACCATCGATCACGTGACGGAAGGCATCCGCCAGTCCTATATGAGGGTAACCCAAGTGCCGGCGCGATCCTAAAGTCCACGACCCATTCACCCGCTTCGCGAGCCCACCCAGCCGATGTCCACTGAGCTGTTGAGCCTTGAAAACATTGATCTGACTTTCGGCGGGACCCCCCTGTTGGAAAACGCCAGCTTGAGCGTGCGAGCCGGTGAGCGCATTTGCCTCGTTGGACGCAATGGCTCCGGCAAATCAACGCTGATGAAGATCGCCGCCGGACTGCTGGAGCCGGACGCTGGATCGCGCTTTCTCCACCCATCTGCGCGCGCGCGCTATCTAAGCCAGGAGGTCGACTTTTCCGGCTATGACACTGTGCTGGCATTCGTCGAGGCAGGTCTTGGCCCGACCGACCCAGCCTATGCCGCCAGCGCAATCTTGGATGAGCTCGGCCTGTTGCCTGATCTCGACCCCTCGCGTCTATCCGGCGGAGAGGCGCGCCGTGCCTCGCTCGCCAGCGTGTTGGCCCCCGAACCGGACATCTTGCTGCTCGATGAACCCACCAACCATCTCGATCTGCCGGCGATCGAATGGCTCGAACAGCGGTTAACAGGCCTCAAGTCGGCGATCGTCCTCATCAGCCACGACCGCCGGTTGCTGGAAACGCTCTCACGCAAGACGATTTGGCTTGATCGCGGGCGCTCTCGCATGCTCGACCGAGGGTTTGGCGAGTTCGAAGCGTGGCGCGACAAGCTGATGGCGGATGAGCTGGCGCAGCGCCACAAGCTCGACCGCAAAATCGAGCGCGAAGAACGATGGATGTACGCCGGCGGGGTGACCGCACGCCGCAAACGCAACATGCGCCGGGTCGCCCAGTTGACCGAATTGCGCACCCAACGCCTTGAAGCGCGCCGAGCCGTCGACACCGTGCGCATGACCACGCCGGAAGCCACTGCTTCCGGCAAGCTCGTCATTGAAGCCACCGGCCTCTCCAAGACCTTCGGCGATGACCCGCTCGTCAAGGACTTCTCCATTAAGATCATGCGCGGCGACCGTATTGGACTGCTTGGCCCCAATGGCGCCGGCAAGACCACCTTGATCAGATTGCTGACGGCAGAGCTCGCGCCGGATGCCGGCACCGTGCGCCATGGGGCCAATCTGGAGCTTGTCGTTCTTGACCAGGCACGCCAGACCCTCGCTGCCAACCAGCGCGTGAGCGATGTCTTGACGGGCGGCCGTGGTGACTGGGTTGAGGTCAACGGTCAACGCAAACACGTCGCCAGCTATTTGGCCGACTTTCTGTTCCTGCCGGAGCAGTCGCAAAGCCCTGTAAAAGCGTTATCGGGTGGCGAGCGGGCGCGCCTGTTGTTGGCCCGCGCGCTGGCCAAGCCCTCCAACCTGTTGGTGCTCGATGAACCCACCAATGACCTGGATTTGGAGACGCTCGATCTGCTCCAGGAGTTGATCGCGGATTATGCAGGCACCGTCCTACTCGTCAGCCACGATCGCGACTTCCTTGATCGATGTGTGACCTCGGTCATCACGGTTGAGGGCGGTGGCCGCTGGCTCGAATACGCCGGCGGCTACTCAGACATGGTGCGGCAACGCGCCGGCCGGCCAGATCCCCCGCCTGACCGATCCCTTCGGCCAGCTCATCCCCAGCGGAGCAAGACCAAATCCAATGCAGGATCCGCCACCGTCGATGGGCTGACGCAGGAGCCGGCACACGTCAAGCGCAAACTGTCCTTCAAGGACAAGCACACCCTCAAACAGCTACCAGCCACCATCGCCAAGCTCGAGGCCGAAATCGCTAGCCTGTCCAAAACCGTCACCGACCCGACCCTTTATGCGACCGATCAGGCCGCGTTTGTTGCGGCCAGCGAACGTCTGATCGCCGCCCAAGACAAGCTGGCCGCCGCAGAGGAGCAATGGCTGAGATTGGAGATGCTGCGCGAAGAGCTAGAAGGCTAAACCAAGCCGAAGAAATCCGCAGCAGCGGCCACTATTCAGCTCTCGACGTTATGTTTCCCATCACACGGAATGGCAGTCCTGATCCGTTATTCGAACGCCTTTGCCGAAATTCTGCGCGGCCCCAAACAAGCATTGGCCCAACGGCATCATGCATGAACAACGGATCGGCAGCGCCCATTCGCGTTTACTGATCCTTAGTCCAACTCGCTTATAGCTCGCCGCAATAGTGTTTGAAGTGATTTCTGGAACGGCTCGTCCCGCTGCCGTCGTCATTTGTGGAGTGCCTCATGTCCCTGGGATGGATCTTGTTGATGATCGTTGGCGGCTTGGCGCTGATAGGCTATGGCTGGTACGCCACGATCATTTCACGTCGCAACACAGCGCTCGAAGCCCTTTCCGGCATCGACGTCCAGCTCAAGAAGCGCAGCGACTTGATCCCCAACATTGTGACCATCGCCCAGAAGTTCATGGATCATGAGCGCGGCCTTTTTCACGAGATCACCGAGCTGCGAACCAAAGCGACCGCGAGCTACGATCGCACTGCGCCCGATGCGGTGAAGGAGCATCTTGATGTCGCCGACCAGTTGGCCGGCCGCATGCGCCAGCTGATGATCGCGGTTGAAAACTACCCCACCCTCAAATCGGACGCGACGATGTTGCAGGCGCAGCAAACCTACAATGAAGTGGAGTTGCAGATCGCCGCCGCCCGTCGCTTTTACAATTCCGCGGTCAACAGCTTGAATACCTCAGTGCAAATTTTCCCCGGCAATCTCCTGGCTGACACTGCAGGCGTCAGCGCCATGCCGTCCTACGAGACCGAAGAGGCGAGCAGAGCGCCGGTGTTGGCCAGCGCCATGTTGAGATAGTTCAAGTTGAAGCGCTTGGTCAGCACCTTTAATCGACATGAAGTATTGATGGTATGGCGATAACTCAACTTCGATTATTCCCCCAGCTCATGACCTGGCTTGGCGGCGACACCGAGCTAGCTGCCGATTCCCCCGCGAAAGGCCCGTTCGCGCCTGTCGATCAAGGAAGCGCAGCCCAGTCCCCGCTAACGCCCGCGGCATATTATGAGCGCCACATCGCTCCGCTCACCGAGGCATTTGAATTCAAGCGTCGCGAGGCAGTGGACGCATTTTGGTCACGGGTGTGGATTGCCGCGCCGACCGCGTTTGCCGTGACTGTGCTCTGGGCCTATGTGGTGTTTACCGCCACATCGGCGTATTTGATGGGGAATAATGCCGAGTGGTTTGTGGGAGGTCTGCTTTGTATCGCTGGCTGCGCGATTGTGTATTGCAGCGTTCCCCTCTGGCAATACGATTCAATACTACGTACTGAGGTCTTCCCAAAGATATTCCGGTACTTTGGCCGCGACTTCACGTATCGAGAGCACTGCCCTTGGAAGATGTCGACACTGGCGGGTTCTGAGCTGCTTCCAAGCTTCGACGAGGAGGAACTCGAGGACTACGTACACGGAAGCTACAAGGGCGTATCGGTCGAGATGGTCGAAGCGGAACTCCGGCGCGATTGCCACGTGCTGCTGGGCAGACAAAACACACTGCGCCGACGACGCAGAAAGACGGTATTCGACGGCGTCCTATTTGTGATCACGCCAAAAAAGCGATTTCGCGGAAAGATCGTGATCAAGCGCGACTCCGGCACCATTGTCAATGCCTTCAACGGCTTCGTAAAGCAGCAATTGGGCAGCCTGCAACGTGTGCGACTGGAAGACCCGGAGTTCGAGCGACGGTTCGAGATCTATGCCACCGATCAGGTGGAGGCGCGTACGGTTCTGACGACAAGCTTCATGCAGCGGCTGATCGACCTCGACACGCTGATCGGCCATCAGGCCGTCGACTGCAGCTTTTTCGAAAACAAGCTGCTTATCCGCATTGCGACCGAGCATGATTATTTCGAGCCTGGGTCGATTTTCAGGCCAGTGGATTTCCAGGGCGATTTCGAGAAACTTATTGGCGAAATGGACATCGTGCTCAAGATCGTCGACACGCTCAGGCTCGACATGGATATTGGACTTTGAGCGACCTTGGAAAGCAAAACCTCTCCGCCCGCCGCGGTGACCGCCGGCGCAGCCGATCGCCGCAACGGTCAAAATGGCCCATCTATGCCCGACCTACCGGCGGTTTTAGAGCAACCTGCCTTTAATCGGAATCGGATCAATCCCGATTAAAGGCAGAAAGTTGCTCACCACTTTAAGAGCGATCATCTTTGCGCCTTAAGTCGGAACCGGCGTTGCGGTTCCGATTTAAGGCGCGATGATCTAGTGTGGGTGGCTGGCTGATCCAGCGAGCCGGTCTTAGCGAGCACTGAAACCTCTCGAGCCAGTCAGCACGCCAAGGCCCAGATCCCGCAAAGTCTTTACGACGGCGATGTGACGTTTATGCCAGCAACAACCGTCACCTAACATCACTCGCACACAGACCAATTCACGAATAACAAGACGCGCCGTAATTCCAATTCATCCGTCAACACGTAGCGACATTGTTTTTGCTTGGCACCAATCCGAGATCCGGCTAGCCTATCATTCTTTATACAGATTGATAGGCACGAGGGCCGTGCGGCGATTTTGGAACATACCTACGATGTGCGGCTGCTGGCTGGGCGCTGCCACCACGCTGGCCGGCTGCGTCGGCAACTCCCAAGTCTTGGGTGAAGTCTCAGCGACGGCCCTCCTTGACCAACAAAAGGCGATTGCGATCATGCGGTTGGCGCCGGTGGGTCCCGATTGTCTGCAATTGAAGGCGCGGCTTGCGCGGCGCCAGGGCGACAAACTGCAAAAGGACCGGATCGTCAGGGTCATTTTGCCCCGTTCCATCGATCACATTCCGGTCGCCGAAGTCGTGCTCGATCCCGGCGAATACCACATCATGTCATATACGTGCTCGACAAAAAAGAAGGCCCGCAACGCGTCCGACGCAGATCACTTCGGTCGTCCGCGCTCCAGCTTGGCCAGCTTCCGACTGGCGGCGGGTGAGATCATCAACCTCGGGTCATTCAGCGTTGAAGTCCGCCCTTCGCGCGATCGATTCGGCGGTGGCAGCATTTTTCAAGTGTCGGTGACGGACTGGCCATTGCGTGATCTTGAGCGTTACGCGCGGCAGCGAGCGAACATCTACCAGCGCATGAAAACGCGGCTGATGACCGTCACGCGTCCGCCTTCAGTCGCACCCACCGCCGAGGACTGCGCCATGTTCCGCAGGCATCACCAAGCCGGCAAATTGGCTGTGCTCCCGCAGCCCTGTCGTTTTGCGAGCTCCTCTCAGCTTCAATTCGCTCACCATCGGAGCGCCCGCACCGATGCAGCCGCAGTGCCGAAGCGCTATTGATACGCGTTCTGTCATACGTCCCTGGCTTGTACCGTTGGTGACAGCGCGGTCCGTCCCGATTGAGAGATAGTCTCATTGGGCGCTGGGAGCCAAACCACGCGTCATGACATCTCAGGCCATCTCAGGCCATCCCTCCGAAACGGCTCCCGCGCCCACCAGGCCTTGCGCGTTTCGCACGATAACAGGATTCGGTCATGCTGATGATTACGCGCACCGACAACCTGATCGAGTTCGGCTACGGCGAAACCACGACCATCGCCATTGATCTAGCCAACATCACCGGCAGCATGTTGGCCGCCGAGCGGCTGCCTTGCGGGCAGCTTCATTATGCGCTGTTGCTTGCCACTGCCACCAACCGTGATCCCGTGCGGATTGAGGGTGAGCACGACGTGTTAGCTGCGGTGCATCAATACGTGATCGACACCTTACTGCAACCGTGCGATCAGCCAGCGTTGCCGCGCTACGCAGTGCATTGAGTGTGCATGCACGCAGTCAGCGCCAGCCCGGTCGAGCCCTCCAGGTTGACAGCGCTGGCCGCACCACGCCAAATCACGGCAGTTCCGCCACCGTCAACTCGCGGGGTCTTCAATCGTGGTGAGCCCTCCAACGCGCCTTGGTAGCGATTTGGCGCAGACTGAAACCGACCAGCACTTCGTCGCCCCCGAGCTCATCGACCATCGCGGCGACACCCCACGCCTGATGGCGGGCAAATGTGCCGATTGTGGTGCACTGCGTTTTCCCGCCGCCGCCGTTTGTGGCCAGTGTCTGTCGGAAAATATGACGACAACGCATCTGTCGTCGGCCGGCGTGCTTTATGCGTCTGCCGTTGTGCATCAAGCGCCGAAGGGCTGGGACCTCCCCTACACCTTAGGCTATGTCGACTTGCCGGAGGGGATCCGTGTGTTGGCCCACATCGCAGGCGACGTGGCATTTGACCAAACCGTCGAGCTGCGGCTTGGCCGGGTCGGTACCGACGAAAACGGCGAAGCCGTGATGAGTTACGTCTTCGCCCCAGTGGGTTGAACCGATCAGCGCCACGACCGCGGGAGTCCAGACATGAACGCGACCAACGCCAACCGTGCTGTCCGTGTGCTCGGCACCGGCATGATCCAATTCGGCAAGTATCCGGATCGAACGCTAGCGGACATCGGATGGCCGGCGCTGCGCGAAGCGTTGCTCGAAGCGCCAATCGTCCCGCAATCGATCGACGCGATTTATTGCGGCACCGCGCTCGGTGGCATGTTGACGGGCCAGCGCGTAGCCAAAGCGCTGGGATTATCGGGGATGCCGATCATCAATGTGGAGAATGCCTGTTCCTCTTCCTCCTCGGCGCTCGCGCAAGCCTACGCCGCCATTGCTTCAGGCCGTTTTGATGCCGTTGCCGTGATCGGCGTGGAGAAGCTGACCAAGTTCGGCGGTGGCACCTTGCCGTTGGAGACCGAGGATTGGGAAGTCAGGCAAGGTATGGTGATGCCGGCGCTCTACGCCATGCGCGCCAACCGATATATGCACGAGCACGGCCTGAGCGCGCGCCAGCTGGCGCAGGTCGCGGTCAAAGCGCACGATCACGGCGCCCTCAATCCCCTTGCCCAAATCCGAAAACGGGTCACCCTTGAGGAGGTGATGACCGCGCGCCCGGTCGCCGGACCGTTTACGCTGTGGCATTGCTGTCCGACAGGTGACGGCTCCGCCGCCGTCATTCTGGGATCGGATTCCGTTGCACGACGCGCCAAGCCGAACGCTGTACGGATCGTGGCCTCTGAGGTGACCTCGGGCCAATATACCAACGGCTATCGCGATATGACGACTGCCGAATTGACCGTGCGCGGTGCCAAGGAAGCCTACGAGATGGCCGGCGTCGGTCCCGACGACGTCGACGTCGCGGAAATCCACGACGCCTTCACCATCGCCGAGCTGATGTACTATGAGGCCTTCGACTTCGCCAAAAAAGGAGAGGCCTACCAATTACTTGATAGCGGCGCGACCTCGCTGGGCGGGCGCATTCCGGTGAACCCCTCGGGTGGATTGTTGTCACGCGGTCACCCGGTCGGGGCCACGGGCGCGGCCCAGGCCGTCGAGATCGTCCGCCAGCTCGAGGGTCGCGCCGGCGCGCACCAGGTGGCCGGCGCCAAGGTCGGCCTGAGCCATGCCACCGGCGGCGGCATCGCGGGCTTTGATCACGGCGCTTGCTCGATTCACATCTTCGCGCTGTAGGCTCGACCATCTCCCGCCGACCCGGAAAGCGCGGGGGCCCTTTCGGCCGGCCCGGACAAAGCTCACGCACCGCTTGCGTGTCAGCCTCAATGGTGGGGCGTAGGCTAGATCATCGCGGCTTAAATCGGAACCGCAACGCCGATTCCAATTGCGCCGGTTCCGATTTAAGGCGCAAAGATCATCGCTCTTAAAGTGGTGAGCAACTTTCTGCCTTTAATCGGGATCGTTCCGATTCCGATTAAAGGTAGGTCGCTCTAGGCCTCTTGCCCTGTTTCAGGCCGGCGATGGGGGAACTCTTTGATCCGCGCCAAGTGCTGTTGCAGGGTCAAATGGATCGGGCAACCGCGAACAAGCCCCCGTAAAGTGCCCCCTACCTCTCGCCCGGATCACGCTTGATGTTGTAAACATCCATGCCGGGCAGTCCTTCAGTGCGCGGCCTTGATGTGCACCTTGAAGGTCTCGTAGCGGATCGCACCGAGCACGTCGCCGCTATAGTGGGAGATGAAATTGCGGCGTGATCTGCCTTCACCCAATAGCAACAGGGCTATTTGGTCGACGCCGTCGGTCATCCGATCGTCGGCGATCTCGGCCAACGCGCCGGCCACGCGGGCCGCCGTGGTAGGCAAGGCCGTCACGTGCCAAAAGTCGTTCGGGTCTTGGCCGGCGCCAATCATTGCCGGCCACCACGCCATGGCGGCAACGCGCACCCCGCCCTCCAACAGATCGCCCTTGGCACCGCGCAACAGCCGTATAGCCCGACGTCGGCCAGCAGGCGTACATCAAGCCATTGTCGCTGATCCAGACCACCAGCGTGCTCTCCGCGATCCCCTGCCGCTTTAATGTATCCGAGCTAGCGGTCGAGACCATGCCTATCCCAGCCGCGAACTCACCCCGTGCAACACCTTGGCGCCGGCCCAGCTCCTCCTCTACAACATCGGGGCGGGCCATTGCTGGATCGGTGGCAAGGGAGGACGACAGATGGGCGTGAAGCAGTTCGGCGCGCGCGTGACACGACTGGAAGATGCGGCCCTGTTAACCGGCAATGGCCGCTTCGTCGACGACGTGAGCCTGCCGGGCGCACTATCCGCTGTGATCGTCAGGAGCCCACATGCACACGCGCGCGTCCGCGCCATCCATGCTCAAGCCGCACTTGCTCAGCCAGGCGTAAGGGCCGTGCTGACGGCACGGGATCTACCAGGTCCGGCGGCCACCGAACGCATGCCGATGTTGGTGCCCAACACGGCCATCAAGGAATTACGCACACAGCACTGCCTGGCGGTTGATGAGGTGTGCTACGTCGGTCAGAGCGTCGCCGTCGTCGCCGCGGACAACCGCTACATCGCTGAGGACGCGGCGAGCCTGGTCGAGGTCGACTATGACGCGCTGCCCATGATCTGCGATCTGCGCAACGCGCTGATGCCCTCCGCACCGACCGCTCATGCCGATCTCGATACCAACCTGGCCTCCGCCTTCCAGATGACCTATGGCGATGTCGAGACGGCGTTCGCATCCGCTGCCCACGTGATCGATGAGCACCTGTGGCAGCATCGCGGTGGCGGCATGGCGATGGAAACCCGCGCCGTGCAGGCCGTGCACGATCCGGCCACCGGCCAATTGACCGTATGGGCATCAACCCAAACGCCGCACATCGCCCATCGCATGCTGTCCGACCAACTGGGTATCGACCCCAGGCAAGTGCGCTATATCGCGCCGGACGTCGGCGGTGGCTTTGGCCCCAAAGCGATCTTTTATCCCGAGGAGACCGCCATTGCCGCCGCGGCGTTAAAGCTCGGCGTTCCCGTCAAGTGGATCGAGGACCGCCGCGAGCATTTCATGTGCGCGACCCAGGAACGCGATCAGTATTGGGACGTCGCGATCGCGGTCGATGATGACGGCAAGATCCTTGCTGTCCGCGGGTCAATGCTGCACGACACCGGCGCCTTCGTGCCATGGGGCATCATCATGCCCTACATCGCTGCGGCCACCATGCCGGGCCCCTACGTGGTGCCAGCCTACCAGCTCGATGTGAAGGTGGCATTGACCAACAAGGTGGCGACCACACCCGTGCGCGGGGCTGGTCGCCCGCAAGCGGTGTTCGCCATGGAGCGGCTGTTGGACCGCGTGGCCCAGAAGCTCGACATCGACCCCGCCGAACTCCGCGCCCGAAATCTGATCCGACCTGAGCAGATGCCGTATGCCGTCGGCCTCACCTTTCGCGACGGCAAGCCATTGATCTACGACAGCGGAGACTATCCCAAGGGCCAGCAAGAAGCGCTGCGGCAGGCCGATTATGCGGGCTTCCACACCCGGCAAGCCGAAGCCCGAGCCGAGGGTCGCTACATCGGCATTGGCATGGCCAACTACGTCGAAGGCAGCGGGCTGGGACCGTTCGAGGGCATCTCGGTGCGCGTGCTGCAAAACGGCAAGGTCGCCGTCGCCACCGGCGCCACCAACCAGGGCCAGGGCACGCGAACCACGATCTCGCAAATCGTTGCCGATAGCCTCGGGTGCCGTCTGGAGGACGTGGTGTTCACATTGGGCGACACCTCCGCGATTGCCAACGGCGTCGGGGCGTTCGCCAGCCGCCAAGCGGTCAATGCCGGCAATTCCGCCGCCATCGCCGGCGCCGCCGTACGCAAGCAGATCGTCGCCCTGGCCGCACGCGCGCTCGCCGTCGATGAAAGCGACATTGATGTGGTCGACAGCGAGGCGGTGGCCAAAACCGGCAATAAACCGGTGCTCGGATTTGGCGAGCTGGCCCGTATGGCCCAGGGGATGCCTGGCTTCTCCTTCGCCGAGGGTCAACCGGCAGGGCTTGAGCACACCGCCTATTTCACGCCCTCCCAGGCCGCCTACTGCAGTGGCTGCCACGTGGCCGAAGCCGAGGTCGACCCGCTCACCGGCGGCGTGACGATCTTGCGCTACACCATCGCCCATGACGCCGGCACCATTATCAATCCGCTGATCGTCGATGGCCAGGTGCAAGGCGCCTTGGCCCACGGCGTCGGCAACGCCCTTTATGAGTGGATGAAGTACGACGACACCGGACAGCCGCTCTCCACCAATTTGGCGGAGTATCTGATCGCTGGGGCTCAGCAGGTGCCGCGCAGCACCATCCGGCATGTGCAAACCCCGTCACCGCTCAATCCACTGGGGGTGAAGGGCGCCGGCGAGGGCGGCACCATCCCGGCGCCGGCCGCCATCATCGGTGCGGTGGAGAACGCTCTATCGCCGTTCGGTGTACGGTTCAACGAAGCCCCCTTGACGCCGCAGCGGATCGTCGCGGCGCTGGCGGCAGCTGGCGCCTATGAAAAGATGGGGTAGCGCCTCGCGCGCGGCCAGGCCGGCGTCGCTTTGCCCGCACCGTCACACCACGGTGACCCGAAAACCGATGCGCGGGAAATGTAAAGCCGTGCGCCCGCAGGCCGGATCGTCGCGGGTGATCACCAAGGTCTCGCGATCGACGGCATGCACGACGCCCTCGACCGGTTGATCGCCGCTGTCGGTGAGCTGAGTGATGCTGACCCGCATGCCGGGTTTGAGCCCTTGCGGATCGCGCGGATCCTCCTTAGCAGGCGTTGCCGGCTCGGCAGCCTTGCCAACCTCGAAGGCCTCGGCCGGCGTCATCGGCGTTGGCGTGCCATGCCCGATCGCCTGCATCCGCTCTTCCCACGCCGCCAGGTGAGTGAACTCCGCCATGAAGTCGTCGGACTTGTCGTAACGGGCGCGCAGAAACCAGACCAGATACCACACCAGCGCATCGGCGAGGCCAGGCTGCTGCGCCACCATGAAGGCACCACCAACGCTCAATTGTGCGTCGATCCAGCCGAGTTGGCCGCGTAACTGAGCCAGCACGTGCGGCAGGTCGGCAGCCTCCTTGGCCAAGTCGGCATTGGGCCCCAGGTAGAGCCGCGCCCGATCATTGACTAACTCCGCCGGCAGACTGTCGCGCACCGGCGCAAACGCCAATCGAAACAGCAATTCAAACATCGGACCGTCGGTCCAACGCGATAGGGCATAGGCCATGCCCTTGCCCGGTCCTGGAAAGAACGTCGGTTCGGGGAAGCGCCGCTCCAACTCGCGCAAGATGCATTGCGAGTCACAATAAAAGTCAGCCCCGATCTGCATCACCGGAATGCGCCTATAGCCGCCGGTCAAGGCGAACAATTCAGGGCGGTTAGGCAAGCGCTTTTGTTCGACCGAGGCCCAGGCCAGCTGCTTGATGCCAAGCCCGGCACGCACCTTTTCGGCGACGGGGGATTGAGGATAGTGGTGCAGGATCACGTCGCTCATCGGTGGTTCCTCTTGCAGTCAACTCGAGCGTCGGCCTCAAGCCGGGTGGGCCGAGCCCACCGCGCGCTTCCAACCGGTTAGATCTATCGTGCGCCCCACACCGATGCCATCTAATTCATCGGCCGCTGCGCCAGCGTGACCCCTGGTGGCGCGGGAATGCCGGCCGGCACGAAAAAATCCGGCGCAAGCTCAACGGCGGGATCGACCCGATAGACGTCGAAGTCCGTCACGCCGCCCACCTCGTACAAGAAGGTATCGTCGATCAGGAATCGGCCGGTAAAGCTCGCCGCCGACTGACAAAACAGCAGATGGGCAGCGTCGGCGAGGATCTCAGGCTTACGGCTCATTCTCATCAGCTTCTCCCCGCCCAGCAGATTGTTGACGGCCGCCGTTGCGATCGTCGTCCGCGGCCAAAGCGCATTAACCGCGACTGCCTCGTCTTTGAGTTCATCGGCGAGCCCCAGCACCACCAGGCTCATCCCATATTTGGCCATCGAATAAGCGACATGCCCGGAAAACCAGCGCGGGTTCATGTCGAGCGGCGGTGACAGCATCACGATGTGTGGATTGTCGGCGGCCTTGAGGTGCGGCAGGCAGTGTTGCGATACCAGAAAGGTGCCGCGGGCATTGATCGCGTGCATCAGGTCGAAGCGGCTGATGGTGGTCTGTTCAATTCCCGTCAGCGAGATGGCGGAGGCATTGTTGACACAAATGTCGATGCCGCCGAACCGCTCCACCGTTTGCGCGACGGCTTTCGCCACGTGCTCCTCAAAGCGAATGTCGCATTCGATGGCAAGCGCCCTGCCGCCGGCCGCCTCGATGTCGTGTGCTGCGGTGTGGATCGTGCCCGGCAGCTTAGGGTGGGGCTGTGCGGTTTTGGCCACGACCGCGACGTTGGCACCATCGCGGGCGGCGCGCAACCCGATCGCCAAGCCGATGCCACGGCTGGCGCCGGTGATGAAGAGCGTCTTCCCGTTGAGCGTGGCCATCGGTTTACTCCTTGCCGATCTCAGTCCCGATCATGCGCCGGTCACCGCGTTATAGCAGCTCACGTCGACATAGCGCTCCGGTTGCTCGCGCTTGATGCTGGCGCTGCCATGCCGCGTGCGCAAATCAACGACCACGTCGATGCCGGACCAGGCTTCACGCCGACCGAACCGGGTAGCAAATGAATTCGACGAGCGAGCCATCGGGATCGCGGAAATAAACGCTCACACCTTCGCCGCGCGCGCCCCGACGCGGCACCGGGCCCTCCTCAACCGCAATGCCATGCCGCTCAAGATGCGCCACCGCAGCATGGATATCACCGTGCCACTGGAAGCACAGATCGCTGCCACCCGGCATCACCGGCAGTCCCGCGCGGGGTTGACCGATATGATCGGGACCGTGGCAATTGAGCTGGACCTCACCGAAACGGTAGGCAAAACCCCGGCGGACCGGCACGATCTCGGCACCGAGAACGTCGCGGTAAAAAGCATTGGACCGCTGCCAATCCGAAACATGAATCACGCAATGGTCGAAGCTGATTTGCAGGCTCATCAAAGCCCTCCCGGCGATGTTCGGCAAACAGCGCTCACGCCGAACGCCACTGTTCCATCAGTTGGCAGCCCTGCTCCGACCACCCTCTCATGGGTGTCAGACCAGGCAGATCAGCACCTTGACGATCGGCTTTTTCCCCCAGGCCTGATCGACGACAGCCCGCACTGTACGGCGCACCGCTTCCCTTACGCGCTCCTCATCGCGACGACGCGGGCGCGGCATGCTCTCCAACGTGCCGTCCACCGCTGAGTAAATCAACTCTTCCATCGCCTCGCCGTCGGCCGTCTCGGCCGGGACCCCATCGAGCATGATTTCCGGATCGGCCGCCACATCGCCTTTTCGATCGAGCGCAATCGCCACCGCCACCACGCCGGCAAACGACAATCGAAGCCGTTCGCGCACCGGTCCATTCTTGGACGAGACAATCAGGTTTCCATCACGATAAAGCCGGCCGACCGGAACCTCGTCGACCACCATCGCTGGTGTCGGCGCAAGCCGCAGCATTTGCCCATCCTCCACCGGCTGCACCTGCGGCACGCCGGCGGCGCCGGCCAGCTTGCCATGCTCGAAAAGGTGGCGCGACTCCCCGTGCATCGGCACCAGCAGCTGCGGCTTCATCCAATCAAACATGGTTTTAAGCTCTTCGCGTCGGGGGTGACCGGTGACATGCACCAGCGCATCAGCGTCGGTGATGACATCACAGCCCAAGCGCACCAGACCATTTTGCACCCGCGTGATGCCCACCTCGTTGCCGGGAATCGAGCGTGAGGAAAAGATCACCAGATCACCACGCCCCAAAGAGATGTGGGGATGATCGTCGGCGGCGATTCGAGCCATGGCGGCGCGGGGCTCGCCTTGGCTGCCGGTGCAAAGTGCCACCACCTCGCTCGGCTCCAAGTAACCGAAGTGTTCTTGATCGAGCGCCACGAAGTCGTCAGGCAGATAACCCGTTTCCTTCGCCACCGCTATAATCCGGTGCAAAGCCCGTCCGGCCACCACCAGCTGGCGGCCGGCCAGCCTCGCCGCTTCGCCGACCGCTCGCACGCGCGCAACGTTTGACGCGAATGTCGTCACTGCCACGCGGCGCTTTGCATCCTTGATGAGGCCTGCGATCACTGTAGCGACGTCCGTCTCCGACACCGAGCGACCTTCACGCATGGCATTGGTGGAATCGCAAATCATCGCCGTGATGCCTTCGCGGCCCAAAGCTTGCAGCTTGGCCTCATCGGTGGGGTCACCGACCAACGGCGTCGCATCGAGCTTCCAGTCGCCGCTGTGAAACACTAAGCCGTGCGGAGTGCGAATGGCGATCGCTGACGGTTCAGGAATCGAATGCGCCATTGTCACCAGCTCAAGATCGAACGGACCGACCTCGAAGCGATGGCCCAACGGCACGACCGTGATCGGCAACTTCAGCCCGCGTCCATTCTCGGCCAGCTTGGTGGACAGCATTGTTGCGGTAAACGGGGTCGCGTAGATCGGGCACTGCAGCCGTGGCCACATGTCGATCACGGCGCCCAAGTGATCCTCGTGCGCGTGCGTCAACACCAGCCCCACCAACGAACGTCGCTCGCCTTCGATAAACGTGATATCGGGCAACACCACGTCGACGCCGGGTTCGGTGTCGGTCGGAAACGTCAGACCCAGATCGACCATCAACCATTTCCGGTCCCGCGCGGGGCCCAGGCCGTATAGGTAGACGTTCATGCCGATCTCGCCGAGACCGCCGAGTGCCACGAACACCAACTCGTCTTGCAGCGCGGCGCCGCCCGATTTCTTTTTTGTCATTTCAAGCTTCGTCTCGCTCATGTAGGGACGGTCGTCAGATCGACATCACCCGCACGGATGCGGCGCAGTCCCGCGCCATCTTCCAGCAGCAGCAACGACCCATCCACGTCCAAACCATCGTAGGTGCCGGTCACAAGCTTGTCACCAATGTGCACCTTGATCGGCGTGCCACGTGCGATTGATTGCGCCAGCCAGCGCTCCCGCACGCGCGAAAATCCGGCCCCGTCCTGCCAGGTCTGCAGCCAATCGCATAGCGACCTATCGATGGCGTGCAACACGCTGCGCGGCGAGCACTGCGGCACCCACGCGGCCAATCGGGTCGTCGTCCGGCCGACACCTGCCGGTGCGTGCGCGACGTTGACACCGATCCCAATCGCGGCGACGACACGATCGCCAAATGACGACGTCTCAACCAAGATCCCAGCGAGCTTGGCGCTGCCGATCAGCACGTCATTCGGCCATTTCAGCCGCAGCTGCTGGCTGTTGATTGCGGTGTCCAGAACCTGTGCCAGCGCTTGGTGGACGGCGACGCCGGCGACCAGCGACAGCTGGTTGAGCGCAACGGGGGCACAGGCCGTCGACCACACATAGGTCGCGGCAAGATCGCCTGATCCTGTCACCCAGCCTCGTCCGGACCGGCCGCGACCTTCGGTTTGCCGTTGCGCTGTAATCCACAGCGGGCCGGTTTCACCCATGGCCGCCCGTCGCATGGCTTCCAGATTGGTCGAGTCGAGCGCGTCGAATGCAACCAAGCGTGTGCCACCCATCAAGACGTCTGTAACCGCGTCCGTCATTTCGTTTCGTGCTGGAAACTCGCTGCGGCCGATTGAGCGGACTTGACCAACGGCGATGGCATGACCACGAACAGCAGCACGAACAACCCGGAAATCGCCATGACAAAGCCGACCTTGGCCGGGACCGGCAAAAACGGCTGACGCGGCTCATCAAAGAACATCAGTTTCACGATTCTGAGGTAATAGTAGGCCCCGACCACGCTGGCCAACACCCCGATCACCGCAAGCGTATAGAGCTCCGCTTTGATGGCCGGCAAAAACGCATAGAACTTGGCCCAAAATCCGGCCAGCGGCGGGATGCCAGCTAGCGAAAACATCAACAGCATCAAGACGAAGGCCATCGGCAGATTGTGCTGCGATAAGCCGGCCAACTCTGTAATCTCCTCAACCGAACCCTGTTGGCGCCGCATGGCGATCACGCAGGCAAACGCGCCCAGCGTCATGACCAAATAGATCGCCATATAAATTAATACACCACTGATGCCTTCAACCGAATTAGCCGCCAACGGTACAAGCGCGAAACCGACGTTGGCGATCGACGAATAAGCCAACAGCCGTTTAATGTTGGACTGACCGATGGCGGCGAAAGCACCAAGCAGCATCGAGGCGATCGCTAGGAACGTGACGATTTGCTGCCATTGACCGGCAATACCGGGAAAGGCCGTCATCACGACGCGCACCAAAAGCGCCATCGCCGCAATTTTCGGTGCTGCGGAAAAAAAGGCGGTTACCGGCGTGGGCGCGCCCTGATAGACGTCCGGCGTCCACATGTGAAATGGCACCGCCGAGATCTTGAATGCGATGCCGACCATCAAGAACACCAGGCCAAACACCAAGCCGATGTTATCAAGCGCATTTTCGCCACGCGCCACCGCCGCGATCGCTTCAAATTGCGTACTGCCCGTGAACCCGTAGATCAGTGACGCCCCATAAAGCAACATGCCCGAGGACAGGCCGCCGAGCACGAAGTATTTCAAGCCCGCCTCGCTCGACCGCACGTCGTCGCGGCGGAATGCCGCCACAACATAAAGCGCAAGACTTTGCAGCTCCAAACCTAGGTAAAGCGCGATTAGATCACCGGCCGAGATCATCATCATCATGCCCGACGTCGCCAACAGGACGAGCACGGGATATTCGAACTTCAGGATCTTTTTTTCGCGAAAATCATCGAAGGATAGCAAGATCGCCGCCGCCGATCCGGCCAACACCAGCACTTTCATAAAGCGGGCGAAGCCGTCGCTGATGAACGCACCTGCGAACAAAGTTTGTGGTTCTGGCGGGGCCGTAACCAAAAACCAACCGGCCAGGGCGAGCGTCGCGATCGCAAGCCAACCGGTCGTCTCCGATTGCTCTTCCTCCCGGTAACGGAACGCGCCCCACATAGTCAGCGCCAGCGCCCCGATCGCGACGATCAATTCCGGCCACATCGCTGCAAACGTCGAAAGCATGCCCATGTCGGTTACCGCGCCTTCGATAAATGACGAGCGGCCGCGGCCCGTTGCGGGCTCACAGCTGCTTCATATTGGGAGACAAGTTTCTTCACCGACACCGCCGTCACGTCCAAGATCGGCGCGGGATGGAAGCCGAAAAAGATCGTCAGAGCCACCAGCGGGGCCAGCACCACAACCTCGCGCGGGTTAACGTCGGCGATCGATTTGAGCGAGGCTTTTTCGAGCTCGCCAAAAATGACGCGCCGATAAAGGTACAACGCGTAGGCCGCCGACAAGATCACGCCGGTGGTGGCAATGAAGGCGACCCAGGTATTGGCCTTGAACGCGCCAAGCAGCGTGAGAAATTCGCCGACGAAGCCGGACGTCCCCGGCAATCCGACGTTAGCGAGCGTAAACACCATGAAGCAGAACGCGTAGATCGGCATGCGGTTGACCAGGCCACCATAAGCCGCGATCTCGCGGGTGTGCATCCGGTCATAAATGACGCCCACACACAAAAACAGTGCCGCCGAAACGATACCGTGCGACAGCATCTGAAAGATAGCACCGTCCACCCCTTGCGTCGAAAAGGTAAAAATGCCCATCGTCACGAAGCCCATATGCGCCACGGACGAATACGCGATCAGCTTTTTCACATCCTCCTGTGCCAGCGCGACGAGTGAGGTGTACACGATCGCCATCACCGACAAGAAGAACACAAACGGCGCCAACTGCTCGCTGGCCAGGGGAAACATCGGCATGGAAAACCGCAGAAATCCATAGCCACCCATCTTCAGCAGGATGCCGGCCAAAATGACCGAGCCCGCCGTCGGCGCTTCCACGTGGGCATCCGGCAACCACGTATGCACCGGCCACATGGGCAACTTGACCGCAAACGAGGCAAAGAACGCCAGCCACAACCACCATTGCATGTCGCGCGGGAAATTCGAGCTGGCCAGCAGGGTCGGGATATCCGTGGTCCCCGCGTGCCAATACATCGCCATGATGGCGAGCAGCATCAGCACCGAACCGAGCAGCGTGTAAAGAAAAAACTTGAAGCTAGCATAAACGCGCCGAGCGCCGCCCCACACACCGATGATGACGAACATCGGGATCAGCCCGGCCTCGAAAAACAGATAGAACAACACAATATCGAGCGCCGTAAAAACACCGATCATCATGGTTTCGAGCACCAAAAACGCGATCATATACTCTTTCACGCGCGTTTGGATCGACTGCCATGAGGCCAAGATACACAACGGCATCAAGAACGTGGTCAATATCACGAACAGCATCGAAATACCGTCCACGCCCATTTTATACCTCAGTGGGCCGAGCCAGGCATGCTCTTCGACGAATTGAAACGCCGCGGTCGATTTGTCAAAGTTGATCCAAATCAGCAACGAGACCAGAAACGTGATCAGCGTGGTCCACAGTGCGATCCACCGCGCATTGCGCTTACCCGCCTCATCGTCGCCGCCGGCCAGCACCGCGACGAGCAATGCGCCGGCCAACGGCAGAAACGTGGTCAACGAGAGAATCGGCGCACCGGCGATGCTCATTTCGCCACCTCGCTCACGCTGGTGCCCACCGCATCACCCTGGAACATGAACCACGTGATGATCAAGGCGACCCCGATCAGCATCGCGAACGCGTAGTGGTAAACGTAGCCCGTTTGCAGCTTCACCACCCGGCCCGTGACATCCTGCACGCGCCGCGCGATGCCGTCCGGACCAAGCCCATCGATGATCCGGCCATCGCCCACTTTCCAGAGCACGCGACCAATGGCAAACGCGGGCTTGACGAACAAAACGTCGTAAAGCTCGTCGAAATACCATTTGTTGAGCAGGAACAGATAAAGCGGCTTGAACCACCGCGCGGTTGCGGCCGGAAGGTATGTGTATTTGATATAGTAGGCCCAAGCGACCACAAATCCGATGGCCATCGCAACAAATGGCGCCCAACCTACCCAACCGGGGATCGCGTGCATGTCATGTAAAACATGATTGTCCTTGCCCTCGTAGATCGAGGCGCCCCAAAAAGCCTTGTAAGGATCCGGTGCACCGTGATCGCCGGTTCCAATAAAGAAGGTCTTGAACGCGAAGCCAGCAACCGTCGCCCCGATCGCCAGCACGATCAACGGCACCAACATCACCCAGGGACTCTCATGCGGCTGATGGTCGTGCGCTGCGTGTGCATGACCATGGCCATCATCATGACCTGCGGCATCGCCGGGCTGACCGGCTGGTGGTGCGACCGCACCATGGCCCCCGGTAGCGGTCTCACCGTGACCCTGTGCCTCATTCCAACGCGGTGCACCGTAAAACGTCATAAACATCAATCGCCACGAGTAGAATGACGTCATCAGCGCAGCCACAACCAGCACCCAGTAGGCGTATTGGGCTGGTGTATGCGCCGCGTACGACGCCTCGATAATGGCGTCCTTGGAGTGGAAGCCGGCAAAGCCGATGACATGCGGAATGCCGACGCCGGTCAACGACAACGTCCCGATCAGCATCATCGCCCAGGTCAATTTAATGTGCGGGTATAGCCCGCCCATTTTGCGCATGTCCTGCTCATGGTGCATGGCGTGGATCACCGAGCCGGCGCCGAGGAACAGCAGCGCCTTGAAAAAGGCGTGCGTAAAAAGGTGGAAAATCCCGGCGGTATAGGCGCCGATTCCACACGCAACGAACATGTAGCCGAGCTGCGAGCAGGTCGAATAGGCAACCACGCGTTTGATATCGTTTTGCACCAGCCCGACAGACGCCGCAAAAAACGCGGTCATCGCGCCGAAGGCGGTAACCACCACCAAGGCCGTCGGCGCATATTCGAATACCGGTGACAACCGCGCCACCATGAACACACCGGCCGTCACCATGGTGGCAGCGTGGATCAGCGCCGACACCGGCGTCGGACCCTCCATGGCATCGGGCAACCAGGTATGCAGCAGAAACTGCGCCGACTTGCCCATCGCTCCCATGAACAGCAGCAGACAAATGCAGGTTAGGATGTCGACGTTGTAGCCCAAAAATACCATCGACTTGCCGGCGAGATCGGGCGCGGTGGAGAAAATGGTATCCAGCTGGATCGACTGCACCACCGCGAACAATCCAAACATACCGAGCAGGAACCCGAAATCGCCCACCCGGTTCACGATGAAGGCTTTGATCGCAGCCGCATTGGCTTCCGGCTTCTTGTACCAAAATCCGATCAAGAGGTAGGACGCCAGCCCAACGCCCTCCCAGCCAAAGAACATCTGCACCAGATTATCGGCCGTCACCAATGCCAACATCGCAAAGGTGAACATCGACAGGTAGGCAAAAAACCGCTCCCGATACGGATCTTCTTCCATGTACCCGATGGAATAAAGATGGACCAACGCAGAGACGGTGTTGACCACCACCAACATCACCGCCGTCAGCGTGTCGATCCGCAGCGACCAACTGACCTCCAGATCTCCACTGGTAATCCAATTGATCAACGGCACTTTCGCGGTCTCATGACCGAAGCCGACATTCCAAAAGGCGATCCAGGACAACACCGCCGCCAGCCCGACAAAGGCAGTGGTGATCAATTCGGTCGGCCGGGCTCCGAGCGCGCGGCCAAAAAAGCCGGCGACGATGGCGCCCGCCAGAGGTAGGAAAACGATGGCCTGATAGATCATGCGGCTGCTAGCCCTTCATCAGATTAACGTCTTCCACCGCAATCGAGCCGCGGTTTCTAAAGTAGACGACGATGATCGCCAGTCCGATCGCCGCCTCCGCTGCCGCTACCGTCAAAACGAACAGCGCAAACACCTGTCCGACCAGATCGGCTCGAAAATGCGAGAAGGCCACCAGATTGATGTTGACTGCCAACAGCATCAGCTCAACCGACATCAAGATGATGATGACGTTCTTGCGATTGAGGAAGATGCCGAGAATGCCCAGCGTGAATAGGCTCGCGGCAACGGTCAGATAGTGGCCCAGCGTGATACTCATGCGATCGGCGTCCTTCCCCTACCAACCCATGCTCGCGACCGATCGCAACATCGGTTCGACCCACGACACGATCAAACCGATCGCCATCGCCGTAATCACACCGCCGACGATCCACTCGCGCACGCCAACGCCTTTGCCGCCATTGCGATAGCCCCGCCCGATCGCCTTTTCGCGCCGCTGGCGTTGCTGGCGGGCAGACTTGATCGAGGTGATTTTGGGATCCTGGTGACCGTTTTTCATGCCGCCCGCCGTTGCCTAGTTGGACCTGCCTCGCCGGCGCCATGTCCTGTTGCGACCCACCGGGGCGCTGCCCGTGCTTTGCAAAGCCTGCTCACCCACGCACCTCCTCGCTTGTCGCATCGGGTTGCTCATCGGTTCGCGTCTGCTCCAGGCCCGAGGTCACCGCCCCCGGCACGCGCGCCTCCCCCGGTACCAGCTTAACCACCGCCACCGACGAGCTCGGGTCACGCGCCACCTGCGCCGCGATCGACTGGCGTTTCACACCCTGCTTGTGCCGCAAGGCTAAAACGATCGCTCCGATCATCGCGACGAACAAAATGAGCCCGGCCACCTCAAAAAAGTAGGCATACTGTGTATAAATAATGCGGCCCAGCGCCTTGGTGTTGTGCACCACGCTCGGGTCGCCGACCGGAGCGGCAGGCGCGGCCAGCTGCCCAGGTTCCACCTCCAGGAAGGCCAGCGCCACGATCAGCTCTGTGACCACGATTCCGCCGACCAGCAAGCCGAGCGGGGCGTTCTTGATGAAGCCCGCTCTCATTTCTGCAAAGTCGACGTCGAGCATCATGACGACAAACAGGAACAAGACGGCCACCGCGCCGACGTAGACGACGATCAGCAGCATCGCTAAGAATTCCGCGCCGAGCAGCACAAACAGCCCGGCCGCATTGAAGAACGCCAGGATCAAGAACAACACGGCGTGGACCGGGTTGCGGGCGAGGATCACCATCGCACCGGCGATGACGGCGAGCGCCGAGAACAGATAAAAAAAGGCGTCCGCCAGCCACATGTCCTTTAGGCTCCCCACTGGCCGGCGCGGCCGAGTTCATCGCGACGCACCTGCTCGTCCCTAACCGCCCTGCAGTGTTGGTTCCACAGCACCCAGTTCTTGATGCGGCGATAGGGGGCATAGCCCAACACGATGGCAAGCCCGATCGCCAACAGCACCGAGCTTTTAAGCCCGGTCCAGCCCAGGCCGGCCGACACCCACATCATGCCGGCCCAACCGAGCACCGCAATCGCCGCCAGTGCCAACAGCGCGTGCAACCACCAGCGCCGAAGCTCCAAGCTCGCCTGATCCCGCGCAATTTCCCCGTAACGGGCGAGCTCATCGTTCGTCAGCACGCCCAGCAACGCGCGGCCAGCCTCAGCGGTATTTCGCGTCGAGGGCAATATTCTGCGCAATCTCTTGCTCCCAGCGGTCGCCATTGGCGAGCAGTCGCTCCTTGCTAAAGTACAGTTCCTCGCGGGTCTCGGTAGCGAACTCGAAATTCGGCCCCTCCACGATCGCATCCACCGGACAGGCCTCCTGACACAATCCGCAATAGATGCATTTGACCATATCGATATCGTAGCGCGTGGTTCGGCGCGTGCCGTCGTTACGACGCGGCCCGGCCTCGATGGTGATCGCCTGCGCGGGGCAGATGGCCTCGCATAATTTGCAGGCGATGCACCGCTCCTCCCCATTCGGATAGCGCCGTAACGCGTGCTCACCGCGAAACCGCGGCGACAGCGGACCCTTCTCGAACGGATAATTCAAGGTCTTTTTGGGCGCGAAGAAATACCGCATGCTCAGGAAGAACGCCGACACGAACTCCATCAAAAACAATGACTTGATGCCCTGCGCGACACTCATAGCACGTTGCCTTCCTGCCCCTCGTCAACCGATCATCAGCCCGATCACATAGCCCAGCCCGGTCCCCAACACGACGCCGACAACTGCCACCACCCGCAGCAACCGCGCCGATTGGCCCGCCGTCGGCGTACCCGCGTGACGCTCCACCCGCCCGGCCACCACGAACAAGGCCACCGCCTCCAACACCGACAGCGCGAAGCCGATGATGGCTCCGGCCACGGCGTGGTCAATGCCCATGGCTTGCAATCGCAGCGATCTCCGGTCCACCAACACCTTCTGTCCGGGCCCAAAACCTCATTGCGTGGATTGCATGATTTGCAACACCGCCGCCACCACCACCACCATCGCCAGCGACAAGGGGAGAAACACCTTCCAGCCCAACCGCATCAGCTGATCGTAGCGGTAGCGCGGCACCATCGCCTTGACCATGGCAAACATGAAGAACACAAACACCGCTTTGCCAAAAAACCAGACGACTCCCGGAATCGCATTGAGCGGCCAGATATCGATCGGCGGCAACCACCCGCCGAGAAACAGGATTGTGGTCAACGCGCACATCGTGGTGATCGCGACGTACTCGCCGAGCATGAACAACAGGTAGGGCGTCGATGCGTACTCCACCATGAAGCCGGCCACCAACTCCGACTCCGCCTCCGGCAGATCGAACGGCGGCCGGTTGGTCTCAGCCAACGCAGAGATGAAGAACACGACGAACATCGGCAGCAGCGGCAGCCAGAACCAGTTGAGGAACGTCAATCGCTCCAACAGCCCGGACACAGCGCCCTCACCGATCAGCCCGGCCAGCCAGCTCGCCACACCCGTTTGTTGCGCCAGCACGATATCGGTCATTCTCAGTGAGCCGACGCACAGCAGAACGGCAATGATGACAAAGCCGATCGACACCTCATAGGACACCATTTGCGCCGTCGACCGCAGCGCACCCATGAACGGATACTTCGAATTGGACGCCCAGCCCCCCATGATGATGCCGTAGACGCCAAGTGAAGAAATCGCCAGGATATAGAGGATGCCGACATTGAGATCGGCGATCACCCACGTCCCCCAGCTATTCTGATTAACCGGAATCACCGCCCAGGCCGCTAGCGCGAACACCGCCGTGGCGAGCGGTGCCAGCAAAAACACCGGCTTATTGGCACCGGCTGGGATCAGTGGCTCCTTGAGCACGAACTTGAGCAGATCGGCGAACGACTGCAGCAATCCAAACGGCCCGACCACGTTGGGGCCCCGCCTGAGCTGGACGGCGGCCCACACCTTGCGGTCCATCAGCAACAGATAAGCGATGACCAACAGCAAAAGCACCAACAACAGCAGGCTCTGGGCGATCATGATGACCAGCTTGAAACCGATGTCGTTCCAGAACTGAACTGCCGCCTCGATCATGGCCTCGCCGCCCTGCCTCTCATGCCGCCGCCGAACGCCCCGCGGCCGCGGCCTTGATCGCACTCAGTTCCGCCATGATGGCCGATGCCCGCGCGATCGGATTGGTCAGATAGAAGTCCTTGACGGCGATGCCGAACGGATCGGTGCTGATTGGCGCATCCGTCGCGGCCAGTTGCTCAAGGCATTGCATGTCACCGTCCGGGTCGCCACTGCCGATCTGTTCCAGCCGGCGCAATCCGGGCGCCACCTCATACATCCGCCGGCGCAATGCCGCCAGGTTGTCATACGGCAACTGCTGGTCGACCAACGGCGACAGCGCGCGCAGGATCGACCAATCTTCTTTTGCCAGGCCAGGCGAAAAGACGGCGCGTTGCGTGAGCTGGACGCGCCCCTCCGTATTGACGTAGGTGGCCGATTTCTCGGTATAGGCCGCACCGGGCAGGATCACGTCGGCGCGATGCGCGCCGACATCGCCGTGGCTACCCTGGTAGACGACAAAGGCGTCGCCGAGCTGGCTCAAGTCGAGTTCGTCGACCCCCAGCAAATAGACGACGTCGAGCCGACCTTGCTGGGCCGCCTCCAGCATCGCCGCACCGTCGAGACCACCCGACCCCGGCACCAAACCGAGATCGAGGCCACCGACCCGCGCTGCGGCCGTGTGCAACACGTTGAAGGCACCGGCGCCGATGCGCTTACCCCTGGCTGCGCGGACCGCGATCTGCGCCGCGAGCGCTTGAACCGCCTTACCATCCGGCCGCGCCAAGGCCGCCTGGCCCACGATCACCATCGGGGCCTGGGCCTTGGCCAACACCTCGGCAAACCGATGCTCGCCGTGCGCCATCTCCGCCAACGTCTGCGCGCCGGCGCCGAGATGGGTATAGGGGTAGGTGAGATCGGCCGGCACCCCCACCAGACCGACCTTGAGCCCGCCCTGCCGCCACCGCGACCTGATCCTGGCGTTGAGCACGGCCGCCTCCAGGCGCGGATTTGAGCCCACCAGCAAAATGGCGTCGGCCGCCTTGATCCCGGCGATACCGGCGTTGAATATATAGCTGGCCCGCCCCGCAGCCGGATCCAGCTGGGCGCCCCCTTGACGGCAATCGATGTTGACGACGCCGAGCCTGCCCATCAGGTCGGCCAACGCGAACATCTCCTCCGCGCCCGCCAAATCTCCGATCAGCGCTCCGACCCGGCCGGGATCCGCCGCCTTGAGCTTGGCAGCAACCGTCTGCAAGGCTTGATCCCAGCTCACCGGCTGCAACCGGCCATCGATGCGCACGTAGGGTTGATCGAGCCGCTGCGTCCTGAGGCCGTCGGCGACATGGCGCGACTTGTCTGAGATCCACTCCTCGTTCACGTCATCGTTGATGCGCGGGAGCACGCGCATCACCTCCGAGCCGCGCGTATCGACTCTGATCGCGGAGCCGACCGCATCCATCACATCGATCGATTCGGTCTTGCGCATCTCCCACGGTCGTGCGTTGAACGCCCACGGACGATGGGTCAGGGCGCCGACCGGACACAGATCGACGACGTTGGCCGATAGCTCCGACATGAGGCCCCGTTCGAGGTATGTGGTGATTTCCATGTCCTCGCCGCGTCCGATCGCGCCCAACTCCTCCACCCCGGCGACCTCGGTCATGAACCGGACGCACCGGGTGCACTGGATACAGCGGGTCATGGCGGTCTTGATCAGCGGTCCAATGTACTTTTCCTCGACCGCTCGCTTGTTCTCCTGATACCGCGATCCACCCACGCCAAAGGCCATCGCTTGGTCTTGCAGGTCGCACTCGCCGCCCTGATCGCAAATCGGGCAGTCCAGCGGATGGTTGATCAGCAAAAACTCCATCACGCCCTCGCGCGCTTTTTTGACCATCGGCGAACGCGTGCTGATCTGTTTGGGCGTTCCATCACGATTGGGCGGCAGATCGTTGACACCCATCGCACATGAGGCGATCGGTTTCGGCATGCCGACCACTTCTACCAGGCACATGCGGCAGTTGCCGGCGATCGAAAGCCGCTCGTGATAGCAAAACCGCGGGATCTCGACCCCGACTTGCTCGCAGGCCTGCAGCAAGGTCATGCCGTCCTCGGCCTCAAACGGTTGTCCGTCGATAATGAGCTGCCGCGGCATCAAGGCCCCTTTTGGTTGGCGAACCCGGCTTGTTTGGCGATTGCGTCTGGGTCGGTGAACCGCTGTGGTGTTAGGACCCGGTCACCGAGGGATGGGCAGCAGACCGGGGCTCCGACCTGCCAGGGCCTGAGCTTGCCGTTCGCACCCGGTCAGTTTCCTACAATGCCGCTTGCTGGAATGCCAGACCTTCCATCGACCGCGATGATCGGGCGCACGAGCCAGCGCCCGACCGCGCGCGGTCACGCGCGATCAGTCGGCATTAGTCGGACGACACATCCGGCTGCCGTACCAGCCATAACGCGAACAACGCAACCCAGAGGGGAAAAGAGCCGATGATCGCCAGCATCGGCCTGACCCCCTTGCGTTTGCCGACCGCAATACTGATCCCAGCGCACAACGACCAAATGATGAGGAACAGCCAGACGTCACCCAGTCCACCGTGGTCGAGCATGCCGATCATCCTTTGGCAACCCAATAGCGTTTCAATGTTAGCTGGAACCAGCCCGCTTCCGCCTCAGGCGGACATGATCTCATGCTCCGCGCAAGGCCGGTCACCGCACCCAACCCATTGCCAACGCGCCGGCGGCTGGTTGTGGCCGCGTTCAGCTGACATCGCCGTGACCTTACCCCTCGACCCGGCGCCGCCAAGGCGGCATGCTGTCGGCAGCGCCACCGCCTTTACCGCCCTGTCCACTACCGCCCTGTCCACCGGAAGGCCGAAACCGATGATCGTTGACTTCCACCACCATTTTACGCCGCGCTCCCTGATGAAGGAAGATCCCGGCGATCGCCTCATCTTGACCTACGATGAAAACGGAGCGCCGAGCTACACCACCCATAAGCTGTTGTTCGAGATGGAAGCGCGTATGGCGATGATGGATGCCTGTGGCATCGATCTGGCGATGCTCTCAAGCGCATCGGGCATGGCGGCCGACTTGGAACGCTCGCGGCTGGTCAATGATGCGGCCAAGCAAATTGAGCAGGACCACCCGGATCGCTTCATCGGCCTTGCCCACGTCAATCCGCTCGGCGGCCAGCGAGCGATGCATGAGTTGGCCCGCTGCGCCGATGAATTGGGTTTCCCCGGCGTGACCATCACCTCCGAGCAGAACGGCCTTTATCTGGATGCCCCGGACTACGAGCCATTTTGGAGGGAATGTGCCGCGCGCGGCATGTTCGTGTTTGTGCATCCCGCACTCAAGTTGAATGAATCAAAGCAGTTCAACGCCTACGATCTCGCCCGCTCAACCGGTCGAGAGTTCTCGCTGGTGCTTGCCACCATTCGGTTGATCAACGCGCAGGTGTTTGACCGCCATCCCGACTTGATGGTGCACATGTCGCATCTGGCCGGCGGCATCGCTTCAATTCTGGGTCGGTTGCGCAGCTATCAGGACAAGACGTTTTGGGGCACTGCGGGCAATCCGGTGCATGGGCGCGTCCCGGGGCGGGACTTCGATCACTACCTGCGCCACAACATGGTGTTCGACACCGGCGGATTCTGTGGCGAGATCGGCTCGGTCAAAACGGCGTTGGTCGAGATCCCGGCCGACCGCATCGTGTTCGGCACCGATTGGCCGCAAGAGATCCGCTCCACGGCGGTGACGCGAACTTTTGTCAATGAGCTCAGCGGCCTCGGCTCGGACGGCGATCAGATCTTGCGCCGCACGGCGGCCGCGCTGCTCAAGGACCGGCTGCCGTCGCTCAACCGGATCGCCGGCGCGGCATCGCACCGGGTATGAGCCTGCAATTGCAGAGTCTCGCCGGGCTGGTCGCGTTTCCACTGATAGCGTGGGGCTTGAGCGAGCGCCGGTTCGGCCTGCGGCCCAGCCGGGTTGTGCGGATGATCGCCGTAGGCCTGGTGCTGCAGCTGGCGATTGCCGGCATCATGCTCAATGTCGCCATCGTGCGCGACGCCTTCGTCTGGCCCGGTCGGTTGGTCGCCGCCTTGCAGTCAGCCACCAACGAGGGCGTCCGGTTGGTGTTTGGCTACCTCGCCGGCGCTCCAGCACGGTTTGAGATCACCAAGCCGGAGCATGCGTTCTTACTGGGATTTCAGGCGCTGCCGTTGGTTCTGATCGTCAGCGTTTTGGCCAAGATCCTGTACCATTGGGGCATTCTGCAGCTGGTCGTGCGTGCCTTCGCATCCGGTCTGAGGGCATCATTGGGCGTGTCCGGTCCGGTCGGGACCAGCGCGGCCGCCAATGTGTTTGTTGGCATGGTCGAGGCGCCATTGCTGATCCGTCCCTATCTGGCGACGATGAGCCGGAGCGACCTGTTTGCCACCATGTCGGTTGGCATGGCCACCATCGCGGGCACCGTGCTGGCGCTTTATGCCAGCTTGATCGAGCGCCACCTACCGGGTGCGGCCGGGCATCTGATCGTCGCTTCCGTGATCAGCGTGCCGGCAGCCCTGTTGTTGGCGGCGCTGATGGTTCCAGAACCAGCCTCCGAGGTCAGCGCCAGCACGCCAGCGCCAATTCCGCCCGACGCGATGGGGGCGGGCATCGACGCGCCAGAGTCGAGCATGGCGGCCATCGCCCAAGGGACCCGCGAGGGCGTCGAGCTGTTGGTCAATGTCACCGCGATGCTGATCGTTGCGGTCGCCTTGGTCAGCCTGGTCAACATGGCCTTGGCCGGTCTTCCCGAGGCGTTTGGTGCTCCGGTAACGCTGCAGCGCCTCCTCGGTTGGGCGTTCGCGCCGCTCGCCTGGCTGACCGGCATCCCTTGGTCGGAATGCAGCACCGCCGGCGCCCTGTTGGGGATTAAGACGGTTCTCAATGAGTTGATCGCCTACATTCAACTGGCCGGCCAACCGGCCGACGCGTTCAGCGATCGCTCGCGGCTGATCCTGTCCTACGCGCTATGCGGCTTTGCCAACTTCGGCAGCCTTGGCATCATGCTGGGTGGCCTGATCGCGATGGCACCGCAGCGCCGTGCCGACATCATTGCATTGGGTCCGCGCACGATCGTATCCGGGTCGCTCGCCACGCTGATGACGGCGGCGGTGGTTGGGTTGCTCACGCCGGCTTGAGCCCGGCCGGGCTTGCACATCTGGCATGCGCGGCAGGAGCGTTGGCGATGCTGCGGCAACGGCGTAAGCTCACCAACAAACTTCGGCACGAAGCCGGGTGCGCGCGCTTCGGCGCACGACCACCCGCAAGGACCTCATGGCTCAGAGCCACAGAATGACGCGCGATCGACTGCACTTCGGCTTTTTGAATTTCGGCCACTTCCTCGACCACTATGCGACGTTGATCTTCGCCACGGTCGCTGCCCTGGCGCTGATCCATGAATGGAACATGAGCTACGCCGCGTTGGCGCCCTATGCCACACCCGGCTTCGTCGCCTTTGGCCTGTTCTCGTTTCCTGCCGGATGGATCGCCGACCGCTGGAGCCGGGATGGCATGATGGCGGTGTTTTTCGTTGGCATCGGCCTGGCCTCGATCCTCACCGGCTTGAGCGACACGCCGTTTCAGCTTGGCGCCGGCCTGTTTGTCGTGGGCATGTTCGCCGCCATCTACCATCCGGTTGGCTTGGCGATGGTGGTCAGCAACTATGCGCGTGCCGGGCTGGCGCTGGCGATCAACGGCGTCTGGGGCAATCTTGGCGTGGCGAGCGCGGCCTTGGCCACCGGATTGCTGATCGACCAGGTCGGCTGGCGCGCCGCATTTGTCGTCCCCGGCGTGATCTCCGTCGCGGCCGGCGTGGCCTACACCTGGCTGTTCTGGTCTGCCGTCAGCCGGTCAAACCCTGCTGCCCCTGGCGCCGATCGCACACGCACCGCGGCGGACCCGACCGGACCGGAGCAACGCCGCCAACTGCTCGTGATCACCGTTTGCATGTTTCTCATCATCTCCCTGTCAGGCTTCATCTTTCAATCCACCAGCTTTGCGCTCCCCAAGGTTTTTGCCGAGCGCACCTATGCCGAAAATTGGATTGCAACCCAAGTCGGCTGGATGGTGTTTTTGGTGTTCGCCATCGCCTCGATCGGCCAATTGGCGGTTGGTTTTCTGCTCGATCGCGTCAACCTCAAGGCGTTGATGCTGTCGCTGGCGGCCGTGAAGTGCCTGTTCTTCACGCTGATGCCGGGCCTCGGCGGCTGGCCCGCGATGATCGTCGCCACCGGCTTCATGCTCGCCTCGTTCGGCCTGTTGCCGGTCACCGACTACTTGGTCGGCAAGATGGCGCGCTCCGAGCTGCGTTCCACGGTTTACGGCGCCCGCTACGTGGTGACCTGTTTGGTGTTTGCCTCGGCGATCCCGGTGATTGCGTGGATCCACGCGGGATGGGGCTTCGATATGCTGTTCCGCGTGTTGGCGATCGCCAGTGCAGCGATGTTTGCCGTCATGCTGGCGTTGCCCGGCCGTCTGCCGATCCCGGCTGCCGCGGCCCCGGGCCGAGCCGCGGCCGGTTGACGAGGCTGGCGTTGCAAGCGGCCAGCACCTATAACCCGATCGAGACGGGGTGCGTTGAAAGGCGACGGAACGGTCTACGCGCACGCAGCTGGTGCGGACGCGATGCGTTGACAGGCGTGATTGAGGTCGGGCCAAGGTGGTGTGGGCCTCGTGGTGACAGGTCGGTATTGGAGAGGGTCGTCACATGATCGCATTTAGGGATCTTTGGGCCGGACACCCGATCAATGAGTCGGTCATACATCCGTGCATCGCACCGCGCGATTTGACCAATCTCGCCGGTGAGCCGATCAAAACCGGCTTTCCGACCTTTGCCAACCAATGCGCGATCAGGCTGGGCGTTGCGCTGAAGCGGGCAGGTGTCAGTCCGATCAGGGGACTGACCAGTTGCGGTGTGCACAGTCCCGACGAAATGCACTACATCCGCGCCCACCAGCTCGCCAACGCCCTTGTCAGCGCCAACATCGCCGGCGTCGCCAGCGTCGAAAAGATCCGCGGCCACGACGTCACGAAGGACTTTTATCCCAAACTGTTCGGCCGGACCGGGTTGATCTTCATCAGGGACTATTGGCATCGCGGCACCGACCGGCAAGGCGCGCCGACCGGCGATCACATCGACGTCTGGAACGGCTACCGTTCGTCAGCCAAATGGCTGATGGAGTGGTTCTCTTGGCTGGGCTACTACTCCAACTATGCCGAGGCGCGCGAGGTTTGGTTTTGGGAGGTGAAGTGAGCGATGCGGTACGTGGTGGCCATGATCTTCGCCATCGTGTGCGCGGTGCTGGCAACGATCACCGTCAGCTCGCCGATTGCGACCTGGGTGACGGCGCATTTTCGCTATGACAACCCAGACTCCGTGGCCGATGTTCATTCGCTGGTGTTCATGGCCGCGAACATCACGGCGCTGTTGATCGGTTGGCTGATCGGTTGGCTGATTGCCGGCGCCTTCGAGCGCCCCGAGCCGGAGATCTGAGCAAGCGCGTTTCAGGACGGGCTGGAACCATCTGAACGACCGGTACCCACGGCGGCGTGCCACTGGCTGGCCAGGCGGGGAGCCGACCGGCAAGGCTCATCCGTCCCCGGCGCAAAGATGATCGCCCTTGATGATCGCCCTTAAAGTGTGGGGCTACCTGCACCCCGGCGCAAGTGGGACTCGCTCGGCGCCGAAACCTGGCCTGGCAAATCTGGATCGGTCGGGTTAGCCTGACCGTCCCGTGCCGGTGCGGCGCGTAACCTCAAGCTTCCATGGCGAAACCCGATGACTGGCGCGGGCCTCCTCGCGACGTGCTTTTTGATCATGTTTGTCGGCAGCGGCGCCCGCTTTGTCATTGGGCTGACATTGCTGCCGATGGCCTATGAGTTCTCGATCGGCCGGGGACTGCTGGGGATCACCGTCGGGATTTACTTCGTCATCACCGCGGCGTGCATGTTCTGGGCCGGACGCATGATCGACCGGTTCGAGCCGCGCGCGGTGCTGGCCTGGGGCCTCTTGATCAGTGCCATCGGGATGGGGCTCATCTCCGTGATCAGTCAACCCTGGCAGCTGGTTGCTCTTTACGGGGTGGTGTTCGCGATCGGCAACGGTCTGGCGTCGATCACGCCCGTCAGCGTGCTCGTGACGCGCCGGTTTCCGGTCCAGGCTGGCATCGTCAACGGTCTGATCACGGCCGGCATGAGCGCCGGTCAATTGTTCATCATCGCCACCATTACCTTTGTGATGCTGGCGGTTGGATGGCGTTGGGTGTATGCGGGCGTCGGGTTGGCCCATCTGGCGCTGTTGCCGTTGCTCTACCTCAATCCGATTCAAGCCGAGCCGCCGCTGAGCGCGAAGGTGAGCGAGGCGGTCGCCCCGGCAGCGCCCCACGGCGACGGGCTGTCCCTCGCAGAGGCTGCGCGCACCCGCTATTTTTGGCTGCTGATCACCATCTATGCGCTGTGCGGCCTCGACGATTTTTTCGTCTCCACGCACCTTGTCGCCTTCGCCCATGACAACGATGTCGGTCCATTGGTGGCCGGCAACCTACTGGCACTGATCGGCCTCGCGGCGCTGATCGGTGCGCTCGCCTCCGGCGCCTGGGCCGACCAGTGGGGGCTCATCTGGCCGGTGCTGGCCTGCTTCGTCCTGCGCATCGTTTCGTTCGGGTTGATCATGGTCGATACCTCGAGCCTCTCGATCAGCATCTTCACGATCCTGTTCGGCTTCACCTTTTTGATGACCGCGCCGCTCACCGTATTGTTTGTACGTGATGTCTTCGGCACTGCCGCCATTGGCACCATCAGCGGATTGGTGATCATGGTTCACCACATGTTCGGTGGGCTCGGCGCCTGGTTTGGCGGCCTGATTTTCGATTACAGCGGAAACTACGAGCCGGCCTTTCTCATCATGTTGGCGTCATCGCTGGCCGCCCTGGTCTTGACGCTGGCGCTGAAGCGCTCGAGTCCAGCGCGGCACGGCACTCGATCATTTCCGCCTTAGGCGGAAGCGCTGTGCCGGCCCGCTCCCCCGCTCCATTCCTCCACTCCATTCCTCCACTCCATTCCTCCACTCCATTCCTCCACGGGGCCACCCAATGGCATGATGTTCTGGGTGGCGAGTGGAGGAACCGGGCCGGGAGGAGGATGGTTCCAGCCAAATCTGAATCGCACTTGAGTTGCCGTTACCAATGCCGGATGCCGGCCGGATCAGTCACACTCACCGCCGTGACGCCAACTGCTTCGACATCGCGGCGATCGTCCGAACGTAGACCTCCGCCTTGTTCCACGTGCGGATCGCGTTGTAATTGGCGGTGCCGGGCCCCCATCCCTGCCGGCGCCGCCAACCGCCCTTGCGGGCCAAGTAATTGGCGGTCGAGGCCAGCATGTCGGGCACGCTGGACATCAAATTTCGACGTCCGTCGCCGTCGAAATCGACCGCATAGGCGATGTAGGACGACGGGAGGAATTGCATCGGCCCGATTTCGCCGGCCCACCCACCGCGCAACTGCGATCGTGTCATATCTCCGCGCTGGATGATCTTCAGGGCATGCAGCAGCTCGTTCTGAAAAAAGGCGGAGCGCCGGCAATCATAGGCCAGGGTGGCCAACGACCGCAGGATCGATCGCCGGCCACCACCGGCCGGCCGGTAGTTGGTCTCAAGACCCCAAATGGAGACGACGACCGCCGGTGGAACACCAAAGCGACGCTCGATGCGCGCCAGCAAGCCGGCACGCGAGCGCATGATGCGGCGGCCACGTCGGATCATCGCCCGCGACACCCGTCGCGCATAAAACTGCCGGAAGCTCAGCTTAAACGAGCGCTGCGAGCGATCCAGGCTGACGACACGTCGATCATAGCTGAGGCCGCTCAATCCGGCTCTGGCCACCCGTGGCGATATGCCGATGGTCAGGGCTTTTGCCTTGAACTCATCGAGCCATCTGCCGAAGCCGGCTGCACCATGACCGCAGACCGCTGCCGCATCGCCCGCGATCAAAGTCAGCGCCACGCCTGCCACCGCCAATAACCGGTGCGCTCGACGCGCGGCCTTGCAGATGGACATGGCGCGTCCCCTTCAACCAACCGTTTGGCCCGGCGGTGCCAGCGGTGCTCACCGGCAGCGCGGACCCTTTCAGCAATACCGGTTAGCACCCAATTGCGAAGCAATGCGGGCAGCGGCCCTACGTGAGACCTGAGCGCCTGCAGCCGTGGCGAGGCAAGCGGGCGCGCGCGTTAATCCGTCAACGCCGGATAATCCGTATAGCCTTCCGCACCACCGCCATAAAACGTCTTCTGGTTCCAGGCGTTGAGTTGCGACCCCAATTGCAGCCGGCGCGGCAAGTCCGGGTTGGCCAAGAACAGCTTGCCGAAGGCCACCGCATCCGCCCGCCGCTCGGTGATGGCGGCTTGCCCCGTCGTTGCCGTATAGCCGCCATTGACCACGATCGGCGCGCCGCACAACGGCTTGATGGTTGGCAGCACTTGCGCCTCCGGCTGCGTATCGGCGGGCTCGATGATATGAACATAGGCGAGCGCGAGCGGCGCCAACGCCCGCGCCGCCGCAGCGAACGTGGTGCGCGGATCGGAATCCTTCATATCGTTGGCCGGGTTCAATGGCGACAACCGCACACCAACCCGGTCCGCGCCCCATACCCCAACCACCGCCTCGGTCACCTCCCGCAACAGCCGCGCGCGGTTTTCAGCGCTGCCGCCGTAGGCGTCGGTCCGGTGATTGGTGCCGTCGCGCAGGAACTGATCGATCAGATAGCCATTGGCGCCGTGCACCTCAACGGCGTCGAAGCCAGCGCGCTTAGCGTTCTCAGCACCCCTTACAAAGCCGTCGATGATCCCTGGAATTTCGGACAGCTCCAGCGCGCGCGGGCGCACGTAGGCGATCTTGTTCCAGTCAGGATCATAAGCGGCCCCCTTTGGGGCGATCGGCGATGGCGCCACCGGCAGCTGATTGTCCGGCTGATAGATCGGATGGGACACGCGGCCGACATGCCACAATTGCAGGACGATCCGACCCGCTGCCGCATGAACCGCGTCCGTGACCTGGCGCCAGCCAGCCACTTGCGCCTCGGAATGGATGCCGGGCGTATTGGGGTAGCCCTGTCCCTCCGGCACCACCTGGGTGGCCTCGCTCGTGATGTATCCCGCGCTGGCGCGTTGCGCATAATAGGTCGCGTTAAGCGCGTGCGGCACATTGCCGGGCCCCGCGCGATTGCGGGTCAGCGGGGCCATCACCACCCGATGGGGCAGCTGCAGCGCGCCAAGCTGCAATGGCGCAAACAGGTCAGGGATCGTGGTCATGGTGTCCGTTGCCAAGTGAATTGCTGAGAAGGCGGCTGAGCTTCCCGCCGGCGAGGTTCCCGTCAGCATGGGCCCCGGCGCCGGCAGTGGCAAGCGTCGGTCCGGCCAACCACCACCACTTGGCGGCGGCACGCTGAGCAGATAGTCTCACGGGCTTGGCGCAACGCGTGCCGACTTCAGCGACCTTTGAGCATCGATGCGGGAGACCCAGCATGGCCATCAGTGTAGGCGACAAGCTACCCGAGGCAACGTTCACAACCATGGGCGAAGACGGCGCGCCCAAACAGGTTTCGACGGCCGACCTTTTCGGCGGAAAAAAGGTGGCGCTGTTCGCGGTGCCCGGTGCCTTTACGCCCACCTGCACCAACCAACATCTGCCCGGCTTCATCGCCAATCAAATGGCGCTCAAGGAGAAGGGGCTGCAAGGCATCTACTGCACGGCCGTCAACGACGTGTTCGTGCTTTCGGCCTGGTCAAAGGCGACCGGCGCCGACGGCAAGGTGACCATGCTGGCGGACGGCAGCGGGGATTTCGCCAAGGCCTGCGGGCTCGAGCTTGACCTGATGGCGCGCGGTCTTGGCGTTCGCTCCCAACGCTACGCGATGGTGGTTGAGGACGGCGTGGTCAAGGTGCTCAATGTCGAGGACGCGCCGCCGAGCCATGACAAGTCGAGTGCAACGAGCCTGTTGACCTGCTCGTTCTGACGCTGGCGGCATGCCGCGCTTGCAGCTCCCGTCGACGATACTCAATGCGCGTGGGGCGCCGAGAAATCGCGCGCCCTGTGCAGCACGGTTGTGATCGGTCCTTCACCGACCTTAGAGCGATCGCTCCAGGTGAAGCAGGACCGCCGCATAAGGCAAACTCGGGTCGGAGAAAGGATAACCGCCGCCAACGATCAATGTGGCTTGCGCCACCCATGCCACCATAGCCGCCGATGATTGAGGCGCAATCCCTTCAAGGTGTGTTCGACGCTCGGACGGCCAGAGGATCGTCACGCCGCCGCCGCTGATCGTGCTTCTCCGGCCAGCCCCCTCGCGAAGCCGGATGCTGATGCTATAGTCGGTGCGTTCATGTCCGCTTAAGGCGGATGTGCCTTGCCGGCCCGCTCCCCCGCCCGGCCAGACGAACAAACCGGTGATGGAGTGGCCCAGTTGGAGAGGCCCAGTTGGAGAGGCCCAGTTGGAGAGGCCCAGTGGAGGAACGGGGCTGGCGAGCGGGATGGTTTTGGCCAACTCTGAAAAGCACTTGCACGACGATTCGAGACCGCTCCGACACCAGCAGATCACCGATCCGAACGGAGGCATCCCATGTCCTATCGAAGCACCATTGCCGAAACGCTGACTTTCACGGGACACAACGGTGACGAGGGGGAGGCGTACTATGCGCGCCCGACGGCTGCCGGCAAATATCCGGGCGTTCTCCTCATTCATCACATGCCCGGCTGGGACGAATGGATCACCGAGACCGTTCGCAAGCTCGCCTTGCATGGTTTTGCGACCATCGCCCCGCATCTTTACTTTCGCGAAGGTCCCGGCTCGCCAGATGATTTGGCCGCGCGGGCGCGTGACAAGGGCGGCGTGGCCGACGATCAAGTGGTTGACGATGCGGCCGGCGCCATCGGTTTTCTCAGGTCGCGGCCGGAGCACAACGGCAAGGTTGGTGTGATCGGCTTTTGCTCGGGCGGCCGGCATGCTTACCTGATCGCCTGCCGGCTTGATGACATTGACGCCTGCGTCGACTGCTGGGGCGGCAATGTGGTGATCGATGATCCCAAGTTGCTGACACCGCTGCGCCCGGTCGCCCCGATCGATCTGACCGAGAATTTGCAGTGCCCGGTGCTTGGTCTGTTTGGTAATGACGATTCAAACCCGACGCCCGCACACGTCAATGCGTTAGAGGCCAAGCTCAAGGCGCTCGGCAAGCGTTATTCCTTCCACCGCTACGATGACGCCGGTCACGCCTTCTTCAACACGACACGGACCGCGTTTCGCCCAGAGCAGGCCGCGGATGGCTGGGCCAAGGTGCTGAGCTTCTTCAATCAACACTTAGCCGCTTAAAGCGCGGAAATGGAGGCCGTTGAGATGTGCTCATACATCGTTGAGAAAACCAAGCTGGCCGGCAGCGCCAAAGGTCGAACCGGCTGGATGCGGATCGATACCGCCAACGTCTACTTCGATCATCCCTATCACGCGCCGATGGATCATGCGCTAGCCATTGACTTTCTTTGCCAGGCCGATGGGGGCCGCGAGCGGGTAGCGGTCGAGTTGTCGGCTGCATCGGCGCGGGCGCTGATCGCTTCGATCGAGCGGGCGCTGGCAAGCGGTGAAGCCGCCCACGCCACGGCCGAGACGCAAGCTCAGGTGCTGACACCGGTGATCGGCTAAGGAGCAGTCATCGTGAGCCTCGACATCCAGACCGACCAACCGGTTGTTGGCGTGATCGGTGCCGGCGTCATGGGCCGCGGCATCGCGCAAGTGGCGGCGGAGGGCGGCCTGTCCGTGCTGCTGTTCGACGAACATCAGGAGGCGTCGGTCGCGGCCAAGGCCTTCATCGCACGGATGTTCGAGCGCCAGGTGGAAAAGGGCGCGCTCAGCGCCAAGCAGGCGCAAGACCGGATCGCTCTGATCGCCATCGCTGACAGCCTGGAGGCGGTCGCCGGCGCCGACGTGGTGATCGAGGCGATCGTGGAGGACTTGGCCGTTAAACAAGCGCTGTTCAGGAGATTGGAGACCAACGCGAAACCCGACGCCATCCTGGCCAGCAACACCTCGTCGTTGTCCGTGACGGCCATCGCGTCAGCATGTACCCACCCGGACCGCATCGCCGGGCTGCATTTCTTCAATCCTGTGCCCCTGATGAAGTTGGTGGAGGTGGTGCCGGGACTGAACACCCGTGCGGAGGTGACCACCGCGTTGACGGCGCTCGCCCGCCGGCTCGGCCGTGAGCCGGTCGTGTCCGTGGACAGCCCCGGCTTTATCGTCAATCACGTCGGCCGCGCCTATGCGCCGGAAGCGGGCCGTTTGGTCGGAGAAGGCATCGCCAGCTTCTTCGATGTCGATCGCATCATGACCGGAGCGCCGGGATTTCGGCTCGGACCCTTCGCCCTGCTGGATCTGATCGGCTCGGACATCTCGGTGGCGGTGATGGAAAGCGTGTGGAGCCAGTATTTCGCTGAACCGATGTATGCTCCTGGACCCGAGCTCAAACTGCGCGTTCTCGGTGGCGCCCTCGGCGTCAAAAGTGGCGCGGGCTGGTACGCTTACAAGGACGGAAAGCGGCAGCAACCGGCGCTGCCGGCGGCACCGGCCGTGCCCGCCCCGTGTCCCCCGATCTGGCTGGCACCACGTGCCGAGATGCCGCAGTGGACCGCCGAACTAAGCGGCGTGCTGGCCGATGCCGGGGCTCAGCTGGAGACCGGCGACGCCCCTTCCGCAGCCGCAGTCATCGTGCTGACGCCGTTGGGCGACGACCTGACGACGCTGATCACCACGTCGAACTGGGATCAACGCCGCACCGTCGCGGTCGATATGCTGTTCGGGCTGGGGGGGACCCGCACCGTGATGGTCACGCCGGCCACCGAACCGGATGCGCGCGACGCGATCCAAGGGCTGCTGGCGGCCGACGGTGCCGGTGTGGCGGTGATCAACGACAGCCCAGGTTTTGTCGCGCAACGGATCGTCGCCCATATCGTCAACGTCGCCTGCCAGGTGGCCGGCCGGGGCATCGCCGATCCCAACGATATCGATCTTGCAACCAAATTGGGGCTGGGCTATCCGGCCGGACCGCTCGCTTGGGGCGATCAGCTCGGACCGCAGCGTGTGCTGAAGATCCTGGACCGCCTGCATCGCTTCTATTCAGACCCGCGCTACCGGCCCTCACCGTGGCTCAAGCGCCGCGCGATGCTCGGGCTGTCATTGATGACGCTAGATCATCTTTGCGCCTTTAAGCGGGATCGTTCCGATTCCGATTAAAGGCAGGTTGCTCTAGACGGCAAAGGTCGGGTCTGAACCGCGTCGCCGGCATGGGGCGCCACCGCCAACATCATCGTGCCTTAAATTGGAATCGAAAAGCCGGTGCCAAATTAAGGTACAAAGATGATGGCCCTTAAAGGGTAGGGCCAGGGCGGAGCTGATCAACCGCCGCGATAAAGCCGTTCCCAGGACGGCGAAGCCGCGACCGGCACCTCAATCAGCGCCGGCTGCTCCGCGGCAAGCGCTGCACGGATGGCCTGCTCCAACGCATCCGGCGTCTCGACGCGGCGGCCCCAGACGCCATAGGCCTCGGCGAGCTGGGTGAAATCCGGATTTTTTAGCTCGCAGGCGATATAGTGCTCATTGAAACGCAGCTGCTGATTGCGTTTGACGTTGCCATAGGCGCCATCGTTCATGATCACAGTGACCAGATTGATCCCGTGCTGAGCCGCCGTTGCCAACTCGGAGGCGGCGAACAGGAAGCCGCCGTCGCCAGCCACGCACACCACCGCTCGATCCGGGTGCGCCACCTTGACGCCCAGAGCGGTGGCGAACCCGTAGCCCAAGGTTCCCTGCATCCCGGAGTGAATGACAGAGCGCGGATGGTAGGCGGGAAAACCGCACCAGGCGTGGAAGCCCAGCTGCGTGACGTCAAAACAGGCGAAGCCGTCCGCGGGCAATGCACGCCTGATCGCAGCGTTGAAGGCATCGGACTGAGGTAGCGCCCCGGCCAACCGGCGTGCGGCATCGGCCTTGACCGCTTCGAGCTCGGCGTCACGCGAAGCGCGCTGGCGATTGTGGCGGGCGAGCCGGTCGACCAGCAGAGCGAGCGACGGTTCGGCTTCGGCATTGATCGTCACATCTGCGGACCACGGCAAAGCGGCCTGCGCCGCGTCGACATCTATACGAATAAGGGTTTTCGGTGGCTCAAAGCTCCAATTGAACTTTTGCGTATAAAGCCTTGTGCCGACTGCAAGGATGGCGTCGGACTGATTCCAAAGGGTACGCCCGGCGAGCAATGTTTGGGCTTTGGCTTGTCGCCAATCGATGGCGCCCAGCGCGCTATCGCTCATCACCACCGGAGCCTGCAGTTGCTCGGCCAACGCGTGCAGCGCCGGTTCCGCGCCCCAGATGCCGCCACCGACAAAAATCGCCGGCCGCTCGGCCGCGCCCAAGATGGCGGCGGCTCGTTCGATCGCGTCAGGGTCCGGCGCGGCGACGCGAACATCGGTCTGTGCCGGAAGCAACGTTACGGGGCCGGATTTGGCCAGGATGTCGGGGGCGATCTCGAAGAATGAGGGCCCCCGCCGCCCGCTCATCAGCGCGATAAAGGCGTCGCGGAGCGTAGCGGGAACCGCGCCCACGTCAGCCGGCCGGCCCTGCCACTTGGTGACCGCCGCCATGGTGCCAGGCTGATCGTACATTTCATGCAAACAGCCGTAGCCCTGGTCGATGAAAGCCGATGGGATCTGCCCCGCCAGGCATAGGACCGAGGCGCCTTGCCCCTTCGCGGTGAGCAGCGCCGCCCCGGCGTTCAGCACCCCCGGGCCGGGAACCACCGCAAACGCACCCACTCGGCCGGTCGAGCGGGCGTAGCCCAGCGCCATGTAAGCGGCCCCCTGCTCGTGACGCGAGTGGATGACGCGCAACCGATCGCGGGCGCCATAGAAGGCGTCGAACAGCGGGTCGAGTTGGACCCCCGGCAAGCCGAACACCGTATCGACGCCGTAACTCAGCAATGATTGCACTACGGCCTCAGCTCCGGTCATGCTTGCCATCGTCATCGTGCTTCCTCTCAAGGCTGTTCTGGCTCCAACGATACTCAGGCTTTTGGCGTTTTTGCGTGAACCACGACAGTGGGCCACCGGCAAACTGCAGGCCCGCGCAAAAGGTGGTGCACTCGGTGCTGGCAGCGGCGATCGACAGCCACGGGACACGGCGAGGGATCGATGAATGGTGTTTGGCGCATGCCGTTGACCTCAACGTGATGACGCTTGGTCGCTTTTGATATCAACACCTTGACTTTCTTGACCTTGCCGCCGGCATCAGCAGATGCCAAACACGACCATTCTCCGCCTACCGATTCTCTCCGGTAGGATTTCCAGGCTTGGGAGGCCGATCATGAACCCACAACTGCAACAGATCATCGTCTTTGCCATTATCGGCATCGTCGCCGGCTTTCTTGCCAGCCTGATCGTCGGTGGCGGCGGCATCGTGCGGTATCTAGTAACGGGCATCCTGGGCGCCTTTGCCGGTGGCTATCTGTTCTCAGCGCTCGGCATCAATCTAGGCATCAAGAACGCCTTGGTCTCGCAAATCGTGACCGCGACCGTCGGCGCCATCATTATCGTTCTGGTTGCGCGGCTGCTGATCGCATAGCCGCTTGCCCTCACCACCGGCTCACGTCGATCTCACGGCCGGGGCCGCTTGAACCGGCGCAAGCTCAAGGGTCATCAGGTCCTCCGCAATCGATGCCGGTCCGGAGAAGTGGGCGCACAGCTGCGCTTGGATGGTCTGGTGGATGCTGTCGGTATCCATATGGGCACGCAAGTGCGTGATGATGAGCCGCTTCACGCCGATCCGCTCAGCCATCGCTGCGATGGCCTCGGGCGGCATCGACATCGACGCCACGTAGGCGTTGGTGGTCTCGTGTCCCAAGCGGTAGCACCAGTGGAGCAAAACGTCGGCCCCGGCTGCCAATTGCTCGAGGGCTTCGCTGGGGCCGGCATCACCGGAGTAGACAAACGCGGCCGTCGGGGTATCGATACGAAACGCCATACAGGTCAGATGCGGCTGAGCGTGCGGCACCTCGCAGGTCGTCAGCGTCCAGCCATCTGCTCGATACGCGAAGCCTGGCACGATCTCCACCACCTCCGGCGACGGCCAGGGCCGCGGTAGCGTCCCCCCTCGGGCCAACCAAACCTCTTGACTACCCCGATTTTCAGTGCGCGCCGTCAGATCAGCTGAGAGGACCCCATCGCGGCCGAACAGCTTGGTGGTGATGGTGGCGATCGGCGCCGGTCCGAACACCTGCAACGGTGCCGCGCCCTCGTCCCACGCCGCATGCACCAAGCGGGCGTAATCCATCATGTGATCGGAGTGGAGGTGGGTGAAAAACAGGTGAGTGATGTCACTGGGCCGCCGGCCCGACTGCAGCAGCCGATCGAACACGCCACCACCACAATCCAGAAGAATGCAAGCCTCCCCAATCTCGACCAAATAGCCGGATGAGGCCCGCCGCACATGGGCCTCCGGAGAGCCCGTTCCTAACAGCGTGATTCTCATGACCGACCGAGCTCCGGCGGTGGCGTGGCACCTGGCGCGCCCAACTTCAGCGCCGCTTCGCGTCCGCCATAACGTTGCACCATTGCGGCCTGATCGGCATGGGCTTGTTGGTCGACGGCAGCGGGATCGCAGATGGCGCACAGCTCGGCATGGAGCCTGTCGCGAATCGGCCGATAGCCTTCAAGGCCGGCGAGATCATGCATCTCCTCCGGATCGGCCTCAAGATCGAACAGCTCCGGCTCAAAACCCACATAGTGAATGTATTTCCACCGCCCCTGCCGGACCAGAAAGGCGCCGGAGACGGCGCCGGCAGCGTGATATTCACTCATCACCACGCGCTCATCATCAGTCGGCTGGTCGGCAATGTCGTACAGCGACCGACCGGGGCGCGCTCCCTCGAGATCGGCGTCGAAGTGGTCGATGATGGTTTGGGACAGATCGAGCAAACTGACGGATGTCGCACACGTGCGGGCCTGCGATGGTGCCGCCGGCGCCACGATTAGCGGAATTGCAGCGGACTCCTCATACATGTTCGATTTTCCCCAAAGCCCACGTGCGCCGACATTGTCGCCGTGGTCACTGGTGTAGATCACAGTGGTCGTGTCGGCATAACGGGTCGCGCTGAGCGCGGTTTGAATGAGGCCGATGTTGTGGTCCAACCAGCTGCACAGCCCAAAATAGCAGGCGATCGCCGTCAACCGCTCGGTCTCGTCGTGGAACCGGTTTTCACTATCCATGTGCGCATTTTGCTTGGCGACCCAGGGGTGGCGCTGATAGCCGTCACGCGGGCTGAGCTTGGTCGGCGGCAGACCGTCCAACGGATAAAGGTCCAAAAACTCCTGCGGTACCACCAGCGGAAAGTGCGGTGCCACCAGCCCAACGTAAAGGCACCAGGGCCGTTCGTCGTTGGCTGCGTCCCGATCATGCAGCCATTGCCGCGTGCGCGCGACGACCGCGCGATCGTACTCGGTGTACTTACTTTCACCGGGTCCGATATAATGTCCCAACATGCGTCCGCTTGGCAGCACGCGTTCATGCTCCTTGCGCATCGAGGCCCAGACCATGCCAACGCCGCCGGCGACCATCATCGGGATATGCTCAGCATCAAACCCGGCCGGATCTTGTTGTGAGCGATAGTGCAGCTTACCGATCGATTCCACCACCACGCCCTTGCGCTGCAACGCATGGCCCCAACCGGGAATGGCGCCGGTGTACGGCATCGCATTGTCCCACAACCGATTTTGGTGAACGTAGCGACCGGTGGCGAACGCTGCCCGCGCCGGCACACAAATCGGCGACGGTGTGTAGGCGTTGGTGAAGCGCACGCCGCGCGCGGCCAAGGCATCGAGGTTTGGCGTCTTCACCAACGGATGCCCGGCGCAGCTCATGGCTCGCGCTTGATGCTCATCCGACATCAAAATCAGAAGGTTCGGCGTCTTGGTCATGCTGGGTTCTTCGTCATTGTCGTTTTTCACCGCTGTCGTTCAGGGATATTCATCACTTCGGCGGCAACAGATAATTTGTCGAGCGCCGAAAACACGGCGTCGCGCTCCTTCGGCGATAAACATCCCAACAAGAAGCTCTGCCGCGCCCGCATGATCGGCAGCGTCCTTTGGTATACCGATCGTCCTTTGGCGCTCAGACACAACGTGTGTTGGCGTTGATCGCGACGGTCAGGTTTCACCACCACCAAGCCAGCGTCGACCAAGGTCCGCAGATTGCGACTGAACAAGCCCTTGTCGATCGCCGTGCTCCGCGTCAAGGTGGTCGAGGTCGCCTCCCCGGTGACACCCAACAGCGCTATGATCCGCCACTGGGTCAACGTCAGTCCCGCATGCTCGCGCAGCACGTGGGCGGCCTGCGTGTTGAGCTTCGCATGGACCCGCGCCAGCCGGTAGGTCAGAAAGCTCTGCAGACCAAGTTCCACTTGCTCTCGTTTCAAATCAGCAACCGCAGTTCGTGCCAAGCGTCATCCTCCCAAGCTCCGCACCCATTGTCGAAGAGCTTGGTTGACAGGTCAACTAATTTGTTGGAAGCTGATTTCACCAGACAGTTGGGAGGAACGACATGATACGATTGGCAGCGATGAGCGCGATTTTGCTCGGCACCTCAACCTTCGCGGTCGCCAACGCCAACGCGGCCGGATGGAAGCCCGCCGGCCCCATCAAAATGATGATTGCGTTCCGAGCCGGAGGCGGCGCCGACACGCAGGCCCGGTTGATTGCCGAAGAGCTGGAAAAACGCAAAGGATGGAGGATCATCCCGGAACAGGTGGTAGGCAAGGGCGGCACGGTGTTGGCAACCAAACTCAAGGATCAGCCCAAAGACGGCTCCGTGATCGGCATATTGGTATCGGAGAGCCTGGGCTACAATATGGTGGCTGCCAAACGTGCCCCGTTCAAAATCAGCGATTTCACCCTGATTACCACGACGGCGGGCGCGCAGATGGGCATTGTGGCCCTGTCCAAATCGGGCTGGAAAACGTTGAAGGACGTGACCGAGGCGGCGAAAGGCGGCAAGAGCATTCGGTTCGGCGTGATGAGCCCGAAACTGGCGGACCTCGCCTACCTGCTCGGCAAAGCCAATGGCGTTGAATTCAACATCGTGTCGTTTAAGGGCGGAAAAGGCGTGATGAACGCTTTGAACGCGGGCGACGCCGATATCGGCTGGATCGCCGGTCTGCAAAGCAAAGCCGTCAAGGCCGGCCAGATGGTCAACCTGGCGTCCGGTTTGCACGAGCCCTTGAAGGTCTCTCCCAATGCGCCGCTGATCAAAGATTTCGGCGTGCCCTATAACGCCGGGGCCTATTTCATGTTCGTGGCTCCGGCGGGCATCCCCGACGGCGCGAAAGTCGCACTGGCCGAAGCGATCGGCGACGTGATCAAGGATAAGTCGACGAAGGCCAACCAATTCATCACGCGCGCGTTCGGCGGGCCAGTCGCCATCTCGGGCAAGCAGCTCGACAATCTGCTGGCAACCGGCATCAGCGATGCCAAGAAGCTGCTCGCCGCGGTTTCCAACTAGCCAGCCCCAACCGATCGATACCTGGTGGCCGGTGCGCGGTCGGTCGTACCGGTCAGTCGCTCTGAAACAGCGGACCATGGCGATGAGACGTCGGCCCAGCACAGACCTGGTCCTGGGGTGTGGATGCGTGGCATTCGCCGCGCTGTTGATCCTGGTCTGGATCCCGCTCGATACGGAGACGCCGATCATCGAGCGGGTACGCGGCCGGCAGGTGATCGGCGATGCGATGGCGCCGACGGTCGTGGCGCTGGTGCTCGGCGCGGCCGGCGTGATGTTGATGGTGGAGGGGTGGCGGCGGGCGAGCACCTTCACCGTCACGCGCGATAACCTCATCTACTTGGCAAAGCTGCTGGCCATCATCTTGGTGGCGATGTTGTTGATGCGGTGGGTCGGCCCGTTCACCATTGGCGCCGCGCAGTGGCTGGGCTTCGAGGGCGCGAGCTATCGAGAACTACGCGATACGGTGCCATGGAAATACCTGGGCTACATGGCCGGCGGCAGCTTTTTGATTTGTTCCCTCGTCACCTTCATCGAACGTCGCCTGCGCTGGCGTACGCTGGCCATTGCGTTGGGCGCAACCGTTCTGGTGGCCGCGCTTTATGATGTTCCTTTTAACACCCTCATTCTTCCACCTAACGGAGATGTTTGATGGGTGTCTTGGACTACATTTGGCTTGGCATGCTTGAGGTATTTCAGCGCCAGCCGCTGTTTGAGCTGTTGGGCATTCCGATCTCGGTGACCATCGTCATGGTGTTGGCCGGCTTCTTGAGCGGCATCGCCATCGGCGCCACGCCAGGCCTGGCCGGACCGATGGCGATGGCGATCGCGCTGCCGATTCTGATCTCGGTTTTCGGTGTCAACCGTGACGCATTGTTGCCGGTCATGGGCTTTTTGATAGGCATCATGAAGGGTGCCACGATCGGCGGTGCTGTGCCGGCCATTCTGTTCAACACAGCTGGGACACCCGATGCGGTGCTGACGACCCAGGACGGCTACCCGATGACGCGCAATGGGCAATCCGGCAAGGCCCTGAGGGTTGCCCACGCGGCCTCGGCATCGGGCGATACGTTCTCCGATTTCGTCCTGTTCGCCTGTGCGCCGTTCTTGGCCGTCTTGGTCGAAGCCTATCTCGACTTGCCGGAGAAAACGGCACTGATCATCCTTTCGCTATCATTCATTGTCGCCGTCATGGGTGGCTCCACCGCCAAGGGCTTGATCGCGGCATGTCTCGGCATGCTGACGGCGTTCGTCGCCACGGGGGAGGACTTCTACCCCAGACTGACCATGGGCTTTTCGCAACTCGGCGGCGGCTTTCCGATCGTAACCGCAATTCTCGGTGTGCTGATCTTGGGCGAGGTATTCAAAAACTTCGAGGACATGTGGCGTGAAAAGCGATCCGCTGGTGAGATCCAACAAATCAGCCGGTCCGGTGACAATCGCCTAAGCTGGAGCGAATACCGACGTCTGTTGCCCTATATTGCCAACTCCGCCGTAATCGGCACCATGATCGGAGCATTACCGGGCATCGGATCGACCTTGGCGGCAACCCTGGGCTATGCCTCTGGCCGATCACTGCATCAACGTCGCGCGCAATCGATGGGCCCGGCGTTCGGACACGGCGCGCCCGAAGGCGTGGCGGCGACCGAAGCAGCCAATTCCGCCGTCTCGGGCGCCAATCTGATACCGGTGCTTTCGCTCGGCGTTCCGGGCAATGCCGCAGCCGTATTCTTGATCCTCGCAGCGGATAGCATCGGCGGCTTCAACCCCGGGCCGTCCGTCTTTAAATTCACCTCCGATGCCGTCAACCCCGAGCTTGTGATCGCCTTCGGCCTGTTCACCACGATGTTGATGGCCAACGTCTTCAACTGGACCATCGGCGGTGTGTTTATGCGCGGGATGGGCATGATGATCCATATCCCAAAACAGATCCTGCTGCCGATCGTGTTGCTGGTCACGTTGACCGCCATCTATGTGCAAGAAGCCAAGTTTGCCGCCGTTTGGTTTGCCGTGGGCTTCGGCGTGCTGGGCTATTTCTTCCGGAGGCTCGGAATATCGGTGCTGCCGTTCGTGATCGCATTCATATTGGCCGGCAACCTGGAAACTACGGCCAGGCAAGCGTTTGCTGCGACGGGCAGCGATCCTTGGTTTTTGCTGAAAAGTCCGCTGGCTATGGTTTTCATCGCCGCGTCGGTGTTGGTGATCATCATGTTCTCGCGCGACAAGACAAAATACAATGAATAATCCACCACGCGACGTCGCGATCGCTGGACCGCGCGACACCCAAGCTTTTCATCTCCGCCTTTTGCGGATCGGCCTTGCCGGTTCGCTCGCCCAGCCGGCCATCCGATGGCACGATGTCGTGAGTGGCCGGGTGGAAGAGCGGGATGATTCGCACACACACGGCAACGCTCTGACCCCCCCGGGCACTTTCTCTTCATCGCCTCGAAACCACATCCTGCCCGACTTCGCGCAGGTCCGCTTTGACCGCCTGGAGCTCAATGATGAACCGACCCAACATCCTTCTGATCACATCTGATCAACATCGGTGGGATTGCTTCGGTTTTGCCGGGCGAAAAGTCAAAACGCCCTATCTCGATCGAATGGCCGCGGCCGGCACGCGATTTTCCAATGCCATCACGCCCAATCTGGTGTGCCAGCCGGCACGCGCGTCGATCCTCACGGGGCTGCTACCGCTGACGCACGGGGTCTATGACAATCACGTCAGCCTTCACCCGGCGATCGGTTACACCGGTTGGGCACGAACGCTATCCGACGCCGGCTATACTAGCGCGTTCATCGGCAAGGCGCACTTTGGCGAACACCCGGCGGCGACACCCTACGGAGCACCCGAATCTCGTTCTCAGTCGGCTGCGTTTCCCAGCGATTGGCGCGGCCCCTATATGGGCTTTGAGCACGTCGAACTCATGATCCTGGGCCACTGGCATCCGTTGCTGCCGTGCGAGAAGCCACCGCGTGGCCATCAGTTCGAGCGCTGGTTTTGGAGCCACGGCGAGGCGGGCGAAGCTTGGCGCCTGTGGGCGGAGGATTTCGGCCCCAAGCCACACGCATCACAGACCTGGTTCTCCAAGCTTCCCGACCTGTGGCACTCGACGACATGGGTCACCGACCGCGCCGTCGACTTCTTGTCCTCGCAGGACGGCGCAGCCCCGTTTTGCTGCTGGATCTCGTATCCTGACCCGCATCACCCGTTCGACTGCCCGGAGCCGTGGAGCCGCTTGCATCACGAGGATGATGTCGACATCTCGAAAAGCCACGTCCGCGACCTTGATCGGCGACCCTGGTGGCACCGCGCCTCGCTGGAAAACGAGCCGTTGGCAAAGACTGAGCGGCAGCGCACCTTACGAAAGGAATATTCCAGAATAGATCCGCAGTCGGATCGCCAGCTGCGCCAGATGACGGCGAACTATTACGGCGAAATCGCCTGCATCGACCACGGGGTCGGACGCATTTTGGCCCGCCTTGAGGCCGGCGGCCTGGCCGACAACACGATGGTTGTGTTCACGGTCGATCATGGTGATCTGTTGGGTGATCACGGCCTTTATCTCAAGGGACCGACGCCGTACGACGGCTTACTCAAGGTCGGCCTGATCGTCAAAGGTCCGGGCATAGCGGCGGGCAAGGTCATCGATCAGCCGGTGTCGACGGTCGATCTGGCGGCGACGTTTTATGATTGGGCCGGCGTCATCGGCATGGACATGGAACAAAGCACCTCCTTGCGCCCGCTGCTCGCCGGTAATCATCAGGACCGGCCGTTCGCCTACTCGGAATGGAACCAACAGCCCAGCCGCACCGGCGTTGAGTTGCAACTGCGCACCGTACGCACCAAAACCGCCAAGCTGACGTTGGAGCTGCTGTCCGGGGCGGGTGAGATGTATGATCTGGCCGACGATCCGAATGAAGCGCGCAACATCTTCGAGGACGCCGGCTACGCGACCTTGCGCAAGGAGCTGACCGACATGGTTCGTGCGCGTCCGGGCCCGCTGTTGGATCACTTGCCCGTTCATGAGGCTTAGATCTTTGCGCCTTAAATCGGAACCGCAACGCCGATTCCAGTTGCGCCGGTTCCGATTTAAGGCGCAAAGATGATCGCTCTTAAAGTGTAGAGCAACTTTCTGCCTTTGATCGGGATCGTTCCGATTCCGATCAAAGGCAGGTTGCTCTAGGTCACAGCCAACACCGAAACGCTAAAGGTCGATGCGCATGCCGTCATGCGCCAACCGCAAGTCGCCCTTGTAGTTGCGACGGATATCGGTGACCACCTCATCCATCGCCGCCGGCCCGATCATGTCGACCGGCATATGGACGGACAACATCTCCCTGACGACGGGGTTGCAGGTGTCAAAGCTGCCAAAATGGGTGGCCACCAGGCCCTTGCAGCCTGTGCGCACCGCAATGTCCCCCAGCGCCAGCGGGCTGGTGTGGGCCCAGGTTCCCACGTTGATCGACTTGCGATACTCCAGCGCCCGCTCCGGGAATGTGCACTCATGAATCAACAGGTCGCACCCCTGGGCCATGTCCACCAGGCGCTGACACGGCGCGGTGTCGCCAGAGAACACCACCGATTGGCCGTCGATGGTATCCATCCGCAAACCAAAGCACGGCGAAATCTCCAACGGAATGTGCTCGACCCAGCAGGCTCGGACGCTGACAAGGTCGTCCTTGTACACCTCGCCGGGCCCACATTCACGGACATCCGGCTTGAGCACATGCACGTTGGTTTGCCGGTTGGCGTATTGCGTGCGCGCCTCGATATCCTTGGCGAACGCACCATCGGCAAACAGATGATCGATGAAGCCACGAAGCCCAGGCGGTCCAACCACGATCGGCGCGTTTTTGCGGTCCATGATCCATGAGGTCAGCAGAAAGAAGGGGAAATCCGCGATGTGATCGTAGTGAAGATGCGATAAAAACACCACGTCCACGTCACGTGGATTGACGTTCTCCCGGATCAGCTGGTGGGTCGCCCCATGGCCGCAATCAAACAGATAATGCCGGCCGCGCACCGTCAGCAGCATGGACGAGTGATTGCGGTCCGGATCGGGCACCGCGGCCGAAGTTCCCAGCATAACGACGCGCATAGCTCGCATCCCCTTAATTCAGTATTGAGCCCGCTCGGAGGCCGGCTTGTCGGCTTGCCTGTTACCGGTCGCGAACACCATCAACAAAAATGGGACCGCGAGCCCGAGGCCGATGACGTCGGCCCACTCCGAGAAGGGAATCCGACTGGTGGGAATCACCAGAATGATGCCGGCGAGGATCGCCCATAACCGGTACAGCCAGCCCAGCGGCCGTACCAGGAAGCCAGCGATGCCCGAAGATGCAAGCCAAATCCCGAAGACTGCTGAGGCGGTGGTTAGCGCTAACTTGAGTGAAAACCCGTCCTGCAACAGCAGCTCGGGCGCCAACACAAACAAGAACGGAATCACGTAGGCCGCCCAGCCGAAGCGGACCGCCGCGAACGCTGTGCGCATGGCATCGGTCTGCGCCACCGTCGCCGCGGCGAAGGCGGCAATGGCGACGGGCGGCGTGATCATCGACAGCATGCCGAAGTAAAGCGCGAACAGATGTGCGGCAAGTGGCTCGACACCGACCTCAACCAGCGATGGTGCAACCAAGGTCGCCAGCAACAGGTAGACGCCGAGCGTCGGCATGCCCATGCCGAGCACGATCGAGACAACGGCCGCCATCACTAACAACGCGAACAGATTGCCGGCCGCCAGCTGGACCAAGGCCTGTGTCAGAGCGAATCCCAGCCCCGTGATGTTCAACACGCCAATGACGATCCCCGCCATGGCGCCAATCATGACGATCTGCACGACCGCCAAGCCGGTGCCGCTGAGCGCCTTCAAGGCAGCCATGGGCGACATGCGATGACCGCCATAACCGAACACAAGCCCGATGATCACCGCCGCAACGGCGCCGTACATCGCCGAGGTGTCAGGCCGCAGGTTGAGGCTGAACAATGCGTAGATCAGTACAGCGAACGGGATCAAGAACAGCCAGCCGGCCTTGAACACGGCCCAGGTTTGGGGGATCAAAGTGCTATCGACTGCCTTGATATCGTGGCGCGCAGCGTACAGGTCAGCCAATACGAACAGCGTTACGTAGTACAAAAGCGCCGGGATGATGGCGGCGATGACGACGCTGGCATAGGAAATCTGTAAGAACTCCGCCATCAGAAAGGCAGCTGCGCCCATGATCGGCGGCATCAATTGGCCGCCGGTAGAGGCGACGGCCTCGATGCCTCCGGCAATATGGCTGGGATAGCCCCCTTTACGCATCAACGGGATGGTGACGACGCCGGTCGACACCACATTCGACACAGCGCTCCCCGATACCGAGCCGAATAAGCTCGAAGCGACGATGGCAATTTTCGAGGAGCCGCCGCGGTATCGGCCCATCAGCGCCATCGAGATGTCGGTAAAAAAGCGAGACCCACCTGAGCTTTCCAACAGGTGACCGAACAAGACGAACATGATGACAATGGTGGTTGAGACCACCATCGGGATGCCGACCAATCCGTTGGTGTCGAGCGCGATGTAGATGAACATGCGATCGAAATCGACGTTTTGGCCTTGGAACTGGCCGGGCACGTGATGCCCCGCGAGCCCAAACACAATGAACAGCAACATGAAAACGAACAGCACGTTGCCGGCCGCGCGCCGCAACCCTTCGGCGACCAGTGCAACGATGATGATCGCACACGCCACGGCATCCTGTGGCCGCTCGTGCAGCGTCTCGAAGATCCGTTCGTAGGAGACGGTCACGTAGCCGCAAATCAAAAGACTGATCAGCGCGGCCAGCCAATCGTAGACTGGCACTTGCGTCCGTGACGCGCCCGATAGTGCGGGAAACGCAATAAAGGCAAGGGCCAAAGCGATACCGAGCATGCCCAACAGGCGCTGCTCGGTGAAAATAACCAGACCCACCGCCCGATAGAGATCGACCGCTTCTGCGATCGAACCGAACGTCAGAAGGCCAGCGAGTAAGGTGGTCACAATCAGCGCTGGGCCGGTTAATCCACGCGGCGCCCCGCCTTTATCGTTCTCAGCCATGACCGCGTGACGCGCAACCAAAGGGGGCTACATGCCCTTCTCCTTGAAGAACTTCAGCGCGCCTGGATGGAATGGCATGCCGATGTCCAAGTGCAGCTTCTCCGGCTTCATGCCGTTAAACGACTTGTGGGAAGCGATCAGCTTCGGTCGGTTCTCGTAAATGGCCTTGACCACCTTATAGACCACGTCGTCCGGGGTTTTCGCGCTCGCGGTCACAAGGAACGGCGCCGAAAACACGTTGGTGGGCCCTTCCACACCAGGATAGGCCGGGTTTGGCTGAATGGTCTCGATGATGGAACCGGGCGCCACCTTTTGCATCGCCTTTGCCGCTTCCGGTGTGTTCGGCAGGGACAGCACCCGGATCCCGACCTTGGCATGGGCTTGCGCCGTCTTGCCGGAGGTCAGCGAATAAGTGACGGCATCGATCTTGCCCGCCATGAAGTCCTCAACCTGGCGGACGCCATTGGCGGCCGGCACGCCGATCGTATCGTTATAGGTCAGCCCGGCCGTGGCCAGCTTCGCTGCGCCGGTAATGAGCACGATCTTCTGCTTGGTAAGCTTGCTGCTGACCCGTTTACCCTTGATGTCCGCAATGGTCTTAATGTCGGAATCCTTGCGGACAAAGAAGCCCAAATGCAGCGGGAACAGGGTGGCGACGATCCGCACGTTGTCCTGCTTACGACCCTTGAACATCTTCTCTCCCAGCTGGCCGAAGCCGGCCACCACGCTGAGCGCGATGGAAAAGTCGAGTTCGCCCTTGTCGACCAGCGGAAGCGTCACGACCGGGCCGCCCTGCGGAACAACCCGCATCTTCAGGCCCGCGGTCTCGTTAACCACCTTGGCGACGCCTGCAGCGGTTGAATAAGCCAGCGAGCCTTGCGGATTTGAACCGATGCTCAAGGTTTGCGCCGAGGCCGAGGCCGCGGTCGCGATGCCGACGACAGCGCATGCTGATAGCGCGCAAAGACGACGTTTCATGGGACCCTCCCGGGAGGACTGTTGCGACGGATCTGTTGTGCGGCGAGCCTAGCCATGTGGCAGCGTCATGGCAACTAGCATTACAATCATAGACAATATTCTGCGAGCCATCGTTACATTCTGCAAGCGATCATTACGCTGCCCGACCCCACACATCACCGAGCAATAGCGTGACGGCGTCCAGTTGGGCCGCGCCACCTCTAGATCATCGCGCCTTTAATCGGGATCGTTCCGATTCCGATTAAAGGCAGGTTGCTCTAGCCGCTATTGCCGGTGTTTCAAATCGGCATCAGGCAACGGCAAACGGGCCTTGCACATTTTCAATGCCCATTTCGCGGCAGCGGGCTAAATTGACCACTTTTCACCAAGCCCCAAACGAAGAGGTGTTCTGATGCCGCTCTACCTCACCCATTTCACCTGCGAGCCGCCGGTGTGGCCGAGGGATCGCAAGGAAGAGCTTGCCGCCTGGGCCGCCAACGTGAAAGAAGCCAACGCTCTGGTGGAAGCAGACAGCGCCGTAAAGTTCTCCGGTTGGATCAATAACTCGGAGGGTTACGCCTTGGTTGAGGCGCCGTCTAAAACAGACGTGATCAGGTTGTGCGCAAAATTCTGGCCACTTTTCCGCAACGACATCACAGAGATTGTGCCGACAGCCGAGGCTGGTGCGGCGATCCTTGCCGGGGTCGCCGAGGGCTGGGAGCGGTAGCCGCCGCTGGCGGGACTTGCCGAGGCGGGTAAGCGACGTTGCTCCTGATTCCCGCGTGCTGGTAACAGCGAATTGGCCCGGCCGCCCCATGGCACACTCGTGTGGGGGCCGGCCGATGCGGGCTGACGCGACGCTCAGCTGGAAACGAGCGTGGCCAAACACCGGCGATGCAACAGCGTCAGCCGGTTCGGCTGCATCTGGCAATGCCCGTGTCGCTGAGGCACGCGTGATATTGGCGCGCGTTGACAGCCAAGACATAACAAAAATTCGCGCAGGTCCGCCAACATACCGGATCAAATTGGTTCCGCTCAACGCATCCTTCAATGACGCCCCTTGCGGCTGATGGCGCTTGAACTGCGGGTAAAAATACGCCCTGTAGCGGCTTGCCTTTAAGGCTCATCTTCAACTCACCTGGATCGCCGGGAAGACGCTTGTGGTCCTGAGCCACCACCCCATGCAAAAGCCCAACCAACGCCATGATGGAAATCAGCAGGCCGAAGGCCAAGGCCGAGTTTTTCATATGGCCGGGCGCAAGCGTTCATCATATTTGGTGATGGCGAGTTGGCTGCCTAATGGCCCGCCATCGGTGTACCGGCTGCGGTTTAACCAAGAGGCCCACGCAATATCGGTGTCGTGCATCCACGCTGTCACCGAACCAACGACCGATCATCCATTTTATAAAGAAACATCAATTGCAGCGCACCTGGTTGGCATGCAAGCTCGAGGCACACGTCGGCGCTTCAGCCCCAACAGAAAGGTAAATGGCCGGGGAAATACGTACCGCTAGAATGAATCCGATTAAAATGTCCATGAGATCAACGGTGCGATCCGGCGGCGTGTGCGCCGGGCCGGCAAAAGTATGTAACGCCCTTGATGACCAGGCTGATGCCGCTGATATCATAGACCGCAAGGGCCATCACACCGGCGACAAAGCTGCTCCACTGCCAAATAGCACGTGTGCCTTGTTTCAATCTTAGCGGCGCGTCGCGCAGCATTCGTCGCATTCCGGCAGCAACTGCAGAGCTTAGGAGGCTGAAGTCGTTGAGCGAACTACGGGATCAGATGCAGCCTGATCGCCTGTGCGACGGCCTGCGTCCGGTTATTGGCCCCAAGCTTTTCCATCGCCTTCTTGGCGTGGGTTCGCACCGTCTCCTCGCCTAGGCCGAGCAACTGAGCCGCGTCGTGGACCTGATGGCCATTCGAGAACAGCCGCAACACCGATAGCTCACGCGGCGTCAATCCGGTCGGACTGCCGAGACGGTTGCCGCTGAGTCGGACCAGCTTTTGCAGCCGAATTGCAGCAAACGTCGCGCCCATGAACAGGATCGCGCGTGTCTCCTCGCAAAGCTTAGGTCTCAGCGTTTGCCGCGACCAATAGGCGACCACCCAGCGCCCCCCGACGGGACAGGTCAGCCCATCGCGCATGCCGTATTTCAACGCCAGCTCGTTGGGCCATCGGTCGACGCCAAGCGGCTCCAGCACCTGCATCAGCTCGGTGTCCGTTTGTGGCGCCAACGCCGTGCTCATCAAATGCAAGGCGGGGGAGGGACTGTGCTTGCTGAGCTCGACGTACTCATCCCACCAGCCATGCGGGGCGCTTTTGTGGAAGAAGATGGTCTTGTCCACCTCAAGACTACTCAGATCGCCCCAGCGCAAGGGGAACAGCGCGGCTCCGAGCACATTCAGCGTGCTGCTTCGCTGGGTCACATCGTGCAGTTTGTTGAGGACCTGTTCCACCGTATCCAGGCTGTCGGTGGTGGTGGCGTAGTGCAACATGTCCTCGCCGAGCTGATCGACGTGGGCAGCTCGCTTGGGCAACACGGCAGTCCCTCCCTGAAATCTTGATCTGCCATTCGCGGTGAACCACGACCGCAACATCATCCAACAGCCAAAAACGACATCAACGTACTTTTCAATGAGGACCTGATGGAGCAGACGACAGACGATCTATTGGAAATGGCAACACGCAGCTGCCCCAAACGCGGCCCCATTCAAAAACTGGGCAACGACCACGCACAACGTTTACACGTCATTTGCGTCCGCGCAACCGATTACAACCGGCAAATGAAACGGGAGTTTCATTCCACTCAGCCGATCGCTAAAACATCAGGGCTTGCCGCGCGTCTATTTCAGTTTGTTGAGATCTTCCCAGTGTTCTTGGCGACCGCGACCGCGATCGGTTTCAAACCAAGACCGCTGCTCTTCCTCCAAGTCGAATACGTAACTATACCCGTTGGGAGGATTGGTCAGAATTTCCCACCAGTTCTCGTCCGCATCGACGATGTAAAATGCGTAGGTCCCGTGCTGATCAGTGGGCTGGGTCAATTTCTTGATGCCATAGGCCTGTTGCAGCCGCTTGGCCGTCGCGTAGGCCTGATCGACCTGTTCACGGGTTTCCAGATCAAGGCCAAAATGGCTGTAAAGTCCAGCTTTGGTAGGGCCTTTGGTCTGAACACAGGCGATTGTCGTGGTGCTGTTTAAGCGGAGCATGAGAGATATCTTGCTGGTCTGACGCACCTCAAACCCAAACATTTCCTCCAAAAAGCTCCGGGCCCTTTGCAGATCACGGGTCTCAATCGTGCCGTGCGATAAGAACCTCGCCGGAATATGAGGGCCAACCTGTTGGCTTGTCGTCTGTTTCGCTTGTTGTGGCATCAACGGAGAGTCCTTCTGCTGATGGATAAGCACGACTTCGAAGCACCGCTGGTCGGGCAGCTTGAATTGCGGTCGGGCCAGCCCCGAACCAGACAGTCCGCCAGCTATAGCTCAAACGGCAGTTCGTTTCGACAGCGACCTCGTCTCACCCGGCGCCATAACGAGCCAGACGTCGGGCTTCCCGGTGTCGACGTGCTCAATCATGTCCGTCGTAGGCGCATAAGCCTTTACCGGCCCGTTCCCCCAGCCGGTCACCCAATGGCACGATGATCGTGCGTGACCGGGTCGACAGCGGGAAGGTTCCAGCTCACGCCGCAACGCTGTTCCAAAGCTGCATCCACAGTGCCAGCCCCGACGCGGCAATGAGTTTGGGTCTCTTGTCATGTGGGATCGACTGTGTAACCACAGCGAGCCGGCCCGATCGCGTGCCGGCCGCAAGAGCGCACCGGGCGCAAGGAGATCGACGTGGCGAACAAAGACCTGCGGACATGGCTGGCCGAGGTGGAGGCAGCGGGCGAACTAAAGGTGATCACCGGCGCCGAACCCAAAGAGGAGATCGGCGGTATCGTCGACATTTACATGCGCCAGATGGGCAATCCGGCGGTGCTGTTCGACGAGGTCCCCGGATTTCCCAAGGGTCATCGGGTGATGGCCAACATCCTCACCTCGATTCCCCGCATCAATATCGCGCTCGGTCTCCAACCGGACAGCTCGGATCGCGACTTGATCCAATGGTGGCGCACATACATGGGCGACAAACCGTCGATCCCGCCCAAGGACATCAACGGCGGCCCGTTATTGGAAAACGTCTACGAGGGCGACAAGATCGACATCACGAGGATTCCGACGCCGGTCTGGCATGAGCTGGACGGCGGCCCCTACATCGGGACCGCCTGCCTGGTCGTCATGAAGGACCCTGATAGCGGCTGGATCAATGCCGGCTGCTACCGCATCCAGAGCCACGGTCCGGACGTCGCCGGGTTGATGATGTCACCTGGCAAACATGGCCGCATCATCATGACCAAGTACCACGAGCGCGGCGAGAGCTGTCCGGTGGCCGTCGTCGCAGGCATGCATCCTGCGCTGTTCATGCTGGCAGGGCTCGAGGTGCCCTACGGCAAAAGTGAATACGACATGGCGGGCGGCATCCTCGACGAGGCGGTTGAGGTGATCAATATGCCAAAAACCGGCCTGCCGGTGCCGGCCAACGCGGAGATCGCCTTCGAAGGATTTATTGCTCCCGACGACACAGTGCTGGAAGGACCGCTGGGCGAGTGGACGGGATATTATTCAGGCGATGCGCGGCCGGAGCCGGCGATCCGCATTGAAACCTTCATGCATCGCGATAACCCGATCCTGCTGGGTGCCATTCCCGGTGTCCCGCCCAATGACAACACCTTCTATTTCGGGACCTATCGTTGCGGGGCAGTGTGGAACCAGCTGGAAGCAGCGGGCGTGCCCGGCGTGCACGGTGTTTGGGCCCACGAGGCCGGCGGCAGCCGGTTCTGGCTAACCATTTCCATCAAGCAGATGTACGGCGGGCACTCCAAGCAAGCCGGCATGGTGGCCGCTTCATGTCATGCCGGTGCCTTCAACAATCGTTGGACGGTGGTGGTGGACGACGACATCGACCCTTCCAACATCAACGACGTGATTTGGGCCATGTGCACGCGAGTTGACGCGCGCGAAGATATGGAGATGATCCGTGGCGGCTGGAGTTCGGCACTCGATCCGATGTGCTACGATGCGGACACGGACAAGCGCAACACCCGCGTGATCATCGATGCCTGCAAGCCCTGGAACCGGATCTCAACGTTTCCGAAGGTGGCCCGCTCGAGCAAGGCGTTGGATGAGCGGGTGCGGGCAAAATTCGCCAAGCATCTTCCAAAGGGCTTTTAGAACGTTCCAGTGTCGGCAGGAACCATCCCGCTCCGCCACCGGTCACCCAGCGGCAGATGTTCTGGACGGCCGGACGCGAGGTCAGGCCGGCCAGGCCTAACCACCTCAGGCGGACGTGAATGAGCCCTTTCAGGTGACCGCGTCGCGGGCGAGTTCCATCGTGATGTGCTTGATCGACGGGGTCACAATCGCGACGAATTGGGCCTCCCGCTGGCGCCGAAAGATCTGCGAGCCGGCGATATAGCCGCGCGCGCCAAACTGCAGGCTGCCCGCTTGCGCCGCCTCCAACGCCAGCCAGGACCCGGCCAGCCGCGTACGCAGCACATCCAGGAAAGCGCCGCGGCTGGGGTCAGCCTGATTGACAGCGAGCTCCGCCGCCCGCTCGGCAAGCGAGTGCGCGCGATCGAGGATCGCCTCCGGTTGGTGCGGCAGGAACGTCGCCGTGGTACGTCCACGCCGGTCAGCAAGCATCGCTTGCGCAATGCCACGGGCTAAACCGATCGCCATGCCGAGCTGCAACAGGACGAAGGTTTGGCGAATGCGCGGTAGGAAGCCGACGGCATCTTCGGTGATGACGTCGCGGTCGGGCACAAACACCTGACGCAGACCAACGGTATAGGTGCCGGTCCCTTCCAGCGCAATGAAGTGGGCATTCTGCATGAGCTGCAAGCCAGGCGTTGCACAGTCGAACACGGCCATGATGCGCCGGCCGCCGTCGAGCGCGAACACCGAAGCGAATCGGTGATCGGTCCCGAGATTGGACACCCACGGCAGCCGGCCGCTGACGCGATACCCATCAGCGACTCGCTCGCCGGTGAGTGCCAACGGCTCGATGCCGGACAGTGCCTTCATCGGATTGGAAAGCCCGGTGCCACCGAGTTGAGCGCCGGACGCTACCGCCGACAGGTTTCGCTCGCGTGCTTCCGGGTTCTCCGATCGATCCAGATACCAGGCCAATGCGTCCTGACACCAGATGCAGAACGCGGTCGACAAACACACTTCGCCCACCGCGGCCATATCGGCAATGGCGCGCCGCAATCCGTCCGGCTCCTGACCGCCACCCACGTGATGTGAAAACGCTTCCGCATGGCCCAGGGCGCGTAGCGCCTCGATCGGGTAGCGCCCATCGGCGTCGACCGTCTCGACCTTGGGCTCGATTTCGCGGGCGATGACATCGGCAACGCTGAGCGGCGCCGTGGCTTGCATGAGCTGTTGGAGCATGACGACGACCAATGCCTTATGATGTGCGCGCAACGTTTACCGTGATAGGCTGGCGCACGGTGTTGAGCACCGGCGACCATTGCGCAGCATGGGCAATCAGTCGATCGACCTCGTCATCACTCGCACCGTCGACATCGAGCACAACGGAGACCCGTACGTCCGTCAGCCCAACCGGTTTCGGCGCGAGGTCGCCTGTGCCCCAGACCGAGGTGATGTTGATGTCGCCTTCCAGATCGACCGCGATGGCCCTGATCGTCCAACCGCGCGCCACCGCATTGGCCTGCAGCCCGACGGCGACGCAGGTGCCCAATGCCGCAAGCAGGGCTTCGGTCGGGTTCGGCGCACTATCGTCGCCAAGCAGCTGCGGTGGCTCATCGACGATGTGCGGCGGGAGATCGCGAATGTAATTGAGATGACGGAACTTGTTGCCCGCTGCCACGGTTCTGCATTTCACCGTCTTAACCACCGTTGGATCGGCTCTCCCCTTATTGCCGAGCGCCTTCAATCGCTCTGGATCAATGGTCAAAAAATCAGTGCTGGCGGGTTTCGTCGCAGCGGTCACGGTCATGATTTGCACTCCGTTCAATTGAGCTTAGGCAGTGGGTGTCCAGGCAACGCGGCGCAACACGTGCGCAATCAGCAAATCGAGACCGTATCCGATCAGGCCGATCAGCAGCACGAGCGCAGTCAGCAGGTCGTAGGAGAGGGTGTCGCGCGCGTCGTTGATGGCATAACCGAGGCCGGAGGTGACGCCGAGAAACTCGGCCGGCACCAGCACGATCCAGGCGGTACCGAGCGCCAATCGAAGACCCGTCAAGAGGTCCGGGGCGATGGCCGGCAGCACCACCCGACGCAACAGGCCAAGCCCTCGCCCACCATGGGTACGCCCGGCGATGAGCCAGGCCGGATCAATCCGCTTGACCCCGGCGGCGGTGGCAAAGATCAGCGGCCAGATGGAAGCGGCCGTGATCAAAAAGATGATGGCGCCGTCCCAGGTGGGAAAGGCCAAAATCGCAATCGGCATCCAAGACAGCGGCGAGATCATCCGTAACAGCTGGAACGGGACGTGAACGATCTTTTCCAACAGCGGCGATAGGCCGAGCGCCAAGCCGATCGGCGCACCCAACATGAGAGCCAGCAGCAGCCCCCAAGCGATTCGCTGCAGGCTCGGCACCGCCGCGCGCCATGCCTCGCCGGAGGCGACAAGATCGACAAAAGCCGCCAACGCGGGTTCCGGCGCAAACCCTGTAAATCCCAGCAACCGCGGATCGGCCGCAATCAATTGTCCGCCGAGCCACCACAGACCGAGCAGACCCAGAATGCCGGTGGCGGCGGCCAGCATGTCGCCCAGGCGGCCATCGCGCAGCGATACATCAAATCGCCACGCCGGTATCGACACCGCGCGCCTCAGCGGTGCCGCCACCATGCCGCTCATAGTTTGAGGATCTCGTTGCGCTCGAAAGGATTGGCCGGATCCACGCTGGGATCGAGCACCCAGTCCGGTTGGGCGGTCAGCGCCGCTTTGACGAAGCGATAATCGACCAGATCGTCGGCGACGAATTGCGGATCGAGGCGATCAAGAAACGTCTTGTCGCCTTCCACCACCGTTTCGCCCATGGCACGGACGATCAGCTTCGTCGCCGAGGGATACGGCCACGGCTGGAAATCGATCCGGCCGTTCCCCCAGCTCCGGTGCAAAATCGCGCCGCTGGCTTCGTACGCGTCGCCATAATCGGTCATCGCCTTATGTACGATAGGCGCCGGCATCGGCAGCGCGCGATTCCCATCGCGCGAGATCAGTCGGGCGACCTCGGCCTTGTTCTTCGATGTGAAAATCTGCGCCTTGACCACGGCGTTGACCATCTTTTGCGTCCATTCCGGCCGCTCGACCGTGTCGCTTTCATGCGCCGTTACGACGCAGCATGGATGGTTTTTCCAGATGTCGCCGGTGAACCGAAGCATCCGGGCGTTGGCTTTTAATTCGCCCAGCGCATTGAAGGGCTCTGCGACGATGTAGCCGTCGACCTTGCCGGCGGCCAGCGCCGCCGGCATTTCCGGGGGTGGCAGGATCTGCAGCGCCGTCTCGTCTTTGCCGGCACCCGTTGCGGTGATCACTGGCTTGAGGCCGGACTTCCTCAGGGCATACTGCAGCACGATGTTATGCATCGAATACCAGTAAGGCACGGCGATGCGCTTGCCGCCCAGGTCGGTGAATTGATTGACGCCAGAGTTTTTTCCGACGACCAATCCCGACCCATTGGTGTGGGCCCAGGCCAATATCTTGACGGGAACACGATTGTTGTAGCGCATCCATACGGGGATTGGCTTGAGCAAGTGCACGAGGTTGAACTTGCGCGCGACGAAGCCTTCCACCAAAGCCGACCATGAGCGCACCATGACCGGCTTGGCGACCCGCAGGCCTTGCTCCTCGAAATAGCCCTTGGCATGGGCCACCAGCAGCGCGGTCGCATCGGTGATCGGCAGATATCCGATGCGCACCACGTCGTCGTCGGAAGCCGCCTGAGCCGATGGCGCCAACGCGCCGCTCGCCAGCAGCGACGCCAGGCCACCCTTTGCCAGCAAGTCCAACGACTGCCGACGGGTCCAGTCTGACCGCGTCCATTCATGCTGCCAAAGCTCTTGGACGGCTTGGTCGGATGTGCTCATGATCTTGAACCTTCCATGCTGTGATCAGGCCGCATGATCGACGGCGACGGCATGAACCGGACGTCCGCCACTCACCGATCGTGCGGGTTTTGCAGGCAGCGCCTCGGTGCGGCCCCCCAACTGCAGCGTGCGGTGGCACAGCGCCTCGATATCCACGCTGTCGTGGGTGACAAGCACAACCGTGATGCCGCGCGCTTCGGTCAGCTTGAGTACGTCGGCGCGCAGCGCTTCCCGGGTCGCCGGGTCAAGCGCGGAGAACGGTTCATCCAACAACAGAACCGAGGGATCGGGTGCCAGCGCGCGGGCCAGCGCGACCCGCTGTTGTTGGCCGCCGGAGAGCTCGTGGGGCAAGGATTTGCCGCGGTCTGCCAATCCGATCGTGGCCAGCAACGCAGCAACGGTGCCGGCGATCGCCGCGCGATCCAAGCCTGATCGCCGCGCGAACCGCAATCCCAGTGCCACGTTCTCTTCGGCAGTGGCCCAGGGCAACAGCGCCGGACGCTGCTGCATCATCGTCACCGAGGCCACGGGACCCGTGACCGGCGCGCCCCCGATCGCGATCGAGCCGGATTGCGGCGTAATCAGGCCGGCGACGGCGAGCAGCAACGTGGATTTGCCGATACCGGATGGCCCGGTCAGCGCCACCCGCTCTCCAGGCGCAATGTGCAGCGACACACCGTCGAGCACGCTGCGTCGACCGCGACGCACTTGGACGGCTTGAACGTCGATGGGAAGCGACATGGAGGCCTCAGCATCTGCAGAATGAATCTTCGCAAATCGGGTTTAAAAATGACGATTATTCTGGTTTCTGCAAGATTTGTCGCTTAAATCTGGAAGATATTTTGTTTAGTAGCACGTGGGCTGGACCGATGGCAGGTCGACGCAAGAACGATGGAACCGCAACCACCCTGGATGAGGAGGACCGAAAGATCCTCCGCATTCTGCAGGCTGACGCCTCACAGCCGCTGGAACGGGTGGCCACGCGCGTGGGGTTGTCGAAGACGGCCGTGTGGAACCGCATTCAGCGGCTGCAACAGGCCGGGGTGATCGTCAAGCAAGCGGTGATCGTCAATCCTGAGCGGGCTGGATTGAGGGAAACCTTCTTCGTGGCGATCAAGACGACCGAGCACAATGCCGACTGGTTGCGGTCGCTGCACGTCATCGTCCAGGACATGCCGGAGATCATGGAGGCTCACCGCCTGGCCGGGAACATCGATTATCTTTTGAAGGTTCAGGTCGCCACGACGCGCGATTTCGATGACTTCTACAAGCGGCTGGTGGCGCGCATTAGCCTGTTCGAAGTGAATTCAAGCCTTTCGATGGAAGTCCTCAAGCACAAGACCGCGCTGCCATTGTAACCAGCCGTCAATGCGCCCCGGCCGCAGTGCGCTCGTTGATGGCCAGACCAAACGTACCGGCGCCGTCAGTATCGGCCCTGTCAGCGCAGGCCAGATACGGGGCGCCGCACCTTTCCCGCCAACGATCGTCGGACATCACCGACACACCCCGCCGGTCGCGGCTGGGACAGCGAAGGCGCGCTGCGGAAGGCGGGCTCTCGCAACAGCAACCTGCTTTTGATCGGACTCGGAATAAGCCCACTGAAAAGCAGAAAGTTGCTCACCACTTCAAGAGCGATCTTAACAGCGATCATCTCTATGCCTTAAATGGGAGCCGGCTTTGCGGTTCCCATTTAAGGCACGATGCTCTGGCCCGGGATGATTTACAGACCGGCTAAGGCCTGGTCGAGGTCGGCAACGATATCGTCCTTGTCCTCGATGCCGATCGAGAGCCGGACGACGTCGGGTCCCGCCCCAGCCGCGACGCGCTGCTGGTCGGTCAGCTGCCGGTGGGTGGTGGAGGCGGGGTGGATCACCAGGCTGCGCGTATCGCCGATATTCGCCAGATGAGACAACATCTTGAGGCCGGCGACGAACTTGACGCCCGCATCGTACCCGCCCTTGAGACCGAACGTGAACACGGCGCCGGCGCCCTTGGGGCAGATCTTCTGCTGGATGGCATGATTGGGATTGGATGGCAGGCCGGCATAATTGATCCAGGCGACCTTATCATGACCAGACAGATAGTCCGCCACCGCCAACGCATTGTCGCAGGCGCGCTGCACGCGCAGTGGCAAGGTCTCGATGCCGGTCAGGATCAAAAATGAGTTCATCGGCGAGATGGCCGGGCCGATGTCGCGCAACCCCATCACCCGAGCGGCGATGGCATATGCGAAATCACCGAACGTCTCAGCCAGCGTGATACCGTTGTAGGAAGGGTTCGGCTCGACCAAGGTCTTGTATCGGTGCTTCGCGCCTAGCCAATCGAAGGTGCCGCAATCGATGATCGCACCGCCGATCGAGTTGCCATGCCCGCCGAGGAATTTGGTCAGCGAGTGGACGATGATGTCAGCGCCAAAATCCTTGGCTTGGCAAAGATAAGGTGTCGCCATCGTATTATCGACAATGAGCGGTACACCGGCCGCCTTGGCAATGGCGGAAATCGCCGGCAAGTCGATCACGATGCCTCCAGGGTTGGCGATCGACTCGCAGAATATCGCTCGGGTCTTTGGCGTGATCGCCGCCTCCAGTGAGGCCGGCTCGGTGGCATCGGCCCACACCACGTTCCAGTCGAACTTCTTGAAGCTGTGATTGAATTGATTTACGGAGCCGCCGTAGAGCTGGCGGCCAGCGACAAATTCGTCGCCCGGCTCCAAGAGGGTGTGGAACGCCAAAAACTGCGCGGCATGGCCGGACGCCACGGCCAGCGCGGCGGTCCCCTTCTCGAGCGCGGCAAGCCGGCCCTCGAGCACCGCCTGCGTCGGATTCATGATGCGGGTGTAGATATTGCCGAAAACCTCCAATCCGAACAACGCAGCCGCATGGTCCGCATCGTTGAACACGTAAGATGTTGTTTGATAGATCGGTGTTGCACGCGCACCGGTGGAAGGGTCGGGCGCGGCGCCGGCGTGAACGGACAACGTTGCAAACTTTGGCGCGGGCGTCTCTGCCATTAGTAACTCCTAATTGGATGGGAAGAATGTTAGGCGGACTTGGTTCGGGCTCTGCGCTCAGGCTTCGCATAATCTTTTATGATATATCGATGCATGCTGCCAGGACACACTTTGGCCTCGTTGGTCACCCAGCCCCGGACCGAAATCCCGGCCTGATGAACCGTGTTCGGGTCGCCGGACACCAGCGGGTGCCACCACGGAAGACGACGCCCCTCCTCGATCAGCCGATAGGCGCAGGTGGAGGGCAGCCAGTCGATGGTGCGTACCTTTGCGGGAGTTATCTCCACACAATCGGGCATCCTTTCAAAGCGATTGCGATAGTCCGAGCAGCGGCAGCTCGCCGGGTCGAGAAGCCGACAGGCGATCCGGGTCAGGTGCACCTCTAGCGTGTCTTCATCCTCCAACTTGACTAAGCAACAGCGTGCACAGCCATCGCAAAGACTCTCCCATTCGTCCCGGCTCATCTCGTCCAGCGTCTTGGTCCGCCAGAACGGCTGCTCAGAGTGTTGCAATCCGGCACCTCAGATTTCGCTCGTAGGCAATCATAGGGAAACATATTTCCGGCGTCATCAGGGTTAATGACACGTTCGGGCGGGTGAAATTCGATCGCGGTGAGCTTACGTTGGCCTGGCGGGGCTCGCGGTATTGCTCGACGCCGGTGCTAGTTTACATTGGTTTTGCAGGGAATCTTAGTACAACGTCTCCGCGCGTCTTGATCGCCGGGCGATAGCAGAGGCCACTGATCGTGAGCGACTGGTTCTTCAAACAAGGTGGGCGGAGGCGCTTCTCCAGGCTATGGAGCTTCGACGCGTGGTTCGATTCCACGCTGGCCGCCCTCTGGGATGGGATCAAAGACTGCTACAATGCCGCCTCCAGCTACTTCGCCCGCTTTCGGCTGACCGGTTGGAAGCGACTGCTCAACGAACTCGCATCGGAAGCCCTGACGATGGGCGCCGGTGGGCTGGTGGTCATGTTGCTGCTCGCCATCCCAGCCTTTATCGAGATCGAAGAGGGCAGCTGGCTGCATCGCACGCAATATAGCGTCACCTTCCTTGACATAAACGGCAACGAGATCGGCAAGCGCGGCATCAATCTCGACGACGCCGTACCGTTGGAGGACATTCCTGATCACGTCATCAAGGCCACATTGGCCACCGAGGACCGCCGATTTTACGACCACTTCGGGGTCGACTTCTTAGGCACGGCGAGAGCGCTCATCGAAAACGTCAAGGCCGGCGAGACGGTGCAAGGTGGTTCGACCTTGACGCAGCAGTTGGCCAAGAACCTGTTCTTGTCACCGGAACGCTCTCTGACGCGCAAAATCAAAGAGATGTTTTTGTCGTTCTGGCTGGAAGCGCGTCTGGAGAAGAACGAGATCCTCAAGTTGTATCTCGACCGCGCCTACATGGGCGGCGGCGCATTCGGCGTCGAAGCGGCGTCCCAATTTTACTTCGGCAAATCGGTGCGCAACGTCACCCTGGCGGAAGCGGCCCTGCTTGCCGGTTTGTTCAAAGCGCCAACCAAATTCGCTCCGCATATCAATCTGCCACGATCGCGCGCGCGCACCAATGAAGTGTTGTCGAACATGGTAGAGGCCGGATACTACACCGAGGGCCAGGTGCACCGGGCCCGACTTTATCCTGCCCGGGTGGCCGAGCAGAGCCAGACGGCGAGCCCCGACTGGTTCCTGGACTGGGCCTTCGATGAGGTCCAGCGTCTGATGGCCGGGAAGAACCAGTACAACGTAACGGCGCGAACGACGGTCGATTTGAAACTCCAGCGCAAGGCGGAAGAGGCGGTCGCCAATGCCGTGCGCGGTCTGGGACGCAGCTTCAGGTTCAACTCCGGTGCGATCGTGGTCACCGAGCTTGACGGCATGGTGCGGGCGCTCGCCGGCGGCCCAGACTATGGCGAAAGTCAATTCAACCGCGCCACCAACGCCCTGCGGCAACCGGGATCCTCATTCAAGATTTATGTTTATGCCAAGGCTCTGGAAACGGGCATGACGCCGCAATCCACGGTCCGAGATGCCTCCCGCTCGTGCGGTCGCTGGCACCCGCAAAATTATAACGGTAGTCACGGCAGTGGACGACGGATGCCGATGTGGCTTGCGATGGCGAAATCCTTGAACACGACCGCGGCCGAGCTGTCGTTTCGGGTGGGGCGCGACAACGTCATCGAGCTCACCCGGCGTGTCGGCATCAAAGGCATCCGCAGGTCGTGCTCAATGGCACTGGGCGATCGCGGGATTCCGCCGCTGCAACATGCCGGTGGCGTTGCAACGTTCTTGAACGGCGGCAAGCGCGCCTTCCCCTACGGCATTCTCGAAATAACCAACTCGCGTGGACAGCTGGTCTACAGTCGATCAAGGGATGAGCCGCCGGCCCCTCAAATCGTCGCGCCGCGCGTCGCTTTGGGCATGGTTCAAATGATGCAAAAGGTGGTCACCTCGGGAACCGGACGTTCTGCAGCGCTCGACTTTACCAACGTGGTCGGAAAGACGGGTACCAGCTCGGGTCCCCGCGACAGCTGGTTCGTCGGCGGGACCGGACGCTACGCGGTCAGCGTCTGGTTCGGCAACGACAACAACAGCAGGATGCGCGGCAACGCGACGGGCGGCGGCGTCGCCGGTCGGGTGTTTCATCAGTTCATGTCCGAGGCCCATCCCAAAGCGCTGATACCTCCGTTGCCCGGGATTCCGCCCCACCCAAATCAGGTTGCCGAGGGCCCGCAGCGCATTGCCATGGAAGCGGCGCGACGGGCTGCCGAGGCTGCCCGGCAACGACGCAGCATCATGCCGACAGCGACGCGAGAAGCGCTAAAGCGGCTGGCCCTGGCCATGCGCGAAGCGGCCGGGCTCCCGGCCGAAGGTCCGATCGAGGGAGAGCTGGATGAGCGCGAGACCTCGGTGATTGGCATTGACGGGCCGCTGCGACGGACACGGGTGAGAAGCGTCGCTGCCGATCCACTGCAGAAGCTTTATCTCAATCGCTAAGTTCCCATGGCCTATATCGCGCCAACAACGTCGGTCGTCTATCGCCTGGTCCGGCTTCGCAAAACGGTGGCGACCTGGCTCGCCTATTCGGCGAACGCGTTGCTGTTCACCGCCCTGGTTCTGGTTGTCGGGGTCGGCTCCAGCCTGTACGCGATCGACCATGGTTGGCAAGCGACGACGTTGCGCGCGGGACCCTGGATCATGTGGTATCGGGCGGCCCGCGCCGACCAAGATCCCTATACGCATGCGCGCCTTGCCAAGCTTGGCAGTCTGCCGCTAAGCACCCGAATTGCCGCCACCTGGGAGGCGCGGTTCGACGCCGACGGGAAACGTCTGCACTCCAGTTGCGAATATCTGCTGGAGGGCGAACCGATCGACGCCTCATGGTTCTCCATCGCTGCCTTCGATGACAGCGGATTGCTGATCCCGAACGCGGCGGACCGGCATGCCTTCACCAGTCAAACTCTGGCAACCAACCCAGACGGCAGCTATTTTGTCGTCCTGGCGCGGGATGCGCGGCCTGGCAACTGGTTGCCGGTTGGCGGCGCCGGACGTCTGACGATCCTCATCACGCTGATCGAGCCGAAACCTTCGGTGCTCGACAGCGGGCACTTGCTCCCCTCGATCCGGCGGATCCGCTGCAGATGACGTCAATCCGCAACGCTTTGACCAACCTCTTAAAGCGCTGGCCAATCGCACTGGCGGCACTCTTGCTGGCCGGCATCATTCATATCTGCACGACCTTCGTGATGCCGAGTCTGTACCGATCGGATGCCTATTCAAGGTTAGCGCGCACCTTGCCGCTCAACTCATTTGTGATCCTGCCGCAGGCCAAACCCGGCGCTCAGATTTTGCCGTTCCAGCTGCCCGACGCCCGGTTTGCGATCTGTCATTTTGATGTCAGCAGGGCGCCAGTAGAGGTACAGACGGCACTGCCCGAGCCCGGTTGGACACTGACGGTTTATGCGGCCACGGGAGAAGGGTTCTACTCCTCGCCGGGGTTGGCGGCCCGTCGACTTGGCATCACGCTGATGATCTTGCCACCGGGCGAACAGTTTTTGGGCTTATTGAATACCTCAGGCCGGCCGAGTCGACGGTCTCAGCCGCTGTCGGTTCCCACTCAGCTCACTTCGCCCACTGCGCGCGGTCTGGTGGTGGTGCACGCGCCGACCAGAGGACGGTCATTTTCTGGAACCGCAGAGCGCGAGTTGAAACGGTCGTTGTGCCGTTCTGTCGGGGGTTGACGGGCGCAGCCGTTCTGGCGCCATCAAGAACCCCGAGCAACCTGCTTTAGATCATCTTCCCCTCAGGCGGATCAGTCTGGCAGGCCCGGTCCTCCTCCCGGTCGCCCACTCAGGCGTGCCATGTCATGTCAGGGCGGAGCTGGGAAGGGCGGAGCTGGGACTCGCAGCGTGGGGTGCGGGATGGCTCCAGCTCACTCAGCACCGCTATAGCAATTGCTTTAAGCGGTGCGCTCGCGGTGAAACCGCTTAATCCGCTCGACGGCGCCGACGACGGCGGACCGGTGGTTCCGATCTGGGTCCACTATCGGTCTCTTCCCAACGTTCATAGCGAACACCGGGAAATAGTATGATCTGGCAGCCATGGCGCTGCGTGCGCTTGTGACCGGCGCACTGCGTCATGTCCTTGTCATCGATATCGTCAGCTGTATGCGGCACGAACGGGAGGATATCACCCATCTCAAGCCCCCAATCTCCAAACCCTTATCCGATTCGCCGCCAGTTCAACCGCAGCGGCATGCGCATCAGGAACAATCATGCGCAAGTGAGTGGACGACAGTGCTGCTTAACCAACGGTTAAGACGCTTATCACGTTGTGTTCATTTTCGCTGGACGCGTCATCACGACGACACACAGCGCTCGTCAGCAACGTTTCATAGGCCGTCATGGCAGGTGAGCACTGTCGTGCACCTCGCTGTGGAGTTCATGCGGCCGGATGGAAACGCGCGCGGGTCAAACTTTGAACAACGATGCTGTGGCCGCAGCGGAAACGAGCGGGTCGATCCCTTCGCTCGATCGTCGAAGATGCCGCTCTCAGCCCGGGTACCACATCCCTGATCCACCTGCAGATCGCCACCGTTGCCGCGAAACCGGGTCGGCTGGTCAATCGCCGAGCCAGGCATCAAAACCGCCCCGGTACGGCGCGACCTACCTTGCGTGTATGGCGCCTCGCTCAGCACGCGAATGGCGCAGACCTCAGGATCACCCAGCGCCATAATTTATCGTTCTTGGTCGTTGACCAGGCCGCCCTCTCAGACGGGCTGAAGATCATGTCCGCTTGAGGCGGATCAGCCTTACCAACCCGTTTCCCCGCTCGATCACCCACTGCCACGACGTTATCAGTGGCCGGATAAAGGAGCGTAAGGGTGCAAGCCAACATTGAACTGCCCGAGCTACAAGCCAAGTGACCGCATCCGGTTTGCGATGATCGCCCACGTGATCTGCAACGATCAGCGACCAAGTTACTTGAACATCAATCAGCATACTGCCAACCGATGCAATTGTATCACGGCTGGCTAGCAGCTGGGCCGCGACGGCCCACGCCAGTTGACAATCTGACGACGAATGATGATTCGTTGCCGACGGATGCCGGTATCATAATGATACAGATCGTCTTGCCGGAGCCGAAGCCGGCAGGTTGGGAAGCGGATTGAGCGGCGGTGGTGTGCGTATGCGGAGTGGGTCTGTTATTGAGCAGTGTTTCGTTGTGTGTGCCTTTTTCGTTCGCTCAATACCTGCCCGCGTGGGCGGCCTCGTCGACGGTATCGCACACCTCGCTCCAGTCGCGCTTATGCGGCATCGGCGCCGGTTTATGGCTTCCACCCGGGGCCTCGCCACATGCGCAGCTGCCGTCGTCATACTGCCGGGCATTTGCGCAAGCGCGCTGGCGCAGAGTAATGGGCACCGATTACACCTGACCCTCCAGAGTGCTTCGCCGCAATCCTTCAGCGGCGCCAACCAAACCATCACGGTCAAATTCTCTGTCACCAACCACGGAACCGATAAACAGCGCCATCGCGTAGAGTGGCTGATGTTGCATCCTTTGAGATTGTTTCGCAGCACCACCTGCAGCAGTCGGATCGTTGATGTTGGATCAACGGTATCGTGCCAGACGGTTTACACGACGAAAACTGCCGACGTGACCAGACGCGAAATAAGTCAAGATCTGTGGGTTGCAGGGAATCGGAAACCTCAATTGGGCCAGATCCTCACCAACCGCGTTACATTGACCGTACCATTCACCGGGCCGCAACCCCAACCTCCCAAAGCGCAACAGAGCAACGCTGGGAACCAAAAGCCCCAAAACAATCAAGCCGGATCGAACAACCCAACGGCTCAGAGCAAGCAACCCACCTCCGCTGGCACGAGCACCTTGACGCCAGCAGCTACCATAACCGCAGCCGCTGCGCGGGCCGCCAAGATGCGTAAGATGCGGTGGGCGAAACGGCGAGCCCTTAGAACCTTCATGAACCGGCGTGCCAGCACGATCCTCGACATGGCGCCGAACTCCGAGCGCATGCATGGCCGGTTGAGCGGGCCGCGATTTGATCCCGCGCTGCATGCGGGCCCACCACGCTTCGCCGACGCGTCCGCTTTCCCTGCGGCTGCGGGATTGGGAGCCATCGGGGCACCCGGGGATGACGGCATCGTCAACCGGCGGTTCGCTCCAGGCTTTTCACTCAGCGGGCATGCCGACAGCGGGATGGGCCGGTTTGCATTTGCGACGAGCCTCAACAAGCTGAGGCGGGCGGCGCAATCGTTCAATGCCGCCAAAACGGCTTCGGCCGACCGATCTTCACGCGGCAACCATGCGCTCAAACTGGGCGCCAGCGAAGCGACGGGCAAAACACCCCCGCCGCCGCCGCAATTCGACCTATGGGTACAAGGGGTAGGCACCTACTACGAAGATCATCGCAACGGCAAGCGGGAGGGCCATGCAGGAATTCTTTATGCCGGCGCCGACTATTTGTTGCGGCCCTCCATTCTCGTCGGTGTCTTGCTGCAGATGGATTGGACCAAAGATTCCGTATCCGGTTTCGATACGCTCAGAAAAGGACGAGGCTGGATGGCCGGTCCCTATCTGAGCGCGCGCATATCGCGCAACGTCTACTTCGACCTGCGGGTGGCCGGAGGCCAATCGACCAATCGCATCCAAATGAGTGAAAACGACACCGATAGATTCAAAACCGTTCGCGCCGTCGCGACGGCGAGGCTGACGGGAAATTGGTCGATCGGTGCGTTCCGCTTTCAGCCAAGCGTCGAGACGATGTATTTTTGGGAGCGACAAGAGGCCTACTGGTCCGGTCAAGGAATCGACATTCCTCAACAAACCGTTGCCATCGGTCGCGCCAGCATCGGCCAGGAAATCGGCTATCGCTTCCTGTTCCGCGATAAATCGCTGCTGGAACCATTCGTCGGCGTTACCGGAATTTGGGATTTTTCAAAGACACGCGAGACGACGGCAGCTGGCCTTGCAATCGACGGCGGTCGTTTCCGAGGCAGTATCGAAGCAGGTGCGACATGGAGATCAGCGTCCGGCATATCGATCCGTGGATCGGGGACCTACGACGGGCTCGGAGACCGCGATTTTCGAGCCATTCATGGCGGCGTGTTTTTGATCGTGCCGCTCAATTGAGCAAATAGCGTGGGGTTTCGGCGAAGCCGTTACGTCAATTCATTGCGATGGGCGCTAAAGAACCCAAGTTCAGCGGATCGGAGATCATCATGACCGGCCCTTCCCCGACCAGCACGAGGACGGTGATCCCTGCCCTGCTCTACCGCGACGTCCGCGCCGCAGTCGACTGGCTTTGTGAAGCCTTTGGCTTCGAGAAGCACCGCGTGGAATTCACCAAGGGCGGCAGCGTAATCTACGCGGAACTGACCTTCGGCAACAGCATGATCATGTTGGGATCGGTGAATAATCCGACCTTTCGCGATCTGTTGGTTCAGCCCGACCAGATCGGCGGCGTGGAAACCCAAACCTGTTATCTTGTGGTGGAGGACACCGACGGGCTCTTCAAGCGAGCCAAGGCGGCCGGCGCCGCCATTTTGCTGGACATCAGCGATGACGACGATGGCGGGCGGTACTTCACGTGCCAGGACGTCGAAGGGCACATCTGGAACTTCGGCACCTATAGCCCGCGCGCGACGACAGAGGTCACGTGTGCCGACGGGCTGCTCAGCGCCAGCAAGGTGCATCGCGCGCGGTGGCCATCCCTGCGCGTACTCGCCGCCGGGTTGGCGGCAATCGTGTCGCTGGCGGGGGCGGCGGCCTGGTCTGGTTTCCTGCAACCGATCGACTTTGATGGCGTCGCGCGGTCGATCGTGCAGATGACGGACCCTCAAAACGTTGCCGAGCGACGGGCCGGCGGGGCACGTCAGATGCCGACCGCCGAACGGCGAACGGGTCACCTCGACGCCGAGATCGAGGCCGGTTTGGCGACAGAGCAACCCGACACTTCGGTCGCCGGGCGCTGGCTTCACGACGCCAAGGAGCAACTGGCCAAGGAACAGGCCGCGCGTGAGCACGCCGAGCGGACTGCCCGCGAGGCGCTGGATCGCCTGGCGCGACTGCAGGTCGACTTGGCCAATAGCCATCACGAGGCGACTGAGGCCAAGACGCGAGCGAGCGCCGCGCTCGATGCGCGCCAGGCAGCGGAACAGGCTACCGAGCGGGCCTTGGCGCAGCTGATGCGTGAAAGCGCCGATAAGACTGCGGCCTTGGCGGCCGCCAAAACAGCTGCGCGTCAGCTCGCAACGGAACAGGCGCACCGTCAGCACGCTGAGCGGCGCGCGCAAGAGGCTCTCCAGAAGGTGGCGAAGGGGCAGGGCAGCAAGCTCGAGGCCCAAGCTGCGGTCCAGCGCATTGAGGTGCAGTTAAAGGCCGCTCTGTCGGCGCGCGATAAGGCACGGCGCGAAGCCCGCGGTGCTGTCAGACACCTGAGACGCGTGAAGAGCGAGGCCGTCGCTCTGCAAAGCGCGCTCAACACGACCGTCGCCGAACTCGCCGCCGAGCGCGAGCAGCGCAACAAGTCTGTTTGGGCGAGCGATGCTGGGTCGGCCGCCCAGCAACCGCCTGCGCGTTGCCGCTTGGACACGACCCGGGCCAATCCGTCTCAACAGCGGCTTGTCGATCGATCCATGAGCCAGGACGGGGAGTTGTCTTCGAGTGCCGAGTTTCGTCTCCGCCCGCGCATCCGGTGACGCAAACCGGCGTTGGTTTAACCACCCGCTATCACGACTGGAGCGTCGTCGCTCGTTGCGGGCCTTGCCGCGATCCAGCCATCCACCGCCGCGTCGATGTTGTTTGCGCGGCTTGCCCTGGCCAGCATCACCCGGCCCACTTGCCTATCGTTTCGGCAGCAGCCACAGCCAACGCGACGTCATCGATTGGACGCTGACGGAGCCGGTGCTCGCGCCGGCCTAAGGCCCGCTGCAACGACCTTGGCGCTCGAGCGCCGCGCGACAAAGCCGCACAGCTCGATCAACCGGCAGTTGCTGGGGCTGGCCGATCCAAGGCGATCGAAAACATCGGCGCTGCAGCTGATTACATCATGTCCGCCTCAGGCGGACAAGGTCGAACACTCCTTCGCGCCGAACAGCTGAGCTCTTCCAGACCGCACCACCGGCCAACGCAGCTGTGGACAAGCCCGATCGTCGCAAATCGCCGACCCACGGTTGTGGTGTATGGATGGTGCTGTGTGATGGCCCCCAGGGGGCTTGGCGATCGGCAAAGAGGCGTGGTCGCGCGCTCGTGGTTGGCCGCGCGGGGGCAACCCTTGATCACCTGTGATTTGACGTTGGCCGGGCCCCGCTCAGCGTCGGGCCCAGCAACACTCGTCGACACGCGCGCAATGCGCTCTTTCATTGCAGTGTTATAACGCGCTCACGTTCAGACCATCCATTACCGAAGAGCGACCCCTCATGTATCCTCTTTCGACAATGCTCAAGTCTTTCGTGAAAGTGGGCAGCCTCCAAGTCATCGACGCAAGCGGCCACACCCACACGTTTGCCGGAGAAGCGGGGCCGAGCGTCACCATGAAGCTGACGGACCCGACGCTTTACCGCAAACTGTTCTTCAATCCCGAATTGCACGCCGGCGAAGCCTATATGGATGGCCGCATGAGTTTCCCCAACTCGAGCTTGCGGGACTTCCTCACCCTTTTTTCGCTAAACCGATTGGCGCTCGGATCACAGCCAATGCAGCAAGTGTTACGTCGGGTGTCACGCGGGCTGAGGCGGTTCCAACAGGCCAATCCGATTGGCAAAGCACAGAAGAATGTTGCGCATCACTATGACTTGGGCAACGCATTTTACGAGATGTTCCTGGATTCCGGTCTGTTCTACTCGTGCGCCTATTTTCGCGACGAGACGGAAACATTGGAACAAGCCCAGCGCAACAAGTGCCGGTTGATTGCATCAAAGTTGCAGCTCAGACCCGGGCAAAAGGTGTTGGATATCGGAGCCGGTTGGGGCGGACTGGCGCGGTACCTGGCGGAGGTGGCCGATGTACAGGTCACAGCCGTGACGCTGTCAAAGGAGCAGTACGCCCTTGCCGTCGAGCGCACGAAGCGGTCAGGTCTATCAGATCGGGTGCATTTTGCGCTCAGGGATTATCGCGAGCTGGACACCAAATTCGATCGCATCGTCTCGGTCGGCATGTTCGAGCACGTGGGCGTCCATCATTACATGGAGTTTTTTGCCAAGATCAACGAACTGCTGAGCGATGATGGGATCATGCTGTTGCATTCGATCGGTCACATGAGCCCGCCCGGGACCGCCAGCCCTTGGCTCCGGAAGTACATTTTTCCGGGGGCCTACTCCCCGGCTTTGTCTGAGGTGTTTCCGGCAGTCGAGAACAACAGCCTTTGGGTCACGGATCTGGAGTTCTTGCGCGTCCACTACGCAACGACATTGCTGCACTGGCACCAAAGGTTCGAGCGAAATCGCGCGAAGATCGCTGAGATTTATGATGAGCGCTTCTGCCGCATGTGGGAGTTTTATCTAATCAGTGCTGAAATGATGTTTCGGACCGGCTCCCAGGAAGTGTTCCACATGCAGCTGGCCAAGCAACGCGACGCGGCCCCCATCGTGCGCGACTATATCACCGACCTGCAGCGGCACTATGAAAAAATGGAGCAAGAACGGGCGGCTTGAGACGGCGCCAACAGAGTTTCAGTGGGGACTGGAACGATTCCGCTCTCCCGGCCCTTCCAACCACAAAACCGTGCCATTGTTCGGCAGCGTGGGCAGCGGGCCGGCACAGCGATTGCGCCTTTAGCGGATATGATGTAGCCCGTCGCGTCTCGGGTTGTAACCGCGATCATGGCTCTGCCCATCAGCACGCCTGATCGGCACCCGAGCCTTGGAATAGGTTTCGCGCTGGTTCAGCTGCGTGCCCGTTGCGATCTGGCTCGGCCCCGCTTGCGAGGCTGACCGGGCTACGCCGGCAGGGGCCTTGCCGCGATTGATTGCCGCTCGACACGACGCGAGCGCCCGTCATTTGGCTGCCGAGGGGACTGTGCGGCACCGTCACACCTCGACTCCGTCGCGATCATTCTGTTTGCTTCTTTGCGTGAGCATGTCCGGGCGGCAGAATATATTGGAGTCGCTGGATGCTCGCGATCGTGTCGTGATTACCACGCTCCATGAATTGGCTGGCCAGCGGCGCAAGATCCGATCGATCGCAGGCTCGCCTGCATCGGCCAAGCACTGGCGCCACGCAACCGCAGTTGTCGACGGGAGGTTCTGGGCTATGAGATCTACCGCACGGGCGGTCGCCCTGATCTTTTGCGCCTCGATGATAACGGCAGGCTGCGGTCAGGAGCAAGATACGGCCCCGCCGGAAATCGTGCGCCCAGTGGAGACGTTTGTCATTCCCGAGCCCGAAACTGGTGGCATTCGTCGGTTCTCCGCCCGGGTCGAAGCGCAGAACCGGGCCGACGTCTCCTTCCGCGTGCCGGGCAAGATCATGGATTTGCTGGTGGTCGAAGGCGATCGGGTCGATAAGGGGGCGGTGATCGCCAGGCTTGACCCGACGGAATATCAGCTGGTGGTCGATGACCGCGCAGCCACACTTTATCGCGCCGAGCGCGACTATCAGCGCGCCAAACCGCTGGCGGAAAAAGAGATCGTCACGATGCGGGAGCTGGATCGGCGGGAGGCCGCCATGAAAAGCGCGCAGGCGAATCTCAACTTGGCCCAGCAAAATCTCGATTACACGATCCTCAAAGCTCCATTTGCCGGCCAGATTTCAAAGCGATATGTGCAGCGGTTCGAAGAAGTCGTCGCCAAACAGAAGATCATGGAGCTCAAGGACCTCAACGCCCTGGAAATCAAGTTTGACGTTCCAGAACAGATCATGCTGCGGGTTCGGGAGACCGCCAGTGCGCGCGGTGAGGCCCGTGCCCAACCGCGCCTCTTGGTCTCGTTCGATGCCGCGCCCGGCAAAGAATTCGACTTGGAGTTCAAGGAAGTTGCCACCCGAGCCGATCCGGCCACGCGCACGTTCGAAGCGACCTATACTATGCCGGTGCCGAACGACCTGACAGTGCTACCGGGTATGACCGCCACCGTCACGGCGCACTTAGGCAAGTATCTCGGATCCCAGAGCGTGACCTATGTGCCCGTGGAAGCGGTCGTGGCGTCGGATGATCTTGCCGGGCAGGTTTGGGTCGTCGATGTAACCTCGATGACGGTCGGGCCGAAACCGGTCGAGGTCGGAGCGCTGCGCGGCGGCCAAATCGCCGTGCGCGAGGGGCTGGAGCCAGGCGACCGCGTCGTAGTGGCGGGCGCTCCATTCTTGGTTCCTGGCATGAAAGTAAGCCTAAAACAAAGTTCGACGCCCAACACCGCGCCGAACTGAAAGCTCCGCTTCCGCGCGGCGAATAGTCGTTTTGGCAGTGACGAGCTTCGCCATTCACCGCACTCATCGGCCATGCGCCTGCATTTCATCAAGTCGACAATCGTCGCGGCTAATGGCCGCTCGTTCTCAGGCCACTGCGAGCGGGCTGCAAGAACACACCTGCACCACCTGCGTCGCGACATTGTTCTGCGTTGATTGAACACAAGCGCTACAAAGTCCCTATTCACTTAAAGAAAACCCAATGTTCCGCCGTGACTTTATGGGCGTCTGGCGGGCCAAGCGAAGCGGGCAAGCGCCTGTTTGATATGATGCGCATCATTGCGCTACCGACTGCTTCAATTTTATTCAATTGCCGAGCAACTGGACAGATGCACAACTGTCGTGGTCAATAGCTCACCGGTGACCCAAGGCGGTCGATCCGACACGTGCGGCCAACTGAGAAAATAGGCATTTGCCGCCGACGACGGGAGCTAATGGATCATGATGGACATCGCTCGACGCAGCTGGATGGTCTTTGGCGTCACGCTCATCATATCCGCTTGCGGCCAAGAGCAAAATGAGCCCCCGCCTGAGGTCATCCGACCCGTTAAGACCTTGATCATCTCCGATCCGTCCACCAGTGCCGCACGCAAATTTCCGGGGCGCATCGAGGCGCAGCGCCGTGCTGAGGTTTCGTTCCGCGTTCCAGGCAAAGTCATCGAGATTGCCGTAGCGGAAGGCGAATCGGTGGAGAGCGGGCAAATTATCGCCAAGCTAGACCCGAGGGATTACCAACTCGTCGTGGATGATCGGGCTGCCATATTGTTTCGCGCGCAGCGCGACTACGAGAGGGGTAAACCGCTTGCGAAGGATGGCTACGTTACGAAAAAGGAGCTTGACCGCCGCGAGGCGGAGATGAAAAGCGCTCAAGCCAATTTAGATCTCGCAAAGAGGGATCTCGCCTACACACAGCTCAAGGCTCCGTTTGGCGGACAAATATCGAAGAGATTTGTTGAGAGATTTGAGGAAGTCAGAGCCAAACAGAAGATTATGGAACTCAGGGATCTCTCCGCGCTTGAAGTCAAATTCGACGTGCCGGAACAGCTCATGCTGCGCGTTAGGGATACCGAGAGCAACCACGACAAACCAACTATGCATGTGTCATTTGCCGCGGCACCCGGAAAACGATACGCGCTCAAGTTAAATGAGATCGCCACCCGCGCCGATCCTGCGACCAGAACCTTTGAAGCGACCTACACGATGGCGATGCCCAAAGACCTGACTGTGTTGCCGGGCATGACGGCTACAGTGACGGCGGATCTAGGCCGGATCTTTGCGACGCAGCAGACAATATCCGTGCCTGCCGATTCAATCGTCGTTTCTGGCCAGACCGAGGGGACCGTGTGGGTCGTCGACGAATCCACGATGACCGTCAGCCCGAAGACGGTGGAAATCGGGCAGGCGGACAAAGGCCAAATACTGATCAAATCTGGCCTAAAGCCCGGCGATCGCATCGTGGCTGCGGGATTGCCCTTTTTGAAGGCCGGCATGCAAGTCAGCTTGATGCCAAACCTGGAGCAGGCACGCGAACGCGCGGGGGACACAAAGCTACGTCGCGCGGTGGAACAAAAACGGATGGAGGCCATGACTGAGCAAGGGTCCGATGGTTCCCAATCGCAATCAAACTGATGTGATGTAGCGGCGTGGATTTGCGGAATGAATGTTGGTGAATTTTCGGTCAACAGGCCGGTTATCTCTTGGCTGTTGGTCATTATGCTGGTCGGGTTCGGCGTCGTTGGCTTCGACGCAATGGGCAAGCTCGAAGATCCAAACTTCACCATCAAGGAAGCAAAAATCATCACCCACTATCCGGGCGCGACCGCCGAGCAGGTGCAGGAAGAGGTGACCTACCACATCGAGGAAGCCATTCAGCGGATGCCACAGCTCAAGCGGCTGAAGGAGACTATATCGCGGCCCGGCGTCTCGGACATCAAAGTTGAGTTTAAAGACCAGTATACCAGCGAGCAATTCCCCGACATTTACGACGAGATCAGACGTAAACTGGCGGACATCGAGCACAAATTGCCGCCCGGTGCACAGAAGCCGATAGTGATCGATGATTTTGCCGACGTCTACGGCGTCTATTTTGCATTGACCGGAATCGGCTTTACCTATCGAGACCTTAAGGATACCGCGGAATCGTTGCAGCGTCAGCTGATCCTGGTGCCAGGCGTCCGCAAGATCGTGATCGGTGGAATTCAGGACGAAGTCGTCTATGTCGAGATTTCGCGTGCCCAACTCGGCGAACTGGGTATCTCCCTTGAGCGCGTGCAACAGGTGCTGACCTCGCAGAACGTCGTGACGGATGCCGGCCGGGTGCGCGTGGGCGATGAATACATTCGAATTACGCCGACCGGAGAATTCCAATCCGTTTCAGAGATCGGCAATCTGTTGATCAGCTCGGAAGGGCCAAACAAGAAACTCGTCTATCTGAGCGACATCGCCACGATCAAGCGGGCTTACTCAGAAATTCCAGATAAGATGATCTATTTCAATGGGCAGCCCGCGTTGACCATTGGCATCTCAATGTTACCAGGCGAAAATGTTGTCAACGTCGGCGAACGCCTAGCCAAGCGCTTTGAAGAACTGATGGTGATCCTACCCGTCGGGATGGAAGGCCACGTCATCTATAATCAACCCGTAGAAGTGAACAATTCCGTTAACGGCTTCATTGTCAACGTGGGTGAAGCGCTCGTTATCGTCATCCTCGTGCTGTTGTTGTTCATGGGGCTGTCCGTGGGCCTGATCATCGGCGCGGTGCTGCTGATTACCGTGATCGGAACCTTATGGTTCATGCAGCTGTTTGGAATCGAACTGCAGCGGGTGTCGCTGGGTGCCCTGGTCATTGCGCTCGGCATGCTCGTAGATAACGCCATTGTCGTGGCGGAAGGCATGCTGATCAGAATTCGCTCCGGAGTGCCGGCTAACAGGGCCGCTCGAGAAGTGGTCGGCAGCAACATGATCGCCCTGTTGGGCGGAACGGTGATTGGAATTCTCGCCTTCTCGGCAATTGGGCTATCGCAGAACAACACCGGCGAATTCGCCCGCTCGCTGTTCTACGTCATTCTCATCTCGCTGATGTTGAGCTGGGTAACGGCAATCAGTACGACGCCGCTACTTTGCGCGTTGTTTTTAAGGGCCGCGCCGCAATCGGGCCAGCAGGCCACCGACCCCTACGGCGGGGGCGTGTTTTTGGCATACCGTCGCCTGCTGCAGTCGGCGATCCGGCTCAGATGGCCGACGGTGGGCGTGGCCGTCGCCCTGTTTGCTGCTGCATTGTATGGCTTTGGCTTCGTCAAGCAGGCATTCTTTCCCAATTCGAACACACCGATGTTCTTTGTCGACGTCTGGTCCGTTGAAGGGACCGACATCCGCAAGACGCGCGACGACACGCTGCAGATTGCTGAATTTCTGCGAAAGCAGCCCGGCGTCAAACAGACCACCTCGCTGATCGGCGGCGGAGATGCGCGATTCTCGCTGGTCTATGAACCGAAGGAGGACAGTTCAGCGTACGCGCAGATCATCGTGCAAACTGATACACGCGATCAAATTCCGGCGGTTTGGGACGCGGTGGAAAAATATATGCGCACCGAGATGCCGCAAGTCGATCCGATCATCAAACCATTGCGCATCGGTCCCGGACGTGATGGCAAGATCGAGGCGCGCTTTCATGGCCCCGATCCCAAGGTTCTGCGGGAACTCGCTGGGCAGGCCATGGATATCTTCCGACAAGACCCGGAAGCTAAGGAGATTCGCGTCGATTGGCGGCAGCCGCAAAAGGTCATCCGCCCCATATTCAACGAGCAGGTCGGACGGCAGCTTGGCATCAACCGTCAAGATCTCGCCAACGCGCTGCACCGCGCCTTCGAAGGCACGCAAGTTGGTCTTTATCGAGACGGCATTCGCCTTTTGCCGATCCAGATCCGGCCACCGCTCGAAGAGCGCAAGGATGTCTCAAACATTCAAGACATTCAGGTTTGGAGCCCCGTGCTCCAACAGTCGGTCCCGGTGCAGCAGGTCGTGCTCCGCTTTGAGACGATCTGGGAAGAGACCGTAATCCGCAGTCGCAACCGCATGCTGACCATGATCGCATCCGCCAATCCGACTGGGGAGTTGGCATCACCGCTGTTCAACCGGGTTCGCCCGAAAATCGAGGCTATCAAATTACCACCCGGCTATAGCCTGAGCTGGGGTGGCGAATACGAAGACACGTCCGAGGCGCAAAGTGCGCTGTTCTCGGCGCTGGGCGGCGGTTTCGTTCTCATGATCGTGGTGTCGATTCTGTTATTCGGTAAAATCCGCCAACCGCTGATCATATGGCTGACCGTGCCGCTCGCATCAATCGGAATCACCGCGGCCATGCTGCTGTTCGACGGCAAATTTGATTTCATGTCGCTGTTGGGGGCGTTGAGCCTAATTGGTCTGCTGATCAAAAACGCCATCGTGTTGATTGAAGAGATCGACCAGCAGATAGATGGCGGCAAGATGCCCTACAATGCCATCGTCGATGCCAGCGTCAGTCGCATGCGCCCGGTTATCATGGCCGCGGCCACCACGGTGCTTGGCATGATACCGCTGTTGCAGGACGCCTTCTTCATCAATATGTCGATCACGATCATGGGCGGTTTGACATTCGCTACGGCGCTCACGTTGATCATCGTGCCGGTGCTGTATGCCATCTTCTTTCGTGTCCCCACGCCCCGAACCGACACCAACGACCAGCCCTCGAAGGCGGTCGAACCGTCGGGCGCCGGTCAACCTGCTTGAGGGCCGGCTCGGCTGTCAGTGCGTCGCTCGTCCTATCGCATTGCAGTATTAGCTGGAACCATCCCGCCCCCGCCCGGCCATCAGATGGCACGCTTTTGGGTGGCCGGGAGGGCCGCGAGCCGGCAAGACGAATCCGCCTTAGGCGGAAAGGGTCTAGCGTTCGGCCATCAACACCAATGTCATAGTCGAACACAAGCACAAGCTCCAAGCCCGCGCGACGGCGCGAACGTAACACCGATGGGATTGGCCTTAATGGCGTCCACGATGTAGGGTCGCTCTACCAAGCGCGCACGCCAGCGAGGTAGCGCACATGAAAATGATGGTGCTCCAGGCCGTTGGTCAGCCGCTCAAGCCCATTGAGTGCGACACGCCGGATCCGGGGCCAGGGCAGGTCCTGATTGGCGTTAACGCCTGCGCGGTTTGTCGTACAGACTTGCATGTCGTGGACGGCGACCTCGACGACCCCAAGCTGCCAATCGTTCCCGGCCATGAGATCATTGGCCGCGTGATCGCAACTGGTGCCGAGGTTGAACGGTTTAGCGAAGGCGACCGTGTCGGCGTTGCTTGGTTGGGCCGCACCTGCGGGACCTGTGTGTTTTGCAGCGGCGGAAACGAAAACCTATGCGACGCCGCCCGGTTCACCGGCTATCAGATCGACGGCGGTTTTGCGACTCATTGTCTGGCCGAGGCGAAGTATTGCTGCTCGGTTCCTGATCGCTATGATGATGTGCACGCTGCGCCGTTGCTGTGCGCTGGCTTAATCGGCTACCGATGCCTAAAGGCCGCTGGCCACGCATCGCGCGTTGGAATTTATGGCTTCGGCGCGGCAGCCCACATCGTCGCCCAGATCGCGCGCCACCAAGGACAGCATATCTTCGCCTTTACCCGGCCAGGCGATATCACGGCGCAGCAGTTCGCCCTCAGCCTGGGGGCGAGCTGGGCCGGCGGGTCGGACCAAGCCCCGCCTGATGAATTGGATGCAGCCATCATCTTCGCACCCGTCGGCGCGTTGGTGCCAGCCGCGCTACGAGCCACCCGGAAAGGTGGAACCGTCGTTCTAGGCGGCATCCACATGAGTGAGATTCCTGCCATGCCCTATCGGATTGTTTGGGGCGAGCGCGTGCTGCGCTCTGTGGCAAATCTCACACGCCAAGATGCTATCGACTTTATGGCGTTGGCGACGCGGTGTCCGATCTCGACGACCGTTGAAACGTTGCCGCTTGAGCAAGCCAATGAGGCGCTGCGCCGATTGCGGCATGGCGAGTTGACGGGAGCGGCGGTGCTCGTTCCTTAAAAGAGGTGTGTGCGGAGGTTCAAGCGGGCTTCATCGCGGCTTCGCTCGCCGGTCACATGCGCTCACACCATTCCGCTTTCCAGCCAAGACGCATGCGAACAATCTTGCGATATCGATCGATTGTTAAGCATCGATCGTAGTTGCCTCGTTTGCGTGGCATTCTTTCTTAATCGGGATTGCCTCGTCCCAGCGGCACCCCAGCGCGGGATGGGCTCCATCGGCTTGGCCGTGACAACGCCTAGAGCAACCTGCCTTTAATCGGAATCGGAACGATCCCGATTAAAGGCAGAAAGTTGCTCTACACTTTAAGAGCGATCATCCTTGCGCCTTGAATCGGAACCGGCGCAATTGGAATCGGCGTTGCGGTTCCGATTTAAGGCGCGATGATCTAGCGCCCGGTAACGCCGCCTGCCTGGTTACTCTTGAGCTTCGAATGCCTTCAGCCGCAATCGAAGCGCCTCGATTTCATCAAGCAGCTCCAGCGCCAGCGCCACGCCGGGTGGATTCAAGCTCAAATCGCGTTCCAACCGTCGCGCTCTGGCGACCCGCACCACCGACAGGCTGGTGAATTGCCACTCCGCATGACTTGGCCCGGTCGGCTCGAGCACGCCGTGCTCGACCATCTCGATCACCCAGGTCGCTTCCACGTTGCAGGCCCGACAAAGCTCATCGAGCGTGCACTTTGCGCTGGCATCGATGATGTCGGAGGGCGATCTCGACGAAACGTCATCGGACATGATCATCTAGGCTCCCAGTTCGGCGCGGGGGTCAAAGGACAGCGCGCGCGCCATGTTCTCATAGACCTCCTTCGCCTCGGGCGTATCGGCCGGTGGCAATACAATTTTGAGCACGGCATAAAGATCGCCGGGCTCGGCCGCCGGAATTCCGCGTCCCTTGATGCGCAATTCCCGTCCCTGGAAAGAACCGGGCGGGACTTTGAGCATGATCGGCCCGGCCGGCGTTGGCGTCTTCACCGATGCGCCCAGCGCAGCCTCCCAGGGCGCCACCGGCAAATCGAAGTAAAGGTCGCGGCCTGATGCGCGATAAAGCCGGTCCGGCTTGAAGCGGACCTCAAGGTAAAGGTCGCCCGCCGGCAGCTGACCGATGCCCGGGGCTCCCTGTCCTTTCAAGCGAATGTGCTGACCTTCGGTAACGCCCTTGGGGATGTGAACGTTGAGCGTGCGCTCGCGCAACACCAGGTGCCCCGATTCATCGATCTCCGGCACCCGCAACGTAATGGCGCGGGTTGTCCCTTCGATCACGTCTTTAAGGTCGACCAAGATCCGCGCGTGATGGTCTTCGCCGCGGGCATGGAAGTCGGCGTGGCGGGCAAAAGGACCGCTTGCGGTTTGCCCCCGCCGGCCCATTCCTGAGAACAGAGCCTCAAAAAAATCGCTGAAGTCGCGCGCGCCTTCGGACGTGGCGCCGGAGAACTCAAACCCGGCATCCCAATCGGGCGGCGGGCGGAACTCTTCACCCGCTTTCCAGCCTTTGCCCAGCTGGTCATAGGCGGCTCGCTTTTCCACATCGCCCAAGACTTCGTAGGCTTCACCGACCTCCTTGAAGCGCTCTTCCGCCCCGGTTTCCTTGTTGATGTCGGGATGATACTTGCGGGCAAGTTTACGGTAAGCGCGCTTCACTTCGTCCTGCGTGGCCGTTCGCTCCAAGCCTAAAACGCTATAATAATCCTTGAACTCCATCGGGTCTCACTGAAGTTGAGGCCCCACTCGGGCCAACGCGAGGCCTTACCTACCACCGAATGCTGATAAGCATAATTGTTCCGCAATCTCGGCTAAAGCGCAACGTCAATCGGCGCGCCGGGGGCATCAACGCTGCCGGCGCCCAACCGCCACTCCACCCAAATTGGGCGGTGTTGCGCGCCGACGCCCCTGACACCGTTCGTCCTACATCATTTCCGCTAAAGGCGGAATCGCCCGAGCCGGCCCACTCCGCCGCCCGAGCCTGATCACGCGGGAAACCGGTCCCTTCGCGCGACCAGCTAATGTTGCTAGAGCGGCGCCCCCTTAACATCGAAGCTCGGCACAACGCGGTCGGAGGCTGGAAGCGGATCGAGCTTGCTGCTCCAATTCTTGTTGGCGGTGCGGATATGGCCGGGAATATCTTCCTCCCAAAACCCGACCACGGTGTTGGTGATGTTCAGATAAAGCTTGCCATCAACGATGCGCCACAGGTGGGGATTGCCGGGGACCTTGCCGCCCTTCGATGCTCCATAGGCGCAGTGTCCGTCGTAGGCGGGTACATATTTAGCCGGATCGGCCAAAAACCGGTCGCGGTTCGCAGTCGAGGAAAAAGCCCATTTGGCGCCATTGTGATCGGCGGTGATCGACGCCTTGCCGGCGACCGCTCGGGCCTGCGGCGTGCCAATTGGAGCTTGGGCCTTATCCCAATAAGCAACGACGTCGTAGCCCGACAGGGCATAACCGGTCTTGTCAACATACTGCTGACCGGCCCAGGCCGATGATTGCAGCAAAGCGACGCCTAAGAGGCCGAGGGTCATGCGTTTCATTTTCGCCGTCTCCGAATTTACTGCGATCCGCCATAAATTCCAGCTCGAACGGCCGGCGCAATTCAATCCTCGAACACGACTTCGTGTGCGCTTGGATGGCAGCCAGCGCGTGTGAGCGCGGCGCGGCTCGACGGCCGACGATGAGCGCCCCGGACGCAGTGCGGCCCGAACCCCAATCTCACAGCAGCATGGTCCCGACAGTGTGTTGGAGTTTCAGTGTGGGCAGCAACGATCCCGCTCCCCAGCCGTTTCTGCCGATGGCACGGAGTTGGAGGCCGCCGGGTGGGCGAGCCGGCCGGCAAGCCCGAGCCATTGATGATGGAGCGACCAACATGCCGCAGAGCAGGGTCTCCACCCTATCCGGGCTAGGTGTGGCCAAACAGGCCTGGAGTTTGTCGGCATTCTCCTTGCGGTCGCCAGCCCGCCTTGGATGCTCGATAGCAGCAGCGTTGCAGCTGCCAACAAACGCAGGATCCTTGCCATCATCGGAGCACGTCATGATGGCAACGCGGCACCTCGCCTTGATCTGAGGCAAGGCAGCGTACCCAGCTCAGGCGCTGAACCCGCTCCCGCTCGCGTTGGCCACCCGACGCGCCACCGCGGTGACCATCACGGTGCGTCGCAGCCGCGGCCCCAGACCTTGGGCATCGCATCATCGCGTGGCACTGCGGGCTTGTCGTTCGCCATAGCCATGCTGCCCCCGTCACTGGCCAACGACGCACGGTGGGCTGCGATCGGTGGACGTGGCCGCATCCCGTCCGCCCGAAGGAGCCCGGTGGTTCCAGCTCAGATTGACCCGCTCTAGAAGATCACTTCCCAGAACATGCCTGCCACCGCGACGAAGCCAAGTACGAACAGGAGCGTTCGCAGATAGGGGATCCCGACCAGATAGACGACGGCGTGAGCTGCCCGCACCCAGAAGTAGAACATTGCCCAAAACGCGGTCATGGCGTTCGCTTTGCCGGCCAGGTGGGCCACCACAACCAGTGCGGCAAATGGTGCAAAGGTCTCAACGGCATTGAGATAGGCCCGATCGGCGCGCTTGCCCCAATTGGGGACCTGCCGGGGTGTCGGATCGGTGTAATTTTCCGGCCGAAGGAAGCCGTTGGACGTGACCTGGCAGATCACGTGGGGAATCCACAAGGCTGCCGTTAACATTGCCGTGTAGGCGAGGTATGTCAGATCGGTGCTCATTTTCACTCCCCTTGAGGTATGACGCAAAGACAAGGCGCGATCGCACTGAAGCCACAGCGTCCGACCAGTATTTGCATGGGCGATGCCGGCTGATCCGATGATGCCCTGTCCCGTCATGTTTGAGTGGACGTTGGTTCAACATGGCGATGCAGCTTGCGAGATTTTCGGTCGCCGCACCAGCCCCGAACCGCGCACCACAAAAGCGAACAGGGATTTCGACCGGTGACGCGGACGGTGACGCGGCCGGCCGCCAGCAAACGTATTTTTGCGTCGTGAATGCAACAGCCGCGGCTGCGACCGCGGTTCGAAGACCGCGCTACGAGACAGGTGTACTGAGTTTATTGGTTTTGCCGTTGCCGCACCGCTACAACAACCTGCCTTTGATCGGAAGCGGAACGGTCCCGATGATAGGCAGATAGATGCACACCACTTTAGCAGCGATCATTTTTATGCCTTAAATGGGAACCGGCTTAGCGTTCCCATCCAAGGCACGATAATCTAAACGACGCCCTCGCGCCGCAACTGGGCGATTTGCTGTTCGTCAAAACCGTTCGATGCCAAGATTTCACCGCTGTGCTCGCCCGGATCGGGCGTGGGTCGCAACCGCGCCGGTTGCGCGGCATCGGTCATCTGGATCGGCTGACCGACAAGCTGAAGCTCACCGAGCTTGGGATGCGTTGCACGGCGCACGATCCCGAGGTGCTGCACCTGGAGCTCGTCAAATGTCTGATCAACGCGATTGATCGGTCCACAGGGAACGCCGGCCTGCGTCAAGGTCGAGATCCAATGGGCCGTCGGCTCAGTTTTGGTGATGTCTGAGATCTCTTGATGGAGCGTCGCGCGATGGCGCGAGCGATCCGAGCGCGTCGCATAATCAGGATGAGACAGCAGCTGCGGTAGCCCGAGCGCTTCGCAACAGCGCTTCCACAGTTCGCCGCCGGATGCAGCGATGTTGATGTGACCGTCGGCGGTTGGAAACACACCGGTCGGGATGGCCGTGGGGTGATCATTGCCGGCCTGGCCCGGCACGTCGCTGTCGATCAGCCATCGCGCGGCCTGAAAATCGAGCATGAACACGATGGCTTCCAGCAACGAGGTGTGAACCCATTGCCCTTGGCTGGTCTGCTCGCGCTGAATGATCGCCATCAGAATTGCTTGCGCCAACAACAAACCCGCCGTCAGGTCAGCGATCGGTATGCCGACTCGAACAGGACCGTGGCCCGGTCGTCCGGTGACGGACATCAGTCCACCCATCCCCTGCGCGATCTGATCGACGCCGGGGCGTGTCGCGTCCGGGCCGGTTTGCCCGAAACCCGAGATGCTCGCATAAATTATGCGCGGATTGACGGCCGCGACATGATCATAGTCGATGCGCAAGCGCCGTTTCACGTCCGACCGATAGTTCTCGACGACGACGTCCGCGGTCTGCGCCATCTTCAAAAAAACCTCACGACCCTTTTCCGACTTGAGATTGAGCGTCAGGCTGCGTTTGTTGCGATGCAGATTCTGATAGTCGGAGCCGTAGTTCGGCCCGGCCGATGCGTCTATCGAGCTGTCACCGGGTCGCTCAATCTTGATCACGTCGGCTCCCCAGTCGGCAAGCTGACGGACTGCCGTCGGACCAGCTCGATGGGCGGTGAGATCCAATACCTTGAACCGCGACAGGGGAAGCTTCGTCATCGTCTAGGTTTCCGACTGACAAGGTGGCATGCAGCTGGCACGGTCTGGTGCCGACCGTGACAGTATTGTGATGCGGAAAACATGCATGGGCAACCGCAGCCGCGCCAACTCCGCTGCGCTTTGGCGGCGCAGATTAATTCCACCTTAGGCCGATCAGCCTTGCCGGCCCGCTTCTCCGCCGGGCCATCCACACAAGCGTGCCATGGGGCAGCCGAATTGGGGAGCGGGATGGTTTGAGCTAACTCTGACACGTAGTAGAGGATGAGCCTTGCTGCTCCGCCCCACCGCGCAAGGCTGTGAACGAGGCGCCATCGAACGGGAAAAACAACATGCAATCTTTATTGCCGACGGCAGAGCAGATCGCACAGCGCCTCAAGACGCGCAACGAAACGATCGCGGTCGCCGAGTCTTCAGCCGGCGGCTTGATCGCAGCATCTTTGTTAACGGTGCCCGGTGCGTCGAGCTATTTCCTGGGCGGTGCGGTGATCTACACACGCCAGGCGCGCGGTGGCCTGTTGGACATCTGTTATGCCGACCTCACCGGCATGCGGCCGTCCACGGAAAGCTATGCCAGGTTGCTTGCTGGTCGGGTGCGGCTTCGCCTCGGCGCGACCTGGGGACTGTCGGAGACCGGGGCCGTCGGACCAACCGGCAATCGCTACGGTGATCCGGCTGGGCACGCGTGCCTGGCCATCTGCGGTCCGGTCAGTCACGAGCTGACAATCGCAACGGGCAGCAGCGATCGATTGCAGAATATGCAGGCCTTTGCGCAGAAGGCGTTGGAGGCGTTTTTGCAGGCGATGGCAGCCGCTGAACGCCGCTGATAGAACGCCGTGGGGCCTAGAGCAACTTGCCTTTAATCGGAATCGGAACGATCCCGATCAAAGGCAGAAGGTTGCTCTACACTTTAAGAGCGATCATCTTTGCGCGATGTCGGCCGGAGTAGCAGGGAATTGCACCACGGCTGATGTCAGCACGGGTGCGTAGCAACGGCACTGACAATGCATTTATGTCAAGCGGGGCCGCCCCCGAACGCCCACCGGCATTGAGCGCATCGTCAATCGCCGCTAACCGCGGCGACACCGCGTCACAATCGTCCAGGGCCGCTTGTGGTTTGCCCGCCATCGCCGACCTCATTGGCGGATTTCAAGTCAACTGCCACGAAGATCAGCTCGCTGTCTCCACTGGATGTCATGATGCAGGCTTCACGTCATGCCCCGCCTTCCGGTGCCTTAAAAACTTGATCGTTATGCAGCACCCAGCTACCGCGTTGCTTGCCAGGCTCGCCGGCTTTCCATTGACCGGTGACCTGCCCGGTGTGTTCGGTCGGCAGCACCATGCCGCGCAGGAACCGGGCGTGCATGGTCTTGGAGCCCCAAGCGATAACCTCATCGCGCCCCGATTCCCACCACGGATCGCCGGGATTGACCGCGCGGACGCTTTCCGCGTCCTGCTGCACGTTAAACGTGCCCTCCATCATGCAGCGAACGCCCGGGCCGGGGTGCTGGTGAGGATCCGTCACCCGTCCCGCAGGCGCCGTGATTTGGTCAAGCCGCAACAGCCAGTCCGACCCGGCCGGCATGTTGAGCATTGTGATCACGCGTGACATGCGATGCAGCGACAGTATGCCGGTGCCATCGAGCATCATCAGCGGTTCGTTTGGAAGGTCGATCTCCCACCGCCAAACCTGCGACCAGTCGGCGTCACCCGTCAGCACATAGCCGTCGCTGGCTGCCACGGCGTCACCTGCCCGGGCCGAAGCGCCGTTGATCGATACCGCTCCGTGGCGGACGAACAGTACTCGCGGGCGGGGCCCCAATGATGCGGAGGGCTTGCCGTCGGCGATGACCTGGTCTTGATAGAATCTGATGCTATAGGGCATGGCTGTTTCCTCAAACGCGATTCCGGATCTCCGGACCATCCGCAAGATAATGTCGGGCACGGTACAGCCAATTGATGTTCCCGAACATCGGATGGTAGTTTGAATAAGGACAAACATATTCCCAGACAACATCGCCCTCCGGCGTCACCTCAAATATACAGCCCCGCGCCCCTTCGCAGATCAGGGTGTTACCGGAATGAAGGCGCTGGCAACCGGAAATGTGCGGCGAGAAAAAACTCATCGGATTATTCTTGGCTTTGTAACGCCAGACGATTTCTTTCGTGCCGGGATCAAGTTCCCAGACCTGAGAATAGTGGAGATCTGGCGCGAAGGCGCCGTTGGCGAACAGCAGGATTCGGCCATTATCGAGCATTTGAGCGTCGTGCTGACCGCCCATCTCATTATTCTGGTAATGCCAAACCAGCTTGCCGGATCGACGATCGACGATGAAAAGCAGGTTCATGGTCTTGCTGCTGATCAAATAATTTCCGTCGCTCAGCTGCTGGATCGTATTGGTGTGCCCGTAAGACCATCGGTTTGCATTGGCGTGCAGCGGGAATTCGTCATAACCGAGTTGCGCCAGATTCCACTCCCAAACGAGACCGCCGGCGTCATCGACTTCGCGGATCACCTCGCCGAGAATGCCCGACTCGGTCTCCGACCCAGCAATTCCACCAATTACGCGTCGCTGGTCCGCCTCACTCATGTCCGCGAACGCCAGATAAGCCACGCCACCGCCGGCGAGCCGCCGGGCATCGTGGTGTTGATATTCATCCAGGTGCTGCCAAACGATGTTGCCGCTCCAGTCGTATTCGCGCATAACGCCGCTAACTGTCAGTGAAACGCCTTTTGGATTCTCGCATCTTTCATTGACGAATAGATTGCCGTTCGGAAGGAGATAGCACCAATTGGTTATACCTTTCCCGGCGGCCCAGACATGCGCCACGTTCCCTTCGTAGTCGATTAGGTATACCCGATCGCCTTCAATCGGCGAAAACAGGACGTATCCTGGCGTGGACCGGGCGGCGTCGTGAAACGTGACGCCGGCATGTTGAATCAGCATGTCGTAGCCACTCAAACGCGGTTTTGGATTTGTGGACTATCAGCCGCGTAACGTCGGGCGCGGAAGATCCAATTGATTTCGACGAACACGGGGTGTTGATTCCAATACGGGCTGATGTATTGCCAAACGACATCGCGGTCGGGCGTCACCTCGAAGATCGTGCCCTTGCCACCTTCGCAGATCAGCGTGTTACCTGATGACAGACGCTGGCAACCGCTAATGTGCGTACTGAAAAAATTCAGCGGATTGCGCTTCTCGGTGAACTTCCAAACGACCTCTTTGGTTTTCGGGTCAATCTCCCAAACACTGGAATGAATGAGGTCGCTGCCGTAAGTGCCGTTGGCGAACACCAGAATGTTGCCGTTGGGCAGCATCTGCACGTCGTGCTGGCCGCCCAGGTCGTCATGCTGGAATTCCCAAACCACCTTTTTGCTGGCACGGTCGAGGATAACGAGCAGATTGAGAACCTTGAAACTGATCAGATAGTTGCCGTCGGGCAAGACGTCGATCGCATTGGCGTGCCCATAGATCTGTCGCACCGCGTTGCGATGGATCGGATACTGCTGGGCATCGAGCTCGCTCACACGCCACTCCCACACCACCTTGCCCGCAGCATCGATTTCGCGAACAACCTCGCCATAGATGCCATCGTCATGCTCACTGCCGGGCACCCCGCCGGGAATCGAAGCCGCACGGTCGGGGTCGAGCAGTTCCCAGGCCAGGTACACCGCGCCGCCGTTTGGCAAGCGCCGTCCGTCATGGTGCTGCATGTCGTCCCGGTGCTCCCAGACGATCTTGCTGTTCCAATCGTACTCCCGCAACAGGCCGGCGCCGCCGACGCGGATCGGTGACGGCGCGTCGGATTTCTCCGTGATAAACAGATTTCCATTTGGAAGCAGCATGTTGCAATTGGTGCAACGCCCGGTCACATGCCATCTGTGCACCTCTTGGCCATCGAGATCGATGAGATAGACCTGGCTCGCCTGAGTGGGCGAAAATAGCGTATAGCCCGGCGTCGCCTTGCCGTGGAGGTGATGGGTCACGCCGGTCTGATCGAGGAACATAATTGCTTTTCCTTTCCGATCGTCCGTTACGGCTTCAATCGGGATCACGACCACTCCGGTCGGGCGTAGATCGGTCTACGACAGCCGGTGGGCGAGCGGGCTTTCATCCATTTGACAGGTCAGATGATGGTTGAGGCGTTCGGCGAGCTGAAAACGCGCCTCGTGATAATTTCGGTCGGCCCACAAATTAAGCGTCTCGTTGAGATCGTTCCTCAGATCGTAAAGCTCACCCCAGTCCTGATCGCGATAAAAGGTATATCGCCAATCACGCGTTATCACCGCGCGCACCCGCGCAGGTTCTGCAAATCCGAGACGTGCCGCGAGATCGCTGTACTCGATAAACACCTCATCGCGGTGCTGAAGCCCATGTTCTATCGTCGCCAGGAAGCTTTCGCCCTGCATGCCGTTGTAGGGCTGCAATCCGGCACGGGCGAGAATGGTCGCGGCTATATCGACCGTGGAAGCGAGCGTCCCGGTGGCGCTCGCCGTGCGGGAGTTCGGATCCGACCAGATGAAAGGCACTCGGGTGATCGAACGAAACGGCAATAGGCCTTTGAGCAAAAGATTGAAATCACCGAGGTAGTCACCATGGTCGGAATTAAAGCAGATCACCGTGTTATCGTAGTGACCGCTCGCCTGCAGCGCGGCGATCACCCGGCCAACGGCATCATCGACGCAAGCGATCATGCCGGCCGTCAACGCCATCGCCTGCAACAGTTCCTCGTCGCCGGCATAGATCGCAGTCGCAGCGGTCTGCCCCGTGCCCCCAGCCTCCCAGTGCGCCTTCAGCCACTGTAAAGGTGGCGGCGGATTGTGATGTGCCGAATAGGGCAGCGACAGCTCAAACTGATCCGGGGCGTACATATCCCAGTACTTGCCGGGCGGCGTGAAGGGGTGGTGGGGGTCGGGAAACGACACGAAGGCGAAGAATGGCTGATCATCATTCTTTCGGCCGTGCAAATACTCGACCGCCCGATCCGCAACATAGGCCGTGGGATAAAGCTCCTCGGGGACGGGGGTGCGATAGGCTTGGGGGCAGGTGTAATTGTGCGGCAGCTGGTTGGCCCGGTCGTGCAAAGCCGCCCAATTGGGGGCCTTTTTCTTGAACCATTGCAGATAGTGTCCGCCACAGCGGTCGCCATGCTCAGTGACCATGTCGACGTGGTCAAATCCGTAATAGGGGGTCGGAAATTCGTAGCGCCCGTCACTCGTATAACGCCCGGGCTCCTCTTGCGCATAGCAGCCGGCATCCGGTCGCCATGCCTCCTCGATAAGGCGCCGTTTCGTCGACACATCGTGGATCGGTGGCACGTCGAGGAAGGGTTGCAGATGGCTCTTGCCGATGGCGGCGGTATGATATCCGGCGGCAGCCAGCACATCTGCGAAGGTGTGGGCCGTCAGCGATAAAGCGCAGCCATTGTAGCGCAGTCGATGCACGCTGGGAAAGCGACCGGTCATCAAGGAGGCGCGGTTCGGCATACAAATCGGGGAGGCGACGTAGAAATTATCGAACCGGGTGCCCTTAGCGGCAATGGCGTCGATGTTGGGCGTCTTGACGATCGGATGGCCATAACAGCCCAACCAATCGGCGCGTTGTTGGTCGGTGATGAAGAATAGAAAATTCGGCTGCTTGGTCATGCACCGGTTCCTTGATCAGCAACGCTGGCTCCCGCCGGCGGCGCCTTGGGTTCAGCTGCGCTGGAAATCTGGCGATTGCTGGTGAAATGCCAACCAAGCAAGGCCAGCGCGACGACCATCGCACCGCCATGGATCATTGGATCTCCCGCCAGCACCAAAACGGCCAGCAGCAAGCGCAGGCTCCACTGCCAGATCGGCAACGCGCAGCGGTCAAAGCGGGCGAGCGCGCTGGCCAGCAGGTAAAGCGTTAGGATCAATCGGATTAGCAGCCAGCCAAGCGTTTCAAGGTGCATCTGACCATCATAGCCCGGCAAATAGACTTTGTTGGTGCCCTGCGACGTGGGGTCGAGCACGGCCGGCTCGATCAGCAGCAACTCCGGATAGATGGCAAATACAAAGGGGATCGCGAACATCACGATCCCTGAGCGGACTGCAGAAAACCCAGTCGACATGGGCTCGGCCTTGGTGATGGAAGCGGCGGCGAAGGCCGCAATCGCCACCGGCGGCGTGATCGCCGAGGCGACGGCAAAGTAGAAGATGAACATGTGCGCCGTGAACAGCGAAATGCCAAGGCCGGTCAGAACCGGTCCCATCAGCAGCGCAACGTTGATATAGGCCGGAACGGCAGGCATCCCCATGCCCAGCAGAATAGCCAAGGCCATCGTCGTGAAGAGGGCGAGGAACTGGAACAAGCCGGTCCCAGCGCCGCCGAGGTCCAATGACTGCAGCCAACCCAGCACATCGATGGCGATGAACGAGGACAGCCCGGTAAAACTCAGGCAAAAATCAATGATCGAGACAGCCAGGAACATCAGGTAAAGCGTCGAGACCAGAATGCCGGCATCGGCCAGGGCTTGGACCAGCCTTTGCGGGCGGGCCCGCATGTCGCGATCGAGAAACAACAGGACCATCAGCAGCATGACGGCCCACCAACCCGCGCTACCGGCATCGCCGGCCGAATTCTGAAGCAATAGCATAAGCCATGGGAGGTTCACCGCCCGGCATGCGCCATCTTGATAGGCGGTCTCGATACCGAGGAGCCAACCGACGGGGCCGCAGCCGACAGCTTCCTTGGGAGTGAGCAGCAAGAACAGGATCAACAGGATGGGAGCGAAGATCATCACCAGATTGAGCCGGTCCGCATTGGTCAGGTGCATGTCCTCGGTCAGCCGCCCGATCGCCTTGATGCCTTGCTTGCGCGACTGGAACATCGCCGACAAGAACAGGCAGCCGAAGTAGGCAATGGCCGGAATCAGTGCCGCTATAATCACCTGGCTGTAGGGCACCGCCGTCAGGGCGGCGAGGATGAAGGCGGCAACGCCCATCACCGGCGGCATGATCGAACCGCCGTTTGATGCCGCGGCTTCGACGCCGCCCGCGAACACCCGAGAGAAACCGGAACGCAGCATCATCGGGATGGTCAGCACACCGGTCGAAAGCACGTTGACGACGGGCCCGCCGGAAATCGTGCCGAACATCGCCGATGATACGATCGCGGCATGAGCCGGGCCACCGCGCAGATGACGGGTCCATCGGAACGCGATCTTGATCAGCGATTGACCGCCAGCGGACACGCCGAACAATGCACCTAAAATGATGTAAGGGAAAACCGTGTTTAGAATAACGTTCATGAACCGCCCAAGGATTCCGGCGGCATTGTTGGTAAGGATGTCGTGCATCCTGGGTCGGCCATCGATCAATTGGCGCGGCTCACCGCCGAGCTTGGTGATCAGATATTTGTTGATGTCCTCCGCGCCGTAGAAATACCAAACCGCGACCGTGATCATCGTATAGGCGGCCACGAGGATGGCAACCATGACCAGCGGCAGCCCCCATACCTTGACGTTGTAGGCAAGAAAAATCGCAACTGAAAAGCCGATGATCGCAAAAATCCAAACGCCCGTGGTGTTGAGGCACTTGGGATCGTCGATGCTATCGGGAATGGGAAGCCCAAAGTCCCGGGCGAAATCCTGTTCCTCTTTAAGGCTCTTCGCAATCAGCTCGGCCCGTTCGCCGGTGATTTGATCGATCAAGCAAACAGACTCGATCTCAGTCCAAAACGTCATCGCGACGGCAATCCCGGCCAACACCAAAGCGATGTCCATGAACAGGCCAAACGCGCGTGCCAGCGGGCTTTTGCCATACCAATCGCGCCACATGGAATGGCGCAGAGCCACGATCAACATCATAACGACGAACATTGCGGGATAAAAATATTCGAAGGGAAACTTCCGGATTTGCGCATTCGGTGTTCCGGCGATCTCCTTCACCAGATCATCGAGACCGGGAATGCCTGGGATCGTGTTGACGAGCCCGACAATAACAAGCAAAAACGCGAGAATGGCTCCGATCCACAATCCGAGATCGTTGCTTGACCGGTGGAGTTCGTCGTCGCTGGACATGGCGCTCGATTCTGGCTTGTAATGTTGCGCGCCGCCGGACGGCGGCCAGCGCCTCCCGACGGTGATTGAACGAGCCTCGGCTGGCGCTTGTTAACGCTTGGCGCAGGCCGGGATTTTATAGACTGCTTCTTCTCACGCAGCCACCATACCTAATCGGATTGACGCCGCACATGCCAGACCCTGCCCCATTACGCGGAGCACCGTTGTGCACAATTCGGCCCTTCAAGCCGTTCCAGCCCTTGAGCCCGGTACTATCGTACGCATAAGCACTGTGCCCACCGGGCACGTAGGGGTTAAGCGAACGCACCCGACCGGCGAGCTGGGCGCCCTTTTCGCCACCGTGTGCCGAATAAGGCGGGCGCCCTTTTGACAAAAGAAAGCCAAGAATGAACGGCGTTGAAACAACGTCCGACTTTCCCTCGGCCAGGTTATGAAGCGAATTGGTCGGCGATTGACCGGTCGCAATCGGGATATTGGCACTCTTTTTTTGCGACACCACCTCACGCGGATGGGTCAGAGCCATGGAGGCAATGCCGCCAGCAAGCGCGGTCTCCCCGGTGGGATTGATCTGCGCTTCGACGGCGGTTGCGAACAGCCCCGCCGCAGCGATGACAGCGACCACAGCAGTTGCATTAGGCATGCGTCCTCCCAAGTCTTTTTTTTTTGAGCACTTTCAGGTTGCGGCCGAGGCGCCCCAGATTGACGCGCCCACGCTGCCAAAGAAAAATGCCCGAGGCAAGCACAATCGTAGCATCCGCCACAAAACATTGTAGCAAGCGCTGCAATATTCGTTGCGCGCGCAGCGCCAGCCTGCTTACGTTGGGGACGAGCCTGCGACCAAGGAGAACGAAAATAATGCCGAACGGCTCAGAACAACGCATTGAACTGACGGATTTTTTGAATGTCAACATGCACCGCGCAACGCGCAAGCTCACGTTGATGTTTCATCGCGAAGTGCTGCGCCCGGAGGGCCTGACGATCCAGGAATGGCGCGCACTCGCCAACTTGGGCACGTACGGCACCTGCCATCTGCGCAAGCTGTCCCGGCTGGCGCGCCTGGATGCCTCCCATGTTAGCAAGGCCGCACTCGAACTGGAGAGAAAGGGGTTGATCCAACGGCATGACGACGCGCGGGACCATCGGCGCAAACAAATGACGGTCACGGACGAGGGACTCGCCACGATTTACCGGATCTGGCCAAAGGCGATGGCACTGAGTGCGCGCGTGGAGGCTTTGATCGGCAAAACCAAATACAAAGCCTTGAACAGTGCGCTGTTGGCCATTCTGGAGATCGAAGACCTCACGCTGGAGCCATCGGAGCACGTCGACATTGCCACTTGACGTTGCCGCAACTCGCCCATGAAAGAGACCGAATATGTCACGGACCGTCGCCAGCCTGATCGTCGACACGCTGATCGCCAACGGTATTGACCAGCTGTACTGTCTGCCCGGCGTTCAGAACGATCCCTTCTTCGATGCGCTCTATGATCAACGCCATTTGCTGCGCCCGATTCACACCCGTCACGAGCAGGGTGCAGCCTATATGGCCACCGGGGCAGCCTTGGCAACGGGCCGGCAGCAAGCCTTCTGCGTGGTTCCCGGACCCGGCTTATTGAACACGACCGCAGCGCTTTCGACGGCGCTCGCCGTCAATGCTCCGGTGCTAGGTGTGATCGGACAAATTCCGTCTAGCGCGATTGGCAGGGGGTTCGGTCTGCTGCACGAGATCCCCGATCAGTTGGGGGTGATGCAACGCCTGACCAAACGCGCTGAGCGGGTGACAGGCGGCGAGGACGCCCATTCGATCCTGCAAAATGCCTTTGCCGGGCTCGGTTCCGGACGGCCGCAACCGGTCGGCATCGAAGTGCCGGTCAATGTTTGGACCGCCCGGCTTGTCGAGGAGCCCGATAGCCTGGTGCCGCAGCTTGCCGACCCACTACCGGTCGACGCTGAAGCGATCGCAAAAGCGGCGGAGATGCTGGTGGCCGCCAAGCGGCCGATGATCGTGGTCGGCGGTGGCGCCCAAGCCTTCAGTCCACAAATCACCTGGCTGGCCGAGGCGCTGTCGGCACCGGTCGTGGCCTTCCGCAATGGCCGTGGCGTGGTCGCCTCGGATAACCCGCTCAGCATCGGCATGCCGGTGGCACATGAACTATGGAAAACCGTCGATGTCGTCCTCGGTCTGGGCACGCGGCTCCTCAGCCAGCAGATGCCATGGGGCGTAGACGACCAACTGAGCATGATCCACATCGATATCGACGCGCAAGAACTCGGCCGTTTCCGGGCGCCGGAGGTTGCGATCCACGCCGATCTCAACGATGCCCTACCGCAGTTGATCGCCGCTATCGAGGGCCACGAGGCCAAGCGCGCGGATTGGCGATCGACGGTCGTGGACGCCAAGGCGCGATACGAGGCGATTTATCGGGACAAACTTGGCCCGCAATTGAGCTGGCTCGGCGCCATTCGGGCCGAGCTGCCTCGCGATGGTCTGTTTGTTGATGAACTCACCCAATGCGGTTACGTCTCACGCTTCGCATTTCCAGTCTACGAACCGCGCACGTTCATCTCGACCGGCTATCAGGGCACGCTCGGATATGGCTTTGCCACCGCGCTCGGCGTCGCCCATGCGCGCCGCGACGTCCCTGTCGTCGCCATCACCGGCGATGGCGGGGCCCTGTTCACCATCAGCGAGATGGCGACGGCCGTGCATCACCAGATCCCGCTGACGACCGTCGTTTTCAACGACAATGCCTATGGCAACGTGCGTCGCCTACAGATGGACAACTACAACAGCCGCTTCATCGCCAGCACGCTGACCAGCCCCGATTTCGTGAAATTGGCCGAAAGTTTCGGGGCGCGGGGGCTGCGTGCAAGCAATCCTGAGGAACTACGGGCGCGGCTCCGTGAAGCCTTCAAGTCGGCGGCCCCCACTTTGATCGAGGTTCCGGTGGGCGAGATGCCAAATCCCTGGGAGTTCGTGCTGATGCCGAAGGTGCGCGGCGGATAGGAGCGTCAACAATGCTCGATCAAGCGACCTTTGAGGCCATGCGCAGCGGCAAAATCCGGCTTGGCCGGCTGTTCAACGGTGGGCGTTGACAAATCGCTGCATGCTTTCGAGAAATACACCCAATTAAAGACCGCTTGGATCCATCTGTGATTTCGCCACCTAGCCTGGTTTGCCAAGGCAAGCAGCGATTGGAGGTAGTTGTGAAAATCGAAGAACGCTTCATTGAAGGTGGCCGCATTGATACGTCCACCGCCGATTTTGGTTACATCTGCGGCTTTGAAAACACGCATGCCACCCAAGCCGTTCCGGGGGCTCTGCCGATTGGCCGCAATTCACCGCAAAAGCCCCCGCTCGGGCTTTATGCCGAACAGCTGAGTGGCACGGCCTTCACTGCACCACGGGCGGCCAATAAGCGCTCATGGCTCTACCGCATGAGACCTTCAGTCAGACACGATGCAGGCTTTGTCCAGGTTGACCCGAAACTGATCCGCACCGCGCCGTGCCGCGATGAAAGCGATCTCCCGGCCACACAGTTGCGCTGGCCGCCGGTTGAGATCCCGAAAGACGACATCGATTTCCTTGATGGGTTGCGCACCATTGCCACCTGCGGCGATGTCTACATGCAGGCCGGGATCGCCACCCACGCCTACGTGGCCACCAAATCGATGGGCCGTCGCTATTTCTACAACGCGGACGGCGAATTGTTGATCGTGCCGCAACTCAATCAAGTGCGGTTTGTCACGGAATTCGGCCTGATCGTCGCCGAGCCCGGTGAGATCGTGGTCATTCCGCGCGGTGTCAGGTTCCGCGTCGACCTAGTGGACGGACCCATTCGCGGCTATGTGTGCGAGAATTACGGTCAGCACCTCACGCTGCCGGAGCGGGGGCCGATCGGCGCAAACTGTCTGGCGAATGCTCGAGATTTCCTGTATCCGGCAGCGGCCTATGAAGACGACGAGCGCGAATGTGAGGTGTTGCTGAAATCGCTCGGCAAACTGTACCGGACCACACTGGGCCATTCGCCGATCGATGTGGTCGCCTGGCATGGCAACTACGCGCCCTTCAAATATGATCTGCGCCGGTTCTCCCCGGTTGGCTCCACGCTATTCGATCACCCCGACCCGTCCATCTTCACGGTTTTGACATCGCCGTCCGATCGACCCGGCACCGCCAACATCGACTTCGTCATCTTCCCGGACCGTTGGCTGGTGATGGAGGACTCGTTCCGGCCACCCTGGTATCACATGAACGTCATGAGTGAGTTCATGGGACTGATCTACGGCGTCTACGATGCCAAGCCCGGGGGCTTCGTGCCGGGCGGCATGAGCCTGCACAACGCGTTGATCGCACACGGCCCTGACACGGAAGCGTTCGCGAAGGCCAGCGCCAAATCGCTCGAGCCCGAGAAATTGTCCGGCACCATGGCGTTCATGTTCGAGACCCGCTACGTGCTCAATCCGACGGCCTATGCCTCCCAGCGCGACCTGCTGGACACGAACTACGCCACATGCTGGGACGGCCTGAAGCGGCAATTCGAATAACGGCTGGGCCGATCCTTCACGCGGCGGGGCCTGTCTCGGGCCGCACTCAGTCGCGCGTTCGATATCCGTCAGAGCGCCCCAGCGTGAGCTGGAACCCTCCCGCTCGCCCACCTGGCCACGATTGTGGGTGGCCGGGTGGTGAAGCCGGCCGGCAAGACGCTTCCGCCTATATCGCTTCAAAGTAAGCTGGAGCCATCCCGCACCGCCATCCGGCCGGCAAGGAATCTCGCCGCAGGCGGACATGATTTCAGGCAGACTCAGGCGATTTCAGGCAGACTCAGGCGGAGCTGATCTCGCCGCCGCCATCTTTGACGGTGCGGCGAAGCATCTGCATCAGTCCGCCGATGAGTCCCCTTTGGAACAGCGTTCAATCGTTCGCGGTGGTTTGGTTGTTTTGATCACACCACAACGCACCCGAAGGGATCGGATCGGCTTTTCGCTCCTTGTTCGTCTTTGGCCCAGGTCGTCGCCGCGATCGGCGCAAAAGCCCGCGGCTTGCAGCTCTCATTGCGCTCAGCGCGTGCGAACGCGAGGAAGGGTACGATGGGTATCACGAAGCGGCGCTCGATGTTCACCGTCGCAGCCTCAATGGCCTGTCTTGCAGCGTTCATGATCGTCGACGCGATGCCAACCTCGTTGCCGGGGCTGATCGCTCGCCAGCCGGCCGCGTCCACCGCGCCCGTCGCTGACGCCGCGCACCACACCTACATGAGCTGCGCGCAAATCAGAATTACGCGGATGAATGCCTGCCTGCAACGCGCCGGCCCCAATCGCGACCGGGCGAGCGCTTGCCGCCGCCGGTTCATGACCAAACTGACCGCTGAATTGAGCCAGTGCGCAGCCGACAAGCGCTGAAACTTGGCATTGTTGCCGATTGCGCCCGCTGCGTGGCGGGCCATCCGCCGCGGCGTCGAGATGTTCGTGGTATGGCGGCGCGCGCTCGGCTTCGCGTACAGGCGGGATGCGGCCAAACGCTTCTTCAACCCGGCGCCCCGTCAGGCGGCAGCAAGGCATCATCGATCGCCTTGGTCTTGACCGCGGCCGGTCGCTGCATATGCCGCTGGCAGTATCTGTCGAACGTCTCTCGTTTCTCAATGGTTCCAAATTCCATGCCCCAGAACAGATACGAGCTGACAAGAAGGTCGGCGGCCGTGAAGCCGTCGCCGACCAGATAGGTCCGATCGGCAACGGCCGCATCCAGTGTCGTGATCACATCAGCCAACGAGCCATAGCCAACCATGCCACGGCGCTCGTCAGGAGGCTCAAAATTGAGGGCTTTGTTGGTCATGGCCGCATCCAGGGGACCAGCTGCGAAAAACAGCCAGCGATAATACGCCCCCCTCGCCGGATCGTTGGTGGGCGGTGCGAGCTGCGCATCGGCAAAAGCATCGGCGAGGTAAGCACAGATCGCCCCCACTTCGGTCACCACCGTCCCACGATGACGAATCGCCGGTACTTTTCCCATCGAATTGATCGCCAGGTAAGCCGGCGCTTTCATCGTGGTGCCGTATTCGAGCAGCTCGGTTTGGTAAGGCTCGCCAATCTCCTCCAACATCCAACGAACGATCCTCCCCCGCGACAGCGGGTGCGTGTAGAAGACGACGGGATCTGCCATTGCCTTTGTCCTCGCTTCTTGGCATGAACGTCAGAAGCGGGAGAGATGTGTCGGGTCAAAGGGACCCGGCGACCGCCTGTTCACGCACCAACCCATCGCATAGCAACAACCGCGAACGTCGTCATCTCACGCTTCCACCTGGTTGATCGCGCATGCGCGTGGGTCCACCGGCACCACAATCGCAGTCGGAATCGGACGCGGCCGGCGTCATCTCACGGCAATACTGAAGCGCAAGACATCCTCACGACGTCCCGGTTTGGTTGAAAGCGCAATCGCGGGCGCATCCATCAGATCGGCTTGAACAAAGATCACGCAGGCTCCGCGCCGTCGCTAGCGTTCTAAGATCGGTCATCAGGCCGGTCGCGATGCCTTGACGTCGATGCTGCGCCGCGGCCTCCAAGTCGTCAATGTCGCCCCCCGTCTCACGTGCTCGAACTTGTTCAGCGGTTGGGCAGCGAAGCTGCCGACCACAACATCTGCATCGAAGGCAGTGCTCGCTTGGCCGGGCGCGCGAACAGGTGTCCACGTCGCCGAAGATCCGGCCAACCGCAAGGAACACGCTGCGGAACACGCTAACATCGCCCACGCCGCGTTAGCGGGCGGTATACGGCGGGACGGTCGGCACCCCCTTCGCACTGATGATGTCGCTGCTGGGCAGAGGCTGGCACGACCGCTCATGCAGGTCAAAAACCTCGTTGCAAGGCGGTCATGCAGACGGCGTGCGCGCTTACGCGTTGCTTCCCGCCTTGGGCGGATTTGCGTTGCCGGCCCATGACCCCTGCCGGGCCGCCGACAGTACCGTGGCATCGGGTGGCGGGGTGGGGGCGGGATGCTTCCAGCACGCACTGAAACGCCCTGAAGTTACAGCGCACGCGGCCGGCGCGCTGACGTCGAGGACCGAATTGGCCGGGGACTACACTTACCTGGCGCATCGCCCTATAGAGGAGCAAGACTGTCAGCAGCCAGGTCAGCGCTTGCCAGCGCCGGCCCTGGCGCTGCGTTCTGTCGGCGCGATCGAACGCCAGATCGTCCAGAGACCGCAGCGACGCCTGGCGGGTGGCAGATCGTGCCAAGCGCGAGGGCAGTACAGCATGGGAGGGTCCGATGGCCAGCGCAAGAGCGGAGCAAACACGCCTAAAGTGGTTGGAGACTCTTCAGAAGTTCCAACGAAATATCAATGCGCCGGCCACAGAACAGCATTGGTCGCCGTCGCTTGACTGCGCCAGCCGCGACGAACTGATCTCGATCCAGAATGAAAAACTCGCGGCCATGGTGCCGTTTCTCTATGAGAACTCCGACTTCTATCGTCGCCGTTTCGATCGGCTTGGGCTAGCGCCCACCGATGTCGCTTCGGTCGAAACGCTGTCGCGCTGGCCGGTGGTCGACAAAAAAGAGATGATGGAGGACGCCGCGGCCAACCCACCGTTCGGCACCTATACGACGCACGATGACCGACTTTGGTCGACCCGCGGCTGGATGATGTTTTCGTCATCCGGATCAACCGGACTGCCGCGGGTCTTCCGTTATTCGCAGATCGACCGGGAATTCTGGGAATGGGCGAACGCGCGCGCATTGCACGCGGAGGGCATCACACCTGACGACACCGCCTTCATCTGTGCGGGATATGGTCCACACGTATTTGCGTGGGGGGTCCAGTTCGCACTGACCAAGATGAATGTCGCCGCGATTCCCGGCGGCGGCATGAATAGCGACATGCGGGCGATGATCGTTCAGCGCTATCAACCGACCGTGATCGTATCAACGCCCTCCTACGCGCTTCATTTGGGGCGAACCATGCAGGAAAAGGGGATCGATCCCCAAAAAAGCGCCGTCAACAAGATCCTGGTCGGCGGTGAGCCGGCTACCGGCATCGCCAATTCGCGACGTCGTCTGGAGCAATTGTGGGGCGCGCGGCTGGTCGAGTTTTATGGCTGCACCGAGGTCTCCCCGCATTGCGGCGGCTATTCGTGCGCGGCGGTCGGCGACGGTGATCGGCCGGTGTTTGCCCATCTGATGGAAGACATTCAGGTGTGGGAACTGGTGGATGACACGACGAAGCTACCGGTGACGGAAGGCGAGCGCGGGCTCACCGTTTGCACCAGCCTGAACTCGGAGAGCTCGCCGCAGCTGCGATTCCTGGTGGGCGATTATTCGGTCTTCAATACGCAGACCTGTCCGTGCGGGCGCACTCACGTGCGCGCCATGGGCGCCTTTGCAGGGCGCGCAGACGACTTGATCAATCTTCGCGGCATCAAGATGTTTCCGGTGCAGCTGGAGGAGGCGATTCGCGCAGTGCCCGGCATCGGCGACGAGTACGAAATCGTTCTAGCGACGAACGAAAACGGGCTCGACACCATGACGGCCAGGGTTGAGCATATGGATGCAACGATCAGTGAGCGCGTCGCCAATGAACTGCGCGCGCGCTGCGAAATTCGCGCGCATGTGGAAGTCTTGACTCCAGGTACGCTGCCGAAAACCGAATTCAAGGCAAAGCGGGTCCGCGATGAGCGACAAAACAAGTGACGGCGTTTGTCGGCGAACATTGAGCCGATCACCCAGCGCTCACGTCTCATGGTGAGATCGGCATCTCGGCCGCTGCCTTGCGGGCTGGAACCATCGGAACGGCCGAGCATAGCCCTGACAGGTTTGACAGATCTGACCGGCAGCATCCCCGACACTGTTCGCGGTCAACCTCAGCCGGTTTCACCGCCCAGGGCGCAGCAGCAAGGATGGCAGCATCGGCGGTCGACTCCCATTTGGAGAGGTCAAAAACAATCAGGTCCGCAACCGACGCAAGAACATCAAGACCGAAAAAAGCCGCGTTGGCGCCACCGAGATCAAGCTGTCTGGCGATCGCCCGTGACGGTGTCGACCGTGCTCCTTGTACGGCAACGTGCTTGTCTTGAAAGAAGTTTTTTGGCAGCATCGGCTCCGGCGATCGCGCCGCCATCGCAGCGCAACTGCTTCAACAAAACGCCCGGGAGGATGCATGTCAAAGCCCCTTTCCTTTGCCGCTTTCATCGCAGCGGCAGGCCTATTCGCCCATTCGGCGCAGGCCCAGGTCAACTTGACCGGCGAGACCGGCCCCGCAGGCGGCATCCCCTACACCGCGTTAACGCACTTGGGCGAGGTGGCGTCAACAAGGGGTGTCGCCAACATCCAGATCGCGGCCGCGCAGACGCTGACCAACACGATGCAAAACGTCGCCGAGGGAAAGACCGATGTCGGCTCCGGCCCCTTCATTCTTGGTTTTCTGATGGCCAAAGGCCGCGGCCCCTACTCCGCCCTCGGACCGGAAAAGGGCGCTAAGCTGGCTGCTCAGCTTCGGGTCCTTTACCCTTATGTGCTGGCCGCGACGGCGCTTTATGCTTACGACAGCACGGGCTTGAACGGCTGGAAGGATCTGAAAGGCCGAACCGTTCTTAATGGCCCGCCCCGCGGCGCCGCGCTCAGCAATGCGCGCTCCGTCGTTCAGCTGGTGACCGGCTACAAAGATGGTAAAGATTACAAGGGCCTGCAAGTGACCTGGGGCCAGATGGTCAAGACCATTACCGATGGATCCGCGCAAGCCTTCGTGTTACCCGTCGTGTTCCCCGATTCCCGCATGACGCCGGCGCTGGCCTCGGGCAGCATGACGATCTGGTCGGTGCCGAAGAAGGTGTTCGAATCCAAGCCATTTCAAACATACCTGAATGCGCCCGGGAACGGTCCCTTGGTCAGGCCGAGGTCGATCGTGGAGTTTTCTTCCGGCGTGAAATTGGTGTCGGAGGACGACAAGTTTCGCGGTCAGGCCGCGATCGGGGGCGATGTCGTCAACGCCAGCATGGACGCCAAGGTGGCCAAAGCGCTGACGGCGGTGCATATTGCGACGTTGAAGCAGCTGCGGTCAAAAACACCGGCCGCGGCTAACGCCGGGTTCGGTATCATTTCCCAAGCCGAGACCGGCATGTGCGGCGCCAATCCGCTCAAATACCATCCCGGCGCCGTAGCCGCTTGGGAAGAGGCCGGCTATAAGGTTCCTGCCTGCGCCAAGCCCTAACCAACATTCAAGCCTCAAAGACGGAGCCCGAGTGCGCTCCGTCTTTGAGGTATGCCACAGGTCACAAAGCTAGGGCCCGCGTGATCTTGCTCAGCGGGCGTCGCAAGGACCAGTATCCCGAGCACCAATATCCCGGGGACCGGTGTCGCGGGGACCGGTGTCGCGGGGACCGGTGTCGCGGGGACCGGGCTCGGATCGCCCCCACTGCAGCCGCATCGCTCTGCCACCTGTGGGTCACGCGCAAAGACACCGTAACCATCAGCGGCAAGATCGATGACGCGCAGCTTGCGCCACCGCCTTTCATCCGTCCAGATCGTTTCCGTCCTAGATCATCGCGCCTTTAATCGGGATCGTTCCGATTCCGATTAAAGGCAGGTTGCTCTAGGTAGAACCGCCCAAGGCGGAAATGACCTAGATACTGCGTGCTCGAGCTGTGCTAATGAGCCGGTCGATCGCTAATGGCGATAGCGTCCCTCCGGATACCGCTCTGATCGTTGGGAACTTGGTCGGTCCGTCGCCCCGGCCTGGCCAGCGGAGAAATCCTCAGACCGCACCATGAAGATCCTCTTCGTACATCAAAATTTTCCGGGCCAGTTCCTGCATCTTGCGCCGGCATTGGCGCAGCGGGGCCACGATGTGATGGCGCTAACGGCTGAAACCAACAAGACCTCGATCACGCTGCCGGTGGCCCGCTACCGTCTGCAAGCGCCCAAGCTGGACACAGCCCACACCCGACTTGGAACAAGCTATACCTCGCATGCCCTGCGTGGCGAAGCAGCGGCCCGTGTAGCCCAATCACTGCGGACGCAACGCAACTTTATCCCCGACGTCGTGTTTGGCCACCTCGGATGGGGTGAAATGCTGTTTCTCAAACAGGTTTGGCCCGAAGCTCGTCATATCGGCTACGCTGAGCTGTTCTACAGCCCACGCAACTTGGACACTGACTTTGACTCGGAGTTCCGCAATGATGCCTTGTCCACGCGGCTCTGGGTGACCTCGCGCCAAGCCTCCCACCTGCACGCGATACATCAGTGCGATAAAGCGTTGAGCCCGACCCAATGGCAGGCGAGCACATTTCCGGACTACTTGCAGCCCCGCATAAGCATCATTCATGACGGTATCGACACAGACCGCGCGAGCCCGAACCCGGCTGCATCCATCGCGCTTCCGGATGGACGGGGACGTCTGCGGGTCGGTGATGAGGTCTTAACCTTCGTCAGCCGCAATCTGGAGCCCTATCGGGGCTATCATATTTTCATGCGGGCGTTACCGGCGGTATTGATGGCGCGGCCGCATGCCCAGGTGGTGATCGTTGGCAGGGATGGCGTTAGCTATGGCAACCAGCCGCCCGGCGACCGGAGTTGGAAACAGATCTTCCTCGACGAGGTGGGCGATCGCCTCGATCTTGACCGCGTGCATTTCTTGGGCCGGGTTGCGCACGCCAAATTCGTCGACGTGATGCGTGTCTCGCGCGTACATGCCTATCTGACCTATCCGTTCGTGTTGTCCTGGTCAATGCTGGAAGCGATGAGCGCCGGCGCCCTCGTCGTGGGCTCTCGCACGCCACCCGTCGCAGAGGTGATCCAACATGGCGTCAATGGCCAGCTCGTCGACTTTTTCGATGTCGACGCCTGGAGCGCCGCTCTGATCGAAGCGCTGGTCGAGCCAACGCAGTTCGATCACATGCGCATGGCGGCGCGCAGAACCATCATTGAGCGCTACGACCTGCGCCAAAACTGCCTCCCCAGGCTGATAGAATTTGTCGAGACCGCTTAAGGCCGAACGGTTTGAGCGGATTGACGATCGTCGAAGCCGCGAATGCGTACCCATCCGAGCCAGAACTGTCGCCGATCGATTGCGGAAATGTTTTGGTAGGATTTTCTATGATCGCGTAAGCCTCCCCTGACCCAACTTGGCGGCGGCACCGGCGACGTGGCCGCAGCACGGCCGATAGCGTGGCAACGCCGGCATATTTGACGTGCCCTCAATTTCTATCGCGGGCCAAGTGCAGTCAAATCGCAATGGTATTGTAGCGGCGAAGCCAATGAAGCGTGGAGTCCTGGTGGTCGAATTTTGGCACCAACACCCAACGCCACCGCTGGTGACTACCAGCAGCGACGCCGCGACGCGGACTGGCAGCTCTTTTTGCAGAATAGCCAGTCGCAGCAGCACAGCTCGCTCGGCTTGCACACCCAAGTCAGCCTTTTTGCCTGAGCGATGAGATTTGGCCATGCACAGCTTTTTCAAGAAGCCGAACTGATCGGTTTCGGTGCGCGATGGCCACCTGCCAACACGGCAGTGCAGCCAAACATCGCGGCAGTGGCGAGCACGATTGCACCTACTAAACGCATTGCAAGCCTTTCCAAAAGAGATACAATTATCCGATCATTGATCGGTTTAGCCGAAATCCATTGACGAAAAAGCATACATGCGACATCGGCTTCAATTTGTGTGTATCTACACGCGAAATGATTTAATTCGGATAAAGCATTGTGCTATGGAATGCTAAAGCCGGATTGATCTGGCTGGTTTATTGCATGGAGATGACGCAATGATGAGCAGCTCATCTCACGAGATTTAAAGCCCATCAGTAGAGCCGAGACGCATGCATGGCGCAGGTTTCGAGGTCGTTTTGGCATTTCAGAGTTGGCTAGACCAACCTGCCTTTAATCGGAATCGGAACGATCCCGATTAAAGGCAGGTTGGTCTACACTTTAAGAGCGATCATCTTTGCGCCTTAAATCGGAACCGGCGCAATTGGAACCGGCGTTGCGGTTCCGATTTAAGGCGCGATGATCTAGAACCATTCCGCTGCCTCACCTGGCAAATCAATGGAACGCTGGTTTGCGTGGCCGGGCAGGAAAGCGGGCCGGCACAGCGTTTCCGCCTAAGGCGGAAACGCTATAGGGCGGCGCTTGGGGTGGCCGCCAAACTCCACCAGCCGTTTAGGGGACCTATCCAGCCGCATTGACGTCGCCGCACACGTCTGCCCGTTTGCTGCCCGCCATGACCAAACCGGGTGTGTCGTTTCAACGCGTCTCGGCCAGTGCCGCAGCCTCACGCGCGCAGTCCTGCTTGGTCACCTGACCCGACTTGCGCGCACGCTCGATGTCGGCTCGGGCGGCTTGCATTGCTGAGCGGAACTCCTTATTTGCGTGCAGTTTCGCCACCGCAGCCGCTCCAACCAATCGTCCCGCAACGACATCGCTATACCAATGCACGTTGCACACATTGCGGCTCTCGCCGAAGGCCCGCCCCCTCGCCAGGATCTCCTCGGCGCGATCCGGTGCCAACTGGGTGAGAATGAGCGCCCAGCCCCAGCCAATCGCCGTATGGCCCGAGGGATAGGACCCGTCCTTGCGCAAGGCTTCCGCCTCGTTTGGCGTGCAGATCGGCGTGTCGCTGATCATGAATGGCCGTTCGCGGTTATAGGCGTTTTTGGCGGAATAGGTCGCCAGACCGATGTCGGTGAGGGTCCGCCGTAGCAACATATACAAGGCCGGTGTGGATTGCTCGCTCACTTGAATGTCCAGCGCGCACGCAAACGTCGCGGCCACCGCCGGAAACATCAGATTGGCGTCGCTCGTAGCAAGATCCCAGCGCGGCGTATCCCGCAATCTAAGCATCCTTTGAGCCCACGCGTCGTCCAGCGCCTGCCGCCCCGAATCCGCGGCTGGGGCCGGCAAAACGAATTGCTTGCTGTCCAGCTGCTGCTGTTTCGTGAGATAACCCCGAAGCATGCCCGGCACGATCTCTTTGACGTGATCCCCTTGGGCAGCGCTCGCCGATTGATCCGCTGCCATGGCGCTCCCGGCACCAGGACTTGTCGCCAGCAGGATCGATACCAGCATCAACAATGCAAATTGCATGGGCCTGTCTTCCTCAAAGCAGTACGGGATGATCGGTGTCACTTTGGATGATATCTGGAGGTGATACCGTCGATCGCCTGCCGATGCAGGTTTTTTTCAATTGCAATCCGATCCGCTGCCGCAAGGATGATGTCTGCGATTCGATAACCCGCCAGCGCCACACGCCGGGTCGCCACCTGTTCAACCTGTTGCCAATATTCGCTGGGCACGGCGGGAGCCCCTTCGACCGGAGAGACCCCATTGAGGATGTACTGGACCATTTTCTGAACCGCCTGCTTGAGGTCGGGCTCGGGATCGGAGATGATGTTAATCTTGAACGCCCACTCCGCCGCCACCTGGTGGCTTTCTCTCGCCCATTTTTCGAAATCAGCTGGACCTTGAAACCGCTTGAGCTCGGGCAGCGCCGAGCGAGGAAACCTCGCCGTGATTTCCCGGGCATAGCCGTCGACATCCTTCAATCTCACCGAGCGACGGGTATGGCTGTCCCAGAGCAGGTGCAGCTGCGTGGCGGAATTGGCCAAGGGATCCGCAACAAATCCCGTTGACCCGGCGGGATTGCCGATCGGATACTGTTTGGAAAATAGGTCGGCGGTTTGCAGCGGCTGATGGATGTCGCCGATGATGTGCAGCACCCGAGTCAACGCCAAAGCGCGCTCGTCGGGTTTGCTTTCGGGGTCGGTTAGCACGGCCGCATTCAAGGTGAGCGCTTCGATCGCCTGGCCGGCAGGCTTGCCGCGACGCGCATCAGCCAGCGGCAACAATCGCGCGCGCCCGGCCGAAATACGCTCAAATGACCCGCCGATCAAAGGCCCACCCATCACCGCCGTGTGAAGGGCTTCGACTACGGTGGCCTGCTTTGAGATCATGTCCGCCTTAGGCGGATGTGCCGTGCTGGCTCGCTTTCCTGCTCGGCCATGCAAACCAGCGCTCCATTGATTTGCCAGGCGAGGCAGCGGAATGATTCCAGCCAACTCTGAAACGCAATCATCGAAATTGGCAGGATTCCCATTAAGAGTAGAAAGTTGCCCTACACTTTAAGAGCGATCATCTTTGCGCCTTAAATCGGAACCGGCTTTGCGGTTCCGATTTAAGGCGCGATGATCTAACTTCAGCAGCGGTCATCTCTTCTCCGGGAAAATCGCGCCGATCGGCACCAGCAACGCCTCGACGACCGGCATTAAGATGCTGCCGAGCACAAACCCGAAAGCGGCGTGGAGCGAGGCATCGATGAGCCATGAAGCGACGCCGTAAGCGCCATTGCCCGACAGCAAGTTGGCGACGGCCTTGATGTTATCGTAGGGCCAAGACAGATGCAGTTCGTGAAAACTGTGGACCACGATACTGCCTCCGACCCAGAGCATCGCTGCCGTCCCGATCGCGGAAATTATGGACAGCACCCTCGGCATGGCTGTCACCAGGCCGCGGCCGAAAGTGCGGGTCGCCTCCAATTGGCCCGCCTTGCTCAAGCGTAGGCCGAAGTCGTCGATTTTGACGAGCAAGGCGACAGCGCCGTAGACGAGAACGGTCATCATCACCGCCACGACCGCGAGCACGGCCGCGCGTGTCCATAAATCGGTGCTGTCGATGGTGGCGAGCGCGATCGTCATGATCTCAGCGGACAGAATGAAGTCCGTCTTAATGGCGCCAGCAACCCGCTGCTCCTCGATATGAGCGGCATCCAGCGTTACTGCCTGCTGCGGTCCCGGGTCCTTGCGGTGTCTGAGCGCATGCCAAATCTTTTCTGCGCCCTCAAAGCAGAGATAAGCACCCCCGAGGATCAGGAGTGGCGCAATGGTCCAAGGCGCGACAGCCTGCAAAAGGATTAGGGCCGGCAGCAGGATGATGAGCTTGTTGAACAGTGAGCCACGCGCGATCTTGAGCACGATCGGGATTTCGCGCGCAGCCGGCAGGCCGGTGACGTATTTCGGCGTCACCGCAGCATCGTCGATGACGACGCCTGCGGACTTGCTGCCGGCCTTCACCGCGTGGGTGGCGATATCGTCGAGTTGGGCAGCCGCCAACTTAGCGATGGCTGCAATATCGTCCAAGAGTGCGAGTATGCCGCTCATGCTGTGCCAATCGCCTCCAAAACCTACGGCCTGGCTCGCCGACCGAAAACATCAACCAAGACAGAGCTGCAAGGCTCATCGATAAGGACGTCTCAGCATCACGCAGCGCCCGCAAACGCTGAACGGATGTGCTGATTGCAATGGATACCGCTCGGGCCTTGAGCCGTCCACCTTGGATCGGTTGACTTGCTATCGAACGGTTTCTTCTGCCAGATCGAGGCTGGCAGGTTGAAACAGGTCCGTAATCGAGAGCTCGCGGTTGGCGAGGCCTTGCTGATGCGAATAACGGAACAATGTTTTTAGCGTTTTCCGGTTGGGCTTGATCCCGTAGGCGTAGAAGTTCGTTCCCATCAAGGCGCGCGTCTCCTCGAATTCCTGCGCGTACCAGGGCAGCGACTCGTACGCCCAACCGATCTGCGCCATGTACTGATAATTGAGCCGTTTGGCGTGCGCGTAGGCCTTGAACACCGCTTCGACGAGCCAAGGGTTTTGGTCTACCGTAGAGCGCTTGATGGCCACCGTGTGCATGATGGGAAAGATACCTGTTCGCTTGAAGTAAGCCCGCTCGACTGCACGGTAATCCGGAAACAGCCGGGCCACCTGCGGATGACGATTGATATAGGCCCGTGGTTCGGCGGCGTGGAAAAGCGCATCGACCGCGCCCGATTCGAGAAGGTCGGACTCGTCCATTCCGGCCGGACCCTGTTCGATCGCGATATCCTGGGGGCGAACGGTTTCCTGTTTGGAGATCTGTCCCGACACATCGGCCGACGAGTCCTTACCCGCCAGGACCCACCGCATCTGCTTAGGTGCAATCCCGTACTCATCCTGGAAAATGCCGCGGATCCAGGTCAACGACGTCGAGGAGTAGCCTGGCGTCGCGATCCTGCGGCCGCGCAAGTCGTGCGGCGTCTTGATGCCGCGATCGGTGCGGATGAACACACTGCGGTGACGGAACGTGCGCAGCGGGAAGATGGGCAACAGGACGTAGTCGCGAAAGCCTTCGTTGGCATAGGCCAGCATGAAGGGGTGCAGGCCGATCTCCGTCACATCACGGGTCTGCGGTCCACCGAACACATCGCTGTTCATGTCGCCGATGGCCGCCTGCTCGAAGCTGACCTCGCAGCCCTCGACGCCGACCCGCCCGTCTACCAACGCCGCCAACCGGTCGAACTTATAGCCTGCCATCGTGAGCGGAAGCTTTCTGGCCGCGAAGGCTCCATGCGGAGCAAACCCGCCAGCGGGACCGAAAATCCCGAATGCCCCCGCTGCCGCCATGGTCGTTTTGATCGCGCCGCGCCGGCTGATCGCGATAAGATCATGCGCCATCTCGGTTCGGTTGATCATGGGTTGGCTCCAGAACTCAATGCTATGCCATCGCATCCGACGACGGCGGGGATTGGCTGCACTAGTTCGCTGGATGCGACTGCCCCCTATCTGCAATCGCAGCTACACCGTCTTGAACCAGCCTATGGTCACAACGTTGATGGGATCGCGCCCCAAAAACATCGGTTCCGCCGACCAATCGGCTCACTGGCAACCACAGGCGTCGACCGCGCTCGGCCAACACCGTGTCACTTCGAGACCGACATCGCTGACGACCTTTGGCCGCACCACCAGCGCGCGAACGGGCACCATGGCACGGCGCATTGATAGCTACGTCTTCACCGGGATATGTTTCGCCAGCCATGTCTCAAGAATTTTGCGAACAATGCCATCATCGTCATGAAACATGAAGTGGTCGACGCCGGAGACCAGGTGCATATCGCAAGGCTGTTTGGCGTTGGCGAACAGGCCGAGCGCCTGGGACGTCGGGGTTACCGTGTCTTCGGCTGGATGCAGAATGAGATAGGGCCGCGGCGAAATCTGGCCGACAACATCGTTGGCACGGAAGTCCATCATGCTCATCGCCGTCTCGGCAGGAAATTCCATAATGGCATTGCTCGCGAGCAAATGCCGCATCGGCTTCGGAATCGGCACGATGTCGAAGCGCGGGATCATCAGAGAATTCCCGGTTCGTTGCCGATGCCGGCGTCCCTGCTCCAATTTGCCGAGAAATCTCTTCCATTGTGCAGGCGTCGGATGCTGCTCGCGGAATTTCGCAACGCCATCGCCCCAGCCGCCGACGGATACACACGCCGCAATTCGATCATCCATGGCCGCCGCATAAGGCGCAACGGCGCCGCCGAAGGAATGGCCCATCACGCCAATGCGCTTGGCATCCACAGGTTTGATGCCCTGAAGGAATGTGACAGCCGCTATCGCGTCACGGACCTGATCCTGACACAGAATGTAGGCCGGGTCACCGCCGCTTTCCCCACAGCCACGCGCGTCGTAGCGCAAAACGATATAACCCATCTTCTCCAAAATTCTGGCGGCTTCGACCGGAGTTGTACCGTCCTTGTTGGTGCCAAAGCCGTGCAGGACGATAAAGCAGGGACGCCTCTCGCTTGGTTTCATGCCGCGCGGTGTGTGCAAGACCCCGACCAGATCGAGGTCATCGGATGTGAATGTGACGCGTTCTTGCATTGCTTGGTATCCCCCTTGATATCTATCGCGCTAACCATCACGACTGGGTCTCAATCGCACCCTGTGGTCTGGATCGAACGCTTGGTTCCAGGTGCAGCTCGCCAAGCCTTTGCGACACCAGAACACAAACAAAAGGTCGGCTCGGGCTCCAGTCTGACGCTCGGGTCCCAAGCGTTGGGAACGGAGCCCTAGATGGCATAGAACATGGTTAGAGAATAGACGCCAACGACATGAGCGAAAAAAATCCGCATCGGAGCCGATGCCCTCATTGCCTTCGCGCGCGATCTCTTCGTCGCCGCGGGCCTTCCAGAGCCTTGGGCCGAGGCTGAAGCTGAAGTCCTTATTTGGGTGGACATGCGCGGTTGGCTCTCACGGGGTGTTACGCATCCCCTCCTTAAACTTCCCCCAAAAAAGTGGAGAGCACTTATGCAAAATTTGGGCCATCTCGCGCTCAAATCTGAGTGGCGATTTCTAGCCCAAGGCTGAATGACGCCAGCGTGGATTATCATAGCCGTCGATATATTGGCCAATGGCTTTTTGGGCTGCCAGGCGGCTGGCGCAGCTAATCCGCCAGATCAGTTTCGATTTGATGGTTTTGAACGTGGTTTCGATCATGGCGTTGTCATGGCAATTGTCTTTTTCCGCTGATCGATGGAACAACGCCGTACGCCTTCAAGAGCTTCTGGTATTCGGTGGAGCAATACTGGCTGCCGCGATCGGAATGGTGGGTCACGCCGGGCTATGGCCTGCGCAAGGCAATAGCCCGTTGCAAGGCTCCATTGCCAAGTCTTTATTCATCCAGATACTGACGGATAAGTCGACGATCCGCCCAGAAAAGACGTCCAAAACGATGGCGAGATACAGCCAGCCTTCCGTCGTCCACACATAATGGATGTCCACTCCCCAATTATTGATCCGGGCCTCGGCGGGAGAAATCCTGCTCGACATGCTTACAGGCAATGGGATGATTATGCGTGCTGTCCGTGGTCCGCTTAAAGCGCGCTTTCTGCCGCCTTTCAGGCTGTTATCCTGCATCAGGCGGGCCGTGCGGAGGCGTCCGATCTCAAGGCCTACTTCCTTCAACTCCGCATACACGCGCGGCGCGCCATAGGTTCCACTGCTTTCCGTAAAGACTGCACGGATGTGAGCGAAAGCGATCATATTTTAGCGCTGCCGGGAGCTGGCTGGCTTGGTCTTCCAGGCATAAAAACTGCGGCTTAAAGCGCCCAACACATCGCACAATCGCTCGGCCGGAAATCTTGCCTTCTCTGCATCGATAACGCGATACCTCATCGGCCGGTCTTCCTGGCAAAGAAAGTGGTGGCCTTTTTTAAGACGCCTCTTTCTTGGCGAAGACGTTCCTATTCTTTTTTCAAACACCTGATTTCGGTTTCCAGGTCATCATGCGGGCCAAACAGAAGTTCAGCCTTTAGATAATTCCGCTTACATTTGCCAAGCGTTGATCTGCCTGTGCCCAAACCCTCAGCCACCTCACCAATCCGCCGTCCGCAATCAGGAAAAATAAGCACCGCCTCCCGAACTATCACGCGGTCACCAAGATGTGGCGATGGCTGCTGTCGCACCTGGGCAGAGCTGTCAGGCTCTGCTCAGCGTTAGGCCATGCTGCTGTCGGGGAGAAATGCTGCTGATAGCCGATGAGATATTGCACTGCAGCGCGGCGTCGCTTCGGGCCGATCGGTGCCTCGTTGCACCAACCAGGTGGCGCATCGCATAACCCATAGCGGGGATATTTGCGGGCTATTGGCTCGGCGCCAGTTTGGCCCGACCCGACCATGTCCGCAGACGGAGACATCGCGCCGTCCAGCACTTGAGCGGCTTTAGGCGGAGCTAACCTCGACCGCCGCAACCGATAAACTAGGATTATGCCTTGAGCCCGCAAAGGCATTGGACGCCGTTGCCGTTCCGTAGTGTCTTCGCGGGAGTTTGCGCCGTCAACCTTAGGGGAACAGGCCTGGGCCGACGGTGAGGTTAAACCCGCAAAGGTGATCAATGGCCATCAATTCCTACTACCCGGTGCCGAAGCTTGAAGAATATTCCGACCGCTTTTCGGAGTTCTTCAAATTCAAGCGCGAAAACGGCATTCTGGAAGTCAGAATGCACACCAAGGGCGGGCCTGTGAAATGGAGTTACCAATTTCACCATGCGCTGGCTGAGCTATGGACGGTCATTGGCCACGACAAGGAAAACGAAGTGCTGATCCTGACCAGCACCGAACCATTCTGGATCAAGGAATGGGACACGGACTCCTTCGTTGAGGTCGAGCAATCCCACGACGATGAGCAGCGCTACAACGTTCAAATCTATGACACGCTGAAAATTGTCGAAAATTTCGTCAACGATATCGAGATACCGACCATCGCTGCCATCAACGGTCCAGGCATCCACTGGGAAATGTGCCTGATGAGCGACATCACACTTTGCACGCCCGACTTCATCCTGAGGGACGGCCATTTCAGCATGGACAGCGGTCATGTTCCCGGGGATGGCATGGGCATGTGCCTGCAGGAAGTCCTTGGGCTCAAGCGCGGGAACTACATGATGCTGACGTCGGGCAGCATGGATGCCCAACAATGCTTGGATCACGGCGTTGTCAACGAGGTCGTCGAGAAGGACCGTATCGTCGATCGAGCGTGGGAACTGGCCCGCGACATCATGAACAAAAGCCGGTCCTGCCGGCGCATGACGCACTACATCTGTGTGCGGCCTTGGAAGGCCATCATCGAGCGCGATTTCAGGATTCATGTCATCTCTGAAATGTACTCGTTTAATCTGTCCAAGTCAGCGCATGACTTTGGCCATCTCGATCGCCTGGAGAAAAACCAGAGGTCATAGACATCAATTTTCTAATTTGCAGAAAACCCGCCGTCGACATTGATGATCTGGCCGGTGATCAGGGCGGACGCATCGGCGGCCAGGAACACGAGCGCGCCGGCGAAGTCGTCCGGCTCCGCCAACCGGCCTAGCGGGATACGCGCAAGGTTTTTGGCTCGGGCCTGCTCGGCCCTGCTGCTGTCGTCGAACATCCAGGCGGTCAGTTCTGACCTGAATACGGTTGGCGCAATGGCATTGACGCGAATGTTGTGAGCGCCCCACTCGGTCGCCAACGACCGGGTCAGCATATCGACGGCGGCCTTCGAGGTGCCATAGGCGCTCGTACCGGCAGCGCCCGCAAACCGGGAGCGCACGGAGGAAACGAGAACAACCGCGCCGCCTCTTTGCTGCCGTGTCATCACGCGCCCGACCGCACGACACAGCAACCACGTCTGACGCACGTTGGCGTCCATTACCTCGTCCCAGGTTTCCACACTCATGTCGAGAATTGGTTTGACGACGGACACGCCGGAGGCTGCGATCACAATGTCGATCCCGTTTCCGAATTCAGCAGCGGCTGACGCTATGCGGTTCGCCGCAGCATCGTCGCCCGGCCGCTCATAGATTGTCGCGACTCGTGTTCCACCCTGGGTCATTGTCTCGGCCAACGCGTCCAGTTTGCCCGCATTGGCGCCTGCGATGGCGACCTGGGCTCCGGCCCCCGCCATGGCGTGTGCTGCAGCAGCGCCCAGCGCGCCGGTTGCACCGGTAACAAGTGCCGACCGCCCGGTCAGGTCGAACAGCTTGGCGATATCCCGCATCGATCATCCTCTATCCGGCTGCCACCTGATGATCGGATTTCGCAGGACGCCGATGCCTTCAACCTCCAGCTCCACGATGTCACCCGGCTTTATCCAGCGCTCGATCTCATCGCCGCAACCGTTTGCGATTGTCCCCGATCCAATGAAGTCGCCGGGGTAGAGCGTTTCGTATTGCGAAATGTAGGCGACGATCTGCGCGAAACTCCAATACATATCGTTGGAGTTTCCCTTCGACCAGACTTCACCGTTTATCCGCGCTTCCATTGCTAGATTGGCTGGGTCCAGTTCATCCGGCGTGACCAGGACCGGCCCCATGACGTTGCCGGTATCCATGTCCTTGCCCTTGGCAGGCCCCAGAAATGCAGAAACTTCACCGGGAATAACGTCGCGCGCACTGATGTCGTTGAAAATTGTGAATCCCGCGATGTATCGATGCGCCTCCGCCTCTGCGATATTGGCACCCTGCTTGCCGATGTAAAGACCGAACTCCAATTCGTAGTCCAGCTTTTCGGTATACGCGGGCCAGACGATCGGCACGTCAGGACCAATGACACTGCCCGGATTGCCCTTGTAGTAGATCGGCGATTCATACCACTTCGGCGGGGTTTTTCTGCCGGTGCGCCGCTCGAAGGCAATCATGTGGCCTTCGAAACTAAGTGTATCGCGGATTGAGTTCGGCTTGGGAATCGGAGCCAGCAGCCGGACCGCCGGCAGCTCATATACCAGGGTCTCACCTTTCGGACCCGTGACGCCCTTGCTGCTGACGAATTCCAACGTCTCCACCGCGGCTTCACGCGCCATCGGGCCGCCTCTGAAAAATTCAATCATATCCGCGGGCAAAAGGGCATTAGCCGTCTCATATGGCCGCCCTGTTCGCCCCTTTTTGTCGAGACAGGCGGCATAGGCGAAATTGAGATCGACAATTGTTCCGTGGACAACAGCACCGATACGCTGCGCTTTGCCCAGCGGGCTGTCAACTTCGAAGCTGGCGAGTTTCATGGCGGCTGGTGGCTCGGTTATTTGTGGTCCCGATAAATGTGAAGTTGGCGGATCAGTTTTTCGTTGCGTACGCGCAGAATTTCTCGGCGGCTTGTGTTCGAATAATCATACCAGCCCTTACCCGATTTCAGGCCCAGTTCGCCGCGCTGCACCTTCTGGGCGAGGCCTGGAGATGCTTTGGTGGCGTTACTGAGCACCTTGAAAAGCGCATTTGAGACGCGTTCGGCCGTATCGAGTCCGATAAAATCCTCAGCCTCCATGGGGCCGATGCAGGCCAGCCGCAGACCGATGCTTGCCTTGATCGCGGTGTCCAACTCGTCCGGCGTCGTGACGCCTTCGTCGAGCAGGTGGTCGATCTCGCGTTCGAGGGCGCCTGTCAGGCGATTGATGATAAAGCCCGGAATTTCCTTGCGGACCAGGACCGGCACCTTGCCGGCCCTTGTCATGACGCCTTGCGCCGCCTCAATCGCCCACGCCGCCGTTCCCGGTGCCTTGTGGATCTCGACCGCCGGGATCAGATGAGCCGGATTGAAATAGTGCAGGCCGACAACCCGATCGCTGGTCGCCATGCCTTCGGTTATCTGGCTGACCGTCATGCTGCTGGTGTTGGTGGCGAGCAGGATGTCGCCTGGCAGCGTGTCGAGCCGCGAAAAGACCTCCCGTTTGATGGAGAGAACCTCAGGCACGGTTTCGACCACAAGCTGGCAATCCGCAACAGCATCCTCCAAGTCGTCCCAGGTGAAGCATGCGACGCGCGACAGCACGGCTTCCGGTTGGTCACGCAGCAGACCGTGGGTTTTCGCGGTGCGCAGGTTGGCCGCCATCTGCTCGATGCCGCGATCAAGCACCTGCCGATCCCGGTCGATGGCTCGCGCACGAAAGCCGGCTTCCGCGAAGTTCTGGGCGATGCCTTCGCCCATGGTGCCGAATCCGACCACCGCCACATCGGTGATTTTAGATGCGCTGACCGCCATTTCCGATCCTCTCGTTTGCCGGCGGAATCTAGGCAGCTTCAGCGCCAGCGTCCAATGCCGAACACGGTCACCAGCCATAAAGGGCAGTTATCGGTTGGTCTGATCCCGTGCTCCGGCGATCCCGCCAAACCTGGCTCTACCGCGCCGTTTTGCCGGTGAAGACGTTGACAATCGAGCCGCCAATGATCATCGTGATCACCCACCATAAATTCAATCTATGGGAGGTTCAGGATTCCGCAAGGCTCGACATATCCGGGAATCGATCGGCTATTGTCGCACTTCCTCGCCGTCGCCGAGCAGGGCGGGGTGTCGAAGGCCGCGCGCGTACTCAACATAACCCAGCCGGCCCTGACACGGAACATCCGGGTCCTAGAACAGCATCTCGAGGCGTCCTTGTTCGAGCGCCATGCGGGCGGGGTTGAACTAACCGTCTATGGTCAGATGCTCGCCCGCCGCGCCAGGCTGATGATGCTCGAATTTGAACATGCCAGATCCGAAATCGAGAACTTCAAGGGTGGCCGGCAGGGGCACATCAAGATCGGCGCAATTCCAGCCTGGCAGACGATCTACATCCCCGAAGCGATTTCGGCGGCGCGTAAGGAGTTAGCGGGCGTGAATTTTAGCGTTGTCGGCGATGCCAGTCGTCCACTACTAGCGATGCTGCGCGAAGGCAAGCTCGACATCGCGTGCCTTGCTCTGGAGGTTCAGGTCTACCCCGACGTCGTCATGGAACCGCTGCTGGACATGGAGCGTGTGGTGATGTGCAGCGCCAGGCATCCGCTAGCAAAGCGCAAATCCGTGTCGGCAAGCGATCTTCTCGAATTCTCGTGGACGCAGATGAAAAACGATGAGCTGACCGTCTCGCGCCTTGGCGGCTACTTTTCGGCATTCGACCTCGCACCGCCGCGCATTGACGTCGAATGCGATTCGAACATGTCGATGCTTTCGATACTGCGTTCCACCGAACTGCTCGGGACGGCGCCGAAAGTGATCGCCGACCATCCGATCTGCGACGGGCTCGTCGTGCTGCCGATCCAGGGCTCGTTGTGGCGCTATAAGACCGGCATTGCCTATCGGCGCGAGTCCTCGCCGCCCAAATTCTTGCAGTCCTTCATCTCCTACATTCGGGCCTACGTTCTCAACGAGGCCTGAGGCTTATGGGCATATAGAGGAATCTTATGGGCTGGCGGCGCAATCGGCATTAGACACGACAATACGGCCGCCCGATCATGATCGCGCTCTGCGGGCCAACCCGTGCCTTGCGGCAAGAACCCACAGAATTGGGCGCCAAAACCATTCAGACGGAGGAGACGATGCACAGGTTTGCGCGAACAGCCACGCCACGAAACACGTCGCGGTGGACCGCTATCTTTGCCATGGCAGTCGCTGGGGCAGCCTCACCTGCCGCCGCTCAAGGCATTCTTCGCGCGGATACAGATGCGCAAGGCGGCCCCGGCCACACCATGACGATCGTTGCCAGCAAGATCTGGAAGCGCGAACTTGGTATCAACGTCCAGGTCAATCATGCGCAGACGCTGACCAGATCGGCGATGAAGCTTGGCTCTGGCAAATTGGAGGTCATGCCGTTCCCCACTGCGGTGTACCTGTTCATGAGCAAGGGCGAACGGATGTACAAAAGGCTGAAAGACAAGGCGATCGCCGCGTCTAAAAACACCCGAGCGCTCTATGGCTGGCTGGCGGTCGTCAGCCACCCGATCACGTTCGCAGGTTCAGGCATCAAGACCCTGCATGATCTCAAGGGCAAACGCGTCTTCACCGGGCCGCCGTCTGGTGGCGCCGCCGTCAACAGCCAAAACTACATCAGGATCATCACCGGCCTGGAACCCAAGAAGGACTACGACGCCGTGCGTCTCCCCTGGGGCGCAGGCATGCAGGCCATGTTGGACGGTAAGCTGGATGTGTTGTTTCAACCGGCCGGGCTTGGCGCGTCTGTCATTGAGCAGTTGGGCCTCAAGCAGAAATTCAGAATCTTGGGTGTCAAGGGAGACGAACCCGGCTTCAAGAAATGGATTTCGGCACCCTGGCGCTTCAAAATCGAGATTCCGCCCGGCACCTATAAGTCGCAGGTCGACAACGACAAGCCGGTCATTACGAGTGGCGGTACGTTCCAGTTGGGCGTCTCGCACAAGCTGACCGATGATCTGGCATACAAGATGACCAAGGCGGTATGGGAAAACCTCAAGGAAATGCAGCAGACCGCTGTAACCTTGAAGTCCATGGACCCCACCAGGCCGTTCATCGGTATGAACATGCCGCTCCATAAAGGCGCTTTAAAATACTATCGGGAGAAGGGCATTGACGTTCCGGCGCGCTTGATCCCATCCGACGCGAAATAACAAAATGCGCATTGGTGGTCTGACATGAGTTACCGGTCGTTCCTGGGTGACCGGACCAGAACATTCCGCGAGCGCCGGACTTAGGCTGCACGAATCGAAGCTCGGATGGACACTAAGTCAATGAATGCCGGCCCATTGGCCATGGGCGCGACAATTGCCGCGCTGGCGATTGCCGTCATCGGCATGGTGAACTCGGCGCCAAGTTTCTGGATTATCCCAAAACTTGGCCCCTATCCCAGCGAGGTCATTCGGCCGCTCATCGTCGCCATCTCCGTCTTTGTCGTTCTGGTCAATCATCCCTTGGCAGGACCCATCGGCAGCAGGTTTCCTGCCCTCAAGAATGTTGCCTGGATCGTAGATGCAATCATTTTCGTTACCGCGCTTATCGTCTTTTGGCTGTACTACGTCGAGGTATCAAAGCTCGAGGAGGGCCTGTACGAGCTAAAATTGTTTCACCCGATAGTAGCGCTGGTCGGCTGTTCCATCTTCATCACCTTGTGCTGGCGCGTTTGGGGACCTCCGCTGGCCATCTTCGGCATCATTGTTCTGATTTATTTCTATAGCGGAGAATATTGGCCATGGATCTTTGAAACGGCACCCGTCAATTTCATCGATTCTGCGGAAGACCTCTGGTTCAATCTGAACGACGGGGTCCTCGGCATTCTGATGGGGATCTTAATCTTCACGGTGCTGCCGTTCGTGCTGCTGGGCGTCACCTTGCAGCAGACCGGCGGCGGGCGATCGCTGATCAAGATCGCGTTTATGCTGACGCGGAACTTCCGGGGTGGGCCGGCGCATGCAGCGATCACCGCCTCGGCACTGTTCGGCACTGTCACCGGTGGTTCGGTTACCAACGTGGTGGCGACTGGCGTCATCACAATTCCGATGATCAAGCGTCGAGGCTTTGATCCGGCCTTTGCCGGAGGCGTTGAAGCAACCGCGTCGAGCGCCGGCCAGATCATGCCGCCGATCATGGGCGCTGCGGCACTTGTGATGGCGGATTTGACCGGCATCTCCTACCTCACGATCATTATCGCAGCGATTGTTCCCGCTCTCGCCTACTATGCCAGCCTGTTCACGGCTGTCGTCTTCGAAGCCCGGCGCCTGGGGATCGAGGCTGCACCGGAAGCCGATGTCGATCTGGAGGTCACCGGACAGGATTACCTGAACCTGATCATGGTGTTTGTGCCGATCAGTATCGTGGTTGGATCTTTGTTGCTGGGGTTCTCCCCATCCGGCGCTGGCATGTTCGCACTTTTCGCGCTGCTCCCGCTCAGCTTGATCAATCCTGACGTTCGCGACAAGCCCTCACTGCTTCTGTCGGCGCTTGCCCGCGGCGGGCAGACCTTTAGTGAACTACTGATGGCGATTGGCGTGGTGGGAATCATCGTGGCCGTCCTCGGCGCCACCGGCCTGCCCAACGATTTCGCGCAGGTCATCAATGAAGTTGCAGGCTCCAACCTGTTCTTTGTCTTATTGATTGCTGCCTTGGCCTGTCTCATGCTGGGCATGGGCGTTCCGACGGTGCCGGCGTACCTGAGCATCGTCCTCATCATGGGGCCGTCATTCCAGAATCTCGGTTTGTCGATTCTGGTGTCCCACTTCTTCGTACTTTATTACGGCGTGGCGTCGTCGATCGTGCCGCCCGTTGCCGTTGCAGCCTACGCGGCCGCATCCATCGCGGAGGCACCGCCGCTCAAGACGGCTCTTTACGCGCTGCGGGTTGGAATGGTGAAGTTCATTGTACCATTTGCATTCGCCTACTATCCCGTTCTGCTGATCGTCGAGCAAAGCGGGGTCAAATTCGATCTTCTGGAATTCATCTCAATCGTTCTGCGTCTCTTGCTGGTCATCTATCTGGTGTCGAGTTCGACCCTGGGTTTTGACCGCAGGCGACTGGCGATCTGGGAGATTGTTGCCCGCCTGGTGCTGGCGGTCGGCGCCTTGACCACATTTCCGACCGTGCACTGGGCTGCCTTCGTGTTGGCGATTGCTTTCATTGCTTGGCACTACGCTCAGACGTCGCCCGGCAAAACCGCGATGGCCCGATGAGTCCACCCCAACCAAGCCGACCAGAGCTAGCCGGCTCAAAGGCATTCAAGAACGAGACAGGCCGACTATGAGATACCTGCAGCGAGGGCTGGTTGAACATGACAGGGACCGGGCAACCCCGGGCTTCACACTGTTTTCTCCGCTGGGTCAGACGAAAAAGACCGTTATCGTCAATATGAATGGCGAAGTCGTACATGAATGGCAGCGGCCGGCCATGCCGGGCAACTATGCCTATCTCCTGCCCAACGGCAATCTACTGTCATCGACCCGAACGTCACAAGGACCGATGCTTGCGGCCAAGGGCGGGCTGATCCAGGAAGTTGACTGGGATGGACATGTTGTTTGGCAGTATGTCGATCACCTTCAGCACCACGACTTCCGACAGCTGCCAAACGGCCATCTGATCTACATTGGGTGGGAAGAAATGCCCGCCGAACATGTTGCTCGCATCAAGGCTGATTTTGAACCACCTCGCCCGGGAGAGACCGTCTGGGCGGATGTCCTGCGCGAGGTCGACCGCGGCGGAAAGCTGGTGTGGGAGTGGCGGGTTTGCGAACACATGGAGATTGAGAAGTATCCGCTTTCTCCTTTGAGCGTACCCGACGACTACGGCCATGCCAATACCGTGTTTCCCATGCGTGACGGCAACATCATGATCACCTTACGCTCATTGGACCTGGTTGCCGTCATCGATCGGAAGACCGGCAAGTTCCTCTGGGAGCGCAAGGAGCGCGACTGGGGCGGGCCGCATGACTGCCACCAACTGGACAACGGCAATTACATGGTTTTCGCGAACCGCGACGGCTTGATCCCACGTGGTTCGGCGGTCATCGAATTTGATCCCAAAACCAATGAAAACGTCTGGGAATACTGGGGGAATCCCACGCAGACCTTCGATAGTTGCCGAACAAGTGGTGCCCAGCGGCTGGCGAGCGGTAACACACTCATTTGCGAAGGCATATGGGGACGGATATTCGAAGTCACACCTGATGGCGAGATCGTGTGGGAATACATAAGCCCCTTCATCACGCAGAACGTGCGACGCGGACCATCACAAGGCGATGCAAGCAGCCTGTTCCGCGCCTATCGCTATGCACCGGATAGCCCTGAGATCAGGGGACGCCTCGAAGGACGGCTCTATTCCTGAGCCGCGATCCAAACGGCAGGGACCATGGAAAACCCGACAAACGATAACTTGGTGCGCATGCCGGATCGTCAAGACCTGGTGTCGCACGCGCGATCGCTCATTCCATTACTGCGCCAAAACGCCGTCGAATGCGAGAAGCAACGCCGCGTCCCCGATGCGAATTTCGAAGCGATGCGGTCGTCGGGACTTCTCAATGTCTGTAAGCCGAAGGCCTACGGCGGCTACGAGCTGGGTTGGGACGTGCTGTGCGAGATCGCGATGGAACTGGCGAAGGGCTGCGGATCGAGCGGATGGGTTTACGCGGTGCTTGCCGAACACAACCACACCGCCGCCACCTATTCCCTTGAGGCACAGCACGACATTTGGGCCGATAACCCGGAAACGCTCGTAGCATCTGGCAATGCGCCCCAAGCGCGGCTGGATGCGACTAACGGCGGCTGGCTGGTGACAACGCGGTTCAATTTTTCCAGCGGCTGTGATTTCGCTGACTGGCACCTGTCGGGTACCTCAATCGATGGCAAGATGCACAAGATCCTGCTGCCGCAGGCAGACTGCACCGTCGTCGACAACTGGCACGTCATGGGCCTACAGGGGACCGGCAGCAAAGACATCGCGATCGAGCGGGTCTTTCTGCCGTACCACCGTACCATGCCGGTAGCAGCGCGCGGGCCTTGGTTCGACACAGCCGCGGTGTTCCGCGTCCCGCAATGGTCCGTCTGTCCCTACAGCCTCGCTTCTGTTCTCATCGGCGCGGCCGAGGGCGCGCTGGAGAACTTCGTCGAAGACACGAAATCGCGCATGTCCAGATTTGGGCCGAAGATCGCGGAGTTTCAAAGCCTGCAACTGCGCATTGCCGAATCGGCCTCCGATCTGCGCGCTGCCCGGCTCATTGTGTTGGAGAATTTGCGGGAAACCATGCAGCACCTCGAACACTACGACGAATTGCCGATCGAAATTCGAGCGCGCAACAAACGCGACATGGCCTACGTATCAAACCTGGCGATAAAGGCTATCGACCGCATCATGTACGCTTCCGGCGCGACCGGCCTGTTTCTGTCCAACGACATTCAGCGCGCGTTCCGCGATATCCACGCTGGCGCCAACCAGATCGCGCTCAATTGGGATGTCAATGGCACCACCTACGGAAAGGTCGCTCTTGGCATCGACCCCAACCCGGTACGCTGGTAGGACGGTATGCGCTGTAACAAAGACGGTCTGATCCTGTACGATCGCGCACGCGCGACCGAGGGATTTACCATTTTTTCGCCGCTGCATAACGCGAAGCAGGCAACGCTGCTTGTCGATATGGAAGGCCGCGTGGTCAAAGAATGGGCGCTCCCCGGCGATCCAGGAAACTACGGGTACTTGTTGAAGAACGGCAATCTGCTCGTTGCCTCAACCACGCCTGTTGGACCACCGTTTCCACCCAAAGGTGGACTGATCCAGGAGATCGATTGGGACGGCAACGTTGTATGGGAGTATCGTGACGACCATCAGCACCATGACTTCCGCCAGTTGGAGGGTGGCAACCTCGTCTATTTGGGCTGGGAAATTCTCCCCGGTCAGTATGCGAACCGCATCAAAGGGGGTGTGCCTGGAAGCGAAACCGCAGATGGAATTTGGGGTGACTATATCCGCGAAGTGGATCGGGCCGGCAGAATAGTCTGGGAATGGCACATTTACGATCACATCGATCCAGAAAGGTATCCGCTTCCTGAGGGCCATCACCGGCGCGAATTCGCCCATGCCAACACCATCGCCCCGCTTGCCGACGGCAGTGTGCTGGTGTGCTTTCGTATGATCGATTTGTTGGCCATCATCGAGCGGCCATCAGGCAGGGTTACCTGGCAACGACAGGATTTGGGCTGGGGCGGACCGCACGATCCCCACCAGCTGGACAACGGCAACATCCTCATCTTTGCGAATCGCGACGGCCAACGGCCGTTTGGCTCCAAAGTCATTGAATTTGATCGCGGTTCCGGCGAGACAGTTTGGGAGTACCAAGGAAATCCCAGCCATTCGTTTCATAGCCATTTCATTTCCGGGGCCCAACGCCTATGGAGCGGGAACACGCTGATATGTGAGGGCATTTGGGGGCGAATTTTCGAAGTCACGCCATCTGGCGAAATCGTATGGGAATACGTTTCACCATACTGGTCGAACATGCCCGGCGGACCGTCGCAAGGCGACTGCAACTTCGTGTTTCGCGCCTATCGGTACGCGCCCGGTTCCGATGAGCTACAGCATAGGGCCTAGACACCAGCTGTTTGGATATCAGGCAGAACATGTGCTACATCCGTCCCATCAGTCAGCATCCGTCCCATCGGCGACGTGCGTCGCCGCCGGCCCACAGGCTTCCACCGCATCCGCCCCTATGGACTGCTGGGCGGTGGCACGAAGGCGGGGCTGATCGCCAAGGCGCGCGAACGAAACGCCATTGCTGCGCAAGGGCTACGCGCGACGATGGCGTCGAGGATCAAAGCACGACCGAGGCCGAGCGGCGATGCGTTGGCGACCGGCGACGTCACCGATGAGCGCGCGCGAGATGGCCGTCAACGGCGGCTGCTCCGACGCCTTCAAGCGCGCCGCCGTATGGTGGGGCCTCGGCCGCTACCTCTACGACATCGACGCGCCCTGGGTGCGGGTCGATGGCGCCTGCCGCATCGAGCCCGCCGAGCTGGCCCGGCTCAAGGCACTGCTGCCGGCTCCGGCGCCGGGTTGCGGGGCGCCGGCACTCGCCGAGGCAGTGAATCTGACGCAAATCCCGCGCTCGACGATGTACCAGATGATCGCCCAGGGGAAGCTCCGAACCGCCCAGATTGGCGGCCGCCATGACATGCCGATGACGGAAGTGGAGCGCCTGTGTACCGAGGGCGTGCGAACGGGAGATGATGGGAGTCCACCGGCCATTGCAAGACTCGTTGTGGGACTGGTTGTGGGAACAAATCTTCATCCCGATAAAATTATCAGTCTTTTCAATGAGTTAAACGATGGTCATGGCGGATGGGGAGGGATTCGAACCCCCGGTGAGCGTGAACCCACGCCGGTTTTCAAGACCGGTGCCTTAAACCACTCGGCCACCCATCCGTTGTGCACGCCCCCAGCCGTTGACGGCGCGGAACGCCTCAACGTAGGCACACGACCAGCCGCGGGCGAGCCGTCATAGCGCGCATGTGATTTACCCGCCATTGCGCCGAACCACAAGGCTCTTGGTGGTGTCGAACGTTGCCCAGCGCGCCTCGGCCCCAACGCATTGACCTGACAAGTGTGCAGACGACGAGATGTCGGCGGCGGTGCGCGTTCGAGCGCCACGCTTCGACAGCAGGGCAAACGCCCGGCCAGGAGCGCCAAGATCGAAGTAGGGCTCCAGCCGCAGTCGCGACAGTCAATTGAATACCCGGTGTTGCCTGCCTCGGCAGATCGGGCGAGCCGGCCGACCGATCGCTGGTGACGTCTATCACCGGACGGCCGGGGAGCGGGATGGTTGCTGCTCACACTCAAACGCCATCGAACTCCGCCAGCAACGCTTGGTGCCAAAGCGTCAGCCCGGAGCCCTAGAGCAACCTTCTGCTTTTCATCGGACTCGAAACGATCCCGATCAAAAAGCAGAAGGTTGCTCACCATGTTAAGGCACGATGATCTAGCCTACCATTGGTTTGTGCTCTGGATTAACGAATGCAGGCGGCCTGCGTCCGCAACCAAGCGTTCGATCCAGAACACAAGATGATTAGCTTGCGGAAACCACTTTGAGACCGACCATCCCTGCCACGATCAACCCCACGAAAAAAAAGCGCCAGAACGCGGCGGTCTCGCCCAGGAAAATGATGCCGATCGAAAATGCGCCTACCACGCCAATTCCGGTCCACACGGCATAGGCGGTTCCGATTGGAATGGTTTTCTGCGCGATGAGGAGAAGGGCGCCGCTCAATGCCATGCACACCACAGCAAACGCGATCCATCCCCAGCGAAGCCCCGCCGCAGTCATGCCAAGCTTCAGCCCAACGGGCCAGCCCCACTCAAAGATGCCGGCAACGATCAGATAGACCCAAGCCATGACTAGCCTCCGTTCCGTTTCGCACATTGACCACTGCGTCGCCCGATCGGACGAAAATTGCCTGTGTCCACAACCAGCCGTTCACCCAATGTCTGGAGCGGGCCACGGGCGAATTCTTGCTTCAAAATAGCTCCCGCCGCCTTACGATGGTCGCCAAGCCGTTGGTTTGATATTGCCCTCGTGCGATCGGCGTTGATGCCACGAGCTTCCGGTCCGCCTCACTCACTTGTCCCGACCAACACGATTGCGTGTCCTACGACATCACAACGTTTGGACATAACAGGTCCGTTCGCGAGTTGATGTCAACCTAGCGCTTGATCCCACCGGCCGACGAACTTGACGTCGCTGCAAGCGGTGGTCGATGTTGCCGCTCAAGGCCTCGACGCGTCTACCGGCAGCACACCGAACCTTGCCTCAATGGCAAGGCCGTACAGCGCTCGGATGCCGCATGCGCCGGCGGCGCGCGGGCTGACCTCTGTCCCGGAACAGCGCTGTTTCGGGCTTCGCCCCAGGACCCGCGATAACCATGTTAAGACCACTGGATGTGACGGATGCAACTGCCTGAAACAACAGACGTGTTCATCGTCGGTTGCGGACCTTGCGGCTTGATGCTCGCCAATGAGCTTGGCCGCCGTGGTGTTCGCGTCGTAATGGTTGAGCTCAAGGACGGGACGGCTTTTAATCCGCAGGCAAACGCGACCCAGGCCCGCACCATGGAGCACTATCGGCGGCACGGATTCGCCGACGAGATCCGCAACATGGGGATGCCCCCGGATTTCCCGCCGGATATCGCCTATTACACGCGATTGTCCACCTACGAACTCGCGCGCTTTAAGATGCCCCCGGCGCAAGACGCCAGGCAGGTGATCCGAGGCCTGACGGGATCATGGAGCGCGGCCGAGCTTCCGCATCGCGTGTCACAGAAATACGTCGAGCGGGTTTTGTTGAAGCACGCACGAAAGTATCCGACCAATTTGATTCACTTCAACACCGAGCTGGTGTCCTTTAGCGATGACGGCTCGGCCGTCACGTGCATCACCGAACCGGTCAGAGGTGGTCCGCGATCGGTAACGCGCGCGCACTACATGGTTGCGGCCGACGGCGCCCGCTCGCCGGTCAGACGGCAGCTCGGCCTCAAACTGGTCGGCGAAGCCGGCGTTCAACGTGAGTTCATGGGCGGGCGCATGTACGCCATTTATCTGCGCTGCGACGATTTCTATGCCGCAATGCCGCATAAGCCGGCCTGGATGAACGTCACCGTCAACGCTGAGCAACGCGCCTTCATGACCGCGATCGATGGGGTTCGGGAATTCGCCTATCATTTTCAATTGATGCCAGGACAAGATGAAGCGTCGTTGAGCGACCGGGAAGCCGAGCGCCAGGTTTACCTGGGGTGGGGCAAAAGCTTGCCGATCGAAGTATTGTCGCGCGTCTCGTGGACCGCCGGTTACACGCTGGTCGCGGAAAGGATGCGGGTGGGCCGCATCCTGATCGGTGGCGATGCGGCCCATTTGTTCACCCCGGCCGGCGGCATGGGATACAACACCGCGGTTGAGGATGCCGTAAATTTGGGCTGGAAGCTCGCCGCTCTGGTGAATGGTCGCGGCGGCCAGGAGTTGCTGCAGTCCTACGAAATCGAACGCCGGGCCATTGCGCTGCGCAACACCCGTTATGCGCGCGAGCTGGCCGATTCGCTCGGTAATTTCGTTGCCAGTCCGGAACTGGAAGACGACACGGCGCAAGGCCAGCAAGCCCGTGCGATCGCCAGCGCCTACTATCATCGCCATGCCCGGATCGAGTTCAACATTCCGGGGTTTACCTTTGGCGCCCGCTATGATGGCTCGCCCATCGTGGTCGGCGATGGCACACAACCCCCGCCGGACGGCCCCAATGTCTATCATCCTACCGCCTGTCCCGGAGGTCGGGCGCCGCACTTCTGGCTCGATGATGGTCGTTCCCTGTACGACCTGTTCAACATGGAATGGACCCTGTTGAAAACCAAAGCTGGAAGCGAGACGTCACGGTTGGAGCGCGCCTTCGCCGCCGCCGGTCTCGACCTGAAAGTGGTCGATGTGGCAAACAAAGACGTGCGGGAACTTTATGAGGCCGACCTGGCACTGATCAGGCCGGACCAGATCGTGGCCTGGCGCGGAAGCGAGCGGGACGGCAGCCCGGATCGCATCGTCGCCACGGTCATCGGATCCGGTGCGCCGTAGGACGTCGTGTGAGCGCTTGCTGGAGTGCAAACCTCGGGCCCGACCGAGAGCGCGGATCACGTTCGTCGGCAACGTTGAGACTATGTCCGCCTTCGGCGGCATCGCCGTGCCGGCCCGCTCGCCCGCCGTGGCTGGCAAGGCGGGCCACCCAGACTATCATGCCCTTGGGTGGCGAGTGGAGGAACGGGGCGGGGCAGCGGGAGGGTTCGATTACACTGTGGAATGCTCAAAGCCGAAGCGCCCCCGTTCGCGGTGCGGCGTCCCGTTGGCAGCTTGCGATTTGAGGACCAGTGTCCTGTCAGAATGGCGGCGGCTCAGCTGGCTGCCCGGTCATCAGCCTGCCGAATTTGGTGGTGGCCAGATCCCAGTTGAGCGCAGCATGGGCGGCTCCGGCCTGGACGTCGCGAAAGGCGCGCTGCATCGGTTGGCCTAAACGAATGCCCTGTCCACCGGTGGCCTCGAACAAACGCGACACAGCCCGGCGCGCGAGCACGCAGGCATAGGCGCCGTTGCGTGCGGTCCGTGCCGCATCGCCTTGATCGAGAACCTCACCGGCACGCAACTTGGTCATGTTGGCGCGGGCCGCATCCAGCACCAACAGCCGTGCGGCGCGCGCCTCGGCGGAGGCTTCCGTCAAGCGGGACTGCAGGCTGGCGATGGTGGAAGGCTTGATGGAACGGGCAATGCGCGCGGCCACGAACTCAGCGAAGTCGTTGGTCATGGCTTCTGCGACGCCGACCGGCACCGAGGCGAGACCCAGGCTGGAAAAGCCAAATACCGGCATCCGGTAAATCGGGTTGGCGTGGATCCGTGCGCCGGGGCTGGTCCCGGCCGCAACCTCAGAATTGGCCAACATGCGATGATTGGGCACGAAGGCACGATCCAATGCGATGCTCATGCTGCCGGTACCCGCCATCCCCATCGTATGCCAGTCATCGATGACTTTCCGGTCTGCGGCAGGAACCAGCAGGAAATGATAGCGCGCGTCTCCCCCGGGTTCCGGGATCAGTTCGCCGATGACGGTCCAATCGGAATGATGAACGCCACTGACGAAGGGCCATCGCCCGCTCACGATACATCCATCAGCGGTGCGTTGAACGTCATTGCCGACGTGGGAGATCGAGCTCGACACGAACGCTGCCGGATTGGCGCCCCAGACGTCTTGTTGCGCGGCCTCTGGAAACAGCGCGATCCAATAGGCGTGCTCGGCATAGACGTTGGCCACCCAGCCCTGGGAGCCGTCACCATGCGACAGCTCGATCATCAGCTCGCTCAACGTCTCAAAATCTTGCTCCATCCCGCCAAAGCGTCGCGGTTGGCAAACCCGCGTGATCGCAGAAGCCGCAATGTCAGCGGCCACTTCGTCGGGCAATCGACGCTGCGTCTCGCAGCGTTGCGCATATTCGCGTAGCTTTGGTACCAACGCACGGGCGCGCGCGATCAGTTGATCACGCTCGCTGCCGGCTTCACAATCGCCGCTCACAGAAGTGCACTCCGCATGGACAAATCCCCAACTGCATATTCGCAAAGGCTTGAACGGCCCGGCGAGCGAAATCCCTCGATGCCCGGTCAACGGCTAGATCATCTTGCCTTAATTGGGAACCGCTAAGCCGGCTCCCATTGAAGGCACAAAGGTGATCGAGCGTCGTTGGTCCGGTCCGGCGCCATCGAACATGTACACATCATGTCACAATGGGCCAAGGCCGTCGTGCAAATGTCGGGCGGCACGCTGACCATAAAGATCTATCCCGGTGGCTCACCGGAGAACGGCGCCGCCGCTCAATTCAAATGCGCAGTGGACGGTGCTGCCGAAATCACATTCGGAATTCCCCGTTTCACGCCGTCGATCTTTCCGCACACCACCATCATCGAATACGCGTTGATGGTGGAGGAAGGTACCGACGGCGGGCTGGAGATGGGGCCGATCAGCCCTCGCGCCGGCATCGACGTGTGCGTGGTGACGGGCGTCGCCGAAGCTGTGCCGATGGGCCAAATCGTCAAAGGGATACGGCCATTTGGTTGGCGATGCTGGTGGCCTTCCCCGACATCGCGATGAATTCTGCCAAACTCGATGTTGGAGAATTGCGCCCATGCCAACCGCCGTGGGGCCGGCGTGATGGCAGGCTTGAAGTAGCGAGGCAGCGCTCCATACCCCTCGGCGAGCGCTGCCTCTTCGACGCTAACGTCGACCCCTCATATTGTATGACATACTCTGCTGCGCCGTGTACTCGCAACATGCTTTGCATGGCCCACCGCCGATATCGGTCTGGCGTTACATTTGAGCCATAGCAGTGGGTGGTGGCGACCTTGAGCCGGGGGCTTCGCGACAGGCCAGATATGAGCGATGCTTTTGGACGTGCCCGGGCGCCGATCGTTTATTGCGGGCGTGCGAGTGCCAGGGTAAGGGGCGTCCACGTCGGCACGGCCGTGGGGCGCCATCGCATTTCGGGATATAACCGGAGCTGCTGTTTTGCTTGCGCGGCTTGAGCACGAGCCGACAGGGCGACCCGTGATGAGTACCACCAAGATTTTCATCGATTGCGATCCCGGCCACGACGACGCGATCGCACTGCTGTATGCGGCGCGCCACCTTGACCTGGTCGGCGTGGCAACGGTGTACGGCAACAGTTCGCTGCAGAACACCACTCGCAACGCGTTGGCCGTGTTGGAGCTTGCCGGCATCGACGTGCCGGTGGCGCAAGGGTGTGCCGAGCCCCTGGCGCAATCGCGGCTGGCGCATGCATCGTTCCACGGCCTTGGCGGACTCGATGGCGCCGAGCTTCCAAAGCCCAAGCGCCTGCCGTCAAATGCGCACGCTGTGGACTTTCTGATCGAGATGGCTTCGGTCAACCGCGGTGAACTGGTGCTGGCCGTGCTCGGCCCGCAAACCAATGTCGCCTTGGCCTTGCGGCGCGAGCCCCGCTTGCGGGACTGGCTGAGGGAAATCAGCATCATGGGGGGCTCGGGCGCCCAAGGCACCCTCATGCCGGCCCCGGAATTCAACATCCACTGCGATCCAGAGGCGGCATCGACGGTGTTCAACAGTGGTGTCGCCCTGCGCCTGGTGGGCCTTGATGTGACGCTGCAGACCGGCCTTGACGAGGCCGACATCGCGCACCTGGCACGATCGGGGCGCAAGGTGGCGGGCGTCGTGGCAGATCTGATGGCGTTTTACCTCGCGCGTCAACGGGAACGACGAGGGCTCGCGCTGGCACCGCTGCATGACGTGTGCGCCATCGTACCATTCGTCGATGACACGGTGATCGGCTACCAACCGGCACACGTCGACATCGCGCTCAACGGAAGCGATGCGCGCGGCACCACGGTCTGCGATCTATCGCCGAGGCAACCGGAGCCGGCAGACAGCGCGAGGCCGGCCAGCAATGCGCAGCTCGCCGTTGTCGCGCATCACCGACGCCTGGCCGTTCAGGTGATCGAGACCATCTTGTCCTACCCTTGAGCGTCGCGCGGGCAATGGTCCGGACCGGCCCTCATGTTGCCATCGCTGATCGCCGTTGCGGCACGGCGCAATCGGCGCCGGGGATGGAAGAGCTGGGGATGGAAGAGCTGGGGGCGTGGGTCGGCAAGGCGATCCGCCTGGAGCATGTCCGCCTGCGGCGGATCGTCCGTGCCGGCCCGCTTCCCCGCCCGTTCCTCCACTGGCCACCCAGAACATACTGGTCACCCAGAACACCATGCCCTGTCATGGCCGGGCCGTGAGCGGGATGGTTCCAGCTCACTCTGAAACGCTTTGCAACAGACATAATGGAGGTCACAAGCGTAAACTCAGTTGAAGTAGAAGGCGTAGCCTAGCAGATTGTTGCCAAATATTTGATTCCAGCGCTGCCAGGCGCGACCGTCGAGCTTCGGTCCGGGCTTGAGGAATGGTTGCACACCATGGCCGGTCAGCAGGAGTATGAGGTCGAAGGGCTGCGGCTGCTTGAATATCATGGAAACGTCGATGCCTTGACTGAACCGCCAATGGGGCAGCAACTTGCGGCCATCCAGCACGTCATCCAGTTCGTCCAGGACAGCAAGCCAGCCTGCCAGTATGCCATCCGTGATTGGCATTGCCCTCATTGCGGTACTATTTTGCCGCGGCGCCGGCAGCCATTCTCGATCGTCGTCGGTCTCAGCGAGGACGGCCTGCCAAGTCAACCGGCTCATGTTGAGAACCGACTTCAAGTGAGCGTGCGCTGCGGCCATGCGGGCGCGGTCACCGGCCGGCCAATGGATCAGATGCAACAAGGCGATCTGATCGGCAAATCCATCCTCGCCGTCAATGATCGCGCGACTTGATGCGTTGAGATCGGCGAAACGTTGATGATCCGCATGCCCGGTAAAGAATGCATGTGCCGTCGCATCGAACGTATGCCGCCAATCATGCGCCAGGATGAATTCCAGCCCGGCCGACAGCAGATGGGAATAGCCCGCCAGCCAAAGGGCGTCCGCGCGATCGAGGGCCACCTCCCATGGCTCAACTCGCTGGACCGGTCTGACCGACCACCCAGTCAGGGTATCGATGATCTGGCTCATCACGAGCGTCGTGCGCCCACCCGCCCCCAAACTCAGCCGAATGGCGTTGATATTGAGAACGACCTTGCTGTTGCCGGAGCGAACCGACTTCAGGGTCTGGCGGGCTGCTGCAAGATCATCGAGAAAGGTTTGATAAATGGCACGGATGCGCTCGTAATCAACGGCCTCCGGCTGATCATTAAGCGGAAGGGGCAGACGCAGGAACGGCATAAACGGATTGTCCGGCATCTTGAAGCCATAGCGGTGGAGCCCGTGCGCGAAGCGTTCGACCGCGCGCGTGAACTGGGCGATGCCCAATCCGAGGCGTGCCTGCGGATCGGCACCCTGGCGGCGGCGCAGCTCGCCGATCACCACGGCCGCGCGGCCAGCCTCGAGCTCGCGACGCAGCAACTCGCCTGAATCTTGCGCTTGGGCTTGGCCCAGACTGGCAATCACGCACGCTGCACCCAAACCAAGCCGACCAAGCGTGTTCATCGCTGTCCCCTCTTGTGCCAATGAGGCTGCTGACCGCTACACACCCAACGTCGCGCCGGCCGTTGTGTGCTGTGGCCGAACGTGACGGCTCGGTCAGCACGACCACCACACCGCGCCCGCATCCGCAAGCGATATCGGCTCCCCAGCTTGGCCGGCACACCGTCGCCCGAGCGTCCGACCACGTTGATCGATACCACGATTGCATTGTCCTCGCACCGACAGAAACATCGCTTTTCGGTGGTGACCGGCTGGGCTAAGGTTGAAGCCGCGAGCGCAAGCGGTAGGTGCAGCATGCGCCGTAAGCCTGTTGACGCGGCGCGACGAGCTGCCGGGTCGAGGATCAAGAACCAACCGCACCCGTATCGAAACAAACCAGGTGCCCTCACATGCCGTCTGTCGTGGAGCCAACATCAACCGACACCATTCGAGCCCCGCTCAATTACATCGTCGACACCGGGACACCGCCCGTCATTTACGTCGATTGGCCCGAGATGGCGCATCAGGCTCGTCCGCCGACCTACAAAATGGAACAGGTGACCATCCACAGTGGTCGGCCGCTGCAACACTCCTTCGCGCTCGATACCCACGGCTTTGCGTTCGTCGACCACCCGACCCAGGTTCGCGATTTCACGCGAGAAGAGGAGCGCAGGCAGGTTTATGACCCGGAGGTGGAAGCCCTGATCAAGCAATGCTCGGGCGCTGCGGAAGTCGTGGTCTTCGATCATACGCTGCGCACCGGGGACGAAACCACGCGGGCAGTCAACCAGGCGCGACCGCCGGTGAAAGGCGTCCATAACGATTACACGGAGCGTTCAGCGCCGCAGCGTCTGCGCGATATCCTCGGCGAGGCGGAGGCCGAGCGGCGCATGCGCAGACGTTTTGCGATCATCCAGGTCTGGCGGCCGATCCGCGGCCCGGTGCTGGTTGATCCACTGGCGATCTGTGATGCGCGGTCGATACCCCGGGAAGGCTTCATTTTGCTGCAGCGCCGCTACCCCTACCGGACCGCCGAAGTCTATCACATCGCGCATCATCCCTCGCACCAGTGGTACTATTTCCCAAAGATGCAACGAAACGAGGCTTTGGTCTTCAAGGTGTTCGATTCCGACACCGGCAAGGCGGCGAAGTTTACCGCCCATACGGCCTTCGAAGACCCGAATTCGCCAGCCGACGCGCCACCGCGCGAGAGCATCGAAACGCGAACATTCGCCTTTTTCTGAGCGTCGAAGCAGCGACCCGAGCGCGGCTGAGACCTGAGCCCGCCCCTACGGGAACGGCGTCAGGCCGTGCTGCGGGCGCCGTCGCCCGATAGCTCGTTGAAGCCCTGAGCTTATGAGTTCGTTTCGTCACGGCTAGAGCAACCTGCCACAGCTTCCGCCCAACGGCACGATGGCGTGGGCAGACGGGCCGGGGACAGCGGGCCGGGGGACTGCGGGCCGGGGGACTGCGGGCCGGGGCCGGCTGATCCGGCTCAGGCGGACATGCGTTTACCCGAGCGGCCCTTAACCAGAGCGGCGAAGCGAGCCGCTCAGATTTTATCTTCCGGCAACCGTGGTAGGGGCAGGCAATCGATGCCGTCGTCTCGCAGCTCGCGCGCTTCTTCCAGCGTCGCCTCGCCCCAAATCCGCCGTTCTTCGGCTTCCTCGTAATGGATTTTGCGGGCCTCTTCGGCAAAACGGGGGCCGACATACTCCGCGTTGGCCTCAACCTCGCGGCGCACATGGCGCATCATAGCCAACAGCTGCTTCTGCGCTTCCGCCGGCAGCTGCGGCTGGCGGCCGGACGCCCCGGACAGGTGCTGGGACCGATCATCACCGGTCATTGCCTGCGCATCCCGGCGCGCGTCCGGTTGCGTTCGTCTGCCGGTGAGCGCGGCGATACCTGGCGCCATCAACGCCTTGCTGACGTTGGTCGAGTTGCATTGCGGACAGACCACCTGTCCCCGCTCAGCCTGGCGATCATAGGCCGCGCTGGACCCGAACCAAGCCTCGAACTCATGCGCCTTTTCGCACTGCAACCGATATCGAATCATTCCTTTATCCTTCGGATCTCAATCGTCCAAACGGTTGAGTGCTATCATCATATACGATCAGCAGCGAAAAATCGATCCGTCAGCAAATGAGCCGCCCACATCGATCACGCGCGGCCGATGTCCCCTCGGCGCTGCCTCGACCCTGGTACCCGCCAAGATCGGTTCAGGCAGCAAGCAGCGCATCCAACTCGCCGTTGCGGTCCAACGCGTACAACTCGTTGCAGCCCCCGACATGGGATTGCCCGATCCAGATCTGCGGAACTGTATTGCGGCCACCGGCTTTGTCGCGCATCTCGGCACGGGCGGTCGGGTCACACATGACGTTGATCTCGGTAACGTCTGCTCCCTTAGTCGACAACAGGCGCTTGGCCATCCGGCAGTAAGGGCAAATCGGCGTCATATACATGGTGACTTTGGCCATTTAGTCTCCCGCGCATAGTCCACACTGGCTGCTCGTTGTAGCGCACGCACGCTCCAGATCCAGGCATGTAGTCGTTGATCGACGACAAAAAAGGGACCGTGGACGATTCTGTGTGTTGCAATCTGACAACAGCGGTCGACGCTAAGTGCCGATCCGGCTTGCCTCCGTGACCATCGCCAGCGCCAACACGTCGACGCGGCTGACGCCACAGCGCTTGAGAGCCCGTGCACATGCGGCGGCCGTGGCGCCGGTCGTGATCACGTCATCGACCAAAAGGACGCGCGAACCCGACAGTCTCCCTTGCGCCGTCGGTGGACACCTGAACGCCCCGGAGACGTTGCGCATCCGAGCCGCATGCGTTAGCCCGACTTGCGCGCGCGTTGGCTTGACCCGCCGCAAGGCGCTTGGCTCGTAGGCAATACCGGTGCGGCGCGCGAGGGCCTGCGCTAGCAGCGCAGACTGGTTGTACTTGCGCCGCAGAAGCCGCAGCCGGTGCAGCGGAACCGGCACCAACAGATCGGCTTGCGCGAGCACGTCGCGACCTGCCTCCGCCAACCAACGCGCAAACAAGCGCGTGGCATCGTGCCGGTCGCCGTACTTGAAGGCATGCAACAGTTGACGGATCAGAGGATCGAAATGGGCAACGGCTCGAGCGCGGTCCCAATCGGGCGGCGACGCGGCTGCGGCCCCGGAGATCATCGTACCACCGGTGTCGTAGGGCAGTGGGAGTCCCAGGCGATCACAGATGGGAGGGCGAATAAAACGCACTTGACGCCAACAGTTTGCGCACAAGCAATCGTGGCTCTCCAAGGCACGTTGGCAGCCCAAACACATAGGTGGGACGATGAAGTCGGCTACGCCGCGACCAACGGCGCGCAGCCAGCGCACAACCTCCGTCTCGCCCTCCAAGGACATCGATCCCCCAATCAGCCGCCAGACCTTGCCTGCACGTGCGCTGCAGATGGGCCCGCTCGGCGACCATCTTGAGCGCGACAGAACGCCCACTTCGACCTTCACGGCGCGCGTCAAGACATCGATTGAGCGACCAAGATCGCGCGCGCATCAGTTGCCATAGCGCAGCATCAGCACCAACATCGAGATGACGACCGCGAGCACCACGATCACGGTCACCAGTGATGAGCCGCCGCCGGCGCTGTCCTGGTCCGGCGCCTTGCCGCGCCGGCGGGAGAAAACGGCGGCCTGAGTCAGCGCCCGATTAAGAGCCATGCGCCGTCGCCTCGCCTCCGCTTGGCTGGCGCTTTTCTGAGGTGGTTCGGACATGGCTGGATTCGCTCCTTGAATTGCAGGCGCCGCCGCTCGTCACGATTGTCATAGCACGGATGCCAAACCAGCCCGCGCTCGCTTTTCAAGCCAGGCCGGCGCCGGACCACTTGACGACAGCAAATCAACACCGGCCGGGCAGGTCAAACATCGGATCGGCTGGCCGCACCCGCTTGATTGATCGCGCTCCCCGCACCAGCACGCAAACCGACGCCGCCGCTCAATGTTGCCAATGGGCAACGATGCGGGACCAAAACAGCTGTGGGGCAGCACTGCAAACCGGCAAAGGCGATTAGCAATACGGTGTCGAATCTGATTTTTATAATTTATTATAGAAGGATAGCATGTTTTTGTGAGTTCAACTCGCAAGCTCATGCCGATTTGAGCCTGCAGCGCCACCGAAGGCGACCATTTTTTGAGGCGCGCAGCCGCACCTTCAGCCTAAAGACCAGGGCCGCCCGCTGCGGCGTAGAGCGGACGAATCATCTCGCAGAAATGCGGGCGGCAGCATCGCCGCTAACGCCGCAGCTGGCGGCTATGAAACTTGAAAACCCACAAGTATCCCAGGCATTTCAACTCGATAATGTTCATTTTTTTTCAACATTCTATCTGGTTTTTATAAATCGTTTTGTCAGAGCACCGCCGACCGCGACGGCGAAGGGGCTGGCCAAGGGCGACGAACGGTGCTTATGGTTCGTCGCTGATCCGGCGTTGGCACGATCGACAGAGTGGCGTCAGTCGATGGCCGAGGCGGTCGCCGGTATGGTGAAGACGACAACAAACAGCTTGACGTGGCTGTCATCTGTAAGCGGGGGTAACTAATGGGGGATTCTAAGCTTCCGGAGTATCCGGGCGCAGATCCGACTCTCATTGACGAGGTTCAAGGTCTTGAGGTTTTTGAGGTAGCCGGTGCCATCAAGTGGTTCGATGCCTCGAAAGGCTACGGTTTTATCGTTCCTGATAACGGACTGGCTGACGTTCTATTGCATGTGACCTGCCTGCGGGCTGGCGGATATCAGACCGCCTACGAGGGGGCTCGCGTACACTGCCAGGTGCTTCGACGGCCAAAGGGCTTGCAGGCCTTCCGTATCTTGAGCATGGATGAAAGCACGGCAATCCATCCCTCTCAACTTCCTCAGCGCACGCATGTCGTCGTCGAGGCGGAAAGCGATTGGGAACGTGCCATGGTGAAATGGTTCAACCGCGTTCGCGGCTTCGGGTTTTTGACGAGGGGCGATGGTACACCCGACATTTTCGTTCACATGGAAACCTTGCGCAGGTTTGGCTTCACCGAGCTGCGGCCCGGCCAAATCGTTCAGGTCCGGTGGGGTCACGGGTCGAAGGGATGCATGGCAGCGGATCTTCGTCCGGACGGGCTTACCACGGGTCTACCTTCGCAGCACTAGGGCCGCACGCTTTCGGATCGACAATGGGCTGTGCTACCGCTTCTTCGACAGGGCCGCGCAAACAGCGGCTCTGTTGCTTGTCGTGGCGTTGCTCTCAGCATGGCCAGCTCACGCCGAGTTTCGCAAGGATCAGTTGACCCTGCGCACCCAATCCGGCGCCGAACACCGCATCGAGATTGAGATCGCCGTAACACCGGCCGAGAAGTCCCTCGGTCTGATGTTTCGATCACAGGTGCCACCAAATACCGGAATGCTGTTTCCTTATGCGAAGCCGCAAGAGCTGACCATGTGGATGCGCAACACGTTTGTGTCGTTGGACATGATCTTTATCAAGCCCAACGGCAAGATCCATAGGATCGAATACGCGACGGAGCCGTTGTCGGAGCGGATCGTTGCCTCGCAAGGTCCGGTTTCGGCGGTGCTTGAGTTGGCAGCCGGCGAGGCCGACCGCTTGAAGCTCAAGCCCGGCGATGACGTGATCCATGCCAGCTTCAAGCCGTAGTGCAACCTGCTCTCCACTTTAGCGGTGATCATCGTTGTGCCTTGAATGGAAACCGACTGCGCAGGTCCAGTTAAGGCACGATGGTCTACATCATGTCCGCCAAAGGCGGAATCGCCCGAGCCGGCCCGCCCCCCCCCTCCCCATTCCTCCACTCCATTCTTCCACTCGCCATCCAATGGCATGATGGTCTGGGTGGCCCAGTTGAGGAACAAGTGCAGGAACCGGGCGGGGAGCGGGATGGTTCCAGCTAAATCTGAAACGCTATCGGCCCGGTAGCTTGGGAAGGGACCGGCTGAGCACTGCGCGCCGCTAGATGATCGCTCTTAAAGTGGTGAGCAACTTTCTGCCTTTAATCGGGATCGTTCCGATTCCGATTAAAGGCTGGTTGCTCTGGGCCACGACGCGAGACTTGACGCGCGCAGCACAAACGCACACTGTCGCCGCCATGGCGCGATGCGGTCTTGGCCGGATGTCGGCGCGGCACGGGCTGGGACCGTCGCGTCGGCCCATGTCGTGCCCAACACGGCCCGTCCTCCCGACCAGCGCGGGCTGGAGGAGGTGCGAGCCGGTTGAGGTCGTCCTATCGGCCCAATGTCGTGGTATCAACCTCGTGTCGGGGCATAGCTCAGCCTGGTAGAGCACCTGCTTTGGGAGCAGGGGGTCGCGAGTTCGAATCCCGCTGCCCCGACCAACACCATCCGGGTCCGTTCCACCGCTCGCGATGGCGCAGCCGCCCAAGGCCGACATGCTCGGCGGAACTGATCTAAAGCCGCTCAAACGTGCCTTCGAGCGCCGCTAGCGCCTCCAGGCTATGGGCGGATGCAAAATGGTCGACATAGGGTAGCGCGGCAAACATCGCTCGGGCCACCGGTTGATAGCGTTGCCAACCGAGCAGCGGGTTGAGCCAGACCAGCCGGCGCGCCTTGCGGCGCAGCCGCCGCAGCTGGCCCACCAGGTCATCGACCTCGCCGGTGTCGTAGCCGTCAGACAGCACGACCACCACGGTGCGGGAGTTGAGCGTCGTCTTGGCGTAACGATCATTGAAGACCCGCACAGCTTCGCCAATGCGCGTGCCGCCGCCGAAGCCTTGCGCCATCAGCGACAGTTTGGTCATCGCACGGATCGGATCCTTGTCGCGTAACACATGGGTGACGCGCAGCAATCGGGTGTGAAACAGGTAAGCGTCCGCCTCCGCCCAGCTCCCGACCAACCCCCTCGTGAACTGCAGAAAAAAGCGGCTGTACTGCTGCATCGAACCGGACACGTCGAGCAGCACGACGATGCGCACCGGCCGGTCCACGCGTCGGCGCCAGATGAGCTCGATCGGGTCACCGCCGCGCGACAGATTGCGGCGGAGCGAACGGCGCAGATCGAGCCGCCGTCCCCGATTGGAGATCCGAAACCGTCTCGACAGCCGATAGCGCATGGCGCGCGCCAACCGACCCGCCAGCTGCTCCGCGGCGGCGAGCTCATCTGGGTCGACGATGTGGCGCAGGTCCTTCGTGGTCAGAGATTGGTGCTTCGAAGCGACCAAGCGGGCCTTGCGCGCCGAGGTATCATCGCTCTGATCCTCAGTGCCGGCGATTTGCGGCAGCGGGTCTTGGACCCCTTCTGATTGGGGAAGGTGGCGCTGCCACAGCTGCGGCCGGGAGGAGGCGGCCGTTGAGGTTGCGGGCGACGACGGCCGAGACCGGACGATGCCCCGGCCGAGCCAGTAGGCCTCAAACACGTCGTCGAACCGTTCCCAGTCCTGCTGCCGGCCGGCCAACAGCGTCCTCAGCCCGAGACGCGCCTGCAACGGGTCGCAGGCCTCGATGTGATGGGCCAGGGCGAGGGCGGCCGCCGTCTCGGCGGGCCCGACCGCAAAATGGTTCAGCCGCAAATGCGCAACGAAGCCGGCGATGCGCTGCGCCAAAGCCGTTGGATCGACACCCGCTTCCGCTATCCTATCCATCGGTCAAGCGGCTTTATCGCACAGGCGGGCCAGGACCTCCGGCGTCAGCGCATTAAGATCCGCCTCCGTCTTCAGCAGACAGATCAGGCTGGCCCTCAGCACGTCCGCATCCTCATCGATGGTGCCGACGTTCAAATTGACCAGCGCGGCCACCCAGTCCAGCGTTTCGGCGATGCCGGGCTTCTTGTCCAGCTCCTCGCGGCGAAGGGCATCGATAAAGCGCACGACCTGGCCGGCAAGCTCATCGGCGATGCCCGGCATGCGCGCCTTGAGGATCGCAAGCTCGCGCTGCTGATCGGGAAAGCTGACGTAGGCATAAAGGCATCGGCGCCGTAAGGCATCGGACAGGTCGCGGGTGCCGTTGGCTGTGAGGATCACATAGGGAATGGTTGTCGCCGTGATCGTCCCCAATTCGGGTACGGAGATCTGGTAGTCGGACAGCACTTCCAACAGATAGGCTTCGAACTCCTCATCGGCGCGATCGATCTCGTCGATCAGCAAAACCGGCGCTTGGTCTTGTGTGATCGCCTCGAGCAGGGGTCGCTTTAATAGGTAGGGCTCGGAGAATATGCGCTGCTCGGTGTCTTCGGCGCGTTCCTGATCCGCACGGGCCTTGATGGCGAGCAATTGACGCTGGTAGTTCCATTCGTAAATCGCCGCGTTGGCGTCCAGCCCTTCGTAGCACTGCAACCTAATCAGGCGCGTGCCCAACATGGTCGCCAGCGCCTTGGCCACCTCGGTCTTGCCGACGCCGGCTTCACCTTCGATCAGCAGCGGGCGCCGCATATGCAGCGCCAGATGAATGGCCATGGCCAGGCTATCGTCGGCGAGGTAACCGATCTCGGCCAGGTGGGATTTCAGCGCCGAATACGATTGGGTGGGTTGATCGCTCATGCGAACCGTCGCTCTTTTTGACCGGCGAGCCGTGCCGCACCGAGCCAAGCTTGGCCGATGCGCCACGGCTCATGGGCGCGTCACCCCGTCAGCCCGACACTCTGGGCCGTCATCCACACCCGCCAGTGATCGTGCGGCATTTGCGTGTGCGTGATGCCAAGATGGGCGAACGCGTCGTTGACGGCATTGGAGAAGGCCGACACGCCGCCGACGTTGGGGCTTTCGCCCACGCCCTTGGCGCCGATCGGATGATGGGGCGACGGTGTCACCGTGAAATCGGTCTCCCAGTGCGGCGTTTCAACGGCCGTCGGCATGAAAAAATCCATGAAGCTCGCGCCCTTGACATTGCCAAGCTCGTCGTAGGTGATCTCCTGTCCCATCGCTATGGCCAACGCTTCGGTTAGTCCGCCATGCACCTGGCCCTCGATGATCATCGGGTTGATCCGGGTGCCGCAATCGTCCAACGCATAGAAGCGTCGTATATCGGTGACGCCGGTGTCAACGTCGACGTCGACAACGCAGATGTAGGCTCCGAACGGATAGGTCATGTTCGGCGGATCGTAGTATGAAACCGCCTCCAATCCCGGCTCCAGCCCTGGGATCGCCTGGTTATAGGCGGCGAACGCGATCTCGCCCATTGACTTGAAGCGCTCCGGATTGCCCTTAACCTGGAACCGGTCGACGTCCCATTCCAGATCGTCATCATGCACCTCCAGCAGATAGGCGGCGATCATTTGCGCCTTCGCCCGGATCTTGCGACCGGCCATGGCCGTGGCTGCGCCCGCGACCGGCGTCGATCTGGATCCATAGGTACCTAGGCCGTAAGGCGCGGTGTCGGTGTCGCCTTCCTCGACGGTGATCTGGTCCGCCGGAATGCCGATCTCGGAAGCCAGGATTTGGGCGAACGTCGTGGCGTGCCCCTGACCCTGGCTGATGGTGCCAAGCCGGGCGATGGCTGAGCCGGTGGGATGGATGCGGATCTCGCACGAATCAAACATGCCCAGACCGAGGATGTCGCAATTTTTGACCGGCCCGGCGCCGACGATCTCGGTGAAAAAGGAAACGCCGACCCCCATCAGCTTGCGTGTTTCCCCACGCGCAAATGCTGCGCGATTGGCCGATTGCGCCGCCCGCAACGCCTGGTAGTCGACCGTCTGCAAGGCCTTGTCCATGGCGGTGTGATAGTCGCCGGAATCGTACTCCCACCCGAGCGCTGACGTATAGGGGAACTGGTCCTGACGGATGAAGTTTTTGATCCGCAGCTCGGCTGGATCCATTTGCAGTTGTCTGGCCAAAACATCGACCATACGCTCGATGAAATACGAAGCCTCCGTGACCCGGAATGAACAACGATAGGCGACGCCGCCGGGCGCTTTGTTGGTGTAGACCCCATCGACGACGACGTGGGCGGCGGGAATGTCATACGACCCCGTGCAGATGTTGAAAAAGCCGGCGGGGAACTTGGTCGGATCTGCGCACGCGTCGAAGGCCCCATGGTCGGCGGTGACGTGACATTTCAAGCCAGTGATCTTGCCGTCTTTGGTCGCGGCGATCTCACCGAGCATGTGATAATCACGGGCAAATGCCGTCGCCGACAGGTTCTCGATGCGATCCTCAATCCACTTGATCGGCACGCCGGTGACGATTGAACCGACGATGGCGCAAATGTATCCGGGATAGACGCCGACCTTGTTGCCGAACCCGCCGCCGATGTCGGGCGATATGATCCGGATGTTGTGCTCGGGAATGTTGGAGATCAGCGAGGCGACGGTGCGCACCGCGTGTGGCGCCTGAAACGTGCCCCACACCGTCAGTTTGCCGTTGATCTTGTCCATCGAGGCCACGCAGCCGCAGGTCTCCAGCGGGCAAGGGTGAACACGCTGATAGGAAATGAATTCCTTGGCGACGACGTCGGCGCCATTGAGCGCCTGGGCCGTGGCGGCGGCATTGCCGACCTCCCACGTGAAAATATGATTGACGTGCTTGCGAGGTCCGTGCGCCCCCTCGGTCTTGTCCGCGATATCCTCGCGCAGCACCGGCGCATCGTCTGCCATCGCTCGCAAGGGATCGACCACCGCCGGCAACGGCTCATAATCGATCTCAATCAGCTCCACCGCATCAGCGGCGGTGTAGCGATCCTGGGCGATGACGAAGGCGATCTCCTGGTTTTGGAACAGCACCTTTTCGTCGGCGAGCACCGCCTGCACGTCACCTGCCAGCGTCGGCATGTAGTGCAGATTGAGGGGTTTCAAATCCGCCGCGGTCAACACGGCAAGCACGCCGGGAAGCGCCTTGGCGGCCTCTACGTTGATCGATTTGATGCGAGCATGACCGTAAGAGGAGCGCGCGAAATCGCCGAACAGCATGCCCGGCAATTTGATGTCGTCGACATAGTTGCCCTTGCCTTGCGTGAAGCGGACGTCCTCGACACGCTTGCGGCTGGTCCCGAGCCCCTGCAGTTTTGCCGAACGGTCAGACGTGGTTGCTGGGGCGGTCATCACGCTGCCTCCTCCGACGCGCTGAGCTGGTCCGCGGCGGCGCGCACCGCCTTGACGATATTCTGGTAGCCCGTACAGCGGCAGATATTGCCGGAGATCCCGTAGCGGATCTCTTCGTCGGTGGGGTCGGGGTTCTCCTGCAACAGCCGGTAGGCCCGCGTGATCATGCCCGGCGTGCAGTAGCCGCATTGCAGACCGTGATGATCGCGGAACGTCTGCTGCAGCGCTTGCAAGGTGCCGTCCGGTTGAGCCAGGCCCTCGATCGTCGTGATCTCAGCGCCGTCGGCTTGGGCCACGAACATCGTGCACGATTTGACCGACTTGCCGTTAAGATCCACGGTGCACGCACCGCAGTGCCCGGTTTCGCAACCGATGTGCGACCCCGTCAGGCTCAGCTGTTCGCGCAGGAAGTGAATGAGCAGTAGACGGGGCTCCGCAAGCTCCTCGACCTCGCGGCCGTTCACCGTCATCTTGATGGGCCTTTTTTTCATCTCGCTCCTCAATAATTTGAAAGCGCCAAATGCGTTAACACGTCATGTCTTGCGTGGTCGGCTACACGGCACGGCCCTTGGCGGCCTCGAGCGCCCTGCGCACCATGATGCCGGCAACGTGACGCCGAAAGTCCGCCGGTCCGCGACCGTCTTCTGCCGGTTCAACGATGGCTTTGGCCGCGTCGGCGACCTGGCCCTGGACGTCCGGCCCGACGTCGGTTCCAACCAGGATCGAGCTTGCCGGCTCGACGAACAGCGGTGTTTCGCTGAGATTGGACAGCGCCAATGATGCGTTGACGCAGCGTCCGTTTGCCATTTGGAGGATGACGGCTGCCGCTGCGGTCGCATAATCGCCGATCTTGCGCTTTTGTTTCTGGTAGGCCCACCCATGGCCGGACGCTGGCACCGCAATGCGCACCGATGTGAGAATTTCAGTGTCGGCCAATGCCGTGACATAGGCGGCTTCGTAAAAATCGCGGGCCGCGACCTCGCGCGTTCCGGACGGTCCGGCCAGCACATAGGTGGCATTCAAACATTGCATCAGGGCCGGCAGATCATTGCCGGGATCTCCATTGGCGACATTTCCGCCGATGGTCCCGCAATAGCGAACTTGCGGATCGGCGATCTGCAAGGCCGTCTCCCGCAGGATCGGGCAGGCCGTCGCGAGCTGCTCAGACGCGATCAACTCATGCTGGGTGACCATGGCGCCGACCGTCAGTGTGCCACCCGAAATAGATATGCCCCTTAATTCGTCGAGGCCCTGTAAATCGATCAAATGATCCGGGACGGCGAGGCGCAACTTCATCAGGGGAATGAGGCTATGTCCCCCGGCGATCACCCGGCTGTTCTCGCCCAGCTCCGACAATGCTTGAACCGCCTCAGCGACGGATTTTGGACGGTGGTACTCGAAACTTGCGGGAATCATCGTCTCCTCCTGGCCCTCACCCGCCAGCGGCAGCAATGGTGAGTGAGCTGCGGGGCGGATTTTTATCGCGACCAACCTTCGGCCCGGCTTGATCCAACGGTTTGACCGCTTCGAATGTAGCGGCTGCGCGCAGTCGGCCCGGTGCCGTGCGCTGATCTCATTTTGCAATACGCATCAAGGTTAAATGGGTTCAGTTGGACCGCAAATGGGCGCGACGTCAAGCGGCCAGGCGTCGATGCGGTCGGGCCTGATCGAACAGGCGTCGCGGCCTGGGCCTAGATCATCGCGCCATAAATCGGTACCGCAAAGCCGGTTCCGATTTAAGGCGCAAAGATGATCGCTCTTAAAGTGGTGAGCAACTTTCTGCCTTTAATCGGGATCGTTCCGATTCCGATTAAAGGCAGGTTGCTTTAGATGATTTCCGCCCTAGGCGGAATTGCCTTGCCGGCCCGCTCCCCTAACTGGCGAGCCAACGGCACGATGTTGTGGTTGACCGGGTGGGGGAGCGGGATGATGCAAGCACACGCCCGAGCGGGTTACGGGCACACCTTTTTTAGCTGACCGACAGGCCGATATTGACCTGTCCGGTGCCCGAGCTGGCAAAGTATTCGGTATAGACCTTGCAGCGGCCGGCATAGTGCTTCCACCCCAGCGCGCCGAACAGCATCGCCGTATCGTTCATCCCACATTCGCCGGAGCATTTCGCGGCATAGTCGGGCAGCATGTCCAAGAACTCGACCCATCGGCCAGCTTTCCAAAGTTCCAGAACGCGCAGGTCCATCTGGCGGTTAAACTCACCGTTGATCGAATTAATGCCTTCGACCGACTTGCTGTTCGGCCAGAACGCATGGCTTAGCGACCCCGATGCCAGCAGCGCGACTTTGCGATCGGATTTTTCGATGGCCCGTGCAACCGCTGCGCCGGCAATGCAATTCTCGTCGATGTCGGCGAATTGATTGGCGGCAACCGGCAGCACGCGGGCATAACCGCCTTCGTTGATAAAGTGCATCGGCAGCAACGTGCCGTACTCCACATGCAGATGCGGCTGCCGATGAGCCAGCGCGCGTTGGCCGGCGCCACGCACGTCGTCGACGATCAGATCGGCCAGCTCCGGATCGCCGCTGTAGTCATACGCCAAATCCGACAACATGTGCGGTAGCTCGTGACTGGTAAAGGTTCCCACATGCTGCGCCTTGGCGTTGAGATGGAAGCCCTGATTGACGATCCAGTGGGTATCGAAAACCACGAAGGTCTCGACACCCGCCGCCTTGGCATCGTCGCGCAGCAGCCGATAGCCGTCGATCGCCGGCTGCCGGATGCCCCGGTATTTTTCCATCGTGTGCGACATCCAGATGGTCGGCACATGGGTGATCTTTGCTGCAAGCACGATGTCGCCCATTTTACTGTCTCCCATTCCGTCCAAAGATCGTGATAATTGACGCGCAGCGCGGCGTCTCTGCCACAACTTCAAATGCCGAGGCGGGGGATGGCGTGCGCGCCGGTGGCAATACCAATATGCTTTTGCTCCATGAAGAACTCGAAGGACCAGTCGCCGCCGTCGCGACCGATCCCGCTCGCCTTGACACCGCCAAACGGGGTCGGCAGATGCCGGATGTTTTCCGAGTTTACCCAAATCATGCCGGCGTCCAGCCGGTTGGTGAAGCGCAATGCTCGGGTCAAATCGTTGGTCCAAACGTAGCCGGTCAATCCATACTGAATATCATTGGCCAGCGTCAGTGCCTCTTCCTCGGTGTCAAATGGAATGGCCGTCAGAACCGGGCCGAAGATTTCCTCCTGCGCGATCCGCATGGCGTTGTTGGCGTTGGTGAACAGGGTCGGCCGCACATACCAGCCCTTGCCATCGATCGCCTCGCCGCCGGCGGCAATGGTCGCGCCATCCTGCTTGGCGATATCGAAATAGCTGACCACCTTGTCGAAATGGGTCTTGTGAATCAGCGGCCCAATCTCTGTATCGGGGTCGAGCGGATGCCCGACGCGGATCAGGTTGATGCGGTCGATCAACTTGGACTGAAACGCCTCGGCGATCGTCGACTGGACCAACAAGCGACTGGATGAGGTGCAGCGTTCGCCGTTGAGCGAGTAGATCATGAATATCGCCGCATCCAAGGCGCGGTCCAGATCGGCGTCATCGAAGATGATCACCGGGTTTTTGCCGCCCAGCTCAAAATGTACCCGCTTCAAGGTGTCGGCGCCCTGCCGCATGATCATCGAGCCGGTCCGGCTTTCGCCGACGAAGGCGATGGCCTTGATGTCGGGATGCTCCGTCAGCGCCTTGCCAGCATCCTCGCCGAAGCCGTTGACGAGGTTCCACACCCCCGGCGGCAACCCGGCTTGCTCGGCAATCTCCATCAAGATCCGCGCGGTGATCGGCGAGAATTCCGCCGGCTTATGCACCACCGTGCATCCCGCGGCCAGCGCCGGCGCAATCTTCCAGGTCGATAACATGAACGGCGTGTTCCAAGGCGTGATGATGCCGACTGGGCCGATCGGCACACGCGTGGTGATGTTCATCAACGTCGGTGACGGTAGGCTTCGACCATCGCGCGCACCGGGTGCCAAGTCCGCAAAAAAGCGAAAATTTTCTGCGCCACGCAGCGCCGCCTTGGACATAAAGCGCAAGGCTTGGCCGGTGTCATGACACTCGGCGAACGCGATTTCCTCGGCGCGGGCAACAATGGCGTCGGCCACATTGTGGAGGATCTGCTTGCGCCGCGTTGCTGCGATGTCGCGCCAGGCGGGAAAGGCCCGCTTCGCAGCTTGAGCCGCAGCATCGATGTCGGCCGCACCCCCCTTGGCCACCTGACAGATCAGCGTGCCATCGACCGGTGAATGGTTGTCAAAAGTCGCACCCGACATCGCCGCTCGGGCCTGCCCGCCGATCTGATTGAGCACGCCGTCGACCCGATATCGTTGGATGTAGGCTGATAGTTTTTCGAGATTCTGCTCCAACTGGGACATCAGGCCAAACCCTCCTTGTCATTCTCAACCGTCGAACGGGCAGCGCACGCCTGGCCGATGGAGCGCTGATCGTTGGGATCTCAGGCATTTCCAGATTTTTTCGTTAACATAGCAATTATTAACATGCTAAATAGATATTCCGTGTTGTCAAGTCACCTTTAAGACCTTGGGCACGATGGCGGCGACCCGCAGCCAAGGAGGGCAGCGATGAGCACACCAGCGGTCGCGGCGAGGGCAGCCGCGCAATCTTCAACGCTTGCGACCTCGCGCTCCTTGCCGATCGCCCTGTTGCGCGCGCGCGAAAAGGTGATGGGACCCGTGCGGAAGATGTTGATCGACGCGGGCGTGACGGAACAACAATGGCGCGTCCTGCGGATCTTGGATGAAATCGGCCGGGTGGACGCCACCGCGCTGGCAAATCAGGCATGCCTGCTGCTGCCGAGCCTGACGCGGATCTTGCAGACGCTGGTTGAGAAGGGCTACGTCACCCGCACGGCCAGCAAGATCGACCGCCGGCGACAGGTTGTTGCCATCTCCAAAGCTGGCCGACGGCTGCTATCTGACAACATGGACGAGGCGCAACGCATCGCCAACCGGATAGAAACCCGTTTCGGCACCGAGCGGCTTCAAAAGCTGCTGAATTTGCTGAATGAATTGGACCAGATGGAGTTTGAAAGCCAACCCGGGACAGCGCCAAGACGGCCTGCAGCCGGCCGCTTCCAGACGTAGACCACACAGCTGTGCCACCATGTAGGCGCCGCTCTCAAACACCCGAACAACGCGATACGCCGCAAACGACAGGTCTGCGCAAACGGCATCGCTCGAGCCAACAGCTGATCCAAGCAAGCTTTACCTGTCGGGAATGCTCCCGGCCAATTCTGTCACGGGTCGACCCGGTTTGTACCCGGTGCCGGCCAGCTCCTCCTGCTGGCCACCCACAACATCGTCGCATTGGCCGGCCGGCCGGGCGGCGCGGGCCGACCCGGCGATGCCGCCGAGGGCGGAAATGATCTAGATCATCGCGCCTTAAATCGGAACCGCAAAGCCGGTTCCGATTTAAGGCGCAAAGATGATCGCTGTTAAAGTGGTGAGCAACCTGCCTTTGATCGGGATCGTTCCGATTCCGATGAAAGGCAGGTTGCTCTAGGTTGCCGCCTGTGATCCGCCGGGAGCGCGCTAAAACGGCGGGTGTACAATACATGTTCGAGATGCTTATCTGATACTGGCCTCAGTTATATACTGGCCTCAGTTATCATGACATCATGATATGCAAATTGATCCTCGGCACCTCGTCCAGTTTGCGGCGATCATTGAACATCAATCCTTCTCTACCGCCGCCAAAGCCTTAGGCACCACCCAGCCCGGCCTCAGTCGGATGGTCGGCGAAATGGAAAGGCGGCTGAGGGTCAAGCTGTTGGCCCAAAGGCGCCGACCCGTCGTTCCGACCAGCATCGGCCGCGAGCTGGCCGAGCGGGGGGCCATCGTGCGCGCCGCGATAGCGGATGCCAGCCTCATCGCCGGCGATGCGCGCAAGGGGACCAGGGGGCTGCTGCGGATCGGCGCACCGCCCTTCATTTGCGATTTTGCGCTTGCCAAAATCATCCCCAGCTACCGGCAGGCGCGACCCAATGTCAGTTTCGACATCACCGCTTCATATTCAGACGAGCTGCGGGAGATGCTCACGCACAATCAGCTCGATCTTGCCCTTGGGTTAACGTCGATCAACCAGGGCGGGCCGCGTCTGCGCTACCAGCCGCTGATCGACATCGCCCACGCAATCGTGTGCCGACAAGGCCACGCGATCCTGCGCAGCGGCAAGACCATCAGGGCCGATCAGCTGGCAACCGCCGAATGGATCAGCCACGCAGAGAACAGCAAGCTTTTTGAGGTCATGCGAGACAGCTTGGCGATGATCGGTTTGCAAGACGTCGCCAACGTGGTCAAGAGCGAGTCTGCCGGCGTGATAACCACGTTGGTTCAGTCATCGGACTGCCTCACGGTGCTGCCGATCTTTTCGGTGCTGGACGCGCTGGAGGAGGGGGCACTGTCGATTGTGCCGGTCGCCTTGCCTTATCCGCTGGTGCCTTTGTGCGCCATGGTGCCGATAGCGTCTTCGGTCGATCGTGTGCGTGACCATTTTACGACCTATCTGCGCGGTCGCTTTGCGGACTTCCAGCACCGTTCGCAGACGCTGTTGTTGCAGCCCAGATCGGCGCGGGGACGCAAAGCCAAGGCCGTGACGTGAAGCGCTCCGGCTCCGCGCGGCCTCCGGTCGCAGGCCCGGGCCGATTCAAGGCCGTGCACGTGCACACGGTTGCTTAGTTGATTGCCGCCCTAGATCATCGCGCCTTTAATCGGGATCGTTCCGATTCCGATTAAAGGCAGGTTGCTCTAGGCGAAATCGCCGTGCCGACCCGCTCCTCCCGGCCACCCACACAAGCGGCCCATTTCATGGCTGGGCGGGGGTGCGGAATGGCTCCAGCTCACACTGAAACGTTATGCACCATGTGCATGCGTCAGGTGGACCGCCTTCGTGGTTGCAACTCAGGGCGCGGCCGTCAAGGCCACACTGACCAACCGATCGGCTTGGCGCCGCTTCTGGGCCGCGTGGCTCCAAGCACGCCATCAGAATGATGCGCTAGAACCATAACAAGGTGGTATGAAATAATATCCTTTCATCATTTGTGGGCATCTAAAGGCTCAGCTAAGATCCGCGCAGTTGGCCGGTGCGAGGAACGCCGGACGACCGGCAAGCCGAGCAACGAAGATCATAACGTCGCTCCCTCAACATTCAGCCAGCGCGGAGGTACACCATGGGAATTCGTTCGGGCGCCGAGTATCTTGACGGGCTGATTGATGGCCGCGAAGTGTGGATGGGGGGAGAACGCATCAAGGATGTCACGCGCCACCCCGGGCTTTATCGTGGGGCGAAGACGCTGGCGTCCTTCCTCGATCGTCAGCACGATGCAGCCTATCAAGAGACCGTGACCTATCTCGACCAGGACGGCGACAGGTGTGCCACCTCGTTTCTGATCCCCAAGTCGAAACAGGACGTCAAGCGCCGCGGGGCAGCATTTTACGAATGGGCCAAATGGTCCCACGGTCTGTTCGGCCGCACGCCCGACTACAAAAACTCCTCGGTCATGGCGTTTGCCGCAGCCGCCGACTATCTGGGCACAGGTAACACCGACTACGCCCAAAACATGATCAATTTCTACGATTTCGTGCGCAAAAACGACAAGGTGCTAACACACACCCTGGTCAATCCCACCTTCAGCCATCAGATGGCCCAGGACGGCAAATACAGTGACAAGGTCGCCTTGCATATCGTCAAGGAAACCGATGCCGGCATCGTCGTCAAAGGCGCGCGGCTGCTGGCGACGCTTGGCCCACATGCCGACGAGATCGAGGTGTTTCCAGCGACCGTCTTGCGCGCGAGCGACGACAATTATCCGTTTGCCTTTGCCTTTGCACTACCACTGGCCACCGAAGGGATGCGACTGATCTGCCGCGACAGCTACGACCACGGCAAATCGACGTTCGATGCGCCGCTCTCATCGCGCTTTGAAGAAATGGATGCGGTCGTCGTGTTCGATAACGTCCTGGTGCCGTGGGAGCGGGTGTTCATGTATCGTGATCCGGCGAAATGCAATCAGGCTTTTGCACAGACCAATGCGGTCGTGCACATGATGCATCAAGTGGCGGCCGGCAAACTGGCTAAGACGGAATTTGTTGTCGGGCTGATGTGTGCGATGGCCCAGGCGACGGGCAAAGACAAAGACATCAATATCAAAGGTCAGATCGCCGAGGCGATGTGGGTTGCAGAGACCATTCGCGCGCTGCTGTTTAGCGCCGAAGAACAGGCGCATGAAGATCAGTGGGGCAATTACATCCCACTACGGCGGCCGATCGACACCCAGCGTAATCTTTATCCGCGCAGCTATCCCAAGCTGATCGAGGCGATCCAGCAGATGGGCTCAAGCTCGCTGATGGCGACGCCCAGCGAGGCAGATTTCTGCAGCGACCTCACACCCGACATCGAACGCTATTTTCAAGTCGCAAACCTCAACAGCCGGGACCGCGTCGCACTGTTTCGGCTGGCGCATGATCTGGCGATCTCGGCGTTCGGAAGCCGCCAAGTGCTTTATGAACGGTTTTTCTTCGGACCGCCGAACATTATGGCGATGATGTACTATGATCTCTACAATAAGGACGACATGATCGACCGCGTGACCTCGGTGCTAAATGGCCGCTAACCCAGATGGAAGCGCATCCAAGCTGTCTGCGTACGCCCGCACTACAGATACAGCAGCGAAGCGACGGAGAAAAAGATCAGCACGCCGAACACATCATTGGTGGTGGTGATGAAGATACCGGTGGCGACGGCGGGATCCAGTCCGAGCAGCTCGAGCACCGCCGGGATGGCCGCGCCAATCGTGCTGGCGATGATGGTCACAGCGATCAACGCAGCCAGCGCCGTGATCGCAAGCATGTGTGGTCGGTCGACGGGGACGAACAGCGCGATCAATAAGATCGTCGCCCCGACGGCCAAGCCGATCAAAGCGCCGTTGATGGCGGCGCCGGCAGCTTCACGCACCAACCTGGCCCATAGCTCGCCGGACCACATGGTGCCATTGGTGATCGCTTGAATCGAGATGGTGGACGCCTGGATCCCAGCATTGCCGGCGGTCGCCATCACCACCGGGATGAAACTCGCCAAAATCGCCGCCTTGGCCAGCGCATCTTCATAGGACCCGATCACCGCGGCGGCCACCGACGCCCCCAACAGCCCGGCCGCCAGCCAAGGAATGCGCCGTTTGACGATCTGCAACGGTGTATCATCGACGGTCGAGTCCGGAGACACGCCGCCCATCAGCAGCATGTCCTCCTCAGCTTCTTGACGCACGATGTCGGCCAATTCATCGGGGCTCACGCACCCGACCAGCCGACCATCGCGATCCTTGACGGCAATGACGCGCAGATTGCGCTCTTCAGCCAGCCGCAACACGTGCTCTTGATCCTCATCCGCGTCCACGCTGACCAGATCAGTGCGCAGCACGCCGGCCACCAAAGCCTCGTGGGGACATAGCAGGAGGTCGCGTATCCGCAGATAGCCCTTAAGGCGATGGTCTTGATCGACAACGTAAAGCGCGTCGAGCTTGTCCACCGCGTCCGAACGCGCACGAACCTCGGCGATCACCTGCTCGATCGTCCAGTTTTCAGGAATCGCCAGAATGCCGCGATGCATCGCCGCGGCGGCCGTATCGCGAAAGCTTTCCAATTCGCGCATTAACTGGTCAGCATCCTCGCGCTCTCCGACCAGGCTGTTGGCCAGCGCATCGGGGAGCTCCGCCAACAACTGAAGCGCCTTCGGCCGATCGAGGCCGCGCAGCAACTTGGCGAATCGACGGCGGGTTTCGCGTTGGGCCAGGATGATCCTGAGCCTGGGATGAAGCTCTGACAGAACACGCAAACCCAGGTCGTCCGGCAACCATCCGAACAGCACCTTTGCGCGCTTGGAGCGGAGTCGCGTTAACAGAGACAGAATGTCGGGCAGCGGCCAGTCCGCCAACACGGCCAGCACCTGATCGCGATCGCCGGCTTTGATCCAGCCTGACAGGACGGAGAGCGTCTCAGCGTTCTCCGCTTCGGCGGCCGGGGTCCCGCCGAGCAACCACCGCAGAGGCGGCTTGGCCGTCTCGTGCGCTGTTTGGCTTTCCAGGCGTTGCCGATCTACACCAGTTACTGCGCCCAACGTCACCAATCCCTCAGTGAAGAGCTTTGCGTGCGAATTCGATCAATGGGACCTCCGTTAACGGCTAAGGGCGTGGGCGACCAGCTGTTGCCACCCGATGGCGCAACCGGCCCCGGCGTGCAGCTGATCATCGCCCTCAAGGCCGCCCAGTTCGTGGCGCACCCGCGCCACGCTTTGTTGCCCAGGCCAGCAACTCTGTCCCAAACAGCACACGTCGCGACACGACCGTGCAGGCATGCGGAATCGTGCCACATATGATCGTCACAGCTGATCCGGCACATAGTAGCACAAAAGATAACGGGCGATCCTGCCCCGTATCAGCGCGTACAGGCCGCCCGTGCCAAGCGAGCCTGGCTCAAATGTCGCTTGACTTTGGCGAGCATCGTTGAGGTTACCGTTGCCATGATTAAACCCGCGGCTGTTCATCTCATTGCTGCCTGGATGCTCGGTCTCGTCGGCTATGGCCTCGTCGCGGCGGGCTACGCGAGCCTCAGGGCCGAGACGCCCGACGATAAGGTGATGGCCGTCATTGAAACCTATTCCGACATCGCCCAAGCCGGTTATGCGGATGCCGCCGCGACCGCAAAAACCCTGCAAGCCAAGATCGAGGCGCTGATCAAAGCACCGTCCGAGACGACGCTGGCGGCCGCGCGTCGCGCCTGGCGCGCTGCCCGCGTGCCCTACCAGCAAACCGAGGTGTTCCGCTTTGGCAATCGGATTGTCGATGACTGGGAAGGCAAGGTCAACGCCTGGCCGCTCGATGAGGGCCTGATCGATTACGTCTCGCCGGAAGTCGGCCAGCAATCGGAAGACAACGCGCTCTATACCGCGAACGTGATCGCCAACCCGACGGTGCGGGCCACCGGCGTTGAGATCTCGGCTGGCAAGATCACCAAACGGTTGATCGCCGAAACGCTGCACGAGGCGGGGGGAATCGAGGCCAACGTGGCGCGCGGCTACCATGCGGTTGAGTTTTTGCTCTGGGGACAGGATCTCAATGGAACCGGCCCCGGCGCGGGCAACCGACCCGCGACGGACTTCGATCAGCGTCAGTGCACCGGCGGGCATTGCGATCGGAGGAGCCAGTACCTGCGTGCCGTCAGCCAGTTGCTGGTCGAGGACCTGGACTGGATGGCGCGCCAATGGCGGCCCGACGGCGCTGCCCGTAAGGCCCTATTGGCCGATGGCGCAGGCGCTGCCTTGATCGCCATGTTCAAGGGTATGGGGTCGTTGAGCTACGGCGAGCTGGCCGGGGAGCGGATGCAGCTGGGATTGATGTTGCACGACCCTGAGGAGGAGCACGACTGCTTCTCGGATAACACCCACAACTCCCACTACTATAACGTCATTGGCATCCAGAACGTGTATCTCGGCAGATACCGGCGGGTAGACGGTCGCAGGGTCGAGGGGCCCAGCCTGTCGGACTTGGTCAAGCAAGGAAATCCGAAGGCCGACCACGACCTGCGCGCAGCCTTAGATCAGAGCTTGGCCAGCATCACTGCGATCAAGCAACGGGCCGACCGCGGCGAGGCCTACGACCAGATGATCGGTGAAGGCAACAGTGAGGGAAATGCGTTGGTGCAGACCGCGATCGATCATCTCATTGTTCAGTCCAGCATGATCAAGCGCGCCGTCAAAGCGCTCGATCTCAAGGCGATCGAGCTTTTGGGGTCTGACAGCCTCGATCGCCCAGAAACGGTCGGAAGGTGACAGCAGGTGAAGCGAGACTTGATAAAGAGCGCGCAGCCTGGGGCGCTCGGCAACCGGCGTTGGACCGAGCGCTTGCGCTGGCCGTGCTTGACAATTGCGACGGTTGTGCTCGTTAACGCAGCATCAATGCTGGCATTGACGGCGGCGCAAGCGCAGCCGCCTCGGACCGATGCTCAAGCGAACAGTCGATTTGAGGCGGGCGAGGATTTGCCCGGCGGCGCGGCCACCTCGCGCGGCAGCGTTAACAATCGCAACGCGTTTTCGCATCACTCCGGCAATTTGAATGCGCGCGGGGAATTCCGCTTTAAGCTCGGCAACGCCATATTCCGTAAGCTTTGGGTCTCGGCACCGGCCTCGACCAAGTCCTCAGATGGGCTCGGCCCGCTCTATAATGCGCGCTCGTGCCAACGATGCCACCTCAAGGACGGGCGCGGTCATCCGCCCTCGGCCAATTGGCCTAAAGATAATGCTGTATCGATGTTTTTGCGGTTATCGATCCCGCCGCAGAGCCCGGGCGACGCCGCACGGCTCACATCACACCGCAGCAACGTAATGCCTGAGCCAACCTATGGCACGCAGTTGCAGGACTTCGCCATCCAAGGCCACGCAGCCGAGGGCCGGATGCACGTGACCTATGACGAGGTAGCCGTGTCGTTTCCCGACGGCGACGTGGTCAAGTTGCGCCGGCCGAGTTACCGATTGACAGACTTGGCCTATGGGCCACCCCACGCCGACGTGATGATCTCGCCGCGGGTTGCGCCGCAGATGATCGGATTGGGTCTGTTGCAGGCGATCCCCGCCGCCGCCCTTCTCGCCGGCGCCGATCCCGATGATGTCAATCAAGATGGTGTGTCCGGAAGACCCAACCGGGTGTGGTCGCTGGAACATCGGCGCGTGATGCTCGGGCGCTTCGGTTGGAAGGCGGGCGCGCCGACGGTCCGCCAGCAGTCGGCGGAAGCCTTTGCCGGGGATATCGGCATCTCCAACTCACTGGTGCCCCGGGTGGCCGGTGATTGTACGGCGCGCCAGCAACGCTGTCTTGGAGCACCCCATGGCAGCGGCAGCAGCGGCGCTGGCGAGGTCAGCGACCTCTTGCTGGATTTGGTCGCCTTTTATGCCAGCAACCTGGCCGTACCGAAGCGCCGAAACGCGGCGGACCCTCGGATCCTGCGCGGCAAACGGCTGTTCCACAATGTCGGTTGTGCGCTCTGCCATACCCCGAGCTTCCGCACCGGCGATCTGGACGGCCAACCCCATCTCGCGAACCATACGATCTGGCCCTACTCCGATCTGTTGCTGCACGACATGGGAGAGGGATTGGCCGACAATCGTCCGGAAGGCGTGGCGAGCGGACAAGAGTGGCGGACAGCACCGCTGTGGGGCATTGGATTGACGCAACAGGTGAGCGGACACAGCTTCTTGCTCCACGATGGCCGCGCCCGCAACGTGACGGAAGCCATCCTGTGGCATGGCGGTGAAGCGCAATCGGCCCGTGAGGCCTTCACAAGGCTGTCGCGCGAGCAACGCAAGCAACTGCTCGCGTTTGTCAACTCACTATGAAAACGGGAGCAGGATCATGCGCTTGGCCGGTGTCGTCGGGATCGTCATCGCGCCGCTGTTGGTGACGGCAGCCACCGTTTGGGGGGCCGGCGCCAAGTCTGATTTTGACCACCCTGGTTTGGCGCGCGAGGCCCTCGACCGCCATATCCGCCCCGGCTACGCGCGCCTGACCGAGGTTGGAAGTGTTCTCCGACAGCGGTTAGATGAGGGCTGCGACGCGCCGACGCCCGCTTGGCGCAAGGCAGCCGACGCGGCGTTTGCTGAGATGGTGCGGGCCTGGTCGCGGATCGAGCACATTCGCTTTGGTCCGATCGCCGGAGCCCATCGCCATGCGCGCATGGCCTATTGGCCCGACCCCAAAGGCGTAGGAGGCCACCAGGTCAAACGCGCGTTGCGCCGCCAAGATCCCGCCGTGACGAGGCAGGCCGATCTGGCCAAGAAGAGCGTAGCGTTGCAAGGACTGACCGCGCTCGAGATCGTTTTATTCAAAGCCGGTGGCGGTGCGCATCAGGCTGATCAGCATGTAGGTTTTCGCTGTGCCTACGCCCAAGCGATCGCCGCCAACCTGGTAACCATCAGCCGGCAAGTGAGCAAAAGCTGGGGGGACGACACCCGTGGCTATGCGCGCACGTGGCTTAATCCCGGGCCAGAGAATGCGGTTTATCGCGCGCCCGAGGAGGTCAGCCACGCGCTGGTGCTCGCCTTCACCACGTCCCTGGAATCGGTTCGTGACATCCAACTGATGAAACCGCTGGGGCTCGGCAAATCCGGCGTCAATCGACGCCGCTTTCTGCGACGTACGCGCCCCGCCTATGTTGCTAGTGGGCTGAGCATCGCCGCGCTCAGGGCTAACTTGGAAGGGCTTCACCATCTGTTCGATGCCGGGGGCTTGGGCGCCCGCGTGGCTGCTAACAGTCCGTCCGTAGAGCGACGGATCAGGCGCGAACTGATCGGGACGATCACCAAACTGGAGCCACTGGAGCCGCTTGGCGCACGGGCCTATACTGATGAGACGGCGCGCGACACGTTGGTGGCGGCGGGATTTTCCCTGAAGGTCGCATTCGTCCTTGGCGGTCAATTGCTGGCGGATGCCACCGGCCTGGTCTTGGGTTTTGGGGCCGACGATGGCGATTGACCGACGCGTCATGTTGGGCGGCCTCGGCGCGCTGGCCCTGGCCTCCGGTCGGCGGACGTCCGCCCAATCCGGCACAACGGCCAGCAAGCCTGATGTGCCACTGTTTCTGGCGGCACGGATGACGCGCGATGGACGCTTCTCCGCGGCCGTGCTGGAGATCAGCGCCGGTGTCCTCCACACCGTCCCCTTGCCAGCACGCGGACACGGATTTGCGGTCCGTCCGAGCACGCGGGACTGCGTCGTATTCGCCCGCCGACCCGGCACATTCGCGCTGCATTTCAACGCAGATGGTCGGCGACGCGCGATAACCTTCAACGCCCCGGCTGATCGCCACTTTTACGGTCACGGCGTCTTCTCGGCGGATGGCCGGCTGCTTTACTGCACCGAGAATGACTTCGAGCGCGCGCGCGGCGTGATCGGCATCTATGACGCGGAAGCCGGCTACCGGCGTGCGGGCGAATTCGATTCCGGTGGCATCGGTCCTCACGATCTCGCGCTGTTGCCGGATCTGCGAACCTTGGTGGTCGCCAACGGCGGCGTCGCCACCCATCCTGCATCGGGGCGCCTGCCGCTCAATCTGCCGACGATGCGGTCCAATCTTGCCTATCTCGATGTGCGCCATGGCGAGGTGTTGGAGACCTACGCCTTACCGGGTGAGCTGCAGCCGGTTTCGATCAGGCATTTGGCCGTTGCTCGGCATGGCCAGATTGTCGTCGGCTGTCAGGTCAAGGCGGCGAGGGGACGTGTGCTACCCCTCGTTGGGCTGCATCGCCGCGGAGAGGCACTCGCCGCGCTGGCGCTGCCGGAGGCGACGTGGCGGGATATGCGCGGTTATGTGGGCTCGATCTGCACGGATCGCTCCGGCCGGTTCGCCGCCGCCAGCTGTCCGCGCGCCGGAATTTGCGTGATGATCGATCTTGACAGCCGTTCGCTGATGGCCCGCCATCGCATGCCGCTCGTCAACGGCCTGGCGCAGGGCCGCGACACCGGCCGGTTCTTGATGACATCGGGCCGGGGGCGCTATCGCGAAGTGTCCGCCCTTTCTCAAAACGGCGATCAGGTCGGGCACGGTGAAGCCACGACGCTGGCTTGGGACAATCATTGCTTGGCCTTGCCCGCAGCCTAACTTCAGCTCGACCATCGTGCCCCGCGTAGGACGCGCTAAGACGGTTCCAACTGTGAGCACGATGATTTAGACTCATACGCATGTTGAGCGAGTTGAGAGCCGGGAGAACGACGGCGTGCCCTTCTCATGGGCAAGCGAAAACCCAAGACGAAGGAAGACCACGCGATGATGCCAAAGGAAGACCGGGATGCGGCGGCACAGATCCTGCTCGATGCTGCGCGCGAACGCAAACAGGCCGATCAGCTTTCGGCCCGGTGGCCAGATATCACCATTGATGATGCGTATGAGATCTCAAGTGAGGTGACGCGGCGCAGGATCGCAGCCGGCGCCAAATTGATTGGGCACAAGGTCGGGTTGACCTCGAAGGCCATGCAGGCGGCATCGAAAATCGACGAGCCGGATTTTGGATACCTGCTGGACGATCATCTGGTGGCCGACGGTGCCAAGCTGAAGCACGCCGATTACTGCGTGCCGAGGGTGGAAGCCGAATTGACGTTCATTTTGGCCAAGCCGCTCAAGGGCCCCGGCGTCGGCCTTACCGATGTGCTGCGCGCAACGGAATACGTGGTGCCGTCCATCGAGCTGATCGACGCGCGCGTCAAGGACCCTCGCAAGATCTTCGACACGGTGTCGGACAATGGCGCCGCGGCCGGCATTATCATGGGGGGGCGCCCGGTGGGAGCGATGGAGGTCGATTTGCGATGGGTCGGCGCCATCTTGTATCGCAACTCGGAAATCGAAGAAACCGGTTTGGCGGCCGGCGTTCTTGGCCACCCAGCGATGGGTGTGGCTTGGCTCGCCAATAAGCTGGGCTCGCTCGGAACCACGTTGGAGGCGGGTCATTTGATTTTGTCCGGCTCGTTTATTCGTCCGGTTTGGGCCAATCCCGGCGACACGCTGCACGCCGATTTCGGGCCACTCGGTGGGGTCTCGGTGCAGTTCGTTTAGACCCTGTCTGCCCCCTGTCTGCCTGAGGCGGACATGAGCTAAATGCGACGCTGCCCTAATCAGATTGGCGCGACGCTGCCCGCGGCTGCCGGTCCGGCAACGTCACGTAAACATCAAGCTCAAGGTGGGAAACAGGATCAACAAGACGGTGACGCCCAGCATTATCAGGACGAATGGGAACGCGCCGGCGAAAATGTCCTGCAGCGTGATCCTTTTATCATCAAGCGTCGATCGCACCACGTAAACGCAAATGCCCAGCGGCGGCGTCAACAGCCCCATCTCGACGGCGATCACGGTAATAATTCCGAACCAAACCAAATCGGCGCCAAAGTCCTGCACGATCGGCAGAATGAGCGGCAACAAGATCAGCATGATCGAGATCGAGTCGAGGAACATGCCGAGAATAATCAGCAGCAGGACGTAAAGGCCCATAAATCCACCGAACCCGAGGTCGGCGCTGGAAATCAACTCACCCATTTGCTGCGGCAATCCGGAAATTGCCAGCATACGGCCGTAAATGTTTGCGGCGAGGATCAAGAACAGCACCGCAACGGTCGTGTGACCCGTCTCAATCATCACTTTCCACAGCTTGGCCCAGGTCAGGCGTCGCTTGAGGAGGGCGATGATGAGAGCGCCGGCGGCACCGACGGCGCCAGCCTCCACTGGCGTAAACAGCCCACCATAGATCCCGCCCAGCACCAGAATGATCAGCGCGACCACGGGCAGAACCTTAAGCCCCGCCGACACAAAGTCCTCATCCGCGTCAGTTTCATCCTGCTTCGGCCGACCGACGTAGCTCGGCCAGAAATGTGCCATTGCAATGATGGCTATGCCCATCGCGAGCGCAAGGATCAGGCCGGGCACGATGGCGGCAAGGAACAAGATGCCGACGGATTGCTCAGCCACGAAAGCATAGATGATCAGCAGCAGGCTCGGCGGGATCAGCATGCCTAGAACGGAGCTGCCGGCGACGGTGCCCACCGCAAAGCGCGGGGTATATCCGTGCTCGATCATGTGCGGCGTGGCAATCTTGGTAAACACCGCCGCTGACGCAATGGACGAGCCGGTAATGGCCGCAAACACCGCATTGGCAACCACCGTTGCCACGCCGAGACCACCTTTGACGGCGCTCAACATCCAGCGGGCGACGTTGAACATGTCCCGGCCAATGTCCGATTCGTTTATGAGCAACCCCATCATGACGAACAGCGGGACAACGCCGAAAAAATAGTTCCGGAGAAACTCGTTCGACGCCAGCTTGACCGTGTTGATCGCGATATCAGGATTGCCGAAAATGATCCAAATCGCCACGAACCCAAGCGTAATCAATGCGACGCCGACATGCATGCCCAAGAAGATCAGCAGCAACATCCCGATCAGTGAAAACATCCCAATCTGCGTGCGGCTGAAGTCCCCGAAAACAATCCAGGCGATCAGCGGGACGATCACCAACAAAAGGGCGGTGTAGCCCCAGCCAACGGGCTGCCGCGCAAGCGGCGCCTGTGCGGGGGCGGGGGCGGCCGCGCGCAACCTGAGCAGGCCGAAGAGCTGGTTGGCGCTGGTCAGAAGGCGGATCGCATACTCGATGGCGACGGCGATGGCGCCGACCAGAATAATGGCCCGGAGCGGCCAAACGTGAATCGCAAAGGTGCCTTCAACACCAAATTTAAGATCGGGCCATGCTTCCAGAAGCTTGTAATACGTACCATAGGCTATCAGTAAAAATACGAACACTCCGAGCGCGTCAAAAACGGCCTGATAGATGCTGGCGGCAATCGGACGGTTTGTTTTAAGCCAATCGATCAACAACTCGGCGTTGGTGAACCGGCCGACGTGGAGCGAGTGGGCGAGCTGCAGGTACACCGCACCCACGATTGAATATCCAACCAGCTCCGCCGTTCCCGCTATCGGCGCATTGAAGACCTCGCGAGCAAATATATCGGCGAGGATCAAAACCATGATAAAAAACATCCAGATTGTCCCCGCACTGTTCATCAGCGAGGTCAATCTGGAAAATTGAAATGCGACGCGCCCTATCGCATCGGGCGCGTGGCTAACCTGCGGGCTATTGCCTACCCGTTCGGCGTCGCTCAAAGCTCTTTGTCCCAATTGCGCTTCGGCTTCACACCTTTGGCACGCACCCGATCCATGTAGGATTGAATCACCTTCTTGGCCGGCAATCCCTTTGCTTCGATGCGCTTGGCCCACTCACCGGCCAGATTGGGCAAAAGCTTGGCCCATTTCGCTTGCTCGGCGGGATCGAAGGTCGTCAACTTTGCACCACCTTTGGGCAGCAGCACCTCCCAGCTCTTCTTCTTGAAGGCGGCAACCCGCTTGGCAACCAGTTCGCCATACCCCTTGCCGATCTCGTGGAACATTTTCTGTAGTTCCGGCGGCAATCTATCATAGGTCCGCTTGTTCATGGTCAGGGCACCGGTAATGCCGCCGCCCAAACCGACCGTCGTCACATAGGGAGCCACCTCGTGCAGCTTGAAGGGAACGATGCCGGTCCCTGGCACGATCGCGCCTTCGGCGATACCAGTCTTAATACCGTTGTAATAGACCGGCAGCCCGCCGTTGACACCGATCGCGCCGGTGTTTTCCAGCCATTTGGCCGAGGCACCAGGCGCATAAAGCTTTCGCCCCTTCAAGTCGGCAACGCTGTTGAGCGGACGCTTCGTGATCACGACGTAGTCGTCGATCGCCTGCGGGCCCAGATAAACTTGATTGTGCTTGAGGAACGCTTGCTTCAGTGCAGGAATCGAATCGTGCATCTCATTTTGCACGCGGGCCGCGATGACGTTGTCGTCCGTCACAAACGGCGTATAAAACGTCGCGTTCTGCAGCGGCAGCTTGTTGGGTTCCCACAACGTTCCGACCCAACCCACGTCGCCGAGGCCCTCCTCGATGCCCTCCAGCGTGTTTTTGAAATTATACAGCGCACCGGCATAAGCCTCGGTCCACTTGATGGTGTGGCCCAGCGCCTTGGCCCGCTTCACCGATTCCGGGACCACGTAATCCTTGATCGTCTTGACCCACGGCACGATCGGCGGATGGCTCGAACTGGCGGTAAGCCTGAACTCGGCAGCGTGGATCGAACTGGTGAACGCAATAAGCGCGCCGCCGATCGCGATGCCGGCAAGCGCGGTGCTGACAGGCTTCATCCTGTCTCCTCCCTTGATTTTGGCACAGGGCACGACCTTCCGTGCCGCCCAGTGGTAGAGTAGCGACTAATGCATTCAGAGTGAAACAGAAAGTTGTTACGGGTTAGGTGGGACCTAACGCGGTTGCGGTTCGTCTCGGATGCCGCCAGCCTCTATCACAACCCGGCACCCCGCCAGTTCGATAGCCCGTGCGATCGCGGCCCCTTAGCTTTGCTCGATAACCTTAATGATCGCGGCCACATCTTGATGGGTCAGTCCCATCGCGTCGGCACGCTGAAACAGCTCCGCCGCCCGATCGAGCAGCGGGGTCGGCGAGCCGAGTTCGCGGCCCATTTGCTGTGCCGCATCGATGTAGTGAAACAGCTGGGCGACCTCGCCTTGCGGCGGTAGAAACCTGCGTTCAGCCATCCACGGCGCGCGGATCTGAAACATCAGTGAGGACCCCGAGCCGATCGAGATGGCCTTAATCATGGTCGGCACATCGACGCCGGCCTTGAGCCCGAGCGCCATGGCCTCGGCCGCCGCCGAAACGTTGAGCGTCACCAACAGATTGTTGATCACCTTGACCTTGGTGGCGGCGCCAAACGGACCAAAGTAGAACGAAGTGTCGGCGAAGCCGCGGATGACCGGCTCGACGTCCTTGCAGGCCTGCTCATCCCCGGCAAGAAACACTACGCCCTTGCGCGCGCCCACCATGGCCGGCGTCCCGCTCACCTCACCATCGATCAATCGTGCGCCACATTGTTCGATCAATGCCAATTGTCGTTGCTTGTCGGCCAGAAAAAATGAGCCCAGCTCCACAACGATCTGACCGGGTCGGATCGTATTCAGCAGCCCTTGAGGGCCAGATACGACGTCATCCAAGGCCTCAACCGAGGGCAGGCAAGACAAGACGACATCGGCCTGGTCTGCGACGTCTTGCGCCGATCCGACGCGCACCCCTCCAATCCGCTCAAACTCCGGTGACGGCGAGCGCCGAAACCCGACCACGCGAAAACCACTTTTGAGCAGATTTTCAGCGGCCGGCAGACCAATCTTGCCCAGACCGATCACACCGATCGTTTGCATGGTGCTATCCTCCTTGACGTGTTGAGCCCCGCTGGCCAAACGACGGCCCGGCGCTGTTCGCGGCCGGCCAGTCAACCTGTGTAACGGCGGCTTCCGTGTTCGCGCAATTGATTTTCCCCGCGGCCGGACGCAAGCTCACGGGAGATGACTGTCACGCCACTCGGCAACCACCACCTTCGCGCAAGAGTTCACGATCATGACAGAGCCAGCAATCGTCGGACAAGAGCACTGGACCCAGAAGGGCGACGACGTCCGCTTGTTCCTGTGGGAGAAGGCTGCGCCTCCATCAGCTGCCAGGCACGGGACCATCTTGTTCGTGCACGGCTCGTCGATGGCGGGGACGCCCACCTTCGATCTGTCGGTGCCCGGCCGGCCGGATTCCTCGGCGATGACCTGGTTTGCCGAGCGGGGCTTCGATACATGGTGTGTCGACATGGAAGGTTATGGTCGCTCGACAAAAACTCGAGACATCACCTGCGATATAGCGAACGGCGCCGACGATCTGGAGGCGGCGAGCCGTTACATCATGGATCTGCGGGGGCCCGAGCCGCTGTTGGTGTATGGCATTTCGTCGGGCGCCCTGCGGGCAGCGCTGTTCGCCCAACGTCACCCCGATCGGGTCAAGCGCTTGGCGTTGGACGCCCATGTGTGGACCGGGGAAGGCAGCGTTACGCTGCAACAGCGTCGCCAAAAGCTGCCGGATTTCCTAGAGCATGATCACTTTAGATGGAAGCATAACCTGAGTTTGCGAAGTAGTTTGCGAGCTCGTCGCGGGTGAATTGGCTCAGCAAATCGCCGATCCGGTGCCAAAGGTCGTCGACTGTGCGTTCGCGCGCCTTGCGGATCAGATGCTTGAGCTTTGAAAAAACTTGCTCGATCGGATTGAGATCCGGCGAGTAAGGCGGCAGGAACAGGCGATGAGCACGTGCATTCTTGATGGCGCGGCGGACGGCCTTGCCTTTGTGCGAGCCGAGATTGTCCATGATGACGATGTCGCCAGGTGATAGCGTCGGCACCAGGAACTGCTCGACATAGGCCAGGAAACTGATGCCGTTGATCGGACCATCGAGCACGCAGGGTGCATCGATCCTGTCGATCCGCAGAGCAGCAAGGAATGTCAGTGTGCGCCAGCGTCCGTGAGGGACCTTGTCGATCAGGCGTTGGCCGCGCGGCGCCCAGCCTCTGAGCGGCGCCATGTTCGTTTTCGTCCAGGTCTCGTCAAGGAAAACCAGCCGGTGCGGGTCGATGTGCGCTTGATATTTGATCCAGCGTGCCCGTCGACGTGCGACGTCAGGCCGGTCTCGTTCGGCTGCGACCACGGTTTTTTTTATGGCTCAAGCCTTCGCGATGGACGAAATTCCAGACCGCACCATAGCTCACGATGATGCCGCGTTCGGCAAGTTCAGATTGCAGGCCACGCAGAGAAACATCTGTCTCAGCGTTGATGCGATCGAGCAACCAATCGCGTTCAGCTGCCAGCGCGAATGGACGGTGCCCGCCCATCCGCCGCGCAGAAACGCTGCCCGTCGCACGGAAGCGTTGCGACCACTTGACAACCGCTGAAACGCTGACACCGAAGCGATCGGCCACGGCGCGGCAGCTCAACCCTGAATTCAAGGCATCAATCACACGTTCGCGCAGATCATCGGAATAAGGTCGTGCCATGCATGCCGGCCTCCACCTCCGGCATGCAGTGTGAATCATATTCGCACGCCCTTGGGAATCCCCCGCGAAGATTCCAACAAGAATGATAATGCTCTAGCAGCCAAGCGACGGCCGATCGACCGCGCCTTCGTCCAATCGATTTTCGATCGCGATCATCTCGGTTGTGCTGATCAGGCTACGATCGATGCTTTTGCCGAGGCAATCTGCGCGCTCGATCAGTCGATCCCGAACGGCACCTACATCGATATGTGCTCACGGCTTCCGGTTGTCGACCCCGAGCGGATCACCGTACCAACCATCATCATGCGCGGCCAATGGGATGGGATCGCGGCGCTGGACGATCTGATCGCATTCTTCAAGCGGCTACCGAACCCAGACAAACAATTCGCTGTCATGCCGGGCATCTCTCATGCCAGCTTTCAGCAGAAAAATCACCTGATGGTCTATCACATCTTGCATGCGTTTTTCTCACAGCCGGAGCCGATTTACCGGGGCTAGAGCAACCTGCCTTTAATCGGAACCGGCTTTGCGGTTCCGATTTAAGGCGCGATGATCTAGCCCATGTCCGCTATAGGCGGAATCGCCCGAGCCGGCCCGCTCCCCCGCCCGATTCCTCCACTCCACACCTCCACCCCATTCCTCAACTGGGCCACCCAATGGCATGATGTTCTGGGTGGCCCGCTTCGTCAGCCGCGGCGGGGGAGCGGCCGGCGCAAATACTCACTCAGGGGAGGATAGGGTTGTCGTGAGGCTCATGCCGCCCTGTCTCAAACGACCTTGGTTGGGCCGCACCGCCATCAATCGCGACCGACGGTGCGCGAGGGCCGCGAATCGGCATTCATCAAGTGCATCTGCGACTGGGGGTATCGCGTGCCGGATGCGGCGCCGGGTGCAAAACAGGTTTCTAGCGCGAGGATGTCCGCTCGCGTCAGGCGCAGGTCGGCAGCGGCGATATTCTCATCTAAATGCGCCGCACGTGTCGTGCCTGGTATCGGCAAAATGTCGTCGCCCTGAGCATGGAGCCAGGCCAGCGCCACCTGCCCGGGCCTGCATCGGTGGGCGCGAGCGATCCGATCCAACACTGTCAACAGCTCAACGTTGCGGTCCAAATGAGCCGCCTGAAAGCGCGGATGATCCTTGCGCCGATCTTGCTCATTCAAATCGCTTGCATTGCGAATCCCGCCGCTCAGGAAACCTCTCCCGATCGGTGCGTAAGCCATCACAGCAATGCCGAGCCGCCGACACGTCGGCAGAATTTCGGCCTCGATATCACGGGTCCACAGTGAATATTCGGTCTGCACGAATGCCAGCGGATGGACCGCGTGCGCGCGCTCAATGGTGCTGGCACTGGCTTCACAAATGCCGATGAAGCGGACCTTGCCCTGCTGGACCAGATCGGACATGGCGCCGACGGTGTCCTCGATCGCGACCGCTGGATCGACCCGATGCAACAAATAGACATCGATGACCTCGCGGTTCAGCCGCCGCAAGCTGCGATCACATGCGACCGGCACATACCCAGGCCGGCCGTCGGTCGCGCCACGCTGGCCCTTGGGTCCGCGGACGTTGCCAAACTTGGTGCCGATCAATATGTCGCGACGCGCGGCGGGAATGTGGGCGGCCAACAGCTGCTCATTGTGTCCATTGCCGTAGGCGTCGGAGCTATCGAGATAGGTGATCCCGGCATCGACGGCATGCCGCAACAGATGGGCGGCCCTGCCGTCATCACGCGGCACGTAGTTGCCGGATAAGCCGGAGCAGCCCAACCCCTGTTGCGATACCTCGATGCTGAAGGAACTGAAGGTCCGGGTCTTCATGGGGTGATCTCTTGTGGGGATTTCTTGGGGTGATCTCTTGTTGGCCACGCGCGATCGCGGCGGCACTCACTCAGTCAATCACAGGACGCGATGTTATTCGGTGGTCCCTCCCGCTTCCGCCCGGCGCGCGAGCGCCATCGCTGAACGTTGCCGGCGCCAGTCCATCACGCTCGGTAACAACAGGCTGATGATCAATAGCACCCACAGGATGTTGCCGAGCGTCGAGGAGAACAGCACCATCAGATCGCCGCCCGAAATCTTGAGGGCGACGAGAAGCTTTTGCTCGAACACCGGCCCTAAGATGACGCCGATGAGAATCGCTGCGACGTGATAGCCGGTCTTGCGCGCGACATAGCCGATCACCCCAAACACCAAGGCCAAGTACATGTCGAACACATAAGCGCGCGGGACGAATGAACCGACCAGCGTGAAGAGAATGATTAACGGTGCAATATAGGCGGTCGGAACGGTCGTGATCCGCGATGCATAGCGCGCCATCGGCAACGCCGCCGCGGCGAGGAAAACATAGCTGACGGCCATGGCCGTAAACGCTCCGTAGGCGAGTTCCGGCGCCTGCGTGAACAAGTCCGGTCCCACGGTCATGCCGTGGTACTGCATGACCACCAGCATGATGGCCGCGGTCGCCCCGCCCGGAATGCCGATGATCAGCAGTGGCACGAGCGTGCCGGAGGTCACTCCGTTATTGGCCGATTCAGGCGCAATCAATCCCTCGATATGGCCGGTGCCATAAAGCTCCGGTGTCTTTGAAAACGTCTTCGATTGCTGATAGGCGACAAACGAGGCGATCGCCGCGCCGGCACCGGGAACCACGCCAATGACGAGGCCGATGACGCTGGTCCAAACCACATGCCACCAGCGCCGCAACGTCGCGCGCACGCCCTCCATCACCTCGGGCCAACTTGCCTCTTTCATCCGCTCTTGTCCGGCCTTGCTTAGAATCGAGCGGGATTCGATGACGAGAAACGCCTCTGAGATGGCGAATAATCCGACCAAGGCCGGGATCAATGGAATGCCGTCATAAAGCTCCAAAAATCCAAACGTGCCGCGTGGCGAAGCGTAGATGTGATCGGAGCCGATGGAGCCGATCATCAAGCCGAAAAAACCCGCGATCAAACCTTTAAGCGTGTCACCGGCGGCGATCGTGGCGATCAGCGACAGGCCGAACAGCATGACGACGACCATTTCCACCGAATGCAGATAATAGATCACCTGGGCCAAGTATGGCATGATGAAGAGGACAAGAATCGTCGTCAGGAAGCCGCCGAGGCAAGACGATACAAAGGAGATGGCAAGCGCCTGCGGCGCCCGGCCCTGCTTGGTCATCGGGTAGCCGTCAAGCGGGGTGGCGGCGGCGCCGGCGGTACCGGGAATATTGACGAGAATGGCTGGCAGCCCGGCGCCGAGACGGGACGACGTATAAAGGGCGATCATAAAGATCATGCCAATCTCCGGCCCCATGGCCAAGGTCAACGGCAGCAGCACGATGATGGTGTTGGCGGCGCTGAAGCCGGGAACGGCGCCGACGATCAAGCCGAGCAGGATCGATGGTAAGATCACCCACCAATAGCCGATGGAGTGGGCAAACAGACCGATATACTGCGAGACATCAGGCTGCATGCCGATGCTCCGGATGCAGGGCTGGCTCGGTTGATCCGTCCCGTGGCGGCGCCAAGCCGGTTGGACCCGGGCGCCAACCGCCGGTCGGTTGATGCAGGCGGCCACGCCTAGGACCGGCGCTAAACCTGCATCGCTGGAAACGATGTTGACGCCTCAACATGTCACTGGCCCAGCCCCAGCGCGCGCAAAACCGGCAGCACGACGGCCTTGATCTGCTCATCAAGCCACCCGAGCGGAAAGCGACGCTGAAAGATCAGAACGAACACGACGAACCAGAGGATGGAAAGCGACACGGAAAGCACCAGCACGCGAATCGGCTCACGGGCTCTGGTCAATAACAAGATGGCGCCGGATAAGAACAGGATCGAGGTCAGCGTGAAGCCCAGCCGCGGCATCAAAAACAGGCTTGAGACCGTGAAAACGAACAGCGCAATCCGCACCGGCAGCAATGCGGTCGGCTCGACAAGGTCGCGAAACGTGAGCTGGGCGGCGCCCCGCATCACCTCGGACAGCGCGCGAACGATGTATACCGCGGATAACAGGATCAAGGTGATCCCGACGACGAAGGCCGTAACCTGTGCGGTCCACGGAGATTCGATGATGGTCGTGAAATAATAAAGTGCCAGTGCAATCGCCGCGATCGGAATAATCAGGTCTGAGCCGACAAGCGGGCGCGGCTTATTCGGCTCTTGTGTATCGCTTGCCATATTCGCCATCGCCCACCCGGAGGCCTATGGCCTCGCCCCGATATCACATTGCCGGCAGCGCGTCCCGCATCAGCGGGTTTCCACCCGACGCGACGACGTCGCCACCGCTTCGTTCAGGCCTTACCCCTCAGCAACGACCTGAACTCATCGCCAATCTTCATAATCCCGTCGACATAGTCGTCGCATTCTTTCACGCCACCATAGTTGATGAACTCCCAGGGCGACTTGGCCTTTAAAACGGCGGCTTTAAAATCAGGATCGTCGAACACCTTCCTGGCCGTGTCCTGCAAGATTTTGAAGCGGTCCGGATGCTTCTCGATCGCTTCGGTTTTGATCGCGAACGCACGCGCAGACAGGAGCGGCGGCAGCTGCGTGCCGAAATGCTTGTTGACAGTCGGCGCGTTTCTCGTCGCCTCTGGTGCGCGATTGGTTTCATCGAAGACACACAATATGCGGAACGCCTTCTTGCGCCTGGCGATGCCACCGGCAGGCAGCGCACCGCAGTCCATTTCGCGCGAAGCTACCCCAGCCCGTGTGTTCTTGCCACCAGACAGCGGGATGATGTTCACCTTCATGCCGGTGTGCTTGGCCAGTGCGAGCACGCCGACGACGGCGGGATGCGCGACCCTGCTCGCAGCCACCTTCAATTCCCGTTGTTTGCCCAAAGCAACAAGATCATCGATGGTTTTAATGTCGCTATCCATATTGACGAAGATCACGCTAGGATCGCTATCGACCCGCAACCAATATTTATAGTCGCCGGGAAATTTGAAACTGCGCGGCGGTTGTACGACCCAATTCAGCACCTCGGGGCCGATGTTGCCAAACAGCAGCGTGTAGCAGTCCGGCTTGGCCAGCCCCATATATTTCTCATAGGCGACGCGACCCGCTGCACCGGGATGAAACGACGGCTCTAATTCCGTCTTGAGGTACTTCTTCCAAACGCTCCAAAACACGCGTAAATTGCGGTCGGCGCCGCCGCCTTCACGGGTCGCCACCATCACCTTCAGATTCTGTGATGGAAAAGTCTCGGCCAGCACCCCGGTTGGCAACGTGGCTGCGGTTGCCGCCGTGGCGATGCCGCCGCTGACGATCGATCTGCGGTCGATCAGAAATTTGCTCATTGTTTTCCTCCAAGGACGCCCACATTCAAGCGCAGGCGTTTCATTGATTGGGTCGCCGCCATCGAGTGGCGATCGGTTGAGCTGCGATTCAGTGGCCCGCCGTCCGGTCCCCGCAGCGGAGCGTCGACCGCCAAGCAATCGACGGCCAGGATAGCCCGGTGGCACCGACACGGACGAAGCGAGCCTAGCACGGTGCAAGGCTCTGTCCAGCGCAATCGTTTTGACAGCAACCGGCGCGCCGACGCGATCATCGCCCAATGGACCGGTGCACCCGGCCTGCCAGACCACCGGCGCGCCCCATCTTGGCCCATAATCAGAACTTAATGTTAAATGGACTTGCCGATTTCCTCGGTCATTTTTTTTGCGTCACCCAATAGCATCATGGTGTTGTCGCGGTAAAACAGGGTGTTATCGATGCCCGCGTATCCCGACGCCAACGAGCGCTTGTTGAACATCACGGTGCCCGCCTTCCAGACCTCCAACACCGGCATTCCAAAAATTGGCGACTGCGGATCCTCTTTGGCCGCCGGGTTGGTCACATCGTTGGCACCGATGACGTAGGCGATGTCGGCTTGCGCGAACTCATTATTGATGTCCTCCAGTTCGAACACCTCGTCATAGGGCACGTTGGCTTCCGCCAGCAGCACATTCATATGGCCCGGCATCCGGCCTGCCACCGGATGAATGGCATATTTGACCTCCACCCCGGAGTCTTTCAGTTGATCCGCCATCTCGCGCAGGGCGTGTTGGGCCTGAGCGACGGCCATGCCGTAGCCCGGCACGATGATGACCTTGCTGGCGTTCTGCATCATGTAGGCGGCGTCCTCGGCCGAGCCGAGCTTGACCGGCCGTTGCTCACCGTCGCCAGCAGGTCCCGCCACCTCACCGCCAAACCCGCCCAAGATGACCGAAATGAACGATCGGTTCATCCCCTTACACATGATATAGGACAGAATCGCGCCCGATGAGCCCACCAGGGCTCCGGTGATGATCAGCGCGATATTGCCCAAGGTGAAGCCGATGCCGGCCGCCGCCCACCCTGAGTAGGAATTCAGCATGGAAACGACGACGGGCATGTCGGCGCCGCCGATTGGAATGATGATCAAGACGCCAAAAATGAGCGAAACCACCGTGATCGCCCAAAATAGCACGGCAGAGCCACCTGAGATGCAGAACGCATAAATCAAATAGATCAGCAACAGCGCCAACCCGGCGTTGATGGCATGGCGCGCCGGTAGAATGATGGGTTTGCCGGACATGCGGCCGGACAGCTTTGCGAACGCGATGACCGAGCCGGAGAAGGTGACCGCGCCGATGGCGGTGCCAAGCGACATCTCGAGCAGAGAAATCCAACCAATGCGACCGTCCGGCCCAGCAATGCCGAAGGCCTCGGGCGAATAAAGGGCGCCGGCAGCGACGAACACGGCGGCGAGGCCGACCAACGAGTGGAACGCCGCGACCAGTTCTGGCATCGCCGTCATCGGGATCCGGCGCGCGATCATGGCACCGATCGTGCCACCGATGGCAACGCCGGCTACAATTAGAATTTGCGTGAGCGTATCGCCAGGTGCGCCGAGCAGGAACAACGTGGTTCCTACCGCGATCGCCATGCCGATCATGCCGTAGAGGTTGCCTTGCCGAGACGAGGCCGGGCTGGAAAGCCCCCGCAGCGCCAGAATGAACAAAATGCCGGCAACGAGGTAAAGTAGGGCGACGATATTGGCGTCCATCAGTCTTTTATCCTTGTGCAGCACCCCAACAGCCGGTGCGCCCAACCTGGAAAGATGTCACGGATAAGCCCACCCGATTGTCAGCAGTGCGCGCATTGTCGCCCGACAGGCCGATCGTATGAGACCTGGTGAGCGGCACGCTCATTTCTTCAGCATCCGCACGGTGCCACGCGGAAATTCCACACCGGCGAAATCCGGATGGGCCTCGCGCAACATCGCGATCTGCCGGAGATCGGCAATCCGGACCAAGAACCATTTTTTATCGCTAAGTAGGGCTAGAGTGTACGATGTTTGGGCGATGCGGCCCTTCTCGCCCATGTCGATTACCGTCTTGGTGGGTACCAGCGCATATGGTTTGCCGTTTTTCAATTGCCTGATGTCCGCCTCGGCGGGACGCATGGAGAAGGACTCCAGTTTGACAACCTTGAAGGCCTTTTCCATCTGCTTGATCATCCCCGAGCGGAGCTTATCGACGCCGATCCCGGCCTTGTCGGCAATCAGGGTCAGGATGCGTGGCGACATGAAATCCAGCACCTTTTTGAAGTTGGATCCGCGCGTTGCTGCCGCGAAAGCTTCCACCGTTTCGTTCAGCGACGTTCTTTCCGCATCACTGAGCGGACGCGACAGGGCCGATACTGCGGTTGAGCCCATCAAGGCAGCCGTCAGCAATAAACAAGCAATCGCGTGCACAGCCCACGATGCCAAACTCTTGCGCGTACCGCGACAAAGCGCGCGCGCGGCGAAACTATCTGCCGAGCCAATCATTTTCTCATCCCATCCTTCTTCTTGTACATGGACAGCATGCGTTGAGTGACGAGGAAGCCACCGAAGATGTTGACGCAAGCCATGGTCAACGCCAGAAACCCGAACGTCTTGGCCAACCAAGCATTCTCGCCGACCAGCTCGACGCCGACAGCCAGCAACGCACCGACCACAATCACCGATGAAATGGCATTGGTCACGGACATCAATGGCGTATGCAATGCTGGCGTCACGCTCCACACCACATAGTAGCCGACGAATATCGCGATGATGAACACCATCAGTCGGTACACGGCGGGATCGACCTCGCCGCCCACACCGCCCGCTGCGACCGCAGCCGACGGCAATAGCCCCAAGCTCAACGCCCCGATGGCAGCTATACGTCGTCTCATGTCAGGCACCCTCCTTGGGCAGCAACTGGGGATGGACAATCTTCCCATCCTTGGCGATCAGCGTACCGGTCACAACCTCATCTTCCCAATCGATCGCCAGCGCTTTTTCGTCCTTGTCGATCATCGTCTCCAAAAACGTGTAGAGATTTCTAGCATATAGGTTCGATGCATTGACCGGTAGCGTCCCCGCCAGGTTGATTGGACCTGAGATCCGCACACCCTGGTGCTCGACCACGCGGCCCGGTTCGGTCAACTCACAATTGCCGCCACGCTCCGCCGCCAGATCGATGATCACCGCGCCGGGCTTCATGCTGTCCACCATCGCGCGCGAGATCAAGCGTGGGGCCGGCCGGCCTGGGATCAACGCAGTGGTGATGACGATATCCTGTGCGGCGATGTGGGTGGCCACCAGCTCCGCCTGCTTCTTTTGATACTCAGCCGACATCGGCTTGGCATAACCGGCCGCGGTTTGGGCCTGTTTGAACTCCTCGTCCTCGACAGCGACGAATTTGGCCCCCAGCGAAGCGACCTGCTCCTTGGTTGCGGGCCTGACATCGGTTGCGGTGACGATCGCGCCCAGCCGTCGAGCCGTAGCGATCGCCTGCAGTCCGGCAACCCCCACCCCCATGATGAAGGTCTTCGCGGCTGGAACCGTTCCCGCCGCGGTCATCATCATCGGCAGCGCCTGCTCAAACATCGACGCTGCATCGACCACCGCCTTGTAACCGGCCAGGTTGGCTTGGCTCGATAACACATCCATCGACTGTGCCCTGGTAATTCGCGGCATGAACTCCATCGCGAACAGGCTGGCGCCGGTCGCCGCCAATGGTTCCAGGCTGCTTTGATCGCTGAAGGGCTCGAGCATGCCCACCACCAGGCCATGCGATTTCAGCGCCTTGACAAGATCCGCCGATGGCCGCCGCACACTGAGCAAAATATCGGCATCTTGCGCTGCATCATGCGCCGACGACGCGATGCTCGACCCGGCTGTCTTATAGGCGTCGTCTGAGAAGCGGGAGCGTTGACCGGCTCCGGTTTGCACTTTCACGGCACATCCAAGACCGACCAACCTCTTGGCAGTCTCAGGCGATAAGGCGACGCGGGTCTCGCTCGCCTCCTCTGCCGTAACGGCGATCGTGACCATGCTGGCTCCTTGAGCAATGCAACCAGTTGAGCAATGCAACCAGGCAAACAACGTTGGCAGCTGGCGAGGGCCGCCCTTGTCCCGCGCCGATGCGCCGGACAGCGTCACGGGACCAACAGCGACCGGGATCCCGGTCAGCCCCAGCTGAACCGGTCAGGCGACGAAATCACAGCAAAAACATCGCCATTAGGATGAGCGCCAGGGCGACAACGATGATCCCTGTCACAATCAACCGAATGAAACCCCGGTAGGTCCGCTCGTGTTCGGCATAGTCCATCGACGGATGGCCGCCGCTGGTATCGACGCTCATCGCTTTTCCCCTTGCACTGAATTGATGCGTCATCGACCGCATGGTGGGCAGGGTGCTTGGTAGCCGATGCAGCTGTCCGCATCAACCCGTCAGGTCACCCACCGCTTCAACGCCGCACATATCGGTTCGCGGGCCGAACACCATAGGCCGTGGGGGAGGGGCCGTGGGGCAGGGGCCGTGGGGCAGGGGCCGTGGGGGAAGGGCCGTGAAGGGAAGGGTCGTGGGGGAAGGGTCGCATGAGATGGCGCGAATGACAGAGATTGCATGAATCGCGGCCCCGCTCTATCCCCCGTCCGCATCGGCACGGACCGTGGTTGCGCTCAAACGCCGAATGTGAACCGCGATCCGACATTCGAGGTGATCACCTTATCCGGCATGTGCTCACGCGCGCAGGCGATGAAGTTGGCGCCGGAGCAGTGCATCGGCAGCACCACATCGGGATCCAACGCCACCAGCTCGCGCACGGTATGCTGAATATAGTCGTAGGGCGCCGGCGAGAGATGGAAGCCGCCGACCACGGCGTGCAGCTTCCGCACACCGGAAACCGCCATCGCCGTTTTGGTCGTGTTGATCAACCCGACATGGCCGCAGGAGGTGATCACAACCAGCCCCTTGCCTTGCACAATGTAGCAGGTCGCATGCTCGTCAGGATGTAGGTCCTTGACCAACTTGCCCCTACGTTCCGCCTCGGAGAAGTGATCGTAGTCGTCATCGGCCGTCACCATCGACCCGCCAGAGACCGTTTCAAACGAGTCGCGCGCGATGTAGCCCGTCGTGAAGGCCAGACCGAGGTCGTGCGGGGCATTGCAGCACACCGGTGCGACGCCCTGGGCGGTCAGTGTCACGCGGTCGACGGCTCCCCAAGACACCGGATTGTGTTTTTCGCCAATCCATTTCTCCTTGAACGCTTCCTCTCCGCCGACGAAAAGCGACATGTCCGACGGCATGCGGGCGCGATACTGCGTGACAAAGCCCGAAAGGCCGCCGAAATGATCGCGGTGGGCGTGGCTCAAGATCAGGCCATCGATCTTGGCCGGCTCGATTCCCAACAGGTCGAAATTGCGGTTAATGATCTCCGGTGTGTAGCCGAAGTCGAGAATGTGCTGGGCGGACTGCCCGCCCCGCCGCGCCTCCAAATGCAACGACAGGCCCCATTCGCAGGCCAAAGTCGACATCTGCCGACCGGCAATCTGTTTGATATGCTCGATCACGACGTGGTCATGCGTGTGCTTGGGCAAGAACCGCTCGTAGACCGAGTCAACGACGACGCGCACATGCAGCTGGTCAACGGTGGGGGCAGAAAGCGGCGGCTTGGGAGTTAGGCTCTCACTCATGTGACCGCTCCGTTGCTCGGCTGAGACTGGAATAAGGACATAACCGCAATACGCACCGGTCGATGTTTTTGGCGCAGACCCGCTCCCTCAGCCCGGCCGCACACCGCCCACAGCCTTGAGGGTCTGGTAGTTGTATAGCGCCAGAACGGCAGCGATCAGCATCAGCCATAACCGGGTTGACGGCAGCGCAATCCACGCCAAATAGCCAGCCACGCCAAGGCCACAAATCGCGACGATGCGGATCGCCCAGATGCCGCCGACCAGCCGCGTCAGCAACGCCTCCAAAACACGGCCGCCGTCGAGCGGGAAGGCTGGCAACAGGTTGTAGATCAGTAGCAGGCGATTGATCTCCGCCAAAGTCAGCAGCACCATGATCAATGTTATGCTGGCGTGCGACGCGGCGAGCCTGCCCAGCACTTCGAAAACCAGCCAGAGCACGAGATTCGCGGCCGGACCGGCAAGGCCAATGGCCGCGCGCGGCCAAACCGCAGCCGGCAGCGATCGCTCGAAATGGCACAGGCCGCCGAAACCGGTGAGCTCGATCGCGCTTGCCTCTACGCCAAACCATCTTCCGCACCAAGCGTGACCCAGTTCGTGCAGGAGGATCGAAGCGAACAGTCCGACCGCCAACACGAAGCCAGCGGCATAAAGTTGGGTATCGCCGCTACTCCAATAATCCCACGTCAACAATATCGCCAATAGGACGAAGAAGGCATCGAGGTAGATCGGAATCTGACCTACGCGAAAGATCTCAATCTGCCCCACGTTCTGCCCTCCGACGGCTAACCGGACGACATTTAACGGCAAGTTGCCTCGCGCTGCCAGCGAATTGATCCGGCAGACGACGTTAGGCACTCATGGACACGGTTCTTTAGGTTCGCTATTGGTCGGCCATGTCACGCAAAAACAGCACGTTAGATGCCGCAGAGAACAAAGCGGCAGCCCCCGCCAGCGAGCCGCCGCGCGCCCTATCACGGGCCAAGCTCAACGTGAGGCTGGCCACACCGGCGGACGTGGTGGCTTTGGCGGACCTCAGTCGGCGCGTCTATGCTCCGCTGCCACCGCAAAATGCTCATATGATTCGCGGTCAAATCAATCATTTTCCTGACGGGCAGTTCGTCGCCGAATACGATGGACAGATCGTCGGACATTGCGCCACCTTTATCATCGACGGGCGCTTGGCGCTCGCCCCCCATACCTGGCACGCGATCACCGGTAATGGCTTCGCCTCGCGCCATGATCCGGCCGGCGACTACCTGTACGGCATGGAGGTCAGCGTCGACCCCAAGTTCCGGCGCTTGCGGATCGGGCAGCGACTGTACAACGCGCGGCGGCAGCTCTGCCAACAGCTCGGGCTCAAGGGCATCGTGTTCGGCGGGCGCATGCCGGGATTGGCGCGGCGCATGGCGAGCTTGGGCAGCGCAAACGCCTATTTGCAGCACGTGCTTGAAAAGAAATTGCGCGATCCGGTGATTGGGTTCCATCTGGCGCAAGACTTCCAACCGATCGGCGTGCTCGATGGCTATGAGCCAGGCGATCGCCAATCGCTCGGTTACGCGACGCACATGATCTGGCACAACCCCCTTTACGTCGAGCCGGCTGAACGCAGCTCCTCGGTGTCCGGCTCGCTCGATGCCCGAACGGTGCGGGTTGCGACTGTACAATACCAGATGCGCGGCATCACCTCGCAGGAAGAGTTTCGGCGGCAGATCGAGTACTTCGTCGATGTGGCGGCAGACTACAAATCCGATTTCGCGGTGCTGCCTGAGCTGGTGACGCTGCAATTGTTGTCCGTCGAGCCCGAACCGTTGCCGCCGGCGGAGGGCATTCAACGCATCGCAACCTATACCGATTGGTTCGTCGCTCACATGCAGGAATTGGCGGTTGGGTACAACATTAACATCATCGGTGGCTCGCACCCGACCATCATGGCGGACGGCGAGGTGCGAAATGTCTGCTACGTGTTCGGTCGCGACGGTGCCGTGCACGCCCGTCACAAGATCCACCCGACGCCCAGCGAAACCTACTGGTGGAACATCAAGGGCGGAGACGATGTCGATGTGATCGATACCGACTGCGGTCCGGTCGGTGTGATGATCTGCTATGATGCGCAGTTTCCCGAGATCGCCCGCCGCTTGGTGGATCAGGGTGCGATGATTTTGTTCGTCCCCTTTTGCACCGACGAACGGCGCGGTTTCCTCCGCGTGCGCTATTGCTGTCATGCACGCGCGGTCGAGAACCAATGCTACGTCGTGATGTCGGGCGTGGTCGGCAATCTGCCGAACGTTGAGAACATGGACATCCATTATGCGGAAAGTTGCATTTTGACCCCGTGTGACTTCCCCTTCGCGCGAGACGGCATCGCCGCCGACACCGCACCCAACACGGAGACGATTGCGTTTGCAGACCTGCGCCTCAACGATCTCAGACTGGCACGTGCTGGGGGCAGCGTGCAAAACCTCAAGGACCGCCGCCACGACCTTTACCGCATCAATTGGGTCGTTGAGCCGCGCACGCCGTAGAGCGTTCCAGTGGTAATCCGCACCACCCCCTCCTAACCGGCCACCCAGCGGCACGATATTTGGGGTGGCCGGACGAGGCGCCGGCCAGCACGGCGTTTCGCCTCAGGCGGACGGGGAGGGTGGTCCGCGGTTCAAGATCGCCTCCAGGAACGCGATCAAATCCTCTGTGACGTGATGAACGTGCTCTGGCGCTGCGCGCACCGCGAGATGCGCTTGCGGCTCGGTGGCGTGCGCGGTGGTTGAGCGTACCAGCACCGTCGTCATGCCGAGGTCATGCGCACACTCCAGATTATGCGGCATATCTTCGAACATCGCGGCCTCGGTCGGCTTGACGGCGTGGGCGCGGATCATTCGCTGAAAGGCTTCTGGCTCCGGTTTTGGCGTATACGCGCAGGTTTCGATTCCACAGATGTCCTCGAACAAATCCAGGATGCCGACCTTTTCAGCCACCCGCTCGGCGTGGCGGCGCGGGCCGTTGGTGAAGATCAGACGCCGGCCATCCAACCGTTCGATCGCCTGGCGCAACGGCCGACTAGGTAAAACAGTATTCAAGTCAAGATCGTGCACGTACTCCAGAAACGGCGCGGGATCGATGTTGTGCACCTTCATCAGACCGGTCAGCGTGGTGCCGAATCGCCGATAGTACGTTAGCCGCAGGTGTTGGGCTTCGTCGAGCGCGACGCCCAGCATCTCGGCGATGAAGGCGCCCATGCGGTGCTCAACCTGCTCCAATAGCCGGCATTCGGACGGATAAAGCGTGTTGTCGAGATCGAAGATCCACGTCCGCGTGCGCGCGAAACCGCGCGCGGCTGGCTTTAGGCTCACGCCGCTGCCCCTCCGTCACGCAACGCGATCATCCCAGATCGCCTCAATCCGAGGTGCTGATCGCGCGTCAAACGTGGGCTCAATAGCATGGGTCTTGGTTGCGATCGAACGGGCACGACACCTCATCACACGATGATATCACACGATGATGCGCCGACGGGCCGCCCCGCGTGGGGACGACTCAGGTCAGACGGAGCCAGGCTAGGCATCGGTGTGCAGCAGGTCAATGCGCCGTCCTCATTTTGGTCAACAGCTGTGGCCGGCCGGCCGGCAGACTTTGGGCGTTGCCGCCGCGCGGCCGACCGCAAGCTTTGGTGGGGGCTCAATCGAACCGATTGATCGTCATATTGCCCAGCTCACGGACCTTGGCCCGGTATTTGGCGACCGCCTCGTGATAGCGCGCCAGCGATTGTTGATCCGGCTGGTCTGCGGGCGGCTGCTCATGGTCGAAGTTGTTGAAGCGGTCCTGACCACGCACCAGCAGCGCGCTGGTTCGACAGGCGCCGAGCTGGCGAAGGCTAGGCGGATGATAGATGAAGGTCATGCCCATGCGCTGATGCGCAGTGCGATTGGGCGCTGAACCGTGGATGAGAAAGGCGTGGTGGATCGAGGCCTCACCCGGTTGTAGCTCCGCGGCAACGGGCTCCACGCTTGCGACATCGAACGCCACCGTCTGTCCGCTCGACAGCATATTGGCCTGGTTGGTGTCGTTCGCCGCCAGTGGCAACTGCCCGAGCTTGTGAGTCCCCGGCAAAAACGTCATGCAGCCGCTGACCAAGTTGGCTGGAGTGATGGCGCACCACACCGTCAATACCTCGCAGGGATCATGACCGAAGTAGGTGTTGTCCTGGTGCCAGCTGATATACGCCGCGCTGTTGCCGTCCTTGCTCCACACCGTGTTGTGGTACAGCATGATATCGGGGCCGATCAGGTCCTCGACCGCGTCCAGCACCGTCGGGTGCGTTGCCAGCTGGTAGACCCACGGCAAACGCAGATAAAACTTTGTTTGGCCGGAGCCGCGCAGCCGCCCTGCCGCCTTCTCGTGGTCCAGCTTGGCGCCGACTTCGGCAGCCGCCTCGGCCGGCATCACGCGCAGCGGGAACAAAAACCCGTCGCGCTTATACTGGGCAATCTGCGCTTCGCTCAGCAGCTTCGGCATGCCAGGCTCCTCACGGCGTGGCTAGAGCAACCTGCCTTTAATCGGAATCGGAACGATCCCGATTAAACGCAGGTTGCTCTAGACGTTACGGCCTTCGACGGGCCCGACCAGCGTTCCAACACCGTGATCGGTGAACAGCTCTAACAAGGTGCAGTGCGGCACGCGGCCGTCAATGATGGCCACACCTTCCACGCCCGCTTCGACGACCTCGATGCAGCCTTCGAGCTTGGGGATCATGCCGCCCGATATGGTGCCGTCGCGGAACATCTGGCGCGCCTGCGAGGTGGTGATGGCAGGCACCAGGTTCTTGTCCTTATCGAGCACGCCCGCAACGTCGGTGAGCAGCAGCAGGCGCTTGGCCCGCATTTTCACGGCCAATGCGCTGGCGAACGTGTCGGCGTTGACATTGAGCGTCTGCCCGTTGCGGCCGAGCGCGATTGGCGCGATCACCGGTATCAAATCCGATTTGGAGATCACCTCCACGATGTAAGGGTTCACCTCCTCCGGATCGCCGACATAGCCGAGATCGACCGCCTTCATCAGGTTAGATTCCGGGTCGGGCAAATGCGTGATCTTTTTGGCGATCATCAAATTGGCGTCCTTGCCGGAGATGCCGACCGCCTTGCCACCTTGCCGATTGATGGCCGACACAATCTCTTTGTTGATGGCGCCCGCCAGCACCATCTCCACCACGTCGATCGTCGATTTGTCGGTGACCCTCAGCCCCTGCACAAATTCGGAGCTGATCTGCAGCTTTTTCAGCATGGTCCCGATCTGCGGTCCGCCGCCATGCACCACAATCGGATTAACGCCCGACAACTTCAGATAGACGAGGTCCTGGGCAAACGCATCAGCCAGGGCCGCATCGCCCATCGCGTTACCGCCGAATTTGATAACGACCGTCTCTTCGTCGTACTCGATCAAGTGCTTGACGGCCTGTGCCAAGATTCGGGCTTGGTTGTGGGCCGAGATCGCTTCCAGAGCCTCGTCCCCGTCCCTCCCGGACTGATTGACGTCCTTGGTTGCGCCCATTTTCGCGGCCATCCTCTCTCACTCGACGACGTGGATCTCGTTTGACCCACCAGCGGACGTCCTCACCGTTTAGCTTTGCTGCACCGTTTGACATGAGCCCGCAGGTCAGTCAGGTACGCGATGCACGACATGAGCTCCGTCCGACTGATGGGTGATCACAGCCAGCCCATAGCTGGCCGTCGTGCAGCTCGGGCTCTCATCGAACTTGTTTATAGTCACAGGACAACTTGCCACAAAGTGTTTCCCTGTCGGCAACGACCCGGCGATAGCTGCAAACCATGCACAGATGCGATAAATACCGACGGGGAGCACCATCACAAAGATCATCGACCGATCGCTTGACGGGTGGTTGGGAAAGCGGGCGCACCGCTGAGGCGGCCGGGGAGACGTGAATGACGCAGCCGTTCGCGGACGCGCTAAGCTGGGTGCCAAAGTCGCGAGCGCTGGCCGCCTCGTTGACGCGGGCAAACGATTTGGCGCGCGCGCGCGGTCACCAAGAGGTACGGCTGGAACATCTGCTGCTGGCGCTGATTGAAGATCCGGATGCCGCGGCCGTTCTGCTCGCCTGTACCATCGATCTGCTCAAACTGAACACAGCGCTTGGCCAGCACCTCGACCGCTTTCCCGCCGGCGAGCAGATGATGCCTGTTGCCCATCCGGGCTTGGTGCGCATTCTGGAATATGCCGTCGCCGCGGCCCGTCAAAGTCGGCGTGGCGAGGTCAATGGAGCGATCGTCCTGGCCGCGATCGTCGGGGAAGGCAGCAGCGAAGCGGCCGAGATTTTGAAGGCCCATGGGCTCACCTTCCAGGAAACCGTGCGCGCTTTGCAGCGCTCCTACGGCAACCGTGCCCCTGCGAGCCCCCCGGCCGCCGTGACGCCTGCGCACGCCAATGCCGAGCTTCGCCCCGGCATTGTGGCCGCAGCGCAGCCCACCGGCGCACAGCCCGCCCCTAGCGGGGCGGTGCCACCGCGCAGCTTCACCCCCAACACGCCGGCCAACGATCCGCTAGCCGCTGCGCGACGCAGGGTCGAGGAGAAGCGCGCCAACCGGCCGGAGGCTGCAGCCTCGGACGCTTCGGCTGCAGCGGCCGAGCCGCCTCCACCAGAACCGTTGCACGCGCCGGCGGCCACGCAACCGCCTTTGCCCGCCAGCGATCCGGTGCCGGCGCCCGTCGCGCAGACCTTGCCAACCGATCGGTCGCCGGCTCTAGCTGGGTGGCGCGCCACCGACCCTCCGGCCGCTGACGACGCTAACTTTCCGCCGCCGCTGCCGGCACGGGCCGCACCACCGATGCCGACGACTCCGCCCCCACCTTCCCTCGCCACGAACCCGTCGCAGCCGGAGCCAGAACCGCCGGCGGGGACCTGGACGCCAGCACCGAATATGGCGCCCCCCAACCCGCCAGGCCCTGCGCGCATGCCACCGCCGATGCCGCCGCTAGCCGAACCGCCAGCGATGTCCTTGACGCCGCAAACCGTCGACCCCTACGGCCGGCACCAGCCGCCGAGCCCGCCCGCCAGTGCACCGCCCTGGACGGGCGTCAACAAAGCCCACGCCCGACGCCCACAGCCCGAGCCGCAACCGCCTCGACAACCAGCGCCGACACCGGACCCCTCGGCGCGCCAGCCCATTATGCCGCCAGCCTCAAATTTGATTGTGAGCTTCGACACGGCGCGGCTGGTCGACAGCTTTCCTCGCCGCATGCGAACCAACAAGGCCAAGCTGCTGGAGGTCAGGCTGCCACGCACGATGGTGTTAGCGTCCGGCTTTGGGGCGGCGGCGGCGAGCGCCACCAACCTGCCCCCAGAGATGCCGCGCGCGCTCACGATGCGGCTCAAATGTCGATCGGCAGCACTGACCATTGAGACCGCTGCGCCGGAAACCCAGTTCTTCGATCCGCGCGCGCCGGCGCGCAACGACGACGCAGTCCGTTGGCGGTGGACGGTCACGCCGAAGCATCGCGGCCAGGCCAACGTGGTTCTGTCCTGTTCGATGCGCACGCTCAGTCCCGACGGCATGATGCTGGAAACCGCCTTCCCCGACCAGTCGGTGAGGATTGACGTGCGCGCAGACGTCAGACGGTTTGCCATGCGGCTGCTCGGGTGGCTGATCGCGGCCGCGGTCGGGGGTGGGATAGCGCTCGCGATCGGCGCGTTGCCGGCTTTGGGCACGGCGCTTCAGTGGACCATCGATAAAGTTTAACGGCGATGCCGACGCCGCACATCGGGATGCGCAGCGAGTCCGTCGGTTTTCGAGGTCCGAACCGCCCTAGAGCAACCTGCCTTAAATCGGAACCGGCTTTGCGGTTCCGATTTAAGGCGCGATGATCTAGCGCGTGTCAGTTTGAGCTGGAACCAGCCCGCTCCCCCGCCGGGCCTGCCCGATGGCGAGCTTGTGTGGATGGGCGGGCGAGCGGGTCGGCACGGCGCTTGGCCGAGGGCGGAATTGATCTGGCTTATGGCTCAGCAGGCTGCAGCACCCGGCCAATCTCGGCCCGCAGCTGGTCCAACCCGTCACCCAGTGCAGCAGAGGTGACATGGATGTGCGGATGCGCCGCTGGATGCTTCGCGAGATCGTCCAGCGTACGATCGATCACGGCCGCGAGCGCGAATTCGTTGAGTTTGTCTGCCTTGGTCAACACCACCTGATAGGAGACGGCCGCGTTGTCCAGAAGGCTCAGAATGAGGCCATCCTCGGCCATCAAGCCGCGGCGGGCGTCGACCAACACGAACACCCGCTTCAAGGTGGGACGGCCGCGCAGATAATCGCGCACGAGCTCGGTCCACGCTTCGACCTTGGCCTTAGGCGCGCGCGCATAACCATAACCCGGCATGTCGATGATGTAGGCTGAGACGTACGGCGCGGCAAAGAAGTTGAGCTGTTGCGTACGGCCCGGGGTATTCGAGGTACGAGCCAAGCCGCGGCGGCGCGTCAGTGCATTGATCAGGCTTGACTTTCCGACATTTGATCGGCCCGCAAAAGCGATTTCCGGACGGTCGGCTGCCGGTAAAGTCGCTAAACTTGGGGCACTGCGCACGAAACCCCAAGCTTGAGCGAACAGCCGCTCGCCGGCGGCGAGGGCCTCGCCTGCGAATGCCGCGCGTCCCGCCATGCCATCCGCCACCCGATCAGCTGGGGTTTCGGCGGCCAAACAAGCCCATGACCGCGCTGAACGTTCGCTTTAAGTTGTCAACCAGAGCAATCTCGACGCCGTTGCGCTTCATGATCAGCCATTGCTGAGCGATCGACAGCATATTGCTCCAAGCCCAATAGATGACCAGCCCGGATGCAAAGCCGCCCAACAGGAAGGTGAACATCACTGGCATCCAGTTGAAGATCATCTGTTGGGTCGGATCCGGCTGCTGCGGATTGAGCTGCATCTGCAGCCACATGGTCAGCCCCATTACCACCGCCCAGGCACCGATGGTGTAGCCCAAAATCATCATGTCGATGGGCGGGACGGGCAACAGCCCGAATAGGTTGAACACCGAGGTCGGGTCGGGCGCGGACAGATCCTTGATCCAGCCGAAGAACGGCGCGTGGCGCATTTCAAGAGAAACGAACAGCACCTTATAAAGAGCGAAGAAGACCGGAATCTGCACCAAAATCGGCAAGCAACCGGCCAACGGATTGATTTTTTCCTTCTTGTAGAGCGCCATCAACTCCTGCTGCTGTCGCGCCTTATCGTCCTTGAAGCGGTCGCGGATACGCTCCATCTCCGGCTGCAATTTCTTCATGCGCGCCATCGACTCGTAGGACTTGTTGGCCAGCGGGAAGAACACGAGCTTGACCAGCACGGTAGCGATCAGAATCGCGACACCGAAGTTGCCGACGATCTTGTTGATCCAATCGAGCAGGTAGAACAACGGCTTGGTGATGTACCAGAAGGTGCCCCAATCGATCAGATATCCGAACTGTTTGATGTTGAACTTTTCCGCATAGCCGTCGATCACATTGACGTCCTTGGCCCCGGCAAACAGTTGCGAGCTGACTTGCCCCTTGGACCCCGGTGCGATTGTCACCCCCGGTTGACGGAAATCGACCTGGAAAAAGTTCTTCCCCGCATCGCGCCATGCCCACAGCCGGGCGTCATACGCGATCGTCTGCTTGGGGATCAGGGCGGCGGCCCAATACTTGTCGGTGATACCCAGCCAGCCGGTGGTCGCCCCATCGAATTTGCGGATCGCCTGGACCTTGCTTGGATCCCGTTCGGTGTTTTCGTCGATTTCGCCGGTCAGCTCGGAGTAGGAGATTTCCATCAGGCCGGAGTCGCCAACGATCCCGATCAAGCCCTCGTGCAAGATGTAGATGCCCGAGACCTTCGGCGTGCCATGGCGCGCGATCAACGCGTAGGGGAACAGGGTAACTTCCGCGCCCGTGTTGTTCTCCACCTGATCGGAGATGTTGAACAGATAGTTCTCATCGACCTGGATCGTGCGCCGGAACACCAACCCCTTGCCATTATTCCATTTTAGTACGACCGGCCGCGAGGGCGTCAGTGGTCCGTTGGACTCCTGCGTCCATAAGGTCTGACTGCCGGGGGTGGGAAACTTGTCCGGATTGGCGGTCACCCAACCTTGTTCGGCGTAGTAGGGCTTGGGCGATCCGGACGGCGAGAACAGCGTCACGTTCGGACTTTCAGGGTCGACCGTCTCGCGGTATTTGAGCAATTTGAGATCGTCGATCCTTGCGCCCTTGAGGGCGATCGAACCGCCGAGAGCCTCGTTTTCAATGGCAACCCGCGGCGATGACCGCAACGCCGCCGAGCGCGTGACCGCTACCGCGGGCGCTTGCGGTTTTGCGGCCGAGCGCGGCACAACGCCGCTATCGGAGGCCTTCGGCGTCGGCACGTTTGCAGCACCTGGCGCGCTCGGTTGTTGCGTTCCTGGCGCCTCCTTCAGTTGCCGCTGCCGCTCCTGCTCCTTCTTCAGCTTGGGCCCGGCATAAAAATATTGCCAGGCCAACAGCACGCCAATGGACAGGGCAATTGCAAGCAGGAGATTTTTCTGGTCGGGTTGCTGACTAAACATTGGCGCGTGGGCTCCGCCGTCGTCGGTGCTCGGGTAACCCTCCGAGCGAACCTGCACGAGTGGATGTTGTTCGACTCGACGCAGCTTTTAACCGGCTTTTGCGATCGGTACAAAGGGCAACTGGTCACGACCTTGAGAGGGTGGGACCGATTCAGTGTTGGCTGGAACCATCCCGCTCCCCCACCTGGCCACCCGCAGCATCGTGCACTTGGGTGGAAAGAGGCCGGCAAGGCGTTCCGCCGCAGGCGGCGTTGACCTAGATCATCGCGCCTTAAGGTGTAGAGCAACCTGCCTTTGATCGGGATCGTTCCGATTCCGATCAAAGGCAGGTTGCTCTAGCGTGGCGACTTCGCCGCCGCACCGGATTTGCCGGCACGTGAGCGCTTCTCCGCCGCGCTTTGCAGCCGCTTGAACGCTATTTCCATATCCGTCCGAAGCTCAGCAAACGGCCGATTGAACGCCGCACGGCGGGCCACGATCACATAGTCGAACGATGGCTCGGCAAAGATCTCGGCCAACTCGGATACCACCGCACGCAAGCGTCGCTTGATGCGATTTCTGACGACGGCGTTGCCGAGCTTTTTCGAGACGGTGAAGCCAAAACGAGGCTTAAGCATGTTAACATATCCGGGTGCTCGACCGTGTGCGGGCTCGAACAGTGGCTTTGGCGGATCGCCTCTCGCCCGTGCCTCGATCAGGAACCCCGGCGTCGTCCATCGCCTTCCGCCACGAACACGCAAGAATTCGGCCCGGCGTTTCAGCGTCACGATCGGCATGGATCAACGAAATGGGCTCAACCAATGGAACGCGCACGAAGCGTGGTCGCGCGACTGGCGGTTGCCGCAGACCATCGATAGCGGCGCTGTCCTACCAGGTCAGCGTGCCACCGTTAGGCCGACAACCGTTTACGGCCCTTGGCCCGGCGGCGCGCCAATATCCTGAGCCCGCCCTTGGTGCTCATCCGGGCGCGAAAGCCATGACGCCGCTTGCGAACCAAGCGGCTCGGTTGATAAGTGCGTTTCACGCGTCGCTTCTCCTATGCGCTCATCGCGCAACGATACCGCCGCTACCAAGGCGTCGCTCGGTCCAGGGGATGGCCTGGACAACCGAAGGGCGCCGCCCGCCGCTCGGTCGCGTCGATAAGTGATGTCAGAGGCTGCAGCTTATAGGTGGCGGTGCCGATCAAGTCAAATGGCGCAGCTCCCGCCATCGACCGATCGTGGGCCGGCCGTCGACGACTGACCTGGTGACCACCGATCCCTGCGCCCACCGCGCCCCCGGCTAGAGCGGCCAATCGACGGAAACGCGCCTGACATCGTTGCCGCCAAGGCGGAATTGCCTTGCCGACCCGCTCGCCATCCGACGGCGGGGAAGCGGGATGGTTCCAGCTCATGCTGAAACGCTATCGTAGCGCGGCTAGAGCAACCTGCCTTTGATCGGAATCGGAACGATCCCGATCAAAGGCAGAAAGTTGCTCACCACTTTAAGAGCGATCATCTTCGCGTCTTAAATCGGAACCGGCTTTGCGGTTCCGATTTAAGGCGCGATGATCTAGGCCTGCGCCGTCGCCGACACCTGGTCCGCTCCGCGGCGTTCCTCCACCCGCTGGCGAGCGATCGATCGCAATTGCTTGGCCAGGCCCGGATTGGCCTCCTCTAACCGGCGAAAATCCTCCCGGTAAAGTTTGAGCAGTCGACAACGGCCCACCGTCCTAAACGAGCCGTGACCGACGTCCTGCTCCAGCATCGCCACCAGTCCGAAAACGTCTCCGGTGACATAGCGGCGGGTGAGATTGTCCGCCACCATCTCGACTTGACCCGAGGCGATGAAATAGATGGCCGTGCCCTGCCCACCCTTCTCGATCACCTCGAAATGGGGAGGCAGATTATGGGCATGAAACAGCGGCATGATCGTTGCCACCTGCGTCGCATCGAGCTGGGCCAGCAAGGGCACCCGCGACATCAGCGACCAGTTGATCACGAAATCACGACGCCCGACCTCCTGCGCGAAGCCGGCCGAGATGATCGCGACGGGCAGGGCCAGAATGCATAACCCGCTCACCATGACAAACGAACCGAATACCTTACCCCACGGCGTGATCGGACTGACGTCGCCGTAGCCGACGGTGGTCAGCGTCGCGATCGCCCACCACGCGCTTTCTGGCACGCTGCCGAATTTGTCCGGTTGAGCCGCCCCCTCCAACAGGTGGATGCCGGCAGCGGCGAACAATACGGCTGCCGACAACAGGTAACCAGCAGCGATCAGCGCCCGGTGCTCGTTGCGCAGCACACGCACCAGCGTGTGCATCGCCGGCGAATAGCGCGACAGCTTCAAGAACCGGAGCAGCCGCAAAACCCGCACGAAACGGAGGTCCAATCCGATCAACCATTGCAGGTAGAACGGCAGCACCGCCAACAGATCGATGATCATGTAGGGTTGCAGCGCTCGCCGGAGCCGGGCCTGGGTGGGGGACAAGCGGGCCAAGAATGGCACCTCGACCGCGGTCCACAATCGCAGCACATATTCGGTCGAAAAGATCATCACCGAGACCAACTCGAAGACAGCGAGCCAATCGCCATAGGCCCGCTCGATCGACGGTACGGTCTCGGCGAGGAAGGCGCAGACGTTGAGCAGGATCAACGCGACCATCACGCGCTCGAAGGCTTCAGCCAGGCGATCGTGATCGCGGATGCCGTCCATCACCTCGTAGACGCGGTGACGAACGCTGCGTGGTGGCCGGCCAGCGCGCACCGGATCGACGATCGCGGCGGGATCGCGGCCGGAATTCGGCAGCTGGTCTTGCATGCTCGCTCCCGGTGGCTCACGAACCGGCAAAGCCCGCTTGCAGCGCAAGCCTTACGCCGTATACGGCATAGCTAGCCGAGTTGGCGGTCCGTGTCCAAGCCCGTCTCGCGACGCGGCCCGCATTCTAAGTGAAAAGCCAACTGGAGATCCCGGCCCTACGTGCCAAGTCGGCCATGTCGGCGTCCAACGTGGCAAGTGCAGACAGCGTCAGCGGCTCCGGCAGCCACGACGCACCGGCTTTGGCCTTGCGGTAGGGGTACATCAGCGCACTCCAAGCCTCGGCGTCCAATGGTCGCGATGGCTGCACCATCGGCGGCGGTCGACGCAGGCCGTTCTGAGCGGCCATCCAAGCATGCGAAGCCTGCCACACCTCCAACGGTGCCGGAAGATTGTGGCGAGACTTGAGTTGAATGATATCGAGGACGCCAGGCTCGCGGGGATGCTGGCCAACCTCCATGGTCGCCAACCGCTGTCCGTTGCGGCGGCGCACGCTCCATAGCCGGCAGCAGTCGCGCGCAATGCGGTCGGAATATTGATCGGCGCAGTTGTGCATGGCCTGAGCTTCCTCGAGCAGGTCATCGCACGACAACAGGGGCTCGAACATCAGCCCCATGGCTTCGCCGGGCGCCAACCATGGATCCTCGATCACGCCTTCGCGCAGCTGCAGCTTGAGGCGAATGCGGTTGAGCCAACTCTTGGACGCACACAACGCGGTTTCAAAGCTGATCTCTGGACGCCAGGGCACGATCATCAGGCCGTGCGCGGGCTTATAGGGTTGGCCGGAAAACCAAGCATAGGCGGCCAGCACCGGGAACATCCGTCGCGGATCGCCTTCGCTCATCGAAAAGGCCTGATGGGCCAGCCAGATGGCGAAGTCCTCGTGGGCGGCTTGGGCCGCGAAGGCTAGCGACTTCAGCCAGAGTGCGCTCTCCGCGCGTGTCGCCGGCAGACAATTGACCACGCGACGGGCAAACGGCTCGGACTGGGGCAGCGGCGGGATCGGCCCGCAAAACGCCTCCGCTGGCAATCGCCTGAGCCACATGGGCAGCTCAAGCTTCTGCGCAATCTGTTTGAGCTGGGCGCCGGCCAACACCAGCTCCAGCGCGGCGGCGCGGCGATCGGGCGGCAGCGGCGAGCAAGCGATCGCGTGCAGCGCGCCCGGGAAGCTCGTAGCCAGATCAACCACACGATCCGACATCCGCAGCAGCCGGCGAACTTCGCGCCGCGAATCCAATGGAAATCGGCGGGCGATCGCCTCGATCTCCGGCCCGGCTTCCAAACGCGCCCCGAAACGCTCAGGATCGCGGCGTCCCATCAGCGAGCGCGTGCTCATGCGCGACATCTCCCACTCTCGATTACAACTTCTAATCGATTCATCGCTATTCTGCGCCTCGCCCGACGACTCGTCGAGAGCTTCGCTGAAATTTACGGCACCTGTTGGACTTTGTGGCGGTCCTTGACGGGCAATTCTGCGTGATATCCGCCCGCCGCGAAAGATCACGAGCGCCGTGCGCACCCATGCCAAACGCCTGATAGCCAGCTGATCCATGCCTCGCGCCCGGCGATCTGGGACCTGGCGATCTGGGACCTGGATCAACCAACGTCACGCATCAAATCCCGTCAACCCTGCCGTCGCTCACGCCGGGGCCAAGCCCGCCGCACCCCGCTTTAACCGTTTGAAAAAATTACCATTGGAGCAGTCGCTGGCGCGTAACCGCGACGACCGCGAGCCGGTCATCGGGGCTTTGGACCGACCGGTTCTGCGCCACGGAGAGGCCCCGGTCCGGCGTTAAGCTGTGCGTGAGGGCGGCACGACGCTTGCGCAACTTGAAGACGCCCAATATAGCACGGTTCGGGATGAAGCTCGTCGCCAGTCAAGCCGTGACCATATTTCCACACAAGCACTTGCTGACCTGCAAGGCGCTGACCGCGGCCCAGATCACCTATCTTTTGGATCTGGCAGACGAAGCTGCCGCTGCCAATCGCAAGCCGCTCGGCACGGTGTCTGCGCTGCGCGGCCGTACGCTTATCAATTTGTTCTTCGAGTCCTCGACTCGCACCCAAGCATCGTTCGAATTGGCCGGTAAGCGGCTTGGCGCCGACGTCATGAACATGAACGTTTCGACGTCTTCGATGTCGAAGGGCGAGACCCTGCTCGATACCGCGCAGACGCTGAACGCGATGCGCCCGGATATCATCGTCGTGCGTCACCATGCCGCCGGCGCTGCCGAGCTGCTCGCGCAGAAAATCAGCTGCTCCGTCATCAACGCCGGTGACGGCGCCCATCAGCATCCCACCCAAGCCCTGCTTGACGCGTTGACGATCCGGCGCGCCAAACGTCAGCTTAACGGTCTCATCGTCGCCATTTGCGGCGACATTGCCCATAGTCGGGTGGCGCGCTCGAATATCGATGTCCTGACCACGCTCGGCGCGAAAGTCCGGTTGATCGCGCCGGCCACGCTGCTGCCGCCACGGGCAGCTCGGTTCGAGGCGGAGGTGTTTTGCAACATGGCTGAAGGCCTGCACGGCGCCGATGTGGTGATGATGCTAAGGATGCAGCGCGAGCGCATGCAGGGATCGCTGGTGCCATCGATGCGCGAGTACTACCACTTCTTCGGCCTCGATGAGGAAAAGCTATCCTGCGCCAAGCCCGACGCGCTGGTGATGCATCCAGGGCCGATGAATCGGGGCGTCGAGATTGCCTCGACGGTCGCCGACGGCCCGCACAGTGTCATTCACGAGCAGGTCGAGATGGGTGTTGCGGCACGGATGGCCGTGCTGCAAGCCCTCGCCAGCCAGCTGCCCAGCCGGTGACACCGACCATGCGAGCTCACCCCGCGCGCCCCGCCAGCCCGACCGTCTTCATCAACGCCCGACTGATCGACCCTGCCAGCGATCGTGACGAGCCAGGTGGCCTGCTGGTCAATGACGGCCAGATCGTCGATCTGGGGCCGCATCTACGGCGCAACGCGCCGGACGGTGCGGAGGTCGTCGATTGTCGCGGGCATGTGCTGTGCCCCGGTCTGATCGATATGCAGGTATTCACGGGCGAGCCTGGCGCCGAGCATCGTGAGACGCTGCGCACGGCAGGGGAGGCCGCCGCCGCGGGAGGCGTCACCTCGATCGTGGTAATGCCCGACACCGATCCGGTGATCGACCAAGTTGCCTTGGTCGACTTCATACAACGGCGCGCGCGCGACAATTGCGTGGTCAACGTGCACGCCTTTGCCGCGATGACCAAAGGTCTGGCCGGCAGGGAAATGAGCGAGATCGGGTTATTGAAACGGGCCGGTGCGATCGGCTTCTCGAACGGAAAGAGCAGTGTCGTCGACACCAAGGTGATGCGTAACGCCTTGCTCTACGCACGGGATTTTGGTGCACTTATCGTCCATTACACCGAAGACCCTTACCTGGCCGAGGGAGGGGCGATGAACGCCGGTGCCACCTCGGCGCTGCTTGGCCTGCCGGGCGTGCATAAACTGGCTGAAGTGATCATGCTCGAGCGTGATCTGCGGTTGGTCGAGACGACCGGCGGACGCTATCACGCGGCCACGTTGAGCTGTGCCGAAAGCCTCCAGGTCATGCGTGCCGCCAAGGCGCGCGGTCTGCCCGTGACCTTCGGTGTGTCGATCAACCATCTTACTCTCAACGAGACCGACATCGGATCTTATCGAACCTTCTTCAAGGTGCGCCCACCGCTGCGGGCGGAAGAAGACCGCGCGGCGTTGGTGGCAGCCCTTGCCGCAGGCGAGATCGACGTCGTCGTCTCCAGCCATGATCCGCAAGGCGCCGACGTCAAACGCCAGCCGTTTGCCGATGCCGCCGACGGAGCGATCGGATTGGAAACGCTGTTGGCAACCGCGCTGCGCCTGCACCACTCGGCCGGCATTGACCTGCCCAGCCTGTTGCGCCCGATGACCCTCAATCCCGCCGAGCTTTTGGGACTGAGGGCGGGTCGCCTGACGGTGGGCGCTCCGGCCGATCTGGCGCTGGTCGACATCAACCAACATTGGGTGGTCGATCGCGATACGTTGAAGGCGCGCTCCAAGAACTCACCGTTCGATGAAGACACCCTCAACGGGCGGGTACTGCATACGATGGTTGCCGGTCGAACTGTCTATCGATACGGTTGATCCGTCGCTCGACGGCTGGGCTGATGAGGGCGGGGGGTTGCCGGGTTTTTGGGGCTGGGGAGGACAACCAACCCATGGGCTCGCTCACGTTGCCACTGCTGGCCGCCTTTCTGGTTGGCTATGTGCTGGGCTCGATCCCGTTCGGCTGGCTGCTTGCCCGGCTGGCCGGCGCCGGTGACATCCGCGCGATCGGCTCAGGCAATATCGGTGCCACCAACGTTTTGCGCACCGGACGCAAGGGCTTGGCGGTGGCGACGTTGGTGCTCGACCTGCTCAAGGCAACCGCGGCGGTGGGTGTCGTGGTCTGGCTGGTCCCGACCCTGATCGCGGGGGTGCCGCCGGGGCTCAACCGCTTGGCGCTGACCCAGAGCTTGCCGTGGGCCGCGGCCATGGGAGCGCTGTGCGGTCACATCTACCCGGTTTGGCTGGGCTTTAAGGGGGGCAAAGGGGTCGCCACCTACATTGGCGGGCTGTTGGCGGCGCATTGGCCGGCTGCGGTCGTGTTTGTTCTGGTCTGGCTCATCGTCGCGCTGGCCACCCGAATCTCCTCGCTTTCGGCCATCGCCGCACTGGTCGCCGTTGTCGGCTACATCGTTTGGCGCGATCCGACGATTACCGTACTGACGGCTGTATTGCTGATGACCACGCTGATCCTCTATAAGCATGCTGCCAACATCACGAGGCTGATCAAGGGGCAGGAGCCCAAGATTGGTGCCAACGCGTAAGCCCATTGATCTGTTTTGTGCGCCGCCACTCCCCGTCGCCCCTCTCGATGATGCCCAACGCCTGGCCTGCTTGCGTTTGATCAGGACCGAGAATGTCGGCCCCGCGACCTTTCGTGCATTGATCAATCACTATGGCGGCGCGACCCAAGCCCTGGCGGCGTTGCCCGAGGTCACCCGCCGGCGCGGCCGGCGGCAGCCGATCCAGATCTGCTCCGCCGCCTTCGCGCTGCGCGAGATCGAGGCTGCCGGCCGCCTCAACGTCCAGCTTTTGTTCACGATCGAACCGAGCTACCCGGCCCAACTGGCGTTCCTAGACGGTGCACCCCCACTGCTTTATGCGCAGGGCCGGACCGAACTGCTGGGCCAACGGACGCTCGCCATCGTCGGCGCCCGCAACTGCTCCGCAGCCGGACAAACGGTGGCGCGGCAGTTCGCCAGGCAGTTGGGGCTCGCCGGCCTCGTCATCGCCTCAGGTCTGGCCCGCGGCATAGATGCCGCAGCCCACCGTGCGGCTTTGGAGACAGGAACCGTGGCGGTGCTGGCCGGCGGCATCGACAGAGTGTATCCGCCGGAGCATCGCACGCTGCAACGCGCGATTGGCGAACAGGGCTGTTTGATCAGTGAACAGCCACTCGGATACGAAGCGCGAGCGCGCGACTTCCCGCGACGCAATCGGATCATCGCCGGTGTGTCAAGCGGCGTCGTGGTGGTGGAGGCGGCGCGCCGTTCTGGCGCTTTATTGACCGCGCGCTTGGCCAATGACTGCGGCAGAGAAGTGTTTGCAGCGCCAGGCAATCCGCTGGATCCGCGCGCGGAAGGCACCAACCAACTGATCAAGGACGGCGCGACCATGGTGACCTCCGGCGACGACATCCTGGCAGCCTTGCCACCAACGGATGTACTACCTCCAGCCATGTCGCCGATCGATCCGCAGCCGATCGATCCGCAACTGACCACGCCGCTGGAGGGGCAAGGCCAACAACCGATCGATCGAGACTTCGCGGGAACGCCGCCGACCCAAGCCGACGACGACGACGATCCACTCAACGATCAGGTCGAGTCCTCAAGCGTGGACGACGCGGTAGCACTGATCGAGCGCGCACTCGGGCCCGTCCCGATCAGCATCAACGATCTCGCACGCGCGACGGATCTGCCGGTTCGTGCCGTACAGGTGGCGGTGATGGAACTGGCGCTGGCCGGCAGGCTGGAGCTGCATGGTCGCCAATTGGTGTCGCTTAAGCCCAACCGCTAGAGCAACCTGCCTTTAATCGGAATCGGAACGATCCCGATTATAGGCAGAAAGTTGCTCACCACTTTAAGAGCGATCATCTTTGCGCCTTGGACCGATTAGCCTTGCCGGCCCCCATGCCATGGGTGGGCCGGGCTGGAGCGAGATGGTTCAAGCTCACACTGAAACGCGCCGGAGCAACCTGTTTTTCATCGGCATCGCAACGATCCCCGTGCAACGCCGAAAGCTGCTCTCCCCTTTAAAGAGCGATCATCGCACCATAAATGGCAACCGGATTTGCGGTTCCCATTTTAGGTGCGATGGTCTGCCGTAACATGGCGCTGGGGTAACATAGCGCTGGCGTAACATAGCGAGAGTAGGAGAGGCAGCGCATTCCGGCTCAGACGAGAAGCAAGCGCATCGACTAAGGTTCAGGGCACACTTCGCAGCGCCGATTGCACCGGTGCATGTCGATCGCGCCCGGAAGCGAGATTGGCTTGCGTTCTGTGCCGAGGTTGCCGCCGGCAGTGGCGGGGACACACGCGTAAGCCTGCCCGGCAAGCCCGCCGTCAGTGTTTGTCTCCATCGCCCGAGCCACCCGATAGCCGGGTCATCTCAATTCGTCCCTGCTCACAAGCCGGTAGCAGCGTGACGGCAAGATCAAAAAGCTCAGCCTGCACGGCCATCTTTACCAACTCTTTGATCTGAGCCCTGATGTAATCGGCGATCTCCCGCTGCGTACACGCGGAGGTCGACCCCTGCCAGCCATCTCGACCCTTAGTCGGTCCTTCGTTGTCATCTAAAACCATGGCACGAATCCTAACGACGCAATAAGCGGAAGCCAAAATGCAACCTACAAGTTCAATGTTATCAACAATTATGATGTATGGTTGAATTTCTCCGAGTCAAGATGATTTTTACGCAAGAGCTAAGCAGGTTTGACAGCCCGTGTCTGATCACCCATGTTCCTGCTCGATTGCCCGGTTAGAGCGAGGGAACGGGCAACGACGGGACATCTTCCATCTCCGTATAACGTCCTCCAGTCGATCGAGCGACATTGTATGAACGTTGTGATTGTCGAATCTGCTGCCAAAGCCAAGGCTATCAACAAGTACCTGGGCTCAAGCTTCAAGGTGCTTGCCTCCTTCGGTCATGTCAGCGACCTGCCGTCCAAGGACGGCTCGGTCGAACCTGAGAATGACTTTGCAATGAAGTGGGAGGAAGATAGCAAGGCGGCGAAGGTGATTCGTGAAATCGCAGATGCGGTCAGATCGGCGGATAAGCTGATCCTGGCGACCGACCCCGACCGTGAAGGCGAGGCTATCTCGTGGCACATCCTGCGTTTGCTTGAAAAACGTAAGGTGTTGAAAAAAGGCACACCCGTCGAGCGGGTCGCCTTCAACGCCGTGACCAAGCAGGCGGTTTTGCAGGCCATGCAGCAACCGCGGGAGATCGATTCGCCGCTGGTGTCGGCCTACCTAGCTCGGCGCGCGCTTGATTATCTGGTTGGGTTTACGCTCTCACCGGTGCTGTGGCGCAAATTGCCCGGTGCGCGCTCCGCTGGCCGCGTGCAATCGGTGGCGCTCAGACTGATCTGCGATCGCGAAGCGGAAATTGAGGCGTTCAAGACTGAAGAGTACTGGACCATCGAGGCGCAATTGGCCACGGCCAGCGGCGAAGATGTGCTTGCGCGACTGACCCATATCGACGGCCAAACGCTCAAGCGGCTCGACATCAAGACCGAGGCCAGCGCCTTGGCGATCAAGGCGGCGATCGAAAACAACGCCTTCCAAGTCAGGTCGGTGGATAAAAGGGCGGTCAAGCGCAACCCGGCGCCGCCGTTCTCGACATCGACCTTGCAGATGGATGCCTCCCGCAAGCTCGGGTTTTCCGCCAAGCAAACCATGCAGATCGCGCAGCGGCTGTACGAAGGCCTCGATATCGGCGGTGAGACCGTCGGCTTGATCACCTACATGCGGACCGACGGCGTCACCATCATCCCCGAAGCGATCTCGGCCATTCGCGCCAACGTCGCGGCAACCTACGGCAAGCGTTACGTTGCGCCGTTCATCCGCGAGTACAAGGCCAAGGCCAAGAACGCGCAAGAGGCGCACGAGGCGATCAGACCGTCCGATGTCTCGCGCCTTCCAAGGGACATCGCACAGTATCTGGATCGGGACCAGGCACGGCTCTACGAGCTGATCTGGAATCGCGCGGTGGCGAGCCAGATGGCGTCGGCGGAGCTGGAGCAGACCAGCGCGGAGATCGGTGTCAGTGGCCGCGACGGCAAAAGCTACGGCCTGCGCGCGACCGGCTCAGTCGTCACGTTCGACGGATTTATGAAGCTTTACGAGGAAGGCCGCGATGCCCGCCTGCGGGTGATCGAGAAAGGAAAAGACGATACGGCCGACGAAGAGCAATCCCGAGGCCTGCCGCCCCTGGCCAACGGCGATCACCTCAAAGATCGCCAAATCGATGCCGATCAGCATTTCACCCAGCCGCCGCCGCGTTACACCGAGGCCAGCCTGGTCAAAAAGATGGAGGAGTTGGGGATCGGTCGACCGTCGACCTATGCCTCGACGCTGGCCGTGCTGCAGGAGCGCGACTACGTCCGAAGCGAGCGCAAACAGCTGATTCCAGAGGACAAGGGACGCCTGGTCACCGCCTTCCTGGCAAGCTACTTCGAACGATACGTCGAGTACGATTTCACCGCGGAGCTGGAACATAAGCTCGATCTGATCTCGGACGACAAGCTCGAGTGGAAGCAAGTATTGCGCGAGTTCTGGCGCGACTTCATGAACGCGGTGAACGAGATCAAGGACTTGCGCGTCGGTGAAGTGCTCGACGCGCTGAATGAAATCCTGGGGCCCCACATCTTTCCTGACCGTGAGGACGGCAAGGATCCGCGGCTTTGCCCCAAATGCGGCGGCGGCCGGCTATCGATGAAGATTTCCAGTAAGTTCGGCGCCTTTATCGGCTGCTCGAATTACCCCGAATGCCGCTTCACGCGTCAATTCTCCGATGCCGACGGCGAACAATCGGAGACCGCAGCGCTGGACGGACGGGTGCTCGGGCAGGACCCCGAATCCGGGCTCGATGTCGTCGTCAAGTCCGGTCGCTTCGGGGCCTACCTGCAGCTGGGGGAGGCCGCGTCGAAAGAGGAAAAACCAAAGCGCGCCGGCATCCCCAAAGGGCTCGATCCATCGGTGCTCGAATTGGCGCTGGCGCTGAAGCTGCTGTCGCTGCCGCGCGAGGTGGGCCTGCACCCCGATACCGGGCAACCGATCACCGCCGCCCTTGGCCAATACGGGCCCTACGTCAAACACGAAAAGACCTATGCCAACCTGCCCAATTGGGAGGATATCTTCACGATCGGGCTCAACCACGCCGTCAGCCTGATCGCCGACAAAGTGGCCGGCAAAGGTGGCCGCTTCCAACGCGCTGCGCCAGCCGTCATCAAGGAGTTGGGCGAACACCCTGAGGGCGGGCCGATCCAAATCCTGAACGGGCGCTACGGCCCCTACGTCACCCACAACAAGGTGAACGCCAACATACCGAGCACCAAGCAGCCCGGTGCGCTGACGCTCCAGGAGGCCATCGACCTCCTGGCAGCGCGGCTTGAGAAGATCGGCGGCAGCAAGACCAAGGCCAAGGCTAAGACCCGCAAGCCGACAGCAAAAGCCAACGGCAGTGCGGCCGGCAGGGAGCCCGCAGCCGGCAAGTCCGCCCGTAAGGCCGACGCGGTAAGGACCAAGGCCAAACCGGCAGCGGCAAAGGTCAAGGCCGGCACAGCCAAGGCCAAGCCGGCGGCCAAGAAGAAGGTGTCGCGTCCCAAAAAGCTGGCCGAGACCGTAAAAGGCTAGGGCGCTGGAGCCAACGCTTGGTTTCGGGTGCAGCTCGCCAAGCGTGGGTGAACCCAGAACACAAACAAAAGGTTAGGCCAGGGCTCCGGGCTGCCACCTTGTTGGCACGCGTTAGAGGTGGCGCACGAGCCCGGGGTGGTGTGCGGGGTAGCTTGAGATGAAACCGTCGATCATCCACCTGCAATCGGCAGCAGCTTCAGGAGCCGCTCAAAGTTCACATCATCGGTCCGAAGTGACACATCAGGTTGATTGGTGCCACGAAGGAGCCTTGCCCTCTGGGTGCCGCGGGTGCCAGGAAGGGCTGCCGCAGCCGCCACGGCAAATCCACCAACCGCCTCGGCGCGCGATGGCCAAACGGTCAAAAGTGCGGCGACTTGGGTTGCAACCGACAAATCTGCGTCGCGGCGTAGTGAACTGCGGGTGGGTCGATCACCAATCCCGCCAGTTTACCGCTTCAGACGCCAAACTCAGGGTCACTGGCTGGAACAATGGCCAAGCCAAAACGCCGCTCATCCAAGCCTGCGCAAGACCACCAGGCCCGCGCGCTTCCGAGTAAAGATCAGATCATCGCTTTCATCGAGCAGGCCGACGGCAAAGTCGGCAAGCGCGAGATCGCCCGCGCGTTCGGCGTGCGCGGCGATGATCGGATTGACCTGAAACGGCTGCTTGACGACATGTCGCGGGAAGGCGCCATCACCGGCCGCCGTAAGGCGCTGAATAAGCGCGGCAGCTTGCCGCCGGTGGCGGTTTTGGACATCGTCACCCGCGATGCCGACGGCGATTTGGTAGCGCAGCCCGCGGTCTGGAAGCAGGAGGGCGAGCGACCGCGGGCGCGCATCGAGGCTCGCGACCGCGCGCATAGCCTCAGCCCATCGGAACTGGGTATCGGCGACAGGGTTTTGGCGCGCATCCGAGCCCTCGACGAAGCGCAAGCCGATGGCGTGTGGTACCTTGCCCAACCGATCAAAAAACTGCCGCGCGAGCGGCGCCGGCTGGTGGGCATCTATCGCAAGGGCTCGCGTGGCAGTGGGCATGTGCTGCCGGTCGACCGCAAGCAGCTGCGGGAGTGGCCCGTCGATGCGGGCGATGAAGGTGGCGCGCGCAATGGCGACCTGGTGCGTTTTGACATTCAACCGCGCGGTCGCTCGGCAATCTCCGGCGCACGCATTGTCGAAACGCTCGGCAACCCGGCCGACCAACGCCAGATCAGCTTGATCGCGATACACGCGCATGGCCTGCCCGACGCGTTTCCAGACGCCGTGATCCGCGAGGCGGAGACGATCTCGCCGATCGACGCAGACGGGCGTACCGATCTGCGCGGACTGGCGCTGGTGACGATCGACCCCGTCGATGCCCGCGATCACGATGACGCGGTGCATGCCGCCTCCGACACCGACCCGAAGAACGCCGGCGGCCATATCATCACGGTCGCGATCGCCGATGTCGCAGAGTATGTCCGGGCCGGCAGCGCGCTCGACCAGGAAGCGCTGAACCGCGGCAACTCGGTCTACTTTCCCGACCGCGTCGTCCCGATGCTGCCGGAGCGCCTATCGAATGACCTGTGCTCGCTGCGCGAGGGGGAGGACCGACCCTGCCTGGCGGTCCGGTTGGTCATCGATCGCCACGGCAAGCTGCGTCGGCACACCTTCATGCGCGCGATCATGCGCTCTGCCGCCAAACTCAGCTACCAGGAGGCACAGGCCGCGTTCGATGGCCGGCCGAGAACCGGCGATGACGGGACAGTGGCCGCCGCCCTGACGGCGCTGTGGACCGCCTACCAGTGCGTCGCGGCCGCGCGTGACGAGCGCGGGCCTTTGGACCTCGATCTACCGGAGCGCAGGATCTTGCTGGACGGGGACGGCCGCGTCGACCGCGTGGTGGTACCGCAGCGGCTGGAGGCGCACAGGCTGATCGAAGCCTTTATGATCCTGGCCAATGTCGCCGCGGCCGAGGCACTGGAGGCCAAGGCCGCGCCCGTGATGTATCGCGTGCACGAGCCGCCCAGCAAAGAAAAACTCAAAGCGTTGCGGGATTTCCTGCAGACCGTCGGGCTCAAGTTGCCGAGCGCCGGCCAATTGCGTCCCAAACATTTCAACCAGGTGATTGCGGCGGCAAAACCCTTGCCGATCGGGGATCTGGTGAGCGAGGTGGTGCTGCGCAGCCAGTCGCAAGCCGATTATCGCCCCGACAACGACGGCCATTTTGGTCTCAACCTGGCCCGCTACGCCCACTTCACGTCCCCCATCCGGCGCTACGCGGACCTGATCGTCCATCGCGCCCTGATCGGGGCGTTGGGCTTGGGCGCCGGCGGTCTGGTCAAGGACGAGGCGAAGTCGCGTTTGGCCGAGGTCGCAAGGAAGATCTCGGAGGCTGAGCGGCGGGCGATGGCGGCTGAGCGCGAGACCGTTGATCGGCTGACTGCGGCCTACCTGGCCGACCGGATCGGTGCGACGTTCGAGGCGCGCATTTCCGGCGTGACCCGCTCAGGCCTGTTTGTCCGGCTGGCCGAGACGGGCGCTGAGGGCTTCGTCCCGATCTCGACGCTGGGCGATGATTATTTTGTCCATGCCGAGACCGCGCATGCGTTGGTGGGGACCAGCAGCGGCGCCGGCTATCGGCTGGGCGACGACGTGACCGTGCGGCTGGTGGAGGCGATCCCGACGGCTGGTGCGCTGCGATTTGAAATGTTGTCCAAGGGCCGCCGCGGCATGGCGGCTCTGGTCAAGGCCCACGGCGGGCGGGCCCGAACCAGCCGGTCGCGAGGCTTTCGCAGGGGCCGGCGGGCCAGCTAGCGCAACCTGCTGTTCATCGCAATCGGAACGATCCCGACCAAAAGAGAAAGTTGCTCGACACGTTTGGAGCGATCATCTTTGTGCCTTAACTAGGATCCGGCGTTGCGGTCCCCTTTAAAGCACGATGATCTAGCGCAACCGCCTTTGGCGGAAGCGCCGCACCGGCCCGCTCCTCAGTCCAGCGTCGGCGACATCGGCCGCCCTTGACGTCGCCGGCCCAGTGATGGCCAATGCGGCGATGAGCATCGAGATCGCATCCCAGTCACCAGGCCAATCACCAGGCCAGTCACCCGGCCAGTCACCAGGCGCAAGCGGTGCATCGCGCAACGTCCCGCGGGCGCTTGGCCGTGGCCTGCGTCGCCGCTGTCCAGCCTGCGGGGAGGGCCAACTCTTTCACCGCTATCTCAAGGTGGCCGACACCTGCCCCAGCTGCACGAGCGCGCTCTCTGGCCATCGCGCCGACGACGCGCCGGCCTATTTCACCATGCTGATCGTCGGCCATGTCACGGTCGGCGGCGCGCTCGGGCTGGAGCAATGGGCCGCACCACCGATCTGGTTGCAGATCCTGTTCTGGATGGCGCTGACCGCGGCGCTATCGCTGTGGTTGCTGCCACGCGTCAAGGGCGCACTGGTTGGCTTGCAATGGGCGCTGAGGATGCACGGCTTCGGCCAGGGCTCGGACCCAGCCGACCAGGTTCTGGCGCCGACGGTGACCTCGTCATTAACGCGGAGGCAGGGCTGGTGAGCGCGTCAGGCCATAGTGCGTCAGGCCATAGTGCGTCAGGCCATAGTGCGTCAGGCCAAGACGATGCGGCCAGGGCGCAACTGCCCCGGGATAGCGCAACCTTGATCATCGTCGATACCACCGGCAGCGAGCCGCGCGTGCTGATGGGCAAGCGGCGGATGGATCAGATCTTCATGCCAGGCAAGTACGTGTTCCCTGGGGGGCGGGTCGATAGCGTCGACGGCACGATCGAAGCCGCCGAAGAATTGCGGCCGGGCGACGCCGCCAAAATGCTGCTGGAAATGAGCGGTCCCGCATCGGCGGCGCGCGCGCGCGCCATTGCACTGGCGGCCATTCGCGAAACCTTCGAGGAGGCTGGCCTGCTGGTTGGCATTCGCGGGACACCGCGCCGACCGATCGAAGCCGCGGCCTGGCACGGCTACTTTCATCAGGGCTGCATCCCCAAGCTCAGCCAGCTCACATATTTCGCACGGGCGGAGACGCCGCCGGGACGGCCCCGACGCTACGACAGCCGCTTTTTTTATGCCGACGTCTCGGCCATCGCCCATCGCTCCGATACGGTTGACGGGGAGCTGTCGAGCCTCGATTGGTTCACGTTCGATCAAATGCGCGAACTCGATCTGCCGGCGATCACGCGGGTGGTGCTCGAGGACCTGATCGACCGCTTGACCCTGGACCGGTCCGATCCGGCAGCATCGGCCACCGCCGCCGTACCTTTTTATCGGCATCGCGATGGCGCATCGCGGCGCCACCTCCTCACGTTGTAGCCGCCGCAACGCACCGCGTCCAAGCCGAACGCTGGGAGGCCGAACGCTGAGAGCATGTCCGCCTGAGACGGGGCGTGGGAGGGTCTGAGCACACTCCGACCCAGAGATCGCCATTAGAGATCGCCGATGGAGATCGCCGTTAAAGTGCTGAGCAGCTTTCGGCCTTGCGTCGGGAGCGGTCCGATTGCGATGCAAGCCAGGTTGCTCCAGATCATCGCGCCTTTAATCGGGATCGTTCCGATTCCGATTAAAGGCAGGTTGCTCTAGGTCAAGCCGAGCCGCTCGCGCGCTTCGTCAACGGTGGCCAGCTCACCGCCCATCGCCTCGATGATCGAGCGCGCCTTCACCACCAATTCCGCATTGCCCGACGTCAGTTTGCCTTTGGCGATGTGAACGGTATCCTCCATGCCGATGCGGATGTTGCCGCCCAAGAGCCAAGCTTGCGCCACCATCGGAAAAGCCATGCGGCCGATGCCAAAGCCCGTCCACTCCACCTCATCAGGCAGCTGGGACAAGGCGTACATCATGGTCTGAGCGTTGGCGGCAAAGCCGTATTTCACGCCCAGCACAAAGCAAGCCATCGCTGGTTTTTTTAAAACGCCGGACGCAAACAAGTCGCTCGCCAATTGAACATCGCCGGAATCGAACAACTCCAGCTCCGGCTTGACCCCGGCCGCATAGATCGCCTCAGCCATCTTGGTCACGTTGGGCGGAATGTTGATCACCACCTCCTGACCGAAGGTCATGGTGTTCAGGTCAAGGGTCGAGATGTCCGGCTTGAGCGCCTGGATATGCTCCAGCCGTTTGAGCGGCGGCAGAAAGTTGGTGCGCGGACCGGCGATCGCGGGGTCCTCGTCACCGGGCTGGAAGCGCCCACCGGGACCGGTCGTCAAGTTAACAATGAGCGCGGTGTTGTTCGCCTTAATGCGCTCCACCACCTCGCGGTAATGGGCCAACTCCATCGACGGACGCCCGTCGGGATAGCGGACATGGATGTGAACGATCGCCGCGCCCGCGTCGGCGGCGGCGAGACAGTCGTTGGCAATCTGCTCCGGCGTGCAGGGCAACTTGGGGTTCATATCGAGCCGAGTGAGATTGCCGGTCACTGCGCAGGTGAGGATGGTGCGTCGAGATTGTGGTGCCATCTGATCGTGTTCGGTTCGAGTCAGTGATTGGGTCGGGCGCGCTGCTTCGCGCAACCTGGTCGTAAGCATCGTCCAGCGAAGATGGGTCGCGCAAGCCAAGCGCTACACCGGTCGGACAAGGATGCTGTTAGAACCACATGCGGCAGCCGCTCCACCCCCTCGGCCAATCGCGGCAAGCGGTCGCGTCCAAAGGGATGGCTTAACAGCCTAGTTCATTTCCGCGGCAGGCGGAAATGCCATGCCGGCCCGCCCGGCCTGGCCGCCGCCTCAATTTTCCCGTAGCCCGTGCGCCAAAACCTTCTTCATGACACTGGGTAGCGCCTGGCGGTCCAGGTCGCGACGCGGCGTCCACCGACAGCGCCCCTGATCCGCCCAAAAGGTCAGCGCCACATCGATCGGCACCACCGCCCGATAAACCACGAGCTCGAGCGCGAAATGGGTGAAGACGTGCCGCACGGTGGCGGGCACCTTCCACCAATCCGCGACCACCGGCGCAGCGCGCATGGCGTCGCCCGCCGGCGGCAATATGTCCACCCATGCGGTCGATGGCACCTCCAGCATTCCCCCCAGCAGGCCGTGCTCGAGACGCCGCCGCAACAAAACCATGCCATCCTCTCTCAGCGCGAGGAAAGCGATGCCGAAACGGTGCGGACGTTCCGCCTTGGGGCTACGGGCCGGCAGCTCCGCCTCTAACCCCAGCTCCCGACTGGAACACTGCGCCTGTAACGGGCACATCAGGCACGATGGCCGCCGTGGCGTGCAGATGGTGGCGCCGAGGTCCATCATCGCTTGCGCAAAATCACCGACACGGGTGGCCGGCGTCAAACTCTGGGCCAGCGCGCGCAGCGTCGGCTTCGCCGCCGGCAACCGTTCGCGCACGGCAAACAACCTGGCGACCACCCGTTCCACATTGCCGTCCACCGGCGTCACGGGCCGCTCGAACGCGATCGCTGCGACCGCTGCCGCCGTATATGGACCGATGCCGGGAAGCTTGATCAGCTCCTGCTCAACGGCGGGAAACCGACCGCCATGTTCGGCAGCCACGGCTTGGGCGCAAGCGTGCAGCTTGCGCGCCCGCGAGTAATATCCAAGCCCGGCCCACGCCGCCAGCACGTCGTCCAGCCGCGCCGCCGCCAAGGCCTGAACATCCGGCCAGAGCGCAAGGAATTTGAGGTAGTAAGGGATCACGGCTTTCACCGTGGTCTGCTGCAACATCACCTCGCTGAGCCAGACGCGGTACGGATCAGGTCGCTCGCCTGGCCCGTGCCGCCAAGGAAGCCTACGCTGGTTGGCGGTATACCAATCGAGCAACTGCGGAGCGACGCAGCGGGCGAAGTCCTGTTGGCTAAGTTGCGTGCGGGCCACGGCGGGCATCGGACTCCCCTGTCCAGCGACGCGAATCACAGATGGTATGATAAGCCGCTCCGACCCTCTGGGAAACGCGCGGGGAGCACACGTGAACGATTTTCGCCTCAGCAACTCTGCGGCCATGGCCGACCGGGGGTCGATCGGTGCCCAGTCCAGGTCTGGGCGAAGCGCGCCCACGAGCGCGCGAGCGGTTGGTAGCTTTGTCGCCAAACTCACGCGCAAATCTCTTGAAAAATATGGGTTTTCTGCTGCCGCGCTGCTCACCCAATGGCCCGCCATCGTGGGGGATGAGCTCGCTAGCCACACCCAGCCACAGCGCCTAAAATGGCCGCACCAGGTCGGCGCCTTCGCTGAGGTCGACGCCCACGCGATGGGCCGGCCCGGCGCCACCTTGATGCTTGGCGTCGATGCCGCCCGGGCGCTCGACGTCCAGTACCAAGCCGCTCAGATCATCGAGCGAATCAACGGCTATTTCGGCTATCGCGCCGTCCGTGAGCTCAAAATCGTGCAGTTGCCGGCGGGCGCCAGCAAGTCGGGCCGCCGAGCCGCCGACGACCGCGATATTGTGGCGCCCGAGCGGTCGCAATCGGCCAGCGAGGTGGATCTCAGCACGGTGCGCGACGATAAGCTACGCGCCGCGTTGGAGCGGCTGCGGCGCGGCGTTGAACGCAATTGATGCGGATCGGCAAAACCATTAACAGGGTTGGTTGCCGTCACCGTGATGCCCATAAAAGTCGAACGCCGTGATGGATCGGCGCTCAGTGGAATGTCCTACCAGAGACTTATTTCGGGGTTACGGCCATCCCAGAGAATTCTAGCAGCGCGGCCTCGTTCAACCGGGGCGCTCAACGATACCAGCGAAGGATATCCTTGCGATGACGCACCAGACATTTCAGCGCCGCAGCGTTTTGCTGGGCAGCCTTTTCATCTCATTGATCGCCCTTGCGCCGTCAGCGCTGGCCCAGCGTGGTCCCGATCAGGTGCCCGTGGAAGAGCTGATGCGGCCCGGCGATCTGCCGGACATCGTCATTGGCAAAGCCGACGCCCCGATCACCATCGTCGAGTACGCCTCGATGACGTGCCCGCACTGTGCGTCATTTCACAATGATGTGTATCCCAAGGTGAAGGCCAAATACATCGACACCGGAAAGGCCAAGCTGGTGTACCGTGACTATCCGCTCGACGACCGGGCGCGCGCGGCTTCCATGTTGGCCCGCTGCGTCGGCGGTGAGGGACCGGCGGGCATGATTGGCGAACTATTCAAGCGGCAACGCGAATGGGCGTTCGTGCGCAATCCGGTCCCAGTGTTGTTCGAGATCGCCAAACAGGCAGGGTTCACCCAAAAGAGCTTCGACAAATGCCTCACCAATCAGAAGCTGCTCGACAACATCACCCGCGGCGCCAAATACGCCAGCGAAAAGTTCGGCGTGAACCAAACGCCGACGTTCTTCATCAACGGCAAGCGGCTGAGGGGGGGATCGGTTGCCGACTTCGAAAACGCTATCGATCCATTGCTGACCCAGTGAGGCGGTAATGTTGAGCAGGCTAAGCCCCCAGCCGTTCCGTGCTAGCCTCACGTGGGCGGGACTTGCCGGAATTATGCTGACCATCGCCGCCTGCGGCGCCGCCGGTGATGGGGCCGGCCTGCTGCCGTCGCCATCGATGGCGGTCAGCGCGGATGCAGCTGATGCGCCGGCGAATCCGTTCTTGGACGCGGACGGGTTGGATTTGCGCACCAGGGAGGTGATCAAGTCTCCCACGATTGCGCAGGTGATGAAGCCGGCCGGCGCGTTGCCTGAGCTTTCGCTGGGCCGGCCGGACGCGCCGGTGACAATGATCAAATACGCGTCGATGACCTGCCCCTATTGCCGCAAGTTTCAAGCTGAAGTGTTCCCGGTCCTGAAGCGGACGTACATCGACACCGGCAAGCTGCGCTACATCCTGCGCGAGTTCCCGATCGGTCGCCAGTCGGGCCTCGCCACCATCGCCTTGCGCTGCGCCAAGCCATCCCAATCCTTCAGGCTCTACGATAAGTTGATGTCGCAACAATCGAGCTGGGTCAGTCAGGAGGTGCGCGCGGCCCCGATCTTCAAAGTCGCGGCGCAGGTGGGGATGACGCGCGGGGAGTTTGACGCCTGCAGGCAGAATCAGAGCATGATCAAGGCACTGGCGGCAGTGAAGGAGCGCGGACGCACGTTGGGGGTGATCGGAACGCCGAACTTCTTCATCAATGCCAAGCTTTACAAGCGTGTGCTCACGATGGAGGAAATCCGTCAGATCGTCGATCCGCTAATCGCAGCGGGCGTTCCGGCGGTCGCCGGCAAGTCGTAGCGTTGTCGTTCAAGCCTGCCGCTAAAAGGGCCGCTAAGAGGGCCGCGGCCGCACGTTTTTACCGCCAACGCCATCGCCGGTGTCGGCAGGCGTCGGATGTCTTGTCGATGGGGGCGGATTGCGTATCGCGGTCTGAGGTTGTCTTCACGCGTCCAACTCGAACCATGGAGCTGAACCGTGGCCGCACCTTCGGCATGGAAATCGGTGCTTGTCGGCGCGCAGCGCAGGCCTGCCGTCAGCGCATGCGACCTGTTAGCTAAGGTCGGGGCATGAAGATCAACCGGCTCCGGCTCCTTGGCTTCAAGTCGTTTGTGGAGCCGACGGAGTTACGCATCGAACGAGGGTTGACCGGCGTCGTCGGGCCCAACGGTTGCGGCAAGTCCAACTTGCTGGAAGCCTTGCGCTGGGTGATGGGTGAGACCTCGCACAAGTCGATGCGCGCCGCGGCCATGGACGATGTGATCTTTGCGGGCACATCGCAGCGTCCGGCGCGCAACATGGCCGAGGTGACGATCTTTCTCGATAATAAGGCGCGTTCCGCTCCTGCCGACTACAACGAGACCGACAGCATCGAAATCACGCGACGGATCGAGCGCGAGGCTGGCTCGGCCTATCGCGTCAACGGTCGCGAGGTGCGGGCGCGCGACGTCAAGATTCTGTTCGAGGATGCGGCCACCGGGGCGCGATCGCCGGCGCTGGTGCGTCAGGGCCAGATCGGGGAGATCGTCAACGCCAAACCCGAGCACCGGCGCAGAATTCTGGAGGATGCGGCTGGTGTCGCTGGACTGCACAGCCGGCGGCATGATGCGGAGCTGCGCCTCAGGGCGGCGGAAGGCAATCTGGCCCGCCTGGCCGACCTGATCGGCTCCCTCAGCAGTCAAATCGACAGCCTGAAGCGCCAAGCCCGGCAGGCGCGCCGCTATAAGGACCTGTCGGCGGAGATCCGCCGCGCAGAGGCCGTCGCCGCCCACGTGATCTGGTCGGCCACGACAGCGCAGGTTGAGGCGGAGACCACCGCGTTAGGCGACGCCATCACCCGGCATGGCACTGCCACAACCGCCGAAGCCGCCGCGATGCGTCACGAGGCCGGCCTGGCTGAAAGCTTGCCGCCCTTGCGCGAGGCCGAGGCGCAACGCAGCGCGGCGGTTGCCCGCCTCAAGATCGAACAAGCCAACGTCGAAAAGGAAGCCGAGCGCGCCGCGCACCGGCGGCAGGAGATTGCCGCGCAACTGCTGCAACTGGAGGCGGACATCGCGCGCGAAGCAGCGGCCTTGGGGGAGGCCGGCGACGTGGTGGCACGCATCGAGCAGGAGCTGGCCCAGTTGGTCGCCGCTGACCATGGCGCCGAGCAGCAGGACGACAAGGCGCAAGCCGATCTTGCCGCGGCCCGCGCTCACGAGACCGATGTCCAAGCCCACATCAACGCGCTCACCCGCCGCGAGGTGGAGGCGCGCGCGCGGCGCAAGACGCTGGCGGCCAATTTGCAGGAGCGGTGCGACCAGGCCGCCAAGATCGCGCAGCAGCTGGCGAGCTTGAAGGCGCAGCTTGCCGCCCTTGACGCCGACGCACCCGATCCAGCTGTGCTGGCCAACCACCAAACATCGGTGGCCGAGCTTAGCCTTTGCGCACAGCACAGCGAAACCTTGGCTGAGGAAGCCGAGGAACGCCTGCAGGCCGCCAGTGTCGAAGCCACCGCGCGACGCAACGCGGCTCAACAGGCCAATCTCGACTTGCGCGGCATCGAAGCCGAGCAAGCGACGCTCGCCCGCATCCTGCGCCCGCGAAGCGGTGACGGCCTGGCACCGGTCCTCGATCAGATCAGCGTCGCCCCGGGCTACGAGATCGCTTTGGGCGCGGCGCTCGGCGACGACCTTGACGCGCCCGTGTTGATGGTCGGTGAGGCTGGACGGGAGCCGCCGCTGCATTGGCGGCTGTTGGAGGCCGCCCGGCCCGATGCGGCGTTGCCGGCGGGCGTTGAGCGGATGATCAGCAAGGTCGACGCTCCGCCAGAGTTACTGCGCCGGATGGCCCAGATCGGCATCGTCGACCGCGCCCGCGGTGCGGTGCTGCAAGCCCAGCTCAGCCCGGGTCAATGTCTGGTCTCCATGGCCGGTGACCTCTGGCGTTGGGACGGTTACGTCGCTACCGCCGACGCCCCGACCGCGAGCGCAGAGCGGCTTGCGCAGAAAAACCGGCTGATCGAGATCCAGCAGCGCCACGGCGAATTGCAGATGGTGGCGGCGGCCGCGGTCGAGGCCGATTGCACTGCGCAGACGGCTGCTAGCGCCGCCGAAGCGCAGGCCACCGCGGCGCGGCAAGCCTGCCGCCAGCTGCAAGCGCGACTGGCCGCAGCACGCGACCAATTGAGCCTGACGGAACGGGCAGCACAGGAGGCTAAAAGCCGACGGCTGACGCTCACGGACGCGGTCGAACGGGCCACAACGGCGCTCACCGAGGCCGAGGCGCAGGCGGCAAAGACGGATGAGGCCTGGCGCGCCGCACAGCTTCCGGACGGGTTGGAAGCCGAGCTCAAGGCCGCCCAGGACCGGCTGGCGGCAGCGCGCGAGGCCGTCACCGAGCTTGCCGGGGAAGCGGCCGTGCTGGCGCGCGAGCGTCGGCTGCGCAGTGAACGTCAAGCGGCTGCCCGGACTGACCTGGAGCGGTGGACAACGCGCAAGGCCGGCGCCAGCGCGCAGATCGATGCGCTCGGCACGCGCGCGAAAGCAGCGCAGGCGGAATTGACCCAGTTGGACGCGCTACCGGTCGAAATCGAGCGCCAGCGGCAACGGCTGCTCAGTGAAATCAGCGGCTCGGAACGGCAGCGCCAGCAGGCCGCCGATACGCTGGCCGAGACCGAAACTAGCTTGCGCGAGGCGCAGCAGGCGTTGCGCGCCGCGCAAGCGCAGGTGGCCAACGAGCGGGAGGCGCGAGCGCGGATCGAGGCGCACTTGGAAGCGGCCAAGGCGCGGCTGGACGAACAGGAGCGGCTGATTCGCGATTCTTTGCATTGCGCGCCGGATCAGTGCCTGGCGGTGGCGGGCTTTCCAGCGGACGGAACGCTGCCCAGCGCCGTTGTCATCGAGCAGCAGCTGACTCGGCTGAAGGCCGATCGCGACAAGCTCGGCGGCGTCAACCTGGCGGCCGATCGCGAGCTGGAGGACCTCAACGCGCAATACGAGGCGATGGAGCGCGAGCGGCAAGACGTCGAAGCCGCGATCGCCAAGCTGCGGGGCGCCATCGCGCAGCTCAATCGGGAGGGCAAAACCCGCATCGACCAGGCGTTCCGGGCGGTCGACGGCCATTTCCAAGCCTTGTTCACGACACTGTTCGGCGGCGGCGAGGCGCGCTTGGAGATGATCGAGGGCGAGGATCCGCTGGAGGGCGGGCTGGAGATCATCGCCAGGCCACCGGGCAAAAAGCCGGCGACGTTGTCGCTGTTATCGGGCGGCGAGCAGACCTTGACCGCGCTGTCGCTGATCTTCGCGGTGTTCCTCACCAACCCGTCGCCGATCTGTGTGTTGGATGAGGTCGACGCCCCGCTCGACGACGCCAACGTCGATCGCTTCGCCACGTTGATGGAAAAGATGGCGACCGACACCGACACACGGTTTTTGGTGATCACGCACCACCCGATGACGATGGCCCGCATGGACCGGCTGTTCGGCGTGACGATGGGTGAGAAAGGCGTCAGCCAGCTGGTGTCGGTCGACCTGGCCACGGCCGAGCGCATCATCGACGACGCTCCGCAACAGGCGGCGGGGTAGAGCGATTTAATCCTGGTTGGATCATCGGGCCTTAAATTGTTCCCCTTGTAGGGCACCAAGATGATTGCTCCTCAAGTATCGAGCGACGTTCTGCCATCCATCGGGATCGTTCCGCTTCCGATGCAAAGCAGGTTGCCCTAGCCCTAGAGGTCTGCCGCTCCTGCAGTCCTGCCACCCGATGGCCCGCTTGTGTGGGTGACAGGGCTGGCGGGCGAGCCGGCCATGCTCGTTCGGCGTAGGCGGCAGATATGATCGGGTTTCCCACCGACCCGCGCCAACGCAAGCGAGGTACGCGTCATGTTGGTGTCACCGGTTGGTGATGGAAGGCCGTAACTCAACCATCCTTCAGCTGATAAATCATTGCAGTGGGATAGTCAGCCGTTTGCGGATGATATAGACCAAGCCCGACCTCATTGCTGGTCGTCGCGCGACGAGAGGGCATGCTTTCAATTCTACTCTGGGCTTTGCAAGATGTTAGCCATGTCAACCGATGCGGGTCGTCACCCGAAGCTGCCGGTCTTTAGGACCGTTTGGGCCGCGTATCGGCTAACGTTGCAACACTTCGGCACATTCTTGCGCATCGCCTGGCCGTGGCTGCTGGTCCTCACCGCCGCCATCGTGGTGCTCACCTGGATCGCTTGGTCGGTGAAGGATACCGGCAGCATCTTGCCGCGTCTCTTTAATGAAATTGCGGTCGACATCGTCGTGCTGATCGCTGGTTGTGCCATTGCCGTTGTTTGGCACAACCACCTGCTTGCCGACTTGAGAACTACGCCCCGGCAAGGGAGTCTTGGCTTGATGAGCGGCACGCTCTGGCGCTACGTGGGCATCGTGTTGCTCACGTTTGTCCCTGTTATACCCTTGTATTTCATGCCGGATTCGGCCGGCGAGGACGAGACTTTGCTCGGTGCCTTGCTGCTTGCCGCCGCGGTGCTGCTGATACCGGCGGTATTGGCCTTCGCTTTCGCCAGGTTCGGCCTCATTCTTCCGGCGATCGCGTTGTCAAGGGCCGATGTGACCCTGTTGGCGGTTTGGCGCGCGACCAGGGGGAGTGGGGTACGGTTCCTGGTCGGCCTCTTCCTTACGTTGGTGCTACCTTTTCTCACCGTGATGGCGGCAGCGGTCTTCCTCATCATACGGCAGGTAGGTTTCGACGCGTTTCAAGCAGGTCTCGAATCATATCTTGACATAACCGATGAGGTCAGTGGTCCGCGCAGCCTTCAGCTCGCGATCATTGTGAACGTCTCGGCTCAGCTGGTCGGCATCATCATCGGCATGTTTGCCGTGAGTTTTCTTTCCGTCGCGTTTCGGCACTATTTTGGCAGGTCGGATGAGACGCCCACAGCCGCACAGCCAGCTTGAGCCGCGTCGGCGTGGCACCGCGCGCATCGATCGCGACTGACCGAATCCAAATTGATCCGTCTGCGGCAGCGCTGCCCGCCATGTCCTAGTGATGCATCACAGGCGCGCACCACAAGCGATGGTCGCGGTAGAACCACGTGCAACGGTCTGTCTCGGAGATCGTCTCATTGCTCACGGGACAGCCCACCGGATAACTTGTGCGGGACGCTTGGACCTGCCCAAGCGCTCATAACGGCGCGCACGGGAGACGCTGATGGGGTCGCGAACGAACTGGGCACAGATCTGGCACCTGGCCACCACTGAGGGCGTGCCGCGTCGCTCGTTCTGGGTGGCGGCGGTGGTCGGCACCATCCTCAACATCATCAATCAAGGTGATGCGATCATCGGCGACGGGCCGGTCAACATCTTCAAGCTTTGCCTGACCTATGCGGTGCCCTATTGCGTCTCCACCTACGGCGCCGTCACCGCGCGGCTCCAAGCCAACGCCTGAGACGTGGACGCTCGCGTCGATGCTAGAGCAACCTGCCTTTAATCGGAATCGGAACGATCCCGATTAAAGGCGCGATGATCTAGCAGCGAACAATGCTGAACTCATCGCAACCGGTTATGTGCTGCCCCCGGACCGGAAAGCTTCAGCGGTTGTCATCTGCCTGTCGGCAACGGCCCACCAGGCGAGCCGGCGGGTGTCAGGAGCTCTATTTGAGCAGCCGCCCGACACAGTCGTCGACACCCTCGCGCCAATCCGGCAGCTTTATGTTGAAAGTCCGGTCCAGTCGGCTGCAGTCAAGCCGCGAGTTGGCCGGCCGCCTGGCCGCGGTCGGGTAATCGGCCGTGGTGATGGCGTTGACCTTTGCGAACGGCCCGCCACGTTCGACCGACACCCGGAAGATCTCCCGCGCGAACCCGCACCACGTGGTCTCGCCGCCGCCGCAGGCGTGATAAAGGCCCCAGGGAGCCGCCGCCGTCGCTGTCGCAGCGCCACCGCGGCGCGGCAGTTGGCCGGCGATCGCGAACAGCGCCTGTGCGAGATGTGGCGCATAGGTCGGGCTGCCCAGCTGATCGTCCACCACGTCGAACTCGGCACGCGTGTTGGAATGGCGCAGCAGTGTCCGCACAAAGTTGGTGCCGAACGGGCTAAAGACCCATGACGTGCGCAAGATCACATGGCGTTGGCAATTGGCAGCGACGGCACGCTCGCCACCCAGCTTGGATCGACCATAGGCATTGGCCGGACTGACCTGGTCCTCCTCCACATAGGGCGCGGGCTTGGTGCCGTCGAACACATAGTCGGTCGAGATGTGGATCAGCGCCACGCCGAGCCGCTCACATTGCCGCGCCAACTCACCGGATCCCGCGGCGTTGACCGCCTCGGCCAACTCCGGTTCCGACTCGGCTTTATCCACCGCCGTATAGGCTGCCGCGTTAATGACGACGTCCGGATTGGCCTCGTCCAGCGACTTGCGGATCGAAGACGGAATGGTCAGATCCAGCTGCGGACGGCGAAACGCGAACACATCGACTCCGGCGGCGTGACCTGCCTGCAACAGCGATTGGGCCAATTGGCCAGAGGTGCCCGTCACCAGAAGTCTCATCTGCGCCCCCGCCAGGGTATCGTCGATCAGCGTCGACCGACACACGCGAAGCCCACCACGCTGTCCACGATGCGCAGGCTGCTCTCCCACTTGCGGCTAGAGCAACCTGCCTTTAATCGGAATCGGAACGATCCCGATTTAAGGCGCGATGATCTAGCTGTGGCGGCCGTGACAGTGCTTATATTTCTTGCCCGAACCGCAGGGGCAAGCCGCGTTGCGCGATACCTTGCCCCAAGTCGTCGGATCATTGGGATCAAGCCGCCCGGTCGCCTTGCGGGTGTGTAACGGCGCGCGTCGCTCGGCCGCCGCTTCCCGCGGCAATGTATCGACGCCGGCCATCGCCGATTCCGCCAGGGCGAATTCGTCCAAGCCGGTGGTGGCGTCAATGTGATGGGCTTCCATCGCCGGCAACTCCGCCGGCTCCAGGAACTCCGGATCGCTGGCGTCGGACAGCTGGAGATGCATCAGTCGGCCGGTCACCGCTTCACGCAGCTTCGCCAGCAGGCCCTCGAACAAGGTGAACGCCTCGGACTTGTACTCGTTCAGAGGATCGCGTTGACCATAGGCGCGGAAACCGATGACCTGGCGCAGGTGCTCCAAGGTCACAATGTGCTCACGCCATAATTGATCCAGCGTGTGCAACAGCACCGCCTTTTCCAATTGCCGCCAATTGTCGGTGCCGATCTCGACCGCCTTGCGCGCGGCCTTGGCATCTGCCTCCCTAGTCAGCCGCTCCTTGATCTCCTGATCGGCGATCCCCTCCTCGTCGGCCCACGCCGACACCGGTAGCTCGAGATCGAAGACCTCATCGATCGCTGCCTGCAGGCCGGCGGCGTCCCACTGCTCCGCGTACGCCTGCTCCGGAATATGCTGGCCGACCAACTGAGCGATCACCTGATGGCGCATATCGCTGATCGTGCCGGACACATCGTCCTGCGCCATGATGTCGAGCCGTTGCTCGAAAATGACCTTACGTTGATCATTCATCACGTCGTCGTATTTCAAGATCTGCTTGCGGATGTCGAAGTTGCGCGCTTCGACCTTCCGTTGCGCCATCTCCAAACTCTTGTTCATCCAGGGATGGATGATGGCCTCGCCCCGTTGCAGACCGAGCGTCTTGAGCATCGAATCCATGCGATCGGAGCCGAAGATCCGCATCAGGTCGTCTTCCAACGACAGGTAAAACTTCGAGCGACCGGGATCGCCCTGGCGTCCGGACCGACCACGCAGCTGATTATCGATGCGGCGGCTTTCGTGACGCTCCGTCCCGATCACATACAGGCCGCCGGGTTTGTCGACGGTGCGGGCCGGACGTTTGCCCTTGGCCGGCTCAATTTCGACGGTTTCCCCACCGGCGCGGACCACTTCCTTTTTCGCGTCGACCTCCGATTGGATCTTGGCGCGGGTGCGCTCAATCGCCGCCTCACGGGGAATCTCGCCCTTGGCCTCGCGTTCGGCGATCCAATCCCTTACGCGGTAATCGACATTGCCACCCAGCTGGATGTCGGTGCCGCGGCCGGCCATGTTGGTGGCAATTGTCACCGCACCGGGTACACCGGCCTGCGCGATGATATGGGCTTCCTGCTCATGGTAGCGGGCATTGAGCACCTGATGCGCCACCCCCTTGTCCTTGAGCATTTCGGACAGCAACTCACTCTTTTCGATCGAAGCTGTACCCACCAACACCGGCTGTCCGCGCTCAGAGGCCCGTTCGATCTCGACAATGATGGCTTCCCACTTCTCCGGGGCGGTACGGTAGATCTCGTCGTCCTCATCCAGGCGCGCCACCGGCTCGTTGGTGGGAATGTCCAACACGTCAAGGCCATAGATATCCATGAACTCGGACGCCTCGGTGAGCGCCGTGCCGGTCATTCCGGCCAGCTTGCCGTAGAGGCGGAAATAGTTCTGGAAGGTGATCTGAGCCAGCGTCTGATTCTCGGGCTGGATCTCCACGTGCTCCTTAGCTTCAAGCGCCTGATGCAGCCCCTCCGAGAACCTCCGGCCCGGCATCATGCGACCTGTGAACTCGTCGATGATGACGACCTCACCGTTCTTGACGATGTAATCGCGGTCGCGACGGAACAGCGTGTGCGCCTTCAGCGCCTGATTGAGGTGGTGGACGATGGTGACGTTGTCCACCTCGTAAAGAGAGCCCTTCAAGAGCCCGAGCTGCTGCAGCTTCTCCTCCATCCGGGTGTTGCCGAGATCGGTGAAAGCCACCGATTTTTGCTTCTCGTCGATGTCGTAGAGGCCACGCTCCTTCAAGGCCTCCGTCAGGGTTTCGCGCTGCGGCTTCTCACCTGCCGCACCCGTCAGCTCCTTGATCACCTCCCGCTCGATCCGCTGGTGCTCGGGGATCAACTCCTTGACGTGCTCGTCGATCGCCACATACAGTTCGGCACGATCTTCAATCGGCCCTGAGATAATCAGTGGCGTGCGCGCCTCGTCGATCAGAATCGAATCGACCTCGTCGACAATCGCGAAGTTGTGTCCGACGGCTTCGCCTGTTCGCCCGCCGTATTGCACCATCTCGTCGTGACTCATTTTCATGTTGTCACGCAGATAATCGAACCCCAGCTCGTTGTTGGTGCCGTACGTCACGTCGCAGGCGTATTGCTGCAGGCGCTCCTCGTCTTCCAATCCGTGCACGATGCAACCGACCGTCAAGCCCAAGAAGCGGTAGATTTGGCCCATCCATTCGGAGTCACGGGTGGCGAGGTAGTCGTTGACCGTGACCACGTGCACGCCCCGACCGCTCAGCGCGTTCAGGTAGACTGGCAGCGTTGCGACTAGCGTCTTGCCTTCGCCGGTCTTCATCTCGGCGATCTTGCCCTGGTGCAGCACCATGCCGCCGATCAGCTGGACATCGAAATGACGTTGCCCCAACGTCCGCTTAGCGGCCTCCCGAACGGTGGCGAAGGCCGGAACCAGCAGACTGTCGAGCGCCGCGCCGTTGGCCAGCTGTTCACGGAACGCGATGGTTCTCGCCTTGAGCTCATAGTCACTCAGCCCCTCCAGCTCGGGCTCAAGTGCATTAATGGCGTGCACACGAGACCGATATGAACGCAGCTTGCGCTCATTGGACGAACCAAAGACCTTGGAGGCGATCGAGCCAATCGACATCATTTTGGATTGTTGATCCTTAGCAAGAGCGCACCGGCATAGTGCCCGCCGAACCCACCCTTCCGCCCGGGAGGAGGCCACCCGGGCCAACGAACGGTGCGACACGGCATGCCGATCGCGCGCGCGCCAGCGTTGCAGCCTACGAGCCGCGATCGACCAGAGATAAGAACGCAGATACCACCTTGTCAATGAATGCAGCTTCCCACACACAATGTGGTTGGATTGGCGCCGGCTGCCTCATTAATGCCATCACTGCGCTGGCCTAACTGGCGTCGACCGTAACAGCAGGATCCAATCGGACGTGCGCCTTCGCCGATGGAGCGGCGTGGTGGACCTGCTCGGGCAAACTGTCTCTCGAGCATCTTCAACCGACCGGTCACGCGCCTTAGCGGTTCCGACGGGTCGGCGGCTCCTGCGACCACAATAAGGGAAGCTGCGCGCTGCCGGGGAAAACCGCCCAAGCCATGAAAACCGCCTTGACCATGAATACCGCCTTGGCCATGAAAACCGCCCAGGCCATCATGCTGCTGAGTCTGGCCGTGGGCTTGGCCAGTGTGATCTCGGCTGCTGCGGCCCGTGCCCAGGCGCCAGCCAAGGATGCGGTTTTGGCCACGGTGAACGGCCGTCCGGTGCTGGAAAGTGAGCTGAAGCTGGCTGAGGTGGAAATCGGCGCCGATCTGGGTTCGCTGCCGCGCGCCACGCGGCGGCGCGTTCTGGTTGAGTATTTGATCGAGTCAGCACTGCTGGCCGAACTGTGGGAGCGCGCGGCGGCAAACGGCAAAACCCGCTCAAGCCGTCACGGTTACACGCGCCGCATGGCGTCGCGGGATGCCTATTTCAACAAGAAGATTCGATCGGCCGTCTCAGCTGCAGAAGCCCGACGCGTGTTCCAAAGCCAATCCAATGATGATGACAGCATCGAGTTGCGTGCCCGGCATATCCTGTTGCGCAGCGAGGACGAGGCCAAGGCAGTGTTTGAGCGGATCGCCCATGGCGGCCGGTTCGCGGAAATGGCGCGGCAGTATTCCAAGGACCCGGGCTCGCGCGACAGCGGCGGGCGGCTACCGCCGTTCACACGCGGCCAGATGGTGCCAGCGTTCGAGCAAGCCGCGTTCGAGCTGAAGCCGGGAGAAGTCTCGTTGCCGGTCAAGACCCAGTTCGGCTGGCACCTGATACTGGTCGAGTCCCGACAAAAGCGGCAGGGGCAGGATTTTGAAAGCGCGCGAAAGCGAATCGTTGCCAGATTGATCCACGATCGCGCCAAGGCGCTGCTGACTCGCCTGAGAGCCCGCGCCAAGATCCACTATCACGACCCTCAGATCAAGGCGGCGCTGGCGGCGGAGCGCCGGGCCGGTGGCGCCAACCGCTAGATCATCGCGCCTGAAATCGGGATCGTTCCGATTCCGATTAAAGGCAGGTTGCTCTAGGGCCTGTTGTGATTCAGCGCGAGTGTATCACAGTTGCTGCCGCATAGATCATTGCACGGTAGCTGCTGTCAGTCTTCTCGCTGCGTGTGGCGATACGCTTGAACTCCTTGAGTTTGCAGAAGAAGTTCTCGATGAGGTGGCGCCATTTGTAGATCTCCTCGTCGATTTGGAGACGCCGTTTTCGTTTTGGTCTTTGCGAGATGACGATGCCGGCACCCCGCGCGTTCAGTTCATCAATGATCCAGTTGCAATCGTAGGCCTTGTCAGCGATCAGCGCTGCGAACTCGACCTTCTCGATCAGCGGTGCGACGCCGACCGTATCGTAGCGATTTCCGGGCAGCAGAACGAAGCGCACGAGACTGCCGAGGGCGTCGGTCAGTGCGACAATCTTCGTTGTCCACCCGCCCTTCGACTTGCCGATGGCCTGACTTTGAGTCCCCCTTTTGCGCCGTGTCCGTGGCGATGGACATGGACGATGGTGGCATCGATCATCGCGTACTCCATGTCCGGATCATCGGATAGAGCGTTGAAAATTTTCGCAAAAACATCACGCGCAGCCCAATAACGAAAGCGCTGAAACACCGTATTCCAATTGCCGAATTCCGATGGCAGGTCGCGCCATGGACTGCCCGTGCGAACGATCCACAGAACGGCTTCGATGAACACCCGACCATCACCACCGGTGCGACCGGCATCGGTCTTCTTGCCCAGACAAAGCGGCTCAATCTTTTCCCACTGACGATCTGTCAAACAGTAACGAATCATTTGCAGCCCCCTGTTTTGGGAGCTTGAATCACAAACCAGGTCCAAAGTGAATCCTGATTCCCAACAGGCCCTAGCTCATCTCCGCGTGCGGCGGATCAGCCGTGCCGATGGCCATCGATTGCAGGCGATGGTCGCACTCCGTCCGCGCCCGCACAGCCGCAACCAGGCCGTCGAGGCGATTGCGTCGGCGCTGGAAACAGGCCAGCCTGTCGCCGGATGTTATCGTCACACCTCGTCGGACCGTCGCGATGCTCAAACTCTATACCGCTAAGAATTCGATCTGCACGCAGAAGGTTTTGATCACCCTTAGAGAGAAGGACTTGCCCTACGATACCGAGGTGATCAACCTATTCGCCAACGAGCAGTACAGCCCACGCTACCTGGCGATCAATCCGAAAGGTGTCGTACCCGCACTGGACCATGACGGCGTGATCGTCACCGAATCGACGTTGATCTGCGAGTACCTCGACGAGGTGTTCCCACAGGTGCCATTGGTGCCCACGGCGCCGCATGACAAAGCCCAGATGCGCAAATGGAGCAAACGCGTCGACGAAGGGCTGTTTGCGGCCACGCGGGAACTCAGCTTTTCAGCCATGTTCCGCGAAAAAATGCGCGACATGACGCCCGAAGAGCGCGAGATTCGCTATCGCAATGTCGGCGATCCGGGCAAATGGATGCGCTTCATGTCAACCTATGAAGCCGGCGTCGGCTCCCCTTACGTGTTGGAGGGGATCGCCGCGTTCGAGATGGCGTTCAAGGACATGGAAAACGACTTGGTGGAACGACAGGCGGCGCATGCCGGGCTCAGCGGACCGAACTGGCTGCTCGGGCCAGCCATCACGTTGGCCGATGTCAACATGATGCCGTTTGTCGCCAGGCTGTCATACCTGAATCTGCTCGATGTTTGGATCACGCAGCGCCCGCATGTGGCGGCCTGGTGGACGCAGGCCCAGGCGCGGCCCAGCTTCCAATACGCGGTGCCCGATCAGCTCTCTCGCTCGGAAATCGAGGACATGGCCCGGTTTGGCGGCGCCATTCGCGACGCTGTCACCAGGCAGCGCCTTGCGCTGCTGGAGCGCACTGGCGCGCCGGCATAGCCGAAAGCTGCGGCCCGACTGCGCACGCCAAAGGTCCGATTTTGAGTTGGCTGGAACCATCCTGGTCCCCGCCAGGCCGCCCAAGGCGCGAAATTCTGGGTGGCCGGCTGGGAAAGCGGGCCGGCACGGCTGATCCACCCCAAGCGGCCATGATCTCGGTCGCAAACGGCCTCAGATCCGTCGATGGACCGTCGCTGCCGCCGGCCGGGAAAAGATCACATTAAGCACAACATATCGAATGTTCTGTCGTTCAATTGACAATTCACTCTTGCCTGTACTGTTCTTGCAACATGAGCTAATGTTCATGAGAAAACTGTTTCTCCAATCTCGGCAATAATTGCGAGTATTGCGAGTAACCAGCTAAAAAATTCGCGTAGCGCTAGTACCGCCGCGCCCGGACCACTGGGCCATCACTCATGCGTTTGGCAATCGCCACGATCACACTGATGAGCGGCATCGCTGCCGTCGCGACGTGGCTCCCGATGGGGGCATCGAAGAACGGACTGGCCACCGTCAGCAAGGTAAAGCGCGATGGTGTGGCGCAGTTGACGGAAACGGCGGAGCAGCAATTCGATCGGCATCACACGTACCGCGTGTTCGCACTGCCGCACTTCGTGAACGATAGCCCTACCGCTGAGCCAGCCCGTGCCAGCCCGCAAACAGCGACGACGACGCGGACCTCCGCCCAGCCGGGTCAAGACCGCGCGGCATCGCCATCGGTTCCGCCCCCCGCCAACGTCAGCCCTAGCCAGCTGGTATTCGCGCTGCAGCGCGAGCTCAGGCGCGTGGGGTGCTACAGCGGCGCCATCGATGGCATTTGGGGACCCGGTTCCCGGGCCGGGATGCGGGCATTCGCGGAGCAGCGGAACGTTCAGCTCGATGTCGGTAATCCGGATCTCGTGGCGCTAACAGTTCTGCGCGGGCATCCAGGCTTGGCGTGTCCGGTCACATGCGCGCCGGCTGATCGTTCACCCAGGACCGGGCGTTGCTTGCGAGGGCCGATGCTGGCCAGGGTCATCCCGCAACGATCGTCACCGGCCTGGCAGACGAACAAGGTGACGGTGACGACGCCCAACACGGAGCAATCGACGGTGGCCGCAACCGGATCTTCGGTCGTCCCGGTTGGCCCCGGTGCGGCGCCGATGGAGGGCCGCATGGCGATGGGAAGGCCGGGATCGCAGGGTTCAGATGCGACCAGCCGGCCGGTCGTTAGCACACGTTCGACCGCCAAACGACGGCGCAGCTACCGACCGCGCAGAACCGTGCGCCGCCGCCCAACCCAGGATTGGACGTCGGTGTTCTTCAACAATTGATTCGATCGGCCTCATCGCCCGGATGGCGTCGCCATGGCCTCGTCCCAGTGCGATCGCAATAGCGCCCCATTGACCGCTTAACCCTGTAACTGGATCACGCAACCCGGGACGAGCGGCATTATAATGAGACGACGTGAGTGAGCGAGCGTTCGGCTGTGCGTCACATTTGGTTGGCGGCCAAGTGGGCTGTCTGATCCATCTCTTGATTCAGTTGATGCGCTGCGCCCCGGCGTCAGGCGGGCGAGTGGTATGCAAAATCAAACGGGGCGCGTGACGCCACGTCTCGGCGAATTTTGGGATAACGACGCTGAGCAGCACGGTGATTGGAAGAAGACGGTTCTGATCTTTGGGTTGGGCGCCTTGTCATGGGCGGCCACCTATATCGGCATGCTGGAGTTGATCGAAGCCAACATGGGCACGTTGTCGTTCGCCCATCGGCTGGTCATCGGCCTTGCCGTCGCGATGCTGATGATCATGATCATCTGGCTGTTGGATCAGCTGTTCGCGCCCCTGCCGTTCACGACTAAGCTGTTGTATGTGCTTGGGTATCTGTTCCTGACGATGATCTCGGTCGGGTTCGGCTTCGGCTTTTATTGGAAGGCTCTCGAAAGCCGGTCGGAATCCTCACGCTCCGCCGAAAGCGCCGTCTCGCAAGTCCAAAGCGCGATGCATGGTGCCTCCACCCGGCTGCAGCAGCTGACACAGACGCTCGATCAGCTGGCGGCGATGTCGCAACGCAAAGCCGAGCAAGAGCGCACCAAAGGCGGTACCTGCCCAGGTTCGGGACCGGGTGAGGGACCACGGCGGCGCATGCGCGACGCCGATGCCAATCGCTTCTCGTTCGCTGCTGAGATGGTCAAGCGACGGGTGAGCACGATCAAGCAGGAGATCGGTGGGCTCGACGCGGCGCTGGAGAAGATCGCCGGCGCCGACCGTTCGACGATCGACCAGCGCTCCGGAACGCGCAACCAATTCATGGCCAATCTGTCGCGCCGGCTTGACCTGACCGTGACCGGCTTCAATGCCTTTCGCACGGATCCCCAACTGCGCCAAATCCGCACCGACCTGGCGACGCGGGCCGAGCAAACCACGTTTCCGGCGGCACGTAACCGCACCTATACCTGCCCCGATCCGCAGCTACAAGCCGCGCTGCGCGGGGTGGTGCGCGCCATCGATCAGTTGCCCGCGTTGGATACGCCAACCATCGTCGCCGTCGAGGGATCGGAGGCGACCGTGGAAGCCTTCCGCCGGCTTGGCGCCACGCTCTACGGGATTTCAACCTTCAAGTTGCCGCCTTCAGCCGATGCTCAGCGTGAGTTGCAGAAGAAGGCCGTACGCTCGCTCGAGGCCTCGAGGCCGACGACGGGGGCGACGCCGCCCGTCATGCAGGTCACGGGCCTGTCCAAGCGCGACTACATACCGCTGGCGATCGCGGTGTTCGTCGATCTGTGCCTGCTGCTGGTGTCGATCGGCCGTCCGGTCAACCGACTCCAGGGCCTGGTTCCCAAGATGCAGGCGGCCGAGCGCGGCCCGGTGATCCATATTCTGTCGCGGTTCAGCGAAATTCACCGCGACAAGACGATGCGCGAAAGCTTCGAGGTGCTACGGCACGTGGTGTTCGACTACGCAGGCGCCTACTACGTCGCGGTGCCGCTCGATGCGCCGTTCACCGAGACCCGAACCGAGCAAGTGATCGACCCGGCCTCGCGCAAGAGCCGGCTGGTGCGAAAGCAGCTACCGTTGACGCCTGCCCGCCGCGAGGAGTTGAGGACGGAGGCACATCTGCTCGCCAACCTGTTCGCCAGCTTCGAGAAAGACTCCGTGTTCAAGCGGGTGCTTTGGCTCAACACCGACGCCGCCCGCAAGCGCCTCGACCGGCAGGGCAGCAAGTTCGCGCCCGCCGAAGCCTTCCGCATCTATCGCTTTAACGACGGCGCTTGGTCCGAGATCATTCTTGGCGCGGTGATGGGCGCGGCCCGACGCATCGAGGCGGCGCGTGGAACCGCCGCAGGTGAGCAGGCGCTGCGATCCGAGCCCTCGCTCGATGCGCTTGCCGACCGCATGCGGCAGGCCGAAAGCGAGGCGATGCAGGCGCACCAGCTGCCGCGGGCCAAACCCGTGTTTGATCGCGGAAATCTTCATAACCTGAGCGATTATCAGCCCGATCCGAACCTGGAGGCACAATTCGGCCCCTATGCACGTCGCGCCTATATGGAGCGTTGTGGTGCTGCCGCGCTGGATCTACCGGAACGAGCGGCGCCCGAGCCGATCGACCCGGCGCTCGCCCAGCCAACCCGCCCGATGGCTGCCAGGGAGCCATCGGCGGCTGCCGTGGGTCAGTCACAGGGTGGCAATGATGAGAATGGCAATGCGAGCGTCGCCGCCGGCGGCGCCGATGAGACCGATAATGTGGTCCCGTTCAAGTCGACCCCTCGCTCAGCCCTGCACGACGACCGTGACGATCTGAAAATGCCGAGCTTCATGACGCGCGGGCGCGAGACGGCTGGCGCCAGCACGGCGCCCGATGACGAAGGGCCGGAGCGGTCGCTGGTCACCGCCCAGACCGGGGGCATGCGGGTGACGGCGATCGAGCGCAATGTCTCGTTCACGGTTCCGATGAGCGATACCGGTCTTGCGGGCGGGCTTTATGCCCTTGCCGGCGCCGTCCAATCCAGCTTCCCAGCGACCACCGCCGCCCCGGATCCCGGCGACGCGGCAGCGCCGATGGTGGCGGGTCACCCGCTGGTGCTGCCCGATGGCCAACAGCTCGTCGCACAGCCGGCGGCTGCCACGCTCCACATCGCCGAGGTTGCAGAGGTTGCAGAGGTTGAAGCTCGCCCGTTGACTGTCGACCAAGGCGCCACGATTGCCTTGCCCGCAACCTCGGACCGCGAAACCAGTCTCGCATTGCCGGCGCCGATCATGGGGCGAGAGCACCGCGGTTGAGCATCACGCCTCGACCCGGAGCGCCCGCATCGCCGCTCAATGAGCGTTCGCCGCGGGACCCGCCATCAGAAGGTTGGCGCAGCTCGCCACCGCACCGCCAAGGTGTCAAGCGGCGACGCGCTCGGAACGACCGCTGCTCGGAGTGCTCAAGAATGTAGCAGAGGGAAGGAGTTTCTTAACTGCCGCAGCCGTTTAATAAAGCGGACGGGCAACGATGGGCGCGACCGGTTGCTTGCAACCACAAGGCCCGCGACCAAGGGATCATCGCATGAGCCACGCGAAGAGAGCAAACTTCGTTATCATCCGGCACCAGGACAAGGAGCAAAGGCTTCGCGAGTTTATCGGTGGCGCCTGCGTTGCGGCGAGATCCAGGCAGCGGGCCTGCTGGCGGCACGAACCGGTGTTGTTGATCGCCCGCTCGATCGGCAGCCCGGTCAGCCGCGCGCTGCTCGCCAAGGCGCGTGAAGGCATCCTCGATCGTCCGGTCTTGGCGGTGCTCACCTGTTTCGAAGGAGAAGACGTTCCGGCGACCTGGATCATTCGCCGGATCAACGATGCGCGCTTCGTGGAGGCTCACGAGCAACTGGTGTTGAGTGCGACGGCAAGCTGGATCGGCGATTGCATGCGCCGCGACCCCTCCAAACGCGATGCCTACGAGAACTTCGTCGAGGACTGCCCCGCCAGCTCAGACTGGGCGCGCCGGTCGTTCAACCGGGTTTGGAATTGCTGCACCCCGATCGAGCACGTCGGGGACATGCTGTCGCCGAGCTTGGTCAAGGAAGGCTTTCTCAAGAACAAGACCAGCGAGGTCCGCCGTCGGTCGCCCCAAGGCTAACGATAATGCGCCAACGGCAGATCCGGCCACCAATTATGGCGCGTCATTCATAATATGAGATCTCGATATGAGATCTTGCAGCAGCCGCAACATCTCAGCAGCGCCCCCCAAATTACCTGATGTCCTGAATCACCAATCGCTAAATCCTGAGCGTTTCAGATTTAGCGGGAACCATCCCGCTCTCGCTGACACGGTGTAGGCGGACATGATCGGTGTCGATCAAGACCGATCGTCGTGGGTCAAATCCTGACGACACCGGCAATTGCCGGCATTTGGGCGCATTTTGACGATTTTCTATGCAACCGATTGATCCATGTCGCTGGAATTCACGCGACTGATCGGCGACATTCGATCAATTCCGCCTGAGGCGGATCAGCCATGCCGGCCCGCTCCTGCGCCCCGTTCCTCCACTGGCCACCCAGAACTTCATGCCATTGGGTGGCCAGTGCAGGAACGGGGCGGGGGAGCGGGATGGTTCCGGCACCCATTGCAACGCTATAATGCTGTGGTGCTCATGCGTTGTTCATCCGACGGGCGCCATGCTTATAACGGCTCGGCCACCGAGCAGTCAGCTAGGGCGAGGATCAGATGCTTCGAACCGCAATTGCATGTGTCGTTTGCTTGGTTTGCGCGCCAGTTCTGGCTCAGCGCACCAACGCACCCGCCACGCCGCAATTCAGCCACCAAGCCGTCGCGCGCGATGCTGCACGCTACGAGGCGACGCTGAGGCAGGCGTTTGCGCAGTTGGCCCAGTCCAACAACGCCAGTAATACTAAGGCGTTGGCGCAACGCACCCTGCGCTCGGGAACGGATCCACGCGGCGCCATGCGATGGTTCGCCACGACTGTGGTCATCGATGGCAGTGATGCCGACGCATGGCTTGGCCTCGCCAAATCCCTGTTGGCCATCAAGACCCGCGCCAACCGCGGGGCAGAGCATTATCGCCTTCCGGTTCAGGCCAGCGCTGCAGCCTACATCGCCTATCAACGCAGCAACGATCACCAGGAAAGAGCGCAGGCCTTGGCCACCCTCGGGCAGGCGCTTAAGCGCAGGTCGTTGTGGCGGCCAGCCATCAACGCCTACAAAGCCAGCCTCGCGCTGTCGGACAACGCAGGCGTGCGCCAAGCCTATACGTCGTTGCGCGCCGAGCGCGGCTTCCGCATCGTCGACTACACCGTCGACAACGAGACGTCGGTTCCGCGCGTATGCGTGCAATTCTCCGAGCCGCTCAGGCGCGGTGGCGTCAATTACGCCGCGTTTGTCGCTCTTGACGGGCGCGATCCGGTCGACCTGACCACGGAAGACCGACAACTTTGCGTGGAGGGATTGACGCACGGCAAACGCTACGAGATCTCCCTGCGCGCTGGTTTGCCCTCCGCCATCGGGGAAGATCTGCTCAAGTCGGCAGTGATCCCGATTTATGTGCGCGATCGCGCTGCCGCTGTCCGGTTTTCCGGCCGCGCCTACGTGTTGCCCGCCCGCGGCCAGCAGGGCCTGCCGGTGGTCAGCATCAACACGCGTCGGGTTGGGATCGAGATCTATCGGGTGGCTGAACGCAACCTCAATGCCGTGCTTGGAAAGCATGGCGACTTCCTGGAGCGGCTGGACAGTTACCGAGTCAGCACGTTGCGCGACATGACCGGCGCGAAGGTCTATGATGGTGAGCTGGACGTCGCCACGCGGCTCAACCAGGAGGTCACCACCGCGGTGCCGGTCCGGCAGGCTGTGCCGCAATTGAAGCCTGGCGTCTACGTCCTGGTCGCGCGACCGATTTCCGGCAACGACGGCCGCGACCGCAAACGAACGGCGACCCAGTGGTTCATCGTCACCGACCTTGGTCTCACCGCGTTCACCGGCGATAACGGCTTGCATGCCTTTGTCCGCTCACTGCTCACCACACAGCCGGTCGCCAATGCAAATTTCCGGCTGATCGCGCGCAACAATGAGGTGCTTGCCCAGGCCAAGGCGGACGGCGCGGGCTATGCGCACTTCAAACCGGGTCTGATGCGCGGCGAGGGCGGCATGCAGCCCGCCGTCCTGATCGCGGAAACACCAAACGGTCAGTACGCATTCTTGGACCTAGCATCTGCCGCGCTGGACCTGTCGGATCGGGGCATCAAGGGCCGCCCGCAACCCGGTGCACTCGACGCCTATTTGTACGCAGATCGCGGGGTCTATCGGCCTGGCGATACCGTCCATCTCAACGCCTTGCTGAGGGAGCGCACTCACGGCGCCTCCGCGATCCCGACCACGCTGATCATCACCCGACCGAATGGTGTGGAGCATGCCCGCATCGTGCTGACCGACCAAGGCTTGGGCGGGCGCGGCCACGATTTGGCGCTGTCAGCCACGGCCATGACCGGCACCTGGCGGGTCAGGCTGCATGCCGATCCGAAGGCCGATGCGCTGGCTCGCCTCGCGTTTTTGGTCGAGGATTTTGTGCCTGAGCGTATGGAGCTCAAGCTGACCCCTGCCGTCACGGCGCTGAAGCCGGGGCAAGCCGGCACGATCGACGTTGCCGGCCGGTACCTTTATGGTCCGCCCGCGGCCGGCCTGACGGTCGAGGGCGAGGTGATCGTCGCGGCAGCGAAACAGGCGCCTGAAGGCTTTCCAGGTTATCAGTTCGGCCGCGCCGACGAGCGATTCTCCGCTGTTCGAAGACGGCTGGCGGACGTTCCCAAAACCGACGACGCCGGGCGCACGCCATTGCAGGTGTTGTTGCCAGCGATTCCGCGCACGGCCAAGCCGCTGCAGGCGCGGGTGATCGTCCGATTGAGCGAGCCCGGCGGACGCACGCTGGAGCGCACGGTGACCCTGCCGGTCGAGACAGGACGGTCACGGATCGGCATCAAGCCATTGTTCAAAGGTGGAAACCACGGTGAAGGTGAGCCGGCACGCTTCGACGTCGTGCTGCTCGATGAAACGGGGACCCGGGTCGCCGGTAAGACGCTGAGCTGGACGCTTTATCGGTTGGAGCGGCGCTGGCAGTGGTACCGAGAAAACGGGAGCTGGAGCTACGACGCGGTCACCCGGACCCGCAAAGTCGGCGATGGCCAAGTGACCAGCACCGCCGACGCGGCCATGCGCATCGAGCACCAGACTAAGCCCGGGCGCTACCGCTTGGAGGTGGCGGATGCGACGGCCAACGGGCCGCTCTCAAGCGTTACATTCAATGCCGGCTGGTACGGCGGCGACAGTGCGGAGTCACCAGAAACGCTAGACGTGGCGTTGGATAAGCCGAGCTATCAGGCCGGCGATACCGCCAAGCTGAAGGTCGCCTCCAAGCGCGGCGGCAAGCTGTTGTTGACGGTGCTCGGCAACGGTCTGTTGCTACAGCGTACTGTCGACGTGCCGAAGGGCGGAGGCGACGTTCCGTTCGAAGTCGGCGAGAATTGGGGTGCCGGCGCCTACGTCGCCGCCGCGTTGTACCGGCCGCTCGACGCCAAGGCGAAGCGTATGCCGACCCGCTCGATCGGCCTCACCTGGCTCAGGCTGGACCCGTCCAAGCAGCTGGTGAAGGTCGACCTGCAGCCGCCGAAGCTGGTTGGCTCCGGCGCCCGCCTGAACGTTCCCCTCAAGTTGTCCGGTCTCGGTCGCGGCGAAGCGGCCTACGCGACCGTGGCCGTCGTCGATACCGGTATTCTCAATCTCACGAGATTCAAATCGCCGGATCCGGCCGGTTGGTTCTTCGCGCAGACCCGATTGAGCACGGAGATCCGCGACCTATACGGCCGCTTGATCGATGGCATGCGAGCCGAACGCGGCAAACTGAGATCCGGCGCCGGCGATGACGGTGGCCTCAGCATGTCGGGCAACCCGCCGGTGGAGCGATTGCTGGCGTTGCACTCGGGCATCGTCAAGGTCGACGCCGCCACCGGCAGCGCGACCATTGACTTCGACCTGCCGGAGTTCAATGGCGAGGTGCGGGTGATGGCCGTGGCCTGGAGCAAGCACCGGGTCGGCCACGCCTCAACCGAGGTCACGGTGCGCGATCCGGTCGCGATCACCGCCTCCGCCCCGCGGTTTTTGACAGCGGGCGACGAGGCCGTGCTCGACCTGTCGCTCCACAACGTGTCCGGCGCTGCGGGCCGCTACCGGCTGACCGTCAATCGCAGCACCGACCGCTCGGGCACCAGCATCGTGAACCGGGAGCTCGAGCTCGCAGCCGGCGAGCGCAAATCCGAGACGCTGACGCTGAAGCCAACGCAACCGGTGTTGACCCACTACGACGTACGCTTGATGGGCCCGGCCGGTGTCGATATCACGCGCCGCCTCACGTTCGACGTGAAACTTCCAGCTCAGGACATCAAACGTGTGAGCGTAGCCAAATTGGCGCCGAAAACCGGTGGGGTGACCTTGTCGGCTGATCTGCTCGCCGACCTCGACCCTGATCGCACGACCATCAGTGTCAGCGTGGGACCATTGGCGAGGTTGGACGTGCCGGGCTTGCTCACCCAGCTCGATCGCTATCCCTATGGCTGCGTCGAACAGACGGTCTCGCGGGCCCTGCCGCTACTTTACGCCAACGCGCTTGGGGTGTTGGCCGGTCAGCAACGGGATCAAACAATCAAACCACGCATCCAAGGCGCGATTGCCCGTGTGCTGGAGTTCCAATCGTCGAGCGGAGCCTTCGGGTTATGGCATGCGGGCAACCCGGATCTTTGGACCACGGCCTACGTCACCGACTTTCTGACGCGTGCCCGGGAGGCGGGCTTTCAGGTCAAGCCAGGCGCGTTCGATGCCGCGCTCGACCGGCTGCAAGCGTTCGTCTCCTATGCCCAGGACTTTGCAACCGGTGGCGAGGCCAGGGCCTACGCACTGTACGTGTTGGCGCGCAACGGCAGGGCTCCGGTAGGCGAGTTGCGCTACTTCGTCGACACACGGTTGGACCGGTTTGCCACAGCTCTCGCACAAGCCCAGCTCGGCGCGGCACTTGCGATGTTGGGCGATCGCCAACGGGCCGAGCGCGCGTTCCGTGCAGCCATCAAGCGGACCGACGAAGCCGAGCAGCCGGTGCGCTTCGATTTTGGATCGAACCTGCGCGATCGGGCCGCGCTCATCACGCTGGCCAGCGAAGTGCGAGCGCTGAAGGAAGAGGTGCCAGGGCTGGCAGACGTTTTGGCGAAAGCCTTCAGCGCACGCCAGTATACCTCGACGCAGGAGCAAGCCTGGATGCTGTTGGCCGCGCACGCGTTGTCGCAACGGGCCCGCGATACCACGCTGGAGGTCAACGGCGTGCCGCATGTGGGAGCGTTCAACCGACGGCTGAGCGGGTCCGAGATCACATCAGGCAACCTCGTTATCACCAACCAAGGCGAGCAGGCGGTCGATGCGGTGGTCTCCGTGATGGGCGCCGCCTTGACGCCGGAGCCGCCGATCGAGAAGGGCTTCTCCATCGAGCGCAGCTACTACCGGTTGGACGGCTCGCCGGTGCAGCTGGACAGCGCTACCGGCGGGGCGGCGCGATTAAACCAGAACCAACGACTGGTGGTGGTGTTGCGAGTGACCGGCGCGCACGCCGGTGGCCGGGTGCTGCTGGTTGATCGGTTGCCAGCCGGACTGGAGATCGAGAACCCTCGCCTCGTCGAGAGCGCGGATCTGAAGACCTTCAGTTGGCTCAAGACGAAGGTCCGTCCGGAGCATACCGAGTTCCGTGACGACCGTTTCGTTGCCGCGTTCAATTTCACCGGTCGGCCGTCCAGCCGCCGCGGACAACCACGCGGCGGTCGCGCCCGATCGCAAGCGACGGTCGCCTATTTGGTGCGCGCGGTGACGCCGGGTCGCTTCGTGCATCCAGCCGCAACGGTTGAGGACATGTATCGACCCGAGCGGTATGCCAGAACCGCCGCGGGGCGTCTGACGGTGAGCGCAAACTCGAAATAGGCGGACGGTGAGGCTGATGACGCGGGCGGGATCGGGAGCGGTGCACGGGCGACGCAATCGCTGGCTTGGTCGCGCTCGAGCGACCGGTCTTATCATCTGCGGCGGGCTGATGGTTGCCGGCTTCGGGTTGTGGCTGGCGACGGCGCGCTTCGATCCGGTACCGCTGGCCAATGCCGATCGGCTTTCAGTGACGGTGATTGATCGTCATGGCCAACTGTTGCGTGCCTTTACCACGCCGGAGGGCCGCTGGCGTCTTCCGGTCGCGCCGGCTGACGTCGATCCGCGGTACCTGGCGATGTTGATGGCGTTCGAGGACAGGCGCTTCAAGTCGCATTGGGGCGTCGACCCTTGGTCAATGGGTCGTGCTGTCGTGCAATTCGTCACCAATGGCCGGATCGTGTCGGGTGGATCGACGCTCACCATGCAAGTTGCGCGGCTGCTCACCGGCGAAAACCAGCGCTCCGTGCGCGGCAAGCTGCGGCAGATGGTGCACGCGCTCGACCTTGAGCGCAGGCTGTCGAAGCAACAGATCCTGCAGCTTTATCTGCGTCTTGCCCCGTTCGGCGGCAATCTGGAGGGCGTACGCGCAGCGTCGCTTGCCTATTTCGGTAAAGAGCCGCGGGTGCTGTCGGTCGGCCAAGCCGCACTGCTGGTGGCGCTGCCGCAGTCGCCGGCGCTGCGCCGGCCGGACCGGTTTGCGCAGCGGGCCCGGCGGGCACGCGACCGCGTGCTGGAACGCGCGCTCGGCGCCGGTGTCATCACCGCGATTGAAGCGCGTCGAGCGCGCAACGAACCGGTGCCGACGCGCCGGCGGGAGTTTCCCAAGGCAGCGCCTCATCTTGCCGAGCAAGAGGTTGCCCGCCGCCAGCCGGACACGCTCGAGATCAGGCTGACCATCGACCGTGACCTACAGCTGAACCTGCAGCGGTTGGCGCGCGACCATGCCCGGCGTCGTGGCAAGCGGATCTCGGCCGCCCTGATGGTGGTTGAGCATGCCACCGGACAGGTGCTGGCCCACGTCGGCTCCTCGGATTACTTCGATGCAGCCAGGCTCGGCGCCATCGATATGAGCGTCGCGGTTCGCTCCCCCGGGTCGACCTTAAAGCCACTGATCTATGGGCTCGGCTTCGAGATGGGTCGCGCCCATCCAGAGACGCTGATCGAGGATCGGCCGGCGCGTTTTGGCAGCTACCGTCCTCAGAATTTCAATGAGGACTATCGCGGCACGGTGACCGTCGCCGAGGCTCTGGCCGCATCGCTCAACATCCCGGCGGTGAAAATGCTCGGCGTGGTCGGTCCGCATCAGCTGATTGGCCGGCTACGGCGCGTCGGCATCAAGCCACGGCTGCCGAGCGATGAAATCGAGCCATCGCTGGCGATTGCCTTAGGTGGTCTGGGGCTGACGCTGCGCGAGCTGACGACGCTTTATGCCAGTTTAGCGCACGGCGGATCGCCGATGGTGTTGTATCACCGGCTGAACGCTCGGCCGGCGGCCGGCGGTGGCGCGCGTCCGGTCCAGCTCGCCCGCGACGGCGCCAGGTCGCAACACCTGCTTGGCCCGGTCGCAGCGTGGTATGTCGGCCACATCCTAAAATCCGTCCCACCGCCGGCCAAGGCGAAGGGCGGGCAGATCGCCTACAAGACCGGCACATCCTATGGTCACCGCGATGCTTGGTCGGTGGGCTTCGACGGCAAGCATACAATCGCTGTGTGGATCGGCCGCGCGGACGGTTCGTCGACACCAGGACTGACGGGGCGCACGGCCGCGGCCCCGCTGTTGTTCGATGCCTTTCAGCGGCTCAGCTCCGAGCGCACGGCGCTGCCGGCCGCGCCGGATGGCGTGGTACGAGCACCGGCCGGTGATCTACCACCTCCGTTGCGTCGTTTTGCGGGGTCGGGCGCGCAAGGGTCGGCGCAGACCTATCTCGATCCACCGGTGCAGATCGCCTTTCCCCCGGACCGCTCCGAGGTCGAACTCGACGAGGAGGACGCGGCGCTGATGTTGAAGGCTGACGGCGGCGCCTTGCCGCTGACGTGGTTGGCCGACGGCGCACCGATCCGATCCGATCAAAACGGTCGGCGCCAGCATTGGCGGCCGCCGGGGCGCGGCTTTGTGCGCTTGTCCGTGATCGATGCGAAGGGTCGCGTCGACCGGGTGACGATAAGATTGCGCTGAACCCGCCGGGGAAACCGGACGGCCAGCCCTTGCCGTGGCCATTGATTTTATCCAAACAGGTGCGAGGAGGGCGTTTCAGTGTGCGCTGGAACCAACCCGCCGACCCGCCCGGCTCTTCCTCCGACACCAGCGTGCCATGAGGTGGCTAGGTGGGGAGCGGGATGGTACCAGCTAAATCTGAAACGCCCTCGGCGACCAGATCGGCCCAAGGGATCGACAGGGGGCATGGGCCATCGCGCCCCATTGCGCCCCGAAGACGGCCGGAGCGGTCGGCCGCTCGCTTGGCGCTAGCCTGTCTTAGATGCCGCGAACGCGCAGGAGGTCGATGTTGACAATCATCGTGACGGGCGGGGCAGGATTTATCGGTTCTGCGGTCTGCCGCCATTTGATCGGCGACACCGGCGCGCAGGTGGTCAACGTCGACGCGCTAACGTATGCGGCGAATCTGTCCTCGCTGGCGCCGGTCGCCGATAACCCGCGCTATCATTTCATTCACGCCAACATCTGCGATCGGCCGCGCATGGACGCGATCATCGCCGAGCATCAACCGAGCGCCATCATCCATTTGGCAGCTGAAAGTCACGTTGACCGTTCCATCACCGGTTCGGACGCGTTCATCCACACCAATATTGTGGGGACCTACGTGCTGTTGGAGGCCGCCCGCGCCTACTGGTCCAAGCTGCCTGCCGACGTCGCCCAACGGTTCCGGTTCCTGCACGTCTCCACCGACGAAGTCTACGGGTCACTCGGGAGCGAAGGACTGTTCACTGAGCACACGGCTTACGACCCCTCCTCCCCCTATTCCGCCAGCAAGGCGGCCTCCGATCACCTGGCGCAGGCCTGGCACCGCACCTACGGCCTGCCGGTGCTGATCTCCAACTGCTCGAACAATTACGGCCCGTATCATTTCCCTGAGAAACTCATTCCACTGATGATCCTGAACGGTCTGGAGGGCCAGGCCTTACCCGTTTACGGCAACGGCTCAAATGTCCGCGATTGGCTCTACGTGGACGACCACGCGCGCGCGCTGCATCTGATTTTGACACAGGGCACACCCGGCACGACCTATAACGTAGGCGCCCGCAGCGAGCGCACCAATCTCGCCGTTGTGGAGCTTATTTGCGATCTGCTTGATGAGAGGCGTCCGCTACCCGCCATCCCCAGCCGACGCTCGCTGATCACGTTCGTGGCAGATCGCCCCGGCCACGACCAGCGCTATGCGATCGACGCCAGCAAGCTCGAGCAAGAGTTGGGCTGGCACGCGCAGCATACCTTTGAAACCGGCATTGCGCGCACCGTCGATTGGTATCTTGAGAACGAGGCGTGGTGGCGGCCGTTGCGAGAGACTGTCTATGGCGGGCAGCGTTTGGGCTTACTCAAAGTCTAGCCCAACCTGCTTTTTGTCGGACTCGGAACGATCCCGATGAAAAGCAGAAAAGTTGCTCAAGAACGGTGCGGGGTTAGCTGGAGCCACCACGCTCCCCCACCCCACCCCAATTAGCAGCGGGCCATCGGCTGGCCGCGAGGAGGAGCGTTCTGGCAAGGCCAATCCGCCGAAGGCAGACATGCGCTAGAGCAACCTGCCTTTAATCGGAATTGGAACGATCCCGATTAAAGGCGCGATGATCTAGGTCGGACATGAGCTAGGTCGGACATACCATCACCGCGTTGCACCGCCAGGCATCGCGCCTTGGACGTGCGCCACTTCAGGAGCTGGGGCCGTGTCCCTGCGCAACCATGTCCCTGCACAACCATGACCCTGCACAACCATGACCATCACCTTCACGTTCACGCCGGCAGTGAACGACGGCTCGCCATCGCCGCAGCGTTGACCGGAACGTTCATGCTGGCGGAGCTGCTTGGCGGTTTGGTTGCAGGCTCGCTCGCCTTGTTGGCCGACGCCGGACACATGCTGACGGATTTCGCCAGCTTGGCGCTGGCCTGGTACGGCTTTCGATTGGCCCGTCGTCCGGCCGACTGGAAACGCACCTACGGCTATGACCGCTTCTCGATCCTAATCGCCTTCGTCAACGGCCTGGCGCTGATAGCCATCGCTGCTTGGATCGTGGTCGAGGCTTGCCATCGGCTCAGTTCGCCGACGCCGGTGCTCGGCGGCGTGATGTTCTGGGTGGCTTTCGGCGGGCTGGTGGTCAATCTGGCGGCGTTTCGGATCTTGCATGCAGACCCCAGCAACAATCTCAACGTGCGGGCGGCAACCCTGCACGTGGTCGGCGATCTGCTCGGCTCTGTTGCCGCTCTGGTTGCAGCTGTGATCATCATAACAACCGGCTGGACACCGATCGATCCCTTGCTTTCCCTGTCTGTCGCGGTGGTGATTGTCATATCAGCGTGGCGGGTGATCCGCGACAGCGGACACATCTTGTTGGAGGGCGCGCCGCGCGGCGCGGATAACCGCGAGATTTCGGCCGACCTGCTCGCGACCTTTCCCGACATAATCGATGTGCACCACGTCCACGTGTGGTCGATCACACAGGAGCGACCGATCGTCACGCTGCATGCGCGTCTGGGCAGACCGCGCGCGCCGGAGCACATAACAGCCGAAATCAAGGACCGGCTTGCCAAGCGGTTCGGGATCGCCCACGCCACCGTGGAAGTCGAGTTCAGCGCTTGTGCCGACGCCTCCGCGACCGATTCGATCCCTTGATCCGATCAACGATAGCGTTTCACAGTGTGCTGGAACCGTCCCGCTCCATGCCCGGTTCCTCAACCATGCCCGGTTCCTCCACTCGCCACCCAGAACATCATGCCATTGGCTGGCCCAATGGGGGAATGGAGTGGAGGAATTGGGCGGGGAGCGGGCCGAGACGGCTGACCCGGCTTAGGCGGACATGATCTGATATTGCGCTCGGCGGTGCTCTACGCCGCGGCAGGCTGGACGACGATAACGGTGACGTTGTCTTGATGCGGGTCTCGCGCGCTTTCGACCTCGCGCACCAGCGCGCTGGCCAGCACGCCCGAACCGTCTTTGCGAAAAGCCGTCACCAGCCGCCCGATCTGCTCAGCATCGATGGTGTGGATGCCGTCGCTCGCCAGAATGACCACATCGTCAGGATGGAGCGGCAGCGGCTGCTGGGACAGATCGACAAGATCCAGCGGCTCCCCGGTCACCGCCGACCGCAGCATATGCCGGCGCGGATCGGCTTTGGCCTGCTCGGCCGACAACGCTCCCTCAGCCACCATCTGGTCGAGCCACGGGGCCAGTGAATGATCCGCATTAAGCGGCGCGACCTCTCCACGTCTATAAAGATAGAGCGGGCTGTCGCCGACGCTGATCCAGTGCAGTCCATGTGGGCCGAACACGGCACCGATCAACGTCGAGCCCATACCCGCAAGTGATGGTTCGCTTTCTATTTTTAGCTCCAGCGCCCGATTGGCCGCGGTCAATCCGGCGCGCAATCGATCTCGAACTCCTGCCGCCTCGTGCGCAAAACCGCTGAGAAAGTTGCTGCACACCGTTTGGCTCGCCAGAGCGCCGGCGGCGTGGCCGCCCATGCCGTCGGCCAGCACGGCCACCAGTTGGCCGGGCTCCGGTGATCGTTCAAATGGCGGCATCGCAGCGGCGGGCCCCGGCCAGCAGGCCGCTGCATCCTCCTGATAATGGCGTGCGCCTTGACTGGCGCACACGGCCGTATTGAAAGCAACGATCATCCGGCGGCTTCACCGATGTCAGACCAGTCGAACTCCGACCCGCAGAACGGTACGAACACCAGCTGCGTCCGGCCCATCATAATGACGTCCATGGCTTGAAGTTCAACGGCCGACGTCGGACGCGTGTCATTGACGGCGACCACATTGGTCTTGGCCAAGTTGGGCACGAACAAAAAACTGCGGTCGCTGCCATCATAGCGAATGAAGGCCTGCTCCACCGAAGAAATCGTTTCGTCACCGTAATCCAACGGAATGCGTTGGTTGGCTGCGCGGCCAACGGTGTTGTTGCCCTCATAGATCGGCCGAAACGCGCCCAATCCGGGTCCGCCGACAATCACCAGCCACCCCACCACCGGATCTTGTTGAAAACCGCTGCGGACCACCTTGGCCTTGCCGCGTAACAGCTGGGTCCGCGCCGGCGGATCCCCCTCCGGATCCCCCTCCGGATCACCGAGGCCCGCCGCGCGCACAACGCGGGTGGTTGGCTCCGCGTCAAATTCCACATGGCGTTCCTGCGGCGGGATGATCGGCGCCCCACCGCGGGCTTCGCGGGCAGCCTCAGCAGCGCTGGGAAATGGCACCAGGTCACTGGCGGGCTCCGAGCCTGCGGCAACCGCCTCGCCCATCGCCGGCACCGGCAACGGTGGCGGCTCCAAGGCAGCCGCAGGTGCGGCGCCCGGCCGACGGGTGGGGTCATCGCGGCTGGCCGCGTCCAGTGCGGCTCGCAAGGAGCCAAGCAGTCGGTGGGTTTTGCCTTCTCCAGCTTCGTTTCTCATCGATCCCTCCTGTTCCCGTTTCCACCAAGCACCGCCACTGCTGTCGCCGCGCGCACCCGCTCGCCGGTCGGCCCGCTACCGGCGCAACGCCTCACCCGCCACACGCCCTCACACACCCTCGTTGGTCGGACCAACGCAGCGTCTGATTAACGCCCGACATGCTGGACCCTCGAGATGCTGGACCGTTAGGATCCGAACCGCATCAATCTCACGCCGGCACGGCAAACCGCATCTTCGCCCGCCCCAGCTCGACGATATCGCCATCGCTCAGGCCGGCCTTGTGCCGACGCCGCCCATTGACGAGCAGCCCGTTACCCTGTGGGCCGCTGACGTCGGTGATGAAATACCCAAGGTCACGCGAGCGTTCGATGATCGCGTGGTAGCGGTGCACCGTCGCATCCAGCAGGCAGATCTCGTTATCCGGCTCGCGCCCGATGCGGATCAACTCCCGATCAAGGGCGCGCGGACAATCGGTATCTCCTTCAATCTCGATCCAGGCATCACGCGTCAGCTGAGTGCACCCGAACGCGGCGTCATGTGCCGGCACGGTACGGGCGGTACGCCCCCCGAGCAGCAACCAGCCGATCACGGCCAGTGGCGGCAGCAGGAATAACCCGCCCAAACCAATGATCAGCATCGGGTGTCGCTGATACCCCTCACTGACCCACCGGGCGACGGCATCGGCAGCCTTGCCAACGACGCTAAGCCAGTCTAAGGCCGTCGGCGCAGCCAACAGCTCGGTTCGAAGGGCGTCGCCCAAGCCAAGCACAGGCACAACGCCGGCCGAGAGCACAGCCGTTGCGGCGATTGTCACCTTGATGGCAGCCATCACGACTCCCGTGAGAATCAACCGAAATGGTGGCGACTCAACGCGGCAGGAGCGTGGCAGCACCTATGCTTGTCAAACCAGACCCGATGTTTTCCCCATTGTCGGCGTCGGCGCCTGCGATCCCATGACATTCGCATTTGGGCCGCGACATTAGCTTGACGGCGCGAAACGAATGCGTGACAGGAAACACATGTCGAAACGTGGATTCAGCGCTTGGATTTGGGGGGACTGGTCGCGAGTCGGTCTGAGCACCGCGCTGGCGACACTGATCATCGACCAAGCCCACAAGTGGTATATGATCAACGTTTTTCACATCCAGGACAAGGGACGGGTGGCGGTCACACCGTTCCTCGATCTCGTGTGGGCGCTCAACACCGGGATCAGCTATGGGCTGGCAGCGAACAGCATCGGTCAGCCAGCGCTCGCGACCTTTGCGCTGCTGGCGACGATCGGGTTGACCGTATGGTTGGCGCGAGGGGCGACCGGCTGGCTGATGGCGGTCAGCATAGGTCTCATCATCGGCGGCGCTGTGGGCAACGCGATCGACCGCATGCACCTGGGTGGCGTGGCGGATTTCTTTCGCCTGCACGCCTACGGCTACTCTTGGTACATCTTCAATGTCGCCGATGTCGCGATCGTTGCCGGTGTCGCCGGACTGTTGTACGATTCATTTGCACCGAGTCGTAAAGATGTCGCAAAGGGGTCTTAAACGACGGCATCGGCAGCCTGGGTTGTCGTTGGGGGTTGTCGTTTTGGGGGTTGTCGTTGGGGAACGTGCGAGGGACGGCGCTCAGTCGTTCATGGGGGACAGGACATGCTATTGATCCGTGGAGGGGTCAAGCGCGGTAGGTCGTTGGGCTTGCTGTCCAGCGTCATGCTTGGCATTGCCGTAGGCGGCTGCGGGATTAGCGGCATCGACGGCATTGAGCTGCAAGGCGGCGTGTTCGATGCCCTGGGCGTCTCCGGGTCGCAAAAGCCCTCCATAGATACCGTCAAGGTGGCGCCACGGCCAGGTCTCGTGATCCCGCCTGCAAACTACCAGCTGCCCGACCCCAACAAGCCGCAAGTCGCCGCTGCGCCTCCCGTTGCCGGTGGCATGGCTTGGCCGGTCGACGAGAAGACGCTTAAGGCGCAGCGCGCGGCTGAGCTGGAGCGACGGCACAAGGCGTACTGTGAGAAGGCGCTGCAGAACGGTCAGCTGACCGGCGAGACTGACGGCATCATCGGACCGAATGGACCGTGCCAGCCGGGCATCTTTGGCGCTGCGACCACAATCTTCAATCCGGAAAAGAACTACAAGTAATAACGCAACCGGTGTCGATGTTCGACACCTGCGCCGGCTTGTGCCCAAGCGGCAACCGTGTCAGGTGCCGCGAAGGCATACCGGTGCGATCCGTGAAGCGGATCAGCCATCCGATTTGGCCGGTGCTGCGCAATCTGAGTTGACGGCCAGCGACCGACGACCGAGGGTGGCTGGCGGGGGTGGCTGGCTTTGCTGAAACTGGACCAGTGATCCGCGAACATGTGATCCGCGAACATGTGATCCGCGGACATGTGATCCGCGGAGCGGCTTCCAAAACGCCAAACCGTGTCAGAGTGTGCTGGAACCAACCCACGTCCCAGACCGCCATCAAATGGCATGATGTTCTGGGTGACCCAGTGGCAGAACGGGGTGGGGGCGGGATGGCACAGCGATGCCGCCTAAGGCGGACATGATGCAGACAGCCGATCACAGCCAAACACAGCGGATCACAGAGGCAACCGCACGATCGCGCGCAGTCCGCCCATCGAACTTTCACCGAGCATCAGGTCGCCGCCATGACTGCGCGCGATATCCTTGGCGATGGCCAAGCCCAACCCCGAGTTCGCGCTGTTTTGATTGCGCGCGTGATCGACGCGGTAGAAGGGGCGCACAACGTTTTCGCGCTCGGTTTCCGGAATCCCTGGACCGTCGTCGTTGACCTCAATGCTGGCGAAGCTGCGACCACTGGCGGCGCGAATCACGATGTAATTCCCGTAGCGGGCCGCATTGCTCACGAGATTGGTGATGGCGCGCTTGAAGGCCTGTCGCTTCAGCTGCAGAACCAGATCTCGGCCGCGGCTGCGGCGGAATTTGAGGTCGATCGGCACGCCCCAAATCTGTGCCTCGTCATGAATCTCCTCAAGCAGTTGGCGCAAATTGGTCGGCGCGGCCTCCTCACCGCCATCACCGCGCGTGAAGGCCAGGTAGTCTTCCAGCATGTGCCACATCTCATCGACGTCCGCCTTCATGGCCTCGGCTTCCGGAATCGGACCCAGCAGCTCGATTTGCAGCTTGTAGCGGGTGAGAATTGTCCTCAAGTCATGACTGACGCCGGCCAGCATCGTCGTGCGTTGATCGACATGTTGGGTGATGCGATCGCGCATCTCGATAAAGGCCACGGCTGCCTGGCGCACCTCCCGCGCGCCGCGGGGCGTAAAATTCTGGGGCGTGGGTCGACCCTTGCCGAACGCGTCGGCGGCTTCCGCGAGGCGCAGAATGGGCCGGATCTGGTTGCGCAAAAACATGATCGCCACGCCCAGCAAGACGACCGAAGTGCCAACCATCCACACCAAGAAGATGTGCGAGTTGGAGGCATAGGTCTGGCTGCGTGTCGCGATAAAGCGCAGCACGTTCTTGTCGAGCTTGACGCGGATTTCCACCAGCCGAGAGTTGCCGACCGTGTCGATCCAAAACGGAAGCTGGATTTGGCGGTTAATTTCCTTGGACAACTCTCGGTCGAGCAAGGAAAAGAACGGGCGAGGCTGCTCCTTGGGCAGCTCTCCTGGTGGAAGCACCTGAAATGACAGATGCAGCTTATCGCGGGCCAGTTCGATCAGACGGCCGTGGTCATCATTGTTCTTGTCATTCTTGTAGAGTTCGATTAAGGCCGCGATATCGCGCACCGTTGCTTCCGAAAGACGCCGCGTCACAGCCTGCCAGTGGCGCTCCATGAAGGTAAAAGCCACCACACCTTCAAGCAGCACGATCGGTGCGACGATAATGATCAGGGCGCGTGCAAACAGCCCCTTAGGCAGGACCTCGCCAAACAGCGAGGCAAGGGCCCCCGCAGCCTTCTTGAGCAGGCGAGAGAGCGAGGCTTTGGAGCGGGCCGCGACGTCGGCGTAGCTGGCGTCAACCATGCGTTTCGACCAAGTTGCAGAAGCGGGCACGCGTCCCGGCTTCAGCTGCCTGCGTTAATCAGTGAACAGCACATAACCCTTACCACGCGCCGTTTGTAAATAGACAGGGCTCGATGGATTGCTCTCGATCTTGCGCCGCAGCCGATTGATTTGCACATCAATGGCGCGCTCGCTCCCCGTCGTGTCGTCGGCCGATAACTCATGACGCGCAATCGCCATGCCGGGACGGCTTGCGAATTGCCGCAGCAGCTCCCGCTCTCGCTCCGTCAACTTGATGGTCTCGTCGCCTCGGCGCAACTCCCCGCGACCGATATGAAAGGTGTAAAGCCCCATCCGAATCTCGTCAGTGGGCCCAGGGGCAGGGCCGCCACGGCGTAGGATATTCTTGATCCGCAGCACAAGCTCGCGCGCCTCAAACGGCTTGGCGACATAGTCGTCGACGCCTGCCTCCAGGCCGATGATCCGATCCTCCGCGTCCGCGCGCGCCGTCAACATGCAGATCGGCGTCGGCATATGAGACTTGAGCTCGCGCGCAAAATCGAGCCCACTTTGACCCGGCATCATGACGTCCAACAAAATCAGGTCGAAACTCAAACTCCTCATCGCCGCGCGGGCGGCCGCGGCGTCCGAGGCCGGCGTAACACGGAACCCTTCGCCAATCAGCACGCGCGACAACAGTTCCCGAATGCGATGATCGTCATCGACCAGCAGTATATGAGGCGCGTTGTCGGGCAACGGATCGCGCCTCAAAGCCGCGTGCGCGGCGATGGACTGGCTCATGGGCAGTTCTCCGTTTGGCCTTGATACACCGTCCCCCGACGGTTCCCGTCCATGGTGGTCAGTGCCCCTGGCTGTCCGCGCGGCCCCGTGCCCGCACAGCTGACCCGTCTTGGTCCAGCGTAGCGCCGATGACATCCATCGGATCGCCGGACACCACCTGCTCGACCCACGCGCGATGGCGTGCGCCCACAATGCCGATCAGAAAAGCCTTCACGTCCTCCCGCCCCACACTTGCCGTACTCAGCGCCTGTTCTATACGCGCCTTCTGCAACCGCGCCAACTTGACAGCCAATTCCTGACCATTCTGTGTCAAGAACAGGTGTCGTTCACGGCGATCGGCGTGGCCAGCCTCTTGCACAATGAAGCCGCGGTCCACTAACTCTTTGAGCACTCGCGCTAAACTCTGTTTCGTGATGCACAGAATGTCGAGCAGATCGGCGACGCGAAGCCCCGGCCTCCGGTTGACAAAGTGCAAAACGCGGTGATGCGCGCGGCCGAAATCGAACTCCGCCAGGGCGGCGTCCGCTTCGCCGGTGAAGTCCCGGTAGGCAAAGAACAACAGCTCGACGAGCTCAATCAGCGCCTTATCGGCGGCCTGATCCAACAGCGGCGAAGAGCGCCCCGCCATCTGCCGCATGCGATCGCTCTCCGGCGCCTCGCCGACAGGCGTCGTGCGGCCAGCGCGGGCGGCGCGGTCCCGTTGCACGGCACCGGCGAGACGCGCTTCGCGTTGTGCTGCTCTGGATGGACGCGCGTCACGCTTCGCCGGCGCCTGCGGATTTATGTCAGCCATGTTGACTTATTAGGAGCGCATTGATAGGCCTGCAAGTGGTTTGTTTCCCGGGACCGGAACATCGCCTTCGCTCCAAAAACGCTGTGTATGACGCGGGTCGCACAGAGTTTGATCCCCTAGATCTGTGCAATATGGCTAGATCACTGCGAAAGGCGGGGCAACAATCGCTTATCCTGGAGGATTGCGCATGGCCGAAGCATTCGTTCCGTTTCACGAGCGCGACGGCTTCATCTGGTTCGACGGCGCATTGGTGCCCTGGCGGGAGGCCAACATCCACGTGCTCACACACGGCCTGCATTACGGCAGCGCGGTGTTCGAGGGATGTCGTTCCTACAACGGTCAAATCTTCAAACTGCGGGAGCACTCAGAGCGGTTGATCGAGTCCGCGCGGATGCTCGATTTCAGCATTCCGTTCAGCGTTGAGGAGATCGATCAAGCCTGCATCGACAGCATGACCGCCAATAACCTGGTCGACTGCTACGTGCGGCCCATCGCTTGGCGCGGGAGCGAAGCGTTGGGCGTGTCTGCCCAACTCAACAAGATCCACCTTGCCGTGGCGAGCTGGGACTGGGGCTCCTATTTCGATCCGGCCGAACGGCTGCGCGGCATCAGACTCGCGAATGCGGTCTACCGTCGACCCGATCCGGCGACCATCCCGGCCAAGGCCAAGGCCACGGGTCTTTACATGATCTGCACCATCGAAAAGCACCGCGCCGAGGCCGCCGGCTACGCCGACGCGCTGATGCTCGACTGGCGTGGCCGGGTTGCTGAATGCACCGGCGCCAACGTCTTCTTCATCAAGGATGGCGTCCTGCATACGCCGACGCCGGATTGCTTTCTCGACGGTATTACCCGCAGGACCGTGATCGCGCTGGCCAAGGCCAACGGCATCGCCGTCAATGAGCGCACGATCATGCCGGACGAGCTCAGCGCGTTCTCCGAGTGCTTCATCGTGGGCACGGCGGCGGAGGTCACACCGGTGCGGGAGATCGGTGACATCCAGTTTCAACCTGGTCGCATCTCTGAAACGCTGTTGAACGCCTACATGGCCGAAGTTCAGCCGTAACGATAATCGCTCCTGACCTGTAGAGCGACGCCCTGCTTTGATCGGATTCTGGAGGCTTCCGACCAACAGCAGCGTGGTCTGTATCGGTGCAGCGTTGGCCGGACCATCCCGCTCCCTCGCCCGGCACGGCGCATCTGCCTTGGGCGGGCATGATCGAGCTGACGGTCGAACGCAAAGGCATGCCGGCTGAAAGGCAGGCCCACGTGCCTGATGTCGGCATGATGCGTCGGGCGCCTGTGATCATCCCAACGACGGTGTGTTTTGCCCCCCAGGCTGCGCCGCAATAACCCTGCTCAGCGGTCCGACTGGACAAATGCGACTCAAATCCGGCACATTCAAGGCTCAAGTGTGACGGGGCTTCGGCGCGCTGACCGAAGCCGTCATCACATCGCTGCAGGGTCACCGAGTTGGCCTTTCGACGAGCGCTCGCTCGGCGGCAACCAGAACGCGGGTTCGGCAGAAGATGCGCCGTCAAGTGTTGATCGCAGGTTGGCTCCTGCCGGTGGTGGCGATGGGGCTCAGTGTGCCAGATGGCAACGCGCCGATGCCGTCAGCGCCCAGCGCCCTAGCGGCCAGCGCACCCGGAACCCCGATCAGGCTCGCGCAAGCCCGCCGCGCTCGCCCTCCTGGCGCAGCGCAGCGTGATTGTCAGACCGTCCGAACCTGCCGCTATACCCGCGGTGGCGCGTTCCGCGGCTGCATCTCGACCTACACCTGTCGCGTGTGTCGGCCGGTGCGCACCCGATGCTCGATCGGCGGGCGGAACGGAACTTGCATGCAACTGCGCTGCACGTGGGGCGGGTAACGTCGGTGGGGCGCACATGCTCCGCCTGACGAACGCCCCGCGAAGCACCATCGAAAGCCGCCGACCTGACGCCGCCACGCTGCCGATCGAGCCCCGATGATCGCGCAACGGTTGAAAGTGGGCCGCCATTACACCTGCTGCAGGGACACCGTCGCCGCCGCCCTCAAGGTGCCGTGGTCGGGTCGCGACCCAAACGACGTGCCCTCAGTTGAGGCGGAACTGGCCGTCCACCAATTTGAGCTCGCTGGGCTTGATCAGTTTGGAGTGCGCCACGCGCACGCTATACACTTTACCGTCGAGCTGGGCATTCCAGAATTCAAGGAAGCCTTGGAGCTTGGGAAATCGTGGATGCAGGTCGTAGTCCTGCCAAACAAACGTCTGCAGCAAGGAGGGATGATCCGGCAAGCGATACAGAATTTCTGCGGTGGTCAGGCTATACCCCATAAGTCGCTTGGAGAATTCTGGGCTCGGCATCACGACACCTCTGGGTTATGGAAGCGGCCTCCGATTCCCTTAAGTGTAACGTCTCATCACGCGATTCCCATGTTGCAAAGGTGACAGTTTAACGAAAAAACAAGGCGTTAGCAGCGGACTCTGAAGACTGCTACTCGCAATCCGCCGGCATGCGGCTTCCCGATCAGTCGATTGCATCGCAACATTGCCGGTGTCAGGGTGGCGCGAACCAAGTTGCTGGCGGTAAGAACGGTCCAGATGCCGTTCGGCCAGCTCAATTGCGTTCCACAGTTGGCTGGCACCATTTCGTTCCCCGTCCCGCCACCCAAGGGCACGATACTGTTAGTGGCCGGGCAGGACAGCGGGACGGCACGGCTCATCCGCCCAAGGCGGACATGATCTAGATCATGGTGCCTTGAGTTTGAACCACGAATGCGGACCAACCCGAGGCGCAAAGATGATCGCTGTTAAGGATGTCAGTCATGATCTGCTCTTGATCGGAAGCGTCTCAACTCCGATCAAGAGCGGGTTGCCCTAGGAGATCAGCGCGCTCACCAGATGTCAGCGACCGTCCATCTAACGCTCTACAAGGACGCCATCATCGTGTTGGCGACCGCCGGCATCATCGTGCCCATCATGCATCGTCTCAAGGTCACGCCGGTGCTGGGCTATTTGGCTGCCGGAGCGCTGCTGGGCCCAAAAGGGCTAGGGGCCCTTGCGCACGCCTTCCCGTGGATCGGGGCGGGTACCTTCGAAAGTCAGGAGGAGATTGCCGGCATAGCTGAGTTGGGCATCGTTTGCCTGTTGTTCGTGATTGGGCTCGAGCTGTCGCCGGAACGGCTGTTCACGATGCGACGTCTGGTGTTTGGGCTTGGCAGCTTGCAGGTGATTTTGACGTCGCTCGCCGTCGGACTTACGGCACCTTTCTTTGGCAACGCGCTCGCCGCCTCGGTGCTGATCGGCCTCAGTCTGGCCCTGTCTTCAACCGCCATGGTGCTCGATTGGCTGGGCCGCCAGAAACGGCTCAACTCGACGATGGGGCGCGCCACCTTCGCCGTCCTACTGTTGCAGGACCTTGCCGTCGTGCCGATGCTGTTTCTCGTTGGGCTGCTGGCCGCGGATGGTACCGGCTCGATCGGCCTCGGCCTGATTTTGGCGCTGGCCCAGGGCGCCGCTATGTTGGCACTGATTGTCGTGGTCGGTCGGCTGTTGCTCAGGCCGATGTTCCGCATGGCCGCGAGCGCCGGGGGCGGGCCGGAGCTGTTCATGGCGACGACGTTATTGGTGGCCATCGGCTCCGGCTTGCTGACGGCGGCGGCGGGGATGTCGATGGCGCTCGGCGGCTTCGTTGCCGGGCTGCTGTTGGCGGAGACCGAGTATCGGCGCGCCATCGAAGCGGTGATTGAACCGTTCAAAGGGTTGCTGCTCGGGGTCTTCTTCATTTCCGTCGGAACCCGGATCGATGTGGTCGCGATCCTGAGCGATCCCCTCTATTTGATGTTCTGCGCAACCGGTCTGATTGGTCTTAAGGCGCTGATCCAGCTGATGCTCGGCCGCCTGTTCGGGCTCACCTGGTCAGCGGCGATTGAATTCGCGTTGCTGCTCGGCCCGAGCGGAGAATTCGCATTCATCTTGATTGCCCTGGGCAGCGCCAGCGGCATCGTTCCACCAGACGTTGCCGGTCTGCTGCTCGCCGTCGTCGCGCTCACGATGGCGTCGATACCCCTACTCGGTTGGCTCGGACAGCGGATCGCGGCTTACCTCGAGCCGGCCGCGCAGCCCTTGACGGCCCTGCAGGAATTGCCGCCGGAAGCCGATGGTGCGCGGGCGATCGTTGTCGGTGCCGGTCGGGTCGGCAAACTGATCTCCGAAATGCTTACCGCCCACCGTGTGCCGCATGTGCTGACCGACAACGAGCCGGCGGCTGTGGTGGCAGGCCGCGATGTGGGCCTGCCAACCTACTACGGTGACGGCAAAGATCTGCGGTTTCTCGACCGTTGCGGAATCATGGAGGCAAAGGCACTGATCATCACCATCAATGATCGCGTGCAGATCGATGCCATTATCGACGCGGCCCACACATTGCGGCCGAACATCGACATCATCGTGCGGGCCCGGGATGCTCTACACGCCCGCCATCTCTACCATCGCGGTGTCACCGACGCGGTCCCCGAAACCATCGAAGCCAGCCTGCAACTCTCGGAGGCCGCGCTGGTTGCCTTGGGGGTCCCCACCGGGCCGGCGATCGCCTCGATCCACGATAAGCGGGACATGTTTCGGCGTGAGCTGCAAGAGGCCAGCGGACGGGAAGAGCGGCCGATTCGGGGCTTGAGAGCCTCGGCTCGCGCCTACCCCGATGCGGAGGACCGTTGATCCTGCCGCGCCGATTTCGGGCGTCGCTCCATCACAGCGGGCTTCCAAAGCCCACGACATCGCTGGGCGCCGGAGCAGGCGGGCCCTCTTCTGCCCCCGCGCCTCCCACCCCCTTGTTATAGCGTTTCAGTATGAGCTGGAGCCCTCTGGCGCCGCCACTGGGGCACCCATAACATCGGGCCATTGGGTGACCGGCCGAGAAAGCGCGCCGGCGAGGCCGAGCCGCCTTTGACGGAGATCAGCCAAGCCTCAGCCGGCTTGAGCCAGCCGGGTCAGAAACGTCTCGCGCCAGTTGCGCGCATCGTGGCGGCGAATCCGCTCCAGCAGCGCCTGATGCCGCTCGCGCCGCTGCGGCAACGGCATACGAATGGCTTGCTGGAGGGCATGGGCCACCTCGTCGGCGTCATAGGGGTTGACGATCAGCGCCTCTTCCAGATCCTCGGCCGCCCCGGCAAAGCGGGACAACACCAGTACGCCGGGATCGTTGTGGTCCTGCGCAGCCACGTATTCTTTGGCCACCAGGTTCATGCCGTCGCGCAGCGGCGTCACCAAACCGATATGACTGCCGCGAAACAGCGCCGCTAACGTATCACGCGCAATCGAGCGTCGAATGTAGCGGACCGGCGTCCAGTCGAAATCGCCGAACGCGCCATTAATGGCTCCAGACAATCCTTCTAACTCGGCCTTGATATCGCCGTAAGCATCCACGTCTTCACGGGTCGGTGGCGCGACCTGCATCAGGGTGACCGCTTTCATGTTCGAAGGGTATAGCTCCAACAGCCGTTGGAACGCGCGCAAGCGGGCTGGCAAGCCCTTGGTGTAGTCCAGTCGGTCAACCCCGATGATATGCACGCGCGCCAACTCACGGCGATTGAGTTGGTTAATGCGGCGCTCCGCTTCCTCGGTGCTGGCCATCGCCGCGAAAGCATCGACATCGATGCCGATCTGCACGTTGATGACAACGGTCAAGTGCCCCGCCGCCGAAACGTGGTCTCCCTCAATCGAGCAATTGACGAAACTGGCGTGCAAGCTGCGTTTGAAGTTATCAAGGTCGGCCGCGGTCTGAAATCCGATCACATCGTAGTCCAACAGGCATTGCAGCAGCCACTCGTGCTCTGGTATGGCGGCGACCACATCGGGCGAGGGAAACGGGATGTGGAGGAAAAACCCCAGGCGGCTTTCGCAGCCGGCGCGGCGCAACTCCCGGCCGAGCGGGATCAGGTGATAGTCATGCACCCACACCAGGTCGTCGGGTCGGGCGATCGGCGCCAGGCGGGTCGCAAAATCCTGATTGACCCGCCGATAGCTTTCGACGGTCGACGCCTCGAAGGCGGCAACGTCCAAGCGATTGTGGAACACCGGCCAGAGGATCGAGTTACAGAAGCCGTTATAGTAGTCTTGGTAATCGGCCTCCGACAATGAGACGGTTGCGATCGTGATGTTGTCGTGCTCGACGGTGGTGAAGGCAACCGGTTCCTCCGGCTTTGTCACATTGCCGTCCCATCCGAACCACAAGCCGCCGCGCTGACGCAGCGCGTCGAGCACGCCGACCGCCAATCCGCCGGACTGTGAGGGCTGTGAGGGATCAGCGACGCGGTTCGACACAACGATCAATCTACTCATACGGCCTCCTCCCATGATCGGGAGAGTAACATCGCACCATTGATGATACCGACCATGGAATACGTCTGCGGAAAATTACCCCATAATTCCCCGGTATCGGGATGGGTATCCTCCGACAACAAGCCAAGATGGTTGCTGCTGGCCAGCAACGCCTCAAAGTATTCACGCGCCTCCTCGCGCCGTCCGGCACGGGCTAAGGCCGACACCCGCCAAAATGCGCAAACATTAAATGCAGTCTCAGGCATTCCAAAATCATCGGCCGCTTCATAGCGCATCATGAATGCACCCCGGCCAAGCGTGCGCTCCAGCTGCTCCATCGTCGAGACAAAGCGGGGATCGGTGGCGCTGATGAAGCCGACTTCCGGCATCAATAGCACACCGGCATCCAGGTGTTCACCCTCGAAGCTTTCCACGAATGCCGCACGCTGATCCGACCACGAGCGCTGCATGATCACGCTCTTGATGCGCTCCGCTTCCTGGCGCCAGAACGTCGCGCGCTCCATTTCGCCGATGTGGCCCGCGATCCGGCCGAGACGATCGCAGGCAGCCCAACACATAACGCTGGAGGTGGTGTGCACCCGGGCCCGTGATCTCAGTTCCCACATGCCAGCATCGGGCTTGTCGAACAGCCGCAACGCTTGGCTGCCGGCCGCCTCAAGGCGACGAAAATCCGCTTTGCTCGGCGCATGCAAAAGGCGCTTATCGAGAAACGCCTGGGCAGCCCCCATCACCACGTGCCCGTAGGAATCATGCTGAAAGTGCTCGTAGGCCTGATTGCCGACGCGAACCGGGCCCATGCCGCGATAACCAGGTAGCGAGATCAACTCCTGCTCGATCAGTTCGCGCTCAAGCCCAACGCCATAGACGGGTTGGACGTGATCGTCGGTGGCGCCGGCCACCACGTTCATCAGCCAGCTGACGTAGTTCTCCATGGTCCTGACGGCGGACAAGGAGTTGAGCGCGCGCACCACGAAAACCGCATCCCGGACCCAACAGTAGCGATAATCCCAATTGCGCTGGGTCCCCGGAGCCTCAGGGACGGATGTGGTGATGGCAGCGACAATGGCGCCGGTCGGCTCATAGGTGCACAGCTTCAGCGTGATCGCGGCACGGATCACCTCATCTTGCCACTCAAACGGTAGCGCCAGCCGGTGGGTCCACGCTCGCCAGTATTGTTCGGTGCGCTCTTGAAAGCTGCGCGCCGTTTCGCTCGGGCCTTCCGAGGGTGTCTCGTCCGGTCCGATCAGCACGTTGATCTCGCGATCGAGATTGAAGGTCGTCTCATCGACGATGTAATCGATCGGGCCGTCGGAGGTCATCCGCAACACCTGTTTGGGTCCGATGTACCTGATATGATTGGAGCCACGCGTCAAAGTCGGTGGCTGCGCGCCATGCTCAAAACGCGGGCGAACCCGGAGCGTGACCCTCGGGCTGCCTGACAACGGCCTGATGCGGCGCACAATCATCAGCGGGCGAAACTGACGATCGCGCCACACAAAGCGCGGGGCGAAGTCGAACACCTCGATGGCACCACCGTTGCCATGCAGCACCGTGCGCAGCACCGCGGTGCTTTCCAGGTAGCATTGTTCAGTTTTCTTCAGGCCCTCCACGACGATGTCAAATGTCCCGTCTCGCGGTCCATCGGAAGGTCCCCCCAGCAACGCGTGGAACACCGGGTCGCTATCGAACCGTGGCAGGCAGCACCACACCACCGACGCGTGCTTGTCGATCAGCGCGGCGAAGCTGCAGTTGCCGATGATGCCGAGGTCAAGGCTGCTTTTCACAGATCCCCCTGTCGCTTGCCGGTGGCAGGTGCGGGCGGTCGGCTGAAGCGCCCGATTGGTGGCTGGCCGGACCCGAGCTGAGCCGCCGCTCGGTCCATCGACGGCCGGCCAAGCATGACAAAAAATGGATGCAGATCAAGGGCCTGGATTTGCTGGAAGCGCTCGCGCAGCATTGAGAGGAACCACGAAGTTCCTATGCTATACTCTAATTTAGAGTGGTGTTCACTACAACCCAGCACGACATTTCCGTCGCAGGCCAGACGGCCGGACGCAACGCCTTGTTCGAGCCCCATGCGGACTGATACACATATGAAAGTTCTCACCGTTGGCGGCGCAATGATCGATACCATCGCCATTGTGGAGAGCGAGCGAATCGAGCGCATGATCATGCGCAACGCCGATACGTCGTTTCTGCTGCTCGAGGAAGGGCGAAAAACCGAAGCGATCGAAATCTCGACACACTGTGGCGGCGGCGCCGTCAATGCGTCGGTGGCGATGGCACGTCTGGGCTGCGATGTGGCGGCGATGATCAAGCTTGGCCAGGATAGCCGCGCCGAAACGATTCTCGCCCGGTTGCTGGCCGAGCGTGTTTCCACCCGCTGGGCCGTGCGCGACTCGCGCGAGCCGACCGGGGCATCGGTGCTGTTATCATCGCACGACCGCAACGCAGCGATCTTCACCTTCCGTGGCGCCAACACCCTGCTGGAGCCCGGCGACCTCAAGAGCGATGCATTCGGCGTCGACTTGATCTACGTGGCGGGGCTTTCCAACGAATCGGCCAACTGCTTTCCGTCCATCGTCGCCCAGGCCAAAGCCCATGGAGCGATGGTCGCCATCAACCCCGGTGTGCGCCAGCTATCGGCGCACGGCCGGGACTTTGTCGACTGCATCGCCGACGTTGACGTGCTCGCCATCAATCGGACCGAGGCCGATGCGCTGGTGCCCCGCATGGTCAGCCGGGTCGGGGAGGGTGGGCCGCACTTGCCGATGGCACCCGGTGAACAGCCGCCGCCGTTGGCTGTGCGCGGGTTGGCTGGCGGCGGTTTTGAGATCGCGCTGCAATCCATGTTGTCAGCGCTGGTTGCACTCGGACCAAAATTCGTTGTACTGACCGATGGTCGCGGCGGCGCGTTCGCCGCGACCTGCGATGCCATCCACTACTGCCCGGTGGTGGAGACCGAGACCGTGGGGACGGCCGGCGCCGGCGACGCCTTCGCCGCCACCTTCGCCGCCGCCGTGGCCCGCGCCAAGGCGCCTGACGTGGCACTGCGCATGGCAGCCATCAACGCGGCCTCGGTTGTCGGTTTCGCCGACACCCAGAGCGGTCTGCTCAGCAGCGCGGAACTCAACCATCGGATTGAGGCAATGACCGACACGGAACTGCCCGTCCGCACCTGGCGCCTCACTCAGGACGAACCGGCCTGACCGGCTGTTTCGCCGACGTCTCTTCGTTTCACAACACCGATTGTCCATGACACTTGAACAATATACCGCGCTTGCCATTGCCGTCGCAATGCTGGCCTTGTTCATCTGGGATCGCTGGCGCTACGACGTGGTCGCCGTATTGGCACTGCTGGCCGCGGTGCTCACAGGCGTCGTGCCGAACGACAAGGCGTTTCACGGGTTTTCCCACCCCGTCATCATCATCATTGCCTCGGTGCTGATCGTCTCCAAGGCGATCGCGCGCTCCGGCGTTCTTGATGCGCCGCTGCGCCGGCTGTTGCGACGGGCAACGACGCCGTCCTTGCAGATCGGCATTTTGACCGCATGCGTCACGTTTCTGTCCGCCTTCGTCAAGAATGTCGGAACGCTCGGCATTTTCATGCCTATCGCCATCCAGACCGCCCGTCATAGCGGGCACTCGCCGTCGATGTACCTGATGCCGTTGGCGTTCGGTTCGTTGATTGGCGGCACCATCACGCTGGTCGGCACTTCGCCTAATCTGTTGATATCGGCGATTCGCCAACAGGAGAGCGGCACACCGTTCGCCATGTTCGACTTTGCCGCCGTCGGTTTTCCGCTGTCGTGTTTGGCCGTGGTGTTTCTGGCCTTTGCGTGGCGGCTGTTACCGCAAGATCGGGTGGGCGGTGCGGCCGAGGAACATAAATTCGAGATCAAACGCTACCTGACCGAGTTGCGGGTCGCGCCGGGATCCAACTTGATCGACAAAACCGTCGGAGCGCTGGAGGACCTGGAAGACGGCAACCTGATCGTCACTGCGATCATTCGGGAGGGCGGCCACCACTACATCCCCTCGCGCAACTGGCAGCTGTTTGAAGGGGACATCCTGGCGGTGCAGGCAAGTTCGGAAGTGGTCAAGACGGCGATCTCAAAGGGCAGGCTGATACTGGTCGGCGCTGACGGACTGGAACACTTAGAGGAGGACCTCGGCGACATGGAGTTCGTCGAGGCGGTGGTCGGGCCGGACTCGGTCTTGGTCGGCGAGACCGCTTGGACCGTGCGTCTCAGACGCCGCTATATGGTCAATCTGTTGGCCGTCAGCCGCGGCGACGAAAGCATCAGGGGCCGACTTTACGCCCACCGGCTGGAGGTCGGCGACGTGGTGTTGTTGCAAGGCTTTCAAAAAACCATCAACACCACGCTTTCAGAGTTGGGCTGCCTACCGTTGGCCGACCGCAACTTAAACCTGGATGTCAATCGCTGGCGCTGGCTGCCGGTGGCGATCCTTACCGTGGCTATGGTGGCGATGGTGCTCAAGCTGGTGTCGGTCGAGGTGGCTTTCTTCGCCGCCGCCGTGCTGGTCGTGATCACCAGCCAAATTACCTTGAAAACGGCTTATTCAGCCATCGAAGGGCCGGTGATCGTGATGTTGGGCGCGCTGATCCCGGTCGGTGAGGCGTTGAAAGATACCGGGGTCACCGACGTCTTGGCCCAGCACCTGGCGGTGTTCGCTGCGTTGCTGCCGGGGTCCTTGGCGCTGGCGCTGATGCTGATGGTCTCGATGCTGGTGACGCCGATCCTGCACCACGCGCCGGCTGTCTTGGTGATGGGGCCGATCGCTGCGGTGGTCGCCAAGAACCTGGGTTTCAACGCCGATCCCTTCCTGATGGCGGTAGCGCTCGGCGCAGCTTGCGATTTCCTGACACCGATTGGCCATCAGAACAACCTCTTGGTGATGCGTCCAGGCGGCTACAGGTTCAGCGACTACTGGCGGCTTGGCCTCCCACTGTCGATCATGATCGTCCTGGTCGGCACCCCGCTGATCATGCTGGCTTGGCCGCTGTAGGGGCCGCAGTAGGGGCCGCTGTAGGGGCCGCTGTAGGGGCCGCTGTAGGGCTTGCCGATCAAGATCCATTCCGCTTTGGGCGGATCAGCCTTGCCATCCCGCTCCCCCGCCCGGTTGCAGCCAATCGGGAAACGATCTAATCGACAATCATGCCGTCCACGACACGGATTTGCCGGTCCGCCTGGCTGGCCAGCCCCATGTCGTGCGTCACGATCACGACCGATCGGCCCGTCTCATCAACCAAGCGCCGGAAGATCGCCATGACTTGTCCGCTCGCGGCGGTGTCGAGATTTCCGGTCGGCTCGTCCGCCAGCAAGAGGACCGGGTCGTTTGCCAGCGCGCGGGCGATCGCCACCCGTTGGCGCTGGCCGCCGGACAACTGCGCTGGGCGCTTATGTGCGTGATCGGCCAGACCAAGCGTCGACAGCAGTGAAACCGCGCGTCGTTGACGCTGCCGGGCATCAAGCCGGCCCAATGCGCGCATCGGCAGCATCAAGTTGTCGATCGCGGTGAATTCGGGCAGCAGGAAATGAAACTGGAATACGAAGCCCAGCAACGACAGCCGCAAACTGGCGCGCGCGCCTTCATCGAGATGGCTGGCGGGTTGACCCCTGATCAAAACCTCGCCCGAGCTTGGAACGTCGAGCAACCCCAACAGGTACAGAAGCGAACTTTTGCCCGAGCCCGACGGTCCGATCACGGCGACGAGCTCGCCCGGCTCGATCCTCATGTTAATGTCACGAACCAAGGTGGTGGCGATCTCGCCGCCAATGATCTTGGTCATCGACCGCGTCTCTATCAAGGCTGCCGTCGCCTCAGCCTGCATCAGGACGCCCCGCGGATGATCTCGACCGGTTGCAGAGCGGCCGCCTTGCGGGCCGGTAGATACCCGGCGATCAACGAGGCAGCGATGGCGACGCCGGCGGCGATGGCGTAGTGGATCGGGGTGTAATAGATCGGCAAATGGGTGGCGTCGACGAACGGGCTTTTGAACTCGATGGAGGCTAAACCCAGGCACAACAGGTAGCCGACGACGAAGCCGATCAGGGTGCCACCGAGCCCGATCAGCATCGCTTCCAGTAGAAAAATGCGCCGCAGCGTGGCCGAGGTGAAGCCCAGCGATTTGAGGATGGCGATGTCGCGGGTCTTCTCGTGGGTGATGGTGGAAATAATGTTGTAGGTGCCGAACGACGCCACCAGGAGAATCGCGCCAACGATGGTGTACATGATGAAATTGCGAATCTCGAAGGCGGACAACAGGTCCTCGTTGGCCTCTTGCCACGACACCGATTTATAACCGGTCTGCGCCTCGATCACCTGTGCCCGCTGGCGCGCGGACATGATGTCGGCCACCCGCACGCGGATCGCGTTGATCAGCCCGGTCTGGCCGGCGAGGATTTGCGCCGTCTTCAGCAGCGTATAGGTTTGCGTTTCGTCGGCCTGCGCCACGCCGGAGTGGAAGAAGGCAACGACGGTGCAGGACAGCACCTGACCGGTGCCGGAGGCAAGCGTGATCGTGTTGCCGATGCGCACGCCGATCTTCGCCGCGAGCTTGTCGCCCAAGATGATGGCATTGGAAGCCTTGTAAAGACTATCCAAGGTTGCGTGGCGCAGCTGCGCGGGCAGTTTGGAAACCATCCGCTCGCGGCGTGGATCTATCCCGGTCACGTTGGCGGCGGTATCCCGGCCGGCAAAGCGGATCACGGCGCGCGCCTGCACTGATGGGGCGATGTCGCCGTCAAGCCAGGTGTCCAACGAGGCCATGATGGCATACGGGTTTTTGATCCCCGCCCGCGTCACCGGGGTCGTCAGGCCACTGATCTCGACAGCGGCATAGGCGCGTTCAGACGGTTGAATGGGCGGCTTGCGGCGTTCATCGCTGATCGTGATATGCGGCAGACTGTCGACCAGTTGGGCGACGAAGTCCCGTTGCGAGCCTTCCATCAGCGCCGCCATCATCACCGAGAAGCCGACGCCCATGGCGACACCCATCATGCCGACCAAGGTCTGCCGGACCCGGGCCAAAACGTGCGTAATGGCGATATCGAAAATCAATCTCATCGGCCGCTCGCCAGCCGTGGCCGCACGCGCGCGCCTTCCGCGAGATCGGCGCGAGCCGGCGAGAGGATCACGAGCTTTGAGGGAAGCTCAGACAGGATCTCGACCTTGCGGGTTCCGCGGATACCAAGCGCGACCGGCAGCCGTCGCACCCGACCGTCGCGGATGGTCTGCAACACGCCATCGCTGACGGCCTCGGTCGGCACCAGCAGCGCATTGGTAACCTCGCGGACAATGATGTTGGCCTCAACGCTCATGCCGATTTTGAGCGGCGTGTTATCGGGCAGCGCGAAATAAACCCGGAACGTCTTGGTCGTCGGGTCGCCCTTCGGCGTGATCTCGTCGACCCTGGCACGCAGCGATTGGCCCTCAAATCCATCGTGTCGTAACAAGACGCGCATGCCGGTTTGCACCACGGCGATGTCCTCCTCGTTGACCTCCGCGGTCACGCGCAACGGTCGCGGCCGGCCGACCCAAAACAGAACATCGTTGGCGCCGGTGCCGGCGATCTCGCCGACCTCGCCATCGCGGCGCAAGACGATGCCGTCCATCGGCGCCTTCAATTGCAGATCATCGAGGCGATCCGCCTGGGCGGCGATGCGCGCGCCATATTCACGAACTAAGGTGAGCTTGTCCTCATAGCTGGTCCGGGATACCACATTGCGCTCATAGAGCTGCTTGAGACGGTCCGCATCTTGCTGCAAACGCGCATGCCGCGCCTTCAACTCGCGCAAGATGGCGCGCTCCTCCACGTCATCCAGCCGCGCCAGCACGTCGCCCTTTGTGACGGCTTTGCCCTCGCATTTGCAGATGTCGATGATGCGCTTGCGCTTGAGCGCGGAGACTTTGGCCCAATAGACCGGCTCAACGCGGCCGGTGGCGTAGACCACCCTGGCGGCATCGCCCCGGGTTGGTATCACCACGCGCACTTCAGGACCGCGCCCAATGAGCCACCACCATGCGATGACGACGGCCAGCACGATCACAGCCGCAGCCAAGACGGCGCGCAAACTCAGTTTGATGTTGGACATCGTGGACGTCATACCACGGCGCCGAGCCTGTGCGAACGGCGCCACAGCGCCGGCGCGAATTCGGTCAGCGGCACCGCCCGCCCCTCTCACGCCCAGCAAGCGCGACACAACCGCATGTCCACCGAGCTGCCTCATCAGTCGGCGGTCCTGGATTACTATCCGGATACCGGCATTGATCCAGGTCAGGCCAGTTGACCGTTGCCCGATAACCGCGCCACAACCGCGCCGGTGAAATCCGGCCGCGACATGGCCTCCGCAACGCCTGCCAAAGGCCGTTGACGGCATGGGCCAAGCTGCCCCCGAGTCGTGCCGGGGCCCGGGATCCAGATCTACGCGCGCTTCGCTTGACCGATGTCAATGGCCCAGAGCGGATTCATTTTCCGAATGTCAACGTCGCTTGGTGTTCGATTGTCCAGCGGTCCAGACCACCATTTGCGCGAGCGCGCCGGAATACCTGGCTTCATCGAATGTAATGAATTCGTCCGGATCGGGAGAACTGCGCCCTGGATCGGCACGCGCCCTCAGCCATGCACAAAAATACTCCGGCAGATCTTCCGAAATCGCCAGTTGAAGTGGCCGCGCTCCACCTCAGCAAAAGCAAGGCTTATTGATTGTTGTGGTATTCAATCAAAATTCCAGAAAACATTGGGCTATTCGAGGACCGGCTACGCATCAACTTCGGGAGGTCGAACAGAAAATGAATAGATCGCCCACCTTTTCCCTCCGCCTCATAGCTTATTGCAAATCCTTTGCGATTTCTTGATGGCGAGGGTTCATTTTTTCCAAAAATACTTGCGATGACCTCTGGCATATCATCCCACCCGGCGTCATCCTTACTCATTGGACTAATCATTATCAAGCGCAATCCTTCGGACTTGTTCTCTCGTGAAAGCAATATGTCCACCGACCCAGGCGCGCCTTCCGGACAAACATCGCTTGCCAACAAATCGGCTCCAATGCAGTGCGAAACGGTGCCGCCTTGCAAGCCCAATATTCGTTCAGTCATACAAGGATCGAGATCCACCTCCACGAGATAGAGGCGTCTTACATTGTGGACGAATTGGCGCCGGTCCGAAGCCATTGTCAACCTCCGCGCTTGGCGACGCCTTTATCATCATTTGCTACGACAGTTTTTGTGCAAAGTCCGTAGGACCACGGTTCCCGACGGCCGGTCCGGCGGCGGCATGACGCCCGCCCGGGTCGACGTCCGCGTTTGGGTTCCCGCGTGCATCCGCGCAAACGCTCGGCCCGTCGGCCAGCCCCGGCGGGTTGGGCTGGAGGGTGCGGCCGAGCGGGGAATGATAGTGGCGCTGCCGATCATCAGGCAAGGCCGTTTCTGCTGGGTCGACACGGGGGCATCGATGCCGACGGAATCTGCCTCAGCGAGCTGGAACTACTGGCCGGGTCACTGGTCGGCGGCGCCGGAGCATGATCGTTGGAGATGGCGTCGCATCGCGGAACACCTCGAACGCGACGCAGGCGCTCATATTGGCGTGTGGCGCTGACGACGTGCTGTGTGCCCATCTTCACGGCACCGCCGATCGACCTCCCCGCGTTGGCTCGGGCGAATGGTGCGCATCGCCTCGCATCAACCATAGGTGGTTCGGGTTCCCGACCGCCTCAATCATGCGAGATGGTGTTGAACGCCATGGCGATCCGCTGGCGCGCGCGCAGGACCTGCCTCGTTGTGCTGCTCCGATGGTTGGTTGCCAACTGGCTCCACCGCAACACCAGCTCATTTTTTGATTGTGTTTTCGGATCCACCCACGTTGCTCTACCTGTCACCGGAAGCACGCATCTGATCTAGAACACAGCGGTCAGCGCGCCACCTCGTGGGCGTCCTGATCACCGCCGAGAAGGCAATGACCGGTCCGGCCGCGTTCGCCCGAGCACTCACTGCCCGAGCACTCACTGCCCTGGCACTCACTGCCCTGGCACTCACTGCCCTGGCGATGACCGTTTGGCCATCAATGGGTTGCCGAATGGCAGGTCATCGCTAGTATAGCTGACGATCTAAGCTGTACCGGAGCGGCGAAGTATGCGAAGTGTAGTAACTCACAGAACTGCCCTAATAAATCTACGTCGAGAAGACCGCTTGGGCCAAAGGGAGAAGAGTATGCTTGGGAAAATGTCGACCTTAACGGTAGCCGCCGCCGCCATCTTATTGGCACAGACCCCATCATCTGTCGTCAAAGCAGACGGCCTTGGGGATTTCTTCAACGGCAAGACGATCACCATCTTTATCGGCTACGGTTTCGGTGGCACCTACGGGAAATACTCCCGCACCATAGCCGAGCATCTGCCGAAGCAGATTCCCGGCAATCCGAAGATCATCGTCAAATCGCAGCCGGGCGCTGGCGGCATCAAGATGACCAACTTTGCTTACCGGGCCATGCCGAAGGGCGGCTACCACTGGCTGATGCCGCCGGACACCGTCGTCGTTTCGCAGATACTTCGGCCCGACAAGGTTAAGTACAATGCCAAGGAATTCACCTGGATCGGGTCAACCAACCAGACCAACACGATCTTTGTGGTGCGTGCCGATTCCGGCGTTCAAAAATGGCAGGATCTGAAGACCAAGCAGATCATCGTTGGCAACACCGGCCCCGGCTCAACCTCGTTCCTGATCCCGCGGATGGCGAAGCAGATGCTGGGCCTGAAGATCAAGCAGGTGTCCGGCTACAAGGGCTCGAGCAAGACGATCTTGGCGATGGAGCAGGGCGAGCATCAGGGTACCGGCTTTAATTGGCTGGCCTGGAGCTCAAAGGTACCCCATTGGTTCGAGAAAGACGCCAACGGCAAAGTTTTCGCCAATGCGATCATGCAAACGGGCGTTTGGACTGACCCCGCATTGCCTGACGTGCCGATGCTGCGGGACTTGGTCGCGGACAAGGACAAGCCCATCGTCTCGTTCATGGCGACGTTGGGCATCATTGGCCGTGGCATCGCGCTGCCACCAGGTGCGCCGCAGAAAATCGTCGCGCCGTTGCGCGAGGCCTTCGCCAAAATGATCAAGGACCCGGCGTACGTCGCCGATGCCAAGAAGCGACGCCTAAGGATCATCGCGACGCCGGGCGCTAAGATCCAGGACTTCGTCAACAAGGCGTACGACAACGCTGACCCGAAGGTCGTTGCCGCGGCGCGCGAGATGATTTTCGGGAAGAAATGACGAAATCATCAAGGCCCTTCGCCGTTAGGGCGGGGGCGCTGCATCCCTCACACCAGCAACCGTCCCCCGATCGTTGAATTGGGGGACGGCGGCGTATTGAGGTGTTGTAGTCTTGGTTAAGGCGGACTGCCAAGCCGCCGCTGCTTTTGATTTGCCAATTGGTGCATCTTGGCCTTAAGCCGCACAAACAGTTTGCGCGCTGGCCGCTGATATCAAGCACCGCCTACAAGTGACGGGGCACAATCTCGATGGACGCCGGATTGCTCGACGCAGCGGTCAAGGCCGCCGTGGCCCTATCGGATCCCTTGCGTCTGACCTTCCTTGGCGTCGGCGTGATCATCGGGTTGGTGCTCGGCGTCATTCCCGGTCTGGGCGGGCTGGTTGGCCTGTCGCTGCTGCTGCCGTTCACCTTCACCATGGACCCGTACACGGCGCTGGCCTTCCTGATGGGCCTGCAGGCCGTGGTGGTCACGTCCGACACCATCCCAGCCGTGCTGTTTGGCGTGCCGGGCACCGTGGGTTCGGCGGCGACGATCCTTGATGGCTACCCGATGGCGCGCAAGGGAGAGGCCGGCCGGGCGTTCGGCGCGGCGTTCTCGGCCTCGTTGCTCGGGGGACTGTTTGGCGCGATGCTGCTGGCGCTTGCGGTGCCGGTGATCCGACCGATTATCCTGCAGATCACATCGCCTGAGCTGCTGGCGATTTGCCTGTTCGGCCTGTCCCTGGTGGCGGTGCTGAGCGGTAGCACCCCGCTCAAGGGGCTCGCCGCGGCGTGTATCGGCCTGATGGTGGCGACGGCCGGCGATGATCCGCAGACCGGCACGCTGCGCTGGACGTTTGACTCGCTTTATTTGTACGACGGGCTCCCGGTTGTTCCGTTGGCGTTGGGCCTGTTCGCTATTCCAGAGATCGCCGATATGGTGATCACGCGCCAATCGATCTCCGGTAACGCCAACGCAGGGTCGCGCTGGTCGCAGTTGCAGGGCATCAAGGACGTCTTCCGCAACAAGTTCCTGCTGCTTCGTTGTGCGACGATCGGCTCCACCCTGGGTGCTGTCCCGGGCATCGGCGCCTCGGTCATTGACTGGATCGCCTATGGCCACGCGGTGCGCTCGACCAAGGATTCCGGCCTGACCTTCGGCAAGGGGGACGTCCGCGGCGTGATCGCGTCTGAGAGTTCGAACAACGCCAAGGAAGGGGGCGCCTTGCTGCCGACCATCGCGTTCGGCGTGCCGGGCTCGGCCTCCATGGCGCTGATCCTCGGCGCCTTTCTCATTCACGGGCTTGAGCCCGGGCCCAAGATGCTGACCGACCGGCTCGAGATCACCTACACGCTGGTGTGGTCGGTCGCCGTCGCCAACATCCTCGGCGCAGGGCTTTGTTTCCTGTTCGCCAATCAGCTCGCCAAGATCGCCCTTGTGCGGATCGGCATCCTTGCCCCCGTGGTGCTGGCCGTGACCTTCGTCGGCGCCTACCAGGGCTCCAACGCCTGGGGGGACATCTATGCCCTGCTGATTTTCGGTTTCGTCGGTTGGGTGATGAAGCGGATGCGTTGGCCGCGGCCGCCGCTGATCCTGGGCTTCGTGCTTGGCGCGCTGGTTGAACGCTACATGTTCATTTCGGTCGATCGCTACGGCTGGGAATGGTTGTGGGTGTTCCGGGAGGGCAAGTTCACGCCGTGGGTCACCATCATCCTCGTCGTCACGCTTTACAGCGCCCTGCGGCCGATCATCGGCGGGTTTCTGGACCGCTCCAAGACCGGCCAGCGCAGCAGCTACCACATCGGCCTTCGGCGTGAAAACCTAAATCTCGGCACGTTGTTCTCGTTCGCCATCCTGGCGACGTTTGCGGTCTGCATTTATATCGCCTCGGCGTGGGAATTCGGCGCGCGGCTGGTGCCACAGGTGATCGGCTGGGCAGGCGTGGTGTTCACCGGCGCGCAGATCATGTCGGACCTGTTCTTGGTCCCGTCAGTGAAACCACAGATGGCGGAACCGGCCGTCAGCGACGGCGTCAATCCGGCCCCCTCCGCACCCGCAGGCGCTGGCAACAAGCCGGGCGGCGATGACGTCCATTTCGATATTCAGGCCGATTACGGCGATCTCAACGTGCGAACCGTTTTCATCCGTGCGGCAACGTACTTCGGTTGGCTCGTGGCCTACTTCGCCGCAGCCGCGCTGATCGGACTGCTGCCCGCATTGTTTTTCTTCCTGGTCGCCTATATGCGTTTCGAAGGCAAAGAGAGTTGGACGGTAACACTCGGCATCGCGCTGCCAATGTGGATCTTTTCCTACTTTCTGTTCCACAGAACCCTGCTGGTTCAGTGGCCGCAGAGTGTGTTCGGCGATTTGTTCCCCGTCGTGCGTTCCATCGAGTGGCTCAATCTGTTCTAGATCATCGTGCCATGGTGGGGCCGGGCGAAAAGCGGGCCGGCAAGGCTGATCCGCCTTAGGCGGACACGAAATTGGGTGCTTGCCTTACCGAGGGACTTGCAGACGGCCCCAGGTCAGTGGCAATGCGATCCCGACTGTGCGCTTGTATTGAAGACGGCATCGATGGACGTTCTCGGATCTCCGCCACGGTCGTTTGGCGCGGATCAACTCCTTATCCGGCGCAGGGTTCGCTGCGGTGCGGTGTTCGGCACTTTCAGCACACGTCGATAGGCGCTTGGCTTAGGCGCCGGATTGAGTTCTGTCATTGGATCAGGCGCTGTCGGCAACGCCGGCGGTCATTCATTGTCAAAACCGCGTGATCCGCATTATCATGCACACCAGAGCAACTTTCTGCCTTTAATCGGGATCGTTCCGATTCCGATTAAGGGCAGGTTGCTCTAGCGGACGCCATAAATCTTCTGACGCGCTTCGCGGGCAGCCTGCATGTGATCAACAATCGCGAGGGGTAGGCTTGGTCCAGCAGTTGAGGCGCTTGAGGGGCCTGCCAAGGCTCGTGGACCAAACGGCCCTCCATGCCGGCCAATTCCGGCACCCAGCGCCCTACAAGGTCCCCCTCGGGACTTCGGTCATAGCCTTGCATGACCGGATTGGAAAACCGGACAGTATGGATCCCCGTCGTTGCGGACTGCATGTGCGTTTGCGGCCAATGAACCCCCGGCTCGTAGTCGGTGAACCGACGCGCGCAGGCTGATCTCCTGGATGAAACACGTCAGGTTGACATCGGCGCGCGCTCATCCGTCCGCATTTAGCGCTCAGCATGCGCCTATCAGTGCCTGAAGCAATGTTGTGCAGCGCAGTTTCCATGACCTAAACATCGGGGCCTTACCGGAAACCGAGGGTCGTTGGTGGCAGTTCGGCCGTGTCACACCCGACGAGGTATCACCGATACGGGTGATTGGATGCTGGGGGATGAGCAGAGCGGCTTGGCCGCATGCAACGCTCGTTTTGCTTTGCCGTGATTCATTGTTGTGTTTAGATCGTCGTCGAACCTCCGCTAAGTCATCTGGATCGAGGTGTCGCACGGGATAGCGAATCTGTCCTGTCTGATCCCACGCTACCATTTTGCCAGATGGTGATCCGGTTGGATCAAGAAATGACCGATCTTAAACAAGAACCCAAATCCTATCCGCGACTGCGGGCGAGGAGGACTCCATGGTCAAGCTGGCGCAAGACGATATCAAAACGAAGGAGGTCCTGGCGTGGAAGGGCTTACACGTTTTCCATTTTCCCTTCTCTTCGTGCTCGCAAAAGTTGCGTATTTTTCTGAATATCAAGGGCGCGAAGTGGGAATCGCATATCGTCGACCTGATGAAAAATGAAAACCTCACGCCTTGGTATCTCGGCATCAATCCCCGTGGATTGGTGCCCGTCCTGGTCGACGATGGTGACGTGCATATCGAAAGCAATGATATTCTTGATTATCTTGAGGAGAAGTTCCCCGAGCCTCGCCTCTTCCCTGCTGGCAAGCAGGGCGATGTCGCCCGCTTGCTGAAGATTGAGGATGATCTGCATCTGGACCTGCGCGCCCTGAGTTTCCGGTTCGTTTTCAATCCTCCAGAGCCGCCGAAGTCATCAGATGATCTGGAGGTCTACGCAAAATCTGGCTCTGGCACGGTAAACGGCCAGCCGGACGGCAGGGTCGGCGTCGAGATCGATTTTTGGAAGACCTATGCTTCTGAGGGCATTACCGACGCAATGGCGAAGTCTGCGGCCGCCAAATTCAAGCAGCACTTCGGCGAGCTCGATCAGCGTTTGGCCAATCAACCCTATGCGATCGGCAATGAGCTGAGCGTCGTCGATATCGCCTGGTTCATCTACGTCAACCGGCTAGAACATGCAGCCTACCCGTTTGCCAGGCTGCACCCGAACCTGTGGGCGTGGTACCAAAAGCTGCTGCAAAAGCCTGAGTTCTCCACGGAAATCGAGCTTCCGGCACCGGTCAAGGCGGCATTTGCGACAACCCGTGACCAGCACGCCGCAAAGGGCAAGTCCCTCGAAGCGGTGGCCGGTCTGTGAGCCTCCGCCCAACAAAGTTCTTATCCGTGCCATCCCCATCGTGTCGGTCGCTTCGAGATGGGGCCTGACGGCACTGGAGCAACCTGCGCTGAATCGGAAGCGGGAGGCTTCCGATTCAGCGCAAAAAAAGTAGCTCACCGCTTTAGCAGCGATCATCATCGTGCCTTAGATGGGAACCGTCTTGGCGGTTCCCATCTCAGGCGCGATGATCTGGGACGAAGCGCACGCAGCGGATGCCAGACCGACGTTGCAACGGGTGAACACAGTTTTACCCCGAAATCAGCCATCACAGTGGGTCACCTGCGCCGTCCGATCAGAGGTTTCTGATTAAGCCGTTGATCTGTCTGGGAAACTCTGGTGGGTGGCTGGGGCGCCAGGATTCGAACCTGGGAATGGCGGTACCAAAAACCGCTGCCTTACCACTTGGCTACGCCCCAATCTGCGGCCGGCAAGCGCCTGACTGGTGTGGCGAACATAGTCGCCGGGCGCGGTCGGGGCAAGGCGTCACCGGCCTGCCAGAACGGGTCCGCCTCAGCCGGATTGCCGTCCGGCCCGCTCCTCCACCCGGCCACCCACACAAGCTTGCCCTTGCATGGCCCAGTGCAGGACGGGGCGGGGCGCGGGAGGGGTCCGGCTCGCTCTGACACGCTTTAGATCATCGCGCCTTAAATCGGGATCGTTCCGATTCCGATTAAAGGCAGGTTGCTCTAGCCAGCGTCCACATCGCCTGGCACCTGCACGCGGTCCATGACCCGACCCGGTCGGGCGGCGGTGGTTCGGATGGCCGGGCGCCGGTGTCGCATGGGTGCCACCCGCTTACCTGGAGCGGGACCACCCATCGGACCGATGGTGTGACGGTCGCGCGCAATCGTGATCGTCGGATCGACAGCGACGGGATCGGCACCAACCCCTGGATCGCACCGCCCGCCGGTCGATCGGCGGCGCGGTCTTTGAAAAATGGATCGGGAACGGTGGCTGATCGTCCCGCAATACAATCTTACGGTCTAATTTTGCGCTAACCTCAACTTAAGAACGATTACTCCGCAGCCGATAGGTCGTCTGCCCAAAGTTTGACACATCTGTTTCCCCAGATGTCGTTGGGAAGGCTTGAAGTAGGGTGAAACTCGAGCCATGGTCCGCGTCGTTGCGTCTGCCCCCTGGCCGGTCGGCCGTGTTCAATGGGTTGACCCCGGCTGGGGTTAATCCGAGCAACGCGTTTTCATACGGTTTCCGCGTGGGATGACGGCGCTGACGAGAGACGTGGGCGGCACCGGGATCTGATAGCGCAGCGGACGGATTGCGCACGTTGCCAGCCTCTGGATGGCGTGAGTTCGCAAGGCTGTGAGTCTCACCAGGGATCGGCGCGGGAAATCGGGCTTTGGAAGCGTGATGGCGGGACTACCACAAGACATCCAGTGGTATATTGCGCGGGACGGCGCGCAACACGGGCCCATTTCGGATGCCGAAATGAAAAAGTTTGTCGAACTCGGCCATTTGCGTCCGGCTGACCTTGTCTGGTGCCCGCAATTCCCGCAGTGGCGGACGGGTGGGGAGGTTTTCCCACAAGTTGTAAGACAAAGCGTTGCGGCCGCCGAGCAAACGGCCCAACCGTCTCACGAGCCTGCCACGCCCAATGGCGTCCAGCCTGCGGCCACCGACACCGCGCCGCAGCAACAGCGGGTCCAGGCATCGACGGCCGAAATGACGCTGGAGGGTCCGGCGCAAAACGGCAGCCGCCATCCCTCAGGCTCTATCATCAGCCCCACCAGTCTCTCGGTCGATCCGAGCTTGGATGCTCAAATCGGTACCGCTGCCCAACCTGGTGGCACATTCGATCTCGATCCAGGAGTCGATGTCGCAGCGGGTGCAGTGCGCCAGCCTCCGATGGCGAGCCCTGACGGTCGCGGCCGGGAACCGGAATTCCGCAACGCCACGACTGCGCATTCCGGCGCGGCGCCCAACGCCCACCAGGATCCCTCCGGTCTCGGGCCATCGGCCGTTAGGCCCAATGGCTCGCATGCGGCCGCACAGCAGGCGGCGCCCGCAGACGGGACCATGGCCTTAGGTCCGGCTCCGCGAGACGATCGAAGCACCGCCCTCGCATCACAGGGACGTGATGACGATGACGAGTGGGAGGACAACGAGCAAGGGCGTCGGCCTTGGCTGGGTCGCACGGCGGCAATTGTTGCGACGTTGCTGATTGTCGGCGGGATGGTGTGGATCGGGCTGCAAAGTAGCGCCGTTATGAATGGCGTTTCCTCGATCCAAACGAAGATCGTGCGAGGCTTCGTACCGACGTCGTCTTCAACCCTTTACCATACCTCACCGTTTGTTGCCGCCGGCCAAACCGAGGAGGAAGTTGACACATCGCTGCAACAAACAGCCGTTTGGCAACTGCTCAAGCGCGAATTTCCCAATTGGTACACCGGTCGCGTTCAAGACGTCGTGCGCATGCGCAGTCAGCAACAAGACGAGAAGGCGATCTCCAAATTCCTCGCCGACGTGATCGTTGTGCTCAGGCGCAAGCACGGACAAACGGCGCTGCAAGCCTCTCCAGAACACCTCAAACGCATGGCCGGCTCTTTCGTTACCAACCTCAAGCAGCTGGCAACGCGCGATGCCAAAACTTGTTTTGGATTTGTGTCGTTCGGTTTGGCGAACGCGTTCATGCTTGAGCTGACCAAGACATCCGCATTTGCAGAGCCACTGCAGCGCCAGATTATCTCGATCTTCGAATCGATCGCGAACGCCCGAAAAAAGCAAAACATCCACCCAGCAACCAGCCGCGCCGATTATGACAAGCTGACGATTGAGTTGAAGGCTCGCGGTTGGACCCAGGACGATTTGGCGATTTTTTCCAACCCGCAACGCTTGTCGTCATCTCCGCCTGAAAAGGTATGCCGCATGGTGCAGGAATGGTTCACGGCGCAACTCGCGTTGAAGGATCCGCAACTGCAGGCACGCTTGCTGGCGGAATCGCTGAAACCATTGGTGTTCGGCTAGAGCAACCTGCCTTTAATCAGAATCGAAACGATCCCGATCAAAGGCAGAAAGTTGCTCACCACTTTAACAGCGATCATCGTGCCTTAAATCGGAACCGGCGCAATTGGAATCGGCGTTGCGGTTCCGATTTAAGGCGCGATGATCTAGGTTAATCGAATTGGACGCGAACATCTGGGCTTGCGCTCGATCCGTCCGCGGCCAATCAGCCGACAAACCTTGTTGAGCGATGCGCGTGGGGATGGCACCCAAACCAGTCCTTGGCTCGCGCGACACCACATCCCAAACGACCCGCTGCAATGTTCGCCCTAGGCGGGCGCCGACTTCAGGCGGTGAGGCCAAGCCGAGCGGGCTGCGCCGATAAATGACCGAATAGCTGGTCAATGCGGCCAGATAGACGCCGAACACCGATGACGCACCACCGTCTCGCGGCGCGGCCGAAAGACGGACAGGCCGGCCCATGGAGCGGCTGTGACCCGTTCGCGCCGCAGCTCCATTGATGCTCAACCGTCGGGCCGCGGCGTCCGCACGGGCCTGCGCAAACAGGTCTTCAAAGGTCAACAGTTCGCCGTCGGGCTTTTCGAAGTCATCGTCGGCGCCTGGACGTCTGAGACGATCGGCGACGGCAACCAGCGCCGATCCAACCGGGATCGTGTAAATCAGCCGGGCGGGTAGGCTGATCGGTTTGCTGTTGAAACTGAACACCCGCGAGAACCAACCGCGGCGCGCCGGGCTTTGCAGATGGCCGCCGGCTGCCTCATCTGCCAACCGGTCCCAAAGCTTGCGTTGCGCGATCATCCTGGCGCGCCAGTCGGATCGACATGACCAATGGACCACGTTGCTGGCGGTCGCGCTTGTTGGACGCAGCCAGGCTTCGAACAAAAATATCCGACCCGCGGGATTGGCAACGGCCAGCGCGTCGGCGAACTTGCGCAGGTAAAAGGCGCTGAATTCATGGTTAAGCGCTGAATCGAGGGGAGCGGTCTCGGTCGTGACCAGGGCGTTGTAGTTGGCTGCTAGGGCCTGAAATACCTGCCGCTTCAACGCTAATTCAGCTGCTTCCCCAGCGCCGACGTGCGCCCGCCCGCGCCATTGCAAGGACAATCCAGCATCGCGCGCCACTTGGCCGTCCATCCGGTAGCTCAAGCCCTGCTTGCGCGCCAGCCAACCGACCATTTCCGCAACCGACATTTCGCCGCTAATGCTGTGCGCCTGTGCATCAAATTGGCCGTGCCCAACCCAATAGGCTTGAATCGCTGTCGGCAGCAGAGAAGCAAGCGCCGGTCGATCCGCCGCCGTTGGAGCGCTGTGTGATATTAATCCCGTCGCCAGATACTGTTGCACTGAGATGCTCACAACTCCTGCGAACGCCAATAATCCACCCGGTCCGATGACTGATCGCCATCTGAGCAAAGGGTTCAATGCAGCTGGGACGCGGCTGACCGCGCTAGACGGCTTGATCTGTGACCAATCGCCGGTCACGATCCGTGTGCAATCATAGCCAGTTCTCGTTTGGAAATATGGCTTGAATTGGGGCGTTGATTAACATTTCTGTGCTTAACAGATATCAATGCCTTCAAGTTGCACATTAAAATTAATGCGAAAAGGCTCAGGATATAATCTTCCGTCCTCGATTTGGCTTCGGTTCAGCTGATCGCGGTTCGTTGCAAAGGGCAGACCCATGTCAGGCATTCCGGTCAATCCTTTGAGCTAACGTTCCCCACCTCAGGCATCGTGATGTGGTCCGCTCAACCTCCCGCGGTTCGTTGATGACTGAACCTTTACTGACACCCCTTTCACAGCGGCCGCCGCCCGCCCCCGATGGTTGCAGATGCCCGCCCCATCCACCTGCACCCCGGCATCGCGCGCGTCGACCCCCGTCGCCGCAGGGCCACCAAAAATCGGCGGCGGCTCGCCCCCCAGTACTCGCCCACCAGTACTCGCCCACCAGTACTCGCCCACCAGTACTCGCCCACCATAATGGCACCCGATTTACCAAACACAGGCGCAGCCGGCTTGACGAAACCGAACGTTCGACCCTTTGTGGGGTGTCACGCCAGCAGCCGCAGCGCGAGCCCACACCCAGACCAAGGACGATGTTTGATGCCGCAAAGTCAGACCCATGTGCGCACGCCTTCGGCGAGTCGCTATCTGCAGCAGTTGTGCAAGCATTGGGGCCACAAGCTGCCCGTCACCTTCACGCCCGACGAAGGCCACGTGGAGTTTGAGCCCGGCCGGAGCGTGCGGTTTTCCGCCGACGGCGAAACCCTGCGCATAGCGGTCCAAGCCGGCGATGAGGCGCAACTGCGTCATACCGAAGATGTGGTGGTCAAACATCTCCGGCGGTTTGCGTTTCGCGAAGACTTGGGCGACATCGCCTGGGGCTAGAGCAACCTGCCTTAAATCGGAACCGGCTTTGCGGTTCCAATTTAAGGAGCGATGATCTAGCGCACTGGACCGAGCATTTGGCCCCGGTGCCTTGGCTGGAGGCACCGTCAGCGAGCCGTAATGACGCGTCAGACAACGACGCGGAGTTACCGCCCGCGCCTGACCTCTCACAGACGCCTGAATCTATGAGCAGGTCGCACGGATATCCGAAACGGCGGACAGACTCGCGTTGCGGGACGGCCCAACGTGGCCGAAAAGTGCCAGATCATTGCGGCCAAGGACGGCTTGACGGCGGGGGGGTCGACGGCCGGCGCGGGCGGCATCGCCAATGCCTATCGCCCGGCCGAGGCCAACTTCGATCAGCGGGCGGTCAATCGCATCAATCCGGCCATCGGCGGTGACTTTAACGTCGGCATCACCAACCGCGACGACCTGAATGGCTTTATCGAACGCACGCGCAAAACCGGGCTGCATCCGTCGATTCTGGGCGTTGGCCGCGGCAATCACAATGACGCCTTGATGCGGGCGTTGGCGCAGCATGGCCATGGTAGGGCCGCTTACGTCGATACCTTGAACGAAGCTCGCAAAGCGCTGATGGATGCGTCCTACTCGCGGGCCGATCTCCATGTAAAACACCCAAACCGGTGGCGGTTTGATCGGTCAGGCGCCCCAAACCTCCTGCGCGACATCGACGACCAGTTTGAGCTTGGCCCTCTGTTGGTCTTCCGACAGCGGATTACCGGCTTCCGAACTGGCAAAGCCACATTGGGGGGAGAGACATAATCGGTCCAAAGGTACAATCCGCGCCGCCTCGGCGATCCGTGATCGGATCGCATCGGGCGACTCAAGCGCGGCAACCTTGGTGGAAACCAGTCCCAACACCACGACTTTATCATCAGGCAGCCAACGCAACGGCGCGAAGGTGCCGGCACGCGGACTGTCGTACTCCATGAAAATCGTCGAAACGTCGAGCCGGGTGAACAACGGCCCGGCCACCACATCATAGCCGCCAGCCGCCTGCCAGTGTCCGGCCTGATTACCGCGGCACACGTGCAAGGCGATGTGCAGGTCCGGGGGCGCGCCAGCGATAACGGCGTTGATGACATCGATGTAGGTTGCGAGCAGATGCTGCCAGTCGTCGCCGCGCCGGGCCAGCGCCCGCTGGATCTCGGGATCGCCCAGCTTGGCTATGGCGGTGTCATCGAGCTGCAGATAGCGGCAGCCGGCATCGTACAGCGCCGCGATCTCGGCTTGGTAAGCCGCGCTCAGATCCGCCCAGAAGCCGTCGAGCGAGGGATAGACATCGCGGCTGATGTTGTCGCGTCCTGCACGATGATAGATATATGAGGGGCCGGGCAGCGTGAATTTCGGAAGGGCGCGCGTGACGGCGGCGGCCAACACCTGGAAATCGTCCGTGTTGCCAGCTCCGCCACGCCAGCGGATGCGATCGATGACACGGGGAATACGCGCCTTGCGGGTGCTACCGTGGCCGTCCGAATAGGCCCAATCGCCCGTCCCGGAATGGCTTGTCGTGATACCGGTCAACCCACTGGTGGTGAAGTTTTCAGAGTAGGTTGCGCGGCGCAATTCGCCGTCGCTGGCCACCTTAAGGCCCACCTGCTCCTGCATGGCGACGACCTCTCCGATGGCCCGGTCTTCGATTTCGCGTAGGCGCGTGGCCGTGATCTTGCCGATGCGGTGATCGGCGCGGGCCTGCTTCAACTGGTCGGATCGCAGCAGACTGCCGACCACGTCGGCGCGGAACGGTGGCGCGATGTGGGCTGACACCGGCGTGTCCTCACTAGTCTCAGGTCGGTTACCACGTGACGCCCAATTTAACCCCTCCGGCGGCTGGCGTTAGAGCTTACGCAAAGCCACGCTTTCGATCTGGTGCGACGGGCCTTTGCGCAAGATCAGCCTGGCCCGCTGCCGCGTGGGCAGAATGTTTTCCATCAAATTCGGGAGGTTGATGGTCCGCCAAATCTCCAGCGCGCGTGTTATCGCCTCGTTTTTGGTGAGATCGGCATAACGGTGAAAGTAGGCCGCGGGATCACGAAACGCGGTGGACCGCAGCTTCATGAAGCGGGTCAAGTACCATTGCTCGAGCACGCTTTCATCCGCGTCGATATAGATCGAGAAGTCGAAGAAGTCGGATACAAACGGAATTGCATCGCCATCGCGTGACTGAACGCAAGCGGGTTGCAGGACGTTTAGCCCCTCGACGATCAGAATGTCCGGGCGCTCGATCACCGTCGAATGACCCGGCCGGATGTCATAATGGAAGTGCGAATAGACAGGGGCCTCGGCCCGGGCCCCCCCTGCCTTAATTTCCGCCAAAAAGTTCAGGAGCTTGGCCGTATCAAAGCTCTCCGGAAAACCCTTCCGCTCCATCAGGCCGCGACGCTCCAGCTCCGCATTCGGGTATAAGAAGCCGTCGGTGGTGACCAGGTCGACCCGTGGATGGTCCGGCCAGCGCGCGAGCAGCGCGCGCAACACGCGCGCAGTGGTGCTCTTGCCGACCGCCACTGACCCGGCAATTCCGACGATGAACGGCACCTTGGTATAACGATGGCCGAGGAACCGATTGGAGGCGGCATAAAGTTCCAAGGTTGCAGCAACATAAAGATTGAGCAAGCGCGACAGCGGTAGATAGATTTGCTCCACCTCCTCCATCGACAACTCTTCAATCAGCCCCGACAACTGCTCTAGATCGCGCGGCACCAAGGTCATCGGCGTATCTTCGCGCAGCCGCGCCCATTCGGCCCGGTCGAAGATGCGATAGGGCGAGAAACCGATATTGGTCTGATCACCCAACCATTCAGGGGCACGGCGCGCTGCGACGCTCGTCTCGGTCAGAACGGCGGCATCATCATGCATCGTGGAGCCTTGCTCGCTTCAGCCCTGACGGGCAGCCTTCTCAGCCAGCCCAGAGGTTCCGCTGCGTTGCTCGAGCACGTCCAGCACGCGGCGAACATCAATTCTACGGCTTTCCAGCAGAACCATCAGATGGAAGATGAGGTCTGCCGCTTCGTTGGTCAATGCCGCATCATCTTCGGCGATCGCGGCAATGACGGTCTCGACGGCCTCCTCGCCCAGCTTCTTGGCGCATCGCTGCGGTCCGCCGTCTAGCAATTGGCGCGTGTAAGAACGCTCAGAACTCTCGCCGCGGCGGGCGGCGATCGTATCGGCGAGCAAACGAAGCACGTGGTCGCTCATCCGCGGGAGTCCAGGGCAGGGCAATGCATTTCGCAGTTGCAGCAATTTCATCTCGATCCGTCAAGTGCCGACTTTGGTCGAAAGCGCCATCGGGATCGGCCATGGTGGCGACCGCAGCCACCGGATGTTACCCAATGGGGCAAAAAATTCCTATTATTTTTTGAGGGTTACGGGCAATCTACCGCGACGTGGAGGCCGCAACGCGGCAATCATTGGGGAAAAGACCGCGCGCTCGGCTTGGAGCGGAAACCGGCTCGGGGTTAGATCGGGCCGTGATTCGAGGGGAGAGCCCAGCATGGCCACGGCCAGTGTAACCGCGCAAGGCCACCCGGTGCATCGCGCTGCTGCGATCGCTGCCGGGACCGGCCTGCTGCCTTCGCAGGCGATTCGCAGCCTGATCAGCGATGGCACCATTGCGCTTGCGCAGCCCTTGCTCGATGGTCAGTTGCAGCCGGCCAGCCTCGACCTGCGGCTCGGCGCCACCGCCTATCGGGTGCGCGCCAGCTTCCTGGCGGGGCCGAACTGCAGCGTCGCGGACCGGCTCAAGGCCCACGCGCTGCATCAGATCGCCCTTAAAGACGGTGCGGTCTTGGAGACCGGCTGCGTCTACGTGGTGCCGCTGCTGGAGAGCCTGGCGCTGCCGGCCACGCTGTCTGCCGCAGCCAATCCCAAAAGCTCAACCGGCCGGCTCGATGTGTTCACGCGGGTGATCGCCGACGGGGTTGGCGCCTTCGATCAGATCCCCAGCGGGTATAGCGGACCGCTTTATGCCGAGATCTGTCCTCAGACGTTCCCGGTGCTGGTGCGCACCGGCAGTCGGCTATCGCAACTGCGCTTCCGGTGCGGGGCGGTGGAGCGGGGCGACCAGGCGCTGCGCGAGTTGCACCGCCGGCAGCCGCTGGTGTCGGGGCCCCATGCCACCGCCGACATCGCCGACGGTATCGCGCTGTCCGTCGATCTCGCCGGCGATGCGAGCGGGTTGGTGGGTTATCGCGCCAAACGGCACACCGGCCTCGTCGATGTCGACCAGGTGGCAGCCTGCGCGGTGCTCGACTTTTGGGAGCCGATCCATGCCCACGGCGCGCATCGACTGGTGCTCGACCCGGATGAATTCTACATCCTGGCCTCCAAGGAAGCGGTCCATGTGCCGCCGAGCCACGCCGCCGAGATGGTGCCGTTCAACCCCTTGGTCGGAGAGTTCCGCGTGCACTATGCCGGGTTCTTCGATCCAGGGTTCGGCCATGACGCCGCCGGTGGCGCGGGCGCCAAGGCGGTGTTGGAGGTGCGCTCCCACAAAGTGCCATTCGTGCTGGAGGATGGCCAGATCGTCGGCCGGCTGATCTATGAGCAGCTGACCGAGGCCCCGGACATGCTGTACGGCCAGGGGTTGGGCTCGCACTACCAGGCCCAAGGCCTCAAGCTGTCGAAGCATTTTCGGTAGGCGGTGGTCGCCGGTAGAAAGCCGGAGCGCGCTTTGGTGTAGCGGCCCCAAGTAGAACCATCGATCAATACATCAGCGCGACGATCAATGACGGCAGCCGTCCGTCAGGCCTGGTCTATAGCAGAGTTAGCTGAATATAGCTGATTCTTGCTATATTTGCCTAATTTGGCTATATTTGGCCCATGGATCCAGTTCGCAACCCCTACGCTCCCGGCGCCGGCAGTCCGCCGCCTGAATTGGCGGGGCGCCAAACCATTCTGGATGCTTCTCGCACCGCGCTGACGCGTGTCGCGAATGGGAGACCAACGCAGAGCCAAATCTTGGTAGGTCTGCGCGGGGTCGGTAAGACCGTGTTACTGAATCAGGTGGAGGTATTCGCCAACGACGAGGGCTACGAAACAATTTTTGTTGAGGCGCATGAGGGAAAGACGCTTGCCGAACTGCTCGTGCCCGGTCTGCGCACTTTACTCTACAAGCTCAGCAAAATCGAGAACGCGAGAGAAATGGCAACACGGGCCCTTCGCGCCTTGAAGAGTTTTATTCAATCAATCAAGATTAAGTTTGAGGGGGTGGAAATCGGGATCGAGCCCGAGCTTGGTATTGCCGACTCCGGCGACATTGAGGCTGATCTGCCGCAACTCCTCTTAGCGGTCGCACTCGCGGCGCACGTCGCAGGGCGGCCTGTGGCACTACTCCTCGACGAACTACAGTATTTGAGATCAGACGAATTCAGTGCGCTGATTATGGCCGTCCATCGGATCAATCAGAAAGCACTTCCGCTGATCGTGATCGGCGCTGGATTGCCACAAATCCTGGGCCTCGCCGGCAACTCAAAATCTTATGCAGAACGGCTATTCCGCTTTCCGCAAGTTGGCGCCCTAGAGGAACACGATGCGGAATTCGCAATTCAAGAGCCTGCGCGAGAAGAGGATGTAACGTTCACTGCGGATGCAATCAAACAAATCCTCTTTGAGACCCAACGCTACCCGTACTTTCTTCAGCAATGGGCATACGAGGCCTGGAACGTCGCACGCACGAAGACGATTGATCTGTCCGACGTAAAAATCGCTTCAAAAAAGGCCATCGACGAACTCGATCAAGGCTTCTTCAAAGTTAGGTTCGACCGCTGCACACCGTCTGAAAAGCGCTACATGAGGGCGCTTGCCGAATTGGGTGAAGGGGTTAAGCGGTCGGGTGAAATTGCCGACATGATTGGTGTCAAATCGCAAACCGTGGCCCCTACGCGAAGTGCTCTGATCAAGAAGGGGATGGTTTACTCTCCATCTCATGGCGACACTGCATTTACGGTTCCATTGTTCGACAAATTCATGAAGCGGGTTATGGAGTTGCCAAAACAGCATAGGCACTAGGCGCAGCATTAATCTGCATGGCGCGCGCCAAGGTTTGCCGCGGTCGATCGCACCGGCGAGAGTCCCGCATAGCTACGCCACGCCGCGCCGGGTTCAAGCTTGGCGTGCTCAGCTTCATCAACGCCGCCACCATCAATCCGTGTTGAGATTTTCTTTCATCATTGCGCTATAATGGCTCGCGTGAGCGGGGCGGCCAACGATCTCGGCGCACCGTGCGCATCGAAGCCGATGGGGAAGTCGTGCATGGCGTGCGCACGCGTCGCATCGGCGGTGATAGAGATCATGGGGGGCTCGGTTCGCCACCAACGCCAGTCGTTGGAGATGGCTCATATTGGAGATTGCTCATATTGGAGATTGCTCTTGGCGCTAACATTTCAGCGCACTTAAGAGGCCACTCGGGCCACATCAAAGGTTAGCGACCATCATCGCGGGGGGTTGGTTCGCCGTCGTTGCAGCGAGCACACCGGCAAGTGCCGCCAGCATAGAATGGCTTTTCTTGATTCTGGAGAAGGCCAGTGACGCCTATGACGGCCTTACCTACCCGCCGGCCGAAACGCTTTTGATAGGCGATTATCAGCAGCGGGTGCGCGACGCGCCTAACAATGCAATCTGCGAAGAGAAGATCACGCAATTGACCCAGGCGCTTATCGCGCGCAATCCTCATATCCCAGCACCGCTGTCACTTGTCGATCAAGGTCCATCGGATATTGTGAATTCGTTGACTTGGTTCTTTCACATTTTGCCAAAACATTATCCGGCGGTCACGCTGTGCCATGCGAATGAGAAAATCGCGGCATTGAAGACTTGGCTTCAGCAAAACAAGATCAAACGAGCGCGAATCAACCAATCATTCTTCGTCTACGGTGAAGACTCGCTCGGGCATGTCTTCAACACCCAATTCGACAAGGCTCAAACTCAGGACGACAAAGCTTTGCTACAAAGCGCTTTTCGCGCGTCAACGGGGGCATTGGGCGTTTTGCAACTGGTGACGCTTACGCAGGCCGATTATGCGCCCGCACAGCTGGAACTGGCCCGTTTATCGAACGTCGGACAATTGATCCGCCTGACGCCAGCGTACAACGCCTACATCCTCGCCCGTGCCAAGCGAAACGGCCATGCGGACCCGGCGCTCGATGACATGCTGGAGCGCGCGCGCAAGGCCGTGCCCGAAGCCGAGCGCGGCGTCGTGGCCGATCGCATTGAGCGCGGAGCGTGGCCGGAATCGGCGCCGATCGCGTTGGATTGATCATGGAACGGAGCTAAACGGTCCGTGCCTCATGCCCCAGGCCGACCGGTCTTTTTCGGACGACCGCGACGGCGCTTGATGTCCTTGGCGTCCTCGACGTCGACCGCCTTGACGGGAGGCAGCGGCTTCAGCTTATCGACCGGCAGCCCGCGCTCGGCGTGGGGGCCCATCTCGCCCAGCGTCGGCTTGTGTGGACCGCGGATGTTTTCGCCATAGGCGCCGGCCTTTGCTGTTTTGGCGGAGCGTTTGCCGGACCTGGCCTTGGTGGGCAGATTGGCGCCGGCACCATACTTGCGATCACCGGCAAAGGCGCCGGCGCGCGCCTCGACGTCGCCTTGCCGCGCCAGCGGGTCGTCGGCGATGGCCAGCTCCGTGTCGCGCAGGCGCTTGATCTCGTCGCGCAGCCGCGCGGCGGTCTCGAACTCCAAGTCGGCGGCGGCCTCGCGCATTTTCTTTTCCAGGTCCTGTATCACCGCCTCCAGATTATGGCCGACGCGTCCGGTCCCCGCTGCCTCGGCAAATCCCGCGTCCACCGTCACGTGGTCCTGCTCGTAAACCGAATCCAGTATGTCCGCGATGTTGCGTTTGACGCTTTGCGGGGTGATGCCGTTGGCCTCGTTGAAGGCCAGTTGCTTGTCACGACGACGGTTGGTCTCGGCGATCGCCCGCTCCATCGACCCGGTCATCGAGTCGGCATAAAGGATCACCCGGCCATCGACGTTGCGCGCGGCACGGCCGATGGTCTGGATCAACGAGGTCTCCGAGCGCAGGAAGCCCTCCTTGTCCGCATCGAGAATGGCGACCAGCGCGCACTCGGGATGTCGAGCCCCTCGCGCAGCAGGTTGATGCCGATCAGCAGGTCGAACGCACCGAGCCGCAAATCACGGATGATCTCGATGCGCTCCAAGGTCTCGACGTCGGAGTGCATGTAACGCACGCGAATGCCGTTCTCGTGCATGTATTCGGTGAGGTCCTCCGCCATCCGCTTGGTCAGCGTCGTGGCCAGCGTACGATAGCCCATGCGCGAGACCGCGCGCACCTCGTCCAGCAGATCATCGACCTGCGATTTGGCAGGCCGCACGATCACCTGCGGGTCGATCAGCCCGGTCGGACGGATCACCTGCTCCGCGAACGTGCCAACGGTTTGCTCCAGCTCCCAGCCGCCAGGCGTCGCCGACACGAACAGCGTTTGCGGGCGCATGACGTCCCACTCCTCGAACCGCAACGGACGATTGTCCATGCATGACGGCAATCGGAAGCCATACTCGGCCAAGGTGGCCTTGCGCCGAAAATCGCCGCGGAACATGCCGCCGATCTGCGGCACCGTCACATGGCTCTCGTCGACAAACACCAGCGCATCGTCGGGCAGATACTCAAACAGCGTCGGCGGTGGCTCACCGGCTTGCCGGCCGGTGAGATAGCGCGAGTAGTTCTCGATGCCGGCGCAGGAGCCCGTTGCCTCCATCATCTCGATGTCAAATAGCGTGCGTTGCTCCAACCGTTGTGCCTCGAGCAGCTTGCCGGTCGCGTGAAGTTCGTCGAGCCGTTGCTTGAGCTCCGTCTTGATCGCGTTCATCGCCTGCTGCAGGGTCGGCTTCGGCGTCACGTAGTGCGAGTTGGCGTAGATCTTGACCAGCTTGAGCTCGTCGGATTTGTGGCCGGTGAGCGGATCGAACTCGGTGATCGATTCAACCTCGTCGCCGAACAGCGATATCCGCCAGGCCCGATCCTCCAAGTGGGCTGGAAACAACTCGATGGTGTCGCCGCGCACCCGGAAGGTACCGCGTTGGAAATTGCCGTCATTGCGCCGGTACTGCAACGCGACCAGGTCGGCAAGCAGCTGGCGCTGCGAAATGCGCTCGCCGGCCTGCAGCGTGAACGTCATCGCCGTGTAGGTCTCGACTGACCCAATGCCGTAGATGCACGACACGCTGGCGACGATGATCACGTCATCGCGCTCCAACAGCGCACGGGTGGCCGCGTGGCGCATACGGTCGATCTGCTCGTTAATGGAGCTTTCCTTCTCGATGTAGGTATCCGTGCGCGGTACGTAGGCCTCGGGTTGGTAGTAATCGTAGTAGGAGACGAAATACTCCACCGCATTGTCCGGGAAGAAGCTCTTGAACTCGCCGTAGAGCTGGGCGGCCAGCGTCTTGTTGGGCGCCAAGACCAGCGCCGGCCGCTGGGTTCGGGCGATCACTTGGGCCATGGTGAAGGTCTTGCCCGAGCCGGTGACACCGAGCAGCACCTGATTGTGCTCATGGGCCAGGACGCCTTCGGACAGCTCGGCGATCGCTTGCGGCTGATCGCCTTGCGGCTCGAACGTGGAGGCTAATGTGAAGGCGATGCCGCCTTCCGACTTATCCGGTCGTAGCGGCCGGTGCGGGACGAACTGTTGGACGGTGCCGGCCACGATCGGATGGCTCGCCAACATCGGCTGCGCGGCGAGGATCTGGCGGGCTGCCGCTGAGCGCTGGTCGGGACGGGCCAACAACGCATCGAGCGCCGCGGACATCGGTGCCGGCCCAGTCTGCGGCGCGCCAAGGTTGCGCAAGGCCGGCAAGCTGCTCACCTGCGCATCCGAATTCGGCCGGCCGGAGGCATCATTGCGCGAGCTGGACCCAGCGACGGCGAACGACGCCTGCCTGGACTCTGCGAAGCCAGGCGTGCCGGCCGCGGTGTCGAGCGGAGGCGGGGTCGGCTTACCGGATTTTCCGCGCGACGGGCGCGGCCGCTTGCCGTTGGCTGCGGCGGATGACTTTGCGGGTTTGGACGCGCGTGGCATCCCGCGAATATGGCGCGGAGCGCGCGCCGGTCAAGCACGCGAACGCCGCGCGATCGATGGCAACTGGTGAAAATCAGCGTGGTGGTGCGCCACGCCGACCCCGGTGGCCGCCTCGGGTGCCAATCCGCCACGCCCGAGCCATCCGTGCGATGCACCCGCCTTGATCAGACGGATCGCGTTACTCCACCTGCTGGATCGCGCATAGCTTCCAGCCGCCAGCGCCACTGCCCAGCCGACGCGTGAACGTCCATACCTCGGTGATCTCTTCCGGCGTGTCGGGGTTGCCGGCCAACACCCGGCCGGTGCCGCGCTCAACAGTCGTATCGAGCAGCTCAAACCGCATCGCCACAGTGGCATACTCCGCGTCCGGCTCACTCCAAGCTTCCGCCAAGTCGCCCTGCAAAAGCTTGGTGTCGGAGACCAGATTGTGGACGTTCTGCTGGCGATTTTCGGCGATCTCCTCGCTCATGTAGCCAGCCATCTCCGGTGTCAACATCGCCCGCAGCGCCGTCTCGTCCTCCTGCCCATAGGCGTCTTGAATGCGCCTTAATAGGCGCTCGAACGCATCGTAGTCGGCTTGGCCGATCTCAAGCGGACGTTCCGCGACAGAAGCCGCCGCATGACCACCAAAACCGCCTGTCGGACCGTGCGCGCGCTGCCGATAGGCCGCGCTGGAGCGGCGCATCGGTGAGCCGATGCCGGTGGGCCCCGACCCGGTGCCGGCACCGGCGGTCGCCGCCCGACGGCTACCGAAGAATGCCAGCGCCAACCAAATCAATCCCCCGATCAACGCCGCTTGCAGCAAGAAACCCAGAATTCCGGCCAGACTTCCCAGGCCGGAAAAGAACCCCGCGCCGGACAAAAGTCCGAACAGTCCAGCTCCCAGTAGCCCGCCCATCAACAGGCCGCCGAAGCCGGTACCAAACCGAGAACGGCTCGAATTCGCCGCCACGCCGCGACCGCCTTGCGCGGTCGAGGCTGCGCCTGGCTTGGTGGTCGAGCGTTGGATCGGCTTGACCGCCTTGGGGGCAGTTCGCGTGGCCGGCGGACGGCTGAAGGTCTTGAACCCGCGGCTGCCGAAACTGAAGCCGCGACCGCCCCGGGCTTCGGCCTCCTGAGCCACAATGATCCCCATCGTCAAAACAGCGGCGATCACCAGAGCGGCTCGCCCCCAAAACGTCACGAACAAGCGCATATTGTCCACCTCCAAGTCGGACCGTGATCGGCCATATAACTCCATCATATGGGTGCCGCAGCCCACTGAGCAAATGGACAACGGGTTAGCCACTGCCGATGACGCAGTTGAACGCTGATCGGCAAATTCGAGGTCAGCGGCTGGGCGAACGCCATCGCGCTGATGTGACAGGCCCCGTCAAGCGCTCATGCAGCTATGGCCCGTGCAGCTATAGCCCGCGCGCCAGCGTTCCCACCATCAACAGCATATAGGCGGAGATCGCCAGCCAATATTCCTGATGTGGAATGTAGCGCGGCATCGGAATGTAGCTGAGCTTGGTGACGAGCGCCAAGAGCGCCAGAATGAGTGAGATCAAGAAGATCAACATCGAGGGCGGATTGAGGCGCATACCGCAGCTCTCCGAGCGTTAACCGTCGCCGGTGCGAGGCACAAAGATACACCGTCGGTGAGCCAACTGCCAAGCGCAGGTTACCCGCGACCGCCGGCGCTGCCGCGGGTGGCCCAGCCCGAGCGCCGCTACAGCGCGCGGGGCTTGGACTGATCCGTCAGTTGCGGACCGAACCCGTCCGCCTCGATCACAAAGCGCAGTGTGGAGGTGGGCAAACGGTCGGCGCTGACCGCCTTGACCAGCAACAGCTTTGGCGCTCCGGCTTTAGAGTTCTCTTTCATCTCCAGCGCCTTGATCGCCACGATCTCGAACGTCCGCGTGCCACCGTCTCGGTTAGCAATACTGATGCGATCACCGAGCGCGACCGTTGGCCGCCAAACCGCTGTGGTCAGCTCAATATCTTGCGCTTCTTCCGCCCCGCTCAAATGCAGCGGAGCTGCCTCCAGCGTGGTGAGCCTGACCTCGTCCTGCGGCTGGGCCGTTTCGATGTCAAACGCCTTGGCGAAGGATTTGCCGATGGCGCCCTCCGGCCGTGACAGCATGGTCGCGAAAGCAGCCATCGATACGATAATGACAACGGCAGCGGCGGCAGGCACACGGTAGGCAGACATCATCATTGCGTTCCCTCGTGTATGCGCATCTGGCTTACATAAGCTAGCACATTCCCATTTTCGAGACCAACCGGACCGGCCGGACGACGTGCTGGACGACGTGCTGGCCGACGTGCAAGTCACGCCCGCCCTTGCATGGTTGCATTTCGCTCACAGGTGTGTGCCGTTCAGGCCTCGCCCGACGTAAGCGCGACAAAGATGGCGGGCGAACCAAAAATTGAGCGCGACCAGACTAGCAAAGACGATCACCAGTAGACTTACGGCCGATATCTCCTGAATAAGCCTGGTACAGACAACATACGAATTCAGGGCAAAAGCCATAACCGGCGCGGCCGGCGTCGAGGTAAGCAAGTGCGTCGGGGCGGTCTCGACAAACGGGAACCGGTGCGAGGCTTGCTCGACAGCAATGCTGCTCAGAAACAGTACGGAGAGAATAAGGCCAAAAGTGAAATCTCGAATCGGGCGCGCAATGCGCCTGGTTAACCGCAAACGTCTCATGAGCTCAACCCCATCAATCGATGATCTTTCGGTGGCATGGACCGATCAGCCGACACCGCCAATCTCCGCCGCCTACCAACCGCTACAATGGTGCCTCATAACCCAACCTTTGGGCCGACGTGTGCCGGCAATGTGGCTATTCCGGTCGATTTTGTGGGGATCACCGGAACGATCATCGCGCTGCGTTTGCGCATCGGGTGCACGGATCGTCGTCGGGTCACACGTGCGGTCACCGCAACTGAATGGCGCTTGTGCTGGCGCCGGCATCGTCCTAGTTTGCTGCGCTGCGGCAAAAAGCAGTCGCTGGATCGGGCCGGCCGGATCGGCTCGCCACACCACGGTGATGCTTTTCGCTGCCCGACGGAAACGGCGTATACTTGATCACCGCAAATTGATCGCGTGTGCTCGCGGCTCAACCGTCGCTTCGACCAAGCAGGACCGGAAAGGCAGTGACATGGGTTTTATTGCCGACAGTCTTAACAGGATTAAGCCATCGGCCACGCTCGCCGTCACATCCAAGGCTTTGGAGCTGCAGGCGCAGGGCAAGGACATCATTTCACTGGGCGCGGGTGAACCGGACTTCGATACGCCGGAGCACATTAAGGAAGCCGCCATCGCCGCGCTGCGCGCGGGTAAGACAAAGTACACCAACGTTGACGGCATCCCAGAGCTAAAGGCCGCTATCGTCGAAAAATTCAAGCGTGAGAACAACTTAACCTACAAGCCGTCAGAGGTGACCGTGAGCACCGGTGGCAAGCAGGTGTTGTTCAATGCCCTGATGGCGACCATCAATCCTGGCGATGAAGTGGTGATTCCGGCACCCTACTGGGTCTCCTATGCCGACATCGTCTTGTTGGCTGGCGGCAAGCCCGTGATTGTGGCTTGCGGTCTGGAAAACGCCTACAAGCTGCAGCCCGCGGCGTTGGACGCGGCGATCACGCCGCAAACCAAGTGGATGCTGTTCAATTCACCCTGTAATCCGACCGGCGCCGCCTATTCTCGCGACGAGATCAAGGCGTTGACCGACGTGCTCGTTCGCCACCAGCATGTGTGGCTGTTGACCGACGACATCTATGAGCACCTGCTTTACGACGGTCTCACCTTCTCCACGCCGGCCGAGGTCGAGCCCGCCTTGTTTGAACGCACATTGACGCTCAATGGCCTTTCCAAGGCTTATTGCATGACCGGCTGGCGCCTCGGCTTCGGGGCAGGACCGGAGCCGTTGATCAAGGCGATGTCCAAGCTGCAGTCGCAGTCGACGTCCAATCCCAATTCGATCGCACAGTATGCGGGTGTCGCCGCGCTCAATGGCCCCAAGGACTTCATGGCTCGCCACAACCAGGCGTTTGTCGAGCGCCGCGATCTGGTGGTCTCCATGCTGAACCAGGCCGTCGGCATCACCTGTCCTAAGCCGCAAGGCGCGTTCTACGTCTATCCCTCCTGTTCCGGTGCGATCGGAAAAACCAGCGCCAGTGGTCGCACCCTCAATAATGACGAGGATTTCGTCACCGCCTTGCTCGAGGAAGAAGGCGTCGCGGTGGTGCACGGGGCTGCCTTCGCGCTGAGCCCGTGCTTTCGGATTTCCTATGCCACCGATACCACCTCGCTGGAAGAGAGCTGTCGGCGGATCCAACGCTTCTGCGGCAATCTCACTTAAGGTCGACACAGCGATCTGCGACGTCGACCGGCCGCGTCAGCAGCGCGCGCGCCCGAGCGCATGGTGCGGCCATCAGGCAGCGGATGTGGCTGGGTTCCGGCTCTGCAACGATGGGCGCTGCAACGATGGATCACGCTCAACCCACCAACCGCTGACCGCGGGACGTCGAGGTCGCGCAGCCATCTCCGTCACTGCATGCTGTTAGAAGCACAAAATGCTCCCGGCCGCCGCCGACAAATCAATCAGCAGCCCGCTGCCGCGTTGCACATAGAGGAAGGTCGCGCCGCCGAGCAGCAGCAGCACCGCCAGGAGCGTGACCAATCTTGCGGCCGCATGTGACATAACGCCAGATTAGCCTTGTTGGACTTCAAGTTCAAGGTTGTGCGACGAAGCGATGGAACAGCTCGGCGGCAAACAATGTGTCGATCAAAAAAGGTCGTGACGACCCGTGTCGCCACCGGGCTCGACGTCAGGCCAACGCACTCGAATGAGGGTGAGCAGGGCGGCCGACGTCGTCGACCTTCGGCGGCTGCCCTCGGTTGAATTGAAATCGGCTGCTCCGCGCTTTATTGCTTGGCCTACGCAAACGATAATCAGCTGCATAACGTGAGCGATCATGAGCAAGACCGCCAGTAAGCAGTCCGCGGAAGCGGTGGTTAAGGTTGTTCCCTCGATCAGCGAGATTGCCGAAGACGCTTGGGACGCCTGCGCCAACCCCGACCCCGCCACCTACAATCCATTCTTGTCGCATGCCTTCCTGGCTGCGCTTGAAGAATCCAAGTGTGTCGGTGGACGCACGGGCTGGCTGCCGCAGCACTTGCTGATCGAGGATGAGCAGGGTGTGGCCGGCGTTGCAGCGGCCTACGTCAAGGGCCACAGCCAGGGCGAATACGTCTTCGACTATGGCTGGGCCGATGCCTACGAGCGTGCCGGCGGGGACTATTATCCGAAGCTGCAGTTGGCGGTGCCGTTTACCCCGGTGCCTGGTCGTCGCTTGTTGGCGCGCCCGGGTCCCGGCATGTTGGAGCGGGAAGCCTTGCTCGCGCATGGCGCCGTAGCGCTGGCCAGCCAGCACCGGTTGTCCTCGGCGCATGTCACATTCCTAACCGAGGGCGAATGGTCCAGATTGGGCGGGCTGGGCTTCTTATTGCGCGACGGCAAACAGTACCATTGGACCAACGCGGGGTATGGTTGTTACGATGACTTTCTCAGCACTTTGGCTTCGCGCAAACGCAAGGCCTTGCGCAAAGAGCGGCGGCTGGCGCCGGCGGCCGGGATCGAGATCTCGTGGGTGGAAGGGCAGGCGATCACCGAATCTCTTTGGGACACGTTTTATGCGTTTTACATGGATACGGGGTCGCGCAAATGGGGCCGCCCCTATCTCAATCGACGGTTCTTTTCGTTGCTGGGCGAAAAGTTGGCCGATGACTGCCTGCTGGTGCTCGCCAAACGCAACGGCCGAATCATCGCCGGCGCATTGAACCTGGTCGGTGGAGACTGCCTCTACGGCCGCTATTGGGGAGCGCAAGAGCACCACGCCCAGCTGCACTTCGAGGTCTGCTATCACCAGGCCATCGACTATGCCATTGAACACAAGCTTGCCCGTGTCGAAGCCGGGGCGCAGGGCGATCACAAGCTGGCGCGCGGTTACATGCCGGTGGCGACATATTCAGCACATTGGATCGCCGATCGCGGCTTCCGCCGTGCCGTGCAGCGCTTTTTAGATGAAGAACGGCAGCATATGGCGTGTGTGCGCTCCGCCCTCGCCGAGCTGGGACCGTTTCGCAAAGAGCAACTGCGGTCCGAAGAGGATGAGTAGGCCAGCGAGCGGTCGGTGGGACCATGGCGGCGGGTGCAGCGGGCAGCGCCGTCGACGCAGGTCTCATCGCGCTTAGCCTCACCACCTCGATTGGCCGGTCTATGCAGCTTCCCGTTGCCATGCCGTTTGATGGTTTTGCTCGACACCAAATGAGGACGACCCATGAGCTACGATGCCGACAACGTATTCGCCAAGATTCTTCGAGGGGAACTCCCAGCCCATCGCGTCTACGAAGACGCCCAAACGCTCTCGTTCATGGACATTATGCCAAGATGTGAAGGGCACACGCTGGTGGTGCCGAAGGGACCGGCGCGCAATCTGTTGGACGCGACGCCCGAGCAACTTGCGGCCTGTATGGCGACGGTTCAGCTGGTCGGCCGTGCGGTGATGCAGGCGTTCAACGCCCCCGGCCTGACCGTGCAGCAGTTCAATGAGCGCGCCGGCGGCCAGGTCGTGTTCCATCTCCATTACCATCTGTTGCCCCGGCACGATGGTGTCGCCCTTGGCCCCCACACGGGCAAGATGGCCGACCAGGACCTGTTAGCCGCCCATGCCGCCAAGATCCGCGAAGCCCTCGATACCACCGCGCTGTAAGTTGGACCCCGGCCTTCACGCCGAGCGCCTTGACAGGCCAGGTGCCGGCAGTATGTTGCCCGTCGTCGCGCCTTTGACCTAAAGGGCACGAGCGAGACGATGCGCGTGGCGACGGACCACTGAGGGGCTGACAATGGCCAAACCGATCATACAGAAGATCAAACTCATATCGACGGCGGGCACGGGATATTTCTACGTGACCAAGAAGAATCCGAGGACGGCGACCGACAAATTGTCGTTCCGCAAATACGATCCGATCGCGCGCAAGCACGTGGAATTCAAAGAAGCCAAGATCAAATGAAGCTTGCGCGCACGGTCATCACGCGCGCGGCCGTGTGCTTGAGCCTCGCCAGCGCTATGCGCAGCGCGCGTGCCAGGGGGACCGCCAGGGGGGACCGCCGGGGGGGGGGTCCCGCCGGGGGCTCCGCGGGTTAACGCCCAGTCCGCAGGTTAACGCTCAGGCCGCGGGTTAACGCTCAGGCCGCGGGTTAACGCTCAGGCCGCGGGTTAACGCTCAGGCCGCGGGTTAACGCTCAGGCCGCGGGTTAACGCTCAGGCGGTGTTGATGTGCACGCCGGGAAGAGCATCCGCACTGCAGCCGCGCACACACGTGGGCGATACGTGGGCGATGAAGCGCCCCTGTTTGAACTTGCTTCGGCACGGACAGCGCCCACTTTGGACCGGCTGCCGGTTGATGCTTCTGGCCTGGGGGGAGCAGCGTACACGTGCGCCAGCTCAATTCCGTCTTAAGCGGAAGCGCAGTGCCGGTCCGCTCGCCCTCCTCCGCTCGCCCTCCTCCGCTCGCCCTCCTGGGCCGCTACAACTTCGTGGTATTGGTTGGCCGGCGGGGAGCGGGATGGTTTCAGCTCGCTCTGAAACGCTATCAGCGGCACAGCAAGCGGCACAACCTGCACGCACGCTACCGTCCGAGCACGCCTGAGGGGAGGCTCGGCCAGGGTCCACGATGGTCTCGGGCAGCGGGGTAAATTTCCGGTCCCATCATGTCCCCTGACCTAGCGACCAGGCGCGCGTCAAAGAGGGCGTCGACGCTCGTCTGGCTTGTGATCGACCAAATGTCGGATGCTGAGGAGGCCATCTCCAGCAGCCAGGTCGATCATGTGCTCGGTGTCTCAGGAGATGCGGCGGACCTGATACACTTGAGCACCCCGTAGCCCAATTAGCGCCCAATCAATTCGCCTACAGATTGAGTTGCACCAGCTGGGCAATTCCCCGTTACGTATGCTGACTAGTTTTGCAAAACACTGACGATTTAGCAACCCCCGACCCTCAATTCGCAACGCTTGTCAAGCAACAACAGTTAACGGATATACTTTGTCCGGATTATGTTGCGTTGGTGACACCAAGGCGAATTGGTGCGGTCGCCGCCGGTTGGCCTGTCCCGCGGCCCCGTGGCTTGGCAAGACTTGGCTTGGCAAAATTTGGCTTGGCAAAATCTGGCTTGGCAAAATCTGGCTTGGCAAAATCTGAACGAGCATCGCCACGGTTCGAACGGAATGGGGTGATGCGAGCGTTGTGTGCGTCGGTCATTGTCCCATGCGGCGTCTGGAAGGCGTCGGCGTGCCAGCTCGAGTTCATGCCCCCCAAATCATCGTGCCTTAAATGGCAACCGCAAAGCCGGCTCCCATTTAAGGCACATAAGATGATCGCCCTTAACGTGGAGAGCAACGTTCTGCTTTTCATCGGGATCATACCGAGTCCGATGAAAAGCAGGTTGCTCTAAGGCGGGTCAGCCTTGCCGGCCCGCTTCCCAGCCGGCCAGCCACATCAGCGTACCTTTGGGAAACCGGACGGGGGCGGATGGTTCCAGCTCGCTCTGACACGCTATAGGCATGCTCAAAAGCAGTGATTCATTTGGGAGCATGATTGTTCGACATCGCCGCGCACGATCGCGTCGCAGAGCGGCCGCGGCTACGCTCGACTGCGGCGCTACAGCTGACGTTTCGCAGGCATCACAGCGCGTTACGCCGCGTGGGCCACGACCCGATTTCGGCCCTCGCGCTTGGCGGCATAAAGCGCCTTATCTGCGCGCTTGAACAGTTGCTCCGGAGTGTCTTGGCCGCCTTCAAGCATGGCAAGACCGACACTCGCGGTCACCGATACCTGCAGCGAGGGACCGATCTGAAACGGCTGGCTTGCAATGCAAGTGCGCAGGCGCTCGGCCACCACGCGCGCGGACTGAATGTTCGTGTCTGGCATGATGATGACAAATTCCTCGCCGCCGAGCCGACAGGCGAAATCGATCCCACGCGTATTGCGCCGCAGCCGCTTGGCAAACTCGTGCAGAACCCGATCCCCGACGTCATGGCCGTGGGTATCGTTGATCGCCTTGAAATGGTCGATGTCTGCCACCAACAGCGACAGCGGACGCTCACCCGACGCAGCTTCTTCCAGCAAGCGGCGCAGGTGGATTTCCATGTAGCGCCGGTTGTGCAGGCCGGTCAGGGAATCGGTGACCGCATGCTCGACGCTTTCCTCCAACCGCGTGCGCAGAAAATCAGCATGCCGTTTGCGCCGGATCTGGGTCTTGACCCGCGCCAACATCTCATTGCGATCGATCGGACGGACAAGATAGTCGTTGACGCCCATGTCGAGGCCCCGCAGTAGCCGGGCATCCTCTCCGGGCTCGACCAAAATGATGATCGGCAGATGTCGCGTGCGATCCAGCGAGCGCACCTGGCTGCACAACCGCAATCCGTCCGCGTTCGTCAAGCTGAGACTGACGATCAACAGGTCGAACTGATATTGCGTGACCTTCATCAAGGCATTTTGGATATCGCGCTCAACGAACGCGTCGTGCGTCTTGGCCAACGCCTCCATGATGCGCGCGGCCGACCGGGGATGGTCATCGACCACCAAAATGCGTCCGCTTTCGCCTTGCAAGGCCTGAGCCAGGGCAGTGGGACCCATGCCCATCTGTTGCCCGCTGGCGGCGCGCATCGTCATTTCGTCGTCAAGCATCTTGAGCCGGGCCAGATTCTTGACCCGGGTGATCAATGCGATGTCATCGACCGGTTTGCTCAAGAAGTCGTCGGCGCCCGCCTCCAAACCCTGGACCTTATCCGAGGTCTGGTCCAACGCGGTCACCATGATGACCGGTATCTGGCCGGTGTTGGGTCCAGATTTGATCTTGCGGCAGGCCTCAAACCCATCCATGCCTGGCATCATGACGTCCAGCAGCACGACATCCACGCGCTCCCGCTCGCAGATGTCGATCGCCTGTTGACCGCTCGAAGCCGTCAACACCTCGAAGTATTCGGCCTGAAGCCGAGCCTCGAGCAGTTTGACGTTGGCCAGAATGTCATCGACAACCAGTACGCGCGCCGTCATACCTCAACCTCACCGAACTTGACCTGCCGACATCAGGCCTCCCCTATGAACTGGCGCACGGTTTGGACGAAGCTCACGACCGAGATCGGCTTCGACAGATAAGCTTCGCAGCCGCCCTGTCGAATGCGTTCCTCATCGCCTTTCATGGCGAAGGCGGTGACGGCGACGACGGGTATGTCGCGCAGCCGATCGTCCTCCTTCAGCCACCTGGTGATCTCCAGCCCGGAGACCTCCGGCAGCTGGATGTCCATCAAGATGAGATCAGGCCGATGTTCGCGGGCCAGCGTCAGCGCTTCAAGACCGTTCCGCGTCTGCAAGGTGCGATAGCCATGCGCGTCGAGGAGATCGTGAAAGAGCTTCATATTCAGCTCGTTATCCTCAACGATCAGCACAAGCTTCGGCTGCCGGCTGACGCCAGGCCCCAGGTCCTCCCGTATCCCGTCGCGCTGTTGAAAGATCATGGGTGACACGCCCGGCTCCTATCGCCGCCAACTGTGCACCGATTCGATTGGCGACTCACCGCACGACTGTGCGCCTAAATCGATAACCAACAGTTAATATTAAGTTCGCTAATACGTTGATTCGGTTGATTTTTCGTATTGCAGCGCCACGTGAACGTCCCGCCAACATTAAGCAAACTTTCAGCTACACGGCAAAACCGTTTGCGGCAACAAAAATGGCCCCACCAGGGAGCCTCCGTGGTGGAAAACGCCGCACAGTGGGGCAACCGCAACGACACCGGCACACCGGGGGCCATCCGCGTGGGCGCGACGCTCCGCCTCAAGCAAGCGCCCTTGGCAGCTCAAAACCCAGCGCAAATATGAAACGGGTGGCGACGCCCCAACGTCACCACCCGTATTGCGTTTCCTCTGACCTAGAGCAACCTGCCTTTAATCGGAATCGGAACGATCCCGATTAAAGGCACAAAGTTGCTCACCACTTTAAGAGCGATCATCTTTGCGCCTTAAATCGGAACCGGCGCAAGTGGAATCGGCGTTGCGGTTCCGATTTAAGGCGCGATGATCTAGCCGGGCGCGGAAACAAACTACCATTGTTTTGTTGTTTTGTTCGTGCCTTTTGTCAGACGCTCGGCTCCACCTTTTCAGGAACGGAGCCATCAACGCTCTTCACATTGTTGCCTACGACTGGTCGCCTGCGACGGGCTCGCCCTGGGGACAGACGACACCGGCCTGATCGCGGCGCTCAAATCATGTCCGACAATTGTGCGCATACTGCAGCGTGTGGATCGTTGTCTTCAACGACGATCCACACGCCATCTTCAATCGCTTGAAAAAAGTTCATCGAAGCCAACGACAAGCTGTTGGTTGCCCGCCTTAGCGGTATCGCAGCTTCTGCTCCCTTCACTGTGGAAGAGTTTACGTGGCCAATTAAAGAGTTAGCTCTTCTTGAAGCACCTATAATACATCCCTCCGCTGCAAACGGCGCATCAAAACCATCTCGCTCCTACCGTCTATGTCGTGTGGGAACGAATTCGGTCGGCAGCATGCCCGATGTTCACAACAAGACCGGGATGCCGAACGCCGATGCGTGTTATGCACGCTTTCTAATGCGGAAGGGGGCCGATTGGTCGTGACGCCGCGACTTTACTTCCAAAAAATGCCGGGAAATTCTCTCCATCTACAAGGACATCGCCAAGGACATCGGATTGGGTTAGAGCTGACGGACCGCCGCGAACGCGATGCGCGCAAGCACTCGAGCAACGGAATTGGCGATGGGCAGTGTCGATGGCAACCAGCAACCCGCGTGCAATTCGGCCGAATCCCTGGCCGCTGCCGCATTGTTGTTCATTGCTGAAAATGAGGTCAGGCTTAACAGGTTCTTGGCGGAGACCGGGCTGACGCCGGCCGACCTTCGGGCTCGCGCTCATGAGCCGTTGACGCTCAGCGCCGTGCTCGACCACATCGTGGCCGACGAATCGTTGCTGCTGGTGTTCGCGATTGGAGCAGGCATCGATCCACCGCAGGTTTGGCAGGCCAAGGCTGCACTGAGCGGTGCTGACGGGGCAAGTCCGGTTGGGCACGACCAGAACCAAGCCAATTGGCGCCCGCAAGCTGGCGCAAAGCGCTGGCCAGGACCAAAGAGTTGCTCATGACCCAACAGGTTTCGTCCGCTCGCCGGCGCGACGGTGCTGAGCGCCCCGCATTGCGGGTTGGCATTGATCTCGGCGGCACCAAAATTGCCGGCATCGCGCTTGCGAGCGACGGTGGTGTGGTGGCCGAGGTGCGGGTTCCCGCGCCCCAACAGGATTATGCGGCATCAATCCAGGCGGTCGGCGAAGTGATCGCAGCGGTCGAAGCCAAGGCCGGTGCACAGGGCTCGATCGGCATTGGCATGCCGGGCTCGATCTCGCCGATCACCGGGCGCGTGCAGGGCTCGAATTCGACGTGGATCAATGACAAACCGTTCGGCAGCGACATCGAAGCACGCGTGGGCCGCCAAGTGCGCTTGGCCAACGACGCCAACTGTTTTGCCCTTTCGGAAGCCGTCGACGGCGCTGGTGCCGGTGCGCGATCGGTGTTCGGCATCATCTTGGGAACCGGCTGCGGGGGCGGATTGGTGTTCGAAGGCCGGCAGGTGGACGGGCCGAATGCGATCGGCGGTGAATGGGGCCATACACCGCTACCCTGGCAGCGGCCGGAGGAGTATCCGGGACCGCTGTGTTGGTGCGGTCGAACGGGATGCATGGAAATGTGGGCCTCCGGAACCGGGCTGGCGGCCGACCATCTGCGACAAACCGGGCAAGCGCTGAGTGGCGAGGAGATTGCCGCCCGCGCCGCCGCGGGTGACGCCGCAGCACAAGCTTCGCTTGACCGTCATGCCGATCGGTTGGCCCGTGGCATTGCCATGGTGGCCAACATCTTTGACCCCGCTGTCGTGGTGCTCGGCGGTGGACTTTCCAACCTGCCGCACCTTTATGAGCAACTGCCCGGGTTGGCAGCGCCATATGTGTTCGCTGCCGCGCCCCGGATAACGGTTCGTCCCCCCCGGTGGGGCGATGCCAGCGGCGTGCGCGGGGCCGCCTGGCTGTGGGACCGGTGATCGCTTACTGCAAGCTCCGACCCAGCCGCCGCCAGTTGAGAAAAACTCGATCGAACAGCACCCTCCTGGCCGGCGGCTTCGACCAACGGTGTCGATAGATCGGGCTCAAACCCGGTTCGCCGGACGCGGCAATAATTTGTAAAATTCGCGACCTGATCTGACAGTTGCCGGCATTGCCGTTGTGGCGTCAAATCAAGATCAGTCGAAGCGATTTTCGGCCCAGGCGTTCTTGCCATCTATCAGGGTTTCGAGCGGTGTTCTCCCACAGCACATCTTCCCCTGATGTGTTCTTTCGGTGTTGTAGAATTCAATCCATGTGTCGCGTTCATTTTGCAGTTGATCGATGCGGTCGAACACCGTCTTGCGAAACGCCACGTGGTAGAACTCATGCAGAACGTTGCTCTATCGTCGCGTCGGCTCCAGCGGCAAGCACGACATGGCTGATCCGTTGCGCAACGTCTCGCGGCGGCGGCGGCGCGGCTCAAGCCGGGGGCAGCGTCTCCAGTGCCGCGCGGTGCGCGCCGATCAGGCCTGGCACGCGCGTCGGATCGCTGCGACCCCAACCGCATTCGGTGGCGACGCCGAAATGGGAGACATGGCGGCCAGCGGTCGTCAGACGGGCCACATCTCCGGCATGGTCGTCATGGTGGATCAGGCCCAAGTATAGCTCCGTCGCGGCCGGCAGCTGCAGCTGACCGAGCGGCGCAAAATAGGCGTCGTCCGTACGATCCTTCGGAACCGGAAAATGCAGATAGTTGAGGGGATGCGTCAGCTGCGACGCAAAGCCGGTCGTGATCTCAACGCACACACCCAAGTCCCTCGGCATCACCAGGTGCTCGTCGGCCGGGGTGCCATAGCACAGGTGGTAACCGAGCTCGACGTCCGCCGGCACCGCATTGCCCAACCGCGCCAACATGGAAAAGATTCTCGTCTTGTAGTCATCGGGCCGGTACGGGAAATAGTCCTCAAACACCAGCACCTCTTGGCAAACGTCCCACTGTATTGACAGGTCTTGGTGCGTCACGGCCTGGCCGATTTGGGTGAGCCCGTGCAACAGCGCCCGCTCGTAGGCTGGGAGGAAATCGTCGAGTGCGGCCGGCGCGATATACATGAACCCTGATGCCATGGGTGTGGGAAGACAGACCTGAAATTTGATGTGCGATGGGATCGTGCCGTTCTCACGCAGCCGCTTGAACACGGCATAAGACGCGATCGCCGCCTCGGCGTATCCGGTCTCGAAGCTGACCGTCGTGGGGTCGACCCCTGGCTTGAAGCGCAACAGCTCGGTTTCACGCACCAGCTGACCGTCCCACTGCGTCAAGCGTAACGGCTTTGCCGCCGGGTCGATCTCCATGGCGGGGTGGTTCAGCAGCATTTGGCGCTGCCACCAGATCCAGCGGTGACGCTCGCCCGTCTCTCCATCCGGGATGCGCTTGAGAAAGGGGCCAAGCTCGCCCGACACCGTTCGAAACACGGTCTCACTATCACTCAGAGGTACGCTGCCAATCAAATGGGCACCGCATGCCTGGCACATGGGATGATCCTCGCACACGCATTCAAGGGCGGTCCGACCTGAGGCCGTTCGAACCGGACCAACCTTACACCGCCGGCAGCCTCCGCGTCGATGCCTGAGGGGGTCAAGGCGCCTGAATCATCGTGTCGGCATCCGCCTTGGGCGGGGTGATATGGTGCTCCAAATGCGAAATCACCGACCCGTTACGGCGTAGAAGGTAGACCGAGATCTTAACTTCGGCGGACGGCAGATCCGGCAGCCAAACGATCAGATGGCGCAATTCTGCGCGCGAGATCAGCCAAGCGCCATAGCCAAACGGCACGCCCCGCGACACGATCGCCCCGGCGGGCAGGTTGCCCAGCCGCACGTAGGCCAGCGATCTGGCCTGGCCAAACAGCATCGCTGGATGCCGGGTATATCCCCAGGATGTCCGCATCCGAATATCGATCTCGTTGGCGTCGGCGTAGCGGAGCTGCCGCTGGATGGAACGGGACCGTTGATCGTCCGCCTGGTACAGGGCGGTAAATCGCCGATGGAACGCATTGTGCCGCACGTCGCCAGGCCGCTGGGGAGGAACTAAGCGGGGCTTGGCGCCAGCGCGCAGATCCGCATGAACCGCACCCGTCATCACCGGGGTCCGCGCCGACGGATCGGCAGCCGGCAGCAACTCCAGCGACTTTGCATAGCTTGCCATGAGCGCGATCGCGGATCCGAAGGACGCTCCCAGCAGGCCGAACCCGAGCACCGTTTTCAGCAGCCCTCGCCGTTTGCGCCTGGTTGGCGCCCGCGCCGTCGGTCGCGCCGTCGGTCGCGCCGTTGCCGTGAAGTTCGGCGATGCTGCCCGATACCCCAGGTTTAAGGCCGGATCTGCTGGCGCGCGGCGGCGCTTCGCCAGCTCGCCGCGCACGCCTCGACAGTCAACCCTTGAGCGCACAAGTTTGCCGAGCGCATGAACCGCCCGGCGCAGCACCCATCCAGGCTCGGATTTTTGCAGGATCGACCGGCCAGGCGCGGTCGTTGCGATGGACCTTACACGGGCAACGGATCGCTCTAGGTCGCCAAGAGATCGCTTGAACGCCGCGTCGTCGTTTGCTTGATCTGCCGCCTGATGCCTAATCGCTGCGGCCGCGCAGTGCCGAACGCCCATAACCCGCCCCGGACGTCTTGGCCAACCCTGAGTTGGGCAAAAGACGTGTTACTACCCAATAGCATGAAGATCGATCAGCGGCTGCGGCATGGCCAGGGATTACTCTGGAATTGATTAATATGCGGCGCGATCGTCAGAACCGCGCCATGCGCCGTAACGCCTGCCCCCTGAACTTGACTAACCGGTTGCCGCGCGATCACGCTCGACCGGAATGCTGCGAAGCCCGCGGCAGCCTCGCGTTACGGAGCGGCCAAAGTTCGTCCCCGCCACAGGATCCGGATTTAGCACGGGTCGTGTGAGATGGAACCATCCCGTTCCCGGCCGGACACCCACAACATCCGTGCGATGGGGTGGCCGTGAGGGGGAGCGGGCCGGGCCACCGGCTCAGGCGGACATGACCTAGATCATCGCGCCTTAAATCGGGATCGTTCCAATTCCGATTAATGGCAGGTTGCTCTAGCGCGCCGCGTCGCGCTCGGCCAGCGATTGGCGGAGCAGACCCCGCATGATCTTTCGCGTCGGGGTCAGTGGCAACGAGTCGAAGAGTTCCAGGCGCTCCGGCCACTTAAACTTAGCGATGCCGGCCTGATCCAGCAGGCCCGTGATGTCCTCCAGGCTCAGCTTTGTGCCGGGGTACAGTGAAGCACACAGGCATGCGCGCTCGCCCAAAACCGGATCCGGATAAGAAACGATGGCGCAGGCGCTGACCGCGTCGTGACCGGCAATCAGCACCTCCAGATCGACCGGATTGTACTTCACCCCGCCGCGGTTGATGATCTCCTTGGTTCGCCCCGTGAGCGCCAGATAGCCGTCCGCATCGATCCGCGCCAGGTCGCCGGTGCAAAACCAGCCATCCGCCGTAAAGCTGGCGGCAGTTTCCTCAAGATTGTCGAGATAACCAGCAAACACCGATGGACCCCTGACCTGTAGTTCACCCTCCTCGTCCGGTCCCAGGACATGACCATCCTCATCGACCGTTCGCAATTCCGTCATTGGCGCGGCGCGGCCGGCGCTGGTTAAGCGGGACCGCTCCGGATCGCCGGGCCGGCCGAACGCACCGGCCTGCAGCTCGCTCATCCCCCACAGCTGGATGACGCGACCGTTCGCCATCACCCGATCCACGGCCTCCGCCAAGGCCGGCGGCACGGTGGAGCCGGATAGACAGGTAAAGCGGGTCCGTGCAACGTGATGCGCGGCCAACAGACCGCCATCGACAAATGGCGCGAAGTGCGCCGGCGCCGCAAAGATGCCGGTGGGTTTGGCCGCTTCAAGCACGGACAAAAACGTCGTCGGATCAAAGGCGGGGAGCAGCACGTTGCAAGCGCCGACAGCCAAACCAACGTGAAGCACATAAAGCCCGTAAAGGTGAGTCATCGGTGCGACCGACATCAAGCGATCATGCGCACCGATGTCCAGTTCGATCGCTGAACGGTGGGCATTACCAAGAAACCCACGATAGGCATGAGGCACGCCTTTCGGGCTGGAGGTGGTCCCCGAGGTGTACAGCAGCAGAAATCGATCGTCGGTCTGAGGCCGGACGTTGATCGGTTGCGGCGCATGGCGCAATAGCTCGGAAAACGAATCGGCACCGTTTGGCACCTGATCCACGGCAACGACCCGCTGCAATGACGGCAGCCGATCACGCAGCGCCATCACGGTTGCCGCCGGCGACCCGTCACCGTCTCCGCCCTGGGCGATGACCATTCGCGCCTTGCTGTGAGCCAACAGCTGGGTCAGCTCGGCCGCACGATAGGGCAAATGCAAGGTTTGAAACACGCCTCCGCACGCACTGACCGCCAGCAGAGCGGTCACGAACGCCTCCGTGTTCGGCAGTTGGACGCCGATGACGTCGCCCCGCTTCAGACCGAGCGCGCGTAATCCGGCCGCGCAGGACAGCACCTGGCGATAGAGGTCGGCATAGACGACGGTCTCGCCGGCGATCTCCAATGCCGGCGCAGCCGGACGCTGATCGGCATGACATTCAACCCAGTCCAATAATGTTGCTACCGCCGGAGTGGGTAGCGCGACATCGTCCACCATCACTCAATCACTCAATCACTCAGCTGCTAGATTGGTGCTGACCTCGCCGTCCACCGGGCGCGGTCGTGCCTTCTGACGCAATTCCAACTGCCGCTCGCGCGCTCGCGTCAGCTCGCGTCCAGCTTGGTCGCGACCCGCCAGATACGGCTTGGGCCAGCCTCCGGCCCGGACACCGTAGTGCGCTGCGGCCTGATGAGCAAAATAAGGGTTCCACAGGTGTGGACGGGCCAGGGCGACAAGATCGGCGCGCCGGGTATGCAAAATCGTATTGACCTGGCCCGGTTCGGTGATGGCGCCTACTGCCATGGTCGCCATCTTCGGCACGTTGCGGATCGCCTCGGAAAATGGGACCTGGAACATGCGGCCATAGATCGGCTGTTGATCCGGCACGGTCTGGCCCGCGGACACGTCGATCAAGTCGCAACCTGCATCCCGGAACGCCTCGGCGATGGCAAAGGTGTCGGCTTCGCTGATCCCTCCCTCGACCCAGTCGCAGGCCGATATGCGCACCGACATCGGGCGCGGATCGGGCCAAGCCTTGCGCATGGCAGCGAACACCTCCAAGGGGAAGCGCAGACGATTCTCGATCGTGCCGCCATAGGCGTCTGACCGGTGATTGGTGAGCGGCGACAGGAACGACGCGAGCAAATAGCCGTGGGCGCAGTGCAACTCCAGCATGTCAAAGCCGGCGCGCGCAGCCCGATGTGTTGCCGCCACAAATTCATCACGGATCCGGTCCATCTGGCCGCGGTCCAGCTCCTGTGGGGTTTGACTGACGCCGGGGAGATAGGGAAGCGGCGAGGCGGACACCAACTCCCAGTTGTGTTCCTCCTGTTCGATCGGCATGTCCATCTGCTGCCAGCCCAGTTGCGTGGATCCCTTGCGGCCGGCATGGCCGAGCTGCATGGCGACCTTGGCCTGGGAATGGGCGTGGATGAAGTCGACGATGCGCTTCCATTGGGCTTCGTGATGATCCGTCCACAGCCCGGGACACCCCCGTGTTATGCGCGCATCCGGGGCAGGACAGGTCATCTCCGCAAACAGCAGACCCATGCCGCCAAGCGCGTGTGAGGTATAGTGGACGAAGTGCCAATCCGTCAGATTGCCCTCGCTGTCGGCCGAATACTGCGCCATCGGCGACATGACGACGCGATTGTCCAGCTCCATCTCGCGCAGCTTGAACTTGGTGAACATCGGTGTTGGCCGAGTCCGGCGATAATCGTTGCCGGTTTCACGATACAGGCGCTCATAAAATTCCGTGTCGGAATCTTCCACGAAGCGCATGTCGCGCACCATCAGGTCATCATAGGTGATCGACTTGGCTCGACACATGACCACGTTGGCAAATTGCATCGGCTCCATGTCGAAGGACCGGTTCATGTGCTCAAACCAAGCGAGCGAGACGTCGGCATTGTGCTGAATCACTTGGCAAGCCGTCCGCCGCGCCGCGTCGTAGGCGGCAAAAGCCTGCGTCACATCGGTCTCACCATGCGCCAAAACCGCATCGGACAAGGCGATCGCACATTCCATGGCAAGCTTGGTGCCGGAGCCGATCGAGAAATGGGCCGATGCCTTGGCGTCTCCGATGATCGCGACGTTGTCGAAATACCAGTTCTCACAGAACAGGCGGGGGAACTGGCGCCAGTTGGAGCGATTGAGAAGCAAACTATGGCCGGCCAACTCCTCGGCGAAGATCGCCTCCAGCTTCACCCTCGAACCTTCTTCGTCGAACTCCTCAAATCCGTGGCCCTGCCAACAGGCTTCGTCCATTTCGATCACCCACGTCGAGCGATCACTTTGGTATTGATAGCAATGGGCGCAAATGATGCCGTGCTCGGTCTGCCGAAAGAAGTAGTTGAACTCATCCATCGGGCGCGTCGATCCCATCCAGCAGAAGCGATTGGCCTTGACCGAAAGCGTCGGCTTGAAGCGCTCCTTGAACTGCTCGCGAATGGCCGAATTGATCCCATCGGACGCCAGTATCATGTCGCTGTCGGCGAACTGCGCCTTGATGTCCTTGGCCTCGATGCGCTGCGAGAAATGCAATCCCACGCCGACGTCACGGCACCTTTGCTGCAAGATCGCTAACAAGGTGGTGCGCGAGGTGCCGCAAAAGCCGTTGCCAGCGCAGCGAATCTCGTGACCCTTGTAGTGGATCGCCACGTCATCCCAATAGGCGAACTCGCGCGTGATCGCGGCAAAGGACTCCGGATCATGGGAGAGGAATTCGTGCAGCGTATCATCGGAGAACACGACGCCGAAGCCAAAGGTATCGTCGGCGCGATTTTGTTCGTAGACATCGATGGTCCATTCCGGGCGCACCTTTTTGGTCAGCAACGCGAAATAGAGCCCGCCCGGCCCACCACCAATCACTGTGATTTTCATAGCTCACCTCGTCACCTTGCACCACGGCCCCTTCCACGCACTGTGGATACCATCGCGATCACCAGTGGGACGCCTTCGAGAAGTAGAGATTAGTTTACACGTAAATAAATTATGTGTAAATAGCCTGCATCGCCCGATCGCCGTGACGGTGCCGCGGCGAATGCTTGGAGACACCATGATGAAGGCGTTCATCGACCGCGCCGATGCCATCGATCCATCGGCGACAGACAAGTTGGTCTATACCGCCCAGGAGATTGCAACGCTGCGGTTGTGGCTGGCGCTCATTCGCGCGGCCCGCTGCCTCGAAGGTCAGATCAACTCGCGCATGCTGACGGATTTCGGACACGGGTTCACCCGGTTTGACGCGATGTCCCAACTTTATCGGGCGCCGGGCAGGCGTTTGACGATCGGCGAGCTTCGCAACCGCCTATTGATCCGCCCCGGCAATATCTCGCGTCTATTGGATCGGATGCAGCACGACGGACTGATCGTTCGCCAATCCAACCCCCATGACCGGCGCAGCCAGGACGTGGCGCTGACCGCGCAGGGGCGCGCTGTGTTCAGGAAAATGGCGAAAGCGCATGCTCGATGGGTCAAGCAAGCGTTGGCCGGTGTTGATGAGGAGACACTTGCGCGCCTGACCACCGACCTGCGGAGCCTCGCCTGAGCTGACCTCACGGCGCTGCGACCACCCTCGCCTCGACGGCCCGGTGCCGAGCGTGGTGCCGAGCGCGGTGCCGAGTCCGGTGCCGAGCGCGTCATTACAACCGGCTTCGCCGTGGCCATCAGCGCTGGGAGGTCGGCTGACATCAGCCTGCAGCCCGGCTGTCGCTCGCGGCTTGGGTCGCTAAAACCGCATCGGCTGCCCTTCGATCGTCAGCCGCCGCATCAGCCGCGGCTCGTCGCGCGGGAAATCCTTGCGCATGTGGATCGAGGCCCAATTGTCCCAGATCACAAGATCGCCGAGCTGCCAGCTGTGCTCATAGACGATGGAGGGGTGCTCGGAAATATCGAATAGCTCAGCCAGCGCCGCCTCGCTGTCCTCACGCGACAGCCCCTCGATCCGCGCGGACATCAGGCGAGACACATAAAGCGCCTTGCGGCCGGTTGCCGGGTGGGTGATAAAAATCGGCTGCTCAAAATGCCGCACCTGCGATAAGTCGATCGCGTCGAGATCCAGTCGCTCACGGCGCTTGTAATCGTGCAGCTGGAGAACCTTGCGCCCCTCAAGTTTGTCACGCAGCCCGCGAGGGATCATCTCGTAGGCCTTGTACATATTGGAAAAGCAGGTCTCGCCTCCCCGGCTGGTGATTTTGACAGCGTACAGCAACGTCGCACGATGGGGCTCCGGGTAATAGCTGGTATCGTGGTGAAACCACATTTCGCCGTCGCCGAAGGCACCGATGGACACCCCATTCTCGACGATGTTGGTGACCAGCATAAACGGCGTATCATAATCGCCGCCCGGTCCCTGCCCTGAAATTGGGCGCTTGCGTACGGCGACGGTGCCGAAGATTTCTGCTGCCTGAAGTTGTAGAGATTCATCGAGCTGCTGATTGCGCAAGACCAGGACGACATGGTCATCGAATGCCTGTCGAAGTTGCGCCTTGGTCGCATCGTCCACCGGCTGCGACAAATCCACATCGTTAATCCGTGCACCAATCGCATTATGCACCTGAACGACGGAAATCGCCATCATTCAATCCTCCACATCCCAAACGACTGAAAGGTCAGCGAATTGACATCGCAGCTTGACGACAACATAGGCTTAGGCGGTTGTTTTTGCCATCGCTGTCGCCGTTTCCCGCCACTACACCTCTCGACAGGCATTGAACCGGCTTGAGCGTTCATGCGTGACCCGACGTCGCCCAAGCGGTGAAATTGATCCGCGTTACTTTGAACATAAGACGCACGGTATACAAGTTCAAAACTGATCGGCAATGCAACCATAAGCGGCGTTGCCAATCCGACAGCGCTAATAATAACAATCTTTTAACAGATCATTTGTGTACAAATACATTGACATCGTCCTGCTTTTCGCTCAGTTTGAAATGCATTCAAAAGAGTAGCGTCAACAAACAAGATGTAGCGCTTTTCGCGTCGGCACGCGTAGCCACTGCAGACTTGGCGTCCGTCTGCATTCGCAAAATTGGGTTTTGGCGGGAGCGTCACTTTGACTGGAATCGCTTTACACGTATGGGGAGAATACGCTTGCTTCACCCGACCTGAAATGAAGGTCGAGCGCGTCTCCTACGACGTTATGACGATCTCTGCTGCGCGCGGGATTATCGAGGCCATCCACTGGAAGCCGGCGATTCGCTGGACCATTGACCGCATACACATATTGCGGCCGATTCGGTTTCAAACGTTTCGGCGCAATGAGGTCACTTCGAAGATTCCGGCCGGCAGCGCGCGCGCTGCGATGCGGCGGAAGAGCTTGGACGGGTTGGGCATAGCCGTTAGCCAGGACCGCCAGCCCCGCGCGACGATTGCGCTTTATGACGTGTCCTACGTCATTGAAGCGCATTTTCGCATGACCGACCGCGCACGGGAAGACGATACGCCCGCCAAGCATATTGAAATGTTCAAGCGCCGGGCCTCGACCGGCCAGTGCTTCCATCGCCCCTGCTTGGGCTGTCGGGAGTTCGCGGCGGACTTCGATTTGGTCGAAGGTGCGATGCCGCATTCAGAATTGCCGGAGGAGCAACGCAATCGGGATCTCGGCTGGATGTTGTACGACATCGATTTTGCCAGCAAAGACAAGCGGCCCATGTTTTTTCGCGCAGTCTTGGAGAATGGCGTTTTGGAGGTGGCCAAGATTAGAGAGGCTGGGTTCGTTCAATGACCATCTTGCAGTCGCTTGTAGGCCTTTACAATCGGCTGGAGCGGCGTGGTGAGGCGATTCCAACGCCAGGATATGCTCCCGTTCGCATTGGCTTCCTGCTGAAGCTCGATGCCGATGGGCATGGCTTGGCTTTGATCGATCAGCGTGATGTCTCGCATCGTCGAGCGATCGCGCCAGCGGTCTTCATGCCGGAGATTGCACGGACCTCAGGCATCAGGCCAGCCTTCCTGTGGGACAAGACGGCCTATGTGTTCGGGATCACAGCCGTCGAGCAAGACGTCGACGATGGCAAACGCATCGTGCCCGGGCAAGGCAGGCGAACCCTGGAGGAGCACGAGGCATTCAAGAACGTCCATTTGAGAGCCCTGGCGGACACCGAGGACGAGGGGCTGCGTGCCTTGTGGCGCTTCCTCAAAACGTGGTCGCCGGATCAATGGCATGATGCCGCGTTTCGCAACGACGAGGCGCTGGATGAGAACATAGCGTTCTGGCTCGACAGCGACGATCAACGCATCGACCAACGGGCGGCGTCGCGCGCCTTGATCGCGAGCCGAACCGGACCGAGCACGACTAAAGGCACCTGTCTGATTAGCGGGCATCCCGCTCCGCTCAGGTTCAACCATCCTCAACTCAAGGGTGTTATCGGCACGCAAAGCTCAGGTGCCGCCCTCGTGTCCTTCAACGCGGACGCTTTTGAAAGCTACGGCAAGGCGCGGGGAGCCAACGCGCCGGTCTCAGAAATGGCCGCATTTCGTTATGGCGCCGCGCTCAACTGGCTGCTGGACCGCAGCAAGGCACGGCCGATCCGGCTGGGCGAGACGACGGTGGTGTTTTGGGCCGATGATGCCGGGGTCGGGGAGCGCTCCGCAAAGGCGGCTGAGGATGCCTTTTGGGAACAGTTCGGCAAGCCCCCGGCCAAGGACGGTAAGGATGATATGCCGCTGGGCGCGGCATCGGCCGGATCTCGACATGTCCGATCGCTTGATCCCCGTTCGCGGGTTGATCCGGCAACGCGTCTCCATGTTCTTGGCCTCTCACCCAACAGCGGGCGGGTCGCAGTCCGCTTCTGGTTGGTTGAACGGTTTGGCCGGCTGGCAGCAAACCTGGAGCGCCATCAGCGCGATTTTGAAATTGCGCCCGCCGGCAAACAGCTGAACCAGAAAGCCTACGCGCTGCTTTATGAGACCGCTGTACGGCGCAAGCGGGAGAATATCCCACCGCGCCTGGGCGGCGAGGTGGCGCGCGCCATTTTAACGGGCGGCCGGTATCCCAAAACGCTGCTGTCCTTGATCATAACTCGGATCCGTGCCGACAAGGCTGTCAACGCGGCACGCGCCGGGCTGCTGAAAGCGGTCGTCAATCGCGACCGAAACGAGGAGATTATACCGGTGTCTATCAATCGCGACAGCCAGGACCCCGCTTACAATCTCGGTCGACTGTTCGCCATTTATGAGTATGCGGAGCGCGAAGCGTCGGATCGCAGTGCGACGATACGCGACAAGTATATTGGAACAGCCGCGGCCACACCACGGCGGTGCTTTCCGATCCTGATGCGCACGCACGAGAACAACGTATCGCTGCTGGCACACGGCACTGGCCGTCAGCGCATGGCCAGGGTCAGGGCGGGCAAATTGGTGACGGCGATTCTGGGGCGCTTCAAAGGCGAGACGCCGTTTCCAATCAAGCAATCGATCGAAGAGCAAGGCCGCTTTTTTGTGGGCTATTACCATCAATGGTCCGCGCTAAATACCAAACCCGAAGGCAAAGGCCGTGATCGCGACACGTCCGTTGGAGAGGAGTTCGTTCGTTCGGAGGAGGCTGTCGTCGAGGGGGCCAGCTGATGACGACTGTGAATCATCGCTACGATTTCGTCTACTTCTTCGATGTGATCAATGGAAACCCTAACGGCGATCCCGACGCGAGCAATTTCCCCCGCATGGACCCGGAAACAGGGCAGGGACTCGTTTCGGACGTTTCGATCAAGCGTAAGATCCGCAATTTTGTTTCGGATGCCTACCCCGACAAGGAAGGGCTGGCGATCTATGTGACCGAGAACGCCGTCCTGAACGAAGAACATCGCAAGGCCTACCGCGCGGTCCGTCCCAATGATTATAAGTTGGAGAAGGCGGGCAGGCTTTATCCGCAATCGGACGAGGAGGCCGAACAGCTCCGCGATTGGATGTGCATGCATTTTTTTGATATCCGCACCTTCGGGGCGGTGATGAGCACCGGCATCAATTGCGGGCAGGTGCGTGGCCCGCTGCAGTTCGCATTCGGCCGCTCGGTGGAACCGATCATGCCACTTGAAATCTCTATAACCCGCATGGCAACCACCAACGAGGCCGAGCGAAAAAAACGCGATACGGGCGACGACGAGCGGGTGGAAAGCCGCGCCATTGGCCGCAAACACATCGTTCCGTATGGACTTTACCGCGTCCACGGCTTCGTCAATGCCAAGCTTGCCCAGAAAACGGGTTTTAGCGAGGAGGATCTGCATCTGGTGTGGACAGCCATGCGCAGCATGCACGACCTTGACCGGTCGGCAGCGCGCGGCGAAATGTCGGCGCGCCAGTTGATCGCCTTTCGGCACAATGGTGCCTTGGGAAATGCACCGGCCTACAAGCTGTTCGACCGCGTTAAGGTTCGACGGGTCTACAACGAGATGTCTGTTCCCGTGGGCGACCAGCGGGCGGACAACTGGCCAGCGGCGCGCTCGTTTTCAGATTATGCAATCGTCGTCGAGGACAGCGGTCTGCCGGCAGGCGTGTCGATCGAACACAAGATCTAGGATAAGGAAGGCTCGAGTTTCCGCAGCACGATCATGCCAAACAGGATCGTTGTTGCGCAGCGCTGAGTGGAGAGCGATGCTCTGGCGCGTTTCTAAAGTTAGGTGGGACAGTCTCGCTCCCCCACCCGGCAGCCACTCAGTGGCACGCTTGGGTGGGTGGCCGGGCTGGGAAGCGGGCCGGTACGGCGGATACGCCTGAGACGGAAAAGGTGTTGGCTTGCGCGCCCGGGCCGTATGCAAGGGTTGATAGCCGGGGTGCCCCGTCCGATCGGATACGGCTTAATGCGGAGCTGCTCGGTGAGCAGCCTTGCCGGATGTGCCGGCTTTGGATGCCGCGGGGCCTGCAACGGCCGGTCATGCGCTTTACGCGCCAAAGGGAACGCGTCACTCGCCGGGTTGGTCCCTCCGCGTCATTGGTCTCCCGCTGCGGCGGACTGGAATTACGATTGCGGTCTGCCCAAGCGGACTGGACCCCGTAGTGTCGCTCGCATGTTTTGCGTTCTCGGGCGTGGATTGAAACAATATGCACAATGTCACAGATTGCTACTACAGTGCGTCACCCTCACCGGCGGATACGACGTGTGATTCGGTGATGGTGCCGCGATGACTAACCTGAGCCCTTCAGCCGGCTCCAACTCAATGTTGAAGCCGGCGGAGCCTTTGATGCTGCATGCTTATTGACGCGCTGCTCAGGCGACCCGCTTCAGGAGGGGCGGGTGATGTTGGTTCGCGCGCCTGCCGGGCCATTCGCCGCCGATCCGTGCCCACCGCCAGCCAGCCTCGGCGCGCCTTCCCTCGGCCGATGCCGCCCTTCTCTTCAGACCCGGCTCAGCGCTTGGTGATGACAATCTCTGCATAGGCGCCGGGCACCCGCATTGAACGGTCCGTGGCGGTATTGAATTGCGCCACCGTATCGTGCAAATCGTTCGACAATGCCGCCTGGCCAGCGGGGTCGAGCGCGAGAAAGGCCTTATGGACAGGCCCGTAAAAGGTACGAAAAAAGTCCACGAAGTGATCGGGCGTGCGATAGCGGAAGATAAATGTCCTATCCTCGGTCTCGATCGCACTAGACTGCGCGGCGAAGGTCTCCTCGATCCAGGCCGGGTTGCCCCACTGCGCCGGCGAATTGACGCCCGGCGGCGGTGGGATATGCCTGCCCAGCGTCTTGAACAGTTGCCCAATGAACCCATCGGGGACCCAATTCGCCATGCCAATCTTGCCGCCCGGGCGGCATACCCGCAACAATTCTTCGGCGGCCTTGGCTTGGTTGGGTGCGAACATCACGCCGAAGGTGGAGACCACGGCGTCGAATTGATTGTCTGCGAACGGTAGCTGCTCGGCGTCAGCGATCTCGTAGGACACCTCCAACTGCTCCGCCTCGGCGCGGGCCCGCCCGTGCGCCAACAAGGTATCCACATAATCGGTCGACGTGACGGCGCACCACCGACGGGCGAAGGCAAGGGTCGCGTTGCCATTGCCGGCAGCCACGTCGAGCACCTGTGAATCGGGGCTCAAGTCCATCGCTTCAGCGAGGTTTTCGCCGACAATCTGTAGCGTCGTGCCAATCCGGGCATAATCACCGGAGGCCCAAGCGACATGCTGCTTCGCCTTGATCGCAGTAAAGTTCGGCGTGGCGGCAACTGGGGTCATGGCGGTCATTGGAAGCTCTCCATCCTAAAACGCATCTGACGCGAGGTGCGTCTGCTTGCTTTGGCGTCGCGCAGCACCATCGTGATCGCGCTGCATTGGCTATCGCACGGTCTTGGGGCGACTGCTTGAGAGTGGGCTGCGGAAATTTGGGGGATTGTCGGGAGAGTTTGTGGGGCGGGCCACTTGCCCGGCATGCTAGATCATCGCGCCTTTAATCGGAACCGCAAAGCCGGTTCCGATTAAAGGCAGGTTGCTCTAACGGCCGGGACCCGACGTCACGGCGAACCCTGGTCGCGTGCGCCGCATCGATCCTGCCTACCGCTATGTTGGGTCCACCATCGCGGCCACGGCTTAGCCCAACGGCTGCGCGGCAGGTGCTCCGGCTGATTGAGAACAGTGTATAGTAGCGCCTCAAGCCGGCAGCGCCCGCGAGGACGGAATGCGATACCAATTCGATGATTTCGAGCTTGATACTGACACCTACGAGCTTCGCCGACGGGGCCTGGTCCGCCATATCGAGCCGCTTGTTTTCGACGTCCTGTTGTTTCTCGCGCGCAATCCAGGCCGGCTCGTGAGCCGCGACGAGATGATCGAGCACGTGTGGAAGGGCCGCATTGTGTCGGACGCTACCGTGTCCAGTTGCATCAAATCGGCGCGTCGGGTGCTCGGGGACGATGGGGATAGCCAAACCTACATTCGCACCATCAGGGGCCGCGGCTTCAGCTTCGTGGCAGCCGTATCGGTCGCCGACGGCGCTGACACGTCGTCCGAGCCGGCGCCTGCCCCCGCGTCCGGGAGCCCAGCGACCTCTCCGACTGCCGACGCGCCAGAAGCCCGGCACCGACCGCCGATCCTGCCCGGCAACGGTGGCCAGCCGCCGGGGCGCCGCAGCCGCGCCACTGATCGACCGATTCTCGCCGTGCTACCGTTTGAGAATCTCAGCGCGGGGGTCGACCAATACTTTGCCGACGGGCTGACCGAGGACATCATCACCAATCTGTCGCGATTTCGCGAGCTGCAGGTGATCGCGCGGGCGACGACCTTTCAATTCAAGGGACGTCCGATCCATCTGCAGGAGCTGAGCGCGCTGCTGGGCGCCGGCTATTTCGTGTTGGGCAGCGTGCGACGCGCGGCAGGCCGGGTCAGAATCTCAGCGCAACTGATCGATGGTGACAGCGGATTGCACCTGTGGGCGGATCGCTACGACGGCGAGATGTGTGACATTTTCGAGCTACAAGATGAGGTCACCCGCAAGATTGCTGCGACCTTGGGCCTCAAGATCCAGGATGTGGCGCTGCAGCGCGCGTTGAGAAAGAGTGCTGCGGAGCTCGACGCCTACGATTGCCTTTTGCGGGCCCGTCGCTTTACGTCGATGTTGAGCGCCGACATCCATGCCGAAGCCCGCGACCTGCTCGAGGCAGCGATCGCGCTCGATCCAACGTCGGCCGATGCCCATGCGCTGCTGGCCAACGTGTACCTTGCCGAGCACCGCTTCGAGACCAACCCGCGACCGGATCCGATCGGCCGGGCATTGCACATGGCGGCGACCGCAACCCGACTTGATCCGCAAAACGCCTATGCCCGCTGTTGGCTGGCGATCGTCCACTTCTTCCGCCGGGAAAACGACAAGTTCGAGACCGAAGCCCAGCTGGCCCTGAGCCTCAATCCGAACGACCCGGAAATCCTGGCCGATGTCGGCCATTATCTGGCCTTCATGGGTCAATTCGAGCGTGGCGTCGACTTGTCCAAACGCGCGCAGCAGCTCAATCCCTTGCACCCCGGTTGGTACTATTTTGCGGCGAGCCGCTACCATTACGATCAGCGCGCCTACGCAGATACCAACGCCGATGTGGAGCGGGCCGGCATGCCACACTTTTATTGGTCGCACCTGCTGCAGGCGGCCGCGCTAGCCCAACTCGGGCGAGCCGAAGCTGGCGCCGCGCTTGCCCGCGTCTATGACATCAAACCGGGCTTTTCCGCACCGTTGGAACTGCGCAAATGGAACGCCGCCGCACATGATTTTGAGCATTTGATGGAGGGGCTCCGCAAAGCGGGGCTCAAGGGATAGGCGTTCGCTGGCAACGATAGGGTAAGCTGCAGCCATCCCGCTCCCCGCCCGGCCACCCTTTGGCACGCTCGTGTGGATGGCCGGGCGGGGAGCGGACCGGCCCGGCTGATCCGCCAAAGGCCGACAGAGCCTAGAGCAACTCTCTGCCTTAAATTGGAACCGGCGCAATTGGAATCGGCGTTGCGGTTCCGATTTAAGGCGCGATGATCTAGCTCATTGCCGTAACCCGCTGCACAAACCAGAAGGCCGCCAGCGAACCGATGACGTAGGCGGTCAAAACCCGGACGTGGGGCAGACGCAGCGCCAGCAGTCGCTCGAGCGAGGCGATAAGAGCGATCACGGCAACCACGAACAGCAATTGACCGGCCTCGACTCCGAGATTGAAGGCGAGCAGCGCCAGCGGAACGTCCGACTGCGGCAGCCCGATCTCCTTGAGCGCACCGCCGAAGCCAAATCCGTGAATGAGACCGAACACGAAGGCGATGATCCAAGGCGCCCGACCGGCCAGATCGGAGGGCTGCGACTGTAAGCGTGGCACCTCGGCGGCGGCAAACATGATACTGAGCGCCACCACGGCCTCGACCGGAGCTTGTGGAGCGTCAGCCCAGCCAATGGCGGCAGCCGTCAGCGTGATGCTGTGCGCGATGGTGAATGCGGTGATGGTCTTCACCAACATCCATCGGTCGGAAATGAGCAGCAGCAGCGCTAACACAAACAAGAGATGATCAAGCCCAAGCAGGATATGCTCGACGCCGAGCAGGAGGTAGGTTCGCAACGTATCCGGCCAAGCGGCGACGCCCTTTACGATGAACGACGGCTGGTCCGGCGTCAGTCGTGCCGTTTGCACCGAGCCGTTCGACAGCGCCACGCGGGCGACGACATCGGTCAACGTGCTGGCCAAGCCATCGATCACCACCTTGTGGCCTTGCAGGCCCCCTGCGCAGGCGACGGCATAGCGATCGAGAACCCCTCCACCGGCACGCTCGGTCTGCGGAGGCTTGACGTTCGTGCACTGATCCGGCAGGCCCGCATAAAGCTTCAAGCGCATATTTCCCCGTGCCGGAACCTTGAACCGGATCACATAGCGCTCAGGTGACTTCTGCAGGATCTCTAAAAAGCCGGGTCGCAACTCATGCCCCGAGACAAGTGTGACAGTGCCGACCAGTAGGGCCAACCCGCTCAACGCTGCTGCCAAAACATGCTTCATTGGGATGCCGATCGCGCTGCGCTTGCGGTCGGCTCAACGGACGGCAACACGACCTCGTATTTGCTGCGCAATCGCTCGTATTCGGATGTCAGCCAAGCTTTTCGGCGTTGAAATCGCCATTTGAGCTGCACGGCCCGTCGGATCTCCTTGAGCGGTGGATCATAGCCCTCCTTTCGCGCTGTGACGCGAACCACATGCAGGCCATAGGCGGATTGCACCGGACCGGTCCATTGGGCTTGCGGCAAGGCCAACAGCGCCTCAGCAAAGTCGTATCCAAAGTTTCTTGCCACCAAATCGAGCGAGGTAAGCGGCATCTGAGACGGCAGCAGCGTATTGTCGCCGAGCTCGTCAGGGTTGGCGTCTGACCGCAACGCCTTCAGCACTTGTTCCGCCCGTTGGGATGAGCCCCGTTTGCCGTTCCCCTGCTTCAAAAAGATTTGGCGAAAGGCAACTTTGGGAGCGACGCGAAACTCGGATCGGTGGGCTGCAAGAAATTTTTGAAGGTCGTCATCGGAGGCTTGCAGATCGGGCTCGTTGGGCTCGGTGAGGAATTCCATTTTCTGCTGCAGGCGCCGGCGGATCAACGTGTCATTACGGTCCAGACCGAGCTTAAGGGCTTCCCGGTAGTAGACCTCCTCCTTGACGTAGGCGTTGATCAGACCTTGTAACTCCACCAGCGTCGGCGGCCGCCGGCGGGTTTTGGCAAAGACTTGGACCAGCTGTTGCACCCTACCATCGGTGACGACGATGCGCTCCGGCGCATCTGGTTGCGAGCCACCCATCATGGCATAGGCAATAAACACCAGCGTGCCAATCAGCAGAAAATGGGTGAGCGGCTCACGGACGAGTTTGGCAACAACCGACATATTCGCTCGACCTAACCAACGGCCGTGCGGTTGGCCATTGCAAAAGCAAGGACAATCACCCCGCACGCCACCGTCCAAGACCCGGCAATCCGGATGCCGATGCGCTGCCAGGGGCGTTGAAGCACAGCGGCAATGCCACCGATGTAGCTGACCAACAGCACAGACCCGATGCCGCTGCCCAATAGTGCCAGCCAAAAATCCCGATGGCTCGCGCTCTCCGGCCTTGAATCCAATCCGATGGCAATCCCGCCGGCAACGGCCACGGTCGCGAGCGCTGCGGCGGAAAAGGCCCGGTCCAAAATGACGAGACATCCTGCAGCCAAGGCGACACCCAGCAAAACCGGTTGAGGGGGCTTGATATCAAGATTCGAAGCTGCCGCAACCGCGACGCTCAATCCGGCGACGAAGCCGAACCAAGCCGAACGGCTCGCCCGCGGCGCATGCTGGCCGATCAGGAGCCCCAGCGCGATCAGCACCAACAGGTGAGAGGGCACGAACAGGGGATGCAATAATCCATTGTAAAACGCACCGATCCCTTTGATCGGAGCGTGCGCCAACGCCGGCTTCATCAACACCAAGCTGATCGCAATCGCCGCCAAGCCCCGGTTGATCATGCCACGCCCGCCAACAAGGCACATCCACCTGCGGCGATAAGGCCACCAACTGTGCGTACGGCGATTTTACCCCCATCCCATCTGGCCGCTAAACCCATTCCAATTCCGCTCAAATGCAGCAAGCCCGTTGCAATCACAAAACCGGCCGTATAGCCCAACGCGTCCTCGCTTGCCGGCAGCTCGGTGCCGTGGGCGTGGCCATGGAAGATGGCGAAGACACCGACAATCACGGCGGCCAACGGTAAGGGTGGACGCACCGCCGCGGCCACCATCAGCCCCAGCGCAACAGCGGAGGCGGCGATGCCCACCTCGACGGCGGGAAGCGGTAGGCCGGCAATGCCAAGCGCAGCGCCAAACGACATCATCAAGGGAAACGCAATCGGTAGTGCCCATAATGCCGGCGGACCCAGAAGTGCCCCCCATAGACCGACCGCCACCATCGCTGCGACATGGTCCCAGCCATAGAACGGATGGGCGAAACCACTTTTAAATCCACCCGCGATGCCGGTCACGTCGTGGGCATGAGCGACAGCGCTGGATGCCAGCAGAATGGCCACGGCCAGCATCGACGCCGCGTACTTGGCCCGATCGTCGGCCCTCGTCCAACCAGAGGTGGATCGGTGCTCATCGAACGCGCCAACAACCGGGGGCAGTTTGATCATTGCTTTGGATAACCCTTCGCGAGGGCGGAACCCGAAGCGGACGTCGGCTGCCCAGGAAACGCCAATTCCAATGCAGATCGCAGCGGTTCGACGTCACCTTGAGTCCCATAAAAGCGCATCAGCCCCGCTCCGAACACCGCTTTCGCCGACAGATCGCCGGCCAACAGCGCGGCGATCACGGGGGCATCGGTTACGATCGTCGCCGCGCCAGGCAGCGGTCCGGGCGTATGGCTCTCAACGGCGAGGCGATCTGCCTGCGGCTTAAATGTCGACCACAACACCGATCCCAGCAAAACCGCGGTGAACGGACGATCCTCCAAACGGTTCGATGCATCGACGCGATCGGCGAACCGCTGCAAATTACGAACAATGCGGTGGTAGGCGAACGGCTTTCGCGCGCTGGAAAGATGCTTCGGGTGCAACACCCCACGGCGAAGGGCGTTGCCGATGGCACCTTGTACATAAAGGGCATTGGGAAAGGCGAAATTCAGCGCGCCGCGCTTGAGCGCGATACGGTCAAGCGTATGAAAACCGCAAGCCGAGCTGGGCACAGGGGCGCCGGTGGTGATCAGCAAAATGACCAACCAACAGCGCAAGCCGGCAATGCGGCCGCAGTTCCAATACCGGCGCCTGCACCTGAACATATCGATCAAGCCTTCGGGGTGTACCAGATCGGGGATGTGTAGGCGCGCTCCTGCGTCTTCATGGGAACCTCTGCCGGCAGTTTGATGTTGAAGCGGAACGCGTCATAGGCGGTCCATCGCGGCGTGGGGATCTCAAGCACCCTGACATAATAAAAGGCGCGTTGGCTCGCATCGAAATCCGGATCAGTCCAGATCGTCGCTAGCTCGGCGGCGCCGATCGAATTGGTCCAGGTGGCGCGCGCGAGGTCGGTCGTGTCACCGACGCCGGGAAGTCGGCCGTTGCTGTCCGGCTTGCGGTCGCCGGCCCAAACCACATCATAGACCTTTTCATTGGTCTGGCCGCTCTCGTCCAGCCAGCCCTTGACGACCTGAATGCGATCGAGGTTAGCACCAATCGGATCCTTCAGAGCGTAGATCATGAACACCGGCGCCTTGCCGCCGTCCGGTTGAACCGGCAGATCGGCGCCCATCGGTACACCCTTGCGATATCCGGCAAACGCGGGTGAACGGGAACTCAGGTCCTGATCGGTAAATTGCCAGCCTCCGAAAAAGCGGACCACCATTCGCGAGCCCGTCGTGGCGTAAACCTCCTTGCGCTCCATTGCATCGAAGATCGCCTCACGGGTGTTGTCGGCCGCCCAGACGGCGGCGAGACCCGATGCGACCTGCTCCCAACCGAAAATCTTCTGGTCGCCAAACTGAGCGACGAGATGCATTGGTCGCTCCGGACCCGGCTCGGTGCCGGAATGCTTGCCGAAAAAATTGTCCTCCTGCGCCGTTGCCAACGAGGTGTGGCTATCGGTGGAGCCGACCATGCCGAACTTATACGGGTTAACACCCAGTGTTTGCTCCAACTTGAGGCCCCTTCTCAACGCCGAACGCGCGTACTCACCCGCCAACATGTCGTCGGTTTTGGTCTGGCTCAGGTTCAGGTTGCCCTTGTCCCAATTCTCGAAGCCCGCGAATTCATCGTTGGGTGACAAGAATGGATGGGTTTCGCCGTCGCCCTTGATTTGTGTCGCCTCGTACAACGGCTCCCATTTAATCCGTTCCGTCACATAGGCTTTGTCGAGCTTACGGCCGTTCCATTGCGCGGTCTCGGGAAACATGATTCCGTTCGACAGATTGCCGTTGTGCGCCAGCGCCAAGACGTCGCCATTGGTATGCTTCTCGTACTCGCTCATCCACGTCCACAGATCGCGCGGGTCCGGGCTGCCGTGGGGCGCGATGGTCGTAAACGGATTGACCAGCCGCGCACGTGCACCGCCGTCGCGATAAACGACGACGCGATGCATGTTGTTGCCATTGATCAATGAGGTCCACTCATAGCCGATGAAGGCTGTGAAGTTGCCGGGGTCGTTGGCCTCCTCCGCGGCCGCAACCTGACGATCCCAAACCGAGCGGAATAGCTTTGTACCGGGCACCACCTCTAGCGCAGTGGAAATGCTCTTACCTCTCGAGAACGCGTCGATCAGCTCCAGCGACGCGTTGACGGCCGTTTCGCCACCGGTCTTTATCATCTCATAGATGCGTCGGCCTTCCTTGTCCGACGTGATGCTGCGATCGCCGGCATGGATCAGATCGAACAGGCCCATGTTGTCGGAATGATCGGCGACCACCAGCCAGTCGAGCGGGCGTGATAGCCGCGCCCGCGTCCCGGTGGTGGAGGTGACTTCGAAGCCCTTGGCAAAACGGTAGGCGGTGCGCGCGTCGAGCCGGTTACCGAAGGCGCCGGCGTCGAATGACGTCGACGTATGCAGATGGGTGTCGCCCCACAACGGCCGGCTGGCAAAATTCCGCGCCGCATAGGGCGAAAACGATTCGCCTTCGAAAGCTTTATTCAGACTCTTGCCTTCCGGTGGTGGCTCAAATGCGAAAGCCGTCGTCGCAAACGCGAACAGCGCGGTTGCAATCAATGCGTGCTTCACGACTTCCTCCATCGAACACATGTGGATCAGACGCATAATCGTTGCCACTTGGGCATAATGTTTGCCAATTTGGCATGTGCCGGTTGCACCTGCGTCCGATCCGGGCCAACGGCCAACGGGTCGTTGCAGAGCGCTGTGAAGCCAACCGTTGATGCGCCGTCGTGGACTGCTAGATCATCGCGCCTTTAATCGGGATCGTTCCGATTCCAATTAAAGGCAGGTTGCTCTAGGTGATCAGTTTTGACTTCCGAACCTTCACGGCTTGCCAGATTCTCGCACGCGACCAACACCTACTCACCCACGCGGCGTGTACCAGATCGGCGAGGTGTACGCGCGATCCTGCACCGAAACCGGCGCGCCCTTCGGCAGCGGCACACCGAACCGAAAGGCGTCGAACGTGGTCCATCGGGGCTTGGGGATCTCAATGACGCGCGCGTAATAAAACGCGCGTTGAGTGGGATCGAAGTCTGGATCGACCCATACCGCGCTCAACTCAGGTGCGCCGATGGAATTGGTGTAGTTGGCGGTGCTGGCGTCCACGGTGTTGCCCACCGGCGGGGCCTTGCCCTCGCCGTCCACCTTGCGCCCGTCCGATAGTGCGACATTGTAGACCTTCTCGTGCGTCTTGCCGCTGCTATCGAGCCATCCCTTGACGATTTGAATGCGGTCGAGATTGGCGCCAATCGGATCGCGCAACGCATAGACCATAAAGGTCGGTGCGGCGGCGCCGGTGTCGCTCGCCGGCAGATCGCCGCCCATCGGCACGCCTTTTTGATAACCAACGAAGGCCGGCGTGCGCGACTGCAAATCGTCTTCGCTGAAGGCCCAGCCACCGAAGAACCGAACGGCCATGCGAGGTCCGGTGGTGGCGTAGACCTCCTTGCGCTCCATCGCATCGAAGATCGACTTGCGCGTATTTTCCTCGGCCCACACTGCGGCGAGACCCGATGCCACCTGCTGCCACGAAGCGATGGTGCCCGCGTCGCTGCGCATAAACGGATGGCTCATGCGGTCGGGCTGCGGCTCATAACCGGAGTGCTTGCCGAAAAAATTGTCCTCTTGGGCCGTGGCGAGCGCGGTGTGGCTATCGGTCGAGCCGATCATTCCGAATTTGTAAGGATTGGTTCCCAATCGCGATTCCAGCAACAGACCACGCTTGAGCGCCTCACGCGCATATTCGCCGGCCAACATCGCGTCGGTCTTGGCTTGCGAGACGTCGAGGTTGCCGATCGCCCAGGTCTCAAAATCGGCGAATTCGTCATTGGGCGATAAGAACGGATGGGTTTCTCCGTCACCTTTGATCTGGGTGACTTCGTACAACGGCTCCCACTTGTCGCGCTTGGTGACGTAGGTTTCATCAAGCTTACGACCGGTATACTGGGCATCAACTGGGAACATGATGCCATTTGAAAGGTTGCCGTTGTGGGCGATGGCAAGCACGTCACCGCCGGTCTTAGTCTCATAGTCCTCCAGCCACTTGTAGAGATCTAGCGGATCGGTGCTGCCCTGCGGCGCCACCGTCGTATAGGGCACCGTCTGCAGCGCCAGTGAGCCGTCATCACGGAAGATCACCACGCGGTGGAGATTGTTTCCTTTGACGAGCGAAGTCCATTCATAGCCGATAAATGCCGTGAACGTTCCGGGATCGTTGTATTCTTCAGCCGCCGCGACCGTCTCCTGCCAGGCCGATTTATAGGGTTTGGAGTCCGGTGTGTACATCAGGGTCGGCGGAAACTTACCTTGCGAGAACAGCCCGATCAGCTCAAGCGCGACGTCGACCCCTTCCCCCGCCTGAATGCGACTATACCAATCCTTACCTTTGGGATCGGATAGGATATGGCTCTTGCCGGCGAACAGATCGGGGAAAAAGCCCATGTTATCCGAATGATCGGAAATAACCAGCCAATCCAGCGGACGCGACAGCTTTACGCGCAGGCCGGTCGATGACGTCATTTCGCCGCCGCGGGCAAATTGATAGGCCTCACGCACGCCGAGGCGATTGCCAAATGCGCCGGCGTCCATCGACATGGCGGAGTGCAGGTGGGAATCGCCCCACAGCAGCCGCGTTGGAAAGCGACGCTGCGCGTAGGGTGAATAGGTCTTGCCCGGATAGGCGCCCGACAAAGCTGCCTTGCCATCGGGCGGCGGGGGAACCTGAGCGCTGGCAACGTGAGCGAAACCGACCATGCTGGAAAAGACCGCAAGTGTTCGCGTCAAGGCCCGCCAATTACGCACGACGCACACCTTAAATCGATGGGTGGAACGGAACGATTTTCCGCAATCGCAGTCTGCAAATGATCTAAACGATATTCATCAAACCCTCCAAATGAGTCAACCGCAAACTCGGCCAGCGCTTTGATCTCGCTCAAGCAATGAAACTGGCATTCGCCGTGTAGCAGGGCGTCGTCGTCGACGGGTGCGCCGCGGGCGGGCGGGTGAAACTGCTGATCACAGCCGTCAGCTGAGGGTGTGCGGACGTTTGGGAGCCGGACGGATGCCCGCGGTCGATCTCGGCGGGACCGTGGCGTTCAATCCGTCCAATGATTCTTAGATCATCTTTGCGCCTTTAATCGGGATCGTTCCGATTCCGATCAAAGGCAGGTTGCTCTAGCGCGCACACCATCGTTCGACTTGGCCTGCCGGGCCGTCTCAGCCGGTCGTCTCGCGGACCACCCCAACGTGGGCGTTGACGCGCTTGAGGCCTTGAGAGCCGCTCAAGCATACGCAAACAACCGCCCGAGGCGTCGACCTTCACGTTGAAACGCACTGCCCGTCCCAAGTCGAGCGATCTGGTCCCAAACCACGACTTGATTGCTGGTCAGAACGGGTCGATCGAGGCGTTTCTCCAAGTCGTCGACAAGGCCGAGCACGGCAATGTTGGCGCAACTCAAGAAGTATACGTCAGCGTCCACCCGACTGGCGCGCAAGCCGGCCTCCAACCAGAACTGGGGCGTTGCAGCGGCATAATTGGCCGACCCCAAGTCATGGCCGCTGGCGCCGGCCACCTCAATCCCGATAGCGCGAAAATAGTTGGCCTCATGCTCGGTCTCGGCTTGGCTATAAGGTGTGATCAACACAATGCGACGCGCCTTCAAGGCCGCCAAGGCGCGGCGTACGGCGGTTGCCGTCGTGGATGCGTGGCGCACATCGGCTGCTTCCATCGCCGCCAGAATCCGCGCTTCGCCCTGTGGACCCTCGTCGGTCGCGTTTGCCGTGCAATGAAACGTCACCATGTCGCAGCCGGCATCGACAAGTGAAGCCGTGGCCTCGGTAATGCGCGGTACCAGGTCGGCGATCGCCACCTTGTGCGGGCCGGTCATTCGCAGCCGCGTGATGTGCACAGGCATGCCGGTCGGGTACTGCTGCACCATCTCCTGCTCGACGATGCGATTGCTCGACGGAATGATCAGACCGACTCGGCTGGCCATGGTCTGTGTCCTTCTTCATGCGATGTCGACTGCGTGCCCGGCATTGTCGTGCAAGCTGGCCGGCTACGCCCTGAGCCCAGCCCGCTGCAGGCGCGGCAGCACTTCGTCGAGAAAGTAGGGCAACTCGTCGAGATAGTTCACGAACGAAACGGCAATTCCACTCAAGCCTGCGTGGCTCAGGTCCGCCAGCTCCGCGGCGATGCGATCGGGGTCGCCAATCAGCGGATAGCCGCCCATGCCGTTGGCGTAAGCTTGGCGATGCTTGAGGAAGGCATCGGCTCCGACGGCTTTTACAGAGATGCCCTTCTTGGCCAAAATGCCATCGACGGCCGACCAATCCGCCTGTTCGACCACAGCATGGTGATGGTAGTCCCGGGCCTCGCTGAACGTCGGCCGACAGGTCACCACGCCGACGGTATAAACATCCATGTCGCGCCCCAGCGCACGGGCTTGCTCGCGAAAACCCTTCACCCGCTGTTTGGTCTCTGCCAGCGACTCCCGATGGGCCGTGGTGAAAAAGGCATCGCAGTTACGGATGGCAAATGCGCGGCCAGCAGGCGAAGACCCCGCGTTCATCACCACCGGCCGCGAGCCGCCATAGGGCTTGGGTTTGGCGCGGATGCCCTTCAAGCGCAGGTGACGACCGCAAAAATCGCCGTGATCGACATCGCTCCAGGCGAGCTGCACCGCATCCCACCAATCCTGCGCGAACTCGTAGCGGCGCTCGTGATCGTGAGCGTTGACGCCAAACATGTCGAACTCGTCTTCGTTCCAGCCGCAAACGATGTTTAAACCAAACCGCCCCTGGCCGATATGATCGGCGGTCACCATCATCTTGGCGGCGACGATGGGATTGAACAAGGGCGCATGGACCGTACCAAACACCGTGATCCGCGTGCTGGCCGCCAACAGCCCGGCGGCCCATGTCACAGTCTCGTAGGTGGCGCCTTGATAATCGGTCTCGCCGCCGTAGCCCTTCCACCTGCCAATCGGCAGCATAAAATCGATGCCGGCCGCATCGGCCACGCGCACCAGCGCCAACGCATCCTGCCAGTCGCCGCTCCAACGCTCCGGCACCCGCGTCACCGCACGCCCCGATGAACAATTGGCGCCGAACAAACCCAACCGAAGCGTGTTGTGTCCATGCATCCGATTGCGCGCGGCTTGCAAGATGTTAGCGTGTGGCACGGCCGTGATCTCCTGTGCGGACCAGTCTCGTCCGTTACGGGCCGAAAACACTCGATTAACGCATCGACACTATTATTAACGCATCGACATGATTGCCCACATTGTGCATTACCAGCGTCAATGCCGCTATGCTAGGCGCGAATGTGGCGCTCACGGTGGGGCCGGCTTGCTGAACAGCTGTTTTTTTAGCGATTCCGGCTGCAGTGTCGTAATCTGTGCTGACATGGCGGTGTAGAGTAGCCGACAACGTCTCGGCGGGACCGGCGGAGAGCTGCCTTGATTGGGGCGGTTGCAATTGATGGCGGTCGCAATCGATGGCGGTCGCAACTAGTCGCAACTAATGGAGATTGTATCGGTGCTGTCTGGCAAGACCAAGCAGGTTGGCGCGCTTCCCATCCGCACGGATGGTGATGGGACGCGATGGATCATGCTGGTCACCTCGCGCGAGACACGGCGGCTTGTGATCCCCAAGGGCTGGCCGCTGCGAGGGCATCAAGATCACATCGCGGCGGTTAGAGAGGCCCGTGAAGAGGCCGGCCTGATCGGGACCACCCACCGCAAAAGTATCGGCTACTATACCTACGACAAGCGCCAACCGAGCGGGTTGGTGACAGTGAAGGTCAAAGTGTTCCTGATGACCGTCGAACGTGAGCTCACCACGTGGCCAGAGCAGGACCAGCGCGAACGCGCTTGGTATTCTCCAGTCGAGGCTGCGGCCGCGGTCGACGAGCCCGAGCTGGCTAAGCTGATCCTGCGCTATGGGCAGGCCGAACCCTACTCCTGATCGTCACGGCATCGACACCAAGGGTGGGCACAACAGTGGCCGGCCAGCGCTACCCGCGCTTGACCCCCTCTCGGCGCTCGGCTACCTGTGTACCCTTGGGGCCCGCGCCGTCAGCCAGTCGAGACCGCCGAGCTTCCGGTGCCCCGAGACTGGCGGATATCGCAGCGGATCATGATCGGAGCGTAGCGCAGCCTGGTTAGCGCACCAGTCTGGGGGACTGGGGGTCGTGAGTTCAAATCTCACCGCTCCGACCAATGTTTTCAGGGTCCGATCCGGAGACTGAGGTGACCACTCATTCCAGACCGTCGCTTCTGGTTCAGGCGTGACCAAAGTGCCGACTCGTGCCAGAACTCTTGTCCTGGCTGAAGCTTGGTGGCTTGGCCAGTATCATTGCTTAATCCCACTATGCGGCGTGATCCGTTCTAGATCATCGCGCCTTAAATCGGAACCGCAAAGCCGGTTCCGATTTAAGGCGCAAAGATGATCGGTCTTAAAGTCTAGAGCAACTTTCTGCCTTTAATCGGGATCGTTCCGATTCCGATTAAAGGCAGATTGCTCTAAGACTGAAACGCTATCATGCGGTGACATCCACGCCCGCGTTCGCCGCTACTGTCAGCAAGGTCAGCAAGCTGCTCAGCGGCACCAAGACCCCCGCATCTCCCAATTGGAGGTCCTTCACCAACTTCCTGATGTCCTGGGAAGACTGCTCCGGAATTGTTGGCTGCTGCTCGGCGACGGAGCACACCGGATTGGGGTCAGGGTTGTTTCCATTGGCCCGGCGGCAGGTGCAAAACCCGCGAAGCTGCTTAAGCGTGGCAATAACCCGGTTGCGCGCCAGTTTCGCCTCACCGTCGCTGATATCGGACGCGTCGCGCAGACGCCAGCTGAACTTGTCTATCCTATCGTGCCACGGCCAGCCCTGACGCCGACAAAACTCTTCGGCATCCCTGATAGCTCCATCAGAATTATGATTATCGATATTATTCCTGTTATCTCGCACACATTTCCGAGAAATCTCAGAAAAGCTCTTGTTCTTAATCATTACGGGCTATTTTTGCGCATCTATCAACAATATCTGCGTCTGGAACGAATGGTCGTGCAGATGATCAAACGTACCGTGTGTCAAGCGCATCGATGTCGGAGACACGCCATCGTCGAGTTGGCCGAACACCGCGCAGCCCGTCACGTCCTGTTTGCACCCCGTGCCGACGCGGTCACGCGAACACATGGCCGGCCCGGAGATGGACCTTTGCACGTCGAGCCAAGCATGCCCTGGGCTCAAACAGCGCACGGCAAGACTTTGACGCGCCGATCACCCTGGTAGCAATTGGCCGCAGTTCAGAACTGTGGAATATCTGCATCAGAAATGATGGCTGATCATCGCGGCATACTGCGTTCAGTGCGATTGCGTCCACCAGCGGCACCGCGTTCGAAGGAGCCGATTTCAATTCAATAGAATTGATCGGGTCCACAAAAATCATTCGTTTGTCAAAAACAATGGGATCGGTATGGTCGCGATCCTCTGCCCTCCTTCAAGGGCACGAGGCGCTCAAGTCCCACTTCTGGGGGCACAAAGGAGAAACTTGCATGTCAACGACAAAACTCGTCATTTTGCTCAGTGCAATGGCATTTGGCCTTTCGACAGCGCACGCGGCGCCCTTCGGCAGCTTGGTCGGTAAGCCAGGGGTCAGCGCCGGTGCACCGGTCGAATTGGTGCAGAAGAAAAATACTAAGAAGAAAACGTCGAAGAAGAAGTCAACGAAGAAGAAGAAATAACTCTTTGCTTTCGCCATATTGGCGACGGGCGGCTTTCGTCCCTCACGCGTTGATTGATCGCCGGACGCTATAGTGGAACTGGTCGGACCGACCGCGCGATCAATCACTTCATCTGCTCACAAACGGGCAAACCGGCAGCCACGGCTGCCGGGCGTTTAGGCGAAGGTTTTCGCCCTATAAATGCAGAGATCAGTGTTACGCAATCAACCCTTGTTTTGTGCGTCAACACACTTTTCGACGTCTTGCTGAATCATCTGAACGTGCCGCAGGCCTTACCGCGAACCACGGCCCTCGACCTGCGCTTCGCCTCCCGCTTGGATTTCCACTGCGTTTTCCGCTTATTGGTCGGGTTGGCTTCAGCTTTTTTGTCTTCTCCGTTGTCTGCTTGGCTAGAGCAACCTGCCTTCAATCGGAATCGGAACGATCCCGATTCAAGGCAGAAAGTTGCTCTACACTTTAAGAGCGATCATCTTTGCGCCTTGAATCGGAACCGGCTTTGCGGTTCCGATTTAAAGCGCGATGATCTAGGTTCTGTCGGTTGGCGGTCGCCTCAGCGCATCCAGTTATGGCTTTTGTCTCCAAGGCTTCTGTCCCCTCGCTTCCTGCTCCGGCACCTCAGCGGGCGGTGCGGTCGATTGGGTCAGAAGCAGGTGATCGTTGGCTGGGCTTTGGGCCGGCTTGAAATGGAATGGCGCACTGTGCGCTAGTCCGGAACATATGACCAAACTGATGGTTAATGCGACCGGTCTCAGTATCACCATTCGAATTCCCTTAAGTTGTAAGCCTTGAAGATGGTCAAAAACTGTAAGCTGCGCGACGGCTCCGCTAAACGCCGCACATCCCCCACGTAAGGCTCAATCAGCCTATTCACCTAATGTGGTCTATGGGTGGCTAAGGCGATTGACGAAAGACGCCAAGAAAAAAGCAATCAATGCACGCAATCACGCCTGTTCATGGTAGAACAGATAAACGTAGTCAGATACGCCAAACGATCGGAGTTAGCTTTCAAATTTTTCGTATCAATGGATCAAGGTTTTGAAACCGACGGACGGTGACCGAACCAATTTACGATCACAATTCTGTTTCTGCATTTGCTGCCGCATTAGATTAGTCGACTGATGGAGCCATCGGCTGCATCACACCACGCGATCGTTGACGATCGGGTTTGATTGATCGGGTCCGGGCTGCCCCAAGGCTCGCGCGTCGCAGCTATTCCGCCTCCGACAAGATTTGCTGTTGGGCCAGGTGTGCGGGCGCTGTCGCATGCTGAAGCCGATCTAGAGCGCGGGCAACGATGGCGCAAAACCGCATTTAACATTTGACATTCGACACTCTTCGCCCCTTTACATCAGAAATATCGATTTGACGGAGGCATCCCGTGGATGTTGATCACGCCCGTACGTTGCTGGCCATTGTCGAGACGGGCAGCTTCAAGGACGCGGCCAACAAGCTAAACCTCACGCAATCCGCCATCAGCGCTCGCATCAAAGCCTTGGAAGACACCATCGGCAAACGGTTGCTGGAGCGCTCAAAGAACGGCATTCAGCTCACCAAATCCGGCGAGCACTTTCACCGCCATGCCGCGACACTTGTGCGGGTCTGGCGTCAGGCCATGTTGGAGGTCGCTTTATCCGAGCAACACGCCGATCACCTCGCCGTCGGTGCGCAAATAAGCCTCTGGGAAGGCTTCTTGCTCAAATGGGTGGCCTGGCTACAAGACGCGCAGTCAAGCTTGGCCATAACGGCCACGGTCGGTAGCTCGAGCGAGCTGATGGATAGACTGTGTGAGGGAACGTTGGATGTCGCCGTCGTCTACCGCGCAGCCCAGCGTCCCGGGCTGATTGTGGAGCACATTTTCGACGAGGAGTTGGCGCTCGTGACAAGCGCCAAGGAGGTGGGTCCGGTGCCGGGGTCTCGCTACGTTTTCGTAAATTGGGGCCCGGAGTTCGCCGGCGACCATGCCGAGACTTATCCGGCCACACAACACGCCGGTTTGCAACTTGACCTTGGCGCGATTGCCATCAACTACCTGCTGGATACTCAGGCGTCAGGATATTTTCCACTGCGCGTTGCCAAGCCGTATCTCGCAGACGGCCGCCTGACGCTCGTGCGCCGAGCGCGACGGTTCATTTATCCAGTTTACCTCGTTTACCCTGATGATCGCGACCAGGAGAGTTTCGATCCGCTTCTCCATGGCCTACGCAGAGTTGCAGAGCAGACCGTGGAGCAGCTCCTTACCTAGCTTGGCATCACATCAAAAATATTGATCGATCAGACAAAAAAGATTTGTTTGTAATTGGTCGAAGCATTGTGCAGTGTAGTGACGGCAAGGTGGCGTGAGTGTGGCTTGTTGACCCCCCAACTACCGTCGATCGAGATACATTGCATGAAAAGAAAAACGCAAAAACCTGCAATAAAGAAGGCTACGCCTAAGCCGAAACCGGTCGAATCGAAGAAGACGGCATCGGCAAAAGCGAAATAGTCAGCGCGAGCTAGGAACACACCCGATGACAAAAGTGATAATCAGCGCGGTCGCGCTGGTGATGCTTGTTTGCGCGTCAGCTGTGCAGGCCGCAACGCTGACCAATCGCGATAGCATGCCCCACAAGCTGGTCGTTATTGAAAACGACAGCGAGCAGGAGGTTGAGGTTCAGGCTGGGCAACGCATCGACGACATTTGTTCGAATTCATGCGCGATTTTGATTGGAAATGACCCAGACCCCTATGACATTACCAAAAACGATCGTGTTGAAATCCTTGATGGCGAATTGTTTTACGAGGAAGAGGTCGCCACCGAAAACCCACCCCGGTAGTCGTGCCAAGCTCATCATCTGCCCATTGGCCTAACAGAAGACGGCCCGGAGAAATCCGGGCCGTCGTTTCACATCTATTTGTGTGTAAAAGCCTAAAGCAACTTTCTGTTTTGCATTGGGATCGTTCCAATCCCGATTATAGGCAGGTTGCTGGAGGCTTGATCCGGCATGCATTGGCGAAGTCGTAGGCAATTGAGCCAATGGTGAAGCGAGCGAGCCCGCACGCGAGCGGACCTGACAAGCGGCGACGGACCCACTGGAAAGCCGCCGATGACAACGGAGCAAAAGGTCATCAAGGCAAGGGCAGGCCTGTTGGAATTGGCTAACTAGCTCGGCAGCGTGTCCCAGGCATATAGGATCGTGGGATGCAGCCGTGATGGCGTCTGTCGCAAGATGGATCTTTACGGGACGGGCGGAGACCTGGCGCTGGCCAGATGACGCGGCGCAAGCCGATCCAGAAGAACCGGGTCGACCCGGCGATTAAGAAGGCGATGGTCGATGCCGCAGCCTGGCGAGACCATTACAACAACCGCCGACCGCACGCATCGCTCGGTTATCCGACGCCGGCCGAGTTCGCGGCCACCACCGCGCCGGCGCTTGAGCCATTGAAGGGCTCCACACCGCGGCTCAGAGCATTGCTGCAACCGGATTACTCCAATCTTGATCGGCCCCAATAAGTGGACGGTCGGGCGAGCGGGATGGTTCCAGCTCACACTGAATCGCTCCAGGCCGTGCAAATGGCCGAAGCCGTGCCCCGTGCAAGCGACTTGCGTAGTCGTCAGTTGTTGGCACTGAAACGGCACTTCAAACGGCCCAGTAATCTTCATCTGTTGTGGGATGTTGTTGACCGTCGCGGGCGGTCCGCGTTGGGCGATTGCGGCAACAGCAATCGGCATGCGTCCCGTTCCGTGTAGGTTCAACTCCGCCGGTCGAGCCGGGTCGCCGCCACATCTCTTCTTGCCCGATCAGCGGATGGTCTGCTGCAACCATAGCGAACGGCCGAAGAGGTCGACGCTGCGCTGCCATGCAGCAACGCGGCGGCCGATGGGGCCCAGCCGAATCGGCGGCGGGTTACCGGCGACTGACACGGTTGGCCCGGCACAGCCTCCATGAGTTATCTGAACATGGCCAAACGCATGCGGACGTGAGCAAAAACTTTTCTTGCGGTCGCGGATCACCCGATCAATCGGATCGAGGTTTTGCTTCCCTCGAAAACCGAGTTAGGCTGACCGCTCGGAGGCGCACATTGCACAAGCCTGGAGGCTGTAGTGACGCTTGAGCTATACTATCTCGAAGAGACCGACTCGATCTGCTCCAACCGGGTCATCGTCACCCTGCTGGAGAAGGGGATCACCGATTGGGTGCCTCACAAAATGGTTCTCATGAACCGGGATCAGTTTCAGCCCGCGTATCTCGCGCTCAATCCAAACGGGGTCGTTCCGACCCTTGTTCACGACGGCGGGGTCATTCGCGAATCCTCTATCATCTGCAGCTATCTTGACGATTTGCGGCCCGATCCGCCGCTAAAGCCCAGCGATCCGCTAGCGCGCTGCCACATGGCCGAATGGGTGAAGCTGTTTGACGAGCGGGGATTTGAAGCCACCGCGGTGATTAACTTTGTCACTAAATTCCGCCTGACGCTATCGCGAGAAAAGATGGAGGAACGCTGGAAGCACGTTCCCAATATCGACCGCCTTTATCGTCAGCAGTCGGTCATCCGGGAAGGCGTTGCCTCCCCTTACGTGATGCGCGCCATCGGCGCCTGGGAAACCATATTTCGGCTGATGGAGAAGATCCTCGCCGACGGACGACCGTTCCTTATGGGAGACCGGCTTACTCTGGCCGAAACCAATTCGGCGCCCTTCATCAAGGTGATTGAGATGGTGCGGTTTCTCGACTTCTGGCTGGAACCCTACCCTCTCACGCGGGCCTGGTGGGACCGTGTGGCGAACCGGGCGAGCCTACGGCGGCTCGACGATTTCCCGAGTAATGCGGTCGCTGAGGATTCCCCGCATGCCAAGGCCGGTCGCGAGACGGAGCCCGAGTTCCGTGTGAAGCTCGCGGAGTATCGGGAGCGCTTCGCGCACGCTTACTCTGCATAGCCTTCGCGACCGTTTCCTCGTGCCGATTCATCACGTCATGGCCGCTTCATGACCAACCATTGGATCGGTCACCAACGCGGAATGCCCAGCACTCCAACCAAGGCCACTCTATTTGTTGATCCAGCCCAATGTGATCGGATGTGCCTTTCGCTGCTCCGGCGTTGCACCCACGTGCTTGCCAAGATCCCAGCCGACAGGCCGAAGGACGTGATTGGCAAAATCTATCGACTCTTGATCGGTGACCGTAGCTATCGTGTCATTCCACCGGTTTAAGAAGCCGCCCACGGCAATAGCAGCGACGATCTCGATAATCTGACTATCGGAATAGTGCTTGCGCAGTTCGACGAAATCTTCCGGTCCTGTCGCGTTAGGACAGGTGCCAGCGGCAAAGGCAAGATTGAGCGCGGCGCGCTCTGCCTCGGTGAAGAGCTCAGATGACTGATAGCTCCACAGCGCCTGAATTTTTTCGTCCGCAACGCCGATTTTGTGCAGATGGTAGGCCCCGTGCGATTGACAGTGCACGCAGCCACTGGCAACGCTGGCGGCAAGAAAGACCAGCTGTTTCAGTTCCCCGGACACTTCGCGTCCCGGGAAGACCAACTTGAACAGATTGTTCGCTGTTTGCCTTAGCTCAGGCCAGTTCTCCATCTCGAAGTTCTGACGGTTTTCGTACTGTGTCTCGCTCATGGAGGTTTCCTCGCTCGAGTGGGTCGTGTTAGGTCCTCGGCAACAACGACCGGATTGGCCAGTCAATCGATGATCTCCTGAGGCAAGCCAATTATTGATCCGGTTCCGGCAGACTACACGAGAAACGATCGGTTTGATCAACATCTATGTGTCAACAGTCTACGATGATGAGATGGGGCGCATTATGCAACCTCGCTAAGGCCGATAACGCGTTGGTGACAAAGAGAATTTCGTGCCGTGCCATCCACGACGCGAGCGGGGAGATCTCGGTACCAAACCAGTCAGACCTCTCATCCGGCAGAAATGATACGGAGTTTGGCCGGCTACCGATTGACAGCAAGGGGACCATAGAGCTGGCGATCGACCAATCCAAATCTGGTCAGAACGCCGAGGTCGTTCTCGGTTCAGCCCGCTGATCCAATGCCGTGCAGCAGGCCGTGAATTGTTTAGTGCCGGTCCGTTTCCGGCTAAGGCGAAAGTGATCTCGAACGGTCGTTTGATGTCGTGCTCTGCCAGCCCGGCCTGGGCTGCCTGCGAACCGCCGCAAACCACGAACGGGACGCTGTCCGGGCGCGTTGCCGGGCTGCTAAGTTGCAGGTCGCAGAGTAGCCCGCTAAGATGATCGGACGAGATCTCGACCTAGCCGATCGGACAAGCTGTTCCCCCAAGCGTTTGAAGAATTCGTAGCTCGGCCCGAGATCACGGCCTTCCAAGTCGTTGCCCACGTAAGTCCTAGGGATTTCAGACAGAGGGATTTCAGACAGAGGGATTTTGAACAGAGGGATTTCAGACGAAGAGATTTCCAATGGGAGGAAGACGCATGCGGATCAACGGAAAGAGCGGCACCCTCGCACGAGGTGAGATCATCAATCAAGCTGAGGCGGGATTGATGTTGGGTCACATTGACCGACGGACCTTCATGCGGATGGTATATGGCGTCGGGGTCTCGGCGGCGGCAGCCCACCTCATGGCGGAAAAAGCGCTCGCCATCCAGATCAATCAGGCCGCCCAGCTCGCCGACTTGAAGCCTCGTTATGACTACATTGTTTGTGGCGCGGGCTCATCGGGTTGCGTGGTCGCTCGGCGTCTTGCCGAGAAGGCAAACACGTCCGTTTTGCTGATCGAGGCGGGTGGTTCATATGACGTCGAAAACGTCACCAACCCATCGATGTGGCCCACCAATATTCGGTCGGAACGCGATTGGGGCTTCACCGCTGAACCGAGCAGAGGCGTCAACGGACGCGCGCTCATCATGCCGATGGGCAAAGTGCTGGGCGGCGGCAGTAGCATTAATGTCATGGCTTATGTTCGCGGTCACAAAAACGACTATGACTACTGGGCGAGCGAGGCTGGCGATAATGCCTGGAACTACGACAGCATCGTAAACATCTTTAAGCGGATCGAGGACTGGCAGGGTCCGGATGATCCAGACTACCGGGGTAAAGGCGGCCTGTTCTACGTCCAGTCGGCGCCGAACCCGAATCCGATCGCTCCGGCGATGGTCAAGGCGGCAGCATCAGTCGGCATCCCGTCGTTTGCCGATCACAACGGCAAAATGATGGAAGGACCTGGTGGATGCGCCCTTCCGAATGTTGCGATCAAGGACGGAAGACGTCACAGCGTTTTCATGAATTACCTTCAACCGATTCTGGATAAGCCGAACATTACCGTATTGATTAATGCCGAAGTGCAAAAGGTGATGCTTGATGGTACGACAGCAATGGGCGTTGAGGTGCGTCTCGCCAACGGCACTCGGACGATCGACGCCAACCAAGAGATTATCTTGTCGACCGGCGCCATAAATACACCCCGTATCCTCATGCTGTCGGGTATCGGCGACGAGGCAGTTCTGAAAAAGGCTGGCGTGCCGGTGCGGCACAAGCTCGCCGGCGTCGGCAAAAATTTTCGGGATCATGTCCTCCTGGGGGGGTGCGTTTGGGAATACACCAATCCGCTGGCACCTCGGAACAACATGTCCGAGTGCACATTCTTTTGGAAGAGCGACTCTGCCCTTGACACGCCGGATCTCCAGCCCTTCCAAGTTGAGGTGCCGTATGCAAGTGAGGTCACCGGCAAGCAATTTAACGTGCCAAAATCGGGCTGGTCGATTTTGCCCGGCCTGGTCCGCCCGGAGAGCCATGGCACAGTCACAATTCGGTCCGACGACCCCAAAGCGCCGCCGTTAATCGACGCCCGCTTCCTATCTGACCCCAAGGACGTCAAGGCGTTGGAGCGCTGCATCGAGATCTGTCGAGACATCGGCAACTCGGCAGAGATGAAACCATTCACCAAGCGCGAGGTCATGCCAGGACCGTTGAAGGGGGCCGAGCTGGTGGAATTTGTGCGAAACAGCGCGACGACGTACTTCCACCAAACCTGCTCCTGCCGGATGGGTAAGGACGAAGGTGCAGTTGTTGACGGTCAGCTCAAGGTCCGTGGCATCGACAAGCTACGGATCGCCGACGGTTCGATCATGCCTCGAGTGACGACGGGCAACACGATGATGCCATGCGTGATTATTGGCGAGCGGATGGGCGAGATATTGGCGACCTAACCCGTCGACGGCCATCCTGGAGTAGGCGGGCGCGGTCCCGAATCACCCGGGGCAAATGATCGCTGTCACTTTACATCTTGCGCAATGATCGCTCCGACCTCGACGCAGGGTCGCCAGATGACGTCGCCGAAGTCCGCTTTTGTGCATAGCGGGCCGCGTGCAGGTTGGCCGGACGCCGGCATTGATATCGGCCGGGCCGGTGCCGACCGGAGTCCGTCAAGCGCCAAGGCAACCAGCCCTCGATCGGCATCGGAAGGATTTCGATTGAGCGGCGATTGTCGCTCCACACTTGAGGAGCGATCATCTTTTTGCCGTTGATCATGGCATCGCAGAGTTAGCTGGAACCATCCCGCTCCCCCGACCGGCGATCGACAATATCGCGTCTTTGGGGGGCCGGGCGGAGAGCGAACCGGCAGGGTTGATCCGCCTTTGACGGACATGAGCTAGATCATCGCGCCTTTAATCGGGATCGTTCCGATTCCGATTAAGGGCAGGTTGCTCTAGACCCGTTTTGGCGCTTTCGACCTAAGGCCCGATGATCTAGAACGGTAGTCCGATGTATTGCTCGGCCAGCGCGGCTTGGGCGGCTGGCGAGCTGCACAGATAGTCGAACTCATCCTGGTTGGCGCGAACGTCAAACGCGTTTCGATCGGGGAACACATGCATCAACTTGGTCATCCACCAGGATAGGCGCTGTGCGCCCCACACCCGCCGCAAGGCCGTGGCCGAGTACTCATCGAGGTAGCGATCATCGCCGCTCTTAAAGTGAGCGTTGAACCCGCGATGGAGATAGAAGACGTCCGAGACGGCGAGATTGAGCCCTTTCGCTCCGGTTGGCGGAACAATGTGCGCCGCATCGCCGGCAAGAAGCAGGCGACCATAGCGCATCGGCTCGGAGACAAAGCTGCGCAGGGGCGCAATCGATTTTTCGATTGAAGGGCCAACAACGATGGCGTCGGCGATCTGCTTCGGGTAACGCCGTTTCAGCTCCTCCCAGAACCGATCGTCGGGCCATGCCTCCACATCCTCATCGGTTGCGCATTGAATGTAGTAGCGCGAGAGCATCGGTGATCGCTGTGAGGCAAGCGCAAACCCGCGCTCGTGATAGGCATAATAGATGTCGTCGAGCGGGGGCGTTTCCGACATGATCCCGAGCCAACCGAATGGATATTCAATCTGGTATGTCTTTCGTATCTGTTCAGGAATGGTGTTACGCGAAACGCCACGGAACCCGTCGCAACCTGCAATAAAATCACAGCTTAGACGATGTGCCTTGCCGTCCCGCTCAAAGCTGACGCTGGGTTCGCTTGACATCAGGTCGTGAAGCGCCACGTTGGAACACTCATCCAACACGCAAAGCCCATTTGTCTCGCTGGCAAGATAGAGATCTTCCGTAATGGCCGTTTGACCGTAGGCGACCAACTGCCGACCGGTGTACTTTTTGGTATTGATCAAGAACGGCTCGCGATCCTGCCAAGCGATATAGGTGCCATCATGCGCCTTGCCTTCGCGGTCCATGCGTTCCCCCAGGCCGAGATCACGCAGCAGCTTGACGGTACCTTCCTCCAAAACGCCGGCGCGAATGCGACTTAACACGTAAGCCTTGCTTCGCCGTTCAATGACAACACTGTCGATGCCCTCAAGGTGCAGCATATGGGACAGCAACATTCCGGCTGGCCCGCCACCGATGATCGCCACCTGCGTGCGCGCCGGCACACCCGATCGATCGCGGGATAACTGTTGACCGTTTCTCTTGCCGCGCGTCATGTCCAAGCGCCCCTGCTTAAGCGTTCTCAAGTGAGATGACGCCCATACCGGTCGTCATCGGCGCATAATAGTTGACGTGCTGTTGGCGAACATTCGGGCTCAAAGCGCCGCGCATCGTCAGCCACATGATGAGTTCGACGGATTCAGCACCGGCCTCCGCCATGATGTCCTTGTGGCTTAATCGGCAAAGCTCCTCAGGTGCATCAGCGAGTTTCTTTAACCATTGCCGGTCGAAGTCCTGAGACAGGTGTCCAAATCGCTCGCCGTGGAGTTGGTGGGACATGCCGCCGGTTGCAACCACCGCCACTTTTAGGTCATGCGGATAGGTTGCAACTGCCCCTGCGATGGCCTGTCCCAGCTGGTAGCAACGACGTGCCGTCGGCAAGGGGTGCTGGATCACATTGACCACGATCGGCACCACCTGCACGCTCCACGCTGGCTCGTGGGAAAACAACATTGGAAACGGCGCCAACAGGCCATGGTCGACCTTCATTTCCTGACACACGGTCATGTCGAAGCCGCCATAGATCAGTTCGTTGGCGAGGTGCCAGGAAAGGCCGACATGGCCTTTAACGTTGGGAAGCGGGCGAAGACCAAACCCCTCATCGGCCTGCTCATAGTCATCGAGCACCCCAATGGCGAACGTCGGCACGCGGGCGAGATCGAAGTCTGAGCCGTGATCATTGTAGATGACGACGGCGACGTCTGGTTTGACCACATCGTCAAGCCACGCCTTTACGGGCTTGTATCCGTCGAACAATGGCTTCCAGTCGGGCTCATCGAACCGACCTGAGTCGTAGGCTGGTCCAAAACTGGGAACATGGGAGCTGCCGATACCGGCTACGATCTTTGCCATATCAAACTCTCCGGTAAAAAGGCATCAGCGTGCGCCGCTGGCGTTGCGGGTCTGCAAGAACTGGTCGTAGGATTGCCCACGCATTTGCGCGCCCATGCGGTAAAGGCCCGTGCCCGTCGCCGCAGCGAGCTTGTAGATGTAGTAGACATTCCCGCCGTGATGTTTGACGAGCGCCAGCCAGTCTCTTTGCCTAATCGCTTCCAGCTGACCTTCGCTCAGCGCGTATTGAGACAGATAGGCGTCCTCGTCCGCCTTGAACGCTTCACGATTGGTAGCCGAGGTCAGCGAAAACGCTAGCTTGTTGAGTGCATATCCCGCGCAGGAACGCGTCAGGTCAAAGACATAGGTGCCAGGAATGCCCCAATCGCTCAGCTCGGTCCCAGCTTTGTCTGTCGTGCTCATAGCTATCCTCCACCATCCGACCAGTCTCGGCCATTGACAAAGGACTAGCGGCAAGCGACGACACACTCCATACTCTCTTTAGAATGGAGTCTATTCCAATGGGGAATGGAGGAGACATCGGTCTGCGCCATCTCAAGGCGCTGAGTGTCCTGCTCCAGGTTCGCAGTTTGACCAGAGCGGCTGAATTGCTCGACACCTCTCAACCAGCGGTCAGCAAGTTGCTCGCGCGTCTGCGAACGCATTTTGGTGATCCGCTGTTTGTGCGAGAAGGGATGTCGATGCTGCCGACGCCGCGGGCGATGGAGATCGCCGAACCGCTGCGTAGCCTGTTGGCGGTTTCCGACGAATTGCAGATCTCAGAGGCGACGTTTGACCCGACATCGTCGCAGCGCGAATTCAAGGTCGCCGTAACCGATGTCGGGATGGCGCATTTCGTGCCGTTGTTGATGCGGGCGCTGGAAAGGGCGGGAAAAAATCTGCGACTTAAGGCGATCCCACTTGACCGTCGCAACATATTGGGTGTGCTACAAGGCCATGAAGCTGATATCGCGTTTGGCGAGTTTCCCAATGTTGAGGGTAGTGTTCGCAGGCAGAATATCTACGTCGACCCGTTCGTATCAGTCGCACGTCGCGGTCATCCACGGACAAAATCCCTAACGGATGCGAAGTCGTTCCTGCGGGAGCGCCACATCCTGGTCACGGCGTCGCATACCGGGCACGCGGCACACGAATCCCTGGAAAAGGCGCTGCTTGCAAAGCTCGACGAGTCGAATGTTTCTGTTCGGGTTCCCAGTTTTGTGGCGGCCGCGCTGGTCGCAAGTCACACGGACGCCATCGGCACCGTTCCATCACGGCTCGCTGAACGCTTGGCTCGTGATCTGCCGTTACAGACCATCAAACCGCCAATCCCGCTTCCGCGCATCGAGGTGGGTCAAATCTGGCATGAGCGCTACGATCGGGATTCGGCTCATCGCTGGTTACGTTCGACGATCTTCGGTCTGTTCCGGAGGCCATACCAAGCCAAACGGGATGCGCGATAAGGGCCCGACCCTTGGTGTCGGCGCGGCATCAAGCGTGCTGGTCCAGGCCACAGCCGCCTCGACGCTCGCCGGCGCTTGCTCAATTGGACGCGCTGTCCAACGCGCCTCGCAACACGATAAAATAGCGTTGCGCCATTGTTGGGCAACGCCGCCAGACTGGCATCCCCACCGGCGCCAGTCCATGCAACCGACCGGCACCGTCTCAGTCGATCTTTGATGCAGGGCGTAGCGACGCACAGACCCGCTGCATGTGAAACAACATAAGTCCGAATGAAACGGGCCCTGGTTTATGGGGTGGGCAGACCATTTCGTAACCATGTGCCAACGCCATTGTCGGCAATGCAACGCTGCGGTCCTTCGGTTCACGCCGCCACCGGATGGGCGCACCGGCCCATATATTTGACGGCGTTGATCATTGGTGATGCCAGGATCCTTTAGAGCGTTACAGCGTTGGCTGGAGCCATCCCGCTCCCGCAACCGGCCATCCACAACATCGTGTCCTGGGGTAGCCGGGCGGAGAGCAGGCCGGCATGGTCGATCCGACTAAGGCGCAGATGATCTAGGCCCACGACCTCGCCAGTGCGGGAGGTTGACGATGATCGTTTCGAAGCGATGAGATGAGGTGTAGGCTTAGCTCTCGTCTTCGTTGCTGCATCGACAGCCCCAAGGAGATGCTTGATGGCTCTTAAACTTCCCGCCCACAATCGTTATGACTACGTGCCGATCAACAAGCGCGAACACTACAGCTGGCCTGGTGGCAAGCGCCTGGCCTTTTACATCGCGCTCAACATCGAGCACTTCGCTTTTCTGTCGGGGCTCGGCATGGATCCGCACAATCGCGGTGGTCGGCAAACCACGCGTAACTGGGCGTGGCGCGATTATGGTAATCGCATTGGAAACTGGCGTCTGTTCGAGCTTCTCGACGAGCTGAAACTGCCTGCCTCAATCCTGCTTAACTCAACCGTTTGTTACGAGTATCCCGATCTCGTCGAAAAGATCAAACAACGCGGTGATGATGTTCTTGGCCACGGTCGCAGCAATGCCGAGACCGCGCAGTCGTTCTGGGAGGAGGATGAGCGCAGGGCGATTGCGGAATGCACGGAGGTGATCGCCAAGCACGTTGGCGTTCGCCCGACCGGTTGGATGGGCTCCGGTGCCGCAGAGTCGCCGGCGACACCCGATTTGCTGAAGGAAGCCGGTTATACGCACCTATTGGACTGGCCCATCGATGATCAACCGTTATGGATGCGCACCCGCTCCGGCCCGATCCTGTCGGTGCCTTATCCGATGGAATTGAACGACGCTGGAAGTCTTGTGGCCCGAGATCACACCGGCCGCGATTTCGCCGACATGATTGTCGATCAGTTTGAAGAGCTGCTGGAGCAATCCGAACGACAGCCGTTGGTATTCTCGCTATCGCTGCACGGCTTCATCGTCGGCCAACCGTTCCGCCTTCGGCCTTTGCGGCAGGCGATCAAGCATTGCGCTGCGCACAAACATGCCGAACACGTCTGGTTCACACGCGCGGGTGAAATCTACCAGTACTGCGCCAAGATGAAGCCCGGCATCATCCCGGGAAGCAGCGAACCTTCCGAACAATAACACCGCAGGCGTGCTTCCTGCGGCTAGATCATCGCGCCTTAAATCGGAACCGCAACGCCGATTCCAATTGCGCCGGTTCCGATTTAAGGCGCAAAGATGATCGCTGTTAAAGTGGTGAGCAACTTTCTGCCTTTAATCGGGATCGTTCCGATTCCGATTAAAGGCAGGTTGCTCTAGGATCCAAATCTCTGGTCGTCAGACCAGTTCGTGATCGGTTTGGGCAACTCCAGGCCGTCGACCGTGATCGAGTCGACCTTTTCGTTAAAGAAGCACAATTGATCCCTGATCTTCGGGCACTCGGGAACCGGCTCGGAGTATGTCCATACGATGTTTTTGAAGGTTTTTCCGTCCACCGCAACCGAATAATACCGCGCAACGCCCTTGTAGGGGCAGGCTGTCTGCAATTCGCTCGGGGTCAGCAAGTCGGTGCGCACGTCCTCTTTGGGGATGTAATAGCGCGTGGGCAAGCCCGTCTCGAATAGGAAATGGGTGCGCCGGGAGTCGGCCACAACCGTCCCGCCCACCTTCACCTGAACGTGGCGTAAAGACAGTATCGTGTCGACCCGCTTGTAGGGATCGCGCGCGTGCACGAATATCTCCTCGTCCTCCTCGTACCAATGGTCCATTTTCCCCCAGTAGAAGGCAACGAGGCCTTTCAAATCCGGCACGCAATCCATCGGCGTCTCGTAGGACCACATGGCGTTTTCGGCGACCCGGTCGCCGACCCTGATATCCCAGTAGGAAGCATCGCCCTTGTGCGGGCAATGGGTCGTGTGCTGCGTCTTCTGCAAAAAATCCCAGCGAACATCCTTGAAGGGGAAGTAATAGACCGGCAGATGCCGCGTTTCGTGCATGATCTTCATGGCCGTCGAGTCGGCCACGCTCTCGCCTTGAAACATGGCGCGGACCCGGCGCGGACTGTCTTCAATAACGAGCTTGTACCCGGTCCCCCAAGCCGGGCTCAGGACGTCATAGGTCGTAACTTTGTGGGAGGCTTTCTGATCTGACATGGTCAATACCTCTCAATCGCTTCATCTTGCGCAGTTCAGTGTTGGCTGGAACCATCCCGCTTCCCCAGCCATCAACACAAGCCTGCCATTGGTTGGCCCGGTTGGGAAGCGGTCCGGCAAGGCTGATCCGCCTGAGACGGCAATGATCTAGGCGAAGGCGTCATGGTTGCGCCTACGTCCGTCAACGGATTACGGCGCTCGCGCCGTTGAGGTTGGGCTGCCTGGATCGCAATTCTTAGTGCGGCTGTCCGGTTTCGCGGTCGGCCGATACTGCAGACCCGTTCGAATATCCGACATCCATACCTCGGCACCGCCTATCCCTTTTCAGCTTTCTCCTCCTCAACGAGGTGGTGATACTTCCTTTTGATCTCATTGATGTCGACCGTCGGCGCCGGAAACTGCATGCTCAGCGACTCCAGGTATTCACGGATGATCCGCGACACAGCCAGGTTGCGGAACCATTTGTGGTTGGAGGGAATGATGAACCAAGGCGCATTGTCAGTGCTGCACTTCTCAAGCGCGGCCTCAAACGCCTCGGTGTAATCGTCCCAGTAGCCGCGTTCGGTGTAATCGGCTTCACTGATCTTCCAGTGTCGCGCAGGATCCAAAATCCGCCTTCCGAACCGCTCGAGCTGCTCGTCCGGATCGATGTGAAGATAGAATTTCAGGACGTGCGTGTCGTTGTGGTAGAGCAGCCGCTCGAAGGCGTTAATGTGGTCATAGCGTTTCGACCAGACGTCTTTGGGCACGAGCTGGTGGACGCGCACGACCAGAACGTCCTCGTACTGCGAACGGTTAAAGATCGCCACCTCTCCGCGCCGCGGTGCGGCCTTTTGGTAGCGCCACAGGAAATCATGTGCTGCCTCTTCCTTGGACGGCACTTTGAAGCCGTGCACCGAGCAACCTTGCGGATTCATCCAGCCCAAAACATGGTTGATGACGCCGTCTTTCCCGGCCGCATCGCGTCCCTGTAGGCAGATCAGCAAGGAACGTTTATTCTCGGCATACATCAAGTACTGAAGATTGCGCAGCTGCCGGCTATGCTCCTCAATTTCCGGCTTTGCGCTCTCGTAGGTTTCGTGCTTGTCAGTGAAGCTGGCATCGACCTTGTCGAGCTTAACCTTGCTGCCGGGTTTCACTCTGAATTTTTTGAAGTATTCCATCGCGGTCTCTCTCGTCGGCATGGCCGATGCGGATCGGGTGATATCACGCGCTCAGCAACTCGCCCATCTGCGAAATGCCTGACCAGTATCACCACAGTGAGCGCTTAGCCAGCCGCGCCGCGACCTTCGGTGGTGTGAGCGCGTTGCCGAGGTCGACAGAACGCGAACCCAGGGCCCGTCCCGAGCAACAGCGCGTTCGGCCCTAAATCTCTCGCCACAGAATTTATGTTGCCATGCCTAAGCGTCGCCAACCGCCTGGCCCGAACTTCAAATTGCTCGTCGCGATGTGACAGGACATCGCGACAGGCTGACGGGTGCGCTCAATCTTCGCAAGTCCCGCCCGCGCCGCCGCCATAACGCCTGCTATGACAGATGACTTCAAATTGCTGCGCCGCATGGCCCGTGAATGACGGCGACGCGCTGATCGGACGCGCCGTCAGAACCTTGCGACGGTCTTGTCCAGCAAGCGACGTTCCTCGGTCCCACCCGGCGGCACGATGTCGTCATGGGGGCGCGCATTGCGGTGATCGCTTGGATTGCAGCCGCGTGGTGCATGCCCCTGTTCGACGGCGCGCGTAGCCTCAAGCATTAAGCGCCGCATCACGACAATGGCACGATCTGTACTGAGCAGATATTCCTTGGTGCGGTCAACAATTCTACCCATTCCTTCCTGCAACGCGTAGTCTTGGGTGTTGACCCCAACTATACCGCTCAGATTCCCCTTTTTCTGCGCCTCCCGATCGACCAGATAGTCGTTTGACATGTTCCGCTTAAGTCGGAAGGTTCCAGGAATGAGATCGTCCTCGGCGCGGCCAAAGCGCCGTTCGGCCTTGCAAATGAAATCGGCTGACAGTGGGTAATTCCGGTCGTAGCTGTACATATAATTGTAGACGTTTGTGCTTTCGTCGTCGATTGGCGCCCACAGGTGCCCATCGATGGTCGGAACCGGCTGGAGCGCTCCGGTCGTGTCGACAACGCTTGGGCGCATTTGCTGGGTCGGCATGATGTATTGATAAAGCCGGATGTAGGCACGGTCGGGTTTTAGTAGCCGGCGGGAGATATAGCAGTACCCATAGTCCGTCACGTTGACTTCCAGCTTCGGCGTCGGATCCATCGCCGAAAGCTTCGTGACCGCGACACCCCCCTGGCTATGCAGAAATGAAACGTGCGCGGTATCCAAGCCGCCTTCGAGGCCCTGCAAGTAGTTGCAGTCTTCGTACGTCTTCGAAACATACCTGTGCGTTGCCGGCACCCTGAGCCATTCATAGTCGGGTGGATCGGGCATTCTGTCAGGCGGCCCCATGTAGGTCCAGACAATGTCCCCTGCTTCATGAGTCGGATAAGCGCCCAGTTTGATTTCGGCCTGGGCAGGCGAGCCCGGTGGCTCGCACGGCAGGTCGATACAATCTCCGTTCCGGTTGAACTTCAGACCGTGATAGGGGCAGCGCAAGCCGCCTTCCGCGTTGACAGCGAAGAACAACGGAGCGAGACGATGCGGGCAGAGCGAATCGACCAGTCCAACCTCACCAAAGCTATCGCGGAACGCAATGAGATCTTCGCCGAGCAGGCGGACCCGAACCGGCGGGCAATCCGGTCCCGGCAATTCCAATGACAGGAGGGCTGGTAGCCAATAGCGGCGAAACAACTCTCCAGTGGGCGTCCCCCGACCTACGCGCACAAGCCGTTCGTTATCCTCGTGCTTCATGCGGCAACTCCCTTTGCTTGATGTGTTCTGGCGACGCGGTCGCCGAATGCTAGATCATCTTCGCGTGTCTTTTGCTTGTCGTGCAGAGCCTGCCAGCTGCTGCGTATCCGTTCAGGCCTCATGCGAAGACGGCGGTCGATCATACTCCAAAACGGTCCTTTGCGACCAAGCCTCTCCTGATCCGACCACCGCCACTGCCGGCCATGAATGGCGTGGCGGGCAGTGGCTCAGGCCTCGCAGATCAAACGGAACTGTCATAAAACAAGCGTTTCAGATTTGGCTGCAACCATCCCGCTCCCCCGGCCCATTGATTCCGCCTCAGGCGGCAATGATCTAAGCCGGCCGGCGCTGTGATCCTCGACAGCCCCAAGGCTCATGCCTCGACAATGGCCGCACACGCACTCAAACAGCGCGGTGCCTGGTTGTTATCCTGCCAGCCGACCCGCCTGACCTCAACCCGCTCGAGATGGTCGACGCCGAGCTCAAGGCGCACCTGCGTGCGGCCGTTGACGCGGAGACGGGCCGCCAGAGGGGGAACCTTTGTCGATTGGCCATCGCGGCAAGATGGGACGGTGTCGGTTGACAGAGCAAGCAGGGCGCTGCAGCTACAGTTGACTGAGAGGTATATTATACAACTGACCATACTTCTCGCGCAGATACATGAGATAGTCGGATACGTTTAGGGGCTGGCCAGTCGCACGCTCGACGAGTTTGCTCGGCTCGTATTTGCGTCCATGCCGATACACATTGTCTCGCAACCATGCGAGCAGCTCGGCGTAGTTGCCGTTCTGCAGCTTTTGAGAAAGGCCCGGGTTCGCCCTCCGCGCCGCCGCGAAAAACTGGGCGCTCAAAACGTTGCCGATAGCGTAGCCCTGGAAGCGTCCACCAACTAAGCCGGAAAACCAATGCACGTCTTGCAGGCAACCGTCACGATGCGTCTGCGGCCTCACGCCGAGATCCTCATGCAATCGATCACTCCAGGCCTGCGGCAGATCCTTCACGTCCAAACGCCCTTCGAGCATGTCGAGTTCAAGATCAAAGCGCATCATGACGTGTAGATTGTAGGTGACCTCGTCGGCATCGGTGCGAATGACAGAGCGTTCCACCCTATTGATAGCGCGATGGAACGCGCCCATCGGGACACCGGCCAGCGCTGTCGGGAAAGTCTGCTGCAGGCACGGATACCAAAATCGCCAGAATTCGAGGCTTCGCCCAATCACATTCTCGAACAATCGCGCTTGACTCTCGTGCACGCCGGCAGACGTGCCTCGGCCCAACGGTGTGCCATCAAATTGAATTGCGATGTTTTGCTCATAAAGACCATGACCAGCTTCATGCAGCGTCGAAAACAAGGCCTCGCCTAAGTCATCCTCGCGCACGCGGGTCGTAATGCGGACATCGCTGGACGCCAGCCGCGTACAAAATGGATGAAGCGTTTTGTCGATGCGCCCGGTATTGAATTCATAGCCGATCTTTTCGACGACCAGGCGACTGAATTTCAGCTGCTGCTCCGCTCCGAATTGACCTCGCAAGCACGAGCTATCGATGGGCGGCCGCTCAGCAATTGCTTTGGTGAGCCTGATTAGTCCAGGTCTTAGCTGCGAAAATAGCCCACGGATCATGTCCACGGTCATGCCCTGATCGGCACCGTCGATCAGCGGATCGGCGGTGTGATCAAACGGAGTAAAATGCGCTGCATAGTCTCGACTGAGCGCCACCGTCTTGTTGAGATGCGGCGCCATGCCGGCGAAGTCGTTTTCGTCCCGTGCGCGGGCCCAGGCCGCGTAGGAAGCCGAGCAGCATTCGCTCACCCGCGCAATAAAGTCTGACGGCAGCTTGCTCGACCTGTCGAAATCCCGTCGCGCTACACGGACGAGGCACGCCTCATCTTCCGGCAGCTCTTCGATGGCGGCCTGCAATGCGTCGAGCACTTGCCCAAGCTCTTTATCGGTCGATTTTTGATGCACAACTCGGCTGAGCGTCGCCCGTTGCCGGGCGCGGGCTTCGGCGCCGCCTTTTGGCATGTAGGTTGATTGGTCCCAAGTCAGCATGCTGCCGGCAGCCCTGAGATCGTAGATCTCGCGCAGCTTGTGCTTCAAGCTCTGCAAGTTCTGCTGCACGCTTTCACGCATGTCGTCTCCCCAGCCTGGGTTGGGCGCTCCGCACCAGTGTGTGCGGCCAATAGAAGCTTCATCAAACCGGCGCCGATCAGCTTTGCTCTATGGCTTCCATATCATCGTCAGAGAAGCCGAAATGGTGGCCGATCTCGTGGATCAGGACGTGACGCACCACCGTGTCCAAGGCATATCCCTTCGCTTCAGCGTAAGCCTTGATCGACGTGCGGTAGATGATCACCTCATCGGGCAGCATCGGCACGTCGAACGTACTTTTGCGCGCCAGGTTTATCCCATGGTAGAGGCCAAGCAATTGGTGGGGATCGCCAAGCCCAAGTGCCGCCATCACTTCACGCGAGGCCAGTGCCTCGGTGCGAATGGTCAGGTTGTGACAGGCCTGGCGGTAGACCTCAGGCAGGTCTTCAAAGGCCGCTTGCACAAGCGCATCAAACTGTTTTTCGTTAACAGTCATCGGTTCGCATCACGTTCTACGTATTGGGTCTCTAGAGCAACCTGCCTTTAATCGGAATCGGAACGATCCCGATTAAAGGCAGAAAGTTGCTCTACACCGAAGAAGAGCGGGTCGTTCTGGCGCCAAACTAGCGACAAACGTGTAGGCTTCCAAGCCACCAGGTGGGCTGCGCGCACGATCAAACGCCAACACGCGCCACTCAGGCGAGACGCCGCCCATCGGTCATGAACGGTTCAATGCGGGATAAACACGCAGCGCTGTGCCACCGAGAATGGCGTCTTGTTCAGCGACCGTGAGCTTGGCAATGGCCGCCCGCGCCTGGGCCAGTTGCTCACGCAGCGTTCCCGGAGAATTCGGCCAATTGGAGCCCCAAGCGATGCGCTCGGCTCCAAAGGCCGACACAATCTGCGCCATGAAAGCGTGCACATCGGCTTCGCATTGGCTGAGGCGCTCGAGCACCACCGGGGTCAGCTTCAAGACCACATTCGGCAGGGCGGCGAGGCTGAACAGCGGCGCAGCAGCGGCGTAGGGCGGCCCACCGCTCGCATCCGGTCGGCCGAAATGGTCGAGGATGATCGCAACGTCGGGAAAACGCTTCGCCAGCGAGATCGTCGCCGGAATGCCGGTCGCATCGGTCTGCACGCACATCGACAGCCCGCGCTCGCTCATCAGTTCCCAGACCGGATAGGAGCGTGGGTCATCGAGGGCGCTGGCATCTACCCGCTTCGTGCTGCCACCGGTGAAAATCCGCAGCCCGGTGATGCCCCGCTGCAGCCAGCGCCTCGCCTCGGCGACCGCATTGTCTGCCAGCATATCGATTGATCCGACGCCGGTGCACCGGTCCGGGAACCGCGCCACGGCATGGGTGACATAGGAGTTGTCGAAACCATAGCAGGTCGAGGCGTGCACGATCGCCGCCAACGCCACACCGGCCTCGTCCATGGCCGCGATCAACTGCTCGTCGCTGGCTGGACGTTGCTTCGACCAATCGGACTGGATGCCGAAGAGCGGCGCATGCGGAAATTGCGTGGTATCGCTCGAGATGATGTGAGGGTGGATGTCGACGACGGGAATGCTCATGCGGATCTCCTCGGGTTCGCGGGGAACCGAAGCGGTATAGGTGGTGGGCGGTTTTCATGGCGCAGGCGGGGAGCCGGTCGTGTCGCTGCGCAATGCGACCTGAGCAAGGCGCGGCGTGATGGGGCAAGGCTGAGATCGGCTGAGCGCCCGGCGGATGCGCACAGCGGCTGCGGCCGCAATCACACGTGTCCAAACCGCCACCGCTCAATTGTCGTTTCGCTATAATTTCCGGCAAGCGGGTCGTCCTTGAGGGCTTGGTCTACCGCCTCGCGATCGTCGACGATGAACAGGGCCAGGTTTGCTTGTGCGACATCGCCGGCATCGGACAGCAGCGGGCCGCAGGCCAGCAGTGCGTCTCGATGGCCCTCGAAAAAGCCGGTGAGTTGCAGGGCGAATTTGGATGCCGGCACAGTTTTGACGAGCCGGGAGATGGCAAGCCATTGCTGGGTGCCCTCGCGCCGGGTCACCTCACGCTGGCGCGTTGTCGTCAGCGGCCGCCATCGTAGGATCTCGATGGCGGCGAAGATATCCGCTTTCGTGTACGGATCTTCGTCGATATAGCGGCGAACGTCCGCGCGGCTCCGCAGATCGATCAGTCGAAAGCTGCCGATGGCGGCGGTATTGTCATCGTTGAACATCGGCCCCGAGAACCATGTCTCGGCAGCAAACGTGTCGAGGTAGCGCTGGTGGGCCGGCAGGGTGCGTTCGCGCAGCTCGCCCGTGCCGGGCTTCGAGCGGCATTTGACCATCCATTCCATTGACGTTCTCCCTAGATGATTGGCCGCGCCGCATTTCGCATCGCGCCGCACGAGGACTGGTCTGACACGATTGACGTTGGCTACCGTCCCAACGCCCCCTATCGGCCGCCGTGCCATCGGCGTCGGCGCCATTTAGGATGGGTCCGCTGCCGATCATACGCTGCGCGCACGATGATGCTAATACTTTTCACGCGGACGGGCGGCAGTCTCGCAAACCGGCCCGATACGCGGAACGGCGCATGGCCGCATGCGGCTCGTCTTTGCAGACTTGAAGTCAGCGCGATGTCATAGAGTGATCGTGATGGCGAGCCCACTGACGTGCACATGCCAAATAAGCGATTTAGTTTGGGGCGGGAATGTCGGTATTAAACCTTTTGTTGGTCTCGTCATAGATGGCCTGCACCACATCGGTAAACACTTCGCGGCCGGCCAACAGAAATTGGGTGAAGCCGACACGATCCTTAGGGTCGGCAGATAGCTTCTCCGTTACCGAAGGTAACGGCCAGGCGTCTTCGTTGACGACGGCCATGCGAACGCGGATCTCATCCTTGGTCACATTCCAGACCATGTAGTCGGTGGCCAGCGAGAGTGGGCCGTCATAGGTCTTGCGGATGTCGCTTTCCACCACTGGTGCAGTGTCAAAATCATTATAGAAGTGGTAGGCGACCGCCATCCGCGGTTTGGTCATGCTCATGACCTTACCGAACATCGACGGCGCCGTGTGGACCTGCGTACCGACGTTGAGTGCGTCCGCCACCGGGAAATTCTGCTTGGTCACGAGCAGCGTCGGCGGCAGGAAGCATTCGTGGATCGAGATGTCTGCCCCTTTGGTGTGCTCAATCCACCACTTGTTGGGATAAGTGTCGCTCGAGTAGGCGAATTTCAGTCCGTTCCAGTCCAATATGAAGCTCACCGGGCCATCTAGCGCATGAATCGCGGGAATAGCGCGAATGACGACGCCTTTCTCTTCGAAGATGACCTTGTTGATGGCTTTATAATCGAACTCGGTGACCTCGAGTTGCTGCCCCTTGGTATTGACGTTGCCAAGCCGGGACGCAGCGTCCCACGCAAGCATCTTTTCCATATGCTCGACCGCATACGCCGTGCCCCATTCTCTCTTGCTGCTACTTGGTCCCCAAACCCGTAATGGAACCTGCCGATTGGAGATCACGCCACCGACCCAAAGATCGCTGAGATCGCCGAAGTGGTCGCTGTGCAAGTGGCCGACAAAGACCTTGTCGAGAAAGTCATAAGGGATCGCCAGGGCGCTCAAGCGCTCGGCCGATCCAGAACCGATATCGAAAATGAACTTGTCGCCATTTCCAAGCTCGACCAAAAAGCAGGCGGCCGCCTGTTTCGGCCGCGCACTCGGCATGCCCGTTCCGCAAGCCGTGACCCGCATTTCGTCCGCGGCCAGGTCCTCCGTGCCTGGAAAATAGACATCGCGTTCGGACAGCGCTTTGACTGGAGAAAGGGTCTGCCCGCCAGACTGAGCCTGGGCCGCCGCTGGGCTCAACCAGCTGTCTACCGCGCGACCGACCGCCACCAGCTGCGGTTCAGGTGCAACCAACCAAGCGCCGATGGCAACGCCTGCTGCAACCAGCACCATTCCGGAAAATGATTTGAGAAATCCGGACATTTCGCCTTACCCGACTGTCACCTGCTGTGAATGTCTATAGCTGCACAATTCCTTGTTTGCGATCGCAGCACCATAGCTCAGCCAACAGGGCAGTGGAAGTGTGCGAAGGGGCAGCCTCGGCCATTTCGCCGCTCGAAATGGAGCCGCGGCAGTAGTCCAGATCGGGCGCTAGCATGATCGGCTACTCTTCACGAGGTTTCATTGGCCATCGCCCCAATTGAATTTCAATCAAGTTGCTCCGGTACGAGTCGGGCGATCGGGGTGGGCGATGTTCAAGCCACGGTGTTTGCCACGTCGATCACGTTAGCTTCTTGTCGGCGACGCAAAAACAGCCACAACGTCGCGGCGAATGCGACGACTAGAAATGGTATTGCGCCGATGTTGACCCAGAACCAGCCAAAATGGTGCATCAGCGTCCCGGAAAGGAAGGACGCCACGGCTACTGAAGCGTAGATGATAAAGTTGTTGGCCGCCTGCGTCTTTGCTCGTTCGGCTGTCGTGTGCACCTCCATCAACAACGCAGTCCCGCCGGTAAAGGCGAAATTCCACCCCAATCCGAGCAGGGCCAATGCCCACCAAAATTGCCAAACTTCCTGTCCCGAGACACCGACGATGATGCTCAAGACCTGAATCAAAAGGCCAAGCGCGATAATGGCCAGCGCGCCAAACCGATCGATCAGAGCACCTGTGAAAAAGCCCGGTGCGAACATGAAGAAAACATGCCATTGGATCACGAATGCCGTTGATGAGAACATGTGATGGGCATGAGACATGGCAATGGGAGTCGCCGTCATCAAAAGATTCATCACGGCTTGGCCCGTCATGGCACTCAGGCACGCGACAATGAAGGTTGGCATGGCCATGATATCGCGGATCGGGCGGCCGGGTTCCGCGATGTCTTTTTCCGACGGCTTGGGAATATCCACGCCGATCACCACCAGCCCGGTGACGAAGCACAGGACCGTCAGAAACACGTAACTACCGAAAAACTCCTGCGAAGGGACAAGGAATTGGCCTTGTCGGGCCAGTTCCGGTCCGATGAACGAAGCGACCACGCCCCCCGCCAATACGAACGAGATCGCGCGGCCCTTAAACGTCTTTCCCGCCACATCGGCGACCGCGAAGCGGTAGTAATGCGCGAACCCGGCGAACAAGCCAAACAGCGTGCCGCCAAGGCAAAACAACCAGAAGTCCTGGAAGTGGACACCTGCCATGCTGGATAGACCGCTTGCAACGCCAAATCCGGCGCCGACCATGAAGCCAAGTCTGCGGCCCACGCGATGCATCAAGAGGGAGGCCGGAATCGAGCACAAGGCAGTGCCCACAATCAGCAGTGTGATCGGCAGCGTGGCGAAGGCCTTGTTGCTGGCCAACCCGTAGGCGATCAGCGGATAGGTCGCGACGATGAGCGTGCGAGAGGAGTTGAACAGCATCTGACAGGTACCGAGGACCGCCACGTTTCTCCAATCGCGATGTGTTGCCATGCTGCTCGCTGTCCCTCGCAAATTCTTGCGGCTTGGTCGGTGGATACTCTTGGTCCGGATTAACGCCAGCGGTCCAATATCACAATTTGACTATCGGCGACATGGGACGTGGTGAAGCCGGTTGGCTAAGTGCATACTCTGCGCAAACCGGCTGGATCGGCTCGCTGCTGAGCGCAGCAAGGATGGCGTCGGCGGGACCGTTGGCGGTGGCTGGCTGAACTGGCCCTTGCGCGCGCCAAAGCGGACGCCAAAGCGGACGCTAGTGTTGTTCGGCCAGACCTGACCCTATCGGATGGGGGCTCGGGTTCGCGCCGAGCGTCACCGCAGCGACGAGGATTGCGGGGTCCTTATGGGGTGAGGATGGCTTGGACGGGTCGATGATGCGACCCGGCCGCGGGACACTCTGCTGCGGTGGGTGGCGCGATAGTTGTTCTGTCATCCCACGATCGATAAACTGCAACGGCTCCTAGCCCGCGTCTTCCGGTTTGTTCGCCACATTCCAATATCGGCTGATGGGTTGATGGCGGGATCGCCCGGGTGCTGGAGCTACCGGTCCAAGATGAGGAGTGAATGTGCCACGATCCTATTCGCAGGCCAGCCGCCAGGGTTGGACCGTCGTCATAGCGTTGTTCTTCGTTCTCGCCATCACCATCACGGCGCGCAACTCAATCGGGTTGATGATGCCGGTTTGGAACGATGAGTTCGGCTGGAGCTACGCCTCCGTCTCCGGCGCAGCGGCAACGATGATGACGATGATGGCCATAGCTGCGCCGATCGGCGGCGTCGCGCTCGACCGCTATGGACCCCGCGGAGTCTTCGCGTTCGGCGCCTCCCTCGTTGCCATCGCTTTCGTGCTGTGTTCGTTCATGAGCGAGATCTGGCAGCTCGTGTTGCTGTTCGGCGTTGTTGGTGGCGCCGGTTTTGCGCTGATCTCCCCGTCTCTGGTCTCCGCCACCGTGGTTCGCTATTTCGACCAACGGATTGGCCTGGCGACCAGCATTGCGACGTCCGGCTCGACCGGTGGCCAGCTGGCACTGATGCCGCTGTTGGGTGTGCTGGTGATGGGGATCGGCTGGCGGCCGACCTTCGTGGCCGTCGCGATCGCGATGTTGGCGTTGTTGATAGTCTTGCAGCTCGTCATCACGGACTCCAACCGGGGACCGCGCGCGGTGACGGGGCTCGGGCTTGACGGTCTGCACGTCGCCCTGCGCCGGCTCGCCGGCGACCGGACCTTTTGGCTGCTGTGTGCCGGATTCTTTATTTGCGGCTTCACCACGGTCGGCGTGATCAAGATTCACCTGATTCCCTATGCCGTTGCCTGCGGCTTTGCGCCGTTGGATGGCGCCGGCGCCTATGGGGTGTTATCGTTGTTTAGTCTGGTCGGCATGATTGGTTTCGGCCATCTCTCGGACCGTTTTTCCCGGCCCGTGCTGCTCGGCAGCATCTACCTGATGCGCGCATTGACGTTCATTCTATTGATGCAGATCGCGGGCAGCCTGCCCGCGCTTTACGTCTTCGCCGTGCTGTTCGGCATCTTCGATTATGCGACCTTTCCCGTTGTCGCCAGTCTGGTGGCCACGCACATTGGTCGTCACATCATGGGAATGACGATGGGGTTGATCTTCGCTGCCCACTCGCTGGGAGGTGCGCTCGGATCGTTCGCAGGCGGGTATCTGTTCGATCTATTTGCCCGCTATGATTGGGTATGGATCGTCTCGGTCGGTCTGGCCGCAACCGCGAGTGTTTTATCATTTCTGATCCCCGAAAAACGCTCAGACGTCGGCGCAACGGCTCTGGCGTAACGGTCGCTAACAAACGGCCTCAACCGCCGGAGATGCATGACGCGGTGCAATCATCCAGGCATGGCATCCTGCCATTGGCACGGGACATCTTGCCGTCCGACAGCACCGCTACTCACTGACATGCGGGTCCATGTTGGGATCGAACGGAAGCTGATCGAGATGGTTCACGTATTCGAGTGGATCAAATGGCAGCTTCTTCAGATCCAGTCGCGGCTTTGCCAATGCCTTAATCTCAGGAGAGGCGTTGGCCAGGCCGGTCCAAGGAATGCCGTACTTTTCTTTGGAGTCGGGATATTTCTTCTTCCACAGCTCGTGTCGCAACCGCATCCGATTGAACGGGCTCTTGAGGTGGATCAGGTTGACCAGCATGGGGGTTTTCTCGCGCGGATCCGCCGGCAGGAAGTAAAACGCGGCCGGAATGCCGCTGGCCTCGCCGACCGGATCAGGTGATATCCAATGCCGCTTATAGTTGCCCTTGACGGTGGCCCCAAGGTTGGGACCGGCGTAGATGAAAACATGATCGCGGCGGCTATGGGTGTCGCCATTCATCAACAATGCGGTCTGGTCGATCCCATCGATAACGCGGTCGGTGGGAACGTGTTGCAAAGCTCCTGCAAGCCGCGCGAATGTGGTGAACAGATCCGTTTCGTGAATCATGTCGCCGACCAACTGGCCTGGTTTGATCACGCCGGGCCACCAGGCCATCGCGGGAACCCGCACGCCGCCCTCCAGAAAATCGCCTTTACCCCCGCGAAAGATCGTTTCGGCCATCCCGAGACCTGGAGGCGGGTTGTGGGTCATCGGACCGTTATCAGCCATCGCGATCACCAACGTATTCTCTGCAATTCCCAATTCCTTGAGTTTGGCCATCAGCTTGCCAATGAAAGGATCGATGTTGCATTGGAGCCCGTCCTGCAGAATGCTGCGCGACAGCGAGCACTTTTCAGGGTTTGGTATGAAACTCGTTAGATTGGGCCAGTTGGCGACATAAAATGGCTTTCCCGCCTTGGCATTGCGCTCGATGAACTCAATTGTACGCCGCTGAGCTTCCGGGTCGATCTTCAAGTAATTCTCGTGCGAGTTGTCGCCCCACTGGCGCGCCTTTTCCCCCTTTTTTCCCTCAGCGATTTGGACCCAACCTTTCGTGACGAACGTGTCATCGAGCTTGTAGGGGTCCGGCGGCAACATGTCCTCATACAAACCGATTGAGGCGTTGGCGCCCTCGGCGACCCTGGTATTGAGCGATAAGATTTGATTGTAGCCCGTGAAGAACGCCTCGTCGAAGCCCTGGTTGTGGGGGTAGCTTTCCTCGATGTCGCCCAGATGCCATTTGCCATGGAACGCGGTGGCGTAACCGACCTGGGAAAGCACCTCAGCAATGGTTACCTCCTCGGCGCCGATCCCGTGGCTCTCGAGCAGCATACCGATATTGTACATGCCGCTGCGGATTGCCAGCCTGCCGGTCGCCGACGCTGCGCGACTGGGCGTGCATCCCACCTCGGTGTACATGCGCGTGAACAGCATGCCCTCGGCCGCGAGCGCGTTGATGTTCGGCGTATCCAGCCCACGCACCTTCTGGATCGCAGCAATGCCGACGTCACCAAACGCCGTATCGTCCCACATGATGTGAATAAAGTTGGGCGGCCTACCATGCTTTTTTCGCAGCTGTTCGATTTTTTCATTGAGGGCGTTGTCCTCTCGCGCCCATTTTTCACCGTTCTGCGCCCGTGCGATGTAGAACTCGGCATCGTGGACGATCTGACCCGCCTCTTGCGCGCGGGCTGCGCCGTTGAGCGCCAGCATCGGCAGCGCCGAGCCTAAAATAATCCAACCAATTCGGAACATTCGGTTCACCTCATGCCAACGTGCGGTGAGTTGTACTGAAAGGCATCAAGCAGAGTGGGTAAGCTCCCGTCTGCCTTGGTTCATGGACTACAACGGCCCGCAAGTCACTATTAGACATTTGGATTATGAGCGTCGCGATAAAGACAAATTGCTCGATCGCACGGGGTAAGCATCTCTTGTCAGCCACATCGTCCCGCTTGCGATGGCCAACATCAATTGTGTGTCGACCGTTCGTCGGCGGTGCGCATCATCCGGCTTGTTCGCCACATTCCAACATTGCTCACCCAACATCTGGCTCATGGTAGCTTGGTGACGGCAGGCTCGATGCTGGTACCGAGCTTCTTGTTGAAGTCCTCAATCAGTTGGTTGGTGACTTTGGCCGACTCCGGTTCGACGCCGGAGAAACTGAAGTCGGTCATGCGATAACCTTCCTGTGCCTTGGCCGGTTGCTTCTCGCGCTGAGGGGGCGCTGGATAGGATTCGTGATTGGGCACCGCCATGCGGGTTCGAATGCTGCCCTTGGTCACGTTCCAAACCATGAAATCTTGGGCCAAATCGAGCGGGCCATCGTAGGTTTTGCGGATTTCGGCTTCGACCACGGGGGCGGTGTCATGATCGTTTTGAAAGTGGTAGCAGACGGCGCGCCGGGGTCCGGTCAACGCCATGATCTTGCCGAAGGCCTGCGCCGCCGTATGTCCCTGGGTGCCAACGTAAACGGCTTCGGCTGGAGTCATGCCGTAGCGCTCGACCATGAATTGGGGCGGAATAAAACATTCGTGGATTGAAAGATCGGCACCCTTGGTATGATCCAACCACCACTTGTTGGGCAGCGTATCACTCGAAAACGCGAACTTAAGGCCATTCCATTGCAATATGAAGCTGACCGATTGATCCAGGTGGATGGCAGGAATGGTGCGTACGGTTACCCCATTCTCATTGTAGATGACGTTGTTGACCGCGGTCCAATCGAACTCGTTGACCTCCAACTGCAAACCGCGCGGATCGACAGCGCTGCCTCGGGAGGCGGCCTCCCAAGCCCAAGCCTTTTTCAGGTGGTCGATCCACGACTTGGTGCCCCATTCCGGCTTGACCCCGCTCACCCCCCACACCCGCAGCGGCTTCAGCCGATTGTTGACCGGCCCGGTGAAATAGAACGCCGGAAAGTCCCCGGCATGGTCCAAGTGAAGATGGCCGAGAAACACCTTGTCCAGCTGATCCAGAGGAATGCCGAGCGCCATGATGCGTTCAAAGGAACCTTCACCCATGTCGAAGATGAACTTGTCGCCATTGCCGAGTTCGACGAGAAAACACGCCGCCGCTTGCTTCAACCGTGGCTGCGGCATGCCCGTGCCGCAGGCGATGACTCGCATCTCGTCTGGCGCAAGGGTCTCCGTGCCGGGATAATAAACCGTCTGTGCCGGATACGGTTTGGTCGGTGACCACGGGACAGAGCGGTCCACCGCCTGCGCTTGCGCAGAGCTGGTTTCGCTCAACAAACTTAAGGGGGCGCCGGTGCGACCGTCATGATAGCCGAGGAAATAGCTGGCTCCGATGGCGGCAACGCCGAGCACAATGGCCGCCGCCCGTCCCATATCATGCAAAATGCCCATCGCCATTCAATCCATCAATAAGCCGTGCCGGCGTGCGGGGCAGGCAAATGCGCCGAACTGCGCGCCGGTGAAAAGCCGTTGCGGTCAATCAGCCAATCAAGCGCACGTCCACCAATTTCCGCCCGTGCCATGCTGCCGATCTCACCGCTGGCCGCCAGACATCCCGCATCTCACGCGTAATCGTCGTTCATAGGCCAGCCCGGTAAGCTTGTCCAACGCGATCGCACCGCTGTGACACCCAAGCTGGTCGTGTGGACCCGAATTGACCCCAACAGTGCAGGCGGATGACCGTTCCGCAATGGGGAGCTTGCTGCCAGAAACACCGCTCGACAGCAGCGGTGGTTCGACCAAGCTCCTCTTAAAAGGGGGTCTCGATCAGCAACCGGCCCGCAAGCGGTTGGCGCAACCGAAAACAACCAGCGTCACTGTTTGCTGCCATAGTTGCCATAAAGGCGGCGCGAGAGACGCACACAAAAATTCTAAAGATGGGAATCCCGGTGCCGGCAACCACCGGATCGATCGACGCCAATTCAAAACGCTGACCGTCGCCGAAATTGCGCCGGTTGTTGTTAGCGATACCGCCTTACGGCAACCAACCCGAGGGTCAGAAGCTACCGTTGGGGATTACCGCTCTTCATTTTCTCTTGCAGCTGCCGGATCTTCTGCTTGACCTGGTCGAGGTTGAACGAAGCTGGATCCTGCTGCGGCGGGAAGTCGACAAAGGTCTTGGCGAGCTTCGCCACCTCCTGTTGCACGAACGTGAACCTCCAGAATTCATGCCCGAAAAAGTCCAGCATGGCCGGTGGGCAGTTGGCGAAGTTGTTACAGCGCTCGAACGGATCGGCGCGAAGGTTGGTCAGGATCGGCCAGTTGACGTTCTGCTTGGCTCCAAACCATCCATCCGGTTGGTTTAAGAATGTATATTTGAAGTCGCCGATACGGGCTGCGCCAATGTTAGCCTCAGCGAAGTACCAGAGTTCCTTGCGCTTCGACCGACCGCGCCCGGTAAGCAGGTCGAGTTGGTTATATCCGTCGAGATGAACCTTATAGTCTTTGCCGTTGAGCTTCGTGCCTTGCCGGAGGTCGTTGGCGATGTCGGCTGATCCGCCAGCCGCCGCCACATAAGTCGGGAACCAATCGAGGCCGGATACGACAGCGTTGATCACCCGACCGGGCTCGATCCTGTTGGGCCAGCGAACAACCAAAGGCACGCGGAAGCCACCTTCGGTGGTCATTCCCTTGGTTCCAGCGAACGGCGTGACACCGCCGTCGGGCCAAGAGAAGTACTCTGCCCCATTGTCGCTGGTGACTGCGATAATCGTATTCTCGGCAATGCCGAGTTGGTCGAGCTTTGCCATTACGGCTCCGACGACGTCGTCAAACTGGGCCATGCCCGCTTCTGAGATGGTCCAATTGTTCGCCGGCGTGATCTTGTTGAGGTATTTCTCCGACAAATGTGTAAAGACGTGCATCCGGGACGGGTTCACCCATAAGAAGAACGGTTTGCCCTCACCGTGGGCGCGATCGATGAAGTCAAGGCTGCGTTTGGTGACCTCATCGTCGATCGTCTCCATGTCGTACTTGATGCCAGCCATGGGTCGGGGCGGTAGCGGTCCCTCGTCGACCACCTCCTGTTTGCCGACAACGCCCCACCGCGGATCGCGTGTTGTGTCTTCTTTGGCAGTGGCCTTGCACGAGACCAGATTGCGCGGGCCGATGCTACGCCTTAACTCGGGAGGATAGGTCCGATTAAATGGGTCCTCCATCGCATCGAGGTGATAGAGCCAGCCGAAATACTCATCAAATCCATGGACGCACGGCAGATATTTGTTGAGATCGCCGAGGTGGTTTTTTCCGAATTGGCCGGTCGCATAGCCGAGCGTCTTGAGCGCGGCCGCGATGGTTGGCGACTCGGCTGGCATGCCGATGTCCTGCCCGGCCTGACCAACCGTTGTCAGACCGGTGCGAATGGGTAATTGGCCCGTGATGAAGTTGGCGCGCCCGGCCGTGCAGCTGGCCTCAGCATAGTAGTCGGTGAATAGAGCGCCTTCGGCGGCTATCTTGTCGATGTTTGGCGTACGGCTTGCCATGATGCCGCGATGGTAGGCACCGATGTTGTACCAGCCGATATCATCCCCCATGATCATGACGAAGTTCGGCTTGTCTTGCCCGAGCGTCTGAGGTGCTAAGCCAAAAACGAGGCTGGCGGCGGCCAGATAAAGAAAAGCTCTCACGTCTTTAACTCCTGCCGAAAAATTGCTGTTCATCAATCATTGGCAGCCGCCTGCCGGGTTTCTCGACCGGTGAGGCCGGCAATAATCGCAGATGGCCGGCTCAATTCAGCGCGTTGAACATCACGGCCTGAACCAACCATTTGTTCGTTCCATGCCGGCGCATGATAATGAGTTGCTTGGAGACGTTGGGCGGTCCACCAGACTTTGGCTGAATGGTAATATTATTGGCCACCACGGCGAGATCTTCGCGGCCGACCACGTCCCAATCGGAGAATGTCGCACTTGCAATGTTATCATAGGGCGGTGTGCGGGCTAGCGAATTGCGCATTGCCGCACCGGTAATGCGTCCGAGGCCAGGCGGCATCAGCACGCTGCCTGGCGCCCAGTAGCTGTTCCACAATTCAAGGTCACCATTGATCAGTGCATCCGTCCAAGCAACGATCGTCTGCTTGATCGAGGTCACCTCGACATTGGACAGACCTTGCTTGCCCAAGGCCCCGATCTCAGACGCGAGCGCCGGCCTGTTTACGGCGTTCCACGGGGAAAGAAAAGCCACAGCCAAAGCCACCACCGCGGCGACATATCTCGAATATTCGACCATCACTGATACGTTTCAATTTCGAGGACGCTGTCAATGAGCCATATTCTGATGGGATTGACAAGCCGAATTGCCGTCAATTTTTGCACCAACGAGGATCCATCGCCGATGTGATGGCGGATGGTTCTCCGCAACGATGTTGATAGCCACTTTAATTCGTCATGATACTGTCATAGGGCGACGTCAATCATCCTTAGGTCGCTTCCGGCGCCGGCATGCGACGCAGCATCATACGCAGGGCAGATCCACCGATATTGACAACATCGGGATACTGTCGACCGATATGTTGCAATCGATTGACCGGCAGCAAGTCGCGCCGGAAATCACCATGCGACGTCCCTTCCAACCACGAAAACAGTGCAGCGATATCTGCAAACCTTAGGGTTATGGCCGACCAACTGAAATCGATGATGTTGAATGGTCGCGTTTCGAGCATGGCGCGCCATTGCGCATCCGAGCGATAGTCGTTCCTTTGTAGTGACTGTTGACCGAGCGGCATGAGTGCGAAGAGATGCTCCAGAAATTCGATCGGCTTACCGAGACATTCGGCAACAAATCGGCCGCCGGGGCGCAACACGCGCTGCACCTCGTCAAGCATGGTCGACTTGTCCAAAACCCAGTGAAGCGCGTAATGCGAAAACACAAGATCGACCGACGCATCGGCGACATCGGCGAGACGCTCGGCACGCAGCACGGCTGAGTGTCTCAAGTCCTCAGCGCCATCAGGTAGCAGACCGGGCCAAGTCGTCCGCTGTCCGCTCCAGCCGACATGTCGCGACCAACGGCGCGGTAGCGTCGAACACCGACAGGGTGAGATCGTAGCCGATCGACAGCACGGTGATTCAGTCACGATGCGATAGAATATCGGCCATGGTCGCCGAATTGGCGGCATAGATCCAGCCAAAAGCAACCGCAAAACCGAGCCAGCCGATCAACACGAGCGTGACATATTGGTGAAGCATGAACCAGAACAACGGCCACGACAGAACCATAATCCCGATCGTACAGGCGACCAGCCTCGACGCGCGCACAACTGAGGAACTGTGCGTGCCGGGATACGTCAATCACATTGCAGCATGTGGTGGAGACCGGTGTCGATGCAGTCAAATAGCTGTTCAAGCAGCAGGCGGCAGCGTCTGCAGATTGGCAGATCTTGGTTGATGACGTCACCCAACATGGAAAAAATGCGTATTGAAACGGATGGGGCGGGAACGCACGCCGGCAGCCACTTTGGCTACACACCAACGAGAAATATTTAAACCTTTCTGGAATTGATGTGGAGCCGATCATCGACGGGAAAATCACGAAGCACGAACGCACGATGATCTAGCGATGCTTTCGCCTGGTCGGGGCACACCATCACGCTGATCGCGCTCGGGCAGCCGCAGGCGACCCATCACCAGGCCACTATCCGTTCCCTTCGCCGAGTAGCCGATCAAGGTTCATTGCCGCGCTGATCAACGACAGATGGGTAAAGGCCTGCGGAAAGTTGCCCAGCCCGTCGCCACTCGGTCCGGTCTCCTCGGCGTAAAGACCGAGATGGTTGGCAAAGCCGAGCATGCGCTCAAAGATCAGTCGGGCCTCGTCCACACGCCGTCGGTCGAAGCGTCCGGCGTGAGCCAGGGCGTCGACCAGCCAGAACGTGCAAATGTTGAATGTTCCCTCTTCGCCGTGTAGCCCGTCCACTGTCTTTCGCACGTTGTAGCGATAGACTAGGCTGTTTGAGACCAGTCCACCTTTTGCCGGTGGCTGCAGGACCGCGTCTAACAATCGGGTCGTTCTGGGATCAGCAGGCGAAAGGAATAAGGTGAGGATCAACCGCAGGTTCGCGGCGTCCAGGGTGTCGCTTCCATAATGCTGAACAAAGGCACCGATTTTTTCGTTCCAACCCTTTTCCATGATGTCCCGATATATCGCATCGCGCACGCGGGTCCAGCGCGCCCGATCAGCCGGAAAAGACCGCTTATTGGCAATCCTCAGGGCTCTATCAATGGCTACCCAGCACATCAGCTTTGAATAAACGAAATCCTGTCGGCCGCCACGAACCTCCCAAATCCCTTCATCCTTGCGCTGCCAGTTGTCACAGACCCAGTCGACGAGACGGTTGACGGTGAGCCAGTTTTCATGGACCAATGGGTGCACGTACTTATTGAACAGATACATGGCGTCCAACAGTTCGCCATAGATGTCCAGCTGCAGCTGATTGTAAGCGCCGTTGCCGATGCGTACAGGGCGCGATCCCTTGTAGCCGTCGAGATGGTCGAGAACCTCCTCCGTCAGGTCCCTGCGACCGTCGATCCCGTACATGATCTGCAACGAGCCGTCGGGGTTCGGCTGCGCGCATAATCCGGCGATGAACTTGACGAAATCTTCCGCCTCTTTGGTAAAGCCGAGACGGAGCAGCGAAAAGACCGTAAACGCCGAATCCCTGAGCCAGGTATATCGATAATCCCAATTGCGCTCGCCACCGATACCCTCCGGCAAACTGCAGGTCGGCGCGGCAACGATCGCACCTGTCGGTTCGTAGGTCAGCAGCTTGAGCGCCAGCGCCGAGCGGTCAACAATTTCCCGCCAGCGGCCCCTGTAAGTGTTGTTGGACAACCAGTTGCGCCAATAGGTGACCGTTTCGCGAAACGCCGCCTCGGTATCCTGCTCCGATAGGAAGGGGCCGCACGCCTCGCTCCGAGCTAGTTCGCGCAGGGTGAAAACGGCTGACTCACCGGGAGCCAAGGTGAAATCGGCGACAACTCCGTTGTTCTCGATCCGCAAAGGAACCGATGTCGCCAGGCCCAGGTCGGCATTGGACGACCGAAATTCCGCGCCGTCGCCGGTCAGCGCCATGGTGTGAGCGTCACGGGCGTAGTTGAAGGCCGGCCGGCACACCATGCGTAGCCTAATCTGACCACGCACGGCCGTGACCCGGCGAATCAGCTGGCGCCGAAACGTAGCGAATGCGGAAGCCTCGCCGACGGGCATGAAATCGACGAGTTCCGCAGCCGACCCTTCCTGGAGGAAGCGGGTGACCAGTACGTTGGTGTCTGGCCAGTAGAATTGCTTGTAGCTGCTCGCCTCAATTTCAGCCGGACAGATTTGGAAAAAGCCGCCTTTCGCATCGTCAAGAATTGCCGCGAAGACGCTGGGCGAATCGAACCGTGGCATGCAGAGCCAATCGATCGAGCCCGTGACGCTGACCAGAGCCGCGCTCCGCATATCGCCGATAATGCCATAGTTGCTGATTGATTGGTAGCTCATGGTAGTCACACCTTCTAATACCCGGTACGCCGTGTGATCGTCCTACCTGTCTGGCCCACTCGGTTGTCGAAAGCGGGCGCAACGCCGCAACCCTTCGCGTGGCAGTCGGCAAGGCAGCCGTGGCTCCGCACGCCGTGGCAAATAACGTGAGATAATGGCCAACACCTGTGCGAATGAATGCCGCAAGCGGCAGAGGACCCATACTAGCCACTATCCAATGGCCAGCAAGCGCTAGATAAATGCCTGACCACGGCAGCGAAAGCTGATGATCAAGATGCATTGTCATCGATTGCCGGATAATATCTCGAAACCATTGAATTCCGCGAACGCCGCAACTACCGATCCTTTGCCACAAGTCAATTGTTTCAAATACCAACACTCCCACGGCTTGGGCTAATGCCGTAATAGCCCGCAGTCTCAGCACAGCAAGGAGACGACCATGACCGAAACGAAAGCTTCACCATTCAATCACGATCTGCCGAATTATGTCGCATGCCCAAAGCTTTTGACTGGACAGAAGGCGTTGGTCACCGGAGCAAACTCCGGCATCGGAGAGGCCGTCGCGATTGGCCTGGCGCGCGCGGGCGCCGATATCATTGTCAATTATGTCGTCAACGAAGAGGCGGCGCAAAAGGTCGTCGAGGCGATCGAAGCGGAAGGCGGCAAGGGGCTGGCGATAAAAGCCGACGTGTCGAAAGAGGCCGAGGTTGAGCGCATGTTCACTCAGGCGATCGCCGCCTTCGGCACCCTCGATATTTTGGTGGCGAATGCGGGATTGCAGCGGGATTCATCGGTGGTCCAGATGTCCCTGGAGCAATGGAATACGGTCATCAATGTCAATTTGACCGGACAGTTCCTGTGCATTCGCGAGGCAGCCAAGGAGTTCTTGCGTCGCGGCGTGCGCAAGGATGTTTCCGTCGCCGCCGGCAAGATCATCTGCATGAGTTCGGTACACGAAATCATTCCATGGAGCGGCCATGTCAATTACGCTTCCTCCAAAGGCGGCATTCACATGATGATGAAAAGCCTTGCACAAGAACTGGCGCCGCACCGCATTCGCGTTAACGCGATCGGGCCGGGGGCGATTCGTACACCTATCAATACATCCGCCTGGGATACGCCGGAAGCTTATGCTGACCTCATGAAACTGGTTCCTTACCAAAGGATCGGCGAGCCTGAGGATATCGCCAATGTGGCGGTGTTTCTGGCGTCCGACATGGCTGACTATATCAATGGCGTTACGATCTTCGTCGACGGCGGCATGACCTGCTACCCCGGCTTCGCTACCGGTGGGTGAGACTGCCCGATCGCCGACAAGGAGAAGGCCCGCTGGGACGAAGGCGTTTGACATGGTCGGGCGAGCTGCCGTTGCCGTATGCGACCCGCATGCGCACTGCGGACACCACGCAGCGTCTATCCGCCGTCGATGTATGCCAGCTCCCGCTTTCGACCTGGTCACGGACCGCTCTCGCTTCTCAAGTCCAAAAGTTTATGAGCGTTAGCTGGGCCGATCCCCAAGGAGGTGCTCCCGATGCAAAAATACTGGCTTCTGCAAACAGTCCTATACGCCTCGTCCGTCATCAGCCTGCCGGTTTTGGTGCTCGCTGAGACCGGTTCGGAGAAGGTCCCGCGAGGCTATAACACGCCGATCCCCCGGGAAATTATGACGCCGGACGTCGTCGAAACCCGACTGGGCACTTTGAAATTTTCAGACGGTCGGCCGACCCCGGCGACGAGCAAGCTGGTGTTCGACACACTGGACTTTTTGCGAGGCGTCGAGGTGTTCCTCAACTTTATACCGGCGACGTCGATTGAAAGCATCCGGCGCGGTTCGCTGAAGATCGGCCTTGATGCTGCACACAAGGTGGCGGTTTTCGACGAGCTTATGGACTCCAACCCGTTGTTTCTGACCGGCAACACCGACACCGTTTATGCGATGGCCATCTTGAACCTCAAGCGTGACGGTGCGGTCGTGATCGAGATTCCTAAAGGACAAGGACCCTCCACAGTCAACGACGCCTATTTTCGATTCGTAACCGACATGGGCGTTCCCGGCCCGGACCAGGGAGAAGGCGGCAAGTACCTTATTCTTCCCCCAGATTACCAAGGGCCGCTCCATCCACCTGTGGGCGGCTATCGAGCGGCAGTGGAGGGGGAGACCTACTTCGTCTCCAAGTCAACGAGCTATATCAATTGGTTTATCGCTCGCGGCTTCTTGGTTGACAGGAAAACCGACATGGCGGTCAGGACCTACAAGCAGGGTTTGAAGATCTATCCGCTCACCCAAAAGGACGATCAGCCGAAGATGGAATTCGTAAGCGCTTCGAAAAAAATCTTTAATACGATCCACGCCAACACATTTGAATTCTATAACGAACTGCACGCGGTCATCGATCGCGAACCGATTTCAACGTTCGACCCCGAACTACGCGGGCTCGCGTCGGCTATCGGCATCGAAAAAGGAAAGCCATTTGCACCGAATATGCGGATGAAGAAGCTGCTCAACGAGGCGGTCGCCGTGGGAAACGCGACAGCTCGCTCGCTCTGGCTGAAGCCCCGTGATCCCAGCGCCTACCTCTACAAGAACAGCGGCTGGTACACGGCTTTCCTTGGCGGCAGCTGGCAGTGGCTACCCGACAAAGGCAACCGCGGTCGTTATCAGGATGCGCGGACAATGTTCTTCTATATGGCTACGGTCAATACGCCGGCGATGGTCTTGAAGACCATCGGCAAGGGGTCCCAATATGCGGTGAATGTCACCGATGCAAACGGTGAGTTTCTCCAAGGTGATCGGACCTACAAGCTGAACATTCCAAAAAACGTACCAGCCAAAGACTTCTGGTCGGTGGTGGCTTACGACCCGCAAACGCGGTCCGAGCTTCAGACCGACCAACCGTTTCCCAGTAAGAATAACAAACGCGACGACCTGCTGGTCAATGCGGACGGTTCGGTCGACCTCTACTTTGGCCCCAAAGCGCCGAACGGGCGGGAACACAATTGGGTCCAAACCGTTCCCAGTAAAGGATGGTTTGCGATTCTTCGGCTCTATGGCCCCATGCAGGCCTGGTTCGATAAGACCTGGCGGCCGGGCGAGTTTGAACCCGTTAAGTAGCTCACCGTGCAGCAGATCAACGTCGGCGGTTGGAAACGGCCCAAGGCGAGGTGTCGGTCAAGTGCCTTGGGGGGGAAAGGCGTTGACCTTGAACGCGGCCGAGCGCCCCGGACGAGATGTGGGTTGACGTCCCATCCGACGCTGAAGCGGACCTAGAGCAACCTGCTTTTTGTCTGAATCGGAACGATCCCGATGAAAAGCAGGTTGCCCGCCACTTTAGGGGCGATCATCTTTTTTAGGGGCGATCATCTTTGCGCCTTTAATCGGGATCGTTCCGATTCCGATTAAAGGCAGGTTGCTCTAGCTAAAAGGCGATCTTAACGCCGGCACGACCTTCGGCGCGGGCAAATCCGTCGTCGCTGCCGTGGATCTCTCCATCGAGCAACAACCCCAGACCCATTGACGTATCGAAACTGGCGGTGGCGCCCAAAAAGCCGGTAAGCTCGTCATTCTTGCCACCCGGGTTGAACGAGATCGCCTGTCCGATCAACACCGCTGACACATTATCGCTGTCAGAGGTCCTTCCCTCGACGCCGATGCGCGGCGCGAACCGAACCGTTCCACCGACCGCCAATTTGCCCGTCATCGGCAGCGCGATTTGCAGCCGTCCCTGCCACAGCGATACGTCGCGTCCTCGAACCGATAGCCCATCGACGGCACCGGTTTCGGCATAGCCGTCAAGCGATAGGTGGGCATAGCGCAGGCGTGCGCTCGGTTCAACTTGTATGCCGACGGAGCCCGACGGAAACATTGCGCCGACCGCTACTTCCGGTGAGATGAACGTACCAGAATAGGTGGCCGTGGCGAGCTGCACGCCGCCGGGTGCCAGATTGTAGAACACGTTGCGCTTGCTGTCGTGATCGCTTTGACCGCCGCTCAAGATCACATCCGCAAACCACACGCCGGTGCGATAGCTGGCGTAAAGTCCACCAAAATAACTCTCCGCGTCGACCTTCTGGCTGTGAAAGCTCACGTCCATAACTTGCCGAGCACCGCCACCGAATAGACCAACTCGCAGCGATGGGAGAATGGCCGTGTCCAGGCCGGCAATTCCGCCGACCAACCCATGGTCCGCTCCATTGGTGCGACCCATATCGTCCTGATCGCGGCGGCCGCCGAAGGCATGCGCCCATATGGCGGTCTGCGGCCGAGCCGCCGGCGCGGCAAAATCCTCGTCGATGCGTTGCGGCGCAACGGGACCTGAAAATCCGGCCAATCGAGCGTGGACCGAATTGAAGATGCCGCTGGTCAGGTCGGACAGCATCTCGTCGTGCTGATTAAACGCGCTTGGATCGAGCACAGCTACCGTCGTGCCATTGACGGCAAATGGCAAGCCATTGGTGTTGATTGCCTCCGGCACGCCGTTGCCATCGTCAACAAAGGTGAGCACCGAGGACACGCGATTATGGAAGGTCACCGTATCAAAATTGTCGCCGAGACTGATCCGGCCGATCAGCAGCGATCCGGGTAACAAAACCAGTTGATTTGTTCCACCGCCAAAGTCGATGGCGAATGAGTCCGCACCAATGGCACTGATCCGTCCGCTGTTGACGATCGTGTTGTCGTTGTTTGCCTGGATACCAAAGGCGCCCGCTCCGGTCGTGTCGATGCCGCCCCGATTGGTGATTGTATTGTTGTTATTCACCTGGATGCCGATTGCACCCGCTCCGATCGTGTTGATGTTGCCGCCGTTGAAGATCGTGTTGCCGTTGTTTGCCTGGAGACCAAAGGCGCCCGCTCCGGTCGTGTCGATGCCGCCCCGATTGGTGATTGTATTGTTGTTATTCACCCGGATGCCGATTGCACCCGCTCCGATCGTGTTGATGCTGCCGCTGTTGGTGATCGTGTTGTTATTGGCAGGAGCGTCGATGCCGATCCCACCGATATTGTTGATGGTCCCGCCCTCGTCCACAGTGCAGCTATCGCCATTCGCGAGCTGGGGTTGCGGGCCAACCGGCGACTCGGCCGCCGTTACCGTGCCCGGGCACTCCGCGTGAACCACTGGCGCAGCCGTCAGCCAGATAGTCAAAATGCTGAATGCGAGAATTACGCATCTCGGTCGCCGTCCGCAAACACTGCCGTACCGCGGGCGGCCGAGCCCCACTTCAAACGCGTACGCCATCACAACCCCGCTTTACAAACTCCCACGCTACTTGGATGACCGTGATAACGATCGACGCACCCACACGCGTTCTATCTATCAAGGGTGGCGAACCAATTCTGTCACCATGCAGCCACTGTGGGTGAGTTTCGGTTTTGATGGTGGCGCACGCTCAAGGTGATGCGGCTCATTGAAAGGGCTGGGTGATCGGCAAGTCTGAGGGAGGTGACGGCAACACGACGCGGTTGCAGAGCCTTTGCCGATCGGCCAAATTGGGCAGCAGCCGACTTGGAGGCGGACCTGCGCAACAGCCGCGACCGACCGATCTCCGTCGAAGCAGCAGCGTTTTGGCATGCTTTAGACTTGCGTTTTGGGATCGCGTGATGCCAGTGGATCCCGAGATCAATGTTTCGCACATTGGATACACGGATCCGCAAGAACCGACGCTTGCGACGCTCAACACCCTCACTGAGCGACATGCTCACCATAGCGTTTAAAATTTCGACCCGTGGCTAGGCCGTGTCCCGTTGCTCGAGTCGACGGCCCTCGCCGGAAATCTGATCGGCGGGCGGCGGCTACAGTTATCAACATCATGTGCTGATCTCGACGGCATTGGATCGGCTTGGTTTCCCGGTGCGCGCTTTGTCCGCGCGGGTTGTGCTGCCTGAGGCCGGGCCGCGTCCTCGTGCCCACGTGCTGCGATCGGTCGATCTGCCACAGGGCGCTTCTGTCGTAGACGCCGGGTCTGGGAGAATGGCGCCATTGCCCGTTCCGACCACAGCCGGGGCTGGTGCAACAGTCTCGGCATGATCGCTTTCACATCTCCACTGCCGATGATGACAGCAAGGAGGGCTTGCTGGACGTCGAAGTGGGCGATACGTGGCGGACTTTGCACTGGTTCGGACTGGAACAGTGCTCGTTGCCCGATTTCGAGATGTTCAACTGGAGCATGCCGACCGTTCCCAGCCCGATTTTCGTCGCTGGATTGATGGCCGCACGTCTGCCCGCCGATCGCCGGCTCGCGCTGACCAACGCGATATTGTCGGTTTACCATTTGGGTCGCCCCACTGAAACACGCCGGCTCAGCGCTGCGCATCAGCTGCGGTCCATTCTCAAGCGAGATATCGCGATCGTCTTAGACGATCTTCCGGATTTCGACATCCGATTGCAATGATTGGAGCACGGTGACACATGAGCCTGCGTGACGTCTATGATTGGATGACACGGGTCATCAAGCGCTATCGCAACGCGTGCCCGAAAGGCAGCAGCAAGCTGATGAAACGCGTCCGCCATAAACGATGCGCGCGCTGTCAGCTGCACCGGTCGACAATTGACTGGATTGACGCTCAGGGTTAGCGCCACCTCACCAGTCTTCTTCCTGCCCTACGAGCACCATCGAAATATGCTCGTGCTCGAAATCACGCAAGACATTGAATTTCAATCCATTGTTGAATGTTTTGTCGTTCCAGTAGAGCAGTTCGAAAGTCCGCTGTGGTTCCTGCCCGCGATTTGTTGGCAATGCCAAGACACGTACGCGATCCGATAGGCCCGCTCTAAGAACTCATTCAGAAATATCCTCGGTGGTGGTTTGGGGCTCATATTCTCATGTTGAGCTAATTGTCTGCTGATAATCTCGATGGCTCGGTTGACGTTTTCGCTTGGCGTGTCGAGCGGCAATTGAATGTCCGCGACGCGCCTGATGGATCCGTTGTGGGAAAGGTTTTCCACCAATTGACTGGCCAGCCCGCATTGGCTACCGCCAGCAACCGACCGTCCAGCAGGCGAGGCTTGGTTGTTCTGATGCCGATATCGTCGACAAACCGCTTGCGGGCGATAACGATCGGTGTTTTTGGAATGCGCCATTTGGGCAGGTTTGATGGCCCACCCTTGGCTTCAATTCAGGCCGTATCAGGAACCTCGTCCCACGGTGGCATCGTGATCCGGTCCAGAATTTCCATGATGGCAACGCCGACTTCCGCGGCACGCTCCGTTCGCAGATATGCCGGAAATTCAGGTTTATCGAGGCAATCCAGAATGCGCAGCGTCAGTTCACCCACCTGCGCATCCGCGCGATCAATACTGTTGTTTTGCTGAGTCAATCTGTGGAGTTCATCGGTCGAGTCGATAAAGCTTCGTGGGGTGTCGCGCGGGCTTGATGTGATTGCCGCGCCTGACGTGTAGCTGATCTGGAACGCCGCTGATGTCGGGATTGCGCACCCGCATCATGAAGCCAGCAACAAGAAGGCGATCCGTCGTGCCATCAATCGCATCTAGACCATTGCGCCTTAAATCGGAACCGCAAAGCCGGTTCCGATTTAAGGCGGAAAGTTGCTCTATACCTTAAGGGCGATCATGCTCGGGCCGCGCGCGCTCTTAGCAGGTTCGGTGCCAAGGCGATCAGCGCTGCAGCTAGGCCGATCAACGGCAGCCGGTAGCCAGGTGCGATGAACAACATCCCGGCGCCGAGCAGAATCAGGCGCTGTATGACATTCAGTATACCAACCAGATAGCCGCGCGCGCCGGCGGCCAACAGGATTGCGCCGACCAAGGCTGTGCCGGTTGCCAGCAGGATCTGCGCAGTGTCGCCACGCAGCAATAGACTTGGATTGAAGACGAACGCGAACGGGATCAAAAACGCCGCCATGCCGAGCCGGACCGATTCCCAGCCGGTCGGCCAGACTTTCGAATTAGCGATGCTGGAGGTCACGAACACCGCGATGCAGGTCGGCGGGGTGAAAAACGAGGCCAGTCCCCAGTAGACCACGAACAAATGCGCCGCGATGTCAGGCACGCCCAGCCGAACCAGCGCTGGCGCCATCAGCGTGGCCAGCGTGATGTAGGCGGGCGTGGCGTCGAGACCCATGCCGACGATCAAGCTCACCACGCCGACCAGGATCAGCGTCAGCAACAGATCGCCGCCGGCCAAATCGACGATGAAGCGCGAAACTTTGATGCCGACGCCGGACAATTCCAAGGCGCCGATCATGATGCCGACGGCGGCGGTGATGGAAGCGACCGTGATCCAACGGCGTACCCCTTCGTCGAAGGCTTGCACCAGACGGATCGGCGTGAGCCAGTTGTCGCGCCCGGCCAGGCAGCTGACCAGCAACACCGACACACAGGTGTAGATGCCGGCAATGCCAGGCGGGTAGGTCTTGATCACGAGAAAATAGATGAGCACGCCGATCGGGATCAGATAGTGCCAACCGCCGATGAAAATCGGCCAAAATCGCGGGATCTCCTCGCGCGGCAACGCTTTGATGCCCTGCTTGCGGGCCTGCAGATCGACGGACACGAAGACGATCAGGAAATAAAGGGATGCGGGCACCGCAGCGGCGATCACGATCGCCGTGTAGGTGGTATTGATCCACTCCGCCATGATGAAGGCAATGGCGCCCATCACCGGCGGAAGGATGATACCGCCGGTCGACGCCACGGCTTCGACCGCGGCGGCGAAGGCCGGCGTGTAGCCCACGCGCTTCATCATCGGAATGGTGAACACACCGGTGGTGGCGGAGTTGCCCGACGGCGAGCCAGAGATCGAGCCAAACATGGCAGAGGCCACGACGGCAGCCTTCGCCGGTCCACCGCGCGAACTGCCGGTCAGCGCCAGCGCCATGTCCATGAACCAGCGACTGGCCCCGACCCGCTCCATCAGCGCGCCGAAGATCAAAAACACGATGACGATGTTGGCGGCGATGCCAAGCGGGAGGCCAAAGATCCCGGCATCGCCGACATAGGCGCTATACAATAGATTGCCGATCGGAAATCCAAGTCCATACAACAGGCCCGGCAAATATTGCTGGAACACCGTCATCGCGACGATCGTCAAGATGATGATCGGCAGCGCCCAACCGGTGGTGCGGCGGACCGCCTCCAGGACCGGGATCGCCAGCATCAGCGCCAGCACGACGCCCGGGGTATCAAGAAAGCCGTACTCGCCGTACTCCATGAATGCGTCGTTAAAGACGATCACGAATCCCGTGCTGATGGCGCTGGAGGCAATCAGCACCCAATCGTACCAGGGCACGCGCCGGAATCGTCCTTCGGCTTCGGTGTCCTCGCCGTGCCGCTTGCCGCTGGCCGGCAGCAACAAAAAAATCAGGATCAAGGCACAAAGAATGCTGATCGCCAGATGGGAGTTGCTCGGAACGAAGATGCCGAAATAGGAAGGTACCTGCGCAACGCCCAGCAGATGGTAGATCGCGACGAGCGTTGTGAAGCCTGTTAGCAGGTGCGAGGCTCTCATTGTTGCACCCTTGGACGGCGCTCGCCTCTCAGGACATGCAGGTACCGATCAGGCTGCGCACCGTTGAGCAGCGGGTCGAGGAACGCCGCGATCAATGGCCGTTGGTCAACGTGTTCTTTGGGCATAAAAATCGCAAGGCGGGAGGCTCAAGCCCCATCGATGCCGATCGCTTGAAAACGGCACGCCCATCTCATGTGCGCGCGCCGTCTCCCAACATGGCTTAGCCGGCGAGCAACGCCTTTTGTCGCTCTTCAAGCTCGGGCGTCCAGGCACCCTTTTCCTTGAAGTAACGGATGGCGCCGTCGTGGAACGGCAGTTGAACGTTCTTCAGTGAATTCTCCAGGGTGAAATGTTTGGCCAGATGATGATAGGTGACAAACAGCTTGTTGTTTTCCAAAATCGCCTTGACCACCTTGTAGACGGTATCCGCCGACAAACTGGGCCGGGTGACGAACAGCGAGTTCATGGCGAACACGGTCGAATCGCCCTTCAGGCCTTCGAACCAATTCTTTTTCTGGGTGTCGAGGAAGATCAGGGCCGGCAATTGCTTGCGCGCGGCCTCCATCTTGTCGCGCGGGATCGTGAGGAACGTGAACGCGCCGTCCGACAGCGGCTTTTGGATGTTTGCTGCACGCGGACCGTAGGGCAGCACCGCAGCGTCTACGCTGCCCACGATCAGGTTCTTCAGGGCTTGGCCGGTATTGGTGGTGCCGACGATCTTCACCTTGCCGGCGTCGACGCCGTGCACCTTGAGCAAGGCGTTGGTGATCAACTCCAGCTCGGGCAGCGGGCGTCGCTTGCCGATGATCGTGCGGCCCTCCAGGTCAGCGATCGACGTGATCCCGGAGCCGGTGCGCACGACGATGCCGCGATGGTTTGGTCCCCCCTGCAGGGCCTGGCGAATCGCAAGCTTACCGCCCTTTTTGAAGCTATGGCTGCCTTGAAAAGCGGTGACCGCGGCAAATGCGTTGGCAAGGCCAAACTCGATCCGGTTGGCGGCCAATCCGCGCACGGTGGCGGCCGATCCGCCGACCGACTGCACGGTTGTGTTGATCCCGGCTTTCTTGGTGACGACCTCGCCGGCGCCGACGGCGAGCCGATAAAAGTTGCTGCCGACGCTCGAGGTCCCAATGCGAACGGCATCCTGAGCCTGCGCAGCCAAAACCGGTAACGCGAGCGCCAAGGTTCCGGCGATTGCAGGCTGCACAAACTTCAATGTAGCGGGCATTTGTTTTGTCCTCCCTAACGTTGTCCGCATGTGCGGCGATCGATTGGCACCGTCCCGCGCGATGGGAACCGGCTTGCCGACATTTGAGCCGCTTCCTGGCGACTTGTCGAGGCCGATAGCTGTGGTCGGGCAGGCCGCGCGGCGCGATCAAGGCTCGCCCGCGTTCGTGCTCCGACGCTGACACTGGCTACCCAGGCGTCAGCCCAAAGCCCTAGCCTAATGTTTTGTTTGTGTCAGGGCTTCATGAACGCTCGGCGACCTGCCTCCCGAACCAGGCGTCCGATCCAGGTAACTAGATCATCGACCGTTAAATGGGAACCGGCTTTGCGGTTCCAAGCGGTTCCAATTTAAGGCACAATTTTCTAGAGCGCCGTGACGGGGCCGTTGCGCTCGGCGGTGGCTGGCTTGGACATAACCGTGCTGCCGTGGGTTGCTTGCAAGCCAGCGGTGAATGTCCTTTAAATCGATGTCACTGGCCGTCATGCCTTGGCCGGAACCTCCAGCCGACCTCAAGCTCATCTCAACGCGGAGCATGCCGATGCGGAACAACGGCTACGACTACATCATCGTGGGCGCCGGCTCGGCCGGGTGCGTGCTGGCGGATCGGTTGAGCGAGGACGGCTCGGCCAGCGTTCTGGTTTTGGAGGCCGGCGGTCGCGACCTTCATCCTTACATCAAGGTCCCGCTTGGCCTCGGTAAAATGCACGATCACAAGATGTTCGATTGGGGTTACGACTTCGAACCGGAGCCGAATCTCGGCGGCCGGGAGGTCGAGGCGATGCGGGGCAAAGTGTTGGGCGGATCGTCTTCGATCAATGTGATGGCCTATGTTCGCGGCAACCGCGGCGACTACGACCGTTGGGATCGCAATGGCGCGAAAGGTTGGACGTATGCCGACGTTCTGCCCTATTTCAAGCGTTCGGAGAGCTTTGAAGACGGCGCGGATACCTGGCGCGGCGGCGCGGGGCCGCTTGGAGTGGTGCGCAGCCGGGCCGAGGACCCGATCTGGGATGACTGGTTGGATGCCGCCAAGGCGGGTGGCTACCACATCTCGCCGGACTTTAACGGCAAGGACCAGCTTGGCTTTTCCCGATCCCAGTATACCATTCGGAACGGGCGTCGCAGCTCGGCTTCGGCTGCGTTCCTGCATCCGGCGATGAAACGTGCAAACCTCAGCGTTGAGATGCATGCGCTGGTGCATCGTGTGCTGCTGAACGGCACCAAGGCGGTCGGGATCGAGTATGAGCAGGGCGGAGAGATCCTAACTGCGCACGCTGACCGAGAGGTGATCCTGTCCGGTGGCGCCTTCAACTCCCCGCAACTGTTGATGCTGTCAGGAATTGGCCCAGCGGGCCATCTCAGCGATATCGGCATTAATCCGGTGGTCGATCTCCCGGTCGGCAAGAACCTGCAGGATCATATGGCAGCCTGGATCATGTGGTCACGGCCGAATAACACCAGCCCGTTCCGTGATCTGTTGCGTGCGGATCGGATCTCGGCCGCTTTCGTGCAGGGCTACCTGTTCGGCACCGGTCCGGCCACCGTCCCCCCAAGCGGCATCGCAGCATTTACGCGGTACAATGACGAGCTGACGGCGCCGGACATCCAATTCCTGTTTCGTAGCGCCCCGGCCCATCCGCATATGTGGTTTCCAGGCGTGAAGGCGCGCTACGACGACGTGTTCGGTATTCGGCCGGTATTGCTGCATCCTGATAGTCGCGGCGAGGTGTTGCTGCGCTCGATCAATCCGCGTGACAAGGTCAGGCTGATTCCCGGCTTTTTCTCAGCGCAAAGTGACTTGGCCACCATGCGCGAGGGCTTTCGACTGGGAATTGACGTCGTGCACCAAAGCGCGCTCGACAAATATCGTGGCCAGCGCATCGATCCGGCGCCGGAGGTTGCGTCGGAAGCCGACATCGAGGCTTGGTTCAGGGCCAAGTCGATCACCGCCCACCATCCGTGCGCAACCTGTCCGATGGGAAGTGGTGCCGAAGCGGTGCTGGATCCAGATTTGCGGGTGAAGGGGATTGAGGGTTTGCGGGTGATCGATGCCTCGGCGATGCCCGATCTGACCTCCGGCAACATCAATGCACCGGTATTGATGATCGCTGAAAAAGGCGCAGACCATGTGCTCGGGCGCAAGCTCCCCGCCGCCACCGATGCTTAGATCATTTCCGCCTAAGGCGGAGATGATCTCGTGAGCGCAGCGCCTTAATTGCGAGTTTTATCGACCAGCGCCTTCGACTTGATCCAAGGCATCATATCGCGCAACTTGGCGCCGACCTCTTCGATTTGGTGCGCGTCGTTGAGACGGCGAATGCCCTTAAAGCGGGCCTGTCCGGCCTTGCACTCCTGCATCCATTCGGAGGCGAACTTGCCGGTCTGAATGTCAGCCAAGATGCGCCGCATCTCAGCCTTGGTGTCCGGTGTAACCACCCGTGGACCCGACAAATATTCTCCCCACTCGGCGGTGTTGGAAATCGAGTAGTTCATGTTGGCGATGCCGCCCTCGTAAATCAGGTCGACGATGAGCTTCACCTCGTGCAGGCACTCGAAATAGGCCATCTCCGGTGCGTAGCCGGCCTCCACGAGTGTCTCGAAACCGGCTCGGATCAACTCGACCAAACCACCGCAAAGCACCGCTTGCTCGCCGAAAAGATCGGTCTCGCATTCCTCCTTAAATGTTGTCTCTATGATGCCGGAGCGACCGCCGCCGATCGCCGAAGCGTAGGACAGGAACAGTTCGTGGCCGTTGCCTGAAGGATCTTGATGGACCGCGATCAGACACGGCACGCCGCCGCCGCGCTGGTACTCGGAGCGCACCGTATGACCGGGCCCCTTCGGCGCCACCATGCCGACGTCGAGGTCCGCCCTCGGCTCGATCAGGGCGAAGTGCACGTTGAGGCCATGGGCGAACAGAAGCGCTGCACCGTTCTTCATGTTGTCGCGCAAGTGCTCCGTGTAAATGTCGGCTTGCAGCTCGTCCGGTGTCAGCATCATGACCACATCGGCCCAATTGGCAGCCTCAGCCACGTCCTTGACGGCGAACTTTTCACTCTCCGCCTTGGCCGCGCTGGCCGAGCCTGGACGCAACGCGATGGCAACGTCCTTGACCCCAGAATCTCTCAGATTGAGGGCGTGCGCATGCCCCTGACTTCCGTAGCCGACGACGGCGACTTTTTTGCCCTTGATGAGATTGATATCGGCATCACGATCGTAATAGACGCGCATGGTCTTTCAGCTCCTTCCGGCGCGGGGTGGTATCATGAACTTGAGATCCGCTGGCCAACCGGTAACCAATCGCAGCGCAAAAGGGAAGTGAGAGGCGCGATCAGATCGTTTCCGGCATAGCCGGAATCGCCGTGACGGGCGGGGAGCGGGATGGGTCCAGCACACTCTGACACGCTATCAGACCGATGTGATTTAGAGATCATCGTATCGATCAACGTCGAGCTCCAGTAGCCGCCAGGTGCGGCGCATGTGGTCCGGCAGTGGCGCCGTGACGTCAATCTTGCTGCCCGATACCAACGGGTGCGGCAGCGCCAGACGGCGGGCGTGGAGGTGGAGCTTCGGCTCGATATCAGGCGAGGGGAGATCCAATCCACCCTTGTACTTGTTGTCGCCTACGATGGGATGGCCAATCAGTGCCATGTGGGCGCGCAGCTGGTGCTGGCGACCGGTGACCGGCTTCAGCGAGACCCAAGCCGCGTGCTGGCCGACCCGCTCGATGACGGCGTAGTGAGTGGTGGCATGCATGGCTCTGTCCTGCTCGCCGGGCCCAGCCCGGCGCACCCGATCGCCTTCGGGACCCGAGGCCTTGACCAGCGCCGCTGCGACTCGGCCCTGAGCCGGCTTGGGGACCCCACGCACCAGCGCCCAATAGGTTTTGGCGGCCGAACGGGCCTGAAAGACCCGGCCGAGTTTGGCCGCGGCGGTGCGGTGCTTGGCCACCAGCAGGACGCCCGTGGTATCCCGATCGAGCCGGTGTACCAGCCGGGGACGGTCGCCGAAGCGATCACTCATCCCAGCCAGCACCCCGTCGAGATGGCGCGGCGTGCCGGTGCCGCCCTGGACCGCGAGCCCGAACGGTTTGTTGAAGACCACGACGTGCTCGTCCTCGAACAAGATCAGGCTCTCGACAAAGTCGCGGTCGGCGCTGGAGGCGGTGGCTGGCGACCGCGCAGGCGGTTTGGATTTGGGGGGGTGGCGCACGGTCTTCGGCACTCTGACCTGCTGGCCAGCCTCTAGCCGGTCGCTCGCCTGCACCCGCTTGGAATCGATGCGGACCTGCCCGGTGCGCACCAGCTTTTGCAGGAAACCGTGTCCCACGTCTGGAAAATGAGTGCGAAACCAACGGTCAAGTCGCATGCCAGCTTCGTCGGGCGCGACTTCGATGGTGTCGACGGCAGAGCTCATGGGTGCAACGCCTTGGCGGTGAGGAAGCCCGATCCGAAGGCGGCGATGGACAGCGCGACCGAGCCGGCAACATAGATCAGAGCCATAACCATCTGTCCGCGCTCGGCCAACAGCCAGGCATCCAGCGAGAACGCCGAGAATGTAGTGTAGCCGCCGAGCACGCCGGTTGCCAGGAAGACGCGCAGCTCCGGCGATTCTGAGGCGCGGGTGATCAGCCAGCCGGTAATCAGACCCATCAGCAGCGCGCCAGTCACGTTGGCGAGCATGGTTGCCCATGGGAAATCGATCCAGCCGCGGCTGGCGAACCACTGGCCCAGCAAAAAGCGGGCGCCGGCACCTACCGCCCCACCGGCGCAGGCCAAGACCAGCAGCAGCATTGAATTGGTTCCCTCGACGTTTTTGGTGTTTGCGGAGACATCATCTTTTAGTCTGCGGTCTATCGCTAAGGTGGCTCGGGTGCAAACTTCCGATCTGCATCGGGCAAGAGCGCCGCCCGCCACCGATGCGCAGCGGTGCGGTCGAGGGAGGGTCGAATGGGCGGTGGCGGCAGCCCCTTGGAGCTGATGCTCACCGGCCAGCTGCCGGCGATCATGCTGGTTGCGGTCCCGGCGGCCTTTCTCGTGACCCTTGTTTTGCTTTGGACCTATCTGACCGCCGTCAAGCGCTCGATGCGGCGGGGCGCACCGTCGCCTGCTGATCGCTGGTCGGCACCGCCGACATCATCAATGCCGCCGCCGGCACAGCCGCTCACGGTCAGTCACGTCGGCCGCCAATCGGATGTGGACACCAGGACAACTACGCACGATTTCCCTGCGGCTCGCGGGCCGTGGCAAGCGGCGGCGATCTATGCGGTGGCCGGCATCGCGTTCGCGCTCGTCATGGCGGCGATCTATCTGAGCGCCAACGCAATCGACTTTCTGCCGGTGCGGTTCTCGTTCGTCCTGTTGCTTTACGTCTGGCCCACTGTCGTGCTGGTTGGTCTGGTCGCTGCTGAGTCATGGCGCGATTGGGTGCTCGTCGTCGCGATCTATCTGGCGGCGGCTGTCGGCATCATCGCGTTGGCCATCGGCACGAGCTTCACCGTCTTGTCGGCGGCACAAGCGTGGCTGATCTTCAATGGGCTGGCGACGCTGATGGTCGTGCTGGCGCTGGCCCGCCCGATCCGCGCGGTCGGGCCGCTGGTGCTGGCCTTGATGGTCGTCGCGGCTGCCGGTGCGATGGTCAGCGTCAACATCATCGCTGCCGAACAGGCACGCTTGCGCTGGGCGGCTAACTGGGGCTTGGCACTGGGGCTCGACGCCGGCGGCACGCTTGTTGCGCTACATGCGATCGCCATGCTGGTGCTTGGTGCTGCCAGCTTGATGCTCCTGCGCGTTTTCGGGCGGCTTTATCAGGCCCAATGGATCAGCGATCAATCGATCATGACGGATGCCGTGATGATCGTGTTTGCGGTGGCCTACGGCATCGATCTGACCTATGCCGGTCCGGCCTGGTTCTTGGCACCGTTCGCGGCCTGGCTGTTGTTCAAGCTGGTGGTGCGGTTGGGATTCGCGTTGACGCGGCGCGGCGTGAGTTCGGCTGAGGCGCCGCTGCAACTGTTGCTTTTGCGGGTCTTTCCGTTAGGTCGACGCAGCCAACAGCTGTTCGATCGCGTGATGCGGCAGTGGCGTCACGTCGGTCGCACGTGGATGATCGCCGGGCCCGATCTGGCCACGACGACAGTGGAGCCGCATGAGGTCTTGGATTTCATGGGTGGTCGGCTGGACCGCCGCTTCATCGATGGGTCGGAAGCGCTCACACGGCGGCTGGGGGAGAGTTACGGCGCGCGCGACACCGACGGCCGATACCGGGTCAATAGCTTTTTTTGCCATGATCACACCTGGCAAGCCGTGTTGATCCGATTGGCTCGCGACAGCGACGTGGTGCTGATGGATCTGCGCGGGTTTGCGTCTGATGATGACGGCTGTGTCTTTAAGATGCACGCGCTGCTCGATCACGTGGCCCTGACGCGGATGCTATTCGTGATCGACGACACCACCGACTTAGGCGTGCTGGAGCAGACACTCCACGCAGGCTGGGCGGCATTGGCAGAAGCGTCGCCGAACCGCAGCGAGTCCACCCCGGTCGTGCGTCTTTTCAGCTTGTCGGCGGATGCTGGCGGCGGGGTCCGGGAGCTGCTGGGTCAGCTGGCGCAGGCGGCGGTAAACAACCAGACGTTTGAGGGCGCACGCTAGATCATCGCGCCTTAAATCGGAACCGCAAAGCCGGTTCCGATTTAAGGCGCAAAGTTGCTCTAGGTCACAGCCTCATTAGATCGCAGCCAAATTCGTAGCGCAGCCAGCTTTACCCATGCCAGATCGTTTGCCTCGTGCCGACAGAAGCGCGTTGCAACAGCGCGGTAGTGCTTGAGCTTGTTGAAGGACCGCTCGACGAGGTTGCGCATTTTGTAAAGCTCCCCCATTTGGAAGCTTGAATCACTGTCCGATTGGTTTGGGACTTCTATTTATGAGTTCGTGACCTAGGGCGCAGGCGACCGTTATCTGCAGGTGGCTCACGTTTCAGCGGCCGCCCTCATCTTCAGGGGCGCTTAAATCGATGTCGACCATCACGTCCTGGGCGAGGCGTTCGAGCTCGTGGCGCAAGACCTCTGCGCTCAGTGTGATGGGAATGACGATCCGCGCGCTCGCGGAGAACATGTGCTCACCGGTCATGCTGCCTGGAAAAAGCTGGGTTTGAAGCGCATCAATATTGATGCCGTTGGCAGCGAGTGCCGCGGAGATGTCGCGGACAATGCCGGGGTGATCGATGCCTGTGAGCGTGAGTTGTGCCGATCTCCCGCCCGCCGGTGCCGCTATGCTCGATTGATGATTGACGGTGACGGCGATGCCCTCGTGGGCAAGCTGTGCCAATGCGGCCCTGATCAGCCCGAGCCTTTCTTTGGGCAGGGCAACGCGGGCGATTCCGGCGAATTCACCGCCCAACCGAACCAGGGAGCTTTCCATCCAATTGCCGTCATGCTCAGCCACCAGCCGCGCTACGGTTTGGACAACGCCCGGCTTGTCCTTGGCGACGATGGTTAAAATGAGATCGATGGTCATCTAGCAAAACACACATTTTAGCGGCGTTCGATCGGGGCATCAGCTCGCTCGGCGCAAGCATGGCATCTTGCCGCCAGGGAACACCAGAGCTTAGCTTATGGGATTGGCCGAATCCATGTCTGTGTTAGCGCCAAAGGCATGTTGAAGCCGGGCGATGCCATCGGCCGCGAAGCTCTGGCCGCTGCTAGATCATCGCGCCTCAAATCGGAACCGCAAAGCCGGTTCCGATTTGAGGCGCAAGGATGATCGCTCTTAAAGTGGTGAGCAACTTTCTACCTTTAATCGGGATCGTTCCGATTCCGATTAAAGGCAGGTTGCCCTAGACCATTTCCGCCCAAAACAGAAGCGCTTTGTCAGCCAGCTCCCCGATCCAACCACCCGGCGACATCGTGCTCTTGGGCGGTCGGGCCGGGGAGCGGAATGGTCTAGCCGACACTGAAACGCTATGAGGCTCGGGCGTCGACGATTTACGACCACGTGGCAGAGCACGGCTTCTCGCGCGGCCTTGGGCAAGATCCGGACCGATCTCGTTTTGACCCGAGCCGAGGCGTCTCACGCTTTGCCATCCCATTGTGACCTGACGATCTGGGTGATACCGATCATGGTAAGCCGTCCCGGCTGCGGCCGGCCGGACGCCAAGATGTCGACACACGGTGACGTGCCGGCATTTGCAATCACACCGATCCATCAGAAATGGATTAAGCAGAAGTGGATCGAGCCGGAATGTCGCACTTCATCTATTTCGCATACGGATCGAACATGCTCACCCAGCGACTGCAGGCGCGCTGCGCCAGTGCCAAGCCGCTCGGCGTGGCCGCGGTCCTCAACCATGCGATCATATTTTCGAAGCGCAGCAAAGACGGCTCGGGCAAGGCCATGATCCATCCGGCCCCGGGGGAAAGCGCGCACGGCGTGCTATTTGAAATTCTGGTGCGGGAACGAGGAGACCTGGATGAGGCCGAAGGGTTGGGCATCGGCTATTGGCGGTCTGATCGGTTTGAAGTGGCCTGCGGTCACACCGGCTCCGCCATCCAGGTGTCGACCTACATCGCGCTGCCCGCAGTCGTGGATCCGACGTTGCAGCCTTACGATTGGTACCATGCACTGGTCTGCGCCGGGGCGCGGCAGCACGCACTGCCAGCGGCATATGTGCAACGCCTCACCGGCACGCCATTCATCGTTGACCGGACACTGGACCGCAGCTCCCGGCTCGAGGCGCTGCGGATTCTCGATGCGGCTGGCGATCCCGATGAACTTGCCTATCCAGAACGCCTGCAGTCTTGACGGGGATGCCACCGCCGCTACCGCGCGCTTTCAATCAAGTAAACTCAGAGCGCCTCTCGGGACGGTAATCGCTTCATCAAATGCTATCTCGGCTCGAAGACGCCGCGAAGTGTTGCGGCAACCCAATCGGGCTATCGCCCTGTAGAAAATCTCACCGCAAGCTCGCCTTTTGCCGTTGCGCTTGTTGCCGTTGCGCCTGTTGCCGTTGCGCCTGTTGCCGTTGCGCCTGTTGCCGTTGCGCCTGTCTGGCCCGCTTGAGCCTCAGCCGGCGTTTGGCCAGCGCAAGCCATCGCCGGCAGCTGGCCCGTTTCAGCGAGCACCTGACAATAATGCCCAATTGAGACTTGGCTTTCCCGGTTGCAAGTCGAGGTGTAAGGCCGGCGGCTGAATTGGGCGTCACCGCGAGATCTCGCGCGCACTTTGCGACGAGATCTCTTACCGTCATTGCTGACATGAAACGGTTCGCCCTGATCGCGGCAGGGCTCAGCACCGCGGAGACCGGCGTGTCCGGCGGCGTGCGCAGCACCCGCACGGCCCCTGTCGGACCCACCAAAAACGCCAGCCGAAGATGGGTAAAGCTGGGTTTGATGCCGTGTGATGCCAGGTGAACGGCATTGTCGTTGGTGTACGCCGCCGCCGCACGCCGTGCAAAGGCCCGGTCGGCGCGAAGGGCGAGAATTTGCGATGTTGTCAGCTGAGATGTTTCGCTGCTGAAATGCTTGCGGACGACGGCTAGGAACGTCGCGTTGATGAACTGATAGGGACCGTATGCGGTCGAGCGCGCATTGCGTGCATAAAGTCGCCCGCCCGACTCAGCGATCATGAGCCGATCGAGATAGCCATCAAGGGTCATTTGGGGCGCAGGTGGCGAGGAGACCGACGAGGGACCCTTGGGCGTGGCATCGGACGGCTCGGCTATTCCGGGTTCACAGTCCAACACCAAAATGCAGCTTAAGACGATAGCGCTGGCCCGAACGTTAAGGAGCGCGCACATAGCGCCAACGAAAGCTGAGCAGGCGCCGGCAAAAACAACCCGAGACATCAGTTTTGCGTGCCTTTGACCCAAATAACAAGTCTGCTGCGACCAGCGAATTCAGTTCTCTCAACCAGGCGCTTCTGTCCTGCACAGAGTTCTAGCAGCCCGTTGAAGAACTTGCCAGCGGTGCGCTTCGAAGGTGGCTGTGTCGCCGATGGAGCGCGTGATGGTGTTGGCGAGGATGCCGTAATCGCCGCGGTCGGCGTCGCCGCAACCGGACAGTCGCCAGTGCCGGATAGTCGCCGGAACAGAACAGTCGCTGGTGCCGGATAGTCGCCGGTGCCGGACACGGGCCGATGTTCGCAAGCATCCGCCAGGCGCGAAATTCAACAGTTTGGTCGGGCTCCGGAATGACGCCTGGATCCCAAGCGTTCAAGTCGGACCACGAGCGGGTCGACGCGCCGGGTGGTGTCCGGGTCTGCCTACATCATGTCCGCCAAAGGCGGAATCGCCGTCCCGGCCCGCTCTCCCGCCCAATTTCTCCACCCCATTCCTCCACCCCATTCCTCCACTCCATTCCTCCACTGGGCCACCCAATGGCATGATGTTCTGGGTGGCCCAGTTGAGGAACAAGTGGAGGAAATCGGGCGGGGGAGCGGGATGGTTCCAGCTAAGACTGCAACGCTATAGCGCAAACCCAATGAACCCGTGCGCTTGCGGCGGCGATCATCTCGCTGCGCCTTGGCTATGGCAAGCGCGATACCAACGAGGCCACTAGAGCAACCTGCCTTAAATCGGAACCGGCTTTGCGGTTCCGATTTAAGGCGCGATGATCTAGTGCCGGCGCAATCGGCTGACCCGAGCATGATCGCCGTCAGCTCAATTATCCTGGTGCTCGTCATCATGCCCAATCGATCGTTTGGACGCGCCGCGATCAACAAGGTTTCGCATCGCCACCACGGCAACAGCCAGGGCGGCATTGAGCGGTTGGCGGTAGGCGACAGACAGGGCCTGCGGGGCATGCGCAACGCCGCTGGCTCGATCGATGCGACAGCCGTAGTCGCAGCGTCGTTCGCCCTAGCGCAGTTGGCGCAAGGTCATTGGGCGTTTGTTTTGGCCACCATCGCAGTCTATGTGAGGGTCGGTGTCGGGCTGAACATTCTGCTCGGATGATCCGACCAAATGTCGTTGGATCATATTGGCTTGTTCGCCATCAGCGCCTATGCCACCAGTATCACCATGCTGGTCAGGCGGGGCGGGAGAGCGGGCCGGCACAGCGATTCCGCCTTTAGCGGACATGATCTAGGTCCGGCGTTCGGCGGGATCAAAGCCGCTTGTGACAGCACATTCGAGGCACGATGATTTATCCGCGAGCAATCCGCAGGCAACGCTCGGTGGCCCGCGGCGACCGCCATGACCCGAAACGAACCCGGGAAGCGCGCTGTGTCAATGCCCGGCAGTCGAGCGCGAACGGCGGCTGACCGACAACGGGGACGAGTTGCATCCGCTCATCGGAGCACAGGCAATTGCCTGCGTACCAGACGTGGGGCAAACCAGCGCGTCATCGACCGACAGGCCCTTCCCTGAATCAGGCCCTTCCCTAAATCAGGCCCTTCCAAAATCTTGCGGCACATGGCTGTTCTGGTGGAAGATGGGGGTGTACAGTCCAACCCAACACGGGACGTCGGTTAAACTTGCCAACAATTAACGCACCGCAATGCGGGGGTTTCTGGCTAACCTCCTGCAGCCCAGGCAGCGCAAGCCAAAAACGAGCATCGTCGTCCTCCGATCGTGATCTGTCAAAACCAGGGAGAGCAAACATGACAGCACTGACGCGCAGGCATCTTTTGACGTCAAGCCTGATCGCTGCCGCCGGCTTGGCGACCTCGGCCTTTGCGGCACAAGCGGCCGACACCATCAAGATCGGTGCGGTTGCTCCGAAGACCGGACCGTTGGCCGGCGGAGCGGCCGTCACCCACTGGCCGAACATCCGGCTTTGGGTGAAGCAGGTCAATGATCGCGGCGGTTTGAAGCTCAAGGACGGCCGCAAGAAGCTGGAACTCATCGAGTACGACGACAAGACCAACCCCGGCGAACATATTAAAGCGGCGCAGCGCCTGGCGACCCAAGATCAGGTGGATTTCATCATCGCGCCCTACGGCACTGGGTTCAATGTGGCCTCGGCCCCGATCTACGCCAAATTCGGTTACCCCCACATCGCGGTGAGCGCCATCACCGACAAGATCCCGACGCTGACCAAGCGCTACCCCAATCTTTTCTTTACACTTGGTTCGACGTCCACCTTCACCGGCAGTGTGAAGGATATCTTGGTCAAGATGCGTAAAGAGGGCAGGATCGGCAACAGGGTCGCGATGGTCAACGTCGCCGACGCGTTCGGAATCGAACTCGCCAATGCTGCGCGACCCGTGTTCAAAGAGGCCGGTTTCGAGCTCGTCTATGATAAATCTTATCCGCTTGGCACGCCTGACCTTTCTCCGATCGTCAAAGGGGCGAAAGCTGCCAAGCCCGATGCGTTCGTAGCCTGGTCATATCCGCCCGACACGTTTGGGCTGACGGAGCAGTCCATCATCCAAAATCTTGACGTCAAAGCCTATTACACGGCCGTCGCGACCTGCTTCCCGGCCTACGCGAAAAAGTTCGGAACCAAGATCGAAGGCAACCTTGGCGCTGGCGGCGTCAATCCGGATACACCGGAGATGAAGGCCTACCGCGAGGCGCATCAGAAGATTATCGGCAAGCCGGCTGACTACTGGGCGTCGGCCAACACCTACGCCAGTCTCGAAGTGTTGGAGCAGGCGATCGAAGGCGTCGGCAGCACGGACAAGAAGGCGGTGATCGCCTACCTCAAGAACAATGAATTCAAGACGGTGATGGGACCGATCAAGTTCGACAATCAAAATTCCAATCGTTATTGGACGGTTGGCCAGTGGCAGGATGGCGTGTTCCGTGGCGTTGCTTCATCGAACATGCCCGGAGCCGCTCCGGTTCGAGAGAAGAAGGGCTGGAATTAGTCCTCACTTACTGGCCGGCGCGCCCTTCGGACGCACCGGCCGCAGTTAATGGTTAGAACATTCGGCCAAGCCCCATGGACATCATCATCTCCGGCCTGCTCCTCGGCGGGACCTATGCTTTGATCGCCATGGGCCTCAACCTGCAATATGGCGTTGCCCGCATCATGAATCTTGCCAACGGCGAGATGTTGGTGCTGGGCGCGCTTGCCGGTTTCTGGTTGTTTGTGTCCGCCAAAATCAGCCCGCTGCTCACGATCTTTCTCGTCGCGCCGCTCGCATTCGTCGGCAATTGGCTGATCTTCTACATCTTGCTTCGGCCGCTGATTCAACGCGCCAGAAATCAGGGCCAGCTCGATGTCGATTCAATTCTTGCGACCTTCGGCATGAGCTTCGCGCTGGTCGGCATCATGGTCAGCATCCACGGCGAATACTTCACCTACTCGTTTCTTGCCAATCCTTTCACGATTTTAGGCACCACCGTTGCCGTTAACCGTCTGGTCGCTTTCCTGATGGCCGTGGCCATCGGATTGGCACTTTACCTCTGGCTCAATCAATCTCGTGCAGGCCTGGCGGTACGAGCCGTCGCCGCCAGCACGGAAGCGTCGGGCCTGGTTGGCATCAACGTCGAGCGGATCTCCGCCTTCGCGTTTGCGCTTGGCGGTGCCGTCACCGCGGTCGGCGGAACGCTGATCTCCACGTTCATCACGCTGGATGCGTCCGTAGGCGTTATATTCACGATGAAGGCGCTGATCATCGTGATCATGGGCGGCGTCGGCGATATTCGTGGGGCCGTCATCGCGGCGCTGATATTGGGTCTGGTGGAAACAGCTGTGGCAACGCTTATCGATCCTGGGCTGACGCTCGCGGCCGCGTACCTGATCTTTCTCGCGGTACTCCTGTTCCGGCCCGAAGGATTGTTCGGAAAGCGCACGGCATGACGGGTGCCGACTGGCGAGGCCTGCTGATTGGAATTGTGCTGGCGGGGCTGGCGGCTCTGGTGCCGCTGGTCGCCAACGGTTACTGGCTCAGCATCGCCGTCACCGCGATGATGTACATCGCCTTGGCCACAAGCTGGGCCTTGTTCTCCGGGCCGACCCACTACATCTCGCTGGCCACCGGCGCGTTTTTTGGCATCGGCGGCTATCTCGTCGCGACCGGCATGAGCGACTATCAGCAGCCGTTCTGGCTGATGGCGGCGATCGCCCCGATCGTGGCCACCATCATCGCTGCCCTGATCGGGCTTTCGACCCTGCGCCTGTCCGGCGTCTATTTCGTGATCTTCACGTTGGGCCTCGCGGAAATGATCCGCAACCTGGTCTCGTGGATTCAAAACAATTTCTTGGGCTCGCGCGGCCTTTACGTGCTGACCGATTTCACCGAGGCGCACATCTATTGGATGCTGTTGGCCGTCGCGGTGGTGGTGTTTCTCCTCGGGTGGTGGATCAATCGGTCCCGGCTCGGCTTTGCGCTGCGCATCATTGGCAACGACGAAACCGTTGCCAAACATGTCGGCATCGACACCGCTTCCGCCAAGGTCATTTTGTTCATGACCACCGGCTTTTTCGGCGCGCTGGTTGGCGCCATCATCGCGCCGCGTTATTCCTACATTGAACCAAACCTGGTGTTCTCGCCCGAGCTGACGTTCCTGGTCGTCATCATGGCACTACTGGGCGGCGCCCATCGGCTGTGGGGGCCCCTCGTCGGCGTGATACCCTTCACATTGATTTGGGAAGGCATCACCATCTCCTTTCCCAACTCGACAACGCTGTTCTTGGGCCTGTCTTTTCTGCTGATCGTCTACATCATTCCGAACGGGGTGGTGGGGCTCCTCGAAAAGCTGTGGGCGAGGGCGCGCAGATGACCAATCAGCCAACGATTCTCACCGTGTCAAACGTCACCAAGCGGTTCGGTGGACTGGTTGCCGTCGACGACATGAGCTTCGACGTTCACGAGCACGAGGTGATGGGCATCATCGGGCCCAACGGATCGGGCAAGACCACGATGATGAACCTCATTTCCGGCGCGCTGAAGGTGACGTCGGGCACCATCAGCCTGCAGGGCCGCCTGCTGTCGAATGCGCCCGCCCATCGCATCGCCCGCATGGGGATCAGCAGGACCTTTCAATTGGTTCGTATTCTGCCGGGCCTTAATGCCACGGAGAACGTGATCGCCGGCGCGGTCTACGGGCATCGACGGCGGTGGGGCGCGGATGCGCGCTATCATGCCCATAAGCTGCTGGAGCGCTTGGGACTCGCTGATCAGGCGCGCCAGCCCGTCGCTTCGCTCACCTACATCGATCAGAAGCGGTTGGAGCTGGCACGGGCGCTCGCCTGTGAGCCTGAGGTGCTTTTGCTGGACGAGTGGCTGGCCGGCTTGAACCCCACTGAATTGCAGGTCGGGATTGATCTGATCGCCGAACTCAGAGCCGAGGGCCGCACCATCATATTGGTGGAGCATGTGATGGATGCGATCCGATCACTGTGCGATCGCTGCGTCGTCATGAACTCGGGTCGCAAAATTGCTGAAGGTACGCCGACGGAGGTGCTATCTGATTCGGAAGTTATCGAGGCTTACCTGGGTGCCGATTGATGTTGGACGTTCGCAATCTCAACGTGTCATATGGCATGCACCGCGCGCTGCATGACATCAATCTCAACGTCAAAGCCAGTGAGATTGTCGTGATATTGGGCGCCAACGGCGCCGGCAAGAGCAGCCTTCTGCGCGCGATCGGCGGCCTATGCGAGGGCAAGGTCGCAGGCTCGATCACGCTCAACGGCGAGCGGCTCATCGGATTGGCACCGGACGTCATCGTCGAAAAGGGCATTTCTTTCGTACCGGAAGGACGCGGCATATTTGCGGACCTAACCGTATCGGAAAATCTTGTGCTGGGCGCCTATCCGAAAAGAGCCCGCCACAAGGAGGAGGCCAATCTGGGCAAGGTCTTCGCGCTGTTCCCAAAACTCGCCGAGCGCAAGAGCCAGACGGTCAGGACGATGTCCGGCGGCGAGCAGCAAATGGTCGCCATCGGGCGCGCGATGATGGCCAGCCCGGACATTCTGATGCTGGATGAACCCTCGTTGGGGTTGTCACCACTGCTGTGTAAGGAGCTTTTTCAGACGCTGGCCCACATCCGCGGCACCGGCATGGGCGTCCTGTTGGTGGAGCAAAACGCCAAGCAGAGCCTGGCGATCGCCGATCGAGGATACCTGATCGAGAACGGTGAGCTGGTGGGGGAGAACGACGCCGCGGCGCTGCTGAACGATCCCGCTGTGCAAAAAGCCTATCTGGGCGCTGGTGCGATGCCGGCGCATTCACCGTCGGCGCTCCGTCCACCCCAACCGGCGGCCCGCCGACGGCCGTCGGATAGGGTGACCGAAAAAGCCTTCATCTCCGCCTCGCCCACGTCTGTGGTGCAACAATCATCCGATCGCCTCGCAGGTGAAGCGATCCAATCGCTGGTGGCGCGGGCCTCGGATGCTGCCCATGCCGCCACCGAAGCCAGGGGCGTTGCCAAGGTCCAGCCGCAAACGACAACCTCGCACCACCAACATTCTCCGGCCCCAAATGTTTCCACCTTGCCAACGGCACAGCCGGACCCGACACTGTCGTCGCGTGATCCGGAGGTCGCCAAGCTGATTGCCGAAATGGAAGCGGCAGCGGCGTCTGCCCGTACGACCGGCCAGGCGGCACGACGGCCAGCCAACAAACAGCCGTTCGACGCGCCGGAGGATTTGCCCGAGATCGCCGTCTATCGCCGATCAAAAGTCGAGGTCTACCGTCGCGATCCAGATGGTCGATTGGCCCGTGTGAAGGAAACCTGACATGGCGCGCGTACTTGACAATTTCTATGTCGGTGGAAGCTGGTCGCGTGCGACAGCGCGCTTCAAAGATCTCAACCCTGCCGACAATTCGGTGTGGGCCGAAATCGCCGATGCCGACGCCGGCGACGCCGGCAATGCGATCCGCACCGCGCATGCCGCCTTTGCCGACTGGGCCCAACTGCCGTTCAACACGCGTGCCCACTTCATGCTGAAGGTGGCCGACGAATTTGAACGTCGCAAAGATGATCTGGTGGCGGCCTTGCAGGGGGAAGGTGGCGGCTGGTTCGGCAAGGCGATGTTCGAAGCGGGGTATGTGGCCGAAGTGTTTCGGGCCGCCGCAGCCATTAATTACGCACCCGTCGGTGAGGTGCTGCCTTCTGAAAATGGCAAAGTCTCGATGGCCGTGCGCCGACCGTTGGGCGTCGTTTCCGTCATTTCACCTTGGAATTTTCCGTCGCTGCTAACATCCCGCGGCCTGGCATTCCCTATCGCCGCTGGCAACACCGTCGTGCTCAAACCGTCGGAAGAGACACCCTACGCCGGCGGCTTGATCTTCGCGGAAGTGTTCGAGGCGGCCGGTGTCCCCGCCGGCGTGCTCAACGTCGTCACCTGCTCGCGTGACAATGTGGCAGCGGTCGGCGATGAGCTGATCGAAAATCCGCTGGTCAAGGGCATTTCCTTTACAGGCTCGACCGCTGTGGGCCGCATGGTGGCGGCGAAGGCCGGTGCCCATCTCAAAAAAGCCTGCGTTGAACTCGGCGGCAAGGACGCCCTCATCGTTTGCGACGACGCCGACTTGGAGCGTGCGACCCAGGCTGCCAACTTCGGTAGCTTCATGCATCAAGGCCAGATCTGCATGAGTGTCGAGAAGGTGCTGGTCCAAGAACGACTGTTTGACGCCTTTCTCGCCAGATTTGTGGAGCGTGCGGCCCAATTGAAAGTCGGCGACCCAACCGCCGACAGGTCAAATGTCATCGGGCCATTGATCAATGATAAGCAGGCCCGGCAGGTCCGCGAACAAATTGAGGATGCGGTTGCAAAGGGGGCGAAAATCGAGCTCGGCGGCGAGGTCCGCGGCCGATTCGTCGAGCCGACGATTCTGACCGGCGTCACGCCGGAAATGCTGATCTATCGCAATGAAACATTCGGTCCCGTGGTTCCGGTGATCCCGTTCAGGTCCGATGAAGAGGCCGTCGACATCGCTAATGACACCGAATATGGCCTGTCATCCGGCGTGATCACCGCCAACGAGCAACGTGGCCTGAGCATCGCCGCGCAATTGCAAACGGGCATGTGCCACATCAACTGCTCGTCCGTCAATGACGAGCCGCACGTGCCCTTCGGCGGCTCCAAGTCATCGGGCGTCGGCCGGCACGGTGGCCGTTGGTCGATGGAAACCTTTACCGAAACTCGCTGGATAACGTTGGAGCGCGGCGGACGTCATTTCCCGCCGGTGTTCTAAGGAGGCTTGCCGCATGACAAACACCAGCTGGACCAGCGGTAAATTGCTCAAGGACAAGACCATTGTCGTCACCGGTTGCGCCTCCGGGATCGGCAAGGAGATCGCACGCGTCATCAAGCTTTTGGGCGGCGATGTGCTCGGCGTCGACGTCAACAAGACGGAAGACCATGTCGACGAACTCTATGTCGCCGACATGTCGGACCGCCGCACCATCAAGGCGCTGATTTTGGCGCTGCCCGCCAACATCGATGGCATTGTCAACAACGCCGGGCTACCGCCGACGGCGCCGGCCGACCAAGTGCTTCTGGTCAATTTGGTCGGCCTGAAATATTTCACCGTCAATATGATTCCGAAGCTCAATAACGGCGCCTCCATCGTCAATCTCGCCTCGCTCGCCGGCTTCGGCTGGCCCCACGCCATTCCCACCATCAGAGCCTGTGAAGATCTGGATTTCGAGGACGTTCCTCGGTTCGTCCGGGAACATAAGGTCGGCAACGAAGGCGGCAGGAGCTATTTTTATACAAAGGAAGCCTTGATCGTGTGGACCATGCAAAACCGCTGGACCTGGCGCGAACGTGACATTCGCATGAACTGCGTGTCCCCGGGCCCGGTCGACACGCCGATCCTCAAGGACTTCATTCAGACACTGGGCGCGCGCGCCGAACAGGATATGCGGGTGATGGATCGCCCCGGCCAACCGGAGGACGTGGCCCCGGTTGTCGCGTTCTTGTTGTCGGACATGACCCACTGGATCCGCGGCACGAACTTGCCGGTCGACGGCGGAATGTCATCGCACCTGCTGTGCGAAATTCACAAACTTTAAAGGAAAGTGGCGAGGCAATGACGGAGTACGTCACCTACGGCATCATCGCGCTGATTGTGATCGCGCTCATTGTCGTGCTGATTGCGCTGTTTTATCGGCGCGCATCGCGCGAAATCAGCCTTGTCCGAACCGGTGTCGGCGGCCGCCAAGTGGTGATGGATGGCGGCATGATCGCAATCCCCTACTTTCAGGAGATCAGCAACGTCAACATGCAGACCCTGCGGCTGGAGGTCGAGCGCACCGGCTCCGAAGCGCTGATCACCAAGGATCGGCTGCGGGTCGACGTCAGGGCGGAGTTCTACGTTTCCGTGGAGCCCAGCAATGAAGCGGTTGCCCGCGCGTCACAGACGCTTGGCGACCGCACTTTCCAGGTCGATCAACTGCGTCAGCTGATCGAAGGCAAGCTGATCGACACGCTGCGCTCGGTGGCGGCGCGCTCGACCATGGATGAGCTGCACGAAAACCGCTCCGAATTCGCACGGGATGTCCGTGAGAATTTGCGTGAGACCCTCGCAGCCAACGGGTTGGCCCTGGAGGGCGTCTCGTTGACGGCCTTGGATCAGACGCCATTCTCCACCTTGGACGAAAGCAATGCCTTTAATGCGGTCGGCATGCGCAAACTGGCGGAAGTGATCGCCAACTCGAAAAAGGAGCGCGCGCAAATTGAGGCGGAAGCCGAAGTGGCCGTCCATCGTGCCGGCATGGAGGCCTCAAAACGTAAGCTTGAGATCGATCTGGAAGGTCAAGCCGCCCAACTCAGGCAGGCGCAGGAGTTGGAGAGCTTGCGCGCCGCCCAATTGGCCGAGATTGCCGCGCGCAAGGCAGACAGCGAGCGGGCCGCCAATGCCGCGCGCATCCAGATGGAGTTGGACATTCGCGCCGCCGACATTGCCCGCGAGAAGGCGATCCGCGAAGCCGAGATCGCGAGCGCCCAGGCGCTTGAGACAGCCGAGCAGGATCGGGTCATCGCGGTGGCCCATAAAACGCAGGAAGAGAGCCGCGCCCTAGCGGCGGCCGATATGGCCAAGATCGAATCCATCAACGCGGCGGAGGCCATTGCAACGGCGCGCGCGCTCGCCGAAGCGCAACGGCGCAAGGACGTCGCCCTGCTCGCTGCGCAACAGGACACCGGCGTGTCGGCTGAGCGCTTGATCGCCCAGGCCAAGGCTGAAGCCGAGGCATCGGTCGAGCGTGCCAAGGTTACGCTTCAGAACGCGCAGGCCGAAGCGGAGGCAGCCCAGCTGCGCATTGCCACACTGAAAGATGAGATGTCCGCCAAGGCGATCGGTCAGAGGGCGCTCAACGAATCCGAAAACGTTTTCAACTCCGAGATCATCGCGCTCAAGGCCGATATGGCCAGGCTTGATGCGCTTCCGCGCATCGTTGAGCAAATGGTCAAGCCGGCCGAGAAAATCGAGTCGATCAAAATCCATCACATCACCGGCGGCCTGGGAACCGCGTCCAGCCCAGCAGATGGACAAGGCGGCGTCGGCAAGCCCGTGGTCAATCACGCGCTCGATGCGATCCTCGCCATGGCCGTCCAATTGCCGGCATTGCGCAAGATCGGCGAGGAACTTGGTCTCAGCCTTGACTCAGGGATCGCCGGCGAAGCGACCCGGCACAATGAGACGCCGCCAAGCGGTGCCGGAGAAAGCTGACCCGAGATGGTTGACCCGGGATGACTGAGGGGCCGGCCCTGTCGTTTCAGTCTCGTTTGCGCTCTGATCTTGGCTGAGTGGCTGCCGCCGCTACTCAGGCGGTGGCATTCCGATGTTGGTTCGTGTGCTTTTGCCAACCGGGGTCAGTCGGCGTGGATGATGCCGTAGCCGATGGCATAGGCCAGCGAGTCCAGATAAAAGTCGACGACAGGCGCATGCCCGCCGCAGGCGAGATTTGCCGAGATCGCGGCGACCCAGCTATGAAGCTCGGTGAAGCCGATGCCGGCTTTTTCGAACAGATCCTCCATCTGCCAAGCGTCGAGCGGCGACAGGTCACCGGTCGTGATGACATCCAAAAACTGCCGATCGATCTCCGGGTTGAGCCGGATGTGCTGCTTCGTGCGTCGACCGTCGGCCAGCATCTGCCCACCTTCGATGTGACCGGCCAGCAGGTTTTCGAACCATTGTTCCTTGGTGAACGTACCGCCGGCGGCGCCTTCCATCTGCCAGGCCTCAATCTCCGGCGTTCCCTCACCCAGCAGTGGATAATATTTCGTCGGATGATGCGACAGCCCGCCCGAAGCCAGGAACAGGACGCGCTTGTCGAGCGATCGCGCGAACCGGCCGACCGCGGCGCCCAGCCGTCGCGTTCGTTTGAACTGAAGCAAGGGTGGCGCCATGCCGCCGACGAAGATCGGCACGCAAGGATAGGCGTTGAGCTCGCCCAACACATTTTTCATGGTCTGTGAAAAACCGTGATCGACCGTCATTTTCAGGGATTGCGCTGGATCGAAGTCCTCACCGCGAAGATAGTGCAGTAGAACGAGCGCGACGTCGCGATCAACGTCAAGCCTGCCTGGGAAGCCGCCGACATCGTCGACGGCGGTCGCCGAACCCCGGCCAATACAGAAGGTCGGCATCGCGTTCAGATAAAACCCGGCGTAGTGATCGGGCCCGAACACAAACACGATCTCAGGATCGAAGGCCGCAATCGCGTCGCGCCGTTCCGCGAGCTTGGCGAACACCGTGTCCTCGTAGTCCGGCTTGTTTGGTCTCACATACAGGATCGGAGAATGCGACGTGCAAACCAGTTGCGTTTCCATGTGCGTCTCACGCCCCCTTTGGCAGGCGCCAATCACCTGGATCGGTCCCGTCCCGTTCAATGGGATTGCTCAACGTTCCCAGCCTTGAGATCGAAACGTCGCAAGGCCCGTCCAAACGCGCGAAATTGGCAGTGTGCAGCGGCTTTCGGGTTTTGTCGCCGGCGCGGAAGGCCGTACCCATCGAAATGATGTCGCCGGGCTCCAATGTCAGGTAGCGAGAAATGTAAGCGATCACCTCTTCGACCCGGTAGGTGTAGAATTTCGTGTTGTCTTCCGTATACACCTCGCCACCCACGGAACAAGAGATGTTGAGATCGTGCGGATCCGGGACCTCGTCGGCCGTCACCAGCCAGGGTCCGGCCGGCCCGAACGAGTCGGCGCCCTTATAGCGCGCCGTGTAGGACAGGTGCTGTTCGCGTCGTTCGACTTCGTCGGGGTTATCCGGCTTTGGATAGAGGGCATAGTAGTGCACCTGATCCTGGGCACGCATGTCGTTACCGGTGACATCATTGATAATGGTGTAGCCAAACACGTCGTCCATCGCGCGGCGCGGGTCGACGTTGCGGGCGCGTTTCGAAACGATGACGCCCAACTCAGGCTCCGGATGAAATCCCATATATTGCGGGCGGGCGATGATCGGCTGCCGATGACCGACCAGGCACGTGCTGGGCTTTAAAAAGAACATCGGGTGATCGGGCGACGAGATCTTCCGCTCGTCCGAAGCCGAATTGTTGAGCGCCACCCCGCAAATCTTGCCAGGGCGCGGGATCGGTGGCTTCCAGACGATATCCGCCATAGGAATACGCTGGACGGCAGGGTTATCGCGCGCGGCCTCCAAGAGCGCCTGGGCCGCGGCTCTTGCTCGCGCTCCGTCTGCCACGAACTCCAGCATGGTGTCCCAGGACCAGTCATGGCCGATGGCATCCGCGGCGGCACGAAAGTCGATCAGATGGTCGGGACCGACGCGAGCACCGACCCGGTCCTTCTCCTGATAAACAAAGCTCGCAAGATACACGTGTCGCCTCCCGATCAATGGCCTGCTGCGGAGGCCTCCGCCTCTTCCGGCATCCCGTCAAGGACGGTCCGGCATGCGGCACCGCGAGGCATTCTCAGGCCCGTTTTTGGCATTGAGCAATAAAGCATGGCCAATATCAAGCATGGACCTCTCGCATTGGCCAGCGCGAGCCGATTGCTGCAGGTGGCGAGCGCACGAGCCGTGTCGCCGACCACCGAAGCGTCGTGCTGGTCGATGTCCATGATGCCGTCGTGGTCGGGTTGCTGCGGTCGGGTTGGTACCAATAAGGCAAAGGGTTGGGCGAGCGTTCCGGGTTGAGGCTTGGGTAGCCAGCGCTAGATCATCGCGCCTTAAAGTGTAGAGCAACTTTCTGCATTTGATCGGAAGCGGGAGGCCCCCGATCAAATGCAGGTTGCTCTACGCTTCAGGAGCGATCATCCCTATGCCTTTTATTGGCACCATCTGGGCGGTGCCAACAAGAGGCACAAGGATGATCTAGCGACGAATTCTTGAAATCTTGGACCCTTCCAAGGTCAGATTATACATCAATCCCTTGGGATCAAAAATGAAGCCAACGACGGGGCTGGTGATCTTATTGGTGTCGATCGAGCCACCCAGACCGACCGTGAGAATGGCAACTGAACCATCGACCCCGACCCGCCAGCCTGCAGTTCTCCTAAATTGACGAAGCGCCGAATGGGTCATGAACATGATGATGACGGAGCGCGCCTGCACGCCCAGCTGAAAGCCGACCGAAGCGGACACGGTGTTGTAATAGTCGACGGTCCGGCCGCGTATCAAAAGCGCGCCTTCCCCATATTCGCCGCCAACACCGAACCCGGCTTTCACCACCGAAGGGAACACAAGAACTCCGGCCGCTTTATTGGCGAGTTCGCGACCGCCACGCACCCGGTAGAAGAACTTGTCCAGTGTTGCGTGGACGCTCGCGTCAATTTCAGGCGCGGAGGCACCCTCGCTGCGCGGTGCCATCCCGACCGCCAGGATCATCGCCAATAGGACAACAAGAACACCTCGACGCGGCATCGGTGCACCCTCTTGCTTCTGCCTTGCTTCTGCGTGTTGGTTCTTGAGCGCAATTTATGGCGGAATTCTGCTGGTCGGAAAATTTCAGCAGAGCCATCACGACCGGCGATAGCGACGCGATCAATGCCGCGACGGTAAAAGCCACCGCAGTCAGATGCTGGTTGCCTTCGCCGCCGGTGCCCGGTGATATCCGCCAAGGCTGAAGCACCTCGCCGGTCCGCTCACTCTGACACGCTATCGTCGATCGAGCCCTGCAGCATCTGGCCCAAGGAGAAACAGTGACTTGACGGGAAGCCCCTGTCCGCCTGGAATGACCTCAAGGCGCCTGCCGGACCTCGACGGCCGGCGCTTGCCCGTCGGTGGCTGCACCCTATGGTAGAGAGAATCGATCATGAGTTCGCAAGCAGAGTACGTCCCCCCAAAAATTTGGACGTGGGAAGCACCTCAAGGTGACTGGCGATACGCGTCGATCAATCGGCCGATCGCTGGACCGACACACGATAAAGACCTCCCTGTCGGCAAGCATCCGCTGCAACTTTATTCGCGCGGCACACCAAACGGCGTGAAAGTGACGGTGATGCTGGAGGAGTTGCTGGCGCTGGGGCACTCCGGCGCGGAGTACGATGCCTGGCTGATCGACATCGGCAAGGGCGAACAGTTCGGCCGCGGTTTTGTTGGCATCAATCCGAATTCAAAGATCCCCGCGCTGCTCGATTGCAGCTGCGACCCGCCGCGGCGGGTGTTCGAATCGGGGGCCATCCTGCTCTACCTGGCGGAAAAATTTGGTGCATTTCTACCGACCGATCCAGAGCAGCGCACCGAGGCGCTCAGCTGGTTGTTTTGGCAGATGGGCAGCACGCCCTATCTGGGCGGCGGTTTCGGCCATTTTTATCATTACGCACCGGTCAAGATTGAATACGCGATCAACCGCTTCGCGATGGAGGTCAAGCGCCAGCTCGACGTGCTCGACCGACAACTGAAGGACAACCCGTTCATCGCCGGAGATCACTATTCGATCGCGGACATGGCCATTTGGCCCTGGTACGGCGGATTGGCGTTGTTCAATCAATACGGAGCGACCGAGTTTCTTCAGGTGCAGGACTACGTCCACGTCAACCGCTGGGCGCAGACGATCGCAAAACGGCCAGCGGTGAAGCGTGGGCGCATGGTCAACCGTGTTGCCGGAGAACCCGCTGGCCAGCTGCACGAACGCCATGACGCCTGTGATTTCGAAACCAGGACGCAAGACAAATTGACGACTTAGCAGGTCTTGAACCGGGCGACTTGCTTCAAAATGCCAAGCCGCCGCCGGCATGCCGGCAACGAAAACCGTTGATGCACTCCTCAGACAGCCTGACACGGATTCGTTTTGAGGTGGCGGGATGACCCTAACATCCCGCAGACCGGGGCTCGGTTCCGGTCGATGCTGCGCCCCAAGATCGGTCGCCCACTTGTCGGCCTCGCCGACCGAGCGGCCCGCATCGCCCAGCGTCCGGGTTGGGTGCGTTTCGGTATGGGCCGGAGCCATCCGGCTCCCCTCCCGGCCACCCACGATCAGCGGGCCATGCGACGGCCGGGTGGAGAAGCGAACCGGCAAGCCTAATCCGCCTCGGGCGGACTGCATCTCAATCCTACGTCGTGAGGCCAACGCCTGCGTCCAGCGAGAGCAGCCCTCCTGGGCGTTCGAAACAGCGGACCGCTACAATGTGCAAAGACTGACCATCATTCAGCACTTGCGTCATCAATCTCGCCAGCAAGAAATCGATCTTGTGGCGCCGACCGAATGGCTTCACGATAAGGTGCGGTTCGCGGGATCGGTACGCCGGCAGAGCCGGCGGCACCGCATTGGCTGCCGCCGCGGGTGGTCAATTGTGATGGTGGTCAACTGTGATAACGAGCAGAACGGATCGGGAATGGCCCTGGCATCGAGTACGTGACAGCCGGCGCGCCGCGCCCATCACCTGATCGGGGTCACCAACAGCGTTGCGAGGTTGAGGAGATCGATCGTTATGGAACTCAACTATCCGTCCGCAGTGCGGCAATTCGCCGATGAGGTGCGTCAGTTCGTTCGCGCGGCGTTGCCGGCCGAGATCCGCCTCAAGGTGCTCAACCATCAGCGACTGCCGCCGGCGGAGCAGCGGCTGTGGCAGCGTAAGCTGTGCGAACGGGGCTGGGCGTGCCCCAGTTGGCCGGCCGAATTCGGTGGGCCCGGGTGGGACCCGCTCAAACGCCATGTTTTTGATTGCGTCACCGCCGAAGAGGGCGCCCCGCCTGCCATCCCGTTCGGCGAATGCATGATCGCTCCGGTGCTGATGGCCGTCGGCTCACCTGAGCAACAAGCCCACTATCTGCCGAAGATTCGAACGCTCGAATATTGGTTCTGTCAGGGCTTCTCCGAGCCGGGCTCCGGTTCCGATCTAGCTTCGCTCAAGACCCGCGCCACGCGCGACGGCTCCGACTGGGTGATTGAGGGTCAGAAGATGTGGACCTCGCTCGCCCATCACGCCAACCAGATCTTCCTTTTGGCCCGCACCGATCCGCAGGCCAAGCTGCAGGAAGGCATCTCAATGTTCGTGTTTTCGATCGATCGGCCCGGCATCACGATACGTCCGATCATCACAATGGACGGCGGCCATCACACCAACGAAACGTTTTTCGACGCCGTGCGCGTTCCGGCCGATAGTTTGATCGGCGAGGTCAACAAGGGTTGGACCTATGCCAAGCTGTTGCTGGGCCATGAGCGCACCAGCATTGCGCGCATCGGCCAGTCGCGCCGGGAGTTGCGGCGGCTCAAGGCGCTGGCAGCCACAGAGACCGACAACGGCAGGCCGCTCTCCGACAAGCCCTCGGTTCGCAACGAGATCGCCAACATCGAGATCGCGTTGCTCGCGCTCGAGGTTACCGCCTTGCGCGTGATCTCCGACGCGGAAGGCTCCGGCCCGGGCATCGAGGCCAATCTCCTGAAGATCAAGGGCTCGGAGCTGCAGCAGCGGTTGACCGAGGCGATGATCGACATTGCCGGCCCATTCGCGGTGCCGTTCGATCCCAGCTGCGGCCTCGATGCATCCAACGAAGCCTTGCCTGGGCCCGAGTTCGCTGCCTCCTTCGGCCCCAACTACCTCAATACGCGGGTGGTCACGATCTACGGCGGATCGAATGAAATCCAGCGCAACATCATCGCCAAATCATTGGGACTTTAGCGCACCATGGACTTCTCGCTGAACGAAACTCAGCAATTGCTGCAGGATTCGACGGTACGGCTGATACGCGACCGCTACACGTTCGAGCAGCGCAAGCAGTTCATCGCCCAACCGTCTGGCTATTCTCAGGCCATGTGGTCGGCATTTGCCGAACTGGGGCTGCTCGGCATCGAAATTGCTGAACAGCACGGCGGCTCGGGCGGGACTTTCAACGACCTGTCGGTGGTGCTGCAAGCGTTCGGGGCCGGTCTGGTGGTCGAACCGATGCTGTCCACGGTCGTCCTCGCAGCGGGTCTGATCCAGGCGGCTGGCGACGACACCCAGATGGCGGATCATCTGCCGAAGGTGGCGGCCGGCGAACTGTTGCTGGCGGTCGCCTACGAGGAGGCGCAAACGCGATACCGGCTGGAGCGGATTGCAGCGCGCGCGCGGCAGACCGCGAACGGTTATGTGGTCAACGGCGCAAAATCGTTGGTGCTTGGCGCTGATGCGGCAGATGCCTTGATCGTCGCCGCCCGCACCGATGGCGCGCCGGGCGATCGCGACGGCATTTCGCTGTTCCTGATCCCGGCCCGAACGCCGGGCATCACCCTACAAGTCTATGCGACCATGGATGACCGACGCGCCGGTGAGCTGACGCTGGAGAACGTCGAGGCGCCGGCCAGCAGTCTCATCGGCGAATTAAACGGCGGATTGCCGCTCTTGCAGCACGCCGTCGACCGTGGCGCCACCGCCGTGTGCTGTGATGCGGTGGGCGCCATGGCGGCGCTTAACGAGCTCACCTTGGACTACATCAAGACCCGGCAGCAGTTCGGCCGACCGATCGGCAAGTTTCAGGTGCTGCAGCATCGCATGGCTGACATGATGATGGCCGAGCAGCAGGCCAAGTCGATGTGCCTGCTGGCGCTCGATGCGATCGCATCGCCCGATGCATCCCGCCGCGCCAATGCGATCTCCGCGGCCAAGGTGCAAATTTCCAATTCCGCGCGCGAGGTCGGCCGCGGCTCGATCCAGCTGCATGGCGGCATCGGCATGACCATGGAATATGTGGCCGGCCATTACTTCCGCCGCTTGACCGCGCTGGAAAAAATGTTCGGCGATATCGATTTCCACCTGGAGCGGTATGCGATCGCTGCAGCTGCCTCCGATGCCGCGCCGGATCAGAGCTGATCGCGACGCCTGCCACCTGGCAGGTCAGCATCGCTCCACCGCGTTGGCGGCTGCGCCGCACGGCCACCCACACCAGCGCGCCGATGGCTGGTCAGATCGCGGAGCAGGCTAGATCATCTTTGCGCCTTTGATCGGAATCGTTCCGATTCCGATCAAAGGCAGGTTGCTCTAGCAAAGCGCTTCCGCTTTAGGCGCAAACGATCTAGCGCTTTTGCCACATCAGCATGTGATAACCTTCGGGTAACGGATGCCAATAGGGCTTCACCGGCAAGCCGATTTTCATCTCCTGCGCGGAGATCCCGACGGTGTTGGCCATGATCTGCACATCCTCCGGCAAGGTGGCGACGGCGATGAAGAACGGCTCATGTCCACGGAATGGCGGCCGGGCACGATAAACGGTCGTGAACGAGTAGACCTCGCCTTCACCGCTCACCTCGCGCCACTCCAGCTTGCTGTGTTTGCCCGTGAAGCGGCTGGTTGCCCGTGGCAACCACTGATGTTTCCCGGCTTCGGTGTCATATTGGATCATCAGCTTTTGATCCTTCGTGGCCTGCCAGAAGGGCTCAGAAAAGCTGCGGAACGCCGGCGCAGTTCTGTCGATATGCAAAGTGTCATTGATGGTGGTCATTGCGACGCCTCGAGCATTTTATCGGATGGTTCTTCCCACGGGTCTTAAGGGTTTGCAACTAGCCGTTGGGCGTCAGCACCATCACCGCGGAGGTATTCCAATTGCGAGCGTAGGGGATGCCGCCGATGCCCGTCACAAGGACGTTGGTCGTATCCTTCACCTGTCGAGCGCCCGCTTCACCGAACAGCTGCCTGATGGCCTCGACGAGATTGGTGCCGCCGCCTGCCAATCCGACCTGGCCGGCAGAAATCTGCCCGCCGCCCGTGTTCAGTGGCAAATCGCCGTGAAAGCTGAAGTCGAGCTCGCGAATGAAGTCACAGCCCTGACCCTTCTTGCAAAAGCCCAGCATTTCCATTTGCAGCATGATTGCGATGATGAAATCGTCGTAAGGATGGAACGATTTCACGTCCTGTGCCGTAATGCCAGCCTGTTTGAACGCCTTCTGACCGGCGGGCATATGGCCAGTATCGGTCACATCGACAACGTTCTGCGAGAACTGGTAGCTGGTTTTTTCGCCGTATCCGATCGGAACGGCAACCTTTGTAAAGCCCCTTTTCTCGGCGTTCTTCCGGCTCATCACGATCAACCCACTGGCGCCATCGCAAACCATGACGCTGTCCAAAAGCCGGATCGGATCGGCGATCATCCTCGAATTCAGGTAGTCATCAACGGTGATCGGCACACGTAATTTTTCGCAGGCGAGATCGTTCATCAAGGCGCCGTTGCGCTGAGCGACGGCGAGCTTGCCGAGCATGGTATAGTCGAGGCCGAATTGGTGCTCGTATCGATTGGTGATGAAGCCGAACGAGGTCGGCGGTCCGAGCAGTCCGACGGGAACCGTCCATTCTACTTGGTAGTGGCGTTGACGCTGATTGTTCTCGCGTGAGGCCGTATCGGCATACAAACAAAACACCGTCTCGCAAAGGCCGGCGTCGATCGCAATCGCCGCCCGCGCCAAGGCACCCACCGGCGAGCACCCGCCAATATCGACGATTTGGCAAAAATCCACCTCCAGCGCCAGCTGATCGGCGGTGGCTTGCGACCAAAAGCAATTACCCGCGCCGGTCTGTGCAGCCGATAGGATCAAGCCGTCGATCTCGCCTTTCTCCAAGCCGGTCTTAGCGAGCAGCGATTCGAGAACCTCTGCGCCCAACGACCAGACGTCCTGGTCTCCTTTTGCGAAAATTTTCGTCTCGGCATAAGCGACGACTGCCGTATCTCGCATCGCCATCAAGCCCTCCCGACTATTGGTACGGATGGTTGCAAGGAAATCACGATCCTGTTGGTCGGGCGCATCGCGCTGCGCCCGACCATCACGCGGTTGAACCGCCGTCCCCGGATTTTCCCGGCTCCACCAGCCGTTCGGCCCGGTGTTCGACAAACGCTTTGAGACCGTCGTAGCTGCGCTGGCTGCTCACGGCTTGACTGATCAGCGTTTCCATGAACAGGCCATCATTGTGCGAGGCGTCATTGACGCGGATCAGACAGGAGGAGACCGCCCAATTGGTCAGCGGCGCATTCTTGGCGATCCGGCTGGCCAGCGACATGGCGCGCTCGAATGATTCGCCCTTGGGCGTCAGGTACTGGCAGAGGTTGAAACGTTCGCCCTCTTCGGCGGTCAACACGCGCCCTGTGAGCATCAGGTCTGCCATACGTGCATAGCCCATCAGGCGCTGGATGCGGACCGACCCACCGCCGCCCACAAAAATGCCGCGCTGGCCCTCGGGAAGGGCGAAGAACGTCGATTCGTCCGCAACGCGAATGTGGGCAGCCGAGGCAATTTCAAGCCCCCCGCCGATCGTCGCTCCCTTTAGGGCGGCCACGAACGGAATGTACCCACGCGCCATCGAATCAAGTGTCGGATGCCATTGCCCCCGCCGGCGCAGGCGCACCTCCGGTTCGGCGTTGATCCACTGCATGGCCTCGGCAAGATCGAGCCCCGCACAGAAGTGGTCTCCATGGCCGAAGATCACCCCGCACTTGGCCTCCTGGCTCGCCCGCGCAATAGCCTCCGCGAAGGCCTTGTTCATGGCATCGTTCATGCAGTTGCGCTTATCCGGCCGATTGAGGCCGATCACGGCGATCTCACCGTCCAATTGATATGTTACGATCTCGTCAGCCATGGGTCCTCCGGGATGTTGCGCGGGCTCAAGTCGTGTCAATCTGAAGTGACGCCCTGCGCGCAAGATTTGTCAACATCGTCGCAAGCAAGCGGCGGGTTCGATTGGCTGTGGCCATCGCCGCAAATTATTGCGACAAAACCGGTGGCAGATGTTTCGGCATCTGCTCCGTCCGACGCAAAGGCATAACAGGGATACGTCGATGCCCACTGATGAGACCGCCCGGCACGTCGCTGGCGCTGCCGCCGTTGAGCCATTCCTTCGCCCGCAGTCCGTTGCGATCATTGGGGTATCGTCGCGGCCGGGTTCGGCTGGCATGAACGCCTACACCAACTTCAAGATGAACGAGTTTGCCGGCGACATTTTTCTTGTCGGGCGCAGCGGCGGTGAAGTTGACGGCATCCCCGTGCTCAAGGACATCGATGCCCTGCCGGAAGGCATTGATCTGGCGATTTTCGCACTCCCGGCCGCCGGCGTTCACGATGCCTTGCGAGCCTGCGTCCGCCGCAGGGTCAAGGCGGTGACCGTGTTTGCTTCGGGTTTCGCCGAGGTCGGACATCGAGACAGCCAGAATGCGTTATCGACCATTGCCCGCGAGGGCGGTGTCGCACTGATGGGGCCCAACTGCCTCGGCTACAGCAACCTTACAAACGGTGTTCACGTCGGCTTCGTCGCCGCCACCAAAATTGTCCGCACACTGGACAGCGATGACCCCAAGGTAGCGATCATTTCGGCCAGTGGCGGGCTGATGTCGCACATCCGCCAAGGCCTGGAGCAACGCGACGTGCCTGCCGCCTACACCATCTCCACGGGCAACGAGGCGGGGGTGGGCATGCCAGACTTCATCCACTATTTCGCCGACGATCCGCGCACCAGCATGATCATCGTCTATGTCGAGGAGGTGCGCGAGCCGCAGGCGTTTCTGGCCGCCGCGGCGCATGCCCGCGCCAAGGGCAAGCCCGTGGCGATGATCCATCCTGGCCGCACCGATCATGCGCGCGAGGCCGTCAGTTCGCATACCGGAGCGCTGGCCGGCGATCACGCGATCATGCGCACGCTCGTCGAGCATGCGGGCATCTTGTTGATCGATAATCTGGACGAGCTGATCGACGCGTCGGAGATCTTGGCGCGCTACCCCAATCCGCCACCGCACGGACCGGGCATTCTGACGTTTTCCGGTGCATTTTGCGCGATGGCCCATGACTTTTGCGACCAAATCGGGCTTGATCTGCCGCCGCTCAACGCGGAGGCGGAAAAACAGCTGCGCGCTGCCTTGCCGGGCTTTGCGACGCCGCGCAATCCGCTTGACCTCACCACGCAACCGGTCTGGCAACCGGAATTGATGGATACCGGCGCTAGCGCCTTGCTGTGTGATCCAAACATTGGCAGCTTGCTGATCTCGATTCCGATGGGCAATCCGACGTTGGGGGTCAAATACCTCGAGCATATGCTGACGGCCGCGGCCAAAGAGCCCCAAAAACCCGTGGTGTTTTCAATGCTCGGAGAGCGTTCGCCGTTGCCGGCTGACTTTTTGGAGCTGGCCCGCGAAAAGAAGGTGATTACATCCCGTTCAGCCGATCGATCCTTGCGCGCACTGGGTCATATCACCGCCTATGGCCAAGCACGTGAGCGGGCCCAGTTGGTGACGCCGGCTCGGACCATCGAAGGCGTGCCGACGTTAACCAACGGCCCGCAGCCGGAGTGGCTCGGCAAACAGGTGTTAAAGGCGATCGGCGTCGCCGTGCCTGAAGGCGGGCTCGCCCGGTCCGCCGAGGCGGCGATAGCGCAGGCTAAGACGTCGGGCTTTCCCGTCGCCATGAAAGCGCAGGCCTCCGCGCTCGCCCACAAAACCGAGGCCGGCGGCGTGCTCCTCAACGTTGCAGACGAAGCAGCTGTTCGCGCCGGTTGGCAGAGACTTCACGACAACGTCGCCCGTTACCAGCCAGGATTGCAGCTGGATGGCGTGCTGGTCGAGAAGATGTCCAGCAAAGGCTTGGAAATGGTGGTCGGGGCGAAGCGGGATCCGCGCTGGGGGCCGGTCGTGATGGTCGGCGCCGGCGGCACCATGGTCGAGGTCATCGGCGATGTGCGGCTGCTGCCTCCCGATCTGTCGCAGGCGGCCGTCGAGGCGGAATTGTTTAAGCTTAAGACGGCCAAGCTGTTGACCGGCTTTCGTGGCTCACCTGAAGTTGACGTTGCGGGGATTGCCGCCACCGTCGTCAAGCTCGGCGATCTGATGCGGGCCGTACCCACCATAACGGAGGTCGACATCAATCCGCTGATTGCGCACCCGAAAGGCCAAGGCGTGACGGCGTTGGACGCGTTGATCGTGGTTTAACGGCATTGGCACGGCGCCGGGTGAACAGCCAATCTCATTTTTCTGCGGCGGACTTGCCAGAGACCGGCGGGAATGGCACGCTTCCATGGGACGTCATATGGCGGCTCGTCGATGAACGAGAAGCTGGCGTCCCGCACCCGTCGCCCGCGCGGCGACGCTCGCTTCCAAGGTGGCAATCATCGAGGCGGAAAATGCTTCTTTTGCTCGATGTGCCGCCAACCAATCGGTTGCGTTCGATGCGGAGACCATGGGCGATCCGGCTCTGCGCGAGCCTAACCAATCGAAAAGCATCACATGGAAAACATCACATGGGAGGAATGCATGAAACGTCTGCTCATCACGTCCATGACGATGGCGTCTGTCGCCGCGCTCACCACGCAAGCGTCCGCCGCGGAGGTCACGTTGCGCCTGTCGTACTTTGGCAGCCCGAAGGGCTCAACCTGGGCGCAAGTGATGAAGCCATGGACCGAAGCCATCAATAAGGACGGCAAGGGCGTCATCAAGATCGAGGGCTATCCGGGCGGATCGCTGGTGCGTAATCCTCGGGCGCAGGCTAAGGCACTGACCGACGGCGTCGCCGACATCGCATTCGTGGTATTCTCCTACACGCCCGGCCGGTTTCCCGACAACAGCGTCCTCGAATTGCCGACGCTGTATGCGGATGTCAATGAGTCCTCGCGCGTCATCCGCGCGCTTTACGACAACGGCATGCTGCGCGGATACGATAAGTTCTACGTGCCCATGATCGTTACGACCTACCCCTACAATTTTCACACGGTCAAGTCCGTCAATAAGATCGGCGACTTGAAAGGCATGAAGCTAAGAGCCGGCGGTCCCGTTGCGGGTGCCGCCATGCGGGCCCTGGGCGTCGCCCCTGTCGGCATGCCAATACCGGCGGTTGCTGAAAACATTTCGAAGGGTGTGCTCGATGGCACGGCCGTCGACTGGAATGTGCTTTACTCGTTTCGCATCAATCAGGTCGCAAAGAATCACTACATGCAGCACTTCTCCACCGTGCCGATCGGCATGATGATGACCAAGAAGCGCTTCAATGGCCTGCCGAAAAAGGCGCAGGACGTGATCAAGAAGTACAGCGGCAAATGGGTTGAAGATCTCTACATCAAGGTCAACTTTGCGGTTCAAGACAAGTGGCTCAAGTTGACCAAGACCCTGAAGGACCACACCATCGTCTATCCCGATCCTGCTGACCGGGCCGCCTATGAGAAGCTGATGGCGCCGGTCGTCACCAACTGGGTGAAAGGCAATGAACGGCGGCAGAAAACGCTCGCATTCGTTCGTTCCCAATTAAAGAAGCTCCGCGCCGACAAATAACACCGGGCGCAAACGCAGATGCTGGAGCAGCTGGAGCAGTTCTCACGTCGGTTTTCAAACTGGCTGGCGATGCTGGGTCTGATTGGCCTCGTCGCCCTCGCCCTGATGACGATCTTCGGCGTCATGTCGCGCTGGCTGTTCTCCCATCCCATCGAATGGCTGGAGGACGTGTACCGCTTGCAGATCGCAATCGTGGTCGCGTCCTTCTTTCCGTCCGCCTATGCACAGCGCGGACATATCGCGATTCACTTCCTCAGCCTCATTCTTCCTCCCGCCGGCCGCAAAGGCCTCGCTGTCTTCGCGTCATTCATTACCTTCCTGTTCACCATCGTGCTCGGCTGGCAGTTCATCCTGTACTGCATCGAGGTGTGGGAAACGGGTGAGACGACCTGGCTGCTCGGCATCAACGTCACGCCATGGTGGATGGTCGCCACGGCATTTTTGCTGCTCTCAATTCCAGTCCAGCTGATCGTCGTGTTATCCGACCTTTATCACGGCCCAAACGGTGACGGTCACGGTGACGGTGGCGGCCAAGGTGGTGGTGGGGAAATGGCGGGCCGACCCGCCGGGGAGAGCGCCGTCTAATGGATCCGATCACCACCGCGCTCGTTGGCATACTCGGCATGTTCGTCTTGATCGGGCTGCAGATTCCGATCGGCATCTCCATGGCCATAGCTGGTGTGGTTGGCTTTGGATTGTTATCGGGCTGGACCGCTGCCTTCTCGCTCATTGCTGCCAAAGGCGTCGGTGCGCTGTCGAGCGAGGAGCTGGCGGTCATTCCGCTCTTTCTGGTCATGGGCAGTTTTGCCAACGTCAGCGGACTTGCAGCGGACATTTACAAGCTTGCCTATGCGTTCGTCGGCCATCGCAAGGGTGGCCTAGCGCTCGCGACCATCGGCGGATGTGCCGGATTTGGCGCGGTATGCGGCTCCTCGCTGGCGACGGCTGCCACCATGGGGCGCGTTGCCCTGCCGGAGATGCTCAAGCGCAATTACGAACCCGCCCTGGCAACGGGCTCCATTGCCGCCGGCGGCACGCTCGGCATGCTGATACCGCCTTCGGTCATCATGGTGGTCTATGCGTTTTTGACCGAGCAATTCGTCATCACCATGTTCATCGCCGCCCTGATTCCCGGCGTGCTCGCCGTAATGTTTCACTTTATTGCAATCATGATCGTTGTGCGGCGCAACCCGGACGCCGGCCCTGCCGGTGACCGCATCAATTGGTACGGTCGCTTGCGTGCCATAGGCGAAAGCACCGGCGTCCTCATCATGATGCTGATCGTGATCGGCGGCATCTACGGCGGCGTGTTCACGGTCAACGAGGCGGCAGCACTTGGCGCAGCCGTCGCATTTGTGTTCACGATCCTGCGCGGAAAGCTGACGTGGAGCTCGCTGTTGCTCGTCATGCGGGAGACGGCCACCAATACGGCGATGATCTATCTCATCATCATTGGCGCTTCGGTGTTCGCCAGCTTCATTTCGATCACCAAGATGCCGTCCATGGTCGTCGACCAGATTGGGAGCATGGGCCTGCCACCGCTGGCGGTCATCTTCGCGCTGTTCGTCATGTTCCTCATTCTGGGCAGCATTTTCGACACCATTGCTGCGATGGTGATCACGCTGCCGTTCATCTTTCCGCTGGTGACGGACCTTGGCTATCATCCCATTTGGTGGGGGATCGTGCTGGTGATGACGATTGAAGTCGGCATGATTACGCCACCGATTGGAATGAACGTGTTCGTCCTCCACGGGGTTGCCGGCAACATCCCGCTGAATACGATTTTCCGCGGTATTCTACCGTTTTTTTATGCCGATCTCGTGCGTATCACTCTCGTTATTCTGATCCCGGCATTGGCACTCTGGCTGCCCGACGTTTTAGGCTACAAATTGTAGCGGGAAGGAGCACGACCGCCAAACCACGCCCAGCCCCAAGCGTCCCGCGCGACGCCGATCAGCTGCGGTGCGGCAGTCACCTGGCAGGGGCGCCGGCGCATTTGGATCGGTTGAGGCTCATCCCGATCGGGTCTCAGAACGCCTAGTCGATAGTGCCTCAAGTTGGAACCGCAAAGCCGGTTCCAACTTGAGGCAAAAAGATGATCGCCCTTAAGGTGGAGAGCAACTTTTCTGCTTTTCATCTGGATCGTTCCGAGTCCGATGAAAAGCAGGTTGCTCTGGCAGCCGCAATATCACATGCACGGAGGAACAATGAGCACCCGCGCTTACCAACACATCATCGTCGAGCTGGATGACGGTGTCTTCAAAATCACTTTCAATCTACCCCAATTCGGTAATGCGCTGGACTTTCAAGGCATCCAGGAAACGCTACGAGCGCTGATGGACGCTGAGCGCCGCGACGATGTCGGCGCCATTGTCATCACCGGACGGGGCAAGACTTTTTGCGCAGGCTTCAACCTGAAGACGATTCCCGATCTCGATGATGGCATTGACGCCATCGCCGATCACTTTCAGGAACTGGCGCTCTGGTGGCACCAAATCTTTCACAAGATGGTACGTATCAAAAAGCCGGTATTGGCGGCGGTTAACGGACCGGCCGCCGGCGCCGGCCTTGGCATGGCCCTGTGCGCAGATATCGTGGTCGCCAAGGAGACGGCGTCGTTCCTATGCGCCTGGCACAGCATCGGTCTGGCTAATGATGCAACCACCAGCTATACGCTCGCGAAAATTGTCGGCTTTCGCCGGGCGATGGAATTAATGTTCACCAATCGGACATTGAGCGCACAGGAGGCCCTTGACTGGCAGCTCGTCAACCGCGTTTATAGCGAGTCCGATTTTAACAAAAATGTTGATCTCATTGCCCGCGACCTCAGCGCCGGCCCAACGCATCTGCAAGGAATGGCGAAGGAGAGCTTCCATATGGGCTGGCGCCGCTCGCTTGAGGAGGCGACCGAATTCGAAATTCAAAACGTTATGAAATCGGTTGAGCATCCGTATTTCGTCGACGCACTCAAGCGATTCCTTAACAAGGAGAATCGCAGCGACCTTGAGCAAGTTCGATTACCGTAAGCTGCCATCACCGATTGATCGGAGTTCAAGGTGCAAACTGCTTACGCAATGGTTTGGATGTCGGCGCAGCGCACACCCGATGCGCCAGCGATCATTGATGATCGCACGGACCGTCGCCTGACCTATCGCGAGCTGATCGATGAAGTTGATCGCGTGGCGGCCGGCCTTCACGCCCGCAACATTACGCAAGGGGATCGGGTGGCAACGGTTCTGCCGAGCCTGTTTGATCATTGCATCGTGCTGCTCGCACTCCAGCGGATCTGTGCCGTACCGGCGCTGATCAACTTCCGCTTAACGCCCACCGAGATCGCGCAACTGGTCGTCGATGGACAGATGAAAGCGGCGATCTGCCTTTCCCAACCTGCGGTGGTCGGCGCCCTGTCAAGCGCGTTGGTCGATAACCGCCGGATCATCACCGTCGGCGGCAGCGTTGAGGGCGCCGAGGCGTTTTCGGTTTGCCGTGAAGATCCACTCACGCTGCCTTGCCCCTCACCGGCACGCGAGGATCCGGCTTTCATTTTCTACACCTCAGGCACGACCGGCTTACCGAAGGGCGTTGTGTTGACCCATCGCACGTCTGAGCATCGCGTATTGTGGCTGAGCACCCAAGTCGGATTGCGACATGGCACCCACAACAGAACGCTCGGCTTCATGCCGCTCAGTCATGCCATCGGCTTTTATGGTGTCTTTCTCGTGACCTTAGCCATGAATGGCACCTATTTCGTGATGTCAGCGTTCAATCCGGCCGATGCGGTGGACATGGTGGAAAAGCATGACATCACCTACATGTTCGCGGTTCCGCAGCTGTATTTCGCCATGTCGCAGGCCGCCAATTACATGCCGGAAAAAATGGCGTCGACGAAGCTGGTTTTGTATGGCGGCGCACAGATCGACGGCGCATTTCTAAAAAGAATGGACGCGGAATGGGCCGCAAAGATCTGCCATATCTATGGTACCACCGAAACCATGTGCTCGCTTTACAATTCCGATCCGGTCGGTCAACACACGCGCCTGCGGCCCGGATTTTATTCGCGTGTTCGCACGATCAAGCTGGGCGGCGGCGTGGATGACGTCGTGCAGCCGGGCGAGGAAGGGGAATTGATCGTTGACGCTAGCGTCGACACCACCTTCTCAGGTTACCTCAATCGTCCCGACGCGACCGCCGAGAAGGTCGTCGATGGCTGGTACTACACAGGCGACATCTGTGTGTTGCACAATGATGGAGATGTTGACCTGATTGGCCGCGCGGACGACGTGATCAGGTCCGGCGGAGAGAATATTCATCCCAGCGAGATCGAAACCCTACTAGAGCAGCACCCCGCGGTGCGTGAAGCCGCCGTGGTCGGCATCCCCCATGTTTCCTGGGGTGAAGCGGCCACCGCTTGCGTTGTCGCTGACAACGTGTCGATCGAGGAACTGGACCGGTATCTGCGGACCAGCTCCATCGCCAGCTTCAAGCGCCCGAAATACTACCTGCTGATCGAAGCGCTACCACGCAATGCGGCCAATAAAGTGTTACGGCGCCAACTCAAACAGCTGGCCACCGACGCCGGAGCGGCTCAGGGTCAATTGAAATTGATCGAGGTCTGAGCGAACGGTTCCGCACGGCTGGCCGCCCGCCTGCGCGCCATGCTCCCGGCGGGAGCACGGTTGTGCCACACCTCTGGCCGTGCTCGATGATCTAGCCGACAGCGGCCGTTGTATTGCGTCATACAAGTCGCGATCACAGAATGATGAATCGTAATTGGGCCAAAGTGTGTTGACGTCGCAGAGGCAGCCACGTATCCGAGTGGGTGGGCACACAGACCTGGCGATCGGTCACCGAGCACATGGCTAGTTTCAGACAAGGACTGTTTCTTTTGGCCACACTTGTTGGTTGGTGTGCCCTGTCCAGTCTTGCGCCCGGCGCCGGGTCGCTCGTCTATGCGGACCATGAACCGGCGGCGCAGCTCGTCATGCTCGAAGCCTCGACGCCGATCACGGGCGCGACGCCCGCCGCTTCAAGTGGGTGCGGAGGTGGCGCTCAGAGCGAGCCGATCGTCTCCGTGCCGCGCAGCGACCATGACGGCCCGTCGTGTAGCGAGAAGAGTTGCGACAGCAAGGCTTGTCCATGTCTTGAGGCCACGATCCTGCCCGATGGCGCAAACCCGATCATCGGCAACAGCGATCGTCTCGCCTTACCCACCCACTCCGCGTTGACGTCCCGCGCGGTGGGGACGCCGGACCGACCGCCTCGCGTCTAGATCATCTTTGTGCTGTTCATCGCGATCGTTCCGATTCCGATGAAAAGCAGGCTGCTCTAGGGCGCGCCGGGCCGCTCCCGTGTCGCATTGATGGCAGGTCGCATTGATGACGCGCTGGCGGGTCAATCCTCGTCCAACTGCAGATGATGGCGAACGATGAACGTCGACCATGGCGATCAGCGGCCAACGCCGCGAGTTGCGACGGATCACGTGCATCCCGGTCGTATCGAGGCTCGCACTGGCCAAGCCGACGAACTGGGCATCTTGCTCCTCGCCACCACGGAAAAAGGACACACAAAAGGACACAACATGTCGGATTCCATGCATCTATCGCGGCGCACGCTGGTCGCAGGTTTCGCAGCATCCATGTGGTGCGCAACTTCGCCTGCTCGCGCTTCGCCGCCGCCGGTTAAGGTGACGAAGGACCCCAACTGCGGCTGCTGCTCCTTATGGGTTGATCACCTGCGCGCCAATGGTTTTACCGTTTCGGTGCACAACACACCGCACATGCGAGCCGTTAAGGCCAAGCTTGGCGTGCCCAGCAAGCTCGTTTCTTGCCATACCGCCGAGATCGGCAGCTACGTCATTGAAGGACATGTACCAGCCGACGCCATCAAGCGCCTGTTGGCCGAAGCGCCGGCTGGACGTGGCCTCGCGGTGCCCGGCATGCCGCTTGGGTCTCCCGGCATGGAGGGCGGCACGCCGGAGGCGTACGAGGTGTTCTTGTTCGGCGACGGTCAAACGCGCGTTTTCGCGCGCTTCGTAGGCCAGCGGCCGGCGTGACGTCACAAGCCACAGACCCTTCACGATCATCGGATTGAGCGAAACGCTTAGGATCAATCGAGGCAAAATCAATGCGAACGCAATTGCACATCATCAAGGCTGCACTCATCGCCGGCACGGTCATGGCGGCCACTCTGACCACCGCCGCTGCCCAGTCGATCTGGGGCGCCAACTCCGTCTGGGATCGGCAGCTGGTATCGTTCCCCAGCAGCTATGCACCCAAACAAATCATCGTCAGCTTTGCTGACCGGCGGCTGTACCATGTTGTCCGCACAGGCCGGGCCATCAGCTATCCGATCGCCATCCCACGCGCTCAGAGCCGCTGGCGGGGAGTGGAACGCGTCTCGATGAAACGGGTGAACCCGCCTTGGCGACCGACAACGGACATGTTGCGCGAAAACCCGCGGCTGCCACGCTACGTCCCCGGAGGACATCCGCAGAATCCGCTCGGCGTCCGCGCGATATATCTAGGTAACACGCTCTATCGCATTCACGGCACGGACGCCCCTTGGACTATTGGTCAGAACGTGTCAAAGGGATGCATCCGGATGCATAATGAGCACGTCACTGAGTTGTACCAGCGTGTTCACATCGGCATGAAAGTGACAGCGACATGGAAGCGGTTCCGGACCGCCACCGCGTCCGCGAGCGCCGGATCCGGCGCCGGCTGGTTTAGCCTGCTCGGGGCCTATTGAACCAGACGCCAGGGCAGGGCGACCTCTCGATCATGTCCGCCTCCGACGGAACCGCCGTGCTGTCCCGCCCCCGCTCGGCCTCCGACACCAGCGTGCCATAAAAGGAATGGTCGGGCGGGGCAGCGGGATGGTTCCAGCTCACTTTGAAACGCTATTGTGAGGAGGTAGCGTCACATGGCCGGAAACCGCACGACCTGGGGCCTGCTGGCTGCGATGCTCGGCCTCGGCCTCGGCCTCGCAGTGTTCCGGGTACCACCAGATCGCGCTGTGAAGGTTGAGGTCAAGGTGCCGCCGCTTTCCGCGCTGGCTGTGGAGGGCCAAGCCCTGTTTGCAGACAATTGCCAGGGCTGCCACGGCGACCACGCGGCCGGCAGCGACAACGGCCCGCCGCTGATCCACAGGATCTATGCTCCCGGCCACCATGCCGACGCTGCCTTTGAATTGGCTGCGCTCAGAGGCGTCACATCCCACCATTGGAACTTTGGCGATATGCCGCCGATCCCCGACGTTTCGCAGCCCGAGGTCACCCGGATTGTGCGGTATATTCGCGAGTTACAGCGCGCCAACGGCATTCGCTGACGGCCAATGATGACGGAGAAAGAGCGTGCCACACCATGGCGTTAGCCTGATCTTGATCATGCTGCTCGGCATCATCTGGTCGGCACCGGGCACACACGCCCACAAGGGTGCCAAAGGCGTCGTCAAACAGCGCATGGACGGCATGAAGGCGATGGGTGCTGAACTCAAAGCGCTCGGCCTGATCGCCAGCGGTCGCGCGCCCTACGACGGTGCGAAACTGAAAGACGCTGCCCGCGTGATCAAGCAGCAGGCCGCGCAGTTGCCAAAGGCTTTTCCAAAAGGGAGCATGCAGCATCCAAGCCAATCCTTGCCAGTGATTTGGCAGCGTTGGGCGGAGTTCGAGGCGTTGTTCCGATCATTGGGGGACCACGCGGCCGCGCTCGAGCGCGCGCGCCAACACCCCCAAGCGAGCGCGACGACAATGAAGCCAATTATCCGTCAAATGACGCGCAACTGCTCGTCCTGCCACAAGCTGTTCCGCCGGCCCAAGCAATGACGCGGGCTTTGCTGCAGGCCGACACTTCAACGGCGACGGAGGATGGCCGATGAGTTTGCCGGCTCGCACGATCGAGCCGGCGCGACCGCAAATCCAAGCCCACGGACCACAAGGCCGCGACAGGCGGCAATTCAGTTCCGCCTATAGCGTTTCGGTGTGGGCTGAAACCATCCCGCGTCCCCACCGGGCCAGCCGATGGCGCACTTGTGCGGATGGCCGGGTGGAGGAGCGGGCCGGCACAGCGCTTCCGCCTCAGGCGGAAACGATGTAGTGCATGGCGTCAGGCAGATTAAGTGAGATCGGGGCAAACCCGTTCAGGGGCGCGACGATAATGGCTTCGCACAGCAAAAACCAGCTGACACCTCTAAAGATGGTCTCCGCTGCGCTTTTGTCGCCGACGAGGCTTTTCGTCACGTAGACGTTGCAGCCGACCGGCGGTGTCAGAAGCCCGATGTCAAGATATTTGACCACCAACACGCCAATCCAGACGAGATCGCGTTCGAGCGCCTCGACCATTGGCAACAGCACCGGCAATGTCAGGAGCAGCGGTCCGAGCGGATCGAGGAACCTGCCCAAAATCACATGGATCACCGACGCCGCAATAACCAACAACGGCGGGTCCAGCGCCCCAGATCCTAGAGCAACTTTCTGCCTTTAATCGGGATCGTTCCGATTCCGATTAAAGGCAGAAAGTTGCTCTAGTCGCTCGCGGAGGAAAAACGGCATGCCCATCAAGGCGAGGAACTTGCTGTAAATCGCCGCGACGACAGCGACAAAGAAAATGCCGGCGGTCGGTGTGCTTGGCCACGCCGTCAAACGGTGGCGGCAACGCATCCACGTTGAAGCAGTGATTGGAACTGACCCGAGAGCCGTCAATCAGCTCCCGCGCTTCGACCACATCGGCGGCATTCGCAGGCCGCCTGATCCCAGGCTTCAAGGCCAGCGTCGCCAAAGCCAGAGCCGTCGGGCACGTCAGCGGGTGAGCGCGAGACACCTGCGCGCCAGCACCTCAGGGCGCGACGACTTGATCGGATGCCATAAGGGCCGCAGCGGCTTTGGGCGCCGAACAGACGCTAGCCTCGCGGTGCACGGCCTGAGCCGCCAGTCTCAGCTCCGTCGAAGACAGCCGCGACAGTGGACCGGTCAGGAAGGTCCAGGCTGGTGGAGGAAGCTTGGCCAGCTCGCCGGCGCGCCGTTCCGGCACATAGCCGCGCCGCATCCAATGGGCTGCCGGCGACGCCAAAGCCTTCAACCGCCATCCCGGTCGATCCACCACCGCGATCGGCACGCTGAGCACGATCTGCCGCCAGAATTGCCAGCGATGAAACGAAGACAGATTGTCAGCGCCCATAATCCACACGAAGTGGACGGAGGGATAGCGCTCGACCAGAAACGCCAACGTCGAAGCTGTGAAAGGCGTGCCAAGCTCCTCCTCGAAGGCGGTGACGTACATCCGCGTATCGGGTGCCAGCTGCCGGCACAGGGCCATACGGTGTGCCACCGGCGGCAACCCGTTGTTGAATTTGAGCGGATTGCCGGGCGTGACCACCCACCACAGCTGATCGAGTCCAAGCCGCCGCAAGGCCGTGCGCGAAATCAGCGCGTGCCCAGCATGCGGCGGATTGAAGGTGCCACCCATCACCCCGATCCGCTGACCAGGCTGGATCAGCGGCGGCTTGACAGTGATCGAGCCGAAGCTTTTGGGGATGGACTTGACCGGCATCAGACCTTCGTCTCCGCCCCCGCGCAACTGGTCATGTTTGAGCTGAACATATCGGAGGCGTTCTAGTGTTCGCGGAACTTTCGCACATGTCCAGTCCTACGCTGGACTCGGGTCTGGGGTGGCATCTAATGTGCATACGCTATTTGGGCCGCACCTGTCCGCGACCGCGGACTTGATATTTGAAGCTCGTCAGCTGTTCGACCCCGACCGGCCCGCGTGCATGCAGTTTACCCGTCGCAATGCCGACTTCAGCGCCGAAGCCGAACTCCCCGCCATCTGCAAACTGGGTCGAGGCATTATGAAGCACAATGGCCGAATCGACGCGCTTCAGAAACAGCTCTGCCGTGGGGACGCACTCCGTGATGATACAGTCGGTGTGCTGCGAGCCGTAGCGGGCGATATGAGCCATCGCTTCGTCGACGCCATCGACGACCTTTACGGCAATGATAGCGTCCAGGTATTCCGTTGACCAATCTTCCTCGGTTGCCGGTATCACACGTTTGTCCACGTCTCGCGTTGCCGCGTCGCCGCGCACCTCACAGCCCGCCTCCAGCAAGGCCTTGACCAACGGCGTCAGATAGTCGTCATAGGTATTTTTGTCGACCAACAGCGTCTCGGTCGCCCCGCATATGCCTGGGCGGCGCATCTTAGCGTTGAGCACCATCGGTATTGCCATATCGAGATCGGCGCCGCGGTCGACGTAGGTATGGCACAGCCCCTCCAAGTGGGCGAACACCGGAACGCGCGCCTCCTCCTGCACGCGGGCGACCAGGTTCTTGCCACCGCGCGGCACAATCACGTCGATCGCGCCTGCCAACCCTTGCAGCATCTGTCCAACCGCGGCGCGATCCGGCGTCGCTACCAGACTGATCGCCGCGACCGGTAGCTCGGCCTGCATCAGACCTTCGACCAAGCAGGCGTGAATGGCGAAGCTCGAATGGAAACTGTCGGAGCCGCCCCGCAGAATCGCGGCGTTGCCCGACTTCAAGCACAATCCCCCAGCATCCGCGGTCACGTTGGGGCGACTTTCGTAGATGATCCCGATCACGCCGATCGGCACGCGCACGCGGGAGATGTCCAGGCCGTTGGGACGCGTCCACGTGCTCATCACCTGGCCGACTGGATCAGGTAGATCGGCGATGGCCTCTAGACTTGCAGCGATTGCCTGCACGCGCCGCCCATCGAGGGTGAGCCGATCAACGAAGGCCGTCGACACGCCAGCATCATGTGCGGCGGCGACATCGCGCGCGTTGGCATCGAGAATGCTCGCGGCATTACGGCGCACGGCCGTCGCGGCGGCCACCAATGCGGCGCTTTTCGCCTCCGCCGGAGCGATCGCGAGCGCGCGACTGGCCGCTTTTGCCGAGCGCCCGAGCGCAAGCATCAACTGCTCAGTGGATTGAGACGGGTGGTCCGGAGTGTTCATGTCTGTCTCGGCGTAGGGCACAGCTGTGCCGACAAGGGCAGAAACAATAGCACGTTATTCGCCACCCGCCATGCATCAGTCCGCCATGCATCAGTCCACCATGCGTCAGTCCGCCGTGCGTCAGTCCACCATGCGTCAGTCCGCCATGCGTCAGTCCGCCATGCATCAGTCCGCCATGGCGATGCGCCCGACGGACCGCCCTGCGCGACGATCAGCGGGCGCCAGGGCCGCGCGGCGCACGGCGCACGGTACCGAACGAAAGCCAGGAGAATAGTCCCAAGTCGATGATTGCAGCAATTCCGCCAAACATCATCGCAATAATCTGAAATGTCGACAGCTTTTGGGGTGAGTATTGCCATACGGCGATGGAGTAGACCGCAACGAGCAGCGGTAAGATCGAGAACAAGAGGCCGACATAGACGACACGGCTAGACTGTTCGATCGAGTGGCGCAGCGCGTTAAAGCTGTTCAGCGCCGAGTAGAGCAACGCCGCCAGCCCTACGAAGGCCACGTTCCACATCGCAGCGTCCGCGGTGGTCGCGCTCGGATCCAGATACCCGCGCACGATCGCCAGCAAAAATCCGGCGAACACGATTGCCAATATCACCCGGAACATCTGCGCCCTCGCGCTTACCCACACGCTTCGTCCTTATCGCGCCGGCCAGCCCCTGCCAAGCTCCCGCCCCCCTGCAAACCGGTAGTTTTCAACGCCGACCTGATGCGGGTGTTTCCGTATGAGCTGGAACCAGCCTGCTCCCCGCCCGTCCACCCACAATAGCGTGCCTTTGGGTGACCGGCTGGGCGCGCGGACCGGCGAGGCTGATCGGCGTCAGGCGGACGCGTTCCAGCAGCAGCTAGTTCATCGTGCCTTGAATGGGAACCGGCTTTGCGGTTCCCATTCAAGGCACGATGATCTTTGCGGGAGCTGATCTAGCGGCCATCGCGCGGTCGGCCCAGCGTCGGCCCTGAAGCGTCGGCCCCAAAGCATCGGCCCTAACCAATGGCTGATGTGCGCACGCCGTTAAGCCTCGGGCTTCCCCGAACCGTCGACCGCCACCCTGCCAGCAATGCTGCCGAAACCTTGCTGGGGCCGCGTTGACGACGTCGCGCCAATGGCGCGAGCGACGGGACTTGAACCCGCGGCCTCCGGCGTGACAGGCCGGCGCTCTAACCAACTGAGCTACGCCCGCAATGACACCGCGCGCCAAGCCTGGCGCGCCGATCAGAGCCGTTCGGATACGGCCTCAGACCCGCTAAGTCAAGCGCATTGCAGCTCCGTCACGCCCTCACCAGGCGGATCATCCGTACAAAGGACGCCCGGTTCCGGATCGCTTGAAACGGGGCGCCGGGCCGGTCCGCTCCCGTCGATCGGCCTTAGCCCCGCGGTCGCTGAGCCGGGGCCTCGACCGGACCGCCCGCCTCCCGCCAGGCCTCAAACCCCCCGATTATATGCGCCACCGGCTGCAGCCCCATGTCCTGCATGCTCTTGGCCGCCAACGCGGAACGCAAACCGCCGGCGCAGAAGAACACAAAGGTTTTGTCCTCGCCGAACACCGGCTTGAAGTATTTGCTGTCCGGATCCACCCAAAATTCCAGCATCCCGCGCGGCGCGTGCAGCGCGCCGGGAATCTTCCCCTCCCTGCTCAACTCCCGCGGATCCCGGATATCGACCAGCAACACGTCGGGCCGCTGCGCCAGGGCAATAGCTTCACGCGGTGAATATTCCTTGATCTCGCGGCGCGCCGCGTCCACCAACGTCGCGACGCCAACTTTGAGCGGCTTGGGCACGGGCTGTCTCCCTTTCACTGGCTGGTTTTCCACGCGATCATGTCCGCCTGAGACGGCTCTGCTGTGCCAGCCCGCCCACACGGCAAGGCTCCAAGCTACCGGCATGTCTGGTCGTGATCCAGTGTCAGCCGGGTCTCGATTGGATCGCGCAGCAGCCGTACTTCCGCCGCGAAAACCAGGTTATGGCGTCTACGCGGAATTGAACCAGGGCTGTTCGCCCGCCGGAGCCACGAGCGCACCCTGCGCTTCATCGGACCCGGAAGGTTTGCGATGAAGCGCACAAAGTTGCCCTATACTTCAAGAGCGATCAACTTTGTGCCCTGAGACTGCGCCGTCTTGGCGGCGCCAACTCAAGGCACGATGACCTAGACCGGACGATCTTATGCTCAACTGCCTCGCTGCCCGAACAATGATCCTGGCCGGTCATCTTGCCATCGGTCTTGCTGGCTGTGCGGGCCAGGCCGCTCCCCCGCCACTTGCCGCGTCCGCAGTTGCGCCTCCGGTGGCGACTGGCGCGACCTATCAGCTGTCTAAGGCCGAGCTTGGCTACAACTGCCGCACCATTACCGGCCATATGAAAGTGCGCATCCTGCAGATGCGCAAGATGATGAACCGGCGCAAGACCAGCGTGCTGAGTAGGGGGCTGCAATCCGCCACCACGCCGATCGCCGGCGGTTCCCGCTATGGGGCCAATCCCGACGCCGACCTGGTGCGCGATCGCGCCAAGCTCGAAGCCTACAATCGACTGCTGGCCAAAAAGAAGTGCAAGACGCTGGATCTCGACGCCGAGCTCAGCGGCAGCTCCTGATGGGCCAGCCTCAGACTTCAGCGACACCGGCTGCGCCCCGATGCCGAACCAGAAGCTCTCGCGTCACGGCGCAATGGTTGAAGGCATGGGCTGGCGAGGTCCGACCGCGCAGCGTCAATCGACTTCCCGAACCACGCCCGCATTTGCTGCTTGAAATCATGATTTATGCTTAACCGATCCGGCCGAGCGGCGCCCTTTCCACCGACCATGGTCCGCGCCTGGGGCAACTTGCGCTACACTTTAAGGGTGATCTTCTTTGTGCCTAAAATTGGAACCGGCTGTTGCGGTTCCAATTTTAGGCGCGATGATCTAATCAAGCAATCCTACCAAACACCGGCGCCGAGGCCGACATCGACAGGAAGGAAGCGATCCCATGACCGACACCCGCGACATTCGTCTGGCCGCCGGCTCGGGACCCACGTTCGGGGTCGATGACATCGCCTGCGCTGCCGCAACCCATTTGGGGTTCTGGGCCGACGAAGGTTTGAGCGTGAGCTGGACGCCGGTCCATGGCGGCGTGGCGGCGATCCAAGCCGTGATCGACGGGCGGGTCGACGTCGCCTACGGCGGGCTTGGACCCATGCTGCGCTTTCGCAGCGAGGGCCATCCGGTGCGCGTCATCGTCTCGATGGCGCGCGGTCTGGCGCAAAACCTTGTCGCGCAACAGCGCATCACCGAACCTGCCCAACTGCGCGGCGCCTCCTGGGCGCTCGATGGTTTTGGCGCCTTGAGCCACCACATGGCCCGGCTGATCGTGGGCGCGCTGAACATTGCTGAAAACGACATCGACTGGCAGGCCGTCGGGCCACCTCCTGAGCGCATCGAGCGGCTCAAGGCCGGGAGTATCGACGTATCGCTAATTCGCGTCGAGGAGGCGGTCTCGCTCGATCTTGAGCCCAGCAATTCCCTGCATACGCTGTTGGGTTTCGCCGAGCTGAAACGGCTGGTGCCGGTGCAGCCCCATGGTGTGTTGGCCACGTTGCAGCCATTTGAACAGGCCAACGCCGAAGCGTTGCTGCGGTTAACCCGCGGCATGATACGCGCCTCCCGGGCGCTGCACGACGACTATGACGCGTTTCGTAAGGTCTACGACCATTACGTCAGCGTGCCGGTGCCAGAGGACCGGATCCACGCGGTTTGGCAGCAGGAGCGCGAGGCAGGCAGTTTCGCGGTCAACGGTGAATTGAGCCCTGACCACTGGCAACAGCAAATGGCGCTGTTTTATCAACTCAATCCTGAACTCGCGCGCGTGTCCTACGATCACGTCATCGCCGACCAGTTCGTCTCGGCGAGCCTGCGCGACCTGGGCGCCGTCCCCGGCGCCGACCACACCACCAGCTAACCCTGAAACACCCTCAGCCCCACGTCCAACCGGACGGATGGGCCGCTAGAGCAACCTGCCTTTAATCGGAATCGGAACGATCCCGATTAAAGGCAGAAAGTTGCTCACCACTTTAAGGCGCGATGATCTAGGAGGCGGAGCGGTTTTGGATGTGACGCTCTTCCGCCGCGCATAGATCGAGCTCAATGCAGCCGCGCTCCGATGCGGTACTGGCGAGTAGATGAACGTGCACCTCGTTGGCCGCGAGTAACGCCCCCTGCCGCCGGAGGTCCGCGAGATTGAGGCAAGGCGCGTCGCGCTCCAAGCGCCCGACATGTAAGATGTGACGTTGACCGGATGTGCCGCGGCGGACGAGCACGACGTTGCAATTGGGCAGTTCTGGGCAGTCGATCAAGTTATAGACCGTATGGACGTAGCGGCGCCCCGACGCCCCTGTCCAATACATGAAGTCATTGGTCAGCGTGACCCGCGGCCGTTGTGCGGCACGATGGACGCGGCGCAGTATGCGAGCCCGTTTGGCAACGGCTGAGGCAAAATCAATAACTTGAGCCGACATAACGCAACCTCACTCACCCTCACTCACTGCCAGTTCGCGCAACCCGCCAAGGTCTCGCGCTGAGCAGTGACATTAGGCGCGGTTTTGAACCGAATTGTGACCTTTCACCTGCATTATTAAAGAATCTGAGTATATCTGGCGCGGCGCGTCGCCACCTCGTGGTCACCGAATCGCGCCAACCACTCTCGCAGGTCTTGTCAGTGGTTCCTATTCCACGCGGCACACTACGAACGCGCGTGGCAATTGGATCGTCGCTTTGCCGTATTGCGGCGGCGCCCTAACACGCCTGCGTCGCTGCAACCTCACGTGCCATAAGATCGCAGCCCGTTTACCCCGACAGCTTCGCTGATGCGCACACGGATCGGAAAAAAAATGGCTTGCAATCGAGGAACTTAGGCTGGTTCGTGCAAGCCGTCGATCGTGGTCGCCAATCGGGTTCCCGTCCGCCACGACTGGAGATCATGTCCGCCTTGGGTGGTTCGGCCTTGCCGGCCGGCTCGCAAACCCTGCCCTCCACAGGAACGATGTTGTGGGTGGACGGGTGAGGGGGGATGGCCCCAGCCGACACCTGGCGTTTTAGCCGCAGCGCGAATATCCACAGGTCTTACACACCCAGCATCCTTCCTCCTTGATCAGGCTGGCGCGCGCGCACCGCGGACACAACCGTCCCGGCGCGCCACCGCTGCGCCCTCCGCGTGGCTGCTGCCCCACCCGACCGGCATCGAAGGCAGCGCCCAGCTGCGGCCGGCCACCCCCATGCTCGCGCCCACCACCGAAGCCGGCCGCAACATCGCGCGAGGCAGGATCGGCGCCGGCGCTCAGCACACCAGGCGCGGCCTCCTCATCGCCGGGATCTTCCGGCAAGAATCCGATGCGACGCATGTGGCCTTCGATCACCTCGCCGATCGCCGCCAACAAACTCGGAACGTAGCGCCCGCCCAGCCAGTGGCCGCCCTGCGGGTCAAACACCGCTTTGAGTTCCTCGACCACAAACGACACATCGCCGCCGCGCCGGAACACGGCGCTGATCATGCGTGTCAGTGCGACGGTCCACGCGTAGTGCTCAAGGTTTTTGGTGTTGATGAAGATCTCGAACGGGCAGCGTCGGCCATCGCGCTCCATGTCGTTGATCGTCACATAGATCGCGTGATCGCTGGCCGGCCACTTGAGCTTATAGGTATACCCGGCCAGCACCGGATCGCGCTCCAGCGGCTTGGCCATATAGACGACGCCGGAGACCCGCTCAACCGCGCGGGCGGGCGTAGCCGCAGGCGGCGGATGCGCGTTACCGGGCGGTCCGTCGGCGCCGCGTCCACCGGCCGCGGCTGCGGGTTCCGGCGCTGTCGGCGCTTTGTGCTGTGGCGAGGAGACCATCGCCGCCTCGGCCATCGCCGGTTGCCGTTCACCCGCTCCCGGTGCCGCAGCCGGTTGTGATAACACCGCGCCGGTGATCGGATTGGGGCGGTACGTCGTGCAGCCTTTCAGCCCCAAGTCGTAGGCCTCCAAATAGACGTCTTGGAACGCGTCAAACGGCAGATCGGCCGGACAGTTGATCGTCTTTGAAATCGAGCTGTCGACGTGCCGTTGCAGCGCTGCCTGCATCTCCAGATGGGCGCGTGGCGGCAACTGGGCCGCCGTCACAAACGCTGGCGGCAAACTTGCCGCAGCCGACGCACCGTGCCGGCTGCGAAACAGACTGTAGGCAAAATCCGCTACCGTCAGCTCATTGCTGGACCCATCGGCTTGGCGCACGCATCGCCGGTACTCAAGATCAAACACCGGCTCCACCCCGCTGGAGACGTTGCCGGCCAGCAGCGAGATTGTGCCCGTCGGCGCCACCGAGATCAGACAACCGTTGCGGATACCGTGCGCCGCGATCGCATCGCTCACATCACGCGACAACCGGGCGATGCCCGGTCGGGCCAGATAGCGCGCCGCTTCGAACAGCGGGAACGCGCCCCGATCGGCCGCCAATTCCGCGCTGGCCAGGTAAGCGGCGCGCTCGATCGCCGCCATCCAGCCCTCCGCCGTACGCGTCGCCTCCGGCGAATCGTAGCGCTGCCCGACCAGGATCAACGCGTCCGCCAGCCCCGTCACGCCCAGGCCGATGCGCCGTTTCGCATGCGCCTCCTGCTTCTGAGCCGGCAGCGGATAGCTCGACACGTCAATGCAGTTATCCAGCAAGCGCACCGCAAGCCGCACCCGTTCCTCCAGCCCGGGCAGATCGAGTGCGGCGTCAGCCTCGAACGGCCGCCTGACGAGACGGGCTAGGTTGATCGAGCCGAGCAGGCAGGCACCGTAGGCCGGCAAGGGCTGCTCCCCGCACGGATTTGTCGCGTTGATCTGCTCGCAATAGCCGAGATTGTTCAAGGCATTGATGCGGTCGATAAAGATCACGCCGGGCTCCGCATAGGTGTAGGTCGCCCGCATCAACTTCGACCACAGCTCTCGCGCCGGCAGGCTGCGTACCGTTTGGCCATCGAACACCAGATCCCACGACCGGCCCTCACGCACCGCGCTGATGAAGCCGTCCGTCACCAACACCGACAGATTAAAATTGCGCAGCCGCGACGCGCTAGCTTTTGCCGCGATGAACGCCTCGATATCCGGATGATCACAGCGCAGCGTACCCATCATCGCGCCGCGCCGCGAGCCGGCCGACATGATGGTCGTGCACATCGCATCCCACACGTCCATGAAGCTGACCGGACCGGACGCGTCAGCGCCCGTCGACCGGACCGGCGCGCCCATCGGCCGTAGCGTCGAGAAATCATGACCGATGCCGCCGCCTTGCTGCATGGTCAGCGCCGCTTGTTTCACCTGCTCGAAGATCGACGACAGATCGTCCTCGATGCGCCCCATCACGAAGCAATTGAACAGCGTAACCCTGCGCCCGGAACCGGCCCCCGCAATGATCCGACCGGCCGGCAGGAACGTGAAGTCCGACAACACGTTGTAAAAGCGTTGAGCCCAGCGCTCCCGCTGCCGGCGACCACCCTTCTCAGCCGCCGCCGCCGCGCGCGCCACCCGCCACCAGGTGTCCTCAATACTGACATCGACCGGCGTTCCGTCGGCCGCCTTCAGACGATACTTCTGATCCCAGATCTCGCGCGAAATCGGCGCCTGGTCGAACGGATGGGGGTACATTGGATCTGATCGGCTACACTGAAACTGTCCACCACACCTAACGGCATCTGCGCACCGCGTCAACAAATGTTCTATTTTTGTTCAATCTTGGTTTTGGTTGCTAGAGCAGCCTGCCTTTAATCGGAATCGGAACGATCCCGATTAAAGGCAGAAAGTTGCTCACCACTTTAAGAGCGATCATCTTTGCGCCTTAAATCGGAACCGGCGCAATTGGAATCGGCGTTGCGGTTCCGATGTAAGGCGCGATGATCTAGCCGCGTTCGGAACGGATTTGGCAGCGGTGGCGGATGCGGGAGGTGTGCCGCCTCGGCGATCAGTCGATCACTCGCCGCCTCGATCCTGTGCTCCAGCTGTTGGCGGAATTGAGCGCGCGCAAGGCCGGGCGGGATCGGTTCCAGAATATCCACCACGATGGTACCGGGATAGCGCATGATACTGCGGCGCGGCCAGAACAGACCGGAATTGAGCGCGATCGGCACGCACGGTATCCCAAGCCCCTCGTAGAGGGCGACGACCCCGGGCTTGTAAGCCGGCGGCGCACCCGGCGGCATCCGCGTGCCCTCCGGAAAGATCAGGATCTCGCGGCCTTGCTCAGCCCGCTGGTGCGCATCCGCCAGCAACGATCTAAGCGCCACAGCAGCGCGCTCGCGACTAATCAGGATGTGCTCGAACTTTCGGCAGAACCAGCCGTAAAGAGGAATGCCGCCGAGTTCCGCCTTGAGGATGATCGCGGGATCCCGAAAGAGGGGGATCAGCGCGAAGGTATCCCAAGCAGATTGATGCTTTGACGCCACCAGATAGGCGCCGGCGGGCAGATGACCGCGTCCCCGCACCTCCATGCCGGTGCCGACGATGACCCGCAGCAACCACACACAGGTCAGCCCATGCGCGCGCAATCCGGCCATCGCCCAGGCGCGCGGGCACAACAGCAATGGGCACCCGAGCACCAAGAACAGCGCCGTCGCGCCGTAAAAGGCGATCAGGTAGACGATCGAGCGCAGCATCAGCATTGCCGCATCCCGACCGCGCCGACGAGCCTGATGTTCGACATGTCCATAGCCAGAAGGTCGACCTGCGCAGCCGCGACCCGAGCGATCGCGCACCACCAGCGAGCTTGCAGACTATCAGACCGGGCCTGCCCGGCAATATGACGGTTGCATCAGAACGCGGCGGCGTGCGGATTACTGGCACTGCCTGGCCTGGCGACCGCTCGGATCGGGTTGAGAACGCGCGCTGCCATGTAGCGCGCAGCAGACGGCAACAGCTTGATGTACTCCGCAACCAACAAGCGGGTGGTCGCAAAACTCTGCCACCAACCGCGGCCGTGGAGCGTGCTGGGGACCACCGGGTAGGCCTTGAGTTGAACGTCCGGCAGGGCACGTCCAATTTCACTCAAGCTGCGCGGCACGTGGTAGCTTGAGGTGACGACAATCAAACTTTTGAAGCCGTGGCGGCGCGCCCAATCACGGGTCTCGCGCGCGTTGCCGATCGTGTCGCGGGCGCGATAACCGATGTCAACGCAGCATTTCGGCGCCGGAATCGCCGGGTTCACGTGACGATATAGGGCCTGTCGAGTGGTGCGAGGATTAACGCCGGAGATCAACAATCGGCGCCCCAGGCCACGGTGTAACAAGCCCAATCCCGCGTCGATACGGCGACTTCCACCGGTGAGCACGACAATCCCGTCGGCACCGACGATGTCCTCGGGCGGCAGTCGCATCGACCTGTTTGCGAACACGATGAAACCGACCACGAAGAGGCTCGCGCCTACGACGCCCGCGATGACCATTGCTCTTATCGTTCTTCTCATCGGCGCTCGTCTCGTTCGCATGCCGATAGCGGCAATCTCCTGGTGTGGGCTGCGAACTCCCAACAAGCAGCACGTTCAGCGCTGTCGTCCTTCACTCAAAACCAACATTCGCCACCAGCCAAGAATGAACGGATCGCGTCACTGCTGCGCGTGAAGAATACGGTATACACCAAAGCGGGATGTCAGCATGCAAAGTGCCGAAATCACGACGACCAGCCCCAGCAGCAACAAATATCCCTTCAAATCTAGTGTACCCGTACCGATCAGCCGTGACAGCTCGACTTGCGTGACGCTCCCGCCGCCCATCAGTTGCATGCCAAACGGCAGTAAGAAGAACATCGCCATCGCCAACACGGCACCGACCAGGCCGGCACGGATCCCCAACCGCAGGAAATGGCCTTCAAACTCCCGGGCGATAAAGCGGTCAGTCGCACCAACGAAGTGAAGCACTTCCACGATTTCTTTGTTCGATGCCATTGCGCTTTGCGTTGCCGAGATGATGATGGCGGTGGTCGCCGCGGCCACCAACAGCAGGATGGTCAGACCGCCCAGCGCCAACGAGCGGGTGACCGATCGGATCTGCTGCTGCCACTGCCGGTGGTCGTCGAGCTGCGCGTTGGGAAATCTCTGGGCCAATTGGGCCTTGAGAACCGTCAAATCAGGTGGTGCGTCCCGCGCGATCTCGACCGCGATCAGGCGCGGCATCGGCAAACTGTCGAGCGCATCGGTTTGCCCCAGCCACGGCTCCAACAAGGCGGCCGACTGGTCGCGGCTGAACGGCTTGGCCTCGACGATCCCGCGCTGCTGCGCCAAAAACGCCGTCAGCTCAGCTACGGTTCGGTCCAAGTCCTCGCGCTGGCGCGGCTCGACCTGTACCGTCACCTCGCTGGCGATGTCCCGCAACCACGCCGACGCGGATTCGTTGATCATGTACACCGCACCCGCTGTCAAGCAGGCCAGAAAGCACATGATCGAGACGACGAGGACCAACGAGCGCCCGGTGACCGAGCCTGCCGGCACGATCGGCGTCCGCCGCAGCTCCAGCTCCTCTATGTCCTCGCGGCTGTGCGCGGTCAGCTCTGACTGACGCGTCTGCCAGGCCTCCTGATGATCGGACAAGCGATCGCCGCCGCGCCGCGAGGGTGCGCCGGTTCTCGGGGTCTCGTCGTGAAATTCGCCATAGTCCGGCGCCGCCGACCCAGGGTCATAGAGGCCGCCAGGGTGGCCCGATCTGTCATACGATCCGGACATTACCGTTGAATAGCTCCATGCGCGGCGCTCGGTGATGCCGCATCAACTGATGATCGTGGGTAGCGATGACGACGGACGTCCCGAGCCTATTGAGCTCGATGAACAGGCGTAACAGCCGGCGCGCCATCTGCGGGTCAACGTTGCCGGTGGGCTCGTCGGCCAGCAACAACTCTGGCTTGCCGATGACGGCACGTGCAATCGCCGCGCGCTGCTTTTCTCCGCCGGACAACACCGATGGCGCGGCGTGCATGCGATCGCCGAGACCCACCCACTGCAGCAGGTCGGTGACATCCTCGCGGTACTCATCGATGCCCTTACCCAGCACGCGCAGCGGCAGCGCCACATTTTCCCATGTCGTCATGTGGTCGAGCAGGCGGAAGTCCTGAAAGACGATGCCGATGCGGCGTCGCAACTGCGCCCGTCGTGCCGTGCTCAAGTGTGTCACATCCTGGCCAAACAGCTGAAGCTGTCCACGCGAGGGCTGCAGCGACAGCAGCATGAGGCGCAACAGTGAGGTTTTGCCGGCGCCAGAAGGACCGGTCAGAAAGTGAAATGAGCCCGGCACCAGGTGCAGGTTGACCTCATGAAGCACTTCTGGCCCGCGATCATAACTCAAGGCCACATTGCGCATTTGGATCACGGCTGACGCACCTTCGCTATCGCGAACTCAAACTTCACAACCATCCTTCGAAAACAAGCGCCACCGGGCGCTGTGCATCCATCCACCACGATTGTGGCGGGGAGATGTGGTGATGCTGCCAAACGCCGACAGGACAGCGCTGCCACCGCTGGTACGAAACGGCCGAGCCCGCCCGCTGACAACCCATTGGCGCGCTTTTACACAGCGAAGACCCGTTGAAGACCCGTTCAATTGCGCCAAACGGCCGGGATCGCGACCCGACCCGCCGTTTCAGCGGCTCGCGCACGCTCGGTTTGACGATCCCAGGCGCACCAAGGCTATCCGCCCTTGTCGGCCACGACCCTGATCGACAACTCCCGCAGATGCCGTGGCGCGATCTCCGTCGGCGCCCCCATCAACAGATCGCTGGCCTGTTGATTCATTGGAAACAGGGCCACCTCGCGCAGGTTTTTGGCGCCCAGCACGATCATCACGATGCGGTCGACCCCGGCTGCCATACCGCCGTGCGGAGGGGCGCCGTACTGGAAAGCGCGATACAGACCGCCGAATTTGGCTTTAACGTCGTCTACCGGCATGCCGGCGATGGCGAACGCCTTCACCATGATCTCCGGGTCGTGGTTGCGGATCGAACCCGACGCGATCTCATAGCCATTGCAGACCAAGTCGTATTGATGGGCCTTCAGTGCCAGCAACGCCTCGTCCGACGTGGCCGCCTCGAGCGCGGCCAAGCCGCCTTGCGGCATCGAGAACGGGTTGTGCGAAAACTCGATCTTCTTTTGCTCATCGTCCCATTCGAACATTGGAAAATCGACGATCCAAGCGAGCGCCAACCGCTGCTCATCCACCAAACTGAGCTCGGCGCCGATTTTATCGCGCGCCGCGCCGGCGAATGAGCCGAACTTGACGGGATTTCCCGCCGCGAAGAACACGGCGTCCCCCTGCGCGAGGCCGAGCTGAGCTTGGATGGCGCCGGCCCGCTCCGGCCCGATGTTGCGCGCCACCGGCCCGGCCCCGCCCGCTTCACCCTCCCGCCAGAAGATGTAAGCCAGGCCAGGCTGGCCCTCTCCTTGCGCCCAGGCATTCATCCGGTCGCAAAAGGCGCGAGAGCCGCCGCCGGGAGCCGGAAGCGCCCACACCCGGGCCTTCGGATCTTTGTCCAGGATGTTGGCGAACACCTTGAAGCCGGAGCCACGAAAATGCTCTGAGACATCGGCCATCTCGATCGGGTTGCGCAGGTCGGGCTTGTCGGTGCCGAACTTGGCGATGGCCTCGGCATAGGGGATGCGCGGAAACGTCGCCGTCACCGGCTTGCCCGCTGCGAACTCTTCGAACACGCCCCGGATCACGGGCTCCATGGTTTCAAACACGTCATCCTGTGTGACGAAGCTCATTTCCACATCGAGCTGATAGAACTCACCAGGAAGCCGATCCGCCCTCGGGTCCTCGTCGCGAAAGCACGGCGCGATTTGGAAGTAGCGATCGAAACCGGAGATCATCAAAAGCTGCTTGTATTGCTGCGGCGCTTGCGGCAACGCGTAAAAGCGGCCCGCGTGCTGGCGCGACGGCACGAGGAAATCGCGGGCGCCTTCCGGAGACGACGCGGTCAGGATCGGCGTTGCGAACTCCGCGAAGCCCGCCTCGTGCATGCGCTGACGCATCGACCGGACCACCGCCAGGCGGCACATGATGTTGTTGTGCAGCGTCTCCCGCCTCAAATCGAGGAATCGGTAGGTGAGGCGCAAGTCTTCCGGATAGTCGGGCTCGCCGAACACCGGTACGGGAAGCTCCTTGGCCCGGCTCAGAACCTCGATCTCAGTGGCGAACAGTTCCACCGCACCGGTCGGCAGATCCGGGTTGTCCGTACCTTCCGGCCGCTGGCGCACCTTGCCGTCGACGCGGATCACCCATTCGGAGCGCACCGCCTCCGCGGTGTTGAACGCCGGGCTGTCCGGGTCCGCAACCACTTGGGTTAGTCCGTAATGATCGCGCAGATCGATGAACAACACCCCGCCATGGTCACGCACGCGGTGAACCCAGCCGGACAACCGCGCGATGCGGCCGATGTCTGCCGGGCGCAGTGCGCCACAGGTGTGCGAACGGTAACGATGAAGCGGTGTATCGGACATGTGCGAAGGTCCTGCAGCTGAGTCAGCTGGTGATGTGCAAAGTGCAATCCTGGCGCGGACAAGCACACGGGTTGACGGCCGGTGTCAAGCGCATGGCCGGCAGCGACGGCACGGTCCCCGCGCGCCGAATGCCGGCGACCCCTCAAGCGCCCAAGGCAAATGCCTCGCGACGGTGATCGCCCGCGCCCGCCAGCGCGCCGGTCGCAACGACCTCGATGGCCTTGGCCGAGCCGAAATAATAGGGATCGCCGCTGCGGCTGACGTCGTGGCCGAGATCGGCCAGAGCCGGCACGAAGCTTTCAGGCAAGCCCGGCTCGATCAAAAAGTCGCCGGATTTGCGATTGCACCAGCGCGGTGCCTCAACCGCGACGGCCACATCGCTCCCGTAATCGATGAGCTGCGTCAAAACCTGCGCTGCCGTCAAGGTCTGGGAGATGCCGCCTGGAGAGGCCAAAGCAAATCGTGGGCGGCCGCCGAGATGCACCAGGATCGGACACAGGGTATGGAACGGGCGCCGGCCGGGACCCACGCTGCCGGCTTGCCCAGGACGACGGTCGAAATCCTGCATACGATTATTGAATAGTATGCCGGATGCCGGATCGCGAAACCCGCTGCCGAACACGTTATGGATGCTTTGCACGATCACGATCACGTTGCCTTGCGCATCTGCCACCAGCACGCAAGCCGTCCCGCCACCGCCCGGCACCTGGCCGCTCGCCGCCATGGCGCGCACGGCCTGCTGCATCCGCGCCCGCATCCGGGGATCGAGCATATGCGCCGCTGCATCTGCGACCAGATCGGGGTCCGCAACCAACGGGCGGCCGTACTGGAAGGCCGCTTTCATGGCGCTCATTTGGTAGCCCATCGCGCGCACCGGGTCCGCGATCAGCTGCGCTGGGTCGATCGCCGACAACCCGTCAAGTTGCATCAACAGCAATCCACCGCAGGAATTGGGCGGCATCACACACACCTGATGGCCGCGATAGAGCGTGGAGATCGGCTCGACCCATCGCGGTTGATACGCGGCCAAATCGGCCGCCGTCATCAAACCACCGGCGCGCTCGAAGGCGCTCGCGATCGCTGCTGCCACCGCGCCCTGATAGAACGTATCGGGCCCGTCCTCCGCGATCCGCCGCAGGGTGGCCGCGAGCGCAGGCTGCCGTAACACCGTTCCCGGCTGGAGCGGCCGACCACCTGGCAGATAGAGCGCCGCGCACCCCGGATCCTGCGCAAGTCGCGTAGCCGCTTCGGGCATGCGCGTGGCCAGCATAGAGGACACGGCGTGCTGATCGGCCACCTCAATGGCGTGCTCGAACAAGGCGGACCACGCCAAGCGGCCGAACTTGCGGTGCAAAGCCTCCCAGCCCCGCACCAAACCCGGCACGACCGAGGCCAGCGGCCCATCGGCCGGCATCGCGCCGGCAAACCGGTCTGGCGTCGCCGCAGCGGGCGCCACACCGCCGGCATTGAGGCCGAAAGTCCTTTGTCGGTCGGCATCATAGGCCAGGCAGAACGCGTCCCCGCCAAGCGTGGTGGCTTGGCCCAGCACCGCCGTGAGCACCGCCGAGGCAGCGATCGCGGCATCGACGAAGCTGCCGCCGCGGCGATGGGCGTCGAGCGCCGCCATGCTGGCGAGCGCGTGACCGGTCACGGCCATCACCTGCCGGCCATAAACCGGCGCGCGCACCGCCGCCCTGCTGTCAACCGCCCGGCCCATCATCAACCTCGCTTCGCTGCATCGCCTGCCATTCAAGGATGTGGGCGGTAACGATGGCTCGGTCACAGCCCGCTCAACGTCAGCGGCGGCCCCAGACTACGCCAAGGCCATCAACGTGTCAGGTCGACAGGCAACGCCTTCCGACGCGGGCCGCGGGCGCCCCGGCGCCAACACCAGCACCTGCTTCACCGTTCAGATCTGTGACATCAAGCGAGCGCTTGCAATTGGTCTGCAACGCCTTGCGGGCCGTCGTCCACGCTGCTCGCGACGGCTTTGCAGCCGTTCGACATCGCGCCACGGCATACGGCACCGACATTGACCAAGCAAAGTGCACGTCAATCTGGCTGGCACAAATCATAAAATGCAATAATTTTTTGAAAAATACATCTAAATTATCGCCCATTGTCTTGCCTGGAAAATATCGCTACCCGATTTCCATCAATGTAGATATTCAATTTCTCAGCGGCGGTACAATCCCTTTAAAATGTGATTAACCCCAGCACCGTAACCTGCTCGATGCTCATAACATTAACAACTCGAGCATGGTTTATGCGATCTCCGACCCTCAATATACCTGGCAGCAAGAGGCGATTTCTTGTTCTCGTAGGATTAAGTTGCCTATTCTTTGTCATCGCCTGCTTCATTTTCCTCAACCTTACAATTCTGCAAATGCTACAACAGGATGCACACAGAAGCGGCATCCAATGGGTTGAGATCATCGAAGGCAATCTATCCAATCTGGATATTGATTTCACCGAAGCTAAACCGCTCGATCGTCACGACCACGACGATCGCCACCACCAGCACGGTCACGACCATCAGCATGGTCAGGGGCTGGACGTCGCTGAAACGCGCTTCTTCAACACCATCCTGTCGACGGGCAAGCTCTATCACATTGATCTATTTTCGCGGTCCGGCAAACACATTCGCGAGTACAGCGCGCCGCACCATGACGATAGTCGGCACGCTGATCTCAAACATGATCATCATGGCACCATTGATCTGAGCGCCCACCACGAAAAACTTCACCTCCATCGCAACATGGTCGTCCGTGTAAGCCGCAACCCAAAAGATCTACTCAACATTGAGGGAAGTTTGGTAGATCGAGCGGATCACAAGGCCATGCTGGAAAACCACACGCACGCGATGCAGGTTTTTACCGGCGACGGCGTAAGTCAACCATTCAAATTTGCGGAAATTTATCATCCATTGTTCTTGGGTGAGGAGCAAGTTGGGATGGCCCGGGTCTTAGTAAACCTGACGACCAACTATTACTCACATTTTTCAATTCTAATGGGTAGTGCCGGCTTTGTACTTGCCATGCTGGCCGTGGGATTTTGCGTGCCGTTCTATCATTACATGCGAACTGAAAAACAGAAGCGCATCGCGGACGAGAAAGCGCACTTCCTGGCTTGGCACGACCCGCTCACCTCGCTCGCCAATCGAGCTAGATTCGATCAGATCGTGCAAGGCACCGTCACCCAGCTTAAGGATCAGCCTGAGAAATATGCGATCCACTACATCGATGTCGATTTGTTCAAAGAGGTGAATGACGTTTTGGGCCATGATTTCGGTGATGAGCTGCTAAAAGCCGTCGCCCAAAGATTATGCATGGTCATTCGGGAAAACGACGTGGTAGCACGCATTGGCGGCGACGAGTTCGCGGCCCTGCAACGTGACATTCAGGACGAAACCGACGCTGAGGCCGTGGCCAAGAGGATCACGGCGGTGATGAAACAACCTTTTGAAATATTCAGTCACAAGGTTTCGGTATCAGCCAGCGTCGGCGTAGCCATCGCAGAGGAAGGCCACATCGATCATATCCAGTTAAAGAAGAAGGCGGATATCGCGCTTTACTGGGTCAAGAACAATGGGCGCAACGGCCATAAAATCTTCTCCGACGATATCGCCGAGGAACTTATAAGGCGCAAGGATTTAGAGAGAACACTGCGCGCCGCCATCGAGAACGGGGAACTTGAACTTCATTTTCAACCGCAAGTGAACCGCGCCAGCAAAGAGATCGTCGGCTATGAGGCCCTGTTGCGGCTGCGCGACCAGAACGGCGACTTCATCCCACCTAATGTTTTCATACCCATTGCCGAGGAAATTGGCCTCATCGTCGAGATTGGTCATTGGGTCATTCGGCAAGCGACCATGGCAGCAGCGGCTTGGCCGGAATCGGTCGGCGTCGCGATCAATTTGTCACCAAAAGAATTCAGCGATGAGCATTTGATCGACGTTATCGGGGCTGCGCTGGACCATTCCGGGATTTCCCCGACCCGATTGGAAATTGAGGTCACCGAGGGTCTGCTGCTTGAGAATACCGGAAAAAACCTGCAGACATTGCAACGCATAAAGGATCTCGGCGTGTCGATCGCCATCGATGATTTCGGCACCGGTTACTCGTCACTGTCCTACCTTTGGCGGTTCCCATTCGACAAGGTCAAGATCGATCGCTCCTTCATGCAGGCGAACAGCGCAAACCAATCGAAATCATCCAAGGTCATGCGCACCATCATCGCGCTTGGACACGCGATGGACATGAAGGTGCTGGCAGAGGGCGTGGAAACTTTGGAGCAATTAGAGCTGCTGGACACGCTGCAGTGTGACGAAGTCCAAGGCTATCACTTGGGCCGACCGATGCCGGAAAACGAGATCACCGCGTTCACCTTATCCCATTCGAAAAAGCGGCTCGTTGCCAACACCGACGTCCCGCGCTTGCCCAAACCAACGCTGGTTAGCTGATCTGCCATATGAGGCCGCCTTGCCCGGTAGCGCGCACCGGCCTGCGGTCGCGACGCGACAAAGCGGTTTCCGATCGCCTGTAGCCGCCTCGGGTCATCTCCGTTCATTCGATCGCCTCAGCCTCGCGGAGGCTATCGAACAGCGATGTCCGCAACAAGAACTTGCGCGCCGCCACCGGGTCCTCCGCCGTGCGCCTCAGCTCGTCGTGATTTTTTTGCCGCACCGCCGGATCCTGCTCGGCCAATCGTTGCTTGTTGCGAATGGTATCGGCCTGGGTGTGCTGCAAGGCGACGTGCCGACGTTGCCGCCCATAGCGGTCCAGCACGCTCGCATCAGCGTCGCCGCGCAGCACCGCGACCAGTTTGGCTGATAAATTGAAGGCGTCATGCACGCCACTGTTAAGACCCATCGCGCCGATTGGACTATTCACGTGGGCACTGTCGCCAACCAAAATGCAGCGGCCGGCTCTGAACGACTTCGCCACCCGTTGATGCACGGTATAAAGGTTGCATGCCCTGATGATGTAGCCACCCTTGAAGTCGATGAAATTGTCGAGCAGGCGATGCAGGTTCTCTTCGCGCTTGATGTCCTCGTCGGCCTCATCGGCACGCGTAGGAAAATGCACCCGCCAGCGGTCGTGGGGGCCCTTCCAGTGGAACAGATTGGACCACTGAACCGGATCGGAGATGTAATTGCGCTCAGTAAATCCGTGATCACGGAACTCGTAGGACACTTCGATGTTGAGCGTACGCTCGGTCTCGGTGAAGCCTTCAAATTCGATGCCGAGATCGCGGCGCACCAAAGAGCGGGCACCTTCCGCACTCGCCAAATAGGCTCCCGAGATCACCTCCGGCTCGCCCGCGGCATTGACCACGTAGGCGCTGACGCCGTCGGCCGACTGCTCGGTTCGTTGCAACGTCGTCGCCAAGCGCACGTCAATCAGTTCATGGGCTTGCGCTAACTTCAGGCCCTCCTCGACGATCTTGATCCGCTCGCATTGCAGCGCGAACGGAAACCGTGTGTCATTGTTCAACACACCGTGGTCGAATTGCGCGATAAGCCGCCAGCCCTGGCGCTGCCAATACTGGAACAACGGCGCAACGATCCCCCGCGGCCGCAGCTTTTCGTAAAGACCGATCGAATCGTACATCTCAAGCGTCGAAGCGTGGTTGGTCCCAGCGCGCGGCACCTGCTCCAGAAAATTGTCGGCGGCCAAGGTCTCGACCAGCGTGACGGGCACCCCTTCCTTGGCCAGCGCCAACGACAGGCATAGGCCGACGGGACCGGCCCCGATCACAATGACTTGCTGATTCATCGGCCTCATTCTGACGCGTTATCGTTGCTAAGCCGCTGCCAAGCGGCGCGGACCACCTACGGCTTGGGCACCACCTCTTTGACCGCGCCCTTCCAGCCGGTGTGGGTCAGATCGAAGACGATGCCCAGCGGGTCCTTGTACTTGGCCTCGTAATACGAATTCGGCGAAGTCGGACGCCCGGTCATGTACTGTCCCCCGGCCGCGACGACCTTCTGTTCCGCCACGTCGAGGTCGTCGACCCACACCCCGTAGTGAAACAGCCCAATCTTTTCGTCCTCGGTTTCCTTTTTCAGAAGTGCCACGTTCATCGTGCCGTCGGTCATATAGATGCCGCGGCGGGCCTCGCCGGCCCGCGTCATGTCGAACGCCTGCTCGAAGAACGTGGCCGCCTGCTCGGGATCTGGAACGATGATGGCAATGTGGCGCAGCTTGGACATCGGGTATGGTCCTCGTGGTTCGGCCGCCAGGGCAGGCCGGTGCTGACGTCGGCGTTACCGGGCACAATATCCACCCACACCGATCAATCAAGCGCGACGGCGACATGACGCCTCGCCCCCTCAAGGGGCCGCGCGAGGGCCCCATAGCGACTGAGCGCCAACCAACACTTGTCAGCCCCGGTCGCGGCCCGCCATATGACGAGCGCCACAGTCTTAAGCCGGAAGCCAAGTTCGATGAACAACGCAGATCTGATCGTCAAAATCCTCAAACGCGCCGGCATCGCCCATGGGTTCGGCGTGCCCAGCGGCAATGTGCTGCCGCTGATGGAGGCGATGCGCACCGGCGGCATCGACTTCGTGTTGACCGCGCACGAAGGTACGGCCGGATTTGCCGCCGACGTATCGGCCCGCATCACCGGCAAACCGGGCTTAGCCATCGCCACCTTAGGTCCCGGCGCCACCAATCTCGCCACCGGCGTCGGCGACGCCTACCTCGACCGTTCGCCGATGCTCGCGATCACCTGCACGCTGAACGAGGCGCAACTGGGCCGCCGCATCCAGATGTGGATCGACCATCACACGCTGTTCAAACCGATCACCAAGGCATCGTTGCGGCTGCGGTCCGGAAACATCGGCCAGACGCTAGCCACGGCGCTCAAGATCGCGCTGAGCGAACCGCAAGGCCCGGTGCATCTCGACCTGCCCGAGGATGTTGCGCTCGCCCCTGCCTCGGAGCAGCTGCCCAGCCTGCCGCCACCGACGGCACTTGCCCCGGCATCCGACGCGGCATTGCGGCGCGCTGCGGACCTGATCGGGGCGGCCAAGCGGCCGGTTGCGGTGGTCGGCGCCAATGCCATGCGCATGCATGACCTCGACCTCATCAAGGCCTTGATCACGCACTTCGATCTGCCGTTCGCTACGACCACCATGGCAAAAGGCTTGGTGGATGAGGATCACCCGCTATCGATCGGTTGTATTGAGCGCGCCAAACGCCAGATGCAACGCGGCTTTCTGGCCAGCGCCGATTTGATCGTCGGGCTTGGCTACGACACCATCGAAGTGGAATACGAGGCCTGGGTGGGCGACACGCCGGTGCTCGCCATCGACATTGAGCCGCCCGACGTGGCCGGCTCGGTTCATCTCACGCACCAGGTCGTCGGCCATCTCGATCACGCGTTGACCCAATTGTTGGCGATGCCGGCCAGCACCAACCCCTGGACCACCGCGGAGATCGCGGCGCATCGCCACGCCTTCCAGCGCAGTTTGCGACCCGAGGTGACAGGCTTTGCTCCGCACCAAGCGATCGATGTCGTGCGCCGCGTCTTGCCGCGCGAGGGTATCCTGGCGTTCGATGTCGGCGCCCACACGCACCAGATCGCCAGCCAATGGACCGCCCATGGTCCGCGCACGTTCCTGATCACCAACGGCTGGTCCTCAATGGGATTTGGCCTACCCGCGGCGATCGCAGCCAAGATCGCCAGACCCGACCTGCCGGTTGTGTGCGTGCTCGGCGATGGCTGCTTTCAGATGACCTGCGGTGAAGTGACCGTCGCCCAACGGCTCGGCCTGGTATTGCCGATCGTCGTGCTGGACGACCGCTGGCTCAGCCTTATCAAGGTCAAGCAGGAGCGCCGCAATTATCCGCATTTCGGCACCGCGACGCTGCCAGCCACCGACCGGGCGCCGCCGCCGCACTATTTCGGCGTGCCTGTCGTCGGGGTTCGAGATGCCGCCGGCTTGCTGCGGGCCGTGACCGACGCGCTGGCGGCCAGCGGACCCACCATCATCGAGGCCGCCGTCGATCCGACCCACTACTCGGACACGGTGTTCGATTGAACCGACCAACAGCTTTTGCGGTTGAGTTCTAGAGCAACCTGCCTTTAATCGGAACCGGCTTTGCGGTTCCGAATTAAGGCGCGATGATCTAGCTGGAACCAATCCGCTCCTCACCTGACCACCCAAGTCATGATATTGCGCGTGATCGGGTGCGGGAGCGGGCTGGCGTGGCCATGCCGCTTATGGCGGCAATGGCCTATTGCGTCGCGCCGGTGGTGAACTTGCCCAAGGCGCCGGTCATGGTCTTGAAGACCTGGTCGCGTCCGGTGATGCCGTGCCGCGCTTTCAGGGCTTCGGGCTTGGTGTAGGCCACCCAAGTCTTGCCGTCGGCGTCCTGCCAGGCCAGCACCTTCATCGGCAGATCCAATCCGATCGAGCGTTTGGTTTGCATCAACGGCGTGCCAAGCTTGGGATTGCCGAAGATCAACAGCTGGGTGGGCCGTAGCTCGAGGCCAGCCTTCTTGGCGCCGGCGGCATGATCCACGCGGGCGATAACGGTGATCCCCTTGGCCTTAAGCGCGGCGGCGAGCTTATCGAGCGTCTCTTGCACCGAGTGCTTGCTCGGCTTTGTCACCACATCATCTTGCGCCATCGCCGGTTTGACGAACGCGGCGCACAACAACGCACACACAATCAATCGCATCCCAGATCTCCAACTTGGTCCGAACCGCACCAGCACGATGGTTTTTTGAACGTTGTTAGCGGTTGACCAAGACGATCGTCAATCGTGCGTCGCTAGCCTGAGAGCGTCCCCCGCCATTAAGGGAGATCAGCGGCCCGAAGGTCGGGACGTTGCTCGGTACGCAAGGCACGATGAACGGAAGCGCGTCGCAGCGAGCTGGAACCATCCCGCTCCCCCATCGGGACACCCAATGCTAGATCATCGCGCCTTAAAGTGTAGAGCAACCTGCCTTTAATCGGGATCGTTCCGATTCCGATTAAAGGCAGGTTGCTCTAGGCTTGCGTGGATCGCCAAGGGGGAGCGGGCCGGCACGGTGATTCCGGCAAAGGCGGACATGATCTAGCTGGCCGCCAGCGCCTGCGTGAGATCAGCAACCAGGTCATCGGCGTGCTCGATGCCGATCGACAGCCGTAACGTCGATTCGCGCACACCGATCTTTGCGCGCACGTCGGCGGGCACGCCGGAGTGTGTCGTTGTGCCGGGATGACAGGCCAGCGACTCAGTGCCTCCGAGGCTAACCGCTAGCTTGAAGATCTGCAGACTATTCAGGAACCCGAATGCGGGCTTCAATCCGCCCTTAATGTCGAATGAAAACGTCGATCCCGGCGCCTGGCATTGTCGTTCATAGACGGAGCGCTGCGGCGACGTGGCCGACAGGAACGGCAGATAATGGACTTTTTTCACACGCGGGTGATCGCGCAGGAACTCGGCGACAATTCCGGCGTTGGTGTTGGCGCGCTCCATGCGGATGGCGAGGGTTTCCAGCGATCGGCCGATCATCCAGCACGAATGCGGATCGAGTTGGGTGCCGACCGCGCCGCGCAACGATTTGATCGGCTTCATCAGGGCCTGGCTTCCCAATGCCGCGCCGGCGATCAGGTCCGAATGCCCGCCCACGTATTTGGTCAATGAGTAGACCGACAGGTCGGCACCGAAGGCCAACGGCCGCTGGAACACGGGGCCCAGCAACGTGTTGTCACAAATGATGATCGGGCGATGCCGTTGTCGCGCTTCGATCGCATCGGCCACGCGGACCATCAGGCGGATGTCGACCAGGGTGTTGAGCGGGTTCGATGGCGTCTCCAGCAAGATGACAGAGACGCGGCCCTCGGCCATAGCACGCGATGCGGCCGCCTCGACACACGCCTGGTCGACCCCGTCGCGAAAACCGACGGCTGCGATGTTGTAGCTCGACAGGGTGCTTGCCACCAGCGTTTCGGTCCCACCGTACAGCGGTTGGGAATGCAAGATCACGTCGCCCGGCCTGGTGAACGTCAGAATGCTCGACGCGATCGCCGACATGCCGGATGAGAACAGGATGCACGCCTCTGCTCCCTCATAAGCGGCCAAGCGGTCCTCGACGATTTCGCTGTTGGGGTGGTTGAAGCGCGAGTAAACCAGCCCGGCGCCCTGGCCCTCGGGCTGCTCGCGTCGTCCCGATGTGTAATCGAAGAAATCACGCCCCTCCTCCGCCGATCGGAACACGTAGGTGGAGGACAGGAACACCGGCGGTTTGACGGCGCCTTCCGACAGCAACGGATCATAGCCATACCCGAGCATCAGCGTCTCCGGGTGCAGCACATGATTCGCCAACCGGTTCCTGTGGTAGCCCGCCTTCTTCATGGCCGATCTCCAATCGTGACCCGGCCAAGCTATCGGAATCACACGCTCCACGCGAGCGCCCTTCAACGACAACCCGCAGCGCACACAGACTGGCGCACGCTAAAGCAACTTTCTGCCTTAAATCGGAACCGGCTTTGCGGTTCCGATTTAAGGCGCGATGATCTAGGCGATCGCCGTCTAGATCATGGCCGCCCGCCCTGGACGGATCAGCCTTGCCGGCGCCCTCGCTCAGCCAGCCAGCCACACCATCGCGACACCGGGTGGGCCGGAGGGTTGGGGGGGGGGCGGGACGGTTCCAGCCAAGCAACGCTAAAACGAGCTAACGCACCCGCCGCGGGTTCATATAAAGATCCTTCTCCTGCCAATGCAGGGCCGGCTCGATCTTGCCGGCAGCGACATCGCGCGCCAACCGCGCCACGTGACGGCGGCAGCTGCCGTTGAACACCAGCATGCCGATGAACAGCTTCAACACCGACAACAGCAAGGGATCGGCGTGGTGCTCAGCCACGAAGCACTGCCAGTATCCGCCCAGCGACAGCAATTTGCCGTCGAGTACGCCGACCCGCTCTCCAGCCCCGTCGTATAGCGAATAGTCGCGGCCGATGGAGATCAGATCCTGCTTGAGGCGATAAACGCGGACCTTTTTATCGTCGAGCAAGAAGAATGAGAAATACTCCGGCATCCCGCGCCATTTGTTGGCCGAACGCGCCAAATAAACCACGTGATCGTGGTCGGAGGTGTTGATCGCGAACGTCGGCACCGGCAGACCGCGCGCTCCGATCGTCTCCTGCACGCTGCGCGCCAGCAACAGATCCATGGTCGCGCGCCAATTGAGGTTTCCGCCGAACAGCTTGAACACCAGCCGACGGTCAAAACCCGTTTGCTTGGTCCAAAGCTCCTCGCGATAGCCCAACAGACCGATCCGCTCGCCGTTTTCCTTGATCTCGGCGAAGATGTCCATATCGGTGGTGAACTGGCGCGACTTCGCCTTATTGCGCGAGCGCTTGTAGACGCCGAACTCCGTTGGATTGAGGTCTGTGATCCAAACGTCAACGTCGAATTGGTGCCAACCGTCCTTGATCGCTCGCTTGGCACGGCGCGATCGACGCTTGCCGGTCCGCTTGGTCCGCCCGCTTGTCAGCACCTCCTCTCGCGCTTCGATCGCTGCGTCTGACGCCGCGTTGCGGGCTTCCCGCAGGAGCTCGGCTGGCGTTGCATCTTGGGCCATCGGCGAACCTCATGGAGCTATCAACGCACGCACGTGGAAACGCCTAACGGGTAACCGTCACATGTCAAATTTACACTGATTCTCTGAAATTCAGAGGCGCGCTGTGCCCGCACGGGCCGCGTTACGGGCGATCCGCGCTCAGTTGCGCTCACCAAAGATTGCGCTGCCAACCCGGACAACGGTGGCGCCGAACTGCACCGCCGCCTCGAAATCAGCGCTCATCCCCATCGACAGTTCGGCCAACTGCAATTGCCCGGCCAGCTTGGCCAACAGCGCAAAGTGCACCGCCGGCTCCTCAACGGCAGGGGGGATGCACATCAAACCGGAGACCTCAAGTCCCAAGTCATCGCGACAGAGCCTGACGAAATCGGCCGTCTCGGCGGGGGCCACGCCAGCTTTTTGCGGCTCCTCACCGGTGTTGACCTCGATGAACAGCTGAAGCCGGCGGCCCTGCTGGGACATCTCTTTGGCCAACACCCGCGCAATCTTGGGCCGGTCGACCGTATGGATCGCATCGAACAGCTTGACGGCCTCGCGCGCCTTGTTGGACTGCAAAGGTCCGATCAAGTGCAACTCCAAATCAGGAGTGTTGGCACGCAACGCCGGCCATTTGGCAGCCGCCTCCTGCACACGGTTTTCGCCGAACAGCCGATGGCCAGCCTCGATCACCGGCACGATCGCCTCTGGCCCGAACGTCTTCGATACCGCCAGCAACCGGACCGAGCCCGGATCACGACCGACCTCACGAGCAGCGGCCGCGATCCGCTGCCGGACGGAATCGAGCGCACCTTGCGCTGGCGAAGACATCATCGGCTTCCTTCACTCAATCCCTGGTCCAACGTCAGCGCCGTCAGATCGCGCACGATGCGATCGGCCGGCGTGTCGGGGTATTCGTCCGGTGCTGCGGTCCGATTGACCCAGACGGTGCGCATGCCGGCCACCTTGGCCGCGGTGACATCCCAGCGATTGGAGGATTGAAACGAGACCTCCTTCAGCGCAACGCCGAAGTGTTGTGTCACCAGACCGTAGACCTGCCGGTGCGGCTTGAACACGCCCGCCTCATGCACCGTGATGAGCGCGTCGAGCGCGCCGTCTAGCCCCGCTGAGCGCACCGCGTCCTCAATCATATCTGGATCGCCGTTGGTCAAAATAGCAAGCTTGGCTCCGCGCGCCCTGAGCTGCGCCAACACGGCGGCCACCTCGGGATAAGCATCCAACGAGCGGTAGGCCGCCAACAACTTGTCGCGAATACCGTCATGGGGCAGGCCCCCGACCGTGGCGATCGCGGTGTCGAGGCTGTCGCCGGCCAATCGCCAGAACGACGTATGGCGGCCGGTCCCGGCATAGATCCAGGTGTACTCCAAGTGCTTTGTACGCCAAATCTGCGACAACCGCTCCCAGTTCGGCCCGATCTCCGGCGCGAGTTTCGCAGCGGCCGAGTGCACATCGAACAGCGTGCCGTAAGCGTCAAATGCGTAGTGGCTGAAGGTCGTCATCTGCTTCTCCTGGTTCACGCCATGCTAGCACGCCGGCAGGCGCACGCGGGCTTCGCCCCGGCGACGTCCGCATCCAGCTTCGGCCCATCTGCTTGAAGCCGAAAGCAACATCAAAAACGCTTCTGTCGTTCGGCACTACGCCTCAGCGCGGGCGACCGCGGCAGCGATTCCGCGCGGCTTGCGCAGCACTGAGGGCGTGCGCAGCGGCGCTCGAAAGCCCATGGTAACGGCAGTTGGACCGCTGACCACGCCGGCTTTCTCGTCAAAGGTCGGCTGCGCGCAAACACCGCCGTTAATCGCGTTTGGATCGCCGCGACAAGCCGCTCCCTTATCGCGTTGGCACCATGCTACAGTTATCCCGTCTTTGGCGAGGTCCGTTGGCTACGGCCGACGCGCTGCCCGAACCAGCGTGCAGGGGCCAGCGTGCGAGGTTCAGCGTGCGGGGCCAGCCTCAGTCAGATTGCATTTGATCCTTGAAAGCCAGCAAAAGCGGAGACGGCAGCCCGCCGACACACACGTCCATGACCAATTCCCAAAATCTCGCGGCAGGCCACATCAACACCGACCGGCAGAAGACGCCGGCCGATCTGACGGCCACGGAAGCGATCGCAGCGATGCGCAACGGGCGCTTGACCAGCAAAGCTTTGGTTCAATCGTGTTTGGATCGGGTCAAGTCGCTCGAGCCCGACATCAAGGCCTGGGCCTACTTGGACTCGGATCTGGCGATTAAGCAGGCCGAACAGGCGGATGATCGTGCTGACCGCGGCGAGCCGATTGGCCCTCTCAACGGCATTCCGGTCGGCATCAAGGATATCATTGACACCGCCGACATGCCGACCGTGTGCGGCTCGCCGATCTTCGTCGACAATCGACCGAGCGAGGACGCGGGCTGCATCGCGGCGCTGCGCGCGGCGGGCGCCGTCATCATGGGGAAGACCGTGACGACAGAGCTGGCCAATATGACCCCCGGTCCAACCTGCAATCCCCGCAACATGGCACATACGCCGGGCGGGTCCTCATCGGGCTCCGCCGCCGCCGTCGCCAGCGCGATGGTGCCGTTGGCGGTCGGCACGCAAACCGCCGGCTCGGTGATCCGCCCGGCGGCATTTTGCGGCGTCTATGGCTTGAAACCGACGTTCGGTGCGATCTCTCGCCGCGGCGTTCTCATGCAGTCGCACACCCTCGATACGGTCGGCACCTATGCCAGCACGCTTGAGGACCTCGCGCTGATCACCGACGCGATGGCCGTGCATGACGTCAATGACCCCGTGAGTTTGGCGAGCCCCGACTTAAGTTTGGCCGAGGCCATCACATCGCCGGCGGCGACGGCACCGAGATTTGCCTTTGTCCAGACGCCGGCCTGGGAACAGACCGACGAGGTAACCAAAGAGGCCTTCGCGGAGCTGGTGGCGTTTCTTGGCTCAGCCGTCGTCGAGCTGGAGATCACCGCGCTGGAAGACGCGATTGCCGCCCACCGCACCATTCAAATGGCCGAGATTTCGGCCTATTACGGACCTTACTTGGCGCGCGCTCCAGAACGGCTCAGCGAAGGGTTGACCCAACGCTTGCAGGCCGGCGCCCAAATCACCGCGCGCGACTACCTGCAAGCCATCAAAGCGCGCGAGCCGATCTACCAATCGATGGCGGGCTTGTTTGATGAGTATGCGGCGATCCTCACGCCGGCGGCTCCCGGCCCAGCCCCAAAAGGCTTGGACTCGACCGGCGACCCGATCTTCAATGGCATGTGGACCTTGATCGGCGTACCGGCCGCTTCACTGCCGTTGTTGGAGGTCAACGGACTACCGATCGGCGTGCAACTCGTTGGCGCGCGACAAGACGAGGCACGTTTGCTGCAGGCGGCCTGCTGGTTGCGCGACGAGGTCACCAAAGCCACGTCCGCGTGAGCACCGCCCACCGATCATTGGCGGCAGGACGGGCCAGCATCGCTGCCGCTCGACCATGTCCGCCTTAGGCGGATCAGCCCTTATGCGGATCAGCCTTGCCGGCCGCATCCCATCCGACCACCCGCAATTTTGGATCAGGGGTGACCGGGCGGGAGAACGGGATGGTTTTAGCTCACGCTGAAACGCTATCAGATGTTCGCCCTTAAGGAGATGAGAGCCGATCGCTCTAACGGCCGCGCTGGCCCATGTCCTCGATCCGCCGCCAGAACTCCTCGACCTCACACGCGCGCCGGAAGCTGAGTTCACTCAGCGCCTTTTGCCGCGCGCCGATACACAGCTCGTCATCACGATAGTGTGTCGAAGGCGCCCGCCGGGCGCGCCGATAGGACTTATATTTCGCCTTGCCGCTACGGTAGCCGCGGTCGCGCGCTTCCACGTCCGGGACCAAAGTTGCACCCGCAAACGCCACCGCGAAGGCACCGGCTACGGCGAGCGTCAAAACCTTCATTTCAAGTCTCCTATCCTCTCACAATGACATCGGTTCATCCGAAATCTAGATCATCGCGCCTTTAATCGGGATCGTTCCGATTCCGATTAAAGGCAGGTTGCTCTAGCACAACCTGCCCCGGGCCGCGCACAGCATGGCCAGCCGTTCGGCGCGATCCAATGCGCCAGATCAACGCTGGCCATCCCAACGAGGCAGAGTCGGCTGCTGGTGAGCTGCCCAACCACCCGGAGCATCACAGGTGTGGCGCTGATTGGTGATAGACTATAGCACATCCAAGGGATGAACCGCCCGTCAACGTGTCGTGAGCCTTAAGTGACGGCAAACGGCAATGGTCGCCCGGCGAAAAAAGCATCAATATTGTCGAGCGCTTCAAATCCCATCTCGATCCGTGCCTCGATGGCGGACGTGCCCATATGCGGCAGCAGAAAGACGTTATCGAGTTCCAGATAGCCTGGATGGTGGTTTGGCTCGCCTTCGAACACGTCGAGCCCGGCATAACCCACCTGACCTGATGTCAAGGCGGCGATCAACGCATTATCATCGATCAGGTCGCCGCGTGCCGTATTAACGACGATCGCCCCAGGCGGCAGCAATGCCAACCTGTTCGCGTTCACGATGTGGCGGGTCTCGGTGGTCGACGGCGCGTTGATCGACAGCACGTCGGCGATCGCAAACAGACTGTCCGGGGTGGGATGGTAGACCGCATCCTGCTCGAGCTCGGCGGGCAGGCGCCGGCGGCTGCAATAGTGGATCTGCATGTCGAAGGCGCGGGCGCGCTGAGCCAACGCTTGACCGATTTTGCCAAATCCCAAGATCGCCAGCCGCTTCCCATCGAGCCTGCGGCCCAACAGCTGCATGGGGGTCCACCCGCTCCATTGGCCGGCTGCAATCAAGCGCTCGCCCTCCGGCGCCCGCCGCGCCGCCCCCAAAATCAGCAGCATGGCGATCTCCGCGGTGGCAATTGTCACGCCGTTGGGCGCGTTACCGACGGCGATGCCTCGCTGTCGAGCAGCGGCCAGGTCGATGTGCTCGGTGCCGACCGAGAATGTCGAGATCACCTTGACCCGCGGCGACAATGCCTCAATGGCTGCACGCGGCAGTTTGTCGGTCAGACACACCAAAAAAGCGTCGAAACCATCGGACCGCGCCACCAAGTCCTGTATCGTGCAAGGGTGGTCCTGAGCATTGAGCTCGGCGTCATAATCGCGCGCAGCGCGCTGCTCAATCGCTTGCGGGAGGCGTCGGGTCACCAAAAGTCGCTGCTTCATCGGTCCGGCTTGTTGCTGTTGGGGCTGTGGTGCGCACCTTATAGAAAGCCCGGCAGAACCGGCAAATCGGCGCGACGCAGGCCGACGACCTTGAAGCGATGTCCCATGCCATTGGGCGCAATCAGCCTGGCGACACCCATCTCGACCTCCCCTGCCAACCGAGGGTTGGCTGCCATCAGCCGCGAGCAGCGCTCGACGATGCCAAGGGCGTTGAGAAACGTAGCCTGGGTCACCGGTCCGTCAACGTCAAGATCCGCAAGGCCGCCAAAGTGGGCGGCGAACTGAGAAAAGTCGACCTGCGCGGTCAGATCCGCCTCGCCCGGAGATGCCAGCGGATGCTCCACCCGATGGCGGCGGACCGCCTGCAGCGTATCGCCAAAGCCCGGCTCGGTGTTGCCATAGTCGATCAACAGCGCCGCCAGTCGCGTGTTGCCGCCCACCAGCTCCGGCATCACCCCCCAATCGGTCCACAGCTCAAACACATCGCCTTCGTGCGCTGAGCGATCGACCACCGATGGAACGGCCAACGGCTCCACCTTATGCGGCGCCAACGGGGGGTCGAGGATGCCGAAGGTGAGCCGCCCGTCCGCGTCGAGCTTAACGCAACGCTCGCGCCAACGGCCGGCGCAAAACACATACTGGCGCGGGCAAAACAGATCCAAATATTCGTTGCCGATCACAATGACGCCAACGTCGTGGTCCGCGGCAGTGGGTAGATCGCGGGCGGTCAGGGTGCTGCGCCATTGGATGGGCACTGGAGCGTCCGCCAACGTCGTCTGTTGCAGCTGGCGCAACGGCGCGCTCGCCTCCAACAAGGTCACCTGTGCGGCCTCGACAAACGCGGGCACCAAGCCAGCGGCACGCAAGGCGTCACGCATCAACGTGCCCCGTCCCGGACCCAGCTCCACCACATGGATCCTTCTCGGCGCGCCCATCTGCTGCCAAACGATGACGCACCAAAGCCCGATCAACTCACCGAACACCTGGGAGATTTCTGGTGCGGTCACAAAGTCGCCGTCGGCGCCGATCGCCAACTGTGTGCGATAATAGCCGTGGTCGGGATCCTGCAGGCACAGCCGCGCCCAAGCCGCAACCGGAAGCGGCCCGTGGCGGCGGATCGTCTCCTGCAGCTTCAGCGCCAACGGCGTCGCGCGACGTTCCTCGATGGTGGGCATGCCGCCCCGATACCGCGGCAGCTGGCTTGCGTAAAGGCGCCGATGCGGGATCTGCTGAGCACTCTGTCACCAAGGAGCGATCATCATGGATAGCGACACTCATCAGTGCTGAACGCGCCCACTAGAGCAACCTGCCTTAAATCGGAACCGGCTTTGCGGTTCCGATTTAAGGCGCGATGATCTAGATCTCAGCCGTTCTGCTGCTGATGCCGGAAACCGTCCTTTGGGGGGCCGTCCTTTGGGGCGCCGTCCTTTAAGGGGGCCGTTCTTTAAGGGGGCCGTCCTGGGGGCCGGCTATGTCAGGTCTGCAGCGTCAGGCTCACGACCGATCGCGGATCGCCGCCCTCGGCGACCGTTGGCGCTTCAGTGGTAGCTGGAACCATCCCGCTGCTCCAACCGGTCTCCCACACCATCGTGCCGTCGCAAGGCCTGGGGAGCGGGTCGGCCAGGTTGTCCTGCCTCAGGTGGAAAACGATCGGTGCTATGCCCCTCAGGCGTTCGGGCACGTGCCGAACAGCCAATCGATCAGCGTACGCGCATAATCGGCGATGTTTTGCCCCTCGAGGTCGGTCGTTCGCCGAACGATCACGGCATCGACCAGTTCCGCGTCGCTTTCACGCACGATATGCGCCTTGATCGCGCTTCTCACCTGCTGCGCCGACAGCCGCGAGGCATAGGTCTGCGCGCACGAAATCAGCGGACCATGGAAGGTGATCCAATAGCCTGGCTCCGGGCTCACCATAGTCTCGTCGAGGCCGGTTTCCTCGCGCAGCTCCCGCGCAATGCTGGTCTCAAGATCGACCGTACCATCGGCGCCGACGTCTGATGGATCGATGAAGCCACCGGGCAAATAGGCGAGGCCCGCATTGACGTGGCCATCGCGCTGGCGCCCCAACAGCACGGCCCCGTCCGCCGATCGGATCAGCGCTGAGCCGAAGGCATCGCTGACACCGACATCCGGGAACTGCGAGTCGCGCCAGAACAGATAGCTCTTAAAATCCGTTTGCAGCAATCGGCCGCGAAATACGCCGTCGATGAGGTCGTACTGGCTCAAGACAAACACGCCGCCATTGAACATCTTGGGGTTGCTGGCGAGGCGACGCTCCCAATGTTGATCGATCGCAGCTGCGTTATGGGCGGCAAACGACCAACCGCCCGGATCGACGGCGAGCGTACAATCTGAGACACGAACAACAGAGGGCATAGTATTTTGTAGCTTTCGAGCACTATTGCTGGCTGATGACCAAGGTTTTAGTAGTCATCAAGAGCAGCATTTCCATCAGCTCACGTTGTTACCGCCTATTGCAGTCAATTTGATCGCGTTCGACGCAAATATGGCGAGTAGGTCACGTGCCCGCCATGCTGATCTCACATTTGGAATGCCATATACGCGTTAACACAGGACGGAACGCGCAATCTTCTCGATGAATACACGATAAGACTGATCGCAAACAGCTGCCGTCCCCGAGCCGAGGTTCGAAGCTACGCCCCGACCCGAGCGTGGCCGACCCGCCCCACCGACGAACCACAGACGTGCTTGATCCCTTGGTCCCTGCCAGCGCCAAGGGTGGTCAACGTAACGACGCGTTTCCCGCGACGGCGGGAACCCGTTGCTGGACATCGCGGGTCCCCGCTCCCTCGGTGTCCAGCGACAGGGCCCTGCCATAGCTCGTAAGCCGACGAGCTAGGGTAGGTCCCATAGCCGGACGACTCGTGCTGCTGCACCGCCACACACCTCCCTCCCCGAGCGGTAGTGTGAGTTGTCCGGCTCTAACATCTCTCGTGCGCCACAGTAAAGTCATGTCGGCTTATGCTGTGCAAACGCCGCATTCAATTCCCCACCTGACGCTGCCGCCTTTGCGTAGGTAAAGGTGTTGTTGGTCTTGATCTCCTCGGCAGCGCGCATAAAGCCGCCCCAAGCCGCCCGCGCCAGACCGCCACCCACGCTCACCCGCTTGGCGCCGGCCGCGGCCAACTCATCAAACGTGAGATCGGGATCGAGGCCGGCCCCCATCAGCACGTTGACCGGCTTGCCGACGGCCGATGTAACCGCGCGGATGGCATCCAGCGATGGTAGTCCGGGCGCATAAAGCACATCCGCGCCGACCGCCTCGAACGCCTGCAGACGTCGGATCGTATCCTCAAGGTCCTTGCGTCCATGGAGGAAATTTTCGGCGCGTGCGGTGATGAGAAGTGGGATGGCCAATCGACGCGACGCCTCCACACCAGCCCGCACACGCTCGACCGCCAGCTCGAAATCATAGATCGGTTGGCCCGGATCCTGCGACGCGTCCTCGATCGAAGCCCCGGCTATGCCGCACGTGCCAAACAGGCTGATGGTTTCAGCGACTCCAGCCGGCGCATCGGCGAAGCACCGCTCCAGATCAGCATTAACAGGCAACGGCGTGGCCTCCGCAATCGCCTTACAGTGGGCCAGCACCTCATCACGCGTGGTGCCACCGTCCGGGCGGCCGAGCGACCAGGCGAACCCTGAGCTGGTGGTGGCCAAGGCCTCAAAACCCAGCCGGTGCAACATCCGCGCCGAGCCGACGTCCCACGGGTTGGGGATGACAAAGGCACCGGCACGCTGATGCAGTTGGCGGAACGTCGCAACGCGGTCTCGACTATCGCTCATGACACAACTCCTCGCAGCTCCACCAAGTTGGCAAGCCGCCCTATCATAGCGCGTTGGCTGGCCGCTCACGCAAGCGCCAGGCGATCGGCTGGCGTGCGCAAGCGTGCACCTCGATGGCGGCGGCCTGGACGCGCCGATCAGCCCTTCCACACACCCTTGGTGAGAAATTTCTGCGGCTTGGCTTTGGCACTGACGCGCCGCCCTTCCCCGCCCCGCTTGCCCGTGCCGGCCGGCTGCCAGGCCGGAATCAGCTGATGCTTGCCGGGCCCGATCAAATCAGCCCGTCCCATTCGCTTCAGGGCCTCGCGCAACAACGGCCAATTTTCCGGATCGTGATAGCGCAAGAACGCCTTGTGCAGCCGACGCTGACGCACGCCTTTGACCACCTCGACCGGCTCCGACCCACCATGGCGCACGCCCCTTAGCGGGTTCACGCGCGTATGATACATGGCCGTCGCCAGTGCCATCGGTGAGGGCAGGAAGGTCTGGACCTGATCGGCACGATAATTGTTGCGCTTCAGCCAGAGCGCGAGCCGCATCATGTCCTCGTCCGTCGAGCCGGGATGCGCAGCGATGAAGTAGGGGATCAGGAAATAGGTTCTGCCGGCTTTTTTCGCCGCAGCGTCGAACAGCTGTTTGAACCGATCGTAGGTGCCGATGCCGGGCTTCATCATCTTAGCAAGCGGACCATCCTCGGTATGCTCCGGCGCTATTTTCAGGTAGCCGCCGACATGATGGGACACCAGCTCTCTGACATAGGCTGGGCTGGTCACCGCCAGATCGTAGCGCACCCCAGAGGCCACCATCACCTTTTTCACCCCGGGCACCTCGCGCGCCTTGCGATATAGCCCGATCAGCGCTTCATGGCTGGTATCCAGGTTGGGACAGATCTGTGGGTAGACGCACGATAGGCGCCGGCACAGGGCCTCGGTCCGCTTGTCCTTGCAGGCCATGCGATACATGTTCGCCGTCGGTCCGCCGACGTCGGAAATGACGCCCGTGAAGCCTGCGGTCTTGTCGCGGATGTGCTCGATCTCGCGCACTACTGAGCCTTGAGAGCGGTTCTGGATAATGCGCCCCTCATGTTCGGTGATCGAGCAAAACGTGCAGCCGCCAAAGCAACCCCTCATGATCGTTACAGAAAATTTGATCATCTCCCAGGCCGGGATGTTGGCCGCTGCATAGCCGGGGTGCGGCGCACGGGCATAGGGCAGCTCGTAGACCGCGTCCATTTCCGAGGTCGTCAGCGGGATCGGTGGCGGCGTGACCCACAGCTCGCGATCGCCATGGCGTTGCACCAAGGCGCGGGCGTTGCCGGGGTTGCTTTCGCGATGCAAGACCCGCGACGCGCGGGCGTAAGCTTCCGGATCGCGCACCACCTGATCGAAGCCGGGCAACCGTACGACGCTGCGTGGCCCATCCAGCCGCGCCCCCTCCTCGGCGCTCTCCAAATCGTCAGCCGGCAGCTCGGTCCAACCCTCCGGCACGCGCGACCGCATCAACGCGAGCCCGCGCATGTCGTCGAGGTCGTCGATGGTCGCCCCCTTGGCCAGGCGATGGGCAAGCTCTACGACCGCGCGCTCGGCGTTGCCGTAGAGCAGCACGTCGGCCTTCGCATCCGCCAGGATCGACCGGCGCACCTTGTCGGACCAATAGTCGTAATGCGCAATCCTCCGCAGCGAGCTTTCGATGCCGCCGAGCACGATCGTAGCATCGCGAAAGGCCTCCCGGCAGCGCTGTGCATAGACCAGCACCGCGCGATCCGGACGTGCGCCTCCCCGCCCACCTGGCGTGTAGCTATCATTGTGGCGCAACCGTCGATCGGCCGTATAGCGGTTGACCATCGAATCCATGTTGCCGCCCGTGACGCCGAAAAACAGTGTCGGCGCCCCGAGCGCGCGCATCGGCTCGGCCGACTGCCAGGCCGGTTGGGCGATGATGCCGACACGAAACCCATGCGCCTCCAGCAGCCGACCGATCAACGCCATGCCAAAGCTGGGATGATCGACGTAGGCATCGCCGGTGACGAGGATCACATCACACGCTTCCCACCCCAATAGCTCCATTTCCGCCCGGGAGGTCGGCAGGAACGGTGCCGTCCCGAAGCGGTGCGCCCAATACTTTTTGTACGCAAAGAGCGGCTTGGCCGCTTCCATTTCGGAGCAGCGGTGATCGTCGGCTTGCATGGCGCGCGCGCTGGGCATCGGACTATTAGACGGTGGTGACCTCATCTCGCCATCGATCTAATGTCCCGCGACGCCTTGCGCCAGCTCTTTTTTCCGAGTTCTATAGTCGGAAAATGGTTTGGGACGCTAGATCATCGCGCCTTAAAGTGTAGAGCAACCTGCCTTTAATCGGGATCGTTCCGATTCCGATTAAAGGCAGGTTGCTCTGTCTTCGATCAAGAGCCAATGCGAGCCGGCGCGATCATGCACCCCACTGCGGCTGTCGTGGGCACGCTGAGATCGGGACCATCGACCACGCCTGCGGCGCCATCGCTCGGGTTTTGAAGCCGCCCCAACCCGCGCTATAGAGCTGGTTGATCGGTCGGACGGACGGCGATGAGCGCGGTGGCGCCGTTGAGCGCGGGTCACACCATGATGTGGGCTCGAGCAGCCAACATCAAGTCCGCTTCGTCACGTTTAAGCGGGAGGGCGCACGGTTGCTCGGTTCGCAGGAGTCGATCATCATTGCGCCCTGAGTTGAGGCCGCGATGACATGCTTGAGGCACGAAAACATTGGCACGACCGGGCGACAAAAGCTTCAGTGGACTTGAGCGGTCGCGAGGCTTTGCGTCCCATCAAGCAAATCGGTGACCCAAGACGAGGAAACTGAGGATGAGATTCTTTGTCGATACGGCAGACGTTGCGGAGATCAAACAGCTCGCTGCGACCGGGCTGCTGGATGGCGTCACCACCAATCCCTCCCTGGTGGCCAAGACCGGTCGCGACTTCAAGACCATCATTGCGGAAATTTGCGAAGTGGTCGCCGGGCCGGTCAGCGCTGAGGTCGCCGCGCTCGATGCTGAAGGCATGGTCGCTGAAGGACGCGCGTTGGCGACCATCGCCAAGAACGTAACGGTCAAGGTGCCGCTGACCTGGGACGGCCTCAAGGCCTGCCGGACATTGACCGATGAAGGCACGATGGTGAACGTGACGCTGTGCTTTTCGGCCACCCAGGCTTTATTGGCTGCCAAGGCCGGCGCCACCTTCGTTTCGCCATTCATCGGCCGGCTCGACGATGTCGGGCTCGACGGCCTCGAGATCATCCGCGAGATCCGGGCGCTTTTTGACAACTACACCGGACTGACGACGGATATTCTCGCGGCCTCGATCCGCACGGTCAATCACGTGAAGGGCGCTGCCCTGATCGGTGCGGACGTTGCCACCATACCGCCCGGCATCCTCAAGGCGTTGGTCAAGCATCCATTGACCGACAAAGGCATCGAGATTTTCCTGGCCGACTGGGGCAAGACGGGTCAGCAGATCATTTAGAGCAACCTGCCTTAAATCGGAACCGGCTTTGCGGTTCCGATTTAAGGCGCGATGATCTAGCGCGTCGCTGTGATAGCGTTTCACAGTGTGCTGGAACCATCTGAACAACCGGGCACGGCTTCACGACAGGCGGCGAACTTGGGACCCTGATGCACCGCAACCAGGGGGCGGCTCAACCTGCAAGCTCTCGGCCGCGTTGAGCAGCAGCCGCGACCGTGCGCACCATCAAATCTGCAAGGCCATCTGGCGCCATCAAGACGTTGAGCGCCGCCGCCGTGGTGCCGCCCGGGGAGGTCACGTTGTTGCGCAGCTCAGCCGCTTCAAGACCTGATTGGCGGACCAATTCTCCCGAGCCCGCAACGGTGGCGCGCGCCAACTGCATGGCCAACGCCGGCTCCAGTCCAGCGGCGACCCCGGCTTTGGCGAGACACTCCACCATGTAAAAGACATACGCCGGTCCGGAGCCCGAAACGCCTGTGACCGCATCCATCTGTGTCTCGTCGTCCACCCAGCCCACCTCGCCAACCGCAGATAACAGCGTCTCGCAAAGCTGGCGCGCTTTGTCATTGGCATGAGCATTGGCGACGCACACCGTGATCCCCCGGCCGATCGCCGCCGGCGTATTGGGCATCGTCCGAAGCACGGCGGTCCCAGGATTGAGGTGCATCTCGAAGCTGGCGATGGGACGCCCGGCGGCGATCGAGATCACAACCGTCGACGCGCCGAGGAGCCGGGCAACCGGCGGAAACACCGCGTCCATGACCTGTGGCTTCACCGCCATCAACAGCACCGCGGGCGGCGACGGCAAGGCGGGTAAGGAGCGTTCGTGACGCAGGCCCCGTTGCGCGATCAAGCGTTGGACCTCGTCGGCCGGGGTCGGATCGACAATGACGATCTGGCCGGGATCAAGCCCGCGATCGAGCCAACCGCTGAGTAAAGCGCCACCCATTTTGCCGGCACCAACCAGCACCAACGGACCGTCGAGTTCGAGCCCCATGCCGGTCTCCCAGGCCACGCGACAGGCCGGTCAAGCCTGTCCTTCGGTTTGAAACATGGTGGAGACGAGCGCCTCCTGGCTCTGCTTACCCGCCCAAACGACAAACTGGAAGGACTGATAGTAGCGCTCGCAGGCTTCAAGCGCCGACCGCAATAAGGCTTCGCACTGCTGCGTTGTCGCCACGGCGCCATTCAGCATCAGACCGTGGCGGTACATGACGAGCCCCTCCTGCCCCCAAAGATCGAAATGACCCAGCCAGAGTTGCTCGTTGATTTGGCCGATCAATCGGTAGATCTCACCGAGTTTGTTGTCGGGCACCTTGAAATCGAAGGCACAGGCGAGGTGCAGCGACTCCAGGTCAGCGCGCCAATTCAGCGATATATGATAATCCGTCCACGTGCCAACGACCACCAACGTCAGCTCATCTTCATTCGTCCGCTCGCAGGCCCATCCATTGCTATGGGCTGTGCGTTCCATCAGCTCCACCGGGTTCGTGACTCGATCGTATGCGCCTTCAGACGTCGCCATAGATGTCCCCCGGTTCCCTTGTTGCGCTGCCATTATCGCAGTCGCTCGGCACTATCCGGCAGCCCCGCCTTGCCCCAGCGCGGCACCCCTCATCAACCCACATCATACTGCGCGCACCCTCGACCGGGCCGCACGAACTCCCCAGCTCCCGGCGCCCCAAACCCGGCGGCTTGGTACGTCGGCGATGGTCTTTCAAACAATCCGCTTGGTAGACTTCATCTAACCTGTCGAGCTGGCTAGCCACGCAGACGGCTGTAAAATCGACCGCCGTCTCCAGCCGCACCCTTCACACGCGCAGGTCCCTTCACACGCGCAGGTCATCGTGTTGATCCCATTGCGACCGGTCTACGTCCTCCACCTCAGCGCCTAGACCCCGAAGGTTCTACTGCTGGCGCCGCAGTTGCCAACCAATCAAACCGTCTCGACACGGCGACGAAAACAGATACCCGTGATCGCCGCAAGCATCATCCCTCACTTGTCCAACAGCAAAGTGGAACCAGCGACGAACCGCGCAATTGATACGATAAAACCCGCCGCGTGGCAGCGGGGTGGATAAATTAAACCGGGCTGCGTTGCAATCGCGCATCAAGAATTCGGTCCGCCCACGCCATTTTTCGGCGCGCTAACACCATCGGTAGCGCTCTAGAAGCTCGACAAATCCGGCTATACAAGCGAATCGTTGCGCTGCGTGTGCCAGGCTGTCGCAATTCACAGGCAAGCCACGCCTGAATGGTCGTTACGGCACGTGCCGGCAACCTTGTGGACGAGCCCACACCGCAGCGGCCGGGCGCGCAGCGCGCGGCGGCGACGGATGCGGCCATCACCGATTGGGTTATATGGGTTTCCGAGCACGGTTAGTAGCCGCTGGACCGCCCAGCCAACTTCGCTTCAAGCTCAGCCAAACGCGCGGCCAAATGCTCATTTTCTTGTCGTGCTTTCTCTGCCATCGCCTTTACGGACTCAAATTCCTCGCGCCGCACGACGTCCAAGTCGGCGAGAAATTTTTGCCCCTGTGCACGCACGATGGCCTCGACTTCCTTGCGGACCCCCTCCGCCGCACCCGCCGCATCGGTCATCAAGCGCGCCATATCGTCGATCAGGCGGTTTGTCGTCTGGGTCATGTTTGGCTCCGTGGCGTCGTTAGGCGGCGCATCGCTAAGGCAGCGACAGCAGCTTCATACATGGGCATCGTCCCCGCCAGATCAAGCATTTACGCGTTCGTGGACGATGCTGCGGCAGAGCTTATCCCGACACCTGACGCAGGGTCTCGCGTCGCCTGCCGCATCCGATCTTAAACCGGTTCGCCGATGGGTGCACAAACCACTGTACCGAACGCGGGCCAAGCCGACTTGGCCTCTGCATTGGCACAATCGACAGAGTTTGATCATGTCCGCCCAGCGGACCAGCCTTGCCGGCCTGCTCCCTCACTAGAGCAACCTGCCTTTAATCGGAATCGGAACGATCCCGATTAAAGGCAGAAAGTTGCTCTACACTTTAAGTGCGATCATCTTCGCGCCTTAAATCGGAACCGGCGCAATTGGAATCGGCGTTGCGGTTCCGATTTAAGGCGCGATGATCTAGAGCATTATCATTCTTGTTGGAATCTTCGCGGGGGATTCCCAAGGGCGTGCGAATATGATTCACACTGCATGCCGGAGGTGGAGGCCGGCATGCATGGCACGACCTTATTCCGATGATCTGCGCGAACGTGTGATTGATGCCTTGAATTCAGGGTTGAGCTGCCGCGCCGTGGCCGATCGCTTCGGTGTCAGCGTTTCAGCGGTTGTCAAGTGGTCGCAACGCTTCCGTGCGACGGGCAGCGTTTCTGCGCGGCGGATGGGCGGGCACCGTCCATTCGCGCTGGCAGCTGAACGCGATTGGTTGCTCGATCGCATCAACGCTGAGACAGATGTTTCTCTGCGTGGCCTGCAATCTGAACTTGCCGAACGCGGCATCATCGTGAGCTATGGTGCGGTCTGGAATTTCGTCCATCGCGAAGGCTTGAGCCATAAAAAAAACCGTGGTCGCAGCCGAACGAGACCGGCCTGACGTCGCACGTCGACGGGCACGCTGGATCAAATATCAAGCGCACATCGACCCGCACCGGCTGGTTTTCCTTGACGAGACCTGGACGAAAACGAACATGGCGCCGCTCAGAGGCTGGGCGCCGCGCGGCCAACGCCTGATCGACAAGGTCCCTCACGGACGCTGGCGCACACTGACATTCCTTGCTGCTCTGCGGATCGACAGGATCGATGCACCCTGCGTGCTCGATGGTCCGATCAACGGCATCAGTTTCCTGGCCTATGTCGAGCAGTTCCTGGTGCCGACGCTATCACCTGGCGACATCGTCATCATGGACAATCTCGGCTCGCACAAAGGCAAGGCCGTCCGCCGCGCCATCAAGAATGCACGTGCTCATCGCCTGTTCCTGCCGCCTTACTCGCCGGATCTCAATCCGATCGAGCAAGTTTTTTCAAAGCTCAAGCATCTGATCGGCAAGGCGCGCGAACGCACAGTCGACGACCTTTGGCACCGGATCGGCGATTTGCTGAGCCAATTCACCCGCGACGAGCTCGCAAACTACTTCGCAAACTCAGGTTATGCTTCCATCTAAAGTGATCATGCTCTAGACCAGCCACACCAGCGTGCCGTTGGTTGGCCGGGTGGGGGAACGGGACGGGTCCAGCTTACGCAGCAGTGCCTCACGCGACGTCACGAGCCACGGCCGGAACCGCCCGGTGTGAGCCCGCGGCCAATTCGCGATGCCCGGCACGGCTATTCAATCTCCAACGATCGCACGCGCCATCTCAGTCAGAGCGGAGGTTGGGCGTCCCGTGCCGCTTCGTTGCGACGCCGCGTCTGCCAATTGGATGTGTCATAGCTTGCCGCGTACCATTCATCGGTGCCGAACAGCCAGCGCTGAAGGTGCCCGTTACTGGATTTGTTCCGCATCAACGCTGCATGAACCCCAGAGATTTGGCTGGCCAGGGCGTGCAGCACGGGAAGCTGACGTTGATCGTTCTCCTCCAGCGCTTTTAGCCGATTGCTGACCACGCTCAGATCACCGGTATTGTCGAGCCGCCACTGCTGCAACGACGCCCCTAGCGTCTGCTGGTTCGAATTCAAGCGGATCAGTGCCTCGTGCAGTTCACTGAGATCGTGCTGGTGCGCGGTCGCCGCCTCGGCGGCCCGCTCCGCTTCCAGCGCCAACGCATGCTCGATCCGATCGAGCCGCTGATGGGCACTTTCGCGCGCCGCATTCACCGTCTGCTCCACGCCGGCTAACTGGGCGGCGGCGGGGTGGTTGTCGATGGCGCTTTCAAAAGCGCGCAACCGCTCGCCGATGAACGAGATGGTCCGTCCGCTTTCGGCGGAGCGGTTTTCCACCGAGCGCTCCAAACCGCTGATGCTTGTCTCGATCTTCGACAGCGCCGGCGACAGTGATGTCAGATCGCCATTGGCCTTGACTGTGTCCGACAGCGCCGTCATCCGCTGACCCAACGCCACCAATGCGCTATCGCCAGTTTTGTGATCGGACGCGACGTGCCGCTCCAATCCGATCAGCCGGTCAAGAATCAGCTGATAGGTGCGCTCCAGTGCGTCGAGCTTGTCGGCGACGCCGGCGGCGACCTCTATCTGCTGAGCCAAGTCGGCCGATCGCTCCGCGTGGGATTGCTCAGCGAACATCCGCTCCAGCGCCTCGACCCGATCGCTTAGATGCGCGGAGGTGCTGATGACGTCGTTCAATCGTGCTTCGAGGATTTGCTCGACCCGCTCAAACCGGTCCACAAGTGCGGTTGGCACCGAGCCGGTCGAGCGCCCCAACGTCACCAGCCGGGCGTCAAGCCGGCGTTCGATCTCCTCGAACCGCTCCATGAGCACCGCGGTCGGACCTTCGGCTTGATCCAAATCAGCGAACCGCGCTTCGAGATTGCGCTCGATCGCATTTAGGCGATCGACCATGGCATCGATCGCCGGCGCCGAACGCCCGGTCTCAACCATGCGGACCTGCAAGCTGCGATCGATTTGATCGAGGCGGTCCGTGATCGATCGAGGAAGGCTGCTCGCATCGCCAATCTCCGCCAAGCGGCTATCCAGATTGCGTTCCATCAATGAAAGTCGATCGATCACGGCATGTGGCACGTCGCCATCGTGGCGCGAACGCTCAAGTGTATCTTCCAGAGCCGTGATGCGTTCGCTCAGACCGCCTTCCAACCGCCTGGTATCGTCGGCCTGGGAGGCGGCGTTGCGCTGCAGGTCCTTGACCAGGGTCCGCAACGACTTGCGATCATCGGCCAGGTCGAGCCCAAAGTCACGGATCGCGCGTTCGAGCGCGGCGATGCGATTGTTCTGGGCATCATCGACAACGGTGATGCTTGGATCAGTCACCTCTGGACGCTGCAGCGCCTCTCGTGACGGCTGAGACTCGCGATCGGTGACCGTTCGGATTTGGCGCTTACTCGATCGAGATGCGTAGTGTCCATTGTTGGCGTTGCGGTCGCCGCCCGTCGTCGCTGCGCTCAGATGTGGTAGCGGCTCCAGCCGCAGCAGCGCGCCACGCGAATGGCCATTGCGGTCCGCCAGCGGAGATACATGGCGGTGCAACAGCTCGAGCCCCGGCAGTTCGGGATCCATTTCGAACATGGCGTACAGCAGGTCGTCGACGTTGATCGGGGAGCGTTGCTGGTAGGCGCGATCGGCCGCCAGCCGCAGCATCTCTTCCATCGCCTGTGAGTGTTTCGGATGGATCTTGCCCTTGCCATTGGGCTTATCGCTGGCGATCAATTCGTTGGTATCCACGCGCAGGCCGGCGACATTGATTCCGCGCGCTTGCAATACCCGCGTTGCTGCGTCGCTCAAGGTCAAGGCGTTGAGCACGTGGTCCAACCGCACCTCGGGGGCGCGGTGCGCCATGGCCAAATCGTAGGCGTGATTGGTGCAGGCCATCACCGTGTCGTCGACCCAGATCGGATCGCGACGACCGCCATGATAGACGGTCGAGCGCGTCAGCCAATTGGCCTGCTCTGCGTGTTGTGGACCCGCGCCGCTGGCGCTCCATCCCGGCGGCGTTCTCAAATCAAGATCATCAGCTTGGTATACCATCACCGTTCCTTAATCGCGCGACCCACCGCGCGAACTCAATATACAAGTTTGGGTCAACATCTCCGTGGTTTTAGACCGAACGTTCCGCCCGTTGGGCGGTCCCCGGATTGTCATGATAAATTAGTACACAGATTTAAAGATATCACCCACTGACGTGCAGATCCGCAGTCGGGTCCTGAAGCCCCTTCGGCGCCGCCACGCGATCGTCCCAGACTAAACCGTTTCAGCATGTGCTGGAACCAGCCCGCGCGCCCAACCTTTCCACCCACAACATCGGGCCATTGGGTGGCCGGCTGGAACCGCGGACCGGCAAGGCTAATCCGTCAAAGGCGGACATGATCTAGCTCTTTTTGCTTTCCATTGCGAGTTTTTCGCAGTTGCAATCGGCAGTTTGCACATTGCTGACAGGACAACCGACGCGCCCCGCGGCGATCATTTTTGAACGATAATCATTCTGACAGTTTAGCGATGATGTTGACCGCCTCGGGGCTATCGTGCCGGGGATTATTGATCGTTTGATCGATCTCGAACACCTCCAGCGAGTCCTCATGCCGGTCTGTCAACAGCTCGGCCGCGGCAGCTGCACTGACCTGCCGCGTTGCCAGCCAATCCTCGAAACTTCTGGCGGACACGATCGCCGGCCTGCGCGGGAGCATCTGCGCCAGCCTGCCCTGGGCGGCGACCGTCACGATCGCCATCGTCTCGATTTCGCTGCCGTCCGCGCCCAGCCAGTGCTCCCACAGGGCGGCGAAGGCCAGCGGACCACCGCCCACCGGCCGCACCAGCACCGGGCGACGTTGCCCGGCCGGGCCGATCCAGTCATAATAGCCGTCTGCTGGAACCAAGCAGCGCCGGTGGCGCATCGCGCCGCGAAACGAGGGTCGTTCATTGACGCCTTCAGCGCGCGCGTTGAACAAGGTAGACAGCTGCGACGGATCGCGCGTCCAACTCGGGATCAACCCCCATCTGACCAGCGCCAATTCGCGCACGCCCGCATGGTCCAGTCGCACGATGGCGACCGGCTGCGTCGGCGCGATGTTATAGCGGGGTGGAAACACGTGCTCATTGCGGAAGGCGAACAGGGCTTTGACGCGATCCGGCGACGACAACAAGCAATAGCGCGAACACATGATGACTGCCTCGTTGCATGACTACCTCGTTGAACGACTGCCTCGCTGCCGCGGTGGTGCCGACCACGCTGTGGAGGCGGAACCTCGACCAACGTAACCGCAATGACCCGATCTCGCCCAACGCTGCCGATCGCCGCCCGCAGCCGGGCATGGCGCTGCGCGAAAAACCGTTGCCCATCTTGCTCAACCCGTCTTGCTCAACCCGTCTTGCTCAACGCGTCCGCGCCAGATCGGCAACCCTTGCCCACAGCTCCGGTCGATAACCCAATGCTGAGTTTCGCCCATGTCACCAGCCGCTGACCATTGGCCGCAAGCCGCTGCCAGCGCCGCAATTTTTAGGGAACGTCAAGTGCTGCTGGCCGAGCGCGGTCGCGGCCCGAGACAGGGTCTGTGGAGCCTTCCCGGCGGTCGCATCGAGCCCGGAGAAACTGCTGCCGCCGCGGCCGTGCGCGAGATCAAGGAAGAAACCAACCTCGACGTCACGCTGCAGGGTCTGCTGGACGTTCACGACGTCATCGTCCGCACCGAGGACGGTCGCTTGGACGCCCATTTCGTGTTGGCGGTGTTCTACGGCACCTGTGACATCGGCGTGCCGATGGCGGCAACCGATGTCAGCGACGCGCGCTTCGTAGCACTCGATGATGTTGGCGCCTATCCGCTGACGAACGGCGCCCATCGCCTGATCCTTGCGGCATCCCGGTGCTTGGGCATCAGCTGATGTTCCAAAGGCTGCGAGATCATGCTGTCAAAATGTCCAAGTCTTGGCTTTTCGTGACGGACGAACGCGAGTAAGACAGGGTCGCGAGTCTGCGGCATCGGGGCAGCAGCAGCGGGGAAGGTCGAACGTGACAGGTGCAGGCATTGGCTCCAAGCGAAGGTTGCTCGGTGTTTGCGTGCTGCTCGCATGCCTGGCCCTGGCAGCGGTCGATCCATTGGGGCGCGGTGGTGGGTCGCCTGCTTTCGCTGCGGCCCAAACAACAGACAAGCCATACGATGATCGCCTGGTTCGCCTGTCGGAAATCCTGGGCGCGGTACACTACCTGCGCGAGCTGTGCGGCTCCAACGACGGGCAGGCGTGGCGGCTGCGCATGCGCGAGTTGATCGAGGCGGAAGGATCTGCGCCGTTACGACGGGCGAAGTTGGCGCGCAGCTTTAATCGCGGCTACCAAAGCTATAATCGGACTTATAAAACGTGCACGACGACGGCTCGGACTGCCATCAAGCGCTTTATCATCGAAGGCATTCAGATCGCCGAAGCCCTGGTCGAGACAATTCGTTGAACCGTACTCGCGACAGTTTTTAAGGTGAGAAAGCTCCACATGTTTACGTTGATTTGTTGCGTCTCGCACCAAAGCGCATTGAGCGTGGTAGGGGTCGCTCGAAGCTGGAATCTACACCTCGCAGGTCGGTGAAGGCGCGCGCGGAAACGCGTCATCATATAAGGGGGTCGAAATGCGCACATCCACGTTGACGTCAAACGACGACGAAACGCTTCGCGCGCTCGGCATCATGCTTGAGGCCTGGGAAGAAGGGACCGAAAGCGGCGTAGCGCCAGAGATCATGGCCTATGCGGCGCTTTACACGGCGCTCACCGATTTGGTCGCGACCTTTGGCGAAGACTCCGTCGCCAACCTTGCGCTCGGGTTGGTCGATCGCGTCAACCAGGGCGAATTTACGCTATACCGAACCCGGCAGTAGCCTACCGCGAAGACCGTGGACAGCGAGGCCGATCAATCCGGCGTCGGCGGCGATGCAGGGGATGCTGAGGAGGTGGCAGCGCTCACGCCGACCCACAATGGCTCTTGGACATGATCCCCGCCATCGTCAGCCCAAATATCGTCAGCCCCAACATCTTCAGCCCAAACCTCGTCAGACATGATCTCAATCATTGCCACCCAAGGTGGTATCGCCTGGCCGGCCCGCTCCCCCACCCGGCGATCCACAACATCGTGCCATGCGGTGGCCAGGCCGGGAAGCGGGATCGTTCCAGCTATTACCGAAATGCGTTCATCGGCCTCGCGCCGGCTTGAGCCTCCTGCGAGCCAGCGGCATCGCCTCCCGGTGCCTACGTCCGAACCAGCCGCTCCAGCGGGCCCATGATGAATCTGGTCGATGCCGGCGGCCGACCGCTGCACACGGTCTCGTCGATTGCAAGCGGGCTGCAGGTCCGCCGGCCGCGGGTGCCAGAGCCGTGCCGCTTCCCCTTGCCGCCACCGTGATTGATAGGGCAACTTGACCCGGTTTGCGGTCAACCGGGAAGCCCCAATTGCGCTTATCAGACCTGGCCATCGCGCCAATCGACGCCCTCAATGCGGCGCGGGCTTATTTGGCCGACGTGGCAACGCCGAGCCTTAGGTTGGGCGTGACGGGTCTGGCGCGCGCCGGAAAAACAGTGTTTATAACGGCCCTTGTCCGCAACCTTCTGGAGGGAGGGCGGCTGCCGTTCCTGGCCGTTCACGCCGAGCGGCGGCTATTGGAACGGTATCTGGAGCCGCAACCCGACGATGACGTTCCGCGCTTCGACTATGAGCGCCACCTAGCGGCCTTGACGGCTCCGGATCCGGTCTGGCCTGACAGCACCCGCGCCATCTCCGAGCTCCGGTTGACGCTGGTTTACCAGCCCGTCGGCCAGTTGGCGCGCGCCTTGGGTCCGAGAAAGCTGCATGTGGATATCGTCGACTATCCGGGCGAATGGCTGCTCGACTTGGCGATGTTGAATCAAAGCTACGCACAGTGGTCGGCGGAATCGATCGCCTTAGCTCGTCAACCGCAGCGCCGGGCTGCCGCCCAGGCTTGGCTCGATACGTTGGCCGATCTCGATCCGGGGGCACCCGCCGACGAGGCCCAAGCGATTGCGGCCACGTCGGTGTTCACGGCCTATCTGCGCGCTGCACGAGATGCGGAGCCGGCACTGTCAACAGTGGGGCCGGGCCGCTTCCTGCTGCCCGGTGAACGCGAGGGTTCGCCGCTGTTGCAGTTTGTGCCGCTCGATGTGACGCCGGACCAGCCGCTGACCCATGGCACGCTGGCGGCCATGATGGCCCGCCGCTACAACAGCTATTGCACGCATGTCGTTCGCCCGTTCTTTCAAAACCACTTCAGCAAGCTGGACCGGCAAATCGTCCTCGTCGATGTGCTGACGGCGTTGAACCATGGTGCCTTTGCGTTGGCCGAGCTATCGCGCGCGCTCCAAGCCGCGCTGATCGCGTTTCGCCCAGGTCGCCGCAGCTGGCTCTCAGTCCTGTTGGGAGCGCGTATCGACAAAATCGTGTTCGCGGCGACCAAGGCCGATCACCTCCCACAGACCAGCCACGATCGGCTCGAGTCCGTCTTGAGCCTGATCGTCGACGACGCCCGGCGACGGGCCGAGACGGCAGGCGCGGACATCAAGGCGGTGGCGCTGGCGGCGTTGCGCGCAACCACGCAGGTGGAGGTTTACGATCAGGGCGAGGTCTTGATCTGCATTAAGGGCACGCCGCTGCCGGGGGAACGCCTGGGCGCACGCACGTTCGATGGCAGCACCGAGGTAGCGGTGTTTCCGGGCGACCTTGAAGAGGATCCCCGCGCCACCTTGGAGGCGGCGCGCACGAAGGGCGTCAGCCACCAAGACCAAGACGTCGATGTTGTGCGCTTCCGTCCCCCGCCGTTGGTGGCCAAGCCTGGTCAGACCGGGCCAGTGCCGTGGCCGCACATTCGCCTTGATCGCGCGTTGGAGCACCTGTTGGGAGACCGCCTGATATGACCCAGCACCCGTCTCGGCGCCGGCCGCGCGTGTTCGATGTCGATGATCCCGCCGTGCTGACCGATCAGCCACCCCCCATCGAACAGCCGGAGCCGCCGACAGGCTCGCCCGAAGCCAGCCAGGCACCCGACCGGACCGAGGCGTCAATTAGCGCCGAACCGGCCGTCACCCCAGCCGTCACGCCGCTGCGCCCCGCCTGGACGTGGACATCAATGTTGGTTGCGGCCGTAAGCGGACTGATCGCGCTAGCGTTCGGCGTCTGGTTCACCCAGTTCGCGTCGCATCTGCTCGCCCGCGGCGGCTGGATTGGTTGGACCGCCTGGGCGTTGCTCGTGATCGCCGCGGCCTCTGCGGTCATCATCATCGTGGGTGAGATCGTCGGACTGTTGCGCTTGGCCCGACTGGCCAGTCTCAAGCGGGAGGCCGAGACAGCGCTGCGCGAGGGCGATCTGTCGGCCGAGCGGCATGTGGTTCGACGCCTGCGCACGGCGCTCACCGGCCGCAGCGATTTGGCTTGGTCGCTGCGCCGCCTGCGCGAGCATGAGGGCGATGTCCGCGATCCCGGCGAGCTGCTCGCGCTGGCCGACCGCGAGGTCTTCGCACCGCTCGATCGCCGCGCTCGGCAGATGGTGTTGGCGTCGGCCAAGCGGGTCTCGCTGGTTGCCGCGCTGTCCCCGTTGGCCCTGTTCTCGGTCGGCTACGTGTTGATTGAAAACCTACGGCTGATGCGGCAACTGGCCAGTCTGTATGGCGGCCGACCTGGTTATTTGGGCGGGCTCAAGCTCGCGCGCATGGTTTTTCTGCACATGGTGGCGACCGGCGGCCTGGCGCTTACCGACGATCTCTTTGGTCAATTCATCGGTCATGATATCGCCACGCGCTTATCGCGGCGCCTGGGCGAAGGCTTGTTTAACGGGGCGTTGACGGTCAGGGTCGGTGTTGCCGCGCTGCACGTTTGCCGACCGATGCCGTTCGTCGAAGCGCCGCCGGTCAGGATGCGTGACGTGTTGGCCGACCTTATGCGCCGCGGCGATCCAACCCCCGCACAGCCCCCCGCCAACCCGGTCTGACGCTGCGCGACAGGCATCGCGTTGGTCTTGCCTTTCGCACATCGGCGCGCCGGAGCTTTTAAAACCGGCAGACCTCGCCTATATTAGCCGGGTCGGATTCGTTCGACTATGGCGATAAACGCGGTCGGAATAAGCCTTTCGGACCCGGGGGCGGTACCCGGCGCCTCCACCACAGACGGCCTGGCCCATCGGCAGACGGGTTGAGGCCGCCGGTGATGGGGGCGAAATAGGATCGACGAGGGGTATAAAGGGCTAGCTTTTGCTCGGCATGGTACCGCCGTTATCGGGCCATCCAGAATAGTTGCCAATGACAACTATGCTGAGGCTGCTGTCGCTGCGTAATGCGGCGCCAAACGCCTAAACTGAAGTCCTCAGCATTAGCCTGCTGAGGCGCGGTTCGGAGGGCACCGGGCAACAGAAGCCCTCCAATCTGACCGAACTGCCCGTTTGTTTCGCTGGACGGCTTTCGCCTAGAGCAACCTGCCTTTAATCGGAATCGGAATGATCCCGATCAAAGGCAGAAAGTTGCTCTACACTTTAAGAGCGATCATCTTTCTGCCTTAGGCGCAAGCGCCATGCCGGCCCGCTGTCTCACCTGGCCCTAACACGGCACGGCGTTGTGGGTGGCCGGGTCAAGGAGCGGTATGCTTCCAGCTCACACTGAGACGCGCTGGCGGCGCGACGGCTGGCGGCGCGCTCAAGCTCACAACACGCAAAATCAGGTGAGGATTGCGCGCCGGCGGTTTACTCCTTGCGCGGCGAAACCTTTTCCGCCTCGAGCGTATAGCCGGCATCTGCCAACCCGGTAAAGGCCACGCTCGTCGTCAGTCTCCCGGTCACATAGACCGGCTGAAACAAGCTTCTTATTTGAAAGCCCTTCGCCGCCTTTACATACACGATCTGGTTGGGCGGCGGCGGCGGCACGTGGATGCAGGCGCCGACGAACGGCACCAACAAAAACTCCTTGATCGTGGTGGCATCGAAATCGAGCGGCACCACGTAACCGCCGAGATTGACCCGTTTGCCGTGCAGGCTTTGCACCACGGCCGGCGGTACGGTGGCTTTGGTTTCCGCCGTCGGGGCCGACATCCAGCGCGCCTCGGGAATGCTCTGCGGCAGCGTCCTGGCATTCGGATCCAACGCCTGTCGACCGGCGAAGAATGTCTTCAGCCGCGGCTTGGGCTTGGCTGTTGGAATGAGGTGGGACCACTGCAGCTGGCGCACCGGTTCGACCGGTGGAGCGGCGCGAACCGCGGCCATGCCGAAGGGTTCAGCCACCAGCGCCAGTGCCAACCCCGCACCGGTGACAATTCCGAGCAAGCGCCCCGTCATGTGTGTTCTCCGACGTACCGCGTGATCAGCACCATCGATACCTGCTTTGCCGCCAGCCGGCCAATCAAACTTCCTTTAGATCACGTCCGCCCCAGGCGGAACGGAACGGATCGGATCGGCCCGGATCGGCCCGGCCGGCCCGCTCTCCAGCCGGCCAGCCAAGGCCACGATGGTAGGCGTGGCTGCGTGGGGGTGCGGGATGGTTCCAACCAACTCCGACCCGCTTTAGATCATCGCGCCTTAAATCGGAACCGCAACGCCGATTCCAATTGCGCCGGTTCCGATTTAAGGCGCAAAGATGATCGCTGTTAAAGTGGTGAGCAACTTTCTGCCTTAAATCGGGATCGTTCCGATTCCGATTAAAGGCAGGTTGCTCTAGGTGCGCACCGTCATGCCATCGGCCAACGACAGCCGGTAGGCTCTGATGGCTGGCACCAGACCGGCCAAGAAACCGGCGGCAACGATGACCAGCAAAAGCTGCAGCTCGCTCACCTTGAGGGCGCTGATGGCGATGTAGATCCCATAGGCTTGATCGATGATCGGCTGCAGGATCGCCAACGCCCCATAGAGCAATAGCGTACCGAGCACGACGCCAGCCGCGGTCAGCACGCCCGCCTCAACAGCCAGCAGCCCCAGAATAGTGGCCGGCCGCGCGCCGACCGAACGCAATATCGCCATCTCCCGCCGACGCTCGTTCAGTGTCGCCAGGATCATGGTCGCCATCCCGAGCAATGCGGTGGCCACCACCATCGCCGACACCGCGGTCAAAGCCGTCTCCGCCACCCCGACCAGGTCCCACAGCTCCTGCAGCGCCGCACCCGGCAAAATCGCGCTGAGCGGCTCATGCGGGTAAGCGTTGATGGCCCGCTGCAGCCGAAACGTCGAAAGCTTGGATTTGAGCCCGATCAGCGCCGCTGTGATGGCCTTGGGCGTCAGCTTCATGCTGCGGACTTCAGCGGCCGTCACCGACGGCCCCGGTCGTTTTGCGCCGCTTTGCCAATCGACGTGGATGGCCTCGATGGCATCTAGGCCGACATGGACGGTGCGATCGACCGGCGTGCCGGTCTTCTTCAAGATGCCGGCCACGCGGAACGGCATATTGTCATGCTCGACGAAGGAGACCGCACCGAGGCCGTGCGCAATGATCATCGGCGCACCGAGCTGATAGCCGAGTTCCGCCGCCACGTCGGCGCCTAACACCGCATCGAACAGGTCGCTGAACGGCCCGCCGCTGGCAAACTCCAGCCCCTGCGTTCGCCGATAACGGTAACGCTTGAAGTAATCCGGTGTCGTCCCCAGCACACGGAAGCCGCGATGGCTGTCGCCGAGCGACAGGGGAACCGCCCAGGCGACTTCCGGCTGACGAGCGACGTCCTGATAGCTGGACCAGCTGAGATTGTTGGTGGCATTGCCGATCCGGAACACCGAATAGAGCAGCAGCTGCACGCTACCGCTGCGCGCACCGACAATCAGATCCGTGCCGGAGATCGTGTCGGCGAAGCTCTGGCGGGCACCGGTCCGCACTTTTTCGACGCCCAGAAGCAACATCACGCTGACGGCGATGGACAGCACCGTCAAGGTCACCGTGATCCAACGGTTAGCCAACGATTTCAGCGCGAGCCGAGCAACGATCATGCGCCAACGCCTTCGCCTAGCTGGGTGACGATGTCGGAAAGCGCCAGCACGCGGTCGAAGCGGTCCGCCAACGTCTCGTCGTGGCTGACCATCATCAACGTCGACCCTGCCGCCTCTGCCTCCGCGAACAGCAAATCGAGAAACGCCCTTTGGCGCTGGCGATCCAAGGCCGATGTTGGCTCGTCGGCGATGATCAGTTCCGGCCGGCCGATCAGCGCCCGCGCAGCCGCGACACGCTGCTGCTGTCCCACGCTGAGATTGGCCGCCGTACGCCCGGCGATCAAGGCTTGTTCCAAACCCAGCCGCGACAGCAGCCGCACGGCCTCTTTGGCGATGGGACGCGACGCTTGCACCCGCGCCCGTCGCTTTGGCGCAAAGCTCAGCGCCAGCAGCACGTTGTCGATTACGCTACCGTAGGGGAGCAGGTTGAACATTTGAAAGATCACGCCGATGTGCTCGGCCCTGAACTGGTCGCGGCCGGCCGAACTAAGACCGCCGAGATCGGTATCGAGCACCGCGATTCGTCCCTGCTGCGGCACGACGATGCCCGCTATCAGCGCCAAGAACGTAGACTTGCCGCTGCCGGAGGGACCGATCAGCAGCACCTTGTCGCCGGCGCTGAGCACGAAACGCTCAATGCCGAGCTCGAAGGCGGCCGCACCCGGCCAGCGAAACGAGACCTGGGACACCTCGATGATGTTCGCCATCGCAGGCCTGGCTCCGGTTTGATCGGCGCTTTTGGCTCAGCACGTGGTGCTGAGCCATTGTTGTGGATCGCGCAGAACGCGGGGCCGGTCGAGACGCCCTACATCATGCCCTGAAGGCTCAATCGCGGCTGTTCACGCGTGACTTTGCGCTGCGATTGGCCCTTCGGTGCAACGATGCTGACCCGCAGCGCTTCCGCCCCCTTGAACACCTTGAAGTAATCAAAATCGATGGTCAGCAGCGACGCCGGACGACGGCAATTGAGCTGGTACTCGGCATGGAACTCGGCATGCTGCGCGTCTTCCGCCTCGTCATGGTCCTTCGCTTTTTCGACCCCGTCGTCATGGTCCCGATGCCCGCTGTCGTCATCCCCGTGGCGCTCGGTCTTGCTATGTTCGCCGGCGTGCTCGGCGTCGTGATCCTCCTCAGTTTCATGCTCCACCTCTGCCGACACCAATCGACAGCCAGCCGCGCCAGGCAATCTGAACAGCTCAAGCGGCTTCGACAGCTTGGCCTTGGCTTGCGCGACGGCGGCCTTTTGCTGGTCGGTATGGGGCGGATGCTCAAAACCGACGATGTCGGCACCGGGGACCTCGAGTTCGATCGCAAACACATTGCCTTCCGCGGCGATATTGAGCGAGCCGACGCCGTGGGTATGGGCATCGAGCTGACGGTGCTGTGTCTGCTTAGCCGCTGACGGCTTGTCGTCGGCGGCGACAAGGGTAGGTTGCAACAGCACAACGCTGGCGATGCCGACCGCGCCTATGCGCCAGGTCGGCCAGGAGAGATGACAAGATTTGCTGATCATGATCCTCATTCCCTACGATCGACGATCTTACGACGGAAGTTATGTTATATCATTGCAAAATGAGCGCAACGGCTTATCCACGGCGACCTCTTAGCAGGCGCACCGCATGTCGATCATGCCGCCGCGTGCGCGCGGATTATCCGCCGCGCCATCGGATTGCGCATCCCGCTGCAATCGTTCATTGACCAACAGGCACGGTCCACCGCCGCTGCTGTTGCCGCTTCCAGGTTGTCCCGCCACATCGCCACCATAGCCCAGCCTGTTGGGCAAACACACGACCACGGGCTACAGCAAGCTGGCGGAGACGCCTTACAGACCTTACTTATATGGCGCGTCGATGTCCGCCGCCGTGTTCGATCAGGTAAGAACAGCACATGCCACCATCAACCGTCGTCACGCTGGGTTGTCGGCTCAATGCCTTCGAGTCGGATGTCATCGGCCAGCGCTGCGAGACGGCCGGTCTCGACGATGCGGTGATCGTCAATACCTGCGCCGTCACCGCCGAGGCGGTCCGGCAAGCCGCCCAGACGATCCGCCGAGCGCGCCGCGATCATCCACAGGCGCGGCTGATCGTCACCGGCTGTGCAGCGGAAATCGAGCCACAGCGCTTCGCGGCGATGGCGGAAATCGATCACGTGATTGGCAATGTCGAGAAGCTCACCACCGAGACCTTCGCACAACTCGGTTCGGGAAGCGCTCCGCGCCTCAGCGTCGCCGGCGTCAACAATCAGCGACCTGACGTCAGGCGCGGCGCCAAGCCTGCCGCCCCGACCGCAACTTTGGGCGCCCGCACCGCACTGCCCCGCGCCCGAGCCTACGTCCAGATCCAGAATGGTTGCGACCATCGCTGCACGTTTTGCATTATTCCACAGGGCCGCGGACCATCGCGCTCGGTTCCGGTTGCGCAGGTGATCGGGCAGGTCAGGTCCCTGGTCGAGCGAGGCGTGCAGGAAGTGGTGCTGACCGGGGTCGACCTGACGGCCTATGGGGAAGACCAAGCCGAGGTTCCAGCCGCGACGATGTCGCTAGGCCGGCTGGTACGCCAGATCATTCGCCAGTTACCGGAGCTTGCCCGCTTGCGGCTGTCGTCGATCGATCAAGTTGAGGTCGATCGCCACTTGCTGGTCGCGATCGCCGAAGAACCACGCTTGATGCCGCATCTGCATCTCTCGCTCCAGGCCGGCCATGACCTCATTTTAAAGCGCATGAAGCGACGGCACCGACGCGCCGATGCCGTCGCATTTTGCAATCGGGTCCGGCGGTTGCGGCCCGATCTCGCCTTGGGTGCCGATCTGATTGCGGGCTTTCCGACCGAGACGGAGGCGATGTTCGAACAAACGTTGGCGCTGATTGAGGATTGCGGCTTGGTGTTCCTGCACGTGTTCCCCTTCTCGCCACGCCCCGGCACGCCGGCCGCTCGCATGCCACAACTGCCGCGACAGCTGGTGAAGGCGCGGGCGGCCCGTCTGCGCGAAGCGGCCGGCGCCGCCTTGCGCCGATGGCTCGATCAGCACCGCGACGCCACGCTGGAGGTCCACATCGAGCGTCGCTGCGGCGATCGGTTGCTTGCCCGCGCGCCCAACTTTGCCGAAGTGCTCATCGCCAATGCGCCGGTCGGGCTACGAGCTGGCAATGCCATCACTGCCCAGGTGACGGGACGCGACGGCACTCGGTTGGTTGCGGAGGCCAAGCCATGAGCCAACAAACAGACAAGCAGGCCAAGCGGTCGCTGCTCGGCCGCATGTTCGGGCGGGGGTCGGATGCAGGGGCCGATCAAGCGGACTCGTCGGTGCCGCCGCGCGCCGAGCCGGTCGATGCGGGCGTGCAAGCCCCTAATTCCGCGTCCGACACCGCCACACCTGCCGGATCGGCGCGGACTGATACCGCGCCGCCGAGCGACACCCTTCAAGATCCTGCCGCCCCCGCGCCTGCATCGCAACTCCCGGCCGCATCAGCACGGGTCTCATGGTTTCAGCGTCTCAAGAGCGGCCTGAGCAAGACCTCGTCACAGTTGGCCGACGGCATCTCGACGGTGTTCTCCAAGCGCAAGCTCGACGCCGATACCCTGGAGCAATTTGAGGACCTGTTGATCAGGGCTGATCTCGGCGTCGAGACCGCCATGCGGATCAGCGACGCGGTGTCCCAGAAGCGCTACGACAAGGGGTTGGAGGCCGAAGCGGTCCGACAAGTGCTGGCAGATGAGGTCGCCGACGTGCTGCGGCCGGTGGCCCAACCGCTGCAGATAGAGCCCGCCAACCAGCCACACGTGATATTGATGGTCGGCGTCAACGGCACGGGCAAGACCACGACCATTGGCAAGCTTGCCAAGCACTACACCGATTCCGGGTTGCGGGTCATGCTGGCCGCCGGCGACACCTTTCGCGCTGCTGCCATCGACCAGCTCAAGGTTTGGGGAGAGCGCACCGGCGCCCCGGTCATCGCACGCGAGGTCGGCTCGGATGCGGCCGGGCTGGCGTTCGACGCCCTCAAATCCGCCCGCGATGGCGGCTATGATCTGCTGTTGATGGACACCGCCGGCCGCCTCCAAAACAAGCAGGAGCTGATGGCCGAGCTTGAGAAGGTGATTCGGGTGATGAAGAAGCTCGACGCCGCCGCGCCTCACGACGTGGTGCTGGTGCTCGACGCGACGACCGGGCAGAACGCCATTTCACAGGTCGAAGTGTTCCGTGATCGTGCCGACGTTTCCGGGATAGTAATGACTAAGTTGGATGGTACGGCGCGCGGCGGGATCTTGGTGGCGATCGCCGCCCGCTTCGGGTTGCCCGTTCATGCGATTGGGGTCGGTGAGGGAAGCGAAGATTTACAATCGTTTGACGCAGACCAGTTTGCGCGGGCAATTGCCTTGAGTTAGGAGTGCAACCATCACGTTTCATGGTGCTCTGCATCGACGGGAAATGTGGGGAAAGGTCAAATTGAACATGAGCCTATTGAAACGGATCTATCCTTTCAATGCGCACCAGACCGTCAACATCTTGTCCGAGTTCGGTCCGTTGGTGGCGATGTTCGTGGTCAACGCCATGGCCGGCATCAACGCCGGCACCTGGGCTTTGATCCTATCGACCGGGGTCGCGATGGTCGTGATGCGCCTGGTGCTCGGACGCCTGCCGGTGTTCCCGATCATCGCCAGCACGGTGACCGTATTGTTTGGGATCATGACGCTCCTGACCGGCGATGCCATGTGGATTCAGATCAAGGTCACGATCTTCAATGCCTTGTTCGCGACCTTTTTGTTTGGTGGGCTGTGGTTGGGTCAAAACTTCTTCCAGCACATCTTCGAAAAGACTTTCCACTACACGCGAGAGGGCTGGGATCGCTTCACCTTCAGTTTTGCCTGGTTTTTCATCCTGACCGCCGTGCTGAACGAAATCGTGCGCCAGGTGTTCGTCAAGACCGAATACTATGACATTCCGCTGCTGGGCGAGATCGATGGGGTCAATGTGTGGATTCTGTTCAAGATCGGCCTGATCATGCCTCTGAGCGGGCTTTACGCTTGGTATCTGACGCGACTTATGCACAAATACCGTTTGAACGAAGATGGCACGCCGATTGAACCGGCGAGCCACGCTGTACGTCAGCGCTATCCTGCCGCAGCAAGCAAACCGGCGCCCTCTCGGCTCTAGGGCTGGTGCGCGCTTGCCGCCCGGCGCTTGTTCTCGCGCTGAGGCCAATGCGACCTCCCGTTGATGCGATCCCATTGTGATGAGGGGGACACAGATCCGACATGAGTGACCAGCCGACAGCGAAGGACACCAATCCAGAGGTCAGCGGCGCCCAACTCCTCAAGATGCTGTTGGAGCTAGGCCCGATCGGCGTGTTCTTCGCCGTCAACTTCAAGTATGGCATCTTCTGGGGAACCGGCGCGTTCATGATCGCGACGACGGCGGCGCTGATCGCTTCACGCTACCTGATGGGGCGCGTGCCGATCCTGCCGCTGGTCTCCGGATTTTTTGTCATCGTCTTTGGGGGTTTGACGCTGCTGCTCCAAGACGAATTGTTCATCAAGATGAAGCCCACCATCGTCAACCTACTTTTCGCCGCAATTTTGTTGGGCGGGCTGCTATTCGGCCAGTCATTGCTCAGATACGTCTTTGGAGAAGTGTTCCGACTGACCGACGCTGGCTGGCGGGTTTTGACGATCAGATGGGGTCTTTTTTTCATCGCGCTTGCAATCATCAACGAGATCGTTTGGCGCTCGTTCTCCACTGACTTCTGGATCAGTTTTAAAGCGTGGGGAATTCTGCCGTTGACGATGGCGTTCGCCCTCGCCCAGGTCGGCGTGCTCAAGCGCTATGAGCTATCACCCGACAGATAACGATCCTAGCGCAACCTGCCTTTAATCGGAATCGGAACGATCCCGATTAAAGGCAGAACAGTTGCTCACCACTTTAAGCGCGATCCTCTTTGTGCCTTAAATTGGAACCGGCTTTGCGGTTCCAATTTAAGGCACGTTTTATTGTAGCGCTTCCGGGTTTGGCTGGGACCATTGCGCTGCCCAGCTCGGCCCCCAATGGCGCGCGTGTGTCGATGGCCGAGTGGGGCGGGCAAACGCGATGAATCCGCCTCAGGCGGACATAATCGGGGCTGCAGAACGGCTTTCCACCTCTGCCATCTGAACGTTTGTCCACGCTTAGATTGAACGATAGAACGGCAATTGAACCAATATCAGTTCATATCACGCAATTTGTGTAGTGTGTTCAAATCGATAACTATTAACGTTCATTGGTTCACTAACCACCGATTTCCGTACGTTAACCACACGCTAAACGTGTTAAACTGAATAACAGACTACCGATTGAAGAGTGACACATTTTCAGTATATTGGCACATATCCTATGTCTGTACGACGTTCAAGAATACTGGACGACTGCGGATGGGGTGTGTTTATTGACTGTTTAGGTATGCAGTTTCTCCTTCTCGGAGACATACTTGAGTTGAAGGTCGAGAGCTCAGATTCGAGCGCTCGGTCCGCGAAACGGTATCGTTAACCACTCTGATTGAGCGGCTCATGGCAAAAGACAAATCAAGTGAAAGGCTGGAGAAATCTCCGATCCATCTGCTGCACCGGGCAGGCCAATGCGCCGGTGACATCTTCCAAAATGAAATGGACGAGCGTGGACTGACTCCGCGACAGTTTGCGGTGCTACACACCGTCTCCCAAAATGAGGGCCTCAGCCAAACACGGCTGGTGGAAAAGACGGGGATCGACCGCTCGACGTTAGCCGACATCATCCGGCGCATGCTCAAAAAAGGGCTGCTGCAGCGGCGACGCACGAAAGAGGACGCACGGGCCTACGCGGTCAAACTTTCGGAGGAAGGATGGAAAGCCTTGAAGGCGGCCGACCCGATTGCCCGCAAGGTCGACGACAAACTACTGGGCGTGCTTACCGCCCAAGAGCGCAATCGGTTTTTACAGGATCTCAACAAGATCGTCAGCACGCTTGGCACGATGGCGCCACTGCAGCCATCGCCGCCCGCGCGCAAAGGCAAGTAGGCCGAGCCTGTTCCCTGCGGCGCTCATGCCGCAGGGCGCAACAGATTTCGGCTGATCAGAGTCTCGGCGATCTGCACTGTGTTTAGGGCTGCCCCCTTAAGCAGATTGTCGGACACGATCCACAGCGCCAGGCCATTTTCGACGGTGGCATCTTCCCGGATGCGCGACACATAGGTGGCGAACTCGCCGGCAGCTTCGATCGGCGTGACGTAACCCCCGTTCTCGCGTTTATCGACCACCATGATCCCCGGCGCCTCGCGCAAGATGGCGCGAGCATTGGCCACCGACATCGGCCGTTCGAATTCGACGTTGACGGCTTCGCCGTGGCCAACGAACACTGGCACCCGCACGCAGGTGGCGCTGACCTTAATGTGTGGGTCGATGATCTTTTTGGTCTCGACCAGCATTTTCCACTCTTCTTTGGTGTAACCGTCCTCCATGAACACGTCGATGTGGGGGATCACGTTGAAGGCGATCTCCTTCGTGAAGTTATGCGCCGGGACTTCCTGACCAGGCACATATTTGCCCTTGGTCTGAGCCCACAGCTCGTCCATCGCCTGTTTGCCGGCCCCGGACACGGATTGATAGGTCGCCACCACGATACGGGTGATCGTCGCTTCGTCGTGCAGCGGCTTCAGCGCCAGCACCATCTGCGCCGTCGAGCAATTGGGATTGGCGATGATGTTCTTCTTGGTGAAGCCCGTGATCGCATCGGCATTGACCTCCGGCACGATCAGCGGCACCTCCTGATCGTAGCGCCAGCACGACGAGTTATCGATCACAATCGCGCCTGCCGCGCCGATTCTCGGGCTCCAAACCTTCGATACCGACGATCCCGCCGACATCAGGCAGAGATCCACGCGCGAGAAATCGAACTGCTCGAGATCTTCGCACTTGAGCGTCGTGTCGCCAAAGCTGACCTCGACACCCAGCGAGCGGCGCGATGCTAGCGCGTGGACCTCATCGGCGGGAAACCGCCGTTCATGCAGCACGTTGAGCATTTCCCGCCCCACGTTTCCGGTGGCGCCGACAACAGCGACCTTATAACCCATGGCAGTGGTTCCATTCCGTAATGCGCCAGCCGCGCTGTCGCTTGCATTTGAGCTTGACCTAAGGCCTCACGTGCGCTGCGGCAAGTGCCAACCGTAACCAGCCATTGCGTGTTGTGCACAGTTGACGGTAGGTAGGGTGATGATTGGGCGCCCTGCCCAACACGTCGAGGACCTGACCATGGCAAAGCCCCGCATCGAAGGCTCGTTCGTTGCCCTAATCACGCCGATGAATGCCGACGGCTCCGTTGACATCGAAGGCTTCCGGACGCTGGTGGCGTTCCAACAAGAGCACGGAACAAAGGCAATCTTGTTCATGGGATCCACCGGCGAGGTCTCGATGCTCAGCCCCCAGGAGCGGCGCCGGATCATCGACGAGACGGTCAAGTTGAAGACCGGTCGCATGCTGTTCTTTTATGGGTGCTCGGGTCCCACCACCGAGGCAACCATCGATTACGTGCGGTATGCGGGCGCGGCCGGCGCAGACGGTGCCATCATCGCCGCGCCCTCCTACATCTGTGCAACCAATGCCGACATTGTCGATTACTGCCTGGAGGTCGCCGACGCCTCGCAGATTCCGCTCGGCTTTTACAACAACCCCCCGCGGGTCAAAACCGACCTCACCACGGAGGATATCGCCAGGCTCGCGCAGCATCCCAACTTTGTGGTGCTGAAAGAATCGACCCCCCGCGTCGGCCAGATTGCCCAGCTATGTGCCGCCAACTTGGATCTCTCCCTGATGTGCTGCTGCTCGCCCAATCTCGGTCTCGTGGTGCCGCTGATGGCGCTCGGCGGCCATGGCACGGCGAACATGACCGGCAACCTGATCCCGCGCGAAATGGCGGAGATCTCCACACCCTGGAACAGCGGTGAGGACGCCTTCAATTGCCGAACGCAATGGCTGACCAATCTGCCGCTGCTACAGTTTGGCTACTCGGCGATCAATCCGGTGGCAATCAAATCCCTGATGCAAGCCGTTGGTCTGCCGGCCGGCCCGCTGCGCAAGCCACTCACGCCCTTGCGCGGAGAAGCCCTGCAGCGCGGGATCGCCATCGCCCGTGAGCTTGGGCTCGACCGGGCATACGGCTACCGACTGTCAGCACCGCTGGCCGCCGAGTGACGCCGTGGATGCGACACCAGATCAATTCCGCTGCCTTGGGCGGAATTGATACAGCGCGATCCTGAACGGGCGGCGCATTGGATCTACTCAGCTGCCATGCCGCGCGACTCGCTGCCAGCCGTCTCGCTGCCAGCCGTCTCGCCACTGTTCGAGCCGCTGCCGGCGGCGTCGATGATCGCGAACTGCTCGACGCTCAAAGCCGCCGGGTGGCGTCGCGGCACGGTGCGCAGGGCGGCAACGTCGGAACAGCCGAGCTGACCCAAGGTGGCGCGGACGTCCTCGCTCAACAGCTCGATCAAAACGCCGGGACCGTCCGGCCCGAGCGCGCCCAAGCTCCACAAAAACGCCTTGCCGACGAAGGCGGCGTCAGCCCCCAACGCCACGGCACGCGCGGCATCCACGCCCGAGCGCACGCCGCTATCGAAGATGATCGTCAGCTTACCGCCGGCGGCTGCCGCGATCGCTGGAAGCGCATCGATCGAGGCCGGCAGCGCATCGATCTGTCGCCCGCCGTGATTGCTGACAAACACACCGTCGATCCCCAAACCGATCGCCCGCTCCGCGTCGGCCGGGTGCAGCACGCCTTTGAGCAGCAACGGCCCCTTCCAGGCTTCGCGATAGCGGGCGATCTCCTCCCAGGTGAAGGCGCCGCCCTGCTCGCGGCGCACGAACGCCGTCGCTTGCGCCAGGCTGAGCCCATCGCCCATGTACGGCGTCAATGAAACGAACCGCGGAATACCGTTGCGGCGCAGTGCCTTCAGCCAGTGTGGAGAGGTCATCGCATCGGCGCGCAGCCGCGCCGTCAGGCGAAACGGATTGAGGATGCCGCACTTCACCTCGCGCGGACGCGTCGTTCTGATCGGTGTATCGAATGTCAGCACCAGCGCTTTTGCGCCCGCGGCGGTGGCGCGCCGCACCAAGTCCATGCCAATGCGGTGCTCGTCCTTGTAGAAGCGATAGAGCTGAAACCAAAGCACGTCGGGCGCTAACGCCGCAGCCCGCTCCACATCGATACCCGACAATACGCCCAACGTGTAGGGCACGCGCGCGGCTTGTGCCGCCATCGCCAAATAGGTTTCCGCCCCCGGATAACCGGTGCCGGGGCCGCCGATTGGAGCGACGCCGATCGGCGCGGCGTAGGCAGTGCCAAACAACGTCATCCCGGCCGCGGGCGGTGCCACCACCCGCCCGTAGCGAGGGATCAGCTCGACCGCGTCGAGCGCTCCCCAGTTGCGCTGGATGCCGCCGTCGCGACCTGCGCCACCGTCGATGTATTCGAAGGCAAAATGTGGCAATCTGCGTCGCGCCCGGTCGCGCAGGTCAAAAGCCGTCGGAAACCGCTGTTTGAGGTCATGACGCACGTGGGACGCAGAACTCTTCGGCGTCGTCGTGACAGATGATGGCAAGGTCTCGCTCAACGTGGTTCTCCAGATCGACCTCGGTCGTCTGTCAGCTTGCCACGTCCGGCCAGCGTCGAACAAGCCACGGCAGCGGCGGTGCGCGAGGCTGGCGGCTTTGTCGCTGGGTGAAGACGAACACTTCGGGGTGTCGAAGTCGATTGCACCGCCCCGAACAAGCATGCTGAGATAGCAGCTGAGAGCAGATTTGGCGCCGTCCGCAACGGCAGCGGGCCGGTGCTGCGTCAAGGCTAGCTTGACCGTTGGCGAGGTGGACATGGGCAGGGATATCGATCTCGACAAATTCCGATTGCGACGGTTCGTGGACCGCCTTGTCGAGCTTGGCGAAGTCGAGATCCACAATGAACCGGTGCCGCTCACCGATTTGAGCGCCATCATCGAATCGACCCCCAAGGCGGTGCTGTTTAAGCAGGCCGGGCCGGAGCAGGTGGAATTGATCGCCAAGGCGAGCGCCAGCCGCACCAGACTGATCGCGGCCTTGGGGTCCAGCGCGGCGGATGTCTATGACGATCTGCACCGGCGACTTGCGACTCCGCAGAAGGTGGTCGAAGTGCCATCGGACGAGGCCCCTGTGCACCAGATCAAATTGACCGGTGCCGACATCGACCTCACCAAGCTGCCGTTTCATCCCCAACATGAATTCGACGGCAGCTGCTACATCAGCTCCGGCATCGACTACACGATCGATCCGGACACCGGGCGCACCAACGTCGGCAGCCGCCGCCTGTCGCTGCGCAATCGCACGCAGGCTGGCACCAACGTGACCGCCCCCTCCGACCTCAAACGAATCTATGAGGCCTGCGCGGCGCGAAAACAGCGGCTGCCGATCACGTTCACGATCGCGAGCCATCCACTGGACATGTTGGCGGCCACCACCCGCCTGCCCGGCGACGAGCTGAGCCTGGTTGCCCGCATGCGCGGTGAACCGGCGCCGGTGGTCAAAAGCCTCACCAATGACATTCGCGTCCCGGCCGATGCGGAGATCGTGCTCGAAGGCTATCTCGATGAGCGCGGCTATTGCGAGCCGGAGGGACCGTTCGGCGAGTACATGGGTTATTACGGCTCGATCCACATGGACCCGGTGTTTACCTGCACCGCCATCACCCTGCGCCGCGACGCCATCCATCAGTCGCTGCAGCACGGCTCGGCGTTCGTGCTGCACGAAACCGACGCGGCCAATATCTCCGCCCTCAGATTTGAGGCGCAGGCCATGCAAATCCTCAAATCCGTGGTGCGTGAGCCGATCGCGGTTCACGCGCGGCCGACGGCGGGCGGCTCCAACGCGCTACGGGTGTCGATCAAGCAGCACCAACCCGGCGAGGCCCGCAACGCGATTGCCGCACTGTTGGGATCGGTGCGCGTCTTCAAGCATATCTGGGTGTTCGACGAGGACATCGACATCCGTGACGAAAATCAGGTGGAATGGGCGTTCGGCACGCGGTTTCAGGCCGACCAGGACATCGTGATGATCAACGGGATCATGGGCATGACGATGGACCCCTCATTGCAGGGGCGCAAAGCGGGCGCCAAGGCGGGCTTCGACTGCACCCGTCCTTTGGGCCGCGGGGGCGACATCGTCTACACCCGCTGCGCCGCCAAGGTGTTCGATGCGGCGGCCCGCTTTCAGACCGTCGAGCAGGCGCTGGAAGCAGGCCCGATGTTCTATGCCCACCTCGTCGAAGCGGTCGGCAGCAAGGACGGTCGCGAGGTTGCCGCTGCGCTCGACGAGTTACGCCAACAAGGACGGCTCGGGCGTGATCGCGACGGCCGCTATCATTTGAGCACATCCACACCCGGCACCACGGGCATGGTCGGCGAACTCTACCACGATCCCAATGAAGGATTTTAGCAACCCCCGAGCAATCTGGTTCCAGCCGGAGGCGGTGTGATCCCGTTCAAATGCGGTCGCGATCGGCAACGCCGCATGCGATCGTCTCCGGACCTCGCGGCTTCGGACCTCGCGGCGCGACCATCTTCGCGTTGCAAGCACAGCCAAGATGATTGACCAAGACGTTCGGGCTGCGGTGATCGGCCAGCAAGAACTAAGCTTGAGAAAGGACGACGATGAAAGTCACGGTCAATGGCGTTCGACTGAACTGTGAGGTCGAAGGCAAAGATGGCGCCCCTTGGATCACGTTCGCCCACGCCTTGTGCAACAACTTGACGCTATGGGACGAGCAAGTCGCGCTGCTGTCCGATCGTTACCGCATCTTGCGCTACGACCATCGCGGCCAAGGTCAGTCACAGGCGACACCCGGCCCCTATACGTTCCCGCTGCTGATCGACGACGCCATCGCGCTGCTCGATCATTTCGGCATTGCGAAGACGCATTGGTGCGGCCTGTCGATCGGCGGCATGATGGGCTACGGACTGGCACAGGACCATGGCCACCGCCTGCACTCGCTGATCGCCTGCGATTCCCGACCGGATGCGCCTCCCGACTATCAGGCCTATTTCCAATACCGGATCGATACGGCCAGAGCCAAAGGCATGGAGGGTTTGGTCGAGCCAACCATCGAGCGCTGGTTCACGCCGGAGGTCCGCGCCCAAAATCCGCCGGTTCTCGATAAGGTCCGATCGATGATCCGTTCCACCGACCCGGTCGGGCATGAAGGCTGCTGTGAAGCCCTCAAGACGTTGGCATTCGGCGCGCGGCTGAGCGACATCAAGCTGCCGGTTTTGATGATCGGCGGCGGTCAAGACAAAGGGGCGCCGCCGGATGTGTTGCAGGCGGCGGCCAAGGCGATCCCCGGCGCCCGTCACGTGGTGGTCCCAGGCGCCGGCCACATCTCCAATCTCGAGAACCCATCGGCGTTCAATGCCGCGCTTCAGGAGTTCCTTGCGTCGGTTTAGATCATGTCCGCCTGAGGCGGAACCGCCATGCCAGCCCGCTCCCGGTCCAGCCAATGGCAAATGTTTATGGCTGGCCGGGTGGCCAAGGGGGAAGGTTCCGGCCGACACTGAACCGCTTTGATCGCGCAGATCAGCCGCTCAGCGCCGCCCGCCTAACCTAAGCAGTTGAACGTTGCCGCCGGTCGCAGTGATATCAGTCGATCTGACCCGTTCGATGGCGAACCGCACCACGTAGTTGGGTCCACCGGCCTTCGGCCCGGTGCCGGACAAGCCCTCGCCGCCGAACGGCTGCGCACCGACCACGGCGCCGATCTGATTGCGGTTGACGTAAAAGTTGCCGACCCGGGCATGTTCGGCGACGAAGTCGGCAACCGCCTCGATGCGGCTGTGCAAACCCAAGGTCAGCCCATATCCGGTCGCGTTGATGGCCGCAACGACTTTGTCCAAATGACCTTGGCCGAAGCGAACGACGTGAAGGATCGGCCCAAACACCTCGGTATCCAGCCGGCTCAGCCGATCGATTTCGAACACCGCTGGCGTCACGTAGGTGCCCGTTTGACACTCCGGAGGAAGCCGCAGGTCGACCAGCTTGCGCCCTTCCCGGTACATCCGCGTCTTGTGCGCATTAAGCACGCTTTGGGCGTCATGATCGATCACCGGGCCGATGTCGGTTGCGTAGTCGATCGGATCGCCCACGTCGAGCGCCTCCGTGGCGCCGGCCAGCATATTGATGATCGCGGGTGCGACGTCGGCCTGCACGAACAAGACCCGCGCCGCCGAGCAGCGCTGTCCGGCGCTGTCGAATGCCGAGTGTACCGCGTCGCGCACCACCTGCTCCGGCAGCGCCGATGAATCGGCGATCATCGCATTGATGCCACCGGTTTCGGCGATCAAAGGCACGATTTCACCGCGTCGATCGGCCAGCGCTTTCTGGATTCGCCAAGCGGTCTCATTCGACCCGGTAAAAGCGACACCCTTGATGCGCGGGTCCTCCACCAACAGTGCGCCGACGTCTCCACCGCCTGGCAACAGTTGCAACACCCCGGCTGGCACGCCGGCTTCATGCAGCAGCCGGACGGCGAGCCAAGCGGTGATCGGGGTCTGCTCCGCCGGTTTGGCCAGCACCGGATTGCCCGCAGCCAACGCCGCGGCGACCTGCCCGGTGAAGATCGCGATCGGGAAATTCCAGGGACTGATACACGCAAACGGTCCGCGCCCGCGCAATTCGAGCCGGTTGGTCTCGCCGGTGGGACCAGGCAAGGTCGTGGCACCGACGAACAGGCGTCGCGCCTCGGCGGCGTAATAGCGCAAAAAGTCGACGGCTTCGCGCAAGTCAGCCTGCGCCGTTTCCAAAGTCTTGCCAGCTTCACGGACGATCACCGCCAACAGTTGCGCGCGATCGCGCTCAAACAGGTCGGAGGCGCGGATCAAAATGTCTGCACGCCGGGCACCGCCCAACCGGTCCCAGCCCTGTGCCTCCTCTTGGGCACGGTTGATCGCCGCCTCCACCACCAGCGGATCGGCGCTGGTGACAAAACCGATCCGTTCGCGCCGATCGTGCGGGCAGCTCACCACCGCGCTGCTTGGGTTGGGATCGGCGATCGGCGCATCCACCAACGGCGTGACGATCAACGGCTCCTGTAGAGCCCGTTGCATGTCGCTCAAAAGCGCCTGGCGAACGCTCGTCTCGCCGAGCGGCAAGCCGAGACTGTTGCGGCGTGGCGCAAAAATCGCGCCGGGCAGAGCCAGCTTGCCGGCCTCGCCCGTGGGCAGCTCGCGCTCCTGTGCGCTGGCCTCCACCGGATCGCGGACAATCTCGTCGATCGGCAGATCCTCGTCCGCGATGCGGTTCACGAACGAGGTATTGGCCCCATTCTCCAACAGCCGACGAACAAGGTAGGCCAACAGATCTTCATGTCCCCCGACCGGCGCATAGATCCGGCAGCGGCGCCCCAATTTCTCAGGTCCGATTACGTCATGATAAAGCGCTTCTCCCATACCGTGCAGACGCTGAAACTCGAACGACGTGCCCGCGCCGATGACATGCGCGGCGGCCAGCGTGTGGGCATTGTGGGTGGCAAACTGCGGATAGAACGCGTCGGGCTCCGACAACAGCAACCGCATGGCGGCCAGATACGACAGATCCGTGTGGTGCTTTCTTGTAAACACCGGATAGTCCGCCCAGCCGCGTTCTTGCGCCCACTTGATCTCACTGTCCCAATAGGCGCCCTTGACAAGACGAACCGGGATCGGCCGACCGAACCGCTGGGCCAACTGCCGCAACCACCTGATCACCGGGATCGTACGCCGACCATAAGCTTGCACGGCCAAGCCGAGGCCTGGCCAAGCCGCTAACGCGGGGTGGGTGAACATCGCCCCGAACAGCCCCAGCGTGAGGTCCAAGCGATCCTGCTCTTCGGCATCGATTGTCAGCGAAATCGAGAATTCACGGGCCAAGCGGGCGAGATCAACCAGCCTGGGCAGCAACTCGTGCTCCAGCCGATCCTCCTTGCCCGGCTCAACGCGCGGGTGCAGCGCTGACAGCTTGATCGAGACGCTGGGCCGCTGAAACAGCGCGTCTGCATGCTGGGAGCGCGGGCGCGGCGCGGCCTCTCCCACGGCTGTCAGCGCTGCCTCGTACCGCCGGTAGTAGCGATCCGCGTCGGCTTGCGATCGCGCCGCTTCGCCCAACATGTCGTAGGACAAGGCGTAGCCTTGGGCCTCGAACTCCCCAGCGCGCGCCAGAGCCTCCTCGATGCTGCGGCCGAGCACAAATTGATCGCCCATGATCCGCATCGCCTTGCGCAAGGCCTGCCGGATCACGGGCTCACCGGATTTGGCGACCAACCGCCGGAGCGCGCCAACCGGATTGCTGGCCCGGGCCTTTCCGAGCTTGACGATACGCCCGGTCAGCATCAGTCCCCACGTCGAGGCGGTCACGAAGGGATTGGCCGAGCGACCCAGATGGCTTTCCCATCGGCCACTGCCGATTTTTTCCGCGATCAGCGCATCCGCAGTCTCGCTGTCGGGAATGCGCAGCAACGATTCGGCCAAGCACATGAGGATCACGCCTTCCTCGCTGCTCAGCCCATACTCAGCCATGAACGCGTCAATCCCAGAAAACCGCGCGCGCCCGGAGCGGACCGCCGTCACCAGCGCGCGCGCCAACTCTGAGATCCGCCGTCGCTCATCGCTGGACAAGGTTGCCCGTTCTATCAAGCCCGCGACCAAGCGGTCCTCTGCCACCAGGTGATGGGCAGCAACCTCCGCCCGCGATGGCAAGCCGCGTTCAACCTCATCGGCGCGTTCCGGCGCTGTTGCGTCGGCCTCGATCATGGCTTGAACTCCGCTGCGCTTGACCCATAAAAGATTCGCAACAAACTCTATCAGACCATGCGGCCGTTGTGGTGCGGACATCGGGCCATTGCGGAGGCGAATTCGCGCCGGGTCGGCGATTGACCCGCCGGCCCAGCCCGCGCGGTGGGAGACGTGATGTGAGCGAGATGCGACCGCAACAGGTCGAGGCACTTGGCGAATTGCGCACCATTGCGCGCCAGTGGCGTCGTGCCGATCACAGCGTTGCCTTGGTTCCCACCATGGGCGCCCTGCACGAAGGCCACCTATCGTTGGTGCGATTAGCAAAAGCGCGGGCCGATCGCGTCGTCTGCTCCGTGTTTGTCAATCCGACGCAATTCGCGCCCCACGAAGACTTCGACCGCTATCCACGCACGCTGTCCGACGACCTGGAAAAGCTGGCAGCCACCGGCTGCGATCTGGTTTGGGCGCCCTCCGTGGAGGCGATGTACGGCGACAGCTTCGCCACGCGCGTCGTGCCGAAGGGTGCGGCCGAGGGCCTAGAAAGCGACATGCGTCCACACTTTTTTGCCGGCGTGGCGACCGTCTGCACCAAGCTATTCAATCAGGTGGCGCCCGACTTCGCGATTTTCGGCGAGAAGGACTACCAGCAGCTGTGCGTGATGCGCCAGCTGGTGCGCGATCTCGATATGCCGCTCCAGATCGTCGGTGCGCCGACCTGCCGGGACCGCGACGGACTGGCAATGTCGTCACGCAATCGCTATCTGTCTGAAAAGGAGCGGCGGATCGCACCGTCATTGTATCGCGTGCTGCGTGTCACCGCGCAAAACGTCGTCGCCGAAGGCGCCGGTCTCACAGCAGAGCAGGTCGAGTTCATCACCACCCAGGCGCTCCAGATGTTGATCGCGGTCGGCTTCGCCAAGGTCGACTACATCGCGGTGCGCGATGCCGTGACGCTTGCGCCGTTTCAGCCAGGCAGCGCCGACCGTCCCTACCGCGTGCTGGCCGCCGCCTGGCTTGGCTCGACCCGTCTGATCGACAATGTCGCCGTCTGCGGGCCGTCAGACGACCAAAACCCATAAATCGACCGGCGTGGCTGGCCGGCCACAGCTTGCCAACGCAGGCCGGCTCATGCCAGTGACTGATGCCAGTGATATGCGTGGACACTGCGCGGCTTCGGGGGCCCAACTCATTCTGTGCATTTGTCCACTTTCGCCACCACATGGACTAGGTTCCCGCGTGTTAGACCTTGTTTGCGCCTTGCGTTGGTACCGCGCTGCCGGTCCCGACGCCGGGCACAACGGTGATCTTGTCTCAAGAATCGAGCTATCATCGGCACCATGGGGGATCGTGCCGATTTCGATCTCACGCAGGGTGCTTAAGCGTCGACCAAACCGCTGGACGGGAGATCGCAAGACCCACCGCCGGCAAGCGTGCTTGCGTCCACGATAACGCGCTTGGAACAACGCTCATGGCTTCGCAACGCGATCTCTTTTCAAGGCTTGAAGCTGAAATGAACAGCAAGACTGCCCGTGCCCGTAAACCGGTCGATACCGCGGATACCTACACCGCCGCCCAGATTGAAGTGCTGGAGGGATTGGAGCCGGTCAGGCGCCGGCCCGGCATGTACATCGGCGGCACGGATGAACGGGCGCTGCACCACCTGTTTGCCGAAGTCATTGACAACGCGATGGACGAGGCGGTGGCCGGGCACGCCGACTGGATCGAAGTGCATCTGGAGGCCGATGGCTTCCTGTCGGTCACCGACAACGGGCGCGGTGTTCCGGTCGATCCCCATCCGAAGTTTAAGACCAAGTCCGCGCTGGAAGTCATCATGTGCACGCTGCACGCGGGCGGAAAATTCGATGGCAAGGCCTATCAAACCTCGGGCGGATTGCACGGCGTCGGCGTTTCGGTCGTCAATGCTCTATCGGAGGCCTTGGAGGTCGAGGTCGCACGCGGCCAGCAGCTCTACCGCATGGTGTTCTCCCGCGGCGAACCGCAGACCAAGTTGGAAAAGCTCGGCCAGATCATGAACCGACGCGGCACCAAGGTGCGGTTCAAGCCGGATCCACAGATTTTCGGCGCCGCTGCCGCCTTCAAGCCGGCCCGCCTGCACGCGATGGCGCGCTCCAAGGCCTACCTTTTTGGAGGCGTGGAGATCCGTTGGTTCTGCGCCACGGAGCTGATCACGGACCAGACGCCGTCGCAGGCCGTGTTTCATTTTCCAGGTGGATTGCAGGATTATCTGCTGGCCACCATCGAAGGCCAAACCCTGGTGACCAAGGACGTGTTCGCCGGTCGCAGCGAGCGGGAAGGCAAACACGGCACGCTCGAGTGGGCCATTGCGTGGGTTGCCGATGCGGATGGCTTTTCGCGCTCTTACTGCAACACGATTCCAACCGCTGAGGGAGGCACCCACGAAACCGGCTTACGATCCGCGCTGAGCAAAAGCCTGCGCGCCTACGGCGAGCTGGTCGGCAACAAGCGTGCATCGCAGATCACCGCTGAGGACGTGATGAGCACGGCCGCCTCGATGCTGTCGGTGTTCATTCGCGAGCCCGAATTCCAAGGGCAGACCAAAGACAAACTCGCGAGCCAAGAGGCCGCCCGCATCGTCGAGGGCACCATCAAAGATGCCTTCGACCACTGGTTGGCGGACAGCCCGCAGCAGGCGGCGCGGCTGCTCGAGTGGACCATCGAGCAGGCCGAGGACCGTCTCAAGCGGCGGCGTGAGAAGGAAATCGGACGCCAGTCCGCGACCCGTAAGCTACGTCTACCGGGCAAGCTGGTTGACTGTTCGATCCGGGAGGCGGCCGGCACCGAGATCTTCATCGTCGAGGGTGACTCGGCTGGCGGCTCGGCAAAGCAGGCGCGCGACCCAAAAACTCAGGCGGTGCTACCGCTGCGCGGCAAGGTGCTCAATGTGGCCAACGCGTCTTCGGCGAAACTGAGCCAGAACCAGATGTTGTCCGACTTGATCCAGTCGCTCGGCGCCGGGACTGGAGCGCGCTATCAAGAACAAGATCTCCGCTACGAGCGGGTCATCGTGATGACTGATGCCGACGTCGATGGCGCGCACATCGCCTCGCTGCTGATCACTTTTTTCTATCGGGAGATGCCGGAACTGATCGCCTCGGGCCATCTTTATCTGGCCGTACCACCCTTGTTCAAAGTCGCCCAGGGCACAAAGTCCATGTATGCGCGCGACGAGCGCCATCGCGATCAGCTGATTTCCGATCACTTCAAGCCGAACCAGAAGATCGAGGTCTCCCGGTTCAAGGGGCTCGGCGAGATGAATGCCAGCCAGCTCAAAGAGACCACGATGGATCCTCAGCGCCGCACGCTGTTGAAGGTGGAGTTAGGCGACGGCGACAAGAGCGAAATTGCGCAAGCGGTCAATGCGCTGATGGGCTCCAAACCCGAAGCGCGCTTCCGCTTCATCCAGGAACATGCCGCGTTCGCGACCGATCTCGACGTCTAGAGCAACCTGCCTTAAATCGGAACCGGCTTTGCGGTTCCGATTTAAGGCGCGATGATCTAGATCGTCATCGCATTGGGTGGCCCAGTTGAGGAGCGGGTTCGGGAGGGATGGTTCCAGCGCACGCGGAAACGCCCTGATCTACGTTGCAGAGCCCACCCGGTGCCAACCGCAACGGCGATCCACTGGGCCGCCACGTCACCTGGCTTGAGCACCCTGCCGAGCGCTCACGATTCGATCAGCTCGATCCACTCATCCTCGCTCAAGACCGCAACCCCAAGCGCGCGCGCCCGATCCAGTTTGGAGCCGGCGTCCGCCCCGGCCACCACGTAATCGGTCTTTTTGGATACCGAGCCGGCCACCTTGGCGCCGAGCCGTTCCGCTTGCGCTTTCGCCTCGTTACGCGACAACCGAGACAGCGCCCCGGTGAACACCACCGTCTTACCGGTCACCACCGTCATGTCTGTGCTCACGGCGGCAACCGGCTCCACCGTCACGTGCGTGAGCAGATCAGCGACGGCATCCCGATTGTGCGGCTCATCGAAGAAATCGATCAGCGCATCCGTGACAACAGCGCCAATGCCGTCAAGGCCGGCAACATCCGCATAGGCCTCACCGGGAAACTCCGTAGCGCCTTGCCGGGCGACGTCGAGGAAATCGGAGACGGTTTCGAACGCCCTGCCCAGCGCCTCGGCGCTCGAGGCGCGCACCCCCTTGAGCCCAGCGATCGCTGCGGCGAAGCTCGCTTGGCCGCCGGCATCTGCATCGCCGTTACCCAGTGTCCGGTCGGCGACCGCGCGCATCAGGCTTTCAGCGGTTTTTTGGCCAAGTCCCTTGACCGCAACCATGCGCCGATAGTGTGGTCCGGCCCGTGCCGCTGCAGCCGCGTCGATCGCTGTCCGCAAGTCCCCGAGCGTGCCAAACGCCTTCGCCAGGTCGCGTGCCGTCGTTTCGCCGACATGGCGAATGCCAAGCGCAAACAGGAAACGGTCCAAGCCGACACTGCGCCGAGCTTCGATCGATCGGTACAGGTTGTCGACCGATTTCGATCCAAATCCCTTGCGCGACGCGAGCGGCGTCGGCGATGCGGCATCGCGCTCGGCCAGCGTAAAAATGTCGGCGGGCTTCTGGATCAGCCCTTCGTCAAAAAACAACCCGACCGTCTCCCCGCCAAGCCCTTCGATATCAAAGGCATTGCGCGATACGAAATGCTTCAGCCGCTCCTTCGCCTGAGCCGGACAGATGAGACCGCCCGTGCACCGCCGCACCACGTCGGCCTGACCGCGTTCATCGGTTTCCCGCACGGCCTCGCTGCCGCATTCAGGACAGACGTGTGGAAAAGTAAACGGAACCGTGTCGCCGGGCCGGCGATCGATGACCACCGACACCACTTGGGGAATCACGTCGCCGGCGCGTTGCACGACCACCGTGTCGCCCACGCGGACATCCTTGCGCGCGATCTCATCTTCGTTGTGCAATGTCGCGTTGGAGACGACGACGCCACCGACCGTGACCGGCTCAAGTTTGGCCACCGGCGTCAGCGCCCCCGTGCGGCCGACTTGGATTTCAATGTCGCGCAACAGCGTCGTTGCTTGTTCGGCCGGAAATTTGTGCGCGATCGCCCAGCGGGGGCTGCGCGAGACGAAGCCCAATCGCTCTTGCAAAGCCAAATCATTGACTTTGTACACCACACCATCGATGTCATAGCCGAGCGCAGACCGCACCTGCTCGATCGATCGGTAAAAAGCGATCATCTCTGTCGGGGACTGACACAAAGCCAAGCGCGGATTGACCGGCAAGCCCCAGCGCTCATAGGCCTCGCACACGCCGATTTGGGTGTCCGCCGGCAACTGCGAAGCCTCGCCCCAAGCATAGGCAAAAAATCTCAGCGGCCGGCTCGCTGTCATCGACGGATCGAGCTGACGCAAGGACCCAGCGGCGGCGTTGCGCGGGTTTGCGAAGACCTTGCCGCCGGTGGCTTCCTGGGCGGTGTTGAGCCGCCGAAAGTCCTCATGGCCCAGGTAGATCTCGCCCCGCACGTCGATCGTCTGCGGCACGCCGCCGCCGCGCAGACGATGTGGAATCTGCTGAATCGTCAAAACGTTGGCCGTAACGTTTTCACCTTCGGTCCCGTCACCACGGGTTGCAGCCTCGACCAGCTGACCCCGCTCATAGCGGATCGAAATCGACAGGCCGTCGATCTTCGGCTCGGCCGTAAACGCCAGCTGATCGTCCGCTGCCAGGCCGAGAAAGCGGCGGACGCGCGCATCAAAGTCTAGCACGTCTTGCTCATCAAAAGCATTTCCCAGCGAAAGCATCGGCACGCGGTGCTGCACCTTGCCGAATGCCGCCACCGCCGCTGCACCAACGCGAAGCGACGGACTGTCCGGCCGCACCAACTCGGGAAACCGGGCTTCGATGGCCTGATTGCGCTGACGCAGGGCATCATAATCCGCATCCGACAGTTCCGGCGCATCGTCGCGGTAATAGAGCGCGTCGTGCCGGGCGATCTCCTGCGCGAGCCAGGCCAGTTCAACGTGCGCCTGGGGTTCGGTCAGGACGTCAACGGCCTGGCGCGCCGTAGGAGGAGGTCTGGATTGCGACATGACACCGGAGCTAAGCCAAACAAATTACCGCGTCGACCGCTTGGCGCGGAGATGAGCTACTGTACCAACCCACCTCGGCGAGCCGCCCAAACGGTCACCGGCCTTGGTAGCGACGGCGAACGATCGGTCGCGAGCTAGGTCGGCAACGGATCGCGGGACTGACCTGGATCGCAGCGCCAGGCGGCGGGCTCGTCCCCATGCTAGATCATTTCCGCCTTGGGCGGAATCGCCTTTGCCATCCCGCCAACTCTGAAAAGCTCTCGGACTGAAGGGGCTTACAACCGCCACCCGCGGAGCAGATCGCGGGGTGCGTCCGCCCCCGCCTGAGGCGCAAGGCCAGCAACGGGGGCCGTTGCCGGCATCCCGCAACGCCTAACGACATCTGGCTACAATTGCGGTAGCTTGACGCTACTGAAGGCGCGGCTGAGCCAGGTCGAACCGTGATTTTGCGGCTGATGACCGCCCGCCGCCAATTTTCGGTAGGCGTCCTTATACCAGTCAGAATTTGGAAAGTTGTGACCGAGCACCGCCGCGGCGGTCTGCGCCTCGTGAACGATGCCGAGCGCCAAATTGATCTCGACGAGCCGCATCAGGGCCTCTTCGACATGAGCCGTGGTTTGAAACTCGCGCGCCACCACCTCGAACCGGTTTTTGGCCGCCAACAGCTTTCCGCCCTTCAAATACTGATGCCCGACCTGCATCTCGTGCGCTGCCAGCGAATCTTCGCAAATGCGGATCTTGTTGGGAGCGCTGCGCGCGTAGCTGCTGTCCGGATAGCGCTCGACCAGGCGCTTGAATTCCTCAAGCGCCTTGCGCGTGCTACTCTGATCGCGATTGGGTGAGCGCATCTCGCTGAAGTGAGACATGGCGATGATGTGGTGTGCCAACGGCGCTTCTTTGGTACCGGGGTGCATGGTCGTGTAGCGCTTGGCAGTGGCAATCGCCTCGGCAAACTTCCCTGCCTTGAAGTAGGCGAATGCAGCCATCACGATCGCGCGGCGCGCTTCTGGCGCATAGGGATGATCGCGATCCAGATCTTCGAACTTGTGGGCTGCCGTCTCGTAGCGCCCGCGCGCGAGAAATCCATCGGCTTGAGTGTACATTTTGCCTGGCGGATCAGGGTTCAAAAGCTTGCTGGCGGAATTCGATGAACTGCACCCGGCAATCACCACTGCCGTTGCCACCAAGCCAACCAGCTGTCGCCCCAGGCGGGCCTGATGTCCCTGCCCCAGTTGCCCCCCCATTACGCCTGAGCGACCCATGTCAGGACCCCCGTTGAGTCGAACTATCATCACCTGCAACGAACCATGCGTCAACGGATTCGCCCCCGTCACCGTCACCGTCACCGTCACATCGAGCGCCGCTGGCCGATCTGCGCGATTCGCAGCAGAGCGCGCGGACGCGTCAGAATTATGGTGCGCCAACAGCTCGATCGCACGATTCGGGCCGGTTCCGGATCCCCAATCTGCAGCCTCAAGCGGAACTACCCAAAGCGATGTCTTCGCCGGATCGGAAGCACGCATATTTCGGGCTCGCCAAACCCGCACGAGCCTCAACCTCAGCTCACCTTCAACCTCTAGAACAACCTGTATTTGATCGGACTCAGCAGGCTTCCGATCAAACGCAGGACGTCGCTCCCTACACTTCAGGAGCGATCATCTTTGCGCCTTGAATCGGAACCGGCACAATTGGAATCGGCGTTGCGGTTCCGATTTAAGGCGCGATGATCTAGAGCAACCTGCCTTTAATCGGAATCGGAACGATCCCGATTAAAGGCAGAAAGTTGCTCTACACTTTAAGAGCGATCATCTTTGCGCCTTGAATCGGAACCGGCGCAATTGGAATCGGCGTTGCGGTTCCGATTTAAGGCGCGATGATCTAGCCTGTCAGCGTGAACTGGAACCCTTCCGCTGGCCACCCGGCCACCCAATGGCACACGTATGTGGGTGGTCAGGGGTGGGAGCGGGTCGGAATGGCGATGGCCTCGGGCGGATATGCCCTGGCTTACACAGTCAGTTGGAACAGGCTCCCACATGCCAGACCGATGCAATGGCGCCCCCTCGACGCTGGTTTGCGTCGAGGGGGCGCCATCAACCCCCAGTTGGATCGGTTCGTTCAATCCACAGGCAACCGCCGACCACCTGTGAGGTGACACCGCGAACGCCACCCGTCGGTGCGTCGGCTGCCCATCATTGTCCGGCTGCCCATCATTGTCCGGCTGCGAGTGCGAATTCGAGCGGTCGTACGACCTGCTCTCGCGAGCGCGGCCCCTGCACGATCGTCCAAGCCGTCTCATCCGCGAACAAGGCCTTCAGCACGTGCGCGTTCAAACGGTGACCGCCGCGCACCGACCGATAGGCGCCAATGATCTGAGATCCCGACAAGGCCAGGTCACCGACCGCGTCCAACATCTTATGACGCACAAATTCTTGCGGAAAGCGTAAGCCGTCGGTGTTCAGGATACGTCCCTCACCGATCGCTACCGTGTTTTCCAGCGAGGCACCCAGCGCCAACCCGGCTTTCCACAACTTCTCCACATCGCACATAAACCCGAACGTGCGTGCGCGCGACAATTCATTGCGAAACGCGCCGGGAGACATATCGAGAGCTAAGCGCTGACGGCCGATCACCGGCGAATCGAAATCAATTTCAACGTCCAGATGAAATCCGGTGTAGGGACTCAACTCACCCCAACAGGCGCCTTCCTCGACGCGAACCGGTTTCAATATCTTGATGAAGCGGCGAGGCTCCGCCAGCTCCTTTATTCCGACCTCGTCGATCGCGTCGACAAAAGCCGCTGAACTGCCGTCCATAATTGGAATTTCTTTACTATCGACTTCGACGTAGCAGTTGTCGACGCCCAACCCGCGCAAAGCCGCGAGCAAATGTTCGACCGTACTGATCGACGTGCCGGCCTCGTCGCCCAACACCGTACACAGGGTTAAATTCTTTACATTCCCAATTTCCGCCGGAATATCAGCAATAATCCGCCCACGCTTACTCGCCAAAAAACGCAGGCCGGTATCTGCTTCTGCGGGATGGAGCACTACAGATACTGGAGCTCCGCTATGTACGCCTTTCCCCGATAGCTCAACCTCACGACGAATCGTCGTTTGCCTTGCGGCAAGCATAGATATCGGCATGTTGCGCCGTCCCCTCACCCTGACCCCCGATGAATACACTCGTGCCCCGTGTGCATCCACCTATCTATCTCGTTCGTAGTCTACTGTGCGGGTGCTGTCACTGTTGACCAATAACCACACAAAGAAATGAACGATTCGATTGAATAAGCATAGCGTGGTCTATCCATCGGTAACAAATCACGGTTTCTTACATTGTGTTACCAAACGACCGCGCTTGAGACGCGCTTAATCCTACTCCCTGGTTGTTTCGATTTCCCGGATAAAACGCTTTATTTTCAGAAACTTGTCAGATGAAAATGAAAAAAGTTCAGGGATCGGATCCCGTGGCTTTTCGCCGGCCGTCAATGTCGTGGGCCGAAATTTGCCCATTATTCTCGCCTTCATGTTGATAACTTTGCCTATTGCGCGACTTTGAATTGACAGGCGAATCAATTGTCGCATCGCGTTTGGCGCCGGTGAGCCGCTCCAAAAAGCTGCGCTTGCGCGATGGCTCGGCCGCCGGGCGCTGTTGCTCCGCATTCGCTTGATCTGCGCCGTACCGTTCCATCTTGGTGCGGTACTCCTGCTGAGCGAGGTGCGAGAAATCTTCAACTTCTGGCAAACGTCGCTGCGGCTGACCAACTTCCGCTGGTGGCATGGGTGCAAATGCCGCGTCCACTGGTGCGGTCGATTCGGATTGTGGATCGACGCCCAACTGCTGGGGAGGCGTATGTCCGATCGGCGGCGGGGCATCCTCGAACACAGCGCCGCTCGGTGCCGACCACGCCCCAGCGACGGATTGCACCGCCTGCGCCGCGCTATCCGCGGCCGCAGGTTGATGGGACGGTTTGCGCTCGGCGTTGGACTGCGCGTCGGCGGCAGCCGCTTTGATCGCCTCGCTCAAGGCACGCGCAAGCTCCGTATCGGCCTGTTGGAGACAACCGGTACCGGCGGCCGCGGACCGTTCCCCATCGGCAGCTGCGTCCTGCGGCATATGCGGTGGCAGCGGCGCCTTGTCGGCGCTGTCCGGATCCACTGATACCGAACTTTCCACATATAAGGCGGGTGCGTCGGTTTTAGCTCCCGGCTGTGTCACGCCTTGGTCCAGCGCACCCCCGCCGCCGCCCACTGACCCTTCCGCCGACGCACCGTCCCGTGCTGCCGATCCAGTGGTTTCGGGCGCTTTGGCTATGTTCGGCACGTGCGGACGCCCGATCGGGTCATCGGTGTAGACCGCGCCAGCGGCGCCGGACTGCGACTCCTTGCGGGTCAGAGGCGGTGGAACTTGCAGCCCCGACGCGTCGCGGCGATCCATGCCGGATGCCACGATTGACACCCGCATCCGCTCACCCATGCTATCGTCGAAGGTGGCGCCAACGATGATGTTGGCGTCCGACTGAACCTCTTGACGTACCCGCGTTGCAGCCTCGTCGACCTCATAGAGTGTCATCTCGGATCCGGCTGTGATCGACACCAGCAAGCCCTTGGCGCCACTCAACGAAATATCATCAAGCAGCGGATTGGCGATGGCCTCCTCGGCCGCGGTCACAGCCCGCTTTTCGCCGGTGGCCTCGCCGGTCCCCATCATCGCCGTCCCCATATTGGCCATTACGGCTTTGACGTCGGCAAAATCCAGGTTGATCAAGCCATCCTTGATGATCAGGTCGACAATACAGGCAATGCCGGAGTAAAGCACCTGGTCCGCCAGCAGAAACGCTTCGGAGAACGTAGTTTTTTCGTTGGCGATGCGGAACAGGTTTTGATTTGGGATCACGATCAAGGTGTCGACGTAGGGCGCCAACGCCTTGATGCCGGCTTCGGCCGCGCGCATGCGCCTGGAGCCTTCGAATTGGAACGGCTTGGTCACGACGCCAACGGTCAGCGCACCGATCTCGCCAGCCACGCGCGCGATCACCTCCGCAGCTCCGGTTCCGGTGCCGCCGCCCATTCCGGCAGCCACAAAAACCATATGTGAACCGCTCAAGCGTTTGCGAATCTCATCGATCGCCTCTTCGGCCGCCGCTTGCCCGATCTCTGGCCTGGCGCCTGCTCCAAGACCTTCAGTCAGGTGAACGCCCAACTGAATACGGTGTTCCGCGCTGGAATTTGCAAGCGACTGCGCATCGGTATTTGCGACAATGAATTCAACGCCTTCGAGTCCTGACGCAATCATATTGTTGACGGCATTGCTGCCTGCGCCACCGATGCCAATCACGGTCAACCGCGGTCGGAGCTCCGTCAGGTTGTGATGGTCAAGCTTGCTCGTCATTGCGCAATTCCTCGTGCGCCAATCTGCTTACGCGGTTCGACGCGCTCTATGCAACGCAACGCGAAACCTGTGCGACAGCGCCTCGATGAACGCTGGCGTTAAAAACTGTCCTGCAACCAGCGACCGACGCGACGCAAATAGCCGGCTTCACCAATCGCACCGCCGGGCTCCTCGACCAGCCATTGCTGCGGGTCGATGCCGGCGATACAGGCACCGACCACAGCGGCGAAGCCGGGTCCCAATGGGCCGGTTGCCAGCCCGGCGATCTTCGGCGGTGCGCCCGCCCGAACGTTCAATCCAAACTGCGCACGCGCATAAAGCTCAAATCCCAGCAACTGGCTGGTGCCGCCGGTCAGCACGATCCGACCGCTGACCCGATCCCGACAGGGGCTCCGCGCCAGCGCCGCCTCAACGTCTTGCAGCAAATTCCACACACGTTGACGTACCACACGCCCGAGTTGGGCATTGGTCACCCGTCGGCCACCCCAGTCGGTGGGCGACCCGCCGGCCAAGTCGATATACTCATGCTCGTCTGACGGACTAATGGTAACATTACCATAGAGCGTTTTGATTCGCTCCGCTTCTACAACTGGTATTTCCAGTGCGGCGGCAATATCATTTGTGATTTGCAGACCGCCCGCCGGATACACGTCGTTCATCACGTAATGCCCACCGGCAAAGCCGGCCATCGCGCTGACGCCGCCCCCGATATCAATCACGGTCACACCGAGTTTTCGTTCCTCCTCGGTTGTCACGGCGAGCCCACTGGCCAGCGCCCCTGGCAGCACGCCGGCCAAATCCAAATGACAGGCCTCAACCAGCTGCGAAACGTTGCGCAACGGCCCGTCGTCAACCACCACCGCATGGTGATCGGCGGTCAGCCGCCGCCCGGCCAGCCCGCGCGGATCGCTGCCGACCGCGACCCCGTCCAACCGAAAGCCGATTCGATTAAGCGCGAGCAACCCACCGCCACGGCGCAGCGCGTAGGCCTGGGCGCCGGCTGCCAAGGCAGCCACATCGGCACGTTGCACCGTGCCCCGATGCAAATCGAAGTGGCCTGAGAAGGTGAACGATCGCGGATTCCCGCAATTGGCAGCGACGAAGATGGAATCGATCTCGAGATTGGCCATGCGCTCGGCCCGGGCGATGGCGCCGGACACCGCAGCTTGGGCCAATGCCAGGTCAACCACGGTCCCGGCCTCAATACCCATCGCTCGCTGGTGGCCGAAGCCTAGGCCCTTCAAGCGCCAGCGTGGTGCGCCGGCATCCACCATCGGCTTCGGGTTGGCGACCACCGCGGCAATCAAGCAACACACCTTGCTGGAGCCGATGTCGAGCGCAGCAACAACGTCCCCCTCCCGCTGCCGCGACAGTCGACCGATGACGTGCAACCCGCGCCCCCTCATCGCGGTTGTCCACCCGATGTGCTGACCACCACGCGGTCGCCCGAGCCGCGCGACCGCGTCAACGGCTGCTGTGGACGCCGTCTGATCACAATCTGCCCGTGCACCCGCAAATCGAGCGTGGCGATGCTGCGATCGAGCCAGCCCTTGACGCGATGCGCTTCCAACCGCGTGACGGCCGCCGCCAGGCTGTCGGCGGGCAGCTCAACACGCAGGCCGTTCGACAACACCAGGGTCCAGCGCCGATCCTCGACCCGCTCGGCCGCCGCCACACGCTGGAACAGCAGCGGGTAGGCCGAGATCGCGCGCAGCAGTGGACCCACGGCTAGATGGGCGCCGGCTCCGCTCACCAACGGAAGACCGACCTCTGCGTCGCGGGCGACCGCGGCCAACACGCGGCCTTCGTGATCGATCAGGCTGGCCCGCTCCCCTCTCCGCCAGATCGCGACGGGGGAGCGCTCTTCTATGCTGACAATCAACCCATCTGGGTAAACGCGTTTGATGTCGACGGACTTGATCCAGCCAATTTTCAACAAGCGCCGACGGGCGGCGGCGGCATCGAATGTGAGCTGCGATCTAAGGGGGCCGACCTGCAAGGCCGTTTCAATTACGTGGCGCAACACGTGGCGATGGCCCTCAATGCGCACCGTCTTGATGCCGAAGCCCAATGCCAAGCCGGCCCGATCGACCTGGGCCAGCAGCCGCTGATTGATCGACTCGGCCGTACCGTTGCCAATCACGCCAAGGCCGATGGCGGCCGCGACCAGTAGCCCGATCGCAATACTCAGCCGTGCGACCCACCACCCACCGGGCGCCGCCCGCGTGGCGGCGCGGCCCTTGCGATGCCGCCGCTGATGCCACCGCCTCGCCCTCACACCCTGGTGCGACAACTGCCCATGGGCTACCGCTGCCAGCTGTGCGCGCTCGGCAAGATGTTTGTGAGCTGCGTCCATTTTATCGTGTGGGTCCGGAGCCGCTGGTTGACCGGCGCTTGTTTGGTGGCCCCATTTGAAACAAATGCGACCTTGGCGTTAACGCTTCGTAAACGCCGCCGCCGCATTCAACCGATTGTTACGGAACACAATCATGGGATCATCGATCGATGGAGGCATCCTCCACGATCCACCGAACCAGGTCTTGGAAGCTGATGCCAGCATGTTCGGCCAGCTCCGGCACCAGCGACGTTCCCGTCATGCCCGGTTGCGTATTGACCTCCAAACAGACGAGCGCGCCGACCCCAGGGTTGGTATCGTCATACCGGAAGTCAGCGCGAGACACACCGCGACAGCCCAGGACGCGATGGGCGAGAAGCGTACACTGTTGTACGCGGGCCGTCAGGTCCGCTGGAATTTGCGCCGGCAAAATGTGCTCGGATCCACCGGGCGCGTATTTGGCCTCATAATCGTAGAAACTGAGCTTCTGGTTGTGAACGATATCGATCACCGCCGTGGCCTGGTCCGCAATCACCCCGCAGGTTAACTCGCGGCCGGCGACATAGCGCTCGATCATGATTTTGTTGTCGGGCGTCTGGATGTTTCGAATCGCTGCCGGCGGCCGCTCGGCCCCGGTCGGCACGATCACAACGCCGACGCTGGAGCCTTCCGCGATCGGCTTGGCCACATAGGGCGGGTCCATCGCGTGGCGCTGCGCCGCTGCTTCGATGTCGACAATAAGATCGTCCGCCACCGGGACCCCCGCCGTTCGCAACACGGTCTTGGCCAACGGCTTGTGCATGGCCAGCGCCGAGGCCAACACGCCGGAATGCGTGTAAGGGATGCCAAGACATTCGAAGATCCCCTGCACGCAGCCGTCCTCGCCCCAACGCCCGTGCAGTGCGTTGAAGCAGGCGTCAGGCTGGATGGCGGCGAGTTGTTGGGCCAGACCGCGCTCCGCATCGACCCGCGTAACCCGATAGCCGGCCTGTTCTAGAGCGTTTGCGCAGGCCGCACCGGAGCTCAGACTGACCTCGCGCTCTGCCGACCAACCGCCCATAACGACGGCAACATGGCCAAATCTCCGCTCGGCCCGACGCGCGGTCATACCACCACCTGCTCTGCTAAGGCTTCGCCGACCGCATGTCCCTCGTGCGCGCGGCCGACGCGGATGATCTCCCATTGTAGGGTGATGCCGCTCGTGTCCCGCACTCGGGCGCGAACGACCTCACCCAAGCGCTCGATATCTTCCGCCGTCGCCGTCCCGTCGTTGATCAGAAAGTTGCAATGCAGTTCGGACACCTGCGCCCCACCGATCCGCAATCCGCGACAGCCTGCCTGATCGATCAACTGCCAGGCGCTATGCCCCGGCGGGTTCTTGAAGGTCGAGCCGCCTGTGCGCTCGCGGATCGGCTGATGGTCTTCGCGGTACTGCGCCACCGCTTCCATGTTGCGCCGGATCTCAGCCGGTTCGCCTGCCGTCCCCTGATACAGCGCCTCGGTGAAGATCCATGCCGATGACACGCCGCTGTGCCGATAGCTGAACCCCATGTCGGCCAGGCTTAGCTCATGCAGCTGTCCGCCGCGGTCAACCGCGCGGGCGGCGACCAGAGCGTCCTTAGTCTCACGCCCGTGGGCGCCGCCGTTCATCCGCAGCGCGCCGCCGATCGAGCCGGGGATGCCACGATAAAAGGCCAACCCATCGATGCCGGCATCGGCTGCGACGCGCGCCAGGCGTGCGTCCGGGACGGCCGCGCCGGCGCGAATCCGATACCCCGGCTCCACCTTGACGTCGGAGAACCCGCGCCCCAGCCGCACCACGATTCCCGGCACGCCCCCGTCGCGCACCAGCAGGTTCGAGCCCAGACCGAGCACCATGAGCGGCAAGGTCTGCGGCACGTTGGCAAGAAAATAGGCGAGATCCGCCTCGTGCGCCGGCGTGAACAAGACTTGCGCCGGACCACCGACCCGAAACCAGGTGACGTCGGCCAGCCGTTGGTTGGCCGTCAGCCGGCCTTCAAGCGCCGGCAGGGCAGCTTTGAGCTGTGGGGCGATATCTTCGAACATCAGCCGATTTCCTCGGCCAAGCGCGGCTCTTCCCCAAGCTCGCCCTGCAGCGCCTGTGCCCACTCGGTGGACTTGCCGGCACCGAGATAGACCACGATGTCACCGGCGCGCGCGTAACGTCGGATCAGCGGTGCGACATCCTGCTCGCGCTCAACCGCCGTCACCTGCCGATGACCGCGCTCGCGCATTCCCTCGACCAGCGCTTGGCTGGAAATCCCTTCGATCGGCGGCTCTCCGGCAGAGTAAAGCGGTCCGACGATGACGGCGTCAGCGGCGGCCACGCTGGCACAAAATTCTCCAAACAGGCTTTGGATCCGAGAATAGCGATGCGGCTCGATCACGGCGAACACGCGCCCTTTGGTGCCCGGGCGCAGCGCCTCCAGGACGGCTGCGATCTCCACCGGGTGGTGTCCGTAATCATCATAAATATCGACGCCATTCCAACGTCCGGTGTGCTGCAGCCGCCGCTTGACGCCGGCGAAGCCGGTCAGCGCCTGCTTTATGGTCGTGTCGGGGATGCCGGCCTCGGCCGCCACTGCAATCGCCGCCAGGGCGTTGAGCGCGTTGTGCCGACCGAGGATGGGGAGTGACCAGTTGGACAGCTGCCGGGCGCCGCCACCAACGCGCGCGCCAAGCGTGGCGTCGAACGCCATGGTGTGCCCATCGATCCGGATGGCGTTGAGCACCATGTCCGCGCCTGCCGTGGTGCCATAGGTGACCAAGCGCCGACCGTCGTGCCGCAGCGTCAGCCGATCGATCATGGTTTGAACGACCGGATGGTCGATGCAGGCGACCGCCAAACCGTAGAACGGGATGTTCTGCAGGAAGGCGGCGAACTGATGGTGCATGTTCTCGACCGTCTGGAAATAGTCGAGATGCTCAGGGTCGATGTTGGTCACAATGCCGATCTGGCTGGGAATCCGGACAAAGGTGCCGTCGGATTCATCAGCTTCCACGATCATCCACGGCCCCGCGCCCAGCCGCGCGTTTGAACCCCAGTCGTTGATGATGCCGCCGGTGATCACGGTCGGATCGAGACCGGCATACTGGAACACGTGGGCGATCAAAGACGACGTTGTGGTCTTGCCATGCGTGCCGGTGACCGAGACGGTCGCATATAGGCGCATCAACTCCGCCAGCATCTCGGCACGGCGGACGATCGGCAGCCCCTTGGCCCGCGCCGCCTCCAATTCCGGGTTGCCGTTTTTGATGGCACTTGAAATCACGACGTAGCGGGCGCCCACCAGATTGATCGGATCGTGCCCGACATAAACCCGCATGCCCTTGGCCCGCAGCCGTCGTACGTTGGGACTGTCCTTCTGATCGCTCCCCTGCACCGTGTAGCCTTTGGCGTGCAAAATCTCGGCAATCGCGCTCATGCCGATGCCACCGATGCCCAAGATGTGGAACGTTCCAAGCTCGCGAGGCAGTTCCATTGCTAGTATTTCCCTCGCCTCTGTTTGATGTTGTACCAACCAAATAATTAGGTGTTAGCGATGCAGCAGGGTCCACTCAGCAGCAAGGTTCACACAGGCGCGATCACCTGCAGCGTTCAACGGGTTGAGTGGGCCCGCTGAAGCCGTTTGTCTACGGCATCTTGAGCCGACCCGTGACCGAGATCTGCGGCCGGGTGTGGTCGGCTGATGCTTTGGAGCAACCCGCTGTCCATCGGAAACGGAACGATCCCGATGAACCGCAGCAAGTTGCTCACCACTTCAGGCACGATGATCTAGCGCGCCTGTCCGGGCCAGCCCCTGCCCGGCACGTTGTCCCCCCTCAGCTCATGCCTTTGCCCGCAGCTCCTCAACAAGATCGGCGAGCCGCTCAACCGCGTCCGGTCGGCCTTGCGCCTTCACCGCGGCCGCGGCCGCCTCGAGGCGATCGGGGCGACCAACCAGCCGTTCGATCTCGACGGCAAGCCGGCCCGGATCAAGGTCCTTTTGCTCGATACACCAAGCCCCTCCCGATTCTGCAACACTGGCTGCATTCCTCAACTGATCGTTGTCGAGGGCGTGCGGCAGTGGGACCAGGATCGACGGCCTGCCGATCACGGCGAGCTCGGCAACGGTCGATGCACCCGCCCGACCGATGATGAGATGCGCATCGGCCATGCGTCTCGGCAAATCAGCAAAAAAAGTCTCTACTGTGGCCGTGATACCGGCATCACCAAAAGCTAAGCGGGTTCGCTCAAGATCCTCCTCACGCGCCTGTTGGACGATGCTGAGCCGCGCGCGAATGGCGGTGGGTAACTGAGCCAAGGCGGGCGGTACGGTGTCGGCGAAAAACCTGGCGCCTTGACTGCCGCCGAACACCAACACTGCAACCGGTCCGTCCGCCGTCGGCGGTTGGTAGCGCCGGTTTGCGCAGTCGAGCACCAACCGGCGCACCGGGTTGCCGGTAAAGCGGGTCTTGCCGGCGAGCGCGCCGTCGATGAGGCGAACCTTCGCAAACGAGGTCGCGATCTGGTCCACGCGCTTGGCCAACCAGCGGTTGGCGCGGCCCAATACAGCGTTCTGCTCGTGCAAAACCGTCGGGATGCCGCGCAAGCGCGCCGCCAACATCGGTGCGAACGTGGGATAGCCGCCAAAGCCGACGACCACGGCCGGGTGCCGGCGTCCCAACAGCACAAAGGCTTGGCGCAGGCCACGCGCAAGCGTCCATGCGGTGTTGGCGATCGCCAACGGCGAGCGGCTGGTCAACGTCGCCGCGGGGATCGCATGGATCGCACGGGCTGGAAAACCGGTGCCGTACCGATCGCCACGGCGATCGGTCATCAGCTCGACCGCCAAGCCGCGCCGACCCAGCTCCTCCGCCAGCGCGAAGGCCGGAAACAGGTGACCGCCGGTGCCCCCCGCCGACAACATGACCAAGGATTTGTTCAAGTGGACCCCGTCTCAAGCGGTTGGATCTGGGACAGCTTGCCCCGCGATCCTGGCAATTTGATGCGGGTCGGATTGGGTCGATGTCGCGACAGAGCCAGCAACATGCCGCAGCCGATCGACATCGCCAACGTTGACGAGCCTCCGGCGGAAATGAACGGCAGCGTCAGACCCTTGGCTGGGACCAGCCCAACGTTGACCGCCATGTTGATCAATGCTTGTAGGCCGACCATGGCCGCCAGCGCGGTGATGCCATGGCGGATGAAGGGGTCTGCCTCGTGGATGGCGCGCAGCAAGGGTCGCAGCACGACGATGGCGAACAGGGCCACTATCGCAAGGCAAGCAATCCCACCGTACTCTTCCGCGACCACGGCAAAGATGAAATCCGTATGGGCATCGGGCAACACCGTCTTGATCGTGCCTTCGCCTGGCCCACGGCCGAAAAAGCCGCCCTCGGCGAACGATTTGAACGCGCGGTCGAGCTGCGAGTTATCGTCGGCCACCGGTGACATGAACAGCGCCATGCGATCGCGGACGTGCGGGAAGGTCAGGTAAACCAGCACCGATCCTGCCGCCGCCAGCCCGGCCAGCACCACGCCCCAAATGATCGAGCATCGCGAAGCGAACAACAACATGGCGAACACGGCGGTGATCAGCATCGTCTGGCCGATGTCGGGCTGCAACACCAGCAGCGTCGCCAGCACGAGATAGCTCGCAATCGCCAATTGCAGACCGGGCATATCTTTTCTGAGCTCGCTTTCGGCAAAGGCCCACGCCGCGATCACGGCGAACGCGGGCTTGGCGAACTCCGAAGGTTGCAGCGACACGCCGGCAAACCGCAGCCAGCGGCGCGCTCCGTTGATCTCGTCGCCGGTATAGAGCACGAAGATCATGGCTGCGATCGACGCCAAGAACATGATCAGCGCAAGCCGCCTAACGAGACGCGGTGTCAGCATCGAGACGGCGATCATCACCAACACGCCGATGCACGCGAACCCGATATGGCGCTGCGCGAAATAGAACGCGGGCAGCCCTTTGCGCACGGCCGCCGCCGGACTGGCGGCCAACGACAGCACGATCCCGATCGCCACCAAAGCCAACAGCGCGACCAGCAACACCCGATCGAAGGTAAACCACCAGCCGGCAACGATGCTGCGATCGGCCCTCGAAATCCGCATCAGTCACCCCGTGCTCTCATCGTGACGCCATCGAGTGCCGACACGGCCGCACGAAAGGCATCGCCCCGCACTTCAAAATTCGGGTACTGATCGAACGAGGCACAGGCCGGCGACAGCAACACGACCGGCTCTTCCGCCGTACTCGCCGCGGCATCGCGGGCCGCCGCAGTCACCGCCGCCTGCAAGCTTCCGGCGTGCTCATAGGCCACCCGGCCGTCGAGCGCTGTTGCGAAATCGACACTCGACTCTCCGATCAGGTAGGCCTTCACCACCCGATCAAACTCCGCGTTCAGCTGCTCGATGCCGCCGGCCTTCGCCCGACCGCCGACGATCCAGAATATGCCGCCCGGCCAGCACGCGAGCGCCATCTGGGCAGAATCGGCATTGGTCGCCTTGCTGTCATTGACGAACACGACCTTGCCGAGCCTACCAACCTCCTCCAGGCGATGCGGCAGTCCGGGAAAGCTGTCGAACGCGGCCTGCAACGCCTGACGTCGCCGTTGCGCTATCGCCGGATCGGCAAGATAACGGCCGCGCGGCAACGACTGGCGCGTTGCATAGTCATCCTCGCTTTCAAACAAGCGACGCCGCAAACTGGGGTCGCTCTTCATAAACGGGTTCCAACGCGCCGGCGCGAGCTTGCCGCCGAGTGCTCCCAAAGCTGCCAAAGCCGCTAAAGCGTTTTGCACGTTGTGGCTACCGCGCAGCGTCCGCATGCTCGCCGTATCGACCAGCACCTCATGCATATCCTGAGCATCGTAGCAAAGCCGGCCATCGACCGGGTGATAGCCCTCGGCAAGGTCGACCGCCGTGCTGAAAGCATGAACGAAGCGGTGTTGCCGGATTCGGGCGGCGGCGGCCCGGGTGTAGTCGTCGTCGACCCCGATGCAGGGCTGATCGGCTGCCGCCACCAGCTGCTCCTTGATGGCCGCGTAGTTCTCGATCGTTCCGTGCCTGTCCAGATGATCCGGCGTGATATTGAGAAGAACACCGACGGTCGGCGCCAACGAAGGGGTGAGATCGATTTGGTAGGACGACAGCTCGATGACGTAGAAGCGGCCGGGTCTAAGCGGCTCCAACGCGAGAATCGGCGTCCCGATGTTGCCACCCAGTTGTACGTCCCGATGGTCGCACCGCAACAGATGGGCCAGCAGCGCGGCAGTCGTCGACTTCCCGTTGGTTCCCGTGATCGCGATGAACGGGCATCCCGGGGCGCGCCGCGTCCGCTCACGGCAAAACAGCTCCACATCGCCGATAACCGGGACCTTGGCCGTTTGGGCCTTATTGACCGCCCAATGCGGCTCGGGATGTGTCAGCGGCACCCCGGGCGCCAGGACCAACGCGGAGAACATCCGCCAGTCATCCAACTTTTCCAAATCGACCAGTTCCACACCGGCCCGTTCTGCAGCCGCACGTGCGGCCGGTTGATCGTCCCAGCCAGCGACCCTGGCACCACCACGGCACAGCGCCTCGGCGGTGGCCCGTCCAGAGCCGCCAAGGCCAAATACGGCGACGTTGCGCCGAGCCATCGTCGTGATCGGTATCATGGCGCCTTCATACCTTGTCCTTCGATGATTCGCGCGGGGCTCGTCATCGCCTATTTGCCCGCGCCATCAGATCATGTCCGCCTGAGGCGGATCAGCCGTGCCGGCCTGCTCCCCCCGGCAGCCCACCCTCAACATCATGTCATTGGTTGGCTGACTGGAACCGGGACGGTTCCACTACACACTGAAATGCCGTGAGATTTGCGTCGCCGTCGCTGGCAAGGCATGCTGTGAAACCAGATTGCAGGTCTGGTTGTCGCGCACCGCTTGACGAACCCGAGCCGGTTGCCGCGCCCCACCAGCTGGCGCGCCCATCAGCCCGGAAAGCGTTCATCGGTCAGGCCGTTGGCCGTGCGAGAGCCAGACTGTTTCGCAGTGAATCGAGACAGACCATGCCGACATTCGATCCTCGATCGGCTGAAACCACGTTGTTCGCGGCGTTGCTGGCTGCCGCCCGCGCCTATGGCAAAGATAAGGTGATCTTACAGGACGCCGAGCCGGCAGCGCTCAGCTACCGGCGACTGATCCTGGCCAGCCTGGTGCTGGGCGACAAGCTGGCCGCGAACACACGGCCCGCCGAAACCATTGGCGTGCTGTTACCCAACGTCAATGCCCTGATCGTCACCGTGTTTGGATTGAACGCGTTCGGGCGCGTGACGGCGCTGCTGAATTTCAGCGCAGGCTCGCGCAACGTTGCTTCCGCCGTCCGCACCGCCGTCATCTCCAAGGTCATCACCTCGCGCCGCTTCATCGAACAAGGCAAGCTGCAGGATTTGTTGTCGGCCATCGCCCGCGTCGAGGTGCAACCCGGGCGGCCCACCGAGATCGTCTATCTGGAAGACGTGCGCAAGGCCGTCACGGTGCGCGACAAGGCCATCGGTCTGTTGCGAAGTCAGGTCGCCGGCGCCTGGCACCGCCGCCATGCCGTAGCCCCGTCAGCGCCAGCCATCATCTTGTTTACATCCGGGACGGAGGGGGAACCCAAGGGCGTGGTGCTCTCAAATCGCAACCTCGTCGCCAATGCGCATCAAATCTTTCTGCATGCCACCGGCGTTTTGAGCCAGCGCGACATCGTCTTCAATCCGTTGCCGATGTTCCACTCCTACGGATTGACAGCGGGCATGCTGATGCCGCTGCTCAACGGGCTGAAAGCCGTGCTCTACCCGAGCCCCCTGCATTACCGACAGATCCCCAAGCTGGTGCGCGACACGCATGCGACCATGCTGGTGGCAACCGATACCTTTCTGCAAGGCTACGCACGCGCTGCCGAGCCTGGGGATTTGGACAGCGTTAGGTTTGTTGTCGCCGGGGCCGAGCGCGTCAAGGACAACACACGCGACTTATGGGACGCCTCCGGGACGGTGCTGCTGGAAGGCTATGGCGCCACCGAATGCTCGCCGGTGGTGGCCTACAATCTGCCGGAAACCAACCGCCCCGGCACCGTTGGCTCGTTGCTACCAGGTATCGACTACGAGGTGGAGCCGGTGGAGGGCATCGCTGAAGGCGGTCGGCTGAAAGTGCGAGGCGCGAACATCATGGTCGGCTACCTTTATGCCAACGAGCCCGGTGTCGTCGTCCCGCCCCAGGGAGGTTGGCACGACACCGGCGACATCGTGAAAGTGGACACCGATCGCTTCGTCACCATTCTGGGTCGCGCCAAGCGCTTCGCAAAGGTCGGCGGCGAGATGATATCGCTGGCGGCGGTTGAGAACGTTGCTTACGCCCTATGGCCGGACAATCACCATGCTGTGCTCGGTCAACCGGATCCACGTAAAGGCGAGCAGTTGCTGCTCATCACCGACAAAGCCGACGCCGATCGAACGGTTTTCCTCCGCTTCGCCCAGCACGAAGGCCTCTCCGAGCTTTGCGTACCGCGCGTCATCATGACGGTCGAACGGATCCCGCTGCTGGCGACCGGCAAGGTTGACTACACCGCCACCGCCGCGTTGGTCGCGCAGCATCAGGCACAGCACTCAAAACCGTGAGCGCACAGGCTAGATCATCGCGCCTTTAATCGGGATCGTTCCAGTTCCGATGAAAAGCGGGTTGCCCTGGGCGGATCAGTTGGTCTTGACCGCTTCGGTGGCGTTGGCGCCAACCTTGTCCGGTTGGAAAAACACATCCACCCGCATGCCTGGCAGCAGCGTTGTGCGGGCGTCCAAATTGATCAGGACTTGCAGCACCTCACGATCGGCCAGCCGCACGCGACCCTTGTTGGGGATCTGCGGCGGCCCGAGGGCACGGGCGACCTTGTCGACCTTGCCGGTAAACGTTTCACCAGGAAACGCGTCGGTACGCGCCAACACCTTCTGTCCGACGCGAATTTTGCCGATGTCCCGTTCTTCGATCTCGGCCCGAATGCGCAAGGCGGAAAGATCACCGACCACAAACAGCACGTTCTCCGGCGATGGCGTGACCGTTTCGCCCTTATGCGTGTCGGCTTTGAGGATGGTACCATCGCTGGGCGCGCGGATGCGGGTCCGATGCATGCCGGCCTCGGCCACCGCCAACTCGGCGCGGGCCAACGCCAGCGAGGATTCCATCCGCGAAGGCAACGGCATCTGAGGATCGCTCTGCAGCTTATTCAACGCCGCTTTGCGTTTCACCACCCGCTCTTCCGCGCTGTTCAGCGCGTCGCGCGCAGCCTTGATCTCGGCATCCTGTCGCGCGCCCTTTGCGGCGAGCAACTGCAGCTGATCGAGCTGCATACGGGCTGTGAACCGCGCACGCTCGGCCTGATAGGCATCGTCTTCGGCCTGGCGGCGCTTCGCGGCAAGCCCCTTTGCCTCCTCCTCATCGCGCTCGCGGTGGCGGACGGCGGCCTCCGCCACACCGGCCTCGACCCGGGCGAGCGCATCATCGTCATCCAGCATCGCCAACAGGTCGCCGGCTTGCACGCTGTCGTTCATTTCCACCAAGACTTGGGTGACCTTGCCCGGCGCCTGCGCCCCAATCCGAACCAACCCGTCCTGCGGCTCAACCCGTCCCGGCGCCGAGGCGCTCCATTGGGTCTTGCCCGCTCCGAGCACAATTTCCGGCGTCGGAGCGGCGGTCGACAGGGTCGCGGTTTTCGAGGCACTTGCCCCCTGCGCCAGACGGAGGTTGCGCCAATGCTCCACGGCGAACGCGATGCCGCCGGCAGCGACCGCAGCCACGACAAGCGCGGCAAACGTTGAGTTCAACTTAGCCATGCGCTTTGCGCCTTTTTGTTCGATCGTAGCGAGTTACGTTCTTGCGCGATTCAACCTGCCGCTCTTCCCCGGTGATCAAGCCGTCCTCAATGCGAACGATGCGATCGGCGTAAGCATGGGTTCGCGGATCGTGGGTAACCGCCAACACAGCTCGGCCCTTGTCACGCGCGATGCGCGACAACAGCGCCATAACCGCGTGGCCATTTTCACTGTCGAGCGCGGCGGTGGGCTCATCGGCGAGCATAACGGCAGGCTCGCCGGCCAGCGCCCGCGCGACCGCCACCCGCTGCTGTTCACCGCCCGACATATTGCCCGGATAGCTGTTGAGCCGATGGCCGAGACCGACCTCGCGCAACGCCGTTTCCGCCTTGATATAGGTCTGCTTTGTCCCAAACCCACGCACGTCCAAGGCCAAACGCACGTTCTCCATGGCCGTCAGCGTCGGAAACAGATTGTAGGATTGGAAGATAAAGCCGACGTACTTGCGCCTGATCGCGGCCAGCTCCTCCGGCGGTAGACCGTCCACCCGTTGATCGGCGATCGTCACCGACCCCGACGTGGGCGTCAGGATACAACCCAGCACTGACAACAAAGTGGTCTTGCCGCTGCCGGATGGCCCCATCAAAAGCGTTAGTTCACCGGCATGCAGCGTGAGATCGACGCCCTTCAACGCCCGCACTTTGCCAGCGCCTTGGCCAAGCTCCTTAACGATCTTCCGCGCCTCGAGAACGGCTGCTTGGCTCATCGGCTGAACACCATGGCTGGATCGATCTTGGTGACCTTGACGATCGCGGAAATGGCCGAAACGGCACACATGCCAATCGTGACGACAAACAGTGCCGCGGCCAGCCACGGCGACATGGCGATCGGCAAAGCCGTAGCCTCGCTGAACATGGTGATGACCAGTGAAATTGCCATGCCTAACGCATAACCGATCACGGCGCTCAACGCAGCCTGCGTTAAGATCACACGGTGGATGTATCCAGCCGAGGACCCGAGCGCCCTCAGCGTGGCAAACTCAGTAAGGTGATCCTTGGTACTTGAATAAAGGGTCTGGGCCACAATCACGGTTCCAACCAACAATCCCAGCAGCGCGCCACCGATCAATGCGACGCCCGCTCCGGTAGAATAAAGCCATTGCGCCAAGTTGCGATTACGGAATTCCGCTTTGGTCAACACCTCATGGTCCGGCAATCTTGCCTGCAGGTCGGAGCGGACGCGCTGCAGGTCGACTCCGGGTTCAGTCTGGATCAGAAGGTATGAAAAGTTTTCACCCGGAATGCCGAGCAGCGAGCGCGCCCGGTTGAGCGTGGTGAACACGTATGGTGCCATGGTGAACGAGCGGATACCTTCGGTGATAGCGGTAACCCGCACCCGCCCCCGCTCAAGCTGCGCCAATTGGCCCAACCTGTCGATGCCTAAGTCCCGAAGATACGACCGGTCGACAGCGACGCCATCGGGCGCCTCGATGGTGCGCTGATTGCCGACCGTTAGATTCCATGCCTTGAGCCCATCGTCCTGCGCATTGGTACCGACCAGGATGGAGATGGTCGATCCGCCAGCGGGTTTGCGCCACTCACCAAAACTGGCGATGATCGGGACCGCCGCGGTGACGCCAGGCACCACCAGCGCCGCATGCCGGTCAGACGGCGTGAGCCGAATGCCGCCCTCTTCGAAGCTCTTGGCCCCGTACGCGGTGACCCATAATTCACCGTTTGCGTTGTCGACCATCCCGACGATCATTTTTCGGGCGCCGAAATACAAGCCCAATTGCACGGCCACGAGCACAACCGAGAACAGGATACCGACCAGCGTCACCGCCAGGCGGACACGGTCGTGAAACAGGTTGCGAATGGCCAGGGTCAGGATCATCGGCTACGTCAACACCATTGTTGCGGTTACTGAATGAATGCTTATCAACCGGCCCGCCCCATCCCGGGTGTTGGATCAGGCTTGCAGAACGTTCTCTGCGACCCAGCTGCTCAACCACCCAAATCTGCCGGCTGGTCAGAACTGTCAAAACATTAGGTTACACGATTACAGCAGCTTAGACGATCGAAGTTCATAATCATTCTGTTGCTGCCGGCGTTGATGTCGATGGCGGCTCATGTTCACCACCTGCCCGCGCTCTCCGCTGCCGAACGGTTCGGCCCGAGCGATCGCTCGCACCGCTCCAGCAGCGGCATCGCAGCACCTGCACCGAGCATCGTCGCTGCCGGCCAACGCCCGCGCCCAAACGAAGTCCCCCGGCGCGCCCGATTGGATGGGATCGCGCCGCTAGCCTCCGCGCCTCTATATAAGACGTCGATGTGGGTCTGACCACCTTGCAGTAGGAGCGAGCAGCGATATGTTTCGCCACATGCTTACCCCATTTACAGCTTTCCCAGATTAAGCACAGGTCAAGCGGGATGACAGCGCACCGATAGCCTGCCGGTCGGGCTTGCTATCGGCCCATCGGACGTCCTAAGTAAGGAGAAATCCGTATGCTCAGGTTCATGGTCTGTTCGCCCCCCATCCAGCCGGCAGCCACAGGCCACGTTCGGCTGCTGCGCCGACGGCGGGTGTCGCTGTTGGCGATGTTGCTTCTCACGCCCGTAGGAGCGTTGGCCCAAGGTGCAAGCAACGATGCGGCGAACCAGCGGGCGGCCGGTTATGTGGGGGTCTGGTTCGACGATACCGGCAAGGGGGCCGTAGAGATTCTGCCCTGTGGCAGAAGCTTGTGCGGCCGCATCGCGTGGTTGCGCTCCCCCAATGACCGGTATGGCCGGCCGCTGCGAGATGGTTACAATCCAGAGCCGCGCCGGCGTACGCGGCCGATCTGCGGGCTGCCTGTGATCGGAAACTTGCGACCCCAGCAGAGCGGAAGTTGGGACAACGGGTGGATTTACGACCCCAAGGTCGGCAAGCGGTACGATGTCGAGCTGAGGCTGCGGTCCGCAGACGTGCTGCAAGTCACCGGCTATCTCGGGGTCAAGTTTCTCAGCAAGACGCTTTATTGGCGGCGCGCCCCAGAAAATTTGCCACGCTGCCAAATTCCCGGTTGAGCGCTTGGACCCACCCTAGAGCAACCTGCCTTTAATCGGAATCGGAACGATCCCGATTAAAGGCAGAAAGTTGCTCTACACTTTAAGAGCGATCATCTTTGCGCCTAAAATCGGAACCGGCTTTGCGGTTCCGATTTAAGGCGCGATGATCTAGGGCGCTTCGCGTATGAGCGTCCCGCAGCAGCTCCCCACCCATCCACCAACTACATCATGCCATCGGGTGGAACGGCTGGGCGAACAGGCCGGCAAGGCGAAGCCGGCCAAGGCGACATGATCTCGGCGCCGAAGCCGCGCCGCGATCGATGATCGCCGGCGCCATCAGCCTGACGCGTGCCCTACGATGACGACCGATGGTCGGCGTCGGTGGAACAGGACGGCGGTTCATTCCGGCAAATCGAGTTGAGCGTCGCGCAAGGAGGTCGGCGATCGGCTTTGCCGAATGATGTGTGGCAAAGCACCACCGAACGCCACAACGCGCTGCAAAACGAGGTCGCGTTGGCGATCCAAGGTCACCAGATGGTAGCTGTCCTCCAGTACCACCAGATCGACGATGCCGCCGAGCCGTAATTGCAGCAGTTCGCTGGCGCCCAACTGGCTGCGATCATCGAAGCGCGGGTGGAAGACGAGGCAGGGCTGTGCAACCTCCCCGAGCCGCGGTGTCACCTGATCGGCGAGCCATTTCACCTCGAGCAGAGTCCCGCCAAACCGTCCGTTGACGTCGTCCAGAGACCGGCCTTCGGCCAGCCGCCGCTCCAGCACCTGTTGTCGCAAGTCTTCGTCCTTGAGACCAAACGGTGGTCGCTCGTCGAGCCGAAACAAATTGGCCAGCCGCTTGCTGCCGATATGCCGCAGCACCTTTCCATACCATGGCATGGCCCAGCCGTTCGGCCAAAACGTCGGCGCAAACAACGTCAATCCATGCACGGTATCGCCGTGATCTGCCGCCAGGTTCAAGGCAAGCAGCGCACCAACGCCCAGCCCGCCGATCACGATCATGTCGCACCGACGCACCAAGTCTGCATGGGCCCGAAGCACCGTCCCATACCAATCGGACCAAGTCGTTGCCCCCAGCAGCGAGGGGGAGCCACCGTGGCCGTAAAGCAGCGGGCAGCGCACACTATGGCCGGCCCGAGCTAAGCCGTGCGCAATATAGCCCAGATCGGACGGCGTGCCGCCTAAGCGATGAATGAGGAGGAACCCGAGGCTCCCGCCGTCGACTTTGATGTCGGCGATCTCAACGCCGAATTTCGATACCTCTGCCATGGCACGCGTCAGCTGCCGCGTTTGCGATGGCACGTTTGGCGGCACCTGTTTCCAACTGGCTGGTCAGACGGGGTCGGAACCCTCATCATAGACCGATTGTGTCCCCGCTTGACAAGCTCTTACCGGCCGCCCGTTGGTCCGAGCAAGCCATGATGCAACCGAGGTCGCCCCGCACGCCATTCGCCACATCCGTTGCCGCTCGGACAGTCCAACCCGGTTCCACACACCACCGCCGTCAGACCGCCCTTGCTCTGCGCGCTGGCGCGAGGGCGGCGCCGTAACCCGACCGGCGGGCGACAATCCACCGGGACCAAGCGCGCATGACCAGATCGAGCTGCATTGCGCTGCAGGCCAACCGGTCACGTAGCGGCGTTAGAGCAACTGCTTGTCATCGGCCTCGGAACGATCCCGGTGAAAAGCAGAACGTTACTCGACACTTGAAGAGCGATCATCGTGCCCCAGCGTGCTGAGGCGCGGCCACTGACATGCACCGACCAGATCGTTCAATTCTCGCCGCGCCGTCGATGCAGTCTGATCGGCCCCCGGCCGACGTCAACGTAACGGGCCTCCATCCGCTCCACGAATCCAACCGTGCGATCCACGACGATGTGCCGTTGCCGGTCCATCGTGATCATGTGATAGCAATCGTTCAGCACCACCAGCTCGACCAGCCCGGACAGATCTCGTTGAATAAGCAGGGCGTTGGACAAGCTCGCCACATCATCCTCACGCGGATGCAAGATCAGCGTCGGCGTCTCGATCTCCCTCAGTTCGCGTTTAACGACGGAGGCAAGCGCGTTGAAGTGGGCGAAGGTCCGGAGTGGCGTGCCTTCGATACCGGCCTCACCGGACTCCCCGCTCATCAAGCTTTGCAGCACCAACCGACGGATGCGCTCGTCCTTGAAGCCGTAAGGGTGACGATCGGACAGCTTGAGCTCCAGCGGCAATGGCGTCGGCCGAACCAAATGCAAGAGGTCCATGTACCAGGGCATAGCCCATCCATCGAGCCGCAAACTCGGTGCGTAGAGCAGCAATCCAGCCACGTCTTGGCCGCGCTGGTGGGCCAGATGCATCGCCAAGAGCGCCCCGGTCGACAACCCACCAGCGATGATCACGTCGCAGGTTTCGCGCAAGCGGTCGAGCGCCTCGACGACGCTGGCATACCATTGCCGCCAGGTTGATCTTCGCAAATCGTTAAAGCTGCCGCCGTGCCCCTCCAGCTGGCAACAGTAAACGGTGTATCCAGCTCTGGCCAAACCCTGAGCCACGAACCGAAGCTCAATCGGGGTGCCACCCAAACCATGAACCAACAGCAGCCCAGTCCGACTGCCACGATGGAACGTGCTACGATCAACCAATTTATCGTTCATTGAGCAAGCTATCCCGCTCGTCTTCATTAGCGGTCATACCGGACACGAATAAGCTCGTGACAACGCAGAATTATCGCACGGCTTGCGCCGTGATCGCCATGACAAAGTGATGAGTGAGAGCCCCTGCAATTTCCTTGCTGTGGCAGCAAGTGGCCTAATGAACCCTGTGTCGTTGAGCGTTCACCCTGCACGTTTCAGACCATCAGAGCGTGTGCTCATCGGCCTCAACAACCCGTCGCGACAATGTTTCAATCGCCGTTGCATCACCATCTCAGCAAATCACCATGGACCGACGCCCGCTGCAGGTGGCCGATCCTCGCTATCATATCGGGGCTTTTGCCGCTGTTAGCGTCGAACTCCCCCGCATCCGCGCAACCGCAAGTCCAGAAAGAGGCATGCACATTATCCTGTGTTGACGACCATAAAAGTCGTTGTGGCTCACTTGGTTAACACGCGGCCTCGGAACACATTTCGGCGCTATCGGGCAGTCCGGAGCCCGGCCAAGTTGCAGATGCCGCATAAGAAACGCAATATCCGCGGCACGAACACAACGCCGCACCCCGTCGCCCCGAGCGCGCGCGGCGATGATTGACCAGCGCGCCGATTCACGTGCTGATCTCATGCCGCGCCGGCCGCTACGGCACTTCCAGACCACCCAGTGTGGGTCGGACCCAAGCGTCGATACCAACAGTATTGTTCATTCTTAACACAATAGCTTTTCCAAATTTTGCAAAGCGAAGCATCCCGTGTCACGCTTCTATCTCAATCGTCATCGAGTATATCCTAAGCTCAGTTATCGGCGGCCGATTGCGCACACACACAGATCATGCGCACGCACCGCTGAGCAATTTATTGGCTTGAGATATGTTCAACTGGTGCACGCGGTGGCCTTCCATCGATTGAGATTTGCCGTATCGGTCACAGCAGCTGTGGCACTTCTGCTGCAGGGAAGCCTCGCGCCGATCGCGGCCCAACAATTGACGCGGGAAACCTACGACGCCTGCCGGTCCCGCGATGCCGGCACGTTCCGACGCGCGATCGAATCGCTGACGGCACACGCGCTGCAGGATGGCCTTGCCAAGGTCGATTACCGGGCGTTGGTCGACGATGAGTGGCGCGATTCGAACTTTGGCGGCTTGTTGGACCGGCGCGTCGACATCGCCGTCGGCGAGGTCAGCAACCAGACCAGTTTATGGGATAAGGGGCGGTCGCTGTTCGACAAGGGCAAGGCACAGGCGCTGTCCGTCGCCGTTGCCGAGCGGGTCTACCGGTCCGACGTCGTCAAGGCGGCCATGGAGCAACTTGCCGTCGGCGTTGCCAAGCAGGTCGGACGCACTATCGAGCTCGCCGCCAGCGATGCCGCTGGCCCCGCCGTGGCCTGCCTCAAGGCGTTCCTCGGCCCCCGCTACGGGGAGACCGTAGCCGGGGCGGTTTCAATCGAGGCTGATCGTGAATTTCAGGTCGACCCGGACAAGGCCGCCGCCACAGTCTCCGCCGGCGCAGTGCTAAAGCAGGGCAGCGGCGGCCTGGCCGGGGTGGTGATCCTGGCGATCCGGCGGCAGCTGTCCAACGTTGCACGCCGGGTCGGCCAACGCCTCGTCGGCTCCGTGCTTGGACGGCTGGTGTCGGTGGTAGCGGGCGGCATCGGCCTCGTCCTGATCGCCAAGGACCTTTGGGAGCTGCGCAATGGGGTTCTGCCCATCATCGCAACTGAGATGAAGTCGAAGGCCACCAAGGATCTCGTCAAAGACGAGCTGGCCACGGCCATCGCAGAACAAATCAACGCCCACGTCAAAGAGATTGCCAGCACGACCGCAGATAGCGTCATCACGATCTGGCACGAGTTCCGCCGTGGCCATGCCAAGGTTCTCGAACTGACCGAGAAGAACGCGGAGTTCCGCTCGTTTGTCGACACGCTCAATGCCAGCGACTTACCCCGGCTCGACGAAGTGGTCGCGCTGTTATTGCCGAGCGAAGGCGAGGCGGCGATCGACCGCCGGCTACGGGACGGCACACTATCGCAGGCGGTGACCCAGATGTCCGCCGGCGGCATGCTGATCGCGCGCCAGACGCGCTCCCTGGAGCAGGGGTTAGCCTGGGCGGCCCTTGCTGGCGACAACTTGCACAAGGTGATCGAGCACGGCATCTATCAACGGGCGCGGCCCACCGATTTCACCAGTGTCTCATTGGAGCGGTTGCTGGGGCTCGACGACAAGCTTGCGATCGTGCGCTTGGCCGGTATCGATCGCGGCGCCCGCGACACCCTGTTCGAGCTCGCCGATCAAGACCTCACCGGTCTAGCGCGCGGCGTGACCGAACGTGAGCTGGAGACACTGTCGCGTTATCTTGAAGGTCTGGAGCGTCCGGCGCGCGAACGCGTCCTACAGGTCGTTGCCAACAATCCGGGGCGCATGCAGGTGTTGGCGGTACCCAGAGTGCGCGATGCGATCTTGGCCAGTCGCGACCAACTGGCCGCGGTCAGCATGATGCTGCGGCATGACACGGGCTTTGAACTTGATCGCCTGCGCAAGGACCTGACCCTGATGTACGACGGCAAAGTCAGCCCGTATCTGATCTGGGACAAGCATCCCATTGCGCTGATTGCCGGCGCGATCGCTTTGGTGCTGGTGATGCTGATCTTGAGACGCCTATTCGGTGGCCGCCGCCGGCCGCCGCCAACCGCTGCGGCGAAAGCATAGAGCCGTTCCGCCGAAAGCGGATGTGCCTTACCGGTCCGCTCCCCTAGATCATCGCGCCTTAAATCGGAACCGCAACGCCGGTTCCAATTGCGCCGGTTCCGATTTAAGGCGCAAAGATGATCGCTGCTAAAGTGGAGACCAACTTTCTGCTTTTCCTCGGCGTTGGAACGATCCCGAGGAAAAGCGGGTTGCTCACCACTTTAGGGGCGATCACAAGCCGATGGTATCAGCCTGGGCGGCGGCGCGCGGCATCACCGGGCGTCGCGGCCAGCGCCACCTGTAACCGGCGCCAGGCGTCAGCTGTCCCTGGCAGGCCGAAGCGCAGCCAATCGGCACGCTCGGTAAAGCCGCGCACCAAGATACCGTGCTCACCCAAGGTATGTGCCAGCGTGCGCGCCTCGGCAAATCGCGCCAACCGAAACAGGGGCGTACCGCCGACGGGCACACCGCCGGCAGCGGTTAACAAGGCATCGAGCCTGGCGCTATCGTCGAGCAGCCGCGTACGTGCCGCATGTAGCCAATCGGTGTCCGCCAACGCCACTTGCGCGATCTCGAGCGTGGGGCCAGGCACCGACCATGGACCGAGCATGTCGGCCAAACCCTGTGCAATGGACCGATCTGCGATCGCAAAGCCGAGTCGCAGGCCGGCCAGTCCGTAGATCTTGCCGAACGACCGCAGCACCAGCGCGGCCGCCGGCAAGCTGGGCACCAGACTTGCTTGCCCATCGCCGGCATCGATGAACGCTTCGTCCACCACCAGCAGACCACCGCGTCGCTTGAGCCGGTCCGCCAACCGCTGCAAGTCCTGCCGACGCAAGAGCGCGCCGGTCGGATTATTGGGATTGACGACCACCACCACGCTGGTTTGATCGTCCTGGAGTGCGGCCAGCGTCTCCACCACCTGCACGTGATGACCACCCATCGCCCAACACCGGGCATGCTCGCCATAGGTCGGACCAAGGATCCGCACTCGGCTTGGCGGCAGCAACCGCGGGATGATCTGGATCAGGGCCTGCGTGCCCGGAGCGGCCACCACCATCGTGGGATCGGCCGCTCCGTAGCGTCGAGCGGCACTGGTTCGCAACGCCAACGCGTCGGAGGCGAGCGGCAGACGCGTCCAGGCCTGCGGCGCAATGTCGGGCAACGGATAGGCGTGCGGGTTGACGCCGGTCGACAGATCGATCCACGGCTGTGGCGCTTTGGGATGATTCTGCTGGGCAGCGTCCAGGTCGCCGCCATGCATCACCGGTTTGACCTCGCCGCGCGACATGATAGAGCACCGCAGTTCAGACGCGCGCAACATCCCCTCGGACCTGATCAGCTTCTGCGATCGACCGAAGCCCTTGGTCTGCGCGCACACGTTGAGTCGAGCACGTTTCTATCCGCCCCGTGAACCGCAAGCGCGATCCCATCGGGTCGGATGATGCTCTGGCCTACCCCGCCCCGCGCCAGCAGCCGCGGCAACGGGTCAATGCCATCTGCACCGGCCATGACGATCGGTGGAGCCAGAGCGCCCGTCAAGGCGGCAGTGACCACGGTCATGGTATCAGACGCGGCCGCCGACCTGCAGCACAGCGAGCCGACCGGAACCGACGTCGGCGATATTCCCCGGCGCGCGGCCGAGCGATTGTGGCAACCCGTGCTGGATCATGTCCGCCTGAGGCGGAGGCGTTTTGCTGGCCCACTCACCCAGCCCTTCCTGCCACAACACCGACCCATCGGGTGGCCCGGCGGGGAACGGGACGGTTCCAGCTCCCACTGAAACGCGATAGCCTGCTGCGGCATGTTGTTCTGGTTGACCGTCCTTTCCCTGCTGCTCGAAGCGGGCTTCGGCTACCCCACCCGCCTGTTTCAATGGGTGGGTCATCCGGTGACCTGGATCGGCGCTGCCATCGATCGGGCAGAGCGCCGCTGGAACCGACCGGCACAGCGCCATGCAACGCGCCGGCTGGTCGGCTCAGTGACACTGCTGGGTCTGCTGATCATCGTTGCCCTGCTCAGTTATCTGATCGCAAGCGGGCTCGGCACCGCGCTGGCCTGGCTCGCGCACCAGACCGGCAACACAGCCGCCGTCGGCGGCATCGCCGCCTTGTTGTTGACAGCCCTATTGGCCAGCACGCTGTTGGCGCAGCGAAGCCTCGATGCGCACGTTGCTGCGGTCGCTGAGGCCCTCGAGCGCTCCGGTGTCGCCGAAGGCCGGCAAGCGGTGGCCCTGATCGTCGGGCGTGATACCGATCGGCTGGACCTGGCCGGCGTCTGCCGTGCGGCGATCGAAAGCTTGGCGGAAAGCTTCAGTGACGGCGTCGTGGCGCCAGCGTTGTGGCTGGCGCTGGCCGGCCTGCCCGGCGCGGCGGTCTACAAGGCGATCAACACCGCCGACAGCATGATCGGACATCGTACGGATCGGTACTCGGCGTACGGCTGGGCGGCCGCACGGCTCGACGACGTTGCCAATTGGCCGGCCGCCCGCTTGGCGTCGTTATGGTTGATCGTGGCCGCCGCCCTGACACCGACCGCGTCCGCTCGCGGCGCCATGTCAACCGTATGGCGCGACGCCGGGCATCATCGCTCGCCCAATGCCGGCTGGCCGGAAGCCGCCATGGCGGGGGCGTTGGGCATCAGCCTAGCCGGACCGCGCAGTTATGGCGGGGCGGCGATCGCCGGACGCTGGATCGGCGATGGGTCCGCAAATGCCACTGCGTCTGATATCCGCGCGGCGCTGCGACTTTACCGCACCGCCTGCGGGATCCAGATCGCCGCCTACGCCGGTCTGGCGGCGGTCGCCGTCGCTGCCGGTTGGCCCGGCGGGCTCATCGCTTGACGATCTTGCGCGCGACCTCAGCGACGCGCGCCGGCGTCAGGCCAAAGTGCTCGAACAGCTGGGCCGCCGGAGCTGACGCACCGAAATCGGACAGCCCGACAAACACATCGGCCGGCCGCAGCCATTCGTGCCAGCCCTGCTTGACGCCGGCCTCAAGCGCGATCCTCGGCGCAGTCCCCAATACGTCGTGCTGGTAGGCCGCCGGTTGTTGCCGAAACAGCTCGAACGACGGCAGCGACACGACTGCCACCGCCATGCCCTGTTGGCCCAGCGCCGTGGCGGCGTCCACCGCCAGGCCGACCTCGGAGCCGGTCGCGATCAACGTCACGTCGCGAGGCCCGTCCGCCTCGCGCAACACATATCCGCCACGGGCGCACCGGTTGTCTTCACAAGCGCGACGCAGATTGGGCACGCCTTGCCGCGTCAATGCCAACACCGAGGGTCGGTTTGCTTCCATCACCGCCAACTGCCAGCACTCGGCCGTCTCCACGCCGTCGGCGGGTCGGAACACATTCAGGTTCGGCATCGCGCGCAGGCCGGCCAAGTGCTCTACCGGCTGATGGGTCGGCCCATCCTCACCCAGTCCGATGGAGTCGTGGGTCGCCACGTAGACCACCCGCTGACCCATCAAGGCGGCAAGCCTGATCGATGGACGACAATAGTCGGTGAACACCAAGAATGTGCCGCCATAGGGGATGAGCCCACCGTAAAGCGCCAACCCATTCATCACCGCAGCCATCCCATGCTCGCGCACACCGTAGTGGATATAGCTGCCGCTGTAGTCGTGTTGGGTGATTACCGGCTGGGATTTGACCTTGGTGTTGTTGGAGCCGGTGAGATCGGCAGAGCCACCAATCAGGCCGGGTAGAACCGGAAGCAGCCGCTCCAACGTGCGCTCCGACCACACCCGGGTGGCCCGCGCGGTGGTCTCGGCCGCCGCCGCATCTTTGGCCGCCCGGATCGCCGCAGAGATCTCCGTCGCGGCGCTGCCGGCCGGATCCTGGAACTGAGCCCGGATCGCGGGTTCGAGCTTTTGGAAACGTTGCTCCCAGGCCGCTCGCTCGGTTGCGCAGCGGGCCCCGGCGGAGGCCCAGGCCGCTCGGATCTGGTCCGGGATGGTGAACGGCACGTGCGGCCAGTGCAAATGCTCACGCGCTGCGCTGATCTCGTCATGGCCCAACGGTGCACCATGCACCGCCGCGGTGCCCTGCTTGGTTGGCGCGCCGTACCCGATCATGGTCTTGCAGGCGATCAACCACGGCTTCTGCGACGCCGCCCGTGCCATCGTCAGCGCATCCAGAACTGCTGCAGGATCGTGCCCGTCGACGCTGACGGTATTCCAGCCGGCCGCGGCAAACCGTGCCATTTGGTCATCGGAGGTGGCAAGACCGGTCGGCCCGTCGATCGAAATGTCGTTGTCGTCGAACAGCACCACCAGGCGACCTAATCCAAGGTGGCCGGCCAGCGAAATCGCCTCGTGCGAAATGCCCTCCATCAGGCAACCGTCGCCGGCCACCACATAGGTGTGGTGGTCGATGATGTCCGCACCCAACCTGGCATTCCAGATCCGCTCGGCAAGCGCCATCCCCACCGCGTTGGCCAACCCTTGGCCAAGCGGACCGGTGGTGGTTTCTATGCCGGCCGCATGGCCGAACTCCGGATGCCCCGCGGTCGCCGCGCCCAGCTGCCGGAACCGCTTGATCTGATCCAAACTCATGACCGGATAGCCGGTCAGGTGAAGCACCGCATAGAGCAGCATCGAGCCGTGACCGGCCGAGAGAACGAAGCGATCGCGGTTGGGCCAATTCGGTGCGCTGGCATCAAACCTCAAGACGTCGCGGAACAGGACAGTTGCGACATCGGCCATACCCATCGGCATTCCGGGATGTCCGGAATTGGCCGCCTGCACCGCGTCCATGGCCAACGCGCGAATGGCATTCGCCATGTCCTGATGGGTGACATCGGCCGTTGCAGTTGAATTAGGGGTATCCGCCATCGCGCGCCCTTCCGATTCTGCGCCCGCATGCCGCGTCGCGCCGCCATACGCCGGTCTTAGCGATGCGCGTTGGCGGCGTCTAGAGCAACGCCGCCTGAGGCGGAGGCGCGGGCTGGTTCCAGCACACACTGACACGCTTTAGATCATCGACCGATGAGAGCAGGCCGCTCTAATTGGCCTGCCCGTTTGGCCGGGGCTGGGATTTCATGAACTGCATGACCTCATCGGCCGTCGGCAACCCGGACCGCGCGCCCAGCCGCTGACATTTCATCGCCGCCACGGCGCAGGCGCGGCGCGCATTGTCAGGTGTGGGCAGGCCCTCCGCGAGTCCTAAGGCGAACGCGCCATGAAATGCGTCTCCGGCCCCTGTCGTGTCCACGGTGTCGACCTTGAAGGCATGACACGACGAGATTTCGCCGCCTTCCTTCCACAGGTAACCGTCGGCGCCAAGCGTCACACCGGCATGCAACGGGCCCAATCGCGCCACCTGCTGCAGCCGCTCGGCGTTGTTGCCTTTCGGCGCAAACTCTTCAAGTGCCTGGCATGAGAAGATCGCATAGTCGGTCAGTTTCAACAGATCATCGAGCGCGTCCCGCCCACCCAAATCCGCATCCAACACCGTGGGAATACCGGCCTTGCGCGCGGCGTCGAAGGTGACCCTTGCCCCTTCCAGCCAGCGCACGTCCGCCACCACCACGTCGGCTTCCGTCACCCGCTCTAGCGGAAGCCAAGAGGTGCTGGATGGCATGTTGACGTCGCGCGCACCGACGATCAGCCGTTCGCCGCTGCCGTTGACCAGAATGACCGAGGTCGAGGTCCGATTCCCCTCGAATGATTGGACGTAACGCGCATCGACACCGAATGCGATCAGCATCCGTCTGATCCTGACGCCGTTGTCGTCCTCGCCAATTCGGCTCCATAGTTCGGACCGACCGCCCAGTCTCGCGATCGCGGCCGCAGCGTTGGAGGCCATGCCACCCCCCGATTCAATGTGCTCCAATGCCCGGATTTTGGTCGGCCGCTGCGGAAACCGATCTATGCGATAAATGCGATCGAGAGCAGCATGTCCAATGCAAATGATCAGGCTCATGCAAGTGTCTCCTTCTTGGAGGCAGGCTTCGCTCCAACCTTTGTCGCGTCTGAGCGTTTGACCGGCACCTCATCTGCAGCCGCCTGAGCCGCGACATCCTCGTCAAACAGTTCGGCCAAGGTTTCCGCATCGCTACGCGCGCGCTCTACAAGTTTCTGCTCATCGGTATAATGCTTATAATCTTCAGTTAGGCGCTGCTCATCCTGGCGCGCGAACGTGTCCAGAGTAAATCGCACTTCCCGCTCCGACAGCCCGAACTCGCGCAGCAACTCGCGCGTGAGGTCCAATGCCGACAGGAATGTTTCGCGCCTGATGACCTTGATATCGAGATCCATCAGGCGATGCACATGATTGCGATTGCGCGCTCGGGCAAAGACGGGCAGATCCGGGTAATGGGCCCTAACCACCGCCGCCGCCCGCAACGACGTCTCCACATCGTCGATGGCGAGTACCAACGCGCGTGCCTTACCGGCACTCGCCGCCTCCAACACCTCCAGCCGACTGGCGTCACCGTAAAATGCTTTGGAACCGAACCGCTCCAGCGTTGCAATCTGCTCGGGATTGATGTCAAGCGCCGTGATCTGGATTCGCTTCGCCAACAGCACCCGGGCGGCGATCTGGCCGTACCGACCAAAGCCGGCAATGATAACATGGCCTTCCTCTTCGGGCATGGCAGCCACCGGCTGCACTGCCGGTTTGGGTCGACCGATCGCTTCGTCGACCAGCAGCAACAAGGGCGTGAGCGCCATCGATAAGGTGACCACGACCGCGAGCGCCTCTGAGTGGTCCTGCGCGATGGCACCGGCGGCGGTGCCGGCGGTCAACAGGACAAAGGCAAATTCGCCACCTTGCGAAAGCGACAGGCCAAGCCGGCGCGCGGCCCACTGCTCCAGGCCCTGCCAACGGCCAAGCATGTACAGGATGGTTGACTTAATTGTGACCAGGCACACGACAAGTGCGATGATCAGCCCAGGCGCCAGCAGCAAGACCTCTAGGTTGAGGGTCATCCCGACCGCGGTGAAGAAGACGCCCAACAGCAGGCCTTGAAACGGTTGGATATCGGCCTCCAGCTGGTGCCGATAGGACGATTCGGCCAACAGCGCGCCAGCGAGAAAAGCACCAAGCGACGGCGACAGGCCAGCCTGCACCATGACAAACGAGGTGCCCACCACCGTGAGCAAGGCCGCCGCCGTCATCGCTTCGCGAACTTGGGTGCGGGCGATCAGGCGCAGCACCCGATCGAGCACGAAGTGACCGACCGCCACCACCAGCACGATGGTCGCCAACGCCCGCACGGCCGCAATGGCATCCATTTTCGGCGCGTTGCCAATCTCCGCCAGGGCGAAAGCCGGTGCCAAGGCGATCAACGGTATCGCGGCCAGGTCTTGAAACAACAGCACCGCAAAAGCCAGGCGGCCGTGCCGGGCGGTGAGCTCGCCCTTTTCCTCCAGCATCTGCAGCGCGAACGCGGTCGACGACAACGCCAACACAAAGCCGATGAACAGCGCTGGCACCGGCGACAAACCCAAACCGATGCCCACCACCGCCAAGACCAACCCGGTGATCAACAACTGGCTGCCGCCGAGGCCGAAGATGGCGTTGCGCATCGCCATCAGGCGGCGCGGCCGAAGCTCCAGGCCGATCAGGAACAGCAGCAGGACGACGCCCGACTCGGCCGCGTGCAACAGCTGCTCCGCGGTATAGTCCGTGAAGATCTGACTAAAGCCGAACGGACCGATCAAAATACCGGCAAGCAGGTAGCCCAGAACCGAGCCGATCCGAAGTGCCTTCGCCAGCGGCGCGGCCACCGCCGCAGCAGCAAGCAACCAGACCACCTGTTGCAGGGTGACGTCATTCATCTCCGGTCCATGCTAAAGTGGCAGCGCGGGCCCAGCCCTCGCGCACGGTCGGTATCGCCCCTGCAGTATAGGCCAACATAAGAGGACGGCCATCCAAGCCGGCTCTTGTCACCGCTGTGCGCTCAGCTACTCACGAACTCCTGCCCCCAACGCCTGGCCCGAAGCACGCGCACCAGGCTGCCGAAACAGCCCAGCATACCGTGCTGGCCGGACAGTGTCAGCTCCACCTCGGCTTATCCGCACAAAAAGCCAGGTGGTAGACGTCCGGGCTATACAAATCTTTAGTTGGTTTTGGCGCGCTGCATGCTGGCCGCTAAGCGTCTGGCGACCAGCAGATTGGACTGATTTGGACGCCAGCGATAGCCGATCCCAAAATCGATCGGCTGCGCCGAACGCCTGAAAATGCGTGCCAGCTGAGTCTGGTAGCGTCCTGGAAAGATTGAGATCGGCCCGAGATAACGCCCGTAAGGCTCTAGTTTCCAGTCGTTCGCCCTGAAGTGGCGCACAGGAATTCCAGAATCGTCTTGGACGAGCGTCTCGACCTGGTCCAACAGCACCTGGCGGATGTCGGAAAACCAGCCCGAGTGCAGCAGATACGAGGCACTCTTGACCAACCCGTCCGCCCGTCCCAAACCGGCTATGAACTTGGTCAGCCCGGTGTTCTTGAGGCCGCCGTTCGAAATGTCTGTTTGGAAGTAATAAAGTTTGCGAACATCCTCTGCTCCGCGTTCAAAGACGATTTCGACACCGGGTGCACCGTTGGCTTCACCGGCTTTGCGACCGCGGTCTTGCACTTTGCCCCCGCGATCGAGAGCGACCAGCCGCACCGATCTGATTGTCGATCCGGCCCGTGCCATGAACACATAGAGCGGCGGCAGGGTCCCTGACAGCAGACGATATCTGAGTTGCGTCTTCATCTTCTTGGTGATGAAGAAACTATAGCTGAGCACCGAGCCCATCGAGGTCCGCAGGCCCGATAGTTCGCTACCCAAGCGACGCTGCACGGCCGGAGAGATCGCCGGCACCAGACCGACCGGCTCCAAGCCCGTCAGGACGTAGGTTTTGGCCGAAGGAAAGAAGGCGTTCGCGTAGAGGTAATCCGGACCGCTAAACATATAGAGCAAGGTCGGGCTCGGCTTTTTGAGATGCGTTTTTGCCCACGTTCGGATACGGGACAGTTGGCGCCGTTCAATGTCCTTCCAGGACCGCCCGAAGGAGCGCGCGTGCCGGTTCCAACTTTGCCGTCGCGTCAATCCGGCCAGCGGCGATGCCTCCGAGGGTTTGAGCCCGGCCAGAAAGCGCGCCGTGTCGTTGGCACTGGCCCGTTGAGCGAGCGCGACGCCGGCGCAGGCACCGACGTCGAGCGCCAGCAGACTGGCCGTAGCCGCGACCATGGCTAGATTTCGCGTTTTGTCCCTCATACCCCAACCCCAACCTGCCCCGCCATGTTCCTGCTGGCTACCCCGATCCTTGGCTGGCAAATGATGCAACCAGAATCAGCAGATCTTGGTAACTTGGTAACCACGCTTCTGACAAGATTCCTTCATACGAGAGAAGCACTTGGTCGGCGTTGATTTGTGCGACGGGGGCATTGTTGCAACACTACCTGCCACTCAGAGCGTGAACCGAGGGCCGCAATAAGACGGAACCGGAAACGTGTTGAAAGCGACGACCTCCCGCGGCCAACCCTGGTCGACGACCTACCGCCGTGCGGCCCGGATCGGCGCCGTGGCTGCGCTCTTCTCCGTTGTCGCCGCAGCGGCCCTAGTGCCTGTCCGGGCCGAGGTGACGGGTTGGAACACCACCGTTAACATCGCAGTACCGGTTCCCCAGCAGATCTATTCTCGGCGTGGTCCGATGCGCCGATCCCGCACCGTGCTGGTTCCATTCGACAGCGCCCCATTTCCCTACCTCGGCAACCACCCCCGCACCCATCAACCGTTTCTCAATTACGAAAAGGACGGGCGCAAGGGGCGAAAAACCCGCAGCGGACGGGTGCTCTGGGCCGACAAGGCCTATTCCGATAGCCGGGTTTTGTTGCACATCCCGCGTGGCTTTGATGCGCGCCGTCCTGGCCTGTTGGTGGTGTTTTTTCACGGTCACGGGGCGACTTTGCGCGAGGACGTCTATGCCCGCCAACGGGTCACGGCGCAAATCTCTCGTTCGCACGCCAACGCCGTTCTGGTGGCACCGCAGTTGGCCGCCGATGCAGCCGATTCCAGCCCGGGCAAGATCTGGCAGCCGGGCGGCTTCGCGCGCCTTTTGGATGAAGCTGCCTGGCACTTGGGCAAGCTTTACGGCGATCGCCGGGCACGCCGGACGTTCGCGAACATGCCGGTCCTGATCATTGCCTATTCTGGCGGCTATCTCGCCACCGCCTGGTCGTTACACCATGGCGGCGCGGGCAGGCGCGTGCGCGGCGTGGTGCTGCTCGACGCGCTCTATGGTGAGCTTGGCAAGTTCAACAATTGGATCATGCGCGACGACAGCGTGTTTTTGGTCAGCGTCTATGCCCGGTCGACCCGCGCACGCAACCAGGACATGATGCGGTGGCTCGGCCAACGCTCCGTCGCCTTTGATGTGTCGGCGCAGCCGCACGTCCGACCCGGCATGCTGTCGTTCGTCGACGTCGGCGATGACGCCGCGCACCGCCATCTGGTCACCAAGGCTTGGACCAGCGCCCCGATCGCCGATCTGCTCACGCAGATGACCAGCTACCGGCGTGGGTCCGGTCAAGCCAGGCCCGCCCGATAGTCAGCGCCGAGATTTGCCGCCACCGGCCGGGCGCAACGTTGGGCAGGCTTGACTTGGTGGCCACCCGCGCCCGACAGTGACTAGAGCAACCTGCCTTTGATCGGAATCGGAACGATCCCGATCAAAGGCAGAACGTTGCTCACCACTTCAAGAGCGATCATCTTTGCGCCTTAAATCGGAACCGGCGCAATTGGAATCGGCGTTGCGGTTCCGATTGAAGGCGCGATGATCTAGCGCGTCACACTGCGGTGAACCTCATGACAGTGTCGATCGGCGAGCGGGTGCACCGGCCCCGCGATACAGTCATGCTGAGCGGCCGGGCCAGCTACCTCGATGACGTGGATCTCACCGATCTCCGGCATGTCGCGTTTGTGCGCAGTGCCTACGCCCATGCGCGTATCACCGCATTGGATTGCACCCGCGCGCGGGCGGTCGAAGGCGTTCGTGCGGTGCTCACCTTAAAGGACATCGTCGAGGTCGCGCGCTCACCCCGGATGCCGCTGATCGCCGCGGCGGCCCCTTCCCAATCACCGAGCACACCCTTCATTTTGGCCGATCAGGAGGTGGCGTTTGCCGGCGAGCTGGTGGCGATGGTCGTGGCCGACAGCCGTTATGCGGCGGAGGACGGCGCCGGGCTGGTCGAGATCGGCTACGATCCGCTGCCCGTCGTCGACACGCTTCACGCCAGCCTGGCCCAGACCGCGCCACCCGTGCGCAGCGGGCTGGCCTCCAACGTCCTGACCACCTATCGCGTCGCCTACGGCGACATCGAACGAGCGTTCGCGGACGGCGCTTTGGTCTTCGCCGAAGAGATCGCCGTACATCGCGGCTGCGGCCATCCGCTCGAAGGACGTGGCCTCGTCGTCGAGCACCGCGGCCACGAGGATGCGCTCGTTGTGTGGGCGTCCACCCAAATGCCGAATGACCTGCAGCAGACGATCGTCACCGTCACCGGCATGCCAGACGACAAGGTGAGGGTGATTTCACCCGACATCGGCGGCGGCTTCGGCCCCAAGTATTGTGTTTATCCAGAGGATATCGCCGTCGTGTGTGCCGCGCGTCGGCTCGGCGTCTCGCTGAAATGGGTCGAGGACCGCCGCGAGCATTTCCTGGGGGCCATTCAGGAGCGCGATCAGCACTGGTCGATGGCGGTCGCCGTCGATCCGGACGGGCGGCTGCGCGGCGTGCGCGGCCACCTGGTTCATGACCAGGGCGCTTACACATTCAAGGCCGCCAACCTGCCGTACAATTCAGCCACCGCCGTACCCGGACCTTATGTGCTGCCGGCCTACGCAATGGATGTCACGGTCGCGCTGACCAACAAGGTGCCGGTTTCATCGGTGCGCGGCGCCGGTTACCCGCAAGCGACTTTCGTGATGGAACGACTGATGGATCGGGTCGCGCGCGAATTGGCCATGGACCGGGCGGCGGTGCGCGCAATCAATCTGATTCCGGCCAGCGACATGCCCTATCACAAGCCGCTCAAGGCGCGCTCCGGTGCCAGCATTGTCTACGACAGCGGCGACTATGCTCAGGCCCAAGCCAAGGTGTTGGCGGCGGCCGGCTGGCAGGCGTTCAAGCACCGACAATCCGTCGCGCGCAGCCAAGGGCGCCATCTGGGGATCGGGCTGGCCAACGCGGTGAAGGGCACCGGCCGCGGTCCCTACGAGTCGGGTTGTGTGCGCGTCGCGCCGTCCGGACGGGTATCGGTCTATACCGGCGCGGCGGAGATGGGACAGGGCCTATCGACCGCGCTCGCCCAAATCTGCGCCGATCAGCTCGGGCTCGACGCCCGCGACATCACGGTGACGACCGGTGATACCGCGGCCGCCCCCTTGGGCCTCGGTGGATTTGCCAGCCGGCAACTGGTGACGGCCGGATCGTCGGTGCTGCTAGCGAGCCGCAAGGTTGCCGACAAGGCCAAACGGCTCGCCTCTCATCTTTTGGAGGCCGCCGAGGACGATCTCGAATTGGTCGGCGGCAGTGTTGCCCTCAAGGGCGTGCCCGGGCGCGGCGTATCGCTCGCCGAGATCGCGCGCATGTTACGCGGCGCCCCCGGCTATGCCTTTCCCGACGGCCTCGATCCCGGCTTGGAGGCGGTCGAGACCTGGCAGACCGGACCGCTGGCCTACGCCAATGCCAGCCATGTGGCGGAGGTCGAGGTCGACATCGAGACAGGACAGGTGTCGCTGCGGCGCTATCTTGCCCTGCAGGATTCAGGCAAGCTGATCAACCCGATGTTGGTGGACGGACAAGTGCATGGCGGGATCGTCCACGGCATCGGCAATGCTGTGCTCGAGTGCATGCGCTTTGACGAGACGGCCCAACCGCTCAGCACCACCTTCGCCGAGTACCTGCTGGCCTCCGCGCCCGACCTGCCACGCATCGAAACCATGTTCGTGCAGTCCCTGTCACCGAACAACCCGCTTGGAGCCAAGGGCGTGGGCGAGGTCGGCACGATACCGGCGGCCGCCGCCGTCATCGCCGCAGTCGAGGACGCACTCAGCCCGTTTGGCGTCACGATCTCGCGAACCCCGCTCTCGCCGCAAGACATCCTTGGCCTGATCGCTGCCGCCCGCACCGGCGGCGTAACGCCGTGAGGCGCGACCGACCATCGGGCTCTGTCAAAATTTGGCTTGGTGCGCGGTGACGAACCCCCGGACGTCGCGACGACGTGGACATCGGCTCCCTGCCTGGCCGGGTGGGGGAGCGGGCCGGCAAGGCCGATCCGCGCTGATCCGCCTTGGGCGGAGATGAGCTAGATCATCGCGCCTTTAATCAGGTTCGTTCCGATTCCGATCAAAGGTAGGTTGCTCTAGGCGACCTGCGCTGGCGACTGTTCCATCAGCTGGCCGTCATGCACGCGGAGCACGCGGTGCATGCGGCTCGCCAAGTCCATATTGTGGGTGGCAATCAGCGCGGCGACACCGGTACGCTCAATCAGGTCGATCAGCTCGGTAAAGACGCCTTCCGACGTCTGCGGATCGAGGTTGCCGGTCGGTTCGTCGGCCAGCAACAAGCGCGGGGCGTTGGCCAGCGCGCGCGCGATCGCCGTGCGTTGCTGCTCGCCGCCCGACAATTCCGCCGGCCGATGATCGACCCGCGCGCCCAATCCTAGGCCGCTCAGCAAATCGCGCCCGTGGGCTTCGGCTTGGCGGCGACTTTTGCCGCGGATCATCTGTGGGATAGCCACATTTTCTAAGGCCGAGAATTCCGGCAACAGTTGGTGGAACTGATAGACGAACCCCATCTCTTGCCGACGCACGCGGGTGCGCCCCTCGTCCGGCAATCTCGTGCAGTCGCGACCACACACAACGATGTCACCGGAGGATGGTGTCTCAAGCAGCCCGGCGATATGCAACAGCGTCGACTTGCCGGCGCCGGATGGCCCCACCAAAGCCACCGCCTGTCCCGGCCATAGTACGGCGGACGCACCACGCAGCACGTGGATCGCGCGCGACCCCTGGTGATAAGTTTGCACCAGGTTGCGCAACTCGAGCACAGGGGTGATGCCAGTATCGTTCACAGAATGTCCTTCAGTGTCGGTCTCTTACTCGTATCGAAGCGCTTCGACCGGGTCGAGCTTAGATGCACGCCAAGACGGATAAATTGTCGCAAGTAAGGTCAATGCAAACGCCATCACCACTATGAACAGTGTTTCCAAAGGATTGATCTCGGCGGGCAATCGCGTCAGGTAATAGATCGTCGGGTCCATGATGGTGGTACCGGTTATCCATTGCACGAATTGCTTAATCTCTTCGATCTTCCAGCAAAACAGCATGCCGATCACCAGCCCGGCGATCGTACCGACCACGCCGATCGAAGCCCCGGTCAGCAAGAACACCCGCATCATCGCCCCCTGCGTCGCGCCCATCGTGCGCAGAATTGCGATATCGCGGCTCTTATCTTTGACCAGCATCATCATGCCGGAGATGATGTTGAGTGCGGCCACCAGGATGATCAACGACAGAATGATGAACATCACCATCTGCTCGACCTTGAGCACGGTGAAGAACGTCATGTTGCGCTGTCGCCAACTGGCAAAGCCAAACGCGGGTCCCACCTGTTTTTTCATCGCCGCAATGGTCTGATCGATATTGTCCGGCGAATCGGCGATCACCTCGATCACATCGACCCGTCCCACGCGTGAGAAATAGCGCTGTGCTTGTTTCATGGGCAGGAACACCATCGTCCGATCGTATTCGGACATGCCCATCTCGAACACCGCTTGGATCTTGAACGAGCGGGTGCGCGGCGCCGTGCCGAACGGTGTAGAGGTTCCCCGCGGAGACACCAGGGTTACGTGATCGCCATGCGACAGGCCGAGCGCGCTGGCCAACCTGGCGCCGATCGCCAACCCATTCTGGCGGTCAAAACCGTCGAGCGTCCCGGCGATGATATTGTTGGCGACCAGCGGGATCGACTTGACGCCTTGCTCGCTCACACCGCGGACCAGCCCACCCAGCGCCTGCACCGGCGAGGACACCATGACCTGGCCCTCAATCAAGGGGATCGCGTGCTTGACACCGGCCACGCGCTCAAGCTTGTCGGCCACCTCGTCATAGTTGGTCAGAGGTCCGGCGCTTTGCAGCTTGTGCACCACGGCGTGGCCATTCAGCCCAAGAATTTTCTCGAACAATTGATTGCGGAAGCCATTCATCACCGCCATCACGATGATCAGCGTCGCGACGCCGAGCATGATGCCGGTGAATGAAAACCCGGCGATCACGGATATGAAGCCCTCTTTGCGGCGGGCGCGCAGGTAGCGCATGGCGAGCATCCACTCGACGGGGGCCAGTGGCCCGGCATCGCGCACATCGTTCATCGACTACATCTCTTCCCTCGGTTGGCCGGCCCGTGAACCCCGCGGCCAAAATCACCACGCCATCAACCCGATTGACCCGAGCCGCAACGTCACAACGGCGGCGGATCGCGCCACAATCATCAACGCACAGCACTGCCGCACCGGTTCGCCATCAGCTCAGTGGACCGCCAGCGCCGCCGACACTGTAGCCCCGATTCGCGCAATCGCCGCCTCGGGGTTAACACTGGTGCGCCGGCCGTCGGCGCGAACCTTTATTTCAACCTCTCCGGCAGCCAGTCCCTTCGGCCCAACAATCAGCTGTATTGGCACGCCAATCAGATCCATCCGCGCGAACTTTGCACCGGCGCGTTCGTCGGTATCGTCGTAAAGCACCTCCACGCCTTGCGCCCACAGCGCGGCGTAGAGGCCCTCGCAGGCCTGATCGGTGCTCGCATCGCCGTGCCGGAGATTGACCAGCCCGACCTGGTAAGGCGCCACGCTCATCGGCCAAACGATTCCGGACTCGTCGTGGCAAGCCTCGATAATGGCACCCACCAAACGCGAGATGCCGACTCCGTAGGAGCCCATCTGCAAGATAATCATACTACCATCCGGCCCCTGCACGCGTGCGCCCATAGGTTCGGCGTATTTGGTTCCGAAGAAGAAAATGTGGCCGACTTCGATCCCGCGTGCTGAAACCTGTTTATCCTGTGGCACTTCGGCTGCAAATCGCGTGGCGTCGTGCATCTCGTCGGTGGCCGCGTACAGCGTCGTCCATGCCTTCACGATTGGCTCCAGATCCACATCGAAGTCGGTATCGGCAGGCGGAATCGCACCGTCGATCAAGTCCTTGTGGCAGAACACCTGACTTTCGCCGGTCTCGGCCAAGATGATGAACTCATGCGATAGGTCGCCGCCGATCGGGCCGGTGTCCGCGGCCATCGGCACCGATTTCAGTCCCAGCCGTGCGAACGTGCGCAAATAGGCGACGAACATGCGATTGTAGCTGCGGCGGCCATCCTCGATCGACAGATCGAACGAGTAGGCATCCTTCATCAGGAACTCACGACCGCGCATCACCCCAAAGCGCGGCCGGATCTCGTCGCGGAACTTCCACTGGATATTGTAGAGATTCTTCGGCAGGTCTTTGTAGCTCTTGACGAAGTCCCTGAAGATCGCGGTCACCACCTCCTCGGCTGTAGGCCCAAACAACATGTCGCGCTCATGCCGGTCGGTGATCCGTAACATCTCCTTGCCATAAGCGTCGTAGCGGCCTGATTCACGCCAAAGATCCGCAGGCTGAATGGTCGGCATCAAGATCTCGATGGCACCGGCACGATCCTGTTCCTCGCGCACGATCGCCTCGATTTTTCTCAACACCCTCAGGCCAAGTGGCAACCACGAATAGATGCCGGCCGCCGACTGTTTGATCAGCCCGGCGCGTAACATCAATTGGTGGGAGATGATCTCCGCTTCCTTCGGCGTCTCCCGCAAAAGCGGCAAAAAGTAGCGTGAAAGGCGCATAGACGGATCCAGTCATTAGCAGCTGGCGCGGCTCTTAAACGGTAATGCAAGCGCTGACAACTCAGCGCCGACGATGACTGAACATCGATCAGGGTACGCAATTGTCAATTTCACTAAAATTGATTCGACAATCCTGCGATAATACGGGTGACAGACGGCCGCACCTGAGGTATGACATCCAGCGTCGGGGCTAAACCGTGCTTGGCACGGTACCTGCCCAGGTCTAGGGAGCGACAAATCCGGACAGCCATAATACGGCGCCACCATCAATTCCCGATGCAGAGCGGCCGCGAGCGCTGGCTTTGCAGGGCTGATTGCCAACGATAGTCGGTATGTAAGGAGCAAGGTTGCCTGCCTTGCTCCTTTTGCTTTTGGGCTGACAAAGATCAGCAGGCGTTGAGGCTCATGCTTGCGCCGGGCGCTGGCAAGGACCACCGCGTTGGCGGCTGCGCAGCGCAGCGGAACCGGCCAAGTTTGACGGCAGATCGTGTCGGGGATGCTGCCGGTTTAATGTGTCAGACATGTTCCCGGTCGATCAACGGCGGCTGCACTTAAGGTGGACATCACCTAGCGCAACCTGCCTTTAATCTGAATCGGAACGATCCCGATTAAAGGCAGGTTGCTCGACACTTTAACAGCGATAATCATTGCGCCTTAAATCGGAACCGGCTTTGCGGTTCCGATCAAAGGCAGGTTGCTCTAGCGGTCGATCACAACCGGCCGACCCTGCTGGCTCTGGCTGCGCCAAGCAGATCGGGCCAAGCAGATGGGTCCAAACCCGATCGCAGCCGGTCCCGATCGCGACCGATCGCGACCGTCGCCAATCCGTACTGCGACGCGGTCAGCGGGGTGTCTCGCCGCTCGCATGGGCGCGCACCTCGATCTGGAGCGTCCCCAGTGCCGGCACCGAACTCAGCGTAATGCGGTCGCCAGGCTGCACCGGGCCGACGCCCTCCGGTGTCCCGGTGAAATAAACATCACCCGGGTAGAGCGTGTAGAAGGACGAGGCAAACTCGATCAAGCGCGGAATGTCATAGATCAGGAGGCTGGTGTTGGACTGCTGGCGCGCGACCCCGTTGACCTTGAGCTCAAACGGCAGATTGCCAGGGTCGTCAATTTCATCGGCGGTCACCAACCAAGGTCCGAGCACGGAATATCCGTCGATCGACTTGCGGAACGAGCGGTCCTCAGGCCCACGCGCCGTCATGTCGAGTCCCAGGCAGTAACCGGCGATGTAGTCCATCGCCGCGGGCTTGGTGATGTCGCTGCCGGTTTTGCCGATGATGGCAACGACCTCGGCTTCATGCTCGTTGGAACGTTCTGGAAAGCGCAGCGGAATGCCCTGAGACGGGCCGACCACCGACGAATTCGACTTGAGAAAAATCCCAGCGGTGCCGATCTTGGGAGAGATCGTTACGCCCAGTTGATCGCGCCGGGAGGCCATTTCTTCGATGTGCGCGTGGTAATTGGTGGGCGCCCCCATCACTTTGGAAGGTCGCGCAATCGGCGACAACAGTTCGACCGCGGCCAGCGGCTTGGCGGGGGCTCCGTCGGCCGCCTGCTCGATCCGCTCGCGCCAATCGGGCAGCGCCGCGATCACCGCATCGGCATAGGAGGCATAAGCGTGCGCTGCTCTAATCTGCTCCTGGCAGGTGGTCACATCATGAACCTGATCGCCTCTCACCACACCGAGCCTGTCGTCGTCGAACCTGCACAATTTCATGGCATGCCTTCTTTCTCGCCGCGCGCAATCGGCCCAACGGGGAGCCGCATCAAGCCTTCGTTTCCGTCATATCCCGCAACACCGCGCCCGACAATCCCGTGCCAACCAACGCTGGCTGCCTCGGCCGCGAGGCCGATATCGGAGGGGGCTGGTTCTTTTTGGGCACGTTCTTTATCTAGGGGCGGGACGCATGCAATCGATGGCTGCCCGGGACAGCATGCACATGGCCGCTGAATCGGCACGAGAATTCGAAGCTTTGGAGCGTCAGGCCGCGGGTCTGATGTCGGTCTTCATGCGCGCCGGCTTCGAAGCAGTCGCGCCCGCCATCATCCAGCCTGCGGACGTTTATCTGGACGTGATCGGCGAGAGCCTTCGGCGGCGCACCTACGTGTTCACCGATCCCGATGGACATGAGCTGTGTCTGCGACCGGATTTGACGGTTCCGACCTGCCGTCTCTATCTGGCCCGCCACGCCCAGGCTGATTCCTCCGCCCGGTTCTGCTACAATGGCCCGGCATTCCGCTTTCAGTTGCACGGCGCCAACGCCACCCATCCCAACGAGTTCCGTCAGGCCGGCATCGAGATTATCGCCGGCGACGATGCCGAGCGGGCCGAAACCGAAGCGCTCACCTTGATCATCGATGCCGTCCGCGCGGCCGGCCTGCGCGGCTACCAGATCCGCATCGGTGACCTGGGACTGTTTCACGCCCTGTTGGGCGATCTTCAATTGCCGGATCGTTTCCGTCAACGCTTGCGTGGACGCGTGTGGCGGCCGAGCGCCTTCCGCGCCGAGCTCAATCGGCTGGCGCTCGCCGCCAAGGGATCGGTCCGACGGCTGCCCGCCACGTTGCGCGGTGCGCTCGATCCCGCCGATCCTGTCCGCGCCGAACGAGGCGTGGCCGCTTACTTGGATTCTCAAGGCATCGAGCCCGCCGGCGTGAGGACCCTCGCCGACATCACCGCGGGTCTACTGGCTGCTACCGCGGACGCTGCGGCCGCCCCGATACCGGCGCAATCGGCAGCCCAAATCGAGGCGTATCTGAATATCAATGCGCCGCTGTCAAAGATCGTGTGCCAGCTCGAAGCAACGCTCGCCAACGCCGGCCCCAGGACTGAGCGCGCTCTCGAAACCTTCAATCGCCGGTTGCAGCTGATGGCAGCTGCTGGCTTAAACGTTGACGCGCTGGAGTTTGCAGCGGAGTTCGGCCGCAACCTCGAATATTATACCGGCTTCGTGTTCGACATCGTGGTGCCGGACCTCGGCGTCGCGAGCCCGATCGCCGGCGGTGGACGCTACGACGGCCTGATGAAAGCGGTCGGCGCCGCTGGCGATCTGCCGGCCGTGGGCTCCGCGATCCACACCGAACGCCTGCTCGAAGCGGTCAATCCGAACGTCAATAGAACGGCGGTCCATCCGATCGCTGCGCCGCCGATCAATGGTGCAACTGCGCCGGCCTTGAGCAAAAACCTGGTGTTGGCGGTGCCCTCCAAGGGACGGTTGATGGACCAGACCGTCGATCGCCTCGCCAGCGCCGGCCTGGTGCTACGCAAGGTCGGCAGCGAGCGCGGCTATCGCGGCGAGATCGCTGGTCTCGCCGGCCTCGACGTGGTGTTCGTGTCGGCCGCGGAAGTCGTTCAGCAATTGAAGCTCGGGCGGGCTCATATGGGGATCACCGGCGAAGACTTGGCGCGTGAGGAGATCGTTGATTTTGAAGCGACCGTCGAACTGATCGCCAAGCTCGGCTTCGGACAGGCCCGCGTGGTGGTTGCTGTGCCGCAGAGCTGGCTCGATGTCGAGACCATGTCGGATCTGCAGGAAATGGCGCGCGCGTTCCGACGCAGCAACGGGCGCAGGCTGCGGGTTGCCACCAAGTACAAGAACCTGACCCGGGGCTATTTCAGCGAGAAGGGCGTGAACGACTACCTGATCGTTGAGTCACTCGGCGCCACCGAGGGGACGCCGGCCGCGGGCACCGCCGATTTGATCGTCGACATCACCACGACGGGAACGACGCTGAGCGCCAACGGACTGAAGGTGCTTCAGGATGGCGAGATCTTGCGATCGGAGGCGAACCTGGTGGCCGCACGCAAGGTGTCGTGGTCACCGACCGCGCAAGCGGCCCGCTCTCGGCTGGAAGCCGCCTTGCAGGCGCCGGCGGCAAGCCCTGGAATGACCGGCTGATCATCTCGGTCTAGATCATCCCGCCTTAAATCGGAACCGGCTTTGCGGTTCCGATTTAAGGCGGGATGATCTAGTTGATAGTGTGTCACAGTTTGCTGGAACCATCCCGCTCGCCTGCCATGTGCTGCTCGATCAACGCCAACACGGTCGCGGTGCGCTCATAGACCACCATATGCGCCGCCTCCGGGATGACGGCGCGCCGGGCACCGGCGATCGTCTCGGCGAACTCATCGGCATAAATCGCCGGCACGAAGGTATCCTCGGCACCGAAGATCACCAGCGTCGCCGCCTTCACCCGCGGCAGCCGACGGCGCAGCCCCTTATCGGGGATCGGCCAGATGAATTTGGCGACGCTGGTCATCGCCTGCACCAGCGCCACGGCTTGTTCGATCGGGTCATCCGGCGGTCCCAGCGGCGCGGCCAGCGGACCCTTCGGCACACCGTCGCGCCATAAGATCTGATCGATCGCGGCGTAAGGCCGAGCGAACAGATCCGCCACCGGATGATCGTCACGCCAAAGGCCGAACGGCGAAATCAGCACCAGCCGGTCGACACGTTTCGGCACGTGCGCGGCCAGCTCGGCTGCGATCATGGCACCGAACGAATGGCCGACGAGCTTGACCTGGCCTAGCCCCAACGCCTCCAGAATGTCGTCGTAGTGCAGCGCCAGATCGTGTACATCGCGCACGTCATCGAGTTCCTCGATGTCGTTGAAGCCGGGTGCCAACGGTGCGATCACCCGATGCCGCTCGGACAAGGCCGCGATCACCGGATCATCCGGTCGCACACCGTGCAGCCCGTGCAGCCAAACCAGGTCGGGGCCGTGTCCCACGCGCTGGACCTCAACGCTGCGGCGGCCGCTAAGGGCGATGATCTCGCGGTCCATCACAACCTCACCTACTGCGCTGCCGGCGCCAACGACGCTGGCTGGCGAGTCGACGAGAGCGTCTGCGTCGGCCACCACTTATCCTCCCACTCGCTGAACCGATGACGCAGTTTCGGCATCACCTCGCGGGCAAAGCGCGTCGTGTTATAAAGCGTCGTCGCGTGCGCCATGTTGCCGAAGTGCATGAGCAGCATCACGTGGCCAACGCGCATGCGATCGGCCATGTCGTTGAGCCGGTCGGCCACGGTCGCCGGGCTGCCGGCCACCACGCAGCCGCGATCGAGGATCTCCGCCCACTCCATGGTTTTGCCCTGAACCTGGACGGCCGAGGACCGCACCTGGCTTTGCACACCCTTGCGGATGGTGGCGACGCTGGCGTAGCCCGGCGGAGCGACGAAACCGGGGTGCAAGTGAAAACATCGATTGTAAAAGTACTGGGCTGGGCCCGCATAAAGCCGCTCTGCCTCCGCGTCGTTCTCGGCCACGCCGACGAACTGCAAAAAGCCGACGCGATAGGGGTTCGGCTCTTCCCCCATGCGCTCCACCGTCTCCCAGAACCCGTCGATCACCTTGGTGCCGGCCAAGTAGCCGAAGTATGTCAGGTAGGCGTAGAGGAAATCGTTCTTGAGGCACCATTCCCAGGTCTCGATGCTGCCGCCACCGGGAACCCAGACCGGCGGTCGCGGCGTTTGGATCGGGGTCGGCCACGGATTGACGTAGCGCAGCTGGGTGTATTTGCCGTTGAACGCGAACGGCCGCCGCTCCTGCCAGGCGCGCACAATGAGCTCCACGCCCTCCCGATACTTGTCGCGCAGCGTCGCCGGATTGGCCCCGTAGCAGTAAGCGGTATCCATCGCCGTGCCGACCGGAAAGCCTGCGACCAGCCGGCCACCGGACATCACGTCCAGCATCGCCATCTCTTCGGCGACCCTGATCGGCGGGTCGTAGAGCGCCACCGAGTTGCCCAGCACCACCAGTTTGGCCTGCGTCGTTCGCCGTGCAAGCGCGGCCGCCATCAGATTGGGTGAAGGCATCAGGCCGTAACCGTTCTGGTGGTGCTCGTTGACGCAGATGCCATCGAACCCGCACCGCTCTGCATACTCCAGCTGATCGAGATACTCGTTGTAGACGTGATGGCCCTTGATCGGATCGTACAGATCAGCCGCGGGCGGATCGACCCAAACCGAACGGTAGCGCTGCTGAAAGTCGTCCGGCAGGTGCGGATAAGGCATCAAATGGAACCAGTGAAATTTCATTTGCGTGTCTCGCAGCTCTCAGATTGTCCGTGGGAACATCGTCCGCGCAGCGCGATTGTCGGCGGTGGACGGCGGGTGCAGCGGGCAGCCATCACGTGCGCCTCATCAGCCAGTGTGCTCCTCGGCAATCCATCTGGCGACCGCCGTCAATCGCTCATCACCATGCCATGGACCAAGCAACTGCAGGCCAACCGGGGCATCGTCATGGGCCATCAAGGGCAGATTGATGGCCGGCGCCCCCAGGATCGACGAGGCCTCGTTGAAGATCGCGCTGCCCTGGTCCATACCGACCGGACCGGGGCCGGGCGAGGACAAGGTCACGAAGCCGTCGACCCGTTGCGCCAACGCCTCGTGGGTTGCCTTGAGCCGCGCGCGGTCCAACAGGGCCAGACGGTAGCTTTCTTGCGATGTGGTGTCGCCTTCCGCCAGCCCGGCCAGCAAGCGCGGCGGTAATTTGCCGGCGTCGTAATCGCGATACTGAAATAGCGGCCACCGCATCTCGAACCGGTAAAGCGCGGCCCACAGCTGCGGCGTTTGCGCCAGCTGCTGCTCGTAGGCCTCGATGCCGACGTCATCGTGCCGCGTGTAGATCTCGACACCGGCCTGCTGCAAGGCTTTGATCTGGACCTCGAACTGCGCCTTGACGGGCTCCGGCGTGTGCGGCCAACCGGCCATGTCGAGGCGAATGAAGCGGGCCGGCTTGGCCGGCAACGGCGCCTCGGCACCGCCGTAAAGGCCCGGATGGCCGGGATCGCCGCCGGCATGGCGCGCCGCATAGCGGGCCGTGACCCAGACGTCGGACAGCGAGCCGGCCAGCACACCCAGATGATCCATGCTCTCCGCAGCGGAATAGACGCCCTGCCGATTGATGGCGCCAAACGTGGCTTTCAGCGCGAACGTGCCACAAAAGCTGGCCGGCCGGATGGTGGACCCGCGCGCATGGGTACCCAGCGCCAACGGCACCATGCCACAACCAACCGCGGCGGCGGAGCCGGAGGAGGAGCCACCGGGCGTTCGCGAGGTATCGTGCGGGTTGCGCGTGCGCGCTGGATCACCACCGCCCAACGTCACCGTCACGGTCTTGCCGACCGGCACCGCACCACCTTTTTTCATGACGTAAACCACCGCCGCATCGCGGATCGGTCGGTGGCCGCGAAACAGCTCCGAGCCGAATTCGGTCGGCATGTCGCAGGTTTCGATCAAGTCCTTGATACCGAACGGCAAGCCATCGATCGGTGACAGCGGCTGACCTGCGCGATAACGCTGGCTCGCTTCGTCCGCGCGCCGCCGCGCAGCTTGTGGATCCAAATAGGCCCAGGCCTGAACCGCCGGCTCCATCGCCGCGATCCGCTCCAGGCATCGCTCGAGCAGGGCGCGCGGGCTATCCGTACCCTCCCGAAAGCGTGCGCGCGCATCGACGAAAGAGATCAGCGGGGGGTGCGCGGGATCATACCTGCCCGCAGGCGATGACCGCTCTGTCATGCGGTTTTTCTCGCTGGTTTGAAATGACCAACCATCGGTGCAACTCTAGCAACATGAGCCCAATCGGCAAATCATGCAGGACGCTGCACTGCTGGCGCTGCGCGACGGCGCGCGAGGGCCACCGGCGCGGCATCCCTTGATGGCGGTTACAGATGGCCGACTGCGAACGGACGTCACCACGCACTGCTGATGATGAGGGTGGTCGGGCAGGTGAACGGGATGGCGCCAACGCCCACTGCAACGGGTGTTGGAGGAGACGACAAAGGTTGGAGGAGATGACAATGGCCAGTCTCGACGGTCTTAAGGTGTTGATCACAGGGTCCGGCGGGGGCATGGGGCGAAGCCACGCCGTGTTGATGTCACAGCGCGGTGCCGACATCATCGTTCACGACGTCAAGCGCGATGGGGCTGACGAGACCGCCGCGATGGTGCGCGCCAACGGCCGCAAGGCACACGCCATCTACGCGGACGTGCGCGACGTGCGTGCCCTGCAATCAGACATTCAAGGCGGCATCGACGCGCTCGGCGGGATCGACGTCATCGTCAACAATGCCGGCGTCGGCGGCAAGCGGCTGGCCATCGAGGACATCGATGAGGCGATCTTCGATCAGATGTTCGATGTTCACGTCAAAGCCGCCTTTTTTGCCACCCAAGCGGTGTTACCGATGCTGAAGGCCCAGCGCGCGGGCCGCGTCATCAACATCTCGTCGATCTACGCGATGGGGGGCAACGCCAACGCCTCGCACTATAGCGCCGCCAAGTCAGCGCTGTCCGGCTTCACCAAGTGCTGGGCCAAGGAGCTGGCCCCTTACAATATCAAGGTTAACGCCGTGGCCCCCGGCTTCATCGTCACGGAGATGACGCTCGGCTCAAATCCCATCGAGACGGTGAAATCGAGGGAAGCAGGAATTCCGCTCGGCCGCTTCGTCGAGCCGCTCGAGATCTCCTACGTCGTCGCTTGGCTGGCTTCGCCCGAGACCGAGATGATCTCGGGTCAGATCATCAGCCCCAACGGTGCTGAGACCATCGTCGGCTATTGAGCGACCGCCACGGCTCAGATCAACGCACGCCGAGCTTCTTTTGCAAGCTCGACGAGGACGTCGTGTACTGGAACAGCAGCTTCTTGTCAGGATAGATATAGCGATGGGCGGCCTGGGACATCAGCGCAGCCTCATGAAATCCTGACAGGATCAGCTTGAGCTTGCCGGGATAGGTGTTGATATCCCCGATTGCGAAAATCCTCGACTCACTGGTTTCGAACTTCTCGGTGTCGACGGGAAGCAGGTTCTCGTGGAGATTAAGCCCCCAGTCCGCGACCGGCCCGAGCTTCATCGTCAACCCGAAGAACGGCAGCAACCGGTTGCAGGCAAGGCGCTGTTCACCCTGCTTGGTCTTCACCGTCACGGCCTCCAGCGCGCCATCCTGGCCAATCAGCTCGGTCGCCTGACCGATCAACAGCTGCACCTTGCCGTCCGCGACCAACGCCCGCATCTTTTCCACAGAGTGCGGCGCGCCGCGGAACTCGTCGCGACGATGCAATAACGTCAGGCTGTTGGCCATCGGTTCGAGATTGAGCGTCCAATCAAGCGCCGAGTCGCCGCCGCCGACGATCAAGAGGTCCGTGCCGCGAAAATCCTCCATGCGGCGCACCGCATAAAAGACCGACGTGCCCTCGAAGGCCTCGATACCGGCCAGCGGCGGCCGCTTGGGTGTGAACGATCCACCACCCGCAGCGATCACCACCACCTTGCTCAAAAACGTGGTGCCGGCATCCGTCGCCAGGAGAAAGCGGTCGTCGGGCTGGCGCGCCAGCGCATCCACCCGCTGACCAAGATGGAACACCGGGTCAAACGGCTTGATCTGCTCCATCAACCGATCGGTCAACTCCTGGCCGGAAACCACGGGCAGGCCCGGGATGTCATAAATCGGCTTTTCTGGGTAAAGCTCCGCGCACTGCCCACCAACCTTGTCGAGAATGTCAATCAAATGGCATTTGATATCGACCAGGCCCAGCTCGAACACGGCGAACAGACCGACCGGACCGGCGCCGATAATCACGACGTCTGTCTCGACCGGCACACTCAGGGACGTCTCACCGCTCATGATCTCTCCGGCACGACTGCAACGTTTCAGAGCCAACTGGAACCATTCTGCTCCCCGACCCGGCTAACCACAACATCGTGCCATCGCGTGGTCGCGGGCAGGAGCCCGATGGTTCCGGCTAACTCTGACACACTTTAAGGCGGACACGATCTAAAACTGTTTCTCCGGCACACGAACGACCAGGCCGTCTAGTTCCTCCGTGACCTTGATCTGGCAGGCTAGGCGGCTCGCTTCACGCACGTCAAAGGCGAAATCCAGCATGTCCTCCTCCATTTCGGAGGGTCCGCCGACGATCGATCGCCACGCCTCGTCAACATAGACGTGGCAGGTGGCACACGCACAGGCGCCACCACACTCCGCCTCGATGCCGGCGATGTCGTTTAGCTTTGCCGCCTCCATCACCGTATTGCCCGGTGCCGCATCGACGGTGGTTTGGGAATCGTCGGATTGTATGTAAGTGATCTTCGCCATGGTGTCGTGGCTGCTCCTCGAAAGGCCGCGGGTGGGCAAAACAGTGGTCGGCGCGCCTCGGGAGCTGGCAACCGGGTTGCAGTCGATCACAACCGATCAACCGAACACAGCGGTGCCCAATGATCAGCATGCCTGTCTGGTAGCCGGGGACGCCTACGAATTCAAGCCCACGATTGTGGCGCCGAGCGACCGATGGCGACCGGCCCGCATTGCGTGTTTCACCTAATCAAGACCATCGATGTAGGCAACCGCCTCCCGCAGCGCCCGCCTGAGGCGATCGAGGGTAGCGATTCGCGCGCTTGGATCGTCGTGCACGGCCTCGGCCTGCTCGGCGAACTCGGCAACCCGCCAGGCTCCGACGGCGCGGGCGGACCCCTTCAACGTGTGCGCGGCGACATACCAAGCGTGCGGCTCGGTGGCTGCCTCCAGCTCGCCCAACACCTGTGGGGCCTGCTCGGCGAACAGATGCAAAACCTCGCGTTCAAGTGGTTGGTTGCCCATTGTATAGCGGGCAAGGAACGCATGATCGATTGGACCGATCGCGGCTTCACCGACGGCAGTCGAAGACTGAAAATCGCTTTTCATTCAGTAGCTTGACGTAGCTCAACGGAATCCAACGTGCCGATCATATAGCAGGCCAACCATAATGTGCCGTTAATCCAACGGTGGCCTAATAATGCGGCTCGGTGCGCCGGAAACCTATTGATATTGCCGGACTTGAACCTTTCTTTTGCCTAAAATCGGCGCATAAATACGACTTCGGGCGGGTGAGGTGGCAACATCATTGCTATTGAGGGCTAATTGGGCCTGGGGGTAGGCATCCTCACTTTAAACTTGCTGCTCGCGGGGTTGGCACTGCCAAAGTGCGAGGAGCTATCGCGTCTCACGGGGCGCGCGAGGACGCGGGCGGGCTAATGGCGCAGGAGAAAGCCAAACACGACGACTCAGGTGACCTGATTGACGAGATCGGTCGGCGGTTGGCCAGCGTGCAGGCGCCTGTTCCAGCGCCGACTGCCACCCCGACATCTGACCCCCAGCTGTCGTCTGACCCCCAACAGTCGTCTGACCCCCAGCTGCCGTCTGGCCCCCAGCTGTCGTCTGGCCCCCAGCTGTCTTCTGGCCCCCAGCTGCCGCGCCCCGGTGCGACGGAGTCCAAAACGACGTCCACCAGTCTGACCAAGCAACCCGGCGACGCATCCGCCTCGGCTGGGTCCCAGTCGGAGACCCGCGAATCGGTGGCGTTCGGCGATATCGACTTGCCGCTGCCGACACCACCGCCGCTGCCCGCCAAGGAAACTTCAGGAGATCCCGACCAAGCGGCCGCAACTGCCGCTGAGTCAGCGTTACAGCACACATTGCAGCTGGACGTCGGCCAGCCGCCGGTTAAGCCCGCCGCCGAATCCGCTGCGGAGCGCGAAGCGCTGCTGGACGTCGCTGAGCCACCGCTCGAGCCCGCCGCTGGGTCGGATTCGGCCGGGCCACCGCCCCTGCCGTTGGGAGCCCGCCTTGATTCGCTGCGCCCGCCCGCGAGCAAAAACGAGGCTTTGGCCAGCGCGATCGGCATCGAACTGTTGCCGCGCCAGCGGACCAACGGGGCTGGGCCAGATCCTGACGCCCAAGCCGATCCAACCCCCGATCTGCCGGATCTCGACCAACCGGCGTCCCTGGCGCCTGTTGAACCTCACCACCTTTCGGCGGGCGAGCCCCGCACCCCGCATGAACGCCGCCTGGCCAAACGGCGCCCGGCGGCAAGGCCCCCCGAGAGGCCCCCCGAGAGGCCCCCCGAAAGGCCCCTCGAAAAGGCCGTCGCCAATGACAGCACACCGTCAATTGGCGGGTTGATTTATGCGCTCAATCAACAGCCATCCACAAAGCCGTTCTCCATCGCCTCCGCGGCCGCCATCGCCTGGTCGGTCATCGCGCTGATCTTCATCGGCTATCACTGGGGCAGCAGCCTGTTCAGTGGACCGGGTCTGCTGGCGTTGCTCGCGCGGCCTGAGTTATTGGTGCTGATCGCCGCGATCCTGCTCCCGATCGGGCTGTTTTACGGCTTGGCAATGATCGCCTATCGCTCAGAGGAACTCCGCATTCGCTCCAGTGCCATGACAGAAGTGGCGGTGCGTCTCGCCGAGCCTGATCGCATGGCCGAACAATCGGTCGCGTCCCTGGGTCAAGCCGTAAGGCGCCAAGTGTCGTTCATGAACGATGCGGTATCGCGGGCGTTGGGTCGGGCGGGCGAGCTCGAGGCGATGGTCCACTCGGAAGTTTCTGCGTTGGAGCGGTCTTATGCTGAAAACGAGCGCAAGATCCGTGGTCTGATCCAAGAGCTGTCCGGCGAACGCGATGCGCTGATCAACACCAGCGACCGGGTGACGGGAACGCTGCGGACGTTGGGCAGCGAGGTGCCCGACCTCATCGATAAGTTGTCCACCCAACAGGTCAAACTGGCGAAGATCATCGAGGACGCGGGTCAGAACTTGATCTCGTTGGAGGGCGCGATTGCCGACCAGGCCGGCAACCTGGAAAACACGGTGGGCAAGCGAACCGATCAACTGCAAACTGCACTCGCCGACTACTCCACGGCGCTGTCAAGCTCCCTGGATCAACGCATGGAGCTGATCGGAAACGCGATTGCCGCCAGAACCGGGGACCTTCAAATCGTGTTCGAGGAGTACACGCGCGCGCTCGACAGCACTTTGGCCACGCGCTCGCAATCGCTGCAGGTCCAGTTCACGGATCAGGCCAAGACCATCGATGGACAGCTATCGGAGCACACCGAAGCGATCACACACCAAATTGCCGAGCAGGCAGAGGCGCTCACCTCGCAATTGGATGAGCAGGTTTTGGCGCTCGATTCGGCCATGGCCTCGCGCGCTGAATCGTTGACCACGACGATCGAAGAGCGCGCCAGAGAGATCGATGCGGCCGTCACCCGCCACACCCACACGCTGGTCGAGCGATCACATGCCCTCGATGTGCAGTTGGTCGAACGCACGCAGGCCCTCGACGAGGCGTTCTCGGAGCGGCTGCGATTGTTTGACGAATCGATCATGCGTTCGACCCTGGCGATTGACCAAACGGTGGGCGAACGCACCCAATCGTTGGAAGCGGCACTGGAAAATCACGCCAGAACGCTGGGCGACACCCTGTCGCGTCAGGCGATCGAATTCGACGAGAGCCTGATGCAGGGCATCTCCGCAGTGCGCCGCACCAGCGAAAACATCACCCGCCAATCGATCAAAGCGATGGAAGGGTTGGCCGGACAATCGGAGCTGCTGAAGACCGTCTCAGAGAATCTGCTGTCGCAGATCAACGGCATCACCACCCGTTTCGAATCCCAGGGACAGAATATCCTACGCTCGGCGAGCGCGCTGGAGACCGCCAATTACAAAATCGATCAAACCCTGCAAAACCGGCACCAGGAGCTCAACCAGACGCTCACCCGCATGATTGGCAAGGCCGAAGAGCTGAGCACCGTCGCGCAGGGCTACTCCCAGCGGATCGAAGGCTCGATCAGCGAAGCCGAGGAGCGCGCGCGCTCGCTCACCGCCGAGCTCGCCGAAAGCGCCGAGCAGTCCTCGCGCGCGACCATCGCCGACATAGAGCGGCTGAAGAACATCGCGGCGGAGAATACCTCGCGCGCCCTGGAGGATCTGCGCACGCGCTTTACCGATGTCTCCGAAGAGGTGACCCAACGTCTGGGCACGCTGACCACCCAGTTCAGCGAGACATCCAACGAGGCACGGCGCACGGCCTCCCAGGCGGCAGCCCAGCTCGCCCAACAGCAAGAGCTGCTGAAGACTGAAATTGAGAAGTTGCCAGATACCACCCGCGAAGGCGCCGATGCGATGCGCAAGGTCCTGCAGGACCAATTGCGGGCGCTCGACCAGTTGTCCAGCATGTCGCAAAGGGACGTGGGCGCCCGCGATATCAGCCGACCGGTTGCACCATTAGCCCAGCTCGGTGCCCAGTCTTTGGTTCCAGTTGCGACCCAGCCCACATCGACCGACGGGCAAGTCAAGACGCTCAGCACGCTGAGTTCGGCGCTCAGCCAGGAGCTGCAGGCCCGCAGCCGCGCCGTGGCCGAGCCGTCGGCGCCGGCTCAAGCGCCCGCAAGCCAGGTCAAGCCGGCCGCCGGCGAGGCGCCGACTCGGGCGGCCACCCCATCGCCGCTCCCCGCATCCGCCGACGCCTTCTCGGGGCCTGGAATCGGTGCGGCTCCCTCGCCAAATGCCCGAGAGAATTGGTCGCTCGGCGATTTGCTCAAGCGCGCGTCGTTGGACGATGAACCGAGCACCGCCATCGACGTCAGCCGCCCGCCCGAGCCAGCACCGCAGATCCAAGATCCATCCCATGATGACCGGCAGCAGGCGAACCAGGCGGCCAGGCACGCTCAGCCACAGGTGGCGCAACCGAACGCCACCGATTCGACCGCACTTGACATTGCCGCCGCTGCCCGCGCGCTGGATCCAGCCCGCGCCGCCGAGATCTGGCAACGGTTGGGCGCTGGTCACCGCGGGATCATGGTCCGCAGCCTCTACACCCAGGAGGGTCGAGCGCTGTTCGATGAGACCGTGCAAAGGATCAAGACGGAGCCGGCCCTCGCCGAAAAAGCCCAGCGCTATCTTTACGATTTCGAGCGTGTCCTCCAAGAATCGGAGCAACAGGACGCCAGCGGGGTCGCTGCACAGGGTCATCTGGCGTCCGAATATGGTCGCGTCTATTTGTTCTTGGCGCACGCCTGCGGCCGCATCACGTAGCCCATCATCCGACCCGCCGGCCAACCACGGTTCGGACAAAACTGATTTGTCGAGGGTCTCGCGGCCGAGCAGTCGATCGGACAGGCGGATCCGACCGGGCCATCGCGACAAAACGACATGCGCCCGGCAGCTGGCAAAAGCATGGGCACGCGACGGCGATTCGGGCCAACCGGCGATGGATGTGGCTGATGGATAAATTGGCGCTCACCACCAAACTTGAGACCTGGCCGATCGCCGGCGGGTTTGCCATCTCAAGAGGGGTCAAGCGTGACGCCGTCGTCGTGGTGGCGGAGATATCCGATGGGCAGCATGTCGGCCGCGGGGAATGCGTGCCCTATCCGCGGTACGCGGAACAGCCCCAGTCAACCCGTGCCGCAATCGAGGCCGCTCGCCATCTGCTGAGCGGGTCCCCCGACAGCGCACGCCTTAACCTGCAGACCGCCATGCCGCCCAGCGCGGCCCGCAACGCACTGGATTGCGCGCTGTGGGACCTCTCGGCCAAATGGTCTGGGCGCCGGGTTCAAGATCTGGCGCTCGCCGGCGCCCCTCCGCCGACGCCCGCACAGTGCATCACCTGCTTTACGTTGAGCCTCGCCACGCCTGACCAGATGGCGGCCAAAGCCGCGGCGGTCGCGCACCTGCCGCTTTTGAAGCTCAAGCTCGGCGGTGATGACGGGGCCGACGCCGAGCGCATGCGCATGGTGCGTCAGGCGCGGCCCGATGCGCGCTTGGTCGCAGACGCCAATGAAGGATGGGACGAGCGCGATCTTGAGCGGATGCTCGCCGTCGCCGCCGCGGAGGGCTTCGAGATGATCGAGCAACCCCTGCGCGCTGACGCGGACGCACGGCTGTCGACATTGGAACGTTCCGTGCCAGTCTGCGCCGACGAATCTGCACACACGGCCGATAGCCTTGAGGCACTGGCGCGACGCTATGATGCCGTCAACATCAAGCTGGATAAGACCGGCGGGCTGACGCACGCGCTGGACATGGCAGCGCAGGCCAAGCGACGAGGTCTCAGGATTATGATCGGATGCATGGTGGCGACCTCGCTGGCGATGGCTCCGGCATTGCTGCTAGCCCCATTTGCGGATTGGCTCGATCTTGATGGACCGCTGTTGTTAGCGGCCGACAGGCCGTCGGGCTTGGTGTTTCGCGATGGGCTGATCGAGCCCGCCCCCGCCGCGTTGTGGGGCTAAATCATCTCCGCCGTGCGCGCAATCACCAGTGAACGAGCGGGAAATCGCGGACACGCTACATGATGTCCGCCTGAGGCGGAATCGCTGTGCCGGCCCGCTCCCCGCGCCGCTGTCCAATCGCAGAATGTTGTGGGCTGCCGGGCGGGAGAACAGCATGGTTCCAGCTAGCTCTGAAAGGCTAGATCATCGCGCCTTTAATCGGGATCGTTCCGATTCCGATTAAAGGCAGGTTGCTCTATAGGGCGTAATATTTGCCGAGGACGATCGGCCGCGCAGCCTTGCCGAGGCTGCGAACCAGGTTAGTGTACGCGCGGCACGCGCCAATCACGATTCGGGTCTTGGCGTGGTGCGACCACGCGGAACCCCGGCCGGGCGCCGCCGGGGTTGGGATGAGTTTGCCTGCGCGGTGCCGACGGTCGCGATCGGTTGCAGGCCCAGGAAAGTGATGGCCACGCCCGCAATCACTCGTCAGTCCCAGGTCAATTTATCGTCGCAATGTTGAGACATGTCCACATTCGGCTTCAGGAAGGGGGAAATATGCGGCATCTCCTCAGCACCCACGTCGCAGGTTTTGCCTTAACAGTGATCATGCTAGTGGCCGGGCCGCTGGCCGCGCAGGGCCAGTCCGGAGGTGGAACTTGGTCGGAAACGGTTGCTGGCACGGCCACGGCCGCTCAGCCTGGCTTAGACCCGGCAACAGCTCGAACCGTCGACAAGGTCAGTGCCTACTTCAACGCGCTCGACAACATGAAGGGCCGGTTCGTGCAAACCGACCCGGACAAGACGCGCTCTCGCGGTCGGTTTTATGTGAAGCGCCCAGGCCGCTTCAGGTTCGACTATGCCGCCCCGCATAAAAAGATCATGGCCTCCGACGGGCGACTGTTGCGGATCAAAGAGCCCGACCAGGATATCGAGGACGCCGTCGAGCTCGACAATACACCGTTCCGTTTGCTGTTGAGGAAAGATGTCAACCTGATACGGGACGCTCAAATAATCGACGCTCAAGAGTCCGACGACCTGATCATTCTCTTGCTACAGGATCGCAACCCCGATGCACCCGGCAGAGTCCAGCTGTTTTTTGTGAAGCAGCCCGAACTTGATCTCAAGGAGTGGGTCGTACAGGATCCGCAAGGTTTGGAAACGCGCGTTGAAGTATCAAGACTGAATAAGAAGGATAAGATTGATCCTGAGATATTCGTTTGGGAAACAAACTTTTTCCGAGACAGGTAAATCGACCTGTGGTGTTCGCATGCCAGGGCCAAGCTGTATCTGAAAGTTGCTCAATCATACCCGCGGGGTTCGCCGCCGTGGCCAAGGGGCCGCTGGTAATTGGCGTGAAATTTGTTGCGAACCGCCGATCAGCGTGTTGCATATTCGCACCTTCCTAGCGGTTTCGCTGTGGATAAGTCGAAACATACGGTAACATTTTTGTTACCGCATGCGATTCCCACTGTTGTAATCGCTCACGTTGCGCTTAACTCGATCTCACGCAGACGGTGTCCCCCTGTATCGGTAGTGCCCCCCGTCTAGCCGAAGGCACCGTCTGTAGCACCGGTTTCCCTCCCGGTGTTCGCGCTTAATAAGCGCGTGAGCGCCCAACCCTCCCCCCGGGTTGGGCGCATTCGTTTAGCTGTATTGAACGATGGTTTCTTAATCCGACGTTACGCGCCCGCGGCGCCGGATGGGCCACGGCCGATGCGCCAAGGGCGGGCATGATCTAAAGCCGCTGATCGCGCTGCTGAATCATCATGTAACTGTCCAACGCATTATCGGCCACTTGCGCCCACAGGTAGCTTTCCGCCCGAAACGCTTTCAACGACCCGTAGATTGACGCAAAATTGGCATTGGCCAGGGCGTAGCCGGCCAACACCTCATGGGCCGCCTCGAAACCGGCGTCCAGCACATCCCGTTGGAACGGAATGATTTCAACCCCGAAGCGCAGCAGGCGCCTCAGCGCTGCTGGATTTGCCACGTCATAGCCCGCCAACACGGCGGAGTTGGCCTGCGCGGCGGCCGCACGCAAGGCGGCCTGATAGGCTTTCGACAAGCCTTCCCATCGTTCCAGATTGATGAACAGGTGCAGCGTCGCCGCCCCGGACCACCAGGCGGGATAATAGTAATACCGCGCAAACTTGTAGAGCCCGAGGTTCTCGTCATCGTGCGGTCCGGAGACAAGGGCAGCATCAAGCGCACCGCGCGCGACCGCGGCGCCGATCTGTAAGGTATCGCGAGGGGTGGGCACCAGGCCCAACTTGGCGAGTACTTGGCCAGCGAGCCCGTCGACCGGTACTTTCAAACCATCCAGGTCGTCCACGGACCCGACCTTACGCCGAAACCAGCCGCCCATCCGCGTCCCGGTATTGCCGGCGGGCAACCCGTAAAGCCCGTGCTTGGCGTAAAGCGCGTTGAGCAGCTCAAGCGCGCCGCCGCGATAGTGCCAGGCGCTCTGCATGCGCGCATTGAGACCGAACGGCACGGTTGTTCCCAGCGCGAAGGCGGGATCCCGCCCCCAGGCGTCGGCGGACGCGGCGTAGCACATTTCGATGCGCCCTGCCGCCACCTCATCGATCACCGCGCTTCTCTCGGTGGCCGTCTGGGGCGTGGCAACCGTGATGCGAAACTGCCCATCGGTGGCCTGCGACACCGTCTGCGCGAACGACGAGATCGCCGTTTGGGCGATGTTGAATGACATCGGGAAACCGGTGACCAGCTTCCAGTGGACCGCGGGCATGGCGCGGGCGATGTGCGGCGCGGACACGGCGAGGCTGGCGACCGTACCGGACAGGGTGGCATTGCGAAGCAACCTACGTCGACTGAGGGTGCGCATCGGCGATCAAGGACTCCCGGCGTTGGCTCATGTGCTGCTCAGCCGGCCGTTGCTGATCACGACCCGCTGCCGGTGAACTGTTCTACACGCGTTGACCGATCGGTACACGCGGCGCGAGGCTGACGGGGCGGCTTCAATGCCGCCAAGACCGCACGGCGATCAGAAATCCCTTCGACACCAGCCGCTCGCATCAAGGTTGGTCTGCACCGATACGGGGCGGCCCCTGACGGCGTTCGCCCGCCTGGATGGACCAGCCACCAAGCCTAAGCGAACGGGTTGCCGCCCTCTATCAAATGATCGGGTCTGCCATGCCGATTCTGTCATTGCAGTTCCCGATTTGAGCAACTAACATTATTGTAAAGTTTTACAATCGATGCCGTGCGTCGACTGAGGGCATCAGGAGGTGCCAAGCGGCGACGCGGTAACAGGCATGGCGACAGTATGAAGATCTCCACACAACGCATCACACAAAGCATCCAGCGCGAAGTCGCGCGCAATGTCGGCGAAAGCAGTGGTTCAGATGTGCGGATCCGGGAGCTGTTGCGCACAAGTGGGCTGCGGCCAACGCGGCAGCGCCAGGTGCTCGCCGCGCTATTGTTTGGGCATGGGGATCGCCACGTGACCGCGGAAACGCTGCACGCGGAAGCCGTCGCCTCCGGCGAACGCGTATCGCTAGCGACCGTCTACAATGCCCTGCATCAGTTTCGCAGCGTTGGCCTTCTGCGCGAACTTGCGGTCGATGGTACGCGGGTCTATTTCGATACCAATACCTCCAACCACAATCATTTTTACATCGAAAGCAATGGCGAGCTGTTGGACATCGCCAGCGACTGCGTGCGCGTCGATGGGCTTCCCGAGCCGCCACCCGGCATGAAGATCGTCCATGTCGACGTCGTGGTGCGGCTGGTCAAAGCCTGACATCGCCATCCTGGCGCGCCGTGGGGATCGGGTCGGCGCGCATGTCGTGCATGAAACATCATTGGTCCAGCGGCCGCGAGCCGCACGCTACCACCGCCCCGTCTCGCCCTTGTAAACGCCCCACAGCCGGTTTTGTTCCACGTAGCCGCGGAATCCCCGGATCGCGACGACGCACCAGCGTCCATCGCAGCTTTGCACGTTGGCGATCACCCCAACCTCGATTTTGACCACGTCCGCGGAGCCAGCTTGATCGGTGGACTTCAGCGCGATTTGAGCGGGGCGCTGACCGGGTTTCACCCGCCAGGGCTCGACCAACGCCGTTCTGCGTCCGGATAGCAACGAGGCCAGCACCCAACCGCGAGCCCCTTCGGAATCGCGCACCTGGCGCCACGACTTGAATTCTCGGATCACCTCCATCGGCAGCCCAGCGCGGCGATAAACCCATGTCGTCGGATACTGCGTGCCCGGCCCGGCGCGCATATTCACCCGATCTGACTTCAGGCTCACGAACCGCGGCAGGGCCAGCCCGCTCGGCCCTTTTTGGCCGGCTTGGACAGCTTGCGCGGCGACGCTCGAAACCACCGTGCCGAACCACATGGCCAGAGCCAGAACAAGCGCGAACCCGGTACAGGCTCTGCTGTGCATGCGAAGCTCCTTCTTCCAGGGCCCCGAACCGATGAACCAGCTCGGGTCCGACCATGGCGCGGCCCCGAAGGCCTTTGTCACCCGCCCCGAGGTCTGCTACACGGGCTTAGATGGCCACCGGCATGTCGCAACGTACACAATGAACGTGACGCCGCGGGCCAACTCACCCTGCGCATGTCTGAGCGATTCGCCACAACCATTTTGAACCGCCCCTGAACCAAAATGCCAACCTCGGCCAAAAAACCCCTCGTCATCGTCACCCGCAAGCTGCCTGAGGTGGTCGAGACGCGCATGCGCGAGTTGTTCGATGCGCGACTCAACATCGATGACACGCCGATGAGCCGTGCCGATCTGGTCGCAGCCGTCAAGAGCGCGAATGTGTTGATCCCAACTGTGACGGACCGCATCGACGCGGAGGTGCTGGCCCAAGCGGGACCAGACCTCAAGCTGATCGCTAATTTCGGCAACGGCGTGGACAACATCGACATCGATACTGCTCATACCCGACATATCATCGTTACCAACACCCCCGGCGTTCTCACCGAGGACACGGCCGACATGACGATGGCGCTGATCCTCGCGGTCCCCCGTCGCCTGGCGGAGGGCACCGCCTTCATGAAGGACCCCCATTCGCACTGGACCGGTTGGTCGCCGACCTGGATGCTGGGGCATCGCATCTGGGGTAAGCGGCTAGGGATCATCGGCATGGGGCGCATCGGCCAAGCCGTAGCCCGGCGAGCGAAGGCGTTTGGTCTACAGATTCACTACAACAATCGGCGGCCGGTCCCAGAACACGTCGAGCAGGAACTGGAGGCGACCTATTGGGAGAGCCTCGACCAGATGCTGGCGCGCATGGACATCGTCTCGGTCAACTGTCCGCGCACGCCGGCGACCTTTCATCTGCTGTCTGCCCGCCGCCTCAAGCTGTTGAAGCCCACCGCCTACATCGTCAACACCGCGCGCGGCGAGGTAATCGACGAAAACGAGCTGGCGCGGCTGCTGGAGGCGGGCGCCATCGCCGGGGCAGGGCTCGACGTGTTTGAGCACGAGCCCGCCGTCAATCCCAAGTTCCTGGCGATGGACAATGTCGTGGCCTTGCCACATATGGGCTCAGCGACAATCGAAGGTCGGATCGACATGGGCGAGAAGGTCATCATTAACGTGAAGACCTTCCTCGACGGTCACACCCCACCGGATCGTGTCCACCCCGCCATGCTGTGAGCGGCAATGCCTCGCCGCGGCGCACCTTATCGGTAACCGACCGTTTTCCAGTCTCACATCGCCCGCTTGCGCAACTGAGCGCTCAGCCTATACGTGCATCGGACAAGGGGCGTCGGCGTAACCGCACGAATTCATGAGCATCGATCAAGCACCAACGGTTCAGCGCAGGAAGCGACGATCCAACGCACGCCAACGTGTGCTTGACGCCGCCTACCAGCTGTTTTCACAGCGCGGCATCCATCGCGTCGGCATCGATGAGATCGTTGCCAAATCCGGCTGCGCCAAGGCCAGCCTGTATGATCACTTCGGCTCCAAGAGCGATTTAGCGCTGGCCTTCCTGGTCGAGCGCGAGAAGCTGTGGACGCGGGACTGGCTCGAAGCGGAACTCAACCGCACGGCCCGCACGCCCGATGAGCGCTTGCTGGCGGTTTTCGACGTGTTTCATGGCTGGTTCCAGGTGACCCGCTTCGAAGGATGCTCATTCATCACGGTACTGCTGGAGACCAGCGACGGCGATCCGATTCACGCCGAGGCGGCCGCTCAGCTGGCCAAGATCCGCTCCATGATCGCCCACGACGCGCGCAAGGCAGGCTTGAAGCAGCCGGCTCGATTTGCGCAGGCTTGGCACATGCTGATGAAGGGCGCGATCGTTGCCGCTTGTGAAGGCCAACGTCACGCAGCCCGCGATGCCAAACGCGCCGCCCGCGTCCTGCTGGAAAACTGGCCGAGAACTTGACCCAACCTGCATGTCATCGGTATCGGCAGGAGCCCGATGACATGCAGATAGTTGGCCTTAAAACGTCAGGAGCGATCATCTTCACGCCTTTGGTCGGAACCGGCGCAATTGGAATCGGCGTTGCGGTTCCGATTTAAGGCGCGATGATCTAGGTGTGGCAGCGCCGTCGGGCGGATGGTGGCGAACGCTGGTTTGATGACCTGAGCCGCGCGCCAGGACGGTGTCCGCATGCGACGTCCGCTGAGATGATTGTGGCGATCGTTGGCGTGCGCCGGCGTTTTCCGCGCTTTGGTCCAAACAAGATCCGGGCGCGCTTGGCGCTCGACGAGCCCGGCATCGAGCTGCCGACCATCAGCTACGACGGTGCGCACCGACGGGACCATCACATGGCGCGGCGAACATGGCGCGGCGAACATGGCGCGGCGAACATGGCGCGGCGAACCGGCGGTCATTGGCCAGGCCTTAACGGGCGACGTGGTGGCGATCGCCGATGGCATCGAGCTGCTCACGCAGGGTGAGGCGACGGCTTGCTCATCCGACCGGCGCAGTGATGATCCGATGCCCGATGCGCCCCAGCGCGCCGATCAGGCAGGATCACGCACGATCTGTCCGACCGCGTCGCTGGTTTGCTCAATAGCTGCGCCGCCCTGCCATGCAGATTGCGGTAGGGATCGACGAAACCGCCTTCAGCGATGTGCGGCGCTCAGGCACTGATCGCCTGCTGCGGCCGGCGCGCTGCCCGGCTGGCCGGATCACGCCGCACCGGGCCGTTCGGCGCTTGCTTGATCCACGGCGCATCAGCAAACAGCTCCGCCAGGAAGTCGATGAAAACGTTGACCTTCTCCGGCATGTACTCGCGGCATGGGTAGACCGCGTGGATCGCACTTGCCGAACGCCCTCGGTATTGCGGCAAGATCACCTTCAGCTTACCGCTGATCAGTTGCGGACCCACATCCCAGGTCGGGCGCAGGCCGATGCCGAGCCCCGCGATCATCGCTTCACGCAGGAACTCCGCCGAATTGGTCCGAATATTGCCCTCCACTTTGATCTGCTCTGGCCCGTTCGGACCCTCGAGCCGCCAGTGGTCTTGGGCGCCGGCCGACAGGCAATTGTGCAATTCCAACTCGGCCACCGTGGCAGGCGTTCCGGCATTCTCCAAGTACTTCGGCGCAGCACAGATGACACGCGTATCCGGCGCCAGCTTGCGGGCCACCAGCGACGAATCCTGCAGCTCACCGACCCGAATAGCCAGATCAAACCCTTCGCGGATGATGTCCTCCAAATGGTCGGTAAGATGGAGATCCAGCTTGACCTCCGGAAACCGATCCAAGAACTCCTTCAAGCGCGGTGCGATGTGCAGCCGGCTAAACGAGGTCGGCGCCGTCACCTTGAGCGTCCCGCGCGGTTTATCGTTGCGGCGCGACACGTAGTCCTCCGCTTCCTCGCACAGACTGAGAATGTCGACCACGCGGCGGAAGTAGCCTTCGCCAGTCTCAGTCAGCGTCAGTTGGCGGGTCGTTCGCTGGAACAATCGGGCTCCCACCCGTTCCTCCAACAGACTGATGCGCTTGGAGATAACCGCTGGCGAAAGGCCCATCTCGCGGCCTGCGGCCGACATGTTGCCGGTGCGCGCGACACGGGCGAAGATATCGAGATCGCTGATGGCTGTCATACCGACTGTCCTTTCACAACTTGCAGGCGCGTTAACCAATGGCAATCGAACAAAGACCTTCGTCGTTTTCTTTATGCTCGCCTTGTTTAAATGATGTTCTCCAATCCTCTAAATCCCTATAGAGTATTTCCTGAACGTTGAAAGTCTGCCCAAACGACGCATAGAGCATAGGTGCCACCTCGCATCCTTAGTCCGTACGCCGCCCAGTTTGATACGTAATCTTTCGTCTTGCAACCAAAGAACATGTGTTTCGCCGGCGCGGAACATATGATGATAGTGTGTACGGTGCGGCCGCAGCAGCTGGCCCACGAACCGAGGCTACCCCCATGTCGCATATCGCCTTACCGCAGCCCGATCCGAATGTGCTCGCACGGCGCAGCGAAATCGTCAGCCAGCTGACCGCGTTGCTGGGCGCCGACCGGGTGATCGCCGACGAAGTTGGCCGACGGGCCTACGAGACCGACGCGCTCACCGCTTATCGTCGGATGCCGCTCGCCGTCGTGCTGCCACAGTCCACCGACGAGGTCGTTGGAGCGCTCCGATACTGCCACGCGCACAAGATCAAAGTTGTCCCGCGCGGGGCTGGCACCTCTCTGGCCGGGGGCGCACTGCCATCGGAGGATGCCGTGGTCGTGTGCGTGAGCAAGCTCAACCGTGTGCTTGCGGTGGACCTCGACAACCGCACGGCGACGGTTGAAAGCGGCATCACCAATCTCGGGATCTCGGCGGCGGTCTCCGCCCAAGGCTTCTTCTACGCACCCGATCCGTCCAGCCAACTGGCCTGCACCATCGCCGGCAACATCGCCATGAACGCGGGCGGCGCCCACTGCCTGAAGTATGGGGTCACGACCAACAACGTTTTAGGCGTCAAGCTGGTGTTGATGACCGGCGAGGTCATCGAGCTCGGCGGGTCCCATCTTGATGCTCCTGGGTTCGATTTGTTGGCCCTCGTGGTCGGTTCGGAAGGCCAGTTCGGCATCGTCACCGAAGCGACCGTTCGTATTCTGAAGATGGCGGAAGGCGCACGCCCTGTGCTGATGGGGTTTGCATCGCCTGAGCAGGCTGGCGGCTGTGTATCGGCGATCATCGCGGCCGGGATCATTCCCGTCGCCATTGAGTATATGGACAAGCCGGCGATCAAGGTGTGCGAGGCGTTCGCCAACGCCGGTTATCCGCTCGACGTCGAGGCGCTGCTGATCGTCGAGGTCGAGGGCTCCGACGAGGAGATGACGGCCCTGATCGATCGCATCGTAAAGATCGCCGAGCCGTTCAATCCATGGCCGGTCAAGGTGAGCCAAAGCGAAGCGGAAAGCGCCCGCATTTGGCGCGGCCGCAAGTCGGCGTTCGGTGCCATCGGCCGCATCTCCGAGTATTACTGCATGGACGGCACCATCCCGTTGGGCAAGCTGCCGGAGGTGCTGCTGCGGATCGGCGAGATCTGCCAGCGCCACGGGCTGCGGGTCGCCAACATCTTTCATGCTGGCGACGGCAACCTGCATCCGCTGATCCTTTACGATGCCAATGACCCTGAGCAGAGTACCAAGGCGGAGCTGGCGGGGGCCGAGATCCTGGAGCTGTGTGTTCAGGTCGGCGGCTGCCTGACCGGAGAGCATGGTGTCGGCATAGAAAAACGGGATCTGATGACCAAGCAATTCACCGAGGCCGAGCTGGCGCTGCAAGTCGACGTCAAAAGCGTGTTTGATCCAGATTGGCTGCTCAATCCCGCCAAGGTGTTTCCCCTCGCCAACACGCCGACGCCAAGCCCGGCGCCGGATCGAGCGTAAGCACGCCAAATGTCGACCGTTATTCGCCCCGCCGCCGACTGGGAGCTGGCCCATACCGTCAGCGATCTCGCCATGCGGCCCGCGCCCGTCGAGGTGCTGGGTGGCGGGTCGAAGGCGGGTTTTGGGCGACCCGTGCAGTCGGCAGCCCTCTTGTCGGTCCGCGGGCTGACCGGCATCACGCTTTATCAGCCGAACGAGCTGGTGATGAGTGCGCGGGCCGGCACGCTGGTATCCGACATTGAAGCCCAACTGGCGCTGCACGGACAAATGCTGGCATTCGAACCGCTCGATCTGGGGCCGCTGCTGGGAGGCGAAGCCGGTCAAGGCACGATTGGCGGCGTGTTTGCCACCAATCTGTCGGGCGCGCGGCGGCTGTCGGCGGGTGCCGCACGCGACCACCTGCTTGGTGTCCGAGCTGTCACCGGGCTTGGTCACCAGGTCAGATACGGCGGCCGGGTGATGAAAAACGTCACCGGCTACGACATCGCCCGTGGGCTGGCTGGCAGCTGGGGAACGCTCGCCGTCCTCACGGAGCTGACATTCAAGATCATTCCGATGCCGGAAGCGAGTGCAACCCTCGCCTTGTTCGGCTTGCCCGACGAGATCGGCGTGGAGGTCCTGTGCAAGGCGATGGGCACCCCTTACGAGATCACCGGCGCAGCCCACCTTCAGCAGGCGACCGTCGGCCGCCTCTGGAATGCCGAGCTTCGCGGCCAGGGTCAGGCGGCCACCGTCATCCGCATTGAGGGTCCGGAGCTGTCCTTGGCACGGCGGACCGAGAAGCTGCGCGAGACCCTCAAGATCTATGGGGAGGCCACCGTGATCGACGGTGCTCAATCGCAAGCCTTCTGGAACGAGATGCGCCTGGTCACGGTTATGCATGACAGCTCGCGCCCGTTGTGGCGCATATCGACCGCTCCCAAGGTCGGGCCGGCGTTGGTCGCCGCTATCGGCCGATACACGGCGGTTGAGGCCGTCTATGACTGGTCCGGCGGCCTGATCTGGCTGGAGCTGCCGACATCTGCTGACGCCGGGGCGACCGACATTCGCCGGGTGATCGCCTTGTATGGCGGCCATGCCACCTTGGTGCGGGCCGAGCCGCAGGTGCGATCGGCGGTAGAGGTGTTCCAACCGCTCGATCCCGGCGTTGATCGCCTCACCCGACGGCTGAAAGCCGCGTTCGACCCCGCCGGGATCTTGAACCCGGGCCGCATGTATCCGTCGCTGTGATAGGTCTTGGCGCCCGCGCATGCTACATCATGTCCGCTTAAGGCGGGGGAGCGGGATGGTTCCAGCTAAGACTGCAACGCTATAGAGCACCCCGTTTTGATCGGAACCGGAATTGTCCCGACGAAAAGCAGCCCGCTGCTCGACACTTTAACAGCGATCAACTTTGTGCCTTGAATGGGACCCGGCTTTGCAGTTCCGATGGAACGCACGATCAACCAGATGCTGCCCGCCTGAGGCGGATCAGCCGTGCCAGCACACTGAGAAACGCCATCGCTTGACGCCACCAGCCCCAGACCACGATTTGCAGCAGTGCCTCCATGCAAACCCATTTCACCAGCGCCCAACTGAGTGACCCGCGCCTGGCTGAGATCGATAAGATCTTGCGGCGATGCGTTCACTGCGGCCTGTGCACGGCCACCTGCCCGACGTATGTGCTGCTCGGTGACGAGCGTGACAGCCCGCGCGGTCGAATCTATCTGATTAAGGATATGTTCGAATCGGGCCGAGCGGCCAGCCAGCAGGTCCGCACCCATGTCGATCGCTGCTTGAGCTGCCTGTCATGCATGACAACGTGTCCAGGCGGCGTCGACTATATGCACCTTGTGGATCATGCCCGGGTCCACATCGAGCGCACCGGCCGGCGGGGTCCCAAGGCAACCGCATTACGCGCGATGCTGGCTTGGATCATCCCCCATCCCAACCGGTTTCGCTGGGCGCTACGCTTCGCGCCGCTGGGCCGTCCGTTGGTCCCGGTCTTTCGCCGACTGGGACTGCAGGAGCTGGCGGCCATGATCGATCTGGCGCCATCTGACGCTGCAACCAAAGCCGGCCGATTTATTGGACCCGGCCTGGCGGCGACCAAACTGTCGCGGCGCGGACGGGTGCTGTTGCTCACCGGCTGCGCACAGCAAGTCCTGCGCCCCACGATCAACGACGCGACCATCAGGCTGTTGGCCGCCAAAGGCGTCGACGTGGAGGTCGCGGCCGGTGCTGGCTGTTGCGGCGCCTTAGTGCAGCACATCGGACGGGAGCCGGCGGCCATTGAGTTCGCCAAAGCCAACGTCGACGCATGGAGCAAGGCGATCGAGCGCGAGCCGGTCGATGCGATCATCATCAATGCGTCCGGGTGCGGCACCACGGTCAAGGATTACGGCCACCTGTTGGCTCGTGAACCCGATTATGCAGAGCGGGCCGGGCGGGTGGCGCAACTGGCGATGGACGTGACAGAGTATCTGACCAAGCTCGATATCGGGCCACCCAGCCGCTGGTCGTCGCTGCGCGTGGCCTATCATTCGGCCTGCTCGATGCAGCACGGCCAGCAACTGATCGACGAGCCGCGCGCGTTGCTGAACACGGCCGGCTTTACGGTGTTCGAGGTGCCGGAAGGCCATATCTGCTGCGGATCGGCCGGCGTCTACAATATCTTGCAGCCGGCGCTGGCCCGCCAGTTGCGCGATCGCAAAGCGGCCAACATTGAAACGACAAATGCGGACCTGATTGCCGCAGGCAACATCGGCTGCATTGCTCAGATCGCTCCAGCAACCCATCTACCGGTGGTGCACACTGTCGAGCTGCTCGACTGGGCGCATGGCGGACCACTCCCGGCCGGCCTTGAGGATTTGAGCGAATTCGTGACCGACGTGCCCAAGCCAAACCCTTCGGCGACTCGTTCGGCCCAGGATTTCTTGATCGAGTAAGCGCGCCTTGCAGCTCCGTTGGCGGCAAACCCCTCCAGCAACGCCGTACCTCACGTCAACGCGGCATTGCCCACCGCGCCGCGCCTGACCGAGCCCGACCGAGACGACCCCCAACCGTGCAATGAACATTCTCATCCCTGATTTCTGCCTGGTCCTCGTGATTGGACAACACACCTCGAGCGCGCGGACATTTGCCCGCCGCCACTTTTCGGCGCACGAGTTCATAGAGCCCGACGGGGCGGCCGGCCATGTGACGGGCAACGCCAACGAGGACGGCCGAGCTTGCGACCCATTCGAACGCCTGCTCGCGCTGGCAGAACGACGCCTGCGGCAGCGCAGCCTGGTGGCAATCGATGCCACCGATATGGATGAGGAGGCGCGGACCCAATGCGCCAAACTGGCCCGCCGTCAACACGCCGCGAGCATTGTCTTGCTGCTTTGCGCAGCCGACGCCCGGCTCGACGGACAAGGCCAGGCTGCCATCATACGAAGCCTCGACAGGCAAGGCTTCCACGACGTCCGCAAACTCAGCACGACCGCAAGCATCGACGCGGCGGATGTGATCCGCCAGCCGTTGGCGGCGGATCGGCGCCACGAGGTGGGCCCATTCGACATCATTGGCGATGTGCACGGCTGCGCCGACGAATTGATTGCGTTGATGACCGAGCTCGGCTACCGCGTCGGGCTGGAAGGCCCGGACCACGACCGCCGGGTCGAGGTCACCACACCTGCCCGACGGCGGGCGATTTTTGTCGGCGACCTCGTCGATCGGGGCCCCCGCTCACCGGACGTGCTGCGGATCGCCATCGGCATGGTCGGGCGCGGCCAGGCCTTGGCCGTTCCTGGTAACCACGACGCCAAGTTTCTGCGTTGGCTGTCGGGGCGCAACGTGAAACCGACCCATGGCCTCGACCTCACGATCGCCCAGATGGACGGCCAACCCGTTGATTTTCGTGCCGAAGTGAAGGCGTTTTTCGAGGGACTTGCCAACCATCTCTGGCTCGACGGAGGCAAACTCGTCGTCGCCCACGCCGGCATCAAGGAGGAGATGATCGGCCGTTCCTCTGGCGGCGTGCGCGAGTTCTGCCTTTATGGTGACACCGCTGGTGAGATCGATGAGCTCGGGTTGCCGATCCGCTATCATTGGGCGGCGGACTATCGCGGCACGCCGGCGATCGTCTATGGACACACCCCGGTGCCGGCCGTGGCTTGGTTCAACAACACGCTGTGCATCGACACCGGATGCAGTTTCGGCGGCAGCTTGACAGCGCTGCGTTGGCCGGAAGGCGATATCGTCTCGGTTCCGGCCCAGCGGGCCTATGCCCAGCGGCGGCGGCCGTTCGGCCACCCGCCGGTTCGTCCGCCCAGCAAGGCCGCGCAACAAGCCACCGGCTGACAGGGGCCACCCACTGACAGGGGCCACCCACTGACAGGGGCCACCCACTGACATGGGGCGGCGCCGCCCGCATGGTCCAGCGTGTTCATACCATCCCCATTGCCCGATTGCGCTTCGCTGCTGGTTCGGCGACACTTGCGGGGTAGCCAACCGCAACGCGCAATCTCTGGTGGTTTTCCATGCAGTCCGTCGCCGCAAAACTACGCAACACCCGCCTGTTCTCGCGTCTCAACGAGGTGCAATTGGTCGAACTGCTCGAGAACGCTATCCAACAAAGCGGGGAAGCGGGCGCCCGCGTCGCCGCCCGACCCGCCGACGTCGTGATCGTTCTGGACGGCGGGTTGGCGATGATGAGCCGCGACGGAAAACCGCTGGCCACCGTCAACGCTGATACCGCGGCCGGTGAGCCCGGCGTTGTTCACGCCATCCCACCCGGCGCGCGATTGACGCTGACCCGCCGGTCGGATGTGCTCACCGTCGACGGCGCGTTGCTCGACGAGGTGCTCAGTCAGGCCCACCAGACCGCCAGCGTCGGCAGCCTGGATGATGGCGTCGGCTCACGCGTCTCCGTCCTGGTTCACAGCCAGCCGTTCGCTCAAATGACGCTCGATCAAATCTGCAAATGCGCCGACGCGATGACGCGGCGGGAGGTTGCCGCCGACGAAGAGGTCGTGCGCTACGCCGGGAGCGGTGATTATTTCTACGTGCTGGAGGAGGGAGAGGCGGAGGTCTGGCGACCGGATGCCCGCACCGGTGAATTGGTCAAGGTCGCGACGCTCGGCCCTGGCGCGAGCTTCGGCGAGGAGGCTCTGCTGCGTGGCGGGCTGCGCAATTCGACGATCCGCATGTGCCAGTCGGGCACGCTGTTATGCCTGTCAGTTTCGGATTTTGACCACCTGCTGGCCAGCCACTTCGTGCATGAGATCGAGCCTGATGCGGCCCAAACCATGTTGGCCCGCCGCCAGGCCGCGCTGATCGACTGCCGTTATCCCGATGAGCACGAGGTCTGGCGGATTCCCGGTGCTCGGCTGATTCCGCTCGACCAGATGCGCGCCGAGGCCGCGCAGCTCGACAAGGGCCAAACCTACATCGTCTATTGCCGCAGTGGACGCCGCAGCAAGGCGGCCACGTTCTTATTGCGGCAACTCGGCTTCACGGCGATGTTCATACGCGGCGGGATCGCGCAATGGCCCTATGATTTCGAGGGCGAACCGGAAACTGAAGCCGGCGTCCCGCCGATCTGATGATCCTCGCCAGGCATGCGCCAGCGGCGGCCGGTTGCTTGGCCTGGCGCGCCTTCGACACGATCCGCTCCAGTGAGCGACGTGCCTCCTGACGCGGTGGCCATGGTGGACGACATCCGCTTCGCGCCCTACGATTTGAGCACCATAAAACGACGTGCACCCGCAGGAGAAGTGGAATGACCGAGCTGACGGTCGAAGCCTATCGCGACCTGATCTACTCCGAAGATTGGCAGACCTGGCAGGACCCGGACCTTCCCGAATACGTCGATCCCGTCGGCCATATCTTGGAGCGCCACCTGGGGACGGCGCTCGCGCACAAGCCGGCGCTGATCGCGGATGGCGACACCGTCAGCTACAGCGAACTCATCGCGTTGGTGCGCCGGGTTCACGCCGGCCTGATGCTCAACGGCGTCGAGCCGGAGCACCGCATCTTGATGTTCGGCACAGACAGCCTCGACTATGTGTCGATGTGGTTCGGCGCCCTGCGGGCCGGTGCGGTTCCAGCGGTTGTCTCCGACCTCTATAAGACCAACGAACTGCTGTATTTCATTACCGATACCGCCGCCCGCTTTCTGTTCATCGATGCCGAGCAGCTCGGCAAGCTCAACGACATTGCCGAGCAACTACCAGCTTCGCTGCAAACCATCTTTGTGCGCGGTAGCGGCGATCTCAACGCACTGGCGCAAGCCACGTCCCGCACCGTCATCGCCTTTGACCGCGTGCACCAGCGCGACGGTCCGGACACCCCCGCGCACCGGCGCCACTCCAACGACATCACCTACATGTTCTATTCCGGCGGCACCACCGGCGCGGCCAAGGGCATCACGCACCTCGCTTACGACTTTCACCTGGTGCCGGCCCGCCACGGCAAGCTTTGGCAATATCTGCCCGACGACGTGGTTTATGCCACCTCCAAGAAATACTTCACCCATGGCGTCTGGCCTGGCCTGTTCATCCCCCTTTACTGGGGCGCCACCGCCGTCATCACCCGCGACCCGCCGCGGCCGGAATTGGTGCTGCACACGCTCAGCGCCCATCGCGTGACCAAGTGGGTAACGGTGCCGACCGTCATCAAGAACGTGCTGGAGCTGCTGCGCACCATGGCGGATCCGCCGAGCCTGCCGGCGCTGTCCTTCGCGGTCTCGGCCTCCGAAAAGATTCCGCCGCAGGTGTTCGCCGAATTCCGCGACCGGTTCGGCATCGAGATGCACGATTCGATCGGCTCCAGCGAGATCACCTACGAATGGATTGCCAACGGCCCGGCCGACTACAAACGCGGCAGTCTGGGGCGGCCGGTTTATGGCTGCGAGGTAAAGCTGGTCGACCCGGATGGCGAAGAGGTGCGGACGCCCAACACCCCGGGCGAAGCCTATATCAAGTCGAAGACCGCCTGTTTCTTTTATTGGCGCAAGTATGCGAAGTCGCGTGAAACATTTGTCGGCGAATGGGCGCGCACCGGCGATAATCTCTACTTCGATGAGGACGGCTATTTCTGGTTTTCAAGCCGCGAGAACGACGTGTTCAAGGTGAGCGGCCTGTGGGTCTCACCGACCGACATCGAGGCGGCCCTCAATGATCATCCGGCGGTGCTGGAATCGGCCGTCGTAGGTTTCACCGATCAAGATGGGCTGACCAAGCCGAAGGCGTTTGTCGTCTTAAGGTCGGATCATAGGGCAAGCGATCGGCTGATCGATGAGCTCAAGGCGCAAGTGCGCCCGCTCGGTGGCTACAAGGTGCCCGCCGCCGTCGTGATTTTGAGCGAGCTTCCGCGCACGACCTTGATGAAAATCGATCGCAAGGCATTGCGCTGACGAGAAACGAACGTCCGCGATGACGGCGATCAAGAAACCAAGGCGCGTCTGCAAAATCCAACTCCGGCTTCCGCTGGGCACAAGTGTTGGTCAGCGGTTGGCTTCGATCTCACACCCGCTGGCTCCTGGCCCAAACCAAACCATCGCGCAATGAGGCCCGACGGTGACCGCCATCGATGACACAGAACCGGAACGGGAGGAGCATCGGCCTCACCTCACCGACAGCCCTGCTTTGCCGAGCCGCTGGCGGGCGCTCGCGCTGCTGGCGGCGGGGACCCTGATCGGGCTTGGCGCGGTGTTGGCCTTCGTCATCTTCAGTGAGCCGCCGAAGCGGGTCGCGCTGGAGTTGGATCCGAATTCCGGTTGGCAAGAGGTCGGTTGGCCCTTCTTGATTGACCCTTGGTGGCCGAGCAAGGCCTTGCACTGCGGGCCGTCTCGTTGCGGCGGCGATACGGTCGTCTATCTGCGTGCCAAGGCTGGCTTCTGCAATTGCGCAACCGGCATCTCAACCGATCAGGAGCTTGAGCGCGTAGGCGACTTTCGGATCATCGCCCGCGCCTTCTCACCGGCGGGCCCAGGTCACGCCGTCACCGTGCAGTCACTGCGCGGTCGCAGCCGCGCCTACCAGATCACCGCGGCGGGCCCGTCGGCGCAACGGCGAAGCGCGCGGATCATCGGCCTGCACAGCGGTTGCGATGCCCTTGTTGCAACCGCCGTATACGACCATGATCAGTCCGCCGCCGTCGAGCTGGCGGTTTTGGCCTTGCTTGGCATGCCGGGCGTTAAAACTTGGACCCACGCGATGCTAAAGCGCTAGCTGTGAACCTTCAGGACGTTGTCCGTTCGGTCCTGGCGAGAGAAGCTGATGTTGCAACAGATCAGTGTTACTCAGGAGGACCGAATGGACGTCGATAACGATGCCCGTCTGACGCCGAAGGGTCGAGAGGCAATGGTGCGTGCGGCGGTGAAGCAGGCAATGACGAAATCCCCGGCCGCGGGCCGGCGCCACACGCGCACGACCGCGCTGACATGATCGGATGGGTGACATGAAACATCATAACGTTGTCATCGTGGGCGGCGGCCAGGCCGGCTATCAGGTGGCGGCATCGCTGCGCGAACTGGGCTACGAGGGCACCATTCGGCTCATTGCCGAGGAAACCTACCTCCCCTACCAGCGGCCCCCACTGTCCAAGACCTTTATCAAGGAGGACGATGGTCCGGAGAAGACCTACCTGCGCCCGGCAAGCTTCTATGCGGATAAGCGCATCGACGTGACGACCGGCCACCGAGCCATCGCCATCGACCGCGATCAACGCACCATCGCCTTACAGACCGGCGAGCGGTTGGGCTGGGATCAGCTGGTGCTGGCAACGGGCGTCAGCAATCGTCAACTGCCGGTACCGGGCGCGGCGCTGGAGGGCGTGGTCACGCTGCGTGGTCTGGACGACGCCCAGCTGATCAGACGCCGGCTCAAGGACGCAAAACGCCTGGTCATCGTCGGCGGCGGCGTGATCGGGCTGGAGATCTCGGCGCTGGTAGCGAGCTTGGGCATCGAGGTGGTGCTGGTTGAGCTGACCGATCGCTTGGCCGGGCGGATTGGAAGCCAAGCGCTGTCCGACCATTTGCTGCAGGTCCACCGCGCGCTCGGGGCGACGGTCCACTTAAAGGCGGGTGTCGACCAGCTCGAAGGCCGCGACGGAGCCGTCGCGGCGGTGCGCCTGTCGACCGGCGAGACCATTGCGGCCGACCTGGTGTTGATCTCGATCGGCGTTGTCCCCAACGCTGAATTGGCGCAAGCCGCCGGCATTACCATCGATGACGGGATCATCGTCGACCAACACATGCGAACCTCCGATCCAAACATCCTCGCCGTCGGAGATTGCACGCGCTTCGCCCCACCGTTTGGTCCGCTGGACTCGGTCAGACTTGAGTCGGTTCAAAACGCGATCGACCAAGCACGCTGCGCCGCGGAGACCTTGACTGGCAAGCCGCGCGCCTACGATGCGCTGCCCTGGTTCTGGAGCGACCAAGGCAGCCTCAAGCTGCAGATCGCCGGCTTGTCGACGGGCCATGATCACACGGTGATCAAGGCAGATGCCGCGAAGGCTGCGTTGTCGGTCTATTGCTTCGCCGGGCAAGACCTGATCGGCGTTGAATGCATCAACCGGCCGGCCGACTTTGTCGCCGCCCGTCGGGTACTCGGCCAACGCAAGCCGGTTCGACCCGCCGACGTCGCGCGCGAGGATTTCCAGCTCAAGGCCCACTTGTGATGGCATCGGCCGGTAGGATAGACGTTCATCTTCACATCATCCCGACATTCTATCAGGACGCGGTTTATGCCGCTGGCTTTGGCCCGGCCCGGCGCGCGGGCTATCCCACCTACGCGCCAGAGCTGGCGCTGGAGGCCATGGACGCCAACGGCATCGCCTACGCGCTGACCTCGCTGGCCCAACCCGGCGTACAGTTTTGCCCGAAGGCCGAGGCCAAGCTGTTGGCGCGCCGGGTCAATGAGCACGCCAGCGAATTGATGGCGCGATGGCCGCAGCGGTTCGGTGCGTTCGCGGCCGTGCCGATGCACGATACCCGTGACGCGGTCGACGAGATCGACCACGCGTTAGGCGCGCTCAAGCACCAAGGCGTGTGTCTGTTCGCCAGCTACGCGGACAAGTATTTGGGCGACGAAAGCTTCGATCCGGTGCTCGATGCGCTCGATGCGCACGCCGCCGTCGTCTTCGTTCACCCGACCTTGCATCCCTCCAGCCAGTCACTGTCGCTGCGGTGGCCGGCGATGTTGATGGAATACCTGTTCGACACCACCCGCGCCGCGGTCAATCTGTTGCTCAGTGGGCGGCTTGAGCGCTATGCTCGTATCAGGTTCATCCTCGCCCACGCCGGCGGCACACTGCCCTATTTCGCTTGGCGGCTTGCGGCCGTGCCGGCCATCGACGCCACATTTCCGCAGTGGTCGAAGGCGCAGTTTGCAGAAGGCCTGCGTCGGTTCTGGTACGACAACGCGCTGTCACCTGGCCACACCACGATGGGCGCGCTGAAGACGGTCGCGGCGCCGGACCGCATTCTGTTCGGCAGCGACTGGCCGTTCGTTCCCGAGGCGCTGGTGCGCGAAGCGGTGGCGGCCCATGAAGCCCCGGATCTGCATTCCGCCGCGGCCCGCGCTGCCATCGACAAACACAACGCGCTCAAGCTGTTTGGACCGCTGCCGCAGTGAGGGCTACAGTCTCGCCGATCCAACTGGAACCATCCCGCTCCACCGCCCGGCCACCCAATGGCACGATCGGATCGGCGGGGGCGCACGGTCAATCCGCCGAAGCCGGTCATGATCCGGCGTCACACCCGCATCTGATAGCTCTCCGGCACCCACCTGTAGCTGCCGCTCGCGCGCTCGACAAAGCCGACGCTGGGGAATGGCATGTGAAAGCCGATCACCGTCAATCGGTCGGTCGCGACCATGTCGAGGATCCGCTTGCGCGTGGCGGTGGCTTGCTGCTTGTCGTCGTCGAAGGCGACCTGCCAGTCCGGCTGCTGCAGCGAAAACACATAGTGATTGGTCACGTCGCCCCATACTAGGACCGACTTGCCCTCGCTTTCGACACGATAGGCCATGTGCCCGATCGAATGCCCGAACGCCTCAACCGCGCGAATGCCCGGCACCACCTCGTCATCCGGTTTCAAGAATGTGGTGTTCTCTGCCAACGGTACGATCAGCCGCAGGAACATATCCCGGTTCTCCTGCCGCTGCTCAGGAATCCGATTGCCGGTCTTCCAGGCATCGAATTCCACCTGTCCAATGACATAGCGCGCGTTCGGGAAAGCCAGCTCATCGCCTTCGCGCACGCCGAGTATGTGGTCAGGATGACCGTGTGTGAAGGCGACCACGTCGATATCATTCGGGCTATAGCCGGCGGCCGGCAACAATTCGCGCAAAAATCCCATGCCGGCGCCGCGCCGATCGGCGCCATTGCCGGTATCGAACAGGACGACCTGTGAGCCGGTATTGACGATGGTAACGGTAAAGACGTGTTCGAATTTATCGGCCGGCAAGAAATTGGCGGCGGCTTGCGCGGCGATCGCCTCGCTGCTCTCGCCGATGGCGTAGGGCGGGCTGATGGCATCGCGCACCAGTGCGCCGTCGAGGAGTGTTGTGATCTCGACGGCGCCGAGTTTGAAGCGGTAGATCTGCGGGCGCAGCGTGCCGAGCAATTGAGCGGTCAACGTATCCTCCGTAGGTCGTCGAGGGGGCCTGTCACCCTCCAGCAGTAGTGCGATATCGCCGGCGATGGAAGAGGCGGCCGGCGGGCACCCGAGCGCCGTCCGGCCGATCAGCGCCGGATTGCGCGTCCGACGCGCTCCTTGGCCGTTGGCGCTATAGCGTTTCAGTATGAGCTGGAACCATCCCGCCTAAGGCGGACATGATCTAGGGTAGGTCGTTCTCGCCCAGGGGGTTCGACCGAAACAGGCGGCGCGCGGCATCGGCCGGCAACATGGCTCCGGCCAGCACATCGTCGGCCAGGCGATCAAGCCCGGCGGCATCGCCCTGGCGGATCTGTTCGGCGACCAACTCCGCCGCGGCACGCGCGATCAGGTAGCGGGCGCGGCGCCGCCGGCGTGCCGGTCCACCTTGCACCACGCGCTCCCGCCCCAAGTCCTCGAGCATAGCCGCCAAGGCGTCGGTACCGGCGCCGGTCGCCGCCGTCGTCTTCAGCACCGGTACCTGCGCCATGCCGCCGGCGCGCATCGACAGCATGCTTTGAAGCTGGACGCGCGTGAGCTCCGCATCCGGCAGGTCGCCCTTGTTGACGACGACGATATCGGCGATTTCCAGATGCCCGGACTTCATCGCCTGGATCTCGTCGCCGAGCCCAGGTGCGGCGACCACCACCCGCACATCGGCCACCTCGGCCACGTCAATCTCGCTCTGACCGGTCCCCACCGTCTCCAACAAAACGACATCGAAGCCGGCCCCGTCCAGGGCGTCCAGCATGCGCACCGCGGCCGGCGACAAGCCGCCCAGCGCGCCGCGCGCCGCCAACGACCGCACGAACACGTCGGTGTCGTCGACCGCCGTTGTCATGCGCACCCGGTCGCCCAGGATGGCCCCACCCGATACCGGGCTGGAGGGATCGACCGCGATCACCGCAACCCGCTGCCCACTGCGCCGCAACACCGCTATCAAGGCGTTGACGAGCGTCGACTTGCCCGCGCCCGGTGGCCCGGTGAAGCCGTAGACCACGGCCTGGCCAAGCCGCGGCTGCAGGGCGGCAATCAACTCACGAGCGCCGGGCCGCAGTGTCTCCAACAGCGTACAGGCGCGCGCAACGGCGCGTCGTTCTCCGGCGTCGAGACCCGCTAAGATCTGGGTGACGTCGGCGTCTATCGGCCTAGGGCTGTCGCTATTCATGCCGGCACATCTTGAGCGTGTCAGTGTTAAGCGTGTCAGTGTTAGCTGGAACCATCCCGCTCCGCCGCCACCGCGCGGGGGAGCGGGCCGGCCAGGCGAGTCCGCATCAGGCCGACATGATCTAGCACGTTGACGGCGCCGACGCCTGCGCCGTTATGCACGGATGAGGACAACAGCAACCCGCTGTTCATCGGACTGGGAACGATCCCGATGAACAGCACGATGATCGCTCTTAAAGTGGTGAGCAACTTTCTGCCTTTAATCGGGATCGCTCCCAGTCCGATTAAAGGCAGGTTGCTCTAGCTTGGGCTTTGCCACGATCCGCTTGGATCGCACCGCGTGCGTCAGGCGCTCGTTGGGCGCGCGATGTTGCGTGGCGGCGAAGCCCGACGGCGCGCAGACAGGTCGCAGGCGCGGCCGGCACCGATCGGTAATAAGCGCGTCCGCTGACCCACCACGTGGTCAGTACCAGAAGCCTGGGAAACGATAGCGCGGGCGCATCGATATCGGCCCGAAACCGACCAACGAGATCATTGGTCGATCGGCGAACTCTAGTCTCGGCGGTAGCGGCTGAGCACTGATCTCGATCAGCCGCTTGACGCGATCCTCGGTCGCTGGATGGGAGCGCAGCAACGAAGGGTAGGCCACGCGTCGGCCCGGCACCGGCGGCATCATATCCTCCCAAAAGGAGCCGGTGCGATGCTCAAGGCGCTGCAACGCGGAGACCAACCCGAGCGGATCCCCGGTCAATTGCGCGGCCTCCAGATCAGCATCGTATTCGCGTGCGCGCGATAACCCCAGCTGCAACAGGCTTGATAGCGTCGGCGCCAGATACAACAGCGCGATGGCAAGCCAGGACGCCGCCTGCTCGCCCTGCAGCGCGGCAAACACATTCATGACGGCCAGCACGATCGCCACGTAGGCCAGTGCTTGGGCGATCCGGGTCAGCACGTCGGCGATGCCCATGACCCACAGATCGTTGTTGCGAATGTGGCTCATTTCATGCGCCAACACAGCAATGATCTCACGCGTGTCGAGCCGGCGCAGCAGACCCTCCGTGATTGCGATCACCGCATGATTGGGGCGCCCTGCGGCGAACGCGTTGAGCGTCATGCTGGGAATGATCCATAGGCTGGGGCGCGTCGGCAGCTTGGCGCGTGCCGTGAGAATGTCGAGCGCCTCATTGAGCTGGTTGCCCTGGGCTGGATCGATGCGGCGAGCGCGATACATGCCCATCAACACCTCCGGCGGCAGCCGGGGCACCAGCACCAGCATCACGCCCAGCAGAACGGCAGCCCAACCGAGCCCCGTGACGCCCAACACAAGCAGCGCTGGCACTGCCACCACGGCGACCATGCCGGCGATCAGCAATCCGGTATGAACGCTGTTTTGACGCCGGTGTTCCTGGAGCGCTTGCTCGTCGAGAAATGGGCTCACCTGTCGCTTCCTTGAGCAGAGCCGCAGCGCACTGTTAGAATCGGCCGACGACGTCCTCGTCCGCCACCTGTCTCGCCTCAGCGAGGGCCACCGCAGCTGGAACGATATCTTGCGCGCGATCGACCACGGCGAAGCTGACATCCAGGCCGGACCGAATGAACTGCTGCTCGCGCATATGGTCGATCAAGGTCAGAAACGGCGACCAGAATTCTTTGATGTTGGCGAGCACGATCGGTTTGCGATGCCGACCCAGCTGCGACCAAGTGAGCTGCTCCACCAGCTCCTCAAGCGTGCCGATGCCGCCCGGCAGCGCCACGAAAGCATCCGACATCGTGAACATCAACATCTTGCGCTCGTGCATGTCGTTGGTTTGCAGCAGTTCGTCGACGTTCGTCAACATCTGCTCGCGCTCGGACAAGAACGTCGGGATAATCCCCGTCACGTGACCGCCATGTTTGAGCGTGGACCGGGCCACTTCGCCCATCAGCCCGATACTGCCGCCGCCGTAGACCAGCCCGATGCCGGCCTGCGCCAAACACTTGCCCAGTTGGCGCGCCGCCGCTGCATACGCTCGTTCGCTCCCGTTGCCCGAGCCGCAATAAACGCACACGCGCCGCACCACCTGGCCGCGATCTGTGTCGCCGTTCATTGAACGATTTGTTGCGGTGCTCTTTTGCGTCACCTTGCTCAACTTGGTTCTTTGTAATCCAGTCACTTGCTCCCTGGTCCTCTCGAACGGTTGTTCTTAATGTTATCAACACCGGATCGCGCCCGGCCGATCATCGTCCTAGAATATGGTGCACAATTGACCGAATGCACGACGAATGTCGCCGCGGGTTAACCATGTTCTGCCAAGTCATATATTCACAATGTTCAGATAACTGAATTTGGTGCACATCGCGATCGCCCCACGCATAATGCCGGCCTAGCGACGATTCGCTCGCTGTGTTGGTGCGGCCGCATAGAGGACGACCGAATATGTTGCGGATAACCGCTGGAACGATCGTGGTTTGTGCCAGCCTTGCTGCGACCGGTGTTCCGCCGCAATTTTCAACAGAAAATTCTGCCCGGGCGGACTCCCATCCCGCGTCATTGGCCGCTGACCGGCTTGCTGCCGCGACACACACGATCGACGACCGCGGGGTTGATGGCCGAACGGGCGGCATCAACGGGCCGCGACCGACCGCCGGCCTATCGATCGAAGGCCGCGCGAACCGCGTGGCGGTCGAAAACTTCCACCCGAGCGATCGGCAGGTGATCCTCGCGCAGCACGGTATCGGTCCGGCGGCCGGCGCCGGCCGCACGGCCCCCGCACATGAGGCGGACACCGAGGCCGGGCAGCGCCGCCGGGCGGGGCAGTTGGCCGACGAAGCGTCTCGCCATTTCGATGTCCTGATGCCCTCCTTAGCTCCCGCCACCACCGATCCTGTGCGGCCGCGGCCGACACGGCACCCCCCCACCGGTGCGACCGACATACAGCGCGTCGATGTGGATCGCCAACTGTCGCCGCTGTGGCGATGGATGGCGCGCGCCAAGTCGGCCTATCACACGGAGATTGTCCGTCCGCTGGCGCGCGATCAATCTGCGAGCGCGCCGGAGGCGCCGTCGCCGCGCCTGCAACAGCAGCAGCCCAGCCTCATCGCGGAACGGGCCTCGCCGATCACCGCGCCCACGTCGCCGAAACCGCTGGCACAAGAAGAGCCGGTCGCCCGGCTGGGCCGCGTCGCCGCCGCATGGCTCGATCGTGCGGGCTGGCACTATCAGCGCAACGTCATCGATCGCTTGACGATGAAGGTCGAGCCGGGCTCCCCGCCGGAGACGCCCGCGACGCCCGCGGCGCCCGCGGCGCCGTCAACGAACCGTATCGCTGCAGCGGCGCAGCGCGAAATCGACGCTCACCAGCCGGCCGAGGAACCGCAAACACGCCAGCCGCGCGCAGCCGAAAGCGGTCCGGCAACACCGCCTGCGCTGGCCCCGCGTGACCTGCAAAAGCGGGTTTTCGCCTGGCTCAACCACGCCGATGCGTCCTACCAGGCGGAAATCGTTCAGGCGCTCTCACACCCGCAGCCGGCGGCGCCGCGACCCAGCGCCGACGCGACGCCATCGCTGCCAAGCGACACGGCGAGCCACGATTGGCCGATCCTGGACGGCGCCAGTGGGTCAACCACGCCGACGACGACCGCCAGATCACCGGCCGCACGCGTTGCCCGTTCGGCCGAACGCGTCACCCGGACCAAACCTGCCGCCACGACAGCGCGCCAAGCCTCGCGAACGAACGGCTCCGAGCCCGCCCGGCCCCACCCCGAGCAACCGGCCCGCAAGCCGAGCGCGGCAGCGCCGCGGTCGATCGCCAAGCCCGCCGGCGCTGGCCTTGGCGGTGAACCGATCGTCATTTCTCAACACCCGCCACGCCAAGAGCGCGCTCTGGCGGTGCCGGACGTGGCCAAACACCTCGCGAGGGCACGCCGAGCTCAGGTTGCGGCCAGCATAGCGCGCGCCAAGGCCGAACGGCGGGCCGCTGCCGCCCGGCATGCTGCGCAGGCGGCGCAGGCCCGGCTGAAGCGACTGATCCAAGCGCGCTTGGCGGCGGAGGCTGAGCGGGATGCGGCACGCCGGCTGCACGCAGCGGAACGCGCCAAGGCGGCGGCCAGCCGCCGCGCCGCCGAGCAGGCCCAGGCCGTCGCCGCACACCGCGTGACCGAGGCCAAACGTGCCCGACAGCGCGCTGCAGCCGCGGCGCGTCGGCTGGCGACGCCGCGCGATCGCCAGCAGGCCCGGCGCAACGCGGCGGCGGCAGAAGCGCAGCAAAAGGCCGCGCAGCCGCTTCAGCTTGGGCGCAAGCGCGCTAACGGGACAAGTGGCGCCCGCGCCGCCGACACGGATCGACGTCGCGGTGATCAGCAGCCAAGCGCTCCTGCACAACTGCGAAGACGCGCCGCAAGCAATCCAACCCCGGCCGCGCGCGGCACTGATCGGCATGAAAAGTCGCCGGCGCCCACTTTATCGTCCGGCGCCGCACCGCAACCGCGGCCGGCACCGCCCAGCCAAACGGTGAAAGTGCCTGACGGCCGAGCGAGCAAGTCCAGCTCTAGATCGCCGTCCGACGCTGGGGCGGCCACGTCGCGGAAACCGACGACACCGTCAACCAAGGTAAAGAGCTATCGCCGGACCGTTCGCAAGGCGCGTGACACGCATGCAGCGCGAATGCGCCGCAGGTGGATCGCCTGCGGGCTCGGCCGCAGTCGCCGGTCCAGCCGCGGGCGACTGCATGTCGTTGGCCCCGGAGAAACCTTATGGCGAATTGCCAAAAGGTACTACGGCAATGGCGCGCGATATCGACGGCTGATCAGGGCCAATCGGTCGCGGCTGCGCAATCCGCGCAAACTCAGGCCATGCCAGGTGATTGCCGTGCCGCGACGTTGAGCGCGACAGCGTTCCGCGCCGCACTATCGCTGCTCAGAGTAAGCTGGAACCATCCCGCGCCCGGTCGCCCGATGGCACGCTTGTGTGGATTGCGGGCGGGGTGGGATGGTGCGGTACATCCGCCCGAGGCGGACATGATGTAAGGCGGAGATGGGCTAGCGCCACCTGCCTTTCATCGGAATCGGAACGATGCTGATGAAAGGCAAAACGTTGCTCACCACTTTGAGAGCGATCCAGTTTGTGCGTTAAATGGGGGCCGGCTGTTTCGGTTCCAATTTAAGGCACGATGATCTGGCCGCAGCCCGATCGCCGGCCGAGCGGCGCTCGCGATCAGCTGAACCGCTCAACCGCATCGCGGAACCCAGTGCCAGCCCGCGCCACCGAGACAACCGGATTTGCGCGATCATTTCCGCCTCATTGCGGGTGGCTGGTCGGGTGAGGAGCGATTTGGTTCCAGCTCACGCCGGAACGCGCCAAGGCGAAAGAGCATAGCGATCAACGCCGAACGGCAACGGCCGGACCGATCTGCACCGATCTGCCGGGAACCGCTGCCGGAGAAAGCTGGCGCGATGATCGACAACGCATAGGCCTTTGGGTATGAGGCCGTCCATGCTTGATCTTCCGCACCGCGCATCCCTTCTCAACCTGCGTGCCCGCGCGCGTCAGTCGGCAAAAGCGTTGGTTGACCGCAGCGACGTGGTCCGGGCGCTGCTGCCCTATATCTGGCCGCACGATCGGCCGGACCTGCAGCGTACGGTCGCGTACTCGATGGGCCTGATGCTGCTGGCCAAGATTGTCACCGTGTTCATGCCATTCACCTTCAAGTGGGCCACCAACACGCTGGTGGACATGACAGGCGGCAACATCCCACCCGATCAGCTGGTATCTTGGCTGATCGGCGCGCCGGTGTTGGCCACCTTACTTTATGGCTTGATCCGCGTTCTCATGACCGTTCTGTTGCAGGCGCGTGAGGGGCTGTTTGCCAAGGTGGCGATGCATGCTGTGCGCCGGCTGGCGCTCGACACCTTCGATCACATGCATCGGCTTTCGCTGCGCTTTCACTTGGAACGCAAGACCGGCGGGCTTACACGCGTACTCGAGCGCGGTCGCCTCGGCATCGAGCATCTGTCACGCATGACGCTGATGACGTTCCTGCCGACCATCGTGGAATTCGTGCTGGTGCTGGGTGTCTGTGCCTTCGAGTTCGACTGGCGCTACGTGGTCACGATCGGCTCGATGATCGTGATCTATTCCTGGTTCACCGCAAAAGCCACCGAGTGGCGGATGGCGATCCGCCGCACCATGAACGAGAGCGACCAGGACGCCAACACCAAGGCCATAGACAGCCTGCTGAATTACGAGACCGTCAAATATTTCGGCGCGGAGCAACGTGAAGCGGCACGCTATGACCATTCGCTCGCCGCCTATGAGCAAGCCAGTATCAAGACCTACGTCTCGTTGGCGCTGCTCAACATGGGTCAAGGCGTGATTTTCACCGCGGCATTGACCATCTGCCTGGTGATGTCGGCCTTGGACGTGGTCGCCGGCAGCAACACGGTCGGCCAGTTCGTCATGGTTAACCTGCTGATGCTGCAGCTTTTCATTCCCCTCAACTTCATGGGCATGATGTACCGCGAGATCAAGCAATCGCTGCTGGACATCGAGCGCATGATGGAGATTTTGGCGTGTGCGCCGGAGGTCGCGGACGCACCGAACGCGGTCCCACTTGAGATCGTCGGCGGCGCCATCATGTTCGACAACGTGTCATTCCGCTACGAGGCTGATCGGCCGATCTTGGACAAGCTGTCGTTTGCGGTGCCGGCGGGCAAGATGGTGGCCATCGTCGGACCGTCCGGCGCCGGCAAATCCACCATCAGCCGCATCTTAATGCGCTTTTACGACATAGCCGACGGCCGGGTCGAAATTGACGGGCAGGATATTCGCGACGTCACCCAAGCCTCGCTGCGGGCCGCGATGGGTGTTGTGCCTCAGGATACCGTCCTGTTCAATGACACAATTCGCTACAACCTGCTTTACGGAAGTCCTGAGGCCGGTCAAGCCGCTATTGAGCAAGCGGCCCGCATGGCGCAGATCGACAATTTCATTGCGGCCATGCCGGACGCCTACGACACCATGGTTGGCGAACGCGGCCTCAAGCTGTCGGGCGGTGAAAAGCAGCGCGTCGCCATCGCCCGCACCATTTTGAAGGACCCGCCCATTCTGATTCTCGATGAAGCCACCAGCGCGCTCGACAGCCATACTGAGAAAGAGATTCAAGAGGCACTCGACCAGGTTTCACGCGATCGCACGACCCTGGTGATCGCCCATCGGCTATCGACCATCGTGCATGCCGACCACATTCTGGTGATGGAACGGGGCCGGCTCGTCGAGCAAGGGACGCACACCGAATTGTTGGCGCGCGACGGGCTTTATGCGTCGCTGTGGAATCGTCAGCAACAGGCGGTCCGGGCGCGCGAAGAGCTGGCCCGCAAACTCGAGGAAGCCGAGGCCACCGGTGCCTTGCGGCCGACCGACACCAGGATCCCAGGCGTTCGATAATCTGGTGCGCTCAAGTCGTGCCGGCTGCAAGTTTCGACCGTGCGTGAGCCCCGCAAAGGCAAGCCCACCGCATTTGCGCTGATGGCCGCCAGCGGCGGAAGCGCCGCGCCGTTCCGCTCCCCGCTCAGGGCCGCATCGCAAAGCGCACGATGGCGTCGGCGGCCATAGCCAGGTTGCCCTTGCGCGTGTGGCCGGAGCCTCTGCGCGGGCCGAAGTCATGATCGCCATCGGGCAGCCAGGCCATGGCGATCGCCGGCGAAAGGGGATAGGCCGCCACCTCCGCGCGCGTGCCGAACGGATCCCGCTCGCCTTGAACGATTAAGGCCGGGCAGATGAGCGACGCCAGATGGGCCGTCCGTAATTGCGTCGGCTTGTGGGTGGGGTGGAATGGATAGCCGAGGCACACCAGCCCGCTGCAACGGCCCTCGGTATAGGCGCCGTCAGCCAGCATGCTGGCCACACGGCCGCCCATCGACTTGCCGCCAATCAACACGCGGTGCCCGGGCCAACGGCTTGCCACCGCGGCGATCGCCGTTTGATATTCTGACAACAAAGCCTCCGCGCGCGGTGGCGGCCGCCGCTTGCCGCCGGTGCGACGCTGCGCCATGTAAGCGAACTCGAAGCGAGCACTCGCCAGCCCCCGTTCCGCCAGCGACGCCGCGATCAGTTCCATGAACGGACTTGTCATCGGGGCGCCGGCGCCGTGCGCGAGCAGCAGGATGGCGCCACCTTCGCCGCCGCTGAATAAAAGTTCGCTCATCCGACGAGTGATCCCGACATATCAGAGCAACCTGCCTTTAATCGGAACCGGAACGATCCCGATTAAAGGCGCGATGATCTAGCCGCGGCGGCGGAAGCCGGCGATAAAAAACCCGTCGGTCGCATGCGTCGCCGGCGTCAACAACAAGGTTTCGGTGCGTCGATCGGCCGAGGCCGGTGGCGCGCCAGCAAATGCTGCCGCCCAGAGCTGCGAAGTCGGTATCAGCTCCAACTCGTCACTGGTGTCTAACCGCCACCTGACGATATCGGTATTCTCCTCCGGCAATACCGAGCAGGTCACATAGATCAGCCGACCACCTGGCTTTACCGAGCCGACAGCCAGATCCAGCACCCGACGTTGCTCGGCCTGGCGTTCGGCGAGATTGGCCGGCTTGACCCGCCACTTGGCATCGGGCCGGCGCCGCCAGACCCCGGAACCGGTGCAAGGTGCGTCCACCAGCACCAGATCGAAGCGCGGTCCCAGCTGGCGCAGTCCCGCCTCATCGCCGGCGACCATCACTTGGACGTTGCGCACGCCGGCGCGCTTCAAGCGTTCGAAGATTGGCCGCAGCTGCTGGCGATGGGCATCATAGGCATAGACCTGCCCGGTGTTTCTCATCTCGGCGGCCAGCGCCAAGGTCTTGCCGCCGGCGCCTGCGCACAGATCCAACACCTGCTGGCCGGGACCGGCCGCCGCGAGCAGCGCCGCGATCTGGCTGCCCTCGTCTTGCACCTCATACCAACCCTTGCCGTGACCGGGCTCCACTTCGACGTTGGGTGAGCGGCCGGCGCCCGCAGCGGCTGCAACCCGCACGCCGATCGGTGAAAATGGGGTCGGGACCGCTTGGTAGCGCTGTAGCGCTTTCAGCACCTTTTTGCAGTTTGTCTTGAGCGTGTTGACCCGTAGGTCGATCGGGGCACGTTGCGCCAACCCATGACCCTGCGCGGCGGCACGCTCTTCAAACGCGCGCTCAAACGAGGCGCTTAGCCAGTCCGGGTAGTCACCGCGCACGTGGTCGGGCAGATCGTCGGAAGCCGGTCGCAGCAAGCCGGCGATCTCATCGTCGCTCGGCGGTGACAGCGCATGCGCGGACCCGTCGGCGGCAGCTTGCAGGGCCTCAAGCTCCAGCCCGAAGGTGTCGTGGGCCACGCCGATCACCAGCGCCCGCGGCGTGTCGCTTTGCATTCTGGCGGCCAGCGAAGACCGCCGCCGCAGCGCGTCGAACACCAGATTCCCGATCACCGCGCGGTCGCTGGAGCCAGCAAACCGATGCGCCTTACCCCAGTCGCTCAGCGCATCCGTGGCCGGCCGGTGGCGGGTGGTGATCTCGGTCAACACCTCCACGGCCGCCTGCAAGCGCGCACCCGTTCTCATCTGCTGCCAAAGTCCATCTCGCTGCAATCTTCAGGGTCGATGCGCCGGCCGAGGCGCTCACACCAGCTCCTCCCGGGTGGGAATAGCCCCTGGCGACGCTACGACGAGGTTCGTCGCTCCGACACGGGCAACAACAAGACAAACCCGGCGATCAAGAACAGCAGTATCGACGACATACCTAGCCGTTGGCTGTCGGAAGCTTGCGTGACGAGTGCGATCAACAGCGGCGCGGCGAAGGCTGTCACTTTACCAGAGAATGCGAACAATCCAAAGAATTGGGCCGTGCGGTCCGGAGGCGCGAGTCGCGCCAGCAGCGATCGGCTTGCCGACTGGTTGGGCGCTGCGGCCACCGCCACCAGGCAGGCAAAAGCCAAGAACAGTTGTTCACCGACGCTGGCAAAGGTGCCAGCTTCGGCCGTCTTCGGCGCCACCGGGACCGTAAACAAAACGTGCCCTTCGGTGATGGACAGGATGCCGACCACGCCGACAATCAACATCACCAAGGCACCGAGGATGACCCGCTTGGCTCCTAGCAAGTCGTCGAGAAAGCCGCCGATCGCCGCGCCGATCACACCGGCGACAATCAGAATGATGCCGAACAAGCCGCGCTCCCCCAATTCCCAGCCGAACACCGCCGATCCATAGATGCCACCGAACACGAAAATGGCCGACAGGCCGTCCGTGTACAGCGCCCGGGCGATGAGAAACATCAGCATGCTTGGCATTTTCGGAAGCGATTTCAGGGTGCTCCAGAGTTGCGCCAAGGGCGCGCCGGGGTCGGCTTGACCCGCCCGCGGCGCCGGTTTGGCGTCGGGCACGAACCAAAAGAACGGCACCATGAAGATGATCAGCCACATCGCGGCGAACGGTCCCGCCAACCGATCTCCCTCCCGCGCCGTGGCGTCGAGCGACAGCAACGGCGTCAGCCCCATCAGCGTCTTGCCGGTGGCGGGATTGGAGACGATCAAGCCGGCCATGATGATCAGGCTGACGAGCCCGCCGGCGAATGCCACCGCCCAGCTGGTCCCCGATAACCGACCGAGCTCGGAGGGCGGAACCAAGCGCGGCATCAGCGAGTTGGTGCACACGGTGGTGAATTCCGCCGCGGCGGTAGCCACGATGAAGGCGATCAACACGATGAGGATGGTCGTTGTGTCGGCCCCAGGGGTCGCCAGCCACAGCGCAGATGCCGCCGATGCGAGCAGCACGACAAATAGCACCACCCAGGGCTTGCGCCGCCCCCGGTCGGCCCAAGCCCCCAGGATCGGACCGCCGATCGCAATCAACACCCCGGCGATCGCCGCGGCATAGCCCCACAGCGCCTGCCCGCGAGCTGGGTCGCCTGCCACCGTGGTGGTGAAGTAGGGCGCGAACAAGAACGTGACGATCAGCGTGTGAAACGGTTGCACGGCCCAATCGACCAAAATCCAGCCGATCAGGGCTCGGATCGGTGCACGCCGCACCGGCTGGGTGACCGCGGCCTCAAGAACCGCCTGTCCTGATGCATCCGACATTGAGCCTCCCCCCGCTCCGTCCGCTTTGACGTGCGATGGCCTCAGCCAATGGCCGACGCCGCAAACATAGATGCCCGAAATGTATAGCGATGGCGACCCCAAAGGGTGACCGGCCGACGCCGGCGCGTTGGGACGGTCGCCTTCGCCCGATCGCAGACCCGGCCACAGCCGCATCACCCGGAAGCAATCAAAGGCCTGCCTGCTTGTCACGCTGCAGCGCAAGCAATCCCGCGCTCAACGCACGCACCGTCTCTGCGAAATTGCCGTTATCGTGCACCTGGGCATCGCAGCTCTTCGCGAGCAACCGGTCAAGCCCGGGTTGCGCAGCGAGCGGCCCCGCCAGCCGCGATCGGCACGCGCGCGGTGACAGGCCCGTGCGCATGGCATCGACGTGCGAGGTCAAGCGCACGAGCGCCACCCTTTCCCAAATTGCGCAAACCGCATGTTCCACGTCGGGGCAAATGCCCACGACCACGGTTTCCCCCGTGGTCAACCGCGCCAGAACGCTGACCGGCAAACCATAACGATTGCCGGCATGCGACCATGAGATGGCAAGCCCACCGATCCGCTCCAGCGAGGTGAAGGTGCTGCGCCCCACCGCCACGCCGCCCCCGGCCGGCAAGCGGCGGTTGGTCACGAGATCCAGGAACGTGAAGCCGTGCTCCGCCCTTAAGCGACCGCGTACCGCATCGAGCACCAAGTCCAACTGTGCGGCGTCCCCACAGCTGACCGGGATCAATAGCCCTCGCGTCGCATGTGGGCGGCGGTCAAGGGTGTCCGCTGCGACCTGTGTCGAAGGGCAGGGGTTGGCCGCTGGCTTGCGGGCGTCGGAGTGTGCGGACAGAACGTTGTGTTTCATGTTTTGTCGACCGCTCAGTGCTCGGTTCTTGGCTACGGCTCTCGCAACCGCAACCGGACACAACGCATGCGCCAACGAATCAGCAGGGTTTACCTGCGTCGCGACCTGTGCGCGATGGCATTGATGCAACGCTCGTCGCCAAACTTTTGTCACCTTCGATCGCGACAGACTCGCGGGAGGGTGGCTAAACCGGGTCGTGCCCGATCCGTCTCTCATCGTCGAACGTCCGATCGTTTTCAACCTGCAGAGGGGAGCGGCAGGCCGACTGGTGTGCCTGGTCGAAATCCTTGGCGCGTTGTTTGCTCGCGCCCCTTGGGACGCACCCGTGGTCAAAAAGTCACGTTTTTTGGCGAGCCCCAAGCCTAGCGTCGCGAGGTGTGGAGTTTCTCGTCGCCATCATCGACCAGAATCGCGGCGCCTGCCATGCCAAGATGCGAAAGCAGGGCAGTATTTCAGCAAAGGCAATGAGCACAAACCTCGTTGATAACAACAGGAACCAACCATGGCGCACTCAGTAAACGCCGTCGCGTCCTCACTCCTGGCGAGCTTTGCGGCAGCCCGGTCGAGCGACGTCCCCTATCGGCATTGGTTAGCGTCCGATTGCCTTCCCCACTCGTCGATCGAGGCGCTGCTCGACTTACCGTTCGAGGCACCGGCGCTGGGGGGCATTTCTGGCAAGCGCGAGGTCCACAACGCCACGCGCACTTACTTTGACGTCAACAATCAGCAGAAATTCCCGATCATTTCCGCCTTTTGCGAGGCCTTTCAGCATCCACGCGTGACCCGGACCATTGAGCACACATTCGGCACGCCGCTCGACCGCAGCTATTTGCGCATCGAGTACGCGCAGGACACCGACGGTTTTTGGTTGGAGCCGCACTCCGACCTCGGGGTCAAGCTGTTCACGTTCCTACTCTACCTGTCACGCGGGGACGGACACGCCAACCTGGGTACCGATATCTACGATCGCGACAAACGGCTGGTCGCGCGTTCGCCGTTCAAATCAAACGGTGCAATGATTTTTGTGCCGTCGAACATCACGCTGCATGGCTTCGAGCCGCGCCCGATCCCGGGCGTGCGAAAATCAATCATCGTCAACTACGTCACCGAGGCCTGGCGCGCCCGCGAGCAATTGGCCTTTCCCAACCAACCCGTGCAGCACTGACGCGCTGATGGCGCTAGAGCAACCTGCCTTAAATCGGAACCGGCTTTGCGGTTCCGATTTAAGGCGCGATGATCTAGGCGGAGCACGATGCGCCAGCCTGCGTTGCAGCGGGATCAATGTCACCGTCGGAGCCAACGAGCTCCCCACCCAGCCACCCAATGGCGCGATCCTATCGGTGGTCGGGTTGGGAGCGCGGGATGGCACGGCGATTCCGCCTTAGACGGACATGATCTAGCGCCGGCGCAGCGCTGCCGTTGTGAGCGAGCAGCCAGCGATTGCCGTTAACACGACCACGATCGAGGCGCCGCCGGGCGTGTCAAATGCCAGCGACAGCGCCAGTCCGCCAACCACGCCCATCGCAGCCACGCCAACGGCCGCGACCGCCATCGCCTCCGGCGTCGCAGCTGCCGGCCGGGCCGCCGTTGCCGGCATGATCAAAAACGCCACGGTCAACAGCACGCCAACCACCTTGATCGCGATCGCCACAACGACGGCCAACAGCAGTAGAACCAGCGCTTTGACACGCTCGCGGCGGATGCCTTCCGCCGCCGCCAGCTCGGCGTCGACTGAAATCAACAACAACGGCTGCCAGAGGAACGCCAGGCCTACCAGCACCAGCACCCCACCAGCTGCCAACCAGGCCAAGTCCTCCACGCTGACCGCATAGATGTCGCCGAACAGATAGTCGACGATGTCGACCGCACCGCCCTGCGCCAACGCGGTCGCGATCACGCCGAGCGCCAACGAGCCGTGGGCCAACACGCTCAGCAACGAGTCTACCGGCACCACCTGCTGGCGACTCAACACGACCAGGGTCGCCGCCACCAACACGGCAATGCCCAGGGCGGCACCCGTCACATTGGCATTCGCCGCCAACGCCAACGCCACACCGATCAGACTTGCGTGGGCGACCGTCTCACCGAAAAAAGCCATCCGTTGCCAAACCAGAAAGCAGCCGAGCGGGGCCGCGACCGCCGCCAGGCCCAATCCGGCCGCCAACGCACGAACGAGAAACGGTTCCATCGTATGATCAGCCCGGCTTAGGACGCATCGCGGATCTCGGACACCGGCGCGTGCTGCGTCTCACCGCTGATATCATGGCGATGATCGTGGCTGTGATGGTAAGGCGCAAACGCCCAAGCGGCATCGGGCCCGAACAAGCGGAGGTACGCCGGGTCCCGGGAAATCGCCTGCGGCACGCCGGAGCAACAGACATGACGATTGATGCACACCACCCGATCGCTCCGGGCCATCACAAAATGCAGATCGTGGCTCACCAGCAGGACACCGAAGCCATGCTCGTCCCGCAACCGGCCAATGAGATCGTAAAACTCCGCCTCACCGGAAAAATCGACCGCACCGACCGGCTCGTCGAGCACCAAAAGCCCGGGTTCGCGCATCAAAGCACGGGCCAACACGACGCGTTGCAGTTCGCCGCCGGACAGGCTCGACAGCTGGCGTTCGCGCACGTGCTCGGCGCCGACATCCTGCAACGCTGCCGCAATCCGGGCGCGCGCGCCTCTGCCCTTACCCAGCTGCAAAAACCGTTCGGCCGTCATCGGCAGAGCCGGATCGATGGCGAATCGCTGTGGCGCATAGCCAATCGACAGTGACTCCCGGCGCGTGATCACGCCGCGATCCGGCTGAACCAGGCCCAACAGCACCCGTAGCAGCGTGGTTTTGCCGGCGCCGTTGGGTCCAATGATGGTCACGATCTCGCCGGCGGCGATCTCGAGATCGATCCGCTCCAGCACCAAGCGCCCGCCGCGCGCCAGACAAACCCCGCGCGCCGAGATCAGCGACCGCCCGTTTGCTGTTGCCTCGGCACCCCCGCTGGGGATGATGCCCGTTGCTCCGTGTCCACTGTTCATATTCCTACGCCATCATATTCTACGCCATCATTTTGCCCGCGGCACGCCTGGCAGACGCCAGAAATCTCGGTCACGATCTGCGTCGGCTCGAACGCAGCCGCACTGAGGGCGGCGCCAATCGCACCGAACACCTGCTCGCCGTCGATCTCAGCGACCCGGCCACACCGCTCGCAAGCCAACACCAACTGATTGCTATCGGGTGCGTGGGCGGCATGGCAGGCAAAAAACGCGTTTCGGCTCTCCAGCCGGTGCACCAACCCAACGTCATGTAGCGCGTCGATGGCGCGGTAAACGGAGATCGGCGCCAGCCGAGAGCCTTTGGCGGCCATGCGGTCCAAAAGCTCGTAGGCGCCGAGCGCTTGGTGGGAAGCTGCCACCTCTTCCAGCACCCGGCGGCGCAGTTCCGTCAACTTCATGCCCTTGGCCTGAAACGCGTGCTGGGCCCGCTCCAGCAAGCTCGACCGACACCGCCGGTGGTTGTGGTTTGGCTCGGGAAAGGCTCTGGCGAGGGGCGGCTGCGGCATTCATCGCTCCGGGGATGGGCAGGGATCAACGTCTGACAACGCGGCGTCGATCGCCAAGTCTGCGCAATCTCAAAACAAAATCAAGCGGTTAGTTTCCCGTGCGGGTTGCAGCCGAAAGTTGTAATCGATGCTCCAGATTGCGTCTTAAGAGTGCGCATGTGAGGTTACACCAGCCGCGGCACCACGGCCAGTGCGGGATCATCTTTGAATAATGCCGGCAGAGCGCTATATCCAGTAACCGCCATCGATCTGACGTTGCGGACGTGTTTGAGTTGGATCGCCATCGACGCCCATCTCGAAGTGCCGGACATTGGTGCGAGGTCGCAGCGAGCAACGGCGCCGCCATTGCGGGTTGATCTCAACCCTGCGCTGCATCTGCGAAGCCAGCTCCAGCACCGCGTGTTGGTCGAATCACAGCACCCGTGTCAGGTCCCCGGGATTTGGCATCACGAACAGGTCTGGAGATCGCATTGTCCGCCACGTGTCAGGACCTTTTCAACCGCCTTGAAGAGCTAGCAATAGCGTCGACGACGGTCGATCACCCGGCCGTTTTCACCGTCGCCGAAAGCAGCGCGATCGATCGCGACATACCGGGCGGCCATACCAAGAATCTCTTTCTCAAGGACGCCAAAGGACGACTGTTCCTGATCATCGCCCACACCCATACGCAGGTCGATCTCAAGCGGCTGCCCAAGGTCATCGGCTCGGCCCGGCTGTCGTTTGGCCGCGCGGAGCTGTTGCAGCAGGTGTTGGGCGTGGCGCCGGGCGCGGTCACCGCCTTCGCCTTGATCAATGACACCAAACAGCAGGTCGCCGTCGTCGTGGATCGCGCGCTGATGGCCTTCGACAGCATCAACTGCCACCCCCTCGAGAACACGGCGACCACCAACATTGCGCGCGACGACCTTTTGCGGTTCATTCGCGCGTGCGGACACGCCCCGCGTATCCTATACCTAAACGGGTGCGAAGACGGTCGATCGCAGCCAGAAATCGACGCGGCCACGCAAACCGGCATGAATGATGTCAGGCGGACCAGTGAAGCTTGAGTTTGGCGGCGACAACCGCCGCCCGGGATCGGCTCCTACCGCCCACTGACAAAGGAGAGAGTGTGCATGGACTTTGGTTTTCGCAAGCCCAACCCCGAGGCGTCGTCCGCCGCCGATGGCTTGGTTGGATCAGACCTGGTCAAGGAGACCAGCACGGCCAACTTCAAGCAGGACGTGCTGGAAGCGTCGAAGCAAGCGCTGGTGTTGGTCGATTTCTGGGCGGATTGGTGCGGTCCGTGCAAGCAGTTGGCACCGGTGTTGGAAAAGGTGGTGCGCAGCTACGCCGGCAAGCTCAGGTTGGTCAAGCTCAATGTCGATCAGCACCCGTCAATTCCCGGCCAGTTGCGGATCCAATCGCTGCCCACCGTTTATGCGTTTCGCGACGGGCGACCGCTAGACGGCTTCATGGGGTTGCAGCCGGAAAGCGCGATTAAGGAATTCATCGACCGACTGCTGGGCGAGGAGGGCGCGGCCGACGTCAAGGTGGCCCTTGAGGCTGCCGACCAGGCGCTTGAAGCCGGCGATCTGCAAGGTGCGGCCGAGGTCTATGCCACCATCTTGCAACAAGACCAGCAAAACGTGCATGCCATTGCCGGTTTGGCACGATGTTACCTACAAAGCGGCGACGTGGAACGGGCAGAGCAGACCATTGCCTTGGTCCCGCCCAACCAGAAGGGGGCCGGCGTCATCGTCAGCGTGGAGGCTGCCATAGAGTTGGCCAAGCGGGCCGGATCAGCGGTCGACAGCGCGGCTTTGGAGGCCAAGGTCGAAAAAGATCCATCCGATCACCAAGCGCGTATTGATGCTGCGTTGGCGGCTGCGGCACAAGGCGACAAGGAGCGAGCAGTCACGCATCTGTTGAACTCGATCGGTCGCGATCGCAATTGGAGCGAGCAGGCCGCTCGCAAAGAGTTGGTCAAACTGTTCGATGCCTGGGGTCCGAAGGACCCGCAGACCATCGAGGGACGCCGGCGCTTGTCCTCGTTGCTGTTCTCCTAAGGCGTCATCCAATCGGGGCGGCGTCGGGCAAGGATCCCGGTCAGATCATGGTTGTGGAGACGGCAACGCCGCGAGCATGATCGGTTGATACGGCTCGGCCCCGCGACTCAATGGAAGCGGCGCCGTCGCTGAGGCGGTCCGCACCGAACTGAGGAGGGCCGCGTCCAGACTGTGATTGACCCGCTCACGGTCGATCGCACATTTGGGTTGCTTGGCTCAATCGGAGTCCGACGGGTTCCGATGGTCAGCTGGCCGGCGCTCAACGGTTGAGCGTCGCATTGAGCAACTGCTTAGGCCGTTACGGCGAGAAGGATAGCATGGCCCCGCTTGATCGGTATCGTGACACCAGAGATCTGCCGACTGAGATTCCGGTGTTCCCGTTACGCGGCGTGATTGTCTTGCCGCGATCGGAGTTGCCGCTCAACATTTTTGAACCGCGCTATCTCGACATGATTGACGATGTTTTGTCGAACAACCGGGTGCTCGGCATTATTCAGCCGGAGCAAACCGCGATCGAGGTGGAAAGCCCTGAGGGCAAGGCATCGCCGTTGAAGGCGATCGGATGCTGCGGACGACTGACGGCGTATCAGGAATTGACCGACGGCCGTATGCATATCGTGCTCACCGGGATTGCACGGTTTGAGGTACTGCGGGAAGTCCAGACGACGCGCCCCTACCGGATCGCCAACGTCAGCTACGATCAATTCGCCGCAGATTTGCAGCCCGATCAAACCGAGCCGCAGGTTGACCGCGATGGCCTGATGGCCGTGCTCAAAAGCTATCTCGCGGTCAGTCGGCTGGAGGCCGATTGGAATGCCATCGCCCGTGCGCCGCTGGAACCGTTAGTGAACGGCCTCTCCGCCATGAGTCCGTTCGGCCCGGAGGAGAAGCAGGCGCTGCTTGAAGCGGTCGATTTGAAATCGCGCGCGCAAGTGCTCACGGCGCTGGCCGAAATGTCGATTGCCGCCGGGGGCAGCAGTGGGGCGAGCACGCTGCAGTGATGCGCCCATGTTTGCCAATTCGAGGCCTGCAACTATCGAGCGCCGGAGCCCGCTGTGACGACCGCTGAGGAACCACCCGAACCAACCGTCTCCGTCGACACCAGCAACGCCGGTGTCGATCCCAAACTGCTGGAACTGCTGGTCTGTCCGCTGACCAAGACCTCGCTCGACTACGATCCCGTCAGGCAAGAGCTGATCAGCCGCGCGGCCCGTCTGGCCTTCCCGATTCGCGATGGGGTGCCGCTGATGACGACCGACGCCGCACGCCACTTGGACCAGGATTGAAGGCCGGCACGGCGCTTCCGCCTAAGGCGGACATGATGTAGAGCAACCTGCTTTTGATCGGATTGGGAACGATCCCGATCAAAAGCAGGTTGCTCTAGGCCAATCGTTCCACCGTGAGGGTGTCGGCAGACCGCGCGATGGCGCACAGAACCTCGATATTGTGCACGATCTCGTCGTGCGTGAACGGATAAGGCGCACGCCCCTCGATCGCGTCGGCGAACGCCTCCAGGTTGGCGCGCACCGTATCATTCCAGGCAAACTGCTCTCTCACCGGCGCAGCGTCCGTCTGGTGGATCGCCACATCGACAAGGCCGCCGGGCGTGTCCGGGTGCGTTGAGTTGATGACCTCCACCCAACGCTTCGATCCAAACACATGCAGCCTGATGAAATGCGGCGTATAGAGCACGGCGCTGAACGACGCCGTCATGCCGTCATGAAATTTCATCTGCGCCGTCACGGTGTCGCCGGTCTCCCATCCCAGCACGCGATCTGACGTGAATGCGGACAGGGCGGCGACCCGGCCGAACAGTGAAATGAGCAGGTCCGTCAAATGGATCCCCATACCGGTCATGGCGGCCGCAGGCGCCGTCGCCTTCATGGTGCGCCAATCGCCGACGGGAACATGGATCAGCTTGTCGTGGGAAAACGCTGCTTCGGCGTGCATGATGGTGCCGAGTTCGCCGGCCGCAATCAGTCGCTTGACCCGCTGGATGGCCGGTTCGAAGCGGCGCTCATGTCCGACGCCGACGGTGACGCCGGCAGCCCGGCAAGCTTCGATCGACCGTCGCGCGCCGTCCGCCGTTAGGGCGAACGGCTTTTCGCAAAACACGTGCTTGCCAGCCTGCGCCGCCGCGATCGTCTGGTTTTCGTGCAGCGTATTGGGTGAAGTGAGCACGACGGCATCGACGTCGGAGCGGGCGAGCGCCTGCTCAAAGCTGCCGACCACGTCAAAATCGCGCGCGCGTGCCACCTGCTGGCGTTCGCTATCGGGCTCGACGATCAGACCAACGCGCACTTTTTGTGAATCGGCCAGCCGAGAGCCCATGTGTTGGCCCCACCAACCAAACCCCACCACCGCCAGCCTAATCATTGATCAATGTCCTTTCTCGAGCACCCATACCAAGCCTGCGCATTGGGTTGCAGCCAGTCGGCGCGCCAGCAACCCGATCCGCCGTGGCGGCCTTCTGGCGCACATCCGCGCGGCCGCCGTCAGTGCCCATTGCCGCCAATCAACACCGATCGGCCGCCATTGAAGCTGAAAGGCTGCACTGCGCCAACGTAATTCTTAGGCCGGGTAGGGCGCGGGATGAGTGCAGCCAATGCGGCAACGCTTGAGCAAGCCCGGTTGGACCAAGATATCAAAAAGCCTTATGATGTTGTCGATTTAGTATTAGAAAATCCGATGGAAGCTATGAAGTTCCAGCTGTTGCGCACCTTCGTTGCCGTCTATGAGGACGGTTCGCTGACTGCCGCAGCAAAGCGCATCCACGCCACCCAGTCAGCGCTTAGCATGCGGCTCAAGGAGTTGGAGGCGACGCTTGCGGTACGCCTGTTTGAGCGAACCGCCGCGGGCGTCGCACCGACACCGTACGCCGAGCGCCTTTATCCGAGGGCGACCCGCATCCTGCGCGAGATCAGCGGCATTGGCGAGGACCTCGATGAGCTGGCCGGCCAGATCACCGGCACCCTTCACGCCGGCTTGATGCCCAGCATCACCCGTGCCGCGTTGGCGCCGGCACTCGATCGTTTCACGACCCAGTATCCGCTGGTCGAGGTGCAGATCACCGAGGCCTATTCCGCGGCGCTGACCGAAGAGGTCACGGGCGGCCGCATGGATTTTGCGATCGTTCCACCGGGCCAAGCGGTGCGCGGCCTGCGCGCCCGTCACATTGCGCGCGACATCGAATTGCTGGTAACGGCGCCAACCTGCGCACGGCCACATCTGTCGGCGGTCGAGCTGTCGACGCTCGGACCCTTGAAGCTTGTTCTGCCAGGGCCCAGCAACGCCCGGCGGGAGAAGCTGGACACCTATCTGGCCGCCCAGGGCGCCGATGTCAGCACCGTCTTGGAACTTGATGCCATGATGGCGACGCTCGATCTGGTGGCCAAATCGGACTGGGTGACCATCCTACCGGGCTGCCTTGGCTATCCCGACATCGATCAGCATCAGCACAATTTACACCCGCTGCGACCGTCACTGACCGGGGACTACGTCTTGATCGAGCCTACCGCCCGCACCATGTCGGCCGCCGCCGCGGCCTTCGCCGAGGCCATCGCCGGCGAGGTCGCCGCCATTTGCGGGTTCTGTAGCAGCACCTTGGCATGACATAAGAACTTCTTATGTCTCACATCAAAAACTATCATTTCTCTTGATTAGGCAATTCTGGCAAACAGAGACCTTCGACACCAGCCACGCTGCATTGGCGCGACCTAAACTACTGATTAAAAGCGTGTTTTCGGCTTTAGATGGCGCTAAAGCATGGCAGGGTTAGTTGGCACCATCCGGGCGGGGAAGCGCGATGGTGGTCTCGGCTGAAGGTGTGAGGTTGAATGACGCATAACAGGCAACTTGCGGCGTTAACGCGGACCCATTGTGAGCCCAAGGTAACGCCGGTTGCTTTCGCCAACAGGAGCGATGCCCGATGAAACTTGGTTTTTTTACCATGCCGATCCATCCGCTGGACAAGGACTGGCGCCAATCGCTGAGCGAAGACCGCGAGGCCTTTATTCTTGCCGATGAGCTGGGTTTCAGCGAGGCCTACTGTGGCGAGCATTCGACCGATCAGGCGGAGAACATCACGTCGTGCACGATGTTCATATCTACCCTGGTCGATCGGGTGAAATCCATGCGTTTGGGCACCGGCACCGTCAACATGCCGAACACCCATCCCGCTGCCGTTGCCGCCAACATCGCCATGCTCGACCATCTGCTGGACGGACGCTTCAATTTTGGCATCTCGCCGGGTGGGTTGCCGTCCGATGCTGAGGTGTTCGGCAATCTCGACGCCGACCGGAACGCGATGTTCCTTGAAGGCATCAACGCGGTGTTGAAGATTTGGGAATCCGAGGCACCCTATGACATCGAAGGCAAATACTGGACCATCACCACCAAACGCACGCTGGTGCCGGACATTGGTCAAGGTCTGTTACCGAAGCCGCTGCAGCGCCCTCACCCCCCCATCATCGTGACGGCGGTCGCCCCCTTCTCCAAGGGCGTGACGGAAGCGGCGGCGCGCGGCTGGGATCCGATCTCCGCCAACTTCCTGCTGCCGCAGTGGATCGCCTCGCACTGGCCGAAGTATGCCGAAGGCTGCGCCCGCGCCAACCGACCGGCCCTCACCGACAACTGGCGCGTGGCCCGCAGCATTTTCGTCGCCGACGACCTCGACACCGCCCGTCGCTATGCCTTGTCTCCGGACAGTCCGTATCGGTTCTATTACACCCAGCTTCTGACCAAGCTCAAAAAGGCCGGCCGATCCAACCTGTTCAAGCCCGACCAGAGCATGAGCGACGATGCAGTGACCTTGGATTTTGTGATGGACGAGTTGGTGACCTGGGGCACGCCCGACAAGGTCGCGGACGATCTGATGGCGTTCCGCGAGAAGACCGGGGAATTTGGAATCCTGCTCTACGCCGGTAAAGACTGGGCCGATCGCGACCTTGGCCGACGCTCGATGGTGCTATTGGCCGAGCAGGTGCTGCCCAAGCTGCAGTCGGCGCAAGCCAAGGCCGCTTGAGCTCGGCCGCAACGCCGATCGACTGACCGGATCGCTCATCGAAGCCGCGGCATTGCCGGACGCCGCGGCCATTGTGTCGCAGCGGTCGCGCGCTCCGAATCCCGATTGCAGCGGCCAGTTCCAGCGCAAGGGTTCTCGTCGTACCAGCTCATGACCGCCTAAGGCGCAATCGCCGTGCCGGCCCGCTCCCAGCCCGGCCAGCCAAACAAGCGTGACATACAGGCGTGACGCACGGGCATGATATGGGGGCGGCCGGGCGAGGACGGTCTGGCACCGGCTAACTGACACGCTTGAGTTCGATGTGATCGCTCGACGAATTGACGCGGTCGACGGCTTGCCGGCCGGCGCGAAGGCACGCACTGTGCTGGCCGCAAGCAACCGATTATATGAGGGCAAGCGTGCTCTTCGAGCTGATCTCGGTAACGAGCCCGATTTTCATCATTACTGCCATCGGCTATCTTTGGGTCATCACCGACCAACCTTTTGACGCGGAGACCATCACCTTACTGGTGTTGCGGATTGGAACGCCTTGCCTGGTGTTCTCATCGCTGACCTCGCTCGACCTCGATCTCACCCAGTTCTGGCAGATGGCGGTGTCGGCCGCGTTGGCGGTGGCCATCGCCGGCGCTCTCGGCATTGTCTGCCTCGCCGCCTTGCGGCTCCCCGCCAACGCCTTTCTGCCGCTGCTGATGCTGCCGAACTCGGGCAACATCGGCCTGCCGGTCGTCCTGTTGACCTTCGGCGAACGGGGCTTGGCGCTTGGCGTGTCCTATTTCTTTATGATCGCACTGATGCAATTCACGCTGGGCCCGGCGATCACGGCCGGCGAGTTGCATGTTCGCCATCTGATCAACCAACCGCTGATTTACGCCGTCGCGTTGGTCTTGATCGTGTTCTCCACCGGCATCCGGGTGCCGGTTATGGTCGCGGAGACGACACGGATGTTAGGCAGCATCGTCATCCCGTCCATGCTGCTGCTGTTGGGGACCGCGCTGGCACGCTTGAAGGTCGTCGACCTGCGGCGCGCTGCTGCGTTGTCGGTCACGCGCCTTGTGATCGGCGCCGTCGTTGGTCTCATCGTCGTCAACATCGTCGGTCTTACCGGCACAAGCGCCGGCGTCGCCTTCTTGATGGCCGTCATGCCATCCGCGGTCGTCAACCATATCTTCGCCCAACGCTACGCGGCGCGGCCCGCAGACGTGGCCGGCACCATCGTCACCTCGACGATCTTGACAATTTTGTTGCTGCCGGTGCTCGTTTGGCTCGCCCTGCAGCTCGCCCAAACCGAGCTGCTCGCCGCACCTTGAGGACGTGAGGAGGTGAACATGCCGAGCAACGCCTGCCACCGCGTCCGCCGCGATCATTGTGCTTGAACTGGTGATCGAGCCGAGGCTCATCTGACATGTGATGCTCGCGGCCACGCACGCGACGCGGTGCCCCACAGGCCGTCACCCAATCGTCATCCGGTTGCGCTACGCAGACCAAGGTCAAACAGGCTTCGTCAGGTGAGGATTCTGATGGACGACAGCACGTATTGGTCCCGTGCGGACGAATTCGAACACGCCGACGACACGCCAAGCAACGGCTCCTCCAACCCCACCATGGGCGACATGATTGCCGAGCGGTTGTCGCGCCGCGATATGATCGGCGGGCTGATGGCCGTCACCGCCATCGCGGCCACGGTGTCTCCGCTGGCACTGGCCGCGGCCGGCCGGGCCCGGGCGGAAGCCGCCAACACCACGCCGTCGTTTAATTTTCCGGAGGTGACCGCCGGCTCCGATGAGACCATTCACGTGGCCGCTGGCTACCAGGCGGACGTTTTGATCCGGTGGGGCGATCGGGTGGAAAGCGGTGCGCCCGCCTTCGATCCGATGCGGCAGACGGCGACGGCGCAAGCCAAGCAATTCGGCTACAACAACGATTTTCTCGGCTATCTGCCAGTCAACGGTTCAAGCGAGCACGGCCTGCTCGTCGTCAATCATGAGTACACCAACGAAGAGCTGATGTTCCCAGGTCTTGGCCGGCAAGATAGGATGGCCAAGTTCGTTGGCATGACCAAGCAGATTGCGGACATCGAAATGATGGCGCACGGCGGCTCGGTATTGGAGATCAAAAAGACCAGCGGCACGTGGGCCGTGGTCGCCGACAGCCCCTATAATCGTCGCATCACCGCCGAGACCGACATGAAGATCTCCGGTCCCGCCGCCGGCCATCCCCTGATGAAAACCAAGGCCGATCCGACCGGCACCAAGGTCAAGGGCATGCTGAACAACTGCGCCGGCGCCATGACCCCCTGGGGAACCTGGTTGAGCTGCGAGGAGAATTTCCACGGCTATTTTGGTGGCAGCCGCGAGGGCAAGCCCAATGAGGCGGTGCTTAAGCGGTACGGCGCGCCGGGCAATGGCTACTATTGGGGCGCCTATTACGATCGCTTCAACATCGACCGCGAGCCCAACGAGTGGAACCGGTTCGGATGGGTGGTCGAGATCGACCCCCTGGACCCGGTCTCGATGCCCGTCAAACGCACCGCGCTGGGCCGGTTCAAGCATGAGGGTGCCGGCAATGTCATCAACGCTGACGGCCGCTTCGTGGTGTATTCAGGTGACGATCAGCGCTTCGACTACGTCTACAAGTTCGTGACGGACGGCGTCGTCGACGTGGCCAATCGCGCCGCCAACAAAAATCTGTTGAACCGTGGCACCCTTTACGTCGCCAGATTCAACGCGGACGGCAGTGGTGAATGGCTGCCCCTGGTGCACGGTCAAGGCCAGCTGACCGTCGAAGGCGGCTTCAAGGACCAAGCCGAAGTCGTGATCAATGCCCGGCTGGCCGGCGACGCGCTCGGTGCCACCAAGATGGATCGCCCGGAGGATATCGAGGTCAACCAAAAGACCAACAAGGTCTATGTGATGTTGACCAACAACGACAAGCGCAAGGCTGGCATGGAGGACGCCGCCAACCCGCGCGCGCCCAATCCGTTCGGTCACATCATCGAGATCATCCCGGACCGGCTCGACCATGCTGCGACCCGCTTCAAATGGGAGATCCTGGTCAAGTGCGGCGATCCCTCCATGGCCGAGCTCGGCGCGAGCTTCAACCCGGCGACCTCCAAGGACGGCTGGTTTGGCATGCCGGACAATGCCGTTTGCGATTCGGCGGGACGCCTGTGGGTGGCGACTGACGGCAACAAACCGAGCCGTACCGGGCGCGCCGACGGTGTCTGGGCGATGGAGACGGAAGGCCAAGCGCGCGGCACCTGCAAGTTGTTCTTCCGCGTGCCCAACGGCGCGGAGCTGTGCGGACCGGAGTTGACGCCGGATCTGACGACCTTCTTCGTGGCCGTGCAGCATCCGGGCGAGCGGGTGGACAACACCAGCAAGGGCACGTTTGACAGCCCGTCGACGCGTTGGCCGGACTTCAAACCCGACATGCCACCGCGTCCGTCCGTGGTCGCCATCACCAAGAAGCAAGGCGGCAAAATCGGCTGACGGTCGAGCTAGAGCAACCTGCCCTTAATCGGAATCGGAACGATCCCGATTAAAGGCAGAAAGTTGCTCTACACTTTAAGAGCGATCATCTTTGCCGGCCCACTCCGCCTTCCGGCCACCCACCCAAGCGTGCCATTTGATGGCCGGGCGGGCAAAGGGATGGTGCCAGCTGTTTCTGAATTGCCATGGAAGCTACCCCCTTGGGAGCTGGCCAGTGCAAGCGAAGCCGACTGCACACCACGATCGCTCAGCTGCTGCAGACCACGTTGAGCAAAGCCTGGCGCTTGTCGACCATCACCGCCTTCATCGCCCGCTCCAGGGCGGGCATCAATTGGCCGGTCTCGCTCACCTGCTCGCCATAGCCTCCGGAAACCTCGACCAGCTTCTCGTAGTTTTGCTCGACGTTGAAATAGGTCAGCGGCGCGCGGTTGGATTTGGCGGCGTAACCGTCCGGATTGAGGCCCAGTGTGGCCCGACGCACCGCCTGCCAGCGTTGATTGTTAAACACGATCCACAACACCGGCGCCTCCTGCTCGGCCGATACGTAGTGCGCCGACACCGGCACGTTGAACATGTAGGCACCGTCGCCCTCGGTCCCGATCACCAACCGATCGCGAGCGGCCAGTTTGGCGCCGATGGCCACTCCCATGCCGTGCCCAAGGCCGGACGCCGCGCCGGCGTTGAGGATGGTCGCGGGCCGGTCAATGTCGATGTACTGCGTTTGCAGTGCGGACTCCTTGACGATGATGGAGTCCTCGGTGCGGATCTCGTTGATGCAATGCGATAGATAAGCCGGTCCGATCGAAGCGGCCTGGCGCTGCTCCGCTAATGTCGCCGCCCACTTGTCCTCCAATTCGGCATGATGCGCGGCCAATGCGTTGCGCCGGGCTTCGATCCGGGTCGCATTCGCCTTGGCGTGGTCCGCCATCGCCACGTCCAACAACCGGAGTCCGACATCGGTTGCGCAGGCCATTGCGATATCAGCTGGAAAACCGCGAATTGGCACGTAGGCGTAAAGCGGATCCGGTGCCATCTGGATCACCATGCAGTCCGGCGCCGGACGCACCTGCGAGGGCAGCCACGGCGCGGCGCAATCGATCACCAGGATGGCGTCGGCCTGTTGGATGAAGGGATTGGGATCGTTGCCGGCCATCATCGGATGATGGGTCGGGATCGCGACGAACCGGTTGCGGTATTCCACCACCGGCAGCGCATAGCGCTCAGCCAATTGGGTCAGGACCGGCATCACCCCATGATTGCGGCCGGCCCAACTGGTGATGATCAGCGGATTTTGCGCCTTGGCCAGGATTGCGGCCGCCTCGTCCAAGGTATCTGGATTGGGCGCTGACGCCGCGACCGGATGGATCCGGGTTGGGCTGGTGAACGAGAACGTGTCCAGCTCGATGGCGAGCACCTCGCGCGGCAACGCGAGGTAGACCGGACCTTTGGGATCGCTCATCGACAACGACAGCATTCGGTCGATGACGGTCTCCAGCTGCTCGCCGTTGCGCAGCTCGTAGTCCCACTTCACGCTTTCCCGCGTCATTCCCGCCTGATCATACATCTCCTGGGTCCAGTGGATGTCGAGCGAGCGGTGGCCCTTTAACGTATCCTCGTTGGTTGGCGTGCGGCCCGCCGTGAACAGCATCGGCACCTGGCCGCGGGCTGCATTGAGCAGTCCGTTGAGGGCGTTTGCGGTCCCCACGTTGACGTGGTGCATGGTGAGCTGCGGTCGGCCAGACACCAGATAATGACCGATGGCCAAGTGCTGCGCGGTGTTTTCGTGTGGGCACGTCACCGGAATCGGCGCCGGGGTGCCAAGCGCTTGAGCCTTGGCCAACGCTTCGATCAGCGGGGCGAAGTCGGTGCCGGCATTGGCGAACAAGTAATCGACGCCTCGGTCCGCCAAGATGGCGACATAAGCGTCTGCAACCGTTACCTTTTTAAGGGTCTTCATCGACATGGTCGTTCTCCCGTCCGGCCGCGCCGCCGCGACCAAAATCCATTGTGAGCGGCCAACCGACCACACGCAACGGGCGGCCTGCCAGGCCATATGTGGATCGGGCCATCTGCAGATCGGGCCATGTGCAGATCGGGCCCGTTACAGGTCAGACCCGCACCTGCAGCTGCGCGTTCCCGCAAAGCCTGGCCAGCAATCGTCGTAAGTCGGCGGCGCTGAGCGCAATACAACCGTGGGTCGGCGGATAGTCGGGGTGAGCAACGTGCAGGAAGATCGCACTGCCTCGATCGCGCAGCCGAGGGCGGGTGTTGTGATCCAGGACCACCACGATGTCATACAAGGCGTCGCGACGCCACAGTGCTTCCGCGCTCGACGGATAAGGGAGTTGGACGGCCCGGTTGTAGTTGCGATCTGCTGGTGCGTCGCACCACCCATCGTTGGGCCGCAGCGGCCGCACCGGCAGCCCGGTCGACGGCCTGGGGCCTCGGTCCGGCCGGTAATGAACGTTCACCAAGCGAAATCGGCCGAGCGGGGTGGCACCGTCACCCTCTCGCTTACGCCACGAGCACCCGCCCCGCCCCAGTGCACAGGTTAAACGAAGCGCGCCCCATGTCAGGATTCCGACACTTTTACGACGTGATAAGGCCTGCACAGTAAGCAACTGGGCTCTTGCCATTTGGGTTGAAACTCCCAAAATTAAAAGGGCAATCAGGTTTATCGCCGACAGACACAAGCGTAATCCGATAGTGATGCTGGTCAAAGGAGCCAGAGACCATGAGCGCGACCCGGAAGATCCTCATCGTGGATGATGACGATGACCTTCGCGAGTCGTTGAAGGATCAGCTGTCGCTCTACGACGAGTTTGAGCTGGCGACGGCGGCGACGGCGAGCCAAGGGCTCGACCGCACGCGGGCGGAGCACTTCGACCTGCTGATCCTCGATGTCAGCCTGCCGGACATGGACGGCCGCGAATTGTGCAAGCAACTGCGCAAGCTTGGCTTCAAGGCGCCGATCATCATGCTGACGGGCAACGCGTCTGACGCGGACATGATCTTGGGCCTGGATGCTGGCGCCAACGACTACGTGACCAAGCCGTTCAAGCTGGCGGTGCTGTTGGCCCGCATTCGCGCGCAATTGCGTCAGCATGAGCAAAGCGAGGACGCTGTTTTCTCGATCGGTCGCTTCACCTTCAAGCCGGCGTCGAAGCTCTTGGTGGACAATGGTGGTGATAAGACGCGGCTGACCGAGAAAGAGACATCGATCCTCAAGTATCTGTATCGCGCCGGAGAGAAGGTCGTCTCCCGTGAGACGCTGCTGCACGAGGTTTGGGGTTATAACGCGGGCGTCACCACCCACACGCTGGAGACCCATATTTACCGTTTGAGACAGAAGATCGAGCGCGACCCTTCAAGTGCAGAGCTGCTGATAACCGAGGCTGGCGGCTACAAGTTGGTGCCCTAGATCACGTTCGTCTGAGGCGGATAAGCCTTGCCGGCCTGTTCCCCACCTGGCCAACCCACTGGCAGCGCGATCCCGCTTCGAGCGCGGCATTCATGGTGGGCGACGCCCGCGCGCCAGCCTGACCACGGCCATCGAACACCAGATCGAAGGCCGACGCAATCCGCTCTGGACTGCCAATGCGAATCGCGCAAATCCTGATCATGCTTGTTTGGCTGGATGCTCTTGCAGTGCGTCCCATACCAGCCGCGTGCCGTTGCCCGCAAGCGGGCTCGCGTCAATGGTAAGGGGTCGTCGTTTATGTCTACGGCAACATTGTCTGCGCACTTCTTGCGCATCGAAGTCTTCCAGGGTCTTTCACCAGCCATCATCGCGGAAATTGCGCGACGAGCTGAGCGGGTGGTCTATCGGCCCGGCCAACACTTGATCGAAGACGGTCAGCTCGGCGACGCGGCGGTGCTCGTTGTCGACGGCCAGGTCAATCGCATCCAGCCGGACGGCGAGCAGCCGGTCGAAACCGGCTCTCTGTTGGGCGAGATGGCGATGCTGGTGGAGACCCAGCACACCTCGACCGTGGTGGCCGAGACCAGCGTGCGGGCGCTCCGCATCCCGCGCACGCAGATGCTCGAGATCCTGGCCGAAGATCCCCAGGTGGCCGATCATTTCATTCAGAAGGTGGTGCAACGCCTCAAGCGGGTCGCCGACAGCCTGCGACAGGTCGACAGCATGCTGGCCAGTGCAGCAACGCCGCCAGAAACTGCGCTTTCAAACGCGAATGCCGACCTCTAGATCATCGTGCCTTAAATTGCACCGCATAGCCGGTTCCAATTTAAGGCACAAAGATGATCGCGCTTAAGGTGGAGAGCACCTTATCTTCGCATGATCGGAAGCGTCTCGTTTCCGATCATGCGCAGGTTGCGCTATCGCTGTTCAATGTGAGCTACATCATGTCCGCTCAAGCCGGAAGCGCTGCGCCGACCCGCTCCCCGGCCCGATTCCTCGACACCATTCCTGCGCCCCATTCCACCACCCCATGCCTCCATTGGGCCACCCAATAGCATGTTTGTGTGGGTGGCCGGGCGAGCGGCCAGCAAGCCTCATTTGCGGTAGGCACAGATGATCGCTCTTAAAGTGGTGAGCAACTTTCTGCCTTTCATCGGGATCGTTCCGATTCCGATTAAAGGCAGGTTGCTCTAGTGCTGCGGCTTGTTGCGCTCGAAGGCCGCCTGCTGGTCGGCGCTGGCCGGTGTTTGATACTTCTCCCGCCACTCATTGTACGGCATGCCATAGATGATCTCGCGCGCCTCGTCCTTGGTCAGCGCCTCACCCTCGGTCTCGGCCGCCTCCTGATACCAATTCGACAGACAGTTGCGACAAAAACCGGCGAGGTTCATCAAGTCGATGTTCTGCACGTCGGTCCTCTCGCGCAGGTGGGACACGAGCTTACGAAAGGCGGCGGCTTCCAACTCGGTGCGGGTCTGGTCATCGAAGGTGCGCATAGTAGTCTCCTCAACGTGTGCCGATCGACATGCAGGGATATAGGGTCGGATGGCCGCACATGCAGCCGCTCCCGAGGCCGAATGCGGCGGAAGCCGTGCCTCCAGCTCGCCTATGGACGTGAGACGGCGCAAAATCTCGCTCAGCCTGGCCGCCCAAGCGGCCTGCCCGGCGCAATCCCGGATCAAATCTTGGCGCAGCTCGACGATGGCCTGGGGCAACCCGCGTTGGGTGGCATGCTGCCACAGCGTATCGCCTTCATACTGTCCGGGGTAAGGTTCGTTCTCACCGATGATCAGGCCCGGCTCCGACCACAGGGCGTCGAGCAAAGGCCGCGCTAGGCGCGCATCGTGCGCCCATAAGATGCTGGCCGCCCACGGCCGCGAAACGCCCTTCCAGCTCTCCGTAAAGGAATGAATGGCGAGCAGAGCCGGCGCCACGCCGGTCGCGAGGCACCTATCGATGACGTCGGCGATCGCCCGATGGTAGGGCCGGTAATAGTGGATGATGCGGTGCTCACGCTCGTCGTCGTCGAGATGACGATTGCCGGGAACGATGGCGCCGTCCGACAAGCGCATGATCAGGGTCGGGTCATCCTCACCGCGATTGGGATCGATCAGCAGCCTGGAATAGCGGGTCAACACGGCGGGCACGTCGAGCGCGGCCGCGATCTGCTCGGTGACGGCGGCCGCGCCGATATCGTAGGCAATATGCCGTTCCAGTTGCTGCTGCGATAATCCGAGCGATCGATACCGGCCCGGCATCGCATTGCTGGCGTGATCGCACAGCAACACCAGGCCGGCATCGGCGCGTCCGGCCAGCACCGTGTAACTCTCTGCAGTATGCGCGGCGACCCGGTCGCCTCCCGCCTTTGTGTCCATCCCGTCAATGCCGACCTGTGTTGTTGGCGATCATCGGCGATGCCCATCGCCGAGCGAGCATCATGTTAAATCATCTGCTTGCGATCCGTGACCCGTTCACCGATGCCGTCGGGTCGGATGATGCGCGCGGCGAGCGTCGATGCAATGCTGCGGCCGACCGACACAGTCTCCAACAATTCGCTCCAACAATTCACCCATTCAAGATCAACTGCCCCGAGCTTAGGCGCGATCGCGCCGATCGACAGTCAGACCTAAGAATAGGGCACCGCGAGATTGAAACAACCGTTGGCTGGTCCACTGCTGGCATCTCACCATGCGAGCCTAGAGCAGCCTGTCTTTAATCGGATTCGCATCGATCCCGATTAAAGACAGGCTGCTCTACGCTTTAAGCGCGATCATCCGCGCTTGAAGCGGATCAACCTGCCCGGCCCGCTCCCCCACCCGACCACACACCCAAGCGGGCCGTTGACTGGCCGGGCGGGGGAGCGGATGCCTGCCGCCGACACTGGAATGCACCAAAGCGCGGCACCGGCCGTCGCCCGCTTCGCCCCGCACCCGACGCTTGCCGATCAACAGCGATCAGCGACGTCTAACCCAACGGTCGGCGATAGCTGTCGCAGCGGGCCATCCAGCCCCGCTCCCAACGCCGGCTGGGTGCATGGTTGGCGATCCTGCGCCGCAGCGTGGCTTTGGCGGCCGCGGAAAAGTCATCGAGCGCAGCCTGGCCGATAACCGTGCCCCGCATCGTCGACAACACCTGCTTTAAGCCCCAGCCCACCGGCAGCCCGGTCTTGGCATCGGGGAAAGTCTCCGAGGGCGCGATCCCTTCCCCTTTGAAGCTGACATAGTCGAGCAGCGGATAAAGGCTGTTTGAGGATTTCACGACGCGCGCGAACTGGGCCCTCACGTGCGCGCGTTGCTCACCTGGCGGCAACGTCGCGAGGATCTTCGGGAGGGCTTGCCGCATGCGCTGGATCAGGAACTGGGTCTGTGGGCCGAACGTACTGTGCAAGAAGTGGCGCAACGCGCGCATGCGCGGTTCGTAGAACGCCCGATTAAAATGTTGGCGGGTCGGCCACGGAGCCGGAGGAATGGGGTCGTGGTCGAGCCAGTCCGGCAGCTTTGTCCCTCGCTTGCGCAGGAACGCCAGCATGGCTGGAAAACTTTCCGCATAACGATCTCGCCGACCGGCCGGGTACCAGATGAAATGGCCGATCCCCAACGACGGAAACGCCTCGCCCACATTCCAGGCCGTGATCGCTTCCGCCCGCCCACCGGTCTCGTTGATCCACACCTTGCGCCCTGCCTTGGCGGCCAACGCATCCGGAACCCTGAGATCGAGGCCCGCCAGCGCCTCAGGGTCCCCCGCTGGCGACGCAGCTGTCCGCGGGATGCCCGAGGTTGGCCTATCCGGAGTCGTGAGCGACAGGCCGGGGCCGGTCTGCGCCGTTGCCTGGCCGGTGAGACAAACACTCAGGCCGATGGAGGCGATGATTCGTTGCGACATCTGGAGCCATCACTATTGCTTGTGCCGGTCACAACAGTGATACCAGCATCGCGGCAGGCTGTGGGCAAAGCCTACCGCAACGGGTCGGCTGGAGCGCGTTCTCAACCAGTAGGCATCACCCGATCCAGGCGACCTCACCGCCTCACTTGCCGAACAACAGCCGGATCCGGTATCTGGCAGTGGCCGTCGTCCCCAACCAAGTTGGTGCGACGGGCCGGTCGCCCAGATGTCGTAGCGCTAGATCATCGCGCCTTAAATCGGAACCGCAACGCCGATTCCAATTGCGCCGGTTCCGATTTAAGGCGCAAAGATGATCGCTGTTAAAGTGGTGAGCAACTTTCTGCCTTTGATCGGGATCGTTCCGATTCCGATCAAAGGCAGGTTGCTCTAGCGAGGCCCGCCTTGTCAGATCCCTTGCCGAAGTCGCCGGCGTCGTCCCTTGATGTCATCACTCGCCGCCAGGGACGCGCCGGGCGGATCACGCTCAATCGGCCGAAGTCCCTGAATGCTTTGAGTTATCCCATGGTCGCACCGATCTATCAGGCGCTGCGGACCTGGGCCGACGACCCAGCCGTGGCGCTGGTGGTGCTGGATGGAGCCGGCAGCCGTGGCCTTTGTGCCGGCGGCGATGTGATCTCGCTTTACAACACCAGGACTGAGGGATCTGCGTTCGCACGCAAGTTTTGGAGCGACGAGTATCGCCTGAATGCCTTGATCGCACGCTATCCCAAGCCGTTCGTGGCGCTGCAAGACGGCATCGTCATGGGTGGAGGCATCGGCCTGTCAGCGCACGCCAGTTTTCGCATCGTCACGCAGCGCTCCGCGTTGGCGATGCCAGAGACCTCGATCGGGCTGATCCCGGACGTCGGTGGCACGTGGCTGTTGTCGCGCTGCCCCGGCGAGATCGGCAGCTATCTTGGCTTGATCGGTTATCGCATGAACGCCGGCGACGCGATCTACGCCGGCTTTTCCGATACCTGCGTGGCCGCCGATCAACAGGAGCAGCTTGTCACGACCTTGAGCGAGACCAAGGAGCCGGTGTCGGCGATCATCGCCCAGTTCGCGACCGCGCCGCCGCCGTCCGAGCTGGCTGCCCATCGCGCGGAAATCGACGCCGCGTTCGGTGCCGCGACGGTGGAGGACATCAAGCGGCGGCTCGACGCCATGCCCAGTGCCTTTGCGCAGACTGCAGCGGCGGCGTTTCCCGCCCGCTCACCGCTGTCGATGAAGACGACGCTGGCCGCGATCCGCAAGGCTGGAGACCTGCCCGGCCTTGAGAAGGCGTTGAGGATGGAATACCGGCTCACTGTTCGTCTGTTTGAGCGCGGCGAATTTTTGGAGGGAATCCGAGCCTTGTTGATCGACAAGGACAAGCGGCCTCAATGGAACCCGGCGCGACTGGAGGATCTCAGCGACGAAGCGGTCGATGCCATGTTTGCACCGCTTCCAGATGGCGGCGATCTGAGCCTGTGTGCTGCAGCCAACCAGAGGTGAAGCCGATTTAGGGGTTGATGTGCGCTGCGATGCCGTCTGTTCGGTCAATAAGGCCAGTCCCACAGGTCATGTCCGCCGCAGGCGGAAACAATCTTGATCTCACCCCAGCGTTTGGCCCCAGCGTTTGGCCCGAGGGCGGGCACCCCTGGTGACCGCATCGCAACCGATATTGCTCGCGCCAGCGCGGCCGATATCGCTGTGACGACGGCGCCGGCTATCTCTTTACACCGCACTTATCAAGTTCCTTGTCGCGGAACTGCGCCTGTTGCTTCCACTGGTTCGGCGAAACCGCGGCACACCAGCGCAAATGACCTCGGCGGTCCGAAGACCAAGTCGGTCCGGTATAGCCACACTTGTTGTCGACGTTGAGCTTTTGTTGCTGCAGCGCAGTATTGGCATACCACTTACAGTTCGCCTGGGCTGCACTGACCCCCAAGATCGACGTCGCGCCGATCAGAGCCAGGGCCGCAGCGGCCGCAGTCTTCCGATGTTTCGGCATAGTCAATTCCCCTTGCCTTACCTTTGGTGTTGGTTCGCCGCTTCCCTGGCATGCCTCGGGCCGGGGTGCAGATATGCAAGGTTTACCCGGTTCGTCATGTGCCTCGCCTGAAGGGGCGGTTCATCGGATATTCACGTCGGGTCGCATCAGCACAGGCGGACTCCCGACCACCTCCTAACACTGGCCACGGACGAGGCACAGACCTTACCCGCGACAGATGCGGATTTGTACAGAGCAGTTGCAACGGCGCCCTATCTAATCCCGGCGGGCTGGTCCATCTTGGACCGATTCTGACCCGTGAGAGTCATCAAGGGGGGTAGTTGCGGCATGGGGTTGCCGGTCCTTGCACCTGCTACAAGCTGGTTGGGCAACGCCGTCCAGAACGGCTCTGGGGCCAATGCCGCCCTGGAGGTGCTCGAACGTGTGTTCGGCTATCAAAGCTTCCGCTCTCACCAGGCCGACGTGGTCGAGACCCTGATCGCCGGCGAAGACGCCTTGGTCTTGATGCCAACCGGCGGCGGCAAGTCGCTGTGCTACCAGATCCCCGCGCTGGTGCGCGACGGCACCGGCATCGTTGTTTCCCCGCTGATCGCCTTGATGCAGGACCAAGTCGACGCCCTGCGCCAGGCCGGCGTCGCCGCCGCGTTCCTCAATTCGTCGCTGGGCTACGCCGAGCAAGACGAGGTCGAGCGCCGGCTTCTATCGGGTGATCTCGACATCGTCTACGTTGCCCCTGAACGCCTGCTGCAGGAGCGCATGCTCACACTGCTGTCGCAGACCAAGATCGCCGTGTTCGCGATCGACGAGGCCCACTGCGTCTCCCAATGGGGACACGATTTCCGCCCCGAGTATCGACAGTTGCGGCTCCTTGCCGATCGGTTTCCCGACGTGCCACGGATCGCGCTGACCGCCACCGCCGATGAGCGCACGCGCGAGGAGATCGTTCGCGAACTTGGACTTCACACGGCACGACGGTTTGTGGCCAGCTTCGACCGGCCGAACATCCGATATACCATCGCCGAGATGGGAGGCGTCAGCGCCCGCGAGCAGCTGTGGCGCTTCATCTCGGCGGAGCATCCGACCGACGCCGGCATTGTCTACTGCCTCTCGCGTCGTGGTGTGGACGAGACCGCGGCGTGGCTGACGGCCAAGGGCCACAAAGCCATCGCCTACCACGCAGGACTGAGCGCGCAGGTGCGCCGCGCGGCGCAGGAGCGCTTCCTGTCCGAAGATGGACTGGTCGTCGTTGCGACCATCGCGTTCGGCATGGGCATTGATAAACCTGACGTCAGGTTCGTGGCCCATCTCAATCTGCCGAAGACCGTCGAGGCGTACTATCAGGAAACCGGACGAGCGGGGCGGGACGGCGAGCCAGCGCATGCGTGGCTGGCCTACGGCATGCAAGACGTCATTCAGCTGCGTCAATGGATCGACCGCTCCGAAGGCAGCGACGCCTACAAGCTGGCTCAGCGCCAAAAGCTGGACGCGTTGATCGGCATCTGCGAGTTGGCCAGCTGCCGGCGCCAGGCCCTATTGGCCTATTTCGGCGAGCGGTTGACCGCGCCATGCGGCAATTGCGACACCTGCCTGGAGCCACCACAGACGATCGATGCGACGGTGCCCACGCAAAAGGCGCTGTCGGCAGTCTATCGCACCGGGCAGCGGTTCGGCGTCGGCTATCTCATCGATGTTCTGCTCGGCAAGGCCAACCCGCGTATCAAGAGCAACGCCCATGATCGGCTGCGCGTGTTCGGGCTCGGCGCCGACTTCGACGCGGCCGGCTGGCGGCGGCTGTTCCGCCAACTGGTGGCCCACGGCCTGCTTGTCGGTGACGATGAAGGTTACGGCACGCTGCAGTTGGGCGCCGGCGCTCGCTGCTTGCTGCGCGGCGAGCAAACGTTTCGCATGCGGCAGCCGGCGGCCGCCACCAAGCGCGGTCGCGAGCGCAAGCCCAAATCCGGCGGGCTCAGCTTGGCCCCGGCAGCAGATCAACCGCTGATCGGGGCTTTGAAAACCTTGCGTCAAGCCCTGGCAGCCAGCGCGAAGGTGCCGCCCTATGTCATTTTTCATGACAAGACGATCGCCGAGATCGCCGCGAAGCGACCGAGAGACCTTGCCCAGTTGCGCGAGATATCCGGGCTAGGCGCCAGCAAGGTGGAAAAATTTGGCAAGCAGATTTTGCAGACCGTCGAACGCCATCAGCGGCATCCCGCGCTCAGCAATCAGCTTTCAGCCACGGTCAATCGGTCGCTAGCGTTGCATCTTGAGGGGCTTGATGTCGACGCGATCGCCGCTTCGCGCCAGTTGGGTCGGGATACGGTCTTTGACCACCTGGCCGTAGCCATCGAGGCGGGCTTGATCGCGGCGCGAACGGTCGTCGATCTCGATGACGCGCAGATCGATGAGATCCTGGCCACCTTCGAGCAACTGGGTACCGTTGACAGCGGTAGGGTTGGCCCCGCGCACGCCGCGCTCGATGGCCGCTATGATTATGGAACGCTCAGGTGCATGCTGGCGGAAATCGCTTGATCGGGTCGGCCCGCGTGATCGCCGGTCGGACAAAAACGGACGAGATCAACTTCGCCTGAGGCGGATCAGCTGGCCCGCACGCGGCCTGCAACGCCTCGATCCGACCCATTCAAGCACCGGCGGGAGAAGCCCCAACGTGACGCGGAAATGATCGACAGCATCGCAAAGTTAACAGCGTTGCAAAGTTAGCTGGAACGCGCTAGGCCCGCGCTATCGGCGTGCGACACACGGTCTTCCCGTCGGCGTCCATTGCGCGCTAGAGCCACCTGCCTTTAATCGGAATCGGAACGATCCCGATTAAACGCAGAAAGTTGCTCAACACTTTAAGAGCGATCATCTTTGCGCCTTAAATCGGAACCGGCGCAATTGGAACCGGCGTTGCGGTTCCGATTTAAGGCGCGATGATCTAGCGCGACACATGAGCCCGATCAACCTCCCGACGTCGTCGATTTGCGGGTGATAGCAACACGGCTCTCACGCTCCTCGGGACTACCGAAATGGACAAAATAGCGCGGATCGATCTTTGCGACGGGCAGCACGATCAGCACGTCCGTCGTCCCGAACTGGTGGTCGATGACCGCCCCGTCTCCGACCATCGCACCCAAGCGCAGATAGCCTTTGATCAACGGCGGCATGGCGCGCAAGGCAGCCTTGGCATCGATCTTGTCCTTCGCGATCTGATCCATCGGCACGTACAGGTGGTCGTGCGCCCGCATATACCAATCCGGCGTCGCCAGCGCGTGATGACGGAGGAAGGACAGCGCCATGGCGTGCTCGGCCGGATCCGTGCCCTCAAAACTGGCGCAACCCAGCATGACGTCGATCTTGTGCTCGCGCACATAGGTCCATAGCCCGTGCCAAAGCAATTCGACGGTACGCTTGTTGCGGTAAGGCTTCAGAACGCAGCTGCGCCCCAACTCCATGAAGCGATGTTGAGGCGAAAGCCGGTCAAGCACGGGCGTCAGATCAAACTCGCCTTGCGTATAAAAACCGAGCGTGCGTTGTGCCACTTCCTGTCGCAGGACGCGGTAGGTGCCGATGACTCGTGGCTGTCGACCCGCCGTCGGTGCGCCGTCCGAGGTGACCTCGGGTGAGGTATCAAACACCAACAGGTGATCGCAAACCGCATCGTACTGGTCCTCGTCGCGCCGACGCATGCGTGCCGTAAACGACGGCGTGGCCGACATTTCGCCATAAAACACGTCGTAGCGCAGGCGCTGTGCAAGCTTGATATCGGCCCGCCGCCGCGCCAGCCGGACTTCCAAATCGCCGATTCGGCCGTAGATCTTGGGAGGGGGCTGGCGGCGCGTGAACCACAATCCGGACCGCTCAAGCGGATCAGTGGATTTGGCCCGGCGCGCCTGGTGGGTGGGCACTTTTCTTCCCAGCAGAAGCGGCGGTATCATGCCCATCGTCGTCTCCCCCTGCGCACCCCGTCTGAGCGCCACCAATTGCAAATCCCGCACCAAGTCTCTCGCTACGATCCAACCCAAGCCCCCGCTCGGCCCGAACGCATGACATTGATATGGCTCTAAACTTATTTGAGCGGTCTGACAATCTTGCGCAATGCCGAGACGATGCATTCCCAGCTTGTGTGCTGCCTACCCAGCTGCGACCGGTGCCTTCCGCGGGAGCTGCCTGGTTGGGCGCCGGGGGCACCGTGAACGCACCGGCTTTTGGAGCACGAACCTGTATGATAAACAGCTAAGATGAGCGGGGCCACTGCAGCCCACAACCGATCTGGCCCTGATGGCCATCGCGGGCGCGCTTCGGCGGCTCGACATATCGAATGGGACAGGTGATAGTCGCTATCGCGGACCGCAACTGCGGCAATCACCAATTGTGACGGGCGAACTAGGACAGGCGATGGCCGAACGGCGCTCCAGCTACGAATACGAGGATCTTCTGGCCTGCGCGCGCGGCGAACTGTTTGGGCCGGGCAACGCGCAGCTGCCGTTACCTCCGATGCTGATGTTTGAGCGGATTTCGGCGATCAGCGAGACCGGCGGTGTGCATGGCAAAGGCCAAGTTGCGGCGAATATGCCGATTGCCGGCAATCCCCTGTCGGAATGGTTCTTCGCCTGCCATTTCAAAGGCGACCCCGTTATGCCCGGATGCCTGGGATTGGACGCCTTGTGGCAACTGACCGGCTTTTTCCTGGGATGGCTCGGCGCGCCGGGCCGGGGACGGGCGTTGGGCGTCGGGGAAGTCAAATTCACCGGCATGGTGTTACCGTCGATCAAGCAAATCGAGTATGTCGTTGACCTCAAGCGGGTGATTCTGCGCAGGTTGAAGCTAGCGATTGCCGACGGCATCATGAAGGCGGATGGAGAGGTGATCTACACGGCGACGGATCTCAGGGTCGGGCTGTTCGAGAACGGAGTGCCGGTTGCCTCGGGATCCTAGCCCGATCCGGACTGCGATGACCGTAACGGGTGATCGCACACTTTCTTCGGCGGCGTGCACGCGCGAAGCGTCACCTGCCACAGGACTGGAAACAGGCCCGCGGCTGAACGATCGGTCATCGTGAGGCGCGTGGGCGAACGGCGTCCATGCTGCAAGTCTGCGGGCTACAGCGGTCAAAGGACTACGATCATGCGACGCGTCGTCGTCACCGGTATGGGAATCGTCTCCAGCATCGGCAACAGCACGCAAGAGGTGCTGGCCTCGTTGCGCGAGGGCCGTTCTGGCATCGTCAAGGCGGAACAGTACGCCGAGCGCGGCTTTCGCTGCCAAGTCCATGGCGCACCGAAGATCGACTGGCAGTCGATGGTACCGCGCAAGGCCAAACGCTTCATGAACGATGGCATGGGCTGGAATTATGTCGCCATGGATCAGGCGATACGCGATGCCGCGTTGGAACCCGACGAGATCTCAAATGAGCGAACCGGTATCGTGATGGGCGCTGGCGGTCCCTCCACAGTGGCGATCGTTGCTGCAGCGCAAACCACGATGTCGTCCGGCGGCCCGAAGAAAATCGGCCCGTTCGAGGTGCCGAAGGCGATGTGCTCTGGTCCGTCCGGCGTGCTCGCGACGGCGTTCCAGATCAAGGGGACCAACTATTCGATCTCCTCAGCCTGCGCCACCAGCGCCCATTGCATTGGCAACGCGGCCGAGCTCATTCAATGGGGCAAGCAAGACGTGATGTTCGCCGGTGGCTGCGAAGAATTGGACTGGACGCTGTCCGACCTGTTCGATGCGATGGGCGCGATGTCGACCAGTTACAACGCCACCCCGGAACGGGCCAGTCGGGCGTTCGATCGGGATCGCGACGGCTTCGTGATCGCTGGCGGTGCCGGTGTTTTGGTGCTGGAGGCGCTGGAGCGCGCCAAGGCGCGTGGTGCCAGGATCTATGGCGAGGTCGTGGGATACGGTGCCACCTCCGATGGCTTCGACATGGTTGCCCCGTCGGGCGAAGGCGCTATCCGTTGCATGCGCTTGGCAATGCAAGGTTTCAACGGCCATGGCATCGGGCCGATCGACTACATCAATCCGCATGCGACAGCGACGCCGGTGGGCGACCTACGGGAAATGGAAGCCATACGTGATGTCTTCGGCAAGCGGGTCCCGCACATTTCCGCCACCAAGTCGCTGACAGGCCATTCACTCGGCGCCATTGGCGTGCAAGAGGCGATCTACTCCCTAGTTATGATGAACAATGGCTTTGTCTGCGAGAGCGCCAACATCGATCATCTTGATCCGGCATTCAAGGATCTACCGATCGCCCAACAACGTGAGGACGGTCTCGCGCTTAACTGTGTCATGTCGAACAGCTTCGGCTTCGGCGGTACCAATGCCACCTTGGTGTTCCGTCGCCTCGACGGGTGATCGCGGCTGTTCGTGCCATACCGACCAGGTGCCTGGTGCGGATCCGCGATTGCGGTGAACTGATTGAATGAGGATTGTTGAGGTTGCGGATCACCCGCTGGCCGGTACGGGTCTCAACCCCTATGGAAAGCTCAGGAGCGACTATGGCCGCCAATGACATCGCCAAGCCCGGGCCACTGTTGGCCGGCAAACGAGGACTTGTGATGGGTGTCGCCAATGAGCGCTCGATCGCATGGGGCATTGCCCGCGTGCTGGCTGGGCAGGGCGCAAAGCTGGCGTTTACGTATCAAGGGGACGCCTTCGGTCGACGCGCCATTCCGCTCGCTCAATCGGTCGGTTCAGACATCATCGAGTCCTGCGATGTGACTGATTTGCGTTCGGTCGATGCCGTTTTCGAAAAGATCGCAAGCACCTGGGGCAGCCTCGATTTCGTCGTGCATGCGCTAGCTTTTTCGGACCGACGCGAACTCTCAGGCCGTTATGCCGACACGACGCGTGAGAATTTCACGAACACGATGGTGATCTCATGCTTCTCCTTCACGGAGGTGGCCAAGCGCGCCGCCGATTTGATGCCCGCGGGTGGCTCGCTGTTAACCTTGACGTACGGGGGCGCGACGAGATGGGTGCCCTGCTATAACGTCATGGGGGTCGCCAAGGCGGCGCTGGAAGCGTCGGTGCGCTATCTGGCGGCGGATTTTGGCCCCAAAGGTATCCGCGTCAACGCGCTCTCCGCTGGACCCATGCGCACGCTGGCCGGCGCCGGCATCACGGATGCACGTGCACTGTTCAATTACCAAAGGGAGCATGCGCCAATGCAGCGGACGCCGACGCTGGACGAGGTCGGTGGCTCCGCACTCTACCTTGTCTCTGACATGGCTGGCGCCGTGACCGGAGAAGTGCACTTCGTCGATTGTGGCTACAGTGTCGTGGCCATGCCAAGCCTCGAAGCCCTGAAGGCGATGGAGGCGGAGGAAGATGCCAAGGGTCGATCGCCGGCCAGTGCCGCCGAGTGATGAGGCCCGCCGACCAAACACACCATACATCGCGCCGTTAGCGATCCGAAACGCAATTGCTTTGCCTCGACCGCGTCCTGGCCTATCACCCCAATCGGCGCCGACGATGGCTCATGCGAACGGATCGAAGTCATGTTGAAAGTAAGCCTAAGTTTAGGTCTGACCTCCACCATTTTCCTTGCTTCAGTTGCGATCGCACCACCCGGCTTTGCCGGCTCGACCGCGACGGCCTACGGCGGTATGGCATCACCCACCATGGTGACCGTTGTCGACAGCCGGTGCTATCGCGGCAGCGCACGTACCGGCCGGTTTGGCCGCTATGGGCTGGCCGATGGTTGCCGCGTGCGCGTCGGCCCACCCCCCGGACGATATCGCGGAATCAAGCCGAATTGGGGCGTGTCGACCGACTGCCGCTACCGCTGCCGGTTCATCGGCCCGATCAAGGCCTGCGACAAGGTCTGTGGCCGCTGAAACAGATCAGCGCAGCAAACAACCGAGGATGTTGACCCCGGCGACCCCATGATCGATGTTGACCCCGGCCAACGACGAGTGGCATGGCTGACGCCATGATCGGGGTGTTTGATTCGGGCAGCGGTGGATTGACGATACTGCGGGCGCTGACCGCGCGCTTCCCGCAGGCCCAGTTCCTATATCTGGGCGATCACGCCAACGTCCCTTACGGCAATCGGTCGTCGCCCGAGATTGTGGAGTTGACCCGACGCGGTGTGGAAGCCCTGTTCAACCGCGGTGCCCGCCTGGTGCTGCTGGGATGCAACACCGCGACCGCCGTCGCCGCCCGCACCTTGCAGCGCCATTGGTTGCCACACTCCGGGTGGCACGGCCGCAACGTGCTGGGCATCATCGCGCCGACGGTCGAGGCGGCCACCCAGACGCCGTGGGCCATCACCACCCCGCAATATCCGCAAAAATACAACTCCGATGTGATCGTGGTGTTCGGAACCACCAGAACCATCGCATCGGGGGTCTACCCGGAGGAGATCAGCAAACGCTGTCCGCGTGTCCGCGTGATCCAGCAAAGCAGTGTCACGTTGGCAGGTGCCATCGAGGATCGCCGATCGGCTGCCGAGATCGACGCCTTGGTGGGGCGCGCGGTCGCGGCTGCCGTCGCCCGTAATGATGGGTTGCCACCGCACCGAGCAATTTTGGGTTGTACGCACTTCCCGCTCGTCGAGGCCCTGTTTCAAGCGCATCTGCCGACCGCAACACGACTGTTGTCGCAGCCGACGGTGGTGGCGGACAGCCTCGACGATTACCTGGCCCGCCATCCAGGCTATGCCGATGCGGCGGACCGACCCGGTGTCGGGCTGCTGACGACGGGTGATCCAGCACGCGCGGACCAGGCCGCACAAGTATTCTGGCCGCACGCACCGGCCTTCCGCGGGTTGTAGCCGTCGGTCGCTCTGCCGCACGCGGAATAAAAACGCATCACGACGCGATGTTGACCGGTTACGCGCGGGCGTGCTCGACATCGCGGTTGCCACCGTGCCGTTTCATAACCAGGTATAGGTGGCGCCGCGCGGCGCCCTATTGGATCGGCGTTCGAACATCGATCAGAAGTGGGCCGGCGACATGAGGCTGACGTGCAAACACCCAGCAACGAGCACTTTGGATTGGCGCCTTCGGACGCCCGCAGCAATCCAGATGCGGCCGGGTTCGGCGTATATCTGCATTGGCCGTTTTGCGCGTCCAAATGCCCCTACTGTGACTTCAACAGTCATGTACGCGCCGGCGGCATCGATGAGCAGCGCTTTCTAAAAGCTTATCTACGCGCGATCGCGACCCGTGCCGCACGGATTGGCCGGCGCCGCACCGATAGCGTCTTCATCGGCGGCGGCACGCCCTCGCTCATGGCACCGGCCACGGTGGCCGCGCTGCTGGCCGGCATTGATCGGCACTGGCCGTTGTCGACCACGGCCGAAATCACCTTGGAGGCCAACCCTTCGAGCGTTGAAGCGGCCCGGTTTTCCGGCTACCGCGCCGCCGGCATCAATCGCGTATCGCTGGGGGTGCAAGCGCTCGATGACGACGCGTTGCGGATGCTTGGTCGACGGCATTCGACGGCCGAGGCCCTCTCGGCATTAAGGGTGGCACGAGACCGGTTTAACCGGGTGTCTTGCGACCTGATCTATGCGCGGCCTGGCCAGACGCCGGCCGCCTGGCAGGCTGAGCTTGCCCGCGCCCTGGCGCTCGGTTGCGATCATCTCTCCTTGTATCAGCTCACCATCGAGCAGGGCACCCCATTTGCCGCGCTCCACGCCACCGGCAAACTTCTTATCCCGCCCGCCGAAAGCGCCGAGCAGTTGTTCTGCCTCACCCAAGATATGACCGCCGGCGCGGGCCTGCCGGCCTACGAGATCTCCAATCACGCCGCCCCCGGGCAGCACAGCCGCCACAATTTGCTGTACTGGCGCTATGGCGAATATGTCGGGATCGGCGCCGGCGCCCATGGCCGGATCCTTGTCGAGGGTCAGCGCTACGCCACTGCCGCCGAGCGATCCCCGGAACGATGGTTGCAGGGCGTCGAGGCCACCGGCCAGGGGCACGAGGCCTGGGACCTGCTCGGCGCCGAGCAGGTCGCCGACGAGGCGCTGCTGATGGGGCTGCGGTTGAGTGAGGGGCTCGACATCGGTCGGTTGCGCCGCCTATCGGGGCTCTCGCCTTCACCCGCAGCGATCGATCGGCTTGAAGCCCATGGCCTGATCGCGCGGGTCGGTCCCCAGCGCATTGCTGCAAGCCCGGCCGGCCGCCTTGTCTTGAACGAAATCGTGCTCAAGCTTTCGCAAAGTCTTCGACGCGGTGCGAGCGCTGAGGCCTGAGCCCGGCCCGATCACCGGTTGATGGCGCACCGTTTCCGGTCACCCGTGACTTTCGCGTCATTTACAGCCCGGAACCCCGCCACTATCGGACTCCTCCATGATGCGCTCACTTTACGACTGGATGATGCGGATGGCTGCGGACCGACGGGCGCCGCACGCCTTGTTTTGGGTCTCGTTCGCGGAAAGCTCGTTCTTCCCGATCCCGCCCGACGTCATGCTGATTCCGATGATCTTGGCACACCGCGCCAAGGCCTGGTTCTATGCGACGCTGGCGACGCTGTCGTCGGTGCTGGGCGGGGTGGCCGGCTACGCCATCGGCTATTTCTTCATCGATAGCATCGGAACGGCGATTCTCGACTTTTACGGCAAATCGGACGCCTTCGAGCAATTCAAGTCGCTGTTCAATGAATACGGCGTCTGGATTCTGATTATCAAAGGGATGACACCGATTCCCTATAAGGTCTTGACCATCACGGCCGGCGTCACCCATATGGCGTTGGTCCCGTTCATTTTGGCCAGCATTGTCGCACGTGCCATGCGGTTTTTTCTGGTTGCGGGCCTGTTGTACTGGTGCGGACCGCCGATACGGGATTTCATCGAGCGTCGTCTGAGCCTGGTGACCACCGTCGGGATGGTTTTGTTGGTCGGCGGGTTTGTCGCGGTAAAGTTTCTCGTTTGAGCGCACGTTGCGAGTAGCTTGGTCATGCGCGCCCCAGGTGCCACCAGTCTAGCCTATCAATGGGGCGCCGCCGCCATGCTGATGGCGATCGCGGTGATCGTCTTGGCGCTCGGCTTCGAGCACGTGGGCGGCTATCAGCCCTGCCCGCTGTGCCTGCAGCAGCGTTGGGCCTATTACGCCGGAATTCCACTGCTGTTTGTCGCCCTGGTACTGCTGGGCGCCGACCAAGCGCGAGCAGCATCGGTGATCTTTTTTGTCGTCGCATTGGGCTTTCTCGCCAACGCCGGCCTCGGCGTCTATCACGCGGGAGCGGAGTGGAAGTTTTGGCCGGGTCCCAGCACTTGCGGTACGGCCGCCGGCAGCATCACGACCGATGCCAGCAAGCTGCTGGAGAACTTGAGCAAGACCCAAGTGCTGCGATGTGACGAGGCCCCGCTGCACATTGCCGGCCTGTCGCTCGCCGCATGGAATGCGATCGCATCCATCGTGTTATTCACAGCCTCGATCAGCGCTGCTTTCGCCCCACATCAGCGGAGCACGGCCATTTCATTGAGATAACGATTTGAATTCTCAAGGATTTCCTGCAGTCATCGGGCAAGCGAACAGGACCCCGCGTGGCCCGGCAACCACCGTCAAGTTAAAGAACGGTTAATTCCTTCAATTTGACCTGCGGGCGTCACGATTGCGCCACAGCGGGGCAGTTAATTCACCAGTGTTCGCGGGACACACTGCGAACCAGCGTAAGGCATCCCGTAGTTCGGGCTACCGCGTAAGCATGCAAAGGAGCGGCGCTTGATCAGTAACTTGTGCAGCGTCGCCGGACGTGGGTCGCCAAGGCAGGTGTTGAAGTTCGGCAGTCTGCGTGCCATCGGCAGCGCGCACAGCATGGCCACCGGCGTCCAAGCATCTGAGTATGTCGCGCGTTTTGGCGACAACCTTGGTCAGTCGCGTGCGTGGGTTGCGCGTTTGGTACCAGCAGCGTCAGTCACACCGAATGGCACGCACCAGTCAGTCATGCGTCACCGTGCGGTTGTCGGCGTTGACAACCCGAGTCGCAGTCAAGTGTACAATCTTGTATCGCGTATGCGCATGTTCCGATCGGAGATAGCCCGGTATAACGGCTGTCTGGACGCTTCAGCGGCGTCGGGGGTGTTGCGCCTAGGTCGGCGTTGGCCAAAGTTATCATGTGCGGCCATCGACCTTGGCCCATCGCGATCGGATGCCAGTTTGCATGCGTCGCGTGCGGTTCTACTGCCCAAGCAAGTGCTGCGTAACACGTTTATGCGTATGGCACGAGACCGCTATCTGACAAGCGCACGTCGCGTTGTTGCGCGCTTTGCCGATCGAGCCGATCAGACCGGCGATGAGGCGCGTACCACGTTTGCACAATCAAAGTTGCCGCGTTGTGCAGCGCTGCATTGAAGACCGAGTGTATTGATTAAGTAGCGTCGCGTTGTTGTGTAGTTGCGTTGGTTGCGTTGGAGCCAGCAGTGCCGACCGCTCGTCGGCATCGTCAGCAAGGAAAATTCGCGATGCGTTGTCAAAGTGCGTGGCGTCCGCTGAGTGACGTCGTCGGTGGCCTGTTGCGAGAGATCGAATCCTCCGACCGAGGAAGACCAGATCGACCGTCACCTCATCCCAAGACGTCGTGTGTCGTTGCGGTGAAGGACCGCTAGATCATCGTGCCTTAACTGGGAACCGCGCAGCCGGTTCCCAGTTAAGGCACAGAGATGATCGCCCTTGAAGTGGTGAGCAACGTTCTGCCTTTGATCGGGATCGTTCCGATTCCGATCAACAGCAGGTTGCTCTAGGTCAGTTCGCTCGATCCTCGAGCCAATCGGGGCCCCTGCCCCCTTGGAATGGCAAGCACTCCCAGCGTCGACTCTGCGTCAACTCCGGCATCACAGTTTCAGGTATCGCGTCGTGCTGCTTGAAGGCTGGAGTGCTTGCCACTTCAAAGTCGCTGTTTCGCTGCGTCAGCACACCGCAATAAGCCCGAACCCGTCAAACGAAAGCAGTCGCCCCATGCAGCACGACCAGACCATGAGCACGACGGCCTATCGGATCCCGGATCACGTTGATCCGGCGCAATGGATCCAGGCGATCGGCGTTTCACGCCAGGCATGCGCCCGCATATTCAGGGATGGTGGCCGCCCCGTTGATGCCCTACGGGCGTTCGGCCTGTCACCCCAGGCCACCGGCGCCGATGATTGGCGCAAAGCCGTCGGCCTGATTGCGGAGACGCTATGCTCCTCCCGCGCGCGCCTTGCCGCCTGACAAAAAAGGGGCGGATAGATCGCAGTCATCACAACCGGCTCGAGCCGATCGCGCGGCGCGAGCTATTGGTCCTGCTCCTGGCGGTGCGACAGGTGAGCCGGGCGCGTTCGGGGGGTCGGCGGCAAGGGCTTTTAAGTCCATGTCGTCAGGCGGATACACAATGGCCCGCCGGTCGATTGCTTGCCGGGTGGGGGAGCGGGCCGGCACAGCGCTTGCGCCCCCAAAGCGGACAGGATCTAGATCATCGCGCCTTAAATCGGGATCGTTCCGATTCCGATTAAAGGCAGGTAGCTCTAAGCCGCCGTGAGTTTGGCGAGCACCGCCTCATCCACCTCAAAGTTGGAGAACACGGCCTGCACGTCATCGTCGTCATCCAAAGCGGCGATCAGTTTCAAAATCGTTTCGGCGTTTTGCTCACCCACCTGCGTCGTGAGCGTAGGCTTCCAGATCGGCTTGATACTTTCCGGTGCACCCAGCGCCTCCTCAAGCGCGTGTCCCACCGTACCCAGGTCCTCGAACTGACAGACCACGACGTGGCCGGTCTCGTCGGAGGCGACGTCCTCTGCGCCGGCTTCGATCGCCGCCTCCAGCACTCCATCCGCCGTGCCCGCCTCCGGCTTGAACACGATCTCGCCCACGCGATTGAACATATGGGATACGGCGCCGGTCGCCGCCAGGTTGCCGCCGTGCTTGGAGAAGACCGCCCGCACCGCGCTGCCGGTCCGATTGCGATTGTCGGTCAGCGCCTCAACCAAGATCGCGACTCCGCCCGGTCCATATCCCTCGTAGCGGATGTCCTCGTAATTCTCGGTCTCGCCGCCCTGAGCCTTCTTGATCGCGCGCTCGATGTTGTCCTTCGGCATGTTCTCGGCCCGCGCCGCCTGCACGGCAAGCCTCAGCCGCGGATTCATGGCAGGATCTGGCATGCCGGTCTTGGCGGCCACCGTGATCTCGCGGGCCAGTTTGGCGAACATCTTGGCCCTCGCCGCATCCTGACGGCCCTTGCGGTGCATGATGTTTTTGAACTGGGAATGTCCGGCCATCGTGATCTCGTCTATCGTGTTGTGAGTTGTGCGCACCCGCACGGTCGCCCGCCCTTGCTCGGTCGCCGATCAACGGGCCAGTTATAAAGCGCAAGCGCAATCCGAATCCACAGCCACGGCCGATTCTTTACACACCACAGCCCATCGCCTACCACACACGTTCTAGCAACGTGCGCAAAGGGGTGATGCATGACTGGTGAGATGCACGAACGGCTGCTGATCCGCGAATTGGTGGAAAACTGGGCGGTCTGGCGCGATGCAGGCGACTGGCAGCGCTTCCGCACGCTCTGGCACCCGGAAGGCGAGATGTGGGCCACCTGGTTTCAGGGTGGATTTGAGGATTTCATCGCCGTCAGCCGCGAAGGCTTCGCAAAGGGCGTGCGCATTCTTCACTTCCTCGGCGGCTGCTCCATCGATCTCGCCATGGCCCTGCCTGCCCCGCGCGCCATCGCACAGACCAAGATGACGATTTCCCAGCGCGCAAGCGTGCACGAGGTGGACGTCGATGTGGTGTGCACTGGACGATTTTACGATTTCATCGAAAAACGCGATGGAGAATGGCGCATCGTCCTGCGTCGGCTGATCTATGAAAAGGACCGCATGGATCCGGTCAACCCAGCCCAGACCGTTGAATTGGATCAAGCCGTGCTGCAGCAATTCCCGATCGGCTATCGTCACCTGGCCTATCTGCAAACCATGATCGGCTACACGGTCAAAAAAGACATGGCCGGGCTGATCGGGCCGGAAGTCGACGCGTTGTATGCCAAGGGACGAGGTTGGCTCGAAGGCCAGCCCGCGCTGTGACAGGCCGATGCATGGGATGGGGCACCATTGTCACCTGCAAGACAGCGCGCTCGTCGATGGCCGGCTAAGTTGGGATCGTTCAGGCTCAAGCCAAATAACAAAAGCCATCGATCGCCACATCCAAAAAACCGGAACAAGCCGACACAATGAGCCAACACCTACGCTGGTTTTGCGCGGCGCAGATAAGGTGCCTTGCCCGCAGCTAATGCGCAGCCCGTAGGTAAATCGGATTTGCATGAAATGATCCGCAGGCATCCCTGGTTGGGCGTGTCCGCGGATGGGTTGGAGTCAAAACCATGCCTGCCAACGTAAATCGGCCGCTCGCCGACCGTCTCGGCCAGGCTATCGACGCCGCGCGCCAATCGTCATTCGCACGCGGCACCGCCCGAGCCTTGCATTGGATCGCCGAACTTGGCACGGCTGGCTATCCACCTGAGACCCAGCGACGCTTGAAAATCCTCAACATGATTGCCGCACTGATCGCGGTGACGACGGGGGTGTATGCCATTCAGCAATGGCAAATGGATTTTGAGACCTATAAGCCAATCATCCTGATCAATGCAGCATTATTGGTGATGGCCCTGCTGTTACCGCTTTTGCACCGGTTTGGACCGATCACGGCGGGCATAACGCTCGTCATTTGCGAATATATCGCCATTGTGGCTCTCGCGGCATTTCTGGGTCGGAACACTGGCCTTCATTTGCAGCTTTTCGTACCCGCGGCTGCGGCTTTCGTCGTGCTCGGATTTGAGCGTTTGCGTCTCATTTGGCTGATCACCGTCGTTGGGCTCATTCTGCATCTGTTCATCTGGTTCGCCTTTCCACAAGACAAGGCCTTGCTGTCGGTGGAGCCAGAGCTGATCGATGGCATTTACATTCAAGCCGCGATCACCACCTGCGGCTTGATCGCCGCCACGGTTTGGTACGCCTTCAACCTGGTCGAGCAGGCGCGCGGCGAAACCGACGCGCTATTGCGCAATATCTTGCCGACCAGCGTGGTGGAGCGCTTGAAGAGCCAGCCCAGCGAGCCGGTGGCCGACACCTTCGACGACGTTTCAGTCCTGTTCGCCGACATCTCCGGTTTCGTGCCGCTGGCCCGCGAGCTTGGTGCTGCACGCGTGGTCGAGGTGCTCAACCACCTCGTCAGCGAGTTCGATGCGTTGGCGGCTCAGCATGGGATCGAAAAGATCAAGACCATCGGCGACGCCTACATGGCTGCCGCCGGTCTGCCGGAGCCATCAACCGATCATGCCGATCGCCTGGCGTTGATGGCGCTCGATATGCTCGAAGCGGTGCAGCGATTACGGGCCGAGCGCGGAATTGAGGTGCATATGCGGATCGGCATGGCCAGCGGACCGGTGATGGCCGGCGTAATCGGCACCCGCAAGTTCAGCTACGATGTGTGGGGCGACACGGTCAATCTTGCCGCGCGGCTCGAGGCCCGTAGCACGCCAGGCCGCATCCTGATCTGCCCCACCTGCCGACAGCGCCTCGAGGCTGGCTTTGACTTCGACACCATGGGCAGCATCGACATCAAAGGCATCGGACCGTGCGAGACCTGGTATGTTGCCGGACCCAAATCGCACAGCGTCGGCGGACAACAGGGAACTGCGCGGGACCGGGCTCTACCCGGCCCACCGAACGGCGACGATCGATCGATGCCACCGACCGCGTTAGACTCCAATCAAGCCGATACGGTCGGCTAGAGCAACTTTCTGCCTTTGATCGGAATCGGAACGATCCCGATCAAAGGCAGAAGGTTGCTCTACACGTTAAGAGCGATCATCTTTGCGCCTTAAATCGGAACCGGATTTGCGGTTCTGATTTAAGGCGCGATGATCTAGATCAGTTCCGCCTAGGTTGAAATCGTCTTGCCGGCCCGCTCTCCCACCCGGCCAGCCACACCATCGTGCCAATGGGTGCACCGGCTGGGCCAGCGGGATGGTCCCCGCGAACACTGAGACGCGCTAATGATCGTGATCGTGCTGCTCGATCGGTCCGGCGGCACGGCTCAGCGATCCGGCGACATCGTGCGTAATCGCCTTGAACTCCGCGTCCGCCCCGGCATCCTTCAGGTCCGACGGCAGCATGGCCGCGGCCTGCTCCATCAGCGGAGCGATATCAGCTCGGGTCATCACCCCGCGCAACATCAGTGTCGCAAGCAGGCTGCGCATCAGCGCGCCCAATGCGGCAACGCGCGCCTCCAAGTCGGCGATCTGCTTAGCGAGGCCATCGTCAGCCGTCATCGGCGTCTCCTTGATCAAAAGTTCGCCCACACGAGGTTCAATAAGTCGTTTCAGGCCATCATCACCTATAGTCCTGGCCCGTCAGCGGCGCCATGGCTGAACGTCGGGCACCTTGCCCGGACGGTTGTCCGGCACGGCGACCGCTGCTACGCTTTTTTGAAGCTCAAGCAGCTGAATTTGGGGTGCGGATCGTGACGGATTGGACGCACACCATGAGCGCGCCTGAGCCGACCGGTCTTCGCCTGATCGGACTGCCCGGGCTGGGTCCGCACGCGGGGAAACAAAGGCCGACGTCACGCCAACTGACGCGCCAACGAAACGGGAGAACGTCATGGTTGCTACAAGACGGGTTGCTACAAAACGGGTTGCTACAAGACGGGTTGCTACAAAACGGGTTGCTTCGAATTGGGCAGCCGCAGTGGGCGCGGGCACGGCCGTCATTCTGGTGCCGCAGATCGCCGGCGCCGATACGGTCAAAGATTTCTACAAGGGCAAGACGATCACGATGTACATCGGCTACAGTGCCGGCGGCGGATATGACGCTTACGCGCGAATACTTGCCAACCACATGGGCAAGCACATTCCGGGCAATCCGACGTTCGTCGCCAAGAACCGCACCGGCGCCGGCAGCATGCGCATCGTCAACGAGTTGTACAATGTGCTTCCAAGGGATGGCACGGCGATCGCCACGTTTGGTCGCGGCATACCCAATGAGCAGTTGTTCGGAAATAAGGCTGTCAAATTCGATGCCACCAAGATGAACTGGGTCGGCAGCCTTAATAGCGAAGTCAGCGTTTGCGTGGCCTGGCACACCGTACCCGTCAACACGTGGGAGGACATGGTGGGCCGCGGCATGATCGTGGGTGGGGTTGGCAAAGGCTCAGATACCGACGCGTTCCCAACCGTGCTCAATAACGTGCTTGGCACCAAGCTCAAGCTGGTTACCGGCTATCCGGGGGGCAACGACATTAACATCGCGATGGAACGCAAAGAGGTCGACGGCCGCTGCGGCTGGTCCTGGTCGTCGGTGGTCAGCACCCGCCCGACGTGGCTGAAGGATAAGAAGATTAAAATCCTGATCCAAATGTCGACGCAAAAGCACCCGGATCTACCGACCGTGCCGTTCGTTCTGGATTTGGCGAAAAGCCAGCGGGATAAGACGATCTTGAACTTGATCTACGGTCGCCAGCTCTGGGGACGGCCGCTCGCCATGGGACCGGATGTTCCCGCCGATCGCGTCGCGGCCATTCGCAAGGCCTTCATCGCCACCACGCAAGATCCGGCCTTCATCGCCGAGATGAATAAACGGCGGCTGCCCTTCAAACTGCTGGATGGCGAAACCCTTCAAAAGAAAATGGGCGAAATGCTGTCGCAGCCCAAGGACATCGTCGAGGCCGCGGCCAGGGCCACCAATTACACCGGCAACATCGAGATCTCGAAGGCGGTGATTCCGATCGAGACGATGTCCGGCAAAATTACCTCGATCAAGCGCGGCGGGCGTCGGGTAACCTTTGCGGGGGCCGGCAAGACCAGAAAGGCACGGGTCAGCGGACGCAACACCAAGATCACGATCGCCGGCAAGGAAGCCAAGCGCAAGGCGCTCAAGGAAGGCATGAGCTGCAAGCTGACCTACCAGGCCTCCGCCGCTCGCGAGATCGCCTGCAACTGATCGGATCATCCGATGTGCGCGGTGCCAGCGGGCTCGACGCTGCGAAACGTCGGCCGGCCGGACGTTCCGGCCGGCCATTGAACGTCAAAACGCCGGCGATCGGTGCGCCGGTCAAGGCAATCAGCGGGAGCGCGCAATGGCCAACGGGACCGAAAACACCGCCCAAACCGAGACCACGCCGACCTCGACCGTCAACACCAACTACCGCGGCTGGCAGTCCGACGTCATTGTCGACCTGATCAAGCAATTCGATTTTCCCTATATCACCCTAAATCCGGGCGCCTCGTTTCGGGGCCTGCACGACAGCCTCGTCAATTACGGCAACAACGAGCCGCCGATGATGCTGTGCAATCACGAGGAGATTGCGGTGCAGATTGCGCACGGCTACGCCAAGGCGACGGGCCGGCCGATGATCGCCATCGTCCACAATCTGGTCGGGCTGCTGCACTGCAATCTCGCCATCTATTATGCCTTCATTGACCGTGTCCCCATTTTCATCATGGGCGCCACCGGTCCGATGGACGAAGCCAAGCGCCGACCGCACATCGACTGGACCCACTCCGCGCTGGTGCAGGGCAATGCTGTGCGCGATTACACGAAGTGGGATTATCAGCCGACGTCCGTGCATGGCGTCCCCGAAAGCTTCGCGCGCGCCTATTCGGTGATGATGACCGAGCCGAAGGGTCCAATTTACATGTGCTACGACGCGGCGTTGCAGGAAACGCCGCTGACCGATGACGTGAGCTTGCCGCCTTTGGCTGCCGCCAAGGTGCCGGCGCCCATGATGCCCGATGAACGGGCGTTGCAGGCGATCGCCGACAAACTGTTGAAAGCCGACAACCCGCTGATCATGGCCGAGTACGTCGGCCGTCGCGAAGGCGGCTTTGAAGCGATGGTCGCGCTTGCCGAGACCGTCGGCGCACCGGTCTGGGATGTCAACAACGCGCTCAATTTCCCAAATCGACACCCGTTATGCGTGAGCCTGGACAAATCCATCTTCCGCGATCGGGACCTGATCCTCGGGCTCGACATGAAGGACTATGAAAAGGCCACGCACCAGCTCGACAACGCGCTGCGCCAGTTGGAACCGTTGCCGCCGCCAGATTGCGATTTCGTCGAGATCGGCTTCGCCGAGCTCGGCATCTCCAAATGGGCGATGGACTATTGCCGCATGCAGCCGTGTTCCGTCCGCGCCATCGGCGATACCAGCGTCGCGCTGCCGGCGTTGACCAGGCTGTGCAAGCAAAAAATCGCCGGAAACCCGCAGCTGGCAGGCAAGATCGATCAGCGCAGCAAGGCTATTGCGGAGCGGCATCTGAAGACGTGGGCGCGGTGGCAGGAGGAGGCTCGCGAGGACTGGGACGCCGTACCGATGAGCGTGCCGCGCCTGGCGCATGAGGTGTGGGAGGTGATCAAGGATCATGACTGGGTGTTGACGGCGAACGACTTGAAGCACCAGGTGCGTCGGCAATGGAACTTCGACAAGGCCTATCGCCATCCGGGTGTTGAACTCGGCACCTCCACCCAGATCGGCATCTCGCTCGGCGTCGCGTTGGCGCACAAGGGCAAGGGGCGCCTCGTCGTCGATCTACAGCCCGACGGCGACCTGATGTTCGATGCCGGCGCCCTATGGATCGCGGCCAAATACGGAATCCCGATCTTAATCGTCATGTACAATAACCGCGCTTACTACAACGATTGGGAGCATCAGCTCAGAATGGCGCGGTTGCGTGGCACCGACGAAGCCAAGGCTCACATTGGCATGGATCTTTACGGCCCCGAGCCCGATTTCGCGGCGCTCGCGCGGTCGATGGGCGTTTGGGGTCAAGGCCCGATCGAGGATCCCAACGACGTGCGCAGCGCATTGCTTGAGGCAATCGATGTGGTAAGGGACGGCAAACCGGCATTGGTGGACACCGTGACGTCGCGCAAACGGTGAGGCACGGGCGGTTGCTGGTTGACCGGCCGCGGCGGCAGCCCGTTGGCGGCGCTTAGAGCAACCTGCCTTTGATCGGAACCGGCTTTGCGGTTCCGATTTAAGGCGCGATGATCTAGCGTCTCAACCGACCGATAAGTTGTTCTCGCTTTCAGCGGCTGAGCCTTGCTGGCGCGCGTTGACGCGCGCGCCGCCGCCGCTTACCACGGGGCCACCGATCTGCGTCCTTGCGAGCCCGTCATGTCAGCAGTCCCAAGCCCCGAACTGATCGCCGCCGGCCAAGACGCTCGGTCATGGCCGTTCGATGAAGCGCGCAGGCTGATCAAGCGGTTGGAGCAGATCAAGGGCGGTGCGCAGAAGACCGTGATCTTCGAGACCGGCTACGGTCCCTCGGGCCTTCCCCACATCGGCACCTTCGGTGAAGTCGCCCGCACCTCGATGGTCCGCCACGCGTTCGAAGTGCTGACCGAAGGTCGACGCGCCACGCGACTGATCTGCTTTTCAGACGACATGGATGGATTGCGCAAAGTCCCCGACAACGTGCCGAACAAGGAGCTGCTCGCCGCCAATCTCGATCGGCCCCTGTCGGCGATCCCCGATCCGTTCGAGGACGGGCACGACAGCTACTCTGCGCACAACAACGCCATGCTGCGCGCTTTTCTCGACCAATTCGGGTTTGCCTACGAGTTCTTCTCGGCGACCGAATGTTACCGATCGGGCATGATGGATGCGACGCTGCTGCGGATGCTCGAGACCTACGATCAGGTGATGGAGATCATCCTGCCCACGCTTGGCGAGGAGCGGCGCGCCACCTATTCGCCGTTTCTGCCCATCTGTCCACGGACCGGACGCGTGTTGCAGGTGCCGATGGTCGAGCGCGATGCTCAGGCCGGGACCGTCGTCTACGTCGATCCGGAAACCGGGCAGAAGGTCGAGACCAAGGTCGTCGGCGGCGCCGTCAAGTGCCAATGGAAGGCCGACTGGGCGATGCGCTGGGCGGCGCTGGGTGTCGACTACGAGATGGCCGGCAAGGATCTGATCGATTCGGTGACGCTGTCATCGAGGATCTGCAAGGTGCTGGGGAGCAAGCCGCCGGAAGGCTTCAATTACGAGCTGTTTTTGGACGAGCAGGGCCAGAAGATCTCCAAGTCCAAAGGCAACGGGCTGACGATTGAAGAGTGGTTGCGCTACGCCAGCCCCGAAAGTCTATCGCTGTTCATGTTTCAAAAGCCGAAGGCGGCCAAACGCCTGTATTTTGACGTGATCCCGCGCGCCGTCGATGAATATTTGCAGTTTCTGTCCGCCTACCCCCAGCAACCGCCGCGCCAGCAAGTCGATAACCCAGCTTGGCACATTCACGCCGGCGCACCGCCAGCCGCCGCGCTGCCGATCAGCTTCGCGCTATTGCTGAATTTGGTGGCGGCATCGAACGCGCACGACAAGGACGTGTTGTGGGGCTTCATTCGCCGCCATGCGCCAGACGCCGATCCGCAATCCCACCCGTTGCTCGACGAGCTGGTCGGTTACGCGGTGCGCTATTACCGAGACTTCGTGAAGCCGCACAAGCAGTTCCGCGCCCCCGACGAGGTCGAGCGCGCGGCGTTGCAGGCCTTATCGGACGCGCTGGGCAAGGCTGACCCCGGTGCCAGCGCGCAGGCGCTGCAGTCGATCTTATATGATGTGGGGCGGTCGGTGCCGCGGTATCAAGATTTCAAGGCCAAGACCGCGACGCCGGAACGGCCGGGCGTCTCCAATGCATGGTTCAATGCCATTTACCAAGTTCTGCTCGGCGAGCAGCGCGGACCGCGCTTCGGATCGTTCATCGCGCTTTATGGGATCGCCGAGACGCGCGCGCTGATTGCGAAGGCTCTGGCCGGCGAGCTTGCGCCGCACGCCACGCCGTGATGCGCCGAGCCCAAATCGCTCGCGAATCCCAATATTGAGACAGCACCAGCGCGCCCCGCTACCTAGGGGCAGGTCCGGCAAAATAAGCTCGTCAGCCCATTGACATCGATCCGTCGTCAGCTTAACGTCTTAAAAATGAGACAGCAGTTGGCGCCCGCCTGGCCTGCGGCCCCTAGATCAGTTCTGCATGAGACGGTAGCGCCGTGCCGGCCCGCTCTCCCGCCCGGCCACCCAATGCATGATGTTGTGGGTGACCGGGCGGGAGAGCGGGATGGTACCAGCACACTTTGAGAAGCTCTGATTGAGAGCGAGTGAACAGATCCGCAGGTGAGTTGGCCGCGAATGCCCCTCGTTCAACCACCCCGCACATTATCCGGCCTTCGACTGCAACAGTAAGGAGTTAACCCATGCTCTCACGACGCGCGCTTGCTCGACTTGGTGGGTGTCTAGCGCTGGCGGCCACGCTGCCAGGTCCGGCGTTGGCCCAGGGCGCTGCCAAATACGTGGCCAAGGTGGCTCATCTGGAATCGCCGCTGCAGCCGCGCCACAAGGGTTTGGAGCAGGTCGCCGCGCTGGTCAAACAGCGCACCAACGGCGAGGTCGAGTTTAAGATCTATCCGGCCCGCCAGCTCGGGCCCGCACGCCAAGAAATCGAAGGCGTGCAATTCGGCGCGATCGAATGCACCGTCATGCCAGCCGCTTTCCTAGGCGGCTTCAACCCCGTGGTGGCGATCTTCGACATCCCCTTTCTGTATCCAGAGGACAGTGAAAAAGCCAACGCCATTCGCACTGGCGCACTTGGCAAGTTCGTGCTGGACAGTTTTTCCAAGCGCGGTTTTGTCGGTGTCGCCTTGTGGCCCAATGGTCGCAAGAGCATGACCTCCAACAAGCCCATCCCCGACCTGGCGGCGTTCAAGGGCCAAAAATTCCGGGTGATGGATTCCAAGATCCTCATTGAACAATTCAGCGCGGTTGGCGCCAGCGCCGTCGCCTTGCCGTTCGGCGAACTCTACACCGCTCTGCAGACCGGTGTGGTCGATGGTCAGGAAAACCCGCTCGACACCATCACGACAATGAAGTTCAACGAGGTCCAACAACACCTGGTGGTCTCCAACCACGGCGCCATGGAGGACGTCGTCTTATTCAATCCGGGCTGGTGGAACAAACTACCGCAAGGCCATCGCGACATCATCAAGGACGCTTTCATGGAGGTTCGCCCGGCGGTCGAAGCCAATAAGGCCAAAGCGATGGCGACGGCGCTGGGTAAGATCAAGGCCACCGGCAAAACCCAAGTGCGGACGTTGTCTGCACCGGAGCGAGCGAAGTGGCGTGAGCTGATGGCGCCGAAGGCCGAGGCCGCCTACAAGCAGCGCACCGGCGCGGAAGGGGCCAAGGCGCTCAAGATCTATCACGCCGAACTGAAGCGGCTGGGTCTTTAGCGTTCTGGATCGAACGCTGGGTGCCGGGCGCAGGTCGCCCAGCGTTCGTCGCTCCAGAACACAATCAAATGATTGGGCTAGGGCTCCGGGCTGACGCATGGGTACCAAGCGTGAGCGGCGGAAAACGAGCCTAGCGCTGCGCGGGCGCTTGCGAGCAGGCCTTCCCGCCGTGGCCAACATAAGGCCCACAGGACCATAACGACGCAATGTCAGGATCAATCGCCCGCCATGGATCAGACAAATGGATCAGACAAATGGATCAGACAAATGGATCAGACCAACACCTGCTCGCGACCTTGGGCAACGCATGACGGGCTGGATCTTAACCGATGCTGAGCATCATGCAGATCATCAGGCGCGTGGAGCGCGCGTTGATCGCGATCGTGTTGATCGCGATGGCGCTTTTGTATTTCGTCAACGTTTTGGTGCGCGAGCTGCAGCCGGCGCTGGCATCGCAGTTCGTTTGGATCGAGGAGGCGACGCTGTTCGCGTTGGCGTGGCTGGTGTTCGTCGGCCTTGGGCTGACCTTGGAGCGGCGCCGCCACATTGCCATGACGTTTATGCTCGATGAGCTTGCGCCCCGCGCCCTGCGTGTGACCAAGGCCCTGATCGACCTAGCGGGTCTCATCGTCGCATTAATCTTGGCCAAGCTCAGCTTCGATCTGGCTCAATTCATCTATCAAAGTGGCCAAATCAGTCCGACGCTCGGCATCTCCATGGTTGTCCTTTATGCGCCGATGCCGATCGGATTTGCGCTGTTGGCCTTGCGTTATTTTCTCGAGCTGATCGGCCTGCAAAACCGGTTCGCGGTGCAGCCGGCTGCAAACGCCTAGATCATCGCGCCTTAAATCGGAACCGCAAAGCCGGTTCCGATTTAAGGCGCAAAGATGATCGCTCTTAAAGTGGTGAGCAACTTTCTGCCTTTAATCGGGATCGTTCCGATTCCGATTAAAGGCAGGTTGCTCTAGTCCGGCGGCCGTCCGCTGGGTAACGCGACATGGCGACAACACGAAGGAGGTCAGCAAGGACATTGGAATGAGTGTCGTTCTCCTATGCCTTCTGGCAATCGTGCTGTTGGTGCTGGGTTTCGAGATGTTTCTCGTCATCGGCATACCGAGCATTCTTGCCTGGCTGACCTTTTACCCGTCGATTCCGCCCATGGTGTTGGCCCAGAAGCTGTTGGGTGGTGTCAATGTCTCAACCTTGCTCGCCATTCCCTTTTTCATTTTTGCTGCCGAGATCATGGCGCGCGGCGTCATTGCGCGCCGACTGACGGCCGTCATCAAAACCAATCTGGGCCATGTCACGGGCGGAATGGGTCACACGACCGTCGCCTCGTGCATGGCATTTGGCTCGGTTTGCGGATCGGCGCCGGCCACCGTCGCCGCGGTCGGTCGGTTGCTTTATCCCGAATTGGTCAAATCACGCTATCCGCAGCGCTTTGCGCTCGGCCTGATAGCCTCCAGCGCGGAAAGCGCGCTGCTGATCCCGCCCAGCATCACCTTGATCATCTACGGTTGGCTGACCGGCACCTCGATCGCCGACCTGTTCGCCGCCGGGCTGGTGGTGGGCCTCGTTCTCGGTCTGGCCTTCATGGTCAAGGTGCAGCTGGTGACGCGGCGGGTCGGCGCCGTGGCGCTCGACAAGGCGAGTTCCGGCGAGCGCTGGACCGCAGTGACCGATGGGCTGCTCGCGCTCGGCTTGCCGGTGATCATTTTGGGCGGGATCTACAGCGGCCTGTTTACGGCGACGGAGGCGGCCGCCGTTGCCGTCGTCTACGCGCTGTTCGTCGAAATGGGCATCTATCGTTCCTTGGGCCCGGCCGCCTTGATCGACGTGGCCGAGGGCGCGGCGATAACGATCGTGTCGATCTTCGCACTGTTGGCGATGGGCTCGTTGCTCGCCTACTTCATTACCCTGGCGCAGGTGCCGGCGCTGCTGACCCAGATGTTTCAGGATTGGAACGTCAACTGGATCGTGTTCCTCGCCATCGTCAATGTGATCCTTTTGATCGCCGGCATGTTCGTTGATCCCAACTCGGTGCTGCTGGTGCTGGTTCCGACCGTCTTCCCGGTGGCGATGTCGCTTGGGATCGACCCGGTCCATTTCGGCATAATCGTATGCTTGAACATCTGCATAGGCATGATCACGCCACCGTTCGGGCTCGACCTGTTCGTCACCTCCTCAACCCTGGGCCAGCCCGTTGAACGCGTGATCGCCGGCATCTGGCCGTTCATCTCGCTCAACATCGCCGTACTGCTGGTCGTCACCTACGTGCCGCAGGTCTCTACCGGCATTTTGCACCTGTTGCGCTGAAACAAGAGGTCGCCGTGCAAACGCCCACCGTACACGCACCGCTGGATACCGCATCACATTCGCCCTTGGTCGGCGAACGCAAGGCCGCCGACGTGGTGGCGCGGGTGATCGACAATCAGTGGATCAACCGCACCTACAAGCGCCTAAGCCTCGTCGCGCCGCTGCCCGCGCCGTTAGCGGGGGCCGGCCAGTTCTTCCACCTGGAATGTCCGGTCCACAACACCGACAAACCGTTTTTTCGCCGGCCGATGAGCGTTTACAGGACCGAGGTCGGGCCGGGTCCCGCCGGCGGAACCGTCGAATTTCTCTATAAGGTCACTGGCGCCGGCACCCGCGGCCTGGCGGCGCTTAAGGTGGGAGAGACGCTGCGCATGCTCGGGCCGTTGGGCGTCGGCTTCGAGCTGCGCCCGGATTGGCGCGCCGTCGTCGTGCTCGGTCGCGGGGTGGGGCTGGCGACGCTGGCGCCGTTGTCGGACCTAGCAGCGGCTCACGGTGTCGACGTCACCGCTATCATCAGCTGCCGCAAACCCGAGCAGATGTTGTCGATCGAAAGATTCGAACGAATCGGCGCTGACGTCAGGATCGTGTTGGATAGCGACGGCTCCAGCGACCCGGCCAACGTCGAGCAGATACTGCGTCGGTTGGCAACCGATCAGCGCGCCGATGCGTTCTTCACGTGCGGCTCGAACCGGCTGATGCAGCTGATGCAACGGCTTGCACGCGAACTCGATATCCCCGGACAGGTTGCGCTGGAGCAGCAAATGGCCTGTGGCCTTGGCATGTGCTTTTGCTGTGTACGCGATTTCGATACCGCTGCCGGCCGCGTCAGCCGGCGGGTGTGCTGGGATGGCCCGGTGTTCAACCTGGAGGAGCCGCTGTCATGGTAGCACCGATCACGGCCGACCAAGTGGACCTGGCGGTCAACGTTGGCGGGCTGCGGCTGGCCAATCCCGTGATGCCGGCTTCCGGCACGTTCGCCGAAGGTCTGGCGCAGGTGGTCGACTTCCAGCGCTTGGGCGCGCTTGTCACTAAGACCATTACCAGCGAGATCCGCGGTGGCAATCCCACGCCGCGCGTCGCCGAGGTCGATGGCGGCATGCTGAACTCGATCGGATTGCCGAGCAATGGCATCGATTATTTCATCATGCGGACGCTTCCGTTTTATCGGCAGTTTTCCAGCCCTTTGGTCGTCAGCGTCTCAGCGCCGACGGTCGCGGCATTCGCGGACATTACAGCGCGCTTGAGCCAGCCGGGCGTGGCCGCGATCGAGGCCAACATCTCCTGTCCGAACATCGAGGCCGACGGCAAAGCCTTTGCGATGCATGCCGACCTTGCCGGTCAGGTGATCGCCGCCATGCGAGCGGCCACGACGCGCCCGGTCTGGGCAAAACTAACGCCCAACACGTCCGATCTGGCCGATATCGCCCGCGCCTGCGAGGACGCCGGCGCCGACGCGCTGGTCGTCGCCAACACGCTGCTGGCCATGTCGATCGACATCGAAACCGCCCGACCCGCCTTGGGCACCATCACCGGCGGCCTGTCGGGACCGGCGGTCAAACCGGTCATCGTGCGCATGACCTATCAGTGCGCCCGCGCCGTCAGCATCCCGATCATCGGCTGCGGCGGCATTTCGACGGCGGCCGACGCCGTCGAGTACATGCTGGCGGGGGCCAGCGCGGTCCAGGTTGGCACCGCGACCTTTTTGCGCCCGACGGCCATGCTGGAGGTGATCGATGGGCTCGCCGCCTATTGTGCGCGCAAGGGCTATCGATCCGTCAACCAGTTGACCGGCGGCATGCGACAGTTGCAGCCCAGACCGGACGCGGCCGCCGTCTGCGAAGAGGTGCTGTCATGAGCGGTGTCGTCGTACCTCATCCGCTTTCCCCGCAAAGTTCGCCGCGTCAGCTCGCGGTGGAGTTGTTCGACGTCCTGGCGGAGAAGACCAGCGATGGCGTTGGCATCACCCGCGAATGCTATGCGCAAGGCGAGGAATTGGCGCTCGGAGTGTTCAAGGATGTCGCCGAGCAGCACGGCCTTGTCACCACCTCAGACGCGATCGGCAATATGATCGTGTCGCTGCCCGATGACGACGGTCAAGCACCGGCGTTTCTGATCGGCTCACACACCGATTCGGTACCTCAAGGCGGCAACTTTGATGGTGCCGCCGGGGTGGTCGCCGGCCTTTTGTGTTTGATCCGCCTGGCTCAGAACGAGCGACGGCCGGCGCTACCGGTGCGGCTGATCATCCTGCGCGGTGAGGAGAGCGCCTTTTATGGCCGAGCGAACATCGGCTCACGCGCCCTATTCGGACTGATCGACGAGAAGGACCTGGCCGCCAAGCGGCGGGGCAACGGCCGGTCGTTGGCCGACGCGATGGCCGCCGCCGGCGTGCCGGTCGACCGCGTGGCCCGGCGCCAGCGCTTTTTCGAGCCCGAGCAAGCGCTCGGCTTCCTAGAGCTGCACATCGAGCAGGGCCCGGTCATGCTCGCCCGCGATCTGCCGACGGCGATCGTCACGGGTATCCGCGGCAACATCCGGCACCGTCGCATCGTCTGTCGCGGTGAGGCCGGGCATTCTGGGACGGTGCCGCGCTGGCTGCGCAAGGACGCCGTGTTTGCGCTGGCGGACCTTCTCATGCGCATCGACGAGCACTGGCAGCGGCTGATGGAACGCGGGCTCGATCTCGTCGTGACCACCGGCATCGTCGCGACCAATCCCGATCAGCACGCCATGAGCCGCATTCCCGGAGAAGTTGCGTTCAGCTTCGAGATGCGCAGCCAAAGCCATGATACGCTGGAAGCATTCTATGAGCTGTTTCGCTCCGAATGCAGGGCGGTCTCCACCCAGCGCGGCGTATCGTTCGCGTTCGACGACCGGGTCTACACCGAGCCAGCCCGCATGAGCGACGGCATTATCAAGCGATTGCGGGACGCCTCGGAGAAACTGGGCCTGGCGCCGGAGCTGATCCCCAGTGGGGCCGGCCACGACGCCGCGGTGTTCGCCAACGAAGGCGTTCCCTCCGGCATGATCTTCGTCAGAAACGCACACGGCTCGCACAATCCGAAGGAGACCATGGACATCGACGACTTCATGCGGGCCGTCGACTTGATGTATTCCGCGGTGGCGGAGGCGCAGTGACGCGGCGACGATGACGCTCAGCTTCAAGCAGATCGGCAGACGCCTCAAGGCGTATCGCTTGGGTCGCAATCTGACGGCGGGCCGGGTAGCCGATCTACTGGGCGTGTCGCGCGCTGCGATCTATCGGCTGGAAAAGGGCGAGCTGGTCAAAATCGAGACCCTGGAGCGGTTATCGGAGTTATTGGACACCTCGCTGCCCTCCCTGCTCGGTGTCGGTGTCGAGTATTATGCTAACGCCGTCGCCTTCTTTGAACGCATGCGACAGATCGAAGAGACGGCCTCATTCGTCATCGGCAATTTCTCGCCGATCTCGTTGTTGCTCTTGTCCGATGCGTACATGGACCACCTGCGGGTGATGCTGGAAGAGGCGGCGTTACCGGACCTGCCCGGACAGCCCACCACCGAGACGGCTATCGATCGTGTGTTGACCATTTTGCATGACCGGCGATCGATGGCACGCCGACGCGGGACACCGGTCATCAGCATCGTCGGCACGCAGGAGATTGAGCGGTTTTTGCGGATCGGCCTGATCGGCCGCTTCGACCTGCCCGACCGCGAGATCACACACCGGCGCCTGGCGGCCAGGGCCGAGATCCAGCGTCTGATCGACATTCTTGAAGCGCAGCCGATCGGCGTGCAGGTTGGCGTGATCGAGAACGCGCCCCCGACCCAAACCTTTCAGGTGGTCGAGCAGCCGCAAGCGCCGACCGTGTCGCTCAGTCCGTTTCGACTGGGAGAGCAGCCCAATGTCTCGTATGGCATCGCCATGGTCACCAGCGCACCGGAAGCGGTCCGGCTGTTCGATCGGACCTTGCGGACACAATGGCAACGCGCGCACAAAGGCGAAAGCGGTGCCCGTGTGTTACGCGACCTGATCCAGCGGGTTGGGCCGCATTGAAGGCGATTGGATGATGTCCGTCTGAGGCGGATCAGCCGTGCCGGCCCGCCCCGCCGCGGGGTGAACCGGACGGCCCAGTTTCCCTTCAAGGTCGGTTAGGACCGGTGATCAGCGACGACCGCACCGCCGCGACCGATAGAAAGGCCATGATATGCGCACCATCACGATCCCTCGCCCTGACGACTGGCATGTCCATTTTCGCGATGGGGCCGTCCTACGGTACGTGGTGCCGTTCACCGCGCGCGTGTTTGCCCGCGCCATCGTGATGCCCAACCTGACACCACCGATAACCACCACAAGTGCAGCCCAAGCCTATCGCCAGCGCATTCTCGCGGCCGTTCCCGCAGGCGTCGAATTCGAGCCGCTGATGACCTGCTACCTGACGGACGATACCGATGCGCAAGATCTGCTGGCGGGATTTAGCGACGGCGTCTTCACCGCGGCCAAGCTCTATCCGGCGCACGCGACCACCAATTCTCAATTTGGTGTCACCGACATCGATAAGATTACGGGGGTGCTGGAGGCGATGGCAGCTAACGGCATGCCGCTTTTGACCCACGGCGAAATTACGCGGCCCGACGTTGACGTGTTCGATCGCGAAAAGGGCTTCATCGATGAGGTTCTGGCACCGACGTTGGCCCGCATCACAGGGCTCAAGGTGGTGATGGAGCACATCACCACGGCCGACGGGGTGGCCTTCGTACGGGAAAATCGTGACCGCATGGGTGGCACCATCACCCCCCAACATCTTCTGTTCAACCGCAACGCGTTGTTCGAAGGCGGGCTGCGGCCTCACATGTACTGCCTACCGGTGCTCAAGCGCGCGCGCCATCAGCGCGCGCTGCGCGAAGCCGCGACCAGCGGCGATACCTGCTTCTTTCTGGGCACGGACACCGCGCCGCACCTGCGCCATCTGAAGGAGGCGGCCTGTGGCTGTGCCGGCGTTTTCAGTGCGCCGGTTGCCCTATCGGCCTATCTTCGCGTGTTCGCCGAGCAGGACGCGCTCGATCGGTTCGAGGCGTTTGCCGCGTTGAACGGGCCGGCGTTCTATGGCTTGCCCGTCAACCAGCAACGATTGACCATCTATGAGCGCCCGTGGCGCGTCGAACAGTCCCTGTCGGTTGGTGAAGACGGGGAAATCATACCATTGTTCGCCGGCGAACAGGTTGACTGGTCACCTCATTTGGGCGCATGAGCGTCCCAGCGGCCAGCGCCGAAGCACAACGCGAGCCGCACCAGCTGCTTGAAGGCCCGACCATCGTTCCCCGCACACCGCTGACGATGGTTGTCGGGCGGACACCAGGAATGGAGCACCACCGATGACCTCGCTGCCTCTGCCGATGGACAAGCATGCCATGGCGAACCGTACAGCGCGCATGCTGCTCGAGATCAAAACATTCCAGTTCAACGCCGATCAGCCGTTTGTGTTCACCTCCGGCTGGGCCAGTCCGGTGTACGTCGATTGTCGCAAGATCATCTCATACCCGCGGTTGCGTTCGGCGCTGATGGACTTTTCCGCCAGCACCGTCCTGAACGAGGTGGGCTATGAATCGATCGACGTTGTCACCGGGGGTGAGACGGCAGGCATCCCGTTCGCGGCCTGGATCGCCGACAAGCTCTCGCTGCCCATGCAGTATGTACGCAAGAAGGCCAAGGGCTTCGGCCGCAATGCACAGATCGAAGGCGAAGTGGTGTCTGGCGCGCGCACGCTGTTGGTTGAGGATCTAGCGACCGACGGGCGCAGCAAGGTCAATTTCTGCGAGGCGCTAAGATTGGCGGGCGCCAGGGTTGATCACTGCTTTGTCTTGTTTTTCTATGACATTTTTCCGAAAAGTAAGGAGATATTCAAAGACCTCGATGTCAAATTGCATTACTTGGCGACCTGGTGGGATGTGCTGGAAGCGGCCAAGGAAACCGGGGATTTTGATCCCGGCGTGCTGCGCGAGGTGGAAGCCTTCATGCATGACCCGGCCAAATGGTCCGCCGCCCATGGCGGCATCGCCGAGTTCGGCGGGCAAACCGCCGCGGCCTAGATTTAAGACCGCCTGAGGCGGATCGGCCGGGCCGGGCCGGGCGCGGGCCGTTTTCAGCCGACACAGAAACGCTTAAGGGCCTGACCGCGCGGATTTCGAGCGTTTCCTATCCACGGTGAACATGCGTCATGCTATGCGTTCGCCGTGTCGAGGGTGCATTCATCTGTGATGGGTGCAAACAAAGATGAGCGCGCTTGACAGGTATCGATCCAGCCCGGCAGACGTTACATGTGATGGTACGCGTTTTAGATATGGTCGCGCCGCTCGGCGGTCAGCCCCGCACCGGCGGTTCACCGACCTTGGCCGGGCGCGATCGTGCGGCCTTGGCCCAGGCGATGGCCGAGATCGGCGTGCCGGAACGACAGCTTCGCATGCGCATCGGCCAGCTGTGGGGTTGGCTTTATGGTCGCGGAGCCAGATCTTTTGCGGAGATGACCGACATCTCCAAGGCGTTGCGCAGCACGCTTGAGCGCCGCTTCACGCTGGAGCGTCCGCAAATCGTCAGCGAGCAGGTGTCGACCGACGGCACCCGCAAATGGCTGTTGCGGCTGGAACAGCAGGCCAGAGATGCGCGCGCGCCGGAAATCGAAACCGTCTATATCCCCGAGATCGATCGCGGAACGCTGTGCATTTCAAGCCAGGTCGGCTGCACGTTAACCTGCTCGTTCTGCCACACCGGCACCCAGCGGCTGGTGCGCAATCTCGAGCCGCATGAAATCGTCGGCCAAATCCTGCTGGCCCGCGATCGCATCGGCGATTGGCCGTGTGCCGACGCGCCTGATGATCCGGCGCTGCTGCCCATCTCGCAGCGCAAGATCACCAACATTGTGCTGATGGGCATGGGCGAGCCGTTGTACAATTTCGACAATGTGAGGACCGCGATGGAGGTGGCCAGCGACGGCGACGGGTTGTCGATCTCGAAGCGTCGCATCACGTTGTCCACATCCGGCGTGGTGCCGCAGATCCCGCGCTGGGGCGCCGCGGCGGGCACCATGCTGGCGATCTCGCTGCATGCCACCCGCGATGATATCCGCGACGCCCTGGTGCCACTGAACAAGAAGTATCCGATTGCGCAATTGCTGGCGGCTTGTCGCGCCTATCCGGGTTTGTCCAACGCGCGTCGGATCACCTTCGAATACGTCATGCTCAAGGGGGTGAACGACAGCTTGGCCGATGCGCGGGCCCTGGTCAAACTGCTCCAAGGCATTCCGGCAAAAATCAATCTCATTCCGTTCAATCCTTGGCCCGGCGCGGCCTACGAATGTGCGGATTGGAACCAAATTGAGCGGTTCGCGGACATCGTAAATGCAGCCGGCTATGCCAGCCCGGTCAGAACGCCGCGCGGCCGCGACATCCTGGCCGCCTGTGGTCAGTTGCGTTCGTCCAGCATGCGACTGGGCGCGCGCGACCCGCGGCTAACCGCTGAGTGATATTCACGATGTTATCGACGATCGGCCGACTGCTGTGGGTCCTCATCGCGTTCGTGCTGTCCGGCATCGCGACCGTGTTCTTTCTCGTGATGATTGGTCAGGAGCGCATTGCCGTCATCCTGCATGGCGAGGGTGAGGAGGGCGAGACGGTCTGGGCTGCCCTCGACTTGCTGAACCAGGCCCATGTCTTGTGGTCCGGCATGACGCTGCTTCCGGTCGTGCTCATCGTCATCGTTGGCGAAGTAGCGCGGATCAGATCATCACTTTACTACATCGTCGGCGGCGGCCTGGCGTTGGCTGCCATCCCGCTGCTGGCGCGGTGGAGCCAGGCGGAGGCCAACATTTTGCCACCCGCATTGGTCTGGCAGGTGTTCGCATCGGCCGGGTTCCTGGGCGGTTGGATCTATTGGGCGTTGGCGGGCCGGCGCGCGTGAGGGTTGGAGCCGGCCCGACCTATGCTGATCAGCCGTGCCGGCGGTCGCGCCCACCCCGGCTCAACCTCGCTCGGAAGTTCGTTTGCCGGATCGGCGCTAACGATGATCTGATTTTGTGCACACCGCCCACTTTGCTCTGACCAAGGAAGTATGTTCTAACCTGGCAAGCGAGGGTGCGAGGCGGACCGCGGCGGACGAAGGACGACGGCAATGATCTTGTCCGTGTTTCGAGTTGTGCTCGGATTGATCCTCGCCTGTGCCGCGGGAGCCTTGGTAAAGCTGGGATTTGCCGATCCCGAAAACATCTTCACAACGGATCTTGGGAAGCTCAGCTGGACCGGTCATAAGGTGCTGCTGGTGGGAACGTTCATGGCCCAGTTTTCGGCGCCGTTTGCCCTGCTTGCAGCAGCCATCGGTGAATGGCACAGCTACCGCACCTGGGTTTTCTACGTGTTGGTTGGGCTCGCCATTTCCTGCGCAGGTTTGCTGGCGATCCATTCCGGCGAGGTCGATCCCGGCCGGACGATTGCCAACAATTACGCGGTGGCGGCCTACCTGTGCTCAGGTTTGGTCGCCGGTCTCGTCTATTGGCTGACCTCCGGTCGTTTTGCGGGGGATCCGCCGGAACCGAACGACGCGGCCGCGCGCACCGCCCAACAAGCTGGCCACAGAACCGACGACACCGACACGGCGAACGCGGCCAACACCTCTGGCCAGTGACGCTGCTGCTGTCGAGCTGCGGCGACGGGACCTTGGTCGGCAAGCAGCACCGGGCCGGCAAACGTTTTGCCACCCCCCAATTGCGCATTGCGTTGAGCGCGGGGCGCCCGCTACGATCGACCCGCACCGGCAGGCGCATCCGCCGATGCCGGGGCCAACCCAATTGCCGATCTCAAGAGGACCGACCAATGAAGCTCGCCTCACTCAAGCGCGGTCGCGACGGCCAACTGGTGATCGTCTCGCGGGACTTAACGACCTACACCTCGGCCGACCCGGTCGCCAACACCCTGCAACAGGCGCTGGACGACTGGTCCGACATCGAATCGCGACTGCGGGACGTGTCCGAGAGCCTTGAGCGTGGTGCCGTCCAAACCGAACGCTTTCGTGAGCGGGAGGCGGCCAGTCCTTTGCCGCGCGCTTATCAATGGGTCGACGGCTCGGCCTATCTCAATCACGTGGAGTTGGTCCGCAAGGCACGTGGCGCGGAGATGCCTGCGGCGTTCTTTACAGATCCCCTGATGTACCAGGGCGGTTCGGACGTGTTGGTTGCACCGCGCGATCCGATTGTGATGGCCGACGAGGCGTGGGGCATCGACTGTGAAGCGGAGGTCGCGGTCATCGTCGATGATGTTCCGATGGGGATCGATGCCGCGGCTGCGGTCGATCACATCAAGCTGGTGCTGCTGGTCAACGATGTGACGTTGCGCAATCTCACCGGACCGGAGCTGGCCAAGGGCTTCGGCTTCCTGCAATCAAAGCCACCGACCGCGTTTTCGCCGGTCGCCGTCACGCCGGACGAACTCGGTGAGACCTGGCGCGACGGCAAGCTCCATCGTCCGCTGTTGACCCAGATCAACGGCAAACCATTCGGCCAGCCCGATGCTGGTCAGGATATGACGTTCAATTTTGGCCAGCTGATCGCCCACGCCGCGCGAACGCGACCCTTATCCGCCGGCACCATCGTCGGCTCCGGCACGATCTCCAACAAGGACGCGGACGGCGGGCCAGGGCGTCCGGTGCCCCAAGGCGGCCGCGGCTACAGCTGCATCGCCGAAATCAGAACAGTGGAGACCCTGCTGAATGGCCAGCCGAGCACGCCATTCCTCAGCTTTGGCGACACCGTCCGGGTGGAGATGCTGGATGCTCAGGGCCACTCGATCTTCGGCGCGATCGAGCAAGAGGTGCGAAAGTCTACGTCATGAGCTGGGCGCGCGACCATTTTGTCGGACTAGATCATGTCCAGCTCGCGATGCCGGCGGACGGCGCGAAGCTGGCGCGCACGTTCTATCTTGACACATTGGGAATGGCGGAGTTGGCCACGTCCGATCCCAAAGGCACCGGCAATGCGTTGTGCTTCGCAGGCGGCGATGGCGCCAACATCCAGCTGCATCTCAGCACTGAACGAGCGTTCGCCGGCGCCGGCTCATGCTACCCGGCCATCGTCGTCGCCGGCTTGGACGATTTGGCGGATCGGCTGACCGAAGCCGGCCATGAAGTTGATTGGTTGGATGAGCGTGATGGGCTGCGCACCTTTGGATGCGCCGATCCGTTTGGCAATCGCATCGTATTCATCAGCACGGTGGAGGACCATTGACCATGGCTGATTTCGCTTCCGTTGCCGACACCACCGAAAAGACGGTCAGCTTCACGGAGCTGGGTCCCGGCCTATACGCCTACACCGCCGAGGGCGATCCAAATACCGGGGTCATCATCGGTGATGATAGCGTGATGGTGATCGACGCTCAGGCCACGCCACTGATGGCGAAAGATGTGATCGCCAAGGTGCGAACCGTTACCGACAAGCCGATCAAGCATGTTCTGCTCAGCCATTATCATGCGGTCCGCGTGTTCGGCGCGTCCGCGTTCGGCGCTTCGGAGATCATCGCCTCGGAGGCCACCCGCAAACTGATGGTGGAGCGGGGAGAGGAGGACAAGGCCTCCGAGATTGGCCGCTTCCCACGCTTGTTCCGGGGGCAGGAGACCATCCCCCCGGGGCTGACCTGGCCGACGCTGTCGTTCGAAGGCAAACTCACCTTATGGCTCGGCAAGCGGCGCGTGGAGATTCTCCAGATCGGGCGGGCTCACACCGCCGGCGATACCGTCGCCTGGGTGCCAGACGTCGGCGTCATGTTCTCCGGCGACATCGTTGAGTACCACTCGGCCTGTTATTGCGGCGACAGCCATCTGCAGGACTGGCCGCGCACCTTGGACCGTATCGCCGGGTTCCGTCCCAAGGCCCTGGTGCCCGGGCGGGGCGACGCCCTGGTCGGTTCCGAAATGGTCCGCGCTGCGCTCGACGGCACCCGCGACTTTGTCGAGACCCTTTATGGAAGCGCCGTCGATTCGGTCGCGCACGGGCGGACGTTGAAGGAAGCTTTTACCGCTGCGCGATCGGTGATGGACCCCAAATTCGCAACGTGGGCGATCTACGAGCACTGTCTGCCGTTCAACGTGTCGCGCGCCTATGATGAAGCATCGGGGATCGAGCATCCGCGCATTTGGACGGCGGAACGAGATCGGCAGATGTGGGGTCAATTGCACGGGTAACCGGCACGTCTTGGCGCAGACGTTGCTTCGGCGGCCGAGCTCCGATCGACCGCCTCGGCCCGATGGGAACAGTCACGTCGGGCGGCAAACGTTGGATGGTGCCTGGGGACCCGTCGTCGCCGACGCGCATGCGTGCCTGGCATCGGCCGAGCGCTGCGCATTGACCGTGGCGCATCCGGAGGTTCGCAGCTAACCTGTTGGTTACAGCAACGTCCCACTCAGAACCAGAGGACACCCATGCGCTATATCGATGCGTTCTGCCATTTCTTCCCAAGGGGCCTATGGGACAAGATGGCGACAATGGAAGGTGCGGCCCAAAACATCGGCAAGCGGATGCGCGGGGTGCCGTGCATTTATGACTTGGATGCGCGCAAGGCTTGCGTCGATCTGTTCCGCACCAAGCATAACTACAGCCAGGTGATCTCGCTGGGCATGCCGCCGCTGGAAGCATTGGGTGAGCCGGCGGTGAGTGAAGAGCTGGCTAAGTTGGCCAACGACGGATTGGCCGAGCTGTGCACGCAGCTTCCGGACTATTTTTCCGGCTGGCAGGCCTCGCTGCCGATGAACTCTGCAAATGCCGCCAAGGAGCTGGAACGCGCGGTCGGGCTGGGGACCAACGGGGTCCAGATCCACTCCAACATCAATGGCGATCCGCTCGATGATCCAAAATACTTCCCCGTTCTTGAGACCGCGGCCAAGCTCGACTGCCCGGTGTTCTTGCATCCCTCGCGCGGTCCGTTCGACCTGCCCGATTACAAGAACGAGAGCAAATCCAAATACGAGATCTGGTGGACTTTCGGCTGGCCATACGAAACCTCGGCGGCGATGGCCCGCTTGGTGTTTTCCGGCATCATGGACAAGCTGCCCAAGCTCAGGGTCGTCGCCCACCATTTGGGCGCGATGGTCCCGTTTTTCGAGGGTCGCGTCGGCCCCGGCTGGGATCAATTGGGTAAGCGCACCTCCGATGAGGATTATGTGACGCTGCGCCAGAACATGAAAAAGCGGCCGCTCGATTATTTTAAGAACGACTTTTATGTCGATACCGCCGTCTTCGGATCCCGCGCAGCGACGATCTGCGGATTTGAATTTTATCCAAAGGACAACATCGTTTTTGCATCGGACTGTCCATTCGATCCCGAGGGCGGGCCGGGCTATATCCGCGACACCATCGCCATCATGGAGTCGCTCGATCTGTCCAAAGCTGACATGGAGAAGATTTGCCACAAGAACGCCGAGCGGATCATGAAAATCAAGCCGCAGACATGACGCCGGCTGGCGGTCTCTGGCCGGACCAGCTCCGACCCGTCGCCGCTCGCTCAATTCCGCCTTGGGCGGATCGCCGGCCCGCCCTGCCAGCCGGACGCCACAGGGCATGTTGGTATGGGCAACCGGTGGAGGCGTTCGATGGTCCCAGCTAGATGATCGCTGTTAAAGTGTAGAGCAACTTTCTGCCTTTAATCGGGATCGTTCCGATTCCGATTTAAGGCAGGTTGCTCTAACATTGAAACGCCCAAGGCGTTGTGGCCTGAAAACCAACGCCAAACAACGCTGACTAAATCGAAGTGCCAACAGCTTAAGGGATGGAGCAGCAGATGGCCGATCTACCACCACTCAAGATCTGGACTCGCGAGCAAATGGCGCCCCGAATTGCGCGGTTTGCAGATTTGTCCGGCGCGCGCGACGGCCTGCCCGACAGCCCGCTACCGGAGTGCGAGCGGGAGCTGATCAACGTGATCGGATTTGCGCCGCCAGAGAATGAAGATGACAAGATCTCCTCTCCGCTGGGCGCCAACGCAGCGCGCAATGCGGCAATCGAAATCTCCGAAGGTTTCAACATGGGTTTCGTGCGTTGCCGTGCCGGCCGCGGCCCGTTGATGCACAATCACGATACCAATGAAACGTTCATGCCCATCTCAGGGCGTTGGCGTTGCTCTTGGAATGAAGGCGATGATCTGGAGCACGCCGAGCTTGGACCATTAGACGTCATATCGTTCCCGCCCGGCGTCGCGCGCCGGTTCGAAAACATCACCCACGACGATCCCGATACGGATCATGTCTTGTTGGTGGTGATCGCCGGCAATGCGCCGGCGGCGGACTTTACGCCACACGCTTGGGAGCGCATCAACCAATGGCGGAAGCAGTCCGGTTGGACGGGATAAGCGTCTGGCAACGGCGCGCGCAAACGGCCTGGAGCAACCTGCTTTTCATCGAAATCGGAACGATCCCGATGAAAAGCAGAAGGTTGCTCTCACTTTAGGGGCGATCATTTCCGCCTGCATCATGTCCGCTAAAGGCGGAATCGCTGTGCCGGCCCACACTGCTGGCGCGCTGCATAAGCGCAACTGGCACGATCGCGAATGCGTGCAATATCCCCGAATGCGAGCAACGTCGCCCGCAGCTGAGCGCGCAATCATCAGGTCGCCTCACGTTGGCAGGTCACCGTGGTACCAACCTAGAGCAACCTGCCTTTGATCGGAATCGGAACGGTCCCGATCAAAGGCAGAAAGTTGCTCACCACTTTAAGAGCGATCATCTTTGCGCCTTAAATCGGAACCGGCGCAATTGGAATCGGCGTTGCGGTTCCGATTTAAGGCGCGATGATCTAGCACGCGCTCGTTCAGCCTTTGGGCGCACCTGAGGGACGCCGGAAATCTGGCACAGGCGGTGGACCCCAGATGTCGCGGGGCAGCGACACATCCCACACCTTCGGTTTTTGCGGACGATCGCGGTGCCATGGGCGGGGCTCGAAGTACTCCAGCTCTTCGTCTGCGATGTGATCGAGATCGCAGAACAGCTCGATAATCTGATCGTCCGGATTGCGATGGTAGGTCGCAATGTTGTGGCCCGGCCCATGCCGCACCGGTCCCCACAGAAGCTCTATTTTGCGCTGGCCCAAGAGGTCGCACGCGGTTCCCAGATGTGATAGGTCGTGCAGCTCGAAGGCCATGTGCTGCATGCTGATCTGATCCCCACGCAAGAAATTCACGGTGTGGTGGTCGATCCCGCACCGCATAAAGACAAAATAGTCGCCGATCCAATCCGACACGCGAAATCCCATCACGCGGGCATAGAAATCGGCAATCGCTGCAGGGTCGGGATGGAAGAAGGCGATGTGCCCGAGCTTGTAGATCCCCACACCGCCCGGCATCGGTGGCACATCCAAAAAGCTCAGACCCGAGAACAGCTCGATTGTGGTGCCCTTTGCATCGCTGAACGTCAGCAAGCGGGAAACACCGGGCAACGGATCGGTGCACGCCTCGCTCTTGAGGCCCAACTCCGCCAGGCCTCGCACCAGGTCGTCCACCTTCGCGTCCGCTGCGACCTCAAACGCCAGACGCGCGCAACTCTGCACATCCGACTTCTCCAATACGATCGTGAGCAGTCCCACCCGCGAGGCGAGATAGGCGCGGTTGGCATCGCGGGCCACCAAGTGCAGGCCGACCACATCGACATAATAGGCGATCTGCTGTTCGAGGTCCGGGGTGAGGAATGTTGCGTGCCCCAATCGCTTAACCTTGATCATGCCATGCTTCCATTGTTGCGGCGCACTCCGGCCGGGTAGGGGAGGGGACCCAAGATCGATCGATCATCGTAACCCGGCGTCCCGCCCGGTCAATGGTCGGCTCGGCGCCAGCACGATGGCGTCCAACGTCACGGTTGCGTGATACCGCGAGGCGGCCCCTCGACACAGACCTTGCCGGCATGAGATGCAGCGGCGACGCGGCCAATGTGACGCGCTGAGGACCCAGGGAGCTGAGCGATGACGACACCAGCCAAGCACGCTGACGTGATTGACCGTCGTGATTTGTTGTTGGGCGCGGCCGCCGCGTCCGGCGCGGCGCTGCTGCCGACCGGCCCCGGCTGCGCAGCGGGCCGGCCGACGGGTTTGGCGTCCGCGGCAGAATTCACCGCCGCCGCCGAACGCTTCTTGGCGCGACTTGCGCCTGACAAGCGCAAGCAAGCGCTGTTCGCGTGGAACGGGACGACGTGGAAAAACTGGAACTACTTCGGGTTCCCAAGCCTGATCAAGCCGGGACTTCGCCTTGAGCAGATGAGCGATGGCGAGAAGGTTGCGGCCTGGGATCTGCTGGCTCTGATCCTGTCGCCCGTTGGCTTGGAAAAAGCGCGCAACGTAATGACGCTGCAGGCGGTGTTAGCCCAGCGCGGCGACCGCAGCGCCCGGCGATCCTCCGAGCGTTTCTCGTTGGCCTTTTTCGCCCAGCCTTCCGTCACCGGGGCTTGGGGTTTCCGGCTGGAGGGCCATCACTTGTCATTGTCGATTGCGGTTCACGACAACTTGATTGTATCCGTCACGCCGTCCTCGTTCTCAGCCAACCCAAACCGCGTCGCGCGTGGGCCGCATCGGGGTCTTGTCACGCTGCAAGCCGAGGAGGATCTCGCCCGCCGCCTGGCAAAGGATCTCGATCACACGCAACTGAACACCGCACAGCAATCGGCCAACGCCATGCGCAACATCCTCTCGATGGCAGGGCGCGAACGACGCCATACCAACAAGCAAGGCCTGCCTGCCGCAGATCTGAAGCCGGGTCAGCGTGACCTCATTTGGCAGCTGGTCGAAGCCTATGCCGTGGACCATCTGACGCCGGAGCTGGCCGCCGCGCAACGCCGGCGCATCCGCTCGGGGGATCAAAGTGCCGTCCATTTCGCCTGGTACGGACCCAACGACCCCAACCAAGCATTCGGTTATCGCATCATCGGCGACAGCCTTGTGATCGAGCTCGGCTCGGTCGATCCGCGTGCCCGCCACCTGCACACGATTTATCACGATGTCGACAACGTGTTGGGCTCGTCGGCTTGATCGCTCGGCCCCGGCGGTAGACCGATTGCAGCACGTGATAGGGCAAATTGTGCTTCATCGGAACCCAAACGATGCCGAAGAGGAGCTGAACCTTGCCCTCATCGCTTTTGAGCGATCGTCTTCGGTCGTTTATAGCGTTTCAGTGTTAGCTGGAACTCTCCCGCTCCCCCGCCCGGTTGCTCCACTCGACACCCAATCGCATGATGTTCTGGGAGGCGAGTGGAGCAACCGGGCGGGGAGCGGGCCGGCGAAGCGATCCACCGAAGGCAGAACTGAACTAGATCATCGCGCCTTAAAGTGGTGAGCAACTTTCTGCATTTGATCGGGATCGTTCCGATTCCGATTAAAGGCAGGTTGCTCTAGCGGCGGCAAGGCGGCGCATCGAGCACGGTGAAGTGGACCAGTTTGCCCGTCAACGTATAATCGCCGGTATCGATCGTCAGATTGCGACCGACCCCATTTTCATAGAATATGTAGGACATTTCGTAGGCCGGCACCGCGTCTTTGGTCTCGGAGCCGTGTTCGAAAAAGCTGAGCGCGATCGGCCACGCCGTCACGCCCTCGAGCTTGTCCGATTGACCGACGCTGGGCAGTTGCCGCAACCGCTCCGCCGACAGCGGCCGACCGATTACCGCGTGCACCACATAGGTTCGCTGCGCCTGCTCCGAGCCGTCGAAAAACTCCGCGCGAAAAACACGATCGCCGCGCTGTGCCGCCTCGATCAAGCGCAGCGAATGCTCGACGGGAAACAGAGACAAACCCCCGACCGCGGTCTTGCGGCGGTGAGGAAGGGTCAACTGGACCGACAGATCGGCTTTGCGATCGCTAGAACGCGTCGCCGTTCCCGCCGTTCGCTCGACCAGCTTGCGGTTGCGGTAATGGCTCGATTGAAAGCGAAAACGCGTCGCCTGATTGTTCTCCCAGCTCGTTGAGCGTTGATCACTGAGCGAAACCTGGCCGTCCGGCGACACCGTCCGGGTGGCGAACCGCATCCGCTGGGTGTGCCCGGCACAGGCCGAGCCGGTGTACTCGAACACCATCCGACCCGACACCTCCGCGACGGCGTTGCCGCGCACCTGCCCGAGCGTAAAGTCATAAACCGCCCGGTGCGACGCCAATGGTGGTTGCGTGGGCGCATCGACCCGGGCCTGCCCACCCGTTGCCGACGCGCCGACGACAACCAACAGCGCCATTGCGCGCGCCGCCGCAACCAGCGGCCGGACCTGAGATGGAAACCGATGATCAAACACAGCCGCGCGCCGGGGCGTTGTCCGGCCCTCAGCCACGCACGTTGCGTCGCGATCCGTGCCGCCGCACGACCGACCACCGGTCCAAACCTTTGCCGAACTCAACCGAGACACGATGCGCCGGCCAGATCGCGAAAAAATCACCCCCACAGCTTCGTCCTAAAGCGGTGAGACCGCCCATTCCTCGTTAATCTGCGTGCCGCTGGCCCGGATCACCTTGGAGATCGGGCAGAACTTGGCGAGATCCGTCTTCCACTGTTCAACCTGCTGCGGCGTAGCGTTGGACCGGCAGGCGATCGACAGTGTGATCTCCGGAAACGGCACGTCGATCTCTTCTTCCAGCATCACACCGCGGCGATCGAATTTGGCCACCGCATCGATCTTCATGTCCTCCACATGCAAGCCCAAATGCTCAGCGACGCGCAGGCCAATGACGTTGGTACAACCAACCAGCGCGGCAATCATCGTCTCCGTCGGCGATGGGCCTTGATTGGTGCCGCCGCGGGCGACGGGCTCGTCGGTCAAGGTGGTCAAATCTCGGACGCCGATGCGGGTTCGGGCATGCGACTCGGACACGCCGGAGAGCTTCATATCAACCACGGTTTTGGCTTTGATCACGGCCATTAAGATCACTCCTGCTTGTTCCGGTCCGACGCCTCGACGCTATCCCGCTTGGGGCTCCGGCGCCGCGCTGTGGAGAAAGCTCTGCAATCCCCAAATACGACGATGCGGGACACTACCCTATTTCAATCGCCTGGGGCTAGCGGATCTTCAACGTCTGTTCGCTGCTGCCAGCGGCCGAAGTGATGGTCACGCGCAGCGTCTTGCCACGCAGTTGCTGACGTCGCTCAACACCTGTCAAGTCGACGCGAAAGCGCGCGATGCCGGACTGAGGCGGGCCCAGCGGCTGCGCCATCGGCAGCATGGTGCCACGCGGCCCTTCCACGAACAGGTCAATCGCACCGGCACCATGCGTCGCCACGGCGAACGTCATGGCGGGCTTCGACCCGGTCAGCTCAAGCGCGGTCTTGATTAATGCCGGATCGCGCGGGCGCCGTTGATCGGGGGTACGCGGCACCTTCGACAACGCGTCCACGATGACGGGCGGCAGGACGGTCAACGGCTGCGGGATCACGAGATGCATGCTGGCTTGCGACGGGACGCAGATCTCCCGACAGATGCCGTACTGGAGGGCGACCCGCAAACCGATCGCTCGCGTTGGGTCGCGTGCCACCAGTTCGATCGGCAATACCAGCGAGCCCTTATACCCGATGCTCGCGCCGTACACCCCTTTGATGCGTTTTGGCGCTGGAAACAGCAGTCGCGCCGAGGCCAGGTTGCTGGATGCCGACCAATCCACCACCGGCGGAAAACCGCCGTCGTCTCCAGGGTTGCGCCAGTAGGTCTTCCAGCCTTTGGGAAGCTCAAGCTCAATGGCCGCGATCACCTGGGAGCCTCCCCCCTGTTCGGAAGCACCAGCGATCAACCGTGCGCGGGACTGATAGCCCTTGACCCACGCCGATCGCACCCAGGGCACGGATGCGGGGTGGTCGGTCGGCGACGTGGCGAAGCCGAGTGGCAGCTGCGTCCAAGACTGAGCAAGCGACGCGCCGCAGGTGAAGACCGCCAACAACCCGGCCACATACATTGCGGCAACTCGTCTCATGCAGTCGGGCTCCAGCTCTCGTCAATCCAACGCGCGAACGTCTGTTATGCTGCCGCGGCCCGTTCAACGGCAAATCACGAGTTTATGACAGCGACCGAATGGCAGACGTGAGACGACCCAATCACCCTGAATTCAGGCCTTCACGGGGGCCGGAGCGCGCGATAGTCTGATCAGTTATGAACCCCAGACCATCCGATGGCTCGCGCCAAGCCCCCGGCGCTGGATACCTGGAGGGGCAACTCCTGATCGCGATGCCAGCGATGCGGGACAAAAGGTTCGCGCGGAGTGTGATTTGCATATGCCTGCATAACGCCAGCGGCGCCATGGGGCTGATCATCAATCGACCCGCGGACAGCATCTCGTTCGAAAGCCTGTTGGTGGAACTCGGTGTTGTTGATCCGGATATCGACGACCCGACTCTGATCGGCAACCTAGACACACCGGTGTTGGTGGGCGGTCCGGTCAAGACCGATCGCGGCTTTGTTCTGCATAGCGCCGATTATGAGGGCGACGATTCAACCCTCACCATCGATCGGGGGCTGTGTCTGACCAGCACGGTCGATATTCTGAAGGCGATGGCCGAAGGCGCTGGCCCACGGCGGGCGCTGCTCGCGCTTGGTTACGCTGGCTGGGCCCCCGGTCAGCTGGAAACCGAGATCCAAGCCAACGGTTGGCTGTCCTGCCCCGCCGACGCGGATTTGGTGTTCGATGATGAGCTGGATCTCAAATACGAGCGCGCACTGTCCAAGCTCGGTGTCGATCCGTCCTACCTGGTCAGCTATACTGGACATGCTTAGTCGTCCGCCTTAGTCGTCCGCGATGGGCGATAGCCTCGGCGACGGCAGCACACCGGTTTAGAGCAACCTGTTTTTAATCGGAATCGGAACGATCCCGATTCAAGGCAGAAAGTTGCTCACCACTTTATGAGCGATCATCTTTGCGCCTTGAATCGGAACCGGCTTCGCGGTTCCGATTCAAGGCGCGATGATCTAAAGGCGTAACGCAGGTGACGGCGAACCAAATCGAGGGGCGTCCATCGCACTGTCCTCCAACCGGGTGAGTGACGGCGCTTTTGGCACAGCGCATGTGCGTGCATGGCTGCTCGGTCTTTAATCCAACGTTGCAAATTCACCCTTTTCGGTTGCTGGATTTGGGATTGGCGCAACCGTGCTCAGTGTCGTTGCGGGCAGCAACGCCGAGGCACCATGACCATCCATCCGATGGCGGACACATCGCGCACCAACCGTGGCGACAATGGGTTTCCGATGCGGCTGACGGGTGTGCGCAGCAGCGCGCACGCGGCGGTGCTTGACACTCCGGCGGGCCGTCCACTAATGTTCAAATTAGAAAAGATTATTCAAATATGAACATGGCCGTCGAGCTGTGAGGGGAGGTGCGATGACTGATCGATGGGCCGCGCTAGCGCATCAAGCGCTCAGGCGGGAGTTAAGCGCGTCGGAACAGCGCTTGGCTGAGGCCTTGGAAGCCATCTACGCCGATGGCGTTTCCGACTTTACCGAGGTTATTCGGCGATTAAGCGAGCAAGGCGTCGAAGCGCCGATGTCCGGTACGCGCCAGTGGGATGAGGCGCTGCTGGAACGGGAGCTTGAGTCGATCAACGCGTCTTTGGATGAGGCCTATGCTCGCAAAGGGATCGGCGCTTGAGTTCGACACCGTCACGCGGTCCTTTCCAGCGAAAGCCGGCGCGGAATTGGTGGCGATTGCCGACATCACGTTCAACGTCCAACCGCGGGAATTCGTCGCGATCGTCGGCCCATCGGGATGCGGCAAGAGCACGATCCTCAATCTGACAGCAGGGTTGGACCTACCCTCAAAAGGCCAGGTGAGCGTGAGCGGCGAGCGCGTGAGCGGCCCCAATGCGCACGTCGGTTTTATGCTGCAAAAGGACCTGCTATTGCCGTGGCGCTCAATCGTGCGCAACGTCGAGTTCGGCCTTGAGGCGCGTGAGGTCTCCCGTCAACAGCGGCGCGAACGCGCCCTGGCAGAATTGGATCGTTGCAAGCTCAGTGGGTTCGCGCACCACTACCCATATCAGTTGTCCGGTGGCATGCGCCAACGTGCAGCGCTCGCCCGGACCTTGGCGATCAGGCCTGACATCGTGCTGCTCGACGAGCCGTTCTCCGCGCTTGATGCGCAGACCAAGATGCTGTTGCAGCATTCGTTTGGGGAGACCATCGCCAGCTCCGACGTGACGGCGCTGCTGATCACCCACGATTTGGCCGAGGCCGTCGCCATGTCCGACCGGATCCTGGTGATGTCGGATCGGCCAGGACGCATCATTGAAGAAATTGAGGTGGAGCTGCCGGATCGCTCCAACCCGATCGCTCGGCGCAGCCATCCGCGCGCCGGTGCATACATTGCGCGATTGTTCGAGCTGCTGAAGCTCGACGAGCGCGTTGCCGAATAGATGTGACGAGGCACGGTATCGGGACGATGACGACACACGGGCAACATCGAGAGCAGGGCGGGTGAGCGGCGATGGCGGCAAGCGAGGATACCATCCTACTGACTGTCTTTTTGCGTCATGATCAGTCCAACAATCTCGACGCAGTTCAGACCAAGCTGAAGGACGCCGATTGGTGGGAGCGATTTCCACCCGAGGGGGTGGAGATCGTCTCGTGGTATGTCGCCATGGGCTTCGGACAAATCGTGACGCTCAAGTTGCCGCCGGCCAAATTGGCGCAGGTCAACGTCGAGTTGGAACGCTCGGCCTGGGGCGTGTTTCGGACCGAATGCTTCCCAGCTTACGACTTCGTGCCGGTACGCGAGATGATCAAGCAACGCGTCCGCCAGGGTGGCAAATGATGAGCGAGCCCTATCTGAAAGTTCACCAGAGCCGATCGCGGCCGCCCACCGATTACGAGAACGCGCTCGCCGATGCGATCGAAGCTTGCTTTCGCGCCGGCATCACCTCGTGCGAGGGGCTGGTCGCCGCATTGAACCGATCGAAACGACTGTCCTGCGACGGACAGCCGTGGACGGTTGAGACATTTGAGCAGGAGATGAGGAAGCTCGGAGCGTGAGCGGTTTGCGTCACGTTCCAGCGCCGGCCTCAAAGCGAAAGCCCATGACGAAGCCGCCAAACGCAGCGATCGAGAAGCTCCTGGCCAAGGGTGTCCGCAATCTGTGGTATGCCATTTGTCCGTCGAGTTTCATTGCGGACAAGCCGATTTCGCTGCGCCGCTGCGGTTATAAGCTGGTGCTTTGGCGCGGCCAGAATCGCCGGCTATTCGCCCTTGAGGATCATTGCCCGCATCGCGGAGCGCCTTTGTCGTTGGGTCATCCGATGGGAGATCGCATCGCCTGCGACTATCACGGCGTCGAGGTTGACGCCGACGGTGTGGCGGTGCGGGTGCCCGGCAGCCCGGGATGCCAGTTGGAGGGTATGAAAGCGACCAAGGCGTTTCCGATCGAGGAGCACAACGACGTTGTTTTCGCCTATTTTGGCGACGAGCTGCACCCCGATCCGCCCAGGCTGCAGCTTCCCGACCAACTGACATCACCGGAATTCAGCTCGTTTTTATGCTATGCGGAATGGGCCGCCGACTATCGCTATGTGATGGACAATGTGATGGATCCCATGCACGGGACCTATCTGCACAAGATCTCTCATTCCATGTCCGAAGGCGCCCAACAGGCCAAATTCCAGATCCGGGATACCGAGCACGGGTTCGTGTTCGAGAAGGAGGGCCAGCGTAACGTCAATTTTGACTGGACCGAATTTCTCGATACCGGCCTGCATTGGCTCCGCCTGGAGATTCCCTATCCGGCGAGCGGCGGACCTGGCGGCAATTTTCATATCATCGGGACCTTCACGCCGATCACCGAAACCTTGTCGGCTGTGGTTCATTGGCGCTGTCGCAAGGTCACCGGCTGGCAGCGTGACACATGGCGGTTTTTGTACAAGAACCGCCTCGAACAGCGCCACTGGGCGGTGCTGGAGCAAGACCGTCGCATGCTTGAAGCCTACGAGCCGGACGCGCGCGAGCGCGAACTGCTTTACCAGCACGACATGGGACTGATGCGCCTGCGTCGCGTCCTGCGCCAAAAGGCACAAGCCCAACTGTCGGCATTGGCGGAGGCCGGTTATGCCGATTGAGACCGAGCAGCACGGCGTGCGGCAAATCGATGTCCCCGGCGTCGGCTCACCGCCCAACGCGACGTGGTCGAATTGCCTGGTCGTGGGCCGCGAGATCGTGATGTCCGGCGTGACCGCGCGCGGCGCCGATCAACGGCCGATCGGGGCAGACAGCATGAAGGGCCAGACGTTGGCCTGCCTTGAGCGGATCAAGGCGTACCTCGCCGCAGCCGGCGGGACGCTCGGCAACGTCTACAAGCTTGTGATCTATGTCACCGACATCACCCGCAAGGATGAGGTCAATGCCGCGCGCGCCGAGGTATTCCGCCAGATCTTTCCGTGCTCGACCTTGGTTGAGGTGACGGCCTTGGCCTTTCCCGATCTCGTCGTGGAAATCGACGCGTTTGCAAATCTCGACGTGGATTTGACCAAACCCGAACGGGAGATCGGCCCATAAAGTTGGTTTAACAAGCACACGATGACCGTTGCAAAGTGAGTAAACCCGAAAAGGAGGAGGGTGCACATGCTGAAAACGAACAAAATGGCGCTGTTGATGGCCGCTTTGGGTGTCGCCGTTGGCGGCAGCCAAGTCCAGGCCCAAACCAAAATGACCTATCTGTTCCCGGCGCCACCGTTCTTGCCGGCGTTCTCACCGTTCCAGATCGCCAAGCACAAGGGCATATACAAAGCCGCCGGATTGGACGTCGCTTTCCAAGTCGCCAAGGGTGGTGCCGACGTCGCCAAGCAAGTCGGGGTCGGCAATGCCGAACTCGGCGGAGGCATCGGCGACACGGCCATCATCGTGCGTGCCAATGGCGTCAACGTGCGCGGGGTGGCATTGCTCGGCGGACGCTCACTCACGCAGATTGTGGTGCGCAAGGATGCCAACATCAATTCCTTTGCCGATCTCAAAGGCAAGAACATCGGTGTGCTGTCATTCCAAGACACGACCTACTATAATCTGCTCGGCGTGCTGAAAAGCGCCAAGCTGAATAAGTCAGACGCCTCCATCCAGGCGGTCGGTCCTGCCGGCGTCGTGAAACTGATGATCGCCGGCAACCTGCAGGCCATCTCGGGCACGCCGGACTGGGCGCACAACATCCAATCCGCCGGAGTCGGCATCAAAATTCTGCCGATCGAGAATGCGTTCCCCGCCATGGCCCAAGCGATCGTGGCCTCCGACAAGATCATCAAAGACAATCCGGATCTGATCCGCAAATTCGTTGGCGCAACATTGCAGGCATTGCGCCAGGTCATCGCCGACCCCAAGCAAGCCGCCAAGGATTTCGTTGCCGCCGTGCCTCGCCATAAGGGCAAGGAAAAAGCCATGGAGGAAATTTTCACGAGCTATGGCGAGCTGGTCTACAAGACCGATAACCCGTCCAAGCTCGGCGCGTTCGACGAGAAGCGTTTGGCGGCCGTCCAAAAGTTCTATGTCGACAACAAGATCGTGCGCAACGCTGTGCCGATCAAGGACACCTATACGAACAAGTTCGTCGGTAATTAGAGCAGATGATCGGTTGGTTGCAAATTGACTGGCTCGGTCCCTCTCCCCGCCGGGGAGAGGGTGAGCGCTCGGACGCGAGTTGACCATGGCCATGCGGGACACGATCACCATCGGATTGGTTGCCGTCGTGGTTTTGGCGGTGTGGGAGTTCGTACCGCCGCTGTTTGGCGTTCCGCGCTACATCATCCCCACCTTCACGCAAACCGCCGCGGAGTTTGGGCGGATGGTGGAGCAGGAGGAGCTTTGGCGGCACACGCTGTCGACCGCGGCAATGACCGCATTGGGCTTCGTGGTCGGTAGCGTGCTGGGTGCGGCCGGCGGGTATTTGCTGGGCCTTTCGCAGTTCTGGGAGCGGATTTTCTCGCCCTATATTCTCGGCTTGCAAATCGCTCCCAAAGTCGCCTTCGCGCCGCTGTTCATCATGTGGTTTGGCTATACCTTTTGGCCAAAGCTGTTGGTCACGATCCTGATCGTGTTTTTCCCGATCTTGGTCAACGTCCTGCAATCGATGAAGACGGTCGATCGCGACATGGTCAATTTGGCGCGCGCCTACTCGATGAGTCGCTCGCAGATCTTTTGGAAGATCGAGTTTCCGGCCTCGATGCCGCCCTTGCTGGCCGGGCTCAGGATCGGCGCCACGCTGGCCGTGATCGGCGTCACCGTCGGCGAGCTTGTCGGCGGCAATACCGGGCTCGGCTTTTTGATCACCTACGCCGAGGGGCAAGCCAACGCGGCGATGGTCTTCAATGCGATCATTGTGCTGACGGCAATCGGAATCATCCTTTACGGCATCGTGGCGGCGGCGGAAGAACGCATTTTGCATTACATCCCGCGCGTCAAAAGGTGAGATTGAGCCGCGGATCCAAGGTCCGCGATCAGGCTTGAACGGCACGACAAACACGACAGGAGCGACCCATGACCGAACAGCCCCAGTTTCCAGAAATCAGGCCGGAAGCGGTGGAGATTCCACCAGGCACAACGCTCGATCGGTGGCTTGAGGGCCGCGTGGTGCGTTATGCGACCCGCACGCCGGATTGGGATGCGTTGAAATTCCAGGCCGACTACGATCCCAAATACCGGCGCGCCCAGCTGCGCTACGTGGGCACCGGCGGCACCGGTGTCGCCTCCGATGAGAACACGGTTTCGGCCGGCCACTTTACCTTCTCGACCATGATCCTGCCGGCCGGTTGTGAGGGCCCCCTGCACCTGCACACCGACGCTGAGGAGGTTTTTTTCATCCTCAAGGGACACAAGGTGCGCTTCATCATCGAGCACCAGGGCGAACGATGGGAGACCGTGCTTGGCGAGCGCGATTTGTTGTCGGTGCCGCCCGGGGTCTATCGCGGCTTGGTCAACGAAGGCATCGAAGAAGCGCTGATGTGCGTGATGATCGGCAATCCCAAGCCGGTGACGCCGACCTATCCGCCGGACCATCCGTTGGCCGGCCTCAAACGCAGCAAAAACAGTTGATGACCGACGCGTTGCGCGGCCCGCACTGAGCCGGCGACGCCGAAGACCCCGCGACCCAGGCAAAGCCAACAAAAGGTGGCGACTATGACTGACTCACACGAAATGACCGAGCGCATCGAGGCGCGCGTGAACCAGGGCCTGCTTGGCCAGTGGTATGCAGTGACAAAATCGGTTCAAGTTCAGCCCGGCCAGCCGACCGCGGTCAAGGCATTGGGCCAGGACTTGGTGTTGTGGCGAGACGATCAGGGCAAGCTCAATTGCCTGGAGGATTTCTGCCCGCACCGTGGCGCGCCATTGTCGCGCGGCGAGGTCAAGGAAGGCTTTATCGCCTGCCGTTATCACGGCGTTGCCGTCGACGGCTCCGGCGACATCGCCCGCGTGCCGGCGATGCCCGAGTGCCCCTTGGAAGGCCGCAAGGCCGTGCAGTCGTTCCCGGTCACCGAAGCCGCCGACGCCGTGTTCGTCTATTTCCCCAGCGCGGCCCAGCCGACGCCACCTCCGCTCAATCTACCCTACGAGCTTTCCGATCCGAGCTGGACCGGATTTCTGTGCACCTCCCCGTGGGAATGCAACTACCGCTATGCGCTCGACAACCTCGCCGATCCGATGCACGGCTGCTATCTGCACGCGGAGTCCTTCACCTTGGCCTACGGCTCCAAGCAGGACATCATGAAGCTGGAGAAGACGGAGACCGGCTTTCTGGTGTCGCGCGTCGAGCAGGCCGGGGAGAACTTCGATTGGACCGAGATGGTGTTCGGCGCCAGCACCTATTGCCGGCTCGATCTGCCCTATCCCAAGCAAGCCGGTCCGGGCGGGTTCTTCCGCATCCTGGGCTACGTGCTGCCGGTGGATGAGAACAACTGCAAGGTGTTCTTCTGGCGCATCCGACAGTGCGAGGGTTTGGCGCGCGCATCTTGGCGGTTCTTGTATCGGGCGACTCTCGAGCCGCGCCATTGGCATGTGCTTGAGCAAGATCGGGAGATGCTGTCTGCAATGCCCGACGACGCCCGCAAGCGCGAGATGCTTTACCAGCACGATGTCGGCGTTTCCAGGATCCGGCTGGCGCTGAAGCAGATGGCACGCGATCAACTCGAAGCGGAAGACGCCGCGGCGCTGCGCGCTGCCGGCTGATGGTCGCGCGCATTTTCGAGCAAGGAGGCGCCGATGCAGAGCGCGAACAGTGCCGGGATCGAATTCGTCCGGTCCGGCACGCGCAGTGGAACGCCGTTGATGCTGCTGCACGGCATTGGCAGCAACGCCATGTCGTTCGCGAGCTTGATCGCACAGTTGTCGGACCGTCGCGATCTGATCGCCTGGGACGCACCGGGTTATGGTGGCTCAGCGCCCCTGACGCAAGCCTGGCCGAGCGCAGATGATTATGCCGGTGCGCTGGCCCAGCTGCTCGATCGGCTGGGCATCGGCAAGCTCGACCTGCTTGGCCATTCGTTGGGAGCGATGATGGCGGGTCGGTTCGCTGCCCTGTTTCCGGACCGGCTTGAGCGGTTGATCCTGTCGTCGCCGGCGCTCGGATACGCCACGCCGCCAGGGGCGGCTTTGGCGGCCCAAGTCGGACCTCGGCTGGAGGCGTTGATCAATGAGGGCGGCGCGGCGTTTGCTGCCACGCGCGCGCCAAAGCTGGTGTTCCAGCGCGACAACGCCGAACTCGTCGCGGCGGTCACCTCGGCCATGGCCGCGGTCAAGCTGCCAGGCTATCAGCAGGCCTCGCGGCTGTTGTCATGTGGCGATCTGCTCGCGGACGCTCAACGCATCACGGCGCGCACCTTGGTTGTCGTCGGTGCCCGGGACGAGGTCACCACGCCCGATCGCTGCCGACACATGTATCAGGCTCTGGTGGCTACTTCTCCCCATCTCGACCACCGCTTCGAATTGGTGGAGCGCGCGGGCCACGCCTTGGCGCAGGAGCAGCCGAAGGCCCTGGCGCAGGTCATCGACGCGTTTGCGCCGGCCACGGGAGGCTAACGGCGCGCATGCTGGACAAGGACCACAGCTTGCAACCCGGCGCCTCGACCTATTCGGTGCCCGCGGTGGTGCGCGCCATCAAGGTTTTGCGTTACGTCGCCGCCGGCCGACCGGTTCTCAATCTCAGCCAGGCCGCGCGGGATCTCGGCATCAATCGCACCACGCTGCTACGGCTGCTCCACACGCTGGAGGCAGAACACTTCATCGAACGGGCACCGGATGCGGATGAATATGTATTAGGGCCAGAGCTGATCGAGCTGGCAGCGCAAAAGATCTATGCGCTCGACGTCGCGCAGGTGGCCAAGCCAATTCTGGACCGGTTGGCCCGTTCCCTGGGTCTGGCCTGTTACCTTGGCGTTCGGGACGGTTACGACGTGGTCTACGTTTTGCGCTGCGCGCCGCATGTCCACCTCGTCAGCAACGTTCAAGTCGGCACCCGCCTGCCGGCCCACGCGTCGACGATGGGACGAGCGATGCTGGCCCACATGCCACCGGACCAGTTGGATGAGCTTTATGCCGGCGTCACGCTCAGCGCGGTGACCGACAAGACGCCCACCACGCTGGCCGCATTACATCGTCAATTGGCTGACGTCCGTGCTGCCAGCATCGCCGATGGCCGGTCAAGCTATGAAATCGGCATCGATTCCATCGCCGCGCCGGTGTTTGATTTTACCGCGCATACGATCGCCGCGATCAACGTTTCGGGGCCGGAGCGCGCGTTTTCGGAACCGCCCGGACGGCGCGAGCAGCTGGCGCGCGAGGTGCGCCAGGCGGCGGCCGAAATCAGCAGGCGGCTGGGCGGCCCGATCGCTGGGCCGGCCAACACACGATCGAACCTCGACCGGAGACGCTGTCATGGATTTGGGGCTGGCTGACAAGGCCGCGGTGATCACCGGCGGCAGCTCCGGCATCGGGCTGGCCACCGCTGAGCTTCTGCTGACGGAGGGCATGCGGGTCGCGATCTGTGCGCGAGACGCGCAACGACTACAACAGGTGCATACCGAATTGCAGGCCAAATATGGCGGTGGCCGTCTGATTTCGGCAGCCTGCGACGTCACCAATGCCGAACAGATGGCCGCTTTCGGCGCCGATGTCGCCGCCAATTTCGGCGCCGTGGATTTATTGGTCAACAATGCGGGACAGGCACGCATGTCGACCTTCCGCGACACCACGGACGAAGCTTGGTGGGCGGAACTGCAGCAAAAATTCTTTGGTCAAATCAATAGTGTGCGAACCTTCGAGCCGTTGCTCCGCAAGAGCCAAGCGCCGGCCATCGTCGCGGTCAACTCGCTGCTCGCCCTGCAGCCTGAGCCGCACCTGGTCTGCACCTCGGCCGCCCGCGCCGGCGTCCAAAACCTGCTCAAATCTCTATCCAACGAGTTGGCGCCGGACATCCGCGTCAACACCATCGTGCTCGGCGTGATCGCCACCGGCCAATGGGAGCGCCGCTTCAAGGCGAAAGCCAAACCCGGCCAAAGTCAACAGGCCTGGCTGGCCGAGCGGGCGCGCGAGCGCGAGATTCCGCTCGCCCGCTTCGGACGACCCGAGGAGGTGGCGTGCGCCGTCGCGTTCTTGGGGTCTCCGTTGGCGGCAGGCTACATCACCGGTGCGACGTTGGAGATTTCCGGCGGCGTATCCCGCTTCATCTAAGGAGTTGCCGACATGGGCGGATCGACGCGACACGCCGAAAAAGAGGTGACAGAAACCGTCGGTGACCTCATTGCACGGTATTTGGCCGACATCGGCGTGACCTGCGTTTTCGGCGTGATATCCATCCATAACATGCCAATCCTCGACGCCATCGCGCGCCAAGGCCGCATACGGTTCGTCTCGGCGCGCGGCGAAGCTGGCGCCATGAGTATGGCCGATGCCTATGCCAGGGTCTCGCGCGCGTTGGGCGTCGTCATCACATCCACCGGCACCGCCGCGGGCAACGCCGCCGGGGCACAGGTGGAGGCGCTGACGGCCGGGTCGCCCGTCCTCCACATCACCTCGCAGATCGATCGCGCCTACATCGACCAAGATCGCGCGGCCATCCACGATGTGCCGCACCAGCCTGAATTGCTGCGATCCGTCTCCAAACGCTATGTGCGCATGTGGCAGGCCGGCAGCGCCGTCGGCGCCTTGCAAGGTGCGGTGTGTGCGGCATTGGCCGCGCCCCAGGGCCCGGTAAGCTTGGAGATACCGATCGACGTGCAGCGCGAGGCCGGGACGTTTCCGCGGCATTTTGCCCTGCCGCCACAGTCGGTGCGCCAACCCGATCCGCATGCGATCGCGCAGGCAGCGGCGATGATCGCAAAGGCGCGACGGCCGATGCTGTGGCTGGGCGGCGGTGCGCGGGACGCCGGCGGCGCGGTGGCCGACCTCGTCCGTCGCGGATTTTGCGCGGTCAGCTCAACCCACGGCCGAGCCATCCTGGCGGAGACCGACCCGCGCAATCTCGGCGCCTACAATATGACAGCCGAGGCCCAAGCGATCTACGGCCGCTCGGATCTGATGGTTGTGGTCGGTTCGCGGCTGCGCGGTAACGAAACCCGCAACTACACGCTCAAGCTGCCATCGCCGCTGATTCAGATCGACATCGAGGACACCCAGGCCGGTCGCAACTTTCCGGTGGATCTGTTCATCGGTGCCGATGCCAGCACTGCGCTTACGGCACTCTGCGACACCCTGCCAAGCCGGCTCGACGTCGATGCCGGCTTCGCCGGGGAGGTCAGCGCGGCGCGCGCGGCATCTGCGGATGCCCTGGCCGCAACGCTTGGTCCCTATCGCCAGTTAGCCGACGTCCTGAACGCGCGCCTGTTGAATGCGGGGCATCCGTGGGTCAGAGATGTGACGATCTCCAATAGCACCTTCGGCAACCGTTATGTTGGATTTGCAGCGCCACACCTCGGGGTCCACGCCCTGGGCGGCGGTATTGGCATGGGTATTGCCATGGGCGTCGGCGCCGCGCTGGCTGAAGCCTCGGCGAAGACCGTCGCACTGCTGGGCGACGGCGGCGCCATGCTTGGTATATCCGAGCTGATGACGGCAGTGGAGACCGAGGCACCGGTCGTCTACGTCTTGATGAATGACCAGGCTTATGGCGTGATTCGCAACATCCAGGATGCACAGTATGGCGGCAGGCACCATTACTGTGCGCCGAAGACGCCCGATTTCGCGGTGCTAGCGCAATCGATGGGGCTCGCGCACATGCGGGTGGAATCGATCGAGTCCTTCTCCGCCGCGCTTGATCGTGCACTCGAGCGCGCCGGCCCTGTGTTGGTTGAGGTCGACATGTTGACGATCGGGCCATTTGCCCACGCATTTGGCGGCCCGCCGGCCGGCGCCGCGGGAGGTCAGCGATGAGCGTTCGATCGTTAGGTGTCATCGGTTCCGGCGCCATCGCGACCCCCATGCTCGAGGCCTTGGCAGCCCGCCTCGAGCAACCGATCGAACGCATCGCGATCCTGACCCTGCCCGATGTGGCGAGCGCCGCACAAAAACTGCTGGATCGCTGCGGGAAAAAAATCGCGCGACGCGCCGAGGTGGTGACCGAAGCTGACGCCTTCTTGTCCCGGTCCCACGACCTGGTGGTGGAATGCGCCGGACATGCGGCGGTAAAAGCCTACGGCGCAGAGGTTTTGTCGCGTGGTACCGACGTGTTGGTGGTTTCGATTGGCGCCCTGACCGACGATAGTTTGCGCAATGATCTGCACAGTGCGGCGCGGCGGTCTGGCGCACAGCTGATCTTATGCTCCGGAGCAATTGGTGGTATCGATTTGCTGTCGGCAGCGGCGCTGTCTGGCATCGAGTCGATCACCTACACCTCCCGCAAACCGCCCAAGGCGTGGCGCGGCACGCCCGCCGAGCGGCTGGTCGACCTTGATGCGATCTCCACCGAAACCGTTTTGTTCGAGGGCGCGGCGCGAACGGCGGCGCGGGACTATCCGCAAAACGCCAACTCCGCGGCCACCATCGCCATCGCCAGCGTCGGGCTGGACCGCACCAAGGTGCGGTTGATTGCCGATCCCGACGCGCCCGGCAACGTGCATGAGTTCAAGCTGAGCGCCGCGTGCGCCGATATGGAGGTGCGGATCGTTGGCAAGCCCTCCCCGGCCAATCCCAAGACCTCGATGTCCACCGCCTACACGGTCGCGCGCGAGGTCCTCAATCGGATTGCGCCGGTTGCCATCTGAGCGCGGGCGCCGCGGCGCCGATCATCACCACCATCCATCGTGTGAGCCCATGAGACGCCTTCCCGCTGCCGAGATCGTTCGCCTGGCGACCGCGCCATTACGCAAAGGCGTCACCGTCGACCTAACCGAGCTCGCCATCGACGAACCGATTGATTTGTCGGGGCGGGCCCTCGGCAACGTCGATTTCAGCGGCTCGGTCTTCTCCGCACCGCTGATCTGTACGGCGACGGTGCTGGCCGGACTGGCCTGGTTCAAGCGCGCCCGTTTTGAATCTGCGCTGGACATGAGCCAGGCGGTATTCGCCAACGACTTGCGCATGAAAGCGGCTGAGGTCGCCGGTCCCGCCAGGTTCTCACGCGCCGAGTTCCGCGGCGTGGCCGAATTCGATCAGGTAACGTTTCATGACCGTGTCGATCTCGACGGCCTGGTCGCGTTCGGTAATATGTCGATGGACGGCACGGTGTTCAGCGCACCGGTGACCCTGCAAGGCTCAGACTTCCTGGGGGGATTGTGGTGCGAGCGCGCCGTATTTGCAGCGCGCTCTGACTTCCGTGGGGTGGAGGTGCATGGGCGAACATGGCTAAAGGGCGTCTCACTTCCCACGCGGGAAACCGCCAACGCCCGGCGCAATTTGCGAGATATCCAGAGCTTTGGCTATCGCTGGATCTGAACGGGCGTAATACAGGTTCGATCCGGCCGACGGCCGCATTTTCAACGCCGCCCGTTGGGACTTTTCCAGCGCCCGCCGCATCGCCCGACCGTGCCTACAGCTGGCCCAATTTGCGACAGATCCACACCCGAATCTGCTTGCCATTTAGCTCTCGTTAGTCGAATCGTCGCTTAGTCGGTGCTCTCGGCGTGTGGGTCTCAGCAGACCAACGGAACGGGCGGCAAGTGGTTGCCCTCGTTTCTGACAGGTTTGCATCGGACCTTCTGACATGCGCGTGAACACCAGGAGGATGGTAGATGGTCACGGGTCTAGTCGAGAGCCAAACAAGACATGCGCTGTATCCGGAGCTGTTCGGTGCACGCGTCCTCATCACCGGCGTTCAGCCGGCTCATGGTGTTGATATCGTTCGCGCATTTGCCGAAGCGGGCTGCCGGCTCGTGCTGCAGATGCCAGACATGACACCCGAGCTTGACGTGGTGCTTGAGGACGTTGCGCGGACCGCCGAGGAGGTGCGCGTGAGCGAGGCAACGATCCGCAGCGAAACCGATGCTCTGGCGTTTGCGCAGAGCGCGGTCAAGTCCTACGGCGGTCTGGAGGCAGTGATCAATCTGGCGCAGCTGAACGACGCGGCACTCGGTCCCGATGCCACGGTCAAAGACGTCGAGGACCTGTTGGTGGCGACCCTTGGATGCCCACTTCGGATGACGGAGGTGATCGCCAACCGCATGCAGCTGACCTGGACCCAAGGGCTCATTCTAAACATTGTGACTCAAGCTCAACCGCAGACCCACCAAGCCGCTCTGCTCGGGCGATTTGCCCACGGTGCATTGGCCAACCTGACCCGAACGGTGGGCGAACGGTGGGCGGATCGTGCGATTCGCGTGAACGCGATCACTCCGGGGCTCTGCGATGGCTTCGAAGACGATCTATGGCCGCATCGGCTCCATTCCGAGGCCCAGATCGCCGTCCTTGCCCTGCGGCTGGCAAGCCGGCGCGGACAGTCCTTGAGCGGCATGGTGTTTGACGCTCAAATGGCCTGACACCTCCCCCAAGGTCAAGAACAGCACATCCAGCCCGGTCGGCGCGGACCGGGATCGGTGGTGCCATCACTGGTCGCCGAGGTGGCTAGAGCAACTTTCTGCCTTTAATCGGAATCGGAACGATCCCGATTAAAGGCAGAAATTTGCTCTACACTTTAAGAGCGATCATCTCCGCCTTATAGCGTTTCAGTATCAGCTGGAACGCTCTAAGCATCGTCCGAGCCCGTGCCTCAGCGCTGACGCGATAGCTGGTGGACGCAGGTCTGCCGGGCCTATCCATTTGGTGGACAAGCCCCTAAATCATTGGTTCAGGACCGGCGCTCAGCCGCGCCGGTGACCATCAGCACGTCACGGCGGGACCAGGACCGCCAGGAAACCGATGCCGCGCAAGCAAACGACCAACCAGCCGCAGGCCGTCGCGCCGGAGCCATCAGCGCCGTTGAGCCAACGGGCTCGCGGTGAGGCCAGCGGCGATGGTGAAGCGGCGCGGTCCGGTCCTGAGGTGATTGCCGCGCATCTGAAAACGCTACCGGCCTCCCCCGGCGTCTATCGCATGCTCGATGTGGACGGCACCGTCATCTACGTCGGCAAGGCGAGATCGTTGAAAGCGCGTGTGGCGAACTATGCGCGGCTTGGTGGTCACACCAACCGCATCGCCCGTATGATCGCGGCCACGGCGGCGATGGAATTCGTCACGGTCCGCACCGAGGCCGAGGCGCTGCTGCTTGAGGCCAACCTCATCAAACGGTTTCGGCCCCGCTTCAATGTGCTGCTGCGCGACGACAAATCCTTCCCGTTCATCTTGTTGGCCCGCGATCATCCAGCGCCGCAGATCCTCAAGCACCGCGGCGCCCGCAACCGCAAGGGCGACTATTTCGGACCGTTCGCCTCGGCAGGAGCTGTCAACCGGACCATCAACATGCTGCAACGCGCGTTCTTGCTGCGCACTTGCAGCGACAGCGTGTACGAGAGCCGCACCCGACCGTGCCTATTGCATCAGATCAAGCGCTGTTCGGCGCCGTGTACCGGCGAGATCAGCGTTGCGGATTATGCCGATCTGGTCAGCCAGGCGACGCGCTTTCTCAAGGGCGAAAGCCGGCAGGTTCAGCAGTTGTACCAGCGATTGATGCAACAGGCGTCGGACCAGTTGGAGTTCGAGCGTGCCGCGGCCTACCGCAATCGACTGTGGGCACTGGCGCACGTGCAAGCCGACCAGTCGATCAACACCGATGGCGTGGAGGAGGCGGACATCTTTGCCGCCTATCAGGAAGGCGGACAGACCTGCATTCAAGTGTTTTTCTTCCGCTCCGGCCAAAATTGGGGCAACCGCGCCTACTATCCGAAAGCCGACCGCACGCTCGATGCAGCTGCCGTTTTAGAAAGTTTCATCGCTCAGTTCTATGACGACAAGCCGGTGCCGCGCCTGATCCTGGCCAGCCATGCGTTCGAGACGTTGGCGTTGATGGAAGAGGCGCTGTCCACCAAGGCCGAGCGTCGGGTCGAGATCCGGGTGCCACAGCGCGGCGTGAAGTCGGGACTGGTGGAACACGCGGTGCAAAATGCGCGCGAGGCCCTCGGACGGCGTCTTGCGGAAAGCTCTTCGCAGCGCACGCTGCTCGACAGTGTGGCGCAACGTTTCGGGCTGCCCGAAAGGCCGCGCCGCATTGACGTGTTCGACAACAGTCACATCTCCGGCACCCATGCGGTCGGCGCGATGATCGTGGCCAGCGTCAACGGGTTCGAGAAGGGCCAATACCGCAAGTTCAACATCAAATCCGAGGCACTGACGCCCGGCGACGACTACGCCATGATGCGAGAGGTGCTGACCCGACGCTTCAGGCGTCTGCTCAGCGAAGGCAGCTCCGCCCCAGCGTCGGCCAACGGCACGCCGGCGGTCACGCCTGCGCCAGCGTGCGCCGACATCGCCGCGCAGCCGAGCGCTCCGGGCACGCGGGTCGCGCCGCCGAGCGCTCCAGGCACGCGGGTCGCGCCGCCGAGCGCTCCAGGCACGCGGGTCGCGCAGCCCGCTCCACCACCGCTCGACGCGCGCGGGTCCGACGCCATCGCCTTCGGCGTGTTGCGCAGCGATAAACAGCGGTTAGGGCAGGCTCCCACCGCCCCAACGACGGCGGCTGGCACCACGCTTGAACCGCTGACCGGCCGGTCAGGCCCGCACCACATCGACGAGGCCGACGAGGTCGACCAGACCGGCGATGACGTGCCGCGCTGGCCTGAGCTGGTGCTGATCGACGGCGGTGCCGGGCAGCTTAGCGTAGCCCGCGCCGTACTGGAGGAACTCGGCATCAATGACATCGTCCTGGTTGGCGTCGCCAAGGGACCGGACCGCGATGCCGGGCGCGAGCATTTCTATGTCGATGGGCGTCAGCCGTTCATGCTGGAGGCGCGTGATCCTGTACTCTATTTCATCCAGCGACTTCGCGACGAGGCGCACCGGTTTGCGCTTGGCAGTCATCGCGCCAAGCGATCGAAGGCGGTTGGCGTCAATCCGCTCGATGAGATCCCCGGCGTTGGACGCACGCGCAAGCGGGCTCTCATGCAACACTTCGGATCGGCCAAGGCGGTCTCACGCGCCGGCGTGGAGGACTTGAAAGCCGTCGCCGGCATTTCTGCTGAGATGGCGCAAAAGATCTACGACTACTTCCATGAGCGCAAAGGCTGACAGGTTGCAGCGTGAGCTGGCGCCATCCCGATCCCCACCCCGTTCCTCAACTGGGCCACCCGATGGCACGACGGTGAGGGTGGCCGGGCGGGGAGCGGGCCGGCACGGCGTCCCGCCACAGGCGGACAGGCCCCGGGCCGGACATGATTGAGAGCGCAGCGCTCTAGATCATCGCGCCTTAAATCGGGATCGTTCCGATTCCGATTAAAGGCAGGTTGCTCTAGCAGACGGGGGCTCAGACCTGCAACCGAGGCGTGGAACGCTACGACACGCGAACCCATCAGTGTCCCATGGCGGAGCAACCGTTTACCATTTGGTAAGGTTTGGTTAACGATCTGAACGGTATTATTTAAGGATCTAGGCGCGTCGGCGCGTGGAACAGATTTGGCATTGTGGCCTCAGACATCGGCACACGCGTTGCCTCAACCCGGTGGGATGGAGAAACACCACAATGACTTATTTGACCGGTTCCCTTCGGCTATTAATTACCGCCGCGGCCATCATCGGCCCGTTCGCGGTCGCCAGCCAGGCGCACGCAGTCAGCCCTGCCGTGCAGCAGGCCTGCATGAATGATTATTTCCGCTTTTGCTCGCACGTCGACGTCGGCAGCCGTTCACTGCGCCGCTGCATGGCCAGCAAAGGACCCCGGCTCAGCCGTCGCTGCGTCAATGCGCTCGTCGCCGCCGGCGAGGTATCGCACCGCGTCATCAAACGCCGCTCCACCGGCCGGCGCCGCGCCAGTCGCCGTTAAGCGAACAACCGACCGAGCTGGGCCGATCAGCGCCCAGCCCGTCGCCCCAGGCTTCACTCGCCCAGCCCATACTTCTTTTCGAAATCCCATACGTCGCGGAAGCCCACCAGCTCGGTGAACTCGGCAAATGACATCATCGGCGTGTTCGTGCTCGATGTCCCAGTATCAAGCAGCTCTTGATAGGCGGTTTGCAGACCGGCCGCCGCCGCCAAAAACCCCGTCGCAGGAAAAATCGCCAGCCGGAAGCCGAGCTGTTGCAGCCGTTTGGCCGGCAGCATCGGGGTACGCCCGCCATTGACCATGTTGGCCAGCAACGGCAGGTCGAAGCGCTTGGCGATCTCGCCCATCTCGGCTTCACTTTCCGGCGCTTCCACGAACAACACGTCGGCGCCTGCGTCGGCAAATGCTTCCGCACGCCGCAAAGCCTCGTCCAAGCCCAGCCCGGTGCGACTGTCCGTACGCGCGATGATCAAAAAGTCTTTCGATGAGCGCGAATCAGCTGCGACCCGGATCTTTTGCACCATCTCGTCAAGCGGAATCACCCGTCGATTTGGCGTGTGCCCGCATTTTTTGGGAAACTCCTGATCCTCCAGCTGGATCGCTGTTACGCCGGCGGCCTCGTAGCCGCGCACCGTATGTCGCACATTCAAAAGCCCACCGTAGCCGGTGTCGGCATCGGCAATGATCGGCGTTTTAGTGCGTTGCGCAATGGTGCCGATGCGCCCGATCATGTCGGTGTAGGTGGCGATTCCGGCATCGGGCAGGCCCAACGCGGAGGCGACCGTGCCGTAACCCGTGACGTAGAGGGCCTTGAACTCCATGCGGTCGGCGATCAGCGCGGAAATCAGATCGAATACGCCGGGCGCCACGACAATGTCGCGCTTTTGCAAAGCCTTGCGTAGGGCGGGGTCGGCCATGGTGTCGCTCTCCTCACACGCAGCACCTGCACTCTTAGATCATTTCAGGGTTAGCTGTAACCATCCCGCTCCCCAGCCAGCCACCCACACCACCGTGCCATTGGCTGGAAGGGCTGGGGCAGCGGGCCGGCAGGTCTGGACCGCATCAGTCGGACATTATGTCGCCGGCCGCCAACATGTAGCCATCGGCCGTTCGGTCAATGCGGCAGCCGATCTGCCCGCGGAAATGGCATGGCACCAGCAACCGACGATCCTGCGCGGCGGCTTCCAGGATCTCGCGCCGGGTGCGGGCCGCATGCGCCTTGTCGGTGCAAAAAGCGCTCGACACATCCGGGCAGACGACTTGCAGCGGATGATGCATGGCATCGCCGATGAACATGGCCCGCCGATTGCCACGTTGGACGTCAAGTCCCAGCTGTCCGGGCGTGTGGCCCGGCAGCGGTGTCAGGGCCAAGCCATGGGCGATCTCATAGCCATCATCGACCAGATCCGCCAGCCCGGCTTCGAGGATCGGCACAACCGAATCGACCAACGCGCCGTGGCCAACCTCGGCTGGGTTTGGCTGTGCCTGCCAATGGGCCAGCTCGCGGCGGCCGAACAGGTAGCGCGCCCGCGGAAACGTCGGCACCCATCGACCATCGCGCAGCTGCGTATTCCAGCCGACGTGATCCGCGTGCAAATGCGTGCAGAACACGCAATCGATTTGCTCCGGCTGCAACCCGAGCGCCGCCAGGCGGTCAAGGTATCCGGTCGCTGCGCGCTGATGGAACAGCGGTCGCGCGTCGCGTTGCTTGTGCTCGCCCACGCACGAATCGATCAGGATGGTGCGACCGTCGACCTCCAACACAAAGGACTGGATGACGAGGAAAATCTGATCGCCGCGCATGTAGGTCGGTTCGAGCCAGCTGCGGTGGCGTGCAAACTGTTCGGGATCGGCGTCCGGAAACACGAACCCGAGTTCGAGCGGATAGCCGTCCAAGTCCACGACGGCCCGCACCGTGACGTCGCCGATGGTCAAGCTAGGTATCGGGTGAGACATGTTCCCTCTCGTGCAACAGGCGGCCCAGCCCCGGCACCGCATCGTCGATGTCGGCCCGCCGCAACGCGGCCCACAAGGTCGCTTGGTTCGACGTCACCACGGGCAGCGCCAGCTCGCGCTCGAGCCGCTCGTGGATCGGTAAGGTCGGAAAATCCGTACAACAGATCAACAACGCCTGGGCGTCGGCCACCACGCTGTCACGGGCGTGCACCTCAACCTGTTCAAGCGGCGTTTCAGCGATCAATGGATAATCGGACGGACCCTTGGCCCCTAACCCCAAGCCAGCGATGTTCAGCGTCTTAATCCCGTTGGCACCCAGAAACGCAACCTCGTGTTGATTGAGCGCCTCGTGATAGGGCGTTGCGATCGCGACCCGATCAGCGTTCAGCCGTCTGAGCGCCGCCACAATTGCCGCGGCCGTTGTCACCAGCGGCACGCCGGTGATCGCCTCGACCTGCTCACCCAACGCCGCGGGCGGGCTCACCATCGAGCCGGCGGTACACGCGTAGGCGACGACGTCGACCCGCGCCTGCGCCAGCTCCCGCACGCGCACGGCGATATCATCGATCAACGCGCGCCGGCCCGCCGGCGACTGCGTGTCGGTGTGGATCGGCATACGGACCGTGTGAAAGCTCACGCCATCGGGCATCACGCGCGACCATTCCGCTTCGTTGACGGTATTGGTCGGCGGCACGATCAGCCCCAGCTTGGCGCGGAACCCGTAGACCGATTTGTGTCGCGGCGGCATGGCGTCTCCGTTCGGCCAGCCAACACCCTGGCAGCCGGAATCTTAGCCAGTCGATGTTGACCGTGCAAACCCGCAACCGATATTGCTGATCGACCATAGCGAATGAGGTCGATGATGACAGTTGAAAGGGTGATCATTGTCGGTGCCGGACCGGTTGGTCTGGTGGCGGCCATGCATCTGGTGAACGACGGTGTGCCGGTGACGCTGATGGAGGCGCAACAGGACGTTGCAGATGATCTTAGAGCCTCCACCTTCCACCCGCCGACGCTGGAGTTTCTCGACCGGTTCGACGTCACCGAGGCGTTGATCGCGCAAGGGCTGATCTGCCCCCATTGGCAGTTCAGAGACCGTAAGCAGGGTGCCGTCGCCACCTTCGACTTGGCGGTTTTGTCGGAAGATACGCGCCATCCCTACCGCCTCCAGTGCGAGCAATGGAAGCTGACGCGCTTGCTGCGGGAGCGCCTGGAGCAGGATCCCCGGATTGAGATGGTCTACGCGGCCCGCGCCATCGACGTGCAGCAAACCGCGGACCAGGCCGTGTTGACGGTCGAACATGGCGACGGTCGGCGGGAGGAGCTGGCCGCGCGCTTCGTTATCGGCGCAGACGGTGCGCGCAGCGCGGTGCGCAAATCGCTCGACGTCGCGTTTGAAGGCATCACCCACCACGAGCTTTACCTGACGCTGTCCACCCCGTTCGCCTTTGAGCAACGAATGCCGGACCTCGCCGACATCGCCTACATCTCCGATCCGGATGAATGGTTGGTGTTGTTGCGAACGCCGACCCTGTGGCGGGTGCTGTTGCCGACCGATCCATCGATCGACGACGACGTCATGTTGGCCTCCGATACGGTGGAAGGGCGGCTGCAGGCCGTGGTGCCCCATCCGGGGCGCTACGAGATCAGCCACAAAACCGCCTACCGGGTATTCGAGCGCGTCGCCGACCCCTATGTCGTCGGTCGAGTGGCGCTGGCTGGCGATGCCGCGCATCTCAATAACCCACTGGGTGGCATGGGCATGAATGGCGGCATTCACGATGCCATCAATCTGGCTGAGAAGCTCGCACAGGTTTGGCGTGGAGCGGACGTCGACCTGCTGCAACGCTACCAGCGACAGCGGCGCAAGGTGGCCTTGGAGACCGTTCAGGCGCAATCGTTGCGCAACCGGCAAATCATGAACACGCGTGATCCGGCCGCACGGCAGGCCTATTATCAGGACCTGAGCGCCACTGCCGCCGACCCGGACAAGGCCCGCACCTATCTGTTGCGATCGTCGATGATCCAATCACTGCGCGAGTTGGAACAGGTGGCTTAACGCCCGCATCCTCCGAGCGGGCGAATGCGCGCTTGGGAACGGCCCACATCATGTCCGTCTTGGGCGGATCAGCCGTGCCGACCCGGTCCGCCGATCGTGCACGCTTGAGATCACGTGCGCTCACATCTCAAGCGGCGTGCGTCGCTCCACGAACATCTTGCTGATCAACGAGAACACCAGCTCGCCATGCTGGTTGGTCCCCTCGTTTTGGAAGATGGCCAGGCCGAGATCGGGCCGCGAACGCCAGTCGCGCTTTTCGATGATCCGCGTGGTGAAGCGGACCGTGTCACCGACGAACACGGGTTTGAGCCAGCGCAGCTTCTCAAAGCCAGGCGACGGGCCGTAGCGGGCCGGTCGCTCGCCACGAAACCGCATGAGATCGCCCTCGCGATTGCGCTCATCCACCAACAGCCGCAGCCACACCGCCGTGGTGTGCCAGCCGCTCGCCGTCATCGCGCCGTAGATCGATTGCCGACCGGCGTCCTCATCGAGATGGAACGCCTGCGGGTCATATCGCCGTGCGAATTCGACCACGGCCTCTCGGGTGAAACAATAGTCGCCAAGCACCCGCTCAACGTTGAGCGCAATGTCCTCCAAATAAAGACTCACACCGACGGCTCCAGCCCGCGCATTCGACGCATGATGTTGATATCCCAGGTCATGACGATCTCGTCGCGCTGATTGACCAGCTCCATCAGACAGTGCATGACCCCGACCTTCGGTCTCGACTTCAAGGCGCGCTTTGTGCGCACGGTCAGGCGTGCGCTGAGTGTGTCGTTTGGCAACACCGGTTTGAGGAAACGGGCCTCCTCCACACTCGGAGCGCCCAATGCCTCCGGCCCCCCCAACGGACCGTCGACCGCCATCCGCATCAGCATGGCGCAGGTATGATAGCCCGACGCGATCAGGCGGCCGATGTTGGTCTCCTTCGCAGCCTCCTCCGACAGATGGAAAGGTTGTGGGTCGAACGCCCGCGCAAATGCGATGATGTCCTGCGATGCGACGGCCACGTGGCCGAACGCATGGGTCTCGCCTTCGACGAAATCTTCAAAATGCAATCGTGACCTCCAGGATGTCGCCCGCCTGGCTAGAGCAACCTGCCTTTAATCGGAATCGGAACGGTCCCGATTAAAGGCAGAAAGTTGCTCTACACTTTAAGGCGCGATGATCTAGCTTCAGCGGGTGCGGTTGCGCGCCCGTCTTATCGCGCACCTGCGCCGCTGGAAAGGGCCATGTGCCCGCCACCATCGCTCGCCCGGCCTTTGGCGACTGTTTTCACAAAAAATCAAAGCATTGACCGTACGCTGCGCAGCTATTGATTGTCGAGGTTTTAGCGGATCACTTTTCGTCATGCAGCGTCGACCGCTCGCTCCGGCCAGCAGCGTCCGGCGGCGCGGTGCAGCGGTTGATCCCTCACAGGTGAATTGGGCGAGTTCATGCTTTTGCGCGTGCGAAAATTTAGTATTCCGAACAAATACTTGCTGGACGCAGCGGTGGTCGGGTTTTTCCTTGTCGCCGGCATCATCACGCTGCGTTATTCATTTGTCGAAGAAGAGATCCCGTTGTGCCGTGAACGCTATACCGGCGGCCTGCTGTTCACCTTGGCGCACGAGACCGCAGGTCCACTGTCCACCGCCGAGTTGCAGGGGCGCCTGCTCGGTCGCGATTGGGGACTGACCGGCAATGCCAAGGTCGTCAAGGACGCCGGCGCACCGACCGGATATGCACTCGAGGTCGACCTGCGACCACACCCGGCCGGCGCAACACGACCGCTACAACGCGCCAGCGGTATCGGCTTCACCTGGCTGGATCAGCAGATCATGCGCGCGCGCAGCGCCTGCCTGTCCTACAACGTCTGGGTGCCAGCCGATTTCAAACCAGGAACCGGCGGCGTGCTGCCGGGCTTGATCGGCGGGCAGGCAGACGCCGTCGCCAACAGCTGGTCGGCGCCAACAATCGCCTTCGCGATGCGACCGAAATGGACAGAGACCGGTGCCTTGACGCTGTGGCACCGAACTGCGGATGATCGTGCTCGCATAGTCGGCCTTGAGCCGACCTCTGTGCTGACCCCCGGTGGGCGCTGGCTGCGCGTCGAACAGGAGGTCATCCTCAACGCACCCGAAGCGCCGAATGGTACGCTGCGCGTATGGATTGATGGCAAATTGCACCTCGAGCTAAAGGACGTCACCTTCAGACACCGTCCTGAGCAGCGACTGTTGGGCGTATCGGCGCTCGTCCACCACGAGCGTCGCGCTGCGTGGGCGCCATCTGAAACCGACACCAGCATCCGCATTTCGCCGTTCGAGGTGCGCCTCAACGATTGAGCGCGGCGCGGGTTGTGACGGCGGACCTTCGATCGGCCTCCACTGGCATAGGCCCGCTCAACACCAGCCGCTGACCGCCGCTCCGGCGGCGGAGCCGTGGTTAGACGATCTGGCAACCTGTCGAAGGAACCCGTCCCATGCCGACGTCGATGTCCCCGGCGTCGGTGCCGCTGTTCTTGCACATGGCCGGAGATCTCTCCATCGTCCTCAAAAACGGTGAGGCCTACACCGCCGAGAACAACGTTAGCCCGGGGTGCTGCTCAACGCCCGGCTGTTTCCTACCAAGCGGACGCTAACCGGGAGGTGCGGGCGGCCACCGATTTCGCACGGATGGATGCGGCGCGGCTCGCCGACAAGGAACCGTTACAGATTGATCATACTGAAACGACAGTCGTGCAGCTGCGTGCCCATATCGACAACATAATTGACCAGATAAACAGGTTCCAACCAGCAAATATCGACAAAAACTAGTGAAGAGCTGAAATATTGAACGAGGTGGCCGCGAGCCGACCTTCAATGAGCAAGCTTATTTTTCTGGGTTTATTTTGTTTAATTTCTATTTCTCTTGATAAATACTTATAATATATTGCGAGACAACGGCATGAAACTCGAGAAAAGCGGCAATCTCGTTGCGATTCCGGGCGAGCAATCTGCCCGGTCAAAAGCGCTTTGACTGATGGTGAGGCCAAATCGGCCTCGACAATGCCATAACCGCTGATCATATGCGCGGATGATCTGCGCGGATCACGGAAGGGCGGAGCGCGGGCGCATCATCCGCCATCAGCCAGGGGTGGGCATGCGGTTCGGATTAGGTCGGAAGGTCGTCGCGCTCGACGCCGTTGGACGGCTCGCGCGTCGTGGCGGGAGATGGTCCAATCGTAAGCGCGATGAGGTGCTGCTCGATGCGTACTCGCGCGCGGTGGTCGATGCGGTCGACAAGATCTCGCCCGCTGTCGTTCACGTGCACATCACCGGCGAGCACGCCGCCTCGTCCGCCGGATCGGGCAGCGGCGTGTTGGTGTCGCCAGACGGTCTGGTGTTGACCAACAAGCATGTGATCCACGGTTCCGACCGGATCGACGTCGCGCTGTCGGACGGCCGACAGTTTCGGGCCCGGCTGATCGGGCAGGATGCCGATACCGATCTCGCCGTGTTGCGCGGCGAGACGACGGAAACGCTGCCGGCTGCGATGCTGGCCGATTCAAAGTCGGTGCGGCCCGGGCAAATCGCGATCGCGATCGGCAACCCGCTCGGTTTTCAAAGCTCCGTGACGGCCGGAATTGTCAGCGCCGTCGGTCGATCGCTGCGAACCAGCGGAGGCGGGCTGATCGGCGATGTGATCCAGACCGATGCCGCGCTCAACCCAGGTAACTCCGGCGGACCGCTGGTCAGCTCCTGCGCCCAGGTCATCGGCATCAACACGGCGATGATCGCCGGCGCGCAAGGCATCTGCTTTTCCGTCGCCGCCAACACCGCCCTCCATGTGCTGAGTCAGATCCTGGCCCACGGTCGGGTCATGCGCGGCCGGATCGGCATTGTTGGCGAGCAGGTCCCGCTGCCGCGACGGCTCGGCGATCTGTTGGACCTTGACCAGGCCTCAGGCGTGCTGGTGCGCAACGTGGCGCCAGGAGGCCCTGCCCAACAAGCCGGCGTTTACGCCGGCGACGTGCTCGTCGCCCTCGATCGCGAGGTTGTGACTGGCGTCGATGATGTGACGCGGCTGTTGGACGCCGCCCGTATCGACAAGACCGTGCAAGTCAAGCTGATCAGAACCGAGCAGTTCATTGAAACCAGCGTGGTTCCGATCGAGCGCACGACCCAATTCGGCAATATGGCTTGAGCCGGATCGCGCCGGCCGATGCAAGCGGGCCGTACTCGTTTCGATTAACTTATTGGTGACGCTGTGCGGAGCTACCAATTGCGGATGCGTCGATTATGCGGTCTAGTTTTCGTGGCCGATCGTGGCGCTGACCCACTACCCCCCCTCAGCACCACGCACCAAGCCCGCGACCGTACCCCCCCGGTCGCGGGCTTTTTTCGGTGAGCTTGACGCACCCTGCCTTGAGCACGCCATCGCGCCGCAGACCTATTGCGCTTCCGTCCTCTAGATCATCGCGCCTTAAAGTGTAGAGCAACCTGCCTTTAATCGGGATCGTTCCAATTCCGATTAAAGGCAGGTTGCTCTAGCGTTTCAGTATGGGCTTAAACCGCCTGCTCGCCCGCCCATTCCTCCACTCGCCACCCCATGGCATGCTTGTGTGGGCGGCCGGGTATTGAGCGGGCCGGCAACACTAAGCCGCCTGAGGCGGCGACGATCTAAAAGCGCTCCACCCATGGTCTGACTTCGATCTCCCACGCCCAACAGGATCTGGGCTGGTTGAGCACGGCCATGTAGGTGTCGGCAATGGCGTCGGCATCGAGCAGACTATCCGGCGTGTCGTTAGGGCCTTCGACGCGCCCACGGGCCTCGCTGCGAACACCGCCGTCAATCACGAAGTGCGCGACATGGATGCCTTGCGGATGCAGCTCGCGCGCCATCGATTGTGCCAGACCACGCAAGGCGAACTTGCCCATCGCGAATGGCGCCGATTTGGGATAGCCCTTGACGCTGGCGGACGCCCCCGTGAACAGGATCGTGCCGGAGCCTTGCGCGAGCATGCGCTTCACCGCCTGCTGGGCGACCAGGAAGCCGGCAAAGGCACTGACATTGATGGCCTGCGCGACCGCGTTTGGATCGAGGTCCGCCAGCGGCCCGCGCGCGCGCGCTGACGCGTTGTAGAGCACCACATCGAGCCGTCCGAATGCCGCGTCGATCGCCGCATAAAGCGCTTCGACCTGATCCGGCTTGGTGCCATCTGCCGAATAGCTCTTGGCTCCGATCTGATGGGCCAAGTCCTGCAACTTGTCCTTATTGCGGGCGGCCAACGCGACCTCATATCCGGCGTCGGCAAGGCGCCGCGCGAACGAGGCGCTGATGCCCGTCCCTGCACCAAAGATCAATGCGGATTTCTGTGTCATGACGCACTCCAGGGTCGAGTTGAACATCGATGGGCGGCACGCTGACCAGCCTTGCGCATAGACAGACCGCCGCCCAGCCGGTGGGAAGCCGATACATGTCGGCCGCCCGCGATCCGGCTGGCGCCGAGCGGAGCAAGGCATGGGGATCGACACACCAAGCTAGATCATCGCGCCTTTGATCGGGATCGGTCCGATTCCGATTAAAGGCAGGTTGCTCTAGGGCATCATCAGACCAGACGGAATCGCCCAAAGCAATCTGCGTCAGATCTCAGGCGGCGGGATCGCCAATCTCGAACGAACAACGGCGGGTCACCCACTCCGCGATGATCCCGCCACGCGCCAACCGACCACCAGCCGATGCAGTCCGTCATTCGATGGCATCGCTGCGCGGGTGCGCGGCATCATAGACCCTCAACAGCCGCTCGCGATCGACCTCGGTGTAAATCTGCGTGGTGGACAGCGTCGCATGTCCCAGCAGCTCCTGGATCTGCCGCAAATCTGCGCCTTTCGCCAACAAGTGCGTGGCGAACGAATGACGTAGCGCGTGCGGCGTCGCCGTTTCCGGCAACGACAGGGCCGCGCGCAGGCGTTGCATCGCCAGCTGAATGATGCGGGGCGACAGCGGTCCCCCTTTGGCGCCGCGGAACATGGGCTCCGTCGGTGCCAGCTCATAAGGCACCATTGCGCGGTAGCGGGCGATTGCGGACACGACCACCGGCAGCACCGGCACCGGCCGCTCGCGGCCACCCTTACCGACGACGCGGATGACATCCCGTTCCGGCGTCGGCGCATCGCAGGGCCGCAGCGACAGCGCCTCCGAGATGCGCAGTCCGCACCCATAAAGCAGCAGCAGCACCGCTGAATCGCGGGCCACGAACCAGTCGAGCTGGCTCGCCATGCCACCGTCGACGACGTCGCACGCCTTGTCCACCGTCAGAGGGCGCGGCACCGCATGCGGCGTCTTGGGCATCGCCAGCAAACGAATCGCGCGGTTCTTCACGATATGTTCGACCTCCAGCCACCGGAAGAAGGCGCGCAGCGCCGACATGGTGCGCGAAAGCGAGCGCGGCGACGTCCCGTTCCGGCGACGGCTGGCCATAAAGCTGCGAAAGGTGTGGACCTGCAGCGCGCTCAGATCCGACACGCTTGGTTGACGGCCGAGGCGGTGCGCCAAAAACTGGATGAAGTGCATCAGATCGATGCCGTAGGCCTCACGGGTTCGCGGCGAGTGCCCGCGTTCCACCACCAGGTGGTCCAGCCATCGGTTGGCGAGGACGGCAATGGCGGCGGTCGCTTCGCCATCGGTGGGTCGACACATCTTTTGCGCGCGCTGCATGTGTGCCGCTTTCTGGTTTCCCGGCCTGCCCCCGCGCAAGCCGGCCCGGACCTGCATCCGGGCGAGCATCTTGGTCAACCGGGCCTTAACGGACCGTTAACGAGGCATGGCAGATATCCAAGCGCTGGGGATTGCCGAGGTGACAGCTGGCACCGTCTCGTCTATGCGGAATAGCCGGGACGAGCAGGGAAGCAGGGGCCGGGCGAAACGGCGGCGTTATGTCCCTTTATGAGGCGTTGGATCGATTCGTGGGTACCGGTGTGCTCGCGTGCGCGGGGCTGGTCGAGGCCGCGTGGGACCCGGGTTTGCCTTATGACGGAGCGGCGTTCTCACGCTATCTGCGCGAGCACAATCTCGGCGAGGAATTCGGCAACATCCTCGATGCGCTGGCGCGGGAAATTTGGCTCGCCCAAGAGCAACGCGGCTTCCCACAAGCGCTGTGCGAGACCCACATCGCCGCCCTGTCGCCGTTATTGAGCGAAGTTCGCTTCACGCCGGAAGATTTCGCGCAAACCCTCAAGGCGTTGCAGCAGCAGCAATGGCTCGGGCCGACGGCCCGGCCCGGTGAATTCATGGGGTCCGCGCGTGAGCAGATCGCCTTGGCTTGGGTGAAGCGGGCCAAAGCGGGTGGATATCTTCACAGCGCCAAGCTGATCGAAGAGGTTACCCGGTTCCTGCTCGAGCACCTGTTCTGGCGGGTGATCGAGCAACCGGGGCTGCTGGTTCCGCTCAAGGCGGCGCTGATCGCGTTTCGCGAGCAACAGCGGACCCAGGCGAAAGCCACCACCATGGGTGAGCGGGCGCCACCATTACCAACCGCTGAACCGCCGGGTCACGCGCCGACACATCAACTGGCACAGGAGCCGGCACACCAACCGGCGCCAAAGCCGACCGAAACCAGCCTGGCACGCCCGCCTGCACAGTCGCTCAGCGCCGCGGTCCGTCAGATCCAAGCCCATCATGGCCTGGGCGATGGCGCGCTGCGCCGGCTGCAGGCCAGTTTGGTTTCGCAGCGACTGTCGCAAGAGCAGCGGCTGGCCCGTCTGGATGAGCTCGCCGGTTGGCTGGTGGCGACCATCGCGCAGCTCAGGCGGCCGAGCAATGATGCTGCTGAGCTCAATGCGCTCAAGCTTCAGGCTGCCGATGCGCTGGAATTGGGCGAGCTCGAACGGGCGATGGAACGGCTCGGCGAGCTTCGCGCGCGCTTGCGGGATTGCCGACGCCAGACCGAAGCGCGACTGGCGGAGGAAATCGGGACGCTGCGCGCGCAGATGCAAGCGGAAGCCGAAGCGGTGGCGCGCATGGGCGAATTGGCGCTCGCGCGGTTCGACTTCGGTGCCGCCGCCACGCTGTTTGAGGAGGCCGCCGGCAATCTGCCGCTGGGCGAAACCGAGCTGGAATTCGATTATCGCCAGCGGCAGGCCGAGGCGCTGGCCAACAAAGCGGAGATGGCCGGCGACGCCAACGCTCTGCGCGACGCCGCCGAGGCCTTTCGAAACGCGATGCAACTGCTCCCGGCGAATGCCGAACCGGCCATTCGCGCCCGCGTGTCGGTGGGGCTCGGCGACATGCTGATGGCGATCGGATGCCAGTCGCAGGTTGAGACCGGCCCGCTTGAAAAGGCCGTCGCGGCCTACGCTGACGCGGTGGGTGTGATCGACCGAGATTGCTTCCCGATGCGATGGGCGCTGATCCAGCTCTCCCATGCCGCGGCCTTGATCGAGTTGGGCAACCGGTCCGACCAGGAGCGCAATTGGAAGGAGGCGGCTGCCGCCCTGCTGCCTGCTTTGGAGATCTTCGAGTTGCGGGGCGCCACGGACCTGGCCGCGTCGGCCCGCCACAAACTCAAAACCATGATCGACGGTCTCGAACACCAAAAACCGATGCTGAGCAACCCCGTTCGGTCGGCGTGAGACCGGCGCCGCTTGCGCCGTGCGTCCGTCGTCGGGCCCGGCCACCACTTCATCGTGCCTTCGGGTCGCCCGGTGAGGGAGCGGGATGGCACGGCGATTCTGCCTTAGGCGGAAATGATCTAGATCATCGCGCCTTAAATCGGAACCGCAAAGCCGGTTCCGATTTAAGGCGCAAAGATGATCGCTCTTAAAGTGGTGAGCAACTTTCTGCCTTTAATAGGGATCGTTCCGATTCCGATTAAAGGCAGGTTGCTCTAGGCCCGGACCTCGCTAACGTCGAGCAACCGGCCGCACGCACCGCAGGCCAGCTCCTCGAGGCTGAAATTTGGGCTTTCGCCGCCGTAGCGGAGGCCGATCCATGGCCCAGCCGCCCGTAACGGCCGCCGACGGCGGACCACCGCCGCGGTCGCGCCAGCCGGACAATCGCACGCCTTGATCTCGGTGCCACGGTCGCCTACCGCCCTTTTGGTGCGGCCTGCGCGCAGCTCGGCCCGCAGCCGCTCGGTCGAAGCGTGGTGCAGCTCGCCATCATCACCAAACACCACGCCGAAGGCCGCCTCCGCCTCGTTGCGCGATACCCAGCCGTTGACGACGTCGCCGGCAACGCGGGCTGGATCGCGATCAAGCGGGTCGCCATAGCCGCCACCACCGGGCGGATAGAACGCCAACACGTCGTCGGGGCCAAGGATCGCGCTGGCCTTCGAGGGCAACACAGTGATGTCCCCGCCCAGATCATCGAGCGACATCAATTGGCCATGCGCCGCCAGGTTCGCCTTGGCGTGGCTGTCGCGCACGATCATCGCTTGCGAGCCGGCGCCAGGATAGCCGCCGGCGATGCCGTGGGCGTTGGACTGATCCGTGCCGGCCGTATTGGTCGACTTCAGAATCAAGCTGTCCGTCCCGTAGGCCATCACCGCCGCCATCGACGTCAAGCCGCCGCGGTAGGCGCCGGGGCCTCCTGAATCCGGCAGCTGGCGACGGTACAGATAGAGCACCGGCAGCTTCCACTCGGTGCCTTCGACATTGCCGAGATTTGCCGAAAACGACGTGATCTGCCCAGCGTGCGAAAACCCGTCCCCGAACGAACGTGCCGCCGCCCCGCCGCCGCGATGGTCCGACAAGAGGGCGCCGGCACGCTTGCCGTCACGCCCGATGCCGAACACGTTGTTACAGTTGGAGGCGACGTTCCACGACGAACACACCCGATCTCGAAACGCCGGCGTCGCGTCGAACATGCGGGCAACGGCCTGGGCAGCGGCCACCGTGACCAGCCAGCGAAAACCCACGGTACAGATCGACACCGGTGCGGGAAACGTGGCGTTGACGACGCTACCCGCCGGCGCGATCACCTCAATACAGCGCAACAGGCCTTCATTCCAATCGATGTCGCCCTGGCACAGAAAGCTGTAAAGCGGCACCGAGGTGCCGGCCAAGGTGGCGTGTTCGGTCGAGTTGACCGCCGCGTCAACCTGGGCGTCGGAGCCGGTCCAATCAAACACCAGCTTATCACCGGTCCGTGTTAACGCGACGACAACCCTGACCAGCTCGTCAGCGCCGACCCGCACGCCGTCCATCCAGGCCTCGCCGTGCCAGCTGCCATCCGGGATCTGGCGCAGCTTGCCGCGAACTTGCGCCTCGGCGATGTCGATGGCGCGCTGCATGACACCACGCACGGTCGCCGCGCCGCGCTCCGCGATCAGCGCTCTGAGCCGCTTCTTGCAGGCGTTGATGGCGCCGATCTGGGCTCTGAGATCCAGCGCCACCATCTCCGGCAACCGCGAGTTGGTCACGAACGTGTGCTCCGCCTCCGGCACCAGTCGGCCTTCCCGCACGATTTTCATGAAAAAGCGCGGCGGATCTTGATACAGCGTGCGGGCTGAGATGCAGAAGCTGCCCTCGTCGCTGCCGCCGACGTCGGGGTGATGCAGCACGTTGGCGACCCACATCAGCAATTCGCCGTCGTCGTAGAGCGGGCTGGCGATCACCACGTCATTTTGGTGCAAGGCTCCCAGAAACGGATCGTTCAACAGGAACATGTCGCCGTCGCCGATCTCGCCGGCGCGCGCCATGATGTTTCGGATAGAGGTGCCCATGGTGCCGACGTGCACCAGCGAGCCGATCCCGGCGCTGGCGAGCTGTCCATCGGCGGTGAACAGGCCGACGTTGAAGTCATTGCCTTCGACCACGATCGGCGATGATGAGATGGTCTTGATCGCCAGCGCCTGTTCGTCGTTGATCGCCCAGAGCCGATGTTTGATGACCTCGAAGGTGATGGGATCGAGCGTGTCCATGGCGTCACCGGTCAGGCACAATTGCGAGGTTTCCGTAGACATCAAGCGTCGCGGACGTGCGTGGCGGCAGCCACACCGTCGTCGTCTGGTGCTCGATCACCGCCGGGCCTTGCACGGCATGCCCGGCAACCAGCCCATCGAATGCCAGCACCGCTGCATCGAGCCAGCCGGCGCCATGCTGATAAACCGGCCGGTGGGCTTTTGTCTCGTTGCCGACGGCACGCTCCGGCCGCTCAGCCAGCGTCGCGAAGTCTGGCTTCGGCACCGTCTTCACCGCTTCGACGCGCACGCTGATCAGCTCTATCTCGCTGCCCGCATGTGTCGTGCCAGCACCGAACCGGTCGACGTAGTGTGCTTCAAAGGCGCGCCGCAGCCGCGCGATGTCGCCGTCGCCCAATTGCAGGCCATCCCAGGCGACGGTCACCTCATTCATTTGACCGACGTAACGCAGCTCCAGCATCAGCGCGAACACGACCTCGCCAACGGCAATGTCGGCCGCCACGATGTCGTCGATCACCACCTGTTTCACTGCTGCGACGGTATCGTTGATGGTTGACGCAGCGATGCCCACGTCAGTGAGCGGCACCGGCTCAGAGCGCGAATGGCTGAACTGGATGTCGGCCAGGGCACAGCCGAGCGCGGAGAAGGCTGCCGCAGCGTGCGGAATCACCACTTTGGCGATGCCCAAGGCGGCGGCGAAGTGCGCGCAGTGCGCGCCGGCCGCGCCACCATAGGCCAGCAGACAGAAGTCCTTCGGATCGTTGCCACTTTCCACCGTCGCCTTGCGGATCAGATCGGCCATGCGCTGCGTGATCACCTCGTAGATTCCGGCCGCGGCGGCCACGGTCGTCAGACCGAGCGGTTTGGCGATGCGAGTTTCGATGGCGTGCTCGGCCGCGCGCTTGTCCAAGCGGTGTCGACCGCCAAAGAAATGGTCGGGATCGATGATGCCGAGCGTGACCAGCGCGTCCGTGACGGTTGGCTCCTGACCGCCCCGACCATAGCACACCGGCCCTGGATCGGCGCCGGCGCTCAACGGCCCGACCTGCAGCCGATAACCATCGGTCCAGGCGATCGACCCGCCACCGGCGCCGATGGTCACCACGTCGATGGCCGGAATCTGCAGCGGCAGCCCCTGGTCGACGAACGGGTTACCGGTCTCCTCGAAGGCGCCGCCGGCGATAATGCCGACGTCGAAGCTGGTACCTCCCATATCGGCGGTCAGGATGTTGTCGTAGCCCAACAGTCGACCGATGTGCCGGGCGGCCACGAGACCGCCGATCGGACCGGAATTGATGATCGAGACGGCCTCCGCCGGCACCCGTTCGGGAAAGGTCACGCCGCCCGATGACTTCATCACCTGCAACCGACCGGCAAAACCATCCTCGGCCAAGCGCGCTTGCAGGGCCTGGATATAGCCGGTGGTGATCGGGCCAACGTAGGCGTTGATGACGGTGGTCACGCAGCGCTCGAACTCGCCGATCCGCGGTGCGACCTGGCTGGAAAGGCTCACCGGCAGATGCGGTGCGAGTTCGGCGGCGATGCGGCCGACCAGCGCCTCGTGCGCCGGATTGCGGAACGCCCACAACAGGCAAACGGCGATGCTTTCAGCGCCACGTTCCATCAACGTGGTCAGCGCCGCACGGACCTCCGTTTCGCGCAAGGCGCATAGCACCTCACCGGTCACAGACACGCGCTCCCTCAGACCGACCGTCAGCTGCTTCGGCACCAATGGCGCCGGCACCTCGGTGTGCAGAAAATCCCGCGCTTGGGCCAGCGGAAGTCCGCCGGTGCGGCCCAACGGTCCGCGCGCGATGGTCAGCGTGTCCTCGAAGCCATGCGTGATCAATAGGCCGACGCGGCTGCCGGTGCGTTGGATCACCGCATTGGTTGACACGGTTGTGCCATGCGCGAAGCGGCCGGTGCTCTCCAGCACGTCCGACACGGATATTCTGTGGGTCCGTGCCAGCGCCTCAAGCGCATCGAGCACGCCGTGATGCGTTGCCTGCGGCGTCGAAAACGCCTTTTCAAAACTGATCTTTCCGCGCTCGTCGATCTCGACAAGATCGGTAAAGGTACCGCCCGAGTCAGCACCAATTGTGCGCATCGGTCGCTTCACGGCGGACTGAACCTCTTGGCGATGACGGGGGCAAGCATGGCAGGGGCAGCGCCTCACGTTGCGAACGCTAACAGATCTCAGCCAAGCATAGATCCCGTGCTGCCCCTGGCTCAATGGCTCGTAAAAGGACCATCGCTCATGCCCCCGACATCCGCCTTGCTTCGACCGTTAGCAAGGGGGCACCCATTGAACAAGTTCAATGTGCTGCGCGCCGGTCGCCAGCATGACCAATCGGTCAAAGCCGAGCGCACAGCCGCATGCTGGCGGCATCTCGCCGAGTGCGGCCAACATTGCCTTGTCAATCGGATAATGCTCGCCATACAGGCGTTGACGCTCGTTCATTTGATGTTGGAGGCGTCGGCGCAGCTCGATCGGATCGCCGAGTTCGGCACAGCCATTCGCCAATTCCACCCCGCAGACGAACAGCTCGAACCGCTGCGCGTAACGCGGATCGCAGACCAAGGGACGGGCCAATGCCGACTCAACTGCCGGGTATTCGATCAACAGGCCGGGCGTCGGTGCGCCGAACTGCCGCGTGGCCTCGACGATCGCATGGCTGAACCAAGTCCCCCAATCACCGACCGGCCGGCCGCCCCGCCGCCGACCCCAACTTTTCAGCGCATCCAGATTGGGCCCCGACGCGGTTAGCACCAAATTGAGGTCGAGTCCGATCCGATCGTTGCCCAGCAGCGCGTCGCGGACCGTGAGCGGCATCGGCGAGGCGCGCGGATCACAGCTTAAGCCGTGATGGTGAAAGGCCTCCACGGCCACCGCGTCGGCCGCTGTCTTGAGGATGGCGGCGCAGTCCTGCCACAGCTGTTGATAGGGCGCATCGGTCCGGTACCATTCGAGCATGGTGAATTCCGGCGCGTGCAACGGCCCCCGCTCGCGATTGCGGAAGCTCGGAGCAAACGCATAGATGCGGGTCTCGCCGGCCCCCAGCAGCTTTTTCATGGAGAACTCGGGACTGGTCTGCAGGTAACGCGGCAGCTCAGACCCATCCTCGTTGACCAACGTCGTTGCAAAGGCGTGCAGGTGGGTCTCGTTGCCCGGCGAGACCTGTAAGCACGCGCCATCGACCTCGACGAACCCCTGATCTGCAAACCAGGCGCGCAGCGCGCTCTTGATCCGATTCCGCGCTAGCAAGACCGGCCGACGATCGGCATGTGTGGACCGGTTCCACCTTGGCGAGCCCTGCTGCATTCATAGCCTCACTTTCGACAGATCGATTTGCTGCCAACGGTCCCCGACTTGGCACCGGTCATCGGCCGACCCGGCCTCGGCAACACGGACAGCCAGCGGCCGACTTGGCCTAGCCGGACGAACCGGCTAAGAAGCCGCAGCACGACACATAGATCATGCCCGCCTTTGGCGGAATCGCCGCGCCGGCCCGCTCCCCCGCCCGGCCACCCAGAGAAGCGTGCCATGGGATGGCCGGGCGGGGGAGCGGGAGGGTGCCAGCTAACTCTGACGCATAGCGCGGTCACTGCTGATGGTACCCATCAACGCCGTCAACCGCAGCCCGTCCACCCGATCGCGGGTAGCCTCGCGCCTGTTTTGGTGCAAAGAGCACTGCCAATTCAGGCTATTGGGCTCTTGCCCGTGAAGGATTGAACGGTCCGACGGCGGCCAGGCCTGGCCGCCCGACGCAATGGAGAGCAAACGTGGTAAAGGTCATCGCAAGCTCGGTCCGCAAAGGCAATGTGTTGGATCTCGACGGCAAACTGGCCGTCGTGATGAAGGCAGAAAACATTCACCCAGGTAAAGGCGTGCCCGTCACCCATCTCGAGCTGCGCCGCATCGCCGACGGAGTGAAGGTCGTTGAACGGTACCGGACCACCGATCAAGTGGAGCGGGCGTACCTGGAAGAGAAGGACTTCGATTATCTTTACCAGGACGAAACCGGCTACAACTTTATGCAACCAGAGACGTTCGATCAAATTGTGATCACGGACGACATCATCGGCGATCAGTCTCAATGGTTGCAGGAGAACATGACCTGTTCGGTCTCGCTCCATGAGGGCAATCCGATTGCCATCGAGCTGCCGCCCAGGGTGACGTTGGAGATCACGGAAGCAGATCCCGTCGTCAAGGGGCAGACCGCATCGTCCTCCTACAAGCCAGCGAAACTGGAAAACGGCGCACGCATCATGGTGCCGCCCTACATCGAAGCTGGTACCCGCGTTGTCGTATCCACCGCTGACGGCTCATTTGTCGAACGCGCCAAGGATTGACCGTGCGCCGACCGAGCCCTGCCTCTGCTTAGCGACCACTTGAGCGGGCGAGCCGAGAACCAAGCATCCGCCGGAGGATCCAGTTCAGTTGCGATGTGCCAGCGGTTCGGTCTCGCTCGGGCAGCGACGGGGGCGCGTATGATCATCGGGATGATCGCATTAATGCGGCGACACTGCGCGCGCGGCTGGCCGATTTTGCGCGGTTGCGCACATCATCTTTTCTCCCCCGAAGGCTGGTGCTTTGGTCGGCGGCACTTTACGCCGCATACCGCGAACCGCCTGCAGCACAGAAGCCCACCCGACAGGGAAAGCTGGCGCTCGGGCGGTCAAACTCGTTCCGACCCATCTCGGACTGCCATGCCGTTACACGCCATCGCCCACGCTCGATTCCGCCTCGCCGCGATAGCTTTCCTCGTCCTCATGCTTGGCCTGGGGTCAGGCCTGGCTGCGCTGGCCCAAAACCTGCCTGACGACGCGCTGGCCGATCGCAAGGCCGAGGAGAACCAGCAACAGGCCAAGCAGCGCTCCGAGGCGATGGAGGCGCTGTCAGGTTTGGATAAATTGATCGCGGCCGAAGCCGAGCAAGCCGCGATCGTCAAGGACTTGAAGCAAAAGCTCAGCGAGGCGAAGGAAGACGCCTCGAAGAAGGAGTTGACCAAAGAGGTCGAGGCGGCGAGCGCCAAACTCGATCAAATCGAAGCCCAGATATCGGACCTGTCGACCGGTGTCACCGAGGCCGAATTCGATAGCGACACGCAAAAGAAATTCAATCTTCAAGAAGAGCTGGAGAGCCTCGCTGAGCCGTTCGTCAATATGGTCAAGGAGGCTACGGAAGTCGCCCGCCGCATTGACAGTCTTAAGGGCGTCATCGCCCAAGCGGAGCGCCGTCAGGAGGTGGCAGACCGGGCGCTCGAACGGCTCAAGGCCCTGCAAACCACCGCCCAAAATGTCGACACCAACGATTTCGAAGCGGCCCAAGCCCTGATCGCGCGCATGCTAATGGTCTGGGACAAGCGCGCTAAGGAAGCGAGCAATCTGGCCCAGACATCCAAGCAGCAATTGGCGCTACGCCTCAAGGAACAGTCGGGCTCCAACAGCCGGCTCGGCACCGCGACGGCTCGCTTCATTCGCGACCGTGGGACCAATTTGCTGCTTGCGCTGGCCGCCTTCGCCGGCGTTTTCATCATCATGCGCCTGTTGGCACGGTTGCTGGAGGCGATCCGCCGACGTCAGGGCATCGACCGCTCATTCGTGACCCGCCTAGTCAGCCTGATCTATCATCTGGCGACGATCATTGTCGCCGTGTTGGCGATGCTGGTCGTGCTCAATATGCGCAACGACTGGTTGTTGCTCGCCGTCGTCGCCGTATTTTCGGTCGCGCTGGCTTGGATCGGGTTGAAGATGATCCCGACGCTCGTGGAGCAGACCACCCTGCTTTTGAACCTCGGCGCCGTGCAGGAGGGCGAGCGCGTCAAGCTGAACGGCGTGCCTTGGCGGGTCGCCAACCTCGGCTACTACACGGACCTGATCAATCCCGACCTGGAAGGGGGTAGTTTCACGATACCCGTGCGAGAGCTGGCCGGATTGCACTCGCGTCCGGCCGGCGTCGAGGAAGCCTGGTTTCCGACCCGCAAGGGCGATTGGGTGCAGTTGAGCGACGGCAAGCTAGGCCGCGTCGCCGTGCAAACGCCGGAGCTGGTGCAAATCATCGAGCTTGGCGGTGCGTGGGTGACCTATCCCACCTCCGACTTTTTGGAGCAGGCACCACGCAACCTCTCCAACGGCTTCCGGGTCGAAATTGTGTTTGGCGTCGATTACCGTCACCAAGCGATCGCCACCGAGCAGCTGCCGCAACGGCTGCGCGCGTATGTGCAGGCCGGCCTGGCCCGCTTCGTGCCCGCCGAAGCCATCGTCAAGGTCCAGGTCGAGCTGTTGCGCGCCGGCACCTCGTCGATCGACTATGAGGTCGAAGCGGACCTGGTCGGTGAGGTCGCGCATTTGTACGAGGAAGTGGAGCGGGAAATCGCCCGGCTCACGGTGGAGGCCTGCAACGTCAACGGTTGGACGATCCCGTTCCCACAGCTGGTGCTGCATCAAGGTTAGCCGGCATCGTTTAAGGTCCACCGCCCACGGTTCACGGTTCACGGTCCATGGTCCATGGCTCACCGCCGGCTCGACAGCTGCGATCAGTTTTGCTTCGTCCCGCCCAGGCCAAGCCTGTCTTGCGCTGGCCTTGCGCAGCCCCGTGCATAGATGCCGGGCCCATCGTACCGCTGCGTCAAGGCCATCCGGGACAACACCTGTTCACGCGTCACGGGCAGCCGACACATCTTGCGTGTCTGACAGCCAGTTGACTGATTAATGAGACATAGTGGTACACTGTACCGGTCTTAAGATGTTGTTGACCGCCGGCGACAAGGCGCGTCCGCGAGGATGAACATGCAGTTTGGGATGCAGTTTTTCCCCGACGTTCGGCCGGAGCAAAAGCCCGCTCAGCGCTACTTCGATGAGGCCCTAACGCTGGTCGAGCTGTGCGATCCCTTCGGCTATTCGACGGTTCGGATCGTTGAGCACTACTTCCACCCTTGGGGCGGCTACAGCCCGAACCCGATGCTGTTCCTGTCGGCGGCCGCGCAGCGAACCAAAACCGCGCGGATGGTGACCGGAGCAGTACTGCCGGTGTTCAATCATCCGCTGAAGCTCGCCGGCGAAATCGCCATGCTCGATGCCCTGTGCGGCGGACGCCTTGACGTTGGTTTCGCCCGCGCGTTCCTACCCTTCGAGTTTCGCCATTTCGGCATTAGCATGGACGAGAGCGTTGCCCGCTTCGAAGAAGGCCTGGCGCAGGTCACCCTGCTGCTGGAGCAGGAGAATGTCTCATCGCGGGGCGAGTTCCATAGTTTTGAGAACGTGACGTCGCTGCCGCGGCCGACGCAGAAGCCGCGACCCAATTTCTATGTCGCCGCGGTTGCCACACCGCAATCGTTCGAGCGCGCCGGCCGGCTGGGTCACTGGGTGATGGCGATTCCTGGCGTTGGCTCTGACCCCGCGCAGCTGGTCGGCATCTACCGCGAGGCCTGGCGCTCCGCCGGTCACGCCGGCAAGCCGAAGATCATGCTCGCCGTCTTCATGTTTTGTCACCGGGACGGGCAACAGGCCCGGCGCCTGGCGAAGGGTCCAATCGAACGGCACTTCCGATCCATTTACGATGCCATGTCCGATTACGCGCGGGGCGAGCTTTCGCAGAACTATGCGGGCTATGATATGATGCGCGAAAAGATCGCCGCCGAGACGTTCGACAGTCAGCTGGCGCACAACGCGGCGTTTGTCGGAACCCCCGCCGAGATCATTGAGCAGCTGCACCAATTCGACCACGATTATGGTGGCTGCGACGAGGTCTCGATGCAGGTCTGTTTCAACGATATGAGCTTCGAAGACGCGGAGGCTTCGGTGCGCTTGTTCGGCGAGACCGTGATCCCGCACTTTCGAGATCGGGCCGTGACCGACACGGCGTGACGGCTGCCGCTCTCCATCATGTCCGCTAAAGGCGGAATCGCCCGTGCCGGCCCGCTCCCCGCCCGGTTCCTCCACCCCATACCTCCACCCCATACCTCCACCCCATACCTCCACCCCATACCTCCACCCCATACCTCCACCCCATACCTCCACCCCATACCTCCACCCCATACCTCCACCCCATACCTCCACTGGGCCACCCAACGGCATGATGTTCTGGGTGGCGAGTAGAGGAACGGGGAGCGGGATGGTATCAGCGAAGGCTGAAACGCCATAGCTCGGACGATCACGCCGGGCTTGAAAGCGCCGGCGCCGGCGCGTCGCGGCTGGAGAGCGCCGGCATTACGTGCTGTGCAAAGCGCCTGATCGTGATCGGCATCTGCGCGCCGCCGTTGAGCAGAATATAGCGCACGCCGACGGCATGGAGATCGTCCAACATCTCGACCACCTGATCAGGCGTTCCGTATAGCGCGTGCGCCTCCGTCGCCCCAGGATCACCGGCGTAGGCCATAATATGCGAGCGATTGTTGCCATCCGGACGCTTTGACAACGCAACCATATGAGCGTGCGCTTTCTTCTGCCGCTGTCTGGCATCCTCCAACTCGGTTTGGCTCTCAGCGATGAACACGTTGCGCGCCAATGCGACCCTTGTGGCGTCAAAGCTGTGGCCGGTGGCTTCCAGCTCCGCCTGGTAATGGGCGATGCGCTCGCCGACCAATTGCGGGGCGGCGAATTGGTCGAGCAGCAGGTTGCATCCGAGCCGCGCTACCTTGGCGATCGAATTCGGATTGCCGGCCGCAATCCACAGCGGTGGGTGCGGTCGCTGCCAGGGCTGCGGCTCGACGATGATATCGTCATAGCTCCAGAACCGACCCTGGTGGGAGAACCGCTGGTCCGACGTCCAGGCCTTGATCATCAGCTCACGCGCTTCATCGAAGCGCGGTTCCGCCTCCTCCATCGGCATGCGGAATCCTTTGAACTCGTTATGCCGATAGCCTTTCCCGATGCCGAGATCGAGCCGACCTTTCGACATCAAATCCAGCGTTGCGGCCTGCTCTGCCAGCAGCACTGGGTTGTGCCAGGGCAAGACGATGACGGCGGTCCCAATCCGCAACGTCGTCGTGCGCGCCGCGACCCAGGATTGTAGATCAAGCGACGCGGACACTTGACCCAGCCCGGTGAAATGGTGCTCGACGAGGAAGCTGGCATGATAGCCGAGCGCCTCCGCCTCAACGTTGGCCTCGACATAGTCAAAAAAGCCGCGGGCCGCATTCGCCGGATTGTTATCTCGTAGCGATTGGGCGCTATTGAACAGACCGAACTGCATGGCTTCATCCTCTTGGGGCGGGTCAACAGAGCCCGGCAACGCGCGCACGTCAAGCCAGACTCCTCACCTGCAGGGACGCCAAAAACCAGCACGGCGAAAATTGTGGGTCTGCTGCCGGCGCCGCACCAGATACGTGTTCAAAGTCTGCCGCGCCTTCGGCACTTGAGGCCCGCCGAATCCAGTCGGCAGGCCGTGCGCATGACAGTTTGTCGCGCTACGACCGGCGCGGTCGCCCCCGCGGTCGCCGACCGAGCGGTAGGTGTCACCGGAAGATGGGAATCAACCAGCCGTGGATCACCACGTCGCGAAGAAAGATCACGGCCAGCAGGAGGATGACGGGGGACAGGTCAAGACCGCGCAAATCCGGCATGAAGCGTCGGATCGGCTTCAAAAACGGTTCCGTCATCGCGCCGAACGCGTCCCACAACGCGCGAACGAAGGTCTGGCGCAGGTTGATCACATCGAACGCCACCAGCCATGACATGATGACCCAGGCGATGACGACGATCATGTAAAGACCGAGGACGTAGTCGATGAATTGCAGCAGTGGGACCATCGGGGCGTCTTTCGCTCGGACCCGTCGCCGCCAGCATCAAGGCATCATCAGACCGGTGAAGCGTTGGCGTTTCATCGGTCGGATGATGCACGAGAATTAAAGCGCTAGAGCGGGTCCATCCAATCGGTCGATCGCTGAAGCCGGTCGCGACCGATCGGATACTGCTCTAGACATTGGCGCATCAACCGGCAAGAGGGTATGGCGACGCCAGCCCCATTCCGCACCAGATGGGATGCTTTCTCATAGACTTAAACGAACAGCCGCTCACCTCATGGCGCGATGAAGTTTGACACTAGCTGTGGCTTTTAAGCCATAGGTCCACCTGTTGAATACGGTTTAATATGAGGTGATTTGGAGCGGCGGCAGAATGCGATGATGATGGGGTGGGGGGCCTGCGGTTGGCTGCGGACGGTGCTGTTGGCGGTGACCGCGGTCGTCGCCGCTGGTCTCGACAATGGCGCCGAGGCTGGACCGGCGCTGGTGCTCGACTATCAGAGCGGCCGCGTTCTTTATGCTGAAGACCCTGACCAGATCTGGTACCCAGCTTCCCTGACCAAGCTGATGACCGCCTACTTGACGTTCGAGACCGTCAAAAGCGGTAAGCTGACATGGATCTCAGAGGTTCCCCTATCAAAAAACGCACGAGCCCAACCGGCGACGCGCATCGGTTTGCGCAAAGGCATTCGGCTCAACGTCGACCAGGCCGTTCGCGGTCTGATCGCGCGATCGGCCAACGATTTTGCGATGGCGCTGGCTGAGTTCATTGGCGGCACCGAACGCGGTTTTGCCGAGCTGATGAACCGGAAGGCCCAGCGCCTGGGCATGACTCGGACCCATTTTGAGAACCCGCACGGACTGCCCAATCCCAAGCAGGTGACCACCGCCCGCGACATGGGCCTATTGGCGACCGCGATCCTCAAGGACTTTCCCGAGCAGGCCGAGATCTTCTCAGCACCGTCGTTTAGGATTCACCGCGGCACCTTCTATTCGCACAATGCGATCCTCAAATCCCTGCCGGGAGCGGACGGTCTCAAAACCGGCTTCACGTGCGGCTCCGGCTACAATATTATCGTCTCCGCAACCCGAGAGGGCCGAAAGATCATCGCCGTCGTGCTGGGCGAACTCAGTGGTGCCATCCGCACACGCCGAGCCACAGCCCTGATCGAGCATGGCTTCGAGGTTTTTGCGTGGAAGGAATTGTTTCAGGCGCCGAAGTTGGCGGCGTTGTCGATGAGCCCGGTCGCCCTGGTGCCGGCAACCGACCTCTCGCGCAAGACCCGCACCCACGTTTGTGGTAACCCGCGCTGGAAGCGCAGGGTCAAAAAGAAGGCCTCGCGCAAGCGCGTGTCGGCCAATCGCAGCCGCCGGCGGCGCCGCTAACGCCTGCGCACGGCCAGCGGACACACTTGCAAACTCGTTCAGTGGGGCCGGATCCATTCTGCTCCACGACCCGGCCCTGCTGCCTCGTGCCAGTGGGTGGAAGGCTGGGGGGCGGGCCGGCAAGGCCGATCCGCCTGAAGCGGGCAGGGTCTAACGCTAGATCATCGTGCCTCAAATGGGAACTGCAACGCCGGTCACCATTTAAGGCACGAAGATGATGGGTCGCAAAGTGGTGAGAACCTTTCTGCTTTTCATCGGGACCGTTTCAAGCCCGATGAAAAGCGGGTTGCTCTATCGCTTCTGCGAACGACGGGCCGATCAGGACGCCGTGGAGCTCAGGTGCAAGCGCAGCTCGACCGCTGCTGGCGATCATGGGCGGCGATCATGGGCGGCGATCATGGGCGGTGATCGCCCCCGATCACAGATCCGGCACACGCAGGTCTGCCGTCTTTCACCGCCGAGCACTGGGCCGCATGACACGGCAGGCGCGTTCGGCGCGGCACCCGACAGTGGGCGATGTCTCATGCCTCGTCTGGCTCGAATTGGTCGAGCTTCAAGGGTCGAATCGCTCCCATCCAAATCGCGTGATCGCGATGATCCTGCAGCGCTTTGCCGGTATTGGGATGGGTGAAGATCACCAGACCTTTTCGATTGACGGCCAGCCAGAACAACACGTCGCCCAGCTGCGGCGCCTCGATCGTCAGCTGGCAGCTCCAATCTGGGTGCGGCCCGACCGGTCGCTCATGCACGCGCCCCATCGCAATTCCGAATTTATCGCGGCAATCCATGCACAGTTGACGCGCCTGTTCGATGGTGTCGGCATCGAAATAGACGTGGGCATGAAAGGTGTGCGTGTCGCTCATGACGCAGTCCTCGAATTGGAGTATGTGATGCTGCCCTTGCAGTCGGCACTGTCCTGCGACAGCCGTGCGCGCCCGACGAGCTGCTCAACGGTGACGGAACCCGCCGCACATCCGCCAACCTCGACGATCGATCAACTTTCCAACTTGGGCGGGTGACGCTGGCCAGCATCGATGGTCAGCGGCATGACGTCACCGCCGACCCCACCGCTTGAGCTGACCTTAGAGCATTTCCGCCTTAGGCGGAATTGCCGTGCCAGCCCACACGGAAACGTCTAGATCATCGCGCCTTAAATCGGAACCGCAAAGCCGGTTCCCATCTAAGGCGCAAAGATGATCGCTGTTAAAGTGGAGAGCAACTTTCTGCCTTTAATCGGGATCGTTCCGATTTCGATTAAAGGCAGGTTGCTCTAGGTCGAGCGCCGGCCCGACGCTGCGGTGTCGGGTACAGTTTGATCGTCAATGGCGCAGCGCCGACCCAGGGCGGCGCGAACGCGATTGGCAATGCAGCGGCTGCGTCGTCAAGCCGGTGAGGCGGTGCTGCCTGCGGCGGGCACTCTCAGCGATGGCCCATGACACCGGTAAGGTGCTGCCGTTCGCCACCACGGACGAACGCCGCGACTCGTTTCCGCGCAGCAGCGCCCAGACCTGCGCACGGACCGTCGTCAGCTGGAACGACAGGGTCCTCAACAAGTGCCGGCTTACCGATCAGCCGAAGATGCCGTCGTGCCGCAGCATGCGGTGTTGCAGAATGAGCGCTCGACCCGGCGCCGCCGCTCCGCGCCAACTGGTGTGGCCGTGTCGACGGCATCCGTATCATCGGCAGCGTTGGTGACGCCGTCCTCAAACGAGCGCGGCCCGTTCTGAGCGGCTGTTTAATTCATAGCTACTACAAGGCTTGGTACTGCAAGGTCTGGACGCTATTCAACCTTAACGATACCCACTCCGCGCCGCTCGCGTGGAATCACCATTTGATCGCGACAATTTACAGCAAAATCAAAGTGATCGAAGGTCTCGGCCTGTTTGCGGTCTGGCGACCATTCGCCAGTACTGGTCAGAAAGCTGTTCTTCTGTTTGCGCGTGCGCACAATGATCCACATGCGATTCCTCTCCGATAGCGTCCTTATTTTTTGGCCAAACTATCGAGAGAACACGGGCTGGACAAGCTACCGAGATCTTCCAATTACGGTCGGCAGATATGCACCCTTAGCAGATTGCACCAACAACTCTGCTGGTCAAATGGTGCGCTGGGGCATGCTAGAGCAACCTGCCTTTAATCGGAACCGCAAAGCCGGTTCCGATTTAAGGCGCGATGATCTAGGGCAACCGGCGTTGCGGTTCCAATTTAAGGGACAATGATCCAATTCACAATCAGAAGTGGTGAATTCGGACGCGCAAGCTAAAGTGTTTCAAAGCGGGCTGGCACGGCCGATCCGCCACAGGCGGGTATGATCGACCCTCCCCGCGCAGGCGCGCGCCATCCGCGCCCATCATAGCCTGACCTGAGGCGTAGGCTTGGCCCGGGCGCCAACGCGGGCAGCCATCGTGCTGCATTCCGGGAGCCGGGAGCGCCTCAGCTCGGTGACACCCTGGACGACCGAGGCTCAAAACGGGATTTCATCGTCCAACGGCTGATCGACGCCCTTGCCGCCGCCGGCCGGTCCGCGCGTGGGCTCCCCTCCATAATTGCCGGGGGCGCCGGAGGAGGAGCCACCATACTCGGATTGTCCGTCGTCAGCCAGGCTTGGGCCGCCAGCGCGTCCATCGAGCATCGTCAAACTCGCATTGAAACCCTGTAGCACCACTTCCGTCGAATAGCGATCCTGGCCCTGCTGGTCTTGCCACTTGCGGGTCTGCAACTGGCCTTCGATGTAAACCTTGGCGCCCTTGCGCAGGTATTGCTCCACCAGTTTGCAGAGGCCCTCGTTGAAGATCACGACGCGGTGCCACTCGGTTTTCTCGCGCCGCTCGCCCGTGTTGCGATCACGCCAACTCTCGCTGGTCGCGATGTTGAGGTTGGCGATCGGTCGCCCATCTTGGGTCCGCCTGATCTCCGGGTCCCTTCCAAGGTTGCCCACCAAGATCACCTTATTGACAGAACCAGCCATACTGCCTTGCTCCTCTTCGCTCAAACGGTACCGCCGCCGGTCCCGACCCGCACGAAGACAACGCACCGTCGAACGCCGCCTCGCCCCGCGCGACCGCGGTTGGATCTCCGCACCCTACCGCCGCGGCCGTCATGGATTCGACTCAGGTTGCATCAGCCTAGCTTGGCGGCGCACGATAAACCGGCTCGAGTTGCCGTTCTCCACCATTTTAGCGCGTTCCAGTGTTCGCTTGAACCTTCCCGCTCCCCGACCCGGCCGCCCGGCCCGATGTCGTGGGTCGCTGGATTGGGGGCGCGGGCCGGCATGGCCATGCCGCCCAAGACCGACATGACCTGGTGCCAAGCAGCTCTGGCTCCACGCGCCCGCGACCGCCATGGCAGGGCCTAAAGCAACATAATGTTCTAAATTTGTTCTCATATGGCACGTGGTCCGTGCCGTGTCAATCGACCGATGTTAACGCGACCCGTCGCAATCAGCGGTGCGGCAATCGGCCGGGTCAAATCCAACACCGCCGACGCCGGCCCGACTCGGTCAACGGTGAGCCCGGTGAGGCACGGCTCTATCAGCCAACCATCGTGGCCCGAGGAGGCGACGGCAGCCACACCATGCAGCCGAGGTCACAGCCCCTCGACAGCGATCAACCGACCGTCGGAGGCCGCCATCCGGAGCTTGAGCAGCGGCGCATACGCGGGCGAGCGATACCAGCCACGCAACGCCTCCATGGTCGGAAACTCGATGATCACCAGCCGCGACGGAGCCCAATCGCCTTCCAGCGGCGTCGCTTCCCCGCCCCTCACCAAAAAGCGGCCGCCGTACTGCTCCACTGTCGCCGCCACACCGCGCTTATAGGCGTCGTAACCTGCGGCGTCCTTGACCTCAATGTCCGCAACCACATAAGCCGGCATGGCCCCTCCATTGCGTGTCGATCCCCGCCAAGATCACGGTGTTGGCGACAGATCAATGGCGACGGCAAGCTGTTGCAACAACTCCGCTGGCACCCGTTGGCCTGGTGGGCAAGTCGCCTTATCGCGCAAGATTTGCGCGATCGCCGACAGATCGCCGCGGAACTGATCGCCCAGCGCGCGACGGGCCACACCGGTGGCCACCGACCCGTCACCATATTGCGCCTTACACATCAGCTTGGTCAGATGCTGGGTGAGATCGTGTCCATACATCTCGAGTTCTGCAGACTGCGCGATGATCAGGTACGATTGCCAGACCTGGCGCTCGGGATCGGCCTGCCATTTGGCGCTCTCGCTCGATTGGAAGAGGGGTGAGACCCGCTCAGAAACGCGTTGTCGGTCCTTGCCTGCGCTCATGTGGTCCAGCGCGGCCTGAATGGTTTTTGTCTGCTCGGCCGTGGGCGGCGTCAGTTGCAGCGAAGCCATGTCCACAAGAACCAGGCTTTCGCGCCGAGGTGGCACGGTTTGCCACACGTTGGCCCACCGCAAATCGGCGGCGCGGACGTCGGCCTGTTTCATGTCGGCCTGCTGCAGCTGGGCATACTTCAGATCCGCGGCATCCAGCTCGGCGTGCTGCAACTTCGCACCGTAAAGCTGGGCATGGGCTACGATCGCCGCTGTCATCACCGCGCTGGAGAGGTCCGCCCCATGCAATAGGGCACCGCGCAGATTGGCACCCTCCATGAAGGCACCGTCGAGGTTGGCCGCCTGCAGTTCGATGTCGGTGAGGTTGGACCGGCTCAGATTGGACGCTGAAAAATCCGCACCGATCGCGCGGGCAGAGCTTAAATCGGCGCCCATCATCTTGGCTTCTTTGAGCTTGGACTGGACCAATTCAATGCCAGCCATTTTGGCGCCGACGAGTTGCGCCGCCGTCAGGTCGGCGTGGTTGGCTCTGGCGCAACGCGCGTGCTGTCTGCCATGCAAGATCAATTTGCCAAACTCGACGCACTGAAGTTTCGCGCCATTGAGGATGGTCCCAACCAAACTCGCACCGTCCAGGTTGGCGCCGGTCAGGTCCGCTCGGCTCAGATCGGATCGATCCAGCCGGGCAAATCGCAAATCACGACCACGCAGGCTAACCGAGGTCTTGTCATCGGTGATTGTCGTCTTGTCGAGCAAATCCAGCGCGTCGCGCACCATCAAATTGCGATGGAACCGACCGAGCAGGGCCCCGTCTGCCGTGCTGGCCAGGAACGGCAGGGGAATAAAGCCGGAGTTTGCGCGTTGATCCTGACCGCTGACGGCCCCTATGTTGATCTGCCGGTTCAACGCGTGCGCCACGCGATCGAGCATCTCACCGGGGATCGTCGCCACAAAAAATGAGAAGAAGGCGACCACCGCCAACACCACGAAGGTCACCAGGAAAGAGATCGGGTTTGAGACGGTGGTCCGCCACAAGGCGGAGAAGAATGAGGTCTCCGCTCGCAACAAGAAAATGCCGATCAAGACCAGCATTGCGATGTCGATGACCAGGCAAATCCGGTGAATCCAAGTAATCTGGATGTCATGGTAGGGAAGAAAGCTGATTTGGATAAACAACAACAAGATTACTGGCAGTGCAACCAGCGTCATCCACGTCATGGCGTGTAAGAATGCGCTCATGACGAAGCTGCGTTGCGGTCCGGCGATCGCCTGGACGAAATAGAAATTGTGCAATTCCAGGCGCAAGGGGTGATTGCGCTTGCGGCCGATCTCCAACGATCGCACGGCATAATCGAATTCGAGGGTCTTGCGGGCCAGCAGCACGAGTTGCGAGACGACGCCCACGTGAAACAGGACCAGGATGATGGGGGCGAATTGAAAGAACTGCGCCTGCTGGATCTGCACCTGCATGATCGGAAGATTGACCGGGGTCTCCAGCAGCAGATCTCTGTGGGTAACGCCGGCGACAGCGATCACCAGATAGGCGTTGATCGCCAGAAAGATCAACCAAGCCGTATGGGTCCTGTCACTCGAATTGTTCACGGCCTCGAGCAGGCTATACGGGTTCACCGGCGTTTCCGCGTCAGGACCCGCACGCGAATCATCTATCATGGATCGTCCACCCCTCACGCGCCATGCGATCACACCATCGAGGCAAAGGCGCCAAACCATAACGGAGAAAGTGTGGCGGACGCACGACGATGTTGCTGCTTTACGCCGGAGTCTGACGATTTTGTCGCAATTGCCTCATCTGCTGTGATCCAAGTCTTGTCCCTATCCCGCTTCTGATCGGCTTTCAGGCGTTGCCAAGACCGCCGCAGCCCCTTATCGACTGCGGCGCAGCACCCTCCACCTGGAAGCCGGCCGCGAGGTAAAGATACCGTGACGACAGCCAAGTACGATTGCCTGAAATGTCCTGGTTACTGTTGTTCCTATCCGGTCATTGAGCTCAAACAGCGCGACCTGAAACGGCTCGCCAAGCACTTCGATATCACGCCCGCGCAGGTCAAGACCCGCTTCACCAAGCGGGCGCACGGCCACGACTGCATCATGCGCCGCAAACAAGACCCCTACTTCGGCCGAATCTGCCGGTTTTTCGATACCGAGGCACGCCACTGCTCGATCTACGCCGTGCGACCCGAGACCTGCCGTGCGTTTCCCGGCGAACCCAGATGCGGTTACTACGATTTCCTGAAATTCGAGCGCCGGCATCAAGCCGACCCGGATTTTGTCGCCACGACCAATAGCGGCAACCATCGGTGAGCAATCCCGGCGGCGCCGGCACGCGGCTGATCCAGGGCGCCCGTGCGGCTTGGCAGTCGTTGCCGGCTCAATCGCGTGGCGCTGTCTTGGTGTCGAGTGGCGCGTTGGCGTTGGTCGTGATGGCCGTCTTGGTCAAGCAGCTCGGGGCAAGGCTACCGAGCTTCGAGATTCTGTTTTTCCGCTCCTTCATCGGTTTTCTCTTTGTCATCCCCTTGTTCGCATCGAACCCGTTCGAGCCATTGAGAACCAAGCGGCCGCTGATGCATTTGCTACGCGGGTCGACCGGTGCCTTGGGCAACGCGTGCTTCTTCTGGACCATCACGCACCTCTTGCTTGCCGATGCAATGACGTTGCAGTTTTCGCGGCCTTTATTCATGATTCCATTGGCATTTTTGCTACTGGGCGAACGCGCGAGCTGGCGGCGGATTGCGATCGCGCTGGTCGGCTTCCTCGGCATCATCCTATACACGCGCCCGTTTACGGCAGGCTTTGAGCCCGGCGCACTGATCGGCGCGTTAGGGGCGCTGGCCGGCGGCCTGGTGGTGATCTGGATCAAACGGCTGGCAACCACCGAGCCAACCCGCATCATCATGTTCTACTATGCGTTTTGGAACACCGTGTTCGCGCTGCCCGTTGCGCTTTGGGTCTGGATCGATCCGACGATGCCGGAGCTGGTTGTGCTGGTGGTGATCGGCTTTTTGGGCATTGTCGGCCAAAGCCTGATCACCCACGGCTTCACCTTGGGCGAGGCGACCGCGCTGGTGCCATTGGACTATTTCCGCATTGTTTATTCAGCGCTGTTGGCCTACCTGATCTTCGGTGAGCTGCCCGGCCCGTGGAGCTTCGCCGGTATGAGCCTGATCGTTTCCGCCTCGCTCTATCTGGTTTTGACGGAGACCAGGCGGCGCCGATCGTAGCGGCCAACATCTAAGCGGCCATATCGTAGAGCTCAGGCAGCCCTTGCAGACCCATGCCGCAGCTGCGAGGCGCACAGCTGGATCCTTAGCGGCCCGCGAGAGACCCCCGATGAGATTGGACGCCATAGCCATCGGCATCGATCCGCCTAACGACGTCAACGTGGTGATCGAAGTCGCGATCGGTGGAGAGCCCATCAAGTACGAGATGGATAAAGCCGCCGGCACGTTGGTCGTCGATCGGTTCCTTTACACACCGATGCGCTACCCGGGAAACTATGGCTTCGTACCGCATACCTTGTCACAGGACGGCGATCCGATCGACGTGTTGGTCGCCAACACCCGGCCGATCGTGCCCGGGGCGGTTATCAACGTGCGTCCGATCGGCGTGCTGCTGATGGAAGATGACGGCGGCGGTGACGAGAAGGTGCTGGCGGTCCCGGCGCCCCGACTGACCCGCCGCTATGAGGATGTGCACAATTATGACGACCTGCCTGCGATCACGCTTGAGCAGGTGCAGCACTTTTTCGCGCACTACAAGGACCTGGAGCCGGACAAGTGGGTCGAGATCAAAGGGTGGGGCGACGCTGCGACGGCCAAGCGTCTGATATCCGAAGCGATAGAACGCGCGCGGTGATCGCTCCGCTTGCGCGAAATCACCTGAATATTTACCTTTAAGTTGTGGAAACTGGCCGGTTTTTGCCGCGACATCCTATCCAAGTTCCTCATGAAACTGCGATTCGCGGTTTTTTGGCGCATCGACTTGACTGTCAAATGAATCGTCGTCAATTGCCGAGATAAGGAGCGTGGAGCAGGTACGTTGTCCCAAGCCACGACATACACCCTACCGGTGCAGGCGAAGCCGGCCGGGCGCTCGCTGAAAAGCGTGCCCTATGAGGTATTTACCGCGACCTTGTCCACCTACTTCATGGTGGTGTGCTTTTCCCTTTATTGGATCTCCGCGGGAGCCGGCGCGATACTGGCTAAGGTGCTGCCCCGCTCCTTGATCGAACGCGCTCCGCTCGCTTGGCTGCTCGGCGCCGTGTCGGTGATCGCCGCCATCACGCAAGTGTTCTCCGGCTTCTGGCCGAATTACACCGATCCCGTCGAGATCGGCTGCGAAATCTTGCTGTGGCTGGCGGTCGGCGTGTTTGCCCGCAGCTATCTGATCTATACCGATTATCCCGAGACCTTCGATGGCCTGAAACGATCGATCGCCACCCGGCCGCTAGAGCGCTGGATCTCCCAGCATCTCCACCATCCCATCGACGCCATCTTCACCCGCATCTGGGTCGCCAATTCGATCGCGCTCATTCCTCTGACCGTGCTGTTGGTGATCCCTTCGACCGTCAATTACTACGTGATCACCACCTACACCGTCGCCTTGTTGTTGGCGCAGTTCCCCTCCGAGTTGATCGACCACACCAACGTTCACACTCGGGTGTTTCAGCCGCGGATTGGCGCCGCACCGCGCATCAAGCGAGTGTTGGCCGCGTTACAAGCTTACTTCGAATACGTGCTAACCATTCTGGTCGCCCGCGTCCCCGGCTACTATCGCGCCCAACACGTCTATGTGCATCACGCTGAGGGCAATGGACCGCTCGATTCACAAACCACCGAGCCCTACGATCGCGCCAGTTTCACCGATTTCAGCCGGCATGCGTTCACGCAAGGCGTGCACCTGGTGTTTGGCGTCCCGATCTACCGCTATCTGCGGGCCAAGGGCAAAACCCGCCCGATCCGCGAATTGGTGCACGGCCTCGCCATCTGGTGGGCGCTGCTGCTGATCTTGACCTGGTTCAACCCGATCGCGGCGGCGGTCGTCTTCATCACCCGCTTCGTCGGCGGCAATGTGCAGTCGATGGTCGCCTTCTGGCAGCATGGTCTCGTTGACCCCGACGCACCCCACGAGGCGCATGGATGCACGGTCAACTTCGCGGGTCCCGAGCACGGCAACCTCGGCAACGACTATCACGTCGAGCACCACATTCACCCGGGCCGCCACTGGAGCGCCTACTACGAGATGTTCCAGCGCCAAACCGAACGAGTCGGCGGCCACGATGCCGTCGTGTTCCAAAAGGATATGTTCGGGCCGCTGGCCTTCGTGGCTGCTCTATGGCGGCGTGACTTTCACACGGTCGCCACCTACGCGCGCCTGCGCGGCATCGAAAGCGACGATGACCGTTTGGCGCAGATCGTCTTTGAGCGCACACGACCGATTGGTTTGGCCGAACGCGCGGGCTTTTTCGCCTGGCTCGATCAGAGCTACAGCTGGTTGATGTCGTGGACGATGCCGACCCGCTTCTCGGTCTAATGCGTGCTGGCCTTAGAGCAACCTGCCTTTAATCGGAACCGGCTTTGCGGTTCCGATTAAAGGCGCGATGATCTAGCTGGAGCCATCCCGTGTCACCGCCGCCGCTCACGCCGGACCACAGGCCGGATCGACGCCGAGCAGGCGCAGGGCATTGGCTCCCGCCACCTGCTTTTGTTGTTCGCGCGTCAAACCGGCCGCGGTCATCGCCTGCTGGGCCGTCTGCTTGATCGGACCGACGCTGACGATCGGCCAATCGCTCCCGATGAGGACGTGATCGGCGCCGACGATTTCGACCGAGGCACGGATCTGTGCGGCTTGAAAGCCCATGGTATCGATATAAACGTGCCGGCGCAGAACTTCGCGGGTCCCACCGGTCAGCCGACTGAAATGCGAATACCCGTCCGCCAGAGCCAATCCGCCGAACGCCAACGCCGTCACCACCACCCGTAACTCCGCCAGCTGCGAAAACACGCCGCCTTCCACCAGCGCCACCAGCGCTGCAGCATTCGCCGTGCCGCGCGCCAACAGCGTGCCCAGTCGACCGTAAGGTTCAAGCTGCCCGCTGAGCGGCTGCGGGTTGACCGGATGCGCAAACACCGGCACGCGCATGCGGGCGGCGACCTCCAACACGGGACGCGCCTGCGGCGCATCGAGCAAAAGCTCACCTCGCGCGCAATCGACGAAAGCCCCTTTCAGCCCCAACCCGCCAATCGCGCGCTCCAATTCGCGCGCGGCGCGATCGCCATCATAGGCATCGACGGTTGCCAACCCGATGATGCGGCCGGGGTGGCGGGCGGCGAGTGCGGCCACGGCATCATTGAGCGCCCGGATGGTGTCCGGCGCCACCCAACCGTCGGCGTTGGCAATCATCGCCGCCGGAGCATTGACCACGCGCGCCGCCAGGTCGCCGTCCTCGATCGCCCGCAGCAATTGCCTCTCATCGCTCATCACACGGCTGGTCTCGGCCCAACGCGCCCGTTGCGACGGGGCTGCCGTCGCAGCGCTAGTGATCTCAAAGCCGACCGGCACGTGATGGCAATGAAAATCCACGAGGCCCGGCAAATTGTCCACCTGTCGTCTCCTTGCACCGCATACGGTATGGAACCGTCGCCTTCACCGATCCGAGCCGGCCTTCATCTTGGCCGCATCAACCCGGGAGATCTGCTCGATGCGCACGTCCACCAACGCCACGCCTCCGTTATCCACCACCGCAACCGCTTCCCGAACGGCCCGCTGCAGCGCGTCCAAGTCCCGGCACTGGTCAAACGCGGTGGCACCCTGCGCCCGCGCCATCTGCACCAGATCGACCTCTGGCTCGTTGATGAACTGACCGATCCACTTGTTCTCGGCCGGCCGATCGCGCATGTAGGCGACCCGCTCTTGGTGCTCAACGTCGTTATTGTAGGAGATGTTGTTGGCGATCACGACCAACAGCGGAATTTTGTAATGCACCGCGGTCCACAGCGCCGTGACGCCCATCAAGTAGTCGCCATCGCCAAGCACGGCCAGCGGCAGCCGCCGCGCGCCGCTATGCTGTAGAGCCAGCGCCGCGCCAACGACGATGCCGGGTCCTCCGCCGACGCCGCCGCCGCCGTCATATCCGAGGTAATCCAACGGATGGCGGAAGCGCCAAGTTGCGCCGTTCCACGACAGCGATGCGTGCATCAAGCACACCTCGCGATCCCCCAGCGCCTGTTTCAGCCCGAGCGCAAGATGGTCCGGACGCAGTGGCTCACCGGGCGCCGGACCGACCAACTCCGGCTGAGCCGTCGGGCCGCCGGCCCAGCCGGCTTTGGGAGCATCCGGCTCAGCGATCCGTTCCAACAATCCTGACACGACCGGCTCGGGCTCGGCGGCGATGAACAGGTCGACGGCGGGATGGGCATGATGGTCCATGCTCCACCCATTGTGCACGACATGGTCGAGCGAAACCTGGATCACCTTGCCCGCGGGCTCGTCGGCGCCGGTGGCGTGCTTGAACGTGCCGCCGAGATCAACCCAGTCAAGGCTGAGGATCACGTCCGCCTCTCTGACGGCCGCCGACGCCGCTGCGTCCAGTCGCATGTCGGGCGCGCCCACGTGTAACGGATGATCGGTGGGAAACGCGGCGCCCAGCTTGAGGTCGGTAATGACGGCCGCGCCGAGACGCTCCGCCAAGCTCAGCCGTTCCGCCCAGCCGCGTTCGCTGCGCGACACCCGGCCGGCCATGATCAAGGGTCGCTTGGCCGCAGCCAGCAGCTGGGCCGCTTGTTCGAGCAGTGCCGGCGCCGCCGCCGATTGCACGGGTGGCAGGAACCGCTCGACGTCGATCGGCGCCAGCGGTTCATCGAGCCGCATTTCCTGCATGCCCGCATCAAGGTTGATATAGACCGGCCCCATCGGCGCCGTCTGGGCCAGCCAAGCCCCGCGCAACACCGCCTCGCGCGCAGCCCCCGGTGACGCGGGCTGGTTGTCCCATTTGGTGTAGGGCCGCACCAGCGCACCTTGATCCTGCGCGGTGTGAATCCAGTCGATCCAAGGCCGCCGCCGCATCGCATCGACCGGTCCCGTGGCGCCGAACACGATCACCGGCAGCCGATCGCACCAGGCGTTAAAAAACGCCATCGTCGCATGCATCAAACCGACATTCGAATGCACCGCCGCGGCGATCGGCTTGCCCGTCACCTTGGCCCACCCGTGCCCGATGGCGACGGCATGCTCCTCGTGCAGGCACAGCAGCATGGCCGGACGGGCATTGCCGATGTGGTTGACGAGGCTGTCGTGAAAGCCGCGGAAGCTGGCACCGGGCGTCAATGCGATGTAGGGGATCTCAAGAGCACGCAGGGCATCGGCCACGACGTCGCTGCCGAACATCGCGTTGCCGGTTGACGGGGTCGGCCGGTCTAGCTGTTGGGCAGGAATGGCTGAATGTGGCGCTACACGATCGTCACCACTCACATAATCAGTCATGTGCAGATCCTCCAAATGCTCCGGGATTGCCCCCAACGCCAGCCTGAATGGCAGCCAATGCCGGCCATCCGCGCCGGAGGCGGCCCTTGCTATGCCAATACCTTGGCCTTCCACAGGTCCCAGGGCCGATGGATCTGGCCTTCGATGGTGGCCTCGGTCAGCAGTCCCTCCTCCGGGTCCAAGAAGGTGATCGGGCCGCCCAGCGTCATCGCCTGCATCTGCAAACGCGCGTTCATCTCGGTGTAGATGGCCCGATAGGTCGCCACCTTGACGTCGCCGGCCACCACCACGTTGCCATGGCCGCGCATCAGCGCCATCGGCATATCCGCCAAGACCCGCGCCAGATGCCGGCCCTGGCCAGGCTCGCGCACCAGGATATCGGTCATCTTGCCGGTTTCTTTGCGGATGTCGAACACCGGTACGCCACGCGCCAGAAACCCGCTCATATGATAGATCGGCCGCAATTTGTGGGTGGTCACGCCGAACGGCACAACGGAGGGCGAATGCGAGTGCACGACCGCCCCGACGTCGGGGCGCACCTTGTAGATCTCACCGTGAATGTAGCGCTCCAGATACCCGCGTGGTGCGTTGGGGTCGACCGGTTGGCTCTCCAAATCGTAGGCCACAATGTCGTCAGATGTCACGGACTGGGGCGCCAAGTTCCGAGACAACAAGTACCAATTGGGGTTGGCGGGATGACGGATGCTGACGTGACCAAAGGCGTCGAGCACTCCGTGATCGGCCAAAATCCGATTGGCTGCGACCAGATCCTCGATGAGTTCCGGCTCGACGGTCGCGCCCAAGCGGCCACCACTTGAGGCCATTGGCTTTGTCCTCCTCGACGAGATGTCTTGAAAGACCAAAGCATAGGCGAGCCGAGCGCGATCTGGCTAGAGCAACCTGCTGTTCGTTGGACTAGATCATCGCGCCTTGAGTCGGACCGCTTTGGCTCCAACTCAAGGGACGATGCCGATGATCTAGTCGCTGTTCTTCTTGGCGGCGGAAGCTGCCAACGAACCGGTAGCGATATCGCTCGCGGCCGGCGCCCCACGCCCGCCCGCCCTGGCCGCCTGCATATGCTCCGGGTCGGGCTCGACCTGAGCGCTATGGCCTTGCGGCAGACGACCTTGCCAACACACGCTGGCGCTGGCCTTGCAGGTATATTCATCGAACAAAATGAAATCCAAGAACAGCTTGCAGGTCACGGTTTTCGGACCAATCCGATAGCCCGTTATTCCGCGCTCGGACGTCCATTTGGCAATATAGGTCTCGAGCAGGTTCTTGGCGTCGCGGGTCGGTCCTTCCTTACCGTAGTCGTTGACGGAATATGCGAGCCGCGTGCAAGCCGCGTGCGATGCGTCGACAGCCACAAAGGCCAGCATGACGACGCCGGCGGCGACGGCCGTAAGGTGAGCGCGAATCATCGGGTATCCCCCTATGGCGTTTAGACTTTCGATCTCAACAAGCACCGTTGCCGCCCCGGCCTACCCCCGGCAGTTGGGCCGCAGCAAGGCTAAACCTCTCAATCGAATGAAACTGGCAGTCCCGCTGCCGCGAAACCGTTATGAACGATGGCCAAACGAACCTCCGAGCTAACCTGATCCCAGGCGCACCCAGATTCTGGAGTCATAGACGGAAGCCTGTGGCAAACCTAGGGCACTGATAGCGCAACGACTAAATTTCGTTCAGTTGTCAACATGATGGCGACACATTTGCCGCAAGCGGGCCTGCAGGACCACCCGCGCAGGCGACGATGGTCTCGGGCCATGCATTGACAGCGTTGCAGGATTGGCTGGAAGCATCCTGCTCGCCCACGTGGCCACCCAATGCCACCATGTGATCGCTGGCCCGCCGGGGGAGCGGCCGGCAGGGTGCCTCTGCCTGGGGCGGACGTGATCTAATTCTGATAAGGGGAAAAACCACCGCGCGGGGCGACGGTCGAGTCGAAGAAGAAGCCGTTGTCGAACGGACCGAAGGGGGTTTGCCTTGGGCGCGTGTTCCAAAACCCGATGCGGCGGCCGCCGTTAATGCCGTAGGTATCCGAGCGGCCGTAGGAGTAGCCGCCGATACGACGACCGGGGTAGACTCGCACGCGCGTCGGCCGCTTACCACGCCTCGCGCGCTTGCTGCTCTTGGCTGCTGAGGAAGCGTTCGAAACGCCACTACTTTGGGCACGGACCTCAATCGAAATGGCCGTCAGTCCCAGCGCAGCAACCGCCAAAAGGCAACCCAATCCACGCATCATAAGCAGCATCCTTGCCCGGTTTAGTATAGAAAACGTAGTACCAGACAATACACCGAGAGGTGAATTAAACCTTTAATGCAAGGTCGATGCTTTTTGCGATTGCGCGGCCAGTGTTACCCGACGACCACGCCAGCAGCTGCCCGGTGCGACCAGGCGCGCTCAACGCCGGTGTCGAAGCACCGGGCATCATCGAGGCCATCGGTCCGAACCGACTGATGCCGCTCATCCGGCCGTGGGTTGGCGAAATCGACGTGACGCCCGAGGCGAGATCATGATTGCTTAAGGCGGATCAGCCGCTCTCCCGCCCGGCCACCGATAACATCGTGTCATGGAGAGGCCGGGCGGGAGAGCGGGATATCTCCAGCCGATGCCGAAATACCCTAGATCATCGCGCCTTAAAGTGTAGAGCAACTTTCTGCCTTTGATCGGGATCGTTCCGATCCCGATCAAAGGCAGGTTGCTCTAGCCCTGGCGACCTGCGCGGTCAGTTGCACGCCTTCTGCGTGGCCTTACACTGGTTAAACGGGGCGTCCCCGCTACACTTGACCGTCATCCTTCCGCGCGCTCGCAAGCGCTTGCGCGACAGGCTACCTCGCAGGTATTGGCGCGCAACATCGCTGGCCATGTCCTTGCCCAGTCCATAGCCGGTCGCCGTCACCAGGTAGCACTTGGCCTCGGCCTGCTGTGACGGGATCGCCAAGCTCATCACCCCGGCGAGCAAGGCTGTGCAACACGCCATACGCATTGGGAACCTCCCCATAACCGCAATTCTGGACGGGCTGGGAAAAGGGGAATGATGGCGCAAACTGGCGCCCAATACCAGCGTGTCGGTGCTCACCCAATGGAGCACCTCACAGATCATCGAGGTGGTTGCCAGCCAGCGCAGCTCGCCGTCAGCGTTGTGGCGTGCGGCTCATAGCGCTCCAGACCAAGACCATCGTGCCTTCACTGGGAACCGCACAGCCGGTTCCCAGTGAAGGCACAAAGATGATCGCCCTTAAGGTCGAGCAACGTTCTGCTTGTCATCGGGATCGCTCCGAGCCCGATGGCAAGCAGGTTGCTCTAGCTTTTGCATAGAGTCGCTTGAACGACGCAGGACTGCCCCAATCCACCCGGCCTGCAGCGCGACCGCAGTCCGCTGACGCGGTACCCGGGCGCGACCCCAACCTTCTGGCTCGACATCATCCAAGACGCCCAGGCGCCCCAGTCCGTCGCCTGCAGGATGGCTTCATAGGCTTGGAATTTGGCGCTGGAAACGTCGCCGCCCGTGCCTTGACCCGCTTTTTTTACGCACTGCGCGGCCGCCGTAGTTGGCAATCCCGTGCTGGCTATAAGGGCCGCAGCAACCGCAGCGGCGAAGATCCCTGTCGTCTTTTTCATGTCGTCGTCCCCAATAGCGTAACAGCCAGTTGAAGCTGTTTGCCCCAACCGGCTGCATATGGGAACACATCTGTTCGAGTCCGTGCGCCGCTCGTGCCGTTTTGTCGGCGCCCGTTGCAATTGGGTGTCAACCCTGTTGACAGAGGCCAAAAGCGCGCAGCGAGCTGGTCAGCAGCGACCGCAGCTATTCCCCTGCCAGTTGCAGGTTGACAGCCTTCGGCCCCTTACCGCGCCGATCCGGCTCGGTATCAAATGATACGCGCATGCCTTCGTCGAGCGCACCGATTCCCGATCGCTCTACGGCCGTGACGTGCACAAACACATCCTTGCCACCTTCGTCCGGCGTGATAAAGCCGAAGCCCTTGGTCTGGTTGAAGAACTTGACAGTTCCAGTCTGCCGCATTCGACGTCTCCTAATCCCCCGCGGGGACAATTGCAGATGGCTAGGTCTGATTAAAGCTCACTAGCCGGACTAGTTCGGCAGTCTGGTCCGAAATCGGAGAACAGAGAGAAAATTCCGAGAGTTTGAAACGCCGTCGCGTAGTAGTCTCAGTAGGCTCTGTAGTCACCGCCGGGCCCGATAGGCCGCCCGAACTGCCCGCGACTATGGGCGAACACCCGCCTACTTGCAAGGTAAATAAGTCCACCCTGCAACCCAGGGCAGATGGCGCTGGGCAGCACATCGCCACGAACATGTAAAAATCTTTAGATTTCAGATGCTACAGGCGGTTTTTTAAGTCCTTTCAGCTTACGGCGCATCGGGAACATCATGTGCAGCTGTTCGACCAAGCGTCGCCATCTGGCCGGTCTGGCCGCAAAGCGCCTGTAGGCGTGCCTGACCCGGCCCGTGCTCGCCCAGCCGTCCGGCAAGCAACGACAGCAGGGATTGCAGCGTGGGTTCAAAGAGATAGGGCGGGTTGATGATAATGATATCGCGGCCGTTGAGCCGATCGTGGTCATCGGGCCACTGAACCTTCAGCTCCCAGCACAGCCCAGCTTGGCTCAGGCGGGCCCTGCTACAGCAACCTGCCTTTAATCGGAATCGGCTTTGCGGTTCCGATTTAAGGCGCGATGATCTAGGCAATAACCCGGCTGGCCAAGCCCCGCGATCGAACATTTGAATGCCACGCCTGGCTCCGGTCCTTGATCGGGTACCAGAACCCATCGATGCCGTTGGCGAATCGCTTGAGCGCCTGCGCTGAGCCCTGCACCGCCCGATCGAGCTCTCCGGGTTGCTCAAACAAGGATCAAAGAGGATGACGGCGCGTCGCTCGGGCGGCGGCAACAACGATTTGAGGGCGGCCCAGCCGTCGATCGCGAGCGCCATGGCTTGGCTGTCGCGTCCAATTGTCCGACGCAGCACGGCGGCCTCGTCCGGCTGCAACGGGTTGGCGACCAGCCGGTGTTGGCGGCGCAGCAGCGCGTGAGCAACGCGTGCGCTGCCGGGTCCGCCGTACAGTGCCCCGGTTGGGCCGCAGCCTCGACCACCGAAAGGTCAGCGACCGCACCGCAGCCGCCGCAGCCGGCACGGCGATCGCATCAGCTCCAACCAGGCGCACGGTCCCTCGGCGCCACGCGCCCGTGCGTTGCGCGGCCTGCCTATCCTGCCGATAGCCGCCGGCACCCGCATGCGTATCGATCGCCCGCAATGCGGCGTCCTTGGGTTTCAGTCGCTCGATGATCTGCACCAATGCGGCGTGCATGACCACATCGGCGAGGTTGCTGGAATGAAAGCCATGACGGCACTTCATGACGCCGACCACGCAGGCACCGGCCAGCGGCGGCGCTGAAGCTGAACCGAGCGGCGCCGATCCGGTTCGAACCGATCACCGTGCGGCTTCCGTCAGCCGCGGGCGATTGACTTGTTCCAATGTGAACCCGGCCTTGCCCGAGTATCCTTTGACGATCGCCTCGCGCTGCGCATAGCTCAAGACATTGTCAATGGCGGTAAAGCCCGCCGGCGCCAGTTTTTCGATCTCGTCGATCACCCGCTCCGGGCCCCCGGACCGATTCAACCGCACCACTTCAGCCGTCTTTGGCAAGCGATCCGCCTCGTAGTCGGCCAGCGCCTGCATCGGATGCTCCGCGGCCCGCAGCCGATCCGCGAGCACCCGCGCGTCCAAGATCGCCTGTGCCGCACCGTTGGAGCCGACCGGATACATCGGGTGGGCGGCATCGCCCAACAGCGTCACGCGGCCGAAGCTCCATCGCGGCAGCGGGTCGCGGTCACACATCGGGTATTCCCAGCACTGCGGCGTTGCCCGCACCAACGCCTCAACGTCGACGCCGGGAATCGAGAACCTCCGCGAATAGGGCACGACGTCATCCATCCGCCCAAGCCGGGACCAACTCTCCTTGGGCGGCGGATCGGTTGCATCGCCGGTCCTGATCGAAATTGCCCAGTTGGTCAGCAGGGTCCCTGGTATTTTGCCCGGCGCAATGGGGTAAAGCACAAACTTGGCGCCCATGCCGCCGCCGATGTACATCGAGCGCCCGGTCAAGAACTGCTGCCATTCGGTGGCTCCACGCCACAGCATCACCCCTTGCCAGCTGGGCGGCCCCTCGTTTGGATAAAACTGACTGCGCGCCACCGAATGGATGCCGTCAGCCGCCACCAAAATGTCACCGCGCGCTGTCTCGCTCGAAACACCGTAGCGCGAATCAGCGAAATGCGCCGTTACGCCGCCTTCGTCCTGGACAAAACCGGCAAGCCTCAACCCCGTTTTCACTGCGTCGGAGCCACACTCCGACAGGACGGCGTCGTAAAGAACGCGTTGCAGCCGCCCACGGTGGATCGAAAACTGCGGGAAGTCGTAACCGGCATCGAGACCGCGGGGCTCGCGCCAAACCTCCTGACCTTGACGATTAAGGTAGATCAGCTCCTTGGTGCGAACCGCGATCTCGTCGAGCCGAGGCAGCAGGCCCAATCCGGCCAACTCCTTAATGGCGTGCGGCAGGGTATTGATCCCGACCCCCAGCTCGCGCACCTCGCCGGCTTGCTCATAGATCACCGCCTTGATGCCGTGCGCTTTCAGCATCAACGCCAACGTCAAGCCGCCGACTCCGGCACCTGCAATGATGACACTCATGGCAACGACCTCGCGACCGTGTCGGCTTCAACCATCATTGCTCCTCCTCCGGCGGCGGCAAGAAATCGACCTCGTGCTTGGCCGACAGCGCGACCACCTCGGCCGGGGTCTGCTCCGCCATGTTGTGGATGGCCCAGAACAGGTCGTAAAGCCGACGGGTCGGCGCGACCCAAAAGAAGCATTTCACGATGCGCTCGGATTTGTTGAATATACCATGCGGAATACCCATCGGCATGCGAATGAGATCACCGGAGTTCGCAAACACCGTTTGACCATCCAACATCAGCTCGAACTGCCCCTCGAGCATATAAATGAACTCATCCTGGGTGGGATGGATATGGGGCGGCACGAATGTTCCGGGGGGAAATGTGGCGTGCCAGGAGAATGATGTTTCGCTGACCTGCTTGGGCACATAGATCTGACCCAGGATGTTCCAGCTGATATTGTCAATACCTTCCCCGGCGCGGGTGATCCCGGGCGACATAGTGAACACGAAACGTCTCCTCGACAATGATATGCGGCCCCAGCCGGCCCGGTCCGTTTGGCGGGAGTACCACCTGCATCCGCCGAGAAGCAACCGTCGACATCGCCGAGCCACCGGTGCGGGAGCACCATCTGACCAGACGCCATCGCAGGTCTGCTTCACTGGGCGGAATTAAGATGCTCCAGCTTCACAGGGCTCGAGCCGGTCCATCCGATCCGTCGATCGCTGAAGCCGATCGCGACCGCTCGGCGACTGGTCTAGCTCGAGGCCCTGACGGTCAATCTTGCATGACGTCCGAGCCCCGCCAAGGGCCAAAGCGCGGTAGCGTTAGTCAGTTGCGACGGCAGCGTCACTGCGGCGCGACACTGTCGGCCAGCGTCGTGCGCCACATCAGGCGGACCTGATCGGACGGAAAATCGCGGCGGGCATGAACCGACGTCCGATTGTCCCACATCACGACGTCGCCCTTCTGCCAGACATGCTCGTAACAGAACGCGTCTTGCTCGATAAAGTCGTAGACGCGTTCCAGCACGGACTCGCTGGTCGCCTCCGGCACATCGACCAGATATTGGGTCATCAATCGGTCAACATAGATCGCCTTGCGACCATTGTCCGGATTGGTCCGCACGGCAGGGTGCACGGCAGCATTGCGGGCGCTCACCGCATTGGGATCGTCCTTTCGGGTGCTCCCATAGCTAAACGCGTTGTAGGCCAGCCGACCCTCCAATTCTGACCGCAGCTCCGCCGGCAACGCGTCGTAGGCCGCCATCAGATTGGAAAATACGGTGTTTCCGCCCCAACTCGGCACTTCCACCGCATAAAGGAGCGTCGCCTTGTGGGGCACCTTGCGATGGATGGTGTCGTGGTGGAACCACATTTCTCCATCCGGCAGATTGCCGATCGGCTCGCCATTCTCACGGATGTTGGTGATCAGCATGATCTGCGGCAAGACCCGCTTTTGGCCAGGCGTATGAAATGCGGCCGGACGATCATATTCGCCGCACGCACCAAATTGACTGGTCGCCCGCACCAAGTCGGCCTGATCCAACTTCTGGTCGCGGAACAACACAATGCAATTGTCGACGAACAACTTCCAGATTTCGGCAATCGTCGCCTGTGGGATTTGTTCGTTGAGGTTGATACCGCGAATCTCGACCCCGGTGTGCTTGGAAAGCTTGACGTGCTGCACCATCTCAACCTCCCGCCCAACGCGTTGCGCCACCATTATTGGATGATAGCAACCGTCCTTCGCCGGTCATGGTAGGAGTTGGCCGATCTGGGTCAAGATGCTTCGTGATCTAAGATATATCAGCCGCGGCGCGCACGAGCATGCCTTGCCTTCCCTCCGAGCCTTGACGGGCCGGGCAGCCGGCATGAAGCGACCGGAACGCCGCCATCGCAGCCACGCTTGCTTCGGTCTTTCAGGCGCGGACCGGGCCTTGATCGAATGCGCTCGACCGACCGGATGTGCGGCCGGTTGTGCGACCTGTGCCTCGCCTGGGTCCACCCGGTGCAATGACGCGGTAGCCGTCCTCAAACGAGATCGGACCACGGGCCAAGCCGACCGCCTGCCACCGTGAGATCCTGCCACCGTGAGATCATGCCACCGTGAGATCATGCCACCGTGAGATCATGTCCGCCTTAGGCGGATGAACCTTGCCATCCCGCTCATGCCGAAGCGCTCACGTCACCCTGGGAGTTTTGACGGGTGTCAATGCCGATGCCCCGCGACCTGCGCAAACCAATTCGCCAGCACCCCAGGTGTGCTTGTCGCGCATCCGGGCCACCGTCCCATCGAAGCGCACGAACGCCAATCGCATGACGACACATCTCGAATGACGACACATCACGTCGAAATTGGCAGTATGGCGCTGCCAGGCAGGTTGACGATCCCGGTTCGCGCCAAGGGTCTTGTGATATTCGCTCACGGCAGCGGGTCAAGCCGGCATAGCCCGCGCAATGTTCAAGTCGCGCAAGCCTTGACCACCACGGGCGCAGCGACGTTGTTGTGCGATTTGTTGAGCGAAGCGGAAGCGTCGGACCGGAACAATGTGTTCGACATAGCTCTGCTCGGCGACCGCGTGGGCAAGGCCGTCGATTGGGCCAGCCAGCATGCGGCCACCTCCGATCTTCCGATCGGCTTGTTCGGCGCCAGCACCGGCGCGGCCGCCGCCCTGTTGGCCGCTGCAGCGAAGCCGTCGATGATCCGTGCGATCGTGTCGCGCGGCGGCCGCCCGGACCTTGCTGGTGAAGCTTTGGCGCTGGTCAAGGCACCAACTTTGCTAATTGTCGGGGCGGCCGACTATGGTGTGGTCGAACTCAACGAACGGGCGTTGTCGCGGCTGACCTGCGAGAAGCAGATGCAGCTGGTGCCCGGGGCCACGCACCTGTTTGAGGAACCCGGTGCGCTCGAAACGGTCATCAAGTTGACGGGCCAATGGTTCAAGCAACAGTTCCGGGAATGACAGCATGAAGACAGCCGATCGCTTCGTTGATCGCAGCGTGGCGGGTCAAGCCCTTGCGGCAATGCTCGCGGAACGCGCGTTGGTCGATCCGATCGTCCTGGCGATGCCACGTGGTGGTGTCCCAGTGGCGCTCGAGGTCGCCAACCGTTTGCATGCGCCGCTGGACCTTGTGCTGGTCCGCAAAATTGGCGTGCCCTATCAGCCCGAGCTGGCCGCCGGGGCGGTGGTCGATGGTGGGGAGCCGGAAATCGTGGTCAACGCAGACGTGCTGGCAGCGACCGGCATGACCCGGGCTGACATCGAGGACTTGGCCAACATCGAACTCGCCGAGATCGAGCGACGGCGGCGCGTTTACCTGTCCGGGCGGGCGCCGCAGCGGCTTAAGGGCCGCACCGTGATCGTCGTCGATGACGGTATCGCGACCGGGGCCAGCATCCGCGCGGCGCTTGCGGCACTAAGACGCAAACAGCCGAAACGGCTGATCTTGGCAGTTCCGGTCGCGCCAGCTGAAACGATCGAGCGATTGCAAGCCGACGTCGATGAGATTGTCTGCCTCAAGACGCCAGAGCCATTTTACGCCATTGGTCTGCACTATGAAGATTTCCATCAGGTGCCCGACGACGAGGTGATCCGCTCGCTGCAGTTGGCCCAATCACGTGCCGATCGAACGGCCGATCCCCCTCGCACACAAGATGGCGCCGATGGCGGGTGATGACGTCGCGATCGGGCTTCAGCCCACTGTTGTGACCGCTGCAACGGTGATGGCACCTTATCCTTGATGCACCGGGACGTTGCGGCATGGGCTAATCCACATGGTCGACGCCACTGACTGGCACCGGATGGAGGTCGATGACGCCGCCGGGCTGTTGGGCAGCAGCCCCCGCGGCTTGCCGCAATCCGTCGCACGGCAGCGCCTCGAGCAGTACGGGCCCAACCTCATCGTCGAGCAGGCCCGACGCACCGTCTGGCGCATGGTGCTCGATCAGTTTGCCGATTTTTTGATCTTGGTTTTGATCGCCGCCGCGGTGGTCGCCGGGTTGGTCGGCGAGCCGCAAGATACCATCCTGATCGGCCTAATCGTGGTTTTGAACGCGATCTTCGGCGCCGTCCAGGACTACCGTGCCGAACAGGCTATCGCCGCCCTCCGACGTCTGGCCGCCCCCCATGCCAACGTGCTGCGCGATGGCATCGCCCATCTGGTGTCCGCGGAGACCTTGGTTCCCGGAGACGTCGTCGTTCTGGCCGCCGGCGACGCGGTTCCCGCTGATCTGCGCTTGCTCGAGGCGGCGGATCTTGAGATCGATGAATCGCTGCTGACGGGCGAATCCGCGCCCGTCCTAAAGACCACGATCGTCACACCATCCACGCATCAGTCCTTAAGCGACCGCACCAATCTGGGGTTTAAGGGCACGTTGGTCACGCGCGGGCGCGGCCTGGGTCTGGTGGTGGCGACCGGCATGTCGACCGAGCTGGGACGGATCGCCGACATGCTGCACGCGGCGGGCTTGGCCCCGACGCCACTGCAGCGACGCTTGAGCGTTTTTAGCCGCCGGCTCGCGGTTGCCGTACTCGGCATTTGCGCCGTGGTGTTCGTTCTCGGAGTGTTGCGCGGCGAACCGGCCATGCTGATGTTCTTAACGGCCGTATCGCTCGCCGTTGCCGCCGTCCCCGAGGCATTGCCGGCGGTGGTCACCATCTCGCTCGCCATCGGCGCCGGTAAGATGACCGGCAAAAATGTGCTGATCCGCCGCCTGCCGGCCGTCGAAACCTTGGGCTCGGTCACCGTCATCTGTTCCGATAAGACGGGAACGTTGACGGAAAACCGCATGCGGATGGAGCAGCTGATCGTTGGCGCTACGCCGTTCGGTCAGCTGAGCCAGGTGCCTGCGTGCGAACGCCGCATCTTCGGTCACGTGCTCGCGCTGTCGAACGATGTCCGGATCGGTGGCGAGGACGGACCGGCAGGTGAGCCCACCGAGCTCGCCTTGTTTGAGGCCGCCGCGGCGGCCGGGTTCGATAAGACGCGGCTTGAGGTCGAGTACCCGCGCATTGGCGAGTTGGCATTCGATTCCAATCGCAAACGCATGAGCACGTTACACCAGACCGACGATGGTGTCCTCTTGATCTGCAAGGGCGCGCCGGAGGCGGTGCTGCCGTGTTGCGAAAGCGACCTGAGCCAGCAATCATTTGATCGCGACGCCAGGCTCGGGCAGGCTGAACGGCTCGCGGCCCAGGGCTTTCGCGTGCTGGCCTTAGCGACCAAGCGATTGACGGCCGCGCCGGACCGCGTCGACCTCGCCCTGGAGGGCGAGCTGTCGTTTCTCGGTTTTGCCGGCTTGATCGACCCACCGCGGCCAGGCGTCGAAGCAGCCGTTGCTGAATGTATCGGCGCCGGCATCGTTCCGGTGATGATTACGGGCGATCATCCCGGCACCGCGCAAGCGATCGCGATCCGGCTCGGGCTGACCAACGATGGCGACCGGCTGCTGACCGGGCCCGAGATCGATCGGATGAGCGATGCCGATTTCGAGCGCGAGGTTGAGCGGGTTCGGGTTTATGCCAGGGTTACCCCGGCCCAGAAGATCCGCATTGTACAATCCTTGCAGGCCCGCGGTCATTTCGTTGCCATGACTGGCGACGGCGTCAACGATGCACCAGCCCTCAAGCTGGCCGACATCGGCGTCGCCATGGGCAAAAAGGGCACCGATGTGGCGCGCGAAGCCGCCGACATGGTGCTGTTGGATGACAACTTCACGACCATCGTCACGGCGGTGCGCGAAGGCCGGCGCATCTACGACAACATACGAAAATTCATCAAGGACACGATGAGCTCCAACTCCGGCGAGATCTGGACGTTGTTGCTTGCGCCGCTGTTTGGTCTGCCGATCCCGCTCCAGCCGATTCACATCTTGTGGATCAATTTGGTCACCGATGGCCTACCGGGTCTCGCGTTCACCGCCGAGCCAGCCGAGCGCGGCGTCATGCAAAGGCGGCCGCGCCCACCCAACGAGAGCATCTTCGCGCAAGGCATGTGGCAGCACATCGTTTGGTACGGGCTGTTCGTCGGCGGCGTGGCGATCGCGTCGCAGGCCTGGGCCTACGGCCGCGGTGTCGAATACTGGCAAACGGTCATCTTCACCGTGCTGACCATTTCGCAGCTGTTCCACTCCATGTCGGTCCGCAGTGAGAAGGAGGCGATATGGACGATCGGTGTTTTCACCAACCCGGCCATGCTGGCAGCCGTGTTGGTCACCGTAGCGCTGCAGCTGATGATCATTTACGTGCCGGTGCTTAATCCCATCTTCCATACCCACCCGCTGCCATTGTTCGACCTGGCGATCTGCTTTGCGCTGTCCGCGTTGACGATGGTCGCCGTCGAGATCGAAAAATGGGCGTTTAGGCACGGCCTCATCTATCGTCACAGTGCGCGATCATGACGCCTGCCGCAGGCATGCGCATGGCACCCCACCGCCCGTTCAGGCGCCGTTGCGCCCATCCGAAAGGCCCGCCCGCTGCTGCAGGACCACCGGTTATTCATAGGCGCGCTGAGGGTCCGTGTAGTAGCAGAACGACAGATGATAGGTGTGCCCATATTGACTGTTGCTGCCGCGCTCGCGCCAATCGATCACACCGCAATTATCCAAAAGCACCGGTTTGCAGCCGACATTCATGCCCATCATGATGTAGCCGCGCGAGGGCACGCAACCTGGTCCGACCTCACCCCACGCATCCAACAACGATTGAAAAAACCTGCGATCCGCACTGCCCTTATCGGTCACGGCGCGGCGATAGCGAAACGTCACGTCATTGACGCGAACCTGGTTGCCGTCGCAGGCCTCACCATAACCATGTCGACTGGTCCGCTGGCCCTTTCGCGTGCGCCGATTGTTGAGAATGCCCGAGCTGCAATCCAACACAACGGAGGTGACGGGTCCGTGATAGCCGGCGGCGCGATAGGCGTCGACAAAGGCGTCGGCTCTGGCGTTGAGATGATCGAGCCAACTTCGCGCGACACGCTGGCACGGCGCGATTTTCAAGCTGCTGGACTGACAATCCGGCATCACCAGAGCCTGGCCGTTGGCCGTCCCCGCCGGACGGCCCGCCAGGAGCCGCAAATCCGTCGCTCGGGCGGTCGACGCTGCGGCCAGAACCGCAAGCACCACCACCCACCCTGCAGCGAGGCGACGCACGGCGACCGACCGATGATAGGAGCGCAAGATCGGCAATTGATGGCTCATGTGTTGTGAGCGAAGCACCACTCAATTTCACGAAAAAACGAATCACCCGGCGCTATCACCAGGGTATATGCGATCGTGGCTCCAATTCGACAACCCTAGATCTTTGCGCCTTAAATCGGAACCGCAACGCCGATTCCAATTGCGCCGGTTCCGATTTAAGGCGCAAAGATGATCGCTGTTAAAGTGGTGAGCAACTTTCTGACTTTGATCGGGATCGTTCCGATTCCGATTGAAGGCAGGTTGCTCTAGACGCGGCCCAGTTCACTCCGTTGATCGCTGCCACAGCTGCCGATGCAGGGGCTGCAGCACGATCGCGGCCGGCGCCCAATGGTGCGCACGACGCGGCGATCCACCCGCGGTTGCCGACGGCGCGGCGTTCTGCAAAGCTGATTGACCCACAGCCGTCGCCGGACCGAGCCTGCGCCGATCGCCAACCGACAGCCGCCAACGCGGCGCCTCAGTGATCATCAGGCCCAGCTCGCGGATGAGGTGCAAGCAGTTGGCCCAGGAAATTGCATGAGCGTCGCATCGACAAAACCCGCCATCGGCCGGTCCATCCCCCGCACCGAATTGCCCCGACTGGTCGCCGGACGCGGGCAATACGTCGATGACATTAGGCTACCACGCATGCTGCATGCGTATTTCGTGCGAAGCCCGTTTGCGCATGCCAAGGTTTTATCAATTGACAATGAGACGGCGCGCCAACGACCCGGCGTGGTGGCGATCTACACGGCACGCGACATCAATCCGCACTGTGTTCCTTTCGTCGGCGTGGCGCTCCACCGTCCCGGCCATCGCTCGCCGCCGCAGTACGTGTTGGCGGACCAACGCGCTGTGTGGCAGGGCCAACCGGTCGCGGCGGTGATCGCCGAAACACGCGCGCTGGCCGAAGATGCAGCCGAGCACGTGACGATCGAATGGGAAGAACTGCCTGCCGTCGCCGAGCCGGACGCTGCCGCCCTGGCAACGTCGACGGTGATCCACCCGGAATTGGGCGACAACATCGCATTTGATTTCAAGCTGGAGAAGGGCGCTCCCGATGCCGCCTTCGATCGCGCCCACATCATCGTTGAAGAAACGTTTAGGTTCGAACGGCAGATGGCGGTGACGCTGGAGCCGCGTGGGCTGATCGCGGATTTCAATCCATCCGACGGCACGCTCACCGTGCACCACGCGCATCAGTCGCCGTTTCAAATGCAACAGGTGTTCTCAGCGCATCTCGGGCTCGCCGAGCACAAGGTTCGCGTCATCGCCCCCGATGTCGGTGGCGGCTTCGGCATGAAGCTCAATGTTTATGGTGATGAGATCGCCACCGTGGTCGCGAGCACACTGCTGGGCCGGCCGGTCAAGCTGATCGTCGATCGGATCGAGTCCTTCGTATCCGACACCCAGGCCCGTGATCATCTGATCAAGGCGCGCATGGCGGTGTCACGCGACGGCGAGATCACCGCCATGGAGGTTGACGACATCGGCGCCGTCGGCGCCTACGGCATGCCGCTGCGCTTCAACGTGGCCGAAGGCATGATGACGATCACCATCGCCGGCGCCCCCTACAGCTTCGACAATTACCGAGCGCGAACGCGCAGTGTGTACGTCAATAAAAACCTGATCGGCATGTACCGCGGTGTCGGCATGCCGCTGGCGTGCATTGTTACCGAGGTTTTGGCAGACCGGGCAGCCCGCGCCCTCACGCTCGACCCCGTCGCATTCCGGCGTCGCAACTATCGATCACCGGCATCGTTGCCGTGCACCACGCCCGGCGGCCAGCGCTTGGAAACCGTCTCATTCGAGGCGTGCTTGCAGCGACTGATCGAGCTGATGGATTATGACGCCCTGCGCCACCAGCAGTCCGCCTTGCGCGCCCGAGGTATCCACCGCGGGATCGGCATCGCCACGTTCATCGAGCAAACCGCCTATGGCCCGCCCTATTATGGCCCTTCCGGCGCGGCCATCTCCACCCAAGACGGCTGCTCGCTACGGTTGGAGCCGTCCGGCGTGGTGCGTTGCCTGACCAGCCTGACCGATCAGGGCCAGGGAACGCTGACGGCGATCCGGCAGATCGTGGCCGACAGCATGGGCATCGGGGTCGACGATGTGGCAGTGACCGGCAACGACAGCGCCGTGTCACCCTATGGTGGTGGCGCCTGGGCTTCACGTGGGACCGCGATCGGTGGCGAAGCCGCACTAAAAGCTGGAACCTTGCTCAAGCGCAACATCCTGACGCTTGCCGGCACCATCACCCAACGCCCGGCGGATGGCTTGGACATCGTCGCCGGCGAGGTGGTCGACCGCACCACCGGACAGCGCCTCATCGGGCTCGACGAGGTCGGGCGGGTCGGCTACTTCCGTCAAGACACGCTTCCCGCCGATGTCGAGGTTCAGTTGGCGGTCAGCGCCAGTCATGTTGCCAACGACAAGATGTGTTACATCGCCAACGGCGTGCAGGCGAGCCACGTCGAGGTTGATTGCGAGACCGGCTTCATCAGGCTGATCGGACAATGGGCGGTCGATGACTGCGGTCGGATCGTCAACCCCTTACTGGTCGACGAACAGGTTCGCGGCGGCATCGTCCAGGGGATCGGCGCGGTGTTAATGGAAGAGTGCATTTACGGTGACGGCGCCAGCCTGCTCAACGGAACCCTGGCGGACTATCTCGTTCCGATGGCGGCCGAGATGCCGGACATCCATGTCGCGCACGTTGAAACGCCGGAAGCCTCGACCCAGCTCGGGGCCAAAGGGGTGGGCGAAGGTGGCTTGATCGGAGCGATGGGCTCGGTCTGGCTCGCCGTCAACGACGCCCTCTATCCGTTGGGCGCCCGCATCTCCCACCAGCCGTTCACGCCGCAACGTGTGCTGGACGCGTTGCAGGCTGCGCGGGCATCGCAGCGCTAGCGCAACCTGCATTTGATCGGACGCGAAACGATCCCGATTAAATGCGGAAAGTTGCTCTACACTGTAAGGGCGATCATCTTTGCGATCGCCAGCGACCAGACTTTTGACGTTGACCCCGTTGTGTGCGCGTTTCACGGTCGGAGCGATTTCCGGCCGATGGGCAGGGAGAGGGTGCAGCATCCGCCGGGCAGAGGTTCGGCCAGTTTTGTGAGGCAACAGGCTATGACCGAGGTCGCTGTGTTCGCGCCGGGAGGCTATCGTTTCATCAGGGGCGTTTTTCAGTACTCCGCCGGCGTCGCAGCCGAACCGGGCCATCGCATCACCCGCGTGATGTTCCCGCGGCCGCTGCCGCTGGCGGAAGGGTTCGCCGCCGCCGAGGGCCTGATGGCGGCCGCCCAACGCCCGCCCACGGCGTTCTGCGCTTGCGAGCTGCGCTCGCCGGCACCGTTCACCGAGCAAGGTTTTCAAGCCTTCAATGAAATCTATGTCGGAACGCTGTCGCGCTGGGGCATTTACGACGGCCAGGTCAACCCGGTCGCCCGCAGCAACGTGTGTCCGATCGCCGACCAACCGGCCGAGCCATCGCTTTACGCGTTCAGCTTCACGCAAGCCGATGACACCGCTGGCGCAGGTCAGGGCTTTGTCGTCGCCGGCAGCGCCGAGGCGCCGGAGGGCCGCGGCTCCTACCGCGACCACACCGTCCGGCTCGGCGATACGAGCCCAGGCGGTCTGTTGGAGAAGGCCCGCTTCGTGCTTGGCGAAATGGAACGCCGGCTTGGCCTGCTGGGATTTGGTTGGAGCGCGACGACGGCCGTCCAGGTGTATACCGAGCACGACATCCATCAGATTGTTTTGCGCGAGATTGCCGTGCGCGGCGGCGCGGCCACCCACGGCATCACCTGGCACCCCTGCCGCCCACCGGTGGTCGACCTCGATTACGAGATGGATTGCCGCGGCTTGGCGCAAGAAACGCTGGCTTAGATGACTTGCGCCCACGGGTGTATCGCCTTACCAGCCCGATCCACCGTGTCCGACGGCGACCCCATCACTCACGCTCAGCGACGGCGCTTTTTGCGGCGTTTTTTGGCTGGCAGCGTGCGAAGCCGGGGCGGCTGGGTCGGGGCCGACTGAGCAACGCCGCCCCCCGGGCCAGCCAGCTCGGCCTGGCTGTCGGACATCAGCTCACGCCGGTGGGTCCCGGCTGCCGTTCCAGGAGCCTGCGATGCCGCCAACGGCGCCGTGGATTTGCCGCTGGTGGGCAGGCTGCGGACGTTATCATCGGCCGATTGCGCCTCTAGAAAAAACTGTCGCACGTCCGGAAAACGGTCCCGAAGCGTGCGGTCCAGTCGGCCATACAGCGCTTCCACGTCCTGTGCTGGCATGCCATCGGCCAGCTCGATGCTGACAGCCACCAACACGCTGGTTGCGCCCCATTGCATGGTCCTGATCTCGTTGATGGCCAGGACGCCGCCTGCACCGACCTCCGCCCCTATCACGTCGATCACTCCGCTTTGCAACGCCGCGTCAGCCACCCCTGCCATCAACAACGCTCTGACTTCGATCGCAGCCACCGCCGCCACCCATGCCAGGATCAGCCCGATCGCGATCGAAGCAATTCCATCGGCGATCACCAGCCCGCCCACCTGCGCGACCACAACGCCGACAAGTGCGATCAGGAGACCGGCCATCGCCGCCAGCTGCTCTAACACCACGATGAAGAGCGAGGGGGTTTTCGACGCGCGCATCGCCGCCCACCACGGCCTATCGCCGCGCGTCCTTTTGCACGCGCGCAGCGCTATGACGGTGAAAACTCCCCCCAGCAGCAGACCGATCCCCAAAATGATGCAATTCACATCAGGCCGATATATGGGACGCGGATGCATCACCGATTGCACGCCGTCGTAGAGCACGACGCCTGCCCCAAGTGAGAACAGCAGGACGGCGACGACGACCGCCCAAAACTGTAGGTCTTGGTGTTGGCCAATCGGATCTCGCGCATCCGGCGAACGTTGCGCCCGGTAGCCGCCGATCAGCAGCAACGCCTGATGTGATGTGGCGATCAGGGCCTGCACACCTGCCGCCATCATTGCCGAGGAGCCGGTGTAGACGCCGGCAGCAAACGTCGCGACGGCAAGGCCGGCGCTCGCTGCCATCGCTGCTAACACCACCTTCGTTGAGCCGCCTGCGGCCACGCTGCTCCCTCTCTCGCTGCAAGTCCGATCGGCGATCCACCCATGCCGGCCGCGCGCCGCGCACGCCAGCATTGCCTCGCTCAATGGCAAGCCGCTAAGGCTGAACCAATAAGTTGCGGCGTCAACCTCAGGCGCATCCTGCCTTGGTGCGTTAGTTTGATCCATCCCGCTCCCGCGCCCGTCTTGGGCTGAGCGACAGCGACAGCGAGTCAATCTTAGCGATGGAAAGGTCAGCGGCCGCGCCAGTTGACTTGTTGACCGACAGCACCCCGTCGCCTATCTCCTGGGCATGTCCAAGCTGCCGATCATTACGCTGCCGGATCCGTTGCTGCGCAAGACCTCCGCCCCGATTGAACGGGTCGACGACGATTTGCAACGGCTGATCGATAACATGTTGGAAACCATGTACGCGGCTCCCGGTATCGGGCTCGCCGCCGTTCAGGTCGGGATTCCGCGCCGCCTGATCGTGCTCGACGTTGCCGAGCGAGAAACAGCCGAGGATGACAACGCGACCGCAAGCGACGATGCCGAAGACATCCCACCGGTCAGGGATCCGATCATCATGATCAACCCCGAAATTTTCGAGCTCAGCTCAGCACGCGCCACCTATGATGAGGGCTGTCTGTCATTGCCGGAGGTGCGGGTGGATATCGAGCGGCCATCGACCGTGCAGGTCCGGTATCTCGACCGATCGGGCGCTGAGCAGCGGTTATCGGCCAGCGGCCTGCAGGCAACGGTGATCCAGCATGAGATCGATCACCTTAACGGCAAGCTGATCATCGATTATCTTTCTCGTCTCAAGCGCGATATCATCGTTCGCAAGTTCCGCAAGCAGGCACGGTCGGAGCCTTGAACTGACCAGCGTGGGGGAATGACGTGCTGATCGTTGCCCTGGTCGCCATCGGCGTTTTGGCCCTCGCGTTCTTGCCCCAGCTATGGGTGAGAGGCGTGATCGCCAAGCATGCCAACGACCGCGCCGACATCCCCGGCACGGGTGGTGAACTGGCGCGGCATTTGCTCGACCGCATGGGTCTCAGCCACGTCAAAGTTGAGCAGACGACGCTGGGCGACCACTACGACCCGGACGCGCGAGCCGTGCGGTTGCTGAAGGCCAACTATGCCGGCCGCTCGCTCGCAGCGATCGTGATTGCCGCCCATGAGGTCGGCCACGCCATGCAGGACGCCACCGGGTATCCACCCCTTACCGCGCGCACGCAGCTGGCCAAGCAGGCGGATTGGATCCAATCGTTCGGTTCGATCGTGATGCTATCGGCGCCGGTGTTGCTGTTGTTGGTCAAGTCGCCAGCCATTCTCGTGGTCAACGTGGTGGCGGGCCTGCTGATCATGAGCGTGACGATCCTGATCCACGCGGTCACGCTGCCGGTTGAATTCGACGCCAGCTTCCGGCGGGCGCTGCCGCTTTTGGCGGAGGGCGGCTACGTCAAGCAGCGGGACCTGCCCGCCGCCCGCCACATCCTGCGCGCAGCGGCGCTGACCTATGTCGCCGCCGCCGCCGTCAGCCTGCTTGATATCATGCGATGGCTGCGGGTGTTGCGGTTTTGACCGAGGTCGCCGCGTTGTAGGATAAATGGGCGCCACTTCCGGCCGTTGGCCATCAACACCGCGTGGCCCGATGCCGATCACCCCCACCAAATGCGGCGCTGCACCATGGACGCCATCATCATCCAGATCCTGCGCAATAAGATCAGCAGCCTCGTCGATGAAATGCATTACCATTTCTATCGCTCGGGATACTCGATGATCATCCGCGAGTCGCGCGATTTCTCCTGCGTCGTCGTCGACCGCGTCGGTCGGCTGATCGTCGCTCCGCCGATGTTCTTCCATGCGCCGGTCTATCGACACTTGGTCAGCCGCATTCTGCAGCTCTACGACGGCGAAGGCGGACCTGAGACAGCGATTGCGCCCGGTGACGTGTTCGTGTGCAACCACCCCTATGAGGGCGGCCTGCCGCACGTATCCGACATGGCGTTCATCGCGCCCGTGTTTGCGGACGACAGAATCATCGCGTTCTGCGGCTCGATCGCGCACAAGGCCGATGTCGGGGGAACCGTGCCGGGCTCCACGTCGGCCAATGCCACCGAGATGTTTCAAGAAGGCCTGCTGCTGCCGCCGATCAAGATTCGCGCCGCCGGCCGGCCGCTGCCTGACATCGAGCGCGTGATCCTCGCCAACACCCGACAGCCGGTGCTGGTCAGGGGCGACGTCAACGCCCAGATCGCCGTGACGGAAATGGGCGTCGACCGCGTGACGGCGCTCGCCCAACGCTTCGGTGCCGCCGAATTGGAACAAGCGTTCTCAGCCATTCTCGACGGCGCCGCCCAGGCCTTGCGCCAACGCATCGCTGCCTTGCCCGCCGGCACGGCTGGCGCTGAAGGCTTTATCGATAGCGACGGGGTCGACCTCGACCAGCCGGTGAAGCTGGCCGTGTCGGTGACACTTGATGACGGCACGGCGACGTTTGATTTCTCGGGCAGCGCCCCGCAAGCGAAGGGGCCGGTCAACCTGCGGCCGTCGATGATCGAGGCTTGCGTGTTTTACGCGCTGATCGGCAGCCTCGGCCCCGACCTGGAGTTTAACGACGGCATGCGCGATGTCGTGCGTATCGTTCACGGCGATCGCACCGTGACCAATGCGGAACCGCCCGGACCCGTGTCCAACTATCAGATGGTCAACCTCAAGCTGGTCGATGTGATCCTGGAAGCTCTGGCCCAGCTCAACCCGGCCCGGGCCTGTGCCGGTGCCGGCTCTTCAAGTGCGATGGGCATCCTTTGGGCCAAGCCTCGCCCCGGCCAAGCCAACATGCAATATGAGATCATCGGGTCGGCCTACGGTGCCGGCGCCGGTCATGATGGCGCTTCCGGCACGGCCGCCCACCTGTCGAATCTGCACATTACGCCGATCGAGATCTTGGAATCGGAGTTTCCCTGCCGCATCACGCGTTTTGAACTTGCCCCCGACTCCGGCGGGGCGGGGCGATGGCGCGGCGGGCTCAGCATGATCCGGGACTACCAGCTGCTGGAGGACGCGACCGTTAACCGCCGCTTTGACAAATCGAGATTCCCGCCGCATGGCCTTGTCGGCGGCAGCCCGGGCGGCCGAGCGCAGTTCGTCGTCGGCTTGGGCACGGCCGATGCGCGATCCCTGCCGCCCGGTCGTTACCCGATGCGGGCGGGCGATCGGTTTCGCCTGCAAACCGCCGGCGGCGGCGGCTTCGGCCCACCGGCTGAGCGCGAGCGCGCGGCGATCGAGCGAGATCTACGGGAAGGCTACGTGTCGGCCGCAGGCGCGAGGACCGCGGGCCGAACCGATAGCCAAGCATGAGGTTTTGAGGGCGCCGGGATCCCGCTGCTCCGCCTGGATCATCGCGCCTTAAATCGGAACCGCAACGCCGATTCCAATTGCGCCGGTTCCGATTTAAGGCGCAGAGATGATCGCTCTTAAAGGGTAGAGCAACCTTCTGCCTTTAATCGGGATGGTTCCGATTCCGATTAAAGGCAGGTTGCTCTAGCCACCCACTGCATCGTGCCACTGGGTGACCATATGGGGAACGGGAAGGTCCAGGTTCACTCTAACAGGCTCTGACTTCAATCCTCGCTACCGGCCGATCCAATCCAGCCTCACCCCACCGCGATGGTCGCGCCGGAGTGCGCCGAGCGAATGATCGCCTCCAAGATGGCAATGTTGTGCAGCATCTCAGCGGCGGTGAAACGGTAGTCGGACCGCTGCAGCGCAGCCCCCGCCCATTGCTCTAGATTGAGCCGCACCGTGTTGCGTGGCTTGAACGACTTGATCGTGAGCTGCTCATCCAGTCCACGCGTCGTCAGCGTCGCCGGCTCCGGGATGTCGACATTGGAGTTCTCGCGCGCTTCGCCCCAGCCCTTGTCTCCATAGGCGGTGACGCGGCTATAGAACGGCGTCGTCGCAATATTGCATAAAGTCCCGGTTGCGCCGCTGGCAAACCTCAGTCGGACCACCACAACATCGTCGCTGGGAAACAACTGGGAGCGATGGGCGGTTTCCACGCTGACGGTCGCCACCGGACCGGCGATCGATTGGAAATAATCCGTGATGTGCACGCCGAGCGCCGTCAGCGTTCCCAACGGTGCCTGCGCAGGGTCTTTGCGCCAGCCTGAGGCCGGCACCTTGGTCATGATGTTGTGCGACCAATTGCAGTCCAAATGGATCAGCGTACCGAACGCCCCGTCATCCAGCTCGCGCTTCAAGGCTTCCAGCGCCGGTTCGAACCGCCGCTCGTGACCGATGCCGAGCCTCACGCCGGCCTCCTCGCAGGCGTCGATCATGCGTTGCGCGTCGGCCACCGATAGCGCCAGCGGTTTTTCACAAAACACCTGCTTTTTGTGCGCCGCGGCGGCCAACACCTGTGACGCGTGCAGGCCATGCGGCGTGGCCAGAATGACGCCGTCGACGCTCAAATCCTCAAGCACGGCCTGGTAGTTGGAGCCCAGCCGCAATCCATGGCTATCAGCAAAGGCCCGCGCACCGGCCGGCTCGACATCGACACCGTGGGTAACCCTGATGAGGTCACTGCCGACCAAGCTGCCCACGATCTGCCGGCCCCACCAACCCATTCCGACGACCGCAACATTGAGCACGGCAAATCCTCCATCCTTGAGCAACCGGCGGTGATCGCAACGCCTGTTCTACCCGTAGGCGGGCACATTGCTCAAATGGGCGCGCTCAAATAGGCGCGGCCATGATGACAGGACGGGGCGACGATCGCGCCGCCCCGTTCCCGATTGAAGACCGGCCTAGCTCATTTTCGCCTTTGGCGGATCCGCCTTGCCGGCCCGCTCGCCGCCCCGTTCCTCCACCCGTCCACCCATACAAGCACGCCGTTAGGTGGACCGGTGGGGAGCGAGATGGTTGCAGCCAAATCTGAACGCAACAAGGGTCGGTTAGCCCTCGATCTTGTAATCGATCGGGGTTTTGTGGCCGGCCTCCTGCATGTACTTGATGTAGGCGCGCATGATCTTCGGCATATCGATCCGCTTTTTCGCCTTCACCGCTTGCGCGCGCTCGTTAGGCCAATCCTTCAAGCGCGTCGCCCAGGCCTTTTGAGCGTCCTTCGAGATCTTCTTTACCTTTACCCCATCCTTGGCCAGCATATCGAGGCCCCATTGATGGTCCTTGACCGCCTTGGCCGTCGACTCGCGGCCCCAATTTATGGCCTCTTCCTCGATGATCTTGAGAACCTCCTTGGGCAGCCGTCTTTCGGTACGATGATTGAGCGATAAGACGTTCTGGATCACGTTGCCGAAGTCCGTCACCGTGTAGACCGAGCTCTTGCCGGCCGCCTCGTGGAACTTCAGCTTGTAATCGGTGTCGGGGAACAGCACGATACCCTGGCCAACACCGGTGGACAGCTGTTGGGCCGCGGTCGGGATCGTGGTGCGGACGGGAATGGCGATGCCCTCCACCCACGGCAGATTGGGCCCGGCTGCAAGGATCTTCTTGTTGTTGAGATCTGAAAAATCGTTCCAGTCGAACGCGGTCAGGAGGCCATAGTTGCCAAAGCCGCCCATCGCCAACAGCCGTTGCCGATAGCGTTTGCCGAGATCCTGATAGAGTTCTGGGAACTCTTTGAGAAGGCGCGCCATCACCTTGTGCTGACGATTGCCGTCCGGGTCGCTGAACGGCACGAAATAGGTGATGTTCAACGCCATCGCCTTGTCGTCGTCAAAGCACACACACCAGCCGCCCAAATCAAGCCGACCATCTTGCACGCCTTCCAACGTATCATGCACCTTGACCAACGAGCCGGCATAATGGTGTTTGAAATTGACTTTGTACTTGGTCTCTTTCGCTGCGCGCTCCGACACGCGCTTGGCGAAATAGTTTTTCATATACTCTACATAGGTCACTTTGTCGGAATGGCCGGAACCCATCCGCAAAGTGATCTCGTCGCCTTTCATCGAGAAGGCCAAGGCCGACGATCCGCTAATCACGGCGGCGGCCATCGCGGCAATGCTGGCGCCGCCTATCGTTTTAAGCGTGTTCCTCACTGTTGATGATCTCCCTTTCTTGGTTGTTGTTGGCCCATGTCGTAGCTGAGGGCGGGGACCAACTTCGCCCAAACCGACCGTCGAAGCATCCAACGGCGGAAACGATCGCCAATTGTGCTCACATTTCAGTTTGTCGTGATCTGCGATCAATCGGCATACTCCCATTTCAGGTTTTCGATACTTCATTTCAGCATGTTGGACGGTAGCCAAGTGGCCAATTCCGGCACGAGCCAAATCAGGATCATGACGCCCAGCATCAAGATCCAATAGGGCACCGATCCGGAAAAGATCTCACCCAACGTCACCGATCGATCCTCAACCGTGCCCTTTACGGTGTAGACCAACAGTCCAAACGGCGGCGTCAATAGCCCCGCCTCGATCGCCAAAATGCCGAAGATCGCAAACGCGATGGGATCGAAAAAGCCCGCTGTCAAGGGCGCAAATATCGGTACGGTTATCAGAATGATCGAAATCGAGTCGATCACCATACCGAGCAGCAACCAAATCAAGACGATGACGACCAAAACACCGAAATCGCTCAGATTGTAGGTCTCGAATGCGCCGCGAATGAGCTCGGACATGCCGGCCGTTTCCATGAACTTGGCATACATGTTTGCCGTCAGCAGCAAGAACATGATGGGTGCGGCGGCCTTGCCGGAATCAACGACGGCCCGGCCAATGCCCCGCAAGCTCATGCCCTTAAGCAGGCCGAGCACCACCGCCGCCGCCGCCCCGACGCCGCCCGCCTCGGATGGGGTGAAGATACCGCCCCAGATCCCGCCCAATACGACAAAAATCAGCAGGCCGATCAACAACCCGCTAGCGATCTCAGCAAGCGTCATCGGCACTTGCGCACCGGTATCGGGCACCGCCGGCGCGAGCTGCGGGTTCATCGTCGCGCGCGCGGCAATATAGATCATGTAGATAAAGGCCAGGATGATGCCCGGCACCGCTCCGGCCAAGAACAGCTGCGCGATCGAAAGCTCGGCGATGATCCCCCACACGATCAGCAGCACGCTCGGTGGGATGATCATCCCGAGACAGGCGCTGCCGGCCACCGCCCCTAACGCGAACGGCTTGTCATAACCGTAATGGCGCATCTGCGGGTAGGCGATGCGGCTGAAGGCGGCCGCTGCGGCGATTGAAACGCCGGTTACGGCGGCAAACACAGCGTTACCGGCGACCGTCGCCACCGCCAGCCGCCCAGGGATCGCGCCTAGCGCCCGGTTGATGAGGTTATACAGATCGCGCGCCGAACCGGATTTATTGACGAAATCGCCCATCAGCATGAACAGCGGAATGGCAGCGAACACCTCGCTGCGCAGATACTCGTAAGCGACGCTGCCGACCCCACTTAAGGCGATGTCCAAGCCGCCTTCCCAATCGCCATCCTTGCCGCCGAAGATCAAGACGTTGCCGATGAAGGCCGTGATGGCAAACGCAAATCCGATGTGGATGCCGAACAAGATGCCGGCAAACATCAAGGCCAGCATGGTCAGCAAAATGACGTTCTGATCAAGTTCCATGGATCTGCGAATGACCTTTGCGCTTACTTTCCCTCAGCGATATGACCTGTACCGCTGTTCAGTCATCGATGTAGTCGTGCGGTGCGAAGAGACCCTTGTAGGCCTGCAGCAAGCATACGAGCATTCCAACGATACCAATGAATACCACCAGCGTGCGGATTGGATAGACGGGAATCGAGACCACGCCGGAGCCCTCCATTTCACCGATCTCCCAGGCCTCGATCATGAACCCCCAACCGCCGATGGCGATGGTGAGAAACAGGCAGGCGCCGAAAGCATAGGACAGGGCATCGACGATCCCCTTGCCGCGCGTGCTCAGCCCCCCATAAACGATGGTCGTACGCAGCGAGCCGCGGGTGAGTATCGACAACGGAAGCTGAAGCAGCATTACGGACAAGACCGAGTTCGCAACGATCTCGTTGGTGCCGTAAAGCGGCGAGCCGAAAACTTCGCGCCCGACCACATCGTAAAGGATGAGCAGCGCGATCGCGGACAGCCAGATCGCTGACAACACATTAAGAATGCTGGCGAATCCAAGAAAGATTCGATCGATCAGTGACGGCGTCTTGGGCGCCTCGACCAGCCGGTCGGCCATACCACCTCCCTTTTCGTATGGCCTTGTTATGGCAAAAGCCGTGCCCCTTGGCCATTCCTTTTTGTCCGGACATTTACGCGAGGGTGTTGACGTTCACCGGCGGTTGAGCGTTCAACGGACATCGGCTCTTCGCGCGGTCGACTCGGCTTCGCGGCCGCCTGACGCCGCCGGGCGCAGCGACCCGGCGATCGCGGCGCGTCTCTGGACCAACACCCGCCGTGGGCCCAACACCCGCCATGGGCTCAACACCCGCCGTGGGCTCAACACCCGCCGTGGGCCCAACACCCGCCGTGGCCATCAACCGAACACAGCTTGCTCCAACCCGCGCGGCTGATCGCGCCGTCGCTATTGTCCGGCCTAGATCATCGCGCCTTAAATCGGAACCGCAACGCCGATTCCAATTGCGCCGGTTCCGATTTAAGGCGCAAAGATGATCGCCCTTAAAGTGTAGAGCAACATTCTGCCTTTACTCGGGATCGTTCCGATTCCGATTAAAGGCCAGTTGCTCTAGCGCGCAGGCCGGCAGCGGCGGTTACTCCCGAAGCAGCTCATTGATCCCGGTTTTGGCGCGCGTTTGCGCGTCCACCGTCTTAACGATAACGGCGCAGTAAAGCGCCGGCCCGCCCGATGGACCCGGCATCGCGCCAGGAACCACCACCGAGAATGGCGGGACCCGGCCGTAATGCACGTGACCGTTGGCCCGATCGATGATCCGCGTCGAGGCCCCCAGGTATACACCCATCGACAACACGCTGCCCTCGCCAACGATGACGCCTTCCGCGACCTCCGATCGCGCCCCGACGAAGCAGTTGTCCTCGATGATCACCGGATTGGCTTGCAACGGCTCCAACACCCCGCCGATCCCAGCCCCGCCCGAAATGTGGCAATCCTTGCCGATCTGAGCGCAGGATCCCACCGTCGCCCAGGTATCGACCATGGTGCCGGTGTCGACGTAAGCGCCGATGTTCACGAACGACGGCATCAGCACGACGTTGGGTGCAACAAACGATCCGCGGCGTACGATAGCGCCGGGAACCGCACGAAACCCGGCAGCCTTGAAATCGGCCTCGCCCCATTCGGCAAATTTCAAAAGAACTTTGTCCCACCCGATGGTGTAACCCGTGTCGCGTGCGATCACGTGGTTCCAATTGTCGTTGAGGCGGAACGAAAGCAACACGGCTTTTTTCAGCCATTGATTGACGATCCAGCTGTCTGCGGACTTTTCCGCGACCCGCGCCGTCCCCTTGTCGAGCGCCGACAGGGCACTGTCGACGGCGGTGCGCACCTCGCCCCTGGTGGCAGCCGTGATGCTCTCACGCCGCTCCCATGCGGCCTCGATAATTCGTTGCATCTCGGTGGGCGACATTGGCGGGCCTCCAACTCTTCCTCTGTCTCTTGGTCGGCGTTTTGGAGCGGGCGCCAGGCGGTGTCAATGGCCACAGATCAGCGGACGCTCTTGCATCAAGGCCTGGCATCCCGGCCGCCAGAGGCGGTCGCTCTTGCCCTGCGCCAAAACCTTCGCGCAGTATACTCGGATTGATCGACAACACCCACGATCGGCGCTGAGCCCGGGTTGGATCGGGACCAACGAGGAGGACAAGATGAGTGCAGAGCAACGCGTCAAGGAGCTGGGGCTGGAGCTGCCGGCACCTCCATCGCCGGCCGGCAACTACATCGGCGGTGTGCGAACCGGCAACCTGCTGTTCATGTCGGGATGCGGCCCCCGTCAGCCGGACGGGTCCAACATCACCGGTAAGCTTGGAGCCGGGATGTCCGTGGCGGAAGGCTATCAAGCGGCCCGGTTGGTGGGGCTCAACATGCTGGCGGGAATTCGCGCCCAACTGGGCTCGCTCGACAAGGTCAAGCGCGTGGTCAAGACACTGGGGATGGTGAACGCCACGCCCGATTTCAGCGAGACGCCGAAGGTCATCAATGGTTTTTCCGACCTGTTCGTGGAGGTGTTCGGCGAGCCGGGCCGCGGCGCGCGCTCGGCCGTTGGCATGGTGACGCTGCCCAGCCAGATCGCGGTAGAGGTGGAGATGATCCTTGAGGTCACCGATTAGTGGGGTGTGCCGAAGGTCGACCAAGATGGTGCCGCCTGAACAACGCCACGGCCGGTGCCCGTGAGATGGCCGGAATTGCCGGCCATCTCTACCAATGCCCCGATCACGGTCGCGCGTCGGTCAGCCTCACCGGACCTTTGGCGTGGCCGACCCTACCGGCCGGCTTGTCCTCGGTTCCCGAGGTCGGCATAAAATGTAAGAATTTTATTACAAGTATAGGCGAAATATAACGTTGCTTTATCTCATTTTGTGTTGACAGCGCGACGGTAAAAGAGTATAAATTCAGTATGCTGATAAATTTATGCAGTTTTCGTTTAGTATGGTAGCCGCGCCATTCTTGAGCGGTGCCCGATCTTGCTGGCCAGGTTTCAGCCATCGAATGCTTTCATCTCAAATCTGCCATGCGATGGCGCGTCATTCGTGACTCATCGTGAGCAAACGCGTCGATCCGCGACGGGCCAAAGCCCGCGCGCTTTACATCGAGGGCGGGCTCACGCTGGCCGCAGTCGCCGCGGCGCTTGGTACCGCCAGATCAACCATCGCCCGCTGGGCGCGCGCTGATGGCTGGTCGCGCCACCCGGGCCGCAGCACGTCCAACAGCCGCCAGCAAACCGGCACCCAGCCTCAGCCAGCCTCGCGCCACACGGCACCACCCGCCTGCGTGTCTGCCGAGCCTGGGGAGATGGCTCACGGGCATCTGATCCGACGCCTCTACAGAGCCATTGAGCGTAACCTCACAATCTTGGAGCACCGCATGTCGCACGATGCAGACACCACAGCCAGCGAGAGCGAGCGCGACGCCCGCGCCTTGAGCAGCATTATACGCAGCCTGGAAAAGCTGAGGGACATTGAACCTGACCAAGCACAGCCCGGGGAAGGCCAATCCGACAATCGCCGCGCCCCCGTCACTCCAGAGGACGAGGACCAGCTCCGCCTGCGTATTGCGGAGCGCCTTGTCAAATTGCGACAGCAGCGAGCTACAGCTCGATCTGATGGCAGCGATCGCTGACTTTTCTAAAGAGCAGCTCCGCTGGCTCGACCGCGACTGGCAGCTGTGGGCACGCGCAGAGCAACTGGCCCCACCCGTCACCGGTCCGTCCGGTCGATGGCGGACGTGGTTGATTCTGGGCGGCCGTGGCGCTGGCAAGACACGCGCCGGCGCGGAGTGGGTCAAGTCGCTGGTGCATGCCGACGCCCAGCAAGCCTCTGCGCTGCGCATCGCGCTCATTGGCGAGACGCTGCGCGATGCGCGTAACGTGATGGTGGAGGGCGAATCCGGTCTGCTGGCCGTCGCCGATGCGCCCGATCGGCCAAGGTTCGAAGCTGCCCGCCAGCAACTGACCTGGCGCAACGGCGCCGTCGCGCAGTTGTTTTCGGCGCAAGACCCCGATGGTCTACGCGGTCCCCAGTTTCACGCCGCTTGGTGTGACGAATTGGCGAAATGGCGCTACGTCGAAGAAACCTGGAACATGCTGCAGTTTGCACTCAGGCTCGGACCGGCCCCGCGCCAACTGGTGACGACCACACCGCGGCCGCTGCCGCTGCTCAAGCGGCTGATGGAGGAGCTTGGAACCATCACCACGCGGGTTAAGACCACCGATAATGCAGCCAATCTCGCCACCGCGTTCGTCGCCGAGATGAACCGGCGCTATGCCGGCACCGCGTTAGGGCGCCAGGAGCTCGACGGCGAGATCATCGAGGACACGGCAGGCGCGTTGTGGCGCAACGACTGGATCGAGGCGGCGCGGGTGCGCACGCCGCCGGCCATGACGCGGATCGTTGTCGCCGTAGACCCGCCCGTCACGGCGACGGCTTCCTCCGACGCCTGCGGCATCGTGGTGGTGGGGCTGGGCGAGGATCGACGCGGCTACGTGCTGGCGGACCGCACGCTGCAGGGCCGCACCAGTGCGGCTTGGGCACGAGCCGCCGTGGCTGCCTTTCACGACTTCGCGGCGGACCGGATTGTCGCCGAGGTCAACCAAGGCGGCGACCTGGTCGCGACCGTGATCAAGCAAATCGATTCGCAGGTGCCGATAGCGACGGTGCGGGCAACGCGCGGCAAATACATCCGGGCCGAGCCGGTTGCCGCTTTGTATGCTGAGGGACGCATTGCCCACGTGGGCCAACTTGCAGCTTTGGAAGAACAGATGCTCGCGTTCGCGGCGACGGGTCTCGCCGGCGGTCGCAGTCCCGACCGGCTCGACGCGCTGGTGTGGGCCGTCACTGACTTGATGATTACGCCGGCACCGCTTCCAAGCATTCGCATCATCTGATGACAGCGCTGGTCTCAGCCTGCGTCTGCGGCAGCGATCGGACTCACTATTGCGATCGGGGTGATCACGCTTGCCTGCCGAGCCAGGCCGCCGATCGCGTTGGCACCTGATATCAGCCACCGCCACGGCTGCGGCTTGAACGCGGACGATTGCATGGCCCAGGTGCGCCAAGCTTCGACGCTCGATCGATGTGTCGCAGATCCAACGAGGTCACGTAGAAATGGTCTTGCTATGCCAACAGCACTAGCGACACGGCTGCCCGGCCCGCTTGCGCGCGCGACCGCGGCACTTGAGCGATGGTGGCGCGCCACGCCCCGGCCCCACGCGACCAAGGACACGGCTGCTGGTCCATTGATCTCCATTCACACTGTCCGTCAGCCGATCTGGACACCGCGAGACTATGCCGCATTCGCCCGCGAAGGCATGCTACAAAATGCCATTGTCTATCGTTGCGTGCGGACGATTTCGGAGGCTGCGGCATCGATCCCATTGCTGCTGTTTGAACGCGATCGGGAAATCGTCGAGCATCCGCTGATCGACCTTCTCGCCAAACCGTGTCGCGGCCAGACCGGCATCGACCTTTTGGAATCGCACTTCGGCTTTCTGCTGGTGGCGGGCAACGCCTACCTGGAGGCCGTCGGGCTGGCCGGCGAGCTGCGGGAATTGCACGTCTTAAGACCGGATCGTATCAAGATTGTGCCGGATGCCGACGGTTGGCCGGCCGCGTTCGACTATGCGATCGATGGCTCGACGATCCGGAAAACTGGTGAGACGGTCCCCGGTGTCTCGTCCATTCTTCATCTCAAGCTGTTTCACCCGTCGAATGATCACTACGGCCTGTCACCGATCGAAGCTGCCGCGTCGGCGATCGACCTGCACAATGCCGCCGGTCGCTGGAACAAGGCGCTGCTCGACAATTCGGCCAGGCCCTCAGGCGCGCTGGTTTATAGCAACGCAGGCCATATGACCGGCGATCAGTTCGATCGCCTCAAAAGCGAGCTGGAGCAATCTTTCCAGGGCGCCCGCAATGCTGGCCGTCCGTTATTGTTGGAGGGCGGGCTCGATTGGAAAACCATGAGCCTTTCCCCCCGCGATCTCGATTTCATGGAAGCAAAGCATGCCGCAGCTCGCGAAATAGCCTTGGCCATCGGCGTACCACCCATGCTGCTCGGCATCCCAGGCGACAACACCTATTCCAACTATGCTGAGGCCAATCGAGCGTTTTGGCGCAACACGGTTCTACCGCTCGTCAACCGGACCGCCCGTGCGCTGACGGCTTGGCTGGCGCCGGCCTACGGGTCGGGTTTGCGCTTGGTGCCGGACCTGGACGCGGTCGAGGCGTTATCGCCTGAGCGCGAAGCGCTGTGGGCCAGGCTTGAACGGGCAAGTTTTCTCACGCAAGCGGAAAAGCGCAGCCTCGTCGGTTACGGACCGATTGGCCAATAGTGCCACCCTTAAACCGGTGGCGCGCACCACGCCATCGACGGACCAGACGCCCCCGACCGACTGGGTTCGCGGCTCCACAGAGCGATAACCAACCATCAGGACAAAGATATGAGACGAGCGATGGTCACCGCACCGGAAGTCGCGCGCGAGGTAAAGTTCTGTGCGCTCGATTACAAGTCGTTCGCCCTCGACGGCGTGTTCGAGGGCTATGCCAGTCTGTTCAATCGGGAAGACTTGAGCCGCGACGTGGTACTTCCAGGTGCGTTTCGCGAGACATTGGCCGGCCGACGCCTGCAGGCCATCAAGATGTTGTTTCAACATGATGCCCACCAACCGATCGGCGTTTGGCTGAAGCTACATGAAGACGCAAAGGGCTTGTACGTACGAGGCAAGCTGATGCGCGAGGTCGCCAAGGCCCGCGAGGTCCTGGCGTTGATGCGGGCCGGGGCCATCGACGGCCTTTCGATCGGCTTTCGCACCGTCAAGGGCGCGCGCGACCGCTACGGCGTTCGCCGTCTCGAAAAGATCGACCTGTGGGAGATTTCGATCGTCACGTTCCCGATGCAGCCGCAGGCACGGGTATCCGCCGTTAACGCCGCCTCCAACAACGACCGGACTCCAGAATTGTCGGAGATCGAGCGGTGGCTGAAGCGGATGGCCAGATCCGGCGATGGTCAAGCGCGGACCGCCATCGGCGCCCACAAACACAGGTTCGATCGTGCAGGCCGTACAACAACAGCACGAGAGTGGGAGGCCAGGCTGCTCGGCAAGCTTTGCGAGGCCACCATGCTCCTTAAAAACCAATCCGTAACCAACAGGACCAAACGATGACCGAAAATGCAAAGAGCGACCTTGCGATAGCCGAGATCAAGTCAGTTGAACCGGCTGACATCAATTCGGCATTCGACGCTTTCATGCGCGATTTCGAGCTCTACAAAGAGGAGAATGAGCGCCGATTGAACGCCATCGAGCGCCACGGGGCCGCCGATCCGCTCACGATCGACAAGCTCAACCGCCTCGACCGCATGTTTGATGATCTAACGCACAAACAGCTACGTCCTAAGCTGTCGGCGCAATCGCCCAACGCCAGCGCCGATGACGAGCAGATGGTTGCTTTCGGAAATTACATCCGCCGCGGCGATGCCCACAGGTTGGCGGCCACGGAGCGCAAGGATCTGTCGGCCGGTCAACCCAGTGAAGGCGGATATCTTGTACCTGCGCAAACCGAGGCGGTCGTCAATCGCGCCTTGAAGGACATTTCGCCAATCCGTTCCATTGCCAGCGTGCGTCAGGTTTCAAGCCTCGTCTACAAGCAGCCGTTCGCCATCGACGGAACGGGCACCGGCTGGGTTGGCGAGAAAGAAGCTCGCACCAAGCAAGCAACGCCGACGCTCAGCGAGCTCACGTTTCAAACCATGGAGCTTTACGCAATGCCGGCCGCGACCCAGACATTGCTGGATGACAGCGCCGTCGACATTGACCAGTGGATCGCGGAGGAAGTGCGGCTGGCTTTTGCGGAGCAGGAGGGCAAAGCCTTCGTCAACGGCGACGGGACCAACAAGCCGAAGGGCTTCTTGAACTACGACACTGTTGCCGACGCCGGTTGGGTACACGGCAAAATCGGCTTCCTGACCACCGGCGCAAGCGGTGCCTTTCCTTCGGCCGATCCAGCCGACAAGCTGATCGACCTGATCTATTCCTTGAAATCCGGTTATCGCGCCAACGCAAACTTTGTGATGAACCGCGCCACTCAGGCCGTGCTGCGCAAAATGAAGGACGGTGAGGGCCAATATTTGTGGCAGCCCGCGCCGCAAGCCCGCCAGGCCTCGACAATCATGGGCTTTCCGGTGGTCGAGTGCGAGGTTATGCCCGACATTGCTGCCAACAGCTTTTCGATCGCATTTGGCGACTTCGGCCGAGGTTATCTGGTCGTTGACCGCATCGGCATCTCGATCCTCCGCGATCCCTACTCGTCCAAACCCTATGTCCTATTCTACACCACCAAGCGCGTCGGCGGCGGTGTACAAGATTTCGAAGCCATTAAACTCCTGAAATTTGCGGCATGACACGCGAGCGACGAGGATCCCTTCGCCGTGAGGCGGCACCGCCTCGGTGGTACCGGCTCAGGGGCGAGCAACCAGGTGGTCGTCGCCATGAACCTCGTCGCAGGCGACGCTGCCACGTGCGCGATCGCTCGCCAACAGTCCCTTGCGGAACAGCAAGATCGGTTCCGGTCTGCCATAGGTTGTCAAGCAGGGCAGCCTCCTCCCTCTGCCCCGCCTGACCTAGATCATCTTTGTGCCTTGAATTGGCACCGCAAAGCCGGTTCCAATTCAAGGCACAAAGATGATCGCCCTTAAAATATCGAGCACCTTTCTGCTTTTGATCGGGATCGTTCCGATTTCGACAAAAAAAGCAGGCTGCTTTAGGCGACGGCGTTTCGCGCGCGAATATGCGGCGCAGCAATGCTATCGACAAATTTGTTCTCCACCATTGCGAGCGAATATATGTCTCTGGTCCTGACGGCCGCACCCACGGTCGAACCGGTAACGCTGGCCGATGCCAAGGCGTACGCGCGGATCGACGGCTCGACCGAAGATTCCTTCTTAATGGGTTTGATCACAACATCCCGTCTACAAATTGAGGCCGCATTGGATCTGGCCCTCCTCACGCAGGATTGGACGTGGACTTTAGACGCAAGCCCTGTCCAACCCATCATTGAACTGCCGATCCGGCCGGTGCAGTCGATCAGCGCCGTCGCCGTGACGGCGGCCGGCGGCAGCGCAAACGTCGTTTCACCCGACGGATATGCGCTCGATGGGCACAGCTCGCCGCCACGGATCATTGCCGTGAACGGTCATTGGCCGGCGTTGACGCCCGGCTTGAGCAGCATCGAGATCAGCTTCACCGCCGGCTTCGGCGATCACCCCTCCGACGTACCACCGCCGATCCAACATGCGCTGCTGATGCTCGTCGCCCACTGGTATGAAAATCGCGAGCCGGCCGTTGGAGCCAACACGTCCGTGAAGCTACCTGACGCGGTGTCGACGGCGCTTCTACCCTATCGATTGATGCGCCTATGATCACCAACATGATCGGATCGCTGCGTTATCGCGTCACGCTCCAAGCTCCGACGCGTACCGACGTTGGCGGCGGCGCGGCAACCATCACCTGGGCCACATTTGCGCAGATGTTCGCGCGCATCATTCCCTTAGCTGGACGCGAGATCGTCGTTGCCGACGGCATCGCTGCCCGCATCACCCACGAAGTTTGGATCCGCTATATCGAGGGCGTGGCCGCGCAGATGCGCTTTGTTGACGGCCGCCGCATTTTGGAGATTCGCGCCGTGCTCGATGTCGCCGGTCGCAAACGCTGGCTCAAATGTTTTTGTGAGGAGCGGCTACCATGAAGCTTGGCATTAAAATTGGAAACTTGCACGCTGTGTTGCGACGCATTGAACGCGCGCGGCTGCAGGCCCTGGCCGCGGCCCGCGCAAGGCGGCGCATGCAAGATCGCCCCGCGCCAACCGACGATCGGTTCGCAAGCGACGATGACGGATCGTCCGCATCGCAGCCGTGGCATCAAGACCGATGATCAGCGCCGCCTCCGCACTGCAGCGGGCCGTTCATCACCATTTGATCAATAATCAATCCGTCGTCCACCTGCTGCGCGGACCACACCTTTACGATCATGTACCACGCGGTGTCGCTTATCCGTTTGTTTCGTTCGGCGACGACCTGCAGCTCGATTGGAGCACGGCGACAGAGCATGGTGTCGAGCACCTTTTGATACTGAATGTCTGGTCGTCGGCGGCCGGGCGCCTTGAGGCGAGCGCCGTCGCCGATGCCATTGTCGCCGCGCTTCACGACCGCGATCTTGCGCTGATCGACCACAGGCTGATCAACCTCAGGCACGAGCGCACCGAGACCCGGCGGCATCCCAACGGCGAAATCGTCCGTCAAATACTCAGGTTTCGCGCGGTCACTGAGCCATTGCATAACCGCGCCTATCGTCAATCCCATTTGCGAGAGTAAAGATGCCCGCCCAAAAAGGCAAAGACCTGCTGCTTAAAGTCCGCGAAGAGGCGAGCACACCCTTCATATCGATTGCTGGCTTGCGCGCGCGCTCCCTGGCTTTCAACGCCGAAACCGTCGACATCACCCACCAAGAGTCGGTTGGCCAGTGGCGTGAACTGCTGGCCAGCGCCGGCGTGCGCAGCGCGCGCATCTCTGGATCGGGGATTTTCAAGGACGCTAGCTCCGACGCGCTGCTGCGCGAGACATTTTTCACCGGCGAGCTGAAGACCTATCAACTCGTGATCCCGGATTTCGGCAGTATCGAGGGGCCGTTTCAGATCGCCGCGCTGGAGTTCAGCGCACGACATGACAGCGAGGTCGCCTTCGAAATCGCGCTTGAATCCGCAGGTCCGCTAAAATTCACGGCCGAGTAGTCGAGATCGCCATCACCCGCTCCACCCCCCTGTTGCTCCCGAAAGAGGACTGACCATGCCCAATCGCTATCGCGGTGAGGTCGAGGCCGAACTCGACGGCGTTCGCTACACGCTCTGCCTGACCTTGGGCGCGCTCGCTGAACTGGAGACCGCATTTGAAGATGATGACATGCTGGCCCTGGCGAGCAGGTTCGAACGCGGCCGGTTAAGTGCCAGCGAATGCGTTCGGATCATCGGGGCCGGCCTTCGCGGGGCCGGCCACGACATCACCGACGATATGGTCGCGACCATGCACACGACCAACGGGGTGGCCGGCTTTGTCGATATCGTCGCGCGCTTACTGAAGGCGAGCTTCGAGCTTCCCAGCACGGCTCCGTTACCATCGTCGGCAAAGCCGAGCGACGCCTCGTCCGAGGAGGGACGCACCACCGCGCGCCCTTTCCCTGGTTCGACGTGATGACCGCGGGTCTTGGCCTGCTGCGGCTGCCGCCGGCCGTATTTTGGACGATGACGATGGCCGAACTGCGCGCAGCGCTACACGCCGTCATCGAATCATACCCCAATCCCGCGCCGCCCTCGCGCAGCGAGGTCATCGCCCTGCTTAAGCGCTACCCGGATCAAGGAGAAAACCGTGATGGATGAAAATGCCCATCGCGAGACCGTTGAGGTCGCAGCCAACGTCAGCCCCTTGCGCGAGGCCTTGCAGGCAGCGGCCAAGTACGGGCGTCAGTTCAGCCGAACCCTATCGGACGCCTTCCAGGACGTCATCGTGCACGGAAACGACCTGGAAAGCACCGTGCGTTCGGTCGTTCTGAGCCTTTCGCAAATGACTTTGAAGTCGGCCTTCAAACCCTTCGAGACCATGTTGGGCAACGCATTTGACAATCTGCTGTCAGGGGGCCAGCCCGGCAACCCGGCTCGATCCATCGGCGGCTTGCCCCATGGTGGGCTGACCGTGCCATTTGCCGCCGGCGGCGTGATCACGTCTCCGGTGGCATTTCCATTGCGTGGCGGCTCCCTCGGCGTTGCCGGCGAACGCGGTCCCGAAGCGATCCTGCCGCTGGCGCGCGGCCCCGATGGCCGCCTCGGTGTGAAGACGGGCAGTTCCAGTGGCGCCGTCACCGTCCATTTCAACGTGACGACGCCCGATGCTGAAGGCTTCCGCCGCACCGAAGGGCAACTGGCCGCCATGCTCGCGCGCGTCGCCGGCCGGTCCCAGCGCGACCTGTAAGGCGGAATGAGTATCCGGCGCGCAAACCGATGCCGCACACTTCGTAAATCGACAGATCACTCAGACAAAATCATCTGATCGCAGGCCCGATGTCCTTTCACGATGTGCTGTTTCCCACCGCCATTTCCCGCAACAGCCTGGGAGGGCCAGAGCGCAAGACCGACATTGTCATCCTCGCCTCCGGCCACGAAGAGCGCAATAGCCGCTGGGCCGATTCTCGGCGTACCTACAATGCCGGCTACGGCATCAAATCGTTCGACGATCTCGATGCCGTGGTCGCCTTTTTCGAGGAGCGACGCGGCCGGCTCCACGGATTTCGCTGGCGCGACCACCTCGATCACAAGTCGTGCCCTGCGCAGGCGACGCCAGGCCCACGCGATCAGACGATCGGCACCGGCGATGGCAAAACGGCTAAATTCCAATTGGTCAAGCGGTACGGCGCGGCGTTTGCGCCTTGGACCCGTCGAATCGCCAAACCCGTCCGCAACTCCGTGTCTTTGGCCGTTGCCGACGTGGTGCAGGCAGCTGACGCCTACAGCGTCGACTATGACACCGGCACCGTGACCTTCCTGTCAGTCCATTTACCCGCGGCGGGCGTGCCGGTGACCGCAGGCTTCATGTTCGATGTTCCCGTGCGCTTCGACACCGACAAACTGGAAATTAATCTGTCAGGCTTCCAACACGGTGCGATCCCCAACATTCCGCTCGTGGAGATCCGGTTATGAAACAGCTGTCGCCGGCGCTAACGGAACACCTGGCCAGCGGCGCCACAACACTGTGTTGGTGTTGGCGACTGACCCGCCGCGATGGCCGCCAGCTGGGCTTCACCGATCACGACCGACCTTTGACGTTCGAGGAAACCACGTTTGAGGCTGCATCAGGCTTCACCGCCAGCGACATCAAGGAAGCCGTGGGGCTCGGCGTCGACAATCTTGAGGTCGAAAGCGCGCTATCTTCCGGCCGACTTGAGGAGGGCGATCTCGCCTCCGGACTCTATGACGATGCGGCAGTCGAGATCTACCGCGTCAACTGGCAGTCGCCGCAGCAGCGCGTGCTGATGCGCAAGGGTAGCCTCGGCGAGGTGCGCCGTGCCGGGTCATCCTTCGCCGCCGAGATCCGCGGTCTGGCGCATTATCTGCAGCAACCCACAGGGCGACTGTTTCAGTTCAGCTGCGACGCCGACCTCGGTGATCGCCGCTGCAAGATCGACCTTATGGCCCCGGCCTGGCGCGGCCAGGGCGCCGTCACCGCGGTGACTGGTGACCGCCAATTTCAAATATCCGGAATTACATCATTTGCCGGCGGATGGTTTAGCGGAGGGCTGGCCACCTTTACGTCCGGCGCCAACGCGGCGCTTGACTTCGAGGTGAAAATCCACACCGCAGGAGCACAGGGTGCGTGGTTGGAAGTTTGGCAGGCACCGCTCAAGCCGGTGCAGCCCGGCGACCGCATCACGGTGGTCGCGGGATGCGACAAGCAACCGTCAACCTGTACACAGAAATTCCGTAACTTCATCAATTTTCGCGGCTTCCCGCATCTACCGGGCAACGACTTCCTGACCTCTTTTGCCAGTTCCGTGGGCAGCGACGGCTAGCCGACATGGGAGCTCTGGAGCGCTCGCCGACGGGTCACCTGGCGCCCCGCATCGAGCCGGCGCAGATTGTGGCGCTGGCACGCGGCTGGCTTGGCACGCCATATCACCATCAAGCGAGCCTGCGCGGGGTCGGCACCGACTGCATCGGCCTCGTCCGCGGCATCTGGCGCGAGCTTTACGGCGAGGAACCCGAGCCGATCCCCGCCTACAGCGGCGATTGGGCCGAGGCGACCGGTACCGAAACCCTGTTGGCCGCCGCCACCCGTCACCTGCAGCCAACCGCGTGCGCACCGACAACGGGCGACGTCGTCATATTTCGGCTGCGTCCCGGCGTCGTCGCCAAGCATACCGGCATCATCACGGGTCCGTGCTCGTTCATTCATGCCATGGAGGGCGGGCCGGTTTGCGAGGTTGCGCTGGCCGGCTGGTGGCGTCGACGCATCGTCGGCACATTTCGTTTTCCAGGAGTGATCGATCTATGGCGACCTTAGCCATCGCCGCAGCCGGCGCCGGGGTCGGCAGTGCGCTGCTGCCGTCCGGCATTTCGATGCTCGGAACGACGATGTCCGGAGCCGCGATCGGTCAGCAAATCGGCGCCCTTGCCGGGTCTTATGTGGATCGGGCGCTGTTCGGATCCTCCGGCCAAAGCCGCACGGTCGAAGGCGCACGACTGGCCGATCTGCATGTCACCGCCTCGACCGAAGGCGCGCCAATTCCGCGGCTATATGGCCGTGCGCGCCTGGGCGGCCAACTGATTTGGGCCACCGATTTCGAGGAAGAGGTGGTGCAATCGCATCATTCGACCGGTGGTGGCAAGGGCGGCCCCGGTGGCAGCGCCGGGTCCGCCGCGGGCACCGTCGAGCGCATCGAATACCGCTATTACGCCAACATCGCCGTCGGTATCGCCGAAGGACCGATCTCGGGCTTGCTGCGGGTTTTGGCCAACGGCAGCGAGATGAACTTGGGGTCACTCACCTATCGGCTCTATCTGGGCAGCGAAGACCAGGCCCCCGACAGCTTGATCGTGGCCCGGGAAGGTGCGGCCAACGCTCCGGCTTATCGCGGCCTCGCCTACATCGTGTTCGAACGTATGCCGATCGCCGCCTACGGCAATCGCGTTCCGCAAATGAGCTTCGAGATCAATCGAGCGGTCGACGAAGTCCACGCCGACATCCGCAGCGTGGTGTTGATCCCAGGCACTGGCGAGTTCGCCTACGATCCCCAACCAGTGACGCAGCTCAAAGACGGCGCAACGCGCAGCTATGAAAACGTGCACACCCGTCAGGGCGTCACCAATTGGACCGTTGCGCTCGATCAACTGGAAGCCGCGCTTCCCAAGCTGCGCCACGTGTCGCTGGTGGTCAGCTGGTTCGGCACCGACCTGCGGGCCGGCCATTGCCGGGTGCTGCCCGGCGTCGACAGCGCCGACAAGATCACGGTGCCGCCGGCCTGGTTGGTGTCCGAAACGGTGCGCGACCAAGCTTACGTCGTCAGCAAGCACGACGGCCGGCCGGCCTACGGCGGCACGCCGGCGGACCGATCGGTGGTGGCCGCGATCCGCGATCTCAACGCGCGCGGGCTGGCGGTGACGTTGAACCCGTTCATCCTGATGGACGTGCCGCACGCCAACCCGCTGCCCGACCCCTATCAGCCCGGCGCCCGCCAGCCGGCCTACCCGTGGCGCGGACGGATCACGCCGACCCCGGCGCCGGGCCAGCCCGGCTCGCCCGACAAAACCGCGGCGGCGGGCGCGCAAATCGCCGCCTTCGTCGGCAGCGCCGGCGTCAACGACTTCAGGATCGCCGGCCGCGACGTGCGCTATCACGGCCCGGCCGAGTGGTCGTTCCGCCGCCACATCCTGCATTATGCCTGGCTCGCCAGATTGGCCGGCGGCGTCGACGCCTTTCTGATCGGCTCGGAGCTGCGCGGGCTGACCCAGGCCCGCGACGGGCCGGGCCGTTATCCGTTTGTCGACGCCCTCAAGCGGTTGGCTGCCGATGTCAAGTCGATCCTCGGCGCCGGCACCAAGGTGACCTATGGCGCCGACTGGTCGGAATATTTCGGCCACCAGCCGGCCGACGGGACGGGCGATGTTTATTTTCATCTCGACCCATTGTGGGCCGCGCCCGCCATCGACGCCATCGGCATCGACAATTACTGGCCGCTGGCCGACTGGCGCGGGGGCTCCGCCCATGCCGACGCTGCCGCCGGCGCGCGCTCGATCTATGACCTCGACTATCTCAAATCCAACATCGACGGCGGCGAGGGCTATGATTGGTATTACGCCAGCGACGCCGATCGTCAGGCCCAAGTCAGATCGCCGATCACCGATGGCGCGGGTAAACCGTGGATCTTCCGCTACAAGGACCTGACCTCGTGGTGGCTCAATCAGCACTTCGACCGACCCGGTGGAACCGAGCGTTCGACGCCGACCGCCTGGGTGCCGCAATCCAAACCGGTTTGGTTCTTGGAGATCGGTTGCCCGGCGACCGACAAAGGAGCCAATCAACCCAACGTCTTCGTCGACCTCAAAAGCGCGGAAAGCCGACTGCCCCATTTCTCCACAGGCCGGCGCGACGACTTCATGCAGCGTCGCTACCTGCAGGCGCTGATCGAGGCCTTCGATCCGAGCCATCCAGGCCACATCACCGGCCTCAATCCACGATCCTCCGTCTACGGCAGTTCGATGGTGGACGTTGCTCGCATGTATGTTTACGCCTGGGACGCGCGTCCCTTTCCTGAGTTTCCCAACAATCTCACGGCTTGGGGCGATGGCGTCAATTGGCGCCTGGGCCATTGGCTCAATGGCCGCATTTCCGGTGCCCCGCTCGCCGATGTGGTCGCGGCGATTCTCGACGATCACGGATTTGCCGATTACGACGTCAGCGACCTGGAGGGTATCGTTACCGGCTATGTCATTGACCGTATCATGTCGGCGCGCGATGCGATCCAAGCACTCGAACTCGCCTATTTCTTCGATTCGGTGGAAAGTGAAGGCAAGCTGGCCTTTCGGCACCGCGGCCGGCGTGCGACCGTCACGCTGGTGGACGGCCGAGATCTGGTCGAACGGCCGAAAGCACCGGCGCCGCTGACGTTGGTGCGCGGCCAGGAAAGTGAGCTGCCGTCGGCGGCAAAACTGTCCTATGTCAGTGCCATGAGCGGTTATCGGCGTGCCATCGCCGAAGCCCGACGGCTCTCGGCGGGCAATGGTCGGGTGGCGCAAGCGGATTTGGCAATCGTCATGGAGCCGGACCAGGCCACCGCGAAGGCGGCCACCTGGCTGTACGAAGCGTGGGCAGCGCGCGAAACCGCTTCCTTCACGCTGCCACCGCGTCGGCTGGCATTGGAGCCGGGCGACACCGTCGCCGTGCACCACCACGATCGCCGGCAGCTGTTTCGGATCACCGAGATCACCGATCATGGCGACCGCGAAATCGAGGCGATGGCGGTTGACCCGCCGATCTATGCAGGCGTCGACGGATCCACGCGACCGGCCCCGACGCAACCGCCAACCATTCCTGGACGCCCGCTCGTCGACTTTATCGACTTGCCATTATTGGAAGGTAGCGAGCCGGAGCAGGCCGGCTATGTCGCCGCCACCCAACGCCCCTGGCCGGGTGGTGTCGCCATTTATAAGTCACCCGAAACCAGCGGCTTCACGCTCGCCGCCATCGCCGTCGCGCCGGCGACCACCGGGCGCACGCTGGATAGCCTCGATCCCGGGCCAGCCAGCCGTTTCGATCGCGCCAACCGCATTCGCGTCAGTTTGGATCGTGGCACGCTCACATCGACCACCCGGCTCAAGATGTTGGCCGGTGCCAACGCTGCCGCCGTCCGCAACGCGCTAGGCGGATGGGAAGTGCTGCAGTTCGAGCGCGCGGACTTGATCGAGCCGTCCGTCTACAGGCTATCGGGGTTATTGCGCGGCCAAGCCGGCACCGAGCACGAGATGACCGACACCATTGCCGCCGGCGCCCGCTTCGTGTTGATCGATGCCGCGCTGGTTCGCGTTAACCTGGTGCCCGCAGAAATCGGCCTGCCGCTAAACTGGCGTTTCGGACCGTCGGACCGGGACCTCGGGACCGATGGCTACGATCAGCAAGCCCACGCTTTTCGCGGTGTTGGCAACCGACCGCTCAGTCCCGTCCACCTGCGAGGGGTTCGCGACGACGGCGATCTGACGATCACTTGGATACGCCGAACACGCAAGGGTGGCGACAGCTGGTACAGCGCGGAGGTTCCGCTCGGCGAGGAACGCGAGAGCTATCAGGTGGAGATACTCAATCGATCCAACGTCGTCCGTACGTTCAACGCATCGTCTGCCAACATCGTCTATCGCGCCGAACAACAGATCGCCGATTTCGGCCAGCAGCCGCCCACCGTTGCCGTGCGCGTTTACCAGACCAATGCCGCCTGGGGCAGAGGCCCCGCTGCCGAAGCGGTGCTGTAGCGTGTCAAGGCCTGATCTGAGCGGGCAACCGGCCTGGATGCAGCACGCCTGGCGCGACCTCGGCCAGCGCGAGATCGCTGGACCAAAAGCCAATGCCAGGTTACGGGCGCTCTATCAACGCATCGGCCATGGCCACATCCGCCATGACGAGGTCGCCTGGTGCGCCGCCTATGTCGGCGCCTGCCTGGAACGCGCCGGGCGATCAAGCACGCGCTCGTTGGCGGCGCGATCCTACCTGTCCTGGGGCGAGGCGCTGGACGCCCCCAGGCTCGGCTGCATCGCCGTGTTCTCACGCGGCCCGCAGCCGGCACTCGGGCACGTCGGCTTCTGGGTGGGCCAGACTCCCAATCATGTCCTAGTGTTGGGTGGCAACCAAGGCGATGCCGTCAGCGTGGCCGCCATTGCCCGCAAGCGGTTGCTCGGCTACCGCTGGCCGGCGCCAACCTCAGCCGAAGCCAACGCTCCCGAACCGCTCTTCGAGCAGGCGCTTGCCCACGTGCTCGAACGCGAGGGCGGGTGGAGCAACGATCCGCACGATGCCGGTGGGCCCACCAATTACGGCATCACGCTGGCGGATTTTGCCCGCTTCAAGGCGCTGCCGATCAGGTCGAACAACCGAGCCCGACTGATCAAGCAGCTCAAGCAGATCAGCCAAGACGACGTGCACAGCATTTATCTGCAAGCGTATTGGCGCCCGAGTCGTTCGGCGCAGTTGCCGCCAGCATTGGCGCTCATGCATTTCGACGCCAGCGTCAACCACGGCCTCGACGGTGCTGCCCGCCTATTGCAGCGCGCCGTCGGCGTCGACATCGACGGAGAGATCGGCCCGCGGACGTTGGCCGCGGCCAGAGGTCAGCCGGCGGCGCGCGTGCTTCAGCGCTACGCCGAACTCCGGCGCCGTCGCTATCGTTCGCTCCCGCACTTTTGGCGCTTTGGCCGCGGCTGGCTGCGCCGCGTCGATCTGACATTGGATCGCGCGCACCAACTGCTTGCGACCACGCCAACACCTTCACCTGACAGCAAACACGGAGAACTTGACATGGGTCACAGCAAATCCGGGGCGCAACCACAACAACCGCACGCCGACGGGTCAAAGTGGTGGGGACACTCCATGACGATATGGGGCACGTTGCTGACGGCGGCGTCGACCGTGATACCCACCATTGCGCCGCTGTTCGGACTGGATATCACCGCCGAGCTGGTCGAGCAGATCGGCCGGCAAATCGTCCAGCTTGTGCAAGCGCTGGGTGGGCTGATCGGCATTCTTCTCACCGTCTACGGTCGCAGTCGGGCCTCGAGCCGAATCGAGCGTCGTCTCGTGACCGTCTCGATCTGAGCGGGCCAGTCGCGGTGGTCGTGCCGGTCCGCGACGGCGGATGGGTGAGATCGTCGGCACCCGCCTCGATGCTCCGAAGCCTTCGGTTGTTCACCTCATATTCAGCCGCTTGTGGCAAGTTGCACGACGATGCCGATTCCGAAACACAACACCATCGGCCTGTTGCTCGCCTTGACGCTGGCAGGCGCAAGCGTGATCGGCGAGGCCGCGGCACAGCCGACCTGCCTGTCCGATTGGTCGGTCGCCGGCCCGATCGTGCGCCGCGAGGGGTTGGCGACGATTGAGCAGGTGGGCCAGCTGGCGCAGCAAATATCGGCACTCACAATCGTCAATAGCGCGTTATGTCGGACCGGCGGGCGCTACGTCTACCGGCTTGTGGTGCGCGACCACGCCGGCAAGATGAGGACCCTATTTGTCGATGCGAAAACGCCGTTCAAATCACGACGCGATCGCGTTGATGCGGTCAAGGAAGTGCCGTAAATCGCCATCCGGAATTCCCTTGCGGCGCAGTCACCGACATTGAGCGACAGCGGCTGACATAATCTGTACCAAATGCACAACTAACTGAGGAGACGCAGCAAGGGCGCCAGCGCGTCGCGATCCAAAGCCACGCTTTTCAACCCCGACCGCCGCCTTAGAATTCTGGAGCAAAAGTATTCTGCAACGAACGCTTGGGTCCGGGCGTAGGTGGCAATTGTTCGTGAAGCCAGAGCACAGACAATAGGTTAGGCTAGGTCTCTGGGCTGACGCGTGGGCACCGAGTGTGACAGTTGAGGCACCTGATGATGTCCGCTAATCACGGAAGCGCTTTGCCGGCTCGCTGCGCGGGACGGTTCCAGCTAACGCTGAGACGCTCTAGAAGCGCGATCGGGCCGACATTATACTGCGATGGTCGTTGAAAGATGTGGGGAGCAGCGCTTGCGAATACTCGTCGTCGAAGATGACCCCGACCTCAACCGCCAGCTGGCGACCGCGCTTTCAGACGCCGGTTATGCTGTCGACAAGGCCGTCGACGGCGAAGAAGGCCATTTTTTGGGCGATACCGAGCCCTACGACGCGGTCATCTTGGATCTTGGTCTGCCCAAGATGGACGGGATCTCCATCCTTGAGCAATGGCGGCGCGCCGAGCGGAACTTCCCGGTCATCATTTTGACGGCCCGCGATCGGTGGAGCGACAAGGTCGCCGGCATGGATGCCGGAGCCGACGACTACCTGGCAAAGCCGTTCCATATGGAGGAGCTGCTGGCCCGGGTCCGTGCCCAATTACGGCGGTCGGCGGGCCATGCAAAGGCGGAGTTGGAGTGCGGGCCGGTCCGGCTGGACACCAAGTCCGCGCGCGTGTCCTGCGACGGCCAGGCCATCAAACTGACATCGCACGAATATCGCCTGCTGGCCTATCTGATGCACCATAGCGAGCGGGTGGTGTCTCGCACCGAGCTGGTGGAACACCTCTACGACCAGGATTTCGACCGCGATAGCAACACTATTGAGGTTTTCATCGGCCGCTTGCGCAGGAAGATCCCCGCCGATGTCATCAAGACGGTGCGCGGTCTCGGCTACAAGCTGAGCGCCGAGGACGATGCGACTTGATTCTCTGGCGTTCCGGCTTTTTGCGACAGCGGCGTTATGGACATTGCTCGCCTTGCCGCTGGCAGGTTTCATCATCCTGTCGCTCTATCAACAGGAAGTTGAGACGAGTTTCGACGACCGCATCAAACAACATCTGCTCGTCGTCTATACCTCCAGCAGTGAGCATGGCCGGCTTGAGCCCGGCCCGCCACGCGACGTTGGCGAGCCGCTGTTCGAGGTCACCCATTCCGGCTGGTATTGGCAGATCACGCCTGCCGCTTCCAAGGTGCCGGGCCGCACCCTGGTGTCCAAGTCGTTGGCCAGCGAAGTGATCCAATCGCCGACGGAGTTACGCGCGCAGCCCGACCAAGAAGGCTACCGTTGGGCCAATGTGATCGGCCCGAACAACAGCTTGCTGCGGGTCGCCGAAATGATCCAGGCCTTGGGCGGAGGAGTGGATGGGCCGCGCTACTCGTTCATCGTTGCCGGTCCACTCGATTGGCCGCAGGCCCGCGTGGGCACATTCCGCACCCGCCTGATCATCGCGTTGTCGCTCTTTGGCTTCGGACTGCTGGCGTTGACGCTATTTCAGGTCCGCTTCGGGCTCCTGCCGTTACGCGAGATTGAGCGTGGGTTGACGGCGATTCGTAGCGGCGAGGTGACCAAATTGGATTCAAAGCTGCCCGTCGAGATCGAACCCCTACAGGCTGAAATCAATGCACTCCTGCAATCCAATCAAGACATTATCGATCGCGCGCGCACCCAAGTCGGCAACCTCGCCCACGCCTTAAAAACGCCGTTGGCTGTCATCACCAACGAGGCGCGTGAGGATAAGAGCGCGTTGGCGACCAAGGTGGCCGACCAGGCCAAGGTGATGAGTGAGCAGATCAACTATTACCTGGAGCGGGCTCAGGTGGCGGCCCGCACCGGCGCCATCGGCCGGGTCACCAGCGTGCATCCCGTCACCCAATCTCTCAAGCGCACCCTGGAGCGGATCTATCGGGATAAGCCGGTGCACATCAATGTCACGTGCAGCGAGACGGTCAACTTCCAGGGTGAACGCCAAGATCTGGAGGAAATGCTCGGCAACTTGATGGACAACGCGTGCAAATGGGCGGATCAGACGGTGTACGTGACGGCGAAGACCTTATTGCCGGAGGCCAAGGGGGGGCGCCGTCGGCTGGTGGTCGAGGTCGAGGACGACGGCCCCGGGCTGACCACCGAGCAGCGCAAGCGGATCGGCAAGCGTGGCCAAAGGCTGGATGAAAGCAAGCCGGGTTCGGGTTTGGGGCTGTCGATCGTCAGTGACATCGCCGTCTCCTATGCGGGTCAATTCGAACTCGGTTCATCGGAGCATGGCGGTCTCAAGATCAAGCTTGACCTGCCAGCGGCCTGAACAGCACCTGCCGTTCGCGAGCTGACTCAAGAAAGTTGTGTACTGAGGGGTCGAACTTTCGCCCGAATCTGGGATGATAGGGTGAAGTTTGGGGAAGCTGGTCGATACACACCGAAGTCCTTGAACACGCGCACCGAATGCGGTGCTGACTGAGGGAACAGGCACGTGAGACGAACGATCGGTCGGGTGGCCAGAACCGCCGCAACGGTGGGGCTGGGATGTGTGGTGGCGGCCTGCAGTGGCCCAGGATCTCCCCCCAAACAAGATCAAGGCCTGATAGCCGGTGCGATCGCGGGAGGCGTGCTGGGTAGCCAGATTGGCAAGGGCAAAGGCAGCGTCGTCGGCGCTGTGCTTGGCACCGTCGTCGGTGGCCTGATCGGCAGTGAAATTGGACGTTCGCTCGATGCCCGCGATCGCCAACTGGCCATGGATGCCGAGTTGAATGCGCTCGAACGCGGCCAATCCGGTCAGCCGGTGGCGTGGCGCAATCCCGACAGCGGTCATTACGGGGAAGTCGTGCCTGGCCCGGCGTTCCACCGCGAGTCGCGAAATTGCCGTCCATTCACCCACACCGTGTATATCGACGGCCGTCCACAGCGTATGAAGGGTACGGCCTGCCGCAATCCGGACGGCACGTGGAGCAACGTCGGCTAAGCGGGCACCGGCGCGACACGCCGTCACGGGCAGGTCGGCCCTGGGTTGGCGTCTGGGTTGGGCCCCTGGGTTGGACCCCTGGCAGTCGAGCGTGCGAGGCCCCGGCCGAACCGGCGCGGGTGCGTCATCTTGCTGCGGTGAAGCGATATCGACAGCAGTGCTGTGCGGATTTGTCGGCCCGCCTCGACCTCGCCGGTGGGTGCAAAACCGCTGTTGGTATGCCATGTAGAGGGCCTCTTTGCCGATCTTGGACCTGGCCCCGCTTCGGCTGGACGCTGAATGCTTTTGTTTTGGATAGCTTGCGCGTTATTGACCGTGTTTGTCGTGCTGGCCCTTGCACATCCAATGCTGGCTCGCCGACGCGAGCCGACTTCGGCCGATGAACCGATCGATCCAGATACAGAGATTTATCGCGATCAGCTGCGCGAAATTGACGCTGACACATCGCGCGGCTTGCTTAGCGGTCCGGAGGCCGAGGCCGCTCGCACGGAAGTCGCCCGGCGACTGTTGGCGCGCGCCGAGGCGTTCGACCGGTTGCCCGCTGCACCATCGGCGCCTGCCAGTCCTGGCTCCTCCGGCAGCCGCATGGTCTGGGCCCTCGCGGTGGTCGTGCCGGCGATGTCGCTCGGGCTTTACCTCGCTCTGGGATCACCCGGATTGGCAACCCGCCCCACCCGGCCCACTGGTGCCACCCTGCAAGCCGACGGCAAGCTGCCATCGATCGCCGCGCTGGTGGCACAAGTCGAGCAGCGCTTGAGGCACAATCCAAGCGACGGGCGCGGGTGGGACGTGATCGCCCCTGTCTACCTGCGCATGGGCCGCTTCCAAGAAGCCGCCGGGGCGTTTCAGAACGCCATTCGCATCCTGGGCGAGACGCCCAAGCGATTGATTGGCTTCGCGGAGGCGACCGTGCTCGGCAAAGACGGAATCGTCACCGAACCGGCGCGCAAAGCTTACGCGCGCGTGCTCGCTGTCCAGCCGGACCACGTGGCAGCTCAGTTTGGCCTGGCATTGGCTGCTGAACAGGACGGCGACCTCGACAAGGCAGCGGCCGCCTACCAAGCCATGCTCGCAACCGCGCCGGCCGCGGCACCTTGGCGTCAGCATGTCAGCCAACGCTTGACGGCGCTTCAATCAAAACAGCCGTCCGTGGCCCCGGCCACCACCGACCGCGGCCAAGCCCACGATGACGAGGCGTCGGCGGCGATCGCCGAGCTACCGAAGGCGCAGCGCCAGCAAGCGATTGTGGCGATGGTCGAGGGGCTAGCGACGCGGCTTAAATCTGATGGGCGCGATGTCGACGGCTGGTTGCGCCTGATGCGCTCATGGACGGTGCTCGGGCAAACCGAAAAGGCGGAAGCTGCGCTGCAGGCCGCCCGCAAAGCGCTGGCGGGCAATCCAGCGGCGCTCACACGAATCAACAGCCTCGCCAAGAGTTTGGGACTGAAGTCATGATCGATGCGATGGGATCTTGCGCGGGAGTGGATGGATGATGCGCAAGCGGCGGCGCGGCATCATGATTGCGGGCGGTGTGGTGATATTAGGATGCGCCGTGCTGCTGGTGCTGTTTGCGCTCCGCGATACGATCGTCTTCTTCCACATGCCCAGCGATATCGCCGACAACAAGGTCGCGACCGGACAACGCATTCGATTGGGCGGACTGGTCCAGCAGGGCTCGATCCGCCGCGGCGAAGGCTCCGACGTCCGCTTCGTCGTGACCGATACCAGATCGACGGTGACGGTCGTCTATCGCGGCATGCTGCCCGACCTGTTTCGCGAGGGCCAGGGCGTCGTCGCCGAAGGCAAAATGGGACCGTCCGGGGTTTTTCGGGCTGATACCGTACTCGCCAAGCATGACGAAACCTATATGCCGCCCGAGGTCGCCAAGGCGCTCAAAGAGCAGGGGCTGTGGCAGCACAACCAGGCCCGCCGAGCCCCGGCCGATGCGGCCAACCCGCCAACACGAGCGTTTGCACAGTGATCGTCGAGATCGGACATTTCGCCCTGACCCTTGCCGTCGCGGTTGCCGCCGTGCAGACCGTGATGCCGTTGCTCGGTGCGCGAATAGCCCCGGTGTTGGGCGCAGACCCTGGCCCTGTGCGCGCAATGGCCGTACCGGCGGCGGTGGCGCAACTTACACTACTGGTGATCGCCTTTCTCGCGCTGACGCACGCCTACATCGTCTCCGACTTTTCGGTCGCCAACGTTTGGGCCAATTCGCATTCCGCCAAGCCGCTGATCTTCCGGATATCTGGCGTGTGGGGAAATCACGAAGGCTCGATGTTGCTGTGGGTGTTGATGGTGGCGGCATTCGGAGCCGCGGTCGCGATCTTCGGGCGCAATCTGCCGGCCACACTGAAAACCAACGTGTTGGCGGTGCAAGGGTCGATCGGGCTGGCTTTCATGTTGTTCATCTTGTTGACGTCCAATCCCTTCGAGCGGATTGCCACCGCGCCGATCGAAGGCCGCGGCCTTAATCCGATTCTGCAAGATCTCGCCCTCGCATTTCATCCACCGTTCCTTTACGCCGGCTATGTCGGCCTGTCCGTCGCCTTCTCCTTTGCCGTCGCGGCCCTGATCGAAGGCCGGATCGATGCGGCCTGGGCGCGCTGGGTCCGCCCCTGGACGTTGGCCGCGTGGATGGGCTTGACCGTTGGCATCGCTTTGGGATCCTGGTGGGCGTACTATGAGCTGGGTTGGGGTGGTTGGTGGTTCTGGGACCCGGTCGAAAACGCCTCGCTGATGCCCTGGCTGGCAGCGACGGCGTTGCTGCACAGCGCCGTCGTCATGGAAAAGCGCGAGGCGCTCAAGGTCTGGACGGTGCTGCTCGCCATTCTGGCTTTCTCGCTGAGCTTGATGGGCACTTTTCTTGTGCGCTCCGGCATTCTGACATCGGTGCACGCCTTCGCGGTCGATCCGGCCCGTGGCGTGGTCGTCTTGATGATCCTCGCCGCCTTCGTCGGGGGCGCACTGTCCCTGTTTGCCTTGCGCGTCGGGAGCTTGAAGCAAGGCGGTCTGTTTGCGCCGATCTCGCGTGAAGGCGCGCTGGTTCTCAATAACGTGCTGCTGACCACATCCTGTGCGACGGTGCTGATCGGAACCCTGTACCCGCTGGCACTGGAAGCGATCACCGGCGACAAAATCTCCGTCGGCCCGCCCTATTTCAATGCCACCTTTGGTCCGCTGATGCTGGCGCTACTGATCGCCCTACCATTTGGACCGTTCCTCGCATGGAAACGCGGCGATCTTTATGCCGCCACCCAGCGCCTGCTCGGCGCCGCGTTGATCGCCCTGGCTGCCGGCATCGTCAGCCTTGCCGTTTGGTCGAGCGGTCCTTGGCTGGCCCCCATCGGGCTGGCGCTCGGCATCTGGGTGATCGCGGGCGCCGTGGCCGAACTGGCGTTCCGGATCCGGCTCGGTAGCGTGCCCTGGTCGGACGCACTGCACCGTCTGAAGGGTTTGCCGCGCTCTGCCATCGGCACCGCGGCCGCCCACGCCGGCGTCGGCGTCATGGCGGTTGGGATCGTGGCCACGAGCGCTTACCGCAGCGAGCAGGTGCTGGTCATGAAGCCCGGCCAAACCATCGCTTTCGCCGGCTATGCCGTCAGTTTTAAAGGTGTCGCCCCGCGTCGCGGCCCGAATTATCGCGAGCAGGTGGGCTTGTTCACGGTGAGCCGCAACGGTGAGCCGGTGAGTGAACTGGCCCCGGCCAAGCGGGTTTACGATGCGCCGCCCCAGCCCACCACGGAGGCCGGCATCCACCTATCCTGGCGCGGGGACCTTTACGCGGTGCTCGGCGATGCCCAATCAGCGGGGGGCTACGTGGTGCGGCTTTACTTCAATCCGCTGGTGCGCCTGATTTGGCTTGGCGCGCTGATCATGGTGCTGGGCGGTATGCTGTCGCTGTCAGATCGGCGCTTGCGCGTTGGTGCACCACGCCGGTCCCGCACGCGGGACGTGGCGGTGCCAGCGCAATGAGGGTGTCTTGAAGCCCAAAAAACGATCGATGGTGCCAAGCTGGCTCACTGTGGTGGTCGAGCGCTTCCGGTCCGGCGAGCCGCTCTATGGCGAAGCCGATGCCGGTTCGCGCGTCATGGCAAGGCGCCCTGGCGTTAGACGATCATGTGCCGCGCCGATCTTCGCTCACCGCCAGCGTCGCGCTGCTCCGAGCCGATCGTTGTGGCAGACGCTGGTCACCCTGGCGATCCTAGGTTTGAGCATAGCCCTATCACCGGCTGGCGCGGTGGAACCCGACGAGATTCTGCAAGATCCTGCCCTTGAGGCGCGCGCGCGCGCGCTGTCGGCTGAATTGCGCTGCCTTGTCTGCCAGAACCAGTCGATCGACGACTCCAATGCGCCACTGGCCCGTGACCTACGCTTGTTGGTGCGCGAGCGGCTGAAGGCCGGAGATACCGACGAGCAAGTTCTCGATTTCGTTGTGGACCGCTATGGTGAGTTCGCCTTGCTGAACCCGCGCTTTTCAACCCACACCTTGCTGTTATGGCTTGGGCCCCCGGCGGTACTGCTACTGACCCTGGCGCTCCTGCTCGTCTATGCGAGACGGGCCAAGCACAGCCGTCACGCCCAGGACGTCATCCTGTCAGAGGTCGAGGAAGCAAAGCTGCGCCGGCTGCTCGATGCGGACCGCCCGTCTGCGTCAGCCAGTGGTGAGGATCGGCCGGGACCAGGACCAACATAACGCGGACCTGCTCAACGCCCACCGGCCGCACGCGGATCGGCGCAGTTCATCTTCACCTGAGGCGAACACCCCTGCCGGCACGCTCCCCCACACTGTAGATCATCGCGCCTTTAATCGGGATCGTTCCGATTCCGATTAAAGGCAGGTCGCTCTTACCCAACGGCACGATGACTTAACGAGACGGGACCCGTCGCGGTGGCTCTAAAACTTTGCCGGCGGAGGGCTTGAGCGATCGCTTCGGCGCTCCGGGCGACTGTTTGAGACCTTTGAGCAAAGCGCTGGTCGGCAAGCCGGTGGACGGCAGCCCGTTGCGCGCCTCATAAGCCGTGATCGCCCCACGCGTAATTCGCCCGAACAAGCCATCGATCGGGCCCTTATAAAGACCCATCGTCGAAAGGCTGCCCTGCAGCTCTCTCAGATCGGCCCGCAACGTCAAAATGTCGGCTTCGCGCAACAGCTTCAGCTTGTCCGCAAAAGCCGTCACGCTGACCGCCGTATTGGCCACCGCCGAAGACCGCACGCGCCGCCGACTATTCTTCCGACCCCGAGACAACACGCGCGAGCGGACAAACGTGCCGACGTTGACCGCGACAACCTCCACCCCCCACGGGCCGGCGATCATCAGCGGCGAGCCGGATGAGGCGCCGCCGGTGTCGCACGCGTGCAAGATCAGATCGGCCGGGTTTCTAAAATCGTGACCCGCGCCCTTGCCACTGATCATTTTTTCGCCGTTGGCCGGGCGACATGTGTCGGCATAAGCCAGGGTCCAATTCCCATAATCCCGGTGGAAGGCGACCTGAAAGATTTGCCCGTTGCTGGCTGCCGCTTCGATGGCCTTCGGCTTCATCGCCTTGAGCCGTAGCGCATGACCGCGGCACACGGGTTGTTCCAGCCGCACCAACGCCCAGTCGAGCGCGGCATCAATCGGCGGTTTGGTGCTGATGCCAATCGCCCCCGCCAAGATCTGCTGCGCCGCCGCACGCTGCCGCGATCCGGCAATGCGTGATCGCGGAAGCCGTGTCCCCGGCCGTGAAAACAAGAACTGCGTGGTTGATGGCGGTCTTTGGCCCTTGGTCTTGTAGATGCAGTGACTGGCCGTCGCTACGATCGCATCGGCGACGCAGAAAGCCGAGCACACCGTCCGCACCTTGCCGTTATAGAGCAGTCCGATCGAGCCGCGCAGGTTGTGCAATCTGTCGGGAAGCTTAACGCGCTCGTCCTTGCCAAACACCGCGACTGGAACCGCCGCCGTGCCAGCCTTGATCGCCGAGGGACGCGGTGGCGCCGCCGAACCTGGGGAAACAGCGGCTAGCGCCAGGCTCACCCCGAGCCAAACGATGACGACGACCCTCCCCGATGGTCCGGCAGACAGCATTAACCCAGGAAATTTCAACAACCATCTCACCACAAAGGATGATCCTCTATCCCTGAGAAAGATTACCAAAGTTTAATCTGCAGGCCATCTTAGCGTAACGCTGCACTGTGTACTCGTCAAAGGCAGTTCCGCCCCAATTGCAGCCAAAAAAAGAGGATGACCCATGACCACACTGCGTTCAAGCGGCGCACATCGAGATCGTCCGGCCCACAGGCACGCGGCCAAGATTGCCGGTGCGCTGGTCTGCACCAGCGCCCTCGTGTTGGCCGCGGTGGTCACCGTCAATCCGGTCTCTGCCCAACGCGAGGCCAGCGGCAGCGTGCTGACCCCGATGGGCCGCGCGCCGCTCAGCTTTGCCGACATTGCCGAGCGGGTCACGCCGGCGGTCGTCAGCATCTCCGTATCGAACGGCACCCGCCTCGCCTCGCGACGCCGCGGCAACAACTTTGGACGCTCGTTACCCGACTTGCCCGAGGGGCTTCCCGAAAGCTTCAAAGAGTTCTTCCGCAACATGCCCCGTCAGTTCGGCAACCCCCCCCGCCGACCAACCAGGGCGCAAGGTTCGGGTTTTGTCGTCTCAGCTGACGGCTACGTCGTCACCAACAATCACGTCATCGACAAAGCCACCCGCATTCGCGTCACCTTCGACAAGGCGAACGAAGGCGAAAAGTACGATGCCGAGCTGGTCGGGACCGACCCCCGAACCGACATCGCGCTGCTTAAGATCAAATCCAATAAAACCTTTCCCTATGTCCGGTTCGCCGACAATCCAGCCCGCGTCGGCGACTGGGTGCTGGCGGTGGGCAATCCATTCGGATTGGGTGGCACGGTGACCGCCGGCATCGTCTCGGCCCTGGCGCGCGGCATTAGCGCTGGCCCGTACGATTACTTGCAGATCGACGCGGCGGTTAACCGTGGCAACTCAGGTGGCCCGACCTTCAACCTGAATGGCAATGTCATCGGCGTTAACACGGCCATCTACAGCCCGTCCGGCGGCAATGTCGGCATCGCGTTCGCCGTGCCGGCCGCGACCGTGAAGACTGTCGTCGAGCAGCTCAAGACGTCCGGCTCGGTCGAGCGTGGCTGGCTTGGCGTTAAGATTCAGAACCTGGACGAGGACATGGCGCAGAGCTATGGCCTGACCGAGACCAGTGGTGCGCTCATTCAAGAAATCACAGCGGACAGTCCGGCCCAGGCCGCAGGGCTCAAGGTGCAGGACGTCATCCTCCGCGTCGATGGTAGAAAGATCCGCAACACCAAAGACTTGGCGCTGAAAATTGCGGAGTACAAGCCGAACACCGTGGTCGCCGTGGAGGTCATGCGTCGGGATGCCAAGCAGACCATTCGTGTGAAGCTCGGCCGCTTCCCCAGCAGCACCGATGAACTCTCGCGGTTGCGGGAGGGCAAGCCTAAAACCCGTGAGTTTAGCTCCCTTGGCCTGACCTTCGATACCGACTCCAACGCAGCCACGCGGCAGAAGGGCGTGCGCATCGCCAAGGTCGAAGATGGCAGTGATGCCGCAGGCAAGGGCCTGTCGCCCGGAGATGTGATCACCCACATCAACGGTGAACAGGTGAGGTCGCCGGAGGATATCGAGCGCGTCGTGAAACGCACCACCCGCCGCTCAGTCCGCTTGACGGTAAAGAATAGTCGGCAGACACGGGTTGTGGCGATCAAGGTCAAGCGCAGCTAGATCTGCGGGTCCTGAGCCGCCAGCATCGATTGGCGGGCTCTAGAGCAACCTGCCTTTAATCGGAACCGGCTTTGCGGTTCCGATTAAAGGCGCGATGATCTAGCGACGATTTGCCGGCCGTCGAGATCGTGCCCTTGGCACCCACTGAAACCCTTGGCGCCCACTGAATTGTGCAAGCTGCAACACGGGCGCGGGAGTGGTCTGGACAGATCGCCCCGCGCCTTTCATGTTTGCGCATCATTGCGCATCATGCTCAGGTGAGCTGTTATGCGGATATTGGTCATCGAGGACGATCACGAAACGCTGCGCTATTTGCTCAAGGGATTGGGCGAAAGCGGTCATACCGCCGATTCGGCCAGCGATGGCGAGGAAGGATTGTCGCTGGCACGGGAGCAGGCCTACGACGTGCTGATCGTCGACCGAATGTTACCGCAGCGCGACGGCCTCTCGGTGGTGCGCTCGTTGCGCGCCGAGAACGTCCGAACGCCCGTCTTGTTCTTGTCGGCTCTGGGCGAGGTGGACGACCGCGTCAAAGGGTTGAAAGCCGGCGGCGATGACTACCTGACCAAGCCATTCGCCATGTCTGAGTTGTTGGCGCGCATCGAGGCGCTGTACCGGCGCGCGCAGCCTGAGCACAGCGAGCCGCGTTACGTGGTGGCGGATCTCGTCCTTGATCGACTGTCCCGCCGCGTCACGCGGGCCGGTCGGCCGATTGCCTTGCAGCCACGTGAATATCGTTTGCTCGAGTATCTGATGAAAAACGCGGGGCAGATTATCACGCGCACGATGCTGCTCGAACAGGTCTGGGACTATCATTTCGATCCACAAACCAATGTCATCGACGTTCACATATCGCGGCTACGTGCCAAGATCGACAAGGGCTTCGACGTTCCATTACTGCACACGGTGCGTGGTGCGGGATATATGATCGGTGACGGCGGCTAGAAGGTGATGCCTCGCTTGCAGGTGGGTGACCACCAGTCCGAGCTGGCCGCGACCCAAACGGCCTTGAAGGGGTCAGGTCGAACGACCCAACCGCCGCGCGCGCGCGCCACCTTGAGCGCGACGGACGCTACACCGACGGACGCGGTAAAACCTGGCTTGGGCAGGGTCCTGTTTGCCAGGATGCGGGCGGTGGCGCGCGCCTGCTTGCAGATCACCAGCACCTCCGCCTTCCGCCTGGCTTCCGCCTATGTCGCGGCCGCCGTCGTGGTCGGCGCCATCGTGATGTGGTCGCTATTTGAAGCCACCAACGCCATCATATCGCAGCAGGTGGCCGAAACCTTGTCTGTCGAGGCCGACGGGCTTGCCGCGATCGCACGCTCCGGCGGGCGCCAGGCCGCCATCACCGCGGTCGCGCACAAAGTGCGGGATGCCGCCGCTGCCGCACCGGCCGGCCCCCAGCGGTTGTACCTATTAGAGGATGCAAGCGGAGCAAGGCTGGTCGGCAACCTGTCGACCTGGCCGCCCGAGCTTAACCGCACCAGCACCGCCGGCGGCCTGTTCGCCTACACCGCTCCGGTTGAAAATGGCACCCGCCGGCTGGCCGTTGGCCTATCGAGCCAAATCGGTCCCGGCTTGCGCCTTCTCGTCGCCCGCGACCTGGAGCCCCAGCGCCGCCTCGCCACTCGCGTCAGGTGGTTGTTTCTCGGCGGTTTTGGCGCGTTGGCGCTGATCGGCTTGCTGGCCGGGCTGTTGATCAGCCGGGTTGCGCTATCGCGGCTGTCGCAGATCACGCGGACCACCGATAGCATTATGGCGGGCGACTTCACCGGCCGGATCCCCGTCTCCGACACCGACGATGAGCTTGACCATCTGGCCCGCAATCTCAACGCCATGCTTGACCGTATCGAGCAGCTGATGGCCGGCTTGCGCGAGGTCTCAGACAACATTGCCCATGATCTGAAAACGCCGCTGAGCAGACTGCGCGCAAGGGCCGAAGCCGCGCTGCGTGAAGGCGGTGCGCCGGAGCAATATCGTGACAGCCTCGGCAGCGTGATCGAGGATGCCGACGAGTTGATCAAAACCTTCAATGCCCTGTTGTTGATTGCACGCCTTGAGGCCGGGTCTGTCGACGATACGGCCGAGCCGATCGAGGTCGCGCAGTTGGCCGAGGACGTCGCCGAGCTATACCGGCCGGTGGCGGAAGAGGCTGGACTGCGGCTGCGCTGCCGTGGCGATGCTGGCGCCGTGGCGCGGGCCAATCGTCAACTGGTCGGCCAAGCGATCGCCAACATGATCGACAACGCCATCAAATATGCAGGATCGGCCACGGCCGGCAGCTGGCGAGGCGAAGTCGACAGCGACGGGCCTGCCGACATCGAGGTCCGGGTCGACGCCGACGACACCGACGTGACGGTGAGCGTCGCCGACCGGGGGCCGGGCATCCCGGAGGCCGACCGAGAGCGGGTGCTCAAGCGCTTCGTCCGGCTCGAAGCCAGCCGCACGCGGCCCGGTACGGGCCTCGGCTTGAGTCTCGTGGCAGCGGTGGCTCGGCTCCACGGCGGTCGTGTCAGCTTGGCCGATAACGCCCCCGGGCTTAGGGTGAACCTGGCGCTGCCCCGCCAGCTCAAACCTTACCCGGAAGCGGTTCGCGATCATGGACGACAGCAAAATTGACAGCCCGCTGCACAGCCGCATCACGGCAGCCCCCCTTGCTCTCGATCAAGTGCGGGCCGAAGCCTCCCTCGATGAGATCGCCTCAGATCGCCCCGCCACCGAGCGCGCTGACCTCCAACACCCCGGCGCACGCCAGTTGCTGCTGGGGACACTGGACGGTTCGACCTATTTGACCGGATTGATCCGCCGCGCGCCCGACCGGCTGATCAGGTTGCTCGCGGCATCCCCGGAGCGGCGGCTCGATCAGCTCGCGGCCGAGGCCGCGCAGCTGGCCGCGAGCGCTGGATCGATGGCCGACCTCATGCACGGGCTCCGCAATGTCAAGAACGAGGCGGCGTTGTTGATCGCGCTGGCCGATCTGGGCGGGGTCTGGTCCCTGGATCAGGTCACCGCCGGCTTGACCCACCTTGCCGATGCCACGATCCGCGCCGGCGTACATTTCCTATTCAAGCAGGCACGCAACAAGGGCACGTGGCTGGGGGGCACTGACACCACACCCGAGCAAGGCTCCGGCTACATCATTCTCGGGATGGGAAAATACGGTGCCGGTGAGCTCAACTATTCCAGCGATCTCGATCTGATCGTGTTCTTCGAGCTCGGCGCGCAGCAGTACGTCAAGGGTGTCGAGACTCCGGCCTTCTTCGTACGCCTGACCCGCGATCTTGTTAAAATCATGCAGGAGCGCACAGGCGATGGCTATGTGTTCAGGATCGATTTGCGCCTTCGCCCCGATCCCGGCGCCACCCAGATTGCGCTGAATACGGACGCGGCGCTTAATTACTACGAAAGCTTCGGACAGAATTGGGAGCGCGCCGCCATGCTCAAGGCGCGCCCGGTGGCAGGCGACATCGCCGCCGGTGACGGATTCTTGGCCGAGCTCGCACCCTTCATCTGGCGCAAGTACTTGGATTTTGCCGCCATCGCCGACATCCACGCCATGAAGCGGCAGATCCACGCCCACCGCGGCTTTGGCATGATCAGACTGGCCGGCCATGACATTAAGCTTGGCCGCGGCGGCATCCGCGAGATCGAGTTTTTTGCCCAAACCCAGCAGCTGATTGCCGGTGGACGACACCTTGAGCTGCGCTCGCCGCGAACGCTGGAAGCGCTCGTTCAGCTGGTCGAGCATGGATGGATCGAACCGACGGTGCAAACAGAGATGACCGCAGCCTATCGGGAGCTGCGCACCATCGAGCATCGCCTACAGATGGTTGCCGATGAGCAGACCCATCGACTGCCCAGTGATCCCGATACCCTGACCGCATTTGCACGGTTTGCCGGCCATCAGGATACCGAGGCGCTGTCGGCCCGCCTGATCCCGACCCTGGAGACGGTGCAGCGCCACTACGGCGCCCTGTTCAAGGATAGTCCGGAGCTCACCCGCGACGGGGAGAACATGGTGTTTGCCGGCGAGGCGGACGATCCGGACACTGTTGCGGTGCTGTCGAGCTTCGGCTTCTCGCAACCTTCTCAGGTCATCGCGACGGTGCGTGCGTGGCATCACGGTCGTTATCCAGCCGTGCGTAGCGCGCGGGCGCGCGAGCGGCTAACCGAGGTGCAGCCGCTGTTGATCGAAGCACTGGCCGACACCGCATCACCCGACGCCGCCTTCGCGAGTTTTGATCGATTCCTGTCCCAGTTGCCGGCCGGCGTGCAACTGTTCTCGCTGCTGCGGGCCAACCCCAATCTGTTGCGCCTGGTCGCCGACATCATGGGCACCGCACCGCGGCTGGCGCGGATCTTGAGCCGCCACCGCCGCGTGCTGGACGCCGTGCTGGATCCGCGTGTGATCGGAGATCTGCCCTCGCAGGCCGAGGTCGCCGCCCTCGTCGGATCGGAGCTGGAGCAGGCGACGGATCTCCAAGATGCCTTGGATCGCGCCCGCGCCGTCGGTAACGAACAGCTGTTTTTGATCGGGGTCAGGGTGTTGAGCGGCATGATCGGCGCGCCGCTGGCCGGTGGTGCCTTCGCCCAACTGGCCGAAGCATTGGTCAACGGCACGCGCGGCGTCGTGGAGGTGGATTTCGCCAAGCAGCATGGGCAGGTCCCTGGCGGCACGACTGCGATCGTTGCGCTGGGAAAGCTCGGTGGCCGAGAGATGACCGCTTCCTCAGACCTCGATCTGATCGTGGTCTATGATTTTGCCGCCGACGCCACTCAGTCCGATGGCGCCAGGCCGCTGCCGGTAAGCCAATACTACGCCCGGCTCACGCAGCGCCTGATCACCGGGCTGTCGGCCCCGACCGCCGAAGGGCAGCTCTACGAAGTGGACATGCGCCTGCGGCCCTCCGGCCAACAAGGACCGGTGGCCACCCAATTAGCAAGTTTCATCGACTATCAGATCAACAAGGCGTGGACCTGGGAGCACATGGCCTTGACGCGGGCGCGCGTCATCTCTGGACCGCCGGCACTGCGGGCCGCGGTGGAACAGGCGGTGCGCGATGCGCTGTGTCAGCCCCGCGATCGCGCCCGTCTCGCGGCCGATGTCCGCGACATGCGCCAACGGATTGTGACGGAAAAGGGCACCGACAACATCTGGGATCTCAAGCAGGTGCGCGGCGGACTGGTCGACATTGAGTTCATGACCCAACATCTGCAGCTCGCCCATGCCGCGACCCACCCCCAAGTCCTCGATCAAAACACGCTGTTGGCGCTGACCAAGTTGCAGCAAGCAGGATTGCTGGATCCCGAGGCGGCGGAAGCAATGCTTCCGGCCGCGCGCCTGATCGGCGATTTCACGCAGATCTTGAGGCTCAGCCTGGATAACGACTTCGATCCGGATACCGCGCCGGATGGCTTGAAGTCGCTGCTCGCGCGCGTCGCCGGGGTGCCGACGTTCGCCACTGTGGAGCCGATGTTGCGCGATTGCCTGGCGCAGGTGGCAGCCCAATTCGATCGCGTCGTTGTTTGAAGCCCAACCGATTGCGACGGATTTTGCCGATCGGTTCGTTTCTTCCATCACAGGGTGAGGGAAGGCTGAATCTCTGATCGCAAAGAATCTGGAGCAATAAGCATGAAACGCAAGACGATTTGGATCTTGGCCGGCGTTGTCGCCGCGGCCGGAACAGCCACCGCAATCGCCGGGGTCGGTGATCGTGAAGCCCGTTGGGGGCCCCGTGGAGCTGGCCATTACGGCGTTCACGGTGGAGGCGACCATGGTTTTGGCGAAGGTCGGCATCACCGCCACTTCGCGCATCGCCGCGGCGATGATATGGAGCGCAGCCGATCCGGGCGCCGCGGGTGGTGGCGCGGTAAACGCTCGGTCACTGAGGAGGACTTCGAGGCACGCGCCCGGGCTCGCTTTGCGCGTTTGGACGCCAACAGCGACGGCGTTCTTGACGTCGAAGAACTGCAAGAGCAGCTCGGCCGGCGCAGCGACCGCCGCCGCCGCTTCGGCGATCGGATGATGAGCCGGCGGCTTGCCCGCCTTGATACGGATCGGGACGGCAAGATTACTCGGCAAGAATTCGATGCCCGCGCCGGAGTTTTGTTTGAGCGGTTTGATCTGACGCGCGATGGTCGCATAACCGACGACGACCTTCCGCCGTTCCTGCGCGGTCGCGATGTGCTAAAGGATGAGACCGCCTTGGTCCGCGGACGCCGGGGCTTCCGCCGGTGGATGTTGCGCCGGCTGGTGGCCGCTGATGCCGACAAGGATGGCATCATCACCCGCGAAGAAGCGTTGGCGGCCGCCGGCAAACGCTTCGAACGGCATGATCGCAACCGCGATGGTGTCATTGACGAAGCCGATCGCGAAGCGATGAACAAGGAGATGGCGGCCTACCGGGCGCAGCGGTTCCTGCATCGCAACGGCGCCGGACCGGATGGAAAACTGACCCGCGAGCAGTATTTCAAGAGCGCAAAGCAGCGCTTTACCGAGCGCGACATCAATAACGATGGTCGCATCGACCGGCAGGACTATGCCCCCCGTCGCGACCGCGGTGGCCCTGGTGGTCCAGATCGTCCACGTGGGCCTGCTGGCGACGGTCCGGGTCAAAGGCTCTGATGGGGCCTTGGTTGGGATGGCCGCTCCCGCGGCCATTCCAGTTCGACGGGGCATTCGCCTGGGCGATCGTCGTTGCGACGCCGCAGCGCAGGCGTGGTCGTGCACCATGGCTCCATGCTGGTTCGGTCGCGGTCGGGTGGCGGCCACCATGGTGTTGGTAGAATAAGCCGTTATGCTGGTCGCACGGCGCGGACACACACAGAGGCAGGTTATGGCTTTACGCCGAACAGGCCGCGCACTGACCCGAACTGAAGCCAGTTCGCTGATGATAGTGTGCCGCGACCCAGTTGTGTCGCAACGGCCAGGGCGCAGCGACCGACGTGCTGACTGGACGAGCGTATGGTCCGGCGGCGCAAGCGTTTCGGTGTGGGAGACAGCGGGCGTGTCAGCGCGAGGCAACGGACGGACCGAGATTGGCGCTGCACGTCGCGGCGTGCCGCGACCAACCTTAGCCGTCGATCCTGGAGCTGATGACGAGGAGGACGATAAGGTTCTAGTCGGTCGGGTTGCAGCCCACGATGCTGGCGCCTTTCGAACTCTGGTGGAGCGCCACTTGCCGAGCTTATTGGGCGTTGCCCGGCGCATGCTTGGTGACGCAGCGGAAGCGGAAGACGTGTCGCAAGAAGCGTTGATCAGGCTGTGGCAGAATGGCGCCAATCTGCAACTGGGTGCCGGAGGTGTTCGGCCGTGGTTGCGGCGGGTCGTCACGAATCTTTGCATAGATCGGATTCGTGCCGGTCGGCGCACCGATGTGATGGAGGAAGTCCCGGATCGCTCGGTCGAGCCCGACCAGCTGGCCGCGCTCGAAGCCGGCGATTTGGCTGCACGCGTCGATGCTGCGTTGCAGTCACTACCTGAGCGGCAGCGCATCGCGCTGTCATTGTTTCATTATGAGGGCTTGAGCCAGATTGAAGTTGGCGAAATCCTTGGCGTATCGGATGAGGCCGTCGAATCACTGTTGGCCCGCGCGCGACGCACGATGCGGCGCTTGCTGGATAACGAATGGCGGCAACTCGCGCCGGGCAAGACGTAGCATCGGCCTCGACAGGGCCGATGACGTGAAGCTGAGCAGGTGGAGCGGTGCAAGCCGTTTGGCAAGGTGTAAGCAACGATGAGCAAACAACCCGCAGATACCGATAAGCGTGAGGCGCTTTTGCGGCTGCTCGAGGCCTGGGGTGGCGACCCCGCGCGCTGGCCCGCGCCCGCGCGCCGGCGGTTCGCTCCCCTGATGTCGGACGTACCGGATTCAGCTGCGCTGCTGGCCGAAGCCAAAGCTTTGGACCAGGCGCTGGACCATGCCGCGCACCCTATCGTTCCCTGCAATCAGGCATTGATAGATCGGATCGTGGCCGAGACGACGAAGCCGAGCACCATCGACGCCAACGCTTCCGGCACTATCGTCGCGCTACCGGAGCGCGCCAGCCGGCAGCGCTCGACCATCGCGCCGGGTCGCGTGGCATGGCAGACCGCGGCGTTAATGGCCGCCAGCCTGCTCTTCGGCATTTTTCTGGGCGGTACGGTCAACTTGGATGCGCCCTTGAGCGAGCAACTGGCCGATGCCATCGGCTATCCGTCAGACCATCGGGTGACAACGCTGGCCTTTGATTCACTGACCGGTGACGAGGACGCGCTATGAGCGATCCCTCCGCGAGCGGTCCGGCACCAGGTCCATCTCGCCCGCGTCGGCGATGGCTGTGGGTGGCGCTGATCGTCTCATTGGCCATCAACGCGCTGCTCGCCGGCGTGATTCTTCGCGCCGTCTGGCAATTCCGCGCCGGTATGGCCGTTGCCGGCGCGCGCTTGGAGCGGACGCTGCCGGCCTTCATCGACTCGTTGCCGGTCGAACGACGCGAGGCGCTCCGCAAGGAGCAGATCGATAAGCGTCCGGAGCAATTGCGGCCATTGCGGCGCGCTGTGCGACACGCGCGACGGGCTGCGATACAGGCCTTTCTCGCCGACCCGTTCGACAAGCAGGCGTTTGTGGCCGCGCAAGACCAATTGCTCAAAGCCGAGGCTGCCTTCAGAGCCAAGGTGCGGGTGATCTTTCCGGAAGTCGCTGAGCGCATGACGGCCGACGAGCGGCGCGCCTACCTGCGCTGGCACCGGCGTGCGCGCCGCTCCCATTGGAAGCGCCGTTACCACAACGATTCGGACCGCAAGGACCTCTCTCGCCCCGCGGCCGATAGCAGGTGACACGCGGCAAGCCGCTGGCGCGATCGACGCAGAGCCTCGATCTATCTGATGATGAGCGCCCCGACTTTCAGACTTGACGCATGGTCGACCGTGTCCGCCTGGGGCGGGGGCGCCGGCCGGCACAGCGATTCCGCCTTTAGATCATCTTTGCGCCTTTAATCGGGATCGTTCCGATTCCGATTAAGGGCAGGTCGCTCTAGCGGACATGATGTAGCTGCAGGTTCGAGCGAGACCCTTGGCGCAGACCCGTCGTTGGGATCTGCGTATCGCGCTGTTTGCGGAGTTCGACAGTGGCGACTGCAATGTCGCGTGGATCGGATCCGTCTCAAGCGCCTCGGCTATCACCAAAAAAGTCAGGTTGCATCGGCCGCTCGAGCGACGTGCTGAGCACCAGTCCGGCTCCAAACCATTCGATCACCAGCGGACTGTCGTTGAGTTCCAGCAGCGTCCGCGCCAGCCAAAGGCTCAACGCCTCGCGACCCAACCCGGCTTGCTCTTCGATCGGCGCCGCACCCTCAGTGGCCCTGACGCCGGTCACACTGCCGCTAACCGCGATTTCGAGTACAATCTGGTGCTGATTGGGTTTTGCTTCGATGCCGATTTCGGCTCCCGAGGCGGCATGCGACAAGGCAAGCGATAACAGTTGGCGCAGCGCCTTCGGTAGCACGCGTGGATCGGCGAGCACCTCGATCGGCGTCGCCAGGCCGGACAGCCTCACGCCGACCTCGCTGGCCACCCCACGCGCGTCGCTCAACAGGCTATCGATCAGCGGTGCGAGCTGAACCGTCACCCGCTGTGCCGCTGGAGGCTCGGCCAGCAATGCGGTCATCGCCAACGCAGCCTCTGCCGCCCGCAGCAGCTGATCGCCGCTGGTGCGGATATAGCCCGCGTACTCTTGATACCGAACATCGCCCAACGGCCCAAATAGCTCATTTTGCATAGCATCCGAAAAGCCGATCACGGCGTTGAGCGGCGTTCTCAGATCGTGATTGAGGCGCGCGAGTAACTCGCACCATTCGCCCAGCGCCCGTGATGAGTGCGAACTCAGTGGCTTGAGGTTGCAGGTGCCATCCATATGCACGTTCTTATTGAGGTTTGAACGTCGCCCAGCCCGCATCCCACCCCTCGCTCTGCCGCCAAATGATGTCGCAGTGAGCCGTTTTTCCAGCGCCTGCGAATCGCAACTCCAATTTCATAAATATACGCCGCATTGTCGAGTGACATTTCATGAATTTAATCTGCCACCGATATATAGTGACATAATTATTTTCGGCCTCAATCATCAATTCAATAAAATAATGGCGAAATGACAGGCGAAAACAGCGCTATTGCCAACGTCGACAAGGTGTTGGCAACCGAAATACTTCTCCGTTGTGCGCACAGATGCGGAAAATTTCATGATGGTGGTTTCTCAATTTAACGCCTTATACACTGAGCAGGCAATTATATGAAATTCAGGCGGATTTCCCAAACTGAACAGTTGAGACTCTCGCTTCCTGTCATTGATATTAAAATACGCCGTCACGTCATTCCAAGATCTTATGGGCAATCTCAAACACATCGCGAGACAGGCCCTTCGTTGCAGCGACCCCCTTAAGCACCCGTCGCGCGCGCTGTTTGCGGCCGGGCTCAAGCATTTGCCAACTCCGAAAAGCGGCCAACAACCGTGCCGCCACCTGCGGATTAAATTTATCGATCGCTAAGACTTGGCCAGCGACGAATTTGTAGCCCGCCCCGTCGGGTCGATTAAATTGCAGCTGATTGAGGCTCGCGAAGCTGCCGATCAAGGCTCTAACTTTGTTCGGCGTCGATAGGCTAAACAACGGGTGCTTCAACAACCGCTGCAAACGATCAATTGTTTGCGGCAGTGGCGAAATCGCTTGTGCTCGAAACCAAGTGTCAATGACCAAATGGTCATCTTTCCAACGCTCACAAAAATGCGCCAATACCTCTTCTCGTCGGGACATTCGTCCGGCGGCAATAAGATAAAGCGCATGTGCTTCATCCGTCATGTTGGTCGCCTGGAAATAGTGGTCGACTTGTCGTTGTCGATCTTCTGCCTTATCCCGGGCCGCCAGCAGCGACAGCGCCATGTTTCGTGCCGCCCGCCGACCGGCACTGTTGGCGTCGGGGGAGAACGGGCCGCGGGTCGCGTTCGCGGCGTAAGTCAGCTCCAGCTGGTCGCCCAGCACATTGCCGAGTTTGCGCAACAGCTGGCGCCGGGCGGCATGGATCGCCCCCGGATCCACGCCCTGGTCGAGCTCGCGCGCGATGTCGGCCTCCGAAGGCAATCGCAGCAACTCGGCCACGTAAGCGGGGTCAAGCGCAGCATCGCGCAGGATCACCGCCAGCGCCTGCGCGAACCCGAGCCCCTTGCTCGATCGCTTGCCGGCCATGCGGGCGCGGACCAAATGGATCACCGTTCGCGTCGCGTAATCATTGACCGCCTGCCAGCGGTTGAACAGGTCGCTGTCATGCACCATCAAGAATTCCAGATCGCGCTCGGACAACGACGACGTAAGTTTGACCGGCGCCGAGAAGCCCCGCAGCAATGACGGGACCGGCTTCGTTGGCACGTCGATGAAGCGAAACGTTTGCTTCGGTCGTGTCAGCTGCAAGACGTTATTGGTCAGATGACTGCCATCCTCGAGCTTCAGCGCAAGTTCTTGACCATTGCCGGAGATGAGGCCGATGCGCACCGGAATGTGAAGCGGTGCCTTGTTGCGTTCGCCCGGCGTGGGTGGGTTGATTTGCTTGATCGTCAATTCAGCAGTGTTGGCCGACTTGTCGTAATCCAGCCTGCAGACCAGCTGCGGCGTGCCCGCCTGGCCATACCACCTGACGAACTGGCTGAGATCGGCACCGGTTGCTTCCGCGATACAGGCCACGAAGTCTTCGACCGTCGCGGCTCGTCCGTCATGGCGTTCGAAATAAAGGTCCATGCCGGCGCGAAACCCCGCAGCGCCAACGATGGTTTCCATCATGCGGACCAACTCGGCGCCCTTTTCGTACACGGTCGGCGTATAAAAGTTATTGATCTCGATATAGGACTTGGGGCGAACCGGGTGGGCCAACGGGCCCGCATCCTCAGGGAACTGGCTCGCCTTGAGGTGCCTGACATCGGTGATGCGTTGGACCGGGCGAGATCGTTCATCGGCGGAGAACTCCTGATCCCGGTAAACCGTCAAACCTTCCTTCAGGCACAGCTGAAACCAGTCCCGACAGGTGATCCGGTTGCCGGTCCAGTTGTGAAAGTATTCATGCGCAACGACGCTCTCGATCGCTTCGAAGCTGGCATCGGTCGCGGTCTCGGGTGACGCCAAGATCAATTGGTCATTAAAAATGTTGAGGCCCTTGTTCTCCATTGCCCCCATGTTGAAGTCCGAAACCGCAACGACATTGAACACCTCAAGGTCATATTCGCGTCCAAACCGCTGCTCATCCCAACGCATGGCCCGCTTTAGCGCGTCCATCGCCCAGTGCGCACGATCCTCTTTGCCGGGCTCCACGTAGATCCTGAGGTCAACCTCGCGGCCGGACATCGTCGTGAACGTCGAGGCGATTGAGGCCAGGTTGCCGCCGACCAACGCGAACAGATAGCAGGGCTTTGGGTGCGGATCGTGCCACACCGCATAATGACGGCCGCCGCCGATCATGCCGCGCTCGACGGGATTGCCGTTGGCCAACAACACCGAGGCCTGTTCGGCATCCGCCGACAGACGCACGCGGTAGGTCGATAGCACGTCGGGACGATCCAGCGCATAGGTGATCCGGCGAAACCCCTCAGCCTCACATTGCGTGCAATAGATCCCGCGCGAGCGGTAAAGACCGCTCAGCGCCTTATTCTGCTCGGGATTGACCACCGTGGTGACGTCAATCGTGAAAGGTGATGTGCTGGGCACCCGATGCAGGGTGAGCGTTGCCTCGTCGACGTCATATTCGGCCTTTTTCACCGCGCTGGCGTTGACCCGAAAGTCGTTGAGCTCGAACATCTCGCCGTCGAGCACCAGCGGCCCGCCGTGACCGCGCACGGCCGGATTGGCCCGCACCTTCATCGTGTTGCGAACCAGCGTCCGGGTTGGGTCCAAGCCGACGTCGAGGGCCACCTCATCGATCAGGTACGGCGGCGGGCGGTAATCCTTAAGCCGGATCGGCCGTGGTGTCTGGGTCTTCACGTCGACTGCTCCTGAGCTTCGCGCAGCGCCCGCGGCGCCGGATCGGTGGCCAGACGCCCCTGTTCGACACCGGACCCGGCCGGGACCACGTGCCCGTCGCAGGGTTCGCCCTTCAGGCAGCGATGATAGAGTTAAACGACACCCGGTAGAAGTTGGACAAAATGCCCGTCCGCAACGGTTCAGCGCATGCGGAGAGCCGGGTTGATCAACAGCGGGGCCGGTACCACGCTTGATCACGTGTGCGCCAGCCCGCTGGCGGTGGCCGCTAGATCATCGCGCCTTAAATCGGAACCGCAAAGCCGGTTCCAATTGCGCCGGTTCCGATTTAAGGCGCAAAGATGATCGCTCTTAAAGTGGTGAGCAACTTTCTGCCTTTCATCGGGATCGTTCCGATTCCGATTAAAGGCAGGTTGCTCTAGCCAATCTTGCTACGGCGAGAAATTGTTCGTATACCCTACGATCGATCCCGACAGCTTGCTTGAGCCTGTCGCGACGCGATGACGGGTCGTCGTCGCACACGCAATTGTCAGGCGTAGATGACAAGGTTTGCGTTATTTTGGCCAAGGCACCTCTGCGTTCCGCCGGCTACCCGCGCTTCCCCGCGACGGCGCTGACCGTTGCCGTCGTGGCGGTGCTGGCCATCGTCGTCTTGATCCTCGTCGAACCACGCGCCCAGACCCTAAGCCGGTGGGAGACCGTCGCGTCCGACGTCAGAACGGCGTTGTTCTCCCATCGCACAAAGGCGCACCATGCGGATGTCGTGCTGGTCACCATGACCGAAGAAGCGCTGGGCCCCTTCGCGGGCAGGACGCCGATCGACCGCGGCCTGCTCGCCCGCATCGTGGGGTTGGTCGACGCGGCGGAGCCCCGGGTCATCGGCCTCGACATGTTGTTCACTCAGCCGACCGAACGTAACAAGGATCTAGCGCTGCAGCAGGCGCTGACATCCGCCCGGTCCCAGATCGTGCTCAGCGGCGTCGATGACCGGGTTGCGATCAGCAAAGCTGAGCGCGCCCATCACGAGCGCTTTACCGCGCTCACCGGTCGACCGATCGGCTACCACGTTCTGGAACGGGCAAGTGATCAGGTGGTGCGCAACCATGCGAAGCCTGCCGCCGGCCGCAGTCGCTTCGACAGCTTTCCCGTGCTGTTGGCGAGCACGGTTCAACCGGGCATCCGTCCCGCCCAAAAACGCATCGCTTGGCTGCAAAAGGTGGAAGGTGGCGGTCTACTCCGTCGCCTGTTCAACATCGGCGCGAAACGACCCTTTCTGACCCTTGCCGCCAGCGATCTTTTGAAACCGGAAGGCCGCTTTCTCAGTGCCGCACTCGGGGGAAGGGTGGTCTTGATCGGTAGCGACCTTGCGGGCGTCGATCGGCATCCCAGCGCCCTCACCCAATGGACCGGGCGCGATATGTCAGGCCTCGAGATCCAAGCCCAAGTCGTCGCACAACTGATCGACGGTCGGGTCTTGGCCGAACTCTCGCCGACGGCAGCCGCCGTGCTTGTGCTGCTGCTGGCCGTGTTTGGCGGGTTCATCGGTTGGAGTGCGAGGTACTATCTGTATCCCGCCTTTGCCTGGGGTTTGGCAATTTTCGCACTGCTGATCGCGGACGCCATCATTCATACGGTGATGCACGTCAGTCTACCATTCCTCCCCTCGCTGTTGGCTTGTACCTTCGGTTTGATCGTCGGGCATAACCTCGGCATCGTCAGCCACTGGGAAGAGCGGCGGCACCTTTTGCGCCTGCAAGACTGGCATCGCCAAGCCCTCGCCTAGATCAGTGTGCCTTTCGTTGCCGCCGCTGAGCAACGCGGTCGTCGCTGGACCAATTCAAGGTGATCAGCGCCCGTCCAACCCGAATTTTGAACCAGTCGATGGGGCCTCGGCGCTGCGTTTGTGGACATAGGTGGCGTACGGCCCACAAGAGGACACAAACGCCTCTAAAGTCGGCGCCCCGATGGGGAAACATGAGCATGTGGCCCAGCCCCACGCCACTCCATCGACGGCGATCCCAGCATCACGCGTGGCAGATGAGCCATCATCCAGGTTTGCAATCTAAAGTGGAGAGGCGCATGACATCCCAGGTGCCAACCCGAAGCACGACCTTCGCCGGTCTTGCCATGACCGGTCTGCTCGCGGTCACCGCCGCCCATCCAAATCCCGCCAAGGCGGAACCGCCTGCAGCCAAGCTCGACCCCGCGCTCGAAGCGCGGATGGATGCCGAAGCCCAGGCTCGGCGTGCGTGCAAGGTCAAGATCTGCGACATCGCCCACAACAAGAAGGCGGCGGGCAAAGACATTGCCTGCGACGTCCACAAAACATGGACTGCAGAACAACTCAAAAACAAAATCCTCAAGGGCCGCCTCGGCTGGCCATGGGGCCACGCCCATTGCAAGGCCAAAGTCCAAATCGCGCGCCAGCAGCTGTCAAAGCTGTTGAGCGGCGCCCAGGAAATCACCTTGGACAAGCATGCCGTCACCTGCGAACTGACCAACAGCGATGGCAAGGGTGCCTACACGATCAATTTCTCGATCAAGCCCAAAGTTGTGTTCAAGGATGGCAAGGCGACCAAGGCCTCGCTCAACTGGAGCGACATCACCGGCTCGGCATTGGCGCAAGGCGCCGTGTGGTCGGCGGCCAAGCTCGACAACAATCTCGGTGTGCTCGAGGGCGCAACCGTGGCGGCCATCAACACGTTCTTCGGCGAATCGTGCGACGACGTGAAGGATCAGTGGACCAAATAGGCTTGGCCGTCACGCGATGCCACGGCCGGCGACCAGCAACATCGTGCCAGCGGGTGGCCCAGGGGAGGAACGGGGTGGTGGCAGAGCGGGATGGTTCCAGCTAACTCAGAAGCGCCCTGAGCCCGGCTGAGGCCACAGCCAAGCTGGCCGCGGCCAAGCCGATGGCACCAACGACCCAGGGTTGCCACATCCCCCAGCCGGTCAGCAACACCATCAGCGCCGCCGCATACACCGCCATCGCCCAAGGCCGGCCAACGGGGTGCAGCCTGCCGATCCCACGACACAGCGCGACGGCAAAACTCATCGCGAGTAAAACCCCGATCAGGCCCAGCTCGAACCAGGTTTGCAGCACCACATTGTGGGCGTGCCAACCAAACGCCAGTCGTTTGCCGGCAATGCCTGGGATCTCCACCCTCTCTTCGGACAGGAACCGCGTCGATTGAGCGCCGACGCCCAAGATGGGGCGCTCGAACGTCGCGCTAGCCGTCTTATCCCAAATCAGTGCCCGCTCGCGGAAGCTCTCGGGCAGCCAGTGCGCTTGCGCAAGCCCAAGTCGGCTCGGTACCTGCCCCAGGATTGGTGCCAAAGAGAAGCCGGCGATGACGACCAACAGCAAGCCCCGGCCGGTAGCCGTTGGCCACGCCCACGCAGCCGCTGCAACAAACATCGAGATCAGCAACGCAAGTCCTGCGGTGGCCGAGTGCGAAACGATGACCATGATGAACGCGGCAAGCAGCAGGAGCGCGGTCAACCACTTGGCCGGCGTCGGCTTCAGCCAAGCCAGCACGGCCAACGCCATAGCGGGCAGCGCCATGACCAGTGCGGCCACGTTGCGGTTGAAGTGGAAGCCGTACAGTCCCGCGATATCGCCGTTCACCATGTCAAGCTCTTTCGAGCTGACGTCGAGGACGCCGGGAAACATGCGCAGCGCTGCCAAGCTCATGGGGCTACCGAACAGCAGTTCCGTCAGCACAAACGCGATCGCGATGGCCCCGCCGATTGGGATCGCACGAAGGAAGCGGATGCGTCGCCGATCGGTCATCGCCTGCATCTGCAGCGGCAGAATGATCATCAAGCACGCGGCCGCAATCAACACGATGCTGACCTGGAGCACGGACTTCGCCGCGAACCAAGGCTCTTGCGCCCACAGGGCGCTCGCCAGGGCGTACAAAAGGAAAGCCAGCCCAAGCCAAAGGGGCCAGCAGCCGGCTATGCGCCCTAGGAGCGCTTGCGTCGACTGGCTCCTGGACCAGTAGTCAGCAACCGAGATGATGGCAAGCAACACGAGCACGATCGCGCTCGCCTTGGGGGCAATGCCGAGGATCGCGATTCCGACCGCGAGCAGCGCGCTCTGCAGCGTTTCTCCGATCGGCCAATCCAGATCATGACGCTGAGGCGGCGCCGCCTGTGCCGGTGGCTGGGTTCGAAAGATCATGGCTGGAGAGACTTCCTGCGCAGCGGCATAACATCTGCAATCTGTGGGTTCGGGACCGATCTGACCGACGCAATGTCGCTGTCGGTTCTCGCACTGCGCGGCCCCATCACGGCAGGCCGCACACCGTCCCAGCTCTTGCGGCCCGAAGCAAAAACGACCTCTTATACCGTCATCGATCCCACATCAACTGACCGCTAGCGCAACCTGCCCTTAATCGGAATCGGCTTTGCGGTTCCGATTTAAGGCGCGAAGATCTAGGCGGCATTCCGGTCCCTGTTGAGCGCCTGATTGATCGATCGCAGATAGGCAGCGACACCGAAGTGCTCGGCGGCCGTTCGCGCGGCCTCACGACCCAGTCGCTCGCGCAGAGTGGGATCGTCACGCAGTTGCCGCAGGGCGTTTGCCGCAGCATCGACATCCGGATCCGCCCACATCATCGACGGCATGTCGTAGGTCCCCTGCGGATCTCGAGCAGCGATCAACCGACAGGGGACGGGCACGCCGGTCTGCTCGGTGAGAAAGTCTCGATTGCCGGACCAATCGGTGGCCACCACTGGCAATCCACGGCACATCGCTTCCGCCAGCACCAGTCCGAACCCCTCCGATCGATGCATCGACAGCAGCACATCGGAGGTATCGTATAGGGCGTCGATCTCGGCTTGCTGGATCGACCGGGTCACCAGCATGATGTTGGGATGATCGGCAATTGCAGATTGTAAGCGGCCCAGTCCCTGTGGAAACGTATCGACATTGGCGGTTTTGAGTATCAACCGGGTCGATCGATCGCGACCGAACGCCCGCTTAAAGGCCTCGATCGCTGCCAGCGGATTCTTCCTTTCGAAACTTGAGCCCATGTTGAAGATTGTCAGCACGGTGAAAGGCCGAGCCTCGACGCTTTTCACCGTGCTCGCCACGTCGCATGCAACGGGGTGGGGCACAATTCGCAACCGTTTGCCGGCCGCCACCGGCTGCACGGCCTCGGCAACGAAGCGGCTCGGCACCCAAATCTCGTGCACGAATGGCACGCCGTGGCGCCAATCCGATGGCAGTCGCGGCAGTTCCCAGGCCCAGTAACCGATCATGTATTTGCCTTCCAGCAAGCGTCGACCCAACCGCAGCATCGCCATCGGCACCAGCGGGGAATTGACGTGCAAGATGACCGTACCGGCCCCGCCGAGTTCCCGACCATCGACGAACGCAACGTCTGGTTGGTCGACCGGCTGCAGCATGGCCGCGGACAAATCAATGCCATAAACGTTCTCTTGGGCCAGGCGCAGCGCGTCGCAACATAGGCGTCCGGATTGACCCAAACCGGATGCCGTCCGCAGACAGCCGGCGACGATCAATGGCGGTGCGGCAACAGCGCTTGCGCTCGGTCGCGGCGCCAACACACCGGTCGCAGCAAACAGCGCTGCGCGGCGCCATCCACTCGGCAGCCGCTGCCACAATTGTCGATGAAACAGCGCATTAAAGCGGCTCAACATGATGGCTTCTCTGCCCGTTGCTCATCGCGCTGACACGTCGATCGCAGATGAAGGCAGCGAAGCGCCTAACGCTGCTGCCGGCCGCTCTCTCCCCCCACAACGACGCGTGGGGACCGGAACGTTCTGCAACGGGCATCTAGATCATCGTGCCTTAAATGGGAACCGGCATTGCGGTTCCCATTTAAGGCACGTAAATGAACGACGTTTAAGTGGTGAGCAACCTGCTTTTCATCGGAACGATGCCGATCAAAAGCAGGTTGCTGTTGTGCATCATCCGCCGAGATGGAAGCGGTCATGCGATGAGCCGTGCGGACGAAGATGCTATCGCCTCAAAGCGCCAAGGCCGGTGCCGCCGATCGGCCGATCGCGCAAGACCATCGCGACCGATTGAATGGACAGTGAACAGCCTGACGTCTGCGCGGCTGCTGCAACTGCCCCGTGTGCTCAAATCAATAAGTCTGCGCCGCGAATCGCGACCTTGCCTCGACCCTTTCGCGCCAGACGCGTCCCTATGCAGCTGCAGAATCGGGCTCTTGAGCTGTTATCGGCGTCACATCGACGATCTTGCCATGGGCGAAGGAGACCACCCTGTGACAGTACTTCCTCAGCAGGTTCTGGTCGTGCGAGGCCAGGATCAGAATGCTCGATTGTGCAAACACACGGTCGATTACGGCATCGAGTTTTTGCTGAAATTGGGCGTCGCCAGCGCTGATTCCTTCGTCGATCAGCAGAATATCCGGCTCGATCGCGAGTGAGATCGCTACACCCAGCCGTGCATGCATTCCGGCTGAGTAAGTTTTCACCGGCAATTCCAAGAAATCGCCGAGACCCGCGAATTCGCCAATTTCGTCGACCTTGGCGTGGATCTGTTTGCGAGTCAATCCGAGCAAGCAGCCGCGCAGAAAGACGTTCTCCCGACCTGTCGCCTCCGGGTCCATCCCCGCTGCAGGATCGAGCAACGCAGAAACCGTTCCGTCGATGTCGATGGCGCCGCCGGTAGGCTTGTAGATCCCCGCCAATGCCCGCAAAAGGGTCGACTTTCCCGCTCCGTTGTGCCCGATCAGGCCAATCCGTTCGCCGTCGCCGATCTCCAGCGAAACATCATCCAGACCTTTGACCGTGACGACCTCTTTCGACCCCGACGCGATGCGCCCGCCCGTGGCGTGAAACAGGACTTCTTTTCTTAATGACCGCGAACTCGTGCCGTAGACCTTGAATTCCACCGTCAGGTTCTGGATCGATATGTGCGCCATAATGTCCTCACACCCAATATGAAATTCTCGCGTAGGCATACCGATAAAGGTAGATCGCAGCTGGTATGCCAATCACGGCCATGATTGCCGCGACGAGATAAGACGTCGCATGAGGCACCTGCCCAAGCAGCGGCCCGCGCACGATCTCAAGGAGGTGGTAGAACGGATTGAATCCGATGAATGCCGGGCGATGTGGAAGCGCCTCCACCGACCAAAAAATCGGCGTCAGGAAGAACACCACCTGCAGCATGCTAGCGATCACCTGCGGAATGTCGCGATAGCGCGTCGATAGGATCGCCGCAACTAAGCCCATCCAGAGCAAGTTGACCACGAACAGAGCAAATCCGGGAATGAACAGTAGACCAATGAGTCCAACCTGCACCCAAAACACGAGTGCCACGGCCACGTATATGACCATGTTGAATAAAAAAATGATCACGTTGCGTGCGAATGCTTGATAATAATGCACGCTGACCGGCATAGGCACGTTGCGCAAAAATCCTGCGTTGACAACGAATACCAAGCACCCTTCATTGATCACCGCCGTCAGAAACCCCCAAAAGATCAGCCCCGTTGCAAGATACGGCAGATAACCGCGGATATCCTGCTTGAACAATTGGCTGAAAACGAAGCCTAACGCGGCAACCGTAATCCCCATGCTGAGCGTAAGCCAGAGCGGTCCCAATAAGGATCGTCGAAAACGCTGCTTGATCTCGTGCACGGCAAAGGACAGCCAAATATCCGCTCGCTCTGCGCCGGTGCGAAGATCTTCGAGCGCCTCAAGCGGCATCTGCTCAGCCGCAATCCGTTTGCGAACCCGACCGCCCCGCCGCTGTGGCGGCGGCCCATGTGCTAACCCTACAGCACTTAAATTACAGTCGGTCATGCTGCCATGACTCCCCCATAATCGGCGCTCGAGGCCCGGTGATTCGACGCCCCGCGCACCTCAAAGTCCGGATACATCCAAAGCTTGCGTCGGTCAACGATACGCATGGTCGCCCCTGTCCGCCCGCGTTGTGCAAGACCGGCCGAACCTTCAAACAAATGCGAAATCACTTACGCGGTGCTGGTAGCGCCCAACCAAATTTACGCCTTAAAACGTTAATCGGGGCCCTGCTTTCAGTCCGCCAACCACGCGGTGGACCGAACGCCATAATGAACCACGTTAAGCGATTCCTGTCGATAGCAATATGGCAGGTGATGATCGTTGCGCGTGTCGCCAGCGGACGTGTTGCGGATTGGACGCGGCGCGACGCGCGCAGGCTTGCGCTAGATCATCGCGCCTTAAATCGGAACCGCAACGCCGATTCCAATTGCGCCGGTTCCGATTTAAGGCGCAAAGATGATCGCTCTTAAAGTGGTGAGCAACTTTCTGCCCTTAATCGGGATCGTTCCGATTCCGATTAAGGGCAGGTTGCTCTAGCCCACGTTCAGTAAAGTCGCCCCAATGACGGATGCAGAAGCAATGGACGAGGAGGGGCCCGGCAGATCAATCCTACCAAGGCAATTGTTGGAGCCATGCGATGCATTTCGCCTGTCGGTCAGGCAGCCGCAGGTTACCGGCCCCAACGCCCATGCGGCGCATCAACGGCCCCAAACGGCGCAGCCGGCCGCAAAGACGCCCATCCAGGACACAGCCCGCGAAATGTTCGCGCCACGCGTCAGATCTGCGGCGGGAAGTCTCTACTTAAGATGGAAGCACCACTGCGCCTCAAGCCGCACCCGCCTCTCCGCATCGGATCAAAATTGAATCCGGATCCAACGCACCCGACTGGCTCTTTGGACTCAACCAACATCCAATCCGGATTTCGCTCCGTTGCCGATCGGATTTATGTCAAGCCACCATCTTGTCCGTTGGCAACCACAAAACCAGCGGCCACGTCCACTTGCGGGCCTCGATCGAACGCTGCTGTGGCATCCAAGTGACACCGCCGACAAAGTCATGCTGCGGCAACCTGCGCGTGATGGTGAGTGGACAGAACGACGTTGACCAACAGCGGCGAATCGAACCACGTAGTCTCCAATATGAAATTTAATATATCCGATCGTCCTTGTCGGGTTGACCGACGGAACGTACGCATTTCCCTGGCATTGTCTGATGCGTATCCGGATCTGAATTGCATCAAATAGGTTGTGCAGGCCAATGGATCAAAGATGCATTCGTGTTTCGTCAGGCCTGGCCGGTGAGACCATCATCGACCCACACACCGTGTGCTATATGGGGCACGCATCCATTGTTCCGCAACTATCTCACAGGCCTGCTTCCTCCGGTTCATCAGGGCTTAAAGCCTTCAGCTGCGACAGCAACCCAAAGGCGAGCGCAGAGGCTTTGGCGAGGCCGCCCCGGGTCATGTTTATGTATTGGGGTCGCCGCGGGAGTCTGCCGCGGCTGACGCTTGAGGTCGCGCATGCTGCGCGCGCCATGACCAACATTGACTGCACCGTGTCGGTATCTCGGCAAAACGAACTGTTTCATGCGTACTCCGACTTCGGCTCGTCATTGTTTGCAATCGATACCTTCGACTCAAACCACGGCGCGTTGTTTCAATTTTGGCGCGTGCCGTTGCTGCGGAAACTCTTGCACGAGAAACTGCGCTCTGAACGTGTCGATGCCGTCATTGAACTGATGCCGCATGTCTGGTCGCCGTTCGTGGCGCCCGTCATTCGGGCCGCCGGCGCCCGCTACATCACCGTCGTCCACGATGCCGACGCTCACATGGGTGATCCGACGAGTGCGGTCAACGGTGTGTTGGGGTGTGCCACGCGCATGGCCGACAAAATCGTGACGCTCAGCAATGCCGTTGCCACGCGGCTGACATCGACCGGGCGCGTGGCAGAGGACAAGCTGGTGAGGTTGTTCCACCCTGAATTGGGCTACAATCCCTGCCGCATTCGGCCCGCTCCCAGAGCGGGCGAACCCATTCGGCTGCTGTTCCTTGGCCGGATCTTGCCCTATAAGGGGTTGAGCCTGTTCTTGGACACAGTCGAGGTCCTGCGCGCTCAGGGGCATCCGGTCGAGGTCGGTGTGCTCGGCGAAGGCGCGTTGGGCGCCGATGCCGGCCGGCTAACGGCGATGGGCGCTGAAGTGGTCAACCGTTGGCTGTCCGATGCGGAAGTGGCGGCGGCACTGCTGCGCTACGACGCCGTCATCCTATCGCACATTCAGGCCAGCCAGTCCGGTGTTGCTGCCGCGGCGTTTGGTGCGGGATTGCCGATTGTCGCCAATCCTGTTGGTGGGCTGGTCGAGCAAATCACCGACGGCTACACCGGCGTCCTCGCAGAACGCGCCGATGCCCCCTCTTTGGCCGAAGCGGTGAAAAGGCTCATGCTAGATCCGGCGCTATACGCCGCGATCTGCCGGCATATCAACACGACCCGATCTCAGCGTTCGGTGTCGACCTTTGTTGATCAGTGCATCAATCAAGCGCTCGCCCTGGCGCCACAGCAAAGCAATGGATACGCTGCACGACGCTACATGAATGCGTACGCCCGCCGCGCGGCCTAACCGGCCTAGATCATCGCGCCTTAAAGTGGTGAGCAACTTTCTGCCTTTGATCGGGATCGTTCCGATTAAAGGCAGCTTGCCCTAGAGCCCGGCGCCAACGGGTTGGGATGACAGCGAATTGATCGCTCGAGCCGGAAATCTGCTAGAATTTTGTGCCTTAATTGGGAACCGCAAAGCCGGTCCCCATTTAAGGCACAAAGATGATCGTCCCTAAAGTGGTCGGCAACGTTCTGCATTTCTTCCGGGTTGTTCCGCCTCCGATGACATGCAGGGGTCGCTAAAGCGCACCGGCCAAGCGCCACTTCTGCTTAAGGCTAAACTGAGCGAATCGTTTCAGCCCCATCGTCACCGGCCGCATCATCCCCATGCGTCAATGCCTGCAACCCAAACTGGGACAAATACCTCAAGCCCCACAAACCCGTGGCGATTAAGTCGACCCTGTTGTCCGCCGCAATGGCACGTCACAAACACCGCACAAAGGCATCGTCACCGCTGCAATCGGAAGTCACCGCAACACAAATTCGCCATTTTCGTGTTCAATTGAGGCATCGCATGACTGAACTGATGCTATCCTAGATCATCTGCGCGCCTTTAATCGGGATCGTTCCGATTCCGATTTAAGGCAGGTTGCTCTAGCGCACGTTCCGAGCCTGCCAGAATAAAAAGGGGCAGAGTCCGGGTTATTGCCGGGCAATTGCGCGGGCGGAGCAATTCAGCGTGCGCGCCAGTGCTAATATGCGGTCGCCAGGCAAGAATGGTTCGCTTTCAGCCGGGAAGCACGGCGCAGCCCGCTGCCGCCATTTCCGCCAATCCGTCCTATGTGGATTACTAGGAAAAGCCAGCAACCAATCTATTGATAAGTTCGACGGGTTATCCATCATCGATTATCTCGATTGCTACAGTGCAAAGGCGCTGTTGTTACATTGACATAGTCTCTAACTCCGTTCCATGTGGATTACTCGGACTAGCCAGCCACCCGTCTATTGATAAATTGCGACGGGTTGTCCATCATCAACAATCTAGGTTTCTACAGCGCATCGGCGCTCTCATTACATTCACACCATCTGATTCAAACCAGCATCTTGGCCCGTGGCTCAGAGCGCCTGATCGATGGTGCGAGTGAACAGACCTGGCGGCGCGAGAGAGAATGGCTTCGATTTTGCAGCGAACTCATCCCTGTCAGAGGAGTTGGGGTGCCGTGCTTTCCGACCTGGTGAAAGCGCTTCCGGAGATCTATCAGCCCATTTTTGGGCATCCGGAATTATCGCAAAACGCCTCTAGACGCTGCGAGGATCGTCTCTCCACCATCACTTGCATCTATCGGTCCTTGGAAGCCGAGATGGGGAGGCCGTTGCGTGTTTTGGATATCGGTTGTGCGCAGGGCTTCTTCAGTCATGCGCTCTCGGGCATCGGCGCGCAGGTCCGCGGCATCGATGTTCTGGAAGCCAATATCGCGGTTTGTCAGGCTCTCGCCAAAGAGCGCGACGACAACGAGATTGTATTCGAAGTTGCCCGCATCGAGGACCTGCTCCCGGCGTTGGCTCCTGGCTCCTGCGACCTGGTGCTGGGCCTGAGCGTCTTCCACCACTTGGTGCACGCCCATGGAACCGCATCAGTCAGAGCGTTACTGCATAAGTTAAGCGATCGCGCATCTGCGGCCGTGTTCGAACTGGCCCGCGACGACGAGCCCATGAATTGGGCCGTTGCCCAACCAAAATCCCCACGCGAGCTTCTCAGCGACTTTGCCTTTATTCACGAAGTCGCCCGGCATGATACGCACCTATCGCCGATCAAGCGCCCGATTTATTTCGCAAGCAATCATTACTGGTATTTGGACGGTCACGCAGGGTGCTTCACGACCTGGACCGCTTCGTCGAATTGCATCACCGGGGATACCAATGGGAAGGCGCGACGCTTCTATTTTGACGATAAGCGGCTGATAAAAACATACTGCCTTGATGAGCTGAAAAACTCGGAGCTGGCACTGGAGGAATGGGCGCAAGAGACCGCTGTGCTGCGGGACCCGCCAGCCGGATTCGCCACGCCCAGACTCGAGGTCTCGGGCCGCAATGAGTCCGAGGCCTGGCTTGTGCGCGAGCTCCTGCCCGGAAAAACGCTGGCGGAGCATCTTACGTGTGGGCGGCCGCGTTACGAACCCGAGCGGACCCTGCGAGAGGTATTAACCCAAGTCGTCGCCCTTGAGGCGGCCGGCTTCTATCACAACGATATTCGTTCCTGGAACGTCTTAATTGGCCCAGACGGCAATGCCAGCCTCATCGATTACGGCGCCATCTCGAAAAATCGGGTGGATTGCGCTTGGCCCAACAATATATTTCTGTCCTTCCTAATATTTATGCGCGAAACGCTGGAAGCCAAAATCGAGTTTCCGATTCCGGTTCGCTCGGCCTGGCTCAATCCCGATGGTCTCCCCGAGCCTTACCGTGGCGCGGTTTGGGGTATGCTCCAATATCCTATCATTTCGTGGCGGTTCTCGACCCTGTTGGAAGCGATAAATTCCGGGCAAAAAGATCCGCCGCGCTTCCACGCCAGCGTTGATCGGCACACCGCTGCCAGCTTTTTTCAGGCGCTGGAAACTTCCGGCGACCTATCCCGGCACCATATTGTTTGGCTTGAGGGAGAGCTTGCCACCGAGCGGGAAGCCCGCACTAGGCTCGAACAGGACATCAGCGCCGAACGCGAGGCACTTGCCAGCCTTGACCAACAAATCAACGCCGAGCGTGAAGCCCGCAGTAGGTTGGAACAGGAACTCAGCGCCGAACGCAAAGCGCGCATTGACCTTGAGGGGGACCTCAGCGTCGAGCGGGAGGCCCGCGGCGAGCTCGAACGCGAGATCAGTGCAGCGCGTGAAGCCTGCCGAAGCCTCGAACAGGACATACAATCCATTCGCTTGTCCATGTCGTGGCGGGCGACTGTTCCCCTGCGCGCTGCGGCACGGGCCCTTCGCGCAGTTTTTTGCCTTTGAATTTTGACGGGGAACTTTGATGGACACCAATCCGACCAAACCAACTGCACAAGATAAAATAATACATCGTATTTATTTCGATGACATGCCTCCCTATGAGGATAAGTTCCTCCATTATCTCGATAGCTGGAAAAGGGAGTTGCCGGACTATCAGATTATGCAATGGCGGGGAACCAATCTAGACCTGTCCGCAAATGACTGGGTCAGACGCGCCGCTCGAGAAAAGTGTCCCGTCTTCATCAGCGAATATTTTCGATGGCAGAAACTCCAAGAGTATGGCGGCATATATCTCGATGCCGATTGCGAAGTGCTTTCAGGCAAGGTCCTAGACCGGATCTTGAATGAACTTTGGGTCTCCGATGAATATGACGCTTTTGTCGGCGTCGAGGAATTTCACAATGGATTTCCCACCGCCCAAACTGTCGCCGCAAAAAAAGGATCCGCCCTAGTAAACTTCATGGTCGATTTGTACGACAATGCACTGTCAAGTCCGCTGTGGCATTGGCGGGAAGAGAGAAGTCTGATCGGGCCACAGCTGATCAGTCTGTATTTTCGTGAGCATGGGCGCAAACAATACGAAGGCATGTTTAAATATATCACGGTCCCGGAAATCGAATCGCGCGTTAAAGTTTACCCGCAAGATTGGTTCTCCCCAAAATTCGGTCTGTCGGGCAAAGCGATAAACTATACGGAAAATACCTGCGTCTATCACCTGTTTGGCAATGCTAACATTGAAAATATGGACTACGAGGGACGCTTGATCCGCGACCGCCCATTGCTATTCCATGAGTATCTTGAGTTCATCAAGAAAAAACATAGTTTATGGTTCCGCAGCCGGCAGTTGCTATCGAGGGTCAAACTCAAGCTCGGGTCTCTTAGGGGAAGGGTTTGGGGCAGACTCGTGCAGATCAAGCAGACGGGTTTTGGATTATGACCATCAACAAACTGCATCGCATTTATTTTGGGTTTGACGGCAAGCCGGACATGTTCTCCAGCTACTTGAGAACGTGGGAGCGCCAGCTGCCCGGATTCGAAATCGTTCATTGGAATGCGAACAATCTTCCGATGGACGTCAATGACTACACCCGCCAACTCTATGCTGAGCGCGATCACGCATTTCTAACCGACTATTTCCGTTGGTGGGTGCTACGGGAGCATGGCGGCGTTTATCTCGATGCGGATATTGAGGTGGTAAATGGCGCGAAATTCGCAAAGCTGATTGACGAATTGGAAGCTGCAACCGAATTCGACGCGTTCATCGGAATCGATGAACGGACTGGGGGGTGGTATACGGCGCATTCGATGGCATCGAAGTCTGGCGGACAAATGGCTTCGTTCATGTGCGAAGTGTATGAAGGACTCGGCCACCTCCGCATCTGGCGCAAAAAAGCTCTATATTTGTGGGCGCCGCAAATGGCGGCTGTTTACTTCGCCAACAGGGGACATCACGTTGATGGCATGGGCACCACGCCCCGCCTCGACGCGCCGACGATCATCGCCAATGTAAAGATCTATCCGCAGGATTATTTCTCGCCGCTCGCGCCCACCGGCCGCCGGGATAAGCCCTTCATTCTGAACGCATTTTCCGAAAACACATCCTTATGCCACCATTTCGCATGCACATGGCACGCCGCCGAATCTATCTATAGCGAGCATGCGCGCACAAAGGGCGGCAGCGCGGGGCTGTTGCTGCAAGACATCGCGGACAGTGCTGCAGCATCCGTAGGGTTTCAGGACAAGTTGCGTGAGTCGATCCCGACCCCTTGGAAGCACACCATAAAGCGTTTGCTATCCGTTGCCGATTGAGCATTTTTGCAGGAGGGAGCTTTGGCTTCACAGCACAAAGTATTCTCGGGTGCCAAAGTTTTGGTCACTGGGCACTGCGGCTTCAAGGGTGGTTGGCTGTCGACCTGGCTCGCCTCCGTCGGCGCCGAAGTCCACGGTTTGTCCTTGGAAGTCCCGACCGAACCATCCTTGTTCGAGGCAGCGCGGCTCAAGGAAATCGTCAGTGACGTTAGGCTCAACGTCTCCGACCACGCGGGCACGTTTGCCTGCATCGACCGGGTAAAGCCGGATTTTGTGTTTCATCTTGCCGCTCAGCCCCTAGTAAAGCTTTCTTATGATAGGACGATCGACACCTGGGCCTCAAATCTGATGGGCACGGTAAGCGTGCTCGAAGCTCTTCGCCGCTGCGATCGGAATTGTGTGGCGATCTTCATTACCAGCGACAAGTGCTACGATAACGTTGAGTGGGTTTGGGGATATCGGGAAACGGATACACTTGGCGGTCCCGATCCCTACAGCGCGTCGAAAGGCGCAGCAGAACTTGCCATCAAGTCCTATGTAAAGTCATTCTTCGCGGCGGACGGCCCGGTGCGCATTGGTATCGGTCGCGCCGGCAATGTGATCGGCGGCGGTGACTGGGCGGCAGACCGAATTGTCCCCGATTGCATGCGGGCTTGGCGCGATGGTCGCGTTGTCGCGTTGCGTAACCCGCAAGCCACCCGTCCTTGGCAACATGTGCTGGAGCCGCTAAGCGGATATATGAATTTGGCGTTTGCGCTCCACGAATCGAACCGACTACACGGCGAGCCATTCAATTTCGGCCCCAATCTCGATCTAAATTACACAGTGGCCGATATCGTCGCCAGCATGACCGCCGCTTGGCCTGGCGCCAAATGGCAAGACGTCTCTGAGGGTTCCCCGGGGCAGAATGAATCAAACCTACTTAAGCTGAATTGCGATAAAGCGCTCGCCTTTCTGCAATGGCGGCCGGCGATGGACCTGGCAGAAACCCTCAACATGACGGTTTCATGGTACAAAACCTTCTATCAGGATCCGTCGCGCGACATGCGCCAAATGACGCTGGACCAGATAGCGACATACGCCACGTTGGCCGGAGAAAGGAACATTGCATGGGCGCAGTGACGGCTGACGTTATAGTCACGCCCTTGCGGCGCATCCCGGTTGGTGGCGGAAATGTGCTGAAGGGCATCGAGGCGTCTGAACCTGAATTCTCCGGGTTCGGCGAGGCCTACTTCAGTTGCGTTGAAAACGGGTTCATCAAGGGATGGAAACGCCACCTGGAGATGACCTCGCAACTTATCGTGCCGACGGGAAGCGTCAAGTTTGTGTTCATCGGCGACGATAGCACTGACAGACGGGAAATTATCGCTGGAGATGGAAATTATGTGCGCATTACTGCACCACCAGGACTGTGGCTGGCCTTCTCAGGCGTCACATCCGGTCTCAATCTTATTTTGAACATCGCCAATATCCCCCATTCGGATTCAGAGCAACAGCGACTCCCAATAGAGGCTTTCCCTTTCTAAGAGGCAGAACTCGATGAAAACGGTGATTCTCGCAGGTGGATTTGGGACCAGGCTGTCGGAATATACCAACGTCATTCCCAAGCCAATGGTCGCTATCGGTGGACGGCCTATTCTCTGGCATGTGATGAGAACCTATGCGAAGTACGGGCAAAAGGATTTTATCATCGCGCTTGGATATCTCGCCTCCGTTATCAAGGAATATTTTCTTCATTATAAGATGCTCAATTCTGATTTTACCATCAATTTGGGTAATGGTGATGCGCATCTGCATTCCGAAGCCGATATGGACTGGAGCGTCACGTTGGTCGACACCGGCACACATTCCATGACTGGCGGTCGGCTTAAGCGCCTAAAGAATTATATTGGACAAGAGCCGTTTATGCTGACCTACGGCGACGGTGTGGCCAATGTTGACATCCGTGAACTGCTCGCTTTTCATAAATCACACGGAAAGATGGTCACGGTTACCGCCGTTAGGCCGACGGCTCGTTTCGGCCAATTGGCAATCCACGAAAATCAGGTCACCCAGTTTCTTGAAAAACCCCAGGCCACTGAGGGCTGGATCAATGGCGGTTATTTCGTGATGAACCCTGAGTTTCTCGATCTGATCAGCGGGGACTCGACGGTTCTGGAGAAAGAACCCTTGGAAATGGCCGCGCAAATGAATCAGCTTATGGCCTATCCTCACCACGGTTTCTGGCAATGCATGGACACCAAGCGTGACGTTGATGCCCTCGACGCATTGGCGATAACCGGCGACGAGGCACCTTGGTATGTCTAGGATGCTTATAGTCGGTGGCACTGGATTTTTGGGGAGTCACCTATGCTCTCATTTCTCCGCACACGACCATCAAGTCCATTCCTTGTCCAGAACGCAAACGGATTCCCCCGTCGCTAACGTCAGCTACCATCTAGCGAACCTGTCGGACATCGATGACGTCCGGTCTGCGCTCGGCGGGGAACGGTTCGACTTCGTCATCAATTGTGGCGGGAAGGTCGATCATCGCCAATTTAGCAATGGAGGCGATGAGGTTATCGCCGCGCATTACAACGGTCTTCACCATTTTCTGCAGGTTTTAGACAAATCATCTATCAAGCGATTCGTGCAGATTGGTAGCAGCGATCAATATGGTGCAGCTGGCGCGCCCCAATCAGAGGAGCTGCGAGAGGCTCCAATATCCCCATATTCCTTCGCAAAGACTGCGGCAGACCATTTCCTGCAAATGCTTTGGAGAACGGAAGGATTTCCCGCCGTCAGCTTTCGGCTGTTCTTAATTTACGGGCCGGGTCAACACCGTGCACGCTTCATTCCGCAGATCGTCGAAGGCTGCCTTGAGAAGCGTTCTTTCAAAGTCTCTCCTGGCCTTCAGAGCAGGGATTTCTGCTACATCTCCGACGTTGTAGAGGCCATATCCCGCTCCCTGGACAATGATGCCGCTAACGGCGAGGTATTTAATCTGGCCAGCGGACAGGCCGTGATGATTCGCCAGGTTGTGGAGCGAATACGCGAAATTGCTGGAGGTGGCGACCCAGAATTTGGCGCATTGCCGTATCGATCCGGTGAGAGCATGGCTTTAGTCGCCAACATCGAGAAGATCAGCCGAGTGCTTGACTGGCGCCCGAGCGTTTCGCTCGACGAAGGGCTCCACCGTACGGTCAACTATTTTCGGGATCGGACAGTTGCATCGGGTGTCGATTGAGTACCGCGTTGCGGCGACATAATACCGCGGTGACGGTCGGGACAATCTGCATTTTTCCGGACATCGGAGGATTCCGATCGGGCGCGGGTTGCATTTAATCGTGTCAAATTTAAAGCCAGATCATCGTGCCATAAAGCGTGGAGCAACTTTCCGCTCCCCCGCCCAGCCATGAAATGGCACGCTTGTATGCGTGACCGGGCGGGGGAGCAGGCCGGCATGGCGACTGCGCCAAAGGCGGTCATGCTCTAGAGCAACCTGCCTTTAATCGGAATCGGAGCGATCCCGATCAAAGGCAGAAAGTTGCTCTACACTTTAACAGCGATCATCTTTGCGCCTTAAATCGGAACCGGCGCAATTGGAATCGGCGTTGCGGTTCGGATTTAAGGCGCGATGATCTAAGCGTTGCCGTGCCCCAAAATAAGACGGTGCGGCGCGATGCGCCACACCGATAACCGATTCCACGTCGGGCTTTGAGTTGCTGCCGTCTCAGGCCTGCAAGAATTCAGAGCCGAGCGAAATCGTTGATCCATCCTCCAGCGTTGCCTGTATGCCGAGGCTTTGCACCTGTTGCAGATTAGTGGCGCCACCGGTGGACCCGGTGAAACCGAAAGTGACGAAGTCCGAACCTGCAAAATAGGTGTCCACAAGATGTCCGCTCAGATTTGCGCCAGCAATGCCATCAACGGAGAAACTGAGCGATTCGGTCTCCGCGTCCCAGCTCACTTGCACCTCGTGCCAGGCCCCATCCTCGATGTTGCCTAAGTCAAGCGAACCCGACACGGAGGAAGCCGCATCCGCCGCATCGGTATCGATCCAGCCAGCATGGTCGTTGGCGATGTCGGTAAACACGCCCATGTTCTGCCAGGTATCGAACTCCAGCGCCAAGCCGTTGGCCAGCCCCTTAGCGCCAAGACCGCCACCGCTGGCGCCGATGGCGTCGGCGCCTTTCACATCATTGTGAATGACGAACGCCAGACCGTCCGCGCCGCCATCATCGTCACCCAGATAGACTTTAAATGCGATTTGGAAATCCGCACGCAAGTCCAACCGCTGCTCGGCCATCGCCGCGCCGACTTGGCCCTTCTCATCCGGGGTCAGCGTGACGACGTTGTTGGCCGCATCATAGCTGGCGGCACCGTTGAGCGTGACATCGCCGCCCATCGTCGCGATCGTGGAGCCCGCGCCCGGGTCGGATGCAGGCGGTTTAGTGCCCGATCCAGGCGCCAACGTCGCCTGCAACGAAACCGCATCGACCTGCTGCAGATTGTGGGCCCCCCCGGTGCTGCCGGTAAACCCGAAGTTGACGAAGTCGGAGCCGCCGAAATAGGTGTCGACAAGATTGCCGGTAAGCTTTCCGCCTTGAACATTATCGATCGTGTAACTGAGCGTTTTGGTCTGCGCGTCCCAGCTCACCTGAACGACATGCCAAGCGCTGTCTTCGATGTTGCCCAAGTCGAGCGATGTCGACACCTGAGCCGCGGCACCGGCCGCGTCGGTATCGATCCATCCGGCATGGTCATTGGCCAAGTCGTTGAAGTCACCGAAATTCTGCCAGGTGTCGAATTCCAGCGCTAGGCCATTGCTCAGGCCGGCGGCGCCAAGCCCGCCGCCTGAGCTACCGATCGCCTTACTGCCATCCGGATCATTGTGCATGACAAAGGCCAAGCCGTCGGCGCCGCCGTCGTTGCTGCCCAGGAACACATTGAATGTGAACTGGAAATCGTCACGCAAATCGATTCGTTGACCAGCCATCACTGCACCGACTTGACCAGGGGCGTTCTCAGTCAGGGTCACCACGCCCGATCCGCGGTCATACTTGGCCGCCCCGCTCAGCGAGGCAACGCCACCCATGATGCCGATGGTGGTGCCAGACTCCGGATCTGGCGTCGGGTCCGGCGGCGGGGCGGCGGATCCGTCCACGAGGGCGGCCTGCAGGTTAACCGCCTCAACGCGGTGCAGGTTGTCGGCGCCTCCCGTGCTGCCCGTGAAGCCGAAACTGACAATGCTATTGCCGCCGAAAACCGTATCGATGAGATTTCCGTTGAGCACGGCCCCGCGTACGCCATCGACGGTATAGGCTAACGACTGCGCCTCGGCATCCCACTCAACGCGGACCGCGTGCCAAGCCCCATCCTCAATGTTACCGACGTCCAGTGATGGCGCGCCCTGCGCCGGCGCCAGACCGGTGTCAGTATCGATCCACCCAACGTGATCATTGGCGATATCAGTGAACGCGCCGAAATTCTGCCAGGTGTCGAATTCCAGCGCTAGACCATTGGCCAGGCCGACAGCGCCGTGCCCGCCACCGGTGGGTCCAATCGCCTGGGGACCGCGCGGATCGTTGTGCAACACGAACGCCAGCCCGTCCGCGCCGCCATCGTCATCACCCAGAAAGACGTTGAATCTGAACTGAAAGTCTTCGCTCAGGTCAATCCGTTTAGTACTCATGACGGCGCCATTTTGCCCCGGCAATTCAGGCGTGAGCGTCACGATGCCAGACGAATCGTCGTAACTCGCCGAGCCGGACAGGCTGATATCACCACCCATCACCGACTTTGATCCTGGTCCATGATTGTGCGCGGGATCGGCCCCCCGATTACCCGGCGGGGTCCAGTTGGGCTTGGCCTCAAATGCAGCTTGCAGCGAAACAATCTCGACTTGCTGCAGATTGGTGGCAGCACCGGTGCTGGCGGTGAACCCGAAGGTCACGTAGTCGGACCCGTTGAAGTAGGTCTGCGCAATATTACCGCCGAGTTTGGCTCCTTCAACGCCGTCAAAGCTATAGCTCAAGACTTGGGCCTGAGCATCCCACTTCACCTGGACCGCATGCCAACCGCCATCTTCGATATTGCCGAGATCAAGCGCACCTGAGACCGGCGCGGGCGCGCCTGCCGCATCGGTATCGATCCAGCCTGCATGGTCGTTGGCGATGTCGCTGTAGGCCCGCGAGCTCTGCCAGGTATCGAACTCCAGCGCCAGGCCGAAATCTAGGCCTGCCGCTCCGAGACCGGCGCCGCCGACACCGACCTCGTCGGCCCCGAGCGCCGCATTGTGCATCACGAATGTCATGCCATCGCCGCCGCCATCATTGGTGCCGGCGAATATTTTGAAGTCAAATTGAAAGTCTTGTTTCAGATCGATCCGACCGTTGGTCATGATCTCGCCGAGCTGGTTTGGCGCATCTTCCGTCAACGTTACGACGTTCTCACCGACCAACTTGGCATTTCCATTGAGCGTGACATACCCGCCCATGCCGTCAACGAATGCTTCGCCGCCCAGGCCGACCTGCATTGTCGCCGCCACCGATGGTGTGCCCTTGGCATTGAAGGCAAACAACATCCATTGCCCGGGTGACAAATCGTTGGCATTGTCCGGCACGTCAATTCTCAAGGTATTGCCGCCGACGACGGTGAAGTTCAGTTCGATTTTCGTCGTCGACATATTGAGCGCATGTGTAACCGAGCCCGCCTTGATCAGCGTTAGACGGGAGATGTCAGCCGCATCATCGACGGTAATCGAGAAGTCCTGACGTTGCTCGATCTTTAATGGCGCGCTGGTAATTTTCGGCCGATCAGCAGGTTGGCCGTTTTCATCGAAGAGGTAACTCGGATAATAGATTTCCCCGTTTGTGTTGGTGAGCGGACCAGGCGCACCGCCACCCAATGACAGAACGGTCGCATCGGGTAGAAGAATGGTCGAGGAGTGGTAAAGCCGGGGAACTTCCGCTGCGTCTCCGACGGTCCATTGGCCGGTGTCTGGATTCCAGATGGCAACGTGCTTCGACACGCCCTCCAGCGCGTTATCGACCTGGCTTCCACCGCTAACCATCACCGAACCGTCGGCCAGGACGACCAGATTGGACCACATGCGGCCGATGCCAACGTCAGCTGTCTTTTCGAAGCTCGGCACTTCGCCGCTAATATCCATGATCCATGCGCTGCCATCAACAGCAAGGACCAGCACCTTATCTTTCTCGTATTTGATCGCCGGCAGATTATTCGACGTTTGAAACGGTAACGGTCCCACCACATTGAGCATTCCGTTACCGGACGGATCCATCACCATCACGGTGAAATTCTTGTTCACCCCTTCGGTGCCGAACATCACGACCTTTCCGTCGCTGTTGAGCCACGTCCGCGGATACCACCAATCGGCAGCAATATCAGGACTATACGCACCGGTTAGCGATTTCCAGCCGATACCGGGCGTGTAAAGCTCGGGCATCCCCACACCCTGCCCATTGCCGTCTCGGCCGCCGACCATAAGTATTTTACCATTGGCCAGATGGATGGCCGTTGGATACCAGCGCTGATAAGCCATGTCCCCGGTGGGTGACGCATAGAGGCTCATATTCGTGTAGTTAAAGACGTTAACGTCTTCCACACCATTATTGACTTGTCCCACCGGGCGCGCATCACCGCCGCCGATCAAGATTTCGCCGGTCTGCGGTACCAAGATCGGCACCGAGCAAAATAGATCTGTCGGCGTCTTGTTTTCGAGCGTGTAATGGGTGTTCGTTTCAAAATCCCACACGTCGTAGATCAGATGCCCGCCTTGCATGCCTTTCTGATCGGTTCCAAATGTGAGGAGCTTGTTATCCGGGGTCAGGATCACGTGGACGCCGATGATCGGCCAATCAAACACGTCACTCCATTCGCCGCCACCGTCGTGGTCATTGATAGCTGAAATTCCCATTTTGCGACACTCCTAATAATGGGCTGGCCTGCCATTGGGCTGGGCCTTGCAGTAATTGAAACTGCCGGCACTGGAGCAATTATCGTGCCGCCCAATACAAAGTGGAAAATCCGTCGCACCCTGAGGCATTTTACCAATATGCTTGTTGGCCGGCTCAACCAAGATAAGTGCCATCAATCTGCCAACGGCGCGGCGAGCGAGCCGATCCGTCTTGGTGATCGATGAACAATGCATTGGCCCCTACCAATTTCGTTCCGAATTCCTGCGCCTGGCCTGGGCGTCAGCGCGTGGTCGGCAGCCAAGCCAGTCGCGCTGCCGACCGGCGCCGACACCCCGGCTAGATCATCGCGCCTTAAATCGGAACCGCAACGCCGGTTGCAATTGCGCCGGTTCCGATTTAAGGCGCAAAGATGATCGCTCTTAAAGTGGTGAACAACTTTCTGCCTTTAATCGGGATCGTTCCGATCCCGATTAAAGGCAGAAAGTTGTTCTAGCCGCCGCCCGTGATCGACGAACTGGCGGCCGATCGCAACCGTCTTACGGCACCATTGGGCCGACCCCGCCCGTCGCTTCGAGCGCATTGCACTTGTCACGGACGCTTCCGGTCTAAAATGTCGGAGATCACTCCGGTTCATGCCACCAGCACGGCATACCCCCTTCCGACCGCTGCCGCGCCGCTTCATTAATCAATGCGATAGCGGCTCCAGGGGATGGTTCAACGCCTTTTCATGACCGAATAAAATGCGGCGCTGAACGAAGGCCGAATTTAACAACCTGCAGCCCAAGGACGCCCGAAATGACGTGGCCGCCAAAGGGCTCATGTCACTCAAAGTCTACTGGCATTGCGGTTAAGGCGCCATCGTTCAGATCCCACAACCTTATCTGCAGGGCCGTGCAACGGTGCGATCAGTTATCCTTGGCATAGGCCTGCCGGGTCTTCTCGAAGACTGAAGTGTTTCGGACAACGCTAACCCTAAACCCGCGCCGTAACAAATCTCCCCCCAAGTGAGGGCCTCATGGGCAATACCTTCCCAGTGAATGGGTGGATGATGTCGTTTTGCCGTCCAATTTCGGTTGGTCCAACGAATTCTTTGATGATAGCCAAAGTTCTGCCAGCTCAATAAATAGCAAGCTCCGATTTGATTGCCAGCAAAAACAAGCGGACGCACATCATAACCCTTTCTGTTTAGGTACTCGGCTGCGTACCGAATAAAATACTGTCCGCGTCGGCTCATATTGAAATAGTCTTGGGCTTGAGTGCCGCAGTCATTTCGGCCTCTCCAATTTGGCAGGTGACCCATATCAAAGTATTGGCCGTAGCCTTTGAACATGAGGGGGTACCAAAGAAGGTAACCAACGCTATTCACCGAGAAGCCAGCGTTTAATCGAGCAATTGCGGCAAAGGGCTCCTTAATAAAATGGCGTCGCTCCCATTGAGGAAGCATGAATGTTGGATTGTCTTGAATAAATATTCCGCCACCACGCATACGCCAAGCTAGCGCGCCCAAAACCATCGAAATCCATTTTCTTTCGTCGGCCGTTAACAGTGGGTAAGGTAAGTGACGTTGATTTCGCGGGGCCGCTCTCGACAGGCTTCGCAGGCGAGCCCCAACGCTGGACTGAAGCTCACTAATGGTAGAGTGCAGTACTCCAGCCGACCGAGCCGAGCATCTAAGAGCTCTCCGCCTCAAGTTAACAAGCGCCTGCCTACGTCTGCCATACTGTTTGGAGTAAGTTTTGTGCCGAATTTTTGCGATAATAGTTTCAGACTTATCTTTTATCCATTGTTTTCTAAAAGCAGGCAATACACCGGTTCGCGCCATGGCCGAGCCCACCATATTGACCAGCTCTTCGATACTGCTGGTATTGTACTCATAACGCTTTTTAAGAGGAATGCTGGCCATCATCGAGATCGGGTCATAAACCGTCTGACATAGGCCTTGGGTTTGTCGAACAGCCACCAAATCAGAATGGTCAAAGCGACATCGGCCAGTCCTTGTTAGAATTCTGACCAGGTCAAAGTTAAGTCCATTTTCCCTGCAGGGAACCCAAATTTTCTTGAATTCAAATGTGCCCTTAGATCGACTTCTTAGATCCTCTAAAAAGGGTTGAAGACGTTCGTGAATCTTCACAGTGAAGACACGATCGATACCGTTAATCTTCATATCTCTATGAGTTATAGCCGCCATGGCAGGGCAAGACACTGAGAACAATATCAAAAAAATAAAAACTAAACGCACCGTGGCCTCCTCACCGGAACCGCAACTTAAATCAGTAAAGCTGCGATTTCAAGCATTGTGTTGAAATGGCTTCGACCAATAAAAAAATACACGAAAACATACACTTAAAGATGCATCGTATAATTGTTGTATGGCCTCCCAAAATTTTCACATCGGCCTTTGCCTCCACCCGATGTGAAAATAATGCGTTGCGCCGCAGAAACGCTGGCAAACGCTCATCCTTTCCCAGTCGCGCAGCCTCGAAAAACGGTCGCACCATTGGTTCAATCACCGACACGTCGACCTCGTTGTTGTCGAGCGATCCAATGGTGATCGATTGAGCTGCCGCAAGCCGGCCTGCGCAGCCGAAGACCCCTCCCGGCCGGGGCCCAGATGGGCAGCAAACCTTAAGTCATCGGGGCCTTGAGCCGACGGGGCATGGCGCGCCGCGAATGTCGCGATTGATCAGCTCCGCGACCGATCGCAAAAAGACCCCGTGAAGCACATGGCAGTCGCCGGCCACCCGGAAGACCCTGATTTGATAGCCGTCACGTGCTGGTTTGATGACGACGCCCGCCCCATATCGATCTCGCAGCTAGAGCAACTTTCTGCCTTAAATCGGAACCGGCGCAATTGGAACCGGCGTTGCGGTTCCGATTTAAGGCGCGATGATCTAGCGAGGCCGCGTGCCGATCGAGGCTTCATGATCCATTAATGGGGAAATCCCGGAGCTCTCGCCGGTGCGGCTCATGGTGCCGTCGCACGCCTTCAGTTGGTCGATGGCCTCGACGAGCCGATATTTCGAATTCGTACTCCGACCCCGACAATCGCCAAAAGGACACCGCGACTTTACGCGCAAGCATTGCATCCGATCTGTCTCGATGCGGCCTGACGGCTGAGACCCTCTTGACTTTCGTCACCACCGCATGGGTGACCGTGCAGACGACGGCGCATCAGGCTGTATCATCAGCCGCCAGCGATTGCGCGAAACCCTTGAAGCGGATTTTTATAGGGTTTCTGCGTGAGCTGGAAATATGAATCTAAGACTTCCCTGACGATTTGGACGGTGAGCCTGCCCGACATAAAAAGTCACTCATGTCCCCACGTGCTCGAGCAGGCCCAGCCCAACGGTCGATCGGCGAAGGCGACCGATGGGGTGGAACTGCTCGAGGGGCCAGATCCCGCCATGGCCACGTCGCCACGACTGGAAACCTTTGCGCTTCTGCCCCATCAACTCTCGCGGAAGGCACGATTGAATTGGTCGAAGATCGGCCGGAGCAAATAACTCGCGACGGTCCGTTCCTTTCCGGTGATGAGAATCTCTGCCGTCATGCCCGCCGTGATCCGCCGCAGCAATTGTGCATTTTCATTACCGGGATCTAGGGCGATTCGCGCCTTGTAGTAAGGAGCGCCGCTGGCTTTATCATTGAACTGATCCGGCGAGACCCAGACCACGCGGCCGGACGCTTCCGGCGTGTCCCGTTGGTTGAATGCCAAAAATCGAATTCTCGCCGGCATCGAGGCTCTCACGTCGTCGCGATCGTTCACGCCGATCTTGGCGTCAAGCACCAATTGTTGCGTGTCAGGAACAATCGAAAGGATCGTATCACCCGCCTTGATAACGCCGCCAGTGGTATGCACCAAAAGCTCGTGCACCCGACCGGGCTCCGGGGCGCGAATCTCCAAGCGTGACAGCTTGTCCTTTAATGCTACTTGACGCTCCTCGACCTGCAGGATCTCCCCCTCGGCGTTCTGCAGCTCGGTCAGGGTCTCAGACAAAAGCTGAGCCTCCATTTCTTCCAATTTCGCCTCAATTTCGGTGATCTGCTCCTGCCGCGAGGCTATGGTGGACTTGATGCGCTCCACCTCTCCGATCGCACGCGCCCGTTCTCGACGAATTGGACCGATCCGCGCCATCGACACCAAATCGCTTCTCTCAAGGACCTTAAGCTGCGAAAGCTCTTTTTCCAACAATTGGAGCTCGCCTTGCTTGGCCTCGGATACGCGCTGCGCCCCTGCAATTTCAATGCGAAAGCGAACAATGCGCTGCTGCAGCTGTAACCGGCGCCGGGCCTGGCTCAACCGGCGAGATCGGTACAAGTCTTGTTGAGTCGAAATCAAACTGTCCAGCTCTGGGTCAGTTGTTATCGATGCCATGTCTTGGAACATAGCGGTCGCGGCAGCGGAGGGCTTGGCCTGGCGCTCCATGTTGAGCCTCAACTTACGTAGCCTCAGCTCGAACAACCGCTTTTCTGCCGCCTTCAATTCGCTGCTCAGCTGCGTGCCATCCAGCCTGACCAACAGATCGCCGGCTTCGACCCGATCGCCCTCGCGGAACAAGATGTCGGTGACGATGCCGCCATCGCGATGTTGAATCGATTTTTTGTTGCCCTCCACAACCACCGTGCCAATGGCAATCACGGCTGCGTTGATCGCCGCCACCCCTGCCCAGGTGCAGAATCCGCCCAGCAAGACGACAAGAAGCAGTGCACTCGATATGACGTGTCCGCCGATCGAACGTGCCAACCGTTGGGATTCATGCGCTAACAACACGGAGATCTCCATTTTTGCGGGCGGGCCGTTGATTGATGTGTTCAATCACCTCATCGCGATCGCCAAAGCACTTCAGTTCGCCGGCAACCACCAAAAGCAGCTTATTGGTTTGCGACAACGCCACTTTGCGATGAGCGGCGACGATCACAATGCAGCCTTCCTGTTTCAGCGCTGCGATGGCCTGGTTCAATGCGGCCTCGCCTTCTGCGTCCAAGTGAGCATTGGGCTCGTCGAGAATGATCAGGAACGGCGAACCGTAGACCGCCCGGGCCAAGCCGATCCGCTGTAGCTGGCCGGCCGACAGCTGCACGCCTCCCGGTCCCACTTGGGTTTCATAGCCGTCAGGCAGCGACGTGATCAGCTGATGCACACCTGCAAAGCGGGCCGCCTTGATCACCGCCTCTGAATCGAAGTCGGCGGCAAAGCGTGCGATATTTTGTGCCACGGTGCCGTCGAACAACCGGACGGTCTGCGGCAGATATCCAATCAGATCGCCACGGTGGGCCTCGTCCCATTGATCGAGCGTCGCGCCGTCGAGGCGCACGCTGCCATTTGCCACCGGCAATTGGCCCAATAGGCCTTTGATCAGACTCGATTTGCCGCTGCCGCTCGGGCCGATGATGGCGAGCCCGTCGCCGGCTTTCAGATTGAAAGATGCATTTTCAACCAACGAACGTTGGCGATCCGGAGTCTGTATGCTGAGCTCGTCGATCTCCAGCGTCGCGGACGGCTTTTTGAGGATCACACTTTTGGTCTCCTCGCCGGGTTGCCGCGCCAATTCACGCAGCCGCCCCCAGCTTTGCCGCGCCGACACGATGCTGCGCCAATGTGCGATCGAGGAGTCAACAGGCGCCAAGGCGCGGGCAAAGGTGATCGAAGCGGCGATCAGCGCACCAGCCGAGAGGGCATCGCCGATGACGAGATAGGCACCACACCCAAGGATGGCGGACTGCAGCACCAGGCGAACCGTGCGCGAGATCGAGGAAAACCAAGCGTTGGTGTCGCTGCCGCACTCTCCGGCGCGCAAAAAGCGGGCGTGGTGAACCGCCCAATCCCGGCACATCGCCGGAAACATACCCATGGCGTGGAGCTCACCGCCATTATGTTGACAGGTGCCGACGAGCCTCTCCTCGCGAACCGTGTGCTCCATTATGTCCCGAGCAGGCCGCCGGCTGGCGTAACCGTTAGCGGCGGCCAACGCGATCAGTACCACGGCACCAGCCACGGCAAGGTGACCCAGCATCGGATGAAAAATGTAGATGACAGTAATGTAAACGGGCATCCAAGGAATATCGAACAAGTTGGTAGCCGCAGGACTCGTCAAGAACTGTTGCACCGTGCGCAAGTCACGCAGGGGTTGCTGCGGCTCGCCCTCGGTTTGATAGTACGGCAGGGAGCGACGAAACGCAGTCTGGGCCAAGGCCATGTCCAGCACGCCGCTCACCCGCGTCATCAACCGCGTGCGCAAGAAGTCGAGCATTCCGTGGATCACGAATAGGCCGGCCACCAGGCCACTGAGCGCGAGCAGCGTCGCCAAGCTGCGACTGGTGAGCACCCGATCATAGATTTGCAGCATGTAAAACGGCCCCGTCAGGAGCAACACGTTCATCACCATGCTGATAATGGCAACGGCGATCAAACCGGGGCGCAATACGCCGCGGTGACTTCCGGCTGCACTTGGACTGACTGCTGAGCTATCCGTAGACATGACACAAATGATCCATTTCCGCACGATCCGCGGGCTGCGGCGCAAATCTCGTGCCACGCAAGGTTGCAGTTCTAAGCCGATGGACCAGAACTCAGACGTCGCAGAATGAGACGGTTAGGATGCTGGGCACGGCACATACCAAGTCCCGTTCCCGGACACTCGGGCTCTTCGCCCAATTCGGGCGCGGTGTACGCGGTTGCATATGGCCGGTCGGCGAACCGCATCATGAGAGCAACCCGCCTTTAATCGGGATCGGGATTATTCCGATCCCATGCAGAAAGATGCTCTACACCTCAGGAGCGGTCACCATTGCGCCTCGCGTTGCAAACGTCTTGGCAATTCCAACTCAAGGCAAGATATCTGGAGCGCTTCAGAGCCCGCTGGAATCATCCCGCTCCAGCTCACCGCTTTGCGGCAACGGCGGCCGTCGATTTCAAGCCGCACCGCCTTGCGTGGAGGCGCAACAGCGCGAAGCGCTTTGCTTGCGACCCTCACACCCAACAGCAGCGCAGATGGTTAGCCGATGGCCGGGCCGCCCAATGGCGCCGACGCCAGCCGGTTCGGCAGCGCGGCGTCACCCCGAGCCATATTTCTTGATGAATGCCGTGACGGCATCGAAAGCTTTGAGCGAATTGACCGAGAACGGATGCTCATTCATGAACGTGTGGCGCTCGCCCTCCAGCAACAACAGGTCCATCGAGCCGCCGGCACCGCGATAGGCGGCGGCCAGCCGCTCCGCTTGCGCGATAGATGTCCACTCATCCTCGGTGCCTTGAAAGACCAGGGCCGGCGGCAGGTAGACCGGCTCCCCTTGCTCGATGGCATGGCCTGGCGTGGCCTCCAGCTGCTGCTGCTCGTCGGAAAAGAACCGCTCGTGGTTCTTGATGAGCGCCTGATTCTGCCGTTGCTTTGCCAACTGATAGCGTTCAAGCGGATAAAGGACGCCCCAACCGGAGATGACAAAAGCCAGCCGCGCATCGATGTCGGGAGTTCCGGCGAGTGGAATGGCGGTGTAGCGGGCGTCGTCGGGACGGATCGCCGCGAGCAAGATCTGATGGCCACCGCTTGACGTGCCATAGGCTCCGACCCGATCGGCACTGCTGGAGAACGCCGCGGCGTTGGCCTTCAACCAACGGATACCATAGTTGATGTCCGCCAATGACGCGGGGTAGGGCGCTTCCGGCGCGTTGCGAAAATCGATCGACAATACGACGATGCCGGCGGCCGCCAGATTCAGCGCGGTGTTTTGACCATCGGTACGGTCCTTGTTGTTCCAGGCACCACCGTGCACCTGCAGCACGGCCGGGAACGGGCCTTGGCCAGCGGGCTGGTAGAGGCGCGCCAACCGCGTCACGCCCTGATGCTCTTGGTAAACGATGTCCTTCACCAAAAACTCGCGGACCAACCCATCCGTGGTGTCGTTGACCCGCTCGGATACGCGATGCTCGGCCTTCGTCAAACTGTTTGCCACGGTGGTCATCTCGTCCGCTCCCCAATCCGCTGCGCAATGCCTCGCCAGAACGCCGCGCTCGCGCGCTCTTAACCTCAACCTATAACGCGTCCTGCAAAACGCAACATCGGGAACCGGCTCCCAGTTGCAGGACCAATCTGTCAGCCCTCATCTTGTCGCAGCTATTGCTCCGGGCCGGTGAGCACGGCAAGGTCGGCATTTTTCGACAGGCCATCGACCGCCTATCGCGCATCATCATCAGATGACTTCGATCCCACGGGCACAAACGGCCGCATTTGAGGGGCGGACAAACCGATCCGTGCAGACCAACTTCGACGCCGCGGATAAAGCGACATCCCGCCAGGTAGATCGACGATCAACGCAACGAAATCATCGTGCCTTAACTGGGAACCGCAAAGCCGGTTCCAATTTAAGGCACAAAAATCATCGCCCTTAGAGCATTATCATTCTTGTTGGAATCTTCGCGGGGGATTCCCAAGGGCGTGCGAATATGATTCACACTGCATGCCGGAGGTGGAGGCCGGCATGCATGGCACGACCTTATTCCGATGATCTGCGCGAACGTGTGATTGATGCCTTGAATTCAGGGTTGAGCTGCCGCGCCGTGGCCGATCGCTTCGGTGTCAGCGTTTCAGCGGTTGTCAAGTGGTCGCAACGCTTCCGTGCGACGGGCAGCGTTTCTGCGCGGCGGATGGGCGGGCACCGTCCATTCGCGCTGGCAGCTGAACGCGATTGGTTGCTCGATCGCATCAACGCTGAGACAGATGTTTCTCTGCGTGGCCTGCAATCTGAACTTGCCGAACGCGGCATCATCGTGAGCTATGGTGCGGTCTGGAATTTCGTCCATCGCGAAGGCTTGAGCCATAAAAAAAACCGTGGTCGCAGCCGAACGAGACCGGCCTGACGTCGCACGTCGACGGGCACGCTGGATCAAATATCAAGCGCACATCGACCCGCACCGGCTGGTTTTCCTTGACGAGACCTGGACGAAAACGAACATGGCGCCGCTCAGAGGCTGGGCGCCGCGCGGCCAACGCCTGATCGACAAGGTCCCTCACGGACGCTGGCGCACACTGACATTCCTTGCTGCTCTGCGGATCGACAGGATCGATGCACCCTGCGTGCTCGATGGTCCGATCAACGGCATCAGTTTCCTGGCCTATGTCGAGCAGTTCCTGGTGCCGACGCTATCACCTGGCGACATCGTCATCATGGACAATCTCGGCTCGCACAAAGGCAAGGCCGTCCGCCGCGCCATCAAGAATGCACGTGCTCATCGCCTGTTCCTGCCGCCTTACTCGCCGGATCTCAATCCGATCGAGCAAGTTTTTTCAAAGCTCAAGCATCTGATCCGCAAGGCGCGCGAACGCACAGTCGACGACCTTTGGCACCGGATCGGCGATTTGCTGAGCCAATTCACCCGCGACGAGCTCGCAAACTACTTCGCAAACTCAGGTTATGCTTCCATCTAAAGTGATCATGCTCTAAAGTGTCGAGCAACGTTCTGCCTTTCATCGGGATCGTTCCAATTCCGATGAAAGGCAGGTTGGTCTAGCAAGCAGCCGGGTTCGGTGCTCAGGTGTATGCCACCGTGACCGGCCCCACTTGACCGGATCCAGCATCCCGATCGACATTGGCCATAGATCGATGCGTGGTTGGCCGCTTCGGTAGTTCACAGTGCTACGACGCACATGGTGCGTTAAGCTTGGTAGGCCTGAGCCACACGCACGCCCAGGGCGGAGGCAACGTTCAGGGAAGCGGGAATTTCTCAACAACCGGGAACTCGAGCCGATGAGCCCCGATGTCTATTCCCTCGCAAATAAGTCGGCCCTCGTCACCGGAGCCACCAGCGGCATGGGGCGAGCGACGGCCATGCTGTTGGCTCAGCGAGGGGCGAAAGTGCTGCTGACGGGACGAAACACGGCACACCTAGAAACGATGGTCGCGGCAATACCGGGGTCGGCGGGCCAGGCCTGCGATCTTGCGCGACCGGAGACCACTGCCTCGCTGGCCAACTGGGTCATACGCACCGTCGGCGAGCTCGATCTGCTCATTCTCGATGCCGGGATCACACCTTGGCAAGGGCTCGGAGAATGGGACGAGGCGACATTCGATCGGCTGTTCGCCACGAACGTGCGGGCCAATTGGCTTCTGGTGCAGGCTCTGGCACCGAACATCCGTGAGCATGGGGCGATTGTCGCAGTCAGTTCCATTGCAGCTCAGAAAAGTATACCCATCACGGCTGCCTACGGCGCCAGCAAGGCGGCTCTTTCGCGCATGATGCAAGGCCTGGTTGGCGATCCGGCACTGACCGCGCGCCGCATTCGAGTCAACGTGGTGAGCCCAGGTCCGATCGAGACGCCGGCTTGGCAGAAGATCGGCCGTTCGGAAAGCGAGGTGGATCTCATCAAAGATGAGTTGCGAAAGCAATGTCCGCTGCGTCGTTTCGGATCCCCCCAGGAGGTGGCGGAGGTGATCGGTTTTCTGGTCTCTCCTGCAGCATCCTTCGTCAATGGTGTCGACGTGATCGTGGACGGTGGCATGTCGGCCGCTTAACAAAAGTTATCGATCGGGCTGAGAATTGTAGCCCGATCGTCGGCCGAAGGTTTCGCAGAACCGGCTTTGCAGCGCCCGGGCCGAGATCAGTCACGCTGCCGTCAAGCTCGGCCGCGCGTGATGGAAGCTCAATGCCGCCTGAGGCGCGAGCCGCAAGATAACGCGCTTCTGCCGCACTCTGCCTGAGAATGTTGCAGATGACCGCACCTGCGCCAAGAGCGGCAAAGCGATCACACACGCGTCATCCAGTGAGGTATGCCAATGCCATTTCCCCCCGTCGTTTTCATTCACGGCACCAATGCCGGACCCTGGACCATGCGGAACTTCCTCGACAGTTTTGCCGCCAAAGGATTTGCCTGCCATGCACCGGCCTACCGCTTCCACGACCAGGCGACCTCGGATGCGCAAACCCAAGCGCTCGTTGGGGTGAGCATTGCCGACTACGTTGAAGACATCGCCCAGTCGATCAATGCGCTCGGCCAAAAGCCGGTGCTGGTCGGCCATTCACTTGGCGGTGTGGTGGCCCAGAAACTCGCGGCGCGAGACCTGGCCGCGGCGGTGGTGCTCCTCAACAGCAGCGTCGTGCACGGCGCGCTGCCGACCACCGATGCCGAACGCGCGCTGGGAAAGGCGTTGATGGCTTCGGGTCCGTTCTGGGAGCGCACGCTGCTTCCCGATTTCGAGACCATGGCAACCTACGGATTAAACCGCCTACCGAAAGCCACGCAACGAGCGGTGTTTGACCGGCTACGCCCTGAATCTGGGCGCGTGCTGTTTGAGCTGTTCTTTTGGATGTTCGACACCAACCTGACCACAAACATCGATTTTGCCGCGGTCAAATGCCCGCTGTTGTTCATCAGCGGAACCGATGACCGGGCGGTCCCGCCGTCCACCGCCCGCTGGGTCGCCGCGCAGTACGGCGACCGAGCCGCATTCCACCCGGCCGAAAGCCGCGGCCATTACCTGATGTTGGAGCCTGGCTGGGAGGCGATTGCGGCCACCTGCATGGCGTGGGTGTCTAACAACGTCGCAACCGAGATTTGAGACGGGTGGCTTCATCGATGCGCGTTGCGCGTCCTGCACCAAACACGGGTCTCAAACCGCACTCCGGTTAGTTTGGACGCTCGCCAGCTTCACCGCCCGCGCCTCTTTCCTGACGAGGGCAACGAAGGCTGCTGCGGCTGCGGATCGGCTCGGCTGCTTGTAGGCCAGGCGGATCGGCGCACTGAGTTTGAGCCGGTTGGCAATGCGGCGGAACGCGATGCCATCGATCTGCATGTGGCACAGCGACTCCGGCACGACGCTCACACCCAACCCTGCCGCGACCAGGTTCAAGGTCGCACCCACCCAAGGTGCCTCCTGCTCGATGCGCGGTGTGAAGCCGCAAGATAGGCACGCGGCGATGATCGCGTCGTAAAGACCGGCGCCCGTAGCGCGGCGGTAGAGGATAAAGGGCTCACCCGATAACGTTTCAAGACGTAGTGGCTTCGCAGTATCGCCGGCGAAGCGGTGTCCGGACGGAAGCGCAATCAGCATCGGTTCATCGGTGAATGAAAGCACCGAGATCCCATGGTCCCCAGCTACGCTGGTTCGCACAAACGCGGCGTCCAGCGCGTTCGTGTCGAGCGCTTCGATGAGCTGCGACGAGCCGCTTTCCGTGAGATCGATGGAGACGTTTGGCTTCGCTTCACGAAACAGTCTGACCGCGCGAGGTACCAGCGGGTGGAAGCCCGAGGAGCTGGTCAGCCCCACCTTGATCCGCCCTTCTTCGCCACGTTCGGTACGCTGGGCACGTTCGACGGCACGCTGCGTCTCTGCGAGGATGCGCTTGGCATCCTCGTAGAACACCACGCCAACCGCCGTTAGCTCGACGCCGTAGGCCTTGCGGTAAAACAACCGAGCATTCAATGCCTCCTCGAGTGCCTTGATCTGCTGACTGAGCGGCGGCTGCTGGATGCCCAACCGATGGGCGGCCCGCGTTATATGTGCTTCTTCCGCGACGGCCACGAAGTAGCGAAGATGCCTAAGTTCCATGCGATCGGCCCATATCTTTTCGGTATATCATTTGTAGGTCCAATATATTTGAAGTTTTGGGTCGGCAAGGGCAAATTCGTTCTAGAGCAACCTGCCTTTGATCGGAACCGGCTTTGCGGTTCCGATCAAAGGCGCGATGTTCTAGAGCAGGTCAGCGTGAGCTGGAACCATCCCGCTCCCCACCCGACCACCGAATGCCAAGATGTTAGGGGTGGTGAGCTGGGGGAGCGGACCGGCACAGCTGATCCGCCCATGGCGGACATGATCTGGTCCATCCAACGAGTGGAGCACCCCAATGGCTTCGAACATCGCGCACCATGACAACGTCCCGGCCGCGCTGGCGGGCGTGCGCGTGGTCCGTGCAGCAGCAACGGCGGTGGCTGGCCGGGCGCTGTGCTGGTCCGTGGCGCTGTCTCGCTGTGTCCGATTGGCCCATGACATCGATCGATTGAATGGTCTGACCGACCGACAGCTCGGAGCGATGGGGGTCGCCCGCGAACAGATCGTCGAGATCGTCAGCCGTCGATATGACGTCTGAGTTGGCCGCGGTCCGCCCTGGGTGAGGCAGCACCAGCAAAACCGGATCGCAGCCGATCAAGCGCATTCATCAAGATGGCGGGTTGGCAACGCTGTCGGCGCCGGCTGCGATCGCCTACACCGCCAAAATCACGCGCTCGACGTAGCTGTTAAGACCCTGCCATCGTCGGCTACGGTAAGCCACATAGCCGTCGGGTCGAATGAGATAAAGGCCGCCCTGCTCCATCCCGTACCGCCGGGTCAGGCGGGCCTCGGGGTCCAACACGATGGAAAGCCGATCGTCCCGGCGCCCATCGCCAGCGCGTGTAACCACCAAATGCGGCTCGATCCAGGACCCGCAGTGCGCAAGCGCGGCTTGGACGCGCGCGCGGGCCTCGGTTAAGGCAACTGGCTCACCGGCGAAAAGCAAAAGGCAGTGGCGTGGGCCGCCGAGAAGATCGAACAGGTGGCGGGTTTTGCCTTGATGGAGGAGGGGCGCGACATCGCGGGCTTCCAGCCCCGGCCGCAAATCTTCGGGCAAGGCCGTGCCCTCGTCGAAGCTCAGCGGGCTGGCGCCGTAGTCGAGGTCGAGTTCCTCGAAGTTGCGTCGAAAGGCCATCAGGTCATCTGGAGTTTTCTGGAAGCCTTTGAACATGGCATCGCGCTCCGCCTCCGACATCGTGGGATAGTTTTCCCCCGGTTCGGTAAAGGCGCGCGATGCCTCCACCATTTGCGCGGCGACAGGCCGCCGCTCCGCCTCATAGCTGTCGAGCATGGCTTCTGAGGCGAGGCCGCCATGAACCATCGCCAACTTCCAGGCGAGGTTGCAGGCATCCTGGATGCCGGTATTCATGCCATGCCCGCCGACCAGCGAATTGAGGTGAGCCGCGTCGCCTGCCAGGAACACACGCCCCTTTCGAAATCGCTCGGCCAAACGATAGTGGATGCGGAAATAGGTGAGCCAACGGGGATCGCGCAAGCGATACTCACCTTCGCTGCGCCGGTCCACGATGCCTTGAATTTCGCTTAGATCTGGCTGTGCTTCAGCCGGATGGTCGGCGGGAAGGTTACCGAAGATCTGGCGACGGCCACCGTCGAGCACGGCGAAGACGAGGGACCCCTCGCGGTGCAAGAAATAAAACCAGGCATCTGAAGGTGTGTCGTTCCCAGCGATGACGTCGGCCAAGAAATAAGGATACCGGCTCTGCGTGCCTGGAAACCCGATATCCAAGAGATGGCGCGTTGCGCTGTGCGCCCCATCGCAGCCGACAAGAAAGGCGGCCTCGACACGCTCGTGCCGGCCGTCGTGATGTCTGAGCTGGGCGCGAACCGAGGCGCGGTCCTGCTCCAGACTCACCAGGCTGGTGTTGCGCTCGACCGCGACGCCCAACGCCGTCAGCTCGCGCTCGAGCAGGCCTTCAATCCGCTTCTGCGAAAAGGCGATGCCGTAAGGATAGGGCGAATCAACCGGCGGGTCCTTGGTCCCCATAACGTATTGGCCGTCAACAAAAAGCCGCATGCCGCGCAACATCTGACCCTTGCTCACCACCTCTTCGGTGACGCCCAGGTTCGCCAGCAGTTCCAGGGAGCGGGAATGCAGCAAGGTCGCGCGGGAATGCGGATCGATGCCGGGTGACGCATCCACGATCCGAAGCTTGACGCCCTGCCTGGTGAGCCGGACGGCCAGCATGAGACCCGTTGTCCGACCGCCGACGACGACAACGTCGGCGTCAGCGTGTGCCGTCTGCTTCTCCGTCATACCGTTATATCCACGACCTTGTGCCGAGCCACGCGTGCGAGCCGTGCGGTATCGGTTCGGCCCGCAAGCGTCGAGCTTCCAGTGTCAATCCAGTGTCAATATACAAGGTGTACCAGGGATTTTCATTGACCTTGTTGGTGGCGGCGAACGGGCTGTTCGATCGATCCGCCGCAACCTGACGGGAAGCCGGGGTTTGACCTATGCCACCATCCAGCGCTTGATTGGACCAGTCTCGATCCGTTCTGTGCCCGTTCTGGGTTGTGTTCTGGCGCCGTTTTCGGCTAACTGATGCGGCGATCATGGGGTTTTGCGGGTGTAGCTCAATGGTAGAGCAACAGCCTTCCAAGCTGATGACGAGGGTTCGATTCCCTTCACCCGCTCCAAACGCATCCGAATGGCCCATCGGATGTTTGGCCAAGATCGCGGGACACGTGCCGGACTGAACCAGCTGTTCGCGGCAACGGCACCACCCACGAGGTTATCCTCCGCGTCCGGCCCGCGATCTGTCGGTTGCTGCCGGTTCAGGTTTGCGCCAAGGACAGCTGACCGGCTTTGCTTGCACCCGCTACGTTCACGGCGCTGACCCTCATTCGTGCGTAACAGTGTTGGCTGAAACGCTCCAAGCAACGACGTCACACTCAGCCCGGACTTGCCTAAGGATTGGGCTGCCGACCAAATTTCCGCACACGCATCTGAGCGCGTGGCAAATCCCAACAATGATTGGCGCAGCCGCATGTAACCGCACCGTCCACCTCCGGGAAATGACCGATCACCGCTAAAACGCAGCCAAGGCAGAACGGCTCATTTTCATCTTCGGCTTTTTTCGATTTCGCCACAATAGATCATCGAGCCTTAAATCGGATCCGCAAAGCCGGTTCCGATCCAAGGCGCAAAGATCATCGCGCCTTAAAGTGGTGAGCAACTTTCTGCCTTTAATCGGGATCGTTCCGATTCCGATTAAAGGCCGGTTGCTCTAGCGTCGTGCAATACCGGATTTTGTGATTGATTGTAGCCCGAAAGCATCGCCACCACCAATTGTTGTGCTCCAAAGCAAAAAGTGCATCGGTTTTTGCTCGCGCTACTCGGCGCGAATCCCCTCTAAATATTGACGATGTTTTTTTCAATTGGGGACCAGCATGATCACGAAGCCAATGAGTCCTCGCCTGTTCGGCGCGGCCGGTACGTTGGCGTTGCTCGTGTCAGGCGCCGCTTCTGCGAGCGCGGATGTTCGGCGACATGAATCGAAGTTGCACGACCTGCAAGCACAGATGGGGGAAATTCACCGTCAGCTCGATGAAGCCAACATAAGCTGGAACGGTGCACCTGCGATCTCCAGCAAGGACGGCCGGTGGAGGTTCAAGGTGCGTGGCCGCGTCCAAGCGGACGCCGCCAGCATCGACCAGGACCGGCCGGTTACCACGCGGCGAGACATTAATGGCGTCGAGTTGCGCCGCGCACGTTTAGGTGTCGAAGGCCACGTGTTCTACGATTGGCAATACAAGTTCGAGATCGACTTGGCCGGCGGTGATGCGACCATCAAAGATGCCTACGTGGCCTACGCGCCCAAGTGGTTTCCGGACCGGATCAAAAAGTCCGAGCTGCTGATTGGCAATTTCTACGTCCACAATTCACTCGAGCAGGTGACCAGCTCGCGGTTTATCACCTTCCTGGAGCGCGCCGCCTTCACCAACGCCTTCACGTTGGATCGTCAATTCGGTGTCGGCCTTCTGCTTGGTGGCGATCACTGGTCGTTCCAGACCGGCTATTACGGAAGCTCCAGCGATGCTCAACAAACCTGGTTCGACGCTTCCACCGCGTTAGCCGTCCGCGGCACCGTCGCACCGATTAAAACAGACAGATATGTTGTGCATCTGGGCGCGAGCTACCGCAACCGGAACGCTGGCCTGAAGCGAAAGAACCATGTCGCAGAGCTGTTTCGGTATCGTGAACGCGGCGCCGATCTTCACTTAGCCGATCGCTTCATCAATACCGACCGCATCGCCGATAGCGATGACATGTTCGTCCTCGAGGCGGCGTTTGTTGCCGGGCCGTTCTCGATACAAGGCGAGTATGCGCAGCTTAAGGCGGACCTGCCTTATCATGTGGCTCCGGTCAGCCCAATCTATCGCGGCTGGTATGTCGACGCCAGCTTGTTCCTGACCGGCGAACAGCGGCGCTACAGCGCGGGCTCGGGCGCGTTCGAACGCGTCAAGGTGTTGAGGCCGCTGCAGCTGCGTGGTGAAAACCGTGGCTATGGCGCCTGGCAGATCGCTGGCCGCTATGATGGGCTGGACCTGACCGACAAGGCCGACGCGATCGCCCAAGGTGGGTTTGAGGACTGCAACCTGTGTGGCAAGCAAAAAACTTGGCTGCTTGGCCTCAACTGGTGGACCACCGACTACACCGCCATTAAGCTTCAGTATAGCGTGTCCAAAATCGAAGGCGGCGCGAATGACGGTGCTAAAATCAGGGGCATCGGTTTGCGCGCCCAGATTGACTGGTAAGTTCGCTTAAAGCTGCTGCCAACCGGACGGCAAACGGCCGATAGCGCGAACACCGACCTGGCCACGCGATGGCGCGAACAGGTGGTTGAGCGCGCCAGGCAAAGTCGATTTACCGGCTGCCGATGGACCGAGTCAAACCGTGACCTCGTTGTCCGCAAGTGCCAAGCTGATCGGCTTCATGGCGACCATCGTGCGAGCTTAACCATCCGCCACGCTGTTCACGACAATAAATGCGCCCGGCAACCCAGCGGGAGCTCGATCTCATACGCCCACACTCCACCCAAAGACCGTCCCACACCAAGTGCCGTCCATGGCCGCCAGCGGTAAGGATGCGGATGCATAAATTTTAAAAACTGTTTTGTTGATGAACCTCACGCGCAACCGGGTTGCGTGTCAGTTGTTTGAACCGATGCCACAAGAGAATACGGGGCCGGAATTTGTTTTCGGATGTCAGACGCCGTAGAGAACCGTCGTAGCCAACACAATCCATCAACCGGTGCTTGAGCTGCCGGCAGCAAACGCTAGATCATCGCGCCTTAAATCGGGATCGTTCCGATTCCGATTAAAGGCAGGTTGCTCTAAGGCGGCTGCAAATCGGACCGATGAGCCCTGGTGTCGGGCCGAACTGGCCGTACGCTGCGCCAACGCGGATACCTTGATGGCATTGATGACCGAGACCGCGAATGCCGCCCCGCTCGATCGCTGCTCGTCCCTCCAAACTGTCGCCGGCCGGCTGAAGGGCGACAACAACATCGACATCGACGCCTGCACCAAGCGCCCGGTCATGGTGACTATCGTTTCGGACCTACTGACGGAGCCGACGGCAGAGTTTGCGATCGGGCTTTCGGTTTGCTCGCACGCAATCTCGGAGCCGGTGACCGTTTTGTACGCAGCGGACAATTGCAAGCATGGCGGCCGACATTTTTTGGAGGCTCGCTGCCAGGCGCCAGCGTTGGCGTGCTCGATGGCGCCGTCAAACCCACCTTTCAGCGCATGCTGATAGGTTTCACCTGTCAAAGAGCTTATTGCGACTGACGCGCGCTGGAACCCCAACTGCAAATCGAGCTCCGCGCGAACGTGTTTCGCAGGACGAATTGTATTCAGAACCGGATTTCATTGTCTGCCAGACTCCTGACGCAACCGACATCAGGCGACTGACCTAAAACCTCATCTGTTACGGGGGATATCAATCGGCAGATATTCGATGCCCGACCGTTGCACCGGTTGCGGATACAGTTTCATCAGCTCCATCACGTCCATCGGCATGCCGACCGTGACGGGCAGGCCGATCTCTGTGGCCTCCGTGGCCGTCAGCGCATAATCGTGCGTCCACTGTCCGCCGGCGAGCTTGTCGGCCAGCGCTTCAGCCTTGGCCTGCTCCATTTGCGGCGTCAATAGCTCAACCGCCCCACGCTTGACCTGAGCCAAGGCCTTCTCGCTGATGTCGGCGAGCACCAGCGTGAGATCGAACACCTCCTTTGCCGGCTTACAATCGCGCGCCTTGACAATGCTCGCCGCGGGAAATCCGGCTATTTGCGGATCAATCGGACCGAGCACGGAAAACTCGCCCAACACGATTTCGTCCGCAGCAAGGGCAATCAGCGTCCCTCCCGACATGGCGTAGACCGGTACAAAAACGGTCGCCTTGGCCGGATGCGCCTCCAATGCGCGGGCGATTTGCATGGCGGCGAGAACCAAGCCGCCCGGGGTATGAATCACCAAGTCGATCGGCATGTCGCGTGGCGTTTCCTTGATCGCCGCAATAATGGTCTGAGCGTCTTCGAGATCGATGTGTCGCGAAACCGAAAAGCCGAACAAGCTGCGCCTTTCCTGACGATGGATCATCGTGATGACGCGGGACTTTCGGCGTTTCTCCATGGCCCGAATAACTTGAATACGCTGATAGGCGAACCAGCGCCCCATCAAGATCGGCTGCAAAGCCATTAGCAAAATCGCGATCCAAAGTAGGGAAATGAAATCCATCGCTGTTCATCCGTTTTGTCGACCGCAGTCACCGAAGCTTATCCGTCACCGCGCCTTAAGCTCTCGTCGCCGCCGCCGTCGGCATCGCCCTCCCAGGTGCCCAGTCTTCGCCCAGACGATCGGTCCGTCCCAGTGCGGCCGATCGCGCCGCCAACCATCAAATTTTTGGATCGCGCCATCATCTCCCATCAACAAACAGACGTTTTGCTGCGTGGTGGCGGAAGGACGCGGACCCACAGGGCACCGATTGAGCTCAGCAAGCAAAAACCGACGACCGCCCGGCGAGCGGTAGAAAGATACCGTGATGACAGCCGTTCAGCATCATATCAAGCGCGATATGTTCCCTGGGCCGTCAGGACACCGCCTGCGGCCAGGCCTCCGCGCCATTCGATCCCAAGCACTTGGGAGCCCGCGTGGCGGGCCAAAACACCGTTGCCCCTGGGATGACATCGATGACATCAATGGGACCCAAACGCCAACGTAACTGGCGACGTTACCGGCGACTGCACGAGCTTGGTGGCAGCGGCGACGTGTGTGTGTTGCCGCCAGCGAAGCGCCGGCATCGTCGTTGCGGCACGACGCGGTTGACGCGACCACGCCACCTTGCCGAGCATTGCCGTCAGCCGAATCGGGGCTGGAGCGTTTCGGAGTTGACGGAAACCCTCCTGCTGCCCACCACCCACACCATCGTGCCATAAGGTGGCAGCGTGGGGGAGCGTGCCGGTAAGGCTAACCCGTTTACAGCGCAAATCATCTCAGACTGAAAACCGGTATGGAAACGCATCTCACACTGCTCGTTCTGGGGGGCCTGCTACTGGTCGGATTGGCCGCGGACGAAATTGGTCGGCGGACCAAGCTACCCCGCGTAACGCTGCTCATTCTCATCGGCTTCGCAATCGGACAGTCGGGTCTCGATCTGCTGCCTTCCGCCGTTCAGGCCTGGTATGAGCTGCTAGCCACCGTCGCCTTGACCATGGTGGCCTTTTTGTTGGGCGGAAAGCTCTCGCGCGACGCCCTGCGCGATCATGGCGATGTGATCATAATCGTATCGCTGACCGTAGTCGGCGTGACGGTGATAGTGGTTGCCGTCGGGCTGATCGCGCTCGGCACCCCGATCCTGCTCGCGCTGGTTCTGGCCGGCATTGCCACGGCGACCGCGCCGGCCGCCACCCATGACGTGATACGCCAAACGCGGGCTGAGGGTCCTTTTACGGACGTGCTGATGGGCATCGTGGCGATCGACGATGCCTGGGGGCTGATCGTGTTCAGTCTGCTGCTTGTGCTGGCAAAATCGATCGCCGGTGACGGTGGCTGGGCGATACTGCTGGGTGGGCTTTGGGAGGCAGGTGGCGCGCTTGTCATCGGCGCCGTTGTCGGCCTCCCGGCCGCGCTCCTGACCGGCCGGCTGCACGAAGGCGAGCCGGTCCAGGTGGAAGCCTTGGGTGTCGTGTTTTTGTGCGCCGCGCTGGCGATCTGGCTTGAGGTCTCGTTTTTGTTGGCAGGCATGGTGGCCGGCGCCGTTGTGGTCAATGTTGCGCGTCACCACAACCGGCCTTTTCACGAGATCGAGCACATCGAATGGCCTTTCATGATCCTGTTCTTTGTCCTCGCTGGCGCTGCACTGCAATTGGGCAGCCTACAGACAATCGGGTTCATCGGCCTCGCCTATGTGGTCTTACGCACCGGCTCGCGCCTGGTTGGTGGCTGGCTCGGCGCCATGCTTGCCGAGGCCGATCCAATCTATCGCCGGTGGATCGGCTTGGCCCTGATCCCACAGGCCGGCGTTGCTTTGGGCATGGCGCTGGTGGCCAGCAATCACCTGCCCGATCTCAAACAATCGCTGATGGCCATCGTGATCGGAACCACGGTGGTGTTCGAACTGGTGGGCCCGGTGCTCACTCAGCTCGCCCTAACTAAGGTGGGCGAGGCTGAATGATGTGGTCAAGCCGTCGCCTGCCGTGGTTTGAAGAGATAGACCAGCAAGAGGCCAAGCAGCAGCATCGGCAGGCTGAGCACCATGCCCTTGGTGATCGGAGCCGGTGGCAGCACAAGGCGGAAATCTGCGATCTTAAATAGCTCGCAGAAGATCCGAAACGCGCCGTAAAGCAGCAGAAACCAGCCCGAGGTCAAACCGGGCCAACGCAGTGTGAAACGATTGTGAATCAGCCAATAGAGCACGCCGAACAGCACCGCCCCCTCCAGCACGGCCTCATACAGCATCGCCGGGTGGCGCGCTTCCGGTCCCCAGTTTGGAAACACCATCGCCCACGGCACACTGCTTACAGATCCGACCACCTCACCATTGATAAAATTGGCCAGCCGGCCCAGACCGATCCCGATGGGAACCGCCGCCGCAGCCAAATCAAAGACGCTCCAGACGGCGACATGATGGATGCGCGCGAACAGCCAAATGGCGATAATGGTTCCGATCAGTCCGCCGTGGAACGCCATGCCCCCTTTCCAGGGCTGCAGGATCTCGAGGGGATGTTGAAGATAAAAGCTTGGCTCATAAAACAGCACGTGCCCCAGGCGACCACCGATCACCACGCCCAACACCACATATATGATCAACGAATCGATGGCAGTCGCCGGCGGCGGGGGCTTCACCTCAGACCATAGAGTCGGATTTTTGATCAGCCGAGAGATATAATACCAGCCGCCGAGAAACCCAGCCGCGTAGGCGAGCCCGTACCATCGAATGGCGATCGGTCCCACTTGCAGGGCGACCGGGTCAATCTGCGGAAATGGAATAGCCAATCAGTGCCCCCTCGCTTTAGCCGGTCGCCGCCAGGGCCGCGGATCGATGCCGCGCCGGACAGCACCGGACGCCGCCAGCCGTTGTTGAGCAAACGGCGAGATCCGGATCAGTGTTGAAGTTACGTTCAATTGTCGAGACCACTTGAGCCGTCACCGCGGCCCCCAGGCAACGCCGAAATCAACCTGTCGAGTGTTCGCGCCGTTGACAAGTCGAACCGGCCGTCCACCCGAGCGGGCCGAAAATGCAGCTGAAAGGCCTTGACCACAAGACCCGTCCACTCATCGAAGTCTCCCGTCGCTTCGATGCCATACCCATAGGCGGCCAATTGCCGCTGCAGCGCTTGCACCTGCTCCCCGGCACAACCGATCTGTAACGACCAGTCCCCGCAACAACGGAGCGGTTCCGGCTCCACCCAGTGCCCAATACCCTCCCGCGCCAGCAAGGCCCAATCGAATTTCTCGCCCGGATCAGCCTTGCGCGCTGGAGCCACGTCCGAATGCGCCAGGACGTTCCGCGCCGAAATGTCATGGCGCCGGCAAATGTCCAAGGACAGGTCGCGCACCGCCGCCATCTGACGGTCGCCAAAGTCCGGGTAGCCGCCACTTGGACCCGGGTTCTGGATTTCAATCCCGATCGACACCGAGTTGACGTCGGATTGTCCCGCCCACATCGACACCCCAGCATGCCAGGCGCGCAACCGCTCCGGCACCATTTGGATGATATGACCATCGTCGGCGATCACATAGTGGGCGGAAACGGCACAAGCAGGGTCGCTGAGCACCTGCAGGGAACGTTCAAGGGTCGGCAGGCCCGTGTAATGCATAATAAGCAAATGCGGGCGCAATCCTGCCCGACGTTCCCCGACATTGGGCGTCGAACGAACCGAGCCCACGAGCCTGGAGTCCGGTGCCAGCATCACAGCCCCCGCTCCTTGGCGATCTGATCCCAGGCGGCATTTATTGCAGCAAGCTTGCGCGCGGCAACGTCCTGCAACTCCTTGGCAAGGCCCTTGGCGGCAAGCGCGTCAGGATGGTTGTCGCGCACCAGCTTCAGGTAATGGGCTTTGAGGGCCTCATTATCGAGATCGTGTGGGACACCGAGTTTGACGTAAGGATCATCGAGGGCGTGGACAAACCGGGCGCGCATCGCCCGGTATTCCAGTTCCGTATATCCGAATGTCTCACCCACGACACCGAGATAATGGTCCTCCCTCTCGTGCAACACGCCATCGACCGTGGCGATGTGCAACAACGCTTCAAACACGTGCCGCTTGAGTTCCGGATCGTCCGCCAACGCCTGCGCGACGGCCTTAGCGTGGCTCTCAAAGCCTGCCACGTCCCGAGCGCAAAGTTGAAATAACCAACGAACGTTTTCGATTTCATCGACGTCGACCGGAAACAACCGCTCAAAAGCGCGTTCCTCGCTGGCCAGCACGACGCCGTCGGACTTACTGAGCTTGGCCGCCAGCGCCACCACGGCCGCCGTGAACGCGGCACGATTAACCTCGTGCGGCCGTTGATCACCGGGCGCCATGCCGAGCGCGGAACGGATCGCGGCGAACAGCTGGCGCAGCGACCCGCCCTCAGCCATTCCCAAGATCTCGGTGATGTTTTTACTCCAGGGCATGGCGTCAAGCCTTATAGGTGTTCGTGCCTCCATTGAAGCCTGCTGCTGTAAGAACGGTTGCAAAGGCAGATTCCGTCCGAGCGTGTCATCCACAACGAGCACGCTTCAATGTTGGCATGAGCCATCCCGCTCCCCGCCCGGGACCCCCAACTGCGCGCCATAGCGTGGCCCGGATGAGGAGCGGGCCAGCAAAGCTAATCCGCCACTGGCGGACCTGATCAATCGGAACCGGGCCAGGCGTTCGCAGCGCTTAAAGTGAGACCCAAGTGCGGACACCTGCCGGCTGGAGGCACAAGCGGATTGGACATTGACTCTGTCCTGCCAGGACCAGCAAGATTATGGCGATTTTGCGTTATCGGAAGCGCTGCCTGTGTGCGGCGGCCCGTTGCATCGGCTTTGTTCGGGGCATCAATGCTCGCGCCCGAGCGACGCCTTTAACTCCGCCAATCGCAGCGCGCCGAGGGCGTACGCGACCAAGAAGTAGACGCCCGCGCCGCCGGCCACCAAGCCGACCAGAGCCAGGCTCTGCGTGACCAGCGCAGCATCGCTGACCAGCCAAGCCGCCACCAGTTGATCCATCAGCGCGAGCGCCCCGGCCATGACGAGGCCGGCCACAACGATCAGCGGCAGTTGACGCCGCAGCCGCGCATCTGTCGTGAATTGCCGGCGCCGCAGCAGCCCCTGCCACAACAGCCCGGCGTTGAGCCAACCTCCCAAGGCGGTTGCCACCGCAATCCCCAAATGCGGCATAATGCCAGCTTCGCGAAAACTGAAGAACAACAGGGCGGACCCCAACGTATTGGCGGTCAGACTGATGACCGCGAAGCGCATCGGCGTCTTCGTGTCCTCATGCGCGAAATAGATCGACGAAAACACCTTAACCATCACAAAGGCCGGCACACCCAGCGCAAAAATCGCCAATGCGGCCGCGGTTGCCGTCGTGTCCTGCGCCGAAAACGCACCGCGCTCGAACAACACTCGCACGATCGGTACGGGAATGACGGCGAGTGCCAACGACGCCGGAACGGTCAGCAGCATGGCGAATTCCAGACTGCGATTTTGACTGTCCGTAACGGCGACAATGTTGCCGGCCCGCAGGTGGCGGGAGACCTCCGGGAGCAGCACGACGCCGACGGCTATCCCGACCAAGGCAAGCGGCAACTCGTAAATCCGGTCCGCATAGTAGAGGTGCGCGTTTGCGCCATCTTTGAACGATGCGATCGCGGTGCCGATTAAGATGTTGAGCTGCGTCACGCCACCGGCAATGACGCCGGGTATGCCCAATGTGACCAGTCGCCGTACACCATCGCTCCACACCGGCCGCGTCAGGCCAATCCAGATGTCGTGCCGACGCGCCCCGTCCAGCAGCAAGGCCAGCTGCAGAATACCGGCAGCGAACACCCCCCACGCCAACGCGATGCCGGCTTCCGCATTGTTGCGATGACCAAGCGCAATGGCGATCAAGATGGCCGCAATCAATGTCAGATTGAGCACAATGGAAACAGCCGAACTCTCGATGAACTTACCGAGCGAGTTCAACACGCCGGAAAGCAGCGCGACGAGCGACATGCACAGCAGGTAAGGAAAAGCGATACGCGACAACAGCACCGCTAGGTCGAACTTGTCCGGATCGTCGGCAAAGCCGCCGGCGATGAGATACATCAGCCACGGCATCGCAATCATACAGACGGCCGAGACCACCAGCAGCACGACGATCAGGCCAGACATCGCTTCGCTGGCAAACCGCCGCGCCGCCTCCCGACCTTCGCCTTCCAAGGTCTTGGTGAACAATGGCACGAAGGCTGAGTTAAACGCCCCCTCACCAAACAGTCGTCGGAACAGGTTGGGAAACCGAAAGGCCACGATGAAGGCGTCCGCCACCGCGCCCGAGCCTAAGACGGCTGCGATCATGATGTCCCGGACGAAGCCCAGGACACGGCTGACGAGGGTCAGCGCGCCAACGGTGGCAAATGAGCGAATGAGCCTCATGGAACGCCGGAGTAGCCGAGGCGTTTCACCTGCGCAAGAGCCGCGCAGCGGGCCGATGTCTCGGTTCGATTAAGCGCCGGCTTAGAGCGACCTGGTTTCATCGGGATGGAACGAACCCGATGAAAGCAGAACGTTGTTCTCCACTTTAAGAGCGATCATCGTGCCTCGAAGCGGAACCTCCGGCGCCGAGCCTGATATCGGCGACATGCCAGCTCGGTCGGGCTTGGCCGGTGATCGATCACCGGGCTACCGAGAACCAAGATGCATCAGCAGACAGTCACCGCCGTCCCGGCGCACGCCGGAGCCGTCGCTTTTGACATTTCTGAGTTGGCTGGAGCCATCCCGCTCCGCCGCCCGGCCACCAAATTGCACGCTTGTGCGGGTAGCCGGCGGGGGCGCGGGATGGCACGGCGATGCCGCCAAAGGCGGACATGGACTAGATCATCGCGCCTTAAATCGGAACCGCAACGCCGATTCCAATTGCGCCGGTTCCGATTTAAGGCGCAAAGATGATCGCTCTTAAAGTGGTGAGCAACTTTCTGCCTTTCATCGGGATCGTTCCGATTCCGATTAAAGGCAGGTTGCTCTAGAATCGATAGTTGATCTTGATGCGGCCCAAGTGATTGACCACATCGTTGCTGCGCACACGGAGTGTGCAACCGTTAGGTGCGGTACAGTTGCCACTCGGATATGCCGTCACAAAGGAGCCGGCGTTGAGATTGAGGTAGAGATACTCGGCGCCGATCGAGACCCTGTTGCCGAGGGCCCATTCAACCCCACCTCCACCGGTCCATCCGGTTTCCCAGGTATCGCCGCGGCCGATGGTGTAGCCGACAGCCCCGGCGGTGATATCCGCGCCGTAGATGTTCAGGCCGTAAGTGCGGTAAACTTCGCCGTAAGCGAACCCACCGGTAACATAGGCTAACAAGGTCGGATTGATCAGCACCCCGAGTCGCGCTCGTACGGTGCCAAACCAGTTGATGCGTGTGGTGTATGTTGAGTCCTGCGCCGCATACTGAATTCCGCCGGCGGTCGTCGCGGCGGTGCGAACGGTCTGCGAGGCACCGGCCGTCGAGCCGTTGATGTCGGTCTCAAAGCCCATCAGAAAGCTGCCGAACTGCCAGTTATAGCCGGCCGTGATCGCGAACGTCGCGCCGGTCCCGTCAACGTTGGAGCGCGAGTTGAACGCGCCCGCCGCCACCGCGTTGGCGAACCCAACGCCCGGAGCGGCTCCGCTGCCACCGGGAAAACTGTTCGTCGTCAGTTGGTCAGCGGCTTCGAACCTTGCATCAGCGTCAATCCCGTGCGCGCCGAACGCGCCGCCAACGTAAAGGCCTGTCCAGCTGTAGATCAAAGGTGGCGGCGGCGGGGGAATATAAGTGGCGCCGGGCATACCATCGGCCGAAACGGACGGGATCGCGCCGATACTCGCGAGTGACAACGCGGCTAATGACAACACAACTTTGCGCATGATGACTCTTTCTCCTACGCCACTTTTTGGCATGAGCGCTGCCCCCTTAATCCGATCCTGAAGTCACCCAACCCTGTTGGTGACGCTCCAGACGCCTGTGCGCAGCGGCCCCGTCATTTGCCACCGCGGCAGTCGGACGAACTAGTGATGGAGAGACACATCAATCGCCTAACTGGACGACGAACATGAATTCTATGAACATTGTTGTATTTGAACACCACAACCTCCGGTCTCGGCTCCGTCGCAAGTCCGGCGGGAACGATCTAAATTATTGATAATAGACGGAATTCATAGTCGGCATCGCGCCGGAATCGAGTCGATCAGATCGAGTCGATCAGATCGAATCGGTGAGGAGGCCAGCCCTGCTCCGGTGCGGTCGTAAAATGCGCTGCCCGACGGCCCGTGACGGTACGACGGCGATCGATCAACGGCTGTTCTGCGGGCCGACCAGGCGCTGCCCGCGCGCATCAAAATCCGCCCACAAGGCAAGGGTTCCGGGCGCGTGCCCGTGCGAACCCGCAAGATACCGGCGGCGACCACCTATTCCACAAGCAGGTTCCGAGCCGGTCGCCGCCGCTCAAACCGGCAACGGCACGCGCGTTGCAGCAAACGCTGAGCGTTGACGCTCGGCCACGTCGTCCAAGTTGAACCCTTCGATGGTCTCGTTGAACAAGTGGTACCAGTTCTGCCGTGCGTCCAGATGCAGGAAAACGCCCCCCAGTCCGATCGCCGCGCGATCCATGAACACGAACTCGCGGGGCACTGTCACCGGACCTTTCTCTTTGAGGATTTTGTGCACCTGGAACGCCTCCCGGCGTCCATATTCACCCGGTGTCGTGTCCTCCGCGAGCGAGCGAACGCGATCTTCAAGCAACGGCCCATAGATAAAGCGCGCCCAAATCGTCATGGCCTCGATCAGCTCTTCGGTTAGTCCACGGAAGCCCCATGTCTCGTAAGCGTGCACGACCCGCTCGCGCTGATTGTGCAAAAGCCCGGTGTAAAGGTCGATCACGCCTTGCACGAACGGCGTACGGAACGTGCGGATACAGCCGTAGTCCAACAGGTTGACGCCGGCGGCACGGCCCGCCTGGTCGAAGATCGTATAGTTGCCCAAATGCGGATCGCCATGGATCACACCGTAGTGGCTAAAGGGATACCACCACGCCCGGAACATGGCCTTGGCGATGGTGTTGCGCTCTTCCAGCTCAGCGCCTTTGTAGTCCAACAACGGTCGGCCTTCGAGCCAGCTCATGGTCAGCAGCCGACCTGTCGACAATTCGGTTTCGACCGCCGGCACGCGAATGAGCGGCTCATCACGCAACATCAGCGCATAAAGCAGCATGTGCCGTGCCTCGAGCTCGTAATCGAGCTCCTCGCGCAGACGCTCCGAGATCTCGACCAGAATTTCGCGGGTATCCACCGCCGGATCCATCCGGGCGTGGATCGAGAACAAGACCTTGAGCTGATTGAGATCGGCTTCGACAGCGGATTGCATATCGGGATATTGCAGCTTCGCGGCCAGCACCTGACCGGCATGCGACGTGGCCCTGTGGACCTGCCCCAACGATGCGGAGGCGGCCGCCGTCGTCTCGAAGCTTGCAAACCGGCTTTGCCAATCTGGGCCGAGCTCGGCCCGCATGCGCCGGCGCACAAAGGCCGGGCCCATGGCCGGCGCCTGACTCTGCAACTGGGCCAGTTCTCTTGCATACTCGGCCGGCAGCGCCTCGGGAATGGTGGACAGCAGTTGGGCCACTTTCATCATCGGGCCCTTGAGACCGCCCAACGCGGCGGCGAGTTCGGCCGCGTTGCGCGACTGGTCGCCTTCAAGCCCGAACAGGCGTTGACTGGCCAGCCGGGCTGCGACCGCTCCGACGTTGGTGCCAACCCGCACGTAGCGAGCCGCGCGCGCCGAAAACCTGTTCTGTTCCTCGTCTCCCAAGCCTGCCTCCGCTCCTCGCCAGCTTCAGGCTCGCCGGCTTAGGCCGGGTCACGTCGCCGTCCGGCCCCTCACCCAGCCACCCATCGGATCGGGTCATTCGATGGCCGAGTGAAGGAGCGCAATGGTTCGGCTCGAGCTGAAGCGCTCTCGGGTCACCCCTTATATCGGCGTTGCCGACAGGCCCGTAAAGCGCGACAAGGTGGCGATTAGCGATCGTCGACGAAAGGCCGGACGGCAGGGATATCGCCGCCACGGCCTGACGACGCTACCTGGGGCCCCGCAACAGCGGCGTCAAGATGTCCGAATAATCGTCGGTCCAGGCGCGCATCGCCGCCCCCGTCAGCGGCCGCGCCGTAGCCAGTTTGCGGAACGGCGCCAATGCACGCTCGCTGTTGGAGACGACGACCACACTTGAACTCGACGCCGCCAAACTGCGCCGATTTCTTTGGTCGACGATGCTCAGCGCCTTCAACCCGCCGACTTGAGCGACGGTCGATGCCAGTACGCTCTTTAGGTCGAGATAACGATTTGAAATGTGTAGGACCAGGACACCATCTCGAGCCAATTTATCAAGGTACAGCTCGATCGCCTCCGCGGTGAGCAAATGAATCGGTATGGCGTCCGACGAGAAGGCATCGATGATCAGCAAATCGAAGCTGCCTGGTCGGTCGCTGGCGAGCGTCAACCGCGCATCGCCCAAGACGATCTCTGCCTGTGGCCGACACGAGGACAAGAACGAGAACTTGTTGGGATCCTTCGCGATCTGCGCAACGACACCATCGATCTCAAAAAACCGCCATTGCTCATTCGGCTTTGCATAACACGCCAGCGAGCCGGTCCCGAGACCAACCACACCGTAGCGACCCGTGACGCCGGTTTCGGTGAGCCGTTCGCGGACGAGCGATATGGCTTTGGCCATCGGCGAGGCTGGATGAAAGTAGGTCGCCGGCGTGGGGTCGTGAACCGGCGCTCCGTTGTCATCGTAAATGCGTTGGGCGCCGTGTATCGTCGATCCGTGCAGGAGTATCCGGTAGCGGCCGTCCTCCGAATTGGCGACCCGGTAGACGCCGAAATAACTGCGCTCAGCTTCGCCGCGACCGATCGCCGAAGGCAAGATGGCAACCGAGATCCCCACGATCGCCACGGCGATCGATTGGCGCAGCGGCATCCGGGTCAACACCAAGGCAAATGCCGCGAACACGGCCGCCATCACCGGCGCGGGACCAAGCAGTAATAGCGTACGCACCAGGCTCGCTTGCGCGGATGGATCGGGATTTGCCACCTCGATCCCCTCCATCCATGTCCCAACATCAAGCAACCGCAGCGCCACCAAGGCGACACAGCCAACGGCGGCGAAGACAAGGACGGCCCGCGATTCTTCACGGTTGCCAAGTACCGCTTTCAGCGCCAGCGGACGGCACAGCATCGTCAGCACCAGCAAGATGGGATACTCGATCACCTCCGCGAACAACTGTGGCGCTAACAGCGCGGCGAACAGTCCACCCAGCACGCCACCCAGCGACATGCACAGATAAAACTCGGTGAGATAGTCAGCCGCGGGCCGAGAATCGTAGAGCGTCCGGTGCGCCACCAAGCCCGAGAAAACGAATGCGCACACACCGATCAGCACGGATAGGTGGAAATTTATCCATCGCGTCGGTGACATCGTGAGTGCGATAAGAACCGCAACGACACTAATCACGTGGAAGAGTTTGAGCCAATCCATTGGCGAATGGCTCAAGCTGTTATTCTTCTGATGGAACCAAGTCGCCCCGCCTAACGCTGCGAGAATGCCAATCACCGTAGCTATCCAGGCGGGGAATTGGACGTCATCCCCGCCCAACTGATGGGCCAGCATCTTGCCGACGACAAATGCCATCACTGCCGCGCCCACAGCTACCATGCATGTCGCCAGCGGCCGCCGATCGGACATGTCCACCAGCGCTGAGCGTATCATCGCGGGATAGATCCGATAGCCAACCGCGGCCGCCACCCCGATCACGATTACGATCAGCAAGCCAATCGCATTCTCGGGCACACCGATCATAGCGGTGGTAAACTGTTTGAAGACAAAAAAGCCGCCGGCACAGACCGCGAGCAGACAGGGCACGAACACCAAAGGCTGAGCTCGAAACACCAGGACGAACGTCAGCAAATAGAGTGCTAATGGCACCACCCAGATCAGCGGAGCCGAGGCGACGTCCGTCGCAACGTGAGTTGTATACGCGGTGAGCAAGGCGGAAGGAACAAATGCGAGCCCGATCCAGCCCAGGCGGCTCGTCCAAGTCGGGATCGCGGCGATCGGAGCATCTCCGGCTCGCTCGGTCGGTCTCGATCGCTCAGCTACGCGGCCAGAGGTTGCTCTCCAATCAGCCGCCATCTCCACGCTGAAGCGACCGGAGCAATACCAAACCAGACCGAAACAAAGCGCAATTGCCACCGCCAGAAGCACAAACCCAACCGCCCATTGCCAGGACAAGACCTTCAGGCCGAATGCCGGTTCGAGCAGCAACGGATAGGCCAGCAGCGCAAGCAGGCTACCCAAATTACTCGCGCCGTAGAGAAAATATGGATCGCGGCCGTCCGGATGTCCGGTGCGCGCAAACCAGCTCTGCAACAGCGGCGCATTGGCGGCCACGGCAAAGAATGGCACGCCGATGGCGACGGCGAACAAGCCGAGCTGCCAGAGATATGGGTCGCCGATTGGGACCTGCTCCCAGCCTCGCGGTATTGCAATGGGCAGGGATAGACACGCGACAGCCATCACGCCCAAATGGATGAAGCCGGCTAAGCGAACCGCGACGAACCGGTTAAGCGCATGGGCGTAACAATAGCCCGCCAGCAAGGCACCCTGGAAGAAACATAGCGCCACCGCCCATACCGATGCCGAGCCGCCAAGACTGGGCAGTACCATCTTGGCGAACATGGGCTGCAGCGAAAACAACAGGACCGCGGACAACAACGTGGTGACGGTGAATGTGGCGATCAGCGTCAACCCAATTGGGTGGCCAACCGAAGCAGGCGGTTTGACCGCACCCGTAATAAAACTGCCAGTATCATTCTTCAGGAATTGACGACCAAACATCTAGACCACTCTCCTAACTCAAATCCGCCCAGCGCAGCGACGGGCCACCCCGCGCCCATCAGCGCAAGGTGCGGATCAAAAAAACTGGGCATACCGGCTTTCCAGCATGCGCAACTCATTCGCAAAAAGAATTGAATCACCGTGTGTGGTCTAGCATGAGCGTTGATAACAACGTCTAAAGATCGAAGCGCTCGCGATTGGCGCGACGCTCTGGACAAGACGACGGCATCACAAATATGAACAGAGTTTCGCAGTCTCGTCCGGAGCAGGAAATGCCTGGGGCAACCTACGCCGACGCCGAAGCGTTCAACCGTGTGGCTGGCGGCGACGCACGCTTGATGGGCCTTGATCTGGGCACCAAAACCATTGGTCTGGCGCTGTCCGACGTCGCCCGCATGATCGGCTCACCCTTGCAAACCATTCGCCGAACCAAATTCAGCAAAGACGCGACGCGCCTGCTGGCCCTGGCCGAGGAGCATCAGGTCGCCGGCTTGGTGCTCGGTTATCCGGTCAATCTTGATGGCAGCGAGGGCCCGCGCGCGCAGGCAACGCGCGCGTTTGCGCGTAACCTCAACCAGCTCTGCGAACTACCGATCCTGCTCTGGGATGAGCGACTGACCACGGCTGCTGCCGAGCGGCTGCTGATCGAAGCCGACACCAGTCGCCGCCGGCGCCGCGAGGTGATCGACAAGCTGGCGGCCAGCATCATTTTGCAGAGTGCGCTGGACAGGCTGCGCAGCCTCAATGAGACGCGCCGGTAAGCAGCGGTCGGCCAACTCAGTCGTGGTTGCTCCAACTGACAAAGTCCTCGGCGCGCACCTGGCGTTGCAACGCGCCGCTGAGGGCATCGATGCGCTGCTGAGCCCGCTGATCTCCGGCGGCCTGCGCCTGCTGGTAGAACTCACGCGCCGTATCGACATCGCCGACCGGCTCCGTTTGCCCCCAAGCTGCGAGCATGTTGGGATCGAACGTCTCTGCCAGCGCGAACTTTGCGCCGGGTCGTCCATTGGCCGCCGCCCGCGCCAGCAGTGTGCGCGCGCGCTCAATCTCGCCGCGCCCAACAAGGCGCCGACTGTGCGCCAGCATTTCGCGCTGTCTCCCCGCGGGAACTGCGGGCTCCACGCCCGCGCGGCCAACGGGAGCGTCAGGTGTTGGCGCGGCCGCTGCCGTCGCAGCAGCCAGACTGGTACCGGCCGAACGCGTTGCCGCGCCGCCACCAATGGCCACAGGCCCACCAGCTTTGCGATCGTCCATCGGGGCCTTAGCTTGTGCGGGGCGAGGTGGATCCGCGAGGTCCAGGCCGTTCGGGCCGCGCGCCGGCTTGCCGGTGGGCAACGTCACCTCTGGATAGATCTCCGGCTTGACCGAAGGCTGCAAGCGCGCTTCGAAGCGTTGCGCCGGGGTGACCGAAGCTTGCAGTCCCGTCAGCCAGGCCATTCCCGGCAGTTTCGCGAGGTCTGCCGCCGACACCGTCATCAAAATGGCGACCAGCACCGTTGCCGTCGCCAGCACCGCCGGCGCCAGCAGTCCTGCACCGCTCATTTCGACGGCACGCTGGCCAACCTCGGGTTGGATCCCGTCCACGCCGCGCTTCACGCTTCGCTGCTGAAAGATTTGCGGAAGTGAGTACCGACCATCGCCGTCGGCTGTCCGCGCCAACACCGACCGATCGGGTGTGGCTGGCGGCCCGGCCACTGCCGCCTGGTGCGCGGCTTGCCGCAAAGTGTCAGCAAGGTTGCCCAAGAGCACCGCGTGATCGGCGCTCAGCTCGACCTCCTTGCTCTGATTGTAAGCAATACGATCTGTTTTGCCGTGTCCGAGCATATTCGGCCCCCCAGCCAATTCGACGCCCACGCAAAGCCTCCGCCCGCCTATCAATCGCAAAGCAGCTCAACATACCTTGTTGCCTGCCGCCTACGCGATGGCAGTCCAAAGGCTGATGCGGCCCGCCGAAGCTGCCGAGGCCGCCGCCACGCGGCCATGGATAATTCAATCAGGTCCCCAATCCGTCGGACCTTCTGTTCACTCCCCTTGATCTAAGGGACATAGAAATGTGGCAAACATCGGATAGCCGCGGCATGTGATTATGATAGACAGAATATGTTGTCGGCATTGGTGCGGACGGCTGGCGCTAGCCGTGCAATGCTGACACCGGTTCGTGCTGGAGCTCGTAAGCAAAGAAGGTAAGTAGCGACATGCTTTTGCTGGTCATAGGCCTGGCGGCATTCATTCTCATCCACCTGATTCCGACGGCACCAGACTTGCGTCGTGGCCTGATCGAACGCTTCGGCGAGACGCCTTACAAGATCGCCTTCTCGGTGGTGTCGTTTGCGGCCTTGGCGCTGATTGTCTATGGCTATTCAAAGCTCGCCACCATGCCCGGCAAGAACCCCGTGCTGTGGACGCCGCCGCACTGGACCCGGCACATCACCATGCTGCTGATGCTGCTGGCGTTCGTCATGCTGGCGGCCGCCTACATTCCTTCGCACATCCGCACGTGGTTGCAGCACCCGATGCTCGCCGCCGTCAAGACGTGGGCTGTGGCGCATCTGTTGGTCAGGGGCGATGCCGCATCGGTTCTGTTGTTCGGCGCTTTTTTGGCCTACGCCGTATACGATCGCATTTCCGTCAAGCGACGCCAGGCGTTGGGACCGCTTGGCTCGGCTACCGGCGGCCTGACCGGTGACATCGCCGTCCTCGTCGTCGGTATCGCCGCTTACGCGGTGTTCGTGCTGTGGGCGCACGCCGCCTTGTTTGGCGTACCCTTATCCGCCGGGTTGTCCGGTTGACGCAAACCGCAAGCGTGATGCCGGATCGCGGCGTGCGGCCGATCGGATATGGCCATCGGCCGGCGCGTGCCCGCGCACGTCAGGCCGATGGCTTGAGCGCTTCCGGCAATCGCCTCCCTTGGGACACTGTTCTAGACTGCTGCCACCCGAAACAGGCTCAAAACCACAGGGAGCGTTCGCAGATGGCATCTCAAAAGGGACTTCGACAAGTGGGCTATCTCGACTGTGCCGGCGGCGGACAGGTGGTGGTCGCAGACGGCCTCGCCTACGTCGGGCACATGCGCAGCCCGCACGGCACTTCGATCATCGACGTCCGTGACCCCGCCGACGCCAAGCCGATTGCGACGCTCCAGATGCCGCCTGGAACGCACGCACACAAGGTGCGGGTCGGCAACGGGCTGATGCTGGTCAACCACGAACTCAACGATGCCGACAACGCGCCCGTGCCGGACGACTTCACAACCGGTCTTGGCATCTATGACGTTTCCACCCCCTCCACTCCCCGGCTGATCCATCGCTGGACGACCACCGGCAAGGGCGTGCATCGGTTCGATTTCGATGGCCGCTACGTCTACATGTCACCCACCGTCGAGGGCTATGTCGGCAACATCGTGATGATCCTCGATCTGGCCGAGCCGACCCGCCCGGCGGAGGTCGGCAGATGGTGGCTGCCCGGTCAGTGGGTGGCCGGCGGAGAGGTCCCGACCTGGAATAAGACCGCGCACCGTTGCCATCATCCGTTACGTCTCGGCAACCGGCTTTACACCAGCTATTGGCAAGCCGGCTTCGTCATTCTCGATATCGATGACATGACGCAACCCAAACGCGTGTCAGGCTTGGATTGGTCGCCGCCCTATGCCTGCCCCACCCACACCGCGCTGCCGATCCCGTTCGACATCGCCGGCCGGCGGTATCTGCTGGTCGCCGATGAGGACGTCCAGCGCCGACAGGCCGACCCGGCCGCCTTCATTTGGCTGGTCGATATCACCGATGAAAGCCACCCGGTGCCGATATCCAGTTACCAAGTGGCCGAACTGATCGGTGGCAGCCATCCGACATCGACGGCATGCCACCAACCCTGTGAACGCGTGACGGGAACCGAAATCCCGATTGCGTGGTTTGCCCAGGGCCTGCGCGTCATCGATATCAAGAACCCACACGCTCCTGTCGAGGTGGCCCACTTTGTGCCGGATGTTCCGTCCGGCAGCGATCGCATCGCCAGCAATGACGTGACCGTTGACGATCGCGGCTTGATCTACCTGCTCGATCGTCACCGCGGCCTCACCATCCTGGAGCGCACATGACGCCTGAGCACCCCATCGGGCGCGCTGTGACGTCGAAGCGCACGCGACAGCGTCGCAGAGTGCGCTAAAACCATCCCGCTCGCCCACCCGGCCATGATATCGCACGATGTTCTGGGCAGCCGAGCCGGGGGAGCGGATCGGCGCGGCTGATCCGCCTAAGGCGGACATGGTCTAGCGGCGGGAACACGCTGGCCGATTCAACACAGCCGAGCAGAATTCACAGATTGTGACGGCCACGGCCCTCCGTCGTCGCACCATAGCCATATTTTGTTCCACCAGTTCGCATCAGCATGTGGAGAGCATCTTGAGTTGGGCGATGGTTGCGGGAGCGAATGTGAGCGGCGCTGGCCGAGCGTTGTCGCCGCCCAGCTCGCCGGGGCGATCCACCCGGTGCGGGTTATCCTGGGGTGGAGTGCGGTTGAGCAGGACCCCCTTCGGCGCGATCTCCATCGTTGGGGTTTGGGCCTGCGTCGTGGGCCTTGCCGGACTGGCCCAAGCGCAACCCCAACCCACACAAGCCAAGCGGCCACTGGTGTTAGCGCAAGCCAAGGCTCCATCGGCGGTGCAGCGCCCAAGCTCCTGGTCCGGGACAATCCGTGTGCGCCGGGCCGCGGCAACTGCGGTCATCTTAAGTGGCGACCGCAATCGAACCCACGCTCAAATTGAGGTAACACGCCCGATATCGGCCAACGTGTACACACTCGGCGATCCCTACCGGGCGGTGATCGATGTCGCAAATTTGACGTTCCGCCTGCCGGCGTCGGCCGGCCGGCGAGGCAAGGGCATCATCGCGTCTTATCGATACGGGCGGTTCAACGCCGGCCGCTCCAGATTGGTGATGGATCTGGCCGGCCCTGCCAGGATCGAGAACGCGACATTCATCCCCCCGCGGGGCAAGAACAAGGGGCGCTTGAGCTTCGATTTGGTGCGCATCCCGAAGTCCGAATTCCGAGCGATGGCGCCGCCGCCTCCCGCCAGCGTCGCCAAACGTTCCGCTGCGCTGCGGCTCCGAGACAGTCACTTCGAGAACCCGACCGCAACATCGTCCGCTCAACGCCCGCCATGGTGGACCCACACAAACGGACCGGTGCGCAAGCGAAGGCGAGTGGTCGTCGTGGTCGACCCCGGTCACGGCGGTGTCGATCCGGGAGCCGTGACCGAGCAAAATCTCAGCGAAAAGCAGGTGGTGTTGGCGGTAGCCAAAAAGTTAAGGGCGATCTTGGTGCGCAAGAAGCGGTACGACGTCAGGTTAACCAGAACCAAGGACGAATTCGTCTCGCTCGATCGTCGCGTCGCCATTTCACGCAAGGCCGGCGCGGATCTGTTCATCTCGATTCATGCCGATGCCTTGGCCGACGCCAAGCTGGCCCAGACCATCAGCGGCGCATCGATCTACACGCTGTCCAACCGGGCCTCCAACGAGGCGGCGCGACGGCTGGCGGAAAAGGAAAACGCCGCCGATTTGCTGGCCGGTATGGCTTCGGTCCCGGCCGCGGCGGAGGACCACGTACGCTCCATATTGCTGGACTTGGTGCACCGGGAGACGGCCGACCTGTCGCTATCGATCAGGCGATTGCTTACCAAGCAGCTGCGCGGCAAGGTCCCGTTGGCCCGCGACCCTCAACGGTCCGCGGCATTCAAGGTGCTGAAGCAGGCCAGTACGCCTGCGGTGTTGATCGAGCTGGGCTATATGAGCAACAGCAAGGATCTCAGCCGTCTCACCAATCGACGCTGGCAAAGCATGGCGGCGAAACTGATCGCCAACGCTGTCGACAGGTTTTTTGCCAGTGTTCGCGCGAGCGGACTGCGTTGAAGCATGCATCAGCCGAAACTCAACCGCAGCCTCGCGGCCGATCGCCGTCGCGCTTGAGCGCTGCAAAAGTGTCGATAGAATGACAACGGAATGAAAGCGAATCAATTAATACGTTGGACCATGCAGGTGTGACAACGACGTATCGCCACATTCTATGCTAATGGTGAATGCGTTTATATGTCCAGCTATGCATTTTTGGCCTGCACCGTGTTAAACAACTGATGACAGTGACAGTGCCGACGAGCGACCGCCGAGCGACGGTCGGAACTGCGATCATGAGAGCGTAATGCGCCCGCCGACGCCGATTCTCCCGCCGACGCGCAAGAAGAAGAAGCGCAAGCGGCGTAAGAGCATGCTGTTGAGCCTGTTGGGCTTCATGTTCGCCGCCGGCATGCTGGTCTTGGCCGGCGCCGGCGTCGCCGGATATTTCTTGTGGCAAGCCTCCAAGGGCCTGCCGAGTTATGAGAAGCTGGCGGAGTACGAGCCGCCGGTGATGACCCGGATCCATGCCCATGATGGCTCGTTGATCAAGGAGTATGCGCGCGAGCGGCGGATTTTCGTGCCCGCCAACATGCTGCCGAAGCGGGTCATCCATGCGTTCATCTCGGCGGAGGACAAGCGGTTCTTCGAGCACAACGGTGTGGACCCGATCGGCCTCGCCCGGGCCGCCTTCGTTTATGCTCAAAAAATGCTGACTGGGCGCGGTGCCATTCAGGGCGCATCGACCATCACCCAGCAGGTCGCCAAGAACATGTTGCTGACCAGCGAGCGGACGTTTAATCGCAAGCTGCGCGAGGCCATCCTCGCCATTCGAATTGAGCGAGCCTTCTCCAAGGAGAAGATCCTCGAATTGTATCTTAATGAAATCTTTCTGGGCATTAACGCTTATGGCGTCGCGGCCGCGGCGCTGGGCTATTTCAGCAAGGAGCTAAAAGATCTGACGCTGGAGGAGGTCGCCTATCTTGCCGCGCTGCCGAAAGGCCCGAACAACTACCATCCGTTCCGGCACACAAAGAAAGCGATTGGCCGCCGCAATTGGGTGATCAACATGATGGCGGCCAACGGCTACATCACGCAGCAGCAAGCAGATGCCGCCAAGGCCAAACCGCTCAACGTGAACTTCCGCAGTTTCGGTGCCCACGTCTTTGCCGCTGAATTCTTCGCCGAGGACGTCCGCCGCACCTTGTTGAAGTCCTACGGTGAGGACAAGCTTTATGGTGGCGGACTTTCCGTGCGCACCACGCTGGACCCGCGCTTGCAGCAGTTGGCGCACAAGGCGCTGCACGATGGACTGGTACGCTTCGATCGCCAGCGCGGCTGGCGTGGGCCGGTGAAAAAAGTCGATGCGAGCGGCAATTGGGGCGCCAAACTCGCGAAGATGTCCATACCCTCGGACATTGCGCCCTGGCGGCTCGGTGTCGTTCTCGAAGTCAACAAAGGGCATGCCCTGGTGGGGCTGCGCCCGAAGCCGATGCCAAACAACCGCCTGCCCGCCGAGCGGCAAGCGGTGCGCGTGACGTTGGCCGAAATGCGGTGGGCCGGTCGGTTTCGGGCAACCGACAAGCCCAAGGGAGCTAAGCCGAAATCCGTCGGCAAAGTCGTCTCCGTCGGCGACGTGATTTGGGTCTCGCCCAAGGACCCGAACGACCTTTCGGGCACCTGGATGCTGATGCAGGTGCCAGCCGTCGGTGGTGGACTGGTGGCGATGGACCCGCACACCGGGCGCGTATTGGCCGTCGCCGGCGGCTTTTCCTTCGACATCAGCCAGTACAACCGGGCGCTGCAAGCCAAGCGACAGCCCGGGTCGTCGTTCAAGCCATTGGTTTATGCGACGGCGCTGGACAACGGCTACAAGCCGACCTCGATCGTGCTGGATGCGCCGATTGAAATTGAGCAGGGTCCGGGTCAGGACGTTTGGCGGCCGGAGAATTACAACAAGTCGCAGTCGTTGGGTCCGGCAACCTTACGCGTTGGGATCGAGAAATCCCGCAATCAGATGACCGCCCGGCTGGGCATCGATCTCGGCATGCCGATTATCGTTGAGTACGCTCGCCGGTTCGGCGCCTACGATAACCTACCGCCGTTGCCCGCCATGGTGTTGGGGGCCGGTGAAACGACTCTGGTGCGGATGGTCACGGCCTATGCTGCGCTGGCCAACGGCGGCAAGAAAGTCAAGGCCACGCTGATTGATCGGATCCAGGATCGCTGGGGCCGTACCGTTTGGCGGCACGACGAACGGCCTTGCCCGCAGTGCGCGGCCGAGCGCTGGGAAAACCAGCCCGAACCGGTTCTCCCCGCCAAGGGCCGGCAAATCGTCGATCCACATACGGCCTACCAAATGACGTCGATGCTGGAGGGCGTGGTCCAGCGCGGTACGGCCACCATCATCAGGCGCAAATATCTGCCCAAAATGCCGGTCGCCGGCAAAACCGGGACCACCAACCAATCGAAGGACACGTGGTTCGTGGGCTATGTCCCCGACTTGGTGGTCGGCGTCTACGTCGGCTACGATAACCCCAAACCGATGGGCAAATCAGCCACGGGCGGCCAGGTCGCCGCACCGATTTTCGGCGAGTTCATGAAGATGGCGCTGAAGGGCAACAAGGCCGTGCCGTTTCGGTCCCCGCCGGGCATCAATCAGGTCTGGGTCAACAAGCGGACGGGCCTGCGTGCCTATCGCGGCGACGGAGAGGCGATCGCCGAATTCTTCAAGCCGGATGAAGCACCGGACGACCTCAATTCCTTTCTCGGTTTTGAAACCGGTGGCCAGCAGGACGGGAAGCGCGGATCCTACCGATCGGCCGACCCCTACGGCTTGCAGGAGCGGACCCAGCCCCGGCGGCGGCGCACTCCCGGCCTCTGGTAAATCAATCGGCGCCGGTGGCAGCTGGGGTAGCTCCGTAGCTTGCAGATGGTCCGCCGAAAAACGCTCAACATTAAGAGGTTAAGTCGTCCCAGGGGTCTCGATCGGGCACACGATCACCGCCGGATGAGACCGAGGACTGGCCCTATCCGTTATAAGCAAGGCCTGACCCGCACCCGGTCAATCAACCACACAAAGCCACGCGTTCGGTTTACGCGGCTCGCTGCACTGCCTATAAAAAGAAGGTTCAATAGTCCTGTCGCGACACCTTCTTCCCACTGCCACCAAGCAACGGCGGGCGGCGTTCGTTTGCCATCCCCGGTTGGCGTGACGTCGGTGGAACCAAAGGCAAGCAACACGCACCCATGCATCTATGGAGTAAACCCATGCGCGCCGAAGCTCAGAAGCTTTATGACACCATAACCGCCTCGCTCGCACTATTGCGGAGGCATCTTTGACTGGGATACGGCCGAGCAGCGACTAGCCGAGCTGAACCACCAGGCGGAAGATCCCGAGCTGTGGAGCGACGCGGGCAAAGCCCGTCAAGTGATGCGCGCGCGTCAACTGTTGGAGCGCCAAATTGCCATTTACCGCGAGCTATCGGGCGAGCTTGAGGATGCGGTGACCTTAATCGAGCTCGGCGAAGCGGAGCAGGACGAGGTGACCGTCGGCGAGGGCGAAGAGCAGCTGAGGCTGCTGGCCCAGACCGTGGAAACCCGCGAAGTCGAAGCTCTGCTATCCGGCGAGGCCGACGGCAATGATGCCTATCTGGAGGTGCACGCCGGCGCGGGTGGCACAGAAGGCCAGGATTGGGCGGCGATGCTGCTGCGCATGTATATGCGCTGGGCAGAGCGACGCGGATATCAGGTCAAGCTGACCGATGAAAGCCCGGGCGAAGAGGCCGGCATCAAGTCCGCCACATTGGAGATCAAGGGCGACAAAGCCTACGGCTGGCTTAAGACCGAGACGGGTGTGCACCGCCTGGTCCGCATCAGTCCCTATGATTCCAACGCACGCCGACACACCAGCTTCGCTTCGGTCGGCGTCTATCCGATCATTGATGACTCCATCGAAATCGACATCAACCCGGCCGATCTTGACGTGTCGTTCACCCGATCGTCCGGCGCCGGCGGTCAGCACGTCAATCGTACGGAATCGGCGGTACGCATCTCGCACAAGCCCACAGGCATCGTCGTGTTCAGTCAGGACCAGCGATCGCAGCATCAAAACCGAGACACGGCAATGCGCCGATTGAAGGCGCGGCTCTATGAGCTTGAGCTCAAGCGACGGGAGGAAAAAGCGCAGGCCGATCAGCTGGCCAAGTCAGAGATCGGCTGGGGGCATCAGATCCGCTCCTACGTGCTGCAGCCCTACCAGCTGGTCAAGGACTTGCGGACCGGCGCCTCCAGCGGCAGCCCGGGTGATGTGCTCGACGGCAATATCGATCCGTTCATTCAATCGGCCTTGGCGCAGCGTTTGAAGGGCGAGGGCCCGGACGTTGTGGAAGACATCGAATAAGCACCAGCTCGGATTGGAGGCGAGCCGCGTCGCAATTGATCCGCCGCTCGACCGCCGCTGCAGCTGACTAGAGCATGATCACTTTAGATGGAAGCATAACCTGAGTTTGCGAAGTAGTTTGCGAGCTCGTCGCGGGTGAATTGGCTCAGCAAATCGCCGATCCGGTGCCAAAGGTCGTCGACTGTGCGTTCGCGCGCCTTGCCGATCAGATGCTTGAGCTTTGAAAAAACTTGCTCGATCGGATTGAGATCCGGCGAGTAAGGCGGCAGGAACAGGCGATGAGCACGTGCATTCTTGATGGCGCGGCGGACGGCCTTGCCTTTGTGCGAGCCGAGATTGTCCATGATGACGATGTCGCCAGGTGATAGCGTCGGCACCAGGAACTGCTCGACATAGGCCAGGAAACTGATGCCGTTGATCGGACCATCGAGCACGCAGGGTGCATCGATCCTGTCGATCCGCAGAGCAGCAAGGAATGTCAGTGTGCGCCAGCGTCCGTGAGGGACCTTGTCGATCAGGCGTTGGCCGCGCGGCGCCCAGCCTCTGAGCGGCGCCATGTTCGTTTTCGTCCAGGTCTCGTCAAGGAAAACCAGCCGGTGCGGGTCGATGTGCGCTTGATATTTGATCCAGCGTGCCCGTCGACGTGCGACGTCAGGCCGGTCTCGTTCGGCTGCGACCACGGTTTTTTTTATGGCTCAAGCCTTCGCGATGGACGAAATTCCAGACCGCACCATAGCTCACGATGATGCCGCGTTCGGCAAGTTCAGATTGCAGGCCACGCAGAGAAACATCTGTCTCAGCGTTGATGCGATCGAGCAACCAATCGCGTTCAGCTGCCAGCGCGAATGGACGGTGCCCGCCCATCCGCCGCGCAGAAACGCTGCCCGTCGCACGGAAGCGTTGCGACCACTTGACAACCGCTGAAACGCTGACACCGAAGCGATCGGCCACGGCGCGGCAGCTCAACCCTGAATTCAAGGCATCAATCACACGTTCGCGCAGATCATCGGAATAAGGTCGTGCCATGCATGCCGGCCTCCACCTCCGGCATGCAGTGTGAATCATATTCGCACGCCCTTGGGAATCCCCCGCGAAGATTCCAACAAGAATGATAATGCTCTAGATCATCGCGCCTTAAAGTGTAGAGCAACCTGCCTTTAATCGGGATCGTTCCGATTCCGATTAAAGGCAGGTTGCTCTAAGCATGCCCTTGCGCAACCCCGCGCGTGCACAACTGCCCGCGGGAGTTGCCGGGGTGGCCAGTCGATCATGTCCACCGTTCGCGGATGTGCCGTGCCGGCCGCTCGGCCAGACGTCCCACCCGATGTCATGCTGTTTTGGTTGGTCGGGTGGAGCAGCGGGACGGTTCCGGCGCGCACCGAAACGCTCTGGAACAAAAATCGAACACACCCCTGGACAGCAGAAACGAGTCATGACATGTTCGCATTATGTTCTAAGAGCAAGCCGGTCTTTGCGGCTCAACAGCCTGCCACTGTGCGTCAGCGTCCCATCGCCAGCTCCGTTGCGTGGCTTGTCAGCCTGTAGCGTGACGATTTGTGTGCCCGCGTCACCATCGATGTCGTCGTGCAGCGTAGCGCGGGCCCTCACCGCGCACCCGTGTTGCGTCCCCTGCTCCGCAACTTTGTCAGACGAGACTTTGACATGCGCACTTTCATGATCGCCTACGACTTGGCTCAGCCCAGCCAGAACCGCCACCAGCTCGCCGATGCCATCATGTCGCTCGGGATCGCCTGGGCCAGGCCACTCGAACAGATTTGGTATGTTCGCGCGCCCGCCGCTGAAGCCGATCTATTGCAAAAGCTGGCTACCGTGTTGGACACCGACGACGGACTGATCGTGCAGCCGGTCACCGACACCGGCATGCTGTCCAATACCCACCTGCGCTGGTTCAAACAGCGCGGCGCCGACGGCGCCATGCTCACCACATCCGATGCGGCTGACAACGTCGTGGTCTTCCCGCGCCAAGATCCGGTTGAGACCGACCGCGTAGCCGCCCCCCTCGCCGTCGCCTCTTGACGACGATCAACGACGCGGTAGGACGCGCGCCAACCAGCTGGATCATGTCCGCCTAGAGCAACCTGCCCTTAATCGGAAGCGGAACGATCCCGATTAAAGGTGCGATGATCCAGAGCGTTTCAGATTTGGCTGGTACCACCCCGCTGCCTCGCCGCGGCTGACAAGGTGGGCCACCCCCATAAGCCTACCTTGGGTTGGCCGGGCAGGAGAGCGGGATGGTTCCGGCGCACTGTGAAACGCCATAGGGGCGGCGGGGCGGGAAGGCTCGCAAGCCCATGCGCCTCGGCCTGTCCTCACCGACGTCGTTGCGCCGTCCGCCGTAGCGCCTGCGCCTTCCACACGCTGCAGCCCGCATGCATGTCACATCAGTCTGTGCTCACTGGTGCGAAGGTGATCGGTCAGCGCAATCGCGCTCATGTTCAACAGGCCGCGGACCGTGATCGAGGGCGTCACCACGTGCACGGGCTGCGCGGCGCCCAGCAGAATGGGACCGAGGACGACGGCGCTAGAGGCGACCTTCAGCAGGTTGAACGCGATATTGGCGGCGTCGAGGCTTGGCATGATCAACAGATTTGCGGGCCCCTTCAACCGGGACTGGGGAAACAATTCGTCACGAATGAAGGGAGACAGTGCCGCATCGGCCTGCATCTCGCCTTCGACCTCCAGCTCTGGCGCCCAGCCGTTGAGGATCCCCAAGACGTCGCGCATTTTGATCGCCGATGCCGTCTCCTCCATCCCGAAGCTCGAGTGCGACAGCAGTGCCACCTTTGGTTCGATCCCGAACTGCCGGACCTGCTCGACCGCCAACACGGTGATCTCGGCCAGCCGCTCCGGCTCCGGATCCTCACACACGTAGGTGTCGGCCATGAACAATGGGCCTTGATTGAGGATCAGACCCGAGAGCGCAGCCACACCCCGCACGCCAGGCCGTTGGCCGACCACCTGAATGACATGGCGCAGGCGTGTATGATAGCGGCCAACCGTGCCGCAAATCATGGCGTCCGCATCGCCACGTCGCAGCAACAGCCCGGCGACAACGGTGCTGTCGGCCGCAACAACCTGCCTTGCTAGGCTCGGCGAGACACCGCGCCGCGCGACCAAGCGGTGGTATTCCTCCGCCAACTGCGGGACGCTCTGATCCGTCGACGGGTCGAAAACGTCGAAGTCGCGCTCCGGTCGCATGCGCAGGCCAAGGTGTGGCAACATGCGATCGATGGTCTCCAGCCGTCCGACCAGAACCGGGCGCGCCAGCCGTTGGGATATGACCTGACTTGCCGCCTGCAACACATAAGGGTGTTCGCCTTCAGCATAGACGATGCGCCTTTGCGCCTTACCATTTTCGCGTTTGGCCGCATCGAACAGCGGTTTCATCAGAAAGCCCGAGCGATAGACGAACCCCGACAGGCGCTGCCGATAGGCCTCGAAATCCTCGATCGGGCAGGTCGCCACACCCGTGTCCATGGCCGCCTTGGCGACGGCATATGCAATTTCGGTGATCAACCGCGGATCAAACGGCTTGGGCAGAAAGTAATCGGGCCCAAACACCAACGAATCCGTGCCGTAAGCTGACAGGACAATGTCGGAGGCTTCGCTTTCCGCGATCCCGGCTAACGCCACGACGGCGGCGTTTTTCATCTCGGCATTGATCGTAGTCGCCCCGACGTCCAACGCGCCACGAAACACGAAGGGAAAACACAACACGTTGTTGATCTGGTTGGGATAGTCGGTACGACCCGATGCGATCAGAGCGTCGTCCCGCACTGCCTTAACGTCTTCCGGCAGGATCTCTGGATCGGGATTAGCTAGCGCGAACACGAGGGGCTTATCGGCCATGGTGGCCACCATCTCCCGGGTCAGCACGCCACCAGCCGACAACCCCAAGAAGATGTCCGCACCGACGATGACGTCGGCCAGCGTCCGCGCCGAAGTTTCTTGTGCGAATGGCGCCTTGTAGGGATCCATCAGCTGCTTGCGCCCTTGGTAGACCACGCCGGCGATGTCTGTCACGATGACGTTCTCGCGCCTTAACCCCAAGCTGATCAACTGATTGAGGCAGGCGAGCGCGGCCGCGCCTGCGCCGCTCGTCACCAGCTTGACCTCTTCAATCCGTTTTTCCACCAGCTTGAGGCCATTGAGAATTCCTGCGGCCACGACAATCGCGGTGCCATGTTGATCGTCATGGAACACCGGAATGTTGAGACGACGCTGCAGTCCACGCTCGATCTCGAAGCATTCAGGGGCCTTGATATCTTCCAGATTGATACCGCCGAACGTCGGCTCGAGCCGGGCGACCGTCTCGATGAATTGCGCCGGATCTTTCTCGGCGACCTCAATGTCGAACACGTTGATCCCAGCGAACTTCTTGAACAGGACCGCCTTGCCCTCCATCACGGGCTTGGCGGCAAGCGGCCCGATGTCGCCGAGGCCGAGCACGGCCGTCCCGTTCGAGATCACCGCCACCAGATTGCCGCGCGCCGTGTAGCGTGAGGCGGTGGTGGCATCTTGCGCGATGGCCGTGCAGGCGTGGGCCACGCCGGGAGAATAGGCCAGCGCTAGGTCCTGCTGATTTGCCACCGGCTTGGTCGCATGAATGGCAATTTTTCCCGGCGGATCGGCCTCATGATAGTCGAGCGCGATCTTTTTCAGGTTGGTGTCTGGCATGTCCTGGGGCCCCTTTTTTGCGCCGGCCAACTTTTGGCAGTCGCGATCGTATGGGACAAGGGGGCAGCCGAGCCGCGGCCGAAGCGTGGCCGCGCAGCCGGGTTGCGCCGCGGCGGGTCACGGTGAGGCCAACACAGCCGTCATCAGCCGCCTGATCGCGCCGATCGAGCGATCAGCACTACCTGACGTTGCCACCGAGGGTCTTCGACCGAAGGCTAGATCATCGCGCCTTAAAGTGGTGAGCAACTTTCTGCCTTTGATCGGGATCGTTCCGATTCCGATTAAAGGCAGGTTGCTCTGATGCACGGATCGGTGCGGTCAAGCGAGCACGCGACGGCCGACAGGATAACGGGCGCGCGATCCATCCGGCCGCCGATCTGGAGCGTGTCAGTGTGAGCTGGAACCATCCCGCGCGCCCGCCCGGCACGGCGATTTTGCTTTGGGTGGAAATGATTTAGCCAGCGAACGGCATCACTCGGACAACAGCGGCATGGAAAACACGCGGGGCCGGACCATCGGCCGAGGCGCCGGAACGGGTGCCGGCGGACGCACGCCAGCGGCGCCCAAGCCGGAGAAGGCCGGCATCATCGGACGACGCGTCCGCGATGGTCGGATCACCGGTGTCGGCTTCGGAGCGACGATCTTGGCCGCCCAGGTCACCTTGACGCCGCAGAATTGGCCGCGAAAGCGCTGAGCGATCAGCTCAATCAGGCGACCGTAGCGGCGATCCGCCGCCCAACGCCCGGACAGATCTTGGAAGGTCGCGGGTCGTCGGCGGGTCACGCGGTGCATAAAGCTGATGATGTCTTTTTGCGTTTTGCGGGTGCGCGGCCCGACCGGGTTGTCGATCCGCTCACCCGAATAGACCACCAGGTGCTGGATTTGCGCCAACACGCCCGTGCTGACGTCGGGATAGGCATCACCGCGGACCCCGCCACCGGTGGTCCCCAGTCCGGCGAAATTGTTCTGCCAGGGCCGAACATCGCCGGGTTGGCCGTTGCCGCGCCGAAACTGCAGATAATTGGTTTCTATGACCATCTGAAAGAAGGCGTAGTCCCAACGCACCCGCCATGCTTCGCCGTGCCGCCTATAATGATGCGCAATGCTGCGAAATTTCGGCGCGAGCGCCTGGTTGCGCGCGACCAAGAACGCCATCAGCCGCTCCGGCGTGACGCACGCGGGCACCCGACTCGCGTTTGACATGCGTATTGGTGGCGCCGCCGCTGCCTCGACCGAGGCGAGCGCAACCAACGCCGCGACGCCGGCCAGCATCGAGCGTCCAATCTGCCGCCCGCGGGCCGCTCGCCACCGCGCCCAAGTCCATCCCCGCGGGCACAACCTTACCTGCACACGTGGCATCGCCGCTCCCCGATCCAACCCTGCCATGTGCGAGGGACTAGATCATCGCGCCTTAAATCGGAACCGCAACGCCGGTTCCAATTGCGCCGGTTCCGATTTAAGGCGCAAAGATGATCGCTCTTAAAGTGGTGAGCAACCTGCCAACCAGCCCGGCCGGCTACCGCGCGACCGGGCCCACACAGCTACGTTTTTCAGGCCCCACCTCAACCCTCAGGGCAGAGCTTGAAGGCTCTGTCGAGTGCCGCATTTTGGCTCCCGAAATCGGCAATCTTTTTGCCATTCTTGGCATATGCCGCGATGTAAGCTTCAGTCTCCCGCCGTTCTTGGCCTTCGTTAACGTCCAAAACCGTGTAGTTGATCATCCCTTTGGCAACGGCGCGAATGATCACGGCCTTTTGCCCGCCATAGCTCGCCGTCCAGACCCGACACTTGGTTTTTTCGGGCTGCTGTTTCGGCTTCACGGCCGCAGCCGCCGCGGTTGCCGCCGAAGCCAAGTGCACCTTGGCTTTGCGCGAGCTGTTGGCGCCGGCCGCCGGGCGGTCGGCGCTGGCACCGGCTTTCGGGGCTGCTTGTTCCGCCGCCGCGCTGTTCGATCTGGACGATTTCGACGGATTGAGGACGATGAGCCCGGTCGTATTGCGATTGATGGTCGCTCGCCTCGAGCCGTTGCGCGGACTTGACAGGCCGGTGAGCGTTCGCGCACCCAGGCCAAAGCGGTTAGCTACGCCTTCCACGCGCCCCCGCTCGATCGCCTTGCGCGCCAATTGGTCCCCCGCCGACGGCGCGGGCCGCGCCGTCCTACGGCTGGAGGCGATGTTCGTGCCGCGCGCCTCGGCCACCAGGTGCGGACGCGGATCCGGCTGCCTGCACGCTGTGCTATAGAACCGGTTGGCAACCGACTGGATATGGCCAGCGTAGCGGCGACTGCCCGGCGCCCATTTTGCCGCCAGGTCAGAAAACGTGATCGGCCGCCGGAAGCGGCGTTGCCACTTCGTCAAGATGCCCCACGATTGAACCTTGCGCGTGCGCTCTGCGACCGGGTTGTCAATGTACACTCCGGCATACATCAGCAGGTGCTGGAGATGCGCCTTAACGCCGGTTTGGATGTCGGGGAATGCCTCCCCGGCGACCTTTCGGCTGGTCGCTCCCAGCCCGGCAAAGTTGTTCTGCGAGGGCTTCACACTGCCCGGAACGCCGTTCCCGCGCTGGAACGAAAGGTTGCCGGTTTCCAAAATCATCTGAAAGAAGGCGTAGTCCCATCGTATGCTCAGCGCCTCGCCATGGCGCATGTAGGCGGTGGCGACCTCATCGAACCTGGGATCAAGCCGCGGATTTCTCGATCCCAGGAACGCCATTAGACGACCGGGCGTTGCGCAGGCGGGAACACGGTTGTTGGCGTTGGATTTGATTGCAGGTAGGGAAGCCGCGTTGGCTGTTGTCGAAACAAAGCCTACGAGGGCACCGACGGTCAGCAACAAAGCTGGAGACAAACTATTCATAACATCACCCGAGCTGGCGTGGTTCAAACCTCAACACCAGGGAACGCGCTCTTTAGGATTTCCGGCTGGTTAACCATTTCTACTTAGACATCGGTTAACAATCCCTTTACGCGAAGCATGGCATGTGTCCCCGCCCGGTCATCTATAGGCAGCTTCTGGGCACCAATTAGGGGACGCCGGGGAGGAATTATGGCGTAACCCAATTCGAACTGTTGCAGCTCCTCCCATTCACCGACATCGATCGCCGTCTGGAGCCGCGCGCGCCGCAAACCGTGCGCTAATGACGAACGACGGGGACGCTGCTAGATCAAGCCGCTAACCGCAGAACCACCGTGCCGGCCCGCGCTTCCGGCCGGCGACCCAAACGGGCGTGCCAGGGGCGGCCGGGCTGGTGAGTGGGATGGGTCCAGCTAGATCATCGCGCCTTAAATCGGAACCGCAACGCCGATTCCAATTGCGCCGGTTCCGATTTAAGGCGCAAAGATGATCGCTCTTAAAGTGTAGAGCAACCTTCTGCCTTTGATCGGGATCGTTCCGATTCCGATCACAGGCAGAAAGTTGCTCTAGCGCTGAAACGCGATACGCCGACGTGCACAATCATAAGTTGTGCGCTTTTGAGCGGAGCCAGGATGAAGCAATGGCCGCCTCAGACCACGTTACCGCACCACCCGTCCACAATCGGCACCGCACCGTCATCATCACCGGCGGAACGCGTCGGCTGGGACGTCGCATCAGCGCGGTGTTCGCCAAGCGCGGATTTGACATTCTCGCCACCTACTCGGACCCCGCTCTCACCGACTCCCAGAGTCTTGCAGACTTCAAGTCGCAGCTGGAGGCCCGCCATGGTGTGGCCTGCCGCTTGGCCTTAGCCGATCTGCTCGCTCCCGATCCGGAAATGTTTCAGTCGATCGTCGACGCCTGCCCGACGCCAGTCTATGGACTGGTCAACAATGCCGGTGTTTTCGATTGGGACTGCCTGAAGACGCTCGAGTTGCCTTCGATGATGCGCACGATCAACGTCAATCTGCTCGCGCCGATGCTGCTCACGTCCACCGTATGCCGGAGTTTGGACGAGGCGGCCGCAGGTGGTGTTGTGATCTTCATGCTGGACCAGAAGGTCTACCGCCCCTACCGCGATCACCTGACCTATACGGTCTGCAAAGCTGCCCTCGACATGTTTACCAAGATGTGCGCGATCGAGCAGCCTGACCGCGTCAAGTTCTATGGATTGGCGCCCGGCCTGACGCTCCCCGCGACAGGCCAAAGTGAGGCCGACTTCCGCGCCGCGCAAAAAACAGTACCGCTCGGCCTCAGCCCGACGCCTGACGACATTGATCGTAGCATTGAATTTCTGCTCACGGGCGAGGCTGCCAACGGATCGGTGTTGTTGGTTGACGGCGGTGCCAGCCTCGTCAGCCGCGACCGTGACTTCGCCTTCTTCGGCACCGCCAGGTGACCGCGTTGTCGGCGTGCTGGAGTTTCAACGCCGGCCCAGATGCAGCGCCCGACGGTGAGAAGCCGCGAACGAGGCAACATGCATCGGTCGTCAGCCGATCACCTGATCGAGCCGCCAGCGGCAGCGATTTACCGGCGGCGATCACGCTCAATCTCGATTCCCACCGATCGACAGGCGATCAACACGTCGGGCTTGGCGATGCGCACGCGGGCAAACACAACATCCGCATCCTCAAGGCAAGCCTCGGCAATCCGCTCCGCAAGCGTCTCCAACAAGTTGAAATGCCCGCTATCAACAACCGCCGTCACCAGATTGATCGCATGCTCATAGTTGTACACCGAGGCAAGCTTATCGGTGGAACCGTCGTAACGGTCGATCACGTCCAACTCCAACGACACGACGAGCCTTTGTTCGTAGCGCCGCTCCCGCTCGTAGACGCCGACCCGCCCCATCAGTTCGTAGCGATCGATGAAAACGCGCCGTGACACCACCTTGGCCGCTTGCTCAACGTCTTCACGCATTCCGATGTCCTATTGAACCGCCCATTGTACTCACTGAGAGATAGCACATGCTTGGCTAGATCATCGCGCCTTAAATCGGAACCGCAACGCCGATTCCAATTGCGCCGGTTCCGATTTAAGGCAGGTTGCTCTAGCCAACACTGAAACTCCCAAGTGCAAGCAACCGAACGCCGCCGCTAAAACCACGCGGTCAGAGGCCCCGCCAGGGTGGGCCAGCGACGGCTCCAGCGCCCCCCACATTGATCGTCATGCCGGTGATTGAGGGCGTTTGGCACAAATAGTCGGCCGCGTGCGCCACGCTGCGTGCGATCTGACCGCTGCCACCCGGCGCCGCCGCCAACGGCGACCGCTCGCCCGGCCGCCCGGTGCCGGTCCGACCCGATCCTTCGGCCCGCGCGATCAAGTCCGCGGCGATCGCATTGACCCGAACTCGGGGCGCGAGCGCGCTGGCCAGCTCCCGCGTGGCTGCGGCGAGCGACACCTGGCTCAAGCCAAACCCAACATGGTCTGCGCTCGCTCGGCCAGCCTGCGGGTCGATGACGTTGATCACGTGACCAAGCCGGCCGGGAGACAGACCGGCCGCGAACCGTAGCGTCGCGATGACGGGAGCCACGGCGTTGTTCAGGAGGTGACGGCGCACCGCGGCAGCGGCGTCCGTGTCGGCGGCCTCGAGATCGCCCGGCCGGGCAACATTGACAACCAGGTCAAGATCATCTGCGACGGCATGCGCTTGGTCGATCATGTGACCGGCGATCTCAGCCGGATCCCCGTCCGGCCTCGGGTCCACCGCCAGCGGGACAATGCTTGCGCCGGCGCCCGTGTTCGCTCCCGACGGTCCGACGTCCGGACCATCGCCGTTATTGCTCACCAGCAACACCAACCGGCAGCGTTCGGCCAGCCGACGCACGAGCGCGCCCGCGATCGCCTCTCTGGCGCCGATGATGAGGGCCGCTGTCATACCGTTGCAGAGCTCGATGCCATATTATGGTCTCCCGGCCACGTTGACGCCGTTCGAACGGTGGGCCGAGTGGTGCCACGAACCCCCGTCCTGTGCAACGCAAGTCGGCCCGCCGATCGGTTTCGATGCCGGGGCCATCCACCTATGCAACTCGCGAAACGGGCCCAGAGCGCCGGCGGCGGAGTTCAACAATCCGGTTGCGGGTTAGATCATCGCGCCTTAAATCGGAACCGCAAAGCCGGTTCCGATTGAAGGCGCAAAGATGATCGCTCTGAGAGTGGAGCGCAACCTGCTCCGGTGACGTCCGATAATCTTGCGCCCGCATGCCCACCCATCGCAGATGGGTTTGGACGCGGTCATTGCGGGTTTCTGTATTGAGGCCACATCCGCCTTCGCCGCGTTGCCCAGCGCTCGACCCCATCAGGCCAAATTGGACCCGTCACGGTTCCAACTCATCGTCGCAAGTTGCCGGAGGCCGGCGTTCAATGGGCCGCGGCTTTGGCGCGCGCGATGCGCTCGCTCAGGTCCGCGAAATTCGCCTTGCGATCGACCAGTTGGAGGATCAGCGCGGATCGTGCCGGCTTGACGGGCGAAGCCGCATGCCAACCCCGCCTGCCGGCCACGCGGGCGGCCCTGGCGCCCTGTCGGGCCTGTCGACTGGTCGGCCGATCCTCGTGCGCTAACGGCGCCAGCAGGTGGCCTCGTCGAAGCGGCGCATTGAGCTGCGCGACACTGGCAATACGTGCCGGCAACATGAAGCGATCGCGGGAAATTGGACGGCCAAAGTCCACGCCGCCCCGTGCTTGCGCGCCGCAGAAGGTGCTACTGATGTTCCGTGGTAGAGTTGAGGTCATCTGTACCTTGGCAATCAAAATCGTGCTGTCTTTGGGGGCCGGCTCGGCCGACATCGTGATGATTTGGGCGCTGGCGTTCTCAGCCGCAGACCACCTGCGAGCAAGGATCTTTTGGGCTTGCAACCGCACCGAAGCGCGCGACGTCACCCTCCGCGCTGCGAAGCGATCGCCGACAACCACCGAATTGCGCCAGTATGATTCGGGATGATTAAGACGATGCTAATGAAGAACAGTGTTGTTTAAGCCCCGGTAGCGCTGCTTCAAGGCCGGCCGCTCGTACCCGACGGCCGGCGAATCATTTGCACGGTAGCGGACCCCGCTCAAAACCTCAACTTTAGTCCGGCACGCCCCTCAGCGCGCGCGGTCCTGTTGAACCTGGCCGCATGCACCTCGCCATCGGCGAACAACGACAGGCTTCCAGCAAGGTGCGCCGAAAGGGTCAAGCCAACAAAGCCCGTGACGCGATCACGTGGCGAACTCGGCTCGAAACTGACCGTCTGGCCGAGCATCACCGCGGACACCGTTCCATCGCCCCCGCTCATCGCCTCGATGCCAAATCGCGGTTGCGCTTTGAGGCCTGCCACGACCATCGGAAACGCCAGTTGGGCCCGGCCCACCCACACAGAGATATCGCGGCTCCCCACGCTGATCGGCGCGACCGCACCGGTTTCCGTGTAGCCCTTCAGTGACAGATGAGCGTAGCGCAGGCGCGCGCTGGGTACGATCGTGACACCGGCAACCTTGATGCTGGCCCCCGCGGTTAACTCCGGCGAAACGAACGTACCGTCGAAGCTGCCGGTGGCGCGCTGCTCGCCTGTCGGCGTCAGGTTGTAGATCACGGTGCGGGATTTCGTGTAATCGGACTTTCCCGCTGTCAGCATCAGATGCGCGAACCACCCCGCCTGACCATAACTGGCATAGACGCCGCCAAATGTACTGTTCGTCTTGATGTGCTGCCGGGCGTCGGCGAGAGCGACATCCGTATTGACCGCCAACTTAGAGCGTGACGCGCCGCCAAACGCGCCGATCCGCACGCGCTGAGCGACGACGGCGTCCAAACCGGCGATTCCGCCATAAAGCCTATGGGTGGCGCCATCGGCGACACCAACTTTGCCCGCGCGCCCATCAGCGTCGCGTGAGCCTCCAAATGCCTGCGCCCACAGTGCGATCCCGCTCCGGGCCGCGCCTGCCTGGCTGCCAGCGACCGAGCCCAGGCCCAAGTTGGAGCGGGCCGGCTGCCCTTCCCCGGGCCCTATATCGATGGTCGCAAACTGGCCGCCCACGGCACCTCCGAGCGGCATCGCCGCGGCACCTGCACCTCCGAGCGGCATCGCCGCGGCACCTCCGGACCCGCTGGCAAGCCGCGCCTGCACCGAGTTAAAGATTGCACCGGTCAAATCGGCCAGCATACTCGATTGGTGACCGAATCCGCTCGGATCCAGCACCGCCACCGTGCGATCGGCCACCACATACGGAAGGCCGCCGGTGTCGACCGCTTCCGGCGGGCCCCCGTAACGCGTTGTCAGAACTGTGCTGACACGATTGCGAAACTGATACGTGTCGTGACCACCCCCCAGCAAGGCAAGATTTCCGATCACGCGCGCGCCGGGCAATAACGTCAAAACATTGGTGCCACCATCCATGGCGATTGCCACTGTGCCCGGGCCCGTAGCCTTGATCAGACCGCTGTTGAGAATGTGGGTGTTCCGTCGAGCGTCAATCGCCGTCGAATAGCGACCCGTCGTGACGATCTGTCCGCTGTTGACGATTTTGTTGTTGTGCTGCGCCCTGATGCCATTGGCAAAATCCCCGGACGTCCGCAGCGTTCCGCGATTGATTATAACATTGTTCGAGCCGGCGATGATTGCGGACGCATCCTCGCTTGACGTGGTAATCGATCCGAAATTGGCGATGTAACCATGACTACCGGCGAAGATGCCCTCATTGCTGATTCCCACCGTCGAGATCGCGCCGCGATTGACAATGCGCGTCCCGTCCCCGATGGCCATGATGCCGGATTGGCTCTGTCCATTTGGTCCCATACCATCGACCTGTACCGCGGCGCCCTTTTCAATAACGCAGCTGTCTCCACCACCGATGGTCTGCATTCCGACCGTGCGCCCACCTTCAACGGACCCAGGGCATCTACTTTGCGCCGCGGCCCCCGTCCCTAAAACACCAATCACAAGTCCGGTAGCGACGAACGACGTGAGCGCACCCGCACGAAATAACAACACTCTGTGTGCGAACGACAATCTGTGTGTGTGCGACAATCTGTATGCGGATCTTTGCAGTCGGAAGCGGCAAATATTTCGATAGTCCAATTCATAATTCATTTTAACAACAACCCCCGTGCGAAGTATTGCATTTGGAAAAGACAAATATTATAGTAATATAATTCATCATTCATCACACGCCACACACTGCAAGCCACACATTGTAGTTGTCAATCCAATGAAGTAGTTGTCAATCCAACGAACTTGACGGTCGCAAATCAAAGGGATGCGATGGAGAATTCAATCAACCTCTCGCTTAGAATCCGTCAACTCCAGCTCTCGATTATGGGTGCACGAAACCATTACTATCAAGGATTCAATTTGAGTACGGAGCTTTTTCAAGCCCATGTTGCGATCGCGCAACGCGCAAGTTGTAACTGTGATTTGTCGCTATTGAAGCGGGTTTCTCTCACCTCAATTGATGGATGTAAGGGCTTGATCGGACAGTGGCTTCTGGTGCGCCTGGCCGCCGATTGTCGCACGATGGCGGGCGCGCTTGTGGGGGTGGCCGGCGCAGGAGCAGGCCGGTACGGCGATGCCGCCTCGGCCGGACAGGATCTAGTTGCGGCGCGGCCTGCGCTGATTCGTGCGGCCGACACGGATCGGTGGAACGTACACCCGGTCGGAACGACATAAACGACGCCGGCTCTCGTTGAACCCACACTTGCGCAACCGCCCCACCCGCGAGAAGCAAATGCGCACCTCTTTGAGCCGACTGCCCGCCCGGCCACAGCTGACCGCGATCATGTCGGGCTTGAGCCCCGGGTTGGCGGCGACAAACGCGTCGACCACCGCTTGTCGATCGATCATTTGATTCTTCGTCGGCGACACGAATCGCCGAGGGATGGTGATCTTTCCGTATAGGTGTCGAGCCAGCTTGTAATAGCCCTCCGGTCCAAGCCCGGAGCACACGCCGTGCTTGCGATATTCATGGATGATCAGACCACGGCTGGGCATGACGTCCATCATGCTGTCGATCGTCGCGTTGGGCACGAACGGCCGTTTCCCGGTCGGGCAGGATTGCGGGTACCCGCGCTCGTACTGCGGCCACAAGCCATGCAGGATAAAGGAAAAGCGCTTGCCGTCCCGGCGATTGCACTGCGTGTCGTTGCGCCGTGGTCGGGTCGTGGCGCAGTGGGTCGGGCTCCACGACATAACCAGTGCATAATAGTCAAACCGCCCAGGCACGCCGCCGACAATGCGGGTCTCGCTGAGCGCGGGACGCTCAGAGCGCTGTGCGTATACTCCGACATGATTGGCCACGACATAGGACGCTGCGGCAATGCCCAGTACCAACAGCGCTCTACGTGACATGACAACTCCCGACATGCGTTTATCGGCCCTTGCAACGAGCGGATCAATTGAGGCTAAGCTGGTAGCGCATGATCAATTGACCGCAACTTTGGTGATGATCATCGGCATACGCCATCGTCGCCGTAGCGCGCAACCATGGCCATCCTACTCAGCCGTCCAACCGCCGTCGATCAGCAGCGACGACCCCGTCATCAATGCTGATGCGTCGCTGGCGAGAAACACGACCGGCCCCATCAGGTCCTCCACCTGACCCAACCGCCCCAGCTTGATCTTGGACAGCACCCAGGCGCGGAACGTGGGATCCGACAAGCTGATCTTGCCCAGCTCGGTTTCGATGAAGGTCGGCGCTAGGCTGTTGACGCGGATCTGATGCTGCGCCAGCTCCAACGCCATCGCCTTGGTGAGCCCCTCCAACGCCCATTTCGACGCACAATAGACCGTTCGCTTCGGTCCACCGACATGGCCCATCTGCGAAGAGATGTGGATGATCGAGCCGCCGCGGCCGGCCGCCACCATGCCCCGCGCCACCGTTTGCGCGACGAAGTAGCAGGCCTTGACGTTGAGCCCCATGACGGCATCGTAGTTGGCAGCGTCGACCTCCAACATCGATGCCGGTCGCGCCATGCCGGCGCTGTTGACGAGCACGTCGAACGGACCGCTGCGCGCAATGGCGTCAGATGCAACCGGCTCATCGGTCACGTCCAGCACCAGCGACAAAGCGCGCCCGCCGGCTGCTTTGATGGCGTCGGCGACGCGTTCAAGCTCATCCTTGGAGCGGGCCGCTAGCACGACCTCGGCGCCTGCCTCGGCCAATGCCGCAGCGCAAGCGAGCCCGATCCCGCGCGAAGCGCCGGTCACCAACGCACGCTTGTTGTCGAGACGAAACGACGGCGTCCTGGGCAGCTCCATCCTCAAATCCCAATCGATGTTCGCGCCTTATTCGTCAATGGCTGCCGGCGGCGGCGCGGCCGTGGCGTAAGCGATGTTACGGCCGCCGAAGCGGCGCAAACGGATATTGGCCTGCTCGGCATGTCCCGCGAAACCCTCCAGCATGCACAGCCTGGAGCAATAGTCTCCGATCAGCGTCGAGGCTTCATCCGTCAGCACCTGTTGCCAGGTGCACGTCTTCATGAACTTACCGACCCAAAGCCCGCCCGTATAACGTGCAGCTGCCATTGTCGGCAAGGTATGGTTGGTACCGATCACTTTGTCGCCGTAGGCCACGTTGGTGCGCGACCCCAGGAACAGGGCGCCATAATTCGTCATGTTGTCACGGAACCAATCATCACGGCTCGTCATCACCTGAACATGCTCGGAGGCGATGCGATCGGCCTGCGCCAGCATCTCGTCGTAGCCCTCGGCCACGATCACCTCGCCAAAGTCAGCCCATGCTTGGCCGGCGATGGCGGCGGTCGGCAATAGGCTCAACAGCCGATCCACCTCGGCCATCGTCTCACGCGCGAGCTTTTCGGAATTGGTGAGCAACACCGCCGGCGACGTCGGCCCGTGCTCGGCCTGGCCCAGCAGATCGGTGGCACAAATCTCCGCATCGACCGTCTCGTCGACGATCAACAGCGTCTCCGTCGGACCGGCCAGCAAATCGATGCCGACCTTGCCGAACAGTTGACGCTTGGCTTCGGCGACGAAGGCATTGCCCGGTCCGACCAACATGTCGACGGGCTTGATGGTCGAGGTGCCAAGCGCCATCGCGCCCATCGCTTGGACTCCGCCCAACACGTAAATCTCATCGGCGCCAGCCATCGCTTGGGCCGCCACGATAGCCGGCGCCGGCCGACCCTCATAGGGCGGCGCGCAAGTGATGATCCGCTTGCAACCGGCCACCTTGGCGGTGATCACCGACATATGCGCTGACGCCAGCAATGGGTATTTGCCGCCCGGCACATAACAACCGACCGCATTGACCGGAACCTGCCTATGGCCGAGGACAACCCCGGGCAGCGTTTCGACCTCAATGTCGGTTAGGCAAGCCTTCTGGTGCTCGGCAAAACGGCGCACTTGCGCCTGGGCGAACTCAATGTCCTTGAGGTCCTGCCCGGTCAACTGGTCGATCGCCGACTGGATCTCTGCCGGCGACAGCCGGAAATCCTCCCGATCCCAACCGTCGAACTTGATCGAAAGCTCGCGAACCGCTTGATCCCCGCGCTCTTCGATATCCGCCAAGATCGCCTCGACGGTGGCGCGGACTTTCGCATTGGCCTCGGCTCGTGCGTCGGCATCCCGTCCTCGCTTGAGATATGTCGCCATGGTTGCGCTCCTCAAAGCATCAACTGATCCGTGTTGGCGGCGAAGCTGGCACCGGCATCGATGCTTGTAAAGGCTCGGCGACGAAGCGGCGACGGCGCCGGATGGTCCGGTCGCTGTGGGCGCTGACTGCGCTTCGCACACCCGCCACGGCCGTGATCAGTCGTGCCCACCAGATCCATGGCGCCGCAGCGGTCATCACCGCCAACCGGACCGTTCGCCGCACCGGCCGAAACGACCCGCGTTTGGCGCCCCACCGGGCTTAACCGGCGGTTTACCCAGCGGCACTAGTTTCTCACCAGAAGGTAAACGCGCAAGGTTCAAGCTATGAGCACCGTCGATGTCGTCGATCTCGACAACATAGCGCGTTCCGGCCACGTGTCGGATGCGGACGTGTTGGCCATGCGCCAGGCGTTTTACGGTGACGGCCGCATCGATCTGCGCGAAGCCGAGAAATTGCTGCTGATCGCGCAACGCTGCTCTGGCCAGAGCGATGCCTGGCCCAGTTTGTTTGTTGAGGCGCTGACCGACTATCTGGTCAACCAAGCCGAGCCTTTCGGCTACATTTGCGAGCATCAGACCGAGTGGTTGATCACGCACATGTTGCGCGATGGTCGGATTGCTTCGCACACAGAGCTGGAATTACTGATCAAGCTGCTGGAGACCGCCGTTGAAGCGCCCCGGTCGTTGGTGATGTTCACTTTAAACGCGATCAAAACCGCTGTCCTTGAAGGCGACTCTGCGCTCCTCGGCGATGCCAAGTTGACACCCGGCGTGATCGGCGAGGCGGAGGTCGATCTCATTCGCCGCGTGCTGTATGCGGCCGGAGGCGCCTCCAATGTGTGGATCTCGCGGGACGAAGCTGAGGTGCTGTTCGATCTCAACGACGCCTCCGCTGGACAGGACAACCATTGGTCCTGGTCGGATCTGTTCGCAAAAGCCATCGTCAATCACGTGATGGCGGCCAACAATTATCAGCCCATCAGCCGCGCCGAAGCGCTGCGCATGCACAATGCGCTGCAGGAACCATCGGGCGGCATGGCGAGCTTCATGAGCAAGATGTTCTCGGGCGAGATCACCGGGGCGATCCGACAATACAACGCCTTCCACGCGGATGACTGGCAAGCTCGCAAACTCGATGAGATGGAGACCAACATCGCCGAAGCCGAGGTTGTCACCGGTGCCGAGGCAGCCTGGTTGGCCGATCGCATCGGCCGCAACGGCCAGCTCGATGACACCGAAACAGCCGTCTTGCGGCTTATCCGCGACGAATGCCCAGACATCCAAGCCGGCCTGGCGCCGCTGCTAGAGCAACTTTCTGCCTTTAATCGGAATCGGAACGATCCCGATTAAAGGCAGGTTGCTCACCACTTTAAGAGCGATCATTTTTGCGCCTTCAATCGGAACCGGCTTTGCGGTTCCGATTGAAGGCGCGATGATCTAGCCAAGGTGTGAGCGCTCAAGACGGGTCGGCCTTGGCGTATCGGCCGACCCGTCGCACCGGCGATAGGATCGACCGATTCCAATGGATCGCTTTCCGATCAATACCCGGCTGCAGCGCGACCACTTCGGTCGCGGCCAACGGCGGCGCCGGTCTACTCTGGCTTGATCAACAGCGCCTGCTGCCGTCGAGCGCCGCAAAGTTCGCCAGAATACGCGCCCAACTGCGGGCGCCTTTTTTGAAGCTCCGCACGTTGTACTTCTCGTTGGGGCTGTGGATGCGATCATCGTCGAGCCCAAAGCCGACCAACAGGCTGTCCATGCCCAAGGCCTCCTTGAACGAGGAGACGATTGGAATCGACGCACCGCAGCCCATCAGCACCGCCGGCCGCTGCCATTCTTCAGCCAGCGCCGCGCTGGCGGCAGCCACGTAGGGCTGGGAGGTGTCGAAGGCGATCGCAGAGTTGCCATGCCCTTCGATAAAGCGGACCTTGCAGTCCTCAGGCACCCGCGCACGCACGAACGCCTGAATGTTCTCGTTGATCGCCTGCCACTTCTGCCCCGCCACCAAGCGGCAGGTGATCTTGAGCGAAGCCTGGGACGGGATCACCGTCTTCGTGCCCGCACCCTGATAGCCACCGGTGATGCCGTTGAACTCAAGGGTCGGCCTGGCCCACAATTGCGCCAAGGCGCTGAAGCCCTTCTCTCCAGCCGGCTGCCGCAGCCCGATCGCGCCGAGAAACCGGGCAGGATCGAAGTCCAACGCCGCCCATTGCTCGTTTTGCTGATCGGTTGGCGCGCGCACGCCGTCGTAGAAGCCGGGAATCTGCACCCGTCCCTGGTCATCATGCATCTGCGCCATCACCCGCGCCAAGGCTTTGATCGGGTTCAGCGCCGGCCCGCCATACATGCCTGAATGTAAGTCGCGCGACGGACCCTCAAGGATCACTTCGATCCCCAGCAGACCGCGCAGCATGGTGGTGATGGCCGGCGTGTCCTTGTCCCATTGGCTGGTGTCGCAAACCAGCGCGAAATCGCAGGTCAGCTCCTTACCGGCCGTCGCCAAGAACTCCGGCAAACTGGGCGATCCGCATTCCTCCTCGCCCTCAATCAGAACGCTGACGGCCACCGGCAGCTCCCCGGCCACCGCCTTCCAGGCCCGCGCTGCCTCCAAAAAGGTCATCAGCTGACCCTTATTGTCTTCAGCACCACGTGCAACGATCACCTCGCCATTGGTGTCATCATGGGCGATGTGTGGATCGAACGGCGCGGTGTTCCATAAGTCCAGCGGGTCGGGCGGCTGAACATCATAATGCCCATAGAACAACACGTGCGGCATGCCCTCGGGCACCTCGGGACGATCGTGGGCCACCACCATCGGGTGCCCGTCGGTCGGTCGGATCGAGGCCTCAAAACCAATGTCGTTGAGCTGGGCGGCGCACCACTCGGCAGCCGCCTGGCAGCGCGCCTTGAAGGCCGGATCCGTGGACACGCTATCGATCCGTAACAGCTCAAACAGACGATCCAGCCCGGCTTGATGCGAGCGGTCGATCAGCGCGAGCACCTCCGGCAGGTGATCGGTCGGCATTTGGGTCATATCCCACCCCTCATCTGTCGCATCCAGAGCCTGCACCGCACTTACCATGTCCACGCCGGCACCGCCAATGTGCCGCATGCCCAATTGATTGTGTTGAACTTCGCCCTATGAAAGATGCACAAGACTGGCAAATGACCCACCAACCGATGTAAGACCGTCGCGCTTCCGGCCGTCCGCGGCCAGCCGGACACGCCGCTCGGAATCCCGATATCAGGCAGAGGCCATGCCACCCAGCTTGGACCACAGCAGTTTAAACGCCTGATCCCACGCCAATGGATCAAGCCGCGGCAGGCGAGCACACGTGGAGCCGACGAGTATGACAACAGCTACCGGGCACAGCCCCACGCAGACGAAATGGGTCTACCAATTCGGGACCGGTCGCACCGACGGCAAGGCGGAGCTGCGCAATCTGCTCGGCGGCAAAGGTGCCAATCTTGCCGAGATGTCCAGCCTCGGCCTCCCGGTTCCGCCGGGCTTCACCATCTCCACCGAGGTGTGCACTGCCTTCCTCAAAGACGGCGGCACCTGGCCTGCGGGCCTGAAGCAAGAGGTCGAGGACGCTCTGCGCGACGTCGGCGCTGCGGTGCAGATGTCGTTTGATGACGAAGCCAATCCGCTGCTCGTCTCGGTCCGTTCCGGCGGGCGCACCTCCATGCCCGGCATGATGGACACAATTCTCAACCTAGGGCTCAACGATAAGACGGTGGAAGGGCTCGCGCGACGCTCCGGCGACCGCCGGTTCGCGTTCGACAGCTATCGCCGTTTCATTCAGATGTACGCCAATGTCGTCTTGGACGCCGACCATGGAGAGTTCGAGGACATCATCCAGACCCATAAGAACTTGAACGGTTTTCGGTCCGATACGGACTTGGAGGCCGAAGACTGGCTGTCTGTGATCGAAGAGTTCAAGGCCGCCGTGCAACGCGAAACGGGAAAACCGTTCCCCCAGGACGTCGGCGCGCAATTGTGGGGGGCGATCTCAGCGGTATTCGGCTCATGGGACAATGCCAGAGCCCGGACCTACCGGCGCTTACATGAAATCCCCGATGATTGGGGGACGGCCGTCAATGTCCAGGCCATGGTGTTCGGCAACATGGGAACGTCATCGGCCACCGGGGTTGCCTTCACCCGCAATCCTGCGACCGGCGAACACGAGGTCTACGGCGAGTTTCTGGTCAATGCCCAAGGCGAGGACGTCGTCGCCGGCATCCGGACCCCGCAAAACATCACCGAAAAGGCCCGCATCGAGGCCGGCGCCTCCGCACCCTCGCTTGAGGCGCTGATGCCGCAGACATTCGCCGAGCTGAAGACCATCTTCGCCAAGCTCGAGCAGCGGTATCGCGACATGCAGGACGTGGAGTTCACGATCCAGGACGGTAAATTGTGGATGCTGCAGACCCGCAACGGCAAGCGAACCGCCGCCGCCTCGCTCAAGATTGCCGTTGATCTGGCCAGCGAAGGGTTGATCACCAAGCCCGAAGCGGTGATGCGCATCGAGCCCGCCGCGCTCGATCAATTGCTACATCCGACCATCGACCCTGACGCGACACGGCAATTGATCACGACCGGCCTTGCTGCATCGCCGGGCGCGGCGTGCGGTGAGATCGTGTTGAGTCCGGACGATGCGGAGGCATTGAAGGCCAAAGGCCGGGATGTGCTGCTGGTGCGCGTTGAGACCAGTCCGGAAGACATTCACGGCATGCATGCGGCGGCCGGTATCCTGACCGCACGCGGGGGAATGACCAGCCACGCCGCGGTGGTCGCCCGCGGCATGGGCCGGCCGTGCGTTTGCGGCGCCGGAGCGTTGCGGATCGACTACGAGACGGGCACCGTCAGTAGCGGCGACGTCATGCTGAAAAAGGGCGACGTGATCACCATCGACGGCAGCACCGGTGAGGTGCTGTTGGGCACCGTCAAGATGCGCCAACCGGAATTATCGGGTGATTTCGGGACGTTGATGGCTTGGGCCGATGCCGCGGGCCAACTTGAGGTGCGAGCCAACGCCGACACCCCGCGCGATGCCGACCAGGCCCGCAGCTTTGGTGCGGCCGGGATCGGGCTGTGTCGAACCGAGCACATGTTTTTCGAGGAGGACCGCATTCTTGCGGTGCGCGAAATGATTTGCGCGCAGGACGAAGCCGGTCGGCGGACCGCTTTGGACAAGATTCTGCCGATGCAGCGTCAGGACTTCGAGGGCCTGTTTATTTCGATGGCCGGCATGCCGGTGACCATCCGGCTGTTGGATCCACCGCTGCATGAGTTCTTACCGCACGGCAAGGACGAGCAACAAACCGTTGCGGAGACGTTGGGCGTGCCGGTCGCGCTGCTGTCGGAACGGGTGGCCGAGCTCAGCGAATTCAACCCGATGCTGGGCTTTCGTGGCTGTCGCCTGGCCATTCGCTATCCCGAGATCGCCGAGATGCAGGCGCGTGCGATTTTCGAAGCCGCGATCGATGCTGCTGAAAAAACAGGCAAACCAGTGATACCGGAGGTGATGATCCCGCTGATTGCCTATCGCAAGGAGTTCGACGCCTTGCGCGAGGTTATCGTGCGGACCGCGGCCGCAGTGGAGGCGGAGCGAAACGTGAAGCTGCTGTTCCAGGTCGGCACCATGATCGAGCTGCCACGGGCGGCGTTACGTGCCGGCGAGATTGCCGCGGGAGCCGAAGGCGCGGAGTTCTTCTCGTTCGGCACCAACGACTTGACGCAGACCTGCCTCGGGCTGTCGCGCGACGATGCCGCACCGATTCTCGCCAACTACTTGCAGGCCGGGATCCTGGAGATCGATCCGTTCGTCTCGATCGATCAATCAGGGGTCGGCGAACTCGTCGCGTTGGGGGTCGAACGTGGCCGCAAGGCACGTCCGGATCTCAAACTGGGCATATGCGGCGAGCACGGCGGCGATCCGGCCTCGGTGGCGTTCTGTCATCGCATCGGCCTCGACTATGTATCCTGCTCTCCCTTCCGAGTCCCCGTCGCGCGCCTGGCGGCGGCACAAGCCGCGATTGCTGGTCGGGTGGCGGCGAAGGACACCTGACGACGAAGCCGGACCGAGCGCCCGGTCAACGGCTGCAAGCCATGACGTGAGCAACAGCGTCATCGCTGTAGCCGGAGGCGGTCCGCGAGCCTCCACGCAGCGAAACCCCACGCAGCGAAACCGCACGTGCGATCATTCATCCGGCGGCAGGGCAGCCCATCGCAGCTGCTCGCCGCGCCTTGGCCGGTTGCCTGTGTTGCTGGCCGCGAGCGGGCTTGAGCGCTGTGGTTGAATGCGCTGACGTTGATCACCTGAACGCGTCGATTTTCGCCACCCAGCGGCTGATCCTGCCGCTTCAGGCGCTCCTCGCCGTAACCGATCGACTGCAGCCGCCCCGCGCCAAGTCCGAACCGCTTCAGCATATAGTTGCGGACCGCATTGGCTCGCCGCTGCGATAGCGAGAGATCGTACCGGGCGCTGCCGGCGGCGTCGGTAGGCCCGGTGATTAAAAACCGTCGCTCGTTCAAGGTCGCATCGGACAAGGCACGGCCCAACGATGCTAGATCATCGCGCCTTAAAGTGTAGAGCAACTTTCTGCCTTTAATCGGGATCGTTCCGATTCCGATCAAAGGCAGGTTGCTCTAATATCCGGGTCGACTGGGGTGAGATGACGTCCGAGTTAGGGGCGAAGTAAACGGTCGGATTGACCGACCGCCGCTGGTCGGCCAGCTCACCAAGCTCCTTGCGTTGATTGGCCGTGAACGCACGTTTACGGCTACCTTGCAGCGCTTGCAAAAGGTCGCGCCTGCGCCGGTCGTCGTTTTTGACACCGCGCCAGCGATAGGCGTCCTGATCGGGTCACGGTTGGAGCGCCTCGATCATCTGTTGTTTGGTCATGAGCTGTGCAATCGCCGGGCTTGCCATGGCAAGACTGGCGGCAATTGTCGCGCACAAAGCCACTTTGCTCGCCATCGCGCTCACATTGTGCACGGTAGCGCGAACCCGCTTGCGACAAATAATACAATGTTGAGCACACTTGCAATTGATTATGATCACGTGCCGTCGCGGCGGGCCAGGTGCAAAGACGGCCCAAACGATTGCGTCGGCTTTGGCCGTGGTTTGGCCGGCATGTCGGGGTGGCGATCGGTGAGCCATCGCAGATCCAGATCACCGCTTATTTTCGCGGTGGAACGCGTGACCGGCCGGCCCGATGGCTGGGAGATCGCGCTACCAGCGTTCGGGGTGCGCCATCGGTCCGAGCTCGGCCACCACGGCGCGGTAGACCTCCCGTTTGAACGGCACGATGGAAGCCACCAGCTGATCCACAGCCGCCCACCGCCACGCCTCGAACTCAGGCTTGTGTCCTGGTGCCGGGGCGAGGTCGATCTCGCTGTCCTCGCCCCTAAATCGGGCGGCGAACCACTTTTGTCGCTGTCCGCGATAGCGCCCGCCCAGCGCCACCCCGATCAGTTCATCGGGCAAGTCATAGGTCAGCCAATCGCGGGTTTGGCCAACGATTGCGACGGTCCTGATGCCAGTCTCCTCACGCAGCTCCCGTAAACCGGCTTGGGACGGACTTTCGCCCTTGCCGATGCCGCCTTGCGGCATTTGCCACCAATCGTTGGCTCCGGAGGCATCGCTGGGCATGTCGATCCTGCGGCCGACCCAAATCAGGCCGTGCCGATTGATGACCATCATGCCCACGCAGGGACGATAGGGCAACGAATGTACGCGATCGATCACGGTACTGATCTCCGAATCTTGCGACGATTGGTTCACATATTTCGTGCACCAAACATTACAGAACGTCCTAAACAATGATAAGAAACTGGATTAGTGCTCTCAAAGATGGTCTCATGGCGAAGCGACAAAGCGGTAACTCAGTGTGGTCGACGTCAAAAGCATGTCTTCAAAGCGATGGACACCGGCCAAGCGCCATCATCCCAACCCCTGCTTGTCTCACCAACCCGATGAGGTTGCACGGCTGCGGCGGGGCGCAACGCCGCTGTGGCGACAGGCGGCCGAAGCGATTGAAGCAAGGATTAAGTCAGGTCAGCTGCGTGAGGGCGGGCGGCTCCCGGCCGAGACCATCCTATCGCAAGAATTCGGCATCAATCGGCACACCTTGCGTCGGGCCATCGACGACCTCGTCGAGCAAGGCAAGCTCAGGCGCATCCCGCGCACCGGTGTTATCGTTGCCCCCCTCAAGATCCCGTTCGTCCTGGATGCCTCCACGACCTTTGTCGCGGCGATGGAGACCGCTGGATTGCAGTCCGTCGGCAAGTTCCATTCGAAAAAGCTGACCACCAGCCCGCCGGAACATATCCCCAAGCTGCTACAGGTCGCCACCAAAACCACGCTGCTTGAACTTGAGCACGGCCGCGACGCCAATGACCGACCACTGTGCTACATCACCTCGTGGCTGCCCGCCGACCGCTTTCAACGCGTCGGCGAATACTATGCCATCACCAAGAGCCTGCGCCGCGCCTATAGTCAATGCGGCGTTCCCGAGTACTTCCGCAAATCGGTGCGCATCACCAGTCGATCCGCCGACGCGGTCGAAGCGCGCCGACTGGAGGTTCCCGTCGGCTCGATCATCTTCGTGCTGGAGGTCGTCTACGTCGATCCCACCGATGAACCGATTCAAGTGGGCCTGTTCCGGTTTAGCGCCGATCGCTGCGAATTCATCGTCGAGCCCCGATGATCGCTGCGCGCCACGACCATGACCGATCCCCGTCTCGCCGCGATGTTCATAAGACGGTTGAGCGTTGGTGCTCGCTCTCATCGGCCTTAAGGTAGAGCAACCTGCCTTTGATCGGAATCGGAACGATCCCGATCAAAGGCAGAAAGTTGCTCTACACTTTAAGAGCGATCATCTTTGCGCCTTAAATCGGAACCGGCGCAATTGGAATCGGCGTTGCGGTTCCGATTTAAGGCGCGATGATCTAGCGGCGTTATCCACGCGTCCCCGCGCACGCACGCGCACCGGCTGAAAGGAGCCAACCAACCATGGAAGATACCGCCAGCGACATGCGCCTGACACCGACCAAGGCAACATCGTCGCCGACGTCTCCATCGGTCGGCTGGGCTTGTCTGCGCGATTGGCTGGCGCTGGTTGAACGACAAGGCCAGCTCAAGCGGATCGTCGCTGAGGTTGATCCCGATGAGGAGCTGTCCGCCATCACCTATATGGCGACCCGCGACGAGACCGCACCTGCCCTGCTGTTCGAGAACGTCAAGGGCGACCGCGCCCATTCGAGCACGCTCGCCAACATGTTGGGTGCCAGCAAACATCGCTATGCACTCGCGGTCGGCATCGACCCTGACCTATCGACCGCCGCCATGATCGCGGCCACACGTACCATCATCAACCGGACGGCGGCGCCGGTCGACGTGGCAAAATCCAAGGCGCCGGTCAACGAGGTCGTGCTGCGCGAAGGCGCTTTCGACCTGACAGACTTTCCGGCGCCGACATTTTGGCCTGGGGACGGTGGACGTTATCTCGGTACCGGCAACATCGTCTTCACCCGTGATCCAGACAGCGGCCGGATCAATGTTGGATGCTATCGTCAGATGCTGCACGGCCCGAACCGCATCGGGCTTTATTGCTCGCCAGGCAAGCATGGCCTGCTTGACCGTGAAGCCTGGTGGGCGCGCGGCCGACCGCTGGAGGTCGTGGCCGCTTATGGCATCGATCCCGTGCTGTTCATGTTGGGCGCACAGGTGTTTGGGGCGGGCGAGTCTGAACTGGGTGTCGCCGGCGGCATCATGGGACGCGGCATTGAGCTGGCCGAAGCGGAATACGTCAGCCTGCCGATCCCCGCCCAGGCCGAGTTGGTGATCGAGGGGCTGGTTGAGCCGGAGCCGCGCGAGGCGGAAGGTCCGCTCGGTGAGTTCACCGGCTACTACGGTCGCGAGCGCTCACCGCAACCGGTCATTGAGGTCAAGGCCGTGCATCATCGCGCTTCGCCGATCCTGACGGCGGCCTTGATGGCCAAATATCCTTCCTGCGAGATCGGCGCCTACTACGCCATCATGCGCTCGGCCCGCATCATGGACGATCTGCACCGGATCGGCGTGGCCGGCGTGGTCGGCGCTTACGCACACCCTGCCGCGGCGTCGGGATGGGGCATGGTGGTGGTCTCGCTCCAACAAAAACATGCCGGCCATGCCGCACAGGTGTTGGCACTGACCGCCCAATGTCCAGCGGCGGCCTACTACACCAAGTGGGTCATCGCGGTCGACGACGATGTCGATCCAACGGACATCAACGACGTCCTGTGGGCGTTGAGCACCAGGTGCAGCCCGACCGACGACATCGATGTGCTGCGCAACACCTGGTCCACCGGCCTTGACCCCAGCCAATTCCCAGCCGAAGCAAGACCTTACGGTTCAAAGGTTCTGATCAATGCGTGCAAGCCCCATCGGTACCTGGCGCAATTTCCGCAGGCCACAATGTTGCGAAAGTCGGTCTACGAAAAAGTCGTCGCGCGCTGGGGCGAGCTGGGCTTCGAAACGTCGCCACCGACACTGAGCGTGTTTCACCATGAGCCGCAAGCCAGCAATGGCGCGCGCAAGACCAAGACGTAGACGGCCTATTCAATCTATAGTTGCTTTCTGCTCCATTCGCGACCGACCTCGAACATGACCACCTTCGGCGCAACAGCCCTGCCGACCAGCTCCCCCACCCGACCACCAACTGGCGCGATCTCATAGGAGGACTAAGAGGGAGGACTATGGGAGCGCGCTGCGGCTCCAGCCAAGAGGGCAAAGCTTTAGGCGGTCGAAGCGGCCGTCTGCGCTTTGAGCAGTCGCGGAACGGCTTGCTCCTTGATCGGCCAATTGATCAGCGCGGAGATGACGCCCAAGGCGATCGAGATATACCACATCGCGTCATAGGACTGGGTCATGTCGAACAGCCGACCCGCCAACCAAACGCCGCAGAACGAGCCGATCTGGTGTGACAGAAACACGATGCCGAACAACATGGACATCCAAGTGGTACCAAAAAACGTCGCCACCAGGCCGCTGGTCAAGGGTACGGTCGCCAGCCACAGCAGCCCCAACAGGCTGCACAGCACCATCACCGTGACAGGGGTGATCGGCAGCACGAGAAATCCGACAAAGATCAGGGCCCGCCCAAAATAGATCAGGCTCAACGCCCGGCGCTTCTCGATATACGGGCCTGACTGGCCCGCGAGATAGGTGCCAAGCAGATTGGCCAATCCGACGATCGCCAGCGCATAGGGACCGACCTCAGCGTCCAAGCCTTGGTCGACGGTGAAGGCCGGCAGGTGCACCACGATGAACGATACGTGGAAGCCGCACACGAAAAACCCGGCCGTCAGCAGCCAATAGCTCGGATAGCTAGCCGCCTCAGTCAGCGCTTCTTTGATCGTCTGCTCGCGGATTGGGGCAGCCCCGTCCGCGGCGACGGACCGCCCCCCGAGCGACAGCGCCAACGGCACCAACGCGACAATGCTGGCGATCAGCCAAAGCAAGCTCTGCTGCCAGCCGACGTACTCGATCAACTTATGCAGGACCGGCACTGCGACAAAGCTGCCGACCCCGGCGGCCATGCCGATCGATGCGATCGCTCCGAGCCGCTGCTCCGGCGGCGCCAGCCGTCCGATCGTGCCGACCATCGGTGTGATGCCGGTGCCGCTGACGCCGATGCCCATCAAGATGCCACTGATGATCAGCTCCTCGGCGGTCGAGGCGGCGTACAGCACGTAAAGCCCGGCGGCGGTCGTCAACAGACAGACCGCCACCACCCGTCCGGCACCGTATTTGTCGATCAGCCCGCCCGTGACGGGGGCACCGACCCCCATCAACAAAAAGGTCAGCGCCAACGACAGGCTGAAGGTCTCCCGGCCAACGTCGAGCGCGCCGGTCACCGAGGTCAGGTAAAGTCCCATCGACTGCGCCCGACCCATCGAGATACCGACGATCAGCCAGACCACGATCAAGGCACACCACAGGGGAAGTTGCGATCTGGCGGCGGCTGACGGCGTGGACAAGTTGCTCTCCCGGGCACAGTGGCAAACGGCGCAAACTTTCATGGGCGCATCGAATTTGCAAGCGCCGTCGCCGGCGCACGGCGCCTTATTCGTTGTCGCACCGCTGAAGCGCCGCGGCGGTCAAGCCCGATGACCGCCGGAAATGACGATGCTAAAGAGGGCGAATCAAGCTCCAAACTTGCAGCAAGTTCGTCCGTGTGGTGAATCAGGCATGGCGCCGGGTGCCGCGCCATCACCAAGGTTCCAACAAGGCGTCAGCCGATCCGTGTCCCAAAACCAAAACAGTCAAGCCCATTCACCCCGGCCCGAGTGGGCGCGCGCCCGCCGCATCGTCGTCAAGGTTGGCTCTGCACTGCTGGTCGACAAGGCGACCGGGAAGCTGCGGACGACGTGGCTCGACAGCCTGGCGGACGACGTGGCTCGCCTGGCCGGTGCGGGGAAGGAGTTGATTTTGGTGTCATCGGGTGCGATCGCCCTCGGGCGGGGTCTGATCGGGCTCCGGGATGGCCCGTTGCAGCTGGAGCAGAGCCAGGCCGCCGCAGCCGTCGGTCAAATCAGCCTCGCCCACGCCTACCAAGGCCTGTTTCGCCAACGCGGCATCACGGTCGCCCAGATCCTCCTGACGTTGGGTGACACCGAGGAACGCCGACGCTATCTCAATGCCCGCCAGACGATCGAGACGCTGCTGCGGTTGAAGGCCGTGCCGTTCGTCAATGAGAACGATACGGTGGCAACCACCGAGATTCGCTATGGCGATAACGATCGCTTGTCGGCACGCGTCGCATCGATGCTGAGCGCGAACGTGCTGGTGTTGTTGTCCGACGTCGACGGGCTCTATACCGGCCCACCCGATGGTGACCGACCGGTCCAGCGTGTTGACGAGGTGCGCGCCATCACGCCGCAGATCGAAGCGATGGCTGGGGACGCCGGTTCGGAGCTGTCGCGGGGGGGCATGCGCACCAAGCTTGAAGCGGCCCGCATCGCCCTGGGCGCCGGCACCCACATGGTGATCGCCTCCGGCAAGGTGCTGCGGCCGTTGACACAGCTGGAAAACGGCGCACCGTGTACTTGGTTCATCGCCCAAGCCGATCCGGTGGCGGCGCGCAAACGCTGGATCTCGGGGCAACTGGAACCGAAAGGAACGGTGTTTGTCGACGACGGCGCACAAGCCGCGTTGGCCCGCGGGCGCAGTTTGCTGCCGGCGGGCGTGCGCCGGGTCGAGGGACACTTTGAGCGCGGCGATGCGGTGGTGATCAAAACGCTTGATGGTCGCGAGCTGGGCCGCGGCCTAGTCGCCTACGGGACGACCGATGCCGAACGCATTCTGGGGCTCAAGTCCGCGGATATCGCGGCCGCGCTCGGTCACCGCGGCCGTACCGCGTTGATCCACCGCGATGACATGGCGTTGCTGCGCGGTTAGAGCAACCTGCCTTAAATCGGAACCGGCTTTGCGGTTCCGATTTAACGCGCGATGATCTAGCTACCTGCTTCTCATCGGAATCGGAACGCTCCTGATGAAGAGCAGGTTGCTCTCGCAGTCGACCCAAACAGACGCACGCGCCAGCAGCGACCGAGCGAATACCGAGGTCGGCTGCAGTGCGGTGCCTACGGCGCCGGCTCCAGCGCCCACGTGATGTGGACCCGCACCCGCAACGCGTGCGAACCCGCCTCGACCGGTACGCCCTTAGCGGAGGCCCGTGACAGTTGCACCAGCGGCCCCGGTCCCTCAGCACCCGCTTCGGAGATGGTCAACACCTGGCCAAGCCGGACGCCCGCGGCCTGAGCGTAAAGCGCCGCGCGTCGCTTGGCATTTTCCACCGCCTGCCGCCGCGCCGCGTCCTTCAGCGTCTCCTCGTTCGACACGTCGAAGCGAATGCCGCCAAGCTGGTTGGCGCCGGCCTCAACCGCCTTGTCCAACACCTCACCCAACCTGGCGACCTCACGCACGGTGATGCTCACCTGATTGCTCACCCGGTACCCGATCAGCGTCGGCGGCGTGTTGTCGCGAAAGGACTGGTAGCGGGGACGGATACTCACCTCACTGGTTTGGATGTCCCGGGCAGCAATGCCGGTTGATTTCAGCTGTTCGAGCACGCGCCGCATGCTGGCCGAGTTCGCGGTCAGCGCCTGCCGCGCCGTCGGCTGGTCGACGACGACGCCGGTGGAGATGTGGGCCAGGTCCGGCGTCGCGCTGACCGTGCCTATGGCCGAGACCGTGATGTGACGGCCGGCGCGGGGTTGATCTGCCAAGGCCCGCCCGACGCCGCCGATAGATCCGGCGATGAGCAATGCCGCTAACACGCTTGATGGAATTCGGTTCATGGTGGAGACCCGCTGAGCGTTGCAACGCGAGGCGTCGACGATGGAGTTCGACCGCCCCAGGTCAGTTATTGTGACAATAAGTCAAAACTTGGCGCAGCGGTGCTGCTCGCCGCGCCAGCCCGCGATCGCCGCCAATGGTGTCGTTTCACATTGAGATGCGAGGTCCCGTCTTTGGGTGGGTCACAGGGGCCACGCCTGCGACCTCCGGCACAGCGCCAGCCTCTGACGCAGCAGGGTCACATGCACGGTGGCGCGGGCCAGCCGCGCGCGGCGATCGATCACCGTTCGGGCGCAGCGGCCGGGACCTCGGCGCCTGGTCGGTGTGGTCCCGCGTTTGATGGGACCCGTGGCACCTCGCGTCGCCACGGAACGTCGCCATCGAGTGCGGCCGCATCAGCAACGTCGCCTCACGAAACAAGGCGCGATCCCCGTGACGCGCGGCCACCCGCGCAAGCGGGCGGTCGGGTGGCCGGGCCCGGGAGCGGGATGGTTCCGGTTCACTCTGCAAGGCTTTGGCGAGGCGCGACCAGGTGCACTGGCAGCCGCAAGCCGCGGTGCACCGCAGGCTCGCATTGGATGGGATGGCGCGATGACGTTCGCGCGCCCTCGGGTGGACAGCAACAGGTGCCAATGGTATCCAAGAGGTTTGCGGTGGGTGCCGAGACTGGTGTTCGCCGCACAGGCGAGGGTGTATAGCTCAGTTGGTAGAGCAGCTGACTCTTAATCAGCGGGTCCAAGGTTCGAGTCCTTGTACACCCACCAAACATTTTAAATAGTTAGACTCGCATTAATCCGACTCGGTCGGCCAGTTTTGCAACCGGTTTTGCAAACTCTCGTTCTCAGCCCGTTCCCACTTCAAGATTGCTGACGCAGCGAGGCGTCGCTGGTTCACCTGCTTTGCATAGTGGGCCACCATTTGCATCGATTGCCCCGTAATCGCTGCCACCTCCGCTTCAGTGGCCCCTGCCTCCAAAAGGGTTACGACAGCCGACTTCCTGAGCCCATGAAAGACGAGACCGGCCTGCCGGATTGGCGCAAGCGGACCGACGAGGGACTTCTGCCAGCTTGCCCGGAACCCATCCGATGTCCAAGGCGTACCGCGCGTCGAGGTGAGGATGCGGACGCTGTTGCGTGGGACCGCCGCCAGCACTGCCAGTAGGTTTTGATGCGCAGGGACGACCAATTGCTTACCGGTCTTCTCTTGCCGGACTTCGATCAGTCCTCCTTTCAGCGCGCCCCACCTCATTTGAAGGACATCGCCCTGGCGCTGTCCGGAATAGAGTGCAAGAGCAGTCGCTTGCCACATCCACGGCGGGCCGTGCAACCGTACCAACTCAATCACATCCCACGGCCAAGGCGACCAGCCTTCGCCGAGCTTGAGCTTGCGAACGTGTGAGCAAGGGTTGTCGGTTCGGTGACCTCTGGGGATGCTCCAGGAGATCAGAGCCGACAATACACGCAACATCGCGTTGGCCGCAGCCGGTGTGTTCCTATGCTTGTCTCTCAATGCCAGCACGTGGGCCGGAAGCAAACCCGACATCTCAAGAGTGCCCCAAGACTGGTCGATCATTCCGAGATAGCGCGCGTAATCTCTTTGCGATGTCGGCGCCAACTCGCGGAATTCCGGACTCGCCTTGTAGGCTAGGATGACACTTCGGAAGCTGTTGGGGTTGTTCTCAGGTTCCGGCTCAGCGGCTAGGCGCCTGTATGCAATCCAGAAGTCAGGCCGGTTGGGATCATCCGGTAAGCGGACGGGTTTCTGAGCAAGTCTGGTTCCGCGTCCGGGATGGAAGTAATAATATGTACGCCCCTTGACCCGTACGGCGTTTACGTGTGGCGGCAGTTCAATCGTCGGCTTCCTGGGACGAGCCATCGTTTAACCCTGCTATATATGGGTCATTGTCAGCATCAGGCCATCGGCAGCAGTTCGCTTGTCCATGATGAACTGCTCGACGTCGGCCCAGCGCCATCTCACAAGTTCGACGATCTTGAGTGGCTTGGGCAAGATTCCGCGCCGCACATAGCCGGCGACCGTGGATTTCGAGCAGTCAAGACGATGTGCCAATGTTTCGGCGGACACGAAATGCGGTGTGTAATGCGGCCCATCCTTAGGCATCCTGGCCGCCTTTGAACGCAAGGATGGTGACCACTGGTGATTTACCCAGCTTGCGCTCGACCTTCACGAGCCCAGCGCCTTCGAGCCACGCCAGCGCTCGGTACTTGGCATTCCGGTCGCAGCCGCAGCGAAGGCCGGACAAGTTGCTCAGCGGGATACTGGCCGATCGCAAGAGCCCCGCGGCATACCAAAGGGCGATGCCGGCATGCAGGCTCTTTCCTGGCAGTCGGGCGGCGGCTTCCAGCCAAGCAAGCGGGACAGGTCCTTTCAGGAAACCCTCGCCTTTGACATGACGAGGTGGTGGAGTTCTGCGCACGGCTTTGGGTGTTGCACGCACCCTCATGCGCTTTCCATCGAAAGGGCTCATGGGGGTTACCCTACATATACAGACAATAAGATTGTACGGGCGTGCGCCGGTGATCAGGTTTTGTCGCGCTCGTGAACAGGTCGGCCCGACGGCTCTTTGTGCGATCAGAGCACCTGCTCGATTGCCTGCCAGACCGCCGCCCCTCGCGGATCGCGATAGCGCTCCGGATAACGGACCACCTTGATTTCGGATCGAAGTTCGAAGCCATCGGGCACGATCCGGCTGGCTTCCGCCATCTGTGCCTGCGTCGCCGCCACTGAGGCATCGAGGTCGTCGAGTGGCGCCTCGATCAAGAGGGCGTCGTGCAGCGGCAGGCAGACACGGATGCCGGCTTCGGTGGCGAGGCAACAGGCGAGCCTGAGCATTTCGGCTCGATCCGCTTGCAGCGGAAAATTGCGCAACGCTCGCGGGTTCGTGTCGGCATCCACGGCTAGCCGCCAGCCGAATATCGAGGAGAGGGAGCCGGTCAGAAGAGCATGCGTCTCGACGGCCTCTGACCACTGCCAGAACCTCGGAAAGGCGGCACGGTGACGGTGGAGCAGGTCGTGCGCGGCAGCAATGCCCTGCCCCGTGAGACGCGCCAGGGTCGCCGCGCCCATTCTATACTGAACACCAATTGCCACGGTCTTGTACCGAGCTCTGACATCGGCGTGTATGTCAGGCCGCGTATCGAGCGACGCTGCCCCGGCCATCTCGGCCAGCGCAAGATAAGGATCGCCCGACCGATAGGCCTGCTGCATCGCGGCGTCGCCAGAAAGCGCAGCGGCGATGCCGAATTCCTGCTGGCTCCAATCGACGAGGGCGAGCCTTGTTCCAGGCTCCGGTCGAACGAGATGTCGGATCCAGGCGCCGTGGCCGAACACTGATGACTTGGCGCTGGGCGCATTCCGACCTGTACGGGTCGCAATCGGCCGCAGCGGCACACGACTGCGGCCGTCGTGATCCATTTTTAGTTCCGTCGGGTCAAAGCCGTCCAGCAAGGTACAGAGTTCCTTGAGCGGTCGAACGGCGGGGTGTGCCCGGCTCATGTCGCGGAACACATTGTCACCGAGATCGAGGTCCCCGGCCCTGGGCCATGCAATGCCGCTACGCTCGAGCCACGCCTCGAAAGCCCCGGGCTGCAAGCGGCAGCAAGCAAACACGCCGTAGCCGCTGTCTATGCGCTCGACGACTTTGCCGCGGATTGCTGGCCAGTCCTGAGCAAGCCGCGCGGTGGTCATCGCGTCGAGCGGCACGCCGCTTGCCTCGATCCGGGCGACAGCCGCCAGATAGCGGCCGCGTAGCAAGGCTCGGCCGAGGTCGAGGCTTGGTAACATGGCCGAGAGAATTCGGCACAGCGCATCAAGGCGTTGTCGCAGTGCGGCCTGCGACACGCCGCGGTGAAGTGCCAGCATGACCTGCGAAACACGGATCGCTCCGAAGCCGCGTCGACCGTTGGAGGCCACCCGTTGCTCGACGAGAAGGTCGAGGATCAGGTTGGGGGGCGACCAGCCCAGGTCCAAGTGAAGCCCAACCAGGACCTAAGCCTCGATGGTGACAATCAGCACATCGGCCGTCACCGGATACGGCGGCTGCCTGCAGTTGCGCAGATGCGCAACCTCGATCTCAATGACGACCTGGCTGTTTTGCGCATCCGCCGCAACCACGTGGCCCTGACCCAACACTTGGCTCGACGGATGCTCAAGGTGACAAACGACGAGCCAGACGCTGGCGAACGACTCAAGCCCCTGCCCCATCAGAACTCTCCCCGCAGCCGGCGCAGGACCGGATGCTCTAGATCCTCGATGACGCGATCCTTGAAGGCGAGCGCGAGGATGCGTTCGAGGGACAGCTTCGGCCATTCCGGCTCGGGAAAAGTTCCAGCCGCTTCGAGGACGTCATAAGTGCTCGCACCCATGTTGGCCATGAGTCGGATCCATTTGGCCCTGGCCCGCTCCGCGGCTTCAAGCGCAACCGAGTTCCATTCGTCCAGCCGCCCACGCTCATCCGCCAGCCGAATAGGCCACACGAACAGCACACCGTGCGTCGTGATCGACGGCACGAGAAGTTTCGGCACCGCCTCGCCGGGCAGATACGGCGCGAGACTGGGCTCAACAAGGTAGGTGAGACGGTCCTCTTTCAACTCCAGAACGGTCGTCTCGAGCCACATGTCGAGGTCGGGATGGGTTCTGAGGAACTCCTGCCTGCCTGGCTTGCCGACGCGGATACTCACCACGATGCGTCGCACGTCCTGTCCCTCGCGGAAACGCGAGCCCAGCTTCAGGCGCTCCGGATCAAACGGGTTCGGTTTCTTGTCGCCGCCGCCGTCGCCATCATCACCATCAGGTGGGAACCCGATCACGCTGGTCATTTGCGCACCCCTCGTTCGTTGATGTTGATGAGAGTGGTTGCGCGAGTTGAGCGAGGCCAGTGCAAAGGCTGCGCGTGAGCGCCCTAGTTTTGCCAGCGACTGCAGGGCGTTACGTGTCCGTCTACGAGAGGTGACAACCACCTGTCCCCGGAATGGTCTGATCAGAATTCATTGTCAGCTCAAAGGGTTGCGACTTGTGCGCTTTGCGCGCGAATTTTCGCGCGCACCTCTTTGCTCATAGATTATTTTTCGCACTCAGGATGCAGAGAGCCCGTCGCCGAGTTTGCTCGTCGCGATGACCTCGGAAATATCTGTCCAGTTCGCGCCAGTCTCACGCCGCAGCCGCTGCGCTTCCTCAAAGATTTTACGGTCCCGAATACTGGTTTCACGCGCCCGTTTACGCTGTCGGTTGCGGTCCGGTTGGTAATTCGACGTCCTGGACCGTGGCTCTTCTTTCCTGCCCGCCAACCGCCGCACGAGTTCTCCGTCGATCGCTACGGCCTCGCCTGACCATCGCACGACGTGGACCAGACGTTCCTCTTGGGTGCCAACTATGAGATCGAGGGATCCGGTTTCCAACGACAAGCGGACCGATCGTTCGCCCTGTCGACCTCTGATCCGTCCCAACAGGTACGAGTAACCCGTTGCTGACGGTCGCGGATTCCCAAGACCCAACGCCTGCGCAACAAACTCGGCGGTCTTACGGAGCCCAGTGGCATGCCGGTCCAGGTCCGACAGATCAACCGGCACGCGGCCCAAGCCGGGATCCTCGTCACACATGATGAATGCGCGAGCTGATCGTTGATCTGCCGCTGTTCTGACAACGACTGTCTTGTGGCTCTGCCATTCACACCCGGGACATACAATTACTTTGGCGCGACTAGTTCGCTGCAGAAACCCAGCCTTTTCAAGGGACGATATCGTGCTCGTGGGCCAATCATCTGTTTCCTCGCGAGCGAACACAGCCGACGCCGGATGGCTGCTCGCGATCCGGTCGAGCACGATCCGCAAGAGATCACTCGCTCGGATCGCCATCCTCGGTATCTCGCTTCGGGACCTTGGGTTCGATGCCGTGGTCGGTCAGCATCTGCCGGATGCGTTGGCCTAAATCGGTCGTCATCCAGTGAGCACGAGTTTGGCCAGGACAAATCGAAACTGCGGGACTTCGGAAGTTCATGTTCCGCATCCCGGTCAAATGTGACCCGCAGCCCTACACCTGCAACCTTCAGCTCGGTGGCATCGAGCCCCCGCGTTGCCACCTCGAGCCGTTGATACAGGACATGTTCGGGCGTGTCCGGCCCAAGTTCAATGCGGACCGTATGCTTGTTCGACCCCAGTGTTCGGATGGAAAGCTTTCGGACCTCCACATTTTCGATGCCGAGGCCAGCCTGAGGCTTGAACTTGGGGTTCGGATTGGTGAAGCCCTCAAGATCATAGACCCGATCGTCTTTGGGGCTGTTCCTTTCGATGTCTTGGCCCAGGACTGTTTTCGCAAAGGCCACCTGCAGATCCTTGATCCGGTCCTTGCCGCCCTGGTGCCAGATGCTCAGCGTCTGATCGGCATCATCATGGACGAAGATGATTTCAAATGCCGGATTGTAGGGCCGCTGGGTCCAGTTCCCTTCCTCGTCGTATTCGTTGGAATTGCTGCGATGATCCTGGGGATAAGCGAAGTAATACTCCTTATCGCGACGCCTGTAAGGATAGCCCTGACAATGCGCGCCGCGGGCCTCCTTGGTCATGAACACCTCGGATACCGCAACGCCGTGCGCGTCGGCATCCTCCCGCTTCGGCTCACGACCCAGTTTCGGCATGTTGAGACGCTTGCGCCAATACTTCTTCGACTTCAGATCGGCTGCCGAGAAGAATATTGCGCCATTCCACAGCTTCGGCCGCTCGAAGTACGCCCAGAATGCACAGGACAACGGATCGGGTAACGCCACCAGCGCGGGGGCCACACTTTCGGGCTCCGGATGATACTGCGCCTCGTCGATGATCACGGTCTTGCCGCCGGCAGATCCGATTAGCTGCAGGTTGCTGAAATCTTGGCCCATCTGAAGTTTCAACGGCTCGTCAAGCTGGTTCCACGCATCGAACAAGGGCTCGATGTTTCGCGTGCCTAGCGATTCCCAGTCGAAGTCTTCCAAGACCTCGAACCTGTCGAAGTAGCGCTTTAGCCACGACCTCGGCGCACGCCGCAAGAACTGGCGGACATCGAGATCATAAGCCATTGCCTAGCACCCCACGGACACAACGATTCGCAGCCGACACATGCCCTGATTCGTCCGCGGAGTCTCGATTTCCAGGCGTTCGCGGGCGCACAGACTGCTAGACGCCGGGCTCGCCTGCTAAACCGCGCAAAATCGGTGCAGGGCGGCGCATCATCCGCGCGCAGATGGGGGCAAGAGTGGCATGCTGACAGGGGACTTACGCAACAAGGTGGACCGGCTGTGGGGCACCTTCTGGTCGGCTGCATCTCGAACCTGCTGAGTTGATCGAGAAGATCAACTACCTCCTGTTTCTGAAACGGCTGGATGACCTCCACGCGCTGGAGGAGAGCCGGGCGGCGACGCTCGAGAAGCCGATCTTCCCGGAGGGCAAGTTCAAGCCAGAGGGCTCGATCCGTCGGGTGATCGCCTACGAGGCGATGCGCTGGAGCCGGCTCAAGAACTGGGAGCCCGGCGAGGCCTGGAAGTGCTTGACGAGTACATCTTCCCTTGGCTGGCGGCGAGGGCTCGTGAATCGCCAATTACATGAAGATCGCGCATATACATGTTCCGGTCGGCCCGCGCGGCGATCTCTGCTATGACGCTATGACCGCCGACGGCCAGCCGGATCTGGTTCCGGTCGGCCCGCGCGGCGATCTCTGCTATGATTGATGGTATCGGTGGCCTCAGGGTGGTTAGGTTCCGGTCGGCCCGCGCGGCGATCTCTGCTATGATTAGTGTTCCTCCTTCCCTTATCTTCATCAGGTTCCGGTCGGCCCGCGCGGCGATCTCTGCTATGACAAAACCAAAGTAGGATTTGCCTTGATAGCAGTTCCGGTCGGCCCGCGCGGCGATCTCTGCTATGACAGTCAGTTATGGTTTTGTACTGCCCGGAACGTTCCGGTCGGCCCGCGCGGCGATCTCTGCTATGACTATAGGATGAACGCTATGACGAAAGCTGGAAGTTCCGGTCGGCCCGCGCGGCGATCTCTGCTATGACAGTTACTGATACACCTGGAGAAATTAGTGTGTTCCGGTCGGCCCGCGCGGCGATCTCTGCTATGACGATCGCGATAGCGGCCACGAATAATGTAGCGTTCCGGTCGGCCCGCGCGGCGATCTCTGCTATGACGCTTTCTTCTGGTTCGGTGCGGAACGGGTCGTTCCGGTCGGCCCGCGCGGCGATCTCTGCTATGACCAAATATCGCGGCTTCCTGAAACTTACGGCGGTTCCGGTCGGCCCGCGCGGCGATCTCTGCTATGACGGTCCGAAATCGCGCCAGATCTGGCCGTCGTGTTCCGGTCGGCCCGCGCGGCGATCTCTGCTATGACGCTGCTCCAGCGGTACGCTAGGCGTATGAGTTCCGGTCGGCCCGCGCGGCGATCTCTGCTATGACAGGCCCGCTGTAACCCTTTGGTTGCAGCGGGCTATTCGCGATTCCGCGAACGTGAAAAAGGCGATTCGCCGGCAATGAATTCCCCTTTTTCTTACCATTTCCCTCCGGACCAAGTCAGAACAACTGGAGCTGATCCGGTTTCTTGGCCCGTTTGACTAGCGTGCTGCCGCGATAGGATTTGGTCATCCCGTACTGCTTGTCGGTAAAGAACAGGATGTCAACCTTTCCACCAACCGGGATATTCCCGCCGATCTTTGCCGCGAGCGCGTCAGCCTGCTCCTTGCTGCTTGCGTATCGGATGTAACAGGATAACTGCATCATGATAAAACCTTCGTCGAGTAGCATGTTTCGGAATTCGGTCGCCTGTTTGCGCTCGGTCTTGGTCAGAACTGGCAGGTCGAATAACGCCATCATCCACATTGATCGATACCCTGAACTTTCCTTATACCTCTGCGGCATCACCATCTCCTGCCGCGATGCGGGCCGACGCCTCCTCATGCAGTGGGATAGCTGAGACGGGCAGTCTCAAATCGCGACGCTCACCGAGGTAAACCTGCGCCAGCGATTGGGAGCAGCGGACAAGCACATTGGACAGAGTCGATACACCCTCCTCAGTCTCGAAATCGGAATAAAGCACGGCCGCCAGCCGCCGCTTAATGGGAGGGGTGAGCTCCGCGACGCCTTCGTCCCGAAGCTCGCGGACGAGGATGTCCACTGTAGGTCGGAACGGCTCCATCAGGTCATCCGCGAGCCTAAGGCTATTGCCCGCACTCTTGTGGTGGATGCCAAGCGAAGGATGCAGGCCCGCGCCGACGATAGCGCGCGCTGCCGAGGCCCTGAGCACCGTGTAGCCATAGTTGAGAAACACGTTGCTGTCAGAAGAAGTCCGGTCGCGCCGAAAGTCCGAGCCAAAGAGAGCCGGCCAGTACTTCTGCGCAGCCTGAGCTTCAATGTTGTCCGGGTCGCCCGACCGGACCCGGCGCGCCAGTGTCTGGAGCACTAACGGCGACTGCGCAAATTCAGCGAGGGCGGCAGCTTGCGCCCGAATCTTGGCCTTCACGAGTTCCGCCCACAGCCGTTTCGCGGTCGGACGACTGACTGCGGCCTGCGCCTCGATTCGGCTCCCTTGCGCGTGGTGGCCGGTGAGCGGTAACAGGACGGCTGCCGGGTCGAAGCGCGGCGAGCAAATGACGAGCGGCGCACACCGTTCGGCAAGCGCCGCAATGAGCTGGTTGGAATAGGTAAGAGCTGGGGTAGAGGCGATAACGGCATCGATGTCGTCGAGAGGCACGTCACCGACGTGACCGTCAGCATCTTCGACGCGGAGGAAGCCCCGGTAGAGGGACAGCCGCTGGCCGGGCTTGGTGATTTCGACGATCTGACCCAGCATAACCACCACACAAGTTGGGCTGAAATGTTAGCCCGCAATTTATTGTGCGTATTCGCTGCTGCTGCGACATGGTTAAGAAGTATTCTCAGCCTTATGAAAAATAGAAATACGGGGACGAGCTATTCTTGAGCGCCAACCTAAGTAACATTCGATGGGCGCAGTAAGGGGTCGCCGAGAATATCGACGTGCACTAGCCGCGCCTTTCGCGCTTTGAGACCACCTATATTGGCGAAGTCCCAGCGAAACAGGTCGTCGGTAGCATTGTGACGCGATTGCAGCTGGCCGCCTTCGAAGTGTTCAGCTAGTCGTAGCCGGTTAGCGCTGATTTCGAGTCGATGGACGATCATATAGCGTGTTTGGCCGCCTTCCTCTACGGCAATGACATCCCCTTTGTGAACGCGCATGACGAGCTTCCCGCCAAGCTTTTCTCGCTCCCAAACCGGTCGCCAATCCTTCTGGTTGACCTCATACCGGGTCGCGGCAAAACCTTGCCAGGTTCCATCCCTCATCTGCACGATGTCGATGTGGTGGTTTTCACCGGCGATCAAGGCTTTGTAGACAGCGCCAGACGCGCGATTTCTGATCGGCACAATCTCCTTCTGAACTTTGCCGATGCGCACACGACGGACACCCTGCTCGCGGCCCCGCGCCCCACGCTCATCGGCAAACGCCTTGAGCGCCGACTTGAACCCTTTATCGTCGCGCACTTTGCCATTGTCGCGAAACGGAGCGACGGCCGCACGCAACTCACGGCGCAGGACCGGATCACGAATGCAGTCGACCTCATTGGCCGAAAGGGCCGTCACAAGTTTACGCGTCACCAAGTTGCCGATCTCATCGGCCTCGGCTTTGTCTCGCACAAACCCATAAGCCGTTTCCTCGTGCAGGGCGCCGCCCTTACCGTGGTCCGGCTTGCGCGAAACGATGATGTTCCGTACGAGGCCTGTGGCGGCCTCCGCAAAGCCAGGGAACGGCTCTTCGGGCGCGGCGTCAGTAATGCGCCAGTCGCGCTCCTCGCTTTCAAACCGGCCCGCACGCCGCGACATCTCGTTTAGAAGGGGACGATCTATCGCGCCAACGACGATAGCATCAATGGCGTGGTGGCGATGATCGTCGCGAACCTTGCGGGCGGGCTCATCGTCTGACTGATTGTCACCTCTGAGGATCGCATTCAAATTCCAGCGGCGGCGGAGCATGGCGGTGAGCTGTCCCGTGGTCACGTACACGTTGCCTTTCCCGGCCACGACCGTTAGGTAGGCACGCGCCAGCTTCGAGATGTAGCGAGTCTCGTTGAGCTGGCGCTCAGTGAAATCGCGCTCCTCGTTTTCGAACCGCTCCATGGCGTTCTCGGCGAAGCGCCAGCGCTTGTTGGCTGGGAGTTGGCGCGCGCGGGTTTCGATCTCGGGCCAGTTCGGATGCCCCCCGAAAGCCTCGTGCGGCGAGAGCTGGCGCTTGTTGCGGTTTGCGTCGCGATAGCAGAGGATCTTGTTGGCCGGGCTGACATCGAAGGTGCGGGAATAGGGCAGGATGTGGTCGATTTCGACCTTGTCGGACAGCACGTCCTCGCGTTCGATCGGCTTGGGCTGCAGACTGTAGGGGCATAGCGCGACACCGTCGCCTGCGCGACATTGCTCTTCATAGAGCCTAAGACGCAGCAGCGCGTCGGTTGTGATCGGGATCTCAGCGGCCTCGAGTTCGGCCCTGCGAGCGTCATTGGCATCGCGGTTTCGCTTGTTCGTTTTGCGGTGCTCGGCTTTCCTTTTCTCGCCGAGTTTCAGATCGCGGGCGACCTCGATAACGACCTGAGTAGGGCGTCCGTACTCACGAATCAGGGCGTTGACGAGCTTCTTGAGTTGCCTCAAGCAGCGATGGACGGTGGGGTTGGCAATCCTGCCATAGTGCGTCTCAAGAGGATCATCACCAGGTGCATCGGAGCCAGGCGCCACTTGCCGGTCCAGAACTTGAGCATAATACGGCAGAAATTCGCGCAGCTCAGGATTATCGAGGTCAGAGTGGTGCCACGTCTCACCGCATGCATCGCCGGCCCGTTTCACGGCTTCACTGTAGGTTGGTACGTCATCAGCCATCAATTGCGCTAGAACCGCGGCGTTGGCGCTTGCCCCCAGACTCGCGGTGCCCGGACGGAACGAAAGACTAGCGACCTTGCGGGCGGCCTCGGGCAACAGCCCTTGCACGTCCTCAAGCCATGCGCGAACAGTTTCGTCGTCGTCGTCTCCGATCAGTTTCCAGACAATTTCGTCTTTGCGTTCCAACGGCAGGGTGTGCCAGGCAACACCGAAGGCACCGTCCGCCGCGAGTTTCTTGGCCGTGTCGGCAACGTAGTCCTTCAGGCCGTTGATCTCGCCAGCCGCGATCCGAAAACGAGTATCGGCAGGCGCGCCAGTGATCCTGCGAACATTCGACGCCGTGACGTTGCTGCCTTGAAGCAGTCGCTTGACGATCTCATCACGCTGCTGACCTGTCAGCTTCCCGTCCAACTGAACGCCTACGCCAAAGCGCAGGTTATTCGTGGCCTCGTATATGATTCGGGCCTCCACGCTTGGCAGCGCTCTTGGCAACCGCTGCTCGGTGGGTATGAAGGTGCACTTGCCGCGCTTCGGTGCTTTTAGTGGACGCTGGAAGAAGATTTCGCGGCGCAAAAGGTCCACACGATCGCAGTTCAGGTGGTGCAGGTGATGGGCGCACTGTGCGGCCATGATCGCAACGAATTCCGCCTCCAGCATAGCGCGTGTCGGGTAAAAGGCGTAAAGGGCATCGCGCCCATTACCCTCGAGCCGTATGCGCACGGATTGCCTGCTTCGCGGAGAGGATTTGCCATCGACCCCGCGATGGCGCTGCCACAGGAATTCTCCAAAGGTGCGCGCGTTGGCGTCGCTCATTTTTGCCCCAAGCCGCTCGGCAGCGGATGCGATCTTGCCCTTGTCGTCCGCTTCGTCACTGTCAGTCTTGCGGTTCGATTTGAAACCACGGCGTTGGTTGAGGTGAATGAGGACGCGGCCAATCTCATGCGGCGTCAATGGTCTGTCGAGCGCCTCAAAGCGAAGGCGATACGGGTCGAGGCAGGCTAGCGCGGTCCGTGCTCTGGGATCGCCAGGTAACAGATCGAAGCCGATCAACATTTGTATCAGCCGCTGCCGACGCTGGAGAAACCTGTCTCGCCGCCTGCGAGCTCCACGCGGGCCGCGCCGCTGCTCGCCTAGCGGCTTTTCGTCCTTGGGATTTCGACTGTCGTCAAAGATGCGCACGCCCGAAGCTCGGAGCCCTGTCGCACGCGGGCTCGCTCCTGTGTCGTCAACTGTTAGTACTGCCCAACCGATGGATTGGGTGCCGAGATCGAGCGAAAAGCGGAGCCTTGGGGTGGAGGTTGAGTATGTCATGGTCGCCTGGTCTTCTACGCACAGGTGTTCCCGCAAACGATAGTCAACCAGACTTGAATTCCAAGAGAGAATGTGGTGACCTGAGTGCTCATAGCAGAGATCGCGGCGTGGGCTCTCCGGTAACAAGGCTTATGCCACGAGATTCAAAGGGCAGGCTCCGGTCTGCCCTTTTCGCTTTATCGGCCACACACCTGCTCATCCCCGCACAAGTGACGACCACGCCGCTATCCGCTAGATTCGCCACGTGATTTCGTGGCGTGGCGTTGGTGTGGGGACCCGTCATCGCGAGGGCATGGCGCCCATGGCAGCAGGGCGGGGCAGACCCGGGACACTGTAGGACGCGGCCAAACTCCCAGGCGCAGTCCGTAAGGCAGAAGCGCGGCCGCCGGCGGGTTGCTCCCCGTCGCAAGTTGCTGCCGAGTCTCGCGCGAGAGCTTCACGACGCGAGGCGCCTGATGCGATGGGCCGGCTCCGGGGAGCATGGCAGAAGCGCATAGGGTCGGACCGCCCCGCCTCTTCGGCGGGACAGCTCGTCCTATGCCTTCGCTCCGGGACCTCACCATGGAACATGAACTCAAAGGGAAGCTCTATGAGCACCACGGAGCAACGGATCGCCGCCAATCGCGTCGCCGCACAGCTCAGCACTGGGCCAATCTCCGACGCAGGCAAGGCCACCGCCAGCCAGAACGCAATCAGACATGGTCTTCGCAGCGCCCGGATGTTCCTCGACGACGAGGACCCGGCCGACTTCGAGGCGCTGATCTCGGACCTGAGCGAGTCCCTGGAGCCGGTCGGCGCCATCGAGATCGCGCTCGTTGAGCGCATCGCAGTCAATCTCTGGCGTCAGCGTCGGCTAGTGGAGGCCGAGACAGCCAGCATCAGTCTCGCCCGTCAGCCGCGGAAGATTGCGTTGGATACTGTGAACGAACTGGGCCGTCGCTACGATTACGAACTGAAGGAAGAAGATTTGGCGCCTTTCGATCAGGATCGCGTGGAGTGGTGCCAGACCGTCCTGGCCGAGATCGAGGCGCTGGGCGCCATCGACATCGCGTCGATCAAGGAACAAGCGCCAATGGTCTGGCAGCAGCTTACCAGCGATGCCGAGGGCGACGACTCACAGACGCTTGCGGCCTTCCTTGCCGAGCACAAGCGCGGCCTCGATGGCTTCATGGCCGAACTGGTTCTGTGGTGCCGGGAGCAACTGCGAGAAGCCGTAGCCCGGCCGCACGTTCTTGCGCTGGCCGAGCAAGTCAGGACAGAGCGGCTCGTGCTTCCGGGCGACACCCTGGAGCTGCTGGCTAGATACCAGACCACACTCGACAACCAGCTCTACAAGGCGTTGCGAGCGCTGCGCGACGCCCAGGAGTGGAGGCTGAAGACTCTGGAGCATAATGCACTGGCCGTCGTGCCGTCGGACACCGTAACCCGAGCCGCGTGAGCGTTGGGTTCGTTTGGCAAAAAGCCGTCCGGCCTGGTCTTGCGGGTACGGATTTAGGCAACTTCCCAAATGATTTCGGATAAATCCGAGCGAGAAAAATATCATGGGCGGACGCGGCTCCGGACGGCAGTCCAGCTTTGGGCTCATGGTCGACAAGACCAACGAGTTTCATTCCATCGATTTGGCGTGGCTCTTGCGCCAGAAGCTGCTGACCAACGGCCGAACGACATCGCTGTCATGGTCCCGCGCCGGCCGACAGACCGGCTCCATCCGCTTCGAGTACCTCGGTCACTGTGTCCGCCTCATTTACCGCCAGCGACGCCACGGCGAGGAATGGCAAGACGTCAACGAGGTCGTGCCGTTGGTCGAGACGTCGACGCGGTTCGGTGGCCGGCGGCAGTGGTTCAAGTGCCTGTCGTGCAGGCGGCGGTGCCGCGTCCTTTACGGCGGCGCCTACTTCCGGTGCCGGCGCTGCAACGGCCTGAAGTACGAGACACAGTATGAACCACCGTTCGCCCGCGCCGCCACGCGAGCGCTCAAGCTCCGTGAACGTCTCGGCGGCAAGGGCGGCATCGACACACCGTTCCCACTGAAGCCCAAAGGGATGCACTGGAAAACGTACGACCGGCTACGTGATCAGGCTGAGGAACTGGAAAGCGCATGGGCCAGGGGCATCATGGCGAAGTGGCGGTTCGGGGAGTAAGAGGATTTCTGATCGGGTTGTAGGCCCCCCGGCCGCGTCGGTTGGGTCGCGGCTGCATCTCCCGTGCTGATGCAATCTGCCGATCGGCATCAATCTTGCTCGACAGCGTCAGCCCATCGGCAGCGTCAGCCTTTCTACCAATTACCATTGCGGCCCGTCTCCGTCAGCATGCCGGCCGTGCATTGGCCGACGGCGAGCCGGACTGGTCATTCGCCTTTCGTATCAACAAGTCCGATCATATCACCGTCATCAACTCCGAAATCTCTGGCACTGCCAACGGCAATCACACCAGCGACGGCCAGGGCTTGTCGGTTCTCGATTCAAGTAACATCCTGTTGGAGGGCAATACGTTCCACGACCTGAAGTCCGAGGTGTCGGTCGGCCGGTCGGAACACGTCGAAGTCAGGGACAACAGCTTTACAAACATACATAGCGATGGCATCGACGTTGCGAACGTCCGGCATGTCATTGTCGATGGGGACGTCTTCACGGCGTTCGATCCGGCCTTCGAACGCGGCGATTATCCTGACATGATCCAGGTCCGGAACGACGGGTCCTCTGCGACATGTCGGATATCATGATCAGCAACAATACGCTGAACAAGGGTGACGGCGACGACGTCCAAACTATCTTTGTATAGGGCGCGATACCCGACGCAGACGGAACCTTTCGACGTCAGCGTACGATATCGTCATCGACGGCAATGTGATCGACGGCGGGGCCGCGCAGGGGATCTGGGTCAGCCACGTCAACGATGCCCGAATTTCCAATAACACAATCACGACAGCCGCCAAATTGAGCAGCATACAGACGATAAGGACCAAAACTACGAGCAACACGATCGTCGAACTCAACAGTGTACCGCAGATCGACGGCGTTGGCTCCATCGGCCTCCTCTATACGGACAATGTGATCACCGCAGACGTCGTGTCGGGCGCAACCATATTCGGCACTGCCGGCGCCGATATCCTGGAAGGCTCGGCAGGCAATGTGACGTGCTCCCCTGAAAGATCCTCGTTTGTGGGTTAGTCTGTTGCCGATTTGAGGAGGCAGACGATGAAGCGTAGTCGTTTCAGTGAAGAGCAGATCATCGGGATTTTGAAGGAGCATCAGGCCGGTCTCTCGGCGGCGGAGCTGTGCCGCAAGCACGGTATTAGTGATGCAACGTTCTACAAGTGGCGCTCGAAGTATGGCGGCCTGGAAGTGTCTGAAGCCAAGCGGCTGAGGGCCCTGGAGGAGGAAAACGCACGTCTCAAGAAGCTTTTGGCGGAGCAGGTGATGGACGTTGCGACGCTGAAAGAGATGCTCGGAAAAAACTTCTGACGCCTGGTTCAAGGAGGAAGGCCGTGAGCTGGGCTATCAATGAAAAGAACTATTCGCAGCGCCGCGCCTGTGGTCTTGTGGGCATCGATCCGCGGGTATTGCGGTATCGCTCGACACGTCCTGACGATGCCGGTCTGCGCCAACGCCTGCGGGAACTCGCCTACCGGCACCGCCGGTTCGGTTATCGCCGTCTGCACATCGTGATCAAGCGAGAAGGCATACACATCAATGGCAAGAAGCTCTACCGCCTTTACAGGGAAGAACGCTTGACGGTACCGCGGCGTGGAGGTCGCAAGCGTGCGCTTGGCACGCGGGCGCCCATGCCGATCCCGCAGGTCACAATCAACGTTGGAGCCTGGACTTTGCCTCGGACACGCTGATCGATGGGCGCCGCTTCCGCATTCTGTGTGTCATTGACGACTTTACCCGCGAGTGTGTCACCACGGTTACCGACAACTCGATCTCAGGCGAGCGTGTTGCCCGCGAACTGGACGCGCTTGTCGGGCGGCGTGGCCGACCCTGCATGATCGTCTCGGACAACGGCACGGAACTGACCAGCCATGCCATCCTCAAGTGGCGGCGCGACAGGGATGTCGAATGGCATTACATCCAGCCGGGCAAGCCTCAACAAAACGCTTTCATCGAGAGCTTCATCGGTCGCTTCCGGGATGAGTGCCTCAACGAGCATCTCTTCACAAGCTACGCTCACGCTCGACGGATCATCGAAACATGGAGGATCGCCTACAATACACACCGACCGCATTCGAGCCTCAACGGGCTCACACCCTACCAATTCGCAACCCGGTCCAACATCGACCAGACCACGAACAGAACTAACTTTTGAATGTGGACATCACGGGGAGCAGGTCACTTGACGCCGGCCGCCTTGAGCTGCGCCAGCATCTGCTCCGGCGCGCCCTTGGCCTGCTTGAGCCCGCGCGCCGCTTCCAGCGCATGCGAATAAAAGCCAAAGCTGTCCAGCGCTCGTCGCATCGACCGACCGGTTTGCCGATCGGCGAGCGCGAACATCAGGTCTGGGTCGGGGTCTCCGGGTCCGCGTCCGCCTGGTCTGCGTCCGTCTTGGCCGCGGCCGCTTGCTCCGCGTCCGCCTTGGCCTGGGCCTCCGCCTCCTCGCGCTGCAGACGGGCCCGAATCTCCTTCATTGCCTTCTCGGCCTCCCGCGCGTTTTGCCGCAGCCACTCGATCTCGGATGGCGTCAAACGATCCGGCCTGTCGGAGGTGGGCGAGCTCACCGGCGGTGATTTGCTCGAGGGGGTATCCGAACTCATGGTGCCACCAGGCCTCCAGTTGCGGGATCTTGCGCTTAAGCGCTCTTAACTGTTTGCGCGAGGGCGCCAGGGTCGTGGCGTATACCACATGTCCGCCCTGGCTTTCAATGACGATGGGTTCGACTTGCGCCACTGTTTCGTCAAGCGGTTGACGCGCTGTAACAAGGTCTTCTGCAAACTGACCGGCCCGGTCCGCCGTTGCGCGGCACGGTAGCAAGTCGTCGGCCGAACTTGAGACAAAACAAGATTTGCGAGCTACGCCGGCTCATTCTAAACGAGAAGGCTTGGCGATTGTTTTCTCATTAGTCTGCGACCACGCACCGTATTCGAGCCAGTGTTCCATCATCCAGATATGGTCGTTACCGAAGAATTTCTCTCCATCTGCGATAAAGAACGGCACGCCAAATACCCCCAGCGCAATGGCATCGTCCACTTGTCGCGCGAGTTCCCGCTTGACGTCGTCACTGGCGATCGCCGCGCGCATGGCATCAGCATCGACACCGACCGCCCGGGCCACCTCGGCACACGCCTCTGGCGGTGTGATATCCTTTCCCTCAACCCACAACCGGGCATAGATGGCTCTGGCAAAGTCGACGGCCTGGCACGGCGCTGTCTGCTTCAGCCAAACGAACGCGCGCATGGAATTGAGTGAGCTGTGACCTTTGATGCCGTGGCGCTGAAACGGAACATTATAGAGTTTTGCGAGACGCTGCATATCGTGTTGCAGGTATGGACCTTTCAGCGGATAACTTGCCAGCGGCTTCATGCCCATGACCTTCAGCACCGAAACCCCAAGCAGCACCGGCCGCCAGTCCGTCGTTCGCCTGTGGCGCGCGGCGACTTTTTCGATCTGCGTTGAAGCGAGATACCCGAACGGCGAAATCAGGTCGAAATAGAACGCTATTGGTTCGCGGCCGCGCCGGGCTTCACGCCGACCGCTCACGACGTCTCGTCCCGGATTGTCATGGCTGCTGCCATCTCGCGAATCTTGACCTTCGCCAGTTTACCAAAACCGACGCGCGGCAACTCGTCCACAATGATCACGTCCTGCGGTACCTTGAATTTTGCCAGACAGTTGCGGCAGTGATCAACGATGCGCTCCCTCGTTGCGATGGGATCGGCGCTTGGATCGTCCAGCTCAACGAATGCTATAGGCACTTCGCCCCACGCCGCATCATCGCGGCCTACAACAGCTGCCTCGCGTACGCCGCCTGCAGATTTAACTGCGCTTTCAACTTCGCTGCCAGAGACGCTTTCGCCGCCTACCTTCATCACATCTTTCGTTCGATCGGCAAATTCAATGCAGCCATCCTCATGCAGGATCACCCGGTCGCCAGGATCGAACAAGCCACGCTCGTCAAATGCATTGCGAGTTGCTTTCTCATTGCCGTAGTACTCAGCGAAAATGCTGAGCCCGCGCCGGCCTAGGATCTTCAAATGACCGGTTTCGCCCGGTTGCACAGGATTGCGATTGTCGTCCTCGATCACCACGCCGTAGCCAGGCGCCGGCCGACCAATCGACTTATCGGCTTGGGTGCACCACGGGTCCCCGGTGATCGGTTGCGACACCATTTCCGTCATGCCCCAGCCGCTAACCTCCCGGACCCCGAAGATCCGTGCGAGCGACGGCATGAAGATACCCGTTTCGAACTGACGGAAATGATGCCGGGGTATGTCTTGCTTAGCCAGCACCCCAGCTGTGAAGTGAACCTGGACGGTCAACGTGCACTTGTGTTTTAGCGCTGTGGGCCAGAACCTGCTGCCGGAAAACCTGGGCTGCAGCGCGACGCTGGCACCTGCCCACATCGCCGCTAGAAAGGCCCAGGAAAATCCAACCACGTGATAGATCGGAAGAAAGACCAGATAGACATCGTCGTTGCGGATGGCCTGATGCATGGCGCTCATCTGGCCGCCCCACAAGACATTGCCATGTGTCCACAGCACCGCCTTGGGCCGGGACGTTGTTCCGGTCGTAAACATGATCAACGCAGGATCGTTCGGATTCGGCAACCGCGCCGGTGCAGGCTCTGCCGCAAACAGCGACTCAAATCGCTCTGAAGGTGCCGCGGCCGTGCCTGGCGCGGGTGTGTCACCTGCATCGGTAGCAGTAACAGCAATCCATTCCAGTTGCGGACAATGTTGGCGGATGGCAGCGGCCAATTTCGGCTGCGTAACGGCCGCGCGTGCTGCGCAAATTTCAACCGGGTGAACGAGCTCAGGACCCGCCAGCACGGAGTTGGTGAGAACCGCGACCGCACCTATCCAGCAGCAGGCGAACCTGGCCAGTAATGCTTCAGGGCAATTGTCCATATGGACCAAGACTTTGTCACCAGCCCGGATGCCGCGCGCGCGCAGTCCGGCGGCAAGCCGCGCGACGTCATGCTCGAACCGCACCCAACTCCAGATCTCGGCATTTTGGACTTCAAACGGCTCCCAAATTAGGAACGGCTTATCGCCCCAGACGCGGGCTCGGTCTCGTATCAGCGTGCCCACGTCCATTCTTGCGTAAGGATGAATAAACTGGTCGTGAATGTGGGCCAGCATCGGTTGCAACCTTCAGACTTCGTCGCCCGCGCAGTTCGTTAGCGCCGCTTGTTGGTCATTTCAGCAAATTCACCGTCCTGCCCCACCGGGATTTGCAGCAATGGGTGGCACCTCGCCACTTGCTCCCAGGCCATCGGTCTACAGATCCTGAAGCGTAGAACACGCAACCTGTTCCTGCAACTTCGTACCTGGCAGATCACCGTGGTGACCAACAGCCACCGCGTCAGTCTGCCGATGTGAAACCGGTCCCTCGCTGTGACGCCCGTTTCGCGGCTTGACACCCCCTTCCAGCTCGGACCTAATGATATGGGCCATCCGGCGTTGCTATCGTCCAACTGCCGACTGGACGTTAGCAGATGCTCACGACCAAGACACAGGAACCAAGACACAGGAACCAAGACACAGGGACCAAGACACAGGGACCAAGACACAGGGACCAAGACACAGGGAGGAAGAACATGAAAAAGTTGATGTTTCTTGGTGCTGCCGCTATCGCGATGGCGCTCACAACGGCTGTCGCCGTGGCTGCGGATAAAAGCATCAATCTCAAGCTGAGCTATTGGGTCCCACCGAAACACAAACTGACACCCGGCTACAAGGAATGGGCTGAAGCAATTAAGGAGGCGTCGAACGGAACCATTACGGTGACCTTGTTTCCTTCAAGCCAGCTCGGCTCGGGTCGAGATCACTACGACATGGTCAAGCGTGGCATTGCCGACTTCGGATTGATCAATCCGGGATATACGCCCGGACGCTTTCCAATCATCCAGACGGCCGATCTGCCTTTCACGGTAAGCGATGGATTTAAGTCGGCACCCGCGCTGCACCGCTGGTACAAGAAATATGCTGCCAAAGAGATGCCGGATCTTTATATTTGTCATGTGTTCCCGCACGAGCCGGGCACGTTCCACTCCAAGAAGGCGATCCGGACACCGGCGGACGTCAAGGGTCTGAAGGTGAGAACCGCCAATCAGACGATCGCGAAATACGTGACATCGATGGGTGGCAACTCGGTTCAAGTGCCGATCATGGAGGCCTACGAAACGCTCAAGCGCGGGATTACCGATGCGATAACAGTGCCCTGGGGCGGCAATATCACGTTCAGCTTCGGCAAAGTGGTCAAGCAGCACCTTGATGCGCCGCTCTACATCGTTACATTCGTACACGGCATCAACAAGAAACTTTACGACAGCATGTCGGAAACGCAAAAGAAGGCCGTCGACAGCGTTTGCACACCTGAATGGTCGCAAAGGATCTACCGGCACTGGGCCCAGCAGGAGCGAGAGCTCAAGGCAAAAATCGTCGCCGATAAGGGCCACACTATTAATAAGATTGGCAAAGCAGAACTGAATCAGTGGCGGGCCGCGGCCAAGCCTGTTGTCGACGCATGGCGAGTAGCCGTCAAAAAGACCGGCAACGATCCAGATGCGATCCGGAATGAGCTGGTGGCCGAGCTGAAAAAGGAAGGCGCCCTGGCCGAATAGTGCGCAGGACGGAACCGACAAGTCCGAACCTGTCGATCAGCGTTCGGACTTGTCACAACGGACGACCAGCGGTAACGGATTCGCGTGCGTGACCGACACTCCGCTATGGCATGATCTATGCGCCGCCGGCCGGAGCCTTTAGGTTTCGTTTCCGGCGACACTAGAAAATGCCGATGGCCGGAGCCATCCTAAATCAGCGACACGACGGACAGGGCAAGGTGAATACGTTTATCACCGTTGTGGAGAAGTCGGCCGGCTACTTCATTGGCTGTCTGGCAATCATCACCTTCACTGAAGCCATCCTGCGCTACGTGTTCAATACCCACATTCCCGACGGTTTCGTATTGGGCCAAATGGTGCAAGGCATCGCCATTTGCTGGGGAATCGCCACGGCGACTTATGCCGACCGCCACATCACCGTCGACATCCTGTATTCGTTCTCCGGCGCTGGCATGAGACGGTTCTTTGATCTTGTCGCCTATACGCTCAACCTCTTGTTTCTTACCGTTTTCAGTTACGCCATTACGTTCAAAGTCTTCGACATTATGGAGGCCGGAGAAGTCTCTGACGAATTGCTGATACCGCTTTGGATCGGATACGTGTTCGCTTCCGTCGGAATCGTGGTCGCCGTCCTAATGGCGGCGATCCGCTGGTGGCAAGTGGTTTTCCAACATCGCCAAGCTCGCTCGCAGGAGTTCTAGGCGCATGGATGACAGGACACTTGTTGCCATTCTCGGGTGCTCGGCCGTCCTAGCGTTGATGCTGATGCGTGTGCCCATTGCGGTTTGCCTCGGCAGCGTCGCGTTTGTCGGGTTCTGGTACTTGGTGGGCTTTGAGCCCGCCCTGGGGATTATGATTGATTCCCCCATTCGGACCGTGACGAACTTCGGCTTCAGCGTTATTCCCATGTTCATTCTGATGGGCACGCTGGTCAGCGTGACCGGCATGAGCCGGGAATTGTTCCGCGCGGCAAAGGCGTGGTTCGGTCACCTGCCAGGCGGCATGGCGATGTCGACGGTGCTTGCTTGCGGCGGTTTCGCTGCAATTAACGGCTCGTCCATTGCAACGGCAGCGACAATGACGCAAGTCGCGCTACCAGAGATGAAGCGTGCAGGGTATCACTCCGGTTTCTCGGCAGGCGTCATCGCCTCGGGCGGCACGCTGGGCATCATGATTCCGCCATCCGTGATGTTCATCCTGTACGCAATTATAACAGAAACGGATATTGCCTCTTTGTTTGTTGCCGGAATATTCCCCGGCCTATTGTCGATCACTCTTTATTGCATTGCCATTCAAATTGTATACCACACAAAGAAAGGCTGGATGCCGCGAAGTGAACGTTCAAGCTGGCAGGAGCGCATAGAAAGCCTGCGCGACATTTGGGCGGTGCTGCTGTTGTTTGCGCTCGTGTTGGGCGGCATCTATGGCGGCTTCGTCACGGTCACGGAGGCTGCAGGTCTAGGCGTCTTGGGGGCCCTGATCATTGGCTTTGCCAGGCGGCGCCTCAACTTTCGCCTGGTTGTCGACGCGCTGGTGGATTCTTTACGGACGTCGGCTGCAATATTTTTTATTCTCATCGCTGCGTTTCTATTTCAGTATTTCCTTGCAGTAACACAGACCTCGCAGCTTCTGGCCGAGGGCTTGTCGGCCCTGCCGCTGACACCGGTCGGTATCGTTGTCGTTATTCTAATCTTTTACATACTCGCAGGAATGTTCGTAGATGGCCTAGCAGTGGTCCTGCTGACGATCCCTATCTTCTATCCGGTCATCATCGATCTCGGATTTGATCCCATCTGGTTTGGTGTGATTGTCGTCACCACAGTCGAAATAGGTCTCATTTCTCCGCCGATCGGCATGATCTGCTTTGTCATGAACAAGATGGCGCCCGAAATCGGCCTCGTGAATATCTACAAAGGTACGCTTCCTTTCATTACTGCAGATGTTGTCCGCCTTACGCTACTTGTGGCCTTCCCCTCCATCGCGCTGTTTCTTGTGCACACGATGGAGTGAGGACTGAAAATGCAAACGCATGTCAGATTTCGATCACCACGTAGTCGTCCTCGACGATCACATCGAAGCGCTCGGCCACGTATGGGCCCTCCATCAGGGCAGCCCCCTTCGCAACGCTGACATCAAAGGCCCGCGCTCGCGTGGTCGCTGGATCGCAATAGGACTGGCCGGTTCGAATATCGAACTCCCAGCCGTGCCAAGGGCATTTAACAAATTCGCCCGGCCGGGAAAGGCGGTATTGTCCCGGCGCGTCGGCCTCTGCTAGTCCGACAATGCTGCCTTTGCACAGAGACCCCGCCTGGTGCGGGCATCGGTCGGCGAGCGCATAGTAGGTACCGCCGACATTAAAAAGCGCGATATCCCGGCCGGCGGCCAATACCCGCTTTGCTGTGCCAGGCGCCACATCGGTAATGCGCGCAACGACATGTCGTGTTCGGCTCATGGTAGTCCGTAGAGTTCCTTGGCGTTACCGCCCATGATGCGCGTGCGATCGGCATCGCTGATCCTGAGCTTGGACAGCACAAATGCCGGTTCGTCCATATCCCAGTGCGGGTAATCGCTCGAGTACATCACGCGATCGAGCCCCACCGCTTCGTAGGCCTCCAACAGATCAGCGTCGCAGTCGGGCTCATCAAGCGGCTGCGTCGTATAATAGATGTTGGAACGTATGTACTCGGAGGGCAGCCGCCGCAAATGTGGCGCTTCGGATTTCAGCCGCCGCCAGTGCTTGTCGAGCCGCCACATCAGCGAGCGCGCCCAGGCGATGCCGCCCTCCACCAAAACGACGCGAAGTGCCGGATAACGCTCGAACACGCCCTCGATGACCAGCGACGTCACCAGCCCTTGCATGCCCTGTACGTTGGAGTGCTGCTCTTCAATGTAGTAGGATGGCCAACCGCCGCCGGTGGAGGGATAGCCGTTGATGCCGCCGACGTGCAGAGCCACCGGTCGGCCGGCAGCAATCGCGGCCTCGTAGATCGGCCAATAACGGCGACGGCCTAGAGGCTCCAGGCTGCGGGGCGGCATCATCACTTGGACGAAACGCTGGTCGCCGGCGCGAGCCTCGATCTCCGCAATGGCTGCGTCCGTGTCTTCCTGCGTCACCACGATGGAAGCTTTGAGTCGCGGCTCCCGCTCCACCCAGTAGGCGATTTGCCAGTCATTAACTGCGCGTGCCAGCGCCGCGCCGTATTCTAGATTGCGCTGGTTGCCCGGCCCTCGATTGAGCGGCATCAAGATACCCCAGGCGAGATTGTAGGCGTCGAGCAATTGCTCACGCATGAACTGCAGATCCGAACCGGGCGGACCACCGGTCGGAGGCCAGGCATCGCGCCGCGAAACCTCTGGGTTGATGCGCGGATGGGACAGCGTATCGGCGAGAGGCTGGCGATAGTGACCGCCGAACTGAGCGATGTAGTCGCGCCAGCGTCGTGGCAAAAATGGTAGGATCTCGTCGCGCCTGGCAAATTGCGGGTGGATGTCGCAATCGACCACGCCTTGCCTTGCCGCCTGCTTGGCCGAGGTTCCCGCTTCGGATTTAGGTTCCGTAATCGTCGTCATATAAGGCTCCAAGCGCTTTAGGCTGTTAGCGAGTCGGCCAGCCTGGAGTAAGTCTCCATGGCATTCTCATACAAGATGCGCTGGCCAAGCGGGCTGTCGGCTACCACCGGAAGCGCATCGCGCCCCTCGAAATGCCAGTGCGGGAAGTCCGTCGAGAATAACAGGGTTCGCTCCGAGTCCAACTGCTCAACCAAACGCTCCAACACACACCGTGCACCGCCCTCATCCGCTGGCGCATCGAACGGTTGCAGGGTGAGCCGCACATTTTCCCGTACGATTTCGGATGGCGCCTGCTTCACCCAAGGTATCTCGGAGCGCACGCCGCGCCAGGTCTTGTTGAACCGCCACAGCGCAGCCGGAAGCCAAGTCACGCCGGACTCAGAGAACACGACCTGCAGCGCTGGAAACTTCGCGAAAACACCTTCCGACACCAAGCTGAGCAACGCCGACTCGAACGCAAAGGCATTGGCTACATAATCCTCCAGATACGTTGAGGCCCATCCCGCGATCGGTGGATGATGATAGGTCGAGCCGGCGTGGACACCGATTGCAATGCCATGGCGCTCGGCCGCAGCATAGATCGGCCAGTTTTGCCGTCGGCCCAGAGGCAGCTCCTGTGCGGCCAGCAGCAGGACCTGGACAAAGCGTCGGTCTGCAGCACGGCGCTCGATCTCCTCGCCCGCTAGCTCAGGAGCGTTCAATGGGACCACGATCGATGCACGCAGGCGAGGCTCGCGATCCAGCCACTCGGCCGCGATCCAGTCGTTGACAGCGCGGCACACGACGGCGGACATGTCCTCGCTGGGCAGCACCTGCCCGCCCCAGATGCAGTTGGCGATGGCCGCCGCGCTGCCAAACACGTCGAGCGCCTCGGTCTGAAGGAGAGCCAGGTCGGTACCTGGCTTGCCGCCATCGGTAGGCCGCCAGTCAGGCCTCGCGTTAATGGGCGCGTAGGCAGGCTCGGACGTCATGTTCCAGCTGATGCGATCGATGCCGCGGCTCAGGAACTGCTGCTGCCAATAGTCGTCGAGGTAGGGCAAGATGGTGCGGACAGACGGCACGGCGATATGAACGTCGCAATCGATTGCAGGCGGCCCAAATAGGCTGGCGCGAAGGTTAGGCCGCTTGCCGTTACGCGTTCCAATTTCGCGGGTACTAGCTGGCATCACGTTCGCCTACTGCTCACGATCGTGGAAATGGGCGAGCGCTCTGGCTTGACTTGCCGGAGACGGTATCCATTGCCGCCGACCGCTCCTTTCTCAATCTGGGCCTGAACGATCAAATGTATGGCCTAGCCCACTCAAGCACCTTGGGAGGCTTCTTCTTTACGCTGCGCGCTAGGCCATATCCAGCAATTTCGCCCGTTTGAACACACCAGGGAAAATTGCGCATGACCACAACAATCGTTTTGTGCTCGAAAGATAACGACCCGCCACATAGGACGAGGTTGTCGATGCCTTTTGGCACGACGCAGCGTCACGGAATCTGAAAGGTGTATTTCTTGAGGCTGTCCCAAAACAACGTCTTCGTCATGGGCGGGGTCACAGCAACATGGAATTGGCGACTGCTACGTGCGTCAGCACGCGAGAACACATGCTCGCCCATCAGATGGCGACCGTCTCTAATGCCGACATAGCGACCGACATTGCGTCGTAAGGCATTTTCAAAGCCAGGCACGCATTTCCTCAAAACCCGCGCCTCCGCATCAACGAACCTGCGCAGCGCGGACGTGGCACGAGAATGATCTGCGGCGCTGTCATCCATATGAAGCGCCCCTTCATAAGCAACATTCTGCCGAATGATGTAGGTGTCGTCGCTCAGCATGGGACTCGTATCGAGCATCGGGTAACCAATGTAATGTTCACCGTATACGTTGTTGCTGCCCTTCCTTGGCCGATTTAGGCCCGGTGGAAGATCTCCCGCCGCAGAAGCTTCAGCGATCAACAAGGCGAGCTGAGGATCGCTCGCAGATCGTTGGTAGCGGGCAGTCTGGGCAAAGTCCATGCCGCTCATGATCGATAGTAGGCCACCCGGGATCGGGCGATTAACACCGTCCCAGTGCGCCCCTTCGGCTGACCGCCACCTCCGGGCACATATGGCGCCCCCGCGCGCTACCACGTCCGCTGTCCCGGAACCATCGATGAAGGCTTGTGCCGTGATGGCTTGACGTCCAGAAGCCGCCTCGACAACGACTGCCTGAAGCGCTCCGTCGCTCCCTCCGCTTTTCTCAACGAGTACATCGGCAAAGCGCGTTCCATAGCATACGTCGACGCCGACCTCATCGAGCATCTCCGCCATGACACAGCCAGCACCTTCTGGATTGAAACTGGCACGAATAAAGCTGGCGCCTGGCTGCATCATTCGTTCGTAATGGGAAGGTGGATTTCCAGCCCAGTCTGGGTGTGTATTCTCGGCGGCACGGTATACATATCCCGCGACGTCGAAGCGTTGCATCAGTTCAGCATGATGCCGCCGACACCGGGGATTGCCGCCCCCCTGCAGGCCAGACGCATGTACGCCACCTGGCATGTCGAATTTCTCAACATGTATGGCCCTGCAGCCCATCCGCGCGGCCAGCAGGGCAGCAGCAAAGCCGCCTGGTCTGCCACCTATGACAACAATTTCAGCTGTAGCCGCAGCCGGCGACTTCGCCTGACTTGTACCATGTGCTACGCCAATACCGTCTCCGGCGAACGCGTGTATTGGAGCCGTACCGCTTGTTATCCACGTCAACAGGTATCTGTCACAGCGCTCGGCCTTGACGGTCGCGGCCCGTCAGCCGGTTCCGCCGTCTCGGATCGAATATGCCGGCGCACGGTGTTGCGTGACTTGCCTGTGCGCCGAACGATCTCATCAATGCTCAAACCCTGACGCCACAAAACGCGACTATCCATCGCGTCTTCCCCGGTCAACATGGCGTCCCTCCCTCCATGCCACCGGGCAAACAGGGTGAGTCAAGATTGGAACGCTGATTGGGCCGGTTTTGCACCACTGGCGACAGCCGGAAAGACGGGGGCGGCAGCCGCAAAGACGGGGGCGGCTCCGGGCCCCTCGATCAAACTGCATCGCGTCTTCGTTGATGCCGCAGCTCTGCTGCTCAACAAAACAGTTTAGGCTTGCCTTTTTTTGATTGTTCGGCCGGGCGGATGCTCACCATCCAGCAATCATCGGTGAACCCCCTCTCATGTGATGGCTGAGCTGGCTCTTGTGTCCGCTGAGCCACAAGCAGGAAGGCGTGGCATGGATCGTCTCGAATTTTCTTCGGCGCCTTGGGCGTTGGTCGGCCTGATTATGTTGGGTGTGGTGATGATGGCAGGCAGCGCCGCCCTGGCGGTGCCGCTGCTACCCAACATTCAGCCTGGCAGCTTTGCTCAGCTCGTCGGCTGGGTCGGCTTTATATTCTTTGGAGCGAATGTTCTAGTCGCCATATCACGTCTAGTTTCTACACGTGGCCCCATTGTTACGCTGTGCCCGGAAGGGATCCGCGATACCCGCGTGGCCGCCGACTTCATTCCGTGGCATGCTGTCCGAAATATCTCGACCTGGCAGGTGAGTGGTCAGAAATTCATGGTGCTCGATGTGGACCCTGAGGTGGAAAGCCGCCTCACGCTCACACGGACGGCCCGCTGGTCCCGCGGTATCAATCGTTTGGTTGGAGCAGATGGGCTGTGCGTGACTGCGAAAGGTCTCAATGTGACCTACGGCAATCTAATGGCGCATACGATCACATATGCAGAACGCTTTCGCGATTGCGCGCCAACCAAGCGGAAGCGCCGCAGTCAGCGAGACGAAAAGTGAGTCGGCAACTGAAGACAGGCTAAAGACGTGGCTCCGTTTGGCTGTCTAAAATTTCGACGTTAGATCATCGCGCCTTAAATCGGAACCGCAACGCCGATTCCAATTGCGCCGGTTCCGATTTAAGGCGCAAAGATGATCGCTCTTAAAGTGTAGAGCAACCTGCCTTTGATCGGGATCGTTCCGATTCCGATCAAAGGCAGGTTGCTCTAGGTAACTGTGGATCGTCGTCGGTTATGAAGCAGCGTTGTTTCGTGCAAGTTGGGTCTTGGCGTCGAGGCTGAGCGTGCAGGCGGTCAAGGCAAGAAACGTTGCCAGCCTCGCCAACAGGCGCTCTCACTCCGTCCGCCCAGATAGGCTGTCGACCAGCTCCGAGGTGATATTTAGGTGTTGCCGTGCGGCAGCCAGCACCTCGGGTCCGATCGGGGGCGGCGACAGGTCGACGTCCTTACCCAGGCAATTGACCACAGCCTGCATGGCCGCTATTCGCGCGAACTTCTTGCTGTTGGCTGGAATGACTGTCCACGGCGCGGCCTCTGTCGACGTCTTCTCAAACATCTCGTCGATTGCTTCGCTATATGCGTCCCATTTGCCCCGATTCCGAAAGTCCTCGAAAGTCAGTTTCCATCTCTTGAGCGGGTCCCTCAGCCGATCCTCGAAGCGTGCCAATTGCTCCTCTTGTGAGATATGAAAAAACAGCTTTACGAGCCTTGTACCATCGTCGAGTATCAACCGCTCGAAGTCAACAATCTCGCGATAACCGGCCCGCCAACGTTCTTTTGGTGTGAGCTGTTCGACGCGTTCGACCAAAACACGGCCGTACCATGAACGATCAAAGGCGGTGATGGCACCACGTGGTGGCAAGCGTTCCATGAAGCGCAGTAGAAAATGCCGGTCGAGGTAGTAGGGGCGCGGCGCACCAATCGGCCACACCTTGAAGCTGCGTGGATCGAACGCGGCCGAGATACGCCGAATTGTTCCGCCCTTTCCAGCCGCATCCCACCCTTCGAACACGATGGCAGCTGAATGGCCGTGTAAGAGATAGGCCTGCTGGATCTGCATCAATTTTCGCTGCAAAGATTCTAGCTTCTTTTCGTAGGTTTTGGTGGATAGTTTAACGCTGAGGTCAATCTCAGCGAGCCGCGGCGCGTGGCTATTCTTTCTGGACATCGTCGAATTCCGTTCGTTATTGACAGTCGCGACTGGTAGCAGTTTAGCAGAGTTCAGCGCAAAAGGGCGAACGCCTCCGCGAGCCCCTCACCGGTGTCCGCGTAACGGCGAGGGTCATCCCACGCCCGCCCACCAGGTCGCGCTCGGCAACGGCACAAAAAACACATGGCGGAACACGAAATAAGCCACGGCGCAAAACGCCACTGGCACGACGATGGCCAGCCCGATGTTGCGGCGGGTTCTGTCGAGCGTGAGATAGATTGATGCCGCCGACAACATGAGCAGGCTGGATAACCAGAACCCGAGGCCGTACATCACCAACATATAGGCGAGCATGATCAATAAAAAGATGGTCACGTCAATGGAGACGATCCGATCTTCTGGGGTAAGCCGAATGAAGTCGGAGGCGCGCTTCACGACAGCTGTGAAAACAACGCGCGCGAGCAGAATCACCGCGACGGCAAGAATGATGTAGTTGGCCAGAAGCGGGAATACCCAGTCCTTCGCATCAGCGCTTGAGCCGACCGAGAATACGGCACTGATGGAGAAGAGGACCAGCGCGGTCAGCAGGTCGCGGTCCAATAATCGTTGCATGTAGCTTCCTACTCAGTCTTATCAAAGTCCAGCGACTGTCCCCCAACAGCTGCGCCCGCACGTTCCTGTGCCCGATCCCGCACGCGCGTCCATACGACAAAGGCAACAGACAGAACCGTCAATGTAATGAGTATTATGTTGACTGTACCAGTGAAGAATACCCTACCGACCGATGTCGCATCAGCTATATACATTGCCTGAACCAAGGAAGGTTCAATGATGGGCCCTAAAATTAGGCCGAGCCCGATCGGCCCGGGGTGGAAGCCTAGCCGCATCATAAGAAAAACAAACACGCCAAGCCCAAGCATGATATACACGTCGAAGATATTATTGCGGATCGCGTAGGCACCGATCACGGCCAGCAACATGATCAGAGGGGCCAGCAACCGCAATGGTATTCGGATGATTCGAACCAGAAATGGTGCGAACACGCTACCAAGAATAAAGGTCACGATCCCTGCCAACAGCAGCGACCATCCAAAAGAAAACACCAGCGTTCCGTCGCTCTGGAACAATTCGGGGCCGGGGTTCAAGCCGCGTAGCATCAGTGCGCCGGCAATCACTGCCGCAGGCGATGAGCCCGGAACACCCAATGTGACTAACGGGATCATCGCCGCCGGAGCCGCGGCGTTATTGGCGATCTCCGATGCGGTCACGCCACGCAGATCTCCCTTGCCAAAGCCGGCCTTATCCTTACTCCAGCGTACTGCTTCGTTGTATGAGACCAAGGCGGCGATCGGGCTACCCGCGCCAGGCAGAATGCCAATGAACGCGCCGATAAATGCAGAGCGAACGACGTGCACCGGATGCGCGAGCACCTTCTTAATCGTCTTCAGGGTTTCACCACCCTTGGGCTTGTACTCGGCGATGAACTCTTTTTTTCGCAACTGGGTAACCATTGAAAGGACCTGCGGTACGGCAAAGATGCCGATCAGCCCGGCAACCAGGGATACGCCGCCTCGCAGTTCGGGTATTCCGAAGGTGAACCGTGCTATCTCATTGCCGTGACTGATCCCAACCGAACTGATCAGCAGCCCAATCGCGCCACCGGCCAGTCCCTTCAAAATCGAGCCGCCCGCCAAACTGCCAATGATCGTCAGTGCGAAGACCCCAAGCCAAAAGAACTCGGACGGGCCGAATTTGAGTGCGATCGTGATCATCGGCCAGGCGAGCAGCAGATAACATGCGGCGCCGAACAATGTCCCGAACGCGGAACTGAAGCAGGCGCCGACGATAGCTTCTTGTCCGCGTCCCTGTTGCACCATGGGGTGTCCGTCGAAGGCGGTGGCCATCGCCGCCGGCGTTCCCGGCGTATTCACGAGCACCGCCGGTATGGCGTCAGAAAACATCGCGCAGACATAAAGGCCACCCAACATGGCGACGCCGGCGCCAGGTGGAAGTGCGAATGTGAAGGGGACCAACAAGGCCGTGCCCATCGTGGCAGTCAGACCGGGCAGCGTGCCGACCACCATGCCAATCGTGACCCCAACGGTAATCCAAAACAGGTGGGACGGCGTAAGCGTCAGCAGTAGACCTTCAATCACTGAAACACCCCTACAACCGATACCGCATTTGTAATCCGGCCAGCTTCAAACAGCGCCGGCTCTTGCTTCAGGACGGTATCAAGAATACCGGAGAGATCATCGATGCCTCGCCCACGCAAACGGGATGCCCTGGCATCATGCATGCCGATGCGAGGGCATCCAGTTACCGCAAGACTTTCTATTTAGCGAATTTTTTGACCGCGGCTTCGACGTACGCTTTGGCTTCCGCCGGGGTCTGACGCATGGGCGATAAACCGTTCTTTATCACCATATCCCGCACTTTTGGGTCGGCAGTCGCCTTGTTTAGAGCGGCATTGAGGATCGCAACGCGGTCTGCCGGTGTCCCGGGAGGCGCCATCACGCCCCAGGTGGTCGTATAGGTCCAGCCCGGTTCATTCGGAACGCCTGGCAGCGCGCCTGAAGCTTTCGGCCCAGCAATGACGAGCGTATCCACCGTTGCGCGATGTCTGACGGCGTGTGAGGACGCCGTCATTCCGGCGTCGACGTGCTTGCCCTGCAGCATCGGCATCATCTTCCCGACCCCTCCCGAGACCGGCACGTAGGTGGTTTTGATCCCGAGCAGTTTGGCGAGCTCAGCAAAATTCGCGGCGCCCGTACTACCAACCCCGGCGACCGTCAACTTACCCGGATTCGCTTTTGCAGCGGCAACGAACTTGTCTAGGCTGTCGTACTTGCTGCCTTTGGGAACCATGAGGGCGCCCAATGCCCTTGCAGTCATCCCGATATAGGCAAATTCAGCAGGCTTGAAGCCAACGTCTTTGCCTTTCGATGTGATCACGATGTTGGGCACGACCACGTTACTGATCGTATAGCCATCCGGCTTAGAGCGCCAAAGTTCGTTGAAACCGACCGCGCCGCCGCCGCCCGTCTTATAAACGATGCGGATTTTGACGCCGAGAGCCTTTTCAAGACCGGGCTGAAGCCTGCGCGCCTGCTGATCGGATCCGCCGCCTGGAGAGTAAGGAACGATGAACGTGATAGGCTTATCAGGGTATTCCGCGCTGGCGCCGCCGGCCGTTATCGTCATCAACGCGGCCGCGACCGCGGCGAGAATTCCGCCAGGCAAAAACTGAAGTTTCCTTTTCATGTTCGTTTCTTCCCTTGCCAGTTTTAGTTTGCTGCCAAGACGGGACCATCTCTCCGTCTCAACTCCGACTCCGGTAACGATACCGCGCTGCGCGAAATCCCACAGGCTCAAAGCATTGAGCCTTGACCGGATCATCCACCTTACCGTCCGAATAATATAAATTCATCATATATTTATTCGGCACCCCGGCTCGGTGTGCGCCACCGTGCCCATCCAATCCTGCAAATATTGACACCAATCAAAGTTGACGCTCAGAATTGCTTCTACTGCACGTTGCTCTTAAACGTCGCGACGCCTGCACTGCGCGTTGGTCTCAATCTCCCGAATACCAGCAAAATGGCTGATGCAACGGATCTGCCAGCCACGCTGCGCCGGCGGAGGCCCGGTCAAGGTAACGACGCAGGCCACCACCGCACATCAGCGGATACGCTCGCACTTTCGCCGTCATCTCCGCAAACGGAAATTCTACCTCCTGACGTACACGTTTGGCTCGGACGGACCGCAGGTCACACGTACCAGTGCACGTTTAAGAACGCTCGCCAGCGCCCCATCGCCGTCCTTGCACACTAGCTGAGCGACTTTTAGTGTCTAACTGATCGACTATCCACCTACCGGTGCGCAAGCGATCAGAGGCGTCCGGGTAGAGCATGGAAGCTGAAAGCCGCAATCGGCACACCCTTTACATCTCAGCTGTAATCCACTAGGACGCCTCGGCGAGGCGCCGCTGGAGCTCGGCCACGTTGGGCACGTCGGTATAATCCTCGCTCAGCTTTCCTGACCCTGCCGGACTTTTGCAGCTGAAGAAGCGGAGCGGGCCTTCGAGCACCCGCAGGCCGTGGACAGCGTTCCTTGGAATATGGACCAGATCTCCGGGGCCGATGGTGATGACGTCGTCGTCAAGCAGATGCGCGGCGCGTCCCTCGAGCACGTAGATCCACTGCTCGTCATTTGGGTGATAGTGTGGCGGCGGTCCTTCGCCAGCCCTGTAGGTGACGATGCCAACCTTAATGAGTTCCCCCCCAAACTGAAGCATCGTGACATTCGGGTTGATGACGTCTGGGGTCGCCTGCATATCTTGAGCTTTATAGATCGGCATTGCGTGCTCTGCTGTTCTCGAATTCACATGTGACTCTTGTTTACCCCATCGCCCATCAGATGGCCAGGGAGCCCGGCCTGAACCGACATTCCCAGCGTAAACCGGGAGTGCGAGCAGGCCCATCCGGTAGTCCCGACGGGGCTGAGCGCCAACCGCAGGCGCGTGAAACCGACGGGATCGACCGATCGGGCCAAGTGAGCAGCGAACTGAGCCTGAGGCTTATGATATCATCGCAATACCGATTGCATAATGCGGAACAGTGCGGAGCCGACCCGCGCTTCCGGGCGAGATCCGAACTGCCGATCCAACAGCTGCTTGTCAGCTGGTTGTATCGAGACCGGCCGTTCTCCTTTGAAGGTAAGAACCTGCTCATGTCTGCGTTGGGCGGATCAGCCGTGCCACCCCCATCGACGTGAAGACGGCGCGAGCCGAACGTCAGCCCCGCTGCGCACGATGTCCGGCGACCCGGAAGGGGTTAGACCGACCCTACTGCACGTGCCTAAGCCCGCCTTTGACACTTGCGACCCCTAGATCATCGCGCCTTAAATCGGGATCGTTCCGATTCCGATTAAAGGCAGGTTGCTCTAGCGGTGCCACATCGCAGGAACCCGCGACAGCATCAGATCTGGAGGCGAGAGATGACGGTGTCTTCTGTGTCTTTAGGATGCGCACCGATGGCAGCAATGGCAACGCGCAGGCCAATCGAGGCTGTCTCGACGGACATGCTGGGAGCCCCGAGATTTTGGTCCAAGGCGGCGACCTCCGGCAAATGGGGCAAGTGCACCCATCCTGCCCGAACATTCAATCGTTCGACGGTGATGTGATGGAGAATGCCGTACATCAGATGATTGCAGCAAAAGGTGCCGGGCGCATCGGAGATATCGGCCGGAATCCCTGCATCGCGCATCGCCCGCACCATGGCCCTGATCGGCAAGGTAGCGCGGTAGGCGACGGGCCCATCGGCTGCCGTTAGGACGTCCTGCAGCAGTTTTCCGTCGTTGTCTTTGAGGCCGTATCGAGCACCATCGTTGAGGTTCTGCGCGATCCTCTCCACCGTGATCATGGCTCGGCCACCATATTCGCCCATCATGACGACGACATTTGGCTGAAGCTCGGCGATGGCAGCCTGCACCACCTCGATGCAGGTGAAGAATGTGTTCGGAATGACTCGCGCGATGATTTTCGCACCAGCGACCTCGCTGCCATCCAGATGTCGTGCCACCTGCTCTGCCGGGTTGATGGGAGTGGTGCCGAAGGCTTCGAAGCCAGTGAGCAATACTGTGCGCATCGGGTGGCTCCATTTTGCGTCCTCGACGGCGCCGCCCCTCACGAACGGAACCATCACAGCAGACCGCCGGTACAATGCACGGTTCGCTCACCGAAACCGGCGGTTACTCCTCGACGTTGCCAAGCGCAAGCCAGGGCCCTGATCACGCTTTTGACGAGGACAATAGGTCAGTTATTCGTCGAGCCTCGCGGTTATCGCCCGCCAAGGTTGCTTTTCAGGAACGAGGTGACCGCATTCCAGGATTTCTCGTCGGCGTGCTCTCTATAACGATTAGACCCAACCAAGGTGAATGCGTGAGACGCGCCTGGGTAGACCTCGATATCATCATAACTCCGGCCCATTCAAGTTCTTCGGACAGGGCTGCTACGTCGACCGCAGGAATGATTTTATCGGCGCGGCCGTGGGCGATGAAAAAAGTGCGGTCGCTTTGGAATAGCGTTGGCCGATCGGCATTTTGAGACCGCCATGGAATGACACATATCCCTTCACATTTTGCGCCTGGCCAGAGCGCGCTAACTCTAGAGCAACCTGCCTTTAATCGGAATTGGAACGATCCCGATCAAAGGCAGAAAGTTGCTCACCACTTTAACAGCGATCATCTTTGCGCCTTAAATCGGAACCGGCGCAATTGGAATCGGCGTTGCGGTTCCGATTTAACGCGCGATGATCTAGGGCCGCTGCGCCGCCGAAGCAGAGTTCTATGACGACGGCATCACCGCCTCCACGCTTTCGGGCTTCGGCCAGGCCGCCGCGAACGAGCGCACCCATCTGCTCGCGGTCCTTGTCGAGTATGCCGCTTTCAGTTTGGTTCGCCTTGAGCTCCGCTGGGCGGTCGCCCTTGCCGTAGAGATCTGCCGCGAATGCGTCTTAACCCATCTCGGCGAGCCTACCTGCGCGGAATAGGGCTTGCGGGTGCTGGCCCCCGTCGGTCATGGTCGAGGTCCACGCAACAGGTCCCAGGAGCACCCGGCGCCACCTCAACGGCAGCCCCCGAGTAGGCTGGCAGGCCGCGCCGTTCATCGGCGTCATAGTTGTTTGCTGCACAGGACGGAAAGGCGAGAGCGACCGCCACCAGGTGTCCGTCCCAACGTCATCCGGCGGCCTCGCTGAGATCGATCTCCGCGCTTACCGCCGGCCGGCGGTGGCGCGGGCCGAAAGACCGTCGTTGGCAACCGCCGCTGACGCGGTCGAAGCGTTACAAAGCTCGGTAATCGAGCCGGTCAGCTGCGCCTGTTGGCGCCCGCTTGTATCAACAGCTGCTCGATCACATGAAAGGGTTGGGCGCCGACCACACCGGCTTGGCCAGCCACAAAGGTGGGAACACCCGTGACCCCCAGTTGACGCGAGCGCGCCCAATCTTTGTCGACGGCGTCGCTGAAGCTGCGTTCCTCCAGCACCTGGCGGGCGGCCGCGGGCGGGAGGCCTACCGACTGGGCCACGTCCAGCAGCACGTCAAGGTCCGCAAGATTGCGCCGATCCACGAAATAGGCGCGAAATAGCGCGTCGTGGATGGCAACGCCACCGTCTTGGGTATCGGCCCATTTACCCAGCTCCTGAGCCAGGCGACTGTTGTAGGTGTGGGTCCGCTCCGCGTAGCGAAGTCCCTCCACCGCCATCAGCGTTGCCATCTTGGCGTGCCGGGCTTTGACGGCATCGGCGCCACCCCCGAACAGATCCTGCAACGACCGCCCCTGCTTGGGGGTGTCAGGATGCAACGGGAAATGGACGTAACGAGCGACGATGTCAAAGGTTTGGGTCAGTTTTTCAATACGCACGGTACTGAGATAACACCAGGGTCAGACATAGTCGCTGAAGATCTCAAGGATGAATGATGGGTCGGTCATATGGCTGCTTTCGAGTCGAGCGTCCGCCACCGTGCCACGATTGCGCACCGACGACAACGTCCTCGACCCCATTTGGGTCGAGGCGACGGACAAAGCTGCGTATCCGCGACTGTCAGTTGGACTTTCCGGTCTGATTGGGTTGGAGAATGCCGGGCCTCAAGTGCTTGAGAAGCGCCTGGCCTTCTTCCGCCTCGGCCGGCGTCAGCTTTGCGAGCAAGGCATCGCGCGCCTTTTTTGCAGCTATTGAGCCTCGCTGTGCGGCAAACTCATAATACGCGTAGGCCATTAGCACGTTTTTCTCGCCGCCCCAGCCTTGTTGCCACATCCGCCCGAGATCGAATTGCGCTTGGGCGCTGCCATCATCGGCGGCCTCGTTGAGCAACTGCCGCGCTTTCTTGAAGTCCTGCATCACTCCGACGCCTTCAAGATAGATGTGACCCAGTCGGGCTTTGGCCGCGACCAATCCCGAAGCCGCAGCCTTTTGGTACCATTTGACCGCCAATGCCAGGTCTCGCTTCAGGCCTGACAGGCCGTTTTCGTACATCTCCGCCAGTCGCAGCTGAGCCAAATGATTGTCCTTTTTGGCCAACGCCTTGAGTATCTTCTGAGCAGCATCCGTATTTCCGAGCTTTAACGCCCTATCGACATCGGTCAGGCTTTGCCCCGGTGTGGACTCTTCCGCAGCCGGTCTGGTCGCGTCACTCATGGCGCCCACCCACAGGATAAGCGCTGCCAGCAGAGCCCCTTTCATCGCCGACCCTCCGTTAGGCCGCTCGGATTGAGTTCGATCAAAGTCCACCTGGCCGCCACGAACGCAACGTTGCAACATGTTTTTTACTCCTCGATCCATAATCCAGATATGGCTAACCGAAGGCCTGAAACCAACGCCTTGTTATCATGGACGGCACGGGGATGTTGGACGTCAGCGTGGACCGGCGGTTAAAAAAAGTACCGGGGTCTTAGCTCGGCGTGCACCTTTATCAACTGAGCCGACGGCAACCTGGATGCTCGCTATGCCCGCTCAACCGCATGAGTGACGCCATCGCCAGTAGAAACGGGTAGCTGGATCCTTTGACCAAGCTTGCAGCTGAACTCCGGTCCGAACTTCAGTTCACAAGTGGACCCGGCTCAGATCCAGGTCAAGTCTCGGATGGACCATGCGCCTTCGCACCTCATTGACATGGCGACCGTTCTGCGCGGCGCCCGCCACCGTAACCCCAATCCACCTACGGCGCTGCCGCCCGTGATCCCCCACTTGCTGCACGCCCATCGTGTCAACCCGGACCGCGCAGCGCTTCGACGGCGGCGTTGACAACTGTCCAAGGTCGCCTGTTCCGGACCATCGGCAAGGAATTGATTCAGAACGCGCGAGCGGCGGACGGACGCCCAGCGTAGTCAGTCACGCGCCGCATCTGCACTATGCTTGCGTCGATGCGACTTCACGCAGTCGCCCATGTCGGCCATGTGAAGCTAACTGAGTTGGCCGCTCCTCGAATGGGACGGCGCGACACGCAGCGGCAGAGCGGCTTGCATGGGTTAAGCAGCGTGTTGAGCAAGGGTTTTGTGCAGGCATATTGAGCTAGGGCGTTGCGCATTGGCCCGCACGCTTCCATCATTCTCGTTGAAGCGCCCCCTTGATTGCGGCAAACCAACTCGATGATAGAGCAACCATTGCAATGGTATATTTCTTCCTCACGGCGTTTTGACCAGACGTCGCGTCCGGTCCCGCGCGATGCCCGCAACCCAATGGAAACAGGAAAGGACCATGACCAACTCCGTTGAACGAAAATCTGGCGTTGCTGCAACGCCAAGCCCGCAGACAAGACTTCAATTCGGCGTGCTGTGCGGCATGCTGTTGTTAGCCCTTATTGGCATGGGATTAACCCAAGCCACCGAGAAAGGAGCCTGGGAATATTGGCTGGTTGTGGTCGTCATCTATGCGGCGTTGGGACTGTGGCAGAGCACCAAAAAAGCCAAGCTTGACCAGCCTCTCAAGGCTTCGATTGGGCGCCAATTGGCTCATTGGGCGATATTGCTCGTCCTAATGGCGGTGCTGATGCTCTTGGAAAGCCGGGAGATTTTCACCCGGCAAGCGGCATCGGATTTCTCTTTGCTGATGCTGGCCCTGAGTTGCTGCCTCGCCGGCATACATTTCGACTGGCCGATGATGATCGTCGGTGTGGTGCTTACGATTATGGCCGTAGTAATGGCAACGGTTCAACAGTATTCGGTTACATTATGGATCATCATGATTGCGGTCGTCGTTGCTGCAGCCGCCTATTTTTATTTCCGCCCACATGAAAATGAACCGAGCGCTGCAGCGAATGAGCAGGTGAGATAGCTTAGCGATCATATGCTGGCGGATTTTGCTGGCATCGAAGCTGCCCTGACCCAGCAGCGCGATGAGCGAACCATGACCGATCAACCCGCGCGCCCATCAGCTGATCCAGCAAGCCTACCGACTTGGTGGCACAAACCGATAATATGGGGCGGCTTTCTCGCGCTGCTGTATCTGCTACGTGACTTCTTTTTGATCGGATTTCTGACATTTCTCATCTGCTTTATCGTCCGCGGTCTAGTGCGAACCCTCGCTCGACGGTTTGCCGGTGGTCACGAAAACCGGTGGCTCGAACTAGGGCTTACCTTGTCCATCTTCCTTGCTTTTTGTCTGATTCTTTATGGACTGGGCCGCTACTTTGTTCCGCAGTTCATTCGCGATGGACAGAGCCTGCTCGCCGAGGTTCAAAACACCAGCCCTGAGCAATTTCAAAACGTTTTGTTGTCTAACACCGTGGGTGAATGGCAGCTCCGCAGTCAAATGGGCGATCCGAGCGACCCTCGCTACCAGGAGGCCTTTCGTCGATTTCAAGCAGCCGGTCAAAATGGAGAAGGATTGTATGCAACAATTCCGAAATTGGCATCCCGTCTCCAAGCAAAATTCGAAGCCGGCTACGATGATGCACAGATCCTGCATTTAAAGACTCAATCGCACAAAGCGGTCGGGAAGGACATGGCCTTTGACCGATGGTTGATGCAGTATTATGTCCCCAGACGATTTGCCAGCAGCCGCAACCAATACATCGAAGCCTGGGATGCCGAGAGCGCAACGTCGGCGACGGCGCATGATTCAACAGCGCTTCAAAAACAGTCGGATTCTACATCATTACGCGACCAACTCATACGTCAGAAAATCTATGCCGACATAAAGTCCGATCCAGTGGCCTTGGCCCAACTCAAGCGGCAATGGGCGAGATTAGAAACGAAGCAACTATGGGATCAACTTCGCAAATCGCCCAAATATCAAAAACACTTTGAGACATTTTACAAACAGCAGCGGAAAAGCAATCCAGCCGCAGCGCCCATCGAGTATCGATTGTTTCAAAAGTTGACCGCCGCCTATCCGCGTGGCAAGGGTGAATTTCTAGCCGAAGTCAGGCAGCACCTCAAGAAGCTTGAGAAGACCGCTCAGGAGTATCGACACGATTTCGAAGCGGCGACACGGTTGCAGTTGGGTCAGCAGTGGTGGGCCACCAGCCCCGCGGCCGCCTGGCTTCGCGAGCAAGCCAAACACGACGGACCAAGAATCTTAGAAGCCTTTGTCAATTGGCTGGAACAGGCGCTGCCGGAGATCGTTCGGATCCCGATTCAAGTTGGCACGGCGCTAGTGCTGGCCATTTTTATCCTGGTCGAATGGGATCGGCTGAAACAGGGCGCCAATAGTATCCGGCACACTAGGCTGCGGCCCATTTATGACGATGTTGCGCCTGGTATCGTCACGCTGAGCAAGCTGATCGGCAAGTCGTTTCAAGGACAGGCCGTCATTGCGGCGTTTAATGCATTATTGACGTTGCTGGCGCTGTGGCTGATAGGGGTCGAGTACAAGTACGTTTTGAGTTTGGTTGTCTTTGTGCTCAGCTTTGTACCGACGATCGGCGTTATTCTGTCGGGAATTCCCATTTGCCTGGTCGCATTATCTCAGCCAGGCGGGTCAATGAGCATGGTCCTGCAGGTCATCGGTGCAATCGTCCTCATTCATTTGATCGAAGGAATGGTTCTTTCTCCACGGATCATCGGAAAGATAGGCCATCTGCATCCAGTTCTGGTTATTGTCATTCTGCTGGTGGCCGAACATTTCTTTGGCCTATGGGGGTTAATTCTCGGTCTTCCGGTCGCGATTTACCTGATAAGGGTCGTGTTACTGCAAAGTCCGATTCCGGGCATTTACGATCCCATCGCGTCCGCTCCTCCACAGCAAGATGCGCAATCGTCATGAACATGATCTGCCGCGACACACCATCAGCGTAGTTCAAAACGCCACTGTCGATTAAGCCAGAAAGAAACACGTACGGCTCCCCGGTCCCGAACATCAACCTGTAACGCCAGTCGCGCTCCGATCCGATCCAATCGCCGATGCTGCCAATGGCAGCGATAAGCAATACGCCCCGGTGAGGTGTCTTATTGCCACAGTCTAAGTCCCGACCTAAGTCCCGGCCAGCGCGCGGCTTCACCCAGTGCTCAGCGAGATTGTCTTAGGTTATCGGTCGGCATCTGGTCGGCTATGCGTGTACAACGGAGGGCGGGCGCCTCGCACATGGTCAAATCCGACGCCATCTTCAACGATTGGACCGCCGGCAGACTTCACATGACCAACGGCCTGGCCGTCCCCACGCCACCTGCGCGGGCGCGACGGCCGATGACGACCGAGGCAACGACGCCACTTCCGCGACCGGGCGCCTTTGTGCTGACGGCGGACCTAACGTCCCTCCACTTGCCACAATGCGAGACCCGGTTGGCGGCTCTGCCATCGATCCGGTGACGAGGTCGAGCGGTGCGCTATTTCGGCGATAAAGCCACGGTGCATACGTTAGGCGGCTGCTCAGCGCCGCATTCCTTACATCCCGGCCCGGACCCCAGACACACGCCCTCGGTCGTCGCCATTTCGGGGTCGAACGTCAATCGTTGTCCCTTCGCGTCCGACGCTGACGTCTGGCGTGGATTAACGCACTTCCAAGTTTGCTTACAGACAAGCAGTTGCGCTTGAAAATCCACCTTCTGCCACACGCCCGGCCAGGAAGTTTCCTGCGCTACCGCGGTTGCAGCTGTTAGCAGCGAAATAGCGAGGAACAGTCCAGTTGAAAAATGGGGACGAAAAACTCTCATACACTCCTTCCTTATACATATCATTTGTGCCGTTGATTACGACATTAGCATGGTCATGGGGAATCTTTGAATGGAAATTCCGATTGGCGTCATCTTTTCATTCAAGCACGGTCAGCTCTATATCACCCATCTTCTGCCCGGCGGGCCTAATGCACGTGCTGGCAAGATGGCCGGCCGCGATAACCCAGTTCCGCAGCCGGCGACAACGTGCATCAACGACATGTTATGAGCAGTCGATCCAGACGGCAGCTTGTTAGTCTCGCCCCAGCCGGCATCGGCGTCGGCGCGCCTCATGGAATGGATCATGTTTGGTGTATTCAATGTTTGGAAGGGCAGGAAAAACGCCCCCACCTTTGCAGCTGGTCGGGTGAGGACCCAGCTTGGCAGGGGGCACCTAGGGCGACGGGAACCCCGGAGGAACGGGCGGGGTCATCTATCGAAACCAATGGATCATGGCGCCGGCTGCTGTTTCCTGCATAACAAGGATGCGGGAAACAGGGAAGGTTGCCAAACTGTCTCAAAGCGCGCCATCACTGCTGTTGCCGGTGATTTGACCGATGATTGGACGGGGGCCGGCTGGCACCGCGCTTCCGCCTAAGCCGGAGCTGATCTAATACAAGACGTCGTCCACGGGCTGGTGCGGAGCTGGCACATCCTTCTCCTGCAGCGCTTGCTTCACGTCGATTTCTATCAAGCGAAAAATAGCTGACAGCGGCACATCATTCACGCCGCCCTCAAACGGATCCTCATGGCTTTCACTGACTTTTTCCATCATCAGGAACATCCATGAGATCAACAACGAGAAAGGAACGAGTGATAAAACGTACTCCTGCGTTAGCAGCGTTGAGAAAGCGTGCCGCTCGGCTTCTTTCTCAAAAACATCGAGCAACGCTAAAGGCAGCATAAAAACTAGAACCCAGGTAAATAGTCGTCCAAAATGGGTCACCTGCCGCGGGAACGGAGTAAACTTGATGCGTTCGCAGATCCCGTAGCTGACGGTAAGTCGCCCCAATAGTTCGATCATCGCGACGTGGCAAACGGGTTCTAGAGAGCCCGATTTCGCGAGTCTGCGCAGATCGCGCGCTTGTTGCATCATCAGAAAACAAGGCGGGTTGTTGCACGCCTCCGCCGCCGCACACTCCTCCGCGTCCAAATAGTCCTGATAAGAGTTGTGGTGTTGACGCATGCGGACATGCAAAACATCGGTGCATCGATGGCCAAACATTCTTTTCCGAGTACTATCCTTCAGTCTGGAGTCCCGCCGCAGCAAGTGTGCAGCGAAGAAAATCCAACCCAAATGCCGGTTCAGGATTCTCTTGAGGATCTCATGATCTGGCCGGTCTAAATCGGTTTGAATGAAACTTTGCGACTGTGCTATTAATTCGCGACTCTGAGCCAGGATCGAGCCGATCGCGGTGCGCGCCTCCCACCACCGATTATAGGCTGAGGCGCTTTTGAAGGCGACGTATAGCGAAACAGCTATGCCAACCAAAGTAACCGGCAGCACTGGTAAGACCATCCATGTGAGGCCGGCGAACTCGTGAAGATACACGACAATCAGCGACCAAGCTGTTGCAACAATAATTGGGAGAATTGATTCCCAGATTAGAGACCGGAGCCGAATTCGTTTCCTGACGTACATACTTCAGACTCTCATAATGTAGCATGGATCGTTTTGATACAACGCTAGAACAGCGCGAGGCAATCATACAAAGCCGATTGCATCAGGATGCACTGAATGGATTGCAAGTCGGACGCATATGCCGCGCAAGCCGCCGCGCATTGCGCTCGCTGAAAGCGGTTCGGCGGAAGCGCTGAGATCCCTCGCATTCTCAGCGGCTGTGGTCAGATGAGCGCGTGCACCGGCCGCTTTCGATGTCCCCTCTATGGGGACCACCATGCCGACGCCCTACCATTATGCACCGCCGCACTGCGCGCAACCGCAGCAGGATGACCAACCGCTGACCCCTAGATCTTTGCGCCTTTAATCGGGATCGTTCCGATTTCGATTAAAGGCAGGTTGCGCTAGATTATCGGTAGACGAGCGGGCCGGCGCAGCGAACCTGCCTAAGGCGGAACTGATGTAGTCAGCGGCGCGACCCAGAACCGGTGGGCGTAGACGGCGGTCAGTGCAAAGCCGAGGAAGATCACGATCACCCGGATGACCTTGCGCGGCACCACCTTGGCGAGCCCGGTGCCGATCCATGCCCCGACCAGCGTTCCGATCACCATGATGCCAACGACCGGCCACAGGATCGCCCCGGCAATCGCATAGACGGTCGTTGCGAACACGTTGTTGAGGCCAATGAGCAGGTTTTTGACGGCGTTGGCGGTTCGATAATCGCCGCCCGTTCCCAGCGGCAGCACCGCCAGCAGCATGACCCCGACGCCGGCGCCAAAATAACCCGTATAGACCGCAACTGGAATCATGCCGAGCGTCGATGTCCGCCAGCGTGCTCCGGCGCGCTTGGTCGCTGCCCCGGCGGGTGGCGTCAGTCGTCGGGCAATGCGCGGCGCGTAGGCGAACAACACCGACGCAACGGCCAGCAGAACCGGCACCAATAATTTGAACACCTCAAGTGGGGTGATCAGCAACAGCGCCGCGCCGACTGCGGCGAACACCACCGAGGTCAGTATCAGGATGATTAACGAGCGGTCGAGGTCGGGCAGCTTGCCGCGATCGTAGTAGGCGGCTGCGAACCCACTGGGCATCAGTGACACGAGAATGGTGATGGCCGCCTCGACCGGCGTCAGGCCCAGTGCGATCAAGGCTGGAAAGGTGATGATGGACGCGCCCCCAATCACCGCAGACATCGCGCCGGTGAACATGCCGAGCACCACAAGCAAGACGATCGTCAACGGATCCAATGACACCAGTCGCCAAATCCTTCTGTGTTTCATGGCATTGCCGCCACGGACCCAGCAACAGGGCGCGAGGCCCTATGTGCGAGCAAGTCCGCAACCCAATTCCCGGCAGCAAGGGGCGCGAGCGGCCGTGAGCGAGGGGCTGCCGGTGGGTGGCCGCCGGCCAATCGGCCTCCCCTATAGCGTTTCCGTCTTAGCTGGAACCCTCCCGCTCCCCCGCCCGGTTCTTCAACTGGCCACCCAGAACATCATGCCATTGGGTGGCCCAGTTGAGGAATGGGGTGGAGGAATGGGGTGGAGGAATGGAGTGGAAGAATCGGGGGGGAGCGGGCCGGCTTGGACGCTTCCGCCTTGAGCGGACATGATGTAGGTCTCGGTCGGAGCCTGCGCTCGGACAGTCATCTCCGGCCTAACACAGCCGCCGGGCAAGCTGATAAAGCGGGCGCAGTCGGCTTCGAACTTCGGCGCTAGATCATCGCGCCTTTAATCGGGATCGTTCCGATTCCGATTAAAGGCAGGTTGCGCTAGGAACCGCGCATGCCAGCGGTGCTAACCAGCTCGATGTGGCGGCAATGCCTAAGCTCACACCCACCCACCATCACGCGCGATAATCCTCCGACCGCAGCTCGATCGACGTGCCGTGCGGCGTGCGTTGTGCGGCCTGCGCCCAGGCGGCGTGCGTGTGGGCAAGCTGGTCCCGCGTCGCGAGCTGCTTTTCCGCAACCATTCGCTCCAGCGTGGCCAGCCAATGGTGGTAATAGGTCGACCCGGTGTCGGGGTCGCCGGCAGCTTGCGCCCGCTTGATCTCCTCACCGAGCATTGCCGCCCATTCGCCCCACGTGAACAGCCCGCGGTCGAACAGAGCCAGCGCCATAGCGAAAGCCTGCGCTTCCCACGGCTCATTGAACACGGGGCCGTCGTTGTCCGACGGGATACCGGGATTGGACCGGGCGGCAATCTCGGCGCGCTTCGGATCGATCGTGGTCATGCCCGCGCGCCCGCTCAGCCGTTCACAGCCTCAAGATAAGGCTCGAAGGCCTCGATGGAGATCTGCAGCGCGGGATCAGCGTCCGCGCCCCAGATCTCGGTCGCCTTGAACACGACGGTGTAAAGCCATTGCGGGTCTTCGCCGCGACCAGCGACCAGCGAGTCCGGATACACGTGCGCCCCGTGCAATCGCTCGACGACGCCGGAGCGCCCGCGGGCGTAGCGCGGCAGTCGTGTATGCCCCGTCGGATTAATGTTCACCGTGCGAACCTGATCTCCGGGCTGAAAGCGTGCCGGATGGGGCTCTGGCCGGCTGAAATGGCCGCGCGTGTTCGACTGCTCAACGTTCTCAACCTTGAGCGGTTGGCCCGGCACCGGTTTGGCAGGCGCGATGGCGTGGCCGGCCGCCAGCTCCTCAGCACTCACCAACCCGTGTTGCAAAGCCAGCGTTTCGTTGCGCAAATGCCATTTCCGGTAATATGAGCTGGTCAGGTACGCCGCCGGCTTCATCTGCTCGATGACGAAGCGCGATTGGTCGATGTTCCAGCAGCGCAGAGCGCCAAACGCGCGCGACATGGCCAGGACGCGGCCTTCCCAGACGGCGTGAAACACGGGTTCGTTCGGCTCCGGCTCGACCTTGCCGAAGCCATCCATGCCGCCCATGTCGTGGATTCCGTTCATAGCGCTGCCTCCCCGCCCGCCGGCGTCACATCCGCAGGATCGAGCGCGAGCCCGGTGCCCACCATCGAGTCGCGCGTCACCAGCATGGCGAGGCGCTCCTCACTCCACCCTTCGGTGCCGGCCGGACGCCTCGGGATCACGATAAACCGTGTCTCGGCGGTGGAATCCCATACCCGGATCTCGGTGGAGGCGGGCAGGCTGACGCCGAAGTCGGCCAGCACGCCGCGCGGCTCCTTGACGGAGCGCGATCGATAGGGCGCCGATTTGTACCAGGTCGGTGGTAACCCTAAGATATCCCAGGGGTAGCACGAGCAAAGCGTGCACACGACCATGTTGTGGCGCCGCGCGGTGTTCTCGACGGCGACGAGGTGGTCGCCGACCCTGGTCGAAAGCCCGAGCGAGGCGATCGCTTTGCTGGCGTCCTCCAACAGGGTGGCTTTAAAACCGGGATCGGTCCAGGCCTTGGCGACCACCCTCGCGCCAATGTGAGGCCCGATCTTGGTCTCGTAGGCTTCCACGATGAGGTCGAGTGCCGTGGGGTCGAGATATCCCTTCTCCGCCAGCACTGTCTCCAGCGCCTTCACGCGAAGCTGCATCTCGCTGAGCTCGGAGCCGTGATCGTGTTCGCCCTCCTGCGCGTGGTGAGGGTGATGAGGCGCGTTCGACATGGGTCGTCTTCCTCGGGTCGATGGCGGTCGGGCAGATCGTCCATTGCGCATCCAACGGCTGTCCACCGGAACCGCTGCAGCGCACGATCATCAAGCAGCAGACGATAAATCTCCAAAGCGGACTTGGCAAACAGCCAGCGCGCTTGAGCCCACAGATCAGCCGCGCGTCACCTTCAGGTTCCCATTGGGCGTGCCGTGTTATGCGCAAATGGAGTGTTGCCACGGTGGTCGTCAGGCGCGGGCTCGACCCGGCAGGTCCAGACACCTGTCGCGCTAGATCATCGCGCTTTAAATCGGAACCGCAAAGCCGGTTCCGATTTAAGGCGCGATGATCTAGCGGCGAAGTTGCCCTCGACATCCGGATCGCAAACGGAACGGCCCGGGCAGGGGGCGACTTCAGCGTGCCTGAAAAGTTGGCGTCAGCGATGGTCGATTGCGATCCGCGCCTTGAAATTCTGCCTGGCACGAAACTGCGACCGGTCGAACTCGTCCCAGCGAACGCCCACGAAGCGGTGCCGGGCGCGCCGATCCCGGAATAGATGCGTGCCCCTTGCTAACACAGTTGACGTGCTCTGGGCACCCGACGTGGCGCCGCCCGCCCACCACCTCACGCTGCGGATTTGCGGTGCAGGTGCTGGGAGACACTGCCGACATGGCGATGATCTGTGCCGCAACACCCGCCGAACACGCGCAGGTTGGGCAGCAGTCCAGCCAGGTCGGCATGCAGTCGTCCGAACTCAGCTGGATCGCCGTCATCGAGCGTTTCGGCCACATCAAGTTCGGCATGGCTTAAGCGCGATGCATTGGCACGAACGCCACCGATGCGCGCCACCCAGTCGGTACCGCGCGAAATCGCATCGCGGAAATGATCCGGATGCGCACAGTTGACCATGTAGTAAATTGGAGCGCCGTTGGTGGCCGCATCGACCGAACGGATCGCATCGCCCAGCAGCTCACCCGTTGGCAGCCGACCGTCGGTTTCCACTGTGAAGGAGACAACGACCGGCAGATGCTGTTCCGTTGCGGCGTGCGCGATGCCGATCGCTTCACCGGGATTGGTCATGGTTATCGCCGAAACCATGTCCACACCAGCCTGCGCCAGAGTCCTGATTTGCGGCCGGTGCATATCCCGTGCTTCGGCCACGTCCGGCACCTTGCCCGGCTGATAACCATCACCAGCCGGCCCAACCACGCCATTTACAAGGATAGGTGAGACACGCGCCTGCCACTGAACCCGCATTTCCTTGGCAAAATTCACCGCGTCCCAACTCAGCTGCAGCATCTGCGATTGAGACCTGTTGAGTTTCGCGCCCCAATGGGTACAACCCCGCCAGGTGTTGGTATCGAGCACGAACCCAGTCTGGGCTGCCGCCGCCATGCGGAAAAAGCCGTCGAAATACCGGCGCATGGCCTGCCGCGCCTGTTCGTCGTCCATCAATACGATGGCAGCAAATTCAGGAGCCTCGAAGCCCTGTTGAAAGAACAGCCACGTCTCAAAACCGCCATCAGTCAGCAATGGTCGATGTGTCGTCAGCAGTCTTTCTACGCCTGTCATTGTCGATCTCCAATCGGCACGAAGTCCGTTGGGATTGGTATGCAGCCGAACGCCCTGGCGATGAAAGCCGACTTGCGGTACTGTCCCGAAAAATAAGTTTTCGTTTGAGAAACAGAAGCCTACCCGGCTCGAAATTCGCGAGCGCAGCACAAAAAAGTGAAATACCATACCAGCGGTACTGTACCCGCCGTACGGATTATAAAAGGATGTGCCATGGCGCGTGGACGAGAGACCCGCAAAAAGATCCTGGATGTCGCCCAAGACTCCGTGTTGGCAAAGGGCTTCGACGCCACCTCGATCGACGAAATCGTCGCCAGCGCGGAAATCACGAAAAGCGGCTTCTTTTATCACTTCCGCGACAAGAACGCGCTCGCACGCGCGCTGATTGAGCGCCACATCGCCGTGGAGGATCAGCTGTTTGACGACCTGCTCGGGCGCGCACGGGACTTATCCGACGACCCACTACAGGCGGCGCTGATCGGCTTGAAGCTGCTGGCTGAGCTGATCGAGGATATGCCAGGTGGGCATCCAGGATGTGTTGTCGCCACGGCAGTCTATCAGGATCGGTTGTTTGATCGGGATGTGCGCGACGCCAACCGCCGGGCGGTGCTTGGTTGGCGTCGTCGGTTCCGGGCGATGTTTGACGAAATCGCCGAGGTCTACCCGTTGAATGACCAAGTGGATCTCGATCACCTAGCAGACATGGTCAGCTCTATCATTGAAGGCGGCATTGTGATGGCGCGCGCAGTCGGAGAACCGCTGATAACCGCCCAGCAGGTCATGCTGCTGCGGTCCTACGTGAAGCTGCTGTTCTCGCCGAGGTTTCAGTAAACCCAAGTAAAAAGGCGCGGACTGCGCTTGAAACCTCGTTTGATCAGCCAGCTGATCCGGTCACGTGCCCGACCAAGCAGCCTGCATCAAACGACTGCGACGTGGTTGAGTGGGGCCCCATGACGACGAAAACTGGTAAGGCAAGACCGGCTACCCCATGGGCGGAAGTTAACCGCTCTGGGGGCGGCGCCAGAACATGCCGAATCTCAACATGCCAAATCTCAGCATGCCAAAAGGCTAGTGCAAAAAATGATCAGACAAGTTGATGAGAACTACTGGAATCAGTATTACGCCACGCACAATGACAGGCGCTTCGATGATCTGGTCAATGATTTTTTTACACCAGACGCGATCTTTGAAAACCCGAAAACTCAGGTAACGGGTCGGGAGCAGCTCATTCGTTTCTTCAAGCAAAGCAATCAAAATGTGAAGATTGATCTGATACCCCGCAACGTCATTGTCAGCGCCGGTATATCGGCCGTGGAATTGGATTGTGTTATGCATGCTGAGATGGATATTCCGGATTTCCTGCTTGGCCCGTTAACGAAGGGAAGCGTAGTGACGATGCGGATGGCTGGCGTCTACCACCTCAGCCAAGATCATATCGCTCAAGCACGCATTTACTGGGGACGACGAATAGACTGATTTCCGCTATCATGTGGGCAGGCCATCAAACCCCGGTCTTGGTTGGTCGAATAGGCCTCCGCCAAAAATGAGGCAGTTCGAGCTTAACCGACACCGGGTTCGCTGGCCTTTGGGGGATCGCTTTGCGGCCGCTCAGCAGGTCGGTAAATGCGCGCTCTATCGGCGCGGTCAAGATGTGTTGCGGGGTGAGGTGCTGTGCGATATAGATCCGTCACACATGGAGGCGATCGTGAGCGACATTGCGTTCCAACGCGCAGGCTTTGACGCCGACCTCGTCGTCAAGGCTTTGAAGGACCCCGGCTTTCGCGAACGGCTTTTGGCCGATCCGACCCGAGTTTACGGTGAAGAACTGCGCCGGGTCATTCCTGGCAAGGAAATTCCCGAAGGGGTGGAGGTCAGGATTGTCGAAGAAGCAGATAACGTCTTTTACGTGATTTTGCCCTGTATTCCCTCGTCGATGCATCTCAGTGACGATGCGCTGCGTCGAGTCGCGCGGCACGAACAGACGCACCGCGATCCCTGCTGGCGTTTGGGCGACGCACCTGAATAGGCAGCGGCCGCGCGCACCGGCGGAGGCTTCATCGGCCGGCGATACCTGACGCCAGCCGATGATCCTGAGCGGCTCGGTCGGCACCGCTGCCGCACGTCATGGCGCTCTGAGCGATGCCGGTTGCAAGCCGCGGACGCGCGAGATCTGCCGGCCGAACTGATGCCCTTTTGGCGACCTTTCTGGCGACCTTTCTTGCGGGTCAACCTGGTTTTCTGGGCCGTCCTCTAAACCGCTCGCCGCCGTGGCTTCACGCCGATTGATTTAGAACTGGGCGGCTATATGATTTTCGTCCGCCATGCGGGTCATGGGTGGCCAGAAGCCCAACGTTTATCGATCGGCGACCCGCAGGATCATTGGACGCGCAGCGGACTTGAGCAAGAGATGGACGCATTCCGGGATTACCTAGAGCAACCTGCCTTTCATCGGAATCGGAACGATCCCGATGAAAGGCAGAAAGTTGCTCACCACTTTAAGAGCGATCATCTTTGCGCCTTAAATCGGAACCGGCGCAATTGGAACCGGCGTTGCGGTTCCGATTTAAGGCGCGATGATCTAGACAAGTTGAAAATCTTCGAGCGCCTAGCTGCTTATACCTTGACCATTGACGGCAAAGATGCCGACGGCTGGGCCAATTGCTTCACCGAAGATGGCATTTTTGGGCAAGGCGACAAAGCTATTCGTGGGCGCGACAACCTGCGCACCTATGCCGAAATCCATGGCAACGCGTTGGGAAGCCGCCACACCACGACATCGCCTTACTATCATATTGACGAGAACGGCAAAACCGCCACCGGTCGGTCGACGACCGTTGTCACCGTCGCCACCCCCACCGGCTACAAGATCGCCATGACCGGCCTCTATGCGGATGAGCTGAAGAAGATCGGCCAAGACTGGCTCATTGCCCGGCGGTGGGTGACGGTTGAGGGGCTTCCACATGATCCCGATTATTTCATGCTCGCGGCCGATGCCGAGCTGGCCGCAAGGATCCAGCCCCTGCTCGATGCATGGCGGCGCTTGTCTGGATGAACCGCCATCGACTACCGGATTTGAAGCCGTCCTGGCCGGTGACGCCCGCCGCTCAAGCTCGCCGCTGCATCGACGGTAGCACGGTCCGATCTCGTGGCGACGGATCAGGTGTTTCCCGATCGGGTAGGCGAGATCTACCTTCTCACCCATAGTCCGCGTCAGCGCTGGTATGATGCGCCGGAGATGACAACCGATGAGGTGCTGCTGATCAAAGGTTGGGATAGCGTCAAGGATGGCGGTGCGCAATCCACTCTCCATACGGCCTTCCCGCCGCCGGACCAGACCGACGCGACGCCAGCGCGCGAAAGCATCGAGGGGCGCGCCTTTGTAGTGATCGCTTAGCTTGAGTTTACGGCGGCTGCAATCGATCAGTATACGATTAAATTTTCGCCGGTCCGGTCCGCGCAGTGAGACCCGGGCAACCAATGGAGACATGCACGATGCGCAACGAACCTGGCTTTATGGATTTGCGGCAGTGGATAGAATTGCTGGAAGGCGAAGGTGAGTTGCACCGCATTAAGGCGCCGGTCAGTTGGGACCGTGAAATCGGGACGATCTCGCGCAAGGTCCTGGAGCGGAATGGACCGGCGCTGCTGTTTGAAAACATCAGCGGTTATGAGCGCGGACGTGGCCGGCGGGTTTTTACCGGTGGTATCGGCACGCCACAGCGGCTAGCGCTCGCATTGGGCTTCCCCAAGGACACCAGCAACCGACAAATCGTTCGACACGTCATGAAAAAGAACCGAGAGCGCATCCCGCCGACGCGGGTCGCAACCGGACCTGTCAAAGAGAACATCGTGACGGGCGACGCGATCGATCTGTTGGAGTTTCCGGTGCCGAAATGGCATTTCCTCGAAGGTGGGCGTTACATCAACACTTACGCATGTATCGTCACCAAGGACCCGGATACGGACGTGCAGAATGTCGGCATCTATCGCGGTATGGTTGGTCGAAGGAACTCGATCCCATCGCTCCTGATTCAGGGCGGCCAGCACTGGGGCCAACATTTTGCCAAATACGCCGAGCGCAAAGAAAAAATGCCGGTCGCCTGCGTGATCGGCTGGGACCCGCTGATGGGGTTCCTTGCCGGCAGTCCGCTGCCGGCCGGCATGAGCGAGTTCGACGTGCTGGGCGCCTACCGCAACACGCCGGTGCCGGTGGTCCGCTGTGAGAGCGTTGATCTCGACGTACCGGCAAGCGCGGAGATCGTCATCGAGGGGCTGATCGATCCGGATCCGGCCAGCTATGAGACAGAAGGACCATTTGCGGAGTTCACGGGCTACGTCTCCGACCTACCGACACCGCGACCTTCCATCGAGGTGACGTGCATCACCCACCGCAACGATCCGATCTTACGCGGGACGCAAGAAGGCAACATGCCGAATTCCTTTAGCGAGAACGCGGTGATCTCGTCGGCTCAGCGAGCGGGAATTGCCTGGAACATCCTGGACGCCGCGGGCATCCCCGCCGTACTCGACGTCTATTGCGCCCCGATCACCTGCGGCATCAACATCTATATCAAGATCCACAAGCAGTATCAGGCCCAGCCCAAGCAGATCGCCGCCGCGCTTTGGGGTGCCAGCGCCGGGCAAGGGCGCTACAAGCATGTGTTCGTGTTCGAGCAGGACATCGACGTCACCTCCTACGAGCAGATGGACTGGGCGCTGGCCTACCGCGTCAATGCGGGCCACGGAGGCGTGGTGATCTTTCCCGGCTTGCTCGGGCACGCGCTCGACCCGTCAACGCCGCTCAACGAGCGCGACGTCAATCAGCTCGGCGCCGGCATCTGGAACCGCGTTTTGATCGACGCAACGCGCAATTGGACCTTCGAACGCCAAACTGAGTGGAACAACGAACGCTTCCCCCCAACCGTCGCGCCCGCGCCCGATGACGAGGCGTTGGTGTTGAGGCGATGGAGGGAATATGGCTTCGAGTGATGCGGCCGAAAGCCGCAGGATCGAGATGGACTTTTCCGAACACGTTGCAGCCCATCACATCGGGACGCGAGAGGCGCCAATAATGCAACCGGCGTCGATGTGGCTATGGCGCGGCATCAAGCGCGTACCAACTCGATGGCTTGGATCATCATGCCTTAAAGCGGAACCGCAAAGCCGGTTCCCATTTGACGCACAAAGATGATCGCCCTTAGACTGGCGAACAGCTTGCTGCGCATCAGCGAACTAGCTCATGCTTCGGCGATCGTGGTTCTCGAGGCCGGTCGTGCTTCGAGCTAAGGAGGAACTCGGTGAGCCTTGCGCAAGCGATTCCACGGCTGCCCCCGCAACTGTGAACGGAGGGCTGTTGTCTACCATAGTCACTGAAGCCCTGTGTCACTGAAGCCCTGTGTCACTGAAGCCCTGTGTCACTGAAGCCCTGTGGGCATCGGGAAGACCGGACTGTCGCGTTGACCCGCGAGCCAGGAGACATGCCACGATACGCGATAGCTCCACAGGCGGGGCGTCTGGGTGTTCGCTTTAACGTTGGTCGACAGATGTCCTGCGCCTGCGCCAACGGAGCATGTGTCCTGTCAACCAAGCACCAACATGCACAAGGGGTAGGCCGATGTTAACGATGCGCACGATCGGGACGAATTCCGTCGCCGATGCAGCTTGCCGCGCGCTCCGAGCAATTGCCATCATCGCAATCAAGCGACCAGGCGGCGTTGACCGTCTCAATCCCATCGATCATCCCTTGCGAAAGCTATCGGTGGCAGTTGTTGTTACCATCGCAAGTCTCGGGCCGTTTGCCCCTAGCCTCCGCGCGCACCCATTTGAGGTGTTCCAGCCGGAGGTTGAACAGGGCAGGGTCACGATCGAGATCCCAACCGCTTTGCAAACCAACCTCCCTCGCCCCCGGGACGCAGCGGTCCGAGAGGTGATCGAAGCCGGCATTTACTTCAGTGTCACCGGCTTCTGGAAGATCAAGCCGACGCTCGACTTTGTTCACGAAGACGGTCGGGATTGGAAGCTAGAAGGCGCCGGATTGGAGAACATCTTCAGTCTCTTCAATCGCGAAGGTAGCCCGTTCAAGCTGGGTTGGTTCACGGCGGTTGAGTTCGCCATCGATAGCGAGGCCACCAACGCCGTTGGGTTTGGCCCCATTATCAAGTTTGCCCATCGCAATCTCAGCCTTACGCTGAACCCATTTCTTGCAAAGACGTTTGGCCAGAACAGGGAACAGGGCACCGCCTTCGTTTATGGCTGGGCCGCCATGGCTGAAATCTTGAAGGGTTTAGAGATTGGAGTCGAGGCCTACGGGGTAGTGGAAAATATTGGCGATGCTTCGCCCTTCGAGGAACAACAGCACCGCATCGGACCGGTGGTCACGTTGGTCCGCGATCTGCATTCCCATGCCGAGGCCGAAATTAACATGGGCGTCTTGTTTGGCTACACGCAAGCAACGCCGGACGTGACCTACAAATTCAACCTGGAAATTGATTTTTAGATCATCGCGCCTTAAATCGGAACCGGCTTTGCGGTTCCGATTTAAGGCGCGATGATCTAGAACGCAAACAGCCAGGGGCCCCTGCTGCTACGCCACATAGGTCAATGATCGGCGGATCTCCGCAAACGCGGTATCGGCCATCGATCGCGGCGTCAGTAGCAGAAAGGATTCTGGTTTGCGCACAATGATGACGGCCATGTGCATCATGGTCGTACGGGCTGCCGCACCGACGCCAAACACAGACGGGTGCAGATCAAGAGGGCACAGCCGTTCCAAGGCGGCCGAAGCCCGTTCGCCGCCCAGGCGCAAGGCCACCCAACCGTCCGACTGATCGGTCAGGTACGCCGTCTTACCGACGCGGCCGGCAACCTCTTCAACGGTCATGGCCGCCGGCGGCTCACACACCAACAACAGCTTATCGCTCTGCAGCGCCAACAGGCAGATTGCGCCGTCATCCGATGTGCTGCTGCCGCCGACCTTAGGCGGCACGAGTCCCAAAGATGGGCCAAGTACGTCACGCCCGCCGTTTAGGTTCGGTTTTGACAGAGCAAGCGATACGATCACGACGCCCGGCACGCCTTCCACCTGCCCGCTGGAATCTCCAAAGCGGCGTCCGCCGGCCGCCGTCACAGGTTCAAGCGACGGTCTAGACACGCATCCGCTCCCCATCCGGATCAACAAAATGCTGCGAGACCACCTCGACCGTCGTCGATCGACCCCTGAGTGGATCGGCGGCGACGACAATCTCGCCAAGTCTGTCGCGCGCACAGCGCAAAAATCCCAGCCCGATGGCATGCCCGAGCGTTGGCGAGTGGGCTGTCGAAGATATCCAGCCCTCGCTGCCGCGCAGGTCCTGCGTGCGCCCATTGGAGAACAGGTGCGCACCGGCAAACAGTTGCGCACCCTGCTCGATCGGCCGAAACCCGGTGAGCATCGGTCGCTCGGAGCTGATAAGCTCCGGACGTCGCGACAGCACCTTGCCGATGAAGTCGGCCCGCTTTGATGTCATGCGTTCGAGCCCCAAATCGCGCGCCGTCGTCTGACCGTTCAACTCGTTGCCGGCCGGATGCCCTTTCTCGATCCGCATCACGCCGAGCGCCTCCGTGCCGTAGGCGACGACATCGAGCGGCTTGCCCTGCGCCATCAGCGTTCGCACGAGTGAATCCCCGTAACGCGCGGGCACCGCGATCTCAAAGGCCAACTCACCGGAAAACGAAAGCCGGAACAGCCGTGCGGGAACTCCGTTACAAATGGTCAGCTCGCGGCAGGCCATCAACGGCAATGCTGCGTTGGACAGATCGAACCTGGCGTCGACAACGCTCTCAAGCAACCGCCTGGAGTTTGGGCCGGCGACGGAAAATTGCGCCCATTGCTCCGTCACCGACTCTAAATGAACATCGAGATCCGGCCACAGGCATTGCCTACAAAACTCCAAATGCCGCAGAACCGCCGCCGCATTGGCCGTGGTCGTCGTCATCAAGAAGTGCGCGTCCGACAGCCGCGCCGTCGTCCCATCATCCATGACAAAACCATCTTCTCGCAGCATTATGCCGTAGCGTACGCGGCCGACCTTCAGTGTCGAAAAGGTATTGGCGTAGACCCTGTCGACAAAAACCGCTGCGTCCTGTCCCTGAATATCGATCTTGCCCAGCGTCGTCACATCGCAAATGCCAACGGAGCTGCGGGTCCCCGAAACTTCCCGGTCTACGCTTGCCCGCCAGTGGCTCTCTCCCGCCCGCGTGAAATATTGCGCCCGCAACCACAAGCCCGCTTCAACGAAGGTTGCGCCGTAATGTTGCGCCCAGCCGTGAGACGGCGTGCGCCGCGTCGGCCGATAGTGCAGCCCGCGCGCCCGGCCGGCGAAGGTCCCTATCGAAACCGGCGTATAGGGAGGACGAAACGTCGTTGGCGAAAGGTCCGAAATTGATTGGCCGCTTTGCTCTGCCATGATGGCCAGCGCCAGAACATTCGCCGTCCGACCTTGATCGGTCGCCATGCCCAGCGTCGTGTACCGCTTCAAGTGCTCGGCCGACCGGAAGCCTTCCCGCAGCGCAAGGTTGACGTCTTTCACGGTCACATCGTTTTGAAGATCCAGCCAAGCGCGCGCGCCCCCCTCTGCCACGTGCCAGAAAGCCGACACCTCGCTTGGCTCATCGTCCGTCTTGGGACACCATTCACCCTGGACCGGGGCGAAGCCGATCTCACGCGTGGTCTGTTCGGCAATAACCGTGGCCGATCTGATTGCGGCCGCAAGCGTCATTGTGCCGTTGCCGGCGCCTGCCACCACCATTCCGGACGGCAGTCGGTCCCCCGGCACGAAGGCTGAGATCGCATCACGCCAGACCGGCTTGCTGCCGAGATGGCAGCTGAGCTGAACGTTGGGATTCCAACCGCCGGAAACGGCGAGGCAATCCGCCTTGATCCGCTGGCCATTGCTCAACACCACAGCGCGAAGGCCGAGCCTGCCCGACGTGCTCGCCACGCGCGCCTGCATGTGAACGGGAATGCCGATTTGCGGCCGAACTTTGCACTGGGCGCGGGTGTCGACAATAGCGGCAACCTCGACGCCTTTGGCAGAGAGATCGCCTGCCGTCCGCCAACCGTCATCGTTGTTCGTGAAGACGGTAACCCGCTTTCCCGGCGCCACACCCCAGCGGTTAACGTAGGCGCGCACGGCTGAAGCCAGCATGATCCCTGGCCGGTCGTTGCCGGCAAAACCGATGCTGCGCTCGCTGGCGCCGGAGCACAGAATGCAGCGTCGCGCGGTGATGCGCCAAAGCAGCTGAACGGGCCTTGCAGCGCTGGTGACCTGGTGGTCGGTCCGGCGCTCGACGGCAGCGAACTGGCCATGATCGAGGACTGCAACAACTGCCGTGCGCGTCAGCAGACGGACATTGTCCATGTCGGCAAGTTCGGTTGCGATACGCTCTGCCCACTGAGACCCGGGTAGACCGTCAACCTCGAAGGTTTCAGCATTGAGTTGCCCGCCGGCTCGAAAATCGTCATCCGCGATAATAACGCGCGCACCCGACCGACCCGCAACGCGCGCCGCCGACAGGCCAGCGGGCCCAGCTCCAATGATCAGCACGTCGCAGTGCAGATAGCCGCGGTCGTAAACGTCCGAATCGGGATCGCACCCGAGCCGCCCCAATCCCGCCGCCCGTCGGATGACCGGCTCATAGACCTTCTCCCAAAAGCTCTTCGGCCACATGAAGGTCTTGTAGTAAAAGCCCGCACCGAGCAACGGCGACAACCAGTCGTTGACCGCGAGCAGATCAAACGAAAGAGGCCCCAGATGGTTTTGACTGGTGGCATCGAGCCCATCGAACAATTCAATTGTCGTTGCCGGAAGGTTCGGCGTCTGACCCCCGTTGTGCCGCACAGTCACCAGCGCATTGGGCTCACCAGGCCCGGCGGAAAAAATGCCGCGCGGCCGATGGTACTTGAATGATCTGGCAACAAGGCGACGACCATTGGCGAGCAGCGCCGAAGCCAGCGTGTCGCCGCGGTAGCCTGTCAGTGGCGACCCGTTGAACGTCAGCGCCATTGGCCGCGTGCGGTCGATCAGCCCGCCGTCGAGACGATTGACCTCACTCATCTGCCGTTCTCCTTGCTAAAGCGACATCGCGGGCCAATTCGACTTTCACGATCTCGTGCGAGCGCGTGTTACGCGTAACAACGAGCCAGGACCTGTCACCGTGCTCGTGATACCAGAGCTCCCGGTGTTCGCCGGGCGGATTGTCGCGCTCGTAGAGATAGGCGTAGAACCTGTCCCCGGCGTCTTCGGCCTGGCTGTCGGGCCGATCGATCAGGCCGGCATCTCCCAGATATACGAACTCCGAAGCCGGACGCGGCCCCAACAGGGGATGTTGGATCATCATGACGATTGGCTCCGGCACATTTAATGGAGATTGGGCTGGGCCCCCACGCCCTTTTCGTCGATCAAGGCGCCGCGTCTGAAGCGATCGAAACGAAACTCGGCCGCCACGCGATGCGGTTCGCCCTTCGCGATCAGATGGGCAAAGCACATGCCGCTGGCAGGTGTTGCCTTGAAGCCGCCGTAGCACCAGCCGCCGTTGAAAAACAGGTTTCTTAAGGGCGTCTTGTCGATGATCGGCGAACCATCCATCGACATGTCGACAAGTCCGCCCCACATCCGCAACAGCCGTGCCCGGCCGATCATGGGCATAACTGCCATTCCGCCCTCGCAGACGTCTTCCACCGTGTGCAGACTGCCGCGCTGGGCGTAGCTGTTGTAGCCATCGATATCGCCACCGAACACAAGGCCTCCCTTGTCCGACTGGCTGACGTAGAAATGGCCTGCACCGAAGGTCACGACATGAGGCAGCATGGGTTTCAGAGCTTCTGAAACGAAGGCCTGCAAGACGTGCGATTCGATCGGCAGCCGCAGTCCCGCCAGCGCCATCACCTGGCTCGATGACCCGGCGACGCACACACCGACTTTGTTGGCGGCAATCGCGCCTCGCGTTGTCTCAACACCTAAGCAAACCCCGTCTTCGATCCGGAAGCCCACCACCTCGCAGTTCTCGATGATGTCGACCCCCCGGCGGTCCGCCGCCCGGGCAAAGCCCCAAGCAACCGCGTCGTGACGGGCCGTCCCGCCGCGCCGTTGCAACAGCGCCCCCCTGATCGGAAACCGTGCATTGTCGAAATCGAGGTAAGGACACATCTGGCGCAAGGCAGCCTGCTCGACCAGTTCGGCATCCGCGCCCGCAAGGCGCATGGCATTGCCGCGGCGTGCATAAGCGTCACGCTGCCCATCGCTATGGAACAGGTTGAGGATCCCGCGCTGGGAGACCATAACATTGTAATTGAGCGCCTGCTCCAGGCTCTCCCAGAGTTTCATCGAATAATCGTAGAAGTATTCGTTGCCGGCGAGCAGATAATTTGAGCGGATGATCGTGGTGTTGCGGCCGACATTGCCCAACCCGAGCCGGCCCTTTTCAAGTACCGCGACGCTGCTGGCGCCGAATTCGTGCGCCAGATAATAGGCGCTCGCCAAGCCGTGTCCTCCGCCTCCGACAATGACGACGTCATAGGCAGGACGAGGCTCGACGGTCCGCCATTGCGGGCTCCAGCCGGTGTTGCCGGTCAAGCCCTCGTACAGAATTCTAAGGCCAGAAAAGAGCATGGAGGGAGACCATCAGCACCAAGGCGGCACGGGTGCCTAGAGCAACCTGCCTTAAATCGGAACCGGCTTTGCGGTACCGATTTAAGGCGCGATGATCTAGTCTCGGCCACCGCCTAGGAATGAGAACACGCGAGCGATCGAGCTCTTCGGCCGTGCGTTTGGGGCTGTGGACTGGGTCGGCTCGTCCGCCAGACGCTCGGCCAGGATAGTCTTCTGAATTTTTTTGGTCGGCGTCATCGGCATTTCATCGACGATCTCAAGCCGCTCCGGCCACCGCATCTTGGCGACATTATTGGCCTGCAAATGCGAGACCATGGTGTCGAACGAGAACGAGTGCGCCTCTTTCAGCGTGACGAACAAGCAGGCCTTCTCGCCGAGCTCGGCGTCGGCCATGGGAACGATGGCGCATTGCACGACGCTGGGATGCGCCGTCACCAAGTTCTCGACATCGGTCGGGTTGATCTTAATGCCACCGCGATTGATCAGGTCTTTAACCCGACCCGTAATGGCGATGTTCCCGTCCGCGTCGGCAATGCCGAGATCGCCCGTCTTGAACCAGCCATCGGACGTGAACGACTCCCGGTTGGCCTCATCATTGTTGGTGTAGCCTGCAAGGACTGTATAACCACGCAATTGCAGCTCGCCTTCCTCACCGGGCCGTAGCACGGTGTTCTGGGCATCCGCTATCCGGGTTTCAATTCCGTCGGTTGCCTTGCCGACCGTGCCGTGTCGAACAGCGGCCGGCGCGTCGGCGGCCGTTTGCGTGACGAGGATGCATTCGGTCATCCCAAACAGTTGGCCGCAAATGCCTTTGGGCATCATGCTTTCGAACTCTGCGGCGATTTCTGGCGGACATACCGAGCCCGCGATCACGACGGTCTTGATGCTCGACAGATCAACACCCTGGAACAGTCCAGCGCGCATCGTGAGAGCGATGTGGGCAGGCGTGCAGAAAATCACGGTCGGCCGTCCCTTCGCGATCGTGTGCGAAAAACTCTCCGGCGTGAACAACGGCATCAGCACGATTGCCGCGCCCTGATAGATCGAGGCTGCAACGCAACACAACCCGAACACGTGCGTAAAGGGCGGCGCGACGATCACGCGGTCGTCGCGATTCATGCCGATGGTTGGCGAATACGTTCGGCCGTTGGCGGCAATCGTCTCGCTGCTGCGCATCACACCTTTTGGCGCGGCCGAGGTGCCGGATGTGAAGCATAACAGCACTGGATCCTCCGGCGCGGGCGGATCGGCTATCGCATCGGTTGCACCGGTGGCGATCAGATCGTCGAACGACCAGCATCCCTCGGGCGCGGCGCCGCCGGCGACGATCACATGCTTAAGGTGTCCGATCTTTTCGACCAGACCCTGCATGGTGGCGGGCGCGTCGTACTTGTCGTTAGCTGCATCGCAGATGATGGCACGCGCGCCGCTAAAGCGCAGGAGCGGCTCCATTTCGCCTGCGCGATAGGGCATATGCAGTGTACACAAGATCCCACCCATCATCGTCAAGCCAAAGTAGGCGATCAGGAATTCCGGTGCGTTCGGGAGCTGAATTGCGACCACGTCGCCTTTACGCAGGCCGCGGGCCAACAGCGCGTTTGCGAACCGCAACGACCTCTCTCGCACCTGCGCGAAACTCAATTCGCCTTCACCGGGCACGATGATAGCCGCACGGTCCGGCGTGTCTTGGGCCCACCTATGCAGATAGTCGCTAAGCAGATCGTCGTTCCACAGACCGAGCTCACGAAACTTCTGACGGACCGCGGCTTGGTAGGGGACGAAGCCCGGATTTGTGGTCATTCCCAACTCCTATTGCAACGCGGCATCGAATGTAGGACGCTCGCCAAGCGATGCACTTTAGCATACATGTTGTATGCAAAATTGCCATCCGGCGATGGTGCGGCCCGCCGACCGCCCCGTTTATGCTTTCGCACATCAGGCCGGGCCTCTTGGATACGGAACAACGCACGACTATGGCGAAGACGACGAAAACGACGATCGCGGCAGCACGACGTAAGACGGCGCGCCCGCGCGGGACGGGAAGTCAGCTGATTTACCAGCGGCTGCGAGACGACATTCTGAGACTGACGCGAGCGCCTGGCGCCGATCTCGACGAAGCCAGCCTCGAGCGTGAGTTCGGTATTTCCAGAACCCCCATCAGGGAGGCGATCATTCGCCTGGCCTCCGAGGAGCTGGTCCAAGTTATGCCCAATCGAGGGGCCCGCGTCGCCAGCCAGGATATCAACGAGATCCCGCAACTGTTCGAAGCGCTGGATCTGTGCCAGCGTGCGGTGTTCCGGTGGGCTGCCCATCGTCACAGCGTCGGCCATCTCAAGGCCATGGACGAAAGCAACCGCAGCTTTGCCGCTGCCTCCAAGGCGCGCAACTTCAATGAAATGGGTGACCGCAACCGCGACTTTCATCTCGCCGTCGCAGAGGCCGCCGGCAACCGCTTCGTCTGTCGCGCCTACGAGATCCAGTTGAACGCCAGCCTTCGTCTGGCGCGCACGCTGTTCGCCAGTGCGCCCCTGGTCGATCCCGAGCCGGCCCATTACTATTCGGAGGTCATCGCCCAGCACAGCCAAATGATCGACGCCATCCGCAACCGCAACGCCGACCGCGCCGAGCAGCTTGCCTCGCAGCACACCCGCCTGTTTCGGGAGCGAGCGAGCGCGTATCTTCAAGCCAGTTTGTCCGGTGACGTTCAAATCTGCGATACCCTCAACTGAGTTGCACCACCGGCGTCTCGCCGGCAGGCCGCAATGAAATCGATGACGATGTCTGCGGCGCGCTGCGGCGCTTCCAATTGCATGAAGTGTGTGCAGCCCATCATCTGCGCCAACGAGAAGCCGCCGTCCTCGGCTAGCTGCCGTGCAATCTTGGCCAGAAGCGGCGGCTCGGCAGGAGGCGGCTCGCAAACGCCGGCGACCACCATCACCGGCACCTCGATCGACGTGATCGTGTCATAGCTGCCCTCAAGCACCGAGATGTCGAATGTCCGGGCTTCGAACGCCCGCGGGCAACGCAGCTCATATCCGTTACCGTCGCTGCGCGGGCGCAGCGTGGCCTCGGCCAGCCGGCGCAAGGCTGCGTGCTGCAGTCGCGAGAAGCCAGCAGCGCGGCGAAACCGTTCGATCAGTTCATCCACGCTTGAAAATGCGTCTCTGCGTGCGGCGGCATGGGCTGAAAGCTGCCGGTGCTGTTCACGGTAGGGCTCCAAGAGCGGGTCGCCATCCGGGAGATGAACGGGTGGCTCAAACACGACGAGGCCCGACCACGGCTCTCCGTGTCGGCCGGTGTGTAGCAGCGTAGCCAGCGAGCTCAGGCTGTGAAATGCGCCCCATGTCTCGCGCACACCCAGCTGCTGGCGGATACCGTCAAAAATCACGGCGACATCGGCAACGAACGTGCCCCAGTTGTCGACCAGCTGACCCGGCGGCGGGCCACGGCCGTGGCCGCGCATGTCAAACGATACCACCTGGCATGTCGTGCCCAGCGCCTCCAGAAACGGCGCGAAGGCATCGATGGCCAGCCCGTTCCCGTGGCTCGCAATGACGCGCGGACCATCGCTGCAACCCTGGATCCTGACCTCGAACGGATAGCCGTCTTCGGCGTGCACGGTGAAGCTGTCCGGTCCGCGCTGGTTTTGGCTGTGGTAAGCGTCTTCCGCATCCGGCATGGCGCGTCTGCCTCAGTCCTTTAACGCTGATGGGTAGTGGCGCCGCAGATAGCTCGCGGTGAATTTGCCGCTATCGCGGTCGCGCCGGATATCGGCGGCCGCCCGCTCGCTAGGCGGACCATAGCCGCCCGCGCCGGGCGTACTCATCACCACCGCCTCATCCTCGCGCAACACCGCGTCCTTGATCTTGGCTGGCATCGGCCGTGCCGTTCTTCCGTCTCGGTCGACATGTTGGAACGAGCCGCATTGTCCGGGCTCACCACCGAAGATCCCCCACGGTGCATGACGGAAGCGCTCGCCAGTGCCGCTAAAGTGGCAGTCGTGGTCCACCGGCCGAATGCGTCGCACAAGCCCCAGCCCGCCTCGGTGTCGTCCCGCTCCACCGGAATCCGTCACCAGACCATAGGCCTCGACAAGCAGCGGATACTCCATCTCGATCGCTTCCACCGGCAGATTGGACGTGTTTGTGATGTGCACCTGGACGCCATCTTTGCCGTCTGCCGTGGCGCGTCCACCAAAGCCACCGCCCAGCGTTTCCAGATAGACGTAGTGCTGGCCGGTGCGCGGATCGACGCCGGAAAACACCGCCGAGGTGTTCGCACCATTGGCCGCGGCGACCACGCGATCGGGCAAGGCCGACGCCAGCGCACCCAGCACCACGTCGACAATGCGCTGACAGGTGTTTGCCCTGAGTGCCACCGCAGACGGAAAGGTCGCATTCAACAGCGAACCTTCGGGCGCAAGGATCTGCGGAACGTCGAGCATGCCCTGATTGTTGGGAATGTCCGGGTCAAGCAGCGCCTTGAGGATATAACAAACGGCGGCTTGCGTGGCGTTGAACGTCACGTTGATATTGCCGGGAACTTGCCCGGCCGTGCCGCTGAAATCGAATGCGATGCGTTCGCCTTCGACCGTGATCTTGACGGAGATCGGGATGTCTTCGGTCGCGACGCCGTCATCGTCCATTTGGTCCTGGAATTCGTAGGTGCCGTCTGGAATATCGGAAATGCCGGTGCGCATCCGGCGCTCGGTGCGGGCGATGATTTGCTCGCAGGCGTCCATGATCACCGGCGCGCTCCATCTCTCGCACACCTCCTGCAGGCGCCTGGCTCCAAGCCGCGCTGCCGCAATTTGCGCGTAGTAGTCTCCTTGGCGCTCATCGGGCACACGCGCATTGAGAAGCAGGAGCCGCATCAGATCATTGTCCAGCACGCCCCTGTGAAATAGCTTCACGACCGGAATCCGAAGGCCTTCCTGATAGATTTCCGTCAGGCCGCTGGACATGCTGCCAGCAGCGGCGCCGCCGATATCCGCGTGATGCGCAATGTTACAGATGAACGCGAACAGCTCGCCGCCGATGAAAACCGGCATGGCGACATTGACATCCGGCAGGTGGGTGCCGCCGGCGACATGCGGATCATTGCCGATCAACAGATCGCCGTCTTCGATCACGCCGTCGTGGTCCGCGAGCATCGAGCTGACGAGGCCGGTCATCGAGGCAATATGGATCGGAAGCGATTGCGCCGCCTGCATAACCAGCCGGCCGTCGGCTGTCACGATCGCCGTCGAGTGATCCCTCCGCTCCTTGATGTTGGTCGAGTAGGCGCTCTTCATCAGCGAGATGAAGCACTCGTCGGCGATCGAGGCGAGCGCGTTGGCGATGATTTCGAGCTTGATGGCGTCGAGGGCCGGTCGAGCGTGAATGTTCATCTGGCAACCTCGATTAAGATGTTCCTGGCCGCGTCGACAGCGAGCTTATCGCCCGTATGGACAACGGTGGTGGCGTCGAATTGCTGGATGATCGCCGGTCCCATGAGCGTGAAACCGGGACTTAAATCGTCGCGGTCGTAAACCGGTGTCTCGATGGCGCCACCCTCGCCCAGGACGACCTGCTGGGTCGCGATCGGCTTGGGCGTGCTACCGGGGTCGGGCGCCGCGGGCCGGGGCACGACCGCGGACAGGCGTCCCAGCGCCGTGATGCGCAGGTTCATGATCTCGATCGGCGCGGTCGGGTTGTGATAGCCATAATGCGCGGCGTGCGCTTCGAAGAACATCGTGCGCAAGGTGTCGAAGTCGGGCGTAACCGGTCTCATGCCGCCTCGCCACGATCCGACCTGCACGGGAAGCTCAAAGTTCTGGCCGACATAGCGCACGTCGATCGACAGCTCGCTGGTCAGGTCCGAAGTGGCCAGACCTTCCCCCTTCGCCCAGGCCAACGCGTCCTGGTGAAGTTGGCCGACGGCCCTGTCCAGGTCGTCCGGCATGTCGCGGGCAAGTCTTTGGGCGACCGAACGCACGAAGCTCTCTTTCAGGTCGGACACGATGAGACCTTGCGCGCAAAGTATACCTGGGGCGGCCGGAATGATGACCTCACCGATGTTCAAGCCGCGGGCGACCTCCACCGCATGTAGCGGCCCCGCACCGCCAAAGGCCATCAGCGCGTAGTCGGCAGGATCATGGCCCTTCTCGATCGTGATGGCGCGAACGGCCCGCATCATATTCGCACCGACAATGCCCAGAATGCCGAGCGCCGCTTGCTCGGGCGACATCTTAAGCTGGTCCGCGACCGGGGCGATGGCGCGGCGGGATGCAGCGATTTCGAGCGGCATGCGTCCGCCGACCAGTCCCGCTTGCGGAAACCGACCGAGCAAACAGTTGGCGTCCGTCACGGTCGGAAGTTCACCGCCGAGGCCATAGCAGGCCGGACCGGGGATCGCTCCAGCGCTGGCCGGCCCGACCTTTAACAGGCCGTCGCGTTCAAACCACGCGATCGACCCTCCGCCCGCGCCGATCGTGTGGATGTCGATCATCGGCAGCCGGATGGGGAAACCGGCCACAACCCGTTCGAAATTGATGCTCGCCTTAAGATCACTGATCAGACAGACATCGGCGCTGGTCCCTCCCATATCGAGCGTGATCACGTTCTGCCGCTGCGCCGATTGCGCCGCGCAGATGGCCCCCATCACGCCGGCAGCGGGTCCCGACAGGGCTGTTCGAACAGGATAGCTGCGGGCACGACTGGCCGACATCAAGCCGCCGATCGACTGGTAGATCCCGAGGCTCTTGCCAGGATACCGTTGACCCAGCCGTTGTTCGAGCGTCCCCAAATAATGGTCCAAAACCGGCTGCAAGTAGGCGTTCAAGACGGTCGTGGAGAACCGCTCGTACTCGCGAAACTCTGGCTGCACGTCCGATGACACCGAAACAAACACGTGCGGCAGTTCTTGCCGAATGCGCTTCGCGATGGCGCGCTCGTGCGACGGCTCGAGAAATGAGAATAGACAGCACACGGCGCACGCTTGCGCACCGGTTTGTCTCAATTCGTCGATGACGCGCGCGAGCGAACCGAGCTCCAGCGGCTGCACCACGCGCCCACCAGCCGAGATCCGCTCAGCGACTTCGAGGCGCTTTGAGCGTTCGACCAGCGGCGGGGGATGATCGCATTGAAGGCTGAACATATGCGGCCGTGTCTGACGGCCGATTTCCAGAAGGTCGCGAAAGCCCTTGGTCGTCACCACCGCAACGTCGGCGCCCTTGCTTTGAATGAGCGCGTTCGTGGCCACGGTGGTGCCGTGACAAACCCGGTCAACGTCGCCACCATCGATGCCGGCGCTTGCGCACAACTCGGCGAGACCGTCGAGAATCGCCTCGGCGGGATTATGTGGCGTGGAGGGCCGCTTATAAAGTCGTGCCTCGGCCGTCTGTGATTGAAGCGCATAGAAGTCCGTAAACGTACCGCCCACGTCCACGCCTATGACCCACACCATTTGGTCGACCTCGTATACGATTTGTATGCAAAATGCAACGGGCGTACGTCGCCTGTCAAGGCACCGGGTTTGCTTACCGCTGGTCCGCCGGGGTTGACAGGGCTTGCCGGTTGCCTGAAATATACGTGTTGTATACGTTATCACCTCGGTTTCAATGGCATTGTGGGAACGCGCAGATGGTAGGTGCGGTTTTGCCGGTCGAGGACAATGCCGATGAACCCTGCGCATACGTTGGTCGGCGCATCCCCAGGGTCGAGAACCGCGCGCTGCTGACCGGCCGCGGCAAGTTCATCGATGACCTTCCCGAGCCGCGCGGGTGTTTGCATGCCGCGGTCTTGCGTTCACCGCATGCCCATGCGCGCATCAAATCGATCGACATCTCCGCGGCCCTCAAGGTTCCCGGCGTCAAGTGCGTCGTGACCGGTGCAGACTTATGGCCGCTGACGACCACGCTGATCGTCGGCTTCGAGAACCCGATGGACTATCGCTGCATCGCCAAGGACAAAGTCCGCTTCGTCGGCGAGCCGGTCGCTGTCGTTTGCGCCACCAGCCGGTACCAGGCCGAAGACGCGCTCGAGCACATCGAGGTCGCCTACGAGCCCTTGCCCGCGGTTGTTGATCCGGTCGAAGCCTGCCGCGATGACGCACCGGTGTTGCATGACGCCGCCGGCACCAACTGCGTTTCAAAACGCGCCTTCCTGCACGGCGACGTCGACGGCGCCTTCGCCGCAACAACGCACCGCACGTCCACGAAGATCGTTTATCCGCGCAACTCCATTACGCCGATGGAGACCTACGCCATGATCTGCGAGTATCTGCCGGAAAACGGCGGCTACGACGTGATCTCGAACTTCCAAGGTCCGTTTTCCGTCCATGCGGTGATGGCGATCTCGTTGAAGGTGCCGCCCGCCCGATTGCGCCACCGCAGTCCGGTCAACTCCGGTGGCAGCTTCGGCTCCAAGCTCACGATCTTCCCCTATATCGTGCTGATGTGCGTTTGCTCCCGACTAGCTGGCAAGCCGGTCAAGTGGATCGAGGATCGCTTGGAGCATCTTGCGGCGGCGAGCTGTGCACCCAACCGCGTGACCGAAATCGAAGCCGCGCATGGCGCTGACGGCTTGGTGTCGGCTCTGAGATTGACGCATTGGGACGATCACGGCGCACATCTGCGGGCGCCGATGCCGGCTCCGATCTACCGCATGCACGGGTTGTCGACCAATGCCTACGCGATCCCGGCGGTCCAGGTCACCAATCACATCGTGATGACCAACAAGTGCCCGACCGGCGCTGTACGCGGCTTCGGCGGTCCACAGCTCTATTTCGCGGTTGAGCGCCTGATGCATAAGATCGCGAACGACTTGGGGCTCGATCCGCTGGAGGTGATCAGGCGCAATCTGATCGACAAGGCTCGCTTCCCCTATCGCGCGCCGGCCGGAGCGTTGATCGATTCAGGCGACTTTGACGGCGTCATCGCCGATGCCATCGAACGCGGCAACCTGGCCGAGTTAAAGCAGCGGCGCGATAAAGCCCGCGCTGAGGGCCGGCTCTATGGCATCGGCTACACCGTCGGGGTGGAGCCGAGCCAGTCCAACATGGGCTACATCTCGACCCTCAAGACATTGGAGGAACGGGAGCGCGCCGGGCCGAAAGATGGAGCGATCGCAACCTGCATCGTCAATGTCGACGCGCTGGGTGCCGTCAGCGTGATCGGCGATTCCGTGCCACAGGGCCAGGGTCATCAGACCGCGCTCGCCCAGATCGTCGCCGATGAGCTCGGCATCAGGTTCGACGACGTCACCGTGAACTTGGAGACCGACACCCAAAAGGACAACTGGTCGATCGCGTCGGGCAACTACTCCTGCCGCTTCGCGCCGGCCGCCGCTTCCGCCGCCAAGATCGCTGCTCAACGCGTGCGCGAGAAGATGGCGCGGATCGCGAGCCAGACCCTGAACGTGCCAGAAAACGAAATCGAGTTCGTCGACCGAAAGCTTCGCGCCAAGAGCAATCCTGACAACGCACTTGAATTCCGCCGGGTCGGGGGGCTCGCGCACTGGTCGCCCTCCAGCTTGCCCGAAGGCATGGATCCCGGCATCCGCGAAAGCGTGCAATGGAGTGGCCCCGAACTCACGCCGACCACGGCCAACGACGAGATCAACACCTCGCTAGCCTACGGTTTCATCTTCGATTTCTGCGGAGTGGAAATCGACCGCACGACCGGTCGGGTCGCCATCGACCGCTACGTGACGGCGCACGACGCCGGCGTCATTCTCAATCCAGGATTGGCCGAGGGCCAGATCGGCGGATCGTTTGCAGCTGCGGTCGGCGCGGCACTTTTTGAGGAGTTTGCCTACCTGCCCGACGGTTCGTTTCGCTCCGGCACTTTTGCAGATTATCTGATCGGCACGGCCGATGAGATCCCGAGGCCGCAGGTGATCCACACCTTCCAAACGCCGTCTCCCTATACCAAGACCGGCGCCAAAGGCATCGGGGAGGGCAACAACATGACGACGCCCGTTTGCATCGCCAACGCGGTCGCCGACGCCCTTGAGCGTGATGACATTCAATTGCCCCTGGTTCCCGCACGCGTGTTCGCGTGGATTCATGGCGATGAAGAACCGCCCCCGCCCGATCGCCTCGCCGATGGCACGGCTTTGTCGTCTAGACCGTCGGACGTGCGAACCGTCGCGGCGGCCCAACCGGGCGGCCTGACGGGCACCGGCGAGACGCTTGTTCCGGTGCCGCCGGAGGTGGTCTGGCAGACCCTGATGGATCCCGACGCGCTGGCTGGGATCATTCCGGGATGTCGCGCCGTCGAGCGCCGGTCCGAAACATCCTACACCGCGCTCGCCAGTCTAGGGGTCGGCCCGGTGCGCGGCAACTTCAATGCCGTAGTGGACTTGAGCGACCTTGACCCGCCCAATTCCCTCACCATCCACGGTCAATTGCAGGGCGCCCTGGGCTCCTCGCACGGCGTTGGCCATGTCGCGCTGCAGCAACAGGAGACCGGAACGCTGGTGCGCTACGATTATGAGGTGCATCTATCCGGCACCGTTGCCTCGGTCGGCGGGCGCATGTTGTCCGGCGCTGCGCGCAGTCTCATCCGGCAGGTGTTCAATCGTCTGGTGGCGCAAGCCGCGCCGCCCGCCGACCAAGCACGCACCTCGCTGGCTGACCGCGCGCGCGGCCTGTTCGGAGCCCGCAAATGAAGCCGGCTGCGTTCGACTATCTCAAACCCCACCACATGGACGAGGTGCTGGAAGCGCTTGCGGCGCATGGCGATGACGCGCGCGTGTTGGCCGGCGGCCAATCCCTGATGCCGATGCTGAACATGCGCCTGGTGCAGCCGCAAGTGCTGATCGATCTCGCCTGCATGCCCGGCTACGACCAGATCTCCTGCGCCGATGGCATCATCGAGATCGGCTGTCGCGTGCGCCAAGCTCAGCTCGATGAGTGGCCCCAGCTGCCAACCGCGGCACCGCTGCTCAAGTCGATGCTGCGCCACGTCGGACATGTGCAGACGCGAAACAGAGGCACCGTGTGCGGTTCGCTCTGCCATGCCGACCCCAGTTCCGAATTGCCGCTCGCTATCGCCATATTAGGGGGTGAATTGGTGCTGCAAAGCCGGGCAGGCGAGCGTCGGCTCGATGCATCAGACTTTCAGATCGGCATGCTGACGACGGCCAAACAGCCCGACGAGGTCATGGTCGCCGCGCGCTTTCCCGAAGCGCGCGCCGATTGCGGCTATGCTTTCACGGAATTCGCGCGCCGGCACGGGGACTTCGCCATTGTCGCCATCGCCTGTGTGGCCAACCGCCAGGGGATTCGTCTCGGCGTTGGCGGCGTGGCTGACAAGCCAACCGTGATCGAATGGCCGCCACTCACCCAAGAGGCGGATCTCGACGACGCGCTCAATGCGTTCGCTTGGGAGCTCGGCGGTTACGATGACATCCACGCCACGGCCAGACACCGTCGCGAGCTGGTCCGACGCCTCGGCAAGACGGTCATCAAGGAGGCCAGCGCATGCCTGTCCTGAGCCGCGACGCCAAGGTTCCGGTCACCTTTCTCCTCAACGGCGAAGAAACGACGGGCTATGCCGAGCCGCGCATGCTGCTGACCGATTTCCTGCGCCAGGAGATCGGTGCCACCGGCACCCACGTCGGCTGCGAGCATGGTGTATGCGGCGCGTGCACCGTGTTGGTTGACGGCAGAGCCGTCCGCTCCTGCCTGATGCTGGCGGTGCAGGCCGAGGGCGCCGAGATCACGACCATCGAAGGGCTCGCCGCACCCGACGGCGCCCTCAGCCCACTGCAACAAGCGTTCCACGAACATTTCGCCTTGCAGTGCGGCTTTTGCACACCGGGTTTTCTGATCACGCTCACAGAGTTGGAGCGGCGCGGCACCCGTCTCAATGAAAGTGATCTGCGCGAAGCGCTTTCGGGCAATCTGTGCCGCTGCACCGGATACGCCGAGATCATTGACGCGGCGCTTTCCGTCCTCGGCACGGCCGCCGCGCCAGATGCAGCGACGAACCGGGCAAAGCAGTAAGGACCCGACATGCGTGCCCTTCTTGTCAAGGCCTACGGTCCAATCGGATCGCACCAGATCGTCGAGGTGCCGGACGCGATGCCGGCCGAGGGCGAGATTCTGATCGGGGCCCGCGCCATCGGTATCAATTTCCCCGATGCCTTGATGCTTCAGGGCAAGTATCAAAAGCGGCCCGATCCCCCTTTCATTCCTGGACGCGACGTGGCCGGCGACGTGCTCGAGGTCGGGGCGGGCGTGAGCGCGTTCCAACCCGGCGATCGGGTGATGGCACAGGTCTTCACAGGTGCGTTTGCCGAACGCGTGCCGGCGCCAGAGCGGCGCTGCTTCAAGATCCCCGCATCGATGGGATACAAAGACGCCGCGGCAATGATGACGGTTTTCAATACCGCCTATGTCGCCGTCCATCTGCGAGCGGACGTGGAGGCGGGCAAGACGGCGCTCGTCACCGGAGCGGCTGGCGGCGTCGGCTCGGCCTGCATTCAGCTTCTCAAGGCTGCCGGCGTCACTGCGATTGCGCTGGTTTCGTCCGCGGACAAGGCTGAGCTTGCCGCGAGCCACGGCGCCTCGCATATCATTCGCTCCGACACCGCCAACCTCAAGGACCACCTCAAGGACGAGGTGATGCGCCTGACCTCGGATCAGGGCGTCGACTACATATTCGAAACCATCGGCGGGCAGACCTTCGCATTCGCGCTGCGAACCCTGGGTTTTGATGGCAAGATGGTGGTGATCGGCTTTGCCAGCGCCGATATTCCGCAGGTCAAGACCAACTACCTCTTGTATCGAAACCTGGCCGTTATCGGCGCCCCTCTCGATATCCAGTTCAACCATCGCTATGCGCAGATAAAAAACGGCATCGAATACATGCACGGCCTGTTCGAGACGGGGCAGATCCGTCCTGCGATCATGTCGACCTTCGCGCTGGAAGACTTCGAGCAGGCGTTCGCGCTCCTCACCGAGCGTCAAGTCCGCGGCAAGGTGCTATTGACAGTCTGATTGTGGCGCAGCATCGCAACCGATGACTGGAAGGAAGGTCGGTTGGCCGTCCGGCCGGTCAACCAACGTCGTGCCGCTGGCGCCCAAAGCGCTTCGGAGTTAGCTGGAACCATCCCGATACCGAAGACGCGGCACCTGACGAAAGGCGACCGGCCCCACGACGCGTTACTTCTTCTCGTCCCCAGGATAGGGGAACGAGCGACCAAGCGTGTCGCCGGCCTCCTTATAGATCGGCCGCAGGACGTCGTCGACGTTCCACTTTCCATTGGCGATATAGTCACTGTAACCGATCGCCTCTGGCGGCAGTCCAAACGATTTGGCGAACTGATCTCGGTCATTCGGGCCGGGCGGAATGGCCGGCGCAGCAAGCGGCGGCGACCATGTACGCTCGTCGGCCACCGTCACCCGTTCGCGGATCTCGTCCTTGGTCACATTCCAAACCATCAAGTCCTCGGCCAGGCTGAGTGGTCCATCGTAGGTTTTGCGGATGCGTTGGAAGACCTGCGCGGTGGTATCGGGGTCTTTGAAGAAATGATAGGCGACCGCCAAGCGCGGTTTCACCTCGCTCATGACTTTGCCGAAGGCTTCTGGTGCCGTGTGGATCTGGGTCCCCACCTGCAGTGCGGATTCCGGTGTGAACTTCAGTTTCTTGACAATATCAGGCACTGCAATAAAGCATTCGTGGATGACGATATCCGCATCCTTTGCATATTTGACAAACCATTGATTCGGGTAGGTGTCGCTTGAGAAGACGAACTTCAGGCCGTTCCACTCCAGGACGAAGCTCACCGACCCATCGATCGCATGAATCGCCGGGAAGCTCCGAATCGTGACACCATTCTCGTTATAGATTTCGGCGTTGTCGCCCTTGTAGTCGAATTCATTGACCTCCAGCCGAAATCCACGGGGATCAATCAGGCCGGCGCGACCGGCCAGATCCCATGTCAGCATTTGCATCATGCCGTCCATGGCGTGCTTGGTGCCGAGCTTTTCCGTGCGACCACTCGGCCCCCACACCCGCAGCGGCACGTTTCGGCCCATCAGCGCGCCGCCCACGAACAGCTCGTGCAGCGAGCCAAAATGGTCGGTGTGCAAGTGACCGATGAAGACCTTGTCGAGGTAGTTGTAAGGGATCTGTAACGAGGAGATACGCTCAGCGGCGCCGGTGCCGATGTCGAACAGGAACTTGTCGCCATTGCCAAGTTCAACCAGAAAGCAGGCGGCGGCCTGGGCGGCGCGCGTCGTCGGCATGCCGGTGCCGCAAGCCACGATGCGCATTTCGTCGGGTTTAAGGTCTTCCGAGTTTGGGTAGTAGGTGTCTCTTGGCCGCGCCTTCGTTGGCGAAACGGTTTGCTTCGCATTCTGGGCATTGGCGCCGGACATGGCTAGAAGGCTTTCGGCCAACTGCCCGAGCGGCCGCGGGTCGTTCTTGGATGCAAACATCCATGCGCCAATCGCAAACCCGACACCAATCAGTGCCAAACCCGACGCCGGAGCGTGAAATCGTGCCATCTCGAGATCCCTTAGAATGAACCCAGCTACCATGACATTATTTTTCGCGGCAATGACCAGCGCAGGTAACCGCCAAGGTTGGCGATGGCGCAGATCACCGGAATCAATCACGCCTAGATCTTTGTGCCTTAAATGGGAGCCGGTTGGAACCGCAAAGCCGGTTCCCACTTAAGGCGCAAAGGTGATCGCCCTTAAAGTGGTGAGCAGCTTTCTGGTTTTCATCGGGATCGTTGCATCCCGATGAAAAGCAGGTTGCCCTAGATCATCGCGCCTTTAATCGGGATCGTTCCGATTCCGATTAAAGGCAGGTTGCTCTAGCGCTGACCGATCTTCCCATCGACGCAAACGCATGCCCAGCCATCGTCACAGATCGGCCCGACCGCGTCGCCTATCGCAGGCCTTTTGACGCAGCCATGTCAATGGTCGATGCGCGTTCCAGGGCAGCGGCTTAGTGTTGCAAGCCGCGTCACGGCAGTCGGCGGCGCCATGGTTCGACCGTAGCTGAGCAGCGCCAATGACCTCCGCGCCGCCCGTCACAACAAGGCGACCATCGGCCGGGGGTCGACGCTGACGTGGCCTCCTGACAGCCGATTCACATTGGCCAACGCATGCGCGCATGAGTCCCGCGCCGGCAATGGGCCCACGTTACAGCAGAAACGCACTTTGCCGATGCGGCATGGCCACGAGCCAACACCTGGGTTGGCACGCGCGGACCAATGCTCAGTTGATGCCTTGGATGACCCTTATGCTTTGGACATGGCGGAGCGGATCAAGCCGATGATCGCCATCAATACGCCGCCGCCGACACCACCGCCGGCGATCTGCGCGATGATGGATCCGATGTCCATGCCGGCCATGGCACCAGCGCCACCTGCACCGACGCCGAATAAGGCTTGCAGGATCTGACCGCCCAGGCCGCCGCCGACGATGCCCGCCACCGAATTCCAAAGCGTGCCTAAGCTAATGTTCTTGAATAATGCGCCGGCAATATTGCCACCGACTGCGCCACTCACGAGTTGAATGATCAAAGGGACTAGATTTTCCACGGCCGCAATCTCCGAGTGAATGCCAAGGATTACTATGCATAAAGTTGAAACTTAGCAGTTTTATTGCGCATCAGACAAGCCGGACCCGTTGAGCGTTCGCCATAAGCCCCTCAACGCATACCAAACCAGCGATTTGTGCGCCCTTGCTTGTTGCCGTGTAGACCCGCTTGCGAGCCAACGCGTCGCAGATGGCCGCGCGCGTGTTTTGTCTGACCCGGACGGCGGCAGGCCCGCGATCGGATGTGGAAATCGACGATCCTCAGCTTTACCGGACGTTAGCGGGAGATGCTTATAATCCGAATACGAATTATTTCCAGAGGACGTCCCGATTGCCCTTATTTTTTCTACGCTTGGTCAGGTTGATAGGGCGAGAGGATTATGATGGAGCGATCGACCTTCTGCGTGCCCACCTCAAGGGCAATGCGTCGGACCAGCCCTCGTTGGAACTCATCGCGCTTGCCCATTACTTCGCCGATCGCGCCGATCAAGCGATTGCGGCGGGCGAGGAAGCCCTCGCCTACGATTCGGCTTCATTCCAAATGCATATGTTGCTCGCCCTATGGCTTGCCGAAAAAGATGAGCACGCAGAGGCTGCACGTCACGCTCGTCAAGCGCTTGAGAACGATCCTGAACCGATACCTGAGCCCCCGCGCTTTCTGATCAATGCCATCAAGTGCCTGGGCCGGATCTTTCCTCGCCTTCGTCGCGTCGATCCCGACGCGGCCTTGCAGCGGCTTGAGGCACAGCATGCCGAGTGGCGCGACTGGGCCGAGCGCTATCTGGATTGGTATGACTTGACCTACGGCTAGAGCAACCCGCCTTAAATCGGAACCGGCTTTGCGGTTCCGATTTAAGGCGCGATGATCTAGGCGTCAGAGCCGATCCAACAGCGAACTTCACATGGCCGCATCCCAGGCGCGGCTTGTCGCCCGCCGAAGGGGAGCGCACAGCAGCAATTGGGCCGATCCAGCGCACCATCACGCCTTGCTGGCGCGCGGCTTGATCAAGGCTGAGCGAAAGCACGCCCGTCATGTGCCAATTGGCACAGCCGGCCAACCTGACGTGTGGTTTTCTTCCCTCCAAGCAACGCCAACCAAGACCCAGCGGGAGTGAAAACCATGATGATGATCGGCCTTTTATTCCTTGCCCAAATCATCGTGACGATCGCCGCGATCGCATTCGCCGGCAAGCCTTCGGACAACGCCTTGCCAACCGCGGACGTTTGAGCTTCCCCCGCCAATGCCGCCTCCCCCACGGCAAAGCTGAGCATGAGGGCATGCCCAACACAGCATCGGCGGGTTCACGCCCCACCCGGCCACCGACACCATCGTGGCGTCGAGTGGAAGGGCTGCGGCACCGGGCCGACGAGGCGATTCCAATCGAGCCTTGTTGTGTGGACGTCGATGCCTTAGCTTTGCCTTTCAAAACACCCGCGCGCTAGCCCGACCGCTCGGGCCTTTAATAAAGTCAACGCGGGCGGTGAGCTGATGGACGCAGCAAAGGATGCTCGAGGAAACTCGGGCCCATTGAGCTCTCAGAACCAAAAATCGAAGGGGAGGACGACATGCGTGTTCGAGCAATAAATGGGTTGCTCGCGGTGTTAGCCCTACAGGTTGTTGTCGTGTCGACCGCGGGCCGCGCAGAGGCCGCGCCATGCCTGAAAGTGACACTGACCGGAACGCAAGGAGGGCCGCCGATTTTCCGGGGTCAGGCCGGCTCGGGCACATTGATCCGGTACGGCGACGACAGCGACGGCTGCGGGTCTGTCTTTCTTCAGTTCGATGCCGGGCGCGGCACCACGCAGCAGTTATCGAAGCTCCGCGTGCCGATCGGCAAATTGACCGCGGTGTTCCTGACGCACTTGCATTCCGACCACACGGAGGGCCTGGCGAGCGTGATGCAGTTCCGGTGGCATTTCAATTCACAGGCACCAAACGTCGATCTGGTCTGCTCGGAGGATGTGAAATCGCCGCTCGGCCATGTTCTAAGTTGTAAGAACTTTGCAAAGAGTCTTGGCGACCCGCTGATCAAATCCGGCGAGATCGCCCAGCGACTGGTGGAGAACAAAAAACGCCGACCCGGTGGCCCATCCGCGTTGTTAAATGTAAAGTCGTTCAAGCCGACCGACCAACCGACCGTGGTTTGGTCGCGTGGCGATGTCGCGGTGTTGGCGATCAAGTCACGCCATATGCCGGGCCATGCCTCCTACCGCGTGAATACGCCGGCCGGCAGCGTCGTGATCGGTGGTGATGCCGGCAACGACAAGCCAAAACCGCCCCGTCCCTCGTCAACCTCGCAGCAGGTCGAACGCTTGGCCGAGGGAGCTGACGTATTGGTGCATTCGACCATCCATCCGGTCATGGGACCGGGCAAGGGCAGTGGCTTCCCGCCCCCGATCTACTTCCGTCAAAGTACCGCCGCAGATCTCGGCGGGATGGCGAAGCGGGCCGGCGTCAAGCATTTGATGCTGACTCACCTGATCCCGCCCATGCAGGCGCCCAAACAGGGGCCGTTCCCAATTCCAGGCGGACCGCTCGATGCGGCGAAATACGAAACTGCCGCCAGGGAACAAGGCTTTGCAGGCAACGTGATCGTTGGCAGCGACCTGGTCACGCTCCAGCTGCCGCAAAAGTGACCAGGGGTTCGCTACACCAGATCACTGGCGCCTTTCGGCGGAGCGCCAACTTGGCAGCGTCGCCATCATCAAGCGGAGCGTTTGGCCCGGTTGGCACCAACCAGGCCACTGCGGCCAACTCGGTGTGGACGACTGCTTGTCGCTGGTTCATTGTGCCTTCAGCTGAAGCCGCGCCGTCGATCCCGTTCGACGCCGTATGATCCTGGCTGATAAGGACGAGAACAACGATGCCGCCGTTGGTCGGGATCGTCTCGCTCCGATTAAGTGCGGGTTGTCCTGGCGCAGATCGATGTCGTCCAGGTCAGCAGCTGCGGCGCCGGGTCTGCGGTTGCAGAGATCGGTATGCCTGCTCCTGCGGCCGGATGCTCTGGTCGCTACGACACGGCTTTGTCGATTGCGGCGGACCTGAGACGGTGTATACGTGGCAACGTGACCAACACCTGTTGCTGCGGGAGTTTGACAGTTGGAACAAGCGCGACGCCCGCGGCAGCCAGCGGCGCAGGCCCATGCTTTTGATGCCGAGGCTGGGGCATCGGGGCAATCCCTAACAGCAACCGACGCCGCCATCAGATTCGAGCCCGACGGCTATCATCTCAAAGGGCCGAAGCTGATGGGGCGGCAGGCGGCCGGCAACGCGTTCCTGCGGGCGGCCGTCGCTGGCCGCGCCGGCGACACGTTATGGGCTTACACGCCGCACAAATCCTCCGCCAAGGTGTTTGCCGACATGGTTGGCGCGCTCGATCCCGCCGTCGCGGCGCGGTGGCTACCCGCCCATCGGCTCGATCAGCTGTCGCGGATCGGCACGCTCTATCTGCCCGATCCTGAACTGGCCAAAGCCGCGCGCCTGCGCCTGCGCGCCCGGCCCGACGCCTATAGCCTGTGCGGGGTGACCCACACCACGGCCTCCCATTCCGTGATGGATGCCATCGCCGGGCTGATCACGGCGCCGGTGATGCCTTGGGACGCGTTGATCTGCACCTCGCACGCCGTCCGCGCGACGGTTGAGATGGTATTGCGGGCGCAGTGGGAGTATCTGCGCTGGCGGCTGGGGTCGCCGTCGCGGCCGCCGCTGCCGCAGCTGCCGGTCATCCCGCTTGGCGTCCATTGCTCGGATTTCGACCTTGACGCCAACGAGCGCGTCGCGGCCCGGCGCGCGCTCGGCATCGCCGACGATGCCATCGTCGTGCTGTTCGTCGGGCGTCTGGCATTTCACGCCAAGGCCCATCCCCATGCCATGTACGTCGGCCTTAAGGCCGCGGCCGAGCGCACCGGCAAACCGCTCGTCTTGGTGCAGTGCGGCTGGTTTGCGATCCCTAAGTTCGAGCACGCCTTCAAGACCGGCGCCAGCCAATTTTGTCCCGCCGTCACCAACCTGTTCACCGACGGTAAGGACCCCACCGCGCGCCGGCAAAGCTGGGCGGCGGCCGACATTTTCGTATCGCTGTCCGACAACATTCAGGAGACCTTCGGCCTCACCCCGATCGAGGCGATGGCCGCCGGCCTGCCGGTGCTGGTAACTGACTGGGACGGTTACAAAGAGACCGTGCGTGACGGCCAAGACGGCTATCGCATCACCACCTGGATGCCGCCGGCCGGGCTCGGCAACGGGCTCGCCCAAGCCTACGAAGCCGGCGCCCAAACCTATGACCTTTATTGCGGCCTGTCCTGTCAAGCGGTGTCGCTTGACCACCGCCAACTGGCCGATCGGCTGACCGCGCTGGTGGAGGATGCGCCCCTGCGCGCTCAGTTGGGCGCGGCCGGCCGGCAACGCGCGCGCGAGGTGTTCGACTGGTCGGTGATCTATCCGCGCTATCAGGCGCTGTGGGCGGAGCTGGCGGCCCGGCGCACCGGCGCGGCTGATGACCCCGCGCAACTGGCCCGGCTCAAGGCAGCGCCCCGGGCGACCCCGGCGCGGCTCGATCCGTTCGCCACCTTCGGCCATTACCCGACGGCGCGGCTGATGCCGGACACGCGGGTGACGGCGGCGGCGGGCGCCACGGCCGCGGCCTATAAGGAGCTGGCCGGACACGCCTTATTCGCCTACGCCGGCCAGATGCTGCCGCCGGCCGCATTGGTCACGGACTTGCTTGCGGCGCTGGCGGCGCAACCCAAAACCGTGGCCGAGCTAGCAGGCGCCACCAACGCCAAGTTGGACCGCACCCTGGTGGCGGTGTCGGTGCTGGCCAAGATGGGGTTGGTGTCGGTCGAGGTATGATTGGCGTTTCAGTCGGGGCGCACAGCCAAGACCATCTCGACCACGAACTCTGCCCCCGAGGAACGGCGTGCTGCACGCTGCACGACGCCGTTTCGAGCAATCGAAGACCGTCGCGCTGCGGCGGTCAGCCGGAGTCGCGCTCATCTGGCGACGTGGCCCGACCTAGATCATCGCACCTTAAATCGGAACCGCAAAGCCGGTTCCGATTTAAGGCGCAAAGATGATCGATCTTAAGGTGTAGAGCAACTTTCTGCCTTTAACCGGGATTGGAACGATCCCGATTAGGAGCAGAAAGTTGCTGTCTACTTTTAGGGCGATCACGTCCGTCCCAGGCGGCTGTGCCTTGCCAGCGCGCTGCCCCAGCCTTTCCACCCAATGGCACGAGGTTGCGAACGCGCAGGCGGGGGAGCGGGATGGTTCCAGCTCACCCTGAAACGCTCTATGGGACGGCGGTCGCCACGCGAGGTGAAAGCCGCCCCCGGACGCCGGGCCAGCCGGGCTGATCGGCGCCGCGCCATTTGCAACAAGTGCTTTGTCCAGACCGTTGGTGGTCGACGTTGAGCCTGGTCGAAAGCGCAATTCCGTTTACTGATGTTCTGTTGACTCAAATAGGATTATCGATCGTGCGTCATAAAGAGAGATGTCGTCGGTCGTGCCGCGCATTTGCGGCACCTCCGCATTAAATGACAACAACCCTTTATTTTAACGTATACCGATTAAGTCTACGACCTGACAAAGCGATTTTTTGGTCCGGGTCCATGACGCCTCGCGCCGGCACGGGTGTCGCCGCCTGCGTCGAATGCGCAACTATAACTTGAGACGGTGGTGTAGTGGTTGAAATACGAGGTGGTATTGTGCGGCGGGAAATCGAATTGACCCGACGAAGCGACATCCGCGCATTTGCAGCCTTGGTGATAACGCTATTTTCGATGGCGACCCTGGGCATGGTGTCCGCACTAGCGAGCTGTGAGGCCAGGGATGAGCCTCGCATCAGCGAAATCGACTCTTATGTGGAGGCCAATGATGTCGCCGCCATCAAGTGCCTCATCGCGCGTGGTTTGACCTACCACCATCATGGACGACCAAACAGGGAAAACGTCCTTCGCAAGGCGGCATATTTCGGTCACGAGACAAGTTTGGACGTCATTTTGAGCAAACCGCTTTTGGCGGGACGTAGGATTAAAGGCGCTCAAGAGGAGGAGCTCTTCGGCGAAGCCCTTCGGGGCCTTCTCAAGCGTCACTACATTGAGCCGTTTACAGGTTTGGCCGGGTCCATGCTTACATTTTCACAATTGACTGAACAACAAAGTCGCAATTTGACTCGGTACATCCAAACGTTTAAGGCGCTTGTAGATCACGGGTCTAATCCATTCTTTACGTTCGATATTACCAAGCCCGATGCCTTACCCAAAAAGTTGTCGCTACGTTTTGATGAGATGAGGAAAAGACTCCATTCAGCACCATTCTTCTTTGCTCATGTAGCCGTTCTTTGCGAACCATTTAGCTTGATTGCTTCTGATGGCGAAGAACTGTAGGGGATATTCAGACAAGCGAGCCAAAAATCTGGGTGGAGCGGCGATAAAGATGAAATCTTGCGTGGACTTATGTATCTCCAGAGCTTGCTTTATGACAAGCATTGCCTACTAGCCGCACAAAAGGCACTTGATATCTCGAACGGAGGTGTCAGCAAATGAGTAAATCGACAAATTCAAGGGAGCCAATTGCGTCAACACGATGCGCAACAATCTACGAGTATCAGTAAAAACCGTTGATTAAAGCAATGCACAACGGGACGAGCACGCTAGAATGCTCACCGCGTGATTGAGAGATCTGCAAACTCTTGGGAATTTTTGACGATCATTGCTATAAATTTCTTAGGTAGATTTGAATGGAAAACTCTTTGAACGTGCAAAATATGGCTTCGGAACTCGCCGGATATCACCTTTTTGCGATGTCTTTCAACTAATTTCCGAGTAGCAACTGCTGAATTGGCGATGACCAACCAACTTCGACCGACCGAACAACAGCTTGAGGCCGTGTCTCGCGCGCTTAAGCGCCGCGAATGGCGGGGGCCATCGTATTATCTGGCATGCGCGATCTATTATTCCATGTTCACCTTATTGGTGGTACCCGCAATCGTCGTTCTCAACGCCCGCACGGACCTCATACGCGCAATGCTGGGATCAATTCCCGTGCTGGTGGTCTTGGTTTTACCCGTGATTGCGGATGTGATGGCATTTAGGCGGCGACAAGCCGGATTGAACGATGACATCTTGTGGGACATGGCTCGTCACGTGCGCGAAGAAAGAATACAAAATGAGAAGCAAAGACTCGTGAAAATTTTTGCCGCCTATTTGGTCATCTATCTGGCTGTGCTTTCACTTATTGCCATCTTTCGCGATGCGATCGTGCGCTATGCTCAAAACGGGAGCCTTGCGGGCGCCGCCTTGGATTGTATTCTAGTCATTATGATTCCAGCGATGCCGCTAATATTGGCAATTGCTCCAATGACACGGTTGGTCACCATTAGATTCTTTGATTTTGTGTATTATTCCGAGGTTTTCACGGATTTTTTTCTATACTCGCCCTGGACCAGGGCAGTTGCATTGATATTGCTAGCAATTTGTTTTCTTGTTTTTTATTGGGCACCACTTACTGGATTGATATTGTCCGATAGGGGTTTGAGCATGTGGGGCAAAGTTTTAGTGTATGTAAACCTTCATGTAATGGTCTTCCTCTTTTCAGTACTTCCATTGCAATTCAAATTGTACAGTTTAGATCAATCGCTGACGAAGGACTCGATTTGTGCGAATTCGGGCTGAGTCGTGCGGCCTTGGCGCCGGCACCGAACCGCCCAAGCTCGCCTCCAATGGCGATCGCGCAACCGGCGTCAAACGGCCCAATGGCGCCGGCGTCGACGGTGTGTCCGCCAACGGCCGCGGGCCCGCGCGCGGCCGCGCTGCCCGCCGGGCCTGCGCTCCACCTGCGGCACCCCCGCGCGGCTTGATGTCCGGACAATCCGGCCACAGGTCGGCCGATTTTTGCTTGCGCGACCCACACGCGAGCGACAATAATACCCAGTGCTCCGGACAAGTGGGCAGGATTTGGCGCCGCCAAGGCGCGCGTGCGGTTTCGCTCACCGGGCACGGAGCCGGCCTCGCATCTGCCAAACATCGATCGGACGCATGATCAACGCCCGTCATGGCAGCCGACAGCCCGCTCGCGGCATCGCGACGTGTATGCTCTTGGTTGAGCATGACGTTCGGGAGACAGACGTTCAGTTGCGACCAGACGCCGAACGCGGGCCAAGCACGAGAAGGAAACGCACATGGCGGACAACCTGAAGGTCGCCCTGGTCACGGGTGCCGGCTCCGGCGTGGGGCGGGCGGCGACGCTGGCTCTGCACGATGCCGGCCATGCGGTCGTGCTCGCCGGCCGCCGCGCGGATGCCCTCGATGAGACGATCAAGCTTGCCGGCGGCGCTGGCCCGCAGCTCCTCGCCGTGCCGACCGACGTGGCCGATCCCGAACAGGTGCACCGGCTGTTCGCCCGCGCCAAGCAGGCGTTCGGCCGCCTCGATGTTTTGTTCAACAACGCCGGCATCGGCGCCCCGCGCATTCCTTTTGAGGCGCTGAAGCTGGAAGATTGGCAACGCTGCGTCGACGTCAACCTGACTGGGGCGTTTCTTTGCGCGCAAGCCGCCTTCCGCATCATGAAGGACCAAGACCCGCGCGGCGGCCGGATCATCAACAATGGCTCGATCTCGGCCCATTCACCGCGCCCCGACACGATTGCCTACACAGCGACCAAACACGCCATGACCGGGCTCACCAAGAGCCTGTCGCTGGACGGCCGCAAATACGACATCGCGTGCGGCCAGATCGACATCGGCAACGCCGACACACCGCTTGCCGGTCGCATGAAGCACGGCGTGCCGCAGGCGCGCGGCGACGTCATGGTCGAGCCGGTGTTCGATCCGCAGCACACCGGCGCGGCGGTCGCCCACATGGCGAGCCTGCCGCTCGACACCAACGTCCAGTTCATGACCATCATGGCCACCAAGATGCCGTTCATCGGCAGGGGCTAGTGCAACCTGCATTGAATCGGAGCCCAGTCCTCAAGCAGGCGTTAGCCGATAGGACAACCAAAGAGCCCTCAAGCAGGCGTCAGCCGATAGGACAACCAAAGAGCCCTCAAGCAGGCGTCAGCCGATAGGACGACGAAAGTATCCTCAAGCAGGCGCTAGCCGATAGGACAACGAAAGAGTCCTCAAGCAGGCGCTAGCCGATAGGACGACGAAAGTATCCTCAAGCAGGCGTCAGCCGATAGGACAACAAAAGCGTCCTCAAGCAGGCGTCAGCCGATAGGACGACCAAAGCCAGACGATCCCGATTAAGAGCAGAACGTTGCTCTCCACTATAAGAGGGATCACCTTTGTGCCTCAAATGGGAACCGGCGTTGCGGTCCCAACCTAAGGCACGATGATCGAGCCGGCATCCGCCACGCATCAGGGAGAGCTGCACATGAGCGACGGCATTAAGGACTGCATCGCACCCGACCGCAACCCGCGCGCGCCGAGCATAACGCTGCCCAAAGGCGCCATCGACACGCATGTGCACGTGTTTGATAGATCCCGCTACGTGATGTCGCCGACGCGCGGCTACAATCCTCCCGATTCCAAGTTGGAGGACTTAAAGCACCTGCATCAGACGCTTGGAATCGACCGCGTCGTGTTCACCCAGCCGTCGACCTACGGCGTCGACAACGCGGCCATCATCGACGGCATGACGGCGCTCAACGCCGAGACACCTGGCCGGGCCCGCTGCGTCATTGCCTGCACCATGGACATCAGCGAGCAAGAGCTGGCGAATTTCGAGGCCGCCGGCGCACGCGGCATCCGGCTCAACCTCGACAACAAGGGTGGTATGCCGATCGCGCTCGATCAGATTCCGGAGTTGGAGGCACGCATCAAGCCGTTCGGCTGGCACATCGAATGGCTGTTCCCAGGCAAGGACATCATCGAGCTCATGCCGACATTCCAGAACCTCAGCGTGCCGATGTCGATTGCCCACTTCGCCTACCAACCGGCCACGGCCGGCGTCCGCGCACCCGGCTTCCAGGCGCTATTGTCCCTGATCAAGGACGGCAACACTTGGATCAAGATCTCCGGCGCCAACCGCGTGAGCGCCACCGACCTGCCGCCGTACGACGACTGCCAGCCGATGGCCGAGGCGCTGATCGCGGCAGCCCCCGATCGCATCATGTGGGGCACGGACTGGCCGCATCCCAACAAGTACGAGGTCAATCCCAATGACGGCGACCTGGTCGATGCGTTCGCGGTATGGGTGCCGGATGAAGCCTTGCGCAGGCGCATCATGGTCGACACGCCGGCCGCCCTCTATCGGTTTTAGATCATCGCGCCTTAAATCGGAACCGCGACGCCGATTCCAATTGCGCCGGTTCCGATTTAAGGCGCAAAGATGATCGCTTTTAAAGTGGTGAGCAACTTTCTGCCTTTAATCGGGATCGTTCCGATTCCGATTAAAGGCAGGTTGCTCTAGCCAGGGCCTCCCACCGCTCCCGAGCCAGCCTCCGTGATAAGGACCGCATCATGCCGAGCCACGCCGCCACGCTGACGGTCACGCGTCGAGATCTGGAGGGCTTCATCGCCCGGATTCTGAAGGCCGCCGGCGTCCGCCCGGCCGATGCCGATAGCGTCGCCAACCTGATGTCGGAGGCCGACGCTTGGGGCGCGGACGGGCACGGCGTGTTCCGCCTGGCTGGCATGGTCAAGCGCATCACGGCCGGTGGTATCAACACGCATCCGCAGCTGCGCATCGAGCACGACCGGCCGGCCATGGCGCTGTTGGATGCGGACAACGGCATCGGCCACCTCGCCATGCGGCGGGCCACCGAGATTGCGATGCAAAAGGCCGCGGCGTGTGGCGTCGCCTGGGTCGGGGTCCATCACAACAACCACGCCGGGCCGGCCCAGCTTTATGCGCGCATGGCGTTGGCCCGCGACATGATCGGCATCTACGTGGCCGTTGGCAGCGCGAACCACCTGCCGCCGTGGGGCGGCACGCAGATGCTGTTGTCGACCAACCCGATCGCGGTCGCCGTACCGTCGCTGAGCCGACCACCGATCGTGCTCGACATGGCCACGACGGTCGCCGCCTACGGCAAGGTCAAGACCGCCGCTCAGCGTGGCGAGAGCATGCCCGAGGGCTGGATGATCGGCCGCGACGGCAAGCCGCTCACCGACCCCAACCGTGCCGACGAAGGCTTCCTGTTGCCGATCGGCGGGCCTAAGGGCTACGGCCTGTCGCTGATCTTCGGCATCCTGGCCGGCACCCTCAATGGCGCCGCCTTCGGCCGCGATGTCGTCGATTTTAACACCGACTTCACGACGACGACCAACACCGGCCAATTCGTGCTGGTGCTCGACATCGCCGCGTTCATGGACCCGCAAGCCTTCAAGGCAGAGATCGACCGCGTATGGGCCGAAGTCAAGGCCTCGCCGCTGATGCCCGGTTTCGACGAGATCCGCCTACCCGGCGAGCGGGCGTATCGCACTATGCTAGAACGGCGCGAGGCGGGTATACCCATTCATTCTGGCCTCGCGCGGGAACTGCAGTCCCTGGCCACCGCGCTCAGCGTTGCCCCTCTGGCCTGAGTGCTATCGGCCCAACCTCAGGAGACCATCGAAGATGGACACGATCAGCGTCGGCATCATCGGCACCGGTTGGTGCGGCGGCATTCGCGCGGAGGCCTGTGCGGATAGCCCGCAGGTGCGCGAGCTGCATATCGCCGAGGTCAAGCCCGAGCGTTTGCAGGAGGTCGAGGCAGCAACCAAGCCGAAGACGGCGACGCAGGACTATCGGCGCCTGATCGACAATCCCGGCATCGATACCATCATCATCTCGGCAACGCCGGAGAGCCTCCACTACCCCATGGCCAAGGAAGCGCTGCAGGCCGGCAAGCACGTTTTCTTAGAAAAACCGATCGCGCTGACGCTGGCCGAGGCCGACGAATTGATCGAGCTGTCCCGATCCAAGGCGCGCAAGTTCACCATCGGCTATTCTCAACGGTTTAATCCCAAGTACGCCTACGTCAAAAAGTGCTGCGAGGACGGAACACTGGGCAAACCGGTCACGGCGCTCGTCTCCCGCAACATCACGCGTAGCCTCGGCAAGAAGATTTCCGGCCGCGTGAAGCTGTCGCCGGCGGCGATGGAAGCGACCCACGACCTCGACTTCGTGCTGTGGTGCCTTGAGCCGGCCAAACCGGTGCGCGTTTACTGCCAGAGCGTGTATCGCGTGATGCAGGAGACCGTCGACGCCCCGGACTGCTCATGGATCGTGGTGACGATGGACGACGGTACGGCGTTCACGATCGGCGCCGGCTGGATCCTACCGCCCGGCTATCCAAACTTCTCCTCCACCACGATCGAGGTGGTCGGCTCCGAAGGCGCACTGCTGATCGACGACACGCACCGCGACGTCATCTTGAACACGATGAAGGATGGCATTCGGTTGCCGATGTCAACCATGCCGGGCGAGTCCGTGGGCCATGTGTTTGCTGGCCCCATGGCCCAGGAAACCTTGCACTTTGTCGATGCTGTCGCGCGTGACCGGCCAGTGTTGGTGACGCCCGAGCAGGCGCGCAAGGTGATGGAGGTCTACATCGCCGCCGATATTTCCGCCGAGCGCAACGAGCCGATCCCGCTGCCGCTCAATGACGCCGCACTATCCTCGCTGAAGGCCTAGCAGCCCGTTGAATCTGCGGCCACGATGGCGTGGTTTGGCCTGTTGGCAGGGTGGTGGTCGGTTTGACAGCCGTTTGCAGCCCCGGTTGGCCCAGACTGCGCGCCCGGTGTCGATCGTCGGGACGGCGATCGCGGCGCCGCGGCGAGCCGTCTGGGCCATCGGATCAGGTGGTCGGCGGCCATCGCGAAGGTGAACCGGTGGTCGACGCGTTTGCGGCCTTTGAACGTGGTGTTGGCCAGCCCGGCGATCGTCTGTGCCCGGCCGAACGGCTCCTCGATGCGCGTTCGAATGCGCTGCGAGGCGGTGTAACCGGGGTGCCGGGCCGTGCGGCCATCAACGCAAGACGTTCGCCGCTGTCCCGTTTTGGTCACCGCGTCGAGGCGCGCAATGTGCGGCGTCACGTTCAAGGCGCGCAGCTCGGCCGCGAACGGCTTGGCGTCTAAGCCCTTGTCGGCACCGAGCGTCAGCCGGCGGGTTGAACCGGGCGTGTGATGTTCGCTCATCCGGATCGCTGCTTCGCGCTCGGCCCGTCCGTTGGCTTCGGTGAGCGTGGCCCGCACGGTCACCTACACGGTCAACTGCACGGTCAACTGCACGGTCAACTGCACGGTCAGCCCTGAGCGGTTCTCCCGCAGCACGTGGCCCAACGTGGCCCAACGTGGCTGATGAAGCAAAGCTTGGCTTCGCGGCCATTGCCTTTCCGCAATAGCTTGGCATCGGGGTCGGTCGTCGCGGCGTGCTTGGCGCGGCAACGCTTCATCGGATCTTCGAAGCCCGCGCTTCGAGCAACCCGCCATCGACCGAGAAGTGGTGTTCTGACCGGAACCGCTGCACGCATGGATGGCGCAGCACGGCTTGGAGGAACTTGGCGGCGACGTCGGCCTCCAGCAGCCGATCGCGGTTGTTAGAACAAACGCCGAGCTTCACCCACTCTCGAAAGCGCTTGAAGACCGGGTTCCACTTGCCGAATGCTTCCGGCAGGTCGCGCCACGGGCTGGCTGAAGCGCTTTCGAGAGTGGGCGATCCACAAGATGGCTTTCATAGACTCACGATTGTCGCTGCCGGCGCGACCGGGATCGGTTGGTTGGCCCAGACCGTGCGGTTCCATCAACGTCCACATGTCATCCGTGATCGCCCGCCTCATCCGTGATCACCCGCCGTGCCGCCATTCAAGCCTCCCCTCAAAAGCAAGCTTGAATCGGAAAACAAGTGAGTTGGGAATCCCGATACTCAACAGGATCTAGCGCAACCTGCCTTTAATCGGAACCGGCTTTGCGGTTCCGATTTAAGGCGCGATGATCTAGCGCAGACCGACTCTACTTCACCCACGTCAAGGAAGCCGCTTGACCGGCGGCGACCTTTTCGGTCCACGTCTTTCTTTGCTTGTAGAAGTCGGCCGCAGCGGGATGATAAGGCATCATCGGCAGCTCGGTTGCGGCGTTGCTGTTATCGAACCCGCGCATCAAGGGGCTCGACTTGGTCAGCGCGCCGGCACCATTCCAAAGTCCTTCGAGGATCTTTTTGGCAAGTGCAGCATCCAGCCCCTTGTGGGTGACGAAATAGGTATCATAGGAGATCACGTTGGTCGGCTTGACGATGCTCAATGGGGGGATGGGTTTGGGGAAATTCGCAATCTTCAAACCCGGATACATAATCTTGCGCATCTTGGCGATCGTGTCGGGATCATCGGGAAACGACAGGAACCGCACACCGATTTGAGCGTTGACCTCGCGAACCGCCGGCATGCCGACCGGGCCCCAGGTGGCCTGCGTGCGTCCCGCTCCCAGACTTTTCACCCCGTCAACGACCCCCGTTACGGGAACCTTCACGACGTCGTCCCAGGTCAGTCCGCCGGCGGATAGACCGGTCTTGATTGACAGCTCGATGACCGAATGCCCACCAAAATCTGATGGCAGCTTTTTGCCCTTGAGTTCGGCGATGGTCTGGATGTTCGACGCCTTCGGGACCATGAAGCCCAGCCGAATAACGTTGGCGCCCGAACGCAAGAGGCGGATGTTCTTGTAGGCGCGCTTCGCCTTGTTCTGACCCTTGACGTCGACGTAAGCCGTCGGCGCGGTAAACACCGCAAATCTGGTCTGGCCGTTGTTGAGCGAGTTCATGTACGCGTCGGGACCAGCAAACGGGCGCACCACCGCACGCAAGTCGGTGTTGTCGGCGATCGTCTTGGCAATGGCCGTTCCCACCCGGTTCATCAGGCTGCCTTGCCGGTCCGTCGCAATCACGATGGTTTGAGCCACGCTGGCGGCGGCCGACGCCGCCAGCAGGCCCGCCGCCAGCAGTGCCGTCGCGGCATGGTTACTGGTGCTTGTCATATCGCCTCTACGCTCCTTGTTGCTAGATCATCTTTGCGCCTCAAATCGGAACCGCAAAGCCGGTTCCGATTTAAGGCAGGTTGCTCTAGGTCATGGTTGGCATGCCGGGTAGTGCTGCCGGCCCGCAAGGCCGATACATCGGTGCGCCGACACAGCGGCGGCCCGTCATCACAAGCCGTGGTCGGCAGCCCGGTGCGAGCACTCCATGGATTGATTGTGCGAGAAATCGAGACACTGGGGTGGCTGCGACGTCGATGCCATTGGCAAGGGCCGAAGGCGGATCGTCAGGTCTTGAGGCTCACCGTCCCCATGTCCTGATCGCCATCTGTGGTGATGATCTCGTTCACAGGCTGGTAGCCGGTCATCGCGATTTCGACGCGATATTTACGACCCTTCGCTAAGCTCTTGATCCAAAAATCTCCGAATTGGTCGGTATCGACCTTCAGCACCGTGCTGTCGATGAGATCATGGGCTGTGACGCTGGCGCCAGGGACCACCTCGTCTTGGTCGGCGTCGATCACGGTACCGGCAATCCATGGCTTGGGCAGGCCCGCCCAAACGACGCGCGGTTGGGCTTGGTACTCCGGGTGCAACGCCTCCAGGTCTTCGCCGACCAAGGCCCCCATGCCGATTTCGCCGAATGCGATCGCATCGTGCGGGCATGCCTCGGCACAGCGCGGCAGGAGACCTTCGTCGACGCGATGTGCACAGCCGGTACACTTTTGCGCGACGTTCGCCGCGTCATTGAAATAGATCACGTCGTACGGGCAGGCCGGCTGGCACAGCCCACAGCCGGTGCAGGCCTTGGGGTCGATCCAAACCAGTCCGTCCGGGCGCGTCTTGATCGCACCGTCGGCACACGCCCTGATGCACGGCGCGTTGGCGCAATGCTGACAGAACGTCGGCATATAAGACATCTTCACGCGCGGCAGGCTTCCACGTTCAAGGCCGATCACGTCGACCCAGAAGTGTCCGGTTTCCGGCTGCGGCGCGGACCACGGTGCATAGCTGCTCGCAACGTGCTCGTCTTTGCACGACACCACGCACAGCTTACAGCCGGTGCATTTGTCGACATCGACGAGGAATGTCTTGTCACCCATGACCGATGGTCCTCTGTTTTTGGCGGCTTGCCCGTAAGCTGGCGCGTGATCAACCTGTGCGAAGCGTCGCGCCGATGCCGATACCGGTGCTCGCAACAATATCCGCCGGATCAACCTTTTCGGCCTGCACGAGAAAGCCACTCACATTCATTTCCGGGATCTTGATCTCGGCCGTACCATACTTGTCCTGCGGCGTCGGCGCGATCAGGTTAATGTTGCCGCCGCGATCGACCAACGCGTTCTTCAACGAGGCGAGATCCATTTTCGCGCCGTGATCGATTGAGATGGCTCCGGCGATGATCCGCTCCGTCACCCAGGCGCCGACCAGAACCGCGCCGCGATCATTGTAAACCTTGAGAATGTCGCCGTGGGCTATGTCCCTGGCCCGCGCGTCGTCGGGATTGATCCAGCACGGCTCGTACCAATAGCCGTCCGGACCGCGCACTTTCTGCAGTTCCTTGATCCAGGCAACGTCGTCCCCTTGTACGTGGAATCGGTACCGCGAATGGTTCGACATCACCACCAGCGGATAGTCTTGCGCTTTTCGCGTGCCCAACGATTCAGGGTGTTGGACCCACTTGGCGACGGGCGGGCGCTCTTGATTCTCCGGGTCATGCGCGCTGATCAGCTGAGATACAAATTCAATCTTGCCCGAAGGTGTGTCCAGTCCATCGGCCTTATCCCAGTACCAAGCCATACCGCCGGTGTTCTCGCCAAAGCCGTGTTCCGCCTTGATCTTGACCCATTCATCCCAGGTGGGACAATCGTAGATGATCGATTTGCGGGTCTTGAAAGCGTCCCAGCTCACGCCGTGTTTGGTATAGGCTATGGTGCCTTCGTAGGCCTTTTTCAGCCAGGTTTCTGCCGGCGGAAAGTCTGCGTCAAGCCCGAGTTTCTGGCCGATAGCGCGATGAATCTCAAAGTCGCTTTTGGACTCGCCGACCGGTTCGATCGCCTGCTCTTGATAGAACATGCCGAGGATGTCGCTCCTTTGCACGATGATAAGGTCCTCGTGCTCGTAGCTGGTCTGTGCCGGTAAGATCAAATCCGAAAACCCAAGGTCGTTTTCCAGCCACGGATGGATGCCCACGACACATTCGATCTTGGGATCGCACAGGGCATTCAGCCAATTCCAGCCGTGTCCCCAGCTGCCTGGCTGGCTGCCGTTCTCATTCCAAACCATCCGGATGCCGGGGTGATCCGGTCGCGGTGGAAACCGATAGCTGGTGAACTGGTCCTCGGTCTTGGCCAATGCCGATGTCGTGCTCTTCCATTCCACCGTGTTATTCAGTATCGCTTCTGCCGCCAATGTCCGTGGCACGAACACCGGGGATACCGGACCCTTGCCGATGGCGTATTCGATCATCGGATTGAGCGCCAATCCCTTGAAGTCGACCTCCGGATAGCGCGGCACCTGAGCCAGATCCTTTTTGTAGAATGATGGTGCTCCGATCCGCAGGAACTGGCGCCCGGGCTTGCCGATACCCTGCATCGCCAACACGTAGGCTTCCATCCGTGTCGCCAGATGGGACAGCGTCCCCCTCACTTTGGGGCCGCCGAAGTAAACCGACAGCGTCGTCTTTCTGCCCGCCCACTCCCGCGCCAAAGCACGAATGGTATGGGCCGGCACGGCCGTCATTGCTTCACCCCAGGCGGGGGTTTTTTCAATTCCGTCATCCTCGCCCATGACGTGGGCTTTGAAGGCATCAAAACCGATCGTGTGGCTATCCACGTAGGCCTTGTCGTAGCGCCCTTCGACGATCCAGGTATGCGCGATCGCGAGATAGAGCGCTGCATCGGTGTTGGGCTTCAGCGGGATCCACTTGTCGGCATGCACGGCCGAGGCGTAGTTGAGGTCCGGAGAAATCGCGATGATCTTGATGCCGGCCTTTTTCAGCCATTTCGGCATTTCGAGCGCGATTCCTCCCGACATGCCGAAGCCGGTCGCCTCGGGATCGTTGCCGGAGAATATCACGACCTCGGCATGCTCCAAAACGTCGTCCCACACGGCGTCTTGGAATGGCTCGCCGAGGCTTGCGTTGAAGCCCCACACGTGCTTTGCGCCCCAATAGTAACCTTCCCAACTGTCGGGGTTGCGCACCTGTTGCGTCCACCAGCCCCAGCCGAGGTTTTTTTGAATCATGTCGAACAGATAGTGGCCCCAAAAATGCAGCGACTGCATATAGCCGCTTTGGCCATGACCGTCGGCCTGGACGAGCACCGGCTCCATGGAGCCGTAGGTCCGGTGAATGCGCTTAAGCTCGGCGGCGATCAAGTCGGTGGCCTGATCCCAGCTGATGCGCGAATACCCGGTCTTGCCGCGACCATGGGCGTTGGGCTTACCCGGAGACCAATCATCGCGCAGCATCGGATAGCGCACGCGTGTCGGCGAATGCACCCGTTGCTTATGGGCAATGGCGAGCGGCATTTGCACTTCCTTGCGCGGCCGCGAATAGGTGCCTCGCGATGTCGTCTTGATCTCGTAAAGCCTTGTCTCGGCGGGGATGTGATAAGGCAGCGAGCGAACGATCTCATTGCCCGATACGTGCGTTTCGAGCGGGAAGTTGGACCTGGCCAGGCCGCTGGCCGGGTGAGACACATAGACAACCTTATGATCCTGTCGCTCGCTCATTAACATGTCCCCACGGTCTGCCTGTAGACATCGGCCGGAACCACGCGGTCGAGACGCGACGACGCTTTGCCACCTTGGTTGAGGATGGACCCATTCGCCGGAGCTTGCGCCCCCGGCAGAGCAATGGTAGCGGCGCTCACCGACGTTTCCCATGCCTTGAAAGACGACGCCAGCCTAGCAGCTGGCAGTTGCGATCGCCAGAGCGCCGACGTTGCTGGACGGTGGTCGACGCGCCCGAATGTTCTTGGGCCGTCCTTGACGGTCAATGATGTGCGGCGGCGGGCCGTTGGTGGCTTATTCACACCATTGACCGCGAACCCCTCGACCAGCCCGGCGATGTTTTTCAGGGATTGCCGGGCTACGGGGCGGAAGCCAACGGCAAGCTACCCCTCGACTTGCTCGAACACCTGTCGAGACACGTAGATCCTGCCCGACTCGGCGTAGCCCTCCAATCTGGCAGCGATATTTGCGCCGTCACGCCAGACGCACGCCTCGTTGATACCCGTCAAGGCGCTGTAACCGGCGATATCGGCGGCAACAATGGCGACAAGCTTGCGCGGTGAGGCTGCGGACAAGCCTGCCTACCTCCAACCGCTTCGATTGAGAGCGCGATCGAGGCAAACCGCTTGCGGCATTGTAGCGCCAAGTTTCGTAGCTTCGCAGTGGGTCAAGGCTTTCGTCGCGCCGTCTACGGCCAAGCTCACCCATGCCAGACTATGATCGAACCTGTGATCGAAACAAGGGTTGATGGTGCTGAGCACCATGCTGGCAATACCCGCCGCCAAGCGATGCGTCAGATATGCAGCACCCTGCTCACCGGCCGATCCGAGCCAGCCGCAGGACCGACCATCCGAGGTGCACACGTCAACGTTGCGGCCGACGGCATCCGACGTCTACCGATCCGTCAATGGCCGCTCGTGGCGGCTGGTTATCCGGACAAAGCCGGTCAAAATGAAAAAAAGTTGCAAACTAGTCTGGACCAGTGGATCATCGCTCGACCACAACGTCGCAGTCGCCGTCAGTGTTGAGACCGATCGGCCCACAAGGAACGTCTCGATGGCGACCATTAAGGGAGGACAGACGCCGCGATCGGGCGCAGCCGACAAGGACGCTCATCCATCCTTGCCAGCCTGACGTGCGCGGTGTCCGCAGGATGCGGACGCGTTCACGTGGTTGGGTCGGCGGTGGGATGCGCACACCGCGATCGGTCAGGTTCGTATCGTTCGTCAAAAGCCAGCAGGGAGAGGCAGAACATGAAGCGATCAGTATTCCGCGTCGTGCTGTTGAGTGCAGCGGTCGTAGCCGCCACCTCGGCAACGGCACAGAAACCTGGCGGCACCTTCGCCTACGGTGTAAAGGCGCAGATTCCGAACTTTGATTTACAGGGCTCCACTTCCTACGGCATTTTACATCGCGTCGAGCAACACTACTCGCTGTTGCTGACCTATGATTGGAAGAACTATCCGAAGCTGACCGGGGATGTTGCCGAGAGTTGGACAGTCTCGCCGGATAACCTCACCTACACCTTCAAAATCCGCAAAGGGATCACATTCCACGACGGAACGCCACTCACCTCGAAAGACGTCGCGGCCTCCTACGAGCGCATGCGTAATCCGCCGGAAGGTGTGATCTCGCCACGTAAGCCGCTGTTCGCGAGTATCGGCTCGATCGAAACGCCGGACGACTACACGGTGGTTGTCAAACTGAAGCATCACGACGCATTCGCGCTCAACAACTTTGCGTCGCCCTACAACGCGATCTACGCGAAAAAGGACATCGAAAAGCCGGGGAATTGGCACGCCAAGAACATCAACGGCACAGGTCCTTATCGGTTTGTGGAGTACGTCAAGGGTGAGAAGTGGGTCGGTCAGCGCTATCAGGACTATCACTTCAAGGATAACTATATCGAGAGGACAGTCGCATTCAAAATCAAGGACATCACGACGCCGCTCGTCGGTGGGCAAATTCTTGGGGAATTGCGCAGCGTGTCGCCACCGGAGCGCAAGAACATCGCGCGGCAGATGGGCGATAAGGTCAAGTTCTACGAAGCCCCGCTGATGACCCAGTGGGTGGTGACGCTGAACTCCAAGTTCAAGCCGTTTCAGGACAAGCGGGTGCGGCAGGCGTTGAACCTGTGTATCGACCGCCACAAGGGCTTTGACAACCTATCGAAAATCACCTTCACCGGCCGCCGGTCAAGCCCGATCCTATTCGGTACCACCTATGCGCCATCCGATCAGGAGCTGGATAAGATGATCGGCTTCTCGCCCGATATCGCTGCCAGCCGTGCTAGGGCCAAAAAGCTGCTCAAGGAGGCGGGCCACGAGGGGTTGAAGTTCACCTATCAGAACCGCGGTGTGGCCCACCCCTACGACCACATGGGCATTTACCTGATCGCGAACTGGAAGGCGTGCGGGTTCAATCCCGTAATGGAGACCAACCCGACCTCCAAGTACGTCACCATCCGCCGCAAGCGCGGCTTTGACGCGATCATCGATTGGCAGGCGTCGGCGTTCGCCGATCCCAACCTGATGCTGCAAAAATACCTCTCGTCGAGCAAAAATCCAGACAACCACTCCGGTGCCGAGAACCCGCAATACGATGAGCTTTACGCGCAGCAGGCCCGGGAACTCGATGTCGCAAAGCGCAAGGCGATCGTCCAGAAGATGCTGAAGATCATCAACGAGGAATCATGGATTTTGCCAATCGCCTTTGCGCACCGCACCGTGGCGATGCATTCCAAGGTGAAGGGCTACGTCATCGTACCGACCCACACGGCCAACAACGACTTCCGCGGCATGTGGATCGAAGAGTGATGGCGCGCCAAATTGGGCGCGGTCGGTTGCGATGGCTCCCGTCGCCGGGGCGCTCGGTGCGGTCGCGGGCAGATGGAGCTTCGCGACCGGTCCGCCGCTTCGTTGGCACGCAGCTAGACGATTGCCGCCCTAGGTGGAACGGCCTTGTGGGCCCGTTCTCTCACCCGGTTATGCTTTGGCACGATGTCGTGGGTGGCCGGGTTGGGGAGCGGGATGGTTCCAGCCAATACTGAAACGCTTGTTCGAGTTCACGCGTTATCGAGATGATCGACGACCCCGCCCACGACGTGTTGCTGGACGTCCGCGACCTGGAGGTCGAGTTTCACACTGGCGCGGGGGTTGTGCGCGCGGTTGACCGCATCAGCTTCCAGGTCCGGCGCGGTGAATTCCTCGCCGTCGTCGGCGAATCGGGTTGCGGTAAGTCGGTGAGCGCGTTGTCGCTGATGCGCCTGTTGCCGGCGAAAACGGCGCGGGTCAGGGCGACCCACATCGGCTTTGAGGGACGTGATCTGGCGGCGCTGTCGAACGCCGAGCTGCGCCCGATCCGCGGCCGCGACATGTCGATGATCTTCCAGGAGCCGATGACCAGTCTCAACCCGGTGCTGACGATCGGCGACCAGATCACCGAGCCGTTGATCGAGCATCTGGGCATCGGCACCGCCGACGCCAGAGGGCGGGCAGCTGAGCTGTTGACCATGGTCGGTATACCCGAGCCCGAGCGCCGGCTCGGACACTATCCCCATCAGTTCTCCGGCGGTATGCGTCAGCGGGTGATGATTGCCATCGGGCTCGCCTGTGAGCCAAAGCTGATCATTGCCGATGAGCCCACCACCGCGCTCGACGTCACGATCCAGGCCCAAATCCTCGAGTTGCTGAAGGAGATCTCCCGCCAACGCGGCATCTCTGTGATTCTCATCACGCACAATCTGGGGATCGTTGCCGCTTACGCCGACACGGTGAATGTGATGTATGCGGCACGGATCGTCGAACGCGGCCCGGCCACGGCGATCTTCGCGCGACCGCTGCATCCCTATACCATCGGCTTGATGCGGTCCGTGCCGCGCCTTGATCGACCGCGCGTGGCCAGGCTCGCCACCATAGAAGGCATGCCCCCCAACCTGCTGTCGCCGCCGCCGGGCTGCCGCTTCCGCGAGCGTTGCCCGGTCGCCGTGGACCGCTGCGGGTCAGAGCCGCCGCTGGTCGCCTCGGCAGCTGCTAAGGCCGCTGTCATGGCAGACCGCGCGCACACCGTTGCCTGCTGGCAGAGCGAGACCGTGCGCGCCGGCGCCGCCACACTCTACGGCGATGATACCGCGGCGGCCGCCGAGCCTCGATCGCCGTCAGCCCGGCCGCTGTTACAGGTCGACGGCCTCAAGCAGTATTTTTCGACGACGTTGCGCCAGGGGTTGCGGACGCGCTCGGTCGACGTGCGTGCCGTCGATGACGTCTCGTTCTCGGTGGGCGAGGGCGAAACGGTCGGCCTGGTCGGGGAGTCGGGCTGCGGGAAGACGTCGGTGGGACGCGCGATCCTGCGGCTGAACATTCCCACTGGCGGTAGCATCAGCTTCGACACACGGGAGCTCGACGGCGGCAGCATTGCAGCGGTGCGCCGCGACATGCAGGTGATCTTCCAGGATCCGTTCGCCTCGCTCAATCCGCGCATGACGGTGGGGCGCATCCTGTCCGAGCCGCTGAAGGTGCATCGATTGCGAACGGACCGAGCCTCGCGCGCGACCCGGGTCGCCGAGCTTTTGACCCAAGTTGGCCTTTATCCTTACATGGCAGATCGTTACCCGCACGAGCTGTCGGGTGGCCAGCGCCAGCGCGTCGGCATCGCCCGCGCCCTGGCGCTGGAGCCGCGGCTGATCATCTGCGACGAGCCGGTGTCCGCACTTGATGTTTCGGTCCAGGCACAGATCATCAATCTGCTCGACGATCTGCAGCGCCACTACGGCCTGGCCTATCTGTTCATCGCCCATGATTTGGCCGTTGTCCGCCACATCGCCCATCGCGTGGTGGTCATGTACCTGGGCAAGGTGATGGAGATGGGCGATGCCGACAGTCTTTATGATGCGCCCAGCCATCCCTACACGCAGGCGCTGCTCGATGCGGCGCCGGTGCCCGACCCCAGCATCGAGCAGCATCGGCAACGCACGATTCTCGAGGGCGAACTACCATCGCCGCTCAATCCCCCGCCCGGCTGCGTGTTCTCGACCCGTTGTCCGGTACGCATCGACGCTTGTCTTGATGCGGTGCCGCCGCTACGCCTGCATTCGGGCCGTCGCGGCGTCGCTTGTATCCGCGTTGGGGACTAGCCAGCCATGCTGAGATATGCGCTCTACCGGTTGTTGCTCATAATCCCCACGCTGCTCAGCATCGCCATCATCGTGTTCCTGGTCCTGCGGGTGGTGCCCGGCGACCCGGTCGAGATCAAGCTCACCTCGGAGACCTCGGAGGTAACGCCGGCCCAGATTGCGGCTGAACGTAAACGCCTGGGGCTGGACGACCCGCTCCACGTTCAGTTCGGCAAGTACATGACCGGCTTGTTTGTCGGCGATCTTGGTATCTCGCTTTACACGGAGCGCCCGGTCTTGAGCGAGATCGGCGCCCGCATCGGGGTCTCAATTGAACTCGCCTTGTTGGCAACCTTTCTGTCGGTCCTCATTGGCGTACCACTGGGCACATTGGCCGCGTTGTTCCGAGGCACCTGGTTCGACTATCTGATCCGCGTGATATCGATCAGCGGGCTGGCGGTGCCGTCGTTTTGGCTCGGCATGCTGATCATCATGGCCCTGCTGCTGACCGTGGGCACCCTGCCGCCGCTGGGCACCACCAGCGTGTTCGTCGATCCTTGGACCAACCTGAAGCAGCTGATCTGGCCCGCTCTGTCCGTCGCGTTCCGTTATTCGGCGATGATCGCGCGGATGTTGCGGTCCTCGATCCTTGAGGTGCTCGGGGAGGATTACATCCGCACTGCGCGCGCCAAGGGCCTCAAAGAGCGGGTCGTCATCGTCAAGCACGGCATGAGCAACGCGCTGCTGCCCACCGTCACGGTGGTCGGCCTGGAGTTCGCATTCCTGATTGGCGGGCTGGTGGTGACCGAGCAAGTGTTCAACATCAACGGGATCGGCAAGATGTTCGTGGAGGCGATCGTGTTCAACGATCTACCCATGCTGCAGGGCCTGGTTCTGGTGGTCGCTACCGCGTTCGTGATTGTCAATCTGGTGGTCGATCTGCTTTACGCCGCCCTCGATCCAAGGATCAGATATCAGGCATGACGGTTGAAGCCCAAACACCTGCGGCCAAGCCAGCCGCTGCGACGAGCGCACCAGGCGACCGCTTGCGCCGTAACAGCGCGATGTTTCGCTTCATCCTCGAGCAGCCGCTGGGTGCGATTGGTTTCGTCATCATCGCGGTGATGCTGGTATCGGCCGTGTTCGCTCCCTGGGTCGCCCCTTACTCGCCGGAGGACGTGGATTTCGCCGCCTCGCCCGCACTTGGCGGCGGCAGCCCTTCAGCGGAACACTGGCTGGGTGCGGACGCGTTCGGCCGCGATATCCTGTCCAGGCTGATCTATGGCGCTCGTACCGCGCTTGCCATCGGGTTTTTGTCCGCCTTCATCGGCTGCTCGATCGGTGGTCTGATCGGCATCATCTCGGCCTTCGCCGGCGGCGTGATCGATATCCTGATCCAGCGCGTGATCGACGTGATGCTTTCGTTTCCGATCATCATCCTCGCCATCATCGTGATTGCGATCATGCCGAAGAACGTCGTATTGGGCGTCGACGTCAACGTGATCGTGGCGATCGCCATTCCGTTCATTCCGAAAACGGCGCGAGTGATCCGCTCGGCCGCGCTGACGATCGTCACGCTGCCTTATATCGATGCGGCCCGCGTCGCTGGCTACTCCTCAACCCGCGTCGTCTTGGTGCATATCCTGCCAAACGTGGTCGCGCCCTACCTGATCATGGTCACCGCCTACATCGGCCAGGCGATTTTGCTGGAAGCGAGCTTGTCGTTCCTCGGCCTTGGTGTCGTCGAGCCGCGGCCGTCCTGGGGCCTGATGTTGTCAGGGGTCAACGCCGACTACTATTTGACCGCGCCGTGGATCATCATCTTTCCCGGGCTTGCCGTCAGCTTGGCGGTCTTCGCCTTCAATCTGTTCGGCGACAGTCTGCGTGACTGGCTCGATCCAAAGCTGAAGATCTGAGGTCGGGCGCAGATCGGGGCCGTCGCAATGGTCTGCCTTAGAGCAACCTGCCTTCAATCGGAATCGGAACGATCCCGATTAAGGGCAGAAAGTTGCTCTACACTTTATGGCGCGATGATCTAGCCGGCTCAAGCCGACGACGGTTGCGTGGCTGCGGCCGGATCGACCTGGTCATAGCTGCCCTCGCCGGCCAGCAGGCCGCGTCGGATCTCTGGAAAGGTGCGCTGAAGATCGGTAACCGGCAGGCCATGGGTGGGCGCCACCACCGTCACGTCCAGCTTCCGCATCAACGCTTCCATCCGATCGATGTAGATCGTCATGTCGACCATCGTGGTCCAATACAGGGCCCGCTCCGAGAACACGGCCGAGACGTCGGCCAGGTCGAGCGAACTGGCCTCCTCCGCGACCAGGCCACAATGGCCGTCCCAGTGGTAGTGGCTATAGGCGAACCCATCGCCAGGAAACAGCGTGCGCGAACCCGTGTCAAAGCCCCACCACGTCGTTCGCAGGTCTCTGATCACCGGCTCAACCGCGACGAACTGCCGGTCGCCCAGGTCGAGCGCGTCGCCTTCCCGCATCGGCCGCAGTAAATCAGCGTGCTCTGGAAATGCCAGATGGTAATCGCTGACGTCGCCATGAATGGTCAGCCCTGGATACCGGTCGAGAACGCGGCCCAACCCGCCCGAATGCGGCGTTTCCTGGTGGGTGATGAAGATATGTTTCAGCGGCGCGCGATCGGCCGTCAGCACGGCCTTCATGTGCGCTTCGACTTCCGGAAAATCCTTGGGATGGCCGGTCTCTACCAGCAGCGAGGCCTCGCTTCCCACCACGATGTAGGCCGCATTGTAGCCGTGATATTCGCGACCCCTGAACTTCTGTGCCAGGCAGCCGCCGATCCAGAACACACCAGGCGCAATCTCGCGCGGAAGTCGCCGGCCAGTCTTCATCGTCTCACCTCACCAAATCGCGCGATACATAATATTGTTTGGTTCTTGAGCGGTCGAGCCTGCGCAGGATGTCGTCCAGCGCGGCGAACTGCTGCTCAACGAGGTCGCGACCCCGCAGAATGGCGCCGTATCCCGGCGCGATGGTCTCGATCGGATAGCGCTTGAAAACCGCCTCCACCCCCCGTCTCAACGTCTCGGTTCTGGCACCCTCGATCCACCAGTAGCGGGTGTTGAGCATGAACGATTGCATGAACTGGATCGACAAGCGCTCGTCGGTCGGATCGAAGCCGTCGATCAGCCAGGGACCCTCGGGGTGATCGGCCGAGACCTGGGTGAAGCTGTCGGACGTGAACAGTGTGCGTGTGGTCGCGTCCCAAATCCAGGTCGTATTGATCAACCTGATGGGGGTTTGGAAGATGTCGATGATGCGACGGCCGCTGCCGCCGACATCGTAATTGATGAGGCCGGTGATCCGCGTGCTTTTGAAAGTCGGCTCATCACGGGTCCGGTCCGCCGCATTGGTGCTGGCAAAGTCGATCCAAACCTTGATCGGATCGGGCGTCGGCGAGAATGCCTCGACGACGTTAAAGTTGCGCGCGATCGCCATCGCGTTGCCGACCGACATGAACTCGTTGATGCGCAGTGGGAACAAGGCCACGGGCAGGTCGCGCGGCACCAGCGAACCGATCTGCGTCAGGATTTGCGCCTCGTTGGCGGCATAACCAGTATCGATGACGCAAGCCCCGTCGGGCTCCTTAAGAAGATAGCAGTTGGAGACCGAGTAGCCGCGCGTGTGTCCTGGGTAGGCGCTGACGCGACCGTCAAGCTGCAGCAGGTTTCGCAACGCAAACACCTGCCCCTCGGCCAGCACCTCGATGGGTGCATCCTGCGCGCTAACGGCCTTCTCAGCCTTGGGCTGCATTGAACCTCCGTTTGCGTCTTGCCCGATGATCGCATGCCAGCCTCGCCTACTGCGCTGCGCCGGCCAGTTTCTCATGGTACTTCGCTGGCACCTCGAGATTGAACAATCGCGCCGCGTTGAGGCCAAGGATGTTGCGCTTGGCCCGGTCGTCGAGGAACGGTAGATCGAACAGCCGCGCCGGCGTGTCAAAGTCCCAGTGGGGCCAGTCGGAGGCGAACAACAGTTGGGTCGGCGCGTTGATCGCCTCGAACGTGCCTTCCAGCAGTTTTAGGTTGGTCGCTTCCATCGGCTGCATGGTGTAGTACATCTCAGCCATGTACTCGCTCGGCATGCGCTTCAGAAGCGGTGCTTCCGATACCCGCATCAGATACTCGTGATCGAGCCGCTGCATGAGGAATGGCACCCAGGCGAGACCCGATTCCACCCAAATCGTCTTGAGCTTTGGAAACCGAACCGGGATGCCATTGATGATCCAGTTGGTCAGGTGCACGAGATTGGACAGCACGAACGTGATCGAGTGCACCGAGATGAACCGATTCATCGATTTGGAGTACTCGTTGTTCCAGTTGTAATGGGCGTGGAAGGCAATCGGGACCTCGGCTTCCTCCAGCATCGCATAAAGGCGCATGTATTCGTTGGCATGCACCGGTGCATAGCGCGTCGACGTCACCATGAAGCCGGCGACCCCAGGTGCGCCAATGAACCGTTCGACCATGCGCTCCGCTGCATCCGGCGTATTGAAGGGCAAATAGAGGAAGCCCTGCATTCGCGGTTCGTGTGGCAGAACATGTTCGACCAGCCAGCGGTTGTAGGCAAGCGCCAGCTCCGCCTCGACTTCGCGCACCGGATGCATACCAAGAAACAGCATGGCATTGGGGAAGAACACCTGGTAGTCCAGCGCCAGGGCGTCGATACATTTGCGTGACAACGCGACGCAGCGCGGCACGCTCTCGTCACCGGCCTCCTCGCGCAGCCCTGCGCCATGTGGAATCCGACCGCCGACGTGCTGCCATTGCAGGCCCGGCGTGTCGTTGAGGAAAGCGCCGCGCCCGGTGCCGCCGCCGAAGAACATCGCCGCGTCGCGCATCTGCTCGTTCTCGATAAACGACATGACCTCCGGCCACACCGCGCCCTCGCCGATGTGTGAATCGACGTCGACGATGAAATAATCGTCCAACCGTCGCTGTTCTGCCTGCTGGCGGGCGCGCGCCAGGATCTCTACGGTATCGGAAACCGGCGTGATCTCCGGCAATGTGTTCGGTGTCTTGCGTGCCATGTCGCGCCGCGCTCCGTCTGGTCATATGATGAGAATGGCCGTGCGCCGCCTAGACGACGACATAGATGGCACCGTCGCGGACCTCTACCGCATGCCGCTTGAGGCGCACCGACGCCGTGCCGGCATGAACTCCGGTTTTCACGTCGAACTCGAATCCGTGCCAAGGGCAGACCACGTGGCAACTGCCGTCGACGAAATGAATGCCGAGGCTGTGCCGCTTGTCGTCAAGCCGCTCCTCGACGCCCTTGATCATCCTGCCTTGGCAGACCGGACCGCCGGCATGCGGGCACTCGTTGCGCCAGCCATAAAGTGCGCCGTCGATACGGAACACGCCGATCTCGACCCCGTCGGCGGAAACCACCCGACGCTCGCCATCGGCCAGCTCGCTGTCGCGCGCAACGAACACTGCTTCCATTGGCAACAATCCTTTATCGTTCGCGGGTGAGCAACTTGCATAGTCTAGATCATTTCCGCCTTAGGCGGAATTGCTTTGCCGACCAGCCGCCCCACCGGGCCACCCACAATATCGTGGCTTTGCGTGGTCGGGTAAGGAAGGGGTGGTTCCATAACACGGACACGCCCTAACGGCTTTGGTCGGCCGTGCAAGCTTGCTGGTATCAGCGCGCGAGCGGGCGGCGATCCAGCTGCAGTGGCGTCTGGTCAGGTTGGCGCTGTGCGGATCAACGCCGGCGCCGGTTCTTGCTATGATGGCGACAACCTCACCGCTCCACACGGCGCCCGCAGCGGGCACGGGTGAAGCGGTAGAGCCATCGGGCCGGCTGCCCATATGAACGACAGGCAAGACAAATATTGGGAGCAGCGCATGAGCGAGCGCATCGGCATCGTCGGCATGGGTCTGATGGGCCAGGCCTTCATCGGCAACCTGGTGAAGTCGCAGTTCGCCGTTCAGGGCTTCGACATCGATCCCGGTCGGATGGACCAGCTTGCGGCGCGGGGCGGACATCCCGTTGACTCGCCGGCCGAGGCGGCACGCGGCGTAGCCTGTGTGATCACATCGCTGCCCACCAGCGACATCGCGCGCGAGGTGATGTTGGGCGCCAACGGAATTGCGGACGCGGCGCAAGCAGGGCTTTACGTGCTTGATACGACCACGGCTCGGCCGGAGGACTCCGCACGGCTTGCAGTCGACTTGCGGCGGCGCGGCATTCGCTTTCTCGATGCGGCGGTGAGCGGCACCAGCCGCATGGCCGAGGCCGGCGATCTGGTGATCGTCGCTGGCGGCGATGGCGCAGACTTCGATGCTTGTCAGCGTTACTTTTCAGCGATCGGCCGGGCCGCCTATCACATGGGCCCGGCGGGCTCCGGGGCGCGTACCAAGCTGATCATCAACCTGGTCCTGGCCGGCAATCGCTTGGCGCTGGCGGAGGGGCTGGTGCTTGGCGAGAAGGCCGGGCTTGCGGCTGACAAGCTGCTTTCGGTGTTGCAGGACGGGGCGTCGCATTCGAAGACGATGGCTGACAAGGGCGCGAAGATGAACGCGGCCGACTACGCACCACAGGGCCTGCAGAAGCATAGCCTCAAGGACGCGCGCCTGATGCTGGAGATGGCTCAGCAGCTGGGCTCTCCAACGCTGATGACGGCCATCTATGCGCAACTGATGCAAGCGGCCTACGAGAAGGGCTACGGCGAGCAAGATACGGTGGCGTTCTTCGAAATCCTCCGCGGCATGGCCGGGCTGCAGGAGCGCCCCGGTAACAACGCCCGTTGATTTGGCAGGCGGAAAGCCTTCCGATGGGTCTCAGCGCACGGGGTTGGCAGCGAAGTAGGCGATATCGTCCTGACTTTGCTCCCAGTCCGGATTGCCACGCCAGTCGCAGGCGCGAGAAGCCATATCGGTGCCGTAACGAACCCGGAACAGAAGCGTGCGCTGTGAACCGTTTTCATACTCGTGCATCTCGCCTGGCGGGTGCACGACGAAGCTGCCGGGCGTCACGTCGACCGTGCGGTCAGGCGTGCGCATTGTGCCACCGCCCTCGAAGCAAAAGTAGATTTCGGTCGCGTGCGGGTGGCAGTGGTTGGGACTGACCTGCCCCGGCTCCCAGCACGCAATCGTCACGTCGCCGTCTTCGATTTTGCCGAGAATTTTTTCGACGTGCTTTTTGGGGTCGAATACTTTTTCCTGCTGGAGCGAGAAAACGTGCATGGTCTGGGTCCCGTTTGGTGCATTAAACAACCGAGGCTAACCTAGGCGAAAGGGCGCTGCACGTCGAGCCGAGGGTGGCGGTGGTCTCCCGCCGGCACGCCCCGCGCACGATTGGGAGTTGGGAGGACGGGTATGGAACCTTGGCAATGGCCGGAACAGCGCTGGCGCCCGATCGTGGAGAAGGTGCGGGCAGGTCGTTCACTCAAACCGAGAGCTTGGCCGGGTGGTGCCCGCGTCGCCGTGGCGCTGTCGTTTGATGCAGACCACGAGACCACGACGCTACGTTTTGCCGACACCTCACCCGGCAAGCTGTCGCAGGGCCAGTACGGAGCGCGGGTGGCGGTGCCGCGCATTCTTGACCTGCTGGGACGGCATTCCATACCAGCGACGTTCTTCGTGCCGGCGGTGGTGGCGCTGATCTATCCCGAGGAACAGCGCCGCGTCATCGCTGAAGGACATGAGATCGGCATTCACAGCTGGATCCACGAGTTTAACGCGGCCCTGCCGGCGGCCACCGAGCGGGCGCTGCAGTTTCGGGCGGCCGATACACTCGAAAAGGTGACCGGCAAGCGTCCGGTCGGCATTCGTACGCCGTCCTGGGACTTTTCAACGGCGACGTTGGCGATTTGCCGCGAGATGGGGCTCCTTTACGACTCCTCGATGATGGCCGACGACGATCCCTACGAGCTGTTGGAGGACGGCGAGCCGACCGGCGTGGTGGAGCTGCCGGTTGAATGGATCCGCGATGACTTTGTCTACTTCAACATGGACAGGGAGACAGGGCTGCGTCCGCAGTTGTCGCCGTCCGACGTGCTCGAGGTGTTCCGCCGTGAGTTTGACGGCAGCTATCAAGAGGGCGGTTTGTTCCTGTTGACCCTGCACCCGCACATCATCGGGCATCGCTCCCGTATCCAGATTTTGGAGGAGCTGATCGCTCACATCCGGCGATCTAGCGACGTGTGGTTTGCAACGCACGAGGAGATCGCACGCTATTGCCTGGAGCAAGGCGGATAAACAACATGCGAGCCATATGAGGAGCAAGCAGATGGTGACGCGTGTTGCAATCGTGACCGGTGGCTTGAGGGGCTGGGCAAGGCCATGGCGTTGGGTCTGGCGGGAGTCGGACATGGCGTGCTCGCCGTCGGCCATCTGCCAGAAGACATTGCAGAGTTGACGAAGGACGCCGCGGCGCGCGGCGTGGCCAACAATGTCAAGCCTTTGATCGCCGACATCCGCAAGCCGGACGCATGCGATCGGGTGATCGAAACCGCGCTAGATCATCGCGCCTTTGATCGGGATCGTTCCGATTCCGATCAAAGGCAGGTTGCTCTAGAGGCCTTCGGCTCCGTCGACATCTTGGTCAATAATGCCGGCTTGACGTTCACGTACATTTGGCCTGGCAGATTCCGCCGCACCGAGCCCATGCGGTTCTGGGAGACGTCGGACGAGATCACCCGGAATGTGATGGACACCAACTACGTGGCGGCGACGCAGATGGCCCGTCGCGTGGCGCCCATCTGCGTCGCTCAAGGCTGGGGGCGCATCGTCAATGTGACAACGAAACTGTCGACGATGAACCAGATCGGCGCGATGCCCTACGGCGCATCGAAGGCCGCGCTCGAAATGGCAACGGAAGTTTGGGCCAGCGAGGCGGCCGGAACCGGTTTGACCATCAACATCGTCAATCCGGGGGCGGGGGCCAATACGCTCAGTATGGACGAAGAGATGCGGGCATGGAGCGCGCAGGGCACAAAGCCAAAGCTGGTCGAACCGGAGCAGATGGTCCCGCCGTTGTTGTGGGTGGTGTCGGAGGCCGCCAACGCGATCACCGGCTGGCGCTATGACGCGATCAGATGGGACGCTTCGCTGCCGCCTGCGGAATCGCACAGGCGGCATGGCAGCAAGGCCGGTATGGTCCTGCATCCGGGGGCACATTGACAACGGTTCGCGCACGTCGGACCGGCCCGCTCGCGCTCGATATCGACCATGGATTTTGCACCGTTGAGACAAGCAAGCGCGCAGGTCCTGGGTACGGTTGCTGCCGTCACTGGCCATCTTGCCGCTGCCGCGGTTGCTGGTCGGTGGCCGCCTTCAAGTTCCGGCCTATTCGAACTTGAAGCCGATCTTCTGCAAGCCTTCGACCGCGGCGTCGCCGTATTCGTCGGCGATCTCCGTCGCCAGCCCCGCATCGTAGGTGATCGGATCTTCTTGGCGGTCGCTTTCCGGTACGATCATGACCAGCAGGCGTCCGGTCTCATCGGCGACATTTCGGAACGCCCGGTTCTCGCCGCGTGGCACCGACACCATGTCGAGCGGCTCCAGAACAAGGCTATGCTCGCCTTCATCGCCCCAGGTGATCTCGAAGCGGCCGGATAGGCATAAGAAGTTCTCGCAGGTGTTCAAATGCCGGTGCAAACCCGGCCCGTTGCCGGCTTCGCACTCGGCGATCGTGACCACAAGCCCGCGCGGTCCCTTCACCGGTGCGCCGGCGCTGCGGCCCTGATAATCGGCCGGCGCCATCACCGGATAAACGCGCCGCGCGGTGACCTTTTCCACGGCACCTTGAGGGATGCCGTGCACCTGGAAATTCTGATTCTGATAGGTCTCGAGCTGGTTGAAGCGCGCCGTGCGCGCTTCCATTTCCGCAACCGTCAAAGTGTTATCCATGGCAGGTCTCCAGTTGCCTTCTACGTGGTCGCCAGTGGCGCCATCGCCTCAATGTCACACACGCAATCGAGCAGCACCGGCTTGTCGAGGCCGATCGCATGCGACAGGACGCCAGCAAACTCGCCGGGCTTTTCCACCCGGATGCCGATCGCGCCCATGCCGTCCGCAAGGCGCGCGAAGTTGACGTCGCTGAACGTCCACAGCTCTCGCGCCTGCTCGGTCTGCGTGCCGCCGTAGGCGCGGTCGAAACCGCGCTTGGACTGGTTGCCAGAGCGATTGTTGTTGAGCACGGTCACCGTGTTGATCCGCCAGCGCGCCGCGGTTTCGAACTCGGCAATGTGGTACCACAACCCGGCGTCGCCGGTGAAGCACACGACGGGGCGATCCGGCACAGCGCATTTTGCCCCCAGCGCAGCCGGGAAGGCCCAGCCCAGGTGTCCGGCGCTGCGCATATAACTCTGACGCGGGCTGGTCAGATCGTACATGCCGCCCATCCACATACCGGCGTGACCGGTGTCGACGACGACAACGGCATCGTCCGGCAGCTGCTTGGTCAGCTCGCCGCACAGGCGCTCGGGGCGGATCGGCACCGCGTCCGATGACAGCAGGTCGGCATAATTTTGTCGCCATTCGTTGACGAGCTCCGTGGTCCGCGCGATCCAGGCCTTGCGTTTGTGCGCTGTCTGCGCGTCGGCGACGTCAAGCATGGCGGCCAGCACGGTTTTGGCGTCACCGTGCACGGCCGCCCGTAGCAGGTAATTGCGTCCGATCGCTTCTGGGTCGATGTCGATTTGAATCGCAGGTGTGCCCAGCGGCGGCACTTGCCAGAAATGCGTGGTCATGCCGCCCGCGGAGGTGCCGATGAAGCAGACGAGGTCGGCCCCGTTGACGATGCGGTTTGCACACGCGCGCGCGTAGCTGCCGACGACACCGACGCTGAGTTCATGCGTGCCGGGAATGGTGTCCTTGCCGTTGAGAGAGGTGGCGACGGGGATGGCGAGCCGTTCTGCCAATCCCACAAGCTCAGTGGCCGCAGCCGAGGCCCGCACGCCGCCGCCCGCCACGATGACGGGTCGTTCCGAACTTTGTAGCGCCGTCAGCGCTGCCATCACGCTCGCCGGATCCGCGGCCGGCCGGAATGGCGGACGCTGCGCAAACAGCGGCTCCACCTGAGCCGCGATCTCGCTTTCATCGAAGTCGAACTCACCCTCCTCAAAGTCGATTTGTCCTTCATTGCCACGGAACTGCAGATGGACCGGGCCCGGACAACCGGAAACGGCGGACCGGAAAGCCTGCCGCAACATGTCAGGAATGCGCACGACATCGTCGATGTTGGCATTGAACTTGGTGACGGGCTCGAACGCGGGTACGTCGTCCACCTCCTGATAAACGCCGCGGAACTTGGTTGCGGGCTCCCGCCCGCCGGTCATGGCGATGACCGGAGCGTGGGCCAACCACGCATCGCGCAGTCCGGCGGCGAGATTGAGCGCGCCGACAACTTGTGCGGCGCACAGGCCCGGTCGGCCAGAGGCCCGGGCATAGCCGTCGGCCATGTAAGCCGCTGATTTTTCCGCGTGCACGTGCACGCGCTTGATCATAGAGCGCGCCTCCAGCTCAGCCAGAGTCCGCCTGAGGATTGCCGGCACCATGAAGATGTGGGTGACGCCGTAGCCCTTCAGCATTTCGGCCAGCACCACGGCCCCAGTCATCTTGGTCTTGCGGTTCAAGCGCGGGTTTGCTGCCACAGTGCGCCCTTTCTTGCTCGACAGATCTCGTCAGCTGATGAGCCGACCACCACCTGTGCGGATCGTGACGGTAGCGCCGATGCAGTTGGTTTGGGCAATCGGCCGTCCTCGCGCGTCCTCGCGGTGGCACGCGCTCCCCCTGTTATCGTTCGTTGCCAGAGCCTCCGTTCGCAATCTGCGCACCTCATCGCTTGCCCGCCGATGTTGGAACCGCCGCTGGTTCCGGCGACCAACGGTAGATCTAGAATGCGCGCCTACTTGATCGCGAGCGGATTGGTCGGCGAGCCGACACCGCCAGTAATCGGCAGGGCGGGGGCAACGAACAAAAACTCGTAGACCTTATCGTGCGCGCAGTCGTCGGCCAGCTCCTTCAGCTGGAAGATTTCTCCCATGGTCATGCCCATGATCGGGATCGTGATCCAATGCCAGGGCTGATTGATGCCCGCTTCGCTCTCGTTGGGGCGCACCTCGCAGCCCCAGGTGTCGCTGGCCAGCGCGGCGAGTTCGGTTCGCTGGATCCATTCGAGCGTCTCGAACGCAAATCCCGGCGCATCGCCACCGGGATAGCCGTCCCAGCTGCCGAGCTTCTGGCAGCGCTCCATTTGGCCGGTTCGCACGATAACGTAGTCCCCGCGTCCGACATCCACGTTCTGCGCCTTGGCGCAGTCGTCGAGATCTTGGCAGGTGATACCATAGCCGTCCTCGAGGCATTCGACGCCTTTGCAGCGGGCGATGTCGAGCAGAACGCCGCGACCCACCATCTTGTTTTTGGTTTTTTCAATGCCGCACTTCTGCGCGCCCGCCGACGTCACTTCGCGGCAGTCGTAGCCATTGTACATGTGGTTTTCGTAAAACACGTGGCCGAGGCCATCCCATTGCGTGCCGCACTGCAGCGGCATGACGATCATGTCGTCGGCGGCGCGGATGCCGCGATGGTCGAGCACGCCGGAATAGGCATCGGTGCCGGTGCGCAACATGGTGTGCACGGGATTGATGCGGCCCATCGCGGGGTACTTGCTCTTGGCGCCTTGCGGGCCGGTGTAATCGTAATTCAAAGCCAACGAGATGACCTTGCCCTGTTTCACCAGGCGGGCCGCGGCAATGATGTCGTCAGGGGTCGTGTAGTTGAGGGTGCCGACCTCGTCGTCCTCGCCCCATTTGCCCCAATTTTTGTACTTCTCTGCGGCCGCCGCGAGGTCGGCACGTGTGATCCGCTTACTTGCCGCCATGGCGTCGTGTCCTCTGCGTTTGTTTGCCGATTATCGCTGCTGTTACCGAACGTTGCATCGGAGGTGAGCGTAGGGGGCTTGCACAAAGGAAACAAGCGCCAGCACGGACCGCGCTGGACGTCAATCCAACGGCGGGATCTCCACCCTTCGCTTTTCTCGCGCGCTCATGTAGGCGGCGTCGATAAGCTGCAAGGCACGGGCGCCTTCCTGCATCGGAAAAGCAAACGCAGCGCCATCTACGACGTGCCTTAGGAATGCCTCCCAGCCGACGCGAAAGCTCAATGTCCGGTCCAAGGCGTCCGGGGCCGGGGTCCAATCGGCGAAGTGATCTGTGCGCGGCCGGTCCAGATCCAGCTGCGGCCAAACCGGCACCGGCGTCGCCGCCATGGTCTGGGTCCAGCAGTCGCGGACCGTTGCCACGGCCGAAGCCTCGGTGCCGTCGGCCTGAATCACCAGCATGTCCTCGCGCCGGACCCGCGTCGCCCACGACGTGTTGATCTGCACCTTAGCGCCGCCGTCCAAGTCGATCAGCGCGAATGCGGCGTCCTCGGCGTCGACTTGGAAACGGTTGCCGGCCTCGTCGCGGCGTGTCGGCTGCAACGTGGCGGTGTCGCAATAAATACCGGTCGGGCGGCTGAACATATCGCCAAGCAGGTAGCTCCAATGCGGGAACATGTCGAGCACGAGGCCTCCACCCTTGGCGCGCTGATAGTTCCAGCTCTGACGCTGCGACGGCCGCGTCTCGCCGTCGAACACCCACCAGCCGAAGTCCAGTCTGACAGACAGGATTCGGCCGAGGAAGCCATCATCCAGCAGCCGCTTTAGCCTTCGCGGTCCGGGCAAGAACACCTTGTCACAGACGATGCCGTGTTTGATGCCGGCGTCTTCGGCCCTGCCAAGTAAGAGCTTCGCTTCCTTCAAAGAGCTTGCGAGCGGCTTGTCCGTGTAGATATGTTTGCCCGCGGCCATGGCCTTGCTCAAGCGCCCGGCCCGTCCGCCGGTGGCGGCAACATCGAAGTAAATGGTATAGGCATCGTCGGCCAGCGCCGCATCGAGGTCGGTGGTCCAGGCGTCGAGACCGAACTGATCCGCCGCCATCTTAAGCCGGCCTTCGTCGCGCCCGCCCAGGAGCAACCGCGGCACCAGCCGATCGCCGTTTGCAAGCGCAATGCCTCCCTCACGGATGATGGGGATCAGCGCGTTTTGCAAATGTTGATGCTGCGCTAGCCGTCCGGTAGCGCCGTTGACAATGATGCCGATGTCGCGCGTGGGCAATGCCGGCCTCCCGTTGCGATGGCGCCTAGCCGTCCGATCCGACACCTGGACGCATCAGAAATACGCTTGGCCGGGACCCACGGGCGGAGTCCACGCGCAATCCCCGAACGGCCCGTCACCATGCGCCTTAACGTAGGCGATCCGACCGTGATTGGTGGTGCCGTCAGTGAGGACACGCTGCAACCAGTCGATGACGTACTGGTGGCAGTCCAGCCCCCCGAGATTGGGGATATGCCACAACGGATGGAACTGGTTTTCAATCACCCACATCTCCTTGCGACAGGTCAGGTCCTGAAACACCTCGATCGCGTCCTCCAGCGGGCAGAGCGGATCGAATTCACCGGTCACCAAAAGCGTGGGGCAGGTGATTTTGTCCGCATACCCCTTGACCGTCATCGTTGCGGCCATCTGATCGAAGTCATCCTCGTCGTCGATCCCGGCCATGTACATGAACACCTGCTTGAACCGGGGCGAAGACTGCGTAAAGATCGTGTTGTTGGGGTTGAAGCAGGCAACGCCACTGGCGAGTGCGGCAGGGCGGTGGTCGTAGCTGGCGAGCCGCAGTGACCAGTAGCTGCCCATCGAGATGCCATAAACACCGATGCGGTCGCCGTCGACCTCCGGCCTGTTCTTAAGGTAGTCCATGACCGCGGCACCCGCGCGCTCGTAGTTGTCGGCAACGGCGCGAATCTTCTGAATGTTGGCGTTGCCCTGTCCCGGGCCGTCCATCGACAGAATGTGCATGCCGCGGTTGATCACGACGTTATTGGCGGCGCGAGGAAACGCCTCTTTGGTTTGGTCCATGCCGGGCACGTAGATCACGCAGGGCGCCTTGCGCCGGTCGGGCAGGAGGTAGAGCAGGCAGGATATGGTCTTGCCATCGTCGAACGGAACCTCGACGCGTTCGATCGGATAGGAGGCGACCTCGTTGCGCCGGTCCACCATCTCGCGCAGCTTCTCGTTGAGCTTTAGTTTGACCGGGTTGTCGTCGTAAAAGATCGGGTGCTGGGCCATGCGATAGGCCTCGATGGCGTGGTCGTAGTGCTCGCAAGCGGTCTGCTCGAAGCCCTGGCGTTGGGCCTGCTTGGCCAGCGTTTCGTCGTGCGCCGCCTTTTCCCGCCACATCTTGGGCAGCATGCGGTAATTGTGGGCGCGCTTTGGCGTCTCCCAATCGTCGCGCTCGAAGTTTTGAACGCGGCCGCGCAGGTTGAGTGCGAGATCGAGCATCCATTGCTGGTTATCGCGTGCGGTGCGCAGCTTGCGTATGGTCATGGGGCGGATCCTCCAATGGTTTTGGAATGGATGCTGTCCAGGAATGGACCGCGGGTGTCCTGAACCAAGAGTTCATTTGATGTCTCAGCTGACTCCTTACCAACCCTTAGATTCAAGAAGAACACTAGCAAGCTTATGTTTCTAGTGAGGTTTTTGGATCAGGAGGTCGTTGCGGAGCAAGCCTGGCAAAGCGAACGAACGCCCGATCCACCTCGCGAGTGGGGGTAGCATTGCCCAAACGGACTGGTTTGCCTAGATCATCGCGCCTTTAATCGGGATCGTTCCGATTACGATTAATGGCAGGTTGCTCTAGGGCGCTATCGACGGGGATCAGGTCGAACACGGTGTTAGCCGCGCAGCCAACGGGCCTGCGGCATGGCCGGCATCCGCTGCCATCGTCAGGCGATGACCGCGATCGCGTTGATCTCGATCAAAAACTCAGGCGACGTTAGCTTCGTTACCTCGACCATGGTCGAGGCGGGTCCCGGAGCCGCAAAATAATCGCGCCTGACCCGATGAATGGCCTCAAAATGCTCGATGTTGCGCACATAGACGTCGACGCGGCAGATGTCGTCGAGCGTGCCGCCGGCCTCCTCCGCCGCGGCTTTGAGATTTTCGCAAACCTGCCGGGTCTGCGCCTCGATATCACCGATGCCGGCGACCGAGCCGTCCGCGCGGCGCGCGACCATTCCGGAGATGAAGACCAACCTGCCGCTGGCTTGGATGGCGGTTGCATGGCAAAAATGGCCGCTCGGCTTGCGCAGGCGAGGCGAGAGAATATGCGTTTTGGGCATCGGTGCTTGCTCCTGGGGTTGCCGTTTTGGTTTGCCGTGCTGATCGGAGGTGAAATGCTTGACGCCACCGTCGGCCCGGTCAAGCCTGGATCCTGACGCGATCCGTTTGCGCGGGCGTGCACGCTGAGCCTGGAGCCAGGCATGACCGAGACGACACCCGATACCGAGCCGGCAGCGCCCTGCGCGATGGTCACCGGCACCTCAACTGGATTGGGGCGGGCGATTGCGCTGGCGTTGGCGGAGGCGGGCTACGACTTGGCGGTGACCGAGTTGGAGCGCGCGCCGCTCCAGGATCTCCTCGCAGAGCCGGTTATGAGCGGGCGGCGCGTGGTCCCCGTTCAGCTTGATTTGCGCCAACACGACAGCATCCGGGCGGCGCTTGCCAGTGCGCTAGATGCCCTGGGCCGGCTCGACGTGTTGGTCAACAATGCCGGCCGCGCGTTGCTCGGTCCAGTCGTCGATGTCACCTGGGCGGACTGGGACGACGTGATGACCACCAACCTGAAGGGAGCCTACTTTTTGTCGGCCGGGTTCGCCCATCATTGTAAGCAGGCCGGGCATACTGGCGCGATCGTCAACATTGCCTCAACGCACGGCATGACCGGTATCGCCGACCGTTCCGTCTACGGTATATCAAAGGCCGGGCTGATCCAGATGACGCGGATGATGGCGATCGAATGGATCGCCGATGGCATTCGCGTCAACGCGGTGGCACCGACCACCATCATGACGCCCTCGCGACAGGCGTTGCTGGCCGACCCCGCCAAACGGGCTCAAATGTTAGGTCGCATCCCTTCGGGACGGTTTGCGACGCCGCAGGAGGTCGCGGCGGCGGTGCTCTATCTGATCAGCCCCGCAGCCGGCTCCGTTACCGGCCACACCTTGCCCGTCGATGGTGGCCTCACGGCAGCATAAAGTCGGCTAATCTGCCAGCTGATCGAAGTTGCGATAGATCAACGTGAAGTCGTCGTCTTTCATCCCTGCCGCAACGGCGCGCGCGAGCAGCGCAGCCGTTTGCGAGGAGAACCGGGTTTGCGCGTTGAACCGTTGCGCCATCTCAACGCCCATGCGCAGGTCCTTCTCCAGATTTGACACGGTCGAGCGGCCATTCCAGGTGCCGGACAGGATGTGATTCACGAACCGCTGCTCGCTGGCATAGCTGCGGGCATTTCCGCCGTTGATGACGCTGATCGCTGTAGCCAGATCGATGCCGGCGCGCTCGGCCAATCGGCAGCCCTCGGCCGTCGCCATGAAGACGGTGTGGCAGATCATGTTGTGCACGAGCTTCATCGTGTGACCGGAACCGCTTGGCCCAACGTGACGCACTCTGTCCATATCGGCAATGGCTGCAAACAGGGGCGCACAACGATCGAACGTTGCGGTATCGCCGCCCACCATCAGCGCCAGCTGGCCCGCGTCGGCGCCAGTCGCTCCACCACTCATGCCGGCATCGAGATAGGCGCGTCCGCGGGCCCGAGCACGCTCGACGTTGCGCGCCGTCTGGTGCGGGTCGGACGTCGTCAAGTCGAGCAGGGTCTGCCCCGGGTTGTCGACAGCAAGAATGCCCTCCGCGCCATCCAAGCATAGGCAAACCTCGGCGCTGGACGGCACCACCAACACGATCACATCGCAGCTTTCGCCGAGCACGCGTGGGCTCGCGGCAACCGGCGCGCCCGGCAGCGCGGAGAACGGCTCGAGCGCACTGTCACGACTGTCCCAGACGCCGTGTAGTAGACCAGCCTTGTGCAGATTGAGAGCTATGCCGCGTCCCATCTGGCCGAGGCCGATCACGCCGGCACGCAGCTCCGTGGCGTCGGTTTCCGTCATTGCTGGTCTCCAATAGTTTTCGCTGCCATTCGTGCTCCGACGCTAGATCAACCTGCTTTTCATCGGAATCGGAACGATCCCGATGAAAAGCAGGTTGCTCGACACTTTAACAGCGATCATCTTTGCGCCGTAAATCGGAACCGGTGCAATTGGAACCGGCGTTGCGGTTCCGATTTAAGGCGCGATGATCTAGCTGGTGGGCGTTAGCCGAGATTTTTGGAGCAGCCGCAGGATCGCAGGATCATAGCGCTCGGTCGCATCTTGCAGCAGCGTCTCGACCGCGGCGACGAAGCTACGCTGCTCCGCCGGGCTCAAGACGGTCACTTGGCCGCCTTCAGCTTCGATCGCCCGGCGCGATGTCGATGCTTCCTCCTCGCCCAGCCGGCGCTGCATCGCGACGGCATCGCCGACCGCCTGTCGCAGCGTTTCGCGAACCTCGGTCGGCAACGCCTGTAACGTGGGCCGGTGGGCGAAGATCGGCCGCGACAGGTACGAGTGACCGGTCAGAGTATGGTACTTGTGATACTTGTGGACGCCATACGTCACGGTATTTGCGAACGGATTCTCCTGGGCGTCGAGCGTGCCGTTGGCGATGCCTGCGCGGGCCTCGGTCAGGTCCATGATCTTGGGTTGCGCTCCGAGCAGCTCGAATGTGCGGGCCTGGATCTCGCTGGGCAACACGCGGATGCGGAGCCCTTGCAAGTCGGCCGGCGTTCGTACCGGCCGCTTGCAGTTGGACACATGGCGGAAGCCGTTTTCGAACCAGCCGAGAATGTGAACGTTCATCACCTGCTCGATTCTGTCCCTGCAAAGCTGGCCCAATTCACCGTCCATCGCGGCGCGCGCGGTGTCGTTGTCGGGGAAGATGAAGGGGAGGTCGAGGATCGCCAGGTCAGGCACGCGCTGCGTGAAATAGCTGGTCGACTGGTAGCCGAGGGTGAGGATGCCGCATTCAACGAGCCAGAGAATATCTTCTGCCTTGTAGCCCAGGTCCATGATGTTGAACACATACTTGACCTCAACCGCATTGCCATGTGCGCTTTGCAGGCGATCGCCGATGGCTTGCAGCGCGCGGCTGAATGAGGTGGTCGCCGGGCCATATCCGGCCAGACGGATCTGGATGGGTTGTCCGCTCACGTTCCGAGTTCTCCTGCCGATGGCTTGTCTGTGCGCATCACGTTGAGCGCCAAGAAAATTGACACGCTTCCGGTTCGATGGGAAGTTGTCCGGACAAGAACACGGCTCAAACAATAAGCGTCACGGCCATCAGGGCTCCTTAAGCTTGACGGTGGTCTCGCACGAAAGGAAGGACGACCCATGAATGGACTCCATTACATCGTTGCTGGTGCGGCCTGCGCGCTACCGCTGGCGCTGGCAAATTTGTCGGCACACGCTCAAACTCTCACGCCGCAGGAGAAAAAATTGATCGACGCCGCCAAAAAGGAAGGCGCGGTCACGATCATCAATCCATTGATTTCCGACCGTACCGGCCAGCGTTTGGGTCAGGCCTTCAAGAAGCGATACGGTCTCGGCGACGGCTTCCAATTCAATAACTTGCGGAAAGGTACCGGCGCCACCGTGGCCCAGGTCCGCCAAGAGATCAAGGCCGGCCGGTTCACCGTCGATATCATCATGGTGTCTTCACCGAACTTTTTCGCCGCCGCAAACAAGCGCGGTGCGTTCATGGCGCTGGATAGCGGCTACTGGAAGGATCATGAGGCGCTGGCCAAAAAGGCTGGCCAGTATTTCAGCTATCCCCATGTGGTGATTCCGCTCGCCTACACCTTCCAACCGGTCTGGAATTCGTCGTGCCCGGGCATGCAGGATTACACGGTTACCTCCTATCAGGACGTGCTGAAGCCGTCGCTCGAGGACAAAACCATCGTTTCCGATATCACCAAGAGCTTCACTTACACCAACACGGTGATCTCCTTGAAGGAGAATGGCGCGCTCAATCCCACCGAGTTATGGACCAAGCTGAAGGCCACCGATCCGCTGGTGGAATTCCGCACCGAGCCAAAGATGCAGATGGTGATCTCCTGCCAGCGTCCGCTTGACATGTGGAACCTGGCCGGGCGTGTCTATCAGAACGTCAAGAAAAAGGCCGACCTTGCCAAGACGTTGAAGTTGGGCAGCTACAAGGAAGGGCATGTGTTCCTGGGCAATCAGGCCGCGGTCATCAAAGGTGCGCCCCATCCCAATGCCGCCAAGCTGCTGATCGAGTTCATGCTGAGCAAGGAAGGCACGGACGTCCTGGTCGAAGGCGAGGCCGTCTATAGTTTCCGTGCGGGTTATCAGCCGCCGGCGGCGGCCAAGCCCTACCTGATGGATCTGAGCAAAACCAAATTGCTCGGCTTGAAGGACTGGGTCGGGGCGGCCAAGCAATTCAAGGCCATTCGCGGCGAATGGCAGAGCTTCTTCCGCTAATGCAACGACTTGTGTCGGCAGGCCGTGATGGCCCGCCGACCAGGCCCGGACGCTGCAACTCAAGCCGTCGTTCTAGCGGACCGGGCCGGCCTTCCAAACGCATTACGGCGCCTGGGCCGCTAGCACGTTTGTAGTGTGAGATGAGCACAGAGACGATAACCGGTCCCGTAGTCGGCACCAGACTGTCAAACCGCCTCCGTGCGGCCTTTACGCAGGAAAATATCGCCACGCTGATCGTTAGCCTGATCGTGGGCGTTGCCGTCATACTTCCGCTGATCGCTCTTCTGGTCAGCAGTTTTTTGGTGCTCGACGAAAGCGGCTTCGATACGCACTGGGGGTTCGACAACTACGTCACGCTTTACACCGATCGGATCATCCCCAAGGCTTTTGTCAATACTTTGATCATCAGCACCGGTTCGACCATCTTGGCAACGTTTTTGGGTGTATCGCTGGCTTGGATCAATGCGCGTACCAATTGTCCGGGTCGTGACTGGCTTGAGCCTTACAATCTGATTCCGTTCTTTTTGAGCCCATTCGTCGGCGCCATCGCTTGGCACAATCTAGGTGAGCCGCAAACGGGGTTGCTCAACAACTGGGCGCGGAGCTTGTTTGGCATTGAGGGGCACTTCATCAACGTTGATAACATCTACGGCGTGATCTGGGTGACCGGACTGTTCTTTGCGCCGCTGGTCTACCTGTTCGTCGTGGGCTCGCTGCGGCGCATGGACCCCTCGCTGGAGGATAGCGCGCGCACCACCGGCGCCGGCCTGCTCCGCACCACGATGACCGTCACGCTGCCGCTGGTCATGCCGGGCATCCTATCTGGTGCGATCATCGTGTTTGTAACAAGCGCCGGCGAATTCGGTGTGCCGTTCAAGCTTAGCGCGCCTTACGGATGGGAAACGCTAACGACACAGATCTTCTCAAAGGCGGTCGGTGACGATGCCAATCACTATTTAGGTGCGGCGATGAGCATGGCGCTGGGCGCCATCACCGTGGTCCTGATCTACGTGCAACAGCGCTACATCGCGCCGCGCTCGTTCACGACGGTGACGGGCAAGGGTTTTCGCCCCAACGTGCTCGACCTCGGGCCGTGGAAATGGGTCGCGTTCGGTTACAATGTCCTGTTCATCTTGGTCGCGGTGGTGCTGCCGATCGTGTGCTTGTTGATCGTCAGTCTTCACCCGGTGTGGGAAGGCAAAATCATTCCCAGCGCCATGACGCTCGCGAATTACCAGAAGACGTTATTCTTCTGGGAGCCGACGGCGATCAAGGCGGCCACCAACGGCATCATCAACAGTTTCATTCTATCGTTTTCGGGGGCAACCATCGCGATGGTGCTGGCGCTGGTCGTCAGCCACATGATCCATCGCACGAAGGGTTTCGGCTCGCGGCTGCTCGATTTTTTATGCGTGGTGCCGATCGGCTTTCCCGGCATCGTGTTGGCGATGGGCGTGCTGGTCACCTACATTCAAACACCAATTTACGCGACGCTGTGGATCTTGCTGCTAGGCTATATCACCCGCTTCTTTCCCTACGGGCAACGCAACGTGTCATCGGTGATGTTGGCGATCTCCGAAGAATTGGATCAAAGCTCGCGTATGGCCGGCGCATCGTGGTTCACGACGTTGCGGCGCATTACCATCCCGCTGTTGAAGCCCGGCATCTTCGCTGGCTGGGTGTTGCTGTTCATCATCTTTCTGCGCGAGCTTTCGATCTCGATCATCCTGTACACCACCGGCACCGAGACGTTATCGGTGGGCGTTTACTATCTGGCGAATTTTGAGAATGAGCCGCTGACGGCAGCGCTGTCGATGGCACAGACCGTGGTGCTCCTCATCTGCATTTACATCTTCAGGCGCGTGGCGGGCAAAGAGGCGCTAACGGCATGAGCACGGTCGAAATCCAACACGCGCAGGCTGGTGCGCGTGCAGCCGAGGGCGCAGCTTCTGACCGGCAAGCGGCGGATGCCTACCTGACCGTTTCCAGGCTGGTGAAATGGTTCGGCAACGACCGCGCCGTCGACGACATCTCGTTCTCGATGCCAAAAGGTGCTTTTTACACGCTGTTGGGTCCGTCAGGCTGCGGCAAGACGACAACGCTGATGAGCATCGCAGGTCTGCACTCCATCGACAGCGGCAAGATTACGGTCGGCGATATCACCTATACCTGCCCTGAGGAGGGCACCTTCCTGCCACCGGAACACCGTGACATCGGCATGGTGTTTCAGAGCTACGCGATCTGGCCACACATGACGATCGCCCAGAACGTCGCCTACCCGCTCGAGATTCGCAAGGTGCCCCGCTCGGAAATCGACGATCGCGTCGCACTGGTGCTGCGACTCGTCGGTCTTAAGGATTTCGCCGACAAACTTGCCACTCAACTGTCCGGCGGACAGCAGCAACGCGCCTCGCTGGCGCGCGCCATCGTCGCCGAACCGCGCCTGTTGCTGTTCGACGAGCCGCTCTCTAACCTCGACCTCAAGCTACGCGAGCAGATGCGGGTTGAGCTTAAGCGGATCCAGCACGAGGTCGGCATCACTTCGATTTACGTGACGCACGACCAGGCCGAGGCGCTCGTGATGAGCGACGAAATCATCGTCATGAGCAAGGGGCACATCGAGCAGCGCGGCAACCCGCTGGAGATCTATGCCAAGCCCGTCAATGCCTACGTCTCTAATTTCATCGGTGTCGCCAATCTGCTCAAGGGACGGGTGGTTTCGCTCAGCAACGGGGCGCTTGGCGCAGTGGAAGTTGGAGAGCACGGGCCGCCGGTGACGCTGCCGTGTCGCATCGGGCCGGGATTAGCTGTCGGCGATCAGACGGTGTTGTCGATTCGACCCGAGAACGTTTACGCCGCGCGAGACAACCCCGGCGAGTGCAGAATCGAAGGCGAGGTGCTGGAGGCCATCTTTCTCGGCAACTACGTGGACTGTCGCGTGATGTGGGGCGCGTTTGAGTGGAAGGTCCAAGCCCACCCGCGCCAGCGGTTGCGCAAGGGTGAAAAAGTCTTTCTCAGGCTCGATCCAGAGCATTCCCTGGCAGTACGACCATGAATGGCGGCGAGTTCAGCGGCGGCGCACCGAAGTCGATGGTGGAGATCGAACATCTCTACAAGCATTTTGGCCCCGAGACGGCGGTGTCCGATGTAACGCTCTCGATCGTCGACGGTGAGTTCGTCACGTTGCTGGGGCCCTCCGGCTGCGGCAAAACCACGACGTTGCGCTGCGTCGCCGGGCTGGAGCGGCCCGACGCCGGAGAGATCCGGATCGGCAGCGACGTCGTGGCGTCTGCAGAAAAGGGCATCTTTCTCAATCCCGAACAGCGCAACATCGGCATGGTGTTCCAAAGCTATGCGGTGTGGCCGCACATGACCGTATTCGACAACGTCGCCTACGGGCTCAAGGTCCGCAAAGCGAGCTCGCAGGATATTAAGACCAAGACGGCAAAGGCGCTGGAGCTTGTCGGCCTCGACCATCTGGCCGAACGGTTCGCCACCAAGTTGTCGGGCGGACAACGCCAGCGCGTGGCGCTCGCGCGCGCGATCGTGTACGAGCCCCGGGTGATCTTATTCGACGAACCGCTGTCGAATCTCGATGCCAAGTTGCGCGAGCAAATGCGCACCGAGTTGGTGCGGTTGCAACACGAGGTCGGTATCACGTCGATTTACGTCACTCACGATCAGTCTGAAGCGCTGGTGATGAGCGACCGCATCGTGGTGATGGACAAAGCTGTGATTCAGCAGATCGGTGATCCAGAGACCATCTATGCGCAGCCCGCCAACGCCTTTGTTGCGAACTTCATTGGCGTCGCCAACTTGATGCAAGGGGTCAAGCTCGGGCGGGAGGGCAAGGCGACGGTGATCGAGATTGCGCTCGGCGATGGCCTTCAGCCGCTGCGGTTGAAGGCCGTCGGGGCGGAGCATGCGGCGTCCGGGCAGTCGCTCTTTCTGTCGGTCAGGCCCGAGGACTTTGCGCTGGCCACAGCACCACCGCCGGCATCGGTGACCAACGGCTTTGAGGGCCAGGTCATTGATACGATCTATCTTGGCAATTTCCTGGAATGCCGGGTGCAGGTTGGAATACACGAGATCGGTATCCAGATCGATCACTTCGAGAACCTGGCGCATGGGCAGACGGTCTATCTTAGCTTCGAGCCAGAGCATGGTCTTTGCCTAACCAGCTAAGGGGGCCGGCGCGCAGTTGCGATGATCGTGGAAGGAGGCGCCAATGTTATTTTCCTGCGGTCATCGTCTGCCCCATCATGTCGCGTCTAGCGATCATGGGGCGGCGTTCGTGGCACCCAAAGCTGGCCGCTTGTTCACCGTCGATATCCATTGCCATGTGCACGTGCCTGCCGCCGATGAAATGCTGGGGCAGCTCCCGCCGGGGGTTGGGGAGCAGGTTGTCGACAACAATCCGCTGACGGCGCGCATTAACGCAGCGCAAAAGACGGCTATCCTGCCGAAGCTCACCGATCCTGCCGTGCGACTTGCCGACATGGATGCACTGGGCATCGACATCCAGGCGCTGTCGCCATCCCCGTTCCATTACAACGACACCTATCCCGCCGACTTCGCCCGCGCGACGTCGCGCGTCGTCAATGACCGTATCGCCGAGATCGTCGCTGCGCATCCGGACCGGTTCGTAGGGCTCGGCACCGTGCCGCTGCAGAACGCCGAGCTCGCGATCTCAGAGCTTGACCGCTGCATAGACGAGCTAGGGTTCAAGGGTATTGAGATCAACACCAATGTCGCCGGCGTGGACCTCACCCGGGCGGGCTTGGAGCAATTTTTTGCGCGCGCTGAGGAGCGAGGGATTTTGATCTTCTTGCATCCGATTGGAACCAGCATCAAGCAGCGCATGGGCGATCATTACTTCCGCAATTTGATCGGCCACCCCATCGAATCGGCATTGGCGGTTGGCCATTTGATTTTCGACGGCTATCTGGAGCGCTTCCCGGGGCTAAAAATTTGCATCGCGCACGGTGGTGGCTACATCCCGGCCTATGCCGGACGCTTCGATCATCCCTATGGGCTTCGCGAGGATTGCCGGGTCAATATCACTAAGCCGCCGTCCGAATATCTGAAGATGCTGTACTTTGACACGGTCGTGTTCACCGATCACCAGCTGGAGTACCTGGTCAAGACGTGGGGTGCGGACAAAATCGTCATGGGCACGGACTATCCCTATGACATGGCTGAGCCCGATCCGGTCGCTCACGTCAATTCAGTCGGCAGCTTGAGTGATGAGCAGCGCGCGCTGATCATGGGGAGGAACGCCGCGCGCCTGCTCGGCATCGATCCAGTACGGTTTAGCTCCGCGGGGGAACGGCTTGGTTCCAGCTAACTCTGAAACGCTACATTAGCGGTTGATCGGCAGTGATGGTCCAACCACTTTCATGGGTCGCGTGCCCACCACGCACCATCGCGCGTCGGGCCTGCGCGAGATAGCCCGCGAAGCCCTCCTGCGGGATCGCTTATGCCGTCAGGTTTAACCGCCCGTTGAATCTGTGACCACGATGGCGTGGTTTGGCCTGTTGGCAGGGTGGTGGTCGGTTTGACAGCCGTTTGCAGCCCCGGTCTGCCCAGACTGCGCGCCCGGTGTCGATCGGCGGGACGGCGATCACGGCGCTGCGGCGAGCAGTCTGGGCCATCGGATCAGGTGGTCGGCGGCCATCAACGCAAGATGTTCGCCGCTGTCCGTTTTGGTCACCGCGTCGTGGCGCGCAATGTGCGGCGTCACGTTCAAGGCGCGCAGCTCGGCCGCGAACGGCTTGGCGTCATAGCCCTTGTCGGCACCGAGCGTCAGCCGGCGGGTTGAGCCAGCCGTGTGATGTTCGATCATCTGGATCGCTGCTTCGCGCTCGGCCCGAGTAGAACGCCTGCAAAAGCGGGCCCCTAAACAAACGCTCCGGCGCGATCGAGCGCCGGCCCAAGCCTTGGTAGACCCGCTCGAATTCGGCATCGCGCTCGCCGCGCGCAGCGTCGACGATCGCCGTGATCACCCGCAGCGGGGCTTGCCGGCACCCGCGCTGCAAGGTCCACACAGCTGAACAGCGCACCTGACCGGCGCGCCGATCCCCGCACCGCGCTCTCTCCGGCCTTAGGCGAAGATGGAGCCATCGCCGTCGATCGATGGCAACGTGCGAGACATTCAACGGCCTGTTGGGGCAACCTGCTGTTCATCGGAAGCGGAACGATCCCGATGAAAGGCAGCAGGTTGCACCAGGATTGTAGCATTTGCGGTTCAACCTCGGCCGGCATGAGCGGACACCCCTCAATGGCGACGGATCCCGTCGTTGATGGGCGCCGTTCTTGACGATCGCGCCGAATTGTTCAGCGCGCCGTTGCTGCTGGGCTCAAAGCGGACGCGATCGCGATCATCGCGCAAAGCGGCGCCACGAAGAAATCTCCGCCATCCATCGCCCAAAGCGTCAGCCCTGTCATGACACACCACAAACTCGGAGCAATCATCAACAGCCATCGCGCTACGCCGGCCGCCAAGGCCAGCACCGCCATCGTCGCGCTTGCCGTCGGATCCGGCGCGATACCAAACACCTCGGCCGCCGACCATGGGCGACCCATTGCCAACGCCACAAAGGGATAGCCGAAGAGGGCGAACATGAAGACCGCGAAGGCGACCCACTGGGATGCGGCGTGCGGCCGGGCGAACGCCGCTCGACCCGTCGCCGCTGCCCATGTCATCAGCCCAAAGCCTTGCAATGCGACGATCGGCACAACATAGGCAGCGGCCCAATTAATGGTGAGGTAGCGCTGCCAAAAAAAGCTCCAGGCGATCCATAGCCACAATAGACCCAACACGGCTAGGATCACGCGACCGCTGATGCGGGTTGGACGTACCAGCAGATAGGCCACCGCGACACCCAGGCCCAAGGTCAGCATCTGCAGCGGCCACAATGCGCGGTTGTTATTGTCCAACAGGCGGTAGTAGACGCGCGGCGAGAACAACAGCAGATCGGACGGGCTATACCACAGCTCCGACATTTACAGTTGCCTGACGTAATTGGCCATGCGCTGCCGTAAGGATTGGTCGGGAAGACGCCCGATCGCCGCCGCCACGTTTTCTCGAACATGATCGACGCGTGTCGTGGCCGGGATCGCACATGTTACCGCAGGATGAGACACGATGAATTTCAACAGGAACTGCGCCCAACTGGCCGCGCCGGTTTGAGCGATCCAGTTGGGCAGCGGATGTCGTTCGACGCTACGGATCAACGCGCCCCGGCGGAACGGTCGGTTTGCAATGACCGCAATGCCGCGCTCACGCGCCAGCGGCAATAGTCTGGCTTCGGCATCCCGGTCCACCACATTATAGGTCAGCTGCACAAAATCGATCGGGCGGCTGCGCATGATCCGCTCCAGATCCCGGTGCCGTCGGCCATGGGAGGTCGTGATTCCGACGTATCGCAGCCGCCCGTCCGCCTTCATCGCGAGCAACGACTCAAGATGGCGCTCCCAAGACAGGAGATTGTGCACCTGAACCAGATCGAAGCGGGGAACACCCCAGTAGGCCAGCGACCGCGCGATCTGGCCCGGGCCATTTCTAGGATCGGAGGTCCAGACCTTTTCCGCCGAAAACACCTGCTTGGGATCGCCAAGCTTTTTTAGTCCATAGCCGATCGTGGGCTGTGACGACCCGTACATCGGTGAGCAATCGATCATGCGGCCACCCATCTTAAGGAACGCGGCGATCACCGCGGCACTTTGGTCAAGCAACAGCTTGTCATTGCCGACGTTGAACGTGACCCAACTGCCGAGGCCAATCATCGGCAACGCTTCCCCGCTCGACGGAATTGGCCTCGTCGCCACGGCAGAGGTGCCCGCTTGGCCGCCACGTGACACCAGCGCGGCCCCCGCAGCGGCCGCCAATGCGCCCGCGATCAACGCTCGCCGGGTGGTATTGTTGTGTTCCGTCGCCCGCATGGATTCGCCATTACACTTGATCTGCGAGATGACCCGCCCGACAATGACCTTACTCGGATCGGGCCGTCTGGTCTCGCCGCATTTGAACTGGTCATCGGCCTGGTCGGGGTGGCAAATCGACCGCGACATGCTGTCCGGCCGGCGGACAACGTCGGCACATTGTGCGGAGCTGATGACGATGGATGATGCACCGCTGAACACAACAACGGACTTCGCCGCCTTCATCGACGACCGCCCGGACCAGCACATCTTTCGCGTCGATCGGCGCGTCTACAATGATCCCGCCATCCTCGAAGCCGAATATCGATCGATCTTTGAGGGCGGCTGGCTGTTCCTGTGCCACGAGAGCTTCGTGCCCAACCCGGGCGACTTCTATGCGACCTACATGGGCCGACAGCCCGTGTTTGTGCTGCGCAAGACCGACGGCAGCCTCGCCTGCTACCTCAATGCTTGCGGTCACCGTGGCGCGATGCTGGTCAATCGCCGGGTCGGCAACGCCGCTACATTTGATTGCCCGTACCATGGCTTTTGCTTTGATCGGGAGGGGCGTTGCATCTCGGCGCGCAACCAAAAGGCCGGATGGCCGCAGGGTTTCGACCTCGCGACCTTCAATCTGACACCAATTGCCCGCTTGGACAGCTATCGCGGGTTCGTGTTCGGATCGCTTGCGCCGGATGTGGTCGCGCTCAAAGAGCATTTGGGGCCGGCGACCGCGCTGATCGATATCTTCGTCGCACCCGCCCCTGACCCATTGGAAGTGGTCAGCGGATTTTGTGTCTATACGTCGAATTGCAATTGGAAGATCATGCACGAAAATGGACCGGATGCCTATCACGCGCCGGTCGTGCATCGAAATTTCGCCGACACGGTCGCCTTTCGCGAGGCGCGGTCCGGGGCCGGCGGGGTCCAGCGAACGGACCGATCCAGGCTCACCGGCCGCATTCAATCGGCCAGTTATGACCTCGGCAACGGCCATACCGCCTTTTGGCACGAGCGCGGCGATCCGGAAGCGTTCCCAATTTATGGGATGAAGAACGCGTTGGCGCAGCGCTTCGATGCCGGCAAACTCAAATGGATCCTCGGTCGCGGCCGCCATATGACGATCTTTCCCAATTTGCTCATCAACGACTTGGCGAGCACGCATTTGCGCACCTATCGGCCGTTGGCCGTCGACAAGATGGAGACCACCATCTGGTGCTTGGCACCCGCAGGTGAACCCTCACAGATGCGAAGCGCGCGGCTGCGCAAGTTTGAAGATTTCTTCCTGCCAAGCGGTATGGCGACCCCTGACGATATTGCCGTTTGCGAGGCCGCACACGCGGCGAGCTGGGCTACCGCTGCGGGCTGGACGCAGATGGGCCGCGGCAGTGCTTTTCGGATCGAGGGACCGGATGAAGCCGCGCGAGACCTTGGCTTTACCCCTGTTGCCAGCTCCAACAGTTGGGATCACGAAATCGCTCTGCAGGGCGTTTACAGACAATGGCGGCGTATGATGACGCGACAGAAAGAGCCTCGCCATGATTGACCCGACACTGGTGGCCAGCGTGCAGGACTTGATCTACCGCGAGGCCCGTCTGCTCGATGCGCGGCGGTGGCAGGAGTGGGTGTCGCTTTATTGCCCCGATGCCGTGTTCTGGGTCCCGGCGTTCCGGATGGACGGGAGCTTGACCAGCGATCCGTCACAGGAGCTCAATCTCATCTACATCGCGGGCCGCGACGGGCTGGAAGCTCGAATTTTTCGGCTCGAGACGGACATATCCCTATCCTCCACCCCGGCACCGGCGACCAACCACGTGGTCGGCATGGTGATGGTTGACGCCGTATCGCAAAGTGAGATCGAAGCGTTTGCCAGTTGGCAGCTGGTCTGGGTCAATGATGTCCGTGGACAGCAGGTCCGTGCCGGCAGCTACGAATACCGTCTGCGCCGTACCGGCGACGACATACGCATCGCCCAGAAGAAAGTGCTGCTGCAGAACCCGCAGATCGACGGATATTTCGACTTCTTCGCCGTCTAGATCGCGTCCGCCCGAGGCGGGCATCATCTAGCGGTATCGGCGTTGAAAATTCAGTTGCAAGGCCCAGCACCGATGGCTATTGTTGACCGGTCGGTCGGATAATGAAATGGCTGCGGCGAAAGCCGACCGGAGGCCGAAGGTGGCCAAACGACCGCTAGGCGGCGGGAGCGCAACGGATGGCTGAGGCGTTGATCTGCAGCGCGGTGCGGATGCTGATCGGGCAATACGGCGGCGCGCGGTTGACGTGGCCATGGGCGGCGGCGGCCCCGCAAGCCAAAGCGCGCATGGCGACCACCGCGACGTGATGGCCCCTGCGCAGCGACAGGCGCCATGGGCTATGCATGATGGTGATTGTGTCGGGCGGGAATTTGCTATCATCCTGGGGCACACCTGACGCTGCTACACCTGACGCCGCCGGGACGTGCAAGGAGACGATGATGTACGCGCAGATGATCAAAACCGCCGGATCGCGTGTGAAATCACGTGACGAGATGTCGGATCAGGAGCGCACGTTTCAAGACCGCATCGATGCCGGTGATAAGATCGAGCCCAAGGATTGGATGCCTGACGATTATCGCACCACACTGATCCGCCAAATCGGTCAGCATGCGCACTCGGAAATCGTCGGCCAACTTCCCGAGGGCAACTGGATCACACGGGCGCCCACCTTGGAGCGCAAGGCGATTCTCTTGGCCAAGGTCCAGGATGAGGCCGGGCACGGCCTCTACCTGTACTGCGCGGCCGAAACGCTGGGCGTAAGCCGCGACGAGCTTACCGAGCAGCTTTTGTCCGGGAAGATGAAATATAGCTCCATCTTCAACTACCCGACGCTGACCTGGGCTGATATCGGCGCTGTCGGGTGGTTGGTGGACGGCGCCGCGATCATGAACCAGGTCCCCCTTCAGCGCACGTCTTACGGTCCCTACAGCCGTGCCATGATCAGAATCTGCAAAGAAGAGAGTTTCCATCAACGCCAAGGCTACGACGCGATCCGTGCTTGCGCGCAAGGCACGCCGGAGCAACGCAGAATGGCCCAGGACGCGTTGAACCGCTTCTGGTATCCGGCATTGATGATGTTTGGGCCCTCCGACAAGGACTCTGTCCATTCGGCCCAATCGATGGCGTGGAAGATCAAGATCAACACCAACGACGAGCTGCGCCAAAAATTTGTCGATCAAACCGTCCCGCAAGCCGAATATCTGGGTTTGACCATTCCCGATCCGGATTTGAAATGGAACGAGGCGCGTGGGCACTACGACTTTTCGCAGCCGGATTGGTCGGAATTCTACGACGTGCTGAAAGGCAACGGCCCGTGCAACGTCGACCGGATGAACGCTCGGATTGCGGCTTGGCGAGAAGGGCACTGGGTCCGTGATGGCCTGCTCGCCCACGCCCAAAAGAAAGCAGCGGTCAAATCAGCCGCGGAATAGTTGCAGGAGGTATCTCGCCCAACACCGGGCGCCGCTTGCTATCGGTTGCTGCCGGACTTCGCGATTTGCCGCTGCGCTTGATGGGCACGCTCTTCGATCCGGCGATGACCGCGCACGGCGCGTTGGCTACAACGCTTTTTCGGGAGAGAACGAGGACATGAGGAACGAATGGCCGCTTTGGGAGGTGTTCATCCGTGGCCAGCACGGCATGAGCCATCGCCACGTCGGCAGCCTGCACGCGGCAGACGCCGAGATGGCGATCAAGAATGCGCGCGACGTCTACACGCGGCGCAATGAAGGCGTCAGCATCTGGGTCGTCGAAGCCAAGCACATTGCCGCATCGGCGCCCTCCGACAAGGGCCCCTTGTTCGAGCCGTCGAACTCGAAGGTTTATCGCCATCCCACGTTCTATGACATTCCCGATGATGTGGGACACATGTGATGGGCCACGACCAAGCCTTGTGCCAATTCCTCCTGCGCATGGGCGACAATACGCTAGTGCTCGGTCACCGGGTTTCGGAATGGTGCGGCCATGCGCCGGTGTTGGAAGAAGATATTGCGCTGGCCAACACGGCTCTGGACCTGATTGGCCAAACCCAGCTTTGGCTCACTTTGGCCGGCGAGGTGGAAGGCAACGGGCGAACCGCCGACGATCTCGCCTTTTTGCGCGACGTCTGGGATTTCCACAATTTGCTGTTGGTCGAGCTGCCGAACGGCGATTTTGGCCGCACCCTGATGCGGCAGTTCCTGTTCGACGCCTGGCATTCCATGATGTTGGGCCGACTGAGCACCAGTGCGGACGAGCGCATCGCCGCGATTGCCCAGAAGGCATCCAAGGAAGCCGCCTACCACGTCGAGCGCTCGGCTCACACCGTGGTTGGTCTCGGCGACGGTACCGAGCTCAGCCACGCCAAGATGCAAGCGGCTTTGGACTATCTGTGGCCCTATGTCGGCGAGATGTTCCTCGCCGATGAGATCGATGCCGAGATGGCCAAATCGTCGATCGCGCCGGATCCTGCCACGTTGCGCGATGAATACGACGCGCTGGTGAGCCGGGTCCTTACCGAGGCGACGCTGACGATCCCGCAGAGCAAATTCGCCCACCGGGGCGGCAAGGCTGGCACCCATCACTCCGAGCACTTGGGCCATCTGCTGACCCAGATGCAATGGCTGCAGCGGGCCTATCCGGGCGCAACCTGGTAGCCAACGATGACACGTGCGAGTGAACAGCAGATTTGGGACTGGCTGGATAACGTCCCCGACCCGGAGATCCCGGTCATATCCTTGGTGGATCTCGGCATCATCCGCGACGTGGCGTGGGTGGACGACACGCTCACGGTAACCCTAACGCCAACCTATACGGGGTGTCCCGCCACCTCTGTCATTCATTTTGAGATCGAGAAAACGCTGAGGGAAAAAGGCATCGAGCGGCTGCAGCTCAAGCGCCAGCTCGCGCCGGCCTGGACCACCGACTGGTTGAGCAGCAAGGGCCGCGCGAAATTGGAGGCCTACGGCATCGCACCGCCGCAACCGGCTGGCGGCCCGGCCCGCTGTCCGCACTGTGGCAGCACCCGTTTGCAGATGGTGAGCCAATTTGGCTCGACCCCATGCAAGGCACATTGGCGATGCCTGGACTGCCTGGAACCGTTCGATTACTTCAAGTGCATCTAGCGAGGACCCGATGCCGCGCTTTCACCAGCTCGCCGTGACGGATGTCTACAAGACGATCCGTGACGCGGTCGTCGTGACGCTCAAGCCTGAAGCCGGCTCCGCCGCCGCGTTTGATTTCACGCAAGGCCAATACCTGACCTTTCGGCGCGAGTTCGACGGTGAGGAACTGCGTCGGTCCTATTCGATTTGCGCGGGCAAGGACGAAGGCATCCTTCAGGTCGGGATCAAACGGGTCGATGGCGGAGCGTTCTCCACCTGGGCAAACGAACAGCTCAAGGTCGGCGATCGGCTGGAGGCGCTGCCGCCGATGGGAGCCTTTTTTACGCCGCTCGATGCGCGCGCCGAGCGGCACTATCTGGGTTTCGCCGGCGGATCGGGCATCACGCCGGTCCTGTCGATCCTGAAAACCACGCTGGTTTGTGAGCCGCTGTCGCGCTTCACCCTCGTCTACGCCAACCGGGGCATCAACACCATCATGTTCCGCGAGGAGCTTGAAGACATCAAGAACGTCCACATGGGGCGCCTCAACCTCATCCACATCCTCGAAAGCGATGCCCAGGACATCGATCTGTTCACCGGTCAGATCGACACGGAGAAATGCAAGCAGCTGTTCGCCCATTGGATCAACATCGAGACCGTCGACACAGCTTTCATCTGCGGACCTGAGCCGATGATGCTCACGATCGCTGCGGCGCTGCGCGCGCATGGCCTCCAGGATAGCCAGATCAAGTTTGAACTGTTTGCCACATCCCAGCCGGGTCGCGTTAAGACCAGGGTCGCGTCCAAAGATCTCGCCCGGAGCGCCAATCAGGCCACGGCGTCGATCACCTTGGACGGCAGCACGCAGAGCATATCCATGCCGAAAAATCAGACCGTTCTGGACGCAGCCCTTGCCAACGCGATGGATGTGCCGTTCGCCTGCAAGGCCGGGGTTTGCTCGACCTGTCGGGCGCTTGTGCTGGAAGGCGACATTGAGATGCAAGCCAATCATGCGCTTGAGGACTACGAGGTGAGCCGCGGCTATGTGCTGACCTGTCAGTGCTATCCGGTCTCGGACACGGTGGTCATTTCCTACGACCAATAAGGTGGGTTCAGATCAATGGGAGAAGGCACCATGGTCGAGCAAAACGCGGCCCCCGAGCAGGCAATGAGCATCGAGTCCTATCTGGAGCAAGGCGGACGCTTGACCTCGCCGCTCAACGCCTCGCCGCGCTACCGGGGCGAACTGATGCGGTTGATGGCCACATTCGTTGACAGCTCCCTGGCTGGGGCGGCGGGTTTTGCCGATGTGATCAACGACGCGCCCGGCATCAAGGAACGGATCGCTGCCGCACGGATCGTCTTGGAAAAGACCGATCACGCCGAGCGAGTCCTCAACGTGATGGGCAGCTTCGGTGCTGATACCACGCGCTATGCCACCCATCACGCTTGGGCGGCGCGCCTGGAACGCGGGGCCGATATCGGCACGACCCGTCACGGTCAGGATATGCGGCTCAGCGTATTCCATTATCCGTTAGAGGGCTGGATCGATGCCGTTGTCATGAATGTACTGATGGGCTCGGCAGTGACCATCCAGCTGGAAGAATTGGCCCGGGTCTCCTACCAGCCACTGGCCGAGGCGTTTGGGTTCATCCTGCCGCGCGAACGGCGACACGCAGAGCTCGCCATAGAGGGGCTCCGCAACATTCTCGAGCACCCCGATGCCCGACCGAACGCCTCGGCCTCGCTGGAATATTGGCATCCACGGGTCGCGGCCAGTTTCGGGACCATGCGATCAGAGCGCTTCGACGCGTTACGGCGCTTCGGCATCAGGCACACCTCAAATGCGGCGTTGCTGGCCGAATGGCATGATAGACTGTCCGCGGTGTTGGCCGAGCACGGTCTCTCGGAGCCCGGTTAGGTCCTCGATCATGTCCGCCTCAGGCGGACATGATCTTATCGCCGCACGATGAGCGGTGCTATTTGACCGCTCGGACGCGAGCGCGGCGCTTGCGATCGAGCCCTTCGTCGAAGGCCGGCGGTTCGCCGCTCGCTTGCCGGACTGCCTTCACGCCGTCCAGCATCATCGTCGTCACGAGATCGGCGTAGTCCATCCGACTGAGCCGGCCATCCGCGCGGAACCACATATAAATCCAATTCAATATGCCGAACAAAGACATCGTCACCGGCATCAGTAACGGCTGTCCATTATCGAGGTCTGGATTGATCAGCCCCAGTACGGCGGAAAAACGCTTCACGATTCGCCGCTCAATCACCCGCAGCTGCTCCGACTGCTCGGCCGACAACGTGCCCATGCAGTTCAGCTGCACCTTGTGCTTGTCGTCGGAATCCTCGTAGCTCTCAACGACCTGTCGAATCAGCAGCCGCAGCCGCTCCGGCGCGGACAGATCCGGGCGGTCGGCCGCCTGTAGCGCGGCATCCAAGTCGTCCAGATGGGTGCGGATGATATCGAAGATCAGCGCGTCTTTGCTGGTGTAGTAGTGGTAGAGCAGCGCCTTGGAGAAGTTGCCTTGACGGGCGATCTCCGCCATCGAGGCCTTTTCCATGCCGAACTGGGCGAAAACGGCTGCCGCCGTGTCCAAAATGTTGCGTTGCTTATCTTGGTAATCTGTCGCCCGCGTCCGCGCCATCCATCATTCCCCTCACCAATCCGCCGACCGCGCCGGAAGCTCTGCGCGCGACGCGGGACGCCGCCGCAATAAGACGACTCTCTGCTCAGCAACCAGGCGGCTGTTTGTCACTGTTTCGGTCGATTGTCCACAACGCGGCGGGCTTTGCCCAATGAGCGCTCAACGGCTCCCGGCTCGCGCACTTCGACTTTGGTGGTGACGCCGACCACGCTTTTGATGTGATGCGACAGCTCGCTGGCTGAGGCCGATCGCGTCGCAGGGTCGCTTGCCGCAGACGTGGCCTCGACATTGACGGTCATCACGTCCATGCGGCCATCGCGTGTCAACTCGATCTGGAAATGGGGCGCGAGGCCAGCACACTTGAAAATTTGCTCTTCGATCTGGGTTGGAAACACGTTGACGCCGCGGAGGATGATCATGTCGTCCGACCGACCCGTGATCTTTTCAATGCGGCGCATGGACCGCACGGAACCAGGCAGCAAACGCGTGAGGTCACGGGTCCGGTAGCGGACGATCGGCAGCGCTTCTTTGGTCAACGACGTGAAGACAAGCTCGCCCGATTCGCCATCGGGGACTACCTGTCCGGTATTTGGGTCAATAATCTCCGGATAGAAATGGTCTTCCCACACATGCAATCCGTCCTTGGAGTCCACGCATTCCTGGGCGACGCCGGGTCCCATGACTTCGGACAAACCATAAATGTCAACCGCGTGCATATCGAATGCCTGCTCAATTTCCTGACGCATCGCGTTGGTCCATGGCTCGGCACCGAAGATGCCAACTGCCAGCGAGCATTGGCGTGGATCGAAGCCCTGGCGCCGGAACTCGTCGAGGATCGACAGCATATAGGATGGCGTGACCATGATGATCCGCGGCTTAAAATCCGTGATCAGCGTCACTTGGCGCTCCGTCATTCCTCCCGAGACGGGAACGACCGTGCAGCCCAAGTGCTCGCCGCCGGTATGGGCGCCAAGCCCGCCGGTGAATAGACCATAACCGTAGGCATTGTGGAGGATATCGCCGGGCCGCCCGCCGGCTGCGCGGATTGACCGGGCCGCCACGTGTGCCCACACGTCGAGGTCGTTTTGAGTATAGCCGACCACCGTCGGCTTGCCCGTGGTACCCGACGACGCGTGGATCCTGCGCAGGTCACTTTGCGGCACGGCGAACATGCCAAATGGGTAGGTGTCGCGCAGGTCCTGCTTCACGGTAAAGGGAAACTTCCTCAAATCCTGCAACGTATTGAAATCGTCAGGATGAATCGAATGCTCATCGAAGCGCTTCCGATAGAACGGTGAATTCTCGTAAGCGTGACGCAGCGTCCACTTCAGCCGCTGCACTTGCAGCGCGGCAATTTCGTCGCGCGAGGCGATTTCGATCGCTTCAAGATCGCCTGGTCGAGGAGTCAAATCTTCCATATTTTCCTCCTTGTTCGCTCTGTTCAGTGTCAGGCGGGCTCGCTCAAATGGGTGCCTCTCACCGTGCGCGAGTGCCCGCGAAATGCGGCGATTTGCTCGCCTTTTTGATTGGTTATTTGCACGTCGTAAAGTCCGTCTCGACCTTGGCGCGAAACTTCCACGGCGCGAGCCGTCAATCGATCGCCCAAATATGCAGGGTGCAGATAAGTAATCGAGCAATGCTGAGCAACGGCGCGCTGATTGTAGCTGTTGCAGGCGAAGGCAAATGCTGAATCCGCCAATGCAAAGATGTAGCCACCATGGCAGGTGCCGTGGCCATTCGTCATGTCATCAGCGACATCAAGGCTCAGCGTAGCGGTGCCGGGGGCGATCAAATCGATCGACATGCCGAGCCGCTGAGACGCGTTGTCATCGCGCCACATCGCCTGCGCACAGGCCTCCGCAAGCCGTTGCGGATCGCCATGCTGACCCCCAGGCGGATCCAAGTCGCTCGTCATCGTCCGGTGAACTCTGGTTTGCGCTTGTCTAAAAATGCGGCAACACCTTCCGCATAATCCGAGCTTCGCCCGGCTTCGCGCTGCAGATCCCGCTCCATGTCGAGCTGGGCGTCGAGCGACTGCGTCGCGGCTGCCTGTATCGCCCGTTTCGTCAAGCCGAGGCCCCGGGTCGCACCGGCCGCGAACGTCTGCGCCAATCGCTCCGCTTGCGCCGTCAATTCAGCATCATCGATCGCGCGCCAGATCAACCCCCAATTTGCGGCGGTTTCCGCATCGATCGGCTCGCCCGTCAGCGCCAAGCCTTTGGCCCGTGCCTCCCCGATCAGGTGGGCCAACGTCCAGGTTCCGCCCGAGTCGGGAACCAGCCCGATCTTGGCGAACGCCTGGATGAAGCGCGCCGATCGCGCCGCCAGCACCATATCGCAAGCCAGCGCGATATTGGCGCCTGCACCTGCGGCTACCCCGTTGACGGCGCAAACGATCGGTTTCTCGATCGCGCGGATCAGGCGAATGGTCGGATTGTAATAGGTCTCCAGGGTGTGACCCAGGTCCGGCACGCCCTGCATCGCGCGTGGGTCACGGTCGCCGAGATCCTGCCCGGCGCAAAAGGCCCGACCCGCCCCCGTCAACAGCACCGATCGTACCGCATCATCCTGTCGAGCCCGCTGCAAGCCAGCCAAGAAAGCGACACTCATGTCAGCATTGAAGGCGTTGAGCTTGTCCGGACGATTGAGCGTCAGTTTCAGGACGCCCCCATCCAACGCCACAAGCACCGTGTCCGTCGCAGCCATGCTTTACCTCCCTGCGCTGGCGCAGTGCGCCTGACCCGGTTGAAAACGTTGCATAAACCGTCCGGTCGGTCAATTATAAATCGGCGATCGGCGTCGTGAGCTTAAATCATCGCGCCTTAAATCGGAACCGCAAAGCCGATTCCAATTGCGCCGGTTCCGATTTAAGGCGCAAAGATGATCGCTCTTAAAGTGGTGAGCAACTTTCTGCCTTTAATCGGGATCGTTCCGATTCCGATTAAAGGCAGGTTGCTCTAGCATGGATCCGCGGTCGGCTGGTCATCAACTGAGGCTCGACAAAGGTCAGTAGATTGTCCCAGAATCAACCGATTGCGCTCGATAAGCGTCGCTCCGGGGCGGGCCGCGCCACAACCGGCCACTTCGAGGTGACGCCCCCTCGAAGCGACCTTGCTGCGACCTCGCTGACCCACGGCGTGCTGAAGCGCCTTCAAGTCGCAAGCGCGTTGACGCTGTCGCCGACGATCCTGTTGCTGAATGGATCGGCTGCCGGCAGAATTGCGGTCAAGACCAAGGCGATCGACCAGCCGATCACGGAGGTCGCCACCCGCCGACCCGCAACGCGCCGATGGAGGACGCTGCAAATCGATGATGACCTACGCCTATCAACGGATCATACCGGGCCGCGACGCAAAAGCGCCGAAGGATCGTCACCGAGCTCACTGGAGTGCCCAAGCTTCGGCGCTCGCAACCGTGCCGATACCGGCTCGGTGATGGAGACCGGGCACAACATTCTGTCGGGCCCGACCGAGAGATCAACCGCCGACGCGGGCGTTCGCGCCGCAAACCTGGGGCTTTAGTCATGGTCGTGTCGATCGAGCACGTGGGCGATATCGCCGTCGTCAGGCTCAACAACCCACCCGTCAACGCATTGAGTCAGGCGATGCGGCAAGGATTGTTAGATGCAGCCACGACGCTCGACGCGGAGCCGGCCACGCGCGCGGTGGTGTTGATCGCCGAAGGACGCACATTCATCGCCGGCGCCGATGTCTCTGAATTCAACGCGTCACCGCAAGAGCCACATCTTCCGGACGTTATCGCACGCATCGAAGCTGCGGCAAAACCCTGGGTGGCCGCCATCCATGGCGCTGCCCTCGGCGGCGGCCTCGAAGTCACGCTCGGATGCCAGTATCGGATCGCCAGTCCGTCCTCGGTGCTCGGCCTGCCGGAGGTCAAACTGGGCGTGGTCCCCGGCGCCGGCGCGAGTGTACGCCTGCCCCGATTGATCAAGACCGAGGCGGTCATCGAGTTGGTGCTGTCCGGTGAACCGATCCCGGCCAAGCGAGCCTTGCAACTTGGGCTGATCGACCAGGTCGCCGAAAGCCCCTTGCTGGAAGCGGCCCTAGCGGTCGCCGCTGAGATCGCGAACCAGCCGAGACCACAAGCCCTAAGCACGCGCCGACCGATGTCTCGCCCGGATGCCGCGGACTGGGATACCTATGCGCAACGGATTGCCAAGACGGCGCGCGGCGAAAATGCGCCCCGGCTTGCGCTCGACTGTTTGCGCAGATCGGTCGAAGCCGACACCGCCGCCGACACTGCTGCCGCTTTTGCGTTTGAGCGCGAGACGTTTTTGCATGCACGCACCTCGGACCAAGCTCGGGCCCTGCGCCACATCTTCTTCGCGGAACGCGCTGCCGGCAGACCGCCTGAGGTCAAGGGCTTGACACCGCGGCCTGTCAACACCGTCGCCGTGATCGGCGGCGGCACGATGGGGGCCGGCATCGCCGCGGCAATGCATGACGCCAAGCTGCCTGTGGTGCTGGTTGAGCGCGACGACGAAGCGCTTGCGCGCGCGAAGGCCAATCTCGAGCGGATTTATGATGCAGCGGTCAAGCGCGGACGACTGAGCGCCGAAGCGCGAGCTGCCCGCGTCGCCGGCACCACCTTCACCACCGACTACGATCGTCTGGCAGACATCGACCTTGCTGTCGAAGCGGTGTTTGAAGACCTCACGACCAAGCGCGCCGTGTTCGCGCAGCTCGAAATGGCAACTCGGCCGGACGCCGTTTTAGCGACCAACACCTCCTATCTCGATCCGCGCCAGATCGCCGCCGCAACCGCCCATCCCGAGCGCGTTTTGGGGCTGCACTTCTTTAGCCCGGCCAATGTCATGAAGCTGCTTGAGGTGGTGCCGACTGAGACCACGTCACCCGAGGTGCTGGCCACGGGTTTCGCGCTGGCCAAGGTGCTCGGCAAGATCCCAGTTCTGGCCGGCATCTGTGACGGGTTTATTGGCAATCGCATTTTGAAGACCACCCGGTCACAGGCTGAGCGGCTGTTGTTGTCGGGTTCGACGCCGGCCGACGTCGACCGCGCGATGCAAGGTTTTGGCATGGCGATGGGACCGTTTCAGGCGCAGGACCTCGGCGGGCTCGACATCGCCGCGTTCCAGCGCAAGGCCGCGCGCGCGCGGGGCGAAACGCCGTTTGCGCCTGTTGCCGAGCGGCTTTGCGCCATCAACCGACTGGGACAAAAAACCAGCGGCGGTTGGTATGACTACACCGAGGCCAGCCGGTCGCCGATCCCCTCACAGACGGTTGCTTCGGTCATCGCCGAAGAATCAGCAGGCTATCCGCAATTGCCGAACCTGACCGATCAGGAACGCGTCGATCGCATCATCCTGCCGATGGTCAACGAAGCGGCGAAAATTCGCAGCGAATCTATCGCCAAGCGCACTGCTGACATCGACCTTGTCGAGGTCCATGGCTACGGCTTCCCACGTTGGCGCGGCGGTCTGATGCATTACGCCGAAGCCCGTGGACTGAGCGCCATCGTCGAAAGCTTGACGGCGATAGCAGAACAAGGCTTGGGCGATCCCCCTTGTGAATGGCTGACCGAGGCTACCCGATCCGGCCGCCTGTCGGATGACTAGATCATCGCGCCTTAAAGTGGTGAGCAACTTTCTGCCTTTAATCGGGATCGTTCCGATTCCGATTAAAGGCAGGTTGCTCTAAGGCGTGTCAGAGGGTGCTGGAACCATCCCGCTCCCACCCGGCCAACCGCATCATCGCGACATGGGGTGGCCGGCCGGGCAAGCGGACCGGCAGGCCACCTTCCCCCAGGGTGGACATGACCCTAGCGACTGCGGGACCGACCCGCGGCGGTCGTCCTCACATTGATATCGATTTCGCACCGAATCCCGATCGCTGCCGGCCTGGTCAGTGTCAGCGATCCGGCCGCATGGCATCACGCTGAACGGTCCAATGTCATCGCTTGGATAAAATCGACTTGCCGACAGTATAAAATTCAAAAACAATGGCGTGGAGACTTCAGGAGGGCGGACGCCCAGCGCTCGCAAACTGCATGCACGGTGCACGTTCGCTCGACACGATTGGCGTTTTGGCCGGGCTTTCCGCTGATGAGCGTGCGCAGCTTGCGGGCCGATGCACGTGGCGCAATGTCCCGCGCGGGCTCGAGCTGTTTTCGGCAGAAACCGATAGCACGGACGTTTACCTTGTCGCCAAGGGCCGAATCCGCGTCACGATCTATTCCCCTGGCGGCCGTGAGGTCGCGTTCCGGGAGGTGAGTGCCGGCGGCACCTTCGGCGAGCTTTCAGCGATTGACGGACGCGGCCGCTCAGCCGGCGTCCTCGCACTCGAAGACAGCCTAATTGCGGCGATGACACGGGAACAATTCTGGCGTTTGATCGAGACCAACACGGCATTTGCCGCGGACGTTCTCACGCGCCTTGCGGCGCTGGTCCGAGACCTGACCGCGCGGGTGATCGATACCACAGTGTTGACCGTGCCCATGCGCGTGCGCGCTGATGTGCTCCGACGGGCGCGCGATGTTGCCCCGGACGCCGCCAGCGCCACGATCAAGCCGTTTCCAACCCACGCCGAACTTGCAAGCCGGATCGGTGCCACGCGCGAAGCCGTGACGCGGGAACTCGGCCGTATGACACGCGAAGGACTGATCGCGCGTAACGGTAATAGTCTACAGGTCTTTGACATCGAGGCGCTGAGCGACAGCTTGGATGATGGCGGCTGAATTTGCTCAGCATTCGACCGCGGCTAGAGCAACCTGCCTTTAATCGGAATCGGAACGATCCCGATTAAAGGCAGAAAGTTGCTCACCACTTTAAGAGCGATCATCTTTGCGCCTTAAATCGGAACCGGCGCAATTGGAATCGGCGTTGCGGTTCCGATTTAAGGCGCGATGATCTAATCTCCCTTGGCTATCGCCCTTAGATCATCTCCGCCCTAACCGGACCAGCCGTGCCGGCCTGCTCCCACGCCTGGCCACCCACTCAAGCGGGCCATTCGGCGGCCGGGCGGCGTAGCGGGATGGTTCCAGCTGACTCTGAAACGCCGCAACGCGCAAAAATTGTTTACAATCGCCACGGCCTGATCGTAATCGCATCGACCGGCGTGAGAACTGATTGGGCCGGCCACGCTGTCGAACCCTTCGCCAACCTCCGTCAAAACCACGAGCCCGACTTCAATTGGACTTGATTTGGTCTGGACCCGTCATCCTGCTAGTCTATGCGCCCGGTACCGAACAGGATAGGCCTCGACACAACGTTTCGAAAATGTCTAGACGCCAAGAGCTGAAAACTGCGCCAAAGCATCGCGTGCAGCCTTCGGCCCGAGTCGTGACATGTATCAGCCTTCGCCTGGGAGAGTGAGGCAATGCATAAGCTCCGGCCCTTGGCCTTCGTCGGCATGTTGTCAGCTTTTGCCTGGCTGTCAGCGGCAGCCCTGAGCGCCTCGCAAGCAGCCGACGCCGCGGCAAAGCGGCTGGTCTTAAATGGATATGATCCCGTCGCCTACTTCACCAAAGGCAAAGCGCTGCCGGGTCATCTTGATTATCAGCTCGTCTTTGATGGCATGACGTTTCGCTTCATCAACGACCGACATCGAGATCTGTTCGTCGGCAATCCCGACAAATACATCCCGCAGTTTGCTGGCAGTTGTGCCGTCGCCATGGTCCGCGGCGTGGAAGTTGCCACCGACCCGCGCCTGTGGAAGATCCATGGCGGAAAGTTGTATGTCTTTGCCACCATTCGTGCCCGCGAAAGCTTCGAACAGGACCCCGATATCACGGTCGCCCGCGCCCACGCGAACTGGGATCGTCCGACCGCTCCCCAACCCACGGGACATTAGATCCCCGTACCATTGGGTGACCGGTTGGGGTCGGCCCGGCGCGGCGATACCGCCAAAGGCGGACATGATCTAAGGCGCGATGATCTAGCGCCCGATCGTCGCTTTATGGCCCGGATTTCAACGTTTTAAATCAAGCCGACCTTTTTTAAGCTCTGTTGCAATTGGCGCCGCATCTGAGCGCTCTGCAGGCGTGAGCCAAAATTTGAAGAACGAAAGAACGGATTGAGCCTGATCGTGGCCGCGGCTGCCTCCTGGGCGTTGCGGTCGAAGCCGGTCTCTGCATAGCTGGCCGCCAGCAAAGCCTTCACAGGGCTGAAATCTGGATGCCGGGTGGAAGCTTCCTCCAAAACCTGGATCGCCTTATCGTACTGGCGGCTGAGAAAGTACGCCAATCCAAAGTTGAAGTATTGATTGGGATCGAGCAGCGGATTGAGACGCGCAACGATCTCACTCGCCTCGAGCGACTTCGCGAGTTGCCCCCGCCACAGAAGTATTTCGGCGCGAACCGCATGAACTTCGGCATCGTTGGGATTGAAGCGCAATGAACGATCAGATGCTGCAAGGGCAAGATCATATTGGGTCCGGATTGCATAGCACCGCGCAAGGATACCGTGAGCCATGGCATTTGACGGGTCCAACGAGACCGCCTTGTTGCTCAATTCGATGGCCGAGCCGACTTCTTCAGAGCTGAATGGCGACCAGCCGAACAGCGCTCGGTCAAGATACGCAGAAGCGAGCTGGGCATAGGCGTCCGCATAGGTGGAATCGGTGGCTATCGCCAATTTGAATTGCCGGCGGGCTTCTCGGTTTCCCGCACGTGTATGTCGGCGCGCGGCGGCTCGGCCACGTAGAACCATATCGTAGGCATCGACGCGTGAAGCTGGTTGCGCGGTGGAATGGCGCAGGACGATCCGCTCCAAGTTTGCCGCCAGTGCGCCTCCTACCTCTCGCGCAACGCGTTCTTGCAGAACGAACACATCAGCGACGCGATCATCGTATTGATAGCTCCATATCTCTTTTGCGCTGGCGACATCGGTGACGCGGGCGAGGACGCGAATGCGCTGCGCATTGCGGCGAACGCTGCCGTCGACCAGATAACGGGCCTTGAGGCGCCGCCCAACGTCGGCGATAGGCAGGTCCTCACCTGTGACCTGCAATGAGGCCTTGTACGAGATGACCGTGAGCGTTCTAAACCGGCTCAGCGCGGTCGAGATATCTTCCGTTATTCCGTTGCTGAAGTATGTTTGCTCCGGATCACCGCTCAGGTTCTTGAATGGCAATACGGCGATGGCTGGGCGATCCGGCGTTTGCTGATGACGTGGGCTCAACCCGAAGCCGATCAACAACGCCGTCACCAGCGCAAATCCGATCAACAGCGCGATCCGGATGCTGGATGAGGACACGGGGCGGCTTGTGAGCCAAGCGAGCCTCCGTCTTGGCCATTGCCGATGGTGGCTGTGCACGGGCGGCGCCGGTGCATGCGGCGTCGGCATAGACAGACGATCTGCCGTTAAAAGATATACGCCGATCGGTTCTGGGATATTCTTGAGACGATGCTCTCCGCCATGCTCCCAAGGCAGGGCGATCTTGTTTCTAATCTCATCATAGACCTTTTCGGAAATGCAAACGCCTCCGGGTTCACAGATCGCTTCCAGCCGGGCGGCGATGTTGACGCCGTCTCCATAAATCTTGATGTCATCGTAGATGACGTCGCCTTGATTGACTCCGATGCGCAGAAGCATTCGTTGTTGCGGGTCCATCGCGAGATTGCGACGCAGCATGGCGTTTTGCATCGCCACCGCGCAGTGAATCGCAGATGTTATACTTGGAAATTCCGCGAGAATGCCGTCGCCCGCCGTGTCGATGACCCGCCCCTGCCAGGTTGCGATCAGCGGGAATACGGTCTGCTGCATCTGTTTTAGGTGGCGGACCGTCTGTTCTTCGTCGGCGCTCATGAGGGCGCTGAAGCCGGCAATGTCCGCGGCCAAAATGGCTGTCAGTCGACGATTTGGTGGCGCTTGTGTCGCGGGCATGGGCTTCTTGCCGACCGGTCGGTTTGCGCCTTTGGGGCAGATCAATGAGCCAAGCCCTGGACGGGAGCGCGCTTTGTGGGAACGGCCCGATCCGCGGCAGGCTCTACGCCCCGTGACTTTAAGCAGGCTCCGCTGCCTGATACAATGCGGGACCAGTATGCCGGCGCTACTATGCCGGCGCTACGGAGCAAGGCCAGAGTGGCAGGTGATTGGCTCAAGTCGTTGCCAAATGCCGCTGATTGAGGTCTTGCAAAGCGAAGCGATGGTCCACTCGGGGACCTCGGACACACCCGTTACGGGCCGAATGCATGTCAAACTTCGCCGCCCTGGCCGACCAGCCGCTTGCCTCCAGGTCGGTTGCCGGCCGCCGCATAGCACGGGCCGCCGCCGGCGCGCCCGGTAGCTTCGACGCCGAGAATTGGTCCTGCGCCGGGCAGATCAACTGACCATCGCCTTGCACGCCGGTGTGGTTGAAACCTTGTTCACGAAGACAACGCAACGTTCTACGACCGGTTCGAACGTTGCAGCGCGTGCTGACACCATCCCGCTCCCGCGCCCGGCCACCTGATGGCCCGCTTGTTCAGGTGGCCGGGCACGGGTCGGCACGGCCATTTCGCCCTAGGCGCAAATGATCTAGCACACGCCGATTGAACGCTGCCGGTCCGGCCGATAACAATACCTAGACAGTGTCGCGAATCTGCGACCATGCGCGATACCAGCAACCCGCTGAGCAGCCCATGCTTGCTATCCAAACGACACCTGCAACAGTCTTTCGTATGATTGCGTGATCACCGACGGCAGACTTACTAATGGTCGGAAAGCGCCGAGAAGGAGTGGGCACAGCGATGGGAGGAGCTGAGCATGCCGCCTGACGAGCACATCCTCGATGTGCGTAACGTCACGCTTCGATTCGGCGGCGTTCGTGCGCTTAATGACGTGAGCTTCGAGGTTTTCAAAGGCGAATTGTTCTCGATCATCGGGCCCAATGGCGCCGGCAAGACGTCGATACTCAACTGCATATCGGGTCGCTACAAGCCGACTGCGGGCCAGATCCAGTATCTCGGGCAGTCTCTGCTCAAACGGTCGATTAACGACCGTGCACGGCTCGGCATTGGCCGGACCTTTCAAAACCTCGCCTTGTTTGGTCACATGAGCGTGCTCGATAACATCTTTGTCGGGCGCCACCACCTGCTCAAAAACAACGTGCTGACAGGCGCCATCTACTGGGGCATTGGGGCGCGGCGCGAAGAGCTGCGGCATCGCCGCAAAATTGAGGAGATTATTGATTTCCTTGAGATTCAGCATGTACGCAACGAACCGGCGGGAACCCTGCCCTACGGCCTGCGCAAGCGCGTTGAGCTGGCGCGCGCCATCGCCATCGAGCCGGAGCTGATCCTCCTTGACGAGCCGATGGCGGGCATGAACCTCGAAGAAAAGGAGGACATGGCCCGCTATGTCATCGATCTCAATCAGGAGTTTGGGATGACGATCGTCATGATCGAGCACGACATGGGGGTGGTGATGGATCTATCGGACCGGGTGATCGTGCTCGACTTCGGTAAGGTCATTTCAGCGGGCCTACCGGCCGAGGTGATGGCGGATGTGCACGTGCAGCGCGCCTATCTCGGCGAGGAGGACGAGGTGCTGCATGATGAAGAGGCGGAGGCGCTGTGATGGGCAGCGTGTCACCCGCGGGGGCTGATCAGCGAACCAGCCTTTATATCAACGGAGATGACATCGGTTGGCCGCAAGCGACCGACGCCATTGCCGACGTTGCACGACACGATACGCTGCCAAAGCTGCTCGCCCACAACGCAAAGATCGCACCGCGTGGTACCGCCCAGCGAGCCAAGGATCTTGGCATCTGGCAATCCTATACGTGGGCGGATGTTCACGAACGGGTCGCCCAACTTTCGGTCGGCCTCAGCCTGCTTGGCCTGGCTGCCGGCGACATCTTGGCGATCATAGGCGATAATCGGCCCGAGTGGGTATGGAGCGAGATTGCCAGCCATGCCTGTCGTGCCATGAGCCTCGGCATATACCGGGATACGCTTGAAAACGAGCTCAAGTTCTTTTGCGACTATGCACAGCCCAAGATCGTGGTCGCGGAGGACGAGGAGCAGGTCGACAAGTTCCTGTCGCTCGGAGCGGACATTCCTTGCGTGCAAAAGATCATTTACTATGACACGCGGGGCATGAGAAAATACGACGATCCCCGGTTGATCACCATGGCGGACGTCGAGGCGCTTGGTGCCGCGGCATTGCATGAAGCGCCCGATCGCTACGACCGGATGGTTGCCCAGACCAAGGGCGAGGATGTCGCGATCCTGTGCACCACCTCCGGCACCACTTCGCATCCAAAGCTGGCCATGTGGCGCGCCAATGCACTGCTCGGCCACGCGGTGAGCTATCTGCGCGCGGATCTCCGCGGGCCCACGGACGAATATGTCGCCGTGCTACCGCTGCCCTGGGTCATGGAGCAGATGTACTCGGTCGGCTGGAATCTGGTCGCCCGCATGATCGTGAATTTCCCGGAGGAACAGCACACCGCCATGTCGGATCTTCGCGAGATTGGCCCCACTTTCGTGTTGCTGTCGCCGCGGGTCTGGGAAACGGTCGCAGCCGATGTAGGCGCCCGCTCGATGGATTCCAGCCGCTGGAAACGGGCGATTTACGAGTGGGGCGTCCACGCCGGCACGGCCGCCATCGAGGCCGGCCGCACATCGATCCTCTCAAACACTGTGCTGTTTAGATCTTTGCGCGACCGTTTGGGCTTTTCCCGACTGAAATCGGCGGCAACCGGCGGCGCCGCGATGGGGCCTGACACGTTCAAATACTTCCAAGCGATGGGCGTGCCGCTGAAGCAACTGTACGGCCAGACGGAAGCTCTTGGCGCGCACACCATCCATATGGATGGCGATATCGACAATGAGACAGTTGGATATCCAATGCCGGGTTGCGAGATCCGGATCAAAGACCCCGACAGTGAAGGCCTCGGCGAGATTCTCGTGCGCCACGACAATATGATGTCCGGCTACTATAACAATCCAGAGGACACCGCCAATAGTTTCGACGAAGACGGCTGGTTTCTAACGGGAGATGCCGGCTACCTCAACGAAAACCGACATTTGATCGTGGTCGACCGGGTCCGGGATTTGGCGGAGACGGCGCGGGGCGTTCGCTTTTCCCCCCAATTTATCGAGAACAAGCTGAAGTTCTCCACCTACATCGCCGAGGCGGTGATCTTTGGCAAGGACCGCCCGCACTTAACCGCCGCAATCTGCATTCGTTTCCCCATCGTTTCGAAGTGGGCCGAGGAGAAGCGGATCAGCTTCACTACGTTTTCGGACCTGTCTGCGCGCCGCGAAGTTTACGACTTGCTGCGCAAAGAGGTGGAGCGGGTCAATCGCACCCTCCCCGAGCACCAGCGTATTCAGAAATTCGTCCTTCTCTATAAAGAGTTGGATGCGGACGATGGCGAGCTGACCCGCACCCGCAAGGTGCGGCGCGCCGTGATCGCCGACAACTATGCCGAGATTATCGATGCGCTCTATTCGGATGCAACCAGCGTTCACATCGATACTGTCATTCATTTCCAGGATGGCACCAAACAACGCGTCGTGACCGATCTGAGAATTGAAAGACTTTCGCAAGCCGTTCAACCGGCCATTTCCACAGCAGCGGAGTGACGATCGGGTGCAGCATGATTGACGTCCTCCCTTCCTTCAACGCGACGCTTTTTGCCCAATTGCTGATCAACGGTGTGATCGTTGGTTTGCTTTATGGCGTTGTCGCCATGTGCTTTGTGCTGATCTATAAATCGACTCAAGTGGTGAATTTCGCGCAAGGGGAGTTCGTCGTTCTCGGCGCCTGGGTATGCTGGTTTTTGGTCGTCAGCATGAAATTGCCTTTTGCCGCGGCCTTTTTATTTTCGATGATGTTCATGGTGATCTTCGGCATTCTCGTGCAAGTGGTCGTGCTCAGGCCGCTGATCGGTGAACCGGTTATTTCGGTGATCATGGCCACCATCGGACTATCGATATTCATGCAAGCAATGATGAATTGGATCTTCGGTGTAAACGCTGAGCGCTTTCCCCCGGTCTTCGGTGATCTCGACCTCATATCGATCGCGGGGCTTAGTTTCGAAACCGCCTATTTGTTGAGCCTGATCCTATCGCTGATCGTCATGGTTTTGTTTTACTGGTTCTTTCGCGTATCACGTTATGGCTTGGCAATGCGAGCCACCGCCTTTAATCAACAGGTCGCGCAAAGCCTGGGCATCTCGGTGCGCCAAGTCTTCGCCATGGCCTGGGCCATTTCCGCCCTGGTTTCGTGCATGGCCGGGGTGGTTTTGGGGCTGGTGAACACCGTTTCAAACAGCCTGGCGTTTATTGGCATCAAGGTGTTTCCCGCCGTCATCGTCGGTGGGCTGGACAGCATCGTCGGTGCGGTGGTCGGCGGCGTCATCATTGGCGTCCTGGAGAACCTGGCCGAATTCGTTGATGGCCAGTATCTGCAGGTGGGCAATATGTACACCGTCGCTCCGTTTTACATCTTAATCATCATCTTGATGATCCGCCCCTACGGATTGTTTGGAACAGAGGATATCGAGCGCATTTGAGGCCTTGTGGCCGGACCCGGTCCAGTGCCAATCCGGACCACCCGTTGACTTTAGTTTTTTCGACGTCGAGCACCAACGTGGCGGCATCCCGACACTGAGCAACAAGCAGCCTTGGCATGGCCCACTATCCAAATCCCAGAGCCTGCGGTGACTTCCGCGCGACCTACGCCGCCGACACGCGGTTTTTCCCGACCCGCGGCGACCTGTGGATCGCCGTCGCGGTGATCGTGGCTGCCCTGCTCGCGCCGCTGCTCGGCGATGCCTGGCTGACCAGTCAGCTGATTCTCATCGGCATCTACGGCATCGCTGCGTTGGGATTGAACATTCTGGTCGGATATACCGGTCAGATTTCATTGGGACATGGCGCTTTTTTCGGGTTCGGCGCTTTCGCATCGGCCTATTTCAGCGCACAGCAGGGAATACCGCCCCTGCTGTCGATCCCACTGGCCGGGCTAGCCACGCTCGCGGTCGGCATGATCTTTGGCATACCGGCCGCCCGCTTGAAGGGTCTCTACCTGGCAATCGCGACGCTTGCATCGCAATTCATTTTGGAGGATTTTTTCGCGCGGGCCGTTTGGTTCACTGGAGGCTCCTCGGGAGCATTGGCGGAGACCGTCACGATATTCGGGTTCGCCTTCGACAACGATACGCGCTTCGCCTATCTGGTCCTGTTTTGGGTCGCCCTGTCCTACGTGGCGGCAACAAACCTGATGCGTACGCGCGATGGACGCGCGATGATCGCTGTGCGTGATCACTACTTGTCCGCCGAAATCATGGGCATCAATCTGACCAAGTATCGGATCCTATCATTCGGCGTCTCCAGCTTCTTCGCCGGCATTGCCGGTGCGCTTTACGGGCACTATCTGGGCTTCGTGTCAGCGGAAGGGTTCACGATTTTGCTGTCGATTCAGCTGCTTGGAATGATCATCATCGGAGGACTTGGATCCATCGCCGGTTCGTTCATGGGGGCGGCATTCATCCTGTTGCTGCCGCAGGCCATGGATGCGCTCGCGGTCAGCCTGTCGGGCATCTTTCCGGCCATGCGCACGGGCACCGCCTATCTGAAAGAGATGTCCGTGGGCGCCGCGATCATGTTGTTTTTGGTTTTCGAACCGGAAGGCCTCATCAACCGCTGGCGCCACATGCGGGCAAGCTTGAAACTGTTTCCATTCTCCCATTGACGCACTGGGAGATTGACCGGCTCGGTCATGAGGGTGACCATGCACCGAAATCCCTGATCGGAGGTGGGCGAGCAGGGAGATGACAGCACCACCCACCGAACTTGCGAAAGGGAGAGACGTCGATGAGGAGTACGTTTTCGATCGCCACCGCCGCTCTCGCGGTCGTATCGGCGGCCGGCTTGGCCCACGCCCAGGACAAGGTCCCCGTGGGCCAACTGGTCGACTTTACCGGGCCAACCAGTTTTGTCGGTAAGCATTATGGCCCAGGTGTCACCGACGCCATCAAATGGATCAACGCCAACGGCGGCGTCAGCGGTACCAAGATCGATTTGGATACCGTCGACTACGGCTACAAGGTTCCAGAAGCGATCTCGCACTACAAGCGATGGAAATCGCGCGGCATCGTCGCCATGCAGGGGTGGGGCACCGCCGACACCGAAGCGCTGATCAGCTTCGTGGCGCGCGACAAGATACCCGTCTGGTCGGCATCCTATTCCGCCCATCTCACCGACCCGAAGGGCAAGAACCCGAAGACCAAGAAGCCGGCACCCTACAATTTCTTCTACGGCCCCTCCTACTCGGACGCCTGCCGCGCTTTGGTGCAATGGGCCGCGCAGGATGCCAAGCAGCGCGGGATCGCCAAGCCGGTGTTCCTGCACACCGGCGACAACCATCCCTATCCAAACGCACCGAAGAAAGCCTGCGCGGCCTACGCCACCGAACTCGGCTTCACCGTGGCGCCTCCGGTCGTGGTCCCACTCAAGCCGGGGGATTTCAAGGCCCAATGCCTGACCATCAAGCAAACCGGCGCGCACTACATCTTCATGGGCAACCTGGGCGGATCAGTCGTGTCGTTGCTCAATTCCTGCAAAACGGTCGGCGTTGAAGCCGTCTACATGGGCAATCCTTGGGCCGGTGATTATCTAACCGTGGAAGCGGCGCAAAGTGAGATCATCTTCCCATCGTCGTCGGCGTTCTTTGGTCAGGATGTACCGGGAATGAAGCTCGTTCGCGACATTATCGCCAACGGGGATGGCATGGGCAAACTCACCGTCACCCACCACTACATCCGAGGCATTTGCTCCGCGTTCTACATGAAGGAGGCGATGGATTGGGCCAAGGCGAACGGCGGTCTGAGCGGAGAGAACGTGCGCAATGGCATGTATGCCCGAAAAGACTGGGTGCCCAAAGGCTTGGAAGGTGTGTGCTTGCCGTCGACCTGGACCTCCGATGACCATCGCGGCCTGATGCGCGTCGCGATCAATCGCGGTTCGATCGTGAACGGGAAGGCGAAGATCGAGCGGGTCACCGAGACCACGTTGCCGCGCCGCGCCGACTGGCTTGGTCAGTAGCATAAGATTGAGACATCGCCGCACCCGTCCTGCATCGGGCCGGCGCCGTCGACAGCGATCCGGCGGCAAGCGTGCCGCCGGACATCACGTTCAGGCGATATCCGGAAGGGCGATATCCGGAAGGGCGATATCCGCAAATCGAGCCAGCCGTAGCGCCGGAAGCTGGGCCAAAAATCGAGAATGAGTTGGACGCGCGATGGCCTATTTCGATGCACCCGCCGCACCCAAAGCGTCGGCAACGGACGATATCCTGGCCCTCAACAACGTTGAAGTCGTTTTCAACGAGGTCATTCTCGTCTTGCGCGGCATGAGCATATCCGTACCGCGGGGCAAAATCACCGCGCTGCTGGGCGCCAACGGCGCCGGAAAATCGACGACACTCAAAGCGATCGCCGGCCTGTTGGAAACCGAGGACGGCGCAATCACCCGCGGAACGATCACCTACGACGGGCAGGACGTCACGGGCTGGCGGCCGGATCGCAAGGTGCGCTCGGGCATCTTCTTGGTGATGGAGGGGCGCGGCATCATTCAGGACATGACGATAACGGAGAATCTCCGTCTCGGCGCCTATGTGCGCAGCGATGTCGATGTCGCCGCCGAGATCGAGCAAGTCTATCGGTTCTTTCCGCGTTTGCGGGAGCGCAAGGGTCTGGCCGGCTACCTGTCCGGCGGCGAGCAACAAATGCTGGCTATCGGACGCGCGCTGATGGCCAAGCCGACGCTGATCTTGATGGATGAACCTTCGATGGGTCTATCGCCGTTGCTGGTGAAGGAGGTGTTTTCCATCATCAAGCGGCTGAACACCGAGTTGGGGATCTCCATTCTCCTGGTGGAGCAGAATGCCAATATGGCGCTAAAGGCCGCCGACTACGGCTACATCATGGAGACCGGCAAGATCGTACTCGATGGTCCCGGGCACGAACTGGCTGGAAACGAGGACGTCAAGGAGTTTTACCTCGGTGGCGGCGAGCGGCGATCCTTCAAAACCGCGAAGAGTTTCAAACGCCGCAAGCGCTGGCTCTAAAGCCAAGACCGATTAACACCAGATGGGAGCCTAGCGAGATGACAGGAACGGTTGCGCCATCATCGACGCGCGACGCAAGCTTTGACGACTTGGAGTTACGATCTCCGAGCGAGCGTGAAGCCCAGCTGTTCGCTGCGCTTCAAGATCACGTTGCTCGTGCGCGACAGAATTCCCCCTACTGGCGGGAACAGCTGGCACACGTCGATCCGCAAACACTCACCAGCCGCGAGGCGCTGGCAGGTTTGCCCCTCCTTCGCAAGAGCGACCTGATCGATCTACAAGCCGCGTCTCAACCTTTTGGCCAGCTGGCGACCCTCCGGACCGGTGAGATGGCGCGCTTGTTTCTATCGCCGGGACCGATTGCCGAGCCGCAGCAGCGCCGGGCGAGCCGAACCATCGATCAGTCATCGTCGACATCGTGGCGCATGGAGCGCGCTTTGCATGCCGCGGGATTTCGATCCGGCGACCGCGTCGCAAATTGCTTCAGCTATCACCACACGCCGGCCGGCTTCATGTTCGACGACGCCTGCGAGGCGTTGGGCTGCGCGGTATTTCCCGGCGGCGTCGGCCAGACTGAGGCACAAGTCCGCGCGTTTCATCATTTCGGACTTAATGCCTATGTCGGGACACCGGATTTTTTAGCCGTCATTCTGGAGAAGGCGGAAGCTCTGGACACGCCAATTGACTTCGTCGAAAAAGCGCTGGTATCGGGCGGCGCCCTGTTTCCAAATCTCCGCGCCGATTATGGCAGCCGTGGAATCGCAGTACGCCAATGCTATGGCACGGCCGAATTGGGCTTGATCGCCTATGAGACCGATGATCCCGCCACCGGGATGGTCATCGATGAGCATTGTATCGTAGAACTCGTTCACACGGCGAACGGCGAGCTGGTTCAAAACAACGAGGTCGGCGAAGTCGTCGTCACCACGTTCCATGATCACTATCCCCTGATCCGCCTTGCTACCGGCGACCTATCGGCTTACGCGCCCGACGTGGTGGATGCGGCGGGGCGCACGGGCCGCCGTCTCAAGGGTTGGATGGGACGTGCCGATCAAGCCACCAAGGTCCGTGGGATGTTCATCCATCCGCATCAAGTGGCCGCCGCAGTTGCCCGCTTTCCAGAAATCTTGAAATCTCGCCTCGAGGTCTTCGAGGTCGAAGGGCGGGACGGGTTGCGATTGTCATGCGAGATGCACGCAGCGCCGGATCACAGCTATGTAACACGCATAGCCGACGCGGTGCGAGCGCAATGCCGGCTGCGCGCCGACATCGTTTTGGTCGCCCCGGGTACGCTGCCCGACGACGGAAAGGTGATCGTAGACCAGCGCGGCTGACCCACCTTCAGCGGACCGCCGCAATCGGCCCATCGTCGACGGTTATCCGATCACGGGTATCCGGGAAATTGACCAAACGAGCCAAAACCCCATTGCGCCCGCCACGTGTCCTCCGGCCAGATTTTGGGCCGCTGCGGTCGATCCTCGTGCCACGGACGCGGCTCGAAATAGCCAAGCGCTTCATCGAACATGACGTCCATCTCGCAGAACAATTCGACGCGAATGTCGTCCGCGTTACGGTGGTAAGCGGCAATGTTGTGGCCGACGACGTGACGGATCGGACCCCAAACCAGTTGAACCCCATTTTTGGCCAAGTAATCGCAGGCCCGATGCAGAGCGGCGACGTCCTTGACCTCAAACGCGATGTGGTGAAGCTTTTCCTGCTGATAGCGGGCAAAATTGACCGTGTGGTGATCCGGTCCGCAGCGCAGAAATGAAAATCGATCGCCGATCCAATCGGACATGCGAAAGCCCAGTACATCCATGTAGAATTGCGTAAGTTTCTGCGGATCCTGAACACGATAGGCGATGTGACCGAATTTCAACGGCGCGATAACGGGGTCGCGCTCATCATCGTCGGCCAATTCGTAGTCGGCATAGACCTCGATTAACGTGCCTTTCGGATCCACAAAGGTGACAGCCTCTCTCACGCCGGGGGAAATGCCGCTGACTTTCTCGCACCTGAGGTCGTGGCGAGCGAGCGCGTGTTTCAGCTCATCGAGATCGCTGCCCGGCGCCACCTGGAAAGACAGTCGCTGCAATCGTCCGGGCTCACCCGATGCTAGGGCAATGGCCTCGTGACCGTATTTGGTCGACAAAAACACCCGATCGGGATCCCGTTGGGTCACGACCAGCCCGATAATATTTGACCAATAGTCGGTCTGGCGATTGATATCCGGCGTGGAGAAGGTGGCGTGTCCAAGACGACGGACCTGTATCATGGTGATATCTCCAATCTTCCTCGACGCATCCTCGTGAACCGGCTTGCACCGCTCGCCAAGTCTCCATTGACCCGCACCCGCGACGATAACCAGCGATCGCGCCCAGCGCAAAGCCGCAAGCCCCGCCGGGCCGAAAGATTGGCGAACCCGATCACCTGAGCAGCCCCGTCACCGTATGCCCACGCCTACCAGGGCGACCGGCGATCTGACCGGAGCGCGCCATCGGCCGTTGCCGACACCGAAACATCATGCGCGAGAGGCTTCTTGCAACACAGGCCTTGTACCTGCCGCAGCAAAGGCGTCTAAAGAGCAGGCCTAGCGTCGAACAGCAGTGTCTGCGAGCGACCGATAAGCGGCGATGGCAGTCTCGCCTCCCATGGCGCTGCGCACAACCAACCACCGCGCTGGCCCGCCCTGGCCGATCCGTCGCGCCGACAAGTAAGGAACCCATCATGTCTGACAGCCACGCGCCGGAACATGCCGCCCGCCGCTACGACGTCGCTGTGATAGGCGCCGGCTCCGCCGGCTTTTCCGCCGCCATCACGGCGTCGGGCCAAGGTGCACGCGTTGCCCTCGTCGGCCACGGCACAATCGGTGGAACATGCGTCAACGTCGGCTGTGTCCCCTCCAAGACCATGCTTCGTGCAGCCGAGGCGCTCTATGGCGCACGTGCGGCCAATCGGTTTGCCGGCATCGCCGGTTCTGCGCAGCTATCCGATTGGAGCCAAGTCATCGCCCAGAAGGACGAGCTGGTCGCGACCTTGCGACAACGCAAGTACGCCGATCTGTTGCCCCAGTATCGATCGATAGACTACCTTGAGGGTATGGCCCGACTGACCCAAGACGGCGTTGCCGTCAACGGCACGACCATCGCCGCCGACAAGACCATCATCGCCACCGGTTCCGTCCCTAAAGTCGCCAACATCGTCGGCCTCCGCGACGTGCCATATCTGACCAGCACGACCGCATTGGAGCTCAAAAGGCTGCCTCAGTCGTTGTTGGTGATCGGCGGCGGTTACATCGGCTGCGAGCTAGCGCAAATGTTCTCTCGCGCCGGCACCGCCGTCACGCTGGTGACGCGATCCCGCCTGCTTCCCGGAACCGAGCCAGATATCTGCGACGCACTCAGTCAATGCCTGACCGACGAAGGCATCGCCGTCATCGGCGGGCTTAGCTATCGTGAGATTAAGCCCCAGTCGGGTGGCATCGGCTTGAACCTCGACCAACATGAAAGCGGGCGACAAACCCTGTTCGCTGAGACGGTTTTGGTCGCCACCGGCCGTTCACCCAACGTCGATGGATTGCGGCTTGAGCATCACGGCATAGCGCTGAATGGGCGCGGGGGGATCATGGTCGATCAGCACATGCAGACCAGCAGGCCGGGCGTGTACGCCGCAGGTGACGTCACGGGACACGATCAATTCGTCTACATGGCCGCCTACGGCGCCAAGATCGCCGCCTTAAATGCGGTAGCCGGCAACACCCACACCTATGCCAACACGGCCATGCCCTGGGTGGTGTTCACCGATCCGCAGGTGGCCGGCGTGGGCTTCACGGAGGCGGCTGCCAGGGCAGCAGGGTTCGAACCGATGACGTCGATTGTCCCGCTGGACCAGTTGCCCCGGGCTCTGGCCGCCAGAGACACGCGCGGCCTGATCAAACTGGTTGCAGACGCGGCGACGGATCGGCTGTTGGGCGGCCAAATCTTGGCACCGGAAGGCGCCGACAGCATTCAAACTCTGGCGATAGCGCTGCAGCACGGCATGACTGCGACACAGCTCGGCGAGATGATTTTTCCTTATCTTACGACCGTCGAATCGCTGAAGCTGGCGGCTCAAGGTTTCGGGAAAGATGTGACCATGCTGTCGTGCTGTGCGGGCTAAATCATCGTGCGTTGCGTTGACGCCGCTCAGACGGCGCCAACTATAGCGTTCCAGGGTTGGCTCGAGCCATGTCACCAAAGGCGGACATCTTCTAAGAGGGAAATCATCGCGTTGCCTATTGGCGACCCTCAGGTGCGGTCACGTCGCGGATACCGTCTCCCACCAAATTGATACCCATCACCAACAAGAAAATCGAAAAGCCCGGAATATTGATCAAGTAGGATTCGAAGAACATGAACTCCCGCCCCTCCGCGACCATCAGACCCCACGATGGGGTCGGCGGCTGGATTCCGAGCCCCAGAAACGACAGCACCGATTCCACCAAAATGGCCACCGCCATCTCCAGCGAAATGACGACAATGATTTGATCCTTCACGTTGGGCAAGATCTCGCCGACTAAGATCCGCGCGCGCGAAGCACCGATCGCCTCGGCCGCGACCACAAAATCATGGCTTCTCACCTGCTGGGTGACGGCCCGCGTGATGACGGCGAAACGATCCCAGAACAAGAAGCCGATGATGAGTGTGACGACCAATACTGAGCCACCGACAATTGACACCACCGCAAGCGCGATAAGAATGCCCGGCAAAGCCAGCTTCACCGTGGTCAGGTACACGACCACCGCATCGACGCGGCCACCCCAAAAACCGCCGATGATTCCAAGTGTGGAGCCGATCACCGCCGACATCACGGCCGCGAAAAACCCGATGAACAAAGTGATCCGCGCGCCATAGGCGAGCCGAGTAAGATAGTCCCTACCAAAATTGTCAGTCCCGAATACGTGCTCCCAGCTTCCGCCTTCTTGCCACACAGGCGGGATCAGCTGCTTACCGAGATCCTGGGCATAGGGATTACCGGTCGTGTAAAGCGGCGCGAGAATTGCCATTACCAAAAAAAACGAAACGATGACGCCACCGACGATCAGGCCAACGTGAGCGCGCGCCCGTCGCCACATGATCGCGCGCGGCGTCGGGCTGCTCAATTGCTCGAAGTCGAAACGGTGAGGATCCTGCTCAACCAGTCCCTTAGCGGCATCGGCTTCAGCTTGAACATCTGTTGTCACGACCAGCCTCCGCTAACTCAGCCTAATGCGCGGATCCAGCTGCGCATTAATGATGTCCGACAACAAGGTCAGCACGATGTAGACCACGGAGACGAACACCACGATCGACTGCACGATTGGGAAATCGGCACGCTCGATTGCTTCCAAAGCCAGAAAACCGATGCCATCCAGCGCGAATATTCTTTCGATGACCACCGAGCCAGCCAGCATGAAGCCAAACTGGACCGACGCCAGCGACACCACCGGCAGGATGGCGACCCGCAACGCATGCTTGAAAAACACGGTCATCGGCGCGAGCCCCTTGGCCCGGGCCGTGCGGATAAAATCGGACTGTAAGGTCTGTATCATGCCGGAACGGGTCAGGCGCATCAGGGATGGCATGACGATCGTCCCCAGCGACACCATGGGCAGAACGAAATGCCAAAGCGTCTCCGAGCCCGATACGGGAAACCAAGGGCGATGCACAGCAAAGTTCAGCATCAAGAGCAACGCCAGCCAAAACGTCGGCATGGCCTGACCGAATACGGCCACACCTAGAGAGAACCGATCGAGCCATGAATTGGGTCTGGACGCCGCGGCGACGCCGAGCGGAATCGCGATCGACAGCGCAAACACGATGCCCAAGCTGGCCAGCAAGAGGGTCACGCCCACTTTCGAGGCGATCGCATCGAACACCGGTTCATTGGTGAAAAGCGATCGCCCCAAGTCGCCACGCAGGGCGCTGCCCGCCCATTCAAGATACTGGACGTAAAGCGGCCGATCGAGGCCATAGGCTTTCGCAACCGCGGCAATCTCCTGCTCAGTGGCGTCTTCGCCGGCAAGATCAGCCGCCAGATCGCCGGCCAGGCGCAGCAAGCTGAAACAGACAATCGATACGGTGATCGTCACGAGAATAGCAACGCCCAGGCGTCTGATCACAAATTTCAGCAATTCATTGCTCCACCAAGTTGCCCCTTCAAACCTTAAGCGAAGGCCGTCGCTGACCTGAAGCAGAAATTGAGGCTTGCACCCCCATCAAACCGACCTACACTCGCTCTATCAAACCACAATCGGGGTCCTCGCGACGCCGAGTGAAAAAGCTGCGCTGGCGCTCTCGTCGCGCTATTTGAACGCTGATGATTTGGGAGGAACGAGATGCAGAAATTCTACTGGGCAAACATTGGGGTGTTTGCGCTGGTCGCGGCCACGGCCTGGCCGTCCACCGCGATGGCCCAAAAGTCGAAGGACACGCTGCGCGTCGGCGTTTATCAACCTATCAAGATTGTCGATGCCATCTTCGATCCCAACCCGCAGACCAACCTGATGGACCGCATGGTGTTCGACACTCTGACGGAGTATGACGTTGAGAATCGCAAGGTCATCCCGCATCTCGCCGAATCTTGGAAGCGCATCGATCCTGTCACCGTCGACTTCAAGCTGCGCGAGGACGTCACGTTTCACGATGGCTCGGAGCTGACCGCCGAGGACGTGGTCTACACGTTCAAATTTGTCACGGATCCAAAGGTGAATTTCCGCTTCAAGGGCACTCGCTTTGGCATCTATAAGAGCATGGAAGCGGTTGATAAGTTCACGGTCAGAGTCACGACGAAAACCCCGTTTGCGCCGCTGTTAACCCGCATCAATGCGCTGCCGATCTTCCCCTCTGATGTGCACTCGAAGCTGCCTGACAAGAGCGCGTTCGGCCGCAATCCGATTGGCACCGGTCCCTACAGGGCCGAGCAGGTCGAGCCCGGCAAGCGCGTGGTTCTGGTCAAAAACCCCAACTACAAACACGGTAACGTTGGCAAGCCGGCAGCAACCATCGGCCGCATCGAGATCTCGCAGATCGCCGATCGCCAAACGCAAATCGCCAACCTGCTGCGCGGCCAACAGGATCTGATGTATCTGGTCCCCAAAGAGGTCGCATCCAAGCTTGCCAGAAATCCCCGCTTCGAGTGGACCGTCGCGCCGACCATACAATTCATCTATTTCATGCCAGACGCCGCCGACCGCTCGAAGTTTGGCAAATTCAAGGACAGGCGCGTCCGCGAAGCGCTGATGCACGCGATCGATCGCAAGGCGCTCGCCAAAGCCCTGGTTCCGAGCCCCGTCGCCGAGCTGCCGCCCCAGGTCGCCATGTGCCATCCCTGGCACACAGGATGCAAATCCACCAAGCAACCGCCGCTCTTCAATCTCGCCAAAGCTAAAAGGCTTCTCGCCGAAGCCGGCTATCCAGATGGCTTCGATCTTCAGATCACCACCTGGGGGCCTTCGGTCGCCACCGCCGAGGCCGTTGCCGGTCAGCTTCGCAAGGTCGGGGTCAGAGCGACGGTCGACAAGCTGACAATTGGTGCCTTTGTCAGAAAACGCGCGCAAGGAAAAGTGCAAGCCTTTGTCAGTTTGTGGGATAACGGCGGTGGTCAGCCCGACGTGGCAACGACTGCGGGCTTTTTCTACCTTCCCGGCTCGCGAAACTACAATGGCGACGCCGAACTGACTAAGTTGGTGAAGCAAGGCCAATCCGAACTTGATCCAGCAAAGCGCGAAGCGATCTATCAAAAGCTGTTCGACGGGGTCACTGAGGCACGCTATTCGATCCCGATTCTGTCGATCGCCTCCTCGGTGGTGCACACGCGTGAGGTGGTGATACCGACAAAGGGCCACAAAAAACCGGAAGGCTTCTATTTCAATTTAATCAAGTGGAAATAGTCGACGTCTTGGCCAATCGCCCGTGTGCGGCGGCGGCCTAGAGCGACCTGCCTTTAATCGGAATCGGAACGATCCCGATTAAAGGCAGAAAGTTGCTCACCTCTTTAAGAGCGATCATCTTTGCGCCTCAAATCGGAACCGGCGCAATTGCAACCAGCGTTGCGGTTCCGATTTAAGGCGCGATGTTCTGGACGCAACGTCACGATATCGTCGCTGGTGACACGCGGCGCCTGATTTCCGGGCGCCGGGTGTCGCAAAAACTATCGTGGCGGGCGCGGGAGCATTGATGCGCGCGCATTTTTGGGACACGCACTTGTGAACAAGTGATCGAACCGGAACCTGGTCAAATCAGGATAACACCGAGCACGCCGAAGCTGCGGTGAGCCAACCGCGCCGGTTGACAGTTGCCCATCTGCCGCCTTCCGTTTCCCATCACGGCAAACGCGCAGTGCCTATCGCGTTTCAGTATGAGCTGGAACCATCCCGCTCCCCCGCCCCGTTCCTCCACTCGCCACCTAGAACATCATGCCATTGGGCGGCCCAGTTGAAGAACCGGGCGGGGGAGCGGGCCGGCTCGGGCGATTCCGCTGTTAGCGGACATGATCTAGGATCATCGTGCCTTGAATTTGATCCGCATAGCCAATTCAAGGCACAAAGACGATCGCTCTTAAGGTGTGGATCAGCACCAACGACCGACAACGGTCGGAACCGGCATCACGGTCTGCCCTACGCAGCCTAACGGTGCGCCGTCGACCAGCACGTCCACAACATCCGGGGCATGCGCCACAAGACGATCTACTTGACTTTCACCTTGATCACCTCCGACATCACCGGCGGGTCATGCGGGATATGCGACCAATCGCCAAGCACGAGCTGAAACGTGTAGGTACCGGGCGGCAGATTGACGACCGCTTCCGTGAGACCAGTACCAAAGTGCACGTGCGTCTTATCCGACGGGATCGGCTCATTGAGTTCGTCCCCCTCGATGCGCTCGTTGATAATTAGATGATGATGTCCGGTGTTGGGCTTTTCCACCCCCGCCGGCGCCACCCCCATGCCCTTGAGACCAAATTGAATCATCACGGGGCTGCTGACGGTTGCACCATCCTTGAGATTGATGAAGTAGACCTTGGCACCCGGCGGCGACGGCGTTCGGGTCACTTGCGCGACCGCTGATCCGAGCAGCACCGTAGAAGAAAGCAGAACGAAGCCGATAAATCTAAACATGGTCCAGTCCTCAATGTGATGTGCCACGCTTGATCGCTGAGCGCCGGCACCACGCGCTCGCGATGCTTTGTGCCATGCATATTAGCCCGCACCACCCGCCAAAGGCCACCCTACAACGACAACGGTGCTGGGGTGGGCCGTTGCGCACGCTCGCATTCAGGCGCAAGACGCGCAGCAGCCGTCGGCCCGCAGCATCCCGTTCCGGTCAAAACCGGTGTTGGCGGCGAGATCCGAGGATAGATGACACACCGTTCCGCACGGCCAGAGGTTGAGCAATCATCGACGAGACATGATCTACCGGCCATTCGATGGCCAGCCTCTCGGAAAGCTAAGCCGGCATCCTTATCTGATCAGAGCCTCGTTCACGGCGCAGATCTCCCAACGCCCAGGCTACCACTGTTCGACGCCTAGATCATCGCGCCGTTGATCGGGATCGTTCCGATTCCGATTAAAGGCAGGTTGCTCTAGCCACCGTCAGATCTGCCACCCGCCATCACTGTGCACGGGCCTGATGGCGCGGGGCTTGTTGGGAACCGGCGGCACCAGCGGTTTCGGTCGGAATTTGGTCGTGGGTGGACTGACGGGGGCTGGTGCAAACTTCGGCCTTGAGTTGCGTTCATAGCATCTTTTGAGCGCGTCGATGACCTTGGCCGATCCCTTCAGATCGAGCCGCAAGCGCTTGCGACCGTTGAACCAAACGGTCATTTTCTTCGCCTTCGCGATGTGGTGACCAACGATGTCGATTTTCGGCATCCCCATGCGGATCATCGAAGCGCCGATGCCCCGCGCATAACCGTCGGTTCCGGGCTTACCGTCGAAACTGAGGCTCACCCTGTAGCTTGCGCCTTTTGAGATGTCCCACCCGGTATTGGAGACCGCAATGAGGAATTGGCCCTTGCCATTCATCAACATGAACAGATGCGCGACATCACCGTTTCGACGGCCATGTTTCAGGATAGGCCAGCCTGTACTGACCGTGCAGGAATAAAACCTGTGCGAGCCTTTGTAGCGTCGCAACGTGAGGCGCCAACCCGTCGCCGGCTTCTTAGCGTAGACCACGTAGTGCTTGGTAGTGGCCTTGGCAGGGAAAACCGCCCCCATCAGGCAGCATGTGCCCAACACAACCATCGCGGCAAATGCGTGGAGCATGGCGCTGGCTCCTTTTGTGCAGCCGTCCAGATGTCGGCGGTGCCGGAGGGTGGGCGCAATCAAGAGAACACAGCGATCAGCAACTGATGGGGGCTGCCGTCCGCGTCCGTTCATCTCCGAACGGGAACCCGCAGCCGCCCGCGAAAAAAAGCTTTGCGTCATGGTCGACGATTCGTCATCGAGGTGCAATGAATAGTTAACGGCATGCAGAAATGAGCTGACGCTTGTGGCTTCGCCCTAAGCATGGGCGCCGACCATCGCTCGTCGAAGCAGGCCATCATGGTCGGGTCGATTGGCGGGCTGAGGGCGGGCGCTTTGGATCGACAACGGGCGGGACCAACAGCAGGCGAGGACATAACATGCTGATCGTCGATTCACAGGTTCATATCTGGCAGAACGGAAAAATGCCGAGCCATCACCGTCAGATCCCAACCTTTTCCAAGGATGATTTGCTGGCGGAAATGGACGAGGCGGGCGTCGATGCGGCGTTAATCTGCCCGCCGTCCGTGTTGGACGTCAGCACCAACGATTTGGCGATGGAGGCCGCCCGCCAGCATCCCAACCGCCTGGCCGTGATGGGCTGGTTCGAGCTCGACGATCCCAACTCTCGCAGGCTGATCAAGACTTGGACCGATCGCCCACACAACTACGGCGCCCGCTGGGCCATGATGCACGAGCATCAGCGATCGTGGTGGACGGACGGAACCATGGATTGGCTGTGGCCAGCCGCCGAGGCCGCGGGCATTCCGCTCGCCTTCCTGGTCCGGGACAACATGGCCGAGCTGGGTCGAGTCGCCGAGAAGCATCCCAATCTGAAGCTTATTATCGACCATCTGGGGCGCATCACGGGCCCAACCGACGAGGCCGCTTTCACCAACCTGCCCGACATGTTGGCGCTCGCCCGATTCCCCAATGTTGCCGTGAAAGTATCGGGCGCACCAAGCTATTCCAGTGCGTCCTACCCCTACCGCAACATCCACCCCTACATCCGCCAAATCATCGAGACCTTCGGGCCGCACCGCGCCTTCTGGGGAACGGACTTAACCCGCATGCCCTGCAGCTACCGCCAGTGCGTCACCATGTTCACCGAGGAGATGCCGTGGCTAACCGGGCAAGACCTGGAGTTGGTGATGGGACGCGCTCTATGCCAATGGATTGGCTGGGATCTGCCCACCGATGGCGCCACCAGATCCTGAGCACAGACGGGACGGCGGCAATCGGATGTCGTCTGAGATTTCGGCGCAGTGTGCGTAAAATGATTCTGTATTATTTGATCGCTACCTATCCGCGATTACCGGCGCTTTCGAGCGTGCCAGCTCCCGCCCGCCAACTCGCCAACAGCACGCCGCTCGCAGACCTCGCCCTCTATCAACACCTAGAGGTCCGGAGCCGCCTCGGCTATGTCGATGCGATTCAACAAGATTACAGACCGGAACTACTCTTTTGCCGTAACGGAATGCGTTGTCACTGGATCACACCGGCAATTCACTGTTAGGTGACGGGCATGAGGGAGCAAGACGGCAACGAGCGAGGCAGCGCAGCGATCAGGGGAAAAAACCGCTGCCTCGCGTTGGTTCAACCAACATCACTCGTAGCACATCGTCATCGTCATCGTTAGCGGTTCAGTGTGAACCGGCACCTTCCCACTCCCCCACCCGATCGGTGATAATTAATGCCGGCCGACGTATCGCAACGGCCGCCCAAACACGACGTGTTCCAGCTCGATCATGCCCGCCCTAAATCAATTCCGCCTTAAGCGGAAATGATGTAATGGCTGCCGATTGGCCTCCGATGGGATCATCAATACCGCGTCGGCACATACAAATCTGAAGGGAGCTCGTGGCGTTGATATTCCGGCGAGCGTTCCCGAGGCGGTAGCGCTACCACATCACGACTGATGTCCTCGTAGGGGATCTGCTCCAACAGGTGCGCAATGCAATTCAGGCGGGCACGCTTCTTGTCATCGCCTTCGATGATCCACCACCGCGCTTCCGGGATGTGCGTACGCGCGATCATGTCCTCCTTGACTTTCGTGTACTCCTCCCAGCGACGGCGACTTTCCAGATCCATTGGCGACAGCTTCCACTGCTTCATCGGATCGTGGTTTCTCATCTCGAAGCGGAGTTGTTGCTGCTCATCAGTGATGGAGAACCAGTACTTGATCAGGATGATGCCTGAGCGCACCAGCATCTTCTCAAACTCCGGCACCGACCGAAAAAACTCTTCGACCTCATCCTCGGTCGCAAACCCCATCACCCGCTCGACGCCGGCACGGTTGTACCAGGAGCGGTCGAACAGCACGATTTCGCCGCCCGTGGGCAAGTGGGGGACGTAGCGCTGAAAGTACCACTGTGATTTCTCGCGGTCGCTGGGTGCTGGAAGTGCCACCACCCGACAGTAGCGCGGGTTCAAGCGCTGCGTGATGCGCTTGATCACCCCACCTTTGCCTGCGGCGTCACGACCTTCGAACATAACCACGACCTTGAGCTTTTTGTAAGCCACCCAATCCTGCAACTTGATCAATTCAGCCTGCAGCCGGAACAGCTCTCTGAAATAGAAGGATCGATCGAGTTGCGCCCCTGCTTGTGCAGCCGCGGACTCATCCAGCAGCTTGTTCAGACGATCGTCGTCGAGTTCCATCTCGAGTTCTTCGTCGAAGCTGTCGGTCAATTCGTTTTCAATAACTTTGGCAATGGCGTCTTTGTCTAAGTCTGACATGATCTGGTCGTCCTTGAATGTGCAGCAGGCAGGGTGGCAATCAGTGGCCCTTAGCTTGTACGCCCGAGCCGATTTTTCTCACTGTCGCGCTCCATTGTATTACAACGAACTATGATTTCCAGCTCGCGCAGAATTAGCACGCGCAAACCAAACGAGCGTCGAGGCCGGACCTCCGAGCGCAGCATGACGCGGCTTGCGGTTTTCCCGGACTGGGTCAATTGAGTGGACCATTGCCATGGCAGCAGACAGACAAACAGCCGGTCGGATATCTTCCGGCCGCAGTCGCGGCAACAGCACCGCTGGGCGGGGCGCCGTGAGGCCGTCACGGCCATTAAATCACGTCCGCCTCAGGCGGAAGCGACATGCCGGCCAGCTCAAACTGAATGGCTCGCATTGAGGCCAGCGCTCTATTCTGTCATGGCAAGATTCCGGGCAGGTTCAGATTGTTTTGTTTGGCGCAGGCGATGGCGAGCTCGTAGCCCGCGTCCGCGTGGCGCATGACCCCGGATGCTGGATCGTTCCACAACACCCGCTCCAAGCGCGCAGCGGCCTCGTCGGACCCATCGCAGCAGATCACCATGCCGGCATGCTGACTAAACCCAATCCCAACGCCGCCACCGTGATGTATCGAAACCCAGGTTGCACCGGATGCGCAATTCAAGAGTGCATTGAGTAAGGGCCAATCGCTGACGGCATCGGAACCGTCCTTCATGGCCTCCGTTTCCCGGTTGGGCGAGGCGACCGAACCGCTGTCGAGATGGTCGCGACCGATCACGATCGGAGCTGATACCTCGCCGCTCTTGACCATCTCGTTGAAGGCGAGCCCGAGCCGATGACGCTGCCCCAAGCCAACCCAGCAAATCCGCGCGGGCAATCCCTGAAACGATATGCGCTCACGCGCCATGTCGAGCCATTTGTGCAAATGCGGATCATCCGCAATCAGCTCTTTGACCTTGCGATCGGTCTTATAGATATCCTCCGGATCGCCCGACAGAGCACACCAGCGGAAGGGGCCGATCCCGCGACAAAACAGGGGACGCACGTATGCGGGCACGAAACCTGGAAACGAGAATGCCGTTTCCAAGCCTTCGTCGAGCGCGACCTGGCGAATGTTATTGCCGTAATCCAGGGTCGGAACACCGGCGTTCCAAAAGTCCACCATGGCGGCAACGTGAACTTTCATCGAAGCCCTGGCCGCTGCGTCGACGGCTTTGGGGTCGCTCTGCCGTTTGTCGCGCCATTCGGCCAACGTCCACCCCTTCGGCAGATAGCCGTTTATGGGATCGTGGGCCGATGTTTGATCGGTCAAAATATCGGGCCGCACACCTTTGTTGAACAACTCAGGAATGATATCGCCAGCGTTGCCGAGCAATCCCACCGACCGTGCTTCGCCAGCCTTGGTCCAGCGCTCGATCATCGCAAGCGCCTCATCGGCGCTGTCGGTTTGCTCATCGAGATACTTGGTACGCAAGCGCGCCTCGATGCGCTCGGGATCGCACTCGACCGCCAAGCAGCACGCCCCGGCCATGACTGCCGCGAGCGGCTGCGCCCCGCCCATGCCGCCAAGGCCCGATGTTAAGATCCAGCGTCCGGATAAATCGCCTTCGTAGTGTTGCCGACCCGCTTCGGCGAATGTTTCGTATGTCCCCTGAACAATGCCCTGCGATCCGATATAGATCCACGAGCCGGCCGTCATCTGGCCGTACATCATCAGGCCCTTCTGATCGAGTTCATTAAAGTGTTGCCACGTGGCCCAATGCGGGACGATGTTTGAGTTGGCGATCAGCACCCTCGGCGCGTCGGGGTGGGTTCTAAAAACGCCCACCGGCTTACCGGACTGCACCAACAATGTTTGATCATTCCCTAGCGTTTTGAGGGCGGCGATGATCTGGTCGAAATCTGCCCAGGTTCGCGCCGCCCGACCCATCCCGCCGTAGACCACGAGTTCTTGAGGATTCTCCGCGACGTCCGGATCGAGATTATTCATGATCATGCGGTACGGCGCTTCCGTCTGCCAGCTCCGACAATTGAGATCGCTGCCGTGGGGTGCACGGACGACACGCGCATTCTTGCGGAGATCAGTCATGGCGAACCTCATCTATCACGGACTGAGCGCGCCAGACAAAGCAAGCGCATTGAGACCGTCGAGCATTTGAGCAAGATAAGGTCGTACGCGGTCGGCGCGGTCCGCGCGGTATGACCAGGGGGCTCGCTCCTCCATATAGGTCCGTTGCGCAAGCTCCATTTGAATCGCATGAACGCCGGCGGACGGATTGCCGTAATGGCGGGTTGTCCAACCACCCTTGAAGCGGCCGTCGATCGCCGTGTCGAAGTGTTCGGCATCCCGGCAGACTCTCTCAATGGTTTTCGCGACCGGCAGCGCGCAACTGTTTCCAGAATTGGTTCCGACATTGAAGCTCGGCAGCAGACCATCGAATAAGAATGGAATGTTTGACCGAATGGAGTGGCAATCATAAAGGATGGCCACCCCATGCCGCGCGCGCGTTTCCTCCAAGATTTCGGCAAGCGCAGCGTGATAGGGCCGGTGATATGTCTGCCGGCGCTCCTCGATGTCCGCCGGTTCTGGTTCCTGACCGGGCCGCCACAGCGGTTGGCCATCAAAATCCGTCATCGGACAAAGCGAGGTCGTATTCTGACCCGGGTAGAGGCTGACACCGTCTGGGTCTCGGTTGACGTCGATCACATAGCGGTGGGTCGTCGCCTTCACGATGCTTGCACTGGGCAGCAACGAAGCATAGAGCCTGTCGATATGCCAATCGGTATCGCTCAGCCCTCGACCGATTTCGTTGAGGCGTGCGAAGATGTCGTCAGGAACGGTCGTGCCCACATGCGGCATGCCCAAAACGACGGCGCCAGAACCTCTGGTGATCTCGACAAAGCTCATATACGGCCCCGACAGTACCGCCGATACAATGGATTGAAGGCGATGCGGTATGCGAGCTCGGCGGGCTCCTTGACGTCCCAAATGGCGAGGTCGGCGGATTTCCCAGCCGCCAGTGTGCCCGTCTCGTGATCTATGCGAAGGGCCTGCGCCGCGGTCCGGGTAACGCCCGCCAGCGCCTCCTCCGGCGTCAGCCGAAATAACGTACAAGCCATATTCATCGCCAGCAGCAATGAGGCTAACGGCGACGAGCCCGGATTGCAGTCGGTCGCCACGGCGATCGCCACGTTGGCGGCGCGCAACGCTTCGACGGGCGGCAATTGCGTCTCGCGTAACGTGTAGAAGGCGCCGGGAAGCAGCACAGCCACAGTCCCGCATTGGGCCACGACGTCGACATCCTTCAAATTGAGATACTCCAGGTGATCGACGGACATCGCGCCCGCCCGTGCCGCCATGGCGGCTCCGCCGAGATCCGACAACTGCTCCGCGTGCAATTTGATCGGCAGGCTGCATTGCTTTGCCTTCGCAAACACGCGCGCGATTTGATCAGGCGAGAACGCAATTCCCTCACAAAAGCCATCGACCGCGTCGGCCAATCCTCTGCGCTGAACCTCCGGCAACATCTCTTCGCAAACCAAGCCGATGTAGTCGTCGGGTCGACCTTCGTACTCCGGAGGCACCGCATGCGCCCCAAGAAACGAGGTCTTGATTCGAACGTTTCGTTTCTCCGCCAGCTCCCGAGCGACCTGCAACGTCTTGATCTCGGTGTCCAGATCAAGGCCATAGCCCGATTTGATCTCGACGGTGCCTGCGCCCTCTTCGATCAGGCTGTCGAGGCGCGTAAGAGCATCGCTCGTCAGCTGTTCCTTGGAAGCAGCGCGGGTGTGCTGCACGGTCGAGCGGATGCCGCCGCCGGCACGAGCAATTTCCTCATAGGATGCACCCTGCAAACGCAGCTCGAACTCACGTGCCCGATTGCCACCGAACACCAGATGCGTATGGCAATCGATCAAAGCCGGTGTGACCAACCGGCCAGCGAGATCCTCATGCGGCCCGTCAGAATACGCCGCTGGCATATCAGCGCTCGGACCAACCCAGGCAATCTTGTCGCCCTCGATCACGATCGACGCCTGCTCGATCAGTCCGTAGGGCCGCGCACCTGCCGCCATTGTTGCAAGTGTCACGTTGGATAGAACAAGCGGCATGATCAACTCCCGCGATTGGAGCGCGGCTGGACTAACGGGTCTTATGGATGCACAAATTTTCTGTCAAGTTGAAAGGATCTGCGATGGCCTCGCTGTTCGCACCCACCGCCCTCCTGCCGGATGGCTGGTCAGACAACGTCCGCGTCAGTGTTGATCGCGATGGCAAAATCGCCACCGTCGAACCCGCCGCCGTGGCGCAAGCTGACGATCACATGCTCACCGATCGCCTGCTGCTCCCCGCCCCCGCCAATCTGCATAGCCACGCCTTTCAACGCGCCATGGCCGGCATCACCGAAGCGCGCGGCCCAACCGCGCACGACAGTTTCTGGACCTGGCGCGACGTCATGTACCAGTTCTTGAACCAGATGGATCCGAGCCAGATCGAGGCCGTCGCCGCGTTGGTCTATGTCGAGATGTTGGAGGCTGGATATGCCAGCGTCGGGGAGTTTCATTATGTGCACCACGACGTCGGCGGCAACCGCTATCAAAATCCGGCGCAAACCTCGGTCAGCATCTTCGCAGCGGCGGCACAAACCGGCATTGGGCTAACGCACTTGCCGGTTCTTTATGCCCAGGGCGGCGTGGATGGCCGGCCGCTTACCGGCGGCCAACTGCGTTTTGGCAACGATTTGAACAGTTTCGAGGCGCTCTTGGACGCCGCCAGAGCCGGCCTCGCTGGATTGCCGGCAGATTGCACCATGGGCGTTGCACCGCATAGCCTGCGCGCTGTCCCCCCGCACCTGCTGGACCAGGTTTCAAACCTCACAAGCGGGCCCATTCACATTCATATTGCCGAGCAGCTGCGCGAGGTTGCAGAGATCGAGGTCGCCTACGGCGCCCGACCCGTGGCCTGGCTGTTGTCTCACACCGACGTCAACGCTCGTTGGACAGCGATTCATGCCACGCACATGACGCCGGCGGAGACCGAAGGCTTGGCCCAAACCGGTGCCGTCGCAGGCCTTTGCCCCATGACCGAAGCCAACCTGGGCGATGGCATCTTCGACGCGGCGCGTTTTACCGCCGCCGGCGGACGCTATGGCATCGGCTCAGATTGCAATGTTCGTATCGCCCTGAGCGAGGAATTGAGAACGCTGGAATACTCGCAGCGCTATCGCCACCATCAACGCGCCGTGCTCGCGCAAGGCGATCGGTCGACCGGCCGGGCCATGTACGAGATGATCTTGCAGGCCGGAAGTCAGGCGCTGGCGCGCAGCTCAGGGGCGATAGCTGCGGGAAGATGGGCCGATTTGCTCACCCTTGACCAACGCTCGCTCACACTCGCTGGCTGCTCGGGCGACGACTGTCTCGACGCTTGGATCTTCAGCGGCGATGACCAATTGGTGAGCGATGTTTGGTCGGCCGGTCGCCACCAGGTGCAAGCTGGCAGACACATCGCTCGCGGCGCCGTCGAGCAACGCTATCGCGCGTGCCTTGCGTCACTTCGAGCGAACTCCGTTTCAGCGCAATCGAGACGATCCCGATGAAGCACGGAACAGTTGCTCTCATCCTTAACAGCGATGATCCAAATCATGTCCGCCTTAGGCATGATCGCTATACCGGCCCGCTCCCCCCGCCCGGTTCCAGCTCAATCTGAAACGCTCCATAAGCCTCCTAGATCATCGCGCCTTAAATCGGGATCGTTCCGATTCCGATTAAAGGCAGAAAGTTGCTCACCACTTTAAGAGCGATCATCTTTGCGCCTTAAATCGGAACCGGCGCAATTGGAATCGGCGTTGCGGTTCCGATTTAAGGCGCGATGATCTAGAGGCGATCCGTCACCGATTTGGTTGTCCCGCAAGCGGCAACAGCGCCACCGCACTGACCACCTTCACGATCTCACCGTTTGCGATCAGCCGGGCGGCGCGTTCCAACTCAGGCGCGAGATAGCGATCGGCCTGCAGCCGCGGAACCTCGCGCCGCACCCGGGCCACCACGTTCCGCAGCGATTCGCTCGTCTCTAGCGGCAACCGAAACTCGATCCCCTGCACGGCGCACAACAGCTCAATCGCCAATATCTGCACCAGATTGGCATTCATTCGCCTCAACCGCCGCGCCGCATGCGCAGCCATCGACACGTGATCTTCCTGATTCGCGCTGGTGGGTGTGGAATCGGTTGAGCACGGATGAGCCAGATGCTTGTTCTCGCCCATCAACGCTGCGGCCGTCACCTCCGCGATCATGTAGCCGGAATTGAGCCCTGCATCCGGCGTTAGAAACGGCGGAAGGTCGAAGGACAGCGCCGGATCGACCATCAGCGCCACCCGCCTTTGCGCGATCGAACCGATCTCGGCGACGGCGAGGGCAATTTGATCCGCCGCGAAGGCAACGGATTGCGCATGAAAATTGCCGCCGGAGATAATCGCGCCCGTGTCTGCCACAACCAGCGGATTGTCGGTCACGGCGTTGGCTTCGATCTCAAGCGTCCGGCCCGCTTGTCGCAGCAGGTCGACGCAGGCACCTGTGACCTGCGGCTGGCAGCGGATGCAATAGGGGTCTTGTACGCGGCTATCGCCGTCTCGATGGCTTTCGCGGATCTCGGAGCCCGCCAGCAGATCGCGGCAAACCGCGGCCACCTCGATCTGCCCAGGTTGACCGCGAAGCGCATGGATCTCCGGTCGCAATGGTGTGGTGGACCCCATAATGGCGTCGGTCGACAGGGCACTGGTCACGAGGCTCGCTTCGGCCGCTTGGAAAGCGTCGAACAGTGCCGCCAATGCGTTAGCGCAACAGTATTGGGTGCCGTTGATCAGCGCCAAACCTTCTTTGGCGACCAGCTCCACCGGTGTCAGACCGGCCGCTTTGAGCGCCTCCGCGCCCGCCATTTCCACGCCTTGGAACTCGGCCCTGCCCTCTGCGATCATCACCGCCGCCATATGAGCAAGCGGCGCCAGATCACCCGAAGCCCCCACCGAACCCTGGGTCGGAATGACCGGAATCACCTGTTGTTGGAGCATCCCTTCGATCAATTCGATCAAGGCCCAGCGTACGCCGGAGGCGCCGCGGCCGAGCGACAGCAACTTCAACACCATCATCAGGCGGGTGATTTGCGGCTCGGTTTTTTCGCCGACGCCGCTGCAATGGGACAGAATGAGGTTGCGCTGGAGCTTGGCGGTGTCCGCAACGCCAATCTTGACGTTGGCCAGCTTGCCGAAGCCGGTATTGATGCCATAGACAACCGCGTCGCCGCGCGCAGCCGCATCGACCCAACGTGCCGCCGCCTCCACGGCCGGACGACATCCGCGATCGAGGCGAACCGATGGCATTTCAAGGTAGATGTCTCGCAGTTGGGCAAGCGTCACCGCGCCCGCAGTGAGGATGGTGGAGCTCATGGCCGGTCTCTGCATCTGCAAGCGTGATTGACGCGAACGCGACGATGCTGCCAGCAATCTATCGCTGTTTCTCCGAGCGCACGAGAATGATTTTCCGCCAATGCCGCGGCGCACGCGCGCGCGTCAGCCTTATCAATCGTCCAAAATGGCAACCGCCCGGGTCCAACCGGCGGAACCGCGGTGAACCTTGACCGGGAAACACGAGATGAGGAATCCCTTCGCCGGCAACTGTTCAAGGCTGTGCAGTTTTTCCATATGGCAGTAGCCGATTTCGCGACCGGCCTTATGTCCTTCCCAAATGATACTGGGGTCCTGGCTGGCAGCATATCTGGCTGCCGTGTGCACGAAGGGCGCGTCCCAAGACCAAGCGTCGGTCCCGGTCACCCGAACGCCACGCGAGGTGAGGTAGAGCGTCGCCTCTCGACCCATGCCGCAACCGGAGACCACATAATCTTGCTGCCCGTAGCGCTCTCCGGCCGACGTGTTGACGACCACGATTTCCAGCGGCTTCAGCTCATGCCCGATCCTAGCTAGCTCCGATTGAACGTCGGCTGCGGTCACCACATAGCCGTCATCGAAATGGCGGAAATCAAGTTTCACGCCCGGCTGGAAACACCACTCAAGCGGCACTTCATCGATCGTCATGGCCGGCTTGCCGCGGTCTTGGGTGGTGGCGAAATGCCAGGGCGCATCGAGATGGGTCCCGTTGTGTGTGGTGATCTGGCACCGCTCAACGGCCCAAGCCTCGCCATCCGGCAGATCGTTCTGATGAAGGCCCGGAAAGTGTCGCCGCAGCCGTTCCAGCCCCGCCTGGTGATCGATGTAGGTGATCTCGGGCAGACTCCCCGGCGGATCCGAGCTTATGTCGGCACGCAATGCGACAGAAATATCAATCAAGCGGCGGCCCATGTCTCAATACCGTTGCTTAGAAACCTGTGTTCCGGCGACCTCACAGCAAAACCGTGACAATCTGCGGGAACATCACCAACACGATCAACACCAGCACCATGGTAACCGCGAACGGTGCAGCGCCGATGAAGATGTCCATCAAGCCGATGCGTGAATCCTGAAGGTTAGAGCGAATGGCAAAGCACGCAACACCGAGCGGTGGCGTTAACAGTCCAACCTCGACCGCCACCACCGTAATGATCCCGAACCAGACCAGATCGATGTTCTGCGCCTGAACCGTCGGCAAAATCAAGGGGATGACGATCAGCATGATCGACGCTGAATCCAGTATCGTCCCCATCAGCAGGACCAGCAGCAGGTACAGCGTCAACAGCTGATAAAAGCCAAGTCCGCTTTCGTTCATCCAATCACCCAGATGATTGGGTAAACCGGACAGCGCCAGCATGTTGGCATAAAGATGGGCGCCGACCAGCAGCATCGAGAGCGAGGCGGTGACCCGTCCGGTCTCCAGCAGCGTATCCCAAAAGGCGCGCCAGTTCAGCGCGCGCTTGGCCAGCGCGAGCACCAGCGCACCCATCGCCCCCACGGCGCCGGCCTCCGTCGGAGTGAACACCCCGCCATAGATCCCGCCAAGCACCAACACGATCAGCAAGATAACGGGCAGCACCATCACCAGCTGATCGCCCAACGAAAACCGCGCCGGTTCGGCCGAACCCTGACCGTCGGCGAATACGAACTTTGGTGCAAACCAAATCAACAGCGCGATCAGCGCCATGAACGCGCACGACATCAACAGCCCCGGCAGAATTCCACCGGTGAACAATTGACCGATCGAGGATTCGGTGATGATCCCGAACAAAATCAGCAACAGGCTCGGCGGAATCAGCATTCCGAGAATGGAAGATCCCGCGACCACGCCGACGCTGAAGCGCGGCGTATAGCCCAGCCGCATCATTTCTGGCACGGCCACTTTGGTGAACAAGGACGCCGAGGCAATGCTCGTACCATTGACGGCGGCGAACATCGCGTTAGCGCAGACCGTTGCCATGCCGAGCCCGCCCTTGACCCGGCGCATCGCCGATGCCGCGACGTCGAACGTATCGCGCCCGATCCTCGACACATCGACCAATAGGCCCATCAAAACGAACAGTGGAATGACACCGAAAGTGTAGTAGGCGATGCTTTCCATCGCGGACAGCGAAAGCATATCCCCTGCGATCACGAAATCGCCTCGGATTAACCAGACGCCCACGAATGACAGGATCATCAGCGCGATCGATATGTGCATGCCGAACTGAATCAGCGCCAGCATGAAGGCAATCGACGTTAATCCGATCATCGCGTTACTCATGGTCGCCCCCACCGAGCTCAATGCGGCTGGCGTAACGCGGATAGGCCATGAAAACGAGGTAGTAGACGGTGGACAAACCTGACGCCACCACGATGATCGCTGCAATCGGCCAAAGTGGAAACGTAAAGGTCCCAAGCGTGCCAACGTATTCCTCGTTGACGTAGGCATTAACCAGACGCGGCACCGTGAAATAGCAGATCAAACCCATCAAAACCGCACCGGCCAGATTGTGTATGGATAAAATGAGTTGCCCGAATACTGGGTTGGCTGCATAAATCCGCGACAATATCACATCGGATCTGATCATCCGCCCACGCCTCTGGGCTTCGGACAATTGCAGAAAAACAATGCCGACGATTGATTGCGACACGATCTCCGGAACGCCAGGCACCGGATGGTTGAAGGCCTGGCGGCCGATGACGTCGGCATTGATGATCGCCATAATGGCAAAGATCCACAGGGTTCCGGCGATGCTGGCTGCGGCCGAAATCGGCCGCATGACGTTGAGCAACCAGCGCGCAAGCTGTCCGTGTGGTTCGTGTTGCCTATCCGCGGCACGCTGGCTCATTCTTGATCCCAAGCGCGGGCATGCTTGATGCCGGCCTGACGGCTCAGCTCCATGTAGGTCTTCAGAACTTTGCTCCCTGGCAGGCCGCGCCTGTCGGCATTGGCAGCCCATACCTTGGCGAAGTTCGGGATCGTTTTAGCAAGCTTTTGGCGCTCGGCTTCGCTCCAGGAGACCACCTTCGCCCCCTCCCGCGTTGCCACCGCGATCGCGTTGTCGCCGGCCTTGGCGTAATCACGGTTGACGGCGACCTGGTAGACGTCCGCCGCCTTCAGGATCGCCTTCTTGACAGGGTCCGGCAGCCGGTCGTAGCGGCGCTTATTGATGGTCACGGCCGATGCGTACGTCGCGCCCAGATCGACCTTGTTGATATAGGGCGCGACCTCGTGGAACCGGTACGACTTGATGGCGGAGCCAAATACGATGATCCCGTCATAGACGCCGGTCCGAAGCGAGTTGAAGTAGAGGGTCAAGTTGCCGGAAACGGCCACCGCACCGGTATTCTTGATCCAGTTGGCGGACAGGCCCGGCGCACCAAGTTTCACGCCGCTCAGATCGGCGACGGCCTTGATCGGCTGCTTCGACACGAACTGGTAGTTGTCGATCCCGATGCCGGCGAGCCACATCTGCTTATGCTTGAGGAAGGCTTGGTTCATTGCCGGGATTTTGGTCCGCAGGGCCTCGATCACTTTGATCACCTTGCTCACATCGGTGCTGCCGAACGGCGTCACGTAGGTGACTTGCTCAAGCGGCAGCTTGTCCGCCTCGAACAGTGCGGGCACGTAGCCGATATCTCCGATGCCACTTTCGATCGCCTCAAACACCGCCGGCGGCTTGGCCACCGTACCGCCGAGCGCAAGCGTCCAATCGATCTTGTAGGCGTTCCCGTCCTCTTTGAGAAATTTATCGATCTCGGGGATCATCACCTTCTGCAGATTGGCGACGCCCGGAGTCGCCGGCGGATGGCCTGAGATAACCGTCAGTTTGATGGTCTGCTGAGCGGCGGCACCGGTGACGCCGGCAGCCGCCGCCACAAGTGCAGCGAGACAACCAACCAATGGCTGAGCACGTGACATGATATTCTCCCTAGTGCGCTTGTTCTGCCTAGATCATCGCGCCTTTAATCGGGATCGTTCCGATTCCGATTAAAGGCAGGTTGCTCCAGTCCGCCGCCCGCAACGCGGCCAGCGTTGGCGTGATCGCGTGGCAGATCGTCTTGCGAACCGAACTATTCTGTCCGGCGGCACCCAGGCCTGCAAGCGTTGCCACTGAGATCGACGCTAGCGCTCTCAATCGATGAGCACCACCACAACTGCTCGGATGCCCGCTTGATCATGTCCACCTTGGGCCAAAGCGCCCAGCCGGCCCCTCCCGGGTCCGGCCACCCGCGCAAGCGTGCCGTAGGGTGGCCGGATGGGCGCGCGGGGTAGCTCAACCTCAGTTTGTAGCCGACGACGGCTCGCAGCTGTCGCGACCGTAAAATTTTGGCGTCCGCCAGCCTAGAGCAACCTGCCTTAAATCGGAACCGGCGTTGCGGTTCCGATTTAAGGCGCGATGATCTAGCGACCGCCGGTTAGGCAACCGCAGGGGCGATGCGTTCGACCTTGCTATCGCGGCCAACAGCCGGCAAACAAGGGCGTGGTGACGAACGACAGCCCACCAGGCACCGATGGCGCGAGGAGCCTGTTCGAACTTCGCCCGGGTGAACATTCGAAACGGCGAACAGTTGCAGTAACGGATTGAGCGTGCACTTATGACCGTCAAACGCAATTCGTCCTTCGCACTGGCAGGCATCGTGCTCGCTCATCTGGCCGCTGTGAGCCCGTCGGCGATTGCACCGTTGGCCCCTCGGGCAATGGCCCAGGAGCGCTCCCCGCAACCGGGTAACGCTCAACGCCTTGATCGCTGGCTGGCCACACTTCGCGTGCCAGGGATCGAGCATAAACGGCTCAATGCGTTGGTTGGAACGTGGACAACCAAAATCAAGAACTGGCCGGGGCCTGATGCCAAACCGATCGAGCTCACAGGTAGGGCAATCAAGAGGTGGACGTTGGACGGCCACTTCTTGGAGGAACAGGCCCAAAACAAGACTCAAAACAATGGGCGTTTTCAGAGCCGTGGCTTCATCGGATTCAATCGCCTCACGCAGCTTTACGAGCATGTCTTGATGACCAACGCTGCCACAGGCCTGTTCATCGAACGCGGCCGCTATGATCCTGCTTCAAAGGTCATCCGCACCTCAGGTCGCGACACCGATCCGGTCACCGGAGCCATCATCTTAAACGCAACCGAGCTAAGGATAGAGTCCCCCCAGCAGCATACGGTGACGGCCTATGCGACCGGCCGTGACGGACGCCGATGGAAACAGCTCGAAATCATCTACGCGAGAAAGCCGCGCTAGATCATCGGACCAGTCGGCGGCCGGGTGCAGCAGCGGACCGGCAGGGCGGTTCCGCCTAGGGCGGAACTGATATGGATCATGGCCGTCTGGTAGGCGGTCGCTCGAAGTCGGAGCCGGGATGGACGGACAATGACGACCGCAGCCAAGGGCAGCCTACGGAGTCATGGCTAGAGCAACCTGCCTTTGATCGGAATCGGAACGATCCCGATTAAAGGCAGAAAGTTGCTCACCACTTTAAGAGCGATCATCTTTGCGCCTTAAATCGGAACCGGCGCAATTGGAACCGGCGTTGCGGTTCCGATTTAAGGCGCGATGATCTGGGAGCATGGCACTCAACGCGCCGGGCGGACAGCCGTTTTAGCGCGCCGCATTCTCGGCTTGGCAGGTCGCAGACACACATCGCTGTTGAGCCTTCACGTTCGCTGCGTCGCACCGAGCAGCGAGCGCAGCGTTCCAATCACGGAACCTTCCATAAGATGGGTCAACCCGAGCCAAGCGCCGAGCCAAATCGACGCCAGCACCACCGGGGCTGAATAGGCCAAGATCGACACGGCCGACAATCCCTGACCAACCGTACAGCCACCTGCGTAAACCCCGCCGGTGCCCATCAAAAACGCGCCGACGACATGCCGGCGCATCTCACGTGCGTCGTCGGCGGCCTCCCAGCGGAATTCGCGCCTGATCAGCGAGCCGATGAACGAACCGACGATCACCCCCAGTGTTGATCCAATCGAAAACGTGATGACCGAACCACTCATCGTCATCAGGTAGATCAAAACCTGGCCAAGCGGCAGTGAAAACGTGAAGGACCGGGCCGGTTTCGGCTCGAACGAGTCGGCCGCATACCAACCCGTCATCAGCCAGCCAAAGGCGATCACCAAGCCGACAAAGACGCCCCATGATAGATTGGCCCGAGACGTGCGAAATCGGCGGGAGGTCAAACACCACCCGGCCAACAGCATGGCGACCGCCAACGCCACCAGGGTTGCATAGCCGCTCGTCCGCCCGCCCGCCAAGTCGATCAACGACCGACTGGCCCCGAACGAAGCTGGAGCTGCCAGCGGATCAAGCACAGCTTGGCGCAACAGCGCCGTCGGCCCCGCGACGGCCATGTAGGCGGAGATCCCCAACACCAGAAAGTCACAGAAGGCCCGGAGATCTCCACCGCCCATTCGGATCAAGGTGCCGAATGCGCAAGTGCCGCAAAAAGCCATACCGACGCCGAACAACAACCCGCCAATCGTCCAGGCCGCCACATTGATCGGAAGCTGGTGGTAGACGGAATTCGAGTAGTCGACTAGGCCAAGCCCGCCCGTGAGGCCGACGCCGACAATTGCCACGGCCATGGCCAGCGCCCACATCCTCAGCCGACGCCGATCGCCGCCATAAAGCGAGTCCTCGATCGCCGCCAGGGTGCAGAACCGGCCCAACCTCGCCGCCAATCCCAGCGCGAGCCCGCCCGCTCCGCCCGCAAGCGCGACGACGGTCGCCGCTGGCAACTCGTCCATGGCGCTCCTCCACATTCTCAGCTGCCCTCAAATCGAGCACCGGCCGTGAGTCCTGCAAGCGGAGCATCTCATTTTCGTGCACGCATTAACAGGCTGGTTTCCAATCAAATCAACATCAGCGCTCCCGGCGTCGAGACTGTGCCGCAACGCCGGAGATGGGTGCCGGCTGCACCTCCACCGGCCGCGCCCGAGCAGAATGTCGAGGCGGCAACAGCGAGTCTTTATTCAACCGGACCAAAGGGCCGGTGCCGTTCACTGGTCGGATAAATCGGGTCGGATCCAGCTGCCCTCGAATCAGCGCGCGGGTGCAGGGCCATCGCGTCGTTCGATGGCATCGCAGATCGCATCCGTCGGGATAACGCTTTCCGCCCGTTGCGGCAAATTGTCGCTCAACATCGCCGAGCGACAGCACGGCCGTTAGCAGGTTCCGGTGTCAGCAGGAACCATCCTGAATGACCGGGCAAAGCTGATCCGCCCAAGCCGGAAATGATGTAGGCATGTCCGCCGTAGGCGGATCAGCCGCGCCGGCCGGCTCGCCGCCCGGCCTACCACACAAGCGTGCCAATGGGTGGCCCAGTGGAGGAACCGGGCGGCGGAGCGGGATAGTTCCAGCCCGCTCTGACACGCCTTAGGCAGCGGCACGCGTCACTGTTTGGCGCGGAACAGATCGTACACCACTTTCATCATCAGCAAGACGCGTGGGTCAGAAATCGCTAGAGCAACCTGCCTTTGATCGGAATCGGAACGATCCCGATTAAAGGCGCGATGATCTAGTAAATCGCTTTGCCGTCGCGTTCGTCTCCATTCACGCGGTCGGCGCGTAATCTGGCCAATTGTTGGGAGACCGCCGGCTGACGCAACGACCACGGATTTTCCAGCTCCGTCACCGATTTTTTGCCGCTTGCCAGTTAGCACAAGATCATCAAGCGGCCCTCGTGGCCCATCGCCTTAAGGACGGCCGTCGCCTGTGTTGCGTTCTCGGCCATCTCATCGAAATCCGCCCATTGTTCAAACATAGATGAGCCTGGTAGAGGCACGTCGGCCGTCCTTGCAGCTTGCGCTAATTGATCGTCTTCAAGCCCCGATCCGCCGGCAACTTATCGATCAGTTTGCCGAGCAAGCCCCAAAAAAAATCTTCGCCCGGATAACCCCGAATACGACCGATCTCCCGGCCGTTATCCACCAAGATAAAGGTTGGCGTGTAGCCCCCTTTGTCGAGGAAGGCCAATTCGGCCGGCAATCTGGAATGAATGTCCAAGCGTCGCAAAGGGGCACGTTTTCCTTCCTCGGTTTTCGGATAAATGGGACCGATTTCCCTGTCCCACATCTCACACCATGGGCAGCCCGCCTCCTCGAGCATAATCAGCTGCGCGGCAGTGGCAGCGCTTGTCCCACCGCACAGCACGGCAAGCAGCACGGCCAGCAGGGAGAAGCCCGTTGTCATCGCTGTGAGCATTGATCCACCTAAGCATCACCCCGTGGCCACCGCGCTGGCGGCGCAACGATTTGGCTTGCCGTCGACGATCATCATATAGGATAAATCGAATGTGATGAAGCCCTGACGCCAAGCCCGCGACGGAGCGCACAGTCGAAGCATGGAGTTTGACCTTACATTATCTGGCGCGCTGGTCGCGGGACTCCTATCGTTCCTATCGCCCTGTGTGCTGCCGCTGGTACCACCGTACTTGTGCTTTCTGGCCGGCGTGTCGTTTGAGGAGTTGACCGACGACAAGCGACGCGCCGGCTTCTCGATTTTCGCCACCGCTTTAGCCTTCGTGCTCGGCTTCACCACCGTGTTCGTGGCGCTCGGGGCGACGGCCAGCATCATCGGCCAGACCGTCACGCGGTATCTCGACGTGCTTGCGGTGATCGCGGGCGTCGTCATCGCGGTGTTGGGGCTGCACTTTCTTGGCCTTCTGAAAATAAATTGGCTGTACACAGATAAGCGCTTTCATGTGGACAAGAAGCCGCCGGGTCTCTTGGGCGGCTACATAGTCGGACTGGCTTTTGCGTTCGGATGGACGCCGTGTGTCGGGCCGGTGCTGGCCGCCATTCTGTTCCTCGCCGGCGCTGAGGACACGGCGTGGCAAGGCGCTAAATTGCTGTTCACCTACGCGCTCGGCATCGGAATTCCGTTTCTGATAGCCGCCCTATTCGCCGGTCCATTCTTGCGCATGCTACGCCCACTCAAGGCGCACTTCGGCACGATTGAAAAGGTGATGGGCGGGCTCCTCGTGGTGACGGGCGTGCTGTTCATGACCGGTCAAATGTCGAACATGGCGTACTGGCTATTGCAGGTTTTCCCGTCGCTTGGATCAATCGGATAACCCACACTTTACCAATGCATCGTTCAGGAGAACACAGATGATGAGACTTGCAATCGCGCTGTTCGCGTTTCTCGGCCTCGCGATCGGGCAGGCCACCGCTGAAATCGGCCTTGATGGCCTGCACAAGCAGCCCTGGTTCTCCGTCACGTTCAAAGACGTCGCCGAGGATGTGGAAACGGCACGCAAGGAAGGCAAGCGGCTGGTGCTGATCTTCGAGCAAAGGGGCTGCATTTACTGCAAGAAGATGCACGAGGTGTTGCTTGCCGACGAGGACATTCGCAGCTACATCAAGGCTAATTTTATGGTCGTTCAGTTCAACATGTTCGGCGACGAGGACGTCACAGATTTCGATGGCAAGTCATTGACCGAGCGGACCGCGGCACGCCGGTGGGGCATCGTTTTCACGCCGTCCATTCTATTCATGCCGGAGCAAGCGCCCGAGGGCGTCACCGTCGCGCAGGCCGCCGTCGCCAAGATGCCTGGCGTCTTTCAGAAATGGACTTTTCTTCATATGTTTCAATGGGTTAAAGAGAAAGGCTATGAACGTCAAGAGCACTTTCAGAAGTACCACGCCCGCAAGCTCGGGGCCGCGCTCAAAGCCAAAAAATAAGCCGTGATCACAGGAGTGGAGCGCGCGAGGCAGCCGGCAAGCTACATATAGACAAAAATGAATTTTTGCATTGATCCACGCGTTTGCTTGCTGGTAGGGTTGTGACTTCAGCTGGTCGTATCACGGATTGCGCTGTCGTTGCCTTGACACGCCGCCGCCGAACAAGGCTCAGCCGAACAAGGCTTATCAGGCCAAAAGTTCTGCAAGGGGAGGACGATAGATGCGCAATGGACGAGCATTCACCGCTTGCCTGGCGGGGGCGCTATGGCTCGGGCCGGCATCGGCCGCCGAGCCGGTCACCCCGGGACAGGTGAAGTTCGTGGAGAATGAAATCGCCAAGTCACTGACCGGCAGCTCCGGCGACCCGGTCGCGGGGCGCAAATGGATCATCAACCGCCAGCTGGGAAATTGCCTTGCTTGCCATAAGAACTCAATGATGAACGATCAGTTGTTCCACGGTGAGGTCGGCCCCCCGTTGGATGGCGCGGGCAGCCGTTGGACGGTGCCGCAACTGCGCGCGATTGTGGCCAATTCCAAGCAGGTGTTCGGGCCGGACACGCTGATGCCGGCTTTTTACCGGAACGGGGACGCTGCGCGCACGGCCAGGGCATTTAAGGGTAAAACCATCCTGAGCGCGCAGCAGGTGGAAGATGTCGTGGCATACCTGTCCAACCTGAAAGATCCGCAATGAACACGAAATTCCGGCCAGCAAGGGAGAACACCATGCACATAACACGGCGTGATGCGCTCGCATTCGGCGCGAGCGCCATGGCAACGACAGCGCTCGGTTTGCCTGCGGCGGTGGCCAAGGAAAATGAGGTCGACCAGCTGATCGCCGCCTTCTCCGGTGGCAAGTCGCCGCAAAAAGGCAAAGTGACTTTGAGTGCCCCGGAGATCGCCGAGAACGGCAATACCGTACCGATCAGCGTCAGCGTCGACAGCCCGATGTCGGAGACCTCGCATGTCACCGACGTCATGATCCTCGCCGACGGCAATCCGCGCGCCGGTGTCATCACCTTCAGGTTCTCGCCGATGAGCGGGCTGGCGGAAGCCTCGACAAGAATTCGTCTGGCCAAGACGCAAAACGTGATCGCCGTCGCCAAAACCAGCGATGGCGGTTTGTTCATGGCCGAGAAGCTGGTCAAAGTGACGATCGGCGGCTGCGGCGGATAATCGGGCGAGGAGACCAAGTCATGGCTAGGCCGAGACTCAAAGTGCCGCGGTCGGCGCAAAAGGACGAAATCATCACTATCAAAACCCTGATCAGCCACAAGATGGAATCGGGTCAACGCAAAGGCCGGGATGGCAAGGTCATTCCGCGTCAAATCATCAATAAGTTCGTGTGCGAGTTCAACGGCAAAGTCGTGTTCTCGTGCGATCTGGAACCTGCCGTCTCGAACAATCCGTATCTCCAGTTCAAGGTGAAGGTACCCGAGAGCGGCAAGTTCACATTCAAGTGGTTCGACGACAATGGCAGCGTTTATCAGGCCAGCAAATCCATCAAGGTGACGTGATCGCGGCCGGCGCGGATGCGCCTATGACTGTGGCTGTGACCGTGATCCGATGACATTGGCTCAGGCGCGGACTAATCCGCGGCTGGGGAGGGAGATAAATGACGCGAACACTCATCGCCGCCGGAACGTTGATGGTTGGCCTGAGCGCCGGGGTCGGCACGCTGCGGAGCGAGCCGGACCTAAAAGCCAAGTTTGTCGTTGATGGAAAACAGTTAAAGACAATCGTCGATGCGTCGATGGGCCACCCGCTTGGAGACAAGCTGATCTCCGGATGGCACTATCGCTCCAAAGAGACGCGCGAGCTGGCAATGGACGATTTCGGCAATCCTGCGATGCTTGCGGTCGAGCAAGGCGAGGCGTTGTGGACCGAGCTGGACGGAAGCGCCGGCAAATCTTGTGCTTCATGCCACGATGATGCGGCCGAATCCATGAAAGGCGTCAGGGCTCGGCTGCCGAAATGGGACGCGAAAAAGAACAAGCCCGTATCCTTACAGCACCTCGTCAATCAATGCCGCACCGAGCGCATGGGTGCCAAGGCGTGGAAATGGGAATCCAATGAAATGCTGGGAATGGCGGCCTTTATCGGCCTGCAATCGCGCGGCATGCCGATGAACATCAACGTCGACGGCCCGATCAAGCAATGGATCGAAAAAGGCAAGAAGATCTACTACACGCCGGTCGGCCAACTTGAGATGGCCTGCGCAGGCTGTCACGAGAATTACAACGGGCAAATGATTCGCGCCGACCATCTCAGCCAGGGCCATATCAACGGATTTCCCACTTACCGGTTAAAGTGGCGCAAGATCGGTTCGATGCATCGCCGCTTTTCCGGATGCATGAAGAATATACGAGCGCAGCCTTATAAGCGTGGCAGCGACGAGTTTGTAGCACTTGAGGCCTATCTCGCCTCGCGCGGCGCCGGCCTAGCCATTGAATCACCGTCCCTGCGCCAATAGACGCGGGACGATTTAGACCCAGGTTCATGTTTCGATGGCGGCCGGCGGTCTCGCGTTCGGCGTCACCGAGCATGATTATCCGCGATGGCATCCGCCAAGGCAGCTGGTCAGTCAGCATAGGTTGGCTGAGCGCTGCCCCACCACGTCAATCAACGTCGCCGAATTCAACGTGCGGCATCACTTAGGTATCGAGATGGCAACAACACTTAACCGACGGGAATTCACGGCAGCAGGACTTGCCCTCGCCGCCGTGGCGGGCGCGACGCCAATATCGCGGCTCGCCGCACAACAGGCCCTGACCGAAGACCAGCTCGTGGACTTTAAGCCGTTTGGCAACGTAACACTTGTGCACATAACCGATGTCCACGCCCAACTGAGACCGATCTATTACCGAGAGCCGTCCGTGAACCTCGGCGTCGGCGACAACGCCGGCCGCCCTCCTCACATCACCGGCGCCGATTTTTTGAAACTTTATCGCATTAAGTCGGGCTCACCAGACGCCTATGCATTAACCGACCAAGACTTCACGGCGCTCGCCAAAAGCTACGGGCGCATGGGCGGGCTGGACCGCGTGGCGACCGTGCTTAAGCGCATCAGGTCGGAGCGGCCGGATCAAGTGCTGTTTCTGGACGGCGGCGACACCTGGCAAGGCAGCTATACCTCCCATGCCACCAAGGGCGGCGACATGGTCTCCGTCATGAATGCGCTCAAGCCCGATGCGATGACCGGCCACTGGGAGTTTACGCTGGGCGCCGATCGCGTCGAGGAAATCATTTCGCAATTGCCTTTTGCTTTTCTCGGCGGCAACATCTTCGACAACGAGTGGGGCGAACGCGCGTTTGAAGCGACCAAGATGTTTGAGCGTGGCGGCGCGAAAATTGCGGTCATCGGGCAGGCTTTCCCCTATACACCGATCGCCAATCCACGCTGGATGTTTCCAAACTGGTCGTTTGGCATTCGCGAAAAAGAGCTGGCGAAAAATGTGGATGCCGCTCGCGCTGCCGGTGCCGAACTGGTCGTGTTGCTTTCGCACAATGGCTTCGATGTCGACCGCAAGATCGCAACGCGGGTCTCCGGCATCGACGTCATTCTCACCGGTCACACCCACGACGCGCTTCCCGAGCCCGTGATCGTCGGCAAGACGCTGGTCATCGGCTCCGGCTCGAATGGCAAGTTCTTGTCGCGCATCGATCTCGACGTCTCTAACGGCAAGCTCAACGGCTATCGCTTCAAACTGATACCGATTTTCTCCGACGCGATAACCCCTGACGCACAGATGGCGTCGCTGATCGCCGAGTTGCGCAAGCCATATGAAAACGAACTCGCGCGCGTTCTGGGCCGAACTGAAAGCCTGCTTTACCGACGCGGAAACTTCAACGGCACGTTCGACGATCTCATCTGTGATGCCCTCATCGCACAGCGTGATGCCGAGATCGCGTTATCACCCGGCTTCCGTTGGGGGACGTCCTTGTTGCCGGGCCAAAACATTACCGTCGAGGACCTGCATAATGCCTGCTCGATGTCCTATCCGGCCGCCTATCGTGTCGCAATGACCGGTCAAATGCTGAAGGACATATTGGAGGACGTTGCCGACAATCTGTTCAATCCGGACCCATATTATCAGCAGGGTGGCGACATGGTACGGGTCGGTGGATTGGGTTATACGATCAACTTGAACAAGCCGGAGAAGCAGCGGATCAGCCACATGACCCTGCTCAAGACCGGCGCCGCCGTCGAAGCGGACAAACGCTACACGGTCGCGGGCTGGGCATCCGTCAACAAGGACACCAAGGGGCCGCCCATTTGGGATGTCGTGGAGCAATATCTCAACGCCAAACCCGTCATCCGCCTAGATCCAAGCCGATCGGTCAAGATCAGGGCCTGACCCGATCGCTGCGGCGTCTGTCAACGATCAAGCAGATGGTTGACATCACATTCGTTTTTACGAATATAATATTCGACACATCGCTTCGAACCACTTAGATGAGCATGCCAAACCGGAGAAATCAGATGAGCGCGAAGGATCGCCCACATGACTCCGAGCCCGAGCTAGACCAAACGCCGGAGCAAAAGACCACGCGGCGATCGCTTTTGCGAGCCGGTCTTGCAGGCGGCGGGTTAGCCGCCTCGGGCCTCGCCAGCAGCGCGTTGGCAGCCGGAAAAAGCGATCCGGCCATAACCGTGCTGCCGGCCTGGAGCCGCGCCTTGGGTGCCGGCGTGGACGCTAAGCCCTATGGCCAACCCTCGCGGTTCGAAGCCAACGTCGTCCGCCGCCACGTGGAATGGCTCACCGCGTCCCGCGAAGCTTCGGTGAACTTTACGCCGCTGCATGCGCTGGAAGGGATCATCACACCGAACGGGTTATGTTTTGAACGCCACCATGCGGGAATTGCCGAGATTAATCCGGCCCAGCACCGGCTCATGATCAATGGTCTGGTCAACAATCCACTTGTCTTCACTTTAGAGGACATCATGCGCTTTCCCCGCCAGAACCGTGTCTACTTTCTCGAGTGCGCTGCCAATTCGGGCATGGAATGGCGCGGCGCACAGCTTAATGGCTGTCAGTATACTCATGGCATGGTGCACTGCGTGATGTACACGGGCGTCCCGTTGAAGCTGGTACTCCAGGAGGCGGGTCTCAAGTCGTCCGCCTCCTGGCTGATGGTGGAAGGTGCCGATTCTGCGGCCATGAATCGATCCCTGCCGCTGGAAAAGGCGCTGGATGACTGTCTGCTGGCCTACAAGATGAACGGGGAAGCGCTGCGCCCGGAGCAAGGCTATCCGCTGCGGTTGGTCGTCCCTGGCTGGGAAGGTAATCTTTGGGTTAAGTGGCTGCGCCGGATCGAGGTCGGTGACAAACCATGGCACGCCCGTGAGGAGACCTCCAAGTACACCGACCTGCTCGCCAGCGGCAAAGCACGACGGTTCACCTGGGTGATGGACACCAAATCCGTCATCACCAATCCGTCACCCCAAGCCCCGATCACCCATGGCAAGGGGCAGACCGTCCTCTCCGGGCTGGCGTGGTCCGGCCAAGGCACGATCAAGCGCGTCGACGTTTCGCTGGACGGCGGGCGAAACTGGCGCACCGCGCGCCTGGATGCGCCGTCGTTGTCAAAGGCGGTGCACCGCTTTTACTACGAGTTCGATTGGGATGGGCATCATCTGCTGCTGCAATCGCGTGCGATTGACGAGACCGGCTACGTGCAGCCGACCAAAGATGCACTGCGGGCAGCACGCGGAGAAAACTCGATCTATCACAACAATAGCATTCAGACCTGGGCCGTGAGCGCGGAGGGAGTTGTCGAGAATGTTGAGATCAGCTAGCGCAGCCGCCGCAATGCTCATAGTTGGCGTGGCCGGCTTTGGCCACCCCGCAGCGGCCGGAGATGCAATGGAAGGCCAATCGCAGTTCAAGCGCTGCCGCGCCTGTCACGCGGTTGGTCCTGGCGCCAGAAACAAGGTCGGACCGCATCTCAATGAGGTATTCGGGCGCAAGGCCGGAACGCTCGCCAGCTTTCGCAGCTATTCGAGAAGTATGAAAAAAGCTGGTGCCGATGGTCTGGTTTGGAATGAAGAGACCATGCATCGCTACCTTGAAAACCCGCGCCGGATGATCAGGGGCACACGCATGGCGTTCGCGGGTCTTCGCAACAAGACGATGCGCGAAGACTTGATCGCCTATCTCAAGCAGTTCTCAGGCACACAGACGGGCAAGGCGCCCGCCGCAGCGTCCGCAGCCGAGCCCAAGAAATCGGCTGCACAGCGCGGAACAACCGTTCCCTCGACAGCGATTAAGAAGAGCGCAGACGCGCCCCGGCACGGCCGCTTCAATCTCGGCCGCGTTGCCACCGCCGCGGAGATCGCCGCTTGGGACATCGACGTGCGGCCAGACGGCCAAGGGCTTCCCAAGGGAAAAGGCACGGTGCTGCAAGGCGAGGAACTTTATTCGGAGCGGTGCGCCTCCTGTCACGGCGACTTTGGAGAAGGCGTCGGGCGTTGGCCGGTGTTGGCGGGAGGGGCTGACAGTCTCACGTCGGATCGCCCGGAAAAGACCGTCGGATCCTATTGGCCCTACCTGTCGACGGTGTGGGACTACGTGCATCGCGCCATGCCGTTCGGTGACGCGCAATCCCTCACCAATGACGAAGTCTACGCCATTGTCGCCTACCTCCTGTTCTTAAACGACGTCGTCGGCGAGGAGAGCTTCGAGTTATCCGACAAGAATTTCTCTTCAATTCGGCTGCCGAACGAAAATGGCTTCGTCATGGACGATAGAGCGAAGGAGCCGCATGCCAAGCCGAAAGAGCCTTGCATGAAGGATTGTTTCCCGCAGCCTGCCAAAATCAAAATGCGCGCGCGGATCCTCGATGTTACGCCCGAAGCGGACGATGCCAACGCGGAGCAAGCAAAAGGGGCGATCGAATGACCCTGGCAGCAGTCCGATACTGCCGCCGCGTGGCCGTCCACTGACAATAGAGCAACTTTAAGAGCGATCATCTTTGCGCCTTAAATCGGAACCGGCGCAATTGGAATCGGCGTTGCGGTTCCGATTTAAGGCGCGATGATCTAGATTGAAGCAAAGGTCCGAGCCCGGCCGTAGAGCCGCCTCAGCCGATCCTCGCGCAAGAAATCGACTGCGCGCCGATTTCGATCCCATGCCGGCAAAGCCAACACGAATAGGTTTGGCGCTGCCCATACTTGCCCACCGCCGTGGCAAAGTGGCGCGTGGTCGCAGCGACCTTACTGAGCCGCTTCGTCGACGATCTCGGCCAACAGCTTTTCAACGGCTGCCAGGGCCGCATTCGAGGCCGGCGAACCGCCCGCCATCGGACGCCGAAATCCGATGTGGACCGCCCCTGGCTGCTCAATGAGTTCATAAGCAAAAACGGTATAGGGGCACATCGCCACGTTAACCGGATCGGCTGCAACGGCCGCATGGGTCAACTTGGCAGAGCAAAAATGCATATACTTCGCATGTTTGTAGGGACTCTCTTTGCCAACTGCGCCGCCGGTGCGCGCGAGCATCGTCTGTACGTGCCCAACATAATCGATGACCAAACCGCGATTGACGATCGCATCCTTTAAATCCTGCAGGACCGTTTCGTAGTCAGCCTTCACCTGTTTCAGTTTGTGCCCCGGGGTAGCATAAGTGGGCAGCGCAGCGCTGGCACACGTCAAGGCCACCGCCATGGACCCCATTGCCAGTCGAAATGTGTTTCGGTTCATGTTGGCGTCTCCCCAGTAGGACTTCACCTGCCCTCTTCACCGCCGGAACAGGCGATACGGCAAAACGACAGTCAGGCCCGAGAGTTTTAGCTGATGCGAGCTGGGTTGCTTTGCGATCAATCAATGGCGCGATCAGCATGGCCGTCCAGCAGCGCACCCATGTCCGAATCTGGTCACGTTACGTTACATGGTAAGACGATACGACCGCACCGGATTTATGCTGATCCTCCGTCAATGCGCTCCGCCCATCTTGATGGGTCGATGCAGCAACTGTCGCCGCGATCATCCGTCGATCAAGCCTACGACGATCTCGCTCAGACGTGAGCAGCACCGATTTGAACGATCAGGGCTTCCAGCGTACGATGATGAGACAGGATGACAGTTGGATTGCTGCAAGCGCTTTACATCGAAGCGTTCGCAGCCAAGACCATCGGGAGCGAGCATGACCGCATCGGCGACCCCCGCCGCCGCGCGGCGAAACCATCGAACGAGCGCGGCCGACACGCTTGATGCCATTGTGCTCGGAGCAGGGTTCGCCGGCCTTTATATGTTGCACCGCCTCCGCTGCAAAGGCTTCCGCGCACGCGTTTTCGAGCAGGCATCCGGGGTCGGCGGCACCTGGTATTGGAACCGGTACCCCGGCGCGCGCTGCGATATCGAAAGCATGCAGTACTCCTTCCAATTCTCCGAGCAGCTGCAACAGGAATGGGTATGGTCGGAACGCTACGCGGCGCAATCAGAAATTCTGGCGTATCTTGAGCACGTCGCCGATCGGTTCGACCTCAAGCCAGACATCCAATTCGATACCCGAGTCGAGGCCGCAACATTCGACGACAAACGTCATTGTTGGAGGATTGAAACGGATCGTGGGCAGACCGTCGAAGCGCGATATCTGATCCTCGGTGTCGGCTGCCTATCAACGGCGGTGATCCCGCGTTTTCAAGGGCACGACGATTTCGCTGGCCCGATTTATCATACCGGGCACTGGCCACACGAGGACGTGGATTTTACCGGCAAACGGGTCGGCATCATCGGCACCGGCTCCTCCGCCGTCCAGGCCATCCCGTTGATTGCCGAGCAAGCCCAGCATCTCTACGTTTTTCAGCGCACGCCCAACTACGTGGTGCCTGCCCAAAATAGGCCCCTCACCGACCAGGACGTAGCCGAGATCAAATCGGACTATGAAGGTTTTCGATCACGGGCAAAACAACGGCCAACCGCCTTCCTGTTCCCGTACCATACCGATTCCGCACTGTCCGTATCCGCTGATGAGCGACGGGCGCGGTTCGAGGCGCAATGGGAAATCGGCGGATTGCCGTTTCTCGGCGCATTCGGCGATTTACTGACCAGCGAAGAAGCCAATCAATCCGTCTCGGCCTTCTGGCGCGATAAAGTTCGCGAAATCGTCGACGACCCTGCAACGGCCGACCTGCTGACGCCGCACGGCCATATCTTCGGATGCAAGCGCCTGTGCGCAGGCACCAACTATTACGAAACCTTCAATCGGCCGAATGTCACGCTGGTCGACATCCGCGGATCCGGTATCGAGCGCTTGACCCCGACCGGCGTTCGAGCTGCCAGCAGGGACTTTGAGCTTGACGCCATCGTATGCGCCACCGGTTTTGACGCCATGACCGGAAGCGTCACTAAGATCCGCATCACCGGCGTCAATGGCCTCACGATCCAGCAAAAATGGCACAGCGGCCCCGACACCTATCTCGGTCTGGCGGTTGCCGGTTTCCCTAACATGTTCAACATGGCCGGCCCGGGTAGCCCTTCGGTGCTGGCGACGATGGTGACCTGCATCGAGCAGCATGGCGACTGGATTGCCGACTGCATGTCATGGATGCGAAGCAAACGAAAAACACGCATTGAGGCGACGCCTGCGGCTGAGGCGGCATGGGCGCAAGAGGTCGCCGCGGCCGCCAGCGCCTCGCTTCGTTCCAATTGCGATTCCTGGTACGTCGGCAGCAATGTCGCCGGCAAGGCGCGCGTGTTTATGCCGTACATCGGCGGCTACCCGAGGTATGTTGAAATCTGTGATGAGGTTGCCGCCGACGGCTACAAGGGGTTTTCAATCGACGGTGAAGGCGTTTGACGAGCACGTCTTCGGGCCGCGCGCGCCGGATTTGCCGCGACCCTAGAGCAACCTGCCTTTAATCGGAATCGGAACGATCCCGATGAAAGGCAGAAAGTTGCTCTGCACTTTAAGAGCGATCATCTTTGCGCCTTAAATCGGAACCGGCGCAATTGGAATCGGCGTTGCGGTTCCAATTTAAGGCGCGATGATCAAAAGCGTGTCGGAGTTAGCTGGAACCATCCGGCCAACTCTGAACAGCTATGCCGCCGTGATAGATTCACGCGTGATCCGGCTGCACGGCAAGTTTGCGCGGCGCGGCGCGTTTGCGGTCGGCGATCGCTTGGCCGAAAGCTTGAAACAACGCTCGGTTGATCGGATTGCACTGCGGGTCGTACTCGGCATGCCATTGAACGCCCAACGCGAAGCCGGGCGCATCGGCAATGCGAATCGCTTCGATCGTGCCGTCTTCGGCCACGCCCTCCACCAGGACCCGCTGGCCGGGCTTCAAGATCCCCTGGCCATGCAGCGAATTCACGCGGATCGTGTCGCGCCCGAGCAGGCGCGCGAAGACACCGCCCGGAACCAGTTGGACGTCGTGCCGGTCTGCAAAAACCACGTTGGGATCAGGGTGCATTTCGCCGTTGGCCAGGCGCGGCATGCGATGGTTCATGCGCCCGGGCAGCTCTCGAATTTCTGGATGCAGCGTGCCGCCAAAGGCGACATTCATCTCTTGAAGTCCGCGGCACACCCCAAAGATCGGCACCGATTGGGCGACACACGCCTCGACCAGGCTCAGCGCCACCGCGTCTCGGCTCTCATCATAAGGCTCGTGGTCTGGATGCGGGTCGGCCTGGAAGCGGGTCGGATGAACGTTGGCGCGCGCACCGGTCAGCAGAATACCGTCGACCACGGCCAACAGCGCGCCGATGTCGGTGATCTCCGGCGCGCCGGCAAACATCAGCGGTAGCGCGTCGCAAACCTCGGCCAATGCGCGCAGATTTCTTTCGCCGACCAATTGCACGGCGATCCGTTCGTTGACGAGATGGGCGTTCCCGATCACCCCGACAACCGGCTTAGTCATTGCTTGGCTCCCGAACCGCTGTTGGTTCTGCACAGTCACAAATTGACAACCAGCTCCTCCCGTTGCACACGCCGACCCTTACCCAATGGTTCGTCCTGACACGTTGGCACGCCCGCCAGGGCGCAATCGACTGTGCTTGGGCTCGATCACGGTCGTGAGCAGCGCCGGGACCTTTTTGCTACGGCCACAGCCGGGTTGGAGATGTCACGCGACGCCGATCCATCTCAATCGATCAAACCTGAGCCCGTTCTGCCGGACCGCTGCGCCCAGTGCCGTTGCAGCGACCACCGGCGAGACCGGTCACCGGGCAGCGATGGCCGTCCCCGACGCCGGCAACCGCAGGGGCGCGCCGCCACCCTCGTCGCGGACAGCAGGGGCGCCAGCCACGTCGCACCACGCAGGGCTGCGCTACGGGCCCTATACCAGCAAGACCATGAGTTTGCCCCCCGCCCGCTCTGCCGTCCAGTAGGTCACATGAGCAGTCTGACCTCGATGCGCCATCAGCGCGGCCGGTTGCAAGCAACGACGAGCCGCCGGCGCGACGCCAGTGGTCGCAGAACCATTGCGATTCGCCAACCTGGCGGCGGCGCCCATGATGTTGCCATCGACAGCGCCAATACTCCATCTTGCCGATTTCGCAGACCGACGGACCGCCTGATCGGGGGTCTTGCGGAACTGACACCGTCGGCTCGCAGAGCGAAGCCATACCAGATCGCCGGCATCGGCGACCAGTGATGCATGACGATCAACCCTGAAAAAAATGCGACGTGTACGGGAGACCACCTGATGAAATCGAGAACTGTCATGGCAATAGGCGCCGCCATCATAATCTTGGCAGCGGGCGCCGCAGCGCAAGCGCAATGCGTGACAACGGGCGCGCGGGCGACGGCTGCGACCGCCACATCCGCCAAATGGTACGTGATGGAGACCATGGTACAAGCCGTCAGTTGGGGGCTTTGGCCGGGCTTTCTCGCCACCGGCAAAGTGGCTGGACACACCATCAGAAATGAAAAGTATAAGTGCATTACCGGTCCGTCCGGCGTAACGTGTCGCGGTCGGGCCACCTTCTGTAAGCGTAGGTGATGGGGCAAGCGGGGCTGGCGAGCGGGAAGCTTCGAGTTCACTCTGAAATGCGGTAGGTGGCGGGCGCAACCGTCACGACAATCAAACGGGGATTGGCAGGGCATGGTGGCGACGGTAACGGACGCGGCGTTGGAATTCCTACACTCGATCGACACGCCCACGGTGTGTAACTTGATCGAGATCGTCGCGCCGGAGCGGCGGGGCGCTGGCTATACGGTCCAGCACTTCACCTGTCCTTTTCCCGCGCTACCGCCTATGGTCGGCTACGCCAAGACCGTCACGTTCAGGGCCAAAAACCCGAGCCGCTTAGGCGCTGCCGACGGCTTGGAAAAGCGGTTGGACTACCTCGACTACGTGGCCTCGCAGCCGCAGCCAAGCGTGATGATCATGCAAGATCTCGATGATCCCGCGGGCTATGGAGCGTTCTGGGGCGAGGTGCAATCCAACGTGCACCGGGCGCTGGGTGCGCTCGGGGTTATCACCAATGGCTCGATTCGCGACATCCCGGCGATCGCCGAGGGTTTTCAAATGCTGGCCGGCTCAGTTGGGCCATCACACGCCTACGTCCACGTGGTCGACTTCAACGTCGATGTCACGGTTCATGGCATGGCGGTCACGTCAGGCGACTTAATTCACGCCGATCGGCATGGCGCGGTCGTGGTTCCGTGCGACAAAGTCGGCGACATGCAGGCCGCGGCGGACTCACTATCGCGGCAGGAAGCACGCATCATCGGCGCGGCACGGGCGCCCGGCGCTACCGTGGAAACCATCAAGGCGGCGATTCGCGGGTAACCCCTTGTTGGCGGCATCGGCGGCCCGTTTCTCCCGCGCGCGGGCTCCTCTCAACCGAGTATCGGCACCGTAGCCCCAATGAACGCGCGATTGTCCAACAGACCACGACCGGCCTTTGATGCACGAGCAGCCACCGGTGGCCGCTCTTCTCGCCACGCCAGGCATACGCGGAACGTCCGTCAGCCTTGGTTCGTATTGAGGCTTTCCAGGTATTCAGCCGCCTCGCGGGTGAGGTGTCCGAGGTGGACCCGATCCTCGCGTGCGAACAGGTCCGCGATCCATTCATGCTCCAACGGACCGACGGCATCGTCGATCACGACCCGGTGCACGCACCGGCCCGCTTTCACCACATCAATTGTCACGGTCTTGTTGTGGAGCTGAGCCCGAATCTCCAGATCGGTTCCGTCAAAGAGCAGGGACTTCCCTGCCGCAATCTCGCTTGCAATCTTCATGGCGTCCTCATTGCCAAAACGTTGAACGCCGGACCCGATACCCTCGTCTCAGTCCTGCTGTTGGACGATGATTGTAGCGCTTGGCTCGCACAAGTCACGAGGCGAAGTGGCGCTGCGGCTGGGTCTGGCACGTCGGTCGGCTGCCTATGCCGTCGGTTAACGCGTGGTGGCGTCGTCAGCGCCATCAACGCAATCACGACCCTGCCTGGCGCTTGGCCACCACACGATATGCGTGCAATAATGGCTCAGTGTAACCGTTTGGTTGCTGAGACCCTTTGAACACCAGGGCGCAGGCGGCCGCAAAGGCAACCGAACGGTCAAAATCTGGTGCCATCGGCCGATAGTCCGGGTCGTCGCCATTTTGGCGGTCGACCACGGCTGCCATGCGACGCAGAGCCTCCGTCACCTGCTGTTCGCCGACGACGCCGTGCTTGAGCCAATTGGCGATGTGCTGACTGGAGATCCGCAACGTCGCGCGGTCCTCCATCAAACCGACACCATCGATGTCCGGCACCTTGGAGCAACCGACGCCCTGTTCCACCCATCGCACCACATAGCCCAAGATACCTTGAGCGTTGTTGTCGAGTTCGCGCTGGATCTGTTCGGGCGACCAGCTGGGCGCACCCGCCAAGGGCACGGTCAGCAACGCCTCGAGGCTGGCGCGGGCCCGCGACGCGAGCGCGCCCTGCCGCTCAGCGACGTTGATCCGATGGTAGTGCGTCGCGTGCAGCGTGGCCGCCGTCGGCGATGGCACCCAGGCCGTGGAGGCACCTGCCTCGACGTGCCCGATCTTGGTGGTGAGCATCTGACCCATCAGGTCGGGCATCGCCCACATGCCTTTGCCAATCTGGGCGTGGCCGGGCAAGCCGCAGGCCAGTCCGATGTCGACGTTCCAATCCTCATAGGCCTTGATCCATGGCGCCGATTTCATGTCCGCCTTGCGGATCATGGGGCCGGCCTCCATCGCGGTGTGAATCTCGTCGCCGGTGCGGTCGAGGAAGCCGGTGTTGATAAAGAACACCCGCGATTGGGCGGCACGGATGCACGCCTTCAAGTTCAGCGTGGTCCGCCGTTCCTCGTCCATAATGCCCATTTTGATGGTATTTCGATCGAGACCCAGCAGATCTTCCACCTCGGCGAACAGCTGGCTGGCGAACGCGACCTCCTCCGGTCCGTGCATCTTCGGCTTGACGATGTAGATCGAGCCGGCCCGGCTGTTGCGCCCGGCACCGTCGCCGCGCATATCGTGGAGCGCGATCAGGCTGGTGATGACGGCGTCGAGTATCCCTTCAGGAACCGGGCTGTCGTTCTGGTCGAGCACGCTGGCATCCATCATCAGATGGCCGACGTTACGGATCAGCATCAGGCTGCGGCCGGGAAGCGTTAGCGTGCCACCGTCGGGCCGCCGGTAGCTACGGTCCGCAGCCAGGCGACGCGTGATGGTTGTGCCCTGCTTCGGCACCGTTGCCGTCAGCGTCCCCTGCATCAGTCCTAGCCAATTGCGATAGGCGGCGACCTTGTCACCGGTATCGACGGCGGCAATTGAGTCCTCCAGATCCATGATCGTCGACAGCGCAGATTCCAACACGACGTCGCAGACACCGGCAGCATCATGGCGCCCGATCGGGTGATCGCGGTCGATCGTGATCTCGACATGCAGGCCGTGGTTTCTGATCAAGACGGCCTCGGGTGTGCCCGGCTCGCCCCGGAACCCGCGGAATTTGTCATACTCGGCTAGGTTTGTTGTCGTGCCACAGCCGAGTTCCACGGTGAGGCGGCCATCCTTGATGGCATAGCCGGTCGCGTCGGCATGCGAGCCGATCGCCAGCGGAGCGACCTGGTCGAGCAAGCTGCGCGCCCATGCGATCACGCTCGCACCACGTTCGGCGTTATAGCTGGCGCCGCGGGCTGTGCTCCCCTCATCCGGGATCGCGTCGGTCCCATAAAGCGCGTCGTAGAGCGAGCCCCAACGCGCATTCGCCGCGTTGAGCGCGTAGCGCGCATTGGAGATCGGCACCACCAGCTGCGGGCCGGCGACCTCAGCAATCTCATCATCGACGTTGGCCGTGTCCACGAGGAAGTCCGGCCCCTCCGGGAGCAGATAGCCGATCTCGCCCAAGAACGCCCGATAGGCCGCCGCGTCGATCGGCTGGCCGACGCGCGAACGGTGCCAAGCGTCGATCTCACTTTGCAACCGATCGCGCTCGGCCAGCAGTGCCCGGTTCCGCGGCGCCAGTCGACGGATCAAACCGTCAACGCCGGTCCAGAACGCATGCTCATCGACCCCGGTGCCCGGCAGCACCTCATCCCGGATGAAATCGTTGAGCACCTGCGCGACCTTCAGGCCGGCAAAGGAGGTTCTTTGCACGTCGGTCATAATCGACAGCTCCGTCGGATTGCATAACAACGGCCACCGGCTTTCTGCCTGCGTGGACGTGCAGTTGAAGGGTTGTGCAGGTACGCAGCGCCACCGGCCACTAGCTGGAACCGCGTCGACGGGCGCGACGGCCGCGCCGATCAACGCGCAAGTGGCAGATCAGCCGGACCGGTTGGGCATGGGGCAAGCCCCACGCGCGACAACCAGATCCGACTTGCGGCAACCGGCGTTAAGCGCGGCTTGCCGCAATCGTGTACCGCGTGGTCGCCCGGTACCGGGTCGCCTCCGACTGCTCGCGCCAGACGCGCGTGGCCTCGGCGCGGTCCTCAAACGGGCCCAACACCTCCAGCGAGCCTTCGCGCGCGCTGGTAAAGCTCGCGTCCGCGTAATCGGCACCGATCACCCAGAATTGCTGTTGCATGACACTGTCTCCTTGCCTGTAGCCGGCGACTTGTCGCCGGTGATTTATTCGGCCGCGACGGAATGCGACGGCTGGTTGAATTGATCGGTCTCCGTCGACCCGGCCATGGCCGTGGTCTCCGACCGGCCGGCAGATACGGCCATGGCGACCGCATCGAAATAGCCGGTGCCAACCTCGCGCTGGTGGCGCACCGCGGTGAAGCCGCGCTCCTGGGCGGCAAACTCGCGCTCCTGCAGCTCCGAGTAGGCGCCCATGCCACGCTTGGCATAGCCCGCGGCCAGCTCGAACATCGACAGATTGAGCGAGTGGAAGCCGGCCAGCGTCACGAACTGGAACCGATAGCCCATCTCCGCGATCTGCTCTTGAAATGTCTCGATGTCATTGAGATCGAGCTTGGCGCGCCAGTTGAACGACGGCGAGCAGTTATAGGCGAGCAGTTTGCCCGGGTGTTGGCGATGGAGTTCCGCGGCGAACTCCCGGGCCTCGCCGATGTCGGGCGTCGAGGTCTCCCACCAAATCATGTCGCAGTAAGGTGCGTATGCCAGACCTCGCGCGATCGCGTGCTCGACGGAATGGGTGTTGCCTTGCTTGAGACGATAGAAGCCTTCGTCGGTCCGGGCGCCGTCGATCCAGGGCTCGTCATAGGGATCGATGTCCGACGTGATCAGCGTCGCCGAATGGGCATCGGTGCGCGCCATTACGATGGTATCGGTCCGGGCGATATCAGCCGCCAGCCGCGCGGCATTAAGCGTTCGAATGAAGCTGCGCGTCGGCACCAACACCTTGCCGCCGAGGTGACCACACTTCTTTTCCGACGCAAGCTGGTCCTCGAAATGCACACCCGCCGCGCCGGCCGCAATCATCGCTTTCATCAGTTCGAAGGCATTGAGCGGGCCGCCGAAGCCGGCCTCGGCATCCGCCACGATCGGCGCCAGCCAATAAGTTGAGGTGTCGCCCTCGACGGCAGCGATCTGGTCGGCCCGAAGCAAGGCGTTGTTGATCCGCTCGATCACCTGCGGAACCGACGAGGCGGGGTAAAGCGATTGGTCCGGATACATCTGGCCGGCGTTGTTGGCGTCCGCCGCGACCTGCCAACCCGACAGATAGATGGCCTCCAGGCCGGCCTTGACCTGTTGCACCGCCTGGTTGCCGGTCAATGCGCCCAACGCGCGGACCAACGGACGTTCGTGCAGCAGCTGCCACAGCCGCGCAGCCCCGAGTTTGGCCAGCGTGTGTTCGACATGAACCGTACCGGACAGCCGGCGCACGTCCTGTGGCGAGTAGTCCCGCTTAATGTTGGCGTAACGATCAGCAGGTGTGGCGGTCATCTCGATCCCCTCTTATCGGGCTGTAACCAAGTGCGACCGCATTGTCCGGCGCACTTTTCAACGATTGACAACGCCACAGAGCACATAAGCGTGTTGCAATGCAAGAAGACACTGATATAACTGGCGCAGCGCTGAAAATTGCATACCTATTGACAAAAAAGATGTTGTAAATAGCAAATTTTTGTAATTTATCTGGGGGATGATCGGTATGGGAGCGATGCACGTCGGCGGCAAGTTACGGCGGCTCAGACAAGAGCGCCACTTGACCCAGGCGCAGATGGCGGCAGAGCTGGCCATCTCGCCCAGCTATCTGAATTTGATCGAAAGCAACCGGCGGCCCGTGACCGCGCGCGTCCTGTTGGCGCTGGCGGACAAGTTTCACGTTGACATCGGTACGCTCGCCAGAGGTGACGATGAACGCCTGGCCACCGAGCTGATGGAGGCGCTGTCCGATCCGATATTCGAGGATCATGACGTCAAGGTGTCCGATGTGCGCGACCTCGTGGCGACGCTACCGAGCGTCGGGCAGGCCATGATGGCCTTATACCGCGGCCTACGCCACAATCGGCACGGCGATGGCGGCTCTGCCCCTCACGATGGGAACTCGCCGGCGGAAATCGGCCTGGCTGGGCTGCCCTCCGAGGAAGTGACGGAATTCATCCAACTGCATATGAACCACTTCCCCGACCTGGAAAAGGCCGCGGAGCAGCTCTGGCTGGACAATGAGATCGCGCTGCACACCTTGCATCATGACTTGATCCGTGTGCTGAACCAACGTTTCGCCGTGCAAGTCGAGATCGTCCCGGTCGCTCGCATCCCCGGCATGTTGCGCAGCTACAATCCGCTCACCCGCCGATTGGAGTTGTGCGAGATGTTGACGCTGCCGGGCCGCACCTTTCAGCTGGCACACCAGATCGCCTACTTGACGCACCGGCCGCTGCTCGATCGCTTGTCTGCCGGCGGCAAGCTGACGTCCCAAGCCTCCGATGCACTCGCCCGATCGGCGCTGGCCAACTACTTCGCCGCCGCGGTCATGATGCCCTATGACCGCTTTATCCGGGCGGCGCGGGAGGTGCGCTACGATGTGGAGGTTCTGCAGTCCCGGTTCGGCGTCTCCTTCGAGCAGGTCTGCCACCGCCTGACCACACTGCACCGCGCTGGCAGTGAGGGCATTCCGTTTCACTTGATCCGCGTTGACATTGCCGGCAACATTTCCAAGCGGTTCTCCGCGTCGGGCATTCACATTGCCCGGTTCGGCGCGGCTTGCCCGCGCTGGAATGTCTACGATGCTTTCGCCACACCCGGCATGATCCGCGTCCAAGTCAGCCGCATGCCCGAGGGTCAGACCTTTTTCTGCATTGCCCGCACCATTGCTTCAACCGGCTACGGCCCGAAGCGCGGCGGCTTACCCCAGCGGGTGGACCGATTGTCGATCGGGCTCGGCTGCGAGATCCGCCATGCGCGCGACATCGTCTACTCGGACGGGCTGCATCTCGACGATCCGCAGATCGTTACGCCGATTGGCATCTCGTGCCGCACCTGCACGCGCACCGACTGCGCTGATCGTGCGAGCCCGGCCATCGCCCACAAGCTCCAGATCGATGAAAACCGCCGCAGTTATTCGCCCTACACGGTCGGACAGTAAGCTCTGCGCACAGCAAGCAACGCCGAGCTGGGCGGTACCGCACCGCGCCGCAAAGAGGTTTGGACGACGTTGTTCGCGCGCTCAACGCTGATCGAGCGCACCTGTCATCCGTGAGGGGATCGCGCAGCCCATCCACTCACCGATGGCGCGATGATGTCGGTGGCCGCGAGGGGGGACGGGATGCTACCAGCCAACTCTGACACGCCTTAGATCATCGCGCCTTAAATCGGAACCGCAAAGTCGGTTCCGATTTAAGGCGCAAAGATGATCGCTCTTAAAGTGGTGAGCAACCTGCCTTTAATCGGGATCGTTCCGATTCCGATTAAAGGCAGGTTGCTCTAGCCATCCGGCGCGATCACCACCTTATCGATGAAAAATAAGGTGGTCAGATACGATCGCATGACAATCATGCCGTTGGTGTTGTCGATCATGTCCGAGGACATGTTGCTGCGCGCCAGCAGCACCTTCAAGAGGGCGACGACCGTTTCGCTATCGGTGCGAAAACTGTCGCGCAGAGCCGCACCCGTCGCGCCATCGCGTTCCATCACCGCCAGCACCTCGGGCGCCATCGCCTCCGCCGCCGCGACAAAATTCTCGACAAACGTACGAATGTGGGCGCCGTCCGGCCCTGCTCCCTCCTCGGCGCGCCCTTGTGCGGCGTAGGCGAGCATGAACTCGTAGGCTTCCTCGATCGTATCGAGATGCTCGCGGATCGATGTCGCGTCACTCATGTCTCACCGTCAGTCTGTGGTCTGTGGGCCCTATCTGGTCCGGTGCCCGAAACCATCGACCACAACAGGTCGCGATGATCTGGCAATAGTGAGAAGTAGATGTGGAGGATGAACAAAAACAACAGCACCAGAGAGGACGCCCCATGAATGACGTAGACGATCCCCCAATTCCAATCTGACAAAATCGAGGGATCGCGTGCCCACAGCGGCGTGTCGATTTTCGCCAACATCACCAATCCGCTGGCGACCAGCAGCAAAATCACGACCGCAACCGCCCAGTGAAAGGCCTTCTGGAAGATATCGTATTTCCCGGACGCCAAATCCGGGACTCGCTGAAACAACACCTCGCGCTGCAACATCGTGACGTCGGACCGCGCCGGCATCATCTCCGACAAGCCCTGGACGACCAACACCCTCAACAGATGAAACAACACTGCAGCGGTCAAAACGACGCCGCTGATCCAGTGGACGGGAACCCAATCAAACCGCACCCCGAGGATAGGGAAAAAAGCCGTCACCCCCAACACGATGACCGAGATGGCCATGACCCAATGAAACAGACGGTCCGGGGCGGCGTGGCGCACCGTGCGCGACGATGACCGAGCATGATCAGTCATGTGGTGTTATTTGTCCTGCGCAGCGCCGACCCGCCTTGTTTTGGCGATCCTGACGATCTGATGGGCCACAATAACAACCGCCGCGGCGGCCACGGGAACCCAAAGCAGGTCCCATGACACGCCGATCAGCATCTTTTGCCCCCAAACGTTCTTGGAGACACGTAACAGTTCGAGGTCCCACGGCATCAGGCCAACGACCGAACCGCCCGCTTCGCCAAACTTTCCATCAGCGTAATTTTAAAAGCATTATAATTGAGCGGCTTGGCGCCTTGTGCCGCAACCCGGCCGACCAGCGTCTCCAGTTGCTCGCCGGGTGCCTCGCCCTTGACCAGGTCCTCGACATTCTTGAGGCGTCGCGGGGTACATTGCACACCGCCGCACGCCATCCTGACGTCTTTCACCTTACCGCCGTCAACTTGCGCCACCATGGCCACATTGACCAAAGCGAAGTCCCAGGTCTGACGGTCCGCGACCTTCTCAAAATACTGTTTCGAGCCGGCCCATTTCTTGGGCAATCGGATCTCCGTTAGGACATCACCATCTTGCAGCACCGTCATCCGCAGGATGTCGATCGCGGGGCCGACGAAGAACTGCTCGGCGGCCACCACCCGTTCTTTGCCGTCGCGCTCAATCACCATTTCGGCCTCCAGCGCGACCAATGCCGGCGCCGTGTCCGATGGGGTCACCGCCACGCAACGGCTGGCCTCAAACAGCGTATGCTCGCGGTTCATGGCCGTGGGCGTGTTGGCGTAGCAGGTATTGCCGCTCGCCCGATAACAGGGGAAACCGTCGCGATAATAGCTACACCGCGTGTCTTGAGAGACGTTTCCGCCCAGCGTTCCAACGTTGCGGATTTGAGGACTGGCCACCCGTCCTGCCGCTTGGGTCAACACCGGGAAGTTGGTCTTGATAAGATCGTTCTCCTCAAGTTCCGTCAACGTCGTCATGGCGCCGATCGAAACATAGCTTCCCTTGTCGGCGATCCCCCGCAGCTCCTTGAGCCCCGAGATATCGATCACCGCCTTGGGCTGCTTGTGACGATCCTTGAACCAATCGAGGCTGTCTTTGCCACCAGCCAAGATCCAGGCTTGCTTGCCGTGCTGCTTCAGCAGGCTGTTGGCCTCAGCGAGCGTCGCGGGCTGAAACAGTTCGAATGAATGCATCATGTCGGTCATTGTCTGTCTCCGCCGCGATTACTGGCAATTGACCTGCAGCGGCTTATGCGCCTGCGGCCGCTTCGCCAAGAGGTTGATGATTTGATCGGCAACGACGGGAACTCGGTTGAACAAGTGCCCACCGAGCGCCTCTGACACCGCGCTCAAATAAGCCGACGAGGCGGCGCCCTGGATCGGTTCACCGACCCCCTTCGCGCCCACCGGGTTCTGTGGATCGATGGCGCCGGTGACCGCCGCTGAGCCGAGTTCCGCCGGCACGTCGAGGTAGCTCGGCGGTTTGGCTTGGTAAAGACCACGCGCGTTGGGCCGCCCATAGGCGGGATCGTAGATGTAGCGCTCGGTCGCGGCCAAGCCAAAGCCCATCACCGCACCGCCGCGCACCTGCGCATCGAGCCCCTGCGGGTGAAGCACGGTGCCGACGTCCGGAATGCCGAGATAGTCAAGAATCGTGACTTGCCCGGTTTCCGTATCAAGCTCGATCTCGATGAACGCCGCGGCCAGGCCCGGAACCACGCCCTTTTTCGGAAGTTTGTCCTTGGCAACACCGACCAGCCCGCTACCAGCCACGGCCTTGGCAGAGGCCTTGGTCATCGGATTGAGTTTGTCATCGACCTCGTGACCGTCGAATTTGCCGCCCAGCTCGATCGCCTTCTTGGCCGCATCGGCAAACGAGATGGACTTGCTCGCGTCGGATTTGTTGATGACGCGCTCATCTTTGAGGTCATAGTCGTCTGCCGCGCCACCGAGACTCTGCGCGGCGATCTCCAGCAGCTTTGCCTTCGCGTCCATCGCCGCCGCGTAGTTCGTGCGCGTCATCGTGAACGTCGTATTGGAGCCGAACTGACCCAAGTTCCAAGGCATGTTTTTGATCGTGCCGCCGCGCTCGATGACGCAGTTGTTCCAGTCGTAACCAAGCACCTCGGCCGCGACGCGCGATGTGGATTCGTAGGAGTAGGTACCCAGATTGCCGACGCCGGTATGGATGTGCAGCTTGCCGTCGGGCGTGATGCGGCACAAACCGTCGAAGCCGGCGGCACCGGCCGAGTGGTAGGCTTGTCCGATGCCGATCGCGCGCACCTTATTGCCCACCTGCTTGCCGGACTGCTTGACGCGCTCTTCGTACTTGAACAACTTCGCGCCCTGCTCGAGCGCCTCCTTCAAGTAGGCGCTGGTCACCGGCAACTGCTTGCCGCCGATCTTGGCGCCTTTACCGCCGCCGCCGGGCACATTGGCCAAACGGACCGCTAACCGATCCATCCCAAGCAGCCGCGCCGCCTTATCGACGATCGGCTCGAGGATATTGGCGGTCTGGTTCTCTCCCGGTCCGCGCTGCGGACCCTTGGGCGGCGTGTTGGTCAATACCGGAATGCCGCGATAGCGCATGCTTTCCGGCTGGAACACGATCGACGACGCGTCCCCGAAATTCTGGAAATCCCAGAAACCGGTGGTCGGTCCGTTGTCTTGGACGATGTAGGCGTCGATTGCCGAGATCTTGCCATCGGCCTTGAAGCCGACCTTGACCCAGCCTTGGAAACCGGCGCGCGCCGAGCCGTTATAAAACTCTTCCGCCCGGCTGACCCGCATCATCACCGGCCGGCCACCGAGCTTCTTCGACATCAACGCCGGCAACGCCATCAGCGGGTAGGAATAGCCTTTGCCGCCGAAGCCGCCGCCGCAATATTCCGACACCAGCACGACGTCGCTGGGCTTGATGCCGATATAGCGGGCCAGGCTGGGGACGGCGAACGAGGAGGATTGCGTCGACCCCCACACGTGGCACTTCCCGTTCTCCCAATAGGCGGCTGCGGAGCGCGGTTCCATCGCATGGTGCGCCATCGCGCTGCTGACGAAGGATTCCTCGACCACGACCTTGGCCTCTTTGAAGCCCTTGTCGAGGTCGCCAAAGCTCCATTCGATCGCCGGCTTGCCCATCGGCAGCGTGTCATCGCCGGCCAGCGCGAAGTCCTTTGCCGTCCATTTGACGGTTTGGAACTTCACACCCTTTCGGTTGGCCACGTTGCCACCTGTGATCGCATCGGGCCCACCCGGCTTCAGGCTGTCCAAGGGATCCATGCAAAACGGCAACGGCTGCAGATCGACATCAACAGCCGCGATGGCGTCGGCCGCCTCCTGCTCGGAGTTGGCTGCAATCGCCAAGATCGGCTGACCGACGAACACCGGCTCAGCGGTGAGAATGGCGTGTCCGGCATCTTTCGGTTGCTTGACCTCGCTCGGCTCCAGGATGCCGACCACTCCCGGCATCTTCAGCGCTTTGCGTGCGTCGATCGACGTCACCTTCGCATGCGGCATCGGCGACGGCAGAATCTTGATAAAGACCATGCCGTCCGCCCTGAAATCCTCAGCATACTTGGCTTTCCCGGTCACTTTTGCATGAATGTCCGGAGGCGTGAGATTTTGACCAATGATCCGATATGCCATGATCATGCCCTCCCCGAGGCGCGCATGACGCCCTTCAAATAATGATCGTAAGCCCCGCAGCGGCATAAATTGCCCGACATCGCCCGGCGCGCTTGATCGACGGTTGGTTTGGGAGTCTTAGACAGCAGGGCGACCGCGGCCACCACCTGGCCAGGTGTGCAAAATCCACATTGCGGGCCCAGTTCCTCGATGAACGCTCGCTGCACCGGATGCAGCGTGCCATCCGCAGCGGCGACGCCTTCGACGGTGGTGATCTCCTGACCCCGAACGCGATGCGTCAAGGTCGAACACGAGTAGATCGTTACGCCGTCGGCCATCACCGTGCAGGCCCCACATTCGGCGCGGTTGCAGCCGATCTTGGTGCCGGTCAAGCCGAGCTTGTAGCGAATGGTATGGGCGAGCGTCTCATTCGGCGCCACGTCAACCCGCCGCTGGCGACCATTGATCTTGAGCGTGACCAGCCGTTCCACGCCGCGCGCACGCGCCTCGCGGCTCCCGCCGACCAACATCGGCAGCGAAGACACCGCAGCACCGGCGCAGACCACGCCGCGCAGGAACTCCCGTCGGCTCGTCCCCACGTTCCGGTATGAGGTAACCGACGCATCCTTGCCACCTCCGGAGATCGCTGGCGTCGCCGGGCTCCAGTCGAAGTCCTCCGCCGGATCCGGCGGCAGCTGAATGTCGTCGTCGACGATGTTGTGGGTTTTGAGTTCATCCATACGATAACCTCCCCTTCTGTCACTGGTCACGACCAGTGGTGACAGGAATCAAGCGTGATCTGATGTCCGGACACATACGCCTCGGCAGATGCGCATATAAACGCCGCGCTTGGTCCGAACTCAAACTTTGGTTGTATGAGCGGTAGTTCAGAATCATCGTCAGGGCTTTGTCAATGGAAAACAACGCGCCCGAACCCGCTCGCAGAGAGTTGAAGTCACCTCGATCATCATCGTGCCTTCGATGGGAACCGCAAAGCCAGTTCCCATCGAAGGCACGATGATGATCGCCCTTAATGTCGAGTGCAACCTGCTTTTCATCGGGATCGTTCCACTGTCGATGAAAACCAGGTTGCTCCAGATGAATCACTTCAGCGTTGGCGCTGTCGCTTGCGACCGGTGGCCACTGGTAATATCTAATATCGGCTTTGGGCGCCATGGGCCCCTACCGGTCGCTATCGGCGCGGCGCTCATCACTGCAAGTACGGTCGTTGCTGAGCCGTCCCATCTCAAAACGCCGTCGCGCAACCTTCGCACCGTTTCGCCCCATGACAGCAGCTGGTGACAGCAGCCAGTGACAGCAGCTGGTGACAGCAGCTGGTGCGTTGGTCCCGATCTGGTTTTAATGTCCCGCACGTCCGCCCGCTTCCGCGTCCGCAACTCAACCCTATGCAGCCAACCCATCGATGACCAAGACCCCCGCCCATCCGCGCGCAAACGACCATCGCTTGGTCCGCGTCACTGACCGGGGCCATCCCGGCAGCGCAAACAAGCTGCGAGCTACGCACCGCTTGATCACCACCCGACCGGTGCGGCCCATCTTGGCAGCGGCCGCGCTGCTTATGCCTTTCATCGGTGGCGGAGCCTCGCTGGCGGACCGTCATTGTTCGTTTGCTCGCGAGAGCGCGTTTTACGCACGCGAGCTGGCACGCGAAGCCGGACAAGCCCCAACCAAACAGTGCACCCTTACGATCGCAGCGGCAAGCGAGCGCCTACGCGACACCGCGGCTCAGCTCAAGATCTGTTCCTGCGCTCCAGCTGAAGGGCCGCTGGACCGTTGGTTGGCGAGCCAGCCGGAGCATCCGCCTGCGGCTGCAGCGGCCTGCGTCACACGCGCCGATGACATCGCAGCAATTGCGCAGGTGGTGCTCGTGGAAGTCGAAAAATGCTTCTGAAAGCTCCCGCGTCGCGTTATCCGCTCATTTAACCGAGCGGATATAGGCGATCAGATCGGCCTTATCGGAGCTGGAAAGTTTCGGGAACTTGGGCATGAAGTCGTGCGGTTTGTCGATCGCAACCTTGAGATAAGCTTCGCTCTTGGTCGCCAAATCGGCGAACTGCGGTCCAGCATCAAACTTGCGCGCTTGGTCCGCTGTCTCGACTGTGTGGCAGGAATTGCACCACTCCTTGGCGAGTACCGCACCCTTGGCTGCGTCGCCCGCCGCCCGCGCCGGCGAACTGATCAACGCGCATGACAATCCAAGGCCGATAGATGCGATCCAACCACAATAAACGGCGCGTTTGTGCCCTTGCATCTCGGTGCACCTCCCTTCGATGACGTTGCCTCTGACAGACTCTTGGCAAGCAATGATCTCCAGCGCAAGATCCGATCTCATCCTGCCGTGCCACGTGATCCCACAGCCTCGGCAGCATGTGGACATCAACCAAATGTAGTTGACCGACCTGCGCGTGCTCCGAACCAAGGGTCGCGCCGCGCAGCGAGTTCGACGATCGATGCCTGGGCGATAAAGCGAGGCGGCGCGCACCGACATCGCGGTCGCGGCTGCGCCGCTCGGCGCGGCCGGCTAAGCTTGACGGCGAGCGAGTGGGGGGATGCTGCCGATCAGACCTGTCAGCAATGTGCCCGGTCGTTCAGCCGGCTTGGCTGCTCCGCCCAAGGCGGAAATGATCCAATTGAGACTTGCCCCGGATGACCACAAATGCTCGCAGTAAGGCCGTGCTCAGATTTGCGAACTGGAGAAGCGGAATGACAAAGCCGATCGAACTCTACTATTGGCCGACGCCCAACGGAATTAAGGTCACGATCATGCTGGAGGAGTGCCGGCTCCCCTACGAGATCAAGCCGATCAACATTGGCAAGGGCGACCAGTTCGAACCCGCGTTCCTGGCCATTGCCCCCAACAATCGCATGCCGGCGATCATTGACCCGGATGGACCGGACGGGGCGCCGATCTCGATCTTCGAGTCGGGCGCCATCCTTCAGTACCTCGGCCGGAAGACCGGCGCATTCTACCCGACCGACGAGCGTTCTCGGGTCGAGGTGGAACAATGGCTGATGTGGCAGATGGGCGGGCTCGGTCCGATGGCCGGACAGTGCCATCATTTCCGCAACTACGCGCCTGAAAAGATTGCTTACGCGATCGACCGCTATGTCAACGAGTGCAATCGCCTCTACGGCGTCATGAACGTCCGGCTCGCCGACCGCGACTATCTCGCCGGCGGCTACTCGATTGCAGATATGATGTGCTTCCCATGGGCGCGCCTGTGGGAGAACCAGGGCCAAGATATCGATGAATTTCCGCACCTCAAGGCGTGGCTGACGCGTGTCAGCGAGCGACCGGCGGTGGCCAAGGCGGTGCTGGTGGGCAAGGAGCTGCGCGAAGGCTATGACCTCGCCACGGACAAGCAAGCCCAGAAAATCATGTTCGGACAGCGCGCGCGCAGTTAACTGCGAAGGCCGGCACAGGGGCAATTGCTCACCTGGCTCCGGGTAGCCGGAACCGAGCAGACTTTAATCGCGCCCGGCAGCGCCGCCATCGCAGCCTGTTGGAGCGTGTCGCGCGCGGGGTGCGGGTGCACAGCGCACCACGTAGTCGGCGATGTTGTGCCTGGGATAAAGCGTTGCCCAAGCCTCGGTGATGCGTTGCTCAATCAGCGCGCGGTGGCGGCTGTCGCGGCGGATGGCGATGCCGTAATTGAAGGCGCCGGCGATCACGGTGTAGCGCTCGTACAGGCGTCGGTCGGAGACGATGGTCGAAACCAAGCCGGTGTAATCGTCATTTGGCAGCCAGATCAGGTCGGGTTGCCGCGCCAGCACATAGTCCATCGAGAAACCTTTGCGACCGATCGTTGTGTCGTTGAGTCCCACCAAGTCGATCACGGTCTTGTTCAGCGCATTGACGCCGACATAGCCCACCTCGGACAACGCGACGACCGCGCCTTTGGGGAGCGGTCCAATAACCACGTCGCTGATCTGCCGAATGACCTCAAACCATCCCCGCTTTGGCAAGGCTATCGCCGCTTTGATCGGCAGCGAAGGTACGGCGATGGGTGCCGGTTTTATCGCTCGCAAATATGCGTCTGCGGCGGCGCGCTGCAGCGGCAAACTCGCCGCCATGGCGACCAGGGCACCGAGCGCACACATGGCTATCCGTTTGGGTAAGCCATTACCCACGCCGTCGACGGCAAGAGCCTGGTCGAGCATCAGCAGTGCCGGCACGATCAAATACGGTAGGAACGGGATGTAATAGCGGCCGGACCAGCCCATCACCTGTTGCACCGACAGCAAATAGATGACCGTCAACAGCACTGGCAACACGAACACGGCGAGCCAGGCAAGGTCGCGGCGCCGGGTCACGGCCAGGACGATGATGACAAACGGCAGCGCGCACCACAGGGCGAGCATCGCATAGGTGACCGGATTCTCGGGGTTCTGGAAGCCGGCGTAGGCATGCAGCGACTTGGCGTAGAAGCCCAGCGGCAGCGGCACGCCGAACACCAGCTGGCAGACGACCAACTCGACACCGATCAGCACCATCGGGAGGGCGGCGAGATGGATGAGATCGCGCCACCGATCCCAGCGCCATTGCCGGATGAAAGCCAGCATCGGAATGCCCAAGGCAACCACGCCGTTGTCCGGACGGGTCAGCACGGCGACAAACGCAAGCAAGCCGACCGCGCACGCTCGCGCCATCGATGGTCGCGCGAGGTAGTGCAGAACACCCCATGCAATCCCGGCGTGCGCCGCCATCGAGGCCATGGTGTCCATGCCTGTAGTTATATTGAACGAGAAGAAAGGGATGATCAGCAGCGGCAGGCCGACCAACGCGAAAACGGCGGCCCGATTGCGCATCAGCGCGGTCGTCGCTTGGCCGGTCACCGTTGCGACCATGATCGTCACCGCGGCGACGAACGCCAGCCCCGAAGCAAGCTGCAGCGCCGCACTCGGGCTCATGGGCAGGAACGTAAACGGCAACACGACCAGCAACCATAGATGGCTGGTCAAACCGTAGGTCTGGATGCCATCCGGATTCCACGCGATACCCAGTCCGTCGCGGACCTGCATCGCGTAGCGATAGAACATGTAGGCGTCGTCAAACGGTGTCGGCCCACGCCACCAAGCAAGCGCCAATAGCCACAGCAAAAGTCCCGCAGTCATCAGCAGCGCAAACCAGGGCAAGGCCGTACCGAATCGCATCGAACTGGGCCCGGCGTCGGCCGATGGTGGCGCCTTCGACGCAACCTCTTGATAACATGTATGAGCATCCGCCATCGCGCGCAGTCATTCGTCCCACCGGATAATGCACGTGATTCACGCAAATTCGGATTAAGGCTGGCTTAAGCGTGTCGCGGTCGTCAAAGATTGCCCTGCCGCGCCACGGCGGCTGCCGATCAAAGACGCCAGCGATCATCGCCGGCCGACGAGATCGGTACCGGGGACGCATTTGCTTGCGCGTGCCGCGCGTGTGCCGTGGCAGTTGCAGCGCAGGTTTACCGCTGGCGCAGTTGTGCCATGCGCTCACGACATGGCGGCGCGCGCCTTGACAACGTTGGCCTTCATTTTCGCCAAGAATTCTTCCCAAGATAGGTCGAACAGATCCAGCAACAGCACGAGATCGCCGGCGCTCATCCGCTCCTCACCAATCTCGATGCGGGTCACGGCGAGTTCGTCGATTTCCAACGCCTTGGCGACGTCCTCACGCGCCAGCTTCTGCTCGTCGTGCAACTGTTTCAAGGTAAAGCCGATGGCAAGATCGTAGGCCGCCTTCATGATCATCTCTCGCTTGTGTCGGTTTCGCCTATCGCGGAAATCACCTGTCGCGGAGGACGTCGTCTGTCCGGTCACGGGGGCCGTCAAAGCGCGCAAACCGCAATTATCGTGGATATTACCCGATCACTGAAGCGATCTCGACATATATGGGCTGTATCCAAGGAGTCCGCACCCAGCCGACGTCGGCCATGCTGGTCGATGATCTCACAGCTGCCGGGGAGGTGCACCTACCAACGGAAGCCGAGGAGCAGCGATGCCAACCCGAATCCTGACCGTCACGCTCAATCCGACCATCGACATCTCGGCCGCCGTCGATCGCATCGAGCCCGCGCGCAAGCTACGCTGCGACAGTGCGTACTACGAACCTGGCGGCGGCGGCGTCAACGTCGCGCGCGTCGTCCGCGAACTCGGCGGAGAGGTTTCGGCGTTCGTCGTGGCCGGCGGTGCCACCGGGCGCTGGCTGTCGGACATGTTGGCCAAGGCCGATGTGCCGGCCCATGTTTACGACGGCGGGGACCTGACCCGATCGAGTTTTCACATCACCGAACGGTCCAGTGGCAAACTGTTCCGGTTCGTTTTGCCGGGCCCAACCTTGCCTGCAAGCCAGTCCGAGGACATTTTGGCCGCGCTTGCAACCGCCATTAAGCACGTGCAGTGCGGCTATCTTGTCGTCAGCGGCTCCCTGCCACCTGGCATGCCCGACGATTTGTGGCGCCGCTTGGCCGACCTCTGCCGGGCCCAACAGATCAGGCTGGTTGCCGACACCTCCGGCGCAGCGCTGCATGCCTTGGTCGGAGCCGGCATCCACATCGTCAAACCCGATCGCCCGGAGTTGGAGAACCTGAGATCCCGGCTTGGCTGGACTGGGCAATCGATAGAGGACACGGCGCGCGGTCTGATTGCCAACGGCACTGCCGAGATCGTCGTCGTCACGCTTGGAGCCGACGGCGCGCTATTGGTCTCACGTCAGCTCGAACTGCGACAACCTGCGCCCCGGGTGGACCAACGCAGCCCGGTCGGTGCCGGAGACAGCTTTGTGGCCGCACTGGTGTTAGCACTGGCTCAGGACCGGGACCTGTCCGATGCGTTTCGCTTGGGCATGGCCGCAGGCGCGGCCGCGGTCATCACACCGGGGACGGGGCTTGCGTGCCGTGCCGACGTGGAGCGCCTTTATCAGATGATGGAGCAAGCCTACAGCCCATGAGTCGCCGCCTATCTGCGAGCTCAGCACCAGTCGCAGGTGCACCCAGCGTCGTTGTGATGATGCCGTTGCCGGGCTTCGCCAGCAGCGATTCTCCATCGCGCTGCGCATGCATGGGCGGCACGATGTTCGTGCAACGCGGCGGCGGACGACCGGCCTCAAAGCCGTCTTGTTCTCGCACACGCGCAACACGACCGGGCTGCCAACACGTGACCAACCCTGCAACGTCATCCGTGAGCGAAATATGCGATCACGTCAGCTGCCTGCGTTAACTGGCTCTATGAGGATCTCGCGACATCATTCGGTCACAGGCTCCGATCCGAGGGCACACACCTGCCGAGATTGCACCGGCTGTCGACCTGCCGATTGGCCGATCGCCGGCGATCGCCTACAACCGGGCGCGACCAGTGGTGCCGCTTGAGCGTAGTTCGGACCCGATTGGCGAGCGCGGTCGATCACCCGGCGGGACCGCCACCGACCCACCAACCATCCGGACACGCCCCAGTCAATGATCACACTCGCAGCTACCGACATCGACGCCGTGATCCTCGACCTCGATGGTGTGGTTACGCGCACCGCGCAGGTTCATGCCAAGGCCTGGAAAGCCGCGTTCGATGAATGTCGCGACGGTTGGCTGGGTCCGACCTTCGAGCCGTTCGATGTCGACGCCGATTATCGTCGACACGTCGACGGTCGACCACGTTATGAGGGCGCAGCGCAGTTCCTGGCGTCTCGCGGTCTGACTGTGCCCATGGGTGACGCGGCCGACCGGCCCGGAGCGCACACCATCAGCGGCATTGCCAACCGCAAAAACCAGCTGTTCGGCGAGATGATCGCCAACGGTGGCGTGCCCGTGTTCGATGACGCCATCGCGTTGATCGCCCGCCTCAAGGCTGCCGGCTTTTGCGTGGGCCTTGTTACGGCCAGTCGCAACTGCGCGATGATCCTGCAGCGCGCGAGCATGAATGAAACTTTTGACATCGTTGTCGACGGTGTGGAGGCGGCGCGCCTTGGGTTACGGGGCAAGCCGATGCCGGATAGCTTTGTTGCCGCGGCCCAAGCGCTCGGCGTTGACGCGGACCATTGCGCCGTGATCGAGGATGCCAGCGCCGGCATCAAGGCCGCCCGCGCCGGCGGCTTTCGCCTCGCAATCGGCGTTCAACGCGACCGGTCGAACGGGAGGCTCGATCAAGCCGGGGCGGATGTGGTGATCGACAACCTGTCGTCGATTGAGGTCACGCCGCTCCCCAACGCCTTGACGGCGCTGGAGCAGATTGCCGGCCGGCACGCCCAAGGCCGTTGTGCCATTTTCCTTGATTACGATGGGACATTGACCCCGATCGTTGCGCGGCCGGAAGACGCGAAGCTTGCCCCTGCCGTGCGCACGGAGCTCGCCACGTTGGCCACGTTGTGTCCGGTCTCCGTCGTCAGCGGGCGCCCGTTGGCGCAGCTCAGGGCGCTGGTCGGCCTGGACATCAACTACGCAGGTAGCCACGGTCTCGAGCTGCATCTTCTCGGCGGCCAGCCGACAAGTGTTGCCGAGGTTCAGCCAGCACTCCCCGCAATCAGGGCCATCGGCGAGCAGGCCACATCCAATCTTGCGCATGTGCCGGGTGTTTTGATCGAACGAAAGCCTTATTCAGTCGCCATTCACGACCGGCTGGTGGCTGAGCCGGATCGGGCCCGTGTCAAGGCGGAGGTGGATCGCTTACAGCGCCATCATACCGGCGTGCGCCTGTTAACCGGCAAGCGGGTGCACGAGTTCCGACCCGACATTGAGTGGGACAAAGGACAGGCGGTCCTTACGCTGGCCGAGCAACTGGGCATCGAAACGTCGGGGATCATCTATGTGGGCGACGACGCCACCGATGAGGACGTTTTCCGCATGATCAGGGATCGCGGTGTCGGCATCAAAGTGGGCGCGCGACCGCGGCCGACCGCGGCCACCTATCGCCTCGCTGAACCCGCCGCCGTGGCCCTGTTCCTACGCCGGCTGATCGAAACGTGGAGTGGCAATGGCCAGCAACTGGACGCTTGAGTTCGAAGGCTTCGACCCACAACGGCAGCCACTGCGCGAGGCCTTGTGCACGCTCGGCAACGGCTATTTTGCGACGCGCGGCGCCGGCGAGGAAGCGACGGCGGACGGGGTCAATTATCCCGGCACCTATCTTGCCGGCGGCTTTAACAGAGCGCAAAGCCACATCGCCGGTCGAATGATCGAGAACGAGGACTTGGTCAACTTTCCCAATTGGCTGGCGCTGTCGTTTCGGGCGGAAGGCGCCGGCTGGCTCAACCTGTCGGACGTCAAGATACTTCTTTATCGCGTTACGCTCGACTTGCGGCATGGCCTGCTCACACGGCTGTTGCGTGTGGCCGATCAGCAGGGCCGCCGCACCCGGCTGGAGAGTTGCCGGATCGTGCACATGAAGAGCTGCCACCTGGCAGCCATAACCCAGACGATCACGGCGGAGAACTGGTCCGGTGCCGTCGACGTCAGATCCGCGCTCGACGCGCGCGTCGTCAATGGCGGTGTGGCCCGTTATCGGCAACTCACCAACGAGCATGTTGAAACCATCGCCCAAGCTGGCGGCTATCCGTCGCCGTCGACCCTCACGGTGCGCACACGTCAATCGGGCCTCGTCGTCGGCTTGTCGGCGCGCACCCGCCTTTATGCCGATCGAACCGAGCGGGACTGCGAGCGGGAGTTCACCGAGGAGCCCGGGCTCGTGGCCGAGGATTTGCGGTTGACCCTAGAGCAGGAGCAACCGGTCACCGTAGAAAAGGTCGTCGCGCTTTATTCGTCGCGGGATGCCGCCGTCTCCGAACCCGGCGACGCCGCGCGGCTCGCCGTCGAGCAGGCACCCGGTTTTGACGCGCTGGAGATCTCGCATCGCAAGGCCTGGGAGGGCATCTGGCGCCGCGCCGATATCGCCATCGAGGACACATGCGTTGAACGCCCGACGCAGCTGTTGCGCTTCCACACCTTTCACCTCATGCAGACATTGTCGCCGCACACGGCCGACTTGGACGTCGGCGTGCCGGCCCGCGGCCTGCATGGTGAGGCCTATCGCGGCCACGTGTTCTGGGACGAATTGTTTGTCCTCCCGTTTTACAATGCACGGTTTCCACACATCGCGCGCGCGCTTCTCAAGTACCGCTATCGCCGGCTCGACGTTGCGCGCCAGCGGGCGCGAAAGGCTGGCTTTGCCGGCGCCATGTTCCCCTGGCAAAGCGGTAGTAGCGGACGTGAGGAGAACCAACGCCTGCACCTCAATCCGAAATCAGGGCGCTGGCTGGAGGACCACACCCACCTGCAGCGCCATGTCACCGCGGCCATCGCCTATAACGTGTGGAGCCACTATCAGGTCACACGAGATCTGCGATTTCTGCTGGAATTCGGCGCGGAGATGCTGTTTGAGATCGCCCGCTTTTGGGCCAGCATCACCGAGTGGAACGAGGCGCGCGAGCGCTTTGAAATTCGCAACGTCATGGGCCCGGATGAATACCACGACGGCTACGTAGGCCGCTCCTCCCCTGGCATTGATAACAATGCCTACACCAACATCATGGCCGTGTGGTGCTTAACCACCGCCCTCAAGTGTCTTGATACGCTGGCACCGGGCCATCGACGCGAGATCATGACCGCACTTGATCTGTCCGAAGCGGAAATCCAATCGTGGCAGCGGATCTCCACCCGCATGTTCGTGCCTTTCCACGATGGTCACATCATCAGCCAATTCGAGGGCTACGAGCAACTGCAGGAATTCGATTGGCAACACTACCGTACGACGTATCGTGACATTCAACGGCTGGACCGTCTGTTAGAGGCGGAAGGCGACACGCCTAATCGCTATAAGTTGTCGAAGCAGGCGGACGTCTTGATGCTGTTCTATCTGTTTTCAGCCGAGGAGCTGACAGCGCTGCTGGCCCGTCTCGGCTACGCCTTCGATAGCCGCAGAATTCCTGAAATCATCGAATACTATCTGCAGCGCACATCGCACGGCTCTTCCCTGAGCCGGGTGGTTCACTCCTGGGTTCTCGCGCGCTCCGACCGTCAGCGCTCGTGGGAGCTGTTTCTGGAAGCGCTTGAGTCCGACATGGACGACGCGCAGAACGGGACGACGGCGGAGGGCATCCACCTGGGCGCGATGGCCGCGACCATCGATCTCATTGAGCGCTGTTATTCCGGCCGGGAGGTGGAGAGCGGCCAGATCAGATTCAATCCGCGGCTGCCCGATGAATTGGAAGGTCTATGCTTCAACTTCGCGCATTGGGGAAACTGGCTCAACACGCGGGTCACGCATCATCGTGTACGCATTTCCGCCGGCACCTACATCACCACGCCGGTCGCCCTTTGCGTGAACGATAACACCTACCACGTGAACCCCGGTGAAGCGGTGGTCGTGCCACTGCGGCGTTAAATCATCGTGCTTAAATCGGAACCGCAAAGCCGGTTCCGATTCAAGGCGCAAAGATGATCGCTCTTAAAGTGTAGAGCAACTTTCTGCCTTTAATCGGGATCGTTCCGATTCCGATTAAAGGCAGGTTGCTCTATGAGCTTTGCCCCTGCGATTGGGCCACCCCTCGCGCACCGGCATCGGTGACAATGATCGAGCGACAAAGAGCTGGTGCATCCGCGCGTGTGACGCAAGCGTCGACCGATCCCTATCGAACAAGCCTGTCGCCCGCGCTCATAGGGAGCCGATGACGACCGACTCTATAGCGTTGCAGTATGAGCTGGATGGCACAGCGATTCCGCCCTTAGCGGCAATGATGTAGACGTTGCGCGACCCGTGCCAGCTTCGCATCCGTCGCTGATCGCCATAGTGCCGATCAGGCAGGCCACTCACTACGGCGCGCCGTACCCCCGCCTGACCGGCGCCGGATGCGTGGAGCTTACCGACGTGCGGCGATCAACCGCGCTTCACTGGCAGCCGAATGAGATGCCAGCCCCGATCGTGGCGGCTCGTTAAAGTCCAGCTCTCGGGTCGGCATCTGTCGATGCTGTAGGGCGTCGACTTTCTCGATCAGCCTCACGATCTCCGCATCGGTGACGGCGACAAAATCGAGATAGTGTGCGCCGATTCCGTAAAATGGCATAGGCGTCTCAAGACAGATCAGCCGATTGAGGTCTCGACTGAGCGTCTGCGCGATCTCCACCGGTGCCACCGGCACCGCCACGACAATCTGCCGAGGAAATCTCTTTTTCAGCGCGGCCAGCGCGGCCCGCACGCCGACCCCGGTCGAGATACCATCGTCGACCAGGATAACGTCGCGTCCGTAGATGTCGGCGCGCGGCCGCGAACCCACATAAAGCTGCCGCTGCCGCTCGATTTCCACCAGTTCGGCCTCTGCCCGACGACGAATAAGGGCTTCGCCCATGCCCGCTTGCATCGCCACGTCACTGTTGATCAAGATTTCCGGCTGGACACCATCGACGACGGCAGCCGCTGCCAACTCAGAATGAAAGGGCACCGCGACCCTTCTGACAAACACCAGGTCGAGCGGCGCATCCAGCGCAAGTGCGACCTCGGCAGCGACCGGTACGCCGCCCCGCGGCATCGCCATGACGACCGGCCCGACGAGGCGCTCCTTGAACAATTGCACCGCAAGCGCCTTGCCGGCGCGCGCCCTATCCTCAAACCGCTGGTGCCTGTGCATTATAATCCTCATGAATCTACAGCACTTCAAATCCTCGCCGAAACGCTTGCATTGACCAGTATCAAAGCCGTCGCGGCTGCACCTGCCGGATCCCCGCCGCGACAACGTGCCAGCCCGGTTCACCCGTTGTCGCCGACCGTCTCCTGCGCGGCCAGGACTCGCCCCAGCAGCGTCGCCAGCTGTTGACGTTCCTCGACCGAAAGCGGTGACAACGCGATCGCCTCTTGTTCGGCCACGCTGCTGCGGATCAATGCTTCCGTCGCCGCACCCTCATCCGACAAGGTGAGTGCATGGGCGCGGCGGTCGCGCTTTAACGGCTCTCGTCGCACCAACCCGTTATCGACCAAGCGGCGCAGCGACTCGTGAAGCGTCGGCGCCTCGATCTCAAGCCGACGTGCCAGTTCACTTTGCGTGGTTCCCGGATAGCGAGCAATGAGCATTAAGATGCCACCCTGGACCGGCGTCACCGCAAGATCAAGCGCGGCGTAATACGCCTTCCACGCCTCGACGAAAGCGCCGTGCACGCGCCGCAGTCGATAGCCGATAAGATGGTCCAGCGAAGGACGCATCGACAATGTTGCATCCTTCGCAATCGCAGCGGCCGCGCCGGTGCCACCGCCGGACGGCGGTGCCGCCTGAGCCAGCGCAGCCGGGTTGCCGCGGGAGTTGGCCAAGACTAACGCAGCTCCTCGCGCCAAATCCCGAGCTTCTCCTGCGCGCTGCGGTCGGAGAAGGTGAACACGATCGCATCCTTTTCCGCCCGTAAGCGATGCCAGGCCCAGCTCGGCACGACGGCGATGTCGCTTTCGCCCATAGAAAAGGTCTGACCGTCGATTTCGGCCGTCACCTCGCCTTCCACGACGATCACAGTTCGACCGTCGGTGGCGCGCTGATCCTTGCTTTCGAAGCCTTTCGGGAGCTGCGTGAGCCAGGTCGCGATGGTCGGCATCGCCCACCCGCCATCGCTCGGGTTGGTATAACGTAAGGCAAAACCGCGATGCGGATCTGGCGCACCCTGAGCCGCCACGTCCATCAATGCGGCGCGGCTGCGCTCAAACGTGTAATTGAATATTGGCGACGTGATACCGAATGGATGTTCCTCGTTCATCGGCGTCAGGCCGGAGCCAAATCGGGAGACCGAATAGCCTTGTTGTTTGGTGATGGTCTGACTTTTCTCGTTGTGATGCTCCATGAACCCGGTCTCGAAGAAGTTGATCATGTGCAGATCAAGACCATCGACCCAGATCACGGGCGTATCGTTTTCCTGCCCGTGATCGTGCCAAGCGTCATTGGGCGTAATGACGAAGTCACCACGCCGCATGTAGGTACGCTCACCGGCAACGGACGTGTAGCCACCCTCGCATTCCAGCACAAACCGCAGGGCCGACGCGGTATGCTTGTGCGCGACGGCGATCTCGCCCGGCATCACCAATTGCACACCGGCGTAAAGCGACGGCGTGATGCGCGACTGGCCCTGCAGAGCAGGGTTTTCAAGCACCAACACGCGCCGCTCGGCTTCTTCCGCCGTCAACAGCGCGCCGGCTTCCAGCAGCAGTGGTCGCACCTGCGCATAATGCCACACGTGCGGTGCCGCCTTACTCTTGGGCTCGGGCGGCACCAGACCCTTGAGCACTTCCCAGAGCGGGGCCAGCGATTTTGGCGCAATGGTGTCATAATACTTGGCGCGCGTGGCCGCATCGCTGGTTGGAGCGGTAGTTTGCATGGCGGTCCTCCGGTTAAGGCTGGCCAGCGGTCACGGACGCCCCCGAGTGGCTGACGGCACGTGATCGTTTTACTTAGGCACCCTAACTTTATCGCCTCATCCCGCCGCAGGCAAGCGATCTTGTGCGCCAGATGGGCCGCTGCGCTGTGCGGGAAGGTGGCGTGGGCGACGCAACATTTCTTGAAACCAATTTCGCCTCAAAGATGCTATGTAGGTGTGAAGTTTGCTAAGGTGACGGCATGAGCGACTCTCCTCAACTACGGGTCGAAACCGATGGGTCGAGCGCGCGGGCTCTTGAGCGCAAGGTCCGCTGGAGCCGGTTGGCGATGTTCGTCGAGCGGATCTGGCCGCGGCTTTGGCTGGTCGTCGGCATCGCCGCTATCTTTCTCGCGGCCTCGCTGGCTGGCCTGTGGGGCGTACTCGATTCGCTGACCCACAAGCTCGTGCTCGGCGGATTTGCGCTGTTGTTCGTAGCGGCCCTGATCACCATCGGCTTTGTGCCATGGCCCACGCGCGAGGCTGCGCTGCGCCGCTTAGAGCTCAGGTCAGGTCAGCCGCACCGACCTGCGAGCACCTATGAGGATACGCTGACGCTCAACAGCGACGATGCCGGTACCCGCGCCGTGTGGCAGGCGCATCGCAAACACCTGTCGGAGACCATTCAACGCCTTCGCGTCGGCCGGCCCACACCGCGCACCGATCGCCGCGATCCATTTGCCTTTCGGGCCTTGGTGCTGCTCGGCGTGGTTGCGCTGTTGGTGCTGGTCGGAGATAGCGCACGCGACCGCGTGTTGGCCGCGTTCCGGTTCGGGCCGGCGATCACCGCGGCGCAGGCGCGGCTCGACGCCTGGGTCACGCCGCCGGCGTATACCTCAAAGCCGCCGCTGTTGCTGGTCGACGGCGCCCGTGGTGGACTGATGCTGGCGGGCGCGGAAGGCGAGCCGATCGAGGTGCCGGAAAACAGCATTCTGATCGCACGCTCAAGCGGTAACAACGCGGTGCGCTTGGTGTTCGAAATCACCGGTTCAGATGGAGAGATCACCCGCCAGGAGCCGTCCGAGGAGCACGATAAGGCCGACGCGTCGGAAATCCGGTACACGCTCAAGCGCTCGGCGCTGATCCGAGCGATGGGCGCAGGTAGCACGCTTGCCAAGTGGTCGTTCGTTGTCATACCTGATCAGCCGCCGAGGATCGCGCTGACGCGCGCGCCGCAGATCTCGCGCCGCGGCTCGATGAAATCCTACTACACGATGGAGGATGACTACGGGATTGCCAGCGCGGACGTTCAACTCGAGCGGTTGCCGCCGGACCAGGGCGACCCCAGGACCGCCTGGGCCCGCGAGGAGAACGTGCTCAAAGGCGCGCGTCTGCCCTATGAGCGCCCGCCGATCTTGCAGCTGAGGCAACCGCCACGCCGCGCCAAGGACAAGGAGGTATGGAGCCTGCACGAAATGGCGACGCACCCCTGGTCCGGTATGCGCGCGCGCTATAGGCTGGTCGTGAGGGACCATGCTGGCAACGTCGGAACCAGCCAGGTCATCGAGATGACAGTGCCCGAGCGCAGATTTGTTCGACCGCTTGCGCGGGCGGTGGTTGAACAGCGACGGCTGCTGGCTGCCGACTCGCGGTATCGGGTTCAGGTGATCGCGGCGATCGACGCTCTCACCCACAAGCCGGCCGGCTTCATCAATGACTCCGGCGTCTACTTGGGATTGCGGTCCGCACGCCATCGGCTGCTGCGCAATACCTCCTACGCCGGCTTGCAAAGCGTGCGCGAGCAGCTGTGGCACATTGCGCTACGGATCGAGTACGGCCGCAATCTGAGCGATGCCGAACGTCGGCTACGCGAGCTCCAGGATCAGCTGGCGCGAGCGTTGCAGAACGGCGCCTCCGACCAGGAGCTGCGCGAGTTAATGCAGCAATTGCGGCAGGCGCTGAACGATTATCTGCGCGAGCTGGCGCGGCAAGCGCAGCGCATGCCGCAGATGGACCGGGATCTGCTCAATCCCAACCAGATGATGAGCCAACAAGATCTCCAGCGCATGCTCGATCAGCTTGAGAACATGATGCGCCAAGGATCACGTCAGATGGCGCAGGATATGCTGAATCAGCTGCGCGATCTGTTGGATCGGCTGCAGATGGGTCAGATGGGCCAAATGGGTCGCCGCCAGGGCCAGCAGATGATGCAGATGCTGGACCAAATGGGCGACATCATTCGCCGCGAGCAACGGCTGATGGACGACACCTTCCGCTCGCAGCGCGGTCAAAATGGCGAACAAGAGGGCCAAGGCCAGGGTCAGACGCCCGGCCAACTGGGCCGTCGCCAGGGCGATCTGCGCGAACGACTTGATCGCCTGCGCCGCGGCCTCAATCGCTTTGGACAGCAAGCGCCACCGCAATTTGGCCGTGCCGGCGAGGCGATGGACAACGCGCGCCGTGCCCTGGAGCGCGGTGACCTGGAGACGGCGACCCGCGAGCAGGGACGGGCCTTGGAGCAACTGCGTCAAGGGGCTCGTCAGATGGCCGAGCAGATGATGCGACGCATGGGTCGACGCTTTGGCCGCGGCCCAGCGGGCGACGTGCCCCGAGATCCGCTCGGCAGGCCGCAACGATCGGAAGGACCGGATCTCGGCACCACCGTCAAGGTGCCCGAGGAAATCGACATTCAGCGGGCGCGTGAGATCCTTGAAGAGCTGCGTCGCCGCATGGGCGAGCAAAACCGGCCGATCTTGGAGCTGGACTACATCGAGCGTCTGCTGCGCCGGTTTTAACGGCGGACGTCGGCCCAACGAGGGTCTAGAGCAACCTGCCTTAAATCGGAATCGGAACGATCCCGATTAAAGGCAGAAAGTTGCTCTACACTTTAAGAGCGATCATCTTTGCGCCTTAAATCGGAACCGGCGCAATTGGAATCGGCGTTGCGGTTCCGATTTAAGGCGCGATGATCTAGAGCATTATCATTCTTGTTGGAATCTTCGCGGGGGATTCCCAAGGGCGTGCGAATATGATTCACACTGCATGCCGGAGGTGGAGGCCGGCATGCATGGCACGACCTTATTCCGATGATCTGCGCGAACGTGTGATTGATGCCTTGAATTCAGGGTTGAGCTGCCGCGCCGTGGCCGATCGCTTCGGTGTCAGCGTTTCAGCGGTTGTCAAGTGGTCGCAACGCTTCCGTGCGACGGGCAGCGTTTCTGCGCGGCGGATGGGCGGGCACCGTCCATTCGCGCTGGCAGCTGAACGCGATTGGTTGCTCGATCGCATCAACGCTGAGACAGATGTTTCTCTGCGTGGCCTGCAATCTGAACTTGCCGAACGCGGCATCATCGTGAGCTATGGTGCGGTCTGGAATTTCGTCCATCGCGAAGGCTTGAGCCATAAAAAAAACCGTGGTCGCAGCCGAACGAGACCGGCCTGACGTCGCACGTCGACGGGCACGCTGGATCAAATATCAAGCGCACATCGACCCGCACCGGCTGGTTTTCCTTGACGAGACCTGGACGAAAACGAACATGGCGCCGCTCAGAGGCTGGGCGCCGCGCGGCCAACGCCTGATCGACAAGGTCCCTCACGGACGCTGGCGCACACTGACATTCCTTGCTGCTCTGCGGATCGACAGGATCGATGCACCCTGCGTGCTCGATGGTCCGATCAACGGCATCAGTTTCCTGGCCTATGTCGAGCAGTTCCTGGTGCCGACGCTATCACCTGGCGACATCGTCATCATGGACAATCTCGGCTCGCACAAAGGCAAGGCCGTCCGCCGCGCCATCAAGAATGCACGTGCTCATCGCCTGTTCCTGCCGCCTTACTCGCCGGATCTCAATCCGATCGAGCAAGTTTTTTCAAAGCTCAAGCATCTGATCCGCAAGGCGCGCGAACGCACAGTCGACGACCTTTGGCACCGGATCGGCGATTTGCTGAGCCAATTCACCCGCGACGAGCTCGCAAACTACTTCGCAAACTCAGGTTATGCTTCCATCTAAAGTGATCATGCTCTAGATGCGAACTTTTCAAGAGGCCGTCCATTCGGGCCGGACGAGATAAGCTGATGTCGCAAGACAGCAGCGAGACTGAGGAGGACCGAATGGACGTCCATAACAATGCCCGTCTGACACCGAAAGGTCGAGAGGCGATGGTGCGTGCCGTGGTGGAACAGGGACTGAACCAGGCAGAAGCAGCGCGCCGCGGGTTGGCCGCCGTCTGGATTGCGGCTTGACGCACGATAATCTGGTCACAGCTTGCAGCTAACCCAGCGGCTGCGGCAGCGCGTTCCCGGCCAGGCCCATTTCAAGCGCCGCTGTTGTGATCCGTTCCCACGTGATCTGATCGATCTCGATCTCGTCGCCCAGCCGTCTGCGCTCAGCGTACTCCGGTTCTCCGGGCGTGAGCACGCCATCGACGCCGTCGGCAGCTGCGGCCTGTTTGACCCAAGTCACCATGCGCTCCATCGTTTGCGCCAGGCTGTGCCCTGCGCTCGACAAACGCGCCGGATCGATGATGATCGCCATCATGTTGTTGCAAATCGCGCCGCGCTCCTCGCCGTCCGCGGCGATCGGACCGCCGGCCAGCGCCGCCAAGATTTCACAGGCAATGGCCAAGCCCGACCCCTTATGCAGCCCGAATGGGGCGATCGATCCGCGTGGGTCCGCAAACAGCACGCCAGGGTCGTCCGTCGGCCGCCCCTGATCGTCGACCACCATGCCGGGCCGCAGCTTTTTGCCCTGCACCCAAGCCACCCGCGCCTTGTTGACCGCCAGCTCCGATGTCGCAAAGTCCAATAGGAATGGCTCGCCTCCCGGGCGCGGTATCGCCACGCAGTGAGGGTTGGTTGAAAACCGCGGCTCGCGGGCGCCGTACGGCACGACCATCGGCCGCCGGCCATGAACGTTGACCCAAAACAGACCGATCATCCCAGCCGCAGCCACCATCTCACCGTAGTGGCCAACCCTGCCGATATGATGGGCGTCGATCAAATTGACGATCGCCACGCCATGCGTTTCAGACGTTTCGATGCCGCGTCGGGTGGCGTCGACCGCCGCCACCTGTCCCAAACTTTGGGCCGCATCGATCACGACGAACGGTCCTTCCGCCTTGACAACCTTTGCCCGCGTGGTTGGCGACAGCCGCCCGGCCTGGATGGCCTCGATGTAGCCAGGCAACAGTCCGATACCGTGTGAGGCATGCCCGGATTGGTCAGCCCCGATCAGGTTATCCGCCGCCATCTGACCATCGGTTTCACGCCAACCGCCGGCAATCAAGATATCCGTCACGAACCGACGCATGTGTCGCGCGCTGAACCTCAGCGTTTGCGGAGCCTGCCCAGGTGCGTGCCGTGCTGCCGTATCGCTCATTGATCGTAGCTCTTGGAATATCTGCAGTGGTGCGGGGAAACGGAGATTCGCGCCCGGCCAAGCTGGCCATGCGGTCCAACTCAGCCCAATCCAAAGGCCGTCATGGCCGCAAAGGTCTGATCCGGTCGTTCGATATGGGGCAGGTGACCGGCGCCCGCGATCACCGCCAGCTGTGCGCCAGGGATCAACTGCTTCATAGCCGGAGCGTGGGCTGGATCAAACACCCGATCTTCACCGCCCCATATGATCAGCGTCGGGACATCCACCCGATGCAGCCAACGCCCCAGGCGAGGATTGTGGAACCTAGGGTTCCAGCCGTAGCGCGCAGAGGCCACCCGATTGGCGATCGCCATATCTTGGTTCATCGCAAGTTCTGCGCGCTGGGCTGCGGCCGCTGCAAAACCCTGATCGGCGTAGGCCAAATGCGCCTGCTCGGCCGGGTCGATCATGAAGATGTCTGCCTTGCGCACGCCCTTGACGTGAATCCCGGCCGGCGCAATCAGAACCAGCCTGGCCAACCGCCGCGTACAACGCACCGCCATCTCCAGCGCCACCCAACCGCCGAGCGAATGGCCGACGATCGGGAGCTGACCCAGGCCCAACTTCGCAATCAGATCCAAGTGGAGATAGGCAAGATCGGACACATCGTCGATCCACCCCGGCGCTTCACTTTCCCCAAAGCCTGGTAGGTCAGGAGCGATCACCTCGTGGGTTGCCGCCAGCCGATCGATGATCTGCGGCCATTCGGCCAATCCGTCCGTGCCGTGCAACCACAACACAGGCGGGCCATCACCGGTTCGGTGCAAGACCAGCCTAACCCCGCTCACGGTGATGGCCTCGGATCGGACTGACATGGCGTTCCTTGTTGCAGCTGTTCGGCGGCGCATCGTGGCCCCGACGACATTACCCGCCGCAGATCACAGCACAAGTCCGACGACAGCCTGATGCGTGAGCGTGAGCGCAAGAATGCCGGGATAAGGACCGTCAACCAAGCCGCAAGACCGGCCAGGGCCGACGGCCCGTTGATGGACGGTTCGCTCATCCCTGGTGAGGTCATTCAAGCGTTCGTTCGATATGCGCGGCTTGCTCCGCAACGAACGCCCGATCCGAAAACTTGACTAGATCATCGCGCCTTAAAGTGTAGAGCAAATTTGCAAGTGTCCTTCGTGAACCAACCGTTGGTACGGTGCAGGCTGAGACATCAAGCGAACTCTTGGTTCAGGACACCGCAGCGTATCGGTGCGCGCTGTTGCGGGTTCGGCAGCCGACCGCTGCGTGCGAGCAACGCAAATGCTGGCGGCACAAAGTAGAAGGACACGATCGTCGACAACAAGACGCCGCCGGCAATCGACATCGCGAAGGGAGGCCAAAAGCCACCGCCAGCGAGGATCAGAGGGAGAAAGCCGCCAAAGGTGGTGAGGGTCGTCGATATGATGTGCCGACTTTGCGCCAGCACCACCGCTGCGATCCGTCCGATGTCGCCTCGGAGCGCGCCGCCGTCGGCCTGCAGCGCCGTCATGATGATAATCGCCGCATTGATCGATACGCCAATCGAACCGATCACGCCGATCACAGCCTGGATGCCGAATGGATATTGGAACAGCGCGAGCGCCAATAGGCTCAAGCCCATCGACAGCACCGTGACCATCGCCGCCACCAGCGACAGGCGAAACGACCCAAAGGTGAGGACGATGGTGGCGATCGTGAGCGCCACGATGGAGCCCATGGCACCCATCAAGTTATGGATCACCTCGTCGCGCGCATCGGAATCACCACCGACCTCGATGCGATAGCCCGCCGGCAACACCAGCCCGCTCTCCGCCATCTTCTGCTGGACCTGGCGTAGCACCTGCTCCGGCAGCGTGCCGCGCTGCACGAATGCCTGCACGGTGTTGATCCTTTCGCCGTTGCGGCGATGAATCGCCGTTTCAGCCGGCACCAACTCAACTTCACCAAGCGCCCCCAGCGGGATGCCGGGATAGGGTGCAAGCGCAGCCCCTGCCACCAGCTGGGGACCGGCCCTCGGTCGAGCAAGATCAAGGCCGCTCACGTGATCGACCGAACGCCGCGCGTCGGCAGCCACCCGGGTACGGATGATCAGCTCCTCGCTACCTTCGATGATGGAGCCACCGGTGGCGCCCTCAAGTAGCGCCTCCAGCTGCTGAGCGACGTCAGCCAGCTCAAGGCCGGTCAGCCGTGCCTTTTCCTCCGACACTTGCAGCCGCACCTTGGGCCCGCCGGCACGTAGCTGGGACCGCGCGATGGTGATCCCCGGAACCTCTAACATCAACAGCCTGATCCGCGCCCCAAGCGCCCGCAAAGTTTCCAAGCCATGACCGACGATACGGATCTCGACCGGCGCCTTCACGGGCGGACCTTGCACCAGGCCGCGCACGATAACGCGCGCGTCCGGCACGGCCGCGTTGAGCTGACGCTGCAGCGGGTCGAGCAGCGCTTCGGTGGCCTGTGGCGAGCTCGTCGTCACCAAAGCCTCAGCGAAACTCGGCACGCCATCCTGGTCGGCCATCATGTTGTAATAGAACGCGGGCGCGCTCTCGCCCACCACCCAGCTGACGCTCTCGATCTCAGCGGTACGCCGCAATTGCCGATCAATCCGCCTGACAACCCGCTTGGTCTCCGCGATCGCCGCGCCATCAGCGAGCTTGACTTGCAGGTAGAATTGGTTGCGGTCGACGCCGGGGAAAAACTGCGGCTTGAGCGTCGGGAATGCGCCGAAGCCGATGGCGGGCAAAACCAGTGCGCCGAGGATGGCCAGTTTGGGATGGCGTAGGGAGAGCGACAGGCTGGCGGTGAACGCGCGAGCGAGCCCGCTGCTCAACGGTAAACGAGCAGGGGCACGCGACGGCCTGGCGGGCGGCTCCGGCAGCAACCAACCGGCAAGTGCAGGCGTAACCGTGACCGCCAACGTCAACGAGACCACCAGCATGGTGATCACGGCAATCGCAATCGAGCCGACAAAATCCCCGGCCGGACCCGGCAAGAGCACCATCGGCAGGAAGGCGAGCACGGTCGTCAATGTCGAAGCGATCAGCGGCCCGATCAACCGCCGCACGGCTTGGTCGACGGCCGCTAAACGGCTGCTACCGCTGACGAGCCTCTTGCGGATCTCGTCGGTCATGACGATTGCGGCGTCGACCAACAGCCCAAGCGCAACGATCATGCCGGTCACCGACATCTGCTGGATCGGCACGCCGAGCGCCTTGAGGCCAGCCACCGAAATGATCGCGGCCATTGGAATCACCAGCGCAACCACCACAGCCGCGCGCCAGCCCAACGTCAGCAACAGCACACCGATGACGATGGCTATGCCGACGGCCATATTCTGCAACACACTATTGAGGCGCTGCGACGTATAGGCGGATTGGTCGAACAGCCTGCGCAGCGTCAATCCCGCCGGCATTTCGCTTTCGAACTGATCGAGCACGCGTTTGATGTTGCCGGCCCACACGTCGATTTGCAGATCATCCTCCATGCGCGCTGCCACCAATACCGCCGGGAAGCCATCGACCAGCGCCAGGCTTGCAGCCGGCTGCTTCAGCCCGCGCGTCACCGTTGCAATATCGCCGACCCGGACAATGCGGCCGTCGGCTCCGGCCAACACCGGAATCGCACGCAGCCGATCCAGCGCTTTGATCTCGCCCGCCACTTCGATCAGCATGTCGACGGTCTTGCCCCGCACCAGGCCGGATCGCACCTTGGCGTCGGCGCGACTGATCGACCGCGCAACGTCAGCTGCGGTGAGGCCGACCGATGCCAGCTTCGCCGGATCGAACGTGACGGTTATCTCCTCTTCGCGTGCACCGTAGTTCTCCACCAGCTTGGTCCCCGCCACCGTACGCAGTCGGTCGCGCAAGTCCTCAGCGGTACGACGCAGTATGGCGGCGTTCGGTTCGACGCCGGGCCGCGCCATGAGGGCGGAGATCGACGAGAACGCCCCGGTTCGGTCATCGTCGAACGCGGGCTTTGGCACGCCCACCGGGAATTTGCGCGCGGCATCGTCCAACGCATCACGGATTTCCGACCACGTCTGCTCGATGCGCGTTTTGCTGATGAACTGCGAAAGCTCGACCTGGATCACCGAGATGCCGAGTCGCGAGACCGAGGTGATCTCGTCAATCTCGGGAATCTCCTTCAGCCGCTGCTCGATCTTTTCGGTCACCAAAGCCTCGACGCGGGCCGGATCAGCGCCGGGATAGGGTGTGATGATGGTTGCAAACAGGTTGGTGATGGTGGGGTCTTCCTGCCGTGCAATGGTCGTCAACGCCGAAGCGCCTGCAGCCACCATCATCAGGATCGCGAGCGCAAACACCCGCTTATCGCGATAAAACAATGTGCTCATCGCGCCTACTCCCGCGCGCGTGCTACACGTTGGCCGGTGACGACCCGGTTGGTGCCGACGCTGATGATGGATGCGCCCGGCTTGAACGTGCCGCGCACGAACACCCGCCGTCCATCGATATGCAGGATCTCGACGGCCTCCCGCGCGACGCGGCGTTCGCCGTTGTCGTCGTTGACGGTCAAAACGGTCCACAGCCCTCTGCGACCTTCCTTCAGGGCCGCCAACGGAAGCCAGGCGCCGCGCGATTTGACCTGCTGCTTGATCGTCAAGGTCACGATTTCACCAAAAGGAATGTCCGCTCCCTCATTGAGATTGAACAGGGCGGTGACGGTCCGGGTACCGGTTTGCAGATCGGGCCTGCGTGCCACCAACTGGCCCCGCACGCTGCCTTGCGGGCTTTCGAACAGATAGCTCCGTTGCCCATCAAGATCAGCGGCCACCTCAGGCGGCAGTCCAACGCGGACCTGCCTGCGGCGTGTTCCCATCAGTGTTAACAGCGGCGTCCCGGCAGCCACCACGGCACCTTCATCGATCTGCCGGGCGGCAACGATGCCGTCGAACGGGGCGATCAGCCGCGACTTAGCGATATCGATGTCGAGCGCGGCGATCTGCGCCGTCACCTGCTCGATCGCCGCAACCAGCTGGGCGAGCGAGGCACGCGCCTCGTCCAGGCGCTGCTCAGCGCTCCAACCGCGGGTGCGAAGGGTCGATTGTCGGTCGCGGGTCAGCCGCGCCAGATCGCGCCGTGCCATCAGCTCCCGTCGGCGGGCTTCCAATTGCTGCCGGCGGGCCTTGAGGCGGGCCGTATCCAGCTGCGCAACGCTCTCGCCGGCGGCAACGCGATCGCCTTCCTCCTTGTCGACCGCCAGCACCAACCCGTCGCGTTCGAAGGCCAGAGCGGTCTGTCGGGCGGGCTCCAGCCGGCCCACGTAGCGGCTGGTGGCCTCGTATCCATCCTCGATGACGACCGAAACCGTCGCCACTGCCACCGGCGGCGGTAGCGTTTGCTGCAAATCAGCCGCAGCGCGCACATGCAGAGCGATAATGCCGGCTCCAGCGGCTCCGATGAAGCCAAGGGCCGTCGTCACCAACAAGGCGGTGGTCAATACCGGCCGCAAAACGGGGCTTGAACGCTCAACATAAGATGCTGATATATCTGTTGCTTCCAATTGTTCTTCGCGTCCCATGGCCTGCTCCTGTGCATGCTCGCGGGCAAAGTTACGGCCGCTAACTTAAGTTAGATCAGCAAACTAGCCAATCACAAGTTAGTGTTGCTAACTTCGCAATGATGCCGGAGGCCCTTGGATGACCCAACGCCCGAGCGACCAACAAGCCGGTGGCGTTCGCGCTAAGTCGGCGTACCATCACGGAGATTTGAAAGAGGCGTTGATCAGCGCCGCGTTCGATCTGGTGTCGGAGCGCGGGGCGGAAAATTTTTCGTTGGCTGATGCCTGCCGCCTTGCCGGCGTCTCCACCGCCGCGCCCTACAAGCATTTCCGCGACCGCGACGAGGTGCTGGCGCTGGTCGTCGCCCGCGCCTTCGACGTCATGTCAAGCCGATCGATGGCCGCGGTGGCCGAGGCCGGCGAAGGCACGCTCGCCGGCATCATCGCCATGGGCAAGGCTTACGTGCAATTCGCGGTCGAGCAGCAGCGCTTGTTCCGTTTGATGTTTGGCCAACACCCGGTGCTGAAGACCAATGAGTGCGTCATGGCGGATGGTCGACAATGTTTTTCCCGCGTGATCGAGCAAATCGCGATCTTCTGCGAGCGCAATCAGGTCGCGGGTGATCCAAAGGAGATCGCCGTGCGGCTGTGGACGTTTGTGCATGGGGCAGCATCTCTTCTGATCGACGACGATTACGACGCCGTCGCCCCCGATCTCGACCTTGACCGGATGCTTGCGCAGGCGTCTGAGCTGTTGTTGGGCGTCAAAACCGCAGCCGCTGCGGATCGGACGCCTTGATCTTATGCGGGGTCTCGCATCGCTCGGTTGCGGACAGCAGGGACCGGCCATGCAGGACCGATAGCCCGGCGCTGCAAGACGGGTGCGCAAACCACCGCCAGCGGGCCATCGGGTCCACGCCTCGCCAACGCCGGATGCGTCACCTCTCCGGCCCTTATAGCGTTTCAGTATGAGCAGGAACCATCCCAGTCCCCCGCCCGGTTCCTCAACGGGGCCACCCAGAACATCATGCCATTAGGTGGCGAGTGGGGGAATGGAGCGGGGGAATCGGGCGGGGGAGCGGGCCGGCACAGCGATTCCGCCTTTAGCGGACATGATGTAGGCCGGGCTCAGTAAGCGCCCCAAGCCCTTTGCGTCGCCGGGCGCCCGGCGATGGCGTCGTGCCAGCGGCGCAGGTTGGGATAGTCACCCAAGCCGATGTCGTTGACCCCGTGCAAGTGCACGTCTGGATAAATCGAGATGTCCGCCACGGAGAAGGCGCCTGCCACATAGGCGTTGTCGGCCAGATGCCGGTCCAACATGGCGAGCATGTCGCGTAGCACTCCGTCGTAGTGCTTTTTGGCCGGCGGCACCTGTTCGGGATTGCGCAGCCAGAAAAAGCCGAATTGCTGAGCGAGCGTAGTGAATGTGGCCGACCCGTAGAACAGCCACTGGTCCACCTTGAGCTGCGCCAACGCTTCGCTTGGATAGAGGCTGCTGCCCGTTTTTTGGGCGAGGTACTTCAGAATGGCACCGGTCTCGCACAGCGAGATCGTCGCCCCACCCGGACCGTCGTGATCGACGATGGCAGGTATTTTGTGGCCGGGGCTGATCTTCAAAAAGTCTGGGGCAAACTGTTCGCGATTGCGGATATCGACGGGTTTAACCGTATAGGCCAACCCGCTCTCCTCAACCATCTGGCGAGCCTTGTAGCCGTTGTCCGTGGTCCAGAAATAAAGATCGATCATCGCCGTCCTCCGGTAGCTGTTGTGGTCAGGCTAACAGGCCGCCGACACCGGCGCCATAGCACAGCCTTCACGGGCGCTGCCGCCGGCATCGCCCGCGGTCGATGTCGGTCAATCGATGTCGGCCGCACCCACCACTTTATTCGCTTGGCGAACGACCACAGGCGCGATACATAGCCGATTGGGGGGACGCAAACGATTGCACATCCGCGGACCAACAATTGCGCAAACACGATGGCAGTAGGTAACAACGCGGTTTCGACAGCACCCGACGCACGAACGCCACGACGGGCCGAAGCTTTCCATAGCATGGCGACCGACGCTGCGCACTGTTCTGTTCTGTCATCGGCCGTTGCGCACCGGACCCGGCCTGCCGTTGGCGCTCAAACGACGGCGATATCGATGGGCGGTGCACATCGTCAGCCGCGTCGGCACCTGCCCGCATCTCCGCGCCCGCCGCCAGTGCGCCGGAACCGCGCGTCTTGCGAGCCTTCCGGTGGCCATCGATGACGGCAAACCCGACACTGGCTCCGCAGCCAACGCGCAACCCGACATCCGGATCTGACACGCGGATCGAGGTGTCGAGCTTGTACAAGCGGTACGGCACGCTGGAGGTATTTCAAGACATCAACTTTACTGTCGCCAACCACGAGATCGTCGCCGTCGTCGGACCATCCGGTTGCGGTAAAACCACCATGCTGCGTTGCATCGATGGCTTGATCCCGTACGACGGCGGCGAGGTTCGCGTCGAAGGTCGTCCCGTTCGCGAGCCGATTTCCGGCGTCGCCATGGTGTTCCAGCATTTCGGCCTGTTCCCTTGGAAGACGGTGTATCGAAACGTCGCTTACGGGCTGGAGCTAGCCCGCGCGCCGCGCAACGTGATCCGGGAGCGCGTGCCCCATTACATCGAGCTGGTGGGCTTGAAAGGCTTTGAGGATCGCTATCCATACGAATTGTCGGGCGGCATGCAGCAACGCTGCGGCTTTGCGCGTGCGCTCGCCACCGAGCCCAACGTTCTGTTGATGGACGAGCCATTCGGCGCGATTGATGCGCAAACCCGCGAGATCCTACAATTCGAACTGTTGAGGATCTGGTCGTTACGCAAAACGGCGATGATCTTCGTCACCCATTCGATCGAGGAAGCCGTCTTGATGGGTGATCGGGTGCTGATGCTGAAGGGCCGGCCAAGTTCGATCAGTGACATCATCGACATTGACCTGGAGCGGCCACGCTCGCGCGCGACCTTGTTGGAGCCGCGATTTTCCAAGCTCAAGGAACAGGTTTGGACGACGTTGGTCGATGACGTCAAACGGGCTGAATACGTGCTCAACCCCATTTGAGTCGTGCGCGCAACAATCCAGGGACCAGCTGGAGTAGAAGATGGGAGGACTTTGACAGATGATTAAGAAATCAGTTTTGTTGGCCGCTTCATTGGCGGTCGGCGCCCTCACCGCGTCACCTGCCGCCCGGGCCGCCGACAAATTGACCGTCGCCCTTCCCGGGGTACCACCGGTGTTTGCCGGCGTTGTCGTTCTGGTGGCCAGAGAGGCCGGCATCTTCAACAAGCACGGTTTGGACGTCGATGTGAAATTCATGAACTCGGGTGCGGCCGCGGCCAAAGCGGTGGTCTCCGGCAACATCGATGCGTCTTTGTCGCCAAGCCAATTTGTCGTGCGGTTGGCATCCAATGCCGGCGCGCCGGTCAAAGCGATCTGGGGCATGGACAATGCGGACTGGATCCTTGGTTCGATGGATCCAAGCAAAGGAAAGTGTGAGGCCATGAAGGGCCAGGGCGTCGGCGTCGATTCGAAAGGTGGCGCCCGCTGGATCCAGCTCAACACCATCCTTCGGCGCAAATGCAAGCTTGCGATCGACAAAGACGTCAAGACCGTGCCGCTGTCATCGAACGTCGGCACCGCCATGGCCGCCGGTCAAATCAACTACGGCATACTGCATCTCGACGACTTGCCGGCGATCGAGAAAAAAAGCGGCAAGAAGGTTCACGTGTTCGCCAAGCTCGAGGATGTCGCGCCCAACATCCATTATCTGATGCTGATTGCGCGCAAGGACACCATCGCCAATAAGCGTGACGCCATGGTGCGCCTGGTCGCCGCGATGCGGGACGCCACTGCCATGATCCACGACGCGGCTTCGCATCCCAAGGTCGCGCGGATGGCCAAGGACACCACCCGGCCGCCGGATGAGGCGGAAGCCGCGCTGAAGCAACTGACAGCGCTCGGCTTCTGGCCGAAAAAGGACGATCCGGGATTGAACAAGACCCGCATCGAGGGCGCCATCAACAACCAGGTTCGCGTTGGCAAGATCACCAAAGGCCGCGGCGGCATTCACCCCAGTAAGAAGCCGATCACCTACGATGGCATGGTCGATATGAGCCTTTGGAAGGCCGCCCAGTCGCTTTAGGCGGGGATTTTCATCATCGCTTGGCCACCGCCGAGCCTACGTTCGATCGAGATGGAACCAGCAAACGATTCAAATCGATCGAGACATGGGCTCGACGTCACGGGTCGCGAGGCTGATCCGCCTCCTTCGCTGGAGCTATCGAAGGCGACTTCGCCTGAGTTCGAGCACTTCGGTGCTCGACCCCGGTGACGGTCAATCCCAACCTTTCAATGCCGGTCGCGGGCAAAGCCCTGAGCCATGGAAACCAACACCCGCAACACGAGCCAGGTGCTGCTCAGCCTGTTGACCGGGCTGGTGATCTGGGAGATCGCCGGCTGGCAATTCAATTCCGCATTCTTCGCTCCTGTGCTGGGTTCCGACGTTGCGATCACCGATTGGATCGCGCACACTTTGGCCTCCCTGTGCGGCGTCACCATCGAGGAGGCTCATCCTGGCACGCTGCCGCGGTTGATATCGTTTCTCGGTGTCGACGAGATGTTGTCCGCCTACGGTGAGAGTGCGGCCGCAGGCCACGGCTTACTCACCAATGTCGCCGCCGCTCTGGCGGCTTCTGAGCTATTGAGTTCGCTTGGCCAGTCATTGAGCATCTTTTTGACCGGGTTGGTGTTTGCCACCTTGCTCGGCCTGCTGCTCGGCATGGCGATGGCCCGCTATAATGGGCTACGCATCGCGCTAGAACACTATATCATGGCGCTTTATGCGACGCCGATGGCCGCCCTGATACCGTTTATCCTGGCCATTTTCGGGTTCGAGTTTTGGCCCAAGGTGCTGGTGGTCTTTCTGTTCTCTTTGTTTCCGGTGCTTTACAACACGCTGGAGGGTGCCCGCAGTCTCAAGCCTGAGTACATCGAGGTGGCCCGCTCATTCCGCACCTCCGAGCGCCGGCTTTGGACCGACATCATTATTCCGTATACGCTACCATTTGCACTGACTGGACTGCGCCAGGGCTTGGCCAGGGGGTTGGTCGGCATGGTGGCGGCAGAAATCTTGCTCAATCCCACCGGACTGGGCGATCTCCTGGTGTCCAGCTCGCGTGCCTTCGACATGGCCGGCGTGCTGGCGTCAATCGTGGTGGTGACGGTTTTGGGTGCCAGCATGATGGCCGGTGTGCGTAGCTTTGAAGACAGGTACATCAAATGGCGGAACGCGGCGCGGTAGCCGATCCGATCTCGGAGCTTGCGCCGCTGCGGCGCGCGCCTATCATCGCTGCGGTGCTGGCCAACCCGCTGATGCTCAAGCTCATCACGGGCCTGATACTGCTCAGCGTATGGGAACTATCGGTCCGCGCATTTGCCGCCCCATTTGTCACCCGACCCACCGGCGTCATCGCCGCCCTACCCGGCGTGATGCAGGACCCCCAGTTGTGGGGCATGGCGTGGTCCAGCCTGTCCTCGGTGTTCTTGGGTCTCGCCATCTCGTTGGTGCTCGGCACGCTGCTCGGCATCGCGATGGGGCGGTTGCCTTGGGTCAACCGGATCTCTGAATTGTGGGTGAATAGCTTTTATGCAATGCCGATGGTGGCCGTGTTGCCGCTGTTGACCATGTGGTTTGGCTACGGCGAGGGTGCCCGCTTTGCGATCATCATTTTTGCCGCCCTGTTCTCGATTGTGATCAACGTCGCCGATGGCGTGCGGTCGACGCCGCGCGAGTACGTCGAGGTCGCACGCTCGTTCCGCGCGCGCGGGTCCGACATCTGGTTCGGCATCTCGCTGTTCGCTTCGCTGCCCTACCTGATCGCCGGCATCAGGCTGGCGATCGGCCGAGCCTTGGTTGGCACCGTGCTGGCGGAGATCTACGCCTCGATCCCCGGTGTCGGCTTTTTCATTTTGGCCAACGCGCGCGCGCTCAATCAGGATGTAGCGATGTGTGCGGTGCTGATCCTCGCCGGGTTCGGAATCTTCATGGATGTCGTCATGAGCTGGGTGTTGAAAACCTACTTCCCCTGGTACCGGCGCGAGGCCCGCAATGATTGAGGACGAGCACGTTCGCTCGGCCTTGACTCATTGGGCCGCCCGGTTTGTTGCCAACGGCGTGGTGCTCAGCGATTTCGAGGAGATCGTCGCGTCACTGAGCTCCTGGAACGACTGGTGCCGGGCTTGGTCGCAGCGCGCCTCGGTTCACCAGGCGTTGGGGCAACAGGCCCTGGCGCACGACAAATCGCGGTCGGCTGGGGACCACCTGCAGCGCGCCGGTGTTTACTACCATTTCGCCCAGTTTTTGTTCGTCCACGATGTCGCGCAAATGAAAGCGGCGCACGCGAAGGCGGTTAACTGCCGAACGCTGGCGCTACCACATCTGTCGCCACCCGGCGAACGCGTGGCCATTGCCTACCAAAACGGCCATCTATTCGGCATTCTACGCAAGCCGGCCGGCCTCCACCGGCCGCCGGTGATGATCATGTGCTGCGGCCTGGATTCGGCCAAAGAAGAGACTGAAGCTTACGAACGGCCATTCCTCGACCGCGGCATCGCCACCTTGGCCTTCGATGGACCGGGGCAGGGGGAGGCGCAGTATGACTGGCCGATCCGCGGCGACTATGAGAGGGCGGTTGAACCAGTTATCGCCTATCTCAAAACCCGAGCTGACATCGACGCCGCGCGCCTTGGACTGTGGGGCGTCAGCCTCGGCGGTTACTATGCGCCGCGGGCGGCAGCCTTCTTACCGGATCTCAAAGGCTGCATCGCACTCTCCGGCCCCTACGACTGGGGCCAGGCCTGGCCAAATCTGCCCGAGCTTACGCGACGAGCGTTCCGCGTGCGCAGTCATGCCGCCGATGACACCGCAGCGCAAGCGGTGGCCACCAAGCTCAGCCTTGCGGGCGTCGCCACCAACATCCGCTGTCCGTTATTCATCGTCACCGGCAAGCAAGATCGCGTGATTGCTTGGCAGGATGCCGAGCGCCTGGCGCGCGAGGCCGCCGGCCCTGTCGAGCTCATGATCATCGAGGACGGCAATCATGTCGCCAACAACCGCGTCTACAGATGGCGACTGCAGTCGGCCGATTGGATGGCCGAGCGGTTGGCGGCATAGTGCTAGCGCAACCTGCCTTTAATCGGAATCGGAACGATCCCGATCAAAGGCAGAAAGTTGCTCACCACTTTAAGAGCGATCATCTTTGCGCCTTAAATCGGAACCGGCGCAATTGGAACCGGCGTTGCGGTTCCGATTTAAGGCGCGATGATCTAGCGCCACCGCGCGCACGCCCTGATCTGCCGCCGGTCTGTTGCCGCATCCCTGCCGTCGCTGGTTGGTGGGATTGCGATCCGGCTCGGCGATCCTTTCGCTTGTGCGGCACCGGTTTGGTGCAGCTGGAACGACGCAGCTGTGGCCGCATAAAGAGCGGCCGACAAGTGCCGACGACTTTGCCAAACGTTTAGAGCCATGTCAGTTTAGCCGCCATGATCGGTCATCGCTCTTGCTTATTTGCAATGCTGGCATTGCTCGCCATCGCAAGCCAATCCGCGCCTGCTCGAGCAGCCACCCAGGTTGACCTCGAGTTGGTTTTGGCCGTCGACGTCTCGCTGTCGATGGACCCCGACGAGCAGCAACTCCAGCGCGACGGCTATATCCAGGCTTTGCGCGATAAAGGCATCATCCGCGCCATTCGTTCCGGACCGTACGGGCGCATCGCCGTCACCTATTTCGAATGGGCCGGCGTAGACATTCATCTCCACCTTATTCCATGGCGATTAATCGACGGCCTCGCCAGCGCGGAAGCGTTCATCAGGGAGCTGGCAGCCAGGCCGTTTGGCCGCTACCGACGCACCTCGATCTCGAGCGCGCTCGACTATGCCAGCCGATTGTTCGAGGACGGTAATTTCGAGGGACAACGACGCGTCATCGACATCTCCGGCGACGGTGCCAACAATGCGGGCCCGCCGCTCGAGTTGATCCGAGCGCGGATCCTATCACGCGGTATCGTCATCAATGGATTGCCGATCGTCTTGCGGCCAACCACCGAGCAAACCCTTTGGGACATCCCTGGTCTTGAACGCTATTATGCGAAATGCGTCATCGGCGGGCTGGGGGCATTCATGATCCCGATCACGCGACCCTCCGAGTTCGCGACCGCGACCCGCCAAAAGCTGTTGCAGGAGATCTCGGGACCAACATCGCTGCCGCACGTGGTTCCGGTGCAAGCCGGACCGCCGACCTTGTCATACGGACCTTATGACTGTGTCGCGGTGGAGAGCACCATCAGGCGTTAAATCAATATGACGTTGGAATTGCCTGCACAGCGCCCTGCTACGGTTCGCGAAGCTCTGTCCAAGGTCAGTGCAGAGAACTTGTCCGGCGGCTTTGTCGCTTTTTTGTTTGCGGCCACCACGCCGATCGTGCTGGTACTGGCGGCCGCCGCCAAGGGTGGGCTCAGCGAGGCCGAAATCGCATCGTGGCTGTTTGGCGGTTTCTTTATCAATGGCTTCATCACCATCGCCTTTTCGATGGCTTATCGGCAACCGCTGATTTTCCTGTTCACGATGCCGGGGACGGTGCTGGTCGGCCAGGCGTTGGCCCATCTGAGCTTTCCAGAGGTGATCGGCGCTTACGTTGTGTGCGGTCTTTTGGTGTTTATCTTGGGCGTCACGGGCTTGGTCGGGCGGGCCATGCAATTGATCCCGATGCCGATTGTGATGGCGATGGTTGCCGGAGTGTTCTTGCAGTTCGGCATCGATTGGATCAAGGCCTTCCAGACCGCGTTGCCGGTGGCGGCCGCCATGACCGTCGTCTATCTAGCGCTGCTGGCGCTGCCGTCGGTGGCCGTCCGAATGCCGCCGATGATTGCGGCTTTGCTGATCGGCATCGCGGTCGCCTATTGGCACGGCGGCGTCACGCCGTCAGCCAATATCTCGTTCGATCTGGCCGCGCCAATGCTCATCATGCCGATCTTCTCCTGGCCGGCGATCGCCGAGTTGTCGGTACCGGTGGCCATTACGGTGCTGGCGGTGCAAAATGGCCAGGGCATTTCGGTGTTGCACAGCGAGGGACATCGCCCGCCGGTCAACGCCATTGCCACCGCCAGCGGACTAGGTGCGCTCGCCATATCCTGCCTCGGCTCCGTACCGACCTGCCTGGCCGGCCCGGCAACCGCCATCCTCACATCTGGCGTGGACCGGGACCGCCAGTACGTGGGGGCGGTCTTCATGGCCATGTTGGGCATCGCCTTTGGCCTGTGCGCCCCGATCTTGGCGCGGCTGGCGATGGCGGCCCCGGATGGTCTGATTACGGCCCTCGCCGGTCTGACGATGCTGAAAATTCTACAGGCGGCCTTCACCTCCGCCTTTCAGGGTCAGCATAGCTTTGGTGCGCTGGTGACCTTCATCGTCACCGTCGCTGGCCTGCCGATCCTCAACATCGGCGCACCGTTCTGGGGGCTGGTGTTCGGCGCGCTGGCCTCACGCATATTCGATCGCGGTTAGAGCAACCTGCCTTTGATCGGAATCGGAATGATCCCGATTAAAGGCAGAAAGTTGCTCACCACTTTAAGAGCGATCATCTTTGCGCCTTAAATCGGAACCGGCGCAATCGGAACCGGCTTTGCGGTTCCGATTTAAGGCGCGATGATCTAAGATTGGATCAGTACTGATGGTCACTTGCAGCGCACGGCGATCCGAGCGGATCGCTGGTTGCGAATCGACATCGCCACCTCCGCCGCTATTCGCCCTCGGCCATCCGCTGCAGCGCTTGCAACATCTCGACCACGGCCGGTGCGGCGCTACGCGCCTCAGCCCGCCTCAGAACCTGGCCGGCCAGTTCCGCCAATTCAGCATCGACGATATCAGTCTTCTCCAACAACGCGGCGGGGTTCATCAGCTGGCCCGGGCTTCGGGCGAACAGGTTGAGATCCGGCGCAACACTTGGCCGGCTCCAATCGCCGAAAATCCGCAGCGACAGCGCCTTGATCCAAGTCGACAGCGGCAGCCGGAAGCGGGCGCGATAGTCGATGCGCTGATCGATCAGCTGCACGACGCCGTCGCCATCAAGCCCGATCACGGGCCCGTCCATGGTCAGCTTAGCGCGCTTGGCGACGCCCTGATCCAAGACGATATCGGTGTCCAACCGATGGATCGGCGTGCGCTTGGCCGGGTCAAACCGGCGTGGACCGAACAACCATGTGGCGATGCTGGAAAAATCGTAGCCGACCACATGCCCGCGTCCCAGCCGCGTGCTGATCGTGCCGGACAGCCCCGCGACCAACTGCTTTTGCGTGGTGCCGCGAGTGTTGAGCTCCGCCTCGATCGTCGATGCCCCGGCGACGAGCCCGGTCATGCCCAGCTGCGACAACAACTGGGACAGCTCCACGCCACTGGCCGTGAGTTTGGCGGTAACCGCCGGCACCCGTTGCCGGCCATCGAAGCTGACCTGCCCACTGAGGCGTGCGCCCTCGCTGGCCAACTCGTCGATATCCATGGCCAACGAACCGTCCGTCAGCACGGCTTTGAGCTTGGCGATCGAAAGCTCCCTGCCGCGCAATTTCGACGATTTGACCACCACGTCGAGATCGAGATCCAGCGCTTTGAGGCCGGAATGATCGAACGGGCGATCGCTCCACACGATCGGTCGAGGCGCCCGCGGTGGCGCCTGCGATGGCATCAATTTCACCGTCGGTACCGGGATCATCAACGAGCCGACCGGCCCGCCCTCCGGCGCCGCCAGCGCCGCCCGCAACTGAGCTTTCAGCACGTCCTTGATCGACGCCTCCGGCACCGTCTCCACCACCGAGATCGGCTGCGCTTGACGGGTCACACGCGGCGGCGGCAGACCCAGGTAGCGATCCGCGTCCAGCGCATCGGCGATCAACCGGCCCTGGAGCACCGGCCTTCGGCTGGCCAGGTCCAAAGTCACGTCTCCGCTGACGGCCGTCTTGCCATGGTTCAGCTTGCCGGCAGCGAGTGCGATGCGTTGATGATCGGCCGTAACATCGCCGGTGATGCTGACTGCCCCCGTGAGCGCCGACGGCAGGTCAAATCCCAACCACTTGGCGAGGGCGTCGGCGGCATCGGTCGAAAGCTTGCAACGACCCCTTAGACGGATCGGCTCGCCCGGAACCACATCGCCGTGGAAGACCAGACGACCCTGCGCGGCATTGAGCGCCGCCGCCACGGGTATCCGGTTGCGGATATCAAGCGCGATGGGCGCCGGCAGCTCGATGCGCCCGGTCACCGGCTGCTGTTTCCACGTAAAGGAGACATCGGCCTGGACCAGGCTACGTGCCAACACCTCCGACGCCTTGAATTCCAGCTGCTTCAGTTGCGCGCCGTCATTCCGCGTGGATCGGTCAAAACTGATCGCGCCGAGCTTGGTCGTCAGGCCCTTGATCCGGTCCCATCTCACGCCGTCCGCGCCCATGGCGATCGCCGTTATGGTGATAGGGGTGCCGCTCGCGCCGTCGCGCCACAACAACGCTTTGCCGGTCAATGCTACCGCCTCGGCAGCGATGCGATCGACGCTGACGGAACGCGCGTTGGACGAAAACTGCTTAAGCCTGACGGTGTCGTCCGCACCCGCTCCGCGCCAGCTTGCTTGCTCAGCGTCAAGCGAGAGCGCCGCGATCAGTTGCCCGTCATAGCCGTTGGCCGTGACGACCGCCTTGGTCAGCTTCAGCAGGCCCGGTGTCGCGTTGCGCTGGAGGTCGATCGCAACATCGCTGAGTGTCAAGCTTGCGAACTTGTCCAAGCTGAAATTGGTGATGGTGCCATTGGCTCCGGTCGCCTTGACGGCAAGGTGGTACCGGGTGTTTCGATACGCCAGCCGACCATCGCTAATCGTCACGGCGTCGACGCTGTAGCCGCCCATCGGCGCCGCATTGTGTGCAATGGATCGCCAGCTCTTGCGGCCGGTCTCGTCGACCTCGAGCGTGACACTGGGAGCGATCAGTTTCACCTCAGCAACCTGCCGGTCACCTCTCAGCAAGGCCCATGCCGAGGAGCGCAGCTCGACCGCGCGGGCCGCCAGCACCGGAGCCGCGCCTGGCGTTCCCGGATCGCTGAGTGCCACGTCTTGCGCCACCAGCTCTATCGTCGGCAGCAGCCGCAGCGCGAAATCGCCATCGATCTTTAAATTGAGCCCGGTCCGCTCCCGCACGCCTTCGGTAACGAGGCGTTTGGCGAGGCCAGGTGGCGGCATCCAAGCCATCCCAGCCAAAGCCGCCACAACAACGACCATGAGAACGACAAAGTAAACAAGGACCCGTCTCATCAGCCGAAGACCCCCGAAGCGAAGTGGAGGAGCAGCCGATCATGGTCCGCCACCGTCGTGTGCCGCTTCCATTGGTAGCCGGGTGTCGAGGCGTGGGCAACTGTAGATGGCGCGAACCGGCCGCCGGCTGTTGAGCGGCCTGCCATCAACCGCAACCCATTGTCGGATTTGACGGCGGCCACCAAGGCTCGCTAGGTTCCAGCGTGCGGCGCCTCGAAATCACGATTTCGCCTTGTTGCGCAAGATTTTGGCGATTCCGAGATGGTTGGGCGGCGCGGTGAGGTCCGGCGGCTGGCCAACACCTGGTTTGAACTTGGATTGCGCTGGTGCGGACAACGCCGTCGGCGAGCGTCGTGGTTTGCCGGCGATTGAACCCATGGAACCAGGAACCCGCGTCATCGGTTATCGCCAGCAAGTCAACGCGCCTCACCAAGTTTGCGCCAAGCGACGGCCCGGCGCACGACCAAAGCGCGGTTCCCCGGTCGTGCTGCGGGTGACGGTCATGCGCGCGACGGTGGAAGCGAGTGCAACGGACCATGGGACGGAGACCGCCATGCGGCGGCAAACACGCACGAGAGGACTCAACCAAGATCACTCATGATGGACACGACCAACGCTGCCTTGGAACTCGCCAACCTCAACGAGCGCTCACGCGAGGTCTTCAAGCGCATTGTAGAATCCTATCTCAGCACCGGCGAGCCGGTTGGTTCACGCAATCTCTCCCGCGCGCTGCCGCTCGGGCTGTCACCGGCTTCGATCCGGAACGTGATGTCCGATCTAGAGCAGCTGGGCCTCATCTTCGCGCCACACACCTCGGCCGGACGGCTCCCGACCCAGCACGGCCTGCGCCTGTTCGTCGACGGGCTGTTGGAGGTGGGCGAGCTAACGCCGGAGGAGCGGAGGGATATCGAGGCCCAGGTTAAGGTCAGCCAAATTAAGTCGGTCGATCAGGTGCTGTCCGAGGCCAGCGAGTTGATTTCGGGCTTGTCGCATTGCGCCGGCCTCGTATTGGCCGAGTCCCGCGTCAGCGAACTCAAACACGTCGAGTTCGTTCCGCTCGAACCGGGTCGGGCTTTGGTGGTCTTGGTCGGTCAGAACAACGAGGTGGAGAACCGCGTTATCGATATTCCGGCTGGCCTGCCGCCCTCCTCGCTGGTTGAAGCGACGAACTACCTGAACGCCCAAATTCGCGGGCTGACCATTGGGGAGGCGTTGGGCCGCATCGAACGGCAGCTCGCCTCGGCGCGTGAGGAACTCGACGAGTTGACGCGCGGCGTGGTGAAGGCCGGCCTAGCCGAGTGGTCGGGATCGCTGGACGATCGCAAGAGCCTGATCGTGCGCGGCCAATCGAACCTGCTCAAGGAACTGCGAGTTGCCGACGATCTGGATCGGATCCGCCAGCTGTTTGACGACTTGGAAGCCAAGCGCGACCTGATCCAACTGCTGGGGCTCGCAGAACGCGCCGAAGGCGTGCGCATCTTCATCGGTTCGGAAAACAAGCTTTTCTCGCTGTCCGGGTCTTCGCTGGTGGTCGCACCGTTCGAGGATGAGACGCGCAAGATCATCGGCGTGCTCGGCGTAATCGGTCCCACGCGTCTTAATTATGCGCGGATCATCCCCATGGTTGATTACACCGCTCGCTTGGTCGGGCGTCTCCTGACTTGATTTTTGGCAGCGATGCCTGTTACCGATCAGAAGCTTGGCTGGGGCCGATGGCCAATCGAGATTGCCGAGCGCATCAGCAGACCGGAGGGGTTCGCGGTTGCGAGGCACTGGTCACAGAATACAGAATGATGCACGAGATTCAGGGTAGTAGAGCGAGTCCAACCGATCGGTTGATGGCTGAATGCGGTCGCCCCCGATTGAAGACTGCGCTGGTTCTCCCGCCAATACCGCGATCGAGGTCTTATGAGCGATAACGCCGATCCAAAAGACGTTGGGCCGGAGCCGCGCGACGGAGATGAGCAAAACGAAGCGCAGGTGACTGCGTCCGACACAGCTCGGCCTGAGGGCGGGCCGTCGGATGCAGCGGCAATGGATGTTGATGTATTAAGTGTGCTTGAAGCGCGCATTCGGGAGCTGGAGGGCCAAGTGGCCGACCTCACGGATCGGCTGTTGCGGACCCACGCCGAAATGGACAATCTGCGCAAACGCACCGAACGTGAGAAGACCGATACGGCCAAGTACGCGATCTCGAAGTTCGCAAACGACATCGTCGGCATGACCGATAACTTCCAACGCGCCGTAGCGGCCGTTCCTGCTGCCAACGCCGAGACCGACCCGGCACTCAAGAGTTTGGTGGACGGCGTGATGATGACGGAGCGCGCGTTCTTGCAGGTGCTGGAGCGGCATGGTGTGGAACGCATCGATCCCAAGGATGCGCCGTTCGATCCCAATCTGCACCAGGCGGTGATGGAGCAAGAAAACGTCAGCGTCCCCTCCGGTACGGTGCTGCAGGTGCTGCAGGACGGCTATACCATTGCCGGCCGCGTGCTGCGCCCGGCCATGGTGATCGTTTCCCGGGGCGGTCCCAAGCCGCAAAAATCCGCCGAACCGACCGAGCCCGATCAACCGGCTCCAGGGGTGCGCGCAGCCAACGATGACGGGCCGAGCGAAGGCAGCGACACACCCGATCAATGAGAGGTTACCGACCCAGGGAGGAAGTGTGCTGTGGTGTATGCCCTTGACGACTTCTGCCGCGATACCCGCGCCATTGTGAAATCGAGCCAACCGCTGGAGCTCGGCTTGTCGGCGGTGGCGGACAGGCTGGCCGCTCTGTTGGCCAATGAGACGTTCGTCGCGCAAACCTTTAAGCCTGAAGACGACTTCGCCAAGAAACAACTATTCCACGACCCCGAGACAGACTTTTATGTGCTGGCCCACGTCCATCAGGGGCCGAAGGAGGGTGCGCCTCATAGTCACGGGTCGTCTTGGGCGGTCTACGGCACGGCCAAGGGCGTGACCGGCATGAAGGAATGGCGCCGGACCAATCGGGAGGACGAGCCAGCGGCGGTCCTGCAATTGGTCGACCAGTATGAGCTGGCGGCCGGACAAACCAGGGGCTACGGTCCGCACCGCATCCATTCGACCAGGCATCCTGGTCAAGCTTGGGTTATTCGTGTGACCGGAACCAACCTCGACAATCTTCCGCGCTATCGCTTCAACAAACAGCGCGACTCCCTTGTCGATGCCGCCTAGTTGGCAGTGTGCCAAGCTGCTGCATGCTGCGCCGCATCGCAAATCGGTCCCGTCGGAGCGGCCGGGAGATCACAATTCTGAAGCGGTTGTCGCGCGCTCCCGTCCGGCGCGCGCTGATCGCCGGCGTCGCACTGGGTTGGGCCGGTAGCCTGCTGGCGATCGTCACACCGGAGCAACGGGCGGGCGCCCAAACCGCAACCCACGGCACGCCGGTGTCCACGACCGCCGACGTACCCAGGCCACCGGAAGACATCGTCAAGGCCAAAGCTTACGGTGTATTCAAACGCTACTGCGCCCGATGCCATCAAGCGGGTGTTTTGGACCCCGGCGGCGCCAGCGGTGGCTTCGCCAACGTGCTCGCGCTCGACGAACTGACCAGAGATCCTGCCCGCGTGCGGCCCGGGGTACCCGACGGATCATCACTCTATACTGTGCTGCTCACCCGCTTCGGTCATGCCCATCTCTCGCCGCGGCAGCCTGACCGCACAACCGAACAGGCCAAGCGCACCCGATCGCGCGCAACACGCCGTCGCGGTGGGCGGCGCCCACGTGCGCACCGCACCGCCGAACCGGTAGCCGAGCCCCCGGCTCGGATCAGGCGCTGGCCCGAACGCGCCGAGATCCATTTGGTGCGCGATTGGATCGCAAACCTCTCGCCACGTGGGTCAACAACATGCCCACAGCGCGCGCGCATCACCCCCTCAGCAATCGCCCAAACCGTCACTCAAGCACTGGCCGGGGTCGAGCCGGACCGGGCCAAACTCGTGCGCTTTTTGTCGCTCGCGCATCTCTACAACGCCTGTGTGCCGGCCGATGAGCTCGGCAAAATGCGTCAGGCCATCACGGTTTTGCTTAACGTCTTGTCGCGCCGACCCAAAGTTGTTGTACCGCGCGCGCTCGGCCCTCAGCAGCTGGTCTTCATGGTGTCGCTGGACGCCATCGGCTGGTCCCGGCGCGACTGGGCGGCGGTCGCTGCGCGCTATCCGCTGCGGGCCGAGCCCAACGCCCAACTGCCACCCCGGCTGCAGGCGCAAACCGGCACAGCGGTGCCGATGATCCTTGCCGATTGGCTGGCCGATCAGGCGCTGCGGCCGCCGCTCTATGCCACTGTTCTCGGTCTGCCACCCGCCTTCAACGCGCTGGCGCTTCAGCTTGGCGCTGATATCGCTGGCGCTAGCGGCTTCGGCGGCGCTCTTAACCTTCGTGTTGTTGCATCGCAGGAGCTGGTGGGGTCCCGCCTCCTCGAGCGCAGGCCTCAACGCGGCGGTGGTCTGTGGCTCGCCCACCCATTGATATCCGACGCGCCTGCCGGTGATGTCGGCTCGGGCGCGAACGGCGCCGATCAGCCGCGTCGGCCGCGACACATCGGCAGCTCCCGCGGCTTCAACGCCTGGTTTCATTTGCCGAACGGCTTCCCGGCATTTCGCGTGATTGGCACTGATGGGCGGCAACGATCCGATTGGAGCATCGCCGGGCCGTCGCACAACGCCGGCCCAAGGCCGACCTCGTCGCTGTTTGCGCGCTGCTTGACCTGCCATGCTCTGGGAGCGCGCGCGACCACCCCAGCGGTTGCTGCCGGCCCTCACCTATCGGCCCCGATGGGCGATGACGTGAGCGATGACCTGGGCGATGCCGTCGGCGACGTCCCGGCCCGCGTCGGTCTCCCAGCCGGCCAGCTGGCGCGCCAGATCACCGCGGATCAGGGGCGTGCCAAACAGGCCTGGACGGCAGCCAACGTTGACCCGGAGGCGCGGCTCTGGGGCTTGGGCCTGATCGAAGCGCTTGGACATGCCTGGCGGCGGCCCGCGAATGCGCTGCGCACTGCGGCCGATCTCGGTATCTCGGCTGCACGCTTGCGGGCACGGCTTGATGTTCCGGATCGTGACGCCCCGGTTGCGGCGCGCCAACTCCGGCAGGGGGTTGCCCGTCGCGCGGCGATCATCCGTTCCGTATTCCCCCGGGCGTGTCGCCCATCACACGCGTCGTGCAGCCGCGCCGGCAAACTCACTCAACCTGTCGACGCTGGCCTCGACCTGGCGGTGTGGACCGAACGGCAAGCGGTTTCCGCCGGCCAATTGGCCGACTTCTCGGTGAAGGCATCGCAAGACTGCTTTTTGACGCTGATCAACGTCGACACGCGCGGCCGCGCCACCGTTCTGTTTCCCAACGATTACCATCGCGACAACAAGATTGCGGCTGGCCGATTGGTGACAATACCACCGGCCGATGCCGGCTATCGGTTCCGGTTCGCCGACCGGGGGCGCGAGCTGATCGTGGCCATCTGTTCAATGACCCGCAAAGCGCCGGCCAGCATCGTCCACAACTACGAACGTTTGCGTTTCACGGTGCTCGGCGACTGGGCCCTGTTCTTGCGCAGCCCGCCGCGTCTTGACAAAGCCGGTCTCGATGACGCGGCAACCCCATGGCCACGCGGCGAGCGGCGGCGACGTGGCGCCCGACCCCGTTCCCAACCCAAACACCAACCGCCGATCGCGACCGATGGGAATGATCAGGCCTGGGCAGCTGCCACCATCAACGTCCGGTGAACCAGCGGCGGTGTCTTCGCATCGACATTTTGCCCGTTATCGGCCTGTCACCGCCCGGGCCTATAGCTGAGCCTGAAAGTTGGTCTGCTTCGGCGATCCGTGGCCCACCCCTTAGATCACTCCGCCTTAAACAGGTCGGGCTTGCCGGCCGGCTCTCCTCACCGGCCATCGACGACATCATGTCAGTGATTGGCCGGGTGGGAGCGGGCGGTTCCAGCTTACACTGAAACGCTGTTTGCTCTCGATGACAGCCGTGACCGCCATTCACCGCCGCGATCGGTGCCATCGAACACAAACGCGCTCCGGGCGCGGGCCCATCGGAGACGTTACGTCGCCCGCGGCCTTTACAGCGGGCCCGAGGCGACTTATGTCGGAATGGTGAATGAAACGGCGGTCTCTGCTGGTTGAGCAGCGCCTACTGGTTGAACCACGACTGGTGGAGGTCCCATGAGATGCAAAGATACCAATCGGCTATAGCGCTGGTGGACGCGCTGAAACCCGACCAACCGGTGTTCGGATTGCGGCCGCATGCGGCCGGCCGCGCTGCCCGCTGGTTCCTGGAGAACTTTCCCGGCGAAGTGGCCTACGCCTACAAGGCCAATCATGCGGTGTTCATGATTGGAGCCCTTTATGGCGCGGGCATTACTCAGTTCGACGTCGCCTCGCTGACCGAGCTTGAGGACGCTGCGACGATTCCGGGCGTCCAGCTGCATTTCATGCATCCGGTGAAATCCCGCAAGGCGATCAGCGTCGCCTATCATGAATACGGAATCCGTTGCTTTGCCCTGGATACTGAGGACGAGCTCGCCAAGATCGTCGAGGAGACCGGCGGGGCGAGAGACCTTCAGTTGTTCGTCAGGATCGCCGTTCCGCCGCTCAACAGCCGCGTCCCGCTCGAGCACAAGTTTGGTGTGAGGGGCGCGGCTGCCGCCGACCTGTTGATCAAAACCCGGCAAGCCGCGGACGAATTGGGCATCACCTTCCACGTCGGCTCCCAGACCACCTCGCCGGAAGCCTTCGCCGTCGCGCTCGAGGAGGTGCACCGCCTGATCGTGAAGGCTGGCGTGGTGGTTGACGGCATCGATGTCGGCGGCGGATTTCCGTCGCGCTACGCTGACAGCTATCCCGTCCAGCTCGCGTCGTTCGTGGACCTGATCGAAGCCGGCTTCAACAAGCTGCCGGTCGCCAACGAGTGCCGGCTGATCTGCGAGCCGGGGCGCGCGCTGGTGGCCGAGGCGGAGAGCTTGATCGTCAGGGTCGACGCGCGGCGCGGGGAGGAGCTGTTCATCAACGACGGGGCCTACGGCGCGCTGTTTGACGCCGCGCACTTGAATTTCGTGTTCCCGGTCCGCCAGGTCGGCCATGAGCAGGCGGACCCACGATCGCTGCGGGCCTTTCAGTTCTGGGGGCCCACCTGCGATTCCATCGATCGCATGCAGGGCCCGTTCATGTTGCCCGCTTCGATCCGGGAAGGCGATTACATCGAGATCGGCAATGTCGGGGCCTACGGCCGCGCGATAGGCGGCCGTTTCAACGGATATGGCGAGTATCACGAAGTGATCTTGGAGGACGAGCCGTTGCTATCGATGTACCCCTACGCCCACAACTTGGCAGCCCGATCTGGACGCAATGGCTAAGGTAGGACTCGGCTGCCCGTGAACCGCGTGGTCAGCGCCCGCAGACCTCAGCCCAGCCCTCCGCGTGGTGCCTCGGAGATGGCGCCGCGGGGGGTCCCAAATCGCAGGTCGGACGGCCTACCATGATGACACCCGCGTTGGACTATCTCCCGGCCGAACAGGCGTTTCTCGATCCCGATCGCGCCGACCGCGACCAGCCGCAAGCCGCGCGCGTTGTGGTGATCCCGTTTGGTCTTGAGGCGTCGGTAAGCTATGGCACTGGCACCGCCGGCGGGCCAGCGGCGATCCTCTCGGCCAGTCACCAACTGGAGCTGTTTGACGACGAACTATGGCGGGAACCCTACCTCGATTACGGGATTGCGACGTTGCGCCCGGTGCCGATCGAGCGACCGCTCGCCCAGGCCCTCACGCAGCTCGCGGGCGTGGTGGAGCAGGTGCTGGCGGCCGATCGGTTTCCGTTCGTGTTGGGTGGTGAGCACGCGATTACGGCTGGCGCCATTCGCCCCTTCGTTGAGCGGTTCCCCGACCTAGTGGTGCTGCACATCGATGCGCACGCCGATCTCAGGGACGGCTACCTGGGTGAGCCCTTTTCCCATGCCAGTGCCATGCGCCGGGTTTTGGACCACCCCGGTTTAAGCCTGGTTTCGGTAGGCATCAGGGCCTTGTCGCAGCAAGAAGCAACGTTCTACGAGGCCAACCGCAGCCGCATTCACATGCACCGCGCCCATGCCAAGGCGACATGGGATATCGAGCGCATCGTTGCCCCACTCAAAGGGCGAACGGTCTACGTGACGTTCGACATCGACGGTCTGGACGGTGCCGTTATGCCTGCCACCGGCACGCCAACGCCGGGCGGGCTCAGCTATCACGAGGCGCTCGCCATTGTGCGCCGCGCCGGCGAGGTTGCCTCCATCGTCGGTGCCGACCTGGTCGAGCTGGCGCCGATTCCGGGCCTGCACGCTTGTGATTTTCTTGCCGCACAGTTGGCCTATAAAATCATGACCTATGCCTGTTCCGGCGCCGCTGCCCGCAATTGAAGGTTTCAGGTCTTTTCACACTGTGAGAAACAGTTGCGCGGACTTGGCCAATTGGCCAAGAAGCAACGGCACGAACGCGCGATTCGTGCGTTCTGACAGGGGCGAACGATGTCCGAGGGGGTTACGGCCGGAGCCCGGCCCACGCTCAACGTCTTGCAGGCTAGCGCCATTTTGATCGGCATGGTGGTCGGCGTGTTCATCTTCAAGGCGCCGTCGTTCGTCGCTGCCAACGCGACGAGTGCCCATGAATTCCTGGCCCTTTGGCTGGCCGGCGGACTGATCGTTCTGATCGGCGCCCTGTGCTACGCCGAGCTCGCGACCGCCTACCCAAGCTCCGGCGGCGAATACCATTATCTCGGCCGCGCCTATGGCGAGCCGTTGGGCTTCCTGTTCGCCTGGGGCCGCATGACGGTCATTCAAACAGGCGCCATCGCCGCCATCGCCTTCGCCTACGGGGACTATGTCTCGCTGATCCTGCCGCTGGGACCGATGGGCCCGGCGATCCATGCCGCCATCGCCGTCGTCGCGCTGACGCTATTACAGATGATGGGCACCCGGGAAAGCGCGGTTGCGCAGACCCTGTTGACCGCGCTGGTGGTGGCGGCGCTGATCGCGGTGTCGATCATCGGCTTTTGGGTGGCGCGCGCCCAGCCCGCCGCCGCGCCGGTTCCGACCGGCAACGAGCAGATCGGCCTCGCCATGGTGTTCATCCTTTACGCCTACGGCGGCTGGAACGAGCTATCCTACGTCTCCGGCGAAGTGCGTAATGTGCGCCGGACGATGGCGCCGGTCTTGATCCTCGGCGTGCTGGCGCTGACCGCACTTTATCTGATGCTGAATTGGGCGCTGATCTCGGTTTTTGGCCTGGAGGGTTTGCGCAACACTGGCACGCCGATCGCCGACGTCGTCGCGCAAGCCTTCGGCCAGCCAGGCGCGCTGATCGTGGCGTTGATGGTGTCGGCGATGGCGCTCAGCACCATCAACGCCACGGTCTTCACCGGCGCGCGAACCAATCTATCGCTGGGCCGCAGGTTTCCCCCGCTGGCCCGCATCGGCAACCAGGACCATCGCAGCGGCGCGCCCACCGAGGCCTTGCTGTTGCAGGCGGCGATAACGCTGGCCCTGATCGGCTTCGGCGCCACCACCCGCAACGGCTTCCAGCACATGGTCGACTACACCGCGCCGGTGTTCTGGGCCTTCATGCTGCTGGTCGGCCTCGCGCTGTTCGTGTTGCGCAACCGCGAGCCCCACCACGACCGGCCGTTCCGCGTGCCGCTTTATCCGGTGCTGCCCGCGCTATGGTGCCTGACGGCGGTCTACATGCTGTATTCCAGCGTGATGTACACCGGGACCGGAGCGTTGTTCGGGATCCTGGTGTTGCTGATCGGCGTGCCGGTCTACTACGCCGGCCGTCGCCGCGCCGGCCTCGCCACCGTCAAGGGCGAGTGACGCGGCGGGCCGGGACCGCGTTATCTGCGTCGCCGGCACGTCTTGGCCTTGTTCTCGCGGGGCTTTGAGCGGCTTGGCTCGGAGGTCGACGGCCTTGATCTCGGCGAAAGCTGCCGGGTCTGTGACCTTTTCCACGAGATGCTGAACCCAGGCCTCCGCGTAGGCGCAACGCTTGCGGATCGGCTGTTTACTATCTTTCATTGCAAAATATTTACGCGTGGTGTCCATATTCGTTCCAATTATCTTTATACTGACTTATTGTGTTTTGAACAATGTTGCGAAAAAATTTATCCATGCTAGCCCTTTGTGTGGCGTCATCAGTGTGCGCTGGACCTGCCCTGGGCGAACAATTGTCTTCAAGCCAGCACAGAACGGTTTCCGCGCTGACTTTAGAACCACCCTCTCAGCCCTCGCTTAAGAACAATTCCCGTCAGCAGCCGGTAACCAAGCCTTATCTCGGGCAAACGTCGACGCCTCTCCTTAATCAAGGATGGGGAAGGATTCGATCCCGCGCAAAGTGCAAATGTACATTGATCCCAAAGATCCGCGCGAGTTTCCCCCGTGGCTCTTACTCCGAAATACCCCCGATGTTGCAAGACTGATACTTTGCAATTCATTCCATTGAATGGCGGTCATTCATGCGGCCTCACTCAAAATGTTTATTTTATGCCCTCATTGCCTGCGCCGCGATACCTTTCATTACGGTTGCGTCTAGCGCCACTGCGGGCGAACAACAGAAGAACGCTGACGGCTGCCGAATGGTGAAAGGTCGCCCGATGGACCTGCTGGAACGCGCTTGCACGAAGCGACTTCAGCGCGACGACCTAACCAAGCTTGAACGGATCGAGTCACTGCGATTGCGGGCGGCCAGCCATTGGCACAGAAAACAATTTAAAAAAGTTATTGCAAACCTTTCGCTCGCGCTGAGGCTCAACCCGCGGAATGCGAAGTTGCAGATATTCATGTCTCAGGCCGCATTTCGGCTGCGTTACATGGGACTTACATTAACCCACCTGAAAGAAGCGTTTTCATTGGCGCCCCATGATGCACAGCTTCACCGGCATTCAGCCAGCGTCCTTCGCTATTACGGCCGGGAGAAGGACGCCCTCAAGAGCGTCAACAAAGCTCTTGAGCTGAACCCCGATGACCCCTATGCGCACTATTTAAAGGCCGACATTCTCGTCGGCTTCGACCAGCATCACCTTGCCTTCAAACACACACAAAGATTGCTGCGCCTGGATAAGGATGAACTCAATAAGCACGGTACGATTGGAGCGTACTATCGCATCCTGGACATGACAACCGGTGTCCGCGTTTTGCATGCCAGAATTCTCAGCCGCCTCGGTCGAACCAAAGAGGCCGAGCGCATCTTCGATGACCTGATCAATGAGCAACCGACGGCCATCATGTACACGCTGCGAGCCAGTTTTTATGATGACCTACCCCTTGGACCCGGGAATCCGGGTTGGGACAAAGAAATAACTTCGGACGTAATGAAAGCAATTCGCTTGGATCCGAAACTCGGTGGTGCCTGGGCACTGCTTTCCTTCAAACTACATGAGCAAAATCACTTTGAATTGGCGCTTATGGCAATCAATCGGTCAATCGAAGTGTCTCCAACTGATGGCAGCACGCCTTTTCGCTATTGGGAAAAATCGCGAATTCTTCAGGATATGGGAGACAAACAAAAATCCATTGCGAGTGGCATTGATGCCTTTGAGATCGCCTTCCTGATGACACCTTCGATTGTCGAGCAACTCACCAACAAGCTGAGGCGGCACGGCTATTGGACAGATACCGAACCGCCGAAAGGTCTGACACCGGATCTGCGGGATGCGATCACTGCCTGCAGGACCGACCCGCGATGCTGGTAAAAATCTCTTGTTTGCTCAATGCCAATCTAAGTCATCAGCGAGCCATTGTACGGCCACTGGCGGTTCTGGTTTTGGTCACGTCAATTCTCGCCGAAACTGCAGCGGCGTCCTCGCTGCCTCTAGGCGACGCTGGGCCTTTTGATATTTGGGTCAATGTTCCAAACTGTGCCAAGGGGCGGCCTACGAAAAGGTTGAATTACTGCATCTCCAACCTGCACCCAAAAGCGCACATTGAGCGGGCGATCATCTATATTTGGTATTACAAATGGCGAGAGGCGCGCAAGGAAGTTGATTACGCCCTCCAGATGGATCCGACCTCTTCAAAATTGCTGCATTTTTCCGCCCGCCTGGCGCTTTCGGAACTCAATTACACCGGCGATTTTTCTCATTACGCGCTCGCCGAGGAGCATCTGACTCGCGCCCAAAAGTTGGACCCCCTTAATCCCGGTATTTTGGCCACCCTCGGGCATCTGTATGGAAAGAGAGGAGATAGTATCAAGTCTTGGAAACACTACGATCTCGCCATCAAATTGGCACCCAATCAGATTTTTGCTCTGAGTAAGCGTGCCTATAAATATCTGTGGACCGATAGGCCGGGGCTTGCTTTCGCGGATTTTGACCGCCTTGTAGCATTAGAGCCGAAAAACTCGGATTGGTTGATCGCTCGTGCCCATACCCATTTCAAGCTGAAACGATACAAGAAAGCGCTTCAAGACATCGCGGCGGCCGAAAAACTCATGCCGCCTTCCACTTCTGAATATGAACTGCGCAGCAAAGTGAACATAGCAACCGGAAATCTGACCGCGGCGCACAATGACATGAATACGGTGATCGACGAGCCGTTAAAGTTCATGCCCTTTGCGCTCCCTCCCCGTCAAAGGTCTTGGTGGCTCTATCGAAGGGCCTGGCTTCGGATGCAGCTGGGGATGACGGCAGAGGCGGCAGACGATTATACGAAATCAATTGAACTCGGTGGGGTTCAAATGGTCCTTCAACTTCAACTGGCGTTGCGACGCCTTGGTTCGGATATAGAGATTGATGGAAAAATAACGCCTACGTTGAAGAACGCCATCAAGGCATGCTTGGCAAACGGCCGGTGCGAGCAAAAGTTGCTTGGGCCCTTGCGCCTATAATCCGATCTGGAGATTGATGAGCCAAATCATGTCCGCCTTTTGCGGAATAGCCTCGCCGGCCCGCTCCCGCGCCCGTTACGCATCCAAGATCGCCACGGCGCGGGTCCAGCCGGCGGAGCCGGCTTTGACCTTGACCGGAAAGCACGCGACCATGAAACCGTCGGCCGGCAGCGTTTCCAGGTTCGACAGCTTCTCGATATGGCAATAGCCGATCTCGCGGCCCGCCTTGTGGCCCTCCCAGATCAGGCTGGCATCGCCGGTCTCGGCGTAGCGCTTGGCGGTGTGCACGAACGGCGCGTCCCACGACCAGGCGTCGGTGCCGGTCACCCGCACCCCGCGCGACGTGAGATACAGCGTCGCCTCCCGGCCCATGCCGCAGCCGCTCGGCAGATAGTCGTCCGCGCCGTAGCGGGCGCCGGCGGCGGTGTTGACCAACACGATCTCCAGCGGCTTGAGATGATGGCCGATGCGCGCCAATTCATTCTCGACATCGTCGGCGGTAACCACGTAGCCGTCGGCGAGATGTCGGAAATCGAGCTTCACGCCCGGCTGGAAGCACCAATCGAGCGGCACTTGGTCGATGGTGATGGCGGGCTTGCCGCCGTCCATGGTGGAGGCGAAATGCCACGGCGCGTCGAGGTGCGTGCCGCTATGCGTGGTCATCCGCACGTGCTCGATCGCCCAGCCTTCACCGTCCGGCAAATCCTGTGGCGCAAGCCCTGGAAAGAAGCGGCACACGTCCGCCGCTGAGCGCTTGTGATCGTCATAGTACTTGATCTTCGGCCCCAAGCCCGGCGGGTCGGAGGCGATGTCGGCCTGCAGCGGAACCGAGATGTCGATGATGCGTCGGGCCATGGCGGGTCGCTCTCGCGTTTCAAGGTTGGCTGGAACTTTTCTGCTGCCCCGCACCGTTCCTCCACTGGGCCACCCCATGGCGCGCTGATGCGGGTGGCCGGGCACGAGAGCGGGACAGCAAGCCTCATCCGCCTAAGGCGGACATGATCTCCGATCGGGCTGGGGCCGGCGGGCGCGGACCGTCCGCGCCCGATCGATTGTCATAACACCACCTCGATCAGCTGCGGCCCGCGGTCACGACAGCCGGCGGCGAACGCCTTGCAAAACTGATCCAAGTCGTCGACCCGGGTACCCGGCACGCCCATGCCGGCGGCCAACGACACAAAATCCAGCGTCGGCCGATCGATATTCAGCATATCCAGCGCCTTGGGGCCCGGCGTCCCCGCCAGCACCCCGGCGAACTCATTGTGCAGGATCTGATAGGTGCGGTTGGCGAACACCACCGTCAACACGTCGAGGCCCTCGCGCGCCTGGGTCCAAAGCCCTTGGATCGTGTACATCGCGCTGCCGTCGCCGGATAGGTGGATGACCTTGCGGCCCGGGCAGGCCACCGCAGCCCCGATCGCCAGCGGTCCGCCAAAGCCGATCGAGCCACCCATGTTCTGCAGCACGTCGTGTGGCGCCGCGCTGGCCGTCACGCCCATGGTCTCGCGCCCGGTGGTGACCGATTCATCGACCAGGATCGCTTGTTCTGGAATCAATGCCGCCAACGCCGCCGCGATCCCTTTTGAGCCGAGCGGGCCGGTCGGCAGCTCCGGACGATTGAGCCCTTGCCGTACCGCATCGGAGCGCTTGGCGCCGACCGCGGAGGCCAACGCTTCCAGCGCCGCCAACGCGCTCGCCCGGTTGTCGCACAGCTCATGCACCGCGCAGTCTTCCGGCTTTAACAGGCTCGGCTTGTCCGGATAGGCAAAGAACGCCAGCGGCTCCCGCGTCTCCACGGTAATGATGTGGCGGAACGGCTTGAGCATCGCCAGCGCCTGGTCGACCGCGTAGGGAATACGAACGGGTGCGACCCGCCCGGCACCGCGCTCGATCCGTGCGCTGAAGAACTGTGAAGCCAGCGTGCATCCGGTCTTGGCCGCGATCGCGCCGGCCCAGTCCAGGGCGTCGGTGCGCAGCGCCCGCCCGGCCAAGATTAACAATGTCGGCTCGCCGCGCCGCAGCACCTCGGCCGCCGCCTCGACCGCCGCCTCCCGCGGCTGCGTGCGCGCCTGCACGCCGATCGGCTCGGCCACCACGCCGCCCTCGTCCCAGGCGGTATCGCCGGGCAGGATCAAGGTTGCGATGTGCCCGGGCGGCACCTTGGCGGCGGCGACCGCCGCGGCGGCATCGGCCCCCACCTGGGCCGCGCTCGGCGAGGTGCGCACCCATTGCGACATCGGCCGCGCCAGGCCCTCGATGTCGGCGGCCAGCGGCGCGTCGTATTGCAGGTGCCAGCTGGCGTGCTCGCCGACGATGTTGACGATGCCCGAGCTCGCTTTCTTGGCGTTGTGCAGATTGGCGATGCCGTTGCCCAGGCCTGGCCCCAGGTGCAGCAGCGTGGACGCCGGCCGGTCGGCCATGCGGTAGAACCCGTCGGCCGCGCCGGTGACCACGCCTTCAAACAATGCCAGAATCGAGCGCATGCCATCAACTCGGTCCAGCGCCGAGACAAAATGCATCTCCGACGTCCCCGGATTGGTGAAACAGACGTCAACGTCACTGGCCAGCAGTGAGCGAACCAGGCTTTCAGCGCCATTCATTTGAGCACAGCTCCTTCATCGGCAGTGTTCGACAGGCCACAGCCGGGGGACAAGACCCGACCGGGTCCCTTCTGCTATAAGCCGGTCCCATGAAGCTTGTCATCTTCGACTGCGACGGAACCTTGGTGGACAGTCAGGACGCCATCTGTGGTGCGATGGCGCACGCGTTTACCGGGCTCGACCTGCCGGCACCGAGACGGGCCGAGGTTCGCCGGGTGATCGGGCTCTCGTTGCCCGAGGCATTCGACGTCTTGGCCCCCGATCAGCCGGCACCGATCAAGGCGGCGTTGGCCCAGCGCTACAAGGCGGCGTTTCCGACGCCGTCGGCGCGCTCGCCGGCAGAACCCGATGGCCAAGTCCGACGAGATCCGTTGTTCGCGGGTGCGAAACAGGTGGTGGAACGGATGGCACGCCGCTCCGACCTGATGTTAGGGATCGCTACTGGTAAGTCGCGGCGCGGGGTGCTGCGCTTGTTCGATCAGGAAGGCTGGCACCACCATTTCCACACCGTCCAGACCGCCGATGACCACCCCTCCAAGCCGCACCCGTCGATGATCTTCACCGCCATGGCCGAGGCCGGCGTCGGCCCGGAGGCCACGGTGATGGTGGGCGACACCACGTTCGACATGGAGATGGGGCGCGCCGCCGACGTCGCCACCGTCGGCGTGGCTTGGGGCTATCATGACGATTTGGATCTCGCGCGGGCCGGAGCGCACGCCACCATCGACGCGTTCCACGCCTTGGAGGCCACGATCGAAGCGCTGCTTGCGCGCAGCCTTCCGTCACTATGGGATCGCAATGACCGGTGATCATCTGACACCCTTCAACGGTAAGACGGCTGGGTCGACCAGCAACCCGATGCCACGGCGCTTTTATCGGACCGCCGCGGTCGAGCCGACGCCGGCGACATCGGATCCGGCTGCATCCGGTGAGACCTATCGCATCGTGCTCGATGGCCGACCGCTGCGCACGCCGGCCACGAAAGAGCTCAGCGTGCCCAGCCGCGTGCTCGCTGAGGCGGTCGCTGCGGAATGGCAGTCACAGCGCGATCACATCGATCCGACCACGATGCCACTTACGCGACTGATCAACACCGCACTCGATGGCGTCGCGGGGCGAGAGGCCGAAATCCGACGTAACCTCGTTCAATTCGCCGCAAGCGACCTGCTTTGTTATTACGCCGAAGCGCCGGCGACGCTGGCTGAGCGTCAGCGTGAGGGCTGGACACCGGTGCTGGACTGGGCGCACGAGCAGCTCGGGATCAGCTTCAAGCTGACCGCCGGTGTGATGCCGATAGCGCAAGATCCCGAAACGCTCCGACGCGTTGAGATGATGTTGAGCGAGCATAACGCGCTCACCTTGGCGGCTCATCATGAGATTGCCACACTGACTGGCTCGATCGTGCTGTCGCTGGCCTGCACGCATGGCCGACTTTCGCCGCACCAGGTCTGGACGCTCGCCCACATCGACGAAGATTATCAGATCGAGCAGTGGGGCGTGGACCGCGAGGCCGCCGATCGCCGCGAACGGCGCTGGCAGGACTTGCAGGCCGCGGCCCGCGTGCTGCAGTTGATCACACCGACATTGGGCACGACCCGATCCGCTTAGAAGTCTCACCAGCGTGCTTCCGCAGTTGGGCTGAACGCGATCTTCCGACGGAACCACGCGCCATCTGGATCGAACGCTTGGTTTCGGGCTCAGCTCGCCAGGCATTCGTGATCCCAGAGCAAAAACAAAAGCCTAGAGCAATCTGCCTTTAATCGGAATCGGAACGATCCCGATTAAAGGCAGGTTGCTCTGGCGTCGCGTTCAAGATGAGGTGCGGATCAAGTCCAAACCAGATTCAAAAAACTTGCCCCGCCCCGTGATGGCAGCTGCGCAAAGCGCGTTTCGTCCAATTCCCGGCGCCTACCGGCGATTGGCTCTGGACGAATTGGCAGATGAACGACGAGATTGACCCGTTATCGGCCCGAATATGAATTGACCACTTCGCCTCGTCATACGCTTCATGTATCATCAAGTGCTCCGCATGATTCTTGGGAGATGAGAATGCTCGGCGAACTGCCCTTGCCCGATCACGCTGCCACGATGCTGACGGCGGTGTTGATCGGACTGGTCGTCGGTCTCGTTTGGGGGCTTATCACGACTGAAGCGCGACGCCGGCACTTTTTGCGCGCAGGTGTACCTCCGGTCGGACAAGGCATGTGGTTCCTGCTCAACTGGTTCGCCATGAGCAGCTTCGTGGCGTTTGTCCTCATGCTGGGCTTAGCCGCCACCGACGACTTGATCCCGCGGGTGGTGTTCTGGTTTTTGCTGTTGACAGCGACGGCGGCTTTTTGTGCCGCTCTATGTTTTTCCAATCTGGATCAACCTCAGCTCCCGCGCCCGCGACGCTCAGCCCGCCATCCGGTGATCGACCCGGATCATCCGCTCGATTGGCAGCCCGCGGATGCCGATCCCGATGCCACGCGTGACGATCAGATGTCCGCCAGCGGACCGGCACGCGCCTGAGCGCTGCTGAGCGTGCGATCGGCGGTCGAGCTGCTGGCCAAACGGCCAATTCCCCCTGATCAGCGTACATGCTAGATCATCTTTCCTCAGACGGTGCCATGCCAGCCGTCGTGCGATCGCAGGGGAGGCCGAACAGCCATGAAGCACGTCATCGAGGAACTCGAGCGCCGGCGCTTGATTGCCCAGCTCGGTGGGGGCCAGTCCCGCATCGACGCCCAGCATAAGCGCGGCAAGCTGACTGCCCGCGAGCGCATTGAGCTACTGTTGGACGAAACCAGTTTCGAAGAATTCGATATGTATGTCGAGCACCGCTCGACCGACTTCGGCATGCAGGACAGCAAGATCCCCGGCGATGGCGTGGTGACCGGTTGGGGCACGATCAACGGCCGCGCGGTAGCCGTGTTCGCGAAGGACTTCACGGTGTTCGGCGGCTCGCTCTCCGAGACCCACGCGCGCAAAATCACCAAGATCCAAGACATGGCGCTGACCAACCGGATGCCGATCATCGGGCTGTTTGACGCTGGCGGCGCACGGATACAGGAGGGCGTGGCCGCGCTTGGTGGCTATGGCGAGGTGTTCTTGCGCAACACGCTGGCCTCGGGCGTGATCCCGCAGATTTCCGTCATCATGGGGCCTTGCGCGGGCGGCGATGTTTATTCTCCGGCCATGACCGACTTCATCTTCATGGTGCGCGAGACCAGCTACATGTTTGTCACCGGGCCCGATGTCGTCAAAACGGTGACCAACGAGACGGTCACGGCCGAAGAGCTTGGCGGCGCCCAGGTCCACACGACACGCTCCTCAATCGCCGACCGGGCCTATGATAACGACGTCGAGGCCCTGCTGCAAATGCGTCGTTTGATGGATTTTCTGCCGGCGAGCAATCTGTCGGGCGTTCCGGTGCTTCCCACGCGCGACAGCGCTAACCGCCGCGAGACTTCGCTCGATACATTGATCCCCGACAGTCCCAATCAACCGTACGACATCAAAGAGTTGATCGGCAAAGTGGTGGATGAAGGCGATTTTTTCGAGCTGCAGGAAGCGTTTGCCGGAAATATCGTGGTGGGTTTCGCGCGCATGGAGGGTCATACGGTCGGTATCGTCGCCAACCAACCGCTGGTATTGGCGGGCGTGCTGGATTCCGACGCCTCACGCAAGGCCGCACGGTTCGTCAGATTTTGCGACTGCTTCGAGATACCGATCATCACCTTCGTCGATGTTCCCGGTTTCCTGCCCGGTACTGCACAGGAGCAGGGCGGGCTTATCAAGCATGGCGCCAAGCTGCTGTTTGCGTTTGCGGAAGCGACGGTCCCAAAGATCACGGTGATCACGCGTAAGGCCTACGGCGGAGCTTACGACGTGATGAGTTCCAAGCACATTCGCGGCGACGTGAACTATGCATGGCCCTCAGCGGAGATCGCCGTGATGGGTGCCAAGGGCGCCGTTGAGATCCTTCACCGCGCGGAATTGGACGACGACGAAAAGATCGCCAAGCGCATCGAGGACTATCAGGCCCGCTTCGCGAACCCGTTTGTGGCGGCTGAGCGAGGCTTTATTGACGAGGTCATCCTGCCGCGCGACACCCGACGGCGCCTATGCCGCGCGCTCAACATGCTGCGGACGAAACGGGTCGAGAATCCGTGGAAGAAGCACGACAATATTCCACTTTGAGTTCTGCCAGCGACGGGACGGCTGAGGTCGAGCGGATCCGCCCGGCATGGCCGGCGGATGCTCAAGGTGTAAGCGCCAACGCCCAGGCTCGCGCGGATGGTTCGAAAGATCATGTCTGCCTATCACGTTTCAGTATGAGCTGGAACCATCCCGCTCCCCCGCCCGATTCCTCCACGCGCCACCCAGACCAGCATGCCATTGGGTGGCCCAGTTGAGGAATGGGGTGGAGGAATGGGGTGGATGAATCGGGCGGGGGAGCGGGCCGGCTCGGGCGATTTCGCCTTGAGTGGACATGATGTAATGCGGAAGCGCGGGGCCAGCATCGCGTTGCCATCCCTTCACTGGTTGTGCACGGCTGCAGCGGCCACCACCAGCCGCGCAACGCTGAACTCGGGATGCTCGGCAATTTCATCCAGTACCGGCTTTGCCTGCCAATGCCTGGGCTTGTTGACCTGCGCCCATGACGCCACATCACCTGTCCATCCACAGATCAGCAACCCGAGGCACAAATCACGACTGGCCAGCTCCAATAGCGACAAAGCGTGGTCAATGGCGCGGGCTTCATAGGTGTCTGCGGCGATCATCGCCCGCGCCCGCACTTTCAGCGCGTCGAGCCTCAGGAAGTCTGCCGCCGCAAACGTCGTGTGCGCCGTCTCTTCCACGCTGCAGCCGACATCTTTGCCGATATCGGCAAAGTCCATGGCTTCGGATACCACCTCCAAAGAGGACATTCGTGCCGCCAAATCTTGGGGAACGCCGACCTTCGTCAGGCTCTGCGCATAACGTGCCATGCGCTCATGCATGGGTGGGGCCACCACGCGGTGCGCCACCGGGGCCAACTGCTCGGCCGCTGGCCGATAATCATCAACGAGCTCAGCAAACGTTCGATCATCCCGCCGCTTCAACAGCTTTTTGGCACCGTCGATCAGCATGTCCTGGAGGAGGAGGAACAGATCGAGCTGAACGCGGCTCGGAACCGAGATGCTCAATTGCTCAACGGACGACCACAGCTGGTCCAGGTCGAATATCGCCGACGTCGCCATTAACGCACCTGCGTGCTCCGCCGCGCCTTGGCCGACCTCAGACGTCAACTTCACCATCACCGCCGGACCGCCGCGATTGATGACGGTGTTGGTGATCCGCGTCACCACGATTTCCCGGCGCAGGGGATGGTTGTAGATCTCAGTGAGAAACCGCCTGCGCAGCGCGGCGGGAAAATTGGCCATTAGCAACGCTTGCGCATTGGTCTCGTCGGCGACGGATGTTTTCAACAAATCCGTTTTCAGCGCGATTTTAGCCCAGCTCAACAACACCGCCAGTTGCGGACGGCTCAGGCCCTCTTGGCGCGCCGCGCGCTGCGTGAACTCCGGCCCCGACGGCAACGCTTCGAGCTTTCGCTCAAACAGGCCGCGCTCTTCCAATTGCCGTGCAAGCTGCGCCAAAGACTCGATATCGCGGGCGCTGGTGCGCTCGGCTAAGCTTATTGCGATCGCCTGGTGGGCGTTGTTGGCCAGAACCTCGGCCGCCACCTCCGGCGCCATATCTTGCAGCAGCTGATTGCGCTCCTCGCTGGCCAGCCGACCGCTGGCCAACGGCTGCGCCAGTGCGATCTTGATGTTGACCTCTTGGTCGGAGGTGTTCACGCCGGCCGAGTTATCGATGAAATCCGCATTGAGCCGTACACCTTGCCGCGCCGCTTCAATGCGGCCGTGTTGGGTCACCGCCAGGTTGGCCCCTTCGCCGATCACCTTGGCGCGCACCTGCGCTCCGGTGATCCGAATCGCGTCGTTGCTGCGGTCGCTGGCTTGCTCGTCGGTCTCGTTGCTGTCGCGCACATAGGTGCCGATCCCGCCAAACCACAAAAGGTCCACCTCGGCCATCAAGATCGCCCGCAGCACGTCATTAGGCGTAGCCCTGTCCGCCACGATGCCGAGCAAAGTTTTGATCTCCGGCGACATCGTAATCGACTTGGCGCTGCGCGCAAAAACGCCGCCACCCGGTGAGATCTTGGTCGCGTCATAGTCGGCCCACGTCGAATTCGACAGCTGAAATAGCCGCTGCCGTTCCGCAAAGCTCGCCGCGGGATCGGGATCAGGGTCGATAAGGATGTGGCGATGATCAAACGCTGCGACCAAACGGATCTGCTGGGACAGCAGCATCGCGTTGCCGAACACATCTCCCGACATGTCGCCGACGCCTGCGACACGAAATGGCTGGCTCTGGATATCGAAGTCCATTTCTCGAAAATGCCGCTTCACGCACTCCCAAGCGCCACGGGCGGTAATTCCCATGCGCTTGTGGTCGTAGCCCGTTGAGCCACCGGAAGCGAACGCATCCCCCAGCCAAAACCCCCGGCGCACCGCGATCTCGTTAGCGTCATCGGAGAATGTGGCGGTGCCCTTGTCGGCCGCCGCGACCAGATAGCAATCGTCTTGATCGTGACGAACCAGCCCGCTCGGTGCCACGATCTCGCCCGCTTCGATGTTGTCGGTCAGCGATAACAGGGCAGAGATGAACAACCGATAGCAGGCCAGCCCCTCGCCCGTCACATCGTCACGCTGTGCCGCGTGAGCCAATTGTTTGGGCACGAACCCGCCCTTGGCGCCGCTCGGCACGATCACGGTATTTTTCACCTGTTGGGCCTTGGCCAGGCCGAGCACCTCGGAGCGATAATCTTGGGTCCGATCCGACCAGCGAATGCCGCCTCGGGCAATGGCGGCAAATCGCATATGAATGCCCTCAACGCGCGGACTGTAGACAAAGATCTCACGATACGGGGCCGGTCCCGGAATACCGTCGACGGCGGCAGAATCGATCTTGAAGGCGGTCGTCTCCGGCGCCACCACCGCCGCAGCATCGGCCGACGCATTGGTCCGCACCGTGGACATGATCACGTTCAAAAGGTGGCGCAGGATGCGATCCTCATCAAGGCTTGCAATGTTGGCGATGTCAGCCTCGATGCGTTGGCGCACCTGGCCGACATCAGTCCCTCGCGCCTCTGGATCGATCGCAACGTCCACGTTGAAGCGTGCCCGGAACAAGTCGATCAGCCCGCTGGTCACAGCCGGATGCAGGACCAGTGTCTCAGCTATGTAACTGCGCTCGAAGGGCAAGCGAATCTGCAGCAAATAGACGGCATAGGCCCTTAGGATCGCCGCCTGGCGCCAATCGAGGCCCGCCGACAACACCAACGCGTTGAATCGATCATTTTCCGCCCGACCGTCGAACACGGCCAAAAAGGCCTGCTCCAATCGATGGTCACTGCGAGCCAGGTCGATCGGGGCCCCGTCGGCCGTCTCCAATACCATGTCGTGGAGCACGACGTCGCGCACGTTGCCAGCCCGCTGAGGTCGCACCGTGTAGCTGCGTTCGTCGATCACGCGAAAGCCGAGATTTTCCAACAAGGGCACGCGCTCGGACAACGGTATTGAGACATCGTAGCGGTAGACCGCCGCCCGAACCCGGGTCGCGGGCGCATCCGGCTCGCGGTAAAAATCGATTGCGACCGGGCAAGCCTCGGTCAGCCGCTCGATACGCGCGATGTCTTCCACCGCTCGCTCGACCGAAAAGGTTTCTGTATAGGAGACGGTAAACGCCGAACCATAAGCTTCGATCAACTCCGCCGCCGCGTGAGCCAACGGGCTTGCCGCGATCGCCGGTGCCAGCCGGTCTGGCCAGGTCCGCAGCAAATCGTCAATATCCGCTTCGAGCTGCGAATCGGCGACTTCGGCCGGCGGCGTTTCTCCGAGCGCGATGATGAATTGCGTCCGTACCAACGGGCTCGACGAGACGAACGGATAAAACGCTGCGACCCGCCCCGCGAACCTGTCGCTCAAATAGGTCCCGACCTTTTCCCGCATAGCCGAGGAGTAAACATCGCGCGGCATATACACCAACAGCGAGTAATATCGATCGAATGTGTCACGCCGCACCAGCACCCGGGTGCGCGGGCGCACGCGCAAATCGACCAGCGCCATTGCCCAAGCCTTTAGCAGCTCAAGCTCGATCTGGAACAACTCGTCGCGTGGAAACGTTTCCAGAATATCCGCCAGCATCCGATCATTATGGCTGCCGGGGGAAAAACCGGCCGCGTCGATGATTGAACGCCGCTTTTGCCGCAACAGCGGCACGGCGCTGAGCGGTTGCAGGTAAGCCAGTTCGTTGAACAGGCCCACCAGTGTGAGCTCCCCGATCAGTTTGCCGGCCGGCGAGTAGCGTTTGATGCCGATGTAATCGAGGTGGATGCGCCGACTGACCCGACTGACGGCGTTGGCCTTGGTGATGATCAGCGGCGAGGGCGAATTGTAGAAGGCTCTGATCTCCGGCGTGAAACGCAGTCGCACCGATCCACGCCGTAACGCTTGGAATGCGGGATCCCGAAATACCCCGAGCGCCGGACTTTGCGATGGTGAAAGATTGGCCGCTTCGTCGCTCCACACGAAATCGAACTCACGCATCCCCATCGGCGTAAAGTGGTCGTCCGCCAGCCACCTCAAGAACGCAGACGCTTCATGCACCTGATCAAGCGCCGGCCGATCCGTCCCATCGGGCCAGGCGGCCGGCATGCTTTCATAGGCGGAGATCGCAGCTGCGATCGCGTCGCGCATGGCGTGATGGTCGCTGGCGACATAGCGCACGTGCTCAAGCACGGCTTCGATGGCCCGAACCAACTCACCGGCGGCGCGCTCCGACAATGGATCGAGCAAGATGCAGATGTAGCTTTCCTGTCCACTGGCCTGCCAATTGCCATCGCCGGGGCCGATGATGGTCACCAGCCGACCGCGTTGGTCGCGTTCGGTCTTGAAGAACGGATGAAACACCAAGCGCGGCGTCAGCCCACGCCCGTGGATCTCACCCAGCACGCTCTCGACTATGAACGGCATGTCATCGTTGAGAATCTCGATCGCGTTCACCGCGGCCGAACCGTCCGCACGGTCGGCGAGCACATCGGTATGCCGTGCTCTGATGACATGCCGATCTTTGGGCTTGTTGCTGATGAACGCAAACGCCTCGCTGGCGTAGCGCGCAAGCCGATCGGTCTTGATCGGCGCAAGGCTCTGCTCGAACGTACTGGTCAACAGCAGGCTGGAAAACAGCTCGAGCCCCTCGGCCTCGAGCGCGTCCTTGCTCAGCAACTTCAAAACAGCTTCGATCACGTCACGCCTCGGCGTATTGATCTGCCCTTAGGCAGCAGCATCGGCTCCAAGCTGAACTGTGACACCGTGGGACGGCGAAGATCAAATCCGACATTTTCGCCACTCATAGCGTTGCAGTGTTAGCTGGAACCCTCCCGCTCCCCGCCCGGTTCCTCCACGCGCCATCCAGACCATCATGCCATTGGGAGGCGAGTGGAGAGAAATGGAGTGGAGGAATGGGGCGGGGGTGCGGCCCGGCTCGGGCGATTCCGCCTTTAGCGGACATGGTGTAGAGCGGTTGAGGGCTTGCGCCAAATCGCGGGTGGTCAGCCACGGTCCGAACCCGCTTCGGCGTTGAATTCATGTCCGCCTTAGGCGGGCCAGCCCTTTGCCGGCTCGCTCTGCCAGCCTTTCCTTCCAATGGCTCGATTGCCTGGGTAGCCGGTTGCGGGGTAGGACTGAAGCTCACACTGAACCGGATGAGACGTCCGCTGCCCAAGGCGCGATGATCTAATGCGGGGCGCCGGGCGTCGACCGATGCGGCCTGGCGACGACCACGACACGCCAATTGACAGGGAAAACCGCACGACCCCGAGCAACCGTGGGATCGTGCGCTTGTTTGCCAACGATCACCAGCGCCTGGCGTCCGATGCGCCTGCGCGGTCCCCACCAAACACAAGCCGATCCGAAAGCGCCCGGACCTAACCGGCAGCCGCCGTCAAGTTCCCGTATTTTTGCAGGTTGGCCTTTTGAACCTCATTGCGGGGGGCCAGCTTGAACAGACGCGCCGCCGTGCCGCCGAGAATATTGTGCTTGGCCTTCTCCGACAGCCACGGGCGATCGTAGATCGTTGACGGCAGGTCGAAGTCCCAGTGCGGATAGTCCGACGCATAAAGCAGCTGCGTTTCGGCGTTCATCATCCGGAACGTCGTCTGCATGGCCGCCTCGTCCTGGATCTCCATCGGCTGGGTGGAGTAGTACATGTCGCGCATGTAATCTGATGGTTTCTTCTTCAGGAGCGGTGCCTCCGACGGCCGCAACATGAACTCATGGTCAAGCCGCTGCATCAGGAAGGGGATCCACGCCAAGCCGGCCTCGATCCAGATCACCGGCAGCTTCGGGAACCGTTCGCCCATGCCGTTGATCACCCAATTGGTGCAATGCAAAATGTTGAACCAACTGAAGCCCAGGGCGTGCGCGGACAAGAACCGGTTGCAGGTCTGGAAGGTGTGGTCACCCCATGCGGGCCCGGAATGGAACGACAGCACCAAGCCCCGCTCCTCAAGCGCCCGATAGCTTTTCATGTAGGCGTTGTCGTAGACCGCCGTCTTCGGCCGCACGGTGGTCACCATGAACCCGCCGACGCCCTTGCGGCCGCCGAATTCCTGGATTTGCCGGTAGGTGGCATCGGGATCGTTGAACGGCAAGCACAGCATGGAGAACAGCCGGTCGCCGCTCTCGGGCAACACCTTCTCGGTGAGCCAACGGTTGTAGGCCCAGCAGAGCTCCACCTCCATCTCCTTTTGGGGGTGGAGCCCGATCGACAGCATGCCGGTCGGGAAGATGCACGAGTAGTCGACACTCATCGCATCCATCCACCGCTGGCCGAGCTGCACGTCGCGGTGCACAACTTTGTCGGTCTGTTCGGTCTGCCGGAGCGGATAGCGCGTCACCCGCCCGCCCATATCCTGATAGCCGACGTTGCCGGGGATCGCGCTTCCACGTCCACCTTTGCTGCGCGCGGAGATCGCGAGTTGCTTGAGCACCTCGTTTTCCATGAACGGTAGGATTTCGCCCATGTGCTCGCTCTCGTAATGATGCGCGTCGACATCGACGATCGTCATCTCCTCGAACTTGCGCTGCCTGGCTTGTTCGGCGGCATGGGCCAGCAGTTTGGTGGTGTTGAGCTCCTCGACGGTGACACGCCGCCCGCGATCAGCAATCAGGTCCATCCCGAATCTCCGTTGTCAAAATGCGCGCTTGCTCCTGCTCCCGCTGCCAGTTTGTGGCGACCACCCTCCTGCGTCAGCCCTCGATTCCTTGGCAACCATCGATGGCTCCACCTCTCTGGTTCCACGTCTCTGGTTCCACGTCTCTGGCTCCGCCTCGCTGGTTCCACGTCTCTGGCTCGACAGCTCTGGCGCCAGTGATCCAACATAGCGCCAATCCACCATGACCAATGACTTGCCACGCTAGCGGCCGGTCCAACTCTGCCACATGCCGAGTTCGAACACGGCGAGATTGGCTGCCTTCAATAGACCGCTCGCGGTTACCATCACGTCGGTCGGCGTCACCGGGTTAGCCTGCGAGAACAGGTCATAGGTTTCCATATGCTCCGTTTGCCACGAATAGGCGCGACACAGCGCTGCCATCATGGCCTGTACCGCCTCCGGCTCGATCTCGGCCGGACCGCCGTCGGACTTGACAAGCGCCTCGAGCTGCCCAGCCAAGGCCTTAATTTGCAAAGATAAATCAGCCCCATCGGGCACTGCGGACGGCGTCGCCAGCGCGCCGACCTGGTCGGTTTTGACCACCTCTGGATCGACCAGCTTGATCTCTTCGGCCGCAGCCGCCACCGTCTTGTTGCGCGTGGCAGCCTGTTTGCGTGTCATCGCCGACTTGGTCCTGCTTTTCGCTCGTGCCTTAGACGGAGACATACAGGTCGTCACCCTTCCTGGTCACCTTGTAACTACGCAATTTCTTCGAACGATCCGATACGCATTCGCCCGTTCGCATATCGTATTCCATGCCGTGCCATGGGCAAACGAAATTCATCTGCTGCTCGGAAAAGAATAAGCCCTTTGACGTCTTATCGTCATTAAGGTGCTCTTCAACGGCGGCGATCGTCAGGCCTTCACACGCCGGGCCGCCTTGATGCAGGCAGTAATTCGAGTAGGCGTAGATTTCACCTCGGTGATTGAAGATCCCGATTTCGTGCTGCCCAATGCGAACAATCCGACGATCACCATCCTTGAACTCACCCGCCTTGCAGACGAATTGCTCTGCCATGCTCGCGTCCTCCTCACCTGGCGACATAGGTCCGCGCAGCTGCCTGGAGCAACCAAAGCAGCCTTAAAGATGTGCGCGCAGGCCATGTACGCCAAGAGTACTTGGCTTTCACCGGGTCGTCGAGGGCCATCCCGCGGAACCGGCGTTTGGCCCCACCCACGCCAGAATGGTGAGCTTGGGAGCCGCTTCGCTCCACCGCGTCGGCGGCAAACAGTGTCAGCGATGCGGCCGGTCAGACCTGCACGCTCCCACCGTTATGGGTGAGCGAGATGTCGAGCGGCGTCGCCTGGTCCATGGTCTGGTGAAGATAGCAAGTGTTGGCGGCAACCCGTTGCAATTGTTCGAACATCGCCGTGTCGGCCTCACCGTTCATGAACAGATGGGTGTCACACGGACTGGCGCGACCGGCGGCGTCGGCACCGATCGCATAGGGCGAAAACTGAACCATCCTCACACCGCTGATCGCGAGGCCCTGCGCGTCGACGTAGCGAGAGATCTGCGTCATGTAGCAGAACGCGATCGCGGCCGAGACCAATGCCAACCCGGAGGGCCCGCGCTGAGCATCGGATTCATCGGTGGTGTAGCTGAAATGGGTGCTGCCCGGTCGGTCGAGCGCAACCTTGCAGCGATAATGCCGCGCGGCGAGGTCAGCTGTTCCGTCGCCGACGATCCGCCAGGAGACCCGGCCCAACGTCGCGGTCGGCGCGCTCGGTTGTTGAGGCGCGTCAGCACTTGACGTGGTGTCGGCCGTCTTGACGATCAGTCCGTCAAGATCATCGGCCGCGGTCAGCGGCCTCGGCGCGGCGGTGTAACGCAGATAAGGATCGACCGCATCTGCCGCGGCGGAAGCGGGCAATGTCGTCGGATTCCGGCGGCGGCCATTCACGTAGAGCGCAAAGGTATTGGCGAGCGGTCGCGTCAGCAGGTCAAAGGCCGGGGATTGCCGCACGGCGGCGCGCACCAGCCCGCCGATCGCGTCATTGGACGCCGTCGACCGCGCTTCAACGTGCACCTCGATGCGGTCGCAGAACCCTTGACCCGTCCCCTTGGCGAAGGAACCGGTCAATGCGTAAGCGGTGATCAACCTCAGCGACAATGCAGAGAGGTCGATGCCCTGCCGGCTTGCGATCTGCATCATCCGCGCGGCCAGGTCAGACTGCAGACCGGCATTGAAAAACCCCAGCGGGAACGGAGCTAGATCGGTTCCCTTCATGAAGGTGCCTTCGTCGCTCAGCATCCGCCAAGCGCAGCCCTCGGCCCCCTCGGTGACCACGGCCTCCTTGAGATGGAAGCCGATCTGCCTGGCCTCGACCTGGAATACCTCAGCACCCGCCGCACCGCACAATATGTCGGCGCGCCGTTGCCCCTGCCGCACCTTAAAGCCGAGCGGGCGGATCACGTCGTCGTGGCTCATGGCTGCTCCCTAGATCATCGTGCCTCAAATGGGAACCGCAAAGCCGGTTCCCATTTGAGGCATAGAGATGATCGCTGTTAAAGTGGTGAGCAACCTGCTTTGCATCGGTATCGTTCCATCCCGATGCAAAGCAGGTTGCTCTAACCGTCGCCGTTGACCAGCAGTTGGCCAACGAACGCAGCGGGAACGGTCTGTCAAGATGTCCCGGCACGGCACGGCGGCACCTGTGCGGCGCCGATGGCCCACCAAACCGACCGAATCGTTGACGTGGATGGACGGCTACTCGGCCGCCATCACCGGCGGCGGCGCCACCGCCTCGTCATCCAACATGCCCAGCGCGTGCAGGTAGGTTGCCAGCACGGCTTCCTCCTCGTCGCGGTCGGTCTTACTCTTCTTGCGTATGCGGATGATTTGGCGAATCGCCTTGATGTCGAAGCCAACGGCCTTCGCCTCGGCGAACTTGTCGCGGATATCGTCGGCGATGCCTTTTTTCTCTTGCTCGAGCCGTTCGATCTGCTCGATGAATTGGCGAAGTTGCTTCTGTGCGGCGGCCTGCAGCGCTGTCATCAATCATATCTCCCGCAAACATCGCCCATCGCGCGGGAGAAGCAACGCCTCCAAACCGGGATTCAAACACTGCGCGAGACAGGCCAACCTCCCCGACGGATGACTCGGGGTAAGACTGGCCGTCGATACTGATCCGTCGCGACGGCTTCAAGCAGGCGATCGAGGCGCGGGTCAAGTTATCCCCGCAACTCATTGCTCCGGATCCCAACGCCCCCCACCAAAGCGACGGTTGCGCAGGCCGGTCTCGCGTCGTGCCGTTGATTTGACCCAACCAACCTGTGACATGCGCTAGAGCAACCTGCCTTTGATCGGAATCGGAACGATCCCGATCAAAGGCAGAAAGTTGCTCACCACTTTAACAGCGATCATCTTTGCGCCTTAAATCGGAACCGGCGCAATTGGAATCGGCGTTGCGGTTCCGATTTAAGGCGCAAAGATGATCTAGACAAACCTTCACCCGCGCCCGTCAACCATCGTCTTTTGGCGCTGATCACCGCGGCGGCCGCCTGCGTCCCGAGTGTTTCAGTGCTGGCTGGAACCGGCCCGCTCCCCCAGCAGGCCAACCCCAGCAGCCGGCCATGGGGTGGCTGGGGGAGAGTGGGCCGGCAAGGCTATTCCGTCTCAGGCGGACATGATCCAAGCCCCTCACGGATGCGAGCCGCCTGCTGCACGGGTATCCTCATGCCAAGGCAGTCGCCGGCGGCAATCAACAGGCGTTCGCTCCACGCTCTCGTTCAGTAGCTGTGGCCAGCGAATCGATCTACACCTGTGGCAACTCAGTTGGATTGGTTGCTGATGCGTTGGCCTTCGTCGATAGCCGCCGCACTTGGTCTGGGGCTTACCGTCATATCCCTCAGCCTTGCGTCGGCGGCGCGAGCGCAGGTCGCTGACGTCGTCATAGACGTCGATTCGACAGTACGGTTGATCTGCCTCAGTCCGCTCGAGTTTGTCATCACACCTGCCGACCTGAGCAACACTTATGCTGGCGGAGCCGGTGCCGATAGCGCTCAAACCCTCATTGCAGGTCCGGTGTCCGCGACTGCGCAAGCCGGCAGTTTGGAGGTGGCTTTGCCGCCAATCACCGCACCACTGACCGGCGATCCGACCCGTCACAGATTGACCCAAGTCGGCTGCCTGATCGAAGCCAACGCATCCTCCGGGCGGGTGGACGTGTCAATTGCGCTGACCGGCAACACCATCCTGACAGGCCCTGGTGGGTCGCAGGTGACGGTTCGCTCGGTGACCGGTCGGCGTTTCGGTTCCGGCGGTGCTTTCGGGTCGGCTTACTCCTATCCGGCGTGGTTTCACTTTTTCGCCGACACACTGATCGAATTTCAGATCGAGGTGGATTTGAGTACCGCGACCCATGAGGGTCTTTATTCCAGCGTCTTTGACGGCAATTTTACCGTGGAGGTCACCGCACCTTAAGCGCGGGCTGCACGGGGCGCGCAAGCCTGGAAACAGCGACGGAGATTTGTGCAAACAAGCGCCTTTGTACCGAATTGGCTCCCAAATTAATTTAATATATATGATTCTACGTCAGCATCGTTACCGACCCACCCGCTTGCCATCCGATCAAGACCGATTCGAAACGAGGCCAAATGAAGAAGAAACTTGCAGCGATCGCGCTTTCAGCCGCCATAATGTGCGCGCCAGGAGGCAGCTCTCACGCTGCTAGTGTCGATGTCGACATCGACATTACGTTGCCGTCTATCCTGATCCTCTACTGTTACGACGACATCGCGTTATCGCTGTCGACGGCCGATCTCGCGACTGCTCTGGGTGTCACCAACGATTCCGGCGCCTCAGTCAACGGCGTCGGCGGGCCCACAGGCTACACCGCGGCCCCCGGCACAGTTACCGCCGATATGGACTTGACGGGCAGCGCACCGGGCGTAACAACCACGATCGACTTGGTGCTTACGGATACCTGCGGCGTACGCGCCATCGCAAGCGGAGGCACCGCGACAATCACAGTTCCAAGCTTCGAGCCGACGTTAGAGGCCGCCGGCGGCGTCGCCAACGGCAGCATAACCGTCAACAGCGTCACCACCAGTGATGCCGGGCTGAACGGCCTGACATTGACGGGCGGCTTCGGTACGCTAAACACCTTCGACGTAACCATGAACCTGGATCTAAGCGGGGTCGTTGCGGCGGACACCTTTTCCGACACCGATGGCTCGACAATCGAGTTCGTGATCGAGGTGGTCACACCATAACCAAACGCCAACTTGGGGAGCGTGATGTTGGCCCAGCAGACGCTCATGCGGCTCATGGTTTGCACGCTGTTGGCTGCAGCGGCGCTGTCCGGTGCGGTTTCGCGTGCCGCCGCGTTCCAATTCGCGGTCTCGCCGATGCGGTTTGAGTTTGCCCTCGGCAACCGCCCCGTGACGCGCTCGCTCAAGGTATCCAATCAAAGCGCGCAGCCGGTTACGCTCGCCGTGCGCGTGGCACACTTCGACCTCGACGAAGACAACCGGGTGCGGGAAGTGGCACCGACGCCGCAGTCGTTGGACCAATGGATCATCATCCGGCCGTTGTCGCTGACCGTTGAGGCCGGCAGGACCCGCACTATTAGGTTCGCGGTCAGACCCTATGTCAGGCCGAAGGAAGGTGAGCATCGCGCGATGATCTTCCTGTCGCGAAAAGGCGGACTCAGCAGGGCCGGTAAGCTCAACATTGGCTTTAGATTCGGGGTCGCCGTCTATGCCCACGTCGGCAACACCAGACGTGTGGCCCAACTCAAGGGGCTGAGCGCCACGGCTAATGAGCTGGCCATGGACATTCAAAGCGTCGGCAATGCCAGTGTCCGCATGTTGGCCGCCTATGCCATTTGGCCGACAACAAAATTCCCAGGTCGGGACCAGGCCGTAGCGCAACTGAGCCGCAAGCGCTTCTTAAATGTTCAAGATTACCGACCCGCCGGTGCCCTGCGCGCCAATCTGCTGCCGGATCTACCGGTTCTGCCCGGCACGCGGCGCACGCTCAGCGTCAAGCTGAAGGATCCTCTTCCCGCCGGCCGCTACCATCTGCTGTTAACTGGCAAATTGGGCAGCGCGCCGATCACGCAAACAGTGCGTTTTGCTGTCGGAGAATAGTCCCGATGCACAGCACCCACGGCCTCAGCCAGTTCCACGCGACCGCGCTCGTCGCCCTCTTGCTTGCGGCCGGACCGGCGCAGGCCGGGCTCAGCTGCGCGGATTTGAGCAGCGGCAATGAGCATCGCCGCATGTCCGTCCCAGCGGTGATCCAACTTGAAAGGGTCGGCACACGCGAGCTTTCCCGTGGGCTGGGCCCTAGCGGAACAGTCCCTTTTCGGTTGGGCTTAATCAGGCCGAAGTCGGTCCATCGCATCATCCGCCGCATTCCCGATCTGTGGCAGCGCAAGATACCGTCGACCATCTCGCCGCTTGCCTTGCGCGTGAGCTACCGCCTGCTCGTCAAGGGGCGGGCTGCGCGCGAAGCCCACCACAGCGATGTTGGCGATCGTCGATTGCCGGTGGCCTTGCGGCCGTTGGCGCCGGTAACAGTCTGCCGAGGTGGCGGCCAGCAAATCGTGCAAGGCGGCGTCATTCTCGAATTCGCCGCCGTCGGCTTACCGACTGCGGGCCGCTACAGAATAGAAATTGAGCCCACCGTAGAGCTACCCTGAATCGCCGGGTCTCGATGTGGATCCGCGATCGCGATCCAATTCAGTTGAATTGAACTGAGCCCTTCGGCGGCAGCATTCATTTCGAAAACCGTCAGATCATGTCCGCCCTATCAGGATCTGCGGTGCCGGCCGTCTCTCCCGTCAAGAGGCCAAACAAGTTTTTGCCGAACATTCGGGACACTTCCTGCGAACTGCGAAAAGCGGTATTCGTTAAGCCTCCCCTTATTCTTCGGTCATTGAGATGTGTTGAGCCTTTCCCTGGAGCCGCCATCGCTTTTATCAGTCTGGCGGAGCGATGGTGGTCGGCAGGGCAAGGCGTGCGTTCCCCGTGGCCGGTCCTGAGCGTCGTGCTGCGGCGCCGGGGCCGGCGCCGCAGCACCGGGCGCCGAACGCGGGCGCACATGATTGTGATCGTGCCGTCCGGTGACGCTCAAGCGCCTCTTCGTTCGACAACTGCTCCCTGAGCCGCCGGTTCAATGGCTCGATGAACGCCTCTTGTTGCGGCTTACCCGGCGCAATGCAAGGCCCGTCCTGACCGGTCCCATTCTGCCGTATCAGCATCGCCTGGCCGCGTTCCTGTTCGGCCAGAACGTCGTGACTTGCGCGTCGGTAAACCTCGATGACCTCATGTCCGCCGCCTCCATTGACGGGCTCTGTTTGCAAATGAAGGGCCGAGCTGGGTTAAGGTCCGATTAACTTCATCTCCGGCTAAAGACAAAGCGGTTTTTCTGATTCAATTAAAATCAAGTCAATTGCTATTGAATCAGTTTCTTCAAACCCTTCTGAATCCTGCAATCAAAATATCGATACTAATCGAGTCAGTTGAGCTAATTCGACGACGATAGTCCCGGTAGCTTGCGATCATAGTCGCCGCGCGTTGAGCGAGATCGTTTGCAGTAGAAAATCGCGCTTTCCGGCAATCACGATCAATCGATTGAGCAGGGCGCCAAGCTGGCTCAAGGTGAGGGGTGACTGGTGGAACACAGCGTACGATTCCGTCATTATTCTTCCAAAGCGTGTTTCAATCAAAAAATGTCAGTTGGCAGATCAATTGCCAGATCCAGAATTGCCAGCATGCGATCGGCACATACCTCGTGCCACCCGAGCCTGCGGCATTGGGTAGAATGTGGAGCGCCTAGGCCGGCCATTGAGCGTGCGGTGGCAAACGATGCTTGCCGGCCGCCAACCGAGTGCAACCGGCACCTCGCTGCTCACGGCCTGCAAAGATACCACCGCACTGCCGTTGGTATCCATTGCACCCAGGGTTCTGCGCAGCGGTTGGGCGCTGAAGCCTTTCGCGTTGCAGCCGCGCTGCTGTTGGCGGTGCTGACGTTCGCGTCGAGCTCAGGTGTACGGGCGAGCGAGGAGCTCGTCGGTTTGCGTGTGGGCAACCGCCTGCTTGAGGCGGTATTGGTCGTGGAGCGCGAGGGCCGGTATTGGCTGCCATTGGCCGACGTCTCCAGCACCTTGTCGGTGCGGGTCGTGAGCGCACAAGACCGGCCCCTGCACCTCGCCACCCCGCTCGGCATCGTCGATGTTCCGGCCCGCTATCTCGTGCAAACGGGCGACGTGGCCTACATCGACACGCACTTCCTGCGGGACCGGCTCAGCGCCGCCGTCTCGCTGGATCCGGACGACCTGTTGATCACCGTCGAGCTGCCATGGCGCGCCGGCGCACCGGTTCTGGTCGCCGAAGATCGGCGGCCGGAGCTGCGCCTGGAGCCGGAGGCGCGACCGCCGCGGGCCGGGCTATCGACGCTGCATGGCGATTTGGCATACACCTTCCGCAAACGCGATCGCAACCGCTTCGAGGGGTTGTTTCGCGCGAGCGGTCACGCCTATGGCGGCGTTTGGCGCGTCACATACGAAGAGGACATCTATACGCGGCGCCGTCTGCGCGATGCGGTGTGGATGACGTCGTTCGGTGAAGGCCGGTTTTTGCAGTTCGGGCACCAGACGATCGCGCAGCATCCGCTCATGCAAACGGTCGAGCTCACCGGTGCCCAAGTGGCGTGGACCAATGTACCGGCACCCCTCAACAACCGCAGCCTGTACGCCGGTGCGCTCCTGAGCCGTACGGTCGAGACGCGCCGGACCTTCGAGGGCCGTGGCCCGGTCGGCGGTTTCGCTCAGTTGTGGTTGAACGACCAGCTGATCGCCCAGACACCGATCGGCATCGACGGCGCATACCGCTTCACAGATGTGATTCTGCCGGTCCGGCAAAGCCAAGTTCAGATCCGAGTTTACGATCACCGCAGTGCCGTTACCCCCGTCGACATCATCAGCAAGTCACTCAATCTCTCCGATCTGCTGTTGCAGCCGGGACAGATGTCCGTCAGCGGCGCCGTCGGTCATGGCAGGAACACCTTTGAGGACCTGTTCGACACATGGAGGCGGCCGTCCGAGTCTGACGCGTATCGGCGCTATCCCGGCAGCACCGCGTCTGGCACCGCATTCGCGCGCTATGCGCCGCGCTCCGGGCTGACGCTGGAAGCCGGCGCATCGACCGTCGGTGGTGTAACGCGCGGCATGGTCGGGGCGATCGCGCGCCTATCGCAGCGTGCCATCGCTTCCGTCGCCGGCGCGGCAGGAGCGGATGTCGGAGCGGCCTACATCGCCGAGCTGGATTGGCGCTTCGACGCCTGGCGATTTCTGGCCCACTCATCGTGGCGACGATACCACCTGGGCCGCCGCGCAGGCGACAGCAGGTACGCTGTTGCGGATTGGGATCACACTGAAGACAAAAGGGGTCGTCCGTACTGGGATCATTTCGCCGAGCTTGGATATCGTGTTTCCGAACAGCTGATGGTCGGCGTGATTGCACGCTCGGTGCCGGAAGCAAGCTTCATTATCCCGTTCTTTGCTTGGAGGCCGTGGCCTGAGTTGTCGGTGAAGGCGCGACCCAACAAGTTCGGCCACTATCGGGTGGATGGCCGTTACAAACTGTCCCGACACGCCTGGATCCACAGTTCATACAATCGTGGTGCCGGCGCTCTGAGTTTCGTGCACACGATCGGCGGGGGCCTGAGCTTGAGCACGGAGTTGCAGCGCACCGCCATCGGCACCTGGCGCGCCGGGTTAGGCGCCAGCGGTCCCGCAAGCGACGGGTGGGACTTGAGCTGGCACATCGCCGGCTACATCGACCAACACCGAAGGCACTCGGTGCAAGGCAGCATCAACAAAACCATCAGACCGGGGGTTCAAGCGTACGCCCAGGCCTATCATCGACCGCTTCGATCCGACATCTACCGCGCTGTTCGAACCGACGATTTAGGGATACGTGTTGGTTTGCGCTATGATCTTGCGGTGTCCGAAGCCGGCTTCACAGCGGCACCGTCCCATAGCATTCCACTCGACCGTGGCGCGCTGGCGGGCCGGATCGCGGCCGAGCATCAAGCTGCGGAGGCGGATTTGTCCGGAATTCCCATTCTCGTCGACGGGCGCGTCGCCACCCGGACGCGACCGGATGGCACGTTCTTCGTGCAGGATCTCAAAAGCGGGATCCATACCGTTGAGATGGACGATGAACAGCTTCCCATCGAGCATGTTCTGGAAAAGCGCATGATTGTCGCCGAGGTTGCCCCTGGCGCAGTTACGCCGATGCGGTTCTCGACCCACGTCGAGTACGGCGTCGCCGGCAAACTCAGCACTCGGGCCGATGCGCCGATTGCCAACGCCAACATCAAGATCTTCGACGCCGCGGGCAATCTGATGGGTGAAGGCACAACCAACGTGTTCGGCTATTATCGAATCGACGGACTGAAGCGCGGAACCTACCAGGCCAAGGTCGTCGGCCAATCGGGTGTGCCGGCCGCGGGGCGACGATTCCGGATCGATGATGAGTATGTGTTTGGCATTGATTTTCGCCTAACAGGCAAGGCTCGGTAGGCTCGCACGGCCGCTAGAGCAACCTGCCTTTGATCGGAATCGGAACGATCCCGATCAAAGGCAGAAAGTTGCTCTACGCATTAAGAGCGATCATCTTTGCGCCTTAAATCGGAACCGGCTTTGCGGTTCCGATTTAAGGCGCAAAGATGATCTAGCATGCAAGCATGGGCCGCGCCGAGGGGCGAATGCACCCCAAAGCGAGCGGGGTATCGTTCACCACCGGCCGTCTAGTCTGTGCACCGGTTGTCCAAACGGCTCATTAAGCCCTATATCTCACCGATGCGACCACCATTGCCAGATTTCACGACGGTGCAACGCCGCCTCACCGGTTGGATGGCCGACACCTGGTCGAACATCCTCTCACCGACCCGGCAGATGGGGCTTGATCGAGCGATTGCTGATCAGGCCGCTCAATCCGCCCCCGTCATCTGGCTGATCGGCAAGGTGCAATCCGGCAAAAGCTCGATCGTCCAAGCGCTCACCGGAGCCGGCGCCGCGGAGGTCGGCCGGGGTTTCAAGGCTTGCACCCAAGCCTCGCAGATCTTCGACTTCCCGCCCGACGCTCCGGTCGTCCGTTTCCTCGACACCCGCGGGTTGGGCGAAGCCAATTATGAATATGCCGCCGACATCGCCGTCGCGGAGCGCCAAGCCCATCTGATGCTGGTGGTGATGAAGGCCACGGATCCGGCCCAAGAGCTGATCCGCGATGTGGTCATCAAGGCCCGCAACCGCCATCCGGAATGGCCGGTGTTGGTGGCGCAGACCTGTCTGCATGAGGCTTATCCGCCGCAACAAGATCATCCTCCGCGATATCCGTTTGACGAAAACGGGTTGCCGACCACCGCCCTGCCGGGGGACCTGGCCCGACAGCTGGCCTGGCAACGACAGACCATGGCGCATTTACCCGGCAAGGCACCGATCGGCTTTGTTCCGATCGATTTTACGGTTGAAGGCGACGGCTACGAACCCCGCTTGTTTGGGTTGGAGGCGTTGCAAGCGAGGTTGGCGTCGATCGCGCCTGCTGCCATCATCGCGGCGCTGCAGGGTGATCAGTCCGACCAAGATGTGCGAGAGCGACGGGCCCATCCACACATCCTTGGTTACGCCGCGGCGGCCGCGGCAACCGGGGTGCTTCCGGTCGCCGGCGCGGTCGCGGTACCGGGCATTCAAGGCAAACTGCTGCATAGTCTTGGCGAAATCTATGACGTCACCTGGGATCGCCGCATGGTCGGCGAGTTCGCCGGTGCCTTGGGGACCGGAACGCTGCTTCGTTGGGCCTCCACATTCGGCGCGCGGGAACTGGCCAAATTGATCCCCGTCTATGGTCAGACCGCCGGCATCGCCGCCGCAGCGGCGATGAGCTTTGCCACCACCTTCGCCCTTGGCAAGGCTGCCACCTATTACCTGGCCCATCGGCAGTCGCAAGCCGGTGATGACGACGGCGTCAGGCGGGCCTATGAGGCGGCCCTGCAACGGGCCTTCCATCTAGCTCGCGCACGCAGACTCGATGGGTGCCAAGACGCTTCGACGGTCCGCGATCAGCCGCACCGTTCGGACGCATAAGGCTCAAGGCCATGACCGGCGCGCCCAAAGGCGAACAACCCCCGCCCACCGCAAGCGAACCGTCCGAGACCGCCGCCGCGCGAACCGTCAGGTGGGCGTTCCTAGGGCTGGGCTTGTTATTGCCCGTCGTTGCTTTAATTCCGTTAGGGACGCTTTGGTTGTGGCAAGGGGGATGGCTACCCTGGTGGGCGCTCGGCACCTGTTTAACGACAGGTCTCGCTTGGGCCGCCCAGCGCTGGCTGTTGCGGCCGGCCAACACCTCCGAGCCACAACAGCAATCGTCAACGCGGTCCGATTTTCCGCCGGACGATGACCAGCTGGTTCGAGCCGATCCCGCATGGACGCCGGCCGAGCGTGCGGCCTGGCAACGTGTGGTCGAAATCGCCAAAGCGACCGAGCCCAGCGCTCTGGAACGGCGCGAGTCGGTATTGGACCTCGGCAAGACCACGGTCGAGGCGGTCGCCACGGCGCTGCATCCGGAACGACAAACGCCGCTGCTCCAGTTCACCGCGCCGGAGGCACTGGCGCTGATCGAACGCGTGTCGGCCCGCATGCACACGTTCGTGCGCGAGAACGTCCCACTCAGCGACCGGTTGACGTTGGCGCAGATTGCTACGTTGTATCGCTGGCGTGGTGCCATCGATGCGACGGAGCGGGCCTACGACGTCTGGCGCGCAATTCGCATGATCAATCCGACCGCGGCCGTGACGTCCGAGATTCGCGAACGGTTGTCGAAGGAGCTGATGGCTTGGGGCAAACAACACCTCGCCAAAAAGCTGGCGGAGGCTTTCGTTGAAGAGGTCGGGCGTGCCGCGATCGATCTGTACGGCGGCCGGCTGCGCATCTCACAGCGCGACCTCGCCGCGCATATCTCGACCGCATCTTCGCAAGATCTGGCGGCCGCGGAGCAGCGGCCGGCCGAGCCGCTGCGCATTTTAGTCGCCGGTCAGGTCAGCTCGGGCAAATCCTGCTTGATCAACGCTTTGGCCGAAGAGATGCAGACCGCTGTCGACGCCCTGCCGATGACCGGTGACTTTACACCCCATCGGCTTGATCGCGACGGCCTCCCCGCGGCATTGATCATCGACACTCCTGGCTTGACCCCATTCGACGCGGCCGACCCGCGCGCGCTTGTCGGTTTTCTAGAGCAGGCCGACCGATGTGACCTCATCATCTGGTTGTTAGCCGCCAACCGGGCCGATCGCGCGCTCGACCGAGCGGCAATTGACGCGGTGCGCGGTCACTATGCGGCCCGCCCGGACCGGCGGTCGCCGCCGATGCTCGTGCTGCTGAGCCACGTTGATCGGCTCCGCCCCTTCAACGAGTGGCGGCCGCCCTACGACCTGAATGCGGCGAACTCGGCCAAAGCCGCATCGATGCGCGACGCCATCGCGGCCACCGCAGCCGATCTCGACATTGCGACAACGGACATCATCCCCGTCTGTCTCAGCGCGCCGGCCGGGACCTATAACGTCGACACCGTCTGGGCCGCCGTCATGGATCGCCTACCCGAGGCGGAGCGCGCGCGGCTGGTCAGAACTGTGCGCGACGCTGAAGGCAGCTGGGATTGGCGCCAGATTTGGTCACAGGCCAGAAGCGGCGGCCGGGTGTTGGTGCGCAGTGCGCTCGGCCGATAGACAAGAGCAACGAGTGCGTTTCAGTGTAAGCCGAAACCCTCCCGCTTCCCCGCCGTCGGGTGGCGAAAGGGCCGGCAAGGCCTATCCGCCCGAGGCGGACATGCGCTATTCGTCTGTGAACAACCATCTTGAAGAAGTCATGCTGAAAGCGATAGCCTCGTTGCCCGGCAGGTTAGGGTACACGGACAATTCCGGTAGGTCGAACGATACCACCGCTCAAGCGCCGCCAAGTTCCCGCGCAACGGCAACGGCAGAGCAGTGCCCCGTTATCGGCAAGGGCAACTCCCGAGGCTCACATGAACCATCACACACTGAAAATCGTCATTGTCACAGGTCTAATGCTTGCTGTGCCACTCAGCTATGCCCACGCCGGCAAAAAGTTGGATGACGCCTGCATAAAGGCCACGGGTTTTCCCGTAAGCGGCGGCGTTACATGGAACCTCATGAAGGTGGATGACGGGCTGAAGCTGTGCCAACGGGCAACGGCAGCACCCGATGCTGCGGGTGAAGCCTGGGCAGCTCTCGGACGGACGTTGTGGAAGAAGGGCAATTGTGACCAAAACGGCGAGGTGGCCAAACTCTGCCAATCGTCAGCGCAGGCCTACCAAAAAGCAATAGAGCTGCGAGCGGCAGAAGGCTATTTCGGTTTAGGGTACTTTTATGACACCGGCGTGGGGCGTCCCACTGATAGTGAAAAAGCAAAAGACCTTTATCGCAAGGCAATTAAGCTCAAGCCGACAATGGGCCTGGCCCACTACAATCTTTCGAGGATCCTCGAATACGAGAACAACAAAAACTGGCGGAAACACCATAAGCGCGCCCTCGAACTCGGCAACGACAATGCGATGGCCTACGAAGGTGAATATTACGTTCATGGTAAGAACGGCTATCCAAAGAAGGTATCCAAGGGGCTACGACTTCTCAAAAAAGCCGCAAAACTCAGAAATTCCATAGCTCTCAACGAGCTGGGTGACATTTACTATTACGGTGATGTTGTTCGCGAAGATATGAGAAAAGCCGAGAAATACTTTCTGGAAACAACCTCATACGGCTCAGGCTATGGCGCCTATTCCGTTGCGACAATTTACAAAGAAGGCCGGGTCGGACGTCCGGACCGGGAAAAGGCAAAGAAATATTACCTACTCGGCCACAAATGGGGGGATTGCAACGATCCTTTGACAGCCATAGGAGACCTTTATTACGAGCGTTTGGGACGAGGAAAAGCTCTTGCGCCAAACTACAAGGAGGCGGCCAAGTGGTACCGCAAGGCTGTCGAAGACGGCGAGCACGAAGCCATTTTCCGGCTCGTGACGCTCTATCGCCGCGGCCTTGGCGTAAAACAAGATGATGAAAAGGCCGACCGGCTTGCTTCGCTACTGGCCGAACGCCCAGATCAGATTGCTCGTTTGTTCGAAACCCGGGAAGATGCGACTGATAAAGAAAAAGATGAAGTCATCTATTTCCATCAAAAAGCTGCCGATATGGGCGTTGCTAAGTCCTATGAGTTCCTCGCCAAGGCTTACAGTCAGGGTTATGGCAATTTAAAGTATCGTTCGCTCATGGCGGCGAAAGCCTATTTATTAATGCTTGCCACCGATAGCAATGAAGATTTTTCGCCCACCTCACCTAATAGTTATCTAATGAAGCCGGGGGACAAAGCGTTAAAAAAGAAAGTTTGGCTTTGGGTCCGGCTCATGCTGCTTCAGATGCAGAAGGCAAGTTTGCTCCCTTCCGATGCGTTGAGGAAGTCAAAGAAGGATAAATTTGCCCGCTACGTGGAAATAAAATCGAATAATCTAATGCGGGAGCGACGGTTGGCATTCCTCAGAGGCCCAAAATATCGACAAAACTGGGTGCACCCCTCCGACGGCGGGTTTTACGGTGGGCAGGCGTACTATTCAATCGGCTCATCCTATTTCTTGAACGGCGATAATAAAATGGCCTTTCAATGGATGCGTCGCTGCGCCCTGGCTGGCCACCCCATTTGTTTGGCTAACATGGCGTCAATGTATGCCTATGGTGAAGGCGTCACCGCTGACATTGACAAGGCAAAATTTTGGATTGAGCAGGGACAAAGGGATGCGAGCGGATATGCACTGGCCCATTACGGTGAGCTCTATGAGTCGGGCAAATTGGGGCCTGTGGATTTGAAAAAGGCGGCGGAATTGTATGAGCGATCCGCAAAACTCGGCCATCCCCGGGGCCAGAGCAACTATGCGTATACGTTGGAAACCGGTCGGGGCGTAAAAAAGGACCTTGAGCAAGCCTTTTATTGGTCAAAAAAGGCTGCAGATCAGGGACAGGGCCGAGGGCTCCACAGGGTCGGTGTTTTTTATGACAACGGCTATTTTGTGAAAACGGATAAAAAGCGGGCGCTGGCTTACTTCAAAGAAGCGAGGAAGAAAGGTTACGCACCGGCCATAAAGTTGCTGAAGAAGCGTAAAATAGACTGAGAGACCGTTTCCGCAGCGACCTGGTGTCCTCGATTGGTCCGTCATTGCAGTGTTTGGATATTGTCCATCGTCTCGTTTTTTGAGACACCTAGACGCTCGGCTTAACGCAGGATCCGGATCATCTGATTGGGTGTTCTAAGCTGGCCCCTGCGATCAACGAGCTTTGTTGGCGTGGTCGGGTGTTGCGGTGAGGGTGATCATGATCAGCCATCGGCTCACGATTGCTCTCAGCCAGGTTGCGATCTGCTTGAAGTTGAAGCCGGCGGCGGCGAGGACGGCGTTGATGCGGTCGCCCGCGCGGCCCTTGAGATGGTTGCGGTCCATGCGGTGCTCTGATTTGAGGTGTACGATGATATCGGTTCGATTGCCGAGCGCCGCTTCAGTTCGCGCTTGATCTGAGGCGTCGGAGGGCGCCTGCGGCCGCCGCGGTAGACGGCAAGCGCCGCCTTGAGCTTGTGGTCGACATAGCCCTTGTCGACGTAGATGGGCTCGGGGCGTACGCCGACCCTGTCGGTCAGCTCCTTAGATCTTCGTGCCTTTTGTTGGCACCGCTCAGACGGTGCCAACAAAAGGCACGAAGATGATTGCTCTTAAAGAGTCCTCAAGCAGCCGCTAGCCGGTAGGACAGGCAAAGTGTAGAGCAGCTTTCTGCAATTGATCGGAAGCCTCTCGCTTCCGATCAATTGCAGGTTGCACTAACGACAGGGCCAAGCGTGTGCCCGTCACAAGCGTGTGCCCGTCATAAGGAATGCCGTGCAGCACCTTGGCGTGCAGGCCGACCATCACACGCGTCGGCAACGCCGGGTTGCCGGTGTCGCCAAACAGTGGATCAAACGCCTCGTCGAACCGATGCCAGTCGATCGCAGCCGCAAGGCGGACCAGTTCATGGCGCGGGTTGATGATGGTGTCGAGGCGGCTGCGGAACAGGTCCTCTGCTCCATCATCATGGCGCTGTCTCGGCTTCATGTGTCCCTCCGCGGATGCCCAAAAACATCCCCAAACGGAATCACGATTTGCAAGCTTTCGCACCCACGTGCGGCCATTCCTTGCAAAATCAAATCACCGATTGTGCCTCCAAAACCCCGAATACAGGCGCTGTGATGCGTTGCTCACCGGGGACGATCTAAGCACCATCGCGGCAGGGCTGCGGCCTCGTTCCACCGCATACGAATGGGCAACGCTGCAAACGGCCAACAATCGTCGCACACCCCGTCACATCAGCAGACGCGAACTGCGATCACATCGTGGGCGGGACCGGCGGTGTCGGCGGCGGAGCTGACAGCGTATCGGGTGGGCCAGTTCCGGTCGATGGGCCTGCGCCGGTCGGTGGGCCAGTGCCGGTCGGTGGGCCAGTGCCGGTCGGTGGGCCAGGCTCGGGCTGCGACCGCGACACGCCACGCCTGAACAGCCCGATAAAGCGATCCGCGGCATCACACAGGCCATCGATCGCGCGCAAATTCTGTTCGCCGCGCCGGAGCCGTCGATCCAGCGCCGCCATCGTTCGCGCCATGCCGGGGTCATCGTCCGCCAACCAGGTTTGGAACACCGATGCATACACCGAAGCCAGCCCAAGCGTCCGCACGACACCGCGTCCGCCCTCCGCATTGATGCCTGCGGCTTGCAGCATCCAACGCTGCGAGGCCAACATCGTCGGCAGCAGCGATGGGTCTGCCGTGGCATCGTCCAGAATGGATCGCACCGCCGCCTTGTAGGGCGCCAGTGCATCGAACCGCAACATGATGACTTCGAACAAAGCATCGCGCGGGCTCTGGTCGGTCTGCCGTTGCGACACTTTGCTCAACACGTCCTCGTTAATCGCCTCGATGAAGCCGCGAATTATGGCACTCTTGGAGTCGAATTGGTGGCTCAGTCCCGCCAGCGAGAGGCCGGCCGCGTCAGCCACGTCGAGCAGTGTGATGTCACGCCACGGCCGTACGGCGGCCAGTTTGAGCGCGGCCGCGATCAGGCGTCCCTTGGCGGATTCGGCGTCGATCATGATGGCGATTCCGTTATTGACTTCAACATATTGCCAGACACAGGCCGGTCATCGATGTCCGCTTATTTAGGTGTTCGCGAACCGGAAATCCAGCGCTAGTGCCCCGCGCCGCCGCCTGCAATCTGCGCGCTGCCCAGACAAGCCACTGCGCTGGGCTCGATCCGAACGCCGGTGAACGCGACGCCGGCTTGGCGTGTGTGTCTGCTTGCGTTAGATCTGTCGGCGCTGCCAGCGTCGACCCGACGCCAAGGTGACAACTGACCTTTACACGAGAGGACGCCTCCCCCATGGGCCAAACCATTAAACTGAAAGCCAGCGATGGTTTCGAGTTCTCGGCTTATCGTGCCGACCCGTCGGGCCCACCGAAAGGTGCGCTGATGATCATCCAAGAGATTTTCGGGGTGAACGACCATATCCGTAGCGTGGCTGACCGCTTTGCGCAGGATGGATACTTGTGCGTGGCCCCGTGCATGCAGGATCGGGCCGAGCCGGGCTTTGAGAGCGGTTATACGCCGGACGATATCGCCCGGGCACGCGAGGTGCGCGGCAAGATCGACAATGCGGATTCGTTGAAGGATCTCAGCGCAACCGTTGAGTATTTGAAAGGCCAGAATGCCGGCAAGATCGGCTCCGTCGGCTATTGCTGGGGCGGCTCGCTCTCCTGGCTGGCGGCCACCGAGATCGACGGACTGGCCGTTGCCGTATCCTATTACGGTGGCGAAGTGGCGAACAATGCTGACCGGCAGGCCAAGTGCCCCGTGATGTTCCATTTCGGCGAGCAAGACGCCTCCATTCCGCTGGACAAGGTGGAAATCGTCAAACAAAAACAACCCAGTCACCCGCTTTATGTCTATGCGGGCGCCGGCCATGGCTTCTCGTGCGATGCGCGCGGGTCATACGATGCGGCGGCGGCCCAGCTAGCGTTGACCCGGACCAAGGATTACCTCACGAAGTACGTCGGCTGAGCTGCCCTGCGGTCGGGTTAGGCCTGGCGCCATAACCCGGCCCTTCACGCACCTGACAATTGAACACCGTAGTGCTGGTGTTGGGGACGTGCCAACCTCAATGCCGCGGGTTGCCTGCCCGCCCCGTGTGGATCGGCCGGCGATCACTGGAGCTGCGAGATGACCGAGCTAATCCAACCACGCCGGATCACCCATCAGGTCGATGTCGGTGGCGTTCGACTTGGCGGCGACGCGCCGATCGTGGTCCAGTCGATGACCAACACCGATACCGCAGACGTGGCCGCCACCACGCGTCAGGTGGCCGACCTAGCGCGAGCCGGCTCAGAGCTCGTCCGCATTACCGTCGACCGCGACGAGGCGGCGAAGGCGGTGCCGCAGATCAAGGATCGCTTGGCGCGCGGCGGCGTTTTTGTGCCGCTGGTCGGCGACTTTCACTACCATGGGCACACGCTGTTGGCCGACAACCCGGCCTGTGCCGAGGCCCTCGACAAGTATCGCATCAATCCCGGCAACGTCGGCTTTAAGGCCAAGAAGGACGTCCAGTTTGCGGCGATCATCGAGCAGGCCCTGACCTGGCGCAAACCGGTTCGCATCGGCGTCAATTGGGGCTCGCTGGATCAGGCGCTGCTCACCCAGCTGATGGATGAGAATGCCGCCCTGGCCCAGCCGAAAAGCGCGCGCGCTGTCATGCACGAGGCGATTGTTCAGTCGGCGTTGTTATCCGCCGCGCGGGCAGAGGAGCTGGGCCTTGGCCCCGACCGCATCGTCATTTCGGCCAAGGTATCGGCGGTTCAAGATTTGATTTCGGTTTATGCGCAGCTCGCCGAGCGCAGCCGCTATGCCCTGCATCTGGGTCTGACTGAAGCCGGCATGGGATCGAAGGGCATTGTCGCATCCTCTGCGGCGATGGGCATCGTGCTGCAGGCCGGCATCGGCGACACGATCCGTTATTCGTTGACGCCGGAGCCGGGCGGTGACCGCACCGTGGAGGTGCGCGCGGCGCAAGAACTGCTGCAGACGATGGGGCTTCGCGCCTTCATGCCGATTGTCGCGGCCTGCCCAGGTTGCGGGCGCACGACATCGACATTGTTCCAAGAGCTGGCCCGCGACGTGCAGGACATGCTGCGCGAAAAGATGCCGGAATGGCGGCAACGCTACCCCGGCGTAGAGGGGCTCAATCTGGCGGTCATGGGCTGCATCGTGAACGGGCCCGGCGAAAGCAAGCACGCCGATATCGGCATCTCGCTGCCGGGGACCGGCGAGCAGCCTTCCGCTCCGGTGTTTATCGACGGCAAGAAGGCGATGACGCTACGCGGCCCAAACTTGGCTGACGAGTTCAAATCCATCGTCGAAGACTATATCGCCAGGCGCTATGGCTCCGGACCACCAGCGGACCAGTAAATGACACGGTGCGGCAACACGCACCGATCACCCGGTTTGGATCATGTCCACCTAACGCAGCATCGCCCTGCCGGCCCGCACCGCCGCCCGGCCATCCAGAACATTGTGCCATCAGGTGGCCAGGCCGGGGAGCAGGATGGTTCCAGCTGACGCTGAAATGCCATTGATCTTCCAACCCGATCAGTCGCCCGCCGCACGCGTTGGCGCGGCCAACAACGCGTTATCCAAGCGCGCCTCGAGCTCCGCTCTTTGTTCAGGCGTCCATTTGCGGAAACCCTCGCCGACGGCCGCCCCCGTCTTGCCGGCAGCAACCAAGTCGACCAGCAAGCGTTGCGGCGCACGGCTTGCGTCGAGATCGGCCAAGATCACCTTCTGAATGTCGAGCGTGAGGTTAAGCCCGACCAGGTCCGACTGCTCCAAAGGTCCCATAATGCCCAGCCGGGCGCCGAAGCTGTTGCGGATCACAAAGTCCACTGTCTCGGCGTCGCAGACCCCAGCTTCCACCAGCGCGATCGCCTCCCGCTTCAAGGCATGTTGCAGGCGGTTGCCGATAAAGCCCGGCACGTCGCGCTTGACGTGTACCGGCAGTTGGCCGATCGCCTTCATCAAACCCATGGTCCGCTCGACCACGTCGAGCGCCGTTTGTTGCGTCTGGACCACCTCGACCAGCCGCACGGCGTAGGGCGGGTTCCAATAATGCGTGCCGATGACCCGATGGCGGTGCTGGACCTGCGCGCCAATGTCCGTGACAGGGATGACGGAGGTATTGGTGGCCAGAACGGTCTGCGGCGAACAGATCGAATCGAGGCGTGCAAAGATCTGTTGCTTCAAGTCGAGCTTTTCCGGCGCCGCCTCGGTGATCAATTGACACGCGGCAAGGTCAGAGGTGATTTGCGGCGCAATGTGCACCCGCTCGACCAGTCCGTCGCCTTGTTGACGAATCCCGGCGATCTGCCTGATGCGCGAAGCAATCGCAGTGCGGACATCCTCGGCCGGTTCGACCACGATGACGTCATAGCCTTCGCCTGCAAAAATGGCGGCGATGGCGGCGCCCATCCGGCCGCCGCCGATAATGCCGACCGGCTTGCGCTCGCCTGGATTATCCCGCCGTGTAGCCGCCGTCGACATACATCACCTGTCCTGTGCAAAAATCCGACGCCGGAGAAAGCAGATAAAGCGCCATTCCCATCAGGTCTTCGACTTCGCCAAGACGCCCGAGCGGAATACGACTTAACGAACGCTGCGCCGTCGCCCGGCCGACCTCATCATCGCCGAACATCCACGCCGTCAACTTGGAGCGAAACACCGTCGGCGCGATCGCGTTCACAGTAATTCCGTACTTGCACCACTCGGTCGCCAACACGCGGGTCAATGCATCGGTTGCGCCCTTCGACGTACAATAGCCAGTATAACCTGAATAGTTGCCATGCCGGCCGCGCACCGACGACATCAGCAGCACTTTGCCCTTGACTTGGTTTTCGATAAAGTAAGTGCCAACCGCCTTGGCCATGAACCAAGGTCCCCGCACGTTGGCATCCATCACCGCCTGCCAATCCTCATAGGCCAGGTCCTGAATAAATCCGGCCTTATTGTATCCGGATCCGACCACAAGCTGATCCACTTTGCCGTGCGATTTGAGCGCCAAGGCCAGCATCGCCTGGGCGTCCTCCAAACTGTCCGGCCGCTTGGCAATGGTGGCGACCTCCGCGCCTAATGAGCGTGCTTCAGCGGCCACCTCCGCAAGCTCTTCAGCCGAACCGCTTGCCAGCGTCAACTTGGCGCCCAGCGAAGACAGCATCAGCGCGGTGGCGCGACCAAATGCGCCAGTCGCACCGGTAATGATCGCCGACTTACCTGCCACATCAAACAATGAAAGCGGATTTTTCAACGGCTCGGAGATCATGTGCCAGTTCCTTTATCGTGCACCGCCAGCCTGCCACGCGCGGTTCGCTTGGAATGTTTCGCCAAGCGACACCAGTTGAAGCGATCGCGCCGGCGCCCAACTGCGCCGAAATCACACGGCATCTTGGCCCGGCCGGCAGGCCAACCCAACAGCGTCCTAGAGCCCGGATTCAAGGCGAAACCTCTGCTCCGGATCGATCAGCGCGATGACGCGGACAACGCAACCTTCCCCGGCTTGCCAACGCCAGGGAAACGCCATGAACGTGCAGCGCTTGCCGGTAACCAGATCTAAGTCACCACCGACGTTTTCGATGCCGGGGATGCCGGCGCCCATCATGATTTTGTGGGCTGGCTCCCAATGCGGAAAATCATCGACAATGTTGCGGCCCGTGAGCTCTTTGTACTCATCGTTGAGATACGGATGCGACGGCCCAGGACCATGGTCAGCGAGCTTGGTGCCGAGCGGATGATCCAGCGCCTGAACGTCGACACCCACCATGCTGACACCACGCTCGACGATCCACTCCGCCGCCTCCTTATAAAGGCCCGGCGAATACGCGTAGTAGTCATCGTTGTCGCCGAGCTTCTTGTGGCTCCCGGTATTGATCATCAAGATATCGCCGCGCTCGATCCGAGGACGCGCCTGCTCCAGATCGTCGGGCGTAATCACACCCCATTTACCCTTGGGGATCGACACCGCCACGCCCGTGCCGAAATGTCGCCACGTATCGTATTCGGTCAGCGTCGTGCCGTTCTCCGTCACGTGCAGCTGCGCATCCATATGAGTTGACCGATGCATGATCGCGTCGATCTCTTGCACATAGATGCCGTCCTTGGCGTGGAACTTCGTGACCCGAAAGTTGAGGTTGGGCGAGGACGGCCATTGCGGCACGTTATAGCCATAGTCGTTGGTCAGGTCGTAGTACTTCAGCCCGTTGGCACCGATCGTCTCTGCCATGTTCACTGCCCCTGTTCGATGCGATAGGCGCCACCGGGATCAAGAATCGCCATCAAGCGGATCACGCAGCCGTCGCCGCCCCTCCACTTCCAGGGATAGGCGTGGAACGTGCACCGCTTGCCAGTGACCCGATCGAGGCCACCACCGACGTTCTCGATGGTCGGAATCCCCGCACCCAGCAACACCTTGTGCGCCCCATTCCAATCGGGATGGTCAGCCTTTGGCCGGCGCCCGGTTTCAGCTTCGTAGGCGGCCGGAAGTCGCTTCATTAGCGGACCGTTGCGATGTGGCCCGAGCGAGGTGGCCAACGGATGATCGATCGCCGCGGTGTCGATTCCCACCAGTAGCGGCCGTTTTGCGACCAACCACTCCGCTGCCGCTTTTGACAGTCCAGGCGCGTGACCAAAATAGTCCTGGCTATCGCCATATCGCTTGTGCCAGCCGGTATTGACGATAACGACGTCACCAGGCCGAACCTCAGGCTTCGCCGCTTCCAGATCAGCGATGCTGACAACCTCCCATTTGGCCTTGGTGATGCCGAGCACGACGCCGTTGCCGAAAAACCGATCGATGCCGAGCGCGGCCACGTCGGCACCTCCCTGAATGAGGTGGATCGGCGCATTGAGGTGGGTACCATTCTGCATGGTCGTGGTGATCTTTTGCGCCATAACCCCGTGCGTCGCGTGGGTCACCACCCGCTCAATGCGCACGTCGTGGTCGCCTGGCCAAACCGGGATGCCGTGCCCCCAGGGATGGCTCAGTTCGATGAATGTCAGGCCCGTTGCGGGCGCGGTGATCTCGTGCATGGAATTCAACGCTCTTTGTCCATCACTCCAAACGGGCCAAGCTGCAGCACACACGAGCAACCAGGTCCCAACCCTTAAACCTACTCTAGCCGCCGGCGGCCGACCCGTCTGCAGAGCCCTCACCAACCATTAAAGCGATCGGAGATGCCCTCCGTTCAAAGTCGAAACACCCGACGCGCATTGTCCGCTTTGACAGCCGAGCTTACGCCGGCGGGAAGCTCATCGGCGATTTTGAGCAGAAGCGGAATGTCTGCCGGATGCGGGTAATCGGTGCCGAACATCACGTTGCCCGGACCACCGACCTCCAGACACAGCTGCAGGCAGCTGGCTTGGTACACGATCGAATCGTAGTAGATCCGCCGCAGATAGTGGCTCGGCGGTTGGCTGATCTTTCGCTCTTCCGGCGGCATCCGCTTCTCGTAAAACAAATCCAGTCGGCCTGCCAAATACGGCAACGTGCCGCCGCCATGCGCAGCAATCAGCGCTATGTTGGGAAATTCATCGAGAAAGCCGTCAAGGATCATGCGCCCAACCGCCAGCGACGTGTCGAACGTGAAGCCGACCGACGGCAACAGACGGCCCAATGACAGCTCGGCTGTCGCCGGCGGCGTTGTCGGATGCACCAACACCGGCAGACCGAGCCGATCGATCTCGCGCCAGATGGGCTTCAGCGACGGATCGGTGAGCACCATGCCGCGAATGTTGGCCAGCACCATCACGCCGACCGCCCGGTTTGCGACAGCGCGGGCGAGTTCTTCAACGGCCAACGACGGGTGCTGCCAGGGCAGCGTCGCCAGATACCGAATGCGATCGGGGTAAGTCGATTGCGCCGTGCACATCGTATCGTTGATATGGCGTGCGGCGGCGGCGCTCGTTTCGGCGCTACCCCAATAAACGCTGGGCCCGGTCAGCGACACCACCGACACGTCGATGCCGGCCGCATCCATGTCCTTGATCCGGAGCGCGTAGTCGAGCATTTCCGGGCAGGTTGAAAAGCTGGGCACGCCGCTTTCATGGAGCGTCGCCCCACCGCTCGGATTGTCACGGACTTGGACGTCGCGACCGCCGTGCGACCGCACAAGATCGAGCCAACCCTGCGAGATCATGTGCGTATGGATGTCGATTGTCGTCATGCAGCGTCCAACCGTACTCAACCAATTCAGCGTCCGTCGGCCGCGGCGCAGACCGATCGTTGCTGCCCGTTCTCGAACCTGGTCGCCTGACGATCTGGCCCCGAACCGAACAGGCTCGATCGCAGGCGCTTCGGGCGACCTCGCGGCTCCTTATTCCTATTCAGATCAAATCCCCATTCAGATCATAGGCCCATCTGCGACCCATAGTTCTATTTGATAGAACATACTTCTATTTTGTAGGCTTTCTGGCTATCATGCGGCTCAGCGCGGCGTCAAGCGGCGATCACGGGGGACGACCGACGATGGCCAAAACCTGGATTGAGACCAAAGCCGCGGGTGTCGCGGCGCTGGAGCGCGGATTGGCCGTCCTGTCCGCATTTGATCGCAACGGCGAGCCGCTGAGCTTGGCCGAACTCGCCCGTCGCACGGGGCTGCACAAAAGCACGATCATCCGGCTCGCGGCCTCGCTGGAGACGTTCCAATGTTTGGAAAGACAAGACGGCGGCCGATATCGCCTCGGACCCCGACTCATGCAGTGGGGCCGCGCCTATCAGGCCTCGTTCCGGCTTCGCGACTGCATCGTTCCGATCCTTCAGCACTTGGCCGACGCGACCCAGGAAAGCGCCTCGTTCTACATTGACGATGGTGCCGGCGAGATCTGTCTGCATCGCGTGACCTCTCCGCAGGCGGTTCACGACGCAGGTGTCGCTGAAGGCGACCGCTTCAATCGTGACGACAGTGCGATCTCAGCCATCGTACTGGCATTTACGGCGCCCACGACCGACGCGGCGGCACGCGTGAAACAGGACATGTTCGCGGTCGCCCGCGGCACCCGTATTCGCGATGCTGCAGCCGTCGCTGCTCCGGTTTTTGGCGCCGACAACGCCCTGGCTGGAATTTTGCAGGTGTCCGGCCCGATCTACCGATTCTCGGACCTTGCCGTGATTGAATTCAAACAGCTGCTGTTGGCCGCCGCCGCGCACGCAACCGCACGGATCGGTGGTGACGCAACCGCCTTTCAGCGCGTGCTGGAACGGTCGTCGGCTACCATCGGCCGCACCCGAGCCAACACCGACGTCCGGTGACAAGGTCAAGCCCCACGCGCCAACTCATACACCCTGGCAGCATTGATCTTTGCTAGATCATCGCGCCTTAAATCGGAACCGCAAAGCCGATTCCAATTGCGCCGGTTCCGATTTAAGGCGCAAAGATGATCGCTGTTAAAGTGGTGAGCAACTTTCTGCCTTTAATCGGGATCGTTCCGATTCCGATCAAAGGCAGGTTGCTCTAGCTAACTCTGAAACGCCATGGCACTCGCCTACTGGCCGGTGACGGCCAACGTCTTATGCTGCCTGGTTAATACAATTTGGCTCAAGGCGCTTGATGTCGACAGGGACGACTTCACCAATTGCGCGGTCAATTCGTGCGGGAAACTTTCGCGCCGATGCGCGATACTTTCAATCTCTCGAGCCACCCGTTCAAGCGGCACCGCGCCGACCGTCAGCGCGCCGCCCGCCACCTTGTGGGCCAGCCGCTCCAACATCGCCATGTCCTCGGATTGCTTGAGCTGAATGATCGCCTCGACGTTCTTCATGAATTCGCCGATCAGGACGTCGATCAGCATCGGGATGTCATCCGCACCGAAGTCCTCCACCAATTTGGCGAACCGCGCACGGTCGATAACGGCCTCCTCGCTGTGCGGCTCGCACCGATTCTTTGGCTCGCGCTTGGCAACCGACCAATCTTTCAGAATTGCAACCAATGCATTTCGACGAATTGGCTTTGAGACGTAGTCCGTGATACCCGCATCCAGAATCTGTTTGCGCAATCGCGGAACAACGTGGGCCGTCAAGGCAATAATCGGCGCGTCCGCATTCGGTCCGTCACCCGACCGGATCAGCCGGGTCGCCGTCACACCATCCATCTGCGGCATCGAAATATCCATGAGAATGATGTCGTAGGGCGCATTGTTTGCCTCCGCGACCGCCTCCGCACCATTACGAACTCGGGTGACAATGTGACCTTCATGGTCCAAGAACCTAATCGCGATCATGGCGTTCGTTTCGTTATCCTCCGCGAGTAGCACCCGTAAGCAAGGCAGTCGCACCGTATCCACCTTTTGCGCATCTTGATGCGCCGGCCGTTGCTCCAAGACCAGCGGCAGCGTCACATCGAGCCAAAATCGGCTGCCAACGCCGACTTCGCTCTCGACCTCGATCTTTCCTCCCATCAGTTCAGCGATTTTGTTGGAGATACTGAGGCCCAGACCGGTTCCTTCGCATTTGCGGGTGAATGATTGGTCGAGCGAGCGAAACCGCTCAAACACCGTTGCCAGCTTATCCGGCGGAATGCCGACACCCGTATCCGTCACGCAAAATCTTATCGTCGCGGCGTGCGCCGATGTCTCGATCGTCTCGACGGTGACTTCTATGCGCCCGTCAGTGGTGAACTTCAGCGCGTTGCCAACGAGGTTGACGAGAACCTGCCGGAGCCTCAACCCATCGACGCGCACCACATCAGGGACATCGGCTCCGATCCTGACCTGCAGTTCGTTGTTGTTTTTTTTCGCGATTGGTTGCAGCGAGCCGACAATACTGTGCACCAATTCCGTCAAATTCGTATCGGCCGGACTGAGTTCAAGTCCGGCATGCTCAAGTTTCGAGTAGTCGAGAATTTCATCGATTAGGTTGAGCAATACCTCGCCTGATTCGGTTGCGCTGATTAACAACTCGTTTCTTTCCACCTCCGTGCCGGCAACCCGCATCAGATCAAGGGCACCGAGAATTCCGTTCATGGGCGTTCTGATCTCATGACTCATGTTGGCGAGAAACCCGGCAGTTTCATTGGCAAGGGCGACCGCGGCCTGTTTTTCCGCCAGCACCCGCACCCGATCGGCTTGCGCGAGCGCGTTATCCCACGCGCTGGCAATCAGGTAGGCGCCGACCTTGAGCATGTCCTGATGCAGTTCGCTCGGTTGTCTGCGTTTGCTGGATATCAGCGACACCGTCCCCAATACCGTCCGATTCCGGCCGAGAATCGGATATGACCACGATGCGCGGATGTCGTATTGTTCGGCCAGCGCCAGGTATTTTTCCCATCGCGGGTCCGTTCTCGCGTTTTCAACGAACTGCGGCTCACCGGTAAAGGCTGCCGTGCCACACGAGCAATGCCACTCCTCGGCGGGCAGATCGCTCATGGCAGCCCACCAGTTTCGGTCGGCCGTTGGCGCCGCGAACACCGACAATCGCCCGGCTTCCAGCTTCATGATGCTGCAGGTCGCGCCCTGGACAAAGGTTTCGAACATCAAGCAAACCTCGGCGGCGACGATCTCCGGCGGGCTGATTTTCGCCGCTATCTCCAGCAGATTCGCCTGAAACCGCCAGAGTTCCGAGCGGTGCTCCAGTTCCGCAGCCATCAGCCGTGAGGCCCGCTCCGAGCGCCGGCGATCCTTTTCAAACGTCTCATAGGTCGCGCTCACTTGCTCGACCAGACGGGCCAAGTCGACAGCCCCGCCTGGAACCCTCGACCGATCGATCTGTTCTGCAAGAAGCTTGCGCATCTGTTATGTCGCCTCCTGTACTGCGGTGGTCAAACAGATCTGATTCGTAGGCATTTTAAGTTCGGGACCGGTCGGCGCTGGCACCGAGCCCTTGAAGGTGGGGCCGGCAGGATTGCTGGCAAAGCAGTGGCTTTGAGGGCGCTCCAGTGACCCGTGGCGATCGCTTGCACGCCGCCGTGGAGCCCCGTCACGGCCGGCCCATGCACCAATATCTCCTGAAAACCAAAGGCGAGCGGCGCCCAGCCGCTGCCTGCCCGATCGATCATGCCAGCCCACGGCCGGCTTCTTCCAGACAATGCGAAACGCTTGTGCCAACACCACGCGACTGAATCCGATCTCGGCTCTCATCCCTGTTACCAACGCGCTTTCGGCGCACCTCATGCCTCGACATCCGCACGCAACGACGCTTCGTCTCGGTCCACCAAACCGGACAAGACGTGCTGGGCCGTCCAAGCACCACGGGTCGAAAAATAGCGAAAAGCACAAATTGGGCGGGAAATTTAAGTTTTGCCCGATCAGCTAGAGGAGATTGCTTAAAAAGCCGTGTACCCTTAATGGACACATTGTTCAATTAACCGAACATAGCTTCGCGTGCCGCATGTGGCGGATCAAGGTGATGGCCTTGATATGGCAACGCCTGATGGCGTGATTTCATCGGCCTAACGCCAACAGCTGCGCTCGGTGCCGCGGCGCAGGCTTGCAACGCACACTGCACCCGCCACCCACACCGCGAAAGCAAACGGGCGGGACTTCTCGCCCAATCGCCCATCGACGCCCGTTGCGCCGTGTTGCGATGCCGCGTTGGGCCTGCCGACGACGCGGTGCTGCAAACTACGCACCTGGCAATCCGAACCTCCCTATGGCTTCGGCCGGAATGGGCCCATCGCTCTGAATGAAGCCACCGATCAAAGGGGCGAACTAAGCTCAAAGTGACGCGAGCGAGGTCACGGCTTCAACGCTGCCCCTGCATACGACCTCCGGCCACGTTGAAAACCTGCCACGGCAGTCGCCGAATTTCGACCGGTACGCCAGCGCGAAGTTTAAGCGATGCTGAATATCGTCGCCGTCCTTGATCGAAAATTGAACCAAATCAGTTCAACTGAATTGAGATCAACAGTCTTCGCAATCTGAGATGGATTGCCGTCACCAACCAGAACGAAAGCCTTCTAACTGCGCAATTTTCACAAGTCTTTAATAAACTATATTCAATGTTCAAATCTGATTGAGATGAGGTCCCCCGCTTTTTATCGACATTCAAATAATGAATACTTTTTGATTGATCTCACGATTGCTTTACGCGATGTCGCACGATCTGCGGAGCTGGCGCGGAGCGCAACCTGATGGCATGACGGGGACGCAGTGAACAAGCTGATGTCGGTATTCGTTGCATCACGCTCAACCTTAGAAAGTCATGCGTATGCAGGAAATGACCAGCGGCTTCGTCGGCTCACCTGAACCCAACGTAAGAGCCGAACTGCTGCGCGCGCTATATGTCCTGTTGCCGCATGCATTGGCCGCTACCGTTTTTTAAGCCGGCGCATTGGCTTTCATGCTGGCCGATCAGGTCGGTTCCACGGCATTTTACTGGTTGATCGCAGTCCTTGCCGTTTCGATCGCTCGTGGGGTTGCTTTTCTGCTTTATCTCCGAGCAAGTTCTTAGGCTGCCCCTTCCTCCGCCTTCGCGTTCACCTTCCTAATCGGGGTTGCGAGTTCGGCCGCACTGTGGGGAAGCACCGCCATTATGGTATTCCCAGAGAACAGCTATGGTCATCAAGCTTTCTTGGGTCTCATATTGGCCGGCATTGCAACCGCAGCAATCGGATCGCTGGCAGCCTCCCATCGCCTTTTTTAGTCTTCATGCTGCCGACATGCTTACCTTATGCCATGCAGATGTTTTTGCTGGGCTCGGGTATTCATATCTCGATAGGCATCATGATGCTCGGCCTTATGGCTGCAACCTGGATCATGTCGCACAAGACGCACTCCGCGAGCTTAAATGCGATTCAGCTCCGGTTCCAAATCTCGCAGCAGATCGATGAGCTGGAATCGGCCAATGGGGCGTTGCGCCGGGAAATTATCGAACGAAAACGCGCGGGATACCTTAGCGAGGGTAGCAGACGAAGCCGAGGCCGCAACACGGGCGAAATCCCAGTTTCTTGCCAAAATGAGTCATGAAACAAGGCCCCAATGACTGGTGTCATCGGTATGACCGACATTTTGTGCCGACCCCACGGCTCACAAACTCCAGATGGACATCAACTCGCCGGCCAACGGGATAACGCAACGATCGAGCTTGGTTGAATGGTCAGCGATCGGTCGGTCTGATCAACTCCGCCTCAGGCGGGGGAGCGGGCTGGTTCCAGCACACTCGGAAACGCTATTGGAACCTGCGCCGGGACGCCATGCATCGACCGCCCAATCAGGCATTGCTGAAGCCGCGTAAGTTGATATTGACAATCCGACAAGAAGTCGGTCGTATCCAGTTCCGGGTCGGCCAATGGAATGCTCAGCGGCGATCAGCGCCACGCTGTAGCGAACCCCGGTTCTGGTGCTTTGCGCTCACCCGGCGTGACGATGCTGCGGGTTGCCTGTTCGCCCGTCACCATTAATTGGGCCGACCCGTCAATGCGGCGAGCCAGTTTCGTTTGGTCCAAGATGCGTGCCACCGATCGCAAATCAGAGCAGAAGTTGGACGCCGAGACGGGACAAACCGGTTCCGGTGAGCCGTTTGTCGTTCCAGCCTCAGTCTTTATTCACGGAAGCATCGTCGTTCAAGGCGATCTGGTGATCGAGGGCACCATCGACGGCGGGGCCGAGGCGCAACGCATCGTGCTGACTGCAACCGGCCAATTGAGTGGCGTCGTCCTGGCGACCGACATTACCGTGGCCGGCATTGCCGACGAGGTATCGATTTATGCCGACGAGATACGACTGAGTTCCGGTTGTAGCGTGACCGGTGAGCTGTATCACGCCAAGCTCGATATCGAGCCGGACAGTTATTTCGAGGGCAAAAGCCGCCGCTATCCCGATCCGCGCTCCATGGCGCCGCGCGATCGCTAGACCGTCGTGCCTTAAATGGGAACCGCAACAAATTGCAACCGTATCGCCGGTTCCAATCTAAAGCGTTTCAGATTGTGCTGGTACCATCCCGCTCCCCGCCCGGTTCGTCCACTCCATTCCTCCACGCGCCACCCAATGGCATGATGTTCTGGGTGGCGAATGCAGGAATGGGGCGGGGGAGCGGGCCAGCACAGCGATTTTGCCTTTAGCGGAAATGATCTAAGGCGCAAAGATGATCGCTCTTAAAGTGGTGAGCAACTTTCTGCTTTTCATCGGCATCGTGAGGACTAACATCAATGGCAGAACGCTGCTTTATCCTCACGAGCGATCATGGCGCCGTGTGTTGGTACTCCGAAAGCGGCCCACCTCAAACCGTCACGCTGCATTGGCGCGACGCGGAACCCCTCATTGCTGCGCAGGTTGCGGGGCGGACCACCCGAATAAAACCCGCCCAACGCCGGCGAACAGTCGGGACATGTCAGAGCCGATGCCGACCAACGCGGGCAAAAGAAACAATAACAATAAGGTGGCGAAGCTCAAGCCCCAGGACAGCGTAATGGCGATCGGGATCAAGAACTGAGCTTGCAGGCTCTTTTCAAACAGCAACGGCGACATGCCGGCGACGGTCGTGAGAGTCGTTAGCACCAGCGCGCGCAAACGATCCTTCGCCGCGCCGACCGCCGCATCATTCAATGATTCGCCCATCGACAACCGCTCGTTCATGCGGTCCACCATCACGATCGCCCCATTGACGACGATTCCCGACAGTCCCAACAGACCGATCACCGACAGCAACGCCAGATGGAACCCCATCATATAATGGCCGACAATCATACCGATCAGGCCGAATGGAATGATCGACATCACCAGCAGGGGCTGGAGCCAACGCTGAAACACGAAGGCCAATATCAGGTAGATCAGCGTTAAAGCGAGGATCGCACCGATCCGCATGTCAGCGAACGCCCGCCGCTGGGTCTTCGCCCTGCCCTGGAATGAACTCGAGATCCCGTATTTCGCCTCGAGCGCGGGCAGCGGTCCGCTGCGCAGTGCCCCCAGCACTTGATTGGACGTGGTGATGGCGCTGTCGACGTTGGCCCGAACGCTGACCGCCAGCTTGCCATCGTAACGCAGCACAACCGAAAATGCCGGCTGCTCGATCACCTTGACGGCTTCGGACAACCGCACGTTGGCCCCGCCAGGTGCTCGCAGATTAAGCGCGAGCAAACCGGCCAATCCGCGCTTGCGCTCCGTCTCGTCGGTGCGCACACGGATCGTCACCTCCTCATCCCCCCGCGCGAAGCGCACCGCGATCGCCCCTTGATAGGCCGCGCGCACCTGGGTGGCCACCGACTGGGTGGTGAAGCCCAGCGCTTGCCCGCGCGGGGTGAGTTCCAAAATCACATCCGACTTGCCAAACGGTAGGTCATCGGTCAGGCCGATCAATCCGCTGTAGCCTTCGAGGGTCCTGCGCAGCTCCATTGCCGCCAGCTTGAGCTGACCGATCGAGGCCCCCGTCAGCCGCACGTCGATGTCTTGGCCGGGCGGTCCGATCCGCCGGCCCGCCACCGCGATGGTGTCGATCCCCACGACGTTGGGGATCGCCCGTCGCCAGGCGCCCAGAAACCGACGCGTACGGACCGACCGATCTTCACCGGGCGTCAGCTCCACCGACACCCGTGCGATGTTGTCGCCACGACGCCGGTCCTGAGCGCCCAATGTCTGGTGGATCATCAAGATCAGCGTCTCTTCGGTTCCCCCGGTCAGTCGGCGCTCGGCGTTGCGCGCCGCTTGCTCGATCTTTTGCAGCGCGGCAATCTGCACCTCATCCGGCAATCCCGGCGTGAAGGTCACATCTGCCTGCACCGTTTCAGGCTCCGGCACGGGGAAAAAGGTGAACCGAACGCGGCCGCCCGAAACCAGGCCGATGGCCGCCATCATCGCCGCCAAGGAGACGGCCAACGTCACGTAGCGCCACCGATAGGCGAGCTTGATCAGCCAAAACACCGGTCCATCGCGCACCCACACGAAGCCGCGGTCGAAGCCGGTGCGAAATCCGCCCAACGCGCGACCGACCAGCGAAGGTGGGCGGTGGCCGCGCCGCGCCATGGCCTGCAAAGTATGCTTGAGATGCGACGGCAGGGTGAGAAAGCATTCGATCAGCGAGGCCATCACCGCGGCGACGACAACCATCGGTATCGCCACCAAGATTTGCCCGATCACCCCGGTCATCAGCAGGATCGGGAAAAATGCCGCCTGCGTGGTCGACGTCGACGCGATCACCGGCAGCACCATGCGCGTCGCTGCCGCCTCGGCGGCATCGTGCGGGCTCAGGCCTTGTTCGTAGCGCGTTACAGTGGCCTCGCCGACGACGATGGCGTCGTCAACCAAAATGCCAAGTACCAAAATCAGCGCCACAAGAGAGATCGCGTTGATGGTCTGCCCGGTCACCAGCATGAACGCGAATGTCGCCATCAATGCGATCGGCACGCCGACGGCAACCCAGAAGGCGACACCGACACTCAGGAAGATCAAAAGAATGAGAACGACGAGCAAGAAGCCCATGAGCGCGTTCTCGCTTAACATCTGCAGGCGCTGATCGACCACCTTGGCGCGGATATCGAAGCTCTCAATCCGCATGGTCGGCGGCAGCGTCGCCCGAAATTTGTCGACGGTTCCGATCATCGCCGCCATCGATTCCAGCGTGTCACCCGTGATCGCGCGCTGCACGTTGAGCACGACGGCCTTCTGACCGGCGCGAAAATGGCGGGTCTGGCCTTCCTCGTAAGCCTCTCTTACGACGGCTACGTCGCGAACCAGGATTTTCTGGCCGGTGCGAAACGCCTTGAGTTCGATGCGGGCGACGCCATCGGCGGTCGACATCCGACCGCGCGCCCGCAGCTGCATTTCGTTGTCGCCTTCAAGATTACCGAGCGGCGTGTTCTGGCTGACGACGGCGATCCGGTCTGCAATGTCGCGTGCCGAAAGGTTCAACTGCTGCATTGCGGCAGACGGGATTTCCACCCAAATCTCCTGATCGCGCTTGCCGGTCAAGGTGACGCGATCAATTCCGGCATCGAGCAGCTTGTCGCGCAGCTGCTTGGCGGCGCCCTGAATGACGCCCTCTTCGAACGGACCGGACACCACGACCATGCCGACAGTCTCGTAGAGCTGGGCACGGGTGATGATCGGCCGCTCACTTTCCTGCGGCAGGGTCGCGATCGTCGCGATCTGACTCTCGACGTCCGATAGCGCCTTCTGCATGTCCGTCCCTTCAACGAACTCAAGGGTAATCCGTGCCAAACCCTCGACCGCCTCGGAACGCACTTCGTCGATGCCATCGATGAACCGAATCTCCGGCTCGACGATGTCCAAAATCCCTTCGGAAATCTCCTGCGCGCTAGCGCCCGGCCAAGTGATCGACACGACGATGGTCGGGATCTCGGTGGTCGGGAAAAACTGCGTGTTGATCCGGGTCAGCGCCACCACCCCGGCAACGCACATGATGATCGCGACCAGATTGGGGGCGACCCGGTGGTTCAAAAAGGCGCGAATGAGCCCGTGCAGCAGGTTGAAGTCGCCGCGACCTGTAGACGTGGTCCCCCTCATGGCCGTGGCTTCACGCGTAACCCAGGCCCAGCATCCGGCAGTCGGCTGCCCATCAGCAACAATCCGTCCTGCAGGTCGCCGCGCACCAACAGATCGGCGCCGTCAAACCCGACAACCGCGACCTCGCGCGGCTGCAGCCGGCCGTCCTCATCGATCGAAAACACCTTCGACCCCGGATGGACGGCACTTTGCGGGACTTGCACCACGTTCTTGTACATCACGTCGGCCATCTCGACGGTCACGAAGGCGCCGGGTCGCATCGCTTCGGTTGCCGCCGACCGCTGCAGCCGCGCATATACGTCGAACCCACCGGTGCTGGCCGAGACCACGGGAGAAATCCGGTCCACGACGCCGCTTGCCACCAGCTGCGCGCGCCCGCCCCGCCACAACACCTTGATCGGGCGCCCCTCCAACGAACCCGATTCAGCCACCAAGCGACCGTAGGCGGCATCGCTCAACGTGAACCGCGCCTCAAACCGATCAAGGTCCACCAGCGTCGCCACCCGATCGTTGACATTCACCAGCCGCCCGGGCTGCGCGGCCACATTTGACAGGATGCCCGAAAACGGCGCCTCTAATCGGGTATTACGGATATCGCGTTCGGCCTTCTGCACGTTCCAACGCAGGCGATCCAGCACGGCTTGTTCCCGCTTCATCGTGGCCTGCAAAACCAGGATTTGCTGTTCGCGCAATTCCACGCTCGAGCGCGCGATCGACAGCCTGGACTTACTGGTGTCCAACGTGGCTGTGCTGACCGCCCCCCTTGCCTGCAGCGTGGTCAGTCGCTCCACCTCGCGCAGGGCGATCTCGCGCTGTTCCTCCGCCCTGCGACGAAGTGTCCGTTCCTGGGTCATGCGCGCACGCGTCTCCAGCAGCTTGGCTTGCGCCTCGGCCAACTCGGTCCGTGCGCGCACCAGGGCGCCGTCGTAGTCAAATCGGTCGACCCCGACCAAGACCTGCCCCTTCTCGACCTGCCCCCCCTCGACCATCTCCGGCGCCACGAACAACACCTCGCCGCCGACCAGCATACGCAAATCCACGGTGCGGCCGGCGGCGATCTGACCAAACAGGCGCAAATCCGGCTGAATGTCCGCGACGTTGGCGACGAGGCTTTCGACCGCGCGCGGGCGTTCGCCGAAGGTCTGTCTTGGCGTCGCGGTCTGCGTGTTGACCAAATGCTGCCGATACGCCCATCCCGCCGCCAGGATAGCGACCACCAACACCAGCGACGTGACCACCCGCGCAAGCGTCTTCAGCCAGTGCCATCGCGACTTGGCTGGCGCCGCTGAACGCGGCAGCGGCTCGACAACCCGCCCTTCATTCGGTCGCTCCAATAACGAGCCTTGCATGATTATGGGCTCCCAACTCCCGCAGCAGCGCGGTAGCATAAGCTTACGTCGTCAACGTTGCCGCGGTTCAAACCCGTCGCTGAAACCGATGGCTGGCGCTGCTGCACGCCCGGGCGGCACCTGATTAAATCCAACTGCTGAACCCAAAGGGCGCTGGCCCACCGGTCCACCACCAAAGCAACTCCGCCCGCCCCATTGAGTCAACGCTGATCATGCTAGAGCAACCTGCCTTTGATCGGAACCGGCGCAATTGGAATCGGCGTTGCGGTTCCGATTTAAGGCGCGATGATCTAGCGCACCATAGACTTAAGGGTCGGTGCGCTTGCCTACCACCAAGATCTGCCGAATGGCTTAGCGGAGGGGCAGCCAGGGGACAGGCGGGGGGCCTTGTATCACGGCAAAGTGTGACAGCTGGCCCGAAAAATGATTGTTCAGTTTATCATCGTGTTGGGTAGAAATAGGGCGATCTGGGGAAACGCGATCAAAATGATCAAGCACACTAGCATCGCCGCCCAAAACGGCAGGATACCGATAAAGATGTCGCTCATCGGCACGTCTTCGGCGATGCCTTTGACCACAAATACATTAACCCCGACGGGCGGGCTGATCAGCCCCATTTCCAGCACGATGACCATCAACACACCGAACCAAATCGGGTCATAGCCCAGCTGAAGGATCAGCGGATGAACGATCGGCAGGGTCAAGACCAGAATCGCGAAGCCCTCTAAAAACGTTCCCAGAACAATGAATGTCGCCATCAGGATCATAAGGATACCGATTGGCGGCAAGTCGGTCCCCGTTAACAGATCGGCCAGATCCGTTGGGATCTGGGTCAAGGCCAGAAACGGATTGAAAACGTGGGCGCCGATCAGGATCAAAAACGCGAAGGCGGTGGTCCTGACGGTCTGCAGCAATGCCCGATTGAGCTTGCCGGCCCCGAGCTGGCGACGGAAGGCTGTGAGGCAGAACGCCAAGAATGCGCCGACGCCGGCGGCTTCCCCGGTGGTGAAGATACCGCCGTAGATGCCGCCGATGGTCACCACGACGATGCCGATCATGGCGATTGCCCGTGATGTTGCCTTGGCGCGCTCGCTCCACGACTGGCGAGGTCCCGGCGGACCCAGCTTGGGGTGAATCCGGGTCTGGATGGCAATTGCCAGGATAAACAGCGTGGTCAGCAGTAGCCCGGGGATCACGCCGGCCAGAAACAGCCGCCCGATCGATTCCTCGGTCAAGATCGCGTAGATGATGAAGCCGGTTGACGGCGGGATCAGGATCCCCAAGGTTCCACCTGCTGCAATGCAACCCGTCGACAGCCGGGCGTTATAATTGAACCGCTGCATTTCGGGCAGCGCCACCCGCCCCATCGTCACCGCCGAGGCGACGGACGACCCGGACAGCGCGGCAAACCCGGCGCAAGCGGCAATCGTTGCTGAAGCGAGACCACCCCGCCAATGGCCGATCCAGGCATAGGCGGCCGAGTACAAATCCCGGCTCATGCCTGAAATGCCGGCGAGATTTCCCATCAGCACAAACAGGGGAATGATCATCAATTCGTAGTTGGAGGCGATCACGAACGGTTCGGACCCCAGCGTCCCCAGCGCCGCGTGCCAACCGTTGAGGACGCCGATCCCAACGGCACCGATGATCATCATCGCGACGCCGACCGGCATGCGCAAAGCTAACAGCGCGAACAGCGCCACCAGTCCGATCAGGCCAATAAAGGTGGGGCTCATTGTGCTGGAAAGTCCGGCTGGCCGCGGGCAGCGCGTAGCGCCAGCACGGCCAGCACGACCGAGAACAGCGCGAAGCCGAGCGCGATGACCCAGAAATAGGGATAAAGCGGAAGGGCGATCATGTTGGTCGCCTCACCCACCTCCTGCGCCTCGATCGCCCGCAGCGCGCTTTGCCAGGCGACAATCGCGAAGAATATGGCGCTGATCGAGCGTATCAAGACGTCAACCGCCGACATCAACCTCGGCGACAAGACGTCGGCGATCAGGTCGACGGCGATATGTCCCCCCGTCCAGCCCGCATAGGCCATGGCCGCAAACACCGTGACCACCAGGCTGACCTCCGACAGGTCCTGGATCCCTAAGATCGGCGCGTTGAGAACCTTTCTGGTGAACACCGCGAACACGGTGAGGCCCATCAACCAAATTAGCAGATAGCCGCCGATCATGGCCAACATCCGCACGCCGCGATCAATCACCCGCTCGCTGGGTCTGAACTCAGGTTCCACGTCACTGTCCGCTCACACCCATGGCGGCGAGGATGGCCTTGGCCGGAATGCCCGCTTTCTCCATCGCATCGACTTTGTTCTTGCGGAACGCGAGCACGATCTTCTCGAATTTCTTCCGTTCCGCCGGGCTCACCTCAATGATTTCATGCTGGCCCGTGTTGCGCACCGAATCGAACGCCTTTTTTGTTTCTCCGTCATAAATCTTGCCGGCGCGGGCGCTGAACTCGACGCCCGTTGTCGAGTCGATCAGCTGCTTTTGATCCGCCGGCAGCCGGTCCCAACTGCGCTTGTTCATGACCAAAAAGAACGGCGAACGCCCGAGCGGCAAGCCTGGCGTGAAGTAGCGCGCCACTTCGCCGAACTTGAAGCTGCGGATCGTACTGGGGCCCGTCAACACACCGTCGATCACACCGGTGTTGAGCGCATTGTAGACGCGGTTTATCGGCATCGGCACCGGTGTCGCGCCGAGTGCCGCTATCATATCCGCCTGCACCTTCGACGGCGTCCGGATTTTCATCCCTTTCAGATCCGCCACGGTCCGGATCGGTTTGTCCTTACTCATCAGAACTTGCGATTCGCCGACCCACAGACCGAGCACCTTGACCCGCTTCCATTCGGGCTCCAGCTGTTTCATCGCCTTCCACAGCTTACGCGACCCGTCCGGACCACTGGTGGCGACCCCGGGTAACTCGATCACGCCGGTCCGCCTAAATTGGGCGGCTGTGAAACCCGGCAACCCGAACGTGATGTCGGCCACACCGTCCAGCGCACGCTTGAATTGTGCTCTGGGGCCTTTGCCCAGCGCACCACCGGGATAGATTCTGACCGTCAGCTTACCGCCAGATTTTTCCGAGATCTGCTTGGACCACGGTTCCATGACATAGCGATGCATCGAATGGCGCGGCGACATCCAGTGCGCAAGCTTCAGCTCCGCCGCCGTAGCCGATGGCGTGACGACAGCAAGCTGCCCGGTACCGACGAGGCAGGCCCCAGCTAAGCCCAGACACAGCGGCATCGAAGAGTGACGTTTCATGGCGCTTTCCCCACGGTGGTTATTTTTGTTGGAACAAGAGCTAATTTCTGGCCACGTGGCAAGCGCTTTATCATGCGATCACTGGCCAATCACGGTCTGGGTCACGGTCGTGCGGCGCCACCAACGGGCGGTGCACTCACGATGAGGATCGCCACTGTGATCGCCGCTGTGATCGCCTGTGTGAAAGGGCGCGTTGACGTGGCAATCGCCGGCCCAATCAGCCCATTCTGTCGCCCAATTCGCGCCAACTCGCACGCAGGATATCGCGCAACTCATCGACGCGGCTGTGTCGATGGTCGAGGTCCGCATAGGGCGCAAGCCCCATCGAAGCATAAAGCGCGGCGAAGGCACCCTGCAATTCAGCATAGGCGAGATCAAGCTTGACGGTGGCCACCAGCGTATTCATCTCCTCGCGAATGGCCGTCTGCTCGCTGACCTTGCCGGCATCAAAGGCGGTTTGAATCTGATCGAGGATGCGCGATTGCACATCTTTGTAGTGTTGCGCCGCGCTGTGGCGACGCCGGGCGTGGATCAGCCTAGCCCGCGCCACCTGCACCTGGGTCATGATGGCCATCGTCACAGCCAAGACCTGCGCATCGAGCCAGTCTTCCCGGGCCTCGATCACCGCCCGACGTTGCGGATAAGAGAAGACCTTGATCAAGTTCCAGGTGGTCTGGGCACCCCAGGTCACCCAATTGTTGTTGAACAGGAATTTGTTGCTGTTCCAATTCGGCGCGGCATCGAGCGAGATCCCTGGCAACATCTCGAGAATGGCAGCCTCGGCTTCTCGCGCGTTGATCCGCTCCTGGTACATCACATCGCGCAGCTCGGATCGGTTTGAGAGCGCGGTCATCACCATCTCTTCAGCGTCCATGCCGACAAACCGTGGTTGTCGCATCACGCTGGGAACCTTAACCCTGAGGGGTTTGCCGGGATCGACGTTGATCAGCGCTGCAAGTTGCGCTTTGGACGAGCTGAGATCGCCATCGAGCCGCCGTATCTCGCGCTGAATTTCGACCAACTCGCGCTCATAGGTCAACGCCTTCAGCGGCGATGATACACCGTGAGTGGCCAAGGCACGGGTATCGGCCAGCGCGCGTTCGACGCGTCGGCCCAGCCGACCGATACCTCTGCGGAGGCGCGTCGCCGAGACCGCCCGCCAATAGGCGGCGCGCACCCCTTCGACAACGTTGTTGACAACCTTGCGACGTTTTTCATCTGCGATCAGGACCCGATCGGCCGACTGCCGGGCCCGCACGAAGGACAGCCCAAAATCTAGAATGTGCCAGCTGAACTTGAGATTGGCGGTGCGGACGTCACGTTCCGACGACGTCGACGCTGTCAAAGACTCTTGGCCAAGCGTGCGCGGACCCAAGATTTGGACGCTGCTGCCGCCTGAATAATTGGTGCGATCCGCATACCCCGCTTCGGCGACCAACTCCGGCAACATCGAGTGATGGGCCACGCGCAGCTGTTGCTCGCGCAACAGGATGTCCATCACCTCGACTTCTTTGTCGAGATTATATTTGAGCGCGCGTGCCATCGCCTCGTACAGGCTGACCGGCCCGTTCAACGGCTCTTGAGCAGACACCACACGCACACGGACATCATCAACCGCATCGGAGATCTGGAGCTCAGTCAATGGCTTGGGCGATATCGCACAGCCCGCCAGCCCTGTCGACATCACAATGATCAGAGCCAATGATAGCCGCATGCCCACCCCGAAGGCCCACTTGCGAAGTGTCGCCTGTTAAGGCCGCGCACGGCCGCGCAACCATCCGCCTGATTCGGCGCAAGAACTAACTGAATCGGGTCTATTTTTCTATACGGTATTGATGGCAGTGATTCACGTGATCGCGACAAGCAGAGCCGCCGCGCCGGCCGATATCCATGCCTTGGCGATCATATTTGGCAACCGAAGGCGCATCGTCGTACCCGTGCTGCGGTCTTCGGCGCTCGGTCGCCATGCGGATCTCGCGCCGCCCAATGGGGCGCCATGTCGGACATTCGGCCGCCATCACTGGATCGTTGCGCCAGTCATTGACCGGCCGTCACACAGACAATTGCGCACAGCACACAGCCGACGGCCAGGCCCGGCGGCCCAAACGGCTTGGGCCGGAGGCGAAACCACGCGCAACCAAATTAGCGCTGGGCGTGTGTTGATCGCGCAACACAATGTAGGGCTAGATCATCGCGCCTTAAAGTGTAGAGCAACTTTCGCTATTGAATTGGCATCGGGAGGCCTCCGATGGACCGCAGGAACTCGCTACACTTCAGGAGCGATCCAGGAGCGATTCAGGAGCGATCATGGTGCCATCGGGCGGCCCGGTTTGGCAGCGGGGCCGGCACAGCGATTCCGCCTAAGGCGGACATGATGCAAGGCAGACGTGATCTTGCCGTCGATGCTCTGCAGCCCTCACGGCATCTGTGCCGGCAAGGTCAGGTCCATCTGCGCGCTCAACCGCTCCAGGTCGGCCCACGTGGCGTTGGACAGCTTCACCCCCCGCTCAAGCTGCTCGGTCTGAACGCGATGGCCGCGTTCGCCGGGAAGGAGCAGTTCGGTAACGCCGGTACGCCGCGGCAGCGCCTTAATTGCCGCGACCAGCGCTTCGACATCGGCCTTAAAGTCGGCCAGCGGTCGAAATTGGGCAACGTCCAGCGCAATAATGAGACCGTTGTGGGCGTGTCGGACTTTACCGCCCGGGCCAACCATCGCCGCGAGGATCGGCGTGCCGGCCATCAGCCCGGCCAAACACTCGAGCATCAGCGCGAGACCGGAGCCTTTCGTACCCCCCAGCGGAATCGGCAAGCTGGCGCGAACGGGATCCGTGGTCGGATTGCCCGCGTCGTCGAGCACGACGCCTTCCGGGAGTGGCTCTCCCGCTTCCCGGGCTTGCGCCAGCCGCCCGATGCCCAAGATCGCCGTCGACATGTCTAGCGCCAACGGTCCCGCCTCGCCGCCCGGCACGGCGATGGCGATCGGGCTGGTTGACAAGCTCGGTACGCGCGCGCCGTGGTAGGCCATGTTAGGCGTACCAGCACTGGCGACGATCGCGGCACAGCCCCGCTCGGCAGCCCACTGGGCGAAATAACCGATGGCGCCGGTGTGGGTGGTGTGACTGACGATGGCATAGCACAGGCCGCTGCTGCGCGCCTGATCACAAGCGGCCTGGGTGGCCTTCATCATCGCCACCGCGCCTGGCGCCCGATGGGCTTCGAAGACCACCGCCGCGGGCAGCTTCAAGCGCAGCTCGACCTCGGCCGCCGGGTCCATGGCGCCGCGATCGATGAAGGCCAGGTAGCGTGGCACTCGAAAGACGCCGTGGGAACCGACACCGCGCAAATCAGCCCACACCAAGGTTTCCGCCACCTGGCGCGCATGTTGCTGCGGCATGCCACGCTTTTCGAAGATAGCCTGCACAAACCGTGTGAGCGGTTCGGCTGCGACGATGATACCAGCGTCTAACATATCCGAGCCAACCGACCTAAGCCGCTTGACGGTCGTAGGCGACCATGCCGATGCCGGTTGCCCAGGGCTTGACCGGCTGGTAGGCGACGATGCGTGCCGGTTCGCCAGCCATGATGCCGGCCAGGCAGATCCACGCCAACAGTTCCAACGTGCCGGCGCCGGCCGCCCGTAACTCGGTGTCGGAATAGGCGGCGAGCTGCTCCAGCTGACCCTCGCTCACCTGATTGAGAAACCGGTGATCGAACGCGGTGTCGATCACACCATGGTTGAGCTCGCCCGGATCGTGCGAAAGCCCGCCGGTGGCGATGATCCCAACCCGCTGCGGCCAAGCCTCAAGTGCTGGCCGCAGGATCTTGCCCAGTGCCAGACAGCGCCGGGCGGACGGGCGCGGCGTCGCCAGGGTATTGAAGTACAACGGAACCACCGTTTGATCCATGCCCGGTGTGATCAGCGACAGCGGCACCATCGTGCCGTGATCGAACGCCAACTCATGGGAATGCGACGGCTCGAAATCATGCGCGTAGCAATGCTCCAACAGATGCGTGGCCAACGACGGGTTACCGCCGATCGTCCGCCGTTCGAGTTTCAGCCACGGCTCGACCGGCCCCTCGAACGTATCCCCGCGCCCGATACAGAAAGCGCTTGCGTGATCGAGGAAGAAATTGGCCCAGTGCTCGGACGTCAGTATCAGCAACGTTTCGGGATTAGCGGCCTTGAGCGCATCCTTGAGTGCCCCAAAACCGCCGTTTACCGCCTGTGATTGCTGTTCGGATGCAGCGTCCGCCCATGCTGTAATTCCCGGTGCATGGCTGGCGGCGCAGGCAAACACGATCGGCATAATCAACCTCTCAGCGCAACGAAACTCAGCCGAGCAGTCGCGTCGGCCGTGCTCGGTGAACTCATCCCCTAATCGCCCGCAGGTACTCCGGCTCCGGAATTTTGTGCAGCAGCGTAAATGGCCGCAGGATCAGCCCGTGCACGCCAAGCCTGTACAATGCCCGGATATCCATGGCCAAGAACGCCTGCTGCTCCTCCTCCGAAAGTATGTAGTCCGCCACGAACGCGTCGGGAGATCGGAAATAAGCTTCTCGCCGCGCTGGATCACGATTGATATCGCGGATCATCTTGTTGAGGACGTAGGTGGACATCGACGATCCCAGCTTCGATAAACCCGCACGCGAACCGACAGAGGGCCCATCATCAAGCCGCCGCCGTCGACGCGCTGGATGCGCCGGTACGCAACTTGGCTATCACCTCCTCGGTGGTTTGCACATCACCGAACGTCGTGAGGAATTTGCCCAACGTGTGATTGTGCAACGCATCGGTCATGTCAGCATTGGCATCTGACACCATAATGGTCCTGTAACCCCACATCGATGCGTCGCGCGCCGTCGACTCACAACAGGTGCTGGTGGCGACGCCAACGATCAACAGCGTATCGATCCCGCCCGCCTTGAGCGCCGTGTCGAGCTCCGAAGGATGTGGAATGAAGGCGGAGTACCTGGTTTTGAGTGCAATCTTGTCGTCCGCATGGACTTCGCAGGTCGGATAGATCGGGAACCCTGCGCCATCCTTGGCGAGCAGCCGTTGCCGGCTGGCCCACTTCGCGGCACTTGTCGCCTCTTTGCGATTGGCCCAATCGTTAGGCTCATTGATCAAAGCCTCGGTCTGGATCCAGATCACGGTGCCTCCGCTCGCGCGTGTGGCCTGTGCCAGCCGATTGACGTTGGGAACGATTTCCCGCGCGATCGGGGCGCAAGAAGGCATGCCGTCCTCAACAAAGTAGTTTTGCATGTCGACCACAACCAGCGCGGTCTTGCGCGCCGTCAACCTCTCATAAGCGTTGAACCGGCCATCTCGCGCGCGACGTGCGCTATCGATGAACCACGGATCGATGACGGTCTGATGCACGGGCCAATCTCCATCTGCAGCGATGCGCCATTCTAGGCGTGGCCGTCCAAGCCTGGCAACCGGGTTGATAACGGGTACGCAGCCGGTGGGGCCAGCAGCGGCCGCCGGCAGCACCATGTCCAGCCGACGCCCGAATGACGCCGGGGACCGTCGGCGCTGGCCGGCCGCCACCGACGCGGTTGAATTTCAACCGAACGCGTCTAAACTCGCCGTCTCGTTGATCGTCACGTCAACATATGGCGGGCGTCCGTTCGACCCGCGACGATCGAATGGGACTATCGCCATCCGTTCCTGACACACACGGAGCACACGCCCATGTTCCTCAAGAACTCTTGGTATGTTGCCGCCAATGTTGATGAGGTCGGCGAACAGCCATTGGGCCGCGTTTTGCTGAGCGAACCGGTCGTCATGTACCGTACGCCGAACGGCCAGGCCGTGGCACTAGAGGACCGTTGCGTGCACCGCCACCTGCCGTTGTCGATGGGCAAATTGGTGGGGGATAGGTTGCAGTGCCATTATCATGGCCTGCAATATGATGGTTCGGGCACCTGCGTGAAGGTCCCCGGCCAGGCTTCGGTGCCGCCGGGCGCGAAGATCAAGTCCTATCCGGTGGTCGAGCGTTACAATTGGTTGTGGATCTTCATGGGTGATCCGGCTCTGGCCGACCCCGAGAAAATTCCGGATTTCCATGAGTTCGACAGCCCTGATTGGGGAGCCCGGCGACGCTATTTGTACGTCAAGGCCAATTGGCAGCTGATCGTCGACAATTTGCTGGACCTCACCCACCTCGCCTTCGTGCATGAATCCACGATCGGCAATGCGGCGCTGGTCGACAAAGCCGAGGTCAAGGTCTCCCGCACCCCGAACACGGTTAACGTCACCCGCTGGACGCTGGACGCAGCGCCGCCACCCAGCTTCCAACGGGCCGGAAAATTCACCACCAACGTCGACCGTTGGCAGATCATCGATTTTCAGCCGCCGGCTTTTCTCAAGCTCGACGTGGGTTGCACGCCGACCGGCACCGGCGCACCGCAAGGCAAGCGCGTCGGCGGCATTGAAATGCGCAATATGAACCTCATCACGCCGGAGACCGAGACGACCACCCACTACTTCTGGGGACAGGCCCACAACTGGGAGGTCAACAACCCGCAAGTAAGCGAGATGGTGATCAATGAAATCATGACCGCATTTCTTGAGGATGTAGCGGTGTTCGAAGCTCAACAAGTATCGTTGGAGCGGATCCCGGAACCACCGCAAATCGATATCAATGCGGACAGTGGCGTTAACCAGGCCCGACGCATACTGGACCGGCTCCACGCGGAAGAGCGGGCGGCCATGCAACCACCTGCCGCCGCGGAATAGGCGCGAGTTAGATGACAGCCAATCTACCGTCGGCCGGTGGCTGGCACCGCGTAGCCGCCCGCAGCGAGCTGCCGTCCGGTGAAGCCCTCGGTGCGCGCATCGAGGATCTGGACGTGGCGCTGATCGAGCTTGACGGCACGATCTATGCCCTCAGCAACATTTGCCCGCATGCCTACGCTCTCATGTCGGACGGCTTCTTGGAGGGCGACGAGATCGAATGCCCGCTCCACGCGGCACGGTTCGATATCCGCACGGGAAAATGTACCGAGGGCCCGGCAACTGAGGATCTGGCCGTGTACGAGGTCTATGAGGACAATGGTGATATTTTCGTCAAATTGCCGTCGGCATAGCCGGGCCCAGTAAAATTCAGGCTGCTGGATCATCGTGCGTTAAAGCGTCGAACAACCTGCTTTTCATCGGGATCGTTCCGATGCCGATAAAAGCAGAACGTTGCTCTGGCACATCAACCCCGCCGCCGACGCTGCGGGCCAACGATCCAGATCGCGTGCCCAATCAACTTCGGATCGCCGCAAACAATATTTTCGGGAGGGCCTAGCAACGATGATCACCCGACGTCGCGTCGTTGCCACGTTGGGGTTGACGGCCCTCGGCGGCCTGTCGCTGAGCAGCTATGCCATGGCGTTCGAGCCGCTTCGCTTGCGGGTTCAACGCTATGCGTTCACGCCGACCCGCTGGCCGCCACAGCTGAGTTTGAAGATTGCTGTACTCGCCGATCTCCATGCGTGCGAGCCTTGGATGTCGGCCGACCGCATCAGCTATATCGTGCAGCAGACCAACGCACTGCGCCCCGATCTCATCGTGCTTTTGGGCGATTATGCGGCGGGACATCGTTGGGTTACGGATTGGGTGCACTCGAAGCTGTGGTCCGCCGCCCTCGCGCCATTGTCTGCTCCCCTGGGTGTGCACGCGATCCTCGGCAACCACGACTGGTGGGAGGACCGAACCGCGCAACGCCGCGGCAAGGGCCCCGTGTTTGGCCGGATCGCATTGGAGACGATCGGGATTCCGGTTTACGAGAACGATGTGGTGAGGCTGACTAAGCACGGCCAGGGCTTTTGGCTTGCCGGCCTCGGCGATCAGCTGGCGCTGCTTGCCGGCCGCAAATGGCGCCGCAAGCGCGGACGCGGTGTCGATGATCTTCCCTTGACGCTGTCAAAGGTGACCAACGATGACCCGATCATTCTGCTTGCGCACGAACCCGACATCTTCCCGAAGGTTCCAGACCGGGTGGCGCTGACATTGGCCGGCCACACCCATGGTGGCCAGGTTCGCCTGGCCAATTATTCGCCGGTCGTGCCGTCGCGCTACGGCAACCGCTTTGCCTATGGCCATGTCGTGGAAGCCGGGACCGACCCTCCCGGGCAACCGCGGCACATGATCGTGTCAGGCGGGCTGGGTTGCTCGATCGCACCTGTCCGGTTCGGCGTGCCGCCGGAGATCGTCGCGATCGAACTCGGTGCTTCAGCCTGATCGCTGAGCCGCGCTCGCAAGCCGTAGGTCGACCGCGCCGGGGCCTGGAGCTATGGGCAAATGCCGGTGCGCTGTGCAATCATCGATCGTTCTCGTTGGGAACTCGCGGCATTCGGACTATGGTACCGCGGTCGATTGCCTTCGAGTAAGCTCGCGGACATCAGCGACCAGTACGGACCAACGACCATGGTGCAGGACCGCAAGATCATCGCACAGTTCGGCTACCGCCGCTCACCCGACCAAGACCGGGCCGATCCCGCCCATCATCCAGTGATCGTCGTGGGCGCAGGCCCGGTCGGCATGTCGCTGGCCCTTGATTTGGCCGGCCGCGGTATCGCGCCGGTGTTGCTCGATGATGCCGACCGGATCGGCGAGGGCAGCCGGGGGCTGTGCTGGGCCAAGCGGACCCTGGAGATCTTCGACCGATTGGGCGTTGGCGAACCGATGGTCGACCGCGGCGTCGTTTGGCAAAAAGGCAAGGTCTTCCTCGCCGAATCGCAGGTCTACGAATTCGACCTGCTGCCCGAAGGCGGTCACAAAATGCCGGCCTTCATCAACCTGCAACAGTATTACGTCGAGGAGGAGCTAGCGCATGCGATCCTGGACGGGGACAGCGGTATCGATCTCAGGTGGCGCAATCGTGTGACCGCGATCGAACGGCGCGACGATGGCGCCGTGATCACGATCGAAACCCCTGATGGGACCTACCGGCTGACTTGCGACTGGCTGTTATGTTGCGATGGCGCCCGTTCGCCGTGCCGGGCGATGCTGGGACTGGATTTCGCCGGAGAGGTGTTCGAGGACAGATTCCTGATCGCCGACGTCAAAATGTCCGCTGAATTCCCGAACGAGCGCTGGTTTTGGTTCGATCCGCCGTTTCACACGGGCCAATCGGCGCTGCTGCACAAGCAACCCGACGACGTCTGGCGCATCGATTTACAGCTGGGGCCAGAAGCCGATGCCGAGGTCGAGCGTCAACCCGAGCATGTGACCCCACGCATCCGCCGAATGCTGGGACACAGCAATTTTGAGCTGGAGTGGGTGTCGATTTACACGTTCCAGTGCCGCCGCCTGCCCCGTTTCATCCACGGTCGGGTGATCTTCGCTGGCGACGCCGCCCATCAAGTCTCCCCGTTCGGTGCCCGCGGCGCCAACTCCGGCATCCAGGACGCCGAAAACTTAGCTTGGAAGCTGGCCGCCGTGCTGGATGGCAAAGCGCCACTGGCACTGATCGAAAGCTATGACCAGGAACGCGGTCAGGCCGCCGACGAGAACATCGGCCACTCGACGCGGTCGACCGACTTTATCGCGCCGCGCACCGCCACCGAGCGCCAGTTCCGCAACGGAGCGCTGCAGCTCGCCGCGACCACCGGATTTGCCAAGGACTTCGTCAACTCCGGTCGGCTCTCGGTGGCCACACAGCAAATCTCCGCGCTACAAACCCCGGATGCCGACGCCTTCGCCGGCACTGCCCGGCTGGGTGCGCCATTGCCGGACGCCCCGGTTCGAACCGCCGATGGTCGGGACGGCTGGCTGTTGGAATGCGTCCGCGCCAATACGCCGACCGTCTTGCTCTGGGATGGGGGCGGCGACCCGCGTCCCGCCTGGTTGGCCGAGCGTGGCGACATTGCCACCCTCGTCGTGGGGCACGACATTTTCGATCAACAAGGTCTGTTGACCGAGCGCTTCGATGCCAAGCCCGGGTCCGCCTACTTGGTGCGTGCCGATCAGCATCTTGCCGCACGTTTTCGCCAGGCGCGACCGGAGGCGATGATGGCGGCGATCGACCGGTTGTATGGCAGGACGGGAGCGAGCACATGAGCCGGCTGGAACTCGATCGCAATCGCTTCGGTGACCCCGACCAAGCCTACCGGCTGCTGATCGAGGCCCATCGCGGATTGGACGACGCCGAAAGCGCGGCGCTCAATGCCAGGTTGGTGCTGATCCTGGCTAATCAGCTGGGTGATATCGAGCTGCTGCGGCAAGCCATCGAAGTCGCGGCAAATCAGGGACGCTGATCGCGGTCGGGTGCGTCGCGCCATCGCCGCCTTAGGTCCCATGTCAAAGCCACCGTGACCGCTCGCGCGATCAAGGCTAAGGGTGATCGGCCTAAAGACGATCAGGGGTCAAGACGTCCGCCTGGCGGACGAGGAGGGGAACCCATGCAGACGGCTGGGGACATGCCGGCCGGCGCCGGACAGATCGACGCAACCACCGACTTCACGGCCCGCACCCCGTGGACGGCTTCAGGCGCGACGCTGTTCGGCATCGCCAGCTTGATGATCGCCATTGCCGGTGTCTGGATCGCTGCTGCCAGTCTCACGATCAACTGGGCGGGGGGGCCGATTGACGCGGACGCCAACCACCTGGTGACCATGGTGACCATGGGCGTGGCACAGATCGCCTTGATCGGCCTCGTCCTGTGGGCAGCCGGCTGGTTCGGCGGCAAACGGCTGCATGTGTTATCTTTGGATCACCTGCCGGGTACCAGCCAGATTTTGACCGCCATTGCCGTGATGGCCCTGCTCGTCGGCGCTTATAATGCCGCCACCTATCTGATTTGGCCGGAACATTTTGCCAATGACCTGAAGTTCTTCGTCGAAATTGTCCGTTCGCCGGCGGCCTGGCTCGCCGTCGTTGTCGTGGTGGTCGGCGCACCACTATCCGAGGAACTCTTGTTTCGCGGCTTCATGTTGCCCGCGCTTGCCAAGGCGCCGTGGGGGATCATCGGCGCGGCCATCGTCACCACCGCGATTTGGGGCTTTTTGCACTGGGGTTACTCCACGCTGGGCATGATCGAGGTGATGGGGATCGGGCTCTATTTCTGCTGGGTCATGTGGCGTTACCGCAGTCTATGGCTGACGATGTTTTTGCATGCGCTCTACAACGGCATTCAAGTCGCCGTCCTGATGCAGGCGCCGAGCCACTGGTTCGCTTGAGCCGCAGACCATCGCTGCTGCAGCTTTGAGGAGCTTTCTGCGTTGATCCGAAAGCCTCACGCCATCGATTGAACCCAGGTTGCTCTCGCCCAGCTGTGCATGATCCGACGTTGGTGGTTGGCGCCGGCCGGCCGAAGCGGTAGAGCTTGATGGCAAAAATGACAGCGTTCGGCGATCCGAGCTGAACCAACCTGTGGTTATCAATCACATGACTACAGCGCGAGACGTGTTTGGTCGGTGCCCGCCCAGATGATCGCGCGCATATGAAGGGCCATGCAGCAATACCTCGATCTCATGCGCCGGGTACGGCAGACGGGAACGGCAAAGGTCGACCGTACCGGAATCGGTACGCTGTCCGTGTTCGGCCACCAGATGCGGTTCGATCTGTCGTCCGGCTTCCCGTTGGTCACCACCAAAAAGCTGCACGTCAAGTCGATCATCCATGAGCTGTTGTGGTTTCTGGCGGGGGACACCAACATCGCCTACCTCAAGCGGAATGGGGTCTCCATCTGGGATGCGTGGGCCGACGAGGCCGGCGATCTCGGTCCGGTCTATGGCAAGCAGTGGCGCTCCTGGGCCTCCCCCGACGGGCGCACGATTGACCAAATCCAAGACGCGGTGGCGACGCTGCAGTCCAACCCGGACAGCCGCCGCATCATCATATCGGCGTGGAATCCAGCCGACTTGCCCGACATGGCGCTGGCACCATGCCACTGCCTATTTCAGTTCTACGTCGCCGATGGCCGGTTGTCCTGCCAGCTCTATCAACGTTCGGCCGATGTGTTTCTCGGCGTGCCGTTCAACATCGCCAGTTATGCACTGCTGACGATGATGGTCGCCCACGTCACGCGCCTGCAACCGGGGGAGTTCATCCACACCTTTGGCGACGCCCATCTGTATCTCAATCACCTCGAGCAGGCGGACCAGCAATTGCAGCGCCAGCCGCGTGCTCTACCGCGCATGCTGATCGATCCGACGCCGCAGACTTTATTCGATTTTCGCTACGACCATTTTGCTCTTACGGGCTATGACCCACACCCGCACATCAAAGCCCAGGTGGCGGTGTAGCACCGCCCGGCCGCACAACCATCCCGTTCGGCGGTCCGCGCCAGCTGACCCTTCGTTGCGCGGCGCAGCCGAACTGTTGAGATCGGACGATCCGTAGACGTTTTTCAAGCACGCGTTACTCCTATTTCTTGTCGTTTATTACTTGTATTACTTGTTGAGGAGGCAGCCTGCGATCCAGGTTTGCCGTGGCCTTGGCTTTGGCAGCAGGCGTAGCAGTGACCGCCTGTGCGACCCTAACCCGAGGCACCACGCAGGCGGCATCGATCATCACCCAGCGCGCGTCGGGCGCGAACGGCACCCTGAGATCGCCGGCCATTGGTCCCAAACTGGTGACGACCCCGGCGACCATCGTGTTGGAAAACAGCCAGTCCAGTGTCATGGTTCCGTGCACCAAGCCCTGCTTCCAGCCGGGCTCCGGGGTTATCGCCTCCAACGCGGAGGCGATGGCGGCGGGAAACATTATCGCCGGCGGCGTGATCGGACTGGGTATCGATGCGGCCAGCTGCGCCATCAACAAATATCACTCGGACAATCAGATTGTGATGGTCCCGATCCCGGGGTGCCGAGCTTGACGGGACCATTTGGCGCTCGCGCCTGATCACGTGAGGGGCGCTCGCGCCGCAGCCCGGCCAATCGTGTGATGCTATGAAGTCAAACGTCTATAGCGTTTCATTGATAGCTGGAACCATCCCAGTCCCCCCGCCGGGCCGCCCCATGGCCCGATGCTTTGTGTGACCGGCTGGGAACCGGCCGGCAAAGGCTAGATCATCGCGCCTTTAATCGGGATCGTTCCGCTTCCGATTAAAGGCAGGTTGCTCTAATCTGCCAAAGCCGGGCACGATCAATGCCGGGTTGACGTGCTGGCCGTGCAACTACTTTTTTGCTTGCGATCTCGCGGCACCGGTGTAAGCGGGTCCCTCAACACCCCGATCCCGAATCTCAACCCAATGCCCCTACACCCCAGCAGACCCCATGCGCATCGCCTTGATCGTCGCGGCAGCCGAAAACGGCGTCATTGGTCAACGCGGCCGCCTACCGTGGCGCCAGTCGACCGACCTCAAGCGGTTTCGGGCGTTAACGCTTGGTAAGCCGGTGGTGATGGGCCGTCGCACTTTCGAGACACTGGGGCGGCCATTGGATGGGCGGGACAATATCGTCGTCACGCGCGATTCCGACTTTCGCCCCGCCGGCGCCACCACCGCTCCGAGCCTGGACGAAGCCCTGGCGATCGCCGAAGAGTGTGCCGACATGCGGGCCGTAGATGAGATCATGGTTATCGGCGGCGGCCAAATCTACGCCGCCGCGTTACCGCTGGCCGATCGGATCTATCTCACGCTGGTTCATGCCCGGCCCGAAGGCGATACGCTGTTCCCCGAATTCGCTGCGCTCATGCGTGATGTTGAGCAAGCCCAGCGAATGTGGCGCGCGATTGGGCGTGAGCAACTCGCGCAAGGGCCCAACGATGATTATCCGGCCACATCGATCACGCTGGCACGCACCGAGGAGGTGTGACGTCGGCTCCATTGCATGCTATGGGCTTGACGTGCGGGCGCGCCCTCCCAATGTGAGGCACCTGAATTGCGTGGATCGCGGCCGTGGCCTATAAGCGGGTCGAGGCGCGTATCACCGTCAAGGCGACTGCCGGGGGCTGCCGCAGGCAAGGATACCCGCTCGGCCGACGGGGCTATTCTGCAAGGTCATCCGCAGACCCGTCGCAGAAGCGCATGACGGTCCAGCTCGAGCAAAAGAAAGACTGAGCGATGCCCTGGAACAATCAGAACGGCGGCGGCGGCGGCGGCGGCTGGAAGAGCGGCGGCGGCGGTGGCGGTGGTGGACCGTGGGGTCAGGGTCCGTGGGGGCAAGGTCCGGGCGGCGGCAACCAGCAGCCGGACCTGGAAGATATTTTAAAGCGCGGGCAGGATCGGTTGAAGCAGGTGATGCCTGGTCCCGGCATCCCGGGCCCGCTGATCCTGTTGGTGATGGCGGTCGCCATCGCGGTCGTGGCCTTTTTCGCCTTCACCTTTACGGTCAAGCCCGACGAGCAGGGCATTGTCCTGCGATTTGGCAAGTATGTCAGATGGGAGCCGCCCGGTCTGCATTTCCGCTGGCCCTATCCGATCGAAGAAGTGTTGAAACCCAAGGTCACGCGGCAGAATTCGATCGAAATCGGCATGCGTTCAATTGGCACGCGCGGCGGTGTGGCGCGGGACGTGCGCGACGTGCCGGAAGAAAGCCTGATGCTGACCGGCGATGAAAACATCGTCGATGTGGACTTTGTCGTGTTCTGGCGGATCAAGACCGGCGAAGATAAGGCCACCGGGCAGACCGGTGCCGAGCAATTCCTGTTCAACATCCAGTTTCCGCAGACGACGGTTAAGGAAGTGGCCGAAAGCGCCATGCGCGAGGTGGTTGGTCAATCCAATATCGCGCCGCTGCTCACCGAGGCTCGGCAGAAGGTTGAGCGCGAGGTTCAGGCGTTGATGCAAAAAACGCTGGACAGCTATGGCGCGGGCATCGAGGTCACGCAGGTCCAGATGCAAAAGGTTGACCCGCCGTCGAAGGTGATCGATGCGTTTCGCGACGTGCAAGCAGCGCGCGCCGACCAGGAGCGCTTACAGAACGAGGCACGCGCCTACGCCAACCGGATCGTGCCTGAGGCCCGTGGCGAGGCGGAGCGGATCCTGCAAGCGGCCGAGGGCTACAAGCAGCAGTCCGTCGCCGAGGCCGTGGGTCAGACCTCGCGCTTTTTGAAGATCTATCGCGAGTACGAGAAGGCGCCTGATGTGACTCGCCGCCGCATGTATCTGGAAACCATGGAGTCGCTGCTATCCGGGGCCGACAAGATCATCCTTGACAGCAAAGGTGGCAGCGGCGTCATCCCCTATCTCCCGCTGAATGAACTGAACAAATCACGCAATCCACAGCAGGGAGCACCTTGATGATACGCGGTCTTCTCGCTTTTCTCCTGCTGCTGGTGGCCGGCGTGGCCGTCGCGGCGTACCTGGCACTGTTTGTCGTCAAACAAACCGATCAGGCGATCGTGTTGGAGTTCGGCAAGCCGAAGCGTGTGATCAAAGTTCCGGGGCTGCATTGGAAGATTCCCATCGCCGAGACCGTCGACTATTTCGATAAGCGGATCTTGGACCTGGATACATCGCCGCAAGAGGTGATCGCGTCGGACCAGAAGCGGTTAGTGGTTGATGCCTTCGCGCGCTTCAAGATCGTTGATCCGCTTCTGTTCTACCAGACCGTGCGGGAAGAAGCGACCGCCCGCCGGCGTCTCGGAAACCTGCTGGAAGCCTCGTTGCGCCGGGCCCTCGGCGCGGCGAGCTTTCAAGACGTGGTGCGCGACAAGCGCGAACAGCTGATGGCGACCATTACCGACCAGGTCAACCAGGAGGCGGAGGACCTTGGGGTCGAGGTGGTCGACGTCAGGATCAAGCGCGCCGATCTGCCGGAAGCCAACAGCGAGGCGATTTACCGCCGGATGCAGACCGAGCGTCAGCGTGAGGCGGCCGAGGCCCGTGCGGAAGGCGCCGCGGCAGCCAACCGGATCCGGGCAACCGCAGATCGCGAAGCGACCATCATCAAGGCCGAGGCCAACAAGAAGTCGGAGCAGATCCGCGGTGAAGGCGACGCCGAGCGCAATCGTATCTTCGCTGAGGCTTTCAACCAGGATCCCGATTTCTTCAATTTTTATCGAAGCATACAAGCTTACCGGGGCGCGTTCAAACCGGGCGACACCCGCATGATCTTATCGCCGGACAGCGACTTCTTCCGCTATTTCCGCAATCCCAACACGTCCGCCGCTGGCGCACCGAAAGGAGCGGCGACGACCACGGATGGAACGATTAAACCAACGCAATGAACGATCTGCTCGTCGCCTTGGGATTGGTGCTGGTATTCGAGGGCCTGATCTGGGCGTTATCTCCAACGATCGGCCTCAGGCTGTTGGCCGCAGCCGCGGCGACATCACACCAATCTTTGCGATTAAGCGGGATAATGGCGGTGGGCGCGGGCATGTTCATCGTCTGGCTGATCAGAGGATGAGGCCACCGGCGATCCAGCATGTGGCTGGCCTGGCCCCGCCGAACCGAAAGCAGCGCATGAATTGGGTCGGCAACAAATGCTGGAGATTGCGCACATGAGCGCCTTAAAGGCCGCAGCTCGCTTGAACAAGGCCTGGTTCACGTTCTATCCGCAGACCGCTGCGCCCCACGGTTCGGCACGCATCGGCTTTCTAGCATGTCTGATCATCGCTCTGGCGCTGATCGGCGGGTTCGGCGGCCAAGCGCTTGCACGCCAGCTGGGGCCGCAAACGGTCGCCCCCGTCGCCAGCAAGTTGGTGGACGCAGTTGTCAACATATCGACCAGCCAGACCGTCAAGAGCGCCTCCGGAGCGCCGCTACCACGCGTGCCCAAGGGCTCGCCGTTCGAAGAATTCTTTAACGATTTCTTCAGCTCGAAGAAAGGGGGAGCCAATCGTGCCTCGCGCAAGGTGTCCTCGCTCGGCTCCGGCTTCGTGATCGATGCGGAAGCCGGGCTGATCGTCACCAACGTCCACGTGATCGACGGCGCGGATGAGGTGATCGCCAATTTCTCCGACGGCAGCAAGTTGAAGGTGGATAAGGTCGTCGGTCGCGACTCCAAGACCGATCTGGCACTGCTCAAGGTCACCCCGACGAAGCCGTTGAAGGCTGTAAAGTTCGGCAATTCGAAGAGTGTCCAGGTCGGCGACTGGGTGATGGCGATCGGCAACCCGTTCGGCCTGGGTGGTACCGTGACCGTCGGCATCATCTCTGCAAAGGCGCGGGACATCAATTCCGGCCCATACGATGAGTACTTACAAACCGATGCCGCGATCAACAAGGGCAACTCCGGTGGGCCGCTGTTCAACATGGAAGGTGAGGTGATCGGCGTCAACACGGCGATCATTTCACCCACCGGTGGCTCGATCGGCATCGGCTTTGCCGTTCCCGCAGATGCAGCACGTCGGGTGGTCGAGCAACTGAGGCTGCACGGCGAGGTCCGCCGCGGCTGGCTCGGCGTCAATGTCGCCTCCGTGTCTGAAGACCTGGCCGATCAACTCAAGGTTCGGGAAAACTACGGCGCCCACGTCGCCAGCGTGACCAACGACAGCCCGGCTGACAAAGGTGGCATCAAGGTCGACGATGTGATCGTGTCGTTCGATGGCAGCGAGATCGACACGGTGCGCGCACTGCCTCGGATCGTGTCGCAGACGCCGGTCGGCAAGGCGGTCGAAGTCGAGGTCATGCGCAACGGGCAGCGGGTAAAACTGCGGATCACGGTGGCCCGGCTGCAGGAGAACGATCCCTTGCCGCCGATCCGGCTCGGCGATCAGCCGAATGAGCGCAAACTGCTCGGCCTGACCCTGACACCGTTGACCGACGAGCTACGGGCCAAATTTAGTTTGAAGTCGTCGACCAAGGGTATTGTCATCACGGCGGTAGATGCCGATGGGCCGGGTGCGCAACGCGATCTCAAGGTTGGCGAGGTGATCGTCGAGGCCAATGACAAAGTCGTCAGCACGGTCGATCAGATCGTCGAACGCATCGACAAAGTCCGCCAGAGTGGGCGGCGCCAAATCTTACTGCGGATTGAGGACTCAAAGGGTCGGTTTCGATCAGTGGCATTGCCGTTCCGGTAACGGCGACGATGTCGCGTCGCGGCAGCCTCATCTGGCCTGGCGGTATCGCCCGTGCGGTTATTTGATTGGATAAAGTTGGCCTGAAATCAATGAACTGGAGCAACCCCGGAGCCCTCAGCGTCCGCCTGGGTCCGCAATTGCCCAGCGCGTTGCAGCAGCCCTAATCATCGATCATCAGTTCGGCACAGGTTGGAGCTGCCATCGTCGTTCCGCCCTGAAGCCCGATGGTCCAAGCCGAGGGAGGGGAGATGGTGCTCGACCGACAGGGGCTGTTGGGCTCGGCGTTGGATCTGTTCGTGCCCATTCACCGTGACGGCTATAAGTTCGTCGGCGGCGCCGCCGCGGTCACCGTGTTGTTGATGGTGCTTTGGCCGAGCCTGGCTTGGCTGGCGCTGATCGCGACTGCCGGGCTGGCATTTTTCTTCCGTGACCCGCCGCGGGTTACGCCGTTGCGCGAGGGGCTGATTCTCGCCCCCGCGGACGGCAAGATCATCAACATCTCCCGGGTTCGCCCACCGCAGGAGCTCGGTTTCGGTGACACGCCACGCATGCGCGTCACGATCCACCTGACGATGCTCGACGTGCACGTCAATCGCGCCCCGATGGCCGGACGCGTGGATCGGTGTGTCTACGTGCCAGGCGCATTTTTCAACCCGGCCCTCGACAAGGCCAGCGAGGGCAACGAGCGTCGCGCCATGATCATCACAGACGAAGCCGATGTGGAGATCGCAGTGGTGCAGATCGCCGGGGTGGTGTGCCGACGCATCGTCACCTTCGCCGGGGAGGGAGACGTTCTGCTCGCCGGTCAGCGGTTCGGCCTGATCCGCTTCGGCAGCCGCGTCGATGTGTACCTTCCGCCTGGCAAATCAGCCTTGGCCGCGGTGGGACAACGCATGGTGGCCGGAGAGACCATTCTCGCCGATCTGACCTCACCTGAACCGCCGCGCGACGTTCGCCAAAGTTAGGCTGTGCCTTACCGGCTTGCGCCGGATCAGACCGGAGGCGGTGCCCCTCAGCCATCGACCTGCCCCAGTCGTAGGGGCAGAACGCGACCGGCGAAGCGCGATCGCGGCTTTATGTCGGGCACGGCCTCTGCTAAGGACTGCGGCTGGTTCGAAGCGGGGCCCGTAGCTCAATGGTTAGAGCCGGCGGCTCATAACCGTCTGGTTGCAGGTTCGAATCCTGCCGGGCCCACCAGTTTGCGGCGACGTTAGCCGGCGACAGGCGCATCGTCGCGACATTGCCGGAACTTGACCGGTCGGTTCCTCTGATCTGGCCAGCAGAAGCCATCGCTGCGCTCCATTGCGGTAGCGGCTGGACCGCGCGTCGGAGCCGGCTAGAGCATTATCATTCTTGTTGGAATCTTCGCGGGGGATTCCCAAGGGCGTGCGAATATGATTCACACTGCATGCCGGAGGTGGAGGCCGGCATGCATGGCACGACCTTATTCCGATGATCTGCGCGAACGTGTGATTGATGCCTTGAATTCAGGGTTGAGCTGCCGCGCCGTGGCCGATCGCTTCGGTGTCAGCGTTTCAGCGGTTGTCAAGTGGTCGCAACGCTTCCGTGCGACGGGCAGCGTTTCTGCGCGGCGGATGGGCGGGCACCGTCCATTCGCGCTGGCAGCTGAACGCGATTGGTTGCTCGATCGCATCAACGCTGAGACAGATGTTTCTCTGCGTGGCCTGCAATCTGAACTTGCCGAACGCGGCATCATCGTGAGCTATGGTGCGGTCTGGAATTTCGTCCATCGCGAAGGCTTGAGCCATAAAAAAAACCGTGGTCGCAGCCGAACGAGACCGGCCTGACGTCGCACGTCGACGGGCACGCTGGATCAAATATCAAGCGCACATCGACCCGCACCGGCTGGTTTTCCTTGACGAGACCTGGACGAAAACGAACATGGCGCCGCTCAGAGGCTGGGCGCCGCGCGGCCAACGCCTGATCGACAAGGTCCCTCACGGACGCTGGCGCACACTGACATTCCTTGCTGCTCTGCGGATCGACAGGATCGATGCACCCTGCGTGCTCGATGGTCCGATCAACGGCATCAGTTTCCTGGCCTATGTCGAGCAGTTCCTGGTGCCGACGCTATCACCTGGCGACATCGTCATCATGGACAATCTCGGCTCGCACAAAGGCAAGGCCGTCCGCCGCGCCATCAAGAATGCACGTGCTCATCGCCTGTTCCTGCCGCCTTACTCGCCGGATCTCAATCCGATCGAGCAAGTTTTTTCAAAGCTCAAGCATCTGATCGGCAAGGCGCGCGAACGCACAGTCGACGACCTTTGGCACCGGATCGGCGATTTGCTGAGCCAATTCACCCGCGACGAGCTCGCAAACTACTTCGCAAACTCAGGTTATGCTTCCATCTAAAGTGATCATGCTCTAGATCATCGCGCCTTAAAGTGTAGAGCAACCTGCTGCAGCTGCCAGATAGTCGGCTGGCTCCAACGGCGGCTGCCGGTCGTCCTTGGCCGCGCGCATGCGGGCGGAATACTCCGCCACCGTGAGACCGAACGTCTGTTCGCGAGTGAGGTGTCCCAACAAGAACGAATGCGCGCCAAGCTCATAAAGTCGACCGACCTCGCCGGCCAACAGCAAGCGCCGCTCTTCGTCGGTCAAATCAAAGTCTGCCAGCGCCGCCTGCGGGTCAGTGGCTATCGCCGCGCGCAACTCAGAATCATTGAAGATCTGTCGGCACAGCTTGTTCACCGCAAATATGCTCATTCTGGTCCTCGCCTGTCTCGCCCTTAGCCTGTCTCGCCCTCCGCCTGTCTCGCCTCCGCCTGCATTCGGCTCGTCGGCTGCGGCATCGACCTTGAGCAGGCGCCGCAATGGTGTCCCGTCCCACGCCACAACGATAGCAACGGCCCATTTATAGCGTTTCACTGCGAGCTGGAACCATTCCGCCCGCTGACCCGAACACCCACAACATCGTGCCATTGGATGGCCGGGCGAAGCAGCCGGCCGGAGCGGCGATCCCGCCTGAGGGGGACATGATCTATGCCCCAGCGCGCCTGAGCTTGCCCATCAATCCCATCGCCAAGCACCATAGGCATGACCGTGGGCCAATTGCGGTTCGATAAATGACGGTTTGCGGTTGCCAATGGCGCCGAGCATGGCGATCCAATTGAGCAACTCGCCGCCGACGTTGCCCGCCGCCAACATCCGATCGCTGGTCGCCTCATTCAACAGGTCGTCGACGAGGCCCTGGGTCATTAGCGCCAACACCCGCCGTGCCCAACCCGGATCCGGCGTGCCGGCGCGCTGCCCCGGTCTGATCCGCGGACCGCCCACCTCCAGCGAAAAACTGCCGCTGGCCAACACCGCAACCCGCGTGTTGTGCGGCCAACCGTCGATGGCCTGGCGCATGGCTTGTCCCAACCGATGGCAGCGCTTGGCCAGCGGCAACGGCGGCGTGATGCCGTTCACGAATATCGGCACAATCGGGATCGACATATGCGGGGTCAGGAAGTGCAACGGCACCAACAACGAATGATCGATCGTGAAGTCCTGCGCTAGCGATAGATCGAAGCCGCCCTCGATCCCGGAGCGCCGAGCGTGGGTCGCAAAGCCGGCGTGCACGGGCACTTCATAGGTCGGCATCACCGTGTGGTCGTTGGGACCCACGACATGGTCGGCGACACCGACGGCGAACGTCGGCAGATTGTCGAGAAAAAACGTGTTGAGATGATCACTATCAAAAACGACGAGGATATCCGGTGCGATCTGCCGCAAGTGCCGTGCCACTTCGGCGTAGAGCTTCGCGACCTCGCAGTCAGGCCCCTCGCGCGCCACCAAAGCGGGAAATGCGGGCGTGTGCGGAACGCCAAATGCCGCGACGAGCTCAGCCATTTTTCGCCACCTCCGGTGCCAGCGACCCGAACTTGCTAACAGTGCACGGCAAGCGAGCGCGCGCAAAGGGGGTTGTCGCGCGCTCGTGCGCCGATATACCGAGCCCACGACGTCAGCCACATGCGATCGCTGGGAGCTCACCACGTGCCGCGCAACCAACCGAACCCCATCGATCATCGATCCACCCAGAACGATTGGATTGAGCAAGGCCAACAGCCTGGGTTGGCGGGCACCTTACGAGCCGCCCTGTTGCTGGTCGGCTTTTTGCTGATGACGCTGCCGCTGATGCCGATTCAAGCAATCTTATTAAGGTTGTCGGTTCCATGGGCGCGGCGCTTCCCGCACTGGTATCACGGCCACGTCTGCCGCCTGCTGGGGATTAGGATCCACATGCAAGGTCAGGTGCAAAGCGACACGCCGGTGTTATTGATCGCCAATCATTCGTCTTGGCTCGACATCCCTGTCGTGTCGGCGGTTGCGCCGGTGTCGTTCGTGGCCAAACGAGAGGTGGATGGCTGGCCTTTCGTCGCCTGGCTGGCCAGGTTGCAGCGCACAATCTACGTCGACCGCACGCGCCGAGCCGGTGTGGCGCAAACCACCGGTGAGATGCTGCAACGACTGAACCGGGGCGACACGCTGGTGCTGTTCGCCGAGGGCACATCGAGCGACGGCAATCGCGTATTGCCGTTCAAGACGTCGCTGCTGGCCGCCGTCAAACCGTCGCGCGGCTCGCAAGCGGCGTGCGGCACGCCCTCCGGGGCCACCCCTGGGGCCATGGTGCAGACGCTGGCGATTGCCTACACCCACCTGCACGGCCTGCCACTGGGCCGAGCCGACCGCTGCCAGATCGCCTGGTATGGTGACATGGAGATGGGGCCGCACGCCTGGCAGCTGCTGCAGCTGGGCCCGATCGACGTCACCGTCTCGATCGGACCAGCTGTCGCACTAGATAGCTTCTCCGACCGCAAGGCCTTGGCACGACACGGCGAATTGGACATCCGCGCCGACCTGGCCAGGCTATTGCGCGGACAGTGCGGCGCACAACCCGGCGCTCCAACTGGAACATAGTGTGCATTGAGGTAACGGTCGGCACAAAAAACGCATCGAAATGATCACACTGTAGGGGAGTTTTTCTTGGTGGCGTCTGGACGAAGGTTATTTGACACTTTATGTGTCAGTCTGTTGCGCTGCAGCGAATGGTGCGGTGCGTTAATCTGCGCATGTTTGCAGCGCAACGGTTCAAGAATCTTTGCCTGCTAGCATCGGTCGATTGGCGCCGTGATGAGTGACCACAGCATGATGTCAAGTGAAAAGAAGCTGTTCATCAAGACGTTTGGCTGCCAGATGAACGTCTACGACAGCGAGCGGATCGCGGAAGCGCTCCAGGGTCACGGATATCGGCCAACGGACACCATTGAAGAGGCCCATCTGATTGTCCTCAACACATGTCACATTCGTGAGAAGGCGGCAGAGAAGGTCTATTCCGAGCTAGGCCGCATCAATCACCTCAAGCGTCGACGCGATGGCGCCGGCGATGAGCTGCTGATCGTCGTAGCGGGCTGCGTCGCCCAGGCTGAGGGTGCCGAGATTATCGCTCGCTCCCCCCAGGTTGACGTGGTGATTGGACCGCAGGGCTATCATCGCCTCCCCGCTTTGCTGGCGCAGGCGAAAACCGGCCGTGCCGTGATCGACACGGAGTTCCCCGAAGAGGACAAGTTTGAGCACCTGCCGCAGCGGCGGCTCAACGCGGGCGCCACCCAGGCAGCCAGCAAAGCTCCGGCAGCGGCGTTTTTGACGGTTCAGGAAGGCTGCGACAAATTCTGCACGTTTTGCGTGGTGCCGTACACCAGGGGCATGGAGTTTTCGCGCCCGGTCGCCTCGATCGAAGCGGAGGCACGTCAGCTGGTCGGCCGCGGCGTGCGCGAGCTCACGCTGCTCGGCCAGAATGTGAACGCCTACCACGGCGAGGGTCCCGAGGGCCGCTCGTGGTCGCTGGCCAAGCTGATCGAGCGACTGGCAGCGATCAGCGGCCTGGATCGGTTGCGCTACACCACCAACCATCCCAACGATATGACCGACGATCTGATCGCGGCCCACCGCGATGTCCCCAAACTGATGCCCTACTTGCATTTACCGTTTCAGGCGGGCTCGGATCGCATTTTGGCCGCCATGAACCGTAAGCATACGGCGGTCGAGTATATGCGGCTGGTCGACAAGATTCGCCAGGCCCGACCAGACATGGCGCTATCGACCGATATCATTGTCGGCTTCCCCGGAGAAAGTGAATCTGAATTCGAGGCGACGCTGGACGTCGTCCGTCGGGTTGGCTTCGCCCAGGCCTATTCTTTCAAATATAGCCCACGCCCCGGCACGCCCGCAGCCAGCCTCGAGACGCAAACCCTGCCGAGCGTCGCCGCCCACCGCCTCGACCGCCTGCAAGCCCTGCTGCAGGAGCAACAAGCGACCTTCAACGCCGGCTGCATCGGCAAGGTGTTTCCCGTTCTGTTTGAACGCCCGGGCCGGCATGCCGGTCAGTTGGTCGGCCGCTCGCCCTATTTGCAGCCGGTTCACGCCGCGGCGGAAACCGCCTTCCTGGGCCGCATCCTGCCGGTTGAGATCTCTCGCGCCACCTCCAACAGTCTGGCCGGCATCATTTGCCCCGCCTGAACTGTCAGTCCGTCGGTCGGGCACGACGCCGACGCGGGCTTGTGAGGTTGACGGCTCAGGTTTGCCGCGAGCCGCCGCGGGCGCTCAGTTCGGACATGTCCGGCTGATGCGAGCGGCCGATCCGATGGCGCAACAGAGCGTTGCCGCATTAGAGCAACCTGCCGGTAATCGGAATCGGAACGATCCCGACTAAAGGCAGAAAGTTGCTCTACCCGAACAGCAACGAGGGATACCAGAGAACGGCAATCAGCTGGTCAAACATCAGGTACAGAAAGGTCAGCCCACCGACCGCATAGACCGCGCCAAGCCACCAGCGATAACCGCCCCACACCACGATATAAAGACCCATGAACAGCGGCAGCGCCACCAGCTGGCCGGCGATCATCGTCACCACGCCGATCCCGATTAGCCACAGATAGAACTGGGCCGCACGCCACAAAAGCGGCGCATCGAGAGGGGCCGCCCTCAACGGCGAACCGGTGCCGGCAGCACACGACTGCACAAGCGCGATCGCACACAGCAGCAATCCAGGAAGCGCGGTCACCATCGGCAAGCGCCCGGTATCGCTGGGCCACCCGAAGGCTGGGATCAGTGCGTAAACGAATACGCCCGCGATCACTGCCAGCATCACGACGCCGATGCGTGGATCCCACGTCTCGGTTTCGCCAAACTGCATACGACTGTCTTCCCGGCGCAGGCGCAGGCTCGCGCGCCCGGCGAAGACGATCGTCAGCACGATCGCAACCAGGATGATCAGGGATATCGGCCGCAACATCACACTGCCCCAGGTATACCCTTGGACCGTAATGTGCAGCGCATCCTCCATGATCGGGCCGAGGATGAAGCCAAGAACCAGCGGCGGTCGCGGAATGCCGCCTTGCTTCATCAAATAGCCGATCGCACCGAAGATCAGCAGGGCGGCCAGATCGCCGGGGCTGTTGTTGGCCAGCCAGGCGCCCATGAACACGAACATGCACACGACCGGAACGATCAGATGGCTGCGGACGAAGCTCACCTTGGCGATCTGATGGCCCCAGATCATCAGCAGCAGCGCACCGGCCAGATTGGCGATCACCAATGACCACATCATGGAAAACGTGATGTGCAGGTTTTGGGTCAGCATTTGCGGACCCGGTTGCAGGCCCTGGATCAACAGGGCGCCCAACAGGATTGCCATCGAGGCGCTACCTGGAATCCCAAAGGCGACAGTCGGAATCAGCGCACCGCCCTTCATCGCATTGTTGGCCGTCTCTGGCGCGATCACCCCGCGCACATCACCCTTGCCGAATTGCGATTTGTCGCGGGAACTCTGCACGACGTGACCGTAGGCGACCCAATCCACGATCGAGCCACCCAGACCGGGCAGCATGCCGACGTAGGCCCCAATCGCCGACGACCTTAACACCAGCCACCAATTGCGGTACGCGTCTCGAACCCCGTCCCACAGCCCTGCCTTCGCCTGCTCGCGCGCGACCCGCGAGATCGACGTATTGCGCACCGCGAGCTCGAGCACTTCGGGCAACGCGAATAAGCCGAGGACGACGGGGATCAGCGGGATGCCGTCCAGCAAATAGGTCAGCCCCAGCCAATAGCGCGGTGTTCCCCCGGTAACCGAATAGCCGACATAGGACAGGGTCAAGCCGAGCAGCGCCGCAATCAACCCCTTGAGCATCGATCCGCCACTGAGCGAACCGACCATGGTCAGCCCCAATAGCCCAAGCATGAAGAATTCTGGCTGCGCGAAGGACAGGATCAGCGGCTTCACGATCGGGATCGACAATCCGAGGATGATCGCACCGAGCAGGCCGCCGACGGCAGACACCGTGAATGCGGCACCGAATGCGCGCGCCGCCTCGCCGCGCATCGCCATCGGATAGCCGTCGAGTATGGTGGCTTGCGAGGCCGCCGTGCCAGGGATACCGAGCAGCACCGATGCGATGGTATCGCTTGTGGTCGTGACGGCGAACATACCGAGCAGGAAGGCGAACGCCGACACCGGCTCCATGCCGAACGTGAACGGCAGCAGGATGGCCATCCCAACCAACCCGGATAGCCCCGGTACCGCGCCAAAGTAAAGGCCGATGATCACGCCCAGCGCGAGCCAACCGACCGCTGGCCAGGCGACCACTGAGCCGAGACCTGCGAGTACCGCATCAAACATTTAGATCACATCGCCGCTGCCCTAGGCGAAACCAACCCCTCGACGGCCGAACGGCTCCGACGGCTTGAGCGTCGGAGCCGGCCGCTTACCGAAACTCCGCACCACTGCTCACTTGCTTTTACCGGACGCGGCAAACGCCTGCAGGAACGCGACGATCTTGGGGTCGATCGTTTGGATGGAGTCGATGTGCCGTTTGGCAGCCGCCGCCTGGATAATCTTAGGCGGGGCCTTGAAGGCCTTCGTATATTCGGCAACGAATTCCTTGTCGCTCGGCAGTTTTTCCCAAGCACCGCGCAGATCGGCCAACGCCTGAGCAGGCGTGCCTTTCGGCGCGAACGACCCGCGCAGCATGTAAGTGGACAAATTGTTGACCACCTTCAACGCCTCCCACTTGATTCCGGAGGGCTTGCCGCCTTTTGCCTTGGCATAAAACGCCTGAAATGTCGGAATTCCCGCGAGATCGGCAAAAGGTTGGTCTTTGCCGCTTTCGTCGACCGGTGCATAATAGAACGTGGTCGTCGCAAGGCCTGGTGTGACCAATGTTGGCTCGACGCGACCACGGAAGTTGGGCACCGAGCCGCAGGAATACTGCGTTTCGTTTTGCAGCACACCAGCAGCCACCTTCGACAGGCCGCGATAGCCGGACACGTACTTATAATCAGCGCCCAATAGGTCGAGTGACAACCGCAACCGAAGGTCGTGGCTCGACGTATTGCGCATGCCCGCCGCCTTGAAGTTACTGATCTTGGTCAGATCCGTCGGCGCGTTGATGCCGCCACCGGCGTCCTTGCGCAGATAGCAGACCTGCGGCTGCCCGACCCCGGCCAACCATTCGAACGTCGTGAAATCCGCACGCAGCCCCGGGTCGCCCAGCAGCTGCGACATCGTCGGTGGTGTGAAGATCGCAACGGTAAGCCCATCTGGTCTGGCCACATCGGCCATGTAGTTGGTGCCGACAATGCCGCCCGCGCCCGGTCGATTCTTGACCACGATCCGGGGCTGACCCGGAATGTGCTTGGCCAAATGTTTGGCCAACAATCGACCTTCAACGTCGGTTGGACCACCGGCACCGTAGTTAATGATGACCGTGATGGTCTTACCCTTATAGAATTGAGCCAGCGCTTGATGGGACGTCGTTACGCCGGCAAGGGCCGTAACGAGCACAAGGCCGATTGCCACTCTGATCATGGGGTCCTCCCTCGTCTGATACGAGCGTCGTTCAATGGGGCAGGAGCCGTCCGCGACCCATTATGCGCAACCGGCTCTTCCCGCCCGATGTGATGCTGGCATGCCATCGCCCACTCAGCAAGCCCATGGCCCCGGCGATTTGGTCAAATATTTGACCGGCGCCGACCGCAACAATCGACCGGCGCGGCGACGCGAGAGCTGACGAGCCGGCATCGAACGACCTGGCACAAGCGTCTCGCGGCGAACCGCGACGACTGACGGTTGACAGCCACAGGCGCTGACGTGACACTCCTTGCCGCTTATCTCAAGGCGATCGTCGTTGGGCGATCAACCGTTCCGCTTCGCCAGTGCGCGACCTGTCACGCCGCCCTTTACACCTCGTAAACTATTGAGGCCACGGGACAGAACGCGCTCGCAATGGCCTTGGTTCGCAACGCTAAGGATGCCGGTCGCCGTTGCAGCACAACCGGTCCTGACAGGGGCATCGATTGACCAGCGAGGAATACCAGTGTTCCGATCCGCCACCTCATTTTTTCGGCCCAAGTCAGTTGCCATCGTCGGCGCCTCTGATACGGGCGGTGGTGGCTGGTCAAAGGGCATTTTCGACAACTTGGCGCACGCCGGTTTTCCCGCCGACGTCTATTTAATTAATCCGCGCAAACAGTCACTTTGGGGCCAACCGGTCTATCCCAATTTTGCGTCGTTGCCGACGACTGTCGATCTCGGCATCTTCATCATTCCCGCCGAGGCGACGGTCGCTGCCGTCGCCGATGGTGCCGCTTCGGGTTTGGGCACCGCGCTTATTCTTGCCGCCCGATTTGGTGAAGGCGGTGATGACGTTGGAGCGGCGCGTGCGAAGGCGCTGCGTGAGATTTGTGATGCCAGCGGATTGCGCATTTCCGGCCCCAACTGCATGGGGTCGGTGTCGCTGCCCGAGCGGCTTCTGTTTTATCCGACGCCGCGCGTGCGCGGTCTGACCGTTGGACAGGTGGGCGTGGTGTTCCAATCCGGTGGCACATTTCAATTTTGGCTGGCGCAGGGCGCCGCCCGTGGCCTGGGCTACACCTATGCCGTCTCCAGCGGCAACGAGCTCGATCTGGATATGGCCGACTACATCAATTTCCTGGTCGAGGATGACCGCACCAAGCTGATAGCTTGCATGGCTGAAGGGGTCCGCCGTCCAGACGCTTTGATGGCCGCGGCGGAACGCGCGCTAGAAGCCAACAAGCCCATCTTGATGCTCAAAATCGGCCGTTCCGCCGGCGGCCAGGCGGCCGCGGCCAGCCACACCGGCGCGCTGGCCAGCAATGACAGCGTGTTTGATGCCGTCTGCAAGAAGTTCGGCATCATTCGGGTCGATACGCTGGACGAAATGATCGAGACCTGCCTTGCATTTTCGCCTGGCCGGCTTCCCGCCGGTCGCCGCGTTGCGATGGTGGGCTACTCCGGCGGCGCCAAGGGCCTGTTCATCGACTACGCCGATCGCCTTGGACTTGAGCTGGCAGCCTTTAGCGATGCGACCCGTGCCAGGCTCAAACCCATGATCGATCCCGGCGTGGCGACTGAAAATCCGCTCGACACGGGCGCCGGGTTAGCCGGCCGCCTGCAGGACTTCAGCGAGATCTGCAAGGTTGTCGCCGCCGATCCCGGTGTCGACTTGATATCCGTCCAGGGCCAATTGCCCATCAGCGAGGATGCCGGCGACGACCCGGCCGTGTTCCGTCGCGTGCGGGACGCCACCGCTAAGCCCACGCTGGCGCACAACCGTATGTCGCAAAACGTGAACGCGGCGGGTCTCAAGTTCCAGACCTCAGCCGGCGTTCCATTTCTCCAAAGGCTTCCCGAGTTGGCGCATGCGATGCATGGCCTAGTGACCTACGCCGAGCGTCGTCGCAAACCGATCCTAACGCCGCTACCCGAGCCATCAACCGCGCCGGTGGACCTCCCGATCGAGCAACTGCTGGCCCAACGCGGCATTCCAGGGCCGCGAAGTTTGACCGCGGCGACGGCTGAAGCCGCTGCTGCAGCGGCTGCCAAGATCGGGTTTCCGGTGGCGCTGAAGATCATCTCACCGCAGGCCCTGCATAAGACCGAGGTGGACGGCGTGGCGCTCGGCCTAACCCGTCCCGAGAGCGTCATCGAGGCGGCCCGAGCCATGCGCACGCGGCTTCTCGAACACGCTCCGCATGCAACGGTCACGGGCTTTCTCGTGCAGGAGATGGTCAATGGCTTGGAGGTCATTGTCGGCGCGCGACAGGACCCGCATTTCGGGCCGTTCTTAGTGCTTGGCCTCGGCGGCGTGCTGGTGGAAGCGCTGCAAGACGTCGCCATCCGCCTTTTGCCGGTCGATCGCGACGATATCCACGAGATGATTGCGGAACTGAGGGGAAAGACGCTGCTCGGCGCTTTTCGAGGCGCGCCGCCACGAGACGTGAACGCCTTGATCGAGGCAGCACTGACCCTCGGCGATTGCTATCTTTCCGTCCGCTCCACGCTCAGCGACATTGAGATCAACCCGCTCATTGTACGCGCCGACGGAGAGGGTGTTTGCGCGGTCGATGTTCGCGCCATTCCCATTGCTGAATCAAAAGCGAAGACCTCAAGCAACGGACATTAGAGCATGGATTATCAACTTCCCGAAGAGCTTCGCATGCTCAAGGACACCGTGCGCCGTTTCGTCGATCGTGAGTTGATTCCCATCGAGCAAGACACCCTCAATGGCCCCAAGCTCAAGCCCGAGATTCAAGCGCGGCTGAGGGAGAAAGCCAAGGACGTTGGCCTCTGGCTCTACGACGTACCGGAGACGTATGGCGGACAAGGCCTCGGCCTGCTGGCGCGCGTTATCGTCTGGTCGGAGCTGGCACGGTCGATCGCGCTGCCCTCGCGCGGCGGCAGCATTTTCGGACCGAATGTCAGCCCCATCCTCTATTTTTTGAATGACGAGCAGAAAAAGCGCTATCTGTATCCAGTCTTGGAAGACAAACTCAACCACTGTTTTGCGCAGACCGAACCTGACGCCGGCGGCGATCCCGGCGGCATGCGCACCACCGCCGTACGCGATGGCGACCACTACGTGATCAACGGCATAAAGCGTTTCATCACCGGCGCGAAGGAAGCTGATTTTGCTCAGGTGATCGCGGCCACAGACCGGGAGAAGGGCTCACGCGGAGGGATTTCGGCGTTCCTCGTCGACATGGATACGCCGGGCGTCAAGCTGCTGCGCGAGCAAACGACGATGATGCATGACCGGCCGTGGGAGATTGCGTTCGAAGATGTCCGCGTCCCGGTAGAGAACCGCATTGGTGAGGAAGGTGAAGGCTTCAAATTCGCACAACACTGGATCAATGCCGGCCGGCTTCGCCACGGCGCGCGTGGCATGGGCGTCATCGAGCGCTGCCTGGAACTCGGCGCCAGTTATGCCCAGCAACGCTCCACCTTCGGTCGACCGCTCGCGGATCGGCAGTCTGTGCAGTGGATGTTGGTCGACTCCTTTGCCGAGCTGCACATGTTGCGCTTGATGGTTTACACCGCCGCAGCCAAGGCCGACGCTGGTGAGGACTATCGTTACGACGCCTACCTGGTGAAATATTTCGGTGACACCAAGTCCTATGAAGCCGCCGACCGCTGCATGCAGATTCACGGTGGCATCGGCCTGACCACCGATTTTCCGATTGAACGGATGTGGCGCGACCAGCGCAGCATGGTGATCACCGAGGGCCCGACCGAAATCATGAAAATGGCGCTCGCCCGCCACGTCCTGCGCCAATACGGCGGCTGACGGCTGATCGCACGCACGCCGCCGCGACGCCGCACGGCCGCGCGATCTGGCAGGCTGACGACGAGGGACCACCTCCGGCGCAAGGCGCGACGGCGGGCGTCGCGCCCGACCAAGCGTGAGATCGATCAGCGCTTCTTGCTTTCGTCGCTGAGCAGCGTACCGAGCTTGAACGGCGCGTAAACCGGTTTGTAGCTCTTACTGTCCAAGAACTGCGACAAGCCCGTCTCATAGGACTTTTCTTCGTCGCCGATCCGGATCGCCTTACCTTTCTCCGCCAGGTAATCGTAGGCCTGACCGAAGTCCATGGTCCGGACCTGGCGGATCGCCTGCTTGGTCGCGCGTAACACACGCGGACTTTTCGCCATCAGCTTGTGCGCCAGCGCCTCGGTTTCCGCTTCCAGCTGATCGTTCGGCACGGCTTTATTGACGAAGCCGACACGCGCCGCTTCGATACCGTCGAACGGCTCGCCCAAACACGCATACCACAGCGCGTGCCGATAGAGCACCGCGTCCGCCACCACCTTGCTAACCAGCGCGCCTGGCAGGATGCCCCAGTTGACCTCCGACAGCGAAAACGTGGCGTCCTCCGCAGCGATCGCGAAGTCGGTGGCAAGCAGCTGCATGAAGGCGCCGCCCACGCAATAGCCCTCGATCATGCAGATGGTCGGCTTGTCGTACATGTAAAGCCGCTCCCAGCGCCAACGATTAGCATTTTGCTGGGACTGACGGCGTTGACGGGGATTGCCCTCGTTGGCGCGGAAGAACTCCTTGAGGTCTTGGCCAGCGGAGAAATTTCCCCCAGCGCCGCGAATGACCACGCACTTGGTGTCCGGCTCATCCTCCAGATAGGCCAACGCATCGTCCATTTCCGCGTGCAGCTGCGGGCTCATCGCGTTGCGCTTGTCTGGCCGGTTCAAGGTCACCCAGCTGATTCCGTCCCGGGTCTCGACCTTGATGAACTGGTAGGACTTGTCGGCCATCTCGCGGGCACTCCTCTCTTCGTCGACTCACACGCTTGCTGCTTACGGCGTCAAAGTCTAGCTGAGCGCTTTTGGACGGCCAAGCGGAATGCGCGCGAGCAAATCTGACGCAGCGCAACGCCTCTTCGGCTCGACGCGAGCTTCCACATCGGTTTTGTAAGGCCGGGACCTGCCAAGCAGCGCGACACGCGCCGTGCCACCCAGGGACCCGCCGCGCCCGGTACTGGAGCAGCCTGCTCTACACTTTAAGGCACGAAGATCTAGCGGTAAGGTGTTCAACGTTGGTTCGAGCCACCATGACGGTCCGGCCAGACGATCACGTTACGGCCGCTGCCGTTATGTCCGGCCGGTCAACCAAGATCGATATCGAGACATCCCGCCCCCGAGTCGGATTCAATCGACGCCCCACGTCGTGCGAAGCGCTCAGTCGGCGCCAAACACATTGCTAAGGCCACGGCTGCTACCAGAGGTGGCATGCGCCAAAGCCTCATGCGCCAAAGCCTCGGGAAGTTTATTTCGCTGGTCGATTTCACGTTGGCTCCACCCCGGTTTCGATAAAGAACACTGCTCAATCGCCACGCGTCGCATGATGTGCAGACTGCTTTGATCGAGCGCCAGATAATCGCGCCTTAAATCGGAACCGCAACGCCGATTCCAATTGCGCCGGTTCCGATTTAAGGCGCAAAGATGATCGCTCTTAAAGTGTAGGGCAACTTTCTGCCTTTGATCGGGATCGTTCCGATTCCGATGAAAGGCAGGTTGCTCTAGTGTCGCCGCCGTTGCGCGGGGACAGTTGTCCAACGACACGCCTTTTTGTTTAGGCTGCCGCAGGATTATCAGTTTGCATATGAATGCACGAAGAGCGAGCGGGTGAGCGGGTGACCGCTTGCCTGCCGTCGGCTGGCCGTCCGGTCGCGACGCCTCGAGCGGGATCGGCCCGCCACGGTCATCCTGATGGGTCGGGCCAAAGCGGATCGGCAGCCACGGTCATGCCATAACTGGCGCTGTTTGAGCATGTTGAGATGACAAAACGCCCAGATCGGGATCTGATGACCCAGACAACGGTTCGGAGAGTCTTATTTGTTGATCATACTTTCACTCATTTTTTCGTTGGTGATCCCCGTGCTGGTGCTCGGCGTGCCGGTGATCGCATTTGTCCAGTGGTCGCTCAGACGTCGCCTGAAAGCGCTGCACGCTGACCTGGATCAAACCAACACTCGGTTCGCGGCCATCGAGGCGGCGCTCGAGCGCACGCGCGATGAGGTGGCCGCGCTCCGCGGCCTGCCGGGCCCAGGCGACCAGCAGCTCCCATCGGCGTCGGACGCGCCCACCGAGGCCCCACCGGAGCGGCCGGCGACCGGGACGGAACATCCAGAGCCACCGCCAGAGGCAGCGCCCGAACAGCAACCGCCACCGCAGGTCGAGGGTCCTGAACCCGCCACACCTTCGGCCGTTCCTCCTGTTGGCCCAGCAACCGGCTGGCCCTCACCAGACTTCGACGCACACCCACCGAGCGGCACGGCAGCGGCACCGGAAAGTCTGGAGCAGCAGCTGGGCACGCGCTGGGCGGTCTACATCGGCGGGGTGGCGATGGCGCTCGGTGGGATCTTTCTCGTCAAACACGCCATCGATGCCGGCCTGATAACGCCGTTGATGCGCGTCGTCCTTGGCTTCCTGTTCGGCTTCGTTCTGATCGCTACCGGTGCCTGGATGAACGCCAGGGAGCATCGCGCGGCCGGCCCCTCGGATCAGCCACCAACGACGCACGAAGCCGCGTGGCATGCCGCCCACATCCCCAGTGTCCTGACGGCGGCAGGCACCATCGCGCTGTTCGCCAGCGGCTACGTTGCCTACGCGGTCTACGCGTTGATCGGCCCGACCATCGCGTTTGTCGTGCTAGGGGTGATCGCGATCGCGACTTTATTGTCCGCGGCGCTGATGGGTCCGATGCTGGCCGGACTGGGCGTCGCCGGCTCCTATGTCACCCCGTTGCTTGTGTCGACAGCCGCGCCCAATCCATGGGCGCTGGTGGTCTACCTCGCCATCGTCGCCGCGGCGGCCATTGTGCTCGCGCGGGTGCGGCACTGGATTTGGCTGGTGATCGCGACCGTCGTCGGGGCCGTCGGTTGGGGGCTGGAGATTAAGACCTTCGCCGACCTTGCATTCAGCTGGGCCCCGGCGATGACCGGCGAACGTCAAGAATTTCAAACGGTAAATGTGTGGCTGCAGGCGGCCATGTTGCATACGTTGCTGCAAACCGGGTTGGCCGCGGCTTTGCTCGGAATCGAACCGGATCTCGGCCGCGGTGAAAGCCAGCAGCCCTCCGCCACCGCTCCAGATGGGGTAGCGGTGCTCAGCCTCACGGCGCTTGGCCTTCTGGCCGTGATCATCCTGCTCGTGCCCCTGCTCCCTGGTTGGTTCAGCAGCTGGCTGATTTTTGCCTGTCTCATGGTCGGTGTGTTGCTGGTGACCGCCGCCATCTCCGTACCGGTAGCCGCGGCCGCCAGCATCGGTGGCGCCATCGCACTTACCGCGCTGGCCGCATGGCCCGGGATCGCCGGGCCTCATCCATCAGCGTTTTGGCCCGGCGTCGCCAACGTGTTGCGGTTCCCGGACATGGTGACGGCTTTCGCGGTTTTCGGCGTCGGCGCCTCGGCTGCGACGTTAGCCATTGCCTGGTGGCGGCTCGACCGGCCGGGCGCGCTGCATGCAGCGACGGCTGGATTTTACGCGCTGGCGGCAACGGCGACACCGCTGCTTGCGCTCATCATCGCTTACTTGCGCATTACGCAATTCGGCACCGCCATCAGCTTCACCGCGATCGCGGCCGGCCTTGCGCTGATCTTTGCTTGGGCCGCGAATGCGTTTCAACGCAATGAGCCCGCCGACGCCAACCTTGCCGCCCGCCTGCCGACGGGCGCCTTTGCGGCCGCCGCGATCGCCGCATTGTCTATCGCGCTGGTCGCTGGCCTGCAGCGCGGATACCTCACCGTCGCCTTTGCGCTGGCGGCGCTGGGTACGTCCTACGTCGCCACCCGCAAGGATATTTCGACCCTACGCTACGCCGCCGGTGCCCTGGGTCTGGTCGTTCTGGCGCGCGTCATCTGGGACCCCCGCATCATGGGCGCCGACGTCGGAACGTGGCCAATTCTCAATTGGCTGCTGCTCGGATACGGTGTTCCCGCCGTTTCGTTCTGGTTGTCAGCCGACCTTTTGCGGGCAAGATCCGATGATGGGCCGAGCCGACTGATGGAGGCGCTCGCCGTCCTCTTCGCCGCACTCCTGGCATTTTGGCAGTTGCGCCACTGGCTTTACGGTCGAGAGTTCTATCTGCCCACCTCCACGCATGTCGAGGTTGGGCTTTTGGCACTGCTCGCATTGGGATTCACCCATGTGTTGCAACGCCTTGGAACCGTCCGAAGTAGCCCCGTGCTGAATGTCGCGGCCCTCTTGGGTGCCGCGCTCGCCGCCGTGCTGGTCGTGCTTGGGCTGGGCATCGCGTACAATCCCCTGTTTCAAGCCAGCGAGCGCGTGCTCGGCGGCGTGCCCCTGTCAAGCTTGGTTCCAGCCTACCTGTTGCCGGGCTTGATGGCCCTTTACATCGCCCGTCATGATCGCAACCTGCATCCGCCGATCTTCATTGTGGGCATCGCCGTGCTCGCGCTGGTGCTGATCTTTGCCTACGTCACACTTGAGATCCGGCATGCTTTTCAGGGTGAGCGGCTCGTCTATTGGCTCGGCGCCACCAGCGCTGAGCTGTGGGTCTACACCGTTGCTTGGCTCGCGCTGAGCATCGTGTTCTTGGCCTACGGCCTGCTGCGCGCATCACTGCCCGCACGCGCAGCATCCGGTGTCCTGCTTGCCATAACGGTGATCAAAGTTGGTTTGATTGACTTGGACGACGTCCAAGGGCTGTGGCGAGCGCTCTCCTTCATTTGCTTGGGTGTCGTGCTGATCGGCATTGGGTTGGTTTATCAGCGTCTGGTGTTTGGTCATTCCCGTGACCGGGCTCCCTTATAGCGCGTCGGTGTTCGCTGGAACCGGTCTCTGGCGAAACGGGATTTCATGCGCATTTGGTGGAGCCGATCCACCAGCCTTACCGCCGGCCCCCAGCCGGACTGGATTACGTCGGCCGCACATCGGTGCCGATGGTGGTGCGCAGCATCAGCCGCCGCTCGTGCGCCGAAAAATCCGTGCGGGCATGCATTGAACAGCGATTATCCCACACCAGCAGATCGTTTGCACGCCAGACATGTTCGTAAATCCAGGTTGGGTTCTCGGAATGTGCGCACACGGCCTCCAGCAGCTGCTGGCTTTCCTCCGCCGCCAGGCCCTCGATCGCTTCAGTCATCAGTCGATTGACATAGACCGCTTTGCGCCCCGTCTCTTCATGCGTGCGGAACACTGGATGGCGGGCGGTATTGACCTGCGCTACGCCGGTGCCATCACCGCGCTTGGCCTCGCCAAGCGTATAACTATGCAAGGCCCGCTTGCCCTCCAGCCGGTTCCTCAAGTCCGGTGCCAACGTGTCATAAGCCACATAGCAGTTGGCAAAACGCGTATGTCCACCGCGTGAAGGAACCTCCACCGCATAAAGACAGGTGCCTTTGTGCGGAATCTCCACGTGCAGCATGTCGTGGTGAAACCAGATCTCACCGTCCGGGAGATTACCGATGGCGACGCCGTTCTCGCGGATGTTGGAGATCAGCATGATGCCGTCGAGCAGCTGCGCATAGCCGGGCGGCCGGTAGGCCGGCTTGCGGTTGGATTTCGCTAACGGACCGAAGTTGCCCGTTGCATCGAGCAGTTGCTGCTGAGTGAGCTTCTGGTCGCGGAAAACCAGCACCAAGTGCTGAAGCCAGAGCGCATAGAGGTTGCGCCGGGTGGCGTGATCCAGGTCCACCGACAGATCGACGCCGGTGATTTCGGCGCCGATGTGGGCGCTCAATGGAACCGATCTCACTGCCATGATGCGCGCGCTCCACGGTTGCACAGCGGGCAGGCGTCGGTCCCGCGACCGCAGGACTTGCAGCAAACGCTAGAGCAACCTGCCTTTAATCGGAATCGGAACGATGCCGATTTAAGGCGCGATGATCTAGCCGTCAAACGTATCGCGCCACCACCGCCCGCAATCACCAAATCGCCAGCTCCAAAGGCTAGCGCGCGATGGCGGGCTGGTCCAGATCCATGCTTTGATCCTCGGGGCCAGGGTCCTCGGGGGCAGGGTCCTAGGGGGCTGCATTCCTCGGGGGCCAGGGTCCGTTGGGGGGCCGAGGCGACCTCACGGCGGAGCAGGCTGACAACAATGCCCGCACCAGCTCACCCGCGCCAGCTCACCCATCCCTGATCCATTTGCTGACGATCGACGCACCCACGCGCACGAGCGGCATGTGCAGCTCCGGTCGCATCAGCCGGTTAGGCCACGTTCCTCGCCTCACATGCCTGAACGACCGGCAGATCGAGGCCATCTGCCAACCGCTCGAGCCCGTCCATCGCTGTCAACTGAACGCAGCCATGATCGCCGATCGCGATCAAGCCCCTATTCTGCAGCTCCACCAGCGCGAGCGCCAAGCTGTCGATGTCCACGCCCAACAAGTTGGCGACGACGCCACACTTGAGCGAATCGGTGATGACGGCCGGATCACGCCCCTCATGGGCATTCTGACGGGAAACCGACACCAGGAAAGCGGCCACGCATTCAACCAATGTCGAGCGTCGCGGTCCGACCGCGCGCGCCTTCAAGTGCTCGAACTCACGCTCCGCGGCATCGCTTTGCTTCTTGCGGAGCACGGGATCGCATTCCGCCCGCTCCATGAACTCGTGCCGCTCCAAGCAGCTGATCGTCGAGTTCACAATCGCGCGGGCGTTGTCGTAGTGCTCCTCGAACGACCCCAGTCCGACGAAGTCGCCCTCGGCGGCCAACTCTACGGTGCTATTGGGCCGGCCGACGTGTTTCTCAAACACGGCGACCGCACCCTTGTCCACTCGGTAAACAAAGTCCCGCTGGTCACCTTCGCGATAAATATACTCGCCAGCCCTCACCACCCGCTGCTTCGGACCGACTGCAATATCGGATGGTCCACCCTTTATGGCTGGGCCGGCTGCATCTCCCCTGGGAGCGCCAATATCCAAACGCATCACACACCCTACTCACAAGATTCCCACCACTCCGGCACTGACCGCCTGCACGTCTCGCTAAGCGTTTAAGCCCCGCCGCCGGGCTCCAATCACGTCCTTAACACCAATCACAAACGCGCAATCTTCACCAATGGATCAGATTTACGTGTGGAGACGGGGTCATGCAGCCCGCTGCTCACAGCGTGCCTCCGCGATCCTCTCGACCGATCACGCGCGCCCGCCAGTCGGACTTCACCGCACTTTCCACAACCCCCTGACACTTCACCCAAATCTGCGCACCAAGCGCAATTCCGTTGTGTTCTCCACCGCTTGAAAAGCATCTCGCAGCTAGGTCATTAGCAGCTTGACCCATATCAATAATACATCGGCCAGAAAATTACCAAGGCATTACTGATCGCTTCGCCACAAAAACGCCGATACTGCAAAAAAGCTAGGTTTTTTTGTGGCTTGCACTGGCTTCAGACGATCGATGCCCGACGCCGAATCACCGCTCGTTCGGCGCCATCAGGGCTCGCGACCCGCCAGCGCCCGACTTTTCCAGATTTTCCACAGCCTCAATCGGATGCGTCTGCAAGCCGCCTGCCACCGGCCATTGCTGGCCCGGTCGCCACGGAGGTTCTCCGGCCTCAGGGCAGGACACCATTTTCACAGTGACGCGCCGTCTTACCCGTCGTTCACGGTTAAGGTGAAGGGGTGGCCCGGCCTTGGCCGAAGGCGACCGGTGCGGTGGCTGTGCAGGAATGCAGCTGCGCTAGATCATCGCGCCTTTAATCGGGATCGTTCCGATACCGATTAAAGGCAGGTTGCTCTAGCGCCGCCGTCACGGCGTGCCGTCGCTGGGCACGACCGGGGCGGCTTGCACAATCGGCGCCGCTGCCGCGAGCAGGTCACAGCGCCGACCGCTGCGCGGCGGATAGATGCGGTCGCGATTGATCGTCATCTTGATCGCTTTGGCGTCAGCACCATGCAAGCTGACCTGCCGATCCCAACCGGTCGTGTAGACGGCACCCCAAGGTCCCAAGTCGAGACAGGTCACGTAAGCACCCAGCGACAGCGCCTGCATAGGTCGCCCAGTGAGTTCGGCAACCGCATTCCAACCAGCAAACCGACCCATCGGTCGAGCGTGCTGGCAGGACATCACCGTCGTGCGCCCGTCCGCCAACGGCGCCGCCGCAATATCGCCGGCGGCAAACACCCCGTCGACACCGTGCACACGCAAGGCCGGATCGACCGAAATGCGGCCCAGATCATCCCGCGCCACGGGCACCATGCCGGCCAGCGAAGCGGCCTCCATCCCCGCGGTCCAAATCACGGTGGCCGCCTCAATCTTGGTGCCGTCGTCAAGCGCGACGCCGCCCGCGTCCACGGCGGCGATGCGGATGCCCGTTCGCGCAACCACTCCCAATGCAGCGAGCGCCTTGGTGATGACCTGCTGGGCGTCGGCCCCCATGCCGGATCCGACATGGGGCTCGTGATCGGCCAAGATCACGGTCGGGTTGGCGATGCCGGCCTGCCGCATGCGCTCCGGCAACTCACAGGCCAGCTCGATTCCGGTCAACCCGGCGCCCACGACCAGCGCCACCTGGCCGGCTGAAAGCGCACGCGTCGCAAGCGATTTGAGATGGCGATCGAGAGCGGCTGCTTCCGCCCAGGTATCGATCGACCACGCGTGCGTTGCGAGCCCAGGGATCGGCGGGCGTCGTAGCCGGCTGCCGGCGGCCAAGATCAGCCGATCATAGCGCAGGTCATGGCGGCCGCTGTCATCATCCGTCGTAACAAGCCGCCGCTCAAAATCGATCGACGTCGCCGCGCCCACCACCAGCTTGATGCCCACAGGCGTCAGCAACGGTTCCAACGCGATGCGGCATTGGCCAAGCTCCGCTTCGTAATTGCGCACGCGGATCGCGTGCCAACGATCACGATTGAGCAGGGTCACGCCGATGCCTGCGGCTTCGCCGCCAAGCGCATCCAGCCCGCGCGCGGCACCGAGCGCCGCCCAAAGGCCAGCAAACCCGCCGCCGATCACCAGGATCTCTTGATCGGGCATTAACGTGCCCCCCCGTTTCCGCCTTCGGCACCGCCGGCGACCGGTTTGGACGCAGCCCTTGCCAGGGCACGCTACGCCGGCCCGGCGCATCCAAAAGCTTGCAAGCGTTAGCCATCAACCACGGTTACCACGATGTCATGGCAGCCTGCAGCACCAAATCGACGCCGGTGATCCCAATACCGCGTTTTCGCGTGATCACACGTGACGGCACGCCATCTGCCGCACCAGCTATGCCGGCACGAGCGTGACCGGGAGCGCCGCCAGCCCCCGCACCACCGGGGCGCGGCGCCATCGAAGGCTCTCTCGCGGCACCGCGAGTTGCATCTGCGGATACCGCTCGAACAAGCGGGCAAATGCGACCCCGGCTTCCATGCGGGCCAGCTGATAGCCCAAGCAGAAATGCGGGCCGTCGCCAAAGCCGACATGTGGATTGGGACTGCGGACCAGATCCAGACGATCTGGATCGGCAAACTGAGCGGGATCACGATTGGCCGACGCGATCGCCGCCAACACCAGATCACCCCGCTCGATGGGAGCGCCACACAGCTCAAGTGTGCGAGATGCGTAGCGTTCGGTCGCGGTCTCGACCGGTGCGGTGAAACGCAACAGCTCCTCGACGGCGCTCGGCATCAGCGCAGGCTGCTGCATCAGGCGTTGTCTCTGTTCCGGCGCCTCCAGGAGCGCGAGCACGCCAGAGCCGATCAGATTGGTCGTGGTCTCGTGACCGGCGATGATCAGCACGATAACCATGGCGATCAATTCCTGCTCGCTCAGCCGCTCGCCTTGGTCCTCAACCTGGACGAGCTCGGTGATCAAATCGGCCTTCGGCTCGGCGCGACGTGCCGCAAATAACCGCTTCAGATAGCTTATGAATGCGAAGATATGCGGCACCGATCGCAGCGTCTTGAGCTGCGACGTGGTCGCCAGGATCGACGCCGACCATCTGTGGACCTTGGCCTGATCAGCCACCGGCACGCCGAGCAACTCGCAGATCACCGTCAACGGCAGCGGCACAGCGTAGGAGGCGACGAGATCGACCGTGCCACTGGCCGGCAGCTGATCGATCAAACGCGATGCCATCTGGTCAACGCGGTCCCTCAAGGCATCGATGCGGCACCGCGTGAAGGCCTTGCTGACGAGCGCCCGCAGCCGCCGATGATCCGGGTCATCGGTATCGATCATATTTTGCTCAAGGGCGCGAATGCTCCGAGGCAGCCACCAGGGCATGGCCTTTCGGTTGTTCAGGCCGGCATTTCGCGGGTCTTTTACGAAGGCGTGGGCATCCTTGAGGCAGGCGGCGACATCCTCATAGCGCGTGACGAGCCACAGCTTGCCGAGATACGGCGTATCGACCTTACAAACCGGCTCGATCTCGCGAAGCCGTGCATAAAATGCAAAAGGATTGCGCTTAAACTCGGGTGCCGTCAGGTCCACGCGGTGCAACGCACTGTTTCCAATGGCTGGCTTGCGCTTTCAGGCGAAAATCAGCGGTGATCACGCCACCATTTGATGACCTTACCACATCAATTGCATAACACCACAGCAGCACCCTTCACGGGGCGCCCCTGTTCCATAGGGAATACCTTGGGCGACGCGCATGGCTTACGACCCGGTCGGTTGCGGGTCACCAGAGTGATCGGCACCGCAATGAGCCATATGCGATGGCTCTCATGGACAATGAGCCATATGCGATGGCTCTCATGGACAATGAGCGCCATGGTCGGACACAGGAGCAGCGCGCACGACCGCCGCTCGTCAGCACGCGCACGCGCCGATCAACTGCGCCGCCGCCGGGACCTCTGTTCGAAGGCGTGTTCGGTAAAACGCAGCGCACGTCGAGCGGGGAGGCTGAACATGATGCGTATCCTTGTCAGTATCTTTCTCATCGCGACAAGCACGTCCGCGTTCGCGGACAACTTGGACGCCTACACGGGATATTGGGTTGGCTACGGTTACCGTTGTTTTGATGCCCACGGAGCCATCGTCCGCTTAGATGAGACGGTCGACATCACCCGTCATGGCAATCGCCTGACGGCCACCAAGGTCGACGGTGATGACTGCGTGGGAGACGGAGAGGTGACCTGGTCCACGGTGATCCCGAACGGACATGTCCGCTTCGGCGTCAATTATAGCGCGCTATCCCGGGTCGGCTCGCCGAGCGGTAGGCGCCAGTGGCTGGACGGCACCATCAAGTTCATCACGTCCAACGAGATCAAATGGCAAGTCAACGGATTAAAGGCATCGTCGGCGGTTGTGTTCAAGCGCAAGTCGTTGGCGACGGCAATCGAGCCGCGTCGACCATGATCGACGCCTGATCTTTCGCGAACGAAATGGCGCCGACCACGCCCCGGCGCTCGCCGACGACCAGCAGGGTCGTTAGGCCAAACACCCACCGGGCAGACGGAGCGGACCCGAAAGTCCGGTGGAGCGGGCGATGGGGATCGAACCCACGACATCGAGCTTGGGAAGCTCGCGTTCTACCACTGAACTACACCCGCAAATGAACTACCCCCGCAAAAGCCGTAAAGCCGGGCATTTCGGCGGATTTATTAGCGTGTTCTGGGGGTCCTGTCCAGCGTGCGAGCGAACGCGGAACGGTGAGCGGTTCGGGTCCGTCCATGTCCGCCATTGGCGGATCTGCCGCGCCGGCCCGCTCCTCTACCTGGTCGCTCGCAACAGCGTACGATTGGCTCGATCATCATGCCTTAAATTGCAATCGAAAAGCCGGTTCCGATTTGAGGCACGATGATGATCGCCCTTAATGTTGCTCTAGCGGCCCGCGCCTGCCTGGCCATCCCATCGGCGCCGTGGGACGCGGCTTTGCTGCAAAAACCTGATGAGATGGTCGAACAGTTGGCGATCGTTGATGATCCGTGGCACCTTGTGCTGTCCGCCGAGCCGGCCTCGGCTCTTCATCCACGATCCAAACGTTCCGGGTGCCACCGCCTCGATCAGCGGTGGTTGTAGCCCATAGCCGCCAGCGCGATGGACCCTATAATCGGCATTCTGTCGATCCAGTTGGTGGTCGAGTTCATCGCGAAATGCAGCCAGGCGATCATAGCTCGGCAATTGCTCGACAAATTCGATGACAAAGTGATGGCGCCCCTTGCTCCCGGCGCCGCTCGGAAATTCGGCAGCGACACTGAAATCGACAACCGCGGCATCGATCGCGTCGGCCGCCGCCGCCACGGCCAACTCTATCTCTGAGTCCAATAAATGCTCGCCAAAAGCGGAGAGCACATATGATGTCCTGCCGGTGATGACGATGCGCGGCGGATCAAGCTCGACGAATTTGACCGTGTCACCCAAGATGTAGGCCCAGGCACCGGCACAGGTGCTGAGCGTCACGGCATAATCGACCCCGACTTCCACATTGCCGAGCCAATGCCTGGTCGGGCAGGACGCGTCAAGCTCGCCGGACGGCACAAATTCATAAAACACACCATGATCAACGATCAGCCGTAAGCCCTGCCCGGGTCCGCGATCCGCGATGGCGATGAAGGCTTCGCTGGCCGGATAGACCTCGCGCAGCTCGGCCCGGTTGCCGGCCAACAGCTCAGAAAAGCGTTTGGCGTAGGGTTTAAAATCGATCCCGCCGTGCACCAGCAGCTCCAGCCGGGGATAATAATTGACCAATTCCGGCCCAGCACCGGGCTGAAGTTCCGCCAGCTTGTCGAAAAAGATCAGCAGCCAGTTGGGGGTGCCGGTGATGGCGCGGATGTCGTGCTCAAGCGATAGGCGCGCGATCCTATCGATTTTCTCGCCCCAATCGGTCAGCTGCGCAAGCTCTCGCGGGGGAAACGAATAGGGCATCGCCCACCACGGCACTTCATTGGCTTCGATACCGCTTAAATCGCCCGAGTAAACGTCGTCCGCTTCTCGATGAAGATCCGTGCTGCCACCAAGGATCAGACCCTTGCCGCCAACGACCTGGCTATCGGGCCGATTGAGCAGGTGGAACATCAGAATGCTCCAGGCAGCCTTCAAGTTTGCGTGCAGCATCTCCCGCGACACGGGTATGTACTTTGAGCTCCCCGTCGTGGTCCCCGACGTCAAGGCGAAATACGGGATCTTGCCGGGCCAAGTACAATGCGTGAGCACCGGAAAGTCCGCCTGCCAATAGTCGCGCCAAAAGTCTTCATAGCGACGCAATGGGACCTGCTCTTGATAATCGGACACGCTCTTGATTTCGCAAAAGCGATGATCGCGGCCGAACCGCGTTGACTCGGCAGCCCGCACCAAACGCATCAGCTCGCCGTACTGCGTCGCCGCCGGCCGCCGCAGAGCTTGCTGCCACATATGCCAGCGTGCGCACGCACTCAAAAATGGCATCGCTGCGAGCATGTCACCATCAAACGTCCCTATTTCTCGCACCGGGTTCGCGAACCGGAGCGCTCAGTTGCGTGCGGTGGGCGAACTGAGCCCTGATCGAGCCTGGCTCCAGCGGCACGCGGATATAGGCGCCCCGCTGCCACAGGCGCACCTGATCGACATAGTTTTCCGCGCCCAGCCAACCGTCTTGTCCGCCCAGCAAGACAAAGTCGTTTTTGTCCGGATCGGACAGGTCGGAAATATGCCGGGCGCCCGCGCCAAAAACGATAGCATGGCGTTGTGATGTCAACCGATGAGCGGTCTGGTAGACGGTTTCGCAACCACCATCAGCGGCAACATCGTAAAACCGATACCGGCCGCCGAACATCGGCACCTGGCCGAAGGGATGCGCCAACCGCAAGCGATGCATGCCGCCCCAATCCATATATCTGCGGAAGGCTCGCGATGACTGCCGGATCGCACGCCTGAGCGCCAACAGGATGGGGCCGGGATCGCCACCTGCGATCTCGCTCAACAGCACGGAGCGCGGCTTCCACGCGGACCAATAGGCACGGACCTGACTGTTTGCGAGGTAGCCCTTGACAAAGTAATTGAGCACGAGCTCGAACGCTAAAGCGCCACGGGACGTGGCATGATAGTGACCATCCCACGCCGCGAGGCTGGTGAGCAGCTGGTGTTCGCGGTCGCGGGCAAATCTCCGCGTCGCGTCGCGATCGCCCGCCTTCTCCTCGGACGCAGCATGCTCATGGCGGAGCATTTTCACGAAGTGTCGGCCCAGCGCATCGGACGTCTTGCCATAAACATCATTGATAGCCGCCGCGAGGCTGTCCACGCTGATCTGCGATTGAGCATTGGTCAACTGCAGCAGCCGCCGCCGTCGGTCCGGAGGCGAGAAGAAATAGCCGATGACGACATCGGCTATCGCCGGGCGCTCGTTGGCTGACACGACGATCCCGTCCTTGGGATCGAACTCTGTCGGCAGATCAGACCCGGTGACGAGCCTGTGCCAATGCGATGTCTGCCCGCTGTTGAGCACCAGGCGCTCAAGCCGCGGCTGCCGTCGCGTTGGCAGGCACACGGCCATGGCCCGCCCAACCTGGCCGTCCACATCTGCGTAGGTCATAAACTGACCCGGAACCGCCAGGCCGTCGATCGCGGAACGGAAGTCTTGCCAATTGCGCGCCTGATTGAGCTTGAGCATGGCGGTGAATTCGTCGCTCGGCCGATGCCCCATCCATCGCAGGGCAATTGGTTTTTTGGGATCGAGCCCCAGTATACGAGCATCCGAAACAATGGGACCGAGTGGCGTCTCGCGTACCTTGACGGTGCGATCGGGCCACCAGCGCACCTTGATCCGCTCGGAGCGCTCGGTGATTTCACCGGCCTCGAGATCGCCGATATCATAAAAGTCGCTGCTCGCGGCGTGCAGATTGGTGCCGCCCCACGCAATCCATCGGTTGCGGCCAAGCGCAATGAATGGCAGCGCGGGTGCCATCAGGCCCACCGCATGATGGTTTGGGGATTTCAAGCCGGCGATAAACCACGGTCCAGGAAGATGAATGCCAAGGTGCGGATCGTTGGCGATCAGTGCGCTTCCCGTTGCACTCCGCGCTTTGGACACGGCGATCGAATTGCTTGCCCAATGCGCCGAAAGACCCAGGGCGTCGATCAGATAAGCTTCTGAGCCGGGGGCACCGCCGCTGCCTGGTGGACACGCGGCATCGCGGTCCGAGAGGTGGCGCCACAGCTGCGGCCAATCCCGCCGCCGCCGCAATTTGAGCAGTTGAAACCAGACGACCCAATTCACGTCCGCCGCCACCAGACGGCCGATGGTCACGATATCGGCAACGCTCCATGGTGCGCGCGCCAACCCCAGGATGGCGAACTCGTGCGGCAGCTCGCGGGCCTGTTGAAGGTAATGATTGATGCCGTCGACAAAGCGTTCGAGCCAACGCCTTGTATCGGCTGGCATGAGATCGAGGATTTCCGGCACGGCGCGACCAAAATTCAAAATGCGCAGCACGTGGTCAAAATCCAGTGCGATCGGGCCGATCGATTCTGACAGCCGCCCCTGTGAAAGTCGGCGCATGATCTCCATCTGTCCGAGCCGCAAGTGGGCGTGCACCATGCCGAGTGCGACAGCCAGATCGTCGTCGTGCGTCGCCTCGATGAAGGGAACCTGCTCGTTGTTCCAATGAATGACAACGTCGTCCTGGAGCGGCACATGCTCGCTTGGCAGCATCTGCAATCGATCCTGCAAACGTCGTGGACGCGGTCGTGGTCTTGCCAATGCACTGGTCGCAAAGTGCATCGAGAGCAAGGCCAATCCTGCAAGCTTGTTGACCATCCGTACGCGCGGTCCTCAGCGTTACGCTGCTTTCAGCTTTCCGTTCGAAGTCATGCCGCTGCCGGCCCGGCGTGCAAGATCCTTCGCATCGGTTCCATCGCATGGCCGAGCATCGCGGCGGCAAGCAACCGACTGCGACCCCTCGACTGCTCCGCCGCCGTGCCAGGCCGCACCCATGTCACCGCCCATCGAACACCGACCGCCCGGCCGCTGCAACCTACTCACCAAAACGCATCCGCGCTGCATGAGCGGCAAGCGCGAGGCATTGGCTTCGCAGCACGCTCTTTGCATCAGGCGCGGCTGAAATAGGACTTTTCATCCCCCATCGGCCTGATAAGCTGACCCTGCTATAATGAACAATTTGGAGGACGCTTGATGGTATACGGAGCATTCGTGTGTCGACTACCGGCGGTGATGCTGATTGTGTTCGGCCTCTTCTCCCCGCTGACCGCGGTTGCCGCCGACTTTTACGCCGGCAAAACCATAACGATCATCATCGGTTCCGGCAGTGGCGGCGGTTATGATCGCTACGGTCGCACCATCGGTCGGCACATCAGCAAGCACATCCCAGGCCTGCCCAACGTGATCGCCAAAAATATGCCCGGCGCGGGCAGCATGAAGGCAGCCGAGTATCTTTTCAACATTGCGCCCAAGGACGGAACCACGATCGGCATCATCTTTCCCGGTGCGATTGTCGAGCCCCTGATCAATTCAAAGAAAAAGTTTCGCTTCGATCCACCCAAGTTTGAGATCATCGGTGTCGCCAATGCCGGGACCCGCCTTTGCGTCACGTTTCACACATCCAAGGTGAAGTCATTCGAAGACGCTCAGAAGATGGAAGCGCAAATGGGTGGCAACTCCCCCGGCAGCTCGACCACCGACTATGCTGAAATGCTCAACAACTTGGCGGGCACAAAGTTCAAGATCGTCAATGGCTATAAATCGAGTTCGCGCGTTGTGCTCGCGATGGAGCGCGGTGAGCTTGACGGGATATGCGGTTTCGATGCCGCCTCCTTCAGGTCCCAGCGTCCCGACTGGTACAATACCAAACTCACTCACATGTTGGTGCAGGCAGCGATCAAGCCGCATCCCGAACTGACCAAGATCGGTGTGCCATCGATCTGGAAATACGTGACGGGTAAGAACCGGGAGGTTGCCGAGCTGATCCTGGCACAACAGGAGTTTCACCGCCCGTTCGTCGCGCCGCCCACCACGCCAGCGGCCCGGGTAGCCATACTGCGCGCGGCCTTCGACAAGACCATGAAGGATCCGGAATTCTTGGCTGAGGCCAAGAAATCGCGGCTAGACATCAACCCGAAAACCGGCCCCGAGGTGGCTCAACTCATCACCCGCATGTATGCCTCGCCCAAAGACGTGGTCGAGGGTGCGCGCAAGGCCTTGGGACGCTAAATGCGCCCCATGATGACGTGAGGAGGGCAAGTCGCGCCCGACGCTGGCTTCGCTTTCGGGCGGCCAAGCGTCGGTGCCGGCGCGGCCGTCTCGCAGTGTGACATGACCGATCATGCAATAGGGCACATCATGCAATATAGCGTTTGGGAAGGACACGGCGATGATTGGGCGACGGCGAGCCATGATGTTCGGCTGTGTGGCGGCGCTGATGATGTTCGCCGCGCCCGGTCCGGTCGAGCTGGCGGCCGCGCAACAACTGGTAGCGATCGATCAAGATGATATCGGTGGCGTGGTCAGCGGCCCCAATGGCGCCGAGGCCGGTGTCTGGGTGATCGCCGAAACCACCGAGCTGCCCACTCGGTTTGCCAGGATCGTCGTGACGGATGACGAGGGCCGCTATGTAATCCCGGACCTGCCGAACGCCAACTACCAGGTCTGGGTGCGCGGCTATGGTCTGGTTGATTCACCCAAGGTGCGCGGCGTACCGGGACGACCACTTGACCTGACCGCGGTCCCGGCGCCCGACGCGAAATCAGCGGCACATTACTATCCCGCGATCTACTGGTATGCGATGCTGAACATTCCCCGTCGGGATCAGTTCGGCGGCAGCACCGACATTCCAGCAAAATTCAAGCTGTCCGACTATCTCAAGCGGGTAAAGAACATCGGTTGTGTCGGATGCCACCAACTCGGCCAGGAATCAACGCGCACGCTTCCAGCCGGGCTCGGCAGGTTTGCATCCTCAGAGGAGGCATGGATCCGCCGCATCCAGTCGGGGCAATACGGTCAGGGCATGGTGAACCAGCTGGGCCGCTGGAACATGGTCCCAATTAAGCATTACGCCGATTGGACCGACCGAATTGCCAATGGAGAATTGCCCTTCGCCAAGCCGCCCCGGCCGGCCGGCGAAGAGCGCAACATCGTGGTGACCTGGTGGGCATGGGGCAGCCCAAAGAAATACCTGCACGACCTGATCTCGACGGATCGTCGCAAGCCGACCGTCAACGCCTACGGACCCTTATGGGGATCGCCGGAATATTCAACGGACGAATTGCCGGTTCTGGACCCCAAAACCCATAAGGCGTGGGTCTATAAGGCGCCGGTGCGCGATCCGGACATGCCCGAGTCACTGGGAGCGGGGCACGCGGCCAGCGATAAACTGCTGGAGCCGTCACCCTACTATGGACGTGAAAAACTGTGGGATACCCGGGTCAACAATCACAACTCCATGTTCGATCAAGATGGACGGCTGTGGCTAGCGGCCAGCGTGCGCGGCCGCAGCAATCCGACATTTTGCAAAACAGGTTCCGACCATCCCTCCGCCAAATTGGCGCCCCTCGACAACAGCAGCCGGCAGCTGGCGGTCTACGATCCGAAAACCAAACAGTACACGTTCGTCGACACCTGTTTCGGCACCCATCATTTGCAGTTCGGTTATGACGCCAACAACACGTTGTGGACCAGCGGGGGCCGCAGCGTTGCCGGCTGGCTCGATACCAAGCTGTTCTTGGCGACGGGCGATGCAGCCAAGTCCCAAGGCTGGACTAGGTTCGTGGCCGATACCAACGGCAACGGCAAGCGTGATGAAGCCGACACGTTCATCAACGCCGGCTCCGGCCCCTATGCGGTGATGCCAAGTCCCATCGACGGATCGGTCTGGTTCACAGTCGGCGTGTTCGGCGGACCGCCGGCGGTGCTCAGGATTGATCCGGGAAAAAATCCACCTCATACGGCGCTGTCGGAGATTTATCATGTGCCGGCGCCGGGTTTCGGCATCCGCGGTGGGGATATCGATTCCAAAGGTGTGATTTGGGTCTCAACCTCCAGCGGGCACTTGGCAAGCTTCGATCGCGAGCGGTGCAAAGGTCCGCTCAATGGGCCCAAAGCCATCGGAAACCACTGCCCCGAGGGCTGGACCTTCCATCGATATCCCGGACCTGGCTTTAAAGGCATCGGCGAGAACAGTGCTGAGTCGAGCTACTACACCTGGGTCGACCAGCATAACACGTTCGGACTGGGCAATGACGTGCCGATATCGACCGGCAACCTGAATGACGGGCTGATCGCGTTCAAGGATGGTAAAATGATCCTATTGCGGATTGCCTATCCTCTGGGATCGTACTTCAAGGGTCTGGACGGACGGATCGACGATCCGACCGCGGGCTGGAAGGGCCGCGGCCTATGGACAGCCAGCGGCGACCGCACACCGTGGCTCAAGGAAGGTGGCAAAGGCACGCGGCCACTTGCCGTGCATTTCCAGATCAGGCCCAACCCCCTGGCGAAGTAGCGCTATCGAACGCGGCAAGAGCCGCTCGCATGTTGAACAGGTTGATGCCGCAGGCCAAGAGCAGGAGGACCTGCCTTGATCGATCATTGACCCCGGTCGCAGTCGCCAATATGCGTTGAGCGACGAATTCCGCTCGGTTTTATAGCGTTTCAGTATGAGCTGGAACCATCCCGCTGCTTCGCCCGGCCGCCCGGCGGCACCATCCTACGAGCGATCGGCACGCCCGAGGGCTGAGACGGCCTGCTTGTACATGGCGTAGTCGATAAGCTTGCCGTCGACCTGGATCGATGCCTCGCCACGCGCCTGTGCAGCCTCAAACGCCTCTAAGACCCGGCGGTAGTGCGCCAGTTGCGTTTCGCTCAACCTATAGCCATCGCGTGCAACGGACACCTGACCGGGATGGATCAACGTGCGGCCATCGTAGCCGAGCCGTTTCGACAGGCTGCAGTCAGCCCGAAACGCATCGAGATCGCGGATGTTGCTGAAGGCGCCATCCAACACGTACGGCAAGCCGGCGGCCCGAGCCTCGAGCAGCACGCGGGATCGCGCGTAAAGCATTTCGGTTCCCTCGATCGAATAACCGCAACCCAGATCGCGCTGCAAATCGCCGTCCTCGGCGCTACCAAATGACACGCTTTCGACCCGCGCCACCGCCGTGGCAAGTTCGAATGTCCGCATTACGCCGAGTGCGGATTCGATCTGCAGGATCACAATGATCGAATGAGGCGCGAGGCCCTGCGCGGCCTCGATCGCCGTCAGCACTTGGTCCGCGACTTTGACCTGCTCGACGCTGTCGGCCATCGGCAATACGATTCCCCTCACGCGGCCCGAGGCCACCGCCTTTAGGTCTTCGGCCAGAAGACCAGGCTCATTGTTGACGCGAACCAACGGTGGTTTTTCGATTGTCGGGACCAACTCACCAACTTTGCACCGCGTTTCCGCCTTGAGGGAGGGCGGCACGGTGTCTTCCAGATCGACAATAATTGCGTCGACATCGAGCTGAGCCGCCTTCGCAATGAGATCGGGCCTGGTACCGGGCGCGTAGATCGTGATCAGGGGGTAGCTCAACGGCGGATGCTCCAATATGCGGCTATAACGCCGACTTAGCTGCTGGTTGGGCAGCGCTTCAACAGGAACGCCTGCACGCCCTCCTGCACCACATCGCCATGTTGGTTCAGAACCTGCAGCTGGCGCTTCATGACACCGCGATCGGGCCGCGAGGTTGCCCGCTTCTCCAATACCCTGACCTTGGCGTGAACGGTGTCGCCCGGTTTGACCGGCTTGGTGAATTTCAGGCTGTCGAAACCGAGAAACGCGATCAAGGTATCGTCGTAAAGGTGGAGCTGAAACAATAGCCCCGCGGCGATGGCGTAAATCAGTGGCCCATGGGCGATGCGCGTGCCGAACTGGGTCTTGCGACAAAACTCTTCATCGATATGCAGCGGATTGTAGTCGCCGGACAGGCCCGCGAACTGGACGATGTCGGCCTCCGAGATCGTGCGGCCGGCGGTGGTGAATTCCGCGCCGATATCCCACTCCTCCCAGTATAAGCCAACCATCGCACAGCCTTTTTAACTCACCACGCCGGCCTCTCGCAGCGAAGCGATACGCTCCGGCGCCAGCCCCAACAATTCCGACAACACCGCTCCCGTATGCTCTCCCAGCATTGGGGCCGGGCGCGATATGGGCCCCTCGACCCCCTCAAACTTAATGGGATTTCCCGGCAGCCTGACCTGTCCAACCTGGGGATGGTCATAATCGACGACCATCTGGCGCTCACCGACCGGTGGCTCGGCGAAAGCGCCGTCCAGATTGTTGACGGGCGCCACCGGCACCTGTGCCTCACGCAAAATTCCGACCCATTCCTTCGCGGTTCGCGTGGCCAGAATTTCCGTCAGGAGGGGCACGATGATGTCGCGGTTGGCAATGCGCGCTGCATTGGTGGCGAACCGCTGGTCCTCGCCCCATTCCGGCCGACCGATCGCCGCCGAAAGATTGCGCCAAAAGTTATCCTGACGGCAGGCAATGACGATGTAGTCATCCTTGGTCGGAAAGGCCTGCCAGGGTACGGTGTACTCATGGGCCGAGCCCTGTGGCTGTGGCAGTTCGCCTTGCGACAGCCACATCGTGCCGATGTAACTCAAAAGATTGAGCATGCCGTCGAACATCGACAGCTCGAGCCGGCAGCCCTCGCCGGTACGCTCCCGCTGATACAGCGCGGCAAGGATTCCCTTGCACGAAAAGATGCCACCGCTGAGATCGGCAAGCGGCACGCCGGCACGCGCGGGCGGTCGTCCGGCCTCACCCGTGATCGCCATATGTCCACTGATCGACTGAATGATAATGTCGAGCGCGGGAAGGTCCTTGTACACGCCGGTTGCCCCGAAGCCGGTCACGGAACACTGGATGATCCGTGGATTGATCGACTTTAATCTGTCGTAATCAATCTTGAGCCGCTCCAGGACGCCTGGTCTAAAATTGTCGATCACCACGTCGCAAACCCGGACCAGGTCTTGAAACACGTCCAATCCCTGCGGCGCCTTGAGGTCGATGACGACGCTCTTCTTGTTACGATTGAAGGTCAAAAACAGCCCGCTCTGGCCCTTGAACGGCGCGACAGACGGTATCCGCCCGAGATCGCCGCCAGGCGCCTCGATCTTGATCACCTCGGCGCCGAGGTCCGAAAGCACTTGGCCGCCATAGGTGCCGGCGATGATCTGGCCTAACTCCAAGATCCTGACGCCGTCGAGAGGGTGTCCCATGTCGGTTCCTACAGCCCGAGACTTCGGGCAATAATATTGCGCTGGATCTCGGAGCTGCCCGCACCGATCGTCGCCAGCCTGGCGTCGCGGTAAAAGCGCTCCAACGGAAAATCGGCGGTGTACCCGTAGCCGCCGTGAATCTGCAGCGCCAGGTCCGCCACCGTTTTGTAGGCCTCGCTGGTGTGCAGCTTGACCACAGCCGCGTCGTGCCGGGTCGCCTGCCCCTCACCGACCAGCCAAGCGAAACGGTACACAAGCAGCCGAGAAATTTCGAGCAGCACCTTCATATCCGCGAGCTTGTGAGAGATGGCCTGAAATTTGCCGATCGGGCGGCCGAATTGGTGGCGCGTCTTGGCATACTCGAGCGCCAGCTCAAACGCGGCCAGCGCTGCGCCCGTTCGCGCCGCCGATAGGCACAACCGCTCATACCAAAGCAAAGAATCAACGGCGGCCCAGCCCTGGTCGACGTCGCCCAACACGGCCTCGGCCGGCACTTCCACGTCCTCGTAGTAGACCTGGGTGGTGCCGATGGCGCGATGTCCCAGCGTCTTCAGCTTATGGATGGTGATGCCCCTAGACGTGGTGTCGACGATAAAGTTGGTGATTCCTTGCTGTTGACGCGGGCCGTCGGATGTACGGGCGACCAGCAAACAATAGTCCGAAACGTCCATGCCCGACGTGAACACCTTTTGACCATTGATGATATAGCCGCCGCTGCCAGACGGGCGCGCCCTCGTTTTGAGCGCCGCCGCGTCGGACCCCGACTCCGGCTCGGTCAATCCGAACGCGAACGTAATCTCCCCGCGGGCGATTTGCGGCAGCATCGACTGTTTCTGCGCCTGTGTGCCTTGGGTGAGAATGGCATATCCGCCATAGGCCATGGTGCGAAACACCCACATTGCCAACTCCTCGAAGGCGTGGCCGGTCTCCTCTAGCAGGATCGCGACATCGATCGTTGAGCCACCGCTGCCGCCATATTCCTCCGGTAGCAGCAGACCCAGCCAGCCATGTCTTGCCAACGCGTCGAACGCTTCGCGGGGGGGATGCGCCTTTGCATCGCAGCGCGCGGCGTACTGTGGCGGACACGCGTCGCGCAGCAGGTGGCGAACGTGCTGGCGAAGCTCTTCTTGGTGCTGCGTAAAAGAGAAATCCATATGGCTGATCGATCTCGCTTGGGCAGTGGCGTTGACGGTGTGGCTAAGGATCAAGGATAGGCCACACCGGCCACCTCAACAATAAGGCGACGCTTGATCGGCACTCACGCTTTACCGATTTAATCCGCGCCGCTGCAGCTCAAACCGGATCCTCGTAGCCGATGGCGTTAGCGAGCTCCACGACGCTCGGCGTAATCGGGCTTTCGGCCTCTTCCACGATATGCGCGACCAGCCCCGCCGCGCGCCCCACGGCCGAGACGGCCCGCATGGCCGCCACCGGAAATGCGACCTCCGACAGCACGGCGCCCAACGCGCCCGTCACGTTCATCGTGAGGTGTTTACCCGCAGCCCGATCGATTTCCTCGCCAACGAGTTTGATCAACGCGACGTAATCGCCCTTAACACCGGCCGCCGACGCGATCTCGAACAAGCGCGACGCGCGCGGATCGTCAGGATAATAGTACGGGTGTCCAAATCCGGGGATGCGGCGGCGTTCCGCTCGGCTGCGTGCGACCAGATCGGCCGCCCACTGGCGCTTGTCGCCGGCTTGGCTCATACCCTCGGCCAAATACTCCCCGGCACCGGCGATGGTGCCGGCGAATTTGTTCGCCACCATCAACATGCCTGCCGCCATGCCCACTTGAATATCGTCAGGCACCGAATCGTGGACCAAACGCGCAACCAGAGCGCTCGGCGTCAGGCCATGATCCATCAAAATGACGAGCGACGCATCCATTACCTTCCGGGTTGTGGCATCCGCTTCGCGGCCGGTGACGATCAGATAGAAGGCCTCGGCAAACGTCATTTCGCCGACCACCTCGCTCAACACGTCTTTGCCACGCATACGCAATCGATCGATATCGGACGTCGGCGTGGCGATGCGCGTCACCGGCTTGGAAGTGCTTTTGGCCATGTGATCTGCCCCTGAAATTGGATTGTTGCCTTATGTTCTGTCTTTGACCTTGCGCCGCTCCTGTTGGGTCCAAGCCGCGATTTTCTCGCCGTCCCAGCCAAGCTCGCTCAGGATCTCGACCGCGTGCTCGTCCAATTCCGGGGGCGGCTGAAAGGGCTGGTCCTCGCGGGAGCCATCAAACCAAACGGGTCGTCGGATGGTGGCGAAGCCATCGCGCTTGGCGGGCTTCAGCTCGCGGAAGGTATCAAGATGACGGACCTGCGGGTCGGCCATGGCTTCCGCCAGCGAATTCACCGGAGCATGGGGAATGTCGTGGGCTTGGAATTGAGCCATCCAATGATGGCTCGGGCGCGTCGCCGTCGTGGCATTAAACTCAGCGGCCAGTGCAAGATAGTTATCGATCCGTCCGCTACGATCCTTAAAGCGCTGATCCTGGCCGAGGTCCTCCCGACCCAAGGCTTTTTGAATCGCCTCCCAAAACTTGATTTGCGATGACAGGTGCACCGCCACCAGCTTGCCTTCCTCGCATCTCAGAACGTAGGACTGCGAGGCTTGGACCCGTGTGAGGGCACCCACCTCCATCCCCAGCATGCTCATCATCAAAAAGGGATCAGGGATAAACGCCACCGCGGCGGACAGCATGTTGGTCTCGACCTTGCGACCACGGCCGGTCTGCGCCCGCTCTACCAGCGCACCCAATATTCCATAACACGCGAAAATTCCGGTCATGTTGTCGGTGATCGTCGGACCGGTGATTTTTGCGCTATCGTCGATGAACAGGCTCGACATGCCGCTGAGAGCTTGCGAGACCGCATCATAGGACGGCCGATCCTTGTACGGCCCATCAGGACCGAAACCGGTGATCGAACAATAAATCAGCCCGGGGTTCACTTCGATGAGTTTTTCAAATGACAAGTCCAGCCGATCCATCACCCCCGGCCTGAAGTTTTCGATCAAGACATCGGCCGTCTTGACCAGATCGATCAGCATCGCATGCCCGGTCGCAGACTGCAGGTCCACAGCTATGCTACGCTTATTTCTATTGTAGGCGCAGAAGTAGGGAGAATAGTTCCCGCCACGAAACGTCCGGAACAGGTCGCCGCCGTCGGGATTTTCAATCTTGATATTGTCGGCACCCAAGTCGGCCAACATCATTCCCGCCAGCGGCCCGGTGATCATGGTGGTCAACTCAAGGACGCGAATGCCTTCTAGCGGTGCTGACATCCCGGTTGGCTCCTAAGGTTTGGTCGCTAAAACTTATGAAACTCGGCAAATTCCTTCTCTCGGTAATGCGGCTCCCAGCCATCGATGCGCACATCGATGATGGTGGTCACGTCGGCTTGTGTGGCGCGCTCCAAGGCGGGAACCAGCTGCTCCGGCCGGTCGATCCGCTCAGCCCTTGCGCCATAGGCCTCCGCCAATTTGACGAGGTCCGTATCGCCATACTCCGAGCCGATGATCCGACCACCATAGACCTTGCTTTGAAACACGCGCAACGCGCCGTAACTGCAGTCATTGTAGACGATCGCGATCACCGGCGCCCGCTCGCGCACCGATGTTTCGATCTCCTGCGCGTTCATGCCAAAATCGCCATCGCCCACCGGCACCACCACCTGTCGATCGGGCCGCGCCAGCTTCGCCCCAATACCTGCCGGAAACGCCCAGGCCATCGTGCCTGAACCGGCAGCCAGATGATATTGGTCGGGCAACGTAATTGGGATGGCATGCGCGAATTGCGTATGCAGCCCCGCGCCGATGCAGTAGATGGCGTCCGGTGCGCAGACCTGCTGAACGGCTTTGGCAATCAGTTGCGGCTTGATCGGAACCGCGGTCAGATCGGTGTCGTAAAAGCGCCGATCCTGATCTGATTTGAGCGCGCCGATCCGCGCTTCGCGGCGCGCTCGGTCGTCATCGAGGCCCGTTAACCCTTCAGCCTCGCAATACGCCACCAAATCGTCGAGAAAGGCCCCAGCGTCGCCATGAATGCCCAAGTCGACCGCATACTGTCGTCCAATCTCCAGCGGATCGGCCTCGACCTGGATCAACTTCGCGTCCGCTGCAATCAACGACCAATTGATGGTTGAGACGTTGTGAAACCGCGCGCCTAGCCCCATCACCAGGTCGGCTTCGCGCAGCATCTGGTTCGCCGTCGCATGGCCGAAATGCCCGACCAGACCAGCCGCCAGCCCGTGCCGCTCCGAGATCGAGCCGCGCCCCATTTCCGTGGTGATCACCGGAATGCCGAGCCGCTCGGCAAGCGCGACCAGCTGTCGATGGGCGCGGCTCCACAACACGCCCCGACCGGCAAGAATGACGGGCGTCGTGGCGGCCATCAGCATCTGCGCCGCCTCGGCGACCGCAGTGGCCTCGGGCCGCACGCGATTGGCCGTCCGCCCGTTGTGGGCACCTCCCTTGATCGACAGATCCGTCGAATCAATCTCAATCGGCTGCGCCAGCAGGTCTTTTGGAAAATCGACGTGCACGACCCCGGGCATGCCCGATTTGGCCATTTGAAAGGCCGTGCGCATCAAGCGCTGCGCATCCTTGGCTTCGGCCAGCTGGTCGCTCCACTTCGTCACCTTGCCGAGCACACCCATGACATCGAACTCGTGCCAAATGTTACGCCCGAGCCGGAACGTGTCCATATTGGCCGACAAGATCACCAGCGGAATATAGTCTTTGTTCGCCGACCAAACGCCCAGAATGGTGTTCGATATACTGGGTCCGACGTGAAACAGGCAGCACCCCACCTTACCCGTCACGCGCGCATAGGCATCGGCCATGCTAGTCGCGCCGATCTCGTGACGTGCGGTGACATATTTGATCTTGTCGCGCCGATGATAGATGGCGTCCAGCAACGGTAAGACCGTATCACCGGTGATACCAAAGACGTATTCAATCCCTTCCGCAATGAGAGCGTCAACGACCGCTTCGGCGCTCGTCCTGATGTTCGTCACCGTGTCCGTCACCGTTTCCTTTATCATCGGCCGGCGCCTCCTTTCTCACGCATGCGCGCGCAACGTTTCACCAAATCCAAGCAGACCTCGCCGTCAAATGCCAAAAGCAATTCTGCCACACATAACCCGCTTGCTCGAGAGTCTCCTGGCTTGAGCCTGTGAGCACAATCTAGTTTTACGGGAGAAGATCGATGGCCCTTCGTACGTACCTCGGCAAGTTCACGGATGAGGGTTTAAATGGGATCAATGGGCCGCACAAGCAGCGCGAAACGGTAGCAAACATCGTCTTCGATTTGGGCGGAAAGAGAAAGGCAGGTCATTTTACAATGGGTACATACGATCGCATCATGCTGCTCGATCTGCCCGCGGGCGATGCGCCGTCGAAGTTCAAGGTCGCCGTGGAAAGCCGCGGATCTATCAGGCTCACAGCGCTGAGGACGTTTGACCTCGACGAGGCCCGAGCGATCATCGAAGGCGCCCCCAAGCTGGCCCACGATGCCTAACGATCGGGCGCGTCGCGCCGGCCTCGGACGACCGGGCGCAATCCTTGGGCGGTCGGTGAACATGGCCGCGCCGGAAGTTCCCAAGACGCTCGGCACCAACGTGCTAATACACTGGAATTCAAGCATGGAGGCGGTTCCAGCCGTGAGCGTTGCGTTGCCGTTGCTCAAATGTGCCGATCGCATCACGCTTTGTCGGTGAAGGCCACAACCTGGCAGGCACCGACGCCGCCGACATGGCCGCTTTTCTTGCCGCACACGGCATCAAGGCAACCACCGCTCATGCCAAGCCACGACACCGCGCAGAAGCTGCAGAGCCGAGCCGGTCCGGCTGCGCCGCGAGAATTCAGCGCCGATGGAGAGCGCCCCGACGTGAAGCAGCAAGGCGCCTGCGCGCCGGCTTCGAGGCCGGGAACGACGGTGGACCCTGCTCAAGCCAAAAAACACCCGTCAAAGCTCATCTTTGCCCGGCACAGAAAAAATTTAAGAAGCGACGTCAATTGGCCCGAATCATGGAGTTCCGTGCAGTTGGGATCGATCACCGCCGGGGACAGACTATGGCCGTCGCGCTCGCAGTTATGCTCAACATTGTTATGAGCACGCTCCTTTTATTCTGGTGCTACCGGCGCCGTCTCAAACTCCGCAAGTAGTGTGTGGCTTAAGCTGACAATCCGATGAGGCACCGCGCAGCTTCCCGCGCGCTTGTCCGTAATTTGTCTTAACCTGCCACGCCGTTGATGCGCATTAGCTGGTCGATGCGTATGCCGCATTGATTGTCACTGATGATGCCGGCATTCAACGGCTGCCGAAGTTTCCACTGTGAGCAAAAATGCATAGGCCTCAATTCTCAGTTGTCGGCGCCCCATCGAGGTCACCCAACGTCGGCCGATGTCGGCGCCCGACCCGGTCATGCCAAAACGTGGATCCAACGGCCAGCGATCGCAGCTCTATGCGCACTGCTATGGCGAGCCGCACGGGCCAGGCGCGATCAGGCCGTCCACGCAACCGTCCCAATCGCTGACATAAACTCATTGGCCGAAGTAAGATACCAATCGGCCGAAGCTCAATTCCCAACCACTGCCAACGTTACGGCGGGCGTCGTCGGCCCGAATGTTCTCGTGACGCAGGCGGATCAGCGTCTGCTGCTCGCCGTGCGCTTCGAATGTAACGGTGACCATTGATGTCGGGCTGGCGTCGCGGGTACCATCCGATCGCTCGGTCACGAATCGCCACGTAAAGGCCAGCTTTGCACCCGGCTCGATCACCAAGTACTCACCACCGAAATAAGTCGTTTGCGCCGGATTACCGCTCAAAATAAATCGCCATTCTCCTCCGACCCTTAAATCGATCCTCGCATCACGTAGTTTGCCGGAGCTGCTACCAAACCATTGCTGGACTTTATGTGGCTCGACCCACGCTTGAAAGGCTCGGGCCGGAGGCGCGTCGAGCACGCCCTCAACCAGAATTGGCTCATACCCTGGTGAGGTCTGTAGAAACGTCATGGCGATTTCTCGCGTGCCGATTGCTGCAAATGTTTCGCCAGATTGTCCAATTGGGCATTCCAAAAGCTCTCGTAGAAGCTCAGCCAGTCATAAGCTTCGCGCAGCGCCGATGCCTGCAGCCGGCAATACCTGGTCCGACCGCGCTTTTCCACCGTCACCAGCCCCGCCTCCGATAGCACGCGCACGTGCTTCGAGACCGCCGTCTGCGACATGTCAAACGGCTCAGCCAGCTGGGCGAGGCTCGTCTCTCCGCCGGCCAATCGCGTCACAATCGATCGTCGCGTGGGATCGGCGAGGGAAGCAAAAGTGGTGTCCAATATGGACGCTGGTTCCACCTGCATTGATTACTCGACTATTTGGTTGACTCTTGCTGCAAGCCATGGCACCGATCGCATTGTTAGTCAACCTTATAGTTGAGTATAGGAGATCGCGATGAAGTTGCATATCTTCCCGGCGTCACCAAATGCGCGCAAGACGATGATGGTCAATGACGACCTCGGGCTTGGCATACCGCTGCACGTCGTCGATCTCCTTGGCGGCGCGCACAAGCAAGCAGAGTTTTTGGCGCTGAATCCGAACGGCAAAATTCCCGTTCTCGAGTTCGACGACGGAACGACATTGTGGGAGTCCAATGCCATCATCAATCGGCTTGCCAGCGACATCGACACACCGCTCTGGCCCAAGTCAAATGCGCGCTATGACATTATGCGTTGGCAGTTCTGGGAAGCTGCGCACTGGACGCCGGCCTGCTCAAAATTCATCTCAAAGCACATCTTCAACAATGACAATGTGGATATTCCAGCGGCAGAACAAGACTTTAAGCGATTTGCCAGCGTCCTCGATGGCCACCTTGGATCGCGGCGGTGGTTGGTGGGCGATGCCATGACCACCGCCGATGTCTCGGTCGCGGCCATTCTTTGCTACCGCCAACCCTGCCACTACCCGATGACTGAGTTCGCCAACATCGATCGCTGGCTCGGTCGCATTGAAGAACTCCCATCCTGGCAAAGGGCGAACGCCTGAGCTTGCAGCATGGACGGCTTGTTCGCGCCGCGTGCCGATGGGCTCGGTTGCTCAATTAGGGTGATCGGTGCCCACTCGGACGGGTCGTCACCCTCGTGCTCGAAAACCATTCGCACGGCGCGCTCACGCACTTCCCGCGAATCTCTCTGCGATGTGTTACGATGTGTTGTCATGGCTCCTGTCTCTCAAGAGTCGGAGCCTCCGGTAAACCCCGGGGCGGTTCACCACCCAGAACAGCATGCCATTGGGTGGCCCCGTGGAGGAATAGAGTGGAGGACTGGAGTGGAGGAACCGGGCGGGGGAGCGGGCCGGCACGGGCGATGCCGCCTTTAGCGGACATGATGTAGAGCAACCTGCTGTTCATCAGCCTCGGAACGATGCCGATGATGACGGCTCACCTCGGCCCGATCACCGCGTGTTTGATAGTGACCTTGGTCGCAATCGCATCAACGGTTGGACGGTTGATGGTCGGACTGCTCGCCCGCTTTCTGCCGAGCGGCATCCTGGCGGCATTGAGCAATTCTGTGTACGGCGCTGGCGTCGTCGGCTGAGCATTGGGCAACGCACCGGTGTGGTAAACTGTCGGCCGCGCCTTGGCGAGCTTGTTCGTCGACGCCCTCATGTTGCTGCCACCGATCCTCGTGCATGAACATTTCCGATCCGATGGTTATGGACGCAGCTATGCGTTGGTCAGTGTCGAGATGCATGTTTGCGCCGGACCATCGGCTGGCGGCGGCGGGCCTTGGAGGCCTCGGCCACGCCATGGTATTGCGCGCCGCCGGTGGAGCTTGGTCGCCTGCTCCACACGAAATTGCCGTTGCCTAGTAATGGCCCCGCCGACGTCAACAGATTGCCTCGGTTGCGGCACACCACAGGGCGTACGGTCCCCCGAATTGGGATTTGCCGATTGGAGTTAAGAGTCCAGCACAGGAACGGCAATGGCGAAGTTCGATTTTGATGCGCACGCAAAGGCCAGCCCTTTCTTCCAACGCATGGCCAACGAAACGCCCGAAAAATTCGACGCTTTCTCGCGCTACATGCGCCTCCACGTTCGGGCCAGGGAAGGTGAGGCGTTGACCGTGAGTGAACGACAAGAGCTGTTGGCGGCGTTTGAGGCATGGCGGGCAATTGTCGCTGCTCCGCCGACGCAGCTCGGGCAACACAGCGATGAGCATGTCGCGCTGCCGGGCCCTGCGCACACGCTCCAAGGTTGATCGGGGGGACGGCATGATTGAAGCGGCGTTCGGGGCCCTTTGGGGTTTGATTGGAATTGTCGCGCATTGCCTGAGTCTGTTGGCAACTTGGATCGCCGTCTGTCTCATCGGGTTGATCCTGGGTGCCATTGCGCTGTATGTTGCAGCCGCTTGGGTGCGGCGGGCGGCCACGCGGGGGCGCGCGCCGGCAAAGACCTCGACGTCAGCTGCCGGTGGGAGGTGATCGGGAGAACCCAAGCCGGCGACGCCCCGTCAAGATATTGATAGATCTTTATTCATTTTGCTCTGTTCCGGTTGCATTTGGCTGTCGGAACCCGATGCCAAAAAATTGGTCGCGTCTCATACGAAATGTGAAATATCGATGAGCGTTGTTTGGGCGATCCTATTGACCTCCATGTTTCTTGCTGTGTCCGCGGCATCCGGTCAGGCACAAGACTTGATGGTGATGGACAAGCGCACGCTGCAAATTGGCTTCCAGGTGGAAGTCATGGGGCTGTTCGGCGTGACAGGACGCTTCAGGAACGCCACAGGCATCATGAGCTACAATAAAAAGCATCCGGCCACGAGTGTGGTACGCATCGTGATCGACACGGCGTCCATCGACACCGGTGGCGGCATGCGCGATTCATACCTGCGCTCCTCGTCCCTGTTCGATGTCAACAACCATCCCAAGATGGTGTTTCAGTCCACCAGGGCCGTCGTCGTGAATGAGCTCACGGCGAACGTCGTTGGCGATTTGACTCTTAAGGGCATAACGAAGCCCTTGTCGCTGATCGTCAAGGCGCGGCCAAATCAACCGGTAGCCCGTCCGTCACAAAATGCCGCCTTCTCTGCAAGGTTTGAGGCGTCGGGGCGGGTCAGACGGGAGCAGTATGGGCTCGGCAGCGGTTACGTGCTGCTGACGATCCGTGCCGACTTCGTCCGGTGCGACGATGCAGCCATATCGATCGACGGATGCGGCGCACATCGTTAACCGCGGGCGGTCGTCTCAATCGGGTCGAAACCAAGCTACGCCTCCGCCACCCGACCGGAAGCCAGCGGCGGTGATCGTGGCCTCGCCCTTGTCCACCGGGCGCAATCCCCTCCGACAGCAATCATCATAGTTCGCACGCTCGCCCCGAACGTCCGATCGGACGTTTCGAGCGCGTTCCACATCAATGACTGAGATCGATACCGGCTCAGTCCGGCGCGCTTCAAGCAACGCACATGCCTTTGACGCTCCCATCGAAGACACATCGAGACGGCCATTGTCGTCAGGTCGTCTTCCCATGGCTCCCACATGATCCGCTCGCCGCGACGGTAGGCGAAAACCATCCAACAATGGTAGCCAGTGGCACAAAGATGATCGCCCTTAAAGTTGCTCCACACTTTAAGAGCGATCATCTTTGCGCCTTAAATCGGAACCAACTTTGCGGCTCCGATTTAAGGCGCGATGATCTAGAACTGTCGATCGAGGCAGCGCTAAAAGCAGCCAAAGACGGCGTCGCCGAGCGTGAAATGTTGCGCGCCTTTTGCAGCTGCACCGCGATGAACGATGCATCCCCCGTCGCCAATTGCATCGGATTTGGCAATCACAGCGCAATGATAGACGTTCAACCGTCGGATCGACGGCTTCGGCCTGGCGGTGTCGTTCGCTTTGAGGCCGGCTGCCGCGTTCGTCACTACCGCTCGGGCTCGCCCGCATCGCCGTACCGCGAGCCGTCGCCGCAGTGAGCCGCTTGTCACCGCGCGGTCGAAACAGGCGTGCTGCGCACCTATCACATCGTCAAACCTGGCTTAGAGATCGCCAAGCTGTTCGATGCGGTCGCCACAACAGTCCAATGCGAGGCCATTCCGCATTTTGCCCGCAACCAGGTCGGACACGGAAGTGGTGTCGACGGCTACGATCCGTCCAGCATTGCACGGTCGGCCAGTGGCGCGCTGGCGGAGAACATGGTGATTTGCGCCGAGCCACCCTACTATATGCTCGGCATTGCCGGACTTGAGGTTGAGGATGCGACGGGGGCCACCAGCCACGGCGTCGAATCGGCGAAGACCATCGATACCGGTTTGCGCATCATCAATTTGGCGCTTGATCGATCGCCGCGGGGAGAAATGCGCCATGAAGTTTCCGGTGTGTCTGGTGACAGGCAACGGGGGGCTGACCTATCCAATGCCATCTAGCGCGCCGCGCGGCTTGATCAAGGCATCCGTGTTCTGCGCGCAGCTGGGCTATGACGCCGTCTGGAGCAACGATAATCCCACCACCCAGCATTACGTAGGTGAGATGTACGCCGAGCCGCCGAACATTCATGACGGGCTGATCACCATGGCGATGATTTCCGGAGCCACGGCGAAACTCCGCTTCGGCGCCGGGCTGCTGGTGATGCCGATGCGCGAGCCGGTCTATGTCGCCAGGCAAGTGGCCACGCTCGACCAGTTGTCCGGCGGTCGCTTCATGCCAGCCGTCCGCCTCGGCGCCTACCGCAAGCACTTCGAAGCTTGGGCCGGCCATCGCTATCCAAAGCCGCGATGCGGTGACATGCTCGATGAAGGACTTGCTGCGATCCAAAATTCTGACACCGCAGAGGGTGTCGACATGCGACGGCCGCGACCCCAAGCATCAGGTCAGCGGCGATCTGGTCGGCTCCCCGCAGACCGTAATCGACAAGATTGGCTAGCTCAAACAACTCGGCGTCGACCGCCTTGCGGCGATGGCCATCGCCGTCAACACGCTGGCAGAGTACGAGCAGCAGTGCCAATGGTTCGCTGAAGACGTGATGCCCCACGTGCGATCAGCCAACAGCCCTGGAGCAAGCGACGAAGGAGTACGATGATGCTGTCACCGACCTGCGCAGCACTGCAAGACATGGCGACGCCCGCCCTTGTGGTCGACGCCAACATCATGCGCGAGAATGTGGACAAGATGTCGGCACGCGCCAGGTCGGCCGACGTCGCGCTGCGTCCGCACGCGAAGACGCACAAGACTAAGCAGGTTGCCGAGCAGCAATTGGCAGCAGGTGCCGTCGGCATCTGTTGCGCAACGGTGGGTGAGGCCGAGGCGCTGAGCGCCGCCGGCATCCGCAACATCTTGATCACCTCCCCCACATTCGGCGCAGACAAGTTCGCCCGCGTGGCCAAAATCAATCGTGTCCATGGGGCCTCGATTGTCATCGATCATCCCTCACAGCTTGCGGGTCTCAGCACCTTCATCGCACCAGAAGATCGCCCGCTTCAGGTGCTGGTCGACATCGATGTCGGTCAACGGCGGACGGGCGTCATTGACGTCGCCGACGGGGTGGGATTGGCCAAAGCCATCGACGCGGATCCGAACGTCATATTCTCCGGCGTGCAGGGTTATGCCGGCCATGTCCAGCACATTGAGGCAGCCGAGGCGCGCGCCGCCGCCACCCGCGCCGCAGCGGATAAGGTTCGAGATCAGATCGCCGCCCTACGCGACGTCGGCCTCTCGCCACAGCAGGTGAGTGGCAGCGGCACCGGCACGTTCATGCAGGACGCGGGTGGTCCGTTCACCGAGCTGCAGGTCGGTTCGTACGTGTTCATGGATGCCGAATATGCGCGGGTCGTCGATACAGCAGGTCAACCACCGGACTTTCAGCCGGCCCTATTCGTGCTTACGACCGTCGTTTCGGCCAATCAGCAGGGCGAGGTTACGGTCGATGCCGGCACCAAAGCGCTGGCCACCAACGGCCCAGCTCCCGACATTCTCATTGGTGCGCCACCTGGATCGGGCTATCGCTTCGGCGGCGACGAGCACGGCATCATATCGATTCCCCGCGGGCAACCGCCACCGCAACTGGGTAGCCGCATCCTGATCCGCGCGACACATTGCGACCCGACCGTCAATCTTTATGCGGCGATTTATGCGATATCCGGCGATGAAGTCGCGTGTTGGCCGGTTCTCGGTCGCCACGGAACCTAGCTCATTTTCGCCTTAGGCGGACCAGCCATGCCGGCCCGCTCTCCCGCCCGGCCGCCGACAATATCATTTGATGGGGTGAAAGTGCTGGGGGTGGAAGTACTGGGGGTGGAAGTACTGGGGGTGCGGGATGGTTCCAGCTAACATTGGAACGTATGTGCTCATCGGTTGGTTGATGCGAGGAACAGGCCAGCATTGACCAAGGCTGAGCTCGCCGCCGTGGTGTCACGCGCCATTGAAAAAAGCTCCGGCTGCATCGCGGCGGCGCGCTCGGGATCTTTTAGGCCGCTCGCCGTCAGCTGCCCAACATCGCTCACGTCCGGCTTAATCTCGCCGCACCGCGATCGCCCGCCAGTGACGTCGATACGGTCAATTCAGCCCAACGCCGACGACAGCTCCGGCCATTCATGCGATGGTGGGAGCCGCCAGCCAAGTGATCCGAAGTGCGGCCGGGTCGATCGATCAGCTTGTCGAGCAACGGAATGTGACCATGACGGACCAACAAGGCCACCTGCCACGGACCGAAGATGCTTTCGATCTCCACCGCTTTTTGGCTGCGCAGAATCCCATCTACGAGATCGTACGCAGCGAATTGGCGATGGGTCGCAAGGTCAGCCACTGGATGTGGTTCGTCTTTCCACAACTGCGCGGCCTGGCACACAGCGAAATGTCGCGAAGGTACGGAATTTCCGGAATTGATGAAGCCAAGGCCTATCTGAGGCACCCGACGCTTGGAAAGCGTTTGCGCGAATGCACCCAGCTCGTATTGAATGTCCAGAACCGCTCACTGCACGATATTTTTGGTCATCCCGACGAACTCAAGTTCCACTCCTGCATGAGCCTGTTCAGTCTCGCCACGGACGAGGATGCGTGCTTCAGTGAGGCGATCGACGCCTATTGTGGCGGCCAGCTCGACGTGCGGACACAACAGCTGTTGCAGTAACAATGACGCCGATCGAAGGGCATGTTTAAACGTTGAACGTCGCCAGCGATCGGCCCGGCGCCGACCCGAACCCGAAGGGCCGGTTCCCCCTGTTAGAGCTCGGCTCCCACATCATCTCCACCGCCAATGATAAAGCCGTCCAGGTCCGCGAAGCGCGCAGCTTCGACGGGCGCGATGAGCCGCACGGGTTTGACATCCAGCATCCGCATTGAATGCCCGTAAAACCAACACATATAGCCGCCGCCGCGCGAAGCCGTCACACCAATGCGAGGTTTTCCGCTCACGACCACACACGCCACTCACTCGCCTTGACGGCCCAATTTTCCGGCAGCGTGATCGTCGATATCGTAGCGGCCAGTGAGGTCAGCTCGAGCGTCGCTCCCAGGCCCGCCACCGCAAATCGTGGTCAGGCAAAATGAAGCACAAAAGTGACGCACTTGATCTGGAGCCTTCAGTCTTCTCCTGGGACGACCCGATAACGATCGCGTGTTCGCTCAAAAAATCGGCGGACACAAGCACGCACCGAATGGCGCCATCCTATCGTTCGGCTATGTCGATGCTGACTTTTTACATCAATCGGGCCGGAAGCAAGCTGCCAGAACAGCGCCGACGGATTCTGGTGCAAGCCAATACGGAGCCGCGCAAGCTGTTCGGAAGCGCGTGATCGATTGGCAGCTCAGTCACAGGCCGACGGCCGGGTCAGCCAAATCGCTACGATTGCCGACGTATCCGATCAACAGCGTTTGCCGTCGGCGCCAGACCTGATGCGGGCGCGGCGCATCGTGGAATCGCACCAATATCTCCCGCGCCACCTTGGAGCGGTGGCACGGGTGGGATGGCTCGACGGCGTGGCCTAGCCTCGCCGGACCTCGGATCATCGAACCTCGGATCATCGAACCTCGGATCACCGGACCTTGGATCACCGGACCTTGGATCACCGGTCTCAATTGGCCCCGGCGCCGCCGCTTTGCAATTTGGCCAAGACCTGGTCAATGGAAAAGCTGCCAGGTTTTTGCCGTGGCGGGTAGGTTTTAAATGTCGCAAGAAAGTTACCGACCAGGGCCTGGGCCGGAACCAGCACGTACAGGCGATCGATACGCCATCGAGAATAGCCGATCGATTCATGGTCTGCGCGCTCGAACGGGTCGGCCCTCAGATCGAACACCTTGGGCGTCCGCAGCGGCGTGAACGGCTCCTGCCAAACATTGAACCCGTGCGCCCTTTGCTCGGCAAATACGACCTTCCATTTGTTATATCGCAGGTTCAGCAGATCGCCGGTATCGGAGAAGTAAAAGAATTCGCGCCGCGGACCTTTATCAGCCTCCCCCTTCCAGCGCGGCAGAAAATTATAGCCGTCCAAATGCACTTTCGTGTTGTCGTTGCCAAATACCGGTCCCTGCTTCATGCGGTCCTTGAGATCGGTGTCCCCCAATGCGCCGGCAATGGTCGGGAACCAGTCCAGGTGAGAAATGATGTCGTTGGAAATGCTGCCGGGCTTGATCACCCCCGGCCACTTGACCAGCAGCGGAACGCGGAACCCGCCTTCCCAGTTATCATTCTTCTCGCCCCGAAACGGAACCGTGCCTCCATCCGGCCACGAGAACACCTCGGCGCCGTTGTCGGTGGTGTACATCACAACCGTGTTATCCTGGATTCCCAGGTCTTGCAGCTTGTCGAGCAGCTGACCGACGTGGCCGTCGTGCTCAACCATCCCATCGGCATAAACGCCGAACCCCGTCGCGCCCTTGCTTTCCGGCTTGAGCCGGGTCCAAATGTGCATGCGCGTCGCGTTCCACCAAAGGAAAAACGGCTTATTGGCGCTGACCGAGCGTTCCATAAAGTCAAGTGCGCCTGCCAGCGTCTCCTCGTCGACCGTTTCCATCCGTTTCCGCGTCAACGGGCCGGTATCCCGAATCTGACCGTCAGCGGATGACTTGATCACGCCGCGCGGACCAAAGCGCTTTCTGAATGCGGGGTCTTTCGGATAGTCCTCGTTCTCCGGCTCTTCCTCCGCATTCAGATGATAAAGGTTGCCGAAGAACTCATCGAAACCGTGATTTGTCGGCAAGTGCTCATCCAAGTCGCCGAAGTGGTTCTTCCCGTACTGGGCGGTGGCGTATCCCTTGGATTTCAAGTATTCAGCAATCGTCGGATCTTCCTTTTGCATGCCCTCCTTGGCGCCGGGCAGGCCGACCTTTAACAGGCCGGTCCGGAATCCGCTTTGACCGGTGATGAAGGATGCACGACCGGCCGTGCATGATTGCTCCCCGTACGCATCCGTGAAGATCATGCCCTCCTTTGCCAGCCGATCGATATTTGGCGTGCGATACCCCATCATGCCCATGTTATAGGCGCTGATATTCCAGTAGCCGATGTCGTCACCCCAAATCATAAGAAAATTGAGCGGCTTATTCGCTTGCGCCGTACTCGTTGCGGTGGTTCCGGTCAGCGCCAATCCGCATAACATAAAGCCCGCAGCACTTCGCAAAGATCGAGCAATCCAACGCCTCAACATTCTTATCCTCCACACTCAGTCCATCCGACAACGAAGAACCCTATGCCTTTATCCTCCGCCAGCATCTGTGCCCGACCGTTTTTGATGACAGCGGAAAAAACAATCAACCTCAAATGCCGGTTGTCGACTTCCGGTTTAGGGCCGAGCTAGCTCGCAGACCGAGGTCCTTGAATAAGACCCTGCTCTAGCAATGGGCTCAAGACCCTATTTTGACGACACGCAAATAAAACGGTTCGGCTCCGATGATCCATCAAACTCCGGTCCGGTTATAAGATCTGGCTTTGAGGCAAGCTCGCAAATTCGTAATGTCAGAACGAGCGCCTCAACTTATTGGCAGAACAACACATGCGTCAAGCACCACGCCCTGCATCCGCCGAAGCGTTCGCCGATCGCCTGGTTGGCTTGCGAGCCGGCGACATGCCTTTTCGAGAAAATGAGCACCACCCGCTCCAGACCATGCGGCAACCAGTTGAGCTCAGCCGGCTGCCGCTTGGTCTCAGAGCTTACGCAGATAGACACCTGCCGTTGCTTGGCCCGCCAGTGCTTATCTATCCTGCGTCGTCACATTTCCGATTTATTACTGCTGACCGCGCTCGGGACCAGGTTGTCGCGTTCCACACCCGAGCTGCCATAAAGCGAGACTTACCCGGTGGAAAGCGCTACCGTGTCGACCAAGCGAGTTCCACTTCGGACCTCCACTTCGTCTGCACCATATTGGGCACCGGTGCACCTGGACTCTGATCCAAACAGGACCTTTAGATCGCTCATTGCATAGATCGAGCCTAAAACGGCATCGGCCATTCTTTTAAAGCTCCGGTTTCGACATCATGGACAACATCGCGCAAAAAAGCTCCGCAGTCGCGTTCTCGCGAACTCCCCTGAAGCTTCTGCCGCTGGCGACCGTGCTGCTTGTTGCGGTGATCCTCTCTGAGGGCTTGCTCCATCTTCATTATCGGTGGATCAATGGCCATTGGCTATTTAATGCCCGAAAGCATTTTCAGGTTCCCTACGCCAAACCGGTGGCCGACCGTCGGCAGTACACGCTGCGGGAGAACTATCGGGACCAGCAGACTTCGATAAATGCGCTCGGCTTTCGCGGCCCGACGCTCGCCGAGAGCCACAAGGCCCCCATTGTCTGTATCGTTGGCGACTCAGTGCCTTTTGGGTCCGGCGTGAAAGATCATGAGACCATTGCACATCATTTAGCTGGCGCACTCAAGAACGCTGGACGATCCGTCAAGGTCCTCAATGGCGGCGTTCCCTCCTACAATCTTCGACAATCACTGGATCGATGGCGCTTGGACATCGCGCCCAGATGGCGCTGTGCGGTGCTGATCGTGAATGCCGCTAATGACGTGTCACTTTACGATCACTATAGGTCGAACTGGACGCTGAACCACACCTGGGCGAGCGTTCGCTTTGGCATACTTTCTCCGTCTTGGTCCAGTCTCCTCCATTATGCCCGACACGCCTCGAGCCGGTTGAGGCAATCAGAGACCAAAGGCTTTTCGACACAGTTTGCGACGCTCCTAAAAAGAGATTTTGATCTTAACCTGAAACATCCAAGGTCGAACGGCATTCCAATAATCCTGATGCCGATCAATCCGTGCTATTATGCTCGCAGCTCGGCTACGGCCGCCGAAAATCAAGCAGCGTGTGCCGGCCATAAGGACTACGCCACACTCTCCCGGCAATGGCAGCCGACCATAGATATCGTCAATGGTGTTCTCAAACAAGCTGCGGCTGCGGACAACGTTATATTCGTTGATACGGTCGAAGCCCTGGATCGCCGATTTGGCAGAACAGGAATGTTTATTGACTTCATCCACTATTCCAATGACGGCGCCAGCGCCATTGCAAAACTGCTCACCGAGCGAATGCTGGCCCAGGGCTGGCTTCCACCGCCGCCATCAGGTCGATAGTGGTCGTCGCAGCCGGCACCATTATGACGTGAAGCGATCGTGAGCCGTCGCGTCCATTGCGGACTCGCCATGGTGACCAGCATTGGCGCCGCCCACGATCCGCCGTCATCAAACACCAGAGCACAAAACAACCGCTGCGCCCGTTACGTCGCGCCGCTTGAAGCGCTGCCCGTCATGGCCTTCCAGACACGCTCTGGGGTCGCGGGCATGTCGATAGCGCCGATACCCCGCCGCGCCAGTGCATCGTTGATCGCGTTCATCACCGCCGGCAGCGCGCCAACGGTTCCACATTCGCCCGCCCCCTTGACGCCCAGCGGATTTGTCGCCGTCGGAACGGGATGGCTGCTGCAAACAATCGCACACATATCCTCGGCGCGCGGCATTGCATAGTCCATAAACGAGCCGCTCAGCAATTGCCCGCTCTCGGCATCGTATTTGATGTCCTCCATCAGCGCCTGCCCGGCCCCTTGCACGACGCCGCCACGAATTTGACCATGAACGAGGAGCGGGTTCAGTTCCACGCCGACATCATAAACCACCGCGTAACGCGCCATCGCCACAGCTCCCGTACCCTGGTCAATTTCGACTTCACAGATATGACAACCGTTGGGAAAATTGGCCTTGGTGGGATTGAAAGTGGCAGTCTCATAGAGCCCGGGCTCCATGCCCGGCGGCAGCTGAGCCGGATCGAACGCCGCCCGCACCGTGTCCGAAAGACTCATGCAGCGGTCAGTGCCCCTAATCCTGAACTCCCCATCCTGAAGCTCGATATCCGGTTCGGCCGCCTCCAAATGATGGGCAGCGATTGACCGACACTTGCTCTCGACCTTGGTCACAGCATCAAACACCGCCGACGTACCGATCGTGGCCGAGCGTGATCCGCCGGTTCCGGTCCCGAACGAGACCTTATCCGTATCGCCCTCGATGACCCGAATCTGCTGCGGCTGAAGTCCCAAACGCTCGCAGATCAGTTGCTTGTAGATCGTCTCGTGACCTTGGCCGTGCGGCGTAGTGCCTACCAACACCGTCAGCGAGCCCGTCGGGTCGAAGCGCATTTCTGCGGTCTCAGTTTGCGGTGCGGCCGCCTGCTCAATGGCGAAGGAGACCCCGATGCCTCTCAGTTTGCCCTGGCCGGCTGACAGGGCGTGGCGCGATTCGAATCCGGCGTAGTCTGCTTTTTCGAGTGCTTCGTCCATCAGCGCCGCGAAGTCGCCGCTGTCGTATGTGAAGGTCAGCGGCGTTTTATAGGGCATGGCCTCGCGGGCAATCAGGTTGCGCCGGCGCAGCATAACTGGGTCGATGTTGAGCTTTCGCGCCGCCAAATCGATCATGCTTTCGATGATATAAGACGCCTCCGGCCGTCCCGCGCCGCGATAGGGCGACGTCGACGAGGTGTTGGTGAACACGCCGGCCACGGTGACGTGCACAGCCGGCGTCGTATAAACTCCGGCCAACCCGCCGATACTTGCGGTCGGTGGCGCAAAGCCAAGAAACGAGACGTAGGCACCCAGATTGGCATTGGTGCGCACCCTAAGCGCGAGGAATTCGCCATCCTCGCTTAATCCCAGCTCGGCTTCACTCACATTGTCTCGCGCGTGATCGTCCGCCGCCAAACACTCCGAGCGCTCGCCGGTCCACTTCACCGGCCTGCCAACCCGCTTGGACGCCCAGCACACCAAAGCGATCTCCGGATAGATCGACCCTTTCATGCCAAACGAGCCGCCGACGTCGCCACTGATCAGCGTCAGCTGATTTTCAGCGATCTTGAACACACTCTTTGCCAGGTTGGTGCGCCATGCGAACGGGCGTTGGTGACCGGTATAAATCGTGTAATGATCGAGACCTGAATCGTAGTGGCCGAGCGCGCCGCGCGGTTCAATTGTGTTGGCGCTGATGCGATTGATCACGAAGCTCTGCTTGATGACGTGCGGCGCGTCGGCCAGCGCCTGGTCGACTTTGGGGCCGTCGCCGACCTCGTAGACAAAGCACTCATTGTCCGCACAATCGGGCCAGATGACGGAAGCCCCCGGTTGGTTGGCGGTTGCCGTCGATGTGACGATCGGCAATTCGACATAGTCCACCGCGATCGCCTCCGCTGCATCTTTGGCCTGCTCCGCGGTCTCCGCCACCACCATCGCGACGATCTGGCCGGCGAACCGCACCCGATCCGCGGTCAGCGCAGGTCGCGGTGGCCGGTACATCGGCGATCCATCACGGCGGCGGCGCGGCGAGGCGCCCCCCATGTCACCAATACCGTCGTCGGCGTAATCTGCGCCCGTGAGAACCGCCAGCACACCTGGCAAGGTGACCGCAGCCGTCGTATCGATGCGCCGTATGTCCGCGTGGGCGTGCGGCGCGCGTAAGAAAAAGGCAAAGGCCTGATGCGGCAGATTGAAGTCGTCGATGAACCGACCTTTTCCCCTCAGCAACCTGGGATCCTCGGTTCTGGGAACTGATTGACCAATGCCAAATCGCATCCGCTTGCGCTCCTCTTGTGCTCGGCCGACCAGACCAACCGTAACGCCCGTTCGACGGCGGTCAACTCCGGCGCGCCTGAACACACGATCCGGTGCGACGACGCCACCAAGCCATCACCGGACATGGCGATCGCCGACGAGCCCGCTATCGCTGTGACCCGACCCAAGCTCAGGGTCAGCCCGCGCGCACCCCACCCAGCACCAGACGGAAGCCATGGACCGGCGGTCGCAAACCCGCGGTTTACATCGTCCGCCGCAAGGTTCAGCGTGGTTCGCGCCGTTGCAGAGCGACAGGGTACGGCAGCCATATCGTCTGTTGCCGGCGTGTTTGGCCAGGTGGACGGAATTGGCCATGGTGAAGCCGCACGCGACCACCGAGTCACAATTGACTTCACGCCCAGTTCTGAGCGTGGCAACGTAAGCGACTGTACAGTGGAGAGGCCGGTCGCCGATGCGTCTGCCCGCACCGGGCGTGGCCTTTGGATGGTCCAACCCAATGTTGCCCGACCAAGCCCTCTCCCAGCCGGAAGGTGAACTGACGTGGACAAGCCCCTTACCAATCGCATCGCCATCGTCACCGGCGCCAGCAACGGCATCGGCAGAGCCATCGCGGAGTGTTTCGCGATGGCTGGCGCCCTGACAGTCTTGGCGGCCCGGCGTAAGGATGCGCTCGATGACGTTGCGCGCAGCATCGAGGCCAACGGCGGCGTCGCGCTGGCAGTTCCCACCGACGTGACCGTCGAGGCTGATGTCGCTGCCTTGTTCAGCCTAGCAAAAGGTAGTTATGGTCGCGTCGACTTCGTGGTCAACAATGCCGGCGTACCGGCAGGCAAACCGATCGAAGACACCACCCTCGAAGACTGGAACCAGGTCATCGCCGTCAATCAGACCGCAGTGTTTTTGATGAGCCGTGAAGCGGTGCGCGTGATGAAGCAGCAAGACCCGCAGGGCGGTCGGATCATCAACATCGGCAGCGTATCGGCCAAGACGCCGCGCCCCGACTCCATCCCCTACACCGCCAGCAAGTTCGCGCTGCAAGGGATGACCCACCAACTGACGATGGATGGCCGCAAATACGGCGTCGTCGCATCCATCATCCATCCCGGTGCAACATTGTCCAGCTTTACGGCGCGGCGCGGTCGAACCCGCCCCGGTCCAGGACCGACGCCGGAAGATTACGTGATGGCCGCCGAGGACGTGGCACGGCTCGCGGTGTTGATGTGCACGCTGCCGCCGGAGGTGAACCTTTTTGAAGCGACCATATTGCCAAACCACATGCGCTCGTTTATCGGGCGCGGCTAGAGCAACCCGCCTTAAATCGGAACCGGCGCAATCGGAACCGGCGTTGCGGTTCCGATTTAACGCGCGATGATCTAGATCGCGGCCGACGCGGAGAAGGCAAACGTTTTCGACCCCACCAACAAGCATTTTTTGGCGATCGGCTGATTGACGGATCGCCGTCGCGCTAAGTCTTTAAGGTTTGATCCCAATTGACCGGCGCTCGAACATGTTTCCGAACCGCGCGGGTGCACACATCGATCTTCACGTCGGAAGCTGATAGCCAACGGCCGTTTCGACCTCGAGCGTTTTTTGCACGGCCGGCCGCGCCATCATGCGCGCGTAGTGCGCTTCAAGCGCCGGAAGCGACGCACGAACCGGCTCCAGCGTATCACGTTGGCGCCAATACAGGCGAAACAGATGGATATCGGCGATGGAATATCGCCCGATCGCCCAATCACGGGCGCCCAATTTCTGTTCGGCAATGCCAAACACCTCGCGCGCGACCTCGAAACCTTGCCGACGCGCCGGGTGCAGCGATGATGCCGTGAATGACATCCACGACAGCGCCTGGGCTTGCCCCTCGAGATCGTCCTCAACCCACAGCTGAGCCTGCGGGAAGCGTCGTGCGAGGTAGTAAAGAATGGCCAGAACCTCGGTCAAGACGAGCCCGCCATCAACCAGAGTTGGAACTTTGCCCGCAGGGTTGATGGCCAAATAGTCCGGCTCTCGTTGCGCTTTGTTGGCAAGCGATACGGGCTTGCCGTCGAACGGTGCGCCGACCTCATGCAAAGCTATATGAGGCGCCATCGAGCTTGCGCCAGGGGCGAAATAAAGTGTTAGCACGGTGCAGTCTCCCTCGCTGGCATACGCATCACTCCGTCGAAACGTTGTATCGGAGCATCACAAGGCCTCGCAACCCAAGCCAGCAGCCATCAACGCTCTGGTTCGAGGCCGGCATAGTGCCGGTGGGGGAGGCGGCTGGGTCGACCTCGTTACCATACCGGCGTCCGGTTGGGTTTGCACGCGCGACGAAATATCGGCCACGCATCAAGCTGATCGTCTCTAGAGCAACCACCCTTTAATCGGAATCGGAACGACCCCGATGAATAGCAGTAAGTTGCTCACCACTGGACGATCTCCGCGTCGGAGTATGCTGGAAGCCTCCCGCTCCCCCGGCCGGCAAGGCGATTCGGCCATGGGCGGACATGATCTGCCTCAAGTATCTCCCGTTTTGAGCGTGAAACCGGGGTGACCGTAACGCTGGGTTGAAGGTGCCTGCCGCCAAGGACCGTCCGCTATCAGGCGCAAGCTGGTCGCGGTGCCGCGTAGCGCAGGCTCCGGCCGGCCTGATGCCGAACGGAGACTGGCGCGCACCGTCAGTCAAATGTATTGTTGATCGAGATCATTTCGTTATTCATTTTGGCACGGACCGAAGCGACAATGGCAACGATGGCAATCATGATAAGGTAGAAAATCAGGCCATAAGCAGGCCCCACTCAGCGCGCGAATCAGGCATGGTGAGCGGGGTCAGTCAAGGCTGGCGGTAATGCTCACAGGGATACCATGCATTCGCGCCCGAGATTTGCGCTCCTCGCTTACACAACTACAGCCACCATCGTTGGTGCGATCTTCATGTATGCCTTGGTCCGAGCGACTCTGTTCGAACCCTCTTCATCCAAGACACACATCAGCGCCCAAACCGGCTCTAGGGACTCATCTTCACACGTCAATCGGTTCGCCTATTTTCGGCCCGGCACCCTTGATCACGCTGCGCCACCATCTCAGCCCTCGCCGTTAAGGCCAACCACCCCGTTCGATCCGACCCACACAGGATCCTGGTCGACGGAAGTGCGGCCCGAGACGAAATCCCCGTGGTCTGCGCAGCGCGTGACACGGTTACCCGAACGCCGGCTTCGCCGGTCCGGCAAGCGCCTACCCCGAAAGCGGCGGTACACGCTGAAAAAGCGCTTGGCCGAAATTTCGCCGGCAGCGAAACAGCGCCTTGCGCAGAAGTTCCAAGCCGCCCAGGCCGCCTGGCCCCCGGCCGAGATCGCCCTGCTTGGCATCAAGGACAAAAAAGTCCTCGAGTTACATGCGCGGCCGCGTGCAGGGGCTTGGAAGCTGATACATCAGTATCCCGTATTGGCGGCCAGCGGCGGTGCCGGTCCCAAGCTGCGCCGGGGCGATAAGCAGGTGCCGGAGGGTGTCTACCGCATCACGTTTCTCAATCCGAACAGCGCCTATCATGTGTCGCTCCGCGTCAACTATCCCAATGCCTTTGACCGTCGCATGGCGGCAAAAGACGGCCGCAAAAAGCTTGGCGGCGACATCATGATTCACGGAAAAAATTCATCGGCTGGCTGCTTGGCGATGGGCGATGATGCCGCGGAGGAGCTCTTCGTTATGGCCGCTGTGACCGGCCTGTCAAAGATCAAGCTAATTATTGCACCCACCGACTTCCGAAAAAAGGGACTGCCGAAGCCGGAGCCCGGCCAGCCGTCGTGGCTGCCCCAGCTTTATGCCCAGGTCGCGACCGCAATGTCCGAGTACAAGGCGCCCCGCAGAACCGGGCTCCTCTCATTGTTCATGGACTGAGAACGAGACGAATCGGGCAGGCGTGCAAGGGCGTCGCCTTGTAGCGTTTCTGTGTGTGCTGGCACCACCCCGCTCCTCCGCCCGAGGCGAACACGCGGTAGATCATCGTGCCTTAATGTGCAGCGCAACGTTCTGCTATTCATCGGGATCGTTCCGCAGCCGATGAACAGCAGGTTGCTCTAGATCATCGCGCCTTTAATCGGGATCGTTCCGATTCCGATTAAAGGCAGGTTGCTCTAGGAGGGGTCGCGCTCCGCGAGGTTGGGCCGTCGGGCCGCGGCACCGATCGCTGCATCGAGCGCATTGGCGGTCCGATCGGCAATCAGCAAGGTTTGAGCGGCAGAGACGGCGGACCAATGATCACCTTTGTTAGGTGCGGGTCCCGCATCCTCTTCGCCAGATATCCGCGACACACGCCGGCCGGTCTTATCCAAAACATCCCAAAGGTAGGAGACGACAAGTCGCCCGTTATTGACCGTCGTCAGCACAAAACCGCGCAAGGCGTAAGTGGATTTAAGACCGGCATCTGAAATCAATGCGATCTTTTTGCGCATAGCCGCCTGATTGAGCTGGCGGATTAACCGGGAGGCAACGGACTCTGGTGGCCCCTGAATCGGCGCCAGCGCTACCAGCGCCATCGGCCTGTCATTGATGGCAATACCGGCTTTGGCGACGTTGGCCGAAAGCGGCGTCTGGCTGAGCAGGTCAGCGTTCGCGCTGCATGCTGCAATAGCGACCCCCAAAGCCGAAACGGCCAGGATCGGCGCCAATTTAGCTGCGCAGCCATCAGACCCAACCACGTCGCCCTCCCGCTCACCAAAGCGACCGCACGCGCTTTGATTAACCAAACGACAATTATGATCATGTCATGATGATGGGACGTAAAGCTGTAGCGCGACAGCAACAGTTATCACATGTTACGGGGCGGTCGACGTGGGGTTATGCAGCAGCAAAAGCGTGGCGCCCCAAGTCTCATTGTTCGACCGCATAATCACGTGCCGATGGCTTCCCCCCGCGCTCTGGGTTATCCTGCTTCTGGTGGCCGCCGGTTTGTGGAAAGGGCCGGCCAGAGCGCTCGAAAACCTGCTCATCTCGCAACTGGAACAACGCTTTCCCAGTGTCGATACCCAAGATTTAGCTGCGTTCGCCGGCGTCATCGCCTTGGGCGGTCAGGACGCGCGGCTGCGGGAGGCCGCCCGGCTCGCGCGGCGCTGGCCGCAATTGACCCTCGTTGTCACCGGCGCCGGAGACGAGACCAGAGTCCGGCGGGTCATTGGCGGCGACCTCAACCTATCAAGGGTGCTGATTGAGACCCAGGCCACGACCACCTACGAGAATGCCATTTTTTCCCATGCCGCCATCCAACGGTTGAACCGAAAGGCAACCCGCGCATCCTGGCTGATCGCCACATCGGCAGCCCATATGCCGCGCGCCGTCGGCGCCTTTCGCGGGGCTGGGCTGCAGGTCGCGCCCTGGCCGATCTTTGATCTTGATCGCGACAGCCCGCAACGCGCCCACGTTGCCCAGCATGAGGTGTTAGGTCTGGCCTGGTACTGGCTGACAGGTCGCAGTTCAAGTTTGTTTCCCGCGCCGCGAGGTCCACACAGCTCCGGCGACTGACCAACCATCCCGGCCGCCAAAAACGGATGTCGCATTTCGCCCTTTAAGCGAAGACTCGAGCACCGCGACGGTGCCTTGTCGCGAGCGTCGAAAATTTGCCCGGCTCATAGGCCGAGCAAATTCCCACACCAGCTTTGCGGCCGCCGATAAAACTAAAACTGTGCAAAACCGTCCATCCCAATGGAATACCGGTTCGTAGGCCTTAGAGTTGCACGAAAACCACGCGCCCCCGGCCGATCGCATTGGATAATTTGAGCATCGCTTGATCAAGCAGCGTGAGTTGTGGCCTGAATTCATTTCGGCGATATGGCCCCGCTAGGGACATTCGCATTTTTAATATCGCATTGTCAGTAGAGGCATTCATCCGTCTGTTGCGGCGGTAGACATCTAGTAATCGTGTTTCTTGTTTAACGAGGGTAATTATGAACTATTTTTTGAAACTCTCGGCCGGGCTCGTAGTCCGGATCGAACGCTTGGCATTGCGCGCAGGTCGCCAAGCGTTCGTGAGTCCAGGGCACAAGCAAAAGGTTAGGCTAGGGCTGCGAACTGACGCTTGGGTACCAAGCGTGAGAATCGTAGCGCTAGCGACCGCCGGACTTCTGTCTATGAGTGCAACTGCAGCTTCGGCTGCGACGGTAACCGGCCCCGAGGGGGCTGTGCTGGTCAGCCAAGGTGGCGCCTTCAAACCCATTACGGGTTCGGCAACTGTCGCTCCCGGAGCACGGGTGATGGTGCGGCCAGGCGCCGTCGCGAGGATCTCATACGAGGACGGCTGCAGCTTGCGCGTGGGATCGGGACGGGTTTGGACCATCCGGGATCAAGCGCCCTGCAAGACCGGCATGCGGGAGGTTGACTTCACCGGCCGCATGAACGACGGCGTCTACCAGCCGCCTAGGAGGGCTCCTGCACCAGTACCCGTCAGACGCGATTACAACGTATATATTCTTGGCGGGGCCGTGGTCGGTGGCGCCCTCCTTATTGGCTGCCTGACCAAATGGTGCCGGGACGACGACCCATCGAGCCCTTAAGCCTGGTCCCTTTTCCGTTTCAAGGGACGAGCGCGGCGGCCTCGGTTTGGGGCCGCCGCTTAATTGGTCTCCACACGAACGATCTGCAAATCATCATAGAACACCGACCCCGAGACCAACTGTTCCGAGGCGGAGCGGGCATCGAGCAGAAGCCGCACTTGTTGCGCACGGCAGCCCTCTGGAGGCACTTCGACATCGAACGAGAACCTCTGCCATTGAGGTGCCAACCCGACAAACATCTGACTTTCACCCAACACCGAATGCGGCTTGTCTGCGCACGAAATGCGCCACTTTAGACCCCGCTTTCCACTTAGCTTGCCCCTCAACTTGCCTTTAAACCGATAAGTACCGGGCGCAATCATCGTCATTTGCGTGGCTCCGCGGAATGCCACTCGGCCGTGCTGGAAATCAATGCGCAGCGCCTGGCCATCGCGCCTGTCGATCCGCGGCACGATCGCAATCGTTGCCCCCGAGCCCGCGTGGAGTGCCCAATCAAAGGGTAGGCCACTGGGGCTCAATTCAAACTGCCCATTAAACAACAATGCGGCTTGGGTCAGCCGCTCAGGGGGCAAAAATTGCAGCCATGTATAGTAGGCCAACTCATAGTTCTTACGTGCCAAAAGAAAACGGAGGTATTGCGCCAGCTCGCCTCGCGTGGGCGGTGATTGGGCCTGCCTCAGGTCGAGCAACAGCATCATCGGCGTGCGCGAATCCGAAATCGAGTCCGTCATCTGAGCGAGAAATCTGGCGCGCCAAGGCGGATCGGATTGCAGCAGACTGACGATAGAGGCGCGTTGCGCTGCGTCCTCGGCCAGGTGCGCCAGCAACGGCACCACGTAGCGTGAAAGCCGCGGCGTCGTTCTCAGGATCGAATCGGCATAATGGATGGTCGTTGGATAGTCTTTTTGCTGAAAGCTGTGCTGCATCACCCAAAGCGCCGCCGTGCTTTCGCGGGGAGTCAGGCTAGCTGCCGCCCTCATAAACGTCGCGGCCTTTGCAGTATTGTCCTCTAGCAAGGCCAGTTGTCCCAAAATTCGCAGAGCCCGCGCGTTAAGCGGATCGCTCACGAGCATCGGCTCGACCAAACGTTTGATCTGCCGCCTCACATCGCCCGCGACTTGCGGCGGGCCTGGTTTGACCGGCTGATCTGACGGTTTCACGTCTGCGCTTTTGTCCTGCGCAATCGGCCCACCAAAATTCAGCCGCCGTGGCTTTGAACTGCGCGAGGCCTTCTGGCTCTCAATCGCTTCGGCAAGTTCGATCGCAAGCCGTCGGTCTGCGAGTCTAACCCCGGCCAACGGATGATGCGGATGAATCCGCAGCGCCAGCTCTGGCGCAACGACCGCCAGATAGGCCGCCAACGTGTGGGTTACGATCAGCCAACACAGCAATCCGCCGAAGGCCAGCCCCACCACCCCCTTCAAGATCACGCGCCGTCGCTTGACTGGCTGTGTCACGCTCGTCTCCCCCGACCTCGATCGCTGTGCAGACGTGCTTTTCGTCCGACCCGACGTTACTCCAATTGCCATGTTGTCCTGCCGCAATACCGCATCACCACCTGTTACCGGCGACCGCGTCCCAACAGCGATAAAATAAAGCGTGCTACCAGGCCGGGCGACGGGCGCTCCGGCACGACCAGATGCATGGTCTGCGAACGAACCGGCTGCCCCGCTGTTGCCGTGCCCACGCGCCTGCGGCCCCGCCGTTGCCGCAACAGAACGGTTTGTTGCGCTGTATACTGCGCCCGATCATAGGCCTGCCGGCGCTGTGGTGTTTTCAAATCCTCCCACGCCGACGTCACGCGGGCCGCAAATGCCGAACGCCCGGTGGGGTCGCCCGCATCGGGATGCAGCCATTTCATCATCAGCGCCATGTGGCGCCGCAGCTCTTGCGGAGTGGCCTCCGACGTGGTCCCCAAAACCCGATAACTGTCGGCTCCCGGTGCCAACAAAATCTGCTCGATGAAAAAAGCCGCGGCCTCACGCACCACACCGAGGTCGCGATCCATGGCCTCGGCAGCGCTGGCGGCCACACCACCTTCACCGGCTGCGATCTGCAGCAGCACGTCCATACCGCGCGGTAATGGTGCTTTACGAGCCACATGAACACGGGACGGCACGTGCTTCAAGTCAAGCGCAACCCGGAGCGCGGATGCTTCGGTCATCATTACGCACGACCATCGGTTTGCTCAAGTTGTTTGGCGACATCCTCTTTCGCCGGCGCATCAATTTCGTGATCCGCAGCCTTCAGTCGGCCACCGTACTCGGAATTCTGTGGACCGCCGTAGCCGTAGCCGTAGCCGTAGCCGTAACCATATCCGTAACCATACCCAGCGGCTTTTGAATCGAATTTGGTCAGCACCGTCCCCGTGATCGGCGCGCGGGCCAAGTGCAGCCTGCGCAACGCGCCGCGCAACTGACCGCCGCGCGCTTGGCCGGCCGCAACCACAAAAAGGGTTGCCGAGGCTGCATTGGACAATAGCGCTGCATCGGCTAGGCCCATCACCGGTGGACCGTCGACAACGATGAGGTCAAACACCTCAAGCCCAATCGTGAGCAACGACATCAATCGCGAGCTGCCCAGCAAGTCGGCTGCATTTGGGGGAAGCGGACCGGTTGGCATGAACGCAAGATTGTCGAGCGGCGTGCGCCGAAACGCCTCCGGCGGGGTCGCCGAGCCGGTCAAATAGTTGCTCAGCCCCGTGCCGTTATCTTGACCCAGTTTGACGTGCAAAGACGGGTTGCGCATGTCGGCGTCGATCAGCAGCACCTTGAGACCCATGGTCGCGAAATGGCGCGCGATCGCGAGCGCGGTCGAGGATTTACCCTCGCCCGGCCCGGCGCTCGTCAGCACCAGCGTGCGGGGCAAGCCACTCTCGGTGGCGAACTGAAGCCCCGTACACAGCGATCGATAGGCTTCCGCGACCGCCGATCGTGGATCCTTGAGGTCTTCGACAAAATCTTTGTTTTTACCGGCAATTGGAATGATGCCCAGCGTGGGCAGCCCGGACAGGCGCTCCACGTCTTCGGCGGACTTGATGGTGTCATCGACCAACTCAAGGACATAGGCCGCCGCCGCGCCGACCCCGAGGCCAAGAACGAAAGACAGCAACAGGGCTCGCTTGAGATGGGGTGATGATGGTGCACGAGGAACTTGAGCGCGATCGACGATGTACACGTTGTTGAGTCCCACGCCACCGGCGACATCGACTTCTTTGAAGCGCTGGAGCAGTCCATTGTAGATCGAGCGCGTCGAATCGACCTCGCGCTTCAAGATGTTGTGCTGGATGCTGCGCTTTTGCAGGTCGAGCACTTCGGTGCGCAATTCAGCGACTCGTTTCTTGAGTTCATTCTCCTGGGCAAGCGAGCTGTCGTAGGCCGCCTTTAGCGCCGCCTTTATCGTATTGATCTCCGCCACCAATTGCCGGTCAATTTCCTTCAACTTATTTTTGATTCGGACCATGGCTGGGTAGGCGGGTTTGAACGTCTCCAGCTTCTCCTGATACTCGGTCTCCAATTCCTTGCGCTTGGCGCGCAAGCCGTCGATCACCGAATTGGTCAAGATCTGCGGCAGATTCAGTGCCGATCCCGTCTCCAGCTGCCGCCAAAGCTGCTCGTTCTTAATCCGCTCCGTTGTCATCTGGCCCAGCGTTGTATTGGCTGCGGCGAGATTGTTCTCCGCGATCGACGCCTTTTCCGAGACAACCACGATTTTCTCGCGTTGGGCAAAATCAAGCAGCGCCCGTTCCGAGGCTTCGAGCCTGAGTTTCAATTGTCTGACTTGATCTTCCAAAAACGTCTTGGCGTAGGCGTTGGCAGCGAACCGTTTATCCAGGTTTGCCGCAATGAAGGCCTCAGCATAGGCTTGAGCAATACGACTGGCGCGTTTCGGGTTGGGATCGGTGTAGGTGAGATCGACCAGCCGTGAGCCGGGAACCGGGCGAACCGCCCGATTCGCCATCACGACTCCCGCCGCCGACCGCTCCGCTTCAGCCGGGTCGGCACGTTGCTCCCGCGCGTCATCGCTTTGGGTTTTAAAAAGGCCATGGACGGCGGCGATGGGGGAAAAGGAGCGTGGCTTGAAGAAATCGGCATCGTCGCCGAGTTTGAGGGCCGAGGCCACCCGTTCGGCCATGCTGCGGCTTTGCAAAAGTTCGTATTGCGTGCGCAGAAACGTGTGGCTGGAGCCCTCTTGCGGCGCGACCTGACCGCCCTCGACCACTTTTGACGTGGAGCTGTCGATCTGCAGGCGCACGGTTGAGCTATATAGTGGCGTAATCATCAGCGTCCTGAGCGCACCAATCGCCACGCACGCGACAACCAATGCCGCGATCAACCACTTGCGCTTGTTAATGATCCGCCAATATTCAAACAGCATACGCCCCAGGTGGGGCTCGCCGTCCTGTTCGAAACGGTCATAACCGCCGATCGGCGCATAAGGATCCCGCGCTGCCGGCGTCGCCTGATCGGCGCGCACCAGGCGGCCAGCGTTAGATGGCCCAGAGTCGCTGGCGCCGTCACGAGAGTCACTCATTAAGCAGAACCTTCGCGAAATCTACAACAACGCAAATGCACCCAGCAGCGGCAGGAACTTCAAGATGCTGTTCATACTCGCCTTCAGCGTCGAGTCGCTGACGACGACCACGTCACCGGCCTGCAACTGTGGGTCTTTGGCGTCGCCGGACCTGATTTTGCTGACATCGAATTTGGCCGCGGCCTTTTTGCCGCCCACCTGACGGAACACGACCACTACCGAACTGGCCGCCTCCCCCAGCCCGCCGGCGACTGCGATCGTTTGCAGGAGGGTAGTTCCACCCGTTAGCGGATAGACGCCGGGCTTCCTGACGGCGCCATCCACCGTCACCCGTTGGCTGTTGTATTCTTTGACATGCACGTTGACCTGCGGATTTTGCAGATACTTTTTCCCAAATCGATGAACGAGATCGCGTTCCAGCTCCTGCGCCGTGCGGCCAGCGGCGGGGAGTTCGCCTACCAGCGGCAAGCTCACCGTGCCTGTGCCAGCCACGCGCACCGTCTTCGACAAATCTGGAACCTTAAAAACGGTCACTTCAATGACGTCGAGGGGACCGATTTTGTAGAATGTACTGCCTGGAGTCGACGCATTGGAGAATGTGGTGGCCGAGCCGACAGCACCTGACGGGGGAGATGGCGCATGCCTGGCCTTGACAATTTTGGGAACGGGCACCGACGATGTAGTGAGCTGAGAGCCAGACTCGCGCACCGCCGAACGCGAGGGGTTTGTGGTGGTCTCACCTGAGGCAATATTGGCTGCGAGCTGATCATTCAAAGAGGCGCCGCAGGCGCTCAGAAAAACCGAAAACACGAGCGCCATCAGAATGCCGAGAACTCTTGCGCGGTACATGTGCTCCCCCAGTTCCCCCAGTTCCCCCATCGGCACCCTTAGGCGCCATCGGCGCCCTAGTTGGCATCGGCAGTTCATTAGGCGCACGGTTGTTGAGCACACCCAGTGGAAGCGTTACCACCAAATCGTTCGCCGCAGCCTCACCGATGCGTTGGGCGGCATGATCGCGCCCGCGCGCCAGATCGGGCGGACGGCGTCGCATGTCGTGCGCATCCGTCGCCAGCACATGGACGTGCCCCTCATCCAGCAACCGATGCGACCAATATTGGGCCGACCGACCAAACGCGCCAGTGAGCGAGCCTGCGGTCAACTGCACCCACATGCCGCCCTGCACCAGCCGCACAATCGTATCGTAGTGCGATTTGATCCAACTTAGTCGCTCGGGGTGCGTCAAGATCGGAACGTAACCAGCCACCTGCAATCCAAAGAAAAAGTCTTCCATCCGCGGGGGCGCGACATGATGAGGGGGCTCGACCAGCACATAGCGCGTATCGGCCAGGGTCAACAGGTGGCCGCTGCGCAACCCTTCGACAAAATCAGCAACGATATGGTTGTCGGCACCGCACACCAATCGCAAAGGAATGTCGCGGTGGTCCAAAGTTTGCTGCAATTGCGCAACGGCGCCGCGAATTTCAGATCCGGAATTGGGAAAAAGGCCTGGTAGAATATGTGGCGTGCAAGCCACCACGCGCACACCATCAGCAACGAACGCCCGCGCCATCGCAATCGCGACGTCGGCATCTGCAGCCCCATCGTCAATGCCAGGCAAGATATGGCAATGCAGATCGATCATGCCGTCACGCAACCTTGGATCCTCGTCACTCGATTAGGCCGTCTTGAGCGGGCCAGCTCAACCAGCCAACTATGGCCGTGTTGTGATCGGCGTGAGCATGTTAGGCGATATTCGGCGCGCCGCCCGCGTCCATTTCAGCGCGGCGTCAACGGTCAGCAACCGTCTCAGCAGCACAGTTTCTGGTTTTTGGGGTTGAAGGCTGGGTTGTGCCGACTCGCTGTGCGTGTTAGCCCGTTTATGCTGTTCAGTGCGTATCATCAATTTTTTGGCTCCAACGCCAGCGAGGATCGAAACATGATGAGAACGCATAGAGTAGCTATGCTGGCTGCTTTAGCCATATTTTACTGCTGGGGTAACGCGAATGCCACGGTTGTAGAAAGCCGAGAAGGTGACGTTCTCGTCAATTTCGGTGAGGGTTTCGTTAAAATCGCACAGCCCGTCGAGGTAAAGCCCGGCGCGCAGGTTATGGTCTCCGCCGGCGGAAAGGCGGTGATATCTTACTCCGCGACCTGCAAAACATTGATTGGCGCCGGTCGCGTCTGGACTATTCTATCAAGGGAACCATGCGAGGAGGGCCGCACGCTGGTTGATTTGACGCGGCCCATGAGAGTTGGCGCCGACTCACAGGGCGTACCACCTCCCGTGCCCGCGCCTCCACCAGGCCCCATATACGGCGAACCTGTCGAAGAACCGGCTGAGGATGGCTTGAGTGCCTGGGGGGTTGCTGGAATCGGCTTGGGGATCGCTGGCGCTGTTGGCCTTGGCTATTGTGTCTTTGGCGACGGATGCAATTCTTCGTCTGGGAAAAGTGGCTTTTCAAGCCCTTAGGCTTCACTAAGGCTTACAAGTTCATAAGCTGGAGCAGACGACCGTCGCTCCAGCTTATTTTTTATTTGCGGCTTTAAACCACCGCCCGGCGGGGATCGACAGCATCTGCAGCAACCCTACAACACCCGTTGCTAAATCTTGCTCCTAATTCACGATGGCTTTGCGGATCAGGCTCGGTGAAACGGGCTGCGTAGGACTATTCTGATACAGGTGTTTATCGACGGATCAAGCAATGCAATCAATCGATCCAAAATCCGCCCCAATGATTCGCTTCGTGAAAGGTTGCGGCAAAATCCGAAGTCATCGAGCACTTCGAACGTTGTGACGAGTTGGGGTTGGGCATGCAGTTCGTTGTTTGCGCGATAGCGCTGGTGCTGTCCCTCTTTCCGGCCCAACCGCTCTTCGCCGCGCAGGCGCGGGTCATCCAAGGCAGTGAGATGTCGGTCAACACCGGCATTGGCTTTCAGCGGGTCTCAGGGGCGGCACCACTTAATCCCGGTGACAGCGTCATGGTCGGCCCAACATCACAGGCTGAAGTCGTCTACCCTGATGGCTGCGCCGTCAACATCAATCCGGGCGCGGTCTACACGATCACCGCGCGGTCGCCCTGCAGTTCAGGCCCTAGCCCATCTATTCAAGGCCAGGCGGGCTTCGGCCTTAGCCCAACCACCCTCGCGCTCGGTGCGGCCGGCGCGTTGGGTCTCGGTGCTGGCATTTTTCTCCTCACCCGTGGCGGAAACGATAGCTCATCGGCAACGCCGGCGCCCTCAAGTCCGTAATTTTGCGTCGTTTACGTTTGCCCGTCTCCAAAACGAACCGCAACACACTCAACGGAACGTGGCCCCATGTTTTGGCTTTGCGCTTCAGTTCTGGTCCTGAGCCTGCTTCTCGGAGGTGGCACGCACAGCGGCTTTCCCGGGGACGTCGTCATTCAGCTGGCGGCCGTCCCGCTGCTGTTGGCCGCGCTGTTTCGATTTTGGTCCGGGCCGCCAACACCCGAAACGTCGCCTAGCGCGGCACCCGTGCCTGATCGCCGACCCTGGGCCCTTGCACTGTTGTGTCTCCTCATTGCGGTTACCCCGCTCGTGCAGCTGATCCCGCTTCCGCCTGAGGTATGGACCAAGTTGCCTGGTCGAGAGCCCGTCGTGGCCACCCTTCGCCTTGTCGAGAGCGCCCCAGCCTCACGGTCGCTCAGCATAACACCGCACGCTACGTGGTATGCCGCGCTGTCGCTGTTGCCGCCGATCGCGGTTGCTTTGGCTGTCTCGCAACAGGGCTTGCGTGAACGGCGCGCGTTGAGCCTGCTCGTGCTCCTGTTTGGCCTGGGCAGCGCATTCTTGGGTTTACTGCAAGTCGCACAGGGGCCACAAAGCCCGTTGCGATTTTACGAATTCACCAATCCAGCCGACGCCGTCGGCTTTTTTGCTAATCGCAACCATCTGGCCGCGTTACTCTATTGCGCATTGGTGCTCGCTGGCCCTTGGGTAATCCATGCCGCGGTGAGCGCGACCGACCTAAGCACCGGTCGGTATCGGCTCGACACCGCCGCGCTGGTTCCAATTTTGGCAACATTCACCTGCATGCTGGTCCTCGTTGCCGCACTGATCATGGCGCGATCGCGCGCGGCCATGCTACTGACAATCGTTGCCCTTTTCGGTATCGCGCTGCTGACCTTTGCCAATCGCCGACGCAAAAATGGTTTCAAGCCAACTCGACTGATCGGCGCTGCGGTTGTGCTCGCGCTGGTTTTTTCAGCACAGTTCGCGCTGTTCCGCATGATGGCGCGCTTCGACCAAGACCTCTCCGCCGATGCTCGGATCCCGTTCGCCGCCAATACCATAGAAGCGGCCAAGGCTCATATGCCCTTTGGCGCCGGGGCCGGGAGCTTCATTCCCGTTTATGCCCAATTCGAAAAGCCCGATGACCTGTTCCACGCGTTCGCCAACCGCGCCCACAATGATTTCCTCGAAGGATGGCTCGAGTCCGGCGCCTTGGGCATCGGCTTGGCAATCCTTTTGGGTGTCTGGTTGTTGATCAGGAGCATCGCGGTCTGGCGTGCCCGATTGCCACAATTGGAACCCATCGATACAGCGCTGCCGCGCGCCGCCTCGATCATCGTTATCCTATTGATTGCCCATTCGCTTGCCGACTATCCCTTGCGCACCGCGGCCATGATGGCGGTCGCGGCCTTTGCCTGCGGTCTTCTGGTGCCAGCACCCGCATCGGCCGCCTCCGATCGCGGCACATGGCGAGCCGTCCGCACCAAAGCTCCGGGACGCCCGCCGCACGAGGATCTCCCCTTTGACCTGGGCGAGCGACCTGAGCCGTCATGGACAGCCCCCGTTGCGCCAACAACCAAACGTGACGCCAGCCGCGATGAAAATGCTGACACAAAAACGAGTCAAAATAGGTCACAAGGGCGCGCGCTACGTGAGGACTGGCCCACCGATCGCAGTGAGCGAACAGGGTCGGACTGGGCGGCCCAAGTTGAACCGATAACGAAAGAGAACCTCCGTCAGGACCAAGATGTCGAAGCAAGATTGGAAACAAGAGCTGCGGGCTTAGGTGAAAACCAGAAGAGGTATCACTCCAAACCCACCAATGCCGCGCCCCGGTCCACGCCCCCCGCTTCGGGACGATGGGGAGAAGACATCGAGTGGCCGCAGGCCTGGCGGTCGGTAAGCAACAACGCGCAGACTTCGGAAGCCAAACCAATTCGCCGTTCGCCCCAAATCCGGTGGCCTTCCAAACCAAACGATGACACGTGAGCATGGGGAGCTGCGCCCAAATGGTGGTCATTTTGTTAAACAAATTGGTACAATTAAATGTGTTGATGAGCAGGCGCGGCGATTGGGTGATATCTCGCGCTCGTGTAGGTAATGCATGCCTGGCGTTGAGGAGATACTGGCTTGCGTTGCCCGTTGGTGTTTTGAGGCGTCGTGAGCGATATCGAATGACGTCGTGACACGCCTTGACTCTGGATCGGCATAAAGACCGTTTGCATTTGGGGGATAGTATGAAACGCCAATGTGGTCTTTTGCTCATCGACCTTCTTTTGATCGAAGTGGCAACGACTTTTGCCCTGCTCCTGCGTAATAACTTTGACGTCTCCCCGGACCAGATCGAAAGCGCTCTGCCCTACTTCGGATTGACGCTATTGGTCGCGTTGCCTGTGATCGGCATCGTTGGGCTCAATCGCGCCATTTGGCGGCTCAGCACGCTGTCGGATTACCTCAAAGTCGTTCAAGCTGTGGCCATCGTTGTGCCGACTGCCGTCGTCTTGGGATTCTTGCTCCATCGCATGGATGGCGTCGCGCGGTCGCTTCCCGTTCTACAAGGTCTTCTGATGATCGCCCTGATGGGTGGCGCCCGCGTCGCTTCGCGCCTGCACCATCGGTTGCGTCAGCAGCAGCGGCGATCCGATCCGGCGGCTCGTGTGCAAAACCCGTCGCACCCGGCAAAAGAGACCGTATTGGTCGTCGGTATGAACCGCATCGCCGAACTCTACCTGGCTGCGGTCGAAGAGCTCGCTGACCAAAGCGTAACGATCGCCGGAATTTTGGGCCGCGGACCCCAGCACACGGGCCGGCTCGTCCGCCAACACAAGGTGTTGGGGACCCTCAAAGACGTCACCAATGTCGTGCGTGACTTGGAGGTTCATGGCGTCAGCGTTGATCGCATAGTGGTAACGGCGCCCTTTGCGCAGCTTTCCAACAGCGGGCGCGCCGCGCTTTTAAATATTGAGCGTGCGACCGCGATAAAGCTCGACTTTATCGCCGAGCGGCTGGTCGCGGCCGACGCGTCCGATCCCACAGACGAGCCTCACAACCACCACGTCGCCCAGCGCAATTCCGATGGTCATCATACCGCGTCGTTCAAGCTGTTGAACACGCCGTTTTACCGCCCCGTGAGGCACTATTGGTCGATCAAGCGGTGGTTCGATCTGGTGGCCTCGGCGGCGCTGATTGGTGTGATGCTGCCGGTGATTGCGGTCGTCGTCGTCATGGTCTTGATCGATGTCGGCTTTCCTCTCACCTTCTGGCAGCAGCGCCCCGGCTTAGGCGGACGACCATTTCGGCTATACAAATTTAGGACTATGGCGGCGGCCTTTGACGCGCGTGGTCTACGCCTTTCAGATGACGTGCGCGTCTCGGCCATTGGTCGATTCCTCAGGCGCACGCGCTTGGATGAGCTGCCACAATTATACAACATTCTGATCGGAGACATGTCGTTTATCGGCCCGCGGCCGTTACTCCCAAAAGATCAATCGGTGGAAGCCGGCGCGCGGCTTCGGGTTCGCCCCGGTTTGACAGGATGGGCTCAAGTCAACGGTGGGAAATCCCTGTTGCTCGATGACAAAATGGCGCTGGATTTGTGGTACATCCGTCATGCGTCGTTTGTCCTTGACGTGCGGATCGTCTTAGAAACGGTGCGCATGGTCGTGTTCGGAGAGGTCGTCCGGCGAGGCGCCGTCGATCAAGCTAGAAGCGAGGTCCGATTTGCTCTGGCATCATCGCCGAGCCATTGGCCCGAAGGAAACTGTGGGACCATCGTGGCGCTCTCTGAACAACGCGCCGCATCTTAACCGGGCTTAAGGCCTGACGAGGGATTTGGCCTGTGTCGACCAACACAGCCGTGGGTACAGCGTGAATTTTTGGGGGCAATCACATCAATGTGTCTACCGGTTTGCCAGGTGACGGCGATGTCACCTGGCGTGCGGTAGCTTTGGCTGAAACCAGCCTTTTGATGGGATTTCTCGTCCAACAAGTGTGTGTGGAATTCGAGTAGCGGGCGACAGCCTCGGTTTACCTGATCGACCAAGTGAACCCAATTTCACTTGGCGTGCGGTAGCCGTTGTCAGCTGTCGCCCGATGTCGCACAGCCAAAACGGCTACCCTTCTTTGACGTGCACGGGCCCCAAAAAGTACATTGCATCGGGACGCTAAGCTCATGAATATCTGCATGGTTGGCGCTGGCTATGTCGGCTTGGTTTCGGCGGCCTGCTTTGCTGAGTTTGGCTGGTCGGTCACCGCTGACCCTCATTGAGCAGGTCAGAACGGTCAACACCGAGCGCAAAATCGCCATCGCCAATCGCATCATCCAGGCCGCGGATGGTGATCTTCACGGCAAGACCATCGGCATCCTCGGTGCGACCTTCAAGCCCAACACCGATGATATGCGCGACGCGCCGAGCCTGGTCATCCTGCCGAAACTGATCGCGGACGGAGCCAAGGTGCAGGCTTATGATCCACATGCGCGGAAAAACTGTGAAGCGCTCATCGCGGGGGTGAGGTGGTGTGACAGCGAACTCGATGCGGCGCAAGGGTGCGATGTCTTGGTGGTTCTTACCGAGTGGAATGAATTTCGCGCGCTCGATCTTTTTCGCGCAGCGTCCCTTATGCGCGGCACCAAGCTTGTCGACATGAGGAACGTATTTCAACCAGGAGAGGCGTTGGCGGCCGGTTTGAGCCATCTGGGCGTGGGCCGCCACTCCACTTCCTTCGTCGGTTTAACGGATCCGATGGTCAATGAAAGAATTGATGTCCAAATGAGGGTTTGAAGACGTCAAGGCAGGCGGGGACACTGGGGGAAATCATGATTGACGGCATACAGCTGTGGCCGCTTCTCAATTTCGGTCTGGGTTTCTTGGTGGTTGGGCTGATTTTTCATCTGGCGCGGACAAATCGACAGCTGCGCGATTTAAGATGTCGGCTGCAGACGCAACAGCGTCGAATCGATCAGCTGTCAATGACGTCAGACCCTTTCGATCGTGCCGAAAATCATGATCTACGCCTCGAACAGCTTGAACGGGAGCTGTGGGAGTTACGCGAAGTGACCGATCCAGCATGGCGCGAACGTCGGATGGACGAGGCGATGGCCATGCAGTGACCGATCACCCATGCCGGACCGAAGCGCAATCCACGGGCCGCTCAAAAGTCAAGACATGGCCCGGTCTTAAGCGAATGACTGATAGGAATTTGTATGCGACACCCGCACGGGTTCACGCCCGCCGAACCACTTGGACGCGCATGACAACCCAGGCTCGTTCTGCGCTCAAGCCGCCTGGCGCCTCGAATGCAACGCCGCCGAGTCGGAATCCGGTGGTTCCCGGGCGCGCCTATCTCGTAGCGACCTCGATGTTGGCGACATTCATCGCCACCTATTTCGCTATTGTCTCTCCCAATCCGCTACCCGACCATCCATGGCTATACGGTGAAAACGATCTGACCCTTCACGTGGTGGCCTTCTTCGCTGTAGCCGTTCCGTCGTTTTGCGCGTTCCGTCGCGCTTGGGCTGTTGTGGTGACGATTGCCGGCCTCGCGGTCATCCTCGAAATTATGCAACTGTTCATCCCTGGTCGCACCGCCAGCCTGAATGATATAGTCGCCGGTCTGGTGGGATTGCTGCTGGCCTATGGATGTGTACTCGCCGCTCGTTGGGCAGGCCGCAGATTGCAGATCCTAAAATGGGATACGCCGAGCTGGTGGCCGAAACACAAAAGATGACTCTTGGGCTGTCCTATAGGCGTGATCGACCTAGGCTGCGATTGATCCCTACATGCGCTGCGACGAGCTAGACGCGTCGCATCTTCTCCTTCGACGAACATCCGTGGACCACAGCTCGGCGAGCTCCCTAGATCATCGCGCCTTAAATCGGAACCGCAAAGCCGGTTCCGATTTAAGGCGCAAAGATGATCGCTCTTAAAGTGTAGAGCAACTTTATGCCTTTGATCGGGATCGTTCCGATTCCGATTAAAGGCAGGTTACCCTAGCTTTTGCTCAATCCGTCTGCTAACACAGCACCGCCTTAATGCTGGCTCTTCTTAAAACGCTCAAGTTCATTGCAAACCATCCCCTCAGCGCGAAGCAACCGATCAGCGCCTATTACCGATATGGCCGCTGGCAGATTGACAGCAGATTGCGAAAGGAAGTCGAATTTTCCTGGATCGGGGGTGCAAAGCTAATCGCTCGACATGGCATGACTGGCGCCACTGGAAATATCTACTGCGGGTTGCACGAGTTCGCCGATATGGCATTTCTCCTTCACTTGATGCGCCCAGGTGATCTCTTCACCGACGTAGGCGCGAATATCGGTAGCTATACGATACTGGCGTCGGCTGTGTGCGAAGCCAACACGATCGCTGTAGAGCCCGATCCCGAAACAATGCGTGCGTTAGAGCGCAATATCAAAGCAAACAGCATTGAAAAGCGAGTCAAAGCCGTGCAAATGGCGCTTGGCGCGGAAACCGGCACAGCACGGTTCACAGTTGGTTGCGATACAGTGAACCGGGTCGTTACCAATGGGACCTCCAACACGCGCGAGGTCGAAATGATCCGCCTCGACGACTTATTGGCCGGCGCCGATCCCATCTTTATCAAATTGGATGTCGAGGGGTTTGAAGCCAACGTTCTTGCTGGCGCACGTGACACGCTACGCAATCCATACCTGTTGGCCATCGCGACCGAAAGTACCGATAATGGGGTCGTGAGTTACCTTGAACAAGCCGAATTTAAGCAGTGGTCATATGATCCGTTTAAGCGGCAACTTACTCCCAACGGCGACGGCCAAGCCGCTGTGAAATCCGCCAATGCACTGTTTATCCGTGATGCTGCTACCTGCAGAAAGCGCACGCAAGCGCGACGTGTGTGGCGTAATGATTTGATTCATCACCCAACTCAGGTGAATGCTGACTAGATCATCGCGCCTTAAATCGGAACCGCAAAGCCGGTTCCGATTTAAGGCGCAAAGATGATCGCTCTTAATGTGTAGAGCAACTTTCTGCCTTTAATCGGGATCGTTCCGATTCCGATTAAAGGCAGGTTGCTCTAGAATTGGTCTACGCCAGCGAACTGGCGGCAACGGCGGTTAGCGAGAATGGCCTACAAGTGACCTAACCGCTCAAGAGACTGATCGTCCATTGCGGCAACGCGGGAGCTTATCCGCCGATCATCCGTGCTGCTGCCTGATTAAGTCACGCGGTCACAAAGTCTTTATATTGACACCCCAAGACGAGATTTCGAGCGTGCTTGCGGTCCCTTCGAACAGCGCGGACGACATAACCTTTGTTACAAATCGCGGACAGAAGTTGACCGCCGTGAGCATGGTACGGCGTTTCACCCGGTCACGACGCACCGAAATCAAAAGGCGCCAACCGCACGTCGTCTACCTTTCCGGTTCGCTCGCGCGTGTGCCAGTGACACGCCCGCGCGGCGCGAAGTGTGCGTGAACGCTGGAGTCGCGCTGTGCTGCTCCTCCAATTATCGACAGCCTGACCAGATCGCTGCGCTGGTTCGTTGAGCACCCTGGTGAAATGATGAAGATGCAAAAACGCGGACGGGCGATGGTAAGTGCCAGCTGGATTTACAAAAAGCAGTTCGCTCAAGCGATCGAGGCTCGCGCCGGGCATGTGGCATGGTCCCCGCGGTGCCTCTGATATCACCGCCCTTTTGCCATGCAGCTGACTTCCTATGGTGATGGCAACACGGGTTTGAGTTCTAACAACGCACCAGCTATCCGTGGCGCCATAGCCTACAAAAAGTGCGCAAACAACGCACCCAGGCACGGAGTATTCCGGCTGCCAGTTTGAATGGTTTCCACCTGCTGTGCCGGAGATCACAATCTTCACCACTCGAAATAATCGAAGCGTCAGGCCAATTCCACGATGGGGAAAGACTATGCGTCGAGAAAGAACTGTTCTGGTTACCGGCGGCGCCGGGTTCTTAGGCTCTCACCTATGTGACCGGCTTCTCGACGAGGGGCACGACGTCCTTTGCGTCGATAATTTTTTTACTGGGTCAAAGCGCAATATACTGCATTTACTCGATCATCCCCGTTTTGAGCTGATACGGCACGACGTGACGTTCCCGCTCTATTTGGAAGTCGATCAGATTTACAATCTCGCCTGCCCGGCTTCGCCGATCCACTATCAGCATGATCCGGTACAGACGACAAAAACCAGCGTGCACGGCGCGATCAATATGCTCGGCCTTGCCAAGCGATTGCGCTGTCGGATATTCCAAGCCTCGACCTCCGAGGTTTATGGTGATCCGACCGTGCATCCGCAGCCTGAAGGCTATTGGGGCAATGTCAATCCAATCGGTTTCAGGTCATGTTATGATGAGGGCAAGCGGTGCGCCGAGACACTGTTTTTCGACTATCACCGGCAGCATCGGCTCGATATTAAGGTGGCGCGGATATTCAACACCTACGGTCCGCGCATGCACCCCAACGACGGCCGGGTCGTCTCCAATTTTATCGTCCAAGCGCTCAAGGGCGAGAACATAACAGTCTACGGAGACGGAAACCAAACGCGCTCATTTTGCTACGTTGACGATCTGATTGATGGTTTTGTGCGATTGATGGAGACACCCTCCTCGGTCACCGGACCGATAAACCTCGGCAACCCGGGCGAGTTCACGATCGAGGAACTGGCCGAGACAGTGATCGATATGACTGGCTCGAAATCAAAGATCACCTTTGCGCCGCTGCCCGAAGACGATCCGTTGCAACGCCAGCCCGACATCGCCCTCGCGAGAGAAAAACTGGGTTGGGAACCAACGGTCCACCTTCGCGAAGGTCTACGACACACGATCAGCTACTTCGATCGCCTCCTGTCGGACAACGCAAACGCGACGCTAATGGTTGCCTAGCTTCTGGTTCGGAAATCTCGAAGGTCAAAAACCTTTCCAAACTCAAAGAAGTTCGGCAGACTACAGTAACTTGCAGCTGTCTTTGGTTTCATGGACACAGCGGAACTGAAGGTACTGGCATTGGCCACGGATGCTTTCGGCGGTTACGGCGGCATAGCGCGGTCCACCCAGGACATGCTGCTTGCGTTGGCGCGGTCAGGACGGGTTTCCGCCATTGAAATTCTACCGCGACTAGCCGCGCACACCGTGGGAAACCTGCCATTGCCAATTCGACAGCATTCGGCGCGAAGCGGCCGAATCGCCTACACAGCGGTCGCCGCGGCCCTTACCATGTCGATAAGACCGCATCTGATCTATTGCGGCCATCTGTTCATGGCGCCGATGGCAGCCCGACTGGCCCGATATTCTGGGGCGAAGTTGGCAGTCCACCTTCACGGCATCGAGATCTGGCACCCACTCTCGAGTTTCCGCCGTAAAGGATTGGAGCGCGCCGACATCGCCCTGTGTGTCAGCAACGATACGGCCAAGCGGGTATTGGCCGCCACTAAGCTGGCATCGGAAAGCACCGCCGTCGTCTATAATACCGTCGACGAGGCGTTCAGCGTCGGGGACCGCGTTGCGGCGCGGCGATCATTCGGGCTTAGCGATGAAACGGTCTTGTTGACCGTAAGCCGACTTGACGCTCGCCAGCGTCATAAGGGGCACGACCGCGTGATTTCGCTCCTGCCTCAGTTGCGGGCAGACAATCGGAAACTGCTCTATTTTATCGCCGGTGAAGGCGCGGACCAGGAACGATTGAGGACACTCGCCGAAGCCCACGGTGTGGGAGCGCAGGTCCGGTTTCTGGGTCGTGTGCCGACCGCTCGGCTTCCAGACCTTTATCGTGCGGCTGACGTCTATGCGATGCCGTCCAGCGGTGAGGGGTTTGGCATTGCCTTCGTCGAAGCCATGGCATGTGGCACCCCAACTGTTGGCCTTGCGCTTGGCGGAGCGCCCGACGCACTCGGTCACGGCGCACTCGGCACCTGTGTTTCACAGGACGCCTTTCCTTCTGCCCTCGCCGACCTGTTGGCCCGACCAGCTCCCGACCGAATGGCGCTTTCTCGAGCCGCCCGGGATCGCTTCGGTAGAGCGGCGTTCGAACACAGAATCGCCTGCGTGCTCGACCGGCTGTTTCCCACCGCCGCTCGAGCCTTGGCACCGCACCAGGCAGCTGCGCAATGACCCACGCTACTCGAAAAATATGCGAAACTCGCGATAATCAGGGCACGGCGATGGCCGCGCCTGAGCACCTTCCCACCTACCGCGTTGCTTTCGTCAACACCCACCCGATCCAATACTTCGCACCGCTTTACGCCTATTTGACGCAGAATTGCGGTCTGGACATTACGGCGCTCTACCTTGCCGACTTTTCGCTGAAGGGTGGCATGGATCCCGGTTTCCAACGATCCGTCACCTGGGATATCGACCTGATGGAAGGTTACCAAAGCCAATTCATGGGTGACGCCGCTTCACGCCGTCGTATTGGCGGGTTCTTCTCGATGGTGGCACCAGAGCTTTGGCCCGCCATCCGCCGCGGCCGCTTCGACGCGCTGGTAATCCACGGACACAACCTCGCTGCCCACCACGTAGCCCTCGCCGCAGCGCTCGGGACTCGCACCCCGGTGTTTGCGCGCGCGGAAACGCATTTACGGCTGGTTCGCTCCTCGTGGCGGCAAACGCTGCGCACACCAATTCTCAAATCATGGTACGGCGCATTCGACGGCTTTCTGGCCATCGGCGCCGCAAATCGGAGCTATTATGAGGCGATGGGCGTTGCGCCCGACCGCATCGAACTGATGCCGTACACTGTCGACAATGAGCGCTTTATAGCTGCATCTGCAAGGGCCGGCGCGCAGCGTCAGACAACTCGTACTGCCTTGGGTCTGGGCGATGAACGCCCGGCGATTCTCTATGCGTCGAAACTGGACGAGCGCAAGCGCCCGCACGACCTCATAGACGCGTTCGCTCGCTTGCGGGCTGAAGGCCTGCAGGCGGCTCTCGTCATGGTCGGCTCCGGTGTCCTCGAGGCGGCGCTTCGCAAACAGGTCTCGCAACATGGTCTCGAAGCCGACGTGATCTTTCGCGGTTTTGTCAACCAGTCCGAATTGCCCAATGTCTACGCAGCCGCTGACGTGTTCGTTTTGCCTTCTGAGAACGAACCATGGGGCCTGGTCGTGAATGAGGCGATGTGCGCAGGGCTGCCCGTGGTGTTATCCGAAGAGATTGGATGCGCGGACGACTTGGTCAAGCCGGGCGTGAACGGGGCGACCTTCCCGGCGCGCGACATCTCCGGTCTCGCCGATTCGCTGCGCCCACTGCTCACCAACGCTAAGCTGCGCCAACGTTACGGCGCGGCAAGCCGCGATCGCATCAGCCGCTGGAGCTATCACGAGTGCGCCGTTGGGTTGCGGCGCGCAATCAATAAGGCCAGACGCCGCCGCCGGCTCGATGCATGAGTTCGGCGATGTCACTCACCTCATATGCCCTACGCATTTTTGAGTTTGGCGCACTGGCCGATAACAGGCTGCTTCGGTGAGGCAACGGATCTTCCAATAAGTGGCCCAACGGGCCGGGCGACCGGATCTGGTCCAAACACTCTGACGCCGCGGGCGGCGCCTTGGAGCATTGACGTGCCGATACCAGAAAGCGACATTTCAGTTCTGATCCCGACCTACCGCTATCGGGACAAAGCGGTGCGGGCAGTCAGATCAGCGCTACATAGCGGTGCCGGCGAGATCATCGTCACCGACGACCGGGGTGGTGACGGGACGGTGGAGGCGCTCGCTGCCTTTTCCGACCCACGGCTGACCGTTTTGGAGAACGATCGCAATCTAGGACTGTGGGAAAATCATCTTCATGCGCTGAGCTTCGCCAGCAAGCCCTGGATCAAGTTCATACAAGCCGACGATTTCCTACTGCCCGGTGGGCTTGCAGCTTATGCCGCGGCAGTCGAGCCGGGCGTAACGGTGGTTTGGGCGGCGCCCGTATTTGTAGATGAGGCGTCGGGGACACGTCAGCTGTTATATACGGCGAAGCGCCCGCTGCGGTTGTCGACGCGTGCACTACAAGATGCTTGTTTTTTCCATGGCTGGCTGCTCGGCTCGCCATCGCACATGATGCTGCGCGCCGATGCCGTCGAGCGCGATCCGCGAGCCTGGCGGACGAACATTTCAGCTGACTTGGTGGTCGGCTCCATTGCAGCCGCGCGGGGCGACACGGTGCTGTTGCCCCCGGGCGCGATCGCGCAGGGCTGCCATCCTGGGCAAGATGCTAAAACGCAAGGCAGTGTCCGCGGGATGAGACGGCTCGTGGCCTCGCTGGACTACCTTCGCCGACGCGACGAACCTGGCCTACGCCGTCTCGCCGACCTTTGGGCGGTGCTGCACCTGTGGCCGGCGGCGCGCACCTTGGCATCAGGTGTGGTTCGCGATCCGGCGACATCACCGATTCTTTTGTGGCTGTTTGGTAGGCTCGCAGTTGGACCGTCGCTTACCGGTTGGTCGACCATCGCGCGCGAACGGCGGCTACTCCACCGCGCCCGGCGGTATCGCCGGACTACGCGCCCGCCCAGGGATCTGGACTGGTGGACCAGACAAGCTGCCGCCCTGACCTGAGCTGGATCGCAGATGGCCCAAATCCACAGGACGACGGCAACGTGGATGATGTTTCAATGGCACCGACCCCTGTCGCCACACGCTACAGCGTTTCAGTCTTAGCTGGAACCATCCCGCTCCCCGCCCGGTTCCTCCACTCGCCACCCACCGCATCGTGCCACTCAGTGGCCGGCAGCGGCTCGACCGGGTGAGGTTCTCGCACGTCCCGGAGCACCTGCGCGATCTGGCCTGATTTATCCGCAAACTCGTCCCCGTATTGGCACCTGATGGATATGTGCAGATCGCGGTGCCAAAGTGTTGCAGTAGCGGACGGCTTGCGCGCGGCGCGTTCCAGTTTGCCGAGAATGGCTCGATGGATCGCATCCACCTCCGCTTCTTTCATGCCGGACGGCGCTACGCGAGATGATCGCATCCATCGAAGGCTTGCCGCTTCTCTGCCAGGAGGGCCGCGGTCCGGTCCCGCTTGGCCCGCCGCGCCGGTTCGGCCCGTACGGTCATCGCAACGCATAGATCGCGCGGGAGTGTGGGCCAAGCCCAACCTGTTCGCCCGCCAACGGCGGTGCATGCCCGCAAAGACAATTGATCAGAGCCAACCCTGGAGCCGAGAGGAGAGACGCGATGGTCGCTGAAGTCCAGGCCTTTGCAACCGGCGGATTTGCGGGACCCAGCCCTTTGCCAGGTGCAGCTGACGGCACGAGCATTGACCTTTACTGCTGTCCGACCTGCCGGGAAGCGTTGAGGCAGGAGGGCGATCGTCTCGTTTGCGCTGCACACGGCACGGTCGGGCGCATTGCGGCGCCAGTGGTCTCGTTCCTTTCCAGCGCTGACCCCTTCTACGAAGGAAAATACAACAACCGGACGCGATACGTGCCAACCAACGATGGGTTACTCGCGACGCTGCCCATTCGTGTTGTCCATCAGGGTTATTCGACCACCGTGGCGGCGCGGGTGATGCCTGGCGCAAAAGTTGTCGAAATCGGCTGTGCGGGCGGCATTGCCTGGTTCGGACAGCGCTACGAGATGATCGGCATCGATCTGTCGGCAACCGGCCTTCGCCTTGCTGCTGAGCACTATGCCCATGTTGTTCAGTGCGACGCATCTCGCATGCCGCTGCCCGACGCCAGCGTCGATGCCGTCATCAGTTCATTCCTATTCGAGCATCTTACTGTCGATCAGAAACGCACCTTGCTGTCGGAGACCCATCGCGTGCTGCGTCCCGGGGGCTCCATCGTGTTCTTCTTCGACGTTGCAACCGACAATGCCGTAATTTCGCGGTTTCGCCGAGCCGACCCGGAGCGCTACCAGGCCTTGTTCCTCGATGGCGACGGGCATCTCGGCTACGAGACTGTAGATGCCAACCTGGAACACTTCACAACGGCTGGTTTTCGCATTGTGCGCGAGGATTACCATGAGACGACGCCGGTCCTGGGCAACTCGGTATGGCAGAAGCTTGCTCAGTGGCCCGGCATCAGCGGGCGAATCGCAAAGCTCGCGGCTGCGATGACAAACGGCCCTGGTCGCCTCCCCTACCTCGTTGGTCTTGCCGCGATTGACTCCACGGTCGGTCGCCTCATGCCAAGACGCCACGCCCGCTGCATGACGATAGTGGCAGAGAAGCCATGAAAATCCTGGTTATTGGCCGTTACTACGAAGAAGCGTTCGCAAGCTTTGTTGCCGACGAGCTGGAACGATTGGGCCATGGGGTTGTCCGTTTCGATCCTGGACCTAAGTTGATAGCCTTCGGCTCGCGCACCCGCTTTTACATCAATCGGGCGCGCCAGAACGTTTCGCAGATGCTGTCGCAGATTAATCGATCGCTCGGAAGGGGCGGGCACGCGCGTGCGCTCGTCGCGCTAGCGGAGCGCGCTGGTGGCATCGATCTCGTATTGTCGACACACGACTACCTGAGCGCTACCGAGGCAACCGCCCTGAAACGCGCGACAAAGGCGCCGCTCGTCCTTTGGTACCCAGACCCGATCTGGAGCTTCCAGCGGCATATGTTTCTAAATGCGCCCTACGACCTGTTGTTCCTGAAGGACCCTTACGTCGTCGATCTCATCCATCGTAAGCTCGGCAAACCCGCGCGATACATGCCAGAATGTTATAGTCCGACGTCTCTTGCTCTCGGCGAACGGATGGCGATCGGTGCGGAAGCTGATGGACCGACGGGTAACCCAACCTATTCAGCGGACATTTGCACCGCTGGTAATCTATATGCTTATCGGGTCGCCCTCTTTCAGCGATTGACCAAGCGCCATGTCAAGATCTGGGGGCTGCCTGCGCCACTCTGGATGGACCTTGGCGGGGTCGAACGAATGGTGCAGAACCAGTTCGTTGCTCATGCCGACAAAGTGCGCGCCTTCCGTGGGGCAAAGATCGTACTGAACACGCTCAACCCATCCGAAATTGCGGGCACCAACGTTAGGACTTTTGAGATTTGTGGAGCCGGCGGGTTCCAGATTACTGATTGGAAACCCGGCCTCGGGGACCTGTTTCAGATCGGTCGTGAACTCGTGACCTTCGACGATTTCGATGACCTCGATCGCAAGCTCGACCACTACCTCGCCGCCGACGACGAGCGCCGCGCAATTGCAGCCGCCGGGCACGCGCGGGCCAAGCGAGACCACACTTACGCAGTGCGACTGACGCAGCTTTTGAACATCGTGCAAGGCGGTTCCGACAGCTATCCGCTACCGGCCGCGAATTGGCGGCCAGCACTGACGGGGCACGATGCATGACCGCGACCTGGCCAACGCATCCAACAACGCCGATGCGACGGCTGGCCAGCCCAGCCCGTCGAGCGTCAGCGTTGCGGCTTGCCCGCGTCGGGCTCACGGTGCTATTCGGCAGCCTTGCAATCATCAACGGGCAAGCGGCCATCAATGCCGAAGAAACGGGGCGTGCACATCTTCACCTCGCCACCGCCGGGTTTCTCATCTACCTGCTTATCGAATGTCAGGTGCATTTAGCACGCTCCGACGCATTTGGCCTTCTCGCGCCGCCCTTCCTCGCTTCGGTCTTTCACTTTCTATTCGCCTACGCACTAGGTGTTTCCGGCACGCTACTCGATCCTTGGATCCTTGAGCGTTTCGTCATCTATCAGGGCGGCGACCCAGAGTCGCTGACGAACGCCATCTTTCTGGCATGGTTGGCAGCCTTCGTCATGTGGCGTGCGTATTACGCCAGCCGAGCGGCGGCGCGACCGATACGCCGTTGGCTGATGCAAGCGCCATCAATCCGCAAGACCTTCGCGCCCCGATTTGAGCTGGTTATTATCATTCAGGCTGCCTATTTCGGGCTCGTCGTTGTCGCGATCGGCCTTGGTATTTTCGGCATGGCCGGGAGCCACGCGGCACGGCACGCGAACATCACTATCCTCGAAATCCTCCGGCTGAGCCTCGCGGCAGGGACACTGTCGTTTTTTCTGATCCTGACTCGCTATTTCGAGCGTCGCGCTGCTGGTCAGGCAACTTGGGGTTTTGGTGTGGCATGCCTGATGCTCGGGGGGCTCCACATCCTCTTCGGCGCACTATCGGGCTTCAAGTCCCAAATCATCATGCCGTTTTTGATCGTCTTGCTCGCGCGTTTCGTGGCAACGCAACGGATCGGCATGGTCTATATTTTCGGCGGATTTCTTGCGCTCCTTGCCGCGTACGAGGTCGTGGAGCCATTCCGCGCCTATCTCGCAAAAAATGACCTCCGCGGGGAGATGAGCATTGGAAGCCTGACCGAGGCTCTCAACAAATCCATGGAACAGAAAGAGCTTTATACCCACGACAGCAGTATCTCACGCACAACTCAAATCATTTCGCGACTTGACTTGCTTGGTTTGACCTCGGTTGGCGTCGCCTATGCCCAGAATGGCCAAGTCGAACAGATGTTCAGTGACTGGCTTAAGGAAAGCATTTACCTAGCGCCGATCCTGGCTTTTGTTCCGCGCCTGCTTTGGAGTGATAAGGGAAGTTACTCAACCGGCATCTGGTTCAACCAACACGTTCTCGGCAAATGGCATGACAGTACGACCTCGGTCGGCATGGGTCCAATCGCACAGCTGTACATGGCTAGCGGTCTTGCCGGTGTAGTGCTCGGCTTTATGTTTCTCGGTTTTCTGCAGGCCATCCTGTTCGAAGGGGTGGCACGATCGGGCCCAGGAGGGCTCGTTATCTATTTCAGCGCCATTCAAACCCTGGTTTTAATTCCGACCGCTTTCGGGCCGGCAATCACCGGAATGCTACGCGTACTCCCGTTCGCTTTTTTGGCTCAACTCTTGATGCTACGAGCGCCTCGGGTATCCTCGCGATCGACGGCAAGGGGTAGGTGATATGGACTCCAAAGGCTATCCAGGCGCTGGGGATTACCTCATGCTCGGCCTTGCGCGCACAGCAGATGCCGCGACGACTGCGGAGTACTTCGAGCGCGCGGCAGTCGCGCAGAAGCATCGCGTCGTTCCGTACGACGATCTTAGCGAACTTGCAGACTTTGCCGAACTGGATGCTCTTCTCATTTTCGATCCATGGCTGCGGGACATCGAGAAGCTTGTGCGGCTGCCATGCCCCACAATCGGCTACTTAATCGACACACATCGCACACTTGATGTACGCATACTCTTTTCCAGGTACCTTGATCAGGTCTTCATCGCCCAACCTGACCATCGTAACGCATTCAACGCTATCGGACACCCATATGTCGACTGGATGCCTCTCGCATGCGATCCAGCGGTTCATTTCAAGCCAGGACTGACTAGAAAAATCGACGTCGCCTTTGTCGGAAAGCTTGATGCTCCGGGTAGCGAACGTCATGGTGTTCTCAAAGAAGTTCTGAGCGCGTTCGAGACCAACGATTATTCGCGCGCATACACACCTGACGAAATGGGAGAGATCTACAGCTCGGCGAAAATCGTTTTGAACAAGAGCATCAACGGCGACGTCAACATGCGCTTCTTTGAGGCGCTGGCGAGCGGCGCGCTGCTCGTGACCGACCGGATCGGAAACGGTCTCGACAAGTTGGGGCAGGCAGGTATCCACTACGTCGTTTACGATGGCGCCGAAGAAGCCAAGAGGGTGATAGCGCACTATCTGCAGCACGACGCGGAACGGCTAACGATTGCTCAAGCAGGACAGAACTGGGTTTTCGAGAGTCATACCTACGACCACAGACTGCGGACGATGCTCGCGGCGCTCGATAAGGGCATTTCCGCCGCGGCACCCGCCCGCCATACCTCGCCAATGGACGAAGCAAGGCAACGTAGCCAGTGGTATCGGCAAAGGGGTGTTCGGCTAGGACGAGCAGTTTCGACAGCGCTGTCGAGCAGGCTGGACCCAACCGCATCCAAGAATGCTTTCATCGGGTATGCCAGGCATTTGAAGCGCCAGCTCGTAGGGGCTCATCGATCGCGACGGCTTGGCTAGATCATCGCGCCTTAAATCGGAACCGCAAAGATGATCGCTGTTAAAGTGTAGAGCAACTTTCTGCCATTAATCGGGATCGTTCCGATCCCGATTAAAGGCAGGTTGCTCTAGCCGGGTACCAACAGGCGCAATGCCCGTAGCTCACCCGCGCCCGCTGAAAGCAGGCACCACTTGCATTAGATCACGGCAGACAAAAAATCGATTGGATGCCACGTGCTTCCATTGAAGAGGCCCTACCGCATTCTCTATCTCGCTTCGTCGCGGAAAATATTCACTGGCCTAATGCAAGCTCACCCCGAACTTCATCGGCCGCGAAGCAAGGCGCAAGCAGTCCTCTGATTTCAACGCAGGGCGGGCTGTTGCAAGCATCGTCGCGGGGCGGCGCCGCTTCGTCGCAACCGTCATTGTGGCGGTCAATACACAAGGTCAGTGCGTACCAAACCGTGATCGCTTTAACGTAACCTCGCCTTGACAACCTCCAATCGACAACTCGTGGCCAATGCCGCTTCAATGCTCGCGCTCGGCTTAATGCAGCGCGGCGCGGGGCTCGTGGCCATAACGTTACTGGCCCGAATTCTTGATCAGCGCGGGCTCGGCGCCTATGCCCTTGCCCAATCAACCAGCCAAACATTTTATGGCTTTGCCCGCGTCGGGGCCGATGCGGGTCTGCACATTCATATCGCCAATACCAATTTTCCAGAAGGGAAGGCAAAGGTCGAGGCGTTGCTCGGCGAAGGCCTGGCTATCTTCCTGGGCATTGCAGCAGCAGGAACGGCCATTATCCTACTTCTCGCCGACACGATCGCCAGCAACCTTTTTGCCGCGCCCGAGTTGGCGCCATTTGTCGTCGCCGGTGCCGTTTTCTTCGTCTCCCAGGCCGCCAGTCAATACTGTTACTCAACCTTTGCCGGGCTCAACGCCTTCACACCTTATGCGCGCCTGACAACGATCACATCGCTGCTTGTTCCCACGCTTGGAGTGTCCGGCGGCTTAGCCTTCGGCGCCATTGGGGCCGTTTGGGGAGCCGCAGGGATGAGCCTGCTGGCAGCCCTCGCACTGGCTGTCCTGTTGTGGCGAGAGTTGGCATTGCGCGGACTGCGTGTCCGTCTAATGCTGCCGTCGCGGCAAGCGGCTGCCATGCTCTCGGTGGGATTTCCGTTATATGCGTCTGGACTTTTTCTGATACCGGTGGAGTTTTTCAACAGCGGGCTGCTCAGCCAAGTCGCGGGCGTGGCTGCACTCGGTGAGCTGCGGGTGACCCAGTCGCTAACCAGCGTTGCATCCATGATTCCGGTTGCGATGGCCGGCCCAATCACATCCCATCTCGCTGCAAAACTGGACACTGACAATGGACCGGAACCGGCTCTTTTTCAGCTCAAGGCGATTTGGGTCCTGTCGCTGTGCATCGCGATCCCTCTGGCGGCAATCTGGCCGGTTGCCGTGGCCATTGTCTTTGGAGGTGCGTATCAGCAGGCGCAGTCCGTTGGCGTTCTGGCCTTGGCTGGGTTTATCCCCATGATGCTGCTGACCGTGCTGACTGGCGCGCTATTGGCTATTCGGCGTTCCATGCCCTTGTTCGCCATCGGTGGGCTGCAGGCTCTGATCTTGGCAACCTGCGCGTGGGTCTTGATTGCAAGCCAGGGACTGGCCGGTTTATTTGCGGCGCAAGCAGCCGGAATGCTTGTCGCCGCGCTGGCGTCCGCGCTAGCACTTGCAAGACAGTTCGACGCCCCATTCTTCCGGACCTGGATGGTGCCGCTCTCACTGTTGACCGTGATCGTCACCGGACTCTTGTTCGCCGATGTGGTATTTACCGAAACGCTGCCGGCCAGGCTCGCCATCGCCTTCGGCTTGATGTGCCTACTGATCGTGGTCGTGCTGGTTTTTGTGGTCACGCGCGATGACCGGGCCAGAATCTCCGACCTGGCCACGGCAGCCGGACGCCGGGCCTTGCGATCCGTGGCACCCGCATCAACAAAGGGTGCGCCCGACTGCAACTGACAATTCCTTCCATCGGACGCTTCCACATGCCCGTCTGGGCGTGTGAACTCGACCGGCTCGGACTGCAAAAGCTGTTTTACGACATTGTACCGCGAAAGCGAGCTGAATTGTTTGGCCTGCCAGCGCATTGTCATCGCGGCCCTTTGCCAATCGTCGCACCCCTCTTTGCATGGCGGAACTACGCCAGCCATGTCCGGGCTAGAGCAACTTTCTACCTTTAATCGGAACCGGCTTTGCGGTTCCGATTTAACGCGCGATGATCTAGTACGTGAAAAGGCGTGGGCCCAGGCTCTTAACCGGCGGCAATTCTGCGAATGAAACCGTAAGACGGGTTCGACTGCATGCCCGGGAAGCACTTGGAAGCCGCCGCGTACGCAAAACAATGATTTGGCTCTCAGGTATGGCTCGAGCGTGGTTGCCGCCAAATCCATTCAAAACGCAGAATACTTCCGGAACCGGGCGCCGCGCATCCACCCATTGAATTCATGGCGCGACGCGAGCTTGCAGAACACGAAAAAGGCCGACCGTGGGAGCAATGGATGTCACGCCTCAGCGTCTTAAAGCAGCAGCTACATTGGCCTCAGTTTGCAAAACACGTCGGAGCCGAATCAACGCGACGATTACTGAATCCCGCCGGGGTGACATCCTACGCCCAGTCCGGGGAGGATTTACTGATCGCATCGCTGCTCTCGTGGCCGACCCGTGGCTTCTACGTCGACGTTGGCTGTCACTTTCCTCTCCGGCGTTCCAACACTTACCTTTTGTATCTACGGGGATTAAGTGGGATTTGCATTGATGCAAATGCCGAATTTGCAGACCAGTTTGCCATGATGCGGCCTCGAGATAAGTTCATCAGAGCATGTGTGGGTGACAGTGGCGGAGAGGTCGAGTTCAACATTTTCAATGATCGAGCACTGAGCAATATCAACGGATCGCCGGTTGCCGACCTTTCAGAACATCAGTATGAGCTCGAACGCGTTGAGCGACTGCCCATCCGGCCTGTCAGCGATGTTCTGTTTGAAAACCATGCTCCCGAAGAGTTCGATGTTCTGTCAATCGATGTTGAGCAACACGATTTCAGCGCGCTCAGATCAGTCGGGCTCGAAAGGTACAGGCCGCGATTGATCGTCATCGAGATCCACGACGTCAAAGCTGAATACATCGGGCAACACGAGGTCGCTGAGTACTGTCTCACCTTCGGTTATCGTCCTGTCGCTTGCCAAAGATCGAATGTCTTTTTCATGGCGAAAAAATAATTTACCGGCTGACGCGGCTGCACGTGCTCGAAACATTGGTACCGCTTCTTATGCAAGTGAGCCGCTAACCTGCCGCGAGCCACGGGAAGTCTGGAGGCAGCAAACATGCATTGTACCAGCCTGCTGACCGCCCGCCACGCCGCCTTAAAACATTGGCAGCACGGCTTAGGTGCATTGTGCGCGCTCGAAGGTGCCGATTGCAAAATTGGCAATAGCCGTCCATTTATAGCAGTGGAACTGCACAATGGTGATGAGTCCAGGACGGTAGGAAGCTTAATGCGCCGGCATACATATCGGATAGCGGCTTTCCTCGACTCGATTTGGGGGAAACGCCAGATTTGCCGTGCAAACTGAAAAAAGCCATTCTTGCGGCTGCAAACCCTTGAACGCCGCCCACATCGTCGCCTCGATCGCTGACGAAGCTACCGGCCCGGCTTACTCGGTGACGCGGTTAGCAGAGGCGATATGTCGGCAGGGCGTTCGATCGCGTGTGTTGTCGGTGGCCACCGACCATGAAGTAGGCCGCCCGCTGCCGACCGGACAGAAAGCCTCCGGTTGCGAAGCTGCCGCGTTTGTCCAGAATTTCGCTACGGTCCCCGTATTGCGCCGATTGGCATTATCACGCGCCTTGAACGCGGCAATCAACCGCTCGGCTGCCGAGGGTGCGGTACTGCACAGCCACGGGCTATGGCTGATGCCGAATGTCTATCCCGGCTGGGCCGCCCGGCGCTACGGTGTACCGCTTGTCGTGGCGCCACGCGGCATGCTGGGGGCAGCTGCGCTGGCATTCTCGCGGCGCAAGAAGCAGGCCTTCTGGGCGCTTCTGCAACGGAGCGCGCTCGCTTACGCCACCTGCTATCACGCCACTTCCGAGCAGGAGGTGGAGGATATCCGCGCTTACGGGCTGAAGGCGCCCGTCGCGGTCGTGCCCAACGGCATCGACATTCCGCCCGAGCCACCACGTCCAACTGATGGCGGCGCAACCCATCGCACCGTGCTCCACCTCGGGCGCATCCATCCCAAGAAAGGGATCGATCGTCTGCTCCATGCGTGGCAGCGCGTGGCGGGGAACCATTCCGACTGGCGATTGCGGATCGTCGGACCATCGGAGCTGGGGCATGTCCAACAACTTGAGGCACTTGCGCGCGAGCTTGGCCTTAGCAACGTCGGGTTCGATGGTCCACTGTTCGGCGCCGAGAAGCTCGCCGCCTACCGCGAGGCGGAACTGTTCGTCCTGCCGACGCTGCACGAGAATTTCGGCATGGTCGTCGCCGAGTCACTGGCCGCCGGCACGCCGGTGATTTGTACTAAAGGCGCGCCTTGGGGCGGCCTTGATACCCATGGCTGCGGTTGGTGGATCGATCACGGGGCAGAGCCACTTGCGGCCGCACTTGACAACGCCATGCGTCACGATCGAGAGGTGCTCGCAGCTTTCGGAGCACGCGGGCGTGACTGGATGGCCCGCCATTACTCCTGGGCGGGCACGGCAGCCGATATGCTCGATGTCTACAATTGGTGCAATGGCAACGGCGACCGGCCGAGCACCATTGTCGTCGATTAGTAAGCCAGGAGAAATCGGCTGCAGATAGAAAAACGTCACGGTTTTCGACCAGGCCGCAAAACAGTTTTGAAGCCGCGGCCGCAAGCTCTTTCAGAACCGCGGAGTTGCATGGCCCAACTAACGCCTAAGCGGTGGACCAACAGGGATTTAAGCTCGCTCCGAAGTGTTAAGGGCGCAGCTGTGGTGTGTGATACGCAGCGCCTTCTGTTTATGCGTCGGCAAGGCTTCTGCAAAGATATCCATAAACCACGTGATGATGGTTAAGCGATCAAGCGGCGGCCCATACGGGACATTCGAATTCTATAGCACTCCGGTGTTAGCCAGACCATCGCACCTTAAATCGGAACCGCAAAGCCGGTTCCGATTTAAGGCGCAAAGATGATCGCTGTTAAAGTGGTGAGCAACTTTCTGCCTTTCATCGGGATCGTTCCGATTCCGATTAAAGGCAGTTGCTCTAGAACCGTCCCGCTTTCGCACTCGGCTGCCCAATGGCCCGATTCTGCGGGTGGCCGGGCTGGGCAGCGAGCCGGCAAGACTGGCTCGCCTTAGGCGGAAATGATCTCATGTCCTCCGGAGCACGCGCACCGGGTCATCAAGCACGGAGCAGCAAATGACGGCTATTCTAGGCCTAAATGCCTTTCATGCCGATTCGGCAGCGTGCCTTGTCCTCGACGGTCAATTGGTCGGCGCCGTGGCAGAAGAACGGTTGGGCGATCGAAAGAAGCATACGTCTTGTTTTCCAGCCAACGCCATTCGCTGGCTGCTCGACGACAATAACCTTAAGCTGAAGGATATCGACTATATCGCCATCCCACGGGACAGCTCGGCCAACCGCCAAGCGAAGGCGATCTGGGTTGCCCGCAATCCGCAAAAGGGCGTCCCGGCAGTGGTCGAACACCTGCGTCGCTCTCGCAGCACGACGCGGATGATTGACCGGCTAGCGCAAGCGGTCGGAGAGGATCCGGCAACTGCTCGTTTTGAGACCGTCAACGTTGAGCATCATTTAGCTCACATTGCCAGTGCTTATTACGTCTCCAATTTTGAGAGCCTCACCGCTGGTTTTTCGTATGATGCGTCAGGCGATTTCGCGAGCGCAATGGTTGCGCGGTGCGAGGGACCAACCATCGAAATTGAGGGGCGCGTACATCTGCCGGATAGCCTCGGCTTTTTCTACACCGCGCTTTGCCAGTTCATCGGCTTCGACCAATTTGGCGAGGAATACAAGGTGATGGGCCTTGCGCCTTACGGAGATGACGCCTTCGGTGACGTCATGGCGAAGTTGGTCGCGCTACCGGAGGATGGCATGTTCCGACTGGCCGATGGTTACTTCGGCATGCATGAGGGTGGCGAAAGCGGCGCACTCGACGAAACCGGCTTCCCCATTATGGGGCGAATGTATACGTCGCGATTGGAGAGGCTGCTAGGTAAACCGGCCGGCCGTGGCGAACTGACCCAGCGTGAGAAGGATATTGCACGATCAGCGCAAGTCCGATTCGAGCAAGCCGCCGTTCACTGCCTTCAGCAGGTGCACGCGAGGATGCCGACCGAACGCCTCGTGATGGCGGGAGGCTGTGCCCTCAACGGCGTCGCAAATGCGCGGATCTTGCGCGATACACCATTCCGCAATCATTACTTGCAAGCGGCCGCATCAGACGATGGCACCTGCATTGGCGCGGCCTTTCATTGCTGGCACAGCGTGCTGAGACGTAGCGAGCGGTTTCATATGAAGCATGCTTTCTGGGGCCCCCAATATAGCCATGAGCGGCTGCGGACTGCCGTTGAGGCGACTGGAATGCCAGTCCAGGAATGCCGAAACGAGAACGAGGTGACGGACGTAGCGGCGGAGCTGCTGGCCAGCGGTCTCGTTACCGGCTGGTACCAAGGACGCAGCGAGTGGGGTCCTCGCGCCTTGGGAAACCGTTCAATCCTTGCCAACCCAGCCATCGCCAATATGAAGGACATCATCAATGCGAAAATTAAGCGACGCGAATCTTTTCGGCCGTTTGCGCCGAGCGTGCTCAAAGAGGACGTCGCCACCTACTTTGACCAGGACGTCCACAGCCCTTTTATGATGCATGTTGTGAAGCTCAAACCCGATTGGCGCAAGCGCCTGCCGGCGATCACCCATGTGGACGGAACCGGGCGCCTGCAGAGCGTCGATCCGACATTCAACGCGACCTATTACCGACTGATCCAGTCCTTCAAGCGCCAGACCGGCATCGGCATGGTTCTCAATACCAGCTTCAACGAGAACGAGCCCATCGTCGACACGCCGGAGCAGGCCGTCGATTGCTTCATGCGCACAGAGATGGACGCCTTGTGTTTGGGTCGTTTCGTGCTGCGCAAGCAGCCCGCAAGTCCGTGATTGGACCGTTCGACCTCAATCACCGAGCGGACTTTACCCTAGAGCAACCTACGAGGGTCGATTATGATCTCCATTGTGATCCTCACCCTAAACGAGGAAATCAACATTAGAGCGTGCATTGAGTCATTGCCCTGGCGCGACGACGTTTGGGTACTTGATTCCGGTAGCAGTGATCGCACCGTCGATATCGCGCGCCAGATGGGCGCACGTGTTGTCACGCGACCCTTCACCAATTATGCCGATCAGCGCAATTTCGGAATGGCCATGCCCGGCAAGTATGACTGGATTGTCTCGCTCGACGCCGATGAGCGCATGACGTCGGAACTCGCCACAGAGATTGAGCGGGAAACGACCAGTGCGGCCGCCGATGTCGCAATGTTCCGGCTCCGCCGCAAGGACATCTTCATGGAGCGATGGCTCAAACGGTCCTCCGGCTATCCGACCTGGTTTCCCCGGGTCTTCCGCCGCGGCCGCGTGACCGTTGAGCGTGAGATCAACGAGGTCTATGTTGCCCGCGGCGGCGTGCGCAATCTGACCGGCCATATTCTGCACTATCCTTTCAACAAAGGGCTCGACTGGTGGTTCGAGCGGCACAACCGCTACTCGACTATGGAGGCCCGCGTTCTTGCAACCGAGCGGTCCGCTACCCTCTCGCTCTTCGCTGTTCTGTCGAGCGACCCCTCCCGCCGCCGCGCGGCCATCAAGGGGTTTGCCTATCGGCTGCCCGGAAGGCCCCTACTCATTTTCTTTTATCTCTATGTGATCCGATTGGGTATTCTCGACGGTAGCGCTGGCTACAGGTTTGCCACCATGCGGCTAGCCTACGAGCTGATGATCGATGCAAAGGCCGCTTACAATCGGTTTAGCACGTCTGTTACACCGCCCAATCCTGAAACCTGCCCTACCAGCTCGGACGCGAGCAGTCGGGTGCCTTAAGTGCTGCAAAACGGTTCTGGCTGATCCGGCACGTCCTTGATCCAGCTCCATTCATTTTTTCCGGCCCGTTGGGAGGCATTGTTCCGTCCCGACCACTTTAATCATGCTCCGGCGCGCGCAGCGGCGGTCAGGACCGGCCACTTCGGCCGCCCGCGAGGTTTTGGTCTTGACGGCCGCGAGCACGTTGGCAGGCTGGCCGTGGCAGGTGTTCTTGCAGCAACAATCAAGGCCTGTGGTTTCTGAGCTCAGCCAGCAGGCCCCGTTGAGCTAGAGCAACCTGCCTTTAATCGGAACCGGCTTTGCAGTTCCGATTTAAGGCGCGATGAACTAGCGCGCGTCCTCCTGCCACGCCTCGTGCCGCTCGATACCAAGCGCCCGGACCAATTGTAGGCAACTCGCCTCATTGCGGAAGATCCGCACCAACCGCGTGCGCCGCTTGATCTCCCGGTTAGACCGCTCCTGCATGTTGGTCGACTTCATGTGTTTGCGGTGATTCACCGGCAGGCAGACGTACGTGAACGCCTCCTCAATATTCTCCTCGGCCCAGTCGCTCGTGCAACCGGCACTGCGGTTTCAATTTAAGGATCAATGATGATCTAGCAGTTATTGCCCCCGTCTGCGATTTGCGCGCCGGGCCCTATGCGGTGGCCGCGCGCCACCTTTCACGCGTTTCCCAAACGTCGGTCGGGGACCGCTGCCAGCGCGAGGGACAGGAACAAATCCACCCGCGGCTTTGTGGGAACGGGTCCGGCCTGTCGCGGCGCGCGATTTCGCGCGGAGCGCATCCAGCATGCGCCGCGGCTGCGGTGCCCCCTTGGACCGTACGGTGCTACGCGGCTGACGCCACGGCGCCGAGCCGGCGCGGCGAATGGACCGCTCTACCTTGCCCGGGGGTGTGCGCGGCCGTGCACGCTGCAGCTTCCGCGGCGGCGCGGCGCGCGTTCGGTCAAAATCCCGCCGAGCATGCTGCCAACGCCGCGGCCCCTTCCAATCATTTCGCGATGGCGGCGGCGAATGCGACCGGGAGCGTCGATTGACGCGCGGGATAGCACGCCGCGCGACGAACGGCTTCAGCTCGGGTCGATAGATTTCAACGAACCTAGCATTTCGCCGCCTCGTCTTGATCGGCCCAGGACGTGTAAGGCGCCTGATCTGGCGCACGGGGACGGCGCGCCGCACCCATCGCTCGGCCATTCTTCGCTCGATGCCACGATTGAAGGCTCGCCCTGCTCGATGGCCCGCGAACGCGACGATCCGGCTCCGCTTCAAATAGCGTCGGTTGCGTCGGTGCGGCACGACATAGCGATGCACGCGCGGCTCGATGAAGCGCGCATGACTCACGAAGATCCATACAGGTGCGAATTCGGGTGCGCCGATGGCCACGCTGACGTGATGAGAACCGTAAGACCCGTCGCGATAGCCAACCAACACCGGTGGCAATGGCGCCCAGCCGACATAGCCATCACCATGCCGCCATGCCACCCATGCAGGTGCCCACTCATCGCCGGGAACCCAAATCCAACCGTATCCATCAGCGCGTGTCCAACGGCCGTAATGATAGGTGACCCAGCCCCAAATTTCATCGGACTGCCAATACCAGCCATAGTCGTTGGTAAAGATCCATTGTCCACGGACATAGGGCCGCCAGGTGACATCCTCGTTGGCGTAGGGTGCCCAAACCATGCCGTATCCCGGGTGCTCGATCCAACCGCCGTGCGGGTCTAAGGCCCGCCGGAATTCAGGCCGCACGTCCATTCCGGGATGGGCATAGTCGGCGACACCTCCACGGTCATCGTAATTGACGCCCTCGCCTGGATAGGCATCCTGCGCAACAGCTGCAGAGATCGCCATCAAGCCTGCAACGAGGGCGATCAGCGCCAATGCGCCTCGGCTTTGGAAAAGAAAGTCGGCAATCACGGTCCGCTCCTGCTCCTCGGATGATGAGCAATACCAGGAACCGAACGCCCCCGATTTGGCGCCAGACAGCACGCAATCGTGTCCGTACCATGATGCTGGGCGACATTTTTCTGCTCGCTGAATATTTCTGCGGGAGTTAAGTCGGCCTATGCGTTAGGGTCGCAGAAATGAGGGTCAGGATCGATGGCTCCATCCACGTCCGCTTACGCAACATGCCCTTACTTCAGAACTCTGGGAAACGATGGCGCGGACACATCGATATCAGTCCGAATCCGACCAGAAGTGTCATCGGCTTATCAGCGCACTCGCGCATTTTCTGGAGCGACTGAGCGTTGAGCTCGATCAGCCGTTGGACGCGGTCCTCGGTCGCGGGATGCGGGCGCAGCAATGATGGAGAGGTCACGGCCCCCGTCGCGCTGCCGCCGTGATGACGGAAACCACCCCGAATTGCCGAGATTGGGCCGCGCTGCATTAGATCATCGCGCCTTAAATCGGAACCGCAAAGCCGGTTCCGGTTTAAGGCGCGATGATCTAGCCGCATCTTGCCAGGCCAAACGACAAGCATTTTCTATGTTAGGTACCGGGTTGCCCGGCCGACCTCAGCAACAAGCGAACCTTAGGGTCGCGGCGGTGTTGGCACCTCACGCATCCACCCATCGGCAACAGCAAACGGCTCGCCGCCTGCCGTGACGACGGCGCGATCCCGCATTTCGGCGAAGTCGAGCATGGCGTTCAATACAACATCCCGCCGTCCCTGCCATGCGCGTGGCCGGTAAACAATGATCGCCATCTGTGCATCGAGCCGTCGATAAACTTAGCTGGCCTCGCCGACAAGACGGCCGCCCGCTGTCACGTAACATGTCGTCGCGGTCTCGTAGGTGACGACATGGGTCGATAGGTCTTCGAAATCGCCAGCAGTGGAGTGATGAACTCCGGTCCACTCGATGCTGATGCCGACCAACGTCCCGGCGCATCCGCCATGCTGACCCCTCCATCCTTCGATTGTTGTAGGTTGGTCTGCTGCAAGCTCCGGGGCAAGCCTGAGATGGTCGCGCTGAATCAAGATCGACCCGAGGCAAGGAGCATGCTGCCTCGGGCTTACCTCGCCCGAAGCGCAAATTTTATTTGCCCCGAAATATCTTGGCGGCAGCTGCAACGACGTGCTTCGGTGTCTTGAGCGTCTCGTCGACGATTTTCCGCATAGCCTCCGGTCCAGCCGAGTTCAGCCCGACGTTCAACCTGTTCGCAGCCGCAACAAATTCTTTGTCTTTGAGCATGCTCGAAAACGCCGAACGCAACGCCTTGACGCGTTCGGCGGGAACGCCAGGTGGCACCACAAATGCGCGCCCCACATCCGCACTCGAAGCGAAGAAATTGGCAACAGCTTTGCCTTCTTTGGAACTGCAGAGTTCGGCCGCGGTTGGAATTTCAGGAATGTCGCGGTGTCGCTTCTGGGCGAGCTGGACTAGGATTTTGACTTTATTCTCTTTGACATAGTTTGCCAGAGAACTTTGAAATGTCGTGAGGCTTGCGACCATCGCCTGAGTCTCGCCCCGTTCCATCGCCAGCTTCATGCCGCCAGCGCCCTTGTAACCGGAGATGACCCTGTATTTCGTCCCCGCATAAGTGTTCAAAATGCTCGGAAGGATGTTTGTCGGCGAAGCCGGTCCGGTTCCAGACGAAGGAACGGTTCTATTTCGGACCACGTCAAGCGACGTGACACCTGCAGGCACCCAGCCGACTGAAATGGGTGTATTGTCATTCAGTCGACCTAGGAATTGAAACTTCCGAACATCGAATTTTGCTTTTTTGGCCTTCAGCAACTGATCCACGGCGGCTGTCTGGACAATCAGAAGTATAAAGGAACCGTCTTTCGGCGCGGCGTTATAGGCAAAGTTCGTTGCCCTTAGGCCGCCAGCGCCAGGCATGGACTTAAACACCATGTTCGGCTGCCCCGCAATGTGCCGCCCCATGTGATCGGCTACCAGGCGGCTATAGATGGCATAACTGCCGACGACGCCCGCCCCAACAGCGACGGTAATGGTTTTCCCTTTGAAGAAATTTGCTACTGGGTCGGCCACCACGGGCGTTGCCCCTAGCAGAACTGCGCATAAAGATAGATGTAAGGCTCTCTTGGGCATCGGCTTCCTCCGTTGTTTGGTGCGGTGACTCTACCACGGTTGTCCGGCCACTTGATCCACCTTCGCCTGATACGCCAATCGTGAAAGTCGGACCCGAACGCCAAGACCAGCTTTCGGATCTGATCTCGCCAAGGAAGCAGTCGAGCGAGACCAGCCTTGAGGCACATTTCAGCAATTGGAACCTGCTTGTCTCTCAACGAGGCTTAAGGCCAGACCGACCTCAAACGGCTGATGGCGTCCGACTTGCGCTCCTCGACGTTTCGGCCGTTGTGCGCGCTACAGCCGACTAATCGTTTGGTGGCAGGATCTCCTGAACGCAAACGTCATCGATCAGTCCCTCACGCCCGATATCACGAAGATGAGCGCGCTTCTGATCGTTCGTGAGATGAGCACCCACGCCTTGCGTCATTGCGAGAACCACCGAGCGGTCGCTCATGTCGAGCCAAAATGAGCGGCGGATGAGCTTGCCATCCCCGTCTCGAACAAACGGATTGTTAGGATCCATCGCCAGATCTGGCATATAAAAGTCGCTGTTCACGTGCGGACCTCTGTGGATGGGGATTTTCACGCCAGCGCTACCAGGCGGCATGGCCGTTGCCATGTGAAACCTTGACCGATCGGTTGCATGGGTTTCAAAAACTCCTATTATCATCAGCACAACGAAAACACATGGCCGATCGGTGCGTTGGTGTCATCAAGACGCGGTGACGTCACCACGGGTCCCAGCTTAAGTGCAACGATTGCCAACCCGCCTCCCCTCTTGGCCCCTTACCAGTTTCCCTCCGCCGCAACCCGAAGATGGTATTGAGGTAACCGCCTCGCCGTCCGCCGGTCTTGCAGCCAACCGTCTCGCACAGCGTCGCAAACGTCAAGTAAGACCCAATCCTGACTTTTCGTAGCGTCGGACACTCACCTACACTGTTTCGGTCGTTAATCAAAAAGCGTCTGAGGCGGGCAGGATGCCTGACTTTCCCAAAGATGTGGAATTCTCTGATAAGGGCGACGGACAGGCGCTCTTGTTGTTGCCTGGCAGTTTTGGCACCGGTTCAGGTTGGAAGGCCGTCACCGAAAGCCTGTCGATGCGCTACCGGCTGGTGACGACCAGTCTATTGGGCTACGGGGAGACTGTTGAGCGCCGCCCGTTGGGTAATGCGACGATGAGGCAACAAACGGAAATCATCGATCTCATACTCGATCGGATTGGCCAACCCACCCATGTCGTAGCCCACTCGTTCGGCGGCGTTGCCGCACTCGCTCATGCAATACATGGCCAGATCAAGCCACAAAGCCTGACACTTATCGAAGCCGTGCCGCTCAACATTCTTAAGTGCGCTCGTGAGCCCCAGCTTTACCGGATGTTTGGCGCAATGACACAGGTCTACTTCGCAGAATTTGAAGCGGGGAAGCCAGACGCCGCACGGCACGTCATAGATTTTTACGGCGGGCAGGGGACCTTTGAGGCATCCCCTGCCAAGCTGCGGGATTACGTCATAAAGACCACGCCCACCAACATTCGCGACTGGTCATCGGCAACAGCATTCGAACCTCCGCTTTCCGACTACCAGGCGATCTCCGCTCGCACGTTGGTCGTGCGTGGGGGCAACGGCCATCCGGCGATGATGCGCATCGCTGAGATTCTCGTGGCGGCCATGCCGTATGCCCGAATCGAAACGATAAGCGGTGGCAGTCACTTCCTGCCGGCTACGCACCCGAAAGAATTGGCAAGGCTCATCGATGCTCACGTTCACGCAGCCGATGGTCGTTCCCTGCCGGCTTGAAATCGGCGCTGATGGGCTTGCCGATGCGACGGCTCACTGGGCACATGCTCCATTCGCCCGACTATCAGGTTAGGGCGTTGACTAACGGCAGGAAATTGGACCAGCTCTACTGCACTCACCGCGCGAACTCTGATCCTTCAAACGCCACACGTTCAGCGCTCAGGCGCTGCTTCTGCGTCGCTTTCAGTAAGGCTTTCCCCCAACGACATCCTATCTGTTGGTGCCACCCCATCTGACGCTGTTCGGAGAAGGCCCGAAGAGCGCACAACGAGATTCCCTCCTTGAGCATCGGCATCGCCCCGCCGCTTCCCCACCCTGGAAAACAACGAAGGTCACGGGATGTGCCATGTGGAACTGCTGGATCGCAGATAGGTTGGCAAAGTGATCTCCACATTGGTTCCAACGCCGCCATTCGGCGGTTGGTATAAGAGCGGGAGATTGAAATGAAAAAGAAAGCGTTCACGCTCGCAGTCATCGCCATCTCTGCAGCTGTGAGTTTCGCCGCGCCAGCCGCCGCGGGACGCGGACATGGGTTTGATGAGACCATTCTCAAGTGGTCCGAAGACAGGGACCGTGCGCACGCTCGCCGCTCCCATGTGCGGGCAAAGCGTTGGTCGCGGTCGCAAGCGGCACGCCTTCGTGCACGCCGGGCGAAGGCCGCAGCCGCTCGGCGGGCGAAGGCCGCGGCCATTCGCCGGGCCAAAGCTGCTGCGGTTCAGCGAGCCAAGGTTGCGGCGCTTCGCCGGGCCAAAGCAGCAGCTGCTCGGCGGGCCCAGCTCGCCGCGCAACGCAGGACAGCGGTGGCCGCCCGCGCTCGAGCCGAGGCACGGGCCAGGGCCAAAGCCGCCGCGAGCCCTCGGAGCACGACGCGACTGGACGAAGTGGAGGCCGAGTTGCGCCGGTTGCGGGCCGAGAATCGCCGGCTGCGAGACGAGCAGGTGGACTCACCCCCGCCCGCTCCACTCGAAGATCAATCGATCAACAACGCGCAGTCGACGGCCAAGTCTGATCGCGATGGGCCGTCCGGGACGTGCAAACGGTTCGTGCCGGGTGCCGACTTCACGATCTCGGTGCCATGCTCCGAGGGCTGATCGCAACCTACCGACGTCGAGCGATAAAAAAGCGGGTGGCCTGCAGGCGCCCGCTTTACGCTTGTTCACCGACCGTCTGCGCCAAAGTCCCGGTCACAGCCTTTATTCGAAACCGAACGCGACACACGTGGGCAGGCCGACCCGCCCGATCAAGAAACCAATCTTTTTGCGCGCGTCGCGATCGGGCTCATCACCAGATCCCTTGGAGGAGCCTGACCTAGAGCAACCTGCTCTTCATCGGACTCGGAACGATCCCGATGAAGCGCAGAAGGTTGCTCACCACTTTAGCGGCGATCATCTTCGTGCCGTGGATGGGAACCGGCTATGCGGTCCCCATCTAAGGTACGATGATTTAGAGCAACCTGCCGTTAATCGGAATCGGAACGATCCCGATTAAAGGCGCGATGATCTAGCCCAAGCGAAAACGCTGAGCGAGATCGTTGGCTCAGGCGTCCCCGTTTATCGCTGAGCGTCGCTGGCATCATCGGAAACGGCGATCACAGGCGCCATATGACCAGCCATCGAGGATCGCTTGGGGTCGTGATCGACCATCGAGCGATGACGGTCGGTCTACCCGCAAGAGCCGACCTCTTCTGTTGATCTGATGAATGATCAAAAATTTTGTGCGTTGGCTGGGCGCGCCAGGGCGTTTAGCGCTTTAGCCCTGGCGCTCGACGAAGCCTAGGCCATAAGCTCGGCGTTGTGGTACCGGGTCGTTTCCAACACGCGGTCCGTGCCCGCATGAACGGTGCGCTTGGCGATCAAGTTGGCGAAGCGCCGTGCGCCCGAGAACGATGCCCATGCCAAAATTCGAATGAAGCGTGCCTCGTCCGTTTGGTCTGTCAAAACCGCCTCGGCCATCTTCTCGTCCACCTGATAGGGTGCCTTCGCGAGGACGATCGCAAGACGCGCGATTGCGAGATCTTCTCCCGTGAGCCCGGCCACCTCGGCATCGACCCAGGATCGGCTGAGCGGCATGCGCTCTCCCTGCCAGGCCAACAGCGAGCCCGCGACCGCTTGGCTCACCGCCGGCGAGATCAGCTCGGCCGACTCGCGCTCGATAGCGGCCACCCAGCGGGCCAGCGCGTCGGCTACGCGCGGATTTGGTCTGGCCCAGTCCAGATCCTTCGGCAACTGCGCCGGTGGTAGCAGCGAAAGCGAACGACCAGGCTCCAATGGTACGCGCCGAGTCGGCACCAGTTCCGAGCCAAACAGGCGAAGCTGGAGCGCCTTGCCAGCCTGCACGCCGAGCGGGGCACCGACGGGCGAATGGGCCATGACGACGTGGCTGAACCGGTTGATATCACTCATGGTCATGAGTGTTCCCAGGACCTCCGGCATTTGCTCGCGTGAGAACGGAGTTGACAGCGGTCGGTCGCGCCCTGGGGTGGCGATCGCCCGAACCCATTCGAGACAGTCGCGCAGCCGCCCATCCATGGCCGCAAGATCGTTTCGCGAGAAGATATCCGCCGCAGCGTCGTGTTCGCCGCCGGCATGGACCAGGCTGACCAGCATGTCCTCGCAGTAGGGACAATCGTTGATCTGCGAAAGCACGGCGCAAATCGCGTCCTTGATGGTCCGGTCAACCCTGTCTTCGACAAGCATGGATTCACGGCCAGCCATCCAGATGGCGGCCATGAGTTGGGGAACCTTCGAGCGGCTCGTTAGCGAGCCATTCTTGAAGAAATCCTCGCGGATCATGTCATAGACCTGCTTGGTGAGCCCCTCCGCCTGCTTGTCCGGCACAGCGGTCACGTAGCGCATTGTTTTGACTGACATCTTGTCAAACAGCCAGAATCTGAAGGTTGCTGGTAACATGGTTTTGCTCCTGGATTAGGTGGGTGCCACGAACGCCATGATCCCAGACCTGGACGTGTGAATTCCAGTACATAATTTGAATCTCTTTTGGGGCGATGGCGGCCTTCTGGTCGGCCCTGATGCTTGATTTCTGCAAACAGTGCGGGGCCATGACCAGCGCTTGCGAGAATGTACGCTTCGGCGTTACTGATACAAATTATGAAGTGGATTTACCTCAAGAAGGCTCTATTCTTGGTGCGATGAGCGGTTATGGACAATTCTGCCCAATTGCTAAGGCCTCTGAGGTGCTCGGCGAGCGCTGGACCAATCTCATCGTGCGCGAACTGGGCGCGGGCAGCGAGACCTTTAACGACCTGCGTCGTGGCCTACCGTTGATCTCCCCGTCCCTGCTCTCGTCCCGGCTCAAGTCGCTCGAGGTCGCTGGCGTCGTTGCCAGGACCCAGACCGACAGAGGGATTAAGTACACCTTGACGGAGGCCGGATTGGAGTTGAAGCCGATCATTCTGCAAATTGGCATTTGGGGCCACCGCTGGGTCCGCAGCAAGCTGACCCCTGACGATCTAGATCCGTCGATGCTGATGTGGGACATCCACCGGACGATGAATGCGAGGTATTTCGGTACCGTCCGAACGACACTGTATTTCGAGTTCAGCGACTTCGCCGTCAAGTTCCGCCGCTGGTGGCTCGTCGTAAAGGACGGCGAGGTCGACGTTTGCATGAAGGATCCCGGCCACGAAATCGACCTGACGATCTTGACGGATCTGAGAACGCTTACTGGGGTCTGGATGGGTGACTTTGGTCTTGGGCAGACGCTGCGCGAACGCCGGATCAGAGTGACCGGCCAGCCCCGGCTTAAGCGCGACATCTCGACTTGGCTCGGCCGAAACTACTTTGCCGACATCCCGCCAGCGGGATGATGCCAAACCACGCTCGATATGGTCTGCCAATCGGGCGGTGACTTGTATCGCCATGCAGCAGCCGAGTTCTAACCTGCAACGCGACAAACAGCGTCGTAGCAGAATTGCCTGCCGCAAGGGCCTGGTTCAACGGCGTTGCTGGCGAGCGATCTGGACCATTGCTGTCGGTCGGTGCTTAGCTTTGATCCCTCCATGATTGAGCTGACCAAAACGCCAGCCTTCGCCAACGCCCTGCAACGCCAGCTCACGTCTCTGTTCGAACCGATCGCCGGTAGAGGATCCAGCTTTGCATCGGACTTGGAACGATCCCGATGCAAACCAGGAAGTTGCCCTACGCGTTAAGGCACGATGATCTGGTCCCACGACTACGGTTGCCAGCCGGGAGTGGCTCCAATGATTGTCGTCGACCTTCACTTCACCGTTCACATTGCGCTTGCCATTGGCGTCATCGCATTCAGCTCAACGCCCGCTGGCGACGGCGTGGACGCCGTTAGACCGTAAGATCTGTGAACACCTTATGACGGTCTGCTCCGGCACAACCTGGAGAGGATAGTGCTGAAGCCGCATCGGTATGATGCAGCGAACGGACGGCCTTGTGCACTTAGGACCCGGAGACCCAAGGCTGACCCCTCCCGACAATCGTGGCGGCCCCGCAATGCCATGCTCCCGAGGCGCCGCTCTGCTCAGAACCCAACCTGTCGGATCCTGCGCGAAGCCCAAAAGTCCGCTGGCCAGAGCGCGCCAAGACTGTTCAAGATCGGATGGAGTAAAGCCATTGTGGTAGTCGGCTTGCCTGAGATCTACCGCTTGTCGCGACGTTTCCATAGGCGCCATATCCGGGAAGAAAAAATGAGCAGTGAGCCGTCCGAAATCACGCGCGCCGTGTCGACCCAGCTCCAAGCCTTGCTGGTAAAGGGGCCATCACAACAGTCCCTTGAGGCCGCCTATCGATTGATGGCGAAATGGCGTTCCCATCTCATAGAGAACACTCTAATCAAGCGCCAGGGTACGAGAGTTCACTCCGGCCCTTTCGCAGGCATGGAGTATCCCTTGCGCGTCACAGAAGGGGCCCGTCCTGCTAGATTGCTCGGGTGCTACGAGGTAACGCTGCACCCCGTCATCAATGAAGTCGTCGAAAGGGACTATCCGTTGGTAATCGACGTTGGCAGTGCCGAGGGGTATTACGCTGTCGGTTTGGCGTGCCGCATGCCTAATGCGAAAGTCGTTGCAAGGGACGCCGATCGCAGGGCTCAACAAGCATGTCAACATCTAGCCGAAATTAACGGTGTCGCGGACCGCGTCGAAATCGGCGGTAAGGTCACGCACGCGGATTTCGATATGTGCCTGGGAATCAACAGCGTGGTTATCTGCGACATTGAAGGCGCAGAGGCAGATTTGCTGGACCCGGAAAAGGCGCGGGGCCTGCGCGAAGCCGACATTCTGGTGGAGGTACACGACTGCTTCAAACCAGGTTTGTCCGACGAGATTGCAGGCCGATTCAGCAGCTCGCATAGCGTTACGACGTTGCCGCGCAGGGTGGACATGGCGGCATTGCCGGACTGGATGGAAGCCCTTAGCGATCTTGATCGTCTAACCGCCCTTTGGGAATGGCGTCTAGGCCCGACCCCGTGGCTTTGGATGAAAAAAAACGGGCGATCCTGATCGGAACTCCGTCATCTGGCATGCCCGCCACACGCGTGCCCTTCATGCTCGGCGGCACCGCCTCCTGCCGGACCCGTCTTGCCGCTCCCGGTTCCTCGGCATCGACCACGACAGGCTTTTTTCTTCACGCGGTTGAAGTGAGCCGCCATCGCGTCATCTCACCGACCTCGAACGCGCGGATCCAGCGCGTCGCGAAGACCGTCACCAAGATAGTTCACGCTCAGGACGGTGAGTGAGATGGCGGCGCCCGGCCAAACAACGCGCTCTGGATACTGCTGCAAATAATCTGTGCCGTCAAAAAGGATGCGCCCCCAGGTTGGAAAATCGGGCGGAAAGCCGAGCCCAAGGAATGACAGTGCCGATTCGGTAATGATGGCATTGGCAATACCGAGCGCCGCCGACACGAAGATTGGTGACAAAATGTTTGGCAGCACATGTCGCCGTATCATGGCACCGTTTGAGGTGCCAACCGAACGCGCCGCGAGAATAAACTCGCGTTCCTTCAGGGCAAGCACGTCGCCGCGCACGATTCGCGCCGTCGGCATCCACGACGTTATGCCGATGGCGGCTACGATCAGGATAAAAATCCCGTATTCGGGACCAAACGTGTTGCTCAACGCTTGCCGAAAAAGCATGACCATGACCAGCAGCAGTGGGAGCAATGGCAGCGCGAGAAACACGTCGGTCATTCTCATCAACGGGCCGTTGAGCCACCGGAAATACCCTGCCAGCACCCCGACCAAACTGCCCAAAATGAGGGCGAGCAACATCGCCGTGATGCCAACCGCCATTGAAATCCGACCACCGGCCATCATCCTGGCCAGCAAATCTCGACCGAGCTGATCGGTACCGAAGGGATGGGAGAAACTCGGCCCTTGATTACGCGCACGAATGTCAATAAAGGTCGGTTCGATGGTCCATATGAACGGACCCAACACGACCGCAATCAAGATAAAACCGAAGAATGCACCGCCAACCAGCGCACCCTTATGGGACGCGAACTGCCTCCAGGCCTCGGACCTTTTACTGGATGGCAATACGCTATCAGCTGCGGACTCTCCACTGCTCGCACCGGCCCCAGTGGTCTCGCTGCGCGGTTTCGTCGGGACCCGTTCAATCATATCGGATCCTCGGGTCGAGCAAACCATAAAGGACGTCTGCGATCAGATTGAACAGCACGATCAAAACGGCAAAAATGAATGCGAGGGTTTGCACCAGCGGTAAGTCATTCGCTTCGATCGCGGTGATGAGAAGCTGCCCAATCCCATTCACCTTAAATATCTGCTCGGTGATGATGGCGCCGCCGAAAATGGCAGGTACGCCCAAAGCAACCACCGTGACAACCGAGATCAAAGAGTTCCGAAGTACGTGGGTCAACACCACCGCCTTCTCACCCAAACCCTTGGCCCTAGCGGTACGAACATAATCTTGCTTGAGATTATCCAACATCGAGGCCCGCATAAACCGGCTTATATGGGCGGTCGTCTGCAAGGCCAACACCATCACAGGCAAAAACATCTGCCGCACCTGCACGACAAAACTCTCCCAGTCATGGACAACGTGGGTGGTATCGTAGATGGACGGGAACCAACCGAGGTTGATCGAGAAAATAACGATCAAAAGGGTGCCTGAAAAAAATGGTGGAATAGAATAACCGACCAGGGAGATAAATGTACCCATCTGATCGAACATCGAATATTGGCGATAAGCGGAATAAATCCCGATGGGCAATGCGATAACAACGCCCATGACGTATGCCAACCCGACCACCCAAAGCGTCTGCGGTAACCGCTGCAAAATGATATCCATGACCGGGGAGCGCGTCTGCCAAGAGATGACTCGCTGCTGCCCCTCCCCAAACGACGTACCAAAAAGACCGTCAAAGAAATAAATTGGTTCGACCAAGAACAACTGTGTAAGCCACTTAACAAATCGAACGTAGCTAGGCTCACCCAGACCAAGTGCCAATCGCATGTTTTCTTTGACGTCAGGAGGGACGGTCAAGGGAACCTGCGCCATCGGGTCGCCGGGGGCAAGGTCCAACAGGAGAAAAATGACCAGAGCTATAAGGAGGAGAGTCGGAACCGAAACCGCAAGGCGTCTTAAAATGTAAGTCAGCATGCCGGGGATCAAATCCTCGATAGACCACAAACAACTCGCCGATCAGACATGCGTCTTCGCAAGGCTCCCGGCATACCCACTGCATCTGGACAGACACCGGTTCACTTTTTGCGATACCAATCGGCGATATTCCAAAGCTCGCTGTCCCATACATTGAGTACAACCCCGCCCAGCCTATGCGATTTAGCCGAGATCCGGCCGCGGTGCACCAGCGGGATCAACGCGCCGCCGCCAACGGCCATGTCGTTCAGCGTCTTGGCAATGCGAGCGCGTTCAGCCGGATCGGCCGCGACCGTCAACTTATCGTGCAGGGCATCATAAGCCTTGTCGCAAAATCGCGAAATGTTCTCACCCTGCCACTGAGTCTCCGGCCTTGGCGCCTTATTGCAGCGATATTGACCAAGATAGGCCTGCGGATCGGTTCCCTCGAAGTTATTTGCATACATCTGTAAGTCCGCATAAAACTTCTGGAACGTATCCGGGCTGCCCGGATCACCGCCGAAAAAGACCGAGCCGCTGATGTTGCGAAGTTCCGTCTTGACACCAATCTGCGACCACCACTGTTTGAGCAAGGCCTGGAAGTCCTGTCGCACCGCGTTGGTCGACGTCTGAAACAGGAAACTCAACCTTGTTCCATCTTTGGCGCGAACGCCGTCGCCTCCCCTGACCCAGCCCGCATCGTCGAGCGCCTTGTTGGCGCGATTGATGTCTTGCTTGGCGCAACGGAACGTGTCGGAATTGATCGCCTCAGGGGCGGCCACCAAGTTGCAGGTCACTTTGCCAGCCTTGCCGTAGCCGACCTCGACCAACAGCGGTCGATCGATGGCCAAACTCAGCGCTTGCCGAACCGCCGGATCAACGAGCGACGGATGAGGGCGGATGATTGACCGCTTGTCCGCACTGAGTGACGGATCAGGATTTGTGTGATTGAGCATGATGCGTTCGACAAGCGTGCCGAAAGCCGCAATTGACTCACCTTTCCCGCCTTTCTCCATCTGGGCGATCACATCGGGCGCAAGTTGTAGGTTCCATGCGTAGTCAAACTCACCGGTTTCCAATACGGCGCGAGCTGCCGCCGCAGCATCGCCACCGCCTTTGAACGTCACGGTCGAAAAGGCCGGCTTGCTCGCCACGCGATAATGCTGATTCGCGGAGAATATGATGACATCGTTTGGCCGAAACTCGGTGACGCGAAACGGACCGGTCCCGATCGGTCTGAAATTTTGCGCGGTACAGGCGGGCGCTTTCGCGCCCAGGCAATCGGCAAATTGTGTCGCCTTAAGAATCGGACCTTGGACGCCAACAAACGGCCCGTATGGAAATGGTGTTGGCGTCTTGAAATTGACTTTGACTGTCCAATCATCGGGTGTTTCGACGTTCTGAACGCCCTGGAACTTCGAAAGTTGCGCGCAGCCACCGGCGGGATCCATGCAATACTTTGCCGTAAAAGCGACATCGGCAGAGGTAAAAGGTGTACCATCCGACCATTTAATGCCCGGCGTGATGTTCCACGTGATCGACCTCAGATCAGAGCTCACGCCGCCATTTTCGACGGTGGGCACTTCCCTTGCGAGCCAGGGTACAAGTAGACCATTTTCATTGTAGCGGGCGAGCGGTTCCAAAACCAAACTGGCGGCCTGCAGGTCCTTGGTCCCCCCTGAAAGATAGGGGTTCAATGTCGAAGCGGCCTGCCAATAAAGAATCTTGACCTCTCCGTCGCGGCCCCGGGCGCCAGCCGCAGCGACAGTTTGAGTGATCGGCAAGATCGCGCCTATGACCACGATCGCCCAACATGCAAGCCTTTGTAGCACTTATCAATCCCCCTTGATCATTGGATCAGATAGCGCATGGTAGGAACTTGACTCGGAAACGGCCGCCAATCTCTCATGGTCAGCCCAATAGCTCACGCATCCTCATCCATCCTATAGGCGCCTTCCGGCGGATGCCAGATGATAGCGTCGCGTGATGACGTTGGCGATTGACAGCAGGTATGGTGCAAGTCATCTCCGAGCCCATCGCCGACGGAACCGCAGGAGTACCATGATCGACAAACCTCTCGCGCGCTTCGACCGACTCACCGTCGAGTTCAAAACGAAATCCGGTTCGGTGGTGGCCGTAAGGGATATCAGCTTCGATATCGCGGCAGGCGAGACACTGGCGATCGTGGGAGAGAGCGGGTCGGGCAAATCGGTTTCATCGCTGAGCCTGATGCGCCTCGTTGAGTACGACGGCGGCAGCATTACGGGTGGCAGACTGCTGTTCGACCGCGGTCTGGGTCAACCGACCGATCTCGTCGAAGCTGACAATGATCTGATGCGGACCATCCGCGGCAACGAAATAGGAATGATCTTTCAAGAACCGATGACCGCACTCAATCCGGTCTTCACGATCGGGTGGCAGTTAAGCGAAGGATTACGCCTTCATCGCAGGCTGAGCCGAAGACGGGCCACAGAGCAAGCGCTCGAACTCCTCCGCCGGGTGCGCATCCCAGAGGCGGAACGACGTCTTCATCAGTATCCCCATGAGCTATCTGGCGGCATGCGGCAGCGCGTCGTCATCGCCATGGCGCTTGCCTGCGAGCCCCGGCTCCTGATTGCCGATGAGCCGACAACGGCGTTGGACGTGACGATCCAGGCCGAGATCCTAGGCTTGATCGACCGCTTGAAGCGGGAGACTGGCACCGCGGTGATGTTCATCACCCATGATATGGCCATCGTTGCCCAGATGGCCGATCGGGTCGTTGTGATGTTCGGGGGAGAGAAAATCGAACAGGGCACGGTCGAACAAATCTTCGAGTCGCCCCAGCATTCCTATACAAAGTCGCTGCTGGCCGCGGTGCCGAAGCTTGGCGAAATGACGGGCAAACCTTGGCCCGAGCCGATGAAGCTGTTGGGGGGCGAGTTTAAGATTTCGGGCAGCATCCAACCGATCAGCGACGAGATTCTCCTGGACGTCACAAACCTCGTAACGCGTTTTCCCGTCAAAAGTGGCTTTCTGCGGCGTACGGTCGCTCAGGTTCACGCCATCGAGGACGTCTCTTTTCGGATCAAATATGGCGAAACGCTGGGTCTTGTGGGCGAGTCGGGCTGCGGCAAGTCAACGTGCGGCCGTTCCGTGTTGCGGCTCGTTGAACCCGTGTCCGGACGGATCGAACTCGATGGCAAAGACGTTTTGACGCTTGATCATGCGGGTCTTCGCGCGGCGCGGCGCGACATGCAGATGGTGTTTCAAGATCCGTTCGCCTCGCTCGATCCGCAAATGCAGCTTAAGGATCAGGTCGCCGAACCCCTACGCAATTATGGCATTGCCACGGGTACAGCTTTGGACGATCGGGTCGCGTCGCTGTTTGAGCGTGTGGAGCTTCCCAGGTCGTTCCTCCATCGATATCCGCATGAACTCTCGGGCGGTCAGCGCCAGCGCGTGGCGATCGCCCGCGCGCTGGCTCTCAACCCCAAGCTCATCATCGCTGACGAGGCGGTCAGCGCGCTCGATGTCAGCGTGCAAGCCCAGGTCTTGAATCTGATGATGGAGCTGCAGATGGAATTGCGCATTTCCATCCTGTTCATCAGCCACGACATGGCCGTCGTGGAGCGGGTGAGCCACAATGTTGGCGTCATGTATCTGGGTCGCATTGTAGAAGTCGGCTCGCGCCAGGCGATCTTCGAAGATCCGCGCCATGGCTACACCAAGTCGCTGCTGTCGGCCGTGCCGTTGGCCGATCCACGGCAGCGCAGATTGGCCAGTAGCGCAAATTTCAAGCCGATCCGCTCGCCAGTCCATCCTCTAGGATACCAACCGCAGCCGTCGGCCTATGAGGAAGTCGGCCCAGACCACTTTGTGCTCATCGATCAATCCTAATCCCTCGGCTTTAGCCAGCAACGCTCGCTCTCAGCATCACTGCGATGGTCGTTTCAGGGATGTAGCGCAGTCTCACGAGAGCTGAAATAAGTGATGGGCCGGGCGCCGTCGACGTTCATCACGCAGCAATGTGGAACATCTTGGCCGTCACGATCACGTCACCACGCCAATCGATCCCAGGCAAGCGCGCCAGGAAGGCGCTGACCAAAATGGTCCATGATGTGTTTTCGGTACTTCATCATCAACAAGCCAGAGCGGATGCTTGAATGGGCAAATGGATTGATACCCTTGCAGCGCTTGCCATCCTTGCGGTAGTGCAGCCAGTCACGACGCAGGCCGCCAGCACGATGTGCTGCGCGCATCAATTGCCGCCAGATCACCATATCGCAAAGGTGATCGAGACCTGGGCGACCGAGATCCGCAAAGAAGCCGGCGACGATCCTGAGATTCTCTTTTTTGGTACTAACAGCCTCGTGAGCGCGAACAAAAACATTGCTTCCGTCGCCAAGGGTGGCATCGAATTCGCATTCTCGGGTAATTTCCAATGGGATAAGACGCCGCCAATCATGGACGTGACACTTGCTCCGTTTGCATTCGGTGATCGCAACCTTTGGCGCAAGTGACCGCAATCAGACACCGCCGCCTTCCTCGGTGATCAATTGCTCAGGTGGGGCGAAGGTAACGTCGCATGGGGCCTCACGACCAACACGCCCGCATTCACGTCCAACGGCAGGTTTTTGATCAAGCCTGATGATTTCAAGGGCGCGAAGAGCCGCGGTCTGATCCCTGCCTTCAACGCTTCGCTGCAGGCGCTCGGCGCGGTTCCGGCGTCGATCGCGGGTTCGAAGGTCTGTCAAGCGCTCGCGCCACGCGTCATTGGTGCTGGCTTGACCGACCTCGCTGCGACTGTTTCGCGCAAGTACTACGAAGTTCAGGATCGCTTCACTATCACTCCCATCAAGAGTGCCAATTTTTACGGCCACGTGAACCCGAAGTGCTACGACGGTCTATCTGGCCAGGCACGGGCTGCGCTCAAGCTGGCCGGTGCCAAAGCCGCTTTCTGGGCGATCGCCGCGTCTATCGAAACCTCCGCCAAGGCGCCGAACCAATTGCGCGCCCAAGGGAGCAAGCGTCACATCGCGAATGCGGCCGACATTAAGGCCCGAGAAGCCGTCGTGCGGCCGGCCTTCGACAAAGTGTTCAAGCAGGAAAATCCTGGTCGCAAAAAACTGATCAAACTGCTGAAGAAGCGGTAAGGTTCGATCAGCACGTGGCCGACCGGTCGGAAAACTGGGGCAACTTCCTGCTTTTCATCGAAATCGTCTCAATTCCGATGAATAGAAGATTGCTCCAGATCATCGGGCCTTAAATCGGAACCGCAACGCCGATTCCAATTGCGCCGGTTCCGATTTAAGGCGCAAAGATGATCGCTGTTAAAGTGTAGAGCAACTTTCTGCCTTTGATCGGGATCGTTCCGATTCCGATTAAAGGCAGGTTGCTCCAGCACAGCCGCGATCGCGCGCCGCGATCCTTGTCGAAATCAGCCCTGATCGGCCGGCCTGCCGAGCACGTCGCGCACCGCTGCAAGCGCACACGGAGCGATGTCGCATCGGTCGGGGTCGCTGATCCTGATCCGCAGAGCAATATTGGTCGTTTGGAGAAGGTGAGTTAGTGTAAAGAGTGGAATGTTCGGCCGGCAACAAGGGAATTTGGGCAGATGCCGATCGCTCGTCACCCGGATGTGTCAACCCTGATGACCTGTTCCGCGGGCAGCCAACCCGAGGCACTATGCGCGGTTGTAACGTCGCACCTGGCCATCTGCCCGCCCTGTATGCGGGAGTTCCGGCAACTGGAGGAAATTGGGGTCAGTCTGTTCGAAAACTTGGCGTCCGATCAAACCGTGGGCCAGGCTCCAGCGCCGCGCGCCGGCGCCCGGATCATCGAAGCCAACCGACACGCGGAGGCCGGTGCGGTCGACGGCGACGTGCCGTGGCCGCTCGTGGAGGTGATAGGTCATCGATTGGATGATCTCGCATGGCGCGAGCTCGCTGCTGGCATCTGGGACTTCAAGGTCCCGCTCTCGCCGACCGCTGCCGGTGACCTACGCCTTTTCAGGCTGGCGCCGGGGAAAGGTTTACCCAAGCATGGCCATCAAGGCGAGGAACTCACCCTCGTCCTTCGCGGCGCGTATCAGGACGAATCTGGATTATTCGCCATCGGCGACTTCTCAGATCTTGACGATGAGGCTGCGCATACGGTGGTGGCGACTGAAGCCGGCTGTCTGCTGTTGATCGCCAGTGAAAACGAACCGCAGTTTATGCGCGGGCTTGTCTAGATCTCGCGGCGTTCGCCCAATCAATACCGGCCCGGGAAGCTGTCGCCTAGATCATCGCGCCTTAAAGTGTAGAGCATTTCAGATTTAGCTGGCACCATCCTGTCCCGCTCCCCCGCCCAAGGCGGAAATAAGCTAACGCACGTCGTGAAGCACGGGACGCAGTTTGTCGTAGGCCAGCCGCATGCGCGATTTCACCGTGCCTAGCGGCAGGTTCAAGCGACTGGCGACCTCGCCGTGCGACAGGCCATCCATGTACGAGAGCGTAACGACCTCTAGCTGCTCCGACGGCAAACCTGCGATGGCGTCCCGCATCGCCTTGATCTGTTCTGCGCGCGACAAAATTTCATCGGCGGGATCTTCCTCCGATGCCTGCTCCGTGTAATCCTCCGGCAGCGGTTGCCATACGCGTTCTCTGCGGATCCGGTCGATGCGCAAATTACGCGCAATTGCGAAAATCCAGGTTGTCGGGTTACCCTTATCGGAGGAATACATATGCGCCTTACGCCAGACGCTCAATAGAGATTCCTGCGCCAGCTCCTCTGCTGCGGCGGCGTCGGCGCCATGACGCATCATGTAGCCCTTGATCAAGGGTGCGTAGTGTTTGAAGACCGAGGCAAATGCGGCCTGATCTTGGTTTGCAGCGATGTTTCTGAGATGCTCAATTGCCAACTCTGGGCTCATGGTTCAGGCCGATCGGACTCGTGTTGGTCGCCTTATCGTTTCCTAGTTAAGACATTTTGGCTGCGACTCCAACAGCATTAGGGCAGGTCAATTGGTAGCGCGCTGCACGGACTTGGTTGGCATCAATTTGACGCATAGGTGCGGTGCCGTCGTCTCCCATCAGATTGCCAGCGCAGTCCTGAGTGGAGCATCACGTCCTCACGCCCGCGACCCGTGGGTTGATGACTACCGAAATTGTCGCGCGGATCCGTCGCTTCACATGCGTCGTCTAGAGCAACCGGCCTTTAATCGGAATCGGAACGATCCCGATTAAAGGCGCGATGATCTAGTCCTAGGCCCATCGCACCTGTTGGCGAAGCATCAAGGTCGTGAGCTACAACTGGGTACCGAGGCCAGATGATCGAGTGGTCGATAAGTGAGATATTAAAGCCCGATCGGGCCGAGCAAGTCGGGAACACCATGAAACGGACAACACCAATTGGGATAGGCGCGCTCTGGACGTTCGCATTTCTGGCGGCTACGCTTTTGACCAGCTATACGATCGCGCGCGAACCGACGAACGAGCCCGATGTGGTTGTGCTCTTGCCGTCTAACACAACAATCCTCGGACAACAGATCCAATATCCCCGCACCGATCAGCCGAGGATCACTGCGGCATTGATAACTATGCTGCCGGGCCAGTCGACCGGATGGCACAAACACGACGTACCGGTATTCGCATATATTTTGGAAGGTGAGATCACCGTCGACTATGGGGCCCAGGGAACAAGGGACTACCGAAAGGGCGACAGTTTCCTTGAAGCGATCTACACGGCGCATAACTGCTACGCCAGCGGCCTCCAGCCTGCAAAGCGCATCGCCGTGTTCATCGGTGGCCAGACCATCTCAAATACGGATCCCATGTCGCCGCCGCGCTAAGCAGACCTGCACTTTGAAACCGCGATGACGCCAAGGCCCTTGCCACACTTCGACATGTGCCGCGCGGCCTGGTCCGCCCCAATGGCGACCCCAGCGGCTTAATCGACCAAACCAGATGGGGTCCACAGCGATCGTGCGCTGAAACAGATCGGCGAGCAGCGGCGGTGAGGCCGGTGTAGATCGACCTTCTTCACCATCGCCAAGGCTGCGCTTTGATCATGGCCACTGCCTTTGATCCCGCCGCTGGTAGATGCTTGTCACGCCGCCATCGCGCTGTGCCCAGCGCACGAACAAACGCCAGCATCCCAAGTGATGATCTCAAGTCCTTCAAAGGCAGTTCGATGCCGTTCCATGCCCCGCTTCCACCGTGGGCCGCGCCGCGGCATGATGTCCGCAAGGTGAGGAGGTAGGCCTTGGCGCGCATCGGACACCACGGCGGCGGCACGACCGGTGCTTTTAATCCGGGGCATTCGAGCAGCGATAGGTGACCGCTGCGGGATCAATTCGGAGCCCGCCGCTGGTGATCGCGATGATTGAAGGCACATGCCGGCAAATTGCCATCAATCGGACGCGACGTTGCCACGGCAGCTTGACATAACAATCTTGTGAGTGAGTTGCGTTGCGTAATGCGTCAGGTGAATGGCGCTCTGTCTGGCCAATATCGGCCATGACACTTTGTCTGCGCCAAAACGGCCGGGTGGACCTGACGAGGGTCCCACCCGGCCGTGCTTCGTTGCGACCCGGCAATTGACAGGCCCGCCCCTCGACCCTTAAGAGGCAGCTTGGGCACGAACGTGTGCGGAGTCCCATCCATGGGGCCCGTGTTGCGACGGGATCATACATGAGGTATGGCGCTACTGCTGATTGCAGTTGGCTCAGGACGTACCAAACTGAACCAATGGGAGAGCATGATCATCGCCATTGTGGTCGATGGCGTTACAGCGGCGAGGGATGGTAACTGGTCCCGCTCGCCGGTCCATCTTGTCGGCCCAGTTGGATGCTACCGGCTTTCGGACATCCGCACCGCTGTTGCTATTCGTGTTGCGCGTTGGTATCTGTCATCACAAAGAGGAGTGCCAAAAGTGATCCGTAGGGTCTTTCTATCATTGGCCGCCATTCTCGGCCTAGTTATCTTCCCCGCATCAGTTTTCGCCGATCGCATGACGGGCTATGACCGCGATAAATTTGCGCAGGCTTTGAAGGCTGGCCCAGTTGTTGTGCACATTCACGCGGAGTGGTGACCGGTCTGCAAGAAGCAGCAGCCCGTGTTGGCCGCTTTATCCAAAGAACCGAGCATGTCCGGCGTGCAGTTCGTGACGGTCAATTTCGATAAGGACCGTGACTTTCTAAGATCGCACCGGGTTGCCAACCAATCCGTGATCCTGGTGTTCAAGGACGGCAAAGAGGTTGCAAGAATCGCCGGCATCACAGCCGGATCAAAGATTCGCAGCCTGATAAAGAAAGCGCTTTAGAGCAACCTGCCTTTGATCGGAATCGGAACGATCCCGATCAAAGGCAGAAAGTTGCTCACCACTTTAAGAGCGATCATCTTTGCGCCCTAAATCGGAACCGGCGCAATTGGAATCGGCGTTGCGGTTCCGATTTAAGGCGCGATGATCTAGAAGCGACCTTCAAATGACCTCTCGTTGGCGTCCGAGACATAGCCGCCTGCGCCGTTCAAGGTGCAGGCGGCATTATTTCGGTCGCACGAGTTCAAGCGCAAGCATGTGATCAGCAAGCACACCAACATTGGCCCAACCGTTCACAGCGATGGCCATCCCGCTGTCAGTCCAGCGGATGCTTCAGCGTCTGGTCGTCCGCACTGCTCGAGCTCAGCGTCTATTGCTCTCGTTGGAACCGTCGGCCAACTCGATCAGAACGGCCGCACCGACACCGTCACGATAACGTGATGACCTGGACCTACGTCGCCAACAGACGGCCAAATCCACGAATCGGCTCGCTAACCTTAATCGTTCGTAATGATGCCCACGCGACGGCGGCAACGCTGGAGATGACCGGCTTGCCCAGATCCTGCTCCAGGATCCCGATCACGGACAACGTCGGTAAGCCCACGCCACTCAGGAACACGGCTTCCGCATTCGGCACATCCACCTGACGCGCCAGCGCGTAAGCCCGTTCCGCCGTCTCATCGTAAATGTTTGCAACATCGGGAAGGCAACCCCAATTGACGACTTCAATTCCGTAGGCTTCCAGGTGATCCTTTGCTTTCAGGGTCACCTCCTGCGAATAGGGTGCGCCCAGCGCAATTCGCCGCACACCCAGATGGGCAAATGCCTTAATGACACTGCCAAACGCCGTCAGGAAAGAAACCTGATAGGTAGCCTCCATTCGTCGGATGAGATCTGTTTCACCGGTCCGCCCCAATGTATAGCTGGTCGCGGTATGGGCCAGCACCATCACCCCCGGTTTAACCATGGCAAGCAGTTCGGCGCTCTGATCGATATGCTGCAGCTGACTGCGGTTGCGCTCCTCTTGACCCGTAAGCGTCCCCGTCGGACCGTGAGCTACCAGTCGCGAAAAATGAGCCGAGACGCCGGTCGGCATCAATGGTGCAATTTCGCCTTCTACGGTTGGGCACCCCGGCGGCACCAAGTACCCTACCCGACCTCTCCAACCGATCATTTGCGACTCCCGTGCGGCGCATCGACAGCATGTGACTGTTCAAGTCTGGAGCCAACGACCAACTTGTTCACATAAATCGAGCATCGGGTTGAACAGAGCCAGCGGAGTGGCGAGGGTACACGCAATCTGGATGCAATCACTGCGAAATGCCAGACATTTGATCGCCCCCGTGGACGTTATTTCGTTGGTATGCTGCACAGAATGGCAGATGACGCAAGCGCTGCTGTTGTGTGGCGCACTGATCTGGAATGGGGAGCACAATGGCTGCGCACACATCTCGCAGTCTGCTGGGCGCTGCAAGGTTACGTTTTGGATGTGCGATCGCAGACGATTTGCTCGGACAGGCCGGAGCGCCAACACTTCGCCCTCTTCACCCGGCGGCCCGCATCCTGCTAGACCCTTGCTTCCCCGTTATGATGTGGTAGCATCCTCATTGATCGTCCGACGTTGACGATCTAAGCGTGGGCGGCATCATCCCCGCACCGCCCACCTCCGCTCCCGGTTCTCCACCGACCCTGAGAGTCGGGAGCCCTTCGTTCCGTCGGACGCTTATCCATCAAGGTCGACAGCGCGTAATGTGCGGAACGCGAAAGACCCGAACGCGAAAGACCCGAACGAGAAAGACTCGAACGAGAATGACTCGAGCGAGAATGACTTGAGCGAGAAAACCCCAAACGAGAAAAGTCCGAACGCTTCCGTTATCGAAAGGCGCCATGCTGCTGCACTGTTTGCTCTATTTGACGTCGGCAAGCGACGCCAACTGAACTGCCCGTTTTCTCGCAATCGCTCCAAGCAACCCGACCACAGTGTACGACAGTGGTGTCACGCGGGGGAACAACATGGCCCTATCCATTGTCTCAAGCGAATGGCTGGCTGAGCGGCTCCTTGAGCCGAAGGTAAAGGTTATCGAAGTGTCCGCTAAGGCGCGCCAGGAAGCCGCCTATGCGGTGTCTCATATTCCAGGAGCGGTCAACTTCTTTTGGAAAGATCTTTGCTGGCATGAAACGGACAGGCAATTCGTAACGCCCGCCGAATTGGCACAGCGATTGGGAGCAGTCGGCATTTCGGAGCAGGATCGGGTTGTCGTTTACGGCGAGCCGGTGCAATACGGAACGTATGCCTTGTGGGCTCTCACCATGGCGGGCCATCCGGCGCTCCACCTTCTGGACGGCAGCCGCGCGAAATGGATCGCCGACGGTCGGCCTTTGACGGATGTGGTGCCGAACACGAACAAGGTTGAGTACATCCCTAAGACCGGTGACACATCAATGCGCTTGGGCCGCGACAATATTCTACAAAACCTCGGCAAAGCGAAGCGCTTGCTTCTGGATCTGCGCAGCCCCGAGGAATACTCAGGCGCACGGGTGATGGAATACGGCCAGTTTGATCATGGTGCGGAGCGGGGCGGACGAATTCCCGGAGCCAAGCACCTGTATTTCAGGGAACTGCTCAATGACGATGACACGTTTAAGTCGGCTGAGCTCATTCGTGAGCGGCTCGCTTCAATCGGCTGTGAGCCCGACAAGTTTGATGAGATTGTGTGCTATTGCCGGCTCTCGCACCGGGCGACAATCGCCTGGACCGCGATGACCCATATTCTGGGATGCAAGAATGTTTTTATTTATGACGGCTCTTGGACGGAGTGGGGTAGCATTGTTGGTTTTCCAGTCGAGCGGTAGATTGGACCTCTGAGATCGCCGATCACGAGACGCAGTAGCGCGACGTGGATAAGCGACAAGATCTCGGGTGTCGACTTGAGCAAGCTGCTTTTCATCGGACCCGGCACGATCCCGATGAAAAGCAGAAAGTTGCCCTGCACTTTAAGGGCAATCATCACTTTTCTAGAGCAACCTGCCTTTAATCGGAATCGGAACGATCCCGATCAAAGGCAGAAAGTTGCTCTAGCCGCCGGTCATTGCCGCCGCCGACGGTTGCATCAAACGAGCCACGAGCACGGCAGCAAGATCAACGGTTTTCCCTTTCGAGCACCACCGCCGCCTGTGATTGCTCACTCGGCGGCCTCGAGCGCGGCGTGATCATCGTGGTGAGCGTCGGCCATGCCAAGCGCGTGTAGATAGGTCGCCAAGATTGCTTCTTCCTCACTCAGCTCGTCCTGCGACTTCTTCCGCAGGGCGATGATCTTGCGCAGCGCCTTGACGTCAAAACCGACCGCCTTGGCCTCGGCGAACTTATCCTTAATGTCGTCGGTGATAGCCTTTTTCTCCTCCTCGAGGCGCTCTATCTGCTCGACAAATTGGCGAAGGTGCGCCTGTGCGTTCTGCTGTAAGCTCATCGAAAGTAGCCCCCTTCATGTGATACCAATGATTCGTTGCATTATATCAGTTTTCCACAGCTTTTGGGGCCTAAGATCGCGACCAGTTGTAATCGCACGTTGGAGCGGATTTGTACAAAATCTCCGCGCTGGTCTCCGGTCATCGGCTTCGATGCGTGAAGGGCTGACTGGTTCCATCGATTCGGGTTGCATTTACGCGCAAACAGATAACAACCTGCAACGCATATTTTTTACCGAGCAGCTGAACCCGCTGCGGCCCCGGCCATCCAACCTTAGCCGATCGAACACCCATTGAACCCACGCCACTGCCGTGAAACCATCGCGACAATAAATGCGCCTTCCCATTGGCGGCGCCGCCGTTGCCCCCGGAGCTGCGGCTTTAAACGGAGATTCAGCCGCCATTGGACGAACGCTCGCCGCGAAACATGCGATATGCTCAACGGCGCAGAACGCGTCGGAAGGCCGGAGACGCATCAATCGGCCCAATCGTGAAAGGAGCCTGCCATGAAACTGCCCTCCAAGATCATCGACATCTCGATGGCACTGGACAACGACACCGTGGTTGATCCTGAGGTCATGCGACCACAGATCGACTACCAGACAGGCAAAGACAATGCGGAGATGGTGTGCAGCTTCTTCCCAGGCTTAAAGGTCGACGATTTGCCAGGCGGCGAGGGCTGGGCCTGGGAGCGCATCAATCTCGTCACCCACAATGGCACCCATCTCGACGCGCCCTATCATTATCATTCGGTCGACCGCAACGGCGCGCCGATGATGACGATCGATCAGATCCCGCTCGACTGGTGCTTCCGACCCGGCGTCAAACTCGATTTCAGAGGCTTGCCCGATGGTCACATCGTGACCGCCAAGCAGGTGGAGGACGAACTCGCCCGCATTGGTCATGAGCTCCGACCGCTCGACATCGTCCTGGTCAATACGCGGGCCAGCGCGTGTTATGGCACCGACGAATTCATGACGGCCGGCATCGGCATGGGCCGCGAGGCCACGCTTTATCTGACCGAGCGCGGCGTCCGCGTGGCCGGCATCGATGCCTGGGGTTGGGACGCCCCATTCCATCACATGGCGCGCAAATGGGAGCAAACGCGTGATCCTTCGATCATCTGGGAGGGGCATTTCGCCGGCATCGAGATTCCCTATTGCCACATGGAGAAGCTGCAGAATTTGGAACAATTGCCGGACAATGGCTTCGTTGTCGCATGCTTTCCCTGCAAAATTAAGGGCGCCTCGGGCGGTTGGACGCGCGCGGTGGCAATGATCGATTAGGTCGCAACGATTGTTGCAGGATTGGCTCGCGGGTCCGCTGCACCAGGTGACCCAGCCACCGTTCGAGCGGCAGGCTTCGCGACGATGGTCCCGTTGAACCAAATTTGTTAGGGCACCCGCCAGGGACGTGCAAAACCCAACCAGAGCATTTCCGCGTTGGGCGGAAATGCTCTAGAAAGCAGCAGATGCCTTCGTGCCGAGCAGGTCACGTTATGATCCATCACATCGCCCATCCCACGGATTTCTCGCCGGCGAGCGCCAAGGCCTTTGCGCATGCGCTGCGACTGGCCCTTGAGTATAAATGCCAGTTGGATCTGTTGCATGTGAAAAGCCCCGACGACGAAGAGTGGTCGTCGTTCCCGCGTCTGTGCGAGATATTGGCCCGCTGGGGCCAGTTGCCAGCCAATGCCAGGCACGCCGACGTTGAATCCAAACTCGGCCTACGCGTGCAAAAAGTGGAAATCACTCACCAAGACGCCGTTACTGGCATCGTCGAATTTCTCGCCGACCATCGACCCGAATTGATCGTCACCGCAACCCATGGCCGCACCGGTCTGAACCGGTGGCTGAGCGGCTCGATTTCACAAAGCGTTGCTAGGAAAACGCACTTGCCTACCTTGTTCGTCGGGCCGAAAGCGCGTTCGTTCGTCAATTGCGAGACCGGAGCCCTGCAGCTTAACGCCGCTCTCGTTCCCGTGGCCCCTCAGCCCTCGCCGCGCCCCGCGCTCAGAGCGTTCAACCGTCTTTTCAAACCGCTCCCCGTCGATCTGCGGCTCGTTCACAACGGAGACAGGGCACCTTGGATCCTGAACGAGAATGGCGAGCCGTATGACGTCCGATTGATCGCAGGTCCGGTCGTCAAATCGATTCTGCAAGCCGCCGATGAGCTGACGGCGGACCTGATCGCGATGCCGACCGCAGGGCCCCACGGGTTTCTCGATGCCCTGCGCGGAACCACCACCGAGCACGTGCTGCAACACGGCCGCTATGCCCTGCTCGCCATGCCCGCAACACCAAACGATGCGCGGGTTGATGCGCAATGAAGCGCAGACGACGAATAAATTCCTATGCGGCGTCACGACGGATGATCGCACCCGCGGATGGCCCCCGGTCGACAGATCTCAGTGGCTCACACATGCATCGCGCCGCATTATAGCGTTTCAGAGTTGGCTAGATCATCGCGCCTTAAATCGGAACCGCAAAGCCGGTTCCGATTTAAGGCGCAAAGATGATCGCTCTTAAAGTGTAGAGCAACTTTCTGCCTTTAATCGGGATCGTTCCGATTCCGATTAAAGGCAGGTTGCTCTAGAACCAACCCGCTCCCCCGCCCCGTTGCTCCACTGGGCCAGCCAATGGCACGCTTGTGTGGGTGGCCAAGTGGAGGAACGGGGCGGGGAACAGGCCGGCAAGGCTGATCCACCTCAGGTGGAAATGATCTAAGCGGCCGCATCGAACTGCGAAAGAACCTGCTTTTCGAAAGCAACCACTTTTTGCACGCTCTCGCGTTGTTGCATCCGCTCAAAATGCGCAAGACAGCTCTCGAACGGGGAGAGATCGAGATTGAATTGCGTTGCACGTCGAAAACACCAGAAAAAATGAGCGTCGGCCGCCGTGAAGTGCTCGAAAAAATAACTCCTGTTGGCAAGCATCTCATCGGCGATCTTGAAACACTCATAAATGTTGGCGGCGGCCAGTTGCCGCACACTTTGCTCCGTGTCTGGCACGTCGCAGACCCGCGATGGGGTATTGATGCGGCTGAGATAGGGATGAATTCCGGAAGCACACCACGACATCAGTGAGATCGCCTGCAATTCCTGCCAAGGCTCGGCCGGTAACAGCTTCGCTTGCGGGAAGGTCCGCGCAATCCATATCTGAATCGCGGCATTCTCGGTCAGATGTTTCCCATCAACGATGAGCAGCGGCACCTTATGCTTGGGATTGATCTTCACATACTCGGCCGACCGTTGTTGCTGCTTGCGAAAATTCAGCGGCCTTACCTCGAACGCCGCATTGGCTTCCGTCAGCGTCACGTACGGCACGAGCGCACACGTAAAGGGTGCATAATAGAGCACGAGTTTCATTCCAATCTCCGATCCGTCCTCGGTTTGCCAACCGTGCGCGCTCGCCGCGAGCAGCCGCGCCCAGCCAGGCTCACCCTATCCGCTGCACGTGACAACAACAACGAATGGGCCAGCACGCCCGTGGCGCCATCCGAAGGTGACGTGGTCGTGGCGGTTGCCGCTGGTAACCAGTTCGTTTGACGGCGCGACGCACCGTGCGCAATAGTATTCCATCGATGACCATCGGCGCAGGATGAATGCGGTGAAACCGGCGACATTCAAGCATTTCGCTCCGACCAGCGTTCAAGACGCGCTGGCTCTGATGAGCGAGTATCGAGCCACTGCGCGACCGCTTGCCGGTGGCCAAAGCCTGGTGCCGATGATGAATTTCAGACTGGCCCAGCCGGCCATTCTGATCGACCTCAATCGGATTGAGGAGCTTGCGGCAATTCGCGATCTGGGCGACAGCCTCTCGATCGGTGCCATGACGCGCGAGCGTACGATCGAGCACAGCGAAATCGTCGTGCAGCACGCGCCTTTGTTGCATCACGCAACGCAGAACATCGCCCATCTACCGATCCGCAGTCGCGGAACCATCGGCGGAAGCATCGCCCACGCGGACCCTGCGGCAGAGTATCCCGCGGCCGTGCTGGCGCTTGACGCCATCCTGGTCGCGCGAAGCCAACGCGGCGAGCGCAGAATACCGGCCCAACACTTTTTCACCGGCATCATGACGACGGCGCTTGAGCCCGACGAGCTGCTGGTGGAGATCGTGGTGCCCAAGGTCGCCGCCAACACCGGCGCCGCATTCGTGGAGATCTCGCGCAGACACGGCGACTATGCCCTGGTCGGAATTGCCGTGCAGCTGAGCCTTGCGGGCGACCGGGTTGCCGACATAAGGCTAGCAGCCTGCGGCATCGGCGCCGGACCGATACGTTTAAAGCAAGCGGAACGTGCGATAGGCGTGCGCGGGTTGACCGAAGACGGGCCGGCCGCTGCCGGCGCCGCGGCGGCGGCCGAGGTCGAGCCCGGGCGGGACCTTCAGGCCAGCGCCGACTATCGCCGGCGGCTCGCGGGGGTATTGACCAAACGCGGTATCCGACTGGCCGCGGAGCGGGCGCGGCGAGCGGCATGAGCGACAAGCACACGATAGCGCTGACCGTGAATGGCGAACCTCGATCGGCCCAAGCCGAAGCGCGGCTGCTGCTGTCCGATTTTATCCGCGAAGAGCTCGGCCTTACCGGCACGCACGTCGGCTGCGAGCATGGCGTGTGCGGCGCCTGTACAGTGCTGGTGAACAGCGAAGCCGTCCGCTCGTGCCTGATGTTTGCGTTCCAGGCGCAAGGTACGGAGATCGTCACCGTAGAGGGCTTGGCCAAAGCCGGCGAGATGCACCCCTTACAGCAAATGTTCTCCGAGCATCGCGCCCTGCAATGCGGCTTTTGCACGCCCGGCATGCTGATGACGGCGATCGATTTGGTTCAAGCCAACGCATCGCTAAGCATGGACGATATTCGGATCGGCATGTCGGCCGCCCTGTGCCGCTGCACCGGCTACGAGGGAATCGTCAACGCGGTTGCCGCCTATGCCCGCCTGGTTCACGGAAAGGACCCCAGTGATGGCTGACGGGTTACCCGGATATGTCGGCCAGTCCGTGCCCCGTCGCGAGGACAAGCCGCTGCTGCTGGGACAGGGCCGTTATGTGGCCGACATTCAGCTGCCTGGGATGGCGCATGTCGCCTTCGCCCGCGCGGATCTGCCCCATGGCCGGATAAAGTCGGTCGACCTAGCACGCGCGCGCGAAGCGGAAGGCGTAATTTTCGCCGCAGCAGGCGGCGATCTCGTTGGCGTTCTCCCGCCGATCTCCGGCATGCAGGTGGTCGCCCCTGATACGTGGCGCGAACGGATGAACGCGACCATCGTAACCCCGGACCAGCCATTGATCGCGGCCGATAAAGTGAGGTACGTCGGCGAAGCCTATGCTCTCGTTGTCGCGCACAGCCGCTACCTGGCGGAGGATGCCGTGGCTTTGATCGAGGCGGAGTTCGAGCCGCTGCCCGCACTGGCCGACACCGATGCCGCGCTCGACGATGACTCCGTGTTGGTGCACGAGCATATGGATCGCAACGTCGCGGCGCATCTTCACACCCAAAAGGGTGAAGGCGCGGCCGCACTGGCCAAGGCACCGCATCGACTGCAGCGCCGCTTCGTCCACCATCGCTACGCGGCCATGCCGCTCGAGTGCCGCGGCGTGGTGGCCGATTGTGATGCACGCACCGATACCTTGACCGTTTGGTCTTCGACCCAGGTGGTCCATTGGGTCCGCCGGGAAATCGCCAATGCACTGGATATGCCGGAAGACCGCGTGCGGTGCATCGCCCCCGACGTGGGCGGCGGATTTGGCGGCAAAGGCCATGTCTACCCAGAGGAGATTGTGATTGCTTACCTCGCCCGTCACCTCGCTCGCCCGGTGAGATGGATCGAGGACCGCCACGAGCACATTCTCAATGCGGCGCATTCCCGCGACAATATCTACGACGTCGAGATCGGCTTTGACGACACCGGCCGCATTCTGGCGCTCGACTGCGCGTTCGTGGTTGATTCAGGCGCCTATGCGCCAGTTGGCGCCGGCATCGCCGGCAATTCCATCGCCCATATGCTCGGACCTTACGACATCGCCAATTATGAGTCCGACTGCCGCGTGGTGCTGACCAATCGCACACCAAACGCGCCCTATCGGGGGGCTGGACGACCCGAGGTCGTTTTCGCCATGGAGCGCGCGATCGACCTAGTCGCACAGACGCTTGACTTGGACCCCGCGGAAGTTCGGCTTCGCAATATGATCACGCCGGAGCAAATGCCCTATTCGGTGGGTCTCATCTATCGCGACGGCGTTCCCATCGTCTATGACAGCGGCGATTACCCCAAGGCCTTGCGCCGCGCGATCGAGGAGTTGGGCGGTCTGGAACACATCCGTGCCCGACAGCAAACAGCGCGCAGCGAAGGACGCTATCTCGGCCTCGGCCTCGGCTGCTACACAGAAGGCACCGGCGTCGGCCCGTTCGAAGGGGCGACCGTCAAAATCGACCCGTCAGGCAAGATCATGGTGGCCGTCGGCGCTTGTCCGCAAGGCCAAGGGCACGAGACCATCTTCGCCCAGATCGCCGCCGACATGTGGCGGGTGCCGATTGAAGACGTCTACGTCACCGTCGCCGACACCGCACAGCTGACCCAGGGTTACGGCACCATTGCGAGCCGCAGCACGGTCACCGCGTCAGGCGCGATCGCGGGCGCCAGCGAGAAGATCAAAAAGAAAGTGTTTGCCATCGCCGGCGAGGTGCTCGAAACGGCCGAGGCTGATCTTGAGTTGCGCGGAGGTGGCATCGGCGTCAAAGGCGCGCCCGGGCTGCACTTGACCTACCGCGATATTTCGCGCGCGGCCAAGCCCGGGTGGGGCAATCAGCGGCCTGAGGGCATCGAGGCTGGATTGGAAGGGACCTCCTATTATGAGCCGCCGACCGTCACCTGGGCCTATGCTGCCAACGCTGCGCTCGTCGAGGTTGATCCCGAGACGGGGTGTTTCGCGATCGAGCGCTATGTCGAGGTGCACGATGCCGGCGTTCTGATCAACCCTGGATTGGCCGACGGACAGGTCAAGGGCGGTTTGGTCCAAGGTCTCGGCGGCGGACTGCTGGAGGAGTTGGTGTACGACAATGACGGTCAGCTGTTGACGGGCAGTCTGGCCGACTACCTGCTGCCGACCGCATCGGACGTGCCACCACTGACGGTGATCCATCAGCAGACCCCCACGCCACTTAATGCGCTTGGCGCCAAGGGACTGGGAGAGGGGGGTGCCATTGCGCCGCCGGTGGTCATCGCGAACGCCATTTGCGATGCGCTATCCCCATTCAAGATCGAGCTCAATGCAACGCCCGTTCGTTGGGCCGACATCGCCGCTCACCTCAACACCAACCCAAGCGCGAAAGAACCCGGTGATGCCCGATAGCAGTGCCACCTCTGACCGCACTGTCGCTCGGGCTGGGGCCGCTCACCTGATCGAGATTGACGCCGTCGGCAAGACCTTCGTCGGGCAGGACGGCGAGCAGATCGTCGCGCTCTCCAACACCGACCTCAAGGTCGCGCACGGCGAGTTCTTATCGATCGTCGGACCGAGCGGCTGCGGGAAGAGCACGCTGTTGTCGTTGGTCGCCGGTCTGTTGGAGCCGAGTCACGGTCAAATCCGCATCGACGGCACCCGCGTCAACGGTCCCCACACGGATCTAGGGTTCGCCTTTCAGAGCGATCTGCTGGTGGATTGGCGCACGGTTTTGGGCAACGTGCTGCTGCAGTGTGACATGCGTGGGCTCAATCGGCGCCAACATGAAGCGCGCGCTCGCGCCTTGATCGCCTCGGTTGGGCTGCAAGGCTTTGAGGACAAGCGCCCGTTCGAACTGTCGGGTGGCATGCGGCAACGCGTCGCCCTGTGTCGCGCGCTTTTGCTCGATCCGCCGATGCTGCTGATGGATGAACCGTTCGGCGCCCTCGACGCGCTCACGCGCGAGCAGATGCAGGTCGACCTGCTGACGATGTGGCAACGCTCCCGCAAGACCGTGCTGTTCGTCACCCATAGCATTAGCGAGGCGGTCTACTTATCCGATCGGATCATCGTCATGACACCCAGGCCCGGCAAGGTGCGTGAGATCATCGGCATAGAGCTTGAACGACCGCGCGACCTACATGTCCGCGACACGCCAGAGTTCGGCGCGATCGTACACCGCGTAAGATTATTGTTCCAGGATATGGGCGTGATCCACACGTGAGCGTTAGCTGATTGAACAGGAGTGCATGGGTATGGCAACCGCCGAACGACAGCGTCGCCCTGGCAACCGGCTGATCACCGCCCACGGCTGGTACATTGACGCCTTCTGGATGGTCCTGTCCTTGATCATCGTGCTGCTCATTTGGGAAGCAATCGTCGTAGGGTTCGACGTTCCCGCCCACCTGCTACCCCGACCGTGGGCGGTGCTGATGTCGGTCACCAGCAATTGGAGCACGATCGCCATCAATGCCTACCACACCTCGATTGCCGTCCTGATCGGCTATATCCTTGCCGCGGCAATCGCCGTGCCGTTGGCGGTCGCCATCGTATTGTCGCCGCAGGCCGAGCGGATGCTCTACCCGCCCCTGATCGCCACCCAAAGCATCCCCAAGATCGCCCTGGCACCGCTGTTCATTGTTTGGTTCGGCTTCGGGCTTGAAACCAAGGTCGCGGTCACCTTCTTGATCTGCTTTTTCCCGATCGTGGTCGACACCATCGTTGGACTGCGGAGCATCGATCCCGCACTGATCCAGCTTGCGCGATCAATGGGCGCGACGCCGACCCGGATCTTCCTGAAATTGCGGTTGCCGGGGGCCCTGCCGAGCATGTTCGGCGGCCTCAAGGTAGCATCGGCACTGGCCGTCGTCGGCGCTCTGACCGGCGAGTATATCGCCTCCGATTCCGGCTTGGGTTATATCCTTCTCAGCGCTTCCGGCGAAATGAACACCGCGCTGCTGTTCGGCGTTCTCATCGTCTTGTCCGTTCTTGCGATGATCTTTTTCTACATCATCGAGATTATGGAAAAGCTGTTGATACCTTGGCATGTCTCGCAGCGCCGCCACGCGCGATAGCGCTGGATTGTCATGCGCACATCGCACCGTAGCCAACCTTCAACCAACATAAGGAGTGCCCCATGAAATCGATTAAGCTATGTCTGGCAGCAACATCCATCACTGCCCTTTTGATGGCCAATCCCGCGCGGGCCGCCGACAGTGTCACATTGCGCCTTGATTGGGTGCTTGGCGGCTACCATGCGGTATGGTTTTACGCCAAAGACAAGGGCGTGTTTTCCAAAAACGGCATCGACCTATCGATCAAAGAGGGTCGCGGCTCGATGACCACCTCACAGACCGTCGGCAATCGGTCTGATGAATTCGGCACCGCCGACGGCGGCGCGATGATGGTGCTGCGCTCCAAGGGATTGAAGACCAAGATGGTGGCCGGCTACCTCCGCACCGGACCAAGCGCCCTGATCTTCCCAACGAAAAATGGGTGGAAGAGCTGGAAGGACGTCAACAACGCAACCATCGCCGACTCGGCCGGCGGCAACACGATCTACCTGTTTAAAGCCGTGCAGAAAGCGCAAGGGCTGAAAGGAAACAGGGTGGTTTTGGTGGCACCGCCGGCCAAGGTGAGCACGGTCCTGTCCGGCAAAGCCGACGGTACCAACTCATTTGGGTTTCTGCAAAAGCCCATTATGGAATCGAAGGGCGTGCCGGCCCAATACCTCAGCTTTGCCTCCGCTGGCATTAACGTGCCAGGGCTCGCCGTCATCGCCCACGAAGATCTGATCTCCAGTAAGAAGGACTTGGTCCAGCGAATGGTCTCGTCCGTGCAGGAGGCACTCAAGATCGTTCAAGAAGACCCTGAAGGCGCCATCGCGTCATTGCTGAAGGCGAAACCATCGCTCAATAAGGACGTTCACCTGGCAATTCTGAAGTCCTCTTTCGATTTGTTCCACAGTGCAGCAAGCAAGGGAAAACCGCTGGGATGGATCCCGCCGGCCGACATCGACAATGCGCAGAACGTGCTGGTGGAGTACGAGCAGATCAAGAACAAGGCACCAACCTCGGATTACTTCACCAACGCTTTCATCCGCTGACGGTGCTGTGGCAGCGTCTTGATCGTGGTGCCGTCAGCAATGAGCCCCGGCGAAGCTTGCCGGGGCGTCGTACAAGCATCTGCGCCAACGCGGCTGACCGCCGTAGTTGGCGGCTTTAGAACGTTTCAGTGTGGGCTGGAACCATCTCGCTCGCACAACGCTGCGAACATGCGTGAAACTCATCCGACGCCCAGTCGGTTTCAGTATTAGCCGGAACATCCCGCTGATCCGTCTCGGCCTCAGCGGGCCCAAGCATGCCCTGACCATGTTTTGTGTTCCGCCCGTGACTCGTGGTTCTGCAACTCTGACGCCGATGCCATCTGCGTCGTATTTTCTCAAAACTGTTCAAGCAGACGGCGAAGGCAAGGCGAATTGATACGCGACCGGCCTTGCTGATGCCGCGTGGCCTATCAAGCGGTGCCTGTCACCACCGCTGAACACGTTGGCCGCGACCGACGCTCTCCGCCTTCCTGTTCTCCGGGCCTGGCTAAATTTACGGCTCCCTACAGGCCGGCAGGTGGCGATATAGTATCGATCGAACGCCGACATGACGGGCCAGCCAGCGTATGGCTGGCGCTAGCCGCCCGAGACCAAGCAACACCACGCAGGACACCGCCCATGTTGACCAGCGCAACCGGCCTCAGAAGCGTTGATTTTGCTGTGCGCGATCTGGAGCAGTCGAAGGCCTTCTATCAGGACGTCTGGGGCCTGCGCGAGGTCTGCCGTGAAAACGGCAGTATCTACATGCGCGCGACGGGTCGGGACCATCACGTGCTTGGCCTGCATGAAGCGCCGCGCTCAGCGCTCCGATCGGTCAACCTGGCGGCACCCGATCGCGCTGGCGTGGACGCCTTGCATGGCAAAGCCAGCAGCACTGGCGCCGATATCGTCGACGCCCCCCATGCGTTGCCAGCGGTCACAGGCGGTGGCTATGGCTTCTCGTTGCGCTCGCCCGAGGGACAGATGATCACGATTTCCGCCGACGTGGCAGAACACGACGAAGCCGCAGCGGACAGCTCGCAACCCAAGCGCCTATCCCACGTTGTGCTCAACGCGGCCCGCTATGACGAGCAGTTGGCATTTTTCCGTGATGTGCTGGGTTTCCGCCTATCGGATACGACAGACATCATGGATTTTCTGCGCTGCTGCACGGATCACCATAGCGTCGCGCTGGCTCGCGCCCAGGGCGCTTCTTTGAACCATCTGGCCTATGAGTTGCCCGACGTAGAAGGCCTATTGAAGGGTGCAGGCCGCTTGCGCCACAACGGGTTCGAGATCGGCTGGGGCATTGGACGCCACGGGCCGGGCGACAACGTCTTCTCCTATTTCATTGAACCGAGCGGATTTGTCACCGAGTATACGACCGGCATGGAGCAGGTCGACAACGAAGCCTACGACTGGCATGGACCGGCATATTGGGAAACGGCTTGCCTTCGCCCTTGCCGGTGGGGGCTGGCTGGGCGACCGACACCGGAGATGAGTCGCGCGATGGGCGGCGAGCTGGTCGAGGAGCGCAACCAGCGCTGTGAACAGATCATCGCAAGATCATCGCGCCTTAAAGTGTAGATCATCTTTGCGCCTTTAATCTGGATCGTTCCGATTCCGATTAAAGGCAGGTTGCTCTAGAGCATGATCACTTTAGATGGAAGCATAACCTGAGTTTGCGAAGTAGTTTGCGAGCTCGTCGCGGGTGAATTGGCTCAGCAAATCGCCGATCCGGTGCCAAAGGTCGTCGACTGTGCGTTCGCGCGCCTTGCCGATCAGATGCTTGAGCTTTGAAAAAACTTGCTCGATCGGATTGAGATCCGGCGAGTAAGGCGGCAGGAACAGGCGATGAGCACGTGCATTCTTGATGGCGCGGCGGACGGCCTTGCCTTTGTGCGAGCCGAGATTGTCCATGATGACGATGTCGCCAGGTGATAGCGTCGGCACCAGGAACTGCTCGACATAGGCCAGGAAACTGATGCCGTTGATCGGACCATCGAGCACGCAGGGTGCATCGATCCTGTCGATCCGCAGAGCAGCAAGGAATGTCAGTGTGCGCCAGCGTCCGTGAGGGACCTTGTCGATCAGGCGTTGGCCGCGCGGCGCCCAGCCTCTGAGCGGCGCCATGTTCGTTTTCGTCCAGGTCTCGTCAAGGAAAACCAGCCGGTGCGGGTCGATGTGCGCTTGATATTTGATCCAGCGTGCCCGTCGACGTGCGACGTCAGGCCGGTCTCGTTCGGCTGCGACCACGGTTTTTTTTATGGCTCAAGCCTTCGCGATGGACGAAATTCCAGACCGCACCATAGCTCACGATGATGCCGCGTTCGGCAAGTTCAGATTGCAGGCCACGCAGAGAAACATCTGTCTCAGCGTTGATGCGATCGAGCAACCAATCGCGTTCAGCTGCCAGCGCGAATGGACGGTGCCCGCCCATCCGCCGCGCAGAAACGCTGCCCGTCGCACGGAAGCGTTGCGACCACTTGACAACCGCTGAAACGCTGACACCGAAGCGATCGGCCACGGCGCGGCAGCTCAACCCTGAATTCAAGGCATCAATCACACGTTCGCGCAGATCATCGGAATAAGGTCGTGCCATGCATGCCGGCCTCCACCTCCGGCATGCAGTGTGAATCATATTCGCACGCCCTTGGGAATCCCCCGCGAAGATTCCAACAAGAATGATAATGCTCTAGGGACTTGCACGGCGGTTGATGCGGCGAGCCCCATTTGAGCGCGCATCGCCGAGGCCACCACCTGCTGCGCGGGTTCACCCTGGAGGTGGATGTGGCATCGGGCGCGCAGATGCGCGACCCTGTCAGTCCAGATGGGCACGTCGTTTCTGTAGGACCGGTCACTGCAAGCGCCATCGCACGGGCTCAATGGACTTGTGGGCGGGCGGCGCCTCGCGTAGGTGGCGCACCGGTTCATTCAATTGGCCTGCGGATCAATCACGATCTTACCAGTGACGCTGCGGTCGTTGATCATGTCGAATGCGGCGTGAAGCTTGGCGAGAGGCAGCACAAGCTCGACCATAGCCTTCAAGGTCCCGTTGCCGGCGCCGTCCATCGCCTTCACGATGTCGTCGCAGTTCTGCCCAGCGACACCCAGGATCTTTTGTCTTTGGCCGTACAGCTGTCGCATGTTGACCGTCACGTTACCGCCACCATGCGCGCCCGATGTCACCAGCCGTCCGTATCTGGCGAGGCAGGCGAAGGCAGCAGGGAACGTCGTCGGATCTGAGATGTCCTCGCAGATGATGTCCACGCCACGCCCCTCGGTCAGTTCCTTGACGCGCGCCGTAAGATCTTGGCGGCGGTAATTGACGCCATAGTCGGCGCCGAGCGCCATGGCGGCCGCGACTCGATCGTCGGAACCAGCTCCGGCAATCACTGTGGCTCCCCGATGCTTGGCGACCTGCACACAGGCGCTACCAAGCCCACCCGATGCCCCCATCACCAACACCCATTCCCCGCACTCGACCTGAGCCTTTGCGTCAAGCTGCTGAAAGGCCTGTGGGAAATGCCGCATCGCGACCGCGGCTTCCGCAAAGCTGAGCCGCTCAGCGATCGGGTAGACGACACGAGCCGGCGCCGCGATGTATTCGGCGTAGCCGCCCCAGCGGTGAATACCCAAATTCACGGATCGCGCGCAGTCCGAGGTCCTTCCGGCCCGGCAGGCCGCGCACGACTCGCACGTGACCCACGACGACACGATCACCCGATCACCCACCTGACAGGTGGTCACGTCGGGCCCCAACTCGACCACCTCGCCCGCGGGATCCTGCCCAGGCACCAGTGGCAGGGCATCGTTCGCCCGAACTTCACCTCCGATCACATTCAGGTCGCGGGTTCGGTTAACGGTCACCGCACGGACCTTGACCAGCACCTCGCCCGATGTTTGCTGCGGAGTTTGCACCTCATCAAGCACGGCGTTTTCGGGGCCGCCATAGGCGCGCACAACGATTGCTTTCATCCGTTGCCACCGCCTTAGTCTCGCGTTCGATGTGTGCGATACCGGGATGCTGGCACCGTTAAGGCCGCCAGGCTATTCCAGGCAATTAATGTTTACTGCCGATAAGGTACGTGGCAGCCTTATTGAAGACAACCACCACTCGGGTCGAACGCCATCCTGCCGTCGGCATACGATGCCTTGTCAAAGCACCAGTGACGGACAGGATGTGTCCAATTCGCGCGGCCGGTTGGCCAAGGCTTGATCGCAGCATCAGCTGGAGCGTCGGCCGCGACTCCCGGCGGGATCGTTGGGCTGAAGGCGGACGCACAATAATCATAGGGCTTCGGTGCGCCCGTCTACGACATGCGGTTTGTTCAAGCGGCACGCAACCAGGCTTTCGATTGGGTGGCGCAATCGGTGATTGAGAGGGGCTAGAGTGGTCGAAGACGCCAAAAATGGCGCGGAGTTCGTCAGTAAGGAGGAAACGAAGCAATCAGGAGGAAACCAATATGTGGATCCATCGGAAAGCCACATGAACGGGCGCGATCGGAGCGGTGCTTGCCGGTATAATTCCATCGATCGGACCGTTGGCAGCCGCCGAATTATCGTCCGACCTGCGCGCGCTGATTGCGGCAGCCAACAAAGACGGCAAGTTGCATCTATCCTAGAGCGAAACCACCGTTGGCGGAACCCGAGGCGCCAAGGTGCTGCAAGATGCCATGAACGAGATGTTCGGCACCGCCCTCAAGATCACGTTCTCGCCTGGCCGCTCCATGGCAGCCATGTCAGCCAAGATCAGGGCGGAAGCCGCAGCGGGAACGCCGGCCACATCAGACATCTATTTGGGCCCTGCAGCTTTTGCGATCCCGATGGTCAAGCGCAAAGTTCACATCGGCGACATACGCCTTTCACAACGCGCACCCGGAAATAAACAAGACAAAAAAGACGCTCGTGAAGATACTCAAATCCGCAAAATAGCGGGAGCGCATATAGGCGCCCGGCCGGCCCGGACACCTCACCACAGGCGCAACGCGAACCGGGGGCCGTTGGCCGGATAGCCGCACATTGCATGGACAGACAAGCGACGTGTCGACACAGCTGGGCCGGATAAGCGTTGAGCAGTTGCCGACAGCCAAGCACGGCAACGGCAGCGAATCTGGCCACGCCTGATGCTATGGCTGGTGCTGGTCGCTTGCGGCGCAATTACGGTCCTGGTGCTATCCGTCATCTGGACGGGATTTTTCGAAGGCCTGCCCGGAGACGAGGATCGTAATTTCACGCTTTCTCAATATCGCTAGGTCTTTTTCGACGCCAACGCCTACCAGGTATTGCTGACCACGCTTTATTTTTCTGCCGTAACGGTCATCGTGGCTTGCATCTTTGGAATTCCGGCGGCATGGCTTGCCGAACGCACCGATCTCCCCGGTAAAACTGTTCTGTTTACGTTGATGACCATCGGCCTATTGATACCGGGGTTTTCGGTGGCGATGGGCTGGCTTTTCGTGCTGCATCACCGGATCGGTGTGATGAACACTTGGCTGGTGGATGGGCTTGGACTTTCACAGGCGCCGTTCGATATCGCAACCGTTGTGGGTATGGGCTGGGTCGAAGGGCTGAGCCTCACACCACTGACTTTTGTGATGACCGCGGCAGTGCTGCGCGCCATGGATCCCAACCTTGAAGAGGCCGCCTACACCAGCGGCGCGAGCGTTCGCAAGACGCTGCTGCAGGTGACGCTGCCGGTCGTTTGGCCCGGCATCATGGCGGCGATCCTGTACACCTTCATTATCGGCTTTGCCGCCTTCGACATTCCCGCCATCATCGGCTGGTCCTACCGGATCTATACGTTCAGCACGCAGCTTTATCTTTACGTGAACCCTTCGGAGAATTTGCCGCAGTATGGGCTTGCTGCTGCGTTCAGTGCGCTCATGATCCCCGCGCGCATCGAACCAGGCCAGCACATTACCCTGCAGCTGCCAGCAGGTGCTTGCGTTGCGATGCGAGATTGAGGAGCCGGCCTCGCACGGGCGGGGCGCCTGCCTTGTTGCCGGCTTTTCGCGTCGAGCCGGCTCAACGGAAAACGCTACGCGAGCACCGAATTGACGTTTCGATCCCCGGCATAATCCACCCCCGCCGGCCGCTATGCCGCTTACGACCATCGCGTTGCACAGTTGGCTGGAGCCGTCTCGTTGATCCGCCTGAGGCGGAATTAAGCTAGATCATCATTGCGTCTTAAATTGGAACTGCAAGGCCAGTTCCCATATAAGGCACAAAGATGATCGCTTCTAAAGTATTAGAGCAATATTCTGCTTTTCATCGAGATCATTCCGATTCCGATCAAAGGCAGGTTGCTCTAGGCCGACTGTGCAATGCGGCCGAGTTTCGCTTCGTTCAACATGGCGTCCCAAAATAGCTTTTCGTAGCTTTGAATCAGGCGGGCCGCACGCTTGATCAGCATCGGATTGGTGCCTTGGTCGAGCCCGGCTTGAATGATCGGCAAGGCCTCGTCATCTAATGCGGGTACGGCGGCGAACCCGTCGACAAACGCGGTCGCCCGCTCCGACCAGCCGTAGTGATCCCGCAATCCGTGGCCAAGTTCACCGCAGTTGAAGCCCCACGCCGCGAGATTGACCAAGAAACCGCAGACCACCTCAGCCGCGGTACCATTGTTGGCGAGGAGGTTGACGTAGGCGCCGTACGCAAAGCCCTCCGCACCTGGCTCGTAGGCCTGCAATTGAGCTTCCGACAGCCCCATGGCCTCCGCCATCACCAGAATGCCCCGCAGCCCGGCGAGCTCACCATCCAATAGCCCACGGAAAAAGCTGCTGGCCGGGCCGTCGTCGAAATGATTGACCAACAATGCCATCGAGCGGATATCCGTGTGCGACAAATGATATTGATGGCCGATGAATGGGACCAGCGCTTCGATCGGCGCTTTTCCGTTACGGAATGCCTGCGGATAGGGGTGCACGCGAAGCGACCGATCGACAATGATCAAGTCTTCGCGAATTTCCCGAACGAGGTCATTGGCCTTGAATGTCATGTCAGGTCCTTCGGACAGCGAACCATTTTTCCGAACAACAAAATGCGATTGTATAACTGCAATCGACGAGGATTACAACGCTACCGATTGGCATCCAAGCGTCTGCCTGGCGCCCCAGTCCGACCTTTTATTTTTGATTTGGATTGACGAACACTTGGCGACCGGCGCCCCGGAACCATGCGTTCGACCCAGAACGCGAGATGCAGTCAAAAAACCTTTCTATGACAGCCTCACAAACCTGATAACGCCGAACCCAACCTTGGGACAGAGCATTTCCCATATCAATTTAGAACATCGCGCCTTTAATCGGGATCGTTCCGATTCCGATTAAAGGCAGGTTGCTCTAGATGGCGTTGGTCGCAGAAGCGCCTCGCGACACCCACGTCCGGAAAATAGGTTTCTTGCAATTCATGGGTTAACAAGCAAAGATTTCCGCCGGTTTCGGTGATTGACGCGCGCGGCGCTGGCCGCGCCTGGCATTGCCAACGGGACCGTGCGCCCTGGCCGACACTTGGCTGACCAGTAGTTGGCCACGCGACGTGCGTAGCCGCGCCAAACATCGCCAGCGCTCTCGCTCTGCTCAATCGACTAGAATCTGCGGTTCGCAAAATCCGCACATCAGTTGCGCCACGTCTCGATTATCGCATGTCAGTGATCACCGCCGTAGCCCGGCCCAGTGACCGTGACGGCATGAGCACGAACCGCTCATTCAATTTGGCCGTTGGCCGGTCGGCTCGCTTGTGTTTGTCGCGTCCAGATGGTCAGCTGTTGGTGCCACGCCACCAGCGAACGAAGAACCGGCGACCGAAAAGCGGGCGACCGACGGAAGCGGAGGATGATATGGCCAATACCGCCCAAAGAGAAGCCTACTATGCCAAGGTCTCCAAGCTCGATGCCTCACCGTTGTGGACAACGCGGCTGGTTTCGCCGCTACCGAAGGACGCGGTGCGTGCCGTTCCGCACCGATGGGATTTTGACGACGTGATACGGCCTGCCCTGTTGGAGGCCGGTGGGCTGATCACGGCACACGAAGCCAATCGACGGGTGCTGACCTTGGAAAATCCCGGTCTTGAAGGGTCGCATCGGATCCTCGAATCGCTTTACGCCGGCGTGCAGATGATCTTGCCGGGAGAATGCGCACCCGCCCACCGGCATTCACCATCCGCTTTACGCTTTGTTCTAGAAGGTGATGGCGGCGGCTGGACGGCCGTTAGCGGTGAAAAGTCCCAAATGCGTCCGGGCGATTTTGTCATAACGCCATCCAATTCCTGGCACGACCACGGGCACGACGGCGATGGGCCCTATTTCTGGATGGACGGATTGGATATTCCGATGGTCGCTACATTCGGCGCGATGTTTTTCGAGGGCTATCCCGTCGATCGGGCTCCCCTCACCCGCAACCCGGGGGATAGCTTGGCGCGCTGGGGCCATAACATGCGGCCGGTGAACGAGCGGTGGGAACGACCGGAGTCGCCGATTTTTTCCTATCCCTATGAGCGATCGCGTGCGGCTTTAGAGCAATTGCGGAAAGACGAGAAATGGGATCCGTTCACTGGCTTGAAGTTGTGCTATATGGATCCGACCACCGGCGGCAGCGCGATGCCCACAATATCCGCATTCCTGCAGCTGCTGCCGAAGGGTTTTTCGACCCGAGCCTATCGCTCCACGGAAAATACCGTATTTACGCCGGTCGAGGGGGAGGGGCGCTTGATCGTCGGGGAGGAACAGAACCCGGTGACGTTCGCGTTCAAGCCGCGCGATATCCTGACGGTGCCGTGCTGGGTCCCCTATCGCCTGGTGGCCGACACCGAGACGGTCCTGTTTAGCTATTCCGATCGGGTGGCCCAAGAAAAACTCGGCCTCTGGCGCGAGCAACGCGGCGATGAATAAGTGAACCACCCCGAAAGCTCCGGAGTCGGTTTTGCTTAAGTCAGGCTGCGATTGTCAGCTCCTGCAGGCTGGCCTACATGCTTTCCGCCTTAGGCGGGGGAGCGAGATGGTTCCAGCTCATGCTGAAACGCTATAGTGGGCGGCCTTTGCTTCGATTGAGGTACATTAGGCGCTCGCATTCATCCGTCGTGGGCCGGGCTTGCGGGCCTGGTCGCGTCCGGCCTGACGGGGCCAGGTGTGAAGCGTCTGCGCCGCCCACCACGTCTCTCTCATAGGCGATAGCTCCGACCTGCAGCCGGTGCCCACCTTTCATGCCTCAGCAGCACCTTACGCCACATGGGTTAATTGTCGTCCGACACGGTCCGCGATCCCATCACGGATGCAGTCGAACGGTTCCTGCAATCCCACACGGGCGCAATGGTCCTTCGCCAGCGCGATCTAGAGCAACTTTCTGCCTTTAATCGGGATCGTTCCAATTCCGATTAAAGGCAGGTTGCTCTAGCTTCGCTTTACGATCGGTTCGGCCGCCTGGGTCGGTAATTCGGACCATACGGTGATGCGCGGTGTGCGACACAAAGCGTTGTGCCCGCGGGCAACTGACTCGACGATATCTTCAGCACTAATCGTGAGTATGATGCTCGGTACAATTATGACAGATGACAACTTACGAGACCCTAAATGCCTGCAATCACGTCTGATTCGTAGGTGCCGAACAAACCTGCTATGAATCGTTTCGTTGTGCATGGATTTTTTGTGGATAACCGCATCACATTGCCAGCCGTGCGCAACGGTCTGGCGTGGTACGGGCCTCAAAATCAAGCCCGGCTTCCAAACGCAAGATGCTCTGTTTGACCGGGCCGGGCCAATGATAGTCCCTCTCCAAAACCACCATTATCCCGACACATCTCGGGCGCCTTTGGGCGCCACATCTAGGCTGGGTTGGCGGTCATTGGGGCCGAAGGCCCGTTGCGGCGTACCGACCCGAACGCAATGATACGCAAAAGCGTGCCGTGCATTGATTTGCGCGGTCGATGCGTCATTTGCGAAACGACTTTCGAGCCTATCGAGTGGTGAATTCGCGCCATGAACACGGCCTGTGAATACACAACACCTCCGCCGAGAATCATCTTTCTCAATCGCTTTTTTCATCCCGATCATTCGGCAACCAGCCAGATGCTGTCCGGCCTGGCCTTTGCTTTGGCGCGCCGAGGCCATCAGATCGCGATCATCACCAGCCGCCAGCGTTATGACGCGCCGGAGGCTTTATTGCCCAAACGTGAGACCGTCGAAGGGGTCCAGATCCATCGCGTTTCAACGTCGCGGTTTGGTCGCGCCGGTCTGATCGGGCGCGCCGTCGACTACCTCACCTTTTATGCCGCCGCCGCCGCTCAACTGTGGCGCTTGGCCCGACGCGGCGATATTGTCGTCGCCAAGACCGACCCGCCCATGTTGTCGGTGGTCACTGGCCCAATCGCCGGCTGGCGAGGCTGCCAGCATGTCAACTGGCTGCAAGACGTATTCCCCGAGGTCGCCGAGGCCATTGCGCTCACGGGTCGTCAATCCAACATCCTGTATCGTCCCCTGCGTTGGCTGCGCAACCGCTCGCTACGCGCAGCCGCGGTCAACGTCACGATCGGTGAGCGCATGACGGAGCGCCTTGAGCACTTCGGCATCAACCGCGCCCAGGTCCGAGCGATCCCGAATTGGGCCGATGGCCAGCTGATCCGACCGATCGAGGCCCGAGGCAACGCGCTTCGAACGGCATGGGACCTCACCGACACATTTGTCGTCGGCTACTCCGGAAATCTCGGGCGGGCACATGAGATGGAGACGCTGCTAGGCGCCATCGCCGCGCTTGAGCACGACAACGCCGACGCCGGGCTGAACGTCACGTGGCTGTTCATCGGTGGCGGCGCGCTGCTAGAGCGGCTCAAGCGTGACGTCGAGACAAAGCGGCTGCGCTCCGTCCGCTTCGAGCCCTACCAACCCCGTGAGCGCTTGGCCGAGAGCTTATCGGCCGCCGATGTCCATCTCGTCTCCCTGAGGCCGGAGCTGGAGGGACTGATCGTGCCCAGCAAAATCTATGGCATCGCGGCCGCCGGACGCCCTGCCATCTTTATCGGCGACCGCGACGGAGAGGTTGCCCGCCTCGTTGATCGATATCGCTTCGGTATCACCGTCGCCGTCAACGACGCGCACGCCTTGGCAAGCGCCGTTCAGGACTTCGCGGGTACCCCGGATCGCACCCGAAGCCTGGGCGATAACGCCCGCCGGGCCTTTGACGCCCACTTCGACCTGCCGCATGCGATTTCCGGGTGGGATGGCGTCATTGCCGCGTTGTCGCGTGCGCAGCTCGAAAGCGAGCGCGTTGCCGCCGGCTAGAGCAACCTGCCTTAAATCGGAACCGGCGCAATTGGAATCGGCGTTGCGGTTCCGATTTAAGGCGCGATGATCTAGCAGCGCGGGCGTCATCCCCGCGTATGGCGGCCTGTGGATAGATTGCTTTTGGCCGACAGACGGTGCAGATCTTCCCGCACAAGAGCACGGCGCGATTCCTACGCGCCAACGATGACTTGATTGACAATTTGAAATTGGATCGCTGCGGCCAGGAGACCATCCATGGCCCCGTGTTTTGTGACGAGATCATGTCCTCCTGAGGGGAACAGGATGGTTCCAGCACACCCTGAAATGCTATTAAGCCCATGCTTGAGCAACCTCCGGGCGGGGAACGCAATGATAGACCTAGCCGCTTCAATCAGATGTTTAACCATCGCCTTCCTGGCAGTTGTGTACTGGAGCGTCGCGCCGAGCGCCGCATACGACAGTGACAAAGGCCGGGAGCTCGCCGAGCGGTTATGCGCGGTATGTCATTTAAATGAGGGCCAAGGCGAAAATCACGGGCCATCGGGCGTGCCCGGGTTTCATGCCATCGCTAACCGCCCACATCAGACCCACGACGCCATCGTACGCTGGTTGAGATCCAAACCAGGGATGATGCCAGATCACCATCTCAGCTGGGATGAGGCGGACTCGCTTGCCGCCTTCATCATGTCTTTGCGCAAGTCAGAGTGACGCGCGCACCCAGAGACGTCCGGAAGGAACCCCGACGCGATCGCTGGCCTTGAGCGTTTTCTTCGCCCGCTGCCATCCCGCCCCTGCGAGCAGCGAAGGTCACGAGGTGTCCCTTATGGAACTGCTGGATCGCCGGCCGTGTGGCAGATTGATCTCCATAATCGCTCAAGCACAGACTGGATTGCGGAGATCGAGATGAAGACCGGAGCTTTCACACTGGCGGCCATTGCCATCGCTACAGCATTCAGCTTCGCCACGCCGGCCACCGCGGGCCGCGGTCATGGGTTCGATAGTGCCATTCTCAAGTGGTCCGAGGACCGAGACCGTGCACACGCGCGCCGCTCCCACGTGCGGGTGAAGCGTTGGTCGCCATCGCGCGCGGCACGCCTTCGCGCACGCCGGGCGAAGGCTGCTGCCATTCGGCGCGCCCAAATCAGAGCCGCGGCTGCGGCCCAGGCTAAGCGCGCTGCCCGACGCCGGGCGGCCGAGATCGCCAAAGCCCAGGCCCAGGCCAGGGCCCAGGCCAAGGCACAGGCTAAGGCACAGGCCAAGGTGAAAACCAAAGCTGCCGCGATCGCCACGGCGGACTCCCGCCTGGCACGCGTGGAAGCCGAATTGCGCCGGTTGCGGACCGAAAATCGCCGGCTCCGGCAAGATCAGCAAACCACCCCGCCGCCGCTTCTGCGCGAAGATCAATCGATCAACAACGCGCAACCCCTGGCCAAGTCCGATCGGGATGGCACGTCCGGTGCGTGCAGGCGGTTCGTGCCGGGAGCCGGCTTCGCGATCTCGGTGCCCTGCTCCGAGAGCTGACCACAGATCCTCTGGATCATCGCGCCTTCAATCGGAACCGCAAAGCCGGTTCCGATTTAAGGCAGGTTGCTCTGGCGACGAAGGCGAGCGGGAGCCCTGGGCTCTCGCTTCGTTTTTGGCAACCGGCAGGGCCAACATCCGATCGGTCGAGCCTATCCTCCGCGTCCCGGTCATGTTTGTGACAGGTGCAGGGTCACGCCACCTGCTGCTGCGCCAAGAAATGGGCATAGGCGTCTGCCAAACCTTCGCGCAAGGCAATTCGGGGGCGCCACCCCAACGCACGCAACGCCTCGCCCGACATCAGTTTGCGCGGCGTACCGTCGGGCTTAGAAAGATCATGCTCGATGCCACCCTCAAAGCCAACCACCTCGCACACCAGGCGTGCGAGGTCGAAAACCGGCAGGTCTTCACCCGAGCCCACGTTCACATGCTCCTCGCCGGAGTAAACCTTCAGGAGATGGACGATCGCGTCGGCACAATCATCGGCGTGTAAGAATTCGCGTCTGGGCGCCCCAGATCCCCAGATGGTGATCGAGCCACGGCCGGCACATTTGGCCTCATGCGCCTTCCGGATCAGGGCCGGAATGACGTGGCTCGAAGCCAGATCGTAATTGTCGCCGGGACCGTAGAGATTGGTCGGCATCGCCGAAATGAAATCGCATCCATACTGACGCCGATAGGCTTGACACAGCTTGATGCCGGCGATTTTCGCGATCGCATACCAGGCGTTGGTGGGCTCTAGCGATCCGGTCAGTAAGGCCTCCTCTGGGATGGGCTGCGGCGCGTATTTCGGATAGATGCAGGAAGAGCCGAGGAACACGAGTTTCTCGACGTGCGCCCGACGCGCGCCCTCGATGATGTTGGCTTCAATCATCAGATTTTCGTAAAGAAACTCGGCTGGGTACACGTCATTGGCCAAGATGCCACCCACCTTGGCCGCCGCCACGATGACCGCCTGCGGTTTGGTGAGTTCGAGCCACTGGGCCACGGGCGTCTGCTTGACGAGGTCAACGCGTCCCCGCTCAACCGTTACGATCTCGCAAGGCTCCCGCGACAGCCGACGCACGATCGCCGACCCGACCATGCCGCGATGACCCGCAACCCAAATCCGCTTGCCCGCGAGCTTGTAAGCTGACATGGCGTCCTCGGCACTGCGCCCCTTACATCAAAGGCCAGAGATCAAGGTGAGGTGCGCACGAAGCCGCTAGCGCCCCACTCCGTCTCGCCGTGTCCTCGGCCACCGACCATCAGTGGGTCGCGCGATCCTTACGACCGAATTCATGGGCCACGGCTGCCAAGTCGGCCTCGACCATTTCGGACACCAGCGCTTCAAACGACGTGGTGTGCCGCCAGCCCAGTCGCTGTCGCGCTTTTCCGGGATCGCCGAGAAGCTGGTCGACCTCGGTGGGCCGGAAATACCGAGGGTCGATCCGTACCAGGTCCTGCCCACTACGCTCGTCGAAGCCCACCTCATCGACACCCTGGCCTTTCCAGCAGATGCGTCGACCGACGTGGGCGAAGGCCCGCTCTACGAATTCGCGCACTGAATGCATCTCACCTGTCGCGAGCACGTAATCGTCGGGCTCCGGCTGCTGCAAGATCAGCCACATCCCTTCGACAAAGTCCCGCGCATGCCCCCAGTCGCGTTGTGCGTCGAGGTTTCCCAAGTACAGGTGCTCCTGCAGCCCACGCTCGATCGAAGCGACGCCGCGGCTGATTTTGCGGGTCACGAATGTCTCGCCACGAGTTGGACTTTCGTGGTTGAAAAGAATGCCATTGGACGCATGCATGCCGTAGGCTTCGCGGTAATTGACCGTAATCCAATAGGCGTAGAGCTTTGCTGCGGCATACGGCGAGCGCGGACAAAACGGTGTCGATTCGCGTTGTGGCACCTCTTGGACTTTACCGTAGAGTTCGGACGTGGAGGCCTGGTAAAACCGAACTTGATCCTGAATGCCGAGAATGCGGATCGCCTCCAACAGCCGCATCGTCCCAAGCGCGTCAGCATTGGCGGTGTATTCCGGCGTTTCGAAGCTCACATGGACGTGGCTTTGCGCTGCCAGATTATAAATCTCGTCAGGTTGGTGTTCTTGGATGAGGCGAATGAGGTTGGTGGCGTCGGTCAGGTCGCCATAATGCATGAAAAACCGCGTGTCGTGCTCGTGGGGATCAACATAGAGCTCGTCGACACGCCCCGTGTTAAACGACGACGAGCGCCGCTTGACGCCGTGAACCACGTAACCCTTGTCGAGCAAAAACTTCGCCAAATAGGCGCCGTCTTGCCCGGTCACCCCAGTAATCAGCGCCCTCTTTTGTTTCTCGATCACCACTACCCCCGATATTGAAACCCGCAAACGTTCATCACGCCGCATTGATCTGAACGGTCGCTGGTCCAGGTTGCCGCATTCCAAGCGTTACCATGACCGCGCGATTGAGCACTTCCATCAATGGGGCAGCGAGGACGCAACGTCTGCGCTGCGCTCATCACCCCACATTGGCCTCGTCAGGGACATCACGGTGAGAACGCCCGAGATGGCGACGTAAAGATCCCCTTTGCGGCGCTATGGGTGCGGCGCACTGTGGTGAAATTGTGTCGCGGCATAAACGCCAAAGCATTGAGGAGTTGTCAGTCGTTGAGCGGGAAACGACCGTCGCCATTTTCGATTGCAACCATCGCGACGAACCAACACACAGGCAATAGCGCGCGACAGCTTTTACACAAGTTGCTCAGCTTGATACGAGATAATTTCCGCCTAACGCGGAATTGTCTTGCCGGCCCGCTCCCCACCGGGTCACTCACAATATCATGCCACTGGGTGGCCGGGAGGGCCAGCGGCACGGTTCCAGCTAACTCTGAAACGCCGTAGCACGACACGCCTCAACCAGCGGGATTTGGTGGTGACTCGTTGCCGACGCCGTCCCGGGTTCGCCAATCCAATCTGGCACGCTCGTGTACGATGCCAATATGACGCTCCCCAACATCATCCAGACCCCGAACCATTGCGTGCTGCCGAGTACCCTGCGCGCGAAGACCTGCACCACAACCACGCACCTCGGCAAAGCCGGCGCTGTCGCTCAACGGGCACCGAGATCAGGGCGCCGGGGTCTGCCGCGGCGAGTAAATCCTCCAGATAACCACGGTTCCTCACGGGCAATGGCACAACCGGCGCCTGCGGCAACCTGCAGCTTCGCGGCACCACGAATAAGCCGAGACAGCGCGCTGAACCGGTTTTGGACATAGCGATCAGGCCGCGACATGTGGCGGTACGTTCATGAAATACGTTTGGCATCGGCCATGCAGTTAACCAGGTTGATGCCGGCGAAAATGGGGTAATTCGCGTTGTCAGATTACTGATGGGATAAGCCGGTGCGCTGCTTAGTGTCGATGACGTACGCCAGCAAGAATTTCTCTTTTCTAAAGACCGCAGATTGTTGGATCGACGCTACCACCGATGCGGCGTCCAAACCTTCGGTGAAACGCCCGCGCGATCAACCGCTGTAACTGGCGGCGTTGGTCGTCCTCTGACCCAGTCGCCAAAAACCTGACCTGACGCGTCGACGGCCAGTTGGAGCGCGATAAGCATGTCGAGGAGGACATCAGCCGTTTCCCGCGAGACCCGAAGTGACGTCAACCCGAGCACCGACGCCAGAAGCTTGGGCTGCGCCGCATAGATTCCATTGCAGACCTCCTGCTGCTCCTCATCGCTCATGGCCGCGCCCGCATCGATGGCAAGCGCCAGATCTGCCGCGCCAACACAGGGTGTGTCGACTTTATTTGTCCTTCGACCATCAATCAAATGATCCCGTTGAGCCCATCTGGCAAGGCGCTCTCCGCACACGTGTTGCCTGCTTTTAATGGGAACACAAAACGGTTTGCTGGTTCGGAGCCGACTGGTCCGTTCAGCAAATGCCGATACCAACGCAATCCTCAAAATGGCGCACGATGCCGACCGCACCGGCCTAAGATGGCCGTGCCTCCAATGAGTTCGGCTGATAGGAAACGACGACATATCGGATTGATGTGATAACAAACGAGCGATTGTCGAAGGGGCACGCGGAGCGGGCATAATCTTGCGAATTTGAGGTTTTGCGGAAGACTGCTGAGCTGATTCGGTCACCTAAATCGAAATTATTCCCGACAATTTGGAGGCACATAACCGGAACGCTTGGAATGGTAAACTGCGGTGTCGAAAACTGGAATCCATTCTCGGTCAACCAGGTGGAGCCGGCAGAGTTGCATATCCTGCGCGAATTCCGGACCAGAGCGGATCGTTGAGTTCGATGCGCGCATTGGCACTGATTTTGCTTTGATCAGGCTTATCTATTTCATTTTGGCCTACTACCGCCGCATTGAGGTGAATTATGGAGCTTCTCACATTCCTCGATCTGAAGGTCGCGATTCGATTTGTTCACGGTCTCGCCTTTGCCATCGGACTTGGGGGTACGACGGTGCTCGACCTCTACTTTCTCGAGGCCGCCGCGGCGGGCAAGGTCATCACCAGACAGCATATCGCGGCATTGCGTTTCATCGCCAGGATCATTTTTGTGGCAATTTCGCTATTGTGGATCACGGGAATTTGCTTTCTGTTCCATTATTGGTTCTATAACCCTGAGATGCTGGCCAACCCGAAGGTCCATGCAAAGCTGGTTATTGTCACCATCTTGTCGCTCAATGGCATATTTCTTCACGTGTGGATCTTAAAGCTGGTTGAGCAGAGCGTCGACGGCACCTTGTTTCACAACGCGTCGATGAACGCCCGCAGAGCAGCCGTGACTGCCGCGGCAATTTCCGCGGTCAGTTGGTACTTTCCGGCGATATTGGGCATGGCCCGTGAGGTGAATTTCATTGTCCATGCTCAAGATATCTTAATGATGTACGCGTTTACCTTGGCCCTGTGCGTTGTTGCTTCGAACATCGCTTGCGAGTTCTTATTCCGGACGACGGCGCCGCTGGCGAGACACTAAATCATCTGAGTACCTTGAGCTGGACCGCTTCCGCGGCTCCAGCTCAGGGTACGATCATCTAGACCAACCTGCCTTTAATCGGAATCGGCTTTGCGGTTCCGATTTAAGGCGCGATGATCTAGCGACCACGAATGTACTGAACTATCCCAACAGCAATAATGATCACCACACAAGCCATGTAACCAGGCGTAATGGTCGCCACTGATTGATCGAATGGGGTATCCGTGACCGCCGCATAAAGACCCGCGCCAACAATAAACCAACTCAGCGTGAACACAGCCATCCAGCGCGTGACGGTGACCGGTTCCATCAGGAGTATGGCCAAGCTCCCCGACACGACCGCCGCCAGAGCAATGGCGAGCAGCGCCTCAACCATCCGGTGCTCTCCTGCCAGTTGACGGTGGGGTAGCCATGGTCGCGCCTTGGTGGTGTGCTGGCCGCTTTGCTGAGACAAAAACTGATTGACGACTTGGGCGCAGGTCACGCCAACAAGAGTTTGACAAGTTCTAGACCTAGCCCGCGACGTCATTACCCGAATCATCACCAAGACGTTGAACCACTCAAATCCTCGTTTTTCCCCAACATTTGATTTGCTGGTTTGCCGACGTCGACGCTATCCGTCCCTTACCTGTACGAGCAGCCAACATGCAGTGCTCAATCACCCGCATTGCAGGCTGAGCGATGACCATGCTCAAGGTGGCAGACGCGCTGCCAAACGCCGGCGTCCCAGTTTCGCCACCATCCTCGCATGAACCCGCACGTTGCCGCTTTTCAGCATTTCGCTCCTTTTTTAACCGAGCTTGGTTTGCACCATCCGCGCCGCTGGCCTGGCTTGATCTCGGAGTGCTTAAGCGACTTGGCGCATATTGCGATTGATCGCCTCGGTGCACCCATCAGCAGCTGCCTGCAAGCCCTCCCAGTAATCCCTGATGAGTTGCCGATTGTGCCTGATCGCCCGCTTGTAGCAGATGGCGGCGTCGAGAACGCAGCCGGGATCGCCTTCGCCCGTCGCTTCAAGGCTGAGGGATCGAAAGTGCGCGTAGGACAACTGATTGGGCTTTATGCCATGCCGATGGCACCAGACATCGATCCCGGCGGCTAAACCGGCCGCCAGCAAATTGATCCGCAGCTCCGACCTTCCGAGCCATCTGCGCTGCTCCTGCACAACCGCCCGGTAGCACGCAACGATCCGGTCAAACAGCTCCTCATCTGGCACCTCAAGCAGGCCATCTGCCATTGCTTCATAGTAACCGAATGTGGATTTTCGATCGGTGTTGACCCGCGCGTGTATGGTAACGGGGCGAGGCGAGTTAAATCGATGCCTTTCCACGACAACCTCGAGCAGTCTTTGATCTGGCGCACGCTGGACGCAATGGATGGTATTTATCATCTGAGTCGGCAAAAAGTCCGCAGGTTTCTCGCAAGATCCCAATCAAGATCACATTGATAGGGTCCGCGATTGAAATCCCAACTGCCAGCGAATCGATTATCGACGCTGAAGAGCGTCGCCATTAGTGGCAATTGATCGGCGCCGCAAACGGTGCAGCTGAAAGCACCGCGCGCCGAAGACACTTTAATCGTGGTGTTAATGGTGGTGTTGATCATTTCCGCCTAAGGCGGCTCAGCCGCCTCCTCAGGCAGCCGACAGGCGGCAGGACCAGTGACATGCCGGCTCGCTCCCCACCCGACCACCTGATGGTACGATGCCGCGGTGGGACGGGTAGGGGATCTGGCTGGTTCCAGCTAACGCACGGACGTTTTAGGTCACCGTGAATAAGTGACTCTCACATGCCCGACAATCGGCGTTGCCAAACCCGCGCGCGGCGATCTTGAAATAATTGGATCGCAATAGCAGTCGACCAAGCGCGCATTCGCTCCCCCCGGGGACGATCACCGCAGCGATGTGCTCGGTGGCCATCGTCAGTTGATCGATCTGCCAGTGCTGGGATTTAGTCTTACGCAAATGGCGGTGCACACGCGCCCGAATGCCGCCAGGCCCCCACGCGCTGCCAACATAGACATGGGGACCGCTTGACAGCAGGGCACAACCCGCTCGAGACAGGTTGACGCGAATCGGGTGAGGCAGCATCAGCGCAAGCAGATAGGCTCCCCCCGCTGTCGGCAACTGTGGATCGTTGCCTCGATGGCTCTGCGCGCAGATATGATCCGCAGCCGCCAGCGCCTCGACGATCTGATCCGTCAATGTGTTGAGTGCGCGATCGGTTGCCGTGGCGTTGGCACCGCTGATGGGTGCCGACCGATCGCTGCGTGAGGCAACCATGGTATCCAGCTCCATTGTGCCTGTTCCCGCATCCGTGCTGCGCGCTCCAGCGAGAACATGGCGCAGCATGCATCAAGGCCGTTGGACACGCTCTCGTGGCAGCGTTTCGAGACCAGCGCCACGAGGTTGTGTGTTCAACCGACTGCCGACAGCCTGAGGAGCCACACCCCGCCGGACGTATCCGGTCTCGCCGACAATAAGGTCCCGATCAACACGGAACAAGACGACCCGCCGGGCTGCCACGTCCTTGAGCGCTGCGCAGCCCAAGGCGGCCCCTGGCCCATTGCCAACCCGACAAGTTGCGATGCGGCCGACGTTGCGGTAACCAAGCGACGCTGCCGTCGACAGCGAACTGCGCCAAGCACCGCCGGCTTGAAGGCGGTCAACCCCTCGATGGTGGTTGATCACTCAATGGTGGGCGATCACTCGATGGTGGTCGATCACTGGCGCAGCACCTTGGATCCAAGGACCAATCTACCTTTCACCGGAGGCGACCATGTCGGGCCGAAAGTTCTTGAGTTCTCACCGGACATGGGAAGATTGGCTCGGCATCGGCCTCGGACTTGTCATCATGCTGGCGCCCTGGATCGTCAACGAGATAGCGAGCCAGCCGATCGTCGCCAATGCGGCCCTAACCGGCGTTGCGGTATTGCTGCTCGCCGAGCTCGATCTTGTAAAGTTTCGCCGCTGGGCAGAACTCGGTCAGATTATCTGCGGGCTCTGGGTCGCGGCATCGCCGTTGATCTTTGGTTACAGCGGATCGGGCGCGCTCCGTGTTTGGCATGTCGTGGCCGGCTTGCTCGTCGCATGTCTGGGAGCGCTGGAGCTGTGGCAACAAAGCAGAGCGGAGAAATAGTCAGCCCGACACCGCAGCCATCAACGCCGGTTCAGTTTCGCATCACCAGCGCGGTTCCAACTTCGGGCGCGATGATCTATAGCGTTCCAGTGTGAGCTGGAACCAGCCCGCTCCCCCGCCCGGTTCCTCAACCGGCCACCCAATGGTATGATGTTGTGGGCTGCCCAGTGGAGGAACCGGGCGGGGGAGCGGGCTGGCACGGCTGATCCGCCTGAGGCGGACAAGATCAAGAGCAACCCGCTTTTCATCGGGATGGAACGATCCCGATGAAAAGCAGAAAGCTCCTCACCACTTTGAGGGCGATCACCTTTGTGCCTTAAACAGGAACCGGCTTTGCAGTTCCAATTTACGGCACAAAGATGATCTAGTGTTGCGTAAGCGCAGTTGCCGAAGACAGCAGTTGCCGAGGACAATTGGGGATCGACAGAATGTTAGCAGGTAAGCTGAGCTGGGCGCCCGTGGCTTTAGCACCCGCCGTGGTTTTGGCGTGTCTTATCGTCTCGCTTCGGCTGCCCGCCAACGCCGAGGGGGCAAAGCCGCCGAGCGCGCGCGCGGGCCATGAGCTTTCAATAAAGTTCTGCCGAAGCTGTCACCTGATCGATAGATCGACCAATGACACGGCGCTTGTCGGTCCACCGTCATTTGCCAGCATAGCCAATCAGCCCGGTCAGACTGCCCAGCGGATCACCAACGTTCTCATCCAATCGCATCCGCCGATGCCAGACATGCAGCTGACCATCCAGGAGATCCAAAACATTATTGCCTATTTGGACACCATGCGGACCGATGCGCCACCGCTTTTGCCGGCGCCGGGCCAAAGCGAGCCCAAATTCCCAAGACCGACGTAGTTCACCTGGAGGATGTCCGCTCGCCGGCCGGCCGCTCAATGATCTTGTGTCGTTGCACCCACCGATCGGTCGCCACGCCGGGCAACGCCCTATCGCGCGTTGTTACGATGCCGCGGCCAAATCTATGGTGGCAGTCCCCAACTGTTGAAGGTCGAGCTTGACCTTGACGGATCGGTTCAGCATCTGCATCAGCAAAACCAGCCGGTCCCGCTCGTCCATCGAGATGATGGTCGCCACCAAGCCATCGAACGGACCACCTGCGATCGACAACGTGTCGCCAACCGATAGCTGCCGGCTCGGCTTACTGACGGCCCCGTCGATCTCGCGTTGCTTGAGGCTATGGATGAACCCGTCCTCGATGTAGCTCAGTTCATCTCCGCAGCGGATCACCGAACGTACGCCGTAGGTGGATAGGATCGGCCGCCACTTGCTGCGGACCTGCGCGACCTGAACGAACACGTAGCCTGGGAACAACGGCCGCAGCGCATCCACCGTGCGGCGGCCACGACCGAGCCGACGCCTGATCATCGGACAATAGCTGTGAAAGTTTTGACGGCTGAGATTATCGATCGCCAGCTGTTCCTTATGCGGATGGGTATTCACCGCAATCCATTCGCTAGATCCGCGCGAACCTACTGAAATTTCATCACGCATGGTAACCCTACGAACTCGCCTCGGTAACGGATAGAGTGGCAGATGCGATTGCTAACGCAAGGTTGCCGCGACGGTAACCCCCAACACATTGCGGTATGAGGATACTGTGGAAAAACCGAGTCCCAAGGCCCCCACTAAAGACCGGCCATTCGCTGAAACGAAGGAAAAATCTTGCCTTTTTCTGGCCGCCTTATGGCAGCCGGAACGAGACAAGATGATCGTTTGTGAAGAGGAGAGCAATTTTCTGCCTTTAATCGGGATCGTTCCGATTCCGACTAAAGGCAGGTTGCTCTAGCGGCTGGCCGCGGCCTTGCGGTTGGCTTCAAGGCGCCGGTCAACGCGGCTCACCGTTGCATCGATGACGGGGTGGCTCAGGCCCTGTTGCTGGGCGATCAACTGCACCAATTTATCGGCCCGCTCGATGTTGGGCGCTCCGTTGTTGAGCGCCCGTGCCGCCGAGGCCGGACGCGTTAAGCTCTGCGCCGCCGCTGCATATTTATCGAACGGAACCAAATCGTGAGGTGCCGCGCCGAGCTGGATACACAGGTCGTTGACGAAGTCGTAAACCGAACGCGATGTTTCAAGGTCGCTGTGCACAGCTTCCTGGGCTGTCTGCATCCCATCTTCGGTCACGCAGCGATAATTGCCCGCCAGCAGCATCGCCCACTTGGCAAGCGGAACGAAGATCGACTCATGCACCTTCAGCTTTACCGGCAGCTCGATCCCGCCCTCCGGTGTATCGAAACGAACCGCCTCTATATCCGACTGTAATTGCCGCAAGATCGCGTTGGCTTGATCGCTTTCAAGTTGGGCCACCTTGAAGTTGGTGGGCAGCGTCACCTGCAACACGTTGACCTTCTCCTCCGGCGGTCGGATCGCCTGCGGATCGGGACTACACAGGGTGAGCAACCCGGGCTCGAATTGGTCCCAGACGGTGGGATCGGTGTAAGCGGCGGTGAGCGCGTCGTGATCGAGACCGGCGATGCGCTTGACGTAAGGCAATGGCGGCATGTTCATGATCGACATGCAGGGCACCCGTGACCGCGCCACCCGATCGAGCAGCTCACGCACGCCGGCGGCACCGTATTGCGGCTCCTGCATGGCCAGGCCGACCAAATCAAAATCCTTGGGATCAACCTCGCCAGGACCCGCCGCCGACACCTCGCCCGGCAGCTTTCGCGAATCGATCTCGATGTGATCCTTACGGCCGCGCACCGGCATCCGAACCCGAAAGCCCTCGGCGTTGATCAGCTCGGCTTCCGCCGGCAGGCAAATGAGTTTCACCCGATGTCCACCAAACAACAGCTTGGAGGCCAAAAGCGAACCGTAAGACGCGCCCATAATGAGAATGTTGTACGTTGCCGCCATGACAAAACCAGCTCCCTTTGTCCAATGAACGCCCGCGCTAGGAGACCGGCCAACCGCTCCACCTGCGCACCGATCACGCTGCCAATTTAATGGCGGCCAGACCGGCCAAGGCGACTGGAAAGCGCCATAGCGACAGGCCGACTGCCGGTCGCGGCCAAGTAAGCCACAGCCTACCTTCATTTCTCTGCGTGGCACAAAGCATATTTACCCAAAGCATACTGACTCAGCGTACCATCGGGTACGCTGAAGATGCTCGGCAAACCGCCTGGGGCCTGAGGCCCGCACTCGAACGACTGGAGGTCGCCATGAACAGCTTGGCGGGCGTGCGACGCACAATGATCGCGGACGGGTGCCGTGTCCTGAAACGCGGCTGACAGCGGTCGCGGTGACGCTGGCGTCCAGCCGGTTCCCGGTTAGCGCCCGGTTGCGGCAGGATGTCTCTGGCAACGGCCCATAAATTGCCGCTGCGGCTTCACAGATTGACCATCGTCTTCGTCGCTTTAGACAGCCGTGGGCCGGCGGCGGGATCCGATGCCGGGGTGCTCGTACCGCTGGCGGCTGACGAAGGTCTGCGCCGGCGACCGGCGCGACCCGTGCTGGTCGAGATGAGCGAGCCGCAGGAGGCGACCCAGCTGGCATTGACGTTCTTCGGCCAATGACCAACGTCCGGATATCAACTCAGTTTGCGGGGTGCGGACCAGATGACTGAAAGCAATCAACGGGGTGCTGGCCGCGCGGCGATCGCCGTGGGCACGGCGCGTCGCGTGGCAGGCGAGCAACCGCTCGAGCCCGGCGCCGACCTGGAGGGGCCGAGTACCGCTGGCGCGTATTCATTGAGTGTCGAGCCAGTCGAGGGAGAAGATTTCGATCTGTTGCTCAAACCATTCACCGAGCACGCGGAGGCCATGAAGCTCGCGGTCTGGCTGTTCCACGCCCGCAATCGCAATGGCCTGCCGACGCGCGCGATCACACTGCTGTCGGGTGTAACGATCCTCGATGTCTACACCGGCAGTTGGTCAAGCGGCTGGGCCGAGACCCAGGCGTCCGAAGCCACGGCATCCTGACCGCGCCGAACGCACGGCCGCCCTTAGATCATGTCCGCCCAAAACGCCATAGGCGCAGCCGCGCGGTCGCCACTGCCCTTTGCATCACGGCTCCCTGCCTCATCGTCGGGTCGGCGCATGCCAGTGCCGCGATCGTTCGCTTGGGCAAGACGGCCACTCCAGCCCATCAAGGTCTGCAACGCACCCGGATATCCCCGGCCCAGCCGGCCGTCACCGCATATCAGTTATGCGGACAGGGCGACAACAAGACACGTTCCTCGGTCGGTCGGACGGTAGCTGACGGCTCCGGCATGAGCTTCTGCGAGCGAGCGGACTATTCGCAGGCCGAGGCCAGTGCCGTTGGTCTCTCGCCTGGTGGTAAAGAACGGCTCGAAAATCTGATCGCGATGTCCAGGAGAGATGCCGTGACCATCATCGTGAAAGCGGATTTCTATGCGATCCTCGGCCCGCACGACATCAATGCCGATATGTGTTGCGCCAGCTTGTCGAGCGTTTTGGATGAGGTTGTCAGCGATGATCCCGAAACTCTCGTGCGAGATTTGCAACTGGCATGGTCGCTCAACCCTAATCTGCGCGGTGACATCCTTGTTGTCCGACGCCAACGCTTCGATGGCGGCCGCAATGTCGATCGTTTCGCAGAACGGTGACGTCGTATCTGCGCGCCCCAGTTCATTCAGCCGGTCAACCAGCGTTTTCAGGCGCGCCGCATCGGCCTGGATGTTATCAAGAAAGCGTTCCCGTTCAGCTTCATTCATCTCGTCATTGTGCTCGCGTAACAGCTCGGTTGCGCCGCGGATCGCGGTGAGCGGCGTCTTGAATTCGTGCGAAACGTGAGTTGCAAAATTGTTGACGTAGGCGCTGTGTCTATTGAGCGCACTAGCCATGTCGAGAAAGCTCTGCCCGAGCGTGGCGATTTCCTTCGTGCCGTAGCCGGGCAGCGGTTCGATCCGCACGTCTCGCGTTCGCGCAAACTGTTGCGCCTGCTGGGAAAGTGAGCGGATTGGCCGCAACAGTGTGCGCGACGTCAGCCAGGCCAGGAACACGGTGAGCGCGAGCACCAGTCCACCGATCACAATCAGCCGGTATCGAGCGGCATACATGCTGCGAAAGATGTTGCTGGGGGTGCGCGACAGATAGATGACGCCCCACAGCCGATCGCCTTCGATCACTGGATAGGCTAGAAAGATGCGCACCCCCGTACCTCGGCTGATCGATGTCAACGGCGGGGTCGGACTATCGGATATCCGGCGACGCAGGACGCTCGTATGGCGGCCCGCGAGGGCTTCTCGCACTTCCCTCACATGGGCCAGGGATGTCCCGACATCGTCGCGCCCGCCGATGATCGTGCCGCGATGATCGAGCAACCGTAAGCCGGCAAGTGTGACCCTTTGAGCCTCGGTAAAGGCATTGATCATCTCCTGACCGATCTCCAACAGCACAGCATCGGGTGCAACCGATGTGGCCACCGGATCTGGTCGCGGCGGTAGCACTGCGTGTGACGTCAAGTCGATCTGCGGTTTGATCGGTAGATAGCGGCCGGTTTGGCCAGTTTCGACCTTTGCGGGCTCGACGGGCACGCCGTAGACAGCATGGTCGGGCAGCTGCCGCCTCATCGTCTGCCGCAAATTTGCATCCAGGACGGCGGCCTGAACGATCAACTCCCCTTCGGTCTCCTTGACCAACATGTCTTCAAAAGCACGAAAAAACAGGAGGCTGCCAAGCGGCAACAACAGGATGATCAAGCTGTACGCCAGCAAGATGGTGCCAACGGAGGGGCGATACTTCCGCTCGACGGATAGGCGCTTCATATCCCGCGACTAGCTGCAATGACCGAGTTTGTATCCTACGCCATGCAGCGTTTCGATGACACTGTCACAGCCGGCGTCCTGAAATTTCGCACGGATGTGTCGGATGTGACTGTCCACCGTCCGATCCGAGACATGAATATGACCGCCGTACGCGATATCGATAATGGCATTGCGGTCATAGACTTTCTCAGGCCGACTGAGAAACGTTTGCAGTATCTTGAATTCCGTCGCGGTCAGGGTGACCGGCGTGTCGATGTAATGCACCGTGTGTCTGTCCGGTGTTAGCGTGACGTTGCCGGCGCTCAGGGTCTCGTTCGTGCTGACCGGTATTGCCAGCGACCGTCGTTTGAGAATGACTTTTACGCGAGCGACAAGCTCGCGTGGACTAAAGGGTTTGGTAACATAGTCATCGCCGCCGATCTCAAGACCCAGTATGCGGTCGATCTCGTCGTCTCGCGAGGACAGGAACAGGATTGGTACGTCCGACGTCTTGCGAATTTCACGACAAACATCGAGACCGTCCATTTCCGGCAGATTGATGTCGAGCACGATCAGATCGGGGTCGCCCATTGCCTGTTTGGCGACCGCATCGCGCCCGTCCATCGCCGACAGTGTCGCAAACCCGGCACGGTTCAAGGCGAAGCTGATGATGTCCTGAATGTGCCGGTCATCATCCACGATCAGAATCTTGTGAACCATGGTTGGCCCTGCAGGTGACTGCTGACAGGCCGTAACTCTATAAGGACTTGAGGACAATATCATGGTCCAACCCGGCACCAGGCCGGTGACCTGGTGGCAGACGCACCGCCTTGCGCCGCCAACCAGACGTTCCCGTGTGAGCTGGAACCAGCCGGCTCCCCTGCCCGACCGCCCATCGGCATGCTGGTGTGGGTGGCCGGGCCGGGGAGCGGACCGGCACGGCTGATCCGCCGATGGCGGACATGGTCTAGATCATCGCGCCTTAAATCGGAACCGCAACGCCGATTCCAATTCCGCCGGTTCCGATTTAAGGCGCAAAGATGATCGCTCTTAAAGTGGTGAGCAACTTTCTGCCTTTAATCGGGATCGTTCCGATTCCGATTAAAGGCAGGTTGCTCTAGGCGTTACAGCACGACGCGCGCCGTAGCAGCATGCCGCCGATGGTGATGATCAACAGCAGCAGGCCTAACATCTGCTCGGGTTCCGGGGTCGAGCCACCGCTGAATTGGCGCGCGTTGGGCTGCGCGATGGGCGCCCGGTGAGCCATGCGGTGTCCCACGGTGCGCTTGGCCTGCCGCGCCTTGGGATAGGCCGACGGACCGACACCCTTGACCATCGGCAACGGGATGTTGCCGGCGACGGCCGAAGCCGGGTCGGGATTGACGATTTGCTGCGACACGGCGACAAACGATGTCCATTGGGTGACGATCGCGTGGGCAAGCCCGAGCTTTGTTATCTCGCTCTGCAATTGACCGTTCGACAGGCCGCTTCTACGCAACGTTGTGGGCATCACCAATTCGTGCATGTGATCTGCGACGCGCGATCGCGCCCAGATGAAGGGTATCGCTTCAGCCCCATCTGCCGCCGGCTGGGCCGGATCAACCTTAAGCGGCATCTGCACCGGCGTGCCATTGACTTTCCCCGATACTTTAATCACGTGAGCAGTATCCCCGGTGAACCGCCCTTGAATGCGAATGCTGTCGCCCTCGAACAGATCGGGGATCGCCGCCGGCGACACATCCGTGGCCGGCAGCCCCGCCCAGTTGATCTGAATGTCTGTGAGGACCGGAGACGTTAGACGCCCCGCGAACGAGATCGCCTCTGCGTTGCCATTGGCCGTCGGATCGATGATCCGCGAGATGCCACGGCCGAGCCTGGCCATCTCGGCGATCAAATAGCGATTGACGGCCGTACCCACCCCGAAGGCATACAGCCGACCTTTGCCGACTGCGCCCGCGACCATGTTCAAGATCTCGGCCTCGTTGCCGATGTAGCCGTCAGACAGGAACACGACGATCCGCAGCGTGTTGGATGGCGGTGGAGCGGCATAGGCCTGACGAAGACCTGAGAGCATCTCGGTACCGCCGCTTGCATGTATGTTGCTCACGTAACGTATCCCGGCTGCAATTTTGGCCGGCGTCGCCGGCGCAGGACCGCCACCGAACTCCGATGCCCACCCCGAAAATTGTACGATCCGGAAATAGTCGGTGGGCCGCAGCGTCTTGAGGGCGTGCCGCATGAACGTCTTGCTCGCAGCCATCGGCGCGCCTGCCATGGAACCCGATGCATCCAGAACAAAGACCATCTCGCGCGCGCTAATCTGACCCTCGCGCGGCGCTTTCGGAGGCTCGATCAGCAAGGAGAATGTGTTGAACTCTCGGCCCTTGTGCACCAACACCCCGGCCTGTGGTTGATCTCCGGCCATCGCATAGCGCAAGACAAAATCCCGGTTATCGATGGTCTTACCGCCGGCAAGTTTGATGCGTTTGCGGTTCGCATCACCCTCAACGTCCAACGCATGGGTCGCACTCGTGACGTTTCTGATGGCAATATCCGAGGCTAGGTTGATCCGGATTGCGACGCGTTCTTTATCGACGATTGTTGGTATCGTCAGACCACTCACTTCGGGATAGGCGGGCACCGGGCCAAACGTCCATGTGCCGGGCGTTGGCGCCGCGTTGGCGGGTTGGGGGGTCTCGGGGGAAACACGATCGTCATCGATCGCGGCTGGTCGATGGCTCACGTGCCGTGGCTTTGCCGCCATACCCCGAGGAGTGTAGCGAGGGCCGACAACCAAGGGAACGCGCAGCTCGTAGGCTGCATCTAGGCGCGGCACGACCTGACTATATTTGATGGTCACCGTCACCGGCTGACCCGGCATCAGATTGGCGATCTCCTGGGTGAACATGTTGGGTCGATGTTGTTCGAGCAAGGCTGCGGATTTGCCCCGCTGCTTTGCCTGCTCGAAGGTTCGGCGCGCTGCCTGCCGCTTGGCAATTTTTGCCGTCACCAACTCCTCACCGACCTGCATTTGCATGGCGTGTACGGCTGCATCCTTGTTGAGCGGAAATAGGTAGCGCGCGTTCACTGCCGTTGTTGTGGGGTTGGCAAACGTCTGGCGCACCGTGATCATCGCCAAGTCGCCTTGAATATCACCGGTGATCTCGGTCTTGAGGCTCGGCAGCGCCCATTTGCGGCCATTGACGTCGGCGATGACATGTCCGCCCATGCCCTTTTGCAGCCCATCACCTGGGCCGGTCTCGGCATGTGCGTGGCCGGACAGGTGAACCCATAACAGCTGGGCGACGAGCGCGAATAAGAGATGTCGGGTGTGGGTCATGGCTTCAGCCTCCGTTCTGCTAGCCCGTGATCAGTCGTCGGGGAGCGAGGGTGGGAAAAATCGAGTGCCGCCCAAACGGCGCGATCGAATCCGGCGCGCTCGATGTGCGCAACGTCCTCATGCGAAATGCGTTGCACCGCCGTCCAGACCCGGGCGCCGTTCTGCAACCAGTGCCAAACGGCGGTCGCAACGTTGGTCGTTATGGTGCGCTCGGAGATGAACGTGACATCGACCCGATATCTGACTCCGTCGGGAGTGGTGGCCCGATAAGCGGCGGTTGGTACAGGGTGGTAGACAACGCCGAGGTATTGAACGTCGAAGCCGAGACCGCGGAGGCAATCCTCCGGAGCATGCAGGTGCCTGAGCGGCGACGTCGTGCGAACCAGCATCAGGCTGTGCTGGCCGTAGTTCGCCTTGCGAGCCCATCCGCCGAACTGCGTAAAGAACCGGCCCTCGCGCTCGCTCAACGGCACCTCAATGCGCGTGACACCGTTGAGTGACAATGGAAGCTCAGCTGGCGGGCTGCTTTCGGAGATGTCGACAGCGGTGCGCGGAAGATGAACGATCAACAAGGCGACCGCCAAACCCACGACGCCGACGCCCAATGGCACCGGTCGAGATCGCCGAGGCGCCACCGGCGCCACCAGCCACCAGCCATCGTTGGCAATGCGGGATGGTATGGTGCTGGTGCCGACGCCTGAAGTTTGCGGACGCGACGTCGGTGTGAGATGCCGGCACCAGATCAGCAGCAGCACACACACGATCAGCAGTGCGCCAACACCGATGAGGTCATGCCAAGGCTGATCCATGACATCGATGCCGCCTAGGATGTCGGGGTCGACCAGCCCGACGGCAAGCGTCGTGATCCGCAACACGTTGGCCGCCGCCGCTGACGTGAGCGTCAGCACCAGACCAACTGCCGCCTGGACCCACGTGGGGCGGCAGATGCTGCTTGCGAGCGCCAGGCCGAGCAGGCTGAGCATCAACGTGCCGGCACCCGAGCAGGGCAAATCCACCAACACGTCGGCACCGTTGACCACCAGCCGCGTGCTCTCGCAGACCAGATCGCTGTAAACGGTTGACAGCAGACTGCACGCGCCGTCGGCCGACAGCAGCTGCAAGGGATAACCGATCACGCGCTGCAAAATCCGCTCGACCGGCAGGGAAAAGGCGAAGGCCACCGCCAGCCAGAACGGCGATATGGCGCGCCGACGCTGATCGAGCGCGAGCAAAACTCCAACCGCATACACATCGGCAATCAAACAGACGGCGCCGATCGTGTTGATCGCCAGCACTTGGCTGGCCAGGCGGACGGCCGCCGAGAAGGCGAGCACGCCGATCGCGATCCCCCGACGATCGGCTTTGGATGGGCCGCAGCGAGCGCTCGACAGGCTCCAGATCAGCAAACCGAGCGTTGCGACAAACACGACAAACCCTGCCGAGCCGTAAGCTGGATCGCGCCACGTGTTGATCAGCCAGATGGCCGGGTCGAATGCGAGAATCGTACCCGCGATGGCCAGAATGACGTGCGACCGGCGGTAGGACAGGTCAAAGGGCAGGATCATCCGGAATATGGTCGATCGGTATGGCATGACGGCAAGCGCGTGTTGTCGATCAAACGCGCCGCCCCTGCGCCACGTCGGTCGGCGTTTGTGTCTGAAGAGCACCCCCGAAGGTTTGCTTCGCAGTGCGGTGCAGACCGTTCGCGGCAACCGGTTGCAACACTAGCGCCTGCCGGTGCAGTCACGTTGGACAGCATGTTGTCGTTCGGTTTTGATTATGTTGGGAATTTGTGCAGGCTCGACCCATCGCGCAATTCCACCGCCACCCTTGGGGCCGTCTCTGCCGCGCGTTGCATCGCTGAGCACGGTTGGCTGCCTGGACGCAGACCGTCGTTGTGCAAGCAATTTTCGATGCCGCGCTGACGCCAGCGGGCCGGCTGCCCACCGATCAATCCACCCCAACCGTCGCTGACCCGGCCGGCTCGTTCTCCGTTCGTTTCTTGGATGTACAAAGTCTTTGGTGGTGATAGACTGGTCGTTTTAACGAGCGACCGCGTTGGACGATCGCGAATTGGGAGGAGAGTTTGACTGCGCGCAGCCACATTGGCCGCCGCGGCGTCGTTGTTGGTGGATTGTCATCTCTAACAATCAGCTCGACGCTCAGCGCACAGGCCTGGGCCAAAGCCGACGTCATTCGCTTCGGACTGACGCCGGTATTCTTGGACAACGATCTGTCATTGCTCAAACGGCTGCGAGATTTTCTAGGTCGCCAGACCGACCGAGAGGTGCAACTTATCCAGCGCAGGACCTACGAAGAGATCACATCGCTCCTCATTTCCGGTCAGCTAACCGCCGCCTGGATCTGCGGGTATCCTTATACGGCGTACGCAAAGCAACTGTCTGTCGTTGCCGTTCCTTTATGGCGCGGGCGGCCGTTGTATCAGTCCTACCTGATCGTGGCCGCCGATCGCACCGCAACGGGCCTAGACGATCTCAAACATGATCTGCACGCGTTCTCCGATCCGAACAGCAATTCCGGTTACCTCGTCACGCTCGCCGCACTGGCCCGGAGCAAACAGCGGCCGGAGGACTTCTTCCGCAAGACATTTTTTACCTACAGTCACCGCAACGTTGTTCGCGCGGTGGCATCAGGTCTGGCCGAAAGTGGCAGCGTCGACGGCTATGTTTGGGAGGTGATCTCTGAGATTGAGCCTGAGCTGGCGCGGCGCACCAAGGTGATCGCTCGATCGGAATGGCTGGGTTTTCCGCCGGTAGCGTGCCTGCAGCGACTGAAGTCCTCACCGCAGACACGAGCCGTTGAGCACGCCCTGCTCAACATGCAATCCGATCCAGATGGCGCCGAGGTCTTACACTTGCTCCGGCTTGACGGGTTTATCTCGGCGCCGCCCAACATCTACGACGGAATTGCACAGTTGGTGCGCGAAGCACGGAGCCTAGGTTGATGGCGCTCCGAATTCAACGATTGAGCCTTGATCCGGGTTCATGGCCGTTATCGATTCGCGTGCCCAGCGTCGTCGTGTTGCTGATGTTCAGCGTCAGCATCCTCATATCGGACCGTGTCCTGTCGCGGCTTGCATTAACCCAAAGCCGCCATTTGAGTGAACTGACCAACGCGTATCTCGACGGCCTGTCATCATCGATATTGCCGCATGTTTTAAGAGATGATGTGTGGGAAACCTACGACGCGTTGAAACGCGCGGCCAATCGTTACAAAGGCTTGGACGTCAACTGGACGACCGTTGTCGACGCCGACAATCGTGTCATCGCTTCAAGCGTACCCAAACGCTTTCCGTTGCAATCCAAACTCGATTTGAAGATCGACGGCCCTGAGGCCGAAGGCACTCAAACGCATCTGGACGAGGCCAATGGGGTTTCCCAGTTTCGCAGACGACTTGTCTATCAAGGTCGGTCGCTTGGGGCCATCTATGGTGAAATTAGGATCGCAAGTCTCATCGCCGAACGCTGGGATGTGTTCAAGGTCCTCGTCATTACCAATTTACTTCTGACGATCGCGCTCGCTGGCTTCGGTTACCTGGCCGTACGCCGCATGTTGCGGCCGGTAAGGGTGCTGTCCGGTCATATGCTGGTGGCCGCGGAGGGTCACGTTAAAAAGATTCCCGACGAGCAATTGGGCCGGCCGGACAGCGAATTCGGACAATTGTTCCGAACCTACAACTCATTGGTGACCAGCGTCGCAGAGCGAGAGCGTCTGCTGAAGCATCTGGCCGAAGATGAGCGGCTGGCGTCGCTCGGTCGACTGGCTTCAGGCATGGCCCATGAGATCAATAACCCGCTCGGCGGCATGCTGAATGCGGTCGACGCCATCGCAAGGCATGGTGACCGACCGGAGGTGCGGACAACATCGATCGACCTGCTCCGTCGCGGCTTGAACGGGATCCGCCGCGTGGTGCGTTCTGCGTTGGCGACCTATCGTCATCGAAGCGAGGATCGGGTTTTAGCGGCGGGCGAGCTGGACGATCTCGCGCTGCTCATTGAGCCTGAAGTCAAACGAAAGGGCTTGCGGCTCACCTGGACCAATGAGCTTCAGCAAGATTTTGCCGCGCCGGCGCATCCGATCCGCGATGCCGCGCTCAATCTTCTGCTCAATGCCTGTTCGGTTTCTCCCCCTGGCTCGACCATCGCGTTCCGAGCTGAAGCGGATGGCGAAGAGCTACGCATGAGTGTGAGCGATGAGGGTCCCGGCCTGCCCGATGATGTGCGCAACTACCTCAATACCGAGGACTCTCGAACGTTGCCGCTCGAGGATCACAGAGGTTTAGGGATCTGGGTCGTCAAAAGATTGTTACGTGACAACAACGGAACGATCCGAACCGAGAGCAATAGACCGCGCGGAACTAGGATCACGCTGTTGATTCCGGCTTCGGCGCGGGCAACATCTCAAATGACAGAGTTCGACAATGTCGCTTGAAGGTCGTGTCATCGGCGTGATCGAAGACGATCCGATCATGGGCGAGAGCTTGCTTCAGAGCCTTTCCCTTGAGGGAGCGACCGTGACCTGGTGGCGCAACGGGCTGGAAGCGATGCAGGGCTTGCAAGACACACAGGCCGATCTGGTTTTATGCGATATCAGGCTTCCCGACACCGATGGTATGAGCCTCTACAGCGATGCGACCAAGCGCGGTGACACACCACCATTCGTGTTCATGACGGCTTACGGCAACATCGATCAGGCCGTTCAGCTGATGCGGGCCGGCGCCGGGGACTACATCACCAAACCGTTCGAGATGTGGCAATTGTTGCAGCGCATCGACACGATTGTTCCCACGGCGGCCAGAACTCAATTGACGGACATCCTTGGCGTGTCCGCACCGATGAAACGCATCGAACGTGCATTGGAGACTTACGCAAAAGCGCCTCGCCCCCTTCTGATCACCGGCGAGATCGGTGTCGGAAAAGAATTTTGCGCGCACTATTTGCATCAACTGGTCAGCAAGGGAAAAGGGCCGTTTATCTCGGTCAATTGTGCGATCATGCCTGCCGAGATCCTGGAGCACCAATTATTCGGCGGACACCGCTCCACCATTCCGACCAGCGAGCCGACCTATCTGCAAAGAGCAGCTGGTGGAACATTGTTGATCGACGGCCTGGCGCAGCTATCGGGCGCACTGCAAGCGCGTCTGGTCGAACTGATCGAACTGACGGCCGCTGGTACGTGGACCAATGATTTTGCAGCGATGCCCTTTCCGTTTCCGCTGATCGTCGGCACCACGCGACAAGATCTCGATGAATTGGTTGCCGGCGGTCATTTCAGAGCAGACCTGCGAAACTTGCTTGATCCAACCCATCTCCACGTCCCCGCCCTGCGCGACCGACCGGAGGACGTGACGTGGCACCTTGACCGGTGCCTTCGCGAATTCGCTGCGGTGACCGTCGGCAACGTTCGAGGCATCAGCGCGGCAGCTGAAACCGAAGCGCTGCAACACGATTGGCCGCGCAATGTCGCGGAGCTACGCCGCCGGATGGAGCGGGCCATGGCGCTCGCGCTCGATGAGTGGATCACACCCATCGACCTGTTCCCCGAGCGTGGCTTTGGCAGCTGGAAGGGGCAGCCGAACGTGACATCGCTCGCTGCGGCGCGTAACGAGGCCGAGCGGCGGCAAATCGAACGCGCCCTCGCGCTGCATGCTCGACACTTGACGAAGGCGGCCAAGACGCTCGGCATATCGCGTACCACGCTGTGGGAGAAAATGAAGCGCCTGGGGCTCGAGTCTGAACGGAATTCATAGCGCCAGCATGATGTTCGAAAATCCGAACACGTGGTCTGGTCACACCATTAAATTATTGAAATAGATTATTTAATTTGGCTGCGAGCCAACCTGTTTTTGCTCCTATCCTTGCCGCTCACACAACAAAAAGCGCAAGGCAGGAGGACATCTATGAAGCGATGCCATCAACTCGTCGACGTTGGCCGACGGCAATTCTTGAGGGGGGCCGGTGTCGCGACGGCCGGGGCTGCGGCAGCGAGTGTTGTCCCACAGCAGGCACAGGCGAGGATGCCGCTTGCGCGTGTCCAGTATCCGTCAAACAGACTCGCCAATGTCAAAGATCTCAAGCTCGGTGAGCCGCTAGAAGTATCCTACCCTGATGCTGATGCACCCGGCGTTCTACTCAAGTTGGGCCAGCGCGTGCCGGAGGGCGTGGGACCGGACGGCGACATCGTCGGCTTCACCACCACCTGTCCGCACAAAGGCTTTCCACTGAACTACAATGCGGAACGCAAAACTTTCAACTGTCCCGGCCACTATGCTGTTTTCGATGCCGAGGCCGGTGGGCAGCAAACCTGGGGCCACGCCACCCAGAATCTTCCGCAGTACACGCTTCGCGTTGACGATCAGGGGAACATCTACGCCGAGGGGCTGGATGAGCTTCTCTACGGTCGACTGTCCAACGTACTGTGAGGGGAGCATCAAAGATGGCCTATAAGCGACAACTCGATCGCCTGCCGATCATTCCTGCAGACGCCAAAAAACAAAACGTCACGTGCCACTACTGCATAGTCGGCTGTGGTTACCACGCCTACACTTGGCCGGTGAACAAACAGGGTGGAACCCAACCCAGCCAGAACGTGTTCGGCCGCGACCTTTCCAAGCAGCAACCAACTGAAACCGACGCCTGGTATGCGCCCGCGATGTACAACATCGTCAAACAAGACGGCCAAGACGTCCACATCGTGATCAAGCCGGACAAGGACTGCGTCGTGAACTCAGGTCTTGGCTCGGTGCGCGGCGCGCGTATGGCCGAGAACCGACGTTCGGACGTCACCGGCACCCAGCAGCAGCGGCTGACCGATCCGATGGTGTGGCGGTATGGGACATGGCAACCGACCACGTGGGACGATGCGCTCGATCTCGTCGCGCGCGTCACGGCCAGGTTCATCAACAAGGATAGCGAGGACGATCTTTTCGTTTCCATGTTTGACCATGGAGGTTCCGCCGGCGGCTACGAGAACACGTGGGGCACGGGCAAACTTTATTTCCAATCGATGAGGGTCAAGAACTGTCGGATCCATAATCGCCCGGCCTACAATTCCGAAGTGCATTCGACGCGCGACATGGGCATTGGCGAATTGAACTATGCCTATGAGGACTATGGACTGACCGACACCATCTTTCTGATTGGTGCGAACCCATTGGAAACGCAAACCAATCTGTTCTTGAATCACATGGTCCCGGGCATGCGCAAAGGCGCAAAAGTCGTCATTGTCGACCCGAGACGGACGGTGACCGTCAATGCCTGTGAAGACGCTGCCGGCAAGAAGAATGTTCTGCATCTCGCGATCAACAGCGGCACCGATCTCGCGCTGTTCAATGCGCTGTTCACCTACATCGCCGACAAAGGCTGGATCGATCGGGACTTTATCAGCAAATCCACCTTCCAAGGCGGCCAGGCACAGGCTGAAGACGCCGCGCATCCGTGCGCGCTCGGTAGCTTCGAATTGGCCCGCAAAGCCTGCAACATCTCGGTCCAAGACGGCGCCAAGATTTGCGGTGTTGCCGAAGCCGATATCATCAAGGCTGCTGAATGGATCGCGCAGCCCAAGGATGGCCAGCGCCGCAAATGCGTGACTGCTTACGAAAAGGGCGTGATCTGGGGCAATGATAACTATCGCACGATCGGCGCGCTGGTTAACATTGCGCTGGCAACCGGCAACGTTGGACGCGCAGGTGGTGGCGCGTGTCGTCTGGGTGGGCATCAGGAAGGCTATTACCGGCCATCAGACGCTCATGTCGGTCGCCCCGCCGCATACGTCGACGCGCTCATCATCAACGGTCAGGGCAAGGTGCACCACGTCTGGGCCTGTGACCACTACAAGACCACGCTCAATGCGACGGTGTTCAAACGCGTCTACAATAAGCGCACCAACATGGTCAAGGAGGCGATGGACGCCGCCGCAGGAAAGACGCGTGACGAACTGGTCGATGCGATCGTTAATGCGATCGACGCCGGCGGCATCTTTTCGGTCAATGTCGACATCATTCATTCGCAGATTGGCCAGGCCGCCCATGTGATCCTGCCGGCCGTCGAATCCGGTGAGATGAACCTGACGTCGATGAACGGCGAACGCCGCATGCGTTTAGTCGAGAAGTATATGGACGGTCCGGGCTCGGCAAAACCCGACTGTCTGATCGCCGCTGGCATGGCGCAGCACTTGGAGCGGGCGCTGAAGGCTGCCGGCAAAGCGGATTACGCCGCCCAATTCCAAGGTTATGATTGGAAGACTGAGGAAGACGCGTTCATGGATGGCTACCACAAAGGCAATCCTGACGTCACCTACGACCGTTTGCGTGCGATGGGCACCAATGGCGTTCAAGAGCCCGTCGTCGGGTTCAAGGACGGCAAGCTGATCGGTACCAAACGGCTTTACACCGACGGCACCTTTGACCGCCACGGCCGCGAAGACAAGAAAGCCTTGTTCTGCGCGGGCGCATGGCGCGGTTTGGAGGCGCCTGGCAAGGCCGAGCAGAAGTCAAAGTTCTCATTTCTGATCAACAACGGGCGCTCCAACATCAATTGGCAGAACTGGTTCTTGGACCAGGACAACGACTTCGTGATGGACCGCTACCCCTATCCCTTCATCGAGATGAACCCGAAAGATATGGCCGCGCTCGGGCTCAAGCAGGGTGACCTGGTGGAGGTTGTCAACGACGACGGGGCGACCCAGGCGATCGTCTATCCGACCCCAACGGCACGGGAGAAGGAGACGTTCATGCTGTTTGCCTCGCCGATGGGGACCCAAGGCAACGTCATCAACGCAGGGACAAACACGCTGATCCTGCCGAACTACAAGCAAACGTGGGCCGATATCCGCAAGCTCGCCGATGCCCCGGCGTCGGTGGCTCATCTGTCTTACAAGTCGAAGGAGTACACGAAGTAAACGGTGCGAGCCCTGGCCGGGCCGACGCCTGGGCTTGCCAGCCAACGCAAGGTCGGCGCGATGCACCCGACGGCGCGCGCCGACCACACCGTCAAAATTTCGGCAAGATTTCGACAGGGGAGATCGACGATGGCCGAGCCGTGCAGCGTCCTCGCCGCCATTCGCTATGACAAAGGCTTTCATATCGATGCGCTGCTCGCTGCCTGCTGCAGCGAGATCCGCAGCACCGGACTGCGCGTTGGCGGCCTCGTGCAGAGTTCCGAGGGCGGGATCGGTGGCGACGCCAGCAGCGTCCACCTTTTTGACCTTCGGAAGGCAAGCGCATACGACATCTGGGAGCAGCGTGGCGCGTGCGCAAGCGGTTGCCGTTTGGATGAGGCCGGGCTGGACGCCGCCGCCGCCGTCCTCGATCGGGCGATCGATGATCACGTCGATCTGCTCATCATCAACCGCTTTGGCCGAGCCGAAAGCTTGGGACGCGGATTCCTGCCGTACTTTGTGCGTGCCTTTGAGGGCGGAATACCGGTGCTCACCAGCGTTCGCCCCCCCTATGATGAAGCATGGGAGGGCTTTCATGGCGGGCTCGGGGCACAATTGCCTTGCGATCACAACGCCGCGCGGGACTGGGCATTGAGCAGCGTGCGCAACGCCCTCCCGACGGAATCCGTTTCGCAGTTTCCGCCGCCCGACATGGCCACAATGTGAGCGCCGGCGATAAGGCCCACCGAGAACACATTCGACAAACCGACACGAACGAACGCGGTTACCGCTTCATCCAAGCTGGGGCGTTGACGAGCTTCTCCAACAGGAACTCGATGAATGCTCTGACGTTTGCCGTCAGGACGTTCGATTTCGGAGAGTTGAGCCACTCGGCTGAGCGATCCTCGACCCCAAACTCGGGCAGGACCTGGACGAGCATTCCGTCCGCAATCGCACGGTGCGCACTCCAAAGCGAATTCAATGAAATGCCGGCCCCGGCAATCGTCGCGATGTTCTGACGGATAACGTATGGTCTGTTTCCCGCAACTTGAATTTAGCTGTCGCCAGCGGTGCAAACTGACCCAATCAGCGTTCCAATCTTGACCCATGAGCTATCACCAAATCTTGGTGACGGCCTGAGGGATCAGGCGGCGGCTAGATCATCGCGCCTTAAATCGGAACCGCAACGCCGGTTCCAATTGCGCCGGTTCCGATTTAAGGCGCAAAGATGATCGCTGTTAAAGTGGTGAGCAACTTTCTGCCTTTAATCGGGATCGCTGCGATTCCGATTAAAGGCAGGTTGCTCTTGGGGCTGACCGTCGGCGGCTTGCGCGACCTCGAGCCCGTCCTTGAACTTGGCACCGAGCACAACCTTCGGCAACTGGTTGTGGCCACCGATAACGGCCTTCCCCTTGCCAGCCCCAACGGCCTCTACAATCTGTCCAGGCTCTCGGCGTGGTGGCTGCGGCCCGGGATCATAGTCGAACGCCTGCAACCAGGCCGCCGATCCAGAACGGGTATCGCGAGCGCATGCATCTGACCTGAACGAAAGATGCCACCCGCCGGCCGTCGATGAACAGGCTCGCCCAGCAGACCCGGTTCGAGATCGTCCGCGCCTTCACAGTGGAGCGGCCGCATCCAGCGCTCGACGTGGTCCGCGCGGGCCACGTCGATACCGCCTCACCGAAGTCCCACGACGGCCTGTGGGAGATCGACCAACTGCTGCACGACCGCGATGTCCTGGTGACCAGTTGCAGGCGCATCTGCCTGCGCCGCAAGACGATCCATTCAAAGGCTCGGCATCAAGCAGGTCGGCGATGGCATCTGGCCGGTCAGCTTCTGGCTGGTCGGCTTCTGGCTGGTCAGCTTCATGTACGATGATCTGGGATACACCGATTAAGAGCAAACGACACCGCAATCCATCGACGACCCATTCGGCACGAGGTTGCCACCCACGAGGTTGCCACCCACGTCTCAGGAACCATCACATCTCAGGAACAATCTGTGACCCGGGTGTCCGGAACGATCCCTGAGAAAACTGGCGCACCCATCAGGATTCGAACCTGAGACCTTTGCCTTCGGAGGGCAACGCTCTATCCAGCTGAGCTATGGGTGCATCCGAAACCGGCTCCGCCGCGGCGAGTGATATCGCACTTCGTAGCGTTGGACAACAGCGATTGGCTCGCCGCCAGGCTGAGCGCTCAATCCTGACTGCGGCGCCTCAATCATCTGCGCCGGGTGCGGGATCACCGTGAACGAGCGGGAACATCGCGGATGCGCTGGCGCGTCCGCTGCGGCCGGTTCCACCGGTGAGCGCCGCCGTCGACCGCCGCGATCTCCAGCCGACGCCGCCCGCGGGCACCGTCCAGGCGCGCGGCTTGATTGATCAAACCAGCCTCCGCCAGGTCGTCTGGAGCGGCATCGAACGGCATCGCCCGACGTCGCAGCGCTTGGCGCCAACGCCACCTGTCAGGCATGCTCCTAGTCCTACCCGTCACGGCCGTCCCCGGTTCAACCCCCGCGCCGATTCGACCCAGCCCGATTCGACCCAGTCCGATTCGACCCAGTCCGATTCGACCCAGTCCGATTCGACCCAGTCCGATTCGACCCAGTCCTGGCCGCTCCCCCGTCCGGCGCGCCGCCCCGCGCGCCGCATCGCTCGTTACTTCGCCGCTATTCGCCTAAAGTCCGTCTTTGGTTTGATCACAAAAGCAAGACAATATAGCTCTCAAGTGCACTCGCCGATCCGCCGTCGGCAACCCGGCGCAAGCCCGATGGCGACGGTGCCAGGCCCACAACAAGCAGCGCGCCCGGCTGAGTTGGCGGCGTCGCAAAAGTGGAAGGATGATGTTGGATAGCTGGGCGATTGCCACACTCGCAGTCGGTTACATTAGCATTCTGTTTCTGATCGCCTGGCTCGGCGATCGCACCCGTATCGACGCCAGCGCGCGCCCGCTGATCTATGCGCTGTCGATCGCGGTCTACTGCACCTCGTGGACCTTTTTCGGCAGCGTCGGACTGGCGGCAGAGACCGGCTACGATTTTATACCGGTATATGTCGGACCAATTCTGCTGTTCGTGTTTGGCGTTCCTCTGATCACCCGCATCGTTCGTTTGGCCAAGAGCCAAAACATCACGTCGATCGCCGATTTTTTGGCGGCACGCTACGGCAAGAGCCCGATGGTCGCTGCGATCGTGACCATCGTCGCCGTGGTCGGCACGCTCCCCTACATCGCCTTGCAGCTCAAGGCCGTGGTGATTTCGGCGGAGACACTGCTGGGCAGCTCGCCGTTGATGCCGATCACCGTGCCGAGCCTGGGGTTTCTGGAAACGGCGCTGGTGATCGCACTGGCGCTAGCGGCATTTGCAACGCTGTTCGGCACCCGCCACATCGACGCGACCGAGCATCAGGCCGGCTTGATGCTGGCCGTGGCCACGGAATCGATTATCAAGTTGGCGGCTTTCATAGGGGTCGGGCTGTTCGTCCTATTTGCCGTTTTCGATGGTCCGTTCGGCTTCACTGCAGCGCTCAACGCCAACGCTCAGGTCAAAGCGAGCTTTGATCGTCCTTTCAACGGTGGGACGTGGCTTACGGTCACCTTCTTGAGCTTTATCGCCATCCTGCTGCTGCCCCGCCAATTTCACGTCACCGTGGTCGAAAATCATTCCGAAACCGAGATCAAGCGAGCATCGTGGCTGTTTCCGATCTATCTCGTCGCCATCAACCTGTTTGTCGTACCGATTGCCGCCGCCGGGCTGATGGAGCTGCCGAAGGATGTCATCGAACCGGACATGTTTGTGCTTGCGCTGCCGATGTCCAAGGGCGCCGACAGCCTTGCCGTGCTCGCCTTCATCGGCGGTTTGTCCGCGGCCACTGCGATGGTGGTCGTTGAATCCGTGGCGCTATCCATCATGATCTGCAACGGCATCGTCGTTCCCCTGCTGCTGCGCCACCGCTTGGTCGATGTCGACGTGCATGAGGATCTGGCCGGACTGCTGCTGATCATCCGCCGAATCGCCATTTTTGTCGTCGTGCTTGCCGGTTATGCGTTTTATCGGATCCTCGGACAGTCACAGGGGCTTGCTGCCATCGGCCTGGTATCGTTTGCCGCCATCGCCCAGCTCGCACCGGCATTTTTCGGCGGACTGGTTTGGCGCCATGGCACCGCCCGTGGCGCCATCGCCGGCCTCGTCGCTGGCTTTACGATGTGGACCTATACCCTTCTGCTGCCGTGGGTCATCAAGGCAGGGCTGCTGCCGCCCGACATCATGCACGAAGGCCCGCTCGGGCTCGCCATGCTGAAGCCGCATGCCCTGTTCAATCTCAGCTTTGATCCGCTGACCCACGGCGTCCTATGGAGTATGCTCGCCAACGTTACGGCCTACATCGTCTTTTCGTTGTGGCGCGCACCCGAACCGATCGAGCGGCTACAGGCCCATCTGTTCGTACTTGACGATCTGCCCCGCTCTTTGCCCGCCCCGCCAACATTCCGGCTGTGGCGAACCTCGTTGACGGTGGCGGATCTGCAATCCACCGTAACCCGATATCTCGGCGCCGAGCGCGCGTCCCGATCGTTCGCCGAGTACGCGCAGAACCGAAACATCGCCCTTAATCCTCAGGCCGAGGCCGATGTTCAACTGTTGCGCTTTACCGAGCACCTTCTGGCGAGCGCGATCGGCGCCGCGTCCGCCCGCCTGGTCCTCTCCTTATTATTGCGACGCAGCGACATCGGTAGTCGCTCCGCGTTAAAGCTGCTCGACGACGCCTCCGAGGCGCTGCAATATAATCGCGATCTGTTGCAATCGGCGTTGGATCAGGTGCGCCATGGGCTCGGCGTATTTGACAATGAAATGCGTCTGGTCTGCTGGAATCGCCAGTTCCGAGAGCTGCTCGGATTGCCGCCTGAATTGGGTCGTGTCGGCGTACCCCTGAAACGGATCCTCGAGACCTGTGCCGAACGCGGCGACTTCGGGCCAGGCACCGTCGACGAGCTGGTGGCGGATCGGTTGATGCGTTTTGCGGTGACACAAGGCAGCTTCCAAGAGCATTTGGATGGTGGGCGCCGCGTGCTCGAGATCCGAATTTCCTCCATGCCGCAACCCCAGGGCGGTATCGTTGGCACCTTCTCTGACATAACCGAACGCGTGACGGCGGCCCAACAGCTGGCCCGCGCCAATGAGACTCTGGAGCGGCGGGTGCGTGAGCGTACGGCCGAACTCGAGGCGGCCAACCGGGCCCTGGCGGCCGCCAAGATCAAGGCCGACCACGCCAACCTTGACAAGACCCGCTTCCTGGCTGCCACCAGCCACGATCTCATGCAGCCGCTGAACGCGGCGCGGCTCTACGCGACCAGCATGACCGAGCGCAACCTGCCCGAACCAGACCGCACCATTGCCCGCAACATCGACGCATCGCTGACGGCGGTGGAGGAGATCCTGTCCGCCCTGATCGACATCTCGCGCATGGACGTGGGCAAGCTGGAGCCCGAACACACGGTGATCTCGGTGGATGACATGATCCAGAGCCTGGACGTCGAATTTCGTCCATTGGCCCGCGCCAAGGGACTGGACCTCCAGCTGAGCGGCTGCCCGCTCTGGGTGATCAGCGATCGTCGCCTGCTGAAGCGCGTTCTACAGAACCTGTTAGCCAACGCGGTGAAATACACACACGTCGGAACGGTCGCCGTCGATGCGCGGCGGGAACCGGCGGTCGAAGGTCAGGGCGAGCGCGTGCGCATCGAGGTGCGCGATACCGGGCCGGGAATACCCGCCTCCAAGCACGCCGCCATTTTCCATGAGTTCGAGCGGCTCGATGCCGCCAGCGGGGAAGCGCGCGGCCTGGGGCTTGGTTTGTCGATTGTGCAGCGCATCGCGCGGATGCTCGACATGCCGATTGGTTTGGATTCGCAGCCGGGTCGGGGATCCACATTCTGGATCAGTCTACCGATCGCCAACACCGCCGTCACCACGGCGCCGACCACCGCACCCGCGGGCACGCTGTCGGCCGGAATGATGCATGGCACAACGGTGCTGTGCATCGAAAATGAGGTGGCCGTCCTGGAGGGGATGCGCGCGCTGGTAACGGGATGGGGATGCCACGTGCTGGTCGCCGCCACACCGACACAGGCTGTCGACGTCCTGTCCCAATCGGAGCGCGGACCGAACATCATTCTCGCCGATTATCACCTCGACGACGGTGCGACCGGGCTCGAGGCGATCGCGGCGGTCCGCGCCAGGATTGGCACACGGGTCCCAGCCGTCGTGATTACCGCCGATCATAGCAGTGAAGTTCAGCAATTGCTGGCCGAGGCCGGCGTGCACGTGCTGCGCAAGCCACTGAAAACCGCGGCGCTGCGGTCGATCATCATGCGTTATGCGGCCAACGAACAAGCGGCAGCAGAATAGGGAGAAGCGCGCAAAATTTGCGGCCGATTTCCGCCGCGAACGGTGAGCAATTTTCGCCCAAGAGCCGATCACTAGAGCAACCTGCCTTTAATCGGAATCGGAACGATCCCGATCAAAGGCAGAAAGTTGCTCACCACTTTAACAGCGATCATCTTTGCGCCTTAAATCGGAACCGGCGCAATTGGAATCGGCGTTGCGGTTCCGATTTAAGGCGCGATGATCTAGCCGCAACCGTTGGTGAGCGCGAAAGCGACTAGCTTGCTCATGTGCTTACAGATTTTCCCTACTACGACTAGCATTTGTGCGTTACAAGCTCTATCAGTGGACATGTCAAAGGAGGACCCAGACATGAAAACATCGATCGCAATCGCAATCACGGCGGCTGGTTTCGTCACCGCCGGCCTTCCTGCTCACGCCAGCTGCGACCGCGGCGAGGTGGTGATCAAGTTCAGCCACGTCACCAACACCAATAAACATCCCAAAGGCATTGCCGCCGCACTGCTGGAAAAGCGCGTCAACGAAGAAATGAATGGCATGGCCTGCATGCAGGTATTCCCAAACTCTAGCTTGTATAATGATAACAAAGTGCTGGAGGCGATGCTGCAGGGCGATGTCCAACTTGCCGCGCCGTCGTTGTCGAAATTTGAGACCTTTACCAGGAAGTTTCGGCTTTTTGATCTGCCGTTCGTGTTCGAGGACATCAAGGCGGTGGACCGCTACCAAAACTCCAAGGACGGTCAAAAGCTGCTCAAGTCGATGCGCCGTAAGGGGTTATTGGGTTTGGCCTATTGGCATAACGGCATGAAGCAGATGTCGGCCAACAAGCCGCTGATCAAGCCGACCGACGCCAAGGGCCTCAAGTTCCGCGTTCAGCCCTCAGAAGTGCTGGTTGCCCAGTTCCGAGCACTCGGTGCGAGCCCGCAAAAGATGGCCTTCAAGGAGGTCTATGGAGCGCTACAAACCAAGGTAGTGGACGGTCAGGAAAACACCTGGTCCAATATCTACGGTCAAAAGTTTTTCGAGGTCCAGGATGGCACCACTGAAACAAACCATGGCATTATCGACTACCTCGTCGTGACATCCACCACCTGGTTTAACGGTTTAAAACCGGATGTCCGCACCAAATTTATGAAAATTCTCAATGAAGTAACCAAGCTCCGCAACGACGAATCGACGGCGGTTAACGAAAAAGCCAAACAGGCAATCCTGGATAAGGGTGGCAAAATTCGCAAGCTGACGCCGGCTCAACGGAAAGAGTGGGTCAGCGTCATGAAGCCGGTCTGGAAGAAGTTCGAAGGCCAGATCGGCTCGGACGTGCTGCAGGCGGCCTTGTCGTACAATTCGACCAACTGATTGCTCACTCAGAAAGAAGGCGCTAACCTCACGGTTGGCGCCAAACAACAATCGATCGCACCGAGATGTGCCCGCTCAAGCGGGCCGCTCCCTTGGCGAACTGCTCGATGGATCGTTGGGAGAACGGCATGGAGCGCGCACATGGCTCGAGCCTCAGTCGCGTTGTAAGCGGGATTGAGGAAACCTTCATCGCTGTGATCCTTGGTCTAATGACATTGATCACATTCGCGAATGTCGTCGCCCGTTACGTGTTCAACGACAATATCCTCTGGGCCCTGGAAACCACCGTTTTCTTATTCGCGTGGCTGGTGCTCGTTGGCGTTTCCTACTGCGTCAAGATCAATGCCCATTTGGGCGTCGACATTCTGGTCAATGCGCTTCCCGCCCAGTTACGGCGGATCGTTACCCTATTCGCCGTTGCGGCTTGCTTGGCGTTTTCGATCCTGATGTTGATCGGCTCGTGGCAGTATTGGTGGCCGTTTGCCGGCGAGCGCGCGTGGTATGAGGTCGATGACATCCCGATGCCGGCCTTTCTGCAGTTCATCGCCGACTGGCTCAACGAGGGCGAAGCCTACGAGAAGCTACCGCGCTTTATCCCTTACTTCGCCCTGCCCCTTGGCATGGCATTGCTAACGTTTCGATTTCTCCAAATCGGCTGGGCCGTGCTTACCGGCCGCCGCGACCTGATCGTCGCCAGCCACGAGCTGGAAAGCCAGCTGGAGGAAAGCCAGCAAGACCCGACAGCGACTGCCAAAGAGGATTGATTCATGAGTGTGCTCATCCTGTTTGGCCTGGTGATCGCGCTATTGCTGCTCGGCGTGCCGATCGCCATCAGTCTCGGGCTGTCCTCGATCATCTTTCTCCTCGTCTATTCGCACGCCTCTTTGGCGTCGATGGCGCAAACCCTGTTTGAGGCCTTCGCTGGCCACTTCACGCTGCTCGCCATTCCCTTCTTTGTGCTGGCATCGGCCTTTATGTCGACCGGCGGCGTCGCGCAGCGTGTGATCCGCTTTGCCATTGACAGCGTCGGGCACTTCCCTGGCGGTCTGGCGATTGCCGGCGTATTCGCCTGCATGCTGTTCGCCGCGCTGTCGGGCTCCTCGCCGGCCACGGTGGTCGCGGTCGGCACCATCGTCATCGCCGGCATGCGCCAGGTCGGCTACACGAAGGAGTTCGCCGCCGGCATCATCTCCAACGCGGGCACCCTGGGCATCCTCATTCCGCCGTCGATTGTGATGGTCGTCTACGCTGCCGCCGTCGACGTGTCGGTGGGCCGAATGTTTCTGGCCGGTGTCATTCCCGGCCTGATCGCCGGCGGTATGCTGATGTTGGCCGTCGCGATCTACGCCACCTATCGCGGGCTGCCCGCCCAACCGCGTGTCAGCTGGGGCAAGTGGCTGGCCTCGGCGAGCGAAGCGGGCTGGGGCTTGTTTCTTATCGTCATCATCCTGGGCGGGATCTACGGCGGCATCTTCACGCCGACCGAGGCCGCCGCCGTTGCCGCCGTGTATGCATTTGTCATCGCCAACTTTGTTTACCGCGACATGGGCCCGCTCAACGGACCCGACGGGCAAAAGTACTCGATCCTGCAAAAGCCACAGGCGCTGGTCACCGCCCTGTTTCACAAGGATACCAAAGCCACGCTGTTGGAAGCGGGCAAGTTGACCATCACACTGATGTTTATCATCGCCAACGCCCTGATCTTGAAGCACGTTCTGACCGAAGAGCGGATTCCGCAGGCGATCACCGAGGCGATGCTGGCGGCCGGATTTGGCCCGATCATGTTCTTGATCATCGTCAATCTGCTATTGTTGATCGGTGGTCAGTTTATGGAACCCTCCGGCTTGATCGTGATCGTCGCGCCATTGGTGTTTCCGATTGCTATCCAGCTCGGAATCGACCCGATCCACCTCGGCATCATTATGGTCGTCAATATGGAGATCGGCATGATCACGCCGCCGGTCGGCCTCAACTTGTTTGTCACCGCCGGTGTCGCCAAGATGCCAGTGATGGCCGTGGTTAAGGCCGCCCTGCCCTGGGTCGGGATTATGTTCATCTTCTTAGTGCTGGTCACCTATGTGCCGATCATCTCCACGTGGTTGCCGACGCTGCTGATGGGCCCTGAGATCATCACCAATTAACCGCGGGCGCCACACGTGCCGGTTCGACGGTGCGCGGGCGTCAGCCGATCCGCGCTGGACACGTTGGTTCATGCCCACCTTGGGCGGATGAGCAGCGTCCTCATGTAGCCGATAGGCGATAGGACAAGTAAAACGTCCTCAAGCAGGCGCTAGCCGATAGGACAAGTAACAAGCAAAGCGTCCTCAAGTAGGCGCTAGCCGATAGGACAAGTAACAAGCAAAGCGTCCTCAAGTAGGCGCTAGCCGATAGGACAAGCAAAGCCTCCTCAAGCAGCCGATAGCCGGTAGGACAAATAAAATCCGACCCGCTATGGCGACGGCGTTGCCTGCAAGATTGACAACACCGCCCAATCCGCGCTCCGCTTGCGTGCTGACCCAGGCGCTGAGACTTCAGGCGTCATCGCACACCACCAGCGGATTGCCGCGCCGATCGGCGGCACCTTGAGTGAACACATGGCCAAACGTGCTGTTAGCCAAACGTATTCATGGCCAGGCAATGGGAGGAATGAGACCCAATGAAACGATTTTGGCTGCCAACCGCTGTCGTGGCAGCGGCGCTGTCGGTCTCCGCTTCAATGTCCGGAGCGGCCGACTTCTACAACGGCAAAACCATCACCTTAAATGTCGGGTCCGGCGCCGGCGGAGGGTTTGATACCTACGCCCGCACCGTCGGCCTATTCCTCGGCAAGCACATCCCCGGCAATCCGACGATCAAGGTCGTCAATCGTCCCGGAGCGGGCGGACGCAAAAACGCCAACTTACTTTATATCAGAGACGCAAAGGACGGCACCGTGATCGGGCTGCTGGGGCCTTGGCTGGTGTTGGAGCCGCTGTGGGAGCAGACCGGCGTGCAGTTCGATCCGCCAAAGTTCAATTGGTTGATGAGCCTCGCGCAGGAGACATCCACCTGCATCTTTTGGAAACGCAGCGGTATTGAATCGATTGAGGACCTGATCAAAAAGAAGAAGGCGAATTCCGGTGCCTCCGGCCCGACCTCCTCGATGGCGTCGGATATCAAGGTCCTCAACTCTGTGCTCGGCCTCGACATCAACCTGATCGTCGGCTTCAAAGGATCGCGGCGTGCCTTCCTTGCCGCGGAGCGCGGTGAGCTCGATGGCCTATGCGGACTGTGGTACTCCAGCGTGCAATCACGGTATATGGGTCCGATCAACGAGGGCCGCGCAAAAATCATCCTACAACTCGGCAACCGTCGGCATCCGCAGATGAAGGACGTTCCCTTCCTCGCGGACGTCGCCAAGGACTTGCCGGACGTGGACAAAAAAGCGTTGAGCCTGATCTTTTCGCAGATGGATATGGCTCGCCCGTTCATCGCGCCGCCAGGTGTGCCGAAAGACCGCGTCGAGATCTTGCGCAAAGCCTTCGCAGCGGTGGTCAAGGATCCTGAGTTCCAGGTACGCGCCAAAAAAACCAAGCTTGCGATCGAGCCGGTCAGCGGTGCGCAAATCCAACAACAACTCGCCGCGATGTACGCCTTCCCAAAAGAGGTGGTCGCACGCGCCCGCCAGATCATCGGTCGCTGATCAGTACCGATCCACCCGGCTGCGGAGCCCGCCCCGGTCGGGGCGGGCATGAGCATCTCCTTGATGGCTTGCCAACATCGGCGTCGGCACCGCCGCTTGGCAATGGGCCCGCCAACGACTATGCCTTCACCAAATGCGGCCAGCATGCGCGCAGGAGGACGTTAATGGATACGCTGAACCGGATCGAAACCCATCAAGATCTGCGCAGTTGGCTGGCGCAAATGCACGATGCCGGGGAGCTGCTCACCGTCAGCGGAGCGGAGCGTGAAAAGGAGATTGGCGGCATCGTCGATGTCGCGATGCGGAAGATGGGCCGACCTGCCATCCTGTTCGAGGACATTCCCGGCTACGACAAGGGCTTTCGCGTGGTGGCCAACCTGTTCACGTCCGTCAAACGCATCGCCCTGTCGATCGGTCTGCCGCCGGAGACGAGCGAAGTCGAGTTGGTGCGGTTTTGGCGCGATTACATGAAAGACGCGCCAAGCCTTCCCCCCAAGGAGGTCAACCACGGCGCACTGCTCGAGAACACGTTCACGGGCGATGAGATCAATTTGCTCAGCATCCCGACCCCGCGCTGGCATGAAGGCGACGGCGGCTATTACATCGGAACCGGCGGCATGGTCATCATGCAGGACCCGGACACCGGTTGGATCAACTATGGCTGCTACCGGGTGCAAGTGCACGATCGCAACGTCGCCTCGGTGATGATCTCCAAGGGTAAGCATGGCGACATCCTGATGAGGAAGTACCACGACCGCGGCCAACCTTGTCCGATCGTGGTGGTCGCCGGCGTCCATCCCGGTCTTTTTTCGGTAGCGGGCCTTGAAATCCCCTATGGAATCGATGAATTTGCCGCTGCTGGGGGGCTACTTGGACAAGCGATCCGCATCATCAAAGGACCGCAAACCGGTCTTCCGGTCCCGGCCGAAGCGGAGATCGCGTTCGAGGGCTTCGTGCACAAAGACGACCTCATCTTGGAGGGGCCGCTCGGCGAATGGACCGGCTACTATGCCGGCGGCGCTGAAATGCGACCGGCCATTCGCGTTAAGACCTTCTGGCACCGCAACGATCCGGTTTTGACCGGCGCACTGCCGGCGATCCCACCGAACGACGACACCTTTTACCGCGGCACCGCCCGCGCCGGCGCCGTCTGGCAGGAGATCGAGGCGGCCGGCGTTCCCGGCGTGATGGGCGTGTGGAGCCACGAAGCCGGCGGCAGCCGGATGTGGCTCACCGTTTCGATCAAGCAAATGTACGGTGGACATGCGAAGCAGGCCGGGTTGGTCGCCTCCCAATGCCATGCTGGCGCCTATGCTAATCGCGTTGTCGTTGTGGTGGACGATGACATCGATCCGTCCAATATGGACGACGTCGTCTGGTCTATCTGCACGCGATGCGATCCCAAGGACGACGTGGAGATCCTCCAAGGCTGCTGGTCGACCCATTTGGATCCGATGGCGTACGGGGAAAAACACAATCTCAACAGCCGCATGGTGATCGATGCCTGCAAACCATGGAGTCGCCTCAAGGATTGGCCCGCCACCGTGCGCAATTCAGCGGCCCTGGATCAGCAGCTGCAAGCCAAATTCGCTGATGTGATCCCGAAAAGCTGGTATTGAGCGCCACCCGATCTCACAGCCCAATTCGCGCGACCTTTTGACCGCAATTCACATTTGCCCTGCAGCAATTCTGGTGTCCATCGGCACCGTATTGGGCCGCAACCGAGCAAGCCCGCAGGCCGCCGCACCTGATGCTCCAGATCATGTCCGCCTAAGGCGGATTACCCGTACCGGCCCGCTCCCCAGCCGACCGCCCAATGGCCCGCTTGCGTGGGTGGCCGGGGCGGGGAGCAAGATGGTTGCCCTAGAGCAACCTGCCTTTAATCGGAATCGGAACGATCCCGATTAAAGGCAGGAAGTTGCTCACCACTTTAACAGCGATCATCTTTGCGCCTTAAATCGGAACCGGCGCAATTGGAATCGGCGTTGCGGTTCCGATTTAGGGCGCGATGATCTAGTTCTAACACGCCCTAAAGCAACCTGCTCTTCATCGGGATCGTTCCGATTCCGATGAAGAGCAGAAAGGTGCTCACCATCTTAAGGCACGATGATCCAGCCCGCATTTATTGCGCGCAACCGAGCGGACGGCCGACATCGTCGATCCCGGAGATTCGATCGTGACTGCGCGAATTGATCCACTTCGTGACGCGTCGATCCGCCGCCCACTGAGCACCACGATGGATGCCATCGTTACGCATTGTCTTCGCAATTGCTACATTTTTTGGGTTCCAGAACCCCCAATCTCATACTATGTATTGGGGGCATCCCACCCGTGGGATCCCGTCGTCCGGCGATGGCGCTTCGCTTTCGCTCATTCCAACGCACACTGAGCGCAGTATCAGCACTGTCCTGATCGTCACCTCAGCTTCGCGGCCTGCCTCCCAAGTCAGGAGTGACACATGCCCGATCAGCCGGCGTCCAATCCCGTTGAGCTCAAGTCCAATCCAAACCGCGTGCAATTGACACGGCGTGGACTTTGCTTCCCCAACACCAAGCGCGCGATCACTTTGCGCGTAAAGGGTCGTGCCGATGTGCAATACATTCCAACGGCCGACGTCGACATGACATATCTTCAGCGAACCAAACATCGGACGCATCGCCCACACACGGGCGTTGCCTCCTATTATGCGTTGACGTCTCACGCACACCGCAACGCCAACGCCGTCTGGATTTACGAGGACTCGATGCCGGCGGATTCTAACGAGCGCCGACTACGTCGCATTCTTTGCGAGGATCCTCGGGCTCACCCAATTGAAGGCCTAATTGGGTTGGATTGGGAGGCTGCGGAAGCGATGGAGATTTGTGCTCTTGCGTGGCCGCGCGCCGCCACAGCGACCGGCGTACACGGCCGATAACGTAAACCTGCGATCCGTCGTCTGATCGGTTCGAGCATCGCTCACGGGGTTGTCAATCCGATGTTCGGGTGCCAAACCAAAGCTTAGACCCGCAACTCCGAGCCACTCTTGCAAGGTGCTGGCCGACAAGTTTCTTGCCCATCGGCTTATCGAAAATGAAAGAGGGGGCGCAAGTGTCTCAGCACGCGCAAGTTTCAATCGACGTCGTCGGCGCTTCCGGAGAGGTCTCGCTGGCCGATCGGCTGTTCGCCACCCGGCAGTTGACAGTTGATCTTGCCGATCCACTCAGTGCCGAAGACATGGTCGTACAGGCCATGGATGACGCCAGCCCGACAAAGTGGCACCTGGCGCACGTCACCTGGTTTTTCGAGACGTTCATTCTTGCCAGGCATTTGGCAGGCTATCGCGTCTTCGACGAGACGTTCAACTACTGCTTTAATTCGTACTACGAAACGCAGGGTGCGCGTCAACCGCGACCCAAGCGCGGCCTGCTGACGCGACCAACCAGTGAGCGCGTTCTCGCCTACCGCGAGCATGTCGATGCGGCGCTGCGTCAACTGCTATCCGGCGACGACGCGACCGACCAAGAGATATGCCGGTTGATCGAAATCGGCATCAATCATGAACAGCAACATCAAGAGCTGTTGCTCACCGATTGTCTCGCGTTGTTCGCCGCGAGCCCGCTGCAGCCGCACTATCGCAAGCCCCATCCTCGCGCGACCGGCGGCGATCTGGATTGCATCAATTGGATCAGCTTCGACGCTGGCATACGGCGGGTCGGAAACGCCGGGACCAGCTTCGGCTGGGATAACGAGTTCCCGCGGCACGACGTGTTGGTTCAACCGTTCCGGTTGGCCGACCGACTGATTACCAATGCGGAGTGGCTGGCCTTCATCGCCGACGGCGGCTATGGCGAGCCGATGCTGTGGTTGTCCGACGGTTGGGTCGCGGTCAACCAAGCGGGCTGGCAGGCGCCGCTTTATTGGTTCAAGCGCGATGATCAGTGGTGGGTGATGTCGCTGGAGGGAGCTGCACCCGTCGATCCGCTTGCGCCAGTTTGTCATGTCAGTTACTACGAGGCCGATGCGTACGCCCGCTGGGCCGGCAAGCGATTGCCGACGGAATTCGAGTGGGAGACGGCGGCAAATGGCGCGGCAACCGATCGTAACACAACCGATCAAAACGCAGCCGATCAAAACGCAGCCGATCGAAACACCTTGGGCACGCGCGCGCTGCGACCGCTACCTGCGCGCGCCGCAAGCGGTCAACTTCGGCAGATGTTCGGCGATGTCTGGGAGTGGACGTCGAGCGCTTACGCGCCATATCCCGGCTATCGGCCACCGGCCGGGGCCCTCGGTGAATACAACGGCAAATTTATGGTGAGTCAGCAGGTGCTGCGAGGAGCCTCCTGCGCCACCCCCGACGGTCATTCACGCGCGACCTATCGCAACTATTTCTACCCCCATCAGCGCTGGCAGTTTATGGGCGTCCGGCTCGCGGGAGACATCGACACATGACCAATTCAGCACTCGCCAAGCTCTCGGCCCAGCAGACGGCTGAGGAACGCGTGCAGGAGTTCGCCACGGCCGTCGTCGCCGGTCTGTCCAAGCCAAAAAAATCTCTGCCGTCGCGATTTTTTTACGACGCACGCGGCAGCGAGCTGTTTGAGCAGATCACACAGTTGCCGGAGTATTATCCGACCCGCATCGAGGTCGCGATCCTGAAGGCCCACGTGGCGGAAATCGCGTCCGGTTTGGGGCAGGATACCGTTCTGGTGGAATTCGGCTCGGGATCCAGCCTGAAAACCGAGATTCTGATCGACCATATGCCCAATCTCGCCGCCTACATCCCCATCGACATATCGCAGAGCGCGCTGGCAGATGCGCGCCAGCGCCTGGCCGCGCGCTACCCGAGGCTCGACATCCGGCCGTTGGTCGGCGATTTCTCCAAGCCGATCGACGTCCCTTCGGATCTCACCGGTTACCGCCGCGTCGGTTTTTTTCCCGGCTCGACGCTCGGCAACTTGGTCCCGGCGGACGCGGCAAAACTGCTGGGCGCGATGCGCCTTACCCTCGGCTCGGACAGCCAACTGATCATCGGCATCGATTTGAAAAAAGAAGTTCGCAAGCTGATCAGGGCCTATAATGATTCCGCTGGCGTCACCTCCGACTTTAATCTCAACCTGCTCGCGCGCATTAATCGCGAGCTTGACGGCGGCATCGATCTTGACAGTTTTCGCCATGAAGCGATTTACAATCCTGGCGAGGGTCGCGTTGAGATGCATCTGGTGAGCGAGAAGGACCAGGAGATACCGATCAGCGGCCGTCGCTTCACGTTCCGCTCGGGCGAAACCATACACACCGAGAATTCCTACAAATATTCAATCGATCAGTTTCAAGCGTTGGCAGGCGAATCCAAGTGGCAGCCACTGGGTGTATGGACCGACGATGATAAACAGTTCAGCGTGCATCTATTGGGCTGTGCTTAGGGCGTGATCGTTGGAGATGGATCAACCCCGCAAGGTATTGCCGGCTTAAACTCGCCGCAAAGCTGAGATCGAGTGCGTCCGCAGCATCGGAAGGTTACCGCGCTTTGAGCCGATGGGCACTGCCTAAGCGGCCTAAGGGACCGGTTTTTGGCTCACGGTGGCGGCCAGACCAACAAGACCATCACTAAGAGATCGCCTGCATGTCAGCATCGCGCCCACCTGAAGTGCTGTTCTATCACCTTCAGCATCGGCCGCTGGAATCGGTGCTCCCGCAGTTGCTCGAAAAGACGCTGCAGCGCGGCTGGCGCGCCGTTGTCCAGGCCGGTTCCACCGAGCGCTTGGCAGCCTTGGATCAGCATCTGTGGACCTGGCGACCCGACAGCTTTCTTCCGCACGGCAGCGCCAGAGAAGGGCGCCCGGAGCGGCACCCCATATACCTCACCACCGGCGCTGAGAACCCGAACGGTGCGACCGTCCGGTTCCTTGTCGACGGTGCCGAGCCGAGCGCGGCGCACGAGCTGTCGCTTTATCAACGCATCGTGCTGATATTCGACGGTCGCGATCAGACCGCCGTCGCCTCGGCCCGTCAGCATTGGACCACACTGAAGGGCGAGGGCTGCGATGTGACCTACTGGCAGCAAGCAGCCGGCGGCCGCTGGGAGCGCAAGGCTTAACCGCGACCGATCGCGACCAAGGCCGACGCGAACACCCGATGCTGGCCGACGCGCCGCTGGTTGACTACGCCGGCGAGTTGACGGCAGCCCTCGCCCCTCGCTACGGTTCAATGTCCCGGTCAACAGCCACAACTCGCACGAGGCCAACCCATGAGCGTCGCTCGCCATCCCCGCCCACCGCATCTCGTCGGCGTTCCGCTCGAAGAGATCATGCAGCGCAGCATCGGCCGCTTCAAGGACAAGACGCCGGACTGGAATGCTTTTGAGGACGCCAAAATCGAAGGCTGGAAGCGGGCGCAGCATCGCTTTATCGGCGCCGGCGGCTCTGGCAAGCATGATGACCCGACCGTGATTCCGGCCGGCAATTTCACGCTCTCGATCATGTATGTGGAGCCCGGTCAAGGCAACGCGCCGCACACCCATGAGGTCGAGGAGTGCTTTTTCGTGCTCCAGGGTCTGCTGGACGTGTTTGTCGAGGACGAAGATGGCCGCCGGCTCACGACTCGACTTGGCCCATGGGAATGCATCTCTTGTCCAGCCGGCGTGATCCATGGCTACGACAACAACAGTTTGGAACCGGTTTACTTTCAGGTCATGTTGGGTCGCGGCAAGCCCGAGACGATGGGCTATGCAGACGACAAACTGTATCAAAACAAAGATGCCCATTTGAAGGGATAGCGGACATCGGCTGGTGCTGAATGTGATACGCCGCGCAGCTTCCCCTTGAAGCGGCGGCGGCACGCGCGCTATTGAGGGCAAAGCGATCCGGCGGCGCTACCCAGCGCCGGTGACACCTGTCGAGGAGGGCGCGCGGATGGCCAGCCCAACCCCTGATGATGCCAGTTCCACGTCGAAGAATCGGTACCAGAACGCACCCCGCAATGCGGACTTTACGATCGATCAGGCCTGGGCCTCCTACACCGCTGAGGAGCATGAACGGTGGGATCGCCTGTTTGCGCGGCAGACCGCGCTGCTACCCAACCGCGCCTGCCAGGTTTTTCTCGATTGGATGACCACGCTTGAGCTGTCGCGCTCCGGCATTCCGGATTTCGCCCAACTCAGCGCAACGCTATCTCCCATCACCGGCTGGAGCGTGGTTCCTGTCGCCGGGTTGGTGCCCGACGACATTTTTTTCGATCACCTGGCCAACCGACGTTTTCCAGCCGGTGCCTTCATCAGGCCGGAAAGCGAGATGGACTATCTGATGGAGCCGGACGTTTTCCACGACGTGTTCGGCCACGTTCCGCTGCTGGCCGATCCGGTCTACGCCGCCTACATGGAAGCCTACGGCAAGGGCGGTCGACGCGCGCTCGAGCGCGACCAACTGCACCACCTCGCCCGGCTCTATTGGTATACGGTCGAGTTTGGCCTGATCGAATCCGACGACGGCTTGCGCTTGTTTGGCGCGGGCATCATGTCGTCGCCCGCCGAGTGCGTGTTTGCCCTGGCCGATCCATCGCCGAACCGCATCGGGTTCGACCTTGAGCGTGTCATGCGCACCAACTATATCATCGACGATTTTCAGCAAACCTACTTCGTCATCCAAAGCTTCGACCAGCTACTGGCCGACTGTTATCAAGATTTCGGGGCGTTGTATGATCGGCTGCAAGGCCTGTCGGACCTCGAAGCGCATGACGTTTTGCCACAAGATCGCATTTTCAACCGCGGCACCCTGGCCTACTTCCAGGCCAAAGGCGCCGGCGCGCGGTAACCATCGTTACCCCGCACGCGCGCTAGAGCAACCTGCCCTTAATCGGAATCGGCTTTGCGGTTCCGATTTAAGGCGCGATGATCTATCTCCGAAACACGCGGTGCAGGTGCCAGATCGCGACACCCAAAACGACGACGGCGCCAGTTTGATGCGCGATGCCCAACGGCAGCGGCACCACACTCAGCAGCGTCCAGATACCCAGCGCCGCTTGAGCTAATATTGCGACCAGCACCACCACGGCTGAACCGACCAAGGGTTGATCGTTGGCCGCCCTCAGCACAGACCACAGATGCCAAGCAGCCAAAACCACCACGACGTAGGCCAGCAGCCGATGGTTGAATTGCACCATCGTGATGTTCTCAAAGGCATTCAGATACCACGGTGCCATCGCCAACAGGCCGTCGGGAACCAGTGCCCCATCCATCAGCGGCCACGTGTTGTAGGTCAGTCCCGCTTTGAGCCCGGCGACCAGGGCCCCCGAAAGCACCTGCAACAAGATCACCCCGACGAGCCCCGCCGCCCCGTAACGCATGCCGGCACCAACGCGTGCACCGCGATCGCTACGCCGTGTTTCGCGGCCGACGTCAAGCGCGGTCCACAACAGCCATCCGAAAATGACGAACGCTAGTCCCAGGTGCAGCGCCAGCCGATACGGACTCACCGTCACACGCTCCGTCAGACCCGATTGCACCATGTACCAGCCGACGAAGCCCTGCAGTCCGCCCAGCGCCAACAAGCCGATGAGCCGCCAACCGAGCCGCCTGGTCAGCGCCCCCGTCCACCAGAACCAAACCAGCGGCACCGCGAACACCACGCCGATCAGTCGGCCCAAAAAGCGGTGACCCCATTCCCACCAATAGATGGCCTTGAACTCGGCCAGGTCCATCCCGAGATTGACCTGTTGGAACTGCGGAATCTGCTTGTACTTGGCAAACGCCACTTGCCAATCCCCGTCGGATAACGGCGGAATGACGCCCATGATCGGCGCCCACTCCGTGATCGACAAGCCCGAGCCCGTCAGTCGCGTCGCCCCGCCAACACCGACCATCACCAGCACCAGGAGCGCCACCGTCAGCAGCCAATTGCGAACGGCCGGGGTGTTGTGCTCCGCTCGCCCCATCGACCGCTCGCCACCCTTTACGGCCACCGACACCATGATCGACCTATGCGTTCCACCTACGTCAGACCGATGCAAACAACCGACGTCGACATATGATGCCATCCGCCTAGAGCAACCTGCCTTTGATCGGAATCGGAACGATCCCGATCAAAGGCAGAAAGTTGCTCTACACTTTAACAGCGATCATCTTCGCGCCTTAAATCGGAACCGGCGCAATTTGAACCGGCGTTGCGGTTCCGATTTAAGGCGCGATGATCTAGTTGGAGCCACCGAGCGCACCACATCAGTTGTCCGCCGTTCGTCCGCCAGTGCACTGTTTCACCTCGGTCGATGCGTCACCCAACACACTTGCGCCCGAGCATGATCGGCCCAGATACACACCCAAGGCCGCGCCTGGCAATGCGCCGTGTCCGCGCGGGGCTCCGACCAGCAAGGCCGCGCCCATCGGGAGAATCGCGAATGACAATCAGAACCCGTAAGTTCGTCGGGACCGTCCTGTTGCTGCTGTTTTTCGCTGTTTACGTGCTGGCCCTGATGGTGGTGTTTTCGGTGTTACCGCTGCTCCACTCGAACACGCTCGTTGAGGTCCTGTTTTATGTGATTGGCGGTCTGCTCTGGGTATTGCCCGCCGCTTGGTTGGTGCGCTGGATGCAAATGCCTGAGGCTGCGCAAAATTCCGACGAGAGCAGCTAGAGCAACCTGCTGTTCTTCGCAATCGGAATGATCCCGACGAAAAGCAAAACGCTGCTCTCCACTTCAACAGCGATCATCTTCGGGCCTTAAAATGGGAACCGGTGTTGCGGTTCCCATTTAAGGCACGGTGCGCAAGGCGTTTCAGTGTTGGCTGGAACCATCCCGTATCCCCAGCCCTTCCACCAATAACATCGTGGCGTTGGGTGGCCAGCTGCCGGAGCACGATAGGTTCAGCCATGACTGAAACGCCACAAACCGATCAGGCTCGTGCGGCCGTAACGATATCGATCCCGGTCACCTCAAAACCCAGCAGCCTCTCACGCGTCGAGCCGGCGCCGGCTTTGTCGCATCGGGGCGTGACCATCACGGCTGCGTCAAATCGCCCCTCGATGGCCGCGAACAATCGGCGGGCATCATCGTAACGGGCGACGACGACAACCTGCTGATAAGCCGCATCGAGCGCGTCGAGCGTCAGGTTCAGGCGATCCGGGTTGAGCACGGCGCGGACGTCGCCCTGCACCTCGCCGGGTTGGATGATGTGAGCACGAGCGCCGGGTAGGCGGGCGATTACGTGCTCAAATGTTGCGGAGCCGCGCAGCACCTCGGCCAGACCGGCTTGCCGCTGCTTCGACCACGGCGGTAGCTCCAGCCGCGACAGGCTCCAGACCACGATCACAACCTGCTGACCAGCCCGCTCCAACCGGCCGACCAAACCCATCGCTTCCGGAAACACGTCGAGCATCGGCACCTCAGATGTGACAAGGGTGCGGACCCCGGCCGACACGCCGGTGCGCGCCATCAGCCGATCGACCAGCGCCAGCAGATCCGGTTGCAGGTCTGCCGGCAGGATCAGCTCGGTTTTATGCGGGCCCAGCGATGCAGCCTTCTTAGACACTGACCCGGCGCACCTGGCGATCGTTGCATTGTCTCGCGCTGCACCCGCCCATGCCTTTGCGCCGCGGTTCAATGTGCCAGCCAGGAAGACGCGAACGGCCCCCACACCAAGCCCCAGTATGATGACAGCCAACAGGGCAAACAACACCCACAGCCTACCTACGCCCGCGCCAAAAGGCTCGATCGATCGCCCGCCGAGGTTGCGGGCTCCGGCCAGATCCGCCGCCTGCGCCGGCGAGGCGACATCTGCGACCAGAACCGGCGACGGCGGCAACGCTTCCGGCTCCGGTTTGCGCTTTAGCGACGGTCGGCCCCGGACTCGCAGGGGATCGACCGCGTGATCAGGCCCGATGGCAGTGCTGCACCACGGTCCGAAGACGGTGCCGTTAATTGAACGGGCAAGCGAGGACGACCCGCGCTCAAACACCGACCTCGGTGTCGCCAATACCCGATGGAGTTGTGGCTGCAGTCCTGGATCAAACCCGAGCAGGCTAGGCGACAGAACGAGATAGGAAAGCGCACCAGCTGGAATTATAGCGCCCAACAGAGCTTGCCTCCGCGCAGCCGGCCCCGCATGTGCCATCGATAATGGAGGATAGAACCGTTCAGCAATAGATCGATAGAACTCGGTGCCGGGAAAATAAATCCATGAGTTCAAATATTAAACTCTGTATGCGCAGTACAACGCAGCGGAGTAAGCAATTCCTTAATCCGATCATTTTCGTCGGCATTGAATGTAGTCATGGTTGATGAAAGGAAAATGCCGTCTGCTAGCGCCGCCATGCGCGCGCTAGCCCAACCCGCCTTGCATCGGGATGGCAACGATCCCGATGACAAGCAGAACGTTGCTCACCACTTTAAGAGCGATCATCTTTGTGCGTTAAGTGGGACCCGGCAGTGCGGTTCCGATTTAAGGCGCGATGATCTAGCGCCGCCATTTGGCGCCTGCACCGATGCCACTGCCGCGAACTCACGGTCATTTGATCGCCTGTGGGTTGATCGGGCTTCCAGTCCCACCGGTGATGATCAGCGGCGGCCCAGTGAAGAAAAATTCGTATACGCCGTCCTTGGCACAGTCTTCGGCCAACTGTTCGAGGTAGAAGATTTCGCCCATGCACAATCCCATCGCTGGGATCACCACCCAATGCCAGGGTTGGTTGGCCTCCGTCGTTTCATTCGGCCGCACCTCGACGCCCCAGGTATCGGAGCAAATCGCAGCGATCTGCTTCTCATGGCACCAATAGCAGTTTTCAAACCGTACGCCGGGCGCGTCGCCGCCCGCATAGCCGCCCCATTCGCCTTGGCGCAAGCACTTTTCCAGCTGACCGGTACGAATAAGAACGAAATCTGCACGCCCAATGGTGACACCTTGGGCTTTGGCGCAGGCATCTAGTTCGTCATTCGAAATCCCGACACCGTCCTCCAAGTACGCGACGCCCTTGAAGCGCGCGATGTCGAGCAACACACCTCTTCCCGTCATCTTGTCTTTTGAGTGCTCGATCCCCAGCACACCCAATCCGCGTGAATCGATCAGCTTGGCGTCGTGTCCATTGTAGGCCTTGTCCTGGTAAAACACGTGTCCTAGCGCATCCCAATGCGTCGCGCCTTGCACGCACAGATTGAGCGTGTCGTCTGCATAGCGAATCTTGTTCCAATCTTGCTGCCCGGCCACGGCGTCGGTTCCCGTCGCCAACATCTGGTGGATCGGATTGAACCGACCGCCAAATAGCCCGGTTTGCGGTCCCTCGCGATCAAGCGGGATGCCGAGCGCGAAAGGCTTGCCCCTTTTGATCAGTTTGGCAGCGGCGACGACGTCCTCCGCGGTGACGTAATTCAGCGTACCGATTTGATCGTCGTCACCCCACTTGCCCCAGTTGGACAGCTTGTGCGATGCCTCTTCGATGGCGTTCAGCCCGACCTTAATGTCCATTCAGCGCTCTCTCAGGTTTGTCGTCCAGGTTAATGAATTTGCCCCTGCGCTTGCGCGTCGTCGGGCCAGGGCACGTCCGCATCGCGACCTCCGCTGCGCCGTCGACGATAGCGATCCGAAACCAGGCCACGATCGCCAACCGCGTTAGAACGCAACCTTGTCGGCACCCTTCAGCGACAAGATATCGCGCGCATCATCCGGCGTCGCGATCGCGAGCCCCAGGCCTTCGAGGATCTGGCGCACCTTGGTCACCTGCTCCGCGTTCGACCTGGCAAGCTGGCCTGGACCGATCCATAGCGAATCCTCCAATCCGACCCGCACATTCGCGCCCATCGCCGCGGCTTGGGCGGCGATCGACATCTGACTTCGACCGGCACCGAGCACCGACCATGTGTATCGGTCTCCGAACAGCCGATCCGCCGTCCGCTTCATGTGCATCACATCTTCGGGATGGGTTCCGATACCGCCGAGGATGCCGAACACCGATTGCACGAACAGCGGTGGCTTCACCAGCCCCCGATCGAGGAAGTGTGCAAGGTTATAAAGATGGGCGATATCGTAGCATTCGAACTCGAACCGCGTATCATTGCCGTAACAGGTCTCAAGGATGTACTCGATGTCCTTAAAGCTGTTGCGGAACACCAGATCCTTGGTGCCTTCCAGGTACGGCCGCTCCCAATCGTGCTTGAAGTCCTTATAGCGCGCCAACATCGGATAGAGCCCGAAGTTGAGCGAGCCCATGTTGAGCGAGGCGACCTCAGGCTTGAACTGCGCCGCGGGCTTGGCGCGCTCCTCGACCAACATCGTTGGAGCGCCGCCGCTGGTGATGTTGATCACGGCGTTGCTTTGCTGCTTGATGCGCGGCAAAAACCGTCCGAACGCCTCTGGCGTTTGATCCGGCCGTCCGGTTTCCGGATCGCGGGCGTGTAGATGTAGGATCGCCGCCCCGGCTTCAGCCGCCGCCAACGCATGTTCGACGATCTCGTCCGGCGTGATCGGAAGGTTCGGCGACATGGTCGGCGTATGAATGGCACCGGTCACCGCGCAGGTAATGATCACTTTGCGCTGCGACTTCGCTGATGGGGTTGCCTGTGGCTGGTCGGCCATGGGAGCGTCTCCGTCCTAATTTTTGATGTTTTCAGCCCGCATCGCCATCCGGTTCCCGTCGGTAAGGCTCGAATGGCAACGATGGCGCGCTTCTACTGACTGCTTATACCCTCCCGAGCGCGGCCAAAACGACGTCGGGCGTGATGGGAATCTCGGTGATGGCGGCTGCACCGAGCGGGCGCAACGCATCGTTGACGGCATTGACGACGCACGCCGCCGCACCGGCTGTGCCGGCTTCGCCCGCGCCCTTGGCGCCGAGTTCGCCGTCGGCGGTTGGCGACACGCAGTGTCCCACCTCGATATCCGGCATCTCCATGGCCATCGGCACGATGTAGTCGGCCATGTTGCCATTCATGAGCTGACCGGCCTCGTCGTACAGGCAGTGCTCGCCCAATGCGGCCCCGAGCCCGCAGACGACGCCGCCCCGCACCTGCTCGTCGACCAGCTGCGGATTGATCACGGTGCCACAGTCCTCCACGCACCAATGCTTAAGGAGCGTGAGGAAGCCGGTCTCGGTATCGACTTCGAGCCAGGAGGCATGCACACCGTTGGTGAACGCGAACGGATACTCACGCGGCACGAAATGCCGGGTCGCGACCAGCTCGGCCTGAAACCCGGGCGGCAGCGTATCCGGCCGGAAGTAGCCGATGCGGGCCACCTCATCAAGGCTGATCCGCTCACGGCCGCTTTCGTGGTCAACCACGACGCCTTTGCGGATATCCAACGTTTCCGGCGCCGCCTGCAGAATCGACGCCGCAAGCGCCACCACATTGGCACGCAGCGCTTTGCCCGCTTGCCAAGCCGCTTCCCCGGCAATTCCCGCCGCGCGTGATCCCCAGGTGCCGCCGCCGTAGGGGGTTACGTCCGTATCGCCGGTAATCACGCGCACGCGGTCGATGCCCACCCCGAACGCCGTGGCTGCCACCTGCGCGATCACGGCTTCGGCGCCTTGGCCCTGTTCGGTGGCGCCGGTATGGCACACGATCGCGCCTTGTGCGTTGAGCGTGACGGTAACACCGTCCTGCGCGGAAATCCGGGCCCCGCCCACGCCATAAAACGCCGGACTGGGATTGGTCAGCTCGATAAAGCTTGCAAGACCGAGACCACGGTAAACCCCTTTCTGTCGCAGACCCGCCTGCTGCTTGCGCAGCGCGTCGTAATCCATCATCTCAAGAATCTTGTCGAGCGCCGCGATGTGCGACAGCTGCTCGAACTTGATGCCCGAGGGCGCTGCGCACGGGTAGGCATCGTCGGGCAGCAGATTCTTGCGCCTGATCTCGGCTGGATCCATCGCGATCGCCTGGGCGGCGAGATCGACCAGACCCTCCGTGACGGAGCAAGCCACCGGGTGACCGACGGCACGATATTGGCACATCATGTTCTTGTTCTGATAGACGACCCGCGCATCGGCCCGATAATTCCGGGTTTTGTAAGGGCCGCCGACCAGATTGACGATTTGGTTGGCTTCTATGGCGCTGGTCCGCGGGTACATCGAATATGGCCCGATCCCGGTGAGATCGTCGATCTGCCAGCCGGTAATCGTGCCATCGGCGGTGACCGCACAGCGCGCCTTGACGCGATGGTCGCGCGCATGAATGTCGGTAACGAAACTTTCCAACCGGTCGGCGACAAATTTGACCGGTCGTCTGAGCATCTTGGAGAGCGCAACGACCGCCATCTCGTCGGCGTAGGTATGCACCTTGATCCCAAACGAACCACCGACGTCCTTGGTGATCACCCGAACTTGGTCCTCCGCCAGGTCCAGATGTTTGGCGAAGATGCCCTGCATCATGTGCGGCGCTTGTGTGGAGTGATAGACCGTCAACCGCTGCTCACCTGGGTTCCAATCCGCGACGATCGCGCGCGGCTCCAGCGTCACGCCGGTATGGCGACCGAACGTGAACGTCGCTTCGACAACCTGATCCGCCGCGGCGAACGCGGCGTCGACCTCGCCGACGTCAAGCTTGCGCTGAAACGCCAGATTGTCGCCGAGCTCCGGGTGAATTACCGGCGTCTCGGTATCAAGTGCGCGTTCCGCATTGAGCGCCGCCGGCAACTCCTGATAGCCCACTGACACCATCTCGGCGGCGTCCTCGGCCGCCGCTCGTGACGTCGCCACCACCGCCACCACCGCCTCGCCCTGCCAGCATGCACGATCGATCGCCATGGCGTGCTGCGGCGCGGACTTCAGACCCTGCAAATGCGAAAGAACGCCGACCCATGGGGTCATGATGCGCGCCAGCTCGGCGCCAGTCACGACGGCGACCACGCCATCTGCGGCCGCGGCGGCAGCAGTATCGATATCAGTAATCTGCGCGTGCGCGAACGGCGAGCGGACGAAAGCTGCATGCCCCATGCGCGGCAACGCCACGTCGCTGACAAATTGCCCCCGGCCCTGCGTCAGTCGCTCGAGGTTTGGCCGTGGCACCGACCGACCGATGTAGCTGTTTGGACGATCAAGCGCCGTCAAAACCGGAGGCATGTCATCTGACGGGTGGCCACCTGTCGTCGCCCCATCGCTGCTCATGTCGCACCTTCCTTGCGCCGTCGCGCCGTCGTTTCCACCGCGTCTATGATCGCCTGATATCCGGTGCAACGACAATAGTTCCCGGACAAATGGCTGCGGATCTGCGCACGCGTTGGCACGCCGGTTTCCTTCAGGATGTCGGCCGCGGTGATCAGCATGCCCGGCGTGCAGTACCCACACTGCAGCGCGTTACGCTCGCGGAACACCTGCTGCAGATCGGCAATCTCGCCGCTGTCGGACAAGCCCTCGATCGTCTCCACGGCGGCGCCGTCGAGCTGGGCGGCCAGCATCAGACAGGCCCGTACCACCTGCCCGTCAACCCGCACCGAACAGGCACCACACACGCCGTGCTCGCAGCCGATATGGGTCCCGGTCAACGCCAAGCTATCGCGCAAGAAATCCGCCAAATGCGTGCGCGGCGTCACCGTCTCCCGGACCAGCTCGCCATTGACAGTGAGGGCGATATCGATTGTTTCCATGGCAATTCCTTGCATGAGCGTCCTTGCATGAGCGAAGCCGGCTAGCACGAGCGATGCCGAGCGTGGTGGCACCGAGCCCCCATTATCCTGCGGCTTTGCGCTCGGGGTAAAGCGACAAAAGTCCTTCCCGGCTGGCGGCGCACACCCCGCGCTCGGTGATCAGACCGGTGACCAAGCGTGCCGGCGTAACATCAAACGCCGGGTTCACCGCCGATGAGCCGGGCGCGGCGATCTCAACGGTCGTGACGTCGCCACCAGCCACCCGACCGGACAACGTCAACACCTCCTCCGCTGCGCGTTGCTCGATCGGAATCTTAAAGCCATCCGCCAACGTCCAATCGATCGTCGTATACGGCAAGGCGACGTAGAATGGCACGCCGTTATCGGCCGCCGCCAGAGCTTTCAAATAGGTTCCGATCTTGTTCGCAACATCGCCGTTTGCGGTGGTACGGTCGGTACCGACAATCACCAGGTCCACCTGACCGTTTTGCATAAGGTGACCGCCAGCATTATCGACCACAATGGTATGCGGTACGCCGTGCGCGCCAAGCTCGTAGGCGGTGAGGGCGGCACCCTGGTTCCGCGGCCGGGTCTCGTCGACCCAGACGTGAAGCGGAATTCCGGCGTCGAAAGCGGTGTAGATCGGAGCCGTGGCCGTGCCCCAGTCGACGCAGGCCAGCCAGCCGGCATTGCAGTGGGTCAGGATGTTGACGGGCTCGGCCGCCCGTTTTCGCGCAGCAATCTGTTCGATCAGCTGCCGGCCGTGATTGGCGATGGCGCGGCAGATGGCAACATCGGCGTCGCAGATCTGCGCCGCGGCGGCGTAGGCGCGGGCCGCGCGCTGTTCTGGCGGCAAGCGGATCACCTGCGAGCGCACCTCCTGTAAGGCCCATTGTAGGTTGACGGCGGTCGGACGCTGACGACCGAGATACGCGATCGCCCGTTCCACAGCGGCGTCACTGGCATCGGCTTGTAGCGCCATCGCCAAACCGTAGGCCGCCGTTGCGCCGATCAGCGGCGCCCCTCGTACTTGCATGGTTTTAATGGCACGGGCGGCATCGTCGCAGCTGGCCAGTCGGGCGATCACCAACCGATGCGGCAGCGCCGTCTGATCGATGATGTCGACGCCTCGACCATCCTCCGCGAGCCAGATTGTCCGGTAAGATTTGCCGTTGATTTTCATAGCTTGTACCTGTCCGCGATACCTCGCAGCGGGCATCAATGCCCTTCGAAGCTCATCACGCAGTGTACCTCAACCCCGTGTGCAGCCAACTTTTGCGAGCCGCCCAACTCAGGAAGTTCGATCACAAAGCAGGCGCCGACAATCTCGCCACCGGTCTGCCGAATCAACTTAACGGCGGCCTCGGCGGTACCGCCGGTGGCGATCAAGTCGTCCACGATCAAGATGCGCTGGCCGCGCGCGATCGCATCCTCATGGATCTCGATCGCGTCGACACCGTATTCCAAGGTATACTCCTGGCCGATCGTCTTCCAAGGCAGCTTGCCGCGCTTGCGCATAGGGATGAACCCACAGCCCAGCCGGTCGGCGATGGCGCCGCCCAGGATGAAGCCGCGCGCCTCGATACCGGCGACGGCATCGACCGGCATCGCCCGATAGGGCTCGCACAGCTGAGCGATGGCCGCCTTCAAACCCTGCGCGTCGCCCATCAACGTTGTGACATCGCGGAACATGATCCCGGGCTTGGGATAGTCCGGAATCGAACGAACCAGACGCTTCAAATTGTTCACATGGGCCTCCATCCCCGTCAAAATGCAGGCGCAAAATAGCAATATTCCGCATGATCCGATAGGATGGGAACGGTCTACGCGCGAATCGTGCCGATCATGTCGGCCTGTTTGTCCAAGTTGTTTTGAGCCGCATCAGTCCGCGCACGCCAGCGCCGAAGCCGGCCGAACAGCGCGCGTGGTCGCGAACGGCAACGTACCCCAAGTCCCGGCCTCGGGCGGTCCGCATGTAACGGGAGCTGACAGCATGTCCGTGTCAAACAGAGACGGTGTGTTCGCCGATGAGCCCGACGATGATTTGCCGCGCACGCTGCGGCGCGAGCGGGCAGCACGGGAGCGCGCTCAGCAGCCATCATCTGGCGCAGCCACAGAGCTATCGACCGATTTCGTGACTGAGGCGGCGGGTTGGCACGACCTCAGCCATCCCTCTGCGGCTACCGTGACCGGCTTCAATGTGCCGTTCTTTCGGCTGTTGATGTTCTGCTTCAAGCTGGTGTTTGCGGCGATCCCCGCCCTGATTGTGTTGGGCTTCGTCCTGTGGGTGTTCGGTCATCTCCTCATCACCTACTACCCTTGGTTGGTCAAAGTCCAAATTCTGATCCGGGTTCCGCCGTAGAACGGCGCGTTGTGCCGCTGCGATCAAGCATTTCCAATCGTTTAGCAGCGAGCCCCTCGGACGATCATGCCGTCGTCACGTTCGAGCCCGTGGCGCCCTGGTACCATTGCAGGATATCCACGCCGTTCCAGTGCAGGACCCCCTCGAACCGATTGACGTAATCGTAAGCCTCTTCCAGGTATCGAATGCGATGCGGCTGACCCGAGATATAAGGGTGGATCGCGATCGCCATGATTTTCACACGATCGGCGCCTTCAGCATACAGCCGATCGAAGCAGTCGATGATGCGCTCCAGCCAATAAGACGATTCATGGTGATGCAGCGCCATGACGGCGATGTCGTTGAGCTCGATCGAGTAGGGCAGCGTGACGAGTGGACCATTGGCGGTTGATATCTCGGCCGGCTCGTCATCCCAGACCCAATCGCCGATGTACTGAATCCCCGCCGCTGCCAACAGTTCGGGCGTCTCATAGGTCTGGGTCAGTCCCGGCCCAAGCCAACCCACCGGACGCTTGCCCGTGAACCGCTCCAACCGATCCAGCGATCGGTTGATCATGGCTCGCTGATCCTCGACCTTGTGGATCGGCATCTGGTCCCAGACATGCCCCATGAATTCCCAACCGCTCTCCTTGGCTTCGCGTGCCACCCGCTCATAATCGTCGCAGACCCGCGCATTGATCGATAGCGTCGGGCGAATGCCGAGGCGTTTATAAAGGTCGAAGAAGCGCCACACCCCAACCCGCATTCCGTACTCGTGCCAACTCCAATTCGGCACGTCCGGCAACAGCACCTGCCCGGTCGGCGGCGCCAATTGCTGCCGTGCCATGGGTCGTTCGATGTCCCAGACCTCGAGATTGACGATCGACCAAACGACGATCCGCGCGTTGCCTGGCAGCTTGAGCGGCGCGCGGTCAACGATGGCCGAATAGGGCGCGCGTTCGCGAGGTTGCATATCGGACTCCTTGGTGCTGACAGGGCCAGACACTGCGACGGCGGACCATGTCGATCCCACCAACCGGTCCCGCAGGACGGTATCGGCTGACGGCAGCAATCGAGTCAATCAAGGTCAAGGAGGCTGAGCGCGGCGTCAAGCCCATACCGCCCGCGCCGCCGACCGCCGGCCGGCGAGCTCTGATCACGCACGAGAACCAGCTATGATGAAGCGCTTCGCTTTTTTCGACAAATGGGGCATGGTCGGTGCAAATTCAGCCAAGCCAATCGACCATGCACCTTGATTTTCACACCCTTGACGTTTTCACCGAGCGACGGTTCACCGGCAATCCCCTGTCTGTTGTGCTCGGCGCAGATGCCATCGGCGCCGAAACCATGCAGGCGATCGCCCGGGAGTTTAACCTCGCCGAGACTGTTTTTGTGCTTGCCCCCCAACATCTGGCCCACGCTGCGCGCATTCGCATTTTCACCCCGACCTCGGAGGTGCCGTTCGCTGGCCACCCGACGATTGGCGTTGCGGTTCTGCTCACCGATCTGAATTCGAGCAGTCCCACCGGCACGCGCGACCAGTTGATCACGTTGGAGCAGCCGATCGGCCTGGTTCGCGTCGGCGTCAAGCTGCGGGCCGGCCGGCCGGCCTTTGCCGAGTTCGACGCACCGAAGCTGCCGGAGTCGGCGGGAACGCTGGCGCCGATCGAGCAGTTGGGCGATGCGCTTGGTCTTTTGCCCAGCGAGATTGGCTTTGCCAATCACCGGCCGATGCGATTTTCGGCCGGCAACGGTTTCGCATACGTCCCGGTCGCCTCGTTGGAAGCCATCGCCCGGGCGCAAGTCCGCCAACCTGGATGGCAACGCGCGTTCGGCGGACAGAATCTGCTCGGGACCTACCTTTACTGCCGGCAAACCGTGCACAAGACATCCGCGTTCCATGCGCGCATGTTCGCGCCCGACTACGGCATCGCGGAGGACCCGGCGACCGGATCGGCCGCCGTGGGCTTTGCCGGTGTGGTTCATCGCTTCGATGCTTTGCCGGACGGCCTGCACCGACGGGTGATCGAGCAGGGCTACGAGATGGATCGCCCTAGCGAGGTGACCATCCAACTCGATATCACCCGTGGCGAGATGCACAGCGTACGCATTGGCGGCTCCGCCATCAGGGTTTCAGAAGGTCGCTTGTCGCTTTAGGCCCACGGCCCAGTTCGATAGCGCTTCACAGCGAGCTGGAACCATCCCGCTCCACCGCCCACCCACAACATCGCATCAGGGAATGGCCGGCTCGCGGAGCGGTCCGGCAAGGCGTTTCCGTCTGGAGCCGGAATTAATTGATTCGGTGCCGGGCCCCCATCACGGTGTGACTTTTCCCGGCGCGGGCCGCATATCTCCCTTGAATTTTCTGACCGAACGCGCCAACTTGTCGGGAGCAAGAGGACGAATGGGTTCCATTGTGAATCTTTGATCCGTGTAATGATGCGCCACGTCGGACCTAATCGAGCGTTGTTCCGTCCCGCCCGCAAGGGTGAGGGAGCGCGCGTTGCCGTTCGTCCGTTGTATGGGCACCTGGCGCTGACTCTGCTGCTCCTTACCGGCCCCTGAGCGACACAGGTCTTGCGTCATCGGGCGGAAGACGGGCGCCCAGGGGATGACCACAGCGAACACCAGCAGACATTTGCCCCGGTCGATCCGGCCCGACGGCACGATCGAACCGCCATCTCATCTCAGCAGGAATAGTCCATGACCTCAGCCTCATCATCGACGTCGCCCGCGAGCGCAACGGCGCCGACCTCCGCGCCCACACCCCAGCCCGCCGTCCCATCGCGCCCCGATGATCGGGTGCTGATCTTCGACACCACCTTACGCGATGGCGAGCAGTCGCCGGGCGCCACCATGACCTTGGAGGAAAAGTTGGAGGTCGCCGAGCTGCTTGACGCATTGGGTGTCGACGTCATCGAGGCCGGATTTCCGATCGCCTCAGAGGGCGACTTCGAGGCGGTCGTTGAGATTTCCAAGCGGGTTAAACAGGCCACCGTCGCCGGACTGGCCCGGGCCGGCTTCAAGGACATCGATCGCTGCGGGGAGGCCGTACGACATGCCCTTCACCCGCGCATTCACACGTTCTTGTCCACCTCGCCAATCCATATGAAGCACAAGTTGCAGAAGGAGCCGCACGAGGTATTAGAGCTGATCCGCGCGTCCGTCGAACGCGCCCGCACCTACACCGATGACGTCGAGTGGTCGGCGGAGGATGCAACGCGCACGGAGCGCGATTTTCTTTGCCGCTGCGTCGAGACGGCGATCAAAGCCGGCGCCACCACGGTCAACATTCCCGATACGGTCGGCTACACGGTGCCGGAGGAGTATTTCGCGCTGATCGGAATGCTGCGTGAACGCGTTCCGGGCGCTGACCGCATCGTGTTGTCCACCCATTGCCACAACGATCTCGGCATGGCTGTCGCTAATTCGCTGGCAGGGGTCAACGCCGGCGCACGCCAGATCGAGTGCACGATCAACGGCATCGGCGAACGCGCCGGCAATGCGGCGCTGGAGGAGATCGTGATGGCGATTCGGACGCGTGCCGACGTTTTGCCCTACACCACCGGCGTCGACGCCACCATGCTCACGCGCGCCTCCAAGTTGGTGTCGGCCGCCACGTCGTTCCCGGTGCAATACAACAAGGCGATCGTGGGCCGCAATGCGTTCGCCCATGAAAGCGGCATTCATCAGGATGGCATGCTGAAACACACGCAAACCTATGAGATCATGACGCCGGAATCGGTCGGCGTCGCCAAGACCTCCTTGGTGATGGGCAAACATTCCGGTCGCAATGCGTTTCGCACCAAGCTGAAAGACCTCGGCTACGAGCTGGGCGATAACGCGTTTGAGGATGCCTTCAACCGGTTCAAGGCGTTGGCCGATCGCAAAAAGGTGGTTTACGACGAGGATATCGAAGCCTTGGTGGATGAGGAGATCGCCACCGTTGACGATCGCATCAAGGTGCTGTCACTAACCGTCATCGCCGGCACCCAGGGCCCGCAGTCCGCGACGCTCACGCTCGACATCGAAGGCAACAAACAAACGGTGCAAGCCAGCGGCAACGGCCCTGTCGATGCTACGTTCAATGCGATCAAGAGCTTGATTCCTCACACGGCTGACCTCGATCTGTACCAGGTGCACGCGGTCACCGGCGGGACCGATGCGCAAGCTGAGGTTTCGGTCCGACTTGAAGAGGACGGGCGCGCAGTGACCGGAAGGGCGGCCGACCCCGACACGCTGGTGGCCTCGGCCAAGGCCTATATCAGCGCTCTCAACAAGTTGCTCATCAAACGTCAGCGCAAGGTGCATGCGCAGGCACGCGGTCCGGAACGGCTGGGTGGCATCTAGGTCAGCCCGCTTTTCATCGGACTAGATCATCGCGCCTTAAATCGGAACCGCAAAGCCGGTTCCGATTTAAGGCGCGATGATCTAGGGTGAATTCCGCTCTTGATCGGTTTGTTGCGGTACGGTCGTCGGAGCACGACATGGCGGGCGTTTCGCGCGTCAGGGCGAACCCGTGGTCGGGAAGGCGAGAAGTTGGGGCCTGTTGGCGTCGCTCGATCACGGGTCGGCGGGGTCGAGGCGTTATTCAAGTGCATGAGTTGGTCCACGCATAAGCCGACGATTGCTGTTATGATCAGCCAATGGCGCAGCATGGGTTGGACAACCGCGGGATCATCGTAAGCCGGGCGCACTGCTGGGCTTGCCAATCACAACGGCAGCGTCGCGTGATGACGAACCGCCATCACCGAGGCAATGCCCGATGCGCGTCGACACCGGGCGAGCAGGCCGCCAGTTCCCGAGGCCCAATTCACCATGGTTCTTGCTCTATCAAGCGTATTTTCCGACGACATCGCGATCGACCTGGGGACCGCGAACACGCTGGTCTACGTGGCTGGAAAAGGCATCGTCATCGACGAGCCGTCCGTCGTAGCGGTCCGTTCGCATGGCGACAGTCGCGAGGTGCTCGCCATTGGCGCCAAGGCCAAGGCCATGATTGGCCGTACCCCGGAGAACATCGAGGCGCTGCGCCCGTTACGCGATGGCGTAATCGCCGATTTCGTGGCGACCGAGCAGATGCTCCGCGACTTCATTTCCCGCACGCGTCGCCTGTTCGGCTTCCGCCGCCCACGGATCGTCATCAGCGTTCCCGCGGGAGCCACGCCAGTTGATCGCAAGTCTGTCTATGACACCGCACTCTCCGCCGGAGCACGCAAGGTCTATCTGATCTTCGAGCCGGTTGCCGCGGCGATCGGTGCAGGACTTCCGGTCGATGAGCCCACCGCCTCCATGGTCGTGGACATCGGCGGCGGCACCACGGACATCGCGGTCTTGTCGTTAGGTGGCGTCATCCAAGCGCGATCGCTAAGGTGCGCCGGCGATGCCATGGACGAAGCCATTGCCCGCTACATCCGTCGACAACATCGACTGGTTATTGGCGCGACCAATGCCGAGCGGATCAAGGTCGAGGCCGGCACGGCGCGCTCGGCCGCCAACGATCCTCCCACCGAGATTCACATCAACGGCCGCGACTTGCAAACAGGAAGGCCGAAATCGATTGTCCTGGGGCCTCAAGATGTCGCCACGGCGCTCGATCCGCCCATCGAGCAGATTGCGGAGTTCGTCCAACGGACGCTGGAAGATTTGCCGCCGGAGCTGGCGTCCGACATCTGCGAGCATGGCATCCAATTAACCGGTGGCGGCGCCGAACTCACCAATTTGGATCTCGAGCTTGGGCAACGCGTCGGCGTGGCATTCACGACCCCGGAGCGACCGGAACATTGCGTCATTCTTGGTACAGCAGCCGTACTCGAGCACCTCCGCGACTGGGAGCCGTTGCTGATTGAGCCTTAGCTCATTTCCACCAAATGCGGGACAGCCGTACCGGGCGGCGGAGCGGGATGGTTCCAGCCAACTTTGGAAAGCTCAAGCTTCAGGCCGGTTTCGCGCCAGAGCAACCTACCTTTAATCGGAATCGGCTTTGCGGTTCCGATTTAAGGCGCGATGATCTAGTCGCTGGTGAGACGATTCGTCGTTGCCGGGTGCACGCTATCGCGATGCAGATCTGCCGTTGCCGGAGCGCTCCGGACGGGTACCCGCATTGAGCACGATCCGACAGGCCGAAGGCAGCGCCGCCAACGTAATCGGCGGTTTCGGCCGCCGACGCTTCGCCGGCCGTTTTGGCTTCGGCTTGGGACGCATCGCACGCTGCAGGCGCTTGAACCAATGGGTCAACTCGGCACCGCAGCCATCACTGGCGGCGACCGGACTTTGCGGCCTGCATCCCGGACTGCCCCGTGGGCAGCCAAGCCGCACGTGGAAATGATAATGATGCCCCCACCAGGGCCGCACCTTGGACAGCCAACGCCGGCTGCCGCCGAGCTGGTCAGCGGTCCTGCACAGCTCTTTTTTGATAGCCGGATGGACAAAGATGCGATGGACCTCGCGTGTCGATGCCGCACGTTTGATGAGTCGCGCCCGCGCCAGGCTCCATTTGTTGGGATCGACGGACAGCTTGTCGCGCGCCAGCATCGACACTGCGGAGATGCGCTCGCGCTCCGCCCTGGTCAAGCGCCGATCTGGCATTGGCCGAAGCCAGATGTCCGCATCGAGCCCGATTTGATGGCTGGCATGCCCCGTCAGCATCGGTCCACCCCGCGGCTGTGCCAGGTCACCGACCAGCAGCCCCGGCCAGCCGTCGTAGCGTTTGGCGCTGATGGCAAATCGCTCCAACCAGGCGATCAGTGCCGGGTGCCCCCAGTTGCGATTGCGACTGAGCCGCATGGCCTGCCACGCCGGTCCGTCGACCGGTAGCGCCTTGGCGCCGGCCAGGCAACCGCGGTTGTAGCGCCCGATGGCGCGCGCCCGCAATGGAGCCGCGTCCCTGGCCGCCCCAAACAGGACCTTCGCCGCCACCTTGCGGCTACCCTTCGGTTTGTCGATCGAGGCCTGAGCAAGACGCATCACGCCGGCGCCTGCCGCGATCTGGGTCGGCGCTCCAGCCGTTGTGGGCGGTGCGCTGCCGGACTGAGCCAGGGCCGTGCTGGCCGCCGTCGCCAAGGCCACAATGCCGGCCAGCGCCGCGCAAGATCCTGCCCCGCACCATGGCCAAGGCCATCTCCGCCGTGGGTTGAACGTTTCGCCTCTCGCCAGCGTCACAGCCATGCGCTCGCTCCGCTCCCAGCCTTAGCCTGTCGACGAGCATTGCCGCGCTCACCTGGCCAAATTGAGACGAGCCGCTCGACAACCAGGGGATTATTTGCACCGATGCTCCGCGCCGGCCAGCGACCCGCACCGGCCATGAGCTGCCTGCCCACAAAACCTGTTTGCCGCCCCATGGCTCATGATCCGTGCACCGTGCCGCTGTTGGTGAACCAGGTCCAGTGGTTGCGGGCGAAGCCAAGCTAGCGTAACGCGTTGCGCATGACCGATCACATCACCAACACCGTTCTGATCATCGACTTCGGCAGCCAGGTAACCCAGCTGATTGCCCGCCGCGTGCGCGAGCAGGGTGTCTATTCCGAGATCGTTCCCTTCAACAGGGCCGAGGCGGCCTACGAACGGCTGCAGCCGAAAGCGGTCATTTTGTCCGGTGGTCCCTCAAGCGTCACCGAATTCGGGACCCCTCGGGCGCCGGATTGGGTCTTTGCCAAGGGGCTGCCCGTGCTCGGGATCTGCTATGGGCAGCAAACCATGGTGGCCCAACTCGGCGGTGAGGTGAAGACCGGCCACCACCGCGAATTTGGCCGGGCCGAGTTGGAGGTGGTCCAAGCCTGCGCCCTCTTCGAGGGCATCTGGCAACCTGGTCAACGCGATACCATTTGGATGAGCCATGGGGATCGGGTCACCCGCCTGCCTGACGGCTTTCAGGTGGTCGCCATTTCCCAGGGCGCGCCGTTTGCCGCCATCGCCGACGAGGCGCGCGGGCTCTATGGTGTTCAATTCCATCCCGAGGTGGTTCACACACCACGCGGGGCGGCGCTGATCGGTAATTTCGTACATCGCATCGCGGGACTGGCCGGTGACTGGACGATGCGCCATTTCCACACCGCGGCGCTCGAGAGCATCCGTGCCCAGGTTGGAGGGGACCGGGTCATTTGCGGTCTGTCCGGCGGGGTTGACTCAGCGGTCGCCGCCAAGCTGATCCACGAGGCTGTCGGCGATCAGCTCACATGCATTTTCGTCGATCACGGCCTGATGCGACTCAATGAGGCCGACGAGGTGGTGTCGCTGTTTCGGGGCCACTTCAACATCCCCTTGATTCATGTCGATGCGTCCGACCGGTTTTTGGACGCGCTCCACGGCATCAGCGATCCCGAGCTCAAGCGAAAGACGATCGGCCGGCTGTTCATCGACGTGTTCGAGGCCGAAGCCAAAAAGTTGGGGGGAGCGGCGCTGTTGGCGCAGGGTACGCTCTACCCCGACGTCATCGAAAGCGTCTCGTTCACCGGTGGTCCGTCCGTCACGATCAAGTCCCACCATAACGTCGGCGGACTGCCGGAGCGCATGAACCTACGTCTGATCGAGCCGTTGCGCGAGCTGTTTAAGGACGAGGTGCGGGCGCTCGGCCGCGAGTTGGGCTTGCCCGACACCTTCGTCGGTCGCCATCCGTTCCCGGGGCCGGGTCTCGCCATCCGCATGCCGGGCGCGGTCGACCGTCCGAATCTGGAGATCTTGCGCAAGGCTGACGCCATCTTCATCGAGGAGATTCGCGCGGCCGGCCTGTACGACACCATCTGGCAAGCCTTCGCCGTCCTGCTGCCGGTGCGTTCCGTCGGCGTGATGGGCGACGCGCGAACCTACGACCATGTCTGCGGCCTGCGCGCTGTCACCTCGACCGACGGCATGACCGCCGATTATTTTCCGTTCGACCATGCCGTGCTCGCCCGCGTTGCGACCCGCATCATCAATGAGGTCGCCGGCATCAACCGGGTTGTCTACGACATCACTTCCAAGCCGCCCGGAACCATCGAGTGGGAATGATGGGGTGCCGGCCCGTCCCTCTGGCGGCATAGAGCAACTTTCAAAGCGATCATCGAGCCATAAACTGGGCCAGCAAGGCTAACCCGCCCAAGGCGGACATGATCTAGAGCAACCTGCCTTTGATCGGAATCGGAACGATCCCGATCAAAGGCAGAAAGTTGCTCGACACTTTAACAGCGATCATCTTTGCGCCTTAAATCGGAACCGGCGCAATTGGAACCGGCGTTGCGGTTCCGATTTAAGGCGCGATGATCTAGCCGTCGAGCAGCGCTCGGAATTGCGGATCGATCGGCACGCTGACCAGCCGACCGTCGGCGTCGGACCTGGCCCAGCCGCGCAGCTCGTGACCGCTGGCCACCGCCTGCCCGTCCACCGACAGTTGGTATTGCACCTGAAACCGCATCTCCTCCCACACGCCGGCGCGTGCCTGCACCCAAAGCTCGTCATCGTAACGCACCGGGCGCCGAAAGTTGCAGCCGGCATCCATCAGCGGCAGATTCACGCCGAACCGGCCACGGATATCCCGTTGACTGATCCCCTTTGATCGCAACCACCGCTGGAATGTGCAGTCGAGCCAGTAAAAGTAGTTGGGGTAGAATACGATTCCGGCCTCGTCGCAGTCCCCCCACTCGACCATGAAACTGGTCTCGAACGCCATCGCCTCACTCCTTGCTGCAGCTTTGGTTGTCAGCGGCGCGCAGCGTTTCCACGCACGAGCCTGCCGTTATCACCGACGCCCAGCGTCCGGTACGCTATCCGTCGATGACAGATACGGTTTGATGTCGAGCAGTGGCGTGCCGTCGCGGCATTCGATCGCGCTGACCCGGAGCTGAGTTCCGACCACGTGCTTGAGCTCGACCACCGTCAACCCAATCGGATTGGGCCTGATCGGCGAGCGCAGCGAAAACGTCCCGCGCGGTCCGTCGAGATGACGTGGTGTCTGGAGCAACAGATCGCGGCGTGCCCCATCCATCCAGAATAAGACCTGGAGGTGGGAAAATTCCGCGATGCCGCTGAGCGCTGCGGCAAAGCGTTGGTCAATATCCAACGTCGCCTCGGCGTCGCCCGCCGCGAGGCGGTGATGCGGGCATTGCTCAATACTGACATAAGGGGTCCTGATTCGCCCGATGAACAACAGGCCGGCGTCGGACGCCGGTGGCAGATCCACAGCCAACTCACCGGGGCGTAGGCCAGCTTTTTGCGTCATCTCGCATCCCTCAATTGCACCGAGCGCACCAACACGGCTATCACCGTAATTCAGACGAGGGACGTTGATGGACCGCCTGCCCGGACTCTCATTCATTTTCACACTGGCGGCGATCTCGCTGATCGTCCCACTTTCCGTCCACCTGTTTTTGCCTGCCATCCCCGTTGTCAAGGCCGAGCTCGGCCTGAGCGAGGCCCAAGCGCAGCTCGCGTTCGGCATCTCCTTCTTCACGATGGGGATCGCAACGCTGTTCTACGGCCCCTTGGCCGACCGCCTTGGTCGCCGGCTGGTACTGCTGTCGGGGCTGTTCCTGTTCCTGACCGGCAGCGTCGTTTTGATCCTCGCCGATTCCTTCGGATTGCTGTTGACCGGACGGGTGATCCAAGCGGCCGGCGCCGGCTGCGGACTGACCCTGGTTCGCGCCATCGTGCGTGATGCCTTCGGCCAGCAACACCTGGTCCGGGCGCTGGCCTATCTGACCATGTTCTACACGATGGGGCCGATGCTTGCGCCGTTGCTGGGGGGGATCTTGATCGATGAATTCGGCTGGCGCACGCTGTTCGTCTTCGCATACGTCTGCGGTGCGCTGATCACGATCGGTGCCATTTTGGTTGTTGAGGAGACCGGTCCGGCGGCGCGGTCCGGCAGCATGACGCCGAGCGTCCTTGGTACCTACGGAGCGCTGCTGACGCGCGTGCGCTTCAATGCCTACGTGCTGCAAACAGGTTTCACCACGGCGACGTTTCTGGTGACCGCGGCCGGCGCCGCAGTGTTCATGAAAGAGCTGTTGCAACGGCCGGCAACAGAATATGGCCTGTATTTCCTCGCGTTCCCGTTGGGGTTCATGGCCGGCAACCTGATCAGCGGCAGGATCGGCAATAAGGTGTCGATCGACACCATGGTCCTGTGCGGATCGCTGATATTGGCCGGCACGGTCGGCACCCAGAGCGCGCTCCTGGCGGCCGGCTACGTGACACCGCTGACGCTGTTCCTTCCCGGTCTGACGTTGAGCTTGGCTCAAGGCATCGCGTTGCCGGCAGCGCAAGCCGGTGCCATTGCCGAAGCCCCGGACGATGCGGCCACTGCGGCGGGGATCGGCGTGTTCGCGCAGCAGATGTGTGGCGGCTTGGCGATCCATATCTACGGACGGATTGCTGATGGGACAGTGCTGCCGTTCATCGCCATCATCGTTGGCACGGCGTTGGGCGCTCTCGTTTGCGGAACCGTTCCAGCTGTTATGACCGCCGCGGCCAGGTTCAAGTCCAAGCCCAAGCCCAAGCCCAAGTCCAAGTCGAAGCGCAGACGCCCGGCCAGAAAGCACCCCGTGTGACGCGATCCCAAGCCCAGGTCACACCCGCCGCTCCGGTCTTGCCAGTTGAGACCGTTGCCGCCATATTCCCTGCGGAGACTGGCGGCGGACGTTTCCCTCGCCAACCGGGTCAGGTCCGGAAGGAAGCAGCCCTAGCGATCAGGACGCGGGTCGCTCGTCAGTCTCTGTCGTGTTGCCCCGCCGATCTAGCCGTCGGACGTTGGGCATAGGGCATCGTCCGACGCGAACAGCATTGTGTGCGGGCACGGTCATTCACCATCACCGTCGGTCACGACCACCCCACCTACGGCCGCCAGCGGCACCAGCATGGTCCGAGCGGCGGATCCAACTCCGCCATCAACGGGCCGCATCACGGGCAACGGGCATGGCGCCAAATTCGTCGACCAGCGAGGATCACCCATCGCCTTCTGCGCAGCCTTATGTCGTCCTGGCGCGCAAATACCGGCCGGAGACCTTTGCCGAGCTGATCGGTCAAGACGCGATGGTGCGAACGCTCTCCAACGCGTTCGCCAGCGACCGCATCGCCCAAGGCTACATGCTGACCGGGGTGCGTGGCGTCGGCAAGACGACGACGGCTCGCATTCTGGCGCGAGCGCTGAATTACGCCAAATCCGATCTTCCCGATCGCCCGACCGTGTCGCTGGAGGGGTATGGTGAACACTGCGCCCAGATCATCCAGAGCCGCCACCCCGACGTCATTGAGATGGACGCGGCCTCCAATACCGGCGTCGACAACATTCGCGAGCTGATCGAAAGCGCGCGCTATCGCCCACTTGTCGCACGCTTTAAGGTGTTCATCATCGACGAAGTTCACATGTTGTCGAAAGGCGCGTTCAATGCGCTGTTGAAGACGCTTGAGGAGCCTCCTGAGCATGTGAAATTCATCTTCGCCACCACCGAGATCCGCAAGGTGCCGGTGACGGTGTTGTCGCGCTGCCAGCGGTTTGACCTGCGTAGGGTGGACGTGCCGGTGATGATGGCGCACTTGCGGCGCATCGCGGAGGCTGAAGGCGCCGAAGCCGAGCCCGAGGCCTTGGCCGCCATCGCCCGCGCGGCCGAGGGTTCCGTGCGTGATAGCCTATCGCTTCTCGACCGCGCCATCGCCATCGGCGATGGCCAGGTGAGCGCACGATCGGTCCGCGAGATGCTGGGGTTGGCCGACCGCGGACGCATTTTCGATCTGGTCGAGCTGCTGCTCGGGGGTAAGCCTGGCCCTGCAATCCTGGCCCTGGACGCGCTCCACAAGGATGGCGCGGAACCGCATCAGGTGTTGGCCGATCTCGCCGAATGCGTTCATATCGCCTCTCGGATCAAGACGGTTGGCGCCGACGCCGCCGGTGAAGCGCTGTCGGGGGAGGAACGTCGCCGTGCCGCCACGCTGGCTGAGCTACTGTCGATACCGTTGTTGGCGCGCGCCTGGCAAATGCTGCTCAAGGGCCTGGATGAGGTTTCGCGGGCGCCGGACCAAATGGCCGCCGCGGAAATGGTGCTGATCCGCATCGCCCACACCGCGGACCTGCCTGCGCCGGACGCCGTGATCCGGGCCCTGGATGCCTCGGCCAACAATACGACCGTTCGCTCGCCCGCTCCGCCGCCGGCGGCGGCAGACGACCGCCCCGGTCCGCTCAACGCGTCAGCAGGACCTGCCTCCGCCGAGCCGGACGACACGGTACGGCGGATCGCGGAACAGCCGGTTGCCGCGGTTGATACCGAGCTGCGCAGTCTGGAGGATATTGCCGCGTTGGCAGGCCTCAAGCGCGACGCTCGATTGCGCATTCAAGTGGAAGATCATGTGAGCCTGGTCAGTTTCCAACCGGGTCGCCTGGAGGTTTGCCTGCTCGACGGCGCCCCCAAGACCCTGGCCGGGGAATTGGCGGACAAGCTCAGCAAGTGGACCGGAACGCGTTGGGTCGTCGCCGTATCGCAAAAAGTCGGACAGCCGCCGATCGGCGTGGTCAGAAGGGACCGTGAGGCCGCCGATATCGCCCGACTCAAGGCGCATCCCTCGGTGCAGACCGTTCTAGAGACATTCCCGGACGCGGTGGTTAGGGCCGTCCGTCCACTCGACCGCAAGCTGTGACAGCGAGCGATCGCTCCTTTCGGCCGATCCAACCACCACAGCGACCCCTTGGTCGCAACCCCGAACGCCACCAACGAGGAGCCCGCCATGAAAGATCTGCTTGGGATGATGAAGCAGGCCCAACAGCTGCAAGAGCGCATGAAACAGGTGCAGGATGAGCTGGCTGCCATGGAGATTGCCGGCCAATCCGGCGGTGGGCTTGTGCAGGTGACGATGAACGGGAAGGGCGAGATGCGGCGATGTAAGATCGACCCATCGCTGATGAAACCCGAAGACGCCGAAATTCTGGAGGATCTTATCGTGGCCGCGACCGCAGATGCGAAGTCGAAGGTCGAAGGCCAAATGCAATCGAAGATGCAAGAGCTGACCGGCGGTTTGCCGCTGCCGCCTGGGCTCAAGCTGTTTTGAGCTGATCGCCCAAGACGATGCTACCAAAGTCCGGCTCGTCATCGGCGTCAGCTTGGTTCCGATGATCGACGACGCAGCGCGAGCGCGGACGTCACCCGCCACTGCAGCTGCACCAAATCGGACACCAAGGTCTTTAGTCAGCGGCAGGAGCGAGCTCTCCTGGCCTATGGCGCCGAAACCGCTGAGGACCATTGAAGCGGGTTGGCGCACCCACCTGGCCGGAAGATAATCTAGATCATCGCGCCTTCAATCGAAACCGGCGTTGCCGTTCTCATCTAAGGCACGATGATCTAGCGAGACAAATTGTCGCGACCGCCTCGGCAGTCAGCGACGATGAAGAGCACGCCGGCGGTGGCAGCGAGCTGCGCGAAGATGATGAACAAGATGGCGGTCATGGATTTGCTCCCATTGGGCGTCTGTCTTGACTGGATCAAACCATGCCTATGGTCTGCTGGCTGTCTCGGCGGGAACAGGCATCGACAAGACGGGCTGTCGGCGCGACCGATCGGGCCACCGGGGACCACAACTCAGTGCCATCACGGCCGCGCCGGGTCGCCGTCTCAACGGTCGCCATGGGGTGGCCGGGCGGGTTGGCCGGGCGGGTTGGCCGGGCGGGCCAGCGGGATGGTTCCAGCGCACGCTGAAGCACGCTGAAGCGCTCAGTAGCCCCGGCCGATGCTGAATGTTACCGCATCCAACATCGCGCGTTTGGCGCGGCCATCGGGAAACAGCCCGAGCGCGTCACGGGCCATGGCACCATAATGCTGCGCCCGTTCGAGCGTCGCCTCGATCGCTCTGTGCTTGCGCATCAGACCGATCGCGTGTTGCAGATCGCCGTCTCCGACCTCGCCATCGACCATGGCGCGTCGCCAGAACGCCCGCTCCTCAGCCTCGCCCCGTCGATAAGACAGGATCACCGGCAATGTGATCTTGCCTTCCCGGAAGTCATCGCCGACCGCCTTGCCCAGACGCGCTGTGTCACCGCCATAATCCAGCGCATCGTCGACCAACTGGAAGGCGATACCGAGGGTCTTGCCGAACGACTTCAGCGCGGTTTGCTCCTCGGCCGGTCGGTTGGCAATCGCCGCACCGACCTCTGCTGCCGCTGAGAACAGGGCCGCGGTCTTGGCGTTGATGATCGCCAGATATTCGTCTTCGGTCGTAGCGATGTTCTTCGCAGCGGCCAGCTGCATCACCTCCCCTTCCGCGATCACCGCCGAAGCCGTCGACAAGATGCGCAACGCCGTGAGCGACCCGACGTCCACCATCATCCGGAATGCCTGGCCTAACAGAAAGTCACCGACCAAGACGCTCGCTTGATTGCCCCACAGGACGCGTGCGGCCGACTTTCCCCGCCGCAGGTCGCTTTCGTCAACGACATCGTCGTGCAACAGCGTGGCGGTATGCATGAACTCGACGGCGGCCGCCAAGCGCACATGCCCTTGCCCCTGATAGTTCGTCAGCTTTGCGGCGGCGATCGTCAACATAGGCCGCAAACGCTTGCCGCCCGAATCGATCAGGTGCCGCGCCAACCGCGGAATCAGCTCGACGTCAGAAACGGCTTTCTCGGTGATGATGTGATTGACGCCGTCCATATCCGCTGCAACCAATGCCAGCAACGGCTCCAGCGACCCGCTGCGCGCGGCGTCGAATGGGATCACAATTCCCAATGGTCCCACCACTGACATCCTTCGACCACACGTTCAGCTGCGCAAATTTTCCCCCCCAGATATACGCATCTAACCGAGATCGATAGTCCCGACAATTCGACGCATCTCAATTGTACTTTGCAACGCCCGTAGGTGAAGATTGCAGAGTAGCCGGCTCTTGGAGGTCAACGGGCATGCGCGAGATCTTAAGGACCAATGATGCGGTCGTGTTGAGCTTTGCCAAGACGGTCTTGGAGGATGCCGGTGTTGAGGTCATGCAAGCGGACACGCATATCAGTATCATGGAAGGTTCGATCGGTGTATTTCCACGGCGTCTGCTGGTGTGGGACGATGACTGGGCGCGCGCCCGCCAAGCGCTTCAGGGTGCGGACCTCGGCAACTGGCTGAAGGATGATTAGGGCGTTCCCGTGTGAACGCGAAGCCATCCCGCGCCCCACCTGGCCACGCAGTGGCACGCTTGGGTGGGTGGCCGGGTGGGGCGCGGGCCGGCAAAGGCTGATCCGCCCAATGCGGAAATGATCTAACAACGACCGGGGCGGTGGGCCGAAGGCGACACAGTGACTGCACAATTAGACGTGAGCGACGATTTATTTCTCGCGGAGCGGCCCGGTGGCGCATTGCGCGTATTGCAACCGACCAACGGATACCGAGCCGGTCTGGATGCCGTGCTGTTGGCGGCCGCGGCACCGCTCGCCGCGAACTTCGTCGGCCGCGTGCTCGATGCCGGCGCTGGGGTCGGCGTGATCGCACTCTGTCTCGCAGCGCGAATTCCGGGCGCCACGGTGACATTGGTAGAACGTGAGCCGTCGCTGCTCGCGCTCGCCCGCTGCAACGCCGAACGCAATGGTTTGTCCAGTCGCCTCGAGATGATCAACGCAGATCTGTGCGCGCCCGCCAAATCGCTGCGTGCGACCGGGCTGCACGCCGACTCCTACCAGGTCGTGCTCGCTAACCCACCCTATCTGACCGAGGGCGAAGGCCGTGCCGCCAGCGGGCCGCTCAAAGCTGCGGCCCACGCGATGCCGGCAGGTGCGCTTGCGCGCTGGATCCAGTTCTTGGTGCGCATGGCTGCGCCCGGCGGTATGCTTGGCATGATCCATCGCGCCGATGCGCTTCCGCTCGTGCTGCGGGCGCTCGACCGACGATTTGGCGCCATCGAGTTGATGCCGGTGCACCCAACGGCAACCGCAACCGCCAATCGGGTGCTGGTGTGCGCTAAAAAGGGGAGCCGCGCCCCATTGCAGCTTCACGGCGGCTTGGTCGTCCACGATGCGGCAAACAGCTTCACGCCCACCTTGCAGGCGGTGCTTCGCTCCGGTTCGGCACTGCCATGGCCTGCACGCGGCGCATCGGCGACCGCCACCGGAGTGAGTTAATATCGTCCTCGTCCGACTGGCGACGACCTGGAGGAAATACTTGTATTCGATATGCTGTGCAGGTCCCATCGGCCAGAGAACACGCCGGAGCATCGACATTCACTATTATTACCGGCGGCCTGACGAGATCTACCGCGCAGGCCCTGGTGTGACCTGTGCCAGGTGTTTGTGGTGGGCCGCAACGACCTTCCTGCGCTCAGCACGATGGAGCGCGCCGGGCAGGTCAACCGGCATCGGGCTCGGGTTGGTACTGTCTGCTGCCGGTACGGAACATCAGCATTGCGCCGCGACTTGACAACGAGAGGCATTTCATGTGGCCGTTCAAACGCCCCCCCGTCGTTCCCGTGCTTCGCTTGTCGGGGCCGATCGGCTTGGTGACGCCGCTAAGACCGGGTCTGTCGCTGGCCCTTGCAGCCGATGCGATGCACCGCGCATTCGCCCTCTCGCGCCTGCCCACCGTTGCCGTCCTTGTCAACAGCCCCGGTGGCTCGCCGGTCCAATCCAATTTGATCTTCCGACGACTGCGACAGCTGGCGGCTGAGAAGCAGAAGAAGATCTACGTTTTCTGCGAGGATGTCGCGGCATCTGGCGGCTATTTTCTGGCCATTGCCGGCGATGAAATTTATGCCGACCCCTCCACCATCGTCGGATCGATCGGCGTCATCTCCGCCTCATTCGGCTTCGACAAGGCGATCGAGCGCCTGGGCGTGGATCGTCGTGTCTACACCGCCGGCGAGCATAAGGGCACGCTCGATCCGTTCCGCCCGGAGAACCCGGATGATGTAGAACGGTTGCGGGCCATCCAGCGCGACGTCCACGATGCCTTCATCAGCCTGGTCAAAGATCGCCGCGCCGGACGTCTCCACGCTGGCGATGACGAGTTGTTCTCAGGCGCCTTCTGGTCAGCGCGGCGCGCGCTCGAGCTGGGATTGATTGACGGCTTCGGCGATGTCCGTAGCAAGATGCGCGAGCTGCACGGCGACAATGTCGTCTTGAAGGCGATTCCGCTGGGCCCGTCCGGCTTGCTGGCGAGGCTACGGCGCTCGCCCGGCGGTATCGTGCCTGCCCTTCCGACCCATGCCGGGGCGCCTTGCGCGAGCCTCCTGGCGGCGGAGGACGTGATCACCGCGCTTGAGACTCGCGCGTTATGGGCCAGGTTCGGCCTATGATGGACGGATCGAGACTTGCCGACATCGCCGCCGATGGGCAACCTGGCGGCAACGGGTTTGTTGGCAAAAGGTAGCTCATCAGCCGCCAGACTGACACGGTTGTCATCAACCTGACGGCATCAACTTAACGGCACAGAGGCGTCAGCGTTCCGGAGCACATTAAAATGGCAAAGCTTACCAGACTGAACCCCGAGGGCATGTCGAAGCCGCTCGCCAGCTATTCCCACGTGGTGACCGCCGAGGGCGCGAGCAAGCTGGTGTTTTGTGCGGGTCAAGTCGCGGCCGACCCGGATGGAAATGTGCTGCCGCCTGACGATTTTGACGCTCAGGCCGCACTTGTGATGGACAATCTCAGCAAGGCGCTAGCCGCCGGTGGCGCGCGATTATCGGATGTCACCAAGGTCACGATCTACATCGTCAATCCCCACGACGTGCCCAAAGCGCGCGGCATCCTGCAGACCTACTTTAAGGATCATCCACCCGGTAGCACCTTGTGCATCCTGCGCGGTCTGGCCAACCCCAACTTTCTCGTCGAGGTGGAGGCGATCGCAGCCGTTTAGACCCTATCCGCCTTTGGCCGAAGCACCTTGCCGGCCCGCTCCCGCCCGTTTCTCCACTGGGCCACCCTAGGGCACGATCTCATGGGTGGCCCAGTGGAGGAACGGGACGGGAGCGGGATGGTTCCAGCTAACCTTGACACGCTCTAGCTGAGGACAGCTCGACCGCCCAATCTTGCCCGACCCACAGCCCGACGGAGGGACGACCATGTCCAAACGGCAAATCCACCTCAATGCCTTCATGCGTCCGGCCAGCATCCACACCGGCGCCTGGCGCTACCCTGGAGCTTATCGCGACGCCAACTTCAATTTGGGCCACATCAAGCGGTTCATTCAGAAGCTGGAGCACGGCAAATTCGACGCGTTTTTCATGGCCGACCACATGGCGGTTCTGAACATGCCGGTGGAAGCGCTCAAGCGCAGCCATACCGTCACGTCGTTTGAACCGTTCACACTGTTGTCGGCTCTGTCGCAGTGCACCGAGCACATCGGCTTGATCGCAACCGGCTCGACCACCTTTGATACGCCCTGGCACATCGCTCGTCGATTTGCCTCACTCGACCATCTCAGCGGCGGCCGCGCCGGCTGGAACATCGTCACCACCTCAAACCCCGATGCGGCGTTGAATTTCGGGCTCGAGGAGCACATGGAACATGACCTGCGCTACCAGCGTGCGCGCGAGTTCTACGACGTCGTCACCGGCCTGTGGGATTCATGGGCCGATGACGCGTTCATCCGCGACGTGGACAGCGGTATCTACCTTGATCCAGAAAAGATGCATGTGCTGGCCCACAAGGGCGATTTCTTTGCGGTGCGCGGCCCACTCAATATCGCCAGGCCGGTTCAGGGTTGGCCGTTGATCGTGCAGGCCGGCGCCTCGGAGGCTGGACGCCAATTGGCGGCGGAAACCGCTGAAGCCGTCTTCACATCGCAATCGAACATCGAGGCCGGCCAAGCGTTCTACGCCGACGTCAAGGGCCGGATGGAGAAACTCGGCCGGTCGCCGGATCATATGAAGATCCAGCCGGGATGTTTCGTCGTCATCGGCGATACCGTTGAGGAGGCGCGCGCCAAGCGCAACCAGCTGGATAGCTTGGTGCACTACGACAATGCCATCGCCTCGCTCTCGATCGCGCTTGGCCACGACGCGTCCAAGTTCGACCCAGACGGGCCACTGCCGGATATCCCGCAGAGCAACGCCAGCCAAAGCGGTCGCCAACGCGCAGTGGAGATGGCGCGGCGTGAAAACTTGACCGTGCGCCAGCTCGCCCAACGGCTAGGGGGCTACTCGGGCCTCGCCATGATCGGAACGCCCAAGACGATCGCTGACGAAATGGAACAGTGGATCGAAACCAAGGCCTGCGACGGCTTTACCATCCATTTCCCATATTTGCCTGAGGGACTTGATGATTTCGTCGACAAGGTGGTGCCCGAGCTGCAGCGCCGCGGCCTGTTCCGCACAGCCTACCAGGGCACCACGCTGCGGGAGAACCTCGGGCTGCCACGACCCGAGAATCGCTTCTTCGCCGACGCGACGGCCGGCGCTGCCGCGGAATAGGCCCACCCTACAACAAAGCGCAGTGTCGGATGGACGGATCGATGGCTGCACCCGTTCACGCGACGGCCCGCGGCCCAAACTCAGCGCATCCAGCGCGAGGTCGCGATAGCATGGGAGCGCCAATGGCCTATGCCAAGTCGCTGATCGTTGGTCTGATCGTGCTGATCTCGGCCGCCGCGATCAATCGTGCCCGCGCCCGCTCGATCTTACGTCGCTGCCCGAACAATATTGCCGCATGCGCGACGTCGAGCGGTTCCAGGCCGCGGTAGGGCGAGCCGCGGCTCCAGGTGGCGTCGGTCTCACGGTTGCCCCAACGCCGCCGGTGCCGCTCCAACACTTGCCCGAATTCATCGGCATCGAGAAACGATTGGAAACCGGCAACGAAATCACCCTTCTCGTTGCGGTACCAGCGCTGCCGGAAGCTCAAGAACTGCTCTTATTGGGCACGCTCAAGCTGCTCGGCCGAGAACGTGACGTGCGCGGTCTTACGATAGACCGGCACGTCCGGCAGCTGGTCGTGATGGGTGAGCGCCGCCGGCATGGCGTCTTTGTATTTGTACGCGGTCCGGGTCGGGATCGACCCGTCGGGACGGGTATTTTTCGGCGTCAGCCCGCTACCCAAACGCTTGCAGAACAGGCAGTTCATTAGAGCAACCTGCCTTAAATCGGAACCGGCTTTGCGGTTCCGATTTAAGGCGCGATGATCTAGCTCACGGTCCGACGGTTTGGGGACTTGCGCCTGAAAGCTATCCCAGGCCTTTTAGGACCCATCCTCCCGCGCACCCATGCGAGCCGCGGCTGATCAATGCGCTCAGCAGTGATCTTGCGAACGACGAACCCGGCCCGAACGGGTTCGACTTTGACGTCACTCAGCGAAGATAGGAATTCCCGGTGCTGGTCCATGATCGCCCCCATCGCTTCGCGCGACTGGCAGCGGTGCCCCTCAAATGGGTTGCTCAAATCGGTTTGCCGCCGCCGCAGGCCTCAAACCTTGCGCCATCGCGTTCGACGGAAACCGTCAAGATCGGTCGCCCCCTGGCCGGCGCCTACCGCCTCAATCAACATCATCGCGTCAGCCTTCAGACAACCTGCGTCGCCAAGTCTCGAGCGCATTTGCGTCGATGTCGGCGTCCAAATCCACACGGTCTTCGCCCGGCACCTTGATCCGACGAAACACCTCATCGGCGGCCGCCAGCGGCTTGGTGGCATCAAGCCCCATTTTCGCGCTGATCCCATCTTCCGTCGAAGGGTCGAGCTTGGAGCCTTGCGAATGGGCCACGACCAAAAGATCGCGATCGGCCTGAAACCTGGTTGCCACCGCCCACTCCACCTGGTTCGGATCGTGGATGTCGACGTCCTCGTCCACCACGATCACCTGCTTGACGTCATAGTGACCGGCGAATGCGCCCATCATGATGTTTTTTGGCTCGCCCGCCTGGCGCTTGGCGATCTGCACCACAAGGTGGTAGCGACAGACGCCACCGCGCGATAAGTGCAGGTCCAAGACGTTGGGAAACGTTCGCCTCAGGTGCGCCAATAAGGTGGCTTCACGCGGGATGCCTCCCAGCATCAGGTGTTCCAAGCCACCCCCGGTGATGGTGTGATAGAGCGCTTGCCGTCGGCGGGTGAGGACATCGATTTCAATCACGTTCCGGTCGCCGCGCGGTCCGTAATACTGGGGAAATTCACCGAACGGCCCCTCCGGCTCGCGGATTTTGGGTAACAGCCGCCCCTCCAGCACGATCTCCGCCTCGGCCGGCACCTTGAGATCACTGCTTTTGCAGCGCACGACCGGCAACGCCCGGCGCTGCAGCGCACCGGCAATTTCCAGCTCGTCCTGATCCAAGGGCGCGATCGCCTGCGAGGCCAGCAACGTCAACGGATCAACGCCGACCACGATCGCCACCGGCAAGGCCTGCCCTTGAGCCTCCATCTGCTCGTAGAAATGATAGGTATGGCGCGGCAGGATCAGCGTACCGAGCCGCCGAGGACCAGACACCTGCAAGCGCACGATCGCCACGTTTTGGCGACCCGTTTTCGGGTTTTTGGAGATGATCAAACCGGCCGAGATGTAAGGTCCGCTATCGCGTTCGTTGTGGGTCGGCACCGGCAGGTCTCGCAGCAGATCGGGCTGTCGGTTAACCACCTCCTGCACCGGCGCCCGATCGACCTCGACGGTGGCGATCGGGGCGTTCGCCGCCGCCTCGAACCGCGACAAGATCTGATCGGGTGCCACACCCATCGCTTCGCCGATCCACCTGCGCGCGGACACCAGCCCGCAGACCACCGACAGCTCGTGTCCGCCGGGATGGGGAAACAGGGTCGCCTGAGAGCCATCGAGCCGCTTGGCGATCGCCGCCAGCTCAAAGCGCAAATCGACGTTGGTCCGGGCCACCGCCATTCGACCGGTGGAAGCCAGATGGGCGAGCCAGTCGCGCAACGTGGTGAACGGCACGATGTTGCTGCCAGCCTCACCGGCGTCTGCCGCGGCGCCGGCCTGTTTCCCGCCATCAACGCTCATGCTCACTCACCTTCACGCGTGCCTTCATTGGCGTCGTCCCCGGCTGTGTTTGCGATCCGCGCCAGCATAGTGGCAGCGGCTCGACTCCGCGAGCGACTTGATGGACGTTGACGGCGAGGCAGAAACTCGGCCGAGCACCGGTCAGCGATAGCCTTTCCGTACTCGATGTAATCACCTATGTTACAGGTATCGACTGAGGTAAACCTATCCGGAGACCCCGATCGATGGCGATGGATGCACACGAGATTAACAATTTGATCAAGGCGCGCTTTCCCGATGCCGAGGTGGAGATCCGCGATCTTGCCGGAGACGGCGACCACTACGCGGCCCATGTGCTGTCCAGCGCGTTCAAGGGCAAATCGCGGGTCCAACAGCATCAAATGGTATACGAGGCGCTCGGCGGGCGCATGGGCGGGGATCTGCACGCGCTGGCTCTGACCACCGGCGTTAAGGACTGAGCTGTTGCTCATTGTCCAAAGCATCCGCGCTTGGCTGTGGCGAGCCTTGAGTCCGAGCCGACCGTCGGTCGGCAGCGATCGCCGACGTGTGGCTCGCGATCGGGCAAACTTCCGGCCGGATCCGCAGATTGGGGCCGATAGCGCCCGACTGCGCATCCGCTGCCCACACTGCCAGTGGCAACCGCAACGTCACACTCGCTGGTTTTGCGTTCCCATGGGGGCGCCGGAATATTTCGACGGCGGCTGCGGGACGGCTTGGAATACCTTCGACACGCGTGGACTGTGTCCCGGATGCGGCCACCATTGGCGCCACACCGAATGCCCAAGCTGTACACATATCGCGCTACACGAGGAGTGGTACGAGACCAGCGCGCCGTAACGCCGCGGTTTGATGCGAGGCCGAGCCTGCCGCCAACGGCGCCTCGCGTCCCGGCTGGCAATGATGCGCACGGCCCAAATGTTGACAATTGCGGAACAGGCGCCACATGCTTACGGGGCGTTTGCTTGCGCTGTGGGGTCGGGGCCGCCGTATAAAAGCCGTATAGAACAAGCGGCAACCGGCGCCGTTCAGGCACCCCAGTGTGGCACCCCAGTGTGGCACTCCAGAGTGGCACCCCAAATTGGCCAGCCATCGGGTATCAATGAGGAAAGGATTGAGAATATGAACCCAGCTCAAGACGTTCAAGACTGGATCTCCAAGGCCGTGTCCAGCCACGACGTCGTGCTGTTCATGAAGGGCAACAAGGGGATGCCGCAGTGCGGCTTTTCCATGCAAGTCGACCAGATCCTAACCATTCTCGGTGTCGATTATGTCGACATCAACGTCTTGGAAAGCCTGGAGTTGCGCGACGGCATCAAGGCCTACTCCAACTGGCCGACGATTCCTCAACTCTATATCAAGGGCGAGTTCGTGGGTGGCTGCGATATCGTCCGCGAGATGTATGAGCTCGGCGAGCTGCAGCAGATGCTGGTCGACAGGGCTGTCCCTAACAGCAGTGGAACCGCGATCGCCTGATCGGCCGGGATCAACAGCGCAGTGTGGGCGTCCGCTGCGCGTCCCGCTGGTGCCATGCCTGTCACACTGTTGCCGAGAGCAACCGGCATTCATGTGACAGCGACCGGGCTGACAGCAGCACGGCTGACAGCAGTTAGGGCCCGTTTTTGTCGATATGGTTGCACGTAGCTTACGAGCCGACCATTTTGGCGCTGAGCTGGGACCTTCACCGCGGCTCCAACCCGGGCCGCGTTGATCTTGCGGCCCGCAACCCATCACAGGTGGCGGGCGGCGGCGAAGGCGAATAGGGGATGAGGCGCGTGAAACCTGCCCTGAGGCTCGGCGGGCGGCGGTTTCTATTGAGCCTGGCCATCATTGGCGCGAGTGTCTGCTTAGCGCTCGGCATTAGTTTGCCGATCATCAAGCTCACCAAGTTCGTATTCTGGACCACCGAGCACTCGCTGTTGTCGACGGTCAACATCTTGATCCGCGACGGACAACTGTTCCTCGGCTTTACCGTTCTGTTGTTCTCGATCGTCTTCCCGTTGGTCAAGCTGCTCTATCTGCTTCTCGTGTCGACCCTGCCCCGGGCCGACATCGCCCGCCTACGCCCACAGCTGCGTGCGCTCGAATGGCTAGGCAAATGGTCGATGCATGACGTTTTGGTCTTGGCGCTGACGATATTCTTCATCAAAAGCCAGGGCCTTTATGATGCGGCCAGCCTGTACGGCGTGTATTTCTTCACCGCCGGCGTGCTGTTGATGATCTTATCCTACGCTTGGCTGGGCGACGAGCTTGCCGTTGACCGCCCCAAGCCCATCACCGGTCCGAGCAGGTCCTCGCATCTACCGCCGCTGCCGGGTACCGAAACCGCACACTTGCCGGCGCTGGTGATGCCAGAGGCGGCACTTCCGCTGCGACCGGAGCCCCGGGCCACCGGCAAACCGAGATCGCGCCGTTGGCCATTTCGCAATTTCATTCTGAGCTTCTTCATCATCCTGGCTACGGTGTTCTTCGCGCTCGGCGTCATTTTGCCGGTGATACGATTCACGACGGTGTTTGTCTGGACCAACGAGCACTCGATCGCGACCATCATTTATGCGCTCTACGTCAATGGTGAGCACTTCCTATGTGCGGTTTTGTTCGTGTTCTCCATTTTGTTTCCCTTTCTCAAATTGCTGTATCTCCTCACCCTGATGACCTCTCCCGATTTGTCGTCGGAGTTCCGCAGCCGCTCGATTGCGACGATGGAGTGGTTGGGCCGCTACTCCATGACCGACGTCATGGTCCTGGCCTTGATGATTTTTTATGTGAATTCAAGTGGCTACACGGAAGCCAGCGTGCTGCCCGGAGCCTATTTCTTCGCCGCCAGCGCGATCATTACGATGTTGGCCTACGGCTGGGCATTCACGACACCGGGCACGCCTGAGAGCAGAGCCACGGCGCAATCGCAGCCTGACGCGCCAGCACTTGGTGGCAGCAGCAAGTCGCCAAGCCGCGTGGCTTGAGCCGGCCGATGCCGCCTTGTCGGTGTGTGATTAGAGCAACCTGTCTTAAATCGGAATCGGAACGATCCCGATCAAAGGCAGAAAGTTGCTCTACACTTTAACAGCGATCATCTTTGCCCGCAACGAAGCAGCCCGCCGGGCCACCCAGAACGTCACGCCATTGCGTGACCGGATGGGGCAGCGGGATGGTTCCAGCTGCCTTTGAAATGCCATTGGCGCAGAATGGCAAGGCACGCGAGCCTGTCGCCGAGGCTGCGTTCGATCGCAAGCGAGCGGCGTCCGAGCAAGGACCCCTTGCCTACCGTGAGTAAAACTCGACGACGAGGTTGGGTTCCATGATGACGGGGAAAGGAACGTCCGCCAAGGCAGGCACGCGAACGAACGTGGCCTTCATCGTATTATGATCGACATCGAGATAATCCGGCACGTCGCGCTCCGCGCTCTTGACGGCTTCCATCACCACAGCCAACTGCCGTGACTTTTCGCGCACCTCGACGATGTCGCCCACTCGGCAACGATAGCTGGGAATATCAACCCGCTTGCCGTTTACCCGAATATGCCCGTGACTGACAAATTGGCGCGCCGCGAACACGGTCGGTACGAATTTCGCGCGATAGACGATCGCGTCCAGGCGCCGCTCGAGCAGGCCGATCATATGTTCCGAGGTCGAGCCCTTAAAGCGACGCGCCTCCTGATAGATGCGGTTGAATTGTCGTTCGCCGATATTGCCGTAGTAGCCCTTCAACTTCTGTTTGGCACGCAGCTGCTGGCCGTAATCAGATAGCTTTCCGCCGCGCCGCTCGCCGTGCTGGCCCGGCCGGCTCTCGCGCTTGTTCAACGGGCTTTTTGGCCGGCCCCAGATGTTCTCGCCGAGGCGTCGATCGATCTTATGCTTCGCACTTATGCGCTTGGTCACTCTGGCACTCCTGAATGGACACGTTCTCGGGTGTCGCTTGGGGGTGCGGCATGAGCCGCGATTCGGAGCGCCCCCTCCTCTGCTCGCCGCACCGCCGGAATAGGCGATACAGATGGAGCTGACAGGCCCGGCCGCTTTGACCGGACCGCGGGTGCGCAAACGATAAGCGGGCCCCTGCGGGCCCGCGCGTCGATGATTCTACGGTGTTCTGCAGGCGGGGTCAATCACCTGGAGCAACCTGCGTCCGCTCGGTTCACTTGGTGTGCGAGCTGGGCGTGGCCGGCACCGGTCCACCGGCAGGCGCACTCGGACGGCGCGGCAATTGTGGTCCTGACCGCATATAGGTCCGGACGGCGTTCCGCACCTTGGCTTTCTGTTCTTCGGAGCAGGTCTTCTTCTCGGCCTTTTTCTCCATGACCTGGGGCTGATTCTCCTTACCGCGCTCCACCAAGCCGAGCTTGCCCGTCATCACCATGACCGTCACCAGGTGGAGTTGATTCATGTAGAGCATTTGCTGCTCGCTCCACCTTTTTTTGAGGTGTTCTCGATACATCAAGGTGCGATGGTTGTTCATCTGATCGACGACCAGGTCACAGGTCCATGCGTGGGCCGACAGCCGTCCGACCTGGATCACCTCACGCGCGGTCTCCAACGGCACCTCCACCTCACGGCGCTTCTTCTTGTCGACTTCAATTTTCTGACCGTTAGGCTTGGTGAATTGCTCCGGCGTCATATACCAGGCGTAGCCCATCAATGTTCGCACCGACCGCTCACTGAGTTGCTGCGCCGCCACGGGCCACATTTGCCCGAGCAAGGCCACCGCAACCGCCATGACCGCCACCCCCGCCGTCCTCACCTTGCGCATAGTCCAAAGCCCTTGTTCCGCCAATTGGTACACGAGATTAGCCTCGTCTTCCCGTTTCACACCTCGCCACGGTTTGGCTGCACCCGCCCGCGTCACCCGCAGGCTGGTTCGGCTGCAATCTAGGCATAATCAAGGCACCTTCCGGCCATGGCCCTTACCACGCACCAAAGTTGCTACAATACCACGCAGCGTGCGCACTTCTTGCTCAGTTGCACACATCCGGGTGAACATGGTTCGCAAGTTACCCACAACGCTAGGCCGCTTATGCGGCGGATTAAAGAATCCCAACCGCTCAAGTTCGGTTTCGATATGCTCGAAAAAGGACAGCAATTCGGCCTTGGTGGCCGGCCGGTCATCGCCCCACCGCAGACCTGGCGCGACCGGCGATTCATAGGTTGTGACGCGACCAAGGCTGGCGCGCCCGGACAGTTTCAGCCATTCATAGCCCAAAATCAGCACGGCCTGCGCCAGGTTCAACGACGCGAATCGACTGTTAACGGGAATCATGACGATGGCGTCGGCAACCGCCACTTCGGCGGTCTCCAGCCCGTTGCGCTCGCGACCGAACACGATCCCGCAGCGTTGCCCTTCGGAAATTCGCTTGGTGATCTCCTCCACGGCCTGCGCCGGCGTCAGCACCGGCTTGCGCAAATCGCGCTGGCGCGCCGTGGTCGCGGCGACCCAACTGAGATCGCCCATCGCATCGGCCAACGTCTCGTAAACGCGGGCCTCGTCGATCACGTAGTTGGCGCCCGACGCCGCAATCCGCGCTTTTTCCTGCGGCCAACCATCGCGCGGCGCCACCAACCGCAGGCTATCCAAACCGAAGTTGGCCATCGCCCGTGCCACCATACCGATGTTGTCGGGCAGCTGCGGCTCGACCAGCACCACGGCCGGAGATTGTCCTTCCTCGGCCAGCCCCTCGCCGCGCCTTTGCGCCCGTCGCATGCCGTGCCTCAACCGTCGCAACACGCGGCGGGCCCAAAACCAATAGTTCTCCCCCGACCAGGTTTTGGCCAGCGCCTCGAGCCCCGGCGTCCTGATTGTCGCCTGCCCGCGTCCACTCAATCGGATATGTCCGTCGCCGACCACGATCTCTTTATGATGGTCGATGAAGTCGTCCAGCGCGTGGAGCCCGAGCGCCTCGGTCCGGCGCTTGCAGCCAGGACAGGTCACTTCATCGCGCTCGCAGGCCAACTCGGCGCAGTAGGTCAGCACCGGCTCCAGCGTGGCGCGGGTAAGCTTGGGCACGTTGAGCTGAGCCAGACCCGCATCGATCGAGCGCTCATGGCAGGCGTGCACCAGCTCCGCAATGCAGTGCGGTCCACCGCATAGCCGCGGCTCCTGCTCGATCAATTGGATCAGTTCACTCGTCATCTTGCCCAATCCGTTGGCCGGCTGTGTGCACGACCCTGTCGACGCATTGCAGATATAATCGACGACATGAGCAAACAAAAAGGCCCCGGTCGCCCGGGGCCGTTTGGTGCTTTCCATAACCGAACGGTCGCTATCACGCGATCAGCGCTGGCACGGTACGCTGATCGTTTTGTTGGCGTGCGGAGAAAAGCGCGTGCAATTTTCCCCTGAGACAGGATCGAAGCGATCGGCCGGGCGATACTTGCTCGACGACGCCGCGTCGCTGACATCGGAACCCGGGACTTGCGAGCCTGACGCACTGCCGGACTCCAATAGCCCGGCGTTGACCAACTGCACCCTTCGATTGACCGCCGCGTGCGGGTTGCCGGGAAGCTTCAGCTCCTCCTCGCCGCGGCCCCAGTGGTTGAGGCGCGACGAATCGACGGAGGCACGCCGCATCAGATAGTTGCGCACCGCCGCTGCCCGGCGCTCTGACAGGTTCATGTTGTAGGCCTCCGATCCGGTCGCATCGGTATGGCCGATGATGGCAAAGCCGGATGATGCCAAACTGCGATCGTTGAGCGCGGCGCCGATCTCGTCCAGCTTGCGACGGGTCTCGGGCACCAGGTCGGCCGAGTTGTAGGGAAAATACACCTCCACGTCGGCGCTCGCCGTCAGACCGCGCTTGGCGTCCGATTCCAGCTGCCGGCGACCGACGTCGGAGCGCAAGTTGCGCTTCCTCGGGCTGGCCAACGACCTTGTAAAACTACGCTTGCGCGACCGTGAGTGCGTTGGTTGGGCACACATTTGTCCCGGCTTGCACCGCAGCTCATTGGTCAGCCGCTTATACAGCTCACCTTGTTGCGGGCTCTGCGCCACGGCGGCAGGTGCAACCCAACAAAGAGCACCCAACGCCAACGACATGGAGACCAACCTCCTGCGGTACAAGCTCCTGCGGTACATGGCCTGTTCCTTTCAATTGCTGTCAACAAAGCGCCGCCGATCAGATCCCATCTATTCACTCATATTTACCACTTGAACGCGTCGGTTGGTTCCATGGCGCGGGTTCTGGGGCACCTTCAACTGCTCTTCGCCGTAACCAATGGCTTCCAACCGGTCCGGGCTAATGTTGAAGCGCGACATCAAGAAGCGCCGGACTGAATTGGCTCGCCGCCGCGATAGTTCCAAATTGTAGGCGTCCGTGCCCCGCCCGTCGGTATGACCGGCAATCAGAAATCTGCTGTCCCGCAACTGGTGGCTGGTCAGCGCCCGCCCCAGTGTATCGAGCGTCGGCGCCGCCACCGGCGATACGGCGGCAGAATTCAGATCGAAGTAAACCTCAAGGTCGACGGAGGGCCGCGCCGATGTCACTTTGGCGATTTCGGTTCGCTCCTTCGCGGAGAAGGCGCGCTTGCCGCTGCGCCGCTTGGCGTTGACGATTTGCTCGAGCCTGGATGGTGCGGCGCGAACCTTGAAGCTCCGCTTTGTACTGTACCGGACCGACTTCATGGGCTGCAGCGACTTAATGAGGAACTCCTCCGACGCTGACTGAGCCCACGCGGGCGAGACCATGGCGACTGACAGCCCGGTGAGCGTCAGGGCAAGGCTCCACGTCCGCCGCGTCGATCGAAGAATATCGGTGTGAACTGTCATAAGAGCCGTCCTAGCGACAATCGCTTTTTATGATGCTGCAAGCTTGGGGGTCGACCAGGCCGACACGCCTCCGTCCCAAATTACGACGGCAGCGGTGAAGCTTTGGCCAACGCAACACGGACTTCACCACACGTCGTTGCCGCTCGCTGTTACGGATGGAACAGGCCGCAAACAGCAGACGACCGAACATTACATCGGATGGGAATCACAGTCCATGAGGTGAGCGCGACGTGCCGGTTGATGCGGCGGCTCGGTCACGCCGGTGGAGCACCAGACAACGGTTTCAGCCTACCAAGTTAAGTGGAACACGCAGCGTCGAGCGCGCAGATTATTGTGGCCCGAAGGACCGTTTAGCGTGCCCATGCCCACGCTGTCGCGACGATGGCGGCTCGACTGGCAGCCGCAACCTCAGTATGTGAGCTAGGTCGACCCATTGCGCCCATGACAACGCTTGCATGCGCTCCAATCGATCGATCGTGGCCGCTGAGAACGCGTGGCCCTTGTGCGGTTTGCCCGACATGCGCGTCATGATCGAATCCAGCAGCCGGTTGCCGGGGGTCGGCACATTGCGGACAAAGCGATAGGTCCGCCGGCGCAACAAATCCTCCAAGCTCAACCAGTTGGTCCTACTCCGCGGAAACACATTGCCGTCCGGCTGCATCACGAGGCTGGCCCTAAGGCCGGGATTGGGATACCGCGCCGCGCCCGAGTTGATCATGGTCACCAGCCGAATATTGCTGGATCTAACGGCATCGGTGCCCCACCGCGTCAGCGCCGGCTCGGCCAACACATGTTGCGCATAGGCGATAAATTGAGCCAACGAGGCAATCATTTCTTCGGGTAATCCGGACAGCGTGTCTTGGTGTAGTGCCTCATGTCCGAGCAGCGACGCCAAGATTGGCAACGGCATCTTGCGAGCCTCATCGGCGAAGACGATCGAGAGATCCGCACCGACACGGACAAAGGCCGACAAGTTTCGCCTGGTTTGCCGCCTGACGTCGCCCGGCCGCGCAAAGTACACGCGTATCGGCCGGTTTGACCGATCAGCCCCTCTTAGGATCGTTTCGATCACGCCATCCATCACCGTACCGGCATTGGCCAGCGTGGCCGCCAGCAACCGCGCTTCGATGTGTCCGGCGGGATTCTGAAACACGGCGGCGATGCGCGGCGCGTTGCCGGCGAGGCTTCGTTGCAACAGCGCAATCAACTGATCCGCGCGTCGGTGGCTGAGGAACCCGGCCTTGATCATCCGCTTGAAGTGATCGCGCAGCTCGGCCAGCACATCGCCGTGTCCGCTCGGCTGCGGCCGGCCGGGGACCAAGCCTCTGGCCCGTGGATACGAGGCCAGTCCCAGCAGATCTTGGCCGGCATCGCTGGGCTCCAACGCCTTGTACCAGAACGTCGCCTCGGCCGGATCGATGCCTGCCAAGGTGATCTGGCCGGACCGATTGGACCGCCCGCCGACGGCCAGTGTCCGCGCGGGCAAGGTCAGAGTGGCGCCCCGGGCGACCGGCCCATTCACCACCATCACGATCTCATTGTCGGCGGCCTCGATCGCAGCCAGCCCGACCGGACGCCGCTCGATTGACTTGTCCAACGGGTTGATGACGGGAGTCGCCAGTACCGGCCGTCGACCCTTGCACAGCCTGATCGCCTCTGCGATGCCGCGATTGCCAACGCGGCGGGGAATGCGAAGCCTCAGTTGCCGCCGCCCGGCTACCCGTTCGATCAGGGCGCGATCTCCGGCCAAGATGCGGCTTGGCTCCAGCTTCGGCATCGCCTCACAGCCCGGCGAGGCACCAGCCAAGCCGGGCAAAACAGCACTGCCGAGGCCCACGACCAGCGCTGCGCTCAACAGCGCAGACTGGATCGCACGGCCGATGGCGTCGGCGACGAGGGGGCTGATCGGCTTCATCTAGCCAGCCCGCCCGGCGCCGACGAGCTGGAACGGCCCCCACACCTCCGGGTACGCATTGGTCGGATCTTTGGGATCGGCCATGTACTCAAGCATCGCTTGCCGCAGCGCCTCAGACCGGCCGATGCGGGCATTGGTTCTCAAGATCTCGAACGTTCGAATGGCAAGCCACGACGCGGCGTCCGAGTAAGCTTCCCAATGGGTCACCAACAACGACCGTGCGCCTGCATAAAAGAACGCCCGGGCCAACCCCGACAGCGCCTCCGGCTGATCGCCAGCCTCGCCGGCGTCGGCAGGTGCCGCGGTGTTGCAGGCTGACAGCACAACCCAGTCAGCATCCAGCTTCAATTGCGCGACCTCGCTGGCCTTCAGCAGCCCGTCATCGACCGCGGTGGGCTGCGCCGGCAGCGAAAACACCAGTGCCGGCTCGTCGAGCTTGGCCACCTGCCCAGCCACCAAGCCATGTGTGGCGAAATAGACCACGCGATAGTTCATGAGATTGTGTTGCTTGACGAAACCTTCGCTGGCGACCCGCCCCAAGAACAGGTCCGATCGGTGCGCGCCAAGCATCTGCGCCACCGACCTCAGCTCATCACCGGTTTCCGGAAGCGGTGACAAGCCATTCTCGAGCACCTGCAGATCAACCGGTGATCGACGTCGATAGCTGCGCTCGGTTCGACGACCCGACCCTCGCTTCGACCGCCGCGGATTAACGGCGCTGCCGCGTTTGAAAACAGGATCGCCAAATCCGACCATCGGCCGGCGCCCGCGTGAGGTCCCAGCCACCAGCCGCAGCGCCTTGAGATTGGCCACCGCCGGAATCACGGTAATGGCGTGGCGCTTGATGAGCCAGGCGGCGGCGCGATACTTGGCAAAGTCCTGCACCTGGCGAATCACCGGCGTCGGGGTGTCCGGCGCCGTCGTCACCAGCAGATGGAACGGCAACGAGGTCAGTGCGCCAGACGGCACCAGCAGGAGCTGCCGCTTGTCCTCTATCATGTCCTCAACGGGGCCGATGAGGTCCCGATATAGAGCATGGGCCCGACCAATGTTGAAGGGGTGCTCGCCGCCGAAGCCGCCGCTGTCGGCTTGGGCAGCACGGGCCGTACCGTCGTTGCGCACGTCAAATCCGAGGCCGACGCGAAACGCTCCGACGCGCTTCAATAATTCAAGCCCACCTATCGCTATCTTGCGGCGACGCACCTCATCGCGGGTCAGCGCAAACAGGTAAGACTGGTCCTCGGCGACGTGAAATACGATCAACGCCTCCTCGGGCCCGAGCAGCGCCTGCACCTCGCGCACCGCCAATGGGTTCGCGACGACCAGGTGATCGACCTGCTGCAACTTCCTGTCGAGCCGATCGATTTCGCGCCGCAGATCGCGCTCGTAGGCCCGATCGCGCGCACCGGGCTCCTTTGATCGCTCCCGGAACAGTTGCTTCTCCAAATCCCGCCGCTTGATCCAAGCATCCTGCTGCCGCCGAATCATCAGCGCATTCCGACCGCCCGCCACGCGATATCGCGCCGCCATGCGTGCCACCGCGACCGCCGCCGTCGAGCCGCTCGCCCACTGTGCCGTGCGGAAACTTTCGTCAGCGAGATCCGTTCGCCGGCTATCTTGCTCAGCCGCGCGGTCGAGCGCGGTCAGGTGCCGATTGAAAAAGCCTCTCAGCGCGGACACGTCCTCGCTGCAAACGAAATTGACGTCGCGCGATAACCGGCTGGAGGCGATTGCGGCCGCTCGGCGCGAGTACCTGACTGCAGCATCCCCTTGATCCTGCTTGAGCTTGAGCCGTGCCAGGTAGTCGAGCGCTGATCCAATCAAGCGGTGGCCATCGGGCAACAGCCGCTCGCGGATCTTGAGCGCTTGCAGCAATTGCCGTTCCGCCTGGGCCAGCCGTCCCAGCACCAGATTGGTGTTGGCGTAAGCGACGAGCACGGACGCGACGGTCCCATGACTGGGCCCGTAATGCGCTTTGGCCAAGCGCAACGCCCGACGCAAGTGCGGCAAGCCCTCGGCCGCCTGACCGGGCAGCTCCCGGTAGGCGCCGGCGAGCGCGACAAGGGTTTGCGCATAGTCGGGATCATTCGATTTGAGAACCTTGCGTTGGGCAGCATAGGCCCTTTGCGCCGCCTCCTTCATATCGCCGTAGCGCCGCCTTTGTTGATAAAGCCGGGCCAGGTTGGCCTCGTATACCGCGACATGGCGGTTGGCTGTGGGTGACCTGCTCGCTGCCCGCCGCGCATCCGCAATGGCGCGCTTTAACCCCTGCTCGGCAAGATCGAAGCGGCCCAGCCCCTTATGAATGTTGGACAAGCTGTTATGCGCGGCCGCCAATTCCAAGAGATTTTTATGCCGCTTAGTTTGCCACAGCTCGATCGTTCGATTGAGATGTTGGGTGGCCAACGCGCAGTTGCCGAGGCGATTGTAGGCCTCGCCCAATCGGCCGTTAAGCTCGATGGCGAGCGCGCTGCTGCCCATTCGATGGCGTCGCACGAGCGACAGCGCCTCGGCAAAGGCGGCTCTGGCCTGCTCGGTCTGGCCGAGGCTGAGCGCCGGCTTGCCAATTGCCATCAGCACACGAGCGTATTGTTCCGGATTGTGCCGCTGACCGCGATCCAAACGGCGCTTCAGTTGCTCCGCAACCATTTTCGCGCGCGCAAAATCTCCGCTATTAAACGCGTGATTCCATTCACAGATCGACCGTCCGATGCCCTGATACTTTGTACACGACCGAACCTGCGCGTGCGCCACGTAACTGGCGAACGGACCGGTGCTGAGCAAAAGCACAAGCGCCCATGCGATCCCGCGCATGACGTTCTCCAGTCAGCAACGGCGGTGAACGCCTCTACCGCCATGTCGATAACCCGTGTCGGCGACGCGAGGTCGACGACGGACCACGTTTCTGCGCGAAATATAGCTAAGCCGCACCGCACGTGGCTAGATCATTTCCGCGTTAGATCATGTCCGCTTTGGGCGAACCAGCCAGCCCGGCCCACTGCCCGACAAGGCCGCTCACAGGCATGCCGTTGGCTGGGCCGGCGCGGCAGCGGGCTCAGTCCTGCGCACCCTGGCCCGCTTGCGGCGGAAGCGCCTTGCCGGCTGAACGACCGGGCCCATTGCGGACAGATCTGACCGGCCGCCTCCCTGCCACCATCGGCCAACGACACAGCGGCGCGGGGCGGCGGAACCGGCTGGCGGGATCGATCACAACCGCGACGCAGCCAGCGACCGTTGGCTTCCAAGGGCGGCGCATCATTGGCATCGTGCGCCAAACTGATTCCGGCGCTGTGGCGCTCCGATTACATGTAAACATTAATGTACATCAATCGCGCGCATTGGCTTTGTTGCGCCGACCACGGGCTGCTACCTAAGGCAGCAGAAGCTTGGTGCAGAACGGTGTTCATATCTAAGGCATCGTTGCTGGGTCTAATGTTTGCGCTGCGTTGGGGGATGATCATGCGGGTGCATGCGTTTATGGGCGCCGCCGGTGCCGTCTCGATGGCGGCCGCCACGATGATCGCGCCAACGGCCCTTGCCGACGGCCTGGTCCCAGAGCCACCGCTGGCAGCGCCATCACCGGCTCCACTGCCTGTACCGCAACCACAGCAGGTCGCCGCGCAACCGCGGTGGGACGGCGGCCAAGCCGGCGGCTTTGGCGGTGGTTCGGGTCTCAATCAGAGCTTTGTCGAGCCGGGCTCCAACATTTGTCCGGAAGGTCTTGTTGGCGTCGCCGGCGTCTCCGCTCAATATGCCGATTGTCCGGAAACCGACTTCCGCTTTTCCCGCAACAAATGGGGCGGCACCATCGGGTTGTTCCTGGGATATCGCTGGCAATTCGGCTCGATTGTCGCCGGCGTCGAGAGCGACATCGCCTTCAAGAACATCTCCGAGTCACGCTCGCTCGACAGCGTCTCGCTGGTCGACAGTCCCGATGGCATCACCCAAGTCGGCATCACCCGCACCGAGCGTTTCAGGGGCCGGCAGTCGCAGAAAACCGACGGCTCCGTGCGTGCGCGGTTGGGCGTGCTGCTGTCCCCGTGGCTGCTGGCCTACGGCACCGGCGGCGTGGCGTTCGGGCGGGTCTGCGGCCATTTCAGCTATACCGCCGCGTTGACCGATATCACGTTTGCGGACCAAGGCGCGGTCAGTGGCGCGTCGAGCTGGTGCGACAACCGGGTCGGCTACACCGCGGGCGGCGGCCTGGAGATGGCGATCCACCAAGGTTGGACGGCGCGATTGGAGTATCGCTACACCGATTTCGGCTCCTACCATAAGAACATCGCTTTGGCCGGCAATCCGGGTCCAGGCGGGACGTGCAGCAGCACATTCAGCTGCACCGGTAACGCCCGCGTCGATCTGCAATCGGCGTTCCATACCCTGCGTGTCGGCCTGGCCTACAATTTCACCAGTCCATTCTGATCCAAACGTGGAACCGGTGCCTGCACGGCCTGTTAACATAACCTTCCCAAGGGTGGTGCCAACAGGATGGGCGCCGCCCTTATTTGTTTGTGTCGGCTAGAGCAACCTGCCTTTCATCGGAATCGTTCCGATTCCGATGAAAGGCAGGTTGCTCTACACTTTAAGAGCGATCATCTTTGCGCCTTAAATCGGAACCGGCGCAATTGGAATCGGCGTTGCGGTTCCGATCTAAGGCGCGATCATCTAATCTTCGGCGCGGCGCCGAAACGACCAGATTGACGACGGCGCGATCGATCGCCCGGCAGCGCAGAAGCGATCAAGGCCAGCGCTTGCCTGACCGCGATGATCGGAGAATTCGCAGTTGATACTGGCGAATTGTCGTGGCGAGCGCTTCGTGTCCGCCGTGTGGCGCTACGGCAACAACACTGCCCCAAAAGCACAGCCGTGTGCGGATTCGCTTTGATCTGTTGGCTGACGAAAATGTATGGAGTGTTGGTCATTGTTGTGCGCCTGGTGCTTCTCAAATGCGAACATCCAGGCGTGGATCCTACAGTCTTGGATCATACAGTTGTGCATGACCGTGTCGATTTGTGCGAGGTCGCCAACTGCCGTTGGATGTCATGTGACATCGGATATCAAGTGACATCGGATATCATGTGACAAGAGTGTTACACCTCATTTTGTGGTGTTCGTGCGCGTATCACATCTCAATTGACCAACAGCATTATTGGACCGTTCGATGAAACAAGCGCTTTCTTTCTTGGACCGTGCGATCGACCGGACGGTCGTGGTCGGTGCTGCAGGCCTGCTGGCCTTGACCGGGGTTATCTTCGACGTCCCAGCCGCGCGCGCCGATGGCGAGGTTACCCGACGACCGAGCGCCCAACCGGCACCGGCAGCTGGCATTCAGCCCAAGTGGACCGGTGGCCAGGCCGGCGGCTTCGGCGGTGGCAGCCAGCTCAACGCTAGCTTTGTCGAGCCCGGCGCCAATCTGTGCCCCGGCCCCCATTTTACGATAACTGGCACGACCCCGACCCCAACGGGCGTTTCGGCGAACCATGCCGAATGCCGCGAGACGCCATTTGCATTCGACAGTTCTAAAACTACGTTCACGGGCGGCGTTCTGCTCGGCTACGCCGTGCAACTTGGCAGTTTCGTTGTCGGCCTGGAAGGCGATTTCGCCTTAAAGCATGCCTCGACCTCGGGCGCGATCGACCCTGTTTCCACGGTCGAGCTACCTGGTGGCGGCAATTCCCACACGAGAACGGAGGTGTTCAAAGGCAAGCACACGCAAAAATATGACGCCTCCTTGCGCGCTCGCTTGGGCGTGCTCCTGACCCCGGATCTGCTGGCCTATGCCACCGGCGGATTGGCCGTGGGCAAGGTCTGCGGCAGCTTCGCCTACGACGCTGACATCGACAATCAGAGTACATCCAGAGCGCAAGCGTACGGATCGGAAAGTTGGTGCAAGCATCGATTCGGGTATACGGCGGGCGGTGGTCTCGAGGTCGCCGTCGGTCAAGGGTGGAAGGCGCGCGTCGAGTACCGCTACACTGATTTGGGCAGTGACCACCGCAACATTCCGCTGCGCGTCACCCGCCTGGCCGGCACCACGTGCGGCACAAGCGGCTACAACTGCACCGGCAACGCACGTGTCGACGTCGATTCAGCCTTTCACACGCTGCGCTTGGGGCTGGCCTACACCTTTACGGGTCCGTTCTGAGGCAAGATACGTCCAAGTTGATTGAGGCCACAGACCCTCACGAGTGGCCTCTGCACGACGGTGACGTCCAGCGCGATGCCGTGAGTCGCTGCCGTTCGGTTGCTGCTGTGATGTCTGATCACCTCCAGCGCCGAGGCAGCTTCGCCGCAACCCACGGCACAGCTTCAACGACGTTCAGGTTGCAGGCGCTACCCCCGGCCTGACCGTCGTGATCCAGGGTCCCCCGAGCCAACCGTGTTGAATATAAGACAGTTGGCTGAGCAACCCACGTCCGCCCCCGCCCTTTCTCACCATCGCCCCTCCAACAAAGTTGGCGAATCTGTCTATTAAACGTCGTTCGGCGTGATGCAATTTGGATTTGGATTTTGATAGGCAGACCTCGATGAACAGACTCCTGCTCGTTGGTGCCGCCGGGCTGATCGCCGCGGTCGCCAACCTGTCGCACATCCCAATGGCCTCAGCGGACGGCACGGCGCCGCTACCTGCGGCTCCCCCACCACCAGCTCCCGTCGAAGCGGCGCCCCAGCCCAATTGGACCGGCGGCCAAGCTGGCGGATTTGGCGGCGGCAGCCAGCTCAACGCCAGTTTTGTGGAACCGGGCTCCAACCTTTGCCCTGGCCCCTATTCAGGGTACGCCAGCGGAGTCTCCGCCAATTACAGCGGTTGCCGAGAGACCCTGTTTGACTTCGATAACAACAAAACCGTGTTCACGGGTGGCCTGTTGGCGGGGTACCGCTGGCAGATGGGCGCCTTCGTCGCTGGCCTCGAAGCCGACGTGGCCTTCAAGGGCTCGACCAAGGAAAGCCGCGCGATCCATCCCATCACCACCGTCTACAATGCGGGCGGCAACAATCCACACATCCGCAGCGAGCATTTTACCGGCAAGGTCTCGCAGTCGACCGACGCCTCCTTGCGCGCCCGGCTGGGCGTCCTGGTCGGGCCTTCCGTTCTCGCCTATGCCACCGGCGGTTTGGCCTTTGGCAGGGTTTGTGGACATTTCTCGTACGCGGCCACCATCGACGACTCGAGCTACAACAACAACAACACGTCGTCCTACGCTTCCGCCAGCGGTCAATCGAACTGGTGTAACACCAGGGTGGGCTATACCGCCGGCGGTGGCGTCGAGGTCGCTCTGCATCGCGGCTGGAAGGCGCGCGTCGAATATCGCTATACCGACCTCGGCACCTACCACCGCGACACGCCGCTCGCTGTGCACAGCGTCGCCGGCGCCACCTGCGGTTCAGCAGGCTTCAACTGCGCCGGCAAGGCCCGCGTCGATATCGATACGGCCTTCCACACGCTGCGGTTCGGCATCGCTTACGACTTCATGAGCCCGCTCTAACACCGCGCAATGGTCGCAGCTCAGAGGCGGCACCGACGGGTGCCGCCTTTTTTTCATACCATATTGGCCGGTGCTTGACGCCACGCAGCCTCGTGGCCGCGTTACAGATGTATGGGCCGCTTATCGACCGCCAGCGCCGCTTCCCGCACCGCCTCCGACAGTGTTGGGTGGGCATGGCAGGTGCGCGCCAGATCCTCCGCCGATCCTCCGAATTCCATGATCACGGTCGCCTCCGCGATCAGCTCGCCGGCGGTTGGACCGATGATATGAACGCCCAAGATTCGATCGGTGGCGGCATCGGCGAGGATCTTGACGAAGCCATCCGTGGTGCGATTGACCTTGGCCCGACCATTGGCGGTAAACGGAAATTTGCCGACCGCGTAGGCGATGCCCGCCGCTTTCAGCTCCTCTTCCGTCCTGCCGACGCTGGCCACTTCCGGGTCGGTATAGATCACGTTCGGGATGGCATCATAATTGACGTGGCCGGCCTGGCCAGCGAGCAGTTCGGCCACCGCGATACCCTCATCTTCCGCTTTATGCGCCAGCATCGGCCCCGCGATCACGTCGCCGATCGCGTAAATGCCGGCCACGTTGGTTTCAAACCGGTGATTAACCTGGACCCGGCCGCGCTCGTCCAACCGTACACCGACCCGATCCAAGCCGAGACCTTGTGTGAACGGTACGCGCCCGACCGCCACCAGGACGACGTCGGCTGCGATCCGCTCGCTGGAGCCGCCGGCCGTGGGCTCGACGACGACCGTAGGTGGCGATGCGCGCTCGTAATCGACCCGGACCACCTTGCTGGCGAGCTTGAAGCTGATCCCCTGCTTTTCCAGGATGCGCTGAAACTGGCGGGCAATCTCCGCGTCCATGCCCGGCAGGATGCGGTCTAGATACTCCACCACCAGCACCTGTGATCCGAGCCGCCGCCAAACCGAGCCCAGCTCCAACCCGATCACGCCCGCCCCCACAACTATAAGGCGGGCCGGGACCGGCTCCAGCGACAGCGCCCCGGTCGAGGACACCACCGTTTTCTCGTCGATTTCGATACCGCCCAGCGGCGCCACGTCGGACCCGGTGGCGATCACGATGGCTTTGCTTTCGAGCGTTACCGGATCCCCGTCCGCCGGCGTCACCTCGACCTGGCCGGCGCCGACGATCCGTCCCACGCCATGGAACCCATCGATCTTGTTCTTCTTCAAGAGATAGGCCACGCCATCGACGTTACCGGCTACGCCCTGGTCCTTGAAACGCAGCATTTTCGCCAGGTCCAACTCGGGACGCACCGAGATGCCCATATCCGCAAATCCGTGCGCCGCCGCCTCGAACAGCTCGGAGGCATGCAACAGCGCCTTCGAGGGAATGCAACCGACGTTGAGACAGGTTCCACCGTGCGTCGCCCGTTTCTCAACCACAGCCACCTTCAGCCCCAACTGGGCGGCCCTGATCGCGCACACGTAGCCGCCCGGCCCGGTGCCGATCACAATGAGGTCGTAGGACATCGCAGCGATCCTATGTGTCGATCGGCCGGGCCAGCATCGCGCGGCCACGGGCGGGAATTGATGGATGGCAAACCAAAGCGGCGCAGAAACACTAGAGCAACCTGCCTTTGATCGGAATCGGAACGATCCCGATCAAAGGCAGAAAGTTGCTCTACACTTTAAGAGCGATCATCTTTGCGCCTTAAATCGGAACCGGCGCAATTGGAATCGGCGTTGCGGTTCCGATTTAAGGCGCGATGATCTAAAGGCCGAGCACAAAGCGCTGCGGGTCCTCCAGGCATTCCTTCACGCGCACCAAGAACGTCACGGCTTCCTTGCCATCGACGATGCGATGGTCGTAGCTCAAGGCCAGATACATCATCGGGCGGATCACGACCTGGCCGTTGCGCGCGACCGGTCGCTCCTCGATCCGATGCATGCCGAGGATGCCGGATTGGGGCACGTTGAGGATCGGCATCGACATCAGCGACCCGTAGACGCCACCGTTCGATATCGTGAAGGTGCCGCCCTGCATCTCCTCGATGCCCAGTTTGCCGTCGCGTGCCCGACGACCAAAATCGGCAATGGCCGCCTCGATCTCAGCCAGGCTCTTGGCGTCAGCTTCTCGCAACACCGGCACGACCAACCCCTTGTCGGTGCCGACGGCGACGCCGATGTGGTAGTAGTTCTTATAGATGATGTCGCCACCGTCGATCTCGGCGTTGACGGCAGGGATCTCTTGCAGCGCCTGAATCGAAGCCCGCACGAAGAAGCTCATGAAGCCGAGCTTCACACCGTGGCGCCGCTCGAACGAGTCCTGATACTCCTTGCGCAAGTTCATAATCGCGCTCATGTCGACGTCGTTGTACGTCGTCAGCATCGCCGCGGTGTTCTGCGCTTCCTTCAGCCGGCGCGCGATGGTTTGGCGCAGACGCGACATCTGCACCCGTTCTTCGCGTGCCGCATCATCCGGTAAAGACGGCGCCCGAACGCTGACCGGCGCGGGCTCCGCCGATGGTTCTCGCGCGAAGGCCAAGGCCTGGCCGGCCGGCGCCGACGCAGCGGGCACGGCGGCGAGCGCATCCTGCTTCAAGATCTGCCCGCGCTTGCCGGACCCCTCGACGGCCGCGGCGTCGATCTCCTTCTCCTGCAAGATTTTGCGCGCGGCTGGCGACGGTGGCATCTCAAATCCGCCCGTCGCTGGCGCGTGCACAGGCGCCGCCGAAGCCGCTGGCGCCGCCGCCGGTGCCTGGGCCGCGGCCCCTTCCTTGACGGTCCCGAGCACACCACCGACGGCCACGGTGTCACCATTCTCGACCAAAATTTGATCGAGAACGCCGCCCGCCGGCGCCAACACTTCCACGGTGACCTTATCGGTCTCTAACTCGCACAGCGGCTCGTCGGCATTGACCGCCTCGCCGGCAGTCTTGAACCATTGACCGACTGTCGCTTCCGTCACGCTCTCCCCTAAGGTGGGAACTTTGATTTCGATGCTCATCGCCTGTCGATGTCCGAACTGATGATAAGAAGCGGTAAGATTGGCACCGCATGGTCTACTTGCTGTTTACGGCACGCAACTCAATGGGCGGAGCCAGATCGGTTGCCCTCGGACGCGATCGCATTGCGTGATGCGTCTGGAACGACCACTCTGGCATTGCGGTTCTAGAGCAACCTGCCTTTGATCGGAATCGGAACGATCCCGATCAAAGGTAGAAAGTTGCTCACCACTTTAAGAGCGATCATCTTTGCGCCTTGAATCGGAACCGGCTTTGCGGTTCCGATTCAAGGCGCAAAGATGATCTAGAACATCCTGATGGTACCCGTGTGTCGTGAGACCGATATGGTCTGGTCGGATCATGCTCCAGACCGTTGCCATGTTGGCTAGAACCATCCCGCTCCGCTGCCCGGCCACCCACACCAGCGTGCCATTGGGGAGCCGGGTGGGGGAGCGAGCCGGCAAGGCTCATCCGCCAACGGCGGACATGCTCCAGCTCGCCAACTCCGCCCTAAGATGACGGATCGACCGTCCACGCTCGCCCATCAGCCTGACAAAGCCTCCTCTACTAACGCCTTTTGTTCCTGATTGTGTCTCGACAGCTGGCCCGTGGCCGGTGATGCTGCCGCATGGCGGCCGACGTAGCGTGCGCGACCGTGCGCGGCCGCCGTGTGCTCGAGCACCCGCTCAATATTCGGCTCCGCGAACATCCATGCTCCCATGTTGCGCGGCTCCTCCTGACACCACACCATCTCCGCCTGCCGAAACCGCGACAACTCCTTGATCAACGCCCGGGTCGGGAACGGATAAAGCTGCTCCAAGCGCATCAAGTAGACGTCGTTGAAGCCGGCGTCCTCGCGTGCCTCCACCAAATCGTAATAGACCTTGCCGGTGCACAACACGACGCGGCGGATCTGATCGTCGGGCACCAGTTGGACCGTTGAGCTCGCGTCACCGTTTCGCGCGTGGTCAGCGCCGTCCCACAACACCCGATGAAAGGTTGTATCCGGCGCCATTTCGTCCAGACGAGAGGTGACCCGATGGTGCCGCAGCAAAGACTTGGGCGTGAACAACACCAACGGCTTGCGGAACTTGCGGTGCAGCTGCCGTCGCAGGATATGGAAATAGTTGGCCGGTGTCGTGCAGTTCGCCACTTGCCAATTGTCCTCAGCCGAGAGCTGCAAAAATCGCTCGACCCGGGCGGAAGAGTGCTCCGGGCCCTGCCCCTCAAAACCGTGCGGCAACAACAACACCAGGCCGGACATGCGCAACCATTTGCGCTCTCCAGATGAAATGAACTGATCGATCACCACCTGCGCACCGTTGGCAAAGTCCCCGAACTGCGCCTCCCACAGGGTGAGCGCCATCGGTTCGGTTGCGGAATAGCCGTACTCGAAACCGAGCACCGCCTCCTCCGACAGCATCGAATTGATCACCTCGAACCGGGCTTGGTCCGGCGAGATATGATTAAGCGGCGTATATTGTTCCTGGGTCTCTTGATCGAGCAGCACCGCATGGCGTTGCGAAAACGTGCCGCGCTCGACATCCTGGCCGGACAAGCGGACCGGGAAACGCTCCTTCAATAAGGTGGCGAACGCCAAATGCTCCGCCATCGCCCAGTCGATCCCTTGCCCGCTGTCGATCATCCCGCGCCGGCGCTCCAACAGCCGTTGCACGGTGCGGTGCGCGTTGAACTCGTTCGGCACCAACGTCATGCGGCGCCCAACATCGCGCAGCACATCGAGCGCGACGCCGGTGTTGCCGCGCCGGTCATCGTCTTCGGCAAACCCCAACCCCGACCATCGCCCATCGAGCCAATCGGCCTTGTTGGGCTTATAGCTATCACCGGCGCGCTGTTCCTCCTCCAGCAAGGTCCGGTAGCGCGTTCGCATTTCCTCCACCTCCGGCTTGCTCACCACCCCATCCTGGATCAGCTGGTCCGCATAGAGCGTGGCGGTGGTCGGATGCTCTTTGATCCTGCGGTACATCAACGGCTGGGTGAAGGCTGGCTCGTCACCCTCGTTGTGCCCGTGCCGCCGATAGCAAAACATGTCGATCACCACCGGCTTTTGGAACCGCTGCCGGAACTCAGTGGCGATCTTGGCGACATGCACCACGGCCTCCGGATAGTCGCCGTTGACGTGGAAGATCGGCGCTTCGATCATCTTCGCGACGTCGGAGCAATAAGGAGAGGTGCGGGAAAACCGCGGATTGGTGGTGAAGCCGATCTGGTTGTTGACGATATAGTGGATCGAGCCGCCGGTGCGGTGACCGCGCAGGCCCGACAGACCGAAGCACTCCGCCACCACGCCTTGTCCCGCGAATGCCGCATCGCCGTGGATCAACAGCGGCAACACCGGCCGACGGTCGTTGGGCGGACAGCCGTGCTGATCCTGCTTGGCACGCACCTTCCCGAGCACCACCGGGTCGACGATCTCCAGATGACTGGGATTTGCGGTCAACGACAGATGCACCGCGTTGTTATCAAACGCGCGGTCGGACGATGCGCCCAGATGGTATTTGACGTCGCCTGATCCTTCGACGTCGTCCGGCTTGAATGAGCCGCCTTTGAATTCATTGAAAATGGCGCGGAAAGGCTTGGCCATCACGTTCGCCAAGACGTTGAGCCGTCCGCGGTGCGGCATGCCGATCACGATCTCATTGACCCCAAGCTGACCGCCGCGCTTGATGATCTGCTCCAGCGCCGGCACCATCGATTCGGCACCTTCAAGGCCGAACCGCTTGGTTCCAGTATATTTGGTATGGCAGAACTGCTCGAACGTTTCCGCTTCGATCAGCTTGTTGAGGATCGCCCGCCGACCTTCCAGCGTGAACGTGATGTCCTTTTCCTCGCCCTCGATTCGCTCTTGAATCCAGGATTTCTGCGCCGGCGCGGTGATGTGCATGAACTCCACGCCGATTTGTTGGGAATAGGTCCGCCGCACGATGCGCAGAATTTGGCGGATCGTCGCCGTCTCCAATCCCAACACCCGATCGATGAAGATCGGCCGATCCAGATCGGCTTCGGTGAAACCATAGGTTTCCGGCCGCAATTCATTGTGCACCCGTCGCTCGGCCAGCCCGAGCGGATCAAGGTCGGCCGCCAGGTGACCCATCACCCGATAGGCACGGATCAGCATCAGCGCGCGAATCGAATCCTGGGTGGCCCGCAACGAGGCGGCCGCCGATAACTCGAACCCGCCGGAGTGTGCACGCGCCTCCAAGTTCTGACGGATCTGTTGCTCCACTCCGCCGTAATCGCCGGTCAAGGCCGCGGTAAGATCAGGGTCCTCGATCACCTCGATCCGTTCCAGCGGCAACGCCCAAGATGGCCCCTGTTGGGGCTGGGCCGTCGCGCGGCCGCCATCATTGAGGCCCTGAAAAAAAAGCCTCCACTCATCGCCGACGGCGCCGGGGTTCTCGTCGTAGAGGGCCTGCATTTCTTCAATGTACGCGGCGTTGACACCATGGAGAAACGAGGTCCGCGCAAAGGCTTCGTTCTTGGGTTGCCGAGACATATGGGTGCAGGTCCTTTCGTTGGTCAGAGACGATACTCAAAGCGCATGGGCTGCGCGAACCCGGCTCCAGCGCGCGACGACAGGTGGCGCTGAGTTACCGTAGCCGAGCTGTCGCGCTCGCCTTCGGCAGTAGTCAGATTCGGCGCGGTCACAGCAGCCGGACAGTGGCGATGTCACTTTCAATTTTCCCAAGCAAATCAAATAGATAAGGGCTTGCGCTTCAATCACTTTGCGATCACCTCCAGCAATGTCGTGCCAAGGCCGGCCGGGCTATCTGCGACCGCAATGCCGGCCGATCTCATCGCCTCGATCTTGTCGCTCGCGCGGCCCTTGCCGCCGGAGATGATCGCGCCAGCGTGCCCCATGCGACGGCCAGGCGGCGCGGTGGCTCCGGCGATAAAGCCGGCCACCGGCTTTTTGCGACCGTTGTCGGCCTCGCGCTTGATGAAGTCGGCGGCCTCCTCCTCGGCCGCACCGCCAATCTCGCCGATCATGATGATCGAAGCCGTGGCCGGATCGGCCAAAAACATCTCCAAGACGTCGACGAACTCAGTACCCTTCACCGGGTCACCGCCAATTCCCACCGCCGTCGACTGCCCCAGCCCGGCGTCCGTCGTTTGCTTGACCGCTTCATAGGTCAGCGTACCCGACCTGGAGACGATGCCGACCGAACCCGCCTTGAAGATGTTGGCTGGCATGATGCCAATCTTGCAGGCATCCGGGGTCAAGACACCTGGACAATTCGGACCGATCAGCCGCGACCATGACCCTTGCAGGGCGCGCTTGACCTTGACCATGTCGATCACCGGGATGCCTTCGGTGATGCACACAATCAGTGGAATCTCCGCGTCGATGGCTTCCAGGATCGCATCTGCGGCAAACGGTGGCGGCACATAGATCGAGGTCGCGGTCGCCCCGGTTTTCGCTTTGGCCTCGGCAACGGTATCGAAGATCGGCACATCGGCCAACGCGGCATCGGGGTGTGTGCTCCCGCCCCGTCCCGGCGTCACTCCGCCGACGATCTGGCTGCCGAACTCTCTCGCCTGCGTCGTGTGAAACGTCCCCTGACTACCGGTGATACCCTGACAGATGACTTTGGTGTTTTTGTCGACAAGGATTGCCATGTGTCACGCTGCCTCTTTCACCGCTGCCGTGATTTTTTTTGCCGCATCGTCCAGATCATCCGCCGCAACCACTCTTAACCCACTCTCATTGATGATCTTTTTACCAAACTCGACGTTGGTGCCTTCCAACCGCACCACCAACGGAACCTCCAATCCCACTTCTTTCACGGCCGCCACGACACCTTCCGCAATGATGTCGCAGCGCATGATACCGCCGAAGATATTCACCAAGATCGCTTTAACGTTGGGATCGGCGGTGATGATCTTGAATGCTGCGGTCACCTTTTCCTTGTCTGCACCGCCGCCCACATCGAGAAAGTTGGCAGGCTCCAAACCGTAGAGTTTGATGATGTCCATCGTCGCCATCGCCAGTCCGGCGCCGTTGACCATGCAGCCGATGGTGCCGTCGAGCGCGACGTAGCTTAAGTCGAACTTGGAGGCCTCGATCTCCTTGGGATCCTCCTCGCTTTCATCTCGCAGGTCGATGATGTCTGGATGGCGGAACAGCGCGTTCACATCAAAATTCATCTTGCCGTCGAGACATGTCAGCTTGCCGCCCTGCGTCACCACCAACGGATTGATCTCCAACAGGCTCATATCCTTCTCGACCACCATGCGGTAGAGCTTGCCCACCATCGTCACGCATTGCGTGGTCAAATCGCCCGACAGCCCGAGCGCTGCTGCGATGCGACGGCCGTGGAATGGTGAATAGCCGGTGGCCGGATCGATCGTGATCGTCAGGATCCGCTCCGGCGTTTCCCGAGCCACCTCCTCGATATCCATGCCTCCGGCCTGGCTTGCAATGAAGGCCACACGCGAGGTGGCCCGATCCACCAACGCGGACAGATAGAGTTCGCGCTCAATTTGACTGCCGTCCTCCACATACAGCCGATTTACCACCTTGCCGGCCGCGCCGGTCTGAGCCGTGACTAAGGTTTTGCCGAGCATTTGCTCGGCGAACTCTTTAACCTCGCCGACGGATTTCGCGAGGCGAACGCCACCCTTGTCGCCGGCTTCCGGTTCCTTGAACCGGCCTTTGCCCCGCCCGCCGGCATGGATTTGCGCTTTGACCACGTACACCGGGCCGGGCAACTGCTGGGCGGCAGCGACCGCATCCTCCACCGTCATCGCCGCGTGCCCGTCAGCGGTGGCAACCCCATATTGGCGGTAGAGCTGTTTGGCCTGGTATTCGTGGATATTCATGTGATCCGTCCGTGCTCGATGCTGGGTTGGAAGCGGGCGATGGCGCGCGCGGAGCAGCCGTTGCCGTGCACGGTGCCTCGGCGCTATGATTGAGCTTAAGAAGCGCTGCGATCGGCGATCACCTCAATTTCAACACGTGCATCCAGCGGCAGTGCCGCCACGCCGATCGTAGAGCGCGCAGGATAGGGCGCCGGCATGTGCGCCTCGTAGATCTCGTTCATCGCGGCAAAATCGCCCATATCGACAAGAAACACCGTCGCCTTGAGAATATGCTCAAGACCCAGATCGCTTGCCGCGAGCACGTGTTTGAGGTTGTCGAAGACCTGCGCGGTTTGCGCCTTGATGTCACCCTCGACCAGCCGTCCGGTCTGCGGATTGAGCGGAATTTGACCCGACACGTAGATCACGCTCCCACATCGCACGGCAAGATTGTATGGCCCGACCGCTTTGAGCGGCGCGGCTTCAATCGGCTGTTTCGACATGGCAAGGTCTCGTCGACTGGAACTTTTCGGCCTATTGGGCGATGCGTTGACGTATGCGTCAATTTCAATGCGCAGGCAAGCCGGCCAAACGTCCTACCGCACGAGCCTGCAAAAAACCGACCAACCACACGATCATGGTGTACGCCATCGCAGCGGATCGCAGTTCGCCGCGGCCCTGAGCTTCAGCGCACGAGCACTGCGCGCTGACCAAACCTGCAGCCTGGCGCGATCCGCTCCTCACCACGCCTTGGCCCACACGCTCGCTCAGGAGCGCTATCGGCGCGGTTGCCGGCCCTTCAGGTTGCCAGCTGCGGCGCTATTTTAATGCAGTCCTCGACCAGCCCTTTGACCGATTCCACCGACTTCATGAACATGCCGCGCTCTTGCGCATTAAGATCGATCTCCACCACGCGTTCGGCGCCGTCCGCCCCGATAATCACGGGCACGCCCACGTAGAGCCCCTTCACCCCGTACTCGCCGGACAGATAGACCGCCGCCGGCAACACCCGCTTTTTGTCCTTAAGGTAGCTTTCGGCCATCTGAATGGCGGCCGACGCCGGTGCGTAGAAGGCCGAGCCGGTCTTCAACAACGACACGATCTCACCCCCTCCCTTACGGGTGCGGTCAATGATCTGATCCAACCGATCCTGAGTCATCCAGCGCATTTTGACGACGTCGGTGAGCGGTATCCCGGCCACAGTGGAGTAGCGCGCCAGCGGCACCATGTCATCGCCGTGCCCCCCAAGCACGAACGCGGTGACGTCCTCAACCGACACGTTAAGCTCTTCGGCCAAGAAGGCCCTGAACCGGCCGGTGTCGAGAACACCAGCCATCCCGATCACCTTGTTGTGCGGCAAGCCGCAGCATTTCTGCAGCGCCCACACCATGGCATCCAAGGGATTGGTAATGCAGATCACGAAGGCATTCGGAGCGTATTTGGCGATCCCGGCGCCGACCTGTTCCATCACCTTGAGATTGATGCCCAACAGATCGTCGCGGCTCATGCCCGGCTTGCGCGGCACGCCGGCGGTGACGATGCAGACATCCGCCCCTTCGATGTCGGCGTAGGCGTTGGTGCCCTTCAGACTGCTGTCAAAGCCCTCGATGGCGCCGCTTTGCGCGATGTCCAGCGCCTTGCCCTGCGGCATGCCATCGGCGATGTCGAACAGCACTACGTCTCCAAGCTCCTTAAGCCCGACGAGGTGGGCCAATGTGCCGCCGATCATGCCTGCGCCGATCAGCCCAATCTTGGTGCGCGCCATGGGTGTTCGTGCTCCTCGGAATCTGGTCGTCGTTGCAGTGGTTGGAGCAACGGCCCGCACAAGTGCCGGTCGAATGCCCTAACGCGCGATCGACTTTGCTCAATTCAGCGTGAAAGCCGCAAATCGCATCTCAAACCTTCGATTGTGGTTGTGAGCCCCGTTCGAAATGGATCGCGAAGCCAACCCATCCCAACCGATCATGCTCTGGTTAGATTGGTTAGCTCGAAACGCCGGGTGGCTCAAGAGGACGCATGGATACTCGGTCGGCAGGCGCCACCAACGGTATGGTTCGACCGGCCACGGCGCCCCTGCTCGGCGCAACTGATCCGGTTCGTCGCGGCCACCGCGGCCCGGCCCAGACTTGCGCACCTCACCGCTCGTCGACCGCAGCGTCCTGGCTCATGCCATCGCCGGCACGGCTGCGCCGGCTCGCCATATATTCGGCGCTGCGCATCTCGATCAGTCTGCTCGCCGTGCGCTCAAACAGGATCGCAACGTCCCCGGTCGGATAAAGCGCGTGCGGTTCGACGTCAGCCGACACGATCAGACACACACCCGCATCGTAAAGCGTATCGATCAGATTGATGAAGCGCCTGGCCTCGTCGCGGCGGGCTGGCGACAGCTGCGGTACACCGGAGATCATGACCGTGTGAAAAGCCTGCGCGATCGCCAAATAATCGCGCGCGCCCAGCGGCTTCACGCACAGGTCGTCGAACGTGAAGCGCGCCACGCCCATCGCTGCCTCCGCCACCTCAAGCGTACGTCCGATCACCTCCAGCCGGGTCGGCCGACCTTTCGGTTCTCCCGTCAGTCGTTCGAACACCTGCCCCAGTGCTATCTCCGCGTCCCGGTCCGCCGGCGTAAAGTAGAGCTGCCGGCCGGCCAGTTTGGCCAGTCGGTAGTCTTTGGCGGCAACCAGCTCGATCACCGACATCCGCTGCTCGATCATCTCGATGAACGGCAGGAACAGGGCGCGGTTGAGACCATCTGTATACAGCTGCGCCGGAGCCACGTTGGAGGTCGCAACCACCGTCACGCCGTCATCGTACATGGCCTTGAACAAGCGCCCGACGATCATCGCGTCCGCGATATCCGTCACGTGCAGCTCATCGAAGCACAGCAGGCGCGCCTCCTGGACGATGCTGCGTGCGACCTTGAGGATCGGATCGCCCGGTGCCATCTTGCGGGCCGCATTGATCCGATCGTGGGCGAGGGTCATGAACGCGTGGAAGTGAAAGCGCCGCCGCGGCGTGAACGTCACGCGCTTGTAGAACAGGTCCATCAACATCGTCTTGCCGCTGCCAACCGGACCGTGAATGTAAAGCCCGCGCGGCGCCTCGGTGTGCGCAAAACCCAACAGCCACCCCAGGCCAAGCCCATCCGGCCGCCACCCTCGCAGGTCCCGCGCAACTTGACGCAGGGCCTTGGCAGCGGCCAGCTGGCTGGGATCGGCTTCGAGTTTACCCGCCGCCACAAGCTCGCGATAACTCGGCAAACTGGATGTTGACATGCGAGCCCGGCTAGCCTGCCGGCCGCGGCCGGTCAAGCCTCGATCGACCGAGCGCGGCCCCCCGGCTTAGGGCGCGGCACGCCCGCGACACCGGACGCCGGAGTGCGGCGGGATGTGGTCGCCTCGGGCCGGCCCGCAAGCGCGTACAGCTGCGGCACGCACACCAGCCCGACGGCAGCCCACAAGGTCGGTCCTTTTGCACCATTGTGCATTGCACAATCGTCACCTATGTGGTGCGGGTCTCAGCCTGCATGGCCGCTTTTTGGTCGATCGGCGGGCCGCAGACATCACCACCGGACCAACCGGATCCAGGAGCCAACGATGATCCTGAGCACTTCGCGCGCTGCCCGCGGCAGCATTCGAAAACTTTGGCCCAGCGACGGCATGCTGTTGCGCGACCACCTGCTTCGCTTGGACAAGCGCAGTCGACGGCTGCGGTTTGCACACGGGGTATCGGACGCCTTCATCGAGGACTACAGCTTACGGATTTGGCAGATGGGCAGCTTGGTGTTCGGATATGTTGAGCACCAGGAGGTGCGCGGCGCCGGCGAGCTCCGCCAGATCGGCGAGTTGTGGAGCGCGGAGGCCGAGGCCGCTTTTTCCATCGAAGCATCACACCAGGATTTAGGCATTGGAACCGCCCTGATGGGACGCATTATTCAATCGGCTCGCAATCGCGGCATCGAGCGACTCTACTTAAGCTGCCTCGCCGAAAACAAGCGGATGCAGGCCATCGCTCGCAGATTTCATGCGCAGATGAGTTTCGAGTACGGCGACGTCATTGGCGAGATTGTGCCGAAAGGACAAAACTATATCTCGGTGATGTCGGAAGCCCTCGAAGATCGGATCGGCTTCTTGATGGCGGTGCTCGATCTGCAAATGCGCATCGGACGTGCCAACTGAAAGCCATGCCTCGAAGGCGTAAGGTCGGCTGGTCGATGCGGGTGAACAATTCCGCATCCGATGTCAGCGACCGCGACCCGCGTGAACCAGCACATCGCAATCACATCGACGGCAGGCAGCCCAATTGGTCGATGGTCAAGCGCCAATCATCCTTGCGCCACGCGTCGCCAGCTCTCTCGCGATTGAGTGTGCGCTGGTACCCTGTCACGCCCCCGCCCGGCCACCCATGAGATCGTGCCATTGGGTGGCCGAGCGGGGGGGGGCCGGCGCGGCGATTGCGCCTTAGGCGGAAATGAACTAACGCGGCGCCATCGTCGGGCGCGTTGCGCTCAGCGCCATCGTGCTCGCACCGCCTGGCGCGATGCGCCCATCCAAGCGCCTACCGCGCATCGTTCCTGCTGGTTGTGCGACACCACTCAACGAGGGCTTCGAGGCTCATCGCAAGTGTCGCGCCAGGCCGCGTTGAGCATCGCACCAGCGCGCCAAGCGACCTTATCAACACATGCTATGCGAACGCATGATCCGCAGGAGCTTATTGTTCTTGCGATCGCCCGTTGGCGAATGGTGCGCACGATCCAACGCCCGATCCAGCGCAGCGATCTTTAAGCGAAACGTGTTTGTTCTGTTGTCAAAGCGAGATGCTTGTCCGAAGGTCATCTGCGTAGGCGACGGCGTGCCGTTGAACGTCGCGAGATCAGAAAGCGAGGCAGGATGAAATTACCGACCACGATCAATGTGTGAAAAACTCGATCGGACTGGTGAGATCGGCGTTGAGAGTCCAATTTTATGTCAGTGGATTGCTTGCGATTGCTCATTTCATCTATCGCTTCACGAGTAAAGAACGTTGAAAACAATGAAAAATGATGATTTATCGCAACACAATAGCTTGAAACACAAAAAAAATGTCGATTGAGATTCGTTTTGACTGTCAACGAATCAATTGGCTATGCAAAAGGTAATCCAGTGTCCGCAATACTTCGGACGCGAAGCCAATGGGAGATACTGACTATGGCAAAAGCTGCTGTGAAGAAAACCGCGAAGAAGACTGCCGTGAAGAAGGCGCCGGCTCGCAAGGCCGCCGCGAAGACCACGGCGCGTAAGACAACCGCTCGTAAGACGACCGCTCGTAAGACGACTGCTCGCAAGACGACCTCCGCACGCAAGCCGGCTGCGTCGGCCGCCAAGACGACCGCGCGCAAGGCTGCTGCCAAGGCTCCTGCAAAGTCGACCGCTCGCAAGACCACGACGCGGGCGAAGAAGGGCTAAGCCTGAGAACTTGCTCGCGGGGCAGGCGAGCAATCTCTAAGGTGCCCAACTTCTTCAATCCGAGGGCTCGCACGGCGGTCCTCGGTTTTTTTCTGGCGCGCGCGCCAGGGACTTCCAATCCCCGAAAGCACGTGATCCACACTTTTCTGAGGATCCGGTCATACGTCAGCCAAGACTGACACTGCGCGTGCTGACTTGCAGCTCTGTCGCCACCGTCGAGGTCGAACCAACCTGGACCGATCCACGCGCCATTGCGCAGGCGACCCGAACCTCCACTTGGCAAAGTGAACGCGCGTTAGGCTGACCCTCGTCGCGGTAACGCTGGGACATGGCCGATCAAATCCGCCGTTCAACCATGAGTTTTTTGATTTCAGCGATGGCCTTGGCGGGATTGAGCCCCTTTGGACAGGCTTGAGCGCAATTCATGATGGTGTGGCATCGGTAGAGGCGAAACGGATCTTCCAAACTGTCGAGCCGCTCACCAGTTGCCTCATCGCGCGAGTCGACCACCCAGCGATAGGCCTGCAGCAGCACGGCAGGTCCGAGATAGCGATCCTGATTCCACCAGTAGCTAGGGCAAGCCGTCGAACAACACGCACACAAGATGCACTCGTAGAGCCCGTCCAAATGTTCGCGATCCGGCCGGGATTGTCGCCATTCCTGCGGCGGGGTCGCGGTGGTCGTTTTCAGCCACGGCTCGATCGAGCGATGCTGCGCATAAAAATTGGTCATGTCCGGCACCAGGTCCTTGACCACCCGCATGTGCGGCAGCGGGTAGATCTTCACCGCGCCGCTCGTCTCCTCAATGGGCGTGAGACAGGCGAGTTTGTTGGTGCCGTTGATGTTCATCGAGCACGAGCCGCAGATGCCCTCGCGGCAGGAGCGCCGAAACGTCAGCGTGGAGTCGATCTCGTTCTTAATTTTCATGAGCCCGTCGAGCACCATCGGCCCGCAAGACTCTTGGTCGACCTGATAGCGATCCACTTGCGGGTTTTGACCGTCGTCGGGATTCCACCGGTACACCTGGAACTCGCGCCACTTGCCCTTGCCCTCGCCAGTGTTCCAGCGCTTGCCCGTCTTAATTGTGGAGTTGCTCGGCAATGTGAGCTGGACCATAGGGCTCGTCCTCAGTGGTTAACGGGTCAAATTCCAAGTGCGAGGCTGCCGGCAAGGCTGCCCGACGCCCCCGCACGCAAACGTGCAATGGCGGCAGCGTGCGCGCGCCCGTGGCGGTGCCGGTCGACCCAGCAATCGATCAGCGGCGATCGTCTGCGTTGTCTTGACCTGCCAACCCACCGCTGTCAACGCACGCGACGGCCCGCCTCAACGCCATCGAGGGCGTCTCGACGACGACCAATGGGCGCGCCTCAACCACGGTCAGCCGCATCTCAGCATCAGCTGACCTTGTAGGTCTTAAGCGCGCGGACAAGGGTGATGAGCCTGCCCGCGACCTCCAGTCCCATGTCGATGGTCGGCTTAAATGCAGCCCGTTGCTGGATCAGCTGGTTGAGCGCGTCCTGTTGTTCGCTGAACCCGAAAAAGACGTCCTCTGGTGCATCAATCTCGCCGTCCTCGATCGCCGACATCGCTTCTTGGCTGTTGTGCGAGGCGAGCACCAGCATACTTGCGACATCGTTGATCAATTGCCTGTGCGCGCGCACATCCGACGCTGTCACGGGCGGTCCGCTGAGCCCAAACTTCATCGGCGTCGAGGCCGACGGGCTCGCGCCTCCGAACAGCCCAGGATAGCGTTGGAAGCGTCGGAAGATTTCCTGCAACCCGAGACAACAGTTCTCTAGGTCGCGCAACACCATGCCCGACTTGCGTCGCGACTTGCTCCGATCGTCAGTATCATCCTGACCAACCCAATTGACCGCCGCGATGGAGGCAATGGCGCCCAGCGCCGAGAGCGCGGGCAAAAGCAAGGCCAAAGGGTCTGGTACCAAGCGCCGGGCGGTGCCGGACTTCTTAGCTTTGTTCATCGGCTTCGCACCCCAATCGGCTGGCCCGCCTGCCGGCGACCCGGCACAGGGGTCACCATCCAATCCCGACGGCACAGGACCTCAACGGCCCTCCATCGGTGTTTAGGGGCCGATCGTTACCATGTCTTCGACATTACGGTGTCGCCTGCCAGATTTCTGTGCACGGCTGCCCAGCGACGCGACCACCCCGTCGCGCACGCTGCGAGGCGAGCGTTGGGGGCGCTGAGACTTTGGTATCAAGCCGAACGTCACAAGTAATCAGCGGCCTGTCCGTCGCCTAAAATGTCGACGACCCTTGAATTGGCGCATGCAATGCTTACTGTGGTGAGGGTTAAAGTGATCGCCCAGAGCAATCGGCGACCCTCGCGCACGCCGAAGATAACCGAGCGACGTTCCCGCCCGTCGGCCTATCCGTCAGTGCCGGCTCATGGATTCCGATCGAGGCCGAGCCACGGCCCACCTGCCATCACGCGCGGGTCGATGGCCGAGACCCCGTTGCGATGGACTACAAGGGACGGAAGATATGGACTGGGACAAGCTACGTATCTTCCACGCCGCGGCCCAAGCCGGCAGCTTCACGCATGCTGGAGACGGGCTGCGCATGAGCCAGTCCGCGGTCAGTCGGCAGGTTTCGAGCCTGGAGAAGGACTTAGGGGTCGCACTGTTCCACCGCCATGCGCGCGGCTTGGTGCTCACTGAGCAGGGCGAACTTTTATTTCGCACCGCCGACGAGGTGATGCAAAAGCTTCATACCGCCGAAACGCTGTTGACCGATGCCACCACCAAGCCCACCGGCGACGTCCGGATCACGGCCGCAGTCGGTCTGGGTACGGTATGGGTCACCCAGCGGCTGCGAGAGTTCCTGGAACTCTATCCCGAGATACGGGTTGAGATCATCCTCAACGATGAACAGCTCGACATCGCCATGCGCGAGGCCGATGCGGCGATCTGGACACACGAGCCGGAGCAGGCCGACCTGATCCGTCGGCAGATTGCAAAGATACCGATGCGCGCGTTCGCGTCGACGCATTATGTCCGACGCTTTGGCGTACCCAGGTCGCTAGCCGATCTCGACCATCACCGCATCATTTCCTACAGCGGCACGCCGGCGCCTCACTTGTCGTTTGTCCGCTGGCTGGAAACCGCCGATCGCAAGGACGGCTCGCCCCGGCGCCCGGTCCTGCGCGCCAACTCCGTCGTCGCCATCAAGTACGCCATCCGCTCCGGCATCGGCATCGGCATGATCCCGGATTATCTCACCGAGGAGGAGAGCGAACTCGTCCCGGTGTTGGAGAACGTCGATTTCCCGACGGTACCCTTGATCTTCGTGTATCCCGAGGAACTCAAGACGGCCAAAAAAATTCAAGTATTGCGTGACTTCCTGGTCAGCAAGGCGCGTCAGCTGAAATACTAGTTGTCGGCGCCATATGCAGTTGCCGCATATCTCACATGCGTTCAGTCATCTTGCGAAAAGCACCTTTTAGGCAGATACTTTTTATTAGCTGTGACGGACAGCTTTGAAGGCAGTACCCTCCCTTTGACGCCTTCACTTGCCCTTCGGGGCGAGACCTGACTGACAACCGGGCCACTGTGCCCGGTTTTTTTGTGCGCTCGATCGCATCCGCTCAGGCTCGCACTCAGGCCCGCACTCAGGCTCGCACTCAGGCCCGCACTCAGGCCCGCACTCAGGCCCGCGCTTAGGCCCGCGCTTAGGCCCGGCGAGCCCGACCCATGACATTCACGGTGAGCTGGAACATCCCGCTCGCCCACCCAGTCAACCCATGGCACGCTGTTGTGGATGGCCGGGCGGGAAGCCGGCCGGCAAGGCGAGTTCGCCTAAGGCGGAACTGAGCTAGAGCAACCTGCCTTAAATCGGAACCGGCTTTGCGGTTCCGATTTAAGGCGCGATGAGCTAGCATCTTGAGCCGTGCTGCATCTAGCTCTAAGTAAAGCTGTCAGTTCCCTGCAACGCCCGAGAAGAGAGTGATCAAGGTGCCCGCAACGACACTTTATGACAAGATTTTCGAAGACCATATCATCGAGCGTAAGCCGGACGGAACCTGCCTCCTTTATATCGATCGCCATCTGGTCCATGAGGTCACGTCTCCCCAGGCGTTCGAGGGATTGCGGATGGCCGGACGCAGGGTGAGGGCGCCGCACCGGACGCTGTTGGTCGTTGATCACAACGTGCCGACGACGGACCGGACGCTGCCCAATGACGATCACCACAGCGTCGCCCAGATTGCCTATCTCGCCGAAAACGCCGAGCACTTTGATCTTGAGTACTACCATGAATTCGACGAGCGGCAGGGCATTGTGCATGTGATCGGTCCAGAGCAGGGCTTCACGCTGCCGGGCACGACCTTGGTGTGTGGGGACAGCCATACCGCGACCCATGGCGCCTTCGGGGCGCTGGCCCACGGGATCGGCACGTCGGAGGTGGAACACGTCCTGGCGACCCAAACCCTGCTGCAAAAAAAATCCAAGAACATGCGGATCACCGTGGACGGTAAGCTACCGCACGGGCTGTTCGCGAAAGACATCATTCTGGCGATCATCGGCGAGATCGGCACCGCGGGCGGCACCGGACACGTGATCGAATACGATGGCGAAGCGATCACAGACCTGTCGATGGAAGGCCGCATGACGGTTTGCAATATGAGCATTGAAGCCGGCGCCCGAGCCGGTCTGATCGCGCCCGACCAAAAGACCTATGCCTATCTCAAGGACCGGCCAAAAGCCCCCAAAGGCGCCGACTGGGATCATGCCATGCGGCATTGGCAGACCTTGCACTCCGATCCGGAGGCCCACTTCGACGCCCATGTCCGCATCGACGCGTCCAATCTGGCGCCGCTGGTCACCTGGGGCACCAGTCCCGAGCAGGTGACCAGCGTCACCGGCAAGGTGCCGGAGCTGTCGGAGATTCAGGACGAGGACAAACGCAGGTCGGCCCAGCGGTCGCTCGACTACATGGGGCTCAGCGGTGGTGAGAAGATCACCGACTTGGCGATCGATCGCGTGTTCATCGGTTCCTGCACCAACAGCCGGATCGAGGACCTGCGCGAGGCGGCGAAGGTCGCCCAAGGCCAAACCGTTTCCGAGCGTGTCAACGCCTTGGTCGTGCCGGGCTCGGGCCTGGTCAAGGCGCAGGCCGAGGCGGAAGGGCTGCACAAGATCTTCACGGATGCCGGCTTCGAGTGGCGCGAGCCGGGTTGCTCGATGTGTCTGGCCATGAACGCCGACAAGCTGCGGCCAGGCGAGCGTTGTGCATCGACATCCAACCGCAATTTCGAGGGGCGACAGGGCCCCCGTGGTCGCACCCATCTGGTGTCGCCGGCCATGGCCGCGGCCGCGGCGATCGCTGGTCACTTCGTCGACGTGCGCGACTGGACGTGACAACCGGTCCTGTACGAACGCGCCAAGCCGCCCACCGATCAGGTCGCTCCGGTGGCTGCTCGCGCGTCGCTTTATGAGGCGGTCCGCCGATGCCTGATAAAAGCCTGGTGCAGCGGCAATTCGGTGCCAACGCGGCGAACTACGTGACATCGGCACCGCACGCGGATGGCGCGAGCTTGGCCCGGGTCGTCGCGTTGGTGGCCCCGCAACCGGACTGGCGAGCGCTCGACATCGCCACCGGGGCCGGCCACATGGCGCTGGCGTTCGCGCCCTACGTGGCGCAGGTAACGGCCACCGACATCACCGAGCCAATGCTGGCCGAGACAGCCAAGTTGGCAGCTGGCAAAGGCCTTGGCAACGTGGCAACCAGCGTGGCTGACGCCGAGGCCCTGCCGTTTGCCGACGCCACCTTCGATCTTGTCAGCTGCCGAATTGCGCCGCATCATTTTGACGACGTGCCAAGATTCATCAATGAGGTGGCCCGCGTGCTGGTGCCCGGTGGCACGTTTGCACTGGTCGATAACATCGCCCCTGACGCGGCAACGACGCCCGGCTTTTCTGCCGATCAGCTCGCCGCGGCGGACGTCGCCTATAATCTGTTCGAAAAAATTCGCGATCCCTCGCACGGCCGCGCCCTGACGGCGGCGGCCTGGCGCGGCTTGCTGGCAACCTCGGGGCTGCGTATCTGCCATCAAGAGATCATGTCGAAGGCGATGGTGTTTGGCGCTTGGTGCAAGACGATGGCCGTCCCGAGCGACCGCCGCTCCCAGCTCGATCAGATGCTGCGCACGGCCGATCCATGTTTGGCCGCATTTTTGCAGCCACAGCCGCGACCGGCCGAGGGACCGCAGCACCAGGACGACTGGGGCTTCACCCTGCGCGAGCTCGTCCTGATTGCCCGCCGGCCCTAGAGCAACCTGCTGTTGATCGGGATCGGAACGATCCCGATCAACAGCAGAAAGTCGCTCTGCCCATTAAGGGCGATCATCGTCGTGCCCTAAATGGGAACCGACTTTGCGCGTCCCACTTAAGGCACGATGATCGAGCGCGTGTCCGCCTCAGGCGGCGGAGCGGGATGGTTCCAGCTCACACCGAAACGCTCTGAACGGCGGTGGCCGCCCCACGGATGCACCAGTTTGCCATGCCGGGTTCGCTTGGGCCTATCGGCCTGGCCGTACCAAATTGGCCATGATTTCAGTCTACCCGGCCAAAATCGTTGTCGATGGAGTCGCAACGCAGCGGGGGATACCGGCGCACCCTAGAGCAACCTGCCTTTCATCGGAATCGGCGTTGCGGTTCCGATTTAAGGCGCGATGATCTAGCTTGACATCCCCAGGCGTGTCATGGACGCGGCGCATGCGTGTCAAATGTACAACAACTCATCAGCACCGCAGCCTTTAGGACTGTATAAGTAATGAACAGTTATGCTCCCATTGATACTGCCGAGAGTGATTTTTCGCGTTGGACTTGGCCGAACCGGACCGTTGCCAGTTCCGGTATTCGGCGCTTGCGTCGTCAAACCGGACATTGAATTTCCGGCCGGCGCAAGGCACATTCCGACACAGGGTCAGGGGCAAGAGACGGGTTGGGCCGATTGTCATGACGAACCGCTATTGCATGCTGTTCGCGTTGCTTGTCGCAATCATCGTTATTCCATTGACGGCCACGGGTCTCAAATCGAGCGGACCGCCAACGCCGAAGGAATATGTCGATCATGTTGGCAACGGCGCGACCATCGTTAGGCCGGGGGGCCTGAAGTTGGACAGCCGCCGGGTGATCTGTGGCCGTCGGCCGACCGTCCTCGATAACAATCTCGACGATTATGGCGCGGCCTATCCTGGCTTCCTGATCCTCAATCCGCGGCTGTTGGCGCGCGTGCCCACGGCGGTGAAGCTGTGGATTCACGCACACGAATGTGGTCACCAATTCCGCGGCCCCGACGAGGAGACGGCGGACTGCTTCGCGGTCCAGCGTGGGCGCCGCGAGGGTTGGCTCACGCCGGAGGGGCTCAACCAGGTATGTCGGTTCATTGCGCCAGCGAAGGCAGACAGCATGCATTTCTCGGGCGCCAATCGCTGCGATTACATGCGCAAGTGCTACGCGGACAAGAAGGTGTGGTAACGACTCTGGCCCAGGTTGCGCGCGTCGCGCAGTGTGGATAACTGTTGTCCTGGGCATGCACTGGCCGCATGAGGAGATCTGTCGATGGAGAAGTTCACCACCCTGACCGGTGTGGCAGCACCACTGCCAATGATCAATGTCGATACCGACATGATCATCCCCGCCGTGCACCTCAAAACCTTGAAGCGGACCGGCTTGGGCAAGTACCTTCTCTCGGAGCTGCGTTACGATGCTGATGGCAATGAGCGCGCTGATTTTGTGCTCAACAATCCGGCCTACAAAGATGCCAAGATCCTGATTGCCGGCGATAACTTCGGATGCGGCTCGTCCAGGGAACATGCGCCTTGGGCACTCGCGGACTTTGGCATTCGCTGCGTGATCTCAACCTCGTTCGCCGACATCTTCTTCAACAACTGCTTCCAGAACGGCATCCTTCCGATCAAGGTGTCGCCCGAGGAGCTGGAGAAGCTGATGGACGATGCGTCGCGCGGCGCCAATGCGACGATGACGATTGACCTTGAGAACCAGGAGATCCGCGGTCCCGACGGCGGGGTGATTAAATTCGATGTCGATAGCTTCCGGAAGCATTGTCTGCTCAACGGGCACGATGACATCGGGCTCACGCTGGATCGTGAGCACGCCATCAAATCCCACGAGGACAAGCACCGGGTGCATCGCCCCTGGCACTGAGCCGACGCTTCAAGCCGCCCAGCGGGCAACGCTGCAGCCGTTGCCAGGCCCGCCCACCCGGCGACCAGCGCAAGCGTAGCATTGGCTGACCCGGTCGGGGCCGGATCGTTCCAGCCAACACTGAAACGCTCTAAATTTGCGTGCCTGAAAGTGGAGAGCAACTTTCTGGCTTAAATCGGAACCGGCTTTGCGGTTCCGATTTAAGGCGTAAGGATGATCTAGCGGTAGCATGCCATACGCTGGGTTGCAGCCACCAGCTCATTGACGATGCCAGGCTCGGTCATGGCGTGGCCGGCATCCGGCACCAAGCGAAGCTCGGCCTGCGGCCAGGCGCGTTTCAAATCCCAGGCGTTACGAAATGGCGTGCAGACGTCATACCGGCCATGCACGATCACTCCGGGGATCGAAGCCAAGCGATCTGCATTGTCCAACAGCTGACCATCCCGCTCAAAGAAGCCGCCGTTGACGAAGTAGTGACACTCGATCCGCGCAAACGCTAGGGCATAGATTTCATTCGCAAAATGACGGACCCGATCCGGGTCCTCGTAAAGCGACAGCGTCGAACCCTCCCACACGCTCCAGGCCTTGGCGGCTTCCACCTGCACGGCCCGGTCCGGATCGGTTAACCGCTTGTAATAGGCCGACACCATGTCCGCCCGCTCCTCGACCGGGATCGGCGCGAGGTAGGCATCGAACGCATCCGGGAACAACCACCGGCATCCGTTCTGATAAAACCAGTCAAGCTCCGCCTTCCGCAGCAGGAATATCCCGCGTAGGATGATCGAGGCGACCCGTTCGGGATAGGTTTGTGCATACACCAGCGACAGGGTGGAGCCCCACGAGCCGCCGAACAGCTGCCATCGCTCGATGCCCAACCGGGCGCGCAACGCCTCCATGTCGGCGACCAGATCCCACGTGGTATTGGCCTCGAGGCTGGCATGCGGCGTGGACCGACCGCATCCGCGTTGATCGAATAGGATGATCCGATAGGTCCGCGGATCGTGGCATCGCCGCATGGTGGGGTTGGAGCCGCCGCCGGGTCCGCCATGGACGATCAGCACCGGTACGCCGTTCGGATTGCCGCACTGCTCGAAGTAGATTTCATGACCATCCGTCACGGCAAGCCGTGCCTGATGATACGGCTCGATCGGCGGATAAAGTCCCAGGCGGTCTGAGGCCGTCATTGCTGGCTTTGCTCCACATTGTGCAATTGACCTTGATCAGGACGATCAATGTCGCGCGGGTACGTCGTCCCAACGATGCGGTTGTTGTGCTAGATCGAGACGACCCAAAATGCGGCACGACCTCAACTGAAGGCAGGGGTTGCAGGGCGCCTCGCGTTATGCCCAGACCAATACGTCGAGGCAAGCCCCTCCCGCCGCCGCACTCTCCCTCGGTGGCGGAACCTGCCTACTGGCTCGGCCCACGCCGTTCTTTGAGGCGCAGCATGCGCGACTCCCGATCTTCCATGGTCTCACCGCCCGGCAACCGCATGGCGCGCACGCGTTCGAGAACTATGCGATCTGGGCCCGGGAAAGCGTAACCGATCAGGACGGCACCGGCGAAACCTGCCGGCACGCCAAGCGTCGCGGCCAGCACGCTCGGCAAGCCCAACCAACCGGCTTCAGCGCCGAGGATAGCCAGCACGGCAACGCCAAAACCGACGACGATTCCGGCCGCCGCTCCGACCGCGTTGAGCCGTTTCCACCAAATCGACAGCACGATCACCGGAAACCCGGCGGAGGCCGACAGCGCCAACCCCCACAGCATGAGCTGGAACGGATCGGACGGGATGAAGATCGCGATCCAACAGGTAACGATGGCAACGACCACCGCACTTATGCGCGCGATCGACAGCCGAAGCGGCGCGGCGGGTGGCTCGGCGACTAGCCCGCCGACTCCATCTTCCGCCATCACATTGCCGATCCCGACCACCGCGGCGCTGGCACCGAGCAAGGCGATGGCGATCACGCCGGTCAGCGCCATCAAAAGCACCACCTCGGGAAACCCAGCCGCAATCGGTAACGCGAACAACACCCCGTCGCGGGTGAACGCGAGATCGGTAACGGCGAGCCGTGCCGGGCTGCCCTGGCTGACGACCTCGGCCAGTCCCAGTCTCTGCAGCTGCTGGAACCACTGCGGAAGGTTGCCGGGGTTTTGGCCGACCACCTCGTGCATGACGTAAAACCTGACGAAAACCGCCACCGACGCGGCGGTCAGCATCACCAGGCCACAAAATACGATGGCCCAAGCACCCGCCTTGCGGGTCGCATAGACGCCCGGCGTGCAGCCGCTGCGCGGCAGCAGCCAAGGCGAGGCGGCGACGCCGCATAGCAATGAAAGGCTCAACAAAATAAAGGCGAGTGGCCCAACGCTGGCATAGGGCTGCGCCATCCGATGACCGAGCGCACGCAACTCCTGGCCGGCGAAATCCAACGCCAGCGGCGGCGCGATCGGCATCGGCACGCCTTGCATCGCCTCCAACCGGCCGATGCCGCGCAGCACCGGCCCGTGCGTAAATTGGGGCAGCGGCAAATTGGTCTCGAGTACGGCCACGATCGCCACCGGGACCACCATGGCCAACAGCGCCGCGATCACCTGGGCCGTATTGGTCCAGGTCAGCGCGCGCATACCCCCGAATACCACCGTGAATATCAGCACCGCGCACAGCATCACCGCCGCGACCGAAGCCGGCATCCCCGACAGCCAAGCGCCCGCAGCCGCCCCCATCTTGAATTCGGCCGCGGCGATCAAAACCATCGGCACCAGCATGGTGGCCGCCGCAGCCAGTCGCAACAGCCGGCTCTCAAACCGTCGACCGAGGTAGCTCGGTACGGTGAAGGCGCCGAATTTCCGCAAGTACGGTGCAACCAACAAGGCCGTCGCCACGAAGCCAGCAACCAAGCCGATCGACACGCACCAAGCATCGAAGCCGTTGATGAAAAACAGGCCCGTCATGGCGACCAGGCCGGTGGCGCCCACCGCCGAGCCGGCGATTGTCAAGCCGGTATAGACGGCAGGCACGCGACGGCCGGCCGCGAAGAATTCCTGCGGCTCGGACGTCGCCGTCGCCACCCCGATCACGACATAAAGCGCGAGCGGCACCAACAGCATGCTCATCCGCAGCAGCGGCCCCGTGACCCCGAGCAGCTCGAAGATCAACACCATCAGCACCAGGCTCGCCATCACGCTGACGAAGATGCCGAAATAGGCACCCAACAATGGATTGACGAGGCGGCGCGGGGTTGTGGTCGACATCAGCGGAGCAATCGGTTGTAGCCACAGGATGACCGGTTGAATGATCGGTAGAGACGGACCCGCTTCGCGCCCCATCTCAAGCGTGATGCAAGCCCCAAATCAGACGTTCAAGACGCCCATCACGACCTTGTTTGGACCCGTCGAAACAGCTCGCACCCCAGCTCACAATGCCGGACATTGCAGCCCGTTGGAGCCATCAGCGCCACTTCAGACAGACGCTCACACACACGGGCGCGCGGGCAATCCCTCACGGTTGGGCTTGGCCCTCACACGTCCTCATTGGCACCGTGCCAGTGGTCAATCGCGTCTTGGCGATTGATGAAGGAGGCGACCGTGAAAATCGAGATCAGCATGAGACCGTGCCCCATCAGAAAGTAGCCCATCGGAAAGCCGAAGAACTTGTTGGAATTCAGCTTGTCCACATACAGCGGCAACACGATGAGCAGCACCAAGAACGGCACCAGACTGGCGAGCATCTGCCATTTTGTATGCAGCCAGTATGGCTTGCGCTCCTCTGGTTCCATGGTTGAATCTCCCCGCGACCTCCTCGCCGGATCCGCCTAGATCATCGCGCCTTTAATCGGGATCGTTCCGCTTCCGATGAAAGGCAGGTTGCTCTAAGAGCCGTCCGACCTGGCGCCAGTGCTAACCAACACTGTGGCGTTTTTAGGCGGATACCGCTCATTGGCGCGCACGGCACAGCTGTTTGGGTGTAAGGTTGTCGGATAGGCTCAACCAGGTGCCAGCCTGAATGGTACGCGCTGCCTCCCAGGTGCGACCGCAGCATGCTTCCGACACCTTGGGATGTAGGCCAGTTCATGCTGCAAGGGGTTACCCGATGGCCCACCAACGGATCGCGATCGTGGACGATCACCCGCTGTTTCGCGGGGCATTAAAGCAAGCGCTAAGCGGCTCGATCACCGACGCCACCATCCTCGAGGCGGGATCGCTAGACGAGCTCGGCACGTTGCTCGGCGCCGATGAGGAGATCGATCTGGTGCTGCTCGACCTGGCGATGCCCGGCGTGCATGGCCTGTCCGGATTGCTGTTTTTGCGCGCCCAACATCCCGAAATCCCGGTCATGGTGGTCTCCGCCAGTGAGGATGCTGTGACAATTCGTCGCGCGCTCGAATTTGGCGCCTCCGGCTTCGTGCCCAAGTCGCTACCGGTCGATCAGATTCGCTCGGCCGTTCGGCAAGTACTGGACGGCGAGGTTTGGAGCCCGCCGGGTATCCCGCTCGATAGCGCCGGTGATCCTGGGCACACCGACCTTGCCCGACGCCTGGCCTCGCTGACCCCGCAACAGGTCAGGGTGCTCATGATGTTGGGGGAAGGGCTCCTGAACAAGCAAATTGCCTACAAGCTCGGCGTATCGGAAGCGACCATCAAGGCCCACGTGTCAGCGATTCTGCAAAAGCTGCAGGTCGACAGCCGGACCCAAGCCGTGATCACCATCGCCAAGATGGGCACCAATGAGTGGCCGATCGGCGGTGCCCAATAGGCCGATAGGCACGCTCCAAGGGTATTGACGGCGCCACAGATCGTTGACGGACCGGCGATGACCGGATAGAAAAGGGCGCTTTCATCTAGCGAGATGTCGACGATCCGCGTGCCGATTCAGGCTGTGGCGGCTCGCGTCGTTTCGGCTATGAGCCCGATCAAAGTCGGGGCGGCATTGCAGTCGGGCTCTGGTTGATAGGGCACGACAGAACAAAGATCGAGCGCCGTGCTGAACGTGACGCCAAACGGGGCAGTTCAGCGCGCGTTGATCGTTGAGGAGAAGCCACGTGGCTCGTATCGCAGGTGTCAACATACCCACCCAGAAAAGGGTGCAGATCGCGCTTCAATACATCCATGGAATCGGCCCGAAATTCGCGCAGGAAATCTGTGGCAAGGTCTCGATCCCAGCTGAGCGTCGGGTCAACGAGCTCACCGACGCTGAGGTGTTGCAGATCCGCGAAACGATCGACCGCGACTACATCGTCGAGGGCGATCTGCGCAGAGAGACGGCGATGAACATCAAGCGGTTGATGGACTTGGGCTGCTATCGCGGCCTGCGCCATCGACGCAAGCTGCCGGTCAACGGACAACGCACGCGGACCAACGCGCGCACGCGTAAGGGCAAAGCCGTCGCCATCGCCGGTAAGAAGAAGGCCTCACGCTAATCGCTATCCGTCATTGTGCGCCTGCCATCTGGCGCGGCCTGGCGTGATCAGCCATTTGAACACGATACGACTGACCACAATACGACATCAAACAAGCTCAGCTTGGGAGCCCAACCTTAAATGGCCAAGGAACAACAAGGTCGCGCCAGGGTGCGCCGACGGGAAAGGAAGAATATCACGTCGGGCGTTGCTCACGTGAACGCGACATTCAACAACACGATGATCACCATCACGGACGCCCAGGGCAACACGATCTCATGGTCGTCGGCCGGGACCATGGGTTTCAAGGGTTCGCGCAAATCGACGCCGTTCGCCGCCCAGGTAGCCGCCGAGGATGCGGGCAAAAAGGCTCAAGAGCACGGCATGAAGATCCTCGAGGTCGAGGTCTGCGGTCCCGGATCTGGGCGCGAATCTGCGCTGCGTGCGCTGCAGGCCAATGGCTTCCAAATCACGTCGATCCGCGATGTGACGCCAATCCCGCATAACGGCTGCCGCCCCCGCAAGCGGCGCCGGGTGTAACCGAGGTCGACACCGGCGAGGGCATCTTTCCGACGTGCTCATCGGTCCGGGCGAGCTGATCCGCGCTGGCCCGCAAAGGACTCGACCGGGAGTCCGTGCGGTCCCGGCCAATTCCATGGCGCAAGGCTGTGCCGCGCCATCCCAGTGCACACGATAAAGTGAGGTATCCGATGGCCAATGTTCTGCAAAAGAATTGGCAAGATCTGATCAAACCGCAAAAGCTGCAGATCTCCGGCGGCATCGACAGGGATCGGGTCGCTGTCATGGTGGCGGAACCGCTGGAGCGCGGCTTCGGCATGACGCTCGGCAACGCCTTGCGCCGGGTGCTGCTGTCATCGCTCCAAGGCGCCGCCATCAAGACCGTTCAGATCGATGCGGTTCTGCACGAATTCTCCTCGATGCATGACGTGCGCGAGGACGTCACCGACGTCATTCTCAACATCAAGGAGATCGCGCTCCGTATTCACTCCGAGGGCGTGAAGCGGATGGTGCTGAAGAAGGAAGGGCGCGGACCGGTGACGGCGGGCGACATCGAGACCAGCTCCGACGTCGAGGTATTGAACCCCGACCAAGTGATCTGCCACCTCGACCAAGGTGCGTCGATTCGCATGGAATTTACCGCCGACATCGGTCGCGGATATGTGCCGGCCGAGCAGAACCGGCCGGAAGACGCCCCGATCGGCCTGATCCCCGTCGATAGCCTGTACTCGCCGGTTAAGAAGGTGAGCTACAAGGTGGAGAACACCCGCGAGGGCCAGATTCTTGATTACGACAAGTTGACGTTGCAGGTGGAGACCAACGGTTCGCTGCGGGCGGAGGATGCCGTCGCACTGGCGGCGCGCATCCTGCAGGACCAGTTGGCCGTATTCATTAATTTCGAGGAACCGAAGAAGGCGGTCGAGGAAGCCGCCTTGGCCGGCCGCCCAGATTTCAACGTTGCGCTGTTGAAAAAGGTTGATGAACTGGAGCTTTCGGTTCGTTCAGCCAACTGCTTGAAGAATGACAACATTGTCTACATCGGTGATCTGATTCAGAAGTCGGAGGCGGAGATGCTGCGAACGCCGAACTTCGGTCGCAAATCACTCAATGAAATCAAGGAAGTGTTGGCTACTATGGGGCTCCATCTCGGAATGGATGTGCCCAACTGGCCGCCCGACAATATCGAGGAACTGGCCAAACGGTTCGAAGACCAGTACTAACGCTCACACGTCGGCGATCGGGTCGGGAGCGCGCCGGCACGCATGCCGCGAACAGCCCGTCGCGGACAACAACCGAGCGACGCTCGAACGCAAAGGCGAGGCCAAAGAACCTCCCAAGGCCGACTGACAACGTAAGGGTAACGATCGATGCGACACCGCAAACTGGGCCGCCGGTTCAACCGCGACAGCGGCCATCGTCAGGCGATGCTGTCCAACATGGCGGCATCTTTGATGCGCCACGAGCAGATCATCACCACCTTGCCTAAGGCGAAGGACCTGAGGCGCGTGATCGACAAATACATCACGCTTGCCAAACGGGGCGACTTGAACTCGCGTCGCATCGCTGCGGCGCGTTTGCGCGACGATGAGATGGTCAAGAAATTGTTCGACACGCTCGCGCCCCGCTATAAGGATCGCGCCGGCGGGTACACGCGTGTTCTCAAGGCCGGCTTTCGCTTTGGCGACGCCGCACCGCGCGCTGTCATCGAGTTTATCGACCGCGATCCCACCGTCAAAGGCAAAGCTGATAAGGAACGGGTTGAGGCTGAGCGTGCCGCGGCCGACGAAGCCGGCGAGCTGCCGCCGATCTAGATCATCGCGCCTTTAATCGGGATCGTTCCGATTCCGATTAAAGGCAGGTTGCTCTAGGCGGAAGCGTTGTGCCGGCCCGCGCCGCCGCCCGAGTAACCGCGCGACCGACCTCAGGCGCCACCCAGGATGGCCCCGATCCAGCGCCTGCCCAACTCGCTGACGGCGATATACCAGACCGCCGAGGCGGTCGCTGCCCCGAACAAAAACCACGTCAAGCGCATGCGTACGCCCTCCCGATGCTGTGCATTCTCACATCCGATACGGCCATGCCTCGCCGACGCCGGCACACGATCAGATCGGACACGCTCGGCCTCCGACCAGCCTAAAGCCTGTCAGAGATTGCTGGAACCATCCTGTTCCCTGCCGGCCAACCCATGGCCTGCTTGCGTAGGCGGCCGGGCCGGGGAGCGGGCCGGCACAGCGCTTCCGCCTAAGGCGGCAATGATGGCGCGCCAACCCAGGCCACCGATTAACCCCACGCCGCCAGGGCCTGCTAGGGCAACCTGCTTTTCATCGGGCGGAGCGATCCCGATGAGGAGCAGGTTGCTCTCCACCATCGGAGCGACCATCTTTGTGCCTTGACTGGGGACCGGCCTTAATTGGAACCGGCATTGCGGTTCCAATTAAGGCACGATGATCTAGCGGTGCCTTGCTTGCGCGCCCCTTGCTAACGATAATGCTCAGCACCGGCTTCTTCTCACCTGGCAGCGCCATAAGCTCACGGTTAATTCGGCCACCGGTCCGGTTGCGCCCTCAGTGCTCGGGCGGCGATTTGAGCCAATCATAACCGGCAGCGCCGAGTTTTTTGCCAACGTCGAACAGGGCCGCCATGTAGGCGCGATCGAACGGTTCATCGCGTTTGAGTCGGAACGACTTGGGCACCACCGCAAGGTTGAAGTCGAGTCGGTTTTTACTGGCAAAGTTGTAGAGTTTGAGCACGTCGCCCTGTGTCTGCTGCTTGATCAAGGTGAGGATCGAGCGTCCGGCAATGTCGATGGTGGAGCTATCCACCTTGCGGAACTGTGGGTCGAGATGCGAGTTCACGATCACATAAAGCTTTCTGCGGAGAGGTCGGCCATTGAGCTTCCGATCGAGCTGACTGAGGTTGGTCTGGATCGGCACGAGGATCGTATTGTCGGTCGTGCCGCCGTCGACGTGCATTTCTTGCAGGACTTTGCCGTTGACGTGCACCGAGATCAGCACCGGCGGAAACACGCCGGGAATCGATGCAGAGGCCAGAATGATCCGGCGGAACAAGCGGCGCGATCGCGCCGAACCATCGGCGGCGATTTCACCCATATTCCAGATCACGGGCCGCTCGGCATCCAGATTGGTGGTTCCCACCAGCAGCCGACGTCCGCGTTTATGTTCGGCTGCAATTTTCGCGATGATCCTGCCGGTCAAGTATTTTCGAATCAAGGCCGCGAGCGGCTCGGAGCTGGTGAGCGCGGTCCCGCCCAGCAAACCGGCAATGACGTTTGGGCGCAGGATGTCCTCGGTCGAATAGCGCGTGTAGAGTTCCTTCACGCGAGAGTCGTACTTGGGGCCCAAAAACGCGAATGGCGCAATCAGCGCGCCGGTGCTGACGCCGGTCACCACATCGAACTGCGGTCGCTTGCCGGTGCGAGTCCAGCCGTTCAGCAGCCCGGCGCCAAACGCGCCGTCTGAGCCGCCGCCCGAAATCACGAGGATATGTTCGACGCGCTGGCCGCGCTTTGATGCCAGCAGCCCTGACTTGCGCTTCTGGCGCCTGATTAGCTTAAGATTCTTCTGAATCATTTCCTGGGACAGCGGCTCATCACCCCAGACCCGGATTGCTCTGCTCTTCAAACCGACCACGCGGGCCTGATTGATCAACTGAGCAGGAACGATCTGGCGCTGCTGCGGGATCGAACAGGCGCCAAGCAGGATGACGGCCAGCGCAACGAGGCTGGCGAGCCGCGCCGAAGCGACGCCCCGACGGTCATCCGCGGTCAGGAACCGACCTGCCATGTTCGCCTTTTACCCTATCGTGGAAGCCCGTGCCTCGGGCTCAGCCCACAGCCGATCGGCAACGAAATATTCATATAGAACTCAGCCTACAGATCAACCATTTTATTTGACAGGGAAATTGTGGCGCAAGCGCGGACAGGTCCACTGCGGCGTCAGCGGGCGGGTCCGGCCGCCGCGATCATCGCCCACACCTGCGGCGGCGATAACGGCAACGCCCGTGGCTCCACGTCATAGTCCGTCAGTGCGTTCGCCACGGCGTTCGCCAACAGGCCGCCGATCGGCACGATTTCACCTTCCCCCGCACCCTTGGCGCCGAGCGGGTTATTGGGCGACGGCTTCAATTCGATCACGCTGGCGCGCAAGTTGGGAAAATCGCTGGCTGTGGGCATGAGGTAATCGGCCAAAGAGCCGTTCAATAATTGCCCATCTTGGCTGTAGACAAATTGCTCCAAAAAGGCCCCGCCCAGCCCTTGCACCATTGAACCCAGCGCCTGCCCCTTGAGCGTCAGCGGGTTGACCATGCGGCCGCAGTCCTTCACCGACATCAAATCGACGATCTCGACCTGCCCGGTGCCCGGATCGACCGTGACGTGCACTGCCTGGCTTCCATACGCGTAAGTATACTTTTTGTTGTGAAACGTTGCATGAACGTCGAGCGGCTGCGCCGCCACGTCAGCCAACCGCAGCGTTGTGCCACCCGGCCCGCTGACCGCGTCGCCGTCGATCACCACGTCATCGGCGGTGCAACCCATCAGCTGAGCCGCCGTCTCACGGACCTTGGCCTTCAGCGCCGCCGCAGCCAATAAAATGGCGCCGCCGCCCATCACCGTCGAGCGGGAATGAAACGAACCATAGCCCTCGCGCACCATATCGGTTGAGCCATGCAGGACCCGGAACCGGTCGAATGGAAGCTCAAGCGCATCGCCCGCGATTTGCGCCATGATCGTCTCGATCCCCTGCCCCACCGAGGCCGAACCCAGGTAGACCGTGATCGCGCCATCGCCGTCAAGCACCATTCGCGCATCTTCCGATGGCCCGGCCGCGCCACCTTCGATGAAACATCCCACCGCTAATCCGTGGTAGCGACCGTCGATCAACTGACCTTGTAGCCGTGCCTTCTCCGACCAGCCGAACGCTTCCAGACAACGATCGAGCACCGCCGGATTGTCGCCGCTGTCGAGTTCGGTGGCGCTATCGTAAGGCGTGATGGTTGCCAACGGATAGGGCATCTCGGCATCCGTAACGAGGTTCAGCCGGCGCACCTCGACCCGATCCAAGCCGAGGTCTTTGGCCATCAAGTCGATCATCCGCTCGCGGAAAAAATCCCCCTCGAACCGCCCCGGACCGCGATAGGTCCCGGTCGGCGTCTTGTTGGTGACCAACATCGTCGTCTTAAAATCGATGTGCGGGATCCGATAGGGGCCGGAAGCAAATTGCGCGATATTGCGCGGCCCGACCGAACCGTTGGTGCGTAGGTAGGCCCCGTTATCGTTCCAAGCCTGCGCGCGCAGCGCCAAAATGCGACCCGTCCCATCAGCCGCGATCTCAATCTCGCAGGTCGCCTCGCGCGCATGGTTGGCGCACATCAGATGCTCGCGCCGGTCCTCGATCCATTTGACCGGTCGACCGAGATGCTTGGCCGCAAACGGGATCAAAAAATCTTCGGGGTAGAACTCCCCGCGCGAGCCGAAGCCACCGCCGACATCGACCTCGATCATCTCCACCGCGCTTTCCGCCAACCCCAGCGCGGTGGCGAGAATCCGGCGGTTGGTCCAAGCCACCTTGGCGACGCCCCACACGGTGAGTTGGCCGGCCCCGGCATCCCATTCCGCCACCAATCCGCGCGGCTCCATGAACATCGCTGCATGCCGCTGCACATACAGCCGTTCCTTACGTCGGTAGGGCGCTGTTGCAAAAACCTCGTCACAATTGCCGCGCGCAGCATGCCATGTCAGCGCCGCGTTGGATCCATGCTCCTCGAACAACAATGACGGCGCCGCCTGCGCGCTGTGCCAATCGGTCATCGGCGGCAACGGCTCGATATCGAGCACGACTTGATCGTGCGCGTCCTCAGCGATCGCCTGGGATTCGGCGATCACCACGGCAACCGGCTCACCAACATAGCGCACCTTGTCCTTGGCCAGCATCGGCTGATGGAACGGCTGCAGTTGCGGCAGCGGCTGCAATCGCAGTGGCACGCGCGGCACCGGCTCTCCCAGATCTGTCGCCGTGATCACGGCATGCACACCGGGCATCGCCAACGCGGCCGCGGCATCCACGGCGTTCAAACGGCCATGCGCAATCGCGCTGCGCACGATCACCGCGTAAACCATATTCCCGCGCACCACGTCCGCCACGAAGGTGCCCCGCCCGCGCAGCAACCGCAGGTCCTCGACCCGCTCGATCGGCTGACCAATGAGCGTATTGACGCTGCTCATGATTTGGCTCCGCCATACGTCGCGCGGGCGTCGAGCACGGCCTCCACGATCGGAATGTAGCCGGTGCAACGGCACAGGTTGCCGGACAACACCTCTCGCACGCGGTCCGCATCGCAATTCGGCTCATGCGTCAGCAGCGCATGCGCCGTCGTGATCATGCCTGGCGTGCAAAACCCGCATTGCAGGGCATGGTGCTTGCGGAACGACGCCTGCAACGGCGTCAAACTATCGTCATTGGACAGCCCCTCCACCGTCACCACCGAGTCGCCTTCGGCCTGGACCGCCAGCATCAAACACGATCGCACCGCATGATCGTTGACAATCACCGTACACGCGCCGCACACGCCGTGTTCGCAAGCCAAGTGCGTGCCTGTTAGGCGAAGCTGTTCGCGCAGACAATCGGCCAGCGTCGTACGCGGCTCCACCTCGACCGAGATCGGTTGGCCATTGACTGTGAATTGAACCTGCATGGCGGCTTGCCTTCTAAGGAAGCGGATCGGTGGCTGCGGATGCCGGATTTAACCAGCGGCCTTGCGCAGTGCACGCTCCAACAATGTGCCGACCAGCGCGCGGCGATAGTCCGGGCCGGCATGAATATCGCCGAACGGATTAACCTCGGCTTTGGCCGCAGCGGCGGCTGCGATAATCGCATCCTCGTCGACCACGCGCCCTTCTAACGCGGCCTCGGCCTTGAGGAGCCGCGCCGGCTTGTCGCCCATGCCGATAACGCCGATGTGCACATTGGCTGCCCGGCCCGCGTCATCGGGATCGTAAAATGTCGCCACGCCGGCCATCGCAAAATCGCCGCGCCGTCGAGCGAACTCCAAGAACGCCGAGCGGCGTCCCGCCGGCCATGCCGGCAAACTAACGTGGGTAATACACTCATCGGGCTCAAGCGTCGTTTGCAGCGGGCCCAAGAAGAAGTCCCCCGCCTTGATCGTCCGCTCACCCCTGACGCCGACGGCAACGATGGTCGCGTCGCAGGTGACGGCAATTCCCGGCATCTCCGCAGCGGGATCGGCGTGGGCCAGGCTACCGCCGACGGTGCCGCGGTTGCGGATCTGATAGTGGGCGACGTCCGCGACGGCAGCGGCCAACAGCGGATGCGCATGCACCAGCCGCCCATCGGTCTCGATATCGACCCAGCGCACCTTGGCCCCGAGCCGTATGCCATCGCTGCCGATCTCGATCCGATCAAGGTCGGGAATGCGCTTGAGATCAACGATCAATTCCGGCGCGGCCAGACGAAACGCCAACAGCGGCATCAGGCTCTGCCCACCGGCCATCAATCTGGCGCCGCCATTGGATTGGGCCAGCATGGCCACCGCCTCGGCAACAGTTGTCGGCGCTGCGTATTCGAATCGTGGAGGCTTCATGGGCTATCAGCAACAGTGTTGAGCGCTGCGGAAGACTCGATACATCGGACCATCTGCCTTGTGCCGGTTGGCAGGCCGATGCATGACAGCAGCCGAGGCGTTCGATACGATAACAAGCCTCTGTGCAAGTCAAGCGGAGCGCCCTAAACTATGGCGGCTATGCCGCAGCTTGCCGACCAGGCTGGCGTAGCAGGCGCTTGAGCGATGAGCCGCACGCCGGTGTGGCGACAGGCGAGGCGGACGAAGCACCGACCGACCAGAACGACCAGCACGACCAGCACGAGAGCCCGCGCCTGAACCAGGCCCACCGGGCGCTACAACGGGTGGAGTGAACAGATGACCCAAGCACCAGCAACCGGGCTCAGAAGCATCGATTTGGCGGTCCGCGATCTGGCAGCGAGCAACGCATTTTATCGCGAGGTCTGGGGGCTGACGGAAGTGTCGCGCGACGCCGGCAGCATCTATCTGCGAGGGTCCGGCGGCGATCATCACCTGCTCGGCCTCCACCAGGCGCCGCGCTCCGCCTTAAAATCCATCAATTTCGCCGCCTCGGATAGCGCCGCGGTGGATGCCATCCACGCCCGCGCCACCGCGCTCGGCGCCGAGGTGCTCGACACACCGCATCAGCTGCCGGAGGCGGCCGGAGGCGGCTATGGATTCGCGCTGCGCTCTCCGGAAGGCCAGACGGTTTCGGTATCCGCCGATGTCGCCAACCATTCCGCCGTCGAGCAGGATGGCTCCCGGCCCGAGCGCCTGTCACATGTGGTCATCAACGCCGCGCGCTATGATGAACAGATGGCCTTTTTCCAAGATGTGCTTGGTTTCCGTCTCTCCGACACTACGGTCATCATGGACTTTTTGCGCTGTTGCTCGGACCACCACAGCATCGCCTTGGCCCGCGCCGAGGGCGCCAGCCTCAATCATATCGCCTACGAGCTGCCCGCAGTCGAGGGCCTGTTGCGCGGCGCCGGTCGGCTACGCCAAAGCGGCTTCGATGTCGCGTGGGGAATCGGTCGGCATGGCCCCGGAGACAACGTGTTCTCCTATTTTGTCGAGCCCAACGGGTTCGTCACCGAGTACACCACCGGCATGACGCAGATCGTCGATGACGACTACCCGTGGCATGGACCTGATTATTGGAACAATTTCGGTCCGTGCCGCTGGGGATTGGCGGACGCACCGACCCCGGACATACGGCGCGCGATGCATGGGCTGGTGCTGGCGGAGCGCAACGAACGCTGCGAGGAGATCATCGCTAAAGGCCTGCACGGCTGAGCGCACATCTCTCGCACACGCGCGTCTCGAAGCCATGCGTGAAGCCCAATCGATGTCGTCCCATGGGTGATCGACGCCGACCGCGACCTTCGCCTGGCCGTGTCAACCAACGGGTACGTCGTCAATAGAGGTGGACCATGTCGGAAGGCCAGCCGGCACACGCCGCGAACAGGCTGAACAAGAAGCTGTTTGTCATCTTTACAGAGCCGGTTGACGGACCACCACCGGGCGACCGAAACGCCGCTCGCGACCAGCACCTGCAATATCAATACGACCTTGAGCGACGGGGCATCATGTTTGCCGCCGGCCCATTTCTGGGACCCGATGATACTCCGACCGGATCGGGCCTCATCATCTACCGCGCGCCATCGCTGGAGGCGGCGACCGAGATTGCCAATAACGACCCGTTTCACAAGCTCGGTTTTCGCACCTTCCGCATCATGCCCTGGCGCGTCAGCGAAGGCACGTTCGCGCTGAAGGTCAGCTTCTCGACCGGTGTCTACACCTTCGATTGAGCGCCCCTCAACCCGTCGCCGGCTGCGCTTCACCGGCCTGCTGGCCGAGATACATATGCTGGACCTGCTCGTTGGTCAGCAACGCCTCCCCGGTTCCCGACAACACCACGTTGCCGCGCTCCAACACGTACGCACGGTTGGCCAACCTGAGTGCGCTTCGCGCATTCTGTTCGACCAGCAAAATGGTGATCCCTTCGTCGCGCAGTGCATGCACGATGCGGAAGATCTCGACCATGATTTTTGGTGCTAGACCCAGCGACGGCTCATCCAAAAGCAACAGTCGTGGCCGGGCCATCAGCGCGCGCGCGATCGCCAACATCTGTTGCTCACCCCCGCTCAGCACGCTAGCCGGTTGGCTCGAGCGCGCCTTCAGCGCCGGAAACCGCTCCAGCATCGCATCGATGTCCGAACCAACCTCGGCATCGGAGCGCGAATAGGCGCCCATCTGAAGGTTCTCGTACACGGTCATGCGAGTCAGCATGGCCCGCCCCTCCGGCGCCTGGGTCACGCCCAGGTTGACGATCTTGTGTGCCGACAAGCGCTGGATCTCTTTGCCTTCCAGCTCGATGCGACCGGAGCGGGCGCGGATCAGTCCCGAGATCGTCTTCAGCATCGTCGTTTTGCCGGCGCCGTTGCCGCCGATCAGGGCAACGATCTCGCCTTTTTCGACCTCCAAGCTGATCCCGTGCAAGACCTCGATTTCACCGTAGCCGGCGCGCAGATCGCTCACGCGCAAAATCGTCATTCACTTCTCCACTCAGCTCAGCTCAGCGCCCCGTACGCCACGGTGCCTCTTTCGGCGGCATGGAACCATCGCACGGTCAGGTTGGCAAGGCTCGCTCACTTGCATCATGCTGCAGCTGCGAATACCGATGGACGGCACCGAACACCTCCAACCCCAATGGAACGCCGTGCGCCCCGTCGACCGTAAGGGCCAGCAAAAGAGACCGCCTGCCATGAGCCACCGCCCTGAGCCGCATCAACGCACCGATTACGCATACTTCCAGGACATCACCACGCGCTGGATGGATAATGATGTCTACCGACACGTGAACAATGTCGTCTACTATTCGTACTTCGATACCGTGGTGAATCAGTATTTGATGCTGAAGGGTGTACTCGACATCGAGCAGAGCCAGGTGGTCGGGCTGGTGGTTGAGACCACGTGCCGCTATTTTAGCCCGATCGCCTTTCCGTCGATCGTGCACGCCGGTCTGCGTGTGGCCCATATCGGCAATTCCAGCGTGCGCTACGAGGTTGGCCTGTTCCGCGACGACGACACGATCGCCGCGGCTCAAGGTCATTTCATCCATGTTTATGTCGACCGAGTCACCAACCGGCCGGTCCCGCTACCGCCTGAACTGCGCGCGGCGCTCGCCCCACTGATGCGCCCGACGGCAGCCGGCGGGCGCGATTGACGGGTACGATTGAAACTATCGCCACCGGCCTGCGAGCGCGGTCGATGCGGTAGCTTGCCTTACGCGCGGGGTTGACGGCACACTTGCAAGCGAAGCGCACCGGCGGCGCGCGGCAATGGCCTGTCACGATGCTTCAAACCGGAGACAAGGGCGATGAAGCCGGCGCAGTTCGATTACCTGGTCGCCACGACGGTCGAGCACGCGCTGGCCAGCCTCGGCGCCGACGGCGAGGCCAAGCTGCTCGCCGGTGGTCAGAGCCTGGTGCCGATCTTGAACTTCCGCCTGGCACGGCCGACTAAGCTGATCGACATCAACCGGCTGGCCGGACTGGCTTACATCCATGACAGCGGTGATCAGATCCGCGTCGGGGCGCTGACCCGCCACTTCGCGGTCGAGACCTCCCCCATCATCGCCCGCCATGTGCCGGTCGTCAGCGCGGCGATGTCGCACGTCGCCCATCTCGCGATCCGCAATCGCGGCACCATCGCCGGCAGCTTGGCGCATGCGGACCCGGCGGCGGAATGGCCGATGTTGGCCTGCCTGCTGGACGCCGAGATCGCGCTCCAATCGATCAGCGGGGCGCGCGTCGAGCCGGCGCAACGGTTTTTCCGCGCGGCCCTGACCACCAGCCTTGCGCCCGACGAGATGATCGTAGAGGTGCGGCTGCCAAAGCTGCGCGCTGGCGAGGGCTGGGCGTTTGAGGAGGTGGCCCGGCGCCATGGGGACTTCGCGTTGGCGGCCGCTGCGGCCACCATCGTTCAGCGCGATGGACGCGTTGCCGCGGCCCACCTCGCCTTGATCGGGGTTGGCGATCGGCCGACGCGGATGCCGGCGGTGGAAGCGTTGCTCACCGACCAAAGTATCGACACCGGGCTGCTGACCAAGGTCGATGCGACCGTGCGGGACGGCATCGACCCGAATACCGATCTTCATGCCTCGGCCGATTACCGCCGGCACCTGGCAGGCGTGCTTGCCGCCCGCGTCGTGGCAACCGCGTGGCGACGCTCGGCCGAAGGAGCACGCTGATATGCCGGTGCAGCGGCCCATCATCTCGGTCACTGTCAATGGCCAACTGCACGAGCTGCCGGTCGAGCCGCGCCTATTGCTGAGCGACCTGCTGCGCCACACGCTCGGCCTGACCGGCACGCACGTCGGCTGCGAGCATGGTGTGTGCGGCGCTTGCACCGTTCTGGTCAATGGCGACAGCGCCCGCGCCTGCTTGATGTTCGCCGTGCAGGCCGACGGCGCGACGGTGGAGACGGTGGAGGGCCTCGGCGATATCGACCAGCTCAACGCGCTTCAGCGTGCGTTTCAAGAGCACCATGCCCTGCAATGCGGCTTCTGCACGCCGGGCGTGCTGATGACGATCACCGATCTGATCCGTAAGTATCCGCTGGCCAGCGACGAAGACATCCGCGTTGGCCTTTCAGGCAATCTGTGCCGGTGCACCGGCTACCAGAACATCGTGCGGGCCGTGCGCGCCGTCATCGGTGGCGGGTCCACGCAAGACACTGGTGAGAAGGATCCACCATGAAAATGCATCTGCTTTCCGGCGGTCGGCTGAAAATGCGCAAATCCATCTTTCTGCCGACCGAGGACCGGAGCGAGACGATCGAACTGCCGGTGACGAGCGCATTGCTTCGACATCGCCAGGCCAACGTGCTGTTCGACACCGGGTGCCACCCCACCACGGCCGAGGACGCGCAGACCCGTTGGGGTGGTCTGGCCAAACTGATGACACCGATCATGCGGCCGGGTGATCACGTGTTGGCTGGGCTGGCCGGCTTAGACCTTGCGCCCGAGGACATCGACGTCGTGGTGAATTCGCACCTGCATCCCGACCACTGCGGCTGTAACGCGTTCTTCACCAAGGCGACCGTGCTCGTCCACGCACGCGAGGTTGCGGCGGCACGCGCCGACAATGCCGCCGCCAGCGGCTACCTGGCCGCCGAGTGGGATCACCCGCTGCCGATGGACCTGGTGGCGGGCGAACGCGACCTGTTCGGTGATGGCCGCATCGTCCTCATCCCATTGCCGGGTCACACGCCGGGTTCGATCGGCGGCCTCGTTGAACTCGATCGCAGCGGCAGCTTCTTGCTGGCGGGCGATACGGTGAGCGTTCGCGCCTGCTATGACCGTGACATCGTTCCACGCAACACCTGGAATGCCGAGCTACTGACCACTTCGCTCGCCGAGGTACGGCGCATCGAGGCTGGCGGCGCCACCATCATCTGCGGGCACGACGCCGATCAATGGGCCGGCTTGCGCAAGGGGGCCGAGGCCTATGACTAAGGCTGCCGACGATCGGCCACCGCCCGACCCGATCGACATCAGCAATCCGCTGCGGCCAAAGCATGTGGGCGCGCGCGTGCACCGGCTGGAGGACCGGCGCCTGTTGACCGGTCACGGTCGGTTCGTCGACGACCTGCAGCGACCAGGACTGGTGCACGTCGCTTTTCGCCGCAGCGACTTGCCGCACGCCAAGCTCATCGCCATCGACTGCGCCGCCGCCGCCACCGCACCCGGTGTCGTCGCCGTGCTCACCGCCGACGATCTGGCCGGAACCATCGAGCCGGTGTCTGCCGTCTCGCGCATGAAGGGATATTACGCGACGCCGCTGCTGCCACTGGCCGTCGGCAAGGTCCGGTACGTTGGGGAGCCGGTGGCTGCCGTTATCGCCACGTCGCGCTATCTGGCGGAGGACGCCGCGGAGCTGATCGACATCGAGCTTGAACCGCTGGCACCGGTCAACAATCCCGAGCTGGCGGCGCGACCCGGCGCGGCGTTGCTGCACGAAGCCGCCGGCACCAACGTGATCGTCGCCCGCCAATTCGAGCGCGGCGAGGTCGACGCCCGGATGGCCGCCGCCGATCTGCGGGTTGCCGGCCGCTTTCGCATGCATCGCAAGACGCCGACCGCTATTGAGAACCGCAGCTACCTGGCCGAGTTCGATGCCGGCCGCGGCGAGCTGACGCTATATTCGTCGACCCAGGTGCCGGGCATCATCCGCAATGGGTTGATCGAAGCGCTTGGCCTGAGCGGAACCCAGATCCGGGTCGTGGCGCCGGACGTCGGTGGCGGTTTCGGGGGCAAGGCGTCGCTTTATCCCGAAGAGCTATTGGTCTGCGCTGCCGCACGCAAACTTCGACGCCCGGTGAAATGGACCTCGGACCGGCTGGAGGATCTGACCACCACCGGCCAGGCCTTCGACGAGGTCGTCGAGGCTGAGCTGGGCGTCGACAACGATGGCACCATCCTGGCGCTGACGGCTGACGTGATCGGTGATGTCGGTGCCTACTCAATCTACCCCTGGACAGCCGGGCTGGAGCCGGTGCAGGTGGCCAGTTTCCTACCCGGACCCTATCGCATCGACGCCTATCGCGGAAACGTGCGGGCGGTGGCAACCGCGAAGGCGCCGGCCGGCGCCTACCGTGGCGTGGGCCGGCCGATCTCGACCTTCGTGATGGAGCGATTGATCGATATGGCCGCGCGTCGCCTTGGCCTCGATCCATGCGAGTTGCGACGGCGTAATCTGGTGACGGACGATGCACTACCCTATAAGGCGGCGTCTGGCATCGTGTGGGATAACGCGAGCTTTATCGGGTGTTTGAACGCGGCCTGCGCGCGCATCGACTATGCGGGCCTGCGCGAACAGCAAACCCGCGCCAGGGCGGCGGGCCGCTGGTTCGGCATCGGCCTCGCCAGCTATGCAGAGCTGACCGGCCTGGGCTCCCGCATCGCCGTGGCACCGGGCATGCCCATCAATACTGGGACCGAGACCGCCAAGCTATCGATCGATGCAAACGGCGGCATCACCGCTGCGTTCGGTATCGCGACCCATGGTCAGGGACACGAGACCACGCTCGCGCAAGTGGTGGCCGATCAGCTCGGCGCCGACATCCGTGACATCCGTATCGTCGTCGGCGACAGCGCCGCCGTGCCGAATGCCACGGGAACCTACGCCAGTCGCGGCGCTGTGTTGGCATCTGGTGCGGCCAGCATCGCCGGCGGCGAGCTGCGCGCCAAGATCCTGCGCGCCGCTGCACATTTGCTCGAAACAACGCCGGATCAACTTGATGCCGAGGGCGGCCGGATCAGCGTTAAGGGAAGCAATCGCACGCTCACTTTCAAGGAGCTGGCCCGGGCGGTCTATCTCGAGATGGGCCGCCTGCCGCAAGGCTACCGCGAGGAGCTAACAGCGACCGGGACCTACGATCCGGTGTTCGGCACCACCTCAGCAGCGACGCACATCGCCACGTTGGAGATCGATCCAAACACATTCACCTTGGCGCTCAAGCGCTACGTGGTGGCGGAGGACTGTGGCCAACTCATCAATCCCGCCATCGTCGACGGCCAGGTGCACGGCGGCGTGGCCCAGGGCGTCGGCGTCGCATTGTCCGAGGAGGTGGTTTACGATGCCTCTGGCCAGATCCTATCGGCGTCGCTGGTCGACTATGTCGTGCCAGGCGCCGGCGAGGTGCCGAACATCGAGGTCGTGCACCTGGATACCCGATCCCCCACCCTTGGCGGCTATCGCGGCATGGGCGAAGGCGGCACCATCGGCGCGCCGGCAGCGATCGCCAACGCGATCAGCGACGCGCTCGCGCCGCTGGGTGTTGAGGTTAACGAATTACCCGTCACACCGGAGCGCTTGTATCGCTTGATTGCCGCCGCCACGGCGCGCACAGACAAGTCTCACACTGAGGGAGATGAAGCATGAAACTCGGGCTCGAGGGCAGGGTAGCGCTGGTCACCGGCGCCGCGCGCGACGTCGGTCGGGAAATTGCGCTGACGTTGGCCGCCGAGGGCGCATCGGTCGCGGTCAATTACCACAGCGCCGCCGACGCGGCCCAGACGGTGGTGGCGGAGATCGAAGCGGCTGGCGGCCGCGCGATCGCATGCCGCGCGGACATTGCCGACCTCGACCAGGTTCGGCACATGGTCGACCGCGTCGCCTCACAGCTGGGCGGGCTCGATATCCTGATCAACAACGCGGGGCTCGTCATCAGGAAGCGTTTCGCTGACACCACGCCGCAGGAGTGGCGGCGGCAGTTGGACGTCTGTCTATTGGGCGCGATCAACTGCTGCCATGCGGCTGGCCCACGGCTGTCGGCGAGCGGCCACGGGCGCATCATTTCGCTGATGGGCGATTCCTCGCGGGTCGGCGAGTCCGGTCTCGCCATCGCCGCGGCGGGACGCGCCGGCGTGATCGCTTTGATGAAATCCTTGGCCAAGGAGATGGGCCGGTTTGGAACGACCGCGAACTCGGTCGCGCTCGGACTGGTGGAAACCGGCCATGATCCGGAATGGCTGGAGGCCAACCGTGACAAGCTGACCCGGTTTTATCCGCTCAGGCGATTGGGTCAGCCCGACGACGTGGCGCCATTGGTTGCGCTGCTGGCCTCCGATCAAGGCAGCTGGATCACCGGCCAGGTGATCAGCGTCAACGGCGGCTTCTCCATGGTGTGAGCTTGCCGCTTGCTCGCAAGCGCGATTGATCTCATGCGAGCGCTTCGGTGTGAGGTGGAACCATTCCACTCCCACGCCGCCATCGGCATCATCGTGCCATTAGATCATCTTTGCGCCTTAAGGTGGAGCGGCTGGAAGAGCGGGAAGGTTCCAACTGACGCCGACAGGCTTTAGATCTCATCGTCGGTCCCCAGATATGCGGCGACCACCTCCTCGTTGTTCTGGACCTCCTCCGGCAAGCCCTCGGCGATCTTCTCGCCGAAGTTGAGAACCGTGACGCGGTCCGAGATACCCATCACCAAATTCATGTCGTGCTCGACCAGCAGCGTGGTGATTCCGAGCCCCGACAGCTTGGAGATCAGCTTGTCGAGGCCTTCCGTCTCGCGCGGATTCATGCCGGCCGCCGGCTCGTCCAACAAGATCAGCTTGGGCTCGGTGGCCAGCGCGCGCGCGATTTCCAGCAACCGGCGTTGGCCATAGGGTAGATCCGTCGCTTTCGCGTCCGCCGCACGCTCCAGCTCCACAAACGCGAGCAAGTCGCGGGCGACCGCCTTCATCCGCTCGTTCTTGGCGCCGCGGCCCAAGATCGCGCTGGCAAAACTGCTTGTGATTGACGGGTAATGGCGGCCGTGCTGGGCCACCATGACGTTCTCTAGAACCGTCATGCCATGAAACAGCCGGATGTTCTGAAACGTGCGGGAGACGCCGCGCAGCGTCCGCTGATAGGGCCGCAACCTGTCGATTGGCTGGCCCTCGAACAGAATGCGACCGCCGTCGTGACGCAGAATACCGCTGACGAGATTGAACAGGGTTGTCTTGCCTGCACCGTTGGGGCCGATCACGGCATGGATCTCGCCGCTTCGCACGTCGATCGACACATCGTTGAGGGCGGTAAATCCACCGAACCGTTTGGTCAGTCCAACCAGCGACAGCAATACCTCACCGTGTGGGCCTGCTGCGCGGTCGGTTCCCGGCGAAGCCATCCCGCTGGCGTCTATGCTACTGGAATCGCTCATCATCGCTTCATGCCACCGCTTCACCTTTGTCCGGCCGCGCTCTGCGTCGGAAGGTATCGCGGCTGACCAATCCCTGCGGTCGCCAGATCATCATCACGATCAGCACCAACCCATAAACGATCAGCCGCTTCTCGTTCTCAAAATCCAGCCACTCATAGGCCCTTTCGTAGATCCCGCTCCACGGCTCGTCTTGCGTCCACGCTTCCGGGATAATTTCCATCCAATCGCGCAAGTGTCTGAGAAACTCCGGCAGCAGCGTCAGGATAACGGCCCCGACCACCGGGCCCAAGAACACGGTCCCGCCGCCGAACACGACAAACATCAGCAGCTGCACGGACAGCAAGATGTCGAACGAATTGGAATCGACGTAGGTGGTGAAATGCGCGTAAAGGCATCCGGCGACGCCCGCCAGCGCCGCGCCCAAGCCGAACGCGAACAGCTTGACCCGGACGATGTCGATTCCCATCACCTCCGAGGCGTCCTCATCGGTATGGATCGCGGTCATCGCACGGCCCAAGCTCGACCGCTCCAGCCACCAGAAGAACACCAGCACCAACAGCACGATCGTCCACACGTACGAGAAGGTGTTGGCCTGATAGGGGATGCCCTGAAAGCCGTCCGCGGCACCGGTGTACGGCCAGGTCAACGCGATCACCTGGATGATTTGCTGAAACCCCAGCGTCAGCAGCAATAGATAGATGCCTTTGATGCGCAGTGCGGGGAAGCCGACCATCACGCCGATCACGCCCGCGATCAGCGCGCCCATCCCCAACCCGACCGGAAATGGCAGTCCGAGCCGCGTGGTAAAGATAGCCGAGGCATAGGCGCCAACCGCCATGAACCCCGCCTGGCCGAGCGATACCTGCCCCGTCATGAACGGCGCATAAAAGCTGAAGGCGGCAATCAGATTTATTCCGAGAAAGACGAGAATCGACTCGGTGTAACCATCCAACATCGTGCGGTCAGCCCCCGATCAGTCGCGTACGACGCTGGACCCAAAGAGTCCGGTCGGCTTGTAAAGCAGTATGACAATCAGCAACGCGAAAGTCATGAAATCGCGCATCGAGGTGCCGATGTAAGCGGCCGACAGCACCTCGATCATGCCCAACAGGACGCCGGCGACCATCGCGCCGAGAATATTGCCGAGGCCGCCGAGCAACATCACCACCAACGCCTTGACCGCCACCTCCAACCCCATGAACGGCGACACGTTGGAATTCTTCACCCCGTCAAGCACGCCGGCAGCGCCGGCCAGGCAGGAGGCCAGCACAAACACGATCAACACCATGCGGTTGACGTCGACGCCGAGCAGCTGCGCGGTTTCGTGGTTTTCCGCGGTTGCACGTATCGCGCGACCAAGCTTGGTGTGCGAGATCAGCAACCACAACAGAACCATCAGCACCAAGGCCACCACCAGAATGAAGATTTGCACGCTGCTGATGGTGAGATCGCCGATGTGATAGAGGGCCGGATCGATCTTCTCCGGAAACGCGACTTGCGCGCCGCCGAACAAGCTGACCGCGACATTCTGCAACACGATCGTCACGCCGATCGTCGAGATCAGCGGTGCCAGCGGATAGTCCTTGCTCACCGGACGAACCGCCAGCAACGCGATTAAGAAGCCCAACAGACCGGTGCCGATCATCGCACCGACGATCGCGACGTAGATATTGGCCCCGCTCACCGCCAGCACGATGTGCAGCCCGAAAAAAGCACCGAACATGAACACTTCACCGTGGGCAAAGTGCAACAATCTCAGTGTGCCAAATATCAACGTATAGCCGATCGCCACCAGCGCATAGGACGCACCGAGCATCAGCCCGTTGATCAATTGTTGTGAGAGCATGACCTAAGAACTTCCCGACCCATTCGTGAAAGCTTAACGTGGCACGACCGGCAACGGAAGTGACCCAAAAGGCACATCACGGCTTACCCTTTGGCCACACGTGGCCGGAAGCACGCCCCGGGCTATCAGCCGGCAAGCAGCTTGCCGAGACGGCCGCGACATGCTGCTCTCTTCCCATCTCGGCGGTCCAACGCAGAGCTACGAACGCAGCCGCCGGCAATTTGGAGGTGATCGTCATGACCGCCATTGCGGCGACGAAGTTTGAAGCGGCTCGCAGTCTTGAGGAGATCTATGCGCTACTGCCGCAACTGAGCATCGAGAATGGCTGGGCGAAAAAGGAGCCATCGCTGTGGCCCAGCCCCAAGGCCGGCTTCCTGCCTGCCCATTGGCCCTACCATCCGGCCAAGGCGGCACTGACCTCAGCCGCCCGCTTTGTCAACACAGAGCTGGCCGAGCGCCGCAACCTGATTTTGGTCAATCCGATTCCGCACAACCACTATCCCACCGTGCGCACGCTGGTCGCGGCCTATCAAATGGTCAAAGCCGGCGAAGTGGCCCGTTCCCATCGCCATACCGCCAACGCTCTGCGGCTGGTGCTCGATACCGCGCCCAACACCTTCACCGTCGTCGATGGCGTCAAGATTCCGATGGAGCCGGGCGATGTGCTGCTGACACCCAACTGGTGCTGGCACGCTCACGCCAACGAAAGCTCCGCCGACGCGTATTGGATGGACGTCTTAGATGTTCCAACGGTCCAGCTCTTGAATCCAATGTTCTTCGAGCACCACCCGGATGGCCTGGAGCAAGTGCGGGCAACGGACCCGCTGTCGCCGGCACGTTTCGCGTTCGCGGACATCGCGACCGACCTCGCCGCCGCTCAGGATCTGGCACCGGGCTACCGGGAGATCGAGCTTGGGCGGCCGCCACCGGCGATGGCCACCATCGGCTTGCATGTCATGCGCCTGGACGCCGGCGCCACCGCGACCCTCCCCGCGGCGACCTCCAGCGCCATCCTTGCGGTAATGTCGGGCAGCGGGCACTCGATCATCGGCGCGCAGACGTTCGACTGGGGCCGGGGCGACGCGCTGGCGTTCCCTGCCGGCTATCCGCTTCGGCTCACCGCCGCGGCGGACAGTTACCTGCTCCGAGCCAGTGACGCTCCGCTCTTGGCGGCGCTCGGCTGGCTACGGCCGATCGCAACCGGTTGCTGAGCTGCGCGGCAACCGCATTTGAACGTTGGCAGTGGACGATGGCCCACGGATCAAGGCGCGATAGCGGTGAGATCGCGCGCGTGGGACAGCTTTAGGCGTTTCGGCGTGGGCTGGAACCATTCCGGTTTGCCAGCCGGCCACCCAACGGCACGCTTGTGGGGGCGGCCTGTCGGGGGAGCCAGCCGGCGAGGCGCTTCCACGATCGGCGGAAAGGATCTAAGCGCGACGACGCGCCGATTGGTCGGCAGGCGATCGGCGCTGCGAGTCCGACCGGCTTCAACCAATCGGCCGCGGATTTCCCGTCGATGACAATGCGCACCAACGGCCGAATGTGCTTATCTTGTTGCCACAGATAATCGACATGCCAAGGTTTCGACCGGAGCAGCCGCCGCAACAGCCGTCGCGCCTTTAAGCCCTGGCGATAAAGCTCCTCGCTCGTACCGACGATCCGGCGTGCCTCGGGCGTATCGTAGTCACAGGCCCGCAGCCGTCGCCGCTCGCAGCGCAGCGTGTCGCCGTCGACCACCCGCACCATCAGCGCTTCTTGCCACGACATGCGCAGCACGCGATACAGCTTGTCATGATAGAGGTTGCCGAACACCGCACCGACCGCTGCCACCGCCACAAGTCCGATCGCGACGATTGCAAACTTAACCATCCCTGCATATACCGCTTATATCCAAAGGCACCCGTGAGCTGACGGTTCGTTTGTCAGCATAGCCGCCCATGACGGGCGAACAAGCTTATTGTCGGTGTGCTGATCTATGGTGGCGCCGTCGATCGATCCGACTGGCAGGGGCACGCAATACTGTCGGCCTGGCTCTGTGCCGCTTGCCGCTGGCACTGCTCAAGATCCAGCTGGACCACCGCGTCGCCGGCCCGAGGGATCATCGCGGATCGGCTTAGCGGCCAGCTGAACCCGCCTGTGCGTGTCAGAGTTGGCTGAAACCATCCCGCTCCCCGGCCCGGCCACCCGATGCCACGATCACGATATTGTGGGCGGCCGGCTAATCCGCCTAAGGCGGAAATGATCTAAGGGGCGTGAATCTGGTCATGTCATGCGGTTGGCAGACCATGGTGGGCGCACGACCAGCGTCGACTGGCCGCGTCCGTGCGGTTGCTGCGCTAGATCATCGCGCCTTAAATCGGAACCGCAAAGCCGGTTCCGATTTAAGGCAGGCTGCTCTAGCTCATGCGCCCATCGCTGCCTGCAGGTTCTCGTCGACCGTGTCGAGGAAGCCGGTTGTCGACAGCCACGTCTGATCGGCGCCCACCAGCAGCGCCAGATCCTTGGTCATATGGCCCGATTCCACGGTCTCAACGCACACCTTTTCCAGCGTCCGCGCGAACTTGATTAGATCCTGGTTGTCGTCGAGCTTGCCGCGGTGCGCCAGTCCGCGAGTCCAGGCGAAAATGGAGGCGATCGAGTTGGTCGAGGTCTCACGCCCCTTTTGGTGCTCGCGATAATGCCGGGTGACCGTGCCGTGCGCTGCTTCCGCCTCGACCGTCTTGCCGTCGGGCGTCATCAGCACCGACGTCATCAGGCCGAGCGAGCCAAACCCTTGCGCCACCGTATCGGACTGCACATCGCCATCATAGTTCTTGCACGCCCACACGTAGCCCCCCGACCACTTCAGCGCGGCCGCGACCATGTCATCGATCAGCCGATGTTCGTAGGTCAGCCCTTGCTGGTCGAACTCGCGCTTGAATTCCTTGTCAAAGATCTCCTGAAACAGCTCCATGAAGCGGCCGTCGTATTGCTTCAAGATTGTATTCTTCGTCGACATATAGACCGGATATTTGCGCGCCAGTCCGTAGTTGAAGGAGGCGCGCGCGAAATCGATGATGGACTGGTCGAGGTTGTACATCGACATCGCCACGCCGCCCCCTGGCGCCTTGAACACCTCGCGCTCGATCACGCCGCCATCGTCACCGACAAACTTGATGGTCAAAGTCCCCGGTCCAGGAAATTTGAAATCGGTTGCCCGATACTGATCGCCGAAGGCATGACGACCGATGATGATGGGCTTGGTCCAACCTGGCACCAACCGCGGCACGTTCTTGCAGATGATCGGCTCGCGGAAGATCACCCCGCCCAGAATGTTTCGAATCGTCCCATTCGGCGATCGCCACATCTCCTTCAGGCCGAACTCCTTGACCCGACCCTCGTCCGGCGTGATCGTCGCGCACTTGACGGCGACACCATGCAGCTTGGTGGCATTGGCGGCATCGATGGTGATCTGGTCGTTGGTTTCGTCCCGCTTCTGTACCGACAAATCGTAGTACTCGAGCTTGATGTCCAGATAGGGGTGGATCAGCTTGTCCTTAATCAATTGCCAGATGATGCGGGTCATCTCATCGCCGTCCATTTCAACGACGGTGCCCTCAACCTTAATCTTTTGCATGGACCATCAACCTCGGCGCAGGGGTGAACTCGACATAGGCCCGTGACCCGCGCATGCCCCACGAACCTGATCGCAGCGTGATAGCGCCTGGAATGGCTTGCTGCCAAGGGGCAGCTGGCTGCAGAAGCATGCGCGGCGGTGTCAAAATCGTGGTTCAACGGCGTCCAATGGCCTGATCCCCCGGGCTGCCGCCATACCCAGTCCCTGGCCCAGCAAGTTGCGGCCAGCCCCAGCTGACCGACATCCAGTCTGATCTAGCTTGCAGCAAGACCCAGGCGCACAACAGCAGGCCGGCGACGAACCCCGTGGGCAGCTTCACGGCCACGAAGACGAACAAGACGACATTGACCGCAACGATGACCAGCCCATCCCAACGGCCGAACCCGACCTTCAGCCCATACGCGACAAGAAACGCCTGGGCGACGGCGAGCATGGTGAGGTCGTAGATGAACACGTACGGGCTGGTCAGCACGGCGCCGACGGCCAACAGCGCCGCCTTTAGCTCGAACGCTGCCCGGCTGCGCCACATCCATGCCACCAGCCCGGCCACCGCCACGGCGAAGATGGCGTGCAGCCCCAACGCCAGCTCGCGCGACAGGCCCAACGTCACCAGCAGACCATAGGCCGACTGCAGCTTATAGGACAGGCTATAGGCATCCGATGCGACTTCAGACCCAAAGGTGGTGAGGCTGACGAAAAAGCCCAGCCATGGCGTGCCGCCCCAGGCCACGATGGAAGCTCCGATCATGGCGGTGACGGTGATCGCCGCGGCCCCAAACGCCCGCCAATTTCCGCTTGCCATGAGCGCCACCGGCACCAGCAAACCAAGATGCGGCTTAATCGACAGCGCGCCAAGCACCACCCCGGCAACAATTGGACGAGTTCGCAACAACAAGAGACCGCCGCCGAGCAGTGCCGCGGTCACGAACCCGTTCTGCCCGACGTTGAAATTCGCCAATGTCACAATCGGCGCCAACATCCATATCGCGCCCTCAGGACGGCCGACGATGCGCGCCAGCACCCACGCGTAAATGCCCAAAGTAATGCTGGCCCACACCAGCATTGAGGTCAGGTAGGGGAGCTTGGCGAAAGGGGCAATGACAGCCAGGAAGGTCGGCGGATAGGCGAACGCGATGGGGCTGACATCGCGGCCGAGCTCGTCGCTCATCGCCGCGGTGTGGGCGCGAACGTCGTAAGCATCGGCGGGCCGGCCTTCAAGGGTCAGCTGACCGGCGCCCCACAGGACGATGAAATCGGTATAAGTCGGGCGTCCGCGGTCGTCGAACGGCCATCCGTCCTCGCGCCCGACCTGCGCTCCCAAAAGGACGACGTAGGCCGCCAAAACGCCAACGCAAAGAGCCGTGACCAACCGACTGGACAAAGTTTTCTCCCGCTCGATCCGGATTACCCGCCGTGGTTGGCGAAGTCGGACGTGGCCGAGCTTAACGGCTCGAGACTTGCCAGCCGATTAACAACGATAGCCTGGAGCAATGGCCCAAATCATCTTCGCCCCGACCGAGGCGGCTGACCTGCCCGCCACCCCTCCCGGCGGCTACCCGCGGGACCGCGCCATCGGCCAGCTGGTTGGGCTATCAGGATGGTTCCAGTCGGGCGCAAACCGCACTTGCTTGCGCCGACTGCAATGAGCCGTTTAAGAATTAATTTGGACGACCGACGCACGACCTTTTGCGCACGGACATCCTCACTGGGGCGCCGGATCAAAAGCGGACGACACAATGGACACATGCAGAATTCTGATCGCCGGTGCGGGCATGGGTGGCCTGGCCGCGGCCTCATGCCTGATGAAGGCGGGCTTCGAGGTGGCGATCTACGAGCAAGCCCCCGAACTCGGTGAGGTCGGCGCCGGCATCCAAATCAGCGCCAACGCCATGCATGTGCTGGCCGATCTCGGCTTACGCGAGGACATCATGCGGGTCGGCGTGCGCCCAGGTGCCTACGTGTTCAGACTGCACGATACCGGCGAAGAGATCAGCCGATTTTCGCTGGCCGAGGAGCACGAGCGGCTGCATGGCCAGCCCTACAATCAGATCCATCGGGCTGACTTGCACGCTTTCCTGGCGGCCAAGGCCTGCGCGTTCAAGCCTGACGTCGTCAACCTCAATCATCGCGCCGTTGGCTTCACCGAAGATGATCGCGGCGTCGAGCTGCACTTTGACGATGGCACCCGTGCCAGGGGCGATGTGTTGATCGGAGCGGACGGCTTGAAATCGATCGTGCGTGCCAAAATTGCCGGCGACGTCCCCGCAACCTACACCGGCGACGGCGCCTGGCGTATCACTGTGCCAACCGAGCGGGTGCCTGAACCACGCTTGCCGCAGGTGATGTCGGTGTTCATGGGCCCCGGCGGCCATTGCGTCTGCTACTATCTGCGCGGCGGTCAGCTGTTGAACTTCGTCGGCTGCATCGAATCGGACGACATCTCCGAAGAGTCCTGGACCATGAAGTTTCCGTGGGAACGGCTTAAGTCGGATGTCGCCGGCTGGCACCAGTCGATCCAGAACATCGTCGACGCCGCGGATCGCGACCAGTGTTTTCGGTGGTCGCTGCATAACCGACCGCCGATCCGCAACTGGAGCACTGCGCGGGCCACCATTTTGGGCGACGCCGCTCACCCGACGCTGCCTTACCTGGCCCAGGGTGCGGCAATGGCGATCGAGGATGGGGCCGTGCTGACCCGAGCCCTCAAGCTGGCCGACACAGTTCCAGACGCCCTGCAGATCTATCAGCGCAATCGGGTCGACCGCACCGCGCGCGTGGTCGAGCAATCGACCTTCAACCGGCGCCTTTTCCACCTGCCATCACAGGATGAGATGCGCAGCGCATTTGCCAATCGCCAGGAAGGCGAGGATCGCAACGCCTGGCTGTATTCCTATAATCCGCTAACCGTCGAGCTAGAGCAACCTGCCTTTAATCGGAAGCGGAACGATCCCGATTAAAGGCAGAAAGTTGCTCACCACTTTAAGTGCGATCATCTTTGCGCCTTAAATCGGAACCGGCGCAATTGGAATCGGCGTTGCGGTTCCGATTTAAGGCGCGATGATCTAGTGTAGCGCTTTTCGAATCTGGCTGGAACCGTCCCGCTCCCCGCCTAAATCATCTCCGCCTGAGGCGGAATCGCTGGTACCATCCCGCTCCCACTCACCATTCCTCCAGCCCGATTCCTCCACTCGCCACCCAATGGCATGATGTTCTGGGTGGCCCAGTTGAGGAACGAGTGGAGGCATCGGGCTGGGAGCGGGATGGTTCCAGCGAAGACTGAAACGCTATAGAACAACACCTAAACCACCTGCAGTGCGTGGTGCGGACCGGCAGGTAATTCAACCGCGATCGCATCTCCGACGCGGACCTCTCCGCCGGCGCGGACGATTCCCATCACCCCCGCCTTGCGCAGCACAGCGCCGTCCTCACGTCGATCAAGCACAGCCGACAGCAGCCCAGTCTGAAACCGTTCGATCTGGGCGCACGGGTTGCGCAAGCCGGTTATCTCGACGCAGGCCGATGCGCCGAACCACAGCAGGGTCCCGCGCGGCAGTTGCAGCAGGTCGATCCCGCGCGTGGTAACGTTCTCGCCAAGGTCACCTGCTGTCACCGCAAATCCACCGCTCGCCAACTCATCAAACAACTCAGCGTGCAGCAAATGGACTTGGCGCAAATTCGGCTGGCTGGGATCTTGCGCAACGCGCGACCGATGCTTCACAGTGGTACCGGCGTGAGCATCGCCCTCCACACCCAATCCTTCAAGCAACCGAATGCCTTCGACCGCGGCCTTGGAAAACGTATGACCACCGCTCCGGCAAACCGCGATCACGTATGCGGCCATGCTCCCTCCTGCTGCAGCATGGCCGCTAGAGCAACCTGCCTTAAATCGGAACCGGCTTTGCGGTTCCGATTCAAGGCGCGATGATCTAGTCCTGCCAGGCTGCTAATTGTCGGCTTTGAGCCAGCGATCCGGAGGCACCGCGCGTACGCCTATGGCAATGGCAGTGCCTCATGCTCTTTCAAGGTCTTACCGGCCTCGGTGTCAACCTCGGCCAGCTTGACCCGATAGCCCCATAGATGCGCGACGTGCTGCAGCGTGCGCTCGCACTGTTCCTTGTCGAGCAGCACGCCGTTGCGCACCCGGTGTTGCAGCGTCAGTCGCCGACCGCCGGAAAGGTCGGCGCTGACCACGCTCAAGTCGGGATCTCGCGCCGTGGCGTCGTATTGGTTGGCGAGTGATTGCCTGACGCGTTTGTAGCCCTGCTCGTCGTGGATTGTGCGCACTTCCACGAACGGCGAGTCCGAGCTGTCGTGGATGTGGAACAGCCTAAAATCGCGGATCACCTTTGGCGACAAATACTGCTGGATGAAGCTATCGTCCCGGAAGTTGGCCCACGCCTCCTTCAGGTTGCCGAGCGGATCGTTGTTGCCGGCGAAATCCGGGAACCACTCCTGGTCCTCCTCGGTCGGCTCCAACGAGATCCGCTGGATGTCCCGCATCATTGCAAAACCGAGCGCGTAAGGATTGAGGCCCGAGAAAGAACGGTCGTCAAACCGCGGCTGAAACACCACCGAAGAGTGCGAGTGCATGAACTCCAGCATGCTGCCTTCGGTGATCAGACCCTTCTCATACATCCGATTTAGAATCTCGTAGTGCACAAACGTGGCGCACCCTTCATTCATCACCTTGGTTTGGCGCTGCGGATAGAAGTATTGCGCCAGCATGCGCACGATGCGCAACAATTCGCGCTGCCATTCATCGAGCTTCGGCGCGTGCTTCTCGAGGAAGTACAGGATGTTTTCCTGCGGCAAGTTGAGTTGGTCGCTTTCCTTTTCCAATTCGCCCAGATTGGGGTCGTTCGGCGGTTTGGGCAATGCCGAGCGCGGAACCGTCCGCCACAATTCGTTGTAGCTGGCTTCCTCATGCTCGCGTCGCGCCTGATCGCGTTCGCGCAGCTGCTCGCGCGTCCGCCGCCGCACCGGATGACGGCTGACGCCCTGGTTCATGAGCGCATGCGCGCTGTCCAGCACGACCTCGACCCTTTCGGATCCAAATCTTTGTTCACACTCGGCGATGTACTCTTTGGCGAATGCCAGGTAGTCCAAAATCGAGGTAGCGTCGGTCCACTGCCTGAACAAATAGTTGTTCTTGAAGAAGTGGTTGTGGCCCATCGCTGCGTGCGCCATCACCAACGTCTGCATCGTCATGGTGTTCTCTTCCATGATGTAGTTGATGCAGGGGTCGGAGTTGATTACCAGCTCATAGGCGAGCGCTCGCGCGCCTTTGCGATAAAGCGCCTCTTCGCGCGCGAAGTGCTTTCCAAACGACCAATGCCGATACATATTCGGCATACCGATCGACGCGTATGCGTCAAGCATTTGCTCGGCGGTGATCACCTCGAGCTGGTTGCTGTAGATATCAAGGCCCATTTCCCCAACGCCGATATCGCGAATGGCGTCGTAGGTCTTGTTGATCAGCTCGAAGTTCCACTCAGCGCCAGTAAACAGCGGCTTGTTGGCAACGATCGTCATACGCGCGCCTCCTTGCCGGACGAGGAAGCCGCGAACAGCTCACGAAACACCGGATAAATCTCGCTCGGATTGGTCACCCGCTTCATGGCAAAATGCTGATTGGCATTCGCCACTTCCGTATAGCCGGACCAAACAACGCTGGTCATCGACGACATACCGCTTTCGGGCGCCACCTCGATATAAGCGAAATACTG